>CP107927.1:4800000-9463096 GCA_036028775.1 Spirillospora sp. NBC_00431 | reverse complement strand
GCCTGGCCTACATCGACATGAAATGGGCGGGTGCCGCCCCCAACAGCCGTGACGGGCTCACCGAGACGATCGCGACGGTTTCGCCTGCACTGGTGCGCGAGGATGCGCCGGACTCGCCTGACTCCGAAGTTCTTCGGCGGGCGCTGCGAGCGTTCTACCTGGCTCCGCAGGATCGGGAGAAGCCTCGCCCCGTCGAAGTCTCCGATGCACTCGCCTGGTTGGAGAAGGCATCTCTCGACATGCCGGACGTGGCCAAGCCCGCCAACGTCCGGGCCGCACTCAACGCGCTCTCACGACGCTTGGACGGCAAACCGGCGGCGGCCTCGACGGTGGCGCGTAAGCGGGCGGTCCTTCACAACGCTTTCGAGTACGCGGTGGAGCTGGAGGAGTTCGACCGGAACCCGATCGGCAAGGTCAAGTGGACTCCGCCGAAGCTCGCCGAAGAAGTCGACTGGCGCGTAGTGATCGGGCCTCGCCAGATGCGGGAGTGCCTGACCGCGGTCACCTACGTCGGTAAGCGGGGACGGGGTCGGCGGCTGCGGGCGCTGTACGCCTGTATGTACTACGCGGCGCTTCGTCCGGCTGAGGCGGTGGCGCTGCTCAAGGATGACTGTCATCTTCCGGCAACTGGCTGGGGGCGCCTGATCCTGACTCGGTCGCTGCCCGAAACGGGGTCACGTTGGACGGACAGCGGGTCGACTCATGAACAACGCGGTTTGAAGCTCCGTTCGCTGGCCGAGGTTCGTACGGTCCCGATACCGCCGGTGCTGGTGGAGATCCTCCGCAGGCACATCGCCGATTTCGGGACGGCGGACGACGGACGGATCTTCCAAACCGAGCGGGGCGGCATCGTCGGGTCGACGGCGTACGGGGACGTCTGGGCGGCGACTCGGGCACTGGCCTTCACGCCGGAACAGGTCGCCTCTCCCCTGGCCCGGCGGCCGTACGACCTTCGGCACGCCGGGGTCTCGCTGTGGCTCAACTCCGGCGTTCCGGCAACCGAGGTCGCCGAACGCGCGGGCCATAGCGTCAAGGTCCTGTTGCAGGTCTACGCGAAGTGCATCCTGGGTCAGCACGACCAGGCGAACCAGCGAATCGACGATGCGCTCGATGACTGATCCGGCCTACCCTCAAGGGGCTTCGGTTTGCGCCGGAGCCCCTTCGCCGTTCCCAGTGCGACCTGCGGAAACGCGCTCGGACTCATTCCGCGTATATTCCGGGACCAGTGACATCCGGCGGCGTTTCGTGGCATACGGCTGCATGTGGGGGATCTTGGAACGCGAACAGCCTCCGACCGTTTGCACAGGTCAGAGGCTGTTTCTTATGGGGTGGCGGGTCCAGGATTCGAACCTGGGTAGGCTAAGCCGACGGATTTACAGTCCGCTCCCATTGGCCACTCGGGCAACCCGCCGTGGCGTCGCTGTCGCGACGGCACTGGAAAGGATAGCGGACGGTGGGGGCGGGTGTGACATCGAGCCGGGTGTGGGCTTGATCGTCGGGCGCTAGGCTCTCTGGATCGTGAACAGTGCTGGTTAGGGGATGTGTGCGATGGCAGCCGATAGCTCTTTTGACATCGTCAGCAAGCTCGATCGGCAGGAGGTCGACAACGCGTTGAACCAGGCGGCCAAGGAGGTGGCGAACCGGTTCGACTTCAGGAACGTGGACGCGGGGATCAAGTGGTCGGGGGAGACGATCGAGATCCAGGCGAACACGGAGGAGCGGGCGAACGCGGTGCTGGACGTGTTCAAGGACAAGCTCGTGAAGCGGTCGATCTCGCTGAAGGCGATCGACGCGGGCGAGCCGAAGCTGTCGGGGAAGGTGCACAAGCTGGGCGTGGCCCTGAAGGAGGGCATCGCCCAGGAGGACGCGAAGAAGATCAGCAAGATCATCCGGGATGAGGGGCCGAAGGGCGTCAAGGCGCAGATCCAGGGGGACGAGCTGCGGGTCAGCTCGAAGAAGAAGGACGATCTGCAGCAGATCATCTCGCTGCTCAAGGGCAAGGACCTCGACGTGGCCCTGCAGTTCGTCAACTACCGGTGAGGAGACGGGGCGCGGGCCGTCTACCTGCGGCCCCGCCCCGCGACCGCCTCCAGGGGGCACAGCCGGGGCACATCGCCGAGCGCCGCGTCAACGAGCGTGCGTGTCTTCTCCTCCAGCTCCGGCCACTCCCCCACATACTCGTTCAACGTGATCATCGGCGTACTGTGCCCCAGGGCGAGCTGGACCGTCTTGACGTTGGCGCCCTTGTGGATCAGCAGCGTGGCGAAGTAGTGGCGCAGGATGTGCAGCCCGAGCGGCGTCCCGTTCGACCGCGCCGGTATCCCCGCCCTCTCGCGCGCCGGCGCCCAGGTGTGCGACCACGACGCCCTGTGGATCGGGCTCACATCCCCACCGCTTCCCGCTCGCCCGTCGACGCCCGCCCAGGTGAACAGCAGCTTGGCCTTCCGGGTGCGCGGCTTACGTGGGATGGTCTCGTCGACGATCTCGACCTCGACCGGCTCGAACCGCGCGACGTGCTCGGTCAGCGCCGCGGCCGTGACCTTCGGCAGCTCGACCGTCCGCATGCTCGTCGTCGTCTTCGGCTTCGCCAGATATGGCTTGCGGCCGGACACGACCTTGAGCTGCTGGGAGACGTCGATCTCGCGCCGTAGCCAGTCGACGGCGTCCAACTCCAGGCCGAAGATCTCGCCGCCGCGCAGCCCGCAGCCGGCGCCAACGTACGGGATCGCCGCGTACCGGGCCGGGAGCGCCTCGGCCAAGCCGTGGACCTGTTCCTCCTTCGGGATGTAGTGCGGGTGCTTGTCGATGCCCGGCAGCCTGATGCCCTGGCACGGGGAGATGGGGATGTCCCGGTCGACGACGGCCGCGGCGAACATGGACGCGAGGTTGGCGTACACAACGGCGAGTGTGGACGGCGCCAGCTCGTCCGCTCGGTTCTTGACCCAGTTCCGGATGTGCGACGCACGGACCTGGCCGACTGGCACCTCACCGAGGATCGGGTCAACGTGCAGCCTGAACACGCGCTCCATGCGCTCGGCGGTCGAGTCGACGTGCAGCTGCGTCTCCCGCCATTTCTTGCCGTACTCGGCGACCTTCGTTTTCCCCTTCCGCGGGTTGACGTGCTTGCCCGCGTCCACATCAGCGTTCATCTTCGCGTCGTACGCCTTCGCGTGCTGGTCCGGGTTGTCACCCTCCAATTCGTCGAAGTCCTTCTTCTGCTGATCCCCCGCTTCGTCGCGGTAGCGGACCTGCCACCTCGACTTCTTCCGCTTGCTGCCGGCCTTGGGATGGTCGGCCGAGGGATACAGCTTGTTGCGGCCCCGGCTGCACTTGCATGGCTGGAGGCGCTTCTCCGGGTCCTCATGGTCCCAGGCAGGGTGATTCTCGGGGTAGGTCAGGTGCCATCGGTCGTAGATAGACATGCGGATGCTCCACTCGTCGGGCAGGACAAGGGCGGTCGGCGTGCCGTCCGGGAGCGGGGACCGGGCGGCACGCCGAGGGCGGGAGGTTGGAAAGGTTACGGCTGGGCCATGCCCGTACCGGCCCGGTCGTCCGCGCCGCCTTCGAGCGCGCTGCCTGTTGGGCTCGGACTGGGGGATGTGCTCGTGGTCGGGCTGGTCTCGGGAGGTGCCTCGCCGGGCGCCTTACCGGGCGGCGGCTTTGGCTTGGCCGGGGGTGCGCTGGGCGACGGAAGGACCTCCGGGGACGGCGAGACGGAGTCCTTCTCCTCGTCCTCGACGATCCTCCTCTGCCTGATCGGCTCTGCGGGGGCTGGCTCGAAGAACGCAGGCAGCGGCTGGGAGTGAACATCCTGACCGTGGGATGGCCTGACTATCGCAGGCGGCTGGTCGCTCGCCTGCGCGGGCGGCATCGGCACCGCCGGTCCGAGAGTCAGCGCAGCCGCGGCGCCGGTCTGCGCGCTGGTCGCGAGCCCCCGCCAGATCGTGCCGAGGACGGCCGACAGGGCGCCGACGCCCTGGAATCCGTGACGCGCTCCGTGACGCGCACGACGGCGGCGCCCGGCAGCACGAGGTGCGTGGGCGGGGCCGGCCACCATGACCGGGCCGTCGGGGGTGCTGACGGTGATCCTCGACCCGGGCGGGAGACCGGGATGTATGCGGTGCGGAAGGTACGGCCCGGCTTTGATCTCGGCGATGATCGCGTCGACCGACTCTTCAGGCGAGCGGTCCGCGGCGCGCCCCAGTGCCGCCGGGTCCTGGTCCTGGAGTTCGAGCAGTTCGACCTCCAGTTTCTTGATGTGCGCGATCATCCGGAGTTGGACAAGCAGCGTCCGGAGTAGGCCCAGCACTTCGCTCTGCCGGGTGGTGACTCGGCGGGTGAGGTGCCGACCGATAAACATGACGGCTGCGATAACAACCCCGACGGCGATCACAGTGCGTGACAGCGAACCATCGATCACCTGCGCTCCTCCAAAATCGCGGTAACGGGGGCGTTCTCGCTGAAAAGCCTTGTGATGCGCGCGGGGTGACTCAGCGTTGAATCGTCCCTTACGGGTCCCTAACTGTGGTTGTGGTGCGACATCATGCCCCTATTGTGAGAGTTGCGGGAAGGTGTCGGCGGGGTGACAGCCTCCTTACCTGCACGTGCAGCGCACAGGTCAGCGGATAGATCAGCCGGTCTCTTCATCAAGAGCCTCGATCGTACGTTCGAGCGAATCTGCGAGTTCAGCCGTTACCTTCCGTTGAGTTTCGGTCAGCGGCTTCCCTCTCTTGACTGCAAGCGCCCGCTCAAGGACCTCACTGATTTTGGTCAGATCGGCAACGGTATCTGCGGCGACCTCTTCAACGGTCTCTCGGTCTCGGATGGCCGACTTATCCCCGAGCGGCGTGGGCTCACCGCCATCCAAGATTGCTTGGATACTTCCCCGCTCCCAGCTCAGTGCTCCCTCCAGGCGCCGCCTGGTCCGGGCGCTGGGCTGATTGTCGCCGCGGCGTATCGCCCGGAGTGTCACCTCGTGCACGCTGGCCGCATCCGCGAGTTCCGACCACGTCAGGTCCAACTCATCGAGTCTTCGCTCAAGTGCGGCGGCGAGTCGCTCATGGGGTTGCACACACCCTCCTTCCATCGAAGTTTCTCGAAGGATATCGAAGTACTACGCGGAGGTCTGTAGCCAAAGAGCAACAACACCCCTTGACATCCTTCGTAGATCTTCGAGAGTCTTCGCTTTATGACGAAGACCTTCCGAGATCAGCGACTGGCGCTGGGGCTGACCCAAAAGGAGTTGGCCACGCAGTGCGCCGAGAAGGGGGCCCAGGTCAGCGACGTGACGCTCAGTGCCATCGAACGCGGGTTGTGGGCTCCCCGGCCCCGACTCCGCGCCGTCCTGTGCACGATCCTCAGCCTGCCGATCGCCTACTTCGACGAACGCGCCGACGAGCAGGTGACGCGATGACGGCACTCGTCCGCCGGATCTTCGCGCCGCTCGTGGACCGCATCATCACCGCGTTCGCGGGGCTGGAGCGGCGGCCGCCGATGGTCGTGTGCGGGAGTTGCGGCGTCGCGAACGACCCGGACCGCGGCAGCCTCGTGTGCTTCACGTGCCACCGGCCGCTCTACGGGAGCAGCGACTAATGGCCGTGCACGTCGCCGAGGACCGGCTTCTGAGGAGCAAGGACGCCGCCGAATACCTCAATCGGTCGCCCGGGACCCTCGCGAACTGGCGGTGCCAAGGGACGGGGCCGCGGTTCACCGGATCCGGCGCCGGGATCCGTTACCGCCTGTCCGAGCTGGACGCCTGGATCAAGGCCAACACCCGCACCGCAACGAGATAGGGCCCGGCCCTGCCCGGCCGGGCCCTACGGGACACATCCGCACCCCCAGGATAAGGAGCACTCCGTTGCCCATCCACTACATCATCACAGCGGCCGTCCTAGCCGTCGCTCTGATCGCGGCGCTGTCGAACCGCCGCGCCGTCATCGCCATCCCAGCCGCGGTCACCGCCGCGGCGGGCGGCTCGATCCTCGCCGGCCTGTTCGCCGGCGAACGCCTGTACCTGCCCGCCGCTATCACCCTTGCGGGCGTGCTCGGCGCCATCCTCGTCGCCGCTGACCACCTCAAGGCCACCGATCCCCGGCAGGCCGCCCGCGTTCCAGGCCGATGCCCCTCCTGGTGCGAATTCGACCACCGGCCGCCCGGCCCCCAGCAGCGGGTCATCTCCCACGAGCGGGTCATGGGCGGTCAAGACCTCGCGGACGGCGGGATCATCGAAGTCCGCGTCGGCTGGATGGAACCCCTCACAGGCCCGGCCGGGGACCCGCCTGTAGTCATGCTGACGGTGTACGGCGCGCACGCCGCCGACATCGAGCTGACCCCCGATCAGGCCGCGATCCTGGCAATCACGCTCGCCGCTGACCTCGCCGGACACCTCGGCTACGCGCACAGCATCGCCATCGCCGGTGACGCCGGATGGCTGCCCCGCGCCCTGGCCGAGGCCGCGAACGCTCTCGGCTACCGCCCCGTCAGCGCCCTGGGCGGTGCGTCATGACCAACGTCACCGAGCAGATGCTCGACTACCAGATCGAGCACGCGTCCAAGGCGATCAACGACATCAGCCAGGGCATCGAGCAGGCCCACGAGGCGCTCGTCCAGCAGCAGGCCAGGCTCGCCGAGCAGCAGGAGCACCTCCGCGTGCTCCACGCGCTGCGGGAGGCGCTGCCGCGCGTCATCGCCGCCTCGTCGGGGCGGTACCCGGACGGGCCCGCCACTGGCCCCCAGCCGCACATCGCCCCGGGCACCGGACCGATGGCACGCCCGGACGACGCCATGCGGCAAAAGGCCGCCGCGCTGGAACCGAACCGCGGCTACCGCGTCGAGCTGCGCCGCGCCGACGGGACGGTCCTCTCCCGCGGCGTCCTGATCGACGTCGCCCGCGACGCGTTCATCGCCTACCTGGAGGCCGGAGACAGCGTCGTGCCACTGGCCGAGATCGCGAGCGTGGTCCGCCTCCACACCCGGCAGGACACCGGCGTCTGGGCGGCCGAGCCCGCCCCCGAGCCCGCCCCCGAGCCCACGAACGGGACCGAGCCGCGGTCCGTCGGCTACCGCGTTCGCGAGCGCCTGTTCGGCTCGCCCGCCCACAACACCACGGAGGACGAGACGCGATGACCGGACCTGAGCACTACCGCGAGGCCGAGCGTCTCGCCGACCAGGCGCACCACTTCACGTACGGCGACGGTGCCGACCCGGTCACCGGGGCCGCTCTCGCCGCCGAGGCCCAGGCGCACGCCACGCTCGCCCTGGCCGCCGCGTTCGCGCTGAGCCGCTTCGACATGCCGACTCGTGACTACGAGGCGTGGGAGCACGCGGCGATGACGCCGGAGCCCAAGACCGCCGACGAGCAGGACGGGGACGAGGACTGATGCCGAGGATCACGTACGTTCCGAAGACGTTCAGCTCCGCTCACCAGGACATCGTCCAGCGCGCGGACCAGATCTGCCGGGACTATCAGCGCCAGGGCTTCGACTTGACCCTGAGGCAGCTGTACTACCAGTTCGTCGCGCGCGGCCTGCTGGCCAACAAGCAGACCGAGTACAAGCGGTTGGGCGGCATCGTCAACGATGCGCGCCTGGCGGGCCTGCTCGACTGGAACTACATCGTCGACCGCACCCGCAATTTGCGCGGGCTGTCGCACTGGGACAGCCCGGACGAGATCGTGCAGTCGACCGCGTACTCGTACCGCACCGAGCGATGGGCCAACCAGCCCAACCGCGTCGAGGTGTGGATCGAGAAAGACGCCCTGGTCGGCGTCATCACCGGTGTCTGCCAGCGCTGGGACGTCGACTACTTCTCGTGTCGCGGCTACACCTCGCAGTCCGAACTGTGGAGGGCCGCGCGCCGGATGCGCCGCTACGCGGAGGCCGGGCAGCGACCCATCGTGATCCATCTCGGCGACCACGACCCGTCCGGGATCGACATGACGCGCGACATCGAGGAGCGCCTCAACCTGTTCGAGGCCGACGTCAAGGTGATCCGGATCGCTCTGACCATGGACCAGGTCGAGCAGTACAACCCTCCGCCGAACCCGGCCAAGCTCACCGACTCCCGGTCCTCCGGCTACATCCGCGAGTACGGCCGGTCGTCCTGGGAGCTGGACGCGCTCGACCCCACCACCCTCGACGCCCTGATCGACGCCGAAATCGGCCGGTGGCGCGACGACACCCAGTGGACCGAGGACACCACCCGCATGGAGGACGAGCGAGCCGTGCTCACGGCCGTGTCCCGCCGGTGGGACGAGGTCCGCCAGTTCATCGAGACAACCGGAGGGGCCTGATGCCCGAGAAGACCACCCCTGTTCCGGGCGCGGAGGTGGGTGAGCGGGTGATCCTCACCGCGCCCATCGGCGACAAGCGCGTCCCCGGCGTCCTGCTGCCGCCCGCCAAGGCCGGTGAGCCGCACCGGGTCGACCCCGACGAGGGCCAGGCCGTCCTGCTGCTCGACGGTACGTGGCTCGCCGCGCCCGAACGGCCGGCCGCCGACCGCAAGAAGGATCGGCGCCGCCGGTACTGCGACGACGGCCGTCCGATCTACCGTCACGGCGACCTCCCCGCGCGGCAGCTCGCCACGCAGACCATGCTCAAGGCCCGCCGCCGGCGCCCCGCCGAGGGGCAGCAGCCGGTCGCGTCGTACATGGTCCACCGCGGGTACGCGCCGCTGTACGCCGTGACCGACACGGACGAGCTGCCGCCCCTGCCGCCCGCCCGCCGCGCCGCGTGGGACCAGGCCCGCACCTGCGCGCGCTGCAAGGCGACCCGGGAGAGGCCGTTCACGACCGGCCCGGACGGTGCCCGCTACTGCGAGGACTGCCACGAGCCCGCCGCCCGCGACCACTGGGTCGCCCAGCGCGCCGAGGGCCGCCTCGCCGCAAAGGCGTGGGCGCACGGCGTCCTCGGGTTCAGGCCCGACCCGAACGTCGTGCTGCTCAAGTCCGGTACGACGTGGCCGTGGTTCGAGCTGCGCGCCGAAACCCTCACCGGCGAAGTCCTCTTGGCGGCCGAGGTGTACGGCGACCCGGTGTGCGGCCAGGACTGGCGGACCGATGAGGAGTGGGCCGAGTTCCAGAAGCGGTTCACGCTGCCCGCCGAGGCCGTGGAGCCGCTGCGCGCCCTGGAGGGCCGTCGCCTGATCACCTGGCGGAACGACCTCTGGACGCTTCGCCTGCACATGAAGGAACTCGCCGGAGTCGACCTGGCGTTGACGGTCGCCGACGGAGACCAGGTCGGCGCGCACTACGACGAGTGGATCGCCGAGCGTGCGCACACGGGATGGCGCTCGTACTGGCACAACCAGTCCATGCAGCCGCAACAGCCGCCCACCGGGTGGGACTCCGAGGTCGCCGGTATCCGCGCCGCGCTGCACGCCATGGCGACGGGCGAGCCGCCCGCGCTGCCCGTCGACGAGCAGGACGGGAACCGCAATGAGTGATGCGCCCTGGCAGGTGATCCGCCGCCTGGAGAAGCGGGAAGACGAGCTGGAGAAGGCGCTGGAGACCGCCCGCGCCGAGGTCGGCCGCCTCTCCGCCGACCGTGCGTTCGTTGTCGTCGCGCTCGATGCGTGGGAGGCCGGGGACATCGCTCCGCACGATGCGCTCACCCTGATCCGCGACCAGCTCACCGGACGCATCCCCGGCGAGGAGCCTTCCGCCCTGCCGCCACTGGTGGACGTCATCACCGCGGCGATCGTCATGCACCGGCACCCGCCGGACGAGTGGCCGGACGGACCGCCCCGCGAGGGTGAACACGAGCAGGCCAGTGCGGAGGCCGCCGCCATCCTCCGCGCGATCGTCGGGGCCCCGGAGCCCCAGGGGGCCCGGTGAACGCGCTTCTGGCGGTGGCCGTCGTGCTCGGCGTCCTCGCCGTCGCCTTCGGGGTGTTCGCCGCCATCGCGTTCTTCGCCCCGTGGGACACCGAGGTGTGGCAGGGCGGGGAGCCTCAGCACCCGGACGACTGCGCGGAGAACGGGTGGTCGATATGAGTCCGATCCGCGCGGAGGATCGCGACCGGTACCCGGCGGACTGGCCGGAAATCTCGGCGCGCATCCGCCGCCGGTCGGGCAGCCGGTGCGAGTGCAAGGGCCAGTGCGGGCGCGGTCACCGGGGACGGTGCCGCGCCTGGCACGGCCGCCCGCACCCCGAGACCCGGTCCGTAGTCGTGCTCACGGTGGCCCATCTCGACCACATCCCCGAGCACTGCGACCCGGCGAACCTCTGCGCGATGTGCCAGGCGTGTCACCTGTCCTACGACGCCGAGCAGCACGCAGCGACCCGAGCCCGTACCCGGCATGCCGAGCAGACGGCCGGAATGGACCCGCTCTTCAAGGACGGTGACGAGTGATCAACAAGGACCGGGCGTCCGGCGAATCATGCGAGGGGCCGCCGGACGCCCGCCAGGGCGGCCCCGCCGGGACGCGACCGGAAGCGCGCCCGGCGGGGCCTCTGGCCCGTCTGCTCCAGCTCGCGGACGGGTGGGACGAGTGGGCGGCCGAGGCCGGCACCGCGGCCGGGCTTCTGGCGGGTGCCGCCCAGCCGACCGACGTCTGGTATCTGCACGGCCAGGCCGCCGGCCGCGCCGATTGTGCCGTGCAGCTCCGCGCCCTCCTCGCGGCCTTGGAACGCAACAACGAGAGGGGGGCGTGATGCCGCGTCTGACCTCCTACATCGACATGTACGCCGGGGCGAAGGGGCTGCTGTCGGAGTGGCTCGATCGTGCCGCTTGCGGGGGCCGGACGGACCTCATGGACCCGCCGCTCGACCAACGCACCGACGCCCGCCGCTACACCGCGCTCGCGCTGTGCCGTTCCTGTCCGGTGCGCCTGGACTGCCAAGACTGGGTCCTCGGTCAGCCCGGATCGTTTACGCCCGGCTGGATCGTCGGCGGCATGACCGAGGGCGAGATCGCGAAGTGGAGGCTCGCCGCCGGTCTCATCCCGGAGGGCTACAAGCGGTGCAGTCGCTGCCACTTGGTCAAGGCCCTCGACGAGTTCTATCCCCACGCGCTGACCCTCGACGGCAGGCAGAGCGCCTGCGGTGAGTGCGATCGCGCCATCCAGCGAAAGAGGGCATCACACGTCCAGAAAGGCGCCTGACGTGAGCAGCCGAGCGGTGGGTGATGGGACACCCCGCGGCCGGTGGATCGAGGCCGTGCTGTGCGCGACGTCGATCAGCGACGCCGTCCGGGTGCTTCTGCTCGCCCTCGCCCTGGAAATGGACGCTGACGCCGTCGTGGAAATGGACCAGAAAGAGGCCGCCGGACTGCTCGCCAGGAGCGAGAGGCGCATCAGCGACCGGTTCAAGATGGCGACCGAGGCCGGTTTCCTCCGGCGCATTTCCCGCGGGCAGCGCAACGGTAGGAGCCGCTACCAGGGCGTCATCCCAGCCCCGTCAACCGGACACCCGGGTGTCCGGAAGAGCGACCCTGTCAACCGGACGCCCGGGGGTCCGGTTGGGAATCTTCAACCGGACGGTTCACAGCCGGTTGAAACCGCGTCTCTTCCGGACGGACGGGGGTCCGGAAGAAGCCCCCAGGCCCCCACCGTCAACCGGACCCCCGGGCGTCCGGTTGAGACCGCCCCCTCTAAAGGAACCGCGCGCGCGCCCTCTAAGCGCACCTACAGCAACCACCAGAGCCCCGCACCGTCCGGCACGGACGCCACCGCCTCTACCCAGACGGCGGCGAAAGTCAGTCAGTCCGCACAGGACCAGGCCGCGGCCCGGTGGCTGAACGACAACTACGGACTGACTGACGAGGACGCCGCGACCGTGATGCGGGAGGTTCGCCGCCGGGCACCCCGACGCATCCAGAAGGCCGTGCCCTACCTCGAAAGCATGGTCCGCGACCCGAAGAGCGGCGCTCCCAAGCGCGACCTCGCCGACATCATCGCCGCCGTCCAGCTGGCCGAGACCGTCGACGCGGACCAGGAGGACGGCGCCCCGGGCCTCCAGCTCGTCGACGACCCATCGCAGCCGTACGAGCGCAGCGTCCGCGAGGCCCTCGCCGACGCCCACCAGATGTCGATGCTGCTCACCGTCGACGGCCAGGCCGCGCCCGGCCCCGACGAGGCCCGCGCCCGGCGCGGCGCCGACTACGCCCGCGAGCTGATGGCCGAGCGCGCCGCCCGGAAGGCCGCACCATGACCGCCCGGCCGACGCTCGCCGCGATCGACACC
This sequence comes from Spirillospora sp. NBC_00431, assembly GCA_036028775.1. Lineage (GTDB taxonomy): Bacteria > Actinomycetota > Actinomycetes > Streptosporangiales > Streptosporangiaceae > Spirillospora. The sequence continues at coordinate 9,450,916 of CP107927.1, read as the reverse complement.
CACGAGTGCATGCGGTGCGGCAAGGCGCTACACGCCTCCCGCGAGTGGTTCATCGGCGACGACTGCGCGGACCGGATCGGCCCTGCGCGGGTGGAAGTCCTCCGCCGCTACGCCGAGCACGCCGCCAATCCGTTCGCCGTCCCGGCGACCCTCCGGCCGCTGTCGGCCGAAGGGCGTCGCAACAACGCGAACGCTCATGCCGCCCTCGTCGGCGCGGCCCAGCTCTGCCACCACGAGAACCGCATTGGCGCATGCGGCGACTGCCGCCGCGAGGCCGACCCGAACCGTGCGGCCGAACGCATCCTCCGCCTCGTCCGCGCGCAGCCTTACGAGCAGCGCCGCGCCGAGCGCCGCGCCGTCCAGTCCAGCCGCCCGATCCCGACGCCGGCGAAGCGGCCCCGCCCGGCACCCCGTAGGACCACGCCCGCACCCGCCGGGCCCGTGCAGATGGAGCTGGCATGACGACCGACGACGCACCCGACCGTGATCCGGACGTCCAACGGGAGATCGACGTCGCCGTCCGCGAGCTGGCCCGCCGCCTCGCCGGGTGGGCAGGCGGCATGCAGAACCCTGAGGCGTTCGCCCGCGAGTTCTTCAACGACATGCTCGCTGCCCAGACCTGGCGGCCGATCCCCAAACCCGCGCCACTCCGTGCGCCGGGCACCGGCACCGGGCCACCCGACGAGTTCTTCACCCTCACCGAGAACATCCGGAGGAAGCCCCGATGAAGATCCGCGCGCGCACCCGCCGCCGGTCCCGCGAGAAGCCGCCACAACCGACGACCGCACCGGCACGCACACCCGCCGTGCTGGAGGTGGAGGCCATCGCACCCGGCTACGGAGAGCCGTCCAAAACCCGCTACCCGTGGTCTGGGCGCGGGGCATTCGCCGACGAGGCCGCCGTCCTGCTCGCCCTCGCCATCGCCGGCGGCGACCTCACCGCACATCAGGCCATCCACGTGATCGGAGCAAAATGACCGACGAGAAGCCCAGCAGCCTCACGGCGGCCTTCGCCGAACTCGGCGATGCCATCGAGCACGGTCTCAATAGCCTCGGCGAGGCCGTTGCGGGCAAGGTCCCGTTCACCGCAGGGAAGGCACTGACCGCCCTCCTGGACGGCGACGAGGGGGCCGCGCGGCGGGCGATCGACGGCCTCGACGCCGAGCAACTCCGGGCTACCTGGCGCGCGGCTCACTCGCTGGTCCTCATGACCGACGGCCTCCTACGCACACGTACGCGAGGGGAGGGCGGTTGAGCCGCACCACCGACGACCGGTGCATCATGACCCACTCGAAGGACCCGGACCGGCCCCGGCAAGCCCTTCCCGGCTTGTACCTCTGCGAGGGTCACAAGGGCGAGCTGGAGCGCCTCGTCACCGAATACCCGGCGTACTACGACGACCTCCAGCGCGCCCACACTCCCGGTGGAGGCGGCCGACCCGTCCATGGTGCGATGCCCCTGGCCATCGACGAGGACACCGCGCGGCACCGGTCGCACATGGCCGGTGTCCTCGCCTCATGGTGCGCCGTCGTCGCCCAGGACCGCGGCATCACCCCGCCCACCTCGACGGAGCCCGCGGACATGTCCCGCTGGCTCCGTCCGCATCTGGACTGGTGCGCCGCTCACGATTGGGCCAGCGACATGATCGCCGAGCTACGCGGCGCCACCGGCAAGGCCCTCGGCATGGTCGACATCCGCGCGCACCGCGTCCTACTCGCCGCGCGCTGCCTCACCCACCAGGACGGGGAACGGTGCGAGGGCGCCGTGACGATAACCGTGCGCGGCGACGACTGGACGGCCTACTGCCCCGTCTGCGAGACCGTCCAGGAAGCCGCCCCGTACCTGCGCGGTGTGCGCGGCGGCCGGTGGGTCACGGCCGAGGAGGTCATCGCCATCGCACGCGTGTTCGACCTGCCTTGCGGCCCCGACGTCGTCCGGCAATGGCGGCACCGGCGCCGCATCCTCGGCAGCCGGTCCGAGGACGGCACCGTCGTCTACGACTTGGCGTCCGTGCAGGCGTACATCGCAGGCCGGAGCGCCGCCCAGAAGGCCCGCCGCCTACGCGCGGGCTAGACCCTCACAAGGAAGGAACGAGAGAAGAATGACCACCATGACGACTGATGAGCGCGTCGAACTGCTGGTCCAGCTCACGCACCGGGGCGAGGCGCACGTCCTGATCGGCGACGCCGAGACGCCGGTCCGCCTCCCGGCCGAGGACATCGCGCGTGACGCCGAGCTACCCGCGAGCGAGCTGCCGGGGCGCCGGTTCACGGCGACGCGTGACGGCGACCGGCTGACCGGGTTCCGACTGGTGAACGACCCCCGGATGTAGCTTCCGGACAGCCCAGATTCCTCCCCTCAGAGTGTTGCAAAACATGAGGTGAGTGTTGTAAAGTATGAGGTGTCGGAAGGGGGGTCGGAACCCCCGACCGGCAGCAGATCACAACTCAACAGAGAGGAGTTCGTGGTGTACGACCACGGAGACCGCCAGGTGGAGCTGGCAAAGGGACTGATCGCGGCTTACACCGTGATCGCGAAGATCCTCACGCGGCTCCCACTCCCCATCGAGATCCCCGCTGCGATGGGACCGGAGTGGACCGGCGAGCAGGCAGCCAAGGCGCTCATCAGCGCCGATGACCTGATCCGCGACATCCCCATGGACGAGCGGAGCAAGGGGCTCATCATCCAGATGATCCTGGACTGGCTCGCCGCCCACCACTTCGGAACCTTCGACTCGATGCTCCCGGCGCTGTGGAAGCTCGACATTGTCGAGTACAGCCTCGCCAGGATCACGGGAATGGCCGAACTCGTGGAAGAGGCACTCAACACCGACGAGGAGTGAGCACCACCCGCCCCGGGCAACCAGCCCGGGGCGGGCCACCCCGAACGACTCGCCTTGAGACATCTGCAGGCAGATGGGCCGGTGGGGCGCGCCTCGAAAGGCGTTAATCGGAAGCCCCACCGGCCCAGCAGATTGAAACCCCACAGAGAGGGTCAGCCGCCATGGTAACCCGTCCTGCCCTGATCGCCCCCGAGATCGCCGAACGCTACGGCCGCGCGACCTCCACCGTGCAGCGCGTCTGGACGCAGCACCCCGAATGGCCCGCCCCGGTCGGCAAGCGCGGCCGCTGGAACACCTACGACGCCGAGCAGGTCGACCAGCTTGTACGCCGCGCGTTCCTGCGTGACGAGCCCGCCCGGGCCGGGGACCCCGACGACCTCCTCACCGTCAACGAGATCGCCGACTACACCGGCCTGTCCCCGGCCACCATCCGCGCTGACATCTCCCGCGACCGCTGGCGCGACCCCGACGAGACCCGCGACGGCGTAAAGCGCTGGCGACGCTCCTCCGTCGACCAGATCATCAAGAGCCGCCGGAGCTACCGGCGCAACCCGAGCGGCTGACCGCCATGCACCGCACCCACGCAACCCTGGCGAGCTTGCGCCCAGGCTAGATCAGGTGTCACACTCTGCAATCAGAGTGGATGATCTCTACCTCAGCCCGGCCACGAGCCGGGCTTTTGCGTTTCCACTCCCAGTCGTTCGCGGCCCCCTGCAATCCGGGGGGATGCAGGGCGGCCGCGAACTCCCCCCGGACACCGCACCAACCTGACGCATGCCCCGGGGGAAGCTCATGAACTGGACACTCCACCACGGCGATGCCCTCGCCGTACTGCCCACCCTGACCGCGGCAACCATGGATTGCGTGATCACCGACCCGCCCTACAACTCCGGCGGCAGAACCTCCCGCGAGAGAAGCACCCAGTCCGCCCGCGGCAAGTACGTCTCCACCGGCGCCCACCACGACCTCGCCGACTTCGCCGGGGACAATCGAGACCAGCGCAGCTTCATCGCCTGGCTGGCCCTCATCCTGTCCGAATGCCTCCGCAGCGCCACGCCCGGAGCATCCGCGCTGGTGTTTTGCGACTGGCGGCAACTCCCCGCAACCAGTGACGCCATGCAGGCCGCCGGGTGGACCTGGCGCGGCGTGGTGCCCTGGCGCAAAACCATCTCCCGACCGCTACGGGACGGCTTCCGGCGCGAATGCGAGTACATCCTGTGGGGCAGCAACGGGCCGCCCGTACGCCACGCCGATCCGATCTACCTACCGGGCTTCCTCCACGGCGCCCAGCCCCGAGGCCGCCAGCGAAGGCATATCACGCAGAAGCCCGTGGAGATCCTCCGCGAACTCGTCCGTATCTGCCCGCCTGGTGGCACCGTCCTCGACCCGTTCGCCGGGGCTGGATCAACTGGCATCGCAGCAATGGCCGAAGGGCGACGCTTCGTCGGGATTGAGGTCACCGGCCACTACGCCGGTGTCGCGGAGGAACGCCTGCGCAGCACGACCGCCTGATGACGGACGCGAGGAGATCCCATGCCCACCCGAGCCCCGCGCCGTTGCACGACCGCCGGATGCCCCCGCAACCCGGTTCCCGGCCGGTCCAAGTGCACCACGTGCGGCGCGCCCAGGACGCGGCCCTCGTCGACCGCGCAGGGCTACGGCCAGGAGCACGAGCACCGGTTCCGCGCCCGGGTCTTGGCCCGCGACCCCGTGTGCGTCGTCTGCGAGTCCGCGCCGAGCGAGCACGCCGACCACTGGCCACGCTCGAAACGGGAACTGCGCGCGGCGGGCCTGGACGAGCACAACCCGATGTACGGCCGCGGCCTCTGCCACGGCTGCCACTCCGCCGAGACGGCGCGCCACCAGCCCGGCGGCTGGAACGCCGGCCCGGCCTACTGACCACAGAGGACACATGAAGCCCACCCTCGGCAGGATCGTCCATTACCGAGGTAAGCAGGGCCGCCTGGCCATGCGCGCCGCGATAGTCACGGGCACGGTCGACAGCCTTGACCCGGACGGCATCGCGTCCGGAGAGGTGCCCGCCCTCGACGACGAGCAGCACGTCCACCTCTGGGTCTTCACCCCCGGAAGCTCAGGCGGTTTCCCCGAGTTCAACGTCCCGCAGGCACGCCATGCCGACGACGGTGTCATTCCGGCCGGCACGTGGGACTGGCCACCTCGCGCATGACCACGAACACCCACGCCCCCGCCCCTACGCCCCGCCCCGGGCACGTCCCTTGGTACGAGATCCAGACGTGCATCACGGGGCGGGACGCTGTCGGCTGGGCGATCATCGAGCCGACGGGCCTGGCGCGGGCCGGATGCAGGTGCGGACTGAGCCTCGGGTGGGACGAGACATCCGAGGTCCTCGCCCGCCTTCGGGCCACCTGCTACACCCCTGGCCACACCCCGCCCTCCCCCGGCCCGGCCACCACGTAGCGTCATCGCAGGTCAGAGGCTCGCGTGGCATTGTCGCAGGTCAGACGAGGGTAGGGGGCGTCCGATCGCTGGGGCCGGGGGCCCCGCGAACGCGGGGGGGAGTCGCCTCTCGCGCTGACAGGTAACGCGAGGCGCCGTAACCGGCTCCAACGTCACCCTGAGTGACCCTTCCCGGAGGTGTTGATCATGGGCAAGCGGGGGCCAGCCAAGACCCCAACACAGGTCGCGATCCTGCACGGGTACCGCAAGGACCGCATCAACCACACCGAGCCGCGGCCCGCCGAGATCGAGATCAAGGCGCCGGCCTGGTTGGACGCCTCGTCCCGCACGGTGTGGCGGAACCTCGCCCCCGACCTGGTCCGCAAGGGCGTCCTGACCGGCTGGGACCTGGAGGCGTTCGCCTGCTGGTGCGATGCGGTGACGCGTCGGCGGCGAGCGGTCAAGGCCCTGCGCGCCGAGGGCGAGATCATCTCTGTCCCCGTCTACAACAAGAACGGCGACCAGACCGGCGAGCGGCTGACGCGAAACCCGTGGCTGCTGGTGATGCGGGACGCGGACGCGCAGGTGCAGCGGATCGGCGCTCGGTTCGGCCTGACCCCCTCGGACCGGGCCGACCTGAGCATCGGGGAGGCCGACCGTGACCCGGACGAGGACCTCCTCACCGGCTGATCTTCACAAGCGGTGGCGGCCGACCGACCGGAGCGGCCGGACGTGCGGCTACGTCTTCCGGGGCAAGGAGTGCGGGCGGCGCGGGGCGCACTACTGCGAGCCCCGCGCCGACCGGGTGTGCATGTTCTTCGCCCGGATGCTCGTCCACACCAAGGGCCCGCTCGTCCGCACCGCGTTCGTGCTCCAGCCGTGGCAGGAGTTCGAGATCATCCGGCCTCTGTTCGGCGAGGTCATCTGGTCCAAGGAATGGCAGACCTACGTCCGGCGGTACCGCATCGCCTACATCGTGGTCGCCCGCAAGAACGGCAAGAGCGAGCTGGCCGCCGGCATCCAGCTCTACATGCTCGTCGGCGACGACGAGGAGGCGGCCGAGGTCTACTGTGCGGCCAAGGACACCAAGCAGGCCGGGAAGGTGTTCGAGCCCGCGCTGCGGATGACGCAGCTTTCGCCGCGGCTGTCCAAGCGGCTCAAGCACATCAAGAACGCGCGCCGCCTCGTCGACGACCAGACCGGATCGCACTACGAGATCCTCACCGCCGACGCCGAGGGCGAGCTAGGCCACAACCCGCACGCGTTCAACCTCGACGAGGTCCTCTCCCAGCCGGACGGGTCGCTATGGGAGGCGATGACGACGGCGGTCGGCGCGCGGCTGCAAGAGCTGCTGTATGCCACGACCACCGAGACCAGCGATGATGCGTCGTTCGGCGCCGAGCTGATCGACGAGGCCGAGCGCGTCCAGGAGGACCCGGCGCGGGCGCCGCACATCTTCGCGTTCGTCCGCAAACTTCCGTCCAAGCGCGAGCAGCTCGACCGGTTGCACCGCCTGTACCCCGGCCACCCGGACCTCCCCGTGTCGCTCGACCCGTTCGACGAGCGGAACTGGAAGTGGTCGAACCCCGCGCTCGACGAGTTCAAGAGCCGGGACGCGATGCGCCGCCAGGCGCTGGAGGCCCAGGAGGACTCCCGCAAGGAGAACGGGTTCCGGCAGTTCCAGACCAACCAGCGCGTCTCGCAGGTCACCCGGTGGATCGGCATGGACCTGTGGGACGCGAACGCACGGGAGATCGCGCCCACGCCCGATTGGCTCGTCGACCAGCTGGAGGGCTCGCGGTGCTGGGGCGGTCTCGACCTATCGTCCAAGCTCGACCTCACGTCGTTCGCGCTGCTGTTCCCCGGCGGTGAGGTGCTCTGGCGGTTCTGGGTCCCCGAGTCCGTGGTCCCGTTCCTGTCCGACCACACCGGCGGCAAGTTCGAGAAGTGGGTCGATGCCGGCTGGGTCACCGCGACCGAGGGCGACACGATCGACTACGACCGCATCTACGACGACATCGAGGCCGACCACAACCGGTTCCGCCTGGTCGACATCACCTACGACAAATGGTCGGGTGAGCCGGTCCGGCAGGAGATCGTCAAGCGAACCCGCCTGACGATGGTCGAGAGCGACACGACGTACCTGCGGATGACTCCACCCATGAAGGAGCTGGAGCGCCGCCTCAACGCGCGCGAGCTGGCGCACTTCGGCAATCCCGTCGCGAGGTGGATGGCGGACGCCCTGGAGTGCAAGTCACCGAAGGACGACCCCGACCGCATCCGCCCCGTGAAGCCGGACCGGGGCAAATCCGGCAAGCGAATCGACGGCATGCCCGCGCTGATCTTCGCCGTCGACGGCGGGATGCGCGGGATGCCCGCACCGTCCGTCTACGAGAGCCGCGGCCTGGCCAGCGGCGGATGAAGGAGGTGAGCACGTGGACCGGTGGGACCTGCTCGCGCTGCTCGGCGTGGCCTGCCTCGGCGCCGGCCTATGGCTCGTCGCGCCCTGGCTCGGCATCACGGCCGTGGGCCTGGTCCTGCTCGCCGGCGGGATCGTCGGCGGCGTCGTCGGCGAGCTGCGCGCCACCCGCGCCGCGCGCGAGACCCAGCCCGGGACCGGTCACTGATGGGGCTCATCAGGTCCGCCGCGCGTGCCCTCGTCGGCCCCGTCTCTGGCATCGCCACCCCGGAGAAGTGGGTCGAGGATTGGTTCCGCGGTGGGGTCGTCAACAGCGCCGGCGTCCGCGTCGACTACGAGACCGCGCTGCACTACTCGGCGTTCTTCGCGGGTGTACGGGTGATCGCCGAGGACGTCGGGAGCCTGCCGTTCCCGCTGTACGAGCGGATGGAGCCGCGGGGCAAGCGCCGCGCCATCGACCACCCCCTGTACGAGCTGCTGCGCAATCAGCCCAACCCGATGATGAGCAGTCAGCAGCTGCGCGAGACCCTCATGGGCCACGCACTCATGTGGGGCGACGGCGTCGCCCAGGTCGTGAGCGACCGGCGGACGGGTGTCATCGAGGAGATATGGCCGCTGCGCCCCGACCGCCTCCGGATCAAGATCCTTCGCACCGGGCCCGGCGCGTTCACCCGGGTCTACCAGTACCGGGACGAGGCCAACGGCATCAAGGCCACCCTGTTCCCGGACGAGGTCCTGCACATCGCCGGGCTGGGGTTCAACGGCGTCCACGGCTACAGCGTCGTCGAGCACGCCGCGAACAGCATCGGTCTCGGCCTCGCGACCGAGCACCACGGCGCGAAGTACTTCTCCAACGGCTCGGCGCCAGCGGGCGCGCTGACGCACCCGGGCAACCTGTCGGACGGCGCGCGTAAACGCATGGCCGACGACTGGGAGAACATCCATCGCGGCATCGACCGCGCGCACCGGGTCGCGATCCTGGAGGAGGGCGTGACCTGGCAACAGGTCGGGATCAGCAACGAGGACGCCCAGTTCTTGGAGACCCGCAAGCTCCAGGTGACGGAGATGGCGCGGTGGCTGCGCATCCCCGCCCACAAGATCAGCGACCTTGAGCGCGCCACGTTCTCCAATATCGAAGAACTCCAGATCGACTACGTGTCGAGCGCGCTGCGCGCGTGGCTGGAGCGCTGGGAACAGGCCGTTTACACACAACTCCTGATCCCGGAGGAGCGGGAGCGGTTCTTCGCCGAGCACATCGTCGACGCGTTGCTACGTGGCAACACCAAGGCCCGGTACGACGCGTACGCGGTCGGCCGCCAGTGGGGATGGCTGTCCGCCAACGACGTGCGGGAGAAGGAGAACGAGAACCCCGTCGACGGCGGCGACGCCTACCTGGTGCCGCTCAACATGGTGCCGGCCGGGCAGCCCGCGCCCGCGCGCGGTGCGGGGGCCCGCGCGCTGCGTGCGCGCGTACGCGGGGCCGCGATGCGAGAGCGGTTGGCCGGTCAGTACGGGCCGATGATCGAGCGGGCGGACGCCGAGATCGCGGCGCTGGAGGCCAAGGAAGTCGGCCGCCTGGTCGAGGAGCACCTGACCGAGGGCCGCGGGCAGCGGGGCGTCGCGTCGTTCCTGTTCCAGCTCGGCCTGCTGTTCGCGGCCGAGGGGCTGATCGCCGAGGCGATGACGGCGCTGTGGCTGCCGATCATCACGGCGTTCGCGGCGGACGTCGCCGCCGACGCTGCTGAGGAGGTCGCCGCCGAACCGGTCGACCTGGCCACGTGGGCCGCGGCCTACGTGGCGTCGCATGTCCGGTATCAGGTCGGCTCGTCGTACGGGCAGATCCGCAAGATCACGACCGAGGCCGCCGTCGACGCCATCGCCGACGAGGTCCTCGCGCGGCTGGGGAAGTGGCAGGACGAGCGGCCGGAGCGGGTCGCGCGGTGGGAGAAGACGCAGCTGCCGAACGCCGCCGCCCGGGAGACGTGGAAGGCGGCCGGCGTCACCGAAGTGGAGTGGGTCACGGTCGGCAGCAACTGCTCGTACTGCGATCAGCTCGATGGACGGATCGTCCGCATGGAGAACCCGTTCGTCGCCAAGGGCGACGTGCTGGACGGCGCGAAAGAGGGCGAGAAGTTGACCGCCAAGCGGAACACGTTCAACCCGCCCGTCCACGTGGGTTGCGACTGCCGGGTAGCGCCCGTTGTCGCCTGACCGCGAGAGCACCACCACCGACGACGAGGGCCAGGCCGACCGCACCCCCGACGGCCAGGACGAGCGGCAGCAAAGCACGCCACGCGACCGGCAGGTCCGATCCCCCGGAAGGGACAGGAGCAGATGAAGCGTGTCTACCTGCGCGGGTACGCCCTGCGCGCCGACGACGGCAACGACGGCGACGGGCCGATCCCGTTCGTCCTGGCCACGCAGGGCCGCAAGGCGGACGGCCTTGACCTCCAGATGTCGAGCCTGGACCTGGAGCGGTACCGGGCCAACCCCGTGCTCGGCTACGGCCACGCCTACTGGGGCAGGGACGGCCTTCCGATCGGCCGCGTCGAGGACCCGCGCGTCGACGATGGCCGGCTCCTCGGCGGGCTCGTGTTCGACCGTGACGACGACTTCGCCGCGACCGTCGAGCGGAAGATCCGCAACCGATTCATCAACGCCGTGTCCGTCGGGTTCGACGCGCACGACATCGACGACGGCGGCGTCCCGGCGCGCTGGGAACTGTTCGAGACCAGCGTCGTCCCGCTCCCCCTCGACCCCGACGCCGTCTCCGACGACGGCCGCGGAGACGAGCTGGCGCTCGCGCGGGCGCTCGCGGGGGTGCGCGCGGGCGCGGTGCTGTCCAAGGCGAACAAGCGGCTCGTGACCAACGCCGTGCGGGCGCTGAACGAGCTGCTCGACGCCGCTGGCGGCGAGGGCGAGGAAGACGACGAGGGCCGCGCCGGTACGGGCCTGTCGGACGCCGAGCGCGCCGAGCTGGAGCGCCTCCGTTCCAACGAGGCCGCCATGCGACGCCTGGCCCGTATCGCAACCCCCTGACATCTCCCGCCGGGTTGTCCCGGCGCGAGCAACCCCCATCACGAGAAAGAGAGGACCCCGTGCCGAATCTGCGGGAGATGCGCCAGAAGCGCACCAAGCTCGGAACGGACGCTCAGGCGATCCTCGACGCGGCCATGGAGGCGGGCCGGTCCATGACCCCGGAGGAGGAGACGAAGTTTGACGCGCTGATGGACGAGCGCGACGGCTTCGACAAGACGATCGAGCGGGCCGAGCGGCTCCGCGAGGAGGACGCTGGCCGCGCCGACGAGGGCGAGGGCGAGGGTGAGGAGGGCCAGGGCGACGAGGCCGGGCGGGCGTTCCGTGCGTACCTGCTCGGCGGGCGGGCCAACCTGACGCCCGCACAGGCCCGCGCGCTGAACGCCGGCAACGACCCCGAGGGCGGATTCCTCGTCGCGCCCGAGCAGTTCGTCGAGCAGCTCCTCAAGGCCGTCGACGACATGGTCCCGCTGCGCGGCCTGGCCACCGTTCAGCAGCTCACCACCGCCGAGAGTCTCGGCATCCCGACGCTGGACACCGACCTGTCCGACGCCGAGTGGACGTCGGAGATCGGCACCGGCAGCCAGGACGACGGCATGCGGTTCGGGAAGCGGGAGCTGACCCCCAACCCGATCGCCAAGCGAGTCAAGGTGTCCCGCAAGCTGCTGCGGGTCGGCCGCCTCGGCCCCGAGGCCATCGTCCGGCAGCGGATGGCGTACAAGTTCGGCGTGACGCAGGAGAAGGCGTTCATGACCGGGGACGGCAATAAGAAGCCTCTCGGCCTGTTCACCGCCTCCAACGACGGCATCCCGACCACCCGGGACGTGAACATCGCCACCGACGGGTCCAAGTTCGTGCACAACAGCACGAACGGGTACGCGGCCGACGGGTTCATCGACGCCAAGTACACCCTCAAGGGGCAGTACCACCCCCGCGCGAGGTGGCTGCTGCACCGCCTGATCCTGGCCGAGGTCCGCAAGATCAAGGACAGCGACGGCCAATACATCTGGCGGGCCGGGCTGGAGACCGACCGGCCGGACACGATCCTGGACGTCCCCTACGTCCTGTCGGAGTACGCGCCGTCGACGCTGGCCGACAACGACTACCTCGCGATCCTCGGCGACCTGTCGTTCTACTGGGTCGCCGAGGCCCTCCAGTTCGAGGTTCAGCGGCTCGTCGAGCTGTACGCCGAGAGCAACCAGGTCGGGTTCATCGGCCGCGCCGAGGCCGACGGCATGCCAGTCATGGCCGAGGCTTTCGTCCGGCTCCAGTCCAACGACGTCGTCGCCTGACCCCTGGCCGAGCAGATCACGGCCTGAGGGCCGGGAAGGAGAACCCCGATGCGGGGCGACATCAAGAACCACATCGACGTGGCCACCACCATCGCGCCGGCCGCGTACACCGCCACCCAGAACGGTACGGCGGTCGACCTGGCCAACTACGACGCCGCCGCGGTGGTGCTGCACGTCGGCGCCGTCGCCAACAACGCGTTCAGCGTGGAGGTACAGCACTCCGACCAGTCCGGCTCGGGGTTCACCGCCGTCTCAGACGACGACCTGGACGGCACCGAGCCGGCCACGCTGACGGCCGCCACGGTGACCACGATCGGCTACCACGGCATCAAGCGGTACCTGCGGGTGGTCGCCACCGACGCCGGGACCGGAGACGCCGTGTTCGGCGCGTCCGTGATCCGCGCCCACGGCCGAGTCAAGCCGTAACCCCCGTTCGCCGCCCGCCGGGCCCGTCCCATCCGAGGGCGGGCCCGCGGCATGCCCAGGAGAGGCGCCCCCATGAAAGTGAAGATCATCAAGGGGATCTGCAACCCGGCCCTCGGGAACTTCCACCCGGGTCAGGAGGTCGATTTCCCCGACGAGGTGGCCGAGCAGCGGATCGCCGCCGGTCACTGCGTCGCGGTCGACGAGCAGCCGAAGCGGCTGCTCGACCGGCTCCGCCGCCGCGGCGGCAGGGCCGACGACGAGCCCAGCGACGACGAGCCCCAGGCCAAGCCGATCGACAAGATGACGGTGGCGGAGCTGGAGGCATACGCCGCCGACAAGGGCATCGACCTCGGCGGCGCCAGCCTCAAGCGGGACATCCTCACCGCGATCGAGCGCGCTCAGGACGCTCAGGACGCGGACGAGTAGATGGCCGTCGCGACGGCCGAGGAGCTGCGCCGTTTCCTCCGCCGGTCCACCGCGTTCACCGCCGAGGAGACCGCCCAGGCCGAGCTGTTCCTCTCCCTCGCCCAGGGGGAGATCGAGGAGGAGGCCGGGCAGACGCTCGACTCGGCGACCGACACGATCACGCTGGACGGCCCGGCCCGCGACGAGCGCGAGCACCACGTCGGGACCGGCACCCGGAAGCTGATCCTTCCGCGGTGGCCGGTCACCGACGTCGCCTCGGTCACCCTGCTGGAGGACGACGAGATCCTGTCCGAGGGACACGACGCCGACTTCACCTGGTCACAGGCCGGGATCGTGACCCGCATCGGCGCATGGTGGCCGTCCGGCGACCAGGTCATCGAAGTCGTGTACACGGCCGGGTTCGTGACGTGGCCAACCTCCCTCAAGGCGATGGGGCTTCGCCTCGCCGCCGGAGCGTGGGACAACCCGAGCCGGCTCCAGGCCGAGAAGCTCGGCGACCACTCGCGGTCCTGGACGGCCGAGGCCCTCGGCATGGAGCTGTCGGACAAGGACCGCCGCACCATCGGCGCCTACCGCGCCCGGACGACCTGGTGACCAGCATCGAGCACTGGCTGAACCGGGTCCTGGAGGTCTGGCGGCCGGAGACCACCGACGACGGCGCCGGTGGCCAGGACGTCACCTACGTCCGCAAGGACGACGTCGCCGCGAAGGTCGACCAGCCCACCACGGCCGAGCGGATGCTCGCCGCCCAGGCCGGCACCGACCACGACCACACCGTGTACCTCGCGCCGAGCGCGGACGTACGCCGCGGCGACGAGCTGCGCGGCGACGGCCAGGTCCTGCGCGTGCTGTCGACGGTGACCCCCTCCACGCCCCGCTACCTCAAGGCGGCGTGCGAACTCACCCAAACCGAAGGAGCCCGATCATGGCGAACCTCACCGTGACCGCCGTCCCGATCGACGGCGGCCTCGCCGACCTGGACGCCGCGGCGGTCGCCGCCGCGTCCGGAGGGGACAAGGCCCCTGTCGGCCCCGGCCGGTGCCTCTACCTCAAGAACGGTGACGCCAGCACCCACACGGCGACCCTCGCCTCGCCGGGGACGGTGAAGGGCCTGGACGTCGAGAACCCCGCGCTCGTCGTCGCCGCCGGCGAGTACGGGCTCATTCCGCTCCCGTCGATGCTCGCCGGGGCGGACGGCCGCGCCGCGATCACCTACGACGCGGTCACCTCCGTGAAGGTCGCCGTGCTGGAGCTGGGCACCTGATGGACGGCCAAGACCGGCGCCCGCTTCCCGTCGAGCCGCTGGAGTGCCGCCAGCACGCCGAGGAACTGCTCGCCGAGGAAAGGCCGTGGAGTTCCGCGATATGGGCGCTGCTCGCCATCGCCGGTGAGCTGGCCGCGATCCGCCGCCAGCTGGAGAAGTCCGCCCGGAAGGCGGGCCGGTAATGGCGCGGCGGTCGCGGGGGATCACGGTCGATATCTCCGGGCTGCGGCAGGCCCGCGGTCGGTTGGAGGAATTGCCGGAGGAACTCCGCGGCGCGTGCCAGCGCGCGATCGCGGACGGCGCTGAGGCGGTCAAGGAGAAGACTGAGCAGCTCGTCCCGGTGGATACCGGGCACCTGGCCCGGAACGTTCGCGTACGGCGGCGTGAGCGCGGCCTGTCCGCTGACGTCGGGTGGTTCGACAAGAAGTCGTACTATGCCGCGTTCGTCGAGCACGGCACCGAGTCGCAGTCCGCCCAGCCGTCGCTTGGCCCGGCGCTGGAGGAGGAGCGTCCGGAGCTGCCGCGCCGGATACGGGCCGAGATCCGGCGGCTGTTCGGGCGATGAGCACTCCCCCGGCGCCGATGGGCCCCATCCAGGCCGCGTACTACGGCCGCCTCACCGGCGACGAGGACCTCAAGGCGCTCATCACGGGCGTGTTCGACCACGTCCCGGAGGGCCAGGCGTACGACTACGTCGTGATCGGCGAGGCCACCGAGATCCCCAACAACGAGCACGGGCGCCTCGGCCGCGAGACCACCCAAACCATTCACGTCTGGTCCAAGCACCGCGGCTACAGCCGCGGCCTGGCGATCGCGTCCCGCATCACCGCGCTGCTCGACCACCAGCCGCTCATCATCGCGGGGCTGCATCACGTCTCGACCAAGTTCGAGTTTCAGCAGACCCTCACCGACCCGAAACCGCCGGGCGACCTGCGGCACATTCCGATGCGGTTCCGCACCGTCACCGAACAGGAGAGTTGATCATGGCAGGAATCGACGGCTACGGCGCGCAGCTCAAGCGCGGCGACGGCGGGTCGCCTGAGGTGTTCACCGCGATCGCGAACTCGACGAACATCGAGGGTCCCGGCATCGAGCGGGAGACCTACGACGTCACCGCCCACGACTCCCCCGACGCCTGGCGCGAGTTCATCGGCGGCCTCAAGGACGGCGGCGAGGTCAGCATCGACCTCAACTACGACCCGTCCAAACACGACGCCCTGGTCGCCGACTTCGAGGACGCCGACCCCCGCAATTACCAGCTCGTGTTTCCCGACTCGGAAAGCACGACCTGGTCTTTCAAAGCGATCCTCACCGAGTTCAGCCCCGAGGCGCCGCACGACGACAAGCTCGCCGCCTCGGCCACGTTCAAGGTGTCCGGCAAGCCGACCCTGACCTGATCCCCGCCCCACCTGACCCGAAAGGAGCAGCGCGAGCATGAGCGAGTTGCTGACTCACGAGCAGATCATCGCCGCGGCTGAACAGCCCGACGTCGCGACGAAACCCGTCAACGTCCCCGAGCTGGGCGGCAAGGTCCTGGTCCGGGAGATGTCCGCCGCGGTCCGCAACCGGTTCGAGGCGACCGCCGCGACCATCCGTAGCGGCGGAGACAGCCGGGCCCTCGACACCGTCACCGCGCAGATCGTGGCCGCGTGCGTGGTCGACGAGCGGGGCCGGCCGATGCTGACCGTCAACGAGGTCAAGCGGATCGCCGCGTCCAAGCCCAAGGCCGTTTTCCGGCTGCGTGAGGCCATCGTGAAGATCTCCGCGACCGACGAGGAAGACCTGGAGGACCTCGAAGAGGTTTTCGTCGAAGGCCCGAACGGGCCTTCCACTTCCGACTAGCCCTTGCCCTCGGCGGCATGACCGTCGGGGAGATGCTCGCCCGGATGACCTCCACGGAGGTCACCGAATGGATGGCCTACGAGCGGATCGCCGGCCCGCTCGGCCCGGCCCGCGCCGACGTGCAGGCCGCCATCGTCGCCGCGACCGTCGCCAACGCCAACCGCGGCAAGAAGGGCCGCCGCTTCCACCTGCGGGACTTCATTCCCAAGTGGGACCGGCGTGCCCGGCAGTCCTGGCAACAACAGCTCGCCGTCGTCGAGCAACTCAATGCCGCGTTCGGCGGCGCCGACCTGCGCAAGGGGGTGGACGATGGCGATCCTGTCCCGGCTCCTGGTGCGCCTCGGCGTCGACGAATCTGGCGTCGACCGGGGCGTCGACCGGGCGATCGGTGACCTAGACCGGCTCGGCGACGCCGGCGAACGCCTCAGCGGGCAGGGCCGCGGGCTCGGCGAAGAGTTCAGCCGCGGCTTTGGTGACGGGTTCAGCCGGGACGCCAACGGCCGTTTGAGGGACTCGCTCGGCCGATTCGTGGCCGAGGGCGGGTCCAAAGGCGCCGACATGGGCTCGATGTTCGCCCAGGGGTTCGCCAGTACCGGGCCGCCGGGGATGGTCGTCCAGATCGCGGCTGCGCTAGCGCTGCTGCCCGCGCTCGGGGCCGTCGCGGCGCTGGGAATCGTGATGGCGTTCGGGGCTGCGTTCGCCGTGATCGGTCTGAAGGCCGCCGCCACCAATAAAGGCATCCAGAAAGAAATGGGGGCCCTGAAAAGCCACGTCGGCAAGACGATGAAGCGGATCTCCCAGCCGTTCGTGCAGACGTGGGAAGTGATTCTGCGGCGGGCGCGGCGGGTGTTCGACCTGTTCGCGCCCGAGCTGGAGAAGGCGTTCAAGCTGATCGCGCCCGCGCTGTCGCGGTTCATCTCGTGGTTCTCGATCGGGCTGTCCAAACTCGCGCCCGCCATCCAGCCGCTGGGGAACGCGTTCTCCAAGCTGCTGGATGCGATCGGGCCTGCGCTGCCGGGGATGTTTCAGGGCATCGCCGACGCGCTGATCGAGATCGCGGCGGTCGTGGGCGAGAACCCGGACCTGTTCGCCGACTTCATCACCGGCCTGATGAAGCTCGTTCCGCTGGCGTTCAAGTTGGTCGCCGTGCTGGCCCAGGTGTTCGCCTGGGTCGCGAAGACGATGGGCACCACGAACGCGTTCGTGACGATCCTCGGCCTGCTGTTCACGCCGCTCATCCTGGCCATCGCGGTCTTCCGGCAGCTGAGGAACTCGTTCGAGCAGGCAAAGCCGACCCTCGAAAGCCTGTGGCAAACGGTGTCCACGGTATTCGGGCAGATCTGGGCGAAGATCAGCACGGTTATCGGCCTCATCATGGCCGTCATCACGGGCGCGTTCACCCTGATATGGACGATCGTGCAGGCGGCGCTGAACCTCATGAAGGCGATCATTTTCGGGGACTTCGAGCAGGTGAAGGCCACGATCTTTGAGAACGCGCTGGCCATCCAAATCGCGTGGTATCAGTTCTGGGGCGCGTTGAAGGCGGCGGTGTCTGCCGCGTGGGCCTTCATCAAGGGTGTGGTGTTGCGGGCCTGGGGGCTCATCAAAGCGTCGTTCACCAACAGCATCAACGCCGTGAAGGCGGCCTTCAATGCGGGCTGGAACGCTATCAAGTCGTCGGCTTCCGTCAGCGCATCACAACTGCTCGGCATCATCAAGAGCATTCCCGGCCGCATCAAGAGTTCCCTCGGCAACACCGGGCATCTGCTCTACAACGCGGGCCGCAACGTCGTCCAAGGCTTGATCGCCGGTATCCGATCCATGCTCGGCAGTCTCGCCTCCATTGCGTCGGAAATGGCGTCCAAGGTCCGCGATGTCCTGCCGTTCTCCCCGGCCAAGACCGGCCCGCTATCGGGGACGGGGTCCCCGGACCGGGCAGGCTCGAAGATCGCCGCGATGCTCGCCGGCGGCATGCGCGGCGGGACGGGCGCGGTCGCGAACGCCGCGGCCGGGATGGCGGCCGCCGCTGGAATCACCCCGGCCGGAGTCTCCTCGCCCGCTGGTGTCCGCGCCGTGGCGAACCACGGCGGAGCAGGCGCGGTCCTGGTCATCAAGGGCGACGGGTCCCCAGTCGCTGCCGGGCTGCTGGAGCTGCTGCGGATGGCCGTTCGGGACAGCGGCGGCGACGTCCAGGTCGTTCTGGGAAGGTCCTGATGGCGATCGTCGCGTCGTGGTCCGGGCGGGGCCTGTCCGATGGCACGGCCCTCACCACGGCCACGCAGGGCTCCGGGGACACCCTGTGGGACACCGTCACCGCCGGGGCGTTCACGATCGACGCGTCCGGGCTGCACTCTCCGCGTATCCAGGTCGACCAGCAGGCCGCCGCCGAGGCGCGGCTGATCTGGGACACCTCCACGCTCGGCACTCTCGCCGGGCACGCGGTGCGGATGTACGTAGAGCTGACGGCGTACCCGTCCGCCAACGCGCGTATCCTCGGCGCGCACGCCGTGGACGCCACCCTGCAATGGTTCCTTCAGGTCGCCACCGACGGGACGCTGAGGCTGCGCAGCCTCGTCGGGATCGTCGACTCCTCGGCCGAGCCGCTGCCGCTGGACGCTGAACTGCGGATCGAGGTCGTCGGCGATGGGACCGGCGCGGTCACCGTCGACATCTACGAGGGCGACGCCACCACTACGTGGGACGTGCTGTCGGGGACCGGGCTCGGCACCGATGTGGAGGAGATCAGGTTCGCCAATCCGGCGACCACTCCCACGTGGCCGAGGTTCTACCTCGACGAGCTGGCCGTCGCCGACACCGCCACCCTGATCGGCCCGGCCGACGTCCCCGGGGCGCCCGCGCGGTTCCCGCTCGACGACCGGTACGAGCTGCTGCTCGACGGGACGTGGACCGACATCACCGGGTACGTGTACGAGCGGGACCCGGTGACCATCACCCGCGGCCGGTCCGCCGAGGCGCAGACCGCCGACCCGTCCAAGATGTCCCTGACCCTGAACAACCGCGACGGACGGTTCTCGGCGAGGAACCCCATCTCGCCCTACTTCGGGATTCTTGGCCGCAACACCCAGATCAGGGCGTCGCTGCCTGCCCCGGCCGGGTACCTGCGCATCTTCTCCAGCGATACCGAGCCGCCGCTGTCGTGCCCGTCGGCGGCCGCGCTGAACGTCACCGACCTGGACGTCCGCCTGGACATGGACGTCAACACCTGGCGCACCGGCAACATCGCCGGGAAGTACGACTTCACCGCCGGTGAATGCTCGTGGTTCCTCGACCTGTCCGGCGAGCGCGTGTTCCTGGTGTGGTCGCCCACCGGCGCCGACGTCGACCGGATCCAGGCCGGCTCCACCGTCCCGATCCCGACCGACCGGCGCCGCGTCGCGCTGCGGATCACCCTCGACGTCAACAACGGCGCCGGCGGCTACGACGTGAAGTTCTGGACGGCCGACACGATCGCCGGGCCGTGGACGCAGCTCGGCGCCACCGTCACCGGGACCTCCACCACCGCCATCGCCGCCACCACCGCGGACCTGGAGGTCGGGGGCCTGGCCACCATCGCCGGGTTCGGCCCGGACGGGACGCTGTGGGCGTTCGAGTTGCGCGACGGCATCGACGGCACGCTCGTCGCCGCCCCCGACTTCGACGCCCAGACCCCCGGCGACACCTCGTTCGCCGATGCGCAGGGCAACACCTGGACGCTCGGCGCCGCCGCGGCGCTGGACGACCGGGACTACCGGTTCTATGGCGAGGTCGCCACCTGGCCGACCACGTGGGCGGTGAACGGCGACCACCACGTCAAGCTCCAGGCCGCCGGGATCAAACGGCGCCTGACGCAGAACGCGCCGGTGCTGCGGTCCACGATGTACCGCGAGTTCGCCAACCCCGCCCGGACCGGCATCCTCGTGTACTGGCCCATGGAGGATGGGAGGGAGGCCACACGGATCGCCGCCGCCGGCGACGGTCACCCGCCGATGAGGGTAGAGGGCACCCCGAGCCTGGCGGAGTTCGACGAGTGGACGGCGTCGGACGCGCTGCCGGTGATGGCAGCTGGGCGCCTGTCGGGCATGACCCCGGCCCAGTCGGCGACCGGCGAGGTTTCGGTACGGCTGTTCGTGTTCGTCGATCAGAACGTCGCGGCGGAAACATCCCTCCTGCACCTGAACACCGTGGGCGGAACGGTCCGCGAATGGGAAGTGCGGCTCACCACCGCAGGCGGGCTACGGACCCGCGCCTACGACGCTGACCGCAACTCCCTGCTCGACCACACCTCGGCGTTCGACATGCAGTCCCGCGGGTTCACCATCCTCGACATCGAGCTGACCCAGGACGGCGCCGACATCGACTGGTCGACCCTGGTGGTCGACTTCGTCCACACCCAGACCATCACCGACACCATCACGCAAGCGGTCGACTCCGGGACGCTGGCCGGTAACACCTTCGGACGGGTGCAGCGGGTCACCGTCGGCCGCGACAAGGGCCTCACCAACGTCGTCACGGGTCACCTGGCCGTCGCGACCGACCTGGAAGCCTACGCGTCCACGTCCGCCGCGATCGCCGCGCAGAACGGCGAGGACCCCCTCGACCGGATGAAGCGCCTGTGCGACGAGGAGGAGATCTCCTTCGTTGCCGTCACCCGCGGCCGGACCGGCAACGCCGTCACGCTCGGGGACCAGCTGTCGCGGTCGCTGGTCGAGCTGCTCCAGGAGGCCGCCGACGCCGACGGCGGCCTCCTGTACGAGCCGCGCTACGTCCTCGGGTTCGCGCACCGGTCCCGCCAGTCCATGTACAACCAGGCCGCGGCGGTGACCTTGGACTATTCCGCCGGGCAGGTGGAAGGGGACTTGGTCCCGCTGGACGATGACCAGGCCACGGAGAACGACATCACCGTCAAACGCGAGGCCGGGTCGTCGGTGCGGGTCGAGCAGACCACCGGGCCACTCAGCGTCGCCGACCCGCCGGACGGCGTCGGCCGCTACGAGCAGCCGGTCACGTTGTCGCTCACGCGCGACGAGCAGCTCCCCGACCAGGCGGCGTGGCGCCTCCACCTCGGCACCGTTGACGAGGGCCGGTTCCCGCACCTCACGGTGAACCTGCGCGCGCCCGCCATCACCGACGCCTTGTACGAGGAGATCGTCGACATCGACGTCGGCGACCGGATCGTGTTGACCGGCATCCCGGACGGCCTGCCGCCCGATGATGTCGAGCTGCTCGTCCTGGGCTACACCGAGACGCTTCGGGTGATGGGGCACGAGATCGAGTTCAACCTCGCGCCGGCGTCGCCGTGGCGGGTCGCCATCCGCGACGACGCAGACCACGCCCGCCGCGACTCCACCACCTCGACACTCGCCGTCGCCGTCGACGCCGACGACACCTCATGGTCGGTGGCCACGACCGGGACGCTCTGGACCACGGCCGCCGGCGACTTCCCCTTCGACCTGATCGCCGGGGGCGAACGCGTCACCGCCACCGCGATCGCCAGCACCACGTCGCCGCAGACCTTCACCGTCGTCAGGGCGGTGAACGGCATCAGCAAATCGCACGCGTCGGGCACGCAGGTCCGCCTGTTTCGCCCGGTGGTCAGAGCGCTATGAGAGGAGGTTCGCATGCCTGATCTGCTGGCCGGGACGATCGTGAGGGGCCAGGACTTCCCGCGCGCCGTGTCCGACCGGGGCGACATCTCGTTCGACGCGACCAACACCTCGTACGGCACAGCCAGCACCGGCGGGACCTACGAGGAGGTCGGAGTGGCCTTCACCGCGCCCACCAGCGGCCGGGTCATGATCTTCACCACGGCACGGATGGTCAACTCCGGCGCAACGGCCGGGGTGCTCGTTGCGCCCGAAACTCGCACCGGCTCAACGATCGGCTCCGGGACCGCAGTGGAGTCGATCGGGGACGGGCACGGCGTCTCGCACTACGGAAGCACGTTCGCTCGGATGGGCGCGGCGCACTACCTCGAAGGGCTGACGCCGGGGTCCACGTACAACACCAGGCTCCTGCATCGCGTGGTCTCCGGCACGGGCTCGTTCGCGCTGCGTGAGCTGACGGTGGTCCCGCTGCCGTGAAAGGAGACCAATGACCATCAAGGACCTCGGCGACCTGATCATCTGGGCGGGAGGCGTCGCGGCCGCGCTCACGGCGATCGCGTTCCTGATCTACCGGGTGTTCGTCAAGCCGTTCGTGCGGTGGCTGAAGGAACAGATCACCGAGACGCGCGGACAGGTCGAGGCCGCGCGGGAGACCGCCGAGGCGGTGCACGCCGAGGTCACCCCCAACCACGGGACGAGCCTCAAGGACGCCGTGACCCGCATCGAGACCAAGGTCGACGGGCTCGATAAACGCCTCACCGAGCACATCAACAACCACCCGGGAGGGACGACCTGATGGCCTTTATCGCGATCCCGGACCCGCCGGCCGGACCCACCGAGGCCGATGAGGAAACAGTCTTGGCCGACCTGTACGGGGCGCCGTGCGACGGCGGCATCTACCACGGCCCGGACCACGAGACCGGCGGCGACCAGTGAGCGCCGCGGGGATGCTGGCCGAGGCGGTCAAGAGCCTCGGCATGACGGGCCGCCCGAACAAGATCACCAAAGAGTACGCCTCCCGGCACGGCGACGAGTTCCTCAGGGCGTCGTGGTGCGACATGGCCATCACCTACTGGGCGCGGCACAGCGGGAACGCCTCGGCCGTCCTCCCGGGCGGGGACAGAGCCTACACAGTCTGGCACGCGACCGATTTCAAGCAGGCCGGGCGTTGGTACGAGGGCACCGCGGCGAGCGTCAACCGGTGCAAGCCCGGCGACATCGTGTTCTTCGACTGGGGCGCCACCAACGCCATCGGCGCGATCGACCACGTCGGCGTGGTCGAGAAGGTCCTCGGTGGCGGTCGGGTGCAGACCATCGAGGCCAACACCGGCGACGCCGTGAAGCGTCGCGTGAGGGCCGCATCAATGATCGCCGGGTATGGACGCCCGGCCTACGAGGAGGACGACGTGTCCGCAAAAGACGTGTGGGACGAGCCGATCGACACCGGCGATGGCAAGGCGACCTGGAAGGCTCGCACGGTCCTAGGTCACCTGGAGAAAGAACAGGACGCCATCAAGGCCATGGTCGCCCAGATCGCGGCGAAGGTCGGCGCACCCCTCGACGTCGACGAGGACGCCATTGTGCGCGGCGTCCTGGCCGGGCTCACCCCCGAGCGGATCGCCGCGGCGATCCCCGCCAACATCGGCGAGCAGGTCGCCGCGGCGCTGGCCGCGCGGCTCGCCGGCCGGAAGGAGTAGCTCATGTCCACCCTCATCAAGGCCATCCCCCGCTACGCCAAGGCGGTGGCGAGCGGCGTGACCACGCTCGGCGCCACGGTGGGCGTCGCCCTGGCCGACGAGAAGATCACCACCTACGAATGGATCGGGATCGTCGTCGCCGTCCTCGGGGCGGCCGGGCTCGTCGGCGCCATTCCCAACAAGCCCGCGGACCTCGGAGAGCTGCCCGCATACCGCCGGTAGCCTGAGCCCGTCGGCGGGAGGGGAAGACCCGCCGACACGAAACGCCCGCCCTCTTCGGAGGGCGGGCGTTTTCGTATGCCCGGGGTTATCCACAGACAGCGGCTCGGCGGACCTGGCGAGACCGCGCGCCGTACGGTCGCCGACATGAACCTTGCGCCGCTCGCTGCCCTGTCCCGCGCCCTGGCCGGGTTACCACGGCCAGGTACAGCCCGCGGACCGTACCCCGAGGTGCGCACCTCCACCACGGCCGAGGTACAGCGGCGTCTAGGTGTACTCCACGGGTACCCGCGCCGGGGTGCAGTGCGAAGGTGCGCGCACCCGTACCCGGCGCGGGTGCCTGGCCCTGAGAGTTCCATGGCTGGGGTGATCCAGGGCCGTGTACCCGGGCTACCTCGCGACGAGTTCGGTGAGGTACGCCTGCACCTCACCGGCGCGCGGCTGACCGACATGCAACCGCGCCTTGATGGGACGCAGGCCGGGTACCTTCCCGGCCGCCAGCTCGGCGGCGAACTCCTTGCGGGCCGCCGCGAGTACATCGGCGGGTACGGCGCTCGGAACGCCGGGTGCACCCTCAGGTGCGGTCTCGTGTGCGGGTACGTCCGGGACGGCGGCGAGTACGGGTGCACCCGGCGGCGGCTCCGGCGCGGGCGCGTCCGCGTCCTCCTGGCCCTCGTCCTCCTGGCCCTCGTCCGCGCGGCCGTCCAGGTACGGCAGTGGCCGCATGTTCAGCGGCTCCCCGTCCGGCATGCGGGTGACCAGGCGGTGCAGGGTGCGGAGCAGGACGAGCAGGCCAAGCATGGACGCGATCGGCGGGACGGCCGCCGTGAGCTGGTCGGCGATCTCGTGGTCGACGTGACCGACGTTGAACGCGAGGCTGACGGACCAGCCGACGGTCGCGATGGTTCCGGGGAGGACGAGGTCCGCCCAGGACAGCGCACGCCGGGACAGTCGGTGCCCCTCCAGCGCAAGCGCGAACAGGCCCAGCTCGCCGACGCCGATGAACACGTCGACCATCGCCGGGAAGCTGGCGGCTTTCCAGCCGGTGAGGCCGTGCTCGATGGCCCAGCCGTACAGGCCCGCCCAGGACTGGGCGAAACCGACCGCCGTAGCGGCCAAGACCCCGGCGGCCATGAGGGCCACCGAGATCAGGTGAGCGATCCGCGTTGTGCGGTTCATCGTCCGTTCCTCTCGTCTCGCATCACGGCCGCCAGCATCTCGGCGGCGCGGCGGACCAGGCGAGCCAGTTCAGGCTGGCCGCAGATCGTCAGCAGCTCGACCATGTCGTCGTGGTCGTCGCGGTGAAGCCCGATGTACAGGCCCCCGGAGATGGTCACGGTCGGCTCGCCGTCGCCGACCTGGAGGACGACGACCATGAGGGTCTTGGCCTCCAGGGTCGTGTGTCCTATCTCCGCGCGGTGGACGTCGGCCGGGTGGTCACCGTCGCACCACGGGGGGCACGGGCCGTCGGTACGCTCTGCCATGGGTTCGGACCTCCTGTGTCCGGGCCAAGGGCCTCGCTCGGCGGTGACGTCGTCGGCGGGGCCCGCCTGCTGTTCAGGGCTTGCTTGCATTTTCAATCTATAGGTAACCTATAGATCATCGCAACAGGTCACCTATAGACGCGACCGATTCGGCCTGTAGGTCACCCATAGGATTCCGGCCATGAGGAGGCCCGCCACCGTGCTGCAAAAGCTGCTCGACGATCTACGGGCCGTGGAAGACGACCGCAAGGCCGGCGCACTCGTGAGCGAGGCACTCCAGGCCGTCAAAGACTTCAACAGCGATGCCGCCAAACTGCGGCAAGAGATCGCGCAGCGGCTTCGGGACGAGGGCCTTACCTACCCGGAGATGGCCGAGATCCTCCGGGTCAAGCCCAGCCGCGTACCGCAAATCCTCAAGGGCGAACCCACTGGCCGGTGGGCCAAGGCCGCTCGCGACGCGGCGGCCGAGGACGGCGAGTAAGGAACAGCCCCGCCTCCGATGCCGTCACGGAGGCGGGGCTGTTCGCCGGGGACCGCGGCCCCGGGGTCACCCCGCGTAGGCTTTCCCGGGACCGCGGCCGTCTGAATGGGCTCTCGGGCGTGCTCAGCGGAGCGCGTCGCGTTCCCGGCGAGCCTCGTCCCGTTCGACAGTCAGCAGGGCGATCTCTTCGGCCACCCGGTCGAGGAAGGCATCGACCTGCTCGATCGAGTACCCGGTCGCCAGACGCGTCGTCGCGAATCCCGCCTGCACGACCTCGGCCGAGGTGAGCCGGCCAAGGCCGGGTACCGATGCGTGTCGGGCCTCGACCCGGCCGCCGGTCACACCGAGCGCGCCGGCGAGCGCGGTCACCGTCTCGGTCAGGGCGTCCAGCTTCTTGTGCAGTTCAGCGTCGGTCATGGGGCCGTCCTAGCACGCCCTGGGCGCGGTGGGAGTCGAATCGGCATGGGTCATCACGGCCAGGTAGAACCCGGCCGTTCCCGGGGAGTAGGTGGCCGTGTGCAGGGTCCACCCGGTTCCGATGAGCAGGTCGGTCAGCTCGTTGGGGCTGAGTAGCAGCCGGTCGAACCACGCTGACGTCCACGCCTTGTACCGCACCCGCATACGGACCTGTCCGGGCAGCCGCCCGTAGTCGGCGTTGCGTTCGTGGTAGGTGCGGTGCTCGGGCGCCGCCGTCCCGTGCGGGTCATGGCCGATCGCCAGCAACCGCGCGCCGGGACGAGCGAGCCGGGCGAGGCTGTCCAGCACGACGGGCGCGTGCTCGCGGCTGCCGAGTAGACCGAGATTCCCGCCGAGCATGAGCAGCGTGTCGAAGGTGCCGACGTCGCCGGGCTCGGTGACGGTGCCGACGCGGACGTCCAGGCCTCGCGCGCGGGCGACCGCGACGGCGCCGGGTGAGGGGTCGATTCCGACGACCTCGTGGGCGCCGGCGATGGCGAGCATGTGCCGGCCGACGGCGCACCCGATGTCGAGGACCCGTCCCGTTGCCAGCGTCACGGCCTGCCGTTCACCGGCGATCCATTCGTCCGGCTGGGTGAAGTAGCGGTAGGCGTCCTCGATGGACACCAGCCCGTCGTCGCGCTCGATGATCTGTAGGTAGGCACCGCGCCGCGGACCGGCCTCGTAGGCGTCGCGGAGCATCGACCCGTAGCCGTCGTAGGGCACGGTCTCGCCGAGCAGCAGGCCGTCCTGTGGGGTGGTGGGCTGGAGTGGAGTGATGGGGGACATGTGCACCTCCGGTGCGCTGGGGTCGAGCCGTGGCCCTGGACGCGCGCCAGCTGATCCAGGGCCACGGGGTTCATGGCCGCTCGTCCGCAGGTGCCTCCTCGACCGAGAGGCGGGCGTTCGCCGCGTTCACGGCGTCGCAGATCTTGGTAGCCAGCTCGGGCGTGTCGACCAGGCCGATCAGGTGGCCGGTCTCGGCGCCGTTCACGTGGACGTAAAGAGTGCGGCCGACCTTGCGGCCGGGCCGCCAGTGCTCATGCGTCACGATCGTCGGCCTCCGTTGTCACGCCGAGCACCCACGCGATCTATCAGCATCGGATCTCCTCAGATGAGAGAGCGCGGGCGAGCGGCGGCCCACCGCCCGCCCGCGCTCCGAAGGGGCGGCGGCGACCGGCCCGCTCCCGTGCACACCGCCGCCCCGACTTGGGCCACACCTCCAGCCACCTGCACAGGTGCCGGGGGTACGGCGTCTGGAAGAGGGGTGGGGCGTCCGGTCCTCGGGGTTCTGCCCGTACGCCCCACCCCGGCCCGCGGCCCCGGCCGCCAGGTTTGACCAGGGGGCCGCGGGAGTCTCATCGCGGTCGCCGCGCGGACACGATCTGCTCGACGAGGGCATCCGGGTCAGTGGCCTCGACGAGGCACTCGCCGTCGACCATCGCCCACCACATGCCGGTGGTCGCACCGAACCACGCCACCACGCCGAACCGCCGCATCAACTCCTTCACCGCGGCCCGCGCCGGCCTCCAAGCGAGCCGGGTCCTCGCGTACCTCGCGACGCTCACCGCGCTCACCGCACGCACCGCCCGTCGTGCCCGGCGGGCTTGGTGGGCTCGGGGCGCTTCCAGGCGGCTTCGATGACCTGTGTCGCGGTGAGCATCTCGCGGAGACGCTCCGCCGACTCGGCGCGAATCCAGGCGAAGCACCCGCTCACCGGGCCCCGGAAGGGCCGCCGGTGCGCCTCCCACGGCAGTTCGAGCCAGCCCTCGTACCGGGGCACCCACTCGGGGAACTCCACGAGCAGCTGCGCACGCTCAGCTTCGGGGTCGGTCGGCCGGGCGGCCTCGGCGTTTTCTGGTTGCGGGGTGGGGGCGTGCACCATGCGCTCCCTTGCTCGTGGCGATTAGGTCACAGCAAGTGAAAGCCCGTGTGCATGTAACGCGGTAGGCGGATACTGGCGGTCTGGGAGGCGGTCTGTTGAGAGTCCGCCTGGTCCGTCCGGCGAATGGTGCACGCGGGATGAGCGACGACGAGCGCCCCGAATGGGCGGTGCGGATACAAGCGGAACGCGAGTCCCGCGGCTGGTCGAAACCGCAGATGGCGCGGGCCCTGTTCACCGCCAGCGGAGTAGCGCCGACCCGCCAACAGGTCGAGTCGCTGGCCAGGCAGATCCGCAAGTACGAGAACGGCGACAACTTTCCGCGCGACTGGTCCACCGCCTACGCCACAGCGTTCGGCCTCAACGAGGACGACCTGTTCGCCACCGTCAGCGGGCCGGACCACGACGAGGAGCGCCGACGATTGCTCGGTTGCCTCGGCCTGCTCGGCGTCGAAACCGCATCCCGCGCCGAGCCGCTCGAACCGATCCGGCAAGCATTGGCCCGCGCTCTGCCCGGTGGTGGCCAGGGGCACCTTGTCCAAGACTGGGAGGAGATCGCGTTCGAGCATGGCCACGCCTTCTTGACCACCCCGCCCGGCGAACTCCTCCCTGACCTCGCCGCCGACCTCGTCGCCCTACTCGACTCCCTCGGTTCCGTCCAGGACGCCGGCGTACGGGACGACCTGTGCGCTCCCGTGGGGAAGCTGGCCGCGCTCATGGCGATGACCGTGTCCAGCCTGGGCGAGCGCCGCCAGGCACGCGACTGGTGGAAGACCGCCCGGCACGCCTCGGACGCGTCCAAGGACCGTGACCTACGGGTGTGGGTGCGCGGCTACGAAGCCATGAACGCGCTCTACTCGGCCAGGCCGCTGTCGGTGGTCCTGCGTCTCTCCGAAGACGCGATCAGCATTGCGAAGAGTCACACCGGCGCCGCCATCCTGGAGGCCATGGCGGCCCGGGCGCAGACGCTCGCAATGATGGACGGCCGCGCCAGCGAGGCCGCCGCCGCCATGCGCGATCTGGAAGCCCGATGGGAACAGCTCCCAGCGACGATCCCCGACGACCGACTGACAACCGGCTCATGGCCGGAGACGGCGCTGCACCACACCGCGGCCTACGCCTACACCCACACCGGCGACGCGAAGCTCGCCGAACGGGCACGGTCGGCTGCACTGGAGCGCTACCCCACTTCGATGCGCCGTCAGCGCGCACAGATCGAACTGCTACGTGCCGCCGGCATGGTCCGCGCCGGGGACGTCGTCACGGGAGTGGAGCATGCCGGGCGCACGGTGGAAGGACTCGCCTTCGCGCAACGGACGACCACGATCCAGCGGGGTGCCCGCATGGTCCTGGACGCGGTGCCCGATGCCGACCTGGCCCTGCCTGCCGTGCGGGACTACCGTGACGCGTTCGCGCTGCCCGCCGCAGGGGAGGACTGACCTATGCCCGACGAGATCGCCGTGAGCGTCCACGACCGTTGGACCACGCTCGATGGGCTGGACGAACTCGCGGAGCTGTACGAGCAGGTCTACTCCGAACCGCCCTACAACTCGTCGGCGAAGTACTCCCGGACCCGCTTCCTGAGCCGGACCCGCGATCAGGCGCTCGCATCGGGATTCCAGCTAGTGACGGCGCACCGTAAAGGGGCGCTGGCGGGGTTCGCGTTCGGGTTCTCGATGATGCCGGGCGCGTGGTGGGCCAACGCGTCGGCCCCACCCCCCGAAGTCCTCGAAGCCGACAAGTACGCCGTGATCGAGTTGGTGGTGACCAAGGCTGAGCGCGGGCACGGTCTCGGCCGGCAACTGCTGGACGAGCTGCTCGCCGGGCGACCTGAGCAGTACGCCACCCTCGCGGCTGTGATCGAGGCGGACGCCTACGAAATGTACCGGCGGTGGGGATGGCAGAAGGCCGGGGAGTTTCGGGCGGAGCCGCCGTTCTCGGACGCTCTGGTGTTGCCGCTTCGACCGGACAACGGCGCGGCCCCGGTCTAGGGTGAAGGCGCGTGCACCAACGCGCCCCGGCGCCCGCCTCCATGCGAGGCGGGCGCCGGTCGCATCTTCAGCGCCGTTCGCACACCACGCCGTCGCCGTCGCGGTCCTGATACCAGCGGTACTCCGGGTTGACGCCGCGGACGTAGGGGCCATGGCCCGCGCGGTTCGCCGCGGCGCACGATGGGTACCGGCGGTCCGTCGTCGGCGCCGTCGTCCTTCTGGGTCTCGGCCGCGGTTTGGCCGCGCTGCGCCTCGGCGTCGGCTTGGCCGTCTTACGACGGCCGTCGTCGGCGCCGGTCTTGCGGATGGCTGGACTTCTCGTCGTGGAGGCCGTCGCCGTCGCCGAGTTACCCGCGTTCTTCGTTGACTCGGGGGTGCTCGCGATGGCCGCGCCGCCAACGCAGCCAGCGAGCAGGGAGAGCGCGCACAGGGCGATGACACCCAGGGCGGGCACGCCGTGCCGGGGTGGGCGGGCGCGGGGCATCGGCGGCGGTCCGGGTGGCGGTCCGTACATCAGCGGTTCCTTCGTCGACGGGCGGCGGGACGCGGCGCATCTGGGACGCGTCCCGCCGTTCACCCGTTCACCACTGTCACCATCCGGCCATCACGCAGTCTCACGCAGTTTCATGCCGGGGCACATCGAGGGCACACCGACACGTGAGAGGGCATGATTCCGCGTGATACTGCGTGATGCTTCCCGCGCTGGTCAGGGCCATGATCGGGGTATATGCGCAGGTCAGCGATCACGGGCTTGCGATTCGTCAACTACCGGTAGTACGTAGGGAGCGCGCCGGCCCCATCCCCCGCAGAAGTGGCCGGCGCGCTCTCGTGTGTTATGACGCGGCCGTGAGCGGGATGGTTCGGTCGAGTTCGTCCAGTTTGTGGGCGAGGGGGCTAGCGGCGGCCCGCCATGCGTTCGAGGCGGGCTATGCGGTCGGCCGTGGGCGGGTGGGTGGAGAACAGCCTGCCGATGCCGGCGCCGGAGAACGGGTTGGCGATCATCAGGGAGCTGGTGGTGGCGAGCTCGGGGTCCTGCGGCAGCGGGAGGGCCCGGGTGCCCGCGTCGATCTTGCGGAGGGCGGCGGCCAGGGCCAGCGGGTCGCCGGTGAGGCGGGCGCCGGCGGCGTCGGCGGAGTACTCGCGGGTGCGGCTGATCGCCATCTGGACGACGGCGGCGGCGACGGGGCCGAGGACGAGCATCAGCAGCGCGCCGAACAGGCCGGGGCCCTCGTCGTCGTCGGAGCGGCCGATCGGGATGAAGATCGCCAGGTGGGAGAGGTAGGTGATCACGGTGGCGATGGCGGCGGCGACGGACGAGATGAGGATGTCGCGGTTGTAGACGTGGGACAGCTCGTGGCCGAGGACGGCGCGCAGTTCCCGTTCGTCCAGCATCTGCAGGATGCCGCGGGTGCAGCAGACGGCGGCGTTGCGCGGGTTTCGGCCGGTGGCGAACGCGTTCGGCTGCCGGGTCTCGGAGACGAACAGGCGCGGCATCGGCTGGTGCGCGGACGTCGCCAGCTCCCGGACGAGCCGGTACAGCACCGGTGCCTCGACCTCGCCGACCTGGTGGGCGCGCATGGAGCGCAGGGCGATCCGGTCGCTGAACACGTACGCGACACCGTTGGTGCCGAGCGCGATGATCAGCGCGATGGTGAGGCCGGTGCCGCCGCCGATCAGCCATCCGGCGGCCAGCATCAGGGCCGACAGCGTGCCGATCAGCGCTGCCGTTTTGACGCCGTTGAACTGCACTTCCGCCTGCTCCCCGTCGGTTCCCGCATGAACATCAACGGTTTGACCTGGGTGAACGTTCCCACTAGGTGGCTTGGGACACCGTTTGTAGGACGATTTGCGGGGCCGCTGAGAGTACAAGGGCGGCGGTGGCGGTTGCGGCGATCGCCGCGCGGACCGGCAAACCGGGCGCGGCGTCATAGGTCGGACCGTCCTCCAGCCCCCACCCACCGCCATTCAACGGACGAGCTCCGCTCGGCGCCCCATGCGCCGGGGTGAAGAGCCGCACGGCCCAGACGAGGTAGTAGTACAGGCCGATCACGGTGTTGACCGCCATCACGGCGGCCAGCCAGGTGACGCCGCCGGCGACGGTGGCGCGGAACACGACGACCTTGGCGAACAGGCCCATGACGCCGGGCGGGAGGCCGGCGAGGCAGATGAGGAAGAACGCGAGGGCGGTGGCGACGGCGGGGCTGCGGCGGGCGAGGCCGCGGTAGTCGTCGAGGGTGTCCCAGGAGGCGGTCAGGGGTGCGTCGCGGCGGCGGAAGCCGATCACGACGGCGAACGCGCCGAGGTTCATGACGGCGTACAGCGCGACATAGGCGGTGGTGGCGGCGACGGCCTCCGGGAGCCGGTCGTCGCCGACCGAGAGCGGCGCGAGCATGTAGCCGGATTGGGCGACCGACGACCAGGCCAGGAGGCGGATCGCGGTCCGCTGGCGGAGGGCGACCAGGTTGCCGATGGTCATGGTGAGGGCGGCGAGGACGGCGATCACCGGGCCCCACACGTGCGCGTACGCGGGAAGGCCGAGCGCGAGGACGATCGCGAGGCCCGCGAAACCGGCGGCCTTCGACACGACGGAGAGGAACGCGGCGATGGGCAGCGGGGAACCCTGGTAGACGTCCGGGGCCCAGAAATGGAACGGGACGGCGGCGACCTTGAACGCGAATCCGGCGAGGACGAGCACGGAGCCCGCGGTGACGACCGGGTCGAGGTCCGAGGGGAGCTTGGCCAGCGCGGGCGCGATGCGGTCGAGGTGCATGGCGCCGGTCGCGCCGTAGATGAGGCTGATCCCGAACAGCATGACCGCGGTGGAGACCACGGAGACGAGGAACAGTTTCAGCGCGGCCTCGGACGCCGTCCCGTCGTAGCGGCGCAGGGCGGTGAGCGCGAACACCGGCAGGGAGAGGGTCTCCAGCGCGACGAGGAGGAGGACGAGGTCGCGGGCGGCGACGAGGGTGAGCGCGCCGATGACGGCGGCCAGCAGGAGGAAGTGGTACTCGCCCACCGGGATCTTGGAATCGGTGATCTCCCGCAGGGACAGCAGCACGACGACGACGGCGGCGCCGAGGACGATGCCCTGGAACAGGAGGGTGAAGTCGTCGGCGACGTAGGAGCAGGAGCGCGGGCCGCCGTCGCGGAGGCCGTCGGGGAGGCAGAGGGTGTCGCGGCGGTCGCCGGACGCGAGGACGCCGACGGCGATCAGCGCGCCGGCCAGCGCGCCGCCGCTGAGCAGGGACAGGACGCGGCGGGGCGCGTCGAAGGCGTCGGCGAGCAGCAGGACGATGGCGGCGACGGCGAGGATCAGCGGCGGCGCGATCGCCGCGTAGTCGATGCTCTGGATCATCAGCCGCCTCCGAACAGGGCCCGGACGGGATCGGTGGTCACGTCCAGCAGGGTCTTCGGCCACAGGCCGACCAGCAGCGTCAGCGCGATCAGCGGGACCCAGGCGGCGTATTCCTGCACCGACACCGCGGAAGGGTTCGCGCGGATCTGCGCGGTGCCGTCGGACGGGCCGTGCGTGAGCTTGGAGAGCATGCGCAGGAAGTACGCGGCGGTGAGCACCGCGCCGAGGGCCGCGACCGCCATGAACGTCACGAACGTCTCGCGCGGCAGGTCGGCGTGCGGGCGGTACGCGCCGATCAGCGCGAGCATCTCGCCCCAGAATCCGGCGAGGCCCGGCAGCCCGAGCGACGCGACGGACGCGAACGTCAGGACGGACGCCAGCCGCGGCGCGGTGCCGAGCATCCCGCCGCCGAGCACGTTGAGGTCGGCGGTGCCCCAGCGTTCCTTGACCGATCCGGCGAGGAAGAACAGCAGGCTGGTGATCAGGCCGTGCGCGATGTTGCCGAACAGTGCCGCGTTGACGCCGACCGGGGTGAGCGTCGCGATGCCGAGCAGGACGAAGCCCATGTGCCCGACCGAGGAGTAGGCGATCATCCGTTTCAAATCGCGCTGGGCCAGGCAGGCGAGCGCCCCGTAGATGATCCCGATGACGGCGAGCAGGCCGAGCCAGGGGGCCCAGAACTCCGCGCCGTCCGGGGCGAGCGGGAGCGCGACGCGGACGAGCCCGTACGTCCCCATCTTCAGCAGCACCCCGGCGAGCAGCACGGACCCGACGGTCGGGGCCTCGGTGTGCGCGTCCGGCAGCCAGGTGTGCAGCGGCCACATCGGCGCCTTCACCGCGAACCCGAGGCCCATCAGCGCGAACGCCGTGACCTGGAGGCCGTGCGACAGCCCCGACCCGTGCCGGGCGGCGAGCTCGGTCATGTCGAGCGTGCCCGCCTTCGTCCCGACGAGCAGCATCCCGGCGAGGAGCAGCCCGGAGCCGAGGAGGGTGTAGAGGATGAACTTGGTGGCGGCGGCGCGGCGTCCGGCCCCGCCCCACAGCATGATCACCACGTACATGGGGATCAGGACGGTCTCGAAGAACACGAAGAACAGCACGAGGTCGAGCGCGACGAACGTGCCGAGCAGCCCGATCTCCAAGACGAGGATCAGCGCGGTGAGCAGCCGGATCCGGCCGCCCTCCGGCGGGTGCCGCAGCGTGTAGAGGAAGCACAGGAACGTCAGCAGGGCCGTCAGGACGACGAGCGGCAGGGAGATCCCGTCGACGCCGAGATGGAACCGCAGGCCGATCGCCGACGCCCATCCGTGGTCGACTTCGAACTGCATCTTGGACGTGGCGCCGAAGTCGAACGCTGTGGCGGCGGAGATCGCTACGAGCAGCGTCGCGCCGGAGACGGCCGTCCCGAACACCCGGACGGCGAGGTCGCCGCGCAGGAACCGGTTCGCGGGGACGAGCATCGCCAGCGCCCCGGCCAGCGGGATCGCCATCATCAGCACGAAGATCATAGGAAGATCACCACTCCGGCCACGATGACGACGACGCCGGCGAGCAGGCCGGTCAGATAGTTCTGCGCGTTGCCGTTCTGCGGTATGCGGAGTATTCCGCCGAGGCGGCGGGCGCCGCGTCCGGCTCCGACGACGGCACCGTCCACCTGGCGTCCGTCGAAGATCACGACGTGCCGCGCCAGGGCCCGGACGGGCCGGATGATGATCAGAACGTACAGCTCGTCCACGTAGAAGGCGCGTGCGAACAGCGGACGCGCTGGGCCGAGCGCGCGTGCCGGATCCAGTGCCGGGTCACGGTTCCAGATGAGGAACGCGGCACCCGCGCCGACGAGGACCAGCACCATGCTCAGCAGCGCCGATCCGATGTGCGGGCGCAGTTCCTCCGCGCCGAGCCCGAAGAAGCCGAGGATCGCGGCGGGGACGGCCAGCACGGCGACCGTCCACGACATGAACCTTGACGGTTCGCGGATCTCGTACGTCCCACGCTGCTCGCCGAAGAACGTCATCAGCCACGCGCGCATCGCGTACGCCGCCGTCAACGCGACCGTCAGCAGCAACCCGAGATAAACCAGCCATGCGACACCGCCCGGCACGTCCACGACAGACCCGGCCGTGGCGTGTCCTACGGCCGAGACCGTCAGCCCGTCCGACCCTGACGGCACCCCGATCGGGGAGGTCCTGTCGAGGGGCGTGTAGGCGAACCATCCGCGCGACATCGTCGTGGCGGCGGACTCGCCGCCGTGCAGGGCCGAGTGCTGGGCGGCCTCGATGACGGAGTCCTTGCTGAACCAGCCGCTGAACGGCGGGACGCCCGCGAGCGCGGCGAGACCGACCGTCATCGACCAGAACGTGACGGGCATGCCGCGCCGCAGCCCGCCGTAGTGCGCCAGCAGGTTGGAGCCCGCCACCACGATCACGCATCCGGCGGACAGGAACAGCAGCGCCTTGAACGCGCCGTGCGTGAGCAGGTGGAAGATCGCGGCGGTGTCGGCGCCGACCGCGAGCCCGGCGGCCATCACGGCGAGCTGGCTGATCGTCGAGTACGCCAGGACGCGTTTCAGATCGTCCTGGGCCAGCGCGGCGAGCGCCGAGCCGACCATGGAGATCACCGCGACGACGCCGAGCACCGCCAGCGCCGACGGGGCCGCGACGAACACCGCGTACAGCCGCGCGACGACATAGATTCCCGCCGCGACCATCGTGGCCGCGTGGATCAGGGCGCTGATCGGGGTCGGGCCCGCCATCGCGTCCGGGAGCCAGGTGTGCAGCGGGAACTGCGCGCTCTTGCCCGCGACTCCGGCGAGCAGCAGCAGCGCCGCCGCCGTCACGGTCGTGCCGGGCAGCGAGCCGGCCTTCGCAAGGATCTGGTCGATCTCGAACGTGCCCGCGCCGATGCCGAGCACCAGGATCCCGATCAGGAACCCGACGTCGCCGAGCCGCGTGACGAGGAACGCCTTGACCGCCGCCCGCGAGTTCGCCCGGTCCGCCCAGTGGTGGCCGATCAGGAAGTACGAGCAGATGCCCATGACCTCCCAGCCCGCGTACAGGACCAGAAGGTCGCCGGAGTAGACGACCAGCAGCATCGCGGCCGTGAACAGCGACACGAACGCCGCGTAGGACGAGTAGCGCTCGTCGTCCTTCAGATAGGCGACCGAGTACACCTGGACGGCGAGCGCGACACAGCAGACCATCAGGCCGACGGCGGCGGCCAGCCCGTCCACCTGGAGCCCGACCCGGATCGGCACCGAGCCGGTCTCGATGAGGGTGAGCGTGCCCGTCCGCGGGCCCGGGTCGCGCCAGACGATGAACGCGGCGACCGCCGCGAGGACGAGCGACACCGCGATCGGCGCGCACGCGATCATGGCGGGGCCGTTGCGCGACGGCCTCGTCCCCGCGCCGGGACGGCCGCCGAGGAAGCGGGTCAGGGACGGGCCGAACAGCATCCCGGTAAACGAGGCGAGGAACGGCAGCAGGGCCACCAGCGAGGCGAGCCAGATCACGGAGCGGCCTCCTCGACGACCGCGTCCCCGCGTTCGGGTCCGGGCTCGGGCCGGGCGGACGGGGCGCGGGCCGGGTCCTCCGCCAGGGCGCGGAGCCGGTCGACGTCCACCATCCGCCGGTTCCGGTACACCAGCAGGACGATCGCCAGGCCCAGCCCGATCTCCGCCGCCGCGATCACGATGGTGAACAGGGTGAGGACCTGCCCGCCGTGCAGGCGGTCCCGGTACCAGATGTCGAACGTGACGAGGTTGAGGTTCACCGCGTTCAGCATCAGCTCGACCGACATCAGCACGAGGATGGCGTTGCGGCGCGCCAGCACCCCGTACACACCGACGGAGAACAGCAGCGCGGCGACGACCGTCGGGTAGGCGAGATGCATCAGCCCTCTCCCTCCTCCTCGGACCGCGCCCCGGCCTGAGGACCCGCCCCGGCCTGGGGACGGGCGCGGATGTCGGAGCGGGACAGGACGATGGCGCCGACCAGCGAAGCGAGCAGCAGCACCGACAGCACCTCGAACGGCAGCACCCAGGTCCGGAACACGGCGGCGCCGAGCTCCTCCGCCGATCCGCCGCCCTCGCGCAGCGGCATCCGCTCGTCCCTGAACCCCATGACCATCACGGTCACCAGGACGGCGGCGGTCGCGACGGCGACGGCCGCGGCGACCCACCGGTTGCCGGAGTCCAGGTCGGCGGAGTCGCCGATCGGCGCCCGGGTCAGCATGATCCCGAACAGCAGCAGCACGACGATCGCGCCGACGTAGATCAGCACCTGCACCCAGGCGACGAACTCCGCGGTGAGGACGAGGTAGCCGCCGGCGAGCGCGCCGAACGACACCACCAGCCACAGCGCCGCGTGGACGAGGTTCCGCGTCGTCACCACCAGGATCCCGGACCCGACCGCGACGACGCCGAGCAGCGTGAACACGACCTCCTGGCCGCTCATGCCCCGGCCCCGGGCGGCGTGCGCGAGGCGCGGGCGGCGGCCTTCTCCGCGGCGGCGATCTCCTTCGGCGGCTCGGCGGACGGGTCGTGCGCCTGCGGCGGCGGGACCGTCCACATCCATTCGCGGAGGCGGTCCTTCTCGTGGGTCAGTTCCGCGATGTCGTACTCGGCGTACTCGAACTCCGGCGTCCAGAGCAGCGCGTCGAACGGGCACGCCTCGATGCAGATGCCGCAGTACATGCACAGGGCGAAGTCGATGGCGAACCGGTCGAGGACGTTGCGCGTCCGGGCGCGTCCGCCGCCTTCGGCCGGGAGCGTCTCCTTGTGCGAGTCGATGTAGATGCACCAGTCCGGGCATTCGCGGGCGCAGAGCATGCAGACGGTGCAGTTCTCCTCGAAAAGCGCGATGACGCCGCGGCTGCGCGGTGGCAGATCCGGCTGCACTTCGGGGTATTGACGCGTTATGGAACGCCGCGTCATCGTTCGCAACGTGACCGCCAGCCCCTTGGCCAGCCCGCCTCCTGGTAGCCGTCCCACGCGCCCCATGATTGCGCACGATCGTCTTCGGGGGAACGCGCTCGGGCCGGTGTTCGTCCTACGAGGCGTGGGCCCCGAGGTCAGCGCGGGGTTCGCGCGCAGGGAGGGCATGTGAACCATCACGCGGACCGCCCTGGTCCCCGGCCACCGCGGGGTCCGCAGGGGCCGCAGGGGCCGTACGGACCGCCGCCCGGCTGGCGGCCTCCTTATCCGAGCAGGCCCGTCCCGCCCGTGCCCTCCGTCCCTCCGCCGCCGCCCGCGCCCGTGCCGGCCGGCGAGACGGCACGCGGCGTTCTGTGGGCGTTCGTGCCGTTCATCACCCTCGGATACGGGACGCCGTTCTCCTTCCTCTACGGGGCCATCCGGCGCGGGTCATGGGGCCTCGGCGCTACGGCGGCCGGGTACGGCGCCGGGACCGCCGCCGTCGTCACGCTGGTGCAGACCGGCAACCCGTTCTTCACCGTCTTCGGCGTGTTCATGGGGATCATGCTGTGGATCGCGGGCACCGCGCACGCGTTCGCGGTGCGGACGTCGGTGTTCCCCCGCGAGGTTGCGCGCAACCGCCTCAACCAGCACGCCATCGAGGTCGCCAAGTACCGCCGGTCGCTGCGCGAGGAGGCCCGCGCGCTCGCCGCCGAAGACCCGGCGCTCGCCCGGGAGTTGCGGATCGGACGCCCGGACGTGCCCCGCACCTACGACGACGGCGGTCTCGTGGACGTCAACCACGCGCCGCCGGAGATCCTCGCCGCGCTGCCCGGAATGACGCCGGAGATGGTGGAGCGGGTCGTCCGGCGCCGCGAGGAGCACGGCGGGTTCGTGTCCGCGGAGGAGATGGCGGTGGACGCCGACATCCCGCCGGACGCCCTCCCGGAGATGGCCGACTTCACCATCTTCCTGAAGTGACCCGTCCTCCGGCCAGGGGGCTCAGAGGGCGACCTTGAGGACGCCGGTGAGCGCGAGCTGCGCGAGCGAGAGCGGCACCAGCCACGCCCAGGCGAGCTTCTGCAGCTGGTCCTCGCGCATGCGCGGGTAGCTGACCCGGAACCAG
Source organism: Spirillospora sp. NBC_00431 (assembly GCA_036028775.1). Lineage (GTDB taxonomy): Bacteria > Actinomycetota > Actinomycetes > Streptosporangiales > Streptosporangiaceae > Spirillospora. The sequence goes on along the minus strand of CP107927.1, from coordinate 9,411,749 downwards.
ATCACGCAGAACGCCAGCACGCCGACCTTGAGCAGCGTCCAGAGCCAGCCGAGCTCGGTGTTCAGGAACGGGCCCTTCCAGCCGCCGAGGAACAGCACGGTCGTCAGCGCGCACAGCACCACGATCCCGGCGTACTCGGCCAGCAGGAACAGCGCGAACCGCAGCCCGCCGTACTCCGTGTACGGGCCGAAGATGATCTCCGAGTCGGCGACCGGCATGTCGAACGGCGGGCGGCGCAGCTCGGCGAGCCCGGCGACGAAGAACACCACGGCCCCGACGGCCTGCCACGGCAGCCAGTACCAGCGCCACTCCTCCACGACGCCCTGGAGCGACAGCGTCCCGGCGGCCATCGCGACCGACGACGCCGCGAACACCATCGGCAGCTCGTAGGACATCAGCTGCGCGGCGACCCGCATCCCGCCGAGCAGCGAGTACTTGTTCGCGCTCGCCCAGCCCGCCATGATCGCGCCGATGACGCCGACTCCCATGACGGCGAGCGCGAAGAAGATCCCGGGCCCGAGGTCGAGCGCGACCTGCCCACCCGGCCCGACCGGGATCACGAGCAGGACCAGCAGGTACGGGACGAGCGCCACGCCAGGGGCCAGCTTGAACACCCACCGGTCGGCGTCGCGCGGGACCACGTCCTCCTTCTGCGCGAACTTCACGCCGTCGGCGACGAGCTGTGCCCAGCCATGGAAGGCACCCGCGTACATGGGTCCGAGACGGCCCTGCATGTGCGCCATCACCTTGTGCTCCGCCTGCCCGATGAGCAGCGGCAGCAGCGCGAACGCGGCGGCGACCAGCGCCAGCTTGACGACGACCTCAAGCATCGGGCCCCTCGCCTTCTGGGGAGCGGCCCTCGGCGGGCGGTTCGGCGCGGCGGCGTCCAGCGCGTTCCGCCGCGGCGCCCCAGGCGCCCTCGTCGGGCACGCCGGGCGGCCTGACACGGCGGCGGCTGGGCGCGCCGTGGCCCGATTCGCCCGGTTCCTTGGCGCCCGGCCACGGCTTGGCGACGCGGGCGGCGAGCACGAAGTCCTTGCGGAGCGGATGGCCCTCGAACCCGTCGGGGAGCAGCAGCGGGACGAGGTTCGGATGGCCCTCGAACAGCACTCCGAACATCTCCGCCGTCTCCCGCTCGTGCCACTCGGCCCCGCGGTAGACGCCCGTCGCCGACGGCAGGGCGGGCGCCCGCTTCGGCACCCGCGTCCTGATCAGCAGATGGTGGCGGCGTTCCAGCGAGTAGACGTGCACGACGACGGCGAAGCCCTCGTCCAGCTCGTCCACGCCGGTCAGCCAGTCGAAGAACCCGCAGGACAGGTCGTCGCGGGCGAAGGTCAGCGCGTCCAGCCAGTGCTCGGGCGGCACCCCGACGGCGAGACCGCCGAACGTCTCCTCGGTGCTGATCTCATCGCCGAAGCGGGCGGTCCAGGCGTCCACCAGAGGCCGCTGGACGGGCTGTCCCGCCGGGTCGGCGCTCACCGGTCGCGCCCGATCTCGTCGTCGTGCCCGTCATCGGTCAGCCCGGGGATGATCGACGGATCGTGATCGTCGCCGGCGGCCTCGTCGTCGGCGACGGGCGGGACGGGCATGGTGATGTCGTCGGCCGGGTGCACGCCCGGCGTGTCCTCGACTACCGGGACGGGCCGCGTCTCGGCCTCCTCGGGCCGGACGGGCGGCGCCTCTCCCCCGGACTCGGGCCCGACGATCGGCACCTCAGCGGTCGGCCCCTCGACGATCGGCACCTCGGCCGTCGGCCCCTCGACGATCGGCACCTCGGCCGTCGGCCCTTCGACGATCGGCACCTCGTCGGTGGGCCCCTCGATGACCGGGACCTCGGCGGTCGGCGCTTCGGCGCCCTCGTGCGCTTCGGGCGGTGCGTGTGGTTCGGGCTCGCCGAGGTGCCAGACGGGCACGGTCTCGTCGTTCGGACCCGCCTCCTCAAGGCCGTCAGCCCGCTCGGGCTCGTCCGGTGCCGGGGGCGGCGGCTGGATCGGACGGCGCAATACGGTCGCCGAGAGCGGACGCGGCGCGGGCGGCGGCGACACCGGCTCGCCTCCCGGCCCGTTCGCCGTGTAGCGGTCGCCGAGCGACTCGCCCGCGATCTTCTCCTGGAGCCGGACGATGCCGTGCAGCAGCGCCTCCGGACGGGGCGGGCAACCGGGGACGTACACGTCCACCGGGATGACCTGGTCGACGCCCTTCGTCACGCAGTAGGAGTCCCAGTAAGGCCCGCCGCAGTTGGAGCATGCGCCGAACGAGATGACGTACTTCGGTTCGGGCATCTGCTCGTACAGGCGGCGCACCGCGGGCGCCATCTTGTCGCTGACCGTGCCGGACACGACCATGAGGTCGGCCTGCCGGGGTCCGGGCGCGAACGGGATCACGCCGAGCCTGATGAAGTCGTGCCGGGCCATCGACGTGGCGATGAACTCGATGGCACAGCACGCCAAACCGAAGTTGAAGACCCACAGCGAGTAGCGGCGGCCCCAGTTGAGCACGAACTTGACCGGCTTGGGTGCCAGCCGCGACAGCGGTCCCACGGTCGGCGGCGGTAGATCGATAGTGCCCACGGGAGCATTGTTACAGTCCGCCGCGATCTCGCCAGGGCCCAGACGGATCAATCCAGGCCGACCGACCCGATCCAGACCAAGCCCCGGACGAGGCTCACACCCAGGACAGCACGCCCTTCTTGCCCGCGTAGGCGAGCCCGGCGGCGAGGAAAGCCAGGAAGACGAACATTTCACCGAGCGTCGTCGCGCCGTAACCGGGCGCGGAGAAGACCGTCGCCCAGGGGAAGAGGAACACCGCGTCCACGGCGAACACGACGTACAGGTAGGCGAACACGTAGTAACGCACGTACGAATGCGCCCAGCCCTCGCCGACGGGGTCGACGCCACATTCGTACGTGGTCAGCTTCTCGGCGGTGGGACGGTGCGGGCGCAGCATCCGGTTCGCGGCGAGACCGCCGACGACGATCCCGGCACCGACGACGAGCAGTACGACTACGACGACATATGTGTCGAAATAGTTATGCACCAGATCCTCCTCGCCTGCGTCGTACCAAGTATCCCCCGCGAGGACCTTCTGGGGGAATGTGACCGGGCTCCTCCAAATCCGAGGCGCGCGATGTCATGGTTTTACTGCACACTAGGCTTGGCATTGGGGTCAATTGACCTGGAAGGACGTGGACCAGATGAGCAACCCTCCGCCGCCCCCGGGGTGGGAGTCCCCGGGCGGTGCCTCCTGGCCGCCTCCGCCGCCGCCCGCGGGCCCGGGCGGACCCGGCCCGGGCGGACCCGGAAGCCCAGGTGGGCCCGGGGGTCCCGGCGGGTTCGGCGCGCCGCCGCCACCGCCGCCGGGCGGTTTCGGCGGGGGCGGGACGCCGCCGCCGTTCTTCCCTCCGCCGCCCGGCAGCCCGATGGGGCCCGCCATGCCTCCGCCGCGGCGCGGCGGTGGCGGCGCGGTGATCGCGGCACTGCTCGGCGGCGGCCTCGTCGTCCTGATCATCATCGGCGTCGTGGTGTACGTGCTGACCGCGAGCAGCGGCAAGACCCCGGAGGAGAAGCTCGCCGCCGCCGCCTCGGACATGTCGTCGGCCAGCGCCGTCGGGCTCAAGGGCACCTTCGGCGGCGTCGGGACGCTGAACGGTGAGCTGAACGTCACCAAGGGCGGCCGCGCGAGCGGTGACGTCACCTGGAACAGCGACCGCGTCACCGTTCTGTCGGCCGACGGCAAGCTGTTCGTGAAGGCCGACCAGAGCTACTGGAAGCGGGAGATCTCCAGCAGCGACGACGCGTTCTACCTCACCTCCGGCGACCAGTGGGGCCGGCTGGACGCCGACGAGCTCAACATCGACTTCAAGACGCAGCTGACCCCGTCCGCGCTGGCGAGCAAGATGCGCTCGGCGAACACCTCCAGCATCAAGCCGCTCGAGACGCGCTGGGCGGGCCAGAAGGCGCTGAAGTTCAGCTCGTTCTCGTCCACCATCTACATCAGCGACGAGGACGACTCGAAGCTGCTGCGCTACGAGGCCACCACCCCGCGCGTCCGCGTGGACGTGACCCCGAAGAGCTCCGGCGACGCCTCGTCGATCATCTCGCAGATGCGGACGCACATCGGCGAGCTGAAGGACTCCTTCAACAGCTCGGCGCAGCCACGGGTCGCCGAGTGGAAGCGGGGCGGCTGCAACGGCAACTCCGGCTGCACGGTCCAGGCCCAGATCCGTCCGCCCTACGACGTGGAGACGCCCGTCACGATCGACGTCCGGTTCCGCCTCACCGCCGGCACGCTGACCGGCCGGGACCTCGGCAACTGCACGACCCGCATCACGATCACCACGTCGACCCCGCAGTGGGCGAGCTGCCGGGTGACCAGCAGCGCGTGGTCGAGCTGGGCGAAGGGGACCGGCGGAACCTTCTACAAGCACGCGTCCTACAAGGTGATCGGCGCCACGACCGAAGAGGTCCAGTCGATGCAGAACGGTCTCGACAGCGAGTGAGGCCGCGCAGGTGAGGCGCCCCGCGCGCTGATCCCGACGCCTGGTCTGACAGCGGTCCGACACCGGTCCGACAGCAGGGTGCCCGGCGGCGCTCTCCCCCCACCTCGGGGGAAGTGCCGCCGGGCACCCTTATGCTCATGGTCATTCCCCCTTGCTTTGGCCTGACCGTCGAGCCCCGTACCAGGCCCCGGAAGTGAGCAGAGTGAGCCCCCAGTGATCCCCGAACAGGACGAGCCGTCACCGGCACCCGTCCCCCAAGCCCCACCAGGCGCACCGTTCCCACCGAACACGCCACCCCCGCCCACCGCCCGGCAGCGGGCGGCGGAGCGGCGCCGGCTGGTGATCGCGGCGGGGGCCGCGGCGATCGTGATGGTGGTCGGCACGGTGATCGCCGTCGTGCTGGGCGGTGGCGGGGATCCGTCCGGCGAGCGGGGCGAGCCGTCCGCGCCGGCGGGGCCGCCAGCGTGGTCGCTGAAGGCGGGGCAGTTGCTCACGTCCGGGAAGGGCATGCGCTACGACGGGGCCATGACGGTGGGCGGCAGGCCCGTCCAGGCGCGGCTGCGCGTCACCCCGGCGGGCTCGGTCTCCGGGACGCTGACGGCGGGCGCGTCGAGGGCCGACGTCGTCGCGGTCGACGGCGTCACCTACCTCAAGGCCGGGACGGCGTTCTGGCGCGACTACGCGGGCGAGACACGCCACCCCGGCTACTACGCGGGACGGTGGTCCAAGGCCCCCGCGTCCGTTCCCGGCTTCGACGTGCCGGACGTGCTGGGCCCGAAGTCCATCGCCCAGATGTTCACCAAGACTTCGGCGAAGACGCCCACGGAGAACGTGAACGGCGTCCCCGCGTACAGGGTCAAGACGCCGCGCGCGGAGTATCTGGTGTCGAAGGCGGCCCCGCACCGGCTGCTGGCCGTACGGCCTTCCGTGCAGCAACGCGCCGGACAGAACACCGGACAGAAAGCGCCGTGGTTCGCGGCGGTGCCCGTGGCGGCACCGGCGGCGTTGTTCGCCGAGCTCCGGCCGCGCGTCGCCAGGCTCGGCGGCGCCGCCGACCCGTCGCTGCGTTTCCGGCCCGGGACGCTGAAGTTCAGCAACTGCGACCAGAACACGAACGGCTGCACGGTGAGCGTGCCCGCGACGCTCACATCGCCGCAGGGCACGGCGCCGTCCGAGGCGCGGGCGGCGCTGCTGGCGGCGATCACGTCCCGTGGCCGGCCGCTCGGCTCGTGCGCGGCGTCGGGGCCGGTTCCGGCCGCCCGGTCGCTGGTGCTGCGCTGCACCGTGAAGAGCCCGCAGTGGCGGCGGTGGGTGCGCGCCGCGCTCGACAATCCCGGCTCGTACCCGTACTCGGCGACGGCCCACGTGGTCGGGGAGGCGGTGGGCGCGGGCGACGTCCCGAAGCTGCTCGCCCTGGTAGACCGCGAGCGCCGCGCCGTCGTGAAGCCGCGGCCGAAGCGGTCGGGGTCGTCCGTGCCGCCGGGAGCGGGGAAGCCGTCGGGACGTCCGGAGGTCGCGCAGTCGGTATCACCGTCACGGCCATGACAGCGCACCGTGGCGGGGGCGGTGCGGTCGAACACGATTCCGGCTGTCTACACTTCGGGACGTGAACACCACGCCCGTGGGGAGCCGCGGCTCCTCGACGTACTCCGCGCGACGCCTGGTCAGACGGCTTCACGTCGACCTGTGCCGCCAGCGCAGCAGCCTGTGTTCCGGGTGAACTCGGGGCCCCGTCCAGGTCGTACCACCCGATAGGACCTGCCCGAATCCGGGGGACCCGCGTGAACCACGCACCGAAGTGATACGTCTTCTATTACGGGGTCACGACCTCCCTGGAAGCGGGACGTCACATGACGGGCGGAGTGGCGGCCGCGGTCCATGCCTCCCATGACCGGCGGCCACCGAGAACCGGACGACGACGCGGGCCGAACCGAGCCGCCGCCGTCCCGGCGAACAGTCCGTTCCCAATTACACCACCCGATCCCGGACATACCATGAAGGTAAGCCTAAGTAGCATCACGATCCCGAGCGCCTCCCTCGGGACGGGTGCTGCGCGTCGAAGAGGTGTTCCTCTGTGACCAAACAGGTCCAGCAGCTCGACCGCGTCATCATCCGCTTCGCCGGAGACTCCGGCGACGGCATGCAGCTGACCGGCGACCGCTTCACCCAGGAGACCGCCGCGTTCGGCAACGACCTGTCGACGTTGCCGAACTTCCCGGCCGAGATCCGCGCCCCCGCCGGCACCCTCCCCGGCGTGTCCAGCTTCCAACTGCACTTCGCCGACCACGACATCCTCACCCCGGGCGACGCGCCCAACGTCCTGGTCGCGATGAATCCCGCCGCCCTCAAGGCCAACCTCGGGGACCTCCCCCGCGGGGCGGACCTCATCGTCAACACCGACGAGTTCACCAAGCGCAACCTCGCCAAGGTCGGCTACGAGACGAGCCCGGTCGAGGACGACTCGCTCGCCGAGTACCGGGTGCACGCGCTGCCGCTCACCTCGATGACCGTCACCGCCCTGGCCGGCTTCGACATCTCCAAGAAGGACGCCGAGCGCGCGAAGAACATGTTCGCGCTCGGGCTGCTGTCCTGGCTGTACGACCGCCCCACCGAGGGGACGATCGGCTTCCTGGAGAAGAAGTTCGCCAGCAAGCCCGAGATCATGAAGGCGAACGTCGCGTCGTTCCAGGCGGGCTGGTCCTATGGCGAGACCACCGAGGCGTTCTCGGTGCAGTACGAGATCAAGCCGGCCGAGCACGAGCCGGGCCTCTACCGCAACATCACCGGCAACCTCGCGCTGGCGTACGGGCTGGTCGCCGCGGGCGTGCAGAGCGGGCTGCCGATCTTCCTCGGCTCCTACCCGATCACGCCGGCGTCCGACATCCTGCACGAGATCTCCAAGCACAAGCGGTTCGGGGTGCGAACGTTCCAGGCCGAGGACGAGATCGCCGCGGTCGGCGCCGCGCTCGGCGCCTCGTTCGGCGGGTCCCTCGGCGTCACCACGACGTCCGGGCCGGGCATCGCGCTGAAGAGCGAGACGATCGGCCTCGGTGTCGCGACCGAGCTTCCGCTGCTGGTCATCGACGTGCAGCGGGCCGGTCCCTCCACCGGGATGCCGACCAAGACCGAGCAGGCCGACCTCATGCAGGCCATGCACGGCCGCAACGGCGAGGCGCCTGTCCCGATCGTCGCGCCGCAGTCCCCTTCGGACTGCTTCGACGCGGTGCTTGAGGCGGCCCGCATCGCGGTGAAGTACCGCACGCCCGTCATCCTGCTGTCGGACGGCTACCTCGCCAACGGCTCCGAGCCGTGGCGGCTGCCGGACGTCGCGTCCCTCCCGAAGATCGAACCGAACTTCGCGGCCCCGCCGTCGGCGGAGGACGGCGAGTTCCAGCCGTTCCAGCGCGACCCCGACACGCTCGCGCGGCCGTGGGCCGTGCCGGGCACCGAGGGCCTGGAGCACCGGATCGGCGGGCTGGAGAAGGCCGACGGGTCCGGCAACATCTCCTACGACCCCGGCAACCACGACCGCATGGTCCGGCTCCGGCAGGCCAAGGTGGACGGGATCGCCGGCGACATCGCCCCGCTCGCGGTCGACGACCCGTCCGGCGCGGCCCGCGTCCTGGTGGTCGGCTGGGGCGGCACGTACGGCGCGATCTCCGCGGCCGTCCGGCGCGTCCGCGCGGCCGGGCAGCACGTCGCACAGGCACACCTGCGGCACCTCAACCCGTTCCCCGCGAACCTGCCCGAGGTGCTGCGCTCCTACGACAAGGTCATCGTCCCGGAGATCAACCTCGGCCAGCTGGCGATGCTGCTGCGCGGCCGGTTCCTCATCGACGTGATCGGCTACAACCAGGTCCGCGGCCTGCCGTTCAAGGCGGAAGAGCTGCAGAGCGTCATCCAGGATGTGATCGACAGTGAGTGACAACGGAGACGGCGGAAACGGGTCCAACGGGAACGGGGCCGTCAACGGGAACGGCAGGACGCTGCTCTCGCTGGTCCCGAAGACCGACGTGAAGCAGACCATGAAGGACTTCAAGACCGACCAGGAGGTGCGCTGGTGCCCCGGGTGCGGTGACTACGCGATCCTCGCGGCCGTGCAGTCGTTCCTTCCCGAGCTCGGGCTGCGCCGCGAGAACATCACGTTCATCTCCGGCATCGGCTGCTCGTCGCGGTTCCCGTACTACATGAACACCTACGGGTTCCACTCGATCCACGGCCGCGCGCCCGCGATCGCGACGGGGCTCGCCACGTCCCGTCCCGACCTGTCGGTGTGGGTCGTGACGGGGGACGGCGACGCGCTGTCGATCGGCGGCAACCATCTGATCCACGCGCTGCGCCGCAACGTCAACCTGAAGATCCTGCTGTTCAACAACCGGATCTACGGGCTGACGAAGGGCCAGTACTCGCCGACGTCGGAGATCGGCAAGATCACCAAGTCGACGCCGATGGGGTCGCTGGACGCGCCGTTCAACCCGCTGTCGCTGGCGATCGGCGCGGAGGGCACGTTCGTCGCCCGCACGATCGACTCCGACCGCAAGCACCTCCAGTCGGTGCTGCGGGCCGCCGCGCAGCACCGCGGCACCGCGCTCGTCGAGATCTACCAGAACTGCAACATCTTCAACGACAACGCGTTCGAGCCGCTGAAGGACGCGTCCGTCCGCGACGACGTCACCGTCCGGCTGGAGCACGGGGAGCCGATCGTGTTCGGCGCAGACCGTTCCAAGGCGCTGCGGCGCTCGCCGTCCGGTTCCTTCGAGGTCGTGAACGTCGCGGACGTCGACGCGTCCGAAATCGCCGTCCATGACGCCCACAACCCGGACCCGTCGATGGCGTTCGCGCTGTCGCGGCTCGACCAGCCGGCGTTCGAGCACACCCCGATCGGCATCTTCCGCGACGTGGACCGCCCGTCCTACGACGAGCTGATGGGGGCCCAGCTCGACGAGGCCGTCGAGAGCCAGGGCGAGGGCGACCTCGCCGCGCTCCTCGGCAGCGGCGACACCTGGCGCATCGACTGACTCGCCGTTCCCTTGTGTTCGCGCAGGCCCGGCCCCGTTTCGTCTGGGGGCCGGGCCTTCGCACGCATTGAATGGGTGAGAACGGGGCACTGTTCATCACGCGGGTGAGCAATCGGCGACCAACGCGCGTCTTGTGGACATGACCCGATGCGCGACGGCGTCCCACCCTGCAAGACTGACTAGATCATGAAGCCGGGGAGGTGACGATGCGGGTCATTCCGCGCCGCAGCAAAGGTCGTCGGCGGGACGATGCTCCCGCGCGCACCTCCGCGCCTCCTGACCCGTCCGCCGCCCCCCGCGACAAGCCGCCGCTCCCCCAGGACGCGACACAGGCGGTCGAAGCGGCCCAGCCCTTCTATCCGCAGCCGCCCGCGCCGGCCACGCGGGAACAGCTCATCGACCCGAAGGCACCTGGCCGGGCACCCGTCCGCGACGACACGCCCCGCGCCCCGGCGGCCCCACCCGGGCAACACACACTGCCCGGCCCCCACGCACCGCCCGGACCGCCCGGGCCGCAGGCACCGCGCGGGCCGGAGGCGACGACGGCCGTGCTCCCGGCAGTGGGGGCCGCGGATCCGGCGGCGCGGCGGCGGGCGCGGGCGGCGGAGCGGCGGCGCGCGGCGGCGGAGGCCAAGCGGAGCCGGGCGGCGCGGCGGGAGCCCCGCCCGTTCCGGGAGCCGGTGTCGCAGACCAAGGCCGCCGACCAGCACCGGTCGGCGATGCTGGTCATGGTGCTCACGCTGGGGCTGCTGATCGCGGCCGTCGCGGTGACCGGCGGGATGATCGCGTCCTCGATGCGGACACGGCCCGTGACGCTGGCCTCGCCGCTGCACATCTACCCGGTGACGCAGGCGACCCCGGGGCAGTGCCCGGTGGGGACGCAGGGCATCACCGGCCAGTCCGGCGCGGGCGCGACGTGCTACCGGCTGGCGCAGGGGATCGCGATCCACAAGGTCGCGGACCTGCGCGTGCAGAAGTCGCGGGCGCGGCCGGGCGGTTACGACGTGGCGGTCACGCTGCGTCCGATCGACCGGGACGCGTTCGCCGACCTGACCCGCGCCACGGTCGGCCGCGACCTCGCGTTCGTCGTGCGGAACCGGCTCGTCACGCTGCCCCGCGTCGACATGGCGATCATGGACGGGAAGGTCGTCGTGACCGGCCCGCCCGACAGGACGTCCGCGAACAAGCTGGTCAGCGAGCTCAAGGGCAGGTGACGGCCCCGGCCCTGCGGCGGCCTGACACGTCCGGTGGGGGGCACACGGACGTGCGGGGGGAGGCGCGACCGCAGAAGCCGGGACCTGTCTAGGAGGACGCGGCGAGGCGCTGCGCCCTGTCCACGCGCGGAAGATCGCCGACGATGGGACGCCCAGCGGCCACGGCGGCGGCCCGCATGAGCCGCTCATCGATGGCGATCCGAGCCCAGACGATCTTCCCCGCCGCCAACTCGGCCCATCCGCAACCGCCGGTCGCGAACGCCTGGACGAGAATCAGGCCCCTGCCGTGCTGGCTGAACGGTCCGGGCGTCTGCAGCACCGGACGACCGGGATGGTCGTCCCACACGCATATCTCGACGCCGACGTCGACCCGGCTGATCCACGCGCGCATCTCCTCGCCCACGCAGTGCCGCGCCGCGTTGGCCGCCAGCTCGGACATGATCTGACACGCGTCGGTCCGGTAGGCGTCCAGCCCCCACGCGTCGAGCCCGCTCCGCACAAGATCGCGGGCCAAATAGACGGTTTCGCGACATGCGGTCAATGTCGCCACGAATTGGTTGCCGTGTTCCGATTTGCGCGTTGCGACGTCCATGGGGTGGGCCTTTCGCCGTTCCTGATTCCCAAGACACACCCTGCCGCCAGCACATAGACTTTTCTCGTTTCGTTCATGGATCCCCAAATTAAGGATCATGGAATGTCGCGCCAGGACAGGCTTGACCCCGACCACAACCCGTGGCACTGGCTTGCCGTTGACCTGCGAGTTTGGCGCTTGGAGCGCAACCTTTCGCAGGCGGACGTGGCCCAGATCTGCGGAGTGGATAATTCCACGGTTTCAAACTGGGAATCGGGCACCGCAAAGCTCCCTCAGCGTCGCGCCGAAATTCTCGACCAGGTTTGGAAGACTCGTGGGCATTTCACCCGACTTCGCACGCTCGCGGAGAGCAGCCATGATCCGAACTGGTTCGACCAGTACACGCAGTACGAGGAGCGCTCCGACACCATCAACGCCTACTCCGCGCTCACGATCCACGCTCTCTTCCAGACGGAGGACTATGCGCGGGCGCTGATCGCGGGTGCCCAGATCGTCGACGACGTTGAGGCCGCCGTCACGACTCGCATGGCCCGGCAAGCGATCTTCAACCGCGCGAACCCGCCCGAGGTGCGCCTGTACCTGCGACAGTCCGTGTTGGAGGACCCGGTAGGGGGACCGGAGATCATGCGCGCCCAAATCGCGCACTTGTTGGACCTGAGCCAACGCCGTGAAGTGGTCATCCGTGCCCTCGCCAAGGCCAAGGCCACGCACGCGGGCGTTGACGGCTCGTTCACCATCTTGCGGATGGGTCAAGTGGAGCACGCCTGGTCAGCAGCGGTCGGCGGTGGCCGCCTCGTTTCCGATCCGGTGAAGGTCAGGGAGTACCGTCTACAGTACGACCGGATAGGCGATGATGCCCTGTCCCGAGACTCCACTACGACTCTCTTACGTGAGCTGATGGAGGCCATGAAGTGAATCCCCCCGTATGGCGCAAGTCCAGCCGAAGCGGTTCAGGTGGTCACGGCGGTGAGGACTGCGTAGAACTAGCCGCTCTCCCTGGTGTGGTTGAAGTACGTGACAGCTGGCGCAAGTCCAGCCGAAGCGGATCGGGCGCTGGTGGAGGTCAAGACTGCGTTGAGCTGGCCTCTCTCGCCGGTACGGTCGGCGTGCGTGACAGCAAGGCGCCTGAAGCCGGGCACCTCTCGCTCTCGGCCGAGAGCTTTGCCCGGCTCGTCAACGCCGTGAAGGCGGACAAGCTGAATTTCTGATCCGACTCCCCCGGTAACGGCCTCGCTCTGCGGCGGGGCCGTTCGCATTTTCGGTGGTCAGGGGCGGCCCTAGGCGTCCAGAGCGATGAGCGACTTCTTGCCCCGGGTGTCGGATTCGCGCACCGCGATCACGGGCGGATCGGCGTTGACGAGTTCGACGTTGGCGTTGCCGACCACCCGGCCAAACCTCTCTTTGACCGAAATGCTGATGGCTTGCGAGCTACGGGGCGCCGGGTCCGGGGGCGTCCTTGACGGGGGCGGCGCGGCCGCTCGAACCGCGCAGCGGGACTTCCTTGAGTGCGAGGATCGCCAGGAAACCGATGATCGCGACCGGGATGCCGACCAGGAAGACGGTTTCGAGCGAGGTGGTGAACGCGTCCCGGACGATGTCCCTGACCGGGCCGGGCAGGTTCTGGATGTCGTCCGGCGAGCCGAGTTCGCCGTCGCCGGACGTCCTCGGGATGCCCGCCACGCGGAAGCCGGACGCGATCTCGCTCGCCACCCTGTTGGTCAGGATCGCGCCGAACGCGGCCACGCCCATCGCGCCGCCGAGGTTGCGGAAGAACGAGACGCCGGACGTCGTCGAGGCCAGGTCGGCGGTCGAGGCGGCGTTCTGCGCGGCCAGGATCAGGATCTGCAGCGTCAGGCCCATCCCGATGCCGAGGACGGCGAGGTCGGCGCCGATGAGCAGCTTGGACGAGTCGGTGTGCAGCCGCGACAGCAGGAACATCGCGGTGGCGACGCAGAGCATCCCGGCGACCGGGAAGAGCTTGTACCGTCCGGTGCGGGTGACGATCTGGCCGGACCCGGTGGACGTGATCAGCATCCCGATCACCAGCGGCAGCGTCATCAGCCCGGACGCCGTCGGGCTCATGCCCTTGACGATCTGCAGGAACTGCGGCATGTAGATCATCACGCCGAACATCGCCATCCCGACGCAGATCGAGACGAGCGAGGACAGCACGAACGTCCGGTTGCGGAACAGCCGGGGCGGCAGGATCGGGTCGCGGGCGCCGCGCTCGGCGACGACCGCGAGCAGAACCAGCACGACGGTGGCGCCGAGCAGGACGTAGGTCCAGGTGGAGTTCCACGCGAACTGCTTGCCGCCCATGGACAGCAGCAGCATCAGCGTCGCGGCGCCGCCGGTGATCGTGACCGCGCCGAAGACGTCGATGCGGGTGTCGCGGCGCGTCTTCGGCAGCTTCAGCACCCGCTGGATGACGAAGAACGCGACGATGGCGACCGGCACGCACACGTAGAAGCACCAGCGCCAGCCGAGCGCGTCGGCGTCCACGATGAACCCGCCGACCAGTGGGCCCGCGACCGTCGCGACGCCGAACACCGCGCCCATGAACCCGGCGTAGCGGCCGCGCTGGCGCGGCTCGACGACGTCGCCGAGGATCACCTGGGCCAGCGCGGCCAGCCCGCCGGCGCCGAGGCCCTGGCCCGCGCGGGCCGCGATGAGCTGGCCGATGCCCTGCGACAGCCCGGCGCCGACGGACGCGACGACGAAGATGATCAGCGCGGTCTGGAACATCAGCTTGCGGCCCGCGATGTCCGACAGCTTGCCCCAGAGCGGGGTGGACGCGGTCATGGTGAGCAGGGACGCGCTCGCCACCCAGGACAGCTGGTCCTGGCCGCCGAGGTCGCCGACGATCGTCGGCAGCGCGGTCGCGATGATCGAGTTGGAGAGCATCGCGGTCAGCATCGCCAGCATGAGGCCGGAGAGGATCTCCAGGATCTGCCGGTGCGTGTACTGCGGTCTCGCTTGCTCTGACGTCGCCGGCACCTGCGACGCCACGCTCGCTTGAGCCACCCTGCCCCCATGCTGCGCGTGTCCGAAAGCATTACCTGTGCTTTGCATGTATCTTATGTAGGCAGCTGTTTACTTGCAACTCCCACGGAGGCCCGGCGGAGATTGGACACCGAGCGTGACCGTCGGCAGGATGTGGTGATGCGGGTCACGGACGGGACCGAACGCGCCGGCGACGCGGCGGCGCGGCGGCCGAAGCGCGACCGGGAGGCGACCCGGCGCCGCATCCTGGACGCCGCCCGCGACCTGTTCGGCGAGCACGGCTACGACGGCGTCACCGTCCGCATGATCGCGGCGCGGGCCGAGGCGAACATGGCGCTGGTCAACCGGTACTTCGGCTCCAAGGCGGCGCTGTTCGGCGAGGTCCTGGCGGGCGAGTCCCCGTTGCGCGAGGTCATCGCGGGCGACCCGGCGGGCCTGCCCCGCCGTCTCGCCGAGCACTTCGTGCGGCAGCTCGACCAGCGCCCGGTCACCGCCATGACGCGGATGCTGGACAGGTCGGCCGGGCAGCCTGAGGTCAAGGAGATCCTGCTGCACCATCTGGAGGACGTGATCGTCGAGCCGATGGTCGCGCAGCTGGACGGCCCGGACGCCCGCGCCCGCGCGCTGCTCGCGTCCACCATCATCATGGGCGGCGCGCCCGTCCGGCGGCTGCTCGGCGTCAACGATCTGCGCGCCGCCGACCCGGCCGAACTCACCGATCGCCTGACCGCCATGTTCACCGCCGCCCTCGCGCCGCCCGCCGCCCGCTGAGCCCGCTCATCGGTCGAGGCGCGGCCTCGCCGCATGCCGACGCCGGGGGTGGCGCACACCGCGCATAGGGTGCTGGACATGAGGGTCGGGGGCGCGCTCCGGGCGCGGTGGGGCAGGACGGGACGCGCCGCACGCTGGGCCGCGGCGGGCACGGCGATAGTCCTCGCGGCCGGTGGCGCCGCCTGGGGGCTGGGCGCCGCTCCGGGCGACGGGCCCCGCGTCCACACCCTCGACCAGCGCGTCCCCGTCGTCGACGGCCCCAAGGACGACCAGCGCGTCGTGCTCGACACCACGTTCTACAAGCCGGTCGGCACCGGCGCCGCCCGGGCCCCGGCGATCATGCTGGGGCACGGCTTCGGCGGCAGCAAGCGGGACGTGCGGGACGAGGCGCGCCGCCTCGCCCGCGCCGGCTACGCGGTGCTGACCTGGACGGCGCGCGGTTTCGGGCACTCCACCGGCGAGATCGCGCTCAACTCCCCCGACTACGAGGTCAAGGACACCCGGCAGCTCATCGACTGGCTGGCGCGGCGGCCCGACGTCCGGCTCGACGGGCCGGGCGACCCGCGCGTCGGGATGGCGGGCGGCTCGTACGGCGGCGCCATCGCGCTGCTGACCGCCGCCCACGACCGGCGCGTCGACGCCATCGCGCCGATGATCACCTGGCACAGCCTCGCGGACGCGCTGTTCCCGGACGCCACCGGCGCGGGCCCGTCGGACGGCGTCTTCAAGAAGCTGTGGGCCGGTCTGTTCTTCACCGGCGGCGCGGGCCGGACGGCGTGCGGGCGCTTCCTGCCGTCCCTGTGCGAGGTGTACCAGGAGGTCGCGGAGAAGGGCCTTCCCACCGCGTCGGCGATCGAGACGCTGCGCCGGTCGAGCCCGTCGTCCGTCGCCGACAGGATCAGGGTGCCCACGCTGCTCGTCCAGGGACAGTCCGACTCGCTGTTCCCGCTCGACCACGCCGACGCCAACGCCCGCGCCATCGCCCGGAACGGCGCGCCGGTGTCGGTGGTCTGGTTCCGGGGCGGCCACGACGGCGGCGACCCCGAGACCGAGCGGATCGAGGGCCTGGTGCGCGACTTCTTCGACGCGCGGCTGAAGCGGACCGGGGAAGCGGGCGGGGACGGGTTCACCGTGACGCGGGCGGGCGGGCTCGACTCGTCCACCCGGGAGGTCGTCGTGAAGGAGGCGGCAGCACGGACCTATCCGGGCCTCGCTCACGATCCGGTGTATCTGCCGCTGAACAACGGCGAACAGACGATCTACAACCCGCCGGGCGGGTCGCCCGCGTCGATCTCCGCGCTGCCGGGCCTGGGGGCGCTGGGATCCGCCGACACGCTCGGCGGCCTCGGCGGGCGGCTGCCGACCGAACGGCCCGGGCAGTTCGCCGGGTTCGACACGCGTCCGCTGGAGCAGCCCGTCCAGCTGACGGGGGCCGCCAGTGTCCGGCTCAAGGTGGACGGGGACGGCCCGCTGTTCGCGAAGCTCTACGACGTCGCGCCCAGCGGCACGGCGACGCTGGCACGGCGGCTCGCCGTCCCGTTCCGGGTGTCCCGGGGGCAGGACGTGACGGTCACGCTCCCCGCCATGGACCACCGCTTCGACCGCGGCCACCGGCTCCGGCTCGTCGTCTCGACCACCGACCTGGGGTTCGCGACACCGGCGGCGCCCGCGTCCTACAAAGTGCGGGCGGTGTCGCCGCTGACGGTTCCGACCGTGCCGTCGTTGACGACCGAGCCGGCGGGCGTGCCCGCGTGGGTCTGGGGTCTCCCGCTCGTGGCCATCGCGCTCGCTCTCGTCATCGTCGTGCCAGGACGACGTCGCTCCGCCCCAGAGAACGACACGGACGTCCCGCTGGAGATAACCGGCCTGACGAAGGCGTACAAGAACGGGCATTTGGCCGTCGCCGACCTGTCGTTCCGGGTGGAGAAGGGTCAGGTGCTAGGGCTGCTCGGCCCGAACGGCGCGGGGAAGACAACAACACTGCGCATGCTCATGGGGCTCATCCATCCTGACTCTGGCGAGATGCGCATCTTCGGGCACCGCGTCTATCCGGGCGCGCCCGTCCTGTCCAGGCTGGGTTCGTTCGTCGAGGGACCTGGTTTCCTCCCACACCTCTCCGGCCGCGACAACCTTGACCTCTACTGGCGCGCGACCGGCCACCCCTTGGACGAAGCCCACCTGGACGAGGCGTTGCAGATAGCTGACCTGGGTTCCGCGCTAGACCGTCCCGTACGGACGTACTCGCAGGGCATGAGGCAGCGCCTCGCCATAGCGCAGGCCATGCTCGGGCTTCCGGACCTCCTCGTCCTGGACGAGCCGACCAACGGGCTCGACCCGCCGCAGATCCGCGAGATGCGGGAGGTACTCGTCCGGTACGCGGCGGCGGGGCGGACGGTCATCGTCTCCAGCCACCTGCTCGCCGAGGTCGAGCAGACCTGCACGCACGCGGTCGTCATGGCGGGCGGCCGGCGCGTCGCCGCGGGCCCGGTCGCCGAGATCACCGGCTCGGGCCGCCGCCTGGAGGACGCCTTCCTGGAGATCATCGGAGAGGCCCCATGACCGCGCCCGCGACCTCGACGGCGACCTCGTACGACGTCCGGCGGACGCTTCCGCTGCGGGTGGAGGCGGTCCGCCAGTTCCGCCGCCGCCGCACGCTGTTCGCGTTCGGGATCCTGCTCGTGTTGCCGTGGGTGCTGGTCGTCGCGTTCAAGGTCGGCGGCGACCCCGGCCAGGACGGCGTTCCCAGCCTGGTCGACGTCGCCACGTCCAGCGCGCTGAACTTCGCCCTGTTCGCGCTGTTCGTCTCGACCGGCTTCCTGCTCGTCGTCGCGGTGGCCCTGTTCTGCGGCGACACCGTCGCGAGCGAGGCGGGCTGGGCGTCGCTGCGCTACCTGCTCGCCGCGCCCGTGCCGCGCGGCCGCCTGCTGCGCCAGAAACTGATCGTCGCGCTGTCCTACGCGGTCGTCGCGGTCGTCAGCCTGCCGGTGATGTCGCTGGTCGCGGGGACGGTCGGATTCGGCTGGGGCGACGTCGAACTCCCGACCGGCGGCACCGTCCCGGTGCGCACCGCGCTCGGCCGGATGGCGATCATCGTCGGCTACGCGCTCGTGTCGCAGCTCGTCGTCGCGGCCCTGGCGTTCCTGCTGTCGGTCACCACCGACTCGCCGCTCGGCGCGGTCGGCGGCGCCGTCGGGCTCGTCATCGTCAGCAACATCCTGGACGCCGTCACCGCGCTCGGCTCGTGGCGCGAGTTCCTCCCGACCCACTTCATGTACGCGTGGATGGACGCCCTCCAGCCCGAGATCACCTGGACGGGCATGGCCAAGGGCGCGGCCATCTCGACCGCCTACGCCGCGATTTTGTTCGCGCTCGCGTTCCGCCGCTTCCGGGGTCGCGACATCGTGTCCTGACCGGCGGAAAGACGGTTGTTCGGACACGTACCGCGACGACCGCGGCCAGAAAATCGGTCGAACCGGCAGAGGTTGTCGCATAAGCTCGGCGAACCTCGCGCAGGGTGAGCGCGTCCTACTTAGAGCAGCGCGACATCGGCTCGATCGCCGGGTTAGATCAGGCCCGGCGGGGGGAGATGATCAACATGGCACGGCAGCAGCTCATCAAGCGCCCCAGGCCCCCACGTCAACCGAGCCCGACCGACCTGCGGACCCCTTCGGGCCGCCTCCTGCCGTACTGACCGCTTCCGCCGCAGGGCCTTCCCGCGCCCGGGAAGGCCCTGTGGCATTCAGATCAGCCGTCGGCGCCCCGCGGGGCGACGCCGCGCTGGGTCCACGCGGCCAGCCGGTCGAACGCCGCCGTGAAGTCCGGCTGCATCGGCCGGACGAGCGAGGGGAACGCGCCGCTCAACCCATCGGTGTGGGTGCCGCCTGGCACGCGGTAGTAGCGGTGCAGGCTTCCGCGTCCGGCCTTCCTGACCATCTCGGCGTACACGTCGCCGTACTTCCCGATCGGCGTCAGCACGTCGAGCGTGCCGTGAACGCTGATGAGCGGTCGCTGGATCCGTCCCGTCAGCGCCACCCGCCGGACGGCCGCGCGCACCTCCCGTGGACGGGACGCGTAGACATAGTCGGTGTCGCAGCCCGCGCCCGTCCCCTCCGCGCAGAACGGCGTCCCGGCCTCACGCGCGCCGTCATAGGACGGGTCGAGTTCCTCCCGGATGAGCCGCTGGAAAAGGTCCCACAGGTTCTTGTGGTGGTACTCCCAGAGTGGCTCCGAACCCGCCGGGTATCCGGCGGCGAGCATCTCCTCACGCGCACCGGGTTTCCCCGCCGCGTACCTCGGATAGGCGCGCAGCGCAGGAGGCAACGTCGTGAGCAGACTCGGCCCCTCGGCCGTGAACATCATCGCGTTCCAGTCGACCCCGCCGGTGTAAAGCCAGGGGAACCGTTCGAGCTGCCCGCGGACGAGGTAACCACCGGCCGACAGGCCCGCCGCGTACGTGTGCCGAGGCGCCCGACCGTACTTCCGCGCCGCGACGTGCTTGGCCGCCGTCGTCAGCTGGGCCATCCGCAGATGCCATTCCTGAATGGCGTCACCCGGCCGGCGGCCGTCCTTGTAGAGGGTGGGCCCGGTGTTGCCCTTGTCCGTCGCAGCGAACGCGTATCCCCTGGCCAGGACGTGGTCGCCGATGATGCGGTCGTTCGAGTACTGCTCGCGGACACCGGCCGGGCCGCTGACGACCAGCCCGCCGTTCCAGCGGTGCGGCAGCCGGATGACGAACTGTGAGTCCTGGTTCCATCCGTGCGTCGGGTTGGTCTTGGACGAGTCAGGGAAATGGCCGTCGATCTGGATTCCGGGAACGCCCGACGGATTCGCCGTGCCGGGTGCCTCCAGCCCCGCCCAGTCCGCCGGATCGGTATGGCCGCTGGGAACCGTCCCCGCCGTTGTGAGGTCGTCCAGGCATACCGCGATGGAGCGCGCGGCCCCTGGAACCCGCAGTTCCCCTTCACCACATCCCCTATCGCCCGCGCCCGCCGGGCCCGCGCCCGCGAGACCCACGCCCGCGGGGACGGCCAAGGAAGCCAGCAGGACGGAAACGAGCACTGTGGCACGCAACATCTCGAACACCTTCCGTGAGGGATATCACGCACCGTAATGAGCGGCGCCGTTCACGGATAAGTGCGAAACAGCCAGACCCGCACCGGCCGAACGGCACATGACCATTGGCCGGATTCCGTCCCGCCGCTGGCCCGGGGCGTCCGCGCCCACGTAACCTCCGTTCATGTCCGCGACGCGTCCGGTGCCCTGGGTGTCGCCGCTCCTCTGCCTGGCGGTGCTGGCCGGAGGCGCTTACTACGCACTCGTGGACGCGGGCCCGTCCTTCCGCGTCACGGGCTTCTCCGCACTGCTGCTCCTCCTGATCGGACTCGATGCCCTGGAACGGCGGATTCCGGCGGCCGCCCTTCTCCTCGCCCGCACCGGTCTCTACGTCGCCGTCAACGCGCTCGACGACTCAGGAATCGCGCGGGTGCTCTTCGTCCTCGTCCCGTTCACCGCGTACTTCACGTTCGGGCGCCGCACCGCGATCGTCCTCGGCACGGGCTGTGTCGCGGCGCTCCCGGTGCTGTTCACCCTCCGGGAGCCGGGCTGGCACACCCGCGCCGAACACGTCTCCGACGTCGTGATGTTCGCGCTCGGCATCGTCCTCGCGATCACGATGGCGGCGGTCGCCGTCCGCGAACGGGAGGCCCGCGTCCGGCTGGAAGGGGTCATGCACGAGGTCGAGGCGCTGTCCGCGGCGCAGGAGCGCAACCGTCTAGCCCGCGAGATCCACGACAGCCTCGGCCACCATCTCACCGCGATCGCCGTCCAGCTGGAGAAGGCGGACGCGTTCGCCGAGCTCGACCCGTCCGGGGCCCGGGAGGCCGTCGGCAACGCCCGCTGGTCGGCGGACCGCGCGTTGACCGAGGTCAGGCAGTCGGTCCGCGCGCTCGGACGGCGTCCGTTCAGGCTCACCGACGCCCTCACCGAACTGATCGACCACCTCGGCGACGACCGCCTGACCGTCAGCCTGGACGTGACAGGCGACGCGGAAGGCCGCCCATTGGCCTCCCTGACCACGCTCTACCGAGCCGCGCAGGAAGCCCTGACCAACGCGTGCCGCCACTCCGGCGCCACCACCGTCCGCCTGGCCCTCACCTGCGAGGCCACCGGCGCGAGCCTCACCGTCACCGACAACGGCCACGGCTTCGACCCGCGCGAGAACCCCGCGGAATCCGGCCGGCGCGACGGGTTCGGCCTGCGCGGGATGCGCGAACGCGTCGCGCTCCTCGGCGGCCGCCTGGACCTGGCGAGCGGACCCGCCGGCACCACGATCTCGGTCAGGGTGCCGTGGTGAACCCCGTCCGCGTGCTCGTCGTCGACGACCAGGAACTCGTCCGGGAGGGGATCGCGTCGCTGCTCGGCATCCAGCCCGGCATCGAGGTGATCGGCACGGCCGCCGACGGGGCCGCCGCCGTCGAGGCGTCCGCGTCCGCCGACGTCGTCCTGATGGACGTCCGGATGCCCGGCATGGACGGCGTCGCCGCCACCGCCGAGATCCTCGGCCGCCACCCGTCCTGCAAGGTCGTGATGCTGACCACGTTCGACGACGACGAGTACGTCGTCCAGGCGATGCGCGCCGGAGCGGCCGGCTACCTCCTCAAGAACCTCCCGGCCGCCGAGCTCGCCGCCGCCGTCCGGCTGGCCCGGTCCGGCATCGCCCAGCTCGACTCGACGATCACCCGCCGGCTGGCCGCCGCCCTGCCCGACCCGGGCCTGCTCACCCCGCGCGAGACCGAGGTGCTGCGGCTGATCGCCGGCGGCGCCACCAACAAGGAGATCGCCGCGCGCCTCTACCTCAGCGAAGGCACGGTCAAGAACCACATATCCCGCATCCTGCAAAGACTGGGTCTCCGGGACCGCACCCAGGCCGCCCTTTACGCCCGCGACCAGAACCTCATCTAGTTCAATTCGCGTTCCAGAATGGCGGCGACCTCGCGGTACCGGCTGACCGGCACCAGATGCACCCCGTCGAACGCGCCGCTGTCCCGGACGGCGAGAACCTGCTCGCACGCCGCCGCGACCCCCGCCGAACGATCCCGCTCGACGGCCTCGACAAGATCACCCGGAATGTCGATGTCCGGAATGGACGCCGCCAGCCTCCGCGCCATTCCCGCGCTGGCCAGGACCATCACCCCCGCATAAACGGGACCGGCCACCTCGACGCTCTCCCGCCACCGCAGCAGATTCTCCAGCGAGTAACTGACCTGGACGAACATGAAGTCGGCGGCCGTCTTCCACGCCGGGACGCTCCGCAGGCCGGCGGCCACCCCGACCTGGAACGGCCCGCAGCCCGCGAACACCGAGTCCGCGCTGGCCGCGCGTGTCTCGTCCATCATCGCCCGGACGGTCAGCTCACTCGTCCGGCCGCCCGCCGTAGGTTTGTCCCCGTAGACGAACAGGAACCGCTCCACCCCGTACGCGGCCGCGGTCAGCAGGTCCCGGCGAAAGCCCAGTAGATTGCGGTCACGCGAGTTCAAGCACGCGATCCCCCGCGCGCCCATCGCCTGAACCTCGTGAGCGACGGCCACACTCGACACGGTGGCACGTCCAATATGGTTGTCGGGAATCAGAAACGAATCCGCGACAGGACTCAACACCCCGATCTGGTGTCGCACCCGCGTCAGATCCGGCCGCATGGGCGGCTCTACCTCACAGACGACCTCGAATCCCATTCCCCGACCATACCCACCCGGCGTCCGCGAACGGGCGGGCTTTAGTCGGAAAGGCGCGCGAGAAACCTTTCCCGGTCAACGACGACACGCTCAATGCGCCCGGTGCCCACGACCGTGCCGCGCCCATCGGTGGCCGTGCAACCGAACACGAGCCGCGCGCCTTCGACCTCCAGCAATTCCGCTTCGACCATGACGCGCATGCCGACGGGGCTGGCCGCCCGGTGCTCCAGTTCCACCCGCGTCCCGACGGAGGTACGGCCTTCGTCCAGGCACTCCTCGACCGCCGCGACCGTCACCTCCTCGGCAAGCGCGAGCAACCGGGGCGTCCCCAGGACGGGCACGTCCCCGCTCCCCAGCCGAACGGCGGTGTCCGCCTGCTCGACGACGACCGATCTCTCCGCACGCAACCCAGGACGCAGTTCCACCACCCCATCCTCCCAGCTTGAACGTACTAGCCTGCCGATCATGCGGATGCTGCATCTCGGGCTGCGGGTCACCGACCTGGAACGCTCGCTCGCCTTCTACACCGCCCTCGGGTACGCCCAGCTCGGCGCCGTCCCGGAGACGGACTTCGGCAGCCTCACCATGCTCAAACTGCCCGACGACCCGTTCGTCAGCCTCGAACTCGTCCACGACCCCGCGCGCCCGGTCACGGACACCACCGCCGTCAACCACCTCGTCATCCAGGTGGACGATCTCGACACCACGATCACCGACCTCGCGGCCAAGGGCGTCACGGCCGACCCGCCCGCGGACCTCGGACCGGGCTTCAGGACGTCCTGGCTGACCGACCCCGACGGCTACAAGATCGAACTCGTCCAGTGGCCCCCCGGTCACCCACCCGGCATGACCGCGGCCGACTTCACCTGATCGCCTGTAAGGCCCCTCCGCGCGTTCGCGGCTTTCATCGATGTGACACCCTGTCGACGGGTCGGCGAAAAAGGCGAGGTCAGCGTGCGTGACGTTCAGGGGAACCTCGATTTGCGGCCGGGTTCCGGGACAGGACTGATCGTGCTGACCGCTGCCGTGTTGAGCGGCGTGGGCCTCGTCACCGCGATCCTGATCGGCGACGCCCCCACGATGTTCGCCCCGATCGTGGGCACCATCTGGGCCGTGTTGATCACCCTGGGGACGGTGGCGTTCCGTACCTCCCGCATCACCCTGACCCCGCACGAGGTCGTCGTGCGGGGCCTGTTCACCCACCGACGCCGGTCACGCTCACGCGTCACAAAGGCAGTGCGTGCGACCATCCACCTACCGAACGGAGTGGGCGGCGAAAGCCTGTTCCTCCTCGACACACACGGCCGGCTGCTCATCAGGGTCAACGTCGGCTCCTACAATCGCGAGGACGTCGACCAACTGGTGGAGATGCTCGGCGTACCGTGCAGCGGGCTCACCTACTTCGCCAGCGGCAAGGAATTCGAAAAGACGTATCCGGGCCTGGTGTCGTGGGCCGAACGACACCCCTACCGACTCACGCTGGCGATCACCGGCGCCATATCGCTCGCCGTGGCCATGGCAGTGGCGATCGTCCTGGTCACGACAACAATCTGACCCCACGGCCGCGATCAGGGAGTCACGGGAACGAAGTCCGGCCCGGCGCCGGTCTGAACCAAACACCATCCGAAACTCCGCAGGGTCACATCGTCCCTGGCGCCGAACACGCGCAGCAGCTCGGACGTATCTCCGGCAGGCAGCCGATCCGCGATCTCGTGAAACACGGCACGCGGCCCGTGGCCCAGGTGCTCGGCGACAAAGAAGTGCAATGCCCAGGCGACCATCAAATCCCGCGAATCCCTGCCCCCTAGACAGTTGGACAACGCCGACGCCAAGAGCCCATCGCGCAGCCGCTCCACCGACCCCCACCGCATCGCGAGAGTCGCCGACCTGGCCCCGTACCTCCCGAGGACAATCCGATCGCCCGCCTCCAAGGTGTCGATGAAACGAGCATCGACCTGCTCGGGTACCCGCTCCAGGATCTCTTCAGCCAAAGCGTCCCCCTCACCGGGGATCCGCACCAAATTGGGCCGCACTCCCCCATCATCCCCGCAGGAAGGGAACATCCGGTACTTCAACCTCGACTCAGAGGATCAGACCGGCCATGCGGATCAGACGACGCACATAGGCCGCCGCCTCTCCTTGCACACGGGGAAGGATCTCTTCCAGATCGTTGGAAGCGGAGCGAAGGATGCGAGAGCGGTTCGTATCGAGCACCCCATGTCCCTGTATGTAGGTCGAGATACAGCCCGCTATTGCGCCGTCGAGCTCGGCCACGTCCTTGCCAGGGTCGCCTGCCGAGTAGAGGTCATCAGGCCACGGCGCCTTAACATGCTCAGCCCACAACGCCGCGATCTCGTCGAAAGCCGAGGCGCTCATTCTGCCGGGTACCAGTCCCCCGTAGCTGCGGGATACGGGCGCTCATGCGGCAGGAGCCGGGTCGCGGAATCCAGGTCACGGCTCTTGACGAGCGCGCGAATCTCCTGGGCGAGCGGTGTCACATCGCTGATGGAGACGATCCACTCGTCCGCGTAACGTCGCGCGGCCTCACCGGAGAGCCCAAGTTGCAGAGAGCGGTAAGCCAGCGGCCGCAGATGCAGATCGCGCTCGGGGTCCCACTGGACTCGCGCCGGCGCGCGCTTGACCTGACGCTGCCAGGTATCGCGGTCCGTGTGGAACCCGGGGACATAGTGCGAGAGGCATGAGTGGCGCAGCGCCCACTCGAACCCGTCGCGAGTGATCTCGACAGCGAGGACGGTCTCCTGCCCCGCCTTCGTGCCCCAACCGCAGCGGTACATCATCCACAGGAAGGACGGCTTGATCCAGGTCATCCGCCCCCGCTTCCACGCTGCCGGAAACCCTCCCTGCCGCACTGCCGGCAACCCGATCTCGGGGGCGTACGCCTGGTAGACGGTGATCGTGGACGCCGTATGAACAGCGCGGATCCGGTGTCGTGGTTCTTCCATGGTGTAGATGGTGACGCCAACCGTTACCGATCAGCCAATCCTTTTCGAGAACACCAGAGCCAGCCGGGTCACCCCGGTTGCCAGCCCGGCGGGAGCTCTTGCGGCCTGCGAGCCCACCACCTTCAGGGCTGAGGCTACGCAGCAAAGAATTGAGCCAGGGGAAAGCATCGGCGCTCATCCGTCGATCGACGCTACTTCGACTGGGCAGGAGCGGCCGGCGCCGCCCAGGCCGCGGAGGAACATGCGACCTCGTGGGGCACTGTCTGAGCCACTTTTCCTACCTAGGCTCGAAGCAGCCAGGTAAGCCGGCGATCGGAGTCATCATGGCAAGGCCAAACCGCTAATAATCGCGGGGGCGGTTGGGGCCGGAGGTTACACCTTGATCTGCGTTGGCGCCATCCTGCTGGACGAGTTGGAAGCGCGCGACCTGGACCGGTTGCAGCGGCAGGAGACAGCACGTCGAGCGCAACAACGGCAGCGCAACCGGGAGCGGGCTCGGCAAGCGGCGAAGGAAGCACGAGAAGCCGCGAGGGACGTACTTCCGTTCGCGGGGATGTTCTTCGGCGGAGATGCCACCGGCTCATAGCCATCCAGCCGCACACAAGGGCAAAAGGCAACCGGCAGAGACATAGTGCCGGATATCCGGCACAGCCTCCGTGACGCGTCCACTCGACACCCACCACAGATTGCTTCCTCTAGTAATGGGTCGTCGGTGTCGCCGCCGGGTTGCGTGGGGTGCGGGGTTCTAGAAGGCTTTCTGGGATGGAGCCGCTCGCGTCCTCGGATCCCGTTCGCATCGCCTCCTACGAGCTGTTGGCACGGCTCGGGGCCGGTGGGATGGGGTTGGTCTTTCTCGCGCGCTCTCCCGGCGGACGGCTCGTCGCGGTGAAGATCATCCATTCACATTTGACCGACGATCCGAGATTTCGGGAACGTTTCCGTCGCGAGGTCGAGGCCGCCAAGGCGGTCAGCGGCTTCTACACCGCTCCGGTCATCGACGCCGACCCCGACGGCCGCCCCGCCTGGCTGGCGACCGCGCACGTCGCGGGCCCCGACCTGAACACCGTGGTCAAAGCGCACGGCCCCCTCCCGGAAGGCGCGTTCACCGTGCTCGCGGCGGCGCTCGCCGAGGCACTCCGGGCCGTCCACGCTGCCGGGCTCGTGCACCGGGATCTCAAGCCGTCCAACATCCTGCTCGCCCAGGACGGGCCGCGAGTGATCGACTTCGGGATCGCGCGGGCGGTCGACGGCACCGAGACGACCGGTGGACTGGTCGGGACGCCCGGCTACATGTCGCCGGAGCAGGCGGCCGGTGAGGAGGCGGGGCCGACCAGCGACGTGTTCTCGCTGGGGGGCGTCCTCTACTTCGCCTCCACCGGTCGCCCTCCCTTCGGGGACGGCGACCTCCGCGCGGTTCTGCTTCGCGTGATGAACGCGGAGCCCGATCTTTCCGTGGTCCCGGTGGCGCAGCGGGACCTGATCGCCCGTTGCCTGACCAAGTCGCCGTCCGCACGGCCCACGCCGGACCAGATCCTCGGCGCACTGGCGGGCGCGGTCGCGACGGCAGGGCAGGTCGACTGGGCGGACGCCCCGTACGGAAGGGTCATCGACGACTACGTCACCGAAGTCTCCCAGTACACCGCTGCGCGCCCGAAGCCGGAGGTCGAGCCCGAGCCGGAGGTCGAGCTCGCGACGGAGCCAGAGGTCGAACAGAGGACGGCGAAGGTTGCGCCTCCGATCGCTCCCCGGGCGTCGAGAAAGGGTTCCCGGCGGTGGCTCTGGGCATTGTCGCTCCCCCTGGTCGTGGTGACCGTGGTCGTGGTCGTCCTCACCACAGGTGACTCCCCGCAGGGGAGTGCGGGGTTCCGGCCGTGGTCCCTCGGCGACGTGTACGGGGTACCCCTCGTGTCCGACGGGCTGGTGTACGTGGGTGGATCGAAGGGGACCGCCGCGCATGACGCGAGAACCGGTCGTCAGCGCTGGAGGTCCAAGTCCGGAGAAGCACAGGCGCCCATCGGACGGTCGGGCGTCGTGCTGCTCGTCAGGGGCGCGACGAGCATGAGCGCGCTTGATGCGCGTACGGGCGCTCGGCGGTGGCGGATCCCGTTCGATGGGTTTGTCTGCGCCGGGGGACGCCCTGATTCAGGCGGTCGCATCATCGTGGCCGAGGAGATCGACTCTGACCGGCTTCGATTGTCGGCCATCGAACCGGCCAGGGGCTCCCGGGTCTGGAGCGAGACGGTGAGGAGCCACAGTAGCGACTGCCACGAGGCGATCATCGAGGATGACCGCGTCAGCTTGGCGGAGAACAGCGGGCCGGGGCGGGGCGGCGGCCTGGTCTCGCTGGCGACCAGTTCGGGCAAAGGCTGGCGTCGTTCCACGGGGTTCGTCAGTGAGTGGACGGTCGGTGACACGAATCTCTACGCGGCCATATCGGCCTCCAATGGCGTATACCGGCTTCGCGCGTACGAAGTGAAGACGGGGCGTCAACTCTGGGACATCCCGTTTCCGCCCAAGGATGCGGAGTCCACCTTCATTCGCGAGATGGCGGGCACGGGGTCCGACCTTTACCTTCTCGATGAGGAGGGACTGCACGCCTTCGACGGCGCGGACGGACACCGGCGCTGGACGTCCCCCATCCGGATGACGAGCCTCTCCGTCGGGGGGAACACGGCGTTCGTGTGGGGGGACGCCACCGATTACCGCTTTTTTCGCCCCGATGTCGAACGAACCGCGATGGCGGCGATCGACCTGGCGAGCGGGCGGCGCCTGTGGTGGAAGCAGGTCGATTCGGACGCTGGCTTTACCGGGACCGATGACCGCACCGCCTACGTCGACTACTCCAGGCACCGCCGGTTCAGGCCGGACGACAACGCGCTCCTCGCCCTCGACCTGCGCACGGGACGGCAGCGTTGGCGGCGGGGCATGGACGTCGACAGGCCCGTCGTCGTCCAGTCCGGGATCATCTACGCGCTCGACGGCCGGACCCTGGAAGCGATCGACGCGCCCACCGGCGCGGGCCCCTGACCAGCCTGCGACCGCAGCCAAACTCACCACTGCACGGCCTGACAGCCGTCAGCCTCTACTCGGCCGGAGCGACGCCGACGGGGCAGCTCAGGCCGGTGCCACCAAGGCCGCAGTAGCCGTTTGGGTTTTTGGTGTCCGCTAGATACTGCTGGTGGTAGTCCTCGGCGTAGTAGAAGTCGGGGGCGGCTGTGATCTCGGTGGTGATGGGGCCGTAGCCCGCCTTGGTGAGGACGGGCTGGTAGGCGTCCCGGGAGGCTTCGGCGGCCTTTCGCTGGTCGTCGGTGCGGGCGAAGATGGCCGAGCGGTACTGGGTGCCGACGTCGTTGCCCTGGCGCATGCCCTGGGTGGGGTCGTGGGACTCCCAGAAGACGCGGAGCAGGTCGTCGTAGGAGATCTCGGCCGGGTCGTAGACGACGCGGACGGCTTCGGCGTGGCCGGTCTGGCCGCTGCAGACCTCTTCGTAGGTGGGGTTCGGGGTGTAGCCGCCCGCGTAGCCGGCGGCGGTGGAGATGACGCCGGGGGTCTGCCAGAACCTGCGTTCGGCGCCCCAGAAACAGCCGAGGGCGAACTCGGCGATCTCGGCGCCGTCCGGGAAGGGCGGGGCCAGCGGGGCGTTGAGGACCTCGTGGCGGGGCGGGACGGGGATGGGCTCGTCCCTGCCGGGAAGCGCGTTCTCCGGGGTGACCATCTGGGTCTTCGCGAAGCCGAACATGTCATCAGGTTAGCTCGCCATCGTAGTAATGAGCGTCACTCTTTGTTGCTGATTACGTGCTGGTAGGTTGCTGCTGTGGCTAAGCGGGGGGTGGCGTTCGGGGCCGCGGCGTACGTGCTGTGGGGCCTGTTCCCGCTGTACTGGCCGCTGCTGAAGCCGGCCGGGTCGGTCGAGATCCTCGCGCACCGGATCATGTGGTCGCTGGTCGCGGTGGGCGTGGTGGTGCTCGCCGCGCGGCGGAACCTGGATTGGATCAGGGCGCTGACCGTCCGGCACGGGGTGCTGCTGGCGCTGGCGGCGCTGGTGATCACCGCCAACTGGGGCACCTATATCTACGCCGTCAACAGCGGGCAGACGATCGAGGCCGCCCTCGGGTATTTCATCAACCCGCTGATCAGCGTGCTGTTCGGCGTCGTCATTTTCCGGGAGCGGCTGCGGACGTGGCAGTGGGCCGCGGTCGGGATGGGGACGCTCGCCGTGGTCGTGCTGACCGTCGACTACGGACGCCCGCCCTGGATCGCCTTGGTGCTCGCGTTCGCGTTCGGGACGTACGGGCTGCTCAAGAAGTTCGCCGACATGCCCTCGGCGGAGGGCCTCGCGGTCGAGACGGCCGTGGTGTTCCTGCCGGCGCTCGGGTTCGTGCTCATGCTGGAAGGGCAGGGCGAGGGGACGTTCGGTCACGAGGGCGTAGGGCAGGCGCTGCTGCTGGCCCTGGCGGGTGTCGTGACGGCCGTGCCGATGATGCTGTTCAACGCGGCGGCGATCAGGCTGCCGCTGACCGTCATCGGCATGTTGCAGTACCTGGCGCCCGTCCTGCAGTTCGTCATTGGGGTGTTCGTCCAGCACGAGGAGATGCCGCCGAGCCGGTGGGCGGGCTTTCTGCTGGTGTGGTTCGCGCTGGTGATGCTGACGTGGGACGGGCTCTACTCCGCGCGCCGCGAGGCGTTGCCCGACGCCGTCTAGATGCCCGCCCGCACGCCCGGTGAGGCGTCGATGACTTGTCACGCGAAGTTGGCCGGAAAGCCCACCAAACAAGGCATTCTTCTGCTAATGCCACCAAAGCCGACGGATCGCAATACTCATGATGAGTGACGCATATCACTTGTTTGATGCATGTATCAGACAGACGGCCACTTGATAGACATATCAACTGGATGTCATACTTCCACGGTAGATCATCGATTTTGGAAAACTTCTACCACCCGTTTCGGAGGGCCTGATTCCAGGCGGCGGGTGGTCGTCTTCCCGAGCGACCGACCCGTCGAACACCGTCCCCGACCGCGAGGGGACGGCCTGTCTGTGGGGCCAGAACGATGTCTGTCACCGCCGGTACGACACGCTCCCGGAAACCGAAGAACTTCCCCCTCTACCGCACCCTCCCCGGCTTCATCAGAAACCCGCTGAAAGAGATCGAGCGCATCGGCCGGGTGGCGGACGGCGAACTCCTCCGCCTCGACCTCGGCGCCTCCAAGCCCTTCTTCGTGACCCGGCCCGAAGACGTCCAGACGGTCCTCAAGGACGAGTCGGACAACTACGTCCGCGACGGCGTATTCTGGCGTCCGCTGCACGGACTGTTCGGCGACAGCATCCTCGGCGAGCACGAGGCGTGGGCGCTGAGCCGCCGGATCCTCATGCCGGTCTTCAGCGCCCGCAACGTCCGCGCGCTCATGGACCGGCTCGCCGGAACCATCGACGACGCGGTGGACGAGCTGACCCCCGCCGCCCGCGAGGGCCGTCCGGTGGCCGCCGGCGCTGAAATGGCCCGCATCGTCAACACGACCGTGATCAGGGTCTTCTTCGGGGAGAAGATCCTGCCGCCGCAGATCGCCCGGCTGGCCCCGGCGTTCGACGCCGTCGCGAGGAACCTCGCCTTCCGGTTCCTGCTGCCGTTCCTGCCCGACGCCGTCCGGCTGCCCGGCGACACCGCGTACCGTGCCGCGCTCAAGGTCGTGGACGAGGTGATGTACGAGCTCGTCGACCGGTACCGGGACGACCCCGGCGAGGGCCACGACATCTTCACCGTGCTGTGCCGCGCGCGGACGGCGCGCGGCGGCGCCCTGAGCGACGAATGGATACGCGACAACCTCGTCGCCATGTTCGCGACGGGCACGGAGACGACCACGACCGTGCTGAGCTGGCTGTGGCCGATGATCTGCGAGCACCCGGAGGTGGCCGCCCGCCTGCGCGACGAGGTCGACCGCGTCGTCGGCACCGGCCGGGCGGGCCCTCGGCATCTGGACGATCTCGTCTACACCGGCCAGGTCGTGAGCGAGCTGCTGCGCCTCTACCCGGTGGCGTGGGTCTTCCCGCGGATAGCGCTGCGGCCCGGCACCCTCGGCGGCGTCCCGATCGAGGCCGGGCAGAGCCTGATCATCAGCCCGTACCTCACGCACCGGCTCCCCTCGGTGTGGGACCGGCCCCTGGAGTTCGACCCGGAAAGGTTCACGCCCGAACGCGCCGAACGCCGGCACCGGTACGCCTACTTCCCCTTCGGCGGCGGGCCGCACCAGTGCATCGGCATGAACGTCTTCTACGCCGAGGCGAAGCTGATCGTCGCGAGCATGCTCAGCAGGTTCCGTCCCGAGCCGGTCCAAGCGATACCGGCGCGCGCGAGAATCGGCCCCACGCTGCGCCCAGAGTTCGACCTGAGAATGCGCCTCGTCCCGCACCGCAACCTTGCCCCCAGCACGCCCAACGACCCTGCGTGCGGCATGGCTGGGGGCTCGTTGTGAGCGTGGCTGGGACGGGGGTCGATCGGACGCGGGAGGCGGCTGAGCACGGGCGGATCTGTGCGCTCGCCGTGGGATGTGAGCGGGACCTGCGCGCGTGTGCCGAGGCCCACCCCGACCTGTTCTCCGGGGCCCCCTTCGACTCGGCGCTGTTCACCGCCGTGTCGATGGCCAACGCGTTCGGGTCGCCGGACGCCGGCCGGGAGCGGCTGGAGGTCGCCAACCGCACCTCGCTGTGGATCTTCGCGCTCGACTGGCTGATCGACTACCGGGCGCGGTCCCGGCCGGAGGTCGAGCAGATCCTGGACTGGTGCCGTACCGCCGCCGTCACGCCGTCCGCGCCGGACGCGGCGGCGGGCGGTCCGCCGCTGGCGCGGCTTCTCGGCGAGATCCGTGACCGGCTGGCCGTCGCGCCCGCCTTCGCCGCGTACCGGGACGTCTGGCTCGGCGAACTCCACCGCATGCTGGACGCGATGGCCCTCGAATGGGAGTGGAAGACGGCCGGCAAGGCGAACGGCCAGCTCACACCGTCGTTCGAGCAGTATCTGGGCAACGCCGACAACTTCGGTTCGACGTTCGTCAACGTCTCCCACTGGCTGTCCGGGTCGTCCGCCGCGGCGCTCGCGCGGCTCGACGAGCTCCTGGAGGTGAGCCGGGAGGTGCAGCGCGTCCTCCGGCTGCTGAACGACCTGGCCACCTATGAACGTGACGTCACCTGGGGAGACCTGAACGCCCTGCTCCTGGACGTCGACCGCGCGACCGTCCAGGAGCGGATCGGCGAACTCGTGGACCGTTGCGAGACGCTGCTCGACCCGCTGCGCGACGACTGCCCGGACGAGACCGTCTATCTCGGGCGGCAGATCGGTTACAGCATGGGCTTCTACGGCGCCGCCGACTACTGGGGGCGGCTTTGAACGACGCGGGACCCTCGGCCGCCTCCGCCCTGGCGATGCCGTCCGCGGGCGCGTCCGCCCAGGTCTTCGGCGGGTCGTCCGGGGTGGCGCCGGACGTCCGGGAGCTGCTCGGCGGGCTCACCACCTCGCCGTGGGGTCAGGTGGCGCCGTCGGTGTACGAGACGGGCCGGGTCGTGTCGCACGCGCCCTGGCTGACGGGCCACGAACGCCGGGTCGCCTACCTGCTGGAAACGCAGCGTTCCGACGGTGGCTGGGGCGCGCCCGACGACGGTTACGCGCTCGTGCCCACCCTGAGCGCGACCGAGGCCCTGCTGTCGGCGCTGGACCGTGGCGACTCGCGGGCACCTGTGGCGGACGCCGCCGTCCGGGGACTGCGGCGGCTCGGCCACTGGCTGCCCGGCGTGGGCGGACGGCTGCCGGACATGCCGGCGATCGAGCTGATCGTCCCGTCCCTGATCGAAAGGATCAACGAGCGGATCGCCGCGTCCCCGGCCCCGGCGGGACGGCCCGAAGCGACGCCGCTGCCGCTGCCGCACGGCGTCGACGGCGGCAAGCTGGATCTCATGCGCAAGCTGCTGCGCTCGGGGCTGCCGCCGTGGACGAAGCTCATGCACGCGCTGGAGACCGGTGGCGACGCCGCCCGCGGGCTCGCCCCGGCCGGGCCGGAGACGGGCGGTCCGCCCGCCGCCATCGGCGCCTCACCCGCCGCCACCGCCGCCTGGCTCGGCGACCGGCCGCCGGACGACCCGAGCACCCCGGCCCGCTGGTATCTGGAGACCGTCGCGGCCGCCCACGACGGCCTGCTGCCCGTCACGTTCCCGCTCACGGTGTTCGAGCGCGGCTGGGTGATCGGCTGGCTGGCGCGGGCCGGTGTCCCGTTCAGCGCGCCGCCGCATCTCGTCCTCAGCCTGACGGCTCCGCTCGGCGCGCGGGGCACCGCCGCCGCGGACGGGCTACCGGCCGATGCCGACACCACGGCCGGGGCATTGTACGCGCTGGCTCACCTCGGCGCAGCACATAGCCCGGAACCTTTGCTGCAATATGAGACGGCCACCCATTTCTGCACTTGGCAAGGGGAAGAAGGATTTTCCACCACGACTAACGCTCATGCACTGGAGGCGTTCGGCGAGTATCTCCGGACGGTCCCTGCGGAGCGCATTGCCGACGACACCGCGCACCGCTATAAGGCCCGGATGAGGAAGGCCGAATCCTGGCTCATCGGCCAGCAGCGGGATGACGGGAGTTGGGCCGACCGATGGCACGCTTCGCCTTACTACGCGACCACGTGCTGCGTGCTGGCTTTGCGCAGTTTCGGACGCGACCCGCGAACCGCCGCCGCGCTGGAACGGGCACGGCACTGGGTTCTCGGAACACAACGTCCGGACGGGTCGTGGGGCCGGTGGCAGGGCACCGCGGAGGAGACCGCGTACGCCGTGCTGACCCTCCTGCTCGGGGCGGAACGCCCGGAACGACCGAACGCCGAAGCGGTAAGGGCCGCCGCGCGCGGGCGCGCCGCGCTCGGCCGCGCCGACGGCACCGCCCTCTGGCACGACAAGGACCTCTATCACCCGCGGGCGATCGTCCGGGCGGCGGTTCTGGCCGCGCGGTATCTGCTCGGGGCCGCCGGGCACTCGGCAGAGTGAATTTCGTCATACCGCGGAACGACAACCGTGCGACTAAACCAGACACCCAGTTCCGAATAGGGCCATTCCGCTTGAGCCGGCCGTCCGCGCATTGCTAGTGTTCTGCACCGTACCGACGGCGCCCGCCGCCGCGACGTCCCAAACCCCGGCCCTCGGCGGCCCTTTTCACTAACCCCGCTTGGTTGCTGATTCTTAAATACATTGTTAGGGCGAGTATCATGCGCATCCGCAACTCCCGACTGCGGACCAAGATTGCGGCCCTGCTGCTGTCCTTGACCGCGCTGTGGGCCTTCGCGGCATGGGTCACCATCCGCGACGGCGTGAACCTGCTCTGGGTCAGCACCTACGACAGCAACCTCAGCTCGCCCGCCGACCCCCTCCTCGTGGACCTCCAGCAGGAGCGCCGCGACACCGTCGTGTGGCTCTCCCGGCCGCTGCCCGCACGGCACCGGGCGATGCTGAACCAGCGGGCCCGCACGGACAAGACGATCGCCACGTTCGAGGAGAAGGCGCGCAGCGGGGCCCTGCGCCGCGCCGCCGACGACGACCTGCGGCGCCGCGTCGACGACGTGCTCGACCGGCTCGACGGGCTGCGCGCCGAGCGGGCGTCCATCGACCGGCAGACCATCGGCCGCGTCCAGGGCGCTGCCGTCTACACCTCGGTCATCGAGTCGTTCTTCCGCATGTACGACGCGATGGGCACGCTGGACGACGAGAAGATCGCCAAGGACACCGGCAACCTGATCGACCTCAACCGCTCCCGGGAGATCCTCTCCCAGGAGGACGCGCTCCTGGCGGGCGCGCTGGCGGTCGGCCGGGTCACCCAGGACGACCTCACCCAGTTCGTCCGGCTCGCCGGGGTGCGCGGGTACGTCACGGCCGCCGCCACCGCCCAGCTGGAGCGGGAGGACCGCGTCGCCTTCCAGCAGGTCACCGAGAGCGGCAACCTCAGCCGCGTGCAGTCCGTGGAGACCGCGGTGTCGGCGCTGCGGCCCGGCCGGACCGGGGTCAGGCCGGCGATCGACGCGGACCAGTGGCGGCAGGTCACCCAGCCAGCCATCGCCGAGCTGCGCGCCATCGTCAAGGACGCGGGCAACCGCCTCATCGACAAGGCCAAGCCGGTCGCCGCCGGTGTGATCCTGCGGCTGGTGCTGGCCGGCGGGCTCGGGCTGCTCGCGGTCATCGCGTCCGTCATCGTGTCGGTCACCACCGCGCGGGCACTGGTGCGGCAGCTGGAGCGGCTGCGCAGCGCCGCGTGGGAGCTGGCGGAGCAGCGGCTGCCGGGCGTCGTCGAACGGCTCGGGCACGGCGAGAAGGTGGACGTCGCGGTCGAGGCGCCGCCGCTGGAGTTCGGCCGCGACGAGATCGGGCAGGTGGGGCACGCGTTCAACGCCGTCCAGGAGACCGCGATCCGCACCGCCGTCGAGCAGGCCGAGCTGCGCCGCGGCATCCGGGACGTCCTGCTCAGCCTGGCCCGCCGCACCCAGACGCTCGTGCACCGGCAGCTGACCATGCTCGACACCATGGAGCGCCGCCGCGACATCGAGACCAAGCAGCTGGAGGAGCTGTTCCGGCTCGACCACCTCGCGACCCGGATGCGGCGCAACGCCGAGAACCTGATCGTGCTGTCCGGGGCGCTGCCCGCCCGCGGATGGCGCAACTCCGTCCCGATGGTGGACGTCGTCCGCGCCGCCGTCGGCGAGGTCGAGGACTACACCCGCGTCACCGTGCTGCCGTTCGGGCCGGTCGAGCTGGCCGGACGCGCCGTCGGCGACCTCACCCACCTGCTCGCCGAGCTGATCGAGAACGCCGTGTCGTTCTCCCCGCCGGAGACCGTCGTGCAGGTCGGCGGGCACCTGGTCGCCAGCGGCTTCGCCATCGACATCGAGGACCGCGGGCTCGGCATGACCGACGAGAAGCTCGCCGAGATCAACGAGCGGATCGCCGACCCGCCCGACTTCAACCTGCAGAGCTCCGTCCAGCTCGGGCTGTTCGTGGTCAGCAGGCTCGCGGAGCGGTACAACGCGCAGGTCTCGCTGAAGCGGTCCGCCTACGGCGGCACGACCGCCGTGGTCGTCATCCCCAGGGACCTCATCGTCGAGCAGGCACCGGCGCCCGTCGAGCCCGCCACCACCCAGAACGGCCTGGAGGTGCGCCGGCCCGCCGCGATCGCCGCCGCCGCCGCGGGTGCGACCCGCGCGACGGGCCCGCAGCCCGTGGCACCCGCGCTGATCGCGGTGCCGACGACGCCCGAGCCCAAGCCCGAACCCGAGCACGCGCCCGAGCACGCGCCCGCTCCCCTGGACGGCGACGCGGGCCCGCATCCCCAGCCGGAGGACCAGCCGCCCGTGCCCGACATCTCCGTCACACCGTCCGGCCTGCCCGTCCGGGTGCCGCAGGCGAACCTCGCCGGCCCCCTGCGCGCCGACCCGCCGGCCGCCGCCGACGTCGAGCCGGACGAACACGACGACCCCGGCCGCTCCCCCGCGGAGATCCAGCGGATCATGGGCTCCTACCAGCGCGGCACCAGGCGGGGCCGCACGGAGGCCGCCCGCACCGAAGACACCGCCCGCACCGAAGGCACCACGGGTACCGAAGGCCCCACGGGCACCGAACAGCGCGACAGGATCCTCGGCACCAACGCAGCGGAAGGCGAGGAAGATCAGTGACGCAGAAGACCGGTACCGCATCCGATCTGGACTGGTTGCTGGACGACCTCGTCCACCGGCTGCCGCACGCCCGCAGCGCGGTCGTCCTGTCGGCGGACGGCCTGCTCATGGCGTCCTCCGAGGGCGTGACACAGGACGACGGGGAGCATCTCGCCGCCGTCGCCGCCGGGATCCAGTCGCTCGCCAAGGGCGCCGGCACCCGGTTCGGCGGCGGGCCCGTCCGGCAGACGATCGTCGAGATGCAGTCGGCGTACCTGCTGGTGACGGTCGCCGGCAAGGGCGCCTGCCTGGCGGTCCTCGCCGAGGAGGACGCCGACGTGGGCCTCACC
Source organism: Spirillospora sp. NBC_00431 (assembly GCA_036028775.1). Lineage (GTDB taxonomy): Bacteria > Actinomycetota > Actinomycetes > Streptosporangiales > Streptosporangiaceae > Spirillospora. The sequence goes on along the minus strand of CP107927.1, from coordinate 9,373,937 downwards.
GCCTACGAGATGGCCATGCTCGTCACGGCGATGGGCCACCACCTCACGTCCCCGTCGCGGACGCAGGGCGCCACGGAGGGGCGCGCGACATGACACCCCCCGACGACCCCTCGCCCGACTTCTGGGCGGAGGACCCGCCGGGCCCGCCCGCGCCGCCGGAGCCCGCCGGCGCGGACCGCTGGCTCGACGAGAACGCCGGGCCGATGGTGCGCCCCTACGTCATGACCAGCGGCCGCATCGAACCGTCCCACGGCGAGTTCGACCTCATCACGCTCGTCGTCGCGGCCGGTGTCGAACCCGACACCACGATCGGGCTCGGGCCCGAGCATCTGGCCATCGTCCGGCTCTGCCAGAGCGTGATGTCGGTCGCCGAGATCACCGGCCACCTCGACCTTCCCGTCGCGACGGTACGGGTGATGCTCGGCGATCTGCTCGACAAGGGATTCGTCTCCCTGCAGGAACCCGAACCAGAGGCGGACATGCACGACATCAGGCTCTACAAGGCGGTGATCGATGGTCTCCGGGCCCTCTGAGCGCGACGACCCCACCCGCGGCGCTCCCACCCGCGGCGTACGCGCCCGCCGGCTCCCCACCGCGGTCAAGATCGTGATCGCGGGCGGTTTCGGGGTCGGCAAGACCACGATGGTGGGCACGGTCTCCGAGACCCAGCCGCTGCGCACCGAGGAACTCCTCACCGACCGCGGCGTCGGCGTCGACGACGTCGCCGGAGTCGAACGCAAGGACACCACCACCGTCGCGATGGACTTCGGCCGCATCACGATGCGGGACGAGTACGTCCTCTACCTGTTCGGCACCCCCGGCCAGAAGCGCTTCTGGTTCATGTGGGACGAGGTCGCGCTCGGCGCGCTCGGCGCCGTCGTCCTCGCCGACACGCGACGGCTCTCGGACTGCTTCCCGTCGGTCGACTACTTCGAGCGCCGCGACACGCCGTTCGTCGTCGCCGTCAACTGCTTCGAGGGCGCCAAACGGTACGAGCTCGCGGAGATCGAGATGGCCCTCAACCTGGGCCCGAAGGTCCCCGTGATGCTCTGCGACGCCCGCGAGACGGCCTCCTGCAAGCAGGTGCTCATCGGCCTCGTCCTGCACGCGATGAAGTACCGCGGCCTCAGCGAGGAGCCGCAGCCCCAGAACGCCTGAGCCCGGCGCCCCTGGTCAGCCCGTCCGGAAGACGACGTAGTCGCAGAGGTGGGTGAGGGCGTCGCGGGCGGGGATGGCGGGGAGGGTGAGCAGCTCGGAGCGGGCGTCCTCGGCCCAGTCGCGGAGGTCGGCGCGGGCGCGGTCCATCGCGGAGTGGTCGCGCAGGAGGGCGAGGGCCTCGGCGTGGAGCGCGTCGTCGGTCAGGTCCCGGACGAGGAGTTCGCGCAGCCGGGCGTCGTCAGGCCCGGAGCCGATACCGGCGAGGACGTGGTGCATCGGCAGCGTGCGGATGCCTTCGCGGAGGTCGGTGCCTGGGGTCTTGCCCGACTCCTCCGTCTCGGACGCGATGTCGAGGATGTCGTCGGACAGCTGGAACGCCACGCCGATCTTCTCGCACGCGGACGTGACCGTCCGCACGATGTGCGGCGGGGCCCCGGCGAGGAGCGTGCCGAAATGCCCGGACACGGCGATCAGGGACGCGGTCTTGTCGGCGACGACCTGAAGGTAGTGCTCCAGTTGGTCGGCGTCGGGACGGGGCCCGACGGTCTCCTGGATCTGCCCGCGGACGAGCCGCCCGAACGCGCGGGCCTGGATCCGGACGGCGTCGGGCCCGAGGTCGGCGAGCAGGTCGGACGCCCGCGCGAACAGGTAGTCGCCGGTGAGGATCGCGACGGTGTTCGTCCAGCGGGAGTTCGCGGACTGCTGGCCGCGGCGGACGGTCGCCTCGTCCATCACGTCGTCGTGGTAGAGGGTGCCGAGGTGCGTCAGCTCGACGACGACCGCGGCGGGGATGATGCCCGGCGCGGACGGGTCGCCGAAATGGGAGGCGAGCAGCACCAGCATCGGCCTGAACCGCTTGCCGCCCGCTTCGAGCAGATGCTTGGACGCGTCGCTGAGCAGCGGGTCCTCGCCGCGCACGCGGTCGAGGAGGAGGGCCTCGACATCGGCGAGGCGCTCCTTGGCGTCGGCCGCGAGAGCGGTGTCGATGGAAAGCCCGAACGGGCCGGACTCCTCCGAGACCGGCCCGCCGCGCTTCTGCGTGGACGGGTTGCTCACCCAGGACTCCCTACCGGACGAACATGTGGGTCGTGGCTTGTCCCGCAAGGTCCAGAACGGGTTGTGGGAGCACGCCGAGTACCACAGTAGCCGTCGCGCCGAGCGCCACAGCGACCGCGGTCGCCGGCCCGGCCACCACGACCGGCCCGTCGGCGTCCGGCTCGCTGAAGAACATCACGACGATCACCCGGACGTAGAAGAACGCCGCGACCGCGGACGACACCACCGCGACGATCACCAGCGGTGTCGCGCCCTCCTCGACGGCCGCCTTGAACACCGCGAACTTCCCGGTGAAACCGCTGGTCAGCGGGATGCCCGCGAAGGCCAGCAGGAAGAAGGCGAACACGCCGGCGACGACCGGGGACCGCTTCCCGAGCCCCGCCCACCGCGACAGGTGGCCCGCCTCGCCGCCCGCGTCCCGCACCATCGTGACGACGGCGAACGCGCCGACGGAGGTGAACCCGTAGGCCAGCAGGTAGAACAGGGTGCTGGACAGGCCGTCGGGCGACGACGCGATCACGCCCATGAGCAGGAAGCCCGCGTGCGCGATCGACGAGTACGCGAGCATCCGCTTGATGTCGGTCTGGGTGATGGCGATGATCGAGCCGATGGCCATCGTGAGAATGGCCACACCCCACATGAACGGCCGCCAGTCCCATTCGAGGGTCTCGAACACGACGTAGTAGACGCGCAGGATCGCGCCGAACGCGGACACGACCGTGCAGGACGCCATCAGCGCGGTGATCGGCGTCGGGGCGCCCTGGTACACGTCCGGCTTCCACATGTGGAACGGGACGCCGCCGAGCTTGAACAGCAGCCCGACCGACAGCAGCGCGACACCGGCGAGCAGCAGCGTCTCGTTTCCGGCGTCCTTGCCGATCTGCGCGGAGATGTCCGACAGCCGCACCGAGCCGGCGTAGCCGTACAGCAGCGCGGCGCCGTACAGGAAGAACGCGGAGGAGAACGCGCCGAGCAGGAAGTACTTGACGGCCGCCTCCTGCGACAGCAGCCGCCTGCGGCGGGCGAGCCCGCACAGCAGGTACAGCGGCAGCGACAGGACCTCCAGCGCCACGAACATCGTGAGCAGGTCGTTGGCCGCCGGGAACATCAGCATCCCGCCGACGGCGAACATCATCAGCGGGAAGACCTCGGTCTGGATGACGCCCGCCTGGGTGGTGCGCTGCTCGGCCTCGCTGCCGGGCAGCGCGGACGCCTGCGCGGCGAAGTGCCCGCCGACCGCGCCCGTGCCCCGGCCGTCGCCGCGCTCGGCGATCAGCAGCAGGCTGAGGAGCGCCAGCAGCAGGATGGTGCCCTGGAGGAACAGGGTCGGGCCGTCGACGCCGAGGGCGCCTTCGGCGGCGACGTGGTGCGGGTCGTCGCGCCAGGCGAGCGCGACCGTCCAGGCGAACCCGCCGGCGAGGCCGAGGAACGCGAGCGGCACCTGGAGGTAGTAGCGCCACGTCCGTCCGGCGAACGCCTCGACCAGCACCCCCGCCACGGCGACGCCGAAGACCAGCAGCATCGGGGCGAGCTGCCCGTACTCGATGTGCGGCGCGGGGATGTCACCCCCCTGCGCGAGGGCGGCGCCTACCTGGGCGCTCGCTTGACCGCCGGTGTTCATGGACGGGCTCCGTTCTCGGCGACGTTACCGGTGATGTCCGGCGCCGGGTCGTGCTTGTCGACCCGCACCAGGGTCTCCTTCACCGACGGGTTGATCATGTTCAGCACCGGCTGGGGGAAGACGCCCATCGCCACGATGATCGCGATGATCGGCGCGACGGCCCACTTCTCGCGGGCGTTCAGGTCCTTCATGCCCTCGACGGCGGGGGCCTTCGGTCCGCCCATGGTCCGCTGGTACATCCACAGGATGTAGATCGCCGCGAGGACGACGCCGGAGACGGCGAGCGCACCGGCCCACTTGTAGCGGTCGAACGTCCCGACGATCACGAGGAACTCCGAGACGAACGTGGACAGGCCCGGCAGCGACAGCCCGGACAGGCCCGCGACGAGGAACGTCCCGGCGAGGACGGGCGCCGCCTTCTGCACCCCGCCGTAGTCGGAGATCTTCGCCGACCGCCGCCGGACGATCATGAACCCGATGACGAGGAACAGCGCGCCGGTGGAGAACCCGTGGTTCACCATGTAAAGCGTCGCGCCGGACTGGCCCTGCGACGTCATCGCGAAGATGCCGAGCACGATGAACCCGAAGTGCGACACCGACGTGTACGCGATCAGCCGCTTCAGGTCGACCTGCCCGATCGCGAGGACCGCGCCGTAGATGATGCTCAGCACCGCGAACCCGAGCACGACCGGGGTCGCCCACTTGGACGCGCCCGGGAACAGCTCCAGGCAGAACCGCAGCATCCCGTACGTGCCGACCTTGTCCAGGACGCCGACGATCAGCACCAGCGCGCCCGGCGGGGACTGCTGCGCCGCGTCCGGGAGCCAGGTGTGCACCGGCACCATCGGCGCCTTGATCGCGAACGCGACGAAGAAGCCGAGGAACAGCCATTTCGCGGTCGTCGGGTCGACGTTCATCTGGGAAAGCTCGTCGAACATGAACGTGCCGTGCCCGAGGCCGCCCTCGGAGGTCGGCTTGCTCGACAGCGGGTACAGCCAGATCACCGCGACGAGCATCAGCAGCCCGCCGAACAGCGAGTACAGCAGGAACTTCACCGCGGCGTAGGAGCGCTGCGCGCCGCCGTAGTACCCGATGATGAAGTACACCGGGATGAGCATCGCCTCGAAGAAGACGTAGAACAGGAAAACGTCGGTCGCGGCGAACACACCGATCATGGCCGCTTCGAGCGTCAGCAGCAGCGCGAAGTACGTCTTCACCGAGCGCTTGGCGGGGACGTCCACGCCGCCGGACCGGTCGGCCTCCGTCCACGACGCCAGCATCACCAGCGGGACGAGGATCACCGACAGCAGGATCAGCACCAGCGCGACGCCGTCGACGCCGACCGCCCAGTGGACGCCGAACTCCTTGATCCACCAGTACTTCTCCTCGTACTGGAAGCGGGAGCCGTCGGGGTCGAACCCGGCCGCCATCACGCCGGCGAGCACCGCGACGACGAGCGAGACGCCGATCGCGAACTGCTTGACCAGCGTCTCCTTCTCGCGCGGGATGACGCTGAGCAGCACCGCGCCCGCCAGTGGCAGCGCGATGAGGACGCTCAGCCAGGGAAAGTCGTTCACGACACATTCACCGCCAGCAGGGCGGCGACCACCAGGGCGGCGCCGCAGAACATTGAGAGAGCGTAGGAACGGGCGAAGCCGGTCTGGACACGGCGGAACCGGCCGGACGTCCCGCCGATCCCGGCGGCGGTGCCGTTGACGGCGCCGTCGACGCCGCGTCCGTCGAACCAGACCGCGAGCCGGGTCAGCCACTGGCCCGGACGCATCAGCAGCGACTCGTTGAGCGCGTCGCCGTACAGGTCCTTGCGGGCCGCGACGGTGACGAACGATCCCTTCGGCGCCTCACGCGGCACCTTCCGGCTGCCGTACTGCCGCCACGCGATCGCCGCGCCGATGATCATCAGCACGAAGGTGGCGATGCCCGGTATGGCGAGCGGTTTGAACTCGTGTTCGTGCTCGGGCGCGCCGACGACCGGTTCGAGGAAGTCGGAGAACCCGCCGAGGACGAGGAACCCGCCCGCGCCGATCGAGCCGACCGCCAGCAGCATAAGCGGCCAGACCATGACGGCCGGGGACTCGTGCGGGTGGGCGTCCTCGTCCCAGCGCTTCTCGCCGAAGAACGTCATGAACATCACCCGCGACATGTAGTACGCGGTGATCCCGGCGCCGATCAGCGCGCAGGTGCCGAGGATCATCCCGGACGTGCCGCCCTTGTCGTAGGCGACCTCGATGATGCCGTCCTTGGTGAACCAGCCGGACAGGCCGGGGAACCCGATGATGGCGAGGTAGCCGAGCCCGAACGTCGCGTAGGTGACGACCATGACCCCGCGGAGCGCGCCGTAGTGGCGCATGTTCACGTCGTCCTTCATGCCGTGCATGACCGACCCGGCGCCGAGGAACAGGCCCGCCTTGAAGAAGCCGTGCGCGATGAGGTGCGCGATGGCGAAGACGTAGCCCGCCTTGCCGAGGCCGGCGGCGAGGTGCATGTAGCCGATCTGCGACATCGTCGACCCGGCGAGGGCCTTCTTGATGTCGTCCTTGCCGCATCCGATGATCGCGCCGAACAGCAGCGTGGCCGCGCCGACGATCGTCACCACCAGCTGCGCGGTGTCGGACATCTCGAAGATCGGCCCGGCCCGGACGATCAGGTAAACCCCGGCGGTGACCATCGTCGCGGCGTGGATGAGGGCCGACACGGGGGTCGGGCCCTCCATCGCGTCCAGCAGCCAGGACTGGAGCGGGAGCTGCGCCGACTTGCCGCACGCGCCGAGCAGGAGCAGCAGCCCGATCGCGGTGGCGGTGCCGGTGCCGAGCTGGGACGCGAGCCCCACATGCTCGGCGCCGGTGCCGAGGATCGGGCCGTAGCCGACCGTCCCGAACGTGGCGAACATCAGCGCGATCGCGATGATCAGCCCCATGTCGCCGACGCGGTTGACGACGAACGCCTTCTTCGCGGCGGTCGCGGCGGACGGCTTGTACTGCCAGAACCCGATCAGCAGGTACGAGGCGAGGCCCACGCCCTCCCAGCCGAGGAACATGACCAGGAAGTTGTCGCCGAGCACCAGCAGCAGCATCGCCGCGACGAACAGGTTCAGGTAGGCGAAGAACTTGCGCCGCTCGGGATCCTCGGCCATGTAGCCGATCGAGTAGATGTGGATCAGCGAGCCGACGCCGGTGATCAGCAGCACGAAGCTGATGGACAGCGGGTCCACCAGCAGGTCCATGCCGACCTTGAACGAGCCGACGTCGATGAAGTCCCACAGGTGCAGGGTCCGGCGCCGCTCCTCGGCCTCGTACCCGAGCATCTGGACGAACATCGCCGCGCCCACCGCGAACGACGCGACCGACATGGTGACGCCGAGCAGATGCCCCCACTTGTCGGTGCGCCGGCCTCCGAGCAGGAGGATCGCGGCGCCCGCGAGCGGGAGCGCGATGAGGAGCCAGGACGCGGCCTGGATGCCTTCCGCTTTCATTTCCGGCCTCTCAGTACTTCAGCAGGTTCACGTCGTCCACCGACGACGACCTGCGGGTCCGGAAGACGGTCATGATGATCGCCAGGCCGACCACGACCTCCGCCGCGGCCACCACCATCACGAAGAAGGCGATGATCTGGCCGTCCAGGTTGCCGTGCATGCGGGAGAACGACACGAACGCCAGGTTCGTCGCGTTCAGCATGAGCTCGACGCACATGAACACCACGATCGCGTTGCGCCGCACGAGGACGCCGAGCGCTCCGATGGTGAACAGGATCGCCGAGAGCGCCAGGTAGTGCCCCGGACTCATTGACCAGCCTCCCCTTGACGCTCACTGCCGCCGGCGGCGGGTGACGCGGACTTCACGGCGCGGCCCTCGGCGTCGGCGTCCTTCGCCTCCTCGGTGACGGCCTTCACCGCGCGGACGTCCCGCTCGACGGCCTCCTCCTCGGTCCCGCCGTACAGGTCGGCGTGCCGCTCCGCGGTGTCGGTGCGGGCGGCGATGACCGGGTTGACCGACAGCTCGGACGGCGTCCCGTCGGGCAGCAGCGCCGGCATGTCGACGGCGTTGTGCCGCGCGTACGTGCCGGGTCCGGGCAGCGGGCCCGGGTGGTCGCCGGACAGGAACCGTCCCTTGGACAGGTCCTTCTGCGTCGGTTTCGGATCGACGCGCTCCCGGTGCGCCAGCACCATCGCGCCCAGCGCCGCGGTGATCAGCAGCGCGCTGGTCACCTCGAACGCGAACACGTACTTGGAGAACAGCAGCCGGGCCAGGCCGACGACGTTGCCCTCCGCGTTGGCCTGGTCCAGGCCCGCCGAGTTGCTCAGCGCCGCGTTCCCGAGCCCGACCGTCAGCAGGACGACGAACCCGACCGCGGCGATCACCGCCCAGAACCGCTGGCCTCGGATCGTCTCCACCAGCGAGTCGGTGGAGCTGACCCCGACGAGCATCAGCACGAACAGGAACAGCATCAGCACCGCACCGGTGTACACGATGACCTGCACGAACGCCAGGAACGGGGCGTTCTGGATCGCGTACAGCGCGGCGAGCGACAGCATCACGGTCGCCAGCAGCAGCGCCGAGTGGACGGCCTTGCGCACGAGGATCATGCCGAGCGCGGCGCAGACCGAGACCACGGCGAGGAGCCAGAAGAAGAACGGCTCGCCCGACTGCTTGTCCGCCACCTCAGCGGCGAACACGGGCGCCGCGAGCACGTGGGCGGAGGTCATTTGCCCTCACCGCCCTCTTCGGGCTGGAGGCCGAGACGGTAGTAGTCCTCCTCGGTGTCGCCGAGCCGCATCTCGTGCGGCGGCGCCTCCATGCCCTCGCGCAGCGGCGCCAGCAGCATCTCCTTGGTGTAGATCAGGCTCTCGCGGCTGTCGTCGGCGAGCTCGTACTCGTTGGTCATCGTGAGCGCCCGGGTCGGGCACGCCTCGATGCAGAGCCCGCAGAGGATGCACCGCAGATAGTTGATCTGGTAGGTGCGGCCGTACCGCTCGCCGGGCGAGTAGCGCTCGTCCGGGTCGTTGTCGGCGCCCTCGACGAAGATCGCGTCGGCGGGGCACGCCCAGGCGCACAGCTCGCAGCCGATGCACTTCTCCAGACCGTCCGGCCACCGGTTCAGCTGGTGCCGCCCGTGGAAGCGCGGGGCGGTCGGCTTCTTCACCTCGGGGTACTGAACGGTCTCGCTCTTCATGAACATCTGGTGGAACGAGACCCCGAACCCCTTGACCGGGTTCAGGAAATCAGTGAGTCCCACTGGTGACCTCCTCAGGAGGGGATTCGATCGCGGATGCCCCGGCCGGCTTCCCGCCCCGTCCGTGGTAGTGGGGAGCGTCCATGGGCGGCACGGGGAACCCGCCGGCGGACGGATCGGGCCGTCCGGCCGCCTCCGCAGCGCCCGGCACGATCTCCTTCTCGTCCTCGCCGCCGCGGAGCATCTCCCAGATCGTCCCGGCGAGCAGCAGCACCCCGGCGACGACGGCGGCGACGATCACGGTCTGCCGCATGTCGTAGCCGTCGTTGCGCAGCGCGCGGATGGTCGCGACCAGCAGGATCCAGCCGAGCGAGAAGGGCATCAGCACCTTCCACCCGAGCTTCATCAGCTGGTCGTAGCGGACGCGCGGGAGCGTGCCGCGCAGCCAGATGAAGAAGAAGATGAACAGGAAGAGCTTGCCCAGGAACCACAGGATCGGCCACCAGCCGGCGTTGGCGCCCTCCCACACCGTGGAGATCGGCCACGGGGCGCGCCAGCCGCCGAGGAACAGCGTGGTGGCGAGCGCGGACAGCGTCGTGAGGTTGATGTACTCCGCGAGGAAGAACATCGCGAACTTCAGCGACGAGTACTCGGTGTGGAAGCCGCCGACCAGCTCGCCCTCGCCCTCGGGCAGGTCGAACGGGATCCGGTTCGACTCCCCCATCATCGTGATCACGTAGACGATGAAGGACGGCAGCAGCAGGATCACGAACCACTTGTCGTGCTGCGCCGCGACGATCTCCGAGGTGGACATCGAGCCCGCGAACATGAACACCGCGACGAACGACAGGCCCATCGCGATCTCGTAGGAGATCATCTGCGCGGACGAGCGGAGCCCGCCGAGCAGCGAGTACGGCGACATCGACGACCAGCCGGCCAGCACGATCCCGTAGATGCCGAGCGAGGACATCGCGAGGACGAGCAGCACCGCCACGGGAAGGTCGGTGAGCTGGAGCGCCGTGTCGTGCCCGAAGACCGACACCTCGGGGCCGAACGGGATGATGGCGAACGAGATGAACGCCGGCACCGCCGACATCACCGGCGCCAGGACGAACACGACCTTGTCGACCTGGCGGGGGACGATGTCCTCCTTCAGGGCGAGCTTCACGCCGTCCGCGAGGCCCTGGAGCAGGCCGAACGGCCCGGCGCGGTTCGGGCCGACGCGCAGCTGCATCCGGCCGATGACGCGCCGTTCGATCCACATCGTCATCAGCACGGTCACGACGAGGAACGCGAAGACGACGATGACCTTGCCGCCGATCAGCCACCACGGGTCGTTGCCGAAACCCTCCAGCGGCGCCTGAGCGGGGGCCGACGGGTTCATTTCACGCCTCCAGCGTTCTCGCTCGCGATCCTGACGACGCCTCCGGAGGCCGCGCCCAGGTCCCGGTGCACCGCGCAGCCCGCCGAGTTCGTCGGCAGCCACACCACCCGGTCGGGCAGGCCGGCGGTGATCTCCAGCGGGAGCGTGACCTCGCCGCGCGCCGCCGACACCGTCACCGTGCCGGTCGCGCCGATCTCCGCGGCCGTCGCGGGCGACAGCCGGGCGACCGCGCCCTTGGCGGTGCCCGCGAGGAACGGCTCGCCGTCCTGGAGGCGGCCCCGGTCGAGCAGCAGCCGCCAGGTCGCCAGCAGTGCCTCGCCCCGCTCGGGGTGCGGCGGCAGCGGCGGGGCGACGTTCGGCGCGTCCGGACGGTCACCGCGGTAGCCGCCGAGCTCGGTCAGCTCGCGGCGGGCCGCGTCCGGGCCGGGAAGCCCGAGGTGGACGTCCATCTCGTCGGCGAGCGCGTCCAGGACCCGCAGGTCGGACATCCGCCCGGCGGCCCTCAGCACGATGTCGAACGGGCGGCCCCGGCCCTCCCAGTCGACGAACGTGCCGGACTTCTCCGCGACCGCCGCGACCGGGAACACCACGTCGGCGCGGTCGGTGACGGCGCTCGGCCGCTGCTCCAGGCTCACCACGAACGAGGTGGCGTCCAGCGCGCGGAGCATCGCGTCCGGGTCGGCGAGGTCGTAGGGGTCGACGCCGCCGACGAGCAGCGCGCCGCGCCGTCCGTCCGCCGCGGCGGCGATGATGCCGTCGGTGTCCTGGCCGGGCGCGGCGGGCAGGTCGGCGACGCCCCAGCGGCGGGCGACCTCGGCGCGCGCCTCCGGGTCGGTGACCGGGCGGCCGATCGGCAGCAGCCCCGGCAGGGCGCCGGCCTCGATCGCGCCGCGCTCCCCGGCCCGGCGCGGCACCCACGCGAGCTTCGCGCCCGTCACCTGGGCCAGCCGCGCCGCCGCCGTCAGCGCGCCCGGGCTCGCCGCGAGCCGCTCACCGACGAGGATCACGGCGCCCGGCGCCTCCAGCAGCGTCCGGACGTCGGAACGCGCCGCGTCCCCGACGATGGAGCCGAGCGTCTCGGCCTCCGCGCCGGGCGGCGTGGCCAGCAGCGTGCCGCCGACCTTCTCCAGCCCGCGCGTCGCGAACGGCGCGGCGCCGAACACCTTCAGCCGGTTCTTGCGGAACGCCTTGCGGAGCCGCAGGAACACGATCGGCGACTCCTCCTCCGGCTCGAAACCGGCGAGGAGCACCGCGGGCGCCTTCTCCAGGTCGGCGTACGACACCTCGATGGAGCGTCCGGCGACGGACGAGGCGAGGAACCGCGACTCCTCGTCCGACAGCGGACGGGCCCGGAAGTCGACGTCGTTGGTGCCGAGCGCGACGCGGGCGAACTTGCCGTAGGCGTAGGCGTCCTCAAGCGTGACGCGGCCACCGGTCAGCACCCCGGCCGAGCCGCGCGCGGCCGCGAGGCCCTCGGCGGCGATGGTGAGCGCCTCCGGCCACGACGCCGGTTCCAGCACGCCCTCGTCGTTGCGGACGAGCGGGTGCGTGAGCCGCTCCGGCTGCGTCCCGTAGGTGAAGGCCCAGCGGCCCTTGTCGCAGTTCCACTCCTCGTTGACCTGCGGGTCGTCCCCGGCGAGCCGGCGGGTGATCTTCCCGCGCCGGTGGTCGGTGCGCATCGCGCAGCCGGACGCGCAGTGCTCGCACACGCTCGGCGCCGAGACCAGGTCGAACGGCCGCGACCTGAACCGGTACGCGGTGCCGGTCAGCGCGCCGACCGGGCAGATCTGCACCGTGTTGCCGGAGAAGTAGGACTGGAACGGCTTGCCGTCCGCCGCGCCGACCTGCTCCTTGGCGCCGCGCTCGAACAGGTCGATGAACGCGTCCCCGGCGATCTGGTCGGAGAACCGGGTGCAGCGGGCGCACTGGATGCAGCGCTCCCGGTCGAGCAGCACCTGGCTGGACAGCGGGATCGGCTTCGGGAACGTCCGCTTCGCCTCGATGAACCGGGTCTCGCCGCGCCCGTTGGACATCGCCTGGTTCTGCAGCGGGCACTCGCCGCCCTTGTCGCAGATCGGGCAGTCCAGCGGGTGGTTGATGAGCAGGAACTCCATGATGCCGTGCTGGGCCTTGTCGGCCACCGGCGAGGTGAGCTGGGTCTTGACGACCATGCCCGGCATCACGGTGGTGGTGCACGACGCCTGCGGCTTCGGCATCCCGCGGCCGTTGCCCGCGTCCGGGATCTCCACCAGGCACTGGCGGCAGGCCCCGACCGGGTCGAGCAGCGGATGGTCGCAGAACCTGGGGATCTGGATGCCGAGCAGCTCGGCGGCCCGGATGATCAGCGTGCCCTTCGGCACCTCGATCTCGAAGCCGTCGATGGTGCACGAGACCATCTCGACCTTCTCCACCGCCGCTTTGTCGTCGGTGACGGTCACTTGGCACCTCCCCACAGGGTGGACTTGGCCGCGTCGAACGGGCAGGCGCCCTGCTCGAAGTGCCGCACGTACTCGTCGCGGAACAGCTTGATGGACGAGACGACCGGGCTCGTCGCGCCGTCGCCGAGGGCGCAGAACGAGCGGCCGAGGATGTTGTCGGAGATGTCGAGCAGGGTCTCCAGGTCCTCGTCGGTGCCCTGGCCGGACTCCAGCCGCCTCAGCATGAGCTTGTACCAGTAGGTGCCCTCGCGGCACGGCGTGCACTTCCCGCACGACTCGTGAGCGTAGAACTCCGACCAGCGCAGCACCGCCCGGACGACACAGGTCGTCTCGTCGAAGATCTGGAGCGCGCGGGTGCCGAGCATGGACCCGGCGGCGCCGACGGACTCGAAGTCCAGCGGAACGTCCAGATGCTCGTCGGTGAAGATCGGCGTGGACGACCCGCCGGGCGTCCAGAACTTCAGCCGGTGCCCCTCGCGGACGCCGCCCGCCATGTCGAGCAGTTCCCGCAGCGTGATGCCGAGCGGCGCCTCGTACTGGCCGGGACGCGTCACATGCCCCGACAGCGAGAAGATCCCGAAGCCCTGCGACTTCTCCGTGCCCATCGCCGCGAACCAGTCGGCGCCGTTCCCGATGATCGAGGGAACCGACGCGATCGACTCGACGTTGTTGATGACGGTGGGCCCGCCGTACAGGCCCGCCACGGCGGGGAAGGGGGGCTTCAGCCGGGGCTGGCCGCGGAACCCTTCGAGGGAGTCCAGCAGCGCCGTCTCCTCGCCGCAGATGTAGGCGCCGGCGCCGCTGTGGACGACGACGTCCAGGTCGTAGCCGGACCCGAGGATGTCCTTGCCGAGATACCCGGCCTCGTACGCCTCCGCGACCGCCTGGTGCAGCCGGCGGATCACGTGCAGCACCTCGCCGCGCACGTAGATGAACGCGACGTTCGACCTGATCGCGTACGAGCTGATGATCACGCCCTCGACGAGGACGTGCGGGTTGGCCATCATCAGCGGGATGTCCTTGCACGTGCCCGGCTCGGACTCGTCCGCGTTGACGACGAGGTAGCGCGGGTTCGGGCTGGCCGGCGGCAGGAACCCCCACTTCATGCCGGTGGGGAAGCCCGCGCCGCCGCGGCCGCGGAGCCCGGAGTCCTTGACCGCCTGGACGATCTCGTCCGGCTCCATCCGGAACGCCCTGCGCAGCGCCTTGTAGCCGCCGTCGCGCTCGTAGCCCGCGCGGGTGAACGAGTCGGCCTGGTCCCAGTTCTTGGTGAGGATCGGGGTGAGCGTGGTCACTTGTTCCGGCCCTCCTGGCTGCCGGGCTTCGCGTCGCCGGGCACCGGCTTGCCGGGCTCGTGCGGCGGTTCGCTGATCTGCTCCGGCTTCACCGGCTCGTCCGGGCGTTCCCGGTCGACGTCCGCGCGCGGCGCGGCCCAGCCGCGTTCCTGCGCGAGCTTCAGCCCGCGCAGCGACTCGGGACCGGCCTGGACGCCCTCGCCCGCGCGCCCGTCCGGGAACCCGGCGAGGACGCGGGACGCCTCCTTCCACGTGGCCAGATGCTCGGCTCCGCGCGTCGGGAGGACGCGCTCGCCCGAGCGCAGGTCGTCGACGAGCCGCTTGGCCTTCTCGGGAGTCATGTTGTCGAAGAACTCCCAGTTGACCATCATCACGGGCGCGAAGTCGCAGGCCGCGTTGCACTCGATCCGCTCCAGGCTGACCTTGCCGTCCGGGGTGGCCTCGTCGTGGCCGACACCGGTGTGCTCGCTCAGCTCGTCCCAGATCTGGTCGCCGCCCATCACCGCGCACAGCGTGTTGATGCACACGCCGACGTGGTACTCGCCGACCGGCTTCTGCTTGTACTGCGTGTAGAACGTCACGACGCCGACCACCTGCGCCGCCGTGATCCCGAGCTGCTCCGCGCAGAACTCGATGCCGTCCTGCGAGACGTGCCCCTCCACCGACTGCACCAGGTGCAGCAGCGGCAGCAGCGCCGACCTCGGCCGCGGATACCGGCCGATGATCTCCTTCGCGTCCCGCTCAAGGCGCTCGCGAACGTCGGGCTCGTATGTCATCGGTCCACTCCCCCCATGACCGGGTCGAGGCTGGCCACGGCAGCGATGATGTCGGCGACCATGCCGCCCTCCGACATCGCGGGCGTGGCCTGCAAGTTGACGAAGGACGGCTCGCGGAAGTGCACCCGGTACGGGCGGGTCCCGCCGTCGCTGACCACATGCGCGCCGAGCTCGCCGCGCGGCGACTCGATCGGCGCGTACGCCTGCCCGGCCGGCACCCGGAAGCCCTCCGTCACCAGCTTGAAGTGGTGGATCAGCGCCTCCATCGACGTGCCCATGATGTGCGCGATGTGCCGGGGCGAGTTGCCTATGCCGTCCGCGCCGATCGCGAGCTGCGCCGGCCAGCCGATCTTCTTGTCCTCGATCATCACCGGGCCCTTGGCGGTCTGCAACCGGTCCAGGCACTGCTCGACGATCTTCAGCGACTCCTCCATCTCGTCCATCCGGACGAGGTAGCGGCCGTACACGTCGCAGGTGTCCCGCGTCGGGACCTCGAACTCGTAGGTCTCGTAGCCGCAGTAGGGCTGCGACTTGCGCAGGTCCCACGGCAGGCCGGTCGAGCGCAGGACGGGGCCGGTGATGCCCAGCGCCATGCAGCCGGTCAGGTCGAGGTAGGCGATGTTCTGCGTCCGCGCCTTGAAGACCGGGTTGTCGTCCATCAGCTTGCGCAGCGCCTTGATCCGCTTCGGCATCCGGTCCAGGTAGTCGCGGAGCTTGCTCATCGCGCCGCTCGGCAGGTCCTGCGCGACCCCGCCCGGACGGACGTAGGCCATGTTCATCCGCAGGCCCGTGATCTCCTCGAACAGGTCGAGCGTGTACTCGCGCTCGATGAACCCGTTGAGCATCACGGTCGTCGCGCCGAGCTCCAGCCCGAACGTGGCGATCGCGACCAGATGCGAGGAGATCCGGTTCAGCTCCATCATCATCACGCGGATGATCTCGGCGCGCTCCGGGATCTGGTCAGTGATGCCGAGCAGCTTCTCCACGCTCAGGCAGTACGCCGTCTCGTTGAAGATCGGCGCGAGGTAGTCCATCCGGGTGCAGAACGTGGTGCCCTGCGTCCAGGTGCGGAACTCCATGTTCTTCTCGATGCCGGTGTGCAGGTACCCGATGCCGACCCGGGCCTCGTTCACCGTCTCGCCGTCGAGCGTGAGGATCAGCCGGAGCACCCCGTGCGTGGACGGGTGCTGCGGCCCCATGTTGACGACCAGCCGCTCGTCGCCGGCGTCCTCCGCGCCGGCGACGACCTTGTCCCAGTCCTGCCCGCCGACGTCGAACACCTTGCCCTCGGCGGCCTCGTCGGCCGCGTAGGCGTCGTACTCGGTGTACTTGGTCGAGCTCATACGTACGACCGCCTTTCGTCGGGCGGCGGGATCTCCGCTCCCCGGTACTCGACGGGGATGCCGCCGAGAGGGTAGTCCTTGCGCTGCGGGTGGCCGACCCAGTCGTCGGGCATCTCGATGCGCGTGAGCGCGGGGTGACCGTCGTAGACGATCCCGAAGAAGTCGTAGGTCTCCCGCTCGTGCCAGTCGCTCGTCGGGTAGACGGGCACCAGCGACGGGACGTGCGGGTCGGCGTCCGGGCAGGTCGTCTCCAGGCGGACGCGCCGGTTGTGCGTGATCGACAGCAGGTGCGTGACGGAGTGCAGCTCGGCGCCCTCGTCCTTCGGGTAGTGGACGCCCGACACGCCCGAGCACAGCTCGAACCGCAGGGACGGCTCGTCGCGCATCGTCTTCGCGACGTCGCGCAGGTGCTCGCGCTTGACGAAGAACGTCAGCTCACCGCGGTCGACCACGACCCGCTCGATCGCGTCGCCGAAGTCGGGCCCTGTTTTCTCCGGGGACGACCCCGGACCCCGCAATGCGCGCTCAAGCTCGTCGGCGATCTCGTCGTACTCGCCGGGTTCGGCGGCGCCGCCGGGCCCGCCGTACGGACGGGACGCCGACACCTTCGGGCTCTGCCGCACGACGAGCCCGCCGTACCCGGACGTGTCGCCCGTCGTCCCCGCGCCGAACATGCCCTTCCGGACGACCGGCTGCTCCCGGCGTTCCTCCTCGGTGTGCGCCGGGAGCTTGTCGGCCCCCTGCTCGGCCTGCTGCTCGGGGTGCTCAGAACTCATCTCAGGCCCCTTGTCCGAGCAGCGGAAGCTGGCGGCGCTTGGCGTCCTCCAGCTCGGTGATCTGCCGCGCGCGCTGCGGGCCGAGCTTGGTGTTCTGGATCTTGTCGTGCAGCTTCAGGATGGCGTCCAGCAGCATCTCCGGCCGCGGCGGGCAGCCGGGCAGGTAGATGTCCACCGGGACGATGTGGTCCACACCCTGCACGATGGCGTAGTTGTTGAACATCCCGCCGGACGACGCGCACACGCCCATCGCGATGACCCATTTCGGCTCGGTCATCTGGTCGTAGATCTGCCGCAGCACCGGCGCCATCTTCTGGCTCACCCGGCCCGCGACGATCATCAGGTCGGCCTGCCGCGGCGTCGCCGAGGCGCGCTCCATGCCCCACCGGGAGAAGTCGTGCCGGGGGTCGCCGGTCGCCATCATCTCGATCGCGCAACACGCCAGGCCGAACGTCGCCGGCCACACCGAGCTCTTCCGCGCCCATCCCGCGACCTGCTCGACCGTGGTCAGCAGGAAGCCACTGGGGAGTTTCTCCTCAAGACCCATCTCAGTCCCACTCCAGACCGCCGCGCCGCCAGATGTAGGCGTACGCGACCAGCACGGTGACGATGAAAAGGACCATCTCCACCAAGCCGAAGATCCCCATCTGGTCGAACGCGACCGCCCAGGGATAAAGGAAGATGATCTCAATGTCGAAGACGATGAAGAGCATCGCCGTCAGGTAGTACTTGACCGGGAAGCGACCGCCGCCGACCGGCTGCGGGGTCGGCTCGATCCCGCATTCGTAGGCGTCGAGCCGCGCCCGGTTCCACCGCTTCGGCCCGGTGAGCGAGGCCATCAGGACCGAGAACGCGGCGAAGCCGAAGGCGAGCACCCCCAGCACGATGACCGGAATATAGAGATCCATGTCTCTACAGCCTCTCCTCGCGACGTACAACGTTGTACGGGCGGGTCCCCTGTGGGGGGACGACCCCCCGCGCCCCCCGGAACGGCCCGGGGCCTCCGCGAGCCGCCGCCACCCTAGCCAAGGCGATCAATAGCACTCCCCTCCAGGGGGTCCGGTTATGCACACTAGTCCGCTCACCTGCGGAAGCTCGGTTTCAGCGAACGCGTTCATGCCGCCGGCGCCACCTTCTGCATCGCGTTGATGACGCGGTCCATCGCGTCGCCGCCCTTGGGGTCGGTCAGGTTGGCGAGGAGCTTGAGCGTGAACCGCATCAGGGTCGGGTGCGGCAGGCCGTGCGCGGTGAGGAACTTCATGACGCGCGGGTCGCCGATGGCCTGGACGAACAGCCGCGCGAGCGTGAAGTAGCCGCCGTGCTCGTCCTTCAGGATGCGCGGGTACTCGTAGAGCGTCCGCTCGCGCTGCGCGGGGGTGCGGCGCGCGAGCGCCTGCACCATGATGTCGGCGGCCAGCCGGCCGGACTCCAGCGCGTAGTCGATGCCCTCCCCGTTGAACGGGTTGATCATGCCGCCGGCGTCGCCGACGAGCAGCATCCCGCGGGTGTAGTGCGGCTGCCGGTTGAAGCCCATCGGCAGCGCCGCGCCGCGGATCTTGGAGGTGGCGTGGTCCTCGTCGAACGCCCAGTCCTCCGGCATCTGCGCGCACCAGCGCTTCAGCATGCCGCGGTAGTCGACGCTCTGGAACGCCTTGCTGGTGTTGAGGAGCCCGAGGCCGACGTTGGACGTCCCGTCCCCGACGCCGAAGACCCAGCCGTAGCCGGGCAGGAGGCGCTCGCCGTCCCACAGTTCCAGCCACGCCTCCATGAAGTCGTCGTCGTGCCGCGGGGTCTGGAAGTAGCGGCGGACCGCGACGCCCATCGGACGGTCCTCGCGCCGCCGCAGGCCCATCGCCAGGGACAGCCTGGACGAGTTGCCGTCGGCCGCGACGACCAGCGGCGCGTGGAACTCGACCTTCTCACCCTCGTAGTCGGCGGTGACGCCGGTGATGCGGTCGGTGCGCTCGTCCAGGATCGGGCCGGTGACGGTGCAGCCCTGGAGCAGCTGGGCGCCGGCCTTCGCGGCGTGCTCGGCGAGGAACTGGTCGAAGTCGGTGCGCTTGCGGACGAGCCCGAAGTCGGGGAAGGACGCGAGCTCCGGCCACGGCAGCTCGACCTTGACGCCGCCGCCGTAGATGCGCAGGCCCCGGTTGCGTCCCCAGCCGGGGTCGTTGACGTCGACGCCCATGCCGATCAGCGCGCGGACGGCGCGCGGGGTGAGCCCGTCGCCGCAGATCTTGTCGCGCGGGAAGACGGCCTTCTCCAGCAGCAACACGTCCAGGCCGGCCTGCGCCAACCAGTAGGCGGTCGACGAACCGGCGGGGCCTGCCCCGACGACGACCACATCTGCGTGTCGGACGTCAGCGTGCCGGGTGGAGTCGGTCACGGCGCTTCCTCTTCAGCTCGTTCGCTTGTGAAGTACTTCACAAGGATCCGACGGGGAGTCTATTCCTTTATCACGACTGGTGGGTACTTCGGGGCCCGTCTACCGTGGACCGGTCCGGTCCACGGGCCCCGGAGTCACCCTTTGTTGACGGCGTGGTGCAGTGCGGCCACGCCGAATGTCAGGTCACGCCAGCGCACCTCGTCCCAGCCCGCGTCCTGGATCAACCGCGCCAGCGCCGCCTGGTCGGGCCAGGCCAGCGTCGACTCGGCGAGGTACCGGTAGGAGTCGGGGTTGGAGCTGACCCGCGCCAGCAGCGGCAGCCCGTAGCGCAGGTGCGCCTTGTGGCCCGCCGCCAGCAGCGCGTTCGGCGGATGGCTCACCTCGCAGACCACCAGCCGCCCGCCGGGCCTCGCGACCCGCCGGAGTTCACTCAGGGCCATCACCGTGTCGGCGACGTTGCGGAGCCCGAAGGAGATCGTCACCGCGTCGAACGAGCCGTCCGCGAACGGGAGCCGCAGCGCGTCGCCCGCCACGAAGCTCAGCCCGCGGACGTCGGCCTGCCGGCGCGCGCCGACGCGGAGCATGCCGAGCGAGAAGTCGCACGCCACCGTCTCGGCGCCCGCCTCCGCGAACGGCACCGACGAGGTGCCGGTCCCGGCCGCGAGGTCGAGCACCCGCTCGCCCGGCCGCGCCCCGAGCGCCCGCACGACCTCGCGCCGCCACCGCCGGTCGCGCCCGCCGGTCATCAGCGTGTTCAGCAGGTCGTACCGCTCGGCGGTGCCGTCGAACATCGCCGCGACGTCGGCGGGCTTCTTGTCCAGGGAGGCGCGGCTCATGCCCCCAGCCTAGGAGCCGCCGCGCACCGCTTCCGCAGGGGGTGCGTCAGGCGTCCTCGCGGGTGACGGACTTGTCGAACCGCTCGCGCTGCGCGCTGGCCCCGCGGGCGACGACGGCGGACATCCGGTCGCGCTGCGCGGACAGCAGCACATAGCTGACGACGCCGCTGATCAGCAGCGCGAGCAGCAGGAGCAGGAACCCGCGGGCCCCGAAAAGCGCCAGCACGCCCGCGGTCACCGCGAAGATCACGAGCCGCGCGACGGAGTACATGATGACGGAACGCATGACCCTACGAGCGTAATACCTACCTCAGGACGTCCTGGAAGAGGGCTGGGTCTACGTTGCCTCCCGACAGGATCGAGACGTGGGCGCGGGCCTCGGGGAGTTCGGCGCGGTGGTAGAGGTAGGCGGCGGTGGCGACGGCGCCGGACGGTTCGGCGATGAGGCGGGCCTCGCGGGCGAGGCGGCGCATCGTCTGGCGGATCTCGTCCTCGGTGACGGCGACGACGCCGTCCACGTGGGCGCGCATGTGCGCGAACGGCAGGTCGCCGACCCGCTGGACGCGGAGCCCGTCGGCGATGGTGCGGCCGGTCTCCTCCGCCTCCCAGGCCACGGGACGTCCCGCGGCCATCGAGTCGCGGGCGTCGGCGGCGAGTTCCGGTTCGACGCCGATCACCCTGGCCTGCGGGCGCAGCGCCTTGACGGCCGCGCCGACGCCGGCGATGAGGCCGCCGCCGCTGATCGGGACGAGCACGACGTCCACGTCCGGAAGGTCCCGGACGAGCTCCAGCCCCACGGTGCCCTGCCCCGCGATGATCCGCGCGTCGTCGTAGGGCGGGATCAGGGTGAAGCCGTGCGCGTCGGCGAGCTTGCCGGCGGTGTCGGCGCGGGCCTGCGAGGTCGGCTCCACGTACACGATCTCGGCGCCGAGCGCCATGCACGCGTCCACCTTCACACCGGGGGTGGTGTGCGGCATGACCAGGACGGCCTTGATGCCGAGCGCGCGGGCCGCGTACGCGACGGCCTGCGCGTGGTTGCCGCTGGAGTGCGTCACGACACCGCGCTCGCGCCGCTCCGGCGGGAGGGAGGCGATGGCGGAGTAGGCGCCGCGCAGTTTGAACGCGCCGACCGGCTGCAGCGACTCGGCCTTCACCCGCAGGAAGGGCTCCCCGGCCCGGACGGCGGCGGGGTCGTGCGGGAACGGGACGAGCGGCGTCCGGACGGCGACGCCCGCGATGCGCTCCGCGGCCCGTTCGATCTCCGGGAGCGAGACAAGATCGGACATGGACCGGAGACTACTTCCCGGCCGGGCGGGGCGCGTTCCGGCGGGCAGGGCGCGGCGCCCGCGGCGTGTCGGACGAGACGGTTTCGCGGGCCCGTTCAAGGTGTGACGTGGCAGGTCAACCGGGGTCAAGGGGAGGCACGCTCCGAATGGCCTCAAAACCGAGAGTGATTGCTCCTGCTCGGATAACTACGGTCCGTGATCTTTTCCGAAAACAAGGGAGAAATCGGTCTTGACCCGCCACACTGTTAAACAGTCCACCCGCGCCGAGAGCGGGACAAAGGGGGAGAGAAAACGTGGAGAGCACGAGCGAGCGCCTGCTGACCCCAGGAGAGGTCGCCGCCCTCTTCCGGGTCGACCCGAAGACGGTCACCCGATGGGCCGCCGCGGGCCGGATCAGCAGCATCCGGACGCCGGGGGGCCACCGGCGCTTTCGCGAGTCCGAGGTGCACGCGCTGCTGCGCGGCGACGAGCCGGTCGCCGAGCATTCGGCGCGCTGAGCCGCCCGAACCCGTTCATCCGGGCCCGTCCGCCGATCCGGGCCCCGCTTACCGGCCTCAGCCGCCCGGACCGCCGTGTGATGGCAGTCCCCCGGGGGAGACCCGCCCGGGCGGCCGGGGCCGTTTCCATTTCGTTCTTTCCCTTGCGTTCTCGCGCTTCCAGATATTCCCGGTTCTTTCTGATCTTTCCGGCCTTTTCCGGGGTCAATCCCCGTTCTCTCCGGGGGCGTCCTCTCCTGGACGGTCCGACTTCCACTCCTCGAACCGGCGGAGCAGGTCGGCGTCCTCGTCCCGCCAGCGGCGGCGCCTGTCCTCCAGTTCGTCCTCCGTCAGCGACTCGCGGAGCAGCCGGTCGTAGTCGGGGTCGCCCGGCGCGATCTCGACGTACGCGTCGGCGATGATCCGTCCTTCGGGCCGCCCGCCCGGCACGGCCCCGTCCTCGCCCTCGTCGGCGAGAACGCTGTGCGGAACCCGGAGCGTGCCATCGGGGAGCCGGATCACGTACATCGTCGATCACCCTCGCGATTCACCATTGCGGGCCCTGCCATCAGGATGTCCTAGATCCCGTACCTGCGGTTGAAGAAGAGCATGACTTCCAGTGCCATCCGGATATTTCCGGCGAGCATATCGACGAGAGCGGGGCGCTGCCGGGAGGAGATCGCGGCGAACGCGTCCGCGAAGAACTCGCGGCGGCCGAGCGAGTTGGGCTGGCGGTGGAAGTCGCTCGCGAGATGCGGCACGCACTGCTCGTAAAGCCGCTGGAAGGCGGGGCTGTCGGACGTCCACTCGCCGTCGTCGCCGTCGATGTCGTCGAGCGCGTGCCCGACCTCGTGCAGCATCACGTCCGGCGTCGGCGACGGCCTGTCCCCGACGACGATCTTGTGGTCGCCGTAGGCTCCGGCGCAGATGTCCCAGGTGGCGCGTCCCGACGGCAGCGGACGGTCGCGCAGATGGCCCATGTCGTCCAGTTGCGGAACGCCGCCCGGGCCCACGTAGATGCCGTCGAGCCCGGCCGCGAGCTTCTCCTTGAGCGCGTCCGGCAGGGACGCCAGGCTGTCGACGGCGCCGATCACCTCGGGGCTCGGCGGGCCGTCCCGGTGGTCCCACTGCCGGTACAGGACGTTCTCCAGGACGCCGCAGTTCCGGCGGCCGTCGGAGGCGTGCGGCATGCCCGGCGGGTACGGCTCCACGCGCAGCCGCTCGTCCTCCAGCTCGAAGTCGCTCCACGAGTAGTCGCCCGCGCGGGGGCGTCCGCGCCGGCGCCGGCCGAGCCTGCCCGAGAGCGGGCCCGCCGCGTCCCGGCCGTCTCCGCCGTCCCCGCCGGCCGGGCCGTCGGCCCCGCCACCGCCGCCGTGGCCCAGCGCGTAGTCGTCGTCGCGGCCCGCCTTGCGGAACCGGCCGAACCTGTCGCGCGGCTGGTTGCTGCGCGGCCGCACCTGCCCGGAGTCGGGCGGCGACGGGGAGTACGCCGCGTCGTCGCGCCGGAGCGACTCCCGGTGCCACAGCTCCCGGGGCCGGGGCTTGCGATGGACGCCTTTGAAGCGCATCGGGCTCCTCTGTCCACGGACCCGCGGGGGTAGCGAGCGGCGAGTCCTCCGCCGCACGACCGGGTCCCCGAGGAAGGGTAAGCCTGAACCCGACACCCCGTCATCCCCGGGAGTCACGGATCCCGGAATTCTTCTCAGGCGTAGGAGTGCAAGCCGGAGAACATGTAGTTCACGCCGAAGAAGTTGAACAGCAGCGCGGCGAACGCCAGCAGTGACAGGAAGGCGGCCTTGCGGCCCTTCCAGCCGGCCGTCGCGCGGGCGTGCAGGTAGGCCGCGTAGATGATCCAGGTGACGAAGGACCAGACCTCCTTCGGGTCCCAGCCCCAGTAGCGGCCCCACGCCTGGTCGGCCCAGATCGCGCCCATGATGATCGCGGCCGTCCAGATCGGGAACGCGAACATCGTGACCCGCATCGCGAGCCGGTCCAGGCTCTCCGCGGACGGGACGCGGGCCAGCGCGCCGCCGGCCAGCCTGACGCGGCCCCCGCCGCCGGCCTCCTCGCGGGCCTTCAGGAAGTACAGGATCGTCGCCGCGCCCGCGACGGTGAACGCCCCGGTCGCGATGATCGCGGCGGACACGTGGATGGCGATCCAGTACGAGTTGAGCGCCGGGACGACGGGACCCACGGAGTCGTACAGCCAGATGTTCGCCACGCCCAGCGCGATGACGGCGGCGAACATCACGGGCGCGCCGAGGAAGCGGGCCTTGTACCGGAACATCACGACCATGAACGCGACGACGGCGGCGAACGAGATGGCGGTGAGGAACTCGTACATGTTGCCCCACGGCCACCGGTTCGCGGACAGCCCGCGGGCCACCAGGACACCGAGGTGCGCGCCCACGCCCACCACGTTCAGCAGGATGGCCAGGCGCGGCCAGTCGACCTGGGGACGGTCCTCGTCGGCCCCGCCGTCCCCGGCGGCGACCTTGACGGGCTCGTCGTCGGCATCGGCCTCGGCGTCCGGGCCGGCGCCGCCGGCGCCCATCAGCACCTTGGCCTCCGCCGCCGTGGCGGCGCCGCGGCGACCGAAGCCCATGTCGGCGGCATAGGCGACCAGCGCGATGATGTACATCACCACGGTGGTCAGCATGAGCTTGTCGCTCAGCTCCGCGAGGTCGGCGCTGCTCACCTGTCGCTCACCTCGTCACTCCTTCGATTCGGTCGCCGGCCCATCCGGCTCGCCGGGTTCGTCCCGCTCATCGGACTCGTCCTGGTCGCCGGGCCCGTCGTTCTGGTCGTCAGGCCCGTTCTGGTCGTCGGACTCGTCCTGGGCCTCGGGGCCGTCCGGCTCGGACCGGACCGGCTCGGCGGGACCGGGGTCCTGTTCCGGACCGCGCAGGGCGGTCACGATCTCGTCGAACTCCGAGGTCGCGTTCCTCAGCGTGAGGCCGCCGACCTCGACCACCGTACGCCCGCCCTCCGCGGCGCTCGCACGGACCCACACCCTGCGCCGCCTGACCATGAACGAGGCCGCCACGCCCAGCACCGCCAGGATGGCCGCGACCAGGGCGGGGATGCGTCCCGGGTCGTGGTTCACCGACAGGGTCGCGTACTCCTTGAGGCCGTCGAACGTGATCGAGCCGGCGCCGCCGGGCAGCTTGAAGGTCTCACCCGGCTCCAGCAGTTTCTGGCCGTTCTTGACGGGCTGGAGCGTCTTGCCGATGCCCTCCAGCTTGTACACCGACTGCGGGGATCCGGAGTCCAGGCCGATGTCGCCCTTGAACGACGAGATCGTGACGACCGGGCGCAGCGGCGCCGGGAACCCGGAGACGATCTGCTTGCCGTCCTCGCTGGCCATGGCGGTCGGCCACAGGATCGCGTAGAAGGCGAGCTGGTCCGGCACCGCGTCGGGGACCTTGATGACGCCCTCGGACGTCAGGTTCCGCGTCTCCATCAGCAGGAACGGCACCGAGTCCTGGAAAGCGACGTTGCCCTTGGCGTCCCGGACGGTGAACACCGGCGCGTACCCGTGGCCGAGCAGGTACACCTTCGCGCCGCCGACCTTCAGCGGATGGTTCATCCGCAGGTCGTACGACTCGTCCTTGCCGTCGGGCGTGGAGCGGAAGCGGACCTTGGCGTTGAACTCGGTGGCCTGGCCGCGTTTGTCGCCCTCGGTCGCGTACTCGGCCTTGAAGTCGTCGAGGCTGACGGTGAACGGGGCCAGCTCGCCGTCGTCGAAGGCGCCTCCGGGGTCGAACTGGTCGTACTGGCTCAGCGAGTTCGCGAACGTCTTGCCCTCCATGAGCAGGACGTCGCCGCGGTAGCCGAACAGGTTCCCGAGGCCGAGCGCGAACAGCAGCGCCAGCAGCGCCAGGTGGAACAGCAGGTTGCCCGTCTCGCCGAGGTAGCCCTTCTCGGCGGCCGCCGAGCCGTCCGACACGTCCACCCGGAAACGCCGCTTGCGCAGGACCTCGCGGGCCTCTGCGAGGGCATCCTCCGGGGACGTGTCCGTCTCGTACTTAGCCGACTGCGGCAGCCGGCCGAGGTTCCGCGGCGCGGCGGGCGGACGGGCCCGCATCGACCGGTAGTGCTTCACCGCGCGCGGGATGACGCACCCGGCCAGCGAGACGAACAGCAGGACGTAGATCGCCACGAACCAGGGCGCCGCGAACACGTCGAACATCGAGAACCGGTCGAGCCACGGACCGGCCGTCTTGTGGTCGTCGAGGTAGGCGACGACCTTCTCGGGCGCCTGGCCCCGCTGCGGCAGGATCGACCCCGGCACCGCGCCGAGCGCCACCAGGAACAGCAGGATCAGCGCCGTGCGCATCGTGGTGAGCTGCCGCCAGCCCCAGCGCAGCCAGCCGACCGGGCCGATGCCCTTCGGGCGCGGCACCTCCTCCGGCGCCTGGCGCGCGGCGGGCGCCAGCGTGCCCGACTCGGGCCCCTGCTCGGGGCCCTGCGCGGGGTCTGATTCCTTGACGCCGTGTTCCTTGACGCCGTGCTTGGTGTCAGTCATCTCAAATAACCGGTTCGAAGCCGCTGATCCACGACCTCAGCTCGATGGTCAGGTCGCCCCACAGGCCGGTGACCAGCAGCACGCCGATGAGGACGAGCATGCCCCCACCGGCCCGCATGACCAGGGGGTAGTGGCGCTTCACGGCGCCGAACGCGCCGAGCGCCCTGCGGTAGGCGATCGCGGTGGCCACGAACGGAAGTCCAAGGCCCACACAGTACGCCAGGGACAGCAGCGCGCCCCGTCCGGCGCTCGCCTCGGTGATCGCGAGGCCCTGCACGGCGCCGAGGGTCGGGCCGATGCAGGGCGTCCAGCCGAGCCCGAACAGGACCCCGAGCAGGGGCGCGCCCGCGAGGCCGGCGGCGGGGAGCCGTCCCGACTTCATGGTCCGCTGGAGGCCGGGGATGAAGCCCATGAACGCGAGCCCGAACACGATCGTGAGGACGCCGAGGACGCGGGTGATCGTGTCCTGGTACTCCAGCAGCCACCGGCCGAGCCCGCCGAAGATCACGCCGTAGCTGACGAACACGACGGTGAACCCGGCGATGAACAGCACGGCGCCCGCGAGGAGCCGGCCGCGCCGCTGTTCGGCCAGGTCGGCGCCGGTCATGCCCGTCACGTAGGACAGGTAGCCCGGGACGAGCGGCAGGACGCACGGCGAGGCGAACGAGACGAGCCCCGCCAGCGCGGCCAGCGGCGCCGCCGCGACCAGCGACCCGCTGACGACCGTCTCGCTGACCGAGCTCACCGATCACGACTCCGCGAGGACTTTGGCGACCAGCGGGTTCAGCTTGGAGTACGTCGTCGCGCCGATGACGCGGGCGGCGACGCGGCCCTGCCGGTCAAGGACGAGCGTGCTCGGCACCGCGCTCGGCGGGACCTCCCGGAACGCCAGCGTGACCTGCCCGTCCGCGTCGAACAGGCTCGGATAGGTGACCTTGAACTTGCGCTCGAACGCCTGCGCGTTGGCCTTGGAGTCCTTGAAGTTGACGCCGAGGAACTCCGCGCCCTTGGCCTTGTTGTCGCCGTACACCTGCTGGAGGGACGGCGCCTCGCCGCGGCACGGCGCGCACCAGGACGCCCAGAAGTTGACGACGACGACCTTGCCCTTGAGTTCGGCGAGCTTGAACTGCTTGCCGTCCAGGCGCTCGCCGCCGACGTCCTGGACGCTCTTGCGCCCGGCGGGCTTGTACTCCGTGACGTTCCCGTCGCCCGAGATGAAGCGGTTGTCGCCGCCGTCCGGGCCGTTCTCCGAGGCGCTCGTCCCGGCGCACCCGGCCAGCAGCCCGCAGAGCGCGGCGGCCGCGGCGGCACCGGCGGCGGCGCGCGGCGGGGAGACTCGGGGGCTCAACAGACCCTCCAAATTCAGGACGAGCTACTACAAGACGTAGTACACAACCTAGCGGTGCGATCAGGCCCCCGCGACACTGGGGCCCTTCGCGATTCCCGCCGCGGGCTCACCGTAGGCGACCTCCACCAGCCGGCTCCCCGCGAACGTCAGGCTCGTCAGGCTGGCCAGCCCGCATTCGCGGCGCTTGGGGTGATGCCAGAGGCGGCGGTGCTCGGCGTGCAGGCGCAGCACCCAGATCGGCAGCTGGTGGCTGACGCACACCGCCTCGTGGCCCTTCGCCGCCTCCCGCGCCCTGATCACGGCGGCGCGCATCCGGGCGGCGAGCTCCTTGTAGGGCTCGCCCCAGGACGGTTTGAACGGGTTGACCAGATGCCGCCAGTGTTCGGGACGCCGCAGCGAACCGGCCCCGGCGCCGAACGTCAGCCCCTCGAAGTGGTTCCCGGCCTCGATCAACCGGTCGTCCACCGTCACGGGCAGGTCGAACGCGTCGGCCAGCGGCGCGGCCGTCTCCAGCGCCCGCTGCATCGGCGAGGAGAGGATGGCGGTCACGTCCCGGTCGGCGAACCACTTGGCGACGGCCTTCGCCATGAGGACGCCGTCCTCGCTGAGACGGTAGCCGGGAAGCCGGCCGTACAGGACCCGCTCGGGATTGTGCACCTCACCGTGCCGTAGCAGGTGAACGGTCGTTTTCTCGGTCATCGCCAGCAAGATTACCTAGGCCGCTTCCCGCTTCCGTCCACCGGCCATGCCCTTCGGCGCGCGGGCGTCAGTGGGAGATGGCGACGACGGAAGGGACGTCGGCGGGGACGGCGGCGCGCATCGCCGTGATGGCGGCGCGGATCGCGGGGCGGCGGGCGGCCTCCTCGCGCCAGACCGCGTACACGCGGCGCGACAGCGGCGCCGACAGCGGCACGATCACGACGCCGGGCGGGACGTCGCAGCGGCCGAGCCGCGGCAGGATCGCGTTGCCGAGCCCGACGGCGACGAGGGAGAGCTGCGTGGCGAACTCGTAGGCCATGTGGTCGATGTTCGGTTCGCTGTCGATGGCGCGCAGCGTCCGCAGCAGCCAGTCGCAGCAGATGCTGTCGGGCGAGGAGCTGATCCACGGGTCGCCCGCCAGCTCCTTGAGATCGATGGTCTCGCGGCCGGCGAGCGGGTGGGTGGACGGGAGCGCCACGTCGGCGACGTCGTGGCAGATGACGCCCTTGTGCAGGCCCTCGGGCAGCGGGAGCGGCTCGTTGTCCCAGTCCTGGACGAGGGCCATGTCGAAGTCGCCGCGCGAGACGAGCGGCATGCTGCGCAGCGGGTCCTCTTCGAGGAGCTGGACGCGCAGGTCGGGATGCTCGGCGCGCAGGGCGCGCAGCGCGGCGGGCATGAGCCCGCGGATCCCGGTGGGGAACGCGGCGATCGTGAGCTGCCCGACGACGGAGCCGCGGTGCGCCTCCAGGTCGGCCTGCGCCTGCTCGACGAGCGACAGGATCCGCCCGGCGTGGGCGACGAGCAGTTCGGCGGCGTCGGTGAGGCGGACGCCGCGGCCGTTGCGTTCGAGCAGCTTCTGGCCGGTCTCCCGCTCCAGCTTGGCGAGCTGCTGCGACACCGCCGAGGTGGTCACGTGCAGGACGTCGGCGGCGGCGCTGACCGAGCCGTAGGTCGCGACGGAGTGCAGGGCGCGCAGGCGCTCCAGATCAAGCATGAAGTAATTCTAAATCGAGTTGTCAAGAAGTTCTCGCTTGTCCTAAACCGACTGTTTCCCCGACGATCGGGACATGAGATCGCGCCACGTCCTGCTGGCCACGCTGATCGCCGCGCTGTGGGGCTTCAACTTCGTGCCGATCCACCGGGCGCTGGACGACCTGTCGCCGCTGCTGATGGCGGCGCTGCGGTTCGTCCTCGCGGCGGTGCCCGCGGTGTTCCTCGTCCGGCGGCCGCCCGTTCCGGTGCGCTGGCTCGTGCTGGTCGGCCTGCCGCTCGGCGTCGGGCAGTTCGGCCTGCTGTTCATCGGCATGGACATGGGCATGCCCGCCGGGCTGGCGTCGGTCGTGCTCCAGGTCCAGGCGATCTTCACGGCGCTGTTCGCGGGGCTGCTGCTGCGCGAGCGGCTCGGCGTCCGGCAGGTCGCGGGCATGGCCGTCGCGTTCGGCGGGGTGACGCTGCTCGGCGTGGCGCAGGCCGAGGGCGGCAGCCCGGTTGGAGCGTTCCTCGTCTGCCTTATGGCCGCCGCGAGCTGGGGGCTCGCGAACGTCGCCATGAAGCGGATGAACCAGGCCGCGACCGGGCCGGTTCCTTGTGGGGGGCGACCCCCCACACCCCCCGGCAAGAGCCGACCGGCCCGGCTCCCTCCACTCCGCTGGCGCTCCGCTCCGGGATCCGGGCCGGTCGAGCCGTTCGGGTTCATGGTCTGGGTGTCGCTGGTGCCGCCGCTTCCGCTCCTCGGCCTGTCGCTGATCTTCGAGGGGCCCGGGGCGGTGCCCGACGCGGCCCGCGATCTCTCCCTGGCGGGGCTCGGCTCGATGGCGTTCATCGCCTACGTCTCCACGCTGTTCGGGTTCGGCGTGTGGGGATGGCTGATGCGCCGGTACGAGGCCAGCACGGTCGCCATGTACTCGCTGCTCGTCCCGCCGTTCGGGCTGGTCTCGGCGGGGCTGCTGCTCGGCGAGCACGTCGACGCGGTCCGGCTCACCGCCGCCGCTCTGATCATCGCCGGGGTCGCGGCGGGCAGCGTCCGGCCGCGGTCGCGCGTCGAGATCCCGCCCGTCGCCGAACCGGAACCCGTAGAAACGAGGTGAGACCCGTGCGCGGAATCCACGCGTCGCTCGTGACGCCGTTCACCCGCTCCGGCGAGGTGGACGCCAAGTCGCTCGAACGGCTCGCCCTCCACTGCCTGGACAACGGCGTGGACGGGCTGGTCGCCCTGGGCACGACCGGGGAGGCGGCGCTGCTGAGCCCCGCCGAGCAGCGGACGGTGCTGGAGGTGTGCCGCGCCGTCTCGATCGAGTTCGGGACGCCGCTCATCATCGGCGCCGGGACGATGGGCACCGAGGACTCGATCCGGCAGGCCCGCGAGCGCGCTCCGCTCGCGGACGCGCTGCTCGTCGTCGTCCCGTACTACCTGCGCCCTTCGGACGACGCCGTCGTCGACCACTTCGCGGCCGTCGGCGCCGCCGTGGACGTCCCGCTCATCCCGTACAACATCCCGTACCGGACGGGAAAGGCCCTCTCCGCCGACACGCTCCTCAGGATCCTCGAACTCGACTGCGTGACCGGGATGAAGCACTGCCCGGGCGGCATCGACGCCGACACCCTCGCCATGCTGGCGTCCAACCCCGGCAAGTGGGTGCTGTGCGGGGACGACGCCTACATCCACCCGATGCTCCAGCTCGGCGCGTCCGGGGGCGTCGCCGCGACCGCGTGCCTCGCGCCGTCCGCCTACGCCTCGATGATCGACGCGGCACGCCGGGACGACGCGGTGCACGCGCGGAGATTCCACAACGAGCTGCTTCCGCTGGTGCGGGCGCTGTTCAGTGAACCGTCGCCGTCCGTGCTCAAGGCGTGCCTGGCCGAAGAGGGGCTGATCGACCATCCCGCGGTGCGCACCCCGCTGCACGCGCCGCGCCCCGAGTCGGTCACCGCGGCGCTGAGCGCGTTCAGGACCTTCTAGGGGGACTCGGCCTGGGCCGCTGCTCGGGCGGCGTGCGGGAGGGCGTCCACGACGCGTCCGAGAGCCTCCTCGTCGTGCGCCGCCGACAGGAACCACACCTCGTACGCGGACGGCGGCAGGTAAACCCCGCGTTCCAGCGCCGCGTGGAAGAACGCGGCGTACGCCTTGGCGTTCTGACGCTGCGCGGCGCCGAAGTCACCGACCTTCTCCCCGGTGAAGAAGATCGAGAAGAGGTTCCCGGCGTTCTGCATCGAGTGCGGGACGCCCGCCCGTGTCAGCTCGTCCGACGCGGCCTTCGACACCAGTTCCGCCGCGCGGTCGACCGTCGCGTACACGTCGGCGGTCGCGTGCCGCAGCGTGGCGAGCCCGGCGGCGGTGGCCAGCGGGTTCCCCGACAGGGTGCCCGCCTGGTAGACGGGACCGGCGGGGGCGAGCTGGTCCATGATGTCGGCGCGCCCGCCGAACGCGGCGGCGGGCAGCCCGCCGCCCATCACCTTCCCGAACGTCATCAGGTCGCCCGGCACGCCCTCGATCCCGTACCAGCCGGACGGCGACGCGCGGAAACCGGTGAGGACCTCGTCCATCACCAGCAGCGCGCCGTACCGCTCGCAGAGCCGCTTCAGCAACGCGTTGAAATCCGGCAGCGGCGGCACCACGCCCATGTTGCACGGCACGGCCTCGGTGATGACGCAGGCGATGTCGGTGCCGTGCTCGTGGAAGACCGTCTCCACGGCTGTGACGTCGTTGTAGGTCAGGATCAGCGTGTCACCGGTGGTCGCGCCGGTCACGCCGGGGGTGTCGGGCAACCCGAACGTCGCGACACCGGACCCGGCCGCTGCGAGCAGCGCGTCGACATGGCCGTGGTAGCAGCCCGCGAACTTCACGATCTTGGTCCGTCCGGTGAAGCCGCGCGCGAGCCGGATCGCCGACATCGTCGCCTCGGTCCCGGAGTTGACGAGCCGGACCTTCTCCGCCGGCGTCCGGGAGACGATCTCCTCGGCCAGCTCCACCTCACCGGGCGTCGGCGCGCCGTAGGACGTCCCGCGCCCCGCCGCGTCCCGCACCGCGTCCACGACGGCCGGATGCGCGTGCCCGAGGATCAGCGGCCCCCACGAGCACACCAGGTCGACGTACTCGTTGCCGTCGGCGTCCGTCAGATACGGCCCGCGCCCCGACACCATGAACCGCGCCGTCCCGCCCACGGCCCCAAAGGCCCGCACCGGCGAGTTCACACCTCCGGGCACCACCCGCACCGCCCGCTCGAACAAGTCCTGAGAGTGATCGATACCAGTCACCGATTCAGTCTCTCAGTTGCAGTTCGGGAACTTACCTTGACCTCGCCGGGTACGGGCCGATATTCCACCAAGTACGACATAGGCGCCGGGGCAGGCGTATCGGAGGGATGGCTTTTACCGTGGTCAACGGCTGGACGGTCCCGGGCTTCACCCACGAGCGCGAGTTGGGTGACGGCGCCGCGGGCCGGGTGGTGCTCGCGGTCGACGACCTGACCAGTACGAGGGTCGCGATCAAGTATCTCGGCGGCGCGCCGCTCGCCGACGAGGCGTTCCTGGCGCGGTTCCGCGCGTCCGCGCGCAGCCTGTCCCAGCTGGAGGATCCCAACGTCGTCGACCTGTACGACTTCGTGGAGACCCCGGACGGCGCCGCGATCGTGATGCAGTACGTGGACGGCGTCAGCCTGCGGCGCGTCCTCGCCGCGCAGGGGCCCGCCGGCCCGCTCGCGGCGCTGTCCATGCTCGGCGGGACGCTGCTCGGGCTCGCGTCGGCGCACGAGCACGGCGTGCCCGTGCACGGCGCGCTCCGCCCGGCCAACATCATGATCGACACGGACGGCAACGCGCGCCTCACCGACTTCGCGACGTCGCCCGCCGGGGCGGAGGCGCAGTCAGGCCCGGCGTACGCGGCGCCGGAGCTGTGGGACGGCGCGCCCGCCACCGTCGCGACCGACCTGTACGCCGCCACCGCGATCTTCTACGAGTGCCTCACCGGCCGTCCCCCCTTCGCCGGACGGAACATGGCGCGGCTGCACCGGGAGGCCCCGATCCCGGCCGACGAGGTTCCCGGGCCGCTGCGCGACCTCATCCACCAGGGGCTCGCGAAGGACCCGGCGGGCCGTCCCGCCACGGCCGCCGACTACCTCGCCGCCCTGGAGGGCGCGGCCGTGTCGGCGTACGGGCCGTCGTGGGAGGCGCAGGGCCGCGGACGTCTCACCGAACTGGCCGCGCAGGCCGCGCTGCAGCCCGAGCCGCCGAGAGCCAAGCCCGCCCGCAGCAGCGGCCGCAACCCCGTCGTCGCGGCCGGGCGGCCGGGCGGCGGAGGCGGTTCCCGGACGCGCTGGATCCTCGCCGCCGTCGCCGTCCTCGTGGTCGCGGTCGCCGGGGCGAGCGCCGCGACGCTGCTGAAGGACGACAAGAAGAAGCCCGCCGAGCCGACGACGGCGCAGAGCAGCACCCCGCAGCCGACACCGCCGGCCGGGGGCGTCGACTCCGAATCGCTCGTCGCGCGGATCGACCAGGCGGTCACGCGGGCGCCGGGCGCCCTGTTCAGCTACCGGCAGACGGGCTGCTGCGGCTTCCCTGCCAGTGCCAAGGGGACGCTCGGTCTCGAGCCGGGCGGGCGGCCGTCCGCCGCGCTGCCGTCGTACACGCTGACGCTGGCGGGGGCGGGCTCGGCCCGCAAGCCGGTCCGCGGGGTCATCGTCCAGGACAGGTTCTACGTGCGCGCCGGCAAGCAGTGGCGGTCGTCGCCGCTCGGCGGGCGCGGCTACCCCGCGGCGGCGGACCAGGTGCGTCTGGGCAGCTCGGTCGCGAACCTGACGGCGCTGCTGCGGTCGTCGACCAAGCTCACCAGGAGCGGCGCAATCTACGAGGGGACGGCACCGGCGGAGGCGCTGGCGCGGACGCCCGGCGTCGGGCCCATGTACGCGCGGATGGCCCGGGCGACCGGCGTCGAGCGGATCGCCTTCGCGATCAAGTTCGACGCGGGCTTCCGGCCGGTGAAGTTCTGGGTCCGCGCGGGGCCAGCGAAGGGCCGCAACCAGACCATGCGCGGCTCCTTCACCAAGTGGGGCCGCAAACCCGCCATCCAGGCGCCCCGCTCAAGCTGACGCGGTCAAGCTGACGCGACGGCGTCGCAGCTGTCGGAGAGGACTTCGAGGAGCCGCAGCGGGTCGGGGAGCGGCTCGCTGGACGGCGGCCGCACCCAGCCCGTCTCGCGCCCGGCCGGCAGGACGGACGGCGGCGCGACCACATAGCTGTCGCGGCAGTGCCACCGCATCCCCGGCGTCTCGGCGACGTCCTCCGGGGAGCAGTCGAGGTGGCACGACCACCATTCGTCCTCGTCGACGGGCGCGCCGCGGGTCGCGACGAAGAACAGGCTCCGGTCGCCGCCGACCGACGCGACCGGGCCGACGGGCAGATCGGCGCGGGAGATCCGGTCGAGCGCGCGGGCGCCCGCGGCGGCGGGGACGTCGAACACGTCGAACACGCGGCCCGTCGGCAGGATGATGTTGGCCTGCGGGCGCTCGGACCACCAGCGGTCGATGACGGCGGCGTCCACGCTCGCCTGGTGCGCCCAGGCCGCCGACACCGGATGAGCGCCCGGGTCGGGACAGCCGATCCGGTCGCACGAACACGCCCTGGCGACGCCCCCGCCCCTGCGATCGGCCGCGCCCTTGCGATCGGCGGCCTTCGGGGGATGCGCTCCCGGAAAGCAGGGCCAGCCCAGCGCGGCGTACTCCCGCGCCGCCGAGGCCATCCGGTCGCGTGCCGCCTTCAGCCTTCTGTTCCCCGAGACCGCCAGCATCTCCGCCCCCAATACCCCAAGGTCGAACGTGGGTTCCTGGTTAACGATGATGCCCGGCGCGCGAAACCGCGCACACGGCAACCCCCGGAAACGACCCTAATTAACTAGGAGGCGTCCCGGGACGGCGGGAATTGCCAAACCGCACCGGCGGGCCCGCTAGAGCGCCCGCGCGACCTCGGCCGCCCAGTAGGTGAGGATGATGTCGGCGCCGGCCCGGCGGATCGACAGCAGCGACTCCATGATCGTCCGGTCGCGGTCGGTCCAGCCCTTCTCGGCGGCGGCCTCGATCATCGCGTATTCGCCGCTCACCTGGTAGGCGACGACGGGCACGTCGACGGCGTCGCGGACGCGGCCGACGATGTCGAGATACGGCCCGGCCGGCTTCACCATGACCATGTCGGCGCCCTCGTCGAGGTCGAGGAGCACCTCGCGCAGCGCCTCACCGGCGTTCGCCGGGTCCTGCTGGTAGGTGGTCCGGTCGCCGAACTGCGGCGCGCACTCGGCCGCCTCGCGGAACGGGCCGAAGTACGCCGACGCGTACTTCACCGAGTACCCCATGATCGCGATGTCGGGGTGCCCGGCGCCGTCGAGCGCGGCGCGGATCGCGGCGACCTGGCCGTCCATCATGCCGCTCGGGCCGATGACCGCCGAGCCCGCCTCCGCCTGCGCGACCGCGATGGACGCGTACCGCTCCAGCGTGGCGTCGTTGTCGACGTCGCCGGACCCGGTGAGGACGCCGCAGTGCCCGTGGTCGGTGTACTCGTCCAGGCACAGATCCGTCATGATCACGGTCGAGTCGCCCAGGTCGGACGTCAGGTCGCGCAACGCGAGCTGGACGATCCCGTCCGGGTCGTCGGCGCCGGAGCCGACGCCGTCCTTGACCGCCGGGATGCCGAACAGGATCAGCCCGCCGACGCCGGCCTCGACCGCCTCGTGCGCGGCCTTGCGGAGGCTGTCGCGGGTGTGCTGGACGACGCCCGGCATCGACGAGACGGGCTGCGGCCCGGTGATGCCCTCCTTGACGAACATCGGCAGCACCAGGTCGGCGGGGGCCAGCCGCGTCTCGGCCACCATCCGGCGCAGCGCGGGCGTGCGCCGCAGCCGCCGTGGCCGTGCCACCGGAAACTGAGCAGACATTCGGAAACTCCCCGTCATGTGCGGTGACCTCGTGACTCGCGTGATCGCGTCACTGCTCGGGTGGTCGCGTCACTTGCGGCGGCGGGCGCCGCGGCGCATCTGGCTCGGCTTGCGGGGCGGCTCGCCCGCCTCGGCCCGGGACGTCCGCCATCTCGCACCGTACTCGGCGAGGGCCTCCGCGAGTGCGGATACCGATGGTTTGTCCGCCATGACGTCGACGCGCAGCCCGTACTCCTCGGCCGTCTTCGCCGTCTGCGGGCCGATCACCGCGATGACCGTGACCTTGTGCGGCTTGCCGGCGATCCCGATCAGGTTCTTCACCGTGGACGACGAGGTGAACAGCACCGCGTCGAACCCGCCGCCCTTGATCGCGTTGCGGATCGGCTCGGGCGGCGGCGCGGCGCGGACCGTCCGGTACGCGGTCACGTCCTCGCACTCCCAGCCGAGCTCCGTCAGCCGGGCGATGAGCACGTCCGTCGCGATGTCGGCGCGCGGCAGCAGCACCCGGTTGATCGGGTCGAGGTCCTCGTCGTAGGGCGGCCACTCGCGCGCCAGGCCCTCCCCCGACTGCTCCCCGGACGGCGTCAGATCGGGCTGGATGCCGAACTCGACGAGCGCGGCGGCGGTCTGCTCGCCGACGGCGGCGACCTTCAGCCCGGCGAACGCGCGGGCGTCGAGGCCGTAGTCGACGAACTTCTCCCGGACGGCCTTGACCGCGTTGGTGGAGGTGAACACCACCCACTCGTACCGTCCGGTGACGAGGCCCTTGACGGCGCGCTCCATCTGCTGCGGGGTGCGCGGCGGCTCGACGGAGATCGTCGGGACCTCGTCGGGGACGGCCCCGTACCCGCGCAGCTGCTCCGACAACGTCGCGGCCTGCTCCTTCGTCCGCGGCACCAGGACGCGCCACCCGAACAGCGGCTTGGTCTCGAACCAGGACAGCTCGTCGCGCCAGCCGACGACGTCGCCGACGACGATCAGCGCGGGCGACTCCATGCCCTTGGTGTCGGACGCCAGCTTCTGCAGCGTCGACACGACGGTCTCCTGCTCGGTGGTCGTGCCGAGGCTCGTCATCGCGGCCGGGGTGGAGTCGGGGCGCCCGGCGGCGACGAGGCCCTTGCAGACCTCCGCGACCGCGCCCTCCGCGCCGATGATCACGAGGGTGGCGTGCGGGGCGGCGAACCGCTCCCAGTCGACGCCGCCCTCGGAGGCGTCCACGAACCTGACCTCGCGGGTCTTGGAGTCGGTCAGCGGGATGCCCGCGTACCCGGGCACGCCGGTCACGGCGGACACGCCGGGCACGACCTCGAACGGGACCCCGGCCTTCGACAGGGCGCTGCCCTCGGCGGCGAGACCGCACGCCAGCCCCGGGTCGCCCCACAGGAGCCGCGCGACCCGGCGGCCCCCCTTCGCGGCCCGCGCGGCGAGCTTCGCCGGCTCACCGGCCGCCGAATCGATGATCTCCACGTCCGGGCGGCAGTGGGACAGGATCTCCGCCGGGCAGAGCGCGCGGTTCACGATGACCGTGTCGGCGCGCTCCAGTTCGGCGGCGGCGCGGAGCGTCAGCAGGCCGGGGTCGCCCGGCCCCATTCCGATGATCACGACACCGTTGGTCGTGCTCGCCGCGGCGCTGCCGCTCTCCTCAGCGGTGCCCTCCTCAGCGGTGTTCTCCGCGACGGCGTCTTCCGCGGCGGTGGCCTTCGCCGTGGTGGTCTTCGCCGTGCTGCGTTCTGCGGTGCTGCTCTTCGCGGCGGGGCTCAATCGCGCTCCCCCATCAACTGGTCGGCCCCCTGGGCGAGCAGCCGGTCCGCGAGATCGCGTCCGAGCCGCTCCGCCGCGTCCGGGTGGCCGCTTGCGGACAGCCTCACCTGCCGGGTTCCGTCGTAGGCCACGACGGTCGCCGTCAGATGGAGCTTTTCATCTACTTCGGCAGCGTACGTCCCCACGGGCGCGGAGCAACCCGCCTCGAGCACGGCGAGCACCGTCCGCTCCGCCGTGACGGCCTGCCTGGTCGCGGTGTCATCGACCGTTCCAAGCAGGGCACGCAGGTCGGCCCGGTCAGCGTGGCATTCGAGCGCGAGCGCGCCCTGCCCGGGGGCGGGCAGCATCTGGTCGGGCTCGAAGACCTCGGCGACCGTGTCGAGGCGGCCGATCCGCTCCAGGCCCGCGTGCGCGAGGACGACGGCGTCCAGCTCCCCGTCGGCGACCTTGCGGAGCCGCGTGTCGGCGTTGCCGCGGATCGGGACGATCTCCAGGTCGGGACGCATCGCGCGCAGCTGCGCCACCCGGCGCGGCGAGCCGGTCCCGATGCGCGCCCCGCGCCGCAGGTCAGCGAGCTTCGCCGGCCCGCACAGGGCGTCGCGGGGGTCGTCGCGGTAGGGGGTCGCGGCGATGACGATCCCCGGCGTCGCCGACGTCGGCAGGTCTTTCAGCGAGTGCACGGCGAAGTCCACCTCACCGGACAGGATCTTGTCGCGGAGGGCGTTGACGAAGACTCCCGTCCCGCCGATTTGGGCGAGCAGGGCCTTGGAGACATCACCCTGCGTGGTTACCCCGACCAGCTCGACGGCATGCCCGGTCAGCCGGGTCAACGCGTCCGCGACCTGCTGCGACTGCGTCGTCGCCATCAGGCTCCTGCGGGTGCCGAGCCGCAGCGGTCTCCCGTCCCCGACGCTCGTTTCCCCGTTCATCCCTGCTCCTTGTGAACGCCGCCGGCCGCCGCGGGCATGGTGCTCACGCAGTCGGCCTCGGCGCATACCGGGTCCACCGTAGAGGCGGAGCCCGGCCACGCTCCGCCTACTTCTTCATCGCGCATGTCGGCGCGGGCGACCGCCTCCGGGGCCTTCGGGTCCAGGTCGAACAGCTCGCGCAGCGCGTCGGCGTAGGTGTCGCCGCCCGGCGCCGACGCCAGCTCCTTGACCCGGACGGTCGGCGCGTGGAGCAGCT
Source organism: Spirillospora sp. NBC_00431 (assembly GCA_036028775.1). Classification (GTDB taxonomy): domain Bacteria; phylum Actinomycetota; class Actinomycetes; order Streptosporangiales; family Streptosporangiaceae; genus Spirillospora. The sequence goes on along the minus strand of CP107927.1, from coordinate 9,334,480 downwards.
TGTCCACCACGCGGCGGACGGTCTGCTCGATCTCCTTGCGGGCCCGGCCGTCGATCTCGGGCACCCGCCCGGCGAGCCGGGTCAGCTCGGCCTCCACGACCTCCGCGGCCTTACTGCGCAGCGCGACGACCGTCGGGGCCACGGCGGCGGCTCGGGCGGCGCTGAGGAACGCTCCCACCTCGTCGCGGACGATACGCCGGACGGCCTCGACGGCCCGCGGCCCGATGGCGTGCGCGGCCTCCTCGGCCGTGCGCAGATCGTCCAGCCCGGCCAGCTCGACGCCGGGCAGGTCGCGGACGGACCGCTCGACGTCGTGCGGCAGCGCCAGGTCGAGGAAGAACCGGTTCCGGCCGTCGGAGCCGACGCCCCGCTCCCGAAGTCCCGCCGCCGTGAGCACCAGCCCGGTCGCCCCGGTGCAGGACACCACCAGGTCGGCGGCGGCGACCGCGGCGTCGACCTCCGCCAGCTCGATCGCGCGGGACGGCGCGTCCAGCGAACCGGCCAGCCGCACGGCCTTCTCGTAGGTGCGGTTCGCGACCACGACCTCGCGCGCCCCGGCCCGGCTCAGCGTCGCGGCCGCGAGCGAGCTCATCGAACCGGCGCCGACGACCAGCGCGCGGACGCCGTCCAGCGGGCCGAGATGCCGGGTGGCGATGTCCAGGCCGACGCTGACCAGCGAGGCGCCCGCCTGGTCGATGCCCGTCTCGTGGTGGGCGCGCTTGCCGACGCGCAGCGACTGCTGCAGGACGTCGTGCAGGTCGCGGCCGAGCGTGCCCTCGTCCTGCGCGACGCGGAACGCCTGCCGGAGCTGCCCGAGGATCTGCCCCTCGCCGACGACCATCGACTCCAGCCCGCACGCCACCGCGAACAGGTGCTGGACGGCCCGCTCCTCGTAATGCACGTAGAGGTGCCGCGACAGCTCGTCGAGCGGGACGCCGGAACGCAGCGACAGCAGCTCGGCGACCGCCGTGACGCCGCCGTGGAACTTGTCGACCACCGTGTAGATCTCGACCCGGTTGCAGGTCGAGACGATCGCGGCCTCGGCCACGTTCGCGGAGCCGTGCACGGCGTGCAGCAGCTTCACGAGGTCGTCCCCGGTGACCGCCGCCCGCTCCAGGACGGCCACGGGCGCGCTCCGGTGACTGAGCCCCACGACCAGAATGCTCACGCCCTGCCTCCCGTGTCTCCCGCCTGTCCCGAGTGTCCACCCGGTCCGCGGCGGGCGCCCACTCGCCCCATGCTCATGCCTCTACAACCGTCTCCACGTACTGCTTTGTGCCCGGCGGCGCGTCACCGGCGGCCAGGGAGGCGAGGCCGTCGGGCCCGCCGGCCTTGCGCTGCTCGTGGAACGCGAGGATCTGGAGCTCGATGGACAGGTCGACCTTGCGGACGTCGACGCCGTCGGGCACCGACAGCACGACCGGCGCGAAGTTCAGGACGCTCGTCACACCCGCCGCCACGACGCGATCGCACACCCCCTGGGCCGCGCCCGCGGGGGTCGCGATCACGGCGATGGAGACGCCGTGGCCCGCGATGATGTCCTCCAGCCGGTCGATGTGCTCCACCGTCATGCCGGCGATCTCCTCGCCGACGATGGAGTCGTCCGCGTCGAGCAGGCCCGCCACGCGGAAACCGCGTGACGCGAAACCCCCGTAGCCGGCCAGCGCACGGCCCAGGTTACCCACACCGATGATCGCGACGACCCAGTCCTGGGTCAGCCCGAGTTCCCGGGAGATCTGGTAGACGAGGTACTCCACCTCGTAGCCCACGCCGCGCGTGCCGTACGAGCCCAGGTGGGACAGGTCCTTGCGGAGCTTGGCCGAGTTGACGCCGGCCGCCGCGGCGAGCTCCTCCGAGGACACGGTCGCGACGCCGCGCTCCTGCAGGCCGGTGAGGGCCCGCAGGTACACCGGCAGCCGCGCGACGGTGGCTTCGGGGATGCCGCGGCCCGCGCGGTCGCGTTGGCGGTTCTGTCGAGGTGTCACGGCCTGCTTCTTCGGGCTCGATGCTGGGACGGCGGGGACGAATCGCCCCCGGCCCGGGCTCGCGCGGCCAGGAAACGGCCTCATGGCCGCGGCCTGGCCGCCCCCGGGGCCGTCCCTCAGATTATGCCCTTGTGAACGCGCGCACAAAGTTGGCCCCCCATTAACGCGATCTCCGCAGGCGGCGGGGGTCGCCGCGAAAGGCCCGTACGGCCGGGTCGGGAGCCCGTACGACCGGATCAGGAGGTGGCGCGGAGCGCGGCGATCGCGGCGCGCAGGCGGTTCTCGTCGACGCGCCAGAAGTCGTGCTGGACGCCGTTGATCAGCGTGACGGGGATCTGCTCCCAGTACTCCTCGGTGTCGCGCTCCGAGCGGGTGATGTCGCGCTCGTCCCACGGGACGTCCAGTTCGCGGGCGACCCGTTCGATCACCGCGCGGGCGTCGTCGCACAGGTGGCAGCCCGGCTTGCCGAGCAGCGTGATCGTGACTTCGGCCACGTCGTCACCTCCCGGGGTACTCCGGCGCCGGCAGCGGCACCTTGGCCGGGCCGAGGCGCAGCTCGATCACGTTGGTGGCCAGCACATGGGTGCGGGAGTCGGCGAGGAACCGGCGCAGGTGCGCCTGTCCCCGGTGCGCGGCGAACGCCGCCTCGTCCCGGAACAGCTGGTAGAAGATCCGCTGCGTCGGGGCGCCCACGACCTCGTGGCAGGCGAAAATCACCGTGTCGGGCTCGGCGGCCAGCGCGGCCTTCACCAGGTCGGTGGCGAGCCGGTCGAAGGCGTCCTCGCGCCCGTCCAGCAGCGTGTAGACGGTGATCTGGCCGCACGCGCCGGAGAGCCGGCCGAGCGGCGCGCCCATCGGCGCGGCGGCGGGGCGGGCCTGCTCGGGGACGAGCCCGCCGGCGGCGGCGCCGACCCTGTCGACGGCGGTGGGCCCGGCGGGGTTGTCGGCCGGGAACCGGAGATCTTCGGCCGGTGCGGGCGGCACCGGCGGCGTGGGCGGCGCGGCCGGGACCGGGTCGGGGAAGCGCAGCTCGCCCCGCCTCGGGTCTGGCGGGGGGGTCGGCGCGGGGACGGGCTCGTGCCGCGACGCCTGGTAGCCCTGCTCCTCGTAGCCGCTCACGGGTTCGTCCCTGTACTCGCCACCGTATTCGTCCCTGCCTTCGTAGCCTTCGTAGCCTTCGTCGTCCTCGTACACGGGGATCGTGCGCATCGCGCCGTACCAGACGAGCCCGGCCGCGGCGCCGAGCGCGATCACCGCGAGCGGGGCGGGCAGCAGCCCGCGGGTGCCGCTGAGCACCAGCACGCCCGCGAGGGCGACCAGCGCGACCGGGATCAGCAGCTCGGCGGCCTCCTGGTCGCGCTTGCTCGCCAGCCACGCGGTGACACCGGTGCACGCCACGAGCGCGATCACCGAGACGACGTGCGCGCCGTCGATCAGCAGCAGCGGAAGCGCGTCGTAGGTGTCGCCCGGCTTCGGCAGGCTCTTGGACAGCTTCCCCTTGAGCGGGTCCAGGACGAGGATGACCGACGCGACGACCGTGTAGGAGATCGCGAACAGCCACCCGGCGAACCGCACCTGCACGTACCGCGCGATCAGCTCGATCATGCCGAGCGCGAGCCAGACCGGCCCGATGAGCGCGGCACCGAGCTCCATGACGCGAAACAGCGCGCCGTTGAACCCGGCCAGGAACCCGACGCCCATGGACAGCAGCGCCAGCGACAGCCCTACCTGGGTGAACGACCACGCGATGAGGTAGAGCAGCCGGTCCTTGTTGGCGCGCGAGATCAGCAACCCCGTGGCCACCAAGGCACCAAGGGTCGCCGCCAGCGCGAGAAGGGCATCGACCATCGCGCCCCATGGTGCCCGATGGCGGCGGCGGAAGGGTAACCGCCTCCGGGCGAAGCCATCCGGCGGCCACCGGAACTCGCGCGGTCTGAGGTGGCTTGTATTCGCCACTGGCCACCGCACGCCATTGTGCGTCTCGTGCGCCATTGCCTCTGGTACCTATCGGTATCTAGAGTGGCAAATCACGCCGGAGGTCGCGTAAGCCCCGAGGAGAACTGCATGAGCAGCCTGACCCTCGACGCCGGGGCCCTCCCGCTCCCCCGGCCCCCACGAGGGAGTTTCGGCTCCCTGGGCTCCGTCGTCGGCGGCCGCGTCCTCGACCGTACAGACCGCACAGACCGCACGGGCACCGACACCGATCGCGCCGCCGAACCCGACGCCGACCGCGCGGAGATCCTCAAGGCGCTCGTGCTGCGGGCGCGGGACGGCGACGCCCAGGCGTTCGGTTCCCTCTACGACCACTACGTCGAGCTGGTCTACCGCTACGTCTACTACCGGGTCGGGACGCACTCGCTCACCGAGGACCTGACCAGCGAGACGTTCCTGCGGGCGCTGCGCCGGATCTGCGACTTCCACTGGCAGGGCAAGGACTTCGGCGCCTGGCTGGTCACCATCGCCCGGAACCTGGTCGCCGACCACTTCAAGTCCAGCCGCTACCGGCTGGAGGTCTGCACCGCCGAACTGGTCGAGCCGGACCGGCACCAGGAGGGGCCCGAGCGGGCCGTCCTGGACTCGATGACGAACCGGACGCTGCTCGGGGCCGTCCGGCGGCTGGGGTCCGAGCAGCAGGAGTGCATCGTCCTGCGGTTCCTGCACGGCCTGTCGGTCGCCGAGACCGCGCTGGTCATGGGCAAGAAGCCGGGTGCGATCAAGGCGTTGCAGTACCGCGCGGTCCGGACGCTCGGCCGCATGCTCCCGGACGACCTGCGTCACTGACCGCCTCTCCCGGACTCGCCCGCTCCTTCCGGACCCGCCCCTCCCATTCCGGACGCGCCCGCGTCCATGAGGGAGATCATCCATTGCGGGTGCGGCCGTAACCCTCCGTGCCGTCCGATCGTTCTTGCGGGCAGGAGAGCGTTCACGCCTGTGACTCCGTGAAGGAGTGGCCGGTGAAGACCAGGCGAGGGAAGATCGTCCAACAAGGCAACGCGCTCGCCCGGCTGCGGGCGAGCGAACCGGGGCCCGACCCGCGGTTCCGTGCCGTGCTGCGCGAGCGGCTCGTCGCGGCCGCGGGCGACCGGGATGACGACTGTCGCAACCACGGGCGGGGCGACGGTGCGGGGGAGGCGGTTGACTAGGCTCGCTCCATGCGGCAGATCCTGCAGGGCTCGTTCTGGCAGCGTCCGTTCTGGCGAGGCAAAGACGAAGATCATGTGAGTGCCGGGGAGGTCGCCGCCGCGGCGGCGGCCGAGGTCGAGCCGCTGCCCGAACCCGATCCCGCGGCGGCGGCGTTCTTCGACGTCGACAACACGATGATGCGCGGCGCGTCCATCTACTACTTCGCGCGCGGGCTCGCCGCGCGCAAGCTGTTCACCATGCGCGACCTGGCGATGTTCGCGTGGGGGCAGGCCGCCTTCCGGCTGCGCGGGACGGAGAACTCCGAGCACATCGGCAACGCCAGGGAGGCGGCGCTCGCGTTCGTCGCCGGGCAGCAGGTCGCCGGGATCGTCCGGCTCAGTGAGGAGATCTACGACGAGGTGATGGCCGACCGGATCTGGCACGGCACCCGCACCCTCGCCCTCCAGCATCTGGACGCGGGCCAGCAGGTCTGGCTCGTCACCGCCACGCCCGTCGAGGTCGCCCGGACGATCGCGCACCGCCTCGGCCTCACCGGCGCGCTCGGCACCGTCGCCGAGACGCGCGACGGCGTCTACACCGGACGGCTCGTCGGGAACCTGCTGCACGGTCCCGCGAAGGCGGAGGCCGTCCGCGCCCTCGCGCACCGGGAGGGCCTCGACCTGGCGCGCTGCGCCGCCTACAGCGACTCGATCAACGACCTGCCGATGCTGACGGCCGTCGGCCATCCGCACGCCGTGAACCCCGACGCGGAGCTGCGCGAGCACGCCAGGGACAACGGCTGGCCGATCCACGACTTCCGCACCGGCCGCAGGGTCACGATGATCGCCCTGCCCGCGGCGGCGGGCGCGGGCGCGCTCGCGGGCGGTGTCGCCGCCGGGATCGCGCTCCGCCGCCACTACCGCGCGAACTGACACCGGACCCCTCCACTCCGCTAGCGCTCCGTTCCGGGGTCCGGGTCGGCGGCGGGTAGCCAGATGGTGAAGGTCGAGCCCTCCCCGGGTGTGCTCTCGGCGGTGAGCGTCCCGCCGTGGGCGAGGACGATCTCCCGCGCGATGGACAGGCCGAGCCCCCGGCCACCGGTCTCGCGGCCGCGGGCGCTGTCGGCGCGCCAGAACCTGTCGAAGACCTTGGCCAGGTCGTCCGGCGCGATGCCGCGTCCGGTGTCGGTGACGGTGATGACCGTGCCGCCCTTGCGCGGGTCGTCCAGACGTTCCGTGCCGAGCGTCACCGAGCCGCCCGGGGACGCGGCCCGTACCGCGTTGGTCACCAGGTTGCCGATCGCCTGGCGAAGGCGGTCGGGGTCGGCGTCGACCTGCGGCGCCGGCGGGCCGGCGGCGGGCGCCCTGACCGCCAGCGCCACCTCGGCCGCCTCGGAGTTCGCGCGATGCGCGGTGTGCAGGGTCTCCAGCAGTTCGGCGGTGTCCACCCGGGTGCGGTGCAGCATCAGCCCGCCCGACTCGGCGAGCGCGAGTTCTTGCAGGTCGTCGATCAGCCGCTGCTGGAGGACGGCCTCCTCGTGCAGGGAGGCGAACAGCTCGCGGTCGGGCGGCAGCACGCCGTCGTGCAGGGCCTCCAGGTAGCCGCGGATGTTGGCCAGCGGCGTGCGCAGCTCGTGCGCGATGTCGTTGATCATCCGGCGTTGCCGCTCCTCGCTGCGCTGGAGCGAGTCGGCCATCCGGTTGAACGACACGGCCAGATCGCCGATCTCGTCGTCGCCGCGCACCCGCACCCGGCCGGACAGGTCGCCGGCGGCCAGCAGCCGCGCCGCCTGGCCGACCGCGGCGATCGAGGACAGCATCCGCCGGCTCAGCAGCACGGTGCTGACGATCATCAGCGCGGCCACCAGTCCGGCCGCGGCGAGCGCGCGCTGCGGCTCGATGCTGACCTGGCGCTCCTGGTCGTTGCTGAACCCCAGCTTGAGCTGGAGCGGGACCGGCGCCATCGGCTCCAGCCGCTCCGCGTAGACGCCCTCGACGCAGCGTCCCAGCGCCGCGGCGTCCTTGAGGGCCCGATCCGTGGTCTCGCGGCGCGACATGACCGACTGCGGTACGCCCAGGCAGTCCGCCAGCGCCCGCGCGTCGGCCTTCTGCTCGGTCGCGCGGCTCCGGGCCTCCGACCGGCATTGGCTGAACACGAGGTCGACGTCGACTTCGGTCTCGGCGCCGGTCGGCACGACCGTCCAGTAGGTGTCGACGACGGTCCGCCGGGTGATCGGGACGCTGTGGCGGGTCAGGCAGGCGCTCAGGCGCAGCGCCTCGCGGCGCTGGTCGATCAGCTCGACGATGCTTCTCGGGCCGGGATACACCGCGTCGGGCCGGTTCCCGACCCGCGACTGGAAGGGGGTCATCAGGCCGGGCGTGGTCGGATCGGCGCCGAAGAGCACGTAGCCCTCGCCGGGCTCCAGCTGCGGCCGCGCGTCCAGGACGGTCGCCGGGCGGCTGGACGGCGGACGGGAGGTCCGCCCGTCCATGGTGTCGGTGTCGGCGACGATGACCCCGTCGAGGGTGCTGAGCCGGATCCGCTGCCCGGTGCCCTCGTTCAGGCCCTTGACCGTGGGGCCCACGCCCTCCCAGGTGCCGTGCAGGGCGCCGTAGTCGACCAGGGTGCGGTGGATCATGTCGGCCGTGCGTTCCTCCACCGCGACGGACTCGGTGAGCTGCGCGGTGGTGGCGCGCACCGTCAGCCACGCCGTCGCCCCGGTCGCGACCAGCGTGACGAGGACGATGAGGGCGAACACCCTGACCCGGAAGCGGCGCAGCCCCGCCGCCAGGCCCCTGCGGCGGCGCGCCACTCCCCCGCGGCCCCACGCCGGGACGCCCCTAGCGCGGCGCCGCACCGGGACCGATCCGGTATCCACGCCCGTACACCGTCCGGACGTAGACCGGGTTCGCCGGGTCCGGCTCGATCTTGCGGCGCAGGTTCATCACGTGCGCGTCCACGGTGCGTTCCAGGACGTGGTGGTCGAACCCGAACGCCAGCGTGAGGATCTGCGCGCGGGTGAACACGCGGGCGGGCTCGGCGGCCAGGATCTGGACGATCCCGAACTCCTTGGCGGTCAGCTCCACCCGGCGTCCGGCCACCCGCACCTCGAACCGGTTCGGGTCGATCTCCAGCTCACCGACCCGCAGCACCGCCTCCGCGTCGGCCGGGCCCCCGGGGCCCGGCCCGGACCCCGGCAGCGCCCCGGCACGGCGCAGCAGCGCCCGTACCCGCGCCGTCAGCTCCCGGGGGCTGTAGGGCTTGGTGATGTAGTCGTCGGCACCGAGGTCGAGGCCGAGCAGCAGGTCCTCCTCGCGGGAGCGGGCGGTCAGCAGCAGGATCGGGACGCGTGACTCCGTGCGCAGGATCCGGCACACGTCCAGGCCGTCCACCGAGGGCATCATCACGTCCAGGACCAGCAGGTCGGGGTCGCGGGCCCGGGTCTGCTCCAGCGCCTGGCGGCCGTCCCGCACGACGATGACGTTGTGCCCGGCCTGTTCCAGGTAGACCTGGATGAGCCGGGCCTGCTTTGGGTCGTCTTCGGCGACCAGAATGCGCGAACCGGTACGCATGCCCCGACCGTAGCGCTCCCGGACCGCCCGCTCCGGGCCCCGCCGCAACATGATCGCTTCTCCGCGGATTCTTCAAAAGATCTTCATGATCATGGGCTTCAGTGATCTCCCGCCGGTTCTACAACCCCGAAGGGACAACGAAATGCCGCACCTCTCGGCCGCGCCGCCCGCCGCCGCGCCGGCGTCCCAGGCTTATCGCGACCGGTACGCGCGCCTCACAGAGACCGACCGCCGCACCTTCGCCGAGCAGGGCTTTCTGCTGGTCCGCCGCGCCCTGGACGATCCGCTGCGACACCGCGTCGAGGAGGCGGTGGACCGGGTGTACGCGGGCGAGGAACGGGCCGGACGGCTCGGCCCGAACGGCGAGACGCACGCGCTCGGCGCGGTGTTCCGCGACGAGGCGTTCACCGAGCTGCTGGACCTGCCCGCCACGTTCCCGTTCCTGTGGGGGCATCTCGGCTGGAACATCTACGTCCACCACAGCCACGTCGACGTCCACCCGCCGGTCAGCGGGGACGAGCCGCCCGTCTGGCGCTGGCATCAGGACGGCTCCCGGCAGAACGCCGACCTGGACATGGACCCGCGGCCGATGCTCTCCATCAAGGTCGCCTACGTGCTCAGCGACCTGTCCGAGGAGGGCCGCGGCGGGACGCTGATACTGCCGGGCAGCCACCTCGACAACACTTTGGAACGCACCAAGCCCAGACCCGACGGCCACTACCCCCGGCCGCCCGGCGCGATGGAGATCTCCGCCCGGCCGGGTGACGCGTTCGTGTTCGACCGGCGGCTGTGGCACTCGCGCTCGGCGAACCTGTCGGCCATCACCCGCAAGATGGTGTTCCTCTGCTACACCTACCGCTGGATCCGCTGGCGCGACGACGTGGCGATCAACCGCCGCGGCGACTGGTGGCAGGGGCTGACGCCGCTGCGGCGCCAGCTGCTGGGCGACACCGACGAGGCCGCCAGCCCCTTCGGCGTCTCGCTGAAGTACGGTGTGGACGACGCCATCCCGCTGCGCGCGGAGCTGAAGACCCGGGGACTGCTCGACCGCAGCCATCACTACCTGCGCTGACCCCCGCCGGGATTAGCCTGTCCGGGTGACCGTCGAGCTGGCGTTGCTGACGCGGGTCTGCTGCCGCGGCCGGGACGTCACGAGCCCCCGGACGCGCGGCCTGCTCGCGCTGCTCGCCGCGGAACCGCGCGCGGGCGCGTCCGTCGTCCGGCTGGTGGAGGGGCTCTGGCCGGACGAGCGTCCCGAGAACCCGGCCAAGGCGTTGCAGGTCGTGGTGTCGCGGGCCCGGTCGCAGCTCGGCGCGGACGTCATCGCCAGCACCCCGACCGGTTACCGGCTGGGGCTGGGCGAGGACGAGGTCGACGCGTCCGCCGTGCTGCTCGCCGCGGCCGCGAGCGCCCGGAGCTCCCGCGACGGCGACGACGCGGCCGCGCTCGCCCGCGCCGAGGAGGGCCTCGCGCTGTGGGACGCTCCCCCGGAGCCCGGCGGCGGCGACCATCCGCTGTCCGTGCTGCGCGCGGAACGCGCCTCGACGTACTGGACGCTGGCCCGCGCCCGCGCGCTCGCCCTGGCGCGGCTCGCCCGGCACGCGGAGGCGTTCGACGCGCTCACCGCCGTGGCCCGCGAGCGTCCCCGGGACGAGGAGGTCCTCGCCGCGCTGCTGCGCTGCGAGGCGGCGACGGCGGGGGCGCCGGCGGCGCTGGCCCGGTTCGAGTCCTACCGGCGCTCGCTGCGCGACGAGCTCGGCACCGATCCGGGGAGCGCGCTGCGGGCCGTCCAGCTGGACCTGCTGCGGGACGAGGCGCCGGCCGTCCGGCGGGGCGTCGCGCACGAGCCGAACCCGCTGCTCGGCCGCGCCGCCGATCTCGCCGCCGTGCTGGGCCTGCTGCGCACGTCCCGGGTCACCTCGATCGTCGGGACGGGCGGGCTCGGCAAGACGCGGCTCGCGAACACCGTGGCGCGCGACGCCCCGCAGCGCGCCGTGCACTTCGTCCCGCTGGCCGGTGTCGCCCGGGACGGGGACGTGGCGGCCGAGGTCGCGTCCGTCCTCGGCGTCAGCGATCTGCGCGGGGCGGCCGCGCCGCGCGGCCTCGGCGGCGCCGCCGACCGGCTCGGCGGGATCGTGGAGGCGCTCGGCCCGGGTCCGGAGCTGCTCGTCCTGGACAACTGCGAACATGTCGTCGACGGTGTCGCCGACCTGGTGGGCGGCCTGGTCTCGCGGACGCGTGACCTGCGGATACTCACCACGGGACGCGCGCCGCTCGGCCTGTCGTCGGAGTCGGTCCACCCGCTGCCCGCGCTGGACCCGCCGACGGCCGCCGAGCTGTTCCGGCAGCGCGCGCACGCCGCCCGGCCGAACGCCGACGTCCCCGCGGACGCGGTCGCGGAGCTGTGCCGCCACCTCGACGGCCTGCCGCTCGCCGTCGAGCTGGCGGCGGCGCGCGTCCGGGTCATGTCGGTGCCGGAGATCGCCCGCGGGCTGGACGACCGGTTCGCCCTCCTGCGCGGCAACGCGCGCGACGCTCCGTCCAGGCATCGGACGATGCACGCCGTCGTCGACTGGAGCTGGAACCTCCTCGGCCCGTCCGGGCGGGCCGCGATGCGGTCGCTGTCGATCTTCTCCGCCGGTTTCACGGTGGACGCGGCACGCCATTTCCTGGACGGCGACGTCCTGGAGACCCTGGACGACCTGGTCGGCCAGTCGCTCCTGGAAATGGGCGAGGGCGAGTCGGGGACGCGGTTCCGGATGCTGGAGAGCGTCCGGGAGTTCAGCGCCGCGCACCGCGAGGCGGAGGGCGAGACGGAGCGTGCGGTCGGCGGGCTGCTCGCCTGGGCCCGCGAGTTCGGCGCCGCTCATCAGGACGCGCTGCTCGGCGCCGACCCCTTCGGCCCGCTGACACGCGTCAGGGCCGAGCAGGACAACCTGATCCAGGCGCTGCGCCACGGGCTCGCCCGCGACGACGGCCCCGCCGTGGCGGCGGTGACGGCGGTCCTCGGCTGCCTGTGGACGCTGGAGTCCGCCTACAGCCGGTTGATCGTCCTGGTGGAGGAGACCGCGGGGCTGCTGAGCCGGTTCCGTCCCGGCCCCGAGGACGTCGAGACGGCCCGGACGGCCCTGGCGCTCAGCGTCCTGACCTCGTCCATGCTGAAGGGCCCGTGGGCGACGCGCGCCCTCGTCGCGCTGCGCCGCCTGCCGCCCGCCCCGCCGAGCAGCCTCGCCCGGGCGCTGGCGCTGATGACGGCGTCCGGCCCGGAGATGATGAACCCGGACGGCGGCCGCGAGCTCCTCGACCGGATGTGCGCGAGCGACGAACCGGCCCTCGCCGCCATCGCGAACTGCGTCATGGGTTACGTCCGGGAACGGGACGGCGACCTGACCGGCGCGGTCGAGGCGACCGAGGCGATGCTGGCCGTGACCGGCGAGCGGCACACGCCGTGGCTCAAGCTGATCGTCCACTCGCGGCTCGGCGAGCTGCTGATGCAACTCGACCAGGCCGAGCGGGCCAAGCGCCACCTCCATGTGTCGCTGGACCTGCTGGAGCGCTACCGCTGGCCCGACAACTTCGGGCTGCTGTGGGCGCTCGCCGCCGCCGAAGGGAGCCTCGGCGAGTACGACCGGGCCGAACGGCGGCTCGACGAGGCGCTCGTGTCCGGCCCGGACGACTCGTTCGGCACCGCCACGTTCCATCTCGGCGCCCGCGCGGAGGTCGCCCTCGCGCGCGGCGACACCGGCACCGGCCTGCGGCTGTGGCGGCGGGCGGTCGAACGGCTGGCGGACGGCACCGACCCGATGACCGCGCCCGGCCTGGACCCGTGGACGCTGGAGGCCCACTGCGCCACCGTCGTCGCCCACGCGCGGCACGGCGGGCTCGACCTCGTCGAGGACATCGCGGCCGGGCTGCCCGCCAAGCTGTCCGACCTGCTCGCGCTGCCGCAGGAGACGATGCCGTCCTTCTTCATGGACCTGCCGTTCTGCGGCGGCATACTCCTCGCCCTGGCCCTCGCCGACCTCACCCGCCGTGGCGGCACCGCCGAGGCCCCACCGGACGTCCTGGCACGGACCGCGCGCACGATCGCCCTCGCGGACCGGCTGCATTTCGTCCGCTCCTTCCACCCGACGATGTCGCCGTCGTCCGCCCGCCGCACCGCCCAGGAGGCCGACGCCCAGACGTACTCCGCCGCCGTGTCGGAATACGCCGGCCTGAGCGGTGCGGAACTGCGGGACGAGGTGCGGAAGCTCGCCCGCGAACTTCCGGCAGACGCGCGCGGCTAGCCGCGGCTAGCGGGGTGCCTTCCGATTGAACAGGAACTTCGAGTAGGCGTAGCCGCCGATCGCGAGCCCCGCGCACCACGCGAGGGACACCGCCGCGTCCCGCCCGTCCGGCGACCCCGCCAGCAGGCCCCGGACCGCCTCGATGACCGGGGTGAACGGCTGGTACTCCGCGAACCACCGCACCCCGGCGGGCATCGACTCCGGCGGGACGATCGCGCTGCCGAGGAACGGCATGAACTGGATGATCAGCGGCGAGTTGCTCGCGCCCTCGGGGTTCTTCGCCAGCAGCCCCAGCGCGACCGCCACCCAGGTCAGCGCGAACGTGAGCAGCACCAGCAGGCCGATGGCGGCGAGCCAGTCCAGGACGCCGCCGTCCGTGCGGAAGCCCAGCGCGACCGCGACCCCGATCACCGCGGCCGTGCTGATCATCGTCTGGATCATGCTGCCGACGACATGCCCGGTCAGCAGCGACACCCGCGCGATCGGCATCGTCCGGAACCTGTCCACGATGCCCTCGGTCATGTCGAGGGACACCGACACCGACGTCGTCATGCACCCGGACGCGATCGCCATCAGGATGATCCCCGGCGCGACATAGTTGATGTAGTCGCCCTCCGCCGGGCCGCCGACGCCCTCGCCGAGCGCGTTCCCGAACACGCCGACGAACAGCAGCATGATCAGGATCGGCATCATCATCATGCCGACGGACAGGGACGGGTAGCGCAGCGCGTGCCGCAGGTTGCGGCGCAGCATCGTCGCGGAGTCCGTCCACGCGTGCGCGCTCATACGGAGGTCACCTCGTTCCGCTTCTCCTTCCCGGTGAGGGCGAGGAAGACATCGTCCAGGTCGGGGGTGTGCACGGACAGCTCCTCGACCTCGACCGCCTCGTCCTCCAGCCGCCCGAGCAGGCCGCGCAGCGACCGGACGCCGCCGTCGCTCGGCACCTGGAGGGCCAGCGCTTCGTCGTCCCGTGTCACAGCGCCGAGCGCGCCGAGCGTGCGGGCGGCCGCGTCCAGCGCGGCGAGGTCCTGGAACCGCAGCCGGACGTGCCCGCCGGAGACCAGCCGTTTCAGCTCGTCCGAGGTGCCCTCGGCGACCAGCCGCCCGCCGTCCAGCACCGCGATCTTGTCGGCGAGGTGGTCGGCCTCCTCCAGGTACTGGGTCGTCAGGAAGATCGTCACGCCGCTCCTCGTCAGCCCGCGGATGATCTCCCAGGTGGTACGGCGGCTGCGCGGGTCGAGGCCGGTCGTCGGCTCGTCCAGGAAGATGATCCGCGGGGCGCCGATCAGCGTCATCGCGAGGTCGAGCCGGCGCCGCATCCCGCCCGAGTAGGTGGCGGCCATCGCGCCGGCCGCGTCCACCAGGTCGAACCGCTCCAGCAGCTCGTCCGCCGCGCGGCGGCCCGCGGCCTTGCCGAGATGGTGCAGGTCCGCCATCAGGATCAGGTTCTCGCGACCGGTGAGCAGCCCGTCCACCGCCGAGTACTGCCCGGTGACCCCGATCGCCGCGCGGATCCCGTCGGGGTCTTCCGCCAGATCACGGCCCGCGACGCGGACGTCGCCGCCGTCGGCCGGGATCAACGTCGACAGGATCCGCACGGCCGTCGTCTTCCCCGCCCCGTTGGGCCCGAGCAGCGAGAAGACCGTCCCGCGCGGAACGTCGAGGTCTATCCCGTCGAGGACGACCTTCTCCCCGAACGCCTTCCGCAGACCGATCGCCTGAATAGCCGTCTGCGCCGGTTCTCTGTTCATGCGCCGCAGCCTGCAAGCCCCCGCCTTCAGGCCGCTTTCACGCCGGTTTCACCGCCCGGCGCGCTGGGCCGTCCGGCCGGCGCGGCGCGCGACGTCCGCCAGCCCGGCCGCGAACGCGCGGACCCTGGCGGTCTCATGGTCGCGGCGCCAGACGAGCGCCAGCGTGGAGTCGGGCAGGCCGGTCACCGGTACGTACGTGATGGCCCCCCGGTCATGGTCTTCGGCGGTGGCCCGGCACAGCAGCATCAGCCCCCGTCCCGACGCCGCCAGCGCGAGCCCCTCCTGAAGGGTGCCGACCACCGGCCCGGCCCCGATCGGACGGCCCCCAGGCGTCACCGACGGAGCGAAACTCTCCCGCCAGTAGACCGGCGCCGGGCCGCCCACCCGGATCAGCGCGCACCCGGCCAGCTCCTCGGCCGAAATCGACTCCCGGGCGGCCAGGGGATGCCGCACCGAAAGCGCGACCGTCTGCGGCTCCCGCGAGAAGGTCGCGCCGACCACCAGGTCGTCCTCCAGGACGGGCCCGAGCACGATCGCCGCGTCGAGATCGCCCCGCCGCAGCGCTCCGAACGGATCGCTCAGCGCCATCTCGGCCAGCTCGACCGCACAGGCCGGGTGCCGTTCCTGGAAACGCGACACGGCCTCCGTCACCTGGTCGTTGACCGTGCACTGGAACCCCAGCCGCAGCGTGCCCTCAACACCTCGCGCGGCCAGGCGCGCATCGTCGACCGCCTGGCGCACCCCGTCGTAGGCGGGACGCAGGCTCCGCTGGAACGCCTCCCCGAGCGGCGTGAGCCGGACGCGGCGGCTCGTCCGCTCCACCAGCCGGGCCCCGACGCGGTCCTCCAGCGACCGGAGCAGCTGGCTGACCCTGCCCTGCGAGATGTAGAGCCGTTCACCGGCCCGGCCGAAATGCAGTTCCTCGGCCAGGACGAGGAAGCATTCGAGTTCGCGCAGTTCCAGACCGGCCATCCCGCCTCCGTGATCGATGAGCGTCTCTAATGCAGCCGTGAGAGACCCGTCGTTGTTCCGGCCGCCCGGCCGCCGGTTGACTCGGCCCATGAGACACCTGACCTCCTCGGGTGGTCCCGGCCTCGCCGCCTGGGCGGCGGTCGGGGCCGTCGCCGCCGCGACCTTCACCGTCGTCACCTCCGAGATGCTCCCGGTGGGCCTGCTCACCCCGATCGGGCGGACGCTCGGCGTCAGCGAGGGGATCGCCGGGCTGGCGCTGACGGTCACGGGCCTGGTCGCCGCCGTGTCCGCGCCGCTCATCGTCCCGGTCCTGCGCCGCGCCGACCGGCGTCCCGTGATGGTGGCGCTGCTGCTGACGCTGGCCCTCGGCAACGCCGTGGCGGCCTGGTCGCCGAACGTCGCGGCGCTGATGGCAGGGCGCGTCCTCGTCGGCGCGGGCATGGGCGGGGTGTGGGCGCTGGCGGCGTCGCTGGCGGCCCGGCTCGTCCCGGAACGGTCGCGGGGAACCGCCATCGCGGTCGCCTTCAGCGGCGTGGCGATCGCATCGGTCCTGGGCGTGCCCGCCGGAACGCTCCTCGGCGAGGCCGCGGGGTGGCGGACGGCGTTCGCGGCGGCCGGCGGCCTCGCCGTCGTCCTCGCGGCGGCCATGGCGGTGCTGCTGCCGCCACTGCCCGTGGAGCGGTCGACCGGCCTGCGCGGCACGGCCCGGCTGGCCGCCGAACCGCGCGTCCGAGCGGGCCTGATCGCCACCGCGCTGCTGGTCAGCGGCCATTTCGCCGCGTACACCTACGTGCGTCCCGTGTTGGAGGACGTCTCCGGCGCGGACGCCGGGCAGATCGGCGTCCTGCTCCTCGGCTACGGCATCGCGGGCGTCGCGGGAACTTCGTGAGCGGCGCCCGGGCCACCCGCTCACCCCGCGCCACCCTCTTGATCCTCGGCGCTACGCTCACCGTGACGGTCCTGCTCATCCCCGTTCTCGGACGATCGCTGGGCAGCGGCGCGGCGCTGCTGTCGCTGTGGGGGCTCGCCTATGGCGGTGTGTCGGTGACGGTCCAGAACTGGCTGCTCGCCGCGGCCCCGCACGCCCAGGAGGCGGTGTCGGCCCTGCTCGTCGCCGCGTTCAACGCCGCGATCGCGCTGGGCGCCCTGCTCGGCGGACGCGCCGCCGACGGCCTCGGCACCGCCTCGGTGATGTGGCTCGCCGGACTCCTGGCGGCGGGCGCCGTCGTCCAGACCGTCCGGGCACCGGAGCCCCCGCGGCCGGAGGGTCAGACCGCCGCTCGCAGCCGGACGTCGAGCGCCTCAAGATCAGGCACGAACCACACGTGACCGGAGGAGTTCGACTCCCGGACCAGAGCACGCAACGCCGAACTGGCCTCGACCTGCCGGGAGATGTCGCCGACGACCACCAGCCGCAGCCGGTAGTTGACGAACTTCTGCATGATCTCCCCGGCGAAGCGGGTGCCCAGCTCGAAGAAGCTCTCGTCCAGCCGGCTCGCGGGCACCGCCACGACCTCCGCGCCGGCGAAGGCCGCGCCGATCAGGTCGAGCGCGTCCTGCACGGTGGCGATCGGCGGCCCGTCCGGGTCGCACACCAGGACCCGCACCCCGGCGCGCTCCTCCACCACGTCAGCCATCGCCGTCCCCCGAACCCAGCAGCCCACCGTCGAGGACGGTGTCGAGCAGCCGAAGCACGTCGGCCGTCTCGGCGGCACCACCCAAGATCACGATCTTCATCCGGCCCCGTTCCTCGTCGTAGACGACCTGCACCCGCAGCTGATGGCCCGAGTCCCCGGAGTTCACCCCGGCCAGCACGAACGCGCTCAACCGGTCGGCCATGGCCCGGTCGACGCCGTCGACCTGCACGATGCTCGACACCTCGACCACCGCCGCGTCCACCGCCGGGGCCCGCCCGGTCAGGGCCTCCAGGTCAACGGCCGCGATCCGGTACTGCTTACCGATCCGGACGGCCTTCAGCCGACCACCACGGATGTAGCCGCGCACCGTGCGCACATGAAGCCCGAGAAGGTCAGCGACCTCCTCGACCGAGTACATTTTCTCCGCCATCGTTCCCCATGTTAGGTCAAACAGGGAACGATACGTAATTTTAAGGAGGCGCTCAGGTCTGGGCTTCGGCGCGGAGCAGTTCCGCGCGCTTGCTCCTGTGGAGGACGAACGGGGTCAGCGGCAGCATGCAGGCGAGCACCGCCAGCAGCGAGGTCTTCACACCCCAGGCCAGCCTCCGGCGCGCCATCACGAACACCAGCACCCACGCGATCACGAGCGTGCCGTGCAGGGCGCCGAGCGGCGCCACCAGATCGATGTCCGAGACACGGCTCAGCAGCGAGCCGAAGATCAGCAGGACGACGAACGACCAGCCCTCGGCAAGCGTGACCACCCGGAACCAGAACACCGAATTGCGGTCACCGAGATCGCTCAGACCGCCGCTCCCTGCCGTCATGAAACCTCCGCGTCGTCCAGCGCTCTTCGACCGACAAGCCTACCAACTACGCCAGGTAGTACTACACGCGGTAGTGAAGTTCCGTCAAGTTCCGCTGATTCCTCCGTCCGCGATACCGCGCGTGGCTGGGAGCGGCCCTCCTCATGCCGCCGACTTTCATCGTCGCGATGGACGCGACGGCGCTGCTCCTGGCCCTGCCGCGGCTGAGCGCCGACCTGGGCGCCACCGGCGTCCAGCAGCCGTGGATCAGTGACGGCTACGGGTTCCTCGTGGCCGGCATGGTCATCGCGATGGGCACGCTCGGCGACCGGATCGGCCAGCGGCGGCTGCTGATGACCGGCGCGGGAAGGTCGGCGGCGGGCAGCCTCCTCCTGGTCGCCGTGGACGACGGCCGCGCCCTCCCCCTGGCGATGACCGGGATCACCGTCCTGGCCGTCCTGGCCCTGACCGCACACCCCACCACCCCGTCCCCACTCCCAACTAGACAGGCAGTTAGCTAATTGCCATAATTCCTTCATGCTCGACGTGGACCTGGTCAAGGCGCTGGCCAACGACAAGCGTCTGCTGATCTTGGAGTGGTTGCGCGACCCCGAGCGGCACTTCCCCCCGCAGCGCGACGGCGATCTGGTTCGCGACGGTGTCTGCTCGCTGTTCATCGCCGAGAAGCTCGGGGTGAGCCAGCCGACCTGCGGCGGGCATCTGAAGATCCTCAGCCGGGCGGGGCTGGTCCACGGCAAGAAGATCAAGCAATGGGTGTTCTACCAGCGCGACGAAGACCGCATCGCGGAGGCCAAGGAGTTGTTGAGCGGTGACTGGTGATCCACAGGGCGAGGTAGCGGTGTCCGCGCCGACCCCGGACTTGTACGACCGCCTGATGGCGGACCTGGAGGCCGCAGGGGCGCGCTACCGGTTGATCGACCACGCGCCCGAAGGGCGCACCGACCTGGTCAGCGCCCTTCGCGGGCATGACGTCGCACTGGCCGCCAAGTGCCTGATCGTCATGGTCAAGATCGGCAAGAAGCAGACCCGCTACGCGCTGGCCGTGGTGCCCGGCGATGCCCGGTTGGATCTTCCGGCCGTCCGTGCGCTGCTGGGCGGGACCTACGCGACCTTCGCGGGCAGGGACAAGGCCGAGGAACTGGCCGGCAGCGTGAGCGGCACAGTGCTGCCGTTCAGCTACCACCCCCGGCTGGAACTCATAGCGGATCCGGCGCTGCTCAACGCGCCGGAGCTGTTCTTCAACGCCGCCCGGCTGGACCGCTCGATCGCGCTGGCCACCGACGACTACGTCCGCCTGGCCGCACCCCGGATAGAGCCCATCACCTAGCGCCGCTCGGCCCGCACATGCGCCAAGGCGCTGTCCATGGCACGGTTCGCTGTGCGGCTTACCGTTCCGGAACGAGAAACTGAGGCGAGAACCATTAGTGAGCACCGTGAACCGATCGTGTGGATCAGCGGGGAGCGTGCTGGGCTGGGCCCGTTCTCTGGTGACCTGGTCGACCTGTATTAGCGGTGGGAACAGGACCCCGGCGTGTTGATCGGCTACGGCCGTCAGACACCGGACTCGCTCGACAACCGGCGAGAGGGGTTCCAGCATCAGGCTCGCGGCACCGTCGACCAGCTACGGTTCACCGTCTTCGACATGAAGACGACGCCGCCGGAACATCGTCACATCAGCCGAATAGACCCTCAGGCCTGGTTATCTGGGGTGTTTGCGATGGTTGGCGTTGAAGCGTGCTTTCTTCTGGCGGTTTCCGCATGTGTTCATGTCGCACCATCTGCGGGTGCGGCTTTGGCTGGTGTCGAAGAAGGCGGCCTGGCAGGTCGGTGACGCGCACAGGGCCAATCTTCCGTCTCGTTCGCCCGCGATGATGCTGATCGCATCGGCGGCGATCACGCTGAGGGCGTCTTCCACCTGGGAAGCCGAGCTGAGCCGCCATCGCCGTTCGCCCTCGGGCGTCAGAATCGCTGCGGGCCGGCCCTCAGCGCTGAAGTCGTTGATGACCTGGACAGCGGACGCTGGGAGAGCGTCCTGGAGCGCGGCCGCTGTCGCGGCGAGGTGAATCGACTCCCTCAGTTCCCGGGCGCGGTCGAGCTGGGCGGTGGTGCAGGACTCCACGGCGAGGCCGTTCACCGCCAGCCAGTCGACGAGTCGTTGCGGCGTGGGGATGCGCTCCACGGCGTTGCCACGTCGCTCGGTCAGAGTTCCCGTGAAGCTGGTCGCCAGCACGTTACCGAGACGGAAGTCAGGGAACCCGGCGCGCATGGAACCACCTTAGCTGGTTGTCATCGAGATGCTGACATGTTAGAACCGTCTTAGGTGGTTCGCAATAGATCGCAGCCGCTTCGCGATGGCCAGGAGGTCTCATGCCCCGTCCAACCAGCGACGTGCAAGCGTTCGAAGCCCACGCGACCGACGCCGACCTCGACGATCTGCGGGCGCGACTGGCCGCGGCGCGGCTCCCGGAGGCCGAGACGGTCCATCGCGCCGCGCCCGACCCCCGCCGATGGGACCAGGGCGTTCCTCTCGCCGACCTCGTCGATGTCGTGAACTACTGGCGTACCGGGTACAAGTGGCGGTCGTTCGAAGAGCGCCTCAACCGGATCGGCCAGTTCCGCACGACCATTGATGGTCTGGGAATTCACTTCCTGCACCGCCGATCCGCGCGCGCGGATGCCACTCCTCTGCTCATGACACACGGCTGGCCGGACAGCATTGTCCGGTTCATCGATGTGGTGGACGAGCTGGCAGATCCGAAAGACGCGGACGCACCGGCGTTCCACGTCGTGGTTCCGTCGCTGCCGGGCTTTGGTTACAGCGACAAGCCGTCCACCACCGGATGGGGAACCGAAAAGATCGCCGCCGCATGGGTGGAACTGATGGGGAGGCTCGGCTACCGCGGGTTCGCGGCCCACGGCGGCGACTGGGGTGGCAACATCACGACGGTTCTCGGCGGCAGGTTCCCCGCGCACGTTCTCGGCATCCACACAACGTTCGCGGAGGCACCGCCCGGGATGACAACGGACGGGCTGACGGCCGTCGAGCGCGAGTGGACCGAGGAGACCAGCCATTTCTGGCGCCACCGCGCGGCGTACGCGAAGCAGCAGGCGACCCGGCCCCAGACCATCGGCTACTCGCTCGTCGACTCACCGGTCGGGCTTCTCGCCTGGATCCTCGACAAGTTCGCCGAGTGGTCGGATACCGAAGACAGCCCGTTCGAGACGATCTCCAGAGACAGTGTCCTTGACGACGTCACCCTGTACTGGCTGACGGGGACCGGCGCGTCGGCGGCCCGGATCTACTACGAAAGCCACAACTCGTTGGACCCCGAACTTCGGGTCGAGGTCCCGTCGGCACTCACCATGTATCCCCGCGACGTCGAGAAATGTCCGCGTCCCTGGGCTCAGGAGCGGTACCGGCAGATCGTCCGATGGACGACGCCCGAAACCGGGGGACATTTTCCGTCGCTAGAGGTTCCCGAGTATTTCGTCAAGGATCTGCAAGAGAGCCTCGCGGCGGTGCTGGCCGCTAGTCGGTGATCGGCTCTTCCGTCAACCTGGTGACTGACCTTTAGGTAACCACGCACTTCAAAGTGCGTTCTTGTGGCGTGGGGCGTGGCCGTCAACAGTGGGTGGCATGAACATTGCGCAGGAACGAATCAGCATTCTTGGTCTGGGGAGCATGGGGCGCGCTCTCGCGGGCGCGCTACTTGAAGCGGGGCGTGAGGTTACGGTCTGGAACCGCACGTCCGGGAAGGCGGGCGACCTCCTGGCGCGCGGGGCGCGGGAGGTGTCCAGCGTGGAAGAGGCGATCGAGGCGAGTGATCTGACCGTCGTGTGCCTGCTGGACGATGCCAGCGTCCGCGAAGCGCTCGCACCGGCCGTCCGGAAACTGGCGGGCGGGACGCTCGTCAACCTCACCAGCGGTTCGTCACGGCAGGCGCGTGACCTCGCCGGATGGCTTGAGGAGTACGAGGTGCGCTTCCTCGCCGGAGGGATCATGGCGGTGCCTCCGACGGTGGGAACGGACGGGGCCTTCATCCTCTACAGCGGCGCGCGTGACCTGTTCGACCGGGTCGCCGCCGCGCTCGGCCCCATCGGGCGTCCGCAGTGGGTGGGCGAAGATCCCGGGGCCGCGGCGCTTTACGACA
This sequence comes from Spirillospora sp. NBC_00431, assembly GCA_036028775.1. Lineage (GTDB taxonomy): Bacteria > Actinomycetota > Actinomycetes > Streptosporangiales > Streptosporangiaceae > Spirillospora. The sequence continues at coordinate 9,312,179 of CP107927.1, read as the reverse complement.
TGGCCGCGCTGAGCGCCATGTACGGCATGAGCGCCGGGGCGGATCACGCGGTGGCGCTGGTCCACGCGGACGGCGGCGATGTGGAGCGGTTCAAGCGCGAGGTGCTCCGGCCGTGGATGGAGCAGACGCTTCCGATCATGGTCGACGGCGCCGACGTGAGCGACTTCGTCCCGGACGAGTACAACCCCGCGATGCAGGCCACCGGCCTGGAGACCATGATCTCCTTCTCCACGGAGGCGGGAGTGCCCGACGAGCGGGCCGGGCACCTGCGCGCCTCGCTGTGGGCGATGCGCCGCGCCGCCCGCTGAGGCCATGGCGAGGGCGCGGCTACGATCGATGAATGCGCAACCCGCCCTACATCTGTGCCCTTGACGCCGCGATGGACGTCGTCGGCGGCAAATGGAAAGCGCTGATCCTGTGGGCGCTGGACGAGCGGCTCCATCGGTTCGGCGAATTGCGCCGCAGCCTGCCCGGTGTGAGCGAGAAGGTGCTCACCCAGCAGTTGCGGGAGCTTGAGGCGGACGGGATCGTCCGGCGGACCGTGTTCGACGAGACCCCGCCCCGGGTCGAATACGAACTGACCGACGAGGGCGCCGCGCTCCATGCGGCGCTCGGCCCACTGGGGGATTGGGCCGCGCGCCGCATGCGCGAACTCGATCTCGTCCCCACCCATGGCAAGGCGTGAGCCGTCAAATCTTCTCACCGTGTTCGCGTAGGTACTTCTTCAACTCGTCCAGGTCGCGGAAAACCGGAACCCCCTGCTTCGCGAACCCCCCTGACCTGCTTGCCATTCCATCCTGGTGCGAAGACGATGACCGGCTTTCCCGACTTATTGATGTTCGGCTGTTTGAGACGCTCGATCTGCTCCATCTTGTCGGCCCAGGTCCCGCCGGTCACCTCGATGACGAACTTGTTCGTCTCGATGTCGACCTGGCCTATTGTGCCTTTGCGGCCGTACTTGCGGTCGAAGTCCCGGACGAGGGGACGGATCGCCTGGGCCGTGGACGCCTCAAGCCTCAAGCCCTTGTCCGGCGAGTCGAGCTTGTTCTTGATCTTGAGGTCGATGGCTCGCTGATGATGGCCGCCGACACCAGTACCAGCGCGCTGTATTCCAGGCCACCGGCTCCGGTGTCGCGTCGCAGCCGATTCCAATCAAGGGCCCAAGTTCGTGAATCCGGATTAACGTGCCGGTCGCGCGGCGGAAAGAAATCCCACGCGCGGGCGGCTTTGTTCGATGGCCGATTCTGAATTGAGCGGGCGGCCGGTGATCAGAGGAAGGCGGGGCCTCTGCGAATGAGGGTCTCGTCGAGCATCCGCTGGACGTTCTCGCGGACGTGGTCGGTGATGTCGAAGACCGTCATGGGATCGTCGGCGGTGGCGGCGTCGTACTCGTCCAGCGTCATCGGCTCGCCGAACTGGATCATCCACTTGGACGGCAGCGGCACGAGCCCGGCGGGGCCGAGCAGCGGGAACGTCGGGGTGATCGGGAAGTACGGGAGGCCGAGGAGACGGGCCAGCGGGCGCACGTCGGCGATCTTCGGGTAGATCTCCTCGGCGCCGACGATCGCGCACGGGACGATCGGCACGCCCGCGCGCAGGGCGGTGCCGACGAAGCCGCCGCGGCCGAACCGCTGGAGCCTGTAGCGCTCGGCGAACGGCTTGCCAACGCCCTTGAAGCCTTCCGGGAACACACCGACGAGCTCGCCCTTGCCGAGGAGGCGGGCCGCGTCGGCCTGGCAGGCGAGGGTGTGGCCGGCCTTGCGGGACAGGTGCCCGAGGATCGGGATCTGGTAGACGAGGTCGGCGCCGAGCAGGCGGACCTGGCGGCCGGCGTGGTCGTGCAGCCCGACCGACAGCATGAGCGCGTCGATGGGGATGACGCCGGAGTGGTTCGCGACGAGGAGGGCGCCGCCGTCCGGGATGTTCTCGACGCCCGCGAGCTCGACGCGGAACCAGTGCTCGTAGAGCGCGCGGGCGAGCGGCAGCAGGACGGCCGAGTTGAACTCGGGGTCGAAGCCGAACTCGTCGACCTCGTAGTCGCCGGAAAGGCGGCGCCGCAGGAAGGCCAGGCCGGACGCAATGCCACGTTCCAACGGGCCTGGCTCGGCGGAGCCGTCACCGGCGGAGTCACGGGCGGTGTCGAGGCGGATGGCCCGCGCGTCCTCGTCGCCTTCGTCGTCCGCCGCGTGGGCGTTCATCATCCTGACCGTCCGAGGAGCGCGGTCAGCGGGCCGTGGCCCTGGGCGGCGGCGAAGTCGGCGAACGCGGCCTCGGAACTGTGCTTCGGACGCCAGGACAGCTCGTCCGCCAGCGCCGAGGTGTCGATGACGCGGCCGTACGTCAGCCAGCGCAGCAACTCGGGCGAGAACCCGGACAGGCCCGCGAAGCGGCGTCCCATGTCACCGAGCACCGACAGGGACGGCGACGGGACGGGAACGTAGGGCCGCCCCGCCCGGCGCAGCGCCTGGGAGAGCAGCAGGACGCCGTCGCCCGCGACGTTGAAGCAGCCGGGATGGTCCTCGACCGTCATGCGGCGCAGCACCTCGACGCCGTCGTCCTCATGGACGAACTGCAACCGCGGATCGAAGCCCAGCACCGTCGGGACGACGGGCAGCCGCAGATACCGGGTGAGCGGGGAGTCGACGCCCGGGCCGAGGAAGTTCGCGAACCGCAGCACCGACACGGTCAGGTCGGAACGGCGCCGCGTCAGCCCGCGGACATACCCCTCGACCTCGACAGCGTCCTTGGCGTACCCGGACTTCGGGCCCTCGACCGGCTCGTCCCGCTCGGTGAACACGGCGGGGTCCATCGGCGAGGAGCCGTACACGGCGGCGGAGGACCGTACGACGAGCTTGCGCGTGTGGGGCGAGCGCTGGCAGGCCGCGAGCAGCTGCATCGTGCCGATGACGTTGAGTTCCTTCGCCTTCGCCCGCGAGGCGGACGAGGAGGTGACGAGGTTGAGGTGCACCACGGTGTCGACCCCGGCCGACTCGATGAGCTTCGCGATGCCCGGGGTGCGGATGTCGACGCGGACGAACTCGGTGCGTCCGAGCGGCACGCCCAGGGACGCGCTCGGCGGCACGGTGTCCACCCCGATGACGCGCTCGATCCCGGGGTCGGCTTGGAGGGTGTTCGCGACCCGCGCCCCCAGGAAACGGGAAACGCCCGTGACGAGGACGACACGGGCCGCGGCGGCGGGCTTCGAGGACACTGTTCGCCCCACCCCTAACGGCTGCGCGGCCGGCGTGACTACTTCTTGTTGCGACGCTGGATGCGCGTCTTCTTCAGGAGCTTGCGGTGCTTCTTCTTGGCCATCCGCTTGCGACGCTTCTTGATGACAGAGCCCACGAGACCTCGCTCGGCAATCCGGTGATGTGCAGGAGACGGGCGTGCCGCAGGCGAGCATCACTCGAAACGCGCACACGGTCCGCTGCCCAAGGGTACCGCTGTACCGGTGCGGATCATGCCGGTGGCCCACCGCGGGAGCCCGCGGCATGGCACAGGGCGCACGGGCCCGGGCCCACCGAGCCGGGCCCATGGCATGCACGCACGCACACGGGACCGGCGCCGCGTGGGACGCGGCGCCGGGCACCGTTCCGCGCGGGCGGGGCTGCTCGGTGGCCGCTGGCCGGGCCACCGCCCGTCCCGCTCGGTGTCCGGACCGTCCTGCCGGGTCCGGGAGGGCACGGGCATCGGCGATGCCCCCGTTCCCCCGGACACCGGCCCCGGCGGCCGTCTGGCCACCGGCCCGGTCCTCGTCTCGCTTCCCCAGCTTCGGGGCGGTTCCTGCGAACCGTCCCGACGCCCCCTGCACGGCCGGGTATGGAGTAGGCGGCGGGGACGTGGTCATCCCCCGCCCTTACCCGTTATCCGGCTTCGATGTACGCGTCGCGCAGGTAGTCGTGAACGGCCTGCTCGGGAACCCGGAACGAGCGGCCCACGCGGATCGCGGGAAGCTCGCCCGAGTGGACGAGGCGGTAGACGGTCATCTTGGACACCCGCATCACCGCCGCCACTTCGGCCACGGTCAGGAACCTGACCTCGCTCAGAGGTCGCGGATCTGAGGTCATCGGACGCCCTCTTCCACACGTGCCGCGCACCGGCCCTTTGGGTGACTTTGATCACGCACGTGTACTTCTCCAGCGTAAATCGCGTATCGGCAGTCGCAAGAGGGGAGTTCAGCACATTTCCGTATCCCGACCTGACCCGGAGGACACAATGCTGAACCCGTACGGAGGGTGGACCTGACGGCACGAGGAGTGGCGTGGCAAATGGTTGTCAATCAGAACCCCGTGTTGACCTACGGTTCCGAGGCTCACGATGGCGTCGTGCAAACCCATGCGTCCCGTTACGGCCGTCCTGTAACACGCAGTGACAGCAGAGACGGCTCCCGAGACACGCCGTGACGGCCGGGCGGGCGTCCCGAGGGGGTCAGCCGGACGGCCGCAGGCCCGCGCGGTCCAGGATGTAGGCGGTCAGCGGCGCGTAGTGCTGCGGGGATATGCCGTCGTCGAGCGGGACGACGACGTCGATCTTGCCTTCGGCGGCGCCGGCGAACAGCGCTGGATCGTTACAGTCCGCGAATCCGACGGTGTCGATCCCGGCCTGTCCGGCGGCTCCGGCCCAGCCGTGATCGGCGATGGCCAGATCCGGCCAAAAATCAGGTTTAGCCTCCGAAGATCCCGAAGAAGCGGTATCGGCCAGCTCGTGGAGCATGGTCTCCATCGGGCGCGAGTCGTGCGTGTGCTGCGTCCGGTGGTCGTCCCCCTCCAGCATCGCCACGCCCGGCTCGGCGTAGACGATGCGGCGCAGGTCCGAGCCGCCGTAGCCGGTCTCGATCTCGTACGTCCAGCCGGAGGCCGGGGTCAGGAGGCGGCAGCCGGCCTCCTCCAGCGCCCGCGCGACGGCCTGGTAGAGGGGCGACAGCGTCGCGGGATGGCCCGTCGCGATGACCACGGCCTCCTTGCGCCGGGCGGCGAGGCCGATGCGGTCGCCCATCGCCTCCAGCGTGTCGAGCGTGATCTCCGGGTCGATCGTGTCGTCGCCGTACACGTGCCGGGGGTCGGCGTCCACGCCGCAGCGCTGGACCATCATCTCCAGGACGGCCTGCTCGGTCCACGTGGGCTTGAGGTCCAGGCCGAACTGGTAGTACGGGTAGCCGGCAGCCATCCGCCTGTAGTGCAGCAGATTGTTCTGGCGGGGCGTCGCCACCATGCCGGCGATCATCGTCCGCATCAGATGCGCGCGCAGCTCGTCTCGGGTCGGTACCGGGTTCACGTGCGCCCTCACTCGTCGATCATCGGGTCGAGGCCGTGCTCCGGGAACACCGCCCGCCGTGTCGCCAGCACGGCCTGGTCGATCGGGCTCGCCGGGTCGTAGCCGCCGCCCCACCTGCCGGCCGCCATCACCTCGTTGCCGTCGGTCATCCGAAGCGGGGCGACCTCGCCTGTCCGGTGCAGGACGAACTCGCGCCACGCCTCGGGCGTCGGGGCGTCCGGCGGGATCGGCCCGCCCGCTGCCTCCGCGATCAGGTGCGTCCACGCCCTCGGCACGACCTGGACCAGCTCGTAGCCGCCGCCTCCGGTGGCGACCCAGCGGCCGCCCGCGGTCTCGTGCGCGAGCCGGTGCAGGAGGCCGTACGCGGTGCGCTGGCCGTCCACGCTGAGGGTCAGATGCGCGAGCGGGTCGAGCGCGTGGCCGTCGGCGCCGTGCTGCGTGACGAGGATCTCCGGGCGGAACCGGCGCAGCAGCGGCGGGACGATCGCGTCGAACGCGCGCAGCCACGGGCCGTCGCCGGCGCCGGGCGGCAGGGACAGGTTGACCGACGTCCCTTCGGCGCCCGTCTCGTCCGGGAAGCCGGTGCCGGGGAACAGCGTCCGCGGCGACTCGTGCAGGCTGATCGTCAGGACGCGCGGGTCGTCGTAGAAGGCGGCCTGGACGCCGTCGCCGTGGTGGACGTCGACGTCGACGTACGCGACGCGTCCGGCGCCGTTCTCCAGCAGCCACGCGATCGCGATGGCCGGGTCGTTGTAGACGCAGAATCCGCTGGCGGCGCCGCTGAGCGCGTGGTGCAGGCCGCCGGAGATGTTGGCGGCGTGCTCGGCGCGTCCCGTCCACACCGCCTCGGCCGCGGCGACGGACGCGCCCGCGACCAGCGCGGACGCCTCGTGCATGCCGGGGAACACGGGGTTGTCGGGGTTGCCGATGCCGTACCGGACCTCGGGCGTCCCGGTCGCGCCCGCGTGCTTGACCGCCGCGATGTAGGGCTCCTCGTGGACGAGCCGGAGCAGCTTGTCACCGGCCGCCTCGAACCCGGACACGGTCACGTTCGGACGGTCCAGCACGCCGAACTCCCTGGCGAGCGCCATCGTCAGCTCGACCCGCACGGGGTTCATGGGATGGGCGGGGCCGAAGTCGTAGGAGGTGAGCCGCTCGTCCCAGAAGACCTCAAGCCCGCAGTTCTCGGGACCGGGCCGGGAGGGGGACGCGGCACTGCTCATAACGTCACGGTATCGCGGCCTTCGCACCCCGTTCCCGCTCGCCCGCCGCCGAACGGCGGCCGGCGGGCGGGAGCGGCCGCTGGCGGGAACCGGGGCCGGTCCGCGATCATCCGATAGCGGACGTGAGGAGCAGCGCATGGCGTTCATGGACCAGGTACCGACCTTGATCGGTGTGATGATCGGAGCCGCCGGGTCGTACGCGGCGTCGAGCCTCACCGAGCGGACCCGGTGGCGGCGATCGCGCGCCGAACGCTGGGACCAGCAGCGGTTCGAGACCTACGCCACCTACGCCAACACGCTGAAGGCCCAGTTCCAGGTCTCACTGCGCATCGGGGCGGCGCGGGGGTTCGACCATGTCGTCGATCCGCTGGATCCGGACGAGGGGCTGCGCATGCTCGCCGAGGCGGAGTCCCGGCGCGCGGCCGAGTGGGAGTCGGTGCTGCTCGTCGGCGACGCGCTCACCATCGCGGCGGCCCGGACCTGGCACGAGGCAGTGTGGGCCGTCGAGGTGTACGCCCGCGGCCTGAAGGACGACGCGGCCGGCTGGGAGAGCGCGCTCAAACGCGCGAGCCGGGCCAGGGACGCCTTCTACGCCAACGCGCGCAAGGACCTGGGGATCGAGGGACCACCGCCGCCCTCCGGGAACTGGCCGCGGACCTGGGAACCCGCCGACGAACCGGTCTGATCTGGCGCTTCCCTTCCGGACGGGTCAGAGGGGGCTAGCGTGCTGCGGCTCGTGGGCCGGGTCGTCTTCGCGTTTCCCCCGGGACGCGGTGAAGAAGCCCGCCAGCGCGGCGAGCGTCGCGATGCCCTCACCGACCAGGCTGATCGTCTTCTCCGTGTACCAGATGGGCTCGTGCATGTCGGGCAGCGGTCCGAGCGCGCCCGCGTCGACGTAGTAGTAGAACACGATCGCGCCGACCGCGCTGCCCGCCACGAGGAAGGCCAGCGCGTACGCCCAGCGCGTCGCGTAGGTGAGGATCACCACGGCGACGACGCCCGCGACCGCCGCCTGGATGCGGAAGAGCAGTTCGCCGTCGATGGAACCGCCCTGGACGAACGCCATCTCGGGCGCGAACCTCCAGTGCACGATGGCGTCCGCGGCCAGCCCGGCGGCGACGAGCAGTCGGAGTATGAGTCCCATACTTCCTACACGGGCGGGGACCCCGGATCGGCTCAATTGTTCAACGATGAACTTTTTCCGGTGAGCCGGTCGGGCCGGGCCGCGCGCCGGTCAGCCGCTCGCGAGTTCGCTGCCACGGTCGCGGGCGGCCTCGATGGCCTCCAGGACGGCGGCGCGGACGCCGTGCCGCTCCAGCTCGCGGATCGCGGAGATCGTCGTCCCGCCCGGGGACGTGACGGCCTCGCGCAAGAGCACCGGATGCTCGCCCGAGTCGCGAAGCATCACGGCCGCGCCGACGGCCGACTGGATGACCATCTCCAGCGCGGCGGCGCGCGGCATGCCGAGCAGGATGCCCGCGTCCACCATCGCCTCGACGAGGTAGTAGAAGTATGCGGGGCCGCTGCCGGACAGGGCCGTCGCGCCGTCCTGCAACGACTCGGGAATGCGAAGCACCTTCCCGACCGGGGAGAGCAGTTCCTCCGCCAGCTTCAGATGCTCCTCGCCCGCGTGCGACCCCGGCGAGATCACGCTCATCGCCTCGTCCACATGGACGGGCGTGTTCGACATCACCCGCACGACCGGCACGCCCGCGGGCAGCCGCGCCTCGATGAACCCGGTCGTGATGCCCGCCGCCATCGAGATCACCAGCCGTCCGGACGGGACGTGCCTGCCGACCTCGTCCAGCAGCACGCCCATGTCCTGCGGCTTCACGGCGAGCACCAGCGTGCCGGCCTTCGCCGCGGCCTCCGCGTTCGAGACGATCTCGATGCCGTACCGCTCGCGCAGCAGCGCGCCCCGCTCCTCCCGGCGCGCGGTCGCCATCAGCTCGGACGGGCGGCGCCCGGCCCGGAGCACCCCGGACAGCAGCGCCTCGCCCATCTTCCCGGCACCCAGAATCGCGATCATCGACATACCTTGACGTGGGATTTCAACGACCCGCCCAGCCTATAGCCGCGCCACCGGACGCCGGAGCCGCGGGCCGGACGGGACGGCTCAGGACCGTCCGACCAGTGAGCGCATGAAGAAGCGGAGGTTGGCGGGCCGCTCGGCGAGCCGCCGCATGAAGAACTCGTACCACTCGCGCCCGTACGCGACGTACACGCGGACCTGCGCGCCGTGGGCGGCGAGCCTGCGCTGCTCCTGTGAACGGATGCCGTACAGCATCTGGTATTCGAACGAGTCCGCGTCACGTTCGTTCAACACGGACAACGCACCGGCGATGTCGATGAGCCGTGGGTCGTGCGTGGCGAGCATCGGGTAGCCCTTACCGGCCATCAGCACCTTCATGCACCGCACGTACGACTTGTCGATCTCTTCCTTGTCCGTGAACGCGACCGCCGTAGGCGCACCGTACGCGCCCTTGCACAGCCTTACGCGCGAACCCTCGTAGGCCAGCTCCGCGCAGTGTTCCTCTGCCCGCCGCAGATACGACTGAATGACGGCCCCCACATCGGGGAAGTCACGCCGCAATTCATGCACGATGCCGAGCGTCGAGTCGACGGTGGTGTGCTCTTCCATATCGAGAGTGACCGTCGTACCGGCCGAGCGGGCCGCCACGCAGATCCGCCGTGCGTTCTCCAAGGCGAAGTCTTCGCCGAACGTCTGCCCAACGGCCGAAAGCTTCAGCGACACCTCTGCGCGTGTACCGAGACTGGCCGCACCAAGCCGTTCCAGAAGCTCAACGTAATTCTGGACGTTCGCCTCCGCATGCCCCTTGTCACGCGTGTCTTCGCCTAGAACGTCCAGGGTGACGAGCAGCCCCTCGCCGGTCAGTTCTCCGGTGACGCGCGCCGCGTCGTCGATCGTCTCACCGGCGATGAACCGGCGGACGACATCGCCGGTGAACGGCGCGGTCTCCACGATCCTGCGCGCGCCGCCGCTGCGCGACGCGACGAGCAACGCCTGACGAAGCACTGTGCGAACCCCTTAGCCCTGCCTTCGGCGAACACGACCAGGTTATGCCCGGGCGGTCACGACACAGTGCCGAGGTTGCTCCCACCGCCGTGCCGCTTTATGTACTCGGTCATCCGCGCGGTCTTGACGGCGTCGAACAGCGCGTTCGCCTTCGCCGGGTCCAGGAGGACGACGCTCTGCTTGCCACGACTTCCGGTGCCCTTGTGCGGGGCCGTCAGGAACATCACGTCCGACGCCCGCACGCTCCGCATGCTCACCGCCAGCGAACGCATGTCGCCGCCCGAGACGCCCTCGTCCACGCTGATCGACTTGGTGAGCGCGGACAGGAACCGGTCGAGCTTGAGCGGGTTCGTGAGCGTCCCGCGGTCGGCGGCCTGCTTGGCGAGGGCGCCGAGGAACGCCTGCTGCCGCTTGATCCGGTCGAAGTCGCCGTTCGGCAGGTTGTAGCGCTGCCGGACGAACAGCAGCGCCTCCTCGCCGTCGAGTTTCTGCTTGCCGGCCGTCCACTGCTTCTTGCGCGCCGGGTCGTACACGCTCTGCTTGATGTTGACGGTGACGCCGCCGAGCGCGTCCGTCATCGACTTGAACCCCTCGAAGTCGATCGCCCCGTAGTGGTCGACCCGCACGCCGGTGAGGTTCTCGATCGTCTCGATCAGCAGCTTCGGCCCGCCGAACGAGAACGCCGCGTTGATCTTCTGGTTGCCGTAGCCGGGGATCTCCACCCACGAGTCACGCGGGAACGAGACGATGTACGCCTTCTTCCGGTCGGCCGGCAGATGCAGCAGCATGATCGTGTCGGTGCGCTGCCGCCCCGGCTTCCAGACCTGGTTGCCCTCCCCGGTCGTGGCCGCCTCGGCCCGCGAGTCCGACCCGACGAGCAGCCAGTTCTCGGTGCCCTCCACGTTCTTGCCCGGCCGCTGCGCGCCGTCGTCCGGCATCACACCCGGAATCCGGTCGATGTTGCCGTTGTAGGACGACTGACGCTGCCACACCAGCCCGCCGAGCCCCGCCACGACGAGGACGAGGAACACCCCGACCGCGATCAGCACCCGAGGCCAGCGCCGCTTCCGCTTCGTGTCCCCGTCGCCGCCGGTACCACCCCAGAACGCCGCGTCCTCCGCGTCCCCCTGCCCCGCAGCCGCATCGGGCGCACCCGGCTCCACAACAGGCGGCGCCCCCTCACCGGACGCCGCCGCCCCAGGAAGATCTCGGCCGCTCATGCGCCGAAGCTACCAGCCCGATCAAGCACCCACGCCCCCTTCCGCCCCCACATGTCCCCTTCAAGTCCTCCCGATTTACACAGTTCGGCGGCGGAGGGTTGCTGCGCCTAGGAGGAGGGCGGCGAGGGTGTAGGCGGCCATTACGGCGATGTCCAGGGTGAGTGTGCCGGTTATGTCGGGGTGGGCGCTGATTTCCTTCATGCCTTCGACGGCGTGGGTCAGCGGCAGTACCTCGGAGATGGCCTCCAGCCAGGACGCCATGTTCTCGCGCGGGATGATGAGGCCGCACAGCAGCAGTTGCGGCAGCACGAACGCGGGCAGGAACTGGACGGCCTGGAACTCCGACCGCGCGAACGCGCTGGCGAACAGGCCGAGGGCCATGCCGAGCAGCGCGTCCAGCAGGGAGACCAGGACCAGCGAGCCGAGGGAGCCGTTGAGGTCGAGGCCGAGCCAGGTCAGCGAGATGAGCAGGACGGCGCCGACCTGGACGAGCGTGAGCGCGCCGAAGGCGAGGGCGTAGCCGATCAACAGGTCGAGTTTGGCGAGCGGCATCGTCATCAGCCGTTCGAGGGTGCCGGTGGTCCGTTCGCGGAGGGTGGCGACGCTGGCGACGACGAACATGACGATGAACGGGAACAGGCCGAGGAGCATCGGCCCGATCCGGTCGAAGAGCGCCGGCTGGTCGAAGACGTACCGCAGCAGGATCATCAGCAGCGTGGGCACGCCGATCAGCAGGGCGAGCGTGCGGTGGTCGTGTTTGAGCTGCGTCAGGATGCGGCGCATGGTGGCGAGCGTGACGGCGAGGCTCATGCGGGGCTCCCCGCCTTCTCGGTGATCAGCTGGAGGAACGCCGCTTCGAGGTCGGCGGCGCCGGTGCGGTCGCGAAGACCGTCGGGCGTGCCGTCGGCGAGGAGCCTGCCGTCGCGCATGAGCAGCAGCCGGTCGGTGCGGCCCGCCTCGTCCATGACGTGGCTGGACACGACGAGGGTGGCGCCCCGGTCGGCCAGCGCGCGGAACAGTTCCCACAGTTCCTGGCGCAGGACGGGGTCGAGGCCGACGGTCGGCTCGTCCAGGACGAGCAGGTCGGGCGTGCCGAGGAGGGCGACGGCGAGGTTGAGGCGGCTGAGCTGGCCGCCGGAGAGCGTCTGCGCGGTCTGGTCGCGGTTCTCGCCGAGGCCGACCTCGTCGATCACGCGGTCGGCGTCGGAGCGCGGCGCCCGCAGGACGGACGCGAAGTAGCGCAGGTTCTCGGCGACGGTCAGGTCGGCGTAGACGGCGGGCGTCTGCGTCGAGTATCCGACGCGGCGGCGCAGGCCGGACGACCCGGCGGGCTCGCCGAGGACGGTCACCGTGCCGCTCTTGACGATCTGGACGCCGACGAGCGCCCTCATCAGCGTGGTCTTCCCGCAGCCGCTCGGCCCGAGGAGCCCGAGGACGGAGCCGCGCGGCACGTCGAAGTTGACCCCGTGGAGGACCTCGCGGCCGCCGCGCACGACCCGGAGGTCCCGCACGCGCACCGCCGGACTGAAACTCATCATGTGTTGAATTTATGCTCGCGAAGGAGCCCGGTCAAGGGGTGCACGCATGCCGAAAGCGGAGGAGTGCCCCGGACGGAGCCTCCCCCACGGAGGGACGGGATCAGGGGACGAAGTAGCGCTGGATGGTGGGAGCCACCAGCTCGATCAGCTCGTCCTCGGACGCGGACGCGATCGGCTCGACCCGCACGACATAGCGGAGGATCATCAGCCCGATCATCTGCCCCGCGGCGGCCTGAATCTGCAACTGCGGGGTGTCCGTGGCCTTCCCCGCGCGCCCGAACAGGACGGTGGAGACGAACTCGCGGAGCAGCGCCGCCGCACGCTCGTTCGTCATCGCGGAGCGGAGCATGGCGAGCACCGGCGCGCGACGCTCGTCGTCGCCCCACACGTCCAGGAACGTGCGGACCATCAGCTCCCCGAACTGTTCCCTGGGGAAGGTCGCGACGCGGGGCAGCACGGCGGCCAGGTCCACCGGGAAGCGCATCGCCTCAATGAACACGCCTTCCTTGGAACCGTAGAAATGGTGGACGAGCGCGGGGTCCACTCCGGCGGCGCGGGCGATGGCGCGCAGGGACGTGCCGTCGTAACCCTTCTCGGCGAACAGGTCACGCGCCTCTGCGAGGATCTTCTCGCGCGTCTCGGTCGGCCCGGGCCGCCGTCCCGGCCCCCGTCCGGTCCCCCGCGACGGGCCACTCTCCCCCGCAGCACGCTTCGTTTCGGCCGGTCGCGCTTTCGCGTCGGCTTCAGCCCCTGGTACCGGCTTCTTCTCGCCGGGGTCGAGCGGCTGGGTCACCGGGCGCCCCGGCGGCTGACCTCACCTGCCGGGGTGACCTCCCAGGTGCGGTCGGCGGCGGCGAGGTGCAGGCGGGTGAAGGCCAGCCCCTCGGCGAGGTCCTCCATCCGCTCGACGCGGCTGGACGCGCGGCGGGTGTTGACCTCCATGACGATGTGTCCGCGGAAGCCGCCCTCGGCGAGGTTCTCCAGCATCGCCCCGCACGGCTGGTTCCCGCGGCCGGGGACGAGGTGTTCGTCCTTGTTGGTGATGCCCACGCCGTCGGCGATGTGGATGTGCCGCAGCCGGTCGCCGAGGCTCGCCGCCATGTCGAGGGGGTCGGACCTGGAGACCGCGGTGTGGGACAGGTCGAGGGTGACGTGCGGGTAGTCCTGGTCGACGGGGTTCCAGTCGGGCAGGTACATGCCCGCTTCGGCGCCGCGCGCCTTGAGGGGGAACATGTTCTCGACGGCGAACAGCACGTCCGTCTCGTCCTGCATGCGGGCGATGCCCTCGACGAACTCCTTGGCGTAGTCGCGCTGCCACCGGAACGGCGGGTGGACGACGATGACCTCCGCGCCGAGCTCCTCCGCGACCTCCTTGGAACGCACCAACTTGCCCCATGGCTCGCGTCCCCAGACCCGCTGGGTGAGCAGCAGGCACGGCGCGTGGATCGACCTGATCGGGACCTGGTGGTAGTCGGACAGCCGGCGCAGGACGTTCAGGTCCTGGGACGAGGCGTCCGTGGAGACCATGACCTCGATGCCGTCGTACCCGAGCAGCGCGGCGATCTCGAACGCGCTCGGTACCTTCTCCGGGTACACCGACGCGGTGGAGAGCGTGATCGGCGCGTCCGGGACGCGAAGGGCCGGTGCAGAGACGCCGTTGTGCTGCGCGGTCAAAGCTTCCTCGCCAGGAATGGTCGCTCGGCAGTTTCGTCGGGACACGGTCGATGAGACACGGTCGAATGGTGCGGTTCGCAAAGGAAAGCCTATGCGCCCGCGCCGGTGATGAAACCCTCGCCCCGCGTGATCCTGCTTTCGTCGCGCCGGCGGTGGCTACCCTCTGTCCCCGTGGCCGAGATCGCACAGGGCGCCGTGCCGAGCCCGAACATCTGGAACACCCCGCAGGTCTACGAGCTGGAGAACCGCGCCGCCGACCCGGACGGCGTCCTGGCGGAGGCGATGCGCGCGATCCGTCCGTGGAAGGGCGCGGACGTTCTGGACGTCGGCTGCGGCACCGGCTTCCACCTGCCCTTCTTCGCCGCGGACGCGCACCGGGTGATCGGCGTCGAGCCGCACGCGGCCCTCGCGTCGGCCGCCGCGCGCCGCGTCCGTGACCTGCCGAACGTCAAAGTACGGGTCGGCGCGGCGCAGGCGCTTCCGCTGCCGGACGCCTCGGTCGACGTCGTCCACGCCCGCTGGGCCTACTTCTTCGGGCCGGGCTGCGAACCCGGCCTCGCCCAACTCCGCCGGGTCGTCCGGCGCGGCGGCGCGATCTTCATCATCGACAACGACGCGACCCGGTCGACGTTCGGCCGCTGGTTCCAGCGCGGCCTGCCGAAATACGACCCGGAGGCGGTGGAGCGCTTCTGGACGCGGCACGGCTTCGCCCGCGAGCCGCTGACGATCCGCTGGTCGTTCCAGAACCGGGACGATTTCGCCGCCGTCCTGCGGATCGAGTTCCCGCCCGACCTGGCGGACACCTGCCTGCGCGAGCACCCGGGCCTGGAAGTGGACTACGCCGTCAACCTCTGGTGGCACCGCGCCTAACTGTACTCGGCCAGCGGGTTGGTGACTCGCCGGAGCTGGTGGTTGATCAATAGGAAGACCTCCGAGTGCGGTGGAGATAGCCGTCTTCACCGTTCGGAGGTCTTCATGGTCCACGCTAATGCGCGGTTGACGTTTCATGGCCGTTGTCTGCTGGTCGAGCGTGTCCGCATCCACCGGCGCCCGGTCGCGCATGTGGCCCGCGAGCTGGGTGTCTCACGGCAGTGCGCGCATCGCTGGGTGCGCCGGTTCGACACCGAGGGCTGGGACGGGCTTCACGACCGCTCGTCACGGCCGCATCATGTCGCCAATCGCACCCGCACGCAGGTGGAGGAGCAGGTGGTGGCCTGCCGCCGGCAGCAGCGCCGCGGCCCGGCCTTCATCGCCGCCGCGACGGGCGTGGCCGAGCGGACCATCACCCGCATCCTGCGCCGTCACCAGGTGCCCAGACTGACCGAATGCGACCCGCTCACCGGCCGACGCATCCGCGCAGCCCAGCACACCACCATCCGCTACGAACGCGACCGGCCCGGCGAGCTGATCCACATCGACGTCAAGAAGATCGGCCGCATCCCCGACGGCGGCGGCTGGCGCGCCCACGGCCGCCCCGGCAGCCGCACCTGGCAGCACCGCAACACCCGGATCGGGTTCGACTACGTGCACGCCGCCGTCGACGACCACACCCGGCTGGCCTACGCCGAGATCCACCCCGACGAAAGGGGCGCCACCGCGGCCGGTTTCCTACGCCGCGCCGCGATCTACTTCGCCGCCCACGGCATCACCGGTATCCACCGGGTCATGACCGACAACGCCTTCGCCTACCGCCACAGCCGCGACTTCGCCGCCGCCCTGGCCGCACTCGGCGCCCGCCACAAACTCATCCGCCCGCACTGCCCGTGGCAAAACGGCAAAGTCGAACGATTCAACCGCACCCTGGCCACCGAGTGGGCCTACCGGCAGGTATTCACCAGCAACACCCAACGCACCCAACGTCTGGCACCCTGGCTGGAGTTCTACAACACCCAACGCCCACACACCGCCCTCGGCGGCCTCCCACCGATCAGCCGACTGACAGCAACGTGATGGCCGAGTACACCTAACGGCGGCGGCGCTGCACCTGAAGGTGGTGGCGTCCGCGCCTGACCGCGGTGGCACCGCGTGTGATGGCAGTGGGCGAGTTCCAAGCTGAGTCCGCAGGTTGTGGGGGTGGCCCGGGGCTGGTTTGGTGTGATTCGGCTGGTTGATCGGTGTGCTGGGGCGCGTTGATCGTTTGCCGGTGGGGTGCTTGCGGTGGCTAGCGCGGTGCGGAGTGCAGGTTGACGGAACGTTCGAACCCGACCTGCGGCCGGGGCGTGCGATGCTGCGGCGAGGCCGTGCCGAGCTGGGCGGACGCTGTGGTGGCGGCGGTCATCAAGGTGCTGGGCGGGCGCTGATGCCGGTCTTATCCCTGTTCGTGGGGTGGTGGGCCGTCCGTAATCGCTTGCTGGGGTAGGCATGCACGGGTCAGCGGTGGGCCCGCTGATGGCCTGATGAGTGGCTGTTTGCCAGGGTGCGGAGTGCAAGTGGGTGACGGTCAAGATGGGGCTGACGGCCGAGCCGCGGCACACCGAGGCGTGCAGGTGAAGCTCAAGCGGCTGGTCGCGCGGGGCTGGCTGACCGAGCTGGCATGGACGCCCGCCACGCCACCCGGCTGCTGCGCGCACTGCTCGTGCTCACCACCACCGAGATCACCCGGTACCATCTCGCCCCCGCACCCGGCAGACCCCACCGGAAGACCTGCCTGGCGCATGCCCGAGCAAAGCAGTTGCGGACGCCCACCCCTAGGCGAAACCGAGGTAGGACCGGCACCGCACGGCCCGACAACAGTCGCCGCCCATTCCCAGCCGACGATGTTCATCCAGCTCACCGCACCCACAGCCAGGATGTCGAACACACCGTGGCCCGAGCGTGTCCGAACGTTCCGTCAACCTGCACTCCGCACCGCGCTAGCCACCGCAAGCACCCCACCGGCAAACGATCAACGCGCCCCAGCACACCGATCAACCAGCCGAATCACACCAAACCAGCCCCGGGCCACCCCCACAACCTGCGGACTCAGCTTGGAACTCGCCCAATGGTTCTACAACTTGGCCTACCGCGGCGACCTCGTCACCATCACCGGCACCCAAGCGCGACCTCGACTGGACCAACGGCTTCGGCTACTGGCGGCTGCCCTTCGCCAAGTGGACGAAGGGCGGCGTCCTCGGCAAGCCCGTCACCACCACCGCCCAGCCCGCCTGACCTACCAGGTGGACGGGTTCTCGTGACGGGGGATATTTACCGCCACTGGATGGAGCTCGCCCTATCGTTCATGTTGTTCGCTCGGCTCAGTCGGCCATGACTACCGAACCACCCGGTGCTTCTGCCCCGATAATTATTGTTCTGGTAGTGGTTGGCCTGACAAGCGTTGTAGGCGTTGAAGGATGAGATCCTGTCGTTCCAACTGTTGGGCAGGTCAGGATTCCTGTGCTCGACTCCGTTGTCACGATCGCAGCCGCGACGAGCTTTGAAGACGTAAATGTCATTATCGGGCTGACCTCGGTTAAAGTCCTTGTCCTCGTAGGCGATCTCAAGGACGACCGCCGCCCGTGCCGTTTTCGCGTCGGCTCTCTCGCCCAGCGCATTGATCCGGGAGTTGAATCTCGGGTCCGCGGTGGCTGCCGCAGGATCGGCCGGAGCGTCCATGATGTGGCCGCCGGTGGCGTCCGCGATGGCCTTGGTGAAGCTGTTGTAGCAGGTCACTGATCCCGCACCGTCGACGGACACTACGCAGTTGTTCCCCGTTTCCGACGAGGAGCCGGATGCGTTCGCCGCAGGTTGGACGGCGGCGATGGTGAGGCCGGCCAGTCCGGCGGTAAGAGCCGATATCGCAATGACGTTCCGCATATGCTCTGATCCCTCTCATTCGATGTCCGTACACTGTCAGCGACATCTATATTGCGTCGCCTCGTCGGCGGGGTATATGCGCGGGGGTGCAGGAGTAACCAGAGAAGTCCGAGTACAGGCCCCGTAACCCCCGAGCACCGGAGGAAATGCCACAGCGTGTCAGCGGGAGACGCCGATTGTGACAACCCAGGCAATCACCGATCGCCCAGCGCCGGGAACTTCATACAACTTTTGGCAGCGTCGTGGAATAACGGACACCATGATCATGGCAGCCACTCGGCCTATTCGTCAAGGGAGCTGCGAGTGGCACGGTCGACATCACGCGTCCCGGCAGGGAGAGCGGCTTGAATGGTGCGCCGGTCCTTCTAACCAGTGAGCCTTTCCATCTCCAGCTTGAGCTGTTCAGATGCAGGCAGAGGACGGCCTGGACCATGCTGGTGATGCGGGTGGGCGAGCAGCGGAGCTGCGCGGCGGCCGCCAGGACTTGAGGGTGGCGACGGCCTGCTCGACCAGGGCGCGGACCTTGGCGTGGGATCGGTTGACCGCTTGCTGACCGGCCGACAGCGTGTCCCATCGGCCGCGGTAAGGAACTCGGACCGCTACGCTAGCGCCCTGGTAAGCCTTGTCGGCCCAGCAGGCCACCTTGGCCTCGTCTAATGCGTGGATGATGCCGTGCTCGCGCGCTGCTCGGACGTCGTGGACGGCCCCGGGCAGGGCGGGCGAGGCCCACAGCAGCCGGCCGTGTGGGTCGGCCAGGACCTGTACGTTCATCCCGTGTCTGTCGGGGCCAGGGCGGCCAGGATTTCGATCGCCTCGGCGATATAGCGGTAGGCGGTGGTGGTGCCGATACCGACACCGGCAGCGAGCTGGGCGTAGATGGTGCCGTTGCGCAGGTGGGCAAGGGTGAGCCGTGCTTGGCGGCCGGCGGTCAGGCGCCGCTATCGGGTGCCCGGCGCGCGGCGGTGTTCGCGTAGCCGTGCCGACAGCAAGCGCACGGCGGAACTGGACACGTCCAGGCCAGACGGGTAAACAAGCATGCGAAGCCTCTGGTGGAGACGGTTCTCTTGGTCGAAAACCCATCTACCAGGGGCTTCACTCGTCTGTCAGCCAGACGCGGTGAACACTGCGGCAGGTTGGAAAAGGCTCAGTGGCGACGCCGCGTGTGATGGCAGCGGCGACGCGTCTGAGAGTGGTGGTGTCGCGCCCTGAGTGTTTCGGGGCCTGCACTGTCAGTGGAGACCTCTACGCTTCCGCGCATGGCGAAGGTGAAGGCGAAGACGGCCAAGGCCGCCTACCAGTGCTCGGAGTGCGGCTGGCAGACGTCCAAATGGGTCGGTCGCTGCGGCGAGTGCCAGACGTGGGGGACGGTCCTCGAGGCGGCGTCCGCGACCCCGGCGCGGGTCGTGTCCGCTGGGCCGGTCAGCTCGCCCGCCCGCCCGATCGGGCAGGTGGACGTACGGTCCGCGCAGACCAGAGCCACCGGGCTGGACGAACTGGACCGGGTCCTCGGCGGCGGCATCGTGCCCGGGGCCGTCCTGCTGCTGGCGGGCGAGCCGGGCATCGGCAAGTCGACGCTGCTGCTGGAGGTCGCCGCGCTCGCCTCGACGAGCCCCCAGGGCGCCGCCCCGCAAGCACAAGGCAAAAACGGCCACGGGGATGGCGACCGCCGGGACGACGACGGCCACGGGAAGGGCGACGACGCTGAAGGTCAGCGCGTCCTCTACGTGACGGGCGAGGAGTCGGCCGAACAGGTTCGGCTGCGCGCCGACCGGGTCGGGGCGATCACCGACGACCTGTACCTGGCGGCGGAGACCGAGCTGTCCGCGATCCTCGGGCATGTCGACGCCGTGGAGCCGTCGCTGCTCGTCGTCGACTCCATCCAGACGATCGGGACGTCCGAGGTCGACGGCGCGCCCGGCGGCGTCACGCAGATCCGGGAGGTCGCGGCCAACCTCATCCGCGTGGCCAAGGAACGCGGCGTCACCGTCGTGCTGGTCGGCCACGTCACCAAGGACGGCGCCATCGCCGGGCCGCGGCTGCTGGAGCATCTCGTCGACGTCGTCCTGTACTTCGAGGGCGACAGGCACTCCCGGCTCCGCATGATCCGCGCGGTGAAGAACCGCTACGGGCCCACCGACGAGCTCGGCTGCTTCGACCTGTCCGAAGTCGGCATCGTCGGCCTGCCCGACCCGAGCGGGCTGTTCCTCACCCGGCGGGACGAGCCCGTCCCCGGCACCTGCGTGACCGTGACGCTCGAAGGCCGCCGCCCCCTCGTCGCCGAGGTGCAGTCGCTGGTCGCGAAGTCGCACCTCCCGGCGCCGCGGCGCGCCACGTCCGGGCTCGACACCTCCCGCGTCGCGATGGTCCTCGCCGTCCTCGCGCAGCGCTGCAAGATCTCCATGCACGAGCAGGACGTGTACGTCTCGACCGTCGGCGGCGTCCGGCTCAGCGAGACGTCCGTCGACCTGGCCCTCGCCCTCGCCGTCGCCGGGTCCACGGTCGAGCAGTCGCTGTCGGGCAGCCTGATCGCGCTCGGCGAGGTCGGCCTGGCGGGTGAGGTCCGCGTCGTGCCGGGCGTCCAGCGGCGGCTCGCCGAGGCCGCGCGGCTCGGGTTCAAGCACGCCGTCGTCCCGCGCGGCTCGCTCGACCTCGCCGACGGATCCCCGCTCAAACGCGCCGATCCGCAGCTCACCAGCTACGAGGGCATGAAGGTGATGGAGGTCGACAGCCTGCAACAGGCACTGCAAGTCGCCTTTACGGCGCCGTAACGTGGATCCCGCCAGAGTATTACCCCGCGCAGCACACGCTTGCGACCTGGGGAGGAACCAGCGCGCCGCCCTCCTCGGTAAACTGACGCCGTCCAGCGACCTCCGGGGGTCAGGTGCCATCACACGACAAGGGTCATGACGAACGACGCCGCGCCACGTTGGCCGCGGTGGCTCCGGGCACCCAGATCCGCGACGGACTGGAGCGGATCCTGCGGGGCCATACCGGCGGCCTGATCGTGCTCGGCTACGACAAACCGGTCGAGGACCTGTGCACGGGCGGCTTCGAGCTCGACGTCGAGTTCTCCGCCACACGGCTGCGCGAGCTCGCCAAGATGGACGGCGCGATCGTCCTCGACCACACCCACGGCCGCATCGTCCGCGCCGCCGTCCACCTCGTGCCGGACTCCACCATCCCCACCGAGGAGTCGGGAACGCGCCACCGCACCGCCGAACGCGTCGCCCGCCAGACCGGCTACCCCGTCATCTCGGTCAGCCAGTCGATGCACATCATCGCGCTGTACCTCGACGGCATCCGCTACGTCCTCGAAGACTCGGCCGCGATCCTGTCCAAGGCCAACCAGGCCCTGGCCACGCTTGAGCGCTACAAGCTGAGGCTGGACGAGGTGTCCGGCACGCTGTCGGCGCTGGAGATCGAGGATCTCGTCACCGTCCGGGACGTCAGCGCCGTCGTCCAGCGGCTGGAGATGGTGCGCCGCATCGCCGACGAGATCGAGGGCTATGTCGTCGAGCTCGGCACCGACGGCCGCCTGCTCTCCCTCCAGCTGGACGAGCTGGTCTCGGGCGTCGACGTCGACCGGGAGCTGATCGTCCGCGACTACCCGTCCGACGACACCCGCGCCCGCGGCGTCACCGCGATCCTGTCGGCGCTCGACACGCTGTCCGCGAACGAGCTGCTCGACCTGTCCACGGTCGCCGAGGTGATGGGCTTCGCCGGCCCCGACGCCCTCGACCTCCCCGTCAGCCCCAAGGGCTACCGCCTCCTCGCCAAGGTCCCCCGGCTGCCGAGCATGGTCGTAGAACGCCTCGTCGAGCACTTCGGCGGCCTGCAGAAACTCCTCGCCGCCAGCATCGACGACCTCCAGGCAGTAGGCGGCGTCGGCGAATCCCGCGCCCGCAGCGTCCGCGAAGGACTCTCCCGCCTAGCCGAATCCTCAATCCTCGAACGCTATGTCTAAGGCCTTTCTCTCCTCCTTCGAGCCTTGACGGCCCTCCATCGTCGAGAAACGCGGCGCGATCGCTGCTGTGCTTATTGCACCGCCCTCCTCCTTCGGCCCTGGGGGGCCTCCATCGTCGGGCGCTGCGCGCGATCGCTGCTGTGCCTATCGCACCGCCCTCCTCCTTCGGCCCTGGGGGGCCTCCATCGTCGGGCGCTGCGCGCGATCGCTGCATCGCTCCGGCTCGCCTAGCGGCTCGCTGCGCGATCAGGTTCTCGCAAGCTCGAACCTGCCTTCGGTCGCGATCGCAAGCGTCGGGGTTGTTTGCGGGGTTGCGGCGAGGGCTGAGCCCGCAGAGCGGCTGAGACACGTGGCATGTGGGTCAGCGGAGGTGGAAGATCTGCTTCTTGACCTTGTGGGCCTTGAGGTCGGCCACGTAGGTGCCTGGGCGGGCGGGGGTGCCGTTCTCGCAGCCGCGCGTGCGGTTCCAGGTGACGGTGTGGACGAGGGGAACGCCCCTCTTGAGTGTCGTCTTGGACGCGCGGCGGCGGCATTCGGCGGACGACCAGATCCGGTCGGCGCCGGATGTGACTCGGACGTCCAAGCCGCCCTTGTCGAACACGCAGGCACCCTCGCCCATGTTGACGACCGTGACCCTGAACTCGGGCCGCGCCCTGCCCGCGTACGAGTCCCGGGACGCCGACACGCTGACCACGAGGTCGTCCTCGTGGCAGGGCCCGCCGTCGTCCGCCCGATCCGGCTCCGGGGTGGTCGTCGTGGTGACGGTGACCGTCGGCATCGACGTCGGCGGCGACTCGGGACTCGCGCTATCGACGACGCCCGCGTTCCGGACCGGCCCCTCGTCCCCCTGGCCCTCGGAGCCGCCCCCGTCGCCGGTACAGGCCCAGGCGAGCAGCGCAACGGCGCCGAGGACACAGAGCAGGGCCACCGCGCGGCGCCGCCAGTATTGGTCGAGCCGAGAACCGTCCGCGTTACGTCCAGTATTCGCCCCCATACGGTCAGTATGCATTCAGCGATCCGGAAAGAGGGGACGACCCGCCGCGTGCCACAATGGCGGCGCGCCATGAACTCCACCACCGTGAACGCCGCCTACACCGCCCCGATCCTCGACTGGTACGAGACGAACGCCCGGGACCTCCCGTGGCGGGCGCCGGACGCGACCCCGTGGGGCGTCCTGGTCAGCGAGATCATGCTCCAGCAGACCCCGGTCCCGCGCGTCCTGCCGGTCTGGGACGCCTGGATGGCCCGCTGGCCGGAGCCCGCCGCGCTGGCCGCCGAACCGTCCGGGGAGGCCGTCCGGGCCTGGGGACGTCTCGGCTATCCGCGCCGCGCGCTGCGCCTGCACGAGAGCGCCCGCGCGATCACCGAACGGCATGGCGGCGACGTCCCGTCATCGCACGAGGACCTGCTGGCGCTGCCCGGCATCGGCGCCTACACCGCCGCGGCCGTCGCGAGTTTCGCGTTCAAGCAGCGGCACGCCGTCCTCGACACGAACGTGCGGCGCGTCCTGGCCCGGCTCCTGTCCGGCGACGAGTACCCGCCGAAGTCGCAGACGCGGGCCGAGGTGAAACTCGCCGAAGGCCTCTTGCCCGTTGACCCGGCGACGGCCGCGCGCTGGGCCGTCGCCGTCATGGAACTGGGCGCGCTGGTCTGCACGGCCCGCACGCCTCGCTGCGTCGACTGCCCGGTGCTCGACAAGTGCGCGTGGCAGCGCGACGGGCGTCCCGCCTACGACGGTCCGCCGCGCCGGGGCCAGACCTACGCGGGCACCGACCGGCAGTGCCGGGGACGCATCCTCGCCGTCCTCCGCGACGCCGAGGGGCCGGTCACGAAACCGGCCATCGACATCGTCTGGTCGGACGCCGTCCAGCGGGAACGCGCCCTCGACACCCTGATCGCGGATGGCCTGGTCGATCCCCTGGACAACGGCCTCTACGCCCTCCCCCAGTAGCACCCGCACAGAACACGGGATGCCATCGGCGACGCCGACCAGCTAACCGGCCTCAAGCACGACAGGCTTGGCGGTACGCGATTGCGCGCCCTTTGCGGGACGAACCAAGGCCGTCCTTCAGAACCGTCAAGCACCGTCCCTCCAGGACGGGCGAACGGGGAGGTCCCCCTAAGACGCTTCTTCTGATCTCAACTCCGAGCCCGGGGGACCTGAGGGCCTGAGGGCCTGAGGGCCGATCACCTCAGGATCGGCCCTCAGGAAGGGGCCTCAGTGGCCGGCGGCGCGGCGCTTCTCGTAGGCGTCCATGAGACGGCCGAGCTTCGCGAACTTCTCGGTGTAGGAGAACGGGTAGATGCCGGGCGGTGTCTCGGGCCGTCCGGCGTCGATGTACTGCGTGCCGAGGTTCGAGAAGACGACGATCACGTAGTTGCGCCCGCCCTGGCCGCGCAGAGCCCGGACGATGCCCGCGTCGCCCGCCGAGTTGTTCACCCAGCCGGTCTTGTGCGCGAACGCGACCTCGGCCTTCTTGTTGCAGGGACGGACGTCACGGCCGAACTTGTTCCCGTCGACGGTCACGGTGCCGTCCGCGCCGATCCAGCGGGACGGGGTCGCGTTCGGCAGACCGGCCGCCGGGTACTTCCCGCCGCACCAGTTCGTGCTGGACAGCATGTCGTTGAACCCCTGCTGCGCCAGTTCGGAGCGGAAGAACTTGCGCGACGCCGGGCTCAGCGCAGCGTCGCTCTTCACCGGCTTGCCGTTGGGGGCCGTCCACACCGTGCCGGGGGCGCCGTTGACGAGCGTCAGCAGCTTGGCGGTGTCGAGCGAGCTCATCGTGATCTCGTTCGACCAGCGGCCGCCGTTGGACGCCCTCGTGCCCTTGAGCTGGAGCGTCTCCAGGCCGAGGTCCTGGAAGGTCTGGTTCAGCGGGTCGATGGCCTTGTGGTCGTGCAGCAGCTTGATCAGTGCGCAGGACGCCGCGTTCGACGAATAGGTGAGCGACGCGTCCATGTACTTGCGGACGGTGTTGCTGGTGCCCTCACCGCACAGCGGGCTGATCTCGGTCGGCGCGTAGGTGTAGGTGTCGTCCAGCTTGATCTTGCCCTGGTCGACGAGCCGCAGCACCCCGAAATTGACCATGAGCTTCAGGACGGACGCGGGATAGTCGAGCATGTGGTCGAGCGGGGCGCCCTCCCTGCCCGGGACCACGTCGATGGTGCCCTGCCCCTTGTTCTTGTACCAGCCCGCGTCATCCCACTGGCGCCACCGCACACTCTTGGTGGACAGGTTCTGGTCAACGGGCACGACCACGCCGTTCTTGTAGGTCGGGCTCATCAGAACGGTGCCGGACGAGATGGGACGGCCGTGCCTGTCCAGCTCGATGATGGTGGCGTCCATCTGCGGCTGCTGAACGATCGGCTTCGGATCGGCCGCGGCGAACGGACGCGTGCGCTGCGCCTCCTTGTCCACGGGGTTCTGCGCGGCGCGGAGTTGTGCCGTGCTCGGCGGCGCCGTGTCGAGAACCTCCTGGAACCGCAGCTGGTCCATGGCCAGGCGCAGCCGTTCCGCCACTTTGCTCGTTTTCTGCACGTCGGCGACCTTTGCCGCGTCGACCTGCGCCGGGCTCGCGGAACAGCCCGCTAGGGCCACTGCCGTTAGTACCCCGATGGCCCCATATGTCCACCTGTGATTCACCGGGTTCCCCTTCCCCGTCGGCGAAGTTGATCATCCTAGGGGCGGACGGGCGTCAGGGGAAAGCGATGTCCGAATATTGGACCAGAAGTTCCGAGCGGACGAGTTCAAGCAGCCGGCCCACCCAGTTGCGGCCGTTTCCACCATGAGCGATCCAGTGCTCGGAGGCCATCCCGGCGTATGCGATCGGGGCGTCACCCGTCCCGAGCAGGACTTCCGCCAGCTCAGGATGCTGCCGGTATTTCGCGCGCAGGAGACCGGCCATCACCGCCGTCCGGATCCGCGACCAGTTCTCGACGCGCGGCTCCTTTTCCGCGAGCTTCCGGGCGTCGCCGGCCCTCTCAGCCACGCGGATCCGGTCGCGCGCACCGGCGCCCCTCGTGGACAGCGCCCAGTAGGCATGCTCAACCGACGGGTAGACGACACCTCCGACTTCGATCGGTGACGGATGGTCGATCTGGAGCACGGCGATTCCCGCGTCCTCAGGCCACCCCTTCGGGAAGAATCGTCCGCCAACGTGAATCGTCCCCGCGACGAGCTCCTCCGGATCATCCGCCGGACGCTCCGCCGCCCGCTCATCCGGACGCGCACACGATCATCCCCCACCATTAGCCGCACCACCGCTGAAACCGGCGAGCCGACTGCCCGGACCACTACACCGACACCAAGATTCGCGATTCCTGACGACGGCGGCCGATCGCTGGGCCTCTGGGGATGGTGCGGGTTTGGTGATGGAGCTTCAGTTCGGGTTGAACTGGTCGGGGATGTCGCGGGGACGCGCGAGAACGGACTCACTCCGGGCCTGTTGGGGGGAGCGTGAGGAGTCTCCCAGCGTGGAGGACTAGGCGGAGAGTGGGGCCAGCGCGTGCAGCGAGGGTCCGGGAGCGGCGGGGGCTTGTGCGTGGTTGAGGCGAATAATGGTTGGTGGGGCATGGCGGGCGTCGCGTAGCGTACGGCCGTGCGTGAGCTGCTGAGCCTGCCCAAAACCCATCTGCACGTGCACTTGGAGAGCACCGTCCGGTGGGCGACGCTTCGCGAGATGGGGGCCGCCAACGGGGTGACCGTGCCCGATGATGTGGGGACGTTCGGGAGCTTCACCGCCTTCTTCGCGCAGAACGACCTCGTCCGCGCCTGCTTGCGCCGTCCCGCCGACTTCCGGCGGATCGCCTACGAGTTCTGTGAGGACGAGGCCGCGCAGGGCACGCGCTACGCCGAGGTGTCCTTCACCGCGGCCGGCCACGGAGAGCGGCTCGGTGACCTCGGCATGCCGCTCGCGGCCGTCCTGGAAGGGCTGGACGCCGGACACGACGCGTTCGGGATCGAGTGCCGCCTCATCCTCGACCACTCCCGGCGCCGCTCCGTCGAACGCGCCTGGCGGACGCTGGAGCTCGCGCGCCGCCACGACGGTGTCGTCGCCGTGGGTCTCGCGGGCGACGAGGCCCATCCCGGCGACCCGTTCAACGGCGTGTTCGCCGCCGCCCGCGACGCGGGTCTGCACATCGTTCACCACGCGGGCGAAGGCGAAGGCCCGGCCAGCATCCGGCAAGCGCTCGGGCCCGGCCGCACCGAGCGCCTCGGCCACGGCATCCGGATCCTGGACGACCCGGACCTCGTCGCCGAGGTCCGCGAACGCGAAATCCCCCTGGAGGTGTGCCCGTCCTCCAACGTCGCCCTGGGCTTCGCCCCCAGCCTCGAAGACCACCCCCTCCCGCGCCTCCTCGACGCGGGCCTGATCGTCACCCTCAACACCGACATCCCCGCCCTGATCGGCACTCCCCTCGCCACCGAGTACGCCCGCGTCCGAGAAGCCTTCGGCTACGACGACCGGACCATCGCCGACCTGGCCCGCGCCGGAGTGGACGCCTCCTTCGCCCCAGGCTCGACCAAGGCCCGCCTCCACCAGGAGATCACCGCCTGGCTCGCGGAGCCCGCCTGAGCCCTCGACGCGGGGCTAGAGGGCAATGAGGGGGCCGTTGCGGATCTCGCGGAGGAAAGGGTCGTTGTCGTCGCGCCATTGGGCTGGTGTGCGGACGACGGGATGCACAGGAAGGGCCAGGCGCGCGGCGGCCAGCTGGGCGGTGTCGAACGCGACGTCCGGGGTGAGGTGACCGATGATCAGGACCTCGACGTCGGCCGGGTGGACGCCCAAGGGGTGTTCGTAGCGTTCCGCCCACGCCCCGAAGAGGTGGAGCTCTCGGACGGACGGCAGCCGGCCGAACTCCTCGGCCACCACCGCCGCGGGGCCGAAGGTCAGCATCAGGAGGTGGGCGAGCGGCTCGTACAGCGGGCCGTCGGCGTCCCGTCTGACGAGGCGTCCGGACATGGTGCGGCGCAGGACGAGGATTCCGGCCCGGGCCAGGCGCTCCACCTCACGCATCACGGAGGCGAGGTCGGTGTGGAGCATCACCGCGAGATCGAGCATCGACATCTCGCGTTCCGGCCCCAGCAGCAGCCGCGCCAGTAGTTCGCCCTGCAGGCGCGACCGGAAGATCGGAAGCCGGGCCGGTGCCGGGGCCCGGACGTCCCGCAGGAACGCCTGGGCGACATGGCCCCCGCGGGCGCGTCCTCCCCGTCCGAGCTCCGCATTCGATCGCATGTTCGAACACTATTGGCCACCTCCGACATCCACGGTCGCGCACGCGAACGACCGCCGGAAGTAGAACGACGTTCTGTGGATTACGGCCTGCCGCCGAGCTGAGACGGCTTCTCCGGCTCTGGGAGGAAGAGACAGAACGGGTGTCCGACGGGGTCCAGATAGACGCGGACGTCGTCCTCGGGCTGGAAGTCGGCCAGGACGGCACCCGTGGCCTCCGCGTGCTCACAGGCCGCGTCCAGGTCGTCCACCTCGAAGTCCAGGTGGGCCATGATCTGCTGGGTGCCGGCAGCGGCGGGCCAGGTGGGCGCCTTGTAGAGATGCTCTGTCTGGAACGACAGCCCGGTCCCGCCGTTGGGCGGTCGCAGCTTCACCCAGTCAGGTTCCTCCTGCACGACCGTCCAGCCGAGGAGGCGCCGGTAGAAGCCTGCCAGGGCCTGCGGGTCGGGGGCGTCCAGGACGGGCGCGGACAGGGCCATACGCGGCGGCTGGCTCATATCGGCTCCTGCGAGTCGTCGGGTACGCGCATGCTGCCCGCAGAGCCGCCGGGCATGCGAAAGGCCCGCACCGGACGAATCCGGTGCGGGCCCTCCTGGACGTTCTCAGTCCTTGTTGAAGTTGACCGCGCCCTCTATGGGCGGCGGGCTGTCCGGGACGGTCGTCGGCTTCGGCACGCCCTTGAACGTGAACTTGGCGTTCTCCACCGTGGCGTCCTTGTTCTCGAGGTCGAAGCCTTCCGTGCCCACGAGCACGATCTGGCCGGCCTTCAGCTCGCTGTAGAGGATCTTCTCGGAGAGCTGATCCTCGATCTCGCGCTGGATGGTCCGGCGCAGCGGCCGGGCGCCGAGCACGGGGTCGTAGCCCCGCAGCGCCAGCAGGTCCTTTGCCTCCTGCTGCAGCTCGATGCCCATGTCGCGGTCCTTCAGCCTGTCGTCCACCTTCGCGATCATCAGATCGACGATCTGGATGATCTCGTTCGGGGTGAGCTGGTGGAACACGACCGTGTCGTCGACGCGGTTGAGGAACTCGGGACGGAAGTGCTGCTTGAGCTCCTCCGACACCTTCGCCTTCATCCGGTCGTAGGAGCCCTGCTCGTCGTTCTGGCGGGCGAAGCCCATCGACACGCCCTTGGAGATGTCCTTGGACCCCAGGTTCGTCGTCATGATGATGACGGTGTTCTTGAAGTCCACGACACGGCCCTGCGCGTCGGTGAGGCGGCCGTCCTCCAGGATCTGCAGGAGGCTGTTGAAGATGTCCTGGTGCGCCTTCTCGATCTCGTCGAACAGGACGACCGAGAACGGCTTGCGGCGGACCTTCTCCGTCAGCTGGCCGCCTTCCTCGTACCCGACGTAGCCGGGCGGGGAGCCGAACAGCCGCGACACGGTGTGCTTCTCCATGAACTCGGACATGTCGAGCTGGATCAGCGCGTCCTCGTCGCCGAACAGGAACTCCGCGAGCGTCTTGGACAGCTCGGTCTTACCGACGCCGGACGGGCCGGCGAAGATGAACGAGCCGCCGGGACGCTTCGGGTCCTTCAGGCCGGCGCGGGTACGCCGGATCGACTGCGAGAGCGCCTTGATGGCGTCCTCCTGGCCGATGACGCGCTTGTGGAGCTCGTCCTCCATGCGCAGCAGCCGGGTGGACTCCTCCTCGGTCAGCTTGAAGACCGGGATGCCGGTGGCGGTGGCGAGGACCTCGGCGATCAGCTCGTCGGTGACCTCGGCGACGACGTCCATGTCGCCGGCCTTCCACTCCTTCTCCCGCTGCGCCTTCTGGCCGAGCAGCTTCTTCTCGGAGTCGCGCAGCGCGGCGGCCTTCTCGAAGTCCTGCGCGTCGATCGCGGACTCCTTCTCGCGCCGCACGTCGGCGATCTTCTCGTCGTACTCGCGCAGGTCCGGCGGGGCGGTCATGCGGCGGATGCGCATCCGCGAGCCCGCCTCGTCGATCAGGTCGATCGCCTTGTCGGGCAGGAACCGGTCGCTGATGTAGCGGTCGGCGAGCTGGGCCGCGGCGACCAGCGCGCTGTCGGTGATCGACACGCGGTGGTGCGCCTCGTAGCGGTCCCGCAGGCCCTTCAGGATCTCGATCGTGTGCGACAGCGACGGCTCGGCGACCTGGATCGGCTGGAAGCGGCGCTCAAGCGCGGCGTCCTTCTCCAGGTACTTGCGGTACTCGTCCAGCGTCGTCGCGCCGATGGTCTGGAGCTCGCCGCGTGCCAGCATGGGCTTGAGGATGGACGCGGCGTCGATCGCGCCCTCGGCCGCGCCCGCGCCGACGAGCGTGTGCAGCTCGTCGATGAACAGGATGATGTCGCCGCGGGTGCGGATCTCCTTCAGCACCTTCTTCAGGCGCTCCTCGAAGTCACCGCGGTACCGGGAGCCGGCGACCAGCGCGCCCAGGTCGAGGGTGTAGAGCTGCTTGTCCTTCAGCGTCTCGGGCACCTCGCCCTTGACGATCTTCTGCGCGAGGCCCTCGACGACGGCGGTCTTGCCGACGCCGGGCTCCCCGATGAGCACCGGGTTGTTCTTGGTACGGCGGGACAGCACCTGCATGACCCGCTCGATCTCCTTGCCCCGCCCGATGACCGGGTCGAGCTTGCCCTCCCGCGCGGCCTGCGTGAGGTTGCGGCCGAACTGGTCGAGGACGAGGGAGGTCGACGGAGCCGACTCCGAGGGACCGCCGGAGGCGGCCGGCTCCTTGCCCTGGTAGCCGTGCAGCAACTGGATGACCTGCTGACGCACCCGGTTCAGGTCGGCGCCGAGCTTCACGAGAACCTGGGCGGCGACGCCCTCGCCCTCACGAATCAGGCCCAGCAGGATGTGCTCGGTGCCGATGTAGTTGTGGCCGAGCTGCAGCGCCTCGCGCAGTGACAGCTCAAGGACCTTCTTGGCACGCGGAGTGAACGGGATGTGGCCCGACGGCGCCTGCTGCCCCTGGCCGATGATCTCTTCGACCTGCTGGCGCACCGCCTCAAGGCTGATCCCAAGGCTCTCCAGAGCCTTGGCGGCGACACCCTCACCCTCGTGGATCAGGCCCAGGAGGATGTGCTCGGTGCCGATGTAGTTGTGGTTGAGCATCCTGGCCTCCTCCTGGGCCAGGACGACAACGCGCCGCGCGCGGTCGGTGAACCTCTCGAACATCTCGTCGCTCCTCACAGAGCGGTTGGGCAGAGTCCGGAACGTCCGGAACTGTCCTTCCGCATGCTAGCCCGCCCCGAGGAGGCCGCCCGGTGCACTCCCACCAGGAGACGTTCCCCAGCTAAGCGCTGTTCAGTCTCATCCAACTACCGCATCGGTGCGTCATGTTCCCGCTACGCCCCAAGCGAACGGGGGCTTTTCGCAGGTCGGTCAGGGCGCGGGCCGGGAGTGCCGAATGGGGGTGAAGTTCCACCCGTGCGGCCTCTGTACCTCGTCGGGAGCGCGCGCAATCGTCCGGCCGCTACGCCACAAGCGAACGCGAGAAGAGGACAAGGCGAGCGAAGAGCGGCCCGCGCGCGAACCCGGCCTAGGCGGACGGGCCCCAGGACTTGGGCCAAGCGAACGGCGTCCGAGTGGGCAAATCGACACCGGCGGAGCGCCGACCCCAAGAGCCACGCCACGTGAACGACCGCCCCGAAACGAGCCGAACGAGAAACGACCACGAACGACCCACGCAAGCGACCGCCACCACACGGGCTCGCCTCCCGATGGAACTCTCCGCACGGAACTCACGACGCGGACGCAGGAGAGACGACCTGGCGGACGAACCACGCACGCGAAGGCGGCCCCAGACAACAGACCCACACGTCCCCAGGAACCGGCCACAGGAACGAGTCACGGGAACCGGCCGCAGGAACCGGCCGCGGCAACCGGTCGCGGAAGCGGTCGCGGAAGCGGTCGCGGGAACCGGCCGCAGGAACCGGCCGCAGGAACCGGCCGCGGCAAGCGGTCGCGGGAACTGGCTGTGGCGGCCGGCCGCGGGGACCGGCCGCAGGGGTCAGAACGCGGAAACCGGCGCCGTGAACTCGTCGTGCGGGGAAACGATGCCGCGCGAAACATTCAGCCGAACGCGGGCCGCGGGTGAAACGACGTCACCGCACGGGACGGGGCCGGGCGCACGAGTGCGCCGCGGCTTGAAACTACGCCGTGGACGAACCTGTCGGACGAAGTGGAGCCTCGACCGAATCGGATCAGGGAAACGATGTCAGGCAACGAGGCGGGGAACTGGGCACGGGAACGGGCCAGGGAACGGCGGCACAAGCGAACTCGGACGGGCGAACGGGCTCGCGGAACGATGCGTATGGGAACTGGCCCGGGGAACGTGGAAGTGAACGGGGGACCCGGCTGCAAGTGAACCGTGAACCCGGCCGCAGACGAACGGCCCGTCTCACGAACAGAGACGGGCCGCCGGTGGCAGAGGGGTCAGTTGGCCGCCTCGTACTGTTCGATCACATGGGCCGGGATCCTGCCGCGCTCATTGACCTTGATGCCATTGTTCTTGGCCCAGGCGCGGATCTCAGCGCTGCGCTCGCGGCTGGACGCGCCACGTTGCCGGCGACGGCGTGTGCCCGTGCCCGCCTTGCGTGACTTCTCCACGAACGGCTTAAGAGAATCCCGCAGCTTCGATGCGTTGGGGCCACTCAGGTCGATCTCGTAGGAGGCGCCGTCGATCGAGAACGCTACGGTCTCGTCCGCCTCGCCACCGTCGAGGTCGTCGACGAGAAGCACCTGAACCTTCTGTGCCATGGGGACAGACCCTTTCGGCTTGAGCAAACTGCATTCGGTTGACAAACATATACCGAGTAGTGCGCCGATGACAATTCCGCCGCCGTCCTTGAACCGGCTCTCCCCGGCGAAGTCGCCTTCCAGCCCGTGACCGGGTGTAATCGACTCGTCGTTTCCGGGACACCTGGTGGCGCGTCCGGGCATGCCGAACGCGGCCGACGAATTCTTCGTCAGGCCGGGCGGCGGCGGGGATTTCGGGCGCGACCTACGTCACGACGCGCCTCGCTGACCAGGGCCGAAGCTCGCGCATTGACCCACGTATGCGAGGTCCCCGGCTTTCAACCGGACGGGCCGTCCGGCCGCAAAAGGCCCTAGGGCCGACCTTAACAGCCGGGGCACACCGGTACCGGCGCCACCGATTAACTCTGGCGTAACGGCACTAACCACACCCTGGCCGGAATGTCCCCCGAGGCCGCAGACGCCGGACGCGGCAGCTGATCACCGCCACCACCGGGCGATGTGGCTGGATAACGCCCGGCCACCCCGCGCCGAAATCTCTTGCCACTACCCGTGACGGGAAGTCACCGGGCACACTCTCCGCGTGGAAGCGGCCGGTACTCGTCCATCCCGAAATCTGGGATCGCGACACAATCCCACCTTCGCACCGCTTCTTCAACTCAACGCCGGAGGGCGGTGCCAGAGCCGGGTACGGCGCTCCTCCGATGCAGAGGGACACGTGGAGCGAAAGGTCCGTTCCAACCGAGACGGTGTCCCATCCCGAGTAAGTCCAGTGCGCTATGTGGGCCGGCCTCCGAGCCGAAGGGCAAGGGCCCGCAAGCGACCTCTCAAAGCGGAGGAGCCATCCGGGACGAGACACATCTCCTCTCGATTCGGGGCCGTAACCTGAACGAGCTGGCATTAGCCGCGCGAACGCCGCGCGTCCGAAACAGAGCGGGTATCTCCGCGAAAGCCGGTATCGCCGGTCACACCCACTCCGCTCGCCGGGGGATCATGAGCGGACGTGGGCAGGTGGCGGCCCGTCCCCAGTTCGGACGAGGACGTCCGAGAGAGGATCTCAGAAACCCGATGAATCGGTGGGTGCGCGTTTTACGACCAGCGTGCCGGTGAGCCTGTCATGGAGGGCCTCTCGGCGCGTCCCCTCATAGAGGGCCCCCGCGTTCACCAACCAGAAGATGCCCGCGAGTAGCCCGGCAACGGGAATCGGACGAGCCGCGATCGGCAGCGAATAGACCGCGGCGCGCACAACGGCGCGCACAACGCCCAGGCGGTCCCGCTCGGCGATCGGCACGCGGTCCGTCCGGCCATCCGGCGCCGGTCCCGCCTCGGCCTCTTGTCCTTGCAGGAGGTCGGTATCGAGCACCGGCTCCGGCTCGGCCTCCTGCGTTTGCTCCAACCCGTCGCCGAACATCGATCCCGGCGCGGAGCCCGAAATGGGCTGCCCGGCCTCAGAACTCCACCCCGCCGCGGCTGGATCGCCCTGCATCCGCTCTAGCGCGGTGCCAGGTGCGTCTTCTGGTGAGCTGCTGGGCGGTGGGAATGCTTCGGGATTCTGGGTGGACTCCGTCTTGGCGGTTGGGCTTGTGGGCGTCCTGTGAATCGTCTCCGCGCCCGCGTCCATCGCGGTCTCCGTGTACGCCTCAGCATCCGTTCCGCCGACCGCCCCAGCGGAGCCCAGCGCGAAACCCAGTGCTGGCTCTGCAAACGGCTCTGAGCCCGTCTCAGCGTCTGTCTCCCTGGGCGCGAGTGCGTCTTCGGCGGCCAAGGCGCCTGTCTCGCCGTGGCGGGCTTTCACTGCGGTCCCTCCGAAGAGGGGAGCCCCTGGGACGGCGACAACGACCTCTATACCGGCGACGCGTTTGCCAATCGTCCGGCCCCAGAGGGCGAGCTGGATCGCTTCGTACAGCAGCACGCATCCGGCCAAGGCGGGTGGAGCGACGACGTCCACCGTGGGCCCGGACACCAAGGCGCGGACGACGGCGATGGCGGGCACACCGACGATGAGTGTGTCGACGATGCGCGCCAGGAGGCGCTGGCCCGGTTCGGCGAGCGGTGCCTCCGTCACGGGTCTACTCCGTGTATTCGGCGTCGTACTCGTCGTATCCGGCCCGCTCGTCGACGACCAGAGTCCCGGCGAAGCGGTCGTGGAGGGCCTGGTGCAGAGGCTGGTCCCAGATCGCCCACAGGTACGCCATCAGCGCACCCGCCCAGACGAGCACCATCCCGTAGGCGGCGTAGTCCCACACCATCACCGCGATGATGAGGAAGAAGAAAACGCCGACCTGGTAGCCCACGTGGACGATTCCAGCGCGCCACACGGCCTGCGTTGTGGTCAGTGGCTCTCCGCCGGGCGCTTGGACGATCCCGAGGCCCATGACGCGTTTGCCGAGCGTCCGTCCAGACATGGACAGCTGGATGGCCTCATAGAGCAGCGGAAGCACCGACAGGACACAGAAAAGCGTGAAGATGATGGGCCAGTTCCATATGCCCCCGTCCTCCTCTGTCTTGCTGCCGGCCTTGCCCAGGCCGAACGCGCCGATCGTGATCGGCAGGACGAGCGCGAACCCGAAAACCGCGACGAGCCCGTTGTCGATGAGCCGAGCCCCCGCGCGACGAAGGATCGGAGCCAGTGGCAGCTCGCCGCCGCCGTACCCGTCATAGGACGCGTCGTACGGCTCGTCGTACGCCGGTTGCTGCCCCCACTGCTGCTGTTGCTGTTGCGGCTGCTGCCACTGCTGTTGAGGTGGCCGCTGCTGGGGTTGTCCCTGGGGTGGCCCTTGCGGTTGCTGTTGAGGTTGCTGCCATTGGGGACCTTGGTACGGGGGCGGCGGGCCGTAGGACCCCTGCCCCTGCTGCGGCGGATGCCGCCGCCCGCGGTTGTG
Source organism: Spirillospora sp. NBC_00431 (assembly GCA_036028775.1). Taxonomy (GTDB): domain Bacteria; phylum Actinomycetota; class Actinomycetes; order Streptosporangiales; family Streptosporangiaceae; genus Spirillospora. The sequence continues at coordinate 9,276,618 of CP107927.1, read as the reverse complement.
GGAATCGCTCATCGGGTCAGTCCTCCAGGCGAAGCAACATCCGGGTGTTGCCCAAGGTATTGGGCTTGACCCGATCGAGGTTCAAGAACTCCGCAACGCCTTCGTCGTAGGAGCGGAGAAGCTCCTCGTACACCTCTGGCGCCACCGGAGTCCCCAGGATCTGCTGGAAGCCATGGCGGGCGAAGAACTCCACTTCGAAGGTAAGGCAGAACACTCTGCGCACGCCGAGTTCGCGTGCGGTTTCCAGCAGACGGGCGACGACCCGGTGCCCGATGCCGCGTCCGCGGTACTCCTTGTCCACGGCGACAGAACGGACCTCCGCGAGGTCCTCCCACATCACGTGCAGCGCTCCGCAGGCGACGACCGTCCCAGGCGTCCCGTGCTGAACGTCCTCGGCGACCCAGAACTCCTGGACGTCCTCGTACAGCTTCACCGCGGACTTCTTCAGCAGGCGTCGTCCAGACCCGGCGTACAGATCGACCAGCCTGCGGATCTCCTGAACGTCGGCGGTACGCGCTCGCCGGATCACGACCTCCACAAACAGGCGAGATTATCGAACGCGGCACAAGACCTCGCGGCCAGTAGGGCCTTGCATGCGAACGACGACGAGCAGCGGTAACTAGATAAAAGCGACTAGGCATTGTGGTCGGAGCGCGAAATAGTGAGCAAGAACACAAGAATTCCGCGCGGACGCGACCGGCGGTCCGGCCCCGACAGGCGCTGCCACCTGCGACTTCGCATGTTCTGGTTGGCATCCATAGCGGCTTCCGTTAGTGTCCTGCGCTGACGTCGGCCAACCGTCAGGACGGAGGCCGAACCGCCGAGTCCGCGGGCCGCAACCAGCGCCCCGAGGAGCCGGGGACCCACTTCCGGAGCGTTCGGGGACCACCCCGGACCGGCACCGTGAGGGGTGAATCCGCAGCCCACGTGGAACCGAATCCACGCGCGCCCCGCGGACGGGCCACTCCAGTCCCAACCCGTCAGCTAACTCGGTAGGCGGACGAGGAGAGGAGAATTCGTGGAGCCATCGCGCCCTGCTTCCTTTTCACGATCTGCTCGCTCAAGCTCCCGGCAGTCGCGATCGACCCGGACGGCGCAGACAGCCCCGGCGGCGCGCACGGGCCGGAAGGCCCCGACGGCACGGTTCCGCGGCCGAGCGATCACCGTGGCCGGTACCCTCCTCGCTCTCACGGTCGCGCCGCACACGGTCGCGGTCGCACACGCCGACCCTGACCCGTCCACGAAGGAACTCCGGTCGAAGGCCCTCAAGCTCGCCGACCAGTTGGAGCAGCTCACCGAGCAGTACAACGGGCTGAAGGTCAAGCTCGCACAGTCGCAGCGCGCCGCCAAGGTCGCCACCGAGAACGCCGAACGCCAGGAGAAGTCTCTCCAGAGCATCCGCCAGAAGGTCGGCTCCCTGGCCGCGACCAGCTACATGCAGGGCGGCTCTGACCCCGCGGTGTCGTTCGTCGCTTCACAGGACCCGCAGAACGTCCTCGACCAGGCCGCCACGCTCAACTACTTCGCCAAGCGCGACAGCACGAAAGTCCTCGGCCTGATGCAGGCCATGCAGGCCGCCCAGCGCGCCCGCAAGTCCGCCGAAGCACGCGCCGCCCAGGTGAAGACGCTGCGCACGGAACTCGATTCGCAGCGCAAGAAGGTCACCGACGCCTACGAGAAGGTCCGCGGCACCCTCGTCAAGCGGGACCCCACCCAGCTCGCCAAGCTCCCCGTCATCGGCACCGGCAAGGGCGCGCAGGCCCTGCGCTACGCGATGAGCAAGATCGGCGACCCGTACGTCTGGGGCGCGGCCGGCCCGAACTCCTTCGACTGCTCGGGCCTGACGATGTGGGCGTACAAACAGGTCGGCATCCACCTGCCGCACTACACCGGCAGCCAGTGGAACGCCGGAACCCACGTGTCGCGCAGTGAACTCCAGCCGGGCGACCTCGTGTTCTTCCACTCCGACCTGCACCACATGGGCATCTACGTCGGCAACGGCAAGATGCTGCACGCGCCCCACACCGGCGACGTCGTGAAGATCGCCCCCATGGCCGGCCGCCCCTTCGCCGGCGGCGTCCGAGTCGCCTGACCCCTCACAGACGTCCCGGCCGATGACCCTCCCGGCAAACGTCCGCCCTGACCGACGTCCGCCCCGGCCGACAACCGTCCTGGCCGACGTCCGTCCTGGCCGATGACCGCCTTAACCTACGACCGGCCTGGACGTGCCTCACGGTAAGTCCACGCGCGCGGCTGGCTCGCCTGGTGCGGCGACGCCGAAGCGAGCTTGGTGGGCCTTTCATAAGGCAACGCCGCGCTCGCGCACGGCCCGATCCGATCGCGAGCCGCCAGGCGAGCGCCACCACAAACTTTGAGACATGGTCTGGCCGACGACTGACCTGGCCGACGACCGTCCTAGTCGACGGTCCGGCTAATGGTCTCTCGGGCGGTGCCGACCGAGTCTCGACGGCACGTCCGGCGGAGTGGCCACCTCGGCAAGAGCTCCAGGACGACGCCCTACGCACGGCACGCCCAAGCCATCCCGGCACCGTCCCGGGCGCGGATGGCCTCCTGAAGGCCCGGATACGGCCGTCACGGCGACGTCCGGCGGTCGCGGCAATGTGGCTTGCCCCCCGCCCTGAATCGTTCGCAGGCGCGCTCACAGCGCCGACAGGACGGCCCTACGGTGCGGGGCGCATCCGGTGGTGTCACGGGCGCTGAAGCAATCGAGGGCGCGCCTGAGGAATCCACGGCGGCTCTTGAACACCGTCCGCGGCGACGCCTCCTGCAGGGACCTACCTGTCAGGACGTGGGCGCCGCCGCTGCGGGGGCGGACGGGGGGTTCTGAAGTTTTCGCCGCCTGGATTCTGGTGACGCTCGCCGTCCCCGGGCGAGCGTCATTGGGGGTTGTAGCTAGATGAGCTGCCTTCGGGCCGCCCACACCACGGCCTCGATAGGGGTGTTGACCTCCAGCCGGTCGCAGATGGTCCGCAACCGGCGTCGCAAGGTCCGTGCGCTCAACTCCAGCTTTCGTGCCGCCACATCGGCGGTGACACCGCTGGCGATCTGAGCGAGCAGCCGAATCTCCTCCTCGCTCAGCCCGAAATCGTCGGTGCCACGACGTGCGAGTGTGGCCTGTTCCACTCCGTCCTCCCTCGTCCGTGGTGATGACCGCGGGGATGCAGCCGTCCGCTGCACAGGCACGGGTTGGCCTCGATCTGTACGCGCGTTGGGTTGCCGGGTCCGGAGCGCCTCCGGACTTAGATCATCGGGTTCCTTTTCTGTCTCACGCGCTTGGCCGGAGGTGGCCGTTGGGCCGATTGCGGGGTCGTACGGGGGAACTCCGGGTGACGATTCACTCGTTGGCCATCCGAGGGAGACGGGATGAGATCGCCAGCCATCCGCACCCGTCCCTTCCCCGTTGGACTCGCCAGATCTCGCCGTGGTCGAAGATCGTGAATCGTTTCAAGCTACGCTTCGGCTCGGAACGCTAGGCGGCCGGATCCGGCCCGTCAAGCGCTGGTTCAGTGCAATGTGCGCGCCAATGGTCGCGGTCTGTGACCGCATATTCGCGCAGGCACAGTGCAAAACTCCACTACCTGGGGAAACATGCCTGGGACGGGACGAGGAGCGAGTTGCCACAGACCAGTATTCGTGAGGTCGCGAGGCGTGCTGGAGTCTCAGTTGGGACCGTTTCGAATGTCCTAAACCGGCCAGACCTCGTGGCCGAAGCTACCCGTGACCGTGTTCGCGCGGCGATCGAGGAGCTCGGATTCGTCCGGAACGAGTCCGCTCGCCGGCTCCGGCGGCGTCCCGAACGCACCGCCGGCGAGTTCGGCGACGAGCCGCGCCGCGCCTTCGGCGTCGTCGTCGAAGACCTCACCAACCCGTACGCGACCGACGTCGCGCGGGGGGCCGAGGCCGCGCTCAACGCCCTCGGCCACGACGCGCTCTGGCTCTCCAGCGACCACTCCGCCGCCAAGGAACGGCGCTCCGTAGAGCTCCTTGAGGAGCAGAACGCCGCCGGCGTCCTGATCATCCCCGTCGGGCTCGGTTCCCGCGACATCGCCCAGCTGCGCGCCGCGGGCATGAGCGTGGTGCTGATCGACCGGGACGCGAGCGAGGTCTGCTCCGCCCAGGTCGACCACGTCGCGGGCGGTGAGATCGCCGCCGCGCACCTGCTCGGCATCGGCCGGGAGCGGATCGCCTTCGTCACCGGCGTCCCCGAGCCGCAGCCCTGCGTCGAACGCCGCGACGGCGCCGCCCGCACGATCGTCGAGGCCGGTTTCGGAAAGCCGCCGACGCTGGTTCAGGACGCGCTGAGCCCCACCGAGGGCCAGGCCGCCGCCCACGAGATCATGGCGATGTCACCACGGCCCGACGGCGTGTTCTGCGCCAACGACCTGCTCGCCATCGGCTTGATCAACGAGCTGATCCGGCTCGGCGCCCGCGTCCCGGAGGACATCGCCGTGATCGGGTACGACGACATCGAACTCGCCGCCAGCGCCGCCGTGCCGCTCACCACCATCCGCCAGCCGCGCCGCGAACTCGGCTGGGAGGCCGCCGAACTCGCCCTCGCCGAGTTGGGCGAGGGCAAGTCGCACCAGCACCGCCAGGTGGTTCTGCGGCCCGACCTCGTGATCCGCGAAAGCGCCTGACCCGGAGCGCAGCCCAGGTCAGCCCCCGGCCAGCCCCCGGCCAGGGCCCGCGGCCCCGGGTGACGCGCGGCCTTGGTGACCCAGGCGGCGCGGGTGACGCGGGTGACGCGGGTGACGCGGGTGACGCGGGTGACGCGGGTGACGCGGCGCCTCGCGGCTATTCGGGCTTGACCAGCGGGAACAGGATCGTCTCGCGGATTCCCTTGCCGGTGAAGGCCATGATCATCCGATCGATTCCGGCGCCCATCCCGCCCGTGGGCGGCATCGCGTACTCCAGGGCGCGCAGGAAGTCCTCGTCCAGCTGCATGGCCTCCGGGTCACCACCGGCGGCGAGCAGCGACTGCTCGGTGAGCCGACGGCGCTGCTCGATCGGGTCGACCAGCTCGGAGTACGCGGTGGCCAGTTCCGTCCCGAAGCCGATGAGGTCCCACTTCTCCGTGAGGAGCGGCTCCTCGCGGTGCTGGCGGGTCAGCGGCGAGGTCTCGACCGGGTAGTCCATGACGAACGTGGGCTGGACGAGAGTGTGCTCGACCAGTTCCTCGAACAGTTCCTGGACGAGCTTGCCCTGCCCCCACTTCGGATCCCAGGAGACATCGCGGGCATCGGCGAGCTTGCGGACGTCCTCGATCGGCGTGTGCGGCGTGACCTCCTCGCCGAGCGCACCGGACACCGCCCCGTACAGGGTGATGCGCAGCCATTCCGCTACGCCGAGGTCGACCTCGACCCCGTCATGAACGACCACCGTGGTGCCCAGAGCGGCGACGACCGCCTTCTGGTACATCCGCTGGGTCAGGTCGGCCATGTCGTTGTAGTCGAGATACGTCCCGTAGGTCTCCAGCATCGTGAATTCGGGGTTGTGCGTGGAGTCCGCGCCCTCGTTCCGGAAGTTCCGGTTGATCTCGAAGACCTTCTCGATGCCGCCGACGACGAGCCGCTTCAGATACAGCTCGATCGCGATGCGCAGGTAGAGGTCCATGTTGTAGGCGTTGATGTGCGTCCTGAACGGACGCGCCGTCGCCCCGCCATGGATCGGCTGCAACATCGGCGTCTCGACCTCGAGGTACCCCTCGTCGTGCCAGAAGTCCCGCACCGCGCGAACGGTGGCGCTGCGGAGCCGCGCCATCCGCCGGGCCTCGTCGTTGACGATCAGGTCGACGTACCGCTGCCTGACCCGCGCCTCCGGGTCGGTCAGCCCGGCGTGCTTGTCCGGTAGCGGACGAAGGCACTTGGCCGTGATCGCGAACCGGTCCGCCATGACCGAGAGCTCGCCGCGGCGGGACGTGATGACCTCGCCTTCGACACCGACGTGGTCGCCGAGGTCGACGTCCCGCTTCCAGGCGTCGAGCTGCTCCTGCCCGACCTTCGCGAGCGACAGCATGATCTGCATCTCGCCGGTGCCGTCCCGGACGGTCGCGAAGCACAGCTTCCCGGTGTTGCGGATCAGCATGACGCGACCGGTGACGCCGACCTTCTCGCCAGTCTCGGTGCCCGGCTCCAGTTCCGGGTGTTTCGCGCGGACATCGGCGATCGTCGCCGTCCGCGGGAAGGTCACCGGGTAGGGGTCGATTCCGCTCGCACGGAGCCGGTCGAGCTTCTCCCGGCGCACACGCATCTGCTCCGGGAGCTCGTCGAAGGTCTCGTCTGTCACGCCCCAAAGGCTATCCACCCCGCCCAACACCCCGCGAACGACTAACCGCGAACGCCTCCCGGCCCCCAGCCCACCCTTCCAGGCCGTCCCGCCAGGTCGTCCCCCGACCACCGCGCCAGACCATCGGCCCAGATCGTCGCGCCACAGCACCGCACCAAACCATCGCTAGAGACCGCCGCACGAAACCGCCGCACCGGGCCCGGCCCAGGCCACCGGCCACCGGCCACCGGCCACCGGCGCAAGATCGTCGCACCAGACCACGCACCAAACCGCCGCACCAGAACACCTGGCCACAGCCCCCGCCCAGACCACCGCCCCCAGATCGTCGCGTCAGAGCGTCGGCTCAGGGCAGCGCCGGTTCTTGGCGCGGGACCATGTTGGGGGCGCGTTCAGGAGCCGGAGGGGTGCTCGGCCGTCCGGCCAAGCGTTCTCCAGGGGCAGGGGCTAGACGGTGTTGCGCTCGTAGATCAGGCGTAGGCCGATGAGGGTGAGCCACGGCTCGAACGCGTCGATGCTGCGGGACTCTTCCAGGACGAGGGGCGCGAGGCCGCCGGTGGCGATGACCGTGACCTCGCCGGGGTCCGCGGCGAGTTCCTCCGACATCCGCTCGACGATGCCGTCCACCTGCCCGGCGAACCCGAAGATGATCCCGGACTGGAGCGCCTCGACGGTGTTCTTGGCGACCACGTTCCGCGGCCTGACCAGCTCGATCTTGTGCAACTGGGCGCCGCGCGACGAAAGCGCGTCGATCGAGATCTCGATGCCGGGCGCGATCGCGCCGCCCACGTACTCGCCCTTCGCGGAGACGGCGTCGAAGGTGGTGGCGGTGCCGAAGTCGACGACGATCGCGGGACCGCCATGCGTGTGGACGGCGGCCAGCGCGTTCACGATGCGGTCGGCGCCGACCTCCTTCGGATTGTCCATCCGGACGGGAACGCCGGTCTTGACGCCGGGCTCGACGATCACAGCGGACACGTCACCGTAGTAGCGGCGGCACATCTCCCGCATCTCGTGCAGGACGGACGGAACCGTAGAGCACAGCGCGATGCCGCTGATATCGGTGTCGGCCAGCAGCGGGCTCTGCTGGACGAGACCCTGCAGGACCACCGCGATCTCGTCGGCGGTGCGCCGCGGATCGGTGTTGATCCTCCAGTGCTCGATCACCTCGTCGCCCTCGAACAGGCCGAGAACGGTCTGGGTGTTGCCGACGTCGATGGTGAGCAGCATCAGGTCCCCGCTGATCAGGTGAAGTCAAGGCCGATGTCGAACACGCGCGCCGAGTGCGTCAGCGCGCCGACCGCAAGGTAGTCCACCCCGGTCACGGCAACGTCTCGGGTCCGATCCAGGGTAAGCCCACCGCTGGCCTCGAGCTCCGCCCGCCCCGCCACAAGCCGTACCGCCTCGGTCATCTCGGCATCGGTCATGTTATCGAGCAGAATGCTCCGCGCGCCCACCGCGAGAGCCTCCTCGACCTGCGCCAGGGTGTCGCACTCCACCTGGATGTGGAGGGACGGGTACACGGCGCGGATGGCCTCGTAGGCTTTGGTGACGCTTCCGGCAGCCGTGACGTGGTTGTCCTTGATGAGTGCGGCGTCGTGCAAGCCCATCCTGTGGTTGACCCCACCGCCGCATTGCACGGCGTATTTCTGCAGGGCGCGCAGGCCCGGCAACGTCTTCCGGGTGTCACGGACTTTGGCCTTGGTGCCGGCCATCGCGTCCATCCATTTGCGCGTCGCCGTCGCGATTCCAGACAGGTGGGTCAACAGGTTCAGGGCCGTCCTTTCAGCCCGTAGCAACGCCCTGGTGGATCCGCTCACCGAGATGAGCACCTGCCCTGGGACGACCCGGTCCCCGTCCTGGGCCTTCGTCGTGTACGCCACGTCCAGGGCCTCGAACACGGCGCACGCCACGGGGATACCCGCGACGACGCCGTCCTCGCGGGCCCTGAGGTCCCCGGCCGCGGTGTCCTCGGGCGCGAAGATCGGCATGCTGGTCACGTCGACCTCGCCGTCTTCGGCCAGCGCCGTCCGGACGAGGTTATCCACAGTCTGTGGATCGAGCCCCGCGTCGCTCAGCCTCTGCGAGAGTTCCGGTGTCATGAGCGCTTTCCTTCCAGGGGTTCGTAGGTGGTCGTCAGGGCGTTCCCCTCCAGCCGCGTGACCAAGTGGCCGCGCCACTCCGCACGCTGCTCGGGGAAGTCCTCGCGCCAGTGGCTGCCCCGCGTCTCCTCCCGCAGCCGCGCCGCCGCGACGATCGCGGACGCGACGGTGTGCAGGTTGGTGACCTCCCACGCCTCCACACCCGGCTCGGGCACCGCGTCCGCGCCCTTCAACGTCAGCTCGGCCAGCTCACGATCGGCCGCCGCCAGCCCGTCCGCCCCACGCAACACACCTGCATAGGACGTCATGATCCGCTGAATCTCCCCCCGCACCCCCACCCCAACCAACCCACTCCCCGACCCCAACATCCCCACGTCCTCAGACCCCTGGTCACCTCGCGCCATATCCCTCGACCCCACGTCCCTCGAACTCGCATCCTTCGACACCGCGCCGCAGGACGCCACATCCCACGTCCCCACGTCCTTCGACCTCACGGCCCTGGACGCCGCCTCCCTCGACCCCACATTGCTCGACGCCACCTCGCTCGACGCCATGCCCCTCGACACCGCGCCCCTCAACCCCGTCTCCCACGATGCCGCGTCCCTCGACCCCACATCCCTGGACGCCGCCTCGCTCAACCCCACATCGATCGAGGCCCCATCCCTCAACTCCACATCCCTCAACTCCACATCGATCGAGGTCATCTCCCTCGACGTCGCGGCCCACGACCTCGCCTCCCACGACTCCACGTCTCTCGAACCCACATTCATCGATGCCGCGTCTTTCGACCTCGCGCCCCATGAGCCCGCATCTCCCGACCCCGCATCCATCGGTGCCGCACCCAGCGGGCCTGCCCCCAATGACTCCACATCGCTCGATCCCGCAGCCGACGCCCCCGCAGTTCTCAACTCCGCATTCCTCGCCCCAGCAGCCGTCGATGTGGCGTCCTTCGAGGCCGCGTCCCACGGCCGCGCGTCGCCTTCGAGGGCGACGGCGATGCGTTCGGCGAAGACGAGGCCCTCCAGAAGGGAGTTCGATGCCAGACGATTCGCACCGTGGACACCAGTGCAGGCGACCTCGCCGCACGCGTAGAGACCGGGGACGGACGTACGCCCGTGCAGGTCCGTGAGGACACCTCCGCTCGCGTAGTGGGCGGCGGGGACGATCGGGATCAGCTCGGTCACCGGGTCGATGCCGTGATGCCTGCAGGCGGCGAGGATGGTCGGGAACCGGTTCTCCCACATCGGCGCACCGAAGTGCCGACCGTCCAGCAGCATGTGGGACGTGCCGGTCTCGCGCATCCGGTTCATGATCCCCTTGGCGACGATGTCGCGCGGAGCCAGCTCGGCGAGGTCGTGACGTCCGACCATGAAGCGTTCGCCGGAGTGGTCGACGAGAAGCGCGCCCTCACCTCGGACGGCCTCGGAGATCAGCGGCTGCTGGCCCACCGCGCCTTCGCCGAGCCACAGCACCGTGGGATGGAACTGGACGAATTCGAGATCGGCGACATCGGCTCCAGCACGCAGCGCGAGCGCGACACCATCGCCCGTGGAGACCTCGGGGTTCGTGGTTGCGGAGAACACCTGGCCGAGTCCGCCGGTGGCGAGTACGACGGCCTGGGCGCGGACGGCGCCGACGCCGCCCGGCTGTCCTTCGCCCATGACGTGAAGGGTGACCCCGGCCGCGCGTCCGGCGCCGTCCTTCAACAGGTCGAGGACCAATGCGTGCTCGATGACCTCGACCCCGGAGTCCTTGAGGGCGGCGAGGAGCGCGCGGCTGATCTCCGCGCCGGTCGCGTCCCCGCCCGCGTGGGCGATCCGGCGCCGGTGGTGGCCGCCTTCGCGGGTCAGCGCGATCTCACCGCCGCCGGAACGGTCGAACGCGGCGCCGAGCTCGATGAGGCCGCGAACGGCGTCCGGCCCTTCGGTGACGAGGGCCCTGACGGCGTCTTCGTCGCACAGGCCGACGCCGGCGGTGAGGGTGTCGGCGAAGTGTTCCTCAGGGGTGTCGTCGGGCGCGAGCGCAGCGGCGATCCCGCCCTGCGCCCAGCGGGTCGACCCCGCGTCCAGAAGCGCCTTGGTCACGAGCAGCACCCGCCCGCGCGGACGGCAGCGCAACGCGGCGACCAGGCCGGCGATGCCGGAGCCGATGACGACGACGTCGGTCTCGGTGGTCCAGCCGGGGTCGGGGGCGGCGAGAACGGAAGGGATCATGAACCCTCCTCGGGATCGATTCTCGTCATTATGACCCTAACCCTGCGCCACTCCAACGCCCGACCCCCACATTTCACACAAAACCCCAGGACAACAGGAGTTCGGAGATGGCTCCAGACGACGGCAACGTCCATACCGAGGCGGCGGCAGCCAAGCCCCGGTCCGAATGCCCATCCCACGGACGTCGCACAGCCGAACCACGAAAAGGCGCGGATGACCAGCCCCCGGCGCCAACCGCGAGCAACATGCCAACCCCGCAGGCAATGCGTCCAATGCCGAGAGTCAGCGACGACCGTGAGCACAGCCCACTGGTGCGCTTCCAGGGATGGGGTCAGGGGTGAGTCAGGTCTCCGCGGAGATCGGGTGTGCCGGGGACGGGGGCGGCAGGGTCGGAATCCACAGAGATGATCTTGTTGGCACGGTCGACATGGACGACGCGGGGGACGAACTCGCGGGCCTCGACATCGGTGAGCTGGGCGTAACTGATGATGATGACGAGATCGCCGGGCTGGACGAGGCGCGCGGCGGCACCGTTGATGCCGACGACGCCGGAGCCGCGCTCGCCCGCGATCAGGTAGGTCTCCAGCCGGGCGCCGTTGTCGATGTCCACGATCGCGACCTGTTCGCCGGGCAGCAGGTCGGCGGCGTCCATCAGGTCCTGGTCGACAGTGAGGGAGCCGACGTAGTGCAGGTCCGCCTGGGTCACGGTGGCGCGGTGGATCTTCGACTTGAACATCGTCCGGAACATCAGGGCTCCTCGGGGAACTGGAGGGGGACGTTGTCGATGAGGTGGGTGGCGCCGACGCGCCCGGCGACGGCCAGGACGGCCGGGCCCGTGTACGGAGGCGCGATCTCGGTGAAGGTCGCGGGGTCGACGAGGACGAGGTAGTCGAGGAGGAGCGGCGGGTCGGCGGTAATGGCCTTGTCGAGGACGGTCCCGGCCGCGGCGAGCACCGCCTCGGGCCCTCCGGAGGACGCCTCGGCGCCGGCGCGAAGGGCGCGCGACAGCGCGAGGGCGGTTCCGCGTTCAGCCTCGGAGAGATAGCGGTTGCGGCTCGAGAGCGCCAGGCCGTCCGCCTCCCGGACGGTCGGACCGTCAGCGATCTCGACGGGAACATTCAGGTCAGCGACCATCCGGCGGATCATCGCCAACTGCTGCGCGTCCTTCGCACCGAAGACCGCCACGTCGGGGCGGACGAGGTTGAGCAGCTTCAGCACGACGGTGAGCATCCCGTCGAAGTGGCCGGGCCGAGTGGCGCCCTCAACGACCTCGCCCATCGGGCCCGACTTGATCGTGACCTGAGGGGTGTCCGGATACATCACCGACTGAGATGGCGCGAAAACGAGGTCAACGCCTTCGGCGGCGCACATTTCGAGGTCGGCGTTGAGGGTCCGGGGGTAGCGGTCGAGGTCCTCGTCCGGACCGAACTGGAGCGGATTGACGAAGATGCTGGCCACGACCGCGTCCGCGCTCCGCCGGGCTAGCCGGAGCAGGGAGCGGTGTCCCTCATGCAGAGCACCCATGGTCGGGACGAGCGCCAGCGTTCCCCTGATCCGAGAGCGAGCCTCGACCAGTTCGTCCCGTGTACGGGTGATTGTCAGTGTCACGGTGTCCCCTTCACTGCTGCGAGGCCCGGCGCGTCGGACCGATGGGTCTCCGCCGGATGCCGCCCGAACCAACAACCGCCGGAGAAACCCGCACCCAGGCATGCCAGCAACCGCCAGACGAGCCAGCGAACACCAAGTGGGTCGGCGCCCCCCGAGCAAGCCCGAACGCCAAGCAAATCGGCACACACCGAGCAACCCAGCCGACCCCAGGCGAATCGAGCACCGAACAAGTCGGCACACCAGATGAATCGCCACGCCTGGCAAGTCGGCCACCAAGCGGGTCGGCGAGCGCCAGTCGAACCGGCGAGCGCACCAGGCAAGTCGACGCACGCCAAGCGACCCAGCAGACGCCAGGGAAACCAGCAGCCGCCGGGCGACTCGGCACACGCCAGGCGAATCGGGCGCCGGGCGAACCAGGCACGCCAAACGACTCGCCACACGCCAAGCGAACCAACAGGCGCCAGGCAAACAAGCGAACACCGGACCACTCGGCGCAGGATGCGCGACTCGGCGCAGGATGCGCGACTCGGAACGCCAAGCCAACCGGCGCACACCGAACGAACCAACCGACCCCAAGCAAATCGAGCACCGCGCGAACCAGGCACACCAAACGACTCGCCACACGCCAAGCGAACCAACAGGCGCCAGGCAAACAAGCGAACACCGGACCACTCGACGCACACCAGGCGAAACGAGCACCGGGCGAGCCAGCGAACGCCGGACGACTCGGCGCACGCAGGGCGAGTCCGAACGCCAAGCCAACCGGCGCACACCGAGCGAATCAACAGACGCCAAGCAAATCGAGCACTGAGCGAGCCGGGCACGGCAGATGGATCGACACATGCCGGGCGAGTCGAACGTCAGGCGAGTCAGCGGGCGACAGGTCAAGTCAGCACACGCCGGGCGACTCGGCGCCCCCTTGAGTGAGTCCGGACGCCAAGGGCGCACACCGAGCGAACCCGTGGACACCAGGCGAATCGGGCGCCGGGCGAGCCAGCACACGCCGGGCGAGCCAGCGAATACTGGGCGAGTCGGCGCACGCTGGGTGAGTTGGGGCACCCAGCGAATTGGCCCACGCCGAGTGAGTCGGCAGGTCTCAGGTGGGTCGGGCGCCGAGTGAGTTGACACACGCCAGTTGGATCGGGACACCAAGTGAGCCGGCGGGCGCCGGGCAGGTTGACGCACGCCAGATGAGTTGGCGCACGTCAGGTGAGTCGGACGCCGGGCGAGGTGGCGTGCGCTGGGTGTTGGGGGTGCTGGGTGTGGTGGGTGCACTTTTAGTCGGCCAGGGCTTCGAGGAGGCGTTCGGCGTCCTCGGGCTTGAGCATTCCGGCGGCGAGTGCCCGGTCCGCGGTCAGGCGGGCCAGCGCGATGTAGGCGCGGCGGCTTTCGGGTGACACCTTGGCCAGTTCGGCGACGTGGTCGGAGACGGTCCCGGCGTCACCGCGGGCGACCGGGCCGGTGAGACCGTCGATGCCGAGGCGCAGGCCGTTGTCGAGGGCGGCGCCGAGGAGCGGGCCGAGCATCCGGCCGGGCTCGGCGACGCCGGCGGTGCGCAGCAGGTTCATCGCCTCGACGACCAAGGTGACCAGGTGGTTCGCGCCCCCGGCCAGCGCCGCGTGGTACAGCGGGCGCATCTCCTCGGTGATCCAGACGGGTTCACCGCCCATCTCCACGACGAGCGCCTCCGCGACCGGGCGCAGCGGCTCGGGGGACGTGACGCCGAACGAGATCCCGGCGAGCCGGTTCACGTCGTCGGGACGTCCGGTGAACGTCATGACCGGGTGCAGGGCGAGGGGGAGCGCGCCGGCGCGGGTGAGCGGGTCGAGGACGGTGGTTCCGTAGCGTCCGCTGGTGTGCAGGACGAGCTTTCCGGCGACCGGCACACCCGCCGTCACCAGGCCGGACGCGAGTTCGGGCAGTTCGTCGTCCGGGACCGTCAGCAGCACCAGGTCGGCGGCGGCCACGACGTCGGGCGGCGCCGCGACGTCCGCGCCGGGAAGCCGTTCCGCCACGCGTGTCCGTGACCGTTCGGACACGGCGGTCGCGGCGATCACGCGGTGGCCGGCGCGGGACAGTGCGGCACCGAGCGCCGTGCCGACGCGGCCGGCGCCGACGACGCCGACCATGAGCCGCGCCGGCCTGTCCTCCGGGGTCGTCTCCAGGCCGTTTCCGGGCGTGGCGGAGGGGTGTGCGGCGTGTGGGTCCATGGGTTCGTTCCAGTCCTCAGGTAGGTACCGGACGTACGCGAACCAGGGTACCCGCGGGCCCAGGTCACACCGCCCGGCGGGTCGCGACCGGGCCGGGGTGGCGGTCGCGACCGAGCCGGGGTGGCGGTCGCCACCTCGCGCCCCTATTCAGTCATGAGACAGGGACTCCACGATGGACGTTCTCGCGGCGCGCCGCGCGGGCATCACCGCGGCGGCCGTCCCGGCCAGTCCCGCGAGGACGACGAACGCGACGACCTGCAGGTAGGGCAGCGAGAAGATCGAGTCGGTCGCCATCGCGTTCGTCGCGGCCCAGCCGAACGCGACCCCGAGCACGACCCCGGTGAACGCGCCGATCACGGCCATGACGAGGGCCTCGACGGACAGCATCCGGCGGAGCTGGCGTTTGGTGAGGCCGAGGGCCCGCAGCAGCGCCGATTCGCGGGTGCGTTCCACGACGGAGAGCGTCAGCGTGTTGGCGATCCCGAACAGCGCGATGACGATCGCCAGCCCGAGCAGCCCACCGAAGATCATCAGCATCATGTCGACGGCCTTCGTCATCGATTCCTTGAACTCGGCGCTGGAGGTCACCTTCGCGGCCGGGTAGGGCTGCGCGGCGCCCTCCACGACCCGGCGTGCGTCGGACGCGGCCACGTCGTCACGGGTCTTGACAAAGATCCCGGACGGGTCGCGGGCGCCGAAATACCTGGTGAAGTCGGGTTCGGGGACGACGATTCCGTCCAGGCCGAACCCCGGCGCGTACTCCGCAGTGATTTTCACCGGGACGGTGCCCTGGATGGTCTTCAGCTGGACGGTCTCGCCCCTGGCGAGGCCAGCGGTCTTGGCGGTGTTCGTGTCCACCATGGCGGTGCCCGGCTTGCGCGCCGCGTCCAGCGTCCCCTTCGTCATCTCGGGTTTCACGATCCTGCCTAGGGCGGACGCGGTAACGGTGGCGACGTCCTTGTCCTTCCCTGCGGCCTTGGTCTCCTTCCGGTGCAGTTCGATGACTTCCGCGACTTCGGGGCGCTTGCGCAGCGTCTCGCCAAGCGCGCGCGGGACGGTCCCTTCGAAGTCCTGTGTCCGGATTTGGAACTCGACGGGGAACTGCTCCTCCAGCTTGTGCGTGGCGGTCGCCTTTCCGCTCGCCGCGATCACCGCGAACAGGCTCATCAGGCCGACACCGACGGTCAGCGCGATGGTGGTGGTCGCGGTGCGGCGGGGCGCGCGTTGCGCGTTGGCCACCGCGAGGCGTCCGGGCACCCCGCCGAGCCGTGCCGGGGCCGCGCCGGCGAACCGTCCGAGCGGGCGGACGAGCGCCGGCATCGCCGCGATCACCGCGAGGAAGAACACGCCGCCGGCGAGCGCGACCACGAACATCGCGGCCTGGCCCTTCGGCATGGTGAGCGAGCCGAGCACCCCGATGGCCAGGCCCGCGGCGCCGAGCAGGACGGCGATCGTCGTGCGCGGCACGCCGAGCCGGAACCGTCCGCTGCCCGGCTCCAGTTCCGAGCGCAGCGCCGCGACGGGCGCGACGCGGGTCGCCGCGCGGGCGGGCAGAAGCGCCGACGCGACGGTCACGATGACGCCGACCGCCAGTCCGAGCACGATCGTCCGGGGGGTGAGGGACGTTCCCGACGGCCCCGTCGTGGCGAGGCTGGCGTCCAGCTGCCTGATCCCGACGAGCGCGCCCGCGCCGAGGCCCACGCCGGCAGCGAGGCCGAGCAGCGACCCGATCAGCCCGACCACCGCGGACTCCACCACGACGCCGCCGAAGACCTGCCGGCGGGTCGCGCCGACGCAGCGCAGCAGCGCCATCTCCCGCATCCGCTGCGCGATCAGGATGGAGAACGTGTTGTAGATGACCAGGGCCGAGACCAGCATCGCCACCAGCCCGAAGATCAGCAGCCCGGCGCGGATGACCTTCGTGTCGGCGCCCGCCGCCTTCGCCAGCTCCGCCCCCAGCTCCGCGCCGCTGTAGACCCGATCGGAAGCCCCCGCGCCCTCGCCAGCAGACGCCTTTACAGCGGCCTCGATCGCCGCCCGGTCGCCGCCCGCGACGTCGATCTCCTCGTACGTCTTCTCGCCGGTCATCGCCATCGCGGTCGCGGGGTCGAACCCCACACCGCCGCGGAAACTCGCCTCCTGGTCGATGCCGAAATCGACCAGCCCGACGACTTTGAACCGATGCGGCCGGTTCTTCTCGTCCAGGATCGTCACCACGTCGCCGACGGTGTAGCCCTCCCGCTTGGCCAATTCGGTGTCGAGGACGGTCTCGCCCCCGCCGGACGGAGGACGTCCCCTATCGAAGTCGTAGCGCAGCAACCGTCCGGACGGCACGGACATACCGACGGTGGGGAAATCGCCGACCGCCTTACCGTCCTTGCCGACGAGGGCCGCGTCACCCTTGACCATGCCGTGCACGTCCGTCACGCCAGGTACGGCACGAACCCGGCGGAGTGTGTCGGCGCTGAGGCCCTTGTCCGCGCCGTCGTCGGGAAGCACCGCGAAGTCGACCTTGTCGGCCGAACGCGCGAACGTCTTGGCGACGCCCTTGTCCATCGTGTCGGTGAGGACGAACGTCCCTGAGATGAATCCGACGCCGAGAGTGATCGCGACCGCCGTCAGCAGTAGCCGGAGTTTGTGGGCGCGCAGGCCCGCCAACGTCGTCCTCAGCATCACGCCCCCAGGCTCTTGAGCCGGTCGAGCACGGCCTCGGGCGTCGGCTGGACGATCTCCGACACGATGTGGCCGTCGCGCAGGAACACCACCCGGTCCGCGTACGAGGCGGCCACCGGGTCATGGGTGACCAGCACGATCGTCTGCCCCATCTCCCGGACGGACGCGCGCAGGAACCCCAGGACCTCCGCGCCCGCCCTGGAGTCGAGGTTGCCGGTCGGCTCGTCCGCGAAGATCACCTCGGGGCGGGCGACGATCGCGCGGGCGCACGCCACCCGCTGCTGCTGCCCGCCCGACAGCTCGCTCGGCCGGTGCCGCAGCCGGTCGCGCAGCCCGAGAACGTCCACGACCTGGCCGAACCATGCCCGGTCGGGCCTGCGGCCCGCGAGTTCCAGCGGGAGCAGAATGTTCTGCTCGGCCGTCAATGTCGGCAGCAGGTTGAACGCCTGGAACACGAACCCGACACGGTCACGGCGCAGCATCGTCAGCTGCCGGTCGCCCATGCCGGTGATCTCGGCGTCGCCGAGGACGATCCGTCCGGACGTGACGGTGTCCAGCCCGGCGAGGCAGTGCATCAGCGTCGACTTCCCCGACCCGGACGGCCCCATGATCGCGGTGAACGCTCCCCTGGCGAACCCGATACTGACCCCGCGCAACGCGTGCACGGCCGCGTCACCTGACCCGTACACCTTCGACACGCCTTCGGCCGTGACGGCCGGCGCTGCTGCGGCCCCCGGGACTCCCCCGGGCGGATCGGTGAACGTGCTGGTCACGGTGGCTCCCTCATGGCTCGGACTGGTCGAGGACCACGCTAGAAATCCGCGCCACGCCTGCCATCGGCCCGCCGGTCACGCTCTTTGTCAACCTCGCGGCTACACACCGCCCCCTCGTACGACCTGAGTCGTACGAACCCGTCCGCCCTCTCACCGATCCCGCACCCAAGACCCTCACGCCCGCGATCCCGCCCTCGGCTCCACCGCTCCCCGTTCTCCACCACTCCCAGTACCACCGCACCCGACACCCACACCCGCGTCCACGCCACGACTACGTCCACGCCACGTCAGCGCCCAAGTCCACGTCTGCGCTCGCGTCCGTACCCGGCGGCCACGCTCGGCGCCGCCCGCAGGGCTACGCGGCGGCCGGCGCTGCATACACGACCCGCGCCAGCCATTCGCCCCCGACCCAAAGACACTTCCGGCCCTGCCTCGCGCCAGCAAACCGCGCTCCGGCACCAGGCGCCTTCAACCTTTCCAGAGCACAGGGCGTCGACCGATGGCTCAGAGTGTCAGGAAGACCTGAGCATAAAGGCGTCGGGGGAACGTCGTGGGCCTAGTACCGGCGTACCGCCCACCCGCGCTTCGCACCCCGCCCACCGCCGAACCACCACCACAGAACGCTGGACGCCTCCACGGGGCGTTGGGGCCCCACGAAGCTAGATCACCCTACGGACGAAAGACACTCTCGCGGACGTTTCTCGTGGACACAGGCACCGCGCGGTCGCTGGGCTCGTTTGCCGATCGCCAAACGCATTGCGGGACGCTGGGCGCATTACGGAACGCGAGACGCATAGGCAGGATGCGCTGGTACGGGGAGGGCGGCCGGCATCAGAACGCGCGGAAGCGCCGGAGACCCCATCGGGTTTCCGGCGCTCCAGCTATGGGCGCGAACGCCCGTTCATAAGGACCGGTGAGTCTTCTTCATCTCGATCCGGTGCGGAAGCTCATAACTACTGGCTCCCTGCCGGGATGAAGAGCTCAGTTGTCGACGAACGCGCCGCCCTTGCAGCCCGCCTGCGCCACGCCGAGGACCGCGACCGCGTTGCCGCAGACGTTCACCGGGATCGAGATCGGCGCGATCACCTGGTTGCCGCCCAGGATGGAAAAGTTACCGCTGGTCTTGTTGTGGTTGAACGAGCCGTGGCCGTGGCCGTGACCATGACCGTGGCCATGGCCGTGGTCACCGCCGTAGGTGCCGGCGTACGCGGGCGCCGCGGCCAGGGCGGCGCCGGCGACGGCGAAGCCAAGGATGCCGGTGGCGGCAAGCTTCTTGAACACGAGAATCCTCCCGTACGTGGGCTTAGCAGGCCCGATGTGATAAGTGCCGACGTCGCACAATAAGGCGGCGTCGCGTACGGTAGTTACCCAGCTACCCTCAGGTAGACCGATGCAAATCCCCATGATGATGGCAAATAGTCATCATGGAGTGACAATGTAGTTACAGAGAGTCGCCCCTTTGGCCGCTTTTGACCAGTCCTGTCTCGTAGGCGAAGACAACCGCCTGGACCCGGTCCCGCAGGCCGAGCTTCATCAGGATCCGCCCCATATGCGTCTTGACGGTGGCCTCCGAGACGTACAACCGTCCCGCGATCTCCGCGTTCGACATTCCACGCGCGACGAGCTTGAGCACCTCGCCCTCCCGCTCGGTGAGGCTCTCCAGCGCCCCGCCCGCTTTCTCCTCCGCGTCCGGCAGATGCACCGCGAACCGGTCCAGCAGCCGCTTCGTCGTGCTCGGCGCCACCACCGCGTCCCCCGAATGCACCGCCTTGATCGCTTCGATCAGCTGGGCCGGTCCCGCGTCCTTCAGCAGGAACCCGCCCGCCCCCGCCTTGATCGCCGCGAACGCGTATTCGTCCAGATCGAACGTGGTCAGGATGACGACCTTCGGCCCGGATTCCGCCACCACTCTGCGGGTCGCCTCGATCCCGTCCATGCGCGGCATCCGCACGTCCATGAGGACCACGTCCGCCCGCGTCCTTCGCAGCAGTTCGAGGGCCTGCACACCATCGCCGGCCTCGCCGACGACTTCGATGTCCGGCTGCGCGTCCAGCACCATCGTGAACCCGGCCCGCACCAGTTCCTGATCGTCGACCAGCACCACGCGGATGGGAGCCGCCACGTCGTCAACCTCCGTCATGCCGCAGCCGGCCTTCCGCCCTCGGTCTCCGCTTCGTCATGCCGCATTCGCTTCCTCACGTACCGGAATCTGCGCGACCACCTCGAAGCCGCCCCCGGGGCGGGGCGCCGCTCGTACGCTGCCCCCGTAGACGGCGACGCGCTCTCGCATCCCGGCGAGACCGTGGCCGCGCCCGTCGTCGGGGGCCGCGGCGCCGCGTCCGTCGTCGTCCACCCGGATCTCCAGCGCGTCGCCCGCGTATCGCAACCGGATCGACACGGCCACGCGCGCGCCGCCGTGCTTGAGCGTGTTCGTCAGTGCCTCCTGGACGATCCGGAACACCGTCAGCTGGCGTCCCTCCGACATGGCCACCGGCGGGCCGTCGACCTCGAACGCCACCGGCAGCCCAGAAGAACGGACCTGCTCCACAAGGTCGTCGATCTGCGCGACCCCCGGCTGCGGCGCGAACTCGCCCACATCGTCGTTCTCGCGCAGGACGCCGAGGAGCCGCCGCATCTCCGCCAGCGCCAGCCGCCCCGTCGAGGAGATCGTCTCCAGGGCCTGTCTGGCCCGCCCCACATCAGACTCGATGGCATACGACGCGCCGTCCGCCTGCACCACGATCACGCTGACGTTGTGCGCCACGACGTCGTGAAGCTCTCGGGCGATGCGTGCGCGCTCGGCGGCCATGGCCATCTTGACCTCGTTATCGCGCTCACGCTCCAGCCGCTCGGCTCGCTCCTCCACCGAACGCAGATACGCACGGCGCGTGCGCATGTGCAGGCCAAGGAGCCACACGCCCGCCACGACCACCGTCAGCATGACGAACGTGGTCTTCCTGTCGTCCGCGCCCTCCGGGTAACGCCAGGTCGCGAGGACGGCGCCCACCTCGGTGCTCAGCACCGCCGCCAGCCCCCACCGGAACGTGCAGTTGGCCGCGACCGTGTAGAGGCCCATCAGAACGGCGACGTTGGCGAACACGGGAATGACATTCAGCATGCACTGAACGAACGAGATCAGCGCGATCCCCGCGAAGACCGTGCGCGGGAACGTGCGACGCAGGATTAGGGGGAGGGTCAGCACGACCATCATCAGCGCGTACGTGCTTTTGCTGATCTGGTACGTGTCCCCCACCAGCCCGGCGAGCGTGAGGAGCAGCACCGGTGTCGCGAAGAACGCGTCGACCAGCGGCTTCCTGCCCCGCAGCCAGTCCCACGCCCTCACGACCATGCGCACAGCGTACGTACCAGCGGTTCAGCCCTGGATCAGCCACAGGTCGGACACCTCTCCACCTCAGGGATGGCCGACTGGGCACCGTCCCCCACGGTAACGTCACACACGTGGAGGCGTTGGTTACTGAGTGGCTGCCCTGGCGCGCCGCCATGGAGCGCGCACTGTACGGAGAAGGCGGTTTCTACCGGCGCGGTGAACCTCCGGCCGAGCATTTCCGCACCTCGGTGCACGCATCCCCGCGGTTCGCGGCCGCCATCGCCCGCCTTCTCGTCGAGGTCGACGGCCTCCTCGGACGGCCCGACCAGGTGGACGTCGTCGACATCGGCGCGGGCTCCGGGCGGCTGCTGAGCAACATCTTGTCCTGTGTCCCCTCCGATCTGGCGTCCCGGCTCGTGCCGACCGCCGTGGAGATCGCGCCGCGTCCGCCCGGCACGCCGTCGCGGATCGCGTGGCGCACCGACCTGCCGGACCGCATCACCGGTCTCGCAGTGGCGAACGAGTGGCTCGACAACGTGCCCTTGGACGTCGTCGAACGAACCCCCGACGGCGTCCGTACGGTGCTGGTCCAACCGTCCACGGGCACCGAACGCCCAGGGCCCGCACCGTCCGACGAGGACCGCGACTGGCTTGCGGACTGGTGGCCCCTTCACGAACCAGGCGACCGAGCCGAGATCGGTCACCCGCGTTGCGCCGCCTGGGCCTCCGTGGTCGACCGGGTCTCCCGCGGTCTCGCGCTCGCCGTCGACTACTCGCACTCCCGCGAATCCCGTCCCGCGTACGGCACCCTGACCGGCTACCGCGACGGCCTGACCGTCCCCGCCGTCCCGGACGGTTCCTGCGATGTCACCGCCCACGTGGCCCTCGACTCCTGCACCGCCGCCGGTGAACGCGCCGGCGCCACCTCCAGCCTCCTGACGACACAACGCGCGGCCCTGCGCGCCCTTGGCCTCACCGGGACCCGCCCGCCGATGGACCTGGCCCACCGGGACCCCCGGTCCTATGTCGCCGCCCTCTGCCACGCCGGCGAGGACGCCGAACTGATCGATCCGTCCGGCCTCGGCGGCTTCGGATGGCTCACGCAGGCCGTGAACATCCCAATCCCAAACGTCCTCACCGATGGCCACCCCCTTCGGAACACCCCCTCGTAACTCCCCTTCATGCCCCTCCTGATCACCGCTTCGCGATCAACACCCCAGCCCGTCAGCGGCAGCCCCTCCCCCACCGCACGCCTGACACCAGGTCCTCACCACCGAACCAGCCCCACACAAGCCTCGTCCGGCAAGGCAGAACCCACCTCGCAACCATCCGCCTCTGCCCGTCGGCGATAGACCTGTCTCACCACACGCAAGGCGGTGAACCCGCACCACCGAACCGACCAACGTGAGCGCGCCCATCTGGCAGGGCGGTAGTCCGCCACGTGACGGCTCATGTTGTGCGGCGGCGGGCGATGCTGACTGTCCGCGCTTGAGGCGCCGTAGAGTCGCCGCTGAACCGGCCAGCGCAAGGGGCTGAACGACCTGGCGGGTCAGCGTTCCACGTGCAGGGCCTCCAGGCCGCGCAGGATGAAGCCGGGCTTCCAGTTCGGTTCGGCGGACAGGCGGAGGTCGGGGGCGAGGCGGAGGAGCGCGCCATAGGACTCGACGAGCTCGATCCGGGCGAGCGGGGCTCCGAGGCAGTAGTGAATGCCGAGGCCGAACGTGATGTGCGGGTTCGAGACACGCGACAGGTCGAGCCGGTCGGGGTCGGGGAACATCTCAGGGTCGCGGTTGGCGGACGCGAACTGCAGCGCGACCTCCGCCCCGTGGGGGACGTGGACGCCGCCGACGGTGATGTCCTCCAGAACCCAGCGCTCGAACATCGGCGCCGGGGTGTCGTAGCGCATCAGTTCTTCGACGGCCGTGGGGATCAGAGACGGGTCGGCCCGGAGCCGTTTCAGTTCGCCGGGGTTGCGGAACAGCGCCCACCAGCCGTTCCCGGTCGTGTTGACGGTCGCCTCGTGGCCGGCGTTGAGCAGCAGGACGCAGGTGCCGATCAGTTCGTCCTCGGTGAGCCGGTCGCCCTCGTCCATCACCTGGGTGAGTGCGGTGATGAGGTCGTCGCGCGGCTCCGCCCGGCGGGTTCGGGCCAGGCGGCGCAGATAATCGGAGAATTCCGCGGCGGCGCGGACGGCCGTCCGTTGAACCTCGCCGGGCGGGTTCAGCTCGTACATGCCGCAGATGTCGGCGGACCACGGGCGCAGGAGGTGCCGGTCCTCCACGGGGACGCCGAGCATCTCGGCGATCACGTTGACCGGCAGCGGCTCGGCGACCTCGGCGATGAGGTCGCCGCCGCCCTTGGCGGCCAGCGACCCGGCCAGTTCGCCGGCGAGCCGTCTGATGGTCGGACGCAGCCCCTCGACCATGCGGGCGGTGAACGCCTTGGACACGAGGCGGCGCAGCCGGGTGTGCGTGGGCGGTTCCATGTCCAGCATTCCGGCGCGGACGAGGTCCCAGAAGGGTTTGAGGAAGTCGGCCTCCGGCTCCTGGCCGAACTCCTCGTGGCTCCCGATGTGGAGATAGGTCCGTCCTAGGCGGCGGTCCCGCAGTAGAGCGTTGACGTCCTCGTATCTACTGATCACCCATTGGGAGGTGGGTTCGTGAAAGAACACGGGACGCTCGACGCGGAGCCGCTCGAACGCCGGATAGGGATCGGCCACGAACTCCGGAGACCAGGGGTCATAGTCTAAGACGCTCATGTTCTGACGATATTCGCATCTCACGCGATTCAAGACCACTCCTTTTCGCGTCTGACAGGCATGAGGTGACGGCAAAGACGTCTGAAGTGCGCCGATATCAGCGGCACATGCCCGTCGTCTCGGCCGAGATGACATCGGCGTCCGCCCGCTCGGCCGGGGCTTGTGGTTGTGACGTTCGGGTGGTCGGCCCGCCCTCCCCCCGGCGAGCGGGCCGACCAGGAACCATGTTCGGCGGCCGCGGGCAGCCAGGGAAGTAGAACGGGATTCTGTGGATAAGTAAGTCAGCGGGCCCAGCGCGCGGGGTCCCCGGCGGCTCGGCGGGCTGCCAGGGCGCGGCGAGCGGTCGACTCCACGATGGCGCGGGCCTCGCCCAGTTCACGGTCGGTCGCCGCGACCCGCACCGGGCCCGGAGGCGCGTCGACGTGGACGGTGGCCAGCCCGAAGAGCCGCTGGAACGGGTTCATGGTGAGGCGGACGCTCTGCGCGCGCGCATGAGCGATCACGTCGGTGCGACGGCAGGGCCAACCGTGCCGGGCCACGAAGACGACGTCGTCGGTGCCGGCGCCGTCCGCGCGGTCGATCGCCACCGCCTTGGACGACGCGGGAATGAGCGAGACGGCGTCGACATGGGTTCCGGGAAACACCTGCGAGACGAGGTGCATGGCGACGTGCCGGGGCGCCACGGGCAGCAACGTCGACGACAACGCCTGGCGCTCGCCCGCGTACCCGGCGACGGTGACCTCGACGCGCGCCCAGCCGAGTGAGCGCCAGATCGCCGGTTCGACGATGCTGACGGCCTGGACACGTCCCGGGGGGAGCGTCTGCATCCGGGTCTCCAGAAGGCCGTAGCGGAGCCGAATCCCGTCCGGGGACATCGCGACCGTGAAGTTGGCGTACATCACCAGGGGTGCGATCACGGCCCGGATGAGCCCGAGCAGGATGGGGACGGTGACCGCCAGGATGCCGCCTTCCGCGTACATCACGAGGAACACCAGGGACGCGAGGAAAAGCAGTGTCGTCCCGATGACGGGCAATCGCACGATCAGCGACCCCAGAAGGGCCCCGAACGGAACGCGCCACAGGTGACGTTCGGGCGCCTCGGGTGTCTGGCCGGGCAGTCCCGCGGCACGGGCCAGGAGTTCAGCGCGCAATTGCAGGGCGGACCTGCGCCCCAGGTAGCGGAGCGCAATCTCGCTCTGTGCACCGCCGGCAAGTTCCACCCGCACTTCGGCAAGGGCGAACACTCGCGTGACCAGCGGACGGACGAGATCTATGGCCTGAATGCGCGAAAGCGGGATACGACGCTTGTTCTTGCGGAGTAACCCGGTTTCGACGACGAGGTCGTCACCGTCGACACGAAAACGTACGGCGAGCCACGTCCAGAGGCCCGTTCCCACTGCGATCAGGCCCATCACGACGGTCACGATGAGGAATCTGGCAATCACCTCTGGGGTGAGCGTCAGGGTTATGCCGTCCTCGGTCTGGGTCAGCAGCAGAGGAAAGCCGAGCAGGACGAAGTAGATGATGAGGAAGATGAACGCGCGCAGTGGCGCAGTCGCCCAATGGAGCCGGTGGGTGCCCTCAGAGAACCGGACCGGCGGACGGTAACCGGGTGGCGGGCCGTAGCCATAGGGCGGGCGGGACGGCCCGTACATCTGACCGGGGCCAGGCCCGTGGGGTGGATGTGGACCGTAGGGCGGGCGAGGGTGCCCATTGGGCCCGTACGGGCCGTACGGGCCGGGTTGCCCAGGCCGTCCGTAGGGACCAGGCTGACCCGCCGCGTCGTAGGGGCCCGGTCGTTCAGTTGGAATGTGGGGGCCATGCGGGCCATTGGGCCCCGGCTGACCCGGGCCACCATGAGAGCCGGGTTGTCCATAAGGGCCGGGCCGGCCGTAGGGGCCGTAGGGGCCGGGTGGTCCATGCGGCCCCTGGGGGCTGCTCATAGGCCCATGCTCCGTTCCTCGCCTTTCTGGGCGAGGCGGTCACGCAGTTGGGCGGCCTCTGGGGCGGGCAGACCCGGGATGGTGGCGTCGGTAGCCGCGGCGGCAGTGTGCATCCGGACGGTGGCGATGCCCATCCACCGCTCAAGCAATCCCGCAGTGACGTCCACGAACTGCATTCGTCCGTACGGGACGACGATGAGCCGCTTGACGAGGACGCCGTGGGCGACGATGAGGTCGTCCGCACGCTCCACAAAGCCATAGGCCCGGCGGTCGAGTTCGGCCACCAGCCAAGTGAGGACGGCCCCGAACCCGACAGCGGCGACCCACATGACTGCCGGAACGACGCCACCGTTACTCCACACGATGAACGCCCCCACGCCGCCTACAGGAATCGCCCAAAGGATGGCGGTGAGAAGTCTGTGCAGGGCATGGCGTTTCGAGATACGGGACCATGAAAGGCCGCCACCTGCCGCGAACGCCGCGTCCGCTCTGTAAGCGGGTTCCCCGGACGGCCTAAGTGGGTTCGCCGGGTAGTGCGCCGGTGCCTGGTCCCGACCCGGAGGGCCCGGTGGTTGACCACCATGACCATGGCCGGAGGGCGCGGACGGGTATGCCGCGCCCTGGGCTCCAGAGTCCGCGGCGGGCTCGAATGACGGATCGCCATGGCTCGCGTTCATCGCCTCCTAGTCAATCGGATAACGAGTACCGCTCGCCATGCGACCATGAAGCGGTGACCCGAGCGGCGGAGACGCGATCATGACCACCGAACGGATCGTCGGGATCGGTGCGGGCGCAAAGGAGCTCGCCACCGAGGACATGACCCTGAACATCGGCCCCCAGCACCCGTCCACGCACGGCGTGCTCCGGCTGAGGCTGACCTTGGACGGCGAACGCATCTCGGCGGCCGAACCCATCATCGGCTACATGCACCGGGGAGCGGAGAAGCTGTTCGAGGTCCGGGATTTCCGGCAGATCATCGTTCTCGCCAACCGGCACGACTGGCTGTCCGCGTTCTCCAGCGAACTCGGCGTCGTTCTCGCCGCCGAGCGGATGCTGGGCATGGAGGTCCCCGCACGCGCCGTATGGGCCAGGACGCTCCTGGCCGAGCTCAACCGGATCCTCAATCATCTGATGTTCCTCGGCTCGTATCCGCTCGAGGTAGGCGCCATCACTCCGATCTTCTACGCGTTCCGTGAACGTGAGGCGTTGCAGCGGGTGATGGAGGAGATATCCGGTGGACGCATGCACTACATGTTCAACCGGGTCGGCGGGTTGAAGGAGGAGCTTCCCGCCGGTTGGACGATGCGCGCGCGGAAGGCGGTGTCCGAGGTCCGTGGCCGCATGGGCGACATCGACGACCTCATCATGGGCAACGAGATCTTCCGTGCGCGGACGCGAGGCGTCGGGGTGCTCACGCGCGAGCAGATCCTGCAGTACGGGGTGTCCGGGCCCATCGCACGCGCGTCCGGCCTGGATTTCGACCTGCGCCGGGACGAGCCCTACCTCGCCTACGGAGACCTGGACGTCCGCGTGGTGACGCGGTCTGAGGGCGACTGCCTCGCCAGGTTCGAGTGCCTGCTCGACCAGGTGCACGCGTCCCTCGACCTCGCCGATGCCTGCCTCGACCGCTTGGCGGAACTTCCGCCCGGCCCCATCAACCAGCGGCTGCCGAAGGTCCTCAAGGTCCCGGAGGGTCACACCTATGCCTGGACGGAGAATCCCCTGGGCATCAACGGCTATTACCTGGTGTCGCGCGGTGAGAAGACCCCGTGGCGTCTGAAGCTGCGGTCCGCGTCCTTCAACAACATCCAGGTTCTTAAGGAACTTCTGCCCGGCAACCTGGTCGCCGACATGATCGCCATTCTCGGCTCGATGTTCTTCGTCGTCGGCGACATCGACAAATGACCGACAGCGGCAGAAGCGCCACCCTGAATCAGCCACGAGCCCGCCGCCCTACCTTCAGCCAGCCGCCACCCGACCCGCGCAAGTCATCGCGCAGTTCTGACCACTGGCCGCCGCTCAGGCACCAGCCAAACGCTCTGCCACCCTCCTAGCGCCGCCCTGGCACCGCTAGGAGACGCACTCCGCGCCACGCCCCCGGGGGGCCGTGGTCGTCCCGCGCGAAGCCCTGAAGCCGCTCCTGGCGCGTCCCGCGTCCCGCGTCGCGCGCCCCGCGTCCCGCGTCCTAGAAGCGTGCGGGGTCAGGCGCGGGAGGCACCACGGTTGTGTTCCTCATCGTCCGGGCCCTTGGGCACGCGGCATGCGTACTCCAGGAAGAACGCGGCGGCGACGAGCACGGCCGCGGCGAGGAACGTGCCGCCGCTGACGAAGAAGTCATGACGGGGAGTCGGCTTGTCCAGCGACGACGCGAGGCTTGCGGCGAACCCGGCGAAGATGCCCGCGATCACTGCGGCTGAGTGCGCGCTGGCCTTGCCCAGGGCGGCAAGCCGCGCCACCGCCATCGGATCCAGCGGCTTGGGCGTCGTCTTGCGGCGCGTGTCGGGGCCGCGTCCGCGCCCGCTGTCGGACCGGTGCCGGATGCGGCGCAGAACGTTCAGGCCGGTGAAGGCTTCACCGAGCGCCAGCAGCAGCAGGGTGGGCACGGCGGTCCACGGCAGCGGCGGCAACGACAGATAGGCGGAGCGCAGCACCGCCCAGGTGATCAGCGCTATGACGACCACGAGGGCGACGAGGAACAGCGGCCGGGACGGTTTCATGCAGGCTGCTGCAGGGCCAGGTCCTCCCGGCGGCGAACGGCCGACGGACCACCCTCCGACTGTTTGGCCTGGGCGAGGTCACCGACGCGGCCGTGCCCGGGGAGCAGCACGTCCGGTTCGATATCGGCCCACGGGACGAGTACGAAAGCCCGCTCGTGCGCGCGCGGGTGCGGGAGCGTCAGATCGGGGTCGTCGGACGAGACGTCCCCGAAAACGACGATGTCGATGTCGAGGGTGCGCGGCCCCCAGCGGACCTCGCGTTCCCGCCGCATCGAGGTCTCGATGTTCAGCACGCGCTCCAGGAGGTTCTCCGGGGGGAGCCGCGTGTCGGCGATGAGCACGATGTTCAGGAAGTCGCCCTGTTCCGGGAGGGCCTCGCCAGGCGGCGCGTACGGGGTGGTCTCGTACACGGGGGAAAAGGCCACGAAGTTCAGCCCGGGTGCGTCGAACAGCGCGTCCACGGCCTCCTGGATGTTGTCCAGGCGGTCTCCGAGGTTGCTGCCGATCGAGAAGACGACGCGGTGCTCGACCAGCATGTGGCCGCCGGTGGCGGTGCGGTCGGGCATGCGGTCGGACGCTGTCATGGGCGACTCCTCCTGATCTTCACGGCCACGTCCGTGAAGGGGTGCGGCACCGGGGCGCTCGGCTTGTGGACGGTGATCTCCACCTCGGACACCGTCCTATCTTCCAGACATATCTGTGCCAACCGATCGGCCAGTGTTTCGAGCAGGTTGACGGGTTCTCCCTCGACGACGGCGACCAGGCGGCCGGCGAGCGTTCCGTAGTCGACGGTACGGGAAAGGTCGTCCCCGGCGGCGGCGGGGCGGGTGTCGAGGCCGAGGACGGCGTCCACCACGAACTCCTGCCCGAGTTCGCGCTCCGCCGGCAGGTATCCGTGCCGTCCCCGCGCGCGTAGGCCGCGCAGCTCGATGCGGTCGAGACTCATTCTTCCTCTGCATCCGCGACGTTGAGGACGGGGGAACCGTGGTGCAGCAGGAGCCTCCACTCCCCATCCGCCCGGACGAACACGTTGGTGGCCACGATGCTTCCCCCTGCGAGGAACCCGGCCTCGGTGTCCTCGTCGGCGGTGAGGACGTTCTCCTTGCACGTCACCACGGCGTGGTCACCGTAGACGTCGGTTTCCACGTCGGTCAGCACGAACTGGATGTACGTCGTGTTGGCCATGATGAGCGCCCAGGAACGCAGCACCTCTTCACGTCCGCGCAGCATCGTCCAACCGGGATGCACACAGGAGACGCCGTCGGCGTACGAGCCGTCCGCCCAGACGTCCGACATGCGGTCGAAATCACCGGCCTCGAACGCCGCGTAGAACTCCGCGTGGACCTCGTCCACGTCGGCGCGGTTCACTGCACGACTCATAGGCGGCGACTCCCGTCCTGGTCGGCGCGACCGTCCGCCGCGGCTTGCGTGGGGGTGCCTTCACCGACGGGACGGGCCGATCCGGCGCCATCCTCCCCGACGCGACGGGCCGCCGTCGGGCCGCCCTCGCCTTCGCCGGGGGGACGGGCCGCGCGGAAGGCTGCCGCCACGCGCACGGCGTCCGCGTTCGGGCGGACGCGGTGGACCCGCACGCACCACGCACCGGCGGCCGCGACCAGCGAGGTGACGGCCACGGTTGCGTCATCGCATTCGAGGAACGGACGGCGCGTACCGTCCGGCTCCGCGAGAAGCCTCGTGAGGAAGTTCTTTCGGGACGCCCCGACCAGGACGGGATAGCCGAGACCGGTGAAAGCGTCCAGATGGGCCAGCAGCGACCAGTTGTGCCCAGCCACAGGGTTCTTACCGAAACCGAGCCCAGGGTCGAGGACGACCATCGACGGGTCGACGCCCTCGTCCAGCACGGCGTCGACCCTGCGCAGCAGCTCCTCGCGCACCTCCCGCACCACGTCCTCGTAGACGGCGCGGGTCTGCATGTCATGGCTGTAACCACGCCAGTGCATCACGACGTAGGGAACACCTGCCGCGGCGACGACCTGCGGCATTTGCGGGTCGGCCAGCCCGCCGCTCACGTCGTTCACCAACTGGGCGCCCACCTCGACGGCCGCCTCGGCCACCTCGGCGCGCATCGTGTCGACGCTGACCGGAACGTTCTCGTCGGTGAGCGCTTCTATGACGGGAACCACACGGCGCAGTTCCTCGTCCCTCGACACGCGCTGCGCGCCAGGCCGCGTGGATTCGCCGCCGACGTCCACGATGTCGGCTCCCTCCGCGACAAGGTCCAGCCCATGCGAGACGGCCTTTTCCGGGTCGAACCAGGCACCGCCGTCGGAGAACGAATCGGGGGTGACGTTGACCACGCCCATGACGAGGCAGCGCCCTGGCGCGGGCAGCCCCGGAACGACGGCACTGGTCATGACTCCCAACCCTATGCCTTGAACTCGCCCGGCCGAGGCGGCGCCTCCACCGCCCCCGGAATCACCCCGGCACCCCTCGCCCCGACAGCGCACGAACGGCCCTCAGCGCCACGCTGAGGGCCGTTCGCATGGGCTCTGTCCTCGAGGCGGGGCGAGCGGTCAGTAGCGCCCGAGAATCAGGCTCATCGCTTCGGACCGCGTCTCGGCGTGATCACGGAAGTCGCCGCGGACCGCCGACGTCACCGTCTTCGCGCCCGGCTTCCGCACCCCGCGCATCGTCATGCACAGATGCTCCGCCTCGATCACCACGATCGCACCGCGCGGCTCCAGCACGCTCATCAGCGCGTCGGCGACCTGGCTCGTCAGCCGCTCCTGAACCTGCGGGCGACGCGCGTACACGTCCACTAGCCGGGCCAGCTTCGACAGACCGGTGATCTGGCCCTTCTTGTTGGGTGTGTAACCCACGTGGGCGACACCGTGGAAGGGCACCAGGTGATGCTCGCAGACGGAGTACACCTCGATGTCCTTCACCAGGACCATCTCTTCGTGGTCGGCGTCGAACACCGTCGTCAGCGCGTCCTCCGGCTGCTGCCGGAGCCCCGCGAACTGTTCGGCGTACGCACGCGCGACCCTGGCCGGTGTCTCGCGGAGTCCGTCGCGGTCCGGGTCCTCACCGATCCCGATCAGGATCTCCCGGACCGCCTTCTCGATCCGAGCATGGTCGAACCCGGGCGGCTCCTCCAGGATCCGCGCCTCACCCTCGACGAACGCACGGCCAGCGGCACGCGCGGCCTCCTCCGAGACGCCCACGGTCTTTCCCGTGTCGTTCGCAGGCGTTTCCGAGTCGTCCGCGGAGTTTTCGCTCATCGTCCACCGGTCTTGCCCAGCGCCGGCGGACGGATCGCCGGGGGACGGTGTCCCGTCCCCCGGCTCGCCGTGCGCCGGCCCTTCGTCCTGCGGTCCAGCCAACGCGGTCAGCTTTCGCCCTGGGCAGGATCGGCGGCCTCCGATGCCACGCCGCCCTGGCCGTTGTTCTTGGTCAGGTCGGTGACGTCCTGCGGGCCGAGCAGAGCCAGTTCCTTGGGCGTCATGATCGGCGGACGGTCGGACGGGAGACGCTTGCCATAGCCGGTGTAGGAATTCTGGTGCGGCCGCTTCTGGATCGGCTCGAAGATCCGCAGCACCTGCTCCTTGGAGAGCGTCTCCTTCTCCATCAGGTTGACGACGAGCTCGTCCAGGACGTCCCGGTACTCCACGAGGATCTCCCACGCCGTGTCGTGCGCGGCCTC
Source organism: Spirillospora sp. NBC_00431 (assembly GCA_036028775.1). Lineage (GTDB taxonomy): Bacteria > Actinomycetota > Actinomycetes > Streptosporangiales > Streptosporangiaceae > Spirillospora. The sequence continues at coordinate 9,244,326 of CP107927.1, read as the reverse complement.
GATGTAGCGGCGAACCTCGTCGTCGATCGCGGACGCGATGTCCTCGGAGTAGTCACGCTCGTGACCCATGTCGCGGCCCAGGAACACCTCGCCCTGGCCCGTGCCGAACTTACGCGCGCCCAGACGTTCGCTCATGCCGTACTCGGTCACCATGTTGCGGGCGATCGAGCTCGCCTTCTCGATGTCATTGGCGGCACCGGTCGTCGGCTCGTGGAAGACCAGTTCCTCCGCGGTGCGCCCGCCGAGCAGCATCGCGAGCTGGTCGTTCATCTCCGAACGCGTCGTGAGGAACTTGTCCTCCATGGGGAGGGTCATGGTGTAGCCCAGGGCCCGGCCACGCGGAAGGATCGTCACCTTGTGCACGGGGTCGGAGTTCGGCAGCGCGTGCGCCACCAGAGCGTGCCCGCCCTCGTGGTAGGCGATGATCTTCTTTTCCTTCTCCGACATCACGCGGGTCTTGCGCTCCGGCCCGGCCATGACGCGGTCGATGGACTCCTCAAGGGTGTCCATGTCGATCAGCTTGCGGTCGAAACGAGCGGTCAGCAGCGCCGCCTCGTTGATCACGTTGGCCAGGTCGGCGCCGGTGAAGCCCGGGGTACGGCGCGCGATGATGTCCAGTTCGACGTCCGGGGCGAACGGCTTGCCGCGACCGTGCACGCGCAGAATGCCCTTGCGGCCCTCCAGATCGGGACGGTCCACGGTGACCTGACGGTCGAACCGCCCGGGGCGCAGCAGCGCCGGGTCGAGGATGTCGGGACGGTTCGTCGCGGCGATCAGGATCACGCCGCCCTTGACGTCGAACCCGTCCATCTCGACCAGCAGCTGGTTCAGGGTCTGCTCGCGCTCGTCGTGGCCGCCGCCCAGTCCCGCGCCGCGGTGCCGGCCGACGGCGTCGATCTCGTCGATGAAGATGATCGAGGGCGCGTTGGTCTTGGCCTGCTCGAACAGGTCGCGGACCCGGGACGCGCCGACGCCGACGAACATCTCGACGAAGTCCGAACCGGAGATCGAGTAGAACGGGACCCCCGCCTCACCCGCCACCGCGCGCGCCAGCAGCGTCTTACCGGTACCGGGCGGACCGTAGAGCAGCACGCCCTTGGGGATTTTGGCGCCGATCGACTGGAACTTCGCCGGATTCTGCAGGAAATCCTTGATCTCTTCCAGTTCCTCCAGGGCCTCGTCGGCCCCGGCCACATCGGCGAAGGTCGTCTTCGGGGTGTCCTTGGTGATGAGCTTGGCCTTGGACTTGCCGAAGTTCATCACCCGCGAGCCGCCGCCCTGCATCTGGTTCATGATGAACAGGAAGATCAGCACGATGACGACGATGGGCAGCAGGCTGAACAGCAGGTTCAGGAAGAAGCTCTGCTTCGGCACGTCCACGTTGTAGCCGCCGGGCAGCTTGCCGGCGTCGGCCTGCTTCTGCAGTTGCTCCTGCAGACGCAGACCCTGTCCGTCGACCCAGGATGCCTGCTGCTGCTTGCCGTTGGTGAGCGTCAGCTCGATCCGCTGGTCCTTGTCAATGATCTTTGCGGACTTGACCTGACCCGCGTTGATCTCCTGGACGACCTTGGATGTGTCGACCTTCTCGTAGGAACGGCCCGGGTTGACGCCCCACATGACGAGGGCGACCAAGAGGCCGAACAGCAGGATCCACAGCAGCGGCCCGCGAAAGTAGCGCTTCACGTCCATTTATCCGGTTACCCCTCCGGGGCCCGTCCCTCCTGACCAACGTCTGTGTACGATCCTCGTCCGTCCCGGGGGACGGACGCCGGGGCGACCAACAATGCGTCCACGAACGACCCGACGCCCAGAGGCACCGGATCCGCCGTGGCGGCTTCCCTCGTGTGGCTCCCCGACCCGAGGGTCCGGGACACCGACGGTACACCGCAGGATGCAGAAGACGCAGCCGACGCTGTTCTCCTGCATCCCTTCCATATACCCGTCAACGACCTTTGCAACGATTCGTCACGGTCCCTTGTTCCCTGAGGCCGCCTCCAGGGGCCCTCTGAGCACGCCCGGGGGGCGCCTATGCCCCCTCGCCGCCGTACACGTGCGGGGCGAGCGTGCCGACGAACGGCAGGTTCCGATACTTCTCCGCGTAGTCGAGCCCGTAGCCGATGACGAACTCGTTCGGAATGTCGAATCCCACGTAGCGGACCTCGACCTCGGTTCTGACCGCCTCCGGCTTACGCAGCAGCGCGCAGATCTCCAGCGACGCGGGGCCGCGCGAGCGCAGGTTGCTGACCAGCCATGACAGGGTCAGGCCCGAGTCGACGATGTCCTCCACGATCAGGACGTGCCGGTCGAGGATGTCGGTGTCGAGGTCCTTGAGGATGCGCACGACGCCTGACGACTTCGTCCCCGAGCCGTAGGAGGACACCGCCATCCAGTCCATCGAGGCGGGCGAGTGCAGTGCCCGCGCCAGATCCGCCATGATCATGACGGCGCCCTTGAGTACCCCGACGAGGAGCAGATCCTTGCCCGCGTAGTCGGCGTCGATCTGCCCGGCGAGCTCCTGCACCTTGGCCTGCAGGTCGGCCTCCGGGATGAGCACCTTCGCCAGATCGGTGCCCAGGTCCTTCTCGTCCACAACCCCACCCTCATCGCTCAGACCTCGCCCGTCCGGTGGGACGGACATCACCGCGTGCCGTTTTCGGCGTTCACGCGACGGGCGCGCCGTGCGGCTGTTTCGCGTGACGATTCGCACACGGCGCGATGTCAAACCGGGCCGAACAGCAGCTTCCCATACCGCCGCAAGGCTCGAAGCCCACCGGGCAGGTCCACGTGCCGCTGGCCATGCCAGTCCGTGACCAGCCGATCGACCGCATCGACATGGACGGCCGCGAGCGTACCTGGTGGGCTTCCGGCCCTTATCGCCGCCATCCGCATTACACGGGTACGGACGGCCTTGGGCAGATCTCCGAGCCCTTCCAGGCGGATGGCGACGGTGTAGCCGTCCTCAACGGTTGCAAGGTCGTCGTATGACTGAGCGGCGAGTTCGTCGAGGGCGTCCGCGTCATCGCGCAACATCTTCGCCGTCCGCGCCAGGGCCTCGGCCACGCCAGGCCCGAGGGCCTTCTCCAGGGCCGGGAGCGCCTCATGGCGTACGCGCACGCGCGCGTAGGCGGGATCGACATTGTGGGGGTCATCCCAGGGTTCGAGCCCCATCGCCTCGCATGCCCTGCGCGTTGTCGTGCGGTCAAGCCCAAGCATGGGCCTCAGATAGTGGACGCTCCGCGCCCCCCCGATGTCGTCCTTGCCGACAGGACGGTTGAACGCGGTCGGCATACCGGACAGCGATCGGGCTCCTGAGCCACGCGCCAACCCCAGCAGGACGGTTTCGGCCTGGTCGTCCTGCGTGTGCCCGAGGAGGACGGCGGCGGCCCCCAGCCGTCCGGCGGCCTCGTCGAGCGCTCTATAGCGGGCGTCGCGGGCCGCGTTCTCGGGTCCGCCGGGCCCATCGACGGTGACCGCGATCGAGCCGGACGGGTCAAGGCCCAGGTCCGCCATGGTTCGGACGACGGCTTCGGCGCGCTCTTCAGATCCATCCTGGAGACCGTGGTCGATCGTGACACCCGCGGCCCCATGCCCCGTTCTCGGCGCCTCGAAGGCCAGCGCGCCGGCGAGCGCCAGGGAGTCGGCTCCGCCGCTGCACGCGGCGACCACGAGCGCGCCCTGTGGAAGGTCGGCCAGGACACGCCTCACCGCGAGACGTACCGCCGCCACTGCCGGATCAGGCCCCATGGGAAACCACTACCACCACGCGGCGCTCCGCGCCCGGCCTGGCCACGCTTACAGCAAATCCTGGCCACGACGCCTCGGCCCGGACGTCGTCGACTCGGTTCGTACGCTCAGGCTTCGCTGGCCTTAGGAGGCGCGTCGAGGGCACGCGTGCCGACGACCCGGTTCATCCACAGGGTCGGCTCCTTGATCTCGTCGTGTGTGGGCAGCGTCTCCGGGGACTGCCACACCTGGTTGAACCCGCTCATGCCGACTTCGGTGACGACCTGCCGGACGAACTTCGATCCCTCCGCGTACTGCTTCATCTTCAGGTCGATGCCGAGGAGGCGCCGGATCGTCTTGTCGAGCTTGGAGCCACCGTCGCGCCGCCCCTGGAAACGCGACCGGATCTGCTGCACCGACGGCACGACCTCTGGGCCGACGGCGTCCATCACGTAGTCGCCGTGCCCTTCGACCAGCGTCATCACCGCGGTGAGACGGTCGAGGATCGCGCGCTGCTCGGGACTTTGGATCGCGTCGATGAGGTTGGCGTCGCCGCCACGCACGGCGTCCGCGACGGCTTCTGCGGCGTCCCGGATACGGTCCAGCATCACGCCCGGGTCGAGGTCGGACGCGAGCAGGAACTGGGTCATCTGTTCCTGCACGTACTCGCGCAACCAGGAAACGCCGGTGAACTGGGCGCGATGCGTCTCTTCGTGCAGGCACACCCATAGGCGGAAGTCATGTGCTTCCACACCGAGCTCCTGCTCGACGTGCACGATGTTGGGCGCGACCAGGGTCAGCCGTCCGGTGGGCGCACGCCCCGACGGGTCCGGGGGCAGGAACAGCTCGTACTGGCCGAGGACACGGCTGGCCATGTAGGCGAGGATCGCGCCGACCTGCATGCCGGTGACGCGGGAGCCCACGGCCTGGACGACGACGTTGCCCGCACCGCCGAGCGCACCCGGCCCGCGCCGCTCGGACATCTGTTCCATGAGCGGTTCGAGCACCACGCGGAAACCGTCGACGTTCGCCCGGATCCAGCCGGGCCTGTCCACGATCGTCGCCGGGGCCGGATCGAGCTCGGAGGCCATGCCGGTGAAGTCCCGGACATGCCCGTGGGCGATCTTCGAAAGCTCCCGCAGCTCCGCCACGACCTCGCGGGCCTCGGCATGGCTGACCTGCGGTCCCGGCCTGACGAGCCGGGTCCCGGCCTGGACCGCCACGTTCCAGTCGATCATTGAGGCGCTCATGTACTCCACCGTACGTTTCGGACGCGGCGCCGGAGCGCCTCTGCACGGTCGTTCAACGAACAACCGTTCTGGTTATCTCCCGTACGGACTAGCCCACACCCCACCCCGAGCCCCAGTAGCCCACAAAGCGGTCGTACGGGTACTCCCCGACCGGATCAGCCGCAGCCGCAGGCCGCGATCGCCGCCGCCAGTCGGTCCAGCTTCCCCGGATCGACCGGTCCCTTACCGTCTCCCGCCATGAAGGCGAACGCCAGCAACCGGCCGTCAACGTCGTACGCGAGTCCGGCGAGCGTACTGACGCCCGCCAGCGTGCCCGTCTTGGCTCGCACCATGCCCGCCCCCGCCCGACTGGCCGCGATCGTGTAGCGCGGCGGACTCAGCGTCCCGGAAAAGCCGGCGATCGGCAGGCCCGTGACGAGGGGACGCAACTTCGGACGCTCCGCACCAGCGGCGAGCGAAACGATACGCGCCAACGCGATGGCCGAGATGCGGTTGCGCGTGGACAAGCCACTGCCGTCGTTGACGGAAACACCCTCCGCGACGCCCAGACTGGCCAGGACCTGCTGGACGGCCTGCGCAGCGTCCGCGAACGATGCCGGACGCCCCAACTTCATGGCGACCTGTCTGGCCACCGCCTCAGCCACATCATTGTCACTGTCCGTCAGCAGGTGCTCTACCAGGGCCGACATCGGCGGTGATTGGACGGCGGCAAGCCGCACCGCCCCCGTCTGCGCGACGGCCGTGCGTCCTGTCTTGGCACTGACCCCGTACTTGGAAAGCAACCGCGCGAACTGCCTCGCGGCGGCGGCCGGTGGATCGGAGACTCGTGCCTTCTTGGACGGGTCAGTTGGAGACACGCGCCCTTCATCGACCGCAAGGGCGCTGACAGGAGCGACTTCCCCATCGGGCAGGTAGTTGGGCTTCCACCCCGTCGCTATGCGAGGCCCCTTGTACGCGGACGCGTCGTAGTCCACGCGCACCCGTTCCACACCGGACGCCTTCAGCGCGGCGGCCGTCTGCCTGGCCAGTTCCAGAAGCGACGCGTAGGGCGGATGACTCACGTCAGGACGTGCGGGAAGCGCCGTCAGTGTCGGATCTCCACCGCCGACCAGTACGATCCCGCCACCGGCACCCCGCACGACCTGCGTGGTGATCCTGTGCGCGGGCCCGACCGAGGCCAGCGCCGCCACCGACGTCACCAGTTTCGTGGTCGAGGCCGGCGTCGCAGGTCTGTCGGCACGCCACTCGAACAGGGGCCGGCTGGTCGCCACGTCGACGACCACGGCGCTGATCTTCGCGCGCGGGCCACCGATCAACGCCGAGAGCCGTCCCGCCAGGACGGACGCGTTCGGCGACCGGCCGGCTCCGAGATCCGCCGCGGGTATCGCCGTCGATTCGGGTACCCGAACGAGGTCACGTACGGCCACGCTGGGCGGCTGCGGACTCAGACGCCGGTCAGGTGTGAGTTTCACCACTGCCGACCCAGCGGCGAGGGCGAAAACGTTAAGGAGGGACAGCGACAGAACCGCGAGGGCACGGGCCCGTCCAGGCACGTGACCGCCCCTCTCCCACTCAGCACTCGCCAACGTGCGACATCCTTATATAAGGGAAACACTCACCTGTGGGGACGGCCTCGCCCACGGGCTCCCGAAAGACTATTCACTGCGCGCGCGCAGAGAGCGGAGGACATCTTGGATTTCGACGTCACCATCGAGATCCCGAAGGGCCAGCGGAACAAGTACGAGGTGGACCACGAGACCGGGCGCATCCGGCTCGACCGCATGCTGTTCACCTCGACGCAGTACCCGGCCGACTACGGGTTCATCGAACACACCCTCGGCGAGGACGGCGACCCCCTGGACGCGCTGGTCCTGCTGCAGGAGCCGACGTTCCCCGGGTGTCTCATCCGCTGCCGCGCGGTGGGCATGTTCCGCATGACCGACGAGGCCGGTGGTGACGACAAGGTCCTCTGCGTCCCCGCGACCGACCCCCGCATGGAGCACCTGCGCGACATCCACCACGTCGCAGAGTTCGACCGCCTGGAGATCCAGCACTTCTTCGAGGTCTACAAGGACCTGGAGCCCGGCAAGTCCGTCGAGGGCGCCAGCTGGGTGGGACGGGTCGAGGCCGAGCAGGAGATCGAACGGTCCCTCAAGCGCGCGGCGGACCAGGGCGACCACTGAACGTCGCCCTGGTCGGCCTACGGACCGCCCACCGCCCCCCTGAACCGACCTGGCTGTGCCCTAGCCGAACGTCGTCAACAGCGCCGATTCCGCTCCCGCGCCGATGCGACACTTCTGCGAAGAACCCTTCCGCACGCAATCCCTGCGGAAGGGTTCTCGTCTTCATTGCGGCAGGTCGAGGTCGTGGACCTCTTCCATGGACCAGGCACCGTGTCCGCGGGTGACATGTCCGCGGGTGACATGTCCGCCGGTGACTTGGAGGAGCGCGTGGGACCGCAGTTCGAACACCCGATCGTCGTCCGCCGGAGGCACGAGCAGCCGCGCGGGCGCGAGGCCCGCACCAAGCCGGACCAGGCCGAAGCCGTCCGAGCCACGGAACCGCACCGGGCCCGGTGGCCCGAGGTAGCGCACGACTGCCGCGCGGTCACCGGCGATGGAATTCTCGAACGGGCGAACCCGGCCGGTAGGCGGCACCAGCATGTCTTTTTCGTCCCCAGACCCGCTCACGGTGTCCACGTCGGCCTGCGCCAGTGGTGTCACGTCGATTCGCCAGTCGGCTCCGTTGGTCCTGACCTGAAGCACGGCCTGTGACGGGACTGCGAACGTGCTCCGGCTCGGTGCCGAGGACTCGCCTTCTGGCGTCGGCCTGAGCGCGCCGGCGAACGCGGCCGGATCACGACCGTAGAGCCCGGCCAAGTCGGGTCCGCGCAGGTGAATCTCGTGAGGCTCCCCGTTCGGACAGGTCATGACGGCGATTCCGGGAGGGCCCTGGTAGGTGAGCACTTCGGGCCCGTGGCCCGAAACCGAGCGGGTGAACGCGCGTGACCGCTCCGGACCACTGATCGTGACGGTCCAGGGCCCTCCGCTCTCGATGTGCAGGAACCGGTTGGTGAGCGCCTTGTCCGCCACCCAGGCGTCGTCCAGAACCATGCTGGCGGGCGGCGCGCCGGGGCCGCACGACAGCATCGGCGTGCCGCGGCCGAACTCGGTCCGCCGGAGTGAGACCCGCAGCGCATCGGGCCCCTCGTTCGCGAACTCGGCCAGCACCGGCTGCGGAAGACGGCCCTTGACCTTCAGGCGTGAGCCGCCAACGCCACGGTGAGTGCGGACCCTGCCGTAATGGACGTGATCGACCGGGACGGGCTCCGGCGGCGTGTCCGTCTCCCGCGTTAGCCAGCGATCCAGCTCGGTGGCCACCCTGCGCGGCTCCTTGACCCGCAGCCGCAGCAGGCTGGCCCGATGCCCTCGCTGCGGAATCGTCGGCCCCCAGTCGTAATTCGAAGACGCCAGGACCCAGATCCAGTTTCCCCACCGCAGCCGTCGCGCGGGCAGACAGGTCGCCTCGCGCAGCCGCAGCACGAGGTTGACCTCATCACCGAAAGGCGACAGTTGGACCGCGTCCGCATGACGTCGACCTAGCCCGCCGCTATGGCGGACCGCCGCGACGCCGGCGCGCGGGATCCGCAGGACCTTCCACAGCAGCAGCCCGTCCCAGATGACGATCTCGTCTTCGGTGACCCATACCCGGGGCCGTACCAGGACCAGTCTGAGCGCAGGGATCGTGACGGTCACCAGGACGGCCGACAGCACCAGCAACCACGCACTGGCGACCGACACCACCAACCCGGCCCCTTCCCGTATGGCGAACCAGCCCGCTACGACGAGCGGGGTCGCCGACACCAGCGCGATCAAGCTGACGGCCACCGCAATGGTCCGTCCCCACGGTCTGTCCACCTTCACCCGGATCACGACCGAGTCAGGCCGTGCCGTCCACCCCCACCGGTCCCGGCTGGCGAAGTCACGTACCACGCGACGGCCTCGGCCCTTCGCTTCCTGTCCGCGGGAGGCACGCGACGGCCGCGTTCGGTGTACACCCCACAGGGCCCAGGCGACCAATCCCGCACCAGCGCCTCCCACGACGATGGCGACAAAACCCGCGCCGACCGCCTCTCCCCACGCCGGTGACCCACCGACCCTGTGAACGAAACTCGTGGAACCGACATCGAGAGCGGGAATCGTGTCCCCCGCAGATATGGCCAGATCGTCCTCGCCTCGCAACTGGACCCCATCGATGACCATCCGCTGCCCGCCATCGGCCCAGAACGTGCCGTACCAGGAACATCCGCCACGAGAGCACGACTTCGAGTCCGCCGTGAACGTGCCCACGACACCATCGCCTCGCGCGGCGCGCCTGGTGGCCTCGATCTCACTCACCATCGCGTTGAAGGCGATGGTGCCCACCAGCAGCAGCGCGATGCCCGCGAGCAGTTGCAGGACGGCAAGGCGCCCCAGACCGCCGAGGACGTATCTCTTCGCAGTCGAGTCGACCTCGCGTCTCTTGCTCACCCATCTCGCCTCGCGTCCAGATCGCCGCCTTGGCCGGACGGCCGCACGGCACTCTCGCGTCATCAAGGATCACATGGCGCGTAAGAGATATGCCACGGCCTTCACCGCGAACATCGGCGCCGCCTAGGACCTCATCGGGGGCATCGCCAACTTGGCTAGCGGACGCGCACGAAACTCAGGTGGCGGGACGGGTCGCGCCGATCAGGTCGCTTCGATGGATGCTGGATACGCGCACCCGTTCACCGGTGTAAGGGGCCTCGACCATCCGGCCCTTGCCGATGAAGATGCCCACGTGATGAATGGTTCCGGGATCGGACGTGTCGGTCGCGAAGAAGACGAGGTCGCCGAGACGCAGCGCGTCGATGGGGATATGCGGACCGGACGTCCACTGTGTACCGGTCCAGTGGTCGAGCCATACACCGGCCTTGTGCCACGCGTACATCGCCAGGCCGGAGCAGTCGAAACCGACGGTCCCCGCGCCCTGCGCCACGCCATAGCTCGGACCGTCCACGGTGCCCCCGCCCCACGAGTACGGCGTACCGAGCCACTTGAGTGCCGCTCGCACCACGATCGCACCACGTACCGACGTCGTGGACAGGCCAGCGGCAGGCCCTCCGGAACCTGCGAGTTCGGCACGAACCTTACGTGCCTCGGCCTTTTCCAACGCCCGTTCCCGCGCGCGCTTGACCCGTGCAGCGCGAGCCTGAGCGCTGCCAAGCCGACGCTCAAGGCGCCGCTTATCGGCCTCAATGCGATGCACGGAAGCTTGTTGCTTGGCCACCGCCTCCTGCGCGACCCGCTTGGCCTCGTCGGCGCGCCTCGTCGCACTGTTCTGCTCGGCGAATGCCGCCTGGGCCTGGCGGCGGAACACGTCGGCGACGTTCTTGGACGCCGCCACCCGATCGACCATGGCGGTCCGTCGTTTGGCGAGCATCTCGACCATCGCGGCGCGGTCCATGAAACCTTGCGGGCCACCCTTGCCGGCAAGCGCCGACGACATTTGGTTGTAACCGGTGTTGTTGCGGTATGCCTGCGCGGCGAACGACGCCAGTTCGGCTCGCGTCTCCCCCAGCCTCCGCCCGGCCTCGGCCAGTCGCACCTGGGTGTCCCTGTACGCCTGCTGTGAGCGTTGCAGTTTGAGCCGTTCGCCGTTGTAGCGCTCTATCGCGACCTCCGCGGATACGGCGAGCCGGTCCAGCTCACCGTTCGCCTGCGCGAGTTTGGCCTTCGTCCGTCCGACCTCGGCGGCCCGTTCCTGCACCTGCTGTTCGCTCTTGTCAACGTCGCGCGCGCTGGGGGTCGGGTCGGCCACGCTCGGAGCGGCGGAAGCGGTCGGTGCCTGCATGCTCATGCCGATCGCGACGCTCGCGGAGAACGCGAACACTGGGAGCGCCGCAGCGCGGAAGGAGGACGGCGTCACGCGACGGGCCTTTGCTGCGCCAGGTGCCATGAGCACGTCCTCCCCCCGCCGTGTGCTGCTTAGCGCAAACGATCACCTACGAAGAGTAGTTGAGTCGGGCAAGGGCAGGTACATCCGCCACTCCGCCGATCAGGACCTGGACCTCGTGCGCGTCCGGGGAGCGGTAGTCCTCCTCGGTGAGGACGACCCTGTGGACGCTGGCGGATCCGAGCCCTCACCCGACGACGGTGGCTCAGAAGGCGGCGGCTCAGAAGACGAAGGGGGTTTGGAGGAAGGCGGGTCAGCGGACGGAGGTTCGCTGGACGGAGGCTTGGGTTGTGAGGGTGATGGATTGGTCGGCCGTCTGGTACCGGGTGAGGAGGACGGGTTTCCAGGACCGGAACCCGTAGGCGTCGGCGACGGCGTCGGATCCGGGCCTGGTGCGTCGGGGCGCCAGGTGACGTGCACTTGTTTCCTGCCAGGGAAGAACGTGATGGTGCCTTCCCCGCGTGAGTTCGGCTCACGCGAAACGTGCACGCGTACGGTTACGCTCTGGCCGGGCGTCAGGTGTCCGGACGCTGGGTCGACTCGCATGGTCGCGGGATTCTTCGCACGCCAGGACACCGGTCCTCGTTCCGCTCGTAGGTCTACGGAACCGTCCGACCCTCCAGCCAGATCGACAAAGAGCGGAGAGACCGCCAGCGCGCTTTTCGCCGGAGAACCCGGCGGCTCGTCCGCGGGACCGGACGGTCCTGACGGTGTCGGCCAAGCGGTCGGGGGCGCGGACGAGGCCCGTGCACCCAATGGGTACGTGGCGGATACCGGAGCGACGTCCAAGTGAGCGGCGGCGTCCGGATGGTCCGCCGGCGATCGACCTGGCTCTGGTTCCTGTGGAACGCCGGAAATCGCTGTCGGTCGTGGACCAGAGTCATTGCCCGCGTCGCGTCCTCCTGTGTCGAAGACCCCGTATATGGACGCGACCCCACCCGCGGCCAGAAGGGCCATCGCCGTGAGCACCACGACGACACGAGCAGCCTGGGCACCAAGCCCGGTCGATCTGAGATCACCTTCCCTGGACAGGAATTTCTTCGGCCGAGAGCCGGCCCTGCGGAAGCGACGAAGCCGCCCAAGCCTCTGAGGACACGACGCGCTGAGCGGCCGTGCCGGCTGTCTGGGCTGGACTGGGAATCCGTCGGCGGTGAACTCGGCGACCCTGGTGGCGACAAAGAGTCTGTAGCCGACCAGTTCCGGGTCCAGAAAGCAGCTGATGACCCGAAGGCGCAGTTCGCCTGCCAGGTCAGCGTCCGGCAACAACCCGAACACCTTGGCGGCCGAGACAGTACGTGGACAGAACGCCCCGCAGACGGAGCAATCCTCCGCGTGCCTGGTCAGGCGGCCGTTCAGGTCATGGTTGAACTCGCCGCGCCGTTCTCTCAGCAGCCGGGCACGTTCAGCGCAACCGTACGGACCCTGGTGCGCGAGTATCTCGGCCCTGAGCGCATCTTCCAACTCGCCCTGCGCGTGCTCAAGCGCCGTCTGAGCCTCCTTCAATGGCACGTCGAACACTGCGGCTAGGTCGGGAACGGACAACTGGTGCCTGACTCTCAGCTCGAGAATCTCCCGTGAGATGGGGCGCAGCGCCAGAACCGCCTGCCAGGCCATGATGCGCTGGTCGACGTCCTCCTGGTCGTGGCTGGCCACCGGCACGTCCGGCGGCTGGTCCTTGGGCGGTAGGCGTCGCGCGCATTCCAGCCTGGCGATGGCGTAGAGCCACGGCCCGAAACGGTCCGGGTTGCGCAGCTTGCCTATGTGCGCCTCGGCGACGATGAACGTGTCGCGCAGCGCCACGTGGGCCGCGTCCCTGCAACGCAGTTGAAACCAGCAGTAGGCGTAGAGGCGGTCGGCGTGGGCGTCGTACAGCGCGGCGGGGGCGTCGGTGTCGTGTTCACGCAGTGCCTCGACCAGGAGATGGTCGTTCATGCCACAGAAGCTAAAGGCTTCGAGCGCTCTTTACTGGCCAATTCAAGAGATCAAACTTCGATACCGAACGCCATTCTTGCCCTTCGTCGGCAATTCTCCCGAGTGTCGCAAATGCGAAGTTGCTGTGGTTTTGCCCAACGTCTTGCAAGTTGAGGTGATCCCTGACAACCAGGCATTAATGTCGGTGAGCGATCGTGGCACTACAGAGAGCAAAGAGCAGGAAACCGTTATGACTAGCCGAAGAAGTGTTCCAGCAACGGCGACAGACACCGTTCACTAACCGCCGTTATGGCGGCCACTTGCACGCTGGCACGGATGCCATTTTCCTCCCAATTGCACGCGGATACTCCTGGCCGCATAGAAAACAGGACTTCCCCATGCCGCACACCCGTCCCCGCGCGGCCCGCGCCCCGCCTGCCCTACCCCGAAACCGCACCTGGAGGCGCACGGGGGCGCGAGAGAGCCCGGCCGCCCGATCAAGGATCACCAGAGTCGATCTTGAGGCGAGCTTGACACTGTCATCGTTACAGTGTCATCATCGAGCCATGGACGGCATCTGGACGATCACCGAGCTGGCGGAACGCGCCGCCGCGGCCCTCGCCGCGGACGGGTCCGCGCAGGTCAGCGGCCGGGTGCGTGATCTGCCCAACGAGCGGTTGATCCGCTGGTACACCACGATCGGCCTGGTCGACCCGCCCCTCGGCCGCCGCGGCCGCACCGCCCTGTACGGGCCTCGCCATCTCCTGCAGCTGGTCGCGGTGAAACGCCTCCAAGCCGCCGGTCACTCCATCGCCGAGATCCAGATCGAGCTCGCCGCCGCCACCGACACGACCCTCGAACGAATCGCCGCTCTCCCGCCCCGACCGGCCGCCGCCCCCGCGCCGGCCCCCCTCCCCGGCCCCGACGCTGTGACCGAGCCCGCCGGCGAGGGCCGCCGGCACCCCAGTCCGTCAGACGATCCCTCGGCCAGCACGTCCGAGGCCAACCGCTCTCCACGCCAAACCCCCCGGGCCCGCCAAGCCGCCCGCACCCGACTTCCCGCCAGGCCGGCAAACCCCACCACCGCCTCGACAAGTCCCACACCGGGTGGGGCAACGAACCTCACCGCCACATCGGGAAGCCCGGCAGACCCGGAGGAACCGACTGAGCAGGAAGGCGAAACCTCCCGCAGAGCCTTCTGGAGGACGCGTCCCGACGTGTCGTACAGCCAGGCGAGCGTGACCGGCGAGCATCACACGCCTCTTCCACCGGTCGTCCAGGGGGTCCGCCTTGCGTCGGGCCTCACCCTTCTCTTGGACGTGCCCACCCTGAGCGGCGATGACCTCGCCGCCATCGAGAACGCCGCACGCCCGTTGCTCGAAGTACTCCACCGACGCGGCCTTCTCGCCCCCGCCGAAAGCCCCGCGTTCCCGTCCGCCGATCCTTCTCGGAGGTCCCAGTGACCGTGCGCATACTGCCGATGCCCGAGACCGCGCCGCCGGAGCCCGACCACGGCCTGGGCGCGCTCACCACCGACAAGGGCAACCTGCCGCTCGACTCAGTCGACGTGCATGCTTCGATCACCGGGCTCACCGCCGGGATCGAGGTCGTCCAAGGTTTCCACAACCCCCACGACACGCCGCTGGAGGCCACCTACGTCTTCCCCTTGCCCGACCGCGGTGCGGTCACCGCTTTGCGAATGGAGGCCGCCGACCGGGTCATCGAGGGGACGCTGAAAGAACGCGGCCAGGCCCGGCAGGACTACGACACCGCGATCGCCGCGGGTCAGCGCGCCGCCATCGCGGAAGAAGACCGACCGGACGTCTTCACCATGCGGGTCGGCAACATCCTGCCGGGCGAACGCGTGACGCTCAGGCTGGCGCTCGACCAGCCCCTGCCGCACGAGTCGGCGTCCAGTGCGACATTCCGCTTCCCGCTGGTCGTAGCGCCCCGCTACATCCCGGGAGCACCACTGGACGGCGAGCGCACCGGGTCCGGAGTCGCCGACGACACCGACGCCGTGCCGGACGCCTCCCGGATCAGCCCGCCCGTACTGCTGCCCGGTTTCCCCAACCCGGTACGGCTGGCCATCACCGTCGACATCGATCCCGCCGGGCTGCCGTTGACCCAGATCCGCTCCGCGCTGCACGTGGTGGCCGAGGAAGCCGGCGACGAACGCACGACAGTGCGGCTGCGGCCCGGTGAACGCCTCGACCGAGACTTCATCCTCCGTCTCGATTTCGCCGCGCATGAGAGTGCGGCCCTCACACTGGTCTCTGACGAGTCCGGCGAGGAGGGAACATTCAGCTTCACCGTGCTGCCCTCCGGGAAAGCCCAGCCCAGCCCTCGCGACGTCGTGCTCGTCCTCGACCGTTCCGGCAGCATGCAGGGCTGGAAGATGGTCGCCGCACGCCGCGCCGCCGCACGCATCGTCGACACGCTCCGCACCGAGGACCGGTTCGCCGTCCTGTCCTTCGACACCGTCATCGAACGTCCCCGCGATCTCGACACCGGACTGGTGGCCGGCACGGACCGCAACCGGTTCCGCGCGGTCGAGCACCTGTCCGCCCTGACCCCGCGGGGCGGCACCGAGATGCTGGCCCCGCTCGATGAGGGCTGTCGCCTGCTGGACGACTCCACACGCGACAAGGTCCTCGTCCTCATCACCGACGGCCAGGTCGGCAACGAAGACCAGCTCCTTGCCCACCTCGAACCCCGCCTGCGGGACGTCCGTGTCCATTCCGTCGGTATCGACCAGGCGGTCAACGCCGGCTTCCTGAACCGTCTCGCCGCCATCGGCCAGGGACGCTGCGAGCTGGTCGAGTCGGAGGACCGCCTGGACGAGGCAATGGAGCACATCCACCACCGGATCGCCGCGCCGCTGGCGACGGGGCTCTCTCTCCACCCCGACGGCCTGGAGATCATCCCCGATTCCGTTGCGCCGGCCAGGCTCGGCTCGCTGTTTCCCGATGTGCCGCTGGTGGTCGCGGGACGCTTCCGCGGTAACCCGTCGGGCTCGCTGTCGGTTCGCGGCACCACGCCCGGCGGGACGCCTTGGGAGCAACGCGCCACCGGCATCGTCACCAAGAACCCGGCAGCCACATCCATCTGGGCCCGCGCGCACCTGCGCGACCTCGAAGACCGCTACACGGCCCGCGGCCTCGACGACCTGGAACAGCGCATCATCGACACCTCGCTCCGCTTCGGCGTCCTGTGCCGGTTCACCGCGTTCGTGGCCGTGGACAGCCGGGTGGTCACCGACGGCGACACTCCGCACCAGGTCGTCCAGCCGGTGGAGATGCCCCGAGGCTGGGCGGCGCCCGCGAGCCCGCCGAGAACGATGAACGCCGCCTTCTCGGCCGCCGCTCCGCAAGCTTCACTCGCAGCGGCCGACACCGCCATTCCCCCCGCTCCGGCCAGCTCGCCACCGTTCGCGTACGGCGCCGCCCCGCCCTCCGGACCGCCTACACAAGAGACCGAGCTTTCCTTCAGGGCACCGGCCGAACGCTCGAGGTCCCGACGCCGCACTGGCCACGCACCTGTCCCCACAGGATTCCAGCAGGAAGTGAGCGACGCGCTCGACGACCTCCGTCAGGTCCCCGACACGCATGATCAGCGAGTCCACCACCTACTGGGCGAACTCCTCCCCTTCCTGGAAGCGATCGTCCAACGAATGGAGGCACAACACCTCGACACCACGGCCCTCACCGCCCTACGCGACGACCTGCGCCGCCTGCACCCCGCCTCGGACCAGTCCGCCGTCGAAGATCTGTGGACCCGTGCCCTCCAAGTCCTCGGCGACTTCACCGCAGATCCCGTATCCCGCCGCCCCTTCTGGAAGCGAAACGGATGAGCCAGTACACGACCGCCTGACCACGCGGGAACGACGTCGTCCCACCATCGGGACGGCGTCGCTGCCCAACCTCGCTCGACCGCCCGGACCGCCTTGGGTCGCTCAACCCGCCGACACGTACGGGCCGGGGGGGCGGGGGTCAGGTGGGCTGAGGCTCATCGGGACGGCAGTGCAGAACGGCGGGGCAGTCCGGCATTCTCCAAGGCCGACAGCGCGGGCCAGGCACCACCCTGATCGCCGGTGACCGAGTAGATCGACAGGCGAACCAGGCGTCCACGCATGGCCCGGGCCCACTTGAGACACGTCCTAGCCCCCCGATCAGAAGGCGTGGTCCCGAACCGAAACGCCCAGCCAACCCCTAACCGAGCCGACCGGTTAAGCAGAGCCGCCCAGCCATGAGCGGGCAGCCGTTCCGGTTAGTGCGCAAGCGTCTGGTCTAGGACGGGGGGAAACGCCCGGGCTCGAACGGGAAGACGCCCTGGCTAGTGAGGAGGCGTCCGCTCTGGGGCAGGGGACGCCCGACGAAAGGGGTCCGGGGACGCACTCTGGGTGAGGCGCCCGATCGATCAGAGACGCACCGCCTTGAGCGGGTAAACGCCCTGGCCTTGAGCGGGAAGGCGCCCTGGCCTTGAGCGGGAAGGCGCCCTGGCCTTGAGCGGGAAGGCGCCTGGTTAGCGCGGAGGCGTGTGTTTTTGGCGGGGAGGGGCGCCCTGGCCTTGAGCGGGAAGGCGGCCCGGGTTGCGCGGAGGTGTCCGGTCTCGGGTGGGACGGCTCCCGGAAAGGGGCGGGGACGCACTCTGGGTGAGTGCGTCCCCGCGAGTTGTGGATCGTTCGGTTAGGCGTGCTTGGGACGGTAGCGGCGCAGGAGCGGGACCAGGTTCAGGGCGAGGCCGACCACGGCGACGGCGCTGACCACGTTGACCCCGGGGTTGAACTCGGCGAAGCCGTCGCCCCCGGCGGCCGTTCCGCCCGCGACCAAGGCGGTGACCACCGCCAGGACAAGGGCGGCGCCGACCTGACCCGATGTCTGGACGAGGCCGGACGCCAGCCCCTGCTCGGAGTCTTCGATCCCTTCCGTCGCCTGACCCATGATCGAGCTGAACCCGAACGCGAACCCGCCGCCCAGCAGGAGCATCGTCGGCAAGATCGTGAACAGGTAGTTCGGAGAGTTCCCGGCCGTGGCCAGGAACCAGCCGTAGCCGAGGGTCAGCGACGTCATGGAGCTGATGATCAAGCGGGGCGTCCCGTACCGGTCGATCAGGCGGCCGACGAACGGGGAACCGAAGGCCACGATGAGTCCGGCGGGCAGCAGCGCCATGGCCATCTTCAGCGGCGACCAGCGCAACACGTCCTGCAGGTAGAGCGTCATCATGAACTGGAAGCTCAGATACGAACCGAACAGGGCGACGATGCTCAGGTTGGCCCGGACGATCGATCCGATCCGCAGGATGCCGAGCCGGATGAGCGGGTGCCGCACCTTCTTCTCAGTGACGAAGAAGGCGGCCAGCAGCACCGCCGCCAGCGCGACCGAGCCCAGCGTGACCGGGTCGAGCCAGCCCCGCTCAGGTGCCGAGACGACGGTGTACACAGCGAGCAGCATGCCGCCGGTGAGCGTCACGGCGCCGACGATGTCGTGTCCGCCGCCGGCCGCCGGCTTGTCCCGCGGGATCAGCGCGAGGCCCGCGACGAGAGCGGCGATCGCGAGGGGCACGGGCGTCAGGAACGTCCAGCGCCACCCGAAGCTCGTCAGCAGTCCCCCGAGGATCAGGCCAGACGAGTAGCCGCTGGCGCCGAACACGGAGAAGACCGAAAGTGCCCGGTTGCGGGCGGGTCCCTCGTGGAAAGTGGTGGTCAGGATGGAGAGGGCGGTCGGCGCGGTGAACGCGGCCGCCAGCCCCTTGATGAAACGTGTGGCGATCAAGAGCGTGCCGTCGTTCACGAGGCCGCCCACCAGCGACGCGAGGGCGAACACGGCCAACGCGGTGAGGAAGACCTTCCGGCGGCCGAGCAGATCGGCGGTGCGTCCGCCCAGCAGGAGCAGCCCGCCGTAACCAAGCACGTAGCCGTTCACGATCCACTGCAGCGACGTCGTCGAAAGGCCCAGCTCGGCGCCGATGGACGGCAGCGCGACGCCAACCATGGAGACGTCGAGTCCGTCAAGGAACAACACGGCGCACAGGACCGCGAGGACTCCCCACAGCCGGGGAGTCCAGGTCTGTTCGGCCGGCGCGCTCTTGGCGGCCGGCGCACGGACGGCGGAGGCAGGTGAGGTGTCAGCGATAGTCACGTCGAAGGAGAGTACATGCACATGCATCAAATGTCCACGCACTAAATTCTGTAGAATTTAATTCGAGCGCATCAGATGCGCGCGCATGCTAAGATGCGCGGCATGAAAGCGGAGGCTGCACTCGTCAGCCGGTGGCGAGAGCTGGCGACCTGCTACAACTCGGTCGCCTGCGCCCTCGATCGCGCCCTCCAGGACGCCCACGGCCTCAGCATGAGCGAGTACGAGACGCTCGACCGTCTCGTCGACGCAAACTGTGAGAAGCGCCGCATGCAGGAGATCGCCGCGGCGATGTACCTCAGCCAGAGCGCCCTCTCCCGCACCGTCGCCCGCCTGGAGAAACACGGGTACGTGCAACGCGGCCTATGCGAAGACGACAGGCGCGGCGTCTTCGTCGTGATCACAGACGCCGGGCGCCGATGCCACACCGAGGCGCGCGAAACCCACCTGAAGATCCTCGCCGAGCACCTGACACCTGTGTCATGACCTGGGCTCGCGCACTCGCGTCCGAACGGAACGACTTACGCCGGGTGACCGGCCCGGGCCCTATGGACACATGTCCGGCCGAATGGCCGGCACCGACCTCCTGACCACGAGCGACGCCTTAGCCGCCGCTCGCACGCACCGCCACGCCCGTCCCGCGCCATCCCGCCCGCGCCTGTGCATGCCGCCCGCTGGTCCAGTCACAGCGAACAAGAGACCCTGTCGTGTTGCATGCGTGCCTGGAGGGCGGCTCGGGGAGCATGGGGATGATGCCGTCGTGCCTGCTAGCGCACCGGGATCGGACGCCGGTGAACGTGCCTGGATGGCTGACTGCCAGAGGCCAAGCTGGCGACAGTGCTCAACTCAGTGGCGTTGAGCCGAGCGTGTCATCGCCGCAGGGTTCGCGCCCGCACTCGACCTGTACACCTAAGATTCGTTCTTAATTGCCGGACTCCCAGTGCCGGTTGCCCGGGCGTCCCTAACCAACTTCGGCCTTGGTCGGGCAGACGCTGGGACGGGTGGATCTCCAAGGGACACGCATACACTGCGGAACACCGGTAAGGACTGCCCGAACCCACCCAGCCTGTACGCGACGTTCAGATACTTCTGGACATCGTCCTGGCTCACCCGCTTCCTGCTCAACTCCACCAACTTGATCGCAGCGAGTCGCATCAGTGGGCCGCGGGCGTCTTCGTCGACGAGCGTGTTGATGGGGCGGCCAAAGAGCGGGCGGCCTCGCGCCGTGAGTGCGGAGGAGCACATCACCGCGACCGGATGGACGACCGATCCATCCGGGCTCGGTCGGCCAGCTCACGAGCGAGACCATCGGAACCGACGGCGCATCGAAGGAAGTTCTGCGTCCAGCCGAACCATGTCCCATGCTCGGGTTCACGACCGGCACATTCACGCGTCCGCGCCGTTCCTGGCGGACATCCTCGTCCACGTGGTGGCCGCTCGGCTCGGACATGCCAGGCCGGCGATCACGCTTCGGGTCTACGCACCACTCCAGTACGCGCCGAAGGGCCCAGGGCGGACGGGGGCGTGCGAATCATGAACGAGGCGCCGTAAACCCTGTCTGGTACGACCCACATCACGGGCGCTGGTACGCCGCACCGACCGTTGTCCCCCGCCTGCCCTGGTGCGGATGGCATGACGTACTTCGACCCGTAGCGCATCACCAAATCACGAGCTATTGACCAGGCTCCGTGCCTCGGGCCTTCTCGTCGACAGGGTTCAGTTGCGGTGACGGCTGTGCCACAGCCCGTATAGCGCGAGCCCCAGGCAGGTCATTGCTATCCCGGCACCGACCGGCGGCCATACGGCCGGGGTGAGCCACACCAGCAGGCCCGTGACGAACCCGGCCAGGATGCAACAGGCCGCGACAAGCGCGTGCGGGGGTACGAATATCCGCAGGCCACGCTCGTCAGACTGGGGCGGCGGCGGTGCGAGTAGTCGAGGATTGGTGCGGGCGGGTCGTCGGGGCATCGCCGGGCGTCCTCTCGGGCGTTCCTCTACTGTTCGCGCCATGTGGGGCGCGCAATCACGGGATTGCCTCCAGCAAGCCAGTTCCGCATGGGGTTGCGCCATGCCGCAACCGGCGCGGGACGGGGTGTTGCTGCAAGCGGCAACACTTGAAGCGCCCGCCGGCCCGCCGACCGGGAAGTCAACGGCCGATGATGGAGGTCATGGCCAATCTGCCCCAGCGGTCGCCTTCTTTGCGCGATGCGAACCGATTCGCCCGACCGAGCCCCACGTTCAGCCGCAAGGCGGCAGAGAAGTCGATCAATCGGCTTGCCACTGATATCCGATGACAGAAGACCATGTCGCGGTCACCATGGCCAACGACCTAATGCACTCACTAAGCGAACTGCGTGAGCTGGGTCCTGACCCCGCAGTGGAGTTGGACGAGCGCGCAGCCGCCGTAACGGAGTCGCGAGCCCATTACCCCGTGTCCCGAACGCTGAGGCATTGCAGAAGTTGGGTGCTGAGAAACTACACGTTCAGTACAGGAGATCAGGCATGTCGGCACGGGCGACGAGTGCCTTTGCGGACGGCGTCATCCCCGCGCTCATCAACGCGTCCAGGAGGAGAGACACTGCGCTGCGGCTGTAAGTGGGCGTCTGCAAGGCCACTCGATTGGCAAACGTGACTGCTTGCTCGTCCGCCCCGGCCTTCTGCATTGTGTGTAGAAGCAATGCCGCGCTGGTCGCGTCATTGACAGGAGTGTAGGCAGCCACCCGACTGGCGAGCACAGCGGCCTGCTCTGTCATCTCGGCGTCCATAAATGCTGCCAGGAGGCGGGCCATATCGGTCGGAATGTCAACGGAAACGTTGGTAGCGGCGTACTCGGCGAGGGCGATCGCCTGGTCTCGAAGCCTCCTGGGCAGCATCACATCCAGGAGACGGATGACAGCATTAATGTCGCGGACGGAGACGTTGGTGGCCGCGTGCTCGGCGAGGGCGATCGCCTGGTCTCGAAGCTTTCTGCGCAGCATCACGTCCAGGAGACGGGACATCACCGCTGTGTTCTGAGCGGGTGTGTCAGCGGCTACCCGACTGGCGAACACGACCGCCTGTTCCAACATCTCCGCGGCCAGCATCGCCTCCAGGAGGCGAACCGCACCGGTCGAGTCCACCACAGGGGTTTCGGCGGCTACCCGGCTGGCGAACGCGACCGCCTGTTCGTCCATATCCGCGCTCAGCATCGCCTCCAAAACATTCACCATGTCGGCGACCATGCGGCCACGAACGGCACTATCGGTGGCCACGCGGCCGGCAAGAACGACCGCCTGCTTATCCGCCCCAACCTTCCGCATCGTCTCCAGCACCCGGACCATACTGGCCGCGTCGTCAACAGAAATGCCAGCGGCCACCCGACCGGCAAGAACGACCGCCTCCTTGTCCGCCCCAACCTTCCGCATCGTCTCCAGCACCCGAACCACACCGGCCGCGTCGTCAACAGAAATGCCAGCGGCCACCCGACCGGCAAGAACGACCGCCTGCTTATCCGCCCCAACCTTCCGCATCGTCTCCAGTAGCCGAACAACGTCCGCGGCGAAACGGGCAGGGGCATTGCAGCAATCGCCAGCCACAGGAGTATCGGTGGCAATGCGTTGAGCGAGTGTCATGGCCTGCCCCTGCGCCCCGGCGTTCAGCACCGCTTCCAACAGCCGAATCACGTCGGGGATACCACCGATCGGCGTGTGGACGGCGATCCGCTGGGCGAGTGTCATGGCCTGCTCCTGTGCCCCGGCGTTCAGCATCGCCTCCAACAGCCGAATCACATCGTCGATGTAGAACACCGGAGTCTCAACGGCTGCGCGGCCGGCGAGGACCACTGCCTGCTTCCGCATCCGTGCCTTCAGCATCGCCTCGAGAAGACACACCACGTCGGCGGTGTCGCGGACGTAGGCTTCGGTGGCCACATGCTCGGCGAGTGCTGTCGCCTGCTCCCGCATGGCCGCCTTCAGCATGGCATCCATCAATTCCGTTATGGCGACTGGATCAGTGAGATCGATGCCTCTCAAGAACTCGCCTGGCGCCTGCAGAGATCGCTCGCTCATCTGGTCGAGGAATCGTTCCAGACACTGACAGCGTTGTTCGGCGTCGATGGCGCGCCGGCTTGCTTGTTCCAGCTGGCGAGTGAGATTGACGATCTCACGGTCAAGGCATTCTTTCTCGACCTGCATTGCCGCCCGGTCGGCGTCCCAAGCCGCCCTCAGCCGACCATGCTGATCGGTCAGCTCGTTAACCTGCCGGATTCGTTCCGCAAGCTGTTCTTCGAGGTTGCGGGCGTAGCGGGCTGCCTCGTCTCGGCGAATGGTTGCGATCTCGAGTTCATCGCTTACCCTGCGTACCCGATATTCACCAGGATGAGCGGTCTCCAGCGCCGTGAGCTGCAACTCCGTCAGGTGGTCACGGACCTCTTGGGAAACTTCTCTGCCTTTCGCGGCTAGGACGTTCAGGAGAGTGTTGAGGAACCATTGATCACGTGGGACACGCCTGCCGTTGAGATAGCGGGACAAGGTGCCCTTGTCGATGGGGTGGCGACTGGCATAGCGGTTCATCGACATACCCGCAGCAAGCCAGACCGTGCGTAGCTCGCTCACCCAGGCCCGCACCTCAGGGCTCAGTGCAGGGTCCAGAGGCTGGAAACCTGCCGAAACCTTCGGCGCAGCCGGAGAACTGGAGGCGAGCTCTGTCATGCCTCTCATCATCGGCACATGCATGAGTCCAGGCGGGCAACAGCGAACTATTGTGACGTTGCCACCTCTTGCAACGCCTGGCCGGCGCGTGTTGCGGCGTGGTGCAACCCCCGCGAGTCCTGACTTGTGTTGACGACATGTGAAGACTGAAGCCGGGGCAGGGGCGGGCGAGTTCAAGACTTTGTCGCAACACTCCCTGGTGGCGTCTGGTCCCGTCGAGCGTGGGAACGGCCGAGACTGCCGTGGCGCCGGAATCGAACCGATGACCTATTCACTACGAGCGAAGATCAACATGGAATGATCTAAGCGGTCGCCATCTACAGGGGTACCTGCAGCGCTCCCACCGTCCGCCGATGTCCACCACGGTTGTCACCCAATTGGTCACTCACTGAGGTCCGCTTCAAGTGGGTCGAGACTAGAAGGGAGCGGCTCGCCGCCGGTTGACACTCAGCATCGACGAGGCGCGGTGGGACCCGATCGGGTCGCTGCAACGGGGCTGGCTGGTTGCGGGCCGTGGGCACACTACGTGCGCGCCCTGGGAGGATCCGCCAACGCCACAGTCACAAAGAGGACGGCCGGTTGCGGGCTGTGGACACCGTCGATCCAGGGGCGAGGACCGCAGCGTGGACGACCAGGCGGCATGGCTCGACGCCAAGCGCGTCATGTACGCCGTTCCGAAGTCGGACGGAAGACGCACCACGGCCGACATCTGGACCGCCCCGGTCGACGGCGGACGTCCAAGCCTGTTCATCCCCGAAGCCGACTCCCCCACCGTCGTCGGCGCACCCACCTAGCACGCCGGAGCCCGGCCCTGTCGTCGGGGCCGGGCTCCGGTGTCGCGCGGGATCGGTTCCGGGTCAGGCCGCGCAGCGGAGCGGCGGCGGGTTCATCAGGTCGACGGCGCCCGGCCGGGGCCGTGGGGGACGCGCCCGCGCGCCCTAGGCGAACAGGTCCCTCCGTATCCCCGCCGCCTTGAAGAGGTAGTCACGCGACGCTTCGAGCCGGCGTCGCAGACGGTCGAGGTCGGCGTCGAGCAGACGCCCCCGCCACTTGCGGACCTTGCCCGCGACGATCACGGTCTCGACGTTCGTGCGGTCCATCAGCGACACCACCGCTCCCGGCACGTTGTTCAGCGGGGCCACGTTGAGTGCGGTGGCGTCGAGCAGGACGATGTCGGCCTGCTTGCCAGGCGTGAGTGTGCCGGTCATGCCGCCGAGTCCCAGATGCTCGGCGCCGTTGACGGTCCCGAACCGCAGCACGTCGCGGACGGTGAGCAGCTCCGGAGTGTCCTTGGACGGCGTGGGCCAGTTGTTGGGCGGCATCGGATCGCCCTGGTCCAGGACGAGCTGGTTGACGAGCATCCGCTGCATGATCACCGTGGCGCGCATCAGCGTGAACGGGTCGGAGGCCATCGTCGTCTCGACGTCGGAGCTCAGCGAGGGCTCCATGCCGAGCTCCTGCATCTTCAGGATCGGCGGGGTGCCGTGCCGCATGACCATCTCGATCGGGACGGCGAGCGAGACGTGGGCTCCGGCGTCCCGGAACTTCTTCCAGACCAGGTCGGACATGCCGGTCATGTGGATGAAGAGGTCGCCCGGCCGCACCGTGACCCCGGCGGTGCCCCGGGCGAGCTCCTCGAAAACCGGCAGCATCCCCCACGGCCCGACTGAGTGCGCCGCGATCTTCAGGCCCAGCTCGCGGGCGACCGTCCACGACCGGGTGTACATCTCGCGGCCGAGGTAGAGTTCGCCGCCCATGACCATGGTCACCAGCTGGTCGTCCGAGGAGAACCACCGGCTCCGGATGCGGCGCGCGTCCTCCGGATACCGCGCCTGGGCCCGGCCGTCGCCCTCGAAATAGCCGAACACCGATCGCCGCCCGGTGTCGATCAACGCCTGGACCGCCGCGTCGGAGTGTTCCGGGGTGTGGTGGATCTGCGAGACGTCCAGCACCGTCGTGACGCCCGCGTCAAGCTGGGAGAGCCCCGCGAAGAGGTCGTTGATGTACACGTCCTGTGGCCGGTAGACGAGCCGGAACCCGTCCAGAATGTGCTTGCCGTAGTTCGGGTTCGCGCTCGGCGAGCCCGAACCGTCGTCACGGAGCAGGCCGTTGGGGAGAAACGCGCGCTCCGCCGTCTCGAACAAATGGTGGTGCGTGTCGACGAAACCCGGCACGACGATGCGACCGCGCGCGTCGATCACATCGGCGCCGGAGTCCCGGACGTCGCGTCCCACCGCGACGATCTTCTTGCCCTCGACCAGCACGTCGGCGACCTCGAAGTCGCCGACCTTCGGGTCCATCGACATCACCGCCCCGCCACGGATGACATAGCGGCGTCCCCGGGCGCCGCTGTCGCGCGGCGGGGACTGGTCACGCTCCCGCGCGACGGCCGGGGACGCGGCGAGCAGTCCCGCGCCCGCCGCGGTGCCCGCCACCGTCGAGGTCTTGAGAAAACCGCGACGTCCGAGCTGGGAGGCGGGCCTTTCTTTCCGTCCGTGTTCACTGTTCCGACTGGACACGGGTGTCCCTTCGTTCGAGGCCGCTCAGGAAGCGTCACGGCGGGGTCGGCTCACTCAGGCGCGAGCACGGCGCACCAGGCGACCGCCATTTAGTTGATGTGTCAACTAACACCCTACAGACTTGAGTTGACATGTCAACTCAAGTCTAGGATGACCGCATAGCCCAGCTGAACTTGACCGAACGCGATCTCCGCGCATGGCGGACGTCCTTCCGGATGGTGGAGCTGCCGTGATCATCCCGCTGCGGTTCCCCAACGGGAAGCTGGACTACTCCCGCTTACGCCATCATGAGCACGAACGGGCTGACCTATCCCAGCGACGTGTACAGCGTGCTGGGCGAGCTGTCGGCCGCCGCTTCCAAGCTGCCGCAGGCGCTGCGGCAGCTGGCCGAGTTCATCGACGGCCAGGTGACCGGCGGCCGGGCCCAGTGAGCACCCGGACTACGGCCGATACGGCGGCGACGCCGACGCCGCTGCCCGGGCGCTGACCAGCGTGACGCGAGAGGCGTCCGCCACCGCGAACGAGCTGGGCCGCCTGCTCAGCGAGGCCCAGTCGACCGTCCGCGGCCTGGAGACCGCCGACGACCGAACACCCGGACCACTCACGGCGCGGGGACCGCCGGGGCAAGGATGCCTCGCCGGTCCCCGCGCCGCATCCCGTCCCCCCGCCACACCCCTCCTGCTCGACGAGGTGATCCCCGGTGCTCACCAGCACCCCCGGTCCCGCCGCGACTGTCCCGTCCGCCCGGCGGGGCCTGTCGCCGTGACCGGCCCGGCACTGCCCGACCTGCGAAAACCCCGCTGGACGGCACAGCTTCGTCTCGGTGTTATCGGACGCGGGCGTGCCCATCGAGGAGATCTCGCGGCTGGCTGGACACAAGAGCACCGAGGTGACCGAGACGGTCTACCGGCACCGGATCCGGCCCGCCCTGCTGGGCGGAGGGGACGCGATGGACGAGGTGTTCCCGGAAGAAGACCGCGAGCCTTAGTCACTCAGTTAATCGCTCGCTCGTTAGCAAGGGCCCGTTCCGAAGATCGGAACGGGCCCTTGAGGCGGAGCCGCCTATCGGAATCGAACCGATGACCTATTCATTACGAGTGAATCGCTCTGCCGACTGAGCTAAGGCGGCGTGCCGTGCGCGTACGGCGGGATGAAGTCTACCGGGTCTCGGGGGGTGGGCGTGCACTGGTTATTCAGCGGCAGGTGGTGCCGTCCTTGGGTGGGGTGGCGTTGATCAGGTAGCGGTCGGTGGCCTCGGTGATGCAGTGGTTGCCCTGTAGGTACGCGGTGTGGCCGTCGCCGTCGAAGGTGAGGAGGACGCCGCTGGAGAGCTGGTCGGCGAGGCCCTGAGCCCACTTGTACGGTGTGGCGGGGTCGCGGACGGTTCCGATGACAACGATTGGTGCCGTGCCCTTGGCGGTAATGGGTTTCGGCTGCTGTTCGTTCTGGACGGGCCAGTAGACGCAAGGGAGGCCGCCCCAGACGACGAAGGGGCCGAAGCGAGGGGCGGCCTTCTCGGCCTCGGCGACCGACTTGCCGTAGGTCTTGAGGTTTGGGGGGTTGGGCTTGTCGACGCAGTTGATGGCCATGTTCGCGTCGGTCTGGTTGCTGTAGGTGCCGTCGGGCTTGCGTTCGACCATCTCGTCCGCGAGGGCTAGGAGCATGGTGCCGTTGGAGTTCTGCGTCGCCTGGGTGAGGGCCTGCCGGAGGACAGGCCAGTACTCCTTGACGTAGAGGGCCCTGGCTATGCCCATGACGGCCAGGGATTCGGTGACCTTGCGGGAGTCTCGGGTGTTCTTGAGCGGTGTCTTGTCCACCTTGGTGAGGAAGGACGAGACATTGGCCAGGACCGCGTCGACGGAGTCACCGAAACGGCAGGAGCCTGCTTTCACGCAGTCATCGGCGAAGGCGCGCAGGGCCGTCTCGAAGCCCTTGGCCTGCTCGATCAGCATGTCGGTCGAGGACATCCTGGGGTCGACGGCTCCGTCCAGGACGAGGGCCCGGACGTTCTTGGGGAACTGTTCGGCGTAGAAGGCGCCCAGGTAGGTGCCGTATGAGGCGCCGTAGTAGGTGAGCTTCTGGTCACCCAGGGCAGCGCGTAGGACGTCCATGTCGCGGGCGGCGTTGAGGGTGCCCACGTGGGGAAGTTCGGCTTGCGCCTTGGTCTTGCAGTTCTGGGCGAACTCCTTGCCTTTGGCGGCGAGCGCGTTCGTCTCTTTCGAGTCGTCCGGGGATGTGTCGGTGGCGAAGAAGCTGTCGAGCTGCGGGCCGGTGTTGCAGCGGACCGGGTCGCTCTTGGCGACGCCGCGGGGGTCGAAGCCGACGATGTCGAAGCGGCGGCGCAGGTCGTTGCCGAACGTGCGGGCCGCCTGGCGGACGAAGTCCGTGCCGGAACCGCCTGGGCCGCCGGGATTGGTGAGCAAGGAGCCTATGCGGTCGGATCCGTCCTCGGCGGGGAGCCTGACGACGGAGATGCCGAGCTTTCCGCCAGACGGTTTGGTGTAGTCGAGGGGCACCTGGACGGTCGCGCATTCGAACCCGTCCCCGCAGTCCTTCCAGGAAGGTTGCTGCTTGTAGAACGATCCGAGACCGGCCGGGACGACCGCCGACGCGGTCGTCTTCTCGTTGTCGCCGTCACTGTCACTGCAACCGGTGAACGTCGCCAGTGTCAGCACGGCGGTCACGCTGATGAACTTCGCTGCCCGCACCTGGGACCCCGTCTCGTCGTAGCGTCGCGTACGCCGTCGCCTACGCTACGTCGCCGCCGTGTCCGGCGGCTACTTCTGTCCGTAGTCGTGTTCTATCCCGTCGAACAGCCAGTTGAGACCTCGCTCGAAGTTCGCTCGCCCGTAGAGGCCCTGCTCGAAGACGGGCTTGAGGTGCGGGAACTCACCGCTCTCCAGGAGTGAGCGGATGTACTCCCGCTCCAGGAGGCTGGTGTGGGCGCGTTCCAGGCCGTTCTCACCGATTGCGTGGACGTGTTGCTCCCGCACCGTGTAGCCCAGCATGTAGTGGTCGACGGTGGTGATGATGGCCACCATGCTCTCTGGGTCGTCGGTGAGCAGCGCAGCGGCGGCCAGGGACTGCTCTGCGTGACGCAGGCCGTTCGGCCCTACGCGCGGGGAGCGGTGGGCGAGCTCGAACATCCAGGGGTGCCTGAGTCCGGCCTCGCGTTCCTTGTGGGTGATCTGGAGGAAGGCCTCGCGCCAGTCGTCCGGCAGGTCGTCCTTGACCAGCGCCTCCACCGCGACCTCGTCGTACATGAGGTCGAAGAGGTCCTCTTTCGCGTCGATGTGGGTGTAGAGGCTCATCGCGCGTACGCCCAGCTCGCTCGCGATGCGGCGGATCGACACGGCGTCCAGGCCGTCGGCGTCCGCGACCTTGATCGCGGTCTCGACGATCGCCTCGCGTGTCAGTTTCGGCCGGCGCCCGCCGCGAGGGCGCGTCCAAACGTCGCCTGACCTTGCTGAACCTGCCACAACAAAGATCTTACGCGATACGCCGTATCGATACGGTGTACGGATTGCTCGATACGGTGTACGGTGGAGCCGATACGGTGTACGGAATCGGGAAGGTGGCCGGATGACCAGCACGACGACCGCGCCTCCCGCCCACGAGGAGGGCATCGACCCGCACCTGCGCAACCTCGCGGTCGTCGTGCTGCTCGGCGCGATCATGACGGTGCTCGACTCGACGATCGTCAACGTCGCGGTCGCGGCGCTGGGCAGGGACTTCGGCACCTCGTTGTCGACGATCCAGTGGGTCGTGACCGGGTACACGCTCGCGCTGTCCATGGCTATCCCGCTGACCGGATGGGCGGTGGAGCGGTTCGGCGCCCGGACGATGTGGCTCGTCTCCCTCGGGCTGTTCATCGGCGGGTCGCTGCTGTGCGGGCTCGCCTGGTCGATCCCCTCTCTGATCGCGTTCCGCGTCCTGCAGGGTCTCGGCGGCGGAATGCTGATGCCGGTGGGGCAGACGATGCTCGTCCGGGCGGCCGGGCCAGGGCGGATGGGCCGCGTGATGAGCATCGTCTCCGTGCCCGCGATGCTCGCGCCTGTGCTCGGCCCACTGCTCGGCGGCGTGATCGTCGACAATCTGAGCTGGCGCTGGATGTTCTTCGTCAACGTCCCGTTCTGTGCGATCGCGTTGTTCGCCGCCCTGCGGATGCTGCCACGCGACACCGAGCGCAGCGCGAGCGCCCGGCTGGACGTCCTCGGCATGCTGCTGCTGTCCCCCGGCCTGGCGGCCCTGGTGTACGGGCTGTCAGAGGCCGGGAACGGCGCGAGCCTCACCGGAGCGCGCTTCCTCGTCAGCGTCATCGCGGGAGGCATGCTCGTGGCGGCCTTCGTCGCGCACGGGCTCCGCAAGGGCCAGAGCGCGCTTATCGATCTGCGCGGTCTGGCCACCCGCGCGTTCACCACCGCCACCGGAGGGCTTTTCCTCTATTGCGGCGCGATGTTCGGTCTGATGATCCTCATCCCGCTGTTCGCGGTGATCGTCCGCGGCGAGTCGGCCTTGGACGCGGGCTGGCTGCTGGCCCCGATGGGCATCGGCGCGATGATCACGATGTCGGTGTCGGGACGGCTGGTCGACAGGTACGGCGGACGATGGTTCGCCGTGAGCGGTGTCCTGTGCGTCCTCGGCGGCGCGCTGGCGCTCACCACCCTCGCCCCGGGAACCGGGCACGACATGATCATGGGCACGATGTTCGTCGTCGGTCTCGGTCACGGCATGATCGCCCCCAGCCTGATGTCGATGGCCTATCAGGGCCTGCCGCGCGAGGCGGTGCCCGCGGCGACCACCGGAGCGAGCGTCCTGATCCGCGTCGGCAGCTCGTTCGGCACCGCGGCGATGGCGGTCGTCCTGCAGATCGCCATCCGCGACGAGATCCCCGGCTCGTCCGGCAACCTGGCCGAGGCCGCCGCACGGCACACGGCGGAGACGCCCACACTTCTGACGAACGCCTTCACCGAGACGTTCTGGTGGGCCGCCGCGATTCTGCTTCTCGCCCTCGTCCCGATCTTCGCCGTCCCACGCAAACCGAAGGAGGCTCCGCTAACGAAATGAGCACGCGGTCAGGTGGTTTGGCGTAGGGAATCGACGTATTGGTGGGCTTCGTGCGCTGCGTTTCGCCATAGTTCGAGTGTCGCCACGCGGTCTTTTGTGGCTGGGAAGGCGATCCACTCACGCATCGTCCGCTTTCCCATGACCACCTTCTCAGCGGTTCCCGCCTCGACGTACTCGTCGGCTCGATCGCTCGGGAGCTTCACGATGAGTTGGCCATGATGGCCAAGGAAGGCGAAGATCTTGTCGCCGACCCGGAGTCCTGGACTGCGAAACATGGTCCCCACGGCCACGTCCCGTTCGCCAGTGAAGCCTTCAGCGACCTGATCGAGGAGGTCGCGGTTGAGCGCTTCTCGCCGGTCAGCCATTGATCTGCCCCTTCCCAGGTAGAACACGTTCGAGTGCGGCTGCGGAGCCGTCGATGACCAGCCCTGCGGTCTTGGCCGTCCGCAAGGTCAGCTGTCCGGTGAAGAGTTGGACGAGCACCTGAGGTGGCGCGGCGACAGTCGTATCGGGTTCGCGATCAGGTGAGCACCGGCGCACGTCGACCAGGCCCTGTCCGGCGGTGATGTCGCAGCCGTCGTGCAGGTCACCTAGGCGCACGGTGGTCGCCGGCGCGTCCGGGGTGCCGTCACGGCACAGGTAGCGCAGTGGCAGCGAGAACCAATGCATCCTGAACTCGTCGTTGTCCGGCGCGTCGAACATCAAAGGTGCGCCCCAGCGGGTGAGTTCGCGGACGACGCCACCGAGGTCCTGGCCACGGTCGGTGAGGCTGATCAGCGTTGTGGCGACCGGGGCCGGCTCGTCACGTCGAGCGATCAGTGCGGCCGACTCCATCTCGCGGAGACGCTGGGCGAGAAGGTTGCTGGCGATACCGGGCAGGCCGCGTCGCAGGTCGGAGAAGCGGCAGGGGCCTTGGGTGAGCAGCTCGCGGACGATCAGCAGAGTCCAGCGGTCGCCGACCAGGTCCAGGGCGCGCGCCATCGAGCAGTACTGATTGTACGAGCGCATGCGTTCAGTCTACCAAGTGGTTGAAACTCTCTACGTTATGGTTTATTTTCTCAACTTCAACGTCGCTGACCTGGAAGGGGACCAACATGAGCATCGTCGGCGAAGACGCGCCCGCTGTGATCAAGTCGTACTACCAAGTCCTCACCAGCGGGGTTGCGGACTACGACGACGGACGAGAACTCATCCCCCTGCTGGCCGACGACCTCGACTTCGAAGGGCCCATCGCTGGACACGTCACGGGGGCGGAGCCCTTCAGGCAGGGCGTCAAGGGGTTCATCGCCAACGTCAGCAAGATCGACCTGATCCAGGAGGTCCATGCACCAGGCGGCACCGCCGTTCTCTACAACGCCCACATGCCCAAAGGAGTCGTCAGATTCACCGAGTTCTTCGAGTTCACTGAGGGCAGGATCCAACGACTTCGTCTCCAATACGACCCCGCCGACTACCTCGCCAAGGGCGGGGGCTGACGGCCCGGCGTTCATGGCCGCCAGCAACGGCTGCGTACTTGCCTAATTCGAGGCGGGCTTCTTTCTGGTGGCGAGAGGATCCACCTCGGATTAAGCAATGGGGGCTGAGGGGCGTATCTGGTTTGGTGGACGCGGTGGTGTTCGCGTGTGATGTGGTAACGCCAGGAGTTCCGGAGTCGCCGGTAGCGATGGCGGGTTCTAATCGTGCCTTTGTGCGCGGTCACGTCGGGCCGACCCGGTCGTGGCAGCGGATGGGGAGTGCGGCGGCCCCCCGCTGGCAAGGCGGACGGTGACCTTGTCGGACAGGACGTTACGCCCCACGACCTGGCCGGGACCGTTCGGGGTGTCCACCCGGGAGCCCCTAGGTAGCCGGGGCCGGGACCACCTGGCGGTGTGTTCGGCTGGCAGTGCCAAGACGTAAGGGCGTCCCAATCTTCGGCCGCGCTGTCGCCGAGCTGGTGCAGGTCCCAGGCTTCTGCCCAGATCTTCTCGATGATTTGAATGCGGTCGATGGCGATGTGAATGGTCACGCTGCGGTAGGCGGCCTCGGCGCGGATGGGGTCGGGTTGGTGCTGAGTGCCGTCGACCAATGCGATCCAGGTTCGCGCGTGGGTGGGGTCGCGAGCGATGACCCCACCGGGTGCTGGGATGACCCCGTCGGGTTCTGGGGCGATCGATCAGCACACCATTTGTGTCGGGCGACCGGCCCGGGGCGAGGCGGTCAGTCGCCTTGTCGTCCGCCGGGTACGGCGAACACGTCGTGTGGGCGGCGTGGAGCTGGGGTCGCGTCGTAGACCGCTCCGAGGGTGGCCATTCATTTGCGTGCGATCGACAGGAGCGGGCTCAGCGATCAGATCCTCGACCGTCCCGGCCGTCTTAGCCACTACCTCCGCCACGGTCTCCCGGCGGATGAGTAGCCGTGACAGCCAGTCTTTCTCGTCCTCGGGCGGCCCGTTCAACTCGGCGAGCTGCTCCGCGCCTCCTCGATCCGCTGCCGGACCATGGCTCCCGCCGCACCCGGCTCATCAACCGGTGACCCCGTGAGCCCATCGTGGTCGCCTCCGCACCAACCCGTGGAAGACAACAAACACCCACGGCGAGCCCTCGCTTGGGTCCTAGCCCACTTCACTCCCTGAGCTGGAAGTACGCCCATCGACGTTCGGAGCTCTGAGGCATCCGAGCCGGGTTTGGGTGGACCTCTCGAAATAGGTGGGGGATTCGGGAGGTTGCCCAGGCATGACCACATCGCAGCGAACCAAAGTTCGGATCGAGAAGAGCGGTAAGCGCGTTCGGGCTTATCTGGGCGGGCGCCTGGTGGCCGACACCACAGGTCCGTTTCTGGTGTGGGAGGTTCCCTACTACCCGACCTACTACTTCCCCGAGGCCGACATCCGGGCCGAACTCGTCGAGGACGGGCCGGGCAGACGGTCGCCGGGCCGGGGCGACGCGACCGCCTACACGGTGAAGGTGGACGACGCTGAAGCGCCGGGCGGCGCGGTCAGGTACACGGAGTCGCCCATCGAGGAGCTGCGCGGTCTCGTTCGCCTGGACTGGGAGGCGATGGACGCCTGGTTCGAGGAGGACGAGGAGGTCTTCGTCCATCCGCGAGACCCTTACACGCGCGTCGATGTCCTGGCGGCTTCGCGGAATGTGCGGGTCGAGGTGGACGGAGTGACGGTCGCGGAATCGTCCAGCCCGCGGCTGCTGTTCGAGACGGGCCTGCCGGTGCGGTACTACCTGCCGAAGACGCATGTCCGGATGGAACTGCTCGAACACACCGACACGGTCACGCACTGCCCGTACAAGGGCACCGCGGAGTACTGGTCGGTGCGCGCGGGCGACACCCTCCACGAAGATCTCGCGTGGTCGTACCCGACTCCACTGGACGAGAGCCGCAAAGTCGCCGGACTGGTCTGCTTCTACAGCGAGAAGGTCGACATCTTCGTCGATAGCGTCCGGCAACCACGTCCAGGGACCCGTTAACCCACCCGACCCTGCCATACCCCCTCGCAACCACAGGACCAAGCACTGCACGCGGTCGCAACCGGGTCACAAAGCTGCCGATCACGCGGAAGCACGCACGCGATCGCCGCGCTGCCTCAACGTGATCTCGACGCGAGACGGCGACCCCCGACCGCGCGATATTCACCCCGCAACCACAGCACGATGCGGCCCGGAGGCCACAAACCGCCCGCCACACGGAAACGCACGCAATCACCACGCTGCCCTCAGCATGGTCGCGGTCGGGACGGCAAGCCCGCCCGACCACGTCGCCCCCCACCGCAAACACCGCATCAACCACAGCGCGGTCGAAACCGGGGACGCAAACCCACCAGCCGCGCGGAAGCGTCCTGCAACCACGACGCTGTCAGGGAGCGAGTACGCGATCACCGCACTACCCAAAGCGTGATCACGTCCCGGGGCGGTAAACCTGCCCGAGTGCGCAAGAACCGCCCGCGAACACCCCACTAACCACAGCGCGGTCACGGCCCGAGGCCACAAACCGCCCCGCCACACGAAAGCACGCACGCAACCGCCCAAGGCGACCGCAGCGTGATCGCGGCCTGAGACGGCAGACATGCCCAAGCACATAAAGCCACCCGCAAGCACTCCGCCAACCACAGCGCGGTCGTGGCCGGAGGCCACAAACCGGTCGGGCACGCGGGAACGTGCATGCGACTGCACGGAGTGTTTGCAGGGTGGTCGCGAGGTCGGGGGTGGCGAGACCGCCTGGCTGCGTGATCGCACCACGCATGCGATCGTCGGGCTGGGCTCGGTGTGGTCGGTCGGGGGATTTGTCCTCAGGGTGGTGGGGCGGGTTGGTGAGTGGACGAGTATTTCGTTAGGAGGTCTGTTAGTTCTTTGGGGCGGCTTAGTGCTATGCAGTGGCCGCCTGCGATCTCGTCTGGGGTGATGTTGAGGCGTTCGGGTACGAGGCGGCGGAAGAAGGCGGGTGGGAAGAAGCGGTCCTGGGCGCACAGGATGAATTTCGTTGGCACGTCCGGCCAGGAATTGAGTGGCCACGGTGCGTTTTCCGCGGCCGCGGACGGGTGCGCGCGCTCCATGCTCATCGCCTGCTCGGCCAGGTCGCGTGGCACGTCCTGGTAGAAGCTGATGTACGGGTCGTCGTTTCCGGTCGCGCCGCCGTCGCGGGCGGCCTGCTCCCGTACGGCTTCGGCGTAGCCGGTGTTGGCCCACCAGTCACGGGGAGCCTCGCCGGGGGAAGGGATCATCGCGGCGACCAGGACCAGGACATCGGCCCGGAGCCGGTCGGCGACCAAGGGGGCGGTGAATCCGCCGAACGAATGTCCTACGACGATGAGATTCTCGTGGTCATCGCCGATGGCTTCCACCACAGCGTCGGCGTAGTCGGTCAGGGTCGCGGAGTCGTCGTCGCCGGGGAGGTCGGGGGCGACGGTGTGGTGACCGCGGGCGTGCAGTTCGGCTTCCACCAGGTGCCAGTACCAGCCGACATCGCCCCCACCGTGGATTAGAACGAACGTGGTCATGGGTGACGCTCCTCGGGTTTGTACGGGCCGTCGCGCACGACGCCCTGGACCTGGTCAAGGGTTGTTCCCGGTGAGATTTCAGGCATCCACCAGGTGGCACCCGCCGTGATGTACGGCGCCGGGTCGGTGCCGGGTGGGAGGGCTACGGTGATGTCGTACGGCGTCGCGGGTCCCCGCAGGTCGGTGAGCGTCGCGGCGATCTCGGCCAACTGGTCGGGGTGGTCGAGGTCGATGGGGAAGAACCCGTCGTGGCGGGCGGCCCGGCGCATCGGCCGGGCCCGTCCGGGATAGCCGGCGACCCACACCGGCACCCGAGGCCGCTGGACCGGACGCGGAGGGAAGCGGATGCCGTCGACGGTGTAGTGCTCGCCGCGATGGTGCACCGGCTCGCCGGACCATGCGGCGGTGAGGACCTCCATCGTCTCGTCGAGCATCTGGCCGCGCAGCCGGTCGTCGCGTTGCTCCAGAGCGACGCGTAGAAGCTGCTGAAGCGGAGGCTGCCGAGCTCTTGGAACCGGTCGTCCTCTGGGTGGCAGGTAGCGCCGGGTAGACGGGCGAGGGCGCGTGTTTGGAGGGGGGCGTCTGGGCGGCTTGGTGTTCGTGCGATGTCGATGGCTGTTACACCATCGGATGGAACATCGTGTGATGGTGTGATGCCCGTCGCGTTTTCCGGTCAGGGGCTTGAACACCTCCTTACCGCTCCGTAGGTTACGCAGTCGTAGGTTGGCGCGCCATCGGGAGGAACCCTTGGCCACCGAAATACAGCGTTCGGGCCGCTCCGCCTCGGCACCCCGGGGGGCACGCCGTGGGATCGAGGCGGCCGTCCGGCATCTGACCACACCGCTCCTGCCGGAGGACTATCTCGGGCTGCTGAACCCGCTGTGGTCCACGGCGGATCTTCGGGGACGGGTGGAGGCCGTCCGGCATGAGGCGCCGGGCGCGGTGACCCTGGTGATCAAGCCGGGGCGGGCGTGGCGGGGTCATCGGCCGGGGCAGTGGGTCAAGGTCGGCGTGGACGTGGGCGGTGTCCGGCATTGGCGGACGTTCTCGCTGTCGTCCCCGCCCCGGCGGGACGGCCGCATCACGATCACGGTCAAGGCCGCGCCGGACGGGTTCATCTCCGCGCACCTCGTCAGGAGTGTCCGGCCTGGCGCGATCGTGAGGCTCGGTCCGGCGGACGGTGACTTCGTGCTGCCCCCGGACGTCCCCCGCAAGCTGCTGTTCGTGACGGCGGGCAGCGGGATCACCCCGGTCATGGCCATGCTGCGGCGGCTCGGCGGTTTGTCCGACGCCGTGCTCGTCCATTCGGATCGGACGGCCGGGGACGTCATCTTCGGCGCCGAACTCCGCGCGATGGGGCGGCGGTCACGGTTGCGGCTGCATGAACAGCACACGGTGGCGGACGGTCGCCTCAAGCCGTCCGACCTGCCCGGTATCTGTCCCGACTGGGCGGAGCGGGATGCCTGGGCCTGCGGGCCCGGAGAGATGTTGGACGACCTCGCCGCGCACTGGCGCGCCGCCGGGGCGGACGGCAGGCTGCGCGTCGAGCGTTTCCGGACGGTCCTGAGCGGCGGCGCCAGCACGGGTACGGGGGGCGGGGCGGGCGCTGGGGGCCGGGCGGGCGCTGGCGACGGCACCAACAGCGGGGGCGAAGGCGGCGGCCGGACGGGGGCTGAGAGCGAGTGCGGGACTGGGACGAGCGCTGGGGGTGGACGTGTGACGTTCGTCAAGAGTGGCGTCGCGGTCGACGTGGACGGGAGCACACCGCTGCTGGTGGCCGGAGAGGACGCCGGTGCGCTGCTGCCGAGCGGGTGCCGGATGGGCATCTGCCACAGCTGCGTCGGCCGCCTGTGTTCCGGCAAGGTCCGTGATCTGCGCACCGGCGAGGTGCACGGCGAGGAGGGCGACATCGTCCAGACCTGTGTCTCGACGGCCGCCGGACCCGTGGAAATCGAACTCTGAAGGAGCACGACGATGACCGCCACGACCATGTCCCCCGCCGCGTCCTCCACCTCGGGGCATCTCAAGGCCGGTGACTACGACGCCATCGCCCGCGAGCTGGACGCGCTCCGCGAGGAGATCATCTCCGGGCTCGGTGAGCGCGACGCGGCCTACATCCACCGGGTCATCCGCTGGCAGCGCGGCCTGGAGATCGGTGGCCGGGCGCTGCTGATGGCGTCCTCGCTGCCGCCCGCCTGGATCGCCGGGACCGCGACGCTGGCCGTCGCGAAGATCCTGGAGAACATGGAGATCGGGCACAACGTCATGCACGGCCAGTGGGACTGGATGCGCGACCCGAAGATCCATTCGACGACCTGGGAGTGGGACAACGTGTCCCCCGCCGCCCAGTGGAAGCAGACGCACAACTACGTCCACCACACGTTCACGAACATTCTCGGCAAGGACAGGGACGTCGGCTACGGCCTGCTGCGCGTCACGCCGGAGCAGGAGTGGAGCCCGGCGCACATCGCGCAGCCGCTCTACAACGTGCTGCTGGCGATGTTCTTCGAGTACGGCGTCGCGATGCACGACCTGGAGGTCGAGGAGATCCAGGACGGCACGGACGACCCGGAGGTGACGAAGGCGAAACTACGCGCGATCGGACGCAAGATCCTCCGTCAGTGGGGCAAGGACTATCTCGCGTTCCCGCTGCTCAGCGGCCCGCAGTTCCTCTCCACGCTGGCCGCGAACTTCACCGCGAACGTCGTCCGCAACGTCTGGGCGCACACGGTCATCTTCTGCGGGCACTTCCCCGGCGACATCGAGGTGTTCGAGGAGGAGCGGCTGGACGGCGAGACGAAGGGCGAGTGGTACGTCCGGCAGCTCCTCGGCTCGGGGAACATCACCGGCGGGAGCCTGTTCCATCTGATGACCGGCAACCTCAGCCACCAGATCGAGCACCATCTGTTCCCCGACATGCCGAGCAACCGGTACGCGGAGGTGGCCCCGCGCGTCCGGGCCCTGTGCGAGCGGTACGGCCTGCCGTACCACACGGGCTCGCTGTCCAGGCAGGTCACCAGCACCTGGAAGAAGATCTTCCGCTACGCCCTCCCGCCCAAGAAGCTGCCTCCGAAGCGCCTGGCGCCCAAGAAGGCGACGGCTTAGTTCCGCTTTTCCGGCTCGTCCCGTGCCGTTCAGGAGGGCGACCGCCTGGTTCGGCCTTGCGCGCGGAGAGGCGGTCGCGGTTCCGGCGGATGGGGTCGGGCGTGGTGGGGTGTCAGCCGAGGGCCTGGGCCACGGGGAGGTAGAGGCGGGACGGGTCTCCGCCGATGGGGTCGCCGTACTCCATGATCGTGGTGGTGAACGCGGGGCGCAGGCCGTGCGCTTCCGCCCAGGCGATCAGTTCCGGGTGCCGGTGGTCGACGTCGAGGCGGACCGGGCGGCCCGGCGGGATGACCTCGTCCACGAGCGTGAGCGCGGTTTCGGTGCTCTGTGCGATGACCGGGCCGACCAAGGTCCGGTCCTCGTTCCTCCATGCGCCTCCGAAGCCCGCGATACCCGCGATACCCGCGACGCCCCCGACGCCCCCGACGCCGGGCCCGTCCTGGACGCGGGAGCGGACGGCGCGGAACGATTCGCAGAAGGAGGGGAGGCCCTTGACCACCTGTGAGCGGTCGGCGCCGAAGACCTCGGTGTCGAGGTCGTGGACGGCGGGCATGTCGCTCGCCTCTACTGGGACGGTGAGTCCCCGCTTGGACAAGCCCTCTGCCACGCCCGTGTACGCCGTGCAGAGCGCCACGGATCGAAATCCCAGACGCTCGTACAGCGGACGACCGTATTCGGTGGCGGTCAGGCAGAGGCTCGCCGTTCCCGCGTTGTCCATCGCGTGCCGCATCAACCTGCCGCCTAGGCCGCGTCGTTCGTAGCGCTTGGCGACGAGCACCATGCTGATGGCGGCGACGTCCTTGCCGTACGGCGTGGAGATCACCGTGCCGGCGAGTTCGCCGTTCCCGTCGTCGATGCCGTAGACGTCGCCGACGGAGAACAGGAAGCGCCATTTGTGGTCTTCGCGTCCCCATTCACGGTCTTCGGCGAGACGCTGGCAGGCGGGAAGGTCGTTGATCCCGAGCAGCCGCACGGGCCCGTCCGGCACCGGTGAATCCATGGTCGGACGCTAGATCGGCCGCGTCCCGCCGCACAACCGAATTACACGTCCGACCAGCGGACGCGACGGCGTATCGGGGTCAGTAGACGTCTACGTTGAAGGCGCTGAGGACCTCGTCTATCGGCTGGAAGAAGGACGATCCGCCGCTGCCGCAGCTGCCGGAGCCACCGATTCCCATGCCGAGCGCGAAGGTGCCGGAGAAGTAGGGCGCTCCCTGGGCCTCGCCGGGCTCTTTGCAGATGCTCGTGCGTGCCAGGCCGTTGATGGTCCCTTCTGGGAACTGCACGCTCTGGTTGAGCGCCGTCACGGTGCCGCACTGCGTGCCGGTGATGGGGCTGGCCCGGCAGATCTGCTGGCCGACCTTCGGGCTGCGCGCCGCCGTGATGTCCACGGACCCCGAGCCCGTGCCCACGCTGCCGGGCCGCTCCACGTTGGGCTGGACGTAGCGCGCGAGGCCGGTCGTGGAGTTCGCGACCGCGACGACGGTGCCGAGCTCGATGGTCAGCATCGGATCGGCGTAGAGCTTCAACCCCACTTCGGCGCACGCGCCCGTGGTGAGGAAGTAGTACGAGCCGGACCTGCGCACGTTGAAGCCCAGGGTGCACCGGGTACCGCCGCGCGCGAAGATCATCTCTCCGCCCTCGGGGTCCGGCGCGCCGAAGAGGCTGGGCGGCACGCCCTTCCCAGGACCGGGGCCGGGGTCGTTGCCCGTCCCGGGGTCGTTGCCAGTCCCGGTGTCCTCGGACGGTTTGGGGTCGGGCGCGGGCGCCCGGTCGGGCTTGCGCGGCGAACCGGGCTTGCCCGCCGAGCCGCCGCCAGGGCCGCCGTCGGGGCCGGGCGCGGCGGCGGGCGGAGCCGCGGCTCCAGGGCCCGCGGCGGGCTTGCGTCCAGGAGCGGGCGGACGGCCGTCGGCGCGGCCCCCGTCGCGGGCGCGGGACGGGCCGGCGGCGGACCCTCGGCCGGGCTCGCGGCCATGCGCGGAGTCGTTCCCGGAGTCGGTGTCCGGGACGGTCGCCGAGTCGCGAGGAGAGTCGGCCTCGGGGGCGGGCGCCGGAACCGGGGCCGGGGCCGACACGGTCTCGGGGGTCTGGTTGATCATGTAGGGAGCCGCGGCGACGAGGATGGCCGTGCCGCTGACGAGCATGGTCAGGGGGATGGGTCTCACGGAGCCTCCTGGGGATGGCGGGAGGGGTCGGCCCAGGATGACGCTTTCCGAAATAGTGCAGAAAGGACGGCAGTCTATACAAGGGTTGAAACTGCCAAGGTTTGCCGTTGCCGTATATCAAATGCCAGGCGAAGGCCAGTGAGATCGACGAGTAACCGGCGGCGACGAATAGCAGGCAGGCCCGTACAAGGGCCCCGATTTTGTCTCCACAAGGTCACCGAGTGTTAGCGCCGGACGCCTTTCTTGTCCTGGATGCGATCAGGACCGTTCCAGCAAAGGTCGGCGTTAACGCCAAGTCCGTTGATGCGCGGCCCGCGTCCGGGATTACAGGCGTTACGCGGGGCGATCAGTCGTCTTCGGGGGCGGGGTGGTCGTACATGGCCTCGTGTTGCTGGCGGGGAGAGCAGACCGAGGCGGAGGGGCAGGAGCAGCGGCCCCCGCTGGCGAGGCGGACGGTGACCTTGTCGGACGGAACGTTGCGGCCGACGACCTGGCCGGGACCGTTCGGGGTGTCCACCCGGGAGCCCAGCGCGGGCATTCTTTCGTGGGCCTGGACGTAAAGCGGATGCTCGTATTTGAGGCAGCACATCAGCCGTCCGCACGCACCCGCGATACGGAGCGGGTTGACGGGAAGGTCCTGTTCCTTCGCCATGCGGACGGAGACGGGTTCGAAGTCCTTGAGAAAAGTGGCGCAGCACAGATCGCGCCCGCAGGGACCGATACCGCCCTGGAGGCGCGCCTCGTCGCGGGGGCCGACCTGGCGGAGCTCGACGCGGGCCTTGATGCCGCGGGCCAGGTCGCGGACGAGGGCGCGGAAGTCGACGCGATGCGGCGCGGTGAAGTAGATCTTGAAGACGTTGTCGGTGTCGAGGTAGTCGACGCCGATGACCTTCATCGGGAGTTCGTGCTTGCGGATGAGGCGCTTGGCGATCGAGCGGCCCTCGGCGCGGCGGCGGCGGTTGGTCTCGTCGCGGGTGAGGTGCTCGTCGGTGGCGGGACCGGCGCATTCGGGGAGGCCGTCGATGTCCTCGGAGACCCATTGGGGCGCCCAGACGCATTCGGCGACCTCGGGACCGGAGTCGGTGGGGACGAGGACCTTGTCGCCGACCTTCGGACTGTGCGTGCCCGGATCCAGGTAGTAGAGGCGGCCGTAACGGGTGAAGCTGACTGCCATCACCATGCCCACGGTTTCGCTCCGTTCGCCCGGTTCCGTGCGACCCACTTTAGGCCGTCCGGAAGCGGTGATCACCAGGCGGCGTCGGCGAGATCTTCCCCGGGGACGGCAACGTCCGCCGAATAGAGGTCCCCAGCGGTCGCCAGGAGGGCCTTGCCCCTGTGCGACGTGTCGAGGCTGGTCAGTTCGTCCTTCACCTTCTGGTGCCACAGCACCTTGGTGGATTTCCCTGCGACGTTGTACGCCCGCAGAGACATCTGGGAGTTCTTCACGGTGCCGACGAAGACGGTCTTTCCGTCGCGGCTCAGGATCGCCGTCGTGCTCCCCTGGGGAAGGGTCAGGACGGCTTTGCTCAACTTCAGGTCGCCCGTGGCGCCGTCGGTGTTCAGCGTGCGGAGCTGGTGCTTGACCTCGGTGAACTCCCCGCCGCGCGCGCCCGCGCCACCGCCCGTGCCCGTCCCGCCGCCCGTGCCCGTCCCGCCGCCCGTGCCCGTCCCGCCGCCCGTGCCCGTCCCGCCGCCCGTGCCCGTCCCGCCGCCCGTGCCCGTCCCGCCGCCCGTGCCCGTCCCGCCGCCTGTGGAGCGGATCGGGCTCCAGACGAACGAGAGCGTCGCACCGGACCAGGAGAGGCTGCCGACGCGGGCGGGCAACTTCGTCGTCCACACCTTGTGGACACCGGTGCGGGCGGAGACGACGTCCACCCGGCCGCGAGCGCGCTGGTAGGTGACATAGGCGATGCGGTCGCCGTCCGGGCTGGCGGCGAGGTCCGACCATGAGGTGGACGTGCCGGGGACGGTGGCCTTCGGGATCTCCGCAAGGTCTTTGGGACGTCCGTTTTCCTGGAGCGTGAGGCGATGGAACGCCACCCGGCGGGCGGCGTAGGACGCGACGACGTACGAGCCGTCCTTCACCGCCGCGACGCGGTGGAAGCGGCGGCCCTGTGGCGCGGCGACCGGCAGCCCGACATCGGCGCCGGTGCGGACGTCGCGGACGACGAGCGCCGTGCCCGACGCGGTGACGCCGACGACGAACCGGGGCTTGGCCTTCTCGGCCCCGGTCGAGGCGGGCGCCGCCTCGTGCTCCTTCTTCGCGGCGCGCTGGTGGCGGTGCACCACGTCCATGCCACCGCCGATGAGCAGCGCCGCGGCCGCGGCGACGGCGACGGGGACCAGGCCCCGCCAGGGTGGATGCTCGCGCCTGCCGTCCATCGGGTCGTCCCGCACCTGCCTCTCCGCTGCTCAGTCGCCCGTCGTTTCTACCTCATCTCCATCGCGACAAAAACCCAGGAACGCGGAGTTACCGCATCGAAGTGAAGTCACAAAGCGGCGTGGCGCCGCGCGTGTCACACCAACCCGCCCCACCGCCCGCCCACACCGACCAGACGACCCGAACAAAACAGGCAAAGCGGGCGGTGTCAGTGGAGGGTCGCGTGGGTGGCTTCGAGTAGGGATGCACGGTATGACCCGCCGAAGAGCGCTACGTGTACCAGGAGGGGATGCAGTTGGTGCAACGGGGTGCGGGCGCGCCATCCGTCCGGGAGCGGGGCGGTCTCGTCGTAGGCGGCGAGGATCCGTTCCAGGTGCGGTGTGCCGAACAGCGCCATCATGGCGAGGTCGGTCTCGCGGTGGCCGCCGTGGGCCGCCGGGTCGATGAGGAGCGCCCGGCCGTCCGTCCACAGGATGTTGCCGGACCACAGGTCGCCGTGGACGCGGCTCGGTGGCTCGGGCGGCCCGGCGAGCGTCTCGATGTCCGCCATGACGCGTTCGATCAGCCGGACGTCGGCGGACGACAGGTGACGGGCGCCCAGGCGAAGGAACGGTTCGAGGCGGCGTTCGGCGTACCAGCGGGGCCAGCCCCGGCCGTCCGGCGTGTTGTCGAGTGGGAGGTCGGCGATGTAGCCGTTCCAGGGGGCCCCGTAGGTGGCGGGCC
Organism: Spirillospora sp. NBC_00431; assembly: GCA_036028775.1. Lineage (GTDB taxonomy): Bacteria > Actinomycetota > Actinomycetes > Streptosporangiales > Streptosporangiaceae > Spirillospora. The sequence continues at coordinate 9,199,698 of CP107927.1, read as the reverse complement.
GGGCGGTGGTGTGGAGTGCGGCGAGTTCGCGGCCGAGCCGTTCCGCGGTGGACGGGGTCGGCGACGCTGACGGCAGCCACGGGAGGACGAGCATGGACTGGTCCGCCGCGATCACCTCCGGCACAGGGGCGTCGGAGCCGGGAGTGGATTCAGGGTTCGCGGCGGAGGCATCGGAGGCGGCGAGCCAGCGGAGGCCGGTGGCCTCCGCGGTGAACACGGCGGTGCCGGGACCGGACGCGGCCTTCACGAACACTTCGCGGCCGTCTGTGAGGGACGCGCGGTGCAGGGTCCACGAGTGGCTCGACCCCAGGTCGTGTAGGTTCTCGACGCCGGTCCCGAGGAGGCGCTCAAGCCGGCCCCGCACCCCGGTCAGTGCTCCTTCAGCGCCGAGCGGATCTCCTCCAGCAGGCCCGGAACGGCCGCCTCCACCTGATCCAGGACGAGATCGAAACCGTCGCGTCCACCGTAGTAGGGGTCGGGGACATCGAGGTCGGACGGAGACGCGGCCGGGTCGAACTCGCGCAGCAGCCGGATCCTGCCGCGGGTCTCCTCGTCCGGCGCCATCGACAGCAGCGCCTGCCGGTGTCCCTCGTCCAGCGCGATGATCAGGTCGTACCGGTCGAACCAGCCCGGCTCGAACTGCCGCGCGATGTGCGCCGACCGGTAGCCGGACCGCCGCAGCGCCTCGACCGTCCGCTCGTCGGCCCCGTCGCCGGCGTGCCAGCCGCCGGTTCCCGAGCTGTCCACCTCCACGTCGAGGCCCTCGTCCTCGACGTGGTGGCGCAGGACCCATTCGGCCATCGGGGAGCGGCAGATGTTTCCCGTGCAGACGAACGTGACGCGGTACGGCATCGCTCCATCATGCCCCAGGCCGGCGCGGATCGACGACGACGGTGTCGACCCCCGGGGAGCCGAGCAACGCCCGCATCACCGCCTTCGCGTCCGAGGCGTTCGCCACCCGGGCCCGGAACGAGTCGGGAATGTCGCCCTCACGGGTCGATTCCACGAGGTTCTCGTTCTCGCGGAAATGCTTCTTGAAGCGCTCGTACGCCTGCCTCTTCGACTCGTAGGTGACCCGCTTCACCTGCGGCATCGCCTCCAGCCGCCGCTTGATCGCCTGCTTCTGCGCCTCGGTCGCGTCCTCCCCGTCGCAACTCTCCTTGCTGGACGCCTTGATGCACAGGAACACCGACACCTGGCGCTCGGCGGACGCCGCGCTCGGCTCGCCCCGGTCGCCCAGCGTCCGGTCGACGGCGACGTAGCCGCCCGCGATCATGCCGCCCATGACCACGACGAACGCCGCGATCACCGCGCCCATCACCAGCGGGCGCCGGACGGCCGCGGGCGGCCGGTCCGGGAAGGGCGCCGGGGGGACGTCACCGGGCCGGACGGTCTCCCCGACGCCTTTCAACGCGTCCGTCAGGCGGTCTTCGGGTCCGCTCACTCTTCCTCCTCCAGGATCCGGGCCAGCGCGGCGATCGCCCTGGACGTGGTCGACTTGACGGTCCCGCGGCTCACCCGCATCGCGTCCGCGATCTCCTCCACCGACAGGTCGCAGTAGTAGCGCAGGACGAGGGCCTCGCGCTGCCGGACGGGGAGCCGGTGCAGCGCCCGCATGACCTCCCGCCGGTCCTCGGCGACCATCGCCTCCGCCTCGGCCGACCAGACGGGCGGCTGGTGGACGGCCCGGAACGGCCTCCCCCGCCGCCGCAGCACCGTCCGCGACCGGTTCAGCACGGCGGACCGCACGTAGGTGAGCGCCTTGTCGCGGTCTCGCAGGCGCGACCATCGCTTGTAGAGGCCGGTGAACGCGTCCTGGACGACGTCCTCGGCCGTCCCGCGGTCGCCGACCATCATCAGGGCGAGGCGCGTCAGGCCGAGCGCGTGCCCCCGGTAGAGATCGGTGATCGCCGATGCGGCGTCAGTGCCCGCGGGCCCGTTCAGACCAGCCGCGCCGGACGGGTCGGGCGGGTCGGGCGGGTGTTCGGCGACCACCGCTTCAGCGCCGCTCATCCGAGGAACCTCCCAGAAAAGGATTTCCCCAGAGGGGACGTGTTCGGTCGTTCACGGCTGAGAAGTTGACCTTCCATGTCCCAGAGACGCCGTGGGACTTCACAGGTTGCTTCCGTCGCGGAAATATCCGAAAAGGCGAGGCAGGCCCAGGCTAACGAAATGGCCCAGGACCGGTCTCGGTCCTGGGCCGTTTCGCTATGCCAGGGGATTCGCCGGTGCCGACGAGCGACGGTCAAACGACCGCCGCCGCCGGGGTCCGGCGCGCGGTCAGCGGCGGACGGCGTTCAGCGCGTCCACGATGCCGCTTCCGAAGAAACCGTTCTGGCCCTTCGAACCCTCGCAGGTCTGCTTCGACGTGTTCTTCACCCACTTGCCGTTTTCCAGTGTGTACCAGACGTACTCGACGGTCCGCGGGCTCGGGCATTCCTTCGCGGTCGCGGAGCCGCGCAGCCCCCATTCCACCGCGCGCGGGTCGAGGGTGAGGCCGCCGTGGCGGCGGTCCCGGTGCCCGTACTTGCTGACGATGAGGGCGGCGACGCCGACGGCGTGCGGCGACGCCATCGAGGTGCCCTGGATCGACTGGTAGTAGGCGCAGTCGTCGCCGTCGCAGCTGCGGATGACGTTCGGCACCTTCGGCGTGCCGTCGGGGTTCAGCTCGCCGCGGTCCTTCGCGAGCCGCTCGGGGTAGGCGGCCCAGACGCCGGCGCGGTCGTCCGGACGCTGGTCCGGTGTGTCGACCTTGTCACCGCCGGGCGCGGCCACCGCGACGTACCCGTCGCCGTAGCTGCTGAAGTACGACTTGCGGGTGCTCGGCCCGGTCGAGGACACCGGGATGACGTGCTCGCCCTCGCCCGGCATCGACAGGCAGCTCGCCGGGATCGTCCGCTCGTACGGCTTCTCACCGGGGACGGACGGGAAGTCGGGGCTGGACCCGTCCACGTTCGTCTTGGTGTAGTCGACGTACTCGTTGCCGGCGGCGGCGATCAGCGTGACGTCCCGCTTGTGCGCGAAGTCCAGCGCGCGCTGCACGGCCGTGACGATGGTGCGCTGCTCCAGCTGGTCCTGGGGGCTGTCGGCCGGGTTGTTGCCGCAGTTCCAGAGCCACGGGTCGACGTAGTAGGACATGTTCACGACGTCGATGCCGTTGTTGGCCGCGTACGTCAGGCCGTCGACGGTCGGCTGGAGGAAGAAGTAGCCGGAGTCCTGGCCGACGCGCAGGTTCACGATCGACACGTTCGGCGCGACGCCGGACATGCCGAGGCCGTTGCGGGGCGAGGCGACCGTGGACGCGACGTGCGTGCCGTGGTCGTTGTCGTCCCAGTCGTTGGGGTCGACGCACGATTTGAACTCGCACGGGCCGTCGACCGCGGCGCCGTTGGCGTCGGTCGGGATGTCGGTGGTGAAGTTGCGGCTGAGTTTGCGGTTGAAGTTCGGCGCGATGTCGGGGTGGTCGCCGTCCACGCCGGTGTCGAGGACGCCGACCAGCACGCGCTTGTCGCCCGGCTCCTTCTTGTACGAGCCGTCCGCCGTGGCGTGGATCTGCTTCATGTCCCACTGAAGGTCGGCCAGCGGTTCCTTGTCCTTGGACGGCTTGCCGCCGAGCGACACCTTGTTCTTCGTGCCGACCGTCCGCTCGACCTTCTCGGACTTCTTCTTGGCCGTCTTCGGCGCCTGGCCGATGATCCGGTTGTGCGCGACGCCCTCCAGGGCCCGCTCGTCCATCGCGTCCTGGATGAACTCCGGGTTCTGCGACCGGACGGTCGCGACGCCCACGTCCCGGTTCTCGTTGACGATCTTGCCCCCTGCCTCTCGCACCGCGCGGTGGGCCTTGCCGGGGGAAACGCCCTCCTTGTAGAGGACGACATACTCCGAAACCTCACCCTTCGCCTGCGTTGGGTTCGGAGCCGCTGACGCTGGGAACGCGAGGGCCGTCACGGTGGTGACGGCGCACGCGGCGGAAATCAAGGCTCGCCGCAAAGCAGACCTCCTGGCCGTGGGGGAGCAAGACCGGGGACTGGGGCCCAGGCGAGGAGAAGGTACTTATGTTCCTATTGAGAGATGCGTACGGTTATATAACGAAAAGGGAGATCTCTTGTAAAGCAAAGGTTTCGGTCGACCCGCTCCCCCGCCGAAACCCCCGCACGCACTACCGCGCCGGGCTTCAGCCGGTGCGCAGGGCCAGGGTCAGGGACTCGACGGCGAGGAGCGGGTTGACGTTCAGCTCCAGCCGCTCCCGGCACGCCATGATCGCGTCCAGCCGCCGGAGGGTGTCCTCGGGACGGCCGCTCGCCGCGGACGTCCGCAGCTCAGGGGCGAGATCGACGTTGAGCAGCTCGCTGCCGGTGCCGAGCTGGAGCGTCAGCACGTCACGGTAATAGGACGCGAGGTCGAGCAGCGTCCGGTCCAGGGCGTCGCGCTTGGCCCGGGTCGCGCGCGACTTCTGCCGGTCGGCGAGATCTTTGAGCGCTCCCGCCGTCCCGCGCGGCATGCGGCCCTTCTCGCTCTCCCCCAGCGCCTTGCGCATCGCGGACGTCTCCGCGTCGTCCAGCTCCTCGGTCCGCGCCTTCGCCTCCGCCTCGGCCGCCTTCACGATGGCCTCCGCCGCCGCGACCGCCGGTCCCACCGACGTCAGCCGGCCGGGCACGGCCATCACCGCGGCGCGCCGGTCGCGTGCCCGCGTGTCCGTGGCGAGGCGGCGCGCCTGACCGATGTGGCCCTGGGCCGCGCGGGCCGCCGACTCCGCCGTGTCCCGGTCGACGCCGTCCCGCTGGACGAGGACGTCCGCGACCGCCGCGACCGGCGGGGTCCGCAGCGTGACCACCCGGCACCGCGACTTGATCGTCACCAGCAGATCGTCGGGTGACGGGGTGCACAGCAGCCAGAGGGTCCGGGGCGGGGGCTCCTCGATCGCCTTCAGCAGCACGTTCGCCGCCGACTCCGTCGCCCGGTCGGCGTCCTCGAACAGCACGATCTGCCAGCGCCCGCCGCTCGGCGACGACGACGCCCGCAGCACCAGCCGCCGGGCCTCCATCGCGCCATAGGACAGCCCCGCCGGACGGACGATGTCGAGATCCGCGTGCGTCCCCTGGAGCACCTGGTGGCAGGACGCGCAGTGCCCGCATCCCCGCGGCGTCTCCTCGCACTGCAACGCCGCCGCGAAGGCCCGCGCCGCCGTGGACCGGCCAGAACCGGGCGGGCCGGTGAACAGCCAGGCGTGGGCGAGGCCGCCGTCGTCCCCGGCGGCCGCCGACAGCTGCGCGACGACGGGCTCCTGCCCCACCAGGTCATCCCAGACGCTCATGGGTACGAGGCTAGCCGGATCAGCGGCGGGCCGGGGCAGGGGCGGGACGGGTCACAGGTCGGTGATGACGGGGAACGTGCTCGTGACGTCCTCGGTCCCGGCCGGGACGGGGTCGGGCAGGATCTCGCGGATGCGGTACTGGATCTCGCGGCTCAGCTCGGCCTGCGGGCGGCTCGCGTCCAGGATCAGGTAACGGTCCGGGTCGGCCTCGGCGAGGGCGCGGAAACCGGCGCGGACGCGCTCGTGGAAGTCGTCCGGCTCGGACTCGATCCGGTCGGCGGGCGCGGACAGCCGGTCGAGCCCGGTGCGCGGTGGGATCTCCAGCAGGACGGTCAGGTCGGGCACGAGGCCGCCGGTGGCCCAGGCGTTGACGCGGGCGATGTCCTCGACCCGCTGCTGCCGGCCGAAGCCCTGGTAGGCGAGGGACGAGTCGACGTAGCGGTCGCTGACGACGATCGCGCCGCGGTCCATCGCGGGCTTGATGACGTTGGCGACGTGGTCGGCGCGGTCGGCGGCGTACAGCAGCGTCTCGCCGCGGACGGACAGGCCGGTGGTGTCGCGGTCGAGCAGCATCGCACGCAGCCGCATACCGATTTTGGTGGCGCCCGGCTCGTGCGTGGTGACGACGTCGTAGCCGTGGTCGCGCAGCCAGATCGCGGCGAGCCGCGCCTGGGTGGTCTTCCCGGCGCCCTCCCCGCCCTCGAACGCGACGAACACGCCGCGCTGGCGCCGCTGCACCGGCTGCTGCGCGGCGGCAGCGGCGGCGGCCTGCTCGGGCGGCGTGTAGATCTCGCCGTGCAGCGCGGCGCGCAGGTCGGGCAGGAGCGGGATGCCGCGCCGGTCGTCCAGCCGCCGGTACGCGACGACCCCCGCGAGCAGGGCCAGGACGGCGGCGATGAGCAGCGCGGCGCCCGTCCCGTCGAAGTCGTACACGCCGCCGCCGAGGTCGAGGCGGTGCGCGCCGATCGCCCCGGCGAGCAGCGGGACGGCGGCGAACGCGACCACGCCGGTGACGACGGCGACGGACCGCAGGTAGTCGGTCGGGCGGTCCCCCTCCGCCGTGCCCTGCCCGTTCTGGTCGGCGCGCGCGTCCGGGCCGTGGAGGTCGGACGAGCCCGTCGTCCAGGCGGCCCCGGCGAACACGCCCAGCAGGCCCGTGGCGAACACGACGACGACGAGGTTCTGCACGAGCGCGATCACGCCGAGCGTGACCGCGGCGGCGACGACGGCGAGGCCGAGGAGCCGGCGGCGGCTGAACATGACGAGCACGCGCGGGCCGAGGAACAGCCCGGAGCCGACGCCCAGCGTCAGGCCGGCGAGGATGCTGCCGTAGCCCGCGTCGCCGCCGCCCAGCTCACCGGTGTGGACGCGGGCGACGGCGACGACCGCGCAGGCCGCGAGCGCCGCCGCGGTGACGGCCAGGCCGAGCCCGCGCGCGGCGGCCGTCCCCGGCCCCTGGAAGATCAGCTTCAGCGGCGACGCGACATGGATGGGCACCGCCGCCGGGATCTCGCGGATCGCGGCGACGAGCGCGGCCGCGGCCAGGAACACCGCGGCCGTCACGTACGGGGCGAGGTCGGCGCGGGAGTCGCGGCCGATCGTCCCGTCCGCGATGAGGGCGATGACCGTGAACAGCAGCGCCGCGGCGGGGGCGGGCGCGAACACGGCGCGGGTCGCCGACCGGTGGGCGCCGGCGCGCGGTTCCCCGTCCGGGACGAGCGCGGGCAGCGACGCGCGCGCCGTCGGCGTCCACAGCAGGCCCAGGAACGCGACGAGGAACGCGGCGGCCATCGTCCACGGCAGCGTCCCGACGAGCGGGACCGTCACGAGGAGCACCAGCCGCAGCACATCGGCGATGATCAGCATGAGCCGGCGGTCGACGCGGGCGGCGAGCAACCCGGCGAGCGGCGCGAGCAGCACCGCCGGCAGCAGCATCAGCGCGAGCACGGCGCCGACCGCCTGCGCACGGGTGGCCGCGTCGTCGTCGCGGGTCAGCGCCGCGGCCATCGCGGTCAGCGCCGGGACGCACAGCCACAGCCCGAGGCCCGACAGCGCCAGCGCGGACCGCAGCCGCCGGAACGGCCCGATCGACGAAAGAGACGAAACGCCCGGCGGCGGTGACGCTGCGGGGTGCGGCCGGGATGCGCCCGTTCTGGTCATGTCGGTCAGGGTATCGGCGTAGATGTCCCTAGGAGCTGGACTTTGCGGAGGTTCGACGGCGCGTTGCCGTCTTCTTCTTACCGCCGCCCGCGGCCACCTTCTCACGGCGCTCCGCGAGCAGCTCCGCGGCGCGCTGGATGGTGATCGACTCGACCTCGTCGCCCTTGCGCAGGCTCGCGTTCGTCTCGCCGTCGGTGACGTACGGGCCGAAACGCCCCTCCTTCACCACGACCGGCTTCTCGCTCGCCGGGTCGTTGCCCAGCTCGCGCAGTGGCGCGGCCGCCGCGGCCCGGCGTCCCCGCTGCTTCGGCTGAGCGAACAGCTCCTTCGCCTGTTCCAGCGTGACGGTGAACAGCTCGTCCTCGGAGGCGAGCGAACGGCTGTCGGTGCCCCTCTTGATGTACGGGCCGAAACGTCCGTTCTGCGCGGTCACGGTCTCGCCGTCCAGCTCACCGAGCGTGCGCGGCAGCGACAGCAGCTTCAGCGCGTCGTCGAGCGTGACCGTGTCGAGCGACATCGACTTGAAGAGGGAACCGGTGCGCGGCTTGGGGGCGTCCGCCTTCTTCGTCCGCTTCTTCTTCTCGCCCTCCGCCGGGGGCGCGGGCTCGGGGAGTATCTCGGTGACGTACGGGCCGTACCGTCCCGACTTGGCGACGATCGTGTGCCCGGTGTGCGGGTCCGTACCGAGCTCCCGGTCGCCGGACGGCTGCGCCAGCAGCTCCTCGGCCTTCTCGGCGGTCAGCTCGTCGGGCGCGATGTCGTCCGGGATGTTGGCGCGCTCGCCGTCCCGGTCGAGGTAGGACCCGTAGCGGCCGACCCGCACCATGATGTCGGTGTCCTTGATCGGGAACGAGCTGATGCCCTTGGCGTCGATGTCGCCGATGTCGCCGACGAGCTCCTTCAGCCCCTCTTCGCCGTCGTCGCCGAAGTAGAACCGGGTCAGCCAGCGGACGCGCTCCGCCTCACCGCGGGCGATCTCGTCGAGACCGTCCTCCATGTGCGCGGTGAAGTCGTAGTCGACCAGGTTGCCGAAGTGCTGCTCCAGCAGGTTGACCACGGCGAACGCCAGGAACGACGGGACGAGCGCCGTGCCCTTCTTGAACACGTACTCGCGGGCCAGGATCGTCCCGATGATCGAGGCGTAGGTGGACGGGCGCCCGATCTCCCGCTCCTCCAGCTCCTTCACCAGGCTCGCCTCGGTGTAGCGGGCCGGCGGGCGGGTCGAGTGGCCCTCCGCGTCCACGGAGTTCGCGGTCAGCGGGTCGCCCTCGGCCAGGTTCGGCAGCCGCCGCTCCTGGTCGTCCCGGTCGGTGGACGGGTCGTCCGCGCTCTCCACGTACGCCTTCAGGAACCCGTAGAACGTGATCGTCTTACCGGTCGCGCCGAACTCCGCGCGCTCGTTCCGGGTCGACAGGCCGGTGACGCGGATCGACACCGACTGGCCCGTCGCGTCCTTCATCTGCGACGCGATCGTCCGCTTCCAGATCAGCTCGTACAGCCGGAACTGGTCACCGGACAGGCCCGTCTCCGCCGGGGTGCGGAACGTGTCGCCCGCCGGGCGGATCGCCTCGTGCGCCTCCTGCGCGTTCTTCACCTTGGACGCGTAGACGCGCGGCTTGTCCGGCACGTACTCGCCGCCGAACAGCGACGCCGCCTGCCGCCGCGCCGCCGTGATCGCCGTCTCCGACAGCGTGATCGAGTCGGTTCGCATGTACGTGATGAAGCCGTTCTCGTACAGCTTCTGCGCCACCGACATCGTGTACTTCGCGGAGAAGCTCAGCTTCCGGCTCGCCTCCTGCTGGAGGGTCGTCGTCCGGAACGGGGGGTACGGCCTGCGCGTGTACGGCTTGCGCTCGACCGACTTGACCTCGTACGGCCTGCCGCGCAGCCGCTCGGCCAGCGCTCGCGCGGCGGGCTCGTCCAGGTGCAGCGCGTCCCTCGTCTTCAGCGTGCCGTCGGACGCGAAGTCGCGGCCCTGCGCGACGCGCTTGCCGTCCACGGACACGAGCCCGGCCTTGAACTCCTTCGGCTCCTCTTCCCTACCGGTGTCGAAGAGGGCCGCGATGTCCCAGTAGTGGGCCGGGACGAACGCGATCCGCTCCCGCTCCCGCTCGACCACCAGCCGCGTCGCCACCGACTGCACCCGGCCCGCCGACAGCTTCGGCATGACCTTCTTCCACAGGACGGGGCTGACCTCGTACCCGTAGAGGCGGTCCAGGACGCGGCGCGTCTCCTGCGCGTTCACCAGCGGCATGTTCAGCTCGCGCGGGTTCGCTGCGGCGCGCTGGATCGCGTCCTTGGTGATCTCGTTGAACACCATCCGGTGCACCGGCACCTTCGGCTGGAGGACCTCCTGGAGGTGCCAGGCGATCGCCTCGCCCTCCCGGTCCTCGTCCGTCGCGAGGTAGAGCTCGTCGGCCTCGGCGAGCAGCTTCTTCAGCTTCTGGACCTGCTGCCGCTTGTCGGAGTTGACGACGTACAGCGGCTCGAACTCGCGCTCGACGTTCACGCCGAGCTTGGCCCACGGCTCGCCCTTGTACTTGGCCGGCACCTCCGAGGCGCTGCCCGGGAGGTCCCGGATATGGCCGATACTGGACTCCACGATGTAGCCGCGCCCCAGGTACCCCGCGATCGTCTTCGCCTTCGCGGGCGACTCGACGATCACCAGACGGGTACCGGCGCCGTTGCCCCGGCCACTGTTCGCGGTGCCGTTCTTGGCTGGCACAGTCGCTCCAACCTCGCTGTCTCGTCCTCTTTGAACAGGCTCTTTCTTACAGACTTCGTACAACGTCGCCGGACGGCGCGTTCATGCCCGCGGGTCGCTCCGGCCGTCCCACGCTCATCGCTCCGCCCCGCGCACGAACGGGATTCTCACCGCCGCACGCCCCAGACAGGATGACATGCCGCCGGAGGCCCCGCGGACCGGGGCACAACGGTACGGTGCCCCGCCGCCGGTAGACCAAGTAATAATGGTCGCAATGGTGGAGTACACCTACCTCGTCCTGTCACTGCCGCGCGGCACCACGCGTGATACGGCCCGGCGGATCCTGACCGAGCACGCGGAACGTGGCGGCTGGGAACTCGATCGGTTGCGCCTCTACCCGGACGGCCGCCGTCGTATTCAACTCCGCCGCAAGGTCATCCGCGTCGTCCGCACGTTCTGACCATCTTCCAGGCCCCATCCACCAGATGACGAGTTTTCGCTCGGCCGATACTGGCGGTCCGTCCGGGAGTGTAGCACTACGTACGTTCCACCTGACGCACGGTGAAGATCAGACTCCTCCGGACAAGGCTTCGCCCGTCCCAGAACGCGCCTTCCGGGACGGGCGAAGCGTCCTCACCACCCCCGCGTCACCGCCACCCCGCCGGCGATGTTCGGGCCGAGACGCGGGGCGGCCGGGGGCTCAGGTTCAGCGGCGGCCGGGCCGCAGACGCCGCGCCACGGCGAACGCGCCGGCCGCGGCCAGCATCCCGGCGATGGCCGTCCACATCGTTCCGGCCCCGGCGCCGTCCGTGATCGCTTCCTCCGCCGCGACCGGCTCGACGGCCCCGAGCTCACCCGCCACCGGAACGGCCTCGGCCACGGCCCCGCCTTCGACGGAACCGGCGGCGGCCGGCAGTCCCTGGGTCATGGTCGTGAGCTGCGGGACGACCGGCTTCACCGGCAGGACGTCCCCGCCCGGCACGCCCGGGATGCTCTGCGGCACCGGCAGCAACGCCTTCGGCCCCTGGATCCCGTGCGCCGCCTGCAGCGACCCGGCGTCCAGCAGAGCGACGCCCCCATCACGCTGGGAGCCCTTGGCGGCATGCCCGCCCACCCCGGACAGCGCCGGCGCCGAGGACAGCCCATCGGCCGCGGGCAGCCCCTTGACCTTGACCGGCCCGCCCTTCGTGAGCAGGTTCTCCGTCGCGGGCAGCCCGTTGGGCAGCGCGTTCGGCTTGAGAAGGCCGGTGTCCTTCACGGGCAGGACGGTCGCCGGGGACTGACGGCCCGTCTTCGGCGCGCCCTTCGTCTTCGGCAGGCCAAGGCCCTTCTGCAGCCCGTCCGTCTTGGGCAGGCCCTCCAGGACGCCCGATGTCTCGGACAGGCCACCGCCGGCCGGGCCGCCCTTGGCCGGGCGCTGACCGTTCGCCACGGGCAGGGTGCCATCGCCCGGGAGGTTCCGCGTGCCGAGCAGCGACACAGCCACCGGCGCCCCCTCGCCACCGGGCACCATGCCCGCACCGGGCGTGGCCTTCACCAGGTCGCCGCTCTTGAGCAGCCCGGCATTCGGGATGGTCACGACGCCGGGACTTCCGTTTCCGCGGTGCTTCGCGTCCACGGGACGGACGCCGTCCAGCCCGACCACCTTGGGCAGAACGGCCGAGCCCTGGCTCAGCGAACCTTGGCTCAGCGCGCCCTGGACCGCCGGCCCCTGGCCCAGCGCACCCTGAACCTGCGAGCCCTGGCTCAGCGCACCCTGGATCTGCGGGCCAGGTGACAGCGCCTCCGGCTTGAGCGAGCCCAGCCCCTGGGGGTTGGTGGGCAGCGCGGCATCGGCCGTCCGGTGGTGTGGGTAGGGATCCTGGTGCGGGTAGGGGTCGTCGTCGGGAGCCGTGCCGCCCTCGCACAGGGCGGTGGCGAAACCGATGACGGCGGCGGCGTTGCCGCACACGTCCGCGGGGGCCGTGACGGGCGCGTTTCCCTGGTTGCCCGAGAGGACACCGCCGATCCCGGACGTGTGCTGGTCCCCGCCGGAACTGCTCCGCACGTGGACGCCGCCCTCGCAGAAGGCCCCTGCCTGACCGATCACGGCGGCGGCGTTGCCGCAGACGTTCACCGGGACGCTGATCGGGGCGTTGGCCTGGTTGCCCGCGATGACGCCGAAGGTGCCGTCGGTGATCTGCTCGCCCGTCCGGTGGCCGCCGTTGCGGACGGACGCGCCGCCCTCGCAGAACGCCGTCGCGTTGCCGACGGCGTTGCCGCAGACGTCGACGGGCGCGCTCACCGGCAGGGTGGCCTGGTTCCCGCTGACGACACCGAACAGGCCGGAGGTTTCCTGCCCCGACCCGGTGTCTCCGCCGTTCTTGACGAGGGAGCCGCCGTCGCAGCCGGCCATCGCCGCCCCGACGACCGCCACCGCGTTGCCGCACACGTTGACGGGAACGGAGATCGGCGCGTTCACCTGGTTCCCGGCGATGACGCCACCCGTCCCGTCGGTGACCTGGCCGCTCGTGCCACCGTCCTTGACCTTGGCGCCGCCGTCGCAGCCCGCGTCGGCGTGCCCGAGCACGCCGACGGCGTTGCCGCAGACGTTCACCGGCGCGGAGACCGGCGCGTCGACCTGGTTTCCGGAGGCGACACCGCCGACACCGGACGTCGTCCGGCCACCGCCTTCGCCACGCTCGTGGACCTTGGCGCCGCCCTGGGAGATGGCGTAGGAGGTGCCCAGCAGGGAGGCGCCGTTGCCGCTCACGTCGACGGGCGCGGAGACCGGCGCGGAGACCTGGTTGCCGCCGAGGACGCTTCCGGTGCCGTCCGTGGTGTCGGCGAAGGCGTTGGCCGGGATGGCGCTGACACCGAGAGCGACAAAGCCCACGGTAAGCACCGCGGCACGAGATGTGCCTTTTGCCCACGTTCGCATGATGCTCCGTTCAATGAGATGGGGGATCGAGACGCACGGTCGTGTGGGTCTCGTGAAGGGACGACATGCCGCGCAGAGGACACGGCACGTCCCGGGCAGGACGGGCCTGAAAGCACCGGCCGGGCCCTGCCCGGAGTCGGTGATCAGTGATCAGTCAGGCGCGAAGGAAGGCTCGTCCGCGGCGGTGCGGACGGCCGGGGGCACCGTGCCGGGCAGCCGGACGGACGGCGCCCGCGACGGCGCCGGGGCCCACATCACGGCATTCGAAAACCCCGCGGTCGCGCCGGATACGGCAAGGGCACCGGCGGCGGAATGGTCGTCAGGCCACTCCGGTGCCTGCGGCGGCGCCGGATGATGCCGGACGATCCGCCGCGAAACATGTCCGTCGTCCATCTCAACCGTTTGAGCGGACACAACCACATGCGCCGCCCGGTGCGGCCGCGACACCCGCACGCCACCGGTCACGGACGCCTCGCCGACCTCAGGCGGGCTCTCGGAGACCTCCACAGGGGGCACCACACCCCGTGTCACCGGCTCCTCTACCGCCACGCTCTCTTTGGGAGGCGGGTCCTCCACCCGTACCACGTCCGGTACGGGCGATACGGGCGGCCGCGCGGTCGCGGCGTCGACCGCGTGCCCCAGCACGGGCGCCTCCGCGACCAGCCGCGAAGGTGCCGCGGGCAATTCGTCGGCCTGCGCCGACTGCGCGGCACAGCCAAGGAGCCAGCCGGCGATCAGCAGTCCGCCAAGGACGAGCATCCGCCGGACGACCCTGCCGACGACAGCGACGCGACGCGGTGGGACGGCGACCGCCCCTGCCCACGCCGCGTCGCCTGCCACCGATCAACCTCCGTCGCGACCAGATCGTCCTCAACGAACAGTAATGGTAGCACCACGGAGCGCATTGGAAACGTTAAATTCAGGACCGATCAAGGAATTTGTCAAGGACCCGCACGCCGAAGCGCAGACCGTCCACTGGAACGCGCTCGTCGACCCCATGGAACATTCCGGAAAAGTCCAACTCTGGGGGCAATTTCAACGGCGCGAAACCGAAGCACCGCATTCCCAGCCGCGCGAACGCCTTGGCGTCCGTCCCGCCGCTCAGGCAGTACGGAACCGGCAGCGCACCCGCGTCCTCCGAGGTCAGCGCCGCCTCCATCGCCGCGACGAGGGCGCCCTCGTAATCCGTCTCCAGCGCCTGGTCACGATGGACGAAATCGCGCTGAACGTCCGGCCCGAGAAGCTCGTCCACTACCGCGAAGAACTCGTCCTCATATCCGGGCAAAAACCGCCCATCGACCTGTGCCGTGGCGCTCTGCGGAATGACATTCGTCTTATATCCGGCGTCCAGCCGCGTCGGGTTGAGCGTGTTCCTCAGCGTCGCCCCGATCATCCGCGCCAGCGGCCCGATCTTCTCCAGGCAATCCTCAGGCCGCTCCGGATCGAACTCCACCCCGTACGCCATGCACGCCCGCTCCAGAAACGCCCGCACCGACTTCGTCAACCGCACCGGGAACTCGTGCGACCCCAACCTCCCGACCGCCGCCGCCACAGCCGTGACCGCGTTGTCCGGATGCACCATCGACCCGTGCCCCGCCGTCCCCATGGCGGTCAGGTTCATCCACGCGATGCCCTTCTCCGCCGTCTCAATGAGATACATCCGCCGGTCGCCGGGCACCGTCAAACTGAACCCCCCGACCTCCCCCACGGCCTCGGTGCACCCCTCGAACAGCTCCGGATGCTCCTTCACCAGCCACTGCGCCCCCCACTTGCCCCCGGCCTCCTCATCGGCCAGAAACGCGAGCACGACGTCCCGCGGCGGCCGCCGCCCTTCCCGCAACCGCTGCCGCACCACCGCGAGAATCATCGCGTCCATGTCCTTCATGTCCACGGCCCCGCGCCCCCAGACGCACCCGTCCGCGATCTCTCCCCCGAACGGATCCCGCGTCCAGTCCTCCTTCCGGGCCGGCACCACGTCCAGATGCCCGTGCAGCAACAACGCGTCCCGCCCCGGGTCCTCACCCTCGACCCGCGCCACCACGCTCGCCCGCCCCGGATGCGACTCGAAGATCCGCGACTCCAGCCCGACCTCCCCGAGCCGCTCCGCGACATACTCCGCCGCCACCCGCTCCCCCGGCCCCGAATGATCCCCCGGGTTGCTGGTATCGATCCGTATCAGCTCCTGGCAGAGCCGGACGACCTCGTCCTCAGCGGTCGGCTGCTGACCCACAGTGCACTCCTAGCGTCCTCGCGTACCCCGTCCCATGGTGCCCGCCGATCGGCTTCGCCGCGACTCACCACCTTTGGTATGGTGAAGCCCGCCGCAGCCCCGCTGCGGCCTGCAACCGGTCCGGGTGGCGGAATAGGCAGACGCGCTAGCTTGAGGTGCTAGTGCCCTTCACGGGGCATGGGGGTTCAAGTCCCCCCTCGGACACACAGTTTGTACGTAACCGAGCATTTCAGAGTACCCCTCAGGGTTTGGCCTGCACCCCAGGGGTCGATTTTTCTGCTGTTTGATCACGTCCTTCCGTCATCATTGTGAGTGCCGTGAGCACACGGGCCGCAATCCGCGTGCCGGAACGGCGCGTGCAACGCCGCGAGGGTGTCGGCGTTTCTGGTCGATGGTGATCTTCACCTCCGTCGGGGTGTCGGCCCGCAGGGTGCGGGTTTCGGGCTCGAAGGTAAGGGTGATCTTGCGGGTGCGCAGGTGGTCGAGGGCCTCCTTGGGGTCGGATGCCGCGCCGCCCGGCACAGTGGCTGAGGTCCGGTCAGCAATATGTGCAGGGCCGGCAGGTGCGGCAGGATGTGGTCCTCGCGGATGTAGAGGTTCTTGGGCCGGTCCGGGTCGGAGCGCGACGCGCGGGTGTGGCCATGCCGACATCGGTATGCGGGCCGGTAGTTGGCCCAGCACGACTCCAGCTGCCGCCCGCAGATGACGGGACCGACTTGACCCAGCCTCTTTGCGGAATGCTCGAATTGATGTACAGCAGTTCGGGCACTTTGAAGTCATATGGCGTGTGCCCTGCTGGACATCGCCACCAGAAAGTCGAACATCGAGCGCACAAGGTCTAGACCGGCGGCTGGCCCGAGAACGGCCTCTCCGGACGGACGTTCGGCAACGCCCACTTCGAGCAGGTCTACCTGGCCTCCGGCTGACCCGCGGCGGGGGCGCGGGCCAGCCGTTACGCCGGGGTCAGCGGACGGGCGCCGGCATGATCGGCAGCGTGATCGACGACGGGTGCTCCGGGTCGTGCAGGACGGTCTGCGACGCGGGCTGCGTGGTCGTGTCGGCGCCGAACTTCCCGCCCGTGTTCGGGTTCCGGTCGTACATCGGGAAGTTGCTGCTGGAGATCTCCAGCCGGATGCGGTGGCCCGCCTTGAACATGTTGCTGGTCGGCCACAGCTTGATCGTGTACTTGTAGACCTCGCCGGGGGTGATCAGCTCCGGCTTCTCCAGCGAGACCCGGTACCGGGCGCGCTGAATGCCGTCCCGGACCAGCATCGAGGTGCCGTCCGGGTGGACGTCGGTGAGCTTCGCCGTCCAGTCGGTGTCCTTCGCCGAGGACCTGGCGTACAGCGTGACCGAGATCGGGCCGGTGACCTCGGTGTCCTTGGTGAGCTGCGGGGTGCTGTAGACGAGCACGTCCGGCCGCTGCTCGACGGGCCGCTGGTCCTGCGGGCCGCCGGGCACCGAGCTCTGGAACCGGCCGCCGACGCTCGGTACCGGGTTCGCCGGGTCGTACTGGTACTGGTCGGCCTTCTCGTCCGTCGCGGGCGCGGTGGTATCGAGCGTGCCGCCGCCGTTCGCCGTGTTCGCGTCGCCCTTGCTGTGCAGGTAGTACGTGGTGTTGGCGGTGCCGGGGATCGGCCAGGAGTCAGCCGTGCGCCACTTGTTGGCGCCCATCACGAAGACCTTCACCGGCGGATCCTCGTCCACGCCGTTGTCGATCCCCTTCAGCCAGTGGTCGAACCAGCGGAGGTGCAGATCGCCCACCGCGACGACCGCCTCCGGACCGAAGTCGACGGCGCCCACCCTGCGGCCCGAGCCGCCGTGCGTCCACGGACCGACGAGGAGCTGCGTGCCCTGCCGGGCGACCTCGGACCCGCCCTGGGCGCGCATCCCGGCGAAGTTCTCCACCGTCCCGTTGAGGAAGATGTCGGACCAGCCGCCGAAATTCAGCGACGGCACCTTGACCTGCGGATACTTCGTGCGGATGCTCCAGCGCTTCCAGTAGTCGTCGTCGCTCGGGTGGTCGATCCAGTCGAAGTAGTACGGCGCGATGCGGTCGTCCTCCGGGTACAGCGGCGGGAAGTTGTTCAGCGGCTGGTGCCGGTACCACTTGGCGTGCAGGTCCCGCGACGCCTGGGTCATCTCCGCCCGCAGCTTCGCGCCGTCCGGGAGCTTGCTGATGACGCCCCCGTTGAGGAAGCTCAGCAGCCAGTCCTGGATGAACGCCTGGTACAGCGCGCCGCCCTCGTAGGTCCATCCGTCGTAGATGTCGGAGGACGTGAACGCCGGGGCGATCGTGACCAGGTGCGGGGGCGTGAGGGTGGCGGGCAGCCACTGCGTGAGCCCCGGATAGGAGAACCCGTACATGCCGACCTTGCCGTTGGAGTGCGGCAGAGCGGCGGACCACTCGATGGTGTCGTAGCCGTCCTCGGCCTCACTCCGGTACGGGTAGAAGGTGCCGTCCGACTTGTACTCGCCGCGGACGTCCTGCACCACGACGAGGTAGCAGGCCTTGGCGTAACGGTCGGGGGCGCCGTAGACGAAGCTCAGCGCGCCCTCCTTGTTGTAGGGCAGCCGCATCAGGATGACGGGGAACTCGCCGTCCCCTTTCGGCGTGAACACGTTGCTGCGCAACACCGTCCCGTCCCGCATAGTGGCAGGGACGTCCTTCTGGACGCTGTATTCGCATTCCTCCGCCTTCGACGCGGCATCGGCCGCCGCACCGGGCGCGGCGGCGACGCCACCCAGCAGCACCACGGCCGCCGCTACAAGGGACAGCCGCCAGCTGCGACTTCTTCTGTTCGCCCAGGTCGTCCGCCGTCTCGCGCGCATCGCCGCAACTCCTTCCTGGCCGGGGCGGCGGGGCCGCCCGGCGACTGTTCGACGTCGTCGGGCGGAGCATCGCATGATCACGACAGCTGGTCAGGAGGGCGGTCAGGGACTGTCGGTCGAGCGGTCGATCGGTGCGACGAACGGTCTGTTTGTGACGAATTGCCGGAATCTATCGGACGCGCGAATTCGCTCCCTTTCGCCGGTGCATCGCGCCGCACGTTGCGCGCCAGCAGCAACGCGGCGACCATCCCGCCGACCCCGACCCCGATCACCTCCGCCATGGGTATCTCCGCAGTTGCCTTCTCGCAGGCCACGAACTCCTGGCCGGGCGCCGCCTGAGCGTCAGCACCGCCGCCGGAACGGCGAACACGCCCATCGCCGCCCCACCGGTCACCGCGACGAGCCGGTCCGGCGGATCGAACACCGCCGCGAACGCGAGCGTCTCCATCACCGCCATCACCCCGTAAACCGCAAGCCACCCCGACGCGTCCCGCTTCCACTCCACGATCGGCTCCATCAATCCCATCAGCAGCGCCGATACCCCCAGCCGCCCGGCGAAGTCGCTGACGGGCACACCCCGATACAGCCCGCCGCCACAGGTCCTGCCGCCACATCTGCGGATCCAGGAACAGATCCCACGCCGTCAGCGACGCGGCCCCCACCGCCGCGCGCGCCGCCCTCCGTCCAGCCGGGACGATCGCCGCCGCCACCGCGTGCGACGCCAACCCCATACCCGCCCACGCCCCCGCGACCGCCACCGGGACACCGCCCACCTGCGGCCGCAGCGCCGCCGTATACGCGTACCTCCCGAACGGGACCCCCGTCCGCACACCGACCCACTCCGCCGCGTAACCCACCGCCACCGCCGCGCTGACCGCCCCGCACGCACGCTCGAGACCCCGCCGCGACGCGGCGAAGCACCCGGCTTCCGCCGCCAGCAGACCCACCACCGGACCGGTCAGCCGCACCGGATCCGAACCCACCCCCGACGCCACCTGAGCCGCGACCATTCCCGCCAGGCACCCGGCACCCGCGACCACCAGCCCGGCCCGCCCGCGCCCCGCGGCGCGGCTCCTGCGCATCAACCCCACACTTCTACCTTCGGAGCACACCCGCTCCCCGGAGGCCCGACTTCCCGAATATCGACGGCGGTCGCCATGGGCGACATCGCCGCGGGTCACGACCGTGGGCCGACCGCGACGCCGCCCAAGCCCTCATCGATTTCAGATTGCCGGCACGCCTGGTCGAGTCGGTAGACGTCTGGGGCCCGCTGATCGAAGAACGGTTCATCTCGTTCCCCGAACAACGGTCGCCCCGCCGTGGCGTCACCTCGCCGGGTTCACGGTGCGGTCATCGCCCGGACCGGATGGCGCTTCAGAGGGTGAGGATCTGGTCCAGCATCCGGCGATACCGTCGCATGGCGATCCGGAGCTGCTCGGTGTCGCCGTTCTCGATGCCGCTTTGCAGACCGCGCCTGCGGTCATCGAGCGCCGTGGTGAGCGAGTTCACGATCTCGTCGTTGAGTGCGCCGGCCTGTCGGACCGCGTCACGGGGATCGTCGACGAAAGCGGCCTGGATCTCGTGCCAGCGCTGCTGGAGTTCCCTGATCCGCGGGCTCTCGAACAGCGGTGGCAGGTCTTCCGGCCCGCCCGTGGCCGAAGCGGCGGCGAGATTCCCGGAGTTCCCGGTGCCCGCGGTGTCTTCGGTGCTTGCGGTGGCCTCTACCGTGCGACCGGTTGAAGAACGCTGTCCGTACGGGCTCACGCCCGGTCGGCCATGGCCGCCTTGGTCGTAGTCACTGTCGTCTCGGCCTTCTTCGAGAGGTTTGTCATGCCGGGTTTCGGACGTGACCCCGACCCCCGCGGGTCTTCCTGTGATCGGAGGCTGGGGCCGTGCCGACCGGCCTTCATCGGCCATGACCGTCACCCTCTCCTGGGTGTGTTGAAGGGATCGGAGCGCACCGTGTCCCGCGCGGCGGCGGCCTCGGTGCGGGACTCGGCGGCGTTCTGGGCGCCCTCGGTGGTGTCGGCGAGCAGCTCGTCGAACAGCGCCCGGTAGTGGATCATGGCCTGGCGGAGTTCCTCGGTGGACGCCTCCCTGCGGGCCGCCCGGTCGCTGATGTCGTGGGCGGTCCGATAGTGTTCCAGCGTCCGGGCATGCTCGACCGACAGGTCGGCGACCCGCTGCTGGTAGCCCCGCGTCTCGTACCCGCGATCGGCCATCACGCGCCTGACCAGCTGGTCGGCGTCGGACAGGGCGTCCTCGGGGGCGTCCACGAACCGTTCTTGCACTCCGGTCCACTCGGCCCGGTAGGCGTCGCGGGCCGCGGGGGCCAGGGGACGGATGTTCAGCCGCTCGACGCGTTCCTGCCGCTCGTGCAGCTCACGCTCGGCCGCACGCCGGCCGCCGCGCTTTTTGACCATGCGGTCGTATTCCGGGCCGAACCGGCCGCGGAGCTCGTTGCGCCGCTGCATCCTTCGCGCGATCAGCGCGGCGACCACGCCGATCACGACAACGACGGCGACGACTGTCAATACGGTAACCATGCGTCCCCGGTTGCCCGGATAAAACGCACCAAAACGCCCACCCGGTTATGGGCGTCCGCCAGGCGGCGGCCGGAGGTGGATGGTGGTGCGGTGTATCACACCTGGTGATGAGCTGTTCCGAGACCGACTGTGTCCGATGCGACGCCGGTGCGGTGTGCTGGGAAAAACAGTTCCGACGCCCCGTCCCTGCGCCATGACCGCACCACGGGCCCGGCCCTCGATGTCGTGAGGCCCCTTCACAGGCGCGTCACCGGCGCGATCGATGCCGCCGACTCGGCCGCGCGGGGTGGAGATGTCGCAGGAGGCGAGGATCTCCTGCGGCAACGTGACACCGGCCTCGACCGCGGATCTGGCCAGAGCGGCCTCCGCCGACGGCGCCGGACGCTCCGGGCGGGACGACGAGAAACAGCGTCGCGTCCGCACGCCCGCACATGTGGTCGCGCTAGGCCGGCCAGCCCACGCCGACCTCGCGTCGAGAACGGTGATGCGGAGCGGGACCTCGTCCCAGTCGTCGAAGTCGATGGTCACGCGGGTGGTCGCCGCCGGCGACAAGCCCGGGTAGGGAAGTGAACAGCCAGTCCTCACGCACGTAGAGACTCCTCGGCTGATCCGGCTTGCGGAGCTTGGCACTGGTATGACCGTGACGGCACCGGTATCCCGCACGGCCGTTGACTACCCAGTGCGAGTCCATCCGCCGCGTGCAGATCCCGCACACCACCAACCCGGCCAGCGCATAGACGCGGTAGCCACCGTCTCGCGTGGGCCTGGAGGCACGGATCGTCTGCGCGACCAGGAAGTCCTCGTCGCTGACCAGCGGCGGATGCAAGGGCAGTTTGGAGATCACCCACTCTTGCACCGGGTTCCAGCGACGGACACGGTCACACGGCCTTGTGGACGGCCTGGGCCGCCGGTAGCCTCTCTCCATAACAAACCTTTTGGTATGGACCGGGGGTCGGAACGGGCATGAGTGAGCGGGCGTGGCTGGAGGAGGGGCTGGCCCTGCTGGCCGAGCAGGGTGCTCCTGCGGTGACGCTGGATCGGCTGTGCGAGCGCATGGGCCTGTCAAGGGGCTCCTTCTACCACCACTTCGGGTCGATGCCGCGGTACCGGAGCCGGTTGCTCAGCCACTTCGAAGCCGAATACACGACGGCGATCATCGATTCGGTGGAAGGGGCCGGCGACCTACCGCGGGAGAGGCTGCGCCGGCTCCTCACGCAAGCGCTCACGAGCACCGATCCGGAGCTGGAGATCGCGATGCGGGCCTGGGCGAAGCAGAACTCCGAGGCGGCGGCGGTGCAAGAGCACGTGGACGCTACCAGGATCGAGTATCTGCGAGGCCTGTGTGAGGAGGCCGGTCATGCCAGGCCGGATCAGGTGGCCAAGCTGCTGTATCTGGTGATGATCGGGGGTTCGCACATGGTGCCCCCGCTCCCGCCCGCCGACAAGCACGACATTTACGAGCTGCTGCTACCGCTGCTGGACCGACCGGCCGGACGTCCGCGTCACGAGAGGCCCACATCATGAACCTCGTCGAGAGTATTTCCGAACTGACACCTCTGCTGTCCGAAGCCGACCACGTCGACGTCAAGACCGCCACATCCGATGCGAGCCTGCGGGAATTCGTCGCGGGGGCCATGAGCTGGCGCCCCGCCTGGATGAGGGCGCTGTTCCGCGCCAGGGCCGTCCTGGCCAGGCTGCTGCGGCTGCGCGATCCGGACGTCCCGCTCGGCGGGACGCTGCGACCCGAGGACATCTCCTTCACTGTCGGCGACAAGATCGCCTTCTTCACCGTCGCCGCCGCCGCCGAAGATCGGTACATCGTCCTCGAAGCCGCCGACAACCACCTGACCGGCCATCTCACCGTCGTCACCGCGCCGACGGCGGACGGCCCCGCCAGGTTCGAGGTGGTCACCGTGGTGAAGTACCACCGCTGGACCGGCCCGCTCTACTTCAACCTCATCCGCCCCTTCCACCACCTGGTGGTCGCCGGCATGACCAACGCGGGCGCACGCACATCACCCGCCACAAAAAGGATCACGCTGTCATGACAGTCTCGGCATCCCTGGAACCTCACACGTCGGGCACCACGGGCCTCCACCGCTGGATCCCTCGTCTGATCTTCGCCGCCGCCACCGTGCACATCCTGGTGGGTGTTGTCGCCTCCGGCTCGCACTGGCGCGGCATCTTCTCCGACGGCCTGTGGAACACCGTCGCCAACGACGACGACACCCGCATGATGACCCTCTGGTTCATGCTCGCCGGCATCGCCTTCGTCGGCCTCGGTCTCCTCACCAGGAGAACCGTGATCCTCACGAGCAGGATCCCTGCTGAGACCGGGTGGATCCTGCTCACGCTCGGCATCCCGATGGCTCTGCTGGAGCCCATCTCGGGCGGCTGGGCAATGATCGCCATCGGCGTTCTGGCGCTGGCGCTGTCACGCCGCGACAAAACCGCCTCAGGCTCCAGTCAAGCGCCCACTCGCGCCTAAGCGCCCCCTGGGGCGGTCCCTCTTGACCGAGAGACGGCCGGGGTGGTGGGCAGGCCGCCGGTGATGTCGGACGTCACGGTTACGGAAGTGATCACGCGGGGAACGGATGCGCATTGGGGGACTCGCCGCCAGGACGGGGGTCAGTGTCCGGTCCCTGCGGTATTACGAGCAGCAGCAGGGCCTGCTCGCCGCCGCCCGGCTGGCCACCCATCGCGACTACATCGACAAGCGGACGGCCGACCTGACCGACACCCGCGACCGGCTCGACTCCATCATCACCGGCGCCACCACCAACATGTTCACCGGCCGGTACTGCCAGGCCACAGACACCCCCGGGGTGCGGCCGGACCCCGTGCGGTGGTGACCGAAGGCTTCAGTCCTGGGCATGGCCGGCCGCGACGTCGAGGATCCAGGTGACACCGAAGCGATCGGCCAGCATTCCGAAGGCCGGCGCCCACGGAGCCGGGCCGAACGCCTCGATGACCGTCGCGCCGTCCGCCAGGCGGTCCCACAACGCGCCGACCTCCGCGACGGTCTCGCCACGGACGGAGAGGAAGAACGGCTCCTCGGTGATGGTGACGCCGTTCTCACGGCGGGTGGTGCGCGCGCCCTGGCGCACCGGCGCGTCCTCGCCTGGCACGTCGTAGGCCATGACCCGGAAGCCGTTGTCCGCGACGACCTGCCCGAACACCACCTTGGCAGCGCCGGGCGCCTCGACGGGCATCCCGAAGTCGCCGTAGGTCATGACGGTGATCTGCCCGCCGAACACCGACTGGTAGAACTCCAGGGCCGCCCGGGCCTGGCCATGGAAGTTCAGGTGGGCAACAGCGTTGACCGACATGGTGATGCGCTCCTTCAAACGTGGTTTCGTCGCCCGAGATTTCCGGCGACGAAGATGACCCTGCCACCAGTTCCGGTCAGGGAACGTCCGCTACTCGTGGCAGCCTGGACACCATGCCGACCTCCTCCTCGATGGCGACCTCTTCTCGCCTGCTTTCGCTGCTGTCATTGCTGCAGGTCCGCCGTGACTGGCCCGGGGACCTGCTCGCTGAGCGGCTGGGCGTCAGCGAACGCACGGTGCGTCGCGACGTCGATCGCCTGCGCGAGCTCGGTTATCCCGTCCAGGCGGTCAGGGGGCCCGACGGCGGTTACCGGCTCGAGGCAGGAAACGAACTGCCGCCCTTGCTGTTCGACGACGAGCAGGCGGTCGCGCTCGCCGTGGCGTTGCGGATCGCGGTCGGGACGGCAGCCGGCATCCAAGAGGCGGCCGCGCGAGCCCTGGCGACGGTACGCCAGGTCCTGCCTTCCCGCTTGCGGCAGCGCGTCGACGCCCTGGAGATCACCGTGGTCGGATCAGCCGGGCCTGGAACCGGTCCCCAGGCCGACACCAGCGTCCTGCTCGCACTGAGCGCCGCCATCCGCTCCGCGCAGGAGGTGCGCTTCGACTACCGGTCACCGGCACAGCCAGATGAATCCGGGCTGCGCCCGCCCCGCCGGGTGCAGCCCCACCACCTCGTGTTCCGGCGTGGACGCTGGTACCTCATTGGCTGGGACCCCGAGCGCGCGGACTGGCGGACCTACCGCGCCGACCGGATGACGCTTCGCGTCCCCAACGGGCCACGTTTCACGCCCAGGCAAGTGCCCGGTGGCGATGTCGCCGCCTTCCTGTCCGCACGGTTCAAAGGTTCCGAAAGCGCCAACGCCTGGCCATGCCGCGGCGAGGTGATCCTCGACCTGCCTGCCGAGCGGGTGGCTCCTTTCGCCGGCGACGGTGTCGTCGAAGCACTCGGTCCCGCCCGGACCCGGCTGCTGATCGGTTCCTGGTCCTGGGCCGCGCTCGCGGCGAACCTGGCACGTTTCGACACCGAGATCGAGGTCATCGGCCCGCGTGCGCTGCGTGACGCCTTCGCCGATCTGTCCCGTCGCGCGGGACGTGCCGCAGGGCTCGGCTGACTATACCGACGGCCGCCGTCAACGGCCCGAGTTCGAGAGTGCGGTCGTCGCCGTCCCCTTGGTCGTTCGCGTTCAATGGGGGCTTTGATGCCGTCCAAGGCCATGGCGAGCACGCGGTCCTGCTGTGCCTGACGATCCAGAGTTCAAGAAGACCTTCCGGCACGAGTTCGCCAAGGTCGGCGGCGTCCGCATGCCCTACGTGACCGGCGGCGGCAGCCCGGTGATGCTGATCCACGGCTGGCCCCAGACGTGGTACGGCTAGTGGTCGATCATGCCGGCAATGGCCACCCTGGCGCGGTAGGTGCACACGTTGATCGCCGACCGGCTCAAGATCCGGGGCGCCGCCGTCGTCGGCCACGATTTCGGCGCCGCGGTGGCAATCCAGTACGCCAGCCAGTTTCCCCCGCGACATCGCACGCCTCGGCTACCTCGTCCTGCCGCCGCCCGGGCCGCTGTCGACGCGGCCACATACCGCACACTGAGCTGGCATATCGCCTTGGAACTCTACCGCGCCCTCGACAAAACGTCCGCGACCACGGCAGCGGCAGGTGCCCCGACCCTGCTCATGACCGCCCAGGAGCAGCTGGACGCGATCCGGGCCACAGTGTCCCCGCGGATGACCAAGATCCTGCGCGCGGTGGACGTGCCGCGCGCAGGGCATTCGCTCGCCGAGGAGAACCCCCGGTTCGTCATCGCGGAGCTGTTGCGTTTCCTCAAAGGATGAGTCCGTTCCTGGAAGATCGAACTCTTCGGCCCGGCTTCGAGTCATAGATGAAGGCGACGCGCTACCGGATCGAAACGAGGACCACATGAATGCAAATGATCTGATCATCATTGTGATGCTGGCCGGCTGCGCCATATTCGCCGGAGTCGTCACCTACGCACTCGTCGGCCGTGACCTCCGGGGCGGGGGCAGGGTGGCTGCCGCGCTGATCAGTGCCGTTCTCGTGGGAGCGGCGTCCCTGTTCGTCCTCTACCTCGCGGTGGCCGCGTTTCTGGCCTGCGCGGTGGCCTATCTGGTAGCGCGCCGCCTCCTACGGCCGCGTCTCGCTCTTGCGGCGTCCGGCGTCGTCCTCCTCGGCGGGCTTTCCGGCGCGGTGATCGTCATGTCAATCGCGCTGAGCACAATGTGATACTGGCGGCGCGGGCGTACCGTCGCACGGTGTGCCGTCCCCATCCCAAGCCGGGCGATCGCCCGGATCGCGTGCCCGTCGGCCAGCAGTTCGTGCACGATCGCGTGGTGGCGGCGGGCACCTGCTCGGCGAACGTCCGCCGCCCGCACACCGGCTCGTCTGATGGCTGCTACTGACATGCCGCTCGGTGTCCGCGACGACCCGGCCGCCGATTGTTGCGATTCGGTGCGCGGTGATCGCGTGGATGATCTGGTCGACATCAGCCCGCGTCCGGGTCTCCCGTCGACGTAGCGAGAGCGATGGCCGACGGCGAGGCGGCGGCCCTTATGAGGCGACACCTATGAGGCGACACCGTCGAGTCTCCCGCAGCGGCCAGCCTGCTTGACCCGCCAGTCGGCGCCCGCAGATCGCGCAGCGCAGCAGCCCCGCCGGCAGGTAACAGCGGTCCGCCTTGACAGGGCACCGCGCGGCGTTTGGATGCTCTGCGCAGTGATGAAGTCGGCCTCGCTGACCAGGGCCAGGTGCGCGGGGCGGGCGGAGATCACCCAGCCAGCGGGCAGACCCCACCGTGCACCTGCCGGTGACGCCGGCTGGCCCGCTGGGAGGCCGGTGCTCAAGCCGACCAGGAGCGGGGCGGCTGTCCGATTACGCCGGACAGGCCGCGGCCGAGGACGCGCACGAGCCGGCCGCGCGACTGGCCCGCGGCGAGGGCCGCCTGTTCCGCCCGGCTGGCCGCCTTCGTGCTGATTCTCGGCGCGATAGCCGCCTTGTCGGCCCCCACAATGTCGGCTCTCGCGCTCGGCCATGGCCCGCGGTGACGCTCGCTCGGCCGCCACCGTGGGCCGTTCCGCGACCCCGGCGGGCCTGCTGGCCGCCCTGCGCGCAGGGCCGCGGATCCAGGTCGCCAGCGCTGGCATATCGGTCCGGCGGCCGGGCGCATCCATGAACGACCAAGCCCGTGCAACGTTGGTCGGGCGCGGCGTCCCGGCGGGCCGACACCGCGCCCGCCCCGTCAGTCCAAAGCTGTGCCGGACGAGCACCGCCATCTACCGCATGACCAGACCCAACGCGACGCTCTGCTAGCGCTCACCAGGCCTTCCAGGATCAGCCGCCCCCCGCGCACACCATCCAAACGTGGCGTCGTGTCCTGGATGGTCAACTGGAGCGGGGCATGGTCAGGAGCGCCAGCAGGGCGGCGGCGGCCACGCAGCCGGCGGAGATGAGGAAGGCGATGGTGTGGCCGTGGGCCAGTGCGGCAGGAGCGGCCCGGCCTGGGTGCGCGGCGGCCCAGCCGGCCGTCGCCGAGGCCGAGACCGTGCTGATGACGGCGAGCCCGATCGCGCCGCTCGTCTGACGGACGGTGTTCAGCACACCCGCGGCCAGGCCGTGCTGCTCGGGCGGGACGCCGCTGGTGGCGGCCACCGTGATCGGAGTGAACGCCGCGGCCGTCCCGAATCCGAACACTCCGCCCGACAGCGCCACCGTCAGCGGGTACGAGCCGTGCACGCCCAGGAACGCCGCGACCCCGGCGAACCCGGCCGCGCCAACCAGGCAGCACACCACGGTCGCGCGGCGCGGGCCGAACCGTACCGTCAGCGGTCCCGCGGCCTGAGCGCCCGCGAACATGGCGATCCCGATCGGCAGATATCCCAGCCCGGCGCGCAGCGGCGACCAGCCGTGCACGTCCTGCAGGTACAGCGACAAGAGGATCGGGCTGGCGAAAAAGCCAAGGCCGAGCAGGAACATCACCGCGTTGCCGCTGCTGACCGCGCGCACCCGGAAGATGCCGGGAGACAGCAATGGTTCGGTGGCCCACCGTGCCTGATGCAGCAGGAAAAGCCCCAGCAGTGCGAGGCCGCCCGCCAGCGGGCCCGTGACCTGCGGGCTCGTCCAGCCTGCTACGGCGGCGCGCATCAGCGCGAACACCACGCCGGTCAGCCCGGTGGTGGCCAGCGCGGCGCCGACGGCGTCCAGCGAGGGGCGACGGCCGTGCAGGCCATGCCGCGGCAGCCCGCGTGCGGCGGCAAGGGTGAGCAGCCCGACCGGGACGGTCACGAAGAACACCCACCTCCAGCCCGCCCACTGGGTGAGGACACCGCCGATGACCGGGCCTGACGCGGCGCCGAGCGCCCCGACCGCGCTCCAGGTGCCGAGCGCCCGCGCGCGCCTGGCCGGATCGGTGAACGCCGCGGTCAGCAGCGACAGCGTCACCGGCATCAGCAACGCCCCGCCGATCCCCTGCAGCGCCCTCGCGGCCAGCAGCATCTCCGGCGTGACGGACAGACCGCCGGCCACACGCGCGGCGGTGAACAGCGTCATCCCGGCGAGCAGCATCGCGCGGCGGCCGAACACGTCCGCGCACCGGCCGCCCAGCAGCAGGAATCCCGCGAAGGCGAGCGTGTAGACGTTGATCACCCAGGGCAGCGTCGCCGGTGCGAAGCCCAGCGCGCCGCGGATGTCGGGCAGCGCCACCGACATGATGGTGGCGTCCAGGATGACGACGAACGAGCCCGCGCAGGCCAGCGCCATCACCAGCGCCTCATGCCGCCGTGAGCCGGTGTCCGGCGCTTTCGGCAGGGTGGTCTTCAAGCGGGCTTGTGTCCTCACGCGAACTCCTCGTCGTCGGACCGGACGGACCGCGCGGCGGTCTCGTCGCACGGCGTGGTCACCGGCGAAGCCACCCTCGCAACTCAACTCGAGTTGAGTGCAAGGGCCGCGTGTCCGGTGTCGACGGAGTGCGGCGCGGATCACAGCGCGATCTACGCACCAAAGGCGACGGGCTGGGGAGGGGGCGCCACCGACGCGGATCGGGCCGCCGCCGCGGTGCCGGCCAGTTCGGCCAGGCGTGGCACCAGGTCCGCGGGGGCGGGCATGGCCGCCAGCTCCGCGCGCACCTCGGCGGCGTTGGCGCGGAACTTCGCCGCACCGGTCAGCGAGGTCAGAACGTCCTCGTCCAGCTCGTCCGGGCGGCACCGCAGCCCGCAGCCACGGTTCACCACCGCGTCGGCGTGGAGGACCGCCTCGGTCCCGTCCGGCACGACCAGCTGAGGGACGCCCGCGTCCAGGGCGCACAGGGTCGTGCCCGCGCCACCGTGGTGCACAACGGCGGCGCAGGACCGCAGGATCGTGCTCAGCGCGACCCACCCCACCGAACGGACGTTGCGCGGCAACGCGTCCGGTATCGCGGCGGCCTGATCTCCGAGCGCCAGCACGAACTCGGCGTCGACCCGTCCGGCCAGGGTGAGGATCCGCTTCACCGTGGCCGACCCGTGGGCGCCCATGGGGGCGGTGCCCAACGTCAGCAAGATCCGCCGGGACGGTTCGCGGGGCCAGTCCGCGAGGACTCCGCCTCCGTTGTACGGAACCGGCCGCATGGGCCACCCGTCCGGCTCGCTCAGCAGGATGCTGGCGGGTGCGACGTCGATGTGCCGGATGTGTTCGGGCAGATCCCATCCGTTGTCGTCGAAAGCCCTGCAAAGCCGGCGGATCGCCCGCGGGATGCCGGCCGTGCGCAGAAGGCCGCGGCCGTGGAGCACGATGGGAACATCGAGCGCCGCGGCGACGAGCAGTCCCTCGGTCTGCGCCGGGTCGGAGACGATCAGATCGGGTCGCCAGGCGTGCGCCACGGCCAGGAACTCCGGCAGCGCCCACGGCACGAACCCGTCCGCGGGCGCCGCCGGCCTTTCGGCCCCCGGCAGGGTCAGGGACGCGAAAGACTCCGGGTCGGCGAGCCGCTGCGCCTCGCGTATCCGCCGATCGCCCGCCCCCGGTAGCACGTCGATGACGTCGAGACCCGCCAGCTCGACCGCGAGCCCGTCGCCCGCGGCGCCGAAGAGCACGTCGTGTCCGGCGGACCGCATCGCCCACGCGAGCGGCACCAGCGGAAAGGCCGATCCGATCCGGGGGTTCGATATGAACAGCACACGCATGATGTCTCGAACCTCCGGCGTCGAGGCTGCGCCAACGGGGCCGGCGGGCCAACCGGCCAGCCGGCGAACGGCGATGAGGCTCGCCACCGGCTCCGGCCGACCGGCGCCGATGAGCGCTCAGCCACGACTATCCCTTTTCAACCGCGGTTGAGGTCAAGCCCCCAATCCTCGACGACCTCGGCGGATGCGCGGAACCGGAGCGCGGGCTCGCCATAGCGGGCCGCGGGCACCGCGTTCAACGCGTCGACCGCCGCCCGCAGTTGCGTGTAGCCCGCGGCCAGCTCGTCGATCTCGTCGTCCGAGGCGGGAAGCCCGGCCGCGGCCAGGAGCATGCGCATGCGTTCTCGTGGTGTGCCGTTATCGATCATGGCCGACCCTTTCGATGATGTCGTCGAGTCCGGGCGCGCGCAGGTGCCAGTCCGTTTGCCGCTGGAAGGCGTCACCGGCCCGGAGAACGGCCGCTTCGCCGAACGCGGGACCGGCGAGCTGCATGGACAGCGGCAGGCCGGCGGCGGTCAGCCCGATCGGCACCGCGAGCACCGGGTTACCCAGACCGCTCCAGTACGGCGTGTGGATCATCGGATAGAGCGCGTCCGTGCGCAGGTGTCCGTCGTCGCCGGCGAGCGAGTCGAACGACGGTGCGCCGACCGAGGCCGTCGGGCAGGCGATCACGTCGACCTCGCCGAACAGCCGCTGGACGGCGTCCTGGCCCACGCGGCGAACCCGCTGCGCCTGAACGTAGTCGGCGCCGGACATCATGGCCCCCGTGGCGATCAGCCGGCGCGTGTGCGGGGCGTAGTCGTCCCAGCGAAGGGCCAGGTCGCCGCGATGGTAGGCCAGCGCCTCGCAGGACGAGACGACGTAGAGGGTCGTGATCATCTCCTGCCAATAGGGCAACGTCACCGTGCGGACGCTCGCGCCCAGACCGGCGAGGACCTCGACCGCCCTGTCGAACGCATCGCCCAGGGCCGGATCGGTGCCGTCGGGGAAATGCCCCTCCCGGACCACGCCCACACGGACCCCGGACAGGTCCGCACGAACGCCGGACAGGTCCGCGGCGGGAACGCCGGTCTGGGCCGGATACCGCACGCTGTCCGGATCGCTCGGATGCGCACCGGCCATGATGTTCAGCAGCGCCGTGCAGTCCCGTGCGCTGCGGGCCATCGGGCCGATCCGGTCAAGGCTGTAGGCCATGGGCACGCAGCCCGATTTCGGGACGAGGCCGAACGTCGGCACCAGCCCGGTCACGCCGCAGAAGGCGGCGGGCATCCGGATGCTGCCCCCGGTGTCGGAGCCCAGGCCGGCAAGGAACATCCCGGCGGCCACCCCGGCGGCCGTCCCCGAGCTGGACCCACCGGTCCACGCGCCGGGCCGCCACGGGTTGCGCGGGACCGGGAACGGCTTCGCCGGGTCGGGCATGCCGCAGGCGAACTCCATGGCCGTCGTCTTGCCGGTGATCACCGCGCCGGCCGCCTTCAGCCTGGCCACCACCGGCGCGTCCCGGCCCTCGCCCCAGGCACGGTCCAGCACGACGCTCTGCGCCGTCGTCGGGCCCTCGGCGACCGCGATGGTGTCCTTGACGCCGATCGGGATTCCGTGCAACGGCCCCCGGTCCAGGCCTGCCTTCAGCTCCCGGTCGGCGCGTTCGGCGGCGTCCAGGGCGCCGGGGTCGAACCGGTTCACGTAGACGCCCAGGGCCTGGTCGGCGCGGTCCGCCAGCGCGATGGCGGCACGGGTGAGCCCGACGCTGGTCGCCTCGCCCGCCCGCAGCGCCGCGGCGGCATCGGTCACAGTGCGCGGGTGGCCGGTCGTCATCGTGTGCCCTCCGGCAGCCGGGGTTCGGTGGTCATCGCGTCCGCCGGCAGGCGAGGTTCGGTCGTCATCGCGTCCGCAGTCAGCCGAGCTCATGGACTCGCCACACCAGCCCCTCGGCCTCACCCAGGAGGTCACGGGCGCAGTCATGGTACTTCTGGTGGGAAACCTGGATGTGCTGGCCGCCCGCCATGACGTCCCGGAACGCCCGCTGCAACGCCCCTGACCGCAGGGCCGCGCCACCGCCCTGCTGGAAGGCGAAGGCGGCCACTTCGACATCGACGTCGTGCAGGTGCACCGAAGCGGTCCGGGCCAGCGTGTGCTGCCGGGTGGTCGGCTGCCGGCCGGCCTCGACGCTCCGCTCGATATCGCCCCACACGTCGTACGCCCACGCCTGGGCGCTGCGCAGCTTGGCCTCGGCGATCGCGTACCCCTCCTTGAACGAGCCGTCGTCGGCGAGCCGGGTCCCCCGCCCGGACGGCCGCTTCGCATGCGCCGCGATCTCGTCGAGCGCACGCCTGCCGACCCCGAGCGCCCATCCGGTGTGCGCGAACGTGAACCATCCGGTGAGCCCGATGAGAGCGCTCCTGCCGCCCCATTTCGGCTCGGCGGTCTTGAAGTTCTCCATGATGTGCTCGTCCGGCACGAACACGTCGTCGAGCGCGTAGTCGACGCTGCCGGTGCCCTTCAGCCCGAGGACGTCCCAGTTGCCGCCGAGCTTCACCACCTCGATCGGGACAATGAACTCGATCATCCGCGGAGCACCGTCGGGCCCCACGTCGCCGTCGCCGTCGCGGTCGCCGCCGTCGTCGACCATGGCGGCCGTGCACACGTAGTCGGCGTGCAGGATGCCGCTGCCGTAGGACCACTGTCCCGAGATCCGGTACCCGCCCGGCACGGGGACCGCGGTGCCGAAGGGCGCGATCTGGCCCGCCATGATCGGTATCCCGTCGGCGTAGAAGCGCTTGACCGTCCCGGCGTCGAGCAGGTGGAGGATCTTGGCGGTGATCGTGCTCGCGGCCACCACCCACGCCGCGGATCCGTCCGCCCGCGACAGTTCCGCGAACACCCGTAGCGCGTCCACCGGGCCGAGGTCGAGGCCGCCGCACTCCTGCGGGGCGAGCATGCCGAGCACTCCGGCCTCGCGGAGCGCGTCGATCGCCCGGCCGGTCACCTGGCCGGCGGCCTCGGCGGCCGGTGCCTCCGACTCCAGCAGCGGAGCGAGCCGCCGGACCTCGTTGATCATTTGTTCCACAGCGGACATGTGCATTTCCCTTCGGACGGGGTTGGACGGGTCAGGCGCGGATACCGGCGTACCGGCCGCGGAAATAGATCAGGGGCGAGTCCGCCTGACCGACGACGAGGTCCTGGACTTCGCCGAGCACGATGTGGTGATCGCCGCCGTCGTGCTCCGCGCGCAGATCGCATTCGATGTGGGCCAGCGCGCCCGCCAGCCGCGGGTTGCCGCGACGGCCCGACGACCAGCAGACGCGGTCGAACCTGTCCACGCCCTGGCGCGCGAAGGTGTCGCTGACGTCGCGTTGCCCCTCGCCCAGGATGTTGACGCAGAACGTGCCCGACCTGGAGAGCCCGGGCCAGGTCCGCGACGTCTTCGACGGGCAGAAGACGACCAGCGCGGGATCGAGGGAGAGCGAGGAGAACGACTGGCAGGTGAACCCTGCCGGCTCCCCCTCCACCAGCCCGGTGACGACGACCACGCCGCTGGCGAACCGGCCAAGGATCTGGCGCAGCTCACGCTTGTCCACCGTGGGACGTCGCTGATCGGCTGTGACTCGCGTGTGCATGGCTTTCCTTTCGGTCTGCCGCCGGCTACCAGCCGACGACCGCGCTGATGTGCGCTTCGGGGACCCGGCCCCGCGCGGCGTCGGCCAGGGAGGCGTCGAGGATGTCGAGGGCCAGATCGATCTCGCCGGCGTCGATGACGAGGGGCGGCGCCAGCCGCAGGACCGATCCGCGCAGGAAGGTGACGTAGAGCCCGCGAGAGAAGCACGCGGCCGAGACCGCTGCGGCCAGCCGCCTGGACCGCCGCCGGGTGACGGGGTCGGTCACCAGGTCGAGGCCGTACATCAGGCCGGCGCCCCGGACGTCGCCGATCGCCGGGTGGCGGGTGGCGAGCTCGGCCAGGCCGGCGCGGAGCCGTTCGCCCATCGCGGCGGCGTTCGCCGTCAGCCCCTCCTCGTCGATCACATCGAGCGTCGCGAGCGCGGCGGCGGCGCACACCGGGTTGGCCGCGGTGCTGAACACGTGACCGGGCGCGGACCAGGACGCCATCAGCCGCGCGTCGGCGATCACGGCGGACACCGGCATGCCCGACCCCAGTGCCTTGCCGGCGACCAGGATGTCGGGTTCCAGCCCGAACAGTTCGCTGGCGAACCAGCGTCCCGTCCGGCCGGCCCCGGTCTGGACTTCCTCGGCCACGAGAAGGATGCCGTTGTCGCGGCACAGCCCGGCGAGACCGTCGAGAAAGCGCCGCGGCGGCACGACGATGCCGGCGTCGCCCTGGATCGGCTCGACGAACACGGCCGCGACCTCTTCGACCGGGACCGAGGTGGCCAGCAGGTCGCGCAGCTGCGCGAGGCAACGGTCGGCGACCGCGTCGGCCGGGCCCGGCATCCGGTAGACGTCGGGGAAGTCGACGTGGTGGACGCCCGGCACCTCGGGACCGAAGCCCCGGCGCATCGCCAGGCTCACCGCCGAGAGGCTCAGCGCGCCGTAGGTGTTGCCGTGGTAGGCGTGCCGGAACGCGATGACCCGCGGGCGGCCGGTCGCCGCGCGCGCGAGCTTCAGCGCGCCGTCGTTGGCGTCGCTGCCGGACAGGCCGAACGCCACCCGGCGCGGGGCGTCGCCCGGCGCCAGGTCCGCGAGCCGCTCCGCCAGCAGCACCAGCCCCTCGTGGCTGGCGTACGCCGAGTTCGTGTGGACGAGCCGTCCCGCCTGCTCCTGGATGGCCCGGACGACCCGGGGATGGCCATGCCCCGTGTTGACCACGCACGCCATCGAATGGAAGTCGAGGAAGCGGCGCCCGTCACGGTCGGTGAACCACGCTCCGGCCCCGCCGTCCACGACGACGGGGAAGAACCCGATGCGCGTCGCCGGGGACAGGACCTTCAGCTCGCGCTCCAGCAGGTCGGCCGAGCCCGTCATCGGCACCGTCATGACATGCTCTCCAGCATCGCCCTCACCGCCGCTTCGGACGAGCCGCTGTCGCGCGACAGGAACTCGACGTCCACGTCGGTGAGCCCGTCGCTGCCGGCCAGTGCCCTGCGCAGATAGGACGTCCGCAGCGCGGCGAGGTCGACCTCCCTGACGGTCAGCTGCCCTGGGTGCGCCGGCAGGCTGATCACGCGGCCCGGCTCGTCCTCGTCCGCGGTGCCCACCCGCACGTCGATCCCGTTGACCGCGGCGAAGGCGAGCTGGGCGGTGGGGTTCTTGCCTGCGCCGGTGTACTCGGTCTCGCTGACCACGACCGTCTGCTCTTGGTCGAGTTCGCGCGCCACCACCAGCGCCGCGGCCAGCGAGGTGTTGCCCGCCGGTCCTCGTTCGAGCCCCTCCAGCCGGGCGAGGAGTTCCGTCGTGTAGAACACCTCGCCCTGCGTGACGAGGAGGAACCGGTCCAGGTAGCGCAACGGACGCGCGGCGTTGCGCGGCACGTCGACGCGGTCGGGCCAGCTGGTGAACGGGATCGCGAAGCCGGTGTGGCCCGTCGTGAACGACTTGCGGTTGAAGTCCTGGTCCGAGGCCATGTGCAGGCCGCGCAGATCGACGCTGACCCCGACGACCTCGGTTCCGGTCGCCCCCGCCGCCCGCAGCCCGCGTGCCGTTCCCGTCACCATGCCGCCGCCGGCGTGCGTGGCGAGGACGACGTCGGGCGGACGGCCGGTGAGGGCCACGGTCTGCTCGGCGATCTCGGCGCCGAGGCTTTCGATGCCTGCGATGGACAACGGCGTGTACAGGGACGCGTTGAAGTAGCCCGTCTCTTCGAGCGTGCGCAGCAGCATGTAGAAGAGCTCGGGCCCGACGCTGGTCTGGAGTACTTCGGCACCGAGGGCCTCGCACTTGCGGCCCTTCTCCAGGATTTCGGGCTGACCGCGGCCGCCGCTGTCGAACGCCTCCTGGATGATGATCGCTCCGAGGCCGTGGGCCGCGGCCTGGGCGGCGACCGCGGCGCCGTAGTTGCCGCTGGTCGCCGCGATCAGTCCCGGATAGCCGGCGGCGCGGGCGTGGTGGGCGGACGGCGCCGCCCGCCGGTCCTTGAAACTGCCCGACGGGTTCGCGGCCTCGTCCTTGACGAGGATCCTGGCCCCCTTGCCGGGCGCGGACATCGAACGCACGAGTTCAGTCAGGTTGCGCAGCTCCAGCAGCGGTGTGCCGCCGACGCCGGTGCGCCGCTGGACGGCCCGGGTCGCGGCGAGGTCGCGTCCGGAGTGGGCCATCAGTCCTTCGGTGTCGAAGGCGAGCCGGCCGCGTTCGAGGGCCCGGTAGTCGATGCCGGTCGAGGCGAGCAGGATCTCGTCCCTGCGGGCCATGACGGAGGCGTAGTCGGTCTTCATCGCGTTTCCCCCCGCCACCGCAGCTTGCCGATCTCGTCGATGACGCGGACGAGCGCCGGATGCGCCCGGCCGAAGCCGTGCTCGTCGGCGGGGTCGGGCAGGACCAGCTCGCCGGCCACCTCGCGTCCCGTCGGCGTGCGGACCAGCACCTGTTCTCCGGCGTGCGCCTCGGCCAGCAGGATCCCCTTGGTGCGCACGACATACGGCACCGCACGGGTGTCCTCGGGCAGGTTCGGGGCGCGTTCCTCTGGTGCGAGCAGGGTGTAGCGCACCAGGACCCGGGTGCCGGGCGGAATCGGGTGCTCACTCATCCGAGGCTCCCGTGCCGAACGCCTCGACCGTGCCGAACGCCTCGACCGTGCCGAACGCCTCGATGACCTGCCGGGCGCGGACCTGCGCACGAGTGAGGGCGCGGCAGGCGCGGGCGAGCGCCGCGACGTCTTCATCGGTCCCCGGACCGGACGCGCGCCCGGGTGTGGCGGCGGTGGCCGACGCGATCTCGGCGCGGGCGGCGTCCAGCAGCTCGCCCAGGGAACCGGTGTCGACCGGGGCGCCGGCACGCTCCAGCAGGCGGGCGGCGCGGGCCGTCACGCGCTCGGCGGTCGCCCGCGCGTCGGCGAGCAGGGACTCCGCGCTCTCACCGAGCCGGATGTCCCAGTGCGTGCCGGTCTCGTCGTAGTAGACGTATCCGTGGGTCGGGCCGTTGGCGGCGCTGTCGCGTGGCGCGATCATTCCGACGGCCCCGGTGTAGCGGCCGGTCGACGGGGTTCCCGTGGCGACGAACGCGTTGTGCCGGCCGCCCACCGACGCCTCGTCCAGCGTTCCCCGCGGCCGGCGATCGCCGTCGCGGTCCCATCGGGTGACCGTGAATCGCGGCCCGGTCCGGAACAGGCCGTCCAGCGAGGCCCGGGTGATGTCGCCGTCCTGGTCGAGCAGGTGACGGTACAGGTACCGGTTGCGCGCGGAGCTCGACGCGGTGCACATCTGGCGGGTGATGACGCCGGGCGGCGCGTCCCCCGGCGCCTGCGGGCTCGTCGTGTGCCAGCCGGCGTCGACGGCGAACTCGTAGCCCTCCGGCGGCGGGCAGAAGGCGTGGCCCAGTTCCGGGCTGAGGAGATTGTTGGTGGCGTACAGGAGGTCGTGCCGCTCGCCGCCGGAGCCCGTCGTGTGCTCGCGGACGACCGGTCTGCCGGGCGTCCGGTCTTCGAGCACGTACCCGTAGGTGTCGTCGACGTAGAAGCCGCTCGCGGAGCCGAGGATGCGGCCCGCGTCCCCGACCGGGAACGACAGTTCCATCTCCAGCGCCTCGCGGGCCGTGTCGGCGTAGCGGAGGGCATGCATCGTCGTCGCGCCCCGCGGCACGCCGTAACCCCACAGCTCGCGCGGTTCGGCGCAGCTCTCGTAGCCGCCGTGGTGGACGTACGCCACGCCCGACGAGTTGAGCCCGGGATGGCCGGACAGGCCGAAACGGCCGAGCCCGGGAATCGACCCGTTGACGGAGAACGGGGTGTACACGAAGGCGTTCCCGTCGTCGGGGTAGGCGACGATCGTCGTCTGGAAGGTGCAGTCGTGATCGGTCGAGGCGGCGAAGCACGCCCGTCCGTCCTTGGTCGCCGTGCCCCAGGCGGCGGCGCCCGAGCAGGTCCCCGCCTCGGACACCTCGCCGGTGGGCAGGCGCACCCGGCTGAAATATCCGCCGAGCCGGTCGCCTCCTTCGGCGTCCAGCACCCCGATCGTCAGGGGTTCCCGGGCCGGCGGGAGCAGGTCGGTCCAGATCGAGATGGCGTGCTCGTAGCCGAGCGGGATGCCGAGCCGCCGCGCGGCCTCGGCCATGCCTTCGCACATCGCGGGCACCTCCGGTGCGTGCTCGCGCAGCTGCGCCTCCCAGGAGCGCAGCACGTCCCGGGTCTCCGCGGAGATCGGGCGCGCGGCGACATGCTCGAACACGAACCGGCCGAAGATCTCCACGCACTGTTGCACGTACTGTGCGCCCATGCGTTGCGAGCTTCCTCGCAACACGACGATCGGGCAGATCGACGGCACGATGGGCGTCCCGTGGTAGTACCGGATCTCGGTGCCCTGCCTGGTGAGCTTCCTGCGCATGCCGATCGCGGTGGCCAGCACCGCCGCGTCCGGGGCGCGGCTCGCGTCCGCGAGCGCGATCGCCTTGCCCAGGTGGCCGCGGGCGGCGATCAGGTCGGCGGGGGACGAGGTCCGCGCGGCGAAGTCGGCGCATTCCCCCGTGGCCCGGTTGAACAGCCACTTGCCGTGGGAGAGCTCCAGCGTCGCGGCGTCGATGACCCTTGAGCGGTCGCCATAGCCGGTCGATCCGTACCTCCTGCCACCCAGCGCCATGGTGGACTCAAGGAGCGCGTACTGCGCCGCTGAGAGCGCGGCCATCGTCTCCGGTATCTCGTCTCGCCAATCGGCCACCCGCACGGTCCCTCCTCGCCTTGCCCTGAATGTGCAACTTGTTGCGCAATCATTGCAACACATCTGATTCGAGGGCGCAACCGTGCTGCACACCCTCGGTGCCGGGCTTGCAAGACCCGTCCCGGGCAAGGTGCAATGCGTGCATGGACGCATTGATCCCCATCGGCGATGTCGCAGCGCGCTTCGATCTGCCGATGTCGACGCTGCATTACTGGGAGCGGTGCGGGCTGATCACGCCGCACCGGCGCCACCGCTGGCGGTACTACGACCGCGACCAGCTCTACCGGATCGCGCTGATCCGGCTGTGGCGGGAGACCGCCCAGATGACCATCGAGCAGATCGCGACGATCCTGGCGGGCCGCACCGCCGCACACGACTGGCGGGAGACGGTGCTCGACCAGCTGGACGCGATCGACGTCCGGCTGGCCGAGCTGCGCCAGGCGAAGGACTATCTGAGTCACCTGCTCGACTGCCCGCTCGACGACTCGCTGGAGACCTGCCAGGCGTTCCGGAAGCTGGTCGCCGTCCCGCGGGCCTCGTCAGAGTGACGCGGTGGCCCCGGACCCGCCCGCCTTGGACGCGCCCGCCTTGGACGCCCCGGCCTTCCCGGCCATGAGGTCGGTCCCGCGAGTCTCCTCGGCGAACCAGGCGACGACCGTCGACATCACCAGGGCGGCGACGAGGTAGGCGCTCACCGCCCAGGTACGGCCCGCCGTCGCCGCGACCAGCGCCGTCGCGACGAAGGGCGCCAGGCCGCCGCCGAGCAGCGTCGCGGCCGTGTAGGAGACGGACACCCCGGAGAGCCGCACCCTCGCACCGAACAGCTCCCCGAAAAGCGCGGGCTGGACGCCCGCGACGCCGAGCAGCCCCGCGTTGAAGACCACGAGCACCGTCAGGATGACGACCGGCGAACCCGTGCCGACCAGCGGGAAGTAGGGGACGGCCACGACCATGCTGACGAGGCAGCAGCCGATCAGCACCGCGCGGCGGCCGAACCGGTCGCTGAGCGCCCCCGCCGCCGGCGGGAAGCCGATGGAGAGCACGCTGGCGATCACGAGCACGACCAGCATGGTGGTCAGGCCGACCCCGGCGGACTTGGTCGCGAAGGTCAGGATGTAGACGGCGTTCAGGTAGAAGCCGATGGACGCGCCGAACCACATGCCGGTGGCCAGCAGCAGCGCGCGCGGGTGGGTGCGGATCAGCTCCACCAGCGGGAACGCGGCGTGGGACCGCGACTCCTTCAGCTGCCGGAACACGGGCGACTCGGCGACGCGCAGCCGGATGAACAGCCCGACGGCGACGACGGCGAGGCTCAGCAGGAAGGGGATGCGCCAGCCCCACGACAGGAACTGCTCCTTCGTCAGGACGAGGTTGATCAGCAGCACCAGACCGGTCGACGTCGCGGAACCGATCGGTGAGGCCATGTTGGGCCAGGAGCCGTAGAATCCGCGCCTGCCGGGAGGGGCGTGCTCGACACTGATCAGTTGTGCCGCCGCCGCCTCGCCGCCGAGCCCTATCCCCTGCAGGAAGCGCAGGAGCACGAGCATGGCCGGTGCCCACAGTCCGATCGACTCGTAGGTGGGCAGCAGCCCGATGAGGAAGGTCGCCGCCCCCATCATCAGGAGCGTGACCAGCAGGGTCACCTTGCGGCCGAGCCGGTCGCCGACATGGCCGAACACCAGCGCGCCGAGCGGACGGGCGCCGAACCCGACGGCGAACGTGGCGAACGAGGCGAGCGTGGCCGTGGTCGAGGACACCGCGGGAAAGAACAGGTCCCCGAAGACCAGCGCCGCCGCCGTGCCGTAGAGGAAGAAGTCGTAGTACTCCAGGCCGGTGCCGACCGTGGCGGCCGCCGCGACCCTCCGTGCGGATCCGTCGCTCGTCCGCCGCCTGGTCCGGGGGTGGGGGTCGGTCTGGTGGTCGATGTTCGCCATCGCTGCCCGTGCCTTCCGCTCGTGCGCGGCTCATGGCCTCGCAAGGTTCCTGCGCACGATTGCAATCGTTTCCCTAAATTCACACAAACGATTGCACAGGTCAAGAGGCATGCGGCAACGGATACGTCGGCCGAGCGTGCCGGACGATTGGTCGATCATGCCGAGCGGCCGGACGCGGCCGGACGCGGCCGGACGCGGCCGGACGCGGCCGGACGCGGCCGGACGCGGCCGGACGCGGCCGGACGCGGCCGGACGCGGCTGGTCCAGCCCGTGGCCAGGTGAGCGCCTGTCGCCGGCGCCGAGCGTCGGCCCGCGTCGGCCGAGCGTCGGTCCGTGGTAGGCCGAGCGTCGGCGTGCCGCCGGCCTAGCGCCGGTCCATCGTCAACGTGCGGTTTTCCGCTGGATCAGCTTGGCCATGCGGGGGTCGCTGGACTGGCGGACCACCAGCCGCGGCTGGAGCCGTACCGAGCTGATCACACGGCCCTCAAGACGATCGATGATCAGCTGGCCGGCGGTCTCGCCCATGCGGTGGATCGGGGTGCGCACCGTGGTCAGCGGAATGGGCAGGTCGGCCGAGGCCGAGATGTCGTTGAAGCCCACCACGGCGACGTCGGTGCCCGGGGTCAGCCCATGGTCGCGCAACGCGCCCATCACGCCGATGGCCGCCCAGTCGTTGAGAGCGAAGATCGCGGTGGGGCGCGGGCTCGACTCCAGCAGTTCGTTCGTGGCGGCCCTGCCGTCGGGCCCGGTCACCCCGGTCAACCTGATCCGTTCGGCGGGAACGTCGTAGCCCCGCTCGGTGAGCGCCTCCATCGCGCCGGCGATGCGGTCCCGTGCGGTGCTCGCGTACGGCAGGCCACCGACGATGGCGATCGTCTCGTGTCCGAGGTCGGCCAGGTGGGTGCCCACGAAATAGCCGCCGAGCTCGTCATCGCACGTCACCGAGACGTGATCCCCGTAGCGGCGGCTCACCAGCAAGAACGGCAGGTCCAGCTTGGCGAGCTCGTCCACGTAGCCGCCGTCAAGCGAGGCGTCCGCCACGATCAGCGCGTCCACCCGGCGGTTGATCATCATGGTCAGCCAGCGGCGTTGCCGGTCCGACTCGTCCCGGGTGGTGGCCACCACGCTCTGGTAGCCGAGCGTGCTCACCTTCTCCTCGATGCCCTCGTACATGTTGGCCAGCGTGACGTCGGACAGCCGGGGGACGAGCACGCCCAGGACCTTGGACCGGCCGCTGCGCAGGCCTGACGCGTACGGATCCGGTACGTAGCCGAGCCGCCGGGCCACCTCGCGAACCTTCCGGGCCCCGTCGGACAGTTCGGCCTCCTCGTCCGGGCTGACGTTGCGCCGCAGGACGCGCGAGACCGTCGATACGTGGACCCCGGCCTCGGCCGCGATCGTACGCATGGTCACAGGAGAGGGTTTCGGTGCGTCAGCCACGACACCATTGTCAGGTTCGCGCGACCATCATGCAAAACGCCACATCAGGGCGCAACTTCGTTGCGTCGTCGTTGCGTCCTGAGACGGAGCGCCCTGACCAGCATCAGCACGGCGAGGACCGCGACCGCGCCCGCAAGGCGCTTTCCGACGGCCGAAGCGGCCACATGGGTGAGATCGAGCGGCTCCGCACCTGCCGGGTCCGCACCTGCCGGCTCCGGCATGGGCCGCGGCGCAACGGGATCGACGGACGTCTCGGCCAGCCGGTCGGCCATCGCCGCGGCGAAACGGCCGAGCATGGCGTCGCCGACATCGCCGATGATCCCCCGCCCGAACTGCGCCGCCCTGCCGCTCACCGACAGCTCGGTGCGCACGTCCGCGCTCGTCGTCCCGTTCTCCTCGTGCAGCGTCACGGTGATCGTGGCCGAGGCGGAACCGGAACCCCGGGCCTCCTTGCCGGCGGCCTCCACGACGACCCGGCGTGCGGCGGCGTCACGTTCGACGAACCGCCCCCGGCCCCGGTAGGCCATCTGGATCGCACCGACCCTGACCTTGACCGAACCGGCGAACTCGTCGCCTTCATGGCCGTCCAAGACGGCCCCCGGCATGCACGGGGCGATCCGCTCCACGTCGAGCAGCGCGTCCCAGACGGCCGACACGGGCGCCGGGATCGTCACACGGTGTTCCAACGTCATCATCGTCATCCGCCACCTTCACCGAGAAGCGCCAACGCGTTGCCACCGAGGACGCCGGCCAGAGCCGCGGCGGGAACGTGCTCGCGGACGAAACCCAGCGCCTTGCGCCCCGACCAGTACGGGTAGTCGCTGGAGAACAGGATCCGATCCGGGCCGACCAGTTCGAGCAGCAGGTTCAAGGTCATCGGATCGTTGCACACGGTGTCGAAGTGGAGCCGCCGCAGGTAGTCGGCGAACGGGCGGTCGAGGTTCGGCCACCAGCCCTTGGCCCGGTACACCTCCAGCCGGCCGTGCAGGTACGGCAGCGCTCCGCCGGCGTGCGGATGCACGATCCGCAGGTCAGGGAAACGATCGAGCACCCCGCTGACGATGAGGGCCATGACCGCGAAGCTCGTGTCGAACATGTAGCCGAGCGAGACCTCCATCTTGTACGGCAGCGCCCGGGGGCGCCGGAACGAACGCGTGGGATGGAGGAACACCGGTAGCCGCAACCGCTCCAGCCGCTCGTAGAGCGGCCACAGACGTTCCGCCGCCACGGAGTCGCCCGCCACGTTGCCCGGAAGCAGAGCCGCCCGCAGTCCAAGCCGGTCCACGGCGTCGTCCAGAACCCGAAGCGCCGACTCGGTGTCGGTCAGCGGCAGGTGGGCCAAGCCGAAGAACCGGTCCGGGTACATCCGTTGCGCCCGGGCCATCTCCTCGTTGAGCAGTACGCACAGGTCGCGCGCCTCGCCGAGGGGACGGTCGCTGAGGTCTCCGGCCACCGAGGCGCTGACCACGGCGACGTCGATGCCCACGGCGTCGAGTACCTGGACCTGATGGTCCAGGTCCGTGAACCGCCGGTCATAGACCCATGTCTCGTCCGGAGAGACCTCGTAGCGATAGCCGGTTCCGGTACGGAACGCCCGCGGGTGTTCGGCGCGCCCGAGATGCCGGTCGAGCAGCGCGGGCGGATGCCAGTGCCACTGGCAGTCGACGATGGTCACGAGCCACCACCCTTGCCCGCCTGCTCGGCTCTGGCCTGTTCGACGAGCCGGCGCACGCGCGGCGGGGTCAGGGGAAGCTCGTCGGCGAACACGGACCCGATCGGGCGCAGCGCGTCGTCGACGGCGGAGGCCACCGCGGGCCCGGGGGCGATGGCCCCGCCCTCGCCCATCCCTTTGATCCCCTGGATCGTGAACGGCGACGGGGTCTCCAGATGCGAGACGCCGATGTGCGGGAT
This sequence comes from Spirillospora sp. NBC_00431, assembly GCA_036028775.1. Classification (GTDB taxonomy): domain Bacteria; phylum Actinomycetota; class Actinomycetes; order Streptosporangiales; family Streptosporangiaceae; genus Spirillospora. The sequence continues at coordinate 9,155,388 of CP107927.1, read as the reverse complement.
GTCGGTGGCGCCGGGCAGCAGGTAGTCCATGAAGGTCACCGACTGCAGCTGGCATTGCTCGTCGTAGACGAACTCCTCCATCAGCGCACCGCCGAGCCCCTGAGCCACGCCGCCGTGGACCTGGCCGTCCACGATCAACGGGTTGATCATCCGTCCGCAGTCCTCGACCACGTGGTAGCGCAGCGTCCGCACTCCGCCGGTCTCCGGGTCCACCTCGACGAGGCAGAGGTGCGCGGCGTTGGCGAAGGTGCCGTGGCCCGGCCGGGCGTCGTAGGAGCTGACGGCCTCCAGCACCGGCTCCATGCCTTCGGGCAGCTTCTCCGGACGGTGGTACGCCCACCGGGCGAGGTCCCGGACGTCCACGCTCTGCCCGGGCACACCGCGGACGAAGACGCGCCGGTCGCCGAGATCGAGGTCCGCCGGAGCGGCCTCCATCACCTCGGCGGCGAAGGTCAGCAGCAGTTCCCGGACCTTGCCGGCGGCGCGCTCGCTCGCGCCTCCGGCGAGCACCGCGCTACGGCTGGCGAAGGTGCCGTGCCCGTACGGCGTCTGGGCGGTGTCGCCGAATCTGACCCTGATGTCGTCCAGCGGGACGCCGAGCTGGTCGGCCACCATCTGAGCCATCGTCGTCTCGTGGCCCTGGCCGTGCGAGTGGGTGCTGAGCTGGACGGTCACCTGCCCGGACGGGTCCATCCGCACCATCGCCGTGTCGTACCCGAAGATGATCGGCACACCGCGCTTGACGAACTCGGAGGTGGCGTGCGCGCTCTGCTCGGTGTAGCAGGCGAGGCCGATCCCGAGGTGGCGGCCCTCGCGGCGCCCCTCCTCCTGGAGCCGGAGCAACTCCTCGTAACCGCCGTCCTCCAGGACCTTCTCCAGCGACTCGGTGAAGCTGCCCGAGTCGTAGACGAGGCCGGTCACCGACTCGTAGGGGAACTCCTCCGGCCGCACCAGGTTGCGGCGCCGCACCTCGACCCGGTCGATCCCCACGGCCCTCGCCACGGCGTCCATGGCGCGTTCGATCGAGAACGCGGCGGCCGGCCGGGAAACACCGCGATAGGGGCCCAGCGGGCACTTGTTGGTGGCGACGCTGTACGCGCGGCACTCGTAGTTACGAATCCGGTACGGCCCGGGCAGGATGCCGAGCGCCATCCCGGTGTCCATGGTGGACGTCCACGGGTACACCGAGTACGCGCCGCAGTCCACGTGGACCACCGCACGCAGGCCGGTCACCACCCCGTCGGCAGTGTGGGCGACTTCTAGCTCGTGGTGGTGTTCTCTGGCATGGATGGACGCGAGCATGTGCTCGACCCGGTCCTCGATCCATTTCACCGGCCGCCCGGCACGCTTCGCCAGGAGGCACACGGCGATCTCCTCCGGGAACAGGTGCCCCTTGATCCCGAAGCCGCCGCCGACGTCCGGGGCGATCACCCGGATCCGGTTCTCCGGCATGCCGAGCACGTCGGCCAGTCCGGTGCGGACCAGGTGCGGGATCTGCGTCGCGGTGTAGAGGACGAGCGTGTCCTCGGCGACGTCGTAGTCCGCGATGCACCCCCGCGTCTCCAGCGGAATACCGGAATGGCGATTGCTGACCAGTTTCAGCCTCAGCACACCGTCGGCGGATTCGAACACGCCGTCGACGTCGCCGTTCCGGAGGTGGCGTTTGATGAACAGGTTGTCGGTCCAGGTCTCGTGGAGCAGGGGCGCGTCCTCGGCGATGGCCGCGGGGATGCCGGAGATCACCGGCAGTTCGGCGTAGTCGACGTCCACGAGCTCGCACGCGTCCTCCGCGAGGTAGCGGTCGTCGGCCGCCACGACCGCCACGGTCTGGCCCGCGAAGCGCACCCGGTCCGTCGCCAGCGCGGGGAACTCGGTCGACTGCCAGGTGTCCATCGTGGAGTCGCAGATGATCCCGCGGGCGGCCCCCTCCAGGTCGCGGCCGGTGAGCACGGCGTGCACGCCGCCGGCCGCGACGGCCTCCGTCACCCGGACGTCCCGGACGTCGGCGTGCGCGACCGGGCTGCGGACGAAGGCCGCGTGAAGCATCCGCGGCAGCACGATGTCGTCGACGTAGCGCGCCTTGCCGAGAAGGAAGCGCGGGTCCTCGGTGCGCTTCACGCGGGCGCCGAGCAGCTTCGGCTGGACGGCGTTTCCCGTCGCCGTCATCGCGACGCCTCCGCCGCGGCGTGCTTGATCGCGTCGACGATGAACACGTATCCGGTGCAACGGCAGACATGGCCGCTGAGAGCGTCACGGATCTCCTGGTCGGTCGGGTCCGGGGTGTCCTCCAGCAGGCGTGCCGCGGCCAGGACCATGCCCGGCGTGCAGAACCCGCATTGCAGGCCGTGTTTCTCCCAGAACGCGCGCTGTACGGGATGCAGCTCGCCCGGGTGGTCCGCCAGCCCTTCGATCGTGGTGATCTCCGCGCCGTCCGCCTGCACCGCGAACATCAGGCACGAACGGACCAGGTCACCGTCGAGCCGCACCGTGCAGGCGCCGCACGCGCCGTGCTCGCAGCCGACATGGGTGCCGGTCAGGGCCAGGTCCTGCCGCAACGCGTCGCACAGGAGCCTGCGGGCGGGAACGGAGATCGAACGGCGGTCGCCGTTGACCGTGACGGAGACGGTGTGCAGGTCAGTCACGTCGGTCACCCATCCTGTCCAGCGCGGCCGTCCAGGCCCGCGCCACTAGTGTTTCGACCAGGTGACGTCGCTCCGCGTCGGACGTCTGGCCGCCGATCTCGTCCCGGACGGCCCTGCCGACGTCGGCGGCGACGACATCCGCCGGTGGCGTCGAGGACAGGGTGCGTTCCGTGGCCGTCGCCCGCAGCGGACGCGGCCCCAGCCCCGCGACACCGATCCTGATCCGCGGCACCGCCCCCGCGTTGGTCGCGAGGTCGACGGCGACCGCCGAGAGGGCGAAGTCGCCTGACTTGCGGGCGAACTCCTCGAATCCCCACGTTCGCTGCGTCTGGACCGGCACCCGCACCGCCGTCAGTACCTCGTCGGCCTCCAGCGCGCAGACGAAGTGGGACAGGAAGAACTCGGCCGCCGGGATCGTGCGGGAGCCGCGCGGGCCCGTCACCTCGAATTCGGCGTCCAGGGTCACCGCGACGCACGGCAGTTCCGCGGCGGGGTCGGCGTGCGCGAGGCTGCCGCCGATCGTGCCCCGGTTGCGGATCGCCGGATAACCGATGACGGCCGACGCGGCCGCCAGCAGCGGGCAGTTCGCCGCCACCAGCTCGGAGCCGGCGACATCGGCGTGCCGGACCATCGGGCCGATCTCCAGGAATCCTTCGCGCAGCCGGAGGCCGGACAGGCCCTCCACACGCCCGAGGTCGATCACGACCTCGGGCCGGGCCAGCCGCAGGTTCATCAGCGGCACCAGGCTCTGGCCACCCGCGAGCAGCTTGGCGTCCTCTCCGTGCCGGACGAGTAGGTCGAGGCACTCGCCGAGCGAACGGGGCGCGTGATAGGCGAAGCCGGCCGGCTTCATCGGCGCGCCTTCGCCGGCTTCATCGCGTCGACCACGATGTCGCCGTCGAGCACGATCGGCTCGTCGTCGAGGAAGAGACTGCAACCGCGCATCGGAACGTCCAGATGGCACGCCGTGTCGTTCGGACCGCCCAGCTCGTTGTTGGGACCGGTGGAGAACATGACGTTGCCGTACACCGACCGCAGTTCCATGCCCATCCCGCCGGGGAAGGACGGCTCCCGCAGCCCGTGCCAGTGAGCCCGCTCGTCGAGACCCCAGCCGACGTGCGACATCCCGTAGCCACGGGGATCGTCGAACGACTCCATGTACGACTTGATCAGCTCGGCGTCGTGGCCGCCGCGGATGTCGGTGATGAAGCCCTTCTCGATGGTGTACTCGACCGGTGTGGTGACGTAGACGTTCTGCGGCAGCAGCACGTCCCCTGGGCCCAGCACGATCTTGCCGTCGACCCCGTCGTCGGCGGCGCCGGTGAAGACGAACGCCGCGGGCCAGTGGTCCCAGCGCCCCGCCAGGTCCGTGTACCCGTACTCGCTCACCGTGGGATACACGCCGAGCCGGTAGGTCACGTCCGTGCCGTGCGGGCCGGTGATGCGCATCGTGCCGGCCTTGGCCAGGAGCTCGGCGCCGGCCTCGACCCTTTCCCGGTGTTCTCCGGTTGGGAACAGCCGGGCGAGAAGGTCCACCGGCTCCACGGCGGTGAGCACCCGGGTGCCCGCCGCCTGGACGGCGAACTGCTCGGGCGAGAACAGCAGGAACACGCAGTCGATGAGCAGGTCGGCCCTCTTGAGAGCCTCGACGGCCTCGGGAGTCCTCGCCAGCTCCGAGGCGCCGACCGTCCAGCTTCCTGACTCCGGCAGCGGTTCCGGCAGGACCAGGTGGTACGCCTGGCACCCCAGGCTCCGCGCGGCGTACAGGAACGTCTCGGCCCGCCGGGCGTGCCGCCGACCCTGTGAGAGCACCACGACCGTCTCCCCTTCTCGGGCGGCGCACAGTCGTAGGTGTCTGCGGAACAGCTCGTAAACCTCATGCTGGTTGACCATCTGAAACTCCATCGCCATTCGGGCCATCAGGGAAGTGCCGACGTGGACGGGTCGAGGAGGTGCGCCAGGAGCACCGCCCGGAACCCGGGCCAGTTGTCCCAGGGCACCATGTGCCCGGCGCCGTCCACCGAGACGATCGGAACGTCCGGGTTGGCCGCGGCCAGCTCCCGCGCCCCGTCTTCGGTGACGACCGGGCTCTGCGCGCCGCGGATCAACAGGGCCGGGGGACGGACGGATCGCCAGTGACGGAAGAAGTCCTCGCGATGGAAACCGTCATGGGTCTCGAACACCGCGGTGCGGTCGCAGGTGGCGAGTTCCTGCGCCCTGACCCGCAACTGCTCCACCGGCCAGTTCGGATAGTGAGCGCGGACCTCCTCGGCCGTCGTACCCCGGTAGGCGGCCAGCAACTGGGCCTCGAAGCCGGCCCGGCTGGTCGGATACGGAGCGCGGCCAGGGCCCGACAGCGGCGGATCCACCAGGACCAGCCGGTCATGTTCGCCGCCGCTCCGCACGCTGTAGGCCGCCGCGATCCGCGCCCCCAGCGAATGTCCGATCACGCTCGGCCTCGCCAGTCCCAGTTCCGCGACGAGACCCCGGACGTCATCGGAGTAATGCCGCAGGGTGTATTCGCCAGGGCTCGCGACATCCGTGCCGCCCCGCCCGCGGAGGTCCGGCACCAGTACCCGGTACCGGTCGGCCAGGGCCAGCGCCAGGAATTCCACGGTCAGGGCGGGGCTGGTGATACCGGGCAGGACGACGACGTCCGGGCCCTGGCTCCCGTACCGGAGCACGCGATGCCGAAGACCGTTGGCGTGCACGTGAAGCGACTCTCCCGCCGGTTCGATCACGGAGCGCACCCCAGCAGCGCGCCGCCCTGGGGCACCACGGGCTCCAGTCCGAGCGAGGTCAGCAGCTCGCGGGCGGTCGCGGTCGCCGCGGAGAGCACCGGCAGCCCCAGCGCGTCCTGCACGGGCTGGATGGCCTCCAATGACGGCATCTGCACGCACGCGGACAGCACCACCGCCTGCGCGTCCCGCAGATCGAGCCGCTCGGCGTGGGCCGGCAGGCCGGCGGGGTCCAGCCGGGCGACCGCCCGGTTGTCGTCCACTTCCAGGCTGATCGAATCGCAGACGGTGACCCCGTACCCGGCCAGGTACTCGATGAGGCACCGGGTGAGCGGCTCGACGTAGGGCGTCACGATGGCCACGGTGGACACCCCGAGGACCCGGAGTCCGCGGACCAACGCGCCCGCGCTGCTGGTCACCGGCGCGGTGCAGCTCGCGCGTGCGGCCGCATCGGCGATCCGCGCCTCGGCTTCCTCATGCGCGTTCGGTCCCTGAGCCGCGATGGCGATCAGGCAGGCATAGGCGATCGCGTCGACGTCCGCGTCGGCGACCTCCGCCGTGCAGCGCTCCATCTGGTCGACCAGTCGCCGCAACGATCGCGGATCGACCGCGTGCAACGTCGCACGACTGGAGTGGAAGGTGAAGCCGCTCGCCCCGGGGTGGCGGCGCAACAGCTCGGGCAGCTCGGTTTCCATGGTGGTGTTCGAACTCGGCACGACGAGCCCGACCCGATGTGGTGACCGCACAGTCATCCTCTCCGTGATTCGCGACGCCCGGAGTTCGCCGTCCCGCCCAGGTAGTCGATCGCCTCTCGCGCATCGATCACGTCGGCGTACTTCTGCTCCATGTCGAACAGGGCGGCGTCGTGCGGACCGGCCGCCCGATCCGCAACGCACTCCCGCGGGACGAGAGGGGCCCAGCCGTACGACAGCGCGTCGACCACCGTGGCCCGGACGCAGCCGCTCGTGGTGGCTCCGCAGACAACGAGGGTGTCGACCTGCCAGGAGACCAGTAGCGAGGCGAGGTGGGTTCCGAAGAAGGCCGAGGGCCCCTTCTTGATGACGACGACGTCCTCCGGACGCCGGGGCAGTCGTTCGTCGATCTCCACAAGCCGGGTCCCGGTGCGCAGTCCGGCCATCCCGGGGGCCTTCGCCAGCCACATCCCGCCCTCGCCGGGGTGATCGTAGGCGATGGTCGTGAAGACCACCGGCACGCCCGCGACGCGTGCGCCGCCGAGCACCTCCCCGGTGAACTCGACCGCGGCCGTCATGTCCGCGCCCGTCGGGCGGCCCGGGTCGGTGAACCCGACGGTGAAGTCGACGACCAGGACCGCGGGCCGCACGCCACGGGGCACGGACCCGCCGAAGCCGGCGTGCCGGTACCGCTCCACGACAACCCGGTCGGCCACGGTCTGCTCCTTCAACACGCGTTGCACTGCTTGATGCAATGCATTGCGCAAACCTAAGCTATCGATTGCAGACCGTCAAGAACGCCGTTCACCAGGCCGCGCTTCCAGGCCGCCTAGGAACCGATCGTTGGGGCGAGGGTGTTCTCGCTTAGGTGGTCAGGTCAGATCCGCGGTGCTGACCAATGGGCTTCGAGGCCCAGGATGTGTAGGTCGGATGCGGCGAGGTTGCGGGAGTCCAGCAGGGTCTGGATCAAATTGTGGTTGATGACGTTGCCGATGTTGTCGGTGGGGAAGTCCTCGCGAAGCAGGCCCGGGACACCGGCTTCGGAGAGGCGCAGCCGGACCGTCAGGACCACGTTCTGCACTTTCCGCTCGGTCCACCCGGATTCACCGGCGACCTCGTTGAGGTCGATCGCCGCCTGCCTCGCGGAGATCGGCTGGGGGTTCCTCACTCCCAGGAGGTAGTTCTGGGCCAGGGCAGCGAGCACCATGTGCTCGCGGCGGCTCAGCGACCAGAACGCGGATCGATCGGTCGTGGCGTCCGGTCCCACTGACGACCGCTCAGAGAAGGGCGTGACGATCAGGACTTCGAGGAGGAACTGGCGTTTCGCGGAAGCCACGACGAACAGCGGGGTATATCCCTCCGGCAGTACGCACTGCTGTCCGGCCACCAGCCTGTCCGTCGGGGTGCGGATCGTGGCCTGGCCCTCGTTGCGGATCCACCACTCGCCATTCGCGTTGCCATAGCGTGTCAAACTTCCCTGAAGGCGACTGACATGTCCGTCCTTTCCGCCGACGCACACATCAACAGCGGGCCTGTGGCGTCCGAAGGTGACACTTAGCAGGTCCCGCGGAGCGGCCACCTTGCCGCCCTCGGCGGCCAGCACGCACAGCGATCCGGCCGGAAGCGACGGGTTCCGCTCCGGGGGCCCGTCGGCGAGAGTGCGTACGGTGTGCGGGAGCGGCTGGATGGAGGGACCGACCCACGCAGAATCCTCGTCCATGAAGGCAGTTTCCGGTCGATGACCGCCGGTGTCCAGGCATCGCAGATTTGCGGCAGGCCCGAGCGGTTCGGGCGCAGGGCCACCTCACCGAACGGCTTTCAGCAGGGCCTGGCGGAACTCCTCGGCCGTGGCGAAGCCGATCTCGGGCTCCTCCAGCAACGCGTGGTCGACCACCTTCGCCAGCCGCCCGGGCAGCGTCCCGTCCCGGCTGCGGATCGGCACGGCCGGGCTCTCCAGCACGACCTGCCAGCTGTCGGCGCCCGGTGGGAAGTCGCGCGGCGCGGTGCCGGTCAGCATGAAGTACAGGCACGCGGCGGCCGCCCACACGTCGACCTGTGGCCGCGCGTACTTGAACTCGATCACCTGCTGCCGGCTGAGGTAGCGCACGCTGCCGGCCCTGGTCCCCGTATGCGTAAGGCCGCTCAATCCGGCGTTGTCGAACGCCTTGGCGAGACCGAAGTCGCCGATCCTGGCCACCCCGCTGTCGAGGAAGATGTTGCCCGGGCTCAGGTCGCGATGCACCAGGCCGCGGACGGCCACCGGCGAGCCGTCGGGAGCGTAAACCCGCACCTGCGCGTTGTGGGCGTACTCGAGGCCCTCCAGCACCTGGAGGGTGATGCCCACGGCCTGGTGCACCGGCAACCGCCCGCCGCGGCGCCGGACCAGTGCCGCGATGTCGCCGCCCGCGCAGTAGTCCATGGCGAAGTAGAAGATCCCGTTCCAGGTGCCGTGGTCATGCAGGCTGACCAGGTACGGGTGGCGCAGCATCTGCACCGTGTCGATCTCCCGCAGGAACCGGGCCTTGGCCCCGTCGCTCGCCGCCGCCTGCGGCAACATCACCTTGACCGCCGCCAGTTCCTCGGTCTGCCTGTCCCGGGCCAGGTACGCCGCCCCCATACCGCCGCGGCCCAGCTCCCGCTCGATGGTGTAGCCGCCGAACAGGTACAGCCGCCGGGAGCCGTCCTTGACCACCTGTGAGAGGAGCTTCATGACCCGGGCGGGATCGCCTTTGCAGCGCGGGCACAGCTCCGCGCTGGAGGGATGGTAGGTGCTGTCGGCTGGAAGCTCGCCGCGGCACACGGCGCAGGTCCGGCCGGCTGTCGATGCTGTTCTGGGCGGGGCGGCGGTGCGGCACGAGGGGCAGCTGTAGCTCTCCGGCGCCTGCGACACCCGGGTCGCCTCCGCGTCCGGGACCGTCCGGCCGCAACAGCCGCACCGCGCCGGGACGGTAATGGCGACCCGCAGGCCGACGGTGTCAAGACGCAGTTCGTCGCCGTGGTGGAGCTCCCGTTCGGCGGCCGGAGACCGGCCGGGCCGCGACGGTTGCCTGCTCAGCTCTTCGCCGTTCACATAGGTGCCGTTGGAGCTGCCGAGGTCTCGTACGCGTACGTGCGGCGGGTTGATGTCGAGCAGGCAGTGGTGCCGGGAGACGCCGGAGTATTCCTTCGCGCCGGGCAGCCGCACCGTGCAGTCGTCGGCCCGCCCGATGACACAGGTGGTGCGCTCCGCGAAGGGGAACTCCAGCTCTTTGAGGGGGCCGTGCAGCACGGTGAGCGTAACCTGCGACCGCGCCTCCTCCGAGGGCGGCACTGGGACGGTCGTGTGACCGCTCGCGGGCCGGGGCGCCGCGAGCCCGGGCAGCAGGGCGAACCGGTCGGCGATCCCCAGCGCCGCCGCCGTCCGGGCCCCGGGCCGGGAGGGGGAACCCAGCAGGGCGCACAGCAACTGCGACAGTTCGACGGCCTCGGTGCCGGCGGCCGCCGCCAGCTCCTCGGCCTCGGCCAAGACCGCGCGGGCGGCCTTGCTGCGATGCAGGGGACCGCCGCCGGAGTTGCCGCCGCGGATGCCTTCCTCGGTGCGCAGCCGGCGCCTGAAGGCCCTGGTGTCGAGTCCGGCCGCCTCGAACCGGGCGCGCATCCCACTGACCTCCCGGTTCAGGTCCTCGTCGAGGTCGGCGGGCAGAAGGGCCGGGGGCAGCTCGCACGCCTTGCAGACGCCGAGCAGGAGGTGCACCGGTTCGATCTCTTCGGCACCGCCGAGATCCGCCTCCTGACCTGCCAGAATCATCGCGAGCCCGACGCCGTTGCTGTACTGGACGCTGGTCACCGAGCCTCCTGTCCCCGTTACGCGGACCCGTCGTCATCGTGCAACATTCCCTGCAGTCTGGCGACGTCGCCGGTTTCGGCGGCCACCGCGTGCCACGGCTGCTCGGGCAGCTCCAGCAACGCGCGCAGCAGCTCTGCCAGCCCTGCCGGCGCGCCCGTGGTGGCCGCCAGTTCCCGGGCTCGGGCGAAGACGCGGCGGGCGGCCTGCGTACGGTGCATGACGCCGTCGCCGTGAGAGCCGTTGCGCGGCTGGGCGACGACCGCGCGCAGCCGGCGGCGGAAGCGGGTGGCGTCGAGCCCGGCCCGCGAGAACCTGCGGCGCAGGTCCTCGATCTCCGGTTCGAGTCCCGGCACCTGCCGCAGCGTCGCGGCCGTCTGGTCCAGCAACGCGCCGTCGCCCAGCTTGCACACCGCGAGCAGCAGATGGACCGGCTCGATCGCGCCCGCGTACCCGGCCTTGGCCTCGGCGGCCGCGAGCTGCCAGGCGAGCTGGACGCCGGCCGAGTACCGGGCACCTTCCCGCCGTACCGCGCTGCGCGTCGGTTCCGCCTCCGGGCCACCGGCGTCCGGGCCGGGGTCCTGGAGCAGCGCCCGGAACGCCCCGCCGCCCGGCACCACCCCGTGCGCGTCCGCCGTGCGGGCACTGCGCGCCGCTTCGCTGTTGCGGCCGAGCATGACGAGCAGCGCGATCCGGGCCGTCCACAGCTCGGTGCTGCGGGGGTTCGCCTCCAGCGCCTGGTCCAGCAGGCCGAGGAGCTGGTCAAGGTACGCCTGCACATCGCTCATACCGCCGAACACCGCCGTCACGGCCGCCGTGGTGTCACCGCCCGCGCCCGGCGACCGCAGCCGCGTCTGGTCCTGCTGCCCGACCCGCGGCGAGCGGCCCAGGGAGGCCAGCAGCCGGGCCTTGGCGGACAGGGCCTGCTCGTAGCCGGGGTTGCGTTCGATGGCCTCGTCGAGGCAGGCGAGTGCCTCGTCCGGGCGGCCGAGCTTGATCAGGGTGAGCGCCCTGTTGTGCAGCGCCCAGCCGTCGCCCGGCGCGGCCTGCAGCGCCTTGTCGAGGTATTCGAGGGCTTCGGCGTGCCTGCCGAGTTCGTCCAGCGCCGCCCCGCGGCGGACGTACAGGTCCGCGTCGCTCGGCAGCGCCGCGGCCGACGGCGGCGCCGGCATGCCGGTGAGCAGCTCGTACACGGCCTGCAGCTCGCCGCGCAGGCGGCGGAAGTTCTGCGGTCTGCGCCTCGGGGCGCGCTCGACGCAGGAGAGGATCAGCCGCCGCAGCAGCTCCGGCAGCCCGTCGGCGCCGGCCCGAGCCGTGATGTGCCGGGCGGCGACGGCACCGCTGAACGGCAGGTCGCCGGTGACCATCTGGTACAGCAGCACGCCGAAGCCGTAGATGTCGGTGCGGACGTCCACCCGCGCGCCAGACCTGGACTGCTCTGGCGCGCGGTAGTTGAGGGTCCCGCCAGGGGTCGCGTAGAGAGCCCTGACCTCCTCCTTCAGCTCCGACAGGCCGGTCCCCGCGGCGCGGTAGGGGCCGAAGGCCTGGGCCAGACCGAAGTCCGTGATCTTCAGGATGTCGTCGGCGGCCAGCAGGCAGTTGGCGGCCTTGACGTCGCCGTGCACCACGCCCCGGGTGCGGGCGGCGTGGTCCATGCCGTCACAGAACTGCAGTCCGAGGCGCAGTGCCCGAGCCATGTCCAGCGGCCCGTCGTCGAGTACGGAGGCCAGGTCGCCGCCGGACACGAACTCCAGGAGGATGCAGGGCAGGTTCTCGACCCGCTCGACCCACAGGGCGGTGACGATGTTGGGATGGCGGTCCAGCAGCAGCCAGGTGATCGCCTCGTCGGCGAACCGCTTCTGGTCCTCCTCGCTCCACGGTTGCGGGACATTGACGGTCTTCAGCGCGTAACGCCGGTAACCGATCCGGTCGAAGAAGCTGCTGCGCCCCTCCGGCTCCACCACGGACACCGCCCCGTGGGCGCCCATCCGCCGCTCCAGCACGCGGTAGGTGTTGTCCGGGCTGCGGACGACCTGCCCCTGGCCGAACGGGTACTCGGCCGCGGGCTTCGGCGGCAGGCCGGCCAGGGCCTGCTCGGCGGCGGAGGCGGCACCGGTGGCGGACGCTTCGATCCGTGCGGCGTGCTCGTAGATGCGGCGCGCGGCCTCGGTCTTGGCCAGCCGCTCGAAGCAACGGCCGAGGGCGAGATGCGTGCCGACGTGGTCGGGGCGCGCCAGCACCGCGTCCCCGAAGGCCCTGATCGCGTCCTCGTAGTGTTCGGCCGCCGCGGCGTGCTCGCCCTGGTCGTGGTGGTGCCGCCAGGCGGCGCGCTCGCCGTCGCGGTCGCCGGCGGCCGGGCTGCCGGATCCGGGTGCGGGCGGTTCGTTCACGGGTCACCTCTCCCGTCTGTGCCGGATCACCTGCCCCGGCCGGTGCGCCGGGCGCGCCGCGCGGGTGCCCGGCGGCGCTGTTTCGGTGCCAGGTCGGTCGACTCCAGCGCCGCGCGGGCATCCGCCCGGTCCGGATCGAGTTCGAGCGCCCGCTGCCACAGGGCTCTGGCCTCCGCGGCCCGCCGCCGTCCCTGCCGGTGGCGGACCTTCGCGAGCAGGACGACGACGTCGACGTCCATGGGGCTCAGCGCGCGGGCGACCGCGAGGTGCTCGGCTGCGTTCTGCCACTGCCGCGCCCGCGCCTGGACGACCGCCGCGTTGAAGTGCTCGTCGGCCAGCGCCATGACCTGCAGCAGCGGTCGCAGGTCGGCGCCGCAGTCCGGGCAGCGCGCGAACAGCTCGCCGCGACGCCCGCAGCGGGGGCAGTCGGGGGACCCGGCCGGCGCGGTCACGGCCGGCCTCCGCCACCGGGCTCCTGGATGGGGATGACGCCGTCGGATCCCGCATGCCGCCGCCAGTTCTCCACCCGGGCGCCCAGCGGCTGGACCTCGCCCTGATAGATGCCGGCGAGGCGGTCCGAGGCATCGGGGTCCTTCAGGTCGACGCTGGCCACCGCGGCCCGTACCTCGTGGACGTCACCGCGGAGGACTTCGGCCTCGTCCCGCAGCCGTCCGGTGGAAAGCTGGCCCTCCGCCTGCAGAATCCGGTCCAGCTTCTCCAAGTCCTGCAGCAGCAGATACCGCAGGTTTCCGGCGCTCGGCGGCCGGTGCTGCTCCGGCGGCGTCAGCGCCCGGCGCACGGAGTCGATGCGCGCCTCGACCGCCTCGTTGACGGTGTGCCAGTCCAGGGCGTTGCCCGCCTCGCGGGCGGCGTGACCCGCGGCGCGCAGCCCGGGGATCGCGCCCTGGTGTTCGGCGGCCAGCCGCGGATCCTTGCGCGCGAGCGCCTCGCAGAGACGGCCGAGGTCGGCGAGATTCTGCTCGAACTCGGCGACCGGCGGGTGCATCGCGCTCTCACCCGGAATCCGCACGCCGCGCAGCAGCGTGTCGGCCTGCAGCAGCCGGTGCCGGGTCTTGGCCGGGTCCTCGCGCTGGTTGAGCAATACCGCGATGTCGCCGAGCAGCGCGTCCAGTTGCGGGCCCACACGCATCAAGTCCTCGGGCCGCGCCACCTGCCGCCGTTCCTGCCAGCCCGCACGGATCTCGTCGTACAGCCGCAGCAGCTCGTCCCACGAGGGCACCGGGACCGGCGGCACCTCGATCACCGCCCGCCCCTCGCGGCCGACCGTGGGAAGGCCCACCTCGGCGGCGATCGTCCAGTCGGGCCGAAAGTGCAGGTCCACGTCGATCGGGGTGCCGACGGGGAGGTCGGCGGGCAGGTCGTGGATCTCCACCGCGCCGATGGGGATATGCCCCTCGACGAGCCGGACGGCGAGCAGCACGCCCGGGCCGGCGGTCTCCAGCCGGAAGTGGTTGCGGTACGGCAGTTTGCGGCCGGGCGGCGCGACCTCGTGCAGGCCGGTCGCCAGCTCGACGTAGAAGTAGTGGGACAACACGTCGCCTTCGTCGGCCAGAGGCGGCGCCACCTGGTCGGCGACCACGGTGACCCGCCGGCTCGCGGCCTCCTGCCCATCGACGATGACCGCGAGCGTGAACTCGTTCACGCCCGGGAGCAGTTCGACATCGTCGAAGACGAACCGGCCCTCGGCGTCGGCCTGCTGCCGCAACACCTGCTGACCGTCCGCGGACCGCAGGTGGATCTGCGCCCGGCCCGGCTCCGGCACCCCCTCACCGGCGTGCACCCGGCCGGCGACGTCGGTGGCCGGCAGCACGGCCTCCACCTGGTCGACCTCGAGCACGCCCTCGCGTACGGGCGCGGCGCCGGCGCGGATGCCGGCGCCCACGGCGACGCACAGGTCCGGGTCGATCAGCCGTGGCTCACGCCCGAACCGCTCGCCGAGCAGCCTGCCCACCAGTGGCACGCGGGACGAGCCGCCGACCATGATGATCTCGTCCAGGTCGTCCGGGCCGAGGCCGGCGCGCCGCAGGGCGGTGTCGCAGGACTCGAGCGTGCGGCGCACGTCCTGGTCGATCAGCTCCTCGAACTCGGCCCGGCTCACCGGCTGCTTGATGCTGATGGCCTCGTTCCAGCGGTCGGTCTCGCCGGTGATGGCGATCTCGGTGTGGTTCAGCCGCGACAGGTTGTGCTTCTCGGCCTCGACGTGCACCAGCAGCCGGGCCAGCAGCCGGGCGTCCTCGGGCTCGTCGGAGTCCAGGCGGAGGTCGTAGCCGGGGCGGCGGTCCGCGATCCAGCGCACCAGCGCCTTGTCGAACTCGTAGCCCCCGAGGAAGCGATCCCCTTCGAAGGCCAGGTGCTCGAAGCCCGCACCGGGGCTCCAGGAGACGACGGAGACGTCGAAAGTGCCGCCGCCCAGGTCGTAGACGAGGAAGTTCTGCGACGCGTCCGGGCGGTGCTCATGCAGGGCTGTGAGGGCGGCCGCGAACGGCTCGGTCAGCGTCTCCACCCGGGTGAAGCCGGCCTCCTCGCCCGCCTGCACGGTCTCGGTCTTCGCCCGCATCTCGAAGAACGCCGGCACGGTCACGACCGCCTGCTCCACCGGCGTGCCGAGCACCTCCTCGGCCAGTTCCTTCAGGTGCCGCAGCACGAGAGCCGAAGCCTGTTGCGAGGTGAGTTCCGCGTGGCCGGCGAGCACCCGGACGTCGGTTCCCATGGTGCGCTTGAAGAACATCGCCGGCGGCGGCTCTCCCGTGATTCTCGCCTTGCTCCTGGCCCGGTCGCCCACGATCGGGGCGCCGTCCTCGTCCAGCCAGACCACCGACGGGGTGATCGGCGACCGGTACTCATCGGTGATGACCAGCGCGCCGCCGACCGGTACGAGGCGGCCCTCTGCGAGCAGCCGCTCCCGGTCGGGGATCTTGGTGTGCTCGGGCACGGAGATGCAGCTGTTGGTGGTGCCGAGGTCGATCCCAGCAGTGATGCTCAATCTGGCTCCCTGTCCTGCTCGTTGCCGCTGGCCGCGGGCACGGCCAGATAAACCCGGGCCCGCTGGGCGAGCCTGCCGTCGGCCAGCAGGACGCCGGGCCGCAGCGTCTCCAGCACCACTGGCCGGTCGTTTCCCGGGCACTCCTGCGAGCCCTGTACGTCGGCCCACGCCGCCACGTCGGCGTAGGGTTCGCCGACCGGATCCAGGTACCGCACCCCCGCCGCGGCCAGGGCCTTGTGCAGCCGGCCGACGATCGGCTGGAGGTCCTCGGCCGGGGCTTGCGGCGGGAGGACGTCCAGCCGGTGCAGCACGTCGGCGACGTCCAGGGCGAGCTGCGCGAGCACGTCCCGCACGTCGGCGACCTGGCGGCGGGCCTCGTCCGCGGCGGCGTCCTCGGCCCCGGCCTGCTCGCGCAGCAGCTGCCACACCACTCGCTGCGGGGTCGCGGGCGACACGGGCAACGGACGCTGCCGCTCGTCGATCCGCGTAGGGGACCGCCTGCTCGCGGAGTTCGGGGAAGGGTCGGCCCGCTCAGTCATCGGTTCCTCCGTCGCGGAACGTACGCCGGCGCGGGGCCGGGGCCGGGGCCAGGCGAGCCAGCGCGGCCGGGTTCAGCGCGGGCACCGGTGGCTCCCCGGCGGCGGGGACGAGGGCCGCGGCCCGGGCGGCGATCCCGGCCAGGTCCGGCGCCTCCCGCGGCTCCGGCCGATGGGTGAGCAGCAGCGCCAGCAGCCGTCCGGCCGGGTCCTTGATCTGGTCCTCCGCGGCGTTCACCTCGGCGACGCTCAGGGAACTCCCGTACAGCCGGTAGCGGTCCGGGCGCCGCTCGATCCGCCGCCGCCGGCGCCTGATGTGCCGCTGGATCGCGGCCCGGCCGGACAGGTCCGGGGCGAGCGCCAGCACCTGGAACGGCGTACGGCGGTACGGGTTGTGCCCGTCCCGCCACGCCCACGGGTTGTCCCCCATTCGTCGCCTCCTGTCGCCGGTCAGTGGTCCCGTCAGCAATCCCGTCTCAGTGGTCCCTCAGTGGTCCTCCTCGCCGTGCCCGACCGGGGCGCGGAGACGGAGTAGCTCCTCGACCGTGCCGAGGTCGGAGCGGAAGTCCGGGTCGTCGATTCGATACGCCGCGGCCTGCTCGACGAGCCGCCGCGCCTGGACGAGGTCGGCGTCGTCGACCCGGGCCGCGGTGAGCAGATGCCGCGCGCTCGTCACCGCCAACTGGCCCCGCAGAAAGGGCAGTTCGGTGTCGCGGAGCTCCTCGACGGGCCCGTAGAAGCCGTCCTGTCCGAGCTCCGGGTTCAGCTCCAGCGCCCTCGCGATGTGCTCGGCCGCCCGGTCGGCCCACTGCCGGGCCCGCCGCACCGCCTCGGGCGAGACGCGCCAATCCGACGGCAGCGACTCGACCGCGGTGTCGTACGTCCGGAACCCCAGCAGGCACTCATGCCGGGCGAGCTCGTGGGCCAGTTCATCGGTCATGGCGCCCACTTCGTCCAGCCCGGGCCTGGCCTGCGCTTCCACCCTGGCCAGCACCTCGTCCACCCGCCGCAGCGGGACCCGCTCCCGGTACAGCTGCTCCACCCAGCCCCTTCCGGTGAACAACCAGGCGCGCAGCAGTTCGGTATTGTCCGGGTCGACGGCCAGCCAGGACGCCAGCGCGGTGGCGCAGTCTTCGTACCGGCCCTCCGTGATCGCCTGCGGCACACCGTCGAGCACCTCCCGCACCAGTTCGTGGCGGGCCTCGGCGACCGTGCCGGCGTCGAACGCGCAACCCACGACCAGTCGCACATGCCGGTACGCCCGCCGCGGGTCGCCGGTGCGCAGCCGGGCGGCGAGGGTCAGGTGCACCTCAAGCAGGTCGCGCGGAAGCCGGGCCCGTACCTCGTCAACGACGTCGCCGGCCACCGGCGCCTCCAGAGCTTCGGCGGCCCGCGCCCGCAGGCGGTGCCAGAACTCCGGCTCGTCGTACAGCTGGGCCCAGCAGGCGAGGGCCTTCTCGAAGTGGGCGAACGCGGCGTCGTCCCCCGCGGCCTCCAGGTCATAGGCGCGCGCGTGGTGTGCGACGGCCAGGTGGTGGATGTCGTCGACGTCCTCGCTGCCGTCCTGCTCCCACAGCCGGACCGCCTCCTCGTCCCAGGGCTGCACCGTCCCGTCGCGGCACAGCGCGCGGTAGGCGAGCCGGGAGGCGGCCCTCGGCTGGGCGTCGAGCGCGGCCGACAGCTCCGCGGCCAGTGCGGCGAGCGCCATCAGCCCGCCTCCTGCCGCACCCGCCGGCCGAAGCCGCGGCCCAGGTCGGTGCCCTCGAACGCCTCGGCCATCGCCTGGAAGGTGGCGGGACACCGGCGCCTGCCGAGCCCCTCCGTCGCCAGCGCCCGAGCCTCCTCCACCGCGCCCTGGCGCAGCGTCACCCGCGTCGCGAGCAGGTAGGCGTCAGCGACCATCGCGGCGTCCGGGACCGCCCTGTTGGCGTCGAGGGCCTGCCGGCTGAGATCGGCGGCGGACCGCAGATGGCCCCGCTCCAGCGCCGCCGCCATGGCCTCCACCAGCTCTGCGATCCGCCGCTCGGGCGACCGGGCGGCGGCGGTCTCCTGATCGAGGGCGTCCAGCAGCGCGCCCGCGTCCGGGTAGCGATCGGTGGCCAGCGGGCTGATCGCGCGCAGGACCACGGCTTCCAGGGGGTCGCCGCGCAGCTCCGGGTTACGCCGTCCCGGCGGCTCCGGATCCTGCAACTTGATGCGGATCACGGTGTCGGTGTCCGGGTTGCCGGCAGGGCCGCCGGCGGCCGCGTGCAGTTGCTCGTGGCTCGGCAACCGGCCGGTCAGCATCTCGTAGCAGATCAGGCCGAGGGCGTAGACGTCGGCCTCCGGGCCGGCCGCCCGCAGCTGCAACGCCTCGGGCGGCTGGTACACGAGCGTCCCGCCCGCGCCAGGGGCACGCCGCAGCAGCTCGCTGACCTGGGCGGCCATTCCGAAGTCGGCGACCTTCAGAGAACCGGACGGCGCGAGAAGGATGTTGCTGGGCTTGAGGTCCAGGTGCACGACGCCCTGCTCGTGCAGGAACGCGATGCCCTGGCTCAATCGGCGGGCGTACGCCCGCACGGTCGCGACCGGCAGCTGTCCCCCGTGCAGCCGCGCGGCGAGATCGCCGCCGGCCAGCTCCATCACCACGTACGGGCGCGCGGCGCCGCCGCGCTCGACTCCGGCGTCGTAGCAGGTGACGAAGCAGTCGCGGACCAGCGGATCGGGGCAGCGCTCGACGGCGCTCATCAACTGCCCGGCCTCCTCGAGCAGTTCGGCCGCCGGTGCGCCGGGGCCGAACAGCTTCACCGCGACCTGCCGCAGCGTGCGGCCGAGCACCCGCAGCTCCGCCCGGTGCACCGAGCCGAACGCGCCGGCGCCGAGCCGCTCATGCAGCAGATAGCGCCCGTCGAGCCACTCAGCCACCGTCGCTCACCACCGACAGCCGGTCTCCGGCGACCACGACCCGGACCCTGTCGACTCCGGAATCGGCTTCGTCCAGCAGCCTCAGCAGCGCGGGCACGAAGCCGCCGACGAACCTGTTGACCCCCCGCGCCGCCTCCTCCCGGCGCCAGGTGAGCGCCATCTCAGCGATCCGCGCGGGCAGTTCGGGCTCCCACCGTACTTCGACGCCGAGCTTTCCCTTGAGCTCGGCGGCCTGCCGGGTCAGTCCGGCACGCGCGATCGAAGCCAACTGAGCGCGGTCGAAGGCCTCGAAGAGGATCACCTCGTCGATGCGGTTGAGGAACTCCGGCCGTAAGAAGCCCTCCATCACCCGGCGCAGCGCGGCGGCCTGGTCCGCCCGGCCGCGGCGCGGCTCGCCGCCCTGCGGCAGGCCGAGGTTGGAGGTGAGCACGATGACGCTGTCCCGGGCGTCGCGCACCGGTCCCGCCGGATCACTGATACGCCCCTCGTCCAGCAGCCGGAGCAGGGCGTCGAGCACCCTGGCGTCGGCCTTCTCCACCTCGTCGAAGAGCAGCACCCTCATGGGGTTGTCGCGCAGCCCGTTGGTGAGCTTGCCTTCGCCGTAGCCCACGTAGCCGGGCGGGGCGCCGATGAAGTTGTTGATGGACTCCTTGGTGTTGAACTGGCCCATCTCGAAGACCAGAACGTCCTCCTCGGACCCGTACAGCACCTTGGCCAGCACCCGGGCGGTCATGGTCTTGCCGGTGCCGCTGGGACCGCAGAACAGGAACGTCCCGTGCGGCTGCTCCCGCAGCCGCAGGCCGCGGCGGAGCGAGCGGATGATCATCTCCAGGTGCGGTGCGAGCCGCTCGACGGCCTCCTCGCGGCCGACGAGACGCCCGCGTATCCAGGCCAGCGAGTCCTCCACCGACGGTGCGGGCGCCGCGGCCTCGGGCTCCGGCTCGGCGGGCTCGGAGTAATACTGCTCGGCGTAGCGGCGCAGCCGTACGGTGTCGACGCCGGCACCGCGGAGAACCTCGGCGGCCAGTCCTGCCGGAGCGTCCAGCAGGGCGGTGAGCAGGTCGCGCTCCTCGATCCGCTCGCCGCCACGCCGCGCCGCGGCCGCGGCCGCCTGCCGCAGCGTGCGCCGCAGCGGTTCCTGGATGCCCTCGTGCGACAGCTCCATCCGCCCCGCGGGCCCGCCGACCGCCCCGCCGGACACGGCCAGGAGCTTGCGGCGCAGTGCCTCGGGATCACGGCTCAGGAAGTGGCAAGTCTGCTCGACCAGGCCGCCCGGCACCGCCGCCAGCGCCTGCAGCAGCGGCATGGTGGACGCCCGTGAGCGGCCGAGCGCACCGGTCTCGGCGGCCATGGTGGTCAGCACCCGGCGCGCGCCGGGGCTGAACGCGTCCAGCAGCAGCCGCCCGCCGTCGTCGAAGACCTCACGGGCCTTCGGCGGCTCGATGGTCAGCTCGCGCAGCCACTGCGCGAGATCCACCTGGCCGTAGTCGCTGAGCAGCCGCACGGCCGCGGGGTCCAGCCGGGCGACCACCTGCGCCAGCAGCTCCCGCTCGCCGGCGCCCGGCTCGAGCGCCCGGAACACCGCGCGGGTGGCGGCGTCGGCGCTCGCGTGGTCAAGCGCGGTGGGCGGCACCTGGCCGGCCTCCCGTTCCCCGGCGGCGCGCAGCGCCTCGGCGAACACGGTCACCGGGATCCGGTGCCGCTCGAAACGCGCGGCGGTTTCGCTGCCCGGCACCCGGCCGAGCGCGATCAGCAGATGCGAGGGCCGGATACGGGCGGCGTCGGTCTCGGCGGCCGCGGCGACGGCACCGGCGAGCCGGTCGGTGGCCGCCAGCAGTTCCGGGGACAGCCGGTCGAGACCGAGGCTGGGCATGGTTCAGTCCTCCCCCATCAGTCGCCGGGCCAGGCGCAGTCCGGCCCTGGCGGCGTCGAGGCGCCCTTCGGCCGCGGCCACGGCCGCTCGGGCGATCAGGCCGCGGGCCGCCTCCTGACGGGTCTTCTCCGACAGCTCGGAACCGACCGGTAGATAGTGTACGAGGCCGTCCAGCGGAGCGGCATCGGTACGAGCCGCGGCGGCGATGAGGGTGTCCGGGGTGACGGGGCAGAACCACGCCCAGTCGCGGCCATGACGGCGTAGCAGTCCCCGCGCGGCATCGGCAATGCCGGGCTCGTCATCGTTCAGCAAGGCGAGCAGAAGGCGGGCGGCATCGGCGGTGGAGCCATCGGTGGAGACTCCGTGCACCGCGCGCCGCAGCGCCGCGACCGCGGCCGGCGGATCGCCGATGGCGAGGCGGGCCGTGCCCATCCAGAAGTCGGCCGCCGCGGGACGGAGGTCGTCCGGTACGGCCTCCAGCGCGCGCAACGCCGCTTCGACGGAGCCACTATCACCGGTAACCAGGCTCGCGATCAGGTGCAGCTGGTGGTATTCCGCGTCCGGCACCAACGACGCCGCCTCCGCGAGGAGGCGTTGCGCTCCGTGTGGATCGCCGATGTGCAGCAGCTCGTAACCCCGGCACTCCAGCAGCTGTGCCAGCCGGTCACCGGCCGCCTCGTCTCCCGCCGCGTACGCGGCACGGCAGCGCGCCTCGTCCATGGCGAGGCCATCGCCCGGCTCCGTCGTCACCATCTCACCGCTGTCAAAGGGGACTTCGCTCCGCGTCGTGCTCATCACCTACCCGTCGCCGGACCCCGTGCGCTTTGACGCCCGTCGTCGCCCAGTCGTTCGGGACCCGTCCTGCACATTCTCTCGGGGCCGCCGCGGGACCCTTCCCGACGTCGCGGTGCTGTCCGGTCCGTCACCAGTTCGGTCGGGCGGTTCTTCGCCGAACGTGGCAATGTTCACTGTTCGGCTCACCATCCGCCGATAGCGTGCGGACACTGGATACCACTGTGGCCGGCCAGCCGCCTGGCAGCGGCGCTCCGGGACCGGTCCCGGAGCGGCGCTGCGACAGTGGTCGAACTGGCGGTCTTCGTCGCCGATCGTCCAACCGGTATGGGGAGGTGTCCCGATGGCGCAGGCAGCGGCCGGTGGGGGTGCGCCGCTGCCTCGGCTGACGCAGCTGGAGGGAACCCGGCTGTATCGCCGGAACGTCTTCGCGACCACCGGCGTCCGGGTGTACGCCGGCGGCCGCGCGGTCCACACGAAGCGGCAGTACGCCAAGACCCGGCTGGCGGTGATGAGCGAGTGGCCGCCGGACTCGCGGGCGCCGTTCGACGCCCCGTACCGCGCCGAGGAGGTGCTGGCCGCCTTCGACGGTTTCCAGAATCCGCGCGACCGCATCGTGGACGAACTGCTTTGGCTGTGGGAGGACGACGGGGCCGACTGCGGCTGCCCCGCCGAGGTGCATCGGGAGCACGACGAGGCGGTGCTGGCGCACGCGCGGGCGATCGCGGACGAGGGCGACCGGAAGCGGCCGGCGGCAGAGTTGGAGCGGCTGTGGATCGACGCGGCCGAGAAGTGGGCCCGGGTGCTGCCCATGGAGGCGATCTGGGAGCACCTGCGCCGCCGGGCACACTCGCTGGACGATCCCCGGCTGGGGCCGGCGGACGTGGAGTCGCTGCGCCGGGGAGTACCGGAGCTGCTGGTCTCCCCGATCGTGGAGCTGGCCACTTCAAGGCCGGACACGCGGCATCTGTTGTCCGCGTCCGATGCCTGGGACGCGCTCCGGCCGGCCGGCCGGGTGGTGGGGCGGGCGTACGAGCGGGCGCTGGAGCCGGAGTTCCGGATAGTGAACGAGAAGCTGGAGGCCGCCGAGCGGTTCCACTCGTCCCACCACTACCGGAAGGCCGCGGACCTGCTGCTGGACGAGGCGGTCCCGGCGCTGCGCCGGCTGCGGCAGTACGTGCCGCAGATCTCTCGGATGCGCTACCAGAACGCTGCCAACGCCGTGGCGAGGAGGCTGAATCTGGCGCAGGTGCAGATCGCGGACGAGGACGCCGCCGATCTCGGGGCCCAGCGCTATGCCATCTCCCTGCTCGAGACAGCGCTCGAGTTCGTCGACGGCGGCGACCGGGAGCAGATCGAGCGGAACCTCGAAACTCTCAAGGACCGTCTCGCCCCCAGCGGCCGGACCGCACCCGCGAGCACCTACGGCGGCCGGCCCAGGTCGCCCTCCGATGACCCGGAGTTCCAGGCCGCCGCCAAGGGCTGCCTGCTGTCCTGGTTGTGGCTGCTGACCTACACCGGCGCCTTCCTCACGCTTGCCTTCACCATCTGGCCCGATCTGCGTGCCTGGTACGGCTGGTGCATTCTCGCGGGCTTCCTGCTGATGCAGGGGAGGGAGGCGCTGAAGCGCTACCGGGTGCTGATGCGCGAGAGCCAGGCCTTGACCCGAAGGAGTCGATGGTGATCACATCCGGCGTGCGCGTCAGGCTGCGGCAGTGGATGCTCCCGAAGGAGTTCCGCATCCCGCGGCCTCGGCTGGACGGCGAGCAGGCCGCGTGGGCGCAGGGCCTGCTGGCGGCCTACGACGGCGCCGTGGCGGAGCTTCAGGCCGCCGCGGCGCACCGGCCGGACGCCGAGCCGGAGGACCCGGCGCGGATCGACACCGATGAGCTGGCCAGAGCCGGCACCGCGATGTGGCGCGCGCAGCGCAGGCTCGCGCAGGAGCGGGAGGCCGGGCCGAACTCCGGGCAGATCGCCAAGTACATGCGGATCACCGTCCGATCACTCAAGGAAGCACTTGACCTGGATATCCAGGACCACACCGGAGACAGGTACGACCCGGGCCAGTCCCTACAGGTACTCGAATACGAGGACGTCCCCGGCCTCACCCAGGAGGTCGTCACGGAGACGGAGAAGCCGTCGATCTACTTCCGCGGCGAACTCGTCCAGAGGGGCCAGGTCGTCGTCGGCAGGCCGCCCAACCGGTGAGCCGCGGCCCGTGACAGCCGCGGGGCCCAAGAAACGGAGAAGGAGCAGCGCGGATGCGCGAGACCATCGACTTCGGGATCGATCTCGGCACGACGAACAGCGCCATCGCCGTGGCCGAGGACGGCGGCGCCCGGGTCATCAAGAACAACGACGGCTGGGACTACACCCCGTCAGCGGTGTGGATGCCCAGGCAGGGCATGATCCACGTCGGTGAGAAGGCGCGCCAGCGCCGGATGGCCGACCCGGAGGACGCCCACGTCGAGTTCAAGCTGCAGATGGGCACCACGGACACGTCATACGAGTTCCGCCGCGCGGGCCGGTCCATGACGCCGGTGGAGCTGTCCGGGGAGGTGCTGAAGTCGCTGCGGCAGGACGCGGCGGCCACTCTCGGCGAGCCGCCCGCGGCGGCGGTGATCACCATCCCCGCCGCCTTCGGGCTCGACCAGTCCAACGCCACCACAGAGGCGGCCAAACTGGCCGGTTTCACCGAGGGCTGCACGCTGCTGCACGAGCCGAACGCGGCCGCCCTGGCCTACGGATTCGACGGCACCGCGGACGCCGCCCCATGGATGGTGTTCGACCTGGGCGGCGGCACCTTCGACGCGGCCGTGATGAGCCGCCGCGACGGGGAGCTGAAGCTGCTGCAGCACGCCGGCGACGCGTACCTGGGCGGCAAGAACATCGACTGGGCGCTGGTCGACAAGATTCTGGCCCCCGCGGCCGCCCGCGACCTCGGCCTGCGCGACTTCGAGCGCGCGGACCAGCGCTGGCGCAAGAACTTCGCCAAGCTCAAGTCGGAGGCGGAGACCGCCAAGATCGCCTTGTCCCGGCACGGTTCCGTCGAGGTGTTCACGGAACTCTGGGACGAGTCCGGCGAGCTGCAACCGTTCTTCTACACCCTGACACGCGACACCTTGGACGATGTCGCGCTGCCCTTCTACACCAAGGCGGTCGAGCTGTGCCGGAAGGCGCTCTCCCAGAGCTCGCTGCGTCCGGACCAGATCGAGAGGTTGCTGCTCGTCGGCAGTGCCACCCTCTCCCCCGGCCTGCGCGAGCTGCTCGCCGACCCACGACAGGGCGTCGGCATCCCGATCGACCACAGCCAGGACCCGTCCACGGTCGTGGCCCGTGGGGCCGCCATCTATGCCGGCCGGCTGCGCGCCAGTACGCCGGTGCCGGCGCCGGCCGTCGGTGAGTTCTCCGTCGAGCTGCACTACGAGACGGAGTCCCTGGAGGTGACCGACGTGCCCGTGGCCGGGGTGCTCCGCGCGAGCGCCGACATGGATTTCAGCGGCTACGCCGTCTCGTTGCACAACCCCGGGGGCCGGCCGCCGTACCACGGCCCCAAAGTCAGCCTGTCCGAGGACGGGCGCTTCTTCACCTCGGTGGCCATCGATTCCAACACCAGGTCACGGTTCACCCTGGAACTGACCGACGCCTCCGGGACCCGCCAGCGGATCACCCCCAACACGCTGTCCATCACGCATACCCAGATCCTGAAGCCGGACGCGGTGCTGACGCACTCGCTCGGCGTCGAGATGGCGGACGGCAACTACAGCAGGATCCTCAAGCGGGGTGCGACGCTCCCGGCGACCGGAGACATGCCGTACTACACGACGATCGACCTGACCCAGGACGACCCCAACGCCGTCATCCGGATCCCGATCCTGGAGGGCGAGGAGGCCGACGCCAGGCACAACAAGCAGGTCGCCGAGCTGGAATTCCGGCGCAGCGACCTGCGCTGGGACCTCGAACGGGGCAGCGAGGTCACGATGACCATCGAGATCCCCAAGATCGGCGTCCCCGTGGCTCGGGCCGAGGTCCAGAACGAGGAGTTCCACACGGAGATCGTCGCCGGCGGGGAGCGGCCGAAGGAGGACATGCTGCGCACCGCGCTGCGCCGGGTGGAGTCCCGGCTGCCGGATATCAAGCAGCGAGCCCGTACGGCCAAGTCCCAGCGCTCGTCCGCGTCCTTGCAGCAGGTCGAGGAGCGGCTGCCGGAGCTGCGCAGGCTGGTCGACCTGGCCGCCACCGACGGAGACGCCGCGCTCGCCGCCGAGCGCGACCTGCGTGTCCTCGACGAGCGGCTCGACGAGATCGAGCGGGCGATCATCGCGATTCCCGAACTGCTGGCCCGCATCGCCAGGTCACTGCGCGATTGCGAGGAGTTGCTCCCAGACTGCGGCCCGGAGGAGCGGCATGAGTACGACCGCCTCAAGGAGCTGGCCGTACAGCTCACGCACGCGCACGAGCCCGAGGTGCCTGAACTGAGCCGGCTGGCTCAGCATCTGGAGGACTTCACCGAGTACCTGGAGCGGGTCAGCGGCAAACTGGACCGTGAGATCTTCGCCTCGCTGGAGGACGCGTCCAGGGCCGGCTTTCTGGTGCCGCGCGACCGTGCCCGCGAGCTCGTCGCCAAGGGGCGGACGGCCATCGCCAGGCGCGACATGGAGTCCCTGCGGGAGGTCATCCTTGACCTGCGGGAGTTGGTGCCGCCGATGCCTCATGGAGAGACGCCGATCCGCCCCGATGTCCCCGCTCCCACCCCCAGTCCGGGCCGCAGGTACGGCGGCATCATCGACCGGCGGACGGGCGGCACTCCGTGACGACGTTCCCTCCGCAGACGACGGCGGCGGCCGACCCCGGTACCGCCTTGCGGGTCGAACTCCTCCTGGCCCGGGCCGCGACGGCGGCCCGGTCCGGGGACCTCGGTCCCGCGCTTGAGATCCTGACCGGCACCGACGCCGGCGAACTCACCGACCACCCCGACGTGTTCGACTTGCGCGCCCGCATTCACTCCCAGCGCGGCGAGTGGGACGCGGCCGAGCGGTGCTGGGACGGTGTGCTGCGCGTCCGGCCAGGCGACGAGTCCGCCATGGCGGGCAAGACCCGCATCCGGCGGCTGCGGGGCGGCGGGGCCGCGTGGCGCGGCTGGTACCCGGCGCGTCCGTTCCTCGCCGCCGCCGTCGCCGCGGCCGCGGTGGTGACCGCGGCGGCGCTGCTCATCACTGCGGGAGGCGGCGAACCCGACGGGGCGGACGGCCCCGCGGCGGCGCTGGCCGAGGCCGAGGCGGCGCAGAAGGCGCGCCAAGAAGTCCAGGTCCAGCAGCACCGCGATGCCCGCGACGGCGCGGCCAGACGCGCCGCACGGCTCAAGGCATTGGCCGAGGACCTGCGCGGCTCGGGCGTCACGGTGACGCGGCACCAGGACTCCGTGGAAGTGATCTTCAACGAAGGGCTGTTCCTCCGCGCGGCCGAGCTGACCGGCGCCGGCGCCCGGCAGCTCGACAGGCTCGGCAAGCGCCTGCCCGACCGCGAGGACGTGCACATCAAGGTCCTCGGCCACATCGCCAAAGTGCCCGGGGCACCGACCCACGGAGGCGCCTACACCTCGATGCAGCGGGCGGTGACCGCCGCCGGCCGGCTGAGCTCCGCCAGCGGCCGCCCGATGACGGACTTCGACACCGCCAGCGCGGAACAGCGGGATGCCCCGCACAAGGACGACGCCCGCAACCGCACCGTCACTCTGCTCCTGACCGTGGACTCGTAACAATGTTCGGCAGGAAATACCGGTTCTTCAAGGTCAAGTCACCTGCCCGGCCCTCATCGGTGCCGCCGCCCCACCAGGGTCAGCGGGACCGGACTCAGTCACCAGACCCTCAACCGTCCCGGCCACCGTGCCGGGGCGTGTGGTCCATGCACCACAGGGTCGGCGCCGCCACCCCATGACGGCCAGCGCCGATCCGCCGGTCATCAAGGCGCGTGGGCCACGGCGGTCCCCGGCGCGGCCGACCGGGATCCCGCCGACCGCTGCCACGATCAAGGCGGCGGAGAACGCGGCGGTGATGGCGCCGGTGGACCAGCCGGTGTCGCGGTGCCGCCAGGCGCGGCACCGCGCCGGCCATCCATGTCATACCCGCCCTCGTCCACGACCCAGCTGCTGAAACGCCCCGGCCGCGCGGGCTCAGAATCTGGCCTGGCGCGTCCTCAGCAGGTAACCGCCTCAACCGATCTTCGAAAATCTGTGATGATCGAGGTAGATATTTGCTGCGGAGTGGGGTAGTGTTCCTGTCATCGAAGAGGAACAAGTCCATGAGACGCGGCAGAGGACGAACTGCCCGGACAGATGGATCGCGCAGACCGGTCGTGCCGGGGTCAACGCAAGGCAAGGGACCCGGGCAGCGGTTCGTGCGCCCCGACGGCCGACGAGCCGTCGGCAGCGTGAAGGTAGTGAAGGAAAGAACACAGGTAGGGAGAACACGGAAGGAGGGTCTCGGCACCATAGGGATCGCCCGCAGCAGGCTCCAGTCACGCCGCGCGGGTACCGCAGCCCACAGAGTTCGACCGTGGTTCTGCGGTCACGCATCCGCGATCCCCGCACCCTCGCCTTCGGCGGCTGGTGCGAACAAGAACCGGCTACAGCGCCGGAGAGTTGGTGTTGTACCTCATGGCCCCGGCGCCGCCCTTGGCGCCGGGGCCCCGTCGTGTTCCAAGAACACATCCGGCACGCTTCCCAACGCGCGCACCCACGAGCAGTACGGAAGGTTTTGTGAGAGCACCTCAGCCGGCCCGGTCCGGACCCCACCCAGCAGACCGCGACCCGCACCACGCTCAGCCCACTCCAGCACCTGAACCCACCGACACCGGGCTAGATAGCGGGTTGGACGACAAGCTGGACGATGAGGACTACCCGGCTTACAGCATGGGCCGGGCCGCCGAGATCCTCGGTGTCACACCGGGTTTCCTGCGCAGCCTGGACGCCGCCCGGCTGTTCGTCCCGCAGCGCTCGGCCGGCGGTCACCGCCGCTACTCCCGCTACCAGCTGCGCCTGGCCCAGCGCGCCCGCGATCTGGTCGACCAGGGCACCGCGCTGGAGGCGGCCTGCCGCATCATCATCCTGGAAGATCAGCTTTCCGAGGCCCAGCGCATCAACGCCCAGCTCCAGCGACGCATCGACAAAAGTCCCGAACGCGACTGATCTCGGCGGGACGTCAGCCGCCGACGCCAGCGCCCTGCCGGACGTCTCCCCGGGCGGGCGGCCACGGCCCGGTCTACCGTCGCGGTCAGCCGGCGCTGCGGCCGAACGGTGGAAGCGGAAGCCTTCGCTGTCGATCATCGATTGGTGAAGGAAGATGTGGGCGGAGCCGTCATCCGGGACGGTGAATCCGAATCCCTTGTCGGCGTTGAACCATTTCACGGTTCGCTGGGTCATGGGGGTGACCAGGCCAACGTGGTGATCAGGTCAGCGGGCGGGTCCGGGGCGGTGCCGGGCCCGCCGGTGTCAGATCGGAACCGGGCGCGTACGCGGGCCGCGCTTGGCGGGCCGGCTGGGTGACTCGCTGCTGGCGCGGTCGCCAGCGGCGGCGGCGCGGGCCTATCACGGGATGGCGCGGCGACCGGGGACGTCAGCCCGGGATGCGGACGGCCAGTAGCGCGACATCGTCCTCGCCACTGGGCTCCACACGCTCCAGGAGCTTGTCGCACAGGTCCGGCAAGGGGAGCTGGGCGAGATGGGAGCCGTGGCGGCGGAGGCTGGTGAGACGGTCGGACAGGTCGGAGTCGCGGGTTTCGACGAGGCCGTCGGTGTAGAGCAGGAGGGTCGAGGACGGCGGGAGGACGCGGGTGCCGTCGGGGCGGGGTCCGGTGAGGTCGGGGTCGCCGAGCAGGATCCCGTGCTCGTCCAGGAAATGCGTGCCGCCGTCGCGGGTGATCAGCAGTGGCGGTGGATGGCCGGCGTTGCACCAGCGCAGCCGCCATTGCCCGCCCGGGTGTTCTTCGACGCGGCCGAACACGGCGGTGGCGAGTTCGGCATCGCTGACGGCGGCCATGACGCCGTCCAGACGGGCCAGCACGGCGCTGGGCGGCTCGGCCATGTCCCACGCCAGGGCTCGGAGCATGTTGCGGACCTGGGCCATGCGGGCCGCGGCGGACAGATCGTGGCCCTCGATGTCGCCGATGACCAGCCCGGTGGCGCCGTCGGGCAGCGCGAACGCGTCGTACCAGTCGCCGCCGACCCAGCTGACCTGCGTCGCGGGCACGTATCTGGCCTCCAGCCGCAGCTCGCCCGGCTGCGGCAGCGGCGTGAGCAGGTTGCGCTGCATCGCCTCGGCCGTGTTGCGCTGCTCGGCGTACAGGCGGGCGTTGGCCAGGACCAGACCGGTGCGGCGCGCGACGTCCTCCACCACGAGCCTGTCGCCCGGCCCGTAGACCTGCCCGGGACGCGAGTAGCCCAGCGTCAGCGCGCCGTAGGTCTCGCCGCGGGCCGCCAGCGGGGCGATGATCGCGTTCTGCGCGTCCATCACCTGGAAGAGTTCGTGCCGGGCGGTATCGAGCGGTTCGTCGGAGCGCACGTCGGCCTTGCCGCTGACGACGACCGCCGCGCCGCCGCGCAGCACCTGGGCCAGCGGTCCGCGCGGTATCCGCGGCAGGGGTGGGAGCGGCCCCTCAAGCCCGGCGATGTCGGCGGCGGACAGTTCGTGGTGCGTCGCGGCCACCCGCTCGACGCGGCCGTCGGGGACCAGCAGATCGACCTCGGCCCAGTCACCCAGCGCGGGCACCACGAGCCGGACCAGCCGCCGCAGCAGTTCCTCCTCGTTCAGCGTGGACGCCAGCACCGTCGTGATCTCGGCGACCAGCCTCAGCCGGGAATTGGCCCGCTGCACCTGGGCCATCCGGTCGCGCCGCTCACGCTCGACCGCGTCCCGGTCGGCGGCGTCCTGGAAGACGATGACCAGCCCGGCCACCGCATCCGCCTCCGGTCCGGTCCCGGGTTGGTCACCGGTGTAGACCGGCGCGGACGACCAGGAGCACATCACCATCCGCCCGTCGCGATGGGCGAACCGCTGGTCTTCCCCATGATCGGGGACGCCGGTGCGCAGCACGTGCAGCAGGCGGCAGTCCCGTTCGGGTGGGACGTGCCCGTCGGCGTCCCGGTGCAGAAGCCTGTGCATCGGCCGTCCGAGCACCTCGTCGCGGGTGTAGCCGAGCAGCTGCTGCGCACGCGGGTTCCACGCCGTGATCCGGCCGGACTCGTCGGTGGCGAGAACCCCGGAGTTCATCGCCTCCACGAGACGGTCGTGAATCGTGCCCGGTCGATCGTCCACCTGCCCGGCCATCCCCACCCCCCGGATTGGACATTTAGCTCATTCCCTTCGGTGCATCCGAAACACGTCGGGCGCAGGTCGTCCCTCAGGAAGGTGAGGTCGCCGAGCGCGGGGAACGGGAAGCGGGAAGCGGGAAGCGGCTCAGCCGCTGGACGGCTCAGTGGCGGCCGGCGGGAACGCCGCAGGAGGCCAGGATCTCCTGCGGCATCGTGTCACCGATCTCGGCCGCGCATCTGGCCAGAGCGTCCTCCCCCGCCGCCGGCGCCGTTCCGGGCGGGATGACGAGAAGCAGCGTCGGAGCGGCGCGGCCGCAGGTGAGCGCGACCATGTGGTCGAGGTGGGCCAGCCAGCCCACTCTGACCTCGCGTCCCAGCACGGTGATGCGCAGCGGGATGTCGTCCCAGTCGTTGAAGTCGATGGTCACGCGGGCGGTCACGTCGGGCGCGATGGTCAGGGCGGTCAGAAGTTCGGTGAGTTCGGCGGCGGTGTCGCGGGATCGCGGCCACCAGCCGCCGTTCATGACCCCGCGTTCGGCGTGGCCGGGGGCCAGACGCAGGCGTGGCGCGGGTGCCATGGGTTCGGACGCCGCGGTCGTGACGATCGTGGGGGCAGGCTGTGCGGTGTCGCGGGCCATGTAGGGCCCCATTCTCGGTCCGTACGGAACCGGTTCGTGTGTCGCCGGAAACGTCGCCGGCAAGGCGGCCCGCGCTCGAAAGGTCCCCGGCACCGGTGAGTCTACGTCACCGCGGGTACGCGACCGGGCACCACAGGCGGTTGGCCGCGTTGGCGGGGCGAGGGCGTAGACTCGTCGTGACAAGGGTTTTCTCGATGCGGGCGGCCAAGGCCGCGTCCCCTGGTTTCTCGACTCTCGGTCCTTCTCGGGCCAGACAGGTCCGGCGTTATGACGCCGCAACACCATTCCGCCCAGTCGTCCGGCACCGGTCCGTCCACCGGCAGAGGCACCGGTCCGGTTGACCCACGGACACCGGACCGTGGCCCACGGGCCCTGGATCGCGGATCCACCCTGCCCAGCGGCGGCGCGTGGCCCGAAACCGGCCTCACCCGTGAACGACTCTCCGACCACACCGTCATCGCCATCAGCGGCGAACTCGACATCGCCTCCATCCCGTCCCTGCGGGAGCGCCTCTACGTCGCGCTGCGCGACCCCGGGATGTACGTGATCATCGACCTGTCGGGCGTGACGTCCTGCGACGCGTCCGGGCTGGCGATGCTCGTCGGCGCACGCCGCCGGATGGAGGCGAAGGGCACGGCCCTGATCCTCGCCCGACCGCGTCCGCAGACGGCCGGGCTGCTGCGGGCCACCGGGCTGCTCCACGCTTTCGCCGTCCGTCCATCCGGCGCGGGCGAGCGGGCCACCGGGGCGGACGCGCGATCGGCCGCGGCCTGACCGCGGGATGCGGCACGGGGGACGCTCGCATACACCAGGCCCAACGCCGGACCGGAGCCCGGGTCGGCGCCCAGGGCGGGGTCGGCCTCCGGCCGGACGAGGAGAGCGTGATGACGACATGAACGGCAACGATCCGTCCGCGCCCTTCTGGGGGCCGCCGAGCGTGGCCCACGGAGCGGACAACAGCCCGCGCGTGGCCGCGTCGTTCAACCTGATGGCAGCGGTCCTGGACGGCATCACCCTGCCCGACCTACTGACCCGCGTGGCCGAGAAGGCCCGCGCCATCGCGGGAGTCCCGCTGACGTTCATCGCCCTGCCCGCCGAAGACGCCGTCACCCTGCGGATCGACATCGCGGTCGGGCCCGACAGCGACCACATCCGCGGGCTGACGGTCCGGCGCGGCCGATCGATGCTCGGCCGGGCGTTCAACTCCCGCCGGGCCCTGTCCGCGCGCATCGTGGCCGACCAGACGCTCAGCGCCCTGCCCGCCGGCCCGATCCTGATCCTGCCCCTGGACACCGGCGACGCCACACGCGGAGTGCTCGCCGTCCTCGGACGGCCGGGGGCGGAACCGTTCGGCCCGTCCACCGTCCGCCAACTGCTCCTGTTCGCCGACACCTCCGCCCGCCTGGTCCAACTCGCCGAAGACCAGCGCGCGACCGTCCCGGCGGACCCCGCGAGAGCACAGGTCATCGCTCTTCGAACGCCCCGATCCACGCGGACGTGAATTCTCGTCCGCGCGGCGAGAATTCTGGCTTTCACGGTGGAGCTCCGAACGGAACCGGGAAAGGCCCCGGCCGCGTGTGATACGGTGCTAATAGTTGCGGTTCCCATAGACATGTTCATGCGCCTGTAGGATCTGACCTCAGGCGCATTTTTTGTTGTCTGGACCTTCTGGATGGGGCCATCGCGGCGTCCTCGACCGCACACGGTGTGCGGACGGGACAGACCAAAGGAGACGAAATGGCCACCGGTACGGTCAAGTGGTTCAACGCCGAAAAGGGTTTCGGCTTCATCGAGCAGGACGGCGGCGGCGCCGACGTCTTCGCCCACTACTCCAACATCGCGGCGCAGGGCTTCCGCGAGCTGCAAGAAGGCCAGAAGGTGACGTTCGACATCACCCAGGGCCAGAAGGGCCCGCAGGCGGAGAACATCGTCCCGTCCTGATCAGCCGGTTCGTTGCGGGGCCCGTAAGGGTCCCCGCAACTGGGCGCGCCCGAGCCATGGCTCACGGGGCGGTCCGCTCACCCTGAAGACCACCGATAGTTTCCACCATGGCCCGCGGCGCACACGCCGCCGGGCGACCCCGGTTCGTTCTTGAGAATTCTCCGCCTACTTCATTCGCGAGGCATGAGCCCGCACGGCGGAACACTTCCTCGACACGCACCGCTTCGAGGAAGGCTCCGCCTTGTCCCGCAGTCCCCGCTCGTCCGCCCGAGGGCGCTCTCCCAAACCCCGCCCCGGCGCCGGACACCACCGCCACGCACCTGGCCGCCGACCCGACGACACCGCGGCGGACCCGACAACGTCACTCCCATCGCAGCCCGCGGTCAAGTCGTTCTCCGACCTGCGCATGCCCGCACCGCTCCTGGCGACCCTCACCCGCCACGGGATGACGACCCCCTTCCCGATCCAGGCCGCGGCCCTGCCGAACGCGCTCGCCGGACGGGACGTCCTCGGCCGCGGCCGCACCGGTTCCGGCAAGACCCTCGCCTTCGGCCTGGCCCTGCTCACCCGCACCTCAGGCCACCGCGCCGAACCCCGCGCACCCCTCGCGCTGGTCCTGGTCCCCACCCGCGAGCTCGCCCAGCAGGTCGCCGGCGCGCTCGCCCCCTACGCCGACGCCCTTCGCCTACGGCTCGCCACCGTGGTCGGCGGCATGTCGATCTCCCCTCAGGCGAACGCCCTGCGACGCGGTACGGACGTCCTGATCGCCACCCCCGGACGCCTCGCCGACCTCATCGAACGCGGCGACTGCCGGCTCGACCGGGTACGGATCACCGTGCTCGACGAGGCCGACCAGATGACCGACATGGGCTTCCTGCCCCAGGTCACCCGGCTGCTGGAGCAGACCCCATGCGACGGGCAGCGGATGCTGTTCTCCGCGACCCTGGACCGCAACGTCGACCAGCTCGTCCGCCGGTTCCTCAGCGACCCGGTCACCCACTCGGTCGACCCGCCCGCCGGCGCCGTCACCACCATGGAGCACCATCTGCTCCATGTCGCCGACGCCGACAAGCACGAGACCATCGCGCACATCGCCGCCCGCGACGACCGAGTGATCATGTTCGTGGGCAAGAAGCACGCCGCGGACCGGCTCGTCCGCAAGCTCAGCACCCGCGGCGTCCGCGCCGCCGCGTTGCACGGCGGCAAGACCCAGTCACAACGCAACCGCGCGCTGAACGGCTTCCACACCGGGGACGTCACCGTGCTGGTCGCCACCAACGTCGCCGCCCGCGGCATCCACATCGACGACCTCGACCTCGTCGTCAACATCGACCCGCCCGCCGACCACAAGGACTACCTCCACCGCGCCGGACGCACCGCCCGCGCGGGCCGCCGAGGCACCGTGGTCACCATCGTCCTCCCCGACCAGCGGCGCGAGATGAACGACCTCATGACCAAGGCCGGCGTCACACCGCACACCACCCGCCTCCACCCCGGCCACCACGACCTGGCCCGCATCACCGGCGCCCGCGCACCAGAGGGCGACACCACTGCGAAGACCACCACGCCGCGGAAGCCGCGCCGCACTCCCGGCCCCCATCACGCGGACACGCGTGTCACCCCTAAACGCAGGCCGCGCCGCCGCGCTTCTTCCCTCAACACCTGACATGCGCCGCCGTCCACGCCGCCGGGACCGGGACGGCGAAGTACACCTCCTATGCCCGGCCATCAACTACAGCCCGTAGTACTATGGGTTGTAGTTGATGGCGACAGGTGACCGCCGCGCGGCCCCGAGCACGAGGAGCCTGGATGACGAACTACGCCCGCCTGTACCGCCTCGGGCTCACCCCTTGGGAGCGCTACGGAAAAGCGGCCGCCACCAGCATCGCGGCCGTGCTGGACCGCGAGGAGACCGACCGGCCGCGCCCCCTCGGCCGCGCGCTCGACCTCGGTTGCGGACGGGGACAGTTCACCCCGGACCTCGCGCGGCGCGGCTGGGAGGCGGTGGGCATCGACTACGTGCCGGCCGCCATCGAGACCGCCAAGAGCCGCGACACCGCAGGGGTCACCTATCTCGTGGGAGACGTGACGGATCTGCGATCGGCCGATCTGGGAACGTTCGACTTCTTCCTCGACATCGGCTGCTTCCAGGGTTTCGACGCCGACCAGCGCAGTGCTGTGGGACGGGGAGTCTCCGCACTCGCCAAGCCCGACGCCACCTTGCTGATGCTCGCCTTCGGCCCCGGCCGGATGCGCTCCCGCATAGGCGGGGTGTCCCAGGCGGAGGTCGAGGAGGCGTTCCCGCAGTGGGAACTGCTCACCGTCGAACCCGCGGAGACCGCGGGTCTGGGCTGGCCGATGAACAGAACCAAGCCTCAGTGGTACAGGCTCCGCCCCCGAGCCTGAGCAAGACGTAGGGCGAAGACCTCCTCCAGCAC
Source organism: Spirillospora sp. NBC_00431 (assembly GCA_036028775.1). GTDB lineage: Bacteria > Actinomycetota > Actinomycetes > Streptosporangiales > Streptosporangiaceae > Spirillospora. Next base: position 9,119,670 of record CP107927.1, on the reverse strand, counting down.
CGTTCACAGGGCCGCCACTGCGGCGGGTGAGCGCGGGCGGCGGGGCCGGCGCACCAGGTCGTCCGACATTTCCTCAGGTACACCAAGCCGAGACGCGAGCATGATGGCGCGGGCCACAGAGTGAGGTCAGTGCGGGTGGCGGTGGTGGTTCAGGGGGAACCACGGCCAGAGGTTCGGTGGGGGCGGTCAGGGTGGGCTCTGCCGGTGGCGAAGGTTCACCTGGTGGAGAGGAGTGCGGGATGGACAAGAGGAATCCCGATCTGGCCGATGTCCGGGGTGGGCTGCTCTGGTTCAAGAGCAGTTACAGCGGACCGAGTGGCGGTGGGGCCTGTGTGGAGACCGCCGTCACCGAGGACGGAATGGCGATGCGCCATTCCAAAGAGCCTGAGGGGACCGTCCTTCGGTTCGACGCGTTCGCCTGGGACGTCTTCCTCGCCGAACTGCGGGCGGGTGCGCACAACCTGAGATGAGGTGGTCGGGGCGGCGTTCCGCGGTTCTCGGGCCGCGGAACGCCCGCCTACAGCGCGTCGATCATCTCCTGGAGCAGGCGGCGTGATTCCTCTGGGTCGAGCGCCGCTTCGAGAAGTTCGGCGAATGCACTGCTGTAGCGGGCGACCTGGCCGATGTCCTCGAAGAACTCGTTCTTGTTCAGCAGCTCAACGTACACGATGGAGGGGTCCCCGGCGGAGAACGTGAACTTCTGGAAAGGGAAACCCATCGCCGAGTGGGCGCCCGCCTCGAACGGCAGAATGAGCAGTGTCAGGCGGTCGCAGTGCTCGGAGCGTTCGAGCAGGTGCAGATACTGCTCGTGCATGATGTTCTTGGCGCCGATGTGCCTGCGCAGAGACGCCTCGTCGAGCACCACGGCGAGGACGGGGCCCTCTTCTCTTTCGAGTATCTCCTGGCGTTTCATTCGGAGCTGTACTCGGCGCTGTACCTGCTCAAGGGAGGTGTCCTGCCAGGACGCCATCACCTCATAGGCGTACGCCTCGGTCTGCAGGAGGCCGGTCACCAGGTTGGTCTCGTAGATCGAAATGGCGGCGGCCTCGTCTTCGAGACTGAGCAGTGTTTCGGTGCCCTCTTGCAGGCTGTCGGCGTAAGCCGTCCACCAGCCTTTGCGGCGGGCCTGCCGCACCAGACGCAAGATGCTCTCCCGATCCTCGCCTTTCACGCCGTAAAGGTCGAGCAGTTCGCGGGCGTCCTGGATGCGCACGGCGACCTGGCCGTTCTCGATGCGGCTGATCTTCGCGGGTGAGCATTCGAGGTGCTCGGCGACGGCCTCAAGGGTGAGCGCCGACGCGGCGCGAAGCCGATGCAGTTGCGCCGCGAGTCTGCGCCGCTTCATCACCGGGCTCCTGCCAGTGCTCACCGTCGGCTCCTCCGTTCCGTCGCGGCGAACCGCCTTCGTAAACGACGGCTTACCGATCATGGGGATGCTAGCCGATCGGCAAGTTGTTGTCGTTCCTAACCATACGTCCTGCAAATTGCTATCTGCAAGACTCATGTAGAGTGAGGCTGTCCGTTTTGTGGCCTTGTGGTCGAGCCCTGGAGGAGTGATGCCACGTCCCGAGCGCCCCCGCGGCCGTCGAGTCTTACGTCGGGCGGGTCGGCTGAGGGAGCTGTCTCTTCAGATGGAGCGCCTCTTCGCGCTCGTCGTCGGGTTCTACGGCATCGCCGGATGGCGGCCTGAACTCATGGCGGGGATGGCGCTCGCGGCGGCCTGCCTGATCGTCTCGGTGGTCGCCGTGCTGCTTACTCCGGCCGTGCGCCCGGGAGGTGAGGACGAGGGCCGGCGGGACGGGGGAGGTGACGGTGAAGGGCGGAGGAGGAGTGACGAGGCCGCCTGACTTCATGTACCTGTCCATGCAGGTTGCAAATTTCTGATCGCAACCTCCATACTTCAACCGGCGATTGATTTGCGCGGTAGGGGATGGATGTCATGAAACACCGGAATCCAAGGAGAGGGCTGCGGCGTGAGGTGGCCCGGTCTCTGCGGCTGATGCGTGAGCGGGCCGGGGTGACGGTGGCCGAGGCGGCGGCGAGGCTCGACCAGCCGCCCTCGCTGATGCTGAAGCTGGAGTCGGCCACCGCCGCGCTCCGCCGAGGGCAAGCAGTCGAACTTCTCAAACTGTACGGGACCGCCGGCGCCGAGGAAGCGGCGTTGCTGCGACACCTGGAAGAGCTTCGCCCGCGCAACTGGTGGTACCCGTTCGGCGATCTGGCCACGGGCGACGTCGAGACGCTGCTGATCCTTGAAGGCGAGTCGGACAGGGTGCGGACGCACCAGAGCAGTCTCGTCCCCGGTCTGCTGCAGACCGAGCGCTACGCCTGGGAGCTCATGCAGAGCGTCGGATACGTGCCGCTGGAGACGATCGAGCACCGCGTGCGACTGCGGATGGCCCGGCAACGCGTCCTGTCCGCCGACGACGGCCCCGAACTGCGAGTGGTTCTCGACGAGGCCGCACTTTGCAAGATCGTCGGGAACGGCGCGGTCATGCGGGAGCAGTACGCGCGGCTTCTGGACGTCACCGGCGACGGCCGGGCCGACGTGCGGATCGTGCCCTTCGCGGCGGGTCCGCACCGCGCCACGGGCCACGCCTTCCACCTTTTCGAGTCGGAGAGGTCGGCCCCCGCCGCCGTCCAGATCGAGCTGCTCGACAAGACCTGTTTCGCCGAGGACGCCGCCGAGATGGCCACGTACGTCAAGGCCTTCGCCGAGGCGGAGGCGCGGGCGCTCAGCCCGGACCGTTCCCGCGAATTCCTCCGCAAGCTGGCGCGCCAATGCTGACCCGGTGCGGCGAATGCGAGCGGATGCCCGCGACGCGTGAGCGTCGCGGGCATCCACCGGGGATCTCGCCGGGGTCAGCTGGCGGGCAGGTCGAACTCCCCGTCGAACACGCCCTGACGGAAGGCGTCCCACTCCTCGTAGGTGAACCGGAGGGCGGGCATCGCCGGCGTCCTGGAGTTGCGCACCAGGACCTCGTCCGTGGTGATCGCGACCTCGACGCAGTTCTCGTTGCCCGCTCCCGAGTAGGTGCTCTTCCGGTACTCCGGCACCGCCCTGTTGTTCATCTCCATGCTCCTCTTCCGCCTTTCCGGGCGGCATCCGCCGCCCGACGAATGCAGATTCGGCCTCTGAACTGGGAGAACCGCTGGCTGCACGTTGTGAGCGGGACCGCGAAAGGCGCTGACCGACTTCAGATTTCACGCAATGTCAAGAGAAAGGAAAAGATATGAGCCGGCTCGAACCACGAAAGATGAACCCGGTCCGGTTCCAGATGCTCGGCCCGATCGCGATGTACGCGGACGGACGCCGCGTCCCCATCGGGCCCGACCAGTTGCAGCGGCTGCTGGCCGGTCTGCTGGCGGACGGATGCAAGCCCGTCCCCAGGGACAGGGTGATGATGTGGATCTGGGACCACATCAAGGACGACGAGACGAAGCAGCACGAGGCACTGTGGCAGCTCGTCCGCAAGGCGCGCCGTCTGCTGGAGTCGGTCGGGCTCCACGACGTCCTGGTCTGGTCCCAGGGCTGCTATGAGCTGAGGGTCGCTCCGGAGGACGTCGACCTGCACCGGGTCACGGGACTCCTGGAGGGGTCTCTGAAGGCGGCCATCGAGGGCGACGAGGACCAGGAGGCCGCCCTCCTTGAGGCCGCCCTCCGGCCGATCCGGAACGCCGAGCCGCTGGCGGGTCTCACGGGCAGGACCGTCGACGCGTTCCGGCACAAGCTGACGGAACAGCTCCTGAAGGCCAGACTGCGGCTCAGCCAGCTGCGCATCAGCGGCGGCCGGTACGCCGACCAGATCTCCGAACTCACGGAACTCACCGCCGAGCATCCGCTCAACGAGATGGTGACCTGGCTGAACATGCACGCGTTCCACCGCGCCGGCCGCCAGTCTGACGCGCTGCGCGAGTACCAGGACCTGCAAGAGCGCATGGCCGACCAGGGCATGGACGTCTCAGAGGCCCTGTCCGACCTCCAGGTGCGGATTCTCCGCCGTGACCCCGCGCTGGAAAGGCCCGACGCGGTGGCCTTCCCGGGAACGCGCGGCGCCGCCTCACCTCGGAGGCTGAAGAACATCGCGGCCGGTGCCTCCGGGGCCGCCGAAGAACCACGGCCCGAGGAGCCGCCCACGGGCGACGAGAACGACCGGGGCGGCGAGGAGGCGCCCGAAGAGGGCTCGAACGAGGACACGCGCGAGGGAGAGCGGGAGCAGCCTCACCCCACGCCGAACGCGACACCGGGCTCGTCCCACTTCGCCTTCTACGGCCGCGTCGACATCCCCGGCGGCGTCATCGGAACCGTCAACAACAACAGGTGAGGGCCGTATGCCCGACGAAGAGCCCGCCGCGCCGCCTCCGAGCGCCGAGGAGAACGGCGAGCAGACCGACGAAGACACGAGCAGGGCGAATGGGAAGACGGCGCAGCCGGACGGTGCGCCCACCGATCTGAACCGTTCGAGCGCGGAGAACGACCTCAACACCCTTAACCAGAACAACTACTACTTCTACCGGGAGGTGGACGCCCGCGAGGGGACGATCGGCGTCCTGAACGGCGGAGAGGCCCGCGAGCGGCCCCCGACGGCGGCGGTCGGCAGGATCGACGCCACCGCGATCGCCGCGGTGGTCGACTCCTATGTGCCCCCCGCCACGCACGATGAGGCCATCGCGGCTCTGGCCGAGCATCGCGTGCTGGTGCTGTCGGGCGATCCGCTCATCGGCAAACGGCACGCGGCGATCAAGTTGCTGCGGGAGGCGACACAGGGCCCGCTGGTGCTGCTGTCACCCACGATCTCCTTGGAGTCGCTGGGGTCACGCACCTATGAAGCCGGACACGGGTACGCGGCCATCGACTGGTGCGACATCGAGCGAGGCCGGGAGGGCGGGCGTCCGGGCACCGAGTTCGAATGGCTCGCCGTGCGCGGTCGTGTCCAGGAAGCGGGTGCCCACCTCGTCGTAACCACGGCCGGGCAGGTCGGACCAGGGCTGGGGCCGGGGGCGGCCGTCCCGTGCGTGCGCTGGGACCGGCCGTCCCCCCGATCGCTGCTGGCCCGCCTGCTGGACGGCCGAGTCGAGGCCGCCGTGCAGGAGCAGGCGGCCGCGTTGATCCCCGCCGAGTGCTCGGTGCCAGGCGTGGTCCGCATCGCCGAGCGCCTCGCGGCGGGGCTGAAGCCGGACGACGCCGTGAGCGCGGTGCTCGAACTCGTGGACCGCGAGCACGTCGAGACCTGGTTCGACAAGAGACCGGACCGGCGCCAGATCGCGGAGGTCGCGGTGCTGGCCCTGGTACCCGGCGTGCGCGATCGCCGTTTCGAGGAACTGCTGGGCCGCTTGGAATCGGAACTCGCGGTGCACCTCCCGCCGCCCGGGCGCCCAACGTCGGCTGAGGACGCCCCCGCGGTCTCCGTCGAGAACGCTCTCCCGCAGGTCCGCACGGAGCGCGCGGACGCGGCGGGTCTGATCGAGCGCTACCCGGTCCCGGGCGGTGGCAGGGCCGCGTTCGGGCTGCGGTTCAAGAAGGAGAGCTACCGCTCCCTGGCCCTCACCGAGCTTTGGCGGCGCTTCGACAGCGGCCTGTGGGACGCCGTCAACAACTGGCTGCGAGGGGTCGTGAAGGAGGCGGATCTCCAGGTTCCGGTGGCGACCGGCCTCGCGCTGCTGTCCGCGGTGAGCTTCGAGGAGGTGGAGAGCCAGTACCTCGAACCCTGGTCGCGGGGCGCGCTCCAAGCGGCGGGACAGCTCACCGCCGTGTTCGTCCTCTCGCATCTGTCCCTCGACGACGACCACGCGGCCACCGCGCTGCGCATCGCGACCCGATGGGTGAGCCACGGGAACCAACCGCAGCGCTGGACGGCGGCCATGGTCTTCTCCGGGGAACTCGGCGCCCGCTACCCGACCGACGCCGCCCGCAGACTCTGGCAGCTCATCCCGCAGACCAACGGGCTGAGCGAACCCGCGGCCCTGGCCATGGGACGGCTCTTCGCGACGCTGGTGTACCGGTCGAGGGGCGCCGCCGAGGTGATCCGCCTGCTCGGCGACCGGTTGGCGCCGACCCGGCCGGTGGGGCGGACGGCGAAGCTGCGCCGGTTGATCCTGACCGCGATCTGCTCGGTGCTGTCCGGCCGCGACCCCGTCACCGGGCATCCCTCCGCCGCCCACTTCCTGGCGGACCGTCCCGACCAGGCGACTCCCCTGGGTGGGCTGTGGGCTGCGACGTGGCGCAACGTCCACCATCGGGAGCAGGCGCTGGAGTCGCTTGCGAAGACCCTCATCTGCCAGCTCCACGTCAGCGACGCGCCGCACCGCGACGCGCGACTGCTGAGCGAGGCGGTCGCCCTGCCCCTCGACCGCCTGGAACGCGGCGCCATGTACGCCGACGCTTCGGGGCTGCTCCGGCAGCGCGGCTGGAGCGGCGCGGAGGCCGGCCAGGTGCAGATCCTCCTCACGGTCCTGCGTGAGCATCCCACGGCGAAATGACGCCGGCACGACCCCCGAGACATCAGCAACCCGAATTCAGTGAGGAGACGACGGGGAGCCATGACACAGAACTACCCCATTATCGAAGAACGCTTCTTGCAGGAGCCGCCCAAGCGCGGCGCCTTCGGCCTGCGCGGCCGCCGGCGCGACTACGACGAGGTGCCACGACCGAAGGGCGGCCAGGTCCTGGTCTACAACGTGGGCGGCAGGCATATCGTCGATGACGGCCGGCTCGGGCTGGACGACGACCGCGTGCTCGCGGCCACCAGCGTCAGCGTGGTCGACGTCAGCGACCGGGTCCCCGTGGTGGTGCGGCTGCCCATCCCGTCGAAGGACGCCAGCGAATTCACCATCCAGGCGGATTTCCTGTGCACGGTGACCGATCCCGAGGAGGTCGTCGGGAAGGGCAAGCAAAACGCCTCCGCCGCGTTGCTCGGCTATCTGCGCGGGCATCACCGTGTCTTCGAACTCGGGCTCCCGTTCGAGATGAGCCGGATTCATGAGGTCCGCCGCGACGTAAAGGCGCAGATCCTCGCCTACACCATGAACGTGCGGCCGCCCATCCCCGGGATGTCGGTCACGCTCAACAGCGTCGAGGTGCTCACGCCAGACGAACTGCGGGACGTCCACACCCGCCTCCGCAAGGGCAGCACCGAGCACCAGGTGGCGTCGCAGCAGGAACACCTCGGCCACGACCTGGAGCGGTTGCGTGCCGAGCAGTCCTACGTCCTGGAGCGGATGAGGCAGCAGTTCGACCAGGAGAAGGCGGTCTACGAGCGCAAGATGACCGAGGAGCGCCGCCTGTTCGATGAGTGGCTCGAACTGGAGGTGGCGCGCCAGCGGCGGATACACGCCCAGCAGGAGTACGCGGAGATCGCTCCCCTGGTCGGTGAGGACTCGCTCAGCGCCGCGGTGTACGCCGCCGCCCGCGGCGACATCGGCACGACCGACGTCGTCCGGGCGCTGGAGGAGGCCCAGGACCGCGCCCGCGCCGACGACAAGGAGATGCGCCAGGAGCGGCTCGCCGACCAGCGCGAGCGTGAGCGGGCCGAGCGGGTCGAGCGGGAGCGGTTCCTGGAGTTGGCGCGGGAGTCGAGGCTTGAGCAGCACACCGACGAGCGGCAGGCACGGCAGAACGAGCGCGCCGACGAGCAGCAGCGCAGGCGGATGGTCCAGCAGATCATCGGGAAGCTGGCCGAGTCCGGATACCTGGACGAGAACTCGCCCGACATGCGCCGCCTCGTCCAGGGGCTGATGCTCGAACTGGTCCCGAGCGCCACCGACGAACTGCAAGGGCTGGAGGCCCCCACAGCGCAGTCCGCGTCTCTCGACAAGCCCGACTCCGACGGTGAGCTTAGGGAAGAGGATGTCAACTGAAACGCAGGCCCCGGCCGCAGCACATCCGGAGGGGCTGCCCATAGACCTGCCCCGTCCCGCTCCCCCGGACCGCGGCTTCGCCCGCCGCCTCCGCGTTCTTGCCGGGGTACGCGAGGAGATACTGGACTGGGTGCCGGAGGAGCGTCCGCGCTACACCCGGCTCGGGGCGGTGGTGCTGATCGCCGGCTGCCTGGCGGGCCTGTCGATGCTCGCCGCGCTGGTCAAGGTCTGGGAGGCCCCATGGCCGCTGCTGGTGCCGATCGCGGCGTTCTGGGGGCTGGTGATCGCGACCATCGACGGATGGCTCGTCGCGAGCACCCACGGGACGCGCGGACGGCTGCGGGCGTTCGTGCCCCGGCTCGCGCTGTCGGTGCTCATCGGCGTAGTGATCGCCGAACCGCTCGTCCTGCGGATCTTCCAGCCCGCCATCCACCAGCAGGTGCACGAGCAGCGCGCCGACGAGCTGATCGCGTACGAGAGCCTGCTGAAGACGTGCAACCCCCCGGACGGCGAAGGGCCCGGCGCACGCCGGTGCGCCCACCACACGCTGAGCGTCCCCGGAGCGCCCGAGGGCCAGTGGGTGAAGCTCGGCCAGGCCCGCAAGGAGCGCCGGGAGCTGGGAGACGCGATCGAGCGGGACCGGCAGGAGGTGCGGCGCCTGGAGAAGGTGGCACGCTCCGAATGCGGAGGCAGCCGGGGTCCGGAGTTCAGCGGACTGGTCGGTGAGGGCCCGAACTGCCGCGACAACCGCGAGCGCCGGGACGCGTTCATCACCACCAGCCGGCTGCCCGAACGAGAACGTCGGTACACCGAGATCGGGCGGACGATCGAGACGATGACACAGGAGCTGGGGCCGGTGACACGGGTCTACGCGGAACGGCTCAACGAGGCGATCGAGAGGCGGGTCGCCGAGAGACGGCGGGCCCAGCAGCAGATCGGGCTGCTGGAAGAGCACGAGGCGCTGGGCGCGCTGTCCACGCGCAGCGTGCTGGTCTTCCTCGCCCCGTGGTTCCTGCGCGCGCTGCTGATCATGGTGGACTGCCTGCCCGTCCTGATCAAGAGGATGAGCGGCACGACCAACTACGACCAGCTGGTGACGCGCCAACTCGACACCGCGCTCAACCTGCACGAGATCGCCGATGGTCTGCGCCGGGAGTCTGGGACGATCGACAACGCCGTCCGCACCGAGGAACTCAAACACGAGCGCAGAGCCCGGCTGAGGGAGATCGACCGGTTCCACGAGGGGCGACAACAGGCTCAGCTTGAGGAGGACATCGACGACCTCGCCCGGCGACTGGGCTGGAAGGCGGGCGCCTGATTTTGGTACGCCAGGTCCGCAGGCCGGCGCCCAGGAAGCCTCTACCGCCCTCCTCAGTCTGGTGGTTGCGGTGGGTGGGGTGGGTTACTCGTGGGCGGTTGCCAGGGTCGTGGGGGATGGGTTGGTTGTGGCCAGGGCGGTCAGGGCGGTGGCGGTGGTGGTGACGGTGAAGGAGGCCGTGATCAGCAGGGCGAGGAGGGACCAGGGGACGGAGAGGATGTTCACGCCTTCCGGTCCCCGGTAGAAGCCCGCCAGCGCGGCCGCGGCGACCAGGGATCCGAGGAACAGGCCGATCAGGGTGACGGCGGCGGATTCCATGGTGGCCATCCGGATGACCTGGCCGCGGCTCAGTCCGGTGGCGCGGGCGACCGCGAACTCGGTGCGGCGCTCGGCGGCGGCGATCACCACCGCGTTGATCACCGCGATCGCGGCGTACAGGCCGGAGGAGCTGGTGCACGGCATCCATCCCCGCGTGCTCACCGACCGGGGCTTGGTGGCGGCGCTTGGCGAGCTGGCCGACCGGTCCCCGCTGGCGGTCACCGTCAAGGCCGACATGCCCGGACGGTAACCCCGCCACGTCGAGAGAACGGCCTACTTCGCCGCCGCCGAAGCGCTCACCAACGCCGCCAAGCACAGCGGCGCCGACGAGGCCAGGGTGACCGCCCGATGGGACGACGGCATCCTCACCCTGGAGATCATCGACGACGGTGCCGGCGGTGCCGAACCCGACCGCGGCACCGGACTGACCGGGCTCGCCGACCGGGTGGCGGTGATCGACGGCAGACTGCTGGTGTCGAGCCCTGCCGGCGGCCCGACCACCATACGTGTGGAGCTTCCGTGTGTGCTGAACCGAACCGCGTCCGAGTAGTTCTCGCCGAGGACGGCGTCCTCCTGCGGGAAGGGCTGGCCGGCCTGCTGGCCAGGTTCGGCTTCGAAGTCGTCGCCACCGTCGACGACGCCCCGGCCCTGCACACGGCCGTCGCCGAGCATCGTCCCGACCTGGTCATCACCGACATCCGGATGCCGCCGGACTTCTCCGACGAGGGCCTGCGCGCGGCCGTGGAGTTGCGCCGCGCCGACCCGGAGCTGGCGGTGGTCGCGCTCAGCCAGTACGTCGAACTCAGCTACGCCGCCGACCTCCTGGACTCCGGCACCGGACGCCGCGTCGGCTACCTGCTCAAGGACCGGGTGGCCGACGTCGCCGACTTCGTCGCCGCGCTGCGCCAGGTACTCGACGGAGGCACGGTGGTGGACCCACAGGTCATCCGCCAGCTCATCGGCCGCCGCCGGGACCCGCTCGCGACGCTGTCCCCACGCGAGCACGAGGTGCTCGCGCTCATCGCCGAAGGCCACTCCAACACCGCCATCGCCCGCCGGTTGGCCGTCACGGACGCGACCGTGGGCAAGCACGTCCGCAACATCCTCGCCAAGCTCGACCTCCCCCAGACCGAAGTCACGCACCGCAGAGTCCTCGCCGTCCTGACCTACCTGCGCGGCCACCCGGACGGCTTGGCCCACATGGGCTCACCGGTGGGCGAGTGAGCGCAAGAGATCCTCGGTGAGTCCGGCGAGGCGTTCGGCGTCGTGCTTGTCGAGGGTCGGCAGGGACGGGTCCCCCGGAGATCGCCGCCGCCCGAGAACGCCACGACGCCCGCTGATTGGCTCGGCTCGGGATCGTCGCCCTGGCAGCGTCGTGGGTTTACCTGGCGGTGCCAGGCCGCCAGCACAGGTCCGGCGGCGCGCCGTCCTTGAAGTAGTCCACGTCGAGCATGGAGGCCCACCCGGGCCGCCAGGCCGCGTCGCGCCGCGCCATCTCCTCGCGCAGACTGTCCAGCGGTTCGTGCACGTAAAGGCCCTTCCAGAACGTGGGGCGATGGTCGTAGGCGCGCTCGACGTTCACCTCATCAAGGGGTGCGTGGACCCGCACGTACAGCCAGCGTCCCGACCGGTCGTCGCCTTCCTGCTCCCTCCACGCGTTGAGCAGCTCGGAGAATTTCTCGTCGAGCCAGTCCGTGCCGTTGGCGTGGCGCAGGGCGAACGGGTGCCGCGGGTGCCCGATGAAGGCCGCCCTGACCTCCTCGTGCCCGTTGGCTCGCATCCACTCGACCACGTCGTGCAGGGCGTCACCGGCGGCGGGTGGCGGCCGTTCCGCCTCCCGCGCGGCGCTCATGGCGGCTCCGACGATGTTCCTGGCCTGCGCCGGCTCGATGACGAACACGCGGCGCCCCGGGGGCTCGCCGTTTCCCGCCGGGAGCTCGGGTCGATCGGAGCCCGGCCGCACCCCGATCTTCTCCGCCACCGCCAGGGCGCCGTCGATGTCGAAGATTCCCTCCGTGCCGTCAAGGCCGAACTCCTCGGCCACGGTCTCAGCGTTCAGCGGACTGATCAACGCCTCGATCACGGCCCGGTCCACCGTGCGCGCGCGGCATGCGTCTACCAGCGCGTAGTACGCGGTGACCGCGTCGCTGTACTCCTCGGCCAGATACCAGTACGAATCCTCGACATCGTGGGACCCGCCTGCGGCCCCGTCGTTCATGCCCTCCGGATAGGGGGTCCGCGCCCAGGACTCCCCGTCCCACCAGTACACGAACGCCAGGACCTCGGCATCACGGATCGTCTTGTCGAGCCATTCCCACGGCAGCCACCCGGGCCCGCCCGCGAGCAGATCGATGGGCAGTACCTGCGCACGGGTCTGACTGCCGTCGTTGTCGTAGCCGTACACGACCGCCTGGCCGTCCTCGACCCACGACATCCCCCACCAGCCGTTACCGACGTCCCCGCTCCGCAGCCCACCGTCGACCAACCCGAACCCCATCGGTTCCATGGCCGGGATGAGCGCCGGCAGCACGGCCAACGCCGCCGCCTCCGCCCACAACTCATCGGCGTCGGGCAGTGTGATCTCGTCCGTCATGAAGCCATTCCGGGATACAGGCTGGGTCGGTACCGTGCGTTTACCACCGACGTGGGGTCGTCTTCGCCGACCCAGTGTAGGAGGATCGGCCCATTGCCGGAGTTGTCGGCTCGGCTCGTGGGGGTCTGGTCACGGGCCCGCCCTGGTCGGACGCGTCTCGACGCATTTCTAGACTCGGTCTCATGCTCAGACTCGGATTCCCGGTGATCGGCGTGGCCGACATTCCCCGTGCCGTGGCCTTCTGGACGTCCGCCCTGGACCTGGTCGCCGTATCGGAGTGGGAAAGCCCGAACTGGAGAACGCTGAATCACGCGGACGGATCCGGCCGGGCGTTGGGGCTGATGCGCAGCGAGTCGCCGGTCGAGCCCCATCCCCGTATGCACCTCGACCTGCTCGTGGACACCACGAAGGAGCAGGAGTCCGAAGTCGAGCGTCTGGTCGGCCTCGGAGCGAGCGAAGTCGACTGGGACCTGTACCCGCCGAATCCGGACTTCGTCGTCCTCGCAGACCCCGACGGGAACGTGTTCTGCGTCGTGGACCTGAGCCGGGCTCCGTCCGGCTCAGGTTGACGAACCCGTACGCCATGCGCCGCACCGGCGCGACCCGGACGAGGCCATCGCAGCGCTGTTACGTTGTGTGGGTTTTTAGCCAGGTGTTGATCAGGTGGGCTATCTGGTGGGAGTTGGCGTCCATCATGATCATGTGGGAGTTGCCGTGGTGGCCCTTGGTCGGTAGGTCGATCCAGGTTGAGTGTCCGCCTGCCTTGCGTAGGGCGTTGTGGAAGCGGCGGGTCGAGGCGTAGAGGTCGCCCCAGGACTCGTCGGCGTCGAGGTGGTCTCCCCAGATGATCAGGTGGGGGATTCGGCGGAGCCGGTTCAGGTCGAGGGTGGACGGGTCGGGGGCGCCTGATGGCTCGATGGCGACGTGGGCGCGGATGTGGTCGGGTGCGGTGGCGGTCGCGGCGAAGCCGAGGGGGCCGGCGGCGCTGTGGGTGAGGATCACGCTCGGGCCGACCTTGGCGACCAGGGCGTCGTAGCCGGCCTGGGTGGAGCGGTCGTAGGTGCGGAAGCGCGGCACCGTCTGCTGGACGAGTGCCTCGAAGGACGCGACGGGGAACCGTGTGTCGGCGTACGGCCTGCGCCTGGCCGCGTCGGTGGCGTACGAGCCGGCGGGCCCGACACGGAACAGGTCCCAGAGTTCTTTCTTGGTGCGGAACAACGGTTCCGCTTGGGAGATCTCTGGATAGCGTTGCCAGGAGGCGCGCCCGCCGCCGAATCCGTCGGTCAGGTAGACGTCGAGGCCAGCGGCTAGGAAGAGCTGTTGCCATCCTGCCCGGCCGTCCGGTGTGCGCTCGTAGCAGGCGCCGGTCAGGCCGCCGCCGTGCCACATCAGCAGCGGCAGTGGGCTGCGGGGGCGCGTCAGGCGCACGTACTGGACGTAGACCTGCCCGGTCTCGAAGTCCCCGTTGGGGTCGACTCGGACTGGTGGAAGGCCCTCGGCGACGTAGGCGTCCCTGGGTTCGGCGTCGTTCAGGGTGATCGGGTTTCCGCCTATGTGGAAGCTGCCCACTTCCCGTACTCGGATGCCGGCGTCGTCCGCCAGGGCGGCTCCTCCGGTGGAGACGGCGATCGCGCCGGCCCCGCCGGTCGCCAGGAATGCGCGACGTTTCATGGCGTTTCCTTCTTTTCGGCGGGGCCCAGCACGTGGCCTTCGCGTGCGACGGCGATGAGGTGATCCAAGGCGGTGAGGTCGTCTACGGGATCGATGGCGGACGCGACGAAGTCCGCCAGGTATCCGGGGGCGATCCTGCCGATGAGGTCGCCCTTGCCTAGCGCGGTGGCCGCGTCCGCGGTCGCGGCGGCCAGCGCCTGCCGGTTCGTCATCCCGGCGCCGGCCATGATCCGCAGCTCGCCCGGCAGCGCGTCGAACGGCGTGAACCGCCAGCCCGCGTCCGTGCCGCTGACCATGCTGACGCCGCATTCGACCAGGTGGCGGAAGTCGTCGAGGTCGTGCGGGTGCCGCCGGCGCCACATCGCGCCCGCTTCCCCGGACGCCTCGGGCGGGGCGGCGAGCACGTGATGGCCGACGGACAGCGTCGGGCAGACGACGGCGCCGGAGCGTGCGAGCAGGTCCGCGACGGCGGGGGCGAAGCCGCGTCCGTCCTCGGCGGCGTTGCGGAACTTCCCGTGTTCGATGAGGGCGACGCCCGCGGCGACGGCGTCCCGCATCGAACCGGCGGACAGGCAGTGGACCTTCACGGGCAGGCCGTGTGACGCGGCCGTTTCGACCGCGGCGTGCAGCGCTTCCTCGTCGAGGCCCGGTTCCCACGGCGGCGCGCCGGGCGTGCCGCCGCCGGAGGCCATGACCTTGACGAAGTCGACGCCGGACGCGGCGAACCGCCCCACCAGCTCCCGCACGTCCGCCGCGTCGTGTACCTCGCCGCCGTAGCGGTGGGAGTGGCCGCCGACCTTCGTGATCGGCGCGGTGGCCACGAGCGCCCTGGCGCAGTCGGGGAGCGTCGCGGCCCTCGCGCGCACCGCGAGCACGGCCTCGGGCGGGCCGCCGCAGTCCGCGACGGTGGTGACGCCCGCGCGCAGCGCGGTCCGCGCGTTCGCGAGGCCCAGCTCGATGTTCCCGGCGACGGGGCGGTCGGCCGGTTCCGTCCCGTCGCCGGGCTCGGTCAGGTGGACGTGGGAGTCCACCAACCCGGGGAACACCACCGCGTGGCCGAGATCCAGGTGCGGACGGTCGGCGGGCCAGTCCCGGGGCCGGTCGTCGCCGGGCACGATCTCGGCGAAGCGGCCGTCCCGGATGAGCAGCCACGCGGGGCGGAGGTCGCGCGACCACGCGTCCGCGCGCAGCCGCCCCGCGTAGACCACCAGGTCGTTCACCGTGCCGGCTGCCAGCGGAGCTCGGGAGCCTTGCCGGTCGCGGCGACGTCGTCACGGTGGACGCGGCCGCCCTTCATCACGAAGCCCACCCGCTTGAGCGCCTCGATGTCCTGCGCCGGGTCACCGTCCACGGCGATGAGGTCGGCGTGGCCGCCGGCCGCGAGGGTGCCGATCTGGCCCTCCTTGCGCAGCACCTCGGCCGCCACCACCGTGGCGGACCTGATCGCGTCCAGCGGCCTCATGCCGTACTGCACCATCAGGCTGAACTCGTCCATCTGCTCGCCGTGCGGGAAGGACCCGACGTCGGTGCCGAACGCGATCTTGACGCCCAGTTCGAGGCCGCGCTTGAAGGCGCCCTCGTGCCGCTTGACGAAGCGCCGGTCGAACTCGGTGTGCTGGCGCTTGTAGTACGTGCCCATCGTCGGGACCCAGAAGGTGCCGAACTCCAGCATGGTCTGGAGGTCCTCCTCGGTGAGGAGCGGGCCGTGCTCCAGCGTGCGGACGCCGCCGCGGATCGCGGCCTGGGCGCCGTCCTTGCCGTAGGCGTGCGCGGCCACGTCGCGCCGGTACCGCTTGGCCTCGGCGACGACGGCGGCGATGTCCTCCTCGGTGAACTGGTGCAGGGGCTCCAGTTCCTCCGGCTCGACGTCCTTGCGGGTGCTGGTCGCGTAGATCTTGACCCAGTCGGCGCCGATCTTGATCTGCCGGCGCACCTCCTTGATCAGCTCGTCCCGGGTGTCCACCATGCCGGCGACGTCGGGGAGGTCGAGCTCCGGGTTGACCTTGTCGTCGATGCGCATGTCGCCGCCGGTGATGGAGATGCCGTCCGAGGCGACCTCCATCCGCGGGCCGGGGATGATGCCGGCCTCGATGGCGTCCCGGAGCGCGGTGTCGCCGTGCCACACCTGCTCGTTGTCGGTGTCCCGGGCGCTGGTGAAGCCGATGCGCAGCGCGCGCTCGGCCGCCGCGACGCCCTCGATCACCCGGTAGACCTGCGTCTTGAACAGGATCGCCGGGGGCCACACCTGGTCCTCCGGGCGCAGCAGCATGTGGGTGTGGCAGTCGACGAGCCCGGGCATGAGGGTCAGCCCGCCCACGTCGACGACCTCCGCGTCGGCGGGCGGGGTGTCCACGACGGACACGATCCTGCCGTCGGCGACGACGACGCTCGCGTCCTCGTAGTACTCGCCGCTCGCCGGGTCCAGGACGCGGGCGGCGCGCACGGCGAACTGCCGGTCGTTCAAGGGCATGTCACATCTCCTTCTGAGTTCTGAATACAGAGTACAACATTCATACGGTCTTGAGGGAGGCCGCGGGGGCGAAGTGGCAGGCGACGCTGTGCGAATCCGCGTCGGCGATCAGCAACGGCTCGTCCAGGGCGCACTCCTCCGCCGCCTTCCAGCAGCGGGTGCGGAACCTGCAGCCGCTCGGTGGCGAGGCGGGGCTGGGGGGATCGCCGTCCAGCATGATGACGTCCTGGCTCCGCGCCAGATCGGGATCGGTGGGAGGCGCGGCCGACAGCAGCGCCTGCGTGTACGGATGCTGGGGACGGCCGTAGACCGCGTCCTCGGGGCCCAGCTCGACCACCTTGCCCAGGTACATCACGGCCACCCGGTGGCTGATCTGCCGGACGACGGTCAGGTCGTGCGCGATGAACACATACGACAGGCCCAGCCGTTCCTGGAGTTCGGCCAGCAGGTTGAGGACCTGCGCCTGGATGGAGACGTCCAGCGCTGAGACGGGCTCGTCGCAGACGATGACCTCGGGTCCCAGCGCCAGCGCGCGGGCGATGCCGACGCGCTGCCGCTGCCCGCCGGAGAACTCGTGCGGGTAGCGGTTCAGGTGATCGGGGTTGAGCCCGATCAGTTCGAACAGTTCCCGGGTGCGGCGGCGGCGTTCGGCCGGCGTCCCCTCGCCGTGCACGACCAGGGGCTCCGCGACGATGTCGCCGACCGTCATCCGCGGGTCGAGGCTGGTATAGGGGTCCTGCAGCACGATCTGGATCTTGCGCCGCAGGGCCTTCAGCCCGGCCCGGCTGAGGCGATGGATATCCTCGCCCCGGTACTTGATCGTCCCCGCCGTGGGCCGGTCGAGGGCGACGAGCATCCTGCCGAGCGTGGACTTCCCGCAGCCGGACTCGCCGACGAGCCCGAGCGTCTCCCGCTCGCCCAGGGTGAACGACACCCCGTCCACCGCGCGCACCCACGAGCCCCGGCGGAACGGCCATGGGCCGCCCGAGGTGTAGTGGCGGGTGAGGTCGGTGACCTCAAGGATGGGCTGGGACGGCACCGGCGATCACTTCCTTTCCGAAATGGCAGGCGCTCCAGCGGCCGGCGGCGTGCTCGCCGAGCGCGGGCTCCCGTTCGGCGCAGACGTCCTCGGCGAGCGAGCAGCGGAAGCGGAAGGGGCAGCCGGCCGAGTCCCGCTTGAGCACGGGCGGCTGACCGGGCAGCGCGGCGAGCCGTCCGGCCCGGCGGTCGGCGCGCGGCACCGCGTCGAGCAGCGCCCTGGTGTACGGGTGGGCCGGGCTGCGGAAGATGTCGCGGACCGCGCCCGTCTCGACGACGCGTCCGGCGTACATCACCGCCACCCGGTCGGCGATCGACGCGACGGCGCCGAAGTCGTGGGTGATCAGGACCAGCCCCATGCCCGACTCCTTCTGGAGCGTCTGGAGCAGCCGCAGGATCTGCACCTGGACGGTGGCGTCCAGCGCGGTCGTCGGTTCGTCGGCGATCAGCACGTCCGGGGACAGCGCGAGCGCCATCGCGATCACGGCGCGCTGCCGCATCCCGCCGGAGAAGTGGTGCGGGTACTGGCGGTAGCGCTTCTCGGCGTCGGGGATCTGGACCTGCCGCATCAGCTCTACCGCGCGGTCCCCGGCCTCCTTGCGGGAGAGGCCGAGCCGGGTCCGCAGCGTCTCGCCGATCTGCGGGCCGACGCGCAGGACGGGATTCAGCGCGGACAGCGAGTCCTGGAAGACCATGCCGATCTTCTCGCCCCGGACGGCCCGCCTGGCGGCCTCGGGACGGACGAGAATGTCGTCGCCGTCCCAGCGCACGCTCCCGCCGACGACCCTGGCCGGAGGACTCTCCAGAATCCCCATGATCACTTGGGCGGTCAGGCTCTTGCCCGACCCGGACTCCCCGAGGACCGCGAGCGTCTCCCCGGGGTCCACGTGCCAGGTCACCCCGCGCAGCACCGGCACGGGGCCGCCCTCGGCGCTGAACTCGACCCGGAGGTCGTCCACTTCCAGCAGATGTCCGGCGGTCACGGCGCGCCCCTTCATGAGTGGTTCCCCGGCCCCCTTCACGAGTGGATCCTCGGGTCGATCGCGTCCCGGACGACGTCGCCGAGAAGGATGAAGGCCAGCACGGCGACGCTGAGGAACAGCGCCGGGCCCAGCACCGGCAGCGGCGCCTCAAGGAAGCGCGACTGCGCGTCGTGGATCATCTGGCCCCAGGAGATCGTCGGCGGGCGCAGGCCGATCCCGAGCATCGAGATGATCGCCTCGTAGGTGATGAAGACGCCGAGGTTCGTCGTCACGACCACCAGCCATGGCCCGAGGCTGTTCGGCACGACGTGCCGGACCAGCGCCCTGAGCCGCGAGCAGCCGATGGCGGCCGCCGCCAGGACGTAGTCCTGCTGTTTCGTCTCCAGCACCGACGAGCGGGTGATGCGCGCCACCTGCGGCCAGCCGTGCACCGACAGGGCCACGATCACCGTCAGGGCGCCGCTGCCCTTGGAGCCGAAGAGCGTCAGCAGGACGCTCGCCCCCAGCAGCAGCGGAATCGCCAGGAAGATCTCGGTGATCCTGGACAGGACCGCGTCGACCGGGCCGCCGAAGTAGCCGGCCGCCGCGCCGATGACCCCGCCGAGCGTGCCGGTCACCAGGGACACGGCGATGCCGATGCCGAGGCTGGCACGGGCGCCGTAGACGCTGCGCGAATAGACGTCGCAGCCTTGCAGGTCCCTCCCGAGCCAGTGGTCCCCGCCCGCGCCGGCGAGCGTGCCGGCGAGGTCGCACTCGTGCGGATCGGACGTGGCGAACAGGGCGGGGACGGCGGCCATCCCCACCATCACCACGAGCAGGACGGCGGACACGTAGAACAGCGGGCTGCGGGAGAGCCTGCGCCAGACCGCGGCCCACTGGCCGCGCCGCTTCCCCTCGACGGCCGTTCGCGGCTCGACGACGCCGGGCGCCGTCACCAGTTCAGGCATAGCGGATCCTCGGGTCGAGTACGGCGTACAGCAGGTCCACGACGAGGTTCGCGACGACGTAGACCAGCACGAAGACGGTGACGACGCCCACGAGCGTGGTGCGCTCTCCCAGGTAGACCGCGCGTGCCATCGCCTGGCCCATGCCCGGGAGGTTGAAGATGCTCTCGGTGATGACGGCGCCGCTCAGCAGCGCGCCGACCTCCAGGCCGAGGAAGGTGACGACGGGGATCAGGCTGTTGCGCAGCGCGTGGTGCGCCACGACCCGGAACCTGGTCAGGCCCTTGGCCGTGGCCATCCGCACGTAGTCGGCGCGCATCGTCTCGATGAGCTGCCCGCGGGTCAGCCTGGCGACGTAGGCGGTGGACAGCGACCCGAGCACGAACCCGGGCATGACGTAGCTGAGCAGGCCGCCCTCGACGCCGGCCACGGGCAGCAGGTCCCACTTCACGCCGAGCAGGAGCTGCAGCACGAACGCCGTCACGAAGAACGGGACGGACAGCCCGGCGAGCGTGAGGACCCGGACGCCCGCGTCCGCGGCGCCGTTGCGGCGCAGCGCGGCCACGATCCCGCCGATGACCCCGATGATGATCTGGAACGCCAGCGCGAACGCGGCGAGCCGCGCGCTCACTCCGATCCGCTGGCCGATCAGTTCCGACACGTTCTGGCCGCTGTAGGTCTGCCCGAGATCACCCTGGAACACGCCGAGCAGGAACCTGCCGTACTGCTGCAGGAGCGGCTCGTCGAGGTGGTAGCGGGCCCTGATCGCCTCCGCGAACGCCGGGTCGGCGGCCCGCTCTCCCGCCAGCGCCTGGACGGGGTCGCCCGGCAGGGCGAACGTGATGACGAAGATGACGAGGGTCGCGCCGACCAGGACCAGCAGCGCCTGCAGGAGACGACCCGCGATATAGCGAGGCATGATCACCCCCTCCGGCTATCGGGCGACCACGGACTCGATCCGCAGCCTGCGGAAGGAGTCCACGGTCACCTTGCTGACGCGCTCGGAGTGCCCCACCATGCTGCCCTGGTACCAGAGCGGCACGTACGGCATGTCGTTCACCAGCACCTGCTCGGCCTGCGCGAACTTCGCGTTGGCCGCCTGGGTGCCGGTCGCCGACGCGCCTTCGCGCAGCAGCGTCTCGAACCTGTCGTTGCCGTATTCGGAGAAGTTCTCGCCCGCGCCCCGCGCGAACAGCGGCTTGAGGTAGTTCTCCGGGCTCGGGAAGTAGAACGTCCACGCGGTGCGGAAGGCGGTGTCGACCTTTCCGCTGCTCAGCCCGCTCAGGAGCATGGCGAGCTTGGGGTAGGCCTGCGTCTTGACCGTCACGCCGAGGTTCTCGGAGATCTGCCGGGCGGCCGCCTCGACCCACTCCTTGTTCTCCGGGGCGTCGCTGTTGTAGCCGATGGTGATCGTGCCGCCGGGGACGCCGCCCGCCGCGGCGAGCGCCGCCTTGGCCTCGGCGGGGTTGTGCACGCACAGCTTTCCGCAGGCGTCGCGGGGGGCGCCGGGGACGACGGGCGGGACGAATCCGGTCGCCGGGATGCGGGTGCCCCGGAAGATCGCCTTGACGATCGTGGGCCGGTCGATCGCCATCGAGATGGCCTTGCGCACGCCCGGCGAGGCGAACTTGTCGCCGTCCACGCGGAAGCCGAGATACTCCATGCGCCCGCTCGGCGACTCGCTGAACCGGTCTCCCAGCTGCCCCTTGGCCTCGGCGACCCGCGCGGTGGGCACGGCGGGCAGCACGTCGAGGTTGCCGGCGAGCAGGTCGTTGTAGGCGGTGTCGAAGCTCTGGTAGATCTTGAAGTTCACCTCCTCGGCCTGGGCCTTGGTGCCGCCGAAGGAGTCGTTGCGGGTCAGCTTGATCTGCTGGTCGTGCTCCCAGGAGCCGTCGATCTTGAACGGCCCGTTGCCGATCGGCCGCTGCTCGAACGCCTTGGGGTCCTTGTAGGCGGCGGTCGGCAGCGGCGAGAACGCGGGATAGCCGAGCAGCTGCTTGAACTGTGAGGACGCCCTGCCGAGCGTGATCTCGAAGTTGCCGTCGTCGATGACCCGCAGCCCCGACATCGACGTCTTCGCGCCGGACGAGACCTCGCCGTAGCCCTTGATGTCTCCGAAGACGTACGCGTTCAGCTGGGCCGACTTCTTGTTCGCCGCGAAGTTCCACGCGTCGACGAACGACTTGGAGGTGACCGCCTCACCGTTGTGGAACTTCCAGCCCGGTTTGAGCTTGACCTTCCACACCTTGTTGTCGGCGCTCTCGATGCTCTCGGCGACCTCCAGATGGGTCTGGTTCGTCTTGATGTCGAACGTCACCAGCGGAGTGAAGAGCGCGGTCACCACCTGCGCGCCGTAGATCTCCGAGTAGTTGGCCGGCAGGAGCGAGGACGGTTCGAGGATCGCGGCCGAGAACGACCGCGTCTTCGTCCCCGCCCCGGCTCCGCCGCAGGAGGCGAGAGACGCGGCGACCACTAGGGAGGTCGCGCCGACGGCCACCATGCCTCTGACGTGTAGGAACACGGTCATCCCACCTTCAGTGAGTGTCAATGACGCCGGAGTCCGGCGGTCGGGTGGCGCAGGCAGCCGGAGCGCTCCCCGACACGTCCATCCAACTGCGTGCTGAACACAGAATGCAGATGACCTACGCCACTGTCAAGGATGGAAAGCGGGACCTTCCTGGGCAAACAGACCCGGCAGGGGAGCCGGGAGGGGCGTGCCGTCAGGCGGAGAGGGCGCCTGAGCCCTGTGTCGTCACGACGCTGAGATAGCTGGCGGGGTCGCTTGCTCCCTCGGTGTTCAGCAGGAGGATCGCGCTCTCCCCCGTCAGCCCGAGGGCGGCACGGAATCCCTGGTCACCGCACACGAGCAGCGCACCGGCCAGCGAGGCGGCCCCGCTTTCCCCCGCCTCGATCCCGCAGCCGGCGAAGATCTTCATCGCCTCGCGGGCGGCCTGGTCGTCCACGGTGATGGTCGCGTCGACCGTGCCGCGCAGGATCGGCCACGCGACGATGCTCAGCTCGCCGCAGTTCAGGCCCGCCATGATGGAGTGGTGCGGGCCCTGGACAGTCGTCGGGACGCCGGCCGCGAGCGAACGGTGCGCGCAGTCGGCGGAATCGGGCTCGACCGTCGCGACGCGCGTCGCGGCCCGGTGGCCGAACCGCAGCCCGACCGCCGCGGCGAACGCGCCCACCCCGGTGGGGACGACGACCAGGTCCACGGCGCCGGACGGGTCGAGGCCCGCCTCGGCGAGCTGCTCGTCGACCTCGTCGAAGATCGTCGAGTAGCCGTCGATCACGTGCCGCGGCACCGTCTCGTAGCCGGGCCAGGACGTGTCGGACACCAGGATGTCGCGGGCGTCGCGGCCGGCCTGCGCGGCGACGTAACGCACCGTGTCGTCGTAGCTCGCGAACACCCGGATGACCTGCGCCCCCTCGTCCTCGATCGCGGCCGCCCGCGACGCCGACACGTCGAGCGGCACATAGATGCGGGCGCGCATGCCGAGCAGCCTCGCCATGTGGGCCACGGCCCTGCCGTGATTGCCGTCCGTTGCACAGGTCAGCACATGGTCGCGCAGCGGTCCGGCCGCCTCGCGCAACTCCCTGAAGGAGATCGACGCGCTGAGGCCGAGGCGGTCGCACAGCGTCCGGTGGATCCCCCAGGACGAGCCGAGGATCTTGAACGACGGCAGCCCGAGCCGCGACTGCTCGTTCTTGACGAACACGCGTCCCACCGCCAGCCTGCGTGCCAGGTCGGGCGCCTCGATCAGCGGCGTGCGGCCGTAGCCGGGCATCGATCGGTGAAAACGCGAGGGCGCGTCACGGGAATCATTACCGAGGGTGTGTACCCGGCCGTCTCTCAGTGATGGGGTCATAGCAAAACCAGGCATAGAGCCGCCTCCAGGGCAGAGGAATGGGATCATCACCACGCTAGCGTGGATTGCACTCTGAGTTCAGTATGTAGCATGTAGATGGGCCGAACGGGAGAGGGAGGCGTACATGGCGGTCGACCGCAGGCTTCTGCGCGAACAGGTGAGGGACGAGATCCTCAACCGCCTTCTCAAGGGAACATTTCCCGTGGGCAGCCGGATCAACGAGGTGCAGCTCGCGGCCGAGATCGGCGTCAGCAGGACACCGTTGCGCGAGGCCCTGGCGAGCCTGGCGCAGGAGGGCATCCTCGACGCCCGTCCGAACCGGGGCTACTGGGTCTCCGCCCTGAGCGAGCGGGAGATCCGCGAGACCTACCCGATCATCGCCCAGCTGGAGGTCCTCGCGCTCAGGCTGTCCGATGCCGAGGAACTCGCCCGGTCCGCTCCCCGGCTGATCGAGCTGGCCGAGAACATGACGGCCTGCGCGGACACGCCGAGCGTGCTGCAGGCCGACGACGAGTGGCACGCGGCCCTGCTGGCCGCCTGCCCGAACCGGCGGCTGCTCGACATGATCGGCGACACCAAGCGCATCGTCCACCGGTACGAGTTCGCCTACCTCGGCAACGCGCTCAGCGTCCGGGAGTCGGTCGACCAGCACAAGCGCATCGCGGCCGCGCTGGGCGAGCAGGACCTGGAGACGGCCTGCGACGTCCTGGAGAGCAACTGGACGACCTCCATGTACCGCCTGATCACGCGCATCACCGGGTCAGAGGAAGCGGACGGAGACTGAATGCCGCTGCCGCCCATACGGGACGATCTGCGTACGGCCCAGCCGTACGTCACCGCACCGTTCCCTTCGCCGGCGCGTCCGCTCGCGCACCTGAACAACAACGAGAGCCCGCGCCCGCCCGCCGGACGGCATCTCACGGCCCTGCGCGCGGCGGCCGCGCGGGCGCTGGCGACGGCGAACCGCTATCCGGACACCGGGCTCGTCGCGCTGCGGACCGCCCTGGCCGGATACGCCGGCCACGGCGTGCGGGCCGACATGGTGTGGCCGGGGAACGGGTCCAACGAGACGCTGCTGCACCTGCTCCAGGCGTACGGCGGGCCCGGCCGGACCGCCCTCAGCTTCGGGCCTACCTATTCGATGCACCGGAGAATCGCGGCCATCACGGGCACGCGATGGGCACAGGCCGACCGCGGCGCCGATTTCGGGCTGTCCCCCGAGGTGGCCGGTGCCGAGATCGACCGGCACAGGCCCGACGTCGTCTTCGTCTGCGCGCCCAACAACCCGACGGGGACGCCTCTCGACCCGGCGACCCTGGACGTCGTCCTGCGGACGGCGCCGGGGCTGGTGGTGCTCGACGAGGCGTACGTCGAGTTCTCCGCCGCGGGAAGCCGGGCGGGCCTGCTCGCCCGGCACCCGGGACTGGTGATCGCCAGGACGATGTCGAAGGCGTTCGGGATCGCCGGGGTACGGGTGGGGTTCCTCCTCGCCTCGCCCGGCCTGCTGGCGCCGCTGCGAGTGGTGGCGCTTCCGTACCACATGTCGACCTTGACGGTGTCGGTCGCGCTCGCCGTCCTCGAACACGCCGAGGAGTCGCTGGCGCACGTCCCGGGCATCCTCGCCGAGCGCGAAAGGCTGCGCGGCGCCCTCGCCGGCTCCGGGCACGCGGTCGCGCCGAGCGACACGAACTTCCTGTTCTTCGACACCGGCGCCGATTCCTCAGCGGTCGCGGCCGGGCTGGCCGCGCGCGGTGTGCTGGTTCGTGATCTGGGCCATGCCGGCTGGTTGCGCGTGAGCGTCGGAAGTCCCGAAGAGAACGACGTCTTCCTCAAGGTCCTGAAAGAGATCGGCACTATCGGAGGGTCATCATGTCCATCGGTTTGAGCGAGCGGGCGGGGGCGATCGCCGGTTCCGCGACCATGGCGGTCTCGGCCCGCGCGGCGGAACTGCGCACGGCCGGGAACCGCGTCGTGAGCTTCGGCGCCGGCGAGCCGGACTTCCCCACCCCCGGCCACATCGTCGAGGCCGCGCGGCGGGCCTGCGCGGACCCGGTCAACCACCGGTACACCTCGTCGGCCGGACTCGCCGAACTGCGCCGCGCCATCACCGGGGCCGTGCTGGCGGACACGGGCGTCGCGATCGGGGAGACGGACGTCCTGGTGACCAACGGCGCCAAGCAGGCCGTGTATCTGGCGTGCATGGTCGTGCTGAACCCGGGTGACGAGGCGCTCGTCCCCACCCCCTACTGGACGACCTATCCCGAGGCCGTCCGGCTCGCCGGCGCGACACCCGTCCCGGTGCGCAGCGATCCGGCCCGGGACTACAAGGTGACGCCCGCCGATCTGGACGCCCGGCTCACGCCGCGCACCAGGGTGCTGCTCTTCGGGTCCCCCGCCAACCCGACGGGGACCGTGTACACGCCCGAGGAGGTCCGCGCCATCGGCGACTGGGCGGCGCGGCGGGGAGTCTGGGTGATCAGCGACGAGATCTACCAGCACCTGCTGTACGACGGCGCGGTGGCCTCGTCCATGCCGGTGGCGTCGCCCGAGGTCAGGGACCAGTGCATCGTGATCGGCGGCGTGTCGAAGACGTACGCCATGACGGGCTGGCGGGTCGGCTGGCTGTACGGCCCCGGCCGAGCCGTCCGGGCGGCCGTCAACCTGCAATCCCACATGTCCTCGAACGTGTCGAACGTCGCGCAGGCCGCCGCGGTGGCGGCGCTGCGCGCGGGACGTCCCGGGTTCGACGACGTCCTGGCGTCCTACGACCGGCGCCGCCACCTCATGGTCGACGTCCTCCAGGGAATCCGCGGGGTCGACTGCCCCACCCCGACCGGGGCCTTCTACTGCTTCCCCTCGGTGAAGCGGCTGCTGACCCGCTCGATCCTCGGTCACTCGTTCGCCTCGACCGCGGAACTGGCGACGTTCATCCTGGACCGGGTGTCGGTGGCCCTCCTGCCCGGTGAGGCGTTCGGCGCCCCCGGCTGCCTGCGCCTGTCCTACGCCCTGGACGACCAGAGCCTGCAAACCGGCCTCGAACGCCTCCAACGGCTGCTCAGCTCGCAGGACATCCCCCGCGCCCACGTGCACTGACACGTCCCGACGACGCCGGGCGGCCTCTGGTCAGCCCAGGCCGCGGCGCGCACGCCTCGCGGGAGCCGGTCCGACACGGGCGTCGGCCGGGCACGCTCAGCCCGTCGAAGAGCAGCTCGTACGAGGAGACGGCGTTGCGCCCCGTTTCGAGGACCGGCCGCAGCTCGACGTGGGCCGAATCCAGGTCGACCAGGAACAGCGTCGTTCCGTCGGCGGGCCGATCGACGTGGTCGGGCGGAGCCGTGCTTGGCGACCACGTCCAACGCGACCGTGGTCAGACGCATCGTCCAGTACCCGCTCATCCCCGCACCGGAGGCCACCGCCGCCGTACTCGGCGGGCACCGCATCCCGCGCCGCGTCCCGAAGCCTGGTCTGGTCGTCGGTGAGGTCGATCACGGCACCCGTGTCGGCCAGTATCGTCGACAATACCGGCCACCGAAATGCGGACCTGTCCGGCTCTTTCATGGCCGCCTGTGTGGCGGCGGTGTTCATCCCACGGTGGCGGAGGGCGTCCGGCCCCACTGGCCGTACTTCCAGAACCCGTAGACCAGCGCGCTGCCGGTGCTGAACCGGTCGATGGCGCGGACACCCCCGACGACGATCGTGTGATCGCCCGCGGGGAAGGTCCGGTCGACGGTGCAGTCGCCGACGGCGTGCGCCGCCTCCACGAGCGCCGGGCTGCGCGTATGGCTGGTCGGCCGCCACAGCACCCGATCGAACCGGTCGGGGGCGCCCGACGCGAACAGCGCCGCGACCCACTCCGAATCCCCGCGCAGGAGGTTCACCGCGAACGCGCCGCTGGAGAGCACGGCGCGCAACGTCGGGCTCTCGGTGCGGAGGCTGACGAGCAGGGAAGCCGGGTTCACGCTGAGGCTGCACAGCGCGGAACACGTCATGCCCCGAGGGCCGGCGTCGCCGTCCTGTGCCGCGACGACTGAGACACCCGTCGGGAACGAAGCCATCATGTCGCGGAAGTCGGCATCCATCGGCCCCAATCCTTCCCCACTCAAAGACGCGCGGATTCGGTCCGGCGCCACGGAGTCGGCGCCGTCTCCCAGGTAACTGTCGCTCGCCGCGCGCTCACGTGACAAGCGACACCTCTGCAATGTTCAACTGGCGCGAAAGTGCACTTGAACAACGCCCGTGACTCATTTAGGCGGGCAGTTCCAGGCGGGCGGATCACGCCGGTTCGCGCCGCATCGGCCGCAGTGCCGGCCGGGCCGGTTTCCTGGTGCCGAGCTGTCCGGCGAGCAGCGCCACGGTCGGCGCCTCGAAGAGCACCCGGATGTCCACCTCGACGCCGAGGGCGACCCGGATCCGGGAGATGAGCCGTACCGCGAGCAGCGAATGCCCGCCGAGCTCGAAGAAGTTGTCGTCGACCCCGACCGAGTCCAGGCCCAGTACCTGCGCGAACGCCTCGCAGAGCTGCTCCTCTTCCGGTGTGGCCGGCGCCCGCCCGCCGGTTCCGGCGGCCGCCGTGGTGGGGGCGGGCAGCGCGCGGCGGTCGAGCTTCCCGCCGGTCGTCAGCGGCAGCCGCGCCAGCTCGACGACGGCGGACGGGACCATGTGCTCCGGAAGGTTCCGCACGGCGAACTCGCGCAGCCCGTCCACAGCGGTGTCAGGGTCGGACGGCACGACGTAGGCCACGAGCCGTTTGTCGCCCGGGACGTCTTCTCGCGCGATCACCGCTACCTGGTCCACCTGCGGATAACCCCGAAGGACGGCCTCTATCTCACCGGGTTCGATCCGGTATCCGCGGATCTTCACCTGCTCGTCCGCCCGGCCGAGGAAGACCAGTTGTCCGTCCGCCGTCCATTTGGCGAGGTCGCCGGTGCGATACATCCGCTCCCCCGAGCCGAACGGACACGCAGTGAAACGCTCCGCCGTCAGCGCCATCCGCCCCACATAACCCCGCGCCAACTGAGCACCGGCGACATAAAGCTCACCGGCCACACCGACCGGCACCGGCTCCAATCCCTGGTCCAGGACGAACATGCGTGTATTCGCGAGCGGAGTACCGATCGGCACGACCGGCTCGCCCGTGAGGCGGGTGGTGGCCACGCCGATGGTGGTCTCGGTGGGGCCGTAGTGGTTGAACACCGGCCGGTCGCCGGCGGCCTCGACCAGTTCGCCGATCCATTCCGCCGATGCCGCCTCGCCACCCAGCACCAACGACCCGGCGGGCAGCACCGCTTCTGGACCGACCACGCTGGACAAGGCCATCAGGTGCGAGGGCACCGCCTTGATGTGATCGATCTCCCGGTCGGCCAGATAAGCCGCCACCGCGGCCGGGTCGACCACCGCCGACTCGTCCAGTACGTGCAATTGGCCGCCGGTGACGAGGCTGGCGAACACCACGGTGTTTCCCAGGTCGGTCACCTGCGGCTGCAGCAGTCCGTATCGGGCACCCGGAGTGTTCCAGCCCAGCCGAGCGCTTACCGAGGCGACGTAGTTGGCCAGGCCGCCGTGGGTGACCGCGACACCCTTCGGTGTGCCCGTCGACCCCGACGTGTACATCACGTACGCCAAGCCCGCCGCGTCCACGGGCATCGGCGGCGCCGTATCGGTCTCAGCGGCCAGCAGCATCTGCGTCATCGGGTCGTCCAGCGCGACCATCCGCACCCGCCCGGCGGGCAGATCATCCAGGACGTCCTGAATACCCAGCACCAGCACCGCCTGGCTGTCGCCGAACATGAACGCCACTCGATCGACCGGCAATGCCGGGTCCACCGGCAGGTAGGCGGCACCGGCCTTCCACACCGCCAGGATCGCGGTGATCATTTGTGCGCCGCGTGGCAGGCAGAGCCCGACTACCGACTCCGCGCTCACACCCTGATCGACCAGATAACGCGCCAGCCGATTCGCCGCCGCGTCCAACTCGGCGTAGGTCAGCTCGGTGCCGTCGGCGACCACGGCGACCGCGTCCGGGAGCGCCGCCACCTGGCGTTGGAACAGCTCTGCCAGCGGGACGTCCAAACCGTCGGTGGTGGTGTTGTTCCACTCGACCAGCACCTGAGCCCGTTGCTGGGAATCAAGCAGGTCGAGTTCGTGCAGACGGGTGCGCGGAGCGGCGGTCAGCACGTCCAGGACGTGGCCGAACCAGCGAACCACCCGCTCGACCGTGGCCGCCTCGAACAGGTCCGCCGAGCCTGTCACGGCACCGCGTAGCCCTGCCGGGTTGCCGTGCTCGTCGAACACTTCGCCTACGAGAACGTCGAGGTCGAACTTCGCCGCCTGCTTTCCGGCGAACAGCGCGGACGACTCAAGGCCGGCCAGTTCGGGGGTGCCGTCGTCGGCCTGTGACGTCGACAGCGGGTTGACGATCGTGAGGATCACCTGGAAGAGCGGATGGCGGGCCAGCGACCGCGACGGCGCCAGCTTCTCCACCAACCGTTCGAACGGCACGTCCTGATGCTCCAGCGCTCCGAGCGAGGTCTCCCGAACCCGGGCCAGCACCTGCCGGAACTCCGGATCGCCCGACAGGTCCGTACGAATCACCAGCGAGTTGACGAAGCAGCCGACGAGATCGTCCAGACGTTCGTCGGTACGCCCCGCCACCGCGGACCCGATCGGGATGTCGGTTCCCGCGCCGAGCCGGGAGAACAGCACCGCGAGCGCCGACTGGAGCACCATGAAACCCGTCACGCCCTCGGCCCGCGCCAGCTCCGCCAGCCGCTGGTGCACCTCGGCCGGTATCCAGATCGGCACGCTGTGCCCGCGATGACTGGCCACCGCCGGGCGCGGGCGATCCACGGGCAGTGCCAGTTCCTCCGGCATTCCGGAGAGTGCTCGCCGCCAGTAGTCGACCTGGGCCGACATCAGGCTCTCCGGGTCGTCCTCGTCCCCGAGCAGTTCCCGCTGCCACAACGCGTAGTCGGCGTACTGCACCGGCAGTGGATCCCATCCCGGCGCATCGCCGCGCAGCCGCGCCGCGTACGCCACCGACAGGTCCCGGGCCAGCGGCCCCATGGACAACCCGTCGTCGGCGATGTGATGCAGGACCAGGACGAACACCCGGTCGTCCGGTGCGATCTCGAACAACCAGGCCCGGATCGGCATCTCGGTCACCACGTCGAACGCGTACCGGGTCACTCCGGCCACGGCACCGGCCAGGTCCGCTGTGGCGAGCGCGTCGATCGACAGATCGGTGACCGGCTCCACGACGGACATGGTGGTGGGCGGGAGGTGCGACATGCCGGTGGTGTCCGGGAAGGGCAGCTCAGCTTGGGACGAGCGTCGGTTCGGCACTACCGCCATAGTCCACGGCACGTCGTCGGGATCGAGGATCCGCTGGTACGGCTCGCCGTCGACGGCCGGGAACACGGTTCGCAGCGATTCATGGCGGCGGATCACGTCCAGCAACGCCGCGTCCAGCGCCGCCACGTTCAGCGCGCCGGTCAGCCGGATCACCATCGGCACGTTGTAGGTCGGGTTCGTGCCTTCCAGTTGGCGCAGGAACCACAGGCGCCGTTGGGCGAAGGACAACCCCACCCGCTCCGGACGTTCTCCCGCCCGCAACGCCGGCCGGGCCCGCCTCACTCCCGGCCCGGACAGCCGCTCCGCCAGGCTCGCCACCGTCGGCGCCTCGAACAGCATCGGCAGCGGCAGTTCCAGACCCAGCATCGCCCGCACCCGCGACACCAGTCGGACCGCCAGCAGCGAGTGCCCGCCCAACTGGAAGAAGTTGTCGTCCACTCCGACCGAGTCCAGGCCGAGGACCTCTGCGAACACTCCGCACAGGATCTCTTCCTCAGCTGTCACCGGTTCGCGGCCACCACCGGCGCCCGCCGCGTAGTCCGGAGCGGGCAGCGCTCGGCGATCCAGCTTTCCGTTCGCCGTGAGCGGCAGCCGCTCCAGGACGACCACGGCCGACGGCACCATGTACTCCGGCAACCGCCCACCGGCGAACTCCTGCAATCCGTCCACCGCGATCTCGGTGTCGGACGGCACCACGTACGCGACCAGGCGCTTGTCGCCGGGGGAGTCCTCACGCGCGATCACTACCGCCTGCTCCACGCCCGGATAAGCCCGCAGGGCCGTTTCGACCTCGCCTGGCTCGATCCGGAACCCGCGGATCTTCACCTGCTCGTCCGCGCGACCGGCGAACACCAACTGCCCGTCCGGCGCCCATCTGGCCAGGTCGCCGGTCCGGTACATCCGCTCGCCAGAGGCGAACGGGCACGCCACGAACCGTTCCCCGGTCAACCCTGCACGGCCCACATAGCCGCGTGCGAGCTGAGCACCGGCGATGTACAGCTCACCGGTCACACCCAGCGGCACGGGCTGAAGGAATTCATCCAGTACATACAGCCGGGTGTTGGCGGTCGGACGTCCGATCGGAACCGTGTCAGCGATCTGCTGGCCGGGTGACACCTCGTACACGCAGCACCCGATCACCGTCTCGGTCGGCCCGTATTCGTTCACCACAACCGAACCGGGTGCCTGTTCCAACCAGGAACGCACCACCCCGCCCGGCAGCGCCTCACCACCCACCACCCATGTCCGGGCCGCGCCCGCGGCGTGCTCACCCAGGAGCAAGGACAGGTGCGCGGGGACGACCTTGGCCATTCCGAGGCCGCCACGTTCGGCCAGCAGTTCCGCCAATCCGTCGGCACCGATCACCACCGGCGAGCCCGACACGAGCGGCACCACCACGCTCGTCATCGTCAAGTCGAACGCCAGCGAGGAATGCAGCGGCGCGCCGCCGTCAGGGCTGTATTTCTCCGCCGCCCAAGCCGCGTAGTTGGCCAGGCCGCCGTGGGTGACCGCGACGCCCTTCGGTGTGCCCGTCGACCCCGATGTATAAATCACATACGCCAGTCCCCCCGAACCCACCACCGGCAGCTCGGCCTGGGAGTCCTCGCCCAGCCGGTCGTCCAGCGCGGGCATGCACGTCCGGCCCACCGGCAGGTCTTGCCGCGTCTCCTCATCAATCAGCAGCAAGCGCGCTTCGCTGTCGGCCAGCGCGAACTCGATGCGCTCCGCCGGGTGCTGGGGGTCGATGGGCAGGCACGCGGCACCGGCCTTCCACACCGCCAGGAGCGCGATGATCATCTGCGCCCCGCGCGGGAGGCACAATCCCACCACCGATTCCGGGCGAACTCCCCGATCCACCAGATGGCGTGCCAGCCGGTTCGCCCGCGCGTCCAGTTCCCGATACGTCAGCTCGGCTTCGGCGGCGATCACCGCGACCGCGTCCGGGACCGCCGCCACCTGCCGCTCGAAAAGCTCCACCACTGTGGTGTCCGGACTTTCGACGGCGGTGTCGTTCCACTCCACCAGCAATTGATTCCGCTGCCTGGAATCGAGCACCTCGACCTCGTGCAGCCGCAGCCGCGCGTCCGCCGAGACCAGGTCCAGGACTCGCACGAACCAGTCCGTCATCCGTTGGGTGGTGGACGCCTCGAACAGGTCCTCGGCGGCGACCACCAAGCCCTCCAGCCCGGCCGGACGTCCCTGGTCGTCGAACATCTCCTCGACCATGACGTCCAGGTCCAGCCTGGCCTGAAGTTCGGTCGGGCCGTCCAGCAGCGGGCTGCCGCCCGTGGTGCGCTCTCCGGACAGCTCCAGGGCGATGCGTTCGGTGTTCTGCACGGTCAGCCGCACCTGGAACAGCGGGTGCCGCGCCAGTGAGCGGGTCGGGGTCAGTTCCTCAACGAGCCGTTCGAACGGTACGTCCTGGTGTTCAAGGGCTCCCAGGCTCGTCCGCCGCACCCGGCCCAGCACTTCGGCGAAGGTCGGATCGCCCGACAGGTCCGTGCGGATCACCAACGAGTTGACGAAGAACCCGACGAGGTCATCTAGCGCTTCGTCCGTACGCCCCGCCACGGGGAATCCGATCGGGACGTCGTTTCCGGCACCGAGCCGCGACAGCAGCACGGCCAGGGCGGACTGGAGCACCATGAACGCGGTCACGCCCTCGGCACGGGCCAGTTCCACCAACCGCTGATGGACCTCGGCCGGTACCTGCAACGGAACCGTGTGTCCTCGGTGACTCGCCGTCGCGGGACGCGGACGGTCGTACGGCAACGCCAACTCCTCTGGCGCGCCCGCCAACGCCTCCCGCCAGTAGGCCGCCTGGGTCGACAGCAGGCTCTCCGGGTCAGACTCGTCCCCGAGCAGGTCCCGCTGCCATAGCGCGAAATCGGCGTACTGCACCGGGAGCGGATTCCACTGCGGCGCCTCGCCACGTGAGCGCGCCGCGTACGCCACCGACAGGTCCCGGCCCAGCGGAGCCCGCGACCAGCCATCGCTGGCGATGTGATGCGCCACTAGCACCAGAACGGACTCGTCCTCATCCACCTGGAAC
The DNA here is from genome assembly GCA_036028775.1 of Spirillospora sp. NBC_00431. GTDB lineage: Bacteria > Actinomycetota > Actinomycetes > Streptosporangiales > Streptosporangiaceae > Spirillospora. The sequence goes on along the minus strand of CP107927.1, from coordinate 9,086,204 downwards.
AACCACGCTCGGACGGGCACTTCGACCGCGAGGTCGAAGGTGTACCGAGCCGCCTCCGCCACCGCCCCCGCCAACTCGCCTGCGGTAACCGAACGCACCAGCAACCGCCACTCCAGCTCCGACACATCCAGAATCCGCTGGTACGGCTCACCCTCGGCCACCGGGAAGATCGTCCGCAGCGACTCGTGCCGACCGATCACATCCCGCAACGCCGCATCCAACGCCGCCACATCCAACTCACCCGTCAACCGCACCGCCACCGGCACGTTGTACAGCGCGCTCGGCCCCTCCAACTGACCCAGGAACCACAACCGGCGCTGCGCGAACGACAGTTCAACCCGTTCCGGGCGCTCACAGGCCCGCAACGCAAGCCGAGCACGGCCCACACCGGGCCCGCCCAGCCAACCCGCAAGACCCGCCACCGTCGGCGCCTCGAACAACACCGGCAACGGCAACTCAACATTCAGCACCGCACGCACCCTCGACACCAACCGCACCGCCAACAGCGAATGCCCACCCAGCTCGAAGAAGCTGTCATTCACCCCCACCGAATCCAGACCAAGGACTTCCGCGAACACCCCGCACAGAATCTCCTCCTGCACCGTCGCAGGGGCCCGGCCCCCGGTGCCCAGGGCGTAGTCCGGCTCCGGCAACGCGCGGCGGTCCAGCTTCCCGCTGGCCGTCAGCGGCATCTGCTCCAGGAGCACGACGGCCGACGGGACGAGGTACTCCGGCAGTCGCTGCCCTGCGAACTCGCGGACTTCGTCCGCCGCGAGGTCCGGCTCGGACGGCACGACATACGCGACCAGCCGTTTCTCACCAGGCGTGTCCTCGCGGGCGATGACCGCCACCTGGGCCACCCGCGGATGGGTCTGGAGGACCGCCTCGGCCTCGCCCGGTTCGATCCGGATACCGCGAATCTGGACCTGCTCGTCCGTGCGGCCCAGGTAGAGCAGGTGTCCGTCCGGCGTCCACTCGCCCCGGTCGCCGGTGCGGTACATCCGCTCGCCCGCGCCGAAAGGGCACGCCACGAACCGCTCCCCGGTCAGCCCCACCCGGCCGACATAGCCGCGGGCGAGCTGGGGGCTGGCGACGTAGAGCTCACCGGGGACGCCGACCGGCACCGGGCTCAACGTGTGGTCCAGCACGAACACGCGGGTGTTGCGCAGCGGCCTGCCGATCACCGGGGCCTCGTCCACGCCCAGCGGCGGTGAGATCGCCGAGCCGACCGTGGTCTCGGTCGGGCCGTAGCCGTTGTAGAAGCGGCGGCCCGGCGCCCAGCGGCGGACGAGTTCGGCGTCCAATGCCTCGCCCGCGGAGACGAGTGTGGTCACCGAGGGCAGGTCCTCGGGCCGCAACGTCGCCAGCACCGCCGGTGGCAGCCCTACCCAGGTCACCTCGTGACGCGCCATCACCTCGGCCAGCCCCGCGCCGGGCAGCAGCTCGTCGGCCGGTGCCACGATGAGAGCGCCGCCGGAGCACAGCGCGCAGACGAGTTCCCACGTCGCCGCGTCGAACCCGATCGAGGCGAACTGCAAGACCCGTGTCCCGGGGCCCGCGCCCAACCGGTGCTGGAATGTCTCCGCGAGATTGACCACGCCCTCGTGGGTCAGAGCCACGCCCTTGGGCGTCCCGGTCGACCCCGACGTATAGATCACATACGCCAGACCCTCCGGCCGTACGCTCACCGGCGGCGCCGACACCTCACCCGAAGCGATCCGCGCACGTACCTCTGGGTCGTCCAGCGACACCACCGGGACACCGGCGACATCGACACCGGTGGAGGCCACCACCACCGACGCCGCGCTGTCCTCCACCAGGAACGCGATCCGTTCCGCGGGGACCTGCGGGCCCACCGGCAGGTAGCCGGCGCCCGCCTTCCAGACGCCCAGCACGCCGACTACGAAATCGAGGCCGCGCTCGACCACGAGCGCCACCACCGACTCCGCACCCACGCCCAAACCACGCAGGTAATGCGCCATTTGATTCGCCCGCGCATCCAGCTCCGCGTACGTCAGCTCAATGCCGTCACCGACCACCGCGATCGCGTCCGGCGCCTCCGCGACCCGCGCCTCGAACAATCCGTGCGCGGTACCGCCCGCGCTGCCGGACGCGGTGTCATTCCACTTCAGCAGCACCTGTTCGAGCTGGCGGCCATCAAGCACACCGACGCCGTGCAACGGAACGTCATCGCCGCCGAGCGCGGAGACGAGGTTCTCCAGCGCGGTGCACACCGACCGTCCCACCGCGTACGGGTCGACCGTGTCGACCGACTGCACTCGCAGGCTCAACCCGTCAGCGCCGAGATCGTTGGCCTCGACGGCGAGCGGGTAGTTGGTCCGGTCCTGGACGTGCAGTGTCCGGAGCCCTTCGATCGCCTGGTCCCAGATGCCGCCCTCGACCCGGCCCGCGTCGCCTCGCGCGCTGTAGCGGTAGTTGAAAAGCGAGGTGAACAGGGGCGTGTTCTCCGCGACGCCGCCGGCCTGCTGCGCGATCGCGAGCGGTGCGTGTTCGTGCTCCAGCAGGTCCGCCAGTTGCGCCCGCATGTCCTCCACCGCGGCACGGGCGCCGATCTGACCCGACCGCACCCGGACGGGCAGCGTGTTGATGAACGGGCCGACCACCCGGTCAGCCTCGGGGCCCGCGTTCATACGGCCGAACAGCACGGTCCCGAACACGACGTCATCACGTCCGGACAGCACCGACAGCACGCGCGCCCACGCCACATGGAGCACCGTCGCCGCGCTGACGCCCATCCGGCGCGCGACCTCCCGCAACTGGTCGACGACCTCCTGCGGTACCGGCATCTCCGCGACCACCGACTCCGCGCCGTCGCCACGGACGTCCATGAGCCCGTAAGGCGCGGTCGGCTCGGTCACATCGCCCAGCAGTTCGGCGAAGAACCGCTCGTGCTCCTCCCGAGGAACGCTCCGGGCCTGGGCCACGAAGTTCCGGAACGGCAGCGCCGTTCCCAGGTCGTCGGCGCGTCCGGCCAGGATCGCCTGCATCTCCTTCACGAGCGCGTCGGTGCCCTCGTGGTCCTGCATCATGTGGTGCATCCGCAGCAGGGCCAGCCAGCGGCCGTTCCCGGCCTTGGCCACGTGCACGTCCATCAGCGGTGGGCGGGCCAGGTTCATTTCGGTCCCGACCAGCTCGACCAGTTCGGCGGGGCCGCCGTCCAGCTCGTGCTCCACCACGGGGAGCACGGCCTGGCGCCACACCGCCTGAACCGGCTCGGGCAGCCCCTCCCAGACGACCGCCGTCCGGTAGATGTCGTGCCGGTCCACCACGCGTTGCAACGCCCGCGTGAAATCGTCCAAGCGCGCGCGGCGGTCGAACTCCAGGACCCACGACGTCACGTACGGGTCCACGCCGCCGTCAGCGGCCATCAGATGGTGGAAAAGGAGTCCCTCCTGCAGCGGCGCCAGCGGATACACGTCCGCCACGTTCGCCGCGCCGCCCTCTACCCGGGCGACGACCTGCTCCACCTCGGCGTCCGACAGGTCCAACAACGGCAGCATGTCCGCCGTGATCCGCCGCGCCCCCTCCGGGATCAGGTTCTCCGGAACCTCGACCGGCTCGGCGGCGGCCGCCCGGGCCAGCGCCGCCGCCGTCGGGGACTCGAACAGCGTCCGGACGGTCAGGTCCACGCCGAGCCCGGCCCGGACGCGGGTGAGCACGTCGACCGCGAGCAGCGAATGCCCGCCCAGCCGGAAGAAGTCGTCGTCCACCCCGACCGAGTCCAGGCCGAGGACCTCCGCGAACACCCCGCACAGGATCTCCTCCTGCACCGTCGCCGGGCCCCGGCCACCGCCGGTGCCCGTCGCGTAGTCCGGCGCGGGCAGCGCCCGGCGGTCCAGCTTCCCGTTCACCATGAGCGGCAGCCGCTCCAGCACCACCACCGACGCGGGGACCATGTACTCCGGCAACCGCACGCCGGCGAACTCCAGCACCCGGCCGGGCAGCTCGTCCACCGGAGCGTCGGGGTCGGCCGCCACCACGTAGCCGACCAGCCGCCGATCGCCCGGCGTGTCCTCCCTCACCAGCACCGCCGCCTGGGCCACCTGCGGGTGGGCGGTCAGGACCGTCTCGATCTCGCCCGGCTCGATCCGGTACCCGCGGACCTTCACCTGCTCGTCCGCACGTCCCAGGTAGAGCAGCCGCCCGTCGGGGAGCCACTTCACCAGGTCGCCGGTCCGGTACATCCGCTCGCCCGAGCCGAACGGGCACGCCACGAACCGCTCCGCCGTCAATCCCGCGCGTCCCACGTAGCCCCGGGCCACGCCCGCCCCGGCCACGTACAGTTCACCGACCACCCCGGGCAGCACCGGGTCTAGATCGTCGTCCAGGACGAGCAGGCGCGTGTTCGCCATCGGTGTGCCGATCACCGGCTGGTCGCCGGGCGACAGCGGCGCGGACGTCGCCGCGGCCACGGTGATCTCCGTCGGGCCGTAGGCGTTCACGAACCGCCGTCCCGGCCCCCACCGGTCCACCAGGCCGGTGTCCAGCGCCTCGCCGCCCGCGATCAGGGTGGTCACCGAGCTCAGGTCGCCGGGACGCAGCACGCCCAGCGCCGTCGGGGGCAGCAGCACCTGCGTCACCCCGTGCCGCGCCATCACCCCGGCCAGCCCCGGACCCGGCAGCAGCTCCGCCGCCGGGGCCACGACCAGCGCGCCGCCGCAGCACAGCGCCATCAGCCATTCCCAGGTCGCCGCGTCGAACCCGATGGACGCGAACTGCAACACCCGGGCGCCCGGCCCCGCCTGGACGCCCGGTGCCAACGCCAAATTCACCGCGCCCGCGTGAGTGACCCCGACGCCCTTCGGCGTACCGGTCGACCCGGACGTGTAGATCACGTACGCCAGGCCCGCCGGCGCCACCGTCACCGGCGGCGCTGTGCCGGGCCGCGCGGCGATCACCGCGGCGGTGAGCGGATCGTCCACCGCGACCATCGGCACCCGCTCGGCCGGCAGGTCGTCCAGGACGTCCTGGGTGCCCAGCACCACCGCGGCGCCACTGTCGGCGAGCATGAACGCGATGCGCTCCGCCGGGTTCTGCGGATCGATCGGCAGATACGCCGCGCCCGCCTTCAGCACCCCCAGCAGCGCCGTGACCATGTCCGCGCCGCGCGACATCACCAGGGCCACCACCGACTCCGCGCCCACCCCGAGGTCGCCCAGATGACGCGCCATCCGGTTGGCGCGCGCGTCCAACTCCGCGTAGGTCAGCTCGACGCCGTCGCCCAGCACCGCCGGGGCGTCCGGGGTCCGGACGGCCTGCGCCTCGAACAGCCCGTGCGCGGTCGCGGGTGTCTGCGGGACCGGCGCGGCCGTCGCGTTCCAGTCGACCAGGACCGTGCGGCGTTCGTCCTCGTCGAGCAGGCCGCTGCCGCGCCCGACCGGCTCCTCCGGCGGCGCCTCCGTCAGCGCCCGCAGCGCGTTGACGTAGTGGCGGGCCAGGCTCTCGGCGGCGTCCTCGTCGTGCAGGTCGAGGTTGACCTCGGACCCGACGCCGAGCTCCGCGACGCCGGCCCGGTCGAAGAGGTTGACCTGCTGGTCGTAGGTCGGTCCCGAGCTGAGGATCCGGGCGCTGGCGGAGCAGTCCCCGAACCGGACCGGGTACTCGAAGGACATGACGTTGACGCTGAGGTCGTACAGCTGGGCGTCCACGGATCTGCTGTCCCGGAGCATGTCCTCGTACCGGTACCGCTGGTGCCGCGCCGCCGTGCGCGCGGCCTGGGCGGCCCGCCGCACGAGATCCTGGCGTGACTCCCTGGGGTCGACACGGAGCCGGACCGGGAGCACGTTGGCGGCCATGCCGATGGCGGCCAGCTCGCTCTCGCTCTCCCTGCCGAGCGCGGCCACGCCGAGGACGGTGTCCCGCTCTCCGGTGAGACGGTACTGGTGCAGGGCACCGGCGGCGATGGCCAGACCGCCGAGGCTGGTGCGGAGCCTCGCCGCCGCCGTCCGCAGCCTGGCCGCCGCGTCGGGCTCGATGACCCGCAGGTGCCGTCCCACCTCGCTCGGCAGGCGCTGCTGACGGCCGCCCTGGTGCCGTGCCGCCTCCGGCAGGTCGGCGAGCACGCCCGTCCAGAACTCGCGGTCCACGGTCTGGCGCTCAGAGCCCCGGTAGTCGCGATCCGCGTCGAGCAGGGCCGACACGGGCGCCAGGCCGCCGCCGGCCGGTGGGCGGCCGGACGAAAGCGCGTCGTAGTGGCCGGCGACCGCGGAGGCGAACAGCGCGAAACTGTAGGCGTCGACGACGAGATGGTGGAGCCGCTGGTACCAGAGGAAGTGCTCCGGCCCGAGCACGAACAAAACCTGCCGGAACATCGGAGCGTCGACCAGGTCCATCCGCCGGCCGAGGTCCGCGCGCATCGCGTCGTGCGCCGCGGCCTCCGGGTCCGGTTCGGCGCCGAGGTCGACCACCTGGAGTTCCGGGGCGCCCGCGTGGGCGACGTACTGCCGCGGCGACCCGTTCACCAGGCGGAAGCGCAGCCGGTACGCCTCGGCCTCGGCCACCGCGTGCCGCACCGCCGCGGCGAAAAGACCGAGGTCCAGCCGACCGCGAATGTCGACGCGTTCACCGACATTGAAGATGGCGCTGTCCGGTTCAAGCTGCTGGGCGTTCCACACGCCCAGCTGACCGGCCGTCAACTCATGCAGCTCAACCTCGGACACAACCATCACCGCTTCTCCGAGTTTCCGTCCACGCCTGCATCGCCGTGCCATGCGGGCACGGCCGTGAGAAATACGGTCGTCGTCCCCGACCGCCGATATTCGTAGCGCGGAGCGCTATTCGCGTCAGTACCGATTACGTCAGTGCCGATTACGTCGTGCCGATTACGTCGTGACGGCAGCATTCATACCGTCCACGGCGCGGTCAGCGGAAGTGTCGCCCCAGGTGCCGCGCCGCGCCGGCCGGGCTCCGCCGCGTCACGTGGGATCCGGGACGGGAACGCCCAGCGTGAGCAGATACTCCCGGCCCGCGCGTTCCAGCTCGGACGCGGGCACGCCGGAATCGCGCAGGCTCCGCGCCAGCTCGGCGATGGTGGGATGCTCCAGGACCAGCACGTACTCCACCGGGACGCCCAGGGCCTTCTCCAGCCGGTGGGCGATCCTCATGGCCACCAGCGAGTGACCGGCGAGGGCGAAGAAGTCGTCGTGCACATCTATCGGCCGCTGCCGCAGCGCCGACTCCCAGCAGTGCACCAGCAACGTCTCCAGCACGTCGCGATGCGCACCATTCTGTGGTACGGACACGGGACCTTCCTTCCTGCGGGAACGGCGCCAGTGTCGCGCGCCGCGACCGGCCCCGACGAATGTGCAACTGAGCGGTGCGCATCAGTTGCACGAGTGCCGCGACCAATCACGTCGTTCTACTCTCACCTGTCGGTAAGAGCCGCGAGGGGAAGAGGTTCGATGTCCGGGGATCATTACACGCACGTGCTCGAAGTCCTTACCGAGTACGTTTCCGTCCGGCTGCTCGGCGAGGACGGCGCCTCCGATCTCACCGCCCGCACCCCGCTGCTGGAGCTCGGGGTGCTCAACTCCGTCGAGACGTCCCACCTGGTCGCCTACATCCGGGAGACGTTCGGGGTGCGGCTGCCGCCGACCTCGATGACCGCCGGCAACTTCCGGGACCTTGAGTCGATCACCGGTCTGGTGCTGAGCCACCTGCCGGGCCCGGCGGGCGAGGAGCCCGCCGCGGCCGTCACCAATGGAGACGTCCGTGCCTGACGACGCCCAGTACGACGTGGGGGTGATCGGCGGCGGCCCGGCCGGCTCGACGATCGCCTCGTATCTGGCCAGGGCCGGCCTCGATGTCGCGGTGTTCGAGTCATCGGTGTTCCCCCGGGAGCACGTCGGCGAGTCGCTGGTGCCCGCCACCACGCCGGTGCTCCGCGAGATCGGCGCGCTGCAGAAGATCGAGGAGGCCGGTTTCCCGCGCAAGTACGGCGCGGCGTGGACCTCCGCCGACACCCGCCCGGCGGCACCGCTGGACTTCCATGTCAGCTCGCACGGCTGGGGCGTGGCCGAGGTCACCTACGAGGAGCGCGAGCAGGCGGGCGTCGACCAGCCGTACTCGTACCATGTGGATCGCGGCCGGTTCGATCTGATCCTGCTGAAGCACGCCGAGGAGCTCGGCGCCTCGGTGTTCGGCGGCGTCCGGGTGAACCGGGTCGACTTCGGCGACCCGGACCGTCCGGTGCTCCAGACGAGGGTGGGCCGGACGACGGCGCCCGTCCCGGTGCGGATGGTGGTCGACGCCAGCGGACGGCAGACCCAGCTCGGCAACCAGCTCAAGCTGAAGGTGCCGGACCCGGTCTTCGACCAGTACGCCGTGCACACCTGGTTCGAGGGGCTGGACCGGGCGAGCCTGGCCCGCGACCCCGCCCAGGTCGACTACATCCACGTGCATTTCCTTCCGCTGGAGGCCACCTGGGTGTGGCAGATCCCGATCACCGACACCATCACCTCGGTCGGCGTCGTCACCCAGAAGGCCCGGTTCAAGGCCGCCAAGGACGACCTGGAGACCTTCTTCTGGAACTCGGTCCAGAGCCGTCCCGACCTGTACGGGGGCCTGCGGGCGGCCGAGCGGCTCCGGCCGTTCAAGGCGGAGGGCGACTACAGCTACGGCATGCGCCAGATCGCCGGCGACGGGCTGGTGCTGATCGGCGACGCGGCCCGGTTCGTCGACCCGATCTTCTCCAGCGGCGTCAGCGTCGCGATGAACAGCGCGCGGTTCGCCGCCGCCGACATCATCGCCGCCGCCGAGGCCGGCGACTTCCGCCGGGAGCGCTTCGACACGTATGTGAACATCCTCCGGCGCGGCGTGAACAGCTGGTACGACTTCATCTCGATCTACTACCGGCTCAACATCCTCTTCACCGCGTTCATCGACGACCCGCGCTACCGGCTCGATGTCATCCGGATGCTGCAGGGCGACGTGTACGACGGCGAGGAGCCACCGGCACTGGGCGTGATGCGGGAGTTCGTCGCCGCGGTCGAGGCGGACCCCACCCACCTGTGGCACGACCGGCTCGGCGACCTCACGGCGCCCGCGACCGCCGCCCTGTTCTGAGCCGATGCGCACGACGGCGAGCCGTCCGGCCGACCGGCCGGACGGCCCGCCGTACTTTCAGGTCCTGCCGCTCCGTCCCGCTCTATCCGCCCTTGCCGCGCTACAGGCCCAGTTCCCTGGCCACGATCCGCCGCTGGATGGCGGACGTGCCAGAGAAGATGGTGCCGCCGAGCGCGTCGCGCAGCGCCGCCTCGGCGCCGCTCCCGGCCTGGTAGCCGCGGCCGCCGAGGAGTTGCACGGCGTCGATCGCGGCGGCCACCGCCGCCTCCGAGACGGCCAGCTTGGACAGCGCGGAGGCCAGCGGGTCGGGCTCGCCGCGATCGAGCGACCAGCAGGCGCGGTACAGCAGGAGCCGCCCGCTCTCCAGGCGCAGCTTCATCTCCACGATCCGGTCGGTGACCGACTGGAACTCCTGCAGCGCCCGCCCGAACTGGCGGCGCTCCCGCGCGTGCGCCACGGCCTGGTCGATCAGCCGCTCCTGGAGGCCGACGTAGAGCGCGAAGAGGCAGGTGCGCTCCCACAGCATCGACTCCTGGAACACGATCGACCCCTGGCCCCGCTCGCCGAGCACGTTCCCGGCCGGGACGAAACAGTCCGCGAACCGGACCTCGCTCGCCGGGCACGACGCCATGCCGAGCTTGCCGAACGGCTCGCCGACGTGGATTCCGGCCGCGCCGCGCTCGACGGCGAACGCGGTGAGCGCGAAGTGACCGGCGCCGGGGTCGGTGGTGGCGTAGGTGACCAGGACGTCGGCGGCGGGCCCGTTGCTCACGAAGCTCTTGGTGCCGTTCAGGACGTAGCCTCCGCCGACCGGCTCGGCCGTGGTGGCCAGCACCGACACGTCGGAGCCCGCGTCCGCCTCGGTCATGGCGTTGGCGGCGACGGCCCGGCCGGAGCACAGGTCGGGCAGCAGCCGCTCCCGCAGCTCCGGTGGCCCGAACTCGGCGATCGGCAGCGCGCACGCGAACAGGTGGGCGGCGGCCGCGAACACCAGGCCGGTGTCCGGGCAGCCGCGGCCGAACGCCTCGAACAGCAGGGCGGTGTCGAGGGCGCCGAGCCCGGAGCCGCCGTACTTCACGTCGACGGCCGCGCCGAGCAGCCCGTGCTCCCCCAGCGCCCGCCAGTCCTCCGGCGCGAGACCCGGCGTGCCGGACTCCGGCGCGAACCGTTCCCGGGCCGCCGCGAGGGCCGAGTCGTAGCGCTCCCGTTGCCGCGGGGTCCAGCCGAAGTCCATGGGGTCTCCTGCGATCGTTCCGTCCGGTCGGCGACACCCGACCGGCTACGAGGGTCCGGCCGGCTTCGAGAGCCAGTGCGGCACGTCCAGCACCTTGATCACCGCGCCGGCGATGGTGACGCCGGGGCCGACACCGAGCAGCAGCAGATGGCACCCGGGACCGAGCTCGCCGGTGTCCAGCAGGTGGTCGAGCGCGATGACCTGGTCGGCCGCGCCGACATGGCCGATCGTGCTGCCGTACTCCCAGGTGGTCTCCTTCAGCGGCACGCCCAGCGGGCCCACCACCCGGTCCTCGACCGTCTCGCGACCGGCGTGGTTGAACGCGACGCGGGTGACCTCGTCCAGCCCGATGCCCGCCTCGTCGAGCAGCCGGTCGACGAGCCCGCCGAACCGCTCCACGAACTCCAGCCCGCTGCCCGGCCCGAAACCGCCGGACCTGGCGAACTCCGCGAACCGCGCGCCGAAGTCCAGCGGCCGCCCGAGGAGCAGGTCGGGCGGGGCGAGGGGGGTGTCGCCCCGGTGCAGGGCCTCCAGCCCGCTCAGGTTCACCGCCGCGACGGACAGGACCTCCGCGACGCCGGGCGTACGGCCGAGGACGAGCGCCGCGGCGCCGTCCGCCATGACCAGGCCGGGGTTGCAGGTCCACCGGTCCAGCAGCGGCGACCCGAAGTTGTCCGCGGCCACCAGCAGGACGGCCGGGGCCTCGCCGTCCGGCCCGGCGGGGGTCGTGCGCAGCGCGGCGTCGGCGAGCCGCAGCGCGCCGAACATCCCGTTGCAGCCCTGCCTGACCCCGGTGCCGAACGCGTCGTCGGCGCTCAGGTGCCGTTGCAGGTAGGTGTACGGGAGCCAGCCGTCCGGGCCGGAGTGGTAGACGTCGGCGTAGAACAGGTGGCTGAGCGGTACGGCCGGTTCGGCCAGACGGTCCAGTGCCCGCCGGGACGCGGCGAGCGCGAGTTCGGGTGCGGACACGTCACCGGCGACCGCGATTCCGACGTATCCGGTCGCCTCGGCCTCGTCCTGGTCGTACCATCCGGCGGCCACGGCCTCGGCCACGGAGATCCGGTCCGCGATGTGCACACCCGTGCTCTGGATGAACAATCCCCGCGTTCGCATGCGGGAACACTATGTACTCCGCGCGGGCGTGCAACAGCACGATCAGTTCGTACAACCACAGATCGGACAGGGCGGAACAGATGAGCGACCATTCACCCGCAGACCTGCTCCCCGCGCTGGTGCGCGACGCGGCACGACGGACCCCGCACGCCGCCGCCGTGCGCGACGGCGACACCACCGCCACCTACCTTGAGCTGGATCGTCTCGCCGACCGGTACGCGCACGCGCTGGCCTCGTCGGGGGCCGGCCCCGGCAACCGGATCGTGCTGTGGACGGCGAAGAGCGTCGACACGGTCGCGGTCATGCAGGCGGCGCTCCGGCTCGGCGCCGTCTACGTGCCGGTGACGCCCTCGAATCCGGCCCCGCGGATCCTGCGCATCGCCGACGGCTGCGCGGCGACCCTGATCCTCACCGACGAGCCGGTCGAGGGCGACGACCGGTTCGTCAGCCTCGACCGCCTCCGCGCGGCGCCGGACCGTCCCGACGTCCCGCTGCCCGAGGTCCCGGCGGCGCCCGGCGACTGCGCGTTCATCCTCTACACGTCCGGATCGACCGGTGAGCCGAAGGGCGTCTGCATCAGCCACCGCAACGCCCTGGCCTTCGTGTCGTGGACCGTGGCCGAGACGGGGCTTCGGTCGGCGGACCGGCTCGCCAACCACGCGCCGTTCAACTTCGACCTGTCGGTGTTCGACCTGTACGGCGCGTTCTCCAGCGGGGCGTGCGTCGATCTCATCCCGGCGGCGCTCGCGTACGCGCCGGAGGCGCTCACCCGGTTCCTGTTCGAGCGTGACATCACGGTGTGGTACTCGGTGCCGTCGGCGCTGCAGCTGATGATGCGGGACGGCGGGTTGCTCGACCGGGAGCCGCCGGAGTCCCTGCGAGTCTGCGTCTTCGCGGGTGAGCCGTTCCCCATCGCCGACGTGCTGCGCCTGCGCCGCGCCTGGCCCGCGCCGCGGATGTTCAACTGGTACGGCCCGACCGAGACGAACGTCTGCACCTCCTACGAGGTGACCGCCCGGGACCTCGCCCGGACCCGGCCGCTGCCGATCGGCACGGCCTGCTGCTCCGACCGGGTGTGGCTGGACCCGGTGGACGCCGACCTCGGCGAGATCGTCGTGGAGGGCCCGACCGTGATGCTGGGCTACTGGGGCCACCCGCCCCAGGAGGGCCCCTACCGCACCGGTGATCTCGCCCGGCTGGGCTCCGACGGGAACCTGGAGTACGCCGGCCGCCGCGACCAGATGGCCAAGGTGCGCGGCCACCGGGTCGAGCTGAGCGAGATCGAGGCCGTGCTCGCCCGCCATCCCGCGGTCGGCACGGCGGTCGTGGTCGTGGCCGGTACCGGGCTGGACGCGCGCATCCACGCGGTCGTCGTCCCGGTGGACGGTCAGCGGCCCACGACGCTCGGGCTGAAGGCGCACTGCGCCGCGCACCTGCCGACGTACATGGTGATCGACGCGTCGCGGCTGGTCGGCGAGCTGCCCCGGACCCCGAACGGCAAGGTCGACCGGACGGCGCTCACCGCGCTGTGCGAGGACGACGACCGAGCCCGCGACCGGGCCCGCTAAGACACGGCGAAGCCGGTGCTCGGGTGGGGGCCCGGGCACCGGCTTCGTGGTGTGCGCCGTGTTCTCAGTTGATCGAGGCGAGGTACTCGTAGCAGCTCGGCAGGTTGGCGACGACATGGTCGGCGTCGGCGCGGATCCGGGACAGCTCCTCGGTCGCCCGCGCCGGGTCCATCATCGCCAGCGCCGGTCGCGGACCGCTCGGCCCATGGCCGAGGCCCAGCAGCATCGTGTTCCACGAGTACGTCTCGAACCCGTGGTAGTGCGGGTAGATGGACTCGTCGTCGAGCAGGAATCCGGCGGCCCTCTCCAGGCGCTCCTGGAGGCCGTCCGGGATCGGCCGCACCTGCGCCTCCTTCCAGTAGGGGCCGTCGTCGCGCGCGGCGGCCCGGTAGTGGAGGACGAGGAACTCCTTGACGCCGTCGATGGCGCGGTTGATCCGCCGGTTGTAGGCCGCCGCGAGCCCCGGGTCCCATCGCCGGTCGGGGAAGTGGCGTACCAGCTGCTCGATGCCGTTCTGGATGAAGAAGATGCCGGTGGACTCCAGCGGCTCGACGAACCCGCTCGACAGGCCGATGGCCACGCAGTTGTTCACCCAGGACCGCTCGTTGCGGCCGATCCGCATCCGGATGTGGTTGGCGGACAGGTCGTCGCGTCCCGGTGCGGCGAACGCGCGCAGGGCCGCCTCCGCCTCGTCCGGGGTGCAGTGCTGGTCGGAGTAGACGTATCCGGTCCCGATCCGGCCGAACAGCGGGATGGTCCAGATCCACCCCGCCGGCATCGCCGTCGCGGTCGTGTAGGGCGCGATGCCGTCCCGCTCCTGGTCGTCCTGCGGCACCCGCAGGGCGACCGCCCGGTTGTTGGGCAGCATGTCCTGGAACGATTGGAACTTCTCGTCCAGCGTCTGGTTGATCAGCATCCCGCGGAAACCGGTGCAGTCGATGAAGAGGTCGCCCGCGACGTCGCCGTGGTCCCGGGTGGTCACGTGGGTGATCCAGCCCCGCTCGTCCTGGCCCACGTGGAGCACGTCGTCGCGGACGTGCCGGACGCCGCGTTCCACACCGAACTCGGTGAGGAACAGCGCGAGCCGCGCCGCGTCGAAGTGGTAGGCGTACGGGAACTGCTCACGCTGCTCCGCCAGCGTCGAGCGCCCGAGCGCGTGGTCCGCGCCGACGACGAAGAGTTCGCCGTCCATCGTCCGGGGCGAGCGCCTGGCCTCGCACAGCGACGGCGTGATGAAGCACTGGCGGTCGAAGCCCTGGTCGCGCTCGCCGATCCGCAGCCACCAGTCCGCCATGTCGAACCCGTCGGCGACCCGGAGCCGCTCGAACGGGTGATAGAAGTGCCGGCCGGACGCCGCCCAGTCCTGGAACCGGATGCCCAGCTTGTAGCTTCCGCCGCAGTGCGGCATCCAGACCCGCTCGTCCAGGCCCAGGTACTCGAAGAAGTGACGGACCGTGCTGAAGGTGGCCTCGCCCACACCGATGGTCGGAATGCGGTCCGACTCGACGACGGTGACCCGGAGCCGGTCGCCGAACGCCGCCTTCAGGTAGGTGGCGCTCATCCATCCCGCCGTGCCGCCGCCGACCACCACTACTGATTCAATCATCGACCACTCCCGCGATCGGTCTGTGATCCAGCCGTCTACGGCCGGTGAGGTGCGGTGCGGTTACTTGTTCTCCATCGCGGCGATCAGGCTCTTGGGCCGCAGATCCGTCCAGGACTTCTCGATGTACTCCAGGCAGTCCTGCCGGCCGGCCTCGCCGAAGACCGTGTTCCAGCCGTCCGGGACCTCGATGAAGCTCGGCCACAGCGAGAGCTGGTCCTCGTCGTTGGCCAGGACCAGGTACATAGCGTCGGGATCCTCAAATGGATTCATCGCCGAACCACCTTTCCGCACTGGTGCGCGGACGCCGATTCCGGACGTCCGGCTGCTTTCGAAAACACATCCTCGCCGAGGAGGCCCGCGTGCGTCACGCGTTACGGACGCCGTGCGTACGGGGACCAGCGCGGCCATGCCGTACAACCGACGCCGCGCCGCAGTTGGACGGGCCAATTAACGGCCGGGAAGTATGTAATTTGGCTGCGCATTCCACCATGCCGGCGAGCGGCATATTCCTTTTCCTGGAGATCCGGGATCGGAGGACATCATGGAACCCACTGCGACGGCCGACCGTACCTGGCGGCCCCACGAGATCACCAGCGCGGACGCGGAGACGCGCGACCTGGCCGGCTGGCTCACCGACCTCGGGCCGGACGGGCTCACCGAGCTGCTCGTCACGAACAAGGCGCTCGTCTTCCGCGGCTTCGGCGTCACGCCGGAATCCGCCGAGCCGGTGTTCGACCTGCTGGTCCCTGGCCGCCTGCCCTATGTGCACGGCAATTCGCCGCGCACGCGGGTGGGCCGCAACATCTACACCTCTACCGAATACCCCCAGCAGTTCACCATCTCCATGCACAACGAGCTCAGCTACGCCCACCAGTGGCCGGCCAGGCTCGCCTTCTTCTGCGAGAAGGCGGCGGAAAGCGGCGGGGCGACTCCCGTTCTCGACGGCGAGCTATGGCTCGGCTCACTCGACGCCGAGGTCCGGGAGTCCTTCGCCGGCGGCGTCCGCTACGTGCAGAACCTGCATGACGGATTCGGCTTCGGCAAGAGCTGGCAGGAGACGTTCGAGACCGATGACCGTGCGGCGGTCGAGGAGTTCCTCGACCAGTCCCAGGCCGAGTGGGAGTGGGGCCGGGACGGCATCCACATCGTGCAGCGCCGCGGCGCCACCACCGAGCACCCGGTCACCGGCGCCGCGGTCTGGTT
The DNA here is from genome assembly GCA_036028775.1 of Spirillospora sp. NBC_00431. Taxonomy (GTDB): domain Bacteria; phylum Actinomycetota; class Actinomycetes; order Streptosporangiales; family Streptosporangiaceae; genus Spirillospora. Next base: position 9,070,396 of record CP107927.1, on the reverse strand, counting down.
CAACCAGGCGGACCAGTGGCATCCGGCCGGGCTCGGCGACAAGGCCGCGTCCGACCTGTACGAGATCCTTGAGCCGGACGAGTTCCCGCAGCACGTGACGCTCGCGGACGGCTCCCCGATCCCGGACGCCCACATCGAGCAGATCCAGAGCCGCGCGCTGGACAACGCCGTGGACGTCGACTGGCGCTCCGGCGACGTCCTGCTGATCGACAACGTCCTCACGGCGCACGGCCGGCGTCCGTTCGAGGGAACTCGCCGGGTGCTGGTGGCGATGGCCTGACGGCGACCTCCTGACCCGCGAACTGGATGTTGTACAGGTCCGCGTACAACCCGTTCGCGGCCACCAGCTGCTCGTGCGTTCCGCGTTCCTTGATTCGTCCGGCCTCGATGACCAGGATCTGGTCCGCCTGCCGGACGGTGGACAGCCGGTGCGCGATCACCAGGGAGGTCCGCCCGGCCAGCTCGGTCTCGAGCACGCGCTGGATCGCCCGCTCGGACTCGGAGTCCAGATGCGCGGTGGCCTCGTCGAGGATGACCACCGGCGGGGACTTGAGCAGCAGCCTGGCCAGCGCGATCCGCTGTTTCTCCCCGCCCGACAGCCGGTACCCGCGCTCGCCGACCCGGGTGTCGAGACCGTCCGGGAGCGCGGAGATCACCTCCCAGATCCGGGCCGCCGCACACGCCTCGACAAGGTCCTGCTCGGACGCGTCCGGGCGCGCGTACAGCAGGTTGGCCCTGATCGTGTCGTGGAACAGGTGCGCGTCCTGGGTGACCACGCCGACGGTGTCGGTCAGGGACCTGCGCGTCACGTCGCGGACGTCCTCGCCGCCGATCCGTACCGTCCCGGAGGCGGGATCGTAGAGGCGGGTGACCAGTTGCGTGATCGTCGTCTTGCCCGCGCCGGACGGGCCGACCAGCGCGGTCAGCCGCCCGCCGGGGGCGCGGAAGGAGACGTCCCGCAGGATCAGCGCCCCGTTGCGGCGCTCCGGCACCGGTGCCGAGATGGACTCCAGCGAGGCCAGCGACACGTCCTCGGCGCTCGGGAAGCGGAACGAGACCCGGTCGAACTCGATGTCCGGCGCGGCCCCGTTCACGGGGGCGGCGCGCAGCGGGCGCGCGTCGGGGCGGTCCTCGATGAGCGGCCGGAGGTCGAGGACCTCGAAGACGCGGTCGAAGCTCACCAGCGCGCCCATCACCTGGACGTGCATGTTGGACAGCTGGTTGATCGGGCCGAACAGCCGCAGCAGCAGGGTGCCGAGGGCCACCAGCGTGCCCACCTTCAGCGTCCCGTCGATGACGAACTTGCCGCCGAGCCCGTACACCAGGGAGATGGTGATGGCGGTGAGGACGGTGACGACCACGACGAGCATCTGGCCCCAGACCGTGGCCGCGGTGGCGGCGTCCCGTTCGCTCGCGGCGCGGCGGGCGAACGTGTCGGCGTCGCGTTCGGCCTCGCCGTAGAGCTTCGCCAGCATCGCGCCGGCCACGTTGAACCGCTCGTTCATCATCGAGGCCAGTTCGGCGTCCAGCTCCATTCGCCGCCGCGTGAGCCGCTGCAACCGCCGGCCGATCGCCTTGGCCGGCAGCAGGAACAGCGGGATCATCGCGAGCACGATCAGCGTGATCTGCCACGACAGGTAGAACATCGTGAGGACGACCAGGACGAGCGTCAGGATCGTGGACGTCGCCTGCGACAGCAGCGTCGTCACGGCCTGCTGGGCGCCGATGACGTCGGTGTTGAGCCGGCTGACCAGCGCGCCGGTCTGGATCCGGGTGAAGAACGCCAGCGGCTGGCGCTGCACGTGCGCGAACGTCTCCTTGCGCAGGTCGTACACCACGCCCTGGCCGACCCTGGCCGACAGCCGGGTCTGGCCGTAGATCGCCACGGCGTCCACCGCGGCGAGCCCGACCAGCAGCAGCGAGAGCGTCACGACGACAGTGAGCCGCCGGGGGATGAGGCCGTCGTCGATGATGAACTTCAGGATGAGCGGGCCGGACGAGACGATGCCCGCGTGCAGCGCGGTCGTCGCGAACAGCAGCGCGAGCATGCCGCGGTACCGGGCCGCGTACGACACGGCCCGGCGCAGCGTGCCGGGCCGGATCTTGTGCCGGTCGGCCTTGTGAGGGCCACCTCTCATGTTCACGGAACGGGGCCCTTCGTCGTCGGCGATACGGCGGCTAGTGCTTGTCCAGGAACTCGATGATCGCCGTGTTCACCTCGTCCGGTCGTTCGAGATATCCGAGGTGCCCGCAGCCGGGGATCTCCACGAGGTCGCAGTCCGGGATGGCCTCGGCCACGTCGGCGCACAGGTGCGGCGGCGCGATCACGTCGTCGGCGAACGCGATGACCCGGCACGGGACCGGGACGGCGCGCAGGACCTCGCGCCGGTCGGACAGGGTGTCGATCCATGCCTGGCCGGCGGCGCCGTCGTCGCCGGCCACCTCCAGGATCTCCAGCCAGGACGACACCGCGGCGTCGTCGTTCAGCGTCGCCGGCGACAGCATCCGGAGGACGGTGTTGACGGCGTCGTAGGACCGCGGGACCCGGACGCCGCTCTCCAGCAGGTCCTGGTCGGCCGCGACCTGGGCGCGCCGGAGCGCGTCCGACCTCGCCCGGGTAGCCATCAGCACCGCGCATCTCACCAGCCGCGGCCAGCCGATCGCCAGTTCCTGCGCGACGATCGCGCCCATCGACGTGCCGACGATCCGGCAGGGGGCGAGGTCCAGCGCCTCGATGAGCCCCTTGGTGTCGGCGACCATGTCCTCGATCGAGTACTTGCCCGCGGGCACGTCCGAGGGGCGGATGCCACGGTTGTCGAACGTGACCGTCTGGTACCCGGCCCGGTTGAGCGCGGGCGTCTGGTGCAGGGTCCAGACCTGCCCGGCCGCCCCCGTGCCCATGATCAGGAGGACGTTCTCCCCCTGGCCCGAGCGCTGGTAGGCGAGCCGGACGCCATTAGTCTCCAGGAAAGGCATTTCGCCTCGTTACCATTCCCACTCTCGCTTGTTGAACAGATGCTCGGCGGTGATGTCGTGGTTCGAGCACCAGCCGAGGAATTCCTCGATCTGCTTCAGCTGGTAGGTGTCCTCGTTGTAGGTCGTCGCCATGACGTGCCCCTGCCAGCTCTCCTCGCCCATGGCGTAGATGAACGCCTGGTCGGCGCCGAGCTCGGTCATGATCGCCGCGGCCTGTTCGGCGTTCGACCCGGACAGCTTCCGCGAGTCGCTCATCCGCTTGGTCACGGGTTTCGTCAGCAGGCCCTTGTAGAGCCAGGTCAGCGGGGCGCCGTCGCATTCCATTCCGAGGAAAGCCATGTCGACCTTGCCGAAGTTGTCGCGGAAATACCGGTAGAGCACCGGGTCGATTCCGGAGGAGTCGGCTCCGACGAACACCGTCCGGCCGGCCAGCTGGACCATGAAGGTCGACTTGGCGCGGATGTCGAGGTCGCAGTGCTCGCCGAGGAACGGCGTGGCGACCAGCTTGCCGCCGGGGAACGGGATCTCGTCGAAGTCGTCGGCCTCGATCACGTTGAAGCCGAGGGCGCGCAGGTACAGCCCGATCGAGGGGTCGCACAGGTTGCCCCGCGACGAGCGCGGCACCACGACGGCGCCGAGCCGCGGGCGCATCTGCAGCAGGGTCTCCAGGACGATGTGGTCCTGGTGCCCGTGCGTGATGAGCGCGAGGTCGATGTGGTCGGGCAGGTCGTCGAGGGTGTACCGGTCACCGGCGCGGTTGTCGGTGCTGATGAACGGGTCGGTCACGATCGCCGCTTCGGGCGTCTGCAGGACCAGGCAGGCGTGCCCGAAGTAGCGGATCCGGCCGCCGCTGTCGATGTGCCGGTCGGGGGCCAGGCTCGGCTCCGGGGACAGCAGCGTGTCGAGCTGCGCCGCCTGCGCGTCGTCCAGTTCGAGCGCCTCGCGGAGGCGGCCCTTCGTGGTGGCCTTGATCCTGGCCATGAACAGCTCGTCCAGGCCCGGGTGGGTGAAGGCGTGCGGGAGGTCGATGACGTCCGGGGACGGCAGCCGCGGCGTCGCGAGGATGAACGGGCGTTCGACGCCGGTGTCGAGCCCGAGCTGCACCGACTGGCGCCGCACGTCGTACACCGGGCTGCGGTACAGCAGCGGCTCGATGTAGCGCATGGACGGCTGGTTGTTGGTGTCGTAGGCCAGCTCCACGAGACCGTTGAGCGCCGCCGGCAGCTTCGGGTAGAGCGGGGTGAGGTCGAAGCCCGTCGCGCTCTGCCGCAGCAGTTCCTCGCCTTCGGCGACCGCGGCGGCGAAGGCGAGCATGTCCGCGCGGTCCCGTTTGATGGCGTCGAGGAGCGCGCTGACCTCCATGCTGCGCTCCTCCTCGATGCCGATGAAGTATCCGCCGCGCAGCTCCGGATTGTTGCTGGCCGCGACGTGCACCTTGGGAGAGTGCAGATACGACTCCAGAAGAGGGACCTGGAGATTCGCCAGGTTCATTGCCCCCTGCACCGGGGCGACAATATGAAGCCAGGCGTAGAAACGGTCTACCAGAGGCTCGATGATGGCATTCGAGCGGAGAAACACCGGCTCATTGTTGTCGCCCATCCGCTTCCCTCCGATAAGAAAAGGCCGACGTGTCCGCACGGGCGGGAGCCACGTTTTTTTCGTTCCACGCCCGGGGTTCGACCATCACATCTCAGCGCACGATGTCCGTCAACGGCCGGGTACGGCGCCGTCCAAACCGGGTGGTGTTCAACTGACGCGAACGCACAATTGGACACCCGGGTTCGGGGTCTCCCGGAAATGCGAGACGGCCCTGCCGTCCGGCAGGGCCGTCTCGCGGGGCCGCGTCGCTTCTCGCTCAGAGGGTGTCGGTCACCGGGCGGCGGCCGCCGAGACGGGCCGGGATCGCGGTGAGCGCCGTCACCGCGAGCGCGGTCACCAGCACCAGGCCGGCCAGCTGCCAGGGCACCGGGAGCGAGGTCTTGTCGCCGTCGCCGCCGGTGATCGCGTTGATCCCGGCGAACAGCGCCCAGCCGCCCGGGAAGACGCCCAGCACGGCCCCGATGAGCGCGGGCACCACCTGCGCGGTCGCCAGCGCGACGGTCACCTCGCCCGGGGTGGCGCCGAGGGCGCGTGCCAGCGCCGACGCGTACCGGTTGTCGAGGACCGTCGCCCAGGTGATGACGATGGCGTTGACCGCCGCCAGGGCGAGCAGGATGACCGTCCAGAGCAGGAGCACGTGCCGCAGCGTCTCGACCTGGCTCGCGGTGTAGGAGCCGGAGCCCGGCTGGCCCTCCAGGAAGGTGTTGAGCACCAGCAGGGTGTAGATCCCGCTGACCGTGACCGCGATGCTGAGCACGCCCAGCACGACCCGCCGCGGCCGGCGGCCCGCGACCCGCAGGGCGAGCAGCAGCGGGACGGGCAGCCGCGCCGAGAGGGCGATCAACCAGCCGGACCGGCGCGGTGGTCGGGCCGCGTCGGATAGGGCGCTGACGGTGCTGAAACGGGCGGCGCGCACGGCCGGAACGGCGGTCGCCACCACCGAGACCCCGAGCGCCACCGCGGTCACCAGAACGATCGTGGACCAGGTGAGCGACGCCGTCCCGGCGCTGCCGACGAGCCCGGCGCTGGACTCGGTGAGCAGCGGGGCGGTCAGCGCGCCGATCGTCAGCCCGGCCGCGGCGGCGACCAGGGCGACCAGGAGGTACTCCGCGAGCAGCACGGCGGCGACCAGGCCCGGCGTGCCGCCGACCGCCTTGAGGAGACCGACCCGCCGGGTCTGGTCGGCCATCCGGCCGCCGACCAGCACCGAGAGGCTGGCCACGGCGAGCAGGCCGAGCAGCCAGGCACCGATCATCAGCAGGATCTGGGAGTCCTTCGCCAGCTCGGTGGCGTCCGCGAGGACGCTGTCCCAGGACTTCATGATCACGGTGCTGCCCTGGCCTCCGCCTCCCGGACCGCCGCCGCCCTGACCACCGCCCTGGTCGGCGAACGACTGGGCCTGGGCCGGGTCGGACAGCTTCAGGTTCAGCACGTACGACAGGGAGTTCTGGTCGGGGGCGAGGCCGCGCACGTCGGCCTGGGTGACCCAGACCAGGCCGGGATTGCGCAGCAAACCTGCTGGCAGTTTCCGGTCGCTGGGGACGGCGCCGTTGACGCAGCCGGGGGCGACCACGCAGGTCGTCGCGGGGTAGGGCGCCGAGGCGGCCGTGACCGCGACGCCGACGACCTTGAACGGCCGTCCGCCCAGCGTGACCGAGTCGCCGACACCCACGTCGAACGCCTTGGCGAAGGACGCCTCCAGCACCGCGCCGCCGGCGGTGACCCAGCCGCCGTCCGTCACCTTGGGCTGGTCGACCGCCGCCGCGGCGGTGTCGCGCCCTTCGACCTGCACGTCCGACGACTTGCCGGAGGCCACGAGCTTGCCCGCTGTGGCGGGGTACGGCCCGCTGTGCGCGGTCACGCCGGAGGCGGTGGCCAGTTTCCGCAGGTCGGCGAGACCGGCGGCCTTGTCGGCGCTGGCGACCACGTCGGGCCCCTTGGTCGCCTCGCGCGTGCTCTCGTACGGGTCGCCGGCCGCGTCGCGCAGGACGAGCCCGAGCGTCAGCGTCGTCGTGGCGGCCAGGATCGCGATCAGCAGGAGCACCGCCTCGGTGCGCCGCCGCCGGAGGTCGCGCAGGGCCAGGCGGACCACGAGGAGTGTGCGTCCCATCCGGTCAGTCCTCCAGCCCGACGAGCGTGCCGAGCCGGCCGGTGGTGCCGCCGGTCAGCCTGGTCTCGTCCACGAGCGTGCCGTCGCGCATCGAGAACATCCGGTCCGCGGTGGCGGCGATCCGCGCGTCGTGCGTGACGATGACCAGCGTCTGCCCGGACTCGTGCAGGTCCTTGAAGAGCTGGAGGACGTCCAGCGTGGCGGCGCTATCGAGGTTCCCGGTCGGTTCGTCGGCGAGGACGACCAGCGGTTCGTTGCTCAGCGCCCTGGCGACCGCGACCCGCTGCCGCTGCCCCCCGGACAGCGCCGAGGGCAGGAAGCGCGACCGGCCGCCGAGCCCGAGCTGCTCCAGCAGTTCCTCCGCGCGCCGCCGGGCCGCCCGCGGCGAGCGCCCGGCGAGCAGCGCCGACACCTCGACGTTCTCGACGGCGGTGAGCTCCTCCATCAGGTGGAAGGACTGGAAGACGTAGCTGACGTCGGTCCGCCGGACCTTGGCCAGGGCCTTCTCGCTGAGCTGGTCGATCCGCCGGCCGTTCAGCGTCACCTCGCCGTCCGAGAGCCGGTCCAGCCCGCCGAGCAGATGCAGCAGCGTGGACTTCCCGCAGCCGCTCGGCCCCATGATCGCCACCGTCTCACCGGCGGCCACGTCGAGATCGACCCCGTCGACCGCGCGCACCAGCCCTTCCCCCTTGCCGTACTCCTTGCGCACCCCGCGGGCGCGAAGCACGGGCGTGTCGGCGGCGTCGCTCACGATCCACTCCTTTGGTGGGTGATGTTCTTCTCGCACGCTTCGAGCCAGCGAAGGTCCGCCTGAAGCCTGAGCACGACGCCTTCCAGCAGCAACGCCGCCTCCGAATGGGGCGGTTCGGCCATCGCGGCGCGCTGGGCGTCCCGCAGCCGGCGCAGCAGCTCCCGCCGCTGGGTGTCGACGATGGTGAGCGGGTCGGCCAGCCCGGCCGTCGCGGCCGCGATCAGCTTGAGATGGAACTCCGCGAGGTCGGGCCGGGGCCACTTCACCTCAGTGATCCACTCGGTGACCCGTTCATGGCCGTGGTTGGTGAGCGCGTACACCTTGCGATCGGACCGGTCACCCCCGGCGGACCGCTCGGCCTCCAGCAGCCCGGCCTTCTCCAGCCGGGTGAGCGTGACGTAGATCTGCCCGGCGTTCATCGTGTCGCCGAGCGGGCCGAGCGCGTCCCGCAGCCGCGTACGCAGCTGGTAGCCGTGCGACGGCTCCTTGGCCAGCATCGCCAGGATCACTTCCTGCCGCATCCGCCCCCCTCAGCTAACCGTTAGCCGCCATGGTCAACGGTTAGCCCCTGCCTTGTCAAACTCCGAGGTCCCTGGCCTCCAGCCACTCTTCGATCGACGCCCAGATTCGGCCCAACATGGTGGGTTCGACCATGTTCGTGTGGGTGCAGGGGACGTCCAGCTCGGTGATCTTCCCGGACACGTGCGGTTCCCAGAGATGACGACCGGACCCCCGCTCCCGGGAGTCCGCCGCGACGAAGAGCAGGACGTCCCGTCCGAACACGCCCGGCCGGTGGTCGCGCCGGATGGCGACGTTGTTCCGGCCGATCCGGATCCCGCGCCGCAGATCCTCCTCGGTCATCCCGCCGAGGAGGGCGCCGTTCTGCTGCGCACGGAACTTCGCGGCCCACTCGTCGAGCTCGGCCTCCGAGTCCTGCTGCCCCGAGTGCTGCTCGGGCGCTGGCTCTGGGTCGGGCGCGTCTTCGTCTTCGGGCACGGGGTAGGTGTCCAGGACGACCAAGGCGCCGACGGTCTTCCCGGCCTCCTCCAGCTGCACGGCGATCTCGTGGGCGGCGACGCCGCCGAACGAGAAGCCGAGCAGGTTGTAGGGGCCCGTCGGCTGTAGCTCAAGGATCTGCTCGATGTAGGTCGCCGCCATCTCCCGGACGGAACCCAGGAGCGGACCGTCGGTGTCGAGGCCCGGGGTCTGCAACCCGTACAGCGGCATGTCGTCCGGGACGAACCGCGCCAGCGGCATGTAGCACCAGCTCAGACCGCCGCCGGGGTGGATGCAGAAGAACGGGCGTCCGGTCCCTTCCGGGCGGATGGGCAGGAGCATGCCCACGGAGTCGCGTACCGACGACAGACCCAGCTGCGAGATCAGACCGGCCGGCGTCGGCGCCGCGAAGACCTCGCGAGCCGAGACGGACACGCCCCTCTTCCGCAGCCGCGCGATGAGCGTGATCACCATCAGTGAGTGGCCGCCGAGCTTGAAGAAGCTGTCGGCGGGCTGGACCACCGGCACGCCGAGGACGTCGGCGAACACCTCACAGATCAGGTGCTCCAGCGCGGTGGTGGGGGTCGGCTTGACGGGCGCGGGGTCCTGGTCCTCCGCCGGCCGGCCGTGCTCGGGGACGGGCAGCGCCTTGCGGTCGAGCTTGCCGCTGGCCGTCAGCGGCAGGTGTTCCAGCGTCACGAAGGCGGCCGGGACCATGTACTCCGGAAGGTGCTGCCCAACGAATTCGCGCAGCCCGTCCACGGCGCTGTCAGGGTCGGACGGCACGACGTAGGCCACGAGCCGTTTGTCGCCCGGGACGTCTTCTCGCGCGATCACCGCTACCTGGTCCACCTGCGGATAACCCCGAAGGACGGCCTCTATCTCACCGGGTTCGATCCGGTACCCGCGGATCTTCACCTGCTCGTCTGCTCGGCCGAGGAAGACCAGTTGTCCGTCCGCCGTCCATTTGGCGAGGTCGCCGGTGCGATACATCCGCTCCCCCGAGCCGAACGGACACGCAGTGAAACGCTCCGCCGTCAGCGCCATCCGCCCCACATAACCCCGCGCCAACTGAGCACCGGCGACATAAAGCTCACCGGCCACACCGACCGGCACCGGCTCCAATCCCTGGTCCAGGACGAACATGCGGGTGTTGGCGAGCGGAGTGCCAATCGGCACCACGCCATCGGCCACCAGCTCACCCGTCAGCCGGGTCGTCGCCACACCGATCGTGGCCTCGGTCGGGCCGTAATGGTTGAACACCGGCCGGTCACCGGCAGCCTCGACCAGTTCCCCGACCCATTCCGCCGATGCCGCCTCACCGCCCAGCACCAACGACCCGGCGGGCAGCACCGCTTCCGGACCGACCACGCTGGACAAGGCCATCAGGTGCGAGGGCACCGCCTTGACGTGATCGATCTCCCGGTCGGCCAGATACGCCGCCACCGCGGCCGGGTCGACCACCGCCGACTCGTCCAACACGTGCAACTGACCGCCGGTGACCAGGCTGGCGAACACCACCGTGTTTCCCAGATCGGTCACCTGCGGCTGCAACAGTCCGTACCGAGCACCCGGAGTGTCCCAGCCCAGCCGAGCACTCACCGACGCGACATAGTTGGCCAGGCCGCCGTGGGTGACCGCGACACCCTTCGGTGTGCCCGTCGACCCCGACGTGTACATCACATACGCCAGCCCGGCCAGGTTCACCGTCGGCAACTCGACAGCGATGTCGTCGACTGCCGGTTGCAGGTCGTCCGGCCCCAGGACCACATTGGCGCCAGCATCGGCCAGCATGAATTCCACCCGCTGGGTGGGCAGCTCCATGTCAACCGGGAGGTAGGCCGCGCCTGCCTTCCACACGCCCAGGATCGCGGTGATCATCTCCGCGCCACGCGGCAGGCAGAGCCCGACGATCGACTCCGCGCCCACGCCCCGGCCGACCAGATGACGCGCCAGCTGGTTCGCCCGTGCGTCCAGTTCGGCGTACGTCAGCTCGGCGCCGTCGGCGACCATCGCGACCGCGTCCGGAACCGCCGACACCTGACGCTCGAACAACTCCACCAGCGGGACGTCCAAACCGTCGACCGCGGTGTCGTTCCACTCCACCAGCACCTGAGCCCGCTGACCGGCATCAAGCACCTCGACCGCGTGGAGGGGGATGTCAGTGTCGCTGAGGGCCGTGACCAGGTTCTCCACCGTTGAGCACAGCAGCCGTCCGACCGCGTACGGGTCGATCGAGTCGACCGCCATCGTCGTCAGGCTCAGCTCGGAGGCACCGGAGTCGTTGACGGACATGGTCAGCGGGTAGTTGTTCCGGACCTTGGAATAGACGCTCCGGATCCCGTCGACCACCTGTTCCTGTGCGACATCGTCAGATTCGTGGCCGACGTAGCGGTAGTTGAACAGTGAGGTGAACAGCGGGGCGTTTTCCGGGACGCCGCTTGCCTGTTGTGCGATCGCGAGCGGGGCGTGTTCATGCTCCAGCAGCGCCGCCAGCTGCGCCCGCATCTCCTCCACCGCGGCGCGGGCGCCGATCTGGCTGGTCTGGGCCCGTACCGGGAGGGTGTTGATGAACGGGCCGACGACCCGGTCAGCACCGGCGCCCGCGTTCATGCGGCCGAACAGCACCGTGCCGAACACGACGTCATCGCGACCGGACACCACCGACAGCACCCGAGCCCAGGCCACGTGCAGCACCGTCGCCGCGCTGACCCCCGACCGGCGCGCGACGTCGCGCAGCTGGACAACGACCTCTTCGGGGATCGGGACCGTCCCGACCACCGACTCCCTACCGTCACCGTGAACGTCCATCAGGCCGTAGGGGGCGGTCGGCTCGGTCACATCGCCCAGCAGTTCGGCGAAGAACCGTTCATGCTCCTCGCGGGAGACGCTCCGGGCCTGCGCGACGAAGTTCCGGAACGGCAACGCGGCGGTCAGCTCGTCACCCCGACCGGTCAGGATCGCCCGCAGCTCGCCGGTCAGTAGGCCGATCCCCTGGTGGTCCAGGACCATGTGGTGCATCCGCAGCAGGCCCAACCAGCGGCCGTCCTCGGCCTTGGCGACGTGGACGTCCATCAGCGGCGGCCGCCTCAGATCCATCTCCGACCCCGCCAGCTCGATCAGCTCTGCTGGTCCGCCGTCGAGTTCGTGTTCGATCACTGGGAGGGCAGCGTTCCGCCACACCACCTGGACCGGCTCGGGGAGCCCTTCCCACACCACGGCTGTCCGGTAGATGTCGTGCCGGTTCACGATCTGCTGCAATGCCCGCGTGACTTCGTCCAGCCTGGCCCGGTCATCGAACTGCAAGATCGACAGGTTCACGTACGGGTCCGTGCCACCATCGGTCGCCATCAGGTGGTGGAACAACAGGCCTTCCTGCAACGGCGCCAGCGGATACACGTCCGCCACATTCGCCGCCCCGCCATCAACGCCGGCGACGACCAGCTCAACCTCGGCATCCGACAGCTCCACCAGCGGCAACATGTCCGCCGTGATCCGCTCAGCACCCGGCGGGATCAGATTCTCCGGAACCTCCATCGACTCGGCCGCAGCGGCCCCGGCCAATCCAGCCGGAGTCGGCGCATCGAACAACGCCCGCACCGAAACCGTCACACCCCGCCTGCGCAGCCGCTCCACCAACCGGACCGCCAGTAGGGAGTGGCCGCCCAGCCGGAAGAAGTTGTCGTCCACCCCGACCGAGTCCACGCCGAGGACGTCTGCGAACACCTGGCACAGGATCTCTTCCTGCACCGTCACCGGGCCGCGGCCGCCACCAACAGCGCCCGCCGCATAATCCGGAGCGGGCAGCGCCCGGCGATCCAGCTTCCCGCTCGCCGCCAACGGCAACTCGTCCAGCACCACGAACGCGACCGGGACCATGTACTCCGGCAACCGACCACCGGCGAACTCCCGCAACCCATCCACCGCGACATCAGCGCCGGACGGCACTACGTACCCCACCAGCCGCTTGTCGCCCGGGACGTCCTCCCGGACGATCACCACCGCCCGGTCCACCTGCGGGTGGCTCTGCAGAACCGCCTCGACCTCGCCCGGCTCGATCCGGAACCCCCGGACCTTCACCTGTTCATCCGACCGCCCCAAATACACCAGCTGCCCGTCCGGCGCCCATCTGGCCAGGTCGCCGGTCCGGTACATCCGCTCACCCGAGGCGAACGGGCACGCCACGAACCGCTCCCCGGTCAACCCCGCACGGCCCACATAGCCGCGTGCGAGCTGAGCACCAGCGATATACAGCTCACCAGCCACACCGACCGGAACGGGCTGAAGGAACTCATCCAGCACATACAGCCGGGTGTTGGCGATCGGACGCCCGATCGGAACCACATCGCCGACCCGCTGGCCGGGTGACACCTCGAAGACGCAACATCCGACCACGGTCTCGGTCGGCCCGTACTCGTTCACCACCACCGAACCGGGTGCCTGCTTCAACCAAGAACGCACCACCCCACCCGGCAGCGCCTCACCACCCACCACCCACGTCCGAGCCGCACCCGCGACCCGCTCGCCCAGGAGCAAGGACAGGTGTGCGGGGACGACCTTGGCCATTCCGAACCCGCCACGCTCGGCCAGCACCTCCGCCAACCCATCGGCACCGACCACCACCGGCGAGCCCGACACCAGCGGCACCACCACGCTCGTCACCGTCAAGTCAAACGCCAACGACGAATGCAACGGCACACCGTCGTGCGGGCTGTACGCCTCCGCCGCCCAAGCCGCGTAATTCGCCAAACCGCCGTGAGTGACCGCGACACCCTTCGGTGTCCCCGTCGACCCCGACGTATAAATCACATACGCCAACCCCGCCAGGCCCACCGCCGGCAACTCAACAGCGACATCGTCGCCCGCCAATTGCAGATCATCCGCCCTCAGAACCACCTCGACACCGGCATCGGCCAGCATGAACTCCACCCGCTCGGCAGGCAGGCCCATATCAACCGGCAGATACGCCGCACCCGCCTTCCACACACCCACGATCGCGGTGACCATCTCCACGCCACGTGGCAGGCACAACCCGACCACCGACTCCGCGCCCACGCCCCGGGCCACCAGACGCTGCGCCAACTGGTTCGCCCGCGCGTCCAGCTCCGCATACGTCACCTCGACGCCGTCGGCGGCCACCGCGACCGCGTCCGGGACCGTCGCCACCTGACGCTCGAACAACTCCACCACCGTGACGTCCAAACCCTCAACGGCGGTGTCGTTCCACTCCACCAGCAGCCGATCACGCTGCTCGGCATCGAGCACCTCCACCGCGTGCAGCCGGACGCCCGCGTCCGCCGAGATCAGTTCCAGGACGCGCGCGAAGCAGTCCGCGATTCGTTCCGCGGACGATGCCTCGAACAGGTCCGCCGAAGCGGTCACCGAACCGCGCAAGCCTGCCGGACGTCCCTGGGCGTCGAACGTCTCCACCGCGGTCACTTCCAGATCGAATCTGGCGTTCGCGGCGGTGGTGCCGGATTGCAGCGGGGTCCGGTTCTCGGCGCGGGCCTCGGGCAGGTCCAGTGCGCCACGTTCGGTGTTCTGAAGGGTGAGCATCACCTGGAACAGCGGGTGCCGCGCCATCGACCGTGCCGGCGCCAGTTCTTCCACCAGCCGCTCGAACGGCACGTCCTGGTGCTCCAGTGCCCCGAGCGTCGTCTCCCGCACGCGGCCCAGCACCTCGCGGAATTCCGGATCGCCCGACAGGTCAGTGCGGATCACCAATGAATTGACGAAGAAGCCGACCAGATCGTCCAGCGCTTCGTCGTTGCGTCCGGCCGTGGGGAATCCGATCGGGATGTCCCTGCCGGCACCCAGCCGCGACAGCAACACGGCCAACGCCGACTGCAACACCATGAACGCGGTCACGCCCTCGGCCCGCGCCATGTCCACCAGCCGCCGGTGCACCTCGGACGACATCCGGAACGGCACCGCATGGCCACGATGACTCGCCACCGCCGGACGCGGCCGGTCATAGGGAAGGGCCAATTCCTCTGGGGCCCCGGCCAACGCGTCCCGCCAATAGGCCAGCTGCGTCGACAACACACTGCCCGGGTCGGATTCCTCTCCCAGCAGTTCCCGCTGCCACAACGCGAAATCGGCGTACTGCACCGGCAGCGCTTCCCACGCCGGTGCCTCACCGGCTACCCGCGCCGCGTATGCGACCGACAGGTCCCGCCCCAGCGGGTTCATCGACCAGCCGTCGCTGGCGATGTGATGCGTCACCAGCACCAGGACGGACTCGCCTTCGTCCACCTGGAACAGCCACGCCCGGACCGGCACCTCCACGGCCAGATCGAACGCGTACCGTGTCGCCTGGGTCATCGCCTCAGGCAGCTGTTCCGGACTCACCTGGCGGACGTGAAGCCGCCAATCCAGCTCGGGCATCTCCAGGATCCGCTGGTACGGCTCCCCGTCGGCCACGGGGAACACCGTCCGCAGCGACTCATGGCGACCGATCACGTCCCGCAACGCCGCGTCCAACGCGGCCACGTCGACGTCGCCGAGCCGGCTCACGACGGGGAGGTTGTAGAGCGGGCTCGGGCCCTCCAGCTGGCCCAGGAACCACAACCGCTGCTGGGCGAACGACAACCCGACCCGCTCGGGACGCCCGCCCGCCGCCCGCAACGCCAGCCGAGCCCGGCCCACGCCAGGCGCGGTCAGCCAGTTCGCCAATTTCGCGGGTGTGGGGGCCTCGAACAGGACCCGCAGCGGCAACTCCACTCGTAGCGCTGCCCGGACCCGGGAGACCAGCCGCACCGCCAGCAGTGAGTGCCCGCCCAGCTCGAAGAAGTCGTCGTCCACGCCCACCTGCGCCAGGCCGAGCACGCGGGCGAAGGTGCCGCAGAGGATCTCCTCCTGCGCCGTGGCCGGTTGCCGTCCGGCGCTCGTCTTGGCGGCCTGGTCCGGTGCGGGCAGGGCCCGCCGGTCCAGCTTCCCGTTCACTGTCAACGGCAGCCGCTCCAGGACGACGACGGCCGACGGCACCATGTGGCTCGGCAGCCGCTGACCGGCGTATTCGCGCAGCCCGGACACGGCTGTCTCGTCCGACGGCACGACGTAGGCGACGAGGCGCCTGTCGCCGGGGACGTCCTCGCGGGCGATCACCGCTGCCTGCGCGACCCGCGGGTGATCTCCGAGGACGGCTTCGACCTCACCCGGTTCGACCCGGAACCCGCGGATCTTCACCTGCTCGTCCGCGCGGCCGACGAACACCAGCCGTCCGTCCGGTGTCCATTTGACCAGGTCACCGGTACGGTACATCCGTTCGCCGGAACCGAACGGGCACGCCACGAAGCGCTCCGCCGTCAACTCCACCCGGCCCAGGTAACCCCAAGCCACCCCGGCCCCCGCCACGTACAGCTCACCGACCACGTCCGGTGGCACCAGCCCGAGCCGGCCATCGAGGACGAACAGCCGGGTGTTGGCGATAGGCGCGCCGATCGGCACCGCACCGTTCCGCTGTGCCGGGTCCATCTGGTGAGCGGCCACGTCCACGGCGCACTCGGTCGGACCGTAGACGTTCCACACCGGCACCGGACCCTGCGGCAGTCGTTCCCCCAACCGATGACCCAGTTCCGCTGACAGCGGCTCACCACCGCTGAAGAGCAGACGCAGGGTGTGGCATTCGTCCCAGCCCGGCTCATCCACGAGCAGTTGAAGGAGCGTGGGCACCGCCTGAAGGACGGTGATCCGCTCTTCGGCCAGCAGCCGGACGAGCGCGGCCGGGTCACGGTCGGCGTCCGGGGGCGCCAGCACCAAGGTGGCGCCGCCTGCCAGCGAGGCGAAGAGCTCCCACACGGCGGCGTCGAAGCTGAGAGCCGTCCGCTGTAGGAGACGGTCGCCCCCGCCCACCCCGCACTGGCGCGCCGTCCATTCGACGAGGTTGACGACCCCGGCCTGAGTCACCACGACACCCTTGGGTGTCCCCGTGGTGCCCGAGGTGTAGAGCACATACGCCGGGTCGCCCCCGCGCCCGACGTTCGCGGTGTCGGTCTCGGCGAACGCCTTCAGCAAGGCGACGGTCCGCAGATCGTCGATGAGCAGGCGCTCCACGTGATCCGGCACCGCGTCGTCGTTGGCCTGCGTCGTCACGGCCAGGACGGCACCGGCATCACGCACAAGGAAGTCGATTCGCGCCTGCGGCAGCTCCGGATCGACAGGGAGATACGCTCCGCCCGCCTTCCACACCGCCAGCATCGCGACGACGATCTCCACCGAGCGCGGCAGCACCAGGGCCACCACGCGTTCCGGCCCGATGTCCTGCTCGACCAGATGGCGGGCCAAGCGGTTCGCCCGGGCGTTCAGCTCGGCGTAACTCAGCACCGTCCCCGATGCGGCCAGTGCGGGCGCGTTCGGCGTGCTGTGCACCTGGGCCTCGAAGACCTCCACGAAGGATTCGGCGGCAAGTTCCGAGGCCGAGTCATTCCAGACGAGGAGCATCTGCTCCTGCTGACTCCCATCGAGCACTTCGACCGCGTGCACGGGAACGTCGGTGCCGCTCAGCGCGCTGACGAGGTTCTCGACGGTCGTGCACAGCAGCCGTCCCACGGCGTGCGGATCGACCGGGCTGACCGCCTGGACGGTGAGGCTCAACGCGGCGGTGTCCAGGTCGTTGACCGACACGGCCAGCGGATAGTTGGTGCGCTCCGTGGAGAGGAGGCCTCGTATCCCCTCGATCGACTCGCCCTGGTCCGGCTGGTCCGCGTGGCCTGCCTGGTCCGCGCGTTCGCGCGTGCCGTAGCGGTAGTTGAACAGGGAGGTGAACAGCGGCGTGTTCTCCGCCATGCCGCTGGCCTGCTGCGCGATCGCGAGCGGCGCGTGCTCGTGCTCCAGCAGCGCCGCCAGCTGGGACCGCATCTCCTCCACCGCGGCCCGGACCCCGACCTGACCGGTCCGCATCCGGACGGGAAGGGTGTTGATGAACGGGCCGACGACCCGATCGGCACCGGCGCCCGCGTTCATCCGGCCGAACAGGACCGTGCCGAACACGACGTCGTCACGGCCCGACACCGCCGTGAGCACCCTCGCCCACGCCACATGCAACACCGTGGCGACGCTCACGCCGAGGCTCCGCGACATCTCCCGCAGCCGGTCGACGACCTCCTGCGGTACCGGCATCTCCGTGGCCACCGACTCCGCGCCGTCGCCGCGGACGTCCATGAGCCCGTAGGGGGCGGTCGGCTCGATCACGTCGCCCAGCAGTTCGGCGAAGAACCGCTCGTGTTCCTCCCTGGGAACGCTGCGGGCCTGGGCGACGAAGTTCCGGAACGGCAACGCCGCCGCGAGGCCGTCACCCCGCCCGGTCAAGATCCGCCGGAGCTCCCCGAGCAGGACGTCCATGCCCTGCTGGTCCTGCACCATGTGGTGCATCCGCAGCAGGCCCAGCCAGCGGCCGTTCTCGGTCTCCGCCACGTGCATGTCCATCAGTGGCGGCCGGCCCAGATCCATTTCCGAACCGACCAGCTCGACCAACTCGGCGGGCCCGCCGTCGAGAACGTGTTCCACCACCGGGAGGACGGCTTGCCGCCACACCACCTGCACCGGCTCTGGCAGCCCCTCCCACACCACCGCTGTGCGGTAGATGTCGTGCCGTTCCACGATCTGCCGCAATGCCCGCGTGAACCCATCGAGTCGGTGCCGGGAGTCGAACTCCAGCACCGTCATGTTCACGTAGGGGTCCCTGCCGCCGTCGGCCGCCATCAGGTGGTGGAAGAGCAGACCTTCCTGCAACGGCGCCAGCGGATACACGTCCGCCACGTTCGGCGCACCGCCGTCCACGCCGGCGACGATCTGCTCGACCTCGGCGTCCGACAGCTCCACGAGCGGCAACATGTCCGCCGTGATCCGCTGAGCGCCCGGCGGAATCGCGTTCTCCGGGACCTCTACCGGCTTCACGGCAGCCGCCCGGGCCAACCCCGCCGGTGTCGGCGACTCGAACAGCGTCCGCAGCGGAAGTTCCACGCCAAGTCGCGTCCGCACCTGGGTCGCCAGTCGTACGGCCAGCAGGGAGTGGCCGCCCAACCGGAAGAAGTCGTTGTCCGGCCCTACGGAGTCGAGTCCGAGGACTTCCGCGAACATTTCGCAGAGGGCGGCTTCGGTCTCGTTGGCCGGACCGCGGCTCTCGTCCGTGGCATAGTCCGGCGCGGGCAGTGCGCGGCGATCCAGTTTCCCGTTCACCGTGAGCGGCAACTGCTCCAGGACGACCACGGCCGACGGCACCATGTACTCCGGCAGCCGTCCACCGGCGAACTCCCGCAATCCGTCCACCGCGATCTCGGTGTCGGACGGCACCACGTACGCGATCAGGCGCTTGTCGCCAGGAGTGTCCTCCCGGGCTATCACCGCCACCTGGCCCACCTGCGGGTGAGTCCGCAGGACGGCCTCGACCTCGCCGGGCTCGATCCGGAACCCGCGGATCTTCACCTGCTCATCGGCACGACCGGCGAACACCAGTTGCCCGTCCGGCGCCCACTTGGCCAGGTCACCGGTGCGGTACATCCGCTCGCCCGAGCCGAACGGGCACGCCACGAACCGCTCTCCGGTCAGCGCCATCCGCCTCACATAGCCGCGCGCCAATTGCGAACCAGCGATGTACAACTCACCGGCCGCACCGATCGGCACCGGCTGAAGAAACTCGTCCAATACGTATAGGCGGGTGTTGGCGATGGGGCGCCCGATCGGCACCGGCCCCGGCCGGTCTGCATCCACCAACCCCGTGGTCACAATCACCGCCGACTCGGTAGGCCCGTAGGTGTTGACCAGGCGACGGCCCGTCGACCACACCCGAGCCGTCGACTCGCTGATCGCCTCCGCACCCACCACCAACGACCTGACCTGCGCCAAATCCTCCGGCTCCAACACCTCCAACAGCGACGGCACCACGCTCGCCGCCCGCAACCCCATGACGCCCCGCAACGACCTCGGCTCCGCACGTTCCTCCGCAGACGCCACCACCAACATCGAACCTGTCGACAAGGCCACGCCCACGTCCAGCACCGACGCGTCGAAACTGAACGAAGCGAACTGCAACACCCCGACACCCGGACCCGTATCCATCAACGGACCGAACACCGACAACAGGTTCGCCAACGCCCCATGCGACACCGCCACACCCTTCGGCGTCCCCGTCGACCCCGACGTATAAATCACATACGCCAATCTCGCCGGATCCACCGTCGGCAACTCAACAGCGATGTCGTCACCGGGCAGCTGAAGATCATCCATCCTTAGGACTACCTCGGCACCGGCATCGGCCAACATGAACTCCACCCGCTCAGCGGGCAACTCCATATCGACCGGCAAATACGCCGCGCCCGCCTTCCACACGCCAACAATCGCAGTGACCATCTCCGTGCCACGCGGCAAGCAGAGCCCGACCACCGACTCCGCGCCCACGCCTCGCGCCACCAGACGCCGGGCCAGCTGGTTCGCCCGCGCGTCCAGCTCGGCATACGTCACCTCGGCGCCGTCGGCGGCCACCGCGACCGCGTCCGGAACCGCCGCCGCTTGACGCTCGAACAGCTCCACCACCGTGACGTCCGGGCTCTCCGTGGCGGTGTCGTTCCACTCCACCAACATCTGATCCCGCTGCCCGGCATCGAGCACCTCGACCTCCGGCAGCCGCACCCGCGCGTCCGCCGACACCAGGTTCAGGACCCGCACGAACCAAGCCGTGATCCGCTCCGCGGACGACGCCTCGAACAGATCCGCCGCCACAGTCACAGACCCGCGCAAACCCGCCGGACGCCCCTGCTCGTCGGACAGCTCCACCGCCGTCACGTCCAGGTCGAACTTGGCCGCGGTGGTCGAACCGGTCGACAAGGACCCGTTCCCGGTCTGGGGAAGGGTCGATGAACCACGCTCGGTGTTCTGGACGGTGAGCATCACCTGGAACAACGGGTGCCGGGCCAGCGACCGTGACGGCGCCAGTTCTTCCACCAGCCGCTCGAACGGCACGTCCTGATGTTCCAGCGCGTCGAAGCCGGCCTGCCGCACCCGGCCCAGCACCTCGGTGAACGTCGGATCCCCCGAGAGATCGGCGCGGATCACCAGGGTGTTGACGAAGAATCCGACGAGATCCTCCAGCGCCGCTTCGGTTCGTCCGGCGACCGGAAACCCGATCGGGATGTCCCTGCCGGCGCCGAGTCGCGACAGCAACACCGCGAGCGCCGACTGCAACACCATGAACGTGGTCACGCCCTCGGCCCGCGCCAGCTCCACCAACCGCTGATGCACCTCGGCCGGCACCCGCAACGGCACCACATGACCGCGATGGCCCGCCACCGCCGGACGACTCCGGTCCACCGGCAGGGGCAGCTCCTCCGGTGCCCCCGCCAACGCCTCCCGCCAATAGGCCAGCTGCGTCGACAGCACACTGCCCGGGTCGGACTCCTCCCCCAGCAATTCCCGCTGCCACAACGCATAGTCGGCGTACTGCACCGGCAACGGGTCCCACCCGGGCTCCTCGCCCCGCATCCGCGCCGCATACGCCTCCGACAGATCACGCTTCAACGGAGTCATCGACCAGCCGTCGCTGGCGATGTGATGCGTCACCAGCACGAGAACGGACTCGTCCGAGCCGATCTCGAACAGCCACGCCCGGATCGGCACCTCGACCGCCAGATCAAAGGTGTGCTGGATAACGTCCGACACCGCCCGCGTCAGGTCGTCGGCGCTCACCGAACGCACCTGTAACCGCCAGTCCAGCTCCGACACGTCCAGGATCCGCTGGTACGGCTCGCCCTCAGCGACGGGGAACACCGTCCGCAGCGACTCATGCCGACCGATCACGTCCCGCAGCGCCGCGTCCAGCGCGGTGATGTCCAGATCACCGCCCCACCGCATCACCAACGGAAGGTTGTAGAGCGGGCTCGGGCCTTCCAACTGCCCCAGAAACCACAACCGGCGCTGCGCAAACGACAGCGGAATCATTTCGTCCCCTAACGCATTGGTCGCAGCACTGGTCGATCCGATTTCCGTTGCCCCAGATTCCCGGCGAGTTCCGCCGGCGTGGGCGACTCGAAAAGCGTCCGCAGCGGAAGTTCCACGCCCAGTGCCGCCCGGACCCGGGTCGCCAGCCGGACGGCCAGCAGCGAATGGCCGCCCAGTTCGAAGAAGTTGCCGTCCACCCCTACGGAGTCGAGCCCGAGGACTTCCGCGAACATTTCGCAGAGGGCGGCTTCGGTCTCGTTGGCCGGACCGCGGCTCTCGTCCGTGGCATAATCCGGCGCGGGTAGTGCGCGGCGGTCCAGTTTCCCGTTCACGGTGAGTGGTAGTTGCTCCAGGACGACCACGGCCGACGGCACCATGTACTCCGGCAGCCGTCCACCGGCGAACTCCCGCAGGCCGTCCGGTGTGAGGTCCGGTTCGGACGGCACCACATAGGCGATCAGGCGCCGGTTGCCGGACGTGTCCTCACGGGCTATCACCGCCACCTGATCCACTCCCGAGTGGCTCCGCAGGACCGCTTCGACCTCGCCGGGCTCGATCCGGAACCCGCGGATCTTCACCTGCTCGTCCGCGCGACCGGCGAACACCAGTTGCCCGTCCGGCGCCCACTTGGCCAGGTCGCCGGTGCGGTACATCCGCTCGCCCGAGCCGAACGGGCATGCCACGAACCGCTCTCCGGTCAGCGCCGCTCGATGGACGTATCCCTGAGCCAGCTGCGAACCGGCGATGTACAGCTCACCTGCGACCCCGACCGGCACCGGCTGGAGGCTCTGATCCAGCACGTACAGGCGGGTGTTGGCGATGGGGCGCCCGATCGGCACCGGCCCCGGCCGGTCTGCATCCACCAACCCCGTGGTCACAATGACCGCGGACTCGGTCGGTCCGTAGGTGTTGACCAGGCGACGGCCCGTCGACCAGACCTGAGCCGTCGACTCGCTGATCGCCTCGGCTCCCACCACCAACGACTCGACCTGGGCCAGATCGTCCGGCTCCAACACCTCCAGCAACGACGGCACGACACTCGCCGCCCGCAGTCCTGCCAACTCCCGCAGCGACCGCGGTTCCGCACGCTGCTGGGCAGAAGCCACCACCAATGTCGAACCCGTCGACAAGGCCACGCCCACGTCCAGCACCGACGCGTCGAAACTGAACGAAGCGAACTGCAACACCCCGACACCCGGACCCGTATCCATCAACGGACCGAACACCGACAACAGGTTCGCCAGCGCCCCATGCGACACCGCCACGCCCTTCGGCGTGCCCGTCGAGCCTGACGTATAGATCACATACGCCAGCCCGGTCAGGTTCGCCGTCGGCAACTCGACAGCGATGTCGTCGCCGGAGGGTTGCAGGTCGTCCGGCCCCAAGACCACATTGGCGCCGGCATCGGCCAGCATGAATTCCACCCGGTGGGCGGGTAGCTCCATGTCAACCGGTAGGTAGGCCGCGCCCGCCTTCCACACGCCCAGGATCGCGGTGATCATCTCCGCGCCGCGCGGCAGGCAGAGCCCGACGATCGACTCCGCGCTTACGCCTCGGGCCACGAGACGCCGCGCCAGCTGGTTCGCCCGTGCGTCCAGTTCGGCGTACGTCACCTCGGCGCCGTCGGCGAGTACTGCGACCTCGTCCGGAACTGCCGCCGCTTGACGCTCGAACAGCTCCACCACCGTGGCGTCCGGGCTCTCCGTGGCGGTGTCGTTCCACTCCACCAGCACCTGATCCCGCTGCTCGGCATCAAGCACCTCGACCTCATGCAGCGGCAGATCGGGGCCGCCGTGCAAAGTCTCGCCCAGCGCGGTGACGAGGTTGTCCAGGGTGGTGCACAGCAACCGTCCCACCGCGTAGGGGTCGGTCGGTTCGCTGACTTGGGCGCTCAGGCTCAAACCGCCGGCGTCGAGGTCGTTGGCCGCCATGGTCAGCGGATAGTTGTTCTGTTCCTTCGAGAGGAGGCTCCGAATGCCATCGATCGCCTGCTCCTGGGAGCCCTCGTCGGGCTCGTGGCCAATGTGGCGGTAGTTGAACAGTGAGGTGAACAGCGGGGCGTTTTCCGGGACGCCGCTTGCCTGTTGTGCGATCGCGAGCGGTGCGTGTTCGTGCTCCAGCAGCGCCGCCAGCTGCGCCCGCATCTCCTCCACTGCGGCGCGGGCGCCGATCTGGCTGGTCTGGGCCCGTACTGGGAGGGTGTTGATGAACGGGCCTACGACCCGGTCAGCACCGGCGCCGGCGTTCATGCGGCCGAACAGCACCGTGCCGAACACGACGTCATCGCGACCGGACACCACCGACAGCACCCGAGCCCAGGCCACGTGCAGCACCGTCGCCGCACTGACCCCCAGCTCGCGGGACACCTCCCGCAACCGTTCGACCACGTCTCCCGGAACCATCATTTCGCCGGTGGCCGAGGCCGCGCTGTCATTGCGGACGTCCATCAGCCCGTAGGGGGCGGTCGGCTCGGTCACATCGCCCAGCAGTTCGGCGAAGAACCGCTCGTGCTCTTCGCGGGAGACGCTTTGGGCTTGGGCCACGAAGTTCCGGAACGGCAACGCGGCGGTCAGCTCGTCACCCCGGCCGGTCAGGATCGCTCGCAGCTCGCCGGTCAGGACGTCCATGCCCTGGTGGTCCAGGACGATGTGGTGCATTCGCAGCAGTCCGAGCCAGCGGCCGTCCGCGGATTCGGCCACATGCATGTCCATGAGCGGCGGCCGTCCGAGGTCCATCCCGGATCCCACCAGCTCGACCAGCTCAGCGGCCCCGCCTTCGAGTTCGTGCTCGACCACTGGGAGGGCAGCGTTCCGCCACACCACCTGGACCGGCTCGGGCAGCCCTTCCCAGACCACGGCCGTCCGGTAGATGTCGTGCCGGTCCACTACCTGCTGGAACGCTGCCGCGAAGCCGTCCAGTCGCTGCCGGGAGTCGAACTCCAACACGGTCAGGTTCACGTACGGGTCCGTGCCGCCGTCGGCGGCGAGGAGGTGGTGGAACAGCAAGCCTTCCTGCAACGGCGCCAGCGGATACACGTCCGCCACATTCGCCGCCCCGCCGTCCACCCCGCCGACGACCAGCTCAACTTCGGCGTCCGACAGCTCTACCAGCGGCAGCATGTCCGGCGTGATCCGCTCAGCGTCCGGCGGGATCAGGTTCTCGGGAACGGTGATCGGGTCGGCCGCAGCCGCCTGGGCGAGCCCGGCGGGGGTCGGCGCGTCGAACAGCGCCCGGACGGAGACCGATACGCCGCGCCTGCGCAGGCGTTCCACCAGCCGGACCGCGAGCAGCGAGTGGCCGCCCAGCCGGAAGAAGTTGTCGTCCACTCCGACCGAGTCCAGGCCGAGGACGTCTGCGAACACCTGGCACAGGATCTCTTCCTGCACCGTCACCGGGCCGCGGCCACCGCCAGCGCCTATCGCGTAGTCCGGAGCGGGCAGCGCCCGGCGATCCAGCTTCCCGCTCGCCGCCAACGGCAACTCGTCCAGCACCACGATCGCGGCCGGGACCATGTACTCCGGCAATCGCTGCGCGACGTGGTCCCGCGCCCCATCCACCGAGTTATCGGTATCGGACGGCACCACGTACGCCACCAGCCGCTTGTCACCAGGGATGTCCTCTCGGACGATCACCGCTGCCTGCTCCACCTGCGGGTGGCTCTGCAGCGCCGCTTCGACCTCACCGGGCTCGATCCGGAACCCCCGGATCTTCACCTGCTCGTCCGACCGCCCCAGATACACGAGTTGCCCGTCGGGCGCCCACTTGGCCAGGTCGCCGGTGCGATACATCCGCTCGCCAGAGGCGAACGGGCACGCTACGAACCGCTCCCCGGTCAACCCCGGCCGGCCCACATAGCCGCGTGCGAGCTGAGCACCGGCGACGTACAGCTCACCGGCGACGCCGACCGGTGCCGGCTGCAAGCTTTGATCCAGCACATACAGCCGGGTGTTGGCGGTCGGACGTCCGATCGGAACCACATCGCCGATCCGCTGGCCGGGCGACACCTCGTACACGCAGCACCCGACTACTGTCTCGGTCGGTCCGTATTCGTTCACGACAACCGAATCAGGGGCCTGTTCCAACCAAGAACGGACCACTCCACCGGGCAGCGCCTCACCGCCTACCACCCATGTCCGGGCCGCATCGGCCACCTGCTCACCCAGGAGCAAGGACAGGTGTGCGGGGACGACCTTGGCCATTCCGAACCCGCCACGCTCGGCCAGCAGTGCCGCCAACCCGTCGGCGCCGACCACCACGGTCGAGCCCGACACCAGCGGCACCAGCACGCTCGTCACCGTCAAGTCGAACGCCAGCGACGAATGCAGCGGCGCGCCACCGTCCGGGCTGTATTTCTCCGCCGCCCAGGACACGTAGTTGGCCAGGCCGCCGTGGGTCACCGCGACGCCCTTCGGCGTGCCCGTCGACCCCGACGTATAGATCACATACGCCAACCCGGCCAGGTCCACCGTGGGCAGCTCAATCTCGGAGTCCTCAGCGGGCGGTTGCAGATCATCTGGCCCTAGGACCACCTCGACGTTGGCGTCGGCCAGCATGAATTCCACGCGCTGGGCAGGCAGTTCCATGTCAACCGGCAGGTAGGCCGCGCCCGCCTTCCACACGCCCAGGATCGCGGTGATCATCTCCGCGCCGCGCGGCAGGCAGAGCCCGACAATCGACTCCGCGCCCACGCCCCGGCCCACGAGATGACGTGCTAGCTGAGTCGCACGCGCTTCCAGCTCCGCATACGTCACCTCGACGCGGTTGGCGGCCACTGCGACCGCGTCCGGGACCGTCGCCACCTGACGTTCGAACAGCTCAACTATCGTGACGTCCAAACCCTCAACGGCGGTGTCGTTCCACTCCACCAGCAGGCGATCACGCTGCTCGGCATCGAGCACCTCCACCGCGTGCACGGGACGGTCAGGCTCGCTGAGCGCGGTGACCAAGTTCGCCACGGTGGTGCACAGCAGCCGGCCCACCTCGTGCGGATCGACCGGATCGGCCGCTAGCACGGCCAGGCTCAGTCCGCCCGTGTTCAGGTCGTCGACCGACACGGTCAAGGGGTAGTTGTTCCGCTCCTTGGAGTAGCGGCTCCGGATGCCCTCGATCATCTGTGCCTGGCCGGTGTCGCCGTCCTGGCTCTTGTCCACCTGCGTGCCGTAGCGGTAATTGAGCAGCGAGGTGAACAGCGGCGTGTTCTCCGGGACGCCGCTTGCCTGTTGTGCGATCGCGAGCGGTGCGTGTTCGTGTTCCAGCAGCGCCGCGAGCTGAGCCCGCATCTGCTCGACCGCGGCCCGAGCGCCGATCTGGCTGATCTGGGCCCGTACGGGCAGGGTGTTGATGAACGGGCCGACCACCCGGTCAGCACCGGCGCCCGCGTTCATCCGGCCGAACAGCACCGTGCCGAACACGACGTCGTCACGACCCGACAGGGCCGCCACCACGCGCGCCCACGCCACGTGCAGCACCGTGGCGACACTCACGCCCAGGCTCCGCGCGACCTCCCGCAGCTGGTCGGTCACATCTTGCGGAACCGGCACCACATCGGACGCGACCTCTCCGCCATCGCCCCGGACGTCCATCAGCCCGTACGGCGCGGTCGGCTCGCTCACATCGCCCAGCAGCTCGGCGAAGAACCGCTCGTGGTCCTCCCGGGAGACGCTGCGGGCCTGGGCCACGAAGTTCCGGAACGGCAGCGCCGTCCCCAAGTCCTCGGCGCGTCCGGTCAGGATCGCCCGGAGTTCCTCGCGCAGGACGTCCATGCCCTGGTGGTCCTGTACCAGGTGGTGCATCCGCAGCAGGCCCAGCCAGCGACCGTTCTCGATCTCGGCCACATGCACGTCCATCAGCGGCGGCCGGCTCAGGTCCATTCCGGAGCCGACCAGCTCGACCAACGCGGCGACCGGATCGGCGTGAGCGGCGTCTAGGACGTGCTCCACCACCGGCAGTTCGGCCTTACGCCACACCACCTGCACCGGTTCCGGCAGTCCTTCCCACACCACCGAGGTGCGGTAGATGTCGTGCCGGTCGACGACCTGCTGCCACACCTGCGTGAGCCAGTCCAGCCGGGCGCGATCGTCGAACTCCAGCACCAGCACCGTCACGAACGGGTCTTCGCCTCCGTCGGCGGCCATGAGGTGGTGGAACAGCAGGCCCTCTTGCAACGGCGCCAGGGGATACACGTCCGCGACGTTCGCCGCCCCGCCGTCCACGCTGGCGACGATCTGCTCTACCTCGTCGTCGGACAGCTCCAGCAGCGGCAGCATGTCCGCCGTGATCTCTTGCGCGCCCGGCGGGATCAGGTTCTCGGGGACCGCGATCGGCTCGGCCGCGGCCGCCCGGGCCAGCCCGGCCGGGGTCGGCGCGTCGAACAGCGCCCGCACCGATACCGACACGCCCCGCCTGCGCAGCCGCTCCACCAACCGGACCGCCAGCAGTGAATGGCCGCCCAGCCGGAAGAAGTCGTCGTCCACTCCTACCGAGTCCAGGCCCAGCACCTCCGCGAACACCGCGCAAAGGATCTCTTCCTGGACGGTGACCGGGGCCCGGCCCGCGCCCGAGTCCGCGGCGTAGTCCGGCGCGGGCAGCGCCCGCCGGTCCAGCTTCGCGTTGACCGTCAGCGGCAGCCGCTCCAGCATCACCATCGCCGCCGGGACCATGTACTCGGGCAGATGCCGCCCGACGAACTCGCGCAACTCGTCCACACCGGTGTCGGGGCCGGACGGTACGACGTAGGCGACCAGCCGCCTGTCACCCGGGGCGTCCTCCCGGACGATCACCGCCGCCTGGGCGACCCGGGGATGGGTCCTCAGGACGGCTTCGATCTCTTCCGGTTCGATCCGGAGTCCGCGGATCTTCACCTGTTCGTCCGCGCGGCCGGTGAACACCAGTTGCCCGTCCGGCGTCCACTTGACCAGGTCGCCGGTGCGGTACATCCGCTCGCCTGAGCTGAACGGGCACGCCACGAAACGCTCGGCGGTCAGGCCCGCACGGCCCCCATAGCCGCGGGCCAGCCCGGCCCCGGCCACGTACAGTTCGCCGACCACCCCGGGCGGCACCGGGCAGAGCCCGCCGTCGAGGACGTACAGCCGCGTGTTGGCGATGGGCGCGCCGATCGGCACCACTCCGCTTCGCTGCGCCGGGTCCATCTGGTGAGCGGCCGCGTCGACCGTGCATTCCGTCGGGCCGTAGACGTTGAACACCGGTATCGGGCCGTCCGGCAGCCGCTCATACAGCCGGTGGCACAGCTCCGCGGAGAGGGCTTCGCCGCCGCTGAAGACCAGCCTCAGGGCGTCGCAGTCGTTCCAGCCTGGTTCGTCGACGAGCAGTTGCAGGAGCGTGGGCACCACTTCCATGAAGGTGATCCGCTGCTCGGCCACCAGCCGGACCAGCGCGGCCGGGTCGCGGCCGGCGCCGGGGGGCGCGAGCACCAGGGTGGCGCCGCTGCCCAGGGTGGCGAAGACCTCCGACGCGGCGGCGTCGAAGTTCAGGGAAGCCTGTTGCAGGACACGGTCGTCCGGCCCCAGTCCGCATCGGCGGGCCGTCCACGTGACGAGGTTGGCGACCCCGCCGCAGGTGACCACGACGCCCTTGGGCGTGCCTGTGGTGCCGGAGGTGTAGAGCACGTATGCCGGGAGGTCCCCGCGACGCACGCCACCGACTTCGTTCTCGGAGTACTGCTCCACCGAGGCGACGGTTTCCGGATCGTCCAGCACCAGGCGCTCCACACCGTCCGGCACCGCCTCGCCGTCGGCTCGCGTCGTCACCGCCAGGGTCGCGCCGGCGTCGGCCAGCAGGAACGCGATCCGGGCCTGCGGCAGCTCCGGATCCACGGGCAAGTACGCTCCGCCCGCCTTCCAGACCGCCAACATCGCCACCACGGTCTCCATCGACCGGGCGAGGACCAGTGCCACCACACGCTCCGGCCCGGCTCCTTGCTCGATCAGGTGTCGAGCGAGCCGGTTCGCCGCCGCGTCCAGGTCCGCGTACGTCAGCTCGGCGCCATCGGCCACCACGGCTATCGCGTCCGGTGTCCTTCGCGCCTGAGCCTCGAAGATCTCCAGGAAGGTCTCGGCGGGTAGCGCGGCGCGGGTGTCGTTCCATCCGGTCAGCACGTGCTCGCGGTGCGAAGCGTCGAGCACTTCCACCGTTCGCATGGGGATGTCGTCTTCGCTGAGCGCGGTGACCAGGTTCTCCACCGTCGTGCACAGCAACCGTCCGACCGCGTCCGGGTCGACAGAGGGGACCGCTTGGACGGTTAGGGTCAGCCCGCCGGTGTCCAGGTCATTGACCGACACGGTCAGCGGGTAGTTGGTCCTGTCCTCTAGCTGGAGGGTTCTGATGCCGTCCACCGTTTCTTCTCGGGCGGCTTCGTTGGCCTCGTCGGCTTCGTCGGTGTCGTGGCCGACGTAGCGGTAGTTGAACAGTGAGGTGAACAGCGGTGCGTTGTCCGGGACGCCGCTGGCCTTCTGCGCGACGGCGAGCGGGGCGTGTTCGTGCTCCAGCAGCGCCGCCAGCTGGGACCGCATCTCCTCCACCGCGGCTCGGACCCCGATACCACTGGTCCGTGCCCGTACCGGAAGGGTGTTGATGAACGGGCCCACGACCCGGTCGGAGCCCGCGCCCGCGTTCATGCGGCCGAACAGCACCGTGCCGAACACCACGTCATCGCGGCCGGACACCGCTGCCAGTACTCGTGCCCAGGCCACGTGCAGCACCGTCGCCGCGCTGACTCCCAGCTCACGGCAGCTCGCCCGCAACTGTTCGACCACGTCCTGCGGAACCGGTACCACGCGAGTGTCCGACGCGGCGCTGTCTCCACGGACGTCCATCAGGCCGTAGGGGGCGGTCGGCTCGGTCACATCGCCCAGGAGTTCGGCGAAGAACCGCTCGTGCTCTTCGCGGGAGACGCTTTGGGCTTGGGCCACGAAGTTCCGGAACGGCAACGCCGATCCCAGTTCGTCACCGCGACCGGCCAGGATCGCCCGGAGTTCGCCGGTCAGGACGTCCATGCCCTGGTGGTCCAGGACCATGTGGTGCATCCGCAGCAGGCCCAGCCAGCGCCCCTCTTCGATCTCCGCGACGTGGACGTCCATCAGCGGGGGCCGTCCCAGGTCCATTCCGGAACCGACAAGCTCGATCAGCTCTGCTGGTCCGCCTTCGAGCTCGTGCTCCACTACCGGCAGGGCAGCGTTCCGCCACACCACCTGGACCGGCTCGGGGAGCCCCTCCCACACCACGGCCGTCCGGTAGATGTCGTGCCGGTCCACGATCTGCTGTAGGGCGTGTGTGAACTCGTCCAGCCGCGCCCGGCCGTCGAACTCCAGGACCAGCAACGTCACGTACGGGTCCGTGCCGCCGTCGGCGGCCAGGAGATGGTGGAACAACAAGCCTTCCTGCAACGGCGCCAGCGGATACACGTCCGCCACATTCGCCGCCCCGCCATCCACTCCGGCGACGACCAGCTCAACCTCGGCGTCCGACAGCTCCACCAGCGGCAACATGTCCGCCGTGATCCGCTCAGCACCCGGCGGGATCAGATTCTCCGGAACGTCCATCGACTCGGCCACAGCGGCCCCGGCCAATCCAGCCGGGGTCGGCGCATCGAACAACGCCCGCACCGAAACCGACACACCTCGCCTGCGCAGCCGCTCCACCAACCGGACGGCTAGTAGCGAGTGGCCGCCCAGCCGGAAGAAGTTGTCGTCCACTCCGACCGAGTCCACGCCGAGGACGTCTGCGAACACCTGGCACAGGATCTCTTCCTGCACCGTCACCGGGCCGCGGCCGCCACCACCAGCGCCCGCCGCGTAATCCGGAGCGGGCAGCGCCCGGCGATCCAGCTTCCCGCTCGCCGCCAACGGCAACTCGTCCAGCACCACGAATGCGGCCGGGACCATGTACTCGGGCAACAGCCGCGCAACGTGCTCACGTAGCCCGTCCACTGCGATTTCGGTGCCGGACGGCACCACGTACGCCACCAGCCGCTTGTCGCCCGGGATGTCCTCTCGGACGATCACGACCGCTTGATCCACTTGCGGGTGGCTCTGCAGGGCTGCTTCGACCTCGCCGGGCTCGATCCGGTACCCGCGGATCTTCACCTGTTCATCCGACCGCCCCAAATACAGCAACTGTCCTTCGGGGAGCCATTTGGCCAGGTCGCCGGTCCGGTACATCCGCTCGCCAGAGCCGAACGGGCACGCCACGAACCGTTCCCCGGTCAACCCTGCACGGCCCACATAGCCGCGTGCGAGCTGAGCACCGGCGATATACAGCTCACCAGCCACACCGACCGGAACGGGCTGAAGGAACTCATCCAGCACATACAGCCGGGTGTTGGCGGTCGGACGTCCGATCGGAACCGCGTCGGCGATCCGCTGGCCGGGTGACACCTCGAAGACGCAACATCCGACCACGGTCTCGGTCGGTCCGTATTCGTTCACGACAACCGAATCAGGGGCCTGTTCCAACCAAGAACGGACCACTCCACCCGGCAGCGCCTCACCGCCCACCACCCATGTCCGGGCCGCATCCGCGACCCGCTCAGCCAGAAGCAAGGACAGGTGTGCGGGGACGACCTTGGCCATTCCGAACCCGCCACGCTCGGCCAGCAGCTCCGCCAACCCATCGGCACCGACCACCACCGGCGAGCCCGACACCAGCGGCACCACCACGCTCGTCACCGTCAAGTCGAACGCCAACGACGAATGCAACGGCACACCGTCGTGCGGGCTGTATTTCTCCGCCGCCCAAGCCGCGTAGTTGGCCAGGCCGCCGTGGGTCACCGCGACGCCCTTCGGCGTGCCCGTCGACCCCGACGTATAGATCACATACGCCAATCCGGCCAGGTCCACCCTCGGAAGCTCAACCGGGACATCGTCGCCCGCCGGTTGCAGATCATCCGCCCTCAGAACCACCTCGACACCGGCATCGGCCAGCATGAACTCCACCCGCTCGGCAGGCAGATCCATATCAACCGGCAGGTACGCCGCGCCCGCCTTCCACACGCCCAGGATCGCGGTGACCATCTCCGCGCCGCGCGGCAGGCACAGCCCGACAATCGACTCCGCGCCCACGCCCCGGGCCACCAGACGCTGCGCCAACTGGTTCGCCCGCGCGTCCAGCTCCGCATACGTCACCTCGACGCCGTCGGCGATCACCGCTACCGCGTCCGGAACCCTCGCCACCTGACGCTCGAACAACTCCACCACCGTGACGTCCAAACCCTCAACGGCGGTGTCGTTCCACTCCACCAGCAGCCGATCACGCTGCTCGGCATCAAGCACTTCAACCGCGTGCACGGGACGGTCAGGCTCGCTGAGCGCGGTGACCAGGTTCGCCACGGTGGTGCACAGCAGCCGCCCCACCTCGTGCGGGTCGACGGGAACGATGGCCTGGATGCTCAGGCTCAATGCGCCGGTGTCGAAGTCGTCGACCGACACGGTCAGCGGATAGTTGTTCCGGACCTTGGAGAAGACCCGCCGGATGCCGCCGATCGCCTGGTCCTGGGCGGCGTCCCGGTTCTGGTCCTCGCCCTCGCGCGTGCCATAGCGGTAGTTGAAGAGCGAGGTGAACAGCGGCGCGTCCTCCGCGACGCCGCTGGCCTGCTGCGCGATCGCGAGCGGCGCGTGTTCGTGCTCCAGCAGCGCCGCGAGCTGCGCCCGCATGTCCTCCACCGCGTCCCGAGCACCGACCCGGCCAGACCGTGCCCGCACCGGAAGGGTGTTGATGAAAGGGCCGACGACCCGATCGGCACCGGCGCCCGCGTTCATGCGGCCGAACAGCACCGTGCCGAACACGACGTCGTCACGGCTGGACAGCGCCGCCAGGACGCGACCCCACGCGACATGCAGCACCGTGGCGACACTCACACCCAGGCTTCGCGAGACCTCTCGTAGCTGGTCAACGACCTCCTGCTCTACCGGCATCACTCCGGTGGCCGTCGCCGCACCGTCGCCGCGGACGTCCATCAGGCCGTAGGGGGCGGTCGGCTCGGTCACATCGCCCAGCAGTTCGGCGAAGAACCGCTCGTGCTCCTCCCGGGAGACGCTCCGAGCCTGCGCCACGAAGTTCCGGAACGGCAACGCCGCGGTCAGCTCGTCACCCCGGCCGGTCAGGATCGCCCGGAGTTCGCCGAGCAGCACGTCCATGCCCTGGTGGTCCAGGACCATGTGGTGCATCCGCAGCAGGCCCAGCCAGCGGCCGTCCTCGGCCTCGGCCACGTGCATGTCCGTCAGTGGCGGCCGGCCCAGGTTCATCCCGGTCCCGACCAGCTCGGCCAGTTCCGCGGGCCCGCCGTCCAGCTCGTGCTCGACCACCGGTAGCACCGCGTTCCGCCACACCACCTGGACCGGCTCGGGGAGTCCCTCCCACACCACCGCTGTGCGGTAGATGTCGTGCCGGTTCACGGCCTGCTGCAACGCGTGCGTGAATCCGTCCAGGCGCGCCCGGTCCTCGAACTCGACGACCATCACGGTCACGTACGGGTCCCTGCCGCCGTCGGCGGCCAGGAGATGGTGGAACAGCAGACCTTCCTGCAGCGGCGCCAGCGGATATACGTCCGCCACGTTCGCCGCTCCGCCGTCCACACCGGCGACGATCTGCTCGACCTCGGCGTCCGACAGCTCAACCAGCGGCAGCATGTCCGCCGTGATCCGCTCAGCGCCCGGCGGGATCAGGTTCTCGGGAACCGTGATCGGCTCGGCCGCGGCCGCCCCGGCCAAACCGGCCGGGGTCGGAGCGTCGAACAGCGCCCGGACCGAAACCGACACGCCCTGTCTGCGTAGCCGCTCGACCAATCGAACGGCCAGCAGGGAGTGTCCGCCCAGCCGGAAGAAGTTGTCGTCCACTCCAACCGAGTCGACGCCGAGGACGTCTGCGAACACCCCGCACAGGATCTCTTCCTGCACCGTCACCGGGCCCCGGCCGCCGCCACAGCCGGAGCTCGCGTCGCCTGCGTAGTCCGGTGCCGGCAGGGCCCGGCGGTCCAGCTTCCGGCTGGCTGTCAGCGGCAGCCGCTCCAGCACCATGAACGCCGACGGCACCATGTACTCGGGCAGGCGCTGCTCGGCGAACTCCCTCACCCCGTCCACGGCGAGGCCCGTCTCGGACGGTACGACGTAGGCGACCAGTCGCTTGTCACCAGGCGTGTCCTCGCGCACCAGCACCGCGACCTGGCCGACCTCCGGATGGGCGCCCAGAACCGCCTCGACCTCGCCCGGCTCGATCCGGAACCCGCGGATCTTCACCTGCTCGTCCGCGCGGCCGGTGAACACCAGCTGCCCGTCCGGCGTCCATCTGGCCAGGTCGCCGGTGCGGTACATCCGTTCGCCCGCGCTGAACGGGCATGCCACGAACCGTTCCGCGGTCAGCCCGGCACGTCCCACGTACCCGCGGGCTAGCTGGGCGCTGGCGACGTAGAGCTCACCTGGGACGCCGACCGGCACCGGGCTCAACGTGTCGTCCAGCACGAACACCCGGGTGTTGCGGATGGGTGTGCCGATCACCGGGGCCTCGTCCGCACCGAGCGGGACCGACATCGTGGTGGCGACGGTGGTTTCGGTCGGGCCGTAGCCGTTGTAGAAGCGGCGATCGGGCGCCCAGCGGCGGACGAGTTCCGCGTCCAATGCCTCGCCGGCGGAAATGAGTGTGGTCACGGAACGCATGTCCTCAGGCCGCAGCGAGGCCAGCACAGCGGGCGGCAGACCCGCCCAGGTGACCTCGTGACGCGCTACCACCTCGGTCAGTCCCGCGCCCGGCAGCATCTCGTCGGCGGGTGCCACCACGAGCGAACCACCATGGCAGAGCGCCGCCGTGACTTCCCACGTCGCCGCGTCGAACCCGATCGAGGCGAACTGGAGTACCCGGGCGTCGCTGCTCAGGCCCAGCTGCTTCTTGAAGGTCGTCATCAGGTTGACGAGGCCCTCGTGGGTCAGGGCCACGCCTTTGGGCGTCCCGGTCGACCCCGACGTGTAGATCACATACGCCAGACCCTCCGGCCGTACGCTCACCGGCGGCGCCGACACCTCACCCGACGCGATCCGCTCCCGTACCTCTGGGTCGTTCAGTGACACCACCGGCACACCGGCGGCGCCGAGACCCGTCGAGGTCACCACTACCGACGCCGCGCTGTCCTCCAGGAGGAAAGCGATCCGTTCCGCCGGGATTCGGGGGTCCACGGGGAGGTAGCCGGCGCCTGCCTTCCAGACGCCCAGCACGCCGACGACGAAGTCGAGACCGCGCTCCACGACCAGGGCCACTACCGATTCGGCGCCCACGCCGAGCCCACGCAGGTAATGCGCCATCTGGTTCGCCCGCGCATCCAGTTCCGCGTATGTCAGTTCAACGCCGTCGCCCACCACCGCGACCGCGTGCGGGGCCTCCGCGACCCGCGCCTCGAACAGCCCATGCGCGGTATCGCCCATGCCCTCGACGGCGGTGTCGTTCCAGTCCCGCAGCACTTGCTCCAGCTGACGACTGTCAAGCACACCGACGCCGTGCAGCGGAACGTCATCGCCACTGAGAGCGGTGGTCAGATTCTCCACCGTGGTGCAGAGCAACTGCGCCACCGCATACGGGTCGACGGGGTCGACCGCCTGAATGCTCAGGCTCAACCCGTCGGCGCCGAGATCGTTGACCCCCACGGCCAGCGGGTAGTTGGTCCGGTTCTGGACCCGGACGGTCTGGATCCCTGTGATCGCCTGCTCCGCGGGGACGTCCTCGTCCCGCCCCGCGGGCTCCCGCCCGATGTAGCGGTAGTTGAAGAGCGAGGTGAACAGCGGCGTGTTCTCCGGCATGCCGCTGGCCTGCTGCGCCACCGCCAACGGAGCGTGCTCGTGCTCCAGCAACCCGGCCAGCTGGGCCCGCATCTCCTCCACCGCGGCCTGGGCACCGATCTGACCGGTCTGGACCCGCACCGGCAACGTGTTCATGAACGGTCCGACGACGCGGTCGGATCCGGCGCCCGCGTTCATCCGGCCGAACAGCACCGTGCCGAACACCACGTCGTCGCGGCCGGACACCACCGCCAGCACCCGGGCCCACGCGACGTGCAGCACCGTGGCGACGCTCACGCCCAGGCTTCGCGCGACCTCCCGCAGCTCCTCGACGACCTCTTCGGGAAGCGGAACCGTTCCGGTCACCGATTTCCCGCCGCCGTCGCGGACGTCCATGAGCCCGTAGGGCGCGGTCGGTTCGGAGACGTCGCCCAGCAATTCGGCGAAGAACCGTTCGTGCTCCTCGCGGGAGACGCTCCGAGCCTGGGCGACGAAGTTCCGGAATGGCAACGCCTCGGTCAGCTCGTCACCTCGGCCGGTCAGGATCGCGACCAGCTCGCCCGTCAGCACGTCCAGGCCGTGGTGGTCCAGGACCATGTGGTGCATCCGCAGCAGGCCCAGCCAACTGCCGTCCTCGGCCTCCGCCACATGCACGTCCATGAGCGGCGGCCGATCCAGATCCATCCCCGACCCGACCAGCTCGATCAACTCGGCGGGCCCGCCGTCGAGCACGTGCTCGACCGCCGGCAGGACGGCTTCCCGCCACACCACCTGAACGGGCTCGGGGAGCCCCTCCCACACCACCGCTGTGCGGTAGATGTCGTGCCGGTCCACGATCTGCTGCAACGCCCCCGTGAACCTGTCCAGCCGCGCCCGATCGTCGAACTGCAACACCCGGACCGTCATGTACGGGTCCGTGCCGCCGTCGGCCATCAGGTGGTGGAACAGGAGTCCTTCCTGCAACGGCGCCAGCGGATACACGTCCGCCACGTTCGGCGCCCCGCCGTCCACACCGGCGACGATCTGCTCGACCTCGGCGTCCGAGAGCTCAACGAGCGGCAACATGTCCGCCGTGATCCGCTGCGCCCCCTCCGGGATCAGGTTCTCCGGAACCTCCACCGGCTCGGCGGCGGCCGCCTGGGCCAGCCCGGCCGGAGTCGGCGCCTCGAACAGCGCCCGTACGGAGACCGCCACACCCTGCACACGCAGCCGCTCCACCAGCGACACCGCGAGCAAGGAGTGACCGCCCAGCTCGAAGAAGTTGTCGTCGGCCCCGATAGATTCAAGGCCGAGGACATCCGCGAACACTCCGCACAGGATCTCTTCCTGCAAGGTGACCGGGCCGCGGCTGCGACCCGTGTTCGCGCCCGCCGCGTAGTCCGGTGCGGGCAGGGCCCGGCGATCCAGCTTCCCGCTGGCCGTCAGCGGCAACCGGTCCAGTGCCACGACGGCGGTGGGCACCATGTACTCCGGAAGGCGCTGCCCAACGAATTCGCGCAGCCCGTCCACGGCGCTGTCAGGGTCGGACGGCACGACGTAGGCCACCAGCCGCTTGTCGCCGGGGACGTCTTCTCGCGCGATCACCTCCGCCTGCTCGACCTGGGGACTGCTCAGGAGGACGGCCTGGATCTCCCCCGGTTCGATGCGGAACCCGCGGATCTTGACCTGCTCGTCCGCGCGCCCGGCGAACACCAGCTGCCCGTCCGGCAGCCACCTGGCCAGGTCCCCGGTCCGGTACATCCGCTCGCCCGAACCGAACGGGCACGCCACGAACCGCTCCGCCGTCAACCCGACCCGGCCCACGTATCCCCGCGCGAGTTGAGCACCGGCGATGTACAGCTCACCGGCCACGCCAGGCGCTACCGGACGCAATCCCTGATCCAGCACGAACATGCGTGTATTCGCGAGCGGAGTACCGATCGGCACGACCGGCTCACCCATCAGGCGGGTGGTGGCCACACCGATCGTGGCCTCGGTCGGGCCGTAGTGATTGAACACCGGCCGGTCACCGGCAGCCTCGACCAGTTCCCCGACCCATTCCGCTGATGCCGCCTCACCGCCCAGGACCAGTGACCGGGCTGGCAGCACCTGTTCGGGACCGACCACGCTGGACAAGGCCATCAGGTGCGAGGGCACCGCCTTGATGTGATCGATCTCCCGGTCGGTGAGATACGCCGCCACCGCGGCCGGGTCGACCACCGACGACTCGTCCAACACGTGCAACTGACCGCCGGTGACCAGGCTGGCGAACACCACGGTGTTCCCCAGGTCGGTCACCTGCGGCTGCAGCAGTCCGTATCGGGCACCCGGAGTGTTCCAGCCCAGCCGGGCGCTTACCGACGCGACGTAGTTGGCCAGGCCGCCGTGGGTGACCGCGACACCCTTCGGCGTGCCCGTCGACCCCGACGTGTACATCACATACGCCAACCCCGCCGCGTCCACGGCCACCGGCGGCGCCGCACCGTCCTCAGCGGCCAGCAGCATCTGCGTCATCGGATCGTCCAACGCGACCATCCGCACCCGCCCGGCGGGCAGATCATCCAGGACATCCTGGAGACCGAGAAGGATCACCGTTCGGCTGTCGCCGAACATGAACGCCATCCGATCCACCGGCAGCGCCGGATCCACTGGCAGATAGGCGGCCCCCGCCTTCCACACCGCCAGGATCGCGGTGATCATCTGCGCGCCACGCGGCAGGCACAACGCCACCACCGACTCCGCGCCCACACCCTGATCGACCAGATAACGCGCCAGCCGATTCGCCGCCGCGTCCAACTCGGCATAGGTCAACTCGGCGCCGTCGGCGACCACCGCGACCGCGTCCGGAACCGCCGCCACCTGACGCTGGAACAGCTCCACCAGCGGGACGTCCAAACCGTCGACCGCAGTGTCGTTCCACTCCACCAGCACCTGAGCCCGTTGCTGAGAATCAAGCAGGTCGAGCTCGTGCAGACGGGTGCCCGGCGCGGCGGTCACCACGTCCAGGACGTGACCGAACCACCGGACCATCCGCTCGACCGTGGCCGCCTCGAACAGGTCCACCGACCCCGTCACCGCACCACGCAGCCCTATCGGACGGCCTTGCTCGTCGAACACTTCCCGGGCGGCGACGAACAGGTCGAACTTCGCCGGGGCCACCGCCGGTCCGTCCGCCGCCAATACCGCGTCCTCGATATCGAGACCGGAAAGCCCCAGCGTGCCGCCCTCGGTGTTCTGCACCGTCAGCATCACCTGGAACAGCGGATGCCGGGCCAGCGACCGCGACGGCGCCAATTCCTCCACCAGCCGTTCGAACGGCACGTCCTGGTGTTCAAGGGCTCCCAGGCTCGTCTCCCGCACGCGTGCCAGCACCTGCCGGAACTCCGGATCATCCGACAGGTCCGTGCGGATCACCAACGAGTTGACGAAGAACCCGACCAGATCGTCCAATGCCTCATCGGTACGCCCGGCCACCGACGATCCGATCGGAACGTCGGTCCCGGCGCCCAGCCGCGACAGCATCACCGCCAGGGCGGACTGGAGCACCATGAAGCCCGTGACGCCCTCGGCCCGCGCCACCTCCACCAACCGCTGATGGACCTCGGCCGACACCCGCAAGTCCACCCGGTGCCCTCGGTGACTTGCCTTCGCAGGGCGCGGACGATCGTACGGCAACGCCAGCTCCTCTGGCGCGCCCGCCAATGCCTCTCGCCAGTAGGCCACCTGGGTCGACAGCAGGCTTTCCGGGTCAGACTCGTTCCCGAGCAGGTCCCGCTGCCACAGGGCGTAGTCGGCGTACTGCACCGGCAACGGCTCCCACTGCGGCGCCTCACCGCGTAGGCGAGCCGCGTACGCCACCGACAGGTCCCGGCCCAGCGGAGCCCGCGACCACGCGTCGCCGGCGATGTGGTGCGTCACAAAGACCAACACCGATTCGTCCGGCCCGACCTCGAACAACCACGCTCGGACCGGTACCTCGACCGCCAGGTCGAAGGTGTACCGAGCCGCCTCCGCCACCGCCCCCGCCAACTCGCCTGCGGTAACCGAACGCACCAGCAACCGCCACTCCAGCTCCGACACATCCAGAATCCGCTGGTACGGCTCACCCTCGGCCACCGGGAAGACCGTCCGCAGCGACTCGTGCCGACCGATCACATCCCGCAACGCCACATCCAACGCCGCCACATCCAACTCACCCGTCAACCGCACCGCCACCGGCACGTTGTACAGCGCGCTCAGCCCCTCCAACTGACCCAGGAACCACAGGCGCCGTTGGGCGAACGACAACCCCACCCGCTCCGGACGTTCTCCCGCCCGCAACGCCAACCGAGCACGGCCCACACCCGGCCCGCCCAACCAACCAGCAAGACCCGCCACCGTCGGCGCCTCGAACAACACCGGCAACGGCAACTCGACATTCAGCACCGCACGCACCCTCGACACCAACCGCACCGCCAACAACGAATGCCCACCCAACTCAAAGAAGCTGTCATTCACCCCCACCGAATCCAAACCGAGGACTTCCGCGAACACCCCGCACAGGATCTCCTCCTGCACCGTCGCCGGACCCCGGTCATCACCAGCACCCCCTGCGTAGTCCGGCGCAGGAAGGGCTCGCCGGTCCAGCTTCCCGCTGGCCGTCAGCGGCAATTGATCCAGGACGACGACAGCCGACGGCACCATGTACTCGGGCAACCGCTGTCCGGCGTAGGCGCGGACCTCGTTCGCCGCGAGGTCCGGCTCGGACGGCACCACGTACGCGACCAGTCGCTTGTCGCCCGGAGTGTCCTCCCATGCGACCACGGCCACCTGCTCGACCTGGGGATTGCCCAGCAGGGCCGCCTCGATCTCGCCGGGTTCGATCCGGAACCCGCGGATCTTCACCTGCTCGTCCGCCCGGCCGAGGAAGACCAGCTGTCCATCTGAGGTCCATTTGGCCAGGTCCCCAGTGCGGTACATCCGCTCGCCCACGCCGAACGGGCACGCCACGAACCGCTCCCCGGTCAGGGCCATCCGCCCCACATAGCCCCGCGCCAACTGGGCACCGGCGATATAAAGCTCACCGGCCACCCCAGGCGGCACCGGCTCCAACCCCTCATCCAGCACGAACATGCGGGTGTTGGCGAGCGGCGTACCAACCGGCACGACCGGCTCACCCATCAGGCGGGTGGTGGCCACACCGATCGTGGCCTCGGTCGGGCCGTAGTGATTGAACACCGGCCGGTCACCGGCAGCCTCGACCAGTTCCCCGACCCATTCCGCCGATGCCGCCTCACCACCCAGCACCAACGACCGGGCAGGCAGCACCTGTTCGGGACCGACCACGCTGGACAACGCCATCAGGTGCGACGGCACCGCCTTGACGTGATCGATCTCCCGGTCGGCCAGATACGCCGCCACCGCGGCCGGGTCGACCACCGCCGACTCGTCCAGTACGTGCAATTGGCCGCCGGTGACGAGGCTGGCGAACACCACGGTGTTTCCCAGGTCGGTCACCTGCGGCTGCAGCAGTCCGTATCGGGCACCCGGAGTGTTCCAGCCCAGCCGAGCACTCACCGACGCGACATAGTTGGCCAGGCCGCCGTGGGTGACCGCGACACCCTTCGGCGTGCCCGTCGACCCCGACGTGTACATCACATACGCCAGCCCGGCCAGGTCCACGGCCGGTAGCTCGACCTCGGAGTCCTCGCTGAACATGACGAACGGATCGTCCAGCGCGACCATCCGCACCCGCCCGGCGGGCAGGTCATCCAGGACGTCCTGAACACCCAGCACCAAAACCGCCCGGCTGTCGCCGAACATGAACGCCATCCGGTCCACCGGCAGCGCCGGATCCACCGGCAGATACGCGGCCCCCGCCTTCCACACCGCCAGGATCGCGGTGATCATTTGTGCGCCGCGCGGCAGGCACAACGCCACCACCGACTCCGCGCCCACACCCTGATCGACCAGATAACGCGCCAGCCGATTCGCCGCCGCGTCCAACTCGGCGTAGGTCAACTCGGCGCCATCGGCGACCACCGCGACCGCGTCCGGAACCGCCGACACCTGACGCTGGAACAGCTCCACCAGCGGGACGTCCAAATCGTCGACCGCGGTGTCGTTCCACTCCACCAGCACCTGATCACGCTGACCGGGTTCGAGTACCTCGACCTCGTGCAGCCGCACCCCGGCGTCCGCCGACACCGTCTCCAGGATGCGCACGAACAGGCTCGTGATCCGTTCGGCGGACGACGCCTCGAAAAGGTCCGCCGAAGCGGTCACCGCGCCGCGCAGCCCTGCCGGACGGCCCCGCTCGTCGAACATCTCCCGGGCGGCGACGAACAGGTCGAACTTCGCCGGGGCCACCGCCGGTCCGTCCGCCGCCAGCACCGAGTCGTCGACTTCAAGACCGGCAAATCCCAGGGAGCCCGCTTCGGTGTTCTGCACCGTCAGCATCACCTGGAACAGCGGATGCCGGGCCAGCGACCGCGACGGCGCCAGCTCCTCCACCAGCCGCTCGAACGGCACGTCCTGATGCTCCAGCGCCCCGAGCGTCGTCTCCCGGACGCGCGCCAGCACCTGCCGGAACTCCGGATCACCCGACAGGTCCGTACGGATCACCAGCGAGTTGACGAAGAACCCGACCAGATCGTCCAACGCCTCATCGGTACGTCCCGCCACCGACGAACCGACGGGGACAT
This sequence comes from Spirillospora sp. NBC_00431, assembly GCA_036028775.1. Classification (GTDB taxonomy): domain Bacteria; phylum Actinomycetota; class Actinomycetes; order Streptosporangiales; family Streptosporangiaceae; genus Spirillospora. The sequence goes on along the minus strand of CP107927.1, from coordinate 9,027,595 downwards.
CAGCTCCGGCGCCCAGCCGCGACAGCAGCACCGCCAACGCCGACTGCAACACCATGAAGCCCGTGACGCCCTCAGCCCGCGCCAGCTCCACCAACCGCTGGTGCACCTCGGCCGACACCCGCAAATCCACCCGATGCCCACGGTGACTCGCCGTCGCAGGGCGCGGACGGTCATACGGCAACGCCAGCTCCTCCGGCGCCCCCGCCAACGCGTCCCGCCAGTAGGCCAGCTGCGTCGACAGCAGGCTTTCCGGGTCAGACTCGTCCCCGAGCAGTTCCCGCTGCCACAAGGCGAAATCGGCGTTCTGCACCGGCAGGACGTCCCACTCCGGCGGCTCGCCGTCCACTCGTGCCGCGTAGGCCACCGACAGGTCCCGTCCCAGCGGGCTCATCGACCAGGCGTCGCTGGCGATGTGGTGGGTCACCAGCGCGAGAACGGCCTCGCCGTCGTCCACCTGGAACAGCCACGCCCGGATCGGCACCTCCGCCACCAGGTCGAACGTGTACTGCGCGGCCTCCATCACCGCCTGCGCCAGGCCGTCGGCGCTGACGGGGCGAACCACCAGCCGCCAGTCCAGCTCCGACATCTCCAGGATCTGCTGGTACGGCTCGCCATCGGCCACGGGGAAGATCGTCCGCAGGGACTCGTGCCGGCCGATCACGTCCCGCAACGCGGCACCCAGCGCGGCGACGTCCAGTTCCCCCCTCAGCCGGACGGCCATCCGCACGTTGTAGAGCGCGCTCGGACCCTCCAGCTGGCCCAGGAACCACAACCGGCGCTGCGCGAACGACAGTTCGACCCGTTCCGGACGCTCGCCCGCCCGCAACGCGAGCCGTGCCCGGCCCACGCCCGGCCCGGTCAGCCAGCTCGCGACCCCGGCCACCGTCGGCAGCTGGAACAGCACCCGCAGCGGCAGCTCGACGCCCAGCACCGACCGCACCCGCGACACCAGCCGCACCGCCAGCAGCGAATGCCCGCCGAGCTCGAAGAAGTCGTCGTCCACCCCCACCGAGTCCACGCCCAGAACCTGTGCGAACACCCCGCACAGGATCTCTTCCTGCACGGTCGCCGGGCCCCGGTCTCCGGCGCCCAGGGCTTGGTCCGGCTCCGGCAGTGCCCGGCGGTCCAGCTTTCCGTGCGCCGTCAGCGGCAGCCGCTCCAGGACCACGACGGCCGACGGCACCATGTAGTTCGGCAGCCGTTGGGCGGCGTGCTCGCGCAGCCCGGACACGGCCTCGTCGGACGGCACGACATAGGCCACCAGCCGCCGGTCTCCCGCCGGGCCCTTCCGCGCGATGACCGCCGCCTGGGCCACTCCGGGGTGATCGCACAACGCGGCTTCGATCTCACCCGGCTCGATCCGGAACCCGCGGATCTTCACCTGCTCGTCCGCGCGCCCGACGAACATCAGTTGCCCATCGGGCAGCCATTTCACCAGGTCGCCGGTCCGGTACATCCGCTCACCCGAACCGAACGGGCACGCCACGAACCGCTCCGCCGTCAACCCCGCCCGGCCGAGATAGCCCCGGGCCACCCCGGGCCCGGCCGCATACAGCTCACCGACCACGCCGGGCGGTACCAGCCCTAGACCGTCGTCAAGGACGAACAGCCGGGTATTGGCGATCGGCGTGCCGATCGGCACCACGCCGTTCCGCTGCGCCGGACCCACCTCGTAGGCGGACGCGTCGACGGTGCACTCGGTCGGTCCATAGACGTTCCACACCGGCACCGGTCCCTGCGGCAGCCGCTCCCACAACCGATGGCACAACTCCGCCGACAACGGCTCACCGCCGCTGAGAAGCATGCGCAGATCCCGGCACTCGTCCCAGCCCGGCTGCTCTACCAGCACCTCCAGCAGTGCGGGCACCGCTTTGAGCACGGTGATCCGCTCTTCGGCGACCAGCCGGACCAGTTCGGCGGGGTCGCGGTCGGCGCCCGTCGGGGCCAGCACCAAGGCGGCACCGCCGGCAAGAGGGGCGAACAGCTCCCACACCGCAGCGTCAAAGCTCAGGGGTGTCCGTTGCAGGACGCGGTCGCCGCCGGCTACCGCGCACGCCTGCGCCGTCCATGCGAGGAGGTTCGCGACGCCGCGACGCGTGACCACGACGCCCTTGGGCGTTCCCGTGGTGCCGGAGGTGTAGAGCACGTACGCGGCACAATCGGCGCTGGCCGTCCCCGCTACATCGGACTCGGAGAATCCCTCCAGCTCCGTGGCGGTTCCCGAGGCATCCAGCGGCACGCTCTGCACGTCGTCCGGAACCGCGTCGCCATCGGCGTTGGTCGTCACCGCCAGGACGGCACCGGCGTCGCGCACAAGGAACTCGATTCGCGCCGACGGCAGCTCCGGATCGACGGGAAGATACGCTCCGCCCGCCTTCCACACCGCCAGCATCGCGACGACGATCTCCACCGAGCGCGGCAGCACCAGCGCCACCACACGCTCCGGCCCGGCGCCTCGCTCGATCAGGAGCCGGGCCAGGCGGTTCGCCCGGGCGTTCAGCTCGGCGTAGCTCAGCGCCGACCCGGAGGCGACCAGCGCGGGCGCGTCCGGAGTGTCGCGCGCCTGGGCCTCGAAGACGTCCATGAACGACTCGGCGGCCGGGTCCAGGGCGGTGTCGTTCCACGCTTGAAGCAGTTGGTCCCGCTGCTGGGCGTCGAGCAGGTCAACCTCGTGCAGCCTTACCTGCGGCGTCGCCGTCACCGTGTCCAGAACTTGCACGAACCAGTTCGTGATCCGCTCGGCGGAGGCGACGTCGAAGAGGTCCGCGGCGGCGGTCACCGCCCCTCGCAGTCCGGCGGGGCGTCCGTGCTCGTCGAACGTCTCCACCACGGTCACGTCGAGGTCGAACTTCGCCAGGGTCTTGGCCTTCTGGACGACCTCGGCCGTGACTCCCGGAAGCTCCAGGGCCGCGTCGGTGGTGTTCTGTGTCGTCAGCATCACCTGGAACAGCGGGTGCCGCGCCAGCGACCGGGACGGCGACAGCTCCTCCACCAGCCGCTCGAACGGCACGTCCTGGTGCGCCAGCGCGTCCAGGCTCGCCTGCCGGACCCGGCCGAGCACCTCGGTGAACGCCGGGTTCCCGGACAGATCCGTGCGGATCACCAGGCTGTTGGCGAAGAACCCGACGAGGTCGTCCAGCGCCTCGTCGGTACGGCCCGCGACGGCGGACCCGATCGGGACGTCCGTGCCCGCGCCCAGCCGCGACAGCGTCACAGCCAGCGCCGACTGGAGCACCATGAACGGCGTGACGCCCTCGTCCCTGGCCAGCCGTGCCAGCCGTTCGTGCAGCTCCGCCGGCACCCGCAACGGCACGCCATGACCGCGGTGGCTCGCCGTCTCCGGACGCCGCCGGTCGACCGGAAGGGAGAGCTCCTCCGGGGCCTCCGCCAGCCTCTCCCGCCAGTAGGCCAGCTGTGTCGCCAGCAGGCTCTCCGGGTCGGACTCGTCCCCGAGCAGTTCCCGCTGCCACAACGCGTAGTCGGCGTACTGCACCGCCAGCGGGTCCCATCCGGGTTCCTCACCCCGCAGCCGCGCCGCGTACGCCACCGACAGATCCCGCGCCAGCGGGGCCTGCGACCAGGCGTCCATGGCGATGTGATGCACCATCAGGACGAGCACGTGCTCATCCGGGACGCTCTCGTCCGAAGCGTGCTCATCCCCGACGATCTGGAAGAGCCGGCCGCGGACCGGGATCTCCGTCTCCAGATCGAACGAGTACCTCTCGGCCGCCGAGACCGCGTCGTCCAGTTCCGCCGGGGAGACCCGGGACACCTCCAGCCGCCAGTCCAGCTCTTCCACGGCCAGAATCCGCTGGTACGGCTCACCGTCGGAGGCCGGGAAGACCGTCCGCAGCGACTCGTGGCGCGCCAGCACGTCGCGCAGCGCCTCGTTCAGGGCGGCGGCGTCGAGCCGGCCACGGAAACGCACGGCGACGCCGCTGTTGTAGGCCGGACCCGGGCCTTCCATCTGGCCGAGGAACCACAGCCGCCGCTGCGCGTATGACAACGGAACCATCGATGTTCTCCCTACGCGCGTGCGCTATTTGGTGCCGTGCAGGAGCCGGAGGTATTCGAGGTTCGACGGGAGGCTGGTGAAAAGCCGTCGCTGTTCCCGCCGCACCTTTTCAAAGACCTCGTCCACGTCCTTCAGCGCCTGTTGCCGATCGGCGAGCACCGGCAGCGGACGGTCGGGCAGCAACCCCAGGCCGGCGAAAATGCAGTAGTAGTTGCTGTTGGTCCAGAAGTTGCGGAACTCTTCCTCGAAGTCGTGGTAGTAGTCCTGCGTGTCGGGAGGTGCCACTCCGACCTGGAGCCCGGCCCGGTACATCTCGATCTTCTCGCTGATCTCCGGGGAAAGATTGATCTCCTTGTTCGCCTTCCAGAACGGGGTGTCCGTCCGCGGCGAGATGTAGTAGTGCGCCTGGATGAAGTCGCGGGTGTCGTCGAACATCGTCTCGACCTCGCGGTTGAAACCGTCGAGGAGCGTCTGGTCGAAGTTCTTGTCCGGGAAATGTTTGACGAGCTGGTAGGCCGCGGCGTAGATGAAGTAGATGCCGGTGGACTCCAGCGGCTCGACGAAGCACGAGGACAGGCCGATCCCCACGCAGTTCTTGACCCAGGCCCGCCGGTTGCGGCCGACGCGGAAGCGGATCGAGTTGAGCCGGGTCTCGTCCCGGTTCAGGTTCCACAGGCGGCAGAAGTCGTCGGCGGCCTCGTCCTCGCTCGCGAACTTGCTGGAGTAGACGTAACCGGACCCGAACCGTCCCAGCATCGGGATCTTCCAGGTCCAGCCCGCCTTCATCGCGATCGACGACGTGTACGGCTCCACCCCGTGCGCGTCGTCGTCGTGCGGCACGGCGGTCGCGACCGCGCTGTCGCACAGCAGATAGTCGTTCATGTCGATGAACGGCTCGCCCATGGCCTTGTTGATGAGCAGCGAGCGGAATCCGGAGCAGTCGACGAACAGGTCGCCCTCGATCAGCCGTCCCTCGCGGGTCTTCAGGGCGGTGATGAACCCGCGCTCGTCGAGGATCGGCTGGTCGAGGAAGCCCTGGACGTGTTCCACATGCAGGCGCCGGGTGGCGAACCGGCGGAGGAAGTCGGCGACCAGATGCGCGTCGAAGTGCCACGCGTAGCTGGTGGCGGGACGTCCGTCCGGCCATCGCGGCGCGAGGTTGCCGTCGAGCACCAGCGCGCTGTCGTAGCACGCGTAGTCGAAGGGCTGCTCGGTCTGCCCGGAGACCCTGCGCTGCGCCCAGTAATGGGACAGCGGAAGCCCGTCGTGCAGGGGCAGCTGGCCGAATATGTGGTAGAAGTGGTCGCTCTTGCCGTTTTCCCGGCGGGGCCGGGGAGCGTCTTCGCCGGGCGTCCGCCAATTGACGAACCGTACGGCCATCTTGAATGCCGCGTTGCACTCGCGCATCCATTCGTCCTCGGGTATGCCGAGGAAGTCGAACAGCGCGGTCTGGAGATTGGGAATGGTCGCCTCGCCGACGCCGATCTTCGGGACGTCCGGCGCCTCCAGGAGCACGATCCGCACGGCCGGGCCGAGCGCCTTGGCCAGGTAGGACGCGGTTATCCAGCCGGCGGTTCCACCGCCCAGGATGACGACGTCCTTGATCCGCTGGTCATCCATGCAAACCTCCGGCTTTCGCAAACAGCGAACGGGTTGAAACACCTCAAGCGCCGAAGGAGGAACGCCCGAGCCGGGCCAGAAAGGGGGCCCCTCAGCGCAGCGCCCACTATGGGTGAGGCCGTGTCGCGTCGCAACGGTCAGGAGGGAATGTGCGAGGCTTTGTCCGGCGGCGCCGCGTGATGAGATCGCGCGTTCAACCGATGCCCCCGCCACGGTTGAACATATCCCGCCATTCAGTCGGCCGTTCGTCCGCCGGGCGACGGGACTTACACCCCCGCGTGTGCGATGTCCAGGACCGCTCCACCGGCCGACCAGCGACCCCCGCGCCGGATGGCCCACTGGACCACCCACTGAACGGCCCACCGGACAGACGACGGCCTGCACAATGCCGGGGCGCGTGTTACGGGCGGGTAACAAGTGTTCGCGCCAATCACCTCCGGTATCCGGGTGACGCCGTTCGGCAGCTGATCAGTTGTCGCCCAAAACAAATACGTAATGTGATCATTTCACTACCAGAAATTGGGATGAAGAAACGCACCGAATCTCGTACTACGGCATCGGTGCGGCCGCTATCCACCGGCCGCGCACCGCTGAAGAGGGAAAACGCGGCCGAGGTCCCCGGCGGGTACGGCAATTCGGTGTCAGCCGATCATCAGCTCACCACCAGCCACCCCTCGTAGCGTCGAACCCGTTGCACGGTAACGGGGAGGCTTGGATGGATCAGGCAGGGGTGCGCCCGCTCGTAGTGGCGGCGGAGGAGAACGGAACCGGCGCCGAACCGGGCCGGCGGCGAGAGATCATCGAAGTGCCCATACTGTCCTTACGTCCGGGCGACTCGCCGCGGCTGAAGGGCGAGGACAAGGCGCATGTCATGCGCCTGGTCGAGACCGAGCAGCCGCTGCCGCCCATCATCGTCGACCGCCGCACCATGCAGGTCATCGACGGCATCCACCGCCTCATGGCCGCGTCCCTGAAAGGCCAGGCGACGATCGCCGTCGAGTTCTTCGAGGGCAGTCCCGAGGAGGCGTTCCTGCTCGGGGTGCAGGCGAACGTCCGGCACGGCCTGCCGCTGTCGCAGGCCGACCGCCGCGCCGCGGCGCTGCGGATCCTCATCTCCCATCCCGACATGTCGGACCGCAGCATCGCGGAGTCGGTCGGGCTCGGGACGCGCGCCGTGGCCGAGATGCGCCGCTCGACGGACGCGGTGCCGGAGCTGAACGCGCGGGTGGGCCGGGACGGCAAGACCCGCCCGCTGAACGGCGTGGAGGGACGGCTGCGCGCGGCCGAGCTCATCTCCCAGAACCCGACCGCCTCACTGCGCCACGTCGCCAGGGTCGCCGGGGTGTCGCCCACGACGGCGCTCGACGTGCGCCGGCGGCTGGAGCGCGGCGAGGCGCCGGTGCCCGCGGGCCGCGGCGCGCGGGCGGCGGAGGCCGCGGGCAAGCCCGAGCCCGTCCCCGAGGTGGAGTCCGGCTCCAGGAGCCAGGTTCCTGCCATGGCGCTGGAGAAGCTGCTGAGAGATCCGTCCCTGCGCCACAACGAGCAGGGACGGCGGCTGCTGCGGCTGCTGCAGGAGACCGTGTCGGGCGCGAAGAGCATGCGCGACATCGCGGCCGCGGTGCCCTCCCATTGCCTGCCGCTGGTCGCGGAGATCGCCTGGCGGAACTCCCAGATCTGGCAGGACTTCGCGGGCGAGCTCGACAAGCGTCTGAAGATCGCCAACCCGCTGGCCGAGCGGCGGCTGAACGGCAGGGCGGTCTCCTAGCGGCCGGGTCGCGGCTCGGCCGCCAGGGGCCGGGCCGCGCCTGACGCCGCTTTCCCGAGCGCGGCCGCGGCGGGATGTGGGCCCGGCGGTCGCGTCCGTACCTGGCCACGGCTGCGCGGACGGCCACCGGAACGCTCCGTGTCACCGGCCGGTGAGCCCCGGTGTGGACGGTCAGCGCGCCCCCGCGTCGGCGCGGATCTCGGGCGAGACACCGCAGGAGTCGAGGACGGGGGCGCCCACCGTGCCGGGGTCGACGGCGTACCGCAGTGCGCGGTAGGCGACGAGCGCGCGGCTGCTGAAGTGCGCGGCCCGCCGGCCGTCGCCGACCTGGAGCAGGCACCAGCCGATCATGAACAGGGCCCGGATCTCCCCCTGCCGGTCCCCGGCCGAGCGGGCGAGACGCAGCGCCTGCCGTGCCTGGGCGGTGGCCTCCAGGATCTGGTCCTGCGCCCGCAGGACGTAGGCGCGGCCGAGACCCGACAGGGCCTGGAGCCTGGCGTCGCCGAGCTGCCCGGCGAGCTCGACCGCCTCGTCCAGATGGTGCCGTGCGCCGGTGAGATCGCCGAGCAGGAACCTCAGCCAGCCGAGCTGCTGCCGGGCCATCGCCACGCCGACGAGATCACCCTGGCAGGTGGCGATCCACAGCGCGGCCTCCTGGGCGGCGGCGAGCTTGCGCCGGCTCGCCTCGTCCTGGAGGTACCACCCGGCGCTCCAGGGCAGCTCCCAGGCGTAGGGGACGTAGCCGTCCTGGCCGGCCTGCGCGATCAGGGCGAGCAGGACGTGCTGTTCGTTCTCGAACCACTCGGCCGCCTGGGCGGGTCCCCCCATTTCTTCGAGGGTGACACCGGGCCGCGGCGGGGTGGGCGGGACCGGGGCCTGGCCCGGGCAGAGGAACGTCGACGCCATGACGGAGGCGCGCAGGTAGTGGTCGAGCACCCGCTGAACCGCGGCGCGCCGGTCGGCGTCGCTCAGCCCGATGCTCGCCTCCTTGGCCGCATAGGAGCGTAGGAGGTCGTGGCAGATGTAGCGGCCGGGAAGATGCTCGGTGAGCAGGTGCTCGTCGCACAGTTCGGCCAGTGCCAGACCCACCTGGTCGGGCGACAGCGCGGCCAGGCTCGCCGCCGCCGGAACGGTGATGTCCGGGCCCGGATGAACTCCCAGCAGCTGGAACAGGCGGGCGGCCAGGCTCCCGAGCTTGGCCCGCGACCAGGAGAACACCACCCTCAGGCTGGTCACCGGCTCCCCGGTCTCGAACGCGTCCAGCCGCCTGCCCATGTCGCGCAGCTCGGCCGCGAGCGCGGCCAGGGGCAGGCCGGGGCGCGCGGCGGCGCGGGCGGAGGCGTCGCTCAGGGCCAGCGGCAGGCCGCCGCACAAGTCGATCAGCTCGCCGGTCACCGGCGGATCGGCGGTCATCCACCTGGCGCCCAGGCGCAGCGCCATCAGCTCGCGCGACTCCGCCTCCGCCAGGACGCCCAGCGTCTTCAGGTGGGCGCCCTCCGCGGCCAGGCCGGTCAGCCGGTTCCTGCTGGTGACCAGGACCAGGCACGTCGCCGAGCCCGGTAATAGAGGACGGACCTGTTCCGCGTCGTGGGCGTTGTCCAGGACGATGAGCATGCGGCGGTCCGCCAGCAGGCTGCGGTACAGGGCGGTCTGCCCGTCGATGTCCGGCGGGATCCGCGCGGGCGGCACGCCGAGCGAGAGCAGGACGCCGCCCACCGCGTCGGCGGGCGCGACCGGCGTTCCGGACGGCCCGGAACCGCGAAGGTTGACGAACACCTGCCCGTCGGGGAAGCGCGGTGCCATCCGGTGCGCCCAGTGCACGGCGAGCGCGGTCTTGCCGATCCCGGCCATCCCGGTCAGCGCCGCGATGACGACGCCCTTCGCGTGCCTCATGTCCTGTTCCACCCGGGCCGACAGCCAGGCCAGTTCGCCGTCGCGTCCGGCGAAGCAGCGCGGCGCGGCGGGAAGTTGCCTCGGCACCGGGTGCCCGCCGCCGTGCAGCGCCGGCAACCGGACGTGGGACTGCTCGCGGTTCTGCGCGCGCAGATCCTGCCGCAGCACGCGCACATACGCCTCGGCGAGTTCCTCGCCCGGGTATAAGCCCAGCTCCCGGTCGAGGCGGGCGCGCACGCCCTCGTAGACCCAGACGGCGTCCGCCTGCTGCCCGGAACCGGCGAGCGCGATCATGAGATGGGCGTGCACCCGTTCGTTGAGCGGCTCGGCGTCCGCGAGCACCCGCAGCCGCGGCAGCACACGGTTGTGCTGGCCCAGCCGGTGGGCGACCTCCGCGTACTGCAAGAGCGCCGCGATGAACTCCTGCCCGAGCGCGATGACACCCGGATGCCCGCTGAGGGCGTCGACGTCGGCGAACGGCTCACCGCGCCACAGCCTCACCGCGCGTTCGTAGTACCCGGCCGCGGCCGCGTCGTCGCCGTCCGCCCTCTGGGCGGCCGCGCGGCCGACCAGATCCCTGAAGACCAGCAGATCGACTTCGATGCCCGCCAGCCGCAGCCGGTAGGCGCCACCGACCGAGTCGATCACCTCGTCGTCGCCGCCGGCCTGGCGGCCGCTCTTCAGGAGCCTGCGGAGCCTGCTGACATGCGCCTGCACCAGGCCCACGGCCGTGCGCGGCGGCGAATCACCCCACAGGAAGTCGACGATCGCGTCCCGGCGTACCGGGACTTCGGGGTTCATCAGGAGCATCCCGAGGATGGCGCGCCGCGCGGGCGGGCCGAGGCGCAGCGGCTTCCCGTCCATCCACACCTCGAGCGGGCCGAGCATCGACAGCCACGACCCCTCCTCGTGCCCGGGCCGGTGGCCCGGGCGGGCGGAGGCGGCGGCGTCCCGCGACTGGCGCTCCGGGGGCGTTCCGGCCGAACGCCTCCTGGGCAGCTTGGCCGCGCGGGCCAGGCTGGCCGCCTGGTCGGCGTCGAGTCCCAGGCCGTCGGTCAGGGCGGCCAGCGAATGGGGCCGCGGCCGGCTCCGCCGGGACTGCTCGAAGTCGCGCAACGCCGCGACGCTGAGCCCGGTCCTTGCCGCGAGTTCCCGCTGGGTCAGTCCTATTTCACGACGGTACGCACGTAACAAGGACCCGAAATGAGAGCTGTTGTCACTGGCCACGGCCACCGGCCACCCCCGGCTAATCAGCAGAACAACACAGGCATCAATATCCGATTCAGCAATGGATTGCGGAACCCGGGGCAGTCGGCAGGCGCAGGCTGCTGATCATAGTAGATCCGGCAGTGCGAAAAGTTTGATGATCGCCCCGTGGTCCAATGTCGTGTGATGCGCCGGCCGCTAGGAGAACCAGACGAGGTCCATTCCGCGACCGTACGGCTTCACCGTTGGATGGTCATCAGTGTCCATGCTTCGCCCCTCGGACTCACCTCGACCACATAGTCGACCATATTGTCCTTCATCAGATCAACCCCCGCAAAACAACTACTGACCGTGTACAGTCGCACCCTGATCGTCGCCTGAGACCACATGCGGACATGAGTCTCGAACATACGACTTCCGCACTTGATAATGCCTCGGTGGCTCCCGTCGGCGCTGGGTTGATCGGGTCGAGTTCGATCGACTGAGGAGATGTCTCGACCGGAAGGGGGCCCGGTCGCACCCAACATATGTCATTTCCTGGTTCGGTTGAACCGGCTTCCGGTGGTCCGGAATTCGTTCGCCGGTGCAACAAAAACAGGCGCCGCACGATCGAACACGGCGCTACGTGCGAAATGGAATCAGGAGGCGGGCGCGGCGGACGCCCGAGTCGCTCGGGAAACGGTGCCCGGATGCCGGCGGGCCCGTCAATGAACGGTGAGCGACCAGGGGCCCATGCTGTCGACCTGGAGCAGCCCCGACCCCGGTAGCCGGATTTGGCCACGGAACGGCCCCGTGGAGATGTACTTCAGCTCCTCTGGCGTCGCCCTTCTTCTTCAGGAGTTCGAGGCCGGCGATCGTTTCGCGGCCTGTGCAGGCCAGCACGTCCGAGCCTTCACCGGTGACGGTCCCCTCCAGCGCCCGGCATGTGGCACCCGTGGAGAAGCCCAGCCGCCACCGGCCCGCGACCTCTTTCTTCGGGCTGCCGACCCGGAGGTGGGAGTACTTCTTAGGGACGACCGCGCGGACGGCCACTTGAGGTCTCCTCGCTACGAGATCGGGCCCGGCGATTCTCCCGGGCCGGTCGCGGGTTCGTCCAAGTGCGGGACGTCGCCGCGGAACCGATCACGGAGACGGGCCGTCGCAGGGTTTCATGGTCGTTCAGGGATCAAGGACGAAGGACGCGATGACTCGGTTTCCACAGTTGCCGGCACCGGCCGACCTCACCGCCGCCGGGCCCAAGGGTGCCAAGAAGATGCTGACCAAGGCCGCGGGCCCGTTGCCCGCCGCCGAGCTGGCGCCGTTCTTCGAGCACGCCTGCCGGGAGCTGGTCCGGGCGGGGGAGAGCGAGCTCGCGTTCTGGGCGTTCGGGCAGGCGCGCAAGGTCGAGAAGACCCATCCCGCGCTGCTCGACCTCGACCGGCTGCGGGACGTCTTCCTCGAACTGGTGCCCGCGGGCGGCGTCGGACCGGCCGCGCTGCGCGACTACGCCAAGACGCTCGCCGCGGAGTTGCCCGGCGAGGAGGCGCACGCCCGTTTCCGCGAGGTGATCTGCGCGGGATTTGACGCCGGGCTCATCCCGTACGCCCGGATCTTTCCCGATCTGCGCATGCTGGCCCGCGCCGCGAAGATCAAGAAGCGGGACGAGGAGGCGTTCCTGGCCGAGCGGCTGCTGCGCGCCGGGCTCATGCCGATCGCGTCCCACCAGGTGTGGGCGGCCGCCCGTGAGCCGCTCGCCGCGGTGGCCGGACGCGACGACGACCTGATGAAGCTGCTGATCGCCGCCGAACCGGACCGTGCCAGGCACGAGGAGGAGAGCGGCGAGGAGGTCGCCGAGGAGATCCGGCAGATGTGGCTGGAGTCCCTGGCCGAGAGCGGGGCGGGGACGCGCCTGTCCGCGCGGTGGTTCGGGACCACGGGACGGGGTTGCGCGGCGCCCGTCCTGCTGAGGCTCGTCGACCAGGCAGGGGATCGGCTGTTCCCGGACGCCGAGGTGGTGTTCGGCGAGGAAACGGACCCGGCGCTTCCGCCTCCCGACTACCGGCACATCATTCCCCAGAGGGAGATGACCAGTGATTCGCCCCGCTGGTGGGCTTCGGGCTTCGACCTGGCACAGCAGGCCGCGGACCTGGCGTCCGGGCCAGAAGGACGCGAGCGTTTCGCCGGCCTGCTGGACGGATTCGTCCGCGACCTGGGGTACTTCGGCAACGTCGACTACGCGGCCGTAATAAGAGCGCTCTGGGACCTGCCCGAGACCCGGGAGGTGCTGAGCGAAACCGTCGACGCCTGGAAGGCCGACGCGGGCCGTCCGGACCTTCCCTTCCTCTACAACGCCTTGCACCAGTTGGTACGGCTCATCACCCATGGCGCTCTCCTCGACCTGGATCCGGGCGTCGCGGAGGGGCTCGAACCCGCCGACCCCGTGGACGCCCTCCTGGCGGCCCTGCGCGGCGGTATTCCCGCCGAATTGGGCGTGCCCGGCGATGGATCGCCGCACAAGTCCCCGAAAGCGGGGCGGACGATCGTCCAGCATCTTGGATACCTCACCGTCACGGAACGGTCCTGGCACGCCTACGCGTCCGTCTCCGGCGACGACAAACTGTCGGTGAAGCTTCCCCAACTGCCCGAAGGGCTGCTGCCCTGGTACGACGGCAGGACCGGCCTTCTGTCACGCGTCCACGACGGCGTCTGGCAGACGTTCCAGGTAGAAGGCCAGACGGGCCAGACGATCGCGTTGACCCTGGACCCCGGCACCGCCACCGCACGTCCCCAGGCGCCGGGAGCCGCCGAGGTGACGTTCCCGGGCGCCGCCGGGCCGAGCGACGTCCGGTTGAGCCGCGGCGCGATCACCGTCACCGCCCCCGACGGGACCCGGACGGCCCGGCTGCCCTTCTCACCCGTCATGAGCACGAAGGGCGGGCTCGTGCCGCCGCCCGGCTGGTGGCCGCGACGGCACCCGGTCGACCCGGACGGCTCGGCGGCGCTGCGGCGTCTCGACCGTGAGCGCGCGGCGCGCCTGCTGGAGGCGACGCTGGCCGGACCGGGCGCGGCGGCCGACGCACTGGCGGCCGTGCTGCCCGAGGTGACCGCGCCGGCCCTGCGCGACGGCGTCCTCGAAGCGGCCCGTACAGCCGTCGAGTGCCTCCTCCTGGCCATCGAGACGCGCGCCCGGATCGGCCGTCCCCAACCTCCGGCACTGCCCGCGCTGGTCTCACCGGCCTCCGACCTCCCCTTCGCCCGCACCACGGCGCAGACACGATGGCTCGTGCGTCAGCGGCTCGTGGCCCGCGCGCTGGAGTCGGCGGCGTCCGACGAGGCCGCGGCCGGCGAGCCCTTCCTCGTCCGGACGGTCTCCCTGCCGCTCGGCGGGAACGTGGGCGTCGCCATGGACACCCTGGCGGGCTACGCGCTCCCGGCCGTCCTGCCTTGGACTTCCGGCTCGCAGCGCGAAGGCGTCCTCGACGTCCTGCGCCTTTGGGCGAACGCTCCGATCGGCGACGGCACCGCGACCTGCCGCGTATGGCGCCTCACTCCGGCGGACGGCGAGGCCCGATCCAACGCCGAACGGCAGATGGTCGACAGGGAAAGGGAGAAGACGGCGCCAGGGCAGCTCTGGCGTACCCCGAACGGCGCCCTGCTGATCTTGAACTACCAGCGGCACAACCGGACCGCCACGGCCGTGGAGTACGCACCAAGCGGAACGTTCGACCCGATCGAGCCGCCCGGCTGGCAATCGGCCCGGCCCCCCGTCTCCTGCTGGGGCAACGCCGACCGCGTCGTCCGGCTCCTCAACTTGCTGGCCGAACGCGGCCCCGCGCCGATCGACGCCACCGCCACCGTCAAAGCCCTGGCGGAGCGTGCGGGTTTCGGGGTGGCGGACGCCGTCGCGGTCTGCAAGTTCCCCGCCAAGGCCCTGGACTGCGACACCCCCACCACCGGCGCGACGATCTCCTACCCCATGCGGGACGCGCTGCGGGAGCGCCTCCTGCCCGACGACCCGGCCGGCCTCTGGACCACCGGCCTCGCCACGGACGCGGCGGCCGACTGGTGGCGAACCCACGGCGAGGCCCCCGCGAAGCCGTGATGGCACGTCACATGGTGCCGCCGTGCTCGACAAGGGCCCACGCCGTGCAGCCGAACGCGGCGGCGTGCACCAGGGCGCGGATGAGGTTCCACCGCACCCACCTGGCCTCGTAACGCGCCCGGACCGCGGCGAGATCCTCCCGGGGGACGGGATCTCCCGCGGCGGCGAGTTCGTTGTTGAGCGGCACGTTGACGCTGCTGGTGATGAAGAACGCCACCAGATAGAGCACGAGCCCGGCGATGATCCATGGCAGCGCGGCGCGTTCGTCGTCGCTCCCGGAAAGCACCGCCGCCAGCCCCAGCAGAGGTATCGACCCCATGAAGGGCACCAGGAACCAGGCGTTGAGGATCGCCTTGTTGGTCTTCTGCATCGTCTCGACGAAAGTGGAGTCGGACGAGCGCGCCAGGCCCGGCATGAACGAGTAGGAGATGCCCGTGAAGAACCCGGCCATCAGGCCGGTGGTAATGGTCGCCGCCAGCAGAGTGACGGCCTGCACAACGTTCACGACTTGCCCCCTTGCGCGTGCTGTATGAACGCTTAGCTGTATGAGCGCGTCGCTGTCTGAACAGTGTCGCGGCATCGGGCCTCGGTGTGCTGGCCGGAGATCGGATGTTAGGTTAGCCTTGCCTCAATTGCCGACCGCGGAGGGCCTGTGGACACGAACCGGGTCGGGGCGGTGGTCGCCGACGAGGCACTGGAGCCGTTGTTCGGATGGCTGTCCGCGATCGCCGAGAGCAACGGGTTCCCGCTGGGAGTGCCACCTGACCTGCGCGCCGCGGGAGAGGGATGGTTCCCCGTGGCGGAGCTGTCAACCCGGCCGCACGACCGGCTCCGCGCGCTGGTCGACGAGTCGGGACGGCTCTGGTCCGCGCCGCCGCACGTCGCGGCCGCGCTGTGGTGGAAGAGCTTCTCCTACTGGGCCGCGCTGCCGGTCACTTTGGGCTGGGTCCTCAACCGGCGGGTGCCGGTGTTCACCACCGGCACCACGATGGTGCGCACCCCGGCGGAGGAGCCCCGCATGCTGATCGGGGTGAGCGAGCTGCGCGCCGCCACCGGAGACGTCGCCGAACTCGGCGAGGCCGTCCGCGACACGCTCGTCCGCGACCTGCTCGCACCGCTGATCGACAGCCTGCACGACCTCACCCGCACCGGAAGGCGCGGACTCTGGGGGTCGGTGGCCGAGGGCCTCGCCCACCCGATCGTCGAGTTCGCCGGCGGCAGGGTGGACGACCCCGCCAAGGCCGCGCGGATCCTGCTGGAGTCGATCGGCGAACCTGTCGCCGACCTCGTCGAGTTCCTGCCCGCCCTGCGGCGGCGCACCTGCTGCCTGTGGGTGACGCTGCCGGACAGCGACGCCTGCCCGACCTGCTGTGTCCTCGACCCCCGGCCGGGCTCCCGTGCGCGGGCGTGAGGTCCTGCTGCGGGCGCTCGCCGGGCAGTGGCGGCTCGCGGCCGGCGGTGCCGTGCTGGCCGCCGGGCACCAGGCGGGCGAGGTGCTGGTGCCCGTGGTGATAGGGGTGGTGATCGACGAGGCGATCTCCACCGGGGACGCCGGCTCGCTCGCCTGGTGGATCGCCGCGCTGGCCATGGTGTTCGTCGGGCTGTCGTTCAGTTACCGGTTCAGCTTCCGGTTCGCCGAGCGGGCGTCCGAACGGGCCGCGCACACGCTGCGGCTGGAACTGACCCGGCGGACCCTCGACCCGCGGGGCGGCACGGAGGCGGGACGGCTGCCGGGCGAGCTGGTGAACATCGCGAACGGCGACGCCAAGCGCGTCGGCGCCGTGCACGTGGCGCTGGCGGCCGGGACGGCGGCGATGGCCGGGCTGCTGGCCGGGGGCGTCGTGCTGCTGAGCGTGTCGGTGCCGCTGGGGCTGCTCGTCCTCCTCGGCATCCCGCCGCTGCTGGGGTTGGCGCACCTGCTCGGCAAGCCGCTCGAACGGCGCAGCAGCGCGGAGCAGGAGCAGGCCGCGCGGGCGTCCGGCGTGGCCGCCGACCTGGTCGCCGGGCTTCGAGTGCTCAAGGGCATCAGGGCGGAACGCGCGGCGGTCGACCGGTACCGGCGCACCAGCCGCGACTCGCTGGCCGCGACCGTGCGGGCGGCGCGCGCGCAGGCCCTGCACGACGGCGGCATGCTCACGCTGACCGGGGTGTTCATCGCGATCGTCGTGCTGGTCGGCGGGCGGCTGGCCATCGCGGACGAGATCACCATCGGCCAGCTGGTGACGGCGGTGGGGCTCGCGCAGTTCCTGCTGTCACCGCTGCTGATCCTCTCCTGGGCGAACGGCGAGCTCGCGCAGGGACGCGCGTCGGCCGCGCGTGTGGCCGCCGTGCTCGCGACACCGCCGGCCGTGGCCGGGGGGCACGGCAGCCCGTCGTGGCCAGTGCGGGGCGCCGTGCGGCTGCGTGACGTCTCGTACGGGGACACGCTGCGCGGGCTGAACCTGGAGGTGGCGCCCGGTGAGCTGGTGGGGATCGTGACGACCGATCCCGCCGCCGCGACGGCGCTGCTGCGCCTGCTGGGCCGGGCCGCCGATCCGGAGTCGGGCACGGTCGAGCTGGACGGCGTCGCCCTGGCCGGTCTCGACCCCGCCGAGGTCCGCCGCGCCGTCCTGGTCGCCGAACACGACGCCGATCTGTTCGAGGGCACCCTGCTGGAGAACGTGACGGCCGCGACCACCGGCGGGCAGGCCGGGACGGCGATGGCGGCCGCGGCGGTGGACGAGGTCGCCTCCAACCTGCCGCACGGCACGGCGACGGCCCTCACCGAGCGCGGACGGTCGCTGTCGGGCGGGCAGCGGCAGCGCGTCGCCCTCGCCCGCGCGCTCGCCGCCGGCGCCCCGGTGCTGGTGCTGCACGACCCGACGACCGCGGTCGACACGGTCACCGAGGCGCGGATCGCCGCCCGGGTCCGCGCGGCGCGCGGCGGCCGCACGACGATCGTGGTGGCGACCAGCCCCGCGTTGCTGGCGGCGGCCGACCGGGTCGCGCTCGTCGACGGCGGGGCCGTGGTGGCCGAGGGCGTTCACGCCGACCTCGTCCATGAGCACCCGGCCTACCGCGCGACCATCCTGTAGCGCCGGGAGAAGGGCCACTGATGACGACCACCGCCGAACGGACGGCCGAGGGGAGCCCGACCGCCGACGGGGAACGTGAACTGCTTCCCACTGCCTCGGCGGCTGGCACCCGCGGCGCGGTCCGCGAGCTGGCGCGCCCGCACCGGCGCACGATCGCCGGAGGGTTCCTCGCCCTGGTCGCCGCGACGGCGTTCGGGCTGCTCACCGCGCCGGTGCTCGGCCATGTGATCGACCTGGTCGCGCGGGGGCGTCCCGCGTCCGCGCTCACCGCGCCGGCCGGGTGGCTGGTCGCGATCGCGGTCGCGCAGGGGCTGGCGACCGCGTACGGGCTCGGCCTGGTCGCCCGCGCGGGCGAGGGCATGCTGGCGACGCTGCGCGAGCGGTTCGTGGACCGGGCGCTGGGGCTGCCGCTGGAACGGGTCGAGCGGGCCGGTTCGGGCGACCTGACCTCGCGGGTCACCAACGATGTCACCGTGATCACGAAGGCGGTCCGGGTCGCGGTCCCGGCGCTGGCGAGGTCGCTGCTGACCATCGGGCTGACGCTGGTGGCGATGGCGATCCTCGACTGGCGTTTCCTGCTCGTCGCGCTGCTGGCCGTCCCCATCCAGGCGCACACCGTGCGGTGGTACCTGCGCAGGGCCGTGCCGCTGTACGCGTCCCAGCGGGTCGCGGCCGGGGCCCAGCAGCAGGAGCTGCTCGGCTCGGTCGGCGGGGCGTCCACGGTGCGGGCGCTGCGGCTGGAGGACGAGCACGTCGAGCGCGTCCGGACCAGGTCGCAGACGACGGTGGACCTCGCGCTGCGCGGTGTGCGCCTGGTGACCCGGTTCTACTCCCGCCTCAACCTCGCCGAGTTCGTGGGCCTGTCGGCGGTTCTCGTCACCGGGTTCCTGCTGGTCGACAACGGTACGGTCAGCATCGGCACGGCCAGCGCCGCGGCGTTGTACTTCCACAACCTGTTCAACCCGATCAACGTCGCGCTGGGCCTGGTGGACGACGCGCAGAGCGCCATCGCGGGCCTGGCCCGGCTCGTCGGCGTGGCCGAGACCGCCCCCTCCCCCGGGCACGCGTCCCTCTCCCCCGGGCACGCGTCCACGCCAGGGCACGCCGGCGAGCCGGGCGGCGGGCCGGTGGAGGTCCGCGGCGTCCGGTACGCCTACCGGTCGGGTCATCCGGTGCTGCACGACGTCGACCTGCGCGTCGCGGAGCGGGAGCGGGTGGCGCTGGTCGGGGCGAGCGGCGCGGGCAAGACCACGCTGGCCAAGCTGATCGCGGGCATCCACCGTCCGGACGGCGGGACCGTCGCCGCCGGGCAGGACGTCGCGCTGGTCACCCAGGAGGTGCACGTCTTCGCCGGTCCGCTCGCCGACGACCTGCGGCTGGCCCGCCCGGACGCGACCGACGGCGAGCTGCGCGAGGCGCTCCACCGGGTGGGCGCGCTCGGATGGGCCCAGGCCATGCCGCAGGGGCTGGACACGGTGGTCGGCGACAGCGGGCACCGCCTCACCACCGCGCAGGCGCAGCAGCTGGCGCTCGCCCGCGTCGTGCTGGCAGACCCGTCCGTGGTCGTCCTGGACGAGGCCACCGCCGAGGCCGGAAGCGCGGGAGCGCGGGAGCTGGAGATCTCGGCCGCCGCCGCGGTGGACGGACGGACCGCCCTGATCGTCGCGCACCGGCTCACCCAGGCGGCGTCGGCCGACCGGATCGTCGTGCTCGACGGCGGCCACGTGGTCGAGACCGGCGCCCACGAGGATCTCGTGGACGCCGGGGGCCGGTACGCCGGCCTCTGGGCCGCCTGGTCGGACGGCCGGCGAGGCTAGCCCCCGGCCACGGGTCAGCCGGCGGGACCGTCCATGGTCTCGACGAGGCTGCGGGGTCGCAGGTCGGTCCAGTTCTTCTCCACGTACCGCAGGCACTCCTCGCGGGTGTCCTCGCCATGGGCGACGGTCCAGCCCGCCGGGACGTCGGCGAACGACGGCCACAGCGAATGCTGCCCCTCGTCGTTGACCAGGACGAGGAAACCGCCCTCCGGGTCGTCGAACGGGTTGGTGCTCATCGGGAGTTCCTCCTCAGGATGGTGAGCAGTTCGGTGGCCAGGCCGCTGATCGTGGCCTGGTCGAACAGCCCCGTGTCGTAGTGCAGCAGGCAGTCGACGGGGCCGTCCCCGCGCGGTTCGTAGAAGGCGAGCGTCAGTTCGGCGCCGAGCGCGCCGGTCGGCACGAGCTCGAAGGCGGCGTCCCCGTCCGGGACGTCCGCGAGCCCGGCCTGCTCGTGCTGGACGAGCAGGACCTGCGGCGCGTCCAGCCCCAGCGCGGAGACGACGCGGTCGAACGGGACGTCTTGCCGGTCGAAGGCGGCCAGGTCGGTTTCCCGCACCCGGCCGAGCAACACCTCGAAACCCGGGTCACCCGCGGTGCCGGTGCGCAGGAGGACGGTGTTGGAGAAGCAGCCGACCAGGTCGGCGAGGCGTTCGTCGGCGCGGCCCGCGACCATCGATGCGATCGGCAGGTCGCCGCCCGCGCCGCGCTGAGTGAGCATCGTCGCCAGCGCGGCCTGGACCACCATGAACAGGCTCGTCCCGGTCTTCGCGGCGAGGGCGTCGATCGCCCGGTGGAGGGCGGGGTCGATCTGGAACTCGACGAACGCGCCCGGTCCGCGGTCCGCCGTGGACGGCCGCCGGTCGTAGGGCAACGCGATCCGGCGGGGCAGGCCGTCGAGGGCCTCGCGCCAGAAGGCGATCTGCCGTTCCTCGACCTCGCCGGCCACCTGGTGCGCCCACAGCGTGTAGTCGGTGTAGGAGACCGGGAGCGGGTCCCAGTGCGGGGCCTGCCCGCGCCGCCGGGCGGCGAAGGCGGCGGCGAAGTCGCGGCTCAGCGGTACGGCGGACCAGTCGTCCACGCCGATGGGGTGCATGAGCAGCAGCAGCGCCTGCTCGCCACTCGGGTCGGTCAGCAGGACGGCTCGGAGCGGGGGGTGCCCGGTCAGGTCGGCGGGTTCGCGGGCCAGTTCGCGGAGCCCGGCGTCCAGATCGGTGACCTGGACGTGCTCCAGCACCGGTTCGGCGGGCTCCGGACGGCCGCCGGCGTACCGGGTGCGCAGCGGCTCGTGGCGTGCGGCGACGTCGGCGAGCGCGGCGGCGATGGCCTCGCCGTCGAGCGAGCCGCCGGACGAGCGCAGCGCGAACGCCATGCCGTAGGTCCGTCCCGTGCCCTGCCGGTAGCGGGTCCAGTGCCATTCCTGGGACGGTGCCAGCGGGATGACCTCCGCGCGTTCGGCCCCGGAGACCAGCTGTGGCCGGGCACCGGACGGGCCACCGGTGTCGAGCCGTTCGGCGAGCGCGGCGACCGTGGGGGCGTCGAACACGTCACGCAGGGCGAGCCCCGCGTCCAGCACCGCGCGGATCCGGCCCAGCAGCCGCATCGCCGACATGGAGTGGCCGCCCAGCTCGAAGAAGTTGTCGTGCAGGCCCACCTCGGGAAGGTCCAGGACCTCGGCGAACAGCGCCGCCAGGTCGCGTTGCCCGGCGGTGGCGGGACGGGCGGAGCCGGTCATCGCCGCCCAGTCGGGGGCGGGCAGCGCGCGGCGGTCGAGCTTGCCGTTGGGCGTGAGCGGCAGCGGCCCGTCCAGGACCAGCACCGTCGCCGGGACCATGTAGTCCGGGAGCAGCGTGGCGACGTGGGCGCGCACCTCGGCGGGGTCGAGCGGCCGCCCGAGGTCCGGCTCCGGGACCGCGTAGCCGACCAGCCGGGTGTCCGACCGGCCGCGGTCGGTGACGACGGCCGCCTGCCGCACCCCGGCGTGCCGGGTCATCGCCCCGGCGATCTCGCCCGGCTCGATGCGGAAGCCGCGGACCTTGACCTGGTCGTCGGCCCGGCCGAGGAAGTCGAGGTTCCCGTCCGCGCGCCAGCGGACACGGTCGCCGGTGCGGTACATGCGGGCGCCGGGCGGCCCGGACGGGCAGGCCACGAACCTCTCCGCGGTGAGATCGGGCCGTCCGAGGTAGCCGCGCGCGAGCCCGCGGCCGGTGACGTACAGCTCGCCGACGACGCCGGGCGGCACCGGGCGGAGGCGTTCGTCGAGCACGTACACGCGGGTGTTGGGGTCGGGGACGCCGATCGGCACCGCGCCCGTCCAGCCCTGCTCGGCGGGCCACAGCGTGGAGTTCACCGTGGCCTCGGTCAGCCCGTAGGCGGCCAGCAGCCGCAGGTGCCCGGCCCAGCGCGCGATCACGTCGGGCGGCACCGTCTCGGTGCCGACGAGGACCGTGGCGCCCTCCGGCGGGACGCAGTCGGCGGGCAGGGCGGCGACCAGGGACGGCGGCAGGATCGCGTGCGTGACGCGCTGCTCGTTCATGAAGTCGGTCAGCTCGCGGCCCGGCATGCGCGCCCCGTCGGGGACGAGCACCAGCCGGCCGCCGTGGCACAGCGCCATCGCCAGCTCGAAGATCGTCACATCGAAGCCGATGGACGCGAACTGGAGCACATGGCTCTCGGGTGTCAGCCCCATCCGGTCGATCGCGGTGGCGACCAGGCTGCCGATGCCCTCGTGCGGAACGACGACGCCCTTGGGCCGCCCCGTCGAGCCCGACGTGTAGATGACGTAGGCCGCCTGGTCGAGCGTTACGTCCGGGAAAGTACCGCCGGGTTGGATATTCGCTAGTTCGGCGGCGGTGTCCGGGGCGTCCAGGACGATCGGGGTGACGCCGTGGACCTCGGGGATCTTGCCCGCGATCTGCTCCGTGCCGACGACGGCGGTCGCGCCGGAGTCGCCGAGCATGTAGGCGAGCCGGTCGGCCGGGTGGGCCAGGTCGAGCGGCAGGAAGGCGGCGCCGAGCCGGTTCGCGCCGAGCATCACCGCGACCATCTCCACCGACCTCGGCACCGCCACGCCGACCACGCTCTCCGGCCGTGCGCCGTGCCGGGCCAGCAGCCGTGCCATGCGGTCCGACAGCGCGTCCAGCTCAGCGTAGGTGACGGTGCGCGGGCCGTCGACGACCGCGACGGCGTCCGGACGTTCGCGCGCGAGCCGCCGGAACATGCCGATCAGGGTCTCCTCGGTCACGTCCCGGCCGGTCTGATTGAAGCCGGTGAGGACCTGCGCGCGTTCGTCTTCGGTCAGCACGTCGATGTCGCCGACGCGCAGGTCCGGGTCGGCGGCGACCGCGCCGACGAGCCTGGACAGCCATTGGCCCAGCGTCGCGACGGTGGACCTGTCGAACACGTCGGAGCCGTACTCCAGCACGCACGCGAGCCGGCCGGTGGAGGTGTCCTCGGCGAAGCTGAAGACCAGGTCGAACTTGGCCGTGCGCGCCTCCACCATGTGCGGTGTGACGTCCAGGCCGGGCAGCTCGAAACCGGCGTCTGCGCGGTTGCGGTAGCCGACCATGACCTGGAACAGCGGGTTGCGGTCGGGCGAGCGGACCGGGTTCAGCTCCGTCACCACGGCCTCGAACGGCACGTCCTGGTGAGAGAAGGCGGCCAGGTCGGCCTCCCGGACCCGCGCGACCAGCTCGGCGAACGTCGGGTCGCCGGACACGTCGGTGCGCAACACGAGCGTGTTGACGAAGAAGCCGACGAGGTCGTCCAGCGCCCCGTCGGTCCGGCCGGAGATCGGCGCGCCGAGCGGGAGGTCGTCGCCCGCGCCGAGCCGGTGCAGCAGCGCGGCGACCGCCGCCTGGCACACCATGAACATGCTCGCGCCGCCGCTCCGCGCGATCCGCCGCAGCACCGCGGCGTCGGCCGGGTCCAGCTCGACGGTCAGTTCACCGCCGTACATCGTCGGCCGGGCCGGGTGGGGGCGGTCGGTGGGCAGGTCGAGCCGTTCGGGCGCGCCGTGCAGGGTCTCGCGCCAGTACGCGAGCTGCCGGGCGGCCAGGCTCGCGGGGTCGGAGGGGTCGCCGAGCAGGTCCCGCTGCCAGAGCGTGTGGTCGACGTACTGGACCGGCAGCGGGTCCCAGCCGGGGGCCCGCCCGGCGACGCGCGCCGAGTAGGCGGTGGACAGGTCGCGCAGGAACGGGCCGTCGGACCACTCGTCGGTGGTGATGTGGTGCAGCAGAAGCGCCACCACGTGCTCGTCCTCGCCCAGCCGGACGATCGTCGCGCGGAGGGGAAGCTCGGCCGACAGGTCGAACTCCCGTCCGAGGACGGCGGCCAGCACCGCGTCGAGCCTGTCCTCGGTGGTCTCGGTGATCTGGACGTCGGGACGGGCCTCCCCCGCGGGGACGACGCGCTGGAACGGGCGGCCCTCGTCCTCGACGATCAGCGTCCGCAACGCCTCGTGCCGCGCCATGACGTCGGCCAGCGCCTCCTCGAACGCGGCCGTGTCGAGCGCGCCGCGCATCCGCATCACCAGCGGGAAGTTGTACGCGGCCGACGGAGCCAGCTGCTCGATCATCCAGAGCCGCTGCTGGGCGAACGACAGCGGAGGCTCGGCGGGCCGCCGCTCGGCCGGCACCAGTTCGGGACGCGCCCCCGAGGACGCGGCGGTGGCGCGCCCGGCCAGCTCCGCCACCGTCGGCGCCTCGAACAGGTCGCGGATCGCCAGCTCGGCGCCGAGCGCCGTACGGGCACGGCCGATCAGCCGGGTGGCCAGCAGCGAGTGCCCGCCCAGGTCGAAGAAGCCGTCGTCGATGCCGACCCGGTCAAGCCCGAGAAGCTCGGCGAACAGCCCGCACAGGATCTCCTCGGCGGGCGTGCGCGGCGGACGGCTCCGCGCGGCGGCCGTCACGACCGGCGCGGGCAGCGCCCTGACGTCGAGCTTGCCGTTGACGGTCAGCGGCAGCCGCTCCACCGGCAGGAGCGCGGCCGGGACCATGTAGTCCGGCAGCCGCTCCTTGAGGTGGGCGCGCAGCTCGGCGGTATAGGCGTCGTCGTCGGCGGGGCGGGCCTCCGGGACGACATAGCCGACCAGCCGCTTGATCCCGCCCGGCCCGGACGCGTCGGCGACGACGGCGCTGTGCGCCACCGTGGCGTGCTCGTCGAGCACCGCCTCGATCTCCGCCGGTTCCACCCGGTAGCCGCGGATCTTCACCTGGTCGTCCACGCGGCCGAGGAAGTCCAGGTTTCCGTCCGGGGCGCGGCGGACCAGGTCGCCGGTGCGGTACATGCGGTCGCCCGGCGCGCCGAACGGGTCGGCCACGAACCGCTCCGCCGTCTGCCCGGCGCGGCCGTGGTAGCCGCGGGCCAGGCCGGTGCCCGCAATGTAGAGCTCGCCGGGCGCCCCGTCCGGCACCGGGCGCAGCGCCGCGTCGAGCACGTACGCGCGGGTGTTCCAGATCGGGCGGCCCACGGTCGGGGTGTCGCTGTCGCGGGTTCCGCCGCCCAGGGTGTTGATCGTGTACTCGGTCGGGCCGTAGAGGTTGTAGCCGAACGTGCCGCCGGTGTCGCGGAGCCGGGCCCAGACCGTCTCGGTGACGGCCTCGCCGCCCAGCAGGACCAGCGCGGGACGGTGGCCGTCGAGCAGCCCCTCCTCGATGAGGTGGTGCGCGTAGGTCGGGGTGACGTTGACGACGTCCACGCGGTGCCGGTCGCAGTACGCCACCAGCGCCTCGGCGTCGCGGCGCAGCTCCTCGTCGCAGACGTGCACCTCGTGGCCGTCGACCAGCCAGAGGAGCTCCTCCCACGACATGTCGAAGGCGAACGAGACGGTGTGCGCGATCCGCAGCCGCCGTCCACCGGCCGACGCGACCGCCGGGTCGAAGATCGCCTCCCGGTGGTTCAGCTGCATGTTGGTCAGCCCCCGGTAGGGCGTCACCACGCCCTTCGGGCGGCCGGTGGAACCGGAGGTGTAGATGACGTAGGCCGGGTGCTCAAGCCGGTGCGGGCGGTCGCGTTCGAAGCCGGGCAGCTCGCTGTCGGAGATCTCGCCGCCGGGCAGCGCGGCGGTTCGCGCGGCCACCTCCGGGTCGTCCAGCGCGATCGTCCGGTACGGCACGCCGGGCAGGACGGACGCGGCGACGGCCGTCGTGGTGAGGACGCAGACGGGCTCGGCGTCGGCGAGCATGTCCGCCAGCCGCCCGGCCGGATGGTCGAGTTCCAGCGGCAGGTAGGCCGCGCCGGTGCGCAGCACCGCGAACAGCGCCGCGACCATGTCGGCCGAACGCGGCAGCCCGAGCGCCACCACCCGTTCGGGCCCGGCGCCGTTCGCGAGCAGCAGCCTGGCCATCCGGTTGACGCGCTGGTCCAGCTCCGCGTAGGTGAGGGTCTCCTCCTTCGCGACGACGGCCACCTCGTGCGGGGTGCGCGCGGCCTGTGCCGCGAGCATCTCCGAGACGGTCTCGCCGGGCACCGGGCGGCGGGTGGACGCCCAGTCGGCCGACAGCTCCTCCCACTCGCGCGGCTCCAGCGGGTCGAGCGCGCCCACGCGCGGGGGCGCCTCGCCGCTCAGGCCGTCCACGAGGCGCTCGATCAGGGTCGTGAACCGGCGGAGCAGCGACGCGGCGAGGCGCGGGTCGATGACGTCGGGACGGTGGTCGAGCTTCATCCGCACCGGGGTCCCCGGCGTGACGACGAAGGTGATCGGGTAGTGCGTGGCGTCGAGGCCCTCCGCCTCGACGATGCCGTGCCGACGCTGGAGCTCGGCCATGTCGTCCTCGTCGCCGAGGTTCTGCAGCACGTAGAGGGTGTCGAAAAGCCGGGCGTGCCCGGACGCCTGCTGGATGTCGCCCAGCCCGAGGTAGTCGTGCGGCATGAGCGCGACCCGTTCGCGCTGGACCCGCCGCAGCAGCTCCGGAACGGTCTCGCGCGGGTCCAGGGCGACGCGGACGGGCACGGTGTTGAGGAACATCCCGATGACGCTCTCCACCCGCTGAACGTCGCCCGGCCGTCCCGCGACGGCCGTCCCGAACACCACGTCGCCGCGGCCCGTGGCGTTGGACAGCACCAGCGACCACGCGGCGCTGAACACCGTGTTGAGCGTCAGGCCGTGGCGGCGCACCGCCTCGTACAGGCGCCGGGTGAGCGGCTCGGACAGCTCCGCGCGGCAGCGGTCGGGGATGACCGGCTCCAGCGCGCGGTCAACGGGGCCGACCAGGGTCGGCTCCTCCAGCCCCTCCAGCGCGTCCCGCCACGCCGCCTTCGCGCCGTCCGCGTCCTGCTCGGTCAGCCAGACCAGGTAGTCGCGGTACGAGCCGGGCGCGGGCAGGCCGGACGCGTCGCCGCGGCGCTCGTAGAGGGCGATGAGCTGCTCGAAGAACAGCCACGCCGACCATCCGTCCCACAGGATCAGATGGTGGGTGATCACGAGCCGGTCCCTGCCGTCGCCGAGCCGCATCAGCAGCAGCCGGAACAGCGGCGGGCGGGCGAGGTCGAACCGGCGCCTGCGGTCCTCGGCCAGGATCCGGTCGACGGCCTCCCGCCGTTCCCCCGGCTCCAGCCCGGACAGGTCGATCTCCGACAACGGCGGCTCGGGGTCCGCGCCGATGAACTGCACCGGCTGCCGGAGCCCGTCGCCGGTGAACCCCGCGCGCAGCGCCGTGTGACGGGCCAGGACCGCCGCGCACGCCGCGCGCATCTGGTCGGCGTCGACGCGGCCGGGGAAGTCGAAGGCGATCTGGGCGGTGTAGACGTCCAGCGCGCCGGTGTCGTAGCTG
This sequence comes from Spirillospora sp. NBC_00431, assembly GCA_036028775.1. GTDB lineage: Bacteria > Actinomycetota > Actinomycetes > Streptosporangiales > Streptosporangiaceae > Spirillospora. The sequence continues at coordinate 9,000,355 of CP107927.1, read as the reverse complement.
GAGTGGAAGAACAACCCTTCTTGCAGGGGTGAGAGCGGCCAGACCTCCTCGACCGGCAGCGGGCTCAGCCGCGCCAGCCGGTCGCTCTCCTCGTCCGTCAGGCGGATCAGCGGTGCCCGGGGGTCGGACCGCGAGGCGTCCGGGGCCAGCGGCGCCGCGGCGGCCAATTCCGCCGGGGTGCGGTGCTCGAACACGTCCTGCGGGCCGATGGCCAGCCCGGCGCCGTGCGCGCGGCCGGAGACCACGATCGACAGGATGCTGTCGCCGCCCAGCGAGAAGAAGTCGTCGTCGACGCCGACCTCCTCGGTCTCCAGCACCTCGGCGAAGATCTCGCAGAGCAGGCGCTCGCGCGCGTTCCGCGGCGCCCGCGTCACCTCGCGCTCCACCTCGGGCGCGGGCAGCGCGGCACGGTCGATCTTGCCGCTCGGGGTCAGCGGAAGCTCGCCGAGGACGACGACCGCGGACGGGATCATCGCGTCCGGCAGCGTCCGGGTGAGGGACTCCCGCAGCGCCTCGGCGTCCAGGTGGACGTCGGGCGCCGGCACCACGTAGGCGACCAGGCGCGCGCCGCCGGGCCCGTCGTGCCGGTCGATGACCCCGGCGCGCCGGACGCCCGGCTCCGCGGCGATCGCGGCCTCGACCTCGCCCAGCTCGACCCGGTTGCCGCGGATCTTGACCTGCCGGTCGGCGCGGCCGGCGTAGGTGAGGTACTCGGCCGGCCCTTGCCGGGGGGTGTGGGGGGTCGCCCCCCACAAGGAACCGTCCTCCGGGACGTGCCGCCGTGCGAGGTCGCCGGTGCGGTACATGCGCTCGCCGGGCGCGCCGAACGGGTCGGCGACGAAGCGTCCGGCCGTCAGGCCCGCCCGCCCGTGGTAGCCGTAGGCGACCTGGATCCCGCTGACGTAGAGCTCGCCCACCGCGCCCGGCGGTACGGGACGGAGCGCCGCGTCCAGAACGTACAGCCGGGTCGCCGCGACGGCACGCCCGATCGGCACCGACCCGGACCGCACGGTGCCGTCGTCCTCCCAGTAGCTGACCTGGACGGCCGTCTCGGTCGGCCCGTAGACGTTGAACAGCGGCACGCCGGTCGCCTCGCGCCACCGTTCGGCGAACGCGCCGGTCAGCGCCTCACCGCCGCTGAGGACGCGGCGCAGCCCGCGCGTCCTGTCCGCGTCGCCCGCGTCCTCGGCCGACTGGAGGAACGCCGCCAGCATCGACGGCCCCATCGCCAGCGTGGTGACCCCGTGCTCGCGGATGCGGCTCGCCAGGTGGGCGGGGTCGCGTTGGCCTCCGGGCCGGGCCAGGACGATTCCGGCGCCGGAGCACAGCGGCCAGAACAGCTCCAGCAGCGACGCGTCGAAGCTCGCCGACAGGTGGTGCAGTACGCGATCGTCGGCGTCGAGCCTGATCCGTCCCGTCAGCCAGGTGAGCTGGCTGACGATGGCGCGGTGCGGGACGAGCACGCCCTTCGGCACGCCGGTCGACCCGGACGTGTAGATCAGGTACGCGGGATGGCCCGGGCCGTGGCCGGGCGGGCCCTCGTCGTCGTCCAGGGGGCCCGCGGGCTCGGCGTCGATGAGGATTCGCGACACGCCGTCGCTGGCCGGGAGCCGGTCGGCGGCGTCACGCGCGGTGAGCACGGTGCGAGCGCCGGAGTCGTCAAGCATGTACGCCAGCCGCTCCGCGGGCTGTTCGACGTCGAGCGGAAGGTAGGCGGCGCCTGCCTTGAGCACGCCGAGCAGGGTGACCACCAGGTCCGCCGAGCGGGGCAGCGCGACCGCCACCATGTCGCCCGGCCGCGTCCCGTGCGCCCGCAGCCGCCTCGCGATGGCCCGCGCCCGTCCGTCCAGCTCGGCGTAGGTGAGCGGGGTGTCTCCGAGGACGGCCGTCGCGTCCGGGGTCTCGGCGGCCTGCGCGGCGATCAGCGCGTCGAGCGTGCGCGATGGCGCCTCGTGCGGTTCCCCGGCGAGCGCGGCCCGGGTCGCATCGTCCGGCGACGGCGGCTCGACGCGCGCGACGGGACGGTCCGGATCGGTGGCCGCCGCCTCCAGCACCGCGATCAGGCGCCCGGCGATCCGCTCGGCGGTGGCGCGGTCGAGCCTGGCCGTGTCGTAGTCGATCCGCAGCGCCAGGTTCCGCCCGGGCAGCACGATCAGGGCGAGCGGGTACTGCTCGACGTTGGTGAAGTCGATGCCGGTGATCGCGACCGTTCCGGACGGATCGCGCGGCGCCTCCCCCTCGGGATAGTTCTCCAGCACGACGATGGTGTCGAACAGGTCGGCGGCCCCGGCCAGCCGCTGGATCCGCACAAGCCCGAGGTACTGGTGGTCGAACAGCGCCGACTGCTCGTTCTGCAGGTTCGCCAGCGCCTCGGCGAGCGGCTGCGCCGGACGCCACCGCATCCGCACCGGCAGCGTGTTGACGAACATGCCGACCATCGACTCGATGCCGTCCACGCCGGCCGCACGCCCGGACACGGCCGTGCCGAACACCACGTCGGCGCGGCCGGTCATCCGGCCGAGGAGGAGGCCCCACGCGCCCTGCACGAGGGTGCCGAGCGTGAGACCGCTCCGCCGGGCGCGGGCGGTGAGCTCGCCGGTCGCCCGCTCGGACAGCTCGAAACGGACATCGGACCTGCCGGTCTCCGCGTCCTCGGCGGGCCGGGCGGGGAGGACCTCCGCCAGCCGGGTCGGCCCCGCCAGGTCGTCGAGCGCCGCCCGCCACGCGGCGAGCGCCGCGTCCCGGTCGCGCTCCGCCAGCCACGCGAGATAGGCCCGGTAGGGGGTGACCTCGGGGAGCGCGACGGCGCCCTCCCCGGACGGGTCGTAGAGGGCGAGCAGCTCGCGGAGCATGATCTGCACCGACCAGCCGTCCGCGACGATGTGGTGGAACATCAGCACCAGCGCGTGGTGCTCGGCGTCGTGCCGGACGAGCGTGCAGCGCAGCAGCGGCGGGCGGTCGAGGTCGAACCCGAGGGCGTTCTCCTCGGCCGCGACGGCGGCGGCGCGGGCCGTCCGCTCGTCCGGGTCGAGGCCGCTCAGGTCGACCTCGCGCCACGGCACGGGGGCGCGGTCCTTTGGGATGAACTGCACCACGCGGCCGTCCCCGAGCCGGCCGAAGCCGGCGCGCAGCGGGGCATGGCGGTCGAGCAGGGCCTGCGCCGCCCGGTGCAGCGCGGCGCCGTCCAGTGGCCCGTCCAGGTCGATGACGTGCTGGACGACGTACACGTTGCCCGCCGTCGTCTCGTCCATGAGCGTGTGGAAGAGGAAGCCCTCCTGGAGCGGGGTGAGGGGGAGCACCTCCTCGATGTCCCCGGCCAGGCGGGTGAGGCCGTCGATGTCCTCCTGCGCGAGGCTGACCAGCGGCTTCTCGTCGTCGCGCGCGGGAGCGGCGGCGGGCTCCGGCTGGGCGGACGCAGCCAGGGCCAGCGTGGCGACGGTCCGGTTCCGGAAGACGTCTCCGGCGGACAGGCCGAGACCGGCCGCGCGGGCGCGGATGAACACCTGGATCGCCAGGATGCTGTCCCCGCCAAGCTCGATGAAGTCGTCGTCGTCGCCCACCTCCGGCACCCCGAGCACCTCGGCGAACACGCCGCGCAGGAGCTCCTCGCGCGCCCGGCGATCCTCCTCCTTGACCTGCCCCGAGGCGGGCCGGTCGGCGGGTGCGCGGCGGCCGGAGGCGGCGAGCGCGCCGTAGTCCGGGGCGGGCAGCGCCTCACGGTCGATCTTGCCGCTGGTCAGCACGGGAAGCTCGACGAGCGGCACGAACGCGGCGGGCACCATGTAGGCAGGCAATCGGCCGCGCAGGTGGGTGCGCAGGGACTGGATCAGCGCGCCCACGTCACGGAAGCCCGACGGGGTGTTGGCGTACGCGGCCGGCGCGTCCAGGACGTCCCCGGACGGACGGTGGATCTCACCGGGCTCCGCGCCGGGGGCGGCGAAGACCACGTCGACGGCGCCGTCCGTCCCGCCGTTCGCCCCGCCGTCCGACCCGCCGTCCGTCCCGCCGTCCGACCATGTCGCGGCCACCGTGTAGCCGTGTTCCTCGCCGAGCGCCCACAGCGTCTCGGGGTCGATCCCTTCGGGGATCTCCTCCTCTTCGGGCCACAGCGTGCGGAGCGCCTTCAGGTCCTCGGTGAGGCGGGCGTTGGGCACGCCGGTGACCCGCAGCACCGGCGGCCGCTCGGCCAGCCGGTCGCTCAGCGCCGCCGGGTCGGCGACGTCCCGGCCCCAGCGCAGCTCCGGTACCGGCGCCGCCGCCTCGGGCGCGGTACGCAGGACGACGTCGTAGCGGTACCGGCTCAGCTCGTTGTGATGCCGGGCGCGCTTGATGCGCACGTCCACCCCGTGAAGGGTGTCGGCCGTGCGCGCCACGGCGTGGAAGAAGTCGGGGTCGAGCAGCAGCTCGCCCTCCCAGCGCACCGCCTGCTCGGCCGCGGCGCGCAGGTCCGCCGCCCCGCCGGTGTCGTCGGCGCGGCGCGTCTCCACGGCGGCCCGCAGGCACCGCAGCAGCCGCAGGTTGCGCACGTCGCCGACGAACAGGTTGCCGCCCGGGACGAGCAGGTCCGCCGCCGACCGCAGCACCTGGGCGAGGTAGTCGGCGCTGGGGAAGTACTGCACCACCGAGTTGATGACCACGGTGTCGAAGTACTCCCGGGGCAGGCCGTCGAGGTCGTGCGCGGGTTTGGCGCGCAGTTCGACGCGTCCGGCGAGGTCGGCGACCGCGTCGACCCCGGCGCGCAGGGTGGTGATCGCCTCCTCGGACAGGTCGGTGCCCCAGTAGCTCTCGCAGTGCGGCGCGACCCGCGACAGGATCAGCCCGCTCCCGACGCCGATCTCCAGCACCCGGCGCGGCCGCAGCGCCAGGATCCGGTCGACCGTCGCGGACCGCCACTCCCGCATCTCCTCCAGCGGGATCGGACGGCCGTCATAGGTGCTGTTCCAGCCGGTGAAGCTCTCCTTCAGACCGCCGTGGTCGGTTCGCGCGGCGGTGTAGAGCAGCTCGTGCAGCCGCTTCCACTCGTCCACCTGGCCGCGCTCGCGGCTCTCGTCGCGGTGCGCGCCGGATCCGGTGGCCGGGACCACGTAGGCGACGAGCCGCCGGTCGCCCGGACGGTCCTCGCGGACGGTGACCGCCGTCTGGGCGACCGAGGGATGCGCGCCGAGCACGGTCTCGATCTCGCCGAGCTCGACCCGGAAACCGCGGATCTTCACCTGGTCGTCGACCCGCCCGATGAACTCCAGCCGGCCGTCCGGCAGCCAGCGCACCAGGTCACCGGTCCGGTACAGCCGCTCGCCCGGTGCCCCGAACGGGTCGGCCACGAACCGCGCGGCGGTGAGCCCGGGACGGTCGAGATAGCCGCGTGCGAGCCCGGACCCGCCGAGGTACAGCTCGCCGGCCGTCCCGACGGGGACGGGACGCAGCGCGTCGTCCAGGACGTAGGCGCGGGTGCCGGGGTCCGGGCGCCCGATCGGCACCGACGACCCCGGCGGCGGGTCGTCGGGGCATTCGCCGAGCGTCGAGTTCACCGTGGCCTCGGTCGGCCCGTACGCGTTGAACATGCGCCGTCCCGGCGACCAGCGGGCGACCAGCTCCGCGGGCACCCGCTCGGTCCCCGCGAGCAGGACGGAGTTCTCCGGCAGCGTGCAGTCGTCCGGCATCGCGGCGAGCAGCGCCGGAGGCAGGATCATGAAGTTGACGTCGTGCGCGTGCGCGTACTCCGACAGCTCGGGACCCGGCACCCGGCGCTCGGACGGGACCATCACCAGGCACCCGCCCGAGAGCAGTCCCAGGCACAGGTCCCAGAACGCGACGTCGAAGCTCGGCGACGCGAACTGCAGGACCCTGCTGTGCGGGCCGACCCCGAACCGCTCGGTCTGCGTGGCGACGAGCTTCGCGACGCCCGAGTGCGTGACCACGACGCCCTTGGGCCGTCCCGTGGACCCGGAGGTGTAGATCACGTACGCGGTGTTCAGCACGTCGAGCCGAACCCGCGGATCGGTGTCCGGACGGCCGGCGATCTCGGCGGCGACGCGCGGATCGTCCAGCGGCAGCCGCGAGATCCCCGCGAGGTCCGGCACGACGTCCGCCAGCGCGTCTGTGGTGACCAGGCAGACCGGACGCGTCTCGGCCAGCATGAAGGCGAGCCGTTCGGCCGGGTAGTCCGGGTCGAGCGGCAGATAGGCGCCGCCCGCCTTGAGCACGGCCAGCTCGGCGACGATCAGCTCCGGAGAGCGCGGCATCGCCAGCGCCACCACCCGCTCCGCCCCGACGCCGCGGTCGATCAGGGTGTGCGCCAGCCGGTTGGCCCGCGCGTTCACCTCGGCGTAGGTCAGCTCGGTGTCGCCGAAGACGAGCGCGACCGCGTCCGGGGTCCGGCGGACCCACGCCTCGAACATCGCGGGAAGCGTGCCCGGTGGCACCCGGCATTCGGTGTCGTTCCACTCGACGAGCATCCGGTGGATTTCCTGAGTCACAACCGCACCTCCGACACGGCCCGAGTTCACCTGCGCACGCTGATCCCCGGGACCGGGCCGCGGACGGCCCGGTCCACCTGCGGGCCGGGGATCAGTTCGACTTGGTCAGCAGCGGCACCATCTGGTCGATGGCGTAGGGAATGCTCAGCACGGTGTTGAAGGAGACTGCCGCGCCGGTCGGGTTGTAGGGGACGAACACCGTGCGGTTCTCCTTCGCGACCTTCAGCCCGGTGTAGACCTTGTCGCGCTCCACCATCTTCTTGGCGTCCGGCAGCGAGCTGAGGAACACCAGCCGGTGCACGTCCACGATGTCCAGCCGTTCCGAGCCGATCACGGCCGCCTGCTCCTTGCCGGCGAGCTTGGCGATCTCGTCCGGGACGGTCATGCCCAGGCCCTTCACGAACTCCACCTTCGCGTCGGTGGGCCCGAACACCGCGTACTGGCCGGGCTTGAACGGGTCGGCGACCGCGAAGGTCTTCCCGGCGAGCTGCGCGTTCCGCTCGCGGGCCTGGGCGAAGCGCTGCTCGACGGCGGTGACGAGCTGCGTGGCCTGCGCCTGCTTGCCGAGCGCCTGCCCGGTGATCAGGGTCATGTCCTTCCAGGGCATCCCGTAGTCGGGGTACTTGGCGGACTGCGCGACGGTGGGCGCGATCTTGGACAGCTTGTCGTACTGGTTCTGCTTCATGCCCGTGTAGAGGCCGATGATCAGATCGGGGCGCAGCGCCGCGATCTGCTCGAACTTGAAGTCCTCGCGTTGCCCGACGACCTTGGGCGCGGTCCCGCCCCAGTTGGCCGTGCTCCACGGGAACTTGTCGATGGCCATGCCGAGGCCGGAGAACTCGACGACGCCCACGGGCTTGACACCGAGCGCGAGCACCGCGTCCTGGTCGGTCATCCCGACGGTCACCACCCGCTCGGGCGGGTTCTTGATCTCGGTCGTCCCGTACTTGTGCTCGATGCGGACCGGGAAGCCGGCGCCACCGGCGGACTTCTCCGCGCCCGAGGCCGGCTGCGCGTCGTCACCGCAGGCGGCCAGGCCAAGCGTCGACAGCAGCATGGCCATGAGCAATGCGGTGATCTTCAGCGCGGACGGGGGACCCGCGGTCGAATGCGATGAGGGGGACATCGGCTGCCCTTCGGGGGATCGTGTTGTGCAAGGCCGGTCGTGCGGTTTGTGCGGGGGGCGCGCAGGGCAGAGCCCCGCCCGAAATCTGACCTCGGCGCGATATTAAGGTAAGGCTTACCTAATCACAAGGTCCACCCTGGCCCTGTAAGGTATGCCTTGCCTAAACTCGAACCGCCCTAAACCCGACACCCTCATGACCGCCCATGCCCCCGCGACAGGTTGTGATGCACGTGATCAAAGCGGCCACGCCCTCCGGCCCTCGGGTACGGCGTCCGGCGCTGCTGGCGGGGTCGCTCGCGTTGCTCGTCGTCCTGTGCCTGCTGTCGATCGCGGTGGGCACCAGGCAGATCCCGCTGGACGAGGTCGTCCGCGCGCTCACCGGCCCGCACGACACCGAGACCGGCACCATCGTGTGGGACGTCCGCGTGCCGCGCACCCTTCTCGGCGTGCTCGCCGGGGCGGCGCTGGGGCTCGGCGGAGCGGTCCTCCAAGGGCTGACCCGCAATCCGCTGGCCGATCCAGGACTGCTCGGCGTCAGCGCGGGCGCGGGCTTCGCGCTCATGCTCGCCGTCGGGGTGGCGGGCATGACCTCCCTGTACGGCTACGTCTGGTTCGCCTTCGCGGGCGCGCTGGTCGCCAGCGTCGTGGTCTACGTGCTCGGCGGGCTCGGACGCGGCGGGCAGACACCGGTCAAGCTGGCGCTCGCCGGGATCGCCGTCACGTTCCTGCTGGAGTCGATAACACGCGGGGTCTCGCTGGTCGACCCGCAGGTGCTCAACCGGTACCGGTTCTGGTCGGCCGGGTCGCTGGCCGGGCAGGACACCTCGCTCGTCGTCCAGGTGCTGCCGTTCATCGCGGTCGGCGCGGTGCTGGCCCTGAGCATCGCGCCCGCGCTGAACAACCTCGCGCTCGGCGACGACGTGGCCGCGTCGCTGGGACGGCGGCTGCGGCTGATCCGCATGCAGGGCGCCGTCGCGGTGATGCTGCTGACCGGCGCCGCCGTCGCGGTCGCGGGCCCCATCGTCTTCATCGGGCTGGTCGTCCCGCACGCCGTGCGCGCGATCAGCGGTCCTGACCAGCGCTGGCTGCTGCCCCTGACCGCCGTGCTGGCCTCCTGCCTGCTGCTGGGCGCCGACATCGCCGGCCGGGTCGTGGCGCGTCCCCAGGAACTGGACGTCGGCATCGTGGCGGCGTTCATCGGCGCGCCGTTCTTCATCCTGCTCGTCCGCCGCCGTCGCCTCGCCGAACTGTGAAGGGAGCGCGCGGATGAGCCTTGTCGAGGTCAGCCGGTTGGGCGGGCGCACCGCCGTGCGGCTCGCCCGGCCGCCGGTGTCGGCCGTCGTGCGGCCCCGGCTGCTGGTGACGTGCCTGACGCTGGCCGTCGTGACCTTCGCCGTCCTGTGCGTGGGGCTGACCACCGGCGACTTCTCGATCCCGCTGACGGACGCCGTCCCCGCGCTGTTCGGGGCGGGCGACCCGGGGACGCGCTTCATCGTCCAGGAACTGCGGCTGCCGCGGGCGCTGGTCGCGCTGCTGGCGGGCGCCGCCCTCGGCCTGTCCGGCGCGATCTTCCAGACGCTGACACGCAACCCACTGGCCAGCCCCGACGTGATGGGCATCACCGCGGGAGCGGGCACCGCCGTGGTCGGCGGGATCGTGCTCGGCATCGGCTCCGGCCTCGGCGCCCAGACGCTCGGACTGGCCGGAGCCGTGGTCACCGCCCTGGTCGTCTACCTGCTCGCCTGGAACCGGGGCACCACCGGGTTCCGGATCGTGCTCGTCGGCATCGGCGTCAACTGGCTGTGCGTCAGCGCCACGCAGTACCTCATCGTCAAGGCGAAGGAGTTCCAGGCGCAGCAGGCCGTGGGCTGGCTCGTCGGCAACCTGAACGGGCGGGGCTGGGAGAGCGCCCGCCCGCTCGCCATCGCGCTGGCCGTGCTGCTGCCGCTCACGCTGCTGCTCAGCACCTGGATGCGCGCGCTCCAGTTCGGCGACGACGTCGCGGGCGGGCTGGGCGTCCCGGTGCAGCGGGCGCGGCTGGCGCTGCTGATCGCGGCCGTCGGGCTGGTCGCGTTCGCCACCGCCGGGGCCGGGCCGGTCGCGTTCGTGGCGCTCGCCGCCCCGCAGATCGCGCTCCGGCTCGCGGGCACCACCCGGCCGCCGCTGAGCGCGTCCGCCCTCACCGGCGCGCTGACCGTGCTCGGCTGCGACCTGCTCGCCCAGCGGCTGTTCTCCGACATGGAGCTGCCGGTCGGCGTCATCACCGGCGTGCTCGGCGCGCCGTTCCTGCTCTGGCTCCTCTCCCGCGCCAACCGCATCGGCTCCGGAGGCTGAACGTGACATCCACATCGACCCCCATCGCCGCCCCCGCCCGCGGCACCGAGCCCGAACCCGACCTGCGGGCCGGCGGGCTGCGGCTGGCCTACGACGACCGCGTGGTGGTCGAGGACCTCGACGTCGTCGTCCCGCCGGGACGGATCAGCGTCATCATCGGCGCGAACGCGTGCGGGAAGTCCACGCTGCTGCGCGCGCTGGCCCGGCTGCTGTCCCCCAAGGACGGCACCGTCCACCTGGACGGGCGGTCCATCCATTCGATGCCGACCCGGCAGGTGGCGCGGCGCCTGGGGATCCTGCCGCAGTCGCCGGTCGCCCCGGAGGGTCTGACGGTCATCGACCTGGTCGGCCAGGGCCGCGCCCCCCACCAGACGTGGTGGCGGCAGTGGTCGTCCGCCGACCAGGACGCGGTGACCGCGGCGCTGCGCGCCACGGGAATGCTGGAGCACGCCGAGCGCTCGGTCGACGAGCTGTCCGGCGGCCAGCGGCAGCGGGCCTGGATCGCCATGGCCGTGGCCCAGGGCACCCCGATCCTGCTGCTGGACGAGCCCACCACGTACCTGGACCTCGCCCACCAGGTCGACGTCCTCGACCTGGTCGTCGACCTGAACCGGAGCGAGAGCCGGACGGTCGTCATGGTGCTGCACGACCTCAACCAGGCATGCCGGTACGCCGACCACGTCATCGTGATGAAGTCCGGCGGCATCGTGGCGGAGGGGGCGCCGGGCGAGGTGGTCGACGCGGAACTGGTGGAAGAGGTGTTCGGCCTGCGCTGCCAGGTCTCCACCGACCCGGTCAGCGGCACCCCCCTGGTCATCCCCATCGGACGGCACCACGAGCACGGACGGCCGGACGGCGAAGACCCCCGCTGAGCGCCGCGGGCAGCGTGATCCGAGGGGCCGCCGTGTCGCGGATCGCCGTCCGGCCTTGTGCGGGCGGGTCAGCGGCGCATCGCGTAGGAGTCGCGGCCGTGGGCGCGCAGGCGCTCGGCGACCGAGGCGGCGATCTCACCGACACGGACCGCGGTGTTGGACAGCAGCGTCGAGCCGATGCCGTGCGTGTTCTCGGTGTCGCCCTGCAAGTAGATCCCGCAGCGCATCGCGTCGGTGGTCGCCACGCGGTAGTCACGTTCCACGCGCACCCGGGCGTCGGGCAGCCGCACGCAGTACTCGCCCGCCCCGCCCAGCAGGGTCAGCGGGTCGCACGGCCGGTACCCGGTCGCGTAGACGAGGGCATCGGCGTCCAGCACGGTGCTCTCGCCGGTCGGCAGGAACTCGACGCTGGCCCGTACTCCGCTGGAACGTGCCACGACATCGACGAGGCGGGACGCGTTGAAGATGCGAAGCCGCTCCTTGCCCGCCACCTTCTCCTGGTAGTGGCGCCGGTAGAGCTCGTCGATGAGCTCCAGGTCGACCACCGAGTAGTTGGTGGAACGGTGGTAGCCCAGCAGCATCCGCTTCACCTCCTCCGGGGCGGTGAAGAAGTGATCCACCGCCTCGGGGTCGAAGACGCGGTTGGCGAACGAGCTGTCGTCCGCCGGCGTGTAGCCGTACTTGGTGAAGACCGCGCAGATCTCGGCCTCGGGGAAGGTGCGGTGCAGGTAGTCGGTGACCTCGGCGGCGCTCTGCCCCGCGCCCACCACCACCAGCCGGCGCGGGTCGCGCAGGAAGGGCGCGCGGTCGAGCAGTTCCTCGCTGTGCCAGATCCGCTCGCCCTCCACGGTGCCGTCGGGCAGCACGGGTTCGAGTCCCGGTGCGACGACCAGGTTGCGCGCACGGCGCGTGGTGAGCTCGTCCGAGCAGCCTCCCTGCCGGACCACCACGTCCAGGTACTCGACGACGCCGTCCACGGTGACGGGGGTGATGCCGACGACCTCCGAGCCGTACTCCACCTGGTCCTCGAACTCCGCCGCGGCCCATTCCAGATAGTCGTGAAACTCCGCGCGCGAGGGGAACATCGTCTTGTGGTTGATGAAGTCGGCCATCCGGCCGCGGTCGTGCAGGTAGCTCAGGAAGCCGAAGCGGCTCGCCGGGTTGCGCATCGTGACCAGGTCCTTCAGGAAGGACACCTGCATCGTCGTGCCCTCGATCAGCATGCCGCGGTGCCAGCCGAACCTGTGCTGTTTCTCAAGGAAGACCGCGTCGACCGGCGCGCCGCTCCGGTCGCTTCGCCCGGACTGCTCGTGCTGCTCGCGCAGCGCTATCGCAAGGGCGAGGTTGGACGGACCGAAGCCGATGCCGACGAGATCGTGGACGTGCGCGTCCGTGGAGGGCATGGAGGGGGACCTTTCCGAGGGGGACGGAACCTGTGGTCGCGGAGGCACGCGCGCCGCTCATCGGAACGCTCGGACATGGCATGGCTGCGCACACCATTCGGGCCTTCCCATGACCTGGCACGTCTATTAGGTTAGCCTCACCTAATATTTCGGAGCTTAACTCCCCTCAACCCGTCCACACAAGGAGGTCACATGCGCGTCGCGATGTTCGGCTACCAGACCTGGGGTCATCGCACACTGCGGGCACTGCTGGAGTCCGGGCACGAGGTCGTCCTCGTCGTGACGCACCCGCAGAGCGACCACGCCTACGAGAAGATCTGGAGCGACTCGGTGGCCGACCTGGCCACCGAGCACGGCGTCCCGGTGCTGCTGCGCAACCGTCCGGACGACGAGGAGCTCATGGCCCGGCTCAAGGAGGCCGACCCCGACCTGATCGTCGCCAACAACTGGCGCACCTGGATCCCGCCGGAGGTGTTCAACCTGCCCCGGCACGGCACCCTCAACGTGCACGACTCGCTGCTCCCGGCCTACGCGGGCTTCTCCCCCGTCATCTGGGCGCTCATCAACGGCGAGCGGGAGGTCGGCGTCACCGCGCACATGATGGACGAGGAACTCGACGCGGGGGACATCGTCGTCCAGCGCGCCGTCCCCGTCGGGCCGAAGGACACCGCGACCGACCTCTTCCACCGCACCGTCGACCTGATCACACCGATCGTGCACGAGTCGCTCGCGCTCATCGCCTCCGGCGAGACGGATTTCACACCGCAGGACCGGTCGAAGGCCAGCTTCTTCCACAAGCGGTCCATCGAGGACAGCAACATCGACTGGACCTGGCCCGCCGAGGACCTCGAACGGTTCGTCCGCGCGCAGTCCGACCCGTATCCCAACGCCTTCACCTTCTACAAGGGCGAACGCGTCCGCGTGCTGAAGGCGTCGGTCTCCCGCGGCATCTACGGCGGCACCCCGGGGCGCGTCTTCATCCCCGAGGGCGACGGCGTGGTCATCGTCGCCGGCGCCGAGGCGCGCCGGGGCCGCAGCCACGGGCTCGTCATCGAACAGGTGCGCACCGAGGACGGCGACGACCTGCCCGCCCGCGAGGTCTTCCGCAAGATGGGCGGCTACCTCACCCGGCGGCCCTGACCATGAGCGCCGCGCCCGCCGAGGCCGCACCCGCAGAGATCGCCGAACTGCTCGGCGAGCTGGTCCGCATCCCCAGCGTCGGCGGCACGGCCGCCGAGACCGGCATCCAGCGATGGCTGGCCGAGTGGCTGCGCGCCGAAGGGCTGGAGGTCGACCACTGGGAGATCCCGGTCGGGGACATCGCCGCCGAACCGGCCTTCCCCGGCATGGAGGTGCCGCGCGCCCGGGCGTCGGGCCTGGTCGCGCGGCTTCCCGGGACGGGCGGCGGACGGTCGCTGATGTTCAACGGGCACGTCGACGTCGTGCCGCCCGGTGCCCTCGACGCCTGGACCGACGACCCGTTCAGCGGGCGGATCGAAGGCGACCTGCTGTACGGGCGCGGCGCCTGCGACATGAAGGGCGGCCTGGTCGCCGCGCTGACGGCCGTGCGCGCCCTGCGCCGCGACGGGGTCCGGCTGCGCGGCGACCTGCTGCTCGCCTGCGTCGCGGGTGAGGAGGACGGCGGCCTGGGCTCGTACGCGCTGCTGCGCCGCGGCTGGCGGGCCGACGCGTGCGTGATACCCGAGCCGACCGGCCTGGACCTCGTCCCCGCGAACGCGGGCTCGCTGACGTTCCGGCTCCGGGTCACCGGCCGGACGGCCCACGCCGCCTACCGCGACACCGGCGTGAGCGCCGTCGAGAAGTTCTGGCCGCTGTTCGCGGCGCTGCGCGACCTGGAGGCGCGCCGCAACACCGACGTCGATCCGCTCATGGGCCGCTGGACGCTCCCGTACGCGATCGAGGTCGGAACGGTGCGGGCCGGGGACTGGTCGTCCACCGTCCCCGGAGACCTGGCGGCGGAGGGCCGGATGGGGGTCGCGCTCGGCGAGACACCCGAAGCGGCCCAGCACGCGCTGGAGCAGGCGGTCGCGGACGCCTGCGCGTCCGACGCGTGGCTCTCCCAGTACCCCGCCCAGGTGGAGTGGTGGGGCGGCCGGTTCGCCGCGGCGCGCCTGCCCGACGACGACGGCGGGCTCCTCACCCGTCTCACCCACGCGCACACCTCCGAGACGGGGTCGCCCCCGGCCACCTGGGGCGCGCCGTACGGCAGCGACCTGCGTCTCCTCACCGGGCTTGGCGGGATCCCCACCGTCCAGTACGGTCCGGGCGACATCACCCGCATGCACGCGCCCGACGAGTGCGTCTCGATCCCCGAGGTCGCCATCGCCTCCCGGACGCTGACACGACTCGCCATCACCCACTGCGAACCCCACTGACCAGAGCAGGCTCATCACGGGTCTGAGACGCAGGTCCTGCCGTTCGCGTGGACGTTCGGACTGTCGGAGTGCTTCCAGCGGCAGACGGTCGTCGGGCTGACTATCGTCCCGTTGTCTCCCTCCCGGTCCTTTGAGCAGACGCCCTGGTCGGCGAAGACCACGTAATAGGGATAGCCATGGGACCTGCAGTAATTCTCGTAATCCTGCGTGCTCAGTGTGCCAAGGTTTCTCGGCCTGGTGTCGGGCGGCTTTTTGGACGGCTCACGCCCTGAGGACGAACCGGGCTTAGGCGGTTTCGCACGGGAGGAAGTCTTTCCGTCCCCTTCGGATTTGCTCTTGGTCGGGTCCGGGCTTTGGTCGGGCCGCTTTGAAGGGGTCGGCGTGGAGGGTTTCGGGGCGGGGACGACGGGATTCGGCGAAGCGGCCGAGGGGCCGTCCTCATTCGCCCCTGTGATCGGAATGTAGAAGATCCCGATCAGGGCCGGGACCGCCAGCGCCGCGGCCACGATCACGCGGCGGCGGCGCCGTTTGCCACCGGAACGCGAAGCGACCTGATCAGGCTCGGTCTCTTCGGCCTCGCTCCCTTCGGGCTCGGGCTCCGGCTCCCCTTCCCGCTCCGGTTCCAGCGCCGGCGCCGGCATCGGCACTGACGCCGGTTTGGCCTCGGACTCCGGCTTGGGTTCCGACTCCGGCTCTAGCTCCGGCTCCGGCTTCGCCTTGGGCTCTGGCTCTGGCTCCGGCTTGGACTCCGGCTCCGGCTCCGACTCCGGCTTGGGCTCTGGTGTCGGTGTCGGTGTCGGCTTCGGCTTCGGCTTGGGTTCCGGTGCCGGTTCGGGCTTGGCGAGCGGGCTGGGCTGGGGCTTTGGTTTGGGGTCGGGTTTTAGTGGGTGGAGCTCGCGGAGGTGGGCGCTCAGTTCGGCTGCGGTGGGACGCTTGGTGGGGTCCTTCTCCAGGCAGGCGCGGACGATTTCGGCCAGGCCGCCTTCCAGGCCGTCCAGCTCGGGTTCCTTGTGGAGGACGGCCAGGGCGACGGCGGAGAAGGTGGAGCCGGGGAAGGCTCGACGGCCGGTGGCGGCGAACACCATGGTGGCCCCCCAGGCGAACATGTCCGCCTCCGGACCGGCCTTTTCACCGTCGATGTATTCGGGGGCGATGTAACCCGGAGTCCCGACGGCCTGGCTGCTGGTGAGTGATTGGCTGAGGTCCAGGGCGCGGGAGATGCCGAAGTCGATGACCACGGGGCCGTCGGGGCCGAGCAGGACGTTGCCCGGCTTGAAATCGCGATGGACGACCCCACCTTTGTGGATGGCCGCCAGGGCGGTCACGGTGTTGGTGGCCAGCCGTCCGAGTGCGGCTTCGACGCGTGGGCCGCCGCCTCTGACCGAGGTCAGCAGGGACGGGCCGTCGACGAATTCGCTGACGATGTAGGGCTGTTCGTTGATCACGCCGCTGTCGAGGACCTGTGCCGTGCAGAAGGGGGCGACGCGTTTGGCGATATCGACCTCGGCGAGGAAGCGGGTGCGCGCAGTTTCGTGGGTGATCAGGTGGGCGTGCAGGAGTTTGATGGCGGCGCGCCGTCCCTGCTCGTCCTGCCCCAGGTAGACGGTCCCCTGACCGCCGACGCCGAGACGGCCGCCGAGCTGGTAGCGCCCGATGGCTCCGGGGTCGGTCGCCAGGAGCGGCGTCGGCTCGGGCACGCATCCTCCAAATGCACGGATCACCATGATCATAGGAATCATCTGTAGATCACGGAGCGATTTGGGGCGATTTAGACCCTAAAGACGTCACGGCCCCGACCTGCTCGGCTTGCCTTTGCCGCGTCCGACCCCCGGCTGTCAAGCCCCGACATATCTATCGGACCCAATCGTTCGCGGGCAAGGGACTGGGTAAAGACCGCGCGTCAATCCGGAAACCCGACGGCCGTGGGCCCCGCCCCCACCTGCGCAGCGGGTCGACGGTGGCTGGCTCCTCACCGGCACCAAGGTCTGGACGACCGGCGCGCACCGCGCCCGCGCGTTCACCACCGCCTGAGATGAGCGCGCCACCTGGGCTCCGGCGTGTCGGAGGCGAGGTGACCAGGAACGAGACCTAGCATTGTTCAGGTCCCTGGAGGTCCGCATGACGATCCGCAGAGCGGTCACCTGGCTCGGGCTCGCCGAACAACAGGACGAGGCGGCGATCGACGAGCCGTACCCCGGTGACGTGGACGACGGGCCGGGCGACCTGGACGGTCAGGGCGACGTGGGCGAGCGATTCCAGATCGCGATGGTCCGCCCCCGCAATTTCGGAGACGCCGTCACCATCGGCGAGTACTACCGGCAGGACATTCCCGTCATCTTCAATCTGGACGGAATGGACGAGGCCGCGGCGCGGCGGATCGTGGACTTCGCGTCCGGGCTCATCCTCGGCCGGCGCGGCGACATCGAGCGCCTGTCGCGCCGCGTCTTCCTGATACTCCCCGCTGACACCACCCTCCTGACGGCGCACACCAGCACCTCCGACGACGGCTTCTTCAACCAGGAATAACGTCCCGTCACAGGCGGATCTTGCGCGGGGCGTGGCAGCCGCAGCCGACCGGCGCGGCGCGCGTGGCGCCGTCCGGGGTACGGGCGGCGGCCCGCTCGACGTCCGCCAGCATCCGCTTCCGCCGGGCGGACGTGATCAGTCGGCCGTCCGCCACCACCGCGTGGATTCTGGTGGTGTTGGCGATGTCGGCGAGCGGGTCGGCGTCCAGCACGACCAGATCGGCGAGCTTGCCTGGACGGATCGACCCCAGATCCCGCTCCACGCCCAGCTGCCTGGCCGGTTCGAGCGTGGCGGTGCCGATCGCGTCCAGGGGCGACAGGCCGGCGCGCACCAGAAGCGCCAGTTCCTCGTGCAGGCTGAAACCGGGATAGGCGTAGATGAACCCCGCCTCGCTGCCGCTCAGCAGCCGCACCCCGGCGCGCCGCATCGCGCCGACGAAGCGCAGCCTGCGGTCGAACAGTTCGCGCTGCTGCCGGATCTCCTCGGGCGGCCGTCCCGGAAGGTAGATGTTGTCGACGGCCCACTGCCACCACTGCTGGTCTTCGGCGGGAACGTACTTCAGGCGCGGGTCGTCCCGGACGAGGTCTTCGGGACGGTCCACGATCAGGTGCATGCTCAGCGTGGGCGTGACCCGGATGCCGCCGGAGACCAGCCGCTCGAAGAGGCGGTCGGCGCGGCGCGGGCTGTAGTGGCTCGTCGCCAGCCACTCCGCCTTGTGGAACTGGCGGAACCAGCCGGCGTAGTCGCCCGGTTCGATCGTGATGGCGTCCAGCACCCCGCGCACCTGCCGGCCCCGGCCGGACGCGGCGCACCACAGCGTGTGGACGTGTTCGATCCCGCGCTGCCCGAGACGGGCGGCCCGCGCGGGGTCGACCTGGTCGGGGCAGTGCCCGACCAGCGGGAGGCCCTGCCGGCGCGCCTCGTCCGCGATCGCCTCGAACGCCTCCGGCGACAGCCTGGAGTAGATCTTGACGAAGTCGGCGCCCTCCGCCTTGACCCGCCGCACCGCCTTCCTGGCCTCGGCCTCATTGGTGACCAGGAGGGCGCTGTCCGGATCGTCCGGCCCGGCGATCAGGGACGGGGAGCCGTCGATGATCGTGCCGGCGATCGTCCATCGCGGGCCGAGCAGGGCGCCGCGCCCGATGTCGTCGCGCCATCCGCCGACCACCGCCGAACCGGCCATCTCGCGCACCGTGGTGACCCCGTTGGCGAGGTAGAGCGGCGGGGAGATCTCGTGTGTGCCGATGCTGTGCGCGTGCATCTCGCACAGGCCGGGGATCACGTACCTGCCCGGCAGGTCGACGACCGTGACGCCGTGGTGGACGGGCACCTCGTCCCGCCGTCCCACCGCGACGACGCGGTCGTTCTCGATCAGCACCGTGGAGTCCGGGCGGGGCCGCGGACGTGTCGCGTCGATCACCGTGACGCCCCGCAGCGCCAGCCTCGGCCGTGGACCGGCGTCGGCCGTCGAGGGACGGCGCGTGCCCACCGCCAGTGCGGCGCCCGCCGCGGCGCCACCGATGAGGACGCCTCTCCGTGAGATCAGCTGTGACATCTGGGACCCCCTGCTTCGCCTGCCACGCCGCCCGGTGGCGGCACGACCGAACATATACAGCGTCTTAGACAAGTTTCAAGACGTTTGTCTAAGACGCTGATATCATCCAGGAGTGGGAAACCGAGAGAAACTGCTGCTCGCCGCCCGGGAGTGCCTGGAGCGGAAGGGCTACACGCGCACGACCGCCCGCGACGTCACCGATGCGGCGGGGACCAGCCTGGCCGCCATCGGATACCACTTCGGCTCAACGGAGGCGTTGCTGAACGCGGCCCTTCACCAGGCCATGGAGGAGTGGGGCGAACGCCTTGAGCGGGCGATCGGGGACGTCACCGGCCTGCCCTCGTCCCCGCTCCAGCGGTTCGAGCTCGTCTGGGCGCGGATCGTCGCGTCACTGGAGGACGACCGCGCGTTGTGGGCCGTGCTGTCGGAGATGATGGTCCAGGCACAGCACGTCCCCGACCTCCGCGAGGCGCTCACCGCCAGCATGGCCGACGGCCGCTCGGGCCTCGCGGAGATCTTCGGCGACGTCGTCGCGCCCGGTGATCCCAGCAGCGCACAGCTGATCGGCACGCTGTGCCAGACCCTGCTCACCGGGCTGACGATGCAATGGCTCGTCGACCCCGAACGGTCGCCGACGAGCGATGAGATCGCGGCGGCTTTCCGCCTGCTGACCGTTACTTCCTCCGGTCGGCGATGACTCCGCAGGCGCTGCGGCCTCCGGCGTCGCCGGCCTTCAGGGTCTCGGCGTCCGGGCCCTTCTTGCCGCCGGACTCGTACCGTTCCGGAATGTTGGCGTGGTTGTCGGGCAGCGCGTGGACCACGATCGCGCTGCCGTCGGCGTCCAGGAGATCCTGCGTGCCGAACCGGTCCGTGAGCGACTCCGCCGTGCCGCGCCCGTTCTTCCCGATCAGCAGGTTCGGCAGGTCACCCGCGTGCGCCCCGTGGCCGTTGGGCCCGCCCACGTCCAGGTGGGGACCGGCCGTGAAGAACGGGCTGACCTTGCCGGTGCTGGGATCGACGGCCGCGGGATCGCACTTGCCGACCGCGTGCACATGGAAACCGTGGAAACCGGCGGGAAGGTTCCACACCTGGACCGACACCCGCTGGCGTCCCCATCCGGCGCCGTCCACGGTCAGCCTCCCCACCTCCTTGCCTTGAACGTCGAGCACCTGAGCGGTCAGGGCATGCCGCCCTTCGCCGGTGGCCGCGTTGACGGCCGCGGAGACCGCGACCACCCCCGCCGCTCCCCCGATCGTGGCCAGCACGGCCAAGTGAGCGACCGAAACGACTCTCTTCATCTTTCTCCTTGAAGTGTGGAGACCCCCGCCTTCAGGCGTGGGGAGGGAACGCGGCACGGTGCCGCAGGAATGCGAACATGCGTGCGAATGAAGGTCACTCTCCGGTTATGATGAGTGACATGGCGCGAACGGTGAAGCGGGCCTACAAGTACCGCTTCTACCCCACCCCCGAGCAGGCTCAAGAGCTTGCCCGGACGTTCGGCTGCGTCCGCCTGGTCTACAACAAGGCACTGGAGGAACGCTCGCGCGCCTTCACCGCCGAAGGCCGGAAGTTCTCCTATGCGCAGACTTCCGTGATGTTGACGGCGTGGAAGCGCACGCCGGAGTTGGCGTTCCTTTCCGAGGTGTCCTCGGTCCCGTTGCAGCAGGCCCTGCGGCACCTGCACGCGGCGTTCGTTAACTTCTTCGCCAAACGTGCCCAGTATCCGGCGTTCAAGTCCCGCAAGAAGTCCCGCCGGTCGGCCGAATACACCCGGTCGGCGTTTCGCTGGCGGGACGGCACTCTGACCCTGGCGAAGATGCACGGGCCGCTGAACATCGTGTGGTCGCGTCCGCTGCCCGCAGGCGCGCAGCCGTCCACCGTCACCGTCAGCCAGGACGCCGCCGGACGCTGGTTGGTGTCCCTGCTGGTGGAGGAGAAGATCAGCCGTCTGCCTTCCACCGGGCATGCCGTGGGCGTGGACGCCGGGATCACGTCCCTGGTCACCTTGTCCACGGGGGAGAAGGTCACCAACCCCCGGCACGAACGGCGGGACCGGCGCAAGCTCGCCAAAGCCCAGCAGGCGCTGTCCCGCAAGATGAAAGGTTCGAGAAACCGGGACAGGGCCCGGCTCCGGGTCGCCAGGGTGCACGCCCGGATCACCGACCGGCGCCGGGACTTCCTGCACAAGCTCACCACTCGGCTCGTCCGTGAGAACCAAACGGTCGTGATCGAGGACCTCACCGTCGGCAACATGCTCGGCAACCACGCGCTCGCCCGCGCTATCAGCGACGCCTCCTGGCGGGAGATGCGCGAAATGCTGGAGTACAAGACCGCCTGGTACGGCCGCGAACTCCTCGTGACCGACCGATGGTTCCCCAGTACGAAACTGTGTAGCGGGTGCGGGGCCCGGCAAGACGTGATGCCGCTGAACCTCCGGTCGTGGGAATGCGCCTGCGGTGCGGTGCATGACCGGGATGTGAACGCGGCCCGCAACATCCTCGCGGCCGGGCTGGCCGAGAGGTGAAACGCCTGTGGAGCCGGTGTAAGACCCCAACGGCGCAAGCCCGGTGGGCGACTGGCGGCGAAGCAGGAAACCCGACCCGCGAGGATCGGAATCCCCCGGTCTCGTCCGTGGGGAGGAAGTCAAGTCCGTCTCTTCCTAGTGGAGTGAGTGAGTGGTGTGTGTGGGACGACCCTCTGCACCGCTTGTCTTGCTAGTCGCGGCCGCACCGCACATCAACCACCGCCCCCGAATCCGGCACCCTCCGACAAAGACCTGTCACCAAGAAGCAACCCCGGGGGGCGTGTGCCACGGCGATGGTCTACTCGGGGTCCGCGATGAGGGGACGCAGGGTGCGCGCGGCGATACGCATGCCCTGAAGGGTCTTGTCGAGGGTGCCGCCCCAGACCGGGTCTTCGTGCTCGACGGCGATGTCGCCGTCGTATCCGGCCGAGTAGAGGGCGTCGACGATCCGGTTCCAGTCGAGCCCGCCGCGCCCGGGGACGCGGTAGCGCCACCATCCGACGTCGGTGGGCCCGGTCCGGCCGGCGGTCCTGCCGAAGACGCCGTACCGGGTGCGGGCGCGCTCGTCGATCTCGACGTCCTTGGCCTGGACGTGACCGACCATGCCCGCGTCCAGCGCGTGGTGGAGCGCGTCGAGGGGATCGATGCCCAGCCAGGGCAGGTGCGAGGGGTCGTAGGTGAGGCCGAAGCCGAGTTCGGCCATCCAGTCCCACAGTTCGGGCGAGTAGGCGAGGTTGGCGGGATACCCGTCGGGGTGCCAGCCCTCCATCGGGCAGTTCTCCGCCAGCAGCCGCACGCCCCGCTCGGCCGCGTACCGGGCCAGCGGGGGCAGGTGCTTTTCGGCCTGCTTGAGGTTGTCGGCGACCGGGAGGGTGATGTCGCGGCCGACGAAGGTGGTGACCCTTCCGACGCCCAACGCGGCGGCGGTGTCGATGCAGGCCCGCAGATGCCGGTGGGCGCGGTCCCGTTCGGCCGGGTCGTGGTGCAGGTTGTTGCCGCAGTACGTCACCGCGCTGATCGTCAGGCCGTGCGCGTCCATCAGCTCGTTCACTCGCGCGGCGTCGCCGGCGGTGAACGCGGCCGCGTCCAGGTGGGCGGCCTGATGGACGTGTTCGCTGCCGACCGGCCAGGCCGCCACCTCCAACGCCTGATACCCGGCCCGCGGTGCCCACGCGGCGATCTGTTCCAGCGACATCTGGCCGAGCGCGGCCGTCAGCAGTCCAAGCCTCATTGTTCTCATCTCACTTCGATGGTCTGGGGAGACGGTCTGGTCACGGGCCGGGGAGCGGCGGGACCGGTTCACCGAACCGGTTCGCCTTCCGGACGCCGTCGAGCCAGGTGAGCCAGCGGCGGGTGTCGTGACACATGGGATGGCCCGGGCCGTGCCGCCGGATCTGGACGTGCAGGATCTCCCTGAGATCGCGGAACGCCACGTCGACGACGCGCTCGTCACGCGGCTCGACCTGCACCCGGGCGACGTGCCGGTACTTGAGGGTTTCGAGGGCGTCGGGATGACGGTCGCCCTGGACGCGCGCACGGGTGTCGAGCAGCGGATCCAGCAGGGCGAGCGCCCGCTCCCCCATCCCGGCGGCGGCGAGGGCCTTCGCCGGGGAGTGCCGCGCGTCGAGGGTGTCGGGATGGTCCCGCCTCAGGACCCGGGTCCGGCCGGAGACGACACGGGTGTAGGCGCGCACCGCCTCGTCCGTCCGGCCGAGACGCCCCAGCAGCCAGGCGTTCCTGCACAGGGCGTGCAGCGCCAGCCCTTCAGGGGCCGACGGTTCGGCCAGGGACTTCATCAGCGCGTCGAATCCCTCCTCGGCCTCGTCCAGCCGGCCCTGGCCGATCAGTGTCCAATACAGCAGCAGCTCCGTCCGGGGGTGGGCGGCGCGGAAGGTCTTCTTCTCGGCCCCGGCCAGTTTCCGCAGCAGCTGCTCGGCCTTGCGGTACCGGCCGAGTTCGGAATGGGCCTCGGCCAGCACACGCCGCACCCGGAACGCTTCCGGACCTTCGGTCTTCAGGAACCGCAGATGGCGGGACGCCGCCCGGACCAGCGCCAGGCCGGTGCGCTCGTCCCGGTCCACGATCAACGCCTCGGCCAGGACGGCGCTCTTTCCGAGAACGATCTCCGACTCGTCGGTGCCGAACCTCCCGGCACGGCAACCGGACAGGAGCCTGCGCAGCTCGGTGATCTCGGCCTGGAATCCCTGCCGGTCGTCGGTGGCCATGGTCCGCAGCTCACCGCCGTACGCCTCCAACTGGGCCACCACCAGCTCGGCGCGGTTCACAACGGCGTCCGCGTCCGGCCGGGTCCGCGGGGGCAGGGATTTCCGCAGCCGACCGCGGGTCGCGCGCAGACGCTTCTCCACTTCCCTTCGTTCGATGCCCAGTCGCTCGGCGATGTCCTCGATGGGGATGCCGAGCATGCGCCCGATCAGTAGCTTCCGGTCGTGCGGCGCCAAGTGGCCGAGCAACGCGTCCGCGTCGAGGCTCCCGGCGACCAGGTCGTCGTGTCCCGGCGGTTCGTCGTGACCCGTGCCTGGCGCAGGCTTTCGCGGTGCCGACTCGCTCAGCGGATCGAGGCGGCGGCGGAGAGATCTCCGGTGGTACTTCAGCGCCACCGCGCACATCCAGGCTCTGGGGTTGTCGATCGGGCGCCCTTGGTCCGCGCCTTCCTCCTCCTCCGCCTCCGCCTTCGCGCACCTCTGCCAGAGCTGGAGCAGGGCGTGCTGTGCGGCGTCCTCCGCGTCCTCCTTGCTGGCCGGACCCAACCTCTGCACGTGCCTCACCACGTAGTCGAGGCATTCGCGGCCCTCTGGCGGCTCCAGGAAGTCCAGCATCGCCGCCATCCTGACCGACGGGCCGGGGCTCCCGGCACGACTGGCCGCGACCGGCCTCCCGCCCGGCGGCGGGATGCTCCGTTCGTGTGCCCGTGACGGCTCGTCCAGTGCCGAGAGCACCGCGCCGATCACCGCCGTCACCGCCTGCGTCGCCGCCACGACCGTCTCGCCGTCCATGTCCATGCTCTGACGCCTCCTCCACCGGCCCGCCGGGGCCCTTGCTGGTGGCCACACGGGGTGCGTGCCGTCGAGAAGAAGAGGCCGCAAATCATGATCATCTGCATGGAAGTGACCCAGATCACATGGCACCCGGGTCGTCGGGCGGGATTCGTAGGGTGGCGGGCATGATCTACGCGGAGATTCCGTTGAGCGAGGCCGTGCTTCGTGCCGTCAAGGAGAGCTGGGGAGTCTCGGGGGACGCGGCGGCGGCGCGGCTGCACGGGGGCGAGGAGTCGGCCGCGTACCGGCTCGGCGACCATGTGGTGCGGATCGGGCCGGCGTGGCGTGCCGACGCGGAGATCGAGTGGTGCCACTCGGTCGGCCGGCACGCGGCCGGGGTCGTGCCGGAGGCGATCGCGCCGCTGTCCACGGCCGGCGGCACCACCGTCGTGCGCGTCGAGGGGCGGCCGGTCTCGCTGTGGCCGTTCGCCGAGGGACGCTGGCCGCGCGAGGCCGAGGCGGACGTCCAGGCGGCCCGTCTGCTGGCCCGTCTCCACCGTGCCCTCGCGACGGCGGAGCCCGGGCCCCGCCCCGTCAGATCCTTCGCGGAGTACGGCCTCTACGGGCCGGAGGACGCACCGGCGGGACCCGACGGCCTCGCCGACCCGGACCTCGACCGCTGGCTCGCGGAGTTCCACCGCGCGCATCCCACGCGTCACCCCCTGCACGGCGACTACTACGCGGGCAACACGCTGATCCACGGCGGCGTCCTGACGGCCGTCCTGGACTGGGACGAATCGTTCGTCGGCGCCCCCGAGTTCGAGGTGGCCGCGGCCGCGACCGAATGGGGCGAGGACCAGCCGAAGCTCGTGCGGCGGTTCGTCGACGTCTACATGGCGGAGGGCGGAACGGCGGGTGACCTCGACGACGAGGCGCTGGCCCAGCTCATCCGGCACAAGCTGCGCCGGGAGGCCGCCTATTACCAGTGGTCAGTCGAGCGCGGCGTCGTGCACGACCAGGAGGACGTCGACTACCACCGCGACCGCGTCGAGCTGTTCCACCGCCTCCGGCCTTGAGCAGGGGTTGGGCAACACTCGCTACTACGGTTGTAGCAGGCCCGCTAGTGTCGTGTGGGACGGACTACGAGCGGAGGAACCGATGCCTTTCTGGGACAAGCTGCGCGAGTCGACCCAGACCATGCAGTCGCAGCTGCTCAGCAGGAAGAACGATCTGAAGAGCGGGGCGTTCCGGGACGCGAGCATGGCGATGTGCGCGCTGGTCGCGGCGGCCGACGGGAGCGTCGACCCGTCCGAGCGGCAGCGGACCGCGTCGCTGATCACCAGCAACGAGGTGCTCAAGAACTTCCCCGCGGACGACCTGCAGCGCCGCTTCAACGACTACGTGGCGAAGCTGACCGCCGACTTCGACTTCGGCAAGGTCTCGGTCCTGCAGGACATCGGCAAGGCCAAGAAGAAGCCCGACGAGGCACGGGCCGTCATCCAGATCGGCATCATCATCGGCGGCGCCGACGGGAACTTCGACGACAACGAGAAGGGCGTCGTCCGCGAGGCGTGCTTCGCGCTCGACCTCAACCCGGGCGAGTTCGAACTCTGACGGGGCCGCGCCGTCACCGCGCGGCGAGCAACGGCAGCAGGCAGGCCGCGAGCGCGTGGTCGAGTTGCAGGGTCGCGGCGGTCAGCGAGCCGGTGACGAAGCCGTTGCTCATGAACAGCAGCGGGCCGGTGACCGCGTTCCTGGCCGGCGGTGTCCCCAGCAACGCCTCGACGCGCTGCACGACCCCGGACTCGGCGAACCCGAGACTAGGCCCGGTGGAGCCAGGCCTGGCGGGCTCGGGACGGGCGAGGGCGGCCTTGGCGATCGTGCGGGCGACGAAGGCGCGGTCGCCGACCGCCTCGGCCGCGTCCTCGTCCGCCCAGCGCTCCACCGCGAGCCGGAGCCGCTCGCACAGCGGCCGCAGCGGCGGCAGCACCGCCGAGAGCAGCGCACCGGCCGCCGCATACCGATGGTGCCGATGGCGCAGGTGCGACGTCTCGTGCTGGAAGACCACATGGAGCTCGTCGGCGGTGAACCGCTGGAGCATCCCCCTCGACAGCAGCACTCCCCCGTGCCGGCCGGGCACCGCGACGGCGATCGGGACGTCGGTGTCCAGCGGCTCCCGGGCCTCGGCCCGCGCGGTCCTGAGCTCGGACGTCCAGCCGGCGGCCGTCCGTCCGGTGACCACCAGCCCGGCCACGGTCAGCAGCACCGCCGGGATCCCCACCGCGCCGGGGACCGGCCTGTCGTCCCCGAACAGCGCCCATTCGGGGACGTGCGCGGCGGCAGAAGGCGCCGCCGAGACCGCGTAGTTGATCGCCACGAACACGCCGGTGCCGAGCGCCACCACCACGGTCGTCCCGGCGGTCATCGCCAGCAGCCGCGCCGACCAGGACGGATGCAGGACCAGCGGCAACCGGCCGAGCACCGCGCTCAGCGCCAGCATGATGGCGGGCGGCGCGACGGTGTACCAGTTCACCCGCGCTCTCCCGGGGCGTCGAGGACCGCGCGCAGCTGGCGCGCCTCCTCGTCGCTGAGCGTCCGGGCGAACCGGTTCAGCACGCCCGCGGGGTCGCTCGCGTGCCGCAGATGCTCGCGCATCCGGTCCGCGACGAGCTCCGACTCGTCGACGGCCAGCCGGTATCGGTAGTGGCGGCCGGCCCGGGCCCGCGATACCAGGCCCTTCTCGCAGAGCCGGTGCAGGATGGTGTTCACCGTCGTGTACGCGAGCTCGTCGTCGAGCCGCGCCACCAGCTCGGCGGTCCGGGCCGAGCCGCCGAGCCCGGCCAGCGCGGCGAGGACCTCGGCCTCCAGCTGCCCCAGCGGCCTGCGCGGCAACGGCCTCACCCCTTCGCGGACGACGTCGTGCCCTCGACGGGACAATTCAACTACACCTGTAGCAGCCCGGAAAGCGGGCTCAGGCGGGTGGCTCGGGGGTGAGTTTCTCGCGGGCGAGGCGCTCGACCAGCACGGGGACGAAGTCCCTGACGGGCCTGTCTTCGAAACGGCGGTAGATCGCGTCGATGGCCTGGGTGATCTGCTTGGGCTGGTGGCTGCCGGAGAGGTTGTGGACGAGGCGGTCGGCCACATGGCGCATGACGTGCTCTTCGCGTTCCACGGGATTCCCGGACGGTGTCATGGTCAGCCCGCCGCGTCCCGGGGGCGGCTGAGGCAGGAACTTCACCGCGAGCTGGGAATAGCCCAGCCAGCACGGGCCGACCCGTGGCTGAACGGTGTCCAGCGACGCCAGATTGGCCTTGATGGCGACGCTGACCAGGGAGATCAATAACGCGACGTCATCGTCGCCGCCGAGCCATATTCCGACCCAGCCGTCACCGGGGCGGACCCGCACGGAGGCGCATTCCCGGAGAGGTTTTCGCATGCGCTGGATGAGCGGCCATGTCAGATACAGTTCGGCCTGGTCGCGCCCATGAAGATGGACGATCTGATCCCCACCGCAAGCGAATGCCCGGCCGAATCCGCAGTCGGCCCGGCACAACTTCAGCGCCGGCCAACCGTTCAGCTGCCCTACGACGGAGTCGGCCGGACAGGTCCGTGGACCACCGGTTCCGCCCATGGTCGTAGCATCCATCTCGACCGGCTTGATCAGTACCCGCCGTGCCCAATCGTTATCAGAATGGTTGCCCGGCCGCCCTATCACTGTCGACCTCCCGGCGAAACGATCGGTTACACCGCCGCTCTATCCCCTGGTCAACGGCCATCTTGTCACTTGAGTATCTGGCGCACCATTTCAGACCTTTAGGGCACAAACGGTCAAAAGCGTATTTATTACCGAACGGGTTTCTGGACGGCGGCGACATGGCGGGCGGCGGCGATGAGCTCGCGGCTCCCAGTACCGCCGCCCGGCGACCGCCGCCCGCCGGTCCACTATTTCGGTGAACCCGTCGAATGGAGGCTATGCCGGATTGGCCGGCCAGGACCGGGAAACGTCTCGGGTCGCCCGCGTTCTTGTCACGCCGAAGGGTAGGACAGCAGGTCGGCGTCGACCTTCTCCCAGGAAGCGCGCAGGTCCGCGAGGAGGGCGGGGTGGCGGCGGGCGAGGTCGGCCTGCTCCCGGGGGTCGGCGGCGAGGTTGTGGAGCGTCTCGCCGGCGGCGGTCCGCAGATACTTCCAGTCGCCGCGGCGCAGTGCCCGCTCCTGCTTCGTCCGCCAGAACAGGTCGCGGCTCGGCGGCCGCGCCCCCTTGCGCAGGTACGGGACGAGGCTGTGCCCGTCGAGCGGATGGTGTGAGCCCGGACGCACACCGGCGGCGTCCAGCAGTGTCGCGGTCCAGTCGTGGGTGATGACGGGCACGTGGCTGACCTGGCCGGGCCGGATCGCGGCCGGCCAGCGCAGGATGTTCGGGACCCGGATACCGCCCTCGTTCAGCCCGCCCTTCCCGCCGGACAGCGGCCACTGGTACGACCAGCGCTCGCCGCCGTTGTCGCTGCTGAACAGGACGATCGTGTCCCTGTCCTGGCGGGTGGCGCGCAGGGCGCGCAGGACCCGGCCGACGGCGCCGTCGAGGCTCTCGACCATCTTGCGGTAGGTGTCCAGGGAGCCGCCGTCGTCGTGCCACAGCGCCCGCGAGTCGCCCGCCCTGGCCCGCGCGGTGATCCGCTCGCTCACCTCCCGGTCGCCGGGCGCCTCCCACGGCCAGTGCGCGGCGGTGAAGTTGAGGTTCAGCAGCCACGGCCCGTCGTGGTCGCTCCGGATGTAGGCGGAGGCGCGGTCGGCGAGGGTGTCGGTGTAGTAGTCGAGCGACTCGGCCGGGACTTCGCCCTCGTACAGGTCCACGCCGGTGCCGGAGATCTTGGAGTAGTAGTCGACCGCGCCCGACAGGTTGCCGAAGAACACGTCCCAGCCGGACTTGATCGGGCTGTACCAGGGCAGGAAGCCGCAGTGCCATTTGCCGAACATCGCGGTGGCGTAACCGGCGCCCTTCAGCAGCGACGCCAGGGTGGGGTGCTCGGGCGGGATCCCGATGAGCTTGTCGGGACGGGCGATGGGTTCTTCCAGCCCGCCGCGCAGCCGTCCCGGATAGCGGCCGGTGTAGAGCGCGAACCGGGTGGGCGAGCAGACGGCCGCGGCCGAGTAGCCCTGGGTGAAGCGCACGCCGCCGCGGGCCAGACGGTCGAGGTTGGGCGTCCTGATGTGGGGGGAGCCGTAGCTGCTCAGGTCGGCCCAGCCGAGGTCGTCGCCGATGATGACCAGGATGTTGGGCCGGGCGGGGCGCGCGCGGCCGGGGTCGGCCCGGAACTCCCGTTCGGCCGTCCGCGCCGTCGCGGTGCCGCTTGGTAGCGCCGCGCCCGCCGCGACCCCGGCCACGACGGCCCCCGCCGCCGCGAAGCCCCTCCGGCTCACGCCCCCACCGTGATCGGTCTCCCCGTGATTGGTCTCACCGTCACCGGTCTCGCCGTCGCCGGTCTCACTCATGCGTGACCCTTTCTAATTGAACCTACTGAAATACCATGGAATAGGCGTGCAAGCGGAGTGGGCCCTGCGGTTCGGCAGCGTCAGGCGAGTGCCCAGCGGATCTGGGTGCGGACGCCCGGGTCCGGATCGGCCAGGGCCTCGGTGAGGGCGGCGAGAACCTCGGGGCGCTCCGGCACCCACTGCTCCAGCGACCGGACGGCGGCCCGCCGGACGTCCACGGTCCGGTCGCGCAGGGCCCTGATGAGCGGTTGGACCGCTCCGTCCGGATCGGCCTGCGCCAGCGCGGCGGCGGCGGTCCTGCGCACCTGCCGGCTCGTGTCGTCGAGGAGGGCGGCGACCACGCGGAGTTCCAGATCTTCCGGGACGCCGAGTTCGGCGGCGGCGTCCAGCGCGGCCATGCGGACGACCGGGTCGTGGTCGAGGAGCAGTTGTTCCAGGGCGGGCAGCGCGCCCGGACGCGCCATGCGCGCCAGCCCTTCGGCCACGGCCACCCGGACCTCGCGGGCCGGGTCGTCGGCGGCCTCGACCACCCGGTCGACCGCGTGCAGCGCGACGAGGCCGACCACGGCCTGGACGCGGACGTGGGCCTCGTCCCCGTCCAGGCCGTGGGTGTACAGGTCGGCCGCCGCCGCGGTCAGGCCGGCGAGGAGTTCGGCGGCGATCTCGCGGACGAACGGCTCGCGCCCGCGCGCCGCGGCCAGCATCAGGGCCCTGACGCCGTCGTCGGTGATGTAGATCTCGGGCAGGTCGCGCAGCGCGCCCGCGGAGACGCGGCGGACGCCTTCGTGTTCGTCGGCCAAGGCCCACGCCAGCGCGTCGCCCGTGCCGTACGGGGCGCGCCCGGCGCGCGCGCTCCTGATCAGGACGCCGAGCGCGGCGTCGCGCACCTCGGGTTCGGGATCGCGCAGGTAGACCTCGACGTCGTCGAGACGGGGATCGTCGAGGCGATGAAGTTCGATGGTGCGGGCGCGCCGCTGATGGCTGGACGAGCCGATGCGTTTGGTGATCGACATGGTGGGCCTCCGGTGAGCCGTCGGATCCGGTCGGGGGTGGTACGCGGGATCAGCGACGGGGACACAGCGCGCCGGCCTGCCGCCTGAGATCGACGTGCAGCCGCGCGACCAGGGCCTCACTCGGGTTCACGACCCCATGGTCAGACATATTTCCTACTAAGTCAACTGTTTAGGTTGGAAAATGGGCCGGCTATACAGAGAATCCATACTTGTTTAGTATGTGAAGTCCATTAAGGAGGGAAGATGCGGTCTCTGCTCGTGCTCGCGCTGGTCGGCCTGGGCGCACAACTCGTCGACGGCAGCCTGGGCATGGCCTACGGCGTCACCTCGACGACCCTGTTGCTGGCCGCCGGGACCAACCCGGCCGCCGCGTCCGCCACCGTCCACCTCGCAGAGATCGGCACCACACTGGTCTCCGGCACCGCGCACTGGCGCTTCGGCAACGTGGACTGGCGCGTCGTCGCCCGCATCGGCGTGCCGGGCGCCGCCGGGGCCTTCGCGGGCGCCACCTTCCTCTCCTGGATCTCCACGGAGATGGCCGCTCCCCTGATGGCGCTGATCCTGCTCGGGCTCGGCGCGTACGTCCTGGCCCGCTTCACGCTCGCCGGGCTGCCGTCCGGGAACCTGCACAAGCCGCTGCGCCGGCGCTTCCTCTCCCCGCTGGGCCTGGTCGCCGGGTTCGTCGACGCCACCGGGGGCGGCGGCTGGGGCCCGGTCGGCACCCCCGCCATCCTGGCCAGCGGGCGGATGGAGCCCCGCAAGGTCATCGGCTCCATGGACACCAGCGAGTTCCTCGTGGCGGTGGCCGCCAGCGCCGGTTTCCTCACCGGGCTGGGCGGCGCGGGGATCGATCTGGCCTGGGCCGCCGCGCTGCTGGTGGGCGGCGTCATCGCCGCACCGATCGCGGCCTGGCTCGTCCGCCACCTCCCGCCCCGCGTCCTCGGCTCGGCCGTCGGCGGGCTGATCATCGTCACGAACGCCCGCACCCTGCTCAACAGCGACTGGATGGAGGCGCCGAGCGGCGTCAGGTATCCCGTGTACGTCGCCATCTACGCGCTGTGGGCCGGTGCCCTCGCCCATTCGATCCGGCAGCACCGGCGCCAGACCGCCAAGGCCGCTGTGGCCGAGAAGGCCATGGCGGAAGAGGCCGCGACGGTCTGACGCGGCGGTTTCAGGCCGCGCCGCCGGTGGCGGGCAGGCCCGCCGCGCGCCAGGCGCGGAAGCCGCCCGCCACATCGGTCGCGTGCTCCAGGCCCAGGTCGTGCAGCGCGGCCGCGGCCAGGCTGGAGGTGTAGCCCTCCGAACACAGGACGATCACGCGCACGTCGTGCCCGGTGGCCTGCGGGACGCGCGCGTCGGAGGTGGGGTCGAGGCGCCATTCCAGGACGTTGCGCTCGATCACGAGCGCGCCCGGCACCTCGCCCTCGTCCGCGCGCTGGGCCGCCGGACGGATGTCGACCAGCAGCGCGCCCTCCCGCCACCGGGCGTGCGCCGCCTCCGGGCTCAGCCGCCGGAGGCGGACGCGGGCATCGGCCAGGACGTCATCGATCGTCCTGGGCCGCGTCACCATTGGCCGGCCTCCTCGGTGGCCAGCCGGACGAGCCGGTCACCGACGATGTCGTAGCGGTTCATGGTCGCCAGCGGAGGCGAGTAGACGTGCACGCTCACGGCGGGCGCCTCCGACACGTTGCGCACCTCGTGGATGTACTCGGTGCCGAACGAGCGGGTCCCGCCGGGCGCGACCAGCCGCGTGCCGCGCAGGTCCCGCTCCTCCAGGCTGCCGAGCGCCACCGCGAACGCGCCCCGCGACCCGCCGTGGTCATGCAGGCCGGTGCTCTGCCCCGGCAGCCAGCTGATCAGCCAGATCTCCTGGTCCGCGTCCTGGTGCAGGCGCTCGTACCAGCGTCCCCTCGGGTCGAGGCGTACCCGGGGCAGCCATTCGTCGCACCGTTCGGCCAGGTCGGAAACCTTGGCGGCCAGGCCGGACCCCCGCGATGCGGTCGTACTGATGGTCATGCGATTCGTTCCCCTGATCTCTGGTCGGTCCTTCCGTCGTCGGCGGATGGGCGCGGGGACACAGCCCGGCGGCGAGCCGTCCCAGATCGACGTGCCGCCGGGACCAGAGCTGGGCCCGGGAACTCATGGGAACCATGATGCCAAGGATTTCATACTTAATCAATCTGAATAGTTCGCTAGGGTCTGCACGTGGGTCGGCAGGCGGCCGCGGGCGAGGTCGTCGAGCGTGGTCTCGTCCAGAACGCGGCGCAGGGCGATGTCCGCCGCCCGCCACAGTTGTTCGAGGTGTTCGGCCGCCGTCGACGTGGGACGCCGGTCCGCGGGCCGCGGGCCGTCGTCCGATGGGGCGAAGGTGGTGTCCATGGCCCGCAGCACCTCGCCGGCCGTGATCTGCGTCGCGGGTCGCGCCAGCCGGTAGCCGCCGTCGTGCCCCCGCTGGCTGACGACCAGCCGGGAGCGCCGGAGCTCCCCGAGGATGGTCTGCAGGAAGGTGAACGGCATCTGTTCGGCCTCGGCCAGCGCGGGCGCGCTGATCGGTTCCGGCCCCGCCGCCGCCATGGCCAGCAGGGCGCGCATCGCGTAGTCGGTGCGGGCGGTGACGTACAACGTGCTGCTCCCTGATCCCAGGTCGCATCAGCTCGCCGGGACGGTGGCCGCCCGCACGGAGGGCCGCACATGGACCTCGGTGCCGGCCTCCGCCGACAGCCGCCCGGCCGACTCCCTCGTCATCTGCGCCCAGGCGGCGTGCTCGGCCCCGGACTCGCGCACCTGGAACTCCACCCGCGTCTCGAACCCGAGCCGCACCACCCGCGTGATCACCGCCGGGCTCGTGCCGGGCCCCGGCTCGGTGGAGACCTCGACGTCGTGCGGCCGCAGCAGCCGCCCGCCGATCTCGGTCACCGGGCCGAGGAACCGCATCACGAACGGGCTCGCCGGGTTGTCGTAGATGTCGCCGGGCGCCCCGGCCTGCTGGACGACGCCGTCCGCCAGCACCACGATCGTGTCGGCGACCTCGATCGCCTCCTCCTGGTCATGGGTGACGAAGACGGTCGTGACGTGCACCTCGTCGTGCAGGCGGCGCAGCCACGTCCGCAGTTCCTTGCGGACCTGGGCGTCCAGCGCGCCGAACGGCTCGTCCAGCAGCAGCACCTCGGGGTCGACGGCCAGCGCCCTCGCCAGCGCCATCCGCTGCCGCTGCCCGCCCGAAAGCTGCGCCGGGTACCGGGACGCGAACTGGTCGAGATGGACGAGCTCCAGCAGCTCCCCGACCCGTTTGCGGATCTCCTCCTTCGGCCGTTTTCGGATCTTCAACCCGAACGCGACGTTCTCGAAGACCGTCAGGTGCTTGAACGCTGCGTAGTGCTGGAACACGAACCCGACGCCGCGGCGCTGCGGCGGCAGCCGGGTCGCGTCCTTGCCGGAGATCAGCACCTGGCCCGAGTCGGGCCGCTCCAGCCCCGCGATCACGCGCAGCAGGGTCGACTTGCCGCCGCCGCTCGGGCCGAGCAGCGCGGTCAGCGAGCCGGACGTCACGTCCACCGACACGTCCCGCAGGACGGGGGCCTCGCCGAACGACTTGTTCACATCTCGGATCTCGATCGCCATCAGGAGCCGTCCTTCGGTCGCAGGAGCTTGGTCGCCAGGAGGCTGGCGACCGCGATGACCGCCAGCGCGAGCGCGGCGGCGTAGGACGCGTGCACGTCGAAGTTCTCGAAGCGCTCCTCGACGAACAGCGTCAGGGTCTGGGTCTGGTCGACGGTCCGTCCGGAGACGACGGCCACCGCGCCGTACTCCCCCAGCGCGCGGGCCAGGGAGAGGACGATGCCGTAGCCGAGCGCGGCCCGGATGCCGGGGAGGGTGATGCGGCGGAACGTCTGCCACCCGCCCGCCCCCAGCGTCTGCGCGGCCTGTTCCTGCTCGTCGCCCATCTCCTCCAGCACCGGGACGATCGCGCGCACCACGAGCGGCAGGCAGACGAACACCGTCGCCAGCACCATCCCCGGCGTGGAGAAGATGATCTGGATGCCGCGGCCCTCCATCCAGCCGCCGACCGGGCTGAACGTGCCGTACACCAGGATCAGCGCCAGCCCGACGACGACCGGGGACACCGCGAGCGGCAGGTCGATCAGCGCGCTGAGCAGCCGCTTGCCCGGGAACGTGTGCCGGACGAGCAGCAGCGCGGCCAGCACCCCGAACACGGTGTTCAGGGCGACCGCCCAGCCCGCGACGACGAGCGTCACCCGGAACGCGTGCAGCGCCGAATGGGTGGTGAGCGCGTCGAAGAACGGGCCGGGGCCGTCCTCGAACGTCCGCCAGCCGATCAGCCCGACCGGCAGGATCAGCAGGAACAGCAGGTAGGCCAGGACGATCGCGCGCAGCCCGTACTTAGCCACGGCGGGCCCCCCACCTGCGCATCAGGTCGATCGACAGCAGGACCAGCAGCGACAGCACGAGCAGCGCCGTCGACGTCGCCGCCGCGGCGGCGGTGTTGTCGCTCTCGATCTGCCCGAAGATGTGCACGGCCGCGACCTGCGTCTTGAACGGGACGTTCCCGGAGATCAGCACCGTCGAGCCGAACTCCGCGACCGCCCGGGTGAAGGCCAGCGCCGTGCCGGCCAGCATCGCGGGCACCAGGTTCGGCAGGATGATCCGCCGGAAGATCGTCCAGTTGCCGGCGCCCAGCGACGCCGCCGCCTGCTCCATGTCCTTGTCCAGCTCCAGCAGGACCGGCTGGACGGTCCTGACCACGAACGGCAGCGTCACGAACAGCAGCGCCACCACCACGCCGGCCCGGGTGTAGGCCAGCGAGACGCCGAGCGGGCTGTCGGTCCCGTACAGCGTCAGCAGGACCAGGCCCGCCACGATGGTGGGCAGCGCGAACGGCAGATCGATCAGCAGGTCGATCAGGCCCTTCCCGGGAAAGGTGTCGCGCACGAGCACCCACGCGATCAGCGTCCCCATGACCAGGTTCACCAGGGCCACCAGCAGGGAGGCGACCATGGTCAGCTTCAGCGCGGCCCAGGCGTCCGGGGTGGTGATCGCGTCCCAGAAGCCGGTGGGCCCCTGCTCGGCGCCCTTCCAGATCACGGCGGCCAGCGGGATCAGCACCACCGCGCTCAGGAAGATCGTCGCGGTGCCCAGGCCGAGCGCGGTACCGCTCGACCCGCCCCATCCGCCCGGCCCGGACACCCTCCCCGCCTTGACCGGCCCGGCCAGGCCGGGCGGCTTGACCCGTTCGACCGTGTCGGTCCTTTGTGTTTCGGCCCTCGTCGTCTCGCTCATGCCGTGGAGCCCTAACCCTCCACCGAGACGCCGATTTTCTTTTCGACATCGGCCATGATGCTGCCCTTGGGGTCGAAGAACTCGTCGGAGACGGTCTTCCACCCGCCCAGGTCGTTGATGGTGAACAGCCCGGCCGGACGCGGGAACTTCTCCGCGCCGGGGACGCCGTCCGCCACGGGCCGGTAGCCGTTCTTGACGAAGATCTCCTGCGCCTTCTTGCCGTGCAGGAACTTCAGGAACGCGCGGGCCTCGGCCGGGTGCTCGCTCTTCTTGGTCACCGCGACCGGGTTCTCGATCAGGATGGTCGAGTCGGGCACCGTGTAGTCGAGCGGCTGGTTGCTCTGCTTGGCGAAGATGGCCTCGTTCTCGTACGCGAGCAGCACGTCGCCCTTGCCGCCCGCGAACGTCTGAAGCGACTTGCGGGCACTGGAGTCCTGGACGGGGACGTTCTTGAAGAGGGCGTGCAGGTAGGCGGTGCCCGCCGCCTTGTCGGTGCCCTTGTTCGCCTTGGCGCCGTAGCCCGCCAGGACGTTCCAGCGCGCCCCGCCGGACGTGAACGGGTTGGGCGTGATGACCTCGACGCCCGGCCTGAGCAGGTCGTCCCAGGACTTGACGTTCTTCGGGTTGCCCTTGCGGGTCGCGAGGACCACCACCGAGTCGGTGATCATCCCCTTCTCCGGGCCGGTGTTCCAGTCCCCGGCGACGTGGCCGCCGTCGACCAGCCGCGTCATGTCGGGCTCCAGGGACAGCGCGACGATGTCGGCCTTCAGCCCGGACGCCACCGCCCGGCTCTGCTCGCCGGACGAGCCGTAGGACTTGGTGAACGTGACGCCCTTGCCCTCGGGCGTCTTCTGGTACTCCTTGATGATCGCCTCGTATGCGGCCTGGGGCGTGGAGTAGGCCACCAGCGAGAGCCGGACCTTCCCGCCCGCGCCGTCCGCCGTGCCGCCGCCGCAGGCCGCCGCCGCCCCCACGACGACGACGGCCAGGCCCAGCGCCCACGCCCTGCGTCCAGGCATCGCGCCCCTCCCCTACTTTGTCTACATGTTTGATCGAGATAGAATGATACAGACCGACATGTCCGTCAAGGACCTGACCCGGAGGTGACAAAAGGCTCGGTGGCCGGTATCGGCGCCCGTATCAGTGGCCGGTGCCGGTGCGCCAGCGGGTGAAGCGGCGCTCGACCATGACCAGCAGCTGGTTGAACAGCAGCCCGAGTGCGGAGATCGCGACGATCCCGGCGTACATGTCATGGATGGCGAAGTTCTGCTGGGACGAGTTGATCAGGAACCCGAGCCCCTCCTTCGCCCCTACCATCTCGGCGACGATCATCACCAGCACGGCGGTGGCCCCGGCCAGCCGGATGCCCGTGAAGATCGTCGGGACGGCGGCGGGCAGGATGACCTTCTGGAATATGCGCGGCGCCGGCAGGCCGAGCGACCGCGCCGACTTGACGAGCGTCGGGTCCACGGTGCGGACGGCGCTGATCGTGTTGAGCAGGATCGGCCAGGTGCACGCGTACAGCACGATCGCGACCTTCGACGTCTCGCCGATGCCGAGGATGAGGATGAACACCGGCAGCAGCGCGATCGCGGCGGTGTTGCGGAACAGTTCGAGCAGCGGGTTCAGCAGCTCGGCGACCGGCCGGTACCAGCCGATCAGCAGGCCGAGCGGCACCGCGAGGACGATCGCGAGGCCGAACCCGGACAGCGAGCGCACCAGGCTCGTCTCGGTGTTGCTCCACAACTGGCCGCCTTCGGCCAGGTCCCACAGCGCGGGGGCGACCTCCGAAACCGGCGGCAGGAAGATCGGGTCGACCAGGCCGGCGCGCGGCGCCAGTTCCCAGAGGGAGAAGAACGCGACGAGCGCGACCGTCCGCCGCACGACCGTGGCGGTCAGCGCGACCGCCGCCGCGCCACGCCGCCGCGCCCGGCGGTGCCCCTTCCGCTTGTGCGGGCGGAAGGGCGGGGCGGCGGCAGGCTCGGTACGGGCGGGTGC
This sequence comes from Spirillospora sp. NBC_00431, assembly GCA_036028775.1. Lineage (GTDB taxonomy): Bacteria > Actinomycetota > Actinomycetes > Streptosporangiales > Streptosporangiaceae > Spirillospora. The sequence goes on along the minus strand of CP107927.1, from coordinate 8,962,348 downwards.
ATGCTCGGTGCTAACCATGGTCGACCTCCTGTTTGCGCGGCGCCGGGACGGTCAGCCGCTGAGCCGTCTGGACCTCGTCGCGCAGCAGCGACCACACCCGGTGCCGGTGCGCCGCGAACCCGGGGCTCGATCGGACGTCGCGGTCGCCGTCCTCGGCGTCGCGGGGCCCGAGGTCGATGTCGACGATCTCCTTCACCGTGCCGGGCCGCGCGGTCAGCACGGCCACCCGTCCGCCCAGGTAGACGGCCTCGTCGATGCCGTGGGTGATGAACACGACCGTCTTGCCGGTCCGCGCCCAGATGCGCAGCAGCTCGTCCTGGAGCGACTCGCGGGTCTGCGCGTCGAGGGCGGCGAACGGCTCGTCCATGAGCAGCACGTCCGGGTCGTAGGCGAGGCTGCGGGCGATGGCGACGCGCTGCTTCATGCCGCCGGACAGCTCGTGCGGGTTGCGGTCCGCGAACCCGGACAGGCCGACGAGGTCCAGATGCTCGCGGGCGATCCTGGACCGTTCCCGGCGGCGCAGTCCGGTGCGGGCGGACGCCGCCTCCAGCCCGAACTCGACGTTGCGCAGCGCCGTCCGCCAGGGGAGCAGCGCGTACTGCTGGAACACGATGCCCCGGTCGAGGGCGGGGCCGGTCACCTCCGTCCCGTCGATCAGGACGCGGCCGGACGTCGGCGCCGCCAGCCCGCCGATCAGGTCGAGCAGGGTCGACTTGCCGCAGCCGGACGGCCCGACCACGACGAGGAACTCACCGGCGGCGACGTCCAGCCGGACGTCCTGGAGCGCGGTGAACTCGCCGCCGCCCCGGACGGCGAACGTCTTCCCCACCCCGGAAACACTGATCTTCGCGGTCGCGTTCTCGGTCGCCGTCTCAGTGGGCTGCGCGGTCATCGTCTGCTCCCGCCGTCCGCGTACGGGTTGAACTCGTTGGTATAGAGGTCGGCCATCTTGACCTTGCCCTTCTTGATCTGGCCGACGTCCTCCAGCCATTCGCGCCAGGTGTCGAACTCGCGGTCGGTCATCACGCCGCCCTCGCCCGCCACGCCCCACGACCTCCAGTACCGGAGCGCGTCGGCGTTCTCGTTGCGGCCCCGCGCCCGCAGGATCTTCGTCATCCGGTCGACGACCTCGGCACGCGGCCGCCGCCGGGACCACTCGATGGTCTTGGCGACGCCGGCGGTGAAGGCGCGGACGGTGTCGGGGTTGCGCTCGACGAAGTCGTCCCGGAAGACGTAGGAGCCGGCGGTGAACTCGCCGAGGAAGTCGAGGTCCTTGAACAGGGTGCGGACGCCGCCCGCCGCGATCGCCTTGTCGCGGAAGATCCCGTTGAGCGCGGCGACGTCGAGCCGTCCCTGCCGCAGCGACTGCTCCATCGTGACCGGCGGCACGGCGAGCGACTCCACCTTCGCGATGTCGGCGCCGGACAGCCCGTTGCGGCGCAGGTAGAGGTCCTGGACGGCCTGCGAGTGGCCGCCCAGCGTGTTCATCCCGACCTTCTTGCCGACCAGGTCGCGGGGAGACCTGATCGGGCTGTCGGCCAGGACGAAGAAGCCGGTGTAGGACTGCGCGTCGGTGCCGTAGTAGCCGATGACGGCCGTGATCGGCGCCCCGGCCTCCCGGAGTTTGACGACCGCGCCGTTGAACGCGCCGCCGAAGTCGACCTGGCCCGTCGCCGCGGACTGGACGTCCTGCGGCCCACTGATGGTGTTGCCGACCCACCGCAGCCGCACCTCGCCGAGATGGCCGAGGTCGGCGGCGAGTTCCGGCAGCGTGACCTGGCCGGTCCAGCCCTGGTAGCGCAGCGTGCTCGTCCGCCGGGCGCTCCCCGCCGCGCCCCCGCAGGCGGCGGTGATCGGGACGGCGGCGGCCGTCACCGCCAGCGTGGAGATGAATCGTCGTCGTGTCGTTCCCGTACCGGCCGGCATGCTCAAGGATCCTCCAATTCCAACTCAACTGGTAGGAATTGTTGACTATACCCCGCGGCCATGCTTCGCTCTAGGGACGGTGGGGTTTTCTCCTGCGAGAAGAGGTAGCTCAATGTCCGACTTCGACGTCCGCCGGATCGGCGGCCGCATCGGCGCGGAGGTCACCGGCGTCGACGTGCGCGACGTGTCCGACACGATCTTCGACGAGATCCATGCCGCGCTGCTGGAGCACAAGGTCCTGGGGTTTCGCGGCCAGGACCTCACCGACGACGACCAGATCGCGTTCGCGTCCCGTTTCGGTCGGCTCACCGGGGCGCACCCGACCGTTCCCGCCGTCGACGGACGGCCCGAGATCCTGCCGGTGGACAGCGAGTCGGGACGGGCCAACCATTGGCACACCGACGTCACCTTCGTCCGCACCCCGCCGAAGATCAGCACGCTGCGGGGCCTGGTCATCCCGCCCTACGGCGGCAACACCCTGATCGCCAACACCGCGGCGGCCTACCGCGACCTGCCCGACGAGCTGTGCGAACTCGCCGAGCGGCTCTGGGCCGTCCACACCAACGACTACGACTACGTCAAGCCGGGCAAGAGCGGCGCCGACCCCGCCAAGGAGGCCGCGCACCGCAAGGCGTTCGTGTCCCGGACGTGGAAGACGGCGCACCCGGTCGTGCGCGTCCACCCGGAGTCGGGCGAGCGGAACCTGTTCATCGGCGGGTTCGCGCAGAGCATCGTCGGGCTGTCGTCCCAGCGGGAGGGGCGCTCCATCCTGGACATCTTCCAGTCGTACGTCACCCGGCCCGAGAACGTCCTGCGGTGGGTGTGGGCGCCGGGCGACCTGATCGTGTTCGACAACCGGATCACCCAGCACTACGCGCCGGACGACTACGGCGACCTGCCGCGCCTGCTGCACCGCGTGACGGTGGCGGGCGACGTCCCCGCCGGTGTGGACGGCCGGCGCAGCTACCTGATCGAGGGCGACGACGCGTCCCACTACACCCCGGCCGCGTCGGCGGTCTGAGGGCAGGGCCGCATCAGCGGCCTGATCGAGAGGGTCGCGTCAGCGGCCTGACGGGGATAGAGACGGCCGGGTCCGGCGGGGCTGGCGCCGGGCCCGGCGACACATGATCGCTGACGGGCGAGCCCGTCAGCGCGGTTCGTCGCCGATGATCGGGGCGAGGTAGCGGCGGAGCGCCTGCTTGACCTCGTCGCGGAGGGTTTCGCGCTCGGCGCCCTCCGCGGCGAGGACGAGCGGAAGCAGCGCGCGGAACATGTGCACGCTGACCTGGACGGTCCGGGCGCGCCGAGCGGCCGGCAGGTCGGGCGCCCTGGCGGCGAAGATGGCCTCGACGCGGGCGGACACCGCCGCGTTCAGCGGACGCGTCGCCGCCGTCATCGCCGCTGGAGGACGACCCGTTCGGCCTGGTCGACGACGTCCGGGCCGTCCCCGCTCCCGGCGGGACGAGGGTCGGCGGCTATCCGGCCGACCTCGCGGACTTCCGCACCGCGCTGATCGACCGGCTGCCCGTGGTGGTGACGCTGATCCTCGTGGTGAGTTGCGCGCTGCTGTTCCTCATGACGGGGAGCGTGCTCGTCCCGCTCAAGGCCGCCGTGCTGAACGCGCTCAGCCTGCCGGTGATGTTCGGGGCGCTGGTCTGGATCTTCCAGGACGGCAACCTGTCCGGGACGCTCGGTTTCAACGCGACGACCGCAGCGGCGACAACGCCCGCGCGGTCGCCGCCGGGCTCCAGCGGAGCGGCCCGCTGATCACCACGGCGGCGGCCGTCCTCGCGGTGTCGTTCGCGTCGCCGGACGGGCCGACTGGTGGGCGCCGCGGCCCCTGCGCCTCGTCCACCGGCGCCTGGCCCTCACCGACTCGGCCCCAGGACGGAGCGGACGAGATCCTCACCCTCGGGCCTCGGCACCAGGTCCATTGACTCCTCAAGGGCACCCGCACAGCATCTTCACACGATCGGCACATGGCGGGCACCACTGGAGGGGGGTCGGCGTCGTCCAATGGGGCATGCGCGTGAAGATGATCCTTCCGGCCCTGACCGAGGCGACCTCGCCGTTCTTCCGGCCGATCAAGTATTCGCTGTTCCCGCCGCTGGGGCTCGCCACGCTCGCCGGTTATCTGGACCCGGACGACGAGGTGACGGTCACCGACGAGCATGTGCAGAAGGTCGACACGTCCGACGAGCCCGACCTCGTGGTCATCCAGGTCTACATCACCTCGGCGCGGCGCGCCTACGAGCTGGCCGACCTCTACCGCGCCCGGGGCGCCCACGTCTGCCTGGGCGGGCTGCACGTCACCTCGCTCCCGGACGAGGCGGCGCGGCACGCGGACACGATCTTCTGCGGGCCCGGCGAGGACACCTGGCCCCGCTTCCTCGCCGACCTCCGTGCCGGGCGGCCGGAGGCCCGGTACGAGTCGTCCGAGCGGACGCTCGCCGGGCTGCCGCCGATCCGCCGCGACCTGATCGCCCGCGAGCGGTACCTGGTGCCGAACTCGATCGTGGTGTCGCGCGGCTGCCCGCATGTGTGCGACTTCTGCTACAAGGAGGCGTTCTTCGAGGGCGGGAAATCGTTCTACACCCAGACGGTCGACGCCGCCCTCGAAGAGATCGAGCGGCTGCCCGGACGGCATCTGTATTTCCTGGACGACCACCTGTTCGGCAACGCGCGTTTCGCGTCCGCGTTGTTCGACGGGATGCGCGGCATGGGACGGCTCTGGCAGGCGGCGGGGACGGTGCAGGCGGTGCTGCGTCCCGGGCTGCTGGAGAAGGCCGTGGAATCCGGGCTGCGCAGCCTGTTCGTCGGGTTCGAGACCGTCAACGCCGGGAATCTCACCGAGCAGCGCAAATGGCAGAACATCGACCGCGACTACGGCGCGGTGGTGCGGCGGCTGCGCGACCACGGCGTGATGGTCAACGGCAGTTTCGTGTTCGGAATGGACGAGGACGATCCCGGCGTCTTCGCCCGCACCGTCGACTGGGCGATCGGCCAGGGCATCGAGACCGCGACCTTCCACATCCTGACGCCCTATCCGGGCACGCGCCTCTATGACCGGATGGCGAAGGCCGACCGGCTCCTGCATTCCGACTGGGACCGATACGACACCAGGACGGTCGTCTTCAAACCCGCGAAAATGACGGCCCGGCAACTGGAGGACGGATACTGGCGCGCCTACCGGGACTTCTACCGCTGGGGCTCGATCCTGCGCGGCGCCGCGACCAAGCCGACCCTGCGCGGCAAGGCCAGGCACGCCGCCTATGCCGGGGGCTGGAAGAAGTTCGAGCCCGCATGGGACCTGGTGATCCGCGCGAAAAGGGCGGGGCACGCGCTGCCGATTCTGGAGTCGATCCTGTCCGGTTTCGGTAGCCGTCCCGCGCTTTCGGCGAAGCCTGATCGAGGTCGGGCCGTCACACCAGGTCGCGGCGTGCGGCGTGGACGCCCGCCTGAAATCGGGTGCGGGCGTTGAGCGTGCGCAACAGGCGGGCGACGTGCCGGCTCACCGTGCGCGCCCCCATTCCGGTGTGGCGGGCGACGGCCTCGTCCTTGAGCCCGGCGGCGAGCAGGGTGAGCAGGTGCCGGTCGGCCTCCGACAGCCGCGGCCAGACATCTCCCGTCTCGTTGTCGCCGTGCAGCGGGGTGGCCTGTTCCCAGCAGGAGTTGAACACGCTGATGAGAATGTCGAGAAGGGTGGAGGGGCGGATCACGGCGCTGATGCCGGGGTCGTCGCCCCGCAGCGGCATCAACGCCATTTCGTCGTCCACGATGATGAGTTTGGTCGGCGCGCTCTCCAGTACCCGGGCGCGTTCCCCGATGATGGCGTCCTGCCTGGCTATTTCGAGTTTCTCGGGGATGGCGAGCGCGTCGGGGGTGAAGATGACGCGGTACTCCACACCGTGCCCGATCTGCTCGCGCTCGACCTCGTTCGGGCTCTTCGGGTCGACGGCATAGGGCGGCTTGTCAATTGCCTTGACATATTTGACAGCGCTGCGCTGTACCTGCTCAAGGCGCTGGACGACGGCGTCCATACCGTCGATGATCTCAACGAGTTTCTGCGGGTTGGTGCGCTGCTCGGCGGCCAGCAGGTCGCCGCTGAGCCGTTTGGCCTCGATGCGCGCGCGGATGAACTCCGTCTCCCGCTGACGAATCAGCGCCTCGACGACGGCGTCCGGCGGGTAGGGGAAGAACTTCGGGTCGGTGGAGGCGTCGACGCCGACCATGCCGAGCGCTTCGAGTTCCTTGAGGAGCGTGGCGAGCCGGGAGCGGGGTTCGTCCGACAACTGCGCGAGCTCGCTCATTGTGCAGCCGGGGTTGTGCAGCAACGTGCTGTAAAGGGTCTGCTGCACTGTGGTGATACCGAGAGCCGCGAATGGATTCTCATCGGTCGCGGCGTAAGCGGGAGACATGCACGGATTATCCAGCAAAGGCACAGGGCAGCCAAGCCTCTGCGCACAAATCTCGCTCAGGGCACGCGTTGCGACCCGGCCAAGCCGGGCCCAACTCGCGTCCGAAACCCGCAAATTCTTGCCTCAGCGGCTGCGGCAACCGCACATCTTCCACGTCCGCGCGTGTTCTTCGCGCACTCAAATGGAGTTCTTATGATTTTCCGCCGATAGCGCTGACCGGGCAAGTGGCATTGATGGCGAAGATCGACAGCGGCGACAACTCGCCAGAACTCGCATCTGGAGAGGCTTTCTCACCTGCGCAAAGTCAATCTACCTTTGCCGCACCCCCACACAAGGAGAGACGATGTCTCACAGACGCGGCCTTCGGGTCGCCGTGATCGCCGTCGGCGCGCTGGGCCTCGCCGGCATTCAAGGCACCGCGACGGCCCAGCCTCCCGGCTCCTACGGCTCCTACCAGCAGCCCCCAGGCTCCTACCAGCCGCGGCCCTACTCCGCGGCGAACGCCGCCAACGTCCCCGCCGCCATGCTGAAGGCCATGCAGCGTGACCTCGGCCTCACCGCCGCCCAGGCGAAGCAGGCCCTCGCCAACCAGGTCACCACCGGCGCGACCGCCGGGAAGCTCCAGGTGCGGCTCGCCGGGAGCTACTCCGGCAGCTACGTCACCGGCAAGACCGGCGGGACCCTGCACGTCAACACCACCAGCCCCGCCCAGGTGGCCCAGATCACCGCGTACGGCGCGCAGGCGAAGGTCGTCCAGCACAGCCTCGCCGAGCTCGACGCCGCCAAGTCGAAGCTGGATCGTGCCAGCAAGCAGGGCGCACCGGCCCACACGCCGGTGTGGTTCGTGGACGTCCGCACCAACAAGGTCGTCCTGCAGAGCTCCGCTCCCGCGAAGGCGCGCGCCTTCGCCAAGGCCGCCGGGGTCAGCGCGAGCGCGATCACGGTCGAGCGCTCCAACGTCAAGCCGCGCACGTACTACGACCTGCGCGGCGGCGACGCCTACTACATGGGCGGACGGTGCTCGGTCGGCTTCCCGATCACGCGCGGCTCGCAGGCCGGCTTCGCGACCGCGGGGCACTGCGGACGGGCGGGCACGAGCGTCCAGGGGCACAACCGTGTCGCGCTGGGCAGCTTCCAGGGTTCCAGTTTCCCGGGCAACGACTACGCCTGGGTCGCGGCGAACAGCCAGTGGACCCCGACCGCCCGGGTGAACGGCTACGGCAAGGTCCAGGACCGGGCCGTGGAGGGTTCGACCGTCTCCCAGGCGGGGCAGCCCGTCTGCCGCTCCGGTTCCACGACCGGCTGGCACTGCGGGACGATCTCGCAGCTCAACACCAGCGTCACCTACCCGGAGGGCACCATCTACGAGGTGACCCGGACGACCGTGTGCGCCGAGCCCGGCGACTCGGGCGGCTCGTACATCTCGGGTACCCAGGCGCAGGGCGTGACGTCCGGCGGCTCGGGCAACTGCAGCAGCGGCGGGACGACGTTCTTCCAGCCGATCAACGAGCTGCTCCAGGTGTACGGCCTGACGCTGTACACCGGTGGAAACAACCCCGACCCGCCGGACCCGCCGGACCCGCCCACGGGCACCTGGGCCGCGGGCACCGTCTACAAGATCGGTGACACCGTCAGCTACAACGGCGCCAACTACCGGTGCATCCAGGGCCACCAGGCCCAGCCCGGCTGGACCCCGGCCAACGTGCCGGCACTGTGGGAGCAGGTGTGATGACCGGAGCCGTCAGGCTCCTGTGATCGGCGTCCCGGAAACCGGCTTCCGGACGCACTGACTCCCTCGGGCCTTCCCCCAGCACCTCCACTGGGGGAAGGCCCGCTTTTCGTTTTCCTGGCCACCCGTCGCGCTCCAGGCCACCCACCGCGGTGGCCTGCGGTGGCTATAGGCATGTTCCACGTGATAGTTTTTCTTTACACATGGATGAAGTCGTTATCACTGATCTGGCGAGCGGCACGGGAGACGAGCTGCTGCTGGCGCTGTCCGCGCTGGCGAGCCCGCACCGGCTGCGGGTCCTTGCCGCGCTCGGCGGCGGCCGCAGGTACGTGAGCGAACTGGCCCGCCAGGTCGGGATCAGCCGGCCACTGCTGCGGGTGCATCTGAGCCGGCTGGAGGCCGCCGGGCTCGTGCGCAGCTCGCTGGAGGTCTCGGAGGACGGGAAGGCGATGCGGTATTTCGAGGTGGTGCCGTTCGTGCTGCACCTGGATCTGGAACGGATCGGGACGGCGGCGGGGACGCTCACCGTCAAGAACGTGGGCGGCGACGACGACGGCAAGAGGAGCAGCTGATGGAGGACGACGCCGTGGGCATCCTCATCGGGGGCGTGTTGTTCATCGTGGTCGGCGCGGTCGCGATCGTCCTGATCTGGCAGGTGTTCGCGACCTGGCGCGCCAAGGTCCAGCTCGCCCGCGAGGACGCGTACCGCAAGCTCGCGGAGCGGTCGATCACCACCGAGATGGAGACCCGTGAGGATCTGCTGCGGATCAGCGAGAACCTCGCCGACCTGCAGAAACGGATGATGTCCATCGAGAGGGTGATGCGGGAGATCGACTGAGCGGCCCCGTAGCCGCCCCTTGAGAGGGCGGGCCGTCGGGCGGCCACCCGACGGCCCGATCCGGAAGCACTCCCGCACGCGGCATCCGGCCTTTTCGCGACCCGGCGTTGGACGCCACATCCACGCCGCCGGGCCTCGGACGGGCCGTGCGCGCCGCGTGCGTCACGGTACGTACTCCCAGGAAGGACAGCATTTCATGCTTCCCGACGAGACGCGACGCCCACGGCGCCGCGATCCCGGCGCCGATACCGGCGGCCTTCTCGGCCGCGTCGCCGCCCTGCCCGCCGGACGCCGCGCCAAATGGCTGGTCGTGCTGGCCTGGATCGGCATCATCTTCGCCGCCGCCCCGCTTGCCGGGAAGGTCGGCGACGTCGAGGACAACGAGACGTTCAACTTCGCCCGGGGCGCGGAGACGTCCGAGCACCACGAGCTGCGCAAGCGGTTCAGCTCCGAGAAGCCGATCCCGGCCGTGGTCGTCTACGCCCGCGACGGCGGCATCACCCAGGCCGACCGGGCCAAGGCCGAACGCGACCGTCAGGCCCTGGCGGCCTTCACGGCCGACCGGCAGGCGCCGGCGGTACGGCCGTCGTCCGACGGGCGGGCGCTGCTGACCACCGTGCCGATGCCGCTGGTCGAGGACGGATTCACCGACAAGGTCAAGGAGCTCCGGGAGAAGACGCACGACGCCGTCCCCGCCGGGCTCCAGGTGAAGGTGACCGGGCCCGCCGGGCAGACCGCCGACGAGGTCGAGGTCTTCAGCGACCTGGACGCCAAGCTGATGCTCGCCACCGTCGCGGTCGTGACGGTCCTGCTGCTGCTCACCTACCGCAGCCCGATCATCTGGATCCTGCCGCTGCTCAGCGTCGCGCTGGCGAGCCAGCTCGCGAACGCCTTCATCTACCTGCTCGGCAAGCACGCGGACATGCCGGTGGACGGCATGGGCGCCGGGATCCTGACCGTGCTGGTGTTCGGCGTCGGCACCGACTACGCGCTGCTGCTCATCGCCCGCTACCGGGAGGAACTGCACGTCCACACCGATCGGCACGAGGCGATGGCGGCGGCGCTGCGCAGGTCCCGGGGCGCGATCGTCGCGTCCGCGGCCACGGTCATCGCCGGGATGCTCTGCCTGCTCGCCGCCGACATCAACTCCAGCCGGGGGCTCGGCGGCGTCGGCGCCGCCGGCGTGCTGTGCGGGCTCGCCGCCATGATCACGCTGCTGCCCGCGCTGCTGGTGATCTTCGGACGGTGGATCTTCTGGCCGTTCGTCCCCCGGGCCGGCGGCCCGCCCCGGCAGGGACGCGTCTGGGCGGGGGTCGCGGCGTCGATCTCCGCTCGCCCGCGCGCCTTCTGGATCGCCACCGCGCTCGCCCTCGTGGGCCTCGGCCTCATCGCCGGGACGATGCGGATCGGCCCGTCGCAGGAGGAGATGTTCCGCACGACGCCCGAGTCGGTCGCCGGGCAGCGGCTGGTGGCCGCGCACTACCCGGCGGGCTCGTCGGCTCCGGCCGACGTCATCGCCGCCGCGCCGTCCGCCGGGCCCGTGATGGACGCGGCCCGTTCGACGCCGGGTGTGGTCGCCGTCAACGAGAGCGGACGCTCCGTCGACGGACGTCTGGTCCAGGTGTCGGTGACGCTGCGGGACGCCGCCGACAGCGCCGCCGCCGAACGCACCGTGGAACGCCTGCGCGACTCCGTGCACGGCGTACGCGGCGCGGACGCCGTCGTCGGCGGGCCCACCGCGGAGTCGCTCGACAGTTCCGAGGGCGCCTCCCGCGACCGCCTGCTGGTGATCCCGCTGGTGCTGCTCGTCGTCCTGGCGATCCTGATCCTGCTGCTGCGCGCGATCACCGCGCCCGTGCTGCTGCTGGGCACGATCGTGCTGTCGTACTTCGCCGCGCTCGGCGCCGCGTGGCTGCTGCTGAAGGGCCCGCTCGGCGTGGACGCGCTGGACAACTCCACCCCGCTGCTGGGCTTCATCTTCCTGGTCGCGCTCGGCATCGACTACAACATCTTCCTCATGCACCGGGTGCGGCAGGAGGCGCTCACGTCCGGTCACCGGACGGGCGTGCTGCGCGGCCTCACCACCACCGGCGGCGTCATCACCAGCGCCGGGCTTGTGCTCGCCGCCACGTTCTCGGTGATGATGAACCTGCCGATCACGTTCATGGCCGGGCTCGGCGCGCTGGTCGCGGTCGGGGTGCTGCTGGACACGTTCGTCGTCCGGTCGCTGCTCGTCCCCGCGCTGGCGCTCGACGCGGGCCCCCGCATCTGGTGGCCGGGACGCCTGGCGCACCCGCGCGGCCCGGTGCCCGCCGCCGGCGACCGGAGGGAGGCCGTCGGCGACATACCGCGGTGAGCGGCCTCAGTCCTGGGCCAGGAGCGGCAGCGTCAGGCGGAAGCAGGCGCCCTCGCCGAGGGCGGTCCGCAGTTCGACGTCGCCGTCGTGGGCGCGGGCGAGGGAGCGGGCGATGGCGAGGCCGAGCCCGGCGCTGGCACCGCCCGCGTGGCTGCGGGACCGGTCGGCCCGGTAGAAGCGGTCGAAGACATGGCCCGCCTGCTCGGCCGTCATGCCGGGGCCCTCGTCCGCGACCTCCAGGACGGCGCGGCCGCCCACCGTGCCGACGCCGATGCGGACGGGGGTGCCCGGCGGCGTGTGCGCGGCGGCGTTGCCGACGAGGTTGACGACGACCTGCCGCAGCCGGGACTCGTCCGCGTGCACCGGAGCCGGGCCGGGCGGGCCGTCGCCGTCCGGCCCGGTGAGCTCGACGGGACGGGACGGGTCCAGCGCCCGCAGATCGTGCCGGGCGTCGCCCGCGAGGGTCCGCAGGTCCATCGGCGCCGGGTCGACCTGCCCCTCGGGCGACTCGTCGAGCCGGGCCAGCAGGAGGAGGTCCTCGGTGAGCGCGGTGAGCCGGGTCGCCTCGTGGCCGATGCGGCGCATCGCCTCGTCGACACCGGCCCGGTCCGGCAGCGCGCCCATCCGGTACAGGTCGGTCGTGCCCTTGATGCCGAACAGCGGGGTGCGCAGCTCGTGGCCGACGTCCGAGAGGAACGTCCGCATCCGCTCCTCGGACGCGGCCCGGTCGGCGAAGGCCCGTTCGAGCTGGCCGAGCATCCCGTTGAGCGACGCGGCCAGACGCCCGATCTCCGTGCCGGGCGGGGCGATGCCGGGCACGCGGCGGGCGAGGTCGCCGGCCGCGATCGCGGTGGCCGTGTGCTCGATCCGGCGCAGCGGCCGCAGGCCCCGGCCGAGCGCGAACCAGCCGGCCGCCGTCAGCAGGGCGAGCAGGATCGAGCCGCTGACCAGGCTGCTGGTCCGGAGGCGGGCGATGGTGGCGTCCACCTCCGTGCGCGGCGTGGCGGCGATCACCGTCCCGTTCCAGCCGACGGCGGGACGGGCGGAGGCGCGCCAGCGTGCCGATCCGTCCGCCGCGCGCAGGTCTTCGGCCTTCCCGCTGGTGGACAGCTCGCGCAGCGCGTCCGGTGAGGGCAGGGCCGCGGGGTCGAGCCGGGGGGTGTGGACGCTCCGCGCCACCGTGCCGTCCGCGTTCAGGTACACCAGGTAGGCGGTGCCGAACAGGTCGAGACCGGGGTCGAGGAGGTCGGGACGGGCCAGCGCTCCCCGCATGTCCGGCGGTCCGGTCTTCGGCACGCGGGACACGAGCGTGGCGAGGGAGCGCAGCTGGCTGTCGAGCCGGCCGATCTGGTACCGCTCCAGCCGGTCGGACACGACCGCGCTGATGAGGGTCAGCCCCGCCAGCAGCAGCGACGCGGTGAGCAGAAGCAGCCTGGCCCGCAGCGAGAACCGGCTCAGCCGCGGCGAGAACCCCGGGCGTCTCACCGCCGGGGCTCCCGCAGCACGTAGCCGACGCCGTGCACGGTGTGGATGAGCTTGGGCTCCTCGGTGTCGACCTTGCGCCGCAGATACGAGATGTAGGTGTCGACGATGCTCGCGTCACCGCCGAAGTCGTAGCGCCACACCCGGTCGAGGATCTGCGCCTTGGACACCACGACCCCGGCGTTCTCCATCAGGTAGCGCAGCAGCCGGAACTCGGTGGGCGAGACGCGGACGGGACGCCCGTCCCGCGTCACCTGGTGCCCCTCGGCGTCGAGCGCCAGCGCGCCCACCGTCAGCACGTCGGCGTGGTGGCCCTTGGTGCGGCGGAGGATCGCGCGGATCCGGGCGATCAGCTCCTCCAGGTCGAACGGCTTCGTCACGTAGTCGTCGGCGCCGAGCGAGAGCCCGGTGACCTTGTCGGCCTGCCCGTCCTTGGCGGTGAGGAACAGCACGGGCACCGGCCCGCCGCGGCTCTCCCGGCGCCGCTCCCGAAGCCGCCTGACGACCTCGAAGCCGTCCATGTCCGGCAGCATCACGTCGAGCAGCACCAGATCGGGCGGCTCCTCGGTGGCGGCGGCGACCGCGTCGGCGCCGGTCGCCGCCGACGCCACCCGGAACCCCGCGAAACGCAGCGTCGCGGAGAGCAACTCCCGGACGGTGGCCTCGTCGTCCACCACCAGGAGCCGCTCCGCGTCCTCCCCGGACGTCATCGCCTGACCCGGTCCTCGTCCTCGTCCTGGCACGACGGCCAGGATACGGAGGTCATCACACGTCGCGGCGGCGCTGGACGATGAACGCCGCGGCCGCCACCGCCGCGACCGCGAGGCACATCCCACCGAAGTTCAGCCACGGGTGCGGGTACTCCGGATCGGGGACGGTCGCGAGGATCTCCGCCGCGCCCATCGTCGGCCAGATATCGATGACGCCGTGCAGCCACGACGGGAACAGCCCGCCGAGCGCGGGCACCAGCAGCAGGATCGCGACCAGGGTGCCGATCGCCCCGGCCGTGGCCCGCAGGAGCGCGCCGATCCCGACCGCGAGCAGCGCGACGGCCGACAGGTACAGCCCGCCGCCCGCCACGGCGGAGAACACGCCGGGATCGCCGAGCGCCGCGTACGGGACGTCCTGCGCGCGCAGGACGACCTGCCCGAGCAGGAAGGAGCAGAACATCAGCGTCTGGCCCGCGACCAGGGCGATCGCGGTGGCGAGCACCATCTTGGCCGCGAGCAGCCGGTGCCTGCGCGGCGTGGCGCTCAGCGACGTCCGGATCAGGCCGGTCGCGTACTCCGACGTCACGACCAGGCTGCCCAGCACGGCGATGATCAGCTGGGCCATGATGTAGTTCGTCAGGCTGAGCGCGGTCGGGTCCCAGTCCCGCCGTTCCGCGGCCGTCGCGGTCGCGTAGTCGTCCCCGGCGGAGCTCATCGACAGGCCCGTGATGCCGAGCCCGACGACGAACAGGCACGCCAGCGTGAGCCAGGTGGAGCGCAGGCTGCGGAGTTTGATCCACTCGGCGTGGAGAGTGCGGGCGAACGTCACCCTGGACGCGGTGGCGAGCGAGCTCACAGGGCGGCTCCGTGGTACTCGACGGCGTCCTTGGTCAACTCCATGAAGGCGTCCTCCAGCGAGGGGCTCTGCGGGCTGAGCTCGCTGAGCGCGACGCCGTGGTAGGCGGCGAGCTTGCCGATCTCCTCGCCCGTCATGCCGGAGACGACGAGCGACGCTTCGAGACCGTCCCGGACGGTGGCCCCCGCCTCGGTCAGGCGGCGCGCGAACCAGTCGGGGTTCGCTGTCCGGACGAGCACCGTGCCCTCGCCGTTGGCCCGCAGGAAATCGCTCATGCCGGTGTCGGCGATCAGCCGCCCGCGGCCGATGACGACCAGATGGTCGGCGGTCTGCGCCATCTCGCTCATCAGATGGCTGGACACGAGCACGGCCCGGCCCTCGGCGGCGAGGGAGCGCATGAACGCGCGGATCCAGCGGATGCCCTCGGGGTCGAGCCCGTTCACCGGCTCGTCGAAGATCAGCACCCGCGGGTCGCCGAGCAGCGCAGCCGCGATGCCGAGCCGCTGCCGCATGCCGAGCGAGAACCCGCCGGCCCGGCGGCCCGCGACGCTCTCGATGCCGGTCCTCGCGAGCACCTCGCCGACACGGCGGCGGGGCAGGCCGTTGCTCACGGCGAGCGCGAGCAGATGGTCGTGCGCCTTCCGGCCGCCGTGCACGGCGCCGGCGTCCAGCAGCGCGCCCACCTCGGTCAGCGGGACGGGCAGGTCACGGTAGTCGCGGCCGCCGATGACGGCGGTCCCGGCGGTGGGCGCCGCCAGCCCCATGATCATCCTCATCGTGGTGGACTTCCCGGCGCCGTTCGGGCCGAGGAAGCCGGTCACCTGGCCGGGTGCGACGGTGAACGACAGGTCGTCCACCACGGTGTCGGGCCCGTACCGCTTGGTCAGCCCGCGTACTTCGATCGTCGTCATGGGAGAGAGCGTGCAAGGCCGGGCTGGCCGGTTTCTGGGAGCCTCGGAGAGAATCCTGTGAATCCGGCGTCCGATGCTCGCCCGCGGTGGTTCGTTCTCAGGGAATCCCTAGACCGATGAGTTTTCCGGGTGGCGGCCGTCCGTATCAGTGGTGAGCCATGCCGGACAGCCCTATCGGAGGGAGCAGCCATGACCGGAGTTCGGGTTCTGGTCGGTACGCGCAAGGGCGCGTTCGTCCTCACGGCGGACGGAACGCGCGACGACTGGGAGGTCAGCGGGCCGCTGTTCGGCGGCTGGGAGATCTACCATCTCGCCGGGTCGCCCGCCGATCCGTCCCGGCTGTACGCGGCCCAGTCGACGGGCTGGTTCGGGCAGGTGATGCAGCGCTCCGACGACGGCGGCGCCACCTGGCGCCCGGTGGGCAACGAGTTCGCGTACGCGAGCGAGCCCGGCACCCACCTGTGGTACGACGGCACCCAGCGCCCCTGGGAGTTCAAGCGCGTCTGGCACCTCGAACCGTCGGCGGACGCCCCGGACACCGTCTACGCCGGGGTCGAGGACGCCGCCCTGTTCCGCACGTCCGACGGCGGCGCGACGTGGCACGAGCTGCCGGGGCTGCGCGAGCACGGGTCGGGGCCGTCGTGGCAGCCCGGAGCGGGCGGGATGTGCCTGCACACGATCGTGCGCGACCCCGTGAAGGCCGGGCGGATGTTCGCGGCCATCTCGGCGGCGGGCGTGTTCCGCACCGACGACGACGGCGCGACGTGGCAGGCGGTGAACCGGGGCCTGCGCTCGGACGGCATCCCCGACCCGGAGGCAGAGACCGGGCACTGCGTCCACCGCATCGCGATGCACCCGTCGCGTCCCGAGGTGCTGTTCATGCAGAAGCACTGGGACGTGATGCGCAGCGACGACGCGGGCGGGACCTGGCATGAGATCAGCGGTGACCTGCCGAGCGACTTCGGGTTCCCGATCGCCGTCCACGCGCACGAGCCGGACACCGTCTACGTCGTCCCGATCAAGAGCGACTCCGAGCACTACCCGCCGGACGGCCGGCTGCGCGTGTACCGCAGCCGCGCGGGCGGGAACGAGTGGGAGCCGCTGACCAGCGGGCTGCCGCAGAGCCACTGCTATGTCAACGTGCTGCGGGACGCGATGGCCGTCGACTCGCTCGACCCGTGCGGCCTCTACGTCGGCACGACCGGCGGGCAGGTGTACGCGTCGGCCGACGCCGGGGACACGTGGGCGCCGATCGTCCGCGACCTGCCGGCCGTGCTGTCGGTCGAAGTCCAGGCGCTGCCGTGATCCGTGTCGTGCTGCCCGCGCACCTGCGCACGCTCGCCGGGGTGAGCGGCGAGGTGGAGCTGGAGGTGCCGGGGCCGGTCACGGTGTGCTCGGTCCTGGACGCGCTGGAGTCCCGCCACCCGGTGCTGCGCGGGACGATCCGCGACCACGCCACCGGACGCCGCCGCGCGTTCGTGCGCTTCTACGCCTGCGCCGAGGACCTCTCGAACGAGCCGGTCGACACCGTCCTGCCCGGACCGGTGCGCGCGGGCACCGAGCCGTTCATCGTGGTCGGGGCCATGGCCGGGGGCTGACGTCCGCCGCTGGCCCCGCCCCCTCGGTGACCTGGTGGAATCGGGGGCGGGGCCGGGCCGCCCCGCACCTCTTCCCAGGACGGAGCGGCCCGCCGGCGGCCGTGCTGGAACGGGGGACCGCCGACGTCTCCTACAGCGCCGCAGTCCGGACATACGTCACGGAGCAGGCACGAGACGACGCCGGGCGGCCCGCCGCTCCACCCGTCACTTGTGGCGTGCCACCTCGTACGCGGCGCAGCCGATCAGTTCGATGGACACCTGGAGCCGCTTCAGGCTGACGTTGTTCGCGATCGTGTCCTCGGGCGTGTGGTAGACCGGTTCGAGCTGGCTAGGCGCCTCGTTGCCGCGCCAGCTGAAGTTGCCCGCGGCGATGCCGCGCTCGAAGAACGCCTCGTGGTCGCTGGAGCCGCGGGCGGTCGGGCCCTGGACCTGGTCGACGTAGCCGAGCCGGCGCGCGGCGGCGTTCACCGCGGCCGTGGTGGTGTTGTCCGCGCCGTCCACGGAGAGCAGCCAGTACGTCTCCGCGGGCGGATGGCTGGTGGCGACCATGTCGTTCTGGAAGCAGCCGGTGATCCGCTTCACGCCGGTCTCGTCGAGCTGCTTCACGTAGTGGCGGGAGCCGACCAGGCCGAGCTCCTCCGCGCCCCACAGGTAGATGCGGATCGCCTGCTGGGTCGGGAGACGCCGCAGGACGCGCGCCAGCTCCAGGCACAGCACCGTCCCGCTGCCGTCGTCGTTGGCGCCCGGGGAGCCGGGGACGCTGTCGTAGTGGGCGCTGACGATCACGGCCTTGCCCTCGGGGTTGGGCAGCGTCGCCTTCCGCTCGGCAAGGACGTTGTACGAGGTCAGCCCGGTGTACTTGGTCACCTCAAGGGACAGCCGCCGGGCGCCCGCGCGGATCCGCGAACCGTGGTACCAGGCGAGGCCGAGCACCGGGATCGCGACCTGCTCGCTCAGCGCCGGGGCGAACGAGGCGGCCCTGCGCTCGGGGTAGGCGTCCGACGGCGCGTTGATGATCAGCGCCGCCTCCGCGCCCGCCGCCGCGGCGGCCTTGGCCTGGTCGGTCTCCTTGCCGACGACGCGGTCGAACAGCACCAGCTTGCCGCGCGCGTCGCCGGGGACCTCGACGACCTTGCCGACGTCGACCACCCTGCCGTCCGCGCGGCCGGTCGCGCCCTGCAGCGAGGCGCTGGCCTGCCAGCGCCGCTCGCCCCTCGCGTGGATCTCCGCCAGGTTCTTGTCGGGGACGGGGAACGGCTGCAGCTCGACCTTGTAGTCGAGGTCGCGGAGCACCCGGGCGATGTAGCGGGCGGCGCGGTGCTCGGAGTCGGTCCCGGCGATGCGCCAGCCGATCCCGTCGCTGAGCACCTTCAGGTGCCGCAGCGCCCGGCGGGCGTCGACGCGGCCGACGACGGCCTTGTCTCCGATGGTGAGGGAGGGCGGTAGCAGGGCGCCGGGACGCTGCCGGGTCGCGGCGGCGGCGGTGCCGGGAAGCAGGCCGACGGTCGCGAATCCGGCGAAGGCCGCGGCTCCGGCCAGCAGGTCACGGCGGTGGACCTCGGACATTGGCGTCTCCTCGGGGAGATCGGGGCGCCGGGACCGTCCGCCCTCGGCCCGGGTCTCGGGCCGGCCGGACGGTGGCACCGCGAGAAACAGGGCCCCCGTTGCCGGTGAATCTATGGAACCGTCCCAGCCCCGGCAAGGACGGCCGATCACGCTGATCGCTCCGCAACGCAACCGTGATCAAGTAGCCGTGCGTGAGCGCCCGCGCCCGCCACGGGCGGGACGGCTCCGGCCATCAGCGCGCTGAGCTGGGGCATTGCTGATTTTGTCGGGGTTTGCCTTCTTTTGACGTAGGGAGTAGCTTGTCGCACACCAAGGCGCTCGCCAGGCGTTTTGCCGGACCGTGTCCGGACGGACACGGTCGCCCCCACCCGACGCCGTCGTCGGAAGGGGATGGCGGCGGCGCGACCCACGCGCCGTCTCGTGATGTCCTGCCGCGCGGGTCTCTCCAAGGCCCCCGTCTCTCGGCCCGACCATGCGCACGCCGTCGGCGTGCGGGCGCCGAGCGAAGCCAGGACCGGCCCACCGTGCCGCGCCCCGCGCTGCCCGCCGGGCCGTGCCCCTCCATGGGGCCCACAACATCAGCGCCGCTCTTTCGCGCACGGGACACAAGGGTCCCGTGACGGGCCGTCGCGCCCTCAGGATCGCAGCGGCAGCGCCGAGTCCGCTTTCTCGCGGAGCCGGGGACCCAATTCGCACTGGGGTGAATCGGCCTGTTCGCCAGGCCGTAGGGCGACTTCCACGCCCGAACCCGTCAGCTAACCCGGTAGGCGTCCTGGAAGCCAAGGAGTCCCCCTTTGCATGGCAAGCATGGCAAGCATGGCAAGAACCGCTTTCCCCTAGGCCCCCGTACGACCGGCGCGCTGTTCGGCCTCGCCTTCTTCGGCGTGGTCGCGTCCACCGCGAGCGCGTCGGTCCTGTCGGACGGCTCCGGCCCCGGCGGGAATGTCGCCGCCGTCGAGACCCTTCCCCAGCAGAAGAAGAAGTCCGAACCGGACGCGCCGGGCGGCTCCGGCAAGGAGTCCGACGACGAGAAGTCCGAGCGCGGGCCCGACGAGACGTCCAACGAAAGGTCCGGCGAGAAGCCGGACGGAAAGGTCGACCGGTCGGAGGTGATCGCCCGGGCCAAGACCTGGAACCCGGGCACCGGCGACCGGGTGCGCTACAGCCAGGTCCGCAGCCACAACGGGTACCGGGCCGACTGCTCCGGCTTCGTGGCGATGACGCTCGGGCTGGCCAAGCCGGGCCCGAACACCGTGGGTCTCACCTCGTCGAGGTACACCGAGCGCATCCAGATGTCCGAGCTCAAGAAGGGCGACCTCGTCATGGACGCGGAGGGCACCAACACCACGCGCCACGTCGTCATCTTCGAGAAGTGGGCGAACAGCGAGCACACGTCGTACTGGGCGTACGAGCAGCGCGGCAGGTACGGCACCGACTACCGGACGCGCGACTACGGCCTGTCCTCGGGCAGCGAGTACAAGGCGTACCGGCCGAAGAACCTGTAACGGTTACCGAGGTTCCAGGGCCACGCGGGCGGGAATGGCCCGCCGGGCCGTCGCCGAATGGCCGAAGGGGGAGGCGCGCGAGCGCCTCCCCCTTCGGGGCGATCCTGATGTCCGAATCACGCGACGTAGTGTGATCGTCTGGCGACCATCTGATCAACATCACATTTTTCGGCGCTGTCCGCGCCGCGCACCAGCACCGTGCGCGAGCGGAATATTCGGGTCGCTCTCGATCAGTGGATCACTTGTCGCAGCGTTTCCAGGCGAGCTGGTACACGGCGTTGCCGTATGACGATTCCATCGCGATGAAACTGGACTCCGTCGAGTTACCCTTGTTCACGCGCAGTTCGGTGTTGATGTTCAGGTTGCGCGCCTCGCCGCACGGCTTGTAGATCCGTCCCCTGGGGTCGGTCCGGTCGGTGAACCGCCAGTTGGCGTTGTAGGGGCCCTTGAGTTCGTGGGTCACCGACTGCGACTCCGAGTGGCCCTGGAAGTAGTAGTTCGTCCGCCGCAGGGCGGTGGCGCCCTCCTCCACGTGGGCGAAGCCGCGCGAGACGATGCCGATGACCGCGTAGGTGTAGTCCTCAGGGGCCTGGACGTCCACGCTGATCTGGCAGTTCTTCCTGAATTCCGTGGGCGGGGCGTCGCCGCCCGCCCAGGCCACGTACTTCTGATAGGTGACGGTGAAGGCCGTGTTGCCGTGGGACGGGGTGACCTTCGTCGTGCCGGCGGGGCAGCCCGAACCGTTGATCGTCTCCACGCTGATGCTGATCTTGCCCGGAGGGGGCGCGGCGTCGTCGGAGGGGGGGTCGACGGAGGCGGAGGCGGTGGAGGCGGTGGCCAGGGCGGGAAGGAGCAGAGCTGCGCCCACCGCGATCGCCGTTCGTTTGGCGTTCTTCATGGGTCGGGTCTCTCAGGGGTTCTGGTTGACGTCCTTGCCGTCGCGCCTCTCACACCGGCAGTTCCCGACGGATTTGCGACGACCATTCCGTCAACAGTTCAATGGCGATCCTCTCGGTCTGGAGAATCATCCGAGAGGGTATTCCGGTCACGACGACTTGGTCAACACTTTGCCTTTGCGCCTTATTAACAATTAACTTTGCGTTTTCTACGCTCTTTAAGGATGCGCGTTAGGGTGGTTTCGTCACATGCCAGGCGGGGCCGGCCGGAACGTCCTGACTCATAGAACGTGATACGGTCAAAGTCCTCGCAAGGAACCCGCGAGACCCGCGATCCCCCGCATACCCCCCGCGTAACTCGCATGCCCCGCACCTCGCGCACCCCGCACACCCCGCGCAGGCCGAGGGCCGCCGCGATCAGTTGGGCGGCCGCCGAGACAACGGGAGTCCAGGGGGATTCACGAATGCACGTGAAGAGGGTGTACGACGTCGTGGCGCTGCATGTGCCCATCGTGTTCGACGCGCACGGTGACCACGACCGCAACGGAAAGATCTTCACGCTCGCCGAGCACGAGACGGAACTGAACAGGGTCAGGGAGAGCTTTCCCACCCCTTTTCCCGACCCGCTGAAGCAGCCGGAACTGCTCCCCGACCCGCATCCGCTCGTCCGCCCGCTCGTGCTGCGGGCCCACGCGGGCGAACGGGTCGTCGTCCGGTTCCGCAACGAGCTGCGGCACCGGGCCGGGATCCACGCGCAGGGCGTCGGCTACCGGGTCGTGACCGCCGACGGCGGCGCGGTCGGGCGAAACCCCGACTCGACCGTCGAGCCGGGCGGCGCCATCACCTATGAATGGGACGCCACCGAGGAGGGGGTGTTCTTCCTCGGCGACCTCGCCGACCTGCGCGGCGGCGAGGACGGCTCCCAGGCGCACGGGCTGTTCGGCGCGCTGGTCGTCGAGCCCGACGGCGCCACCTGGACCGACCCGGTCACCGGCGATCCGCTGCTGGACGGGCTGTACGCCGACGTCCACGTCCCCGGGCAGCAGAGTTTCCGCGAGTACACGCTGTTCATGCAGGACGAGTCGCCGAACGACAACCCCGTCCTGCCGCCGCACCCGCTCTACGAGTGCGAACGGCCCCGGCCGCACACGCACGCGCCCGCGGCCGGCGGCGAACGGCTCGCGCCCGTCCTGTTCCCCGACCACGGGGACGATCACGGGGACGAGCACCCGCCGGACGACCACGCGGCCTCGATGATGCTGATGAGCTACCGCACCGAGCCGATGGGCTGGCGGTCGCTCGCCTACGAGCGGCTGCTCGAGGCGGGCGAGATCGACCCGGCGCGGGACGCGATCGTCGGCGAGGAGCAGCACCACAGCTCCTGGCTGTTCGGCGACCCGGACACGCCGATCTTCCGCGCCTACGGCGGCGACCCGTCGAAGATCAGGCTGGTGCACGCCGGGGTGAAGGAGACCCACGTCTTCCATCTCCACCTGCACCAGTGGCGCGCCGTCCCGGGGAACGGCGCGTCGCCCATCATCGACTCGATCACCATCAGCCCCCAGCAGGCGTTCACGATCGAGCCGATCGGCGGCGCGGGCTCGGTGCAGGCGGCCACCGGCGACATCATCTTCCACTGCCACCTCTATCCCCACTTCCACTCCGGGATGTGGGGCATGTGGCGGGTGTTCGACGTCCTCCAGGACGGCGCCGGACGCTACCCGGACGGTACGCCCATCGCGCCGCTCCGCCCGCTCCCCGGCCGTCCGGAACCGCCCGCCGCGACCGCCGAACGTCCGGGCTTCCCCGCGTTCATCGACGGCACGTTCCCGCAGAAGTCGCCCCGCCCGCCGCGCACACCGGCGATGCCCGCGGGGATGGGACGGGAGCCGTCCGCGCTGGAGCGGGCGGCGTTCGTGCCCGACCCGCGGCCGGGCGAGGCGTTCACCAAGATCACGCTGGACCCGGACGCGCCCGTCCGCCGCTACCACCTCGTCGTCATGCAGGGCACCCTGCACTACTTCGAGAGCCACCACCACGGCGGCGACCACGGGGACGGGCATGGAGGCGGCGGGCCCAAGGAGACCTGGCAGGATCACCGCGGTGTGTTCTTCGTCCTCCAGGAGGAGATCGACGCCGCGGGCGGGATCGAGAACTTCCGGCGTGAGCTGGCGAAGGGCACCAGGAAGATCGAGCCGATCGCGATCCGCGGCCGCAAGGGCGAGATCATCGAGTTCACCCTGACCAACGCGCTGCCGCCCGGCTGCCACGAGGAGACGGCGTTCGACGCCGTCCTGCCGTTCCAGCCGGAGGCCGGGCTGCACGTCCACCTGGTGAAGTTCGACCCGCTGGTGTCCGACGGCGCCAGCGTCGGCTGGAACTACCTGTCCGGGACGACCACCGCCGACGCCGGCCCGGAGGACCACGCGCGGTATCGCTCCTGGATGTACCGGTGGTACTGCGACGAGGAGTTCGGCGTCGTCTTCTTCCACGACCATCTGCTGGCCAACGAGCGGCAGCGGCACGGCCTGTTCGGCTCCATGATCGCAGAGCCGGAGGGCGCCGTGTGGGTCGACCCGCGCGACCACGGCCGGGAGGTCCGCAACGCGGCGCAGGCCGTGGTGAGGCTGCCGGACGGGTCCTCGTTCCGCGAGCAGGTGATCCCGGTCGCCGACTTCGTCCCGCTGTTCAAGCACGGCGCCGGAGAGAGGATCGAGCCGATCAACCCGCCGTCCTTCCCCGGGGCCCTGGACGACCAGGGCACCATGGCCGTCGGCTACCGGTGCGAGCCGCTCCACGAGCGTCCCGGCGATCCGGCCGACTGGTTCGCCAGTGCCGTGCACGGCGACCCGAAGACGCCGCTGCTGCGCGCCTACCCGGGCGAGCGGATCCGCGTCCGCCTCTACCAGGGGTCGCACGAGGAGCAGCACGGGTTCACCATGCACGGCATGCGCTGGCACGCCTGGCGGGACGATCCGCGCTCGCCGCTGCGCACGCAGCAGACCCTCGGCATCTCCGAGGCGTTCAGCCTGCACCTCGACCCGACGCACAGCGAGGGCGACCACATGTGGGCGTTCTCCGCCATCGACGACACGTGGCTGGGCTGCTGGGGCCTGTTCCGCCTGCACGAGAAGCCGCAGGCCGACCTCCCGGCACTGCCGGACGCGTTCAGCGACGACGGCCCGCCGCCGCTTGAGGCAGGCAACGTCCGGCGCTACCACGTGCGGGTGGTCGCCCGCGAGATCCGCTACAGCGACCGTCGCAGCGACCCGTACGGCCTGGTCTACACGGTCGACGGGGCACCGGAGGGCGAGCCGCTCGTCCTGCGTTGCCGGGCCGGGGAGTGGGTGGAGGTGACGCTCGCGAACGACGTGATCGTCCCGCCGCAGCCGACGCCGTACGATCCGCCGCTCCCCGCGCTGGACGAGCCGGCCGACCGGGAGGTGTCGGAGCAGGTGTCGCTGCATCCGGTCGGGCCGCTGCGCTACGACGTCCGCGACAGCGACGGCGCGTTCGTCGGCCGCAACGGCGACGGCACGGTCAAGCCCGGCGCCGCCATCACCTACCGCTGGTACGCCGACACCCCCGGCGTCGTCCTCCTGGAAGACCGCGCCGACCTGCGCACCCACCGCCACCGCGGCCTCGTGGGCGCCCTGGTGGTGGAGCCGCCCGGCGCCACCCCCGACGGCGACGCGTGGACGGGCCACCAGGCGGTCATCCGCCGCCGGGGCGCCGAGGCCTTCCACGAACTGGTCCTGATCCTCCAGGACGGTGTGCGCCAGTACCACCACGGCGACCTCACCCAGCCGGTGACCGACCTGGAAGACGAACCGGAGGACTCAGGGCAGAAGGCGTTCAACTACCGGAGCGCCCATCTGTTCCCGCACCGTCCGTCGATGGCGACGGGCGACCCGGGCACGCCGATCGTCCGGTGCCGGCCGGGTGACCTCGTCCGGGTCCATCTGGCGGTGGGGGCCGACCGGCCGCGCAACCATTCCTTCCAGATCCACGGCCAGACCTTCCCGATGGAGGAGCATCTCGCCGCTCCGCGGGTGGGCGCGATCGGCGGCCTTACCAACGGGTCACTGCGCACCCTGACGTTCCGGGCCGGCCCGCCGGGAGACTACGCCTACCGGACGGGCGTGTTCCGCTGGGCCCTGACCGAGGGGCTGTGGGGGGTGATCCGCGTCCGCTGACGGCCCTCCGCCCGGCCGTCCGGCGGCGCCGGTCGGCGGTCCACCGGGACCGCCGATCGGCCGCCCGGTGTACGTTGAATGTCCAAATACTGTCGAATGTCCGAATAGAATTGTGTCGTTCGCAGTATTAAGCCGCTTGCGTTTATGAGGGTAGGTTCGGCGCCATGACCGCTTCCCCGCCACCGTCCTCGCCACCGGGCCCGTCCGCCATCCCGCCGCCGACCACCGCCGAAGATCTGCGCGGGGTCGGCCTGCGGGTGACGGCGGCGCGGGTCGCGCTGCTGGAGACCGTCCGGGCCGGCGATCACCTCGGGGTGGAGGCGCTCGCCTCCGGGGTCCGCGACCGGGTGGGCCACATCTCCCTGCAGGCCGTGTACGAGGCGCTCCACGCGCTCACCGCCGCCAAGCTCGTGCGCCGCATCGAGCCGGCCGGGAGCCCGGCCCGGTTCGAGGGACGCGTCGGCGACAACCACCACCACCTGGTGTGCCGCCAGTGCGGGGCCGTCAAGGACGTCGACTGCACCGTCGGGCACCCGCCCTGCCTCGACCCGGTCGACGACGCCGGATATCTCATCGACGAGGCCGACATCACGTTCTGGGGCCTGTGCCCGAACTGCCGCCCGGAACCCGTCTGACCTTCCGGCCAGGGCTCCGGGCGGCGGTTCCGGCATCCGGTCAGCGCCGGTCGAGGTCGAACCGGTCCAGGTTCATGACCTTGTCCCACGCCGTGACGAAGTCCCGCACGAACTTCTCGCCCGCGCCGTCGCCGGCGTAGACCTCCGACAGCGCGCGCAGCTCGGCGTGCGACCCGAAGACCAGGTCGACACGGCTGCCGGTCCACTTCACGGCCCCGGACGCGTCGCGCCCCTCGAAGGTCTCGGCGTCCTCCGACACCGGCTGCCACGTCGTGTCCATGTCGAGCAGGTTCACGAAGAAGTCGTTCGTCAGCGACCCCGGCGTCGTGGTGAACACGCCGAGCGACGAACCCTGGTGGTTCGCGCCCAGCACCCGCAGACCGCCGATGAGGACGGTCATCTCCGGCGCGCTGAGCGTGAGCAGGTTCGCCCGGTCGAGCAGCAGGTACTCGGCCGGGAGCCGGTTGCCCTTCCCGAGGTAGTTGCGGAACCCGTCGACGGACGGCTCCATCGCGTCGAAGGACTCGACGTCGGTCTGCTCCTGCGAGGCGTCCGTCCGGCCCGGCGTGAACGGCACCGTCACGGGGTGCCCGGCGGCCTTGGCGGCCTGCTCGACCGCGGCGCAGCCGCCGAGGACGATCAGGTCCGCGAGCGAGATCCGCTTTCCGCCGGTCTGCTCGGAATCGAATGCCTCCTTGACGCCTTCGAGCGTGCGCAGCACCGTGCGCAGCTCGTCCGGGTCGTTGACCTCCCAGCTGTTCTGCGGCTCCAGCCGGATGCGCGCGCCGTTGGCGCCGCCGCGCTTGTCGGTGCCGCGGAACGACGCCGCCGACGCCCACGCGGTGGAGACCAGCTGCGACACCGACAGGCCCGAGGCCAGGACCCGCTCCTTGAGCGCCGCCACGTCCGCGTCGTCGACGAGCTCGTGGTCGACCGCCGGGACGGGGTCCTGCCACACCATCGTCTCGGCCGGGACCTCCGGGCCGAGGTAACGGGCGACCGGGCCCATGTCGCGGTGGGTCAGCTTGAACCACGCGCGGGCGAACGCGTCCGCGAACACGTCCGGGTTCTCGTAGAAGCGGCGCGAGATCGGCTCGTAGATCGGGTCGTACCGGAGCGACAGGTCGGTCGTCAGCATGGTCGGGTGGGTCCGCTTGGACGGGTCGTGCGCGTCCGGGACGGTGCCGGCGCCGCCGCCGTCCTTCGGCCGCCACTGGTGCGCGCCGGCGGGGCTCTTGAACAGCTCCCACTCGTAGCGGAACAGCGTCTCGAAGAACGTGTTGTCCCACGTCGTCGGGGTCGGCGTCCAGATGCCCTCAAGGCCGCTGGTGATCGCGTCCGCGCCGACGCCGGTGCCGTGGGTGCTCTTCCAGCCGAGGCCCTGCTGCTCCAGCGGCGCGGCCTCGGGCTCGGGGCCGACGTTGTCGGCGGGGCCCGCGCCGTGCGTCTTGCCGAAGGTGTGGCCGCCGGCGATCAGCGCGACGGTCTCCTCGTCGTTCATCGCCATGCGGCGGAACGTCTCGCGGATGTCGCGGGCCGCGGCGATCGGGTCCGGGTTGCCGTTCGGGCCCTCCGGGTTGACGTAGATCAGGCCCATCTGGACGGCGCCCAGCGGGCTCTCAAGTTCCCGGTCACCGGTGTAGCGCTCGTCGCCGAGCCAGGTGGTCTCGGGGCCCCAGTAGACGTCCTCCTCGGACTCCCAGGCGTCCACCCGCCCACCGGCGAAGCCGAACGTCTTGAGGCCCATGCTCTCCAGGGCGACGTTGCCGGTCAGGACGAGCAGGTCGGCCCAGGAGAGGCTCTCGCCGTACTTCTTCTTGACCGGCCACAGCAGGCGGCGGGCCTTGTCGAGGCTCGCGTTGTCGGGCCAGCTGTTCAGCGGCGCGAAGCGCTGCTGGCCGGAACCGGCGCCGCCGCGCCCGTCATGGATGCGGTAGGTGCCGGCGCTGTGCCACGCCATCCGGATCATGAACGGGCCGTAGTGGCCGAAGTCCGCGGGCCACCAGTCCTTGGAGTCGGTGAGGATCGCGGCGATGTCCCGCTTCACCGCGGGCAGGTCGAGGCCGCCGAACGCCGTCGGGTAGTCGAATTCCGGGCCGAGCGGGTTCGTCACGTCGGGGTTCTTCGCGAGGATCTTCAGGTTGAGCCGGTTCGGCCACCAGCCGCGGTTGCCCCCGCCCTCGGTGGGATGCGCGGCGCGGGTGTGGACGACCGGGCACCCGCCCGCCGCCTCCGCATTGGTGTCATAAGCGAAGTTTTCGTTGTTCTCGGACAAGTTTCCTCCCAGGCGATGCGGGGGTGTATCAGGAGCTCTCAGCGGTGTCGGCGCCGTCGGCGGCGGAGCAGTCGGCGCACAGCCCCCAATAGACGACCTCGGCCTCGTCGATCGTGAAGCCGCGGTCGTCGGAGGCGGTCAGGCAGGGCGCCTCGCCGACGGCGCAGTCGGCGTCGGCGATGACCCCGCAGGACCGGCACACGACGTGGTGGTGGTTGTCACCGACCCGCGACTCGTAGCGCGCCACGAACCCGGCCGGCTGGATGCGCCGTACCAGTCCGGCCGCCGTGAGCTTGCGCAGCGAGTCGTACACGGCCTGGTGGGAGACCTTCGGAAGATCCCTGCGCACCGCGCCGAGGATCGAGTCCGTGTCGGCGTGCGGGTGCGCGTGCACCGCCCCGAGCACCGCCAGCCGCGGACGCGTCACCCGCAGGTCGGCCCCGCGCAGCAGCTCCCGAAGATCCAGATCCGTGACCACGGATCACAGGCTGGCTCATTTTCTGGAATCAGTCAAGAATTGGACGGCATCATGTTCTGGGGCCGGGGGCATGAGCGGGCGGATGCCGGGCATCAAGTGCGGTGACGCGACCGGACCGGCGCCGGCCAGGCGCCCCGGTCCTGGCCGCCGCCTGCGAACCGGAGAACCCCTGTGCCCATGACACCTGTGCCTACGTCAAACCACGCCGACGCACCCCGGCCCGCACTGCGCACCGGCCGCTGGCAGCTGCCGGGCGGGCGCGCGACGAGCCGCAAGGCCCGCCGGGCGTTCCGCCGCGCCCTGCGGCGGTGGGGGCTCGGCTCCGCCGCCGACGACCTCGCCGACCAGCTGGCCACGCTGGTCCAGGACGTCCTCGCCCGCAGCCCGATGCGGGGACGCGGCGCGTTCGACCTACGGCTCGAACTGCGCGCGTCCGCCAGGATGCTGCTCGGTGAGATCCATCCCCTGCCGGGCCGTCCGGGAGCCGGTGATCAGGCGGACGGCGGTGCGGGCGGCCGCGGGATCATCGTCCTCACCTACGGCCGGCGCCCCGACCGCGGCGGCGCCGGCACCCGGTACGTCCACCGGTTCACCTGGTGGCGGACGGACACCGCCACCAGGGACTGAAAACGGGCGGTGGCTCCGGTAGACGCTTTTCAACGGCGCGACTGAACCGTCACCGATTTTTTACGGATATGAACACCAGCCGACTGTTCGATGACGCGTTCCGCGCCCGCACAGCAGGGGTTTCAGAGCTTGAAGAGTTTTTCGTACGGAGCGAGAATCCTGACCTTCCGCGTCCCGAAGTCGACCAGGACGGCGCGTCCGGGCTCCACCTCAAGGATGCGTCCGAGGCCGTACTTGTCGTGCGTGACCTGGTCCTGGAGTGCGAACTCCTTGGCGGGCGGGGCAGCTGGCGGGGGAGCGAAGGGGCTGGTGGGGAGATGTCGCCGCCTGGCGGGTCCGGAGCGTTTCATTACCGCATTATGCTCCCATCGGAGCGGTCCGGGGAACTCCCCGCACCCGAAACGGAATTCCCGGACGCAACCGACAGGGGCGGAGTCCGGGGCCCTGCCGGGTCCCCCGAATCGTGTGGTACCGTCTGAAGAAGTTGCGGTTCCCATAGACATGTTCGTGCGCCTGTTGGATCTGAACCTCAGGCGCATTTTTGTTGTTCTGGATCTTCCGGATGGGCCATCGCGGCGTTCTCGGCCGTGCAAGGTGTGCGGCCCTGACCGACCAGAGGAGATGACCATGGCCACCGGCACGGTCAAGTGGTTCAACGCTGAAAAGGGCTTCGGCTTCATCGAGCAGGACGGCGGCGGCGCCGACGTCTTCGCCCACTACACCAACATCGCGGCGCAGGGCTTCCGCGAGCTCCAGGAGGGCCAGAAGGTGTCGTTCGACGTCACCCAGGGCCAGAAGGGCCTCCAGGCGGAGAACATCGTCCCCGCCTGACCCTCATTGACTCCGAAGCCGTGCGGCGGGTCCCTCCCGGGTGCCCGCCGCACGGTCTTTTCATGATCGCGGTCCTTTGTGGTCAGGCGCAGCCCACGAACTCCGGGACGCCGGTGGCGACGGCGAAGTCCACCGACCCGAACCACTCGCTGAGCAGGGTCTTCGCGGTGCCGTTCTGGTACATCTCGGTCAGGTGCCTGTTGACGGCCCGGCAGCCCGCCGCGTCGCCCTTCCTGAGCCCGACCCCGAGCCGCTCGTTGGTGAACGGCGCCCCGACCATCCTGGTGCCCGAACCGCCCGGCGAGGCGGCGAACCCGGCGAGGATGAGGTCATCGGTGGAGACGGCGTCCAGACGGCCCTTCAGGAGGGCGGTGACGCACTCGCTGTAGGAGCCCGCCGGCACCAGCTTCGCGGGCACCTTGCGCTCCTGCGTCACCCGCCGCCACGAGTTCGACCCGGCCGCCTGGCACAGCCGCTTGCCCGCCAGATCGCTCACGTTCTCGATCGACCGATCGCCGGCACGGACGAGGATGTCCTGGTGCGACACGTAGTAGGGCCCACCGAAGGTGATCTTCTCCTCCCGCTCCGGGGTGATCGAGTAGGTGGCGACCACCATGTCGACGGTGCCGTCCCGCAGGGCCTTGTCCCGGTCGTCCGAGGTCAGCCCGACCCAGGTGATGTCGTCGCCGTAGACGCCGAGCCCGCCCGCGATGTAGGTGGCGACGTCGACGTCGAAGCCCTTGATCGCGCCGTCCGGCATCCGCAGCCCGAGCCGGGGCTGGTCGGCCTTGACGCCGATCCGCAGCGTCCGCTTCCCGACGATCGACGCGGACGCCTCGTCGCCACCGGCGCGGTACACCGCCAGCGCCCCGCCGACGAGCAGGACGGCCGCGATCACGACCCCGGCGTTCCTGAGCACACGCACGGTCGCTCCCTTCATCAGCGGTACTCGGCGAGCCGGGGCCAGACGCCGCCGACGACCAGCGCGGCGATGGCCAGGGCGGACACGGGCAGCAGCCACGCCCATGGCCGCAGCGTGTCCTCCCCGCCCCGCACCATGCGGTTCACGACGACCTGGTGGCGCACGACCCGCGCGTCGAGCGCGTCGTCCTGCTGCCGGAAACTGGGATGGTTCAGGTAGCGCCACCGCGGGTCCACGTGCGCCTTGGCGGCCGCCCCCGGATCGCCGCCCCGCGCGAGGACGCGGACGCGCTGATCGTTGCGCTGGTAGGCGCGGAAGCGCGCCAGCAGCGTGTGGACGGGCTCGCGCTCCCCCCGGACGGCCGCCTCCGCCGCCTCGACCCCGAAGAAGCCGCCGAAGGACCGCGGGCGGCCCCCGTCCTCGCCGTAGCGTTCGACCCGGTCGTCGAGCATGGCGTAGTAGGCGCCGAGGTCCTCCGCCTCCGGGATGTAGAACATCGACTGGGTCTTCTCGAAGTAGGTCTGGTCGTACCGGTCGGCGGCGGTGGGGTCGAGCAGGGCGCGGGTGCGGTCGGCGTCCAGGCTCTTGGCCATCGCCCGCGTCCGCGACAGCCTGAGGACGGGGTCGAAGCCGTCGTCCTTGGCCAGGCGCAGGTAGTCGGCCTCGGTGCCCAGCAGGGACGCGGCCGCCGTGGTCAGCGCCACCGTGCCCAGCGCCGCGCCGACCAGGAACAGGCTGATCACCCGCCGGAAGCGTTTGGCGAGGTAGATCTGGAGGCCCGCCAGCGCGGCGAGCACCGCCAGGCCGAGCGCCACCACCCAGGTCCGGAGGGTCCGCATCCGGGAGAGCGGGTCCCCGTAGGACTGCTCCACGTCCGCGGCGCC
The DNA here is from genome assembly GCA_036028775.1 of Spirillospora sp. NBC_00431. Taxonomy (GTDB): domain Bacteria; phylum Actinomycetota; class Actinomycetes; order Streptosporangiales; family Streptosporangiaceae; genus Spirillospora. The sequence continues at coordinate 8,930,709 of CP107927.1, read as the reverse complement.
GCCCAGGGTGAGGTTCCCGGCCTTCGGCAGCAGCTCCTCGGTCATGACCTTGGTGGCCGCCCGGTACTCCGTGGCGGAGCTCTCCGGGAGCGGCTCGAACGCGTGGCCGGTCTCCCTGCCGCGCTCCATCGCCGCCTGGACGCGCTCGTCGTACAGGTGCAGCCCGTCCAGCACGGACTGGACGGTCCGCAGCCGCACCGGGTCGTCCTCGGCGAGCCGCGCCGCCTGCAACGCGGCCCGCTGCGCGTCCTCGCGGCGGATGTCGTAGAAGGCGCGCGACTGGCTCCGCACGCACGGCGGGCCGTTCCCCCTGGCCGCCTTCTCGGCGTCGGTCTGGGCCTCGTCCTTGTGGTCGTCCTGCTCGACGTCGCAGAGCCAGTCCCGTTCCGCGCCGGTCAGCAGGACGTTGGTGACCTGGGCGTCCATGTCGCTGAGCGCGAGGTAGACGTCGTTGGTCGCGACGACCATCGGCCCCTCGTCGTGGCCGATGGCGCGCAGCGCCGACCGCGCGTCCCAGAGCGCGAAACCGGTGACGGTGAACAGCACGGTGATCGCCAGCAGGACCAGGGCGGCCAGCGCCTGGACGCGCCGCGGGACGGTGTGAAGCCTGAAAAGTCTGCGGGGCACGCTCAGTCCTCGCCCTCGTCCACGTGCTCTGGCGGCGGCTGGGTCGATTCGGTCGATTCGGTGTCCAGTTCGAGGAGGGCGGCCGGGTCGACGTCCGCGCGCGGCCGGATCTCACCGGTCTCCGGGACGACGACCTTGTCGAGCCGCTGGGTCGTCCCCGTGTCGCCGTTGCGCACGGCCAGCTCGCGCGCCCGCCGGAACCTGCCGGCGGCGGTCTCGTCGTCGCCCTTCTTGTAGGCGTCCAGCCCCTGGCCGAGGGAGTCGGAGACCTCCGCCTGCCGGGAGTAGTGCTCGACCGACGGGTGGCGTCCGGTCGGGCGCGCCTTGTCGTCGGTCCATTCGGCGACGAGCATGCCCTCCGCCAGCGGCTCGGGCCGGGGCCCGTCCGGGGGGTCGCCGGAGCCCGGCAGCACCACCGACACCTGCGCCGCGTGCATGCTCTGCCGCGGCTTGCCGGGCGGCACCGAGACGCACAGGTGGTAGTGGCGCTTCTCCGTCCCCCAGATGCCGGTGGGGTAGTCGCCCGTGGCCGTCCCCTCCACCGGTGACTCCCGCTCGATCCGCTCGCCGGTCAGGTCGCGCAGGCCCGGGTCCACCTGCTTGACGAACCGCACCGAGGCGCCGTGGGGCGTCCAGACGCGCAGCGCCACGTCGGACACCGCCTTGCCCATGGCCTGCCCGATCATCCCCGTGAGGTCGGCGGTGAGGTTGCGCGGATCGGTGACCGTCTTGAAGTGGCCCAGCAGCCGGACGGCGATCTCCCGCAGTTCGGCGGGGTTCCAGTCGGCGCCGACGCCGCGGCAGTCGCAGACGAAGCGTCCCGCGCAGGCGGTGAGGGCGGCGTCGAGTTCGTCCCGGCCCTCGTGCTCGTTCTGGCCGTCGGTCAGCAGGACGGCGTGCCGGACGGTGTGCGCGGAGGAGCCGTCGAACAGCTCGCCGGCCAGCGTCAGCCACCGGCCGATCCGGGTGCCGCCCCTGGCGGACAGCTCGGAGATCGCCTTCTTGGCGTCGGCCTTGCCGCGGTCGGTCGCCGGGGCCAGCCGCACCTCGTCCGGGTAGACCATGACGGCGTCGCGGGTCCCGGCGACGACGGCGAAGTCGACGTCCGCGCGCAGCGCGTCCACCGCCGCCTTCGCGGCCCGCTGGGCCTCGACCAGCCGCGCGCCCGCCATGGACGCCGAGGTGTCGACGATGATGACCTCCGCCGCCGGCCTGGCCGGGGCGCCGGTCGTGGCCTCGACCCCGACGATGGCGTGGACCTGTGTGCCGTCCACCGGGAGGTACGGGTTCTGGTAGATCTTGACCGCGAAGTCGGGGCGGGCGCTCATCGGTCACCTTCCTGCTCGATGGAGGCGGTCGCGGGGGACGTGCCGCTTTCGCTGTTCAGGGCCCGAGGATCGTCCTCGGGCGGACCGAGTTGGCCTTGTTCACCAGCGCGTGCCGCGCGTCCCTGCCGCCGGCGATGTGGGCGAGTGCCCGGTAGGTCTTCTCCAGCTCCCTGCGCAGCCCGTCGCGGGTGAGCGGCGCGTCGATCAGCGTGGTCTCGGGGTCTTCCTCGCCGCCCGCGTCCGTCCAGGCCAGCGCGGCCTCCAGCAGTTCGGAGCCGAGCTGGAGGCGGCGTTCGCCGTCGACCCGCGCGTGGTCGAGCCGCTTGGCCGCCCTCAGCAGGTGCTCCCTGGACAGCTGCGCCGACGGGCGGCCGCGCAGCGTGACGGCCATCGCGGCGAGCTGGGCGGCGCCGTAGTGCCTGGACAGCGACGGCACCGCGTCGAGGGCGTCCACGGCGCCGCCGCGGTCGGCCAGCGCCAGCCGGACGCGGGCCAGCCCGAACGCGGCGCTGAGATAGCCGCGGTCGGTCCGCCAGACGCTCTCGTAGCGGCGGGCCGCCGCCGCCATGTCGCCCGCGGCCTCGCAGCAGAACGCGAGCGCCAGCTTGGGCGCCGCCTCGCCCGGCATCCGGTCGTACAGGCCGTCGAACAGCCGCCGCGCGTCGGCGTACTCGCCCGCCAGCAGCGCGCTGACGCCCCGGTACCACCGGATCCGCCAGTCGGCGTCCTCGTCCGGCGGCGGATGCTCGCCGAGGAGGCGGTCGGCCTCGGCCCGGTCGCCGAGATCCAGGTGGGCCTGGATCTGGAGCAGCCGCTCCTCCAGGGTGAGGGGCTGCCGGTCGGCCTGCGCGGTCAGGGCGCCGACGATCTCGCCGGGCTCCCGCGCGGCGAGGTCCGCGAGACCGGCGGCCTCGTCGGGTTCGGCGGGGACCGGGACCGGCAGCGCCGCCGCGGCCGCGTCCAGGGTGAGGGAGCCGAGCACCGGCCCAGCCGGGCGGGGCGCGGTCTGGTCGAGCGCGGCGGTCTCGGTGCCGGCGGCGTGCCGCTCCCGGCCGAACAGCGTGGACGGCACGGGCCACGGATCGGCGTTGCGGGGCGCGGACCTGACCTCCCGCAGGACGCCGAGCAGCTGCTCGGCCATCTCCGCGGCGTCGGTGAACCGCCGTCCGGGCTCGGGGTGGGTGGCGCGGCGCAGTAACCGGTCGTAGGAGTCGAACCGCTTCAGTAACGGCACGTCGTCGCGGTCGGGCAGGCTGGTCTCGTACTCGCCGGCGTAGTCGAAGCGGAAGCTGAGCACGGCCATCGTCCGGCCCACCGTGTAGAGGTCGGAGCTGATCGACGGCTCCTCGGCGGGCAGCTCCGGCGCCGCGAAACCGCGCGTGCAGTAGATCGGCGCGCCGGGCGGGGTGGCGTCCATCCGCCAGGTGGCGCCGAGGTCGACGAGCGTGATCCGCCGCTCGCACTGCATGATGTTGGCGGGTTTGAGGTCGCAGTAGAGGATGCGGCGGGCGTGCAGGTAGTCCAGCGCCCACAGCATCTCGATCCCGTAGGCGATGACGTGGCCGACGGGGAGCGCGGCGCGCGGCCCGCCGATGTCGCGCCGGTCGTCCAGGAGCTCCTGCAGCGTCCGGCCGCCGACGTACTCCATCACGATGTAGCGCTGCGCGCCCGGCGTCCCGTCGGGGTGCCGGACGAAGTTGTGGATCTTGACGATGTTGGGGTGGCTCACCGCGGCGAGCGCGGCCCGCTCCGACTCCGGGACGTCGGCCTTGTCGATCCTGGCCGTCTGGGGGTCGAGGAGGCCCTTCAGCACCACCCAGTGGCCGACGTTGTTGTCGTGCGCGAGGTAGATCCGGCCCTGGCCGCCGTGCGTCAGGCAGCCCTGCACCCGGTACTGGCCGCCGACCATGTCGCCGGGGCGGAGCGTCGGCGCGGGCTCGTCGGCGGACTCGTCCGCCAGGACGCGCGTCTCCGGGTCGCGGTACGGGACGGCCGGCACGTCGGCCATGTCCAGCGGGCCGTAGGGCGACAGGCGCCTGGACGGGGCCGTCCCCTGCGGCGGGGACCACGGCGCGGTGGCCCGCCTGTCCGAGGGCCGCCCCTCCCGGGACGGCGGATGCTGAGCCGGCGGGCGCGGAGTCGGCGGGCGCGAAGCCGGCGGGCGCGGCCGGGACGGGTGGGGTGGAGGGGTGTCGGGGGGCGGTGTCTCGGGCGCCGGCGGCGGGGGCGGGGGCAGCGGCGGCGCCATCCCGCAGCGGTTGCAGAACCCGGTGGCCTGGACGAAGCCCTTGCGGCAATGGATGCACTCCTCCATGGGCTTATCCCTCCTGGATCGCCCGCAGGTAGCGCAGCACCGCCGACTCGGCGCCCGCCAGGTCGCAGGGGGCCGTCCAGAGCAGGTCGTAGGCGAGCCGGTACGGTCCGTCGAGTCTCGGGTCCTCGGCGCGTCCGAGGTCGCGGGCCATCACCTGCAGCGCGGCGAGCCGGCCGCGGAGCTCGTCGCGCACGTCGAGGGGCTTCTGGACGACGGCGAGCGTGGCGTCCGCCTCGTCGGCGGCCGCGGCGGCGGCCCGGTCGAGCGCCCGCACATCGTGGACGAGCTTTCCCCACCTGTGCCCGGCCGGGGGCTCGTCGAGCGCGGTGAGCCGGTCGCGCAGGCCGTCCGCCGGGTCGGTGACCTCCGCGACCGGGGACGAGATCTTCGCGACGGTCTCCGCCCGGATCTCGCGGGCCTTCTGGAGCGTCGCGTCGACGGACGCGAGCGCGGCGCGGATCCGGGCGAGCCCCTCGCGGTACTCCAGGCCCGCGCTGGTCTGATCGGCGAACGTGCAGATCAGCGCCTCGACGTACGGTTCCTTGACGGTGATCCGCACCTTGCGGTCGGCGTCCGAGTCGAAGACGCGACGCTGCCTGATGACCTCGCGGTGGAACTGCGCCGAGGCGATGTAGACCAGGTCGCTGGACGTCTCGCGCAGCGCGCGCTTCAGCTCGGGGGCGTCCAGGAGCCGGAACGCCTCGTTGACCGCCGTGCCGACGACGCCGTTCGGATCGTGGTGGACGTAGCCCGCGTGCAGCGCGACGCGGAGCCGGATGCGGGTGTCGGCGTCGGCGCCCTGGTTGTAGCGGCGCAGCTCGCTCGCCAGGTGGAACGGCAGCGGCTCGACCAGCCTGGCCTGCGGGCCCTCCGTCGGGACGAGGAAGAACGCCCCGTCCCCGCGGTCTTCGTGGTAGCGGTCGCCGGAGCGGACGCCTGCCCTGTCGAAGGCCCGTTCCAGCAGGTCGTAGAGACCTTCGCGCATGTCCGCCCGCTGCGAGTCGTTCAGCACCGAGCGGCCGAACTTCTCGATGTCGACGCAGACGATCGCTCTGTGGACCCTCCGGTGGGAGTGTGCGGGAGAGCTCATGGGTGAAACTCCACGGCGGCGCGGGGCGTGGGGTGGTGGACGCCGCCGCTCCCCACGGTGCGCCCCTGGCAAGGTCACCGTTCATGCTATACGTCAAGCGGCCACGCTTAGTGAGTAATTTGCCCGGTACCGTGCAGGTACCTTGCACATATGCTCGCCGAACCCGCGCCCGCGCTGAGCGACCTGGCCCTGGGACTGGTCGTGGTGGCGCTCGCCGCCCGCCTCGGACGCTCGACGACCGCTCACCGGCACTGGCGCACGTCCTTCTGGTGGGCGGGGATCGCGGCGCTGGCCGGGTTCGTCCACCACGGGTTCGTGAAGTACTCCGACCGGTGGGACGAGCCGAGCTGGGCGGTCATCAGCGCCATGGTCGTCGTCGCGGTGTCGTACCTGCTGGCCGCCACCGTCGCCGAGGTGCTCGGCCCGCGCCACCACCGGACGTTCTGGGCGCTGCGCTCGATCGGGATCGTGGCCTACGCGTGCCTGGCGGTCACCGGGCACGCGGGCGTCACCGCGCTGCTGGCCTGCGAGAGCCTGACGATGGTCAGCATCCTGATCCTGTGGGGCGTGGCGGCCCGCCGGCGCGACCCGATGGCCGGGCCGATGATCCTCGCCCTGGCGGCCAGCGGCGCGGCCGCGGGGACCAAGGCGCTCGACCCGGACGTCACCGAACGCGTCGCGCTCGACCCGACGTCCGTCTACCACCTCGCCCAGATCGCGGGCATGGTCCTGCTCTACGTGGCCGTCAGCTCCCCGCGCCGCCCGGACCCCGAACCGCGTCCCGCCACCGGCTGAACCGCCTAGCGCAGGGCGGCGACCAGGGCGTCGGTGGGCGAGCACCAGACCTGGCGGGCCTCGGCGAAACCCTGTTCGCGCAGAGTGTCCAGGTGCCACCGGATGGTGGTGGGCCGTTCGGCGCCGTGCGCGCCGTCCGGGGTGCGGGGGTCACCGAGAAGCTCGAACCGGCGGCGGACGGGGCCGGCGAGGACGGGATCGGCGGCGATCTCCGTCCACCAGTTCGGCCAGTCGAGGGCGCCCGCGGCCTGCTCGCGTTCCTGGCGGGCCGCCTGCATCGCCTCGGCCGCCGCGTTGAGGCGCGGTGTGGAGTCGTCGACCATGTGGTCGGCGTTCAGGAAGACGCCGCCGTCCCTGAGCACGCCGTGGACGTCCCCGTACAGGACGCGGAGCGGCTCGGTGTCCAGCCAGTGCAGGGCGGTGGCGGTGAGGACGGCGTCGTAGGAGCGGTGCGGCAGGGCGTCGCGCCAGGAAGGGTCGGTCAGATCGGCCGTCACCAGCTCCACCCGGTCGTCACCTGCGAAGTGGCCGCGGGCGATGGTGAGCAGGGCCGGGTCGATGTCGACGCCCGTGGAGCGGGCGCCGGGGAAGCGCCTGAGCAGCCGGTCGGTGATGCTGCCCGTCCCGCAGGCGAGGTCGAGGACCTTCGGCTCGGGTCCGGCGAGCGCCTCGACCGTGTCGAGCATGACGCGGAAGCGCTCCTCGCGGTCGGGCATGTACCACTCCTGCTGGCGGTCCCAGCTCTCCTGCCAGTCCTGCCAGGTGGCCGCATCCGTCATGGATCACTCCTTGCTCGGGTCGCGAACGGAACATTTGGTGCATAACTGTCGCAAGTGCAACATTATTGCAACAGAGGTCTCCCGACTCGGACAAGGGGCGGGCAAGAGCACGTCTGCGGCGGTGTAGCGCCCCTGGACGCGGGTCCCGGCGACCGTAGGGTCCCCGCGAGAGGGGGCTCGCCTTGAGGAGATCGTGGAAGTTCACCCTGGTGGCCGCGGGAGCGGCCGCGACGGCCGTCGTCCCTGCGGCGATCGTCCCGGCGGGGGCCTGGCCGGGCGGCGCGGACACCGCGTCCGGTACCGGGGGGCTCGGCCGCTGGGTCCTGGTCGACCATGAGGGCTTCGATCGGCGCCTGAAGGTCGACGGGGCGCCGTGGCGGCGCGACCCGCAGGGGCCGCGGAGCCCGTGGCACGTCGACGCGTTCGACGATGACGGCGAGGCATGGACGAAGATCAGCGGCCCGCTTTTCAGGCGGCAGCTCGACACGCTGAACGTGTTCCGCAAGCGCGTCACGTTCGGCCGTGCGGGCTGGCTGACCGCCGAGGTCGCCGCCGTCGACAAGGACCGCGACGGCCGCCCCGACTCGCGGCCCGGCCTGTCGACGGCGTCCCTGCCCGGCGGGCAGAAGGCCGCGCGGATCTCCGAGCCGAGCTGGGACGCCGGGGTCCTCATCCGGCCCACGCGCCCGCTGCCGCCGCGCTACCGCGTGGAGATGACGCTGCGCGGCATCGACTTCGGCGGGCGGCGGAACGGCACGTTCGACTACGGCGGCAAACACAACGGATACACCCGGGAGCCCTGCAAGACCCGGTACCCGTGGACGTTCCAGGGCGCCCTGCCCGGCAAGTCACGCTGCGACTACCCGGACGTGACGAGGGAGAACGGGTTCTACTACCTGACCGTCCTCGACTACGCGACCCCGGCGCCGCACGGCAACCCCGGCATCCACTACCGGCGCAAGGTCATCATGGACGGCTACTACAGCGACGACGAGCGCTGGAAGAACGCCGGGACCTGCAACCCGAAGACCGGCGAGATCTACCGGACGTTCGACGGCACCTTCAACGGCGTCAACGCGCTGTTCGTCCGCGGCGACAAGTTCCGCGAGGCGGCCAACAACAACATCAGCAACGAGTACTACATAAAGACCGCGTGCGGGAACGTCTCCATGGACCAGCCGTACGGGCCCGGCGGCAAGTTCCGCCAGCACCTCACCAGCGCCGAACTGCGGCCTGAATTGCTGCCGAAGGCGTCCTACAAGTTCGCCGTCGAACGCGACCGCACCGGGTACACGCTCGAAATGAGCGGCCCGTTCCTCCACACGGGGCAGACGACGCTGCGCGTCCACCACGATTTCGTGGAGGACGGCCGTCCGATCTGGCACTACAACCAGACCCCCGGCGAATACGACGGACGTTTCGACCGGTCGCTGAAGCACACCGGCCCCGCCGGGACGTTCACGACCGGGCACACCTGGCCGAAGGGCTCGGCCTATCCCGACTCCTTCATCATCGGCGACCCGCACCTGAACTACTACGAGGGCTCGGCGTACGTCGACGACATCCGCCTCTACGTTCCCGCCGGGAAGCGATAGCGCGGCCGCCGCGAAACGACCCGCGTCCGGTGGCGGCCGGACGCGGGTCGACTCGCGAGGTCGATCGCGTGCGAGGGAGTCGGCTCGCGATCGGTCGATCCGCGGCGCGGTCAGCAGGTCAGGTTGTCACCGGTCGGAACGGCGAGAAGCTGGGTGAAGCGCTTGTAGGCGTTCACCCGGCTCTGCACCTGTGACGGGTTTCCGCCGTTGCATTCCAGGCTGCCGTTGATGCTGCGGATCGTCTCGCCGAACCCGCGGCCGTTGACCATCGCGTTGTGCGGGGTCATGGTGCCCGGGCCGTTCTGTGTCATCCAGTACCAGAGTGCGCTCTTCCAGGACACGGCCGCGTCCCGCTCGACCTGCCACGGGTTGTTCAGCAGGTCGATGCCGAGGGCGTCGCCCGCGGCCTTGTAGTTGAAGTTCCAGCTCAGCTGGATCGGCCCGCGGCCGTAGTAGGCGGCCTGCCCGGCGGGGCACCCGTAGGGCCGGCTCCTGTCGCAGTAGTGCGGGTAGTTGTCCTTGTTCTGCTCGACGATGTGCACCAACCCGCCGGTCTCATGGTTGACGTTGGCGAGGAAGGCGGCCGCCTCCTGCTTCTTGACCGTCTCGCTGCCGGTGTTGGCGAACGCGGGGAAGGACGCCATGGCGGCGGTCAGGCCACTGTAGGTGTAGAAGGAATTGCGGCTCGGGAACATCTGCTGGAACTGCGCCTCGGTCACCACGAAGGCACTCGTGTCAGGCGGGTCGGTGGGACCGCTGGAACCACCGCAGCTGCCCTGGTCTGCCCACACGATCGTGCTGCCCGGGGCCTCGTTCAGCGTCCACCATTTCGCCGACCAGTTGTGCCCGCCGTGCGACACCACCGCGCCACCGTTATAGACGCTGGACGCGTTCCATTCGGTGGCGCAGTCGGCGGCGCCGGCGGACGACATTGGCAGAATGGCCGACAGCGCCCCCGCCGCGAGCAGCGCGGCGCCGAGCAGCGGCATCTTGCGTTGCACCACATCACGTCCTTTGCGAATTCACGCGGTGCGGCCCGCCGCAGGGTGCGGGACGAGCCGGCCATTCCCGGCCGTGTGTCACTGCACGTTGACGTCGATGCAGGCGTAGAAGGCGTTCGCGGTGTCGGCGATGTTCCAGACCGCCAGGACCTTCTGGCGTCCGCTCACGCCACCGAGGTTGACCTGGTGGGACACGGTGGACGGCGGCTGCTGGTTGTTGCCGCTGATGTTGGCGACCTGCTGGCCGCCGACGTAGTACACGTAGTTGGTCGTGCGGTGCCGGGCGGTGAACGTCCAGGTGAAGGTGACCGACCGGCCGACGCTGGTGGCCTGCCAGCCCTTGTTGTCGTCGTCGAGCTCGCGGAAGCCCGCGTTGCCGCCGCTACAGCTGCGCAGGCCCTTGGGGCCTTCGACGCTCTGCGGCTCGTACTTGATCGCTCCGCACTGGACGATTCCCTTGGCGCACTGCGCCTGGCGGCTCATCGGCGCCGAGACGTAACCGTGCGCGAAGGCCGAGGTCGCCGGGATGACGGCGATCAGCGGGGCGATTCCGACGCCCGCCGCTGCGGCGGCGAGCCTGCGCTGTGACTTCTTCATGCGGGGGGTCCTTGCCTTGGGGTGGTCATTGTTCGGCGCGGACGGGCCGGACGGCCGCTTTGAGGGCCGGGGAGACTTTGCCGCGTCATGCGCGAGCGGCACGGCCGCGTCCATCTGGGGCGATGGAGGGGAGCGGGGCATGCGGGAACTCCATCTGATAGGAAACTTTCCTATCGGGTAGCTGAACGTTAACGCTCCGTCCGATTGCGGGCAAGACCCCGATCACGAGCAACGATTCGGCCGGCGCGCACCCGCATGACCCAGCGCAGGCCGAGAACTGAACCACGCTCGACCGCTCCAAAGAATTGTCAGATTCTCCAGATCATCGAGCGCCGGTTTGGCGACAACTGCTGGCACGCCCGAGCGAAATGCCCATTGACCTGCATGAATCGATTCGCCCGGACGGCAGGATTGCCGCGTTCCACCCGAGCGGGCTGATCACTCAGCGGCGGGACGGGTCGTGAGCCGGGGCTCGAAGCCGTCCAGGAGGCGGTCGAGCCCGTAGGCGAAGTTGGTCTCGCGGTCCCGCTCGGGATCCTGGTCCCCCTGCGCGGACCGCGCGCCGCGCAGCCGCGGATGGTCGCGCAGCGCCTGCTCGGACGCCGGGCGCAGGCTCTCGGCCCAGTCCCGCTCGGTCTGCCCGCTGCGGGCGAGCATGGACAGATAGGCCGCCTCGCTCACGGTCACGCCGACGACGTAGGCGATGAGCGCCTTCATCGCCCGCATGGACTCGCCGTCCTCGAAGCCCGCCGTCTGGAACAGCGCGATCATGCGCTCGGACCGTTCGACCAGGTTCGGGCCGAGATCGGCGAAGCCGACCTGGCCGATGACGGAGGCCACCCACGGGTGCCGCAGGATCATCTCGCGCAGGCTGTGGGCGCAGCCGACGAGGGCGTCCCGCCAGGCGGCGGGTTCGTCCGGCGCGGGCACCCGCACCTCGCCGTAGACCTCGTCGAAGACCAGCTCGATCAGCTCGTCCTTGTTGGCCACGTGCCGGTAGAGGGACGTCGCGCCGGCGCCGAGCCGGGTGCCGAGCGCGCGCATGCTCAGGGCCTCGATGCCCTCCTCGTCCAGGAGCCGGACGGCCTCGGCGACGATCCGGTCCCGGGTGAGCGCTGGCTGCTCCCTGCGGGCACGCGGCCGCGCCCACACCGACGGGACGGACGACTTCTCGGCTGCCATGACGGCTCCTTTCCGCGGCCCCGATCCTAGTGGCCGACGTGCGCATATGCGCACACCCATCGCTTCGCGAACAACGTACCTTCTTGCGCACATCCTACGCTATGCGTACAGTGTTCGCATCGAGAGCACGCCGTACGCATTCGATGAGAGGCCTCCCCGATGAACGACGCACGAAGCCCGAGCCCGCGCCGCTGGCTGATCCTGGTCGTGCTGTGCCTGAGCACGCTCGTCCTGGTCGTCGACAACATGGTGCTGGCGGTGGCGATCCCGCCGCTGGCCGCCGACCTCGGCGCGAGCGCCCAGGACGCGCAGTGGATCCTGGACTCCTACATCCTCGTGTTCGCGGGCCTGCTGCTCACCGCGGGCGGCCTGTCCGACCGGTTCGGCCGCCGCCGCGTGATGATCATCGGGCTGGCGCTGTTCGGCGCGTCCTCGCTCGCGGCCTCCTGCGCCGCCGACCCAGCGCAGCTGATCGCGGCCCGCGCGGCGATGGGCGTCGGCGGCGCGCTGATCATGCCGAGCACGCTGTCGATCCTGATCACCGTGTTCGACGGCGCCGAGCGGCGCACGGCCATGGCCGCCTGGAGCGCGGCCGCCATGCTCGGCCTGGTCGGCGGCCCGGTGCTCGGCGGCGCGCTGATCGGCTGGTTCTGGTGGGGCGCGGTGTTCCTGATCAACGTCCCGGTCGCGGCCGTCGCCATCGCCGCCGCGCTGCTCCTGATGCCCGAGTCGAGGGGCCCGCGGAGCAGGCCGGACCCGCTCGGCGCGGTCCTGTCGATGGCGGGCGTCACCGCCCTCGTCTGGACGATCATCGAGCTGCCGCACGGGCTCCACGCGACGTCCCTGGCCGTGGCCGTGATCGCGCTGGCCGCGTTCGTCGGGTGGGAGCTGCGCGCCCCGTCCCCGATGGTGCCGCTCCGCCTGTTCCGTGACCGCACTTTCAGCGGCGGCAGCCTCTGCCTGACGCTGGTGCAGATCGGCAACGGCGGGCTGATGCTCGTCCTCACGCAGTATTTGCAGTTCGTCCTCGGCTACAGCCCCACCGAGGCCGGGCTGGCCTTCATCCCGATGGCGCTCGCGTCGGTGGTCTTCAACACCCTCAGCACCAGGGCCGACGGCCGCACCATGATCGTCGCCGGGCTGACGACGTCCGCCACCGGCTTCGGCGTGCTCGCGACCCTCTCGCCCGGCGACGGCCTCGCCGTGACGGTGATCGGCCTGTTCCTGCTCGGCGCCGGTGGCGGGCTGGCCGTCCCGGCGGCCGTGTCCGCGCTGATGGGGACCGTTCCGGCCGAGCAGGCGGGGGCCGGCTCCGCGCTGAACGACACCGTCCAGCAGCTGGGGGCCGCGCTGGGCGTCGCCGTCCTCGGCAGCGTCCTGTCGGGGATCTTCACCGGCGCCATGCCCGGGTCGGCGTCCGGCGAGGCGCGCCGGTCACTGGGCGACGCGCTGGCGGTGGCCGCGCGCACCGGGGACGCCGGGCTCGCGGCGGACGCCCGCGCCGCCTTCACCACCGCGATGTCGTCCACCTTCGCGATCAGCGCCGCCGGTGTGCTGGCGGCGGCCGTGCCGGCCCTGGTCGTCCTGCGCGGCAAGCCCGGCGCGAAATCGCCAGAAGCTCCACAGGAGCCCTCCCTAGAAGCCGCCGCGACCACGCACCACTAAGAAATAGGAGAGAACATGTCTGAAGAGTCGATTTTCGATACCGCTCGCTGGCAGGCGCGTCTGGACGCCCTTCGCGTCACCCACAACGTGCCCGGAGCGTCGCTGGCGGTGCTGGCGGACGGAGCCGTCCACGAACTGGCGAGCGGTGTCCTGCACCTCGGCACCGGTGTGCGGGTCACTCCCGACTCGGTGTTCCAGTCCGGTTCGGTCGCCAAGGTCTACACCGCGACGCTCGTCATGCGGCTGGTCGACGAGGGCCTGCTCGACCTGGACGCGACGGTCGCGGACGTCCTCCCCGAGTTCGCGACCCCGGACCCGGCGGCCACCAGGGCCATCACCGTCCGGCGGCTGCTGTCCCACACCGGCGGCGTGACCAACGACTTCACCTACGACAGCGGCCGAGGCGACGACTGCCTGGCCCGGTACGTCGAGGCCGCGCGCGACGTCCCGCTGGACTGCGCGCCCGGCACGGCGTTCTCCTACGGCAGCCTCGGCTACGTCGTGCTGGGCCGCGTCATCGAGACGCTGACCGGCCGCACCTGGGACCGGGCACTGAAGGACCTGCTGTTCGACCCCCTCGGCCTGGAGCGGTCGATGACCCTGCCGGAGGAGGCCCTGCGCCACCGCGTGGCGATGAGCCATCTGGACGGCGCCCCGGCCCCGCGGTGGGATTTGATGCCCCGCTCGGCCGGGCCGTACGCCCGCGTCCTCGTCTCGTCCGGCGACATGGTCCGGTTCGCCCGGATGCACCTGGACGGCGGCGTCGCCCCCGACGGCACGCCCGTCCTGTCCGGCGGGGCCGTCGCCGCCATGCAGGGCCCCGAAACGGACGTGCCCGACAAGTGGACCGTCGGCTCCGACGCCTGGGGCCTCGGCTGGACGCTCTACGACTGGGACGGCGTCAAGGGCTGCGGCCACGACGGCGCGGCGATCGGCCAGTACAGCTTCCTGCGCGTCGTCCCGGGGGCGGGCGTGGCGGTGGCGCTGATGACCAACGGCGGCGCGGCCCGTCCGCTCTGCGCCGACCTCTTCCGCGAGCTGCTCGGGGAGTTCGCCGCGATCACCATGCCCGCCCCCTTCGGACCGGCGGCCGACCCGCCCGCCGTCGACGTGACGCCGTTCCTCGGCACCTACCGGCGCGAAGGCGTCGTCATCACCGTCACCAGGAACGACGACGGCACAGCCCACATGGTCTACGAGTTCGTCGACGGTATGAAGGACATGTCACCGCCGCTGGACATGGACCTGGAACCGGTCACCGGGAACGTGTTCGCGGCGTCCGGCGCGGGCGCGTCCTTCGCCGAGGACTACATGACCGTGGTCTTCCACACCCTCGCCGACGGCACCCCGGTCTGCTACGCGGGCATGCGCGCCACCCCCAAGGTCGCGTGACGCGGCGCGGGCGGCGATCCTGACACGGGCCCGCCGTTCCGGCGGTCACCGTCTGAAATGTATGGTTTGTAGTGAACTGTTCCGAGCAGAGGTGGGGTCGGTCCATGGGAAGGCAACCGCTGAGCTGCCCGTTCTTCCTGGTGGTGGGGCTCAGGCCCCGTCCGGACGAGTCCGCGGCGGAGCTGCGCGCGCTCGCCGGCTTCTACGACACGACCCACCTCGCGGAGGTCGTCCGCCTCAACGAGGGGTTCGTGAGCGGCGCGCGGTACGAGCTGACCGACCCCCTCGACGATGACACGGTGCCGTCCTGGCTGGCCGTCTACGGCATCGAGGACGAGGACGCCGCGCGCGCCTTCGTCGACCACCAGGGCGACCGTCGCCCGGTCTACACGACCGGCCCGCCCTCGTTCTACCGGGCGGCCGTCGTCTGGCGGATGATCTGGCGGAGCGCGGGCTCGACCGGGCCGGCGGAGCTGACCCCCGGCAAGATGGCGATGATCGGCATGAACCCGGCCCCGGACGCCACGGACTCCGAGATCGCCGACTTCGACGCCTTCTACACCGGGACGCACCTTCCCGAGATCGTCTCCGGGCTCGGCTACGACCGGGGCACCCGGTTCCTGCTCTGGCACGAGTTCACCCACCCCGCGCCGGGCAGCCCCCGGTACAACGCCGTCTACGAGGCGGAGGACCCCGAGCCGAGGCCGCCGGGCGTGCCGCCGCTCACACCGGGGCCGCGCGCGTGGGAGGAACGCCAGGTCCGGTGGCGGGTCAAGTACCGTCGAGCGGTCTGAACGCCGAGCGGTCCGAACGGAGAGGGACGGGGAGGGACGGGATGACTTCGGCGACGATCAAGGTCGGCCGGGCACGGGTGTCGCATGTCAGCGACGGCGTGGCCCGAGGCCCGCGCCGGTACTGGTTCACCGGCGCCGACCCGGCCGAGTGGATGCCCGCCGCCGGCGTCACCGAACCCGACGCGCCGTTCACGGTGACGTTCGGCGGTTTCGTCGTCACCGGCGACGGCCATGTCACGGTCGTGGACGCGGGCTACGGCCACCGCGCGAACGAGATCTCCGGCCTGGCGGGCGCGGGCGGGATGCCGTCCGCCATCGCCGCGCTCGGCATCGAGCCCGGCGACGTCGACCAGGTCGTGCTGACCCACCTGCACACCGACCACTGCGGCTGGCTGACCAGGGACGACGAGAACTCCCTCACGTTCCCGAACGCGACCGTGCTCGTCCACGAGCGCGAGGTCGCCTACTGGACGAGCGACGAGGTCGACGCCATCGCGTTCAACCGCAACGGGGCCGGCGCGGCCCGTCAGCGCCTCCGCGCGGTGAAGGACGCCGGACGCCTGCACACCTACGACGGCGAACTCCGCCTCTCCGACGCGATGACCGTCCTGCCGACGCACGGCCACACCCCCGGCCACGTGTCGGTGCTGGTCACCGACGGCGACGAGGCCGCGATCCTGGCCGGGGACGTCCACCACCACCCCGCGCATGTGACGAACCCGTGCTGGCTCCCGTCCGTCGACTACGACCCCCCGGAGTCGATTCGCAGCCGCAAGCGGATCGCGGCCCTCGCCGCCGACCGCAACGCGAAGATCCTCGCCCCGCACTTCCCCCTTCCCACCGTCGTCAACGTAGACCGCACCCCAGACGGCCAGGTACGCAGCACCACAAGCCAAGACCCGGAGGACACCAAATGAGCTCTGTCGATCCCCGAATCGACCCGGTCGACGTGGACGCCTACCACCGGCTCGAACGCGAGCTGTTCGGCGAGGACGCCCTGACCGGCACCGCCCACGTGTCCCGCACCTGGGCGCACAGCCCCGGGCTGACGAAGGCGCAGCGCCCGCTCCAGAACTACCTGCTCGGCCAGTCGCCGCTCCCGCCGCGCGACCGCGAGCTGGCCATTCTCCGCGTCGCCTGGCTGAGCCAGTGCGAGTACGCCTTCGGCCAGCACGTCCGGATGGGCGGCGCCGCCGGGCTGACCCCCGAGGAGATCGACCGCGTCCCGCAGGGCCCCACCGCCACCGGCTGGACGGAGTTCCAGTCGACCATCCTCACCGCGGTCGACGAACTGCACGCCACCGGCCGCCTGACCGACGCCACCTGGCAGGCCCTGGCCAAGACCTACGACGAGGCCCAGCTCCTCGACCTGATCGCCGTGATCGGCCGCTACTGGACCGTCGCCGCGATGCTCAACACGGTCAACGTCAACCCCGAACCCGGCCTCCCCACCTTCCCGCCGACCGCATAGGCCGCGCTGGCGCGTCCGTCCAGCGCGTCGCACGCGCGGTCACTCGCGGCTGGCGATGCGCCAGTGGCGGCTCCGATCGTACTGGCGGCTGATGCGCGCGAACGTCCCGCCGGTGCGCAGCAGTTCCGCGGGCGTTCCGGTCTCCGCGACCCGGCCGGCGTCGAGCGAGACCACCTGGTCCGCCGCGGCGAGGGTGCCGGGACGGTGGGCGATCACGATGACCGTGCGGCCGGGATCGGCGCCGAGGTTGGCGATCGCCTGGGTGATCGCGGCCTCGTTCTCGGGGTCGAGCGCGGACGCGGCCTCGTCGACGAGCACGACGCGCGCGCGTTTCAGCATCGCCCGGGCGATGGCGACGCGCTGGCGTTCGCCGCCCGACAGCTGGGCTCCGGCCTCGCCCACGCGTGTGTCCCAGCCGCCGGGCAGCCGTTCGATCACCTCACCGAGCCGGGCCGCTGCGGCCGCGTCGTGGAGCTCGTCCCACGTCGCGTCCGGACGGGCGAGGCGCAGGTTGTTCTCGATGGTGTCGTCGAACAGGTAGACGTCCTGGAAGACGATGGCGAGCTCGTCGAGCAGGACCTCCGGATCGAGTTCGCGGACGTCGACGCCGCCGACCCGCACCGCTCCCGCGTCCACGTCGAAGAACCGGGCGATGAGCCGGGTCACCGTCGTCTTCCCGGAGCCGGACGGCCCGACCAGCGCGGTGGTGGTGCCGGGCCGGAAGCGCATCGACGCCTCCCGCAGCGCGGGCGCTTCGCCGCCGGGGTAGGTGAACGTGACGCCGGAGAGTTCGACGTCCGGCGCGCCGATCCCGGGCGCGGGTTCCGCCGGTGCCGGCAGCGCGGGGGTGGCGAGAATGCCCTCGATGCGGGCGATCTTGTTCGTCATCGCGCGCAGGGCGCCGATGAGGTCGATCAGGTTGCCGAGCGGCTGCAGGAAGCGGGCGGCCAGCACGAGCAGGGCGATCGCCTCGGCGACCGCGGCGCGTTCGCCGAGCATGAGCCCGGCGACCAGCGCGAGCACGGCGACGAACCCGCCCGCGATCACGCCGGTGTAGACGAAGAACGGGCGGCGCGCGCGGTCCATGCCGTCGCGGTAGGTCGCTCTGTGGTCGTCCAGCGCGGCGTGCATCCGGGGCGTCCCGGCGGAGTGCCCGGCGGCGCGCAGGACGGGCTGGGCCTGGCCGAGTTCGATCGCCCGTCCCGCGACGTCGGCCGACGCGCGCTCCAGTTCGATCTCGGCCTCGGCGGCGACACGTGAGGCCCGCCGCAGCGCCCAGGACGCGGCCAGCGCGATCACGCACAGCAGCAGCGCCACCCGCCACTCGACGGTGAACGTGACGGCCACGACCGTGGCGGGCAGCAACGTCGAGGTGATGATCGGATTGCCGATCACCACGGCCAGATGCGCGGCGTCACCGACGTCGGCGGTCACGCCCCGCGCGAGGCGCGCCTTGTGCTCCGCGGTGAACCATCCGAGCGGAAGCGTGCTCACGTGCCGCATCATCCGCTTACGCAGCTGCGCCGCGAGCGCACCACCTGCCGCGTAGCCCACCGGATCGGCGATGACGCTCAGCGTCCCGTAGGCGGCCGCGCCGGCGGCGCCGAGCACGAGCCACGGTGTCGCGGCGGCCACGTCGGGCTCGGGCCGCACGACGGCGTCCAGGATCGGGACGAGCAGGCCGAGCAGCAGACCTTGCAGGACGGCCTGTGCCGCCGTGAGCGACCACAGCCTGGCCAGCAGCCGAGGGTCGGGCCACAGCCGGTAGAGCCGGCGGATCATGCGAGCACCCCTTCCTGCGCGGCCCACATCCGGGCGTACAGGCCGCCGCGCGCGAGCAGTTCGTCGTGCCGGCCCCGCTCGACCAGCCGTCCGCGGTCGAGCACGAGGATCTGGTCGGCCCCGGCGATCGTGTGCAGCCGGTGGGCGATCACGATTACCGTCTTGCCGGCCGCCAGGGTGGCCAGCGCGTCCTGGACCGCCGCCTCGCTGTCGGGATCGAGCGCGGCGGTGGCCTCGTCCAGGACGACGATCGGCGCCCCGGACAGGATCGCCCGCGCGATCGTCAGCCGCTGGCGCTCACCACCGGACAGGCCGCCGCCGCCCGCGTCGAGCGGCGTGTCGTATCCGCCGGGCAGCCGCTCGATCACGTCGTGGACGTGCGCGGCGACCGCGGCGCGGCGGACCTCCGCGTCCCCGGCGCCCGGCCGGCCGATGCGGATGTTCTCCGCCACGCTGTCGCGCAGCAGCGCGACGTCCTGGAACACCAGCGACATCGACCTCAGCAGCTCGGCCGGCGGGATCGAGCGCACGTCGGCGCCGCCGACGCGGATCGAGCCGCTCGTCACGTCGTAGAAGCGCGGCAGCAGGCTCGCGAGCGTCGTCTTGCCGGCTCCGGACGGCCCGACGATCGCTGTCACGCCGCCCGCCGGGCAGACGGCGCTGACGTCCTCGACCGCGAGGGCCGTCCCGTCGTAGGAGAACGAGACACGGTCGAACTCGACGGCATGACCGCGCGGCGCCTCCGGGCTCTCGGGCTCGGGCAGCGGCGGACGGGTCAGCAGCCGCTCGATGTTCGCCGCGCCCATCCGGCCCTTGCGCACCCCTTGCGCGGCGGACACGGCCGGGAGGATCGAGGTCGGCAGCCCGACCGCGACGACCAGGAACGCCACCAGGCCCGCCGCGGTGAGCGACCCGCCGGCGATGAAGGCCAGCCCGGCGGCCGTCACGGCGGTGAGGACCGCCATCTCCGAGCCGAGCAGCCGCGTCGCCGCCGAGCTGTAGCGGACCTCGGCGACCCAGGCCGCGAACGCCTCGGCGTACTCGTCCACGGCGTCGTCGAAGCGGCGCAGGACGCGTCCTCCGGTGCCGAACGCCTTGACCACCTGGATGCCGTCCGCGTACTCGACGCTGGCGGCGCTGATCCGTCCCTCGGCGGCGATCAGCCGGTTCACGTGGGACGTCATGGACCGCATCGAGACGCGGTAGCAGATCCCCATCAGGCCCAGCACGACCAGCACGACCAGCGCCATGGGGACGTCCACGAAGAACAGATAGCCCGCCGCGACGGCCATCACCGTGACCGCGCCGGTCAGCTGCCCCAGGGCGTGGGCGATGACCTCGTGCATCTCCTCCAGATCGCCCGTCATCGCCCGCTTGACCCGGCCGGAGCCGGCGGCGCGGAACCAGCCCAGCGGCAGCGCGCCGAGGTGGCGCACGATCCGCACGCGCAGGTCGTGCAGGATCGCCGCGTCCGCGTAGTGCCCCAGGCGGGACGACTGGACCAGCAGCACCAGCCACAGGCCGGCGCCGGCGGCGCCGATGCCCACCCAGGTCCAGACCGCGGCGGCCGCCCCCGCGGGGTCGTCGAGCATGATCCGCGCTATCTCGGCGGCGGCGATGTAGGGCACGATCCCCGACGCCGCCGACAGCGCCGACAGGGCGCCGCACACGATCAGGTGCGGCCTGATGGGGGCGAAGAGTCGCGCCAGAGCGCCGGGCTTGGCGAGTCCGGCCGGTTGTTCGGTGTCCGCGGGGGTCTCCGGCGCGGTGACCGCGCGTGTGTCCGTCGTCGTGCTCAAAGTTGGGGGCTCCTCCCGTGGACCGGCGCGCCGAACTAAGGCATGCCTAACCTCACTTCTCATCTTGATTCTTCAAGGCGACTTGATGTCAAATGGCGATCCATGAGCGACCAACCCGGCGTCCCGATCGGCAGGGCGGCGGCCCTTTTCGGGCTGGCCCCGTCGACGTTGCGATGGTGGGAGTCGCAACGGGTGCTTCCCGAGCCGCCGCGCGTCAACGGGCGGCGCTACTACACCGAGACCGAGCTGCGCCGCATCGGTCTGGCGTACCTGTGCTGCGTCACCGGGGCGATGTCCCTCGAACAGACGACCGTGGTGACGTCCGGCACCAGCTCGAACCGGCACTGGAGAAGCACGGTGAAACGGCACACCGAGCTGATCGAGGAGAAGATCAGGGAGCTGCGGAGCGCCCATGAGTACCTGCTGGCCCTGCTGGAATGCCCGGACGACGACATCGTCGCCGAGTGCGCGCATCTCGACGACGAGCTGATGCGCCACACCCCGCGCGGTTCCGTCGCGGCAGAGGGCCTCGTGGCCGCGGCACAGTCGATCCCACGCCCCACCCCACCCCGGGGAAGGCGTGACAAGACAAGCCCCGTGGGCGAAGTCCTTTAGGCAGGGGCGGGGCCCGGGCTATGCGGTGGCGGGAGCCGCGTCCACGGGCGGTCCGTAGATTTGCGGGCCCAGGGACTGGGCGCCGTCCGCGGTGAGGGTCGTGCCGGTTATGTAGGCGGCGCGGTCGCTCAGCAGGAGCCCGATCAGGTCGCCCACCTCGGGCGCGGTGGCGAAACGGTTCAGCGGGACGGACGACAGGACGCGTTCCCGGTCTTCCGGGGTCGCCCACAGGGCGTTTCCGGCGCCTTCCGTTTCGGTCGGGCCGGGAGCTATGCAGTTCAGGCGGATTCCGTAGCGGGCCCATTCGACGGCCAGGGTACGGGTCATCGCCACTACGCCCGCTTTGGCGGCGGCGCTGTGGACGGTGCCGGGGTGGCCCGTCCAGGCATAGGTGGCGATCACGCTGACGATCGAGCCCGGGGTCTTCGCGCCGATCATGCGACGGGCCACCGCCGAGGTGCAGTTCCAGGTGCCGTTGAGGACGATGTCGACCACCGCGCGCCAGCCGTTCGGGGACAGTTTCTCCGCCGGGGTGACGAAATTGCCCGCCGCGTTGTTGACCAAGCCGTCGATTCGGCCGAATCGGTTCATGGCGGCGTCCACGGCGGCTTCGACGGCGGACGGGTCGCGGACGTCCGCGGTGTGCGCCAGGGCGTCACCGCCCTGGCGCTTCACCTCGGCCGCGACCTTCTCCAGGGGTTCCTCGCGGCGTCCGACCACGGTCACCGACGCACCCAGCCCGGCGAGATGGAGTGCGGTGGCCGCGCCTATGCCGGTGCCGCCTCCGGTGACCAGGTAGGCGCGGCCTGCCAGTGATTCCACTTCGTTCTCCTCGGGGTGCGTCGGGTGCCTGCGGTCAGGACTTCGCGAATTCCTGGAAACGCTTCAGGACGCTGTCGCGGTTCTTGCCCCACCATTCGGCGTCCTGGAGGAACTGCACCTCCACGTTCTGCGGATGCGAGGGCAGCGTCTTCGCGAACTCCTTGTCCATCAGGTCGAGGGCCTTGGCGTTCGACGGGCCGTTCGGGTACTTGCTCCAGACGCTCGCCTGGATGTCGGGCCGGACGGAGAACTCCATCAGCTTGAAGGCGTTCTCCTTGTTCGGCGCGTCCTTGACGACCGACCAGGCGGCCAGCTGGAACATTCCGCCGTTCCAGGTGAACTCGAGCGGCGCGCCCTTCTTCTTCAGCTCGCCGATACGGCCGGAGAAGATGCTGGACGCGCCGACCTGCTTGCTGACGAGCATCTGGCCGGGCTGGGCACCGGACGTCCACCACTGCGGCACGTTCGACTTGAGCTTGTCGAAGCTGCGGAAAGCGCGGTCGACGTCGATCGGGTACACCGACTTCATGTCGACGCCGTCGCTCAGGACGGCGAATTCCATGTCCGGCGGAACCCCGTTGTCGGCACCGCGCAGGGAACGGCGTCCTGGGAACTTGCCGGTGTCCCAGAAGTCGCCCCAGCTCGTCATCTTCTTCCCGGCGCCGACCACCGAGGTGTTCCACGCCATGACGATCGAGAACAGGTAGTAGGTGAGCCAATTCTTGTCGACGTAGGCCGGGTCGATGCCGGGAATGTTGAGCAGCCTGTCCGGCAGCGTCTCGAAGTATTTTCGGCCGATCGGCAGGACCGTGCTCGGCCCACCGGCGATCAGGTCCCATTCGATGTTGCCGGTCTCGACCATCGCCTTGATCTTGGCGGGGGTCGGCGGGCCGGCCACCACGACCTCGATCCCGGTCTCCTTGCTGAACGGCTCGAAGATGTACTTCTTCTCCGCCTCGACGAGCGCACCGCCCCAGTCGGCGACGACGACCTTCTTGCTGTCGCCGCCCCCGCCCGAGTCGCCGCAGGCGCTGAGCAGCGGGGCGGCGGCGACGCCGCCCGCGAGCAGGACGCCGCCGCGCAGCACGTCGCGGCGGGACGCCGAGAAACTCTGTGGTCTTCCGAGAATCTTCATGGGTTGTGTCCTTTTCGGGGTGGGCGGCGGGGGCTCAGGGGGGTGATCTCAGCGGAACATTCCTCGTTTGAGCAGGTTGCGGGCGATGATGATGCGCTGGATCTCGGACGTGCCTTCCCAGATCCGTTCGATCCGGGCGTTGCGATAGGCGCGTTCGACGTACGTCTCGTTCATGTAGCCGGTGCCGCCGAAAATCTGGAGCACCCGGTCGGCGACCCGGCCGAGTGCCTCGGTGGCGAACAGTTTCGCAGCGGCCGACTTCGCGTGCACGATCTTTGGCGCGGCGCCCTGGTCGGCCGACCATGCCGCCTCGTAGGTCATCAGGCGGGACGCGTGCAAATCGGTGGCGCAGTCGGCGAGCATGAACTGGATGGCCTGGTAATCGGCTATCGGACGGCCGAATTGAACGCGCTGTTTCGCCCATTCGACTCCGTCGTCGATGAGCCTGGCCATCGGGCCGAGACAGCGGGCGGCGGTCATGATGCGTCCCGCGCTGAGCGCGCCGTGGCCGAGGCTGAAACCGCGTCCGGGTTCGCCGAGCACGTTCGCCTCTGGAACGGCGCAGTCGTCGAATACCAGTTCCGCCTGGCGGTAGCCACGGTGTCCCATTGTCTTGTGGAGCTGGCCGACGGAGAAGCCGGGCGTGCCTTTCTCGACGAGGAACGCCGTGATTCTGTCTTCGTCCCGGTCAGGGTGGGTGAGGGCGAAGACGATGGCGAAATCGGCCGTGTCGCCGTGGCTGATGAACCGTTTGCGGCCGTTGATGACCCAGGAGCCGTCACGGAGTTCGGCGCGGGTGCGGATTCCGGCCGCGTCCGACCCGGTGTCGGGTTCGGTGAGCGCGAAACACCACTGGACGTCGCCGCGGACGCACGGGATCAGGAACCGCTCGCGCTGCTCGTCGTCGCAGGCCAGCAGGACGCTCGGCGTGGTCGGCACGACCTCGGCGACACCGCCGGCGGCGCGGAACAGCTCCTCGGTGACGAGGACCTGGCTGAGAACGTCCATTCCGCCGCCGCCGATCTCCTCGGGCATGCCCATCGAGTTCAGGCCGATGGCGACCGCCCGTTCGCGGATGCGTCGCTCGACGTCCTCCGGGAGGCCGTCGTGCTCCTCGACGTAGTCCTCGTGCGGGATCAGCTCGGTCTCGGTGAACCGGCGGACCGTCTCGCGGAATTCCACGAGATGTCCGGGAATCGCGAAGTCCATCAGATTCCTTTCACGGGTGTGCCGGGGACGATCAGCGCGTCGAGGGCGACGCAGCCGTCGGGGCGGCACAGCAGCGGGTTGACGTCGATCTCGGCGATCTCCGGGAAGTCGGCCAGCAGCCGTCCGATCCGGATCGCCGTGCCGGCGAGCGCGTCGATGTCGGCGGGTTCGGCGCCGCGCAGGCCGCCGAGCAGGGCGCCGATCTTGAGTCGGCGCAGGACGGCGTGGACGTCGTCGCGGCCGAACGGCCAGAGCAGGCCCGCGGCGTCGTCGAGCAGCTCGGTGAGGACGCCGCCCGCGCCGATGACCACCAGCGACCCGGCGACGTCGTTGCGGCCGCCGACGATCAGCTCGACGCCCGGGTCCGCCATCTTCTCGACCAGCACCTCGGCCGCCCCGGTGCGGTTCAGGACGCGGGGGACGGCGTCGTGCAGCGCCTTCTCGTCGGCCAATCCCACTTCGACGCCACCGATGTCGGACTTGTGGGCGACACCGGCGGCGTGGATCTTGCACACCACCGGGTAGCCGATCCGGGCCGCGATCTCGGCGGCCGCGCCGGCGTCGGCGGCCACCCCGCCCGGAGGCGACGCCACGCCGTAGACCGACAGGAGGCGCTTCGCCTCGGCCTCGGAGAGGGGCCCTTCCCGGCCTTTCAGGATCTCGGCGGCCCGGTTCCGGGTGTCCGGGTCGGTGGTCGGCACCGTGGCCGTGGAGATCATCGCGCTCGCCGGTCGGCGCGGCTCGCCGGCGAGCGCGATGGCGCGCAGGGCGGGGCGTGTCCCCGCGAGCAGGACGACGCCGTGCCGCCTGGCCAGGTCGGTCAGGCCGGGGGTGAGATCGGTGGTGGTCGTCATCATGACGACGGGCACGTCGAGTTCGGCGGCGGCCTCTCCGGCGCCGCCGATCATCTCCGTCCAGCCGATCTCGTCCAGCGGGTCGGCGTGGGCGGGGGCGTCGCCCGCGAACGTGACGACGTCGACCGCCGGGCAGTCCCCCATCGCGCGGGCCGCGGCGCGGTACACGTCCTGGTCGCCCCAGGCGTTCGCGCCGAGGTCGAGCGGGTTGTGCACCGACATGTACGGGGGGAGCACCGCGGCGAGCGCGGTCTCGGCGGCGGTGTCCAGCGCGGCGAACGGCACGCCGGTGTCGTCGGCGAGGTCGGCGATCAGGCCGCATTCGCCGCCGGAACTGGCGAAGAAACCGATGGCGCTGCCGCGCGGCCTGCGCGGGGCGGCCAGCAGCGTGGCGAGCGCGACCATCTCGTCCAGGTCGTGGACGCGGTGCACGCCGGTCTGCCGGAACAGCGCGTCGTAGGCGGCGTCGCGTCCGGCGAGGGTGCCGGTGTGCGCGATCGTCGCGGCCTCACCGGACGCCGACCGGCCCATCTTCAGCACGATCACGGACACGTCCAGCGACGCGGCCCGCTCGGCCAGCGCGCGGAACCTCGGCGGGTCGGCCAGGCCCTCCATGACCAGGCAGACGACCTTCACGCCGGGGTCGGTGAGGAAGTACTCCAGGCAGTCCGACAGGTCCAGGACGGCCTGGTTCCCGGCCGAGACGCCGTAGGCGACGGCGGGCAGGCGGCCGGACAGCATCGTCGTCAGGGCCATGTTGCCGCTCTGGGCGGCGAGCGCGACGACGCCGTCCGCGCCCGCGTGGACGTAGGGCATCTCGATGCCCCAGAGCGCGGCGCGGCCCCGGTAGCTCGCGACACCCAGGCAGTTCGGCCCGATCAGCGGGAGCCGTCCGGACGCGGCGGCGACCAGTTCGTCCTGGCGGCGGCGGCCTTCGGCGTCCCGCTCGGCGAAACCGGCGCCGAACACGACCATGCCGCCCGCGCCGAGCCCGGCCGCCTCCGCCGCCAGCCCCGGAACGCCCGGCGCCGGGATGGCGGCGGCCACCGCGTCCGGCACCTCCGGCAGGTCGCTCAGCGACGGGTACGCGCGCACCCCGCCGACCTCCGTGTGGGTCGGATGGACGGCGTACAGCCGTCCGGCGAACCCGACACCGCCCATGTTCCGCAGCGTCCGCAGCCCGTACCCGCCCTTCGGGGACGCGCCGACGACCGCGACGCTCGCGGGCCGGAACAGCCGGTCGAGCCGGTGCTCTTCCTGGGTGCCGGGCGTGGGCTGGGGGCTGGTCATCATCGGCCCACGAAGACGGGGCTGCGCTTCTCGATCGCGGCGGCGAGGCCCTCGGCCTTGTCCTCGGTGGGGACGCAGATCCGGGCGCCGCGCTGCTCGTTGCGCAGCGCCTCCTCGATGCTCAGCGTGTGGCCCGCGCGGATGTTGCGCTTCGCCTCGCCGATCGCGATCGTCGGCCCGGCGGCGAAGATCCGCGCCTGCTCCAGCGCGCGTTCCATGAGCCGCTCCGGCTCGACGACCTCCGACACCACGCCGATGCGCAGCGCCTCGTCCGCGTCGATGATCCGGCCGGTGTAGATCAGCTCGGACGCGCGGGCCTCGCCGACGATCCGGGGCAGCAGGAACGAGCCGCCGGCGTCGGGGCAGATGCCGCGCTGCGCGTACACCTGGCCGAACCGGGCGGCCGTCGACGCGAACCGCATGTCGGCGGTGAGCGCGATGTCGAACCCGGACCCGGCGGCGACACCGTTCACGGCGGCGATCACCGGGATCGGCAGCCAGTAGAGCCGCGCGATCGTGCGGTGCATCTTCGCCGGCCACGACTCCTCGTCCTCGTCAGAGCGCGCGGCCCACTCCTTGACGTCGGCGCCGGAGCAGAAGCCGCGCCCCGCACCGGTGATCACCATGGCCCGGACGCCCGGCTCCTTGCCCGCCCGCATGATGACGCGGTCCAGCTCGTCGATGTCGGTGTTGGCGATCGCGTTGAGCCGTTCGGGCCGGTTCAGGGTGAGCACACCGACGTCGCCGTCCATGTGCCAGGTACAGCACTTGAGTGCCGGGAGTTCCATCGCGTCCCTTCCGTGCGAATCGAGGCATGTCGAACCGAGGTCATGGCGGGAGGCTGTGTCGAGTCGTGGGTGTCCAGTTGCGGGTCAGGCCACGTGGGCCAGGAAGCGGCAGTCGGCCGCGTCCCAGCTCAGCCAGTGCGACGAGCCCTCGGTGTAGTCGGCCCGCGCCTCGGACGGCACCACCACCTGCATCTCCGCGCCCTCGGCGGTGCGCAGGTGCACCTCGATCTGCGGGCCGAGGTAGACGTGCGCGGCGACGGTGCAGGCCACGGCGTTGCGTTCGGCGGCGTCCGGCTTGCCGGCGCCGATCCGGACCCGCTCCGGACGGATCATGAACTCGCCCGCCGGGTCGGCGGAGACGTCGTTGGCCTTGTCGACCAGGATCCGCCCGGCCAGCCCCTCCACCTCCACGACGGTGTGGCGGGCGTCGTCGTCCACCCGCCTGGCGGGCAGGCAGATCGACTGGCCGAGGAACTTCGCGACGAACGAGTTGACGGGTTCCTCGTACAGCTCGTCCGGCGGCGCGGTCTGCTGGAGCACACCGTTGTGCATGACGCCGATCCGGTCGGACAGCGCCAGTGCCTCGTCCTGGTCGTGGGTGACGTACAGGACGGTCGCGCCGATCCGCTTCTGGAGGTTCTTCAGCTCCAGGCGCATGTGGTCGCGCAGGTTGCGGTCGAGGGCGCCGAGCGGCTCGTCCATCAGCAGCACGCTCGGGTCGAACACGAACGCGCGGGCGAGCGCGACGCGCTGCTGCTGGCCGCCGGACAGCTGCCTCGGGTAGCGGTCGCGGAACTCGGTGAGCTGCGTCATCGTCAGCACCCGGTCGATCTCGCGCTGCGCCTCCGGCTTCTTCATCCGGCGCATCTTCAGCGGGAACGCGATGTTCTGCGCCACGGTCATGTGCGGGAACAGCGCGTAGTTCTGGAACACCAGGCCGATGTTGCGCTTCTCGGGAACGTCGTCGGTGACGGCGCGTCCGGCCAGGTAGACCTCACCGGCGGTGGCCGATTCGAGGCCCGCGAGGATGCGCAGGCTGGTCGTCTTGCCGGAGCCGCTCGGCCCGAGCAGCGTGACGAACTCGCCCTTCGCGATCGCGAGGTTGAAGTCGTGCACGGCGGGCGCGTCGCCGTACCACTTGTGGATGCCGTCGAAGACAACCTGGCCCGCCTTCGCGGGACGGGCGTCGTCCCGTCCGGGCGCCTTGTCGGCGGTCGGGGCCGCGGGGGCCTGGTCGGTCATCGGCGCTTGCTCGGTCATCGGCGCTCCCGCCGTTCACGGAGGATCTTGATCAGCTCGGAGAGGAGGAACAGCCCGACGCACACGGCGATGAGGATCGTGCCCGCGACCGCGAGCGTGGGCGTGAGGTCGTAGCGGACGCTGTCCCACAGCTTGCGCGGGAGCGTCACCGAGCCGCTGCCCGACACGAAGAGGATGATCACCGCTTCGTCGAAGGCGATCACGAACGCGAACAGCGCGCCCGCCGAGATCGCCGAGGTCAGCGAGGGCAGCGTGATCCGCAGCAGGGTCCGCGTCATGCCGGCGCCGAGCGTCCGGGCCGCGTTCTCCAGCTCGGGGTCGAACTGCTGCAACGCGTTCGACACCGCCACGAGGACGTACGGGATGCCCATCACGGAGTACGCGACGGAGATCAGCTGCCAGTGCCCGATCACCTTCAGGTCGGCGAAGGTGAAGTAGTAGCTCATCGCCAGCACGATGATCGGGATCAGCAGCGGCGAGTAGAGCAGCGCGAACACGAAGCCCTTCCCGCGGGCCTTGCTGCGGGCGAGGCCCCAGGCCGCGACCGTGCCGACCACCGTGGCGATCAGCGCCGCCAGCAGCGCGATCTTCGCGCTGAGCAGCGACGCGTCCACCCAGGCCGAGTCGGCGAAGAACTTGCGGTAGTGGGTCAGCGACCAGCCCTCCGGCGGGAAGGACAGGTAGTCGACGCTGTTGAACGACTCCAGGACGACGATCACGATCGGCGTCACGAGGAAGAGCAGGACCAGCGCGACCACGATCCGCAGGACCCAGCCGAGCGCCCGTTCCGTGGGCGTCGCGGGCGATCGCCTGCCGCGGCGGCGGGCACCGGGAGGCGGCGGGGGCCGCTCGCCGTTTCCGTTTCGCGCCGTGGGCGCGGTCATGTCGACGGTGCTCACAGCGACACCAGGCCCTTCACCTTGGTGAGCCGCCGCACGATCATCGTCAGCGTGGTGGCGACGATCAGCAGCAGCGTCGCGAGCGTCGCGGCCATCCCCCAGTCGAAGTTGACCTGGACGGCCTCGGCGATGACGACCGCGATCGTGCTCTGCTTCGGCCCGCCGACCAGCGCCGGCGTGACGTAGAAGCCGAGCGCGATGACGAACACGAGCATCCCGCTGCTGACGATGGCCGGCACCGCCAGCGGCAGGTACACGTGCGCGAAGGCGCGCAGCGGACCGGCGCCGAGCGAGCGCGCGGCGGGCGGCAGCGACGAGTCGATCTGGTCCAGCGTCCCCTTGATGATCAGGATCGGGAAGGGCAGCAGGATATGCGTCATCGCGATGATCACCGCGCTTTCGCTGTAGAGCATTCCCTGCGAGTCTCCGGTCACCGGTTCAAGGATCTTGGTCACCAGTCCGTTGTCGCCGAGCAGGACGATCCAGGAGAACGACCGCACGAGAATGCTCGTCCAGAACGGGACGATGACCAGAAGCACCAGGAAACGCGCTTTGCGTTTCGATGTCCGAGCCAGGAAATACGCTACCGGAAAGCCGAGTACGACGGTCAGGACGGCCACCTCGGCCGACAGCCGGACGGTTATCACCAGGACGTCCCAGATGGCGTCGTCGGTGAACGCCTTACGGAAATTCCCGAAGCCCGGCTTCGGCTCGGTGAAGCTCTTCAGCAGCATCGAGCCGACCGGATAGGCGTACACGATCGCCATGAACGCGACCGGCAGGCCGAGCGCCATGGTGACGAAGTCCGGACGCCGCTGCCGCCGCCGTCCGGGCGGCGGCGCGCCCGGAGGCCCACCCGCCGGGGGCAGCCTCGTCGCGGAGGTACTCGCCGTCACGATCCACCATCCCTCCGTTGCCGCATGTCGACACAGTCAACGGTTACGGCCCGCCATATGTCATGAGGGCCGGGTCACAAAACTCGCTGAGGGCACCTGTGTGGGCGCCACAGTCCCTCCTGCTGAACATCGCCTTCCGGACGGCCCCACCTCGGGGACCATGCCGTTGACGTGGGATGAAATAGCGTGATACATCTCCACAACTTAGGTCAGGCGCGTCTTGAAGATCGCTGCTGGCCACCGGGCCTGGGGGTGATCATGGCACCATCCGACACGTCCGCCGCCGTCGCCGAGCCGCTGGCGACCGTGGCCCGAAAACTCGATTCCGCGTCCACGGCGCTCGCGAACGAATTCGTCCGGCAGTACGTCTCGGCCGCCGAATCCGGATCCGTCGACCGGCAGGCGCCCGTCGAAGCGTTCGACATGGCGGTGAACGTCATCGGAGTGTGCGCCTCGGGCCTGTCCGGTGACGGGCCGATCGGCGAGCTTCCGTCCGCGCGCGGCTCGCGCGTCGCGCTGCAGGGCCGCTCCGTGGTGGAGGCGGTCGAGTGGCTCCGCCTGCTGGAACGGGTCGTCACCGACCATGTCCTGGCCAACGCGGGCACGGGTCCGGGCGGCGTCGCGATGGACGACGTCCGCGCCGTCCTCGGCCGCCTCGCCGAGCTGTTCGACGTGCTCTGCACCCGCGAGCTGGAGTCGTTCACCAGCACCTACAACGAGCTGGCGGGCTGGCAGGCCCGGGTGAGCACCGACCTGCTGAGCTGCCTGATCGCCGGGCCCGCCGTCGACGCCAGCACGGTGAACGACCAGGCCAGGATGCTGAACATCAACCCGCACCAGCCGTTCCGCGCGGTCGCGGCCTACCACGAGCCGGCGCCGACGGCGCAGCAGTGGGCGCGGGTCCGCCGCCGGATCATGGAGGTGCTGTGGCGGCACGACCCGCGCCGCGAGATCCTCCTGCGGGAACGGCGCGGCGTGCTGCTCGCGCTGGTGCCGCTGGACCGTCCGGGCCCCGGGCTGGTCCCGCTGCTCACCGACATGCTGGACGGCGAGCCGGGCCGGTCGCTGTTCGTCTCGGCGGGCGAGCCGGGCAAGTCGCTGTCGGCGGCCGGGCACAGCTGCCGGCAGGCGCTGTCCGCGCTGGAGATCAGCATCTACCGCGACCAGCGCGGCCAGGTCACCCAGTGCACGGACGTGATCCTCGAAGTGCTGCTCGCGCACAACCGGTGGGTGTCGAACCGGCTGATCGAGACCCGCATCGGGCAGCTCGTCGAGAAGCCGCATCTGCTCGACACGCTCCGCGTCTACATCACCTGCGATATGGCGCTCCAGCGGACGGCGGAGGAACTCCTCGTCCATCCGAACACGGTCGCCTACCGTTTGCGGCAGATCGCCACGCTCACCGGACGGGATATGCGCCGCATCACCGACATCGGCGATCTCAATGTCGCGCTGATGGCCTACGACGCGATCCAGATGCGCCGCGACCGCGAAGAGGCCAGGACCGATCTTCGCGCGCGGTTGTTCGCCTGACCCGCGCCGCCCCGGATGACCGGCGCGGCCGCCATGTGCCGGGCACATAATGACCACCCGATTTCTTTGGTGGCCCGACCTCAACCCATTCCGGGCTGATGATTCTAGGCTTCGATGCAATCGCCCTAAGACTGGTTTGAGCGGAGCGACATGGACCATCGTGCGGACACCTACATCAACGGGAAGTGGGTCGAGAACCACGGCGAGGACGTCATCGCCGTCATCGATCCCTCGACCGGGCAGTGCGTCGCCACGGTCCGCGAGTCGGCGACCGAGGACATGGACCGGGCCGTCGAGGCCGCGACCCGTGCCCGTCCCGTCATGCGCGCCATGCCGCCGGAGGAGCGGGCCGCGCTGCTGGAACGCGTCGCGGACCAGCTGGAGACCCGGCTGGACGAACTCGCCGAGCTGGTCTCCAGCGAAATGGGCATGCCGCGCAAGCACTGCGGGAACTACCAGGTGCGGACCGCGATCGGAACGTTCCGCAACACCGCGCGGGCGGTCGCCGACGTCGATTTCTCCGCGCCGCTCGCGGGCTCGGCGCCGGGCGGCCGCTCCACCGTCCTGCGCGAGCCGATCGGCGTGGTCGCCGCGATGACGCCGTGGAACTTCCCGGTGCTCCAAACCGCCGCGAAGATCGGCCCGGCGCTCGCCGCGGGCTGCCCGGTCGTGCTGAAGCCGAGCGAGGTGGCGCCGCTGGACGCGTTCATCCTGGCGGAGGCGTTCGACGCGGCGGGCGCGCCGCCCGGCTCGTTCAACGTGCTGTTCGGCAACGGGCTGCACGTCGGTGAGTACCTGGCCCGCCATCCCGGCACCGCGATGGTGTCGCTGACCGGCTCGACCCGCGCGGGCCGCCGTGTCGCCGAGGTCGCGGCCGGCACGATCAAGCGGGTGACGCTGGAGCTCGGCGGCAAGTCCGCCGCGGTGGTGCTCCCGGACGGCGACCTCGAAGCCGCCGTCGAGCGCGTGGTGCGCACGGTCATGATCAACACCGGGCAGACGTGCACCGCGCTGACCCGGCTGCTCGTCCCCTTCCAGTCGCTGCCGGAGGTGGAGCAGCTGGTGGCGGCGGCGATGGCGACGTACAGGATCGGCCCGTCCGGCGACCCGGACGCCGACATCGGCCCCCTCGCCAGCTGGAACCAGAAGCACCGGGTGAACGAGCACACCGAGCGGGCCCTCGTCGACGGCGCCCGGACGATCTGGTCCTACCCGGACGCGGAGCTGCCCCGCGACGGCTTCTTCACCAGCCCCACCGCGTTCACGGTCACCGACCCGCGCATCGCGCTCGCCCAGCAGGAGGTCTTCGGCCCGGTGCTCGCGGTGATCCCGTACGTGGACGAGGACGAGGCCGTGTCGATCGCCAACGGCACCCCGTACGGGCTGGCGGGCGCTGTCTGGTCGGCGGACGAGGAGCACGCGCTGCGGTTCGCGGAGCGGATGGAGGCGGGCAGCGTCGAGATCAACGGCGCGCCGTTCAACGGGCTCGCGCCGTTCGGCGGCTACAAGCAGTCCGGGTACGGGCGGGAGCTGGGCGCGTTCGGCATCACCCAGTTCACCGAGCTGAAGGCCATCCAGCGCCACACCGCCGCGAGCACGCGATGAGCGAACACCGGACGGGCGGTGACCTGGTCGTCGAGGCGCTGCGGGCGCTCGGCGTGGTGATGCTGTTCGGCGTCGCGAGCGTGCACAACCTCCCGATCCTGGACGCGGCCCGCCGCGACGGCGGGATCGAGGTCGTGAACGTCCGGCACGAGCAGGCGGCCGTGCACGCGGCGGACGGCTACGCGCGCGTCACCGGGCGGATCGGCGTGGCCCTGGCCTCGACCGGCCCCGGCACGGCCAACACGATGGGCGGCCTGTTCGAGGCGCAGTTCGCGGGCTCCCGCGTGCTGCTCATCACGGGCCAGGTGGAGAGCCGTTTCCTGGGCCGCTCCAAGGGCTACCTGCACGAGGCGGAGCAGCAGCTCACCATGCTGCGCACGCTGACCCGCGAGGCGTGGTCGGTGCGGCGCGCCGAGGACATCGCCGAGATCGTCGTGGCGGCGGGCCGCGAGACGGGCCGTGGGTGGCCGCGTCCAACGGCCGTGGAGATCCCGGTCGACCTCCAGTACGCGCAGGTCCCGGCGTCACTGCAAGTCCCGGAGCCCGCCCCGCTGCCGAAAGCGCTCCCATCCGGCGACCGGATACGCGCGGCCGCCGCCCTCCTCACCGACGCCCACCGCCCGCTCATCTGGGCCGGAGGCGGCGTCCTCAGCGCGGGTGCCTGGCCCGAGCTGCGCCATCTCGTCGAGCGCCTGGAGATCCCCGTCGTCACCTCGGTGCAGGGACGGGGCGCGCTCCCCGAAGACCACCCGCTGTGCCTCGGCCCGCTGGCCACCACGCCGCCGCTGCGCGAGGTCGTGGAGGACGCGGACGTCGTCCTCGCCGTGGGCGCGCGTTTCCAGCAGTACACCACCGACGCGTGGCGGCTGCGGCTCACCGACCGGCTGATCCACGCCGACGCCGACACGAGCGTGTTCGGCCGCACCTACCCGCCCGCCGTCGCGCTGCACGGCGACGCCCGCGAGACGCTCCGCGCGCTGGACGAGCACGTGTCCACGACCGCCGCCACCGACGAGTGGGCCGTGGGCGCCCGCAAGGCCGCGGGCGAGGCGCGCGAGAACTCGCTCGAATCCCTCGGTCCGGACCATCGGGCGATCGTGGCGGCGCTGCGCCGGGCGCTGCCGAGCGCGGGCGTGATCGTTCGCGACTCGACCGTCCCGGCGTACGCGTGGGGCGACCGGCTGCTGCCGATCCTGGAGCCGCGCACGTCGCTGCACCCGGCGTCCGCCGCCATCGGCCCCGGGCTGCCGCTCGGGATCGGCGCCGCGCTCGGCAGCGGCGAACGCACCGTCGTGATCCACGGCGACGGCGGCATCATGCTGTCGATCGGTGAGCTGTCGACGCTCGCGCAGGCGGGCGCGCCCGTCACGGTCTGCGTGTTCAACGACTACGGGTACGGGGTGCTGCGCGGCGTCCAGCACGCCACGTTCGACGGCGCCCGCAACGACGTCGACCTGCACACGCCCGACTTCACGGCGCTCGCCACCGCGATGGGCGTGCCCGCCGAGAAGGTGGCCGACGCCGCCGCGTTCGACCGCGCGTTCGCCCGCTCGGTCGAGCAGGCCGGGCCGTACCTGATCGAGATCGACCTGACGGCGCTCGCCCCGATGAACCGCCGCACAGGACGCCAGCAACTGCTGGGCTGACCGAGTCCCGTACGTCTGAGCGTGAGAGGAGAACGCCCTTATGACCGTCCAGAATGGATGGTACAGTTCGCAACATGGCGATCAACCTCTCGTCCAGCTCCTACCTCGTGCTGGGGCTGATCGGCCTGCGCGGACCGAGCTCGTCGTACCAGCTCAAGCGGGCGGTCGAGCGGTCCATCGGCTATTTCTGGCCGTTCCCGCACAGCCAGCTCTACGTGGAGCCGAAGCGGCTGGCGGAGGCCGGGCTGCTGGCGGAGTCCGCGGAGACCGAGGGGCGCCGCCGCCGCACGTACTCGCTGACGCCGCTCGGACGCGAGGCGCTGCGCGACTGGCTCAGCGAACCGGACACCGAGGTCTTCCAGGTCCGCAACGAGGCGGAACTGAAGCTGTTCTTCAGCGAGCTCGGCGACGAGGGGACGGTGGAGCGGCTCGCCGCGGCGCAGTCCCGCTACCACCAGGGCCGGCTGGACGAGTTCCAGAAGATGCTGGAACGCCTCGTCGCCGTCCCCGATCTGGAGAAGCGGGTCGCGCCGCTCGTCCTCGGCGTACGGATCGAAGCGGCGTGCCTGTCGTTCTGGCAGGACGTCCGCGAGTCGGGCGTGCGCGGCGCGCTCGGCCGCACGCACCTTCCGGGTGGCCACGAGGGGCGTCACCGGGACTGACCATTCCACGGCGCCCGAGGCGGGCGAGAAGGGGACCCACATGGTGATCGCCGATATCGCCGGCCAGGGACGCGGGCTGCGCTGCCGGGGCCCGCGCCAGGAGACGCTCCTGCGAATGCTGGAGAACACCCTCACGCACGCGGAACGGCCCGACGACCTGATCGTCTACGCGGGCCTCGCGAAGGCGGCCCGCGACCACAACGCCCTGAAGCTCGTCACCGAGGCGCTGCTGACGCTGGAGGACTACGAGACGCTCGTCGTCCAGTCCGGCAAGCCGATCGGGGTGTTCCCCACCGGGACGCGGGCGCCGCTGGTCGTGATGGCCAACAGCAACCTGGTCGGCCGGTGGGCGACCAGCGAGCACTTCTACGAGCTGGAACGCCGTGGGCTGATCGCGTGGGGCGGGTACACGGCGGGCGACTGGCAGTACATCGGGTCGCAGGGCATCGTCCAGGGCACGTACCAGACGCTCACCGCCGTCGCCGACGCGCATTTCGACGGCGACCTGGCCGGACGGCTCGTCGTGACCGCCGGGCTCGGCGGCATGGGCGGCGCGCAACCACTCGCGACCGTCATGGCGGACGGCGTAGCCCTCTGCGTCGAGGTCGACCCCGGCCGGATCAACAAGCGGATCGACAGCGGCTACCTGGAACGCGGCAC
This sequence comes from Spirillospora sp. NBC_00431, assembly GCA_036028775.1. Taxonomy (GTDB): domain Bacteria; phylum Actinomycetota; class Actinomycetes; order Streptosporangiales; family Streptosporangiaceae; genus Spirillospora. The sequence goes on along the minus strand of CP107927.1, from coordinate 8,894,624 downwards.
CGAGTCGATCGACGAGGCCGTCGCGTGGGCGCGGGAGGCGGTCGAGTCCCGGACGGCCACGTCGATCGGGCTGCTCGGCAACGCCGCCGACGTCCTGCCCGAGCTGCGCGAACGCGGCCTGGTGCCCGACGTCGTCACCGACCAGACGGCGGCGCACGACCTGATGTACGGGTACGTGCCGTCCGGCATGACGCCCGCCGAGGCCGCCGCGCTGCGCGACAGCGACCCCGGCGAGCTGACCCGCCGCGCCCGCGAGTCCATCGCCACGCACGTGGAGTGCATGCTCGCCTGGCAGGACGCGGGCGCGATCGTGTTCGAGTACGGCAACAACCTGCGGGCGCAGGCGGCGGAGAACGGCGTCGACGCGTTCCGCATCCCGATCTTCATCGAGAAGTACATCCGGCCGCTGTTCTGCCGGGGCATCGGCCCGTTCCGGTGGGTGGCGACGTCCGGCGAGCAGGCCGACCTCGACCTGATCGACGAGCTGGTCGTGCGGGAGTTCCCCGGCAACCAGCTCGTCCAGCGGTGGATCCCGACGGCGCGGCGGTGGGTGCGGCAGGCCGGGCTGCCGTCCCGGATCTCGTGGCTGGCGCACGGGGAGCGGGCGAAGCTCGCGCTGCTGGTCAACGAGGCCGTCCGGCGGGGCGAGCTGAGCGGCCCGGTCGCGTTCACCCGCGACCATCTCGACGCGGGCGGCGTCTCGCAGCCGCTGCGCGAGACCGAGAACATGCCGGACGGCTCGGACGCCGTGTCCGACTGGCCGCTGCTGAACGCGCTGCTCACGGCCGGTTCGGGCGCCGATCTCGTGGCGATCCACGCCGGGGGCGGCGGCTACGCGGGCTACATGCAGAGCGCCGGGGTCACGCTGATCGCCGACGGCACCGCGGCGGCGGACGAGCGGATCACCGCGGCCCTCACCGCCGACACCGGCATCGGCATCATGCGCTACGCCGACGCCGGATACGAGGACGCGGCCGACGCCGTCCGCGCGAGCGGCCTGCGATGGTTCGGATGACCCCCACGCTTGATGGCGTTCGCGTCCTGGATCTGAGCCGGGTGCTGTCCGGTCCGCTGTGCGCGCGCGTCCTCGCCGATCTCGGCGCGGAGGTGATCAAGGTGGAGGCGCCCGGCGGCGACGACGGACGCCACTTCGGCCCGTTCGTCGACGGCGACAGCTCCTTCTACCGCCTCCTGAACCGCAACAAGCTCGGCATCACCCTCAACCTGAAAGACCCGGCCGACCAGGACCGCTTCGCCCGGCTCGTGGCCCGTTCGGACGTCCTGATCGAGAACTTCCGTCCGGGCGTCATCGGCCGCCTGGGCTTCCCGCCCGACGAGCTGCTGCGCCTCAACCCGGCCCTGGTCGCGGTCAGCATCAGCGGTTTCGGCCAGTCGGGGCCGCTCGCCGACCGTCCGGCCTACGACCTGATCGTGCAGGCGATGTCCGGGCTGATGTCGGTGACGGGCCCGGACGGCGGCCCGGGCGTGCGCGTCGGCGTCAGCATCGGCGACATGGTGCCCGCGCTGTACGGCGTCGTGGCGGTGCTGTCCGCGCTGTACCAGCGGGAGCGGACGGGACGCGGCCAGCACATCGACGTGTCCATGTTCGACGGCCTGGTCTCGGTCCTGGAGTCGGTGGCGATGCGGGCGCTGCACACCGACGAGGACGTCCACCCGACCGGCGGCCACCACGCGATCAGCGCGCCCTATGGAACGTTCGAGGCGAAGGACGGCCCGGTCGCGATCGCGGTGGCGAGCGACGCGCTGTTCGCCCGCCTCGCCGGCGTCCTCGACCGTCCCGGCTGGCTCACCGACGACCGCTACACGACCGACGCCGACCGCGGCCACCACCGCGCCGAGCTCCAGGCGGACGTAGAAGCTGCGCTCGCCGACCTGACCAGCGCGGACGCCCTCGACCGGCTCAGCGCGGCCGGGGTGCCGTGCGGGCCGGTCCTCGGCGTCCGGGAGGCGCTGTCGCATCCGCACACGCTGGCCCGCGGCCTGGTGCGCGACGAGCCGGACGGGTTCCGCACCCTCGCGGGCGGTGTCCGCACGGCGGGCAGCGTCGAGGAGTTCCGCCCGGCGCCCGCACCCGGCGAGCACGACCACCTGCTGGCGGACTGGCTCGCCGAGGAGCCGCGCCGCCCGCCCGGCCCCGGATCCGCCGCCGGATCCGCCGCCGGATCCGCCCCCGGCCCCGGTCCCACCCGGAGGGAGTAGCACCGTGCTGAAGATCGACCTCGTGAACGGCCCCGTCACCGTCGCGGGCGCCCTCGACATCGAGCGCACGCCGAACGGGCTGATCCCCCGGCGGCTGCCCGCCTGGACCCGCCCGCAGCTCACCGACCCGTACATGCGGCTGATGGTGCCGCGCCCGGCGGGCGTCCGGCTCGTGTTCCGCACCGAGGCGGACAACGTCGAGCTGGACGTCTTCGTCACCCGGTTCCGCAACGCCTACCACCCGCTGTTCCCCGTGGCGTTCGACGCGGTGGCGAGCTGGTCCCGGGTGATCTCGCAGGAGGTGCGCGGCGGGGACGTGTCCGTCGTCCGCGCGGGCCGGGTCGTGGAGACCGAGCGGGGCAAGCCGGAGACGATCCGGTTCGAGGGGCTCGGCACGTCCTGGAAGGACGTCGAGATCTGGCTGCCGCAGGCCGCGATCGTCGAACTGCGGGAGCTGCGCGCCGACGGCATCGTCGCGCCCGGCAAGCTCCCCGGCCGCCGCTGGGTCCACTACGGAAGCTCGATCAGCCACTGCGCCGAAGCGGGAACCCCGACCAACGCCTGGCCGACCTGGGTCGCGCGGCGGGCCGGGCTCGACCTGACCTCGCTGGCGTTCGCCGGGAACTGCCACCTCGACGCGTTCGCCGCCCGCACGATCCGCGACATGCCCGCCGACGTCGTCACGCTCAAGGTCGGCATCAACGTGCAGAACCTCGACTCCCTCAAGGAACGCACGTTCGTCCCGGCCCTGCACGGTTTCCTCGACACGATCCGCGACGGCCACCCCCGCACCCCGCTGCTCGTCGTGTCACCGATCATCTGCCCCACCGCCGAGGACCGCGCCGGGCCGACCGTCCAGGACGAATCAGGCCGCTACCACGCGACCGGCGACCCGGCCACCGGCCTCACCCTCGGCCGCATCCGCGCGCTGATCGACGACGTCGTCGCCGCGCGCGAGGAACACGACCCGCACCTGCGCCTTCTCGACGGCCGGACGCTGTTCGGCCCGGACGACGCGGACGACCTCTACGACGGCCTCCACCCGAACGCGGACGGATACCGCCGCATCGGCGAACGTTTCCACGCGCACGTGTTCGGCTCGTCCGGCCTGTGGCCGGAGCTGGGCGGCGCCTCACCGGAAGGGCGAGCAGGATGACGACCGTTTCGACGACCGAGGAGCACACGGCCCGCGTGATCGGCCTCATCGATCAGCACGAGCCGGAACTCGTCGCGTTCCTGCGCGACTTCCTCCGCATCCCCAGCGTGTGGGGCGACGGCGAGGCGCTGACGACCGCGGCGGAGCATCTGGCGATGCCGCTCGCCGACGCCGGGCTCGCGGTCGAGCTGCCCGGCTCGGGCACCGACGGCATGCCGAACGTCCTCGCCCGCGCGTCCGGTTCACGCGACCCCGGCGAGGCGCTGATCTTCAACGGGCACATGGAGGTGTATCCGCCGTCGCAATCATGGCGAAGGGACCCGTTCGGCGGCGAGATCGACGGCGGCCGCATCTACGGCGTCGGCGTCGCGGACATGAAGGCCGGGACGGCCGCGATGACGATGGCGGCGGCGATGCTGGCCAGGTCGGGCGTGCCGCTGCCGCGCGACGTCGTCGTGCTCGCCGTCCCGAACCACTTCGAGGGCGGCGAGGGCACCCGGCAGGCGCTGCGCGACGGGCTGCGCGGCGCGTACGCGATCAACTGCGAGCCGAGCGACCTGCGCGTCCTGACCGGCCAGCGCGGCATCGCCTACGTGACCGTGACCGTGACCGGACGGGCCGCGCACACCACGGCGCTCGACATCGGCGTGAACGCCGTCGCGCGGGCGGCGGAGGTCGTCCGCGAGGTGCTCGCGATGCCGATCACCCGCGCGTCCGGGGAGGTGCTCGACGACGTCAAGATCTGCAACGTGGCGCAGATCTCCGGCGGGGTGGCGCACAACCTCGTCCCGGAACGCTGCGAGATCACGTTCGACTTCCGGTTCCCGCCCGCGCAGACGCAGGACGACGTCCTCCGGGACGTCCGCGCGGCCGTGGAACGCGCTCTCGACCGGCTCGGCGAGTTCCCCGTGGACGTCGAGCTTGAGGCGACCTGCCTGAAGAACCCGCGCAGCTCGCTCCAGGTGCCGTCCGGCGAGCGGCTCCTCGCCGACGTCGCCGCCGCGCACCGGCACAGCACCGGCGAAGCCGCCGCGCACGACACACACCCCGCGTGGCCGGACACGCCGATCTTCTGGGAGTCGGGCATCAAGGCCGTCACGTACGGCCCCGGCTCGATGGACTGCTACTGGGACGACGAGTGGGTCGCCGTCGAGGACTACCTCGCCGCCGTCCGGACGTACGCGGTCGCGGCGCTCACCCTGGGCGGCGCCGATGCCTGATCTCGCATTGGCTCCGGTCGAGGAGATCTGCTCGGACCTCATCAGGTTCGACACGACCAACCCCGGCGGCACCGAACGGAAGGCGGCCGAGTACGTCGCCGCGCTGCTGTCGGACATGGGCCTGGAACCGCAGGTCGTCGAGGCGGAGCCGGGACGGACGAACGTCGTCGCGCGGGTCGCGGGCACCGATCCCGGCGCGTCCGCGCTGCTGATCCAGGGGCATCTCGACACCGTCCCCGCCGACGCCGCCGCCTGGTCGCGGCACCCGCTCAGCGGCGACATCGCGGACGGCCATGTCTGGGGCCGCGGCGCCGTCGACATGAAGAACGCGGTCGCGATGACCCTCGCCGCGGTCGGCGGCGCGCTCGCCGCCGGCCGCCGCCCGCGCCGTGATCTCGTGCTGGCGTTCCTCGCCGACGAGGAGACCGGCGGGAAGCTCGGCGCCGGGCACCTGGTCGCCGAACGCCCGGACCTGTTCGAGGGGTGCGGGGCGGCGATCGGCGAGGTCGGCGGCTTCAACGTCCCCGTCTCCGCCGCCGGTCCGCTGTTCGCGGTGTCGGTCGCCGACAAGGGCCTGCGCTGGTACGAGGTGGTGGAGCGGGGCGTCGCCGGGCACGGCAGCATGCTCCCGGACGACAACCCGATCCCGCGGCTCGCGGAGACGACGCTGCGGCTGGTGTCGTCCGCGCAGCCGTACACGGTCACCGAGCCGATGCGGGTACTGGCGTCACGGGTCGCGGGACGTCCCGTCACCGACCCCGACGAGGTCGCCGACGTGCTGGCCACCAGGACCGGCCCGTTCGGACGGATGTTCGCCGCCGGGATCCGCACCACGGTCAACGTGACGCGGATCGGCGCCGGATACAAGGAGAACGTCATCCCCGGCGAGGCGTGGGCGCGGTTCGACTGCCGTTTCGTTCCCGGTCACGAGGACGGGGTGGACGAGCATCTGACGTCCGGCGCCGGTGACGGCACCGAGGTGTCGCTGCTGCGGCGAAGCCCGTCCGTCCTTTCCGACCACGAAAGCGAATGGTTCGGCCTCCTTGAGGAGGCGTTGCGGGAAGTGAGCCCCGGCTGCGAGGTCGCGCCGTTCGTGTTCAGCGGCGGCACCGACAACAAATGGTTCCGGACGCTCGGCATGGAGACGTACGGGTTCACGCCGATGCTGCTGCCCGAAGGCTACGACTATCCCGCGATGTTCCACGGCGTCGATGAACGCGTCCCAGTGGGCTCCCTCAGATTCGGCGTGCGAGTAATGGAAAGACTGATATCCCTATGAGTCGAGCACGAGGGCCCAGAGTCGCGATCATCGGCTGCGGATTCGGCGGTATCGCCGCCGCGGTGAAGCTCAAGAAGAAGGGCATCACGAACTTCACCGTCTTCGAGCAGTCGGACGGCCCCGGCGGCACCTGGTGGGACAACCGGTATCCCGGCTGCGAGGTCGACATCGCGTCCCACGCCTATTCCTTCTCGTTCCTGACCTACGACTGGACGCGCACCCACGCCGGTCAGGAAGAACTCCAGCGGTACGCCGAGCATGTCATCGACCGGTTCGACGTCCGGCGGCACTGCCGCTTCGGCGTCCGCGTCGAGTCGGCCACCTGGGACGCGGACGCGACCCGCTACGACGTGCGGCTCGCGTCCGGCGAGACCGAGCGGTTCGACGTGGTGATCAGCGCCCTCGGCCTGCTCAGCCAGCCCCGCTACCCCGGCTGGCCCGGCCTGGACGACTTCGAGGGCCCGAAGTTCCACACCGCGCGCTGGGAGTCCGAGCACGATCTGACCGGCAAGCGCGTCGCCGTCGTCGGGACCGGCTCGACCGCCACGCAGATCGTCCCGGCCATCGCCGGAAAGGTCGAGCAGCTGTACGTTTTCCAGCGGCAGCCCGGCTGGATCCTGCCGAAGGGCGAACGCGACTACACGCCGCGCGAACGGGCGGTTTTCCGGCGGCTGCCGTTCGTTCAGAAACTGCGCCGTGCGCGCCTGTTCTACCAGTTCCGGGTCATGTTCAAGGGATACGACCTGGACGGGAAACGGCAGCAGCAGAACCTGCGAGCTTGCCGCGAATACATTCAGAAAACGGTTGAAGATCCGGAACTGCGCGCCCACCTGACGCCCGACTATCCGTGGGGCTGTAAACGTCCGGTGCTGGCGACCGGGTTCTATCCGGCGCTGAACCGGCCGAACGTCGAACTCGTCCCGAACGCGGTGACCCGGGTGACGCCCAAGGGAATCGTGGACGCCACGGGCACCGAACGCGAGATCGACGTCCTCGTCATGGCGACCGGTTTCCACGCGACGAAGTTCCTGGCGTCGCTGGACGTGCGAGGCACCGGCGGCGTCTCCATCCACGACACGTGGAAGAACGACCCGCGCGCCTTTCTCGGCATCACCGTCCCCGGATTTCCGAACTTCTTCATGCTGTACGGGCCCAACACCAATGGCGGTTTCTCCGTCTTGGCCCAGCTCGAACGGCAGGCCGAGGTCGCGGTGCGGACGATCGTCCGGATGCGGCGCAAGGGGCTGCGGGCGGTGGACACCCGTCCGTCCGCGACCGACCGGTGGGTGCGGTGGGTCGATCGGCAGCTCGTCAAGCACGCGTCCGCGATGGGCGCGAACTGCACGAACTACTACCACGCCGAGTCGGGACGGAACGTCACGCAATGGCCGAAGCCGCACGGCGAGTACTACCTGGCGACCAAAGCCCTGCCGTACCTCGGCTTCATAGAAGTGCGATGACGATGCACGGCCTTGAGGCACTCCGCGCCGCCGACCCGGAGTTCTACGCGGCCTGCGTGGAACTCGCGGACGTCCCCCGGAAACACACCACCTTGGACGCCAAGACGCAGGAATTGGTGGCCCTGGCGGTCAACGCGGCGGTCACGCATCTGCACGAGGCGGGCGTCCGGCGGCACGTCCGCGCCGCCTTGGACAACGGCGCGACCGGCGCCGAGATCATGGAGACGTTCCAGCTCGTCGCCGTCCTGGGCATCCACGCCGCGAGCACCGGCTTCCCGCTGCTGCGCGATCTCCCCCCGCCCTCGGAAACCGGCGACGGCACCGACCGCCAGACGATCAAGGCGGAGTTCGTCCGGCGGCGCGGCTACTGGGACGCGGCCTGGGACGATGTCCTCCAGCGCGCCCCCGGCTTCTTCGCCGCATACCTGAACTTCTCCGCGATCCCGTGGAGCAGGGGCGTCCTGGAGCCGAAGGTCAAGGAACTCATCTACGTCGCCATCGACGCCTCCGCGACCCACCTGTTCACCGACGGCCTGAAAGTGCACATCGGCAACGCGATCGGTCATGGCGCGACACCGGACGAGATCGTCACCGTCCTGGAGATCGCGAGCACGATCGGCATCCAGACATTGGAGCTGGGCGTCCCCATCCTCCAGGAGGAACTAGACCGGCGCTCCACCACCGGCTAGGCATGCCCGAATGGCGTCGGGCAATTCCCTTAGCCGATGCAGAGGAAGCTCCAGCAAAGTGACGTCCCGCGCCCAAGGCGCGGCCTCGGCGACCAACGCGCGCGCCTGCCGCTTGGTCAGCTCACCGTCGACGTCGATCAGCGCGTCCCGCCACGTGTTGGCCACTCTCCCGTGCGCCCGATCCATAACGGCTCGCAGAACACGCTCCACCGGATCACCATGGTCCGCCGCCTTCCGAACGGCATCGGCCACACGCCCGTCCACACTCAACTCGTAAACAGGCTCCAGAACTTCTGCGAGATCGGCCACTTCAATCGCCTCACCCACCAGAACACGCACCCGCTCAGCCCGCGTCGCCAAAAGCACCCGCACGAGCCCCGCGTCCATTCCGGCAGGCAACGCCACACCCGCCTGCCGCACCTTGGCCGCATACGGCTTGGCGAGCCAGGTACTCAGCCGCACACGCGCCACCTCGGGCAGCACATCCTTGGGCCATTGCCCCACCAGGACGTCCGGCCGCACCTCACCCAAATCCTCGGCCGAGACCTGCGACCTCTTCCGCGCCTCAACCGCCTGCGGCCCCTGCGTGTAAATGGCGGCACTGAACCGGTCCGCCCGCGCCACGGCCGCCGGAAGGCTCGTGGACGTGGGACGCAGCACATACAGATCAGCGGCCGACCCGATGGCCTCGGCCCCGTAGTACCGGTTGAAGTCCGGATAAATGGCCTCGGACACCAGGTTCAGATCACGCAGCGCGTTCTGCACTTTCAGGGCCAGCGCCGGTGTCCGGTCACTGGCCCCGTACGCGAGCAGCACCCGTCCGCGCCCCTGCTCACGCAGCCCTTGAACGCCCCGAGCCACGAACAGCCCGACACCGTCGGGCGTATAAGGCGGGTCGGTAACGGCCAGATCGGCGAACTCGACCGCGGAACCCGGAAGCCCGAGCCGCAGATCCGCCCACCGCGTCCGCACGGCGAGCCCCAATTCGGCGGCCCGCTCATCGATATAGGCGAGGATCCGCTCATCGACGTCGACCACCATCGTCTCGACCCGCGGATGGATCATCCCGACCGCCAGCGACGTCAGATCATGATCACCGACGCACAGCAGCCGCGCCCCCTCCAGCCAGAACCGTGCCCCGAGCAGCAGCGCCCGCCGGACCACCGTCTCCGGCGTGGCGGCCACATGATCGAGAACATGCCGCCCCCGCGGCGCCCGCGCGACGAACTCCCCCAACCGCTCTACGACGTCCGCGTATTCCGGCAGCAAATGTCCCACCGGATCGGCCGACGCAAACGGCTGATATCCACCCTCCAGAATCTCACCGATCAGCCGCCTTTGCTCGGCGCCCAACCGGAACCGATCCCCCTCGGATTCCACCGCCAGCCCGGCCAGCAACGCCTCCACAGATCTCCGAGGCGCCGCACTCTCCCGGACGAGATCGGCCAGCGTCCACCACCGGCCGTCCACGAGCAGACTCAACGCGGCGTGCACCCTCCGGGGATCCATGCCCTCCACCACCGGAAGCCCCGCCGTTCCGTCCATTCGCCAGACCCTATCCGCCCACGCCGTCCTGACCCCGCCCAGGGGCTTCCCCAAGAGGATTCCAGGCCGCCGCGGAAACCACGATCATCGCGGCGAAAGCGATCCAGAACGGCGCGGTGATCCCGAGCATCTGTGCGAACACACCGCCCAGAAACCACCCGAGAACGGCCCCGCCCGCGTCGCTCAACGCGTACACGCTGCCGACCCGGCCGAGCAGCCGCGCGGGCACGGCCCGCTGCCGCACCGTCGTCGCGATCACCCCCCAGACCATCGTGTGAACCCCGAAGGCGATCAGAGTCACCGCCGCGACCCAGGGCTGCCTGGTAATGGCAAGGCTCAGATGCGTAACGCCCTCGACGACAAGGCCGGCGCGCAGCAACCACCCGGCACCGAGCCATTTCTGGAGACGGCTCGCGATCGCCGTCCCGACCAAGCCTCCCACCGCGAAAGTCGTGAGCAGAAAGCCGTAACCGACGTCCGAAAGCCCAAGCCGCTCCCGCGCGTAGAGGACGAAGACCGCGAACGCACCGCAGAAGGCGACATTCGCGACCCCCATGGTCAGAGCCAGCGTCCGCAGAAGCCGATGCGACCACAGCCACCGGACACCTTCGGCGATATCGCCACGAAGGTCTCCGCGCACCGGAGCCACGTCACCGGCCACCGGACGCGTCGCCGCCACCAGCACCGCCGCGACCACGAACGTCACGGCGTCCACCCCGAACGGCAGCGCCGCCGTGACGCCGAAAAGCCAAGCACCCAGCGGCTTGGCGACGAACTGATTTCCGATGGTGAACGTGGCCATGAGCCGAGCGTTCGCCGAGGCGAGCCTTTCCGGCGGCACGATGTCCGGCAGCCGCGCCATCGAAGCCGTGTCGGCGAAGGTCTCACACGTACCGAGCAGGAAAAGCACAAAATAAACGAGCGGAATGGTCGCCACATCGACGGCGACGGCCGCACACAACCCGCCGAGCACGACACCCCGCACAAGGTTGCCGACCACGATCAGCCGCCGCCGGTCGGGCCGATCCACATAGACGCCGCTGACCAGCGCGAACAACAACCAGGGAAGAGACTGGACGAAAGCCGCCCCGGCCACGAGAGCCGGGGCGTCGGTGAGCGAGGCGACGAGCAGCGGACCGGCCACCATGGTGACGCCGTCGCCGACATTGGAGACGGCCGAGGCCGTCCACAACTTCATGAAGTCCGCGCCAAGACGCGCGGAGACCCGGGCACGCAAAAGGGCTCCTCAAAACAGAGAAACGGTCATTGACAGAGAGACCGCCTCAAGGCGAGGAGCCCGAGTCGCACCAAAAGCCGACGACGGCTTCAGAGTTCAGCCGGCTCCCAAACCGAGGCGCGATCCGTGACCATCCCGAAGCGCATGCGAACTCCCATCTGCCGCCCGCTCGTGCCCGTGCACACCGGTTCCACCAGCAGTATGACGACCCACCAAGCCCCCCTCAACGCCTTAACCGCCCACCGTCCCGGCGCCCCGGTCGACCCAGTCCGCACCCTGGGCCGTGGCGACGGCGCCCAGGCGACAAAGAGGCTCCTGGTTCGCGCCCCGACCGTACCGATCACCGTGACGCCGCGGTCGCGCGCTCCGTAGTACCGCCTATCCGTCTGCCCCGGGTGTGCCGCTTACCGGCAGGCTTACGGCGCCCCCGGTTGGGCCGGGGGCGCCTGGCTTCTCGGAATGCGCTCGGTTCGGTGGCAGGGCTTCCGAGCGCCGTCATCGTGGTTTACTCCGCGTAGGCCGTCGCGTAGACGTCGACGCCGAGGCCCACGTCGTCATCCTTCCGGCTCTTCGCGAAGACGGTCGGGTAGACGTTGTGACGGCCACCGTTCGTATACAAGTGGACGCGGTTGTCATGAACCTTGATCGGGCCTTTCCAGTTGCCGATCCATGCCCCACGGGCTCTGGCCCGGAAATAGATCGGATGGCCGCCCGAGCCCCTGACGGCCACGTAAAGCCGCTCGCCGGGATGAACCACGATCGGGTTGAGGAGTTCCTCGCACGGGTGCTGGTTGGCGTCGACGTCCCAGCAGATGATCTCCTCACGCTGGTCGGCGAACGCGGCCCCCGAAGTGGCGGGGATGAGGGTGAATGCCAGGCCCACGGTCACTATGGCGGCCTTCGCCCGCTGTTTCGGCAGTAACTTCTGTGTGCATTGCCCCATTTTGATTCCCTTCTTCGACGCGATTCCTTGGTGCAGCAGAGCATCGCACGGGCTCCTAACAATCGACTAACTTCAGCCCATTTCCGAAAAGGACTGATCAAAGACCGGTGGCGGTGACTCGGGGCGTTCTCTCCCCCTCGGGGCGTGCGGGTGGGTGTGCCCGGCGGCGGGTTCGGGGCATGGAAGGGGTGTGGACATCCGCTCGCGCCGGACGCACCGCCGGCTGACGCTCATGACGATCCTGCGCACGGCGCTGACGACGGCGTGCCTGCTGGCGGCGTACTTCGCGGCGCCGCTGAACAGGTCGTTCACGCCGGCGACCGCTGTGGCGCTGATCGCGGCGCTGGCGGCCTTGGGCGTCTTCGTGGCCTGGCAGGCCAGCGCGATCGTGCGGTCGCCGTCGCCGCGGCTCCGCGCCATAGAGGCGCTCGCGACGTCCGTCCCGCTGTTCCTGGTGGTGTTCGCCGCGTGCTACTGCCTGATGGGGCACGGGAACGAACGCGATTTCTCCGAGCCGCTGACGCATCTCGACGCCCTGTACTTCACCATTACCGTGTTCGCGTCGGTCGGTTTCGGCGACATCGTGCCCCGCTCCCAGACAGCCCGGGCTTTGACAACGGTGCAGATGGTCGGGGATCTCGTCATTGTGGGTTTCGTGGCGAAGCTTTTCCTTGAGGCGATGCGGCGTGGTGTGAAGCGCCGGGGGCGCGGTACGAACGGCGATTCGACCTGACTCAGTCCAAGGTCTGATCCGATGAACTCAGAGACGTCGACCACCTCTCTACGCGATCATGGTTGAGGCTGAGGCACCGAGCACAGGGAGTGTCCATGTGGGAACTGACCTATGACCGCCCAGTTCTACGCCGGGTCTTGTGGACGGTGATCGCCGTCATCGTCTTTACGCTGTCGATCCTCCTCCTTCGCTACCTGAGCGACCATTATCATTTCAACGAATACGACAAAGAACTGTGCCGCAACAGATTGCAATTTTATACGGATACAGACTGGATCATCGAGAATCGTGATCGGTTCAGCTACGACATCAGACAGGAGACCGGCAAGTTCGCCGAGAACAGGCGGACGGGTCTCAACACCTCCAAGATCGAGAACATCTGCAGAAGGCACGGAGTCCCACCGCCTCGCGGTGGCTGAGCGCCCAGGCCGGGTGCGCTGCCCGCGGCAGTGGCCCGGGCAGGTCGGAGGCACCGCCGACGGGTACGGCGTGGCCGCTTGCCGTAATTGTCGCAGCGCGCGCATTGTGGAAATGGCGGTGGCTTTCCTCCGGTGCCTGAATTCTGGCCGGTACGGTCGGTGGACATGACGTGGTCCGGCCGGAGGTAGGTGCCGACGCGCCGGGTCTGGCTGGCCGCCCGGCTCGTGGGGCTTTCCTCGGAAGACGTGCAAGGCGCACGGAGGTTGGCGTTTACCTGGTCGGTGCGCCGCATGGGGCGTACTCGGTCGGAGGAATGCGGGGATCGGCGGCTGGGGCCCGGTGTGGGAGGTCACCGGGCCCCGCCCTGCGGGGGCTTATACGCCGGTCACCTTGCGAATCCAACTCCGGTAGGCACCGATGCTGGTGTAGATGTCGGGAGAGGCGCCGCAGTGAGGTCCGGTCACCCGGCTGTCGATCCCTTCGGCCCGCCATTGTCCGGCGACCTTTGTCAGCAGCGGTGCGCCGGAATCGCCGTTGCACGTACCACGCCAGCCGTCGGGGTTTTCGACGCAGAGGTCGCCGTCCCGGATGGCACCGGTCTCGTCGCCTTCCCAGGAGACGCAGGTCGGAGTCTTGGGTGAGATGACCTTGGTGTCCAGCTGCCGCAGCATCACCGGAAGCTTGGTCGGGTCACCGACATCGCCGACGCTGGTGTAACCCCAGCCGACCTCACGCGCCGGGGTTCCAGGCCTGGTGAGCCTGGTCGCGAGCCGCACGGGCTTGTGGGGGACGTTCCGGTCGAGCTGGACGAGCGCGATGTCCCTGCCCAGCCACGGCTCCTTATCCCAGTTCGCCTGGTAACCCGGAGCGACCACGGCGCGTTTGATCTTGGCGATGGTGCCTTTGGTCCGGTCGTTGGAACCGATCTGGAGGTGGTACGGCGTGAAGTCCTTGAACTTGTACGGCTCGTCGCCTTCACCCTCCTCGGTGACGCAATGCGCGGCCGTGACCAGCCAGTTCTTCGCGATCAGGGTGCCGCTACAGCGGTGCGAGTTGGGGTCGCCGTTGCGTTCGGTCTGGAAGGAGACCATGAACGGATAGGGCTGGTCGGCCTCCACACCGCCGATGATCTTCGGGGTGGGCGGCGGTTCCTGGGCCGGCGCGGCCCCCGCTCCCGTCGCCGTCCCGCCGACGACACCCGCCGCGGCCACCACGGCGACCACCGCTCCCATCAGCCGTGGCCTGACCCTTTCTCCGTGCACGCCAATCTTCTTTTTCGACCGCACCGAAGGACCTCCTTCTTCATCGAATCTGACGATCACGAGGCGGCCCCGTGCCCGCCGCTACTTCCCCGACACGTTCTGTGAGGAAAGCGGCGGCGGGCTCGGGATGAGGTTACGAGCCTTGGTTGTCGCCGTTCACGGGTGCCACCGAGCCGTGGTCGTCGTTCATTGGTGCCACCGAGCCGTGGTCGTCGTTCATTGGTGCCACCGCGCCGTGGTGGTCATCCAGTTGAGGCGTTGCCGCATTGGCGGTCGGAACGGACGCCGCCAGGACGGCACCGACCATGACGGAGATTGCGATGGACCTCTTCTTCATGTGCTTCCTTTTCGGAGACTTTAGCCTTTTCTGGTTCGCTCGGTCGTCATGGACGAGCAAACACCAGGCACGATGCCAGGCGATTCCATAAAGGCGCCACATCGACGCCATGTGGGGCCGCTGTGCTCATTGGCCGGGCGCGCACGCCGGGCTTCTCGTCAGAGCCCGATCAAATTCGTGAGGAAACGAAACGGTCGGCCGTGATCGTGAGATGCTCTGGTCATGGTGTTCCCAGCGGGGAAGGCATCGGTCGGCGGCGCGGTAATGGCCATGGTGATTGTGGTGGCCGGTTGTGACAGTTCCGACCCACCGCGTGACACGACACCTTTGTCCACGGTGTCGGCGGCCATACCGCCGTACATGCTGGCACCCCTCACACCGCCGCCTGGGATGTTCCTGCGGAGCATGACTCGCGCCGCCGGTTCGGACGAGCTCGTCGTGTACGGGCGGGCGGGTGACCCGGGGCGGGGATTGGCGCTGTTCAAGTCCCACTCGCGTGGCGGGGACTTTCCCAAGGGCGCGCGAAAGGTCGAGATCCGCGGCTTCCCATCCGGCCGGATAGGACGTAACGGGCCCGCGATCTGGATGCGCTGGGTCGGCCCGCAGGACGAGGAGCTCGACCAGCCGCCCATCTTCGGCCTGGCCGCCATGGGCCTGTCGGAGGCCGAGGTGCGTACCGCGGCCGACAACGTGCACCGCGCCTCCGGGCGAATCGCGCGCCGCGGCCTGCCGAAGGGCCTGCTTCCCATTGCGGTCATCAGACTGGACGACGATCGACCCGGCCCCCTGTTCAGCGGCGCGTTGACCCAGGAATGGACCGACGAGACGGGCGGCGTGCTGAGCCTCACCAGCCTCCCCAACGGTGAACCCTGGGAGACCGCCGCCCGCCTTATCACACTGGGCCGTCCGGCTCGGGTCCGCGGGTCCGGCGGGCTGGCCGGATCGTGGCCCTACGAGAAGGACGGGGCGATCGAGATACGCACCTGGCGCGAGAACGCCTCGGTCGTCATAGCGACGTCGTGGCAGATGCACGAAGCCAAATTGGACGCCGTGGTCGCGGGGCTGCGCCCGGTACGCGGCAAGCAGGTCGACCGGCTGCGCGCCCAGATCCTGCGGTACCCGCCCGAACGTCTGGTGCGCGGCTTGTCCGAGTACGGCCAGTGGCTCGCGACGAGCGGGCACGACTCACAGGTGATGTGGGCCGTCGCCGTTTCGTCGTTCGGAAGCCATGGCGAGGCCAGGGTGGCCGTGGAGGCCCAGCACATCGACCACGACGTCTACGTCGACAGCAACATGTACGTCCGATGGCCCGGCGATCATCTGTCGGTGTCCGGCGCGGAGGTCGAGACGGCCGCCTCGCCGGGAAGCAATCCCTACTTCGCGGCCGGGGTGGTGGACGGAGGGGTCGACCGGGTCCGGTTGAAACGCACCGACGGTGCCATGATGCCGGTGCCGCTCGGCCACAAGATGCCGGACGGGACACGGTGGTTCGCGACCTGGCTCGACGGCACCGCGGCGGTCGAAGCGCTCGCCTACGACGCACGCGGCCGCGTGGTGGCCCGCGAGAGCTATTGAGCCACGCCGACGGCCGTCCTCTGAAGAGTCGCCGGTCGAGCCGGAGGAGAGGTCGTTGGGCGTGAATCTCTGAAGCGCGGGCCGAGGCGGCCGGGTCTGGTGGAAGCTGAGGGCAGGGGGCGTGTGACCGGGAGCAGAGGGTTTTTTGAGGCGTCCGGCGGGCACGTCCCTGACCGTTGCCATTGCGGTGTCTTCAACGGGGGCAGGAGGTTCGGAGATGACCTCGGGGTGGTACGGATCCGGCGGCATGGACCCGTTCGAGGAGATGCTCGCCCGGTTCTTCGGAGCGCGGGCGCAGCGCCGTCCGGTGGAGCGGATCAGCCTCGCGCGGCTGATGAGCGAGCCCGCGCGGGAGCTGGTGCGGGACGCGGCGGCGCAGGCCGCGCAGTGGGGCAGCGTCGATCTGGACACCGATCATCTGCTGTGGGCGGCGACGCGGCAGCAGGGCACGCGGCAGTGGATGGCCCGCGCCGGAGCCGACCCGGACAAGATCAAGGACGAGATCGAGGACCATGCGCGGCGGGGCGACCCGCGGGACGTCCCACCCGAGCTGACGCCGTCGGCGAAGCGGGCGCTGCTGGACTCGCACCAGGTCTCGCGGGCGCTCGGGTCGTCCTATATCGGGCCCGAGCATCTGCTTTTCGCGCTCGCGCTGGATCGCGGGTCGAGCGCGGGCCGGATTCTCGATCATGAGCATGTGACGCCGGATTCGCTCCAGCAGGCGGCGACCGGTGGGCACCCGCCCGGCGGGCCGGGCGGTGGCGGGCAGGCGAGCGGGACGCCGACGCTGGACGAGTTCGGACGCGACCTCACCGCGCTCGCCCGCGAGGGCCGCATCGACCCGGTGATCGGGCGCGAGGACGAGATCGAGGAGACCGTCGAGGTCCTGTCGCGGCGCACCAAGAACAACCCGGTGCTGATCGGCGACCCGGGCGTCGGGAAGACGGCCATCGCCGAGGGGCTCGCGCAGCGGATCGTGGACGACGACGTCCCCGAGACCCTGCGCGGGAAGCGGATCGTCCAGCTCGACCTCGCCGGGATCGTCGCGGGCACGCGGTACCGGGGCGACTTCGAGGAGCGGCTGAAGAAGATCGTCGACGAGATCCGCGAGCACTCCGACGACCTCGTCGTGTTCATCGACGAGATCCACACCATCGTGGCCGCGGGCGGCGCGGAGGGCGCGATGTCGGCGGGCAACATGCTGAAACCGCCGCTGTCGCGCGGGGAACTGCACGTCGTCGGGGCGACGACGATCGACGAGTACCGCCGCAACATCGAGAAGGACGCGGCGCTGGAGCGGAGGTTCCAGCCGATCCTGGTGCCGGAGCCGAGCAAGGACGACAGCATCGAGATCCTGCGGGGCCTGCGCGACCGGTACGAGGCGCATCACCAGGTGCGGTTCACCGATGAGGCGCTGCTCGCGGCCGTCGACCTGTCGAGCCGGTACCTGACCGACCGGTTCCTGCCGGACAAGGCGATCGACCTGATCGACCAGGCGGGCGCGCGGGTGCGGCTGCGGTCCGGGACGCGGGACGGCGGCCGCCGCGAGCTGGAGCAGCGCCTCGACCGGCGCCGCCGGGAGAAGGACCAGGCCGTCGCGGACGAGGACTACGAGAAGGCGTCCGAGCTGCGCGACGAGATCGGCCGCCTGGAGAAGGATCTGGCGGCGACGCGCGACGAGAACGGGCCGGTGACGGTCCCCGAGGTGACGACGGAGGACATCGCGGAGGTCGTGTCGAGGATCTCCGGCGTGCCCGTCACGCAGCTCACGCAGGCGGAGCGCGAACGGCTGACCCGGCTTGAGGAGCACCTGCACGAGCGGGTGATCGGGCAGGAGGACGCGGTGGCGGCGGTGGCGCGGGCCGTCCGGCGGTCCCGGGCGGGGATGGGCGACCCGGACCGTCCGATCGGCGGGTTCCTGTTCCTCGGGCCGACCGGAGTCGGCAAGACGGAGCTGGCGAAGGCGCTCGCGGAGGCGCTGTTCGGCAGCCGCGACCGGCTGATCAGGTTCGACATGAGCGAGTTCCAGGAGCGGCACACGGTCAGCCGGCTGATGGGCGCGCCGCCCGGATACGTCGGATACGAGGAGGCGGGGCAGCTGACCGACGCCGTCCGGCGGCAGCCGTACTCGGTGATCCTGCTGGACGAGATCGAGAAGGCGCACCAGGACGTCTTCAACGTCCTCCTGCAACTGCTGGACGACGGGCGCCTCACCGACGCGCAGGGACGCACCGTCGACTTCCGCAACACCGTCGTCATCATGACCAGCAACCTCGGCTCCGAGCTGATCACCGGCCGGGGCGAGATCGGGTTCGGCACGCCGGGCGAGGAGTCCGGCGGCGGTCAGGACGGCGGCCGGGGCGGCGGGCCCGACGCGGCGCTCCGGGACCGGATCATGCGGCGGCTGCGCGAGTCGTTCCGGCCCGAGTTCCTCAACCGGATCGACGAGATCATCGTGTTCCAGCGGCTGGAGGAGGGCCAGCTCCGCCAGATCACCGACCTGCTGCTGGACGAGACGCGCCGCCGCCTCCGCGCGCAGGACGTCGGTGTCTCGTTCACCACCGAGGCCGTGGACTGGCTGGCGCGGCGCGGCTACCAGCCCGAGTTCGGCGCCCGTCCGCTGCGCCGCACGATCCAGCGGCAGGTGGACGACCGGCTCTCCGACCTCCTCCTCGCCGGTGACCTGCGGCACGGCAGCCATGTGGAGGTCTCCGCGATGAACGGCGGCCTTGAGTTCGACGTCACGACGACCGAGACAGCGTAAGGGGTATAGTCCTTCTGTAACTCTTACAGAAGGACGATGAGGTGCACATCCCGATCGGCGGGTACGCGGCGGGCATCGAGCTCGCGAACGACCTGATCAGCACGTCGCCGACCGTGCGGGGCGAGGAGGCGCTGCCCGACCTCGCCGCGCTGTCCGAGCTTGTCGCGGGGCATGACCTCCGGACGCCCGTCCATGAGGACGTCTTCCAGGTGCGGCTCCTCCGCCGGGAGGTGCGCGGGATCATGGAGACCGAGACGGCGGAGCAGGCCGTCGCCGGGGCTGGCGTGCTGCTCGGACGGGCCGGGCTCGCCCCCTTCCTCCGCCGCGAGTCCGGACCGCGCCCCGACCGTCCATGGCAGTGGTTCGTCCCGACCGCCGAGGACGCGCCGTTCGCCGACGAGCTGGCCGCGTTCATCGGCGTCGGGCTGTTCGGCGTCGTCCGGGCGCTCGGCCACGACCGCTTCCGGGCCTGTGCCGCCCCCGGCTGCCGAGGCGTGTTCGCCGACGTCAGCCGGGCCGGACGGCGCCGGTACTGCATGCCCGAGCTGTGCGGGAACCGCCTCAACGTCGCCAACCACCGCGCCCGACGCAAGGAGATGACGCGATGACCGGCCCGCTGACTGGAGCGCTCCAGCTTCCCGATGGCACATGGGTGCGTGGGCGGGGGCTGCGCCACCCGCCGCCGGACGGTCCGGTCCCCGATTTCGGTCTCTACCTGGGCTCCGGCCGCCTCCGCCGCCGTCACGAACCGGCGATGCGCTGGCCCGCCGCCTGGATCGAGTGGCCCGACTTCCTGCTGCCCCGCGACCGGGACGCCGCCGTCCGCGACATCCGCGCCCTGCACGAGCGGGCCCGTTCCGGCGCGGCCGTCGAGGTCGCCTGCGGCGGCGGGGTCGGACGCACCGGAACCGTCATCGCGTGCCTGGCCGTCCTGTCCGGGGTGGAGCCGTCCGAGGCCGTCGCCTGGGCGCGCGAACACCATCACCCCCGGGCCGTCGAGACTCCGTGGCAGCGCCGCTGGGTGACCGCGTTCCCGGCCACGGCCACACGCTGACCGGGCCACCGGCTAAGCGCTGAGGATCAGTTTCGCGGCGTGCTCGCCGATCATCATGCTGGGCGCGTTGGTGTTCCCGCCCGTGATCGCTCCCCGGCCAGCGCGGCCAAGCGCGGGTCCCGATGACCGGAACTCAGGCCACCGCGGGCCTGAGGAGGAAATCCCGTCGCGGTACCGCACCGGCGCGTGGGCCAGGTCACGGCCGGTGCGGTACCGGCGGGCATCCGGCGGTCCTCCCCGCCAAGGGATCCGCCGGACCGCGCTCCCGGCCGGGACCCACGGGAGGAGGATGTCCCGGACGGGAGGTCGTCACCCCGCGCTGATCAGCCGCGCGGGGTCTGGGAACGCGGGGCTCCCGGTTCGTTGTCGATCAGACCGGAGATCTCCCGGTAGACGAGGCTGATCCGGGTTCCCCAGTTCGGGCAGCCGCCGAGGTGATGCAGCGCGATCACCTTGTGCGACGATCCGGCGAGGACCGGCGAACCGGAGTTCCCGCCCGACGTGTCGCACATGTAACCGGTGTTCACCCCGGACGACGGTGTCCGGATGACGCAGTTGCCACCGCCGTCCTCAACGACCGAGAGCCGTTTGGGCAACGTGTCGCCGTGCCCGGGAATGTAAATGCGCTCACCGGCGGTCGGCTCGCGCGTCTCCAGATAGAGCGTCCCGAACTGCTGGATGTTCTCGAAGTTGTTCACCGAGAACAAGGCGTAGTCCAGGGCGCTCAGCGGGCTCAGCTTGAGCAGTTCGGCTCCGCTGACCTTCGTGCCGGGCCGCGGGTCACGGCCACCGCACGTGGCGCATTCGTAGTCGAACTGGAATTCGCTGCCGCGCAGGTCGGCCGCGCTTTCCATGCAGTGCTGGTTGGTGAGCATCCGATTGGTGTCGCCGACACGCCACGACGTGCAATGCCCGAGCCCGTTGAGGAGCTGGCGGGCGACCGCGCGCGAACGGGCATATTCGGTGGGATGGCTCTCCTTGTAACAGGTCGTGTCGCGCCGGCCGTCGGTTCCGCAGACGCTGAACGGACGGGGATTGGCCGCCGCGTACTCGGCCTGAGTGAAGCCGCGGAAGTACGAGTCGATCCGGGCGCCGTAACCCTTCCGGGTCAGCGCCGCGGCGTCGCCGTGCTTCGCGGCCGCGTGCAGGGTGACGACGGCGGTGTCCCCGTCGATGGACATCGCGGCGAACCCCGTCCCACCGTGCACGGTGAACGGGGAGTCGCCGCGGTGCTTCCTGACAGTCGGGTCGCCGTAGTAGGTGTGCACCTCACGGCCGGACGGCGAGGCGACCGTGATCCGGTCACCGGGGAGCAGCCGAACGGACGAGAAATGCACCTTGACGTACCCGGAACCGGGCTCGCGGATGATCGTCTGGGAATTCCGGATTCCAGGCGCGTACCGCAGTTCGGCGTCCGCGGCCTTTTTCTCTCCGGCCACGTTCGGTTTGGGAGAGGACTTGGGAGCGGATTGGGCGGCGGGGCGGGATTGGGCTGGTTGGCGGGGTTGGGCCGGGGCGGCCTTGGCGACGTCGCCGTTCCGCACGGGAACGGCCTGCGCCGTGGCGGCCGGCAGGACGAGGGTCACGGCAAGCGGGATGACCGTTGCCAGGATGCGTGACCTTCTGGACATTTGCGCACCTCCTCTGGGGGTCGAGCTGCGCTTTTGGCGGGATGGGTGATATGTGGATGTCCGGCCCGGCCTCCACCCCCATCCCGAGGAGAAGACCGGACCGGACACTTACTGCCGGCGGCTAGAGGGTGATGCTCCAGCCGTTAAGGGTCCCGACGTCCTGGGGCCCGTAATCGTAGAAGTAGACCTGCCAGTTTCCGGTGGCCTGCGAATTGATGCCCGAGACCTGGAAGGTCCGTGCGCCGTTCCACGGGGTGCACTGGTACTGGCCGGTGCCCGGCGACTTCACGACGTGGGTCTGGCCGGCGGGTGAGACCAGCCAGACGCCGAGGTCCTCCGAGCAGGTGTGCTGGGCGTCGATCGAAAGGGACACCGTCGACGCCGCCTGGCCCTCGATCGCGACCTGGATCGGGCTGACCGTCCAGGTGTAGTCGCGAAGCGGGTAGTCGGTCTCGCTGGTGAACGTACGGTCGTTGTCCGGCTTCTTGGTCACCGTCAGGTTGTAGGTGGCCGTGCGGGTGACCGAGCCCTTGCCGGTGACCGTCACCGTGTAGCTGCCCTCAGGCGTGCTGCCGGTGGTGGCCAGCGTCAGGGTCGCGGTTCCGCCCGTCTTCACCTCACCCGGGTTGATGGTGGCCGTCACGCCGCCCTGCGACACCGTCGCCGACAGGGCCACCTGCTGCGCCGTCCCCTGGGTGAGGGCGGTGCGGACGGTGGCCTGCGCGGACTTGCCGGCCTCGACGCTGCCGCTGGACGGGTCCACCGACACCGAGAAGTCGTCGGTGCCGTCGCCTTGCACCCGCAGGGTGAAGCTCGCGGTGTGCGTGGCGGACTTCCCGGTGCCGGTGACCGTCACGACGTAGTCGCCCGCCGGGGTGTCCGGCGTCGTGGCGACGGTCATCGTGGACTTGTCGCCGGCCTGGACGGAGGCGGGGCTGAAGGAGACCTTCGGCCCGCCCGGCGACACCGTCGCCGTCAGATCGATCGGCTGGGCGGCGCCCTCGGTCACCGTGGTGTTGATGGTGGCCGTGGCCGACTGTCCTGGTTGGACGCTTGCGGAGAGGGGATCGGCCGCCATGGAGAAGTCGTCCGACGGGTTCGACTGACCCACGGACGTCTTCCACAGCGCCCACGCGATGGCGTCGGTGCTCCGGTCGAGCGCGGTCGTGTTGACGTTGCCCGGGTAGCTGTCGCAGGCCTGGTGGTAGCAGCGGTCGAAGGCCACGCCGGCCTGGCCGCCCCACTTCTGCGCCTGCGCGGACGACTTCGTCGCCGACGCCCCGGTGGACAGGAACGACGTCGCGATCCCGGCGTTGCGGAACGGGCCGTCGTCGCTGCAGCACTCGCCCATCTCGTCCGGGACGAGGTTGATGGAGTCGAAGTATCCCTTCAGGTTCGAGGACAACTGCGAGTTGAGGTTGTCGATGAAGTAGCCGGCGTTGGGGCTGCCGACCATGTCGAAGTTGAAGTAGCCCTTGATCTTCGACCGTTCGGTCTGCGCGAGGCGGCCGACGTAGAACTCCGAGCCGTTGAGGCCCTGCTCCTCGTCCGTCCACCAGCCGAAGCGGACCTTGTTGAGCATCGTCGGCTTGGACTGCGCCAGCGTGAGCGCCGTCTCCAGCAGCGCGGCGGAGCCGGTGCCGTTGTCGTTGATGCCCGGTCCCGCCCGGACGCCGTCCAGGTGCGCGCCGAACATGTAGACGTTGTTGGCGTCACCGCCCGGCCATTCGGCGATCAGGTTGGGCCCGGAGCCCGCGGTGCACCCGGAGGTGCACGCCTGCCGCGTCACGGTGAACCCCGCCGCCTGGAGTTTCTGCTCCACGTAGGCGACCGACGCGGTGTAACCGCCGCTCGCCGCGTAGCGGGTGCCGCCGTTCTGCGTGGCGATGTTCTGGAACTGCTGCAGATGCGCCTTGACGTTCTCGACGTTGATGTCCGGCGGCTCGTTGCCGCCCGGGCCGCCGTCGTTCTCGACGTTGAGCGAGTAGTTGGCGGTGTGGGTCTTCGACCCGCCCTTGCCGGTGACGGTGACGGTGAACGGCCCGGTCTGCGCCGTGTCGCTCGCCGTGATCGTCAGCGTCGAGGTGTTGCCGGACTGGACGCGGGCCGGGTTGAAGCTCGCGCTCAGGCCGCTGTTGGCGGGCGACACGGACGCGGTCAGGTCGACCGCCTCCGAGGCACCACCGGTGACGGTCGTCGCGACCGTCGCCTGCACCGTCGCGCCCTGCTTCACCGTGCCCGTGTTGGGCGACACCGACACCGAGAAGTCGTTGCCGGTCGGCTGGCAGGTCGGCTCACCCGACTGCGCGGGCATCGAGACGGCGTTCCACGCCTCCTTGACCTTGGTGTACCAGCCGCAGGTCGAGTCGAGGTTCTTCGCCGCCTGGAGCGTCAGCACCCGGTAGCGGGTGTAGCTGGTCGCGGACGTCTTCAGCATCATCGCGTTGTAGAAGATCTTCGCCGCGTCCATGATGCCGATGCCGGTCAGGGTGCTGCCGTTGCAGGTCGGGCTGGCCGGCTTGCCGCCGCCGGGGTTGCTGCCCTCGGCGAGCAGGTAGAACCAGTGGTTCCCCGGCCCGGCCGCCTTGTGCACCTCCATGTTCGGAACGGAACTGGAGTAGCAGTTCGGGTCGTTGTTGACCCGGGACGGCTCGTACATGTTGCGGATCGGCCCGTTGCCGACGAGGTTGATCTCCTCGCCGACGGTGTAGTCGGGGACGTCCTCGGGGTTGTTGAGGAACGCCTCGGTGGCCGCTCCCCACACGTCGCCGACGAACTCCTGCGTCCCGCCGCCGGAGATGCCGCCGGGGGTGTAGTTGTCGAGCCCGTGACCGAACTCGTGGGCCACGACGTCCGTCGCGGTGATCCACTGGTTCTGCTGGTTGTAGCCGAACTGGGCCTGGCCGTTCGTCCAGTAGGCGTTGACGGCGTTCAGGCCGACGAACGCGGGAGCCCACTGGCCGTTGGTGTTCAGGCCGGTGCGCCCGAACGACTTCAGCAGGTCCCACTGGCCCTTGGCGGCGTACATGACGTCGACACAGCCGGCTTCCTTGCTGGTCTTGGACGTGCTGCCCCACACGTCGTCGGGACCGGAGAAGACCTGCTTGCTGCTGAAGTCGGCGCAGCTGACGCCGGGACGCTCCGGGTCCCGCATCGTGTACTGGCCGCCGGATTGGGTCGTTCCGAACTGGAGGTTCGGCCCGCCCCAGATGCCGGTGCCGGTGCCCGCGACGACGAGTTCCTTCTCGTCGAACCGCTTGCCGGTAAGGGCGTCGACGTACACCTTCTTCTGGCTCGGGTGGTCACCGTCGCGGCCGGAGACCATCGTCTCCCACGCGAGCCTCGGCTTCGCCAGGGCGTGCACGACCAGGCGCGGCTTCAGCTTCGTGCCGTCCGGCTTGGTCACCGCGCCGCGCGACTTCCGCGCGGCCGTGTCCGCGCCGACCTTCGGCGCGATGCCGACGCCGATCGCGTTCTTCTGCGCCACCGACAGGTTGCGCACGTGGCCCTTCTCGTCGGTCGCGACGACGAAGTCGCCGCCCACGACCGGAAGGTCGCGGTACGTGCGCTCGTAGGCGACGTAGGTCAGGTTCCACGGGGTGCCGACGACCTGCGTCCGGACGTACTTGTCGCCCTTGCTCGGGTGCAGTTCGGCGACGCGTCCGGAGATCAGCCGTTCCGCCGAGACGACGGCCGCGGTCTTCGGATCGGGGGTCGATCCTTCCGCGCTGGGGGTGGCTCTCAGGGCCAGCGGCACAAGGCCGCCTATCCCGAGAGTGGCGGCCACAAGGGTCGCCAGTAGTGGTTTGCGTTTCACTTCCGCATGCCTCCACTGAGGGGGGGAGACCGCACCGCGGGGGGACGGGCGGCCGCAGGCACGGCGAGACCCGTCCACCGCCAGCGGGGGCACGCCTGTCACATGCGCCGGGCGCTCAGATTGGGGCAGAAAGGCGATCGGGCAGGGGGCAGGAGATTCAGGGGGGCGGGGCGCTAGGAGCGGGTGGACGGTTTGTCGTGCCTTGCGAAAATGAGGGTGACATCTGTGGAACCCTTGCGGGCCCTTCCACTTGGGCATAGCTTCACGGCTATGCAGGTGGAACTGCGGCATTTACGGGTGCTGTGCCAGCTCGCCGAGACCGGCAGCATCACCCGCGCCGCGGCGAGCCTCGGCGTCTCCCAGCCGACGCTCAGCAACCAGCTGCGCCGCATCGAGAAGGCGTTCGGGGGTCCGCTGTTCGTCCGCGGGCCGCAGGGCATCGCCCCCACCCCGCTGGGACGGCACGTCCTCGCCCGCGCCCGCGGCGTCCTCGCCGATATGGACGACCTCCTCGCCACCGTACCGGGTGACGGGCCCCGCACCGGCATCCGGCTCGGCACCCACCCCCACATCCTGCTCGGCGAATGGCTGCGCCGCCTCCAGACCGAGCTGCCGCACCGCACCGTCAGCACCAGCCTCGACTACTCCGGCGCCGTCCTCACCCAGCTCCTCGCCAACGACCAGGCCGACGTCGTGTTCATGGGACGGGTCGCCGACCACCACGCGCCGCCGTGCCCGCCCGGCACCACCGAACGCGTCATCACCATCGAGCCGTGCGGGATCGCGCTCGCGTCCGCGCATCCGCTCGCGAGCCGCGGCCGGGTCAGCCTGACCGACCTCGCCGGGGAGACGTGGATCCCGCCGCAGGGCGGCGACGACGGCGGCACCGCCATGCTCCGCGCCGCCTGCGAGGCCGCCGGTTTCACGCCCCGGTTCCGCTACGCGGGGGTCGACTTCAACAGCATGGTCGGGTTCGTCGCCGCCGGGTTCGCCATCACGCTCGCGTCCCCGACCTGGGTGCCCGGCGAGGGGATCACCGTCGTCGCGCTCTCGGGCCGCGCCACCGACGCCTACCGGGTGCTGCGGTGGCGCACCGCCACCATGCCGACCAGCGAGATCGACATCCTGCATCGGACGTTCCACGAGCTGTACAAGCCGATCGTCCAGCGCAACACCGCCACGCTGCGCTGGCTCGCCGACCACCCCGACGCCCGGCCCCGCACCCTCGGCATCCCCACCACCTGACCACCTCGGGCAACGGGCGGCGGGCGTTAGGGGAGGGCACGGGCGGTGGGTACCGGACGTTTGCCCGCGCGGAACCGGAAGACGTGCCGGTACGACTGCGGGGAGACACCGGCGACGCGTCCGAAGTGGTAGCGGAGATTCACCCCGTTCCCGAATCCGGTGGTGCGGGCTATCTCCTCGATCGGGCTGTCGGTCGTCTCAAGAAGCTCCTGGGCCAGCATGACGCGCTGTCGCAGCAGCCACTGCAAAGGAGTGACGCCCAGCGTGTCGCGGAAACGGCGGGCGAACGTCCGCTCGCTGAGATGCGCGACCTTCGCCAGTTGCGGGACCGTGATCGGCTCGTGCAGCCGTTCGCGCGCCCATTCCAGCACCGGGGCCAGGGCGTCGCCCTTCTCGGCGCTGACGACGGGCTTGCTGTACTGCGCCTGCCCGCCTTCCCGATGCGGCGGGACGACCATCCGGCGCGCGATCTCGTTGGCCACGGCCGCGCCGTGGTCGCCGCGCACCAGGTGCAGGCAGGCGTCGATCGCCGCGCCCGACCCCGCCGTGGTCATGATGTCGCCGTCGTCGATGTAGAGCGGGGCCGGATCGAGGACGACCTCGGGGAACCGGTGGGCGAAGTCGCCGGTGTTCATCCAGTGCGTCGTGGCGCGCCGTCCGTCCAGCAGGCCCGCCGCCGCCAGCACGTAGGCGCCCGTGCACAGCGACACGATCCGCTTGCCGCGCCGGGCCGCCTCCCGCACGACCGCGACCAGCTCGGGCGGCGGGGCGAGCTGCGCGTGGCGGGCGAGCCCGGCCACGATGACGGTGTCCGCGTCCAGCAGATCGGCGTATCGGTGCGTCGCGTGCAGGCTCACCCCGGAGCTGGACGGCAGCGGACCGGGCGCGGCGGCGCACAGCCGTAGCTCATACCACGGGTCCACGATGTCGCTGCGGTCGGTGCCGAACACCTCGCACGGGATGGCCAGCTCGAACACCGGCGTCCCGGACGTCACCGCCAGCCCAATGACATGTCCGCTCATGGCAGGAATTCTACGGACACCGTCTTTTCTGCCGCTAGTGATCGGGACGGCCACCGCCGAACCTGAATGCCGTGACCCTGAACACCGCGACGCAGACGAACCCCAGGGGGCACCTGACCTTCGGGCAGGGCACCGCGATGTACGTGGGCGCCGTCCTCGGCACGGGCGTGATCGCTCTGCCCGCCCTGGCGGCCGGGGCCGCGGGCCCGGCCTCGCTGCTCGCCTGGTTGGCCCTGGTGATCATGTCGGTGCCGCTGGCGGCGACGTTCGCCGCGCTCGGCGCCCGCCACCCCGACGCCGGTGGCGTGTCCACCTACGCGCGCCTGGCCTTCGGTGAACGCGCCGCCGCGATGGTCGGCTGGTGCTTCTACTTCGCGATCCCGCCGGGCGCCCCCGCCGCCGCCCTCTTCGGCGGCGCCTATGTCGCGGCCGCCGCCGGCGGCGGCACGGCGACCACCTTCGCCACGGCCGCCGGGCTGATGGCGGTGGTGACGGTCACCAACATGGCGGGCGTCCGCGTGTCCGGGAAGCTCCAGCTCATCCTGGCCGCGCTGCTGGTCACCCTCCTGCTCGTCTCGGTCGTCCTCTCCCTTCCCGGCGCCCGCTGGGGCAACCTGACCCCCTTCGCCCCGCACGGCTGGACGGCGATCGGATCGGCCGCGGCCCTGCTGGTGTGGAGCTTCGCGGGCTGGGAGGCGATCACGCATCTGGCCGCCGAGTTCCGCCGTCCGGACCGCGACCTCCCCCGCGCCACCGCCGCCGCGGTCGTCGTGGTCGGCGTCCTCTACCTCCTGGTCGCGTTCGCGATCATCACCGTCCTCGGCCCCGCGGCCGCCACGCAGGACGCGCCCCTCGGCGAGCTGATGGCCCAGGGCCTGGGCGGCGGCGCCCGCTGGCCCGCCGCCGTGGCCGCGCTCCTGCTGACGATGGGCACGATGAACGCCTACTACGCGAGCGCGGCCAAGCTCGGCGCCGCCCTCGGACGGGACGGGGCGCTGCCGTCCTGGCTGGCGCGTGGCAGCGTCGCGGGCCAGGTCCCCCGCCGGAGCCTGGCCACCGCGTCCGCGTTGTCGTTCGCGGCCCTGGCGGTTGTGGCCGTGACCGGTCTGGGCCCCGAGCCCCTGGTCCTGCTGACCACCGGCTCCTTCGTCACCGTCTACGCGATCGGGGTGGCGGCCGCCATCCGCCTGCTCCCGCGCCGCACCCTGGCCCGCGCCTCGGCCTTCGCGGCACTGTTCGCAGTAGCGGCGCTACTCCTGATGACAGGCCGCTACCTGATCTGGCCCGCCGCGATGACGGCCGCGGCCCTGACGTACCTGCACGTCAGAACCCGGGCCGCCCCACCCACCCCGGAACCCACCGAGAAGCACCTCACCCCGTCCTGAGTCATCTGCTCTCCGCCAACAGCGAGACGGCGCGCCGGGTGGCGTCAGGATCGACGACGGCAAGCGACTCCAGCAGCCCGTCCAGGTCCGACGCCGAGATCAGGATGCGGCGGGTAGCCCGCCATACGCCTTCACCGTCCCGCACGATCGCCCACTCGGGAAACAGGTGATCGAGCAGCAACAGCGTGACACGCTCGTTCATCGGTCCTGGAGGGACTGCTCGATGACCTGCGCGGCGAACTCGATGTCGCGATTCCGCTCGGCACGCCATCGCAGGAACCGGAAACGGAACGTCCGGCGGAGGTGGTGGCCCGTCAGCGAAGCGTCGCCCATACGACCTTCCCGCCCTCGTTGAGGGGGCGGACGCCCCAGTCGTGGACGAGCTCGGCCATGAGCCCCAGCCCCCTGCCGCAGAGGGCACCGGCGTCCTCGGGCTGAACCTCCGGCCGTCCCTCCCCGGCGTCCCACACCTCCACGACCGGACGCCCGTCACGCTCGCCCAGGAACACCCGGACGACGATCGGCCCCTTCCCGTGCAGGTAACTGTTGGTGACCAGCTCGCTCACCACGACCCGACCGGTGTAATCGTCCTCGATCCCCCACTCGGCGAACCGCTCGGCGAGAAACCGCCGCGCGAGCAGGGGCGCCCGGTCATCGGGCTCCAGCACGAGCGGCGGCGGAACCTCGGGAGCGAGCGCTGCTGACGACATGGCTGCGACCTTTCGAAGCGTCTCCAACTGAACGCCGCCAATTGAGCCACCGGACATGCGCGCAGCGTCACGAACCGCAGGTGACAGCCTGGGAATTGACCCTGACCAACTTTCTGAACTTGGTGGCGGCTTGTGTCAGGGTTGGGGGACCATGCGCGCATGGCACCTCGACGATCGAGAGCGAAGGTCAGCCCAAGCCTGGTCGCCTTCGGGCGCAGGTTCCGCCGATTCCGCGAGGCCAAGGGCTGGAGTCAGGAGAACGTCGCACGCCGAGCCCGTGACGGAGAGGGCGTCACACCCCAGTACATCGGCCAGATCGAGACCGGCCGGACGCGCTGCACCCGCGAGTTCGCCGAGACGATGGACCGCGAGCTTGAGGCGAACGGCGAACTGGTCGAACTGTGGGAGGACCTCGTCAAGGGCGCCGAGTTCCCGACCTGGTACGAGTGGCTCCCCATCGAGGAGACGGCCGAGGAGCTGACCTCCTGGAGCCTCTCCCTCGTCCACGGCCTCCTCCAGACCCCCGCCTACGCCGAAGTGCTGCTCTACGGCGACAAGGCGAAGGTCGAGGACCGCATCGCCCGGCAGAGCATCCTCACCCGCGATAACCCCCCGCCGCCTGGCTGCACGTTCCTGATGGACGAGGTCGTGCTGCAGCGCGAGGTCGGGAACCCGCAGATCATGCACGAGCAACTCGATCGCCTCATCGAAGCCCCCGCGGCTCTCGGTGTGGCCGTCCACATCGTGAAAACGCGGGGAGATCACCTCGGGAACATCAGTTCCTTTACGATCGCCACGGTGGAGGACATGCGGGAGGTCGCATACTTCGAGAGCCCGGCACGCGGGGTCAGTGTGGAGGCGTACGACGAGCTGGTCCACATCCGCAAGGCGCTCAGAGAAATTCGAGCCCTCGCCCTCCCGGTAGATCAGTCGCTCGACGTCATCCGAAAGGTGCAGGAAGACCTATGGACCTGAACACGGCAACCTGGCGCAAGAGCAGCCACAGCGGCGGCACCGGAGGTGAGTGCGTCGAACTGGCGTCGGCCCCCGGACTCATCGCCATCCGCGACAGCAAGAACCCGAACGGCCCGAAGCTCTTGATCGGACGCGACGAGTTCGCCGCCCTAGTGGCAACCCTCAAGCACTGACCTTCCCCCACACCATGGGAGCGCTATGGACATGAACACCACCTGGCGCAAGAGCAGTCACAGCGGCAGCACCGGAGGCGAATGCGTCGAACTGGCGTCCACCCCCGGACCCATCGCCATCCGCGACAGCAAGAACCCGAACGGACCCAAGCTTCTGATCGGACGCGACGACTTCAAAGCCCTAGTGGCAACCCTCAAGCACTGACACTCCCCGACCAACATGGGAGCCCCGGTCCCTTTGATATCCCAGGGTCCGGGGCTCTCTGGCGTTCTCAGCTTCCTGAGCCGTCGATTCAGTGATTCATCTTTGGGAACGAAGCATCATGAACCGGGCACGGCCGTAGCGCTTCACCGTGCACTCGCCACTCTCGGGAACCACGACGCTCACGAGTTCCCGTCGATAGGGCGCGACGAGGATTCCGC
Organism: Spirillospora sp. NBC_00431; assembly: GCA_036028775.1. Lineage (GTDB taxonomy): Bacteria > Actinomycetota > Actinomycetes > Streptosporangiales > Streptosporangiaceae > Spirillospora. Next base: position 8,863,349 of record CP107927.1, on the reverse strand, counting down.
CTACCTTTGTTTGGTCGATCCATCGCGACGGGATTTCATCGACTCCGCACGTGATGTGGATACGGTCGAAGGGCGCTTTCTCGGAAAATCCTTCTGCGCCGTCGCCGATAACAAGGTGCGGCGCGTACCCGGCAGACACCAAATGCAGCGCAGCCTGATTTCCGATTTCCTCGTCGATCTCGATTGAAGTAATGTTGCGATCTCCGACAACGGCGCTCAGTAGGGCCGTCGTCCAACCCGTTCCGGTGCCGATTTCAAGGACATTGTGCCCCTTGCTCGCACCTAGAAGCGATAGGAACGCGACGACGGTGGACGGCGCAGACGCCGACGATGTGAAGCGAACGCCGTCTTCCCCAGCCTCCGTTATAGGTTTTGCCCCATCGTTGATTTGAGTGATGATTGCCACGTCCAAGTATGCAGAACGCAGCCACTCCCCGGGGTCCGCCTTCTTGTCGATGATGTAGCTATCACCGTCATCCGGCGACACGTAGGCAACGTCCGGGATGAACAGATGACGGGGGACCGACAGAAGCGCGTCACGCCACGGACCGATATCTCCGAGCTTCTCAATCTCCCGGATCATCGCTCGATTGAGGCGTTCCGCCTGATTCACCTTCCCTTCTCATGCTTCCCGCCGCCCGGAGGATTCGGCCTCTCCGGCGGCGGAATCGGACGCCCCTTCTCCTGGCCATTCTTGCTTGGGTCGTCTTCGTGCCTACCCATTCGCTGTCACCTTCCTTTGAATTGAGACTCCAGGTTGCTGCCATGAGCAGCGCGGCGTTCCACCCGGTCCCGTGCCGATCTCCAGCCCTTTCATGCCGGTTCGACCGCCAAGGCCGCCAACATCTGTGCGACGACATCGGGACGGCTGGTCGAACTGGTGATCTCCCGGCCGACCCGCCCCGGCGAGGACGGGACACCGTCGTCCACCTGCGTGATCACTGCCTCGTTGCGGTAGCACAGTTCCAGCCACGCGGCCTCGTCGTCGGCCCGGTCAACCGGCACCAGCCGGTCATCGTCCTCGACCCACACCATGTCGGGGATGAACCGATGCCTGGCCACCGCTTCGAACGCGCCGCGCCAATCCGGTGACAGGTCTCCCGCCTCGGTGAGTTCGCCGACCAGCCGGGCGGACAACTCCGCCGCGTCGGGCACCTACGTGCCGCCCTTCTCGTGCTTGCCGCCACCTTTGGGATCATCCTTCTCCGCGGGAGGGATCGGCTTGTCCCCACTGACCGTCCTTGTCCTTCTTGTCCTCGTGCCTGCCCACCTCGAACTCCTCCCGGTGTCAGCACAGCCAACGCAACCGGGCCGACGACCCGGCCCGAACTTACTGCCCACGACCACACTCCGTGCACTAACGCGCGCGTTAGGTTCACGGCCGACAACGAGCCGCTCTTGCAGTGAGGGCGCGGTGGGTGGATTTGACTGGTATGTCGTGACGTGTCGATCATCTGTCGTTGATCTTCATGTCAGCTGATGGTTGAACGGTCATCTTCTGCGGGGACGATGCTGGTGCGGCTCTGATCCGTCTGGTGGGGGAAGGGGCGGGCATGCCGTCGTCCTGGGGTTTTGCGCGCATCGTGGTGGCGGTCTGTTCCGTGGCCGCGGTGCCGGCGGCGATGGCCGTCGTCGCCGTTCCGGCTGTGGCGGGGGCGAGGCTCGCGCCGTTCGACGCCGTCGACCAGTTCATCGGCACCGAGATGGACACGTCCCAGAACAAGAGCAACGACGCCTACGGCAACACCTATCCGGGTGCGGCGGTGCCGTTCGGGATGGTGCAGCCGAGCCCGACCACGTACAAGCCGGGAAATCCGCTCGTCGGTGAGAAGGGCGGGTACGAGTACACGGCCGGCCTCATCCGCGGGTTCGGCATGACGCGTTACTCGGGATCGGGCTGCACGGGACGCTTCGGCGGGTACGAGTTCCCCACGATCCCGTACGCCGGGGAGCTGCGGGACGGCGCGTTGCCGGTGAACCCGTCCGCCGACATCAAGAACTACTACCTGCGGTTCCAGCACGGCAAAGAGGTCGCGGAACCCGGGTACTACTCGGTCGGCCTGGACAACGGGGTGACCACCAGGCTCACCGCGAGCCCGCGGACGGCCGTCAGCGAATTCGACTTCCCGGAAAACGGGAATTCGACCCTGATTCTGGACGCGTCCGGGCCGAACAACCGCACCTTCGGCACCGACGTGCGGATCGACCCGAAGACCCGGACCGTGAGCGGGTGGATGCACGGCGCCGACATCTGCGACAACGGCAACTACTACCGCGCCTATTTCTCCACCACCTACGACCAGAACTTCGCGTCCTACGGCGTCTGGAAGGACGAGCAGATGTCCGCCGGCGCGACGCACGTCGAGAAGAGCACCGACGATGTGAAGGCCGACTACCGGCACGACACCGGCGCCTGGATCACCTTCGCGGACGGGGCCAAGGTCACGGCGAAGACCGGTCTCAGTTTCGTCAGCGTCGGCAATGCCACGCAGAACCGCGACACCGAAGTCGGTAGGGCGAGTTTCGGCAAGGTGCGCGCGCGGGCGGCGGGGCTCTGGCGGCAGGCGCTCGGCACGATCGACGTCTCCGGCGGGACGGACGAGCAGCGCACGAAGTTCTACACGGCGCTCTACCACTCGCTCCTGCACCCGAATATCCGCGACGACGTCAACCGCGAATACCTCGGCTATGACGGAAAGGTGCACAGGGTCGCGCGCGGCCGGCATTTCTACAAGAACTTCGCCGGTTCCGGCTGGGACATGTACCGGAGCCAGGCGCAGCTCATCGCGCTGACGTTCCCCGACGTCGCGAGCGACATCAACGACTCGATCGTGAAGCTGACCGAGCAGACCGGCTCCTGGGCACCGGGAGCGGCACGAATGCAGGGCGACAATCTCCAGGTCATCCTGTCCACGCTGGACGACATGGGCGCGACCCGCTACGACCGCGGGGCGGCGCTCAGGTCGATGACGTCTACGCAGAGGCTCCCGGCGAAGGCGACGTCCCGTACCGACGGCTACCAGTACTTCGCCACCGGAATGATCGAGAACCGGAAGGGCGACTTCGCGACCTCTCGGGTACTCGAATACGCCATCGACGACTTCGCCATAGCGCAACTCGCGCGCCGCCTCGGCGACAGAACGTCTTACCAGATATTCATGGCACGGGCACAGAACTGGATGAACGTATTCGATCCCGTGACCAAGCACATACGCCCAAGGGAACGCACCGGATTCGACCGGAATTTCGACCTGCGAGTCCGTGACGACGGCCAGGGACGCGGCCAGTTCAACCAGTCGACCGGGTATCAGTACGGCTGGCTCGTCCCGCACAATCTGTCGACGCTCATCGGCAAGCGAGGCGGGACGCAGGCGTCCATGAAGGCGCTCGACGTTCTCATGGAAGACCTCGACGCGGGCGCTTACACCAAGACCGGGAATTACCTGTCGAACCAGCCGGCCTTCAACACGCCCTGGGTATACAACTGGCTCCAAGCACCCGAGAAGACCACGGACGTGTTGTACCGCGCGGTCAAGGAAATGTACGACACCTCACCGTCCGGCCTGCCGGGAAACGACGACCAGGGTTCGCTGAGCGCGTGGTACGTGTTCGCCAATCTCGGCGTGTACCCGGCGATCTACGGCACGGGCGATCTCGTCATCGGCGCGCCGATGTTCGACGGGATCGTCATCGACCCGGCCGGAAGCCACCGGACCATCAGGATCAGTGCCCCCGGCGTCCAGCGCGGGAAGCGCTACGTCACCGGCCTGCGCGTCAACGGACGGCCGCAGACCCGGTCATGGGTCGATGCCGGTCTCGCCCGTCACGGGGGCAGGCTCGACTTCCGCATGTCGTCCGCCTCGGGCACCTGGGGGACCGGCGCCCGGGACGTCCCGCCCTCGTACACCGACGGCGCCGACGCGCGCGACAACGCCGGAACCACCCCCGACGGGCACGGCGATCTGGGTTCTCTGGACCTCAGCGACTGGTCGCTCTCCCGGGAGGGCCTCGCTGCGGCCGGTGCGAGACCCGGCGCCGAGATCCCGCTCAACGGCACCGGCATCGTGTTCACCTGGCCCGGCGCCGCACCGGGCGGCCCCGACAACTGGATCCCGCACGGCCAGCGGATCACGCTGCGCGGCGCGCCCGGCGGCACCATCTCCTTCCTCGGACTGGCGACCAACGGGCCCTCGGCCGGGACCGCGACGGTGGAGTACACCGACGGATCGACCCAGCGGATCCCCATCGAGTTCACCGACTGGGCGAGCCCCGCGGCGGGCGGGAACACCGAGATCCTCACCGTGACCGGTCGCAACAACGCGAACGGCTCGGCCGACGGCGGCACCTTCCGGGTCTTCGCGACCCGTCCCGAGGCGCTTCACGCGGGCAAGCGCGTCCAAGCGGTGACGCTGCCGGAGGTCAGTGATCGGGGAATCATGCACATCTTCGACGTCGCGACCTCGAAATGACCGGCGCCGCGGAACGTCTTAGCCCTCCTGGACACGCTGCGTGACGAGCGCGGCGTGGGAAAGAGGTGTCGTCAGGTCGGCCACATCGCCGTTGGTGGTGTAGTCGAGCAGCACGACCGTGCGCTCGGCGCTCAGATCACGCAGTTCGGCGACGAGGTCGGACGCACGGTGATCGAGCATCCATCGATAGGTCGGCAGATAGATCGACCGCCTGGCCTCCTCATAGCCCAGCAGGCGGCCGTGGAGCCGGTGGCCGAGCGGCGGGCCGAGGCGGCGGACGGTTCGCTTGATGCCCTTCATCGTCGCGATGTCCAGCTTGGAGAAATCCTCTTGCTCTGAGGCGAACACCTTCAGCGCCTGCCAGACCCCCTCGACCGACATCCCGGTGAGGCCCGGATGGCCGGGCACCGGGATGCCGCCGTGTGGATAGAACGGGCTGAGCCGCACCCACGGCTCCGGGCCCCGGGACGTCACGTCGAGGATCAGCGCGTCGGGGAAGTCCCGGTGGAGCGTGGTGCGGCGGCGGCTCGCGACATGAAGGGGCATGGGGATGATCCTGCCGCTTTCGTACGACAGTTCATCTCAACGTGAGACCTACCTGGTCGGCCCCGGGCTCAGATGAGGCCCTGGGCGAGCATCGCGTCGGCCACGCGTTCGAAGCCCGCGATGTTGGCGCCGACGACGTAGTCGCCAGGCGCGCCGCAGCGTTCGGCGGTCTCGTAGCAGGTGTCGTGGATGGCCCTCATGATCCCGCCGAGCTCCTCCTCGACGCGGGAGAACGTCCAGGACTCGCGGCCCGCGTTCTGGCGCATCTCCAGCGCGCTCACCGCGACACCGCCCGCGTTGGCGGCCTTGCCGGGGCCGAACGCGACACCCGCCTCCTGGAAGATGTGGACGGCCTCGGGCGTCGCGGGCATGTTCGCGCCCTCGGAGACGGCCTTGACGCCGTTGCGGACGAGGAGCGCCGCCGCGTCCGCGTCCAGCTCGTTCTGCGTCGCGGACGGCAGCGCGATGTCGGCGGGGACGTCCCAGACCCGCCCGCCCGGCACGAACGTGGCCGACGAGCCGCGCAGGTGGGCGTAGTCGGACACGCGGCCCCGGTCGACCTCCTTGACGTGCTTGAGGAGGTCGAGGTCGATGCCCTTCTCGTCCACCACGTAGCCGCCGGAGTCGGACACCGTCATCACGTTCGCGCCGAGCCGCTGCGCCTTCTCGATCGTGTAGATCGCGACGTTGCCCGACCCGGACACGACGATCTGCTGGCCGTCGAGGTCCTCACCGCGCCGCCGGAGCATCTCGGCGGTGAACAGGACGTTGCCGTAGCCGGTCGCCTCCGTCCGGCCCGCGGAGCCGCCCCACAGCAGGCCCTTGCCGGTGAGGACGCCCGCCTCCCAGCGGTTCGTGACCCGCCGGTACTGGCCGAACAGGTAGCCGATCTCGCGGGCGCCGACGCCGATGTCACCGGCCGGGACGTCGGTGTGCTCGCCGACGTGGCGGTACAGCTCGGTCATGAACGACTGGCAGAACCGCATGACCTCCGCGTCCGACCGGCCGTGCGGGTCGAAGTCGCTGCCGCCCTTGCCGCCGCCGATGCCGAGCCCGGTCAGCGCGTTCTTGAAGATCTGCTCGAAGCCGAGGAACTTGACGATGCCGAGGTTCACGGTCGGGTGGAAGCGCAGCCCGCCCTTGTACGGGCCGAGCGCGCCGTTGAACTCCACGCGGAACCCGCGGTTGACGTGGACGTTGCCCTCGTCGTCCTCCCACGGCACCCGGAACATGATCTGCCGCTCCGGCTCGATCAGCCGCTCGACGAGCTTGGCCGCGCCGAGCCCGGGCCGCGCCGCGAGCACCGGGCCGAGGCACTCCAGCACCTCGTGGACGGCCTGATGGAACTCCGCCTCGCCGGGATCGCGCCGCAGCACCCTGTCGTACGACTCCTCCAGGACGGCCAAGATCTCGGGCGGGGCCGGCAGGCGGGAGGCCAACGGCATGGTGAAGATCCCTTCCTCGAAGACCCCTCCACTCTAAAACCTGTTTTTCACCGCCTTTGACAGGCGCACCGGGGGCCCGCTCTCGTCCGCGCGGGCGGGCGGCCGGTATAAAGGGTGGGAATACGCGCTTGTCCGCGGGTATGAAAGACCGGGCCGCGTCCTCCCTGGGTGAGGACGCGGCCCGGCGAGACGGGACGTCGGTCAGACGTCAGGCGTCAGGCGTCAGGCGTCGCACTTCTTCCAAGCGAAGTGGTAGGTCGTGTTGACGCTACCGTCGGTGGAGTCGAAGGCCATGAAGCTGGTGCCCTTCGAGCCGCCCTTGTAGACGCGCAGCTCGGTGTTGATGTTGAAGTTGCGGTCCACGCCGCACGGCTTGAACACCAGTTCCGCGAGGTCCGTGCGGTCGGAGAACTGCCAGTTGTCGGAGTACGAGCCCTTGACCGTGTGGCTGCTGGGTGTCGTCTGCGCCATGCCCTGGTGGTAGTAGCTGGCCTTCTGCAGGCCGGAAGCGCCGTCCTCCAGGTGCGCGAAGCCGCGGTAGTCCGCCCCGGCGATCGCGTACGTGAACCCCTGCGGCACGTGGACGCCGAGGTTGATCTGGCAGTTCTTGCGGAAGTCGACCGGACTCGACTCGCCACCGGCCTGCGCGAGGTAGTCGCTGTAGGTGATGGTGAACGAGGTGTTGTCACTCGCCGTGGACACCGCGGTGGTGCCGGCGTGGCAGCCGGACCCGTTCACGGTCAGCACGTCGATGAGGATCTTGTCGTCCGGCGGGGGGTCGTTGACGTCGGCGGACGCGGCCGGAGCCGCGGACAGCGCCAGCGCCAGCGCCGGAATTGCGGCCGCCGCTGCGGTCAGTCCTTTGCGCATCGTTCCTTCTCCTTTTACCACGGGGGGCATTCCATCCACTCGAAGTGGTAGATGGTCTTGATGCTGCCGTCGGTGGAGTCCATGGCCATGAAGCTCATTTCCGACGGGTCCGAGGAACCCTTGTTCACACGGAGTTCCGTGTTGATGTTGAAGTTGCGTTCCTCACCACATGGAGCCCACACGAGCTGCCCGACATCGTTGGTGTCCGTGAACTGCCAGTTGTCGGCGTACTCCCCCCGAAGGGTGTGCGTCTTGGCGGCGGTCTGCTGCTGGCCCTGGAAGTAGTAACTCGCCTTCTGGACTCCGGTCGCACCGTCAGCCAGCGCCGCGAATCCTCGGTAGTCGGTCGAGGAGATCGCGTAGGTGAATCCCTGAGGGACATGCACCTTCATGCTGATCTGGCAGTTCTTACGGAAGTCGGTGGGCGCCGAGGAACCGCCGGCTTGCACCAGGTAGTCGCTGTAGGTGACCGTGAAGGCCTCCTTGTCGTCCGACACTGCGACAGCCGCCGTTCCGGCTGGGCAGCCCGAACCGTTGACCGTCGCGATCTCGATCGTGACGCCTGCCGGACCGGGTACGAAGTACGAGCCGGGTGAGGCGGCCGCCACCGGGGCCGCCGCTGTCGCGGCGGCCATGGCGATTGCGGCGACCGCAGAAAAAACGATCCCTTTACGCATGCGATTCCTCCTTGCTGGAGCCTGCGCAAAGGGAGCGTAAAGCCGCCTGATCAAAGCGGTCAATCACCAACTTTCAACACGCGAAAACCCCGCGTTGACCTCGGTACACCGGCGTTGATCAGCAAAAATGGAGCGTCCAACGCCATTCATTGTGAACGGAACGTTCCATCAAGTCGATGAACAGAATTCAAATTGCTCTACAGAGCGCGTAGAAAACGTCCTAGGACCACTGTGACGTGGCACGAAACCCGATGCGGTGGCGGCTCTATGCCGTGGCATTTTCCGGCCACCGGTCGCTTTAGGTGGCCTCCCGCAAGCGGTCCGCGAGCACCGCGGCCTGGCTGTGGTCGACGTCCTTGGTGGCGGTGAGCAGGGTGACCGGCCCCCGCCCGGCGAGTTCCCGCAGGCGATCGAGCGCCGCCGCGCGCTCCGGTTCGTCGAGTTCGGCCTCGTACCGCCGGGTGAACTCGTCGAACTTATCAACACTGTGCCCGTACCACTTGCGAAGCCCGGTCGACGGCGCGACGTCCTTCGCCCACTCGTCGAGCCGCGCCTTCTCCTTCGAAATCCCCCTCGGCCAAACGCGGTCGACCAGGACCCGCTTGCCGTCGTCGTCCGAGACCGGCTCGTACACTCTGCGCACCCGTACGTCCATGATCCCTCCGATGCCCGCCGATCCCGCGCCGATGCCGGTTCCTGGACGTCGTCGATTCCGCCGCCGGCGTTACGGGCCGCGTGGCGGGGCGGGACGGGTGGTGGCGGTGTGGCGGGCGAACTCGGCGGCGGCCGTGCGGCGGGCGAACTCGCCGGCGAGGGCGCGGCCGAGGACGTCGTCGTCGGGGCGGTGCCGTTCGAGGTAGGCGAGGGCCTCGGCGAGTTCCCCGGCGGTCAGCCGGCCCACCGGCTTCGCGGCCCAGCGCGGCGGCGCGGGGTCCGGACGTCCCGCCGGCGGCGCCGCGCGCGGTTCCGTGTTCACGGGGTCACACCCTTTCCTTTTCGGTGAGCGCTTTCTTTCCCGGTGGCCTTGGCGAGCGGCGGCGCGGCGGCAGGTGACGCATTAGCCGCCTCGAATAAGATCGCCGCGTGCATTGGTGGAGCCAGCAGGCCCTTGACGCCGCGGCGGAGGCGCAGGCCGACGATCCCTCACCGGGAAATCTGATGGCGGCCGCCCAGGTGCAGGCGCTGGTCTCGCTGGCGGAGGCGTTGCACCGCATCGCGGCCGTCCTGGAAGAGCCGCAAAAGCATTCGGGGCCCGTCCGGCCGGAATAGCGAAATACCGGTGCGCCCGCCGGGGGCGCACCGGTATCTCACCGGGGCTCAGGCATCGCTGAAGGACTTCCGTTCCGTCCTGCCGTTCGTGCCGGCGCCGAGGCGGGAGGTCTTCGCGATGGGCGGCCGCGGCGCCGGGACGGTCTCCGCGGCGTGCTCGGGCTCGGCCGCCGGGGCGGCGGGGCGCTCCTCGGGCGCGGCGGGGCGGGGCTCGTCGCGCGGCCGGTCCCGCAGCCGCCGCGCCGCCTGGCGGAGGGCGCGTTCGCCGACCAGCCGGGTCAGCTCCAGCCCCCAGCAGTCCAGCTTGTCGGCGTCGGTGAGGTCGTCGCGGCTGCTGAGCTCGGCGGCCAGCCCGCCGAGCCGCTGCGCCTCGGCCAGGTCGAACTCGCGCATGAGGTGGCAGCACAGCTCGGCGAGGGCCGCGTGGTCGCGCTCGAACGACAGGCCCGCCAGGTCGTTGTGCGACAGCCTGCTCAGTGCCCGCTTGCGTTCCAGCTCGCCGTCCGCGAGCCGGAGTATCCCGTTGAGGAGCGCGACGGGCCCGGTGCCCGCGGCCCTGCTCTGCGCGGGCGCGAACGACATGCGCAGCACGGCCGCGGACCCGATCCCGGCGGCGATCACCCGGATGACCGTGAGGCTATCCGGGGTCGTCGACGCGGGCAGGCCGAACGTCCAGCCGGACGCCGTCACCGCGATCAGCGCGACGATCGACGCGCTGGCGTTGACGAAGACGAACAGCAGCCCGCCCGGGGACAGGAGCGCGGCGACCGGCTTGTCGCGGTAGCGCGCGACCAGTTCGGTGAGGCCGATCGCGCCGCCGATGAGGGCGGCGATGAACATCTCGACGGTCATGGCTTCCTTCTACGCGCTGCGGGCGGCCAGCCGGCCGAACGGGGACTCCTCGGACCTGCCGCGCCGCGGTAGCAGCGCCGCGGGACGCTGCCGTGCCGCGAGCCCGGCGCTTTCGACCTCCAGGAAGACCAGCAGCCATTCCGCGGGGCCCGCCGCCAGTCCGGTGTGGGTGCGCAGCGCCTGCTCGCGCGCGCCGAGAAATGCCAGCAGCCATCCGGCGGGCCCGGACTCTCCCGCGCTTCGAATTCGTGAATGCATGGGGAAGACCATTGCGCAGGCGGGTCGCGAAGTCGACGTCCGCCGGGTCAAGTTTTCTCGACGCGGTTCGTTCGCCGATCTTCTCCGCATCGCCCGGCGGCAAATACCGATTTAACGGCCACGAAAATTCCTTAGACGAAGAATTCCGGGTCGCCGGGCGGTGGAGATCGACTAACGGACGGAGGGGCCACTCCCCCGAAGTGACCCCTCTCCCCCCGTTCCGCTGTGTCGGCCGGGGCGTGCACACAGGACCGGCCGCTCCCCCCGAAGCGGCTCGCACCGGCCGTTCAGCGGATGCGTAGAAGGTAGCGATCCGGTGGCCGCGGCATCGACGCTTCACCCGCCCGCGTCGATGAGCGGGCGACCGTGTGCGACGAGCGGAACACGCTCCGCATCCGTTCGGTCCCGGACCGGGGCGAGCGCCGCCCGACTTGTGGCGCTTACCCTGGGTAGCGCGATTTCGCGCGGCGTGCGAAGAACAGCATCGGGACGGGACGGCGAGGAGCGCAGGCGATGGCGGGACAGGCGCGACCGATCACTCTGGTGGGGACACCGGTCCTGCATCAGCCGTGCAGGCCCGTGGAGGGCTTCGACACGGCGCTGAAGGAACTGGTCGACGACATGTTCGCCAGCATGTACGAGGCCGAAGGGGTCGGCCTGGCCGCCAACCAGCTCGGTGTGGATCTGCGGGTTTTCGTCTATGACTGCCCCGATGAGGACGGTGAGCGGCATAAGGGAGTGGTCGTCAATCCCGTCCTGGAGTTGCCCTCGCTGGAGGACCGGCGGCTGGACGACGGCGACGAAGGCTGCCTTTCCGTGCCGGGTCCGCATGCGCGTGTGGCCCGTCCGGACCATGCCGTCGTCCGCGGCTTCGACCCCACCGGCAAGGCGGTCACGGTCGAAGGGACGGGCCTGCTCGCCCGCTGTCTTCAGCACGAGACCGACCATCTCGAAGGCCGCCTCTACATCGACCGGCTCTCCGCCCGCGCGCGCAAGAAGGTTCTGAAGGAGTACGAGTCGCTGCGCGCCGAACCCGACGCCCTTAGCGGCTAGGCGCGTGCGTGTTCTAGATTGCCGGGGTGATCGCTGTGCTCGACGCCCCGTCCAATCTCGGGCTGCGCCCGCCGCGCGAGGGACATGAGCCCGGAGTGCGCCTGCTGGCCCGCGCGCTGCGCGGGCAGGGCATCGTCGGCCGCCTGAACGCCGAGGACGCGGGCCGCGTGGACCCGCCGCCCTATGGCTTCGGCCTGGACATGGAGACCGGATACCGGAACGGCACGGGCATCGCCGAATATTCGGACCGGCTCGCCGCACGCATCGGTGAGCTGCTGGACGCGGGCCGGTTCCCGGTCGTGCTCGGCGGCGACTGCGGCATCCTCCTCGGGCCGATGCTCGCGCTGCGCCGCCGCCAGGGTGTGTTCGGGCTGGCGTACCTGGACGGCCACGACGACTACTCCCCGCCCCTCGACCCCCCGGCCTGGGCGGGACGGATGGCAGCGGGCGGCCTGGCACTGGGCCTGGTCACGGGCCACGGCCCCGGCGCGCTGGCCGACATCGACGGGCTGCGTCCGTACGTGGCGGAGGAGCATGTCGCGCACATCGGCGTCCAGCGGGAGCCGGAAGACCACGAGATCGTCGACCTCGCCGCGTTCGACACCTCGCGCGTCCACCGCTACCCGATCGAGTACGTCCGCGAGCACGGCGCTGACGCCGCCGCCGAAGGAGCGCGGGGCCGACTGGAGGCCGCGCCCATCGACGGCTTCTGGATTCATCTGGACGCCGACATCCTCGACAAGAGCGTCATGCCGGCGGTCGACTCACCCAATCCGGACGGTCTGTCGTTCGAGGAACTGACGTCCGTACTGACGACGCTGGTGTCGAGCCCGCGCGCGCTTGGCTTCCATGTAGGCATCTACGACCCCGAGCTAGACCCGGACGGCACAGCGGGCGCGGCCCTGACGGACACGATCGTCACCGCGTTCTCCACGTCTGGTACCGCTTAAGCGGTTAGAAGGCGCTCGTATTCATAGAGGACACCGGCGAATTCGCGTGTCGGTACCTCGCAGGCATGCCCGGGAAGCCACAGATGCTCCAGTCGGACGGTCTGGACGTCCACACGTAGGTGGCAGGCGTTCCCCGTGTGCTCCCAGCCGGGACGCGCATCGCGGACCACGTCCAGATGGTGCCGATGGCTCTGGACGTCATGAAGCAGAAACGCCGTCAGGACATGACGCTCCCCGTCCACCGACGGGGCGAACGCGCTCGCGCCCGACGCCGCCGCCTCCAGCTCGACACCGGAGTCGGCCAGCTCTGGGAAGAACACCCGCACGTGTTGCACGACGCCACCGACCTCGATCGGCTCGCAGGGAAGACGCAGAACCGCCTCCGGGTCGACATAGCCATGCACCGGGACACCGGCGACGACACCCGACCACGCTCCTGGGATGGCGCTGACGAAACGGGCCCGAGGCAAGGTGTTTCCCAGCTCGGCTAGGAGCCGTTCTAGGTCGATGCCACGCGGCATGAACGTTTTGGTGCCGCTGCGTAGGCGCGTTCCCGGTTCGTCCAGGACGGCGAGGTCGGCCCAGCACGCCCCGGATCCCGTCTCCAGCACGCCGTGCGGGAGGCATGCGTCCGGGTGGGGCGTGAGCCCGGCGAGGTCCTCCAGAACGGTGCGCGGCGTCTGGACCAGGCCCCACCCCTGGGTCCGTCGCGAGACGGACCCGAGGGCGAGCGAGGCGGCCACCGGCTCGTCCGGCGGCGCCTCGCTCAGCGCTCGCTCAAGGCTGCGGCGGTTCTGCAACGCCCCGACCTCCTGGAGGTACTCGTCCAGGCACTCGCGCAGGACGGCCGGGTCGAGGTCGCACGACGCCCAGCCGCCGACGTCCCGCACGTGGACGATCGTCCCGTCGAAGTCGAGCCGGTGATAGCGGTACAGCTCCTGCCAGGGACCGGGCCCGCCGTCGCCGCCGGACAGCCGTCCGCGGGTGCGGACGATCGCGGAGACGTCCTCGCCCAGGTCGTTGATGAGGAAGTCGCGCAGCGGCGCGTGCAGCGGATCGGTCTCCACGGCGACCCGCACGCCGTCACTACGGAACCGCACCGGAAGCGATATCGCCATTCGGGTGATTATGCCGATAAGCGAAGATCATCACCGGTGTGGCGGAATGTTGGGCCCGATCGGGCCGTCAGAGGGGCTCGTCGGCCAGGTACGGCGGGGCGGGCTCGTACTGGATGTAGCGGCGCACCGTCCGTGCGTGGTCGCGGCCGTGGATGCGTCCGATCAGCCAGAGGGCCATGTCGATGCCCGCCGAAACACCTTGGCTCGTGACGAGATTGCCGTCCACGACGTAGCGCGCGTCGCGTACGACGGTCACGTCACCACGGGCCTCTAGGGCGTCCTCCCACGACCAATGGGTCGCGACCCTCTTCCCCTGGGCCACCCCCGCCGCATGGAGCAAAGCCACGCCCGTGCACACGCTCGTCACCCAGTCGGCCTCTTCGGCGACCTTCGCTATCCAGCCCGTCACGTACGGGTTGTTCGGCTGGGTTTCGCGTGCACCGCGTCCACCCGGCACCAGAAGGACGTCCAGCTTCGGATGGTCGTCCAAGACGTGGTCTGGCAGGACCCTCATTCCCTTATTGCAGCGGACAGGCCCAGACTGCTCAGCGATGAGTACCGCCTCGTCACCCTGCCCGCGCGCTATCGCCGACGCTGTGAACACCTCCCACGGACCGACGAAGTCCAGTTCTTCAGCGTCCTCGAAGACCAGCAGTCCATACCTGGTCATGCCTGACCCCTTCTCTAGTAACACCGGTTCCGCGGAACCGTTCCCTGTAGTCGGACGGCGCGACGCCCACATGCCGGTGGAACGCTCTGCGCAACGTCTCGCCCGTCCCGAAACCAAGCCGCCGCGCCAGCGTCTCGACGGGCTCGTCCCCCTCCGCCAGCGCCCGCCGCGCCGCCTCGACGCGCACCCGCTCGACGTACGCGGCCGGAGAAACGCCCAGCTCAGCGGTGAATCTGCGCTGCAAATGCCGCGCGCTGAGGCCCGACCGTCCGGCCAGGTCGGCGATGGTGTGCCGGGCGCCCGGATCGGCCTGGACGGACGACACCGCCGCGCGGATCGGGTCCGACGCGGGCTGCGCCGACCACAGCGGGACGCTGAACTGCGACTGGCTCCCCGGCCGCCGCAGGAACATCACCAGCTCCCGCGCGACCGCGTGCGCCACGTCCCGCCCGTGATCGTCCTCGACCAGCGCCAGCGCCAGGTCCATCCCGGCCGTGACCCCGGCGGACGTCCAGACGCGCCCGTCCCGGACGAAGATCGGATCGCAGTCGACGTCGAGGCGCGGGTACTCGCTCCGCAGTTGCTCCCCGCGTGCCCAGTGCGTGGTGACGCGCCGCCCGTCCAGCAGCCCGGCCTCGGCGAGCAGCAGCGCCCCGCTGCACACGGACGCGACCCTCCGCGCCCCCTTGGCCGCCGCCGCGATCCGGCCGACGAGCGCCGTGTCCTTCCGCGCCCGCTCGACCCCGGTCCCGCCGGTCACGACGAGCGTGTCGATGGTGCCCGGCTCAAGCTCGTTCACGCTGGAGGCCGCGCACACGGCCAGCCCTCCAGAAGCCGTCACCGGCCCCGCCGCGGGCCCGGCGACCAGGCATTCGTACCGCCCGGTGTTCCGGAACACCTCGTAGGGACCGGTCAGATCGAGCACCTGGAACCCGTCATAGATCACGAACGCGACGCGCATGCCTCCAGGCTGGTGCCGCGCCCGCGCTGGCGTCAACGACGGGCATCCCACACATCACGCCACCAATCCGGCATGTGCGCCACGACACACAAATACCAGGTTGACGCGATAAGGCAGGCTATGGCTAACTCTTACGCATGGAGCTGTGATCATTCCTCCGGTTGAGCCGCCCGCCTGATGTCGCGGGCCCGCTCCCGTCCACCCTCGGCGCCACCAGCACACCCGCTGTGACCAGCGCCGTCATGCCATGAACACCTTCTTTTCGGCCCTTTCGCGGCCGAATTCAGACATGCCCGGAGGTCTGTTTTCCATGCGTGCCATAAACAACCCCGAAGCGAACTCCTTCGCCAAGTCCAAGAAGAAGGGCAAGCGGAAGAACTCCGACTTCAGGTCGGCGAACTTCGCGAACAACCGGCGCGACGCCGGCAAGATGCCCACCCGGCAGTTCAACCGGGGCCGCTGAACGGCTCCCGGCCCCGGTCCTCCGCGACCGGGGCCGGGAACTCCGCCCACACCACGCCCCGGGCGCCGTCCACCCGGAACCCCCAGCGCGACGCGAGCGCGGCCACGATCCGCATCCCCCGCCCGGTCTCCGCGCCCACCTCCGCCTTGACGTGCGGCGCGCCGTCCGCGCCCCCGTCGTCGACGACCTCCAGCCGGTACACCCCGTCCCCCGCCGCGAGGACGACCGTCAGCCGCCCTCCGGCCCGCCCGGACGCCGTGTGCGTGATCGCGTTCGCGACCGTCTCGCTCACCACCAGGATCATGTCGTCGCGCCCGGGAAAGTCGAGCGCCATGTCCCGGACGAAGTTCCGCGCGAACCCGACCGACCGCCGCACCCCCGGCAACGTGATCTCCCCGATCACCACGCGGGCATCGCCTCCCCCACGCCGGGCAGGATCGGCCCCAAGGCCCGCTTCGCCTCGGCCAGCAGCTCGCAACGCGTCCACGACGGCTCCCTTCGCTTCCGGAAAGTCGCCCGTCACTATCGTTATACGGCCCGTGACCCGTCACCCGTTCACGCCGCACGCGAACGTTTTCCCTGATCGCACCCCCCGGCACACAAGCGTTCATGCCATGCTCACGAACAACCGCCCCAGAGGAGCCGCGCCATGAACCTGCCCGCCGACCTCGACGCATTGGCCCGCACCGTCATCGACGCGAACCGCTACATGACGCTGGGCACAACCGAACCCGACAACCGCCCGCGCCTTTCCCCGGTCTACTTCACCCACGCCGCATACCGGACGTTCTATTGGGTCTCCTCACCGTCCGCGCACCATTCCCGCAACATCGACGCCCGCCCGCCGGTCGCCCTGGCCATCTACGACTCGACCGCCGATATCGGTCAAGGCCGCTGCGTCTACATAGAAGCCACAGCCTCCGCCGTCCCAGACGAAGACCTCCCACAACGCTGCGCCGAAGCCTTCGCCCACGTCGCCCCCGGCGCCAAGGCGTTCCGTCCCGACGACCTGCGCGGCGACGCTCCCCTCCGTCTCTACCTCGCCCAAGCCACCAAGCACGAGGTTCACGTCCCTGGCCGCGACCCGTCCAACGAAACCGGCCTGGACATCCGCCGCCAAGTCAACCCCTAACCCCCCGAGCGAACGTTCTCCCGCCCCAATCGTGCCCGATCATGCACGGAGGGTGACAGTGTGGGTGAATGCCCTCCCGGAACCAACCCACAGTGCGGCTCCGCCGGATCGGCTCGGCCCTCCGAAAGGCCCGCGAAGCCAACAACCTCACCGTCGGCGCCGCCTGCCGCCGCTACGGCCGCTCGAAAAGCTGGCTCAGCACCCTCGAAAACGGCCTCCACACCGTAGACCCCCAAGAACTAGCCGACCTCCTCGACTTCTACAACGTCCACGACGCCCCACTCCGCGAGTCCCTCCTCCACCTCGCCACGCACAACTCCGAGGAGATCTGGCGCCGCGCGCGAAGCGGCAACATATCCGCCGCCGCCTCTGACCTCGCCAGCCTGGAGGAAGACTCCGCCCTGATCCGCACCTTCCAGCCCAGCGTCTTCCCCGGCTTGTTACAGACCCGGGAGTACATGGAGTGCATCTTCGAGATCGGCCAGGCGAATGCGGTCCGTAACACGGAGACTTTGATCGACTTCCGAATTTCACGGCAGGGCGTGCTGAAGCAGCCGAATCCGCCACGCTACGTCCCGCTCATAAGTGAGTCGGTACTGCAACACAGGGTCGGAGACGCTCCCGTGATGCACGCCCAGATCGTGCATCTCAGCGAGGTCGCTCGGCTCGACCATGTGGAGCTGCGTGTGCTCCCGAACAGCGCAGGCGCACATCATGCACTGGCCGGGAACTTCCACCTCCTGTCGCTGAAGCCGCCCGGCCAGCTCACCGTCTCTGTCATCGAGCAGTTCAACCAAACCTTGTTCGTGGAAAACGATCAAGAAGTCACAAGTCACCAAGAGATCTTCGAGCAGCTTCTCGCTCAATCACTCGACGCGATCCAGTCTCAAGAACTCATTGAGCAGATAGCGTCAGTCCTATGATCTACCTTGAGTTGGCAGCAGCCTCTTGGCGCAAGAGCAGCTACAGCGGCCCGGATGAAGGCGAATGCGTCGAGGCCGCCGCTGTATGGCGGAAGAGCACCCACAGCGCTAAGCCCGAAGGCGACTGCGTCGAAGTCGCCGAGACCTGGCGCAAGAGCAGCCGCAGCGGCGGCAACGAAGGCAGTTGCGTGGAGGTCACCGACAGCTGGCGGAAGAGCGAGTACAGCGGCGGCGACGAGGGCGAGTGCGTTGAGGTTGGACGGACGACGGCGCGGGTTGTGGCCGTTCGGGACTCCAAGGACGCTGACGGTCACATCCTGGCCTTTGAGGTGGGCGAGTGGCGGAGCCTGCTCACCGACATCAAGACCGGGGTGTACGACCTCAAGGCATAACGCGTCCGCCGCCTGCATGCGCTTACCGCTCTCGGACGGCGTAGGTCAGGTGGGTGGCTCTCGGGGACGGCTCCATGCGGAGTTGCTCCAGGGCCACGCGGGACGCGTCCACGCCCTCGAACAGGCGGACTCCGGAGCCGAACAGCACGGGCGACAGCGCGATCGAGAACTCGTCGATCAAACCGGCGTTCACGTACTCCAGGATCGTCGCGCCGCCGCCCGAGATGCGGACGTCGCGGGCACCGGCGGCCTCGCGGGCCTGGTCGAGCGCGGACTCGATGCCGTCGTTGACGAAGTGGAAGACGGTCCCGCCCGGCCGCTCCCATGGGTCGCGCTTCTCGTGCGTCACGACGAAGACCGGCGTGTGGAACGGCGCCTCCTCCGGCCACATCCGCTCCCCAGCGTCGAACATGCGCTTGCCCATGACGCTCGCGCCGGTGCGCTCGAACGTCTCCCGCACGATGTCGTTGTCGCGCCCTTCCTCGCCGCCCTTGCCGAGCTTCAGGTTCTCCCGGAAGAACCGCTGCGGGAAGACCCAGCGCTGTAGTTCCATCCACTGCCGCTTCATCAAGTCCTCGGTGGACTCGGGCGCGATGAACCCGTCCAGCGACATCGACACGCTGAAGAACACTTTCCCTGCCATCAGCTCTCAGCTCCCTTCCGGACGATCTCAGTGACGTAGTCGGCCAGCTTGCTCAAGGTCTGCCGACCGGCCTCGACCGCGTGGTACTTCTCGACCGCCTCGTCGCGCAGTTCCTTGGTGGGGAACACCGTGGACATCTCGATCCGGGTCGCCGTCGTACCGTCCGGCTCGAACGTCAGGACCGACTCGAATGCGTTCGGGTCGTCCTGGGACTCACCGTGGAGCAGTGCGATCCGCTCCGGTGGGACGATCTCGGTCCAGGAAATCCACTCGGTGTAGTCCGTGCCGTCCGGTCCGTGCATCACGAAGTCCCAGGCCCCGCCGACGCGGAACTCGAACGACCGCGTGGTAGTGGTGAACCCGTCCGGTCCCCACCACTGCGACAGGTGCTGAAGCTCGGTGAACGCCTCGAACACCAGCTCTGGTGGGGCGTCGATGACCCGGGAGATGACGATCTCCCGGTCGGCGGTAGTGCTCATCGGTTATTCCTCCTGCCTTGTTTGCTTCAGGTCCTGCACGTAGGCGTCCAGCCGGTCGAAGCTCTCGTTCCAGAACCGCTCGAACCCGCCGGTCCACTCGTGGACGGGCCGCAACCCTCGGGCGTCGAGGCCGTATAGGCGCTGCTTACCCGCCTTGCGGTCCCGCACCAGCCCGACCTCCCGGAGCACCCGCAGGTGCTTGGACGCCCCCGGCTGGGTCATCCCCAACTCCCGGGCCAACTCGGTCACCGGCCGCTCACCGCCCCGCAGCAGCACCAGAATCTCCCGGCGCTGCGGCTCGGCGATCGCGTTGAACACGTCCGACGTCGTCGCTGCTCGTGCCATGGCCGCAATCATATTCCCATATCGGCATGCGTCAACCCGGACGCTGAGGGGCATGGCTGGCAGCTCATGAAGGCGACCCGGTCATGGCTGGCGGCCCGGCTCATGGCCTGGGCGGTCCGCCACCGCCCACCGCGGGACGCCGCGTCCTGGGCTCCGCCCAAAAGCCCTGCGCACAACAAACACCGCATCCTTGCGGGGCCCGCGCCGACAACGGCTGCCCACGCCCCGGACACAACCGCCGCGCGGCCTTCACACCTTCTCGGACAGGCACTGCCGCGACTAAGAACGCCTCCCCTAGCGCTCCGGAGCCCACATCACCTGGGCCGCCATCACCGTGATGGCCCGCCGCCTCAGCCGCGGCCAACCGACCTGAACCAATCAGCCCATCTCAAAAGCGTCGGCCCCTGCCCGCTGTTTGATCGAGGGGGTTGCGGGTTCAGCGTGAGCGTCGGGTGATGAGGAGTTCCAGGCTGTCGAGGATGCGTTGGAGGCCGAACTCGCGGCTGCTGCCCGGGGACGGGGCCCCGGCGGCTGTGATCGCGGCGGTCAGTGCGGGAAAGCGATCGGCGGGGTCATCGAGCAGGGCATTGATAGCGGGGTTGAGCCGCCGGTCGGCTGTCCATGGCTGGGTGCCGGCCGCTGTGGTCGACCGGGTGTTGCGGACGTGGCCGCTGAGCAGGAGAACGGCGTCCAGTTGTTCGGCGCCGCTCAGCCCGGTTCCGGCCAGCGCGGCGACCGCAGCTTCGGTCCAGCCGACCTCTCGTGGGCCCATGATCCGGTCGCCGACGGTGGCGCCCGGCAGCCACGGGTGACGGTCCCAGGTCGCCCACATCTGATGGGCCCACTGCCCGAGCTTGCCGCGCCAGCCGCCCGGCACGCCGGTCAGATCGGGCGGGTCGCCCACGGCCAACTCGATCATGACGGCGAGCAGCTCGTCCTTCCCCCTGATATGGCGATAGAGCGCCATCTTGGTGAAGTCGAGTTCGGCGGCCACCCGCTGCATGGAGATCCCGGCGAGCCCTTCGGCATCGGCGATGTCCATCGCGGCCTGGGCGATGCGGTCGACGCTGAGCACAGGCTTGGGTCCGCGGCTCGGCGGTTGCCGCAGCCCCCACAGCAACTCCACGGTGCCGTTCACATCGAGCCTCCGAAACTTCGGGCTTGTCGCCACGCTCAAATTGTGTCTAGCATACACAGAATTCGGCGGACACTATTTACGAAGCCGTCAACAGTGAAACGGGGACCACCATGACCGAGACCACTGAACCGCAGCGCACCGTCATCGCCGACGCCGTCGTGTCGATCGACGGCTACAGCAGCACCGGACCCGATGACGACATGAGCTGGGCCATGGACCACATCATGAGCTCACAGAGCGAGGTCTTCTACGAAGGAATCTGGCGTGGTGCGAGCACGGCCATCGTGGGCCGGACCAACTGGGAGGGCTTCACCTCCGTATGGCCCGGCCTGACCAAGGACCCGAGCAGCTCGGCCCGAACCCGTGATCTGGGCAACTGGCTCGCCACCGTCGAGAAGGTGGTGTTCTCCACGACGCTGCAGCAAGCCGATCTGGAGAAGACCGAATGGACCAACGCCCGGATCGCCCGCGACCCCGAAACAGAGGTCCGGTCACTCAAGGCCGCCCCGGGCCGGGACATCCTCGTCCTGAACAGCGCCAGCATCATCCAAGCGCTCCTCAAGGCAGACCTGGTCGACGAGCTCTACCTGACGGTGGTGCCCGCGACCCTCGGCGGTGGCGTGCGCCTGCTCCCCACCGACCACGCATCCACCTGGCAACTCGCCGGAACCACCACCATCCCCTCCACCGGCGCGGTCACGCTCCACTACCACCGCCCCTGACACCCCACAAGTCGGCCTCACAAGCTGATCGCCGCTGGCGACGCGAAGGCCTGGCCGCCGTCCAGGCCCCGCGGTCGCGGCGGCGCCTGGGGTCCCGGTAGGGGATCTCACCTCCGGTGCGGGTTCGGAGACAGGGGGAATTCCGATGCCGTCATCGACATCGGCGGCGTCATCGTCGACGTCGTCGATGCCCAAGTCCGTGCTGCGCGCGGGCATGGCGCGCGTGGGGGCGGAGATCATGCTGGAAAGGGGCGACCAGAGAGACTGGCCGGTGCTCACCGCCACGGGTCGCGAACTTCCGGGCCTCCGGGATGGCGGGACAGACCTCAGGGGTGTATCGCGCGGGTGATGAAGGCGTTTGCTGCCGGGGTCGGGCCCAGACGGCTCCAGATCAGGTATTCGACGCGGTACGAGGTGTTCTCCACGGGCACGACGCACACTCCTGGCAACCGCACCGCATACGTGGACGCGAGGAGAGCGACGCCGAGACCCTCGGTCACGAGCCGCGCCATGATGTGGGGGTCGGTGACCTCGAAGGCGACCTCGCGCTCCAGACCGGCGGCGCGGAAGGCCAGGTCGGCCTGGACGCGGCCCGTCGTCCCGGCGGGGAAGTCCACGAACTCCTCGGTGGCGATCTCGTCCAGCCGGATGATCCGGCGATCGGCGAACCGATGGCCGGGGGCCAGCAGTGCGGCCAGCGGGTCGCGGGCGAGTGCCCGGCTGTTGAGGTGCGGGATCTCGACGTCCTCGGCCAGTCCGAGGAACGCGACATCGAGCGCGCCGTCGCGGACCTGGTCGGCGAGGAGGTCGCTGCCACGGGTGAGGAGGGTGATCCGCACCTGAGGGTGTTCCTGGTGGAAGGATCGCAGCACCGCCGGGACGTCGACGGCCGCCACCGTCGGGATCATGCCGACGGCGAGCCGTCCGCGGATCTCTCCGGTCGCCGCGCAGACCTCGGCCCGCGCGCGCTCCGCGGCCGCGAGACATTCGCGCGCCGCCGGGAGGAAGGCCGCGCCCGCCGGTGTCAACGCCACCGACCTGCTCGTCCGATGGAAGAGCCTGGCACCCAGCTCCTTCTCAAGTTTCGCGACCTGATGGCTCAACGCCGGCTGCACGACGGAGCACCGCTCGGCCGCGCGGGTGAAGTTGCCGAGCTCGGCCACGGCGACGACGTATTCCAATTGCTGGAGGTTCACGAAGCGATAGTGAATCGCGATCGGTCTCATGAGAACAATGCATTGGACTCATCGCCGTCCGCTGCTTCACGCTGGCGGGCATGCCAACGTCCACCGGCCGCCGAGCAGGATGGGAAATGCCATGACCGCCGTCTACACCTGGGACGTCTTCTCCACCCTCGACGGCTACGGCTCCTACGCCGAGGGCGCCGACTGGGGCGGCTATTGGGGCAAGCAGGGCCCCGAGCTGCTCGCGCGCCGCGCCGCACAGTTCGACACCGAGCAGCGAATGGTCTTCGGCGCCACGACCTTCCGGGAGACCGCCCAGATCATGTCGTCGGGCATCGATCCCAACACGCTCGACGAGTGGAACATCCGCACGATGCGCACGCCGGCGACGGTGATCTCCTCCACATTGCGCGACACCCTCGCCTGGCCGGACGCGACCATCGTGAGCGGCGACGCCGTGGACATCGTCGCCCGGCTCAAGAAGGAGTCGGACGTGCCGCTGCGCTCGCAGGCCAGCCTGTCCCTGAACTGGGCCCTGATGGCCGCCGGCCTCGTGGACCGCCTCCAGGTGACGATCTTCCCCGCCATCTCCGGACGGACCGGGACCAGCCCGATCCTCGGCGGCGCGGGCGACTTCGACCTAGAACTCCTCGAAAGCCGGACGCTCGACGGCCACACCCAGGAACTCGTCTATCGCCCCACTCCGCGGTAATGGCGTCGTCCCGCAGGGTTCTGCAGATGCGCCTGGTCGTCGAGGCCGCCGACTATGACGAAGCGGTGCGGTTCTATCGCGACGTCCTGGGCGCCGCCGAGGAACTCCAGCTCCACCAGGACGGCGGCGAGCGGGTCACGATCCTCGACGTCGGCCGCGCGACGCTTGAGATCTCCAGCCCGGAGCAGGTCGACATGATCGACCGTGTGGAGGTCGGGCGCCGCGTCAGCCCGAGGCTGCGGGTGGCCTTCGAGGTCACGGACGCGCAGGACGTCACAAACCATCTGGTCCGAGCGGGCGCCGAACTGCTCGCCCCGCCCACCCGCACCCCGTGGGACTCACTCAACTCCCGCCTAGCCGCCCCCGCCGACCTCCAGCTCACCATCTTCGAAGAACTCACAACCACCGAAGCAACCGACGACGCCTCACAATCAGGCCCATTCAACCCATCTACCAAGCCCGGACCATGAATAACAAGCTTGAATGCCTGTTCCCGAACTTCTGATCACGGGGAATCGCCTATCGCTCGTCCCATTCGCATGGCCTGGCATCCCCGCTATGCGGCCGACGGTGCCCACCGCTGGCTCCGCGCCGCCGTTCGCCGCACACTCCACGCACCCAGGACGGCGTGAACCGCGCTCAGCCGCGAGGCGAACCCGCGGGGCGCGGAGCGGTCGTCTGTCGGTGGTCTGGGGTTGGGGTGGGGGGCTCGGTCTTGGTGTAGAGGACTTCGCGGGCCTGTTCGGCGGCGCGGGTGATGCTTTCGCCGACGAATTCTAGGAAGCGGGCAGCGTTCTCCAGCCGGTTGGCGGCCGGGGAACCGGCGCCGAGGATGGCGATGCCCTGCCGCGCGGTCTCGACCACCTGCTCGTTGGACCGGGCACTGGCCAGCATCGACTGGTACCAGAGATCGTCATCGACGACATAGCGGTCGCGGCGGCGCTCGTCGCGTTCCCGGCGGACGAGGTCCTGGCCTTCGAGGAAGGCGATCGCCTTGGAGACGGTCGCCGGGCTGACCTGGAGGCGCTGGGCCACTTCGGACGCGGTGAGGCTGCCCGAGTCGGTCGTGTAGAGCAAGGACATCACCCGGGCCATCATCTTGGGCAGGCCCGAGGCCATCAGGACCGTGGTGAACGCCTCCTGGTACTCGCGCACGGCCTCCGGGTCGCGGCCGTGGGGCTGCGCGGGCGCCTCCGCGGCACGCGGCGCGGCCTGCCCGCGGCGGCGGTGGGCGCGGCGTTCGGTGGCGCGATGGGCCAGGTCGGCGCGGTAGGCGGTGGGCCCGCCGTTGCGCATCACCTCGCGTGTGACCGTCGAGGTCGGACGTTCCAGACGCCTGGCGATCTCCGCGTAGGCGAGGCCGTCGGCCAGCCCCTGCGCGATCTGCTGGCGTTCCTGCTGGGTGAGCCTGCCTCCCGGCACCGCGACCTCCTCCGTGCTCCCGACGAGCCCCACACTAGCGTTCACCCTCAGACAGTTGCAACGCACTCGATCCATTTGTTGCATTCAACTTCAGCATCATCGCAACGATTTCTCTGTTTCTACCTGCGAAGTCATATTACGTTTGCAACATTCTTGTTGCTGGATCGGTGAACGCAACGTAGCGTTTCCGGCGTCAGAAACAACGAGTGCGGGAGAGCGCGATGCAGACGTTCAACACCCCCGTCCCGATCGCCGCCGTCTTGAACGTCCCCTCCGGGCGCGTCCAGGTGATCGCCGCCGACCGGGACGACACCACGGTCGAGGTCCTGCCCGCGAACGCTGCCAAGGGGCGCGACGTCAAGGCGGCGGAGCAGACCACGGTCGAGTACGGCGACGACGGCGTCCTGCGGATCGGGACGTCGGCGAAGAACCAGTACTTCGGGCCGTCGGGGTCGGTCGAGGTGACGGTCCGGCTGCCCGCGGGCTCCCGGGTCGAGGCCAAGACGCCCGGCGCCGAGTTCCGGGCCGTCGGACGGCTCGGCGACGTCGTCTTCGAGGGCGCCTACCAGCGGATCAAGCTGGACGAGGCCGCGGCCGTCCAGCTCACCGCGATCGACGGCGACGTCGAGGTCGGACGGCTCAACGGCCCCGCGGAGATCAGCACGATGCGGGGCGACATCCGGATCACCGAGGCCGTGCGCGGCACGCTCGTGCTCCGCACCCTGTCCGGCGACATCTCGGTCGGCGCCGCCGCCGGTGTCTCGGCCGCGCTGGACGCGGGCACCGGCCACGGCCGCATCAGCAACGCCCTCAAGAGCGACGGCACCGCCGAACTCGACATCTGCGCCACGACCACCCGCGGCGACATCTCCGCCCACAGCCTCTGAACAGCCGCACTCGCGGACTTCCAAGGAGCAGCACCATGACCAACCTGGCCATCGCGGCGAACGGGCTGCGCAAATCCTACGGCGACAAGGTCGTGCTCGACGGCATCGACCTGACCGTCCCCGAAGGGACGATCTTCTCGCTGCTCGGGCCGAACGGCGCGGGGAAGACGACCACCGTCCAGATCCTGTCGACCCTGATCACGGCCGACGCCGGCGACGTCCGGGTCGCCGGGCACGACCTGGCCCGCAGCCCCGACGACGTGCGCGGCGCGATCGGCGTCACCGGGCAGTACTCGGCCGTCGACAAGCTCCTCACCGGCGAGGAGAACCTGCGTCTGATGGCCGACCTCAACCACCTGTCCAGCGCGGACGGCAGGCGCAGGGCCGCCGAGCTGCTCGACCGCTTCGACCTGGTCGACGCGGCCGGCAAACCGGCCTCGACCTACTCCGGCGGCATGCAGCGGCGGCTCGATCTGGCGATGACGCTGGTCGGCGACCCGCGCCTGATCTTCCTGGACGAGCCCACCACCGGCCTCGACCCGCGCAGCCGCCGCTCCATGTGGCAGATCGTGCGCGAACTCGTCGCGAGCGGCGTCACCATCTTCCTGACCACCCAGTACCTGGAGGAGGCCGACGAGCTGGCCGACCGCATCGCCCTCCTCGACCACGGACGGCTCATCGCCGAAGGCACCGCCGACGAGCTCAAGCGGCTCATACCCGGCGGCCACGTCAAGCTCACCTTCGCGGACGCGCGCCTGCTCGGCGCCGCCCGCGACCTCCTCGGCACCGGCATCGCCGACACCGAGGCGCTGACCCTCCAGGTGCCGAGCGACGGCGGTGTCCGCGCGATCCGCGAAATGCTCGTCGCCCTGGACGACCGCTCGATCGACATCGCGGACATGACCGTCCACACCCCCGACCTCGACGACGTCTTCCTCACCCTCACCGGCCAGAAGAAGGAGGCCACGCTTTGACTTCGTCCCCAGGGTCAAGGCTGGGGGATTCCGATCCTCGCGGGTCGGGTTTCCTGCTTCGCCGCCAGTCGCCCGCCGGGCTTGTGCCTTCGGGGTCTTACACCGGCTCCACAGGCGTTTCACCTCTCGGCCAGCCCGGCCGCGAGGATGTTACGGGCCGCGTTCACATCCCGGTCATGCACCGCACCGCAGCCGCACTCCCACGACCGCACACCCAGCGGCATCACCTCTCGCCGGGCCCCGCAGCCACTACACAGCTTCGAACTGGGGAACCACCGGTCGACCACGACCAGGTCACGGCCGTACCAGCCGGTCTTGTACTCCAGCATCTTGCGCATCTGACCCCAGGACGCATCGGAGATCGCGCGGGCGAGCGCATGGTTGCGGAGCAGGTTGCCAACGGTGAGGTCCTCGATCACGACCGTTTGGTTCTCGCGGACGAGCCGAGTGGTGAGCTTGTGCAGAAAGTCCCGGCGCCGGTCGGTGATTCGGGCATGCACTCGCGCGACGCGCTGCTGGGCCTTGGCCCGGTTCTTCGAACCCCGCTCCTTGCGGGCCAGCGCCTGTTGAGCTCTGATGAGCTGGCGCCGGTCCCGCCGTTCGTGCTGGGGGTTGGTGATCTTCTCCCCCGTGGACAAGGTGATCAGGGACGTGATCCCGGCGTCCACGCCCACGGCATGCTCGGCGGGAGGCGGCGGGCTGATCTTCTCTTCCACCAGGATGGACACGAACCAGCGGCCCGCGGGGTCCTGGCTGACGGTAACGGTGGACGGCTGCGCGCCCTCGGGCAGCGGACGCGACCATACAATGCGCAGGGGTTCGCCCATCTTCGCCAGGGTCAGGGTCCCGTCCCGCCAGCGGAACGCCGAGCGGGTGTACTCCGCCGACGCCCGGGACTTCTTGCGGGACTTGAACGCCGGATACTGAGCGCGCTTGGCGAAGAAGTTCACAAACCCCGCGTGCAGGTGCCGCAGGGCCTGCTGCAACGGCACCGAGGACACCTCACCCAGGAACGCCAACTCCGGCGAGCGCTTCCACGCCGTCAGCATCGCCGAGGTCTGCGCGTAGGAGACCCTCCGGCGTTCGGCGGCGTAGGCGCGGGACCGTTCTTCCAGCGCCTTGTTGTAGACCAGGCGGACGCAACCGAACGTCCGGGCAAGCTCTTGAGCCTGCCCGGGGGTCGGATAGAAGCGGTACCTGTACGCCCGCTTCACTGTTCGCGCCATGTCACTCACCATACCCGGAGAGTGACCGTCATTCGTACGTATGTTCGCACTCCCGCGGCACTGTGCCGCGTTTCCTACCCACGCCTGAAGGCGAGGGTCTCCACACCTCAAGGAGCAAGATGAGCACCGTCACCCTTGCCGCGCGCGACTCGTCCACCATGGTCCGGCGCCAGCTGAAGCGGCTGCTGCGCTACCCGTCCATGACGGTGCAGCTGATCGTGACGCCCGTCATCGTCCTGTTCCTGTTCGTCTACGTCCTCGGCGGCGCCATCGGCGACGGGCTGGGCGGTGGACGCGACGACTACGTCAACTACGTCGTCCCCGGCATCCTGCTGATGACGGCCGCCACGGCCACGACCGGAACCGCCGTCATGGTCGCCACCGACATGACCGAGGGCATCATCGCCCGTTTCCGCACGATGCGGATCTGGCGGCCTTCCGTCCTCACCGGCCATGTCGTCGCCAGCGTCGTCCAGCAGCTCGTCAGCATGGCCGCCCTCGTCGGGATCGCGCTGGCGATCGGCTTTCGCCCGAACGCGAGCGCCGCCGAGTGGCTGGCCGCCATCGGGATGCTCACGCTGTTCGCCATGGCGATGACGTGGCTGGCGGTCGCGCTCGCCCTGAAGTCCGCGACTCCGGAGGCCGCCAGCAACGCCCCGATGCCGCTGGTCTTCCTGCCGTTCCTCGGCAGCGGGTTCGTCCCCACCGACTCCATGCCCACCGTCCTGCGCTGGTTCGCCGACTACCAGCCGTTCACCCCGATCATGGAGACCGTCCGCGGCCTGCTCCTCGGCACCTCGATCGACAACAGCGCCGCCATCGCCACCGCCTGGTGCGCCGGAATCGGCGTCGTCTCCTACCTCTGGGCCAAGAACTCCTACAACAAAGCCTGACCACGCTCCTCCCGAAACAGGGCCGCCAGACCACCAGGTCTGGCGGCCCTAAGAATGCGTGGACGGGTTGTCGCCGGCTTCGTGCTGATGGAACGGTAGGTTCGACCGGGATTACCACTGGTTTTGGGAGGCGGCGTCGTGGGCGTGGTCGTCGGCACCGTGGGGTATGTGTGGCTGGGGCTCGTCTGCATCGTCGTCGGAGTGAGAACGCGCAGGGGCATTGGGCGGTACATGATCTCACGCAGGGTGAAGGTGAGTTACGAGGAACTGCCGCTCAGGGAGCGGGTTCGCGCGAGCAATTCCCTTTTCGCCATGGGGGCGGCGTTTCTGTTGTGCGCTACGTTCAGCCTTGTCCCTGAACCGGTCATGATGCTTTTCTTTCTGATCGCGCTCCTCCTCTTCGTGTTCTACGTGGTGACTCAGAGGTGGCTGCGCCGGGCGGCGCAGGAGGTCGCGCGGAGCAAGACGGGCTGACCGGGCCGGGCGGGTGCCCGTCGGCGGGGCGAGTTGTGGGGTTCGTCCTCTACCCTGAGTTGTTGAACGGTCGCGGTGAGTGTCTAGCGGCGAGGGATCAGGGTGGAGACGGCGAGGTGGGGGGCGGGCCGCCGCTGGCGCAGGCGGCTGTTCTTCTCGGTGCGGGGACGCGCGACGGTCATGACCGTCGCGGTGTCCGGGCTGATCCTGGTCCTGGTGTTCGTGCTGATCATGCTGCTCGCGCGGGACTGGGTGCAGAACAGGGTGTGGCGGGAGTCGGAGAACACGGTCGAGCGGGTGGTTTCCGACGTCGTCCGGGGGCGGGGCGAGGGGGCGCTCGTCACCGGGCCGGGCGAGACCCGGTACGTCCAGGTCGTGGGCCCGGACGGGAAGGTCGTGGCGGCCAGCGAGGCGATGCGGGGGCGTCCGGCGCTGGCGGGCGAGGACGTCCTGAACGGCAAGATGCTGATCGACCGGAGCTCCTGCCCGGGATTCATGGACGAATGCGTGTGGCTGTTCGGGACCCGGCTGCGCGACTCGCCGTGGGGGCCGGGCGTAATGGTCATCGCGGCCTCGCCGGGGCCGGCACTGCTGAACGTGTGGCTGCTGCCGCTCGCCATCGCGCTGGTCATGCTGTTGCTGCTCGCGCTGATCGCGTGGTGGACGTGGCTCTCGATCGGGCGGGCGTTCGTCCCCGTCGACGAGATCCGGTCGGAGATGGAGGACTTCACCGCGCGGGGCCTCGGCCACCGGGTGCCCGTCCCGCAGACCGGCGGCGAGATCCAGCGGCTCGCCGAGACCGTCAACGCGACGCTCGGACGGCTGGAGGAGGCGACCGACAGGGAACGCCGGTTCATCTCGGACGCCTCGCACGATCTGCGGAACCCGCTCGCGGGCCTGCAGGCGCAGCTGGAGGTCGCGCTCGGCGAGCCGGACGACTTCGAATGGCGGCCGATGGTCCAGGCGGCGCTGGCCGACACGCGGCGGCTGAACGACATCGTCATCGACCTGCTTGAGCTGTCGCGGCTCGACTCGCGCGCGCCCGTCCCGGTCGAGCGGATCGACCTCGCGGGCCTCGCCCGCCGGGAGATCGAGCGGCGCCCGCCCCGCGTCCCGATCACGACGGACCTGGAGCCGGGGGTGACCGTCCGGGCGAACCCGGTGCGGCTGGCGCGGGTCCTCGGCAACCTGCTGAGCAACGCCGAACGGCACGCCGCGAACGGCATCGAGGTCACGGTGACGCGGGACGGGGACGAAGCCGTCCTTGAGGTGCTCGACGACGGTTCCGGCATCCCGGAGGAGGCGCGGGAGCGGGTGTTCGAGCGGTTCGCCCGGCTCCGCGAGTCGCGGACGAGGGACCCGGAGGGCACCGGGCTCGGGCTGCCCATCGCCCGCGAGATCGCCGAGGTCTACGGCGGCACGCTGCGCATCGCGGACAGCCCGGCCGGGGCCCGGTTCGTCTTCCGCCTGCCCCTGTTCAGGGACGACGGACCACCTCAATGACGCTGGACAGCCCGTCGGAGCCGTGCCCGGCGTCGACGGCGCGCCAGAACAGGTCCCTGAGCGCGAGCGGCCCGGCCTGGTCGATGCCCGCCTCGCGGGCGGCCTCCACGACGTGGTCGGCGCCGACCGCCTGCATGCGGAGGGTGTGGTCGCCGCCCGGATGGACGCCCGCGTCGATCGTCTCGGTGAGGATCTTCAGGAATCCCATGGGGCCGTCGGTCGCGAGGTCCCGGACCGTCGCGGCGGCGAACGGACGGAATTGCTCGGCTGACACGCCCGCCGAGCCGAGCAGCGCCACCGAATGCATATACGCGGTCAGGGTCGACCAGAACAGGTAGAGCTGCGCCTGGTAGTAGAGCATCGACAGGCCCAGGTCCGAGCCGACGAATGTGGCGTCTCCTATTTCGTTGAGTGTCTCGCGGTGGCGGTTCAGGGCGTCTTCCTGGCCGCTGTAGAAGACGTAAGAGCCCGGCTTGCCAATGCCCTGCGGTGGTGCCATGACGCCGCCGGTCAGCAATTCCCCGCCGTTCCGGGCCGCCCATTCACCGGCGCGGCGCAGCTCGTCCGGGCTGCCGGAGCTGAGGTTGACGACGACGCGGCCCTTGAGCGCGTGGGCGGCCGTGTCGAGGGATTCGTACATCGCGGGATAGTCGGTCTGGCTGACGACGATCAGCTCCGACGCGGCGAGCGCGTCGGCGGGCGTCGCGGCGAGGGTCGCGCCCTTCGCGACGAGCGGCTCCGCTTTGGCGGCCGTCCTGTTCCAGAGCGTGGTCGGATGCCCGTTGCCGAGGAAAGTGGCGGCCATCGTCGCGCCCATGGGGCCCAGGCCGACGACCGTTACCGGTGACTTCGCCATTTGGATTCTCCTAGTGGTGGTGCGGTGCGTTCAGCGTCGTGGAGGGCGCTACGGAATCGCTTCGGAGCGTTCCGTGGCGGGTGCGTACGCTGGAAGCCGTGCGTTTCGGAGTGCTGGGGCCGCTCGCCGTGTGGACGGACGGCGGCGCCGCCGTGCACGTCCCCGAGCCGAAGGTCCGCACGCTGCTGGCGATGCTGCTGGCCGAGCCGGGGCGTCCGGTCTCCGCCGATCGGCTGGTGGACGCGCTGTGGCGGGACCGCCCGCCGCGCAACCCGTCCGGCACGCTCCAGGCCCGCGTGTCGCAGCTGCGACGCGTCCTGGACGACGCCGAACCTGGCGCGCGGGCACTGCTGGTGTCGCGTCCGCCCGGCTACCTGATCGACGTCCCCCCGGACGCCGTCGACTCCGGACGGTTCACGGCGCTCGCCGTCCAGGCGGCCGAGATGACCGATCCGCTGGCCAGGGCGCGCCTGCTGGGAGAGGCCCTGGAGCTGTGGCGCGGGCCCGCGTTCGACGGCTTCGACCTGGCGGACAATATCGCGGCGGCGGGGCTGGAGGAGCGGCGGCTGGCCGCGCTGGAGGAGCACGCCGAGGCCCGCCTTGAGCTGGGCGAGCACGCCGCGCTGAGCGCGGAGCTGGCCGGCGAGGTCGCGCGGCATCCGCTGCGGGAGCGGCTCCGCGCCGCGCACCTGCGCGCCCTGTACCGCGCCGGACGGCGGGGCGAGGCCCTCGCCGGATACCACGACCTGCGGGAACGGCTCGCCGATGAGCTGGGCGTCGACCCGGGCCCCGAGCTGGCCGCGCTCCACCTGTCGATGCTGGAGCAGGCGCCGCCGGAGGCGGGACGGCTCCGGGTCGCGTCCCGGGTCCCGGCGGTTCTCGGCGAGCTGATCGGGCGCGGGGACGCGGTCGACCGGGCCCGCGCGCGGCTCGTGTCCGACCGGCTGGTGACGCTGACCGGGCCCGGCGGCGTCGGCAAGACGCGGCTCGCGCTGGAGACGGCGGCGCGGTCGGCCGGCGATCATCCGGACGGGGTGTGGTTCGTCGAACTGGCCGCCGAGCAGGGCTCGACGGCGGCGGACGTCGCCGAACCGGTGGCGCGCGTCCTCGGGCTGTGGGACGAGGGCGGCGGCGGGCCGGTGGAGCGGCTCGCCCTGGCCCTGCGCGGCCGGCGGTCGCTGCTCGTCCTGGACAACTGCGAGCATGTCGTCGAGCCCGCCGCCGAACTGGCCGGACGGCTGCTGGCCGAGGCGCCGGGGCTGCGGATCCTCGCCACGTCCCGGGAGCCGCTCGGGGTGGCCGGGGAGCGGCTTCAGATCGTCCCGCCGCTTGACCTGCCCGGCCCCGAGACGGCACCGGACGCGCTGACGGTGTCCGGCGCGGTGCGGCTGTTCGTCGCGCGGGCCACGGCGGC
The DNA here is from genome assembly GCA_036028775.1 of Spirillospora sp. NBC_00431. Classification (GTDB taxonomy): domain Bacteria; phylum Actinomycetota; class Actinomycetes; order Streptosporangiales; family Streptosporangiaceae; genus Spirillospora. The sequence continues at coordinate 8,830,429 of CP107927.1, read as the reverse complement.
GGCGCCGGGGTTCGCGCTGGACGAGACGTCCGCGCCCTGGGTCGCGGCGATCTGCCGGCGGCTGGACGGCCTTCCGCTGGCGCTCGAACTGGCGGCGACCCGCGTCCGGGCGCTCGGGGCGCGGGAGCTGGCGGCCCGGCTGGACGATCGGTTCCGCGTCCTCGCCCACGGCCGGCACGGCGGCCCGGAACGGCAGCGGACGCTCCGCGCGGTGATCGACTGGAGCTGGGAGCTGCTGACCGGGCCGGAGCGGGTCGCGCTGCGGCGGCTCGTCGTCCACGCGGGCGGCTGCACGCTCGACGCGGCCGAGACGGTCGGCGGCACCGACGCCGCCGTGCTCGCGAGGCTCGTCGACCGGTCGCTGATCGTCCGGACGGAGGCCGACGGACGCTACCGGCTCCTGGAGTCGGTCGCCGCGTACGGGCTGGAGCGGCTGCGAGAGGCGGGCGAGGAGGACGAGTACCGCCGCCGCCACGCCCGCTACTACACCGGCCTCGCCGAACGGGCGGCCGAGCGGCTGCGCGGCCCCGAACAGGGCGAATGGCTGGACGTTCTCGACCAGGAGGCCGCGAACCTCGCCACCGCGCTGAAACACGGCGACGCCGTCCGGCTGGCGAACGCGCTGGCCTGGTACTGGTTCCTGCGCGGGCGTTTCGGCGAGGCCCGGAGCGCCCTCGAAAAGGCGCTGAGCCGGGAGGCCGCCGCGTCGCCGGGCCATGTCGAAGCCGCCACCTGGCTGGCCGGGTTCACCATGCTGACCGGTGAGCACAAGGATTCGGAGCAGCTCCGCCGGGCCGCCCTGGCCGCCTATGGAAAGGACGAGTTCGCCCACGCCAAAGCGGAATGGTTGCTCAGCCACGTCCACTGGGCGTACGGCGACATGGCCGCCAACGAAGAACGCGTCGGCCACGCCCTGACCGTGTTCCGCGCACGCGGCGACCGGTGGCACACGGCCGCCGCGCTCGCCGTCCGCGCCAAGTTCCTCCTCGGACGCGGCCGTCCCACCGAGGCGCGCCGGGAAGCCGAGACCGCCATGGCGATCTTCGACGAGCTGGGCGACCGGTGGGGGCGGCTTGAGGCGTCCGACGCCCTCGCCCGCCACGCCGAGATCACCGGCGACCTCGACGCGTTCGCCCGCCGCCACCGCGCCGCCCTCCGCGTCGCCGAGGACCTGCGGATGTGGCCCGAGGTCTCGTACCGGCTGTCCGGGCTCGGCCGCGCCGCGCTCCTCACCGGCGACCTCGACCAGGCCCGCGACCTCCACGAACAGGCTTTGGACCTGGCCGGGCGGCACGCGGCCCGGTCCGCGCAGGAGTTCGCCGAGATCGGGCTCGGCCTGGTCGCCAGGGCGCGCGGCGACCTCGACGCCGCCGAGGCCCACCTGCGCACCTGGCTCGGCTGGCTGCGCGGCATCGGCGGGACGGCCGGGATCGCGTTCGCGCACGCCCAGCTCGGCTTCGTCGCCGAGGAGCGCGGCGACGCCGAGACCGCGCTCGCCCTGCACACCGAGAGCCTCGCCGGGGCCCGCGCCGTCGGCGACCCGCGCGCCGTCGCGCTCGCCCTCGAAGGGCTCGCCGGGGCCCGCTCCCTCGCCGGCGACCACACGGCGGCGGCCGGGCTGCTCGCCGAGGCCGCCGCGCTCCGCGAGTCGGGCGGCGGGCCGCCGCCCGCCGGCGAACGCCGCGACATCGACCGCATCGCCGGGAGGATCCGCGGCGCCCTCGGTGTTACCCCACCTACGGGCACGGTCCAAAGCGGGAGGAAACGATGAGCGACGACCTCGGATACGGATGGCAGGGCGACCTTCTCGACCTGCCCGCCTATCTGAAGCGGATCGGCCACGACGGCGATCTCTCCCCGACCGGACACACGTTGCGGGCGCTGCACCGGGCGCACACGTCGTCCATCCCGTTCGAGAACCTGGAGATCATGCTCGGCCGTCCGGTCGACCTTTCGCTGGACGTCGTCCAGGCGAAGATGGTCGGGCGAGCGCGCGGCGGCTACTGCTTCGAGCACAACCGGCTGTTCGCGGCGGTGCTGGAACGGCTCGGCTACGAGGTCACCGCGCTGAACGGACGAGTGACGATGGGTGCCCGCAAACTGCTGCCCGCCACGCACGCGCTGCTGCACGTCCGCCCGCCGGGACAGCCGCGCGACGAGCCCGCCTGGCTGTGCGACGTCGGCTTCGGCGCCGGACCGCTCGAACCGCTGCGGCTCCGCGACGGCGAGGAGGCCGACCAGGACGGCTGGGGTTTCCGCCTCCAGAAGGGCCGGACCGTCACCACCTGGACGCCCAGCACGGTCGGCTGGGAACTCCACCAGCGCGGCGAGGACGGCTGGGTCCAGCGCCACACGTTCACGATGAACGAGCAGTTCCGCGTCGACTTCGAGGTGGGCAACTACTTCGTCTGGGCGAACCCGCACTCGCCGTTCGCGACCCGTCCGTTCGTGCAGAAGTTCACGGCCGACGCGCTCCGGGTCCTGGACGGGACGACCCTGACCGTCACCCTCCCGGACGGCTCCACCGACACCCGCGCCCTCACCCCGGAACAGCTGCCCGAGACGCTGGCGGACGACTTCGGAATCGTCCTGGAGGGCGACGACGTGCCCCGCCTCATCGAATTCGAACGCGACCGCGCCGCCAGAACGTCGTAGGCGTCCGCCAGGCGAGCCTCCGTGTTCCGTTAGATGGGGGACGGCCTGGGAAGACGGCGGGCATGGACCACTCGCAGGCCCCCGTCCTCGACGCCCTCGCCGCCTACCACCGCGAGGGCCAGATCCCGTTCACCCCACCCGGCCACAAGCAGGGCCGCGGCGCGGACCCGCGCGTCCGGGACGTGCTGGGCGACGCGGTGTTCCGCTCGGACGTCCTCGCGATCTCCGGCCTGGACGACCGCACCTCCGGCCACGGGGTGCTGGAGCGCGCCCAGGAGCTGATGGCGGACGCCGTCCACGCCGAGCACACGTTCTTCTCCACGTGCGGCAGCAGCCTGTCGGTGAAGAGCGCGATGCTGTCCGTCGCCGGGCCCGGGGAGAAGCTCCTGGTCGGCCGGGACGCGCACAAGTCGGTCGTGTCGGGGCTGATCCTGTCCGGTGTCCGCCCGATCTGGGTGGAGCCGCAGTGGGACGCGGCCCGCGCGCTGGCGCACCCGCCGTCCCCGGAGGCGTTCGCGGCCCGGCTGGACGAACACCCCGACGCGCGCGGCGCCCTCGTCACCAGCCCCACCCCGTACGGGACGTGCGCCGACCTCGCCGCGATCGCGCGGGCCTGCCACGAACGCGGCAGGCCGCTGATCGTGGACGAGGCGTGGGGCGCGCACCTGCCGTTCCACCCGGACCTCCCGACCTGGGCGATGGACGCGGGCGCCGACGTCTGCGTGACCAGCGTCCACAAGATGGGCGCCGGGCTGGAGCAGGGCTCGGTGTTCCACCAGCAGGGGGATCTCGTGGACCCGACCGTGCTCAAGGCCCGCGAGGATCTGCTGGGCACCACCAGCCCGTCCGTGCTGATCTACGCGGGCCTCGACGGATGGCGCCGCCAGATGGTCGAGCAGGGCCACGAGCTGCTGCGACGCGCCCTGAACCTCGCCGCGGGCGTCCGCGCAGAGATCTCCGCCATTCCCGGTTTCACCGTCCAGGGCCCGGGCGAGTTCATCGGGCCCGGCCTCGCGCACAGCCTCGATCCGCTGCCCGTCGTCGTCGACATCGCCGGTCTCGGCACCACCGGCTACCGGGCCGCCGACTGGCTCCGCGAACATCACCGCATCAACCTGCATCTCGCCGACCACCGCCGGATCAGCGCCCAGCTGACCTTCGCCGACGACGAGGAGACCGCCGCGCCGCTCCTCACCGCCATGCACGACCTGCGCGAACACATCGAGCCCGCGGCGGAGGTCCAGGTCCCGCCACCGGACGAGCTGTGGCTCGAACTCGTCGTCCTGCCCCGCGACGCCTTCTTCGGCCCCGCCGAGCAGGTGTCCGCGAGCGAGGCCACCGGACGGGTCTGCGCGGAGATGCTCACCCCCTACCCGCCGGGCATCCCCGTCGTCCTGCCCGGCGAGCGCATCACCGCCCCCGTCATGGACTACCTGCGCGGCGGCGTCGACGCGGGGATGGTCGTCCCGGACGCGGCGGACCCCTCCGTCAAGACCGTCCGGGTGCTCGCCGAAGACTGACCGGGCGGCCCGCGCCGCCGCGCGGCCCCTGTGCCAGACTCCCTTTCCGGCAGGCGACGAGCTGAGGAGCGTCATGGAGTTGGTCCACTCGGGCAAGGTCAGGGACGTCTACGCGGACGGGGACGAGCTGATCCTCGTCGCGTCCGACCGGGTGAGCGTGTACGACGTCGTCCTGCCGACGCTGATCCCCGACAAGGGGAAGATCCTCACTCAGCTCTCGCTGTGGTGGTTCGAGCGGCTGGCCGACGTCATCCCCAACCACATCGTGTCCGCGACGGACGTGCCCGACGAGTGGGCGGGACGCGCCGTCCGCTGCCGCCGCCTCACCATGCTGCCCGTCGAGTGGATCGCCCGCGGCTACCTCGCGGGCCTGGGGCTCAAGGAGTACGAGAAGGGCGGCGCCGTCTCCGGTGTGCCGCTGCCGGACGGTCTCGTCGAGGGCTCGCGCCTCCCCGAACCGATCTTCACCCCCACCACCAAGGCCACCGAGGGACACGACGAGTTCATCACCTACGCCGACGTCGTCACCGAGATCGGCGACGACACCGCGGCCCGCCTGAAGGACGTCACCCTGGAGATCTACCGGCGCGGCGCGTCCCTCGCCGCCGAGCGCGGCATCATCATCGCGGACACGAAGCTGGAGTTCGGACGCGCCGCCGACGGCACCCTAACCTTGGGCGACGAGGTTCTGACGTCCGACTCGTCCCGTTTCTGGCCCGCCGACCAGTGGCGGCCCGGCGGCCCGCAGCACTCCCTCGACAAGCAGTACGTCCGCGACTGGAGCAGCACCCTCGACTGGGACCGCACCCCTCCCGGCCCCGCCATCCCGCAGGACGTCGTCGACGCCACCCGCGCCCGGTACGTCGAGGTCTACGAGCGACTGACCGGCGACCGCTGGAAGTCCTGACACGCGTCCGCCGATCGTGAGATCTTGGCGCTTGTCGATCATGAAGGGCACCGCTCCCCATCGCCGTCAGGAGCCCCCGTGAAGAGAAGCGCGCCGCTCGCGATCTGCGCCACGGCCACCCTCGGCCTCACCGCCGCGGGCGCGGCCCCGTCCGCCGACGCCGGACGCCCGGAGCCCCCGCCCGCCTACGTCCCGCTGCCGAGGGCCCCGTCCGCTCTCTCCCCGTCGCCGAGGCCCCTCGTTCCCGTGACTCCGGCGCCGTCCGCCACGTTCACCAAGCCCGCCGAGCGCGACGACTTCAACGGCGACGGCTACGGCGACCTCGTTCTCCGAGCCTTCAACCAGGGCTCGGGTCCGGAGCGGAGCTTCACCGAGGTGCTGTACGGCGGCCCCGGAGGACCGGCCCCCCGCAGCCACCAGTCCATCGGCCCGACCACTCCCGGCATGCCTCCCGACGCGCATGTCGGGCCGTTCACGTCCGCCGACTTCGACCGCGACGGCTACGCCGACCTCGCGATCAGCGTGACCGGCTACCCGGAGAGCACGTCCGTGATCGCGATCTTCTACGGCTCGGCCACCGGCCTCGGCGGCCGGTCGACGATGCTCAAAACACCCGGGAACGGCCATGACGAACTGGCGGCCGGTGACTTCGACGGGCGCGGCGTCCCCGACCTGGTCGCCGTCGGCAACGGGAAATGCCGGCTCTTCCGGAACATCAGCACCAAACCCGTCACCGGCACCAACGTCTACGTCGCCGGTCGCCGCAACAAATCCAAGGGCCCACTCCCGGCGATGGTGCCGAGCCGCTACGCGTGGGCCCGGGGCCCGGCCGTCGCCGACGTCAACGGGGATCACCGCGCGGACCTCGTGCTGGTGGCCGAGACCCCGGCCGCGGACTTCGAGGAGGGCGAGAGCTTCTGGAGCCTCGAAGTGCGGCTCGGCACCGCCGGCGGGCTCAGCACGGACGCCGTCGTCTTCGGCGAGGAGCAGATCACCCAGCGGTGGAGCCTCACCGCCGCGGACATCGACGGCGACGGCAGGGCCGACGTGACCATTCCTGGACGCGATGGCGGCACGGTCATCACGTTCCGCGGCACGTCCAGGGGATTGGGGCCCGGGAAGCGGACCAAGCTTCCATCCGAGAACGGCGAGCTCCACGTGTCGGCGGCCGGCGATACCGACGGTGACGGCAGCGCGGACCTGGCGCTCAATGTCGGATCCGGGATCACGATTCTGCCCGGTGGCGGGAATGGTCTCGTCCCGTCCCGCGTCCGCCGCTTCGACAGGACGACACCCGGACTTCCCGCCGCGCCCGGTAACGCTTTGCGGTGGTTCGGCGACGGAACGTTCCTCGGCGACCTGAACGGCGACGGGAAAGCCGATCTGGTCATCGAGGCCCCGCAGGAGAATCAGCCTGCCCAGGACCGTGTCTTCGTCCTCCCGGGAAGCGACTCCGGAATCACCCTCGAAGGGGCCTCCACCTTCCGCGCGGCCGACTTGAAATAGCCCCTAAGGCAGGTCGGTGCTCGCTTGTGGTGAGAGCGGGCCTTTGCCGCCGCCGTGGGCGAGACCGTCGAAGACGATCCCGAGCGCGCGGGCGCGGACGGGCTCGTCGAGGTGCAGATGGGCGGCGGCTCGGGACACGCCGACGAGGAGCGCGTAGACCTCGTCCAGGCCGGCGTCGGCGCGGACGGCCCCGGCGCCCTGGGCGCGCGCGAGCAGGACACCGACGGCTTCGCGCAGGTCACGAGGCCCCTGGGCCGCCCTGCCGCCGGCGTCGCCGCCGGCGTCGGTGAACGCCTCGACGATGGCGAGTTTGCCCGCGGCGTCGTCCACCAGCCGCTCGAAGAGATCGAAGAACGCCCGGCCCGGATCGTCCGATTCGGCGAGGCTTCGCGCTTTCTGGAACAGGCCGTCGAAATGCTTGACCAGGACCGCCTCCAGCAGCGCCCGCTTGGTGGGGAAATGGCGGAAGACGGTGGCGATCCCGACCCCGGCGAGCCGTGCGACCTCCTCGGTGGAGGCCGCCGAGCCGCCCCTGCCGAAGACCTCCTCCGCCACCTCCAGGATCCGGGCCCGGTTGTCGCGGGCATCGGCGCGCATGGGTTCCATTGTCATCCGAAGTCTCCACTTCGTATATTCGGAGTCTCCACTTCGGAAGTTTACCGTGCCATCGGGAGGCATCTTGGCGCTCACGCCTCGCGAAGTGTTCCTCGAACTCGGGTGGGGGGTCTCAGAAGGGAGAACGGCACTCCGGCACGGCGCACACGGCCGGTAGACTCCGGATCGCGGACGGTTCACTCGATTTCGAGTGTCGTAAGAGGGAACCCGGTGCGAATCCGGGACTGCCCCGCAGCGGTGAGTGGGAACGACCGCCGTCATCACGCACTGGGCCGACGGCCTGGGAAGCGACGGTTAGTAGGACGCTTCTTCTGGGAAGCGATGCCCGCGAGTCCGAAGACCTGCCTCCGCCCGCGCGCCGCCCGGCGCGCGGTGGTCCGCGGCCTCGCGGGAAGGCCGGCGGCGCGCGTTCCGTGCGCGTCCCCGCGCGATCCATCGCGCGCTCTTCCCCGCGTGGCCGCCCGTGGCACAGCGAGGGAAGCCGCCATGAACACGACGATCCTCGGATATCCCCGAATCGGGGCACGCCGGGAGCTGAAGTTCGCGACCGAGGACTACTGGGCCGGACGCGCCGACGCCGACGCGCTCGCCAGGACGGGCGCGGAGCTGCGCGCGAACGTCTGGACGGAGCTGCGCGAGGCCGGTCTGGGGACGATCCCGTCCAACACGTTCTCCTTCTACGACCAGGTGCTCGACACGAGCGTCCTGGTCGACGCCGTCCCGGACCGGTACCGCCACCTGACCGGGTTCGACCGGTACTTCGCGATGGCGCGCGGCGTGCAGGACGTCCCGCCGCTGGAGATGACGAAGTGGTTCGACACGAACTACCACTACATCGTCGGAGAGCTGGGCCCGGAGACGCGGTTCCGGCTGGCGGACGGCTCGGCGGCCAAGCCGCTCGTCGAGTACCGGGAGGCCGAGGCGCTCGGGATCGAGACGCGGCCGGTGCTCGTCGGGCCGCTCACCTACCTGCTGCTGGCCAAGCCCGCGCCGGACGCGCCGGACGGGTTCCGCCCACTCGACCTCCTCGACGGGCTCGTCGACGTCTACGCCGAGGTGCTGGAACGGCTGGCCGGGTCGGGAGCGGCATGGGTCCAGCTGGACGAGCCCGCCCTCGTCGCCGACCGGAGCGAGGAGGAGATCGCCGCGCTCGCCCGCGCGTACACGCGGCTTGGCCGGCTGACCAGCAGGCCGCGGCTGATGGTCGCCACGTACTTCGGCACGATCGGAGCGGACGCCCTCCGCACCCTGGCCGGCACCCGCGTCGAGGCCATCGGCCTGGACTTCGCGGCGGGCCCGGACAACCTCGACGTCCTCGCCTCGGTCGGCGGGCTGCCGCGCAAGACGCTCGTGGCGGGCGTGGTGGACGGGCGGAACGTGTGGCGCGCCGACCAGCGCCGCGCCAAGGCGACCTGCGCGGCGCTGCTCGGGCTCGTCGACCAGGTCGTGGTGAGCACGTCCTGCTCGCTGCTGCACGTGCCCATCGACCTGGACGCCGAGACCGCGCTCGACCCGGGCGTCCGGGGCCGGCTCGCGTTCGCCCGCCAGAAGGTCGCCGAGGTCGTCGCGATCGGCCGGGCGCTGCGCGAGAACGCGCCGGCCCCGGCCGAGGTCCCGGCGCCGCCCGCGGGCGTCGACCATGACGTCCGTGCCCGGCTGGCCTCCCTCGGCGGCGACGGCACGAGCCGCGGCGACCGCGCCGCCCGGTTCGCCGCGCAGCGCGCCGAGCTGGGCCTGCCCGAGCTGGCGACGACGACGATCGGCTCGTTCCCGCAGACCCCCGAGATCCGCCGGGTCCGCGCCGACCACCGCGCCGGACGCGTCACCGCCGACGCCTACACGCGCGCGATGAAGGACGAGATCGCCCGCGTCATCGCGCTCCAGGAGGACCTCGGGCTGGACGTCCTCGTCCACGGCGAGCCCGAACGCAACGACATGGTGCAGTACTTCGCCGAACAGCTCGACGGGTACGCCGCCACCCAGCACGGATGGGTGCAGTCGTACGGGTCGCGGTACGTCCGGCCGCCGATCCTGCACAGCGACGTGGCGCGGCCCCGTCCGATGACGGTGGAGTGGGCGACGTACGCGCAGTCGCTGACGAGCAAACCGGTCAAGGGCATGCTCACCGGGCCCGTCACCATGCTGGCCTGGTCGTTCGTCCGGGACGACCAGCCGCTCGGCGATACCGCCCGCCAGCTCGCGCTCGCACTGCGCGACGAGATCGCCGACCTGGAGGCCGCCGGCATCCGCGTGATCCAGGTGGACGAGCCCGCGCTGCGCGAGCTCCTGCCACTGCGGGACGCGGACCGTCCGGCGTACATGGAGTGGGCGGTCGGCGCGTTCCGCCTCGCGACCTCGGGCGTCGCCGACACCACACAGATCCACACGCACATGTGCTACTCCGAGTTCGGCGAGATCATCGGCGCGATCGGGGCGCTGGACGCCGACGTCACCAGCGTCGAGGCGGCCCGCTCGCACATGGAGCTCGTCGCCGACCTGCGCGCCGCCGGGTACGAGAACGGCATCGGGCCCGGCGTGTACGACATCCACTCCCCGCGCGTCCCCGGCGCCGACGAGATCGAGGAGAACCTGCGCCGCGCGCTGCGGGCCGTCGAGCCCGGACGGCTCTGGGTCAACCCGGACTGCGGCCTGAAGACCCGCGCCTACCCGGAAACGGAGGCGTCCCTCCGGAACCTGGTCACCGCGGCCCGCCGCGTCCGCGCGGACGTGACCGGCTCGGCCGGCTGACCCGGACGGGCCGGGGCCCCCTCCGGCGCCAGATGGCCTGACCGCCGCTCTCCGCGCGGTCAGGCCATACGGCGCCCCCTCCTAGTTCAGGTCGTCCAGTGCCTCGTGCAGCCGGACGACCTGCTCGCACACTTCAGTGATGTCGCTGACCGGGAGTTTCCCTGTCTCGCCGGAGCGGGCGCACCAGCGGAACGTCGCGGTCTCGCACCACACCGTCAGGTCACCGGGACCGGTGAGCACGGTGACGCCGAGCTCGTCGGCGCGCAGGAGGCGGTCGACGCCGCGCTGGACGAGCAGCGCCTCAAGGTCCCTCATCGCGTGCGAACCGTCGACGGGCCGGGCGCGGCGGCGCACCGTGCGGGCGACGGGCAGCGCGAACCAGGTGGCCTTGCCGCGGACGGCCGGGGAGGTCAGCCGGGACCGGGTCGGATGGTGCCCCCACCGCCCGTTCGCCAGGATCTCGATGATCTCCAGCCCCCGGCCGTGTTCGCGCGTGTCGGCGACCGCGCCGCCGGCCGGGCGGGGCGCGGCGGCCCGGCGCCAGTGGCGGAGCGTATCGAAAGCCTTGACGACCAGTTCGTCTTCGCCCCGTTCGCCGCTGCGCCGGTAGACCCACAGTTCGGCGGTGGGGAGCCCGCCGCCGGAGATGGCGTGCTGGAACACGTTCGTCGCCAGCTCGCTGACCATGATGGCCAGGTCGTGGACGTCCTCGACGATCAGCCCGAGCGCGGGCAGCAGGGCTCTGACCTGGGACCGTGCCACGGCGGCGATGGACTCGTCCGCCGGCAGGGGAAGAACGGCGCAGCCGTCGGTCTCGATCCTCCAGGGAACCCCGCACGCCGCTGCGGCCTTCGTCATGACGCCCACTCTCCGAGTTTCGCGGAGCCATCTTCGTGATTCAGACAATCGCGACATGAGCCTCATCGGTTCGCGACTCGCTATGTGTGAATCACAGATCCAAGCTTCGCACACCCCTGGGGCGGAAACCCCGCGCACGAGAAAGGTTCTCCCTTTGCAAATGAGACGTTCACCGATACGTCCGCACACGCCCAGAAGACCGCTCTCCGAGGTGATCGAAACGTGTACCGGCGGTGCCCGGACGCGCCGCCGCAGGCGCTGTAGCGTTGACGGCGCCTGAGAGAGGGCCGCACACGTGAAGATCCCCCCAGGGGTGCAGCCCTGGGGGGATCCGGTGTGCGGCCCGGGAAAGCGCCCGGTCAGCGGTCGTAGCGACCGGCCCGCACGTCGTCGAGGAACGAGGCGAACACCGGCCGGGGGACGACGTGCGCCCCGGCCTCGGGGGTCTTGCTGTCACGCAACCCGGTGGCCGTCTCGAGGTCGGCGACCTCCACACAACCGCCGTTGCTGCTCGCGCTCGCGGTGGCCTTGAACCACCGTGCCTGAGAGAGGTTCATCTCGCTTCTACTCCAGGTAAGTGTTACTCCAGCGTCGTAGGTCTTACTCCAGCGTCGCGATCAGTTTCTCCAGATGTTCCGCGGTGTCGGCGGTGCTCAGCGCCGCCGCGCGGATCTGCTCGAATATCTGGTCATATGCCTCCACTTTGCCGGGGGTGTCGATCTCCTGGATGTCGGCGTCGTTCTCCAGGAAGACCACGGGCGGCTCCGCGCCCGGGAACCGGAAGATGTTGACCAGCGTCGACATGCCCGGGTGCAGGCCGTCCGACAGGCGCAGCAGCCGCAACTCGACGTTCGGGCGCGCGGACGCGGTCAGCAGGTGCCTGAGCTGGGAGCGGCGGTCGCCCGCGTCGCCCCACTCGTACATCAGGGACGCCTCGGTGATCAGCGCGACGAGCTTCGGCGCCGTGCCGTCGTCACGGTCCAGGATCTGCTGGCGGCGCAGCCGCGCCCGCAGCGCCCGCTCGCGCCACTCCGGCGACTTCGTCCCGGACGACAGCAGGGCCTGCATGTACGGCAGCGTCTGGAGCAGGCCGGGCAGGACGAGCGGCATGATGACCCTGATGCTGGACGCGTCGCCCTCGTAGCCGGGGAACTCGTTCTCGAAGACGTCGGCGTACTCGCGCCACCAGGCCCGCTCCCGTGCCCGGGCCGCGAGTTCCTCCAGCTCGGCGAGGTCGCTGCCGTCGTAGATGCGCGCCAGGTCGCGGATGTCGCTGAGCTCGGGCCGCACCCAGGTGTTCGCCTCGAACCGGCCGACCTTGCCGCGGCCCCAGTTCAGCCTGTCGCACACCTGGTTGGCCGTGTAGCCCGCCTCGACGCGCAGCTCCCGCAGGCGTCGTGCCAGCCCCCGCTTGGCGATGGTGGCCCCGTAAGCCTCGCTCAGCGGAACCACCTCCCTTGACAGACGCCCGCCATCAGCATACGCCTTCCGAATTTGTGAATCACAGATACGACCGGATGAGGGAAGCGATCAGGACGCGGCGTCGTCGAACTCGCCCTTCTTCACCCCGTCCAGGAAGCACGCCCACTCGTTCTCGTCGAACACCGAGATCAGAGCGCCGCCGGTGGTGCGCAGCAGCGTCCACTCCCCGACGAAGGCCACCTCGATCCCGCCCTCGTCGTTGCCCGAGCGCTTCCAGTCCAGAGCGTCGGGATCGACGCCCAGTTCCTCGACGGACGGCTTGCCCATCCTTACCTCCTCGCCACACCGCAATAGCCCCACCGCGATCCATCACTGTCGGCGGCCTCAGGGTCCTCGGCTCCCCATTCTCCGACGTAGGCCAGCTCGGCCGCCGCGCCCTCGTACGGCGGGACGATCTCCAGCCCCTCGAAGAACCTCTCGATCTGCTCCCTGCTCCGGATGTTGGCGCTGGACGACGACCGGGCGTAGACGCGCTCGATCGTCTCGACCGTCTCCGGGGCCTGCCGGTCGCCGGTGATCGCGGACAGTGCCAGATAGCTTCCCGGCGCCAGCTCCCCCATGTACCGCCGGACGAGCCCCCACGGGTCGGCCTCGTCCGGCACGAAATGGGTCAGCGCCACCAGCAGCAGAGCCACCGGCCGCGTGAAGTCGATCATCTTCCGGGTCTCGGGATGCCCGAGGACGCCGTCCGGGTCGAGGAAGTCGCCGGTGATGAACGCGGTCCCGGACGAGCCGGCCAGCAGCGTGTCCGCGTGCACCCGCACCATCGGATCGTTGTCGACGTACAGGACCCGCGCGTCGGGCGCGACCGCCTGCGCCGCCTCATGCGTGTTGTTCCGCGTCGGCAGCCCGGCGCCGATGTCGATGAACTGCCGGATGCCCTGCTCGGCCATCCACCGTACCGAGCGCTGCAGGAAACCGCGGTTCGCCCAGGCCGCGTCCTCGATCTCGGGCATCCGCGCGCGGATGACCTCCGCCGCCTTGCGGTCGACCTCGTAGTTGTCGGTGCCGCCGAGGAAGTGGTCGTACATTCGAGCGGCGCTGGGGACGGTCACGTCCACCCCGGGAGGGACCTGCTCGATATCGCTCACCCTTATGCCTCCATTTGCCGCGACTTGTGATGCACGAAGTATGAAACATGGTCCCCTGACCCGGCGCTGGTCATGTCAATGGACGCGGACCTGTCACGGTCGGGAATTCAGCACGGCGATCTCGGGCGCCGGGTCGAAGCCGTGCTCGACCAGCCAGCGGATCACCCGCAGGCTCCGCAGCGACCACCACGCGCGGATCACGTCGAGGTCGACGCCGGTGCCGTAACCGGCGACGACATCGCCGAGGCGCTCCGGGTGCCCGAGCGTCAGGGTGGCGAGGTCGAAAAGGGCGTCGCCCTGGGCCGCCTCGGACCAGTCGAGCACGCCGGTGATCTCGTCACCGTCGGCGAACACATGGGTGACCTGGAGGTCGCCGTGCGCGAAGACCGGTGTCCACGGCCGGATCGCGGCCTCGGCGACCCGGCGATTGCGCGTGACCACGTCGGCGGGGACGACGCCGCTGGTGACGAGCCAGTCGCATTCGCCGTCGAGCCGCGCGGCGACGTCGTCGGGGCTCGGGCCGGGGCGGGGCGGGAGTGGCGCGTCGTGCAGCGTCCTGGCGGCGGCGCCCGCCGCGGCCCATGCCGCCGGCGACGCGGGCGACGGTTCGCCGAGGCGGCCGAGCGCCGTTCCCGGGAGGGCGGCGAGCGCGAGCACGGGCGGCTCGCGCCACAGGACCCGCGGGGTCGGGATCGGCGCCAGCGCCATCGCCTCGACCTCGGCGTCGAGCCGCGCCTGATCGGCGTCGACCTTCAGGAACACCTCGCCGACGCGCAGGGTCGCGCGCTCGCGATGGGCGACGACGACCTCTACCGCGTCCTCCACGCCGGTCATTATCGCGGCGATGATCACCGGCGTCGCCCGGTTTTTCGGTGGGCCGCACGGCTTGTCCGGCGGTGGCGCGTCCGGTAACTTCCTATCGCAGATAGCTTTTCACATAGCTTTTCTGATAGCAATCGAGGTGTGAGATGCGGGTACGGGTCGCCGTGGCGTACCACAGCGGGTACGGCCACACCGCCAGGCAGGCGGGAGCGGTCGCGCGGGGCGCGGCCAAGGTCACCGGCACCGAGGTGTCGCTGGTGTCGCTCGACGAGCTGACCGGTGAGCTGTGGCGGACGCTCCAGGACGCCGACGCGATCATCTTCGGCAGCCCCACCTACATGGGCGGCAGCAGCTCCGTCTTCCGCGCGTTCGTGGAGGCGACCAGCGAGGTCTGGGGCGACGGCATGCGCTGGAAGAACAAGATCGGCGCAGGCTTCACCAACAGCGGGAACATGGCCGGGGACAAGCTCCACACGCTGGTGAACATCGCGCTCTTCGCGGCCCAGCACGGGATGATCTGGGTCGGCCTGGCAGAGTACGGCGGCTGGAACACCTCGACCGGCGGCCCGGACGACCTCAACCGGCTGGGCAGCTGGCTGGGCGCCATGGCGCAGTCGAACAACGACGAGAGCCCGGACGTGGTCCCCGGCGAGAGCGACCTGCGGACGGCCGAGGCCCTGGGTGAACGGGTCGCCGAGATCACGCACGTCCACAGGCGGGGCCGTACCGCCGAACCCCTTCAGACCACCGGCGTCTGAACGGTCAGGGTTTGCGGCCGATGAACGGTCAGGGTTTGCGGCCGATGAACGGTCAGGGTTTGCGGCCGACGGCGCAGTAGAAGTCCATGTCCCGGTCGGCGTAGAGGGTGCCGGGGTCGGGCCGCCATTTGGGCAGCGGGACGAGGCCCGGCTCCAGCAGGTCCAGGTGCTCGAAGAAGCGCTTCAGCCCGGCGGCGCTGCGCATGAGGATCGGGGTGGCGCCGCTGTCGTTCCATTTCCGGGCGACCTCGTCCATCGCCTCGGTGTTGGCCTCGTTGCTGGGACAGGCGATCGCCAGGTGCGAGCCGGACGGGAACGGCTCCAGCACCCGGTTCACGATCGTGTACGCCTCGTCGGTGACGCTGAACTCCAGAATGCCCAGCAGCGTGACCAGCACCGGCTCGGAGAAGTCGAGCGTACGGGCGGCGCCGGCCAGGATCGCGTCCGGATCGTGGAGGTTGGCGTCGATGAAGTCGGTGGCGCCCTCGGGCGCGCTGTTGAGCAGCGCCCGCGCGTGGGCCAGCACGACGGGGTCGTTGTCGACGTACACGACCCGGCTCTCGGGGGCGAGCCGCTGCGCGACCTGGTGGGTGTTGTCGCCGGTGGGGATGCCGGTGCCGATGTCGAGGAACTGCCGTACGCCCGCCTCGGTGATCACGTGCCGGACCACGCGGCCGAGGAACTCACGGTCGGCGCGCGCCCACAGCACCACCTCGGGGATGGTCTCCTCCAGCTGGTCGCCGACCTCGACGTCGGCGGGATAGTGGTCCTTTCCGCCGAGCCAGTAGTCCCACACCCGCGCCGGGTGCGCCACGCTGGTATCGATCTCGATCTCCGGCTCCTGGCCGGGGGCGTACGCGTCGCCGGTCACGACTTCGCCTCCACAGGGTTTCGGCGGCTCGGGTTCCGTATTCCAACGGCATGACGATCTAGGCCCGTTCATTCTGACCGTCGCGTCGGTAATCTGCAATCACAACGGCCATCGCGAAAATAACTGACATCGGCCGTTCCCAGGCCGTGTCAGGCCGTGTCAAGCCGGTCGGGTGGGGCAGGTGGGTCGGGCAGGTGGGTCGGGCCGCCGGGTTCGTGGCCGGTCAGCGCAGGCCGTCGAGCATTGCCGTCAGGAGGTCACCGGTCGCGGCCGGCGGGGCCGCGTTGACCGACAGGCGGTCCAGATGCCGCTTGTAGACGAGCAGGTCGGCGTCCTTGTCGAGATAGAGCGCGCTGGTCAGCTGCTCCATGTAGACGACGTCCGGCAGGCTCCGCTCGGCGAACCGCAGCAGCGAGAACGGTCCCGCCATCGCCGCCATGGCGCTGCGGGCCGGCGGCACGATCTGGAGGGTGATCTCCTTCGAGCGGATCGCGTCGAGCAGCGCGGCGAGCTGGGCGCGCATGACCTCGCGGTCGGCGATCGGACGGCACAGCGCCGCCTCGTCCACCAGCGCCCACAGCTGCGGGGGAGCGGCGCGGCGCAGGATCTCCTGGCGCCGCATCAGCACCTTGACCCTGCGCTCGATCTCCGTCGTGGACGCCATCGGGTGGCCGAGACCGAGCGCGGCGCGGGCGTACTCCTCGGTCTGGAGCAGTTCGGGGACGAACCGTGTCTCGTGGACCCGCAGCGCGGACGCCGCCTCCTCCAGCCCGATGTAGACCTCGAACCAGGGCGGCAGGATGTCGTTGTAGCGCTGCCACCAGCCGGGGCGGTTGGCCCGCTCTGCCAGTTCGAGCAGGGGGTCGCGCTCCTCGTCGGCGACCACGCCGTACAGGGTGAGCAGGTCGGCGACGTCGCGCTTCTTGAACCCGACCCGGCCCAGCTCCAACCGGCTGATCTTGGAAGCGGACGCGCGGATGGCCTCTCCGGCGTCCTTGGGCGAGATGCCCATCTCCTCGCGCAGCCGCCGCAGCTGCCCGCCGAGCAGGATGCGCAGCACCGTGGGGCCGCTGTCGCCGAGATCGTTCCCGCGGCGGTTCGGCTCCGCCGGGCCCTCTGCCCGAAGTGCGTTCACTTCCACTCTCGCGCACCACCCAACGGCATCCATCGATCGCGTACTGTGATGACCAGACTAATACTGGCGCACGGCGGTAACGGGTGTCTTCGCCTTCGGTAACGGACCCGAAGCCCGGCATGTCGCTCAGGGGACGGGGTCCGGAAATGCGGCGGCCGGGCCGCACGGGGGCCACGGCCCGGCCTGATGTATCTATCATCCGCTCTTCTGGGCGTTCTGACCAGATGGCCAGGGCACCCTTTCTTCAAATAATCGATGCGATGGCGGCCGGGCGCTGTACAAATTCGCTCGTCCGTCCAGGATCGGTGGACGGCTTCGCACTCCCCCGGCGGGATGTGCTGGGCGGACGTGCTGCGGGGCGCTACTCGCCGGTGAGGCCGTCCACCGACTCCCGGAGCAGGTCGGCGTGGCCGTTGTGGCGGGCGTACTCCTCGATCATGTGGACGAGGATCCAGCGCAGGCTGGGCGTCTTGCCGTCCGGCCAGCCGCGGCGGGCCAGGGTTCCCAGCCCGCCTCCGGCCAGCGCTTCGGCGACCAGGGAACGGGACCGGGAGATGCTCTCCTCCCAGAGCGCGCGAAGTCGCTCAGGGGAATCGTCGGCGGCCGTGTGCCAGATCCAATCGGGGTCGCCGTCCCAGTCGCCCGTTCTCCAAATCGTTTGCAGGTCGTGGCCGTGCAGCCACCGGGAGAACCACCAGTCCTCAATGAAGGCCAGGTGCTTGAGTATCCCGCCCAGTGTCAGCGACGAAACGGCGACGGTCGCGCGCAGACCTTCGGGGCCCAGGCCGGAACATTTCCACGCCAGGGTCGCGCGCTGGTAATCCAGGAATCCCAGGAGGGTGCTGGATTCGTCTCCCGCGAAGGGCGGCTCTGGACGTCCTTGCTCGTCCACATCCGGCTCGTCCATATTCGTCATGACCCGTCAGCCTAGTTGGAGGCGGTCAAGCGTTCTTCGTGTTTCCCGGACGGCGTCTTGAGGCCGTCCGGTCGAGCAGGGCGGCGGGCACGACGGCCGCCGCCAGGACGGCTCCGATCCAGGTGACGGACGTGATCCCGGCACCCGCGTCGAGGGCCGTCCCCGCGAGCACCGGGACGAGGCTGATGCCGAGCTGGAACGCCGAGACCGTGGTGGCGCCGGCGAGTGTCGGCGCCGCCGACGCGATGGAGAAAACCCGCGCGTAAATGGCCGGGTTGAGCACGAATCCGGCGATCCCGAGGAGCAGGACGAGAGGGACCACCGCCAGCGCGTGCCGCGCGAGAATCGCGAGCAGGACGGACGTGGCCAGAATCCCGATCGCCCCCGTCAGGAGAGCGTGAAAAGGCCACCTGTCGGCGATCCTGCCGCCGATGGACAGGCCGATGAACGCACCGATCCCGAACAACGCGAGGATCGCGGGGACCCAGACGTCCGGGACGCCGGTGACATCCGTCAGGAACGGCGCGAGATAGTTGAACGACACCATGTAAGCCGCCGTGCTCAGAATGACGATGGCGTACACGATCCAGAGCCGCGGCCGTCCCATGACGCGAAGCTCGCGGCGCACGCTCGGCTCCTCGCCCGCGCTCGTCGCGGGCATCGCGAGCAGGCTCAGGACCGCGCCGGCGGTGGTCAGCGCGACCACGCCCCAGAACCCGCCCCGCCATCCGGTGAAGTGGCCGAGCAGCGCCCCCGCCGGGCCACCGGCGACCATCGCGAGGCCGAGCCCGCTGACGACGACCCCGGTGGCGCGCGCGGTCCGGTCGGGCGGGACGAGGCCGATCGCGGTGACCGCCGCGACCGCCCAGTACCCCGCGTAGGCGAGGCCGCAGACGAAACGGGCGGCCAGCAGCACCACGTACGCGTCGGTCAGCAGCCCGGCCGCCACCGCGGCGGCGAAGACGGCCTGCGTGGTGACGAGCGTGGTGCGGCGCGGCCAGCGCAGCGTCAGGATGGCGAACGGCGGCCCGCCGACGACGACGCCGATCGCGAACGCGGAGATCAGCGCGCCGGCCGAGGACAGGCTGATCCGGAGATCGTCGGCGACCGCCGGCAGGACCCCGGCGAGCAGGAACTCCGCGCTGCCCATCGCGAAGAGGCTGAACGCCAGCAGGTAGACACCGAGCGGCAGCCGTCCGCGCGAGACCGGCCGCTGCCGGCGTGGCCGTGTCGTTTCGACGCTCAACGTCCGTCACCCCTTGCCTTGGGCGGCCCGGTGGTGCTCGACGGCCCGGTGGTGCTCGACGGCCCGGTGGTGCTCGACGGCCCGGTGGACGTCCTCGTCCAGCAGGTCGGTGTTCAGGGCGAAGGCGGCGGCCGACCCCATGCCCGCGGCGGCGATGACCTGCGCGCGGGGGTCGACGACGTTGCCCGCGGCCCAGACGCCGTCGACGCTGGTCCGGCCGGTGCGGTCGGTGGTCACCCAGCCGTTGTCGTCCTTGGCGCAGCCCAGGCCGGTCAGCAGTCCGTCGTGCGGGACCATGCGGGGGAAGAGGAACACGGCGGCGCGGGGGACGGTGCGGCCTTCGGTGAGCTCGACACCTCGCAGCCGGTCGCCGTCGACGGCCAGCCGCTTGATCTCGCCTTCGACGATCCGCACTCCGCGCGCGTCCAGTTTCTCCCTGTCCTCCGCTGTCAGTTCCAGGGTGTGGGAGAAGAAGGCGATGTCGTCGCTCCAGTCGCGCAGCAGGAGCGCCTGGTGGACGGCGTTCGGATGGGTCCCGAGGACGCCGAGCGGCCGGTCGCGGACCTCGTAGGCGTGGCAGTACGGGCAGTGCAGCAGGTCCTTGCCCCACCGTTCGCGCACGCCCGGGATGCCGGGCAGTTCGTCGCGCAGCCCGGTCGCGACCAGGACGCGGCGGGCCCTGATCACCGGCCCGCCGACAAGGCGGACGAAGTAGCCGTGGTCGATCCGCTCCACCCGGCCCCGGACGAGCCGGACACCGTACCCGGCGATCTCGGCGCGGCCGATTTCGAGCAGCGCCGCGGGGGACGCGCCGTCGCGGGACAGGTAGCCGTGCATGTGAGCGGCGGGCGCGTTGCGCGGTTCGCCGGCGTCTATCACCACCACCTTGCGGCGGGCGCGGCCGAGGAACAGGGCGGCGTTCAGACCTGCCGCTCCGGCACCGATCACCACCACGTCGTGGACCTCGCCGTCCGCGGCGGGCCGTGCGCCGCCGCCTTGGACCTGGTCGTTCGTCGCCTCGGTCATGGCGATCACCTCCATGCCCGAGGGTGCGCGCCGCGTCCGCGAGGTGACAACTTTCGTTGCCATTTCCGGGACACGGGAGGTGGAATGGGGCCATGGACGAACACTCCCCGATCGCCGAGACGCTGGCCCAGGTGGGCCCTCGGCTCAAGCGCGTCCGGACGCAGCGCGGTGTGAGCCTGTCGGCACTGGCCGAGGCCACGGGCATTTCGAAGAGCACGCTGTCGAGGCTGGAGACGGGGCAGCGCCGTCCGAGCCTGGAACTCCTGCTGCCCATCTCGCAGGCGCACAAGGTGCCGCTGGACGAACTCGTCGGGGCGCCGGAGGTCGGCGACCCGCGCGTCCGCATCAAACCGCGTGTCCGCAACGGGCGCACGGTCGTTCCGCTGACCGTCCAGCCGGGCCCGTTGCAGGCGTGGAAGTCGATCATTCCGGCGGATCAAAACCGCCCCAAGCCGGTCACGCACGAGGGCTACGAGTGGCTGTACGTCCTGTCCGGGCGGCTGCGGCTCATCGTGGCGGACCGCGACCTGGTCATGGGGCCGGGCGAGGCCGCGGAGTTCGACACCCGGCTGCCGCACTGGTTCGGCCCCGCCGGTGACTCCCCCGTGGAGGTCCTCAACCTGTTCGGCCGCCAGGGAGAGCGCATGCACGTCCGCGCCAGGCCGCGCTCCCGCGAGGAGCAGGCCTCCTGATCCGAGCGAACCCGGGCGTGGTGAGCGTCGTCTCATTCTTTGAACGCGTTCAATAGTATGGGTTAGACTCGTCCCCACCACGCCGAGGGAGAGGCCGTGAAGGTAGTGATCCCCGGGGGAACCGGGCAGGTGGGCGCGATCCTCGATCGTGCGCTGACCGCCGCGCACCATGACGTCGTCGTCCTGACCAGGCGTCCGAGACGGGACCGTGAGATCCGCTGGGACGGCGAGACGCCGGGCCCCTGGGTCGAGGCGATCGACGGCAGCGACCTGGTGATCAACCTGGCCGGACGCAGCGTCAGCTGCCGCTACACCCCGGCGAGCCTCCAGGCCATGATGGACTCGCGGGTGCGCTCCACCGAGGTCGTGGGCGAGGCGATCGCGGCCGCCGCGAGACCGCCCAGGGTGTGGATGCAGATGAGCACCGCCACCATCTACGCCCACCGTTTCGACGCGCCCAACGACGAGGCGACCGGCGTGATCGGCGGCGCCGAACCCGGTGTTCCCCGTTACTGGGCCTACAGCGTCGAGATCGCCAAGGCGTGGGAGCGGGCCCAGGAGCGGGCCGCGACGCCGTCCACCCGCAAGGTCGCCCTGCGCAGCGCCATGGTGATGAGCCCCGACCGCGGCGGCGTCTTCGACGTCCTGCTGCGGCTGGCGCGGCTCGGGCTCGGCGGGCCGGTCGCGGGCGGGGCGCAGTACGTGTCCTGGATCCACGACCGCGACTTCGTCCGCGCGGTCGAGTTCCTGGCCGGGCGGGACGATCTCGCCGGTCCGGTGAACCTCGCGGCGCCCGCCCCGCTACCGCAGCGCGAGTTCATGCGCGCGCTGCGCGCCGCGTGGGGTGTCCCGGTCGGCCTGCCCGCGACGAAGTGGATGGCGGAGATCGGCGCGCTCGCGATCCGCTCGGACACCGAACTCCTGCTGAAGAGCCGCCGCGTCGTCCCCGGCCGCCTGACCGAGGCGGGCTTCGCCTTCGACCGGCCACGATGGCCGGAGGCCGCCGGCGATCTCGCCCGCCGCCTGCGCGCCGGCCCCTCGGGCAGTCGGGTGCGCGGCGGAAGGCGCGACCGCTGAGGCCGGCCGCCGCCCCGGTCAGGCGCCTTTGACGGACGGCCGGCAACACCATGTCACCGGCGCGCATGGGGCAGCCCCGGTCGCGGTCGGCGCGCTGGGCGGACGGGCTGTCGCCGTGTCCGCCGGAGGCGACAGGACGGTCCGAGTGTGGAATCTCGGCCCGCCCTATCCCGCGCCCCTTTCCTGATCAGCCGGTGAGGGAAAGGTTCCAGAATTCGGCGTAGCGGCCGCTGTGGCGGAGGAGGTCGTCGTGAGTGCCTTTCTCGACGATTCTTCCGCCGTCGAGGAAAACGATCTGGTCGGCGCGCTGGATGGTTCGTATCCGGTGCGCCACCATTACCACGGTCCGGCCCGCCATGAGCTGGTCGATTCCCTCGTGGACGGCCGACTCGTTGATCGGGTCGAGGGCCGAGGTGACCTCGTCCAGCAGGACGATGGGCGCGTTCTTCAGCAGCGCCCGGGCGATCGAGACGCGCTGGCGCTCGCCGCCCGACAGCAGCGCGCCGCCCTCGCCGACGTTGGCCGCCCATCCGCCGGGCAGCCGCTCGATCACCTCGTCCAGCCGGGCCGCGGTCGCCGCCGCCCGCACCTCGGCGTCGCCGGCGTCGGGACGTCCGAGGCGCACGTTCTCCTCGATGGTGCCGTCGAAGAGGTAGACGTCCTGGAAGACGATGGCGATCTGCTCCATGAGTACTTCGGTGTCGATGGCGCGCACGTCCACGCCGCCGATGCGCACCGCGCCCGCGTCGACGTCGTAGAACCGGGCGAGCAGTTGCAGCAGGGTGCTCTTGCCCGCGCCGGACGGCCCGACGACGGCGAGCCGCGAGCCCTGCGGCAGTGAAAGCGACACGTCGTGGATCACGGTGCGGTCGCCATGCTGGAAGGTCACGGAGTCGAATTCCAGGTCGTGGCGTTCCGGCCGGATCGGTTCGCTGGGTTCGGGCAGCGGCTCGGTGCTCAGCACCGCGTCGAGCCTGGCCAATTCGGAACGGGCGAGGCGGATCTTGCCGCCGATGTCCGACAGGGACAGCAGCGGGTCGGCGCAGCGGCCGGCGAGCACCAGGATCGCCAGGACCTCCGCCGCGCCGATGCCCCCGCCGAGCGCGAGGTAGGCGCCCAGGGACAGCAGGACGGTGAACATCGCCTGCACCGTCAGCGTCAGGCCGACCGCGCCGGGCAGCGCCGACAGCACGGCCCGGCGGGACGCGCGCTGGAGTTCGCGCAGCGAGTCGTCGAGCAGCCGGAATCGTTCGGTGGTGCGGCCACCGGCGCGCAGGACCGGCTGGGCCTGGAGGAACTCGATGACGCGTCCGGTGGCCTCGTGGTCGCGTTCGGCGCGGTCCGCGTCGGCGGTGGCCATGGAACGGCCCGTCCAGAGCTGGATGGCCGCGACGAGAGGGACGGCGACCAGCGCGGCCAGGCCGAGCTGCCAGTTGTAGGCGAGCATCACGACGACGATCGTCAGAGGGGTGACGGACGCGGAGATGTACGGCGAGAGCAGATGCGCGATCACGCCCATCGCGTCCAGCACGCCACGGCTGGCCAGGACGGACACCTGCCCGACGCGGCCCGCGCCGTACCAGCCGAGCGGCAGCCTGGCCAGATGGTCGCCGAGCCGGTCGTACATGCCGCGCAGCAGGGTCGTCCCCACGCGGAAACCGGACAGGTCGCTGACGTAGCGGAGCACCGCGTAGACCGCGATGGCCGCGCCGAACGCGATCAGCCATGGCCAGGCGTCTTCGGGTGTGTCTCCGAACAGCGCTCGCAGCACCGGAACCAGCAGCGCGTAGGACAGGCCCTCGACCACTGCGGTAATCGTCATCAGGGCCACGGTGCGGCGAACCGGACGGGCGTACTGGTGTCCCAGCACGCGCAGCAGCATGGGAATCATCGGGCCTTGCCTCCTTGCCGTGCGCCGTCCTCGATGTCGTCGGCGGCGGCCGATCGGTGGGTTCGCCAGAGCGCGGCGAACTTTCCGTCCTCTGCGAGTAGTTCGGCTGGGGTGCCGCGTTCGACGACCGAGCCGTCCTCAAGCATCACGACGGTGTCGGCGTCGGCGATGGTCTCCAGGCGGTGGGCGATGACCAGGATCGTCCGGTCGCCGTCCAGGGTCGTCAGGGCCTGGCGGACGGCCTGTTCGGTCTGCGGGTCGGCGAACGCGGTCGCCTCGTCGAGCACCAGGACGGGCGCGTCCGCGAGCAGCGCGCGGGCGATGGAGATCCGCTGCGCCTCGCCGCCCGATAGCCCGGCCTCGTCGCCGAGCACCGTGTCGTACCCGTGCGGCAGCTCCAGGATCCGGTCATGGACGTTGGCCAGCCGGGCGGCGCGGACGACGTCGTCCGGCCCGGCGTGCGGTACCGCCAGCGCGATGTTGTCCGCGACCGACGCGCGCAGGAGGCGGACGTCCTGGAAGACGAAGGAGACCGTCCGGTAGAGATCACGGCTGCTGATCTCGCGCAGGTCGGCACCGCCCAGGACGACGGAGCCATGGGTCGGGTCGAAGAACCGTGGCAGCAGTTGCACCAGCGTCGACTTCCCGCTGCCCGACGGCCCGACGATCGCGGTCACCGTCCCCGGTTCGAGCACCAGGTCGAGCCCGCGCAGCACCTCCTGACCGGTTTCGTAGCCGAAGCGGACGTCACGCAACTCCACCCGGTGCCCCCGCGGTGTGGCCGGATGCGCGGGTTCCGGCAGTGACGGCACGGCGAGGACGTCGCGGATCCGTCCGACGGCGCGGCGGGCGGCCTGCATGTCGTCGAAGCCGTGGCCGAGGGCCGCCACCGGTGCGGTCAGGCCGAGCCCGAGCAGCAGGAAGGGCAGCAGATCGGCCGGGGCCAGCCCGCCGTTCGTGATCAAGGCCGTGCCGCCGATCAGCACGACCAGCAGGACGAACGGCGGCGACAGCGCCAGCTGCATCCCCGCGGCGATCGGGGACAGGCCGCGCACCCAGCGGTAGAAGGTGGCGACGAAATCGTCCACGGCGGTACGGAAACGGCGGTGGGCGCGTCCCGACCCGCCGAACGCCTTGACCACCGCGATGCCCTGGACGAACTCGACCGCCGAACTCGAGATCCGCCCCATGGCCTCGTCGAACTCCTTCTCCTCGCGCATCCGGGACGGCGTCATCATCAGCGGGACGAGCGCCACCGCCAGCACCACCGGGATCAGCGTGATCAGCGTCAGCCGCCAGTCGACGGTGAACAGGTAGGCCAGCGACACCAGCGGCACCACGAACGCGGCGACGAGCTCGCCGGGCGCGTGGGCGATGAACGGGTGCACGGCGGCGACGTCCTCCCCCACGACCTTCGCCAGCTCGCCGGTCCGGCGGCGGGAGAACCAGCCGATCGGCACGCGTCCCAGCCGGGCGGCGAGACGGCGGCGGAACGACAGCTGCACCTGGTCGTCCAGGACGTGCCCGATCCCGGACGAGGCGGCCGTGAACGCCAGCCGGACGAACAGCCCGGCCGCGCCCGCGATCACGACCGTCCAGACATGACCGCGGTCGACGGGCCCAGGCGCCAGCAGCGTACGGCCCAGTTCCACGACCGCCAGCAGCGGCGCCAGACCCGCGACGGCACCGATGACCTGGAGGATCACGACGGCCGCGAAACCCCATCCGTACGGGCGCAGCAACCGTCCCACGGACGGTTCGTTCGCTTCGGCGAGATCGGCGGTGGTCATCGCGCGCTCCTTTCGCGGTGGAGTTCGGCGGTCACGTCATGCGCGACCGGGTCCGGTGCCCCCGTGCGGCGCAGAACGGTCAGGACGATCAGGACGGCACCGACGAGCAGCAGCGCGCACAGCGTCAGGCCGAACGCGTAGCCGTCGCTGAGCGCCCCGGGCGACTCCGCCGGTCCGGTACGGTGCTGGGCCGCGGTGCCGAGCGCGGCCAGCCCCAGCGCGGCGCCGAGCTGGCGCGAGCTGTTGAGCAGGCCCGACGCGGTGCCGACCTCGTGGGCGGCGACGCCATCGGTGGCGATCGAGACGAGCGGCCCGAGGCAGAGCCCGAACCCGACGCTGACCAGGATCGAGGGGCCGAGGACGCTGGTGAGGAACGTCCCGTCCGGGCCGATGAGGCCGAACCAGGCGAACCCGGCCGCGGTCAGCAGCGCGCCGCCGGCCAGCAGCGTCCGGGGCGGGAACCGGTAGCCGAGCTTGACCGCGAGCACGGACCCGGCGATCACGCCTATGGCCAGCGGCAGGAACTGCACACCGCTCAGCGCCGGCCCGTTCCCGAGGACGCGCTGAAGGTAGAGCGACAGGAAGTAGAACGCCGAGGCCATGGCCGCGCCGACCAGCAGGTTGAACGCGTTCGCGCCGAGCACCGAGCGGTTGGCGAACAGGCCGAGCCGGACCAGCGGGTCACGGGAGGTGGTCCGTTCGACGGCGACGAAGGCGGCCAGGAGCACGACGGCGACCGCGAGGGTCACCACGGTGACCGTGGACGTCCACCCGTGCTGGTCGGTGCGGACGACACCGAACACCAGCAGGCCCATCCCGCCCGTGGCGAGGACGCCGCCGAGCACGTCCGGCCGTCCACCCCGGGACGCGTTCTGCCCGGCGCGGTCGGACGCGACGCCGCGCCACGCCATGGCCAGCGCGAACAGCGCCATCGGGACGTTCACGAACATCACCCAGCGCCAGCCGGCGTACTCGGTGAGCAGCCCCCCGGCCAGCACCCCGAGGGCGGCGCCCGCGGCGTTCATCGCGCTCCAGATCCCGAAGGCCCGGACGCGCGCCTTGCCGGAGGGGAACGTCGCCGCCAGCAGCGCCAGCGCGGCCGGGGCGAGCGCCGCGGCGCCGACCCCCTGGGCCGCGCGGGCCGCGACCAGCTGGCCGGGCCCGGTGGCGAAGCCGCCGAGCAGGGAGGCGAGACCGAACAGGCCGAGCCCCGACAGCAGGACCCGCCTGCGGCCGTACCGGTCGGCCGCCTTGCCGCCCAGCAGGAGCAGCCCGCCGAACGTGAGCGCGTATGCGTGGATCACCCAGGTCAGCCCCACCGGGCTGAAGCCGAGCGCGGCGCCGATGCGCGGGAGCCCGACGTTCACCACCGACAGGTCCAGCGAGACCAGGAACTGGACCACGGCGACCGTGGCGAGAACGAGCCCCGGCCTGGCATCCCGTTCGTACTTTCGGAACATGTTCCCAAAGTACATGACCTGGCCCGGTGACCAAAAGGGGTGCCGGGGCAGCATGATGGGACGGTGCCAGGACGAAGAGACACCGAACGACCGCCCGCCACCACGCCCTCACCCGGCCGAAAGCCGGCGGGCCGCACCACCCGGCAGCCGACCGGACGCGGCGATCGGCAGCCGACGGGGCGTACCGGGCGGCCGCCGGCGACGTCCCGGGCCGAGATCCTGGCAGCCGCCCGCCGGGTCATCGAGCGGGACGGCTGGGAGAGCCTGACGATCCGCCGCCTGGCCGCCGAGATCGGGGTCGGGGCGACGACCCTCTACCACCACGTCCGGGACAAGGACGACCTGATCGTGCAGCTCGTCAACGAACACGTCGACCAGGTCGCGCGCCCCGACCTGCCCGCCGACCCCCGGGACCGGATCGTCGTCGCGTGGATCACGGTCCACGACGCCCTCGCGGGCTGGCCCTGGGGCGCGGAGGTCCTCACGGCCGACGGCTTCCTCGCCCGGCTCGGCGACTCCGCGCTGTGGTTCGTCGAGACCATCGTCGCCGGGGCGGTCGACCATGGATGCACGCACATGCAGGCCGTCGACCTCTTCCGCAGCATCTGGTACTACACCGTCGGCGAGATCCTCGTCCGCGCCCACACCGACCGCCGCAGGGCCGACATCGCCCTGGAGGACGAGCTCAGCCTCCGCGACCTCGACCCGTCCCGCTATCCGGAACTCGCCGCCATCGGCGACCGGTGGCCGGGGCGCGCCGCCCTCGACATCTATCCGCAGGTGCTCCGGATCCTCGTGGACGGGCTGCTCGCCCAGGCCGGCCGCCCGCTCAGCCCCGGGCGGGCTCCCACCAGCTCAGATTGGCCGCCGCCCGGGCCACCGGCTCGATGACCTCCCACGCCTCGGCGATCAGCCCGCCCTCGAACCGCCAGAAGTCGACTACCACGACCTCCGGCCCGTCCGGCAGGCTGCGCCGCGAGTACATCACGACGCGATCGCCGTCGCCGAGCACCTGCAGGACCTCGACCCGCATGTCGGCGATCTTCTCCCACGACGCGCGGACGGCGGCGAGCCACTCCGCCTTGGTGCGCGAGTTCGCGTCCGGCCGGTGATGGACGAAGCCGTCGCTCAGCAGCGGCGCGAGCGCGTCGACGTCGCCCGTCTCGATCAGTTCCGCCATGGCCTTCTGGATGATCTCAATGTTCTGTGCGGTCATGGCCGCAGTGTTTCCGCCGTGCGCCGCGCCTGTCGATGAACTCCCATTTCATTGCGCCCGCCGCCACGATGAGTACCCTCGACGATCGTGGACACGGTCGGGGAGTTGCTGCGCCGCTGGCGGCACCATCGCGGGCTCAGCCAGCTCGATCTCGCGATCGCCGCCGACGTCTCGGCCCGGCACGTCAGCCTGGTCGAGACCGGCAAGTCCAACCCGAGCGCCGACATGGTCCTCCGCCTGGCCGACCAGCTCGGCGTGCCGCTGCGCGACCGCAACCGGCTCCTGCTCGCCGCCGGTTTCGCCCCCCGTTACGCCGAACGCCCGCTCGACGACGGCGCGCTGTCGGCGGCCAGGGACGCGGTCGCGAGGGTGCTCCAGGCGCACGAGCCGTACCCGGCGCTGGTCTTCGACCGCCGATGGAACATCCTGATGACCAACCGCGCCATCGACCCGTTCTTCGCGGGCGTCGCCCCCGACCTGCTGCGCCCGCCCAACCTGATACGGCTCGGCCTGGACCCGCGCGGCCTCGCTCCCCTGGTCGTCAACCAGGCCGACGTCCGCGCCGTGTTCCGCGCCCGGGTCACCCGCCAGCTCGCCACCGCCCCCGACCCCGAACTCACCGCGCTGTACGAGGAACTCCTGGCCCCCGGCCCCACGGACCCGCCGGCCGACTCCCCCGCCCCCGACGTCCTGATCCCGATGATCATCCGAATCGACGGCCGGGAACTGCGCCTGTTCTCCACCATCACCACGTTCGGCACCCCGCAGGACATCACCCTGGACGAGATCGCCATCGAGTCCTACTACCCGGCGGACTCCGAAACCGCCACCTACTTCACCGAAACGAGCTGACTCTTTCGTCCCACAGGGCCTTTTCCCCCGGGAGAAGCACTCGACGACGACAGAACCCCTCAATTCCGCGCGGCCCGGCTCGATCTCGGCCTTCCGCTGGTGCCCGCCCGCCCCGCCAGGCTCGGCGGACACGGTACCCGGCGCGTGTTCCCAAGGTCGCCTGCGCCTACCGCAATCCCGGATGGCGCGCACCGAGTTGTCCGCGAAGGCGGCCGCGGCCGGACTGAACATGATGTCCACGGTCAGCAGGCACACCAGCGCGCTCGTGACCAACGATCGGCGTCCGGCACGAACCCGCGGCACCTTCCGCCCCGCGAACCCCACAGCGCCCTGCCCTGAAAGACCCCAGCCCAACAGAGGCCAGGCCCCCGGAGGCCAGCCCCACGGAGCCCCGTCCTGGCGCCTGCGCGCGATCGGGCAAGGCTACGAACACGGCCTCGACGAGCTGGCCCGCGGCTACGGCGTCGACATCGACGACTGACCCGCGCGGCCCGCGCAATTGAAGACGATCTTTGTTGACATCGGGTTTTCCAATGATTCCGTATCACGCGGTGTTATGGCTGAGCTGCGACTTCAGGACTTATTCGACCGTAATACAAAACGGTCGGCGGAGGCGGAGGCGGTCGAAGCGAAATACCATCCCCGCACCAGGCACAGGTCGCGGCATGTCGGAGCAGGCCGCGACCGGCACGGTTCCGCCGAAGCGAGGTCCCCCGTGAAACGTACCGGCCGACTGACCCTGTTGACCGCCAGCGTCGCCCTGTCGCTGGTCCCCGCGCATCTGGCCGCGGCCTCTCCCGCGCCGACCGGCCCGGCCACCGAAGCCGCCGCAACGGTGGCCGAGCCCTTCTGCTACGAAGAACCCTCGACACCGGGGGCCGACATCAGCGATCTCAAAGCGCGATTCGGGGCGTCGAACTGGATGCCGACCCTCCAGGAGATGTACCGGCGCCGCTGGCCCAGCGGGGAGAAACTGGCCATCGCGCAGGCGGGCGACCAGTACTGGAAACAGTTCGTGAACACCCGGAGCTTCGAGGGATTCGCCGAGTCGATGATGGTGGCGATCCACGAGGAGACCCATATGTGGGATCTGGATCCGTCCAGGACCCGGTGGGACGTGCACATCGCGGCCTGGATCAACGCCTCGCGGCAGGCGTCCGCCGTACCGCTGCACGGCGGGTTCGCCCGCCGGGAGATCCTCCCGCTGATCACCGACAAGCTGAGCGACAGCATGGACGGCATCTACCTGCGGGACTCCCAGCAGGGCTCCTACAAACTGCAGGGCGTGCTCGCGGAGCTGAACGCCGGGCTGACGGGGCTGCCCGCCGTCACCGTCGTGCAGGAATACATCAAGGGAGTCGGGGCGAGCAACGCCCGGGACATCGCGGCCACCAACCTCCGCTACCTGCTGCTCTACCTGCGCGTGGCCAAGGACAAGCACCCCGACTACTGGGCCAAGATCAAGAACGAGCCGAAGCTGCGCGAGCTCGTCCTGATCCAGTTCCTGCGCACGGCGTACTGGCTGGACAAGTCCGCGCCCTTCACCGGCAAGCTCGGCAGCCCCGACGCCGACCGGATCACCGAGGCGAACTACGCCCCGGCGAACATCGCCATCGTCGAGGAGTTCACGGGCGCCACCGTCCGCCGAGACACCAACAAACACTGCACTGTATAACCCACCGTGCTCGGGTCGTGCGACCTCCGGCGCGGGGCGCCTCCGGCCGCGCGACCCGTGACCTGGGCCGAGGTCTGAACCAGGACCCCTCGAAACCCCCGTCACGGTCGGGCAGCCGTTTCCCAGCCACCGGCGCATCTTTGGGAGACGGCCCCCGGCCTGGGGATCAGGGTTGAGGGGGTTCGGTGTTCGGGGCGGGGGTTTGGCGGCGGTAGAGGGTGCGGTAGCGGGCCGGGGTGGTGTTGAGGGCGGCGTGGAAGCGGCGGCGCAGGTTGACTGCCGAGGACAGGCCGACGCGCTGGGCGATCGTCTCGACGGGCAGGTCGGTCTCCTCCAGCAGGGCGCGGGTGGTCGCGATCCGGCGGTTGAGCAGCCATCGGCCGGGGGACGTGCCGAGCTGCTCGCTGAAATGGCGGCTGAGGGAGCGCGGTGACATCCCGGCACGGGCCGCCATGTCCTCCAGGGTCAGCGGCTCGTCGAGATGCTCGATGAGCCAGTCGAGCAGCGGCGACAGGGTGCCGGGGACGGGGCCGTTGGTCGGCGGCGCCCGGAACTGGCGCTGGTCGCCCTCGCGGAACGGCGCGACGGAGAACTGGCGTCCGATCCGCAGGGCCAGCGCGGCGCCGCGCTCCCGCCGGACCTGGTTGAGGCAGAGGTCGATCGTCGGAGCGGACGCTCCGGCCGTCGCGACGTCGCCATGGTCGCTGTAGAGGATCGTGGCGTCGGCCTTGATCCTCGGGTGGCGGCGGGCGAGGTCGGCGGCCAGCTCCCAGTGGACGGCGGCCTCGCGGCCGTCGAGGAGGCCGGTGGCGGCGAGGATCCAGATGCCGCCGCAGATCGCCACGAGCCGTGCGCCGCGCGCGTGCGCCTCCGTCAGCTTCCCGACGATTCCGGCGGGGATGCCGGCGCCCGCGCACAGCCAGCTCGCGATGATCACGGTGTCGGCGTCATCGATGACCTCCAGCCCGTGGACGACCATGAGGTCCGCCCCGACCGACGTGCGGATCGGGCCGGGCCGCTCGGCGAAGACCTTGAACTCGTACAGCCGGGGGATCTCGGGCCCGTGGTACCCGAAGACGGCCGAGGCGCACGTGACGATGTACATCTCCTGGGACGGTCCGCTCACGAACACGGCGACCTTCGTCTTCATGGCGAGAATGTACCCAATGATGGCGTTCCGGTCGCCTGCCGGCTCGGACGAAGTTTCCCAGAATGCTGGTCATGGAGCTTGCGAAGTGACCGCCGTTCTTGCGAAGCCCTCGACCGTCCAGAGCACGAACTGGCTCTGGAACAGGGACTTCACCCTGTACTTCGGCGCGCGGACGGTGTCGCTGCTGGGCGACTCCATGATGCAGGTGGCCGCCGCGCTCGCGGTCGGGGCGATCTACGGCGTCGCGGGCGTGGGGTACGTCCTGGCCACGTTGACGTCCTCCTTCGTGGCCGTCGTCCTCTTCGGCGGGGTGTTCGCCGACCGGATCGGCGTCCGGAAGACGATGGTCGGCGCGGACATCGTCCGTGTCGTCACGCAGACGACCGTCGCCGTCGCGTTCTTCGCCGGTGGACCGCCGCTGTGGCTGCTGCTGACCTGCGCGTTCTTCGCCGGGGCGGCCGCCGCCAACTTCGAGCCTGGCAAGAACGGCATGATCCCGCTCGTGGCGACGGACCTGCAGCGCGCCAACGCCACCCTGAAGATCGCCGACGCGGCCGCGCAGCTCGGCGGCCCCGTCGTCGCCGGTGTGATCATGACGTTGGGCGGCGCGGCCGTCGCCTACTCGCTGAACGCCGCGACCTTCGCGTTCAGCGGGATCTGCCTTGCGCTGCTGAGGATCAGGCCGGTGGCGAAGCGCGAGACGGCCTCGTCCGTGCTCCGCGACCTGCGGCGGGGCTGGACGGAGTTCCGCTCCCGTTCCTGGATGTGGTCGGTGATCCTCATCTGGGTGTTCTTCGGGCTGCTCGTGTTCGGCCCCTACGTCCCGCTCGGCTCCCGGACGATCGGCGACCGCCTCGGCGACGCCGCCTACGGCTGGGCCATGGCGGGCCTCGGCGCCGGGACGGTCATCGGCGGGCTCACCGCGATCAGGCTCCGTCCGCGGCGGCCCCTCGCCGCCGGAGCCGCCGCCATGTTCGGGTTCGGCTTCATCCCGCTGGCCGCCGCGCTGCCGATCCCGCTTCCCCTCGTCGTCGCCGGAAACGTGATCGGCGGTGTCGCGTTCGCGTTCTGGTCGGTGATGTGGGCGACGAGCATCCAGACCAACGTCTCCTACGACGTCCTCAACCGGGTGACCGCGTACGAGATCTCCGGTTCGGTGTGCGGGGCCGCGCTCGGCCAGGCGCTGGTCGGCCCGGTCTCCCAGTTCGTCAGCCCGCGCGATCTGCTCTACGGGTCGGCCGTCGCCAGCCTGTGCGTGCCGATCGCGCTTCTGCTGGCGAGGCCCGTCCGCGACCTTCGCCGTGTGGAGTCGCCCCACCCCTGACGCTCGCGGCGGATACTTAAGGCATGGTGATCGTCGACGCTGTCCTCGAGACCGAGCGCGCGGACGGTTTCGCGGCCTGGCCCGTCGCGATCCCGCCCGGCCGCGGGCTCCTGGCGCTGTCGGGGCGCATGGCTCCCGCGGAGATCGGAACCGCGATGGCGGTGCTCTTCACCTACAACGCCATCCAGGTCTCTGCCCTCACCGCTGACGTCCTGGACCGGCACCTGGCCGAGGCGGAGGCCCTCACAGCCCCGGGCGGTCTGCGTCTCCGCGACATCGCCACCCGAGCCGAGGTCGCGCCGGGCTGCTGCTTCGGCCTGGAGTCCTGGCGCGACTGGGAGGACGTCGTCCACGGTGACGATCTCTGGCTCGGCCACAGCCCGTCGTTCCGGCTGGAACACGGCGACGGCGTCGTCCACATCCGGCGCGACGACGATGCCGGCCCTCCGGTTCTGGCGATCGAGACCGCCGAGCTGGCCCGGCAGCTCATCGCCGTACAACGGCGGCTCACCGACTTCTTGACGCTGGCCGGGCAGTGGGCCGCAGACACCGTCCCGCCCCTGGCCGGGCCGCTCGTCGCCGCACTCGACGAACACCTGAAGATCACCGGAACGGCGGCCAGGCGGCGCTGAACGTCGGCGCCGCCTGCGCCGCCGTCCCGGCGGGCATGGACGGGGTCAGGCGAGTGGTGTCCGGGCGAGGTCGGGTTCGGACGGGGCGGTGGCCGGACGGGACGGCTCCACCCGGAGGATCTTCGCGACCCTGTCGGGCAGGTACCAGTTCCAGTCGCCCATGAGCGACACCAGCGACGGCAGCAGCATCGACCTGACGATCGTGGCGTCCAGCAGGATCCCGAACCCCAGCCCGGTCGCCATCACCTTCAGGTCGGTGGCCGGGCTCGACGCCAGCGCCGCGAACGCCAGGAAAAGGATCAGCGCCGCGCTGGTCACCAGCCGGCCGGTGCGTCCGATGCCCCGCACGATCGCGGTCGTCGTGGACCCCGACGCCTCGTACTCCTCGCGCATCCGGGCGAGGATGAACACCTCGTAGTCCATCGACAGCCCGTAGAGGAACGCGAACACCGTCAGCGGCACCCAGAATGTGATGGCGCCGGTCTCGGAGATTCCGAAGACCGCCTCCGATCCGATGCCCCACTGCCAGAACAACACCAGCAGTCCGAACGTCGCGCCCATCGAGATCAGGTTGAACACCAACGCCTTCAATGGCAGCAGCAGCGATCTGAAGGCCCGCACCAGCAGGACGTACGTCAGCAGCGCGATCAACGCGAGCATCAGCGGGAAGTTCCCGTAGACGGCGTTCAGGAAGTCGATCTGCAACGTCCCGGTGCCGGTGACGCCGAGGACGCCCGGGGTGTCCCCGGCGCGGTCGATGACGTCCTCGACCGGGCCGATGGTCTTGGAGTTGACCGTCTCCTCGTCCGGTATCAGCACCACCACCGTCTTGCCCGCGCGGTTGCTCGCCGGACCCGAGGCCACCAGCGCCCGCTCGATCCCGGGCACGCGGCCCAGTTCGGCGGCCACCGACCGGGCCTCGCCGCTGGACGCGAGGACCTCGATCGGGGTGAGGTTGCCGGTCGTGACCCCGCCGCGTTCGAGCGTGGCCAGCGCCTCGTGGGCGGGCCCGCTCTCGGCCAGCGAATCGCTGGACGCCGCCCCGACCTTGATGCCGGAGAAAACCCCGACCAGCGCCAGCAGTACGGCGATCGACGCGGCCGCCGCGACCCAGCGCCGCCGGACCATCAACGCCGCCCACCTGCTCCACGTCCTGCTGGCGGAGTCCTCACGGCGGACCCTCGGCCAGTCCCATCGCGGGCCGACGCCGCCGAGGATCGCCGGGGTGAGCGTGAGCGTCGCCGCGACGCTTGCCAGCGGGATCAGCGCGCCGCCCACGCCGACGCTGCGCATGAACGGGACCGGCAGCGCCACCAGGGCGAGCAGGCCGATCGCGACCGTCACGCCGGAGAACAGCACGGCGTGCCCGGCGGTGCGGGTCGCGATGACGACGGCCTCATGGTTGTCCGCGCCCCGGTGGCGTTCCTCCCGCCACCGGGTCACCACCAGCAGCGAGTAGTCGATCGCCACGCCGAGCCCGATCAACGCGATCAGGAACTGCACGAGCGCGTTGAACGTGCCGAGCTCGCTGAGCGGCAGCAACAGCAGGAACGTCGCCAGGATCGACGCGGCGGCGACGATCAGCGGCAGGAACGCCAGCATCGACGCGAACACGAACGCCAGCACCGCCAGCGCGCCGATCGAGCCGATGAGCACCTCGATCAGCAGCCCGGGCCCCTCCGACTCCGAACCCGCGGCGAGGACGCTCTCTCCCGTGACGCCGACCGTGGTGCCCGGCGGTTTGGCCGCGTCCAGCGCCCGGCGGATGTCGTCGGTCGGGATCTTCGCCGTCGGCGAGGTGTCGTATCGGAAGAACACCATCGCGTAGGCGGTCCGGCCGTCCTTGGTGACGAACGCCGCGGTACCGGTGTTGGCCTGATCCAGCACCCGCACCCCGGGGACCTTGGACTGGACGTTCCCGAACGCGGCCGCCACCGCCGCCTGCTCGGCCGCGACCGTCCTGCCCTCGGGGAGGCTCACCGTCACCAGGTAGGGCGCGGTGTATCCGCCGTTTCCGAATGTCTCGGTGATCTGTTCGGCCGTCTTGTTCCCTGGCTCGCCGGGGAGCGAGTAGTCGGTCGTCATCCGTTCGGTGACCGGACCGGACACCGCTCCCCCGGCGATGGCCACGACCAGCCAGAAGACCATCACAAGCCTGCGATGGGCCACCATGAGCTCAGCCCAGCGACGCATATTTCCCTCCGTTGATCGACCACGGTCCACGCGACGACGGGCGGGGTCAGCCCCAGTTCGTCCCGGCGGGCACCCGGAGGGTGGTGTTGAGGCGGTTGAAGAAGTTGGTGATCGCGACCATCAGCACCAGGGCCCCGAGCTGCCGCTCGTCGTAGTGCCGGGCGGCCTCGTCCCAGATCTCGTCGGTCACCGCGCCGGGCCGGTCGGACAGCCGCGTCGCGGCCTCGGTCAGCGCGAGCGCGGCACGCTCGGAGTCGTCGAAGAGCGGGTTCTCGTACCACGCGGCGACGGCGTGCAGCTTCTCGGCGCTGACACCGACCTTGGCCGCCTTCGTGACGCCGCCCTCGACGCAGGGGCTGCAACCGTTGATCTGGCTCGCGCGCAGGTGCACCAGCTCAAGCGTCTGCGCGGACACACCTCCGGCGTACACCCCCTTGAAGAGCTCCCGGACGGCGGACGAGATGTCGGGCTGAGTCGTGAAGTCCTGAATACGCACTGTCATCACCATTTCGGGGAACCGTTCGAACAATCGACGGAACTACGACGTGCCACCGCTTCCGGAGGTAACGCGGGCCTGGTCGTTACCTTTCGGGCGCGCGACACGTCGTAGTAGTGACGACACCCGCCGCGCGCGCCGAGGAGGACCGTGACCGAACAAGACCAGCTCGCCGCCGAGTTCGAGACCCAGCGCTCCTACCTGCACGCGATCGCGTACCGGCTGCTCGGCTCGCACGCGGACGCGGACGACGCCGTCCAGGAGACCTGGCTGCGGCTCGCGCGAACCGGCGCCGGCGGCATCAAGGAGCTGCGCGGCTGGCTCACCACGGTGACGGTCCGGATCTGCCTCGACGTACTCCGCAAGCGCGGCGTGCGGGAAGAGCAACCGCTCGAACTCGGTGTCGGCGCCCTCCCGCGGGACGCGGTCTGGGACTCCCGGATCGACCCCGAGGAAGAGGCCGTCCTCGCCGAGTCGGTCGGCCTCGCGTTGTACGTCGTCATGGACGTCCTCACCCCGGCCGAACGAGTGGCGTTCGTGCTCCACGACGTGCTCGAGATCCCGTTCGGCTCGATCGCGCCGATGCTGGGCCGGAGCACCGCCGCCACGAAGATGCTCGCCAGCCGGGCCCGGGGACGGCTGCGGCTGGGCACGCCCACCACGTACGCCGCCGCGCGGGACGTCGTCGAGGCGTTCTTCGAGGCGGTCGGCCGGGGTGACGTCGCCGGGCTGCTGAGCGTCCTCGCCCCGGACGTCGAGCTGAGGCAGCAGAGCCCCCGGAGGATGGTGACCGTCCGCGGCGCGAAGGAGGTCGCGGCCCGGGCGACGCTGTTCGGGCACGAGGACACGCAGGTGCATCCGGCGCTTGTGGACGGCGCCCCCGGGGCGCTCGTCACCCTCGGCAGGCAACCGGTCACGGTCGTCGCGTTCACGGTCGCCGGCGGCACCATCACGGCGATCCGCGCGCTGACCGCCCCGACCCGGCTGAGCGAGATCGTGCCCGCCTGGGCCGCGTCCTCGTGATCACAGGCTCCCCCCACGTCCAGCACAGTTCACGGAAACCAGAGGGAGCAGCTCATGAAATTCCGAACCACCGTCGAGCCCGTGGAGCCCATGAGAGGGCTGGAGGTTCCGCCGGAAGTCGTCGAGGCACTCGGCGGAGGCAAACGTCCGGCCGTGACCATCACGCTCAACGGGCACAGCTGGAAGAGCCGGGTCGCCATCATGCGCGGCCGCTACCTGCTCGGCCTCAGCACCGCCAACCGGCAGGCCGCCGGCGTCGCGACCGGCGACGAGGTCGAGGTCGACGTGGAGCTCGACACCGGGCCCCGGGTCGTGACCGAGCCCGCCGACCTCACCCGCGCCCTGGACGCCGACCCGGCCGCCCGCGCCGCCTACGACCGCCTCCCGCCCGGCCGCAAACGCCAGCACGTCCTCGCCATAGAAGGCGCGAAGAAGGCCGAAACACGCGAACGCCGAATCGAAAAGACCCTGGCAACGCTCCGAGCCCAGCCACAAAACTCCACCTGACCCAAACGCTGCCTGTGAACGGCGGCGGGGTCAGCGGCCGAGCGCTTGCCGCAGTGTGAGGTTGTGGCGGGTCTTGAGGCGCCGCAGTTCCCAGAAGCTCACCGCCGTGACCGACAGCGGACCGCCGAGGATCACCGCGACCCGCACCAGGAACGGGGCCCCGTCGTAGGCGTTCGAGAACAGGTCCACGATCGCGAGTTCCCAGACCAGGGCGGTCGCGATGATCGGAGGCAGGACCTCGTGGACGTCGGCGGTGCGGAACATGTGCACCAGCGTAGGGACCCGGTGTCCGAGACGAGACGGTACGACACCAGCACCCACGCCACCGCGACGAGACCGACCACCGCGCGCAGGACCTGAACCTTGCGCACCGCCGGATCGTCCACCCGGCCCGGCCGCGACGGCCTGCACACCTTGCCCCCGGCCAAGATCGGGTTCAGCAGCCGCAACACCCGCCACGTCCGCGACGGCGGCCGCTGCGGTCCGGGCGGCGGTCCGGGCGGTCGTCCAGGTGGCGGTCCCCAGCCCGGTTGGGGCCACCACCGATGATCCAAAAGGATAGGCAGCGTGTCCTCTGGTACGGGACGGCCCGCCAATCCTCAACTTGTGACCAGATCCATCCGGAGGAACTCGGTGATGCGGAGCAGTCTGGGTGGGCGTGCGACCCCGTCCGGAAGGATCTGGAATGCCTCGTCCCTGCCGATGAGGCGCGGTGCGGTGAGTTCCACGTCGGTCCCGTCGACCCGAAGCCGCGCCTCACCGGCCGCCAGGACGTTGCGCACCCAATCCGAGCCCGACCCGTACACCAGAACGAACAGGTAACCGCCGTCGACGGGATGCGCGTCGAGCGGCGTGCGGTGCGTCGCACCGGACGA
Source organism: Spirillospora sp. NBC_00431 (assembly GCA_036028775.1). Classification (GTDB taxonomy): domain Bacteria; phylum Actinomycetota; class Actinomycetes; order Streptosporangiales; family Streptosporangiaceae; genus Spirillospora. The sequence continues at coordinate 8,791,420 of CP107927.1, read as the reverse complement.
GCGACCGACATGAGTCAGCACCGGCCACTTCCCACCCGCGATCGCGCGGGGGTTGAACACCCGCTTGTTCACGTGCCCCCACCACCTCGGCATCGGCATGGGCTCTCCCTTCTGCCACCCCGCTCACCCAACGGCGGCGGCACCTGCCGGATCCAGACCTTTCCAACCGTCAGTGCCTTCACCCAACCTGTGGCGTTCCACCGAGAATCACGAAATTGGACGTGAATGCCAGTGACGCTGGGCAACCTGGGGCCCCCGCCCGGCCAAGGCGGGGATCAGACGCGAATCAGGCACAACTCAGGCGGGCGATCGTCTAATTTTACTCGCACCGATAAAAGCAAATTCTTCCCTTCCTGGCAAGGCACTAACAGACGCCCGTTGAGCGCCACCGCACATCCCGATTCCCGGATAGCCCCCCATAGACGGGCACGGGTCCCCTCGCGACACATGCCCGCGACACGGAAAGACCATTGGCAAGGAGGACGGATGAACAAACTCACAAAGTCGGTGCTCGGCGTGTTAGTCGCCGCTCCGGTCCTGACCAGCGTGATGGCGACACCGGGCAACGCCTCCACGGGCCCCTCGATCGAACTGGCGCGGGCGGGCTCGGCCGAGGCCATGGCCGCGAGCTGCCCCGCCAACGCTGTCTGTCTCTGGACCGGAACGCGCTTCAGAGGCGACAAGATCACCGTCCGCAAGGACGGCAGCGCATGCTGGAATTACCGTCCCGGATACATCTTCCCCGTGAAGTCTCTCATCACGGGAAGAAACCGAGGCATCGCCGCAATGCGAACGAAGAAGGACTGCCGGGGCACTCCGTCGGCAAGCTACGCCAAGAACGTCAAAGTCAGAAGCCTCGGCGGAAGATATGGTTTCCAAATGAAGTCGATCCGCTAATTCTCTACGCCGAATCCGCACCACCATCCACCTCACCGCCAGCCCAGGTGACTGAAGACGCACACTTGGTCGAACGGACGACGGCTTCCGGAGGCGACCACGAGCTAGAGGTCGGCCGCCTGTCCGCAGGGCGGGGCGTGACCGTCTGATGGGAGGCGACATCCGGTGTCCACCGGACGTTTGCCCAGGTCGCCTAGGGTCACCCGCATGAAAAACGATCTTGACTCCTCCCACGGACGGCACACCCCGGCCCGGCGTCCACTCTCGCGTCGAAGCCTGCTGACCGCCGCCGGTGCCCTGGCCCTGCCCGGCAGCCTCGGCGCCGCCCGTCCGCCGCACCGCCGTCCGCGCGTCCTGATCGCTACCAACGAACCCTGGGGCACCTACCACGTCAAACCCCTGCTGCCCGAAGCCACCCGCCGGGGCTGGCGGCTCACCCAACTCGTCCCGGACCACTCCCAGATCAAACCCGGCGACCCCGTCCCCACCGCAACGCCGGATCAGGCACCGGACGCCGACCTCATCGTCGTCACCGGAGCAGGCGACTGGCCCCTGGAATGCGCGAACCGATTCCGCGCGCTCCCTCTCGCCGCCAGTTCCCTGGCCTACCTCGGCCCAGACCGGGCCCCAGGCGCGCGGCGACTCCGCAACCGCCTGCGGCTCATCACCTCCCAGTCCCCGGCCGAGGCCCGCTCGTTCGGCCACTACTTGGGCACCAACCGCCGCATCGTGGTCACCGGCTCACCCCAGGCCGACACCCTGCCCACCCGCGCCCCCGAACCCGGCCTGGTCCTCGTCCTGACCAGCGTCACCCGCGACGACGAGACCGGCGGGGCCGCACCCGGCACCCAGCTCCTCCTGGACGCCGCCGCCAACCTCCAAGCCGCCGGCAAGCGCATCCTCGTCGGTATCCACCCGCGCGAAGACCGCACACTGTGGGACCAGTACGAGATCAGCGACGTCCCGTCCCTGCAAGCGTCCGCCCGCGCACAGGCCGCCATCGGAATCCCCGGAACGGTCTTCCCACTGATCGCCGCGGTCGGCACCCCCTTGGTCGGCTGCACCGACCCCGCACTGACCGTCCCCGACTACCTCCTGGCCGTGTGCTCCTCCACCATCGACAAGGCCACCGACGCCGCCACCGCCATCCAGAGCGCCGAACCACCACGCCCTGACACCCTCGCCGACGCCGTCGGCCCCATCGGCGGCTCCACCGCCCGCCTCCTACACGCCTGGTCACGCGTCGCCTCCCGCAGACCATAGGGAGACGCCCCAGCACGCCCAGCCCCCACGCCAGACCGGCCGCCCATCGCAAGCACCCCTCGCCGCGACCCCAACACCGTGTTCGAGCTCTAGCAAGAGCGCCAACACCTCTGAACACCCGCTCGTCGGCAGATCAGCGTGCCGAGGGCGTCGTTCGTTCTGCACCTGGGGCCTCTTCGTGGTGCGGTGCACTACGAGGGCTAGTGCCAGGGAACAACGTGGCGGCGGTTGCCGTGATGGCGACTGTGGCTGCTACGAGGACGATCGACCCGCCCCTTCAACACCCCACTGACCTGGCATCGGGCGGCAACGGCAACCCGGTGTCGGCAGACCGCGTCGAGATGAACCCCTCGGTCTACACCAGCTGCACATCCTCCTGACCTGGCACGACGTGCGCGTTCTCCTGCTTGCTGATCATCTGCCGGTACACGCCGGACCCGCCGCCAGCCGCAGCCGCCGCAAGTACCGACTGATCAACATTCCACCCCCGCGTCATAGAACTGAAACTCTCACGTCCTCAGGACATGCAGCGTGTTCACGTCGGGCGACCCCGCGGGGTCGAGCTTCCGCCAGCCCCACAAGCACCTCCAAAGGAACGAACCGCATCCCGGGAGGCAGCACCCACCAAAGAACTCTGTCGAACCCACGAACGCCGACCGACGCCAGGTGACGGTCAGTGCTCAACGAACAAAGTCGCCACCGCCGCCCACGGCCGTCCAGCCACCTCCAGGACGGCCCCCAAAGTTGACCAGCTCTCACCACCACAAGTTTCGACCGCGAGACCCGCCCAGCCTGCTCCGGTCTCATCGTGGCCCGTCAATCGAATCGACTCGGAGGTCATCCCATGAACGTCCTCACCCGCACCTGCCCCTACGAGAAGCGAATCACGACGAAACGCCAGCCTCACCACACTCATCGCAGTCTCGCCCTCACCGCGAACCGCGCCCGCGCGCACAGCCTCGCCCGGCTCAGAATGCTCCTCCGGCGCCGCGCCGCCGACCAGCCGTCAAGCCTCATCACACCGGACGAACCGAGCGAGCCGCTCGCTCGTGTCTTCGGCCACCCGCAGGGCGCCGGGTTCACCGGTCCCGGCGCCGACGGACTCCTGCGCGCCATCCTCACCGAGGCCCTCACCAGCAAAATCGGCGTGTCCTGGATCATCGCCACCCGACACGACCTGAATGCACTCTGGGCCAGCACCCTCGACGACACCCTCCTCACCAAGTACTCCGCACGCCTCCACGTAGCCGAAACCCGGGAGGACGCCGTCGAGCACCTGAAACTCAAGGCCGACGCCATCGCCGCGCTCGGCATCGACCGCCGACCGCCCACCTCCCCGTCCGTCCTCTGGCTCACCTCACCCGGCCCCGAAACCGACGTCATCCACCAAACACTCCAACACTGGCCCGGCAACAACCTCATCGCACTCATCGCCGGCGCCTGGCCTCACGGCCCCACCCACCTCATCAACCACGCCGGACCTTGAACGCTCCCACGCCAACCAACCGCCTGACCGCCCACCAGCCGACCAACGAACTCTGCTCCTAGACCATGTCGGCCTAAGCACCACAGCGGTCGCGCTGGTGCGGCGTAAGGCCCACGTCCCTCCGCACCACACTGTTTGCTCCGGTACCCGCCGCGTAACCAGCTTCGTCGCAACCGGCCATCGCGCGTCCGGCCCGGTCCATCCGCCTGGGACCTGCCTTCGGACGGACGCTTACCAGCCGCCGCAGAGTCTTCGACGTGTCCACGGTCCCGTCGACCGGGTGGCGGGCACGCAGCCACGGCGAGCTGTTCCGCGAAGGGCGGCATGAATACGGCCGGAGTCCCGTCCGATCATCGAGATCGGGCGGGATTCCGGGGAGCCGGGCCGTCATATTGGCGGCCCGGTTCGGGCCTCAGAACATCGAAGGCCGCTTGCCCTGGAGGCGTCCAACGGCGAGCCAGCCCCCACCCAGGGCCCGGGAATTGAGTGGCCCCGTCTCCAAGATCTGCATCGGTGACGTCGGGCGGCTCACGGTGGCGTCCAGAGATGCGAAACGGCGCGACCTGCTCGTCGTACCGTCCGGGCAGACCGTGGTGGGTGCGCCCTGGTGGCCCGACGAGTCCTCGGAGAAGACCCGCCCATAACGCGGCATCACCGACTTCTTCCTCAGACCACCACCTGAACAAAGGCACTCCGATGCCGTTGCGCCGGGGGTGCCCCACGCGGTTCAGAGTCATAGAGTTCTGACCTGGGAAATGAGTGAGTGCCTGCTGCGATCTCGGCTGTCACCCCCGCTGACCTGGCGTTCGCCCGTACCGCCAGTGCCCACGCGTGCCCCTCACTGACCACCGCTGACGGCGCGGCAACGGCACGACGCCTCCGACGATGACCTGCACAGTCCCGGTGGACGGAGACAATCCCCGAAGTGAGGCCAGGGTCATCAGATGACGGGGCCTGGGCATCGGAGGCCGCGGGGCAGCGACCGCCCCTACCTGTCCGCAGCGCAATCGTCGCGGCGATCGTTTCGATTGGCGTCCTGGAGTGATTGCGCTCCCGGCGAGGATGGCGAGTACCTCGAACCTGTCGGGGCTGCCGCCGCCTAAGGGCTGTCCCGTAAAAGATCTTCGAGCTGGTGAGGGCGTGATCGTCCTCGGCTTTGGTGGCTCGTCTATCCGGCGAGGTTGAGGTTGTGGAAGCGGGCGATACCGCGCATCGCGTGATGTACGCCATCACCGCGGAGCCTGCAGTCGCGCAGAGTTTGTAGGTCTTCATGCGGGCGAAAGCGTGCTCGACACGGGCACGGACCTCGCCGCCGCGGCGGCGGTGCAGTATTACCAGCCCGGTGCTGCGGCCTTGGCGCCGGACTCGCTCCAGGCCCGGCAGTCGTCGCGGTTGCCTGGCAGCGGCCGGCCCACCACGACCACCGGGCGGGTGTCGGCGTCGATGACCACCTGGCGGCTGGTCGAGTAGCGGTAGTTCTTGGACTGCTCGGCCACGCTGTGGTCGCGGGTGGGGACCAGGGTCGCGTCCACGCTCAACACCGTGTCGTTGGCGAACCGCTTGCGCGGCTGGAGGGCCGGTGGGGGGCCAAGGGTCGTCGATGACGCGGTCGGCCGCCGACTTCGACACCTGGAACAGCGGGGCGAGTTGGCGCGACGTGGGGTTGGTTCGCCGGTACGCGGCCACCAGCAGCACCCGGTCTTCCAGCGTCAGCTTCCACGGCGGGCCCTTGCCCGGGGTGCCGGCACCCTCACGCCGCAGCCCCGTCCACCGGCTTGGCGAAGGCACGCGGGTTCACCCCGGTGAACGGGGCGATCCAGGACGGCTCCGGCGCCGTGATCACACCGGACATGACCAAGATCATCGCAGCCTGCTGCCGCTCGCCGTCCTGTCCTAGGCTAGCCGAGCAGACGATCCCGGTCGGGCGAGGAGGCAAGAGCACGTGGGTACCGGGCGGTGGCGTCCGTCGGCTGGCTTCTTCAAGGCCGCGAACCGCGTGGTCCGGCCTCTTCTGCGCTCCCGGCTGCATTCGCTCCTGAGCGGCCGGCTCATGCTGCTCACCTACAAGGGTTCCAGGACAGGACGCACCTACGCGATCCCGGTGGCCTACTACCGCTTCGATCGGGACGAGGTGTGGGCGTTCGGGGCACGGTCCGGCTGGATGAGCAACTTCCGCACCCCACGCACCGTGCGGCTTCTGCTACGCGGCAAGGAGCTGCGGGCCGAGGCTTCGGCGGTTGAGGACCACAACCAAGTGGCGGACCTGCTGGAGGAGCTGATCCGCCGCAACGGTCCCGACACGATCCAGGACCCCGCCCTAGGCCTGCCGCGCGACCGTCGTCCCACCCGAGACGAAGCACTGGCAGCGGCGACCAGAACACGTATCGCTCGGTTTCGGCTGCCGGACGCCTCATAGCGGAGACCGAACCAGCACCACTTACGGGACAGCCCTTGGCGGTCCACTTCTCAAGCCGGGGTATCGGCCTTCAGGGGCTCGCCCACACGGTGTCCTTGCGCCAGGCAGCTCGGCGGCGTGAGGTGCGTCGCGGACCGAAAGATGCCGGTTCTATACCTCGAAAGCCTTATAGACCTTTCCGCGAGGCTACTAGTGATCACCATGCTCTTCCGAGTCGGTTCTTGTGTCGCCATCGCCAACGCGACGCGCGTCACGGAACCTAAGGGCGAGTTCGACGAGAACAGCGATAGCGGTGAGGCCGTCGATGACCTGTACGACGAAGTCCATGCTCCGACGATGACGTGTTCGCTGTTCAGGAGCCATTTGGGCGGACCGGTTGCGGCGTTCAGTTCTTTGCGGGACATTTGACTTCATTCGCTTTACGGCCGAATGAAGGGCGAACCACCTATGGTGAACGAACCAGATCCCAGCAAAGTTGGTTCCGTGATCGAGCTAGTCGGCCAGTTGAAGCTCATGTTCGAGGCGAGCGGGCTCAGCTACGACCGGCTGGGGAGAAGAGCCGGCTTGTCGGCGGCCACGGTCCACTCCATGAACAACAAAGCGACAACCCTGCCACGCGAGGAGAGCCTGAAGCGGTTCTTGGGCGCCTGCGGCTGTCCTGTCGAGCCCTGGCTGGAGGTACGGAACAGGCTCGCACGACAGAACGCAAGAGACGCCACCGTGCCTTCTATGGAGGCACCCGAGTATCAGCCGGAACAGCACATATACCGGTTCCCGGTCAAAGGAGAAGGAGAGCGCAACGCCTGTATCATCACCGGCAATCTGAAGAGGGTGATGAACGTTGACGTATGGATCAATCCGGAAAATACAAGCATGCAGATGTCGGATCGATTCAACAAGTCGATCTCTGGGATGATCAGATACTACGGAGCGGAGCACGATACGGCGAAGCACATATCCAATGACCTGATTGCCGACGAACTCGCAGCGAAGGTGGCAGGCAAGACGCCCGTCTACCCGGCGGTCGCGATCTCCACCAAGTCCGGAAATCTACTTGACTCGAATAATGTCAGGGCAGTCATCCACGTCGCCACCGTCCAAGATGATCCGGACATGACGCACCGCCAGCTACAGGACATCGATATGTGCGTGTTCAACGCACTCTACGAGTTCGACCGGATCGCCGGCACATTCGATCCGCCTCTGCGGTCCGTCATATTCCCGCTCTTCGGGACCGGATCCGGTGGCGGAAACCGCGATGTCACTGCTCGCGTGATGGTCGGATCGGCCGTGACGTACCTCCAACTGAAGAGGGAGACCTTCATCCACGAGATATATTTTTGCGCTCGAACCAACCTGACACTAAAAGCTCTTCTTGACGCCTTCAAAGACTCGTCGGGGATAATAGATACACAGTGAGGGAACGAAATGCAGGGGAATCTGGAGTCGACCTCTCCGAGGTTTCAGCATCAACTCTCCTGCACCCTCCATGCCGGAACACATCTGTTCCGCGTGCATCGAGCGTACCGCCAGGCCGGCGCATTCAACCACAGCCGCGCACCACTGAACAGACGCAACGGCCGTTTTGATTGCGAAGAGGGCGACGACTACCCCTTCTACTACGCCGCGCTCACTGCCCGGACGGCGCTCTTCGAGACGATCGTCACCGAGGCCGCGATTTCGACTCCCGCAACCATCCCTACGTCCGCAATGGACAAGCGGGTTCTTTCGATCGTCGAACTCACCCAGGAGATCAACCTGATCTCCCTGCGCACGGCCGAAGATTTCGCGTCAATCGGATCGACTGACTGGCTGGTGCGCGCCCTGCCCAAGGATTACCCATTGACCAGGCAATGGTCGCGCCTACTCAGGGCGAAATACTCTTGGGCCCAGGGTCTCATATGGTATTCCCGCAAAGATCCTGCGGAAGAGTCGCTGGTGCTTTTTGGAGATCGCTGCCCTGCTGACATCGTGCGGCAAACCTCTCAGCCTTCCCTCCCCCTCGACAGGATCGAATCACGAGAGTGGCTCGCTCCGCTTCTGTCGCCTCATCAGATCGAATATTGAATTGAACGGCATGCGCCCGACGAGAAGCGAAGTACCAAGCGACGACCTGGCGCACCACTGAGCGTGCGCATGGGCGTCGTGCCGTGTGACAGGAGGGTGCGGTGAACATACCCACGGCGCTGATCGGCTGCCAGGTCTGGCGCACCGCGTTCGACCACCAGGTGCGCCTAACCCTTGTCGCCCACGATCCCGACGAGGACCACCGCGTCGATGCGGAACTGGTCATCGAGACATCGTTCCTGCTGCGTGACGCAGCCGGTGAGCGGTACGAGCTCGACCCTGCCACCGGGTCTCAGCTCGCCCCGGTCCTGGATCTCTTCATGAAAACCATCGCGACACTCGACATTGGTGAGCGCGGGGCCCTGGCCCTCACCTTCGACGACGGAGCCGAACTGTTCGTCGGCGCAGATCCACAGTTCGAGTCATGGCGACTCGTCGGACACGGCGTCGAGGATGCCCTGGTCGGTCCCGGCGGACACAGCGACTGGGAGCCGTAGACCCTCATCGCCAGGGGTCACAAACTGTCACAGTCGTACAAGGGCGGTCGCCCCTAGTCGGCCTCGAACTTCAGGTCGTTCTCGACATTGACGATCATCGCGTCCACGTCGAATGTCAGCCGTACGGGCCCCGTCAGCCACCCGAGATGATGGGCGTGGAAGAAGTCGTAGGACACGACGCCGGCCTTCGCGATCATGGGTTCCTTGTCTCCCTCGGCCCAGCCGCCGCCGATCGGCAACCAGCGCCTGCCTTCCGCACTGGTCACCGCGAATTCCTCGCCGTCGAGGACGAGCGTCCAACTCGTGGACTCGGGGTCGCTCAGGCTGTGCGCCGGCTGAGCACGCCGGACCGTCGTGAAGCGAGCCATGACCGTGCCGCGCCCTTCGAGGATGGCGAACGGAACCTCACCGGCTGCGATCACTTCTCCTTCTGCCATATCCCGCATTGTCCCGCGGCGACTGTCCAGGTTCTGGCCGCTCAACGAGACCGAGCAGAACCAGTCGGGACGACCTCCGGTCCGAGGCAGACGGCCGACCCAAGCGGGTCGTGATCCAATCCTGCCCGGTCAGAATCTCGATACCGTCTCGTCACTCGACACCCCGACCGATTACGACGCAATCGGAGACGAAGACGGCAGGGCACCGGTCAACCGCGTCCATTCTCGTCGGACGCACCGCCGAACTCGCCGAATCGGAGCACGCGAGCGGAGGGTTTCGGGGTGACGTCGGCGAGGGTGTTGTAGCGGGGTGAGGTAGACGCGGGCTTTTGGGAGGTGAACCGGGCTGGTTGGGAGTGGTGCTGTCTTGCCGGGTGGTGAGGTGATGGACGGGCAGAATGGTGTGGTGGCTGAGTTCTCGTTGCCTGGTGGGTTCGTGAACGCCAGTGTCCGGGTTGGTGACACGGTGCGCCGGCGGCCCGCTGCTCGTGCGGAGTTCGTTCATCAGCTTCTCGGTCTGCTGGAGCGGGCCGGTTGGGAAGGGGCGCCGCGGTTCTTGGGGATCGATGAACATGGCCGGGAAGTGTTGAGCTTCGTCAACGGTCATGTGGCCTGGGAGCCGGTTCAGCCAGCCGAGGTCGACAGTGACGAGAGCTTGGTGCGGGTCACCGAGTTGGTCCGGGAGTTTCACGATCTGACGGCCGCGACAGACCTGGCCGGGGACGAAGAGGCGGTGTGCCACAACGACCTGTCGCCCAAGAACACGGTGTATCGGGATCTGGGCGCGGGGTTGCGGCCGGTGGCCTTCATCGATTGGGGCCGCAGCCGGCGACCCGGCGATGGTCCGTCTTCGCGAGGCTGGGGTGGTGGGTGAGGTGCAGGCCGCCTATGCCTGGGTTGAGCAGCACCGTGTTGAGTTGGCCTCGGGCTTGGTGTCGTGGGCCGGGGATCGTCCTCAAGACCCGCCTCCTCCGGGGCAGGTAGTCGCGGCGGGCGGTGAACGAGACGAAGGCGTTGTCGGTGGCGAGTGCTTCGGGGTTCGTGGCGGCGAGTGGTGACGCGGTGGATTTCGTCGATGCCGATGCCGATGGTGATGGTGATGGTGGCGGTGGAATCGCGGGGAGCCACACACTTAATGCTTGTGAGGTGCGGCGATGCCCGAGCGGACGGAGGCTTAGAGGTGTCGTGCGGCGCCGTGGGAGCCGGAGTGCCAGGTGCTTGATCGGGGCGGATGCGGCGTGGTGTCGGCAAGCGGCACATTCTGCGGTGGCCTCTTGATATAGGGAGGAGGCCCGCGTCGATCAGTAGAGCCAGCGGTCCAGCGTTGCGGGCCAGAAGTGAGTCTCGTGGTCGCCATCCCCGAAGGCGGGCGGGTCTAGCACCCTAATCTGCTGCAACAGGTCGGCGAGCTCCGCCAGTGCCTCCTCTTCGGCCCGTTCGTCTTCGTCCCAGTTGCCGATGACGGTCGAGCCGGTCAGTCGGCTGCCGACCAGGTGCAGCGAACACAGCCAGTGGGTGATGGTCGAGTTCACAAACCTGGCACTGCCGTCCGACGACCCGACCTGCAGCACCACGCCACTTCCTGGCACGGCGCCGTACACCCAGGCCAGGCCGAGTGCCTCGTCGTCGAAGCTCGCCAGCCGGTAGATCGTCGGCTGCGTATGGAATGAGACCGCGTCCACCAGGCCATCGATCAGCGGTACGCCACAGGAGACCAGAGCTGCCTTCTGCGGCTCGGGAAGCCGCCAGGTTGCCACGTCGGATTCGGCGGCACGCACTACCCGCCCTTCGCCGGCCCAGGAGGTAACTGCTTCGAAGGCAGGTGGAACCGGGAGATCACCAGCAGGCACAGCGCTGAGGCTACCCAGGTACAGCCGCCGCCGTCCTCTGCCGGTGGTGTCGCTGGTCTCGGATGGATTGGTGGCGCGACCGACCTTTAGGCTGCGCGGGGTGACCGCCGTATCGGACAACGCGCTGCCCGGCCCGCCGCTTTCTGGCCGGGAACTTCAAATCCTTGGCGAGGCCGGCTTGGCTCTGTTCGCCGGACGGCTGGTCCTGGACGCGCAGCCGCCGATCGACGACGCCGTACTCGGTGCGGTGGCCGAGCGCTGCGCCGGGCCGCTTCCCGATCCGCTCGTCGCGTTGTGGCGCACCACCTTTGGTGGACGACTCGACTACGACCTGCGCGCTGATCTCGACGGCCAGGACGTCCCGCTGTCGTTCTCGGAGCTGTTCTATCCGGACAGCGGCGACTACCACGACCTGTGGGGCTGGATTGATCACGAGTGTGAACTGGCCGAGGAGAGCCAGTCTGATCGGCTCGTTCACCTGCCGATCGGTGGCTTCGAATACCTTGAGCGCGTCTACGTGCATACTGGCGCCGGCCCCGACCACGGCGCTGTCTTCTGCTGGCAGCAGGGATTGCCGCCCGGATGGGAGCTGTCCACGGGCGACCGTGTCGGGCGGCTCGCGGACGACCTGCGTGGGTTGTTCGGCCAGCTCGTCCTGGAGCGGGATCCCTGGGAGGCGCAGGACGGCACAGGCGCGGATATGCGCGACGCCGTCGACGAAGTGGGAAGCAGTGGCGACCCGGGCGCCCGGTCGGCCGCGGCGAAGCTGCGCCGGTTCGTCCAGGCGTGCGTGCTCGACTGGCGCGGCGCGCTGGACGAGGGGACGCTCGCCGCGCAACGCCGGCTCCGGCGGCTGGCCCTGGAGCGGGCGGCGGCCGACGACGATGTGGCGCTGCTCGCGCGACTCGTGGCGATGGGTTGTGATCCGGCGGAGGAGGTCCGCAGCGGGCTGAGCCCGCTCGACGTGGCCCTGGTCCATCGGGCCTCCGCGGTCATCCCGTGGCTCCTCGAACGAGGTGTTCCGGTCGAGAACTCCCTGCGGGTCGGCGCGCACGCCGTCGACTTGGAACTTGCCCGGAACCTTCTTGACCGGGGCGCGTCGATCGATGCGAGCACGGTGACGCGGGCGTTGGAGAACGAGGACGTGGAGGTCGTGCGTCTGCTGTCCCGGGCCGTGCGGCCGGACAAGGGGTTCGCTCGGTTCGGGCGGCGGCTACGGCTGATGGCCGCCCAGGCCGCCCAGGCCGCCCAAGCCGCCCAGGCCGCGGACAACGGCGGCCGGGCGACGGCCCAATCCGACGGAACGGCTGCCGAGCGTGAGCGGCACCGGTCTTCGGTCCTCACCGAACTCGCGGACCGGTTCGACCCCGACCGCCGCCCCTGATCGCGCACACGCGGCGTGCTGGCCGCCGGGGCACCGACCCCTGAGGCTGATCGGTTGGTCTGATCACGGGCGAGTTGAGTGGGCGATCCCGGCGGCAGGCTTCATTGGGAGGCCGTGTTGTGCTTGTGGAGTGTGGCTGCTACCACCAGGTCCTGCCATGCCATGCCTACGCTTTTGAAGACTCTCGGTCTTTCGTCTTGCGTAAGGGTGCCGTTGCGCACCAGGTCGGCCAGTTCGGTCAGGTCTGTCTCCTCGATCGCGCCGTGGGCGAGCGCCTGGACCACGTCGCCGGCCTCGGTCGTGGCCGCCGTCCGGGACTCGACCACGATCTGGGCGGCCGCCATGACGTCGTCGCCCAGCTCACGGGCGTCGGGGTGGTGCGAGCCGACCGCGACGACCAAAGTCTTGGGGGACAGGAGGTCGGCCTCGAACAGCGGTTCTCGGGCGCTGGTACAGCAGATCACGATGTCGGCCTCGCCGACGTCGCGGGCCGTGCCGGCGCGGGCGTGCAGGCCGTCGTCGATGCAGCGGCGGACCAGCTGATCGGTTCGGTCGGGGTCGCGTCCGGCTACGACCACGTCGTGCAGACCGTGCAGCGCGTGGAACGTCTCGATGTGCGCGTGTGCCTGCGGTCCGCTGCCGAACACGACGGCCGAGCGGATCGGCCGGGTCGCCATGTGGCGGGCCGCGAGGGCGGACACGGCCGGGGTCCGGAGCAGGGTGAGCTCTGCGCCGTCCATCAGGGCCAGCGGCCGGAGCGTATGGGTGTCCATCAGCAGGTACAGGCCGGAGATGGTCGGGAGTCCGCGGGCCGGGTTTCCCGGTGCCAGGCCGAGCACCTTGACGCCGACGTGGCCGGTGGCCTCCGACGGCATCAGCAGCAGTTCGCCGTGGGCCGTCGGCCGGGATATGCGGGCCTGTTCGCCGGCCGGGCGGAGGCCGTCGAGGAGCGCCTGCTCCAGTGCGTCGACCAGGTGCCGCGGGTCGGCGAGCCGCCGCATCCTCGGGCCATCGATCACTTCGGTGGTCATCGCCGTCCCGTCTCGTCGATCTGAACTTCGGCGGTGTCGTCGGTCGCCGTCACCGTCGCGGTGCCTGTGCGCGGGAGCGCGTCGAAGTCGCCGGTGGACAGCACGACGACCGGTACCCCGATGCCGTAGAGCTCATGGGCGACGATCGCGGCGAGTGCCACGATCGCGTCCGGGCGGCGGAGCAGGATGGCCGACGGCCCGACGCCGCGCCGGAGCTGCTCGGCGAGCACCGTGGAGCTCGAACTCGACCCGCGGCTCCCGGAGAAGGCCAGCACCCGGCCGGTGAACGTGGTCCCGCGCTGCGGGTGGTGGACGTCGGTGATCTCGCCGGTCGCCACGTCGCTGCCGCCCCAGAACGACAGGGGTTCGTCCAGGAGGAGCAGGGAGGCGGTCGTCCGGCCCGGGCTGAGCGGTATCCCGATCATGACGCGGCCCAGAGCGCGGGGTCGCGGACGACGCGGCCCGCGCGTGCGGACAGCACGCATTCGGCGAGCGAGCCGAACACGACCTCGATGCCGAGGTTGGTCGGCGCGTACCACGCCCACTTCGCGGAGTTCGTCATCACGGCACGTGCCGACGCCCGCAGGACGGGAGCGATGTACGTGCAGGTGTCGACCAGGATCCGCGCTCCGGCGGCACGGCAGATCGCGGCGTCGCCGGAGCGTTCCGCCTCGGTGAGGACGGACCGGCTCGTCGAGATCCAGAACTCGACGCCGGAGTCGAACGGCGGCCCGCCGGTCAGCAGCGCGGCGAGCGCGCGGAACTCGGCGGCCGAGAAATGCGGCGTGCCGACGCTGATCGCGTCGAGGTGGTCGTCCGACGCCGTCGTTAGTTCGTCGCGCGCGGCGCGCAGGTCCGCGGCGGTCACCTCGAAACGACGCTCGGCGGCGCGGCCGCGGAAGGCGGTCGCGGTGTCGGGGGCCTCCGGCGTCAGGCCGACGGCATGGAACAGGGCGACGCCCCCGGCCGATGCCGCGGCGGCTCCGAACGCCTTGAGCCGGTCCTCGTCCGCGCCGCGCAGCCCGGTCAGGACGGGCACCCGGGTCCCCGACCGGCGGCCGACGAGGTGGCCGAGCGCCGCCCAGGCGACGTCCGACTCGAACGTCGCGGCGGGCACCCCGGAGCAGTCGAACAGGTCCTGACCGGCGCGGTTCTCGTCCAGGTGCAGGCCGACGCGCGGGGCGAGGCCGGTGACCGCGGCGCAGATGTCGGCGAAGTCTCCGTAGCGGTCGGTGCGGGCGCCAAGAACCGAGTTGGCGAACACGATCGCGTTCGATTCCGCCCACGCCACGTGGCGTCCGTACGCCGGCCGCTCCGGGAGTTGGTAGGGAGCGCAGGTCCACGTGGGTTCCGCGCCCAGGGCGACGTAGCCGTCCATCAGGCGGCGGGCGTCCGTCCGCTCGGCGGTGGTGCCGCGCACCACGCCCGGGTGCAGCAGGTCCAGCGAGCCGACGTTGAGCGTCGTCGGGACCGCGACCCGCGCGCCCCCGGCGATCAACCGTTCGACCAGGTCGATCCCCACCTGCCCGTGGAAGAGGCAGCCGTCGACGTGCGCCGAGTCGACCGGGATCAGCCGGTCGGCGCCGAGCGCGCGGGCGAGCCGGACGATCACCCGCATGGCCAGCGCGACACCGTCGCCGTGGCGGCCCGCGAGCATCGCCCGCTGCTCGCCCGTCAGCGCCGGGTCGGCGATCGAGTGCGTCATGCCGCCTCCCGTACGCGGGCGCACTCGTGCACGATCCGGCCGTCCTTGACGACCATGCGGATCCGCGCCAGCGCGCCGATGTCGGCGGACGGGTCGCCCTCGACCAGCACCAGGTCGGCGAGTTTGCCCACGTCCACCGTGCCGGTGTCGTGCAGGACGTCCATGTTCTCCGCCGCGTTACGGGTCGCGGCGCGGATCACCTCGGGCGCGGTCAGCCCGTACCGGACCATGAGCTCCAGCTCGCGGACCAAATCAGTATGCGGGTTGTACGGGGTGCCCGCGTCGGTGCCGGCCGCGATCCTGAGGCCCGACCGGACCGCCGCGACGAAGCTGTCGCGGTGCCGCTCCGCCTCGCGCGCGGCCTTCTCATGCACCCAGGGCGGCATGCCCGCGCCGGTCCCGGCGGCCACGATCGACGTCACCGCGAGCAGCGTCGGGACGAGGTACGTGCCCCGGTCGACGGCGAGTTCGAGGGCCTCGTCGTCGAGCCGGACGCCGTGCTCGATCGAGTCGACGCCCGCGCGCAGGGCGTTCTTGATCCCCTGGCCGCCGATGGCGTGCACGGTGATCCGCCGGCCCGCGTTGTGCGCCTCCTGCACCGCGGCCGCCAGCTCCTCCTGGATCAGCCCGGTGTGCCCGGGATCCACGCCCGCGGTCAGCACTCCGCCGGTCGCCATCGCCTTGATGAAGGGGGCGCCCGCCTTGAGTTCGGCGCGGGTCGCGGCCCGTACCCCGTCCACTCCGTCGGCCTCGCGGCCGATGAAGTGGCCGTGCCCGCCGGTCATCGTGATCACCCGTCCGGCGGCCTTGACGCGCGGTCCAGGGATGAGGCCGTCGTCGATCGCCTTGGCCAGCTCGATCACGACCGCGTCGGCGGCGCCGCAGTCACGGACGCTGGTCACCCCGGTCCGCAGGGTCGCCGTGGCCATCATCGCGCTTCGCAGCGTGGCGAGCGACAGCGTGTCGGATTCGAGCTGCCGGGCGAAGTCCGGACCGGCGTCGGCGGACAGATGCACGTGCGAGTTGATCAGCCCGGGCAGCAGGCTGCACCCGGCGCCGTCGACGACCGCGTGCGGCGGGAACGCCGGGGCGGACTCCGCCGGGCCCGCCCACGCGATCCGCCGGCCGTCGACGACGACGGCGGCGAGGCCGGGGCGGCCGCGGCCATCGTGCCCGTCGATCAGGTTCACGTCCCGGATCAGGAAGGCCGCCGGGCGAGCGGGAACGGGCTCACTCACCGGAGGCGTCCTCACCGGAGGCGTCGGGGGTGTTCTCGGGGGCGGTCGTGTCCGGGTTCTTCGCGGACGGGCCGATGGGGTAGTGGCACGCCGCCGTGCGTGCGAGCAGCGGGACGTCCCGGAGGAGCGGTGGTTCCGCCGCGCATCGGTCCCGGTCCTCGTGGGCCCGCGGCCCGTACCGGCAGCGCGGGTGGAACACGCATCCGGACGGTGGGTTCGCCGGGTCGGCGACGTCCTCGTTCGCGAACCCGGCCGCCGGGGCCAGCAGCGACCGGCCGCTGGGGTCGGGCCGGCTGTCGCGCAGCAGTTCGGTGTAGGGGTGGGCCGGACGGGACAGGACGTCGGCCGTCCCCCGCTCGACCAGCGTGCCGAGGTACAGCACGCTCAGGTCGGAGCACATGTACTGCGCGATCGCCAGGTCGTGGGTGATGAAGACGTAGGTCAGGCCCAGCCGTCTTTGCAGGTCGAGCAGCAGTTCCAGGATCTCGGCCTGCACCGAGGTGTCGAGCGAGGACGTCACCTCGTCGGCGATGACCACCTGTGGCCGGGCGGCCAGGGCACGCGCGATCACGATGCGCTGGCGCTGACCGCCGGAGAACTCGTGCGGGAGCCGCCGCGCGGCGGTGGCGTCGAGCGCGACCGATTCGAGCAGCTCGGCGATGCGGTCACGGTGCGCGCCGGTGCGCAGCCGCCCGCGCGGGTCGATCGCCTCGGCCAGCGCCCGCCCGACGGACATCCGGGGATCCAGCGAGGAGTACGGGTCCTGCGGGACGAGCTGGATCCGCCGGCGGGCCGCGAACCGCTCCTTGCGCGACAGCCGGTGGACGTCGGTCCCGTCGAGGCGGACCACGCCTCGCGAAGGGGCGAGCCGTCCCACCAGCACCCGGGCCAGCGTGGACTTGCCGGAGCCGGACTCGCCCACGACCCCCATCGTGTGACCGCGGGCGATCGCGACGGTCACGTCGTGCAGCACGTTGCGGGAGCGCGCACCGTATCCGGCGGACACCCCGTCCGCGCTCAACACGATGTCGCCGGCGCCGCCACGCGCGCCGCCGCCCGCGCTGGCGCGGGCGACGATGTCGGCTGGTTCGTCGGTGTGCGTCATGACCGGACCTCCGCGGCCGCCGTCTCGGCGTGGCAGGCGACGGCGTTGCCCGAGGGTTCGGCGCATGGGCGTCCTGGTCCGGCCGATGGCGCCGTACCAGTACGGGATGGGCAGCTTCCACATGACCTGGCGAGACGACACGGGAACGCTCCACGCGTCCGCCGGCCCCCGCCGCGCCGGACAGGCCGCGGCCTTCTGACCCGCCAGACCAGCTTTTGGAATCGCGAGCGATTCCTCGGTGCCCGCCCAGCGGCCGGCCTGCGGCCGTGGGGCCGCGCATATGTTGATCAGGAAACCTGTTCGGCCCCGCGGCACGTCATAGCCACATGATCGCTGGTGCTTCGCACGCCCGGCGGAGGCGCCGGATACGAGCCCTCCTCGGGGCCGTCATATTGCTCGCGGCGGCGCTGCCGACCGGCTGCGCCCGGAACGAGGACGCGCCGCCGCCGTCCCGGAGCGGGGACGCGCCGCCGTCCCGGGGCGGCCAGGGATGGTGGCAGCCGAGGCCCGGGCAGGTCGCGGACTGGGACTGGCAGATCGACCAGCCGTACGACCTGTCCGCGCGGCGCGCCATGTTCGACCTCGACCTGTTCGACCTGGCCCCGGCCGGCTCGCGGTTGCGGTATTCCGACGGCCGGTCCATCGAGGTCCCGGCCGGCCCGCTGGCCGGAATGATCGGCAAGTTGCGCGCCCGGTCGCCCCGGCCGATCGTGATCTGCTACCTCGACACCGGCGCCTACGAGCGCTACCGTCCCGACGCGACCCGGTTCCCCGGACACCGGCCCGGAGCGGAGCCGCCGAACCGCCCGCGCCCGCCGGAGGCCGGGTCGGCGATCGGCTGGGACACCGGCTGGGACGGCGAGCGGTGGCTGGACATCCGTCCCGCCGCCCGGCGCGCGTTCGCCGAGATCATCTGGGCCCGCCTGGACCTGGCCAAGAGGATGGGCTGCGACGGGGTCGAGCCAGACCAGAACAACCCGGTCGGCAACGATCCCGGGTTCCCGATCACCGTCGCCGACCAGCGGTCCTGGTACCGGGAGGTCGCCGCGCAGGCGCACGCCCGCGGCCTGTCGGTGGGCATGAAGAACGGCCACGACACCCCCGGCTCCGCCGCGGCGCTGGTCGGCTCCTTCGACTGGGCACTACCGGAGGAATGCGCCGAACTCGACGAGTGCGCCGAACTCGACGTCTTCATCAAGCGGGGCAAGGCCGTCTTCGCCGTCGACTATGAGGGCTCGGTCAGCCCCGCGTCCGCCTGCCGCACCCACCGTCAGCACGGCTTCGACGGCCTGATCAAGGACGAACCACCCACCGGAGACCGCCGAAGGGCATGCCGGCCGTAAGCCGGTCGCGTCCATCAAGATCTGGCTCCGCGATCCGTATCCGCCCGCGCCGGCGAGGGCTCATAGCCTGTCGGCATGGACACCGACCCCACCGAGCTGGTCCGCTCCGGCTACAACGCTTTGTCTCGCCACTACCGCGGTGACGACGACACGATCGAGCAGTATGACCGTTGGTCGGCCGACCTGGTGGTGCGCCTTCCCGAGCGCGGGCACGTCCTGGACCTCGGATGTGGCTGCGGCGTCCCGACAGCCCGGCGCCTCACGGCGGCCGGACACCAAGTGACCGGCGTGGACATCAGCGACGTCCAGATCGAACGAACCTTCGATGCCATCGTCTGCCTCTACGCACTGATCCACATGCCGCTCGACCAGCAGCCCCGCCTCCTGCACAACATCGCCCGGTGGCTGCGCCCCGGCGGCTGGCTGCTGGCGACCACCGGCCAGGACGCCTGGACCGGCACGCAGGACAACTGGCTCGGCGGCCCCGCCACCATGTGGTGGAGCCACACCGACGCCACCACCTACCGGTCCTGGCTCGACGAGAGCGGCCTCCAGGTCACCGACCAGCAGTTCGTCCCTGAAGGCGACAGTGGCCACGCCCTGTTCTGGGCACAGCGAACCCAAGAAACAGAACCCGTCCAGCGATGAGGAAGCTTCCAGCAGACCACGATCAAGCTTGAAGCCAAGCCCATCAATATGCGTCCGATTGGCCCATAACCATAAGCGTCCCTTTCTCGCCAAGCTCCAGGTCAACGGCGCGATAGAACTGCCGCACGGCCCGTAGCGGCAATCGGGGAGCGAATCACGATACTTCAGGCGCACGATACATATATCGTGCAGCTTCGTGAGTCGATCGCAAGTCGCCGCGGTGACGGTACTCTTCTCGGCCATCGTTCTGGTCGGCTGGCATCCGGTGCTGGTCATTTACACGCTTGCGTCCGGCGAGCGGGGCACGGCCTTGGTGGCCGACTGCGAGGGCACAAGCACACGGACCGACTGCGAGGGGACGTGGCGTACCGCTAGCGGACACTCAGGGTCCGGACACATCTCCGGGGTGTCCCACGGCGACGAGGGAAGGCGCATCCCCGTGCGGGTAGGGCCGCTCGGTCCGTACTCCGACGATGTCGTCGACGCGTTGCCGTCGTTCATCGTCCCGGCCATTGCGTTCGCCCTGTTGATGGCGGCCACCTGGAAACTCCGGCGCCTGGTCAGATGATCCTTCCAACGACGGCAGGTGCTCGCCGCATGGTTCTTCGATCAAGTCGGAGCACGTCGAATTCGCCGGTCTCGACCGGTTCGCGAGATTCTGGTCGCCGCCGTGCGGGAGTCACCGGGAGGAGATGGGTGTGGAGTTCCTGAAGGACAGCAGGGCTTGGGAACTGCCATTGGGGATGGAGGTCACTCACGCGGGTTTGGTCACCCGCGATGCGAGAGTTCGGCTGGTGGCGGCGTGGCCGCCGGGTGCGGCGCGGAGGCGCGAGGCGGGCGGCGCCCTGCCCGCCGCGGCGATCTGGCGGGCGGCACGTATCTACACCGTGCTCGCGGCCACGGCAGCGGTCGTGAGCGTCGGCAGCGGCCTGACCGCGACCGGGATCAACAGCCTGGTCGCTCTCGGCCTCGTGGCCGATGAGCACGACAGCGCGGTCACGGTGATGCTGCAGGTCGCGTTAGGGACCCTCCCGGTGGTGGCCGCGCTGGGCTGGGGGGCGGCGTGGCTGTTGCGGCTGGCTCGCCGGGTGGACGCTAGCGTCCCGCAGGCGCTGCCCGCTTCCGCGTCCGCACCGGCGCAGATGACCGCGGATCTTGGCCAGTCCGGGATCCGGTTCCCCTTCGCGCTGCCGACCTCGTTCGTCCTGGTGATCGTCGGCGTCTTCTTCCTGGCGTTCGTCCCCGACAACCTGCGCGGGGACGATGGCGTGGCCGCGACCTTGGGCTTTGCCTTTCTGGCCGTGCTCCCGCTGACGATCGGATCGATGTGGCTGCTGATGCTGCCCCGGGCGCTGCGCGGTGGGATCCCCGCCACCCGGCTCCGAACCATCAGCCGGATCTACATCGCCGTCGGCGTGCTCCCGCCGGCGGTGTCCGCTGTGGCCCTGATCGCGGCGGCAGGGGCCGATGCCTTCCCCTCGGGACTGGCCCCCGTCATCATCGGCGCCCTGCTGGTCGCGCGCGGCATCAACCTGGCCAACATCGCTCGTGCCTTGGCCGCCGCCGAGACGCCGGCACCGGCAAGGCAGTCCTGACGGTCCTCGCCGCGCGGGCCCACCCCATCGGCAACGGGGGGCGGGCCGTCAAAACACCAGGCGGCGGGTCCGATCCCGATGCAATCGGCGCCCGCAGGCGTTGCGTGATGCGGCTCCTTGGTCATGCTGGGTGCCCGTAGTGTTCGTGTGTGGCTGAGCCAGACCGCAAACGACTGCGTGAGACCTTCACCGAGGCGGCTGAGTTGTACGACCGGGCGCGGCCGGGTTACCCGCCGAAGATGTTCGATGACCTGGACGACCTTGCCGGGGTCGGACCGGCCTGCCGCGTGTTGGAGCTCGGCTGCGGGACGGGACAGGCCACGGTGCCGCTGGCGGAGCGTGGCTGCCGGATCGTCGCGGTGGATCTGGGGGCCGACATGGCCAGGGTGGCGCGCCGTAACCTGGCGCGATTCCCGCAGGTTGAGGTTGTGACCTCGGCGTTTGAGGACTGGCCGTTGCCTGAGGACCCGTTCGACGCGGTGGTGTCGGCGACCGCGTTCGGCTGGATCGATCCGGCGGTCCGGGTGACCAAGGCCGCTGACGCGCTGCGTCCTGGGGGTGTGCTGGCCACGGTGGCCACGCGTCATGTGGCCGGCGGCAGTGACGCCTTCTTTGCTGAGGTCCAGAAGTGTTATGAGCAGTTCGACCCGTCGACCCCGCCGGGGTTGCAGCTGCCGAGCGCGGCCGACGTGCCTTCAGACAGCGAGGAACTGGACCGCTCGGGCCGGTTCGGACCTGCGATCTTCCGCCGCTATGAGCGGGAGCTGACGTACTCGACCGTGGCCTATCTGGATCTCCTGAGCACCTACTCCGGCCACCGGGCACTGACGCCGACAGCCCGCGAAGGCCTACTGAAGTGCATAGGCATCCTGATCGACCGCCGTCACGGTGGCCGCGTCACCAAGCGATATCTGACCGAACTGCGAATTGCCCGCCGGATCAGATGAACTCTGCTCGCTGCTCACCGCCACCCCCCTTCATCGTCAGCCCGCCCAGACGATCCAAACAGAAGGGAGTATCGGCGAGTCGTTCGGCGAAAGCAACGACGGCGTCCCGGTCTCTTTGAAGGGCTTGGCGTTCGTCGTCGGTGAGGTCGAGTCGTCCGAGCATGCCCCCGACGCCTTCCTCGACCGCCAGCAGTTGGCCAACCTGAGATTGCTTGGACACACCTCACCCTGCAACCTCTACGCACTCCACGAGGTCCGGCTGCGGAGCCAGATCGCCACCCCTGGCGCCCGCGAATGCCTGGACGCCGCAACCTGCGAGGCAGGCGCATTACGCCTCCCGCACCAGCTCCAGCGGATCATGCGAACCGCAAGCGAACTGCTCCCCGAAACCCACGCAACGCCACGCAGGCCCTCGTCCAACTTCGCGAAGAACTAGGCGCCTAAGTGGGCAATTCCCGCGCGGGATGCGACGCAAGGTCTGGATGGCACAATGTGCGCAAATGGCTCCATCGATCTTGACTATTGCTGCCGGGCGCCCCAAATGAGGCGACAGACCCCGCCCCGGCTCTACGTCCAAGAGCGGCTCAGCGGCTAGCGCAAGCGAAGCAGGTACGGGCGGACGGACGCGCTTCCAGGCGTTCCACCGCGATGGCGTCACCACATTGTTCGCAGACGCCGTAGGTACCGTCGCCGAGCCGGCGCAGCGCGTCGTCGATGTCGGCCAGGCGCGCGCGGGCCCGCGTCAAAGACGCCTCGATCCGGGCGCGTTCGAAGGCGATGGTGGCGCCCTCCGGATCATGTTCATCGTCCACGTTGGCCTGCACCGACGCGTTGACGATGCCGTCCCAGTCAGCGCTCAGCGATGCCACGAGCTCCAGCAGGCCATCACGATCGGCGATCAGGCGTTCTTCCACCGTAACCACGTCACCCCCAACACTGGCGCCGCCGCACTTCTTCCAGACCACACCGGACAAGGGCCGGCGAAGTGGGCAGCACACCCCTGGGAGGGCCGATACCAACGTCGGATCCCGATGGTTCGATCAGGACGGCAGGTAGGCCACGTGACCAGTGCGGCGCGCCGCCAGCACGCGTGGCAGCCGGTGGGCGGTTGTCACCGACATGCGGGCGGTGGCGCTGTCGGGCGACAGGAAGGCGTAGTCGGCGATCTCGTCTTCCTGCACGGTGATAACGGGGGTGCCGGCGAGGGTTCCGCCGTCGAAGACCAGGTAGATCATTGAGCGGAGCCGGTCGCCGCCGGCGGCGACGAAGTCGACGGCCAGCAGCGGACCGCCGGGACGGTCCAGGCCGAGTTCCTCGCTGATCTCCCGTCGACAGGCCAAGTGCGGGGGTTCGCCTTCCTCAGCGACGCCACCGGGTAGCCCCCAGTCGTCGCGGTAGCGAGTTTTGACCAGCAGCACACGACCGTAGATATCGGTGAGGAGCATGCCGGTCGCCAGGTAGCAGGCAGGCAGGCTCGCATACCAGGTCACCGGGTCAATCCACGCCACCGAGCGATGGTAACCGCACCCCTCCGCGAAGTGCGGGACACCAAGACAGTAACGGGACGGCCGTATTAAACCCTCGATCTCCCTGGGTACTTGGGCGTATCGCAGGAAGCTGGCAACAATGCGGTCTGGCTCGTGTACGAACCGTGCATGGCGATTACCGAGAGTGCTGGCGGCGCACCGTTAGTGACGAATGGTGGGGACGGCGCGCAGGCGGGGATGTGCCTGCGGAAACGCCCGGCCGGGAGGGGTTCCGGCCGGGCGATCCGGGCGCGCTGAGCGGTTAGACGCCGGCTACTGAGCGGATCCAGGAGCGGCTGGCGGGCACGCTTCCGTAAGTCTGCGTTGACCGGCCGTCGGCCGTGGAGGCGACACCGACCTGCTGGCCGTTGTAGCGCTGCGGGCCACCGGAGTCGCCGCTCCAGGCGTTGCCGGTGATCCTGCTGCTGCAGATCGCCTGGCCGCTGTGGTAATCGCGGCACGTTGTGGAAGTGACGCGGACGTCCGCGCACTTGAGCTGTTCCGAGATCGGGCCGTTGTAGCTGGTGTAGCCCCAACCGCAGATCTGGTTAGTCGAGCCGTTCGGCGGATTGGTGTCGGCGAGTTGGGAGAAGGTGGTGTTGTGGGCGCTGGACAGCTTCACCAGGGCCAGGTCTCCCTGCGGCGCCACCTGGTAATTGGTGACGGCGATCGTAGTTGCGCGTGACCTGTAGACGCTGCCGACGCGGACGGTGATGCCGCTGCTGACGCAATGCCGCGCGGTCAACACCCAGGTCGGGGCGATGATGGTGCCGGAGCAGGTGAACGATCCGCCGCTGCGATAGATCGAGGCGGCCCACGGGGCCTGGGCGTCGGTGGCGAAAGAGCCGCCGATGATGGGCGGCGCGGCCTGAGTGGACGGACGGTGGTCCTTGCTGCTGGATTGATCGACGGCTGTGGCAGGGTGGGTCATTCCGAAGAGAAGGACCAGAACGGCACCTACCAAGATACCGGCGCGGCGGGGGGACATCACGGCTCCTGTGTGGGGGTCTACACCAAAGGCCCCCTAAAAATAGACCAGCAGCCGACTTCTGGAACCCTTTCAGGGCACACCAGTTTTTCAGTGTTAATATTTTCGAACGTTGAACACCGTGCCGAAGCTCCACCGAGCGCACGTGATCTTTAAGCACCCCTGGAAGGCGATCAGAGGCACGGTTTCGCCGACTTCATACGAAAATGCTGAGCTGCTTTGAGGTGAATGACTGTCATGAGCAATCGTCGAGGACTCAAGCCAGCGCAAGGGACGGCGGACGTCACGCGGCGGCCAGAGGGTACGCCCTAATGAGGGTGTGCTCCAGCTGGCAGGGAGGCGGTCTCTACGGATGTCGCGTTGGCGGTGTTGATCTCCAAGTGGTACCAAATCGATTCGCCTCTCGGTACGGGAGTGGCGTGACGGCGCTGTCCACGTGCGTCAACTCGGTTCCCCAGGTCACGTATCGAAGATGCTCACAAACGACGCTGCCTGCGCTACGCCCTTAGGCGGAAGGTCTGACTCTTTCATGTTCACGCAAGTGCCTTAAAAAAGCGGCGTCCTAACCGCCTACGATATGGCTCCGGTCGCGGCAGCGACCATGCCCGCGTGCGCGGGGAGCATTCTGCCTGACCTGGGCGTTCAGCGGCTAGGACGAGTACGGCAATCGATTGCCAGCCGCCGCCGTAGCGGAAGGCATGTAAGGGTCCGCATGGTGGCGGAATTTCTGTGTTTCTCGGAGCCCGTCTATATGGTGGGCGTGGGTCTTTACCGGTCGAGTAGCTACTGGTCGGTGGGTTGGTGGGGGTGCTCGCGAGGGGGATGGATTGTTGGTGGTGTGCTTGTAGATAATGGTGCTGCGGCCCCCGGGAGAGCTTTCCTGGGCCCCGGCCTTCGTCAGGCCAGGGGTAGTTCCGCCATGGCGTCCGCCAACTGCTCAGCAGTGTCCCCGGCGGCCCATACGTGCCCGTCCGGGCGCATCAGCACGGCCGCCGTCGGCCAGGGCAGCTGGGTCTCGTACAGCCGGAGGTCCGCGCTCGTGGCCAGGTCCTTCAACGCCGGGACGGCTTCCTGGGCCAGCAGCACCGGGCGACCCTCGCGCAACAGGTGCAGCTGCTCGCGGGTGGCCGGGAGGCGCTGGCCTGCCAGGGGATGGGTGCCCGGATAGCGCACGTCCAGCGCGGTCACCGTGTTGGCTAGCGCGGTCGCCACGTCGGAGTGGGCGCGCAGCAGGTCCGCCATGAGCCGACGCAGGGACCGGCCCTCCTCGGTGGTGGCGGTGATCAGGGCGGTCTGGGCTTTGGTGTTTTCGCCCAGGGCCACGCCGACGGGGTGGCGTTCGGGATGGTAGGTGTCCAGCAGCGCCGGGTCCGCCCACCCCCGCTGGACCGCGGCCAGCTTCCAGCCCAGGTTCATCGCGTCCTGCAGTCCCACGTTCAGCCCCAGGCCGCCCGCCGGGAAGTGCATGTGCGCGGCGTCGCCCGCCAGAAACACACGGCCCTTCCGGTACTCCGCAGCGAGCCGGGCGGCGTTGCCGAAGCGCGACAGCCACACGGGGGAGCGCATGCCGAAGTCCGTGCCCGCGATCCATTTCGTCGTCTCCCGGAGGGACTCCAGGGTAGGGATGGGATCTGACGGGTCGTATCCGGTGACGCGGTAGTGCCCGCCGCCGCCGATCGGGGCCACGATCAGCGCGCCGTGTTCGTTGTGCCAGAAGCCCGGCCGCTCCGGCGGGTCGGCCAGTTCGACGTCGCCGAGGAAGCCGAAGACGGTCGAGTCGGTACCAGGGAAGTCAATGCCCGCCGCCTGGCGCACGGTGCTGCCTGCGCCGTCCGTCCCGACCACGTGGTCCGCGGTGGCAGGCCTTGGTGAATAGGGCTGGTTGGGTGCGGGGCATGTCTTGCCAGGTGGTGAGGCGGCGGCAGGGGCACGTTATTGCGAATATGGGGTAACGATCGCTGGGCGCAGGGTGTCTGACCGGCGCGGCGCTGGCTTGGGGCGAACGAAATCTCCACGTCTTCTTCGCGAGATCTCCATGGGTGTGTAGTTGGCTGTTGATATGCGCGAGACCAGCGGCTTCTCCCGTCCAGACCCGATCGCCTATCTCGACCAAGTCGCCGCTAGCGCACCGGGTCAGGCCTATAAGCAGCACGTAATGGACTCGTTGGGCCTCGAGCCGGGGCAGACCGTCCTTGACATCGGATGCGGCCCGGGAACAGACCTGGTCTCCATGGCGGCGGCTGTTTCCCCGAACGGCAGGGTTATCGGTGTCGACCGGGATCCGGCGATGGTCGACGAGGCCCGTGCGCGTCTGGCAGGACAGCTCTTGGGTGAGGTTCGCTCCGGCGATGCTCACGCCTTGCCGTTAGATGAAGGCAGCGTCGACCGAGCCCGCACCGACCGTGTGCTGCAGCACGTGGCAGACCCGTCCCGGGTGCTGGCGGAGTTTCGCCGGGTGTCCCGCCCCGGAGGGCGGATCGTGATGGCCGAACCCGACTGGGACGGCCTGTTGATCGATTCTCCGGACCGGGCCGTGAGCCGGGGGCTGACCCGGTTCATCACCACCGAGATCGTTCGTAACGCGACCATTGGCCGCAGCCTCGCGCGGCTGTGCGTGGATGCAGGGCTCAGCGTGCGGTCGGTCATGCCCTCGGCGCCGCTGTTCTGTGACTTCGAGACCGCTGATCAAGTCCTTGGGCTGCGACGCAACGTGGCCCGAGCCATCACAGCCGGCTATCTGGACGGTGGCGCCCAGGAATGGGTCGAGGAGGCCGGCTCCCGACCGTTCTTGGCCACGGCCCTGCTGTTCGTGGTGACAGCTGAGGTGCCTGCCTGATCGTGTGATGATTCGGCTGCTCATGATGGGCCTCCGGGCAGGCTGTCGCGCCCGGGTGAGGGAGACGAAGGTCGTGCCGGTGCCGAGTTCGTTGGGGGTCGGCCCGGCCGGGGTGGGAACGTCGGCGAGGCGCTCTGCGAGGGCGGCAAAGGCGTCGCGGTCGCCCTCGAGTGCTTGAGATCGAGTTGTTCGAGCATCTCCTCGATGCCGGTCTTGGCCTTCAGAAGCTGCAGCGTGGGGTTGTTTGGGCAGGTAGAAGGGACAGCGCACGCAGGCCGGTCGATGCGGGCATCTGGCGAAAAAGTCGTAGCCGCAGTCGCCGCCGCCCAGGTCGAAGTACTTCCGGGGCTGTCCGTCGGCGGCCGCGCCAGACGTCGCGAGCGAAGTAGTCGGCCTTCTTGTAGGCGGCGGTGTGGGTGCGTTGCGGGATCGTGGCGTAGTGACGGGTGCTGGGAGGTGCTTGTGGCCGAGCCCTTGCTGCAGGTCGGCCAGGGTGAGCGGGTCGCGGGCGCTGAGGAGTTGGCTGGCGATGGTGGCGCGGGCGCGGTGGCTGGTGAGCGCCCCGTGTGAGTCACGACGCATCGGGATGCCCGGCCTCGGTGCAGAGCACCGGGATGACATGGTCGTTGAGATAGCCGTCGCCGACGAGTTGCCCGCGGTGAGTGAACAGGTGCTGGCGGCGTTGCCGGGTCTTGCGATCGGTGATGTCGGGCTGCGGAGCACGGACGAGTTTCCATGCCTCGATGAGCTGGCGGCTCGAAACAAGATCAATGCCCGGGTCGGGAACGACGCTCGCGACCTGGGCCTTTGGGGTGGGAGCGGGTGACGGGAATCGAACCCGCGCTGTCAGCTTGGGAATAGTCCCGTCTCCCATGCCCCTGCCGCTGACCAGCCGTTCCGCCATACCGCAACTGACCGCTAGTACCCCTTGATCACCCTGCTTAATGGCACGCTAATGGCACGCAGCCTGCCGCTGACCTGCTCACTTGTCCCGCGCCCTCATCGCTCGTTGACAGCGGCCCGGCTGCCGCGTGGCACCCGATCCCCCGTTCCTGAGGCGTCCGATGCGAGGACCTGCAACCGCGTGGTGTGCGAGTCTCGCGCCCTGCCTGGGCGTGCGGCGTAGCCGCTGTTCTTCCCCCTACCTTCCTCCCCCCGGCCCCGACGAGACCTGTACTTAGCGGCGGACGGGTTCTGTCAAGGGTGGCGTAGCCATCACGTAGTGACGCCGTAGGCGCCCTTGACGGGTTCCGGCCGTCGCCATCCTCGACAGATCGGGGCTGGGGGGACCCTGCGCATTTCCAGCTCAGCTTGCAACGTCCCTGTACCGGCGGAGTCAGGTTCTCCGGACGGAATCGTTCGGGCGGCGGCGCGTACCCCGTGGCGGCCGGACGGGGCGCGGCGTGCGGGCGTGACGCGATGCGCGGCCCGGCGCAGCCGTCCGGTGACCGGCGCCCACGCCGCACGCTCCGGGCGGCCAGGCGCGGGGCCGCGCCAGCGGCCCAAGCGCCGCCGCCCCTTGATCCAAAACAGCCCAATTCGGCAATGATCACGGTTGGGGGTGTGGCGTTCAGCGTGGGCCCGGCGCTCGTAGGGTGGGCTCATGATCCGGGCTGTTGTGTTTGATGTTGGGGAGTGTCTCGTTAATGAGACTCGGGAGTATGGGACGTGGGCTGACTGGTTGGGGGTGCCTCGGCATACGTTCTCGGCGATGTTCGGGGCGGTGATCGCTCGGGGGCTGGACTACCGAGAGACGTTCCAGGTGTTCGCGCCTGGGTTTGACCTAGCGCAGCAGCGTGAGGAGCGGGCCGAGGTGGGGCAGCCTGAGTCGTTCGGGGAGGACGACTTGTACCCGGATGCGCGTCCGGCGTTGGCCAAGCTACGTGGTGATGGGCTGTGGGTGGGGATCGCGGGGAATCAGACGGTGCGGGCCGGTGGGATTCTGCGGTCGCTGAAATTGCCGTGCGACATGATCGCGACGTCGGATGACTGGGGTGTGTCCAAGCCTGATCCGGGGTTCTTCCGGTGTGTGGTGGAGGCGGCGCCGTGCGAGGCCGGCGAAGTGCTGTATGTGGGTGATCGGTTGGACAACGACATCATGCCCGCGGCTCGGATGGGGTTGCGGACGGCGCTGATCCGGCGGGGGCCGTGGGGGATCATTCAGCAGGACGACCCGGAAGCCGATCGTGTGCCGACGATGCGTATTGATTCGCTGGCTGAGCTTCCGGGCCGGGTCGCCGCGTTCAACGCTGGAGGGCGCTGAGGGTGGTCTGCCATCCGTAGAGGCGGTCGTCCAGGCGGCGGACGTGGTCGGTCTCGGCCCATGGCTGGAGTGCGCGGCGGACTTCGTTTACGCGGTCCATGCCGGTGGCGTACCAAGTGACGGCGAGCTGGTCTAGGGCCTGCTCGGCGTAGGCGCATGCGGCCTTGGGGTTCTTCTGCGCGACCTCGACGGCGGCCAGGTCGCCGAGAATGACGGTGCGCTGTTTGGCGTTGGTGTCGCCGATCGCTTCCAGCACGTTCAACAGTGTCGCCTTGGCTTGGGCGGGCTGACCGGCCTTGAGTTGGGTGTTGCCTTTGAAAGCGGCAAGGCTGGTGGGTGAGAACCAGTTGAACCAGTCGGGTGCCGGTTGTCCGGTGCTTTCGGTGAGCGTGTGTTCGGCGTGGTTGATAAGCCTGAGGGCTTCGCGGGGGTGTCCACATCGGGTTTCACATTCGGCCTCGACGGCATCCAGCCATGCCGTGAATTCTGCGGGTGCGCTGCCTCGTCGGGCGTAGGTGCGGGCGGCGCGCATGCGTTCGGCGGCTTCGTCGCGTCGGTTGTCCCATCCTGGAATGAATGCGGCGTGTGCCAGGATCGCGGCGCCCAACAGGGGGTTGTCGGCTTCTCCGGCGGCCTGGAGTGCTCGGACGTATGAGGCGTCGGCGTCGTCGGGTTGGCGGAGGTCGAAGAACTCAATGCGGCCAACGAGTAGCAGGGATTCGGCGAGGGCGGTGGCGAGGATGGTCCGCGGGACGCCGGTGGTCTCGGCGAGTAGTTGTCTGCCTAGTTTGGTGTGCTCGACTACGGCGGGGTGGAGCTGGGCGGGTTGAACGGAGAAGTAGAGGCGTCGAAGTGCGCCGTTGATGGCGGAGAAGTCGGCTCCCACTGTGGGTGGCTGTACGGCGGCGTTGGCCGTGGGTAGTGGAAGGGTGGCGCCGGTGGCTTGGCTAGGGGCTGCCGGGGTCGGGCTGCTCGGCCGGGTCGGGGCCGGAGCGTCGGCCGTTTCCCATGGCGGGGTGAAGCCCAGGTCTTCCACGGGCAGTTGAAGCAGGTGAACCAAGAGGCGTTGGTGGTCGGCTCGGGGCCATGGCGGGGATGCGGACTCCCATCGTCGTATCTGCCGGGCGCTGATCTGCATCTTGCCCAAGCCCAGCGAGGGAGCGGCGGCCGTCATGGCGTCGGCTAGCGCCTGCTGAGATGCGTACCCGGCGTGCTGCCGGGCGGCTTTGAGACGAGTGTTGCCCGCTGGGCGCGGCATCGTTGATCCCTCCGCTGTGGGTCCTCTTTGAGTCCGACTCTAGCCCGCATATGGGTTCGGAGCGGACACCGTAAGGCACTTCACAATGACGAAGGTCCTAATAACGTCCTTATTAGGACCTAAATAGGACCTTCAATGAGGACGTTCTGAGGCGCGAGTCTGGGCCTCATGCGAGACAACCAAGCGAGCAACGGGTGTGAGCGCTGCGGCGGTCGGGGGTGGAAGTTCGTTCATCCTCGGCGGGCGGTGCTGGTGGGGGTGCCGGGTGGTTCGGGGCCGGGGGTGGGCCGGGAGCCGTGTGGTTGGTGTGCGCCGGTTCGTCAGGGGCGGGCGGCGTAGCAGGCTGCGGGGCCGGTGGGTGTGCGGCGGGACGGGCGTGGGGCCAGGCTCGCGTCCGTGACCGTGCCATGGGTGGTGGGTCTGCCCTGGTGGGGTGTCGCCCTGCCGGTCCCGCGTTCCATTTCTTCGCGAGGGAGTGATGATCGTGGGCGGTTCGGTGCGGGCTCGGGAGACCGCGCAGGGGTGGCGTCCAGCGGCGTTGACGCTGGTCGAAGAACTTCAGGCGCGGGATCTGGTCGCGGAGGTGTGGGGGCATGGGGCGGTGCGGGTGCGTAACCCGGCCGGTGAGCCCGACGCCGATGATCCGCGGGGGCAGGCTTTCGCGCCGGGGCTGCGGCAGGAGGTGGTGTGTCGTTTCCGTGGGGGCGTGTTGTGGTGGTGGTGGGTGTGGTCGGGGCCGACGCGTAACTCTCCTCCGGAGTTGGAGCCGTTGTGCCCGGTGTCTGACGCGGTGGGGGCGGCGGTCCGGATCGCTCGTGTTCTGGACGTCCCGTTCGCCAGCTCGCCGGACGGGCGCGGGTGATGGGCGTGACGTGGGCGGCGACGTCGTCGGAGGAACGGCGCAGGCGGCGGCAGTTGGCGGCGCAGATCGAGCAGGAGTTTTCGGGGGTGGTGGCTTGGTATGGGCGGGCTACGGGCGCGTGGTGGGCCGTGGTGCGGGTGCGGCGGCGTGGGGGGTGGGGTGTGCGGTTGGTGGAGGCGGCCGATCCTCGCGCGTTGCGGGAGGAGATCATCGCTACGCGGGGGCGGCCGAGGTGAGCGGGAGCATGGAGGGGCACGGGGCGTTGCACGGGGCGTTGCATGTGCTGGGGCATGAGGGGGTGAGCCTTGAGTGTCCGGTGTCGTGTTTGGGGGTGGCGACGGTGGGTGATCTGGTGCGGGTGTTGAGGGACGCCGGGCGGGTGTCGGGTCAGGATGCGGTGGCGGACGCGGCCGGCGGTAGGGCGCATGAGCATGAGCATGGGCGGGTGATGGTGACGTGTCCGGTGGGGTGTTTGGGGTTGTCGGTGCATGTGCGTGAGGTGTTGCGGCGGGACCGGATGGTGGTGCGGACGGTGGGTGTGCGGACGGTGGGTGAGTTGTTGGCGTTGCTGGAGTCGGATGCGTTGGGCGCGGTGCGTGGGATGGGGCCGCGTCGGGTGGGTGAGGTCCGGACCGCGCTGATTGCGGCCGGGTTCGTGGTCAAGCGTCCGTAGTGGTGAGGGGTGCGGGGAACGTGGCCTCGGTCGTGGGGTTGGACGGTGGGCTTTGGTGTTCGGTGGGGCGGGGGGCGTGACGTTTGTGCATGTGGGCGCTACAGTGCCGGAAGGCGGCCGGTTGTGCGGTCAAGCGTCCTAGTAGTCAGGTGGTCATCATGTCGAGCTTGGAGTTCGAGCCTCCGAAGTACGCGCGGGTGGTGCTGGAGTTGCGCCGCAGGATCGACAACGGCGACTACCCGCCCGGTTCCCTGCTCCCCTCCGAGTCGCAGCTGGTGCGGGAGTTCGCGGTGGGCCGTACCACGGTGGTGCGGGCGTTGCAGATGCTCCAGCAGGACGGGTGGATCACTCGCGAACATGGGCGCGGATCATTCGTCAAAGGGCGCCCAGCTGCGGCGGCGCAGGCCACACGTCCGGGCTTGGCCGTGCTGGACCGTCCCGAAACCTCGGCGGGGGTGACGCTGGTGGGGGTCGATCAGGTGGAGGCGCCGGGGCCGGTGGCGGCGCTGCTGGGCGTGGACGGCGGGCGGGTGCTGGTGCGCCGCTGGGTCGCCGTGCGGGACGAGATCGCTTCGGAGTTGGTGTCGTGCTGGTTCCCGCAAGAGCTGGTGTTCGGCACCGACCTGGACAAGCCGGGCCCATTGCCGGTGGGGCTGCGTGATCATCTGCGCACGGTCAAGGGGCTACGCATCGACCACATCGCCGAGCGGCTGACCGCACGCCTTCCCGCCGGTGACGAGACCGAGGTCTTGGGGATCGAGCGGGGTGAGCCGGTGTTGTCGATTCTGGCGAGTCTGCGGGACGCGTCCGATGTGGTGCGGTTCGTGGCCGAGGTGGTCATGCCGGGGTCGTTGCATGAGCTGGAGGAGACCTACAGCGTCCCGGACTGACCCGGCCGTGCGCTCGACCATCGCCCTCCCGTAGTTGTGATGCACGTCACTCTGATGATGGGTTGTTCGGTCGAGTGGGCGAGGTATTCTCAACGCATGCACTCGTCCGAACGAGCGGACGGGTGAACGTTCGGAAGGGTGGTTGTCATGGCGGTGCAGGGTCCGTTCAAGGTCGCGTTCGGGGACGTGTTCCCGTTCGGCGCGTTCGTCAAGGGCGGTGTGGAGCCGGTGCGGGACTTCGACCGGTCGACGAAGGACAACTTCGTTCAGGCGCGGGACAAGGAGTCCGGCGAACTGGTGTGGGCGGTGGAGGTGCTGGACGCTGACCCGGAGTCGAAGGGGACGTTCAAGGTCAAGCTGTCGGCGCCAGTGCAGCCGATCGTGCCGGAG
Source organism: Spirillospora sp. NBC_00431 (assembly GCA_036028775.1). Taxonomy (GTDB): domain Bacteria; phylum Actinomycetota; class Actinomycetes; order Streptosporangiales; family Streptosporangiaceae; genus Spirillospora. The sequence goes on along the minus strand of CP107927.1, from coordinate 8,757,825 downwards.
GCTCCGGCGGGGTTCCCGTTCGTGCCGGTGGAGTTCGACGGCCTGTCGGTGACGCCGTACGTCAATTCCGGTACGGGACGGCTGGCCTACTCGCTGAAGGCGTCGGCGGTCCGTCCGGCCAACTTCAAGGGCAACGGGGGCCGGTCGGCGGGCAAGGACGGCGGCGCGGCTGCGAAGGACGCGGCGTGATGGCGGGGGACTCGGGCGGGCGCATGTCGGCGCTGTCGCTGCCGATCGACCCGGCGGCGTCGGTGGAGTTCAAGCCGTTCCGCGCTCGTACACCGCTGTTCACGGTGTCGGCCGGTCGGGTGCTGGTCACCCTCACTCTTCCCGAGCGGCTGCGGGCCGGGGATGTGGAGTTCGCGCGGGGCCTGGCCGAGCAGGCGGCGGCGTACGCGGTGGAGGTGGAGCGGCTGTACCGCTCCGGCCGTCCCTCGTCGGGTCGTGGCGGGTCGGGCCGGTCCTCGTCGGGAAGGGGGCGGGTGGCGTGAAGGACACCTTCGGCGCGGTCGACATTCACCTGGGTGAGGGCTCGCGGTTCGCCTGCCACACCTACCCCGGCCACCCCGATGCCGGGCCGATCCTGACCATCTCTGCGGCGGACCTGACGTTCGCCCTGTCCAACCGATCGCGTGGCGCGGTGGAGGCGGGCGATGTCGCCAACGCGCGGCGGCTGCTGGAGGTCGTAACCCGGTTCACGGCCGAGGTGGAGCGGCTCCACGCGCTAAACGCCGAATCGGCCGATCCCGCCCAGGACGCGGCGGCCTGATGTGTAGGTGGGGCGGCTGGAGCTGGTACCTCCGGCCGCCCCGTTTCTCTCCCCTGATCAGCACAAAGAAGAGGTGTGATCCATCATGGCATGGGAGTTCCGCAAGCTGGGGCCGGGCGAAAACGTCGCGGTCGAAGCACAGCGTGACCCGTTCGCAGGCCCGAAGTGGGCGCCGCCGGTGTGGCACATGCCCGACGCGCTCGTGTTGCTCGTCAACGCCGTCCGCGCGGTGGTCCGCACGGTGGTGTTCCTGGTCCGCAACATCGTCCCCGTCTCGGTCACGGCGGGTCTGGGCTGGCTCGGTGTCCGGTACGGCTGGATGGTCCCCGTCCTGGTCCTGGCCCTCGTCGCCGTGGGCTTGGGGGTGTGGGCGGGGGTCGACCGTCCGTCCTTCGGCCGGTACGCGGTCCGTCCGGCACGGGCCCGGTGGCGGCTCATCGCGGTGTACCGGCGCGACTGGCAACCCGTCCTGGTCACGGCCGGACTCACCAAGGTCCACAAGGGCCGTGAATACCTGCCCTCCCTGGTCCGGGTCCGCTGCGGACCTACCTCGGACCGTGTCCTGGTCCGGATGCTCAAGGGGCAGGCACCGGAGGCGTGGGAGCGGGTCGCGGTCAACCTCGCGCACGGCTTCGGCGCTTCGCTCGTCCGCGTCCGGGACGGGGACCGTCCAGGCCGGATCTGGCTGGAATTCGTCCGCAAAGACGCCCTCGCCGTCCCCATCCCCGCACTGCCCATCCCCGACGCGGCCGACGTCGACCTGTCCGCCCTGCCGGTCGGACGGCAAGAGGACGGGTCTCCGTGGCGGCTGCGGCTGCTGGGCACGCACGTGCTGATCGCGGGCGCGACGGGGGCGGGGAAGGGGTCGGTGATCTGGTCGACGGTTCGGGCGGTGTTGCCGTGGCTGCTGGGCGGGCTGGTGGAGGTGTGGGCCATCGACCCCAAACGGATGGAACTGTCCTTCGGGCGGGGCCTGTTCGAGCGGTACGGGCGTTACTCCTCCGACCCGGCGGGCGGCATGGTCGAACTGCTGGAGGACGCGGCCGCCGACATGAACGCACGCGCCAACCGGTTCGCGGGCGTGACCCGCTCGTTCACACCCTCGCATGAGTTCCCGTTCCGGGTGATCGTGGTCGATGAGCTGGCGTTCTTGACCGCCTACTGTCCCGAACGCGACCTGCGCAAGCGGGCCGAGTCGGCGCTGGCGGTGCTGACCTCGCAGGGCCGGTCGGTGGGGTACTGCGTGATCGGCGCGCAGCAGGACGCGCGCAAGGAGGTCAACAACCTGCGCAACCTGTTCCCCGACCGGATCGCGCTGCGCCTGGACGAAGACGAACAGGTCGACATGGTCCTGGGCGACGGCGCCCGCGACCGCGGCGCCCTGGCCGATCAAATCTCCTCCATCCCCGAAATCGGCGCGGGGGTCGGGTTCGTCCGGCTGGAAACCTCCCCGGATCCGGTACGGGTACGCGCGGCGTACGTCTCCGATGCCGATATCCGCGCGATGGTCGCGCTCGCCCTGCCCGACGTCGACACCAAGGGGGCGGCATGACACAGCCCACCCCCGACGCCCCCGAGGTCGACACCTCCCCCTCCGAGATCACCTCGTCCGAGGCCGATCCGGAACCGATGGTCAAGACGCTGGCGCCGCTGGCGCGGGGCGTGCTGGAAGCGGTCGCCGTCGAGCACGGCGTCTGTATCCGGCCGGTACCGATGCGGCGCGTCGACCTGAACACCGGTACGGCCGAGGTCGTGTATGTGCCGTGCGGGCACACGCTGGCCTCGGTGTGTCCCTCGTGCGCCGAACGCAAACGCAAACTCCGCGCGGTGCAATGCGCCCAGGGCTGGCACCTGACCACCGAACCCGTCATCACCCGCGCCGACCCCGACGAGGAACAACGCACGTGGATGGAGTTGCGGGCACACGCGGCGGCGGCACGCGACCAGGCATTCGCGGACGGATCGGCGGACGGGGAAGACACCGAGTTCTGGGACGCGATGATCGCTGACCTGGACCATGAGCTTGAACGCTCCGGCGTCCGCGGTGCCCTAAAGACCGGTGAGGAGTCCAGGGGCCGGCGGACCCGGTCCACCAGGCGCCGCCAGGACGCTCCAGACCTTCCCCGGCGGCCGGTCGACTCCCGCACCCTCGGCAAGGTGTTCCACGGCCGGGACGGCCGAACCTTCCAGCCCTCGCTATTCCTGACCCTCACCCTGGACTCCTACGGCCGGGTCCACAGCGACGGGGCCCCAGTCGACCCGGACGGCTACGACTACGAGCGGGCGGCCCGTGACGCGTTGCACTTCTCCAAGCTGGTGGACCGGTTCGTGCAGAACCTGCGCCGGTTCGTCGGCTACGACGTCCAGTACTTCGCCACCGTCGAACCCCAACGGCGCCTCGCGCCCCACCTGCACATGGCCATCCGCGGCACCATCTCCCGCGCCGAACTGCGGCAAGTGGTGGCGGCCACCTACCACCAAGTGTGGTGGCCCCCGACCGACCGCGTCGTCTTCGAGGGCGAACGACTCCCGCTCTGGGACGACGCGGCGGGCGAGAACGGCGGCTACCTCGACCCGGCAACCGGCGAAGTCCTGCCCACCTGGGACGAGGCGCTGGACGCGATCGGCACCGACCCGGACGCCGAACCCCTGCACGTGGCGCGGTTCGGACGCCAGATCGACGCACAAGGCGTCATGGCCGATTCCCCGCAATCTCGCACGCTGATCGGCTACCTGACCAAGTACCTGGTCAAGGGCGTCGCCGAATGCCACACCGCTAAGACCGGCGCGCAGCGTGAGCACGTCGACCGGATGGCCGAAGCACTGCGGTATGAGCCGTGCTCACCGACGTGCGCGAACTGGCTGCGCTACGGCGTGCAGCCCAAGAACCCCCGCAAAGGCATGACGCCGGGGTTCTGCAAGGGCAAAGCACACCGCCACGAACACCTCGGCTACGGCGGACGCCGCGTCCTGGTCTCCCGCAAATGGTCCGGCAAGACCCTCGCCGATCACAAAGCCGACCGTAAGGCGTGGGCGCTGGCGCGACTGGCTGAGGCCGGAATCCCTGTCACCAACCCGGCCGACCCGACGGCGGTGCACGTGTGGGAACGCGCCGGACCCGGCGACCCGGACGTGAAACCCACTGAGCAACGTCTCTGCCTACTGATCGGCGAACGCATCGAACGGCGGCGCCAGCTCGACGCGGCGACCCACAACCTCACCCCCGAACTTTCGGCAATTGCGGAGGCGGCGTGACCAAGGGACTCGACAACACCCCCGCCGATCGACTGCTGACCGTGGCTGAGGCGGCCGAATACCTCAACACCTCGCAACGGTTCCCGCGTCGGCTCATCGCTGAGCGGCGCATCCGCTTCGTCAAGCTCGGACGCTTCGTCCGCATCCCCGAATCCGCGCTTCGTGAGTTCATCGCGGCCGGGCTCGTGGAGCCCATGACCAAATCCGACGTCTGGAGGGCCGCGTAATGGCGAACAGGGACGGCCACCGACGTTTCGGCAACGTCCGCAAGCTGCCCTCGGGGCGCTTCCAGGCTCGCTATCCGGGACCGGACGGACGCACACGCACCGCACCCAAGACGTTCGACACCAAGACGGACGCAGAGCGCGCACTGACGCTGATCGAAGCGGAGATACTCAGCGGGCAATGGACCGACCCTGAACGGGCCAAGGTCGAACTCGGCCCCTATGCCGCGCTGTGGATAGAACAGCGTCAGGGGCTCCGGACCCGCACGAAAGAGCTGTACGGCTGGCTGCTTCGTAAGCACATCAACCCGCATCTCGGCGGTGTCACCCTCGGCAAGCTGAGCACTCCGGTGGTCCGCGAATGGTTGACGACGCTCACCAAGAACGGCGTCGGAGCCAGCACTCGCGCAAAGGCGTACCGGCTGCTGCGGGCCGTGCTGATGACCGCAGTCGTAGAGGACAAGATTCTGCCCCGTAACCCGTGCCAGGTACGCGGGGCGGGCAAGGAGGAAACGGAGGAACGTCCGGTGCTCACGGTGGCGCAAGTCTTCGAATTGGCCGAACGGGTCGGCGTGCGGCCGGTCGGCAATTTCCGCAAGCTCGACAATGGCGAGTATCGGCTCCGCTACCAGGTCAAGGGCGGGACCATGCGGCGCTTCCCCCAGACCTTCGCCACCCGTGCGGAGGCTGAGCGGGTGCTGTGGAAGATGGCGGAGGACGGACACGCGGACGTGACCCGAGATGATCGGCTGCGCGCGTTCATCCTGCTGGCCACGTTCGCAAGCCTGCGGTGGGGTGAGATCACGGCCCTTCGCCGCTGCGACATCGACCTGAGCAACCGGACCGTGAGCGTCCGGGGCGCGTTCGTCGAGCGGGCCAACGGGGAGATGATCCTCGGTCCGACCAAGTCCCGGGCCGGTATCCGGACGGTCACGATGCCGGCCGCGATCGTCCCGGCCCTGGTCGCGCACCTGAACAAGTACACCAAGAGGGAGCCTCGCGCCCTGGTCTTCACGGGGATCAAGGGCGGGCCCCTACGCCGTAGCGGGTTCAACAAGGTCACGCACTGGAAACACGTGGTCGAAGCGCTCGGCGTGCCGAACCTGCACTTCCACGACCTCCGACACACCGGCAACCAGCTCGCCGCGGACATGGGCGTCTCGACCAAGAACCTGATGGCGCGCATGGGGCATGACAACGAGCGGGCCGCGCTGCGGTATCAGCGGAAGTCGGCCAAGGGTGACCGCGCGATCGCCGATGGCCTAGACGCGCTCGTCCAGGCGGAGCGGGGCGAGGATGACGGCGAAGACGGCGGTGCGGCGGGGGCGCGGGTGCCCGTGGCCTAATGGCACGCTAATGGCACGGTGGTCTGCGAGAGCCGGTGACAAGATCAAGGCCCGGGTCGGGATCAACATCCCTGACCTGGGCCTTTGGTGTGGGAGCGGGTGACGGGAATCGAACCCGCGCTGTCAGCTTGGGAAGCTGAAGTTCTACCATTGAACTACACCCGCGTGGGCGCTGGTGGGCGCCATGTTGTGAGTACTGTACCGGAAGTCGGTGGGGGTGTGGTCTTGGGATAGCGTTTCCGGGTGCTGCTCAGCGATCGTGACATCAGGGCCGAGCTCGGGTCCGGGCGGGTGAAGATCGACCCGTATGAGCCGGGGATGGTTCAGCCGTCCAGTGTGGACGTGCGGTTGGACCGGTACTTCCGGGTGTTCGAGAACCACAGGTATCCGCACATCGATCCGGCGGTGGAGCAGCCGGATCTGACGCGGATCGTGGAGGTGGACGCCGACGAGGCGTTCGTGCTGCATCCCGGCGAGTTCGTGCTGGCCTCGACGTACGAGGTGTTCGGGCTGCCGGACGATCTGGCGGCCAGGCTGGAGGGGAAGTCGAGTCTGGGCAGGTTGGGGCTGCTCACGCATTCGACGGCGGGGTGGATCGATCCGGGGTTCGCGGGGCATGTGACGCTGGAGTTGTCGAACGTGGCGACGCTGCCGATCAAGCTGTGGCCGGGGATGAAGATCGGGCAGATGTGCCTGTTCAGGACGAGTTCCCCGGCGGAGTACCCGTACGGGTCGGCGCGGTACGAGTCGCGGTACCAGGATCAGCGGGGGCCGACGCCGTCGCGGTCGTACCTGAACTTCCATCGGACGAAGGTGTAGTTCGATCGTGACCTGAACGTGACGGAAAGCACCAAAAGATGAAACATGTTCTCTGGACGGGTAGTTTCGGGCGACGCATGGCATAGGCGTCTGGTTGACGGCCTCTTTGGTTGAGGCTTGTCGGCATCCGGGCGCCTGGACGGACGAGGCGACCCGTTTCCGCGCAGCGACGTGGGAACCCGAAAGGAGATCGTGTCAGTACTCCGCGCGGAAAGCGTCACCAAGCTCTTCGGCCGTAAGGCGGCCGAGGCACAGCGGAAACTCACGGCGGGCGCCGATCTGGGAACGGTCCGGGAACTCGGGGTCACCCCGGCTGTGGTGGACGCCACGTTCGAGGTCAGGCAGGGCGAGATCTTCGTGGTCATGGGCCTGTCGGGGTCCGGGAAGTCGACCCTCATCCGGATGTTGAACGGGCTGCTGGGGGTCACGTCCGGGCACGTCGAGATCGACGGGCAGGACATCGCGAAGCTGTCGCCGAAAGCGCTGCGGGCGTTGCGGCAGAACAAGGTCAGCATGGTCTTCCAGCACTTCGCGCTGTTCCCCCATCGGACGGTTCTCGCGAACGCGGCTTACGGTCTCGAGGTCCGCGGTGTGCCGAAGGAAAAGCGGGAGAAGACGGCCCGGGAGTTCCTCGGGCTCGTGGGTTTGGCGGATTGGGAGCACATGCTGCCCGGGCAGTTGTCGGGCGGTATGAAGCAGCGGGTGGGGCTGGCCCGGGCGCTCGCGTCGGGCACCGACATCATCCTGATGGACGAGGCGTTCAGCGCCCTGGACCCGCTGATCCGGCGGGAGGTCCAGGATCTGCTGCTCGACCTGCAGGGCAGGTTCGGCAAGACGATCGTGTTCATCACCCACGACCTGAACGAGGCCATGCGCATCGGGGACCGCATCGCGGTGATGCGGGAGGGCCGGATCGTGCAGATCGGGACGGCCGAGGAGATCCTGACGGATCCGGCGAACGACTACGTCGCCCGGTTCGTCGCGGATGTGGACCGTACCAGAGTGCTGACCGCGTCCTCGGTGATGGAGAAGCCGCTGGTCACGGTGCTGGCGACGACGGGGCCGGGGACGGCGCTGCGGACCATGCGGGAGCGGCAGACGTCGGCGGCGTTCGTGATCGAGCGCGATCGGAGGCTGGTCGGGCGGGTGCGCGCCACGGTGATCGCGGACGCGGTGCAGGGGAACGTGCAGAGCCTCGACGGCCTGATCGACCGGGAGGAGCCGCCGCCCGTGGCGCCGGACACGCCGGTCGCCGACCTGTTCGTCCGGTGCGCGGAGAGCGATCTGCCGGTGCCGGTCGCGGACGGTGAAGGGAAGCTCCTCGGCGTGATCCCCCGGGTGGCGCTGCTGGCGGCGCTCGGCGCGATCGACTCGACGGTGGAGCCAGAGGACCAGCCGCGGCCGGCGCTGACGAAGGAGGGCAGTGGCGTTGACGGCGAGTAACGCGGTGGAGCTGCCCCGGGTGCCGGTCGGAGAGTGGTTCGACAGCCTGGTGACCTGGTGCACGGACAACCTGTCGTGGCTGTTCGACGGGATCGGGTCGGCGATCGAGTCGTCGGTGAACGGGCTGACCGACGTGCTGAACCTGCTGCCGCCGCTGGGGCTGACGCTGGTCCTCGCGGTGCTGGCGCTCGTGTTGAGCGGCTGGAAGCTCGGCGTGTTCACGGTCCTCGGCTTCCTGCTGATCGACAGCATGGAGCTGTGGGATCCGGCGATGGACTCGCTGGCCCTGGTGATCGTGTCGGCGGTGGTGTCGACGGTGCTGTCGGTTCCGATCGGGATCGCGGCGGCGCGCAGCGACCTGATGAGCCGGATCGTCCGGCCGGTCATGGACTTCATGCAGACGATGCCGGCGTTCGTCTACCTGATCCCGGCGATCTTCTTCTTCAGCATCGGGCCGGTGCCCGGCGTGGTGGCGACGGTGATCTTCGCGATGCCGCCCGGGGTGCGGTTGACGGAGCTCGGCATCCGCGGTGTCGACCCGGAAATGGTGGAGGCGGGCGAGGCGTTCGGCACGCCGCCGAACCGGATCCTGACCCGGATCCAGATCCCGCTCGCGATGCCGTCCATCATGGCCGGGATCAACCAGCTGATCATGCTGTCGCTGTCGATGGTCGTCATCGCGGGCATGGTCGGCGCGGGCGGGCTCGGCGGCGAGGTGCTGGAGGGCATCAACCGGGTGGACGTGGCGAAGGGCTTCGAGGGCGGTATCGCCGTGGTCGTGCTGGCCATCTACCTGGACCGTCTCACCAGTGCCCTGAGCGAGGGCTCCAGCGGGCTGCGCACGTTGTTCGAGCGTCGGAAGGCGAGCGACAGGTTCCCGGTCGGCGCAGCGGCAGCGGCCGGTTCCGCCGCCGGCGGCTCCTCCAATTGACTCCGCTCCCCCCGCTTCTCCTCCCCCCATGCAAGCAACGAAAGGACGGTAATGCGGTTCAAGTTCAAGGGTCTTACGGTCGCGGCGTTGACGCTGACGCTGGGGTTGAGCGCCGCGGGGTGCGGCGACGACTCCGGCTCCGGCGGCGGTGGCAGCGACAAGAACATCACCATCGGCATGGTCTCCGGCTGGGCCGAAGGTGAGGCCGCCACCGCGCTCTGGAAGAAGCTCCTGACCGACAAGGGCTACAGCGTCGAGGTCAAGACCCTCGACACGGGGCCGCTCTACGAGGGCATGTCCCAGGGGGACGTCGACCTGTTCGTCGACAGCTGGCTGCCGGGCACGCACGAGGACTACTGGAAGCGGTACGGCAAGAAGCTGGAGAAGATCAGCGCCTGGTACGACTCGGCGCCGCTGACGATCGCGGTGCCGAACTACTCCTCGCTCCAGTCGCTGGACGACCTGAAGGGCAAGGGCGGCCAGTACGGCGGCAAGATCGTCGGGATCGAGAAGAGCTCCGGCCTGTACCGCGTGTCGCAGGAGGAGATGCTCCCCGCCTACGGGCTGAAGGACGAGTACAAGGTCACGACGTCCTCGACGGCGGCCATGCTGACCGAGCTGAAGAAGGCCGTCGACGCGAAGAAGGACATCGTCGTCACGCTGTGGCGCCCGCACTGGGCGTACACGAAGTTCCCGATCCGGGACCTGAAGGACCCGAAGGGCGCGATGGGCAAGCCGGACGGCATCTACACCGTCGCCCGCAAGGACTTCAGCAAGGACCAGCCCGACGTCACCGCCTGGCTGAAGAAGTTCCGGATGGACGACAAGCAGCTCGGTTCCCTCGAAGACCTGATGGAGAACAAGTACAAGGGCAAGCCCGACCAGGCAGTGAACGAGTGGCTGCAGAGCAACCCCGCGTTCGCGAAGTCGATGACGGGCTGACGGCGGCGTCCGCCGGGAACGTCGCGATGGCAGAGGGTCGTCCGGATCTCCGGACGGCCCTCTGCCATTGCCGGGAACGGCTGAGGGCCGGGCGTCAGTGGGCGAGGCCGACGGTGAAGAGCACCGCCGCCAGGCCGAGCCCGGTGGCGCACAGCGTCAGCACACGCGGGTGGACGCTGTGCGCCTCCGGCAGGATCTCGGCGGCGGACAGGTACAGCAGGACGCCCGCGAAGAACCCCAGGTAGGGCGCGAGGACGGCGTCCGACACGGTCACGAGCGTCCCGATCGCCGCCCCCGCGACCGGGGCGAGGGCGTCGGCGACGAGCAGCAAGACGGCGGGACGCCGGTCGCCGCGGTTGAGCGACGCGGCCGTGAACGTGTTGAACCCGTCCGCGAAGTCGTGCGTGATCACGGCCAGCGCGACGAAGATCCCCACGTCCGTCCCGGACTGGAAGCCGAGGCCGATGCTGAGGCCGTCCACCAGGCTGTGCGCGACGAGCGCGGACGCGGCGAGCAGCCCCGCCGAGCCGCCGTCGCGCGCACCGGCCACCTCGACGCCGTGGGCGTGGACGTGCGGCGCGTACTCCTCCTCATGCGCACGGTGGATCGCCACCGACTGCTCCACGACGTGCAGCAGCAGGAACCCCGCCGCGAAGGCGATCATGGGCGTGGGGACGCCGAGCGGACGCTGCCGTGCCATCTCCAGCGACTCGGGGATCAGGTCGAACGCGACGACGCCGAGCATCAGCCCGCCCGCGAGCCCGAGGACGAGATGCCGGTGGTCGCGCACCCGCATCGCCGCGAGACCCCCGGCGAGCGTCATCACGAAGGCGAGGACGGACACGAGCACGGCCATCCCTGGGTCTTACCAGGCACGCCCCCACCGAACCCCCGCAAGCCGCGCGGCGGCGCCGTTCCGTCTGGAGGCGGGTTATTCGGCGGCCACGGGTTCCTTCTCCTCGGGGGCGGTGCCCTCGCCCTTGATGGAGCGGATCAGGAGCTGGGAGACGTCGACGACCTCCAGCGTCTCCTTCGCGTCGCCCGAGTTCTTCTTCTCGTTGATGGCGTCGCCCAGCATGACGAGGCAGAACGGGCAGGCGGTGGAGACGGTGTCGGGGTCGGTGGCCAGGGCCTCGTCCACCCGCTCGGTGTTGATGCGCTTGCCGATGCGCTCCTCCATCCACATCCGCGCGCCGCCGGCGCCGCAGCAGAAGCCGCGGTCCTTGTGGCGGTGCATCTCCTGCGTCTTGACGCCGGGGACGGTCGCCATGATGTCGCGCGGCTGCTTGTAGACCTTGTTGTGGCGGCCGAGGAAGCACGGGTCGTGGTAGGTGATGTTCTCCTCGATCGGGGTGACGGGGGTGAGCTTTCCGGTCTCGACGAGGTGCGCGAGCAGCTGGGTGTGGTGGACGACCTCGTAGTTCCCGCCGATCTGCGGGTACTCGTTGGCGAGGGTGTTGAAGCAGTGCGGGCAGGTCGCGACGATCTTCTTGGCGCCCGCGTCGTTCAGCGTCTCGACGTTCTGCTGGGCGAGCATCTGGAAGACGAACTCCATGCCGAGGCGGCGGGCCGGGTCGCCGGTGCACGCCTCCATGGGGCCGAGGACGGCGAACTTGACGCCCGCGATGTGCAGCAGTTCGGCGACGGCCTTCGTGGTCTTCTTCGCGCGGTCCTCAAGCGCGCCGGCGCAGCCGACCCAGAACAGGTACTCGGTGTCGTCCGCGACCTTCTCGTCGACGACGTCGACCTCGAAGTCGAGCTCCTCGATCCATTCGAGGCGCTTCATCTCGGACATGCCCCACGGGTTGCCCTTGTTCTCCAGGTTCTTCAGCATGACGCCGGCCTCGGACGGGAACGACGACTCGATCATGACCTGGAAGCGGCGCATGTCCAGGATGTGGTCGATGTGCTCGATGTCGACCGGGCACTGCTCGACGCAGGCGCCGCAGTTGGTGCAGGACCACAGGACGTCCGGGTGGATGACGCCGTCGTCGCCGACGAGGTCCTTGTCGACCTGCATGGCGAGCTTCTGCTCGTCGGTGAACTCCGCCCGGGCGTCCTCGGACGCGGTGAAGTAGGGCGCCTTGGCGAGGGCGTGGTCACGCAGATCCAGGACGAGCATCTTCGGCGACAGCGGCTTGCCGGTGTTCCACGCCGGGCACTGCGACTGGCAGCGGCCGCACTCGGTGCAGGTCGCCATGTCGAGGAAGCCCTTCCAGGTGAAGTCCTCGATCTTGCCGCGGCCGAAGACGTCCTCGTCGGGGTCGGCCTCCTCGAAGTCGAGCGGCTTGCCGCCGGACATCATCGGCTGCGCGGCGCCGAGACCGTCCGGACGGCGCTTGAACATCACGTTCAGCGGCGCCAGGAAGATGTGCAGGTGCTTGGAGTGGACGACGAAGACGAGGAAGACGAGCGCGACGCCGATGTGCAGCAGCAGCCCGACGGACTCCAGCACTTCGAGCGTGTCGTGGCTCATCCCCTCGAACGGCTGGCCGACGAGGTAGGAGAAGTACGCGCCCTTGCCGTAGTCGAGGTTGCCGCTGGCGTGCTCGGTGCCGCGGAAGAAGAACATCGTCCAGATCACGTTGAAGATCATGAAGAGCGTGATCCAGGCGCCGCCGAGGTGCGAGCCCTTGAACCGGGACGCGCGGCCGATGCGCTTCGGCGAGTTCTTGACCCGGATCGCGGTGAAGACGATCAGGCCGGCGAGGGCGGCGAGGGCGATGGTGTCCTGGACGAACCCGATCGGCGGCCAGGTCTGGAGCCCGGGGATGTGCTTGTCGAGCCCGGCGAGCAGCGCGACGGCCGCCTCCCCGTAGACGGTGATCAGCAGGAAGAACGCCCACATCACCGCGGCGTGCGCGATGCCCGCGAGCGACCACTTCAGCAGCTTGCGCTGGCCGAAGACCTCGGTGACCTGGTCCTGGACGTCGGCCTTCGGCTCGCGCTTGACCCGCAGGACGCGCTCGGGGTCGGGCTGACCGCTCTTGGCGATGGCGTAGAGGAACAGCACCCGCCGTCCGGCGAGCGCCGCCGCGACCGCCGTTCCGGCGAGCCCGATGACCAACGTGATCCAGAACACTGTCCGTCCTCCTGGGTACGGCGATGGCAGTCAGCGTAGGACTCGCGACAGACCGCGCATCATCCGGGGCCCGAATACTACTCGGTAGTAGCTTATGGGACACCCGCGCCGGTCAGCGCGCGCCGCGTCCCCTGTTCCGCTTCTGTTCCCGCCTTCCGTTCATCCCCACACAATATGGATTGCTCGTATCGATGAGTCCCGGGCGGTTCCCGAGTCTGTATCAGAGGGACGAGAACCGTCCGGCGGTGTCCCGTCCACCGGTAGCCACCCGTCCAGCGGAGGAAAGCCCAGATGACATCGATGCTCGACCTCACCGCCGCCACGCGCCGTATGAGCGGCCTGGTCGCGGGTGTCCGCGACCACCAGCTCACCGCGCCGACGCCCTGCGAGGACCTCTCCCTCGCCACGCTGCTCGACCACGTGGGCATGCTGAGCCTGGCGTTCACGTGGGCAGCCGAGAAGAACTTCCCGGACGGTCCGTCGTCGCCGCCGACCTTCGACGCGTCCCGGCTGACCCCGGACTGGCGGGCCCGCATCCCCGAGCGGCTCGACGCGCTCGCCGCGGCCTGGCGCTCCCCCGACGCGTGGCAGGGCATGACGCGGGCGGGCGGCCTCGAACTGCCCGGCGAGGACGCGGGCCGTGTCGCGATGAACGAGATCGTCGTGCACGGCTGGGACGTGGCGCGCGCCAGCGGCCAGCCCTATGACCCCGCCGAGGAGGACATCGCGGCCTGCCTCGAATTCGTCGCGCCGGCCGTCGAGCAGAGCGGCGGGCAGGGCGTCGACGGGCTCTTCGGCCCCGCCGTCGAACCCCCCGCCGACGCGTCCCCGCTCGACCGCCTCATCGCCCTCACCGGCCGCCAGCCGAAGTGGACGGCGCCCTAGGCGCGTCCCGGCCGCGTCCTAGACGCGCTCGAAGACGGCCGCGAGGCCCTGGCCGCCGCCGATGCACATGGTCTCCAGGCCGTAGCGGGCTTCGCGGCGGTGCATCTCGCGGGCGAGGGTGGCGAGGATGCGGGCGCCGGTCGCGCCGACGGGATGGCCGAGGGAGATGCCGGAGCCGTTGACGTTGACACGGTCCCAGTCGGCGTCCTTGAGGTCCCATTCGCGGGTGACGGCGAGGACCTGCGCGGCGAACGCCTCGTTCAGCTCGATCAGGTCGATGCCGGAGAGGGTGAGGCTGGCGGCGTCCAGGGCCTTGGCGGTCGCGGGGACGGGGCCGATGCCCATCGTGCGCGGCGGCACGCCCGCGCGGGCCCACGAGACCAGCCGGACGAGCGGGCGCAGGCCGAGCTCGGCGGCGCGCTCGGGCGTGGTGACGACGCAGGCGGCGGCCGCGTCGTTCTGGCCGCTGGCGTTGCCCGCGGTGACGGTCGCCTGGTCGTCGGCCTTGCCGAGCACGGGACGCAGCTTCGCCAGCGACTCGACCGTCGTGTCGGGACGCGGGTGCTCGTCGGTGTCGACGACCGTGTCGCCCTTCCGCGACCGGATCGTCACCGGGACGATCTCCTCCGCGAACACCCCGGATTTCTGCGCGGCGACGGCGCGCTGATGCGAGCGGACGGCGAGCTCGTCCTGCTCCTCGCGTCCGATGCCGTACTCGCGGCGCAGGTTCTCGGCCGTCTCCAGCATCCCGCCGGGCACCGGGTGGTTGGCGCCGCCCGCGGTGACGCGGCCCTGCGCGAGCGCGTCGTGCAGTTCGAGGGACGGGCCGCGAATGCCCCAGCGCGCCTGGGTGGTGTAGAAGGGCGCGTTGCTCATGCTCTCCGCGCCGCCCGCGATGATCACGTCGCTGACGCCGGTCTGGATCTGCATGGCCGCGTCGACGACGGCCTGGAGCCCCGACCCGCAGCGCCGGTCGAGCTGCACGCCGCCGACCTCGACGGGAAGCCCGGCGTCGAGCGCGGCGACACGGCCTATGGCGGGGGCGTCGGACGTCGGGTAGCAGTGTCCGAGGATGACCTCGTCGATCGCGTCGCCGGGCAGGCCGGTGCGTTCGACGAGCGTCCGGATGACGGTCGCGGCGAGCTCGGCGGGCGGGACGGACTTCAGCACCCCGCCGAACCGGCCGATCGGGGTACGCAGCGGCTCGCAGATCACCGCGTCGCGCATGGTGGGCTCCTCATCAGGCTTGATTGCGGGCACTTGGCAGGTTACGTCCCCGGATCGGGAGGGCGGCGTCCGGGCTTGCGCCAGGCAGAAGGTTGAATGCGTGGCAGCGGTTGAATACGTGGGCGGGAGCGGACGAGCGAGGAGGCGACGGTGGAGCGGTGGGCACGGCAGGTGACGACGGTCCGGGTGATCGGGACGGGCGCGATGGGACGCGGGATCGCGCAGCTCGCCGCGTCCGGCGGGCTCACGGTGGAGCTGGCCGACATCCGGACGGACGCGGTGTACGGCGCGGTCGAGCACATCGGCGCCATGTTCGACAAGCTGGTCGGCAAGGGACGCATGGCGGCGGACGAGGCGGAACGGGCGAAGGGACGGCTCCGTCCGGTCGGTGAGCCGCTCACTCCGTTCCAGGACTGCGATCTCGTCGTGGAGGCCGTCCGGGAGGACATGGAGACCAAGCGGGAACTGTTCACCGCCCTGGAGAAGGTCTGTCCCGCGCACACGGTCTTCGTGTCCAACACCAGTTCGTTGCCGGTCACGGCGATCGGTGCGGCGTTGCACGATCCGTCCAGGCTGGCGGGGCTGCATTTCTTCAATCCGGTGCCGTTGATGCGGTTGGTCGAGGTGATCCCGGGCGCTCGTACGGCGGAGTGGATTCCGGACGCGCTCGCCGACCTCGTCCGGCGTCTCGGTCACGAACCGGTGCTCGCGCCAGACGCGCCTGGTTTTCTTGTCAACCACGCTGGGCGCGGCCTGGTGACGGAGGCTCTGCAGATCCTGTCGGAGGGTGCCGCCGAGCCCGTGGACATCGACCGCATCGCGCGGGACGTCCTCGGCCTGAGGATGGGGCCGTGCGAGCTGCTCGACCTGACCGGGATGGACGTGTCGCACCCGGTGATGGAGTCCATCTGGACGGGGTTCTACACAGAGCCGCGGTTGCGTCCGTCCAGAGTCGGACGGGCCCAGATGGAGGCGGGCCTTTACGGCCGCAAGACCGGCAAGGGTTTCTACGAGTACGTGGACGGCGCCAAGCAAGAGCCGCCCGAAGCGACGGCACCGTCGGTCGGGGCTCGTCCTGTGTGGGTGCACGGTGACGTTCGTGAAGAGCTGGGTGCGCTGCTTTCGACGGCGGGAGTGGAGGTCGAGTCGGGGGACGAGCCGTCCGGCCAGGCCGTGGTGTTCGTCGCGCCTTTCGGGCAGAGCACCATCGCGGCGGCCAAGGCTGAGGGCCTTCCTCTAGAGCGCGCTTTGGGCGTTGACCCGTTCGGTGGGTTCTTCACTCGTCTGTCCTTGGCCGTCCACCCTGGTGTGGACAAGGACGCCGGTCGCGCCGGGTTCGCGGCCCTTCTGGCCACGGGACGGCCCGTCACCGTCGTCAGGGACGCGCCCGCGCCCGTGGCCCAGCGCCTTCTCGCCGCGATCGTCAACGTGGGCTGCGGGATCGCGGAGCAGCGGCTGGCCCGTCCCGCGGACATCGACACCGCCGTCCGGCTGGGGCTGGGCTATCCGCGCGGGCCGCTGGAGTGGGGCGAGCACACCGGGGCCTCCCGCGTTCTGGAAATTCTGCGTGGCCTGCATGGGAGCACGGGCGACCCGCGTTACCGTCCGAGCGTCTGGCTGGCCGAACGGGCGGCGCTCGGCCTCCCGCTGACCGAGGCCGGCACCGTCCCGTCCGACCTCATGTCCTGACGGCCTCCGGCGCGTTCTCGGCGTCGACGGCCGGGCGGCGCGGGAGACCGCGCAGTACGAGAGCGGCGAAGAGCGCGGCGGCCAGGGTCGCGGCAGCGGCGGCGAACGATCCGACCGACACGGCGTGGGCGAACGCGTCGCGGGCGGCGTCGGCGAGGCCCGGGTCACCGGACGCGACGGCCTCGCCGAACGAGTCCCGCGCGAAGGGCGGGGCGCCGTCCGGGAGGGCGCCGGTGTAGGCGGCGGAGATGACGCTGCCGAGGACGGCGACGCCGAGCGCGCTGCCGAGCTCCTGACCGGCGTCGTTCACGGCGGAGCCGACACCGGCCTCCTCGCGCGGGACGGCCGCCATCAGCGTGCTGTAGGCGGACGGCGTGCCGAGCCCGGCGCCGAAGCCGAGCACGACCAGCCCGGCCGACAGCCCGGCGTACCCGTCGCCCGGCCCGGCGAGCCCGAGCGCCCCGAACCCGGCCGCGACGGCGGTGAACCCGGCGACGAGCGCGGGACGCGCGCCGAACCGCGCCTCCATCGACGCCCCGAGCCCGTTGCCGAGCGCGGCGGAGACGGCGACGGGCAGCAGCGCCAGCCCGGCCTTGAGCGGCCCGTAGCCGTAGCCGAGCTGGAGGAGCTGCGTCAGCGCGAACAGCACCCCGGCCAGCGCGAACCCGAACATCGCGATCATCGCGGCGGCCCCGGAGAAGTCGCGGCGGCGCAGCAGCCGCAGGTCGAGCATCGGCTCGGCGTTGCGGTGCTGCCACAGCACGAACAGCCCGAGCGCGACGGCGGCGGCCGCGCATCCGCCGGCCGTCCGGACGCCCGTCCAGCCGTGCTGCGGCCCGGAGATGACCGCCCACACCAGCGTCGACATCCCCGCCGTGGACAGGACGGCGCCGAGCGCGTCCGGCCGCCGCCGAGGCCCCCGCGACTCAGGGACCAGCACGAGCAGCCCCACGACGGCGGCGATCGTGACGGGCACGTTCACCAGGAACACCGAGCCCCACCAGAAGTGCTCCAGCAGGAACCCGCCGAGCGTCGGCCCGGCGGCGATCCCGACCATGGACGTCCCGCCCCAGATCGCGAACGCCTTGGCGCGCTCGTCCGGGCCGAACACCTGCGCCATGATCGACAGCGTTCCCGGCATGAGGAACGCGGCACCGACGCCCATCAGGCCCCGCATCGCGACGAGCTGCGCCGGATTCTGGGCGAACGCCGCCAGCAGCGACCCGGTGCCGAACACCGCGAAGCCGATCAGCATGGCGCGGCGCCGCCCGTGCCGGTCGCCGAGGGCGCCCGCGGTGATCAGCAGCCCGGCGAAGACGAGCGAGTAGGCGTCGATCACCCACTGGACGTCGGACGTGCCGGCGTCCAGGTCCCTGAGCAGGGACGGGATCGCCACGTTCAGGATCGTGTTGTCGACGACGACCACGAAGAGGCTGAGGCACAGCACGCCGAGGATCTGCCAGCGGCGCGGATGCGGCTCCGGATACGGCTCTGGGTGCGGGCTGGGTCGCGTCATCGCACATCCCTCTCTCGTACACTGTTCAATGGAACTCGCACACTGTACGACGCACCTCGTACGGTGTTCAACTCCCGGTACCATGTACGAGGTGAAACCGATGACGGGAGGCGGGGCGATGGCGGAGAAGGCGCCGGTGTCGGTCTGGACACGGCCGGAACGTCCGCGGCGCGAGCAGCCGGCGCTCGGCCGCGACCAGATCGTCGACGCCGCCCTCGAACTCCTCGACGCCGAGGGCCTCGCCGGGCTCAGCATGCGGCGCCTCGGCACCCGGCTGAACTCCGGCGCGACGTCCGTCTACTGGCATGTCGCGAACAAGGACGAGCTGCTGGAGCTCGTCCTAGACCGGGTCATGGCGGAGGTGTCCGTCCCGCCGCCGGACGGCGAGGGCGGGTGGCGCGCGTCCGCGACCGAGTACGCGCGCGGCTTCCGCGCGATGATCCACCGGCATCCGTGGACGGTCACGCTGTTCGGCCGCCGTCCCATGATCGGCCCGAACGCCACCCGCGTCCTGGACGAGGCGCTCGTCGCGTTCGGCGCCGCCGGCTTCACCGGCTTCGACCTCGAGTACGCCTGGTCGCTGGTCGTCGACTACGTCATCGGCGCCGCGGGCAGCGAGGCGAGCTGGAACCGCGACCAGGCCGGTGTCACCGCGACGCAGTGGATCGAGCTCCTCGGCCCCTACCTGGCGCGGATCGAAGGCGACCGGCCGTCCCTCGCCGCGCACGTCCGCGACGTCTGGGCGAACGAGACCGGCGACATCCTCGAAGGCCGCTTCGAATTCGGCCTCGCCTGCCTCCTCGACGGCCTCGAAGCCCGCAGGCCCCCCGCTCGATGACGAGCGGAGGGCCTGCCTGAACCTTGCCCGAATCCCGGGTCAGAAGGGCAGTTTCACGGGCGGTCGCGGCTTGGCGTCCGTCCGGCCCAGCGGATCGGTGACGCGCCCGATCTCATGCACGCCCGGCTGGGCGGCCAGCGCCTTCATCAGCCCCGACCGCACCTTCGGCGGGATCGGAGCGCTCAGCACGGCCGACGCCCGCGAGATCTTGAGGCTCGGCAGCACGGCCCGTCCCCCGTTCGGCAGGCCGGGCTTCGCCATGCTCACGTCCAGGAACATCTTGGCGAGCAGGCCAGGGTCGGTCGGCAGTTCCCGCAGTTCTTCGGCTGATTTGCCGTCCACGAAGGCGCCGCCGCCCTTGGGGTCGACGCCCACGTTCGGGCCGTCCGACCGCCACCTCGTCGCCTTGGTGCTGTAAGTGGCGTAATGGTCATTCGACCAGACGCGAATGGACGAAGGCGACCCGGCCTTGCGCCACAGCTCCGCGTCCCGCGGGGTCTGCGGATGCGCGGGCAGGTCACGGCCGTAGTACGCCTCGCCCATACCCGACTTCACCCCGGCCCAGTGGAACGTCTCGTTCTGCGCACCGAAGATCGCGTAGTTCCCGGTCTTCGCCCGCACGACGTACGCCTGGCCGCTGACGGTGTCGTCATGCCAGTACTTCCCGGTCGGCTGGAGCTCGGCCTTTTCCGCCGCCGCCAGCACGGCCCCCTTCTCCAGATCGACGCCTCCTCGCGGCGACGGTTTCGGCGCCGACGTCCCCGACCCCGCGACCGCGATGGCGACCGCGGTGGCGACCGCGGTGGCCGCGCCCACCGCGACCACACCGGCCCCGGCCTTGACCCGCCACCCGAACCGGGCACGCCGACGCGGCGGTTCCTCGAACATCCGGGACCGTGCCTCGCCCATCTCCCTCATCGTCGGCGCGGCGGGCTCCCCGTACGCCTCCTTGACGACCCGCAGCTCATCCATGCCCGTCCTCCAGCCCCCGCATCGGATTCGTCCCGCCCAGCGCCGCGCGCACCTTCCTGCGCGCCCGGTTCAGCCGCGAGCCGACCGTCCCGTACGGGATGTCCAGCGCGGCCGCCACCTCCTGATGGCTCAGCTCGGCGAGCGCCACGAGCAGCAGCACGTCCCGGTCCCCGCCCGACAATCCGGCGATCGCCCCGGCCAGCCGGCCCCGCAGCCCCTGGGCGCTGACCCACTCGTCCACCCGCTCCGCATGGCCCACGACTGTCGTCCACCCGCCCCGGACCCCGGCCCAGGGGCGGGGGCGGGTCTGCGGTGAGGGGCTCCCCAGTCATGTGCTGCCTTTCCGTGACGCGGACGGCGTTCACACACGTATCACCCGCACCCCCGCCCCGCTTTCACGCCGCCCTGTGACCCAGGCCATATGCGGTTTCTGTCAGCTTTCGGGGCGCCGTTCCGCTCAATTCACCAGAAGCAAGCGAACCGACAGGAGCAATCGGCTCACCTGGCGACCGGTGCCGCACCGGCGCTGATTTCGCATGCCCATTTCGAGAGGAATTCATGAGCACGAACCCTCCACAGGCGGCATCCGCCGACGGGAGCGGCAAGGGCGCGCCGGACGCGCGTCAGCTGCGCGCGATCCTGATCGCCGTCTCGATGGCGCTGATGGCCGTCATCGCGTCCGTGTCCGGGCTGAACGTCGCCCAGACGCACATGGCCGTCGACTTCGACACCTCGCAGAACACGATCCTGTGGATCATCAACATCTACACCCTCGCCCTGGCCGCGCTGCTGCTGCCGCTCGGCGCGATCGGCGACCGGCTCGGCCGCAAGCCCACGCTGATCGCCGGGCTGGCCGTCTTCGGCGTCGCGAGCGTGACGGCGGGCCTGGCCCCGAGCGCCGAGGTGATGATCGGCGCGCGGGTGGCCAGCGGTGTCGGCGCGGCGACGATCATGCCGATCACGCTGGCCGTCATCACCTCCACCTTCCCCGAGGAGAAGCGCGGGAAGGCGATCGGCGTGTGGACCGGCGTAGCCGGAGGCGGCGGCATCCTGGGCATGTTCCTGTCCGCCCTGCTCGTCGACGTCGCCGACTGGCGCTGGCTGTTCGTCCTGCCCGTGGCGCTGGTCGTCGCGGCCCTGGCGATGACGCTGAAGTCGGTCCCCAACTCCCACGAGCGCTCCACCCACGCCTTCGACACCGTCGGCGCGCTGGTGTCGATCGTCGCCATGGTCGGCCTCATCTACGTCCTCCAGGAGGGACCGCATCGCGGCTGGACCGAACCCGCGACGCTGACCGGCCTCGCCGTCGGGCTCATCGGCGCGGCCGGTTTCGTGGCCTGGGAGCTGCACCGCCGGGACGCCTCGCTGCTGGACGTCCGCCTGTTCCGGGAGCGCGGCCTTGCCGGTGGCTCGATCACGCTGGTGGTGGTTTTCGGTGTCCAGGCGAGCATCTTCGTCGTCCTCTTCCCGTTCCTCCAGGCCGTGCTCGACTGGTCGGGACTCCTGTCCGCGGCGGCGCTCATGCCGTTGGCCGCCTCGATGATGGTGGCCTCCGGCCTGGCTCCCAGGCTGGCCGCGCGGATCGGGCCCCGCGGGACCATGTCCGCGGGGATCGCGCTGTCCGCTGTCAGCCTGGCGCTCATGGCCACGTTCGTCTCCGTCGACGGCGGCTACCCGTCGATACTGCCCGGCATCATCCTCATGGGCTTCGGGCTTGGCCTGTCCATGGTGCCGTCCACCGAGGCCATCACCCTCTCCCTGCCGCGCGACAAGCAGGGCGTCGCGTCCGCCCTCAACGACGTCACCCGGGAGTTCGGCACCGCGCTCGGTGTCGCCTCGCTCGGCGCGCTCCTGACGGCGGGCTACCGCGACGCCATCGACGACAGGCTGGACGGCGTCTCTCCGGAGACCGCGGACACCGCGCGGGAGGGCATCGCCAACGCCGTCGCGGCCTCGGGCGGCGCGGGCCCGCGGGCGCAGGACCTTCTCGACGCCGCGAGGCAGTCCTACATCGACGGATGGCAGCAGGCCATGTGGGTGGGCGTCGCCGTCATGGGCGTGCTGTTCGTCTACACCGCATTCCGCGGCCCGAAGAACACCGTCACCGCGCCCGCGCCGGACGAGGTGGCCGAGGCCGAGACCGTCGCCGCCCGATAAATGGCAATTGTCATTCGCGACGGATGTGTCCGAGAGAAGGCGGTAACAGCCGCATAGGGTGGTCCGTGTGGACAGCACCGCCACTGATCGCTTCGACACCGGCCGGTTCGAGGCCAGCCGGCACCGGCTGGCCTCGCTGGCCTACCGGCTGCTGGGCTCGGCCGCCGACGCCGAGGACGCCGTCCAGGACGCGTTCCTGCACTGGCAGGCCGCCGACCGGCAGCGGATCGAGGTCCCGGAGGCGTGGCTGACCAAGGTCGTCACCAACCTGTGCATCGACCGGCTACGCTCGGCGCGGTCCCGCCGCGAGCGCACCGCCGGCGCCTGGCTGCCCGAACCGCTCCTCGACGGCGACCCGATGCTCGGCCCCGCCGACACCTTCGAGCAGCGCGAATCGGTCTCCCTGGCCGTGCTGACCCTCATGGAGCGGCTGTCACCTCCCGAGCGGGCCGTCTACGTCCTGCGCGAGGCGTTCTCCTACAGGCACGCCGAGATCGCCGAGATCCTCGACATCACCGAGTCCGCGAGCCAGCAGCACCTCCACCGGGCCCGGCGCCGCATCCCGGCCGCGCGCCGCCGCGGCGAGGCCGACCCCGCGTCCGCCCGCAAGATCGTCGAGGAGTTCCTCGCCGCCGCCTCCACCGGCCGTACCGAACGGCTGGTGGCGCTGCTCACCGACGACGCGATCGCGATCTCCGACGGCGCCGGCCTGACCAGGACGCTGCTGCGGTTCGACACTCCGCAGGGCATCGCCTCCATCGCACGGGCCGGTTTCAGGCCCTCGACCGCGAAGCGGCGTTTCCCCGGCGACACGCTCGCCGTCCACTACTCGCTCGTCAACGGCGCCCCCGCCATCCTCGTCGTGGCCGGCGACCAGGTCGTCGGCACCGTGACGTTCGACGTCACGGACGGCGGGATCGCGACCGTGCGCGGCATCGCCGCGCCCGCCCGCCTGACCCGCCTCACCGAGGCGTGGCGGCGGCACGAACCGGACGCGCCGCTCATCACCCGTTGGTGACCTCAGCCGAGCGCCAGGGTGGCGACCGCGAGGGTGCAGATCCCGAGGCCCGCCCGCTGTCCGGCGCCGATCCGCTCGCCGAGGACGCCGGCCGCGAGCAGCACGGTGACGGCCGGGTAGAGCGAGGCGAGGACCCCGGCGATGCCGAGGCTCGTCGCCCCGGTGGCGATCATGAACGCGAGGGTGCCGGAGGCGCCGAGCACACCGGAGGCGCTGCCCCAGCCGAGCACGCCGCGCTGGGGACGCCATGCCTGCCCGAGCCCGCCGGCGGCGACGATGGTCAGGAGCGCGCCGACCAGCTGGTTGGCGGCGAGCGGCAGCAGGCCGGCGTCGGCGGAGATCTGGGCGAGCGCGATGAAGAGGACCCCGAAGCCCGCTCCCGCGATGGCGCCGTCGGCGAGCGCGCCCCGCGTCCGCGCCGGCTGGTCCGGCGTGGCCTCGCGGGAGACCAGCCAGATCCCCGGTAGCGCGGCGAGCACCCCGACCCACACCAGCCAGCTGGGACGCTCACCGGTGAGCACGCCGACCAGCACGGGGAGGACCGCGGCCCCGACCGCCGAGATCGGCGCCACCAGGCCCATCCGGCCGCGGGCGAGCCCGCGGTAGAGGAAGATGCTGCCGGTCGCCGAGCCGGCTCCGGCCAGCAGCGCCCAGGCGAAGTCCGTCGCGGCCGGGTCGCCCGGCAGCGTCAGCCCGGCCACGAGCATGACGAGCGCGCCGGCGACCTGCCCGACCAGGACGACCTGCCAGGAGGAGTGGCGGCGCGAGCCGGCGCCGCCGATGAAGTCCGCGGCGCCGTACGCGAGGGCCGACGAGAGCGCGAGGAGGATTCCGAGGTTCATGGCTTTGAGCCTGAGGCCGATGCGGTGCAGTCTGAAGGGCCACTCCCGGCGCCGTGGAGTGAACCATTTGGTCTACTGATGGAATGACGGTGGATTGGGCGCGCGGTGGCCCCGACCTTCTGGTGACGCTGGACCGCGGCGCCGGTCCGCTCGGGATCCAGATCCAGGACCAGTTGCGGGCGGCGATCCGCGAGCGGCGGCTCGGCGCCGGCGAGCGCCTGCCGTCGACCCGGCGCCTGGCCGAGCTGCTCGGCGTCTCACGCGGCACGGTCGTCGACGTCTACGAGCAGTTGCTGGCCGAGGGGTACGTCGAGTCGGCGGTCGGGTCCGGGACGCGGGTCGCCGCGATGCCGACCGGCCTGCCGGACCGGAAGGCGCCCGGCGTCGTCACCGCCCGGTCCGCGTCGTCCCGACCGGCCGAGGTCGACTTCGAGTACGGCATCCCGGATCTCGGCTCGGTGCCGCTGAGGGACTGGAGCTGGGCGGTGTCGGAGGCGACCCGGTCCCTGCCGACCGCCGAGCTGGGCGACGATGACGCGGCCGGTTCCAGGCATCTCAGGGAGGTCGTCACCGCCTACCATCGCCGCGTCCGGTCGGGCTGCGCGGTCGCCGAGGACGCCGTCGTCGTCTCCGGTTTCCGGCAGGGGCTGGTCTTCGCCCTCGCGACGCTGGCGCGGCACGGCGTCCGGCGCGTCGCCCTGGAGGACCCCGGCCCCCGCGAGCACGACGTCATCGCCCGCCGCGCGGGTCTGGACGCCGTGCCGGTTCCCGTCGACGACCAGGGCCTCGACGTGGGCCGCCTGCGTGAGACCGGGGCCCGGGCGGTGTTGCTGACGCCGGCCCACCAGTGCCCCACCGGTGTCGCGCTCGGCCCGTCGCGGCGGCGCGACCTGGTCGCCTGGGCGGAGGAGGCCGACGGGGTGATCCTTGAGGGCGACTACGACGCCGAGTTCCGCTACGACCGCCAGCCGGTCGGCTCGCTCCAGGGACTCGATCCCGCCCGCGTGATCGCGCTGGGATCGGTCAGCAAGACGCTCGCGCCGGCGATCCGGCTGGGCTGGGTGCTCGCGCCACCGCGGTTCGCGGCGGGGATCGCCGAGGAGAAACGGCTCAGCTGCCGCGGCGTCTCCGTGCTGGACCAGGAGGCGCTGGCGCTGCTCATGGAGTCGGGCCGTTTCGACCGCCACCTGCGACGAGTGCGTGAGATCTACCGCGCGCGCCGGGACGTCCTGGCGGCCGAGGCCGAGGCCGCCTTCGGGCCGGGCCGGTTGCACGGGCTGGCGGCCGGCTGTCACGCCCTGCTGCGCCTGCCCGCCGGGACGTCCGAGCGCGACGTCGTGGCGACCGCGGCCACCCTGGGCGTCCGGGTCAACGGACTCGGCCGATACCGGTTCGCGGCCGCGCAAGCCGAACCGGACCCGCTCCCGCCGGCCCTCGTGCTCGGCTTCGGCAACGTCAGCGAGCACCAGATCACCCGGGGCCTCCACGCACTCGCCGCGGCCGTCCGGCACCAGACCCGTCCCCTCAGAGACTGAGGCGCCGGAGCCCGCGGGCCTGGAGGAGCCTTCGGGCTGGGACGAGCTTGAGGAGACGGCGCACTCCGGTGGTGTCGGCGGAACGGGCGATCCACAGGGCGATGGCGACGTAGGCGGCCTGCTGGGGGATCCGGAACCACAGCGGGGTGGCCTCGGCGCCGTTGAGCGGGATGTCGTTCAGGGCGGCGTAGATGTTGGCCGGGAGCAGCAGCGGCAGCATGAGGGCCAGGCCGGCGGCGGCGCTCCAGCGGGTGCGGGCCATGACGAGACCGGCGGCGATGAGCAGCTCCAGGACGCCGGACAGATAGACCATGGCCAGGGGGAAGGGCACGAACGGCGGCACCATGCGGGCGAGCTCTTCGGCGCTGGGCATGGCGGCGACGCTGTCGGGCACGAAGCGCACGACCCCGGTGAGGACGAGCATCCCCGCCATCGCGTGCGCCACGCAGGCCGACCAGTCGGTGAAGCGGCGGACGCCGAGGACGCCGAGCAGGCGCAGCGCCGGCGCGGAGACGACGAGGACGACGAACTCGATGCCAATGGCGTTGATGAGGTCTTCCATGAGATCTGACCTTCCTGACTGGGAGCACCGGGCCCCCGAACCTCTAATCCTGTCACTGTCTAGATTGCGTCAGAGCATTGCATCTTGTCAATGACTAGATTGGGGTCGAAGCAGGGGACCACGGTGACCGCGCCGGGGTGCGCGGGCGGGTGGTGGGGTTGCCGCCCGCGCACCCCAGCGCGGTGGTCAGGTGGCGTTCTGGGGTTCTCGGGATTCGGTGCGGGCGAAGAGCAGGCCGTCGACGGAGAAGCGGCCCGCGCCCGCGAGGGCGAAGGCGAGGGCGGCCGCGCCGAGGATGAGGACGAGCTCGTAGCCGTTCTCCGCGACGAAGATGCCGTTGCCCTTGTGGACGAACCAGAAGGCCCCGGCCATGTCGATCACGAGCAGCAGGCCCGCGACCGGGACGGCGGCACCGGCGATGAGGGCGAGGCCGGCGACGAACTCGACCCAGGTCGAGTAGTACGCGGACAGCGACGCCATCGGCACGTCCATGCCTTCGAACATCTTGGTCACGGCGCCGTGGCCAAGGTCGTTGAGTTTCTGCCAGCCGTGCGCGACGAACACGACGCCGAGGGCGACGCGTCCGACGAGCAGGCCGATGTCGGAGAGGTAGGGGATACGGGTCGCGGGGTTCATGCGCCCTCCTGAGATCGTTCAAATCTGAACCAGCTCGGGAGAGTAGCACGTTCCAACATCACCTTCCAGCCCGATTTCGCAGGTCACGGCCAGGTTTCGGATGATCTACGGACGGCGCGGGCGCAGCGTCCGTCAGGTCCGATAGTCGCGGTCGGGGAGTTCGAGCCACATGTCGACGGGGCCCATGATCGAGTGAGGGTCGGTCGGCCGCAGGCCCACGTAGGCGCAGCAGTAGGCTGCCCCGGCCCGGTACCCGTAGAGGTAGCCGAGGAGGACCTCCTCGGTCGTGTTGCCGGCGTGGACCCACCCTCCGGGAGACAGGTCCCAGCCTTCGATCACGCCGTCCCGGGCGAGGTCCCCATGGTTGCCGCCCTTGGGATTGGCGAACATGGCGTAGCAGACGGTTCCGGTTGAGAGGGCCTTCGTCACACCGGGCATCGATGCCGCGTAACTCCACGGTTGGACGACGACGCACCCGCCGGGCACGTCGGTCACGCCGACGACGGAGTCGTCGTAATCCTCGGGGCCGAGCTCGCCGTATTCCTCGTACTCCGGCGGCGCCTCGACGGTGCGCGCCCCCAGCCGCCGGGCGGCCTCGACCGCGGTGATGCCCGCGACACAGGCCAGGCTGTAGCCGGTGTCGTAGAGGCGGCCCAGGGCCTCGATCAGCCGGGGCGCTTCCGCGACCGCCGCGGTTTCGGCGGCGGAGAGTTCGGCGCGGGACGGCGAGAACAGGTCCGGGTGCGGCCCGGCCAGGGAGAGCCGGCCGGGTGACCACCCGGCCATCGTGGGGCGCCACGGGTCGGCACCGGCCTCGACCAGGGCTCGGGCGTTGTCCGGACGGTTATAGAAGACGGCGGTCCAAAGAGCGGTCCGGCCATCGTGTTCGGCGTCGACGTCCCTGACGCGCCTGGCCACCTCCGCGACCACTTCGGGCGTGCCGAGCTCCATCGCGAGATCGAGCGGGCGCAGGAGAGTTCCGCTCACGAGGGCGTCAGGGTCGACGCCCGATTCAAGGGCTTCGCGGACGCTGGCGAGGTCCCGCCAGTTCACGTCCGCCCATGCGTTGTTGTTCATGGAACGTTGATCATCGCGGGCGGGTGCGACATTCGCGGGCAAACGGACGAACGGGCGAACGGCCTGGCGTCCTCCTGAAGGGGGAGCGAAGGCAAGGCGGCCTCCTCCAGGGAGGCGATCTCCGGCCGGACGGGGACGATTCGGGAACCGGAATAGGGCGCTCAGACGTAGTGTTGGAGAGGTCGTCAGCAAAGTTGAGTCTGGGCGACTCAAGTGATTTGACAAGGTGGGAACCGTCCAGGCAACCTTGCCGACAGAAACCAGACCGGCCGCACCCCGGAGCGACCGGGGCGCGATAACACCGGATTACGACGGAGGACGAGAACATGGCACGTGCGGTCGGCATCGACCTCGGGACGACCAACTCGGTCGTCGCGATCCTGGAGGGCGGGGAGCCCACCGTCATCGCGAACGCGGAGGGGTCGCGGACCACGCCGTCCGTCGTCGCCTTCGCCAAGAACGGCGAAGTACTGGTGGGCGAGGTCGCCAAGCGCCAGGCCGTCACCAACGTCGACCGGACGATCCGTTCGGTCAAGCGCGAGATGGGCACCGACTGGAAGGCCAAGATCGACGACAAGGACTTCACCCCGCAGCAGATCAGCGCGTTCGTGCTGCAGAAGCTGAAGCGGGACGCCGAGTCTTACCTGGGCGAGACGGTCACCGACGCGGTCGTCACCGTGCCCGCCTACTTCTCCGACCACCAGCGGCAGGCCACCAAGGAGGCCGGGCAGATCGCGGGGCTGAACGTCCTGCGGATCATCAACGAGCCGACCGCCGCCGCGCTGGCGTACCACCTGGAGAAGGAGAACGAGGCGACCATCCTGGTCTTCGACCTCGGCGGCGGCACGTTCGACGTGTCCCTGCTGGACGTCGGCGAAGGGGTCGTCGAGGTCAAGGCGACCAGCGGCGACAACCACCTGGGCGGCGACGACTGGGACCAGAAGGTCGTCGACTGGCTGGTCGAGCGGTTCAAGAACGCCAACGGCGTCGACCTGGCCAAGGACAAGATGGCGCTGCAGCGGCTGCGCGAGGCGGCGGAGAAGGCGAAGATCGAGCTGTCCAGCTCGACCGAGACGCAGATCAACCTGCCCTACATCACCGCGTCCAGCGAGGGCCCGCTGCACCTGGACGAGAAGCTCACCCGCGCCGAGTTCCAGCGCATGACCTCCGACCTGCTCGAACGGGCCAAGGCGCCGTTCCAGCAGGTGCTGAAGGACGCGAACATCTCGGTCGACCAGATCAACCAGGTCGTCCTGGTCGGCGGCTCGACCCGGATGCCCGCGGTGTCGGAGCTGGTCAAGGAGCTGACCGGCGGCAAGGAGCCGAACAAGGGCGTCAATCCGGACGAGGTCGTCGCGATCGGCGCGAGCCTCCAGGCGGGCGTGCTGAAGGGCGAGGTCAAGGACGTCCTGCTGCTGGACGTGACCCCGCTGAGCCTCGGCATCGAGACCAAAGGCGGCATCTTCACCAAGATCATCGAGCGGAACACGACGATCCCGACCAAGCGGTCGGAGACGTTCACCACCGCCGACGACAACCAGCCGTCCGTGGAGATCCAGGTCTACCAGGGCGAGCGCGAGATCGCCGCGCGCAACAAGAAGCTCGGCACGTTCCAGCTCACCGGCCTGCCGCCGGCGCCGCGCGGCGTCCCGCAGATCGAGGTCACCTTCGACATCGACACCAACGGCATCGTGAACGTCAGCGCGAAGGACCAGGGCACCGGCCGCGAGCAGTCGATGGTCATCACCGGCGGCAGCGCGCTGCCCAAGGACGACATCGAGAAGATGGTCCGCGAGGCCGAGCAGTACGCCGAGGAGGACCGCCAGCGCAAGGAGGAGGCCGAGGTCCGCAACCAGGCCGACACCCTCGCGTACTCGACCGAGAAGTTCCTGCGGGAGAACGACGACAAGGTCCCGGCGGAGCTGAAGGGCGAGGTCACCGAAGCGGTCGCCGAGGTGAAGAAGGCCCTCGAAGGCACCGACGTCGATGCGATCAAGGGCAGCGCCGAGAAGCTCGCGCAGATCAGCCAGAAGATGGGCGCGGCCATGTACGCGCAGAACCCCGAGGCCGCGCAGCCCGGCGCCGAGGACCACGGGCCCACGGCCGACGCCCAGGGCGGCGAGCCGCAGGACGACGAGGTCGTCGACGCCGAGATCGTGGACGACGAGAAGCCGAAGGGTGATGCTTCGTGACGTCCTCCCCTGACGAGGGCGAGGAGAAGGAGGGCCCGGTGATCCGCGACAAGCGGCGCATCGATCCCGAAACGGGGCAAGTCCGGGGGACCAGTGGGTCCAGCGAGCGGGCGGCGGAGACGTCGCCCGGCCCGGAGGCCCCGGTGAACGGGGGCGCCACGGTCTCGGACGAGGAGCTCACCTCGCTCAAGACCCAGCTGGCGGAGCGTCTCACCGACCTCCAGCGGCTGAAGGCCGAATACGACAACTACCGCAAGCGGGTCGAGCGCGACCGGGCCGCGGTCCGGGAGCAGGCGCTCGGGCAGGTGCTGTCCGAGCTGCTCCCGGTGCTGGACGACATCGGCCGCGCCCGTGACCACGACGAGCTCACCGGCGGGTTCAAGTCCGTCGCGGAGAGCCTGGAGGCGGTCACGGGCAAGCTCGGCCTGGAACGCTACGGCGAGAAGGGCGAGCCGTTCGACCCGGTCGTGCACGAGGCGCTCATGCACGCGTACTCGGCGGACGTGACCGAGACGAGCGTGATGGACGTCCTCCAGCCCGGCTACCGCATCGGCGAGCGGATCCTGCGTCCCGCGCGCGTCGCGGTGGCCGAGCCCGACCCGAACGCCGGCGCCGACGCCGGTACCGACGAGAAGGCCGTCGACGACAAGGCCGCCGGCGAGGCGGCCGCGGAGGCCGGCTCGGATGACGAGCCGGACGACGACGGCGAATGATCCCCTGGCCCTCGCCGGGGGATCCGGGGGACGGAGAGATCGTTCCCCGTGGAGGGGACCCGCGGGCCCGTCCCGTCCGGGGCGGGCCCCTCGGGGTCGCGTGAAGACATGTGGCAAGTGGCGATAGCAGAGAGCGGGGCGCCGTGAGCACCAAGGACTACCTGGAGAAGGACTACTACAAGGTCCTCGGTGTCGCGAAGACCGCCTCGCAGGAGGAGATCAAGAAGTCGTACCGGAAGCTGGCCCGCAAGTACCACCCGGACGCGAACAAGGGCGACACCGACGCCGAGGACCGCTTCAAGGAGGTCTCCGAGGCGTACGACGTCCTGTCCGACGACAAGCGCCGCAAGGAGTACGACGCGGTCCGGTCGATGCCGGGCGGTTTCCGCGGCCAGCAGGGCGGCGGTTTCCCGTTCGACCTCGGCGACCTGTTCGGGCAGGGCGCCGGCGCCGGCACCGGGACGCAGACCGGCACCGGCGCGGGCGAGCGCATCGGCGACCTGTTCGGCGGGCTGTTCGGCCGGGGCGGCGGCGCCGGGACCCGCACGACGGGGACGCGGCGCGCGCGCAGGGGCGCGGACGTCGAGACCGAGGTGACGCTGTCGTTCGGACGCGCCATGAACGGCGTCACCGTCCCGATCAAGCTGACCAGCGAGGCGGCCTGTAACAGCTGCCGCGGCACGGGCGCGAAGGCGGGCACCGTCCCGCGCGTGTGCCCGAACTGCGAGGGCACCGGGCACGAGACCCGCAACCTCGGCAACTTCGGGTTCCAGGAGCCGTGCAAGGAGTGCCACGGCCGGGGCCTCGTCGTCGACGACCCGTGCCCGACCTGCCACGGCAGCGGCCGCGCGACCGGCACCCGCACGATCCAGGCCCGCATCCCGGCGGGCGTCGCGGACGGCCAGAAGATCCGGCTGAAGGGCAAGGGCGCGCCGGGCGAGAACGGCGGGCCGCACGGCGACCTGTACGTCAACATCAAGGTGACGCCGCACAAGGTGTTCGGCCGCAGCGCCGACAACCTGACGCTGACCGTCCCGGTGACGTTCCCGGAGGCGGCGCTCGGCGCGGAGATCCGGGTGCCGACGTTCCAGGGGCAGCCGGTCACGCTGAAGCTGCCGGAGGGCACGCCGAACGGCCGGAAGTTCCGGGTGAAGGGGCGCGGCGCGTCCCGGCGGGACGGCACGAAGGGCGACCTGCTCGTCACCGTCGACGTCCAGGTGCCGCAGAAGCTCGACGACCAGGCGCGGGAGGCCCTCGTCAAGCTGCGCGACACCGGCTCCGGCGACGATCTGCGGGCCGACCTCGTCCAGCAGGCCAGGCAGGAGTGATGACCTCATGGACCCCTTCGGCGACGACACTCCCGTCTATGTGATCTCGGTGGCGGCGCAGCTGTCCGGGCTGCATCCGCAGACGCTGCGGACGTATGACCGGATGGGTCTGGTGTCCCCGGGCCGGACGGCGGGCCGGGGCCGCCGCTACTCGATGCGCGACATCGTGATGCTCCGCGAGATCCAGCGGCTCTCGCAGGAGGAGGGCATCAACCTGTCGGGCATCAAGCACATCCTGGAGCTGCAACGCGACAACACGCGGCTCCGCGAAGAGCTCGTCAAGGCGCACGCCGCGCTGGACGAGCTCGCCAACGAACTCGAGTCGACCCGTGCCGTCGCGGCGCGGCTGGCGCAGCAGCGGCGGCACGGCGACCCGGGCGGCACGCCCGGCTCCGACCTCGTGCCGATCAGGCATACGAGCGTCGTCGTCTGGCACGAGCGCAACCGGGAATAGGGGGGCCGGTGGACTACAAGCTCACGCGGAAGAGTCAGGAGGCGGTGTCGGTCGCGGTCCGGCGGGCCGCGGCGGAGGGGCACCCCGAGGTCGAGCCGCAGCATCTGCTGTCCGCGCTGATCGCGCTGACCGACGGCACGGCGGTGCCGCTGCTGGAGGCCGTCGGCGCCGACTGGAAGGCGATCAGGAGCCGGGCCGAGGAGCAGCTCGCGGCGATGCCGAAGGCGCAGGGCTCGACGGTGTCGACGCCGCGCCTGTCCGGGCAGCTTCAGCGGTCGATCAACACGGCGGCGAACCGGGCGAAGCAGCTTGAGGACGACTACGTCTCGACCGAGCACCTCCTCGTCGGCCTCGCGGCGGACGGCGGCCCGGCCGCGGGCCTGCTGAAGGAGTACGGCGCGACGCCCCAGGCGCTGCTGGACGCGTTCGAGAAGGTCCGCGGCCACGCCCGCGTGACCAGCGAGAACCCGGAGGGCACGTACCAGTCG
This sequence comes from Spirillospora sp. NBC_00431, assembly GCA_036028775.1. Classification (GTDB taxonomy): domain Bacteria; phylum Actinomycetota; class Actinomycetes; order Streptosporangiales; family Streptosporangiaceae; genus Spirillospora. The sequence continues at coordinate 8,724,885 of CP107927.1, read as the reverse complement.
CTGGAGAAGTACGGCGTCGACCTGACCGCCGCCGCCCGCGACGGACGCCTCGACCCCGTCATCGGACGCGACCCGGAGATCCGCCGGGTCGTGCAGGTGCTGTCGCGCCGGACGAAGAACAACCCGGTGCTGATCGGTGAGCCCGGCGTCGGCAAGACCGCCGTCGTCGAAGGGCTCGCACAGCGCATCATCGCGGGCGACGTCCCCGAGTCGCTGCGCGGCAAGAGGCTCGTCTCCCTCGATCTCGGCGCGATGGTCGCGGGCGCGAAGTACCGGGGCGAGTTCGAGGAGCGGCTGAAGGCCGTCCTCAACGAGATCAAGCAGAGCGAGGGGCAGGTCGTCACGTTCATCGACGAGCTGCACACCGTCGTCGGCGCGGGCGCCGCCGAGGGCGCGATGGACGCGGGCAACATGCTGAAGCCGATGCTGGCCCGCGGCGAGCTCCGCATGATCGGCGCGACGACCCTCGACGAGTACCGCGAGCGCATCGAGAAGGACGCCGCCCTGGAGCGCCGCTTCCAGCAGGTCTTCGTCGGCGAGCCCTCCGTCGAGGACACGATCGCGATCCTGCGCGGCCTCAAGGGCCGCTACGAGGCGCACCACAAGGTGCAGATCAACGACTCGGCCCTGGTGTCGGCGGCCGCGCTCTCCGACCGCTACATCACGTCCCGCTACCTTCCCGACAAGGCGATCGACCTGGTCGACGAGGCCGCGTCCCGGCTCCGCATGGAGATCGACTCCCGTCCCGTGGAGATCGACGAGCTCCAGCGCACCGTCGACCGGCTCAAGATGGAGGAGATGAACCTCTCCAAGGAGACCGACGAGGCGTCCAAGCAGCGTCTCGACCGGCTCCGCGCCGACCTGGCCGACAAGCAGGAGCACCTCACCGGCCTCGTCGCCCGCTGGGACAAGGAGAAGGCCGGTCTGAACCGCGTCGGCGAGATCAAGGAGCGGATCGACCAGCTGCGCGGCGAGGCCGAGCGCGCCCAGCGCGACGCCGACCTGGAGACCTCCGCCCGCCTCACCTACGGCGAGATCCCGGCACTGGAGAAGCAGCTCGAAGAGGCGTCCGAGGCCGCCGACAGCCGGGACGCGATGGTCAAGGAGGAGGTCGGCCCGGACGACGTCGCCGACGTCGTCGCGTCCTGGACGGGCATCCCCGCCGGACGCCTCCTCGAAGGCGAGACCGCCAAGCTCCTGCGCATGGAGGACGAGCTCGGCACCCGCCTCATCGGACAGGAGACCGCCGTCCGCACCGTGTCGGACGCCGTCCGCCGCGCCCGCGCCGGCATCTCCGACCCGGACCGCCCCACCGGCTCGTTCCTGTTCCTCGGCCCGACCGGCGTGGGCAAAACAGAACTCGCCAAGGCGCTCGCCGACTTCCTCTTCGACGACGAACGCGCGATGACCCGCATCGACATGAGCGAGTACGCCGAGAAGCACAGCGTCGCCCGGCTCGTCGGCGCGCCGCCCGGCTACGTCGGCTACGAGGAGGGCGGGCAGCTCACCGAGGCCGTCCGGCGCCGTCCCTACTCGGTCGTCCTGCTGGACGAGGTGGAGAAGGCGCACCCCGAGGTGTTCGACGTCCTCCTCCAGGTCCTGGACGACGGCCGTCTCACCGACGGGCAGGGCCGCACGGTCGACTTCCGCAACACGATCCTGATCCTGACGTCCAACATCGGCTCACAGTTCCTCGTCGACCCGACCCTGGAGAACGGCGCGAAGAAGGAAGCCGTCTGGAACGCCGTCCGCAACTCCTTCAAGCCGGAGTTCCTGAACCGCCTCGACGACGTGATCCTGTTCGACGCGCTCTCCACGAACGAGCTGACCCGCATCGTCGACCTCCAGGTCGACAAGCTCGCCGAACGCCTGGCCGACCGCCAGCTCACCCTGGACGTCACGCCCGCGGCCCGCGAATGGCTGGCCCTGACCGGCTACGACCCGCTGTACGGCGCCCGCCCGCTACGCCGCCTCGTCCAGACGTCCATCGGCGACCAACTCGCCCGCGAACTCCTCTCCGGCGAAGTCCGCGACGGCGACGAGGTAGTAGTCGACCTGGACGAACCCGCCGACCGCCTCACCGTAAACCCCTCCCACGGCCTAACCCTCAAGAAGTAACTCACCCCGGCGGATCGGTGAGGGTGTTGAGGCGGTGGGTTAGGTAGCGGCGGTCTGGGGTTGTTCGGGCCAAGGTCAGGGCTTCGCGGTAGGCGGTTCTGGCTTCGGTGGTGCGGCCCAGGCGGCGGAGGAGGTCGGCTCGGGTGGCGGGGAGCAGGTGGTAGCCGTCGAGGTCGTCTGCCAGGTCCTCGACGAGCGCCAGGCCCGCCTCCGGGCCGTCCGCCATGGCGACGGCGACGGCGCGGTTCAGCCGGACGACCGGGCTCGGGGTCAGCTCGACCAGGCGTCCGTACAGGGCGGCGATCTGCGGCCAGTCCGTGGCGGCGGCCCTGCGGGCGGTCGCGTGGCAGGCGGCGATGGCGGCCTGCACCTGGTAGGGGCCGGGTTCGCGGCGGCGCAGCGCGCTCTCCAGGAGGGTGGTTCCCTCGGTGATCGCGGTGTGGTCCCAGCGGTCGCGGTCCTGGTCTTCGAGCGGGATCAGGTCGCCCGCCGCGTCCTGCCGGGCGGCGCGGCGGGAGTGCTGGAGCAGGAGGAGGGCGAGGAGGGCGGCGGTCTCCGGTTCGTCCGGCATCAGCGTGTGCAGGACGCGGGCGAGCCGGATCGCCTCCGCGCACAGGTCCACCCGCATCGGGTCGGGGCCCTCCGTCGCCGCGTAGCCCTCGTTGAACAGGAGATACACGACGCCGAGGACGGACGCCGTGCGTTCGGGGAGCAGGTGGGCGGGCGGCACTCGGTACGGGATGCGCGCGTCCCGGATCTTGCGTTTGGCCCGGACGAGGCGCTGCGCCATCGCGGGCTCGGCGACGAGGAACGCCCGCGCGATCTCGGCGGTGGTCAGGCCGAGCAGCGTGCGGAGGGTGAGCGCCACCCGCGCCTCGATCGTCAGCGCCGGATGGCAGCAGGTGAAGATCAGCCGGAGACGGTCGTCGGCGACGCCGCTCGGATCGGCGGGTCCCGGTGGTTCGGGTCCCGGTGGTCCGGGTCCCGGTGGTTCCTGCGGGCCGGTCATCGTGCCCAACTCCCTGAGCTTGGCGTTCTCGGTGCGGCCGCGCCGGATCCGGTTCAGGGCGTGGTTGCGCGCCGTCGTCGTCAGCCAGGCGCCCGGACGGTGCGGGACGCCGTCGTCCGGCCACCGTTCCAGGGCGCGCGCGAACGCCTCCTGCGCGGACTCCTCGGCGAGGTCCCAGTCGCCGGTCATGCGGATGAGGGTCGCGACGACCCGTCCCCACTCCTCGTGGAAGGCCGCCGCGACCGCGTCCTCGACGTGTCCCGTCATTCCTCCCAGAGCGGCCTGACCTCGATCGAGCCCAGCCCGGCCGTGGGGTGTCTGGACGCGACGTCGAGCGCCTCCTCCAGGTCGGCGCACTCGATCAGGTCGAAACCGAGGATCTGCTCCTTGGTCTCGGCGAACGGGCCGTCCGACAGCAGTGTCTCCCCGTCCCGGACGCGGACGGTCGTCGCGGTCTCGGTGCCGGTCAGCCGGTTCCCGAACTTGCGGACGCCGCGCCCGTCCATCTCCTTGACCCAGTCCTCGGTGTCGGCCCGCAGCCTGGCCATCGCGTCCGCGGGCAGCTCTTCGCCCTCGGTACCGCAGATCAGCAGCATGTATCGCATCGTTCCTCCTTTACCCCTGTCGACAATCGGGCTCGGACGATTTCGACAGCGGCCGAGAAGAATCTCCGGACGGGTCAGCCGTTGAGCCATTCGGCGGGGACGTCCTCGCGGAAACGGTCGAGGGTCTCCTCGTCGACGGCCCGGACGCACAGCCAGTCGCCGCCGCCGTCGGAGACGAGCAGGCCCGGCCCCACGTAGAAGTTCTGCCCCTCCTCGCCCTTCGGATAGGCGGGGAAGGGCAGGCGGGTCAGGGACCGGACGTATTCGCCGTCGTCCGGGATATCCCCGAAGTCGGTCAGCGAATCCTGCGCGAGGACCGCCTCGGACAGGACCATCTCGACGCAGGACACGGAGAAGGCGTCCAGCCAGCCGTCCCAGCGTTCCTCGTCCTTGTCCGCGAGGTCCGGACGCGTGCGGACGGGCGGGTCCGGCTTGTCGAGGTCGGTGAGGAGGACGCCCCAGTACGCGGCGCCCTGGTTCTCCTCACGGAAGACCAGGGCCTCCTTGCGGTCGTCCACGTAGAAGTCGTCCGGACTCAGGAGGGAATCGTGGTTGCTGTGCAGGTCGCGACGGCGTCCGAAGAGTGCGTACGCCTCGTGGAGGGCGGCGGGCAGCCGGAACCCGAGCTTTTCCTCGGCCGCGGTCAGTTCGGCTTCCGGTGTGCCGTCCTCGGGGGTGAGCGGGGTGTGCCACATCGCGGCGAAACCTCGGATGTAGGTCCAGGCCGCCGTCCGGTCAGCGAGAGCGTTAGGGAGATCTCGGACCATGTCGAATGAATCGGTCACATCCGCGACGCTAGCGGCCTTAGACGATCTTGAGGGCGCCTTTGCCCGGGGACACGGGATTCTGCTGTGAGCGGCGAGGTATTCCGTACAGAACGTACAGAAGGCAGAGTCTTCCTATGAGGATTCTGATGCTGGGCGGGACGGAGTTCGCAGGACGCGCCATCACCGAAGACGCTCTCGCGCGCGGCTGGGACGTGACCGTCTTCCACAGAGGACGCCACGAACCGCCCCAGGGAGTCGCGTCGTTGCACGGCGACCGAACCAAGGCGGACGGTCTCAACGCACTCGCCGGTGACGAACAGTGGGACGCGGTCATCGATACCTGGTCCGCCGCCCCGTCCGTTGTGCGCGACACCACGCGCCTCCTAGACGGACGCGTCGGACGGTACGTCTACATCTCCAGCCGCTCCGTCTACGTGTTCCCCGAACCGAACGGGCTCGGTGAGGCCGCCCCCGTCGTCAACGGCTCCCCGGACGACGGCGGCGACGTCGACTACGCCACCGCCAAGCGCGGGGCGGAACTGGCGGCGGTCGAGGTGTTCGGCGACCGGGCGCTGCTGGTGCGGGCGGGGCTCATCCTCGGCCCGTACGAGAACATCGGACGTTTGCCCTGGTGGCTGAACCGGATCGCGAATGGCGGCAAGGTTCTGGCGCCCGGCCCGCGCGAGGCCGGATTGCAGTACATCGACGTCCGGGACCTCGCCGCCTGGACCCTGGACGCCATCGAGCAGGGGCTCGGCGGGCCCTTCGACCTGGTCAGCCCACCAGACCACACGACGATGCGCGAGCTGCTCGAAGCGTGCGTGCAAGCGACGGGCGCAGACGCCGAACTCGTCTGGACGCCCCCGGAAACCATCCTCGAAGCGGGCATCGAACCGTGGATGGACCTCCCGATCTGGCTGCCGCCCGGCGAGGACTACGACACCCTGCACCGCGGCGACGTGACCAAGGCTCTATCCACAGGTCTGCGTTGCAGGCCGGTCCAGGAAACGGTCACCGATACTTGGCAGTGGCTCCAATCCATCGGCGGTCGCGCCCCGCAGCGTCCCGACCGCCCTGTCGTCGGCCTGAACGCCGAAACCGAAGCGAAGGTCCTGGACCGTTGACCGGGCCCGGCGGCCCCGGGTCGTCGCTTCGGTGGACGCGGCGGGCCCCAGTCCGCTAGAGAGACCTTTATGACCGCTTTGGTACTCGGCCCTCATCTCCGGCACGTGAGTCACCACACCGCGACGATCTGGGTGGAGACCGACCGTCCATGCGAGGTCCGGGTCGTCAACCGGGAGCACGGCCTGGACGCGGGCGCCCGCACGTTCACCGCGCACGGCCACCACTACGCGCTCGTCGAGATCGAGGGGCTCGCGCCGGGCGCGCGCGTCCCGTACGAGGTGGTCGCCGGCGGCGACACCGTCTGGCCGGAGGAGGGCGGCGGGTTTCCGCCGTCCGAGATCAGGACGCTCGACCCGGCCGGCGAGCTGCGGATCTCGTTCGGATCCTGCCGCCGCTCGCCCGGCACGGTGGAAGGGTTCGGCCACGACGCGCTCGCCGCCCTCGCCCGCCGCCTCAGCGCCGGCGGCGACTCCGTGACCTGGCCGGACATCCTGCTCATGGTCGGCGACCAGGTCTACGCGGACGAGCTGAGCGACGAGATGCGCGAGTTCATCAAGGGCCGCCGCGCGCCGGGCGACCCGCCCTCCGACGAGGCCGCCGACTTCGAGGACTACACCCACCTCTACAAGCTGGCCTGGCACGACGACGCGGAGGTGCGGTGGCTGCTGTCCACCGTCCCCACGTTCACGATCTTCGACGACCACGACATCCGCGACGACTGGAACACCTCCTACAAGTGGCGTCAGCAGATGTGGTCGCAGCCCTGGTGGAAGGACCGCATCACCGGCGGGATCGGCTCGTACTGGATCTACCAGCATCTCGGGAACATGTCGCCGCAGGACCGCGCGTCCGACCCCGTCTTCAAGGCGGTGCGCACGGCGTCCGACAGCACCGGCGACGCGGGCGCCGTCCTGGACGAGTTCGCCGAGAAGGCCGACAAGGAACCGGCCAGCACACGCTGGAGCTACGCGCACGACTGGGGCGCCACCCGGCTGATCGTCGTCGACAGCCGCTGTTCCCGCCTCCTCACCGCCGACCGGCGCGGCATGCTCGACGACGACGAGTTCCGCTGGCTGGACGAGCAGTGCCAGGGCGGCATGGACCACCTGCTCATCGCGAGTTCCCTGCCCTACCTGCTGCCCAGCGCGATCCACCACGCCGAGTCCTGGAACGAGGCCATGGCCGGCGGTGCCTGGGGCAAGGCCGGTGCCGGGCTGGGCGAGAAGATCCGGCAGGCCGCCGACCTGGAGCACTGGGCGGCGTTCGAGCGCTCGTTCCGCGACGTGGCCGCCGACGTCGTCGCCGTCGCACGCGGTGAACGAGGCCCCGCTCCGGCGAGCATCTCGTTCCTGTCCGGCGACATCCACTACTCGTACCTGGCGCGGGTCACCGAGCCCGGCACCCAGTCGAAGATCACGCAGATCGTGTGCTCGCCGCTGCGGAACCCGCTGATCGGCAAGTTCCGCTGGGCCAACCGCGTCGCGTGCTCGCGGGCGGCCGGCGGACCGTTCCGCCTGCTGGCCAAGCTGTCGAAGGTGCCCGTCCCGCCGATCCGGTGGCGGATGACCGACGGCCCCTGGTTCGACAACGCCATCGCCACCGTCCACCTGTCGGGACGCGACTGCGACGTGCGCTGGGAGACACCGCGGGACGGCGGCACGCTCAACGAGATGGGCCGCGCCACCATCACCGGCTGACACACGAACGACGTCCGGGGGAGCGGGCGCGCAAGCGCGGAGCGAGCGGGCGCGCGGATCGCGCGGAGGTACGCGCGCCCGCTCGCGGCTGCGCGCGGGGTGCGTCCGCTCCACCCCCTCGCCGGAACGAACACACCCCGCGTGGACGGCCCGCCCCGGTACCGCCCACTCCACCTCCGACTCCGCCGCGCCCAAGCCATGACGCGATTCGCGTAAAGATCTGCGACTGTGGCCAAATTGCGCGACAACTCGTGGCCAAGTCGTCACAATGAGCAAGCATGGAGCGACGTGCCCGGCGAGACGACCAAGCGGACGACCCCGCCAAACCCGTCACGCACGACCCCGCCACCCCCGCCACCCCCGAACCGAGCGACGCGGAGCTGATCTCGCGGGTCCGCGCCGGAGACGTGTCCGCCTACGGAACCCTGTACGAACGGCACCTCGCCGCCGCCCGCGGCCTCGCCCGCCACCTGACCGGGCGGGACGCCGCCGACGACGCCGTCCAGGACGCCTTCACCAAGATCCTGAAGGTTCTCAAGACCGGCGGCGGCCCCGACACCGGATTCCGGCCCTACCTGCTGACCGCCGTCCGCCGGACCGTCTACGACCGGCGGCGCGCCGACCGGCGCGTCCAGCACACCGACACGATCGAGAGCTTCGATCCCGGCGTCCCGTTCGACGACCCGGCGGTCCGGAAGCTGGAGCACTCGATGATCGCCCGCGCGTTCCGGTCGCTGCCGGCACGCTGGCAGACGGCGCTCTGGCACACCGAGGTCGAGGGCGCGAAACCCGCCGAGATCGCCCCGCTGCTCGGCCTCACCGCGAACGCCGCCGCCGCGCTCACCTACCGTGCCCGCGAAGGGCTGCGCCAGGCATACCTGCAAATGCACCTGGACGCCGTCACCGCCGACGACGCCTGCCGCCCCTCCCTGGAGAAACTCGGCTCGTACGTGCGCGGCGGGCTGGCCGAACGCGACTCGCGCAAGGTGAAGCGGCACCTCGGGAGCTGCAAGCGCTGCAAGGCCATCCACGCCGAACTGGCGAACGTCAACACGGCGCTGCGCGACGCCCTCGGCCCGCTCGTCCTCGGCGCGGCGACGTCGGGGTACCTCGCGTCCAAGGGCGGCGGTGCGTTCCTCTGGTTCCGGCACCTGCCGAAGCGGCAGCAGGCGGCGATCGGCGGCGGTGTGGTCGCCGCGACGACGGTCGCGCTGGCGCTGACGCTGGTCTCCGGCGAGGAGCCCGTCCGTCCCGCGCCCGCGCCCGCGCCGCCGATCGCCGCGGAGCCCTCCGCCCGGCCGCCCGCCGCGTCCTCGCCGCCCGCGCCGCCGCGGCCGCCCCGTCCCGCCGCCCGAAAACCGAAACCGTCGCCGCCGCCGCGAAAGGCGCCCGTTGAGAAACCGCCCAAACGTCCGCGCACGAAACCGCCGCGCGAGATTCCGACCGAACGACCTGGAGGTTTCCTGATCTACATCAAGGTGCGGATCTCCCAGAACCACACCACGATTTACATACGGGTCAAGAAAGGCACGCCGCGCGGCGTCCCGTTCCAGGGCCCGGACGGCACGCCGGGACACGTCCGCGACAAGCCGGGGTACGTGCGCAACAAGGCCCCGGGACACGGGACGCGCAAGCCCGGTCGCCATGGGCGGTTGAAGCCCGGGTCGTGGGGACCTAGAGGCTGAACCCGCGACCTGCCCGGTCCTGTAAAGAGCCCCGGGAAGACCGAGGCCGGACCCCCGCGGCTGGTAGCGTCCGCCGCGGCTCCCGAATCTTGTTACCGGGGAGTCGCCAACCAGCGGCTTGCCATGAAAGAGTGGCGAATCGCCGTATTGGCTTACCGGGTTGACGCGCTTCACTACGCTATAGGCGACCTGGGACACTACGCCGGATGGGCATGCCGTGATCTCCCGTGTTGAGGAAGGGCGGTGTCGCATGGATCGCTGCGCGCTGTTCGTAGACGCCGGCTACCTGCTGGCAGACGGCGCCATGGCGGTGCACGGCACCCGCCATCGCGAGACCGTCTCGTGGGATTTCGGCGGTGTCCTCCAGCTCCTCGGCAACCTCGCCAGGGAACGCACCGGCATGCCCCTGCTGCGCTGCTACTGGTACGAGGCGACCGTCGAGGGCCGCCGCTCCCCCGAGCACGACGCGCTCGCCGACCTGCCCGGTCTCAAACTGCGGCTCGGCCGGATCCGGCCCGGCCGCCGCGAGGGCGTCGACACCGAGATCCACCGCGACCTGATGACCCTCGCCCGCAACGGCGCGCTCACCGACGCCGTCCTGGTCAGCGGCGACGAAGACCTCGCCAGGGTCGTCGCCGACGCGCAGGACCTCGGCATCCGCGTCACCGTCGTGCACGTCGCCGTCGACGGCAACTGGACGATCTCCCGGGTGCTGCGGCAGGAATGCGACGACCTCATCGAGATCGGCTCCGGACACCTGCGGCCCTACGTCAACCTGCTCACCGGCGTCGACGGCACGGCGGGCTCCTCGCTCGGCGCGGGCCCCCTGTCCAACGGGCACGGCCCCAACGGGCACGGCGGCAGCCTCGGCCCGCTCCAGCCCGCGGCCACGCACAGCGCCCCGCCGCCCTCGTCCCCGATCAGCGCGCCGCCCCCGGTGACGGCCACCCCGCCCGTCCGCGACCTCGGCCCCGCCATGGGCGGCGGCGGCGGGCTGAACACCCCGCCGCCCGGCGGCCCCACCGGCCCGATGCCGCTGCCCGGCTCGATCTCCAGCAGCCCGCCCTACGTCACGGGCGGACACCAGCTCCCGCTCCAGCCCGCCCCGACGCCCGGGCCTTCCTCCACCCAGTCGCCGCCCCCGGCCCCCGCCGCGCCCGCTCCCCCCGTGCAGCCGCCCGGCCCGCAGTACACCTCGTCGCCCGTCCCGGCTCCGTCCCCGCCCCCGCCGCCGCAGTCGGTGCAGCCGGAAACGCGGCCGCACGGCCCCTACACCGGCCCGCAGCAGATCTCACCGGCCCCGGTGCAGCAGACCACCCCGACGCTGGCGGACGCCGTCAAGGCCGCCCACCAGGAAGGCCAGGACTTCGGCGAGTCCGTCGCCAGGGACGCGCCCGCGCTGTGGCTGGAGGCCGTCCTCGCCCGCAAGCCGCGCATGCCGTCCGACCTGGAGGCCCGCCTCCTGCAAGGCTCCTCGCTCCCGATCGACTTCCTCCTGCACGACGAGGTACGGCACGCTCTGCGCCGCGGATTCTGGGACGCGCTAGAACGTTCCCGCAGGTGAGCTGACACCTACGCCCCGGTATTTCCACGATCATCATCGATTCGCCCGCTTCGGCCGGGCGGCGGCGGGTAGCGTTGAAGCGTGACGCACGTGACGGAAGACGACCTCGACGACCTGGAGTTCGACACCCTGCGCACCGGCGATCACATCTCGGCGGCCCGTCGGCTGTCCGAGCTGGCCGAGTCGGTGTCCGGCGGAGTGTCACGCGCCAACGTGCTGCTGCGCGCCGGCGAGCAGTGGCAGCACGCCGGTGACCACGGCAAGGCCGCCGAGCTGTACCGCAGAGCCATGGACGACGGCGGCGAGACCTACGGCGACCCCCGCGCCTACCTCGCCGACGCCCTCTTCGAACTCGGCCGCGCCGACGAGGCCCGCACCCTCGTCGAGCAGATCCGCGCCGACCGGCCACGCGACCCCGAGGTCTACCGCACCGTGGCCGAGGTCCTCTACGCCCAGGGCGACGCGACCGGCGCCCACGAATGGGCCACCAGCGGCGCCGACGTCATCCTCGCCCTACGCGACCGCGTCGTGGGCACCGGCATCGGCGGCGGCCCCGACGAGCCCCCCGCCCCCGAAGCCGACACCCTCACCCCCGGCCCCGACGACGTCGCCATCGCCGAAGACAGCCTCGAAGCCCTCCTTCGCCTCCGCTACCGCGCCCGAATCGACCTGGGCCGCAGCGAAGACGACTACGACGCCCTCCTGGACGACCTCCTGAAGAACGACGCGTAACCAGCCCAGGGGGCGTGTTTACCCAGGGGGGCGACCCCCTGGAACCCCCGTCGCGAGCCGGTCGATCCTCACGCCACGGTGCGGGTTTTCGTGACCGTGCGGGTCGTTGACCGTGGCGCTGCGGTCGCCCGGCTCGTCGGGCATGCGCGCTGCGCTCGCAGCCCTCGCTCCGCGCGCCTGCCCGTGACTCCGGCTGAGGTCGACCCCAAGAACCGTGATGTGACTCGTCCAAGAACCGTGGTTCTTATAGCTCCATGAGGAGTTCGCTCAGTGATTGGGCCACTGCTGTTGGGGGTTCGTGTTCGGTTACGGGCCAGGCGCGTAGTCGGGCTTCTCTAATCGCCTGGTCGTGGGCGGAGGAGGCGGATCGGTCCGCGTTGGTGCGGAGGTAGCCGCAGGGCGCCTCGGGCCAATCTGGGGGCAGGGGGACGTCGTTGTGGGGGTCCTCGTGGTCGTGGCGGAGGGGACGCGGCAGGTCGGCGTCGATGAAGACGTAACCGGCGATCGGGCGGTGCGCGGCGCGCTGGGCCAGGGCGATGCCCGGGAGGAGAGGGCCCGCGGTGCCGTACGCGGCCAGGGCGAGCGGGGGCGCGGGGTCGGTCGCGGTGATGGTGAGGGAGACGCGGGCGATGTAGCGGGGGCCGGTGGCGTCCGGGACGTCGGGCGCGATCACGTCCAGGCCGTACGAGCGGAGCATCTCGGGCAGATCGCCCCAGGCGGCGGCGGTGGCGTTCGGCTCGTGCAGCAGGACCAGCGTTCCCGGCGTCATGCCGGGCACCGTACACGGCGGCAATAGGGTTCTTCACGTGAGCGAACGTGAAGAGCTGCTGCGAAAGATCAAGGACAAGGCCGTCGTGCACGGGGACTTCGTGCTGTCCTCGGGGAAGCGGGCGTCCTGGTACGTGGACCTGCGGCGGGTGACGCTGGACGGATCAGTGGCGCCACTGGTGGGGCGGGTCATGCTGGACGAGACCGCCGACCTCGAGTACGACGCCGTCGGCGGGCTCACGCTCGGCGCCGACCCCGTGGCCACCGCGATGCTGCACGCGGCGGCGGCGCGCGGCCGGGTGCTGGACGCGTTCGTCGTGCGGAAGGCGGGCAAGGCGCACGGGCTGCAGCGCCGCATCGAGGGGCCGGACGTCGCGGGACGCAGGGTGCTCGCCGTCGAGGACACGTCGACGACGGGCGGGTCCGTCCTCACGGCGGTGGAGGCGCTGCGGGAGGCGGGCGCGGAGGTCGTGGCGGTCGCGACGATCCTGGAGCGCGGCGCGGCCGGGCGGATCGCCGAGGAGGGCCTCGCCTACCGCCACCCCTACGACGTCACCGACCTCGGGCTGGGCTAGTCGCCGCGGGCCTCCATGATCTAGTCGCCGCGGGCCTCCACGAACCACTCGCCGCGCTGCCCCTCCGGCTTCGGCGACTGGACCTTGCCGTAGATGACGACCTGCAGCGCACCGCCGTCGGTCGCGACGACGTGCAGCGGCGTCTTCCGGAAGTTGCGCGTCTCGCCCTGCCTGAGGATGCCCTTCTCAAGGACCTCGCCACCGGTCTCCGCGACCCGGACGACGACCTCGGTCGCCTGGCCGGTCACCCGGATCACCAGGGGCAGCACGGTCGCCGGCGACGTCGTGGCCTCCGTGGACTGTGCACCGCCGGACTCCTCGTCCTGTGGTGGGCTCGCGTTCGTCGACGGGCCCATCTGTTCGGGTTCGCCGGAAACCGCGTTGACCAGAGCCATGGCGCCGCCGGCGAGGAGGGCCAAGGCGGCCATCACGGCGACAACCGCGATCAGTATGCGCGCGAGACCCCTAGGGTCCGACCGATGACGTCCCACATGGGGAGGTTAGCGATAACTGTCACCGCTGAGCGACGGACGTGACTCTTCGGGGCCATTCTTATGTGGACCCCGGTCCGCTTTGCGGCCTTTCAGGACCTCTCGGACGATCGGGATGACCGACAGCACAAGGATCACCGCGACCCCCGGCAGGATGTACCGCTCGATGTCGGGCACCTCGGAACCGAGGAAATGGCCGAGCAGGAAGAGGCTGTCGGTCCAGAAGATGCCGCCGATGCAGTTCCAGAGGAAGAACCGGCGGGAGTCCATGCCGAGCATCCCGGCGAGCGGGTTGAGGAACGTCCGGACGATCGGGATGAACCTGGCCAGAACCACGGCCTTGGCCGGACCGAATCGGTTGAAGTAGTACTCGGCCTTCTCCACCCACTCCTGTCTGAAGATCTTGGAGTCGGGCCGGTCGAAGAGCTTGCGCCCGTAGCGGGCGCCGAGGAAGTGCCCGAGCTGGGCCCCGGCGATCGCCGCGATCGGGCCGCCGACAAGCAGCACGGGAAGCGGGAGCTTCTGGAACTCCTCCCCGTTGATGTTGTCGACCGCCGTGAGGATCCCTGCCGTGAACAGCAGCGAGTCGCCCGGCAGGATGCAGCCGAAGAGCAGTCCGGTCTCCGCGAAGATGATGGCGAGGACACCGATCGTCGCGAACGTGCCGAACAGCTCCAGCCACGCGGTCGGATGGAGCCACTCGGTGATGTTGAGGGGAAGGGTCAAGAGATCCACACCGCGAGCGTACCTTTCCACCCGCTCCGAATAGGCGGGATACTGAGGGTGGACGGCAAGCCCGACCCGGAAACCGCGTGACCTTGGCCCTCGCTTTGGGTATGCGGACGTCCGGGTGCTACCGCCCGCTGGACGCCCGGCGGCACATCGGAACGTCCTCGTCCACCAGCGCCGGCACCGGCGAGGACTCGGCGGCACGGGCCGGATGACGACGTTCACCTGCGTATGAAAGGACGCTGACCAATGCCCATCGCAACGCCCGAGATCTACGCGGAGATGCTCGACCGAGCGAAGCAGGACGGCTTCGCGTTTCCCGCGATCAACGTGACGTCCAGCCAGACGCTGAACGCCGCGCTGCGCGGCTTCGCGGAGGCCGAGAGCGACGGGATCGTGCAAGTGTCCACCGGGGGTGCCGAGTACCTGTCCGGCTCCACGGTCAAGGACATGGTGGTCGGCGCCAGCGCGCTCGCCGAGTACGCCCGGGTCGTGGCCGCCAAGTACCCGGTGAACATCGCGCTGCACACCGACCACTGCCCGAAGGACAAGCTGGACGGCTTCATGCGCCCGCTGATCAAGATCTCGCAGGAGCGGGTGGCGCGGGGCGAGGAGCCGCTGTTCCAGTCGCACATGTGGGACGGGTCGGCGGTCGAGTTGCACGAGAACCTGCGGATCGCGGCCGAGCTCCTCGACGAGTGCGCCAAGGCGCGGATCATCATGGAGATGGAGATCGGCGTCGTCGGCGGCGAGGAGGACGGCGTCGCCAACGAGATCAACGAGAAGCTCTACACGACGCCGGGCGACGCGCTCGCGACCGCCGAGGCCGTCGGCGTGGGCGAGAAGGGCCGCTACATCCTGGCCGCGACGTTCGGGAACGTGCACGGGGTCTACAAGCCGGGGTCGGTGAAGCTGCGTCCCGAGGTGCTCAAGGAGATCCAGGACGCGGTCGGCGCCAAGTACGGCAAGGAGCGGCCGTTCGACCTGGTGTTCCATGGCGGGTCCGGCTCCAGCCCGGAGGAGATCAGGGAGGCGGTGTCGTACGGCGTCGTCAAGATGAACGTCGACACCGACACCCAGTACGCGTTCACCCGCCCGGTCGCCGACCACATGCTCCGCAACTACGACGGCGTGCTGAAGGTCGACGGCGAGGTCGGCAACAAGAAGCAGTACGACCCGCGCTCGTGGGGCAAGGCGGCCGAGGCCGCGATGGCCGCCCGCGTCGTGGAGGCGTCCGAGAACCTCCACTCGGCGGGCAAGAAGCTCAAGTAACGCGGTTCGCGCGCCCGGCCGTACGGCCCGGCCGGTGGTTGTGGGCAGGCGCGCGGTTGTGGGCAGGCGCGCGGTTGTGGGCAGGTGGGCGTGGTGCGCTTCGCACGCGCGGCGCGCGCCTGCCCGGCCCCCCGACCGCCCGCCGACGCCAGAAGCAGGCGCGTTGTTTGACGAAACCTGGGTAGTGTCGGAATGTGGCACTACCCCGCACTTATGAGTCGCAGAACTGCTCTATCGCGCGGTCGCTGGAGGTCGTGGGCGACCGGTGGACGATGCTGGTGATCCGCAGCGCCTTCCAGGGCGTGCGGCGCTTCGACGACTTCCAGGACGCGCTCGGCGTGGCGCGCAACGTCCTCACCGACCGGCTCGGCCGGCTGTGCGACGAGGGCATCATGCGCCGCGTGCCGTACCAGGAGCGGCCCGAGCGGTACGAGTACCGGCTCACCCGCAAGGGCGTCGAGCTGTGGCCCGCCATGATGACGCTGCTGATGTGGGGAGACCGGCACTACGCGCCCGAGGGGCCACCGATGATCATCGGCCATCGCGGCTGCGACGGCTCCCTGACCCCGCGGTTCACCTGCGATTCCTGCGGCGCGATCCTGGGGCCCGCCGATGTCGTGCCCCGTCCCGGTCCGACCGCCTGACGAGTTATCGGGTTGCTTCACGCAACCTTTTGCTGTCCAATGAGTTGCATGAAGCAACTCGTTGTGCGGGACGGCGGCCGGGTCCGGGTGCGCCCGTACGGCGTCGCCGACCATGAGCGCGTCCACCGGATGTCGGACCGGCTGTCGTCCGCCAGCCTCTACACCCGCTTCTTCTCCGGGACCCCGCGCATCCCGGACCACTACCTCGGCCTGCTGGACGACCTCGACCACTGGGACCGCGAGGCCCTGGTCGCGCTGGACGGCGACGAGATCATCGGCATCGCCGAGTACATCCGGCACGTGAAGCGCCCGTGGAGCGCCGATGTCGCCGCGCTCGTCATCGATCCGTGGCAGCGGCAGGGCGTCGGCAGCGTGCTGGTCGCCCGTCTCGCCGAACTGGCCGGACGGCGCGGCGTCACCGAGTTCGGCGCGGACGTCATCCTCACCAACCGGGGCGGTGTCCGGTTCGTCCGGCAGGGCTGGCCCGCGGCACGCTCGACCAGCGACGGCGGGTCCGCGCGCTTCCACCTGCCGCTCCCCATGCCCGTCCCGCCCGCTCCGCGCCCAGAAGAGTCCGCGCACCGGTCACACCAGGGCTGACCCGGGTTGATACGGACGTGACCGGGCTGCTTACCATGACCCGCATGACCCAGAACCTGCTCGGCGGCCCGCCCCCCACCGAACTGCCGGACAACATCGAGGCCCGCACGGCCCTGGAGGACGGCACCGACCCGTTCGAGGTCGCCGCGCGTCACCCCGACCATCCGGCCGCCTGGGCCGAGCTCGCCGACCGCGCCTTCGCGAACGGCAGCGTGATCGACTCGTACGCGTTCGCCCGCACCGGCTACCACCGCGGCCTGGACCAGCTCCGCCGGGCCGGATGGCGGGGCCAGGGCCCCATCCCGTGGGAGCACGTCCCCAACCGCGGGTTCCTCCGCGCGCTGCACGCCCTCGGCCGCGCCGCCGCCGCCATCGGCGAGGACGACGAGGCCGAGCGCTGCAAGACCTTCCTCCGCGACAGCAGCCAGACCGCCGCCGACGCTCTCAACGGCGGCTGACACCGCCACCGCCGTCCGCGGGCTGCGCAGCCCCAGCCCGCGGACCGTCGGCTCCCGCGATTTCCAGGGGTAATTCCGGCGGCCGTGAACCGTTGATGTTTGTGCGTCCTGTGACCTACTGCGCGTCGCTTCCCTTCCGCTTTAATCTCAGCAGCCGGCCTGGCGGCCAAGCCGAACAACGGAAGACGAGGCGCTGCGGTGGACGATCTGCGACCTGGAGATCCTCGTAAGGTCGGCCGTTACACGCTGTCCGCGCGGCTGGGCGCGGGCGGAATGGGGCAGGTGTTCCTCGGCTCGTCGCCCGGCGGCAGGCCGGTGGCCGTCAAACTGGTGCACGCCGGTTTCGCCGCCGACGCCGATTTCCGGCGGCGTTTCAAACGCGAAGTGGACGCGGCCCGCCAGGTCGGCGGCTTTCACACCGCGCCGGTCGTGGACGCCGACCCGGACGCGGAAATCCCCTGGCTGGTCACGGCCTATGTGCCCGGCCCCTCGCTCGCCACCGCGATCGCCGAGCACGGGCCGTTTCCGCTCGCGTCCGCCGTCGTATTGGGCGCCGGGCTGGCCGAGGCGCTGGAGGCCATTCACCGGGTCGGCGTCGTGCACCGCGACCTCAAACCGTCCAATGTCCTGGTCGCCGCCGACGGGCCGCGCGTCATCGACTTCGGCATCGCCCGCGCCGTCGACGCGTCCATCGTCACCACGGTCGCCGGAACACCCGGATTCATGGCGCCCGAACTGCTCTCCGACGGAGACGTCACGCCGGCGTGCGACGTGTTCGCGCTCGGCGCCGTCCTGGCCTATGTGATGGGGGTCCGGCCATTCGGCGAAGGCCCGTCGGACGCGCTGGCCTACCGGGTGGTCCACAAGGAACCGGCGCTGGACGATCTCCCCGCCCCGCTGCACGAGATCGTGGCGGACTGCCTGGCCAAGGATCCCGCGGCCAGGCCCGAGCCGACGGAATTATTGGAAGCCCTTTCCTCCGCCGGTGGGAATGACGCCTGGCTCCCGCCGCCCGTCCAGGACATGTTGACGCGTTATCCGGTCACCGGGCATTCCACTCCCATTCCGGCCACCCCCGTCCCGGCGACGGCGACGACGCCGATACCGCCGCCCGCCGCCACCCAGGGACAACCCGTTCCCGGCGATTCCGTCCGGTTCGGGGCCTCAATCACACCGGTGGGTCTCGCGCTGGTTGGGCACACCCTCCGCCTGGTGCTCGGACTCGGCGTCGGCGCATTGGCGGTCGCCAGCGCGGCCAACGAGAAGAGCTGGGACACCATCAGCATCGTCATCGTGCTGCTGTTCGTCCTGGCCATCTGGCTCATCGGGCGGCCCATGACGTGGATGGTCCCGCTCGTCAACGCGCTGCGGAAACCCTGCGAACTGCACGTCGGAACGTACGGGCTCGATTTCCGGTACAGCGGCCGCCGCATCTTCTACCGATGGCATGAAACCGGACGCATCGTGGTCCGCCGCGCCGAAAACGCCGGATGGTCTATCTGCGTGTTCCCAGTGCCGGGTACCGCCTTGCCAGAGCCGCATGGACCGCGGACACCGCTGTGCTACCTGGAACGGAAGACCGGCTGGATCGTGGTCGTTCCCGTCCATCGCCTCAAGGGCTCCCGGAAAGAGATCGAGATGACCATCGCCCGGTATGCCGGTCCCCGCTGGGGCGGCAACGCCTGACCACCCCGACCTGGCAGAAGGCCGCTACTTCAGCGTCCGATCGACTGGGCCGCCCGGTTCGCCTGGGCGGCCACGCCGGGGATCCCGGACGTGAGGAACGGCCCGCCGCCCGCGAGGTCGCCGACCACGTGCAGTCGGGGGTCGGGACGTCCGCCGACGACGATCCGCCCGGTTCCGGGGTCGATGACGAGACCGCCGTCCGGATGCTGCGCCGCGCCTTGGCCGAGCAGGGACGATACGAGCTGTTCCGCCGCCCGGGGGACCGCGTGCGACGGCGGGTTCACCGCGTTGATCACGACGTCGGCGGTGCGCTCGCCCGCCGCGTGCACGATCCGGAACCCGTCCCCGGCCTCGATCTTCTCGATCCCCGAGAGCGACTCCAGCGCGCCCGCGTCGAACAGGTCCAGCAGGACGGCGGCGTTGCGGGGCACCATCGGCGAGGCGAGGCTGGTGATCGTCCGGAAGTGGTGGGCGCGGAGCCGCTCCCGGTCGGACGCGGGGAGAAGACGCCACGCGACGGGCCCGGCGGTGTGCGCCGCCTCTTGCACGATCCGCCGTCCGAGAAGGGGGGTGTCGACCATGCGGAGCTGCTCCCGCAGGCTCTCGGCCGGATGCCGCTTCGCCGTCGCGGCGATCCAGGCGGCGAGGTCGTCCCAGCTCTCGCCGCGTTCCGCCAGTTCCGTGCGGATCAGGCCGGTGAGCCGCTCCAGCGTCGTGGGCCCGTCCGGCGCGAGCAGCCGTTCGGGCGTCAGGTGCCGGATGCCGGTCTCGACCGGACGCTGCCAGACGTACGGAAGCGTCCCGCTCCGCGACACGAGGACGATCCGGCCGGTGTGCCCGCGCGCGGCGAGCGACGCCACGATGTCGACGGCGGTCAGGCCACCGCCGATGACGGCGACGTCCCGTCCGGGCGGGACGTCGGCGAGTGCCCGTTCCAGCGGGTACGGGTCGGCGACGTAGCCGGGTGCGCCCGTCAGGCCGTAGTGGTCGAGCGGTGTGCCCCCGCCGACGCACACCGCGACCTGGTCGGCGCCATGCGAGCGCCCGTCCGCGGTCCGGACGATCAGACGCTCGTCCAGGGACACCCCGGTCACGGCCGATCTGATCACTCTCGCCTCGCCGAACCGGGCGAGCGCGGCCCGCGCGGTGTCCGCGAGGTATTCGCCGTACACGGCGCGCGGCGGGATCGGGCGGCCGAACCGTTCGTCGGTGTAGGTCCCGGCCCGGCCGCCGAGCCAGCGCGCGTAATGCTCCCGGTCCCCGAACCGGATCGACATGATCTCCGGTGGGGCGTTGACGAGCACGGAGTCGAGGTCGGGCTGGTAGGGACGGCCGCGCCACGGTTCCGCCGCGGGCTCGAACACGGTCACGGACGTGACCACCGCCGGGTCCAGGGCGTCCAGCAGGCCGACGGCCGCGGCACCCGCCCCAATGATCGCTAGTTCCATGCCACCGAGCCTCGCCTCCCGGCCGCGCCCGCCCAATCCCCCAGCTTGGGGAAGTTCCCAGCCCGCGATCCCCCACTTGAGGGGGTTCGGCCTCCCGGCCCGGCAGGCAGACTGGACCCGTGATCGACCAGCGGGAAAGGCGCGCCCTCCTCGACCGGGCCGCGCACGCGCGTGACGCGTCCGACCTGTTCGGCGGGGTGTCCGCCCGGCTCCGCCGGCTCGTGGGCTTCCAGGCGGCGGCGTGGTCGGCGACCGACCCGGAGACCGGGCTGATCACCGCGCCGATGCGGGTGGAGGATCTCGGACGCGGCGAGGAGTGCTTCGCCTACTGGGAGTGCGCCCTGCTGGAGGAGACGGTGATCCCGTTCCGGGAGCTGGCCCGCGCCGCCGTCCCCGCGGCCGGGCTGGCGGCGAGCACCGGCGGCCTGCCCGCGCGCAGCGCCCAGTACCGCAAGCTCCTCGGCCGCCAGGGCGTCGGCGACGAGCTGCGCGCCGTCCTGCGGACCGGCGACCGGCCGTGGGGCGTGGTCAGCCTGTTCCGCGAGAAGGGCCGCGAACCGTTCGGGCCGGCCGAGATCTCCCTGGTCGCGGGCCTGTCCGCGCCCCTGGCCGATCGCCTGCGGGAACTCACCCGGCCGGCCCGCCCGGCGCGACCGGAACGGGAGCCGCAGGACCCCGGGCTGATCCTGTTCGACCCGTCCGGCACGCTCATCTCGATCAACGACGAGGCGCGCCACCATCTCGACCGGCTCCCGGACGGCCCGACCGCCCCCTCACCGGTCGGGCCGCCCCTGCCGGTCTGGCTCGTCGGGACGGCCGTGCTCGCCCGGGGCGCGGCGATGGGCGCCGTCGCCGCCGGGCACGACCGCGGCGCCGCCCGCATCCGGATCCGCACCCGCGACGGCCAATGGCTGGTCTGCCACGCGTCCCGCACGGACGGCCCCGACGGCTCACCCGGCCCCACCGCCGTGGTCGTCCAGCCCGCCGCCGGCTCCGACATGGCGCCGATCATGGCGGACGCCTACGGCCTGTCCGCCCGCGAGCTGGAGATCACCCAGCTCGTCGCGCGCGGGCTGTCCACCGGCGACATCGCCGCCGCGCTGGTCATCTCCCCGCACACCGTCCGCGACCACGTCAAGGCCGTGTTCGCCAAGACCCGCGTCTCCAGCCGCGGCGAGCTGGTCGCCCGGCTGTTCGCCGAGAACTACTGGCCCCGCCGCACCGCTCAATGACGCCGCGCGCACCCCGAACCCGGAACGATCCGGGCGGCGCCTCCCGGCCGACCGGGCCGGGGCGCGCGCGGCGCCGGATCAGCCGACCGTGTAGCTACCGGTGAAGTCCGCCGAGGTCACACCACCGGCCGGGGCCCCGAAGGAGCACTTGAACGCGCCCGCGGCCAGGTCGGTGGCGAACTTGCCGCTGAACCTCTGACCCGCGAGCGGCCCCTCGCGGACCGTCCCGGACACCGACGCCGAGTTGAGCGTGGAGCTCTCCAGGGTCAGGTCGACCTGGCTGGACTCGCCGTTGCTCCAGTGGATCGTGCCGCTGCCGCTTCCCGAGCCCTGCCCCGGATTGCTGGCGACGCAGTTGAGCGCGACGCTGCGGAAGTTCGCGGTGAACCGCGCCGAGGTGAGTTCGCCGTTCGGGTCCTGGCAGGCCCGGTTGTCGCCGACGTAGGTGACCGCGACCGGCTGGGGAACGGCCTGGACACCCGGGGTGAACCGGCTGGAACCGCTCGCGTCGCAGGACACCGGCCCCTCCGGCTGGGCCTGCGCCGGCCCGGCGAGCCCGAACGTGACGGCGGCGCCCAGCGCGGCCGCCAGGCCGGTGGCGATGCTGCGGGTGACTGTGGACGAGGACATCGTGTCTCCTCTCGGGGGTGGCACGGCGATGTGCCGACAAGAACCCTGTCCTCACGCTTAGTTGCGAAACAACTCCACCTAGC
This sequence comes from Spirillospora sp. NBC_00431, assembly GCA_036028775.1. Taxonomy (GTDB): domain Bacteria; phylum Actinomycetota; class Actinomycetes; order Streptosporangiales; family Streptosporangiaceae; genus Spirillospora. The sequence goes on along the minus strand of CP107927.1, from coordinate 8,702,967 downwards.
AACATTTTGCCATCGTGCGCGCCTTGCGCACCTACCGTCACACCGCCACGGCCCGTGACGGACCGGACCGTTGGCCTCCGGTTTCCTTGCCGTCCAGGTGCGGGTACGCTTTGATCGCAAGAGGCCCCTTCGCGCGCTTGCGGCGACCGGGGCCTTCGTCGTGGGAAGGAAAAGTGGCATGCCTGCCATCGTTCTTGTCGGGGCCCAGTGGGGAGATGAGGGCAAGGGCAAGGCCACAGACCTGCTCGGCGGGGACGTCGACTACGTCGTCCGCTACCAGGGTGGCAACAACGCCGGGCACACCGTGGTCATCGGCGACCAGAGCTACGCGCTGCACCTGCTGCCGTCCGGGGTGCTGTCGCCCGACGTCGTCCCGGTCATCGGCAACGGCGTCGTCATCGACCCGGCCGTGCTGCTCCAGGAGATCGACGGCCTGCGCGCCCGCGGGGTGAGCTGCCAACGGCTGCTGATCTCGGCGAACGCGCACCTGATCATGCCGCACCACCGGGCCCTCGACAAGGTCACCGAGCGGTACCTCGGCAAGGCCAGGATCGGCACCACCGGACGCGGCATCGGCCCCACCTACGCCGACAAGATCAACCGGATGGGCATCCGGGTGCAGGACCTGTTCGACCCGAACATCCTCACCCAGAAGCTCGACCTGGCCCTGCGCGAGAAGAACCAGGTCCTGACGAAGGTCTACAACCGGCGCCGGATCGAGACCGGCCCGATCGTCCAGGAGTACGTCGAGTACGGGGAGCGGCTCAAACCGTTCGTCGCCGACACGACGCTCGTCCTCAACGACGCGCTCGACGACGGCAAGGTCGTGCTGCTGGAGGGCGCCCAGGGCACACTGCTCGACCTCGACCACGGCACGTACCCGTTCGTGACGTCGTCCAGCCCGACGGCGGGCGGCGCGTGCGCGGGCTCCGGCGTCGGCCCCACGAAGATCAGCCGCGTGATCGGCATCCTCAAGGCGTACACGACCCGGGTGGGCTCCGGCCCCTTCCCCACCGAGCTGCTGGACGAGCAGGGCGAATACCTGCGCAAGACCGGCGGCGAGTACGGCGTCACCACCGGACGCGACCGCCGCTGCGGCTGGTTCGACGCCGTCATCGCCCGCTACGCCACCCGCGTCAACGGCATCACCGACTACTTCCTCACGAAGCTGGACGTCCTGTCCGGGCTGGACCGGGTCCCGGTGTGCGTCGCCTACGAAGTCGACGGCGTCCGCGTGGACGAACTGCCGACCACACAGACCGATTTCCACCATGCCAAGCCCGTCCTCGAATACCTGGACGGCTGGCACGAGGACATCAGCGGCGCCAAGACTTTCGAGGACCTCCCGAAGAACGCGCAGGCTTACGTCCGGGCGCTGGAGGAGATGTCCGGCTGCCGCGTCTCCGCGATCGGCGTCGGCCCCGGCCGCGACCAGACGCTCTCCCTGCGTCCCCTGGTCTGAGCGTGCCCACCGAGATCCACGGCCACCGCGGCGCCCGCGGCCTGCGCCCGGAGAACACCCTCCCCGGCTTCACCCACGCCCTGGACCTGGGCGTGGACGCCATCGAACTGGACGTGGGCCTCACCGCCGACAACGTGGTCGTCCTCAACCACGACCAGACCCTCTCCCCGGTGAACCTCACCGACACCGAACCCGCCCACCCGGACGACCCCGCCTACCCCTACGTAGGCAAGAAAATCCGCGACCTGACCCTGCCTCAACTCCGCACCATCGACGCGGGAACCCGCCGCCACACCCGTTTCACGCAAACGGCCGTCCCCGGCACCCGCATCCCCACCCTCACCGAGGCATGCGCCCTGCTGGCCCCCACGGAAGTAACGCTCTCCGTAGAGCTGAAAACCGACCCCACCTGGCCCCAAGCAGAAATAGACAACCTCCTAACCGCCACGGCAACCATCCTGAAGTCCCACAACCTCACAGAACGAACCCGCCTCCTAGCCTTCGACTGGCGCGTCTTGGTCACGGCCAAAAACCACCACCCAGAATTCGGCCGAGTAGCCCTCTACGAACGAAAAACACTCGCCCCAGGGACGAACTGGCTAGCGGGCCACCCCCCAGACGACCCGGTCTCCACCGCCAAGCAAATAGGCGCCACGGCCGTCTCCCCCGAACACGTCCTAACAACACCGGCCCTGGTGGACCAGGCCCACGCCGCGGGCCTCCCCGTCATCGTCTGGACGGTCAACACCCCAGAAGACATGACCCGCTTCACCAAATACGGCGTAGACGCCATAGTCACCGACTACCCCGACGTCCTCCGCCGACTTCTCACCACTGAGACCTGGTAACGCTTCGCGGGCCCCAGCCGGGTTCCAACCGCTTGGGCTGGCCGGGGGAGATTGTTCCGTTCGAGACCAGTTTGGGTGTGGCGGGCCGGACAATCTGCCGTCGCAGTGCGGATTCCTTTTCCGGTCGTCGGATCCGCGGGTTCATTTCCCGGTGGTAGTTCTCCTGGTGAACCGGTGAGGCAGGGGCCGGGCATCTCGGCCCGGCGCTGCCGTCCATAGCTGCGGGGGCATGGGGAGGGCGCGTGATCACAACGGTGTTCCGTGGTCGGGACCATGAGGCGGGGGACCGCTTCGATGTCTGGTGTGATCTGGTACGCAAGGTGCCAAGCCAGCACCGGCTCAGTACCGATCACGCCGCCAACTTCGATTTCACATTGCGGACGGCGCTGTTGGGCACCGCCGCGGTGGCCCACACCAGGATCCCCTCGATCCATGCCGTCCGGACCCCTCGCCTGATCCGGCAGGCCGAGGACAGCGTCTACGCGCTGGAGTTGTGCCGGCGCGGTCTCATCGGCACCGAGCAGTCCGGCACCCAGATGGCGGCGGCCGTCGGGCAGTGGGTCGTGCACGATTCCTGCCGCCCGCACTCGTTGTGGTCGGTGCCCGAGGGCCAACGCGATCCGGTCGCGGTCGCGCTGACCGTGCCCAAATCCGTGCTGGGGCTGGACGAGGCCACGGTGGCGCCCTTGCTGACCGGTCCGTTGCCGGGTGACAGCGGTATCGGCGGGATGCTCACCGACGTGGTCGCGCGGATCCTGCGCGAGCCCGACGCCTTCGGTCCCGCCGACGCCCCACGCCTGGGCGAGGTGCTGCGTGACCTGGTCGCCGCGATGTTCGCCCACGAACTGGACGCCGGGCGCCTGCTGCCGGAAGAGACCCACACCCGGGCGCTGATCCTGCGGATCCAGGCGTTCGTGCTGACCCGCCTGGGAGACCACGACCTGACACCGGGAACGATCGCCGCCGCGCACCACATCTCGGTCGGCTACCTGCACCGGCTGTTCCGCCAGGACGGCCGCACGGTCGCCGGCTGGATCCGGACCCAGCGGCTGGAACGCGCCCGCCGCGACCTGGCCGACCCGGCCCAGCGCGTAACCCCCGTCCAAACCCTGGCCGCACGCTGGGGCTTCACGCACGCCTCCGACTTCTCCCGGGCATTCCGCCGCGCCTACGGCACCTCCCCGCGCGACTACCGGGCGAGCAGCCACCATCAGGGCACACACGGTTAGGCGCAGTCGGGGGGTTGGGGCGCCCCAATGAACTACAACCAGCCGTTGCGGCGGAAGCCTCTGTATAGGGAGAAGCAGGCCATTGCTATGACGCAGAGGATCATGGGGTAGCCGAAGCGCCATTGTGTTTCGGGCATGAAGTCGAAGTTCATGCCGTAGATGCCCGCTATGGCGGTGGGGACCATGAAGATGGCGCCCCAGGCGGAGATCTTGCGCATGTCCTTGTTGTCGGCGACGGTGACCTGGGTCATGTGGGCCTGGAGGATGGGGTTCAGGAGCTCGTCGTACGCCTCGACCTGTTCGCGGACGCGGGTGAGGTGGTCCTCGACGTCGCGCAGGTACTCCTTGATCTCGGCGGGGACGAAGCGGCGCCCCGACAGGTGGCGCAGCGGGCCGGCGAGCGGGCCGACGGCGCGCTTGAGCTGGATGACCTCGCGCTTGAGGCGGTAGATGCGGCGGGACTCGTCGGTGCGTTCGGGGGAGAAGACCGCCTCTTCGACCTCGTCGATGTCCTCCATGACGGCCTCGGCGACGCCGACGTAGCCGTCCACGACGCGGTCGGCGACGGCGTGCAGGACGGCGGCCGGGCCGAGTGCGAGGCGCGCCGGGTCCTTCTCCAGGTCGTCGCGGACGGGGCCGAGCGCGCCATGGGTGCCGTGCCGGACGGTGACGACGAAGTCGGGCCCGCAGAAGATCATGATCTCGCCGGTCTCGACGACCTCGGCGCCGCCTGGGCCGCTGGAGACGTAGCCGACGGTCTTCATGACGACGAAGTGCACGTCGTCGTAGCGCTCCAGCTTGGGGCGCTGATGGGCGTGGATGGCGTCCTCGACGGCGAGCGGGTGCAGGCCGAAGACCTCGGCGAGCTCGGTGAGTTCGGTGGCGGACGGTTCGTGCAGGCCGACCCAGACGAATCCCGCGCTGTCGCCGTCGGGGGTGAGGCGGCCGTCGCGGATGAGGCGGACGGCGTCGGCGACGGTGCCGGTGGAGGCGCGGTGCCCGTCGATGTAGGCGGCCCAGTCGATGACGGCGGAGTCGCGGCGCGGCGTCTGGACGCCGCCGGGGCGGCCGCGTGTCTTGAACAGCGCCCGGCCGGGGCGGACTCGTGTCATGGCCATGAGGGGCTCCTAACCCGCCGGCCACGCGCGCAGTGGCGCGCTCAACCCAGGCCGGTCAGCGAGGGGAGCGCGCGGGAGCGGTGGCCGGACGCCAGATGGAGGCGGACGGTCGGACAGTCCTGCCCGGACTGTGAGGGTTTTCCGGCGAACTGCAAGGATCACCAGGACTCATCCCGACCACCTCCTTTCACGCGTTTCACGGCGGGCGGTAAAGCCGGTGGAAGCCTACCAGCCGACATTTAGGACGCTGTCCCCATTGGCGAGGTTCACACGCGACCGGTGTGACGGCCGCCTCAGCTCGTGTCGGTAAGCTCGCGTGGCGTGCGAGTACTCGTCCTTGGATCGGGTGGCCGCGAGCATGCGCTCGTCCGCGCCCTGCGCCGCGACCCTGCCGTCACCGCTCTCCACTGTGCCCCGGGCAATCCGGGCACGGCGGCGATAGCGGACAACCATCAGCTCGATCCGGCCGATCCGACGGCGGTGACGGAGCTGGCGGTGCGGCTGCGGGTCGAGCTCGTGGTGGTCGGGCCGGAGGCCGTGCTGGTCGCGGGTGTCGGCGACGCGCTGCGGAGGGCGGCGATCCCGTGCTTCGGGCCGGATCGCGCGGCGGCGCGGATCGAGGCGTCCAAGGCGTTCGCGAAGGAGGTCATGGCGGAGGCCGGGGTGCCGACCGCCGACGCGCGGGTGTGCGACACGACCGCGCAGGTGGAGGAGGCGCTCGACGCGTTCGGCCCGCCGTATGTGGTGAAGGACGACGGGCTGGCGGCGGGCAAGGGCGTCGTCGTCACCGATGACCGGGCGGCCGCGGCCCGGCACGCCGCCGGGTGCGAGCGGGTGGTGATCGAGGAGTTCCTGGACGGCCCCGAGGTGTCGCTGTTCGCGTTGTGCGACGGGGAGCACGCCGTCCCGCTGCTGCCCGCGCAGGACTTCAAGCGCGCCTACGACGGCGACGCGGGCCCCAACACGGGCGGGATGGGCGCGTACACGCCGCTGTTGTGGACGCCGCCGGGGTTCGTGGACGAGGTCATGTCCACGGTCGTCCAGCCGGCGGTGGACGAGCTGCGCCGCCGTGAGACGCCGTACGTGGGCGTCCTGTACGCGGGGTTGTCGCTGACGTCCAAGGGTGTGCGGGTGGTGGAGTTCAACGCGCGGTTCGGCGACCCCGAGACGCAGGTCGTCCTGGACAGGCTGGCCACCCCGATCGGGAAGCTGCTTCAGGCGTGCGCGATCGGCGGGCTCGACCCCGCCTTCCGGCCCGAGTGGACGCCGGGGGCGGCGGTCACGGTCGTCGTGGCGGCCGAGGGGTACCCGGCCGCGCCGGTGAAGGGCGACGAGATCACGGGGCTGGCGGAGGCGGCCAACGTCGCGGGCGCGTACGTGCTGCACGCGGGCACGAAGTCGGACGAGGGCGGACGGCTCGTCGCGTCCGGCGGACGCGTCCTCAACGTCGTCGGCACCGGCCCCGATCTGGGCGCGGCCCGCGATGCCGCCTACGAGGCGGTCTCCAGGATCGGCCTGCGCGGCTCCCATCACCGGACCGACATCGCGCTCAAGGCGGTGCGGGCCACGGCCTGACCCGCGCGGGCGGCGGGCCGCGCGACCTGGGACAATCGTCGGGTGATCGAACGGTACACGCTTCCGGAAATGGGACGCGTCTGGAGCGACGCGCACAAGTACGAGCTGTGGTGCCAGGTCGAGACCCTGGTGGTCGAGGCCCACGCCGAGGCCGGGACGATCCCGCCGGAGGTGGTGGAGCCGGTCCGGAACGCGCCGCCGCCGACGCCCGAGGCGGTGCACGCGATCGAGGCGGTCACGCAGCACGACGTGATCGCGTTCCTGTCGGCGTGGGCGGACAACACCGAGCCCCGCGAGGCCGCCCGCTACGTGCATTTCGGGATGACGTCGTCCGACCTGCTCGACACGGCGCTGGCGCTCCAGCTCGTCGAGGCCACCGACATCCTGCTCGCGAAGGCGGACGCGCTCGTCGCGACGCTGCGCGACCACGCGCTCGACCACCGCGCGACGCTGCGGGTCGGGCGGACGCACGGCATCCACGGCGAGCCCGACGTGTGGGGCCACCGCGTCGCCGACTTCGCGTTCGCCATGGCCCGCTCCCGCGACCGGCTGCGGCGGGCCCGCGAGGCCGTCGGCGTGATGGCGATCTCGGGCGCCGTCGGGACGTACTCCAACATCGACCCGGCCGTCGAGCTGCACGTCGCGCGCAGGCTCGGCCTCCGGTCCGCGGACGTGTCGACGCAGGTCGTGATGCGCGACGGCATCGGCGAGTGGGTGTCGGCGCTGGCGATCATGGCGACGGTGTGCGAGGCGGTCGCGCTGGAGGTCAGGCACGGGCAGCGGACGGAGGTCCGCGAGCTGTGGGAGCCGTTCGGGAAGGGCCAGAAGGGCTCGTCGGCCATGCCGCACAAGAAGAACCCGATCATCTCCGAGCGGCTCGCCGGGATGGCGCGGATCGTGCGGGCGCAGGTCGTCCCGGTGCTGGAGGGCATTCCGCTGTGGCATGAGCGCGACATCTCGCATTCGTCCACGGAACGGATCGCGCTGCCGGACGCGTCCGTCGCCCTCGACTACATGCTGAACCTGACGAACCGCCTGATGTCCGGGCTCGTCGTGGACGAGGCGCGGATGAAGGCCAATCTCGAATCGACCGGCGGCCTGATCTACACCTCGACCGTGCTGCTTGAGCTGGTCGAGGCCGGGATGTCGCGCGACGACGAGGCGTACCCGCTCGTCCAGAAGGCGGCGATGGAGACGTGGGAGAGCGGTGTCCCGTTCCGCGAGACGCTGCGCAGGCGCGCCGCCGAAGCCGGCCTGAAGCTGGACGAGGCGCGCCTCGACGAGGTGTGCCGCCCCGAACGTTTCGTAGCGCGCCTCAGCCCCGTCTTCGACCGCCTGGCCGTTCTCCAATGACTTCTTCGACGGCGACGCTCATCGAGTTGAACGCGTACCCCCTCAAGGGCGGCGGCGGAACCACGCTGCGCAGTGCGGAACTGACCGCCAGGGGTCTGCCGTTCGACCGCGAGTTCATGCTCATCACGCCCGAGGGACGATTCCTGTCCCAGCGGGATCTCGCGGAGATGGCGTTGCTGCGTCCGTCCTACGACGGCGTGGTCCTCACGGTGGACGCTCCAGGCGCGGCCGCACCGCTCGTCCACAAGGCGCTGGACGACGGCAAGGTCCTGGACGTGACCGTCCAGCGGAAGGAGGCGCGGGGCGTCGACCAGGGCGAGGAGGCGGCGGAATGGTTCATGTCCGTCCTCGGCCATGACTGCCGGCTGGTGCGCTTCACCGGGCACCGGCCCACGTCCCGCGGCGGCGGAGAGGTGATGTTCGCCGACGGCTACCCGCTGCTGCTCATCTCCGCCGAGTCCCTCGACGACCTGAACGCGCGCCTCGCCGACCGGGACGAGAAGCCGCTCCCCATGAACCGGTTCCGCCCCAGCCTCGTCGTCGAGGGGCTCGGCGCGTTCGGCGAGGACGACGCGCGCCTGCTGCGCGTCGGGGAGACCGTCATCGAGGTCGTCAAGCCGTGCGGCCGCTGCGTCGTCACCACCACCGACCAGGCCACCGGCGAACGCGGCCGCGAGCCGCTCAGGACGCTCGCCACCTACCGCACCCGCGACCGCGCCATCCGTTTCGGCCAGAACTGCGTGCCCCGCCGTCTCGGCACGCTCACGCTCGGCGACCCGGTCGAGGTCATCGAGTCCGCCGCGGACGGGCCCGCCTGATCCCGCGCTCCACCCGGCCGCTTACGTCGCCGCGCTCAGGGAAGACCGAACTTTTCCGGCCTAGGCCGCATCCCAACGAACAGACTGATGCCCACGTGGCGCGGGCCGGACACGACACACCCGGCCCAGTGGTTTACTGGGGTCGCGTTGGCGCAGAAGGGGGACCGTTCGGCGCGCTCGGCCCTCGTGCTCCCACTTGCAGGAACAATCCGCACCGAGAAGGAGTAAGGCGGCATGAGCATGGGCCACGAGGTTCGTTATCGCGTGCGCGGTGGGCAGCGGTTGCACGGCACCGTATTCGTCCAGGGGGCCAAGAACGCCGTCCTGCCGATGATCGGGGCCTCGCTGATGGCCTGCAAGGGCCGGACCGTCCTGCGCAACGTCCCGATCATCGAGGACGTGCGGCGCGCGGTGGAGCTCGCGCGGGCCGTGGGGGCGAAGGCCGAGCTGCACGAGACCGAGCGCACGCTCGTGATCGACGCGTCGTCGCTGAGCAGCCCGGTGCTGCCCGCCGACATCGCGTCCCGGTTCCGCGGCTCGTTCCTGTTCGTCCCGGCGCTGCTGCACCGGCTTGGCGAGGCGGTCATCGAGGGCGTCGGCGGCTGCAACCTCGGCAGCCGCAACCTCGACTTCCACTACAACGGCTTCAAGCGGATGGGCGCCACGGTCACCGAGCACGTGGCCGACAACGGCGACGGCATCATCCACATCAAGGCCGGCGACCTGCGCGGCGGGACGCTCTACTGCGACACCCCCTCGCACACCGGCACCGAGAACCTGATCATGGCGGCGGCGCTCGCCCGCGGCACCACGCTGATCAAGAACGCGGCGCTGGAGCCCGAGGTGCTGGACAACATCGCGATCCTCCAGGCGATGGGCGCCAGGATCAGCGGCGGCGGCACCGGGTTCGTCACCGTCGAGGGCGTGGACGAGCTGACCGCCGTCGAGCACACCGTGATGCCCGACCGGATCGACGCGGGCGTGTTCGTGATGGCCGCCGCGATCACCGGCGGCGACCTGAACCTCGTCGGCGCGACGCTGGAGCACCTCGGCGTCGCGGCCGACAAGCTGGAGCAGATGGGCGTCGAGTTCCATCAGCAGGGCGCGGTGCTCCAGGTCCGCCGTGACCGGACGCTCCGCCCGATCAACGTCATCACCGACGAGTACCCGGGCTTCGCCACCGACCTCCAGTCGCCGATCATGGCGCTGTCGTGCCTGGCCGAGGGCCCGTCCTACATCTACGAGCGGATCTTCGACGGCCGGTTCAAGCTGGCCGACGAGCTCGGCAAGATGGGCGCCCACATCGAGGTGGACGGCAACCGGGCCAAGGTGAACGGCCCGCGTGGGCTGCGCGGCGCCGAGGTCGAGGCCCACGACCTGCGCTGCGGCAGCGCTCTGGTCCTCGCCGGGCTCGCCGCCGAGGGCGAGACCACGATCACCTCGGCCTACTACCTGGACCGCGGCCACGCCCACACCGCCGAGCGCCTCTCGCAGCTCGGCGCCGAGATCGTCCGCGAAGCCGACTAGCCCGGACGCCCTGGACGGCTCGAATCGGCCGAATGTGGCCCATCCTGACCAACTCACGAGTAGCCCCTGACGGATCGTGTAACGCCCGGCCAAGAAATGTTCAGCGGTGTGTGATCAGATGATCACACACCGCTCGGCTTTGCCGTTCAAGCGGCGTGACCTGCGCCTCACTGAGCTGGGAAGTAACCTATGGAACGGTCCCGTTCGGACCGACCGTAACGCGGTAGAAAATCACCGCCCCCGGCGACCCGGCCGCCCGTAACGGATCACTCGTCTTTCCGGCCCGATCGGCATCGGGACGGACGGGTTTCGGCCTTGCGTAAACCAAACCGGCACCGTACGGGTCTTCCCTGTGCGCAACAGCGTCAGAGCGGGCGTCCCCGGCTGATTTCGGGTCTTGTTTTTCAACTTCGGACGACCGAAGATGCAGGATCAAGGCTGGCCGAATGGTGACAAATTACTGACTAGGGGGTCGCGTAGGTTACTTTTTCGCCGCACTCTTGATTCGATTTCGGGTCTGAGCGTCACACAACGTCGCCCCGGTCCGATCTGCCCACGAGGCAACGATGCGAGAGAACCGCGGTGCTGGGTCGGAAGGCAGGGGCGACATGCCATGAGTCAACGGTTGGGCGGAGCGTGCGCGAACGCGTGGTCGGGGCCGGACCCCCGCCGAGAGGATGGACCGGAAGCGAGCGATCATCGATGACGGCCACACGAACGGGGTCGGTCACCCCCGACCTCACGATCGGCGTCGTGGGCCCCCATGACCTGGTCGAAAGGGTCATGCTGATGGGCCACGGCCCCACCCCGGTACCGAGCCGGCTGGTGGCCGCCGCCTACCGCGACGAGCAGGAGGCCGCCGACAAGGTCGTGCGGCTCGGATCAGGCGTGGACGTGTGCCTTTTCGCCAGTCCCGTCCCGTACGACTTCGCGCGCAAGGCGGGCGTCCTCACCATGCCCGCCACCTATGTCCCGCTGAACGGCGCCGCGTTGCAGGGCGCGTTACTGCGAGCGTCGCTCGACGAGCGCTTCGACCCGTCCAGGGTGAGCATCGACGTGCTCGGCCGCGCCGAGGTCGAGGAGGCGTACTCCGAGATCAGCCTCGGCACCGAGCAGGTCCACCTGCGCGAGGAGGCCGCCGGCCCGGGCACGCTCGCCGCGTTCCACGAGCGGCTGTGGCGGCGCGGCGCGACGACCGTCGCGATGACCTGCGTGCACGCCACCGCCGAGCGGATGGAGATGGCGGGCGTCCCGACGATCAGGGTCCGCCCGACCGGCGCCGCGATCCGCAGCTCGCTGCAGACGGCGGCACTGCTCGGCGCCCATCACCGGCTGGAGGAGTCGCAGCTCGTCGTCGTGCTCGTCGACGTCCCGACCCTGCGCGAGACGCCCCGCCGCGTCACGCCCCGCTACTGGCGCGACGAGCTGAAACTCGCCCTGCACCGCGTCCTCCTCCAGGAGGCGCACCGGATGAACGCGTCCGTCTGGCCGCTGGACGACCACAGCTACCTGGTCATCGCGACGCGCGGGTCGGTCACCTCGTCCACCGAGGGTTTCCGGACGCCGCCGTTCGTCGAGCGCGTCCGCGAGGAGCTCGGTCTCGCGATCGAGGTCGGCATCGGCATGGGCCGCACCGCGCACGAGGCGGAGAACCACGCCCGCGCCGCGCTCGCCCGTTCCCAGAGCTCCCAGCGCGCGCAGGGCTTCGCCCTCGACCGCGACGGCCGCGCCCTCGTGCCCGCTCCGCGCACCCCGCCGCGGACGCAGCCGCAGGCCAAGCCCAAGGGCCTGGAGATCCTCGCGCGCCTCGCCGACAAGCTCGGTGACCAGGAGCAGCCGCTGATCGTCGACGCGGAGAACGCCGGCAAGATGCTCGGCGTCACCCCGCGCACCGCACGCCGCCTCCTGCGCACCCTCGTCGAAGAGGGCCTGGCCTGGCCGCTCCCCCCGAACCGCACGCCGCAGCCAGGCCGTCCCCGCCAGCTCTACCGCCTCATCGTCGAGAAACTGGGACCCGCCAAGACCAGCTGACGAGCCCCCAGGAGCCCGCGCGCGTCAGTTGCGGTGCGGGAACGCCTTCGCGACGGCGAGGAAGGCGTCGTTCTCCTCCGGGGAGCCGATCGAGACGCGCACGCCCTCCCCGGCGTACGGGCGGACGCTCACCCCCTGGTCGTCGCACGCCTCGGAGAACTCCATCGTCCGGGCGCCGAGGCGCAGCCAGACGAAGTTGGCCTCGGTCGGCGGGACCGTCCAGCCGTCGGCGAGCAGGGCGTCCCGGACGCGGTCGCGCTCCTTCACCGTCCCCTCGACGCGCTCCAGCAGCTCGTCCGTGGCGGCCAGGGACGCGATGCCCGCGGCCTGCGCGACCGAGTTCACGCTGAACGGCAGGAACGTCTTGCGGATCGCGCCGGCCACCAGCGGATGCGCGACGAGGAACCCGATGCGCAGGCCCGCGAGCCCGTACGCCTTGGAGAACGTCCGCAGGATCGCCAGGTTCGGGCGGTCGCCGTACAGGGTGAGGCCGTCGGGGACCTCGTCGTCGCGGACGTACTCGCGGTACGCCTCGTCCAGCACCACCAGGCAGTCGGACGGGACCCGGTCGAGGAACGCCTCGATCTCGGCCCGCCGGACGATCGTGCCCGTCGGGTTGTTCGGGTTGCAGAGGAAGACCAGCCGCGTCCGGTCGGTGATCGCCGCGGCCATCGCGGGCAGGTCGTGCGCCTCGTCCCGCAACGGCACCTGCACGGCCGTCCCGCCCGACAGCGACACCAGCAGCGGGTACGCCTCGAACGACCGCCACGCGTACACCACCTCGGCGCCCGGCTCCGCGACCGCCTCCAGCAGCATCTGCGTCATCCCGACCGAGCCGCAGCCGACCGCGACATGGTCGGCGGGGACGCCGCAGAACTCCGCGATCGCCTCCGTCAGCGCCGTCGCGTTGTTGTCGGGGTACCGGTTGATGTTCGCCGCCGCCTCCCCGATCGCGTCCACGACCGACGGGAGCGGCCCGTGCGGCGACTCGTTGGACGACAGCTTGAACGAGCGGCCCTCGGGCGACACCACGACCTTGCCGGGCTTGTAGGCCACGAACCGGTCGAGGACGGAGCGGAAGCGCGGAGTGGTTGCCTCGGACACCGTTGTCCTCTCATCTAGCACTGCTCATCTGGCACTGCACAGGGGTGATGATCCCCAGCCTACGCAGCGTCCCTCATCATCCAGCAAACGGCCACGATCCGGACGAACTCCCAGTCGCGGGTGTCATCCGGCCACCAGCCCCGATTGAACGCGTCCTCGGCGAAATCCTGGAGGTATCCCATCAGCTCGTCCTCGCCGGGCGCCTCGCCCTGCGCGCCGAGTTCCTCTTGGAGGCCCGCCACATGCTGGTCGACGGCCGCCGCCAGTCCCGGCGACCCGGCCATCTCCGCGACACCGGCGTCCCCGATGTCCCGGACGAGCAGGCTGAGCATTTCGGACGACTCACCGTTCATAGCCAGCGAAAATAGCAACCGTCCCGTCGTGCCCGTGACATCCCCCCAGCTCACGCCGTTCGGCCGAGACAGGTCACGAGGCGAGGTCGCGGCCTCGCGGGCGGAGCATCGGCGGGCGCAGCTGCTCGGCGTCGCCGCGCTGGTAGAGCCGGGCCGGACGGCCGCCGTCGCGCGTCGTGGTCCGCTCGGTCGGGATGAGGAACCGGTCGGCCCCGGTGACCTTCCGGTGGAAGTTCCGCGGGTCCAGGCTCTTGCCCCAGACGATCTCGTACACGCGGCGCAGCTCCGCGACGGTGAACTCCGGCGGGCAGAACGCGGCGGCCAGCGACGTGTACTCCAGCTTCGCCCGCGCCCGCTCCATCCCGTCGCACAGGATGCGGCGGTGGTCGAACGCGGCCCGGTCCTGGTTGACGAGATCGTCCACGGCCGTCCACAGCACTTGCGCGCGGCTCGACGCGGGCAGATCCGGCGCCAGCCCCAGATACGCGACGCTCACGACCCGCTGCCGAGGGTCACGATCCGGATACCCGTACGTGGCCAGCTGCTCAAGGTGGATCCGGACGTCCGCCAGCCCCGCCCGCTCCGCCATCAGCCGCGACGCGGCGGCCGGAAGGTCCTCGTCCAGCTGGATGAACCCGCCGGGCAGCGACCACGCCCCGAGATACGGGTCCCGGTCGCGCCGCCACCGCAGCGCGCACAGCCGCTGCTCCCGCACGGTGAGCACGACGAGATCGACGGAGACGGCGAGGCGCGGGACGGACATGCGGGAAGTCTATTGGGGGCGGGGCCCCCGCCCCGGCGGACATGAGAAGGCCCGGCACGGTGGCCGGGCCTCGCATGCTGGTCAGGGGTCAGTCGTCTTCCTTCTTCTCCTTGGGGGCTTCCTTGGGCGCCTCCACCGGGACCGTGGCGGCCGGGGCGTGGCCGTTGCTGGCGTTGCCGTCCGGGACGTTCAGGTTGCCGAGGAGCTGGCGGGCGACCCCGAGGCCGGTGCCGCCGAGCGTGAGCGCCTTGGCGAGCATGTCCTCGATGCCCTGCGCGCCGTTCAGCACGACCATGTTGTCGACGTTGCCGAACACCCCGGCGCCCGCCTCGACGATCTGCGGCCACTGCTCGGCGAGCTGCTGCGCGATGACGGCGTCGGTGTTCTTGGCCAGCGCCTCCGCCCGCGCCTTGATCGCCTCGGCCTCGGCGAGACCCTTCTGGCGGGTCGCGTGGGCCTCGGCGTCACCGAGCAGCCGGGTCGCCTCCGCCTGGCGCTGCGCCCGCAGCTGGATCTCCGTCGCCGCGGCCTGCGCCTGCGCGATGCGCTCCTCGCGCTCCGCCTCGGCCAGCTTGACCTGCTCGTACGCGCGCGCGTCGGCGGGCTTGCGGATCTCGCTCTCCAGCCGCTTCTCCGTCCGCTCCGCCTCCAGCTCGGCGTTGCGGGTCTCCTTGAGGATGACCTCCTGGCGGGCCTGCTGCGCGGCCTGCTGCACCTGGCCGTCGTACTCGGCCTTCTTGATCTCGGTGTCGCGGATGACGGACGCGTTCTCCCGCTCGGTCTCCTGCTCCCGGACGGTCGCCTCCTGGTTGCGCTCGGCCTCGGCGATCCGGGCGGCCGCGGCGACCCTGGCCGCGTGCGGACGGCCCAGGTTGCGGATGTAGCCGGTCTCGTCGTCGATCTCCTGTATCTGCAACGAGTCCACGACCAGGCCGAGCTTGCTCATCTCGTCGGCGGCCGAACCGCGGGTCTCGGACGTGAGCCGCTCGCGGTTGAGGATGAGGTCCTCGACGGTGAGGTTGCCGATGATGGAGCGGAGGTGACCGGTGAACAGCTCGTGGATGGCGCCGTCCATCGACTTCTGCTGCTCAAGGAAGCGGCGGGCGGCGTTGGCGATCGACACGAAGTCGTCGCCGACCTTGTAGATGACCACGCCGCGGACCTTCACCGGGATGCCCTGCTGCGTCACGCAGTTCACTTCGAGGTTGGACGCGCGGCTGTCCAGCCGCAGCCGGCGGGACGTCTGGAAGCCGGGCATGACGGCCGTGCCCTTACCCGTCACGATCTTGAACCCGAGGCTGTCCACACCGTCGATCGGCTTGGACCTGGCCCCCAGCCCGGAGATGATCAGTGCCTCGTTCGGCTCGGCGACCCGCCAGATGAGCTTGAACAAGATGATCAACAAGATCAGTGCGACAAGGGCTGCGATCACCACGGCGAGCACGGGCATACGGCCTCCTCTTCGGTTGTGCGCGGCCGGCCCCCGAGGTACAGGCACGCCCGCGTTTCCCAATAGACGCGAGGAGCGATCGTTTGGTTCGCCCCTGAATACGCCCCATTCTGGGAAAACGTCCGAGAGACCCCTCCCGGCCCGCTAGCCGAGCGCGTTCGTCACGTACACCGTCCGCGGCGGGTGGTACTCGACCACGACGACGATCGTCCCGACGCCGAACTCCTCGCGCGGATCGACGGGGTGCGCGTAGAACGCCTCCACACCCCCGCGAACCGGGATCATCACCTCGCCGACCGTCCCGGGAGCGACCTTGCCGGTCACCCGGCCCTCCTTACCGATCAACGACACTCCCTGATCCGACCGCCCGGAGCCGCTCTCCGCGCAACGTAATCCGAACGCTATCCGCAAGACCCAATCCCCCGCACCGCACGCCCTAGCAATTGAACCTCAGCCGCCGGTTACGGGCAGGCACGCGGAGCGAGCGCCAGCGAGTGGAGCGGGCATGCCCGGCGCGCCGCGTCCCCGCAGCGCAGGGAGCGCCAGCGACCGGAGCGAGGAGACCCGTGCCGCGCAGCCGGGGGGTTTGGGGGGTCGCCCCCCCAATAAACTACGGCAGGATTCTGGTGGCTTGGGTATGGGCGGTTTGGGCCAGGCGTTCGGCTTCGGTGCGGGTGGCGGTGGGGCCGTAGAGGGTGATGGTGGCCAGGTAGTGGCGGCCTCGGAAGACCACGTACCAGGTGCGGGTGCGGGCGGTGCCGCTGGTGGTGGCGACGCCGACGGTGCGGGAGCCCTCGCCGATCTCGCCCTTGGGCGTCTCGACGACGCGGTGGTCGGCCCGGTGGGAGCCGACCTTGGTGCGGAACTTCAGGCAGCCCGCCGGGACGCGGGCGTTGACCTGCTTCTCGGCGTCGGCGGTGGGCATGGCCATCAGCGTCTGGGTGACGGTCTGGCCCTTCTTGGCGAACGTGACGAGCGCGGCGGGGACGTCGGTGGCCACGTCGCCGCCGGGGTGGCCGCCGCAGCGGGGCTTGTCGAGCTCGGTCTCCCGCTGGAGCCTGGCGGCGTTCTGGACGGCCTTGAGCGTGCCGTACTCGCCGGCGTCCGGGTCGGCGGCGCGGCGGTAGCCGGGGGTGTGGACGAGGAGCGCCTGGGCGAGCTGGTCGGCGGTGTAGCCGACGCCCGCGACCTCGGCGGGGGCGGTGCCGTGGACGGGACGGGCCCGTTCACCTCCGCCGCCGCACGCGGTGGCCACGGCGGCCGTCGACAGCAGCACGATCGGGAGGAGCCTGTGCGCCATGGCGGCGACCCTAAGCGCAGAAGGGGCGGATCGGAGCGGACGACACGCCTTCGGGACGAATCGCCTCCGGTCACCCCTGTTCGGCGCGGTCGTTGTACTCGGCGGCGTACTCCTGGCCGGACATCTTCTGGATCGTCTCGACGATCTCGTCGGTGATGGCGCGGCGGGCCTTGGCGGGCGGGAGATCGCGGTAGTGCGAGAAGTCCATCGGGGGGCCGATCCGCACGGTGGGGCGGGGGCCGAACACGCGCGGGACGTTCGCGCCGATCGGCTGGATCTTCTCCGTGCCCTCCAGCGCGACGGGCAGGACCCGGGCGCCCGATTCCAGGACGAGCCACCCCACACCGGTACGTCCCCGGTAGAGCCGTCCGTCCGGGGAGCGGGTGCCCTCGGGGTAGATCGCGAACGCGCCCGCGTTCTCCAAGACCTCGGCGGCCTGCTCCAGCGAGCCCATCGCGGCGCGCCTGGCGCCGCGCCGGACGGGCACGTGCCCGAGGTTGGTGAGGAACCAGCGGACGAAGCCCCGCTTGATCCCGCCGCCCTCGAAGTAGGCGGCCTTGGCGATGTAGGTGACGGGGCGCGGGACGGCGAGCGGGATGATGAAGCTGTCGATGAACGACAGGTGGTTGCTCGCCACGATGAGCGGCCCGTAGCTCGGCACGTTCTCGCCGCCGACGACGCGGGGGCGGAAAAGCAGCCAGAGGATCGGACGCACGACGCGCGTCATGAACGTGTAGAACACCCAGCCCTCCCGAATTCGCCCACCGCCACTGTAACGTCTGTGCCGATCCGCCCCCGGGTCAGCGCCCGCCTTTCTTCGCGCGGGGCCGGTCAGGAATTGCCCAACCGCAGGTCAAGCATGGCGTCCAAGGACTTATCCGCCATTCCTTACTATGTAGTAAGTTTCGCTTGAGTAAGTTATTGTGACGTTTCCCGGATGTCCCGGGACGCGGCGGGACGCTCCGGATGGTCCCGTCGGGTAGTGTCTAGAGCGGGTACCGGACGGGCCGTCCAGACGTGCTACGGTCCGGGGCGCCACCTGGCGACCTGGTCCTTTTCCCGTGAAGAGCTTGGATTGCGGGCACGGGTGCGCAATCCTGAGGAGTCACCTGAGATGGCCGGGTACCGCCGGAGTGGGGTGTGAGGTGACCATGGACTTCGACATCAACCTGATGCGCGACGACCGCTGCACCCTCGTACGTGTGCAGGGGGACATCGACGTGGTTTCCCGCGCGCGCTTCGAAGAGGCGCTGTTCGAGGTCGTCGACTCGGGTGAGGCCTTGGTCGTCGACATGCGCGAGGTCACGTTCTGCGACTCGACCGGCCTGAACGCGATCGTCGCCGCCAACCGCCGTGCCACCGAGCACGGCACCGCCGTCGCCCTGGTCGCGCTGCCGCCGCGCGTCCAGCGGGTCTTCCACATCACCGGGATCGACAAGTTCATCCCCGTCCACGACACGCTGCGCGAAGCGCTCGCGACGCTCCCGTCCACCAGCCGGCCCTGATCCGAGCAGGTCAGGTGCAGCCCTCGAACTGGGGGACGCTGGTGTTGAGTTTGAGGCCCGACTTCCCGAACCACTTGGTCAGGAGGCGCTGGGCGGTGCCGTCCTGGTACATGCGGGTGATGGCGCGGTTGACCTCCTCGCAGCCCTTCAGGTCGCCCTTCTTGAGGCCGACGCCGTACTTCTCGTCCGTGAACGGCGCGTTGATCATCCGGCCGGGGCGGCCGGCGGCGAAACCGGCGAGGATCAGGTCGTCGGTCGACACGGCGTCGAGGCGGCCGGCGGCCAGCGCGTCCATGCAGGCCCCGTAGGTGTTCACGGTGACCGGCCGGGCGGCGACCTCGCGCTCCTCGATGACGCGGCGCCAGGAGTTGGAGCCGGTGACCTCGCAGATCCGCTTGCCCTTCAGGTCCCGCACGTCGTTGATCGCCAGGGCGTCGGCGCGGACGAAGGTGTCCTGGTGGGCGACGTAGTACGGGCCCGCGAACGTGACGTCCGTCTTGCGCTTGGCGGTGATCGAGTACGTCGCGACGATCATGTCGACGGCGCCCTTGGCGAGGGCCTCCTCGCGGACGGACGAGTTCGTCGTCCTGAACGTGACGCGGCTCCTCGGGACGCCGAGCTCGCCCGCGATGTAGGTGGCGACGTCGACGTCGAAGCCCTCGTACGTCCCGTCCGGCTTCTTGACGCCGAGGGCCGGCTGGTCCTCCTTGACGCCGATGACGAGGGAGTCCTTCTGGGACATGCTGTCCTTCTCCGAGCCGCTGAGGCCGCAGGCGGAGAGCCCGGCCATGGCGGCCAGGGCCATGGCGGCGGCCGTGGCGCGGTGTGCGCTGGGGGTGGCGCGCATGCTCGTCTCCTTCAGCGGAACTCGGCCAGCCGGGGACGGACCCCGGCGAGGATCAGCAGGGCGATGACGGCGGCGCCGGCGGCCGGGCCAGCCGTCCAGCCGCGCAGCCCGCCGTCCGCGTCCTCGATCGCCTTGTCGAAGGCGTCCTGGTGGACGGCCGTCAGCGCGGTCAGCGCCGCGTCGTAGGCGCCGAAGTCGCGGATCGCGCCGGACGTGCGTCCCATCCGCACGTCGATGGCGCCGGCGCGGTTCCCGGCCGCGGCGAGCCGCCGCATCCGGGCGTCGTTGCGCTGCACGGCCCGGTACGCGTCGAGCGTCTTCTTCAGCGCGTCCGCCTCGCGGCCCTTCTCGGCGGTGCGCGCCTCGTCCCCGAAGAAGCCGAGGAACGGGACGTTCTCCTGGCCCGCCTGGTAGGAGCCGAGCTTCTGCTCAAGTCCGGCGTAGTAGTTCTCCAGGTTCACGGGCTTGTCGCCGATGTCCGGGTAGATGACCGACAGCGACTTGTCGAGGTAGGTCTGCTCGTAGGTGTCGGCGCGTCCGGGGTCGAGGAGGTAGCGGCTCTCGTCGGCGAACGCGCTGTGGCTGATCGCGCGGGCCCTGGAGAGCTGGAGGATCGAGTCGAAGCCGTCCTCCTTGGCCTTCTTGATGTGCCCGGCCTGGGCCGTCAGCATGGTCGCGCCGGTGCCGGCGAGCGCGAACGCCCCGAGCGTCGCGAGGACGAGCGCCGGGTTGAGGACGCGGCGGAACGTCCGCGCCAGGTACAGCTGCGTCGCCAGCAGGAACAGCAGAACGATCACGCCGGTCACGACGACCCAGGTGCGGCCCGCGATCACCGCCGAGCGTTTCGTCTCGTACGACTGCCGGACGTTCGCGCCGGTGTCGAGCGTGATGTTGTACGCCTTCGGCAGCAGTTGCAGCTTCATCAGGTCTGTCGCCTGCCGGTAGGCGTTGACGACGTCGGGCGGCAGCGCGCCGGGCGCGTGGGCGGCCTGCTCGTCGAGCTTCATGGCCTGCCCGACGAGCCGCTCGTATTTTCCGAGACCGTCCAGGACCTCCTGGACGGTCTTGCGGAGCGCCTGGTCGCGGCCGGCGAGCTGGGCGGCCATCACCGCGGCGGCGTCCGCCTCCGCGCGGCGCCGCTCGTACACGCGCAGCGACTCGTCGTAGCCGACGCCGAGCGTGTGCTCGCGGCCGATCAGCAGGATGTTGGAGATCTGCGCGTCCATGTCGCTGAGCGCGAAGTACAGCGTGCTGGTCGCGACGACCTGCGGGCCCGCGTCGTGCCCGATCGTCTGGACGGAGTCGCGCGCGTTCCCGATCGCCACGGTCAGGACGGCCAGCAGCGCGACGATCGCGGCCAGGCACAGGAAGACGTGCGTGCCGATGCGGCCGGGGATCGTCCTGAGCCACCGGCCGCGGACGAACGTCGCCAGGCGTCCCCTGCGCGGCGCGGGCCCGGGGTCGGCGGGCGGAAGCGGTGCGGGCGACGGCGCGGGCGGAGCCGGTGCGGGAGGCGGCGGCGGTGCGGGCGGACGCGACGTGGACGACCCCGCCATGACCGATGCTCTGTGGGGCGGAGTCATCGTCATGGTGGGCCTTCCTGCAAGGATGAGCGTTCTTCAGCCTGACGGGTCGTCCGTACCGTCCGGACCGAGCGGGTGTTGAGCGAGATCTCGTCCGCCTTGGACACCTCCCGCTTCAGCCGCACCGTGCCGCGTGCCGGGTCGACGACGTCCACCACACGGTCCAGCAGGTCGGAGATCTGCTCGTTGCCGACCTCGCGGGCCAGCACGACGGCGCGTCCGAGCCTGGCCGTGGCGGTGTCCTCGTCGCCCTCCCGGCGCGCCTCCAGGCCCGCCTGGATCTCGTCGGCGAGCTCGGACTGGCCGGTGTGGTGCGCGACGCGCCCGCTGATCCGCGTCGACCTGGCCTCGTCGTCCGTCCACTCGGCGAGGACGTTCGCGGACGCGAGCGGCGCGTCGCCCGCGAGGACCTCCACCCGCGCGGCGCGCATCCGCTGTCCCACGTCGCCGGGCTCGTCGAGCTCGACGCACAGGTGGTACTCGCGGTCCTCGGGCCCCCACGCGCCCAGCGGGTAGTCGCCGGTCTGCGCGCCGGATCCGACCCGCCTGGCGGTGAGGTCCTCCACGGCCGGGACCATCTGCTTGACGAACCGGAGGCGCGCCTGCCGCGGCGTCCACACGCGCAGCGACACGTCCGCGACCTGCTTGCTCATCGCGGCACGCGTCATCGCCAGGAAGTCGGCCTCCAGGTCGGCGGGGTCGGGGACGTCCAGGAACCCGCCCAGCAGCGCCGAGGTGATCGTGCGGAGCTCGGCGACGTCCCAGTCGGTGCCGACACCGCGCGCGTCGCAGAGGAAATTGCCCGAGCAGGCGCCCAGCGCGGCGTCCAGCTCCTCGGCGGACTCGTGCTGGTTCTTGCCGTCGGTCAGCAGGATGGCGTGCTTGACCGCGCCGTCGTGGCCGGTGAACAGCCGGTCGGCGAGGCGCAGCCACGACCCGATCGCCGTCCCGCCGGCGGCCTCCAGGCGTCCGACCGCGTTCACGGCGTTGCGCCGGGACGTCTCGTCCGCCGTGATCAGCCGCTCCCCCAGGGGGTAGATCATCCGCGGCCGGTTCGCGCCGGCGACCACGGCGAAGCGCACGCCGTCGCGCAGCACCTTGACCGCCGCCCGCGCCGCCCGTTTCGCCGCGGTCATCTTGCCCCGGTACGACATCGACCCGGAGGTGTCGATGATGATGACCTCCGCGGCGGGCGCGCGTCCCGCGCCGCCTTCGCCTTCGCCTTCGGTGGACGAGAGCGCCTCCACGGTCACGATCGCGTGCATCTCCCGGCCGCCGTCCGGAAGGTACGGGTTCTGGTCCACGCGGACGGTGAACTCGGGGACGTCGCTCATCTGCCCGGCTCCCTGCTCGCTTCTGACGGCGGCCAGGCGATCACCGCCGCCGTGATGTCGTCGTGCCCGCGGTCGCGGCAGGGCCCGGCATGAGTGCGCTGGTCGGCGTCCATCGTCAGAACAGCGTCCTCGGACGCACCGCGTTGGCGCGTCTGACCATCACGTGCCGGTGTTCCGCGCCGTCGGCGAGCTTGGCGAGGACGCGGTACGTCTCCTCCAGCTTCCCGCGCAGGGACGGCTCGTCCAGTCCGGTGCCGAGGATCGGCTGCCGCACCCCGGCCGGCAGCGTGCGGCCCGTACGGACCCAGGAGAGCGCGGCCTCCAGTACCTCGGCCGCGAACGCGGCGGCGCGCTCGGTGTCGAGGCGGAGGGACGCGAGCCGTCGTCCCGCCTCGATCAGGGCCGGCGCGCTCAGCTCGGCGGGACCGCGGCCCCGGACGGCGACGGCCACCGCGGCGAGCTGCGCGGCGAGATAGTGGCTGGAGATCCGCGGCACCGAGTCGAGGACGCGCTCTGCCGCGGCTCGGTCACCGGTCGCGAGACGGGTGCGGGCCAGGCCGAACGCGGCGCTCACATGCGTGGGATCGGTGCGCCAGACCGTCTCGTAGAAGCGGTCGGCCGGCGGGATCGCGCCCATCAGCTCGTTGCAGAAGGCCAGTGCCAGCTTGGGCGCCTGCTCGCCGGGCGCGAGGTCGTACAGGTCGTTGAAGACGGCCGCGGCGTCCCTGGCGCGCCCGTCGGCGAGTGCGCGGACGCCCCGGTACCAGTCGACGCGCCAGTCATCGGGGTCCTCGGCGGCGATCTCCTCCAGGAGGCGGTGCGCGCCGTCCAGGTCGCCGAGCTCGATCCTGACCCGGACGAGCGCCAGCCTGACCTCCCTGGATGCGACCGGCGCCGCGCTCAGCGCCGCCGCCAGGTCGCCCGGGTCGCGGGCGGTGAGCCCGGCGAGGAACGCGGCCGCCGGGTCCGAGCCGTACACCAGCGGGACGGGCAGCGCCGCCGCGGCGGCCCCCGGCTCCAACGGCGCGAGGATGGGCGGCGCCGCGGCGCCGGCCCCGCCCGGCCCGACGATCTCGGTGCCCGCCGTGTGCTGCTCGGGCCCGAACAGCGGCGACGCGGCGGGGCGCGGACGGCCGTCCTCGGCCGACAGCACCTCCCGCAGGACGCCGGTGAGCTGCTCGGCCATCTCGGCGGCGCTCTGGAAACGGCGCGTCGGATCGGGGTGCGTGGCGCGGCGCAGCAGCCGGTGGTACGACTCGTGCCGCTGGAACAGCGGCACCTCGTCACGGGGCGGCAGGCTGCGCAGATGCCGTCCGGTGTAGCCGCGGAACGGGAAACTCAGCACCGCCAGCGTCCGGCCGACCGTGTAGAGGTCGGACGTGATCGACGGGCCCCGCGACCCGATCTCCGGGGCCTGGTAGCCGGGCGTGCCGAAGATCGGGCTGTCGACGTCGAACGCCCGGCGCACCCCGCCGAGGTCGATCAGCTTGAGCTGCTCCTCCGACTGGATCGCGTTGTCCGGCTTGAAGTCGCAGAACAGCAGCCCGACGCCGTGCAGGTAGCCGAGCGCGCTCAGCACTTCGAGCCCGTAGGCGATGACCTGGCCGAGCGGCAGCGCCGACTCGTCGCCGCGCTCGCGGCGGACGCTCAGCAGGATGTCCTTCAGCGACCGGCCGCCGACGTACTCCATCACGATGTAGCCGGAGTCGTCGTGCTGGACGAAGTTGTAGATCTTGACGATGTTGGGGTGCTCGACCTCGGCCAGGAACGCCCGCTCCGCCGTGGCGGCGGCCATCGAGTCGGCGTCCCCGGTGTCGAGCAGCCCCTTCAGGACGACCCACCGGTCGCTGACGTTGTGGTCGCGGGCCAGGTACACCCAGCCGAGGCCGCCGTGCGCCAGGCAGCCGAGCACCTCGTACTGCCCGCCGAGCACCTCGCCCGCCCGGAGCTTCGGCGTGAACGAGAACGGATGCCCGCAGTTCGCGCAGAACCCCTCGGTGCGTCCGGGACGCCCGTCCCGGCTCCGCCCGACCTTCTCGTCGCACCGGCTGCAGTACCGCCGGTTCTCCGGCACCTCGGGCCGCTCCATGATCGCCGAAGCGGGGTCGCGGGCCGGCACGGGCGGCACCTCGACCAGCCCGGCGCCGAGCATCCCGCGCCTGCCGGACCCGCTGGAGCCCGTCCCCCGGGACCCGCCGCGCGACGCCGTCCGTCCGGACCCGGTGCCCCGCGACGCCATACCCCGCGACCCGCTGCTCGCCGAACCGGCCGGCACGGAACCGGCCGGCACGGAACCTGCGGATGCGGAGCCCGGCCCTGCCCGTCCACTGGGGGCGGACGGAACGGACCCTCCCGGCTGCCTGTTCGTAGGAGGCGCCACTGGGATCTGTTGCGCGACCGGGGTCTGCCGGGTCACCGGGGCCGGGGGCGTGACCGGGGTCTGGCGTGTCACGGGGGCCGGGGCCTCCTGCGCGTCTTGCGCGCCCTGGGCGGGCGGGGCCATGCCGCAGACGCCGCAGAATCCGTCGGCCTCCACTTCGCCGGTGCAGCCGGGCTGGGTACATCGGTTCATCGCCGGGTCCCCGTCTCGCTTTCGCAGGCCCTGAGCGCCCGCTGGTACTCCGCGAGCACCGTGGTGGCCCTCCGCAGGTCGCAGGGCGCCGTCCACAGGGTGTCGCGGGCCTGCCCGTAGATCTCGGTGAGCCGCTCGTCCTCGACGACGCCCAGCCGGGCGGCCTTGGCGTGGTACGCCTCAAGCCGTCCGCGCAGCTCGCCCCGCCGGTCGAGCAGTCCGGCGCTGAGCCGCAGGTCGCCGCGCGCACGTTCCAGCGCGTCGGCGGCGGCGCGTTCGAGCTCGGCGAACCGGCCGGCCAGCTCGACCCAGCGGCCCGCCTCGCGGAGCCGCTCCAGGGCGGCGAGCCGGTCGCGCAGCGCGATGCCGAGCCCCTGCGCCGGCGTCGGCAGGTTGGGCGACTGGATCTTGACGAGGGCGGTCGCGTGCGCCTCGCAGGCCCGCCGCTCCGTGCTCTCGACCTCCTCGATCGACGCCGTGACCTGCGCGACGAGCTCCGCGTAGTCGTCGCGCATCCGGGCGACGCCGGCGAGCTCGTCGCCGAGCGAGGTCAGGACGGCGCGGACGCGGTCGAGCCGCCCGGTGTCGGGCCCGCCGTCCCGGACGAGCGACAGCGGGTCGGTCCGGACGACGCGGCCGAGCGCGGTCAGCTCGCGGCCGACGCGGTCGAGTTCGGGATGGCGGGTGCCGTCGAGGCTGTGCGCCAGCCGTGCCGTTCTCCGCCAGCTCTCCTCCACCTCTTCCAGAGGGAGGAGCAGCGCCGTCCAGGCGGCGTCGGCGGCGGCGACCTCGGCCGCGACGAAGTCGTACGCGTCGGACATCATCGCGACGGCCTCGTCCAGCGTCACGCGCCGTTGCTGCGGGCCGAGGAGCGTGCGGTCCTGGAGCGGGATCTCGCCGCCGGGCAGCTCGACCGACTCGCCCGCGAGCATCCCGGTCAACTTCACGAGCGTCTCCGCGTCCGGACGGGACGACCGCTCACGCAGCTCCGACGCGGCGTCCAGGACGCGCTGGTAGGCGTCGAACAGCGCCCACAGCGTCGTCATCCTGGCCTTCGCGTCCTCCCAGCGCCGCCAGGTCTCACCGGTGAGCCTGGCGCCCTGCAGGAGGCGGCTGCCCTGATGTCCGTCGAGGTCGAGGAGTGAGGCGGAGATCCGGTCGCGTTCGCCGCGCAACTTCCGCAGGGCATGGTCGACGCCTTCACGGCTCATGGGCGCGGCAGCCCCGGCCCCGCTCTGCTCCAACGTCAGCCCCGCGATCGCTCTCCAACCATCCCCCTGAGCATGCCCGGTTCAGGCGGTCTGGGAGCACGGACCAGCCCAGTATCGGACTAACGCTCTCATACAAGTGTGATCCGTGACACTGAACGAGACAAGCGTCATTCTGCACCAGATGATCGCCGCGCGCGAGACCGGGCGTCGCCCCGCGAACACACACCGCCCGGTCACGCTCGGTGACCGCGTGATGCCCGAGCGGGCCCTGTGACCTCCCGAGCCGTACCCTGTGCGTCGGGAACCTCGTTGCCCGAGGTGACGTTACGACAGGTAGCCCGTCTGTGAGAGGAGTGGTGAGTCCGCGGTGTCGGACCCCAGTCATAGACCCGGTGCCCCATGGTGAGCGCGGCACTGGGAGTGCTGGCGGTGGTCCTGCTGACCGCCGCGACCGGATACTTCGTCGCCCAGGAGTTCGCCTTCGTCGCCGCCGACCGTGCGACGCTCGAACAGGCATCCGAGCGGGGTGACAGGTCCGCCCAGCGCGCCGTCAAGGTGATCGGCAGGCTGTCGTTCATGCTGTCGGGCGCGCAGCTCGGCATCACCATGACGACGCTGGTCGTCGGTTTCATCGCCAAACCCGCGCTCGCGGAGCTGATCCGTCCGCTGCTGGACGTCGCGGGCGTGCCCGAGGGCGCGACCGGCGCGATCGCGCTCGCGACCGGGTTCGTCCTGGCGACGCTGATCCAGATGCTGCTCGGCGAGCTGTTCCCCAAGAACCTCGCGCTCGCGCGCGCCGAGTCGCTGGCGCGCGCGCTGGCCGCGTCCACCCTGGTGTACCTGACGGTCGCCGGGCCGCTGATCCGGTTCTTCGACCGCGCGGCCGAACGGCTGCTGCGCGCCGTCGGCGTCGAGCCCGTCGAGGAGCTGCACAGCGGTGCGACCCTCGAAGAGCTCGGCGACATCATCGGCAAGTCGCACAGCTCCGGGCACCTGCCCGCCGACCTGTCCGGGCTCCTGGAGCGCGCGGTGTCGTTCGGCGACCTCACGGCGGACGAGGTCATGGTGCCGCGGCCGCACGTCCGGACGCTCCCGTCCACCGCGCGGCTCGCCGACCTCGTCGGGCTGATCCGCGAGACCGGGCACAGCGTGTACCCCGTCTACGGCCAGGAGGTCGACGACGTCGTCGGCGTCGCCGGTGTCCGCGAGGTCTCCGACGACACCCTCGACCCCGCCACCCCGGTCGGACGGATCACCCGGCAGGCGCTGCTCGTGCCCGGCAGCCAGCCGCTTTACGGGGTCATCGAGCGGATGCGCGACGCCGGTGAGGAGTTCGCCTGCGTCGTGGACGAGTACGGCGGCCTCGCCGGCATCCTCACCTTCGAGGACATCGCCGAGGAACTCGTCGGGGAGATCTCCGACGAGACCGACCGCAGCGAGGACGCGCCGACGTCCGGCCCGGACGGGTCATGGCTCGTCGACGCGGGCATGCGCATCGACGAGGTCGAGCGCCTCACCGGGCTCGACCTGCCCGAGGGCGACGCCTACGACACCCTCGGCGGGCTCGTCATGGCCCGGCTGCGGCGGCTGCCGTGCCCCGGCGACCGCCTCACCGTCGACCTGGACGGCGGACCCGTCGATCTGGAGGTCATGACCGTCGCCCGACGCGTCGCCGAGAAAATCCAGATCCGCGCGGCAACGCCATCCGCACCGCCGCGACGCCCGAACGTCTCCGCCCCATCCTGCGAGGCACCCGCAGGGACACCCCCGACCGCTGATTCCACCCGGGCCCCCGATCCCGCCCCGGCCGCCGATCCCACCCCGGCCGCCGATTCCACTTCGGCCACCGGTCCCACTCCGGCCGCCGGGTCCGCCCCAGCCACCGGTTCCACTCCGGGCCCCGGCTCCGCCCCGGCCGCTGACTCCACCCCGGCCGCCGATTCCACTCCAGGCGCCGGGCCCACCCCGGCCGCCGATTCCACCCCGGCCGCCGATTCCACTCCAGGCCCCGGGCCCACCCCGGCTACCGGTTCCACTCCGGGCGCCGGGTCCGCTCCGGGCGCCGGGCCTGCTCCGGGCGGCGGGGCCGCTCCGGTGGATGCCGCGGACGGCACGGTGGAGGCGTCATGGACCCGGTGACCACGCTGCTGATCACCGTCCTGCTGCTGGTCGGGAACGGGTTCTTCGTCGCCGCCGAGTTCGCGCTCGTCGCCGCCAACCGCCCGCAGCTGGAACGCGCCGCCGCGAAGGGCAGCCGTCCCGCGGTCGCGGCCGTCGCCGGTGTCCGCGAGTTGTCGCTGATGCTCGCGGGCGCGCAGTTCGGCATCACGATGTGCTCGCTGGGCCTCGCGATCGTCACCGAGCCGGCGTTCGAGCACTTCCTCGAACCGCCGCTGCACGCGGCCGGCGTCCCGGAGGCCGGGTCCAAGGCCATCGCGCTCGGCGTCGCGCTCGCCGTCATCACGTTCCTGCACATGGTCGTCGGGGAGATGGCCCCGAAGTCGTGGGCGATCGCGCACCCGGAACGCTCGGCGCTCATCCTCGCCCTGCCGTTCCGCGCGTTCGCGAAGGTGTCCAGGCCGATCCTGTCGGCGCTGAACGCGGCGACCAACGCGCTGCTGCGGCTCTTCCGCGTCACGCCGAAGGACGAGCTCGACGCGCACGCCGACCCGGCCCGGCTCAGCCATCTGGTCGGCGAGTCCCGCCGCCTCGGCCTCATCGGACGCAGCGACCACGAGCTGCTGCGCCGCGCGATCTCCGCCCGGGAGGCCACCGTCGGGCATCTCGTCGTGCCCGCTACATCCGTCACCACGATCGGCGCGGACGCGACCGCCGCGCAGATCCGCCGGACCGCCACCGCCAGCGGCCACAACCGGATGCTGGTCCGCGACCGCGACGGCGCGATGACGGGCATCGTCCACGTCCGGGCCGCCATCACCGAGCCCGGCGGGGACCGCCGCGCCGGGGAACTGGCCCACCCGGCGCCGGTCCTCACGGCGGAGACCACCGTCCTGGACGCGGTCAGCCGCATGCGCCGCGCCCGCGCGCAGCTCGCCGTCGTCCACGACGGCGCGGACGAGTTCGCCGGCATCGTCACCCTGGACGACCTCCTGGCGGAGCTACTGGCCACCAACCCGCACTGACACAGGCCGCGTACCTGCGACAACGGCGCAGTTGTCGAGATGCTGCAACGGACTTTTCGCGTCATCGTGGACCCTATGGGCACACACGGCCACGGACATGGACATGGCCACACGCATGGGCACGGGCATGGGCATGGGCGCGGGCGTTGGCGGGTGCTCAAGGATCGGGTGCCTCATGTCCTGCGGCCGCACTCACACGAGGCGGCCGACAAGGTGGACTCCGCGATGGAGGCGAGCGCGCAGGGCATGCGCGCCCTGTGGATCTCGCTCGCGGGGCTGGGCGCGACCACCGTCCTCCAGGCGGTCGTGGTCGTGTTCACCGGTTCGGTCGCGCTGCTCGGCGACACGCTCCACAACGCCGCCGACGCGCTCACCGCCGTGCCGCTGGGCATCGCGTTCGTCCTCGGCAGGCGTCCGCCGACCCGCCGCTACACGTACGGGTACGGACGTGCCGAGGACCTCGCCGGGGTGGTCATCGTCCTCGCCATCGCCGCCTCCGCCGCGGCCGCCGGGTACGCCGCCGTCCACCGCCTCGCCCATCCACAGCCTGTGGATCACGTCGCCGCCGTGGCGGGCGCCGCGCTCATCGGGTTCGTGGGGAACGAGCTGGTCGCCCGCTACCGCATCCGCGTGGGACGCCGCATCGGCTCCGCCGCGCTCGTCGCGGACGGCCTGCACGCCCGCACGGACGGGTTCGCGTCCCTCGCCGTCCTCCTGGGCGCCGCCGGTATCGCCTTGGGCGCGCCCTGGGCCGATCCCGTCGTCGGCCTGCTCATCACCATCGCGATCCTGACCGTCCTTGGGCAGACGGCCCGCGAGGTCTGGCGACGTCTCATGGACGCCGTCGACCCCGCCCTGGTCGACCGGGCCGAAGCCGCCCTCGCCTCGACGCCCGGTGTCCTCGCGGTCGGCGACGTCAGGCTCCGCTGGATCGGTCACCGTCTCCGCGCCGAATGCGACGTCGTCGTCGACCCCGCCGCCACCGTCGTCCGCGCCCACCAGATCGCCGTCGACGCCGAGCACGGCCTGCTGCACGCGCTGCCCCGGCTGTCGGGTGCCCTGGTCCATCCCGACCCGGAGCCCCGCGACGGTGAAGATCATCACGCGGTGCTCGCCGGTCACCGATGACCGCCCACCTGTGAGACGTTAGTCCTGGGCGGAAGGGGAAATACGGCCCCGGACGGTCGATCTGGGACGGGATGGCGTCGGTGAAGCAACCATCAGGAAGCAACAGACCCGAGGACGAAAGCGCGGAAGCCCCGGAAACCCTGGCATCCCCGGAAACCCAGGAAACCGGGGAGCCCGCGCCCGTCTACGTGCCCGAATCCGAGGTCCCGACCGTCACGTTCCCCTTGCCCGACGAGCCGTCCGTCGCCGAACCCGCCGAGGACATCTCGTCCACGTCCGACGTTCCCGCACCGGCCGCCGACCAGCCGCCGGACGAGACCGTCGCCGAGGAGCCCGGCCCCGGCGTACCGCCCGAAGCCGACGACACCGAGGTAGGCGAGGACGAAGAGGAGGTGGTGCTGGATCCGCGGTCGGGGTTCGGCACCATGCCGCTTCCGGTGATCGGAGAGACGCCGCCGCTCGGGACGAAGGTGATCGAGGACGGCTGGGGCGGCCGTGACCTGGTCGAAAGCGTGTACGGGCAGCTGACCGGGTTCTACGAGGAGCTCGACGCGCGGCTGAAGGAGGTGCCCGAGGACGTTCCGCCGGTCGGCTGGGTGCCGTATATCGCGGCCTTGCGGAAGTTCCGGGAGGAGCGGGTCGCGGGTGACTGGGAGCTTCTGGCCCGGTTCCTCGTCGCGCCGGGATCGCTGGAGGCGACGGAATCGCTCCGGCTCGTCCAGGCGGAGGACGAGGACGGGGACGAGATCGTCCACGACATCGTCAAGGAGCTGACCGCGGCGGACGGGCGCGCGCTGCTCGTCGCGCCGACGCCGGAGCGGGCCGCCGAACTGCTGCGTGCCCTGGAGGATGATCCCGAGGTCTTCTCCCTGATGATCGAGACACAGCCCGCGACCGCGGAGTCCCCTTCCGTGGAGACGCAGGCCCTCCCGCCGGTCGGCAAGGAGGAGCCGGCGGAGAAGGACCCCGAACCGACGCCGCCGCGAGAGTTCGGCTCCCATGGAACGGTCGAGTTCAAGCCGGTGACCGGATCCCCCGAACCCGGCGCCGAACCGTCCACCGAGCCCGGCAGCGAAACGACCGGCGACCCGGACGACGAACTCGACGACGGCGTCGCGGTCACGCGGGCCGAGCCGCTTCCCGCGGCGCCCGTCGGCGAGCCCATCGTCCCCGTCGAGGGGCCGTCGGCGCCGGAGACACGGGTGCGGTCGGCGGCGTTGCGTCCGGTGGGGGAGGCGTGGCGGCTGTCATGGGAGACGGAGACGCGGCTGCTCCGCCGCGGGTTGATGTGGCTTGAGCAGTGGCCGAGGGACGCCGCGGCGTTGCAGGCCGTCCAGTCCACGAATCTGCGGCGCGGCGAGGCGCTGGACGCTGAGCGCGAATCGCTGACCGCCACCATCGAGGAGTCGCGGCACGCGTCGGCGGCGGCCGAGCAGGCCGCGGCCCGGGCGGAGGCGGAGGCCGAGCGGCTCACAGCCGTCGAGGCGGAGGCGGAGGCGGAACTGGCCGGTCCCCGCGCGGAGGCGGATCGGCTGCGGACGATCGCGGACGAGGCCGCGGGCGAGGCGAACACGCTGACCCGGGCCGCCGACGCCTCCTACGCGCGCTGCGTCCAGCTGGACGAACGCGCCAAGACGGCGCAGGCCGAGTTGCAGGGCGCGCGGCAGGCGGAGGCGTCCCTGACCGATGAGCTGGCACGCGCACGGGAGGCGTTGCCGGGCGCGGCGGAGGAGGCGCACAGGCTCACGGCCGCGGACGCCGACGCGGCGGCCGAAGGACACGCCGCCTACTACCGGCTGGTCTCGGCGGAGTCGGCGCTGGCCGCGCGGCGCCGGAAGATGACGCTCGGGCAGCGGCTGCACGTGGCGTCGCCGCCGTCGGATCTGCGGGACCTGCGCGCCGAGGTCAAGGCCCGCACGCGCGAGGCGGACGAGGCGGCGAAACGCGCGCGGGACGCCAAGGAGGCGGCGGAGCACGCGGAGCGGGTGCGGCGGGGCCTGGCGTCGTTCGTGTCGGAGGGCGGGGCGCGGCTCCAGCAGGCGCAGGAGGCGCAGGAACGGCTCGGCACGGAGCTGACCTGGCTCGCGACGGAGCGGGAGACCGCAGCCGGCGAGCACCAGCAGCAGGCCCAGCTGGCGTCGGCGGCGGTGGAGAAGGCGAACCAGGAGGGCAGGCGCGCGCACGCCGCGCACCAGGCCGCGCAGGTGATCGAGGAGCGGGTGAACGCCGCCCGGACGGCCCGCGAGGAGGCCCTGGCGGTGGCCAGGCAGGCCAGGTCGGACGCGGAGACCGCCGCGGCCCGTGCGGCGGAGACGGCGGCGGCGCTGGACCGGCACACCGCCGAGGCCGCGGAAGAGATGTCCGGACGGCAGGCCGATCTGGAGACCGTGGCGCTGACGGAGGCGCGGTCGCGGGAGAACGTCCTGGAGATCTGCGGCTCGGACCCCGCGGAGAACCCCGATGCCGTCCCGGCCCACCAGCGCCGCGCGATGGCCCGGATCGAGCAGCTCACCGCCTACATGGACGGCCGGCGGTCAGCCGAGGGCGACGTCCTCCTGCGCACCGCCGACCTGGTCGTCGGGACGCCGGCCGGGGTCGGTCTCACCGCCCGCAACGAGGAGTTCGACGCGTTGATCGTCGCGGACGCCGGGGCGGTCACGGACGCGGAGTTCCTGATCGGCGCCGTCCGGGCCCGCCGCTGGATCCTCGTGAGCGCGCCCGGCGTCCGTCCGCCGGAGTACCGCGAGTACGCCAGCGCGCCCGCCGGGCGGCTGGACATCGGCCCGTTCGAGCGCGCCGCGACCGCCGCTCCGCACCTGGTGGACGCCCGCTGACGATCAGCCCCCGGTCCTGTTCCTGTCCCGGTCGTCGTCCTTCTCGGGGACGACGATGTGGAGCAGCCACCCGACAACGCCGACGACGATCGCGCCCCAGAAGGCCGGCCAGAAGCCGGTGACCTCGAACGGCAGGTCGAGCTCCCCGGCCAGTTCGCTGGTGAGCCAGAGCAGCAGGGCGTTCACCACGAGGCCGATCAGGCCGAGCGTGAGGATGTAGAAGGCGCAGCCGAGCGTCTTGATGATCGGTTTGATGATGGTGTTGACCAGGCCGAAGATGACGGCGACGGCGACCAGCGTGAGGGCGCGGCGGCCGGCCGTGTCACCCTCGACCGAGATACCGTCGACCAGCACCGTGGCGACCCACAGGGCGACCGCGGTGACGCCCACCTTGATGAGAATCCGCACACCACGATCCTGGTCGCCCCGGACCGGACCCGTCATCCCTCCACGCGGCGATTAGCGCTGACGCTCCGCTCATCACCCAGAACGAGCCCGCCGGGCACCACGTACGGCCCAGCACCCACGCGGGTCCGGCCGTACGCGGGCCGTGCGCGGGCCGTGCGCGGGGGCGAAGTCAGTCGTTGCGTTCGAAGAACGGGGAACTGGTCGGGATCTGCGAGCGTCCCGCGACGTGGGTGCCCTGGACGGCTGAGGCCGGTTCCCGCCGCGAGGCCCGCCGCTGCCCGCCCGGGTGACCGCCGGGACCGGCCGGGGCCTGCCCGGGACCGGCCTGGGGCTGCGCCGATCCGGGGTTCTGGCGGACACGGGCGAGCTCCCGCTGCAACCGCCGCTTCTCCATCTCCAGCGTGGTCAGCGACTCCTCGTGCTCCTCGCGCAGGTCGCGCAGATCGCGGCGGTCACGCACGCGGCGGGCCGCGCCCATGAAGGCGAGCGCCATGCCGCCGGTGAGGACGACGGCCACACCACCGCCCGCCAGGAAGACCTGCCACTCCTCGTTCACACCGGGCACGGTCTGGCCGAATACGATCAGGTTCGCGGGCTCGTTGTTGTCGAGGACGACGCCGGCGACGGCGGCGATGGCGGCCGCGACCAGCAGGAAACCGAGGAACACCATGTGCAGATCTCCTCTGCGTTCGACTCCGGAGGGGGGGCGGAGGACCTCCACCATGCCAGACCCGAAACTGGATCATGTCCTATTCGCCGGATAAATCCTGGTCAGACAGCATTAGTCCGTTCCATCGCATACGGTTCCGTTCCGATCGCATCGGGTAGTGACCGTTTCGGAGGGATCATGCCCGTAGCGGCCATCGTGTTCGACCTGGACGGCGTCCTCATCGACTCCGAGCCCGTGTGGGAGGACGTGCGACGCGCGTACGTCGCCGAACACGGCGGCCGCTGGCTGCCCGACACGCAGGAACGTCTCATGGGCATGAGCACCGTGGAGTGGGCCGCCTACATCGCGAACGACCTCGTCGACGGCGTGACGGCCGAGGACGTCGCCTACGAGGTGGTCGACCGGATGTCCCAGCGATACGTGGACGGATTGCCACTGCTGCCGGGAGCGGAGTCGGCCGTCCGGCGGATGGCGGAGTACCGGCCGCTGGGGCTGTCCAGCTCGTCCCCGCGCGCCCTCATCGATCTGGTGCTCGGCCAGCTCGGGGTGGACGGGCTGTTCCGCGCCACCGTGTCCACCGAGGAGGTCGACCGGGGCAAACCGGCACCGGACGGCTACCTCACCGTGGCCGCGCAACTGGAGGTGTCGGCCCGGGCCTGCGTGGCCGTCGAGGACTCCAGCAACGGCCTCCGCTCGGCCCACGCCGCCGAGATGACGGTGATCGCGATCCCGCGTCCGGCGCATCCGCCCGCGCCCGACGCCCTCACCCTGGCCGCCCACATAGCGGACGACCTCGACGAGATCACCCCAGAGCTCGTCGAGGTTATCCACAGCTGAGAGATCTCGGGACGGTGTCGGCGGCGGCTCATAGTATGGGCCGATGACTTCCCCCGAGACCTCGGAGACCCCGCAGCGCGCGACTCCGGAGACCGCGGAGACCCTCGACGTCCTGCGGCGCGTGTTCGGGTACGACGCGTTCAGGGACGGCCAGCGGGAGATCATCGAACATGTCGTCGCCGGCGGGGACGCGCTCGTCCTCATGCCGACCGGCGGCGGGAAGTCGCTGTGCTACCAGATCCCGGCGCTGGTCCGTAAGGGCACCGGCGTCGTCGTCTCGCCGCTCATCGCCCTCATGCAAGACCAGGTGGACGCGCTCCAGGCACTCGGCGTCCAGGCCGGATTCCTCAACTCCACGCAGGACCTCGACGAACGCCGCGTCGTCGAGGCCCAGTTCGTCGCGGGCGAGCTCGACCTGCTCTACCTGGCCCCCGAGCGCCTCCGCCTCCCCGCGACCGTCGACCTGCTCGACCGCGCGAACGTGTCCCTGTTCGCGATCGACGAGGCGCACTGCGTGTCGCAGTGGGGGCACGACTTCCGTCCCGACTACCTGATGCTGTCCGGCCTGCACGAACGCTGGCCGGACGTCCCGCGCATCGCCCTCACCGCCACCGCCACCGAGGCCACCCGCGGCGAGATAGCGTCCCGGCTCCGGCTCGAACGGGCCCGCCACTTCGTGGCCAGCTTCGACCGCCCCAACATCCAGTACCGCATCGAGCCGAAGACCGACGCGAAGCGCCAGCTCCTGCGCCTCCTCCAGACCGAGCACAACGGCGACGCGGGCATCGTCTACTGCCTCTCGCGCAACTCCGTCGAGAAGCGCGCCGCGTTCCTGACCGAGAACGGCATCGAGGCCCTCCCGTACCACGCCGGTCTGGACGCCCAGACCCGCGCCGCCAACCAGTCGCGCTTCCTCCGCGAGGACGGCCTCGTCATCGTCGCGACCATCGCGTTCGGCATGGGCATCGACAAACCCGACGTCCGCTTCGTCGCCCATCTCGACCTGCCCAAGTCGGTCGAGGGCTACTACCAGGAGACGGGCCGCGCCGGACGCGACGGCCTCCCGTCCACCGCCTGGCTCGCCTACGGCCTGCAGGACGTCGTCAACCTGCGCAAGATGATCGACGGCGGCGACGGGGACGCCGCGTTCCGCCGCCGCCAGGCCACCCACCTCGACTCGATGCTCGCGCTCTGCGAGACCGTCGAGTGCCGCCGCGTCCAGCTCCTGAACTACTTCGGCCAGCCCGCCGAACCGTGCGGCAACTGCGACACGTGCCTGACACCGCCCGAGTCATGGGACGCGACCGTCCCCGCGCAGAAGGTCCTGTCGGTGATCGTCCGGCTCGACCGCGAACGCCGCCAGAAGTTCGGCGCCGGGCACATCATCGACATCCTGCTCGGCAAGAAGAGCGCGAAGGTCATCCAGTTCGACCACGACTCCCTCAAACCGTTCGGCGTCGGCACCGAACTGCGCGAGACCGAATGGCGCGGCGTCGTCCGCCAGCTCCTGGCGCAGGGCCTGATCGCCGTCGAAAGCAACCACGGCACCCTGCTCCAGACCGACGCGAGCGCCGGCGTCCTGCGCGGCGAACGCAAGGTCATGATGCGCCGCGAGCCGGAACGTCCCGCGACGAAGGCCGCGAAGGTCGCCAAAGACCGCAAGGCCCCGGTCGAGCTGCCCGCCGAGGCGGCGCCGATCTTCGAACGCCTCCGCGCCTGGCGCGCCGCCACCGCGAAGGAACAGGGCGTCCCCGCCTACGTCATCTTCCACGACGCCACCCTCCGCGAGATCGCGACCGCCCGCCCGACCTCCCTCACCGAACTCGGCCACATCAACGGCGTAGGCGAGAACAAACTGGCCAAATACGGCGACCAAGTCCTCCAAACCCTCTCCACCACCGACTAGAACTAGGCGGGGGTGCGGTTGAGGGCGGCTTCGCGGGCGGCGCGGTGGCCCGACTCGACGGCGCCGTCGATGTAGCCGGCCCATCTGGTCGCCGTCTCCGTGCCGGCCCAGTGCAGCGGGCCCACCGGCCGGCGGAGCGACGGGCCGAAGCGGGTCAGGGTCCCGGGTGTGGCGAACGCGCCGTAGCAGCCGCGCGAGTACTCCTCCGCCGCCCAGTCCCGTTCGATGTACGCGACGGGCTCCTTGGCCCGGGGCCCGAAATATCCGGCGAGGTCGGCGACGACCTGGGCGCGCCGCTCGGCGGCGGTCAGGCGGGCGGCGATGTCCGCGTGCCGTCCCTCCAGGAACCCGACCAGCACACCCGGCGTCCCGCCGTCCGGCGTGTTGTCGAACGTGATGCCGAACGGACGCCGATCGCTGGTCACCTGGCCGCTGTACCCGTCCCGGCGCCAGAACGGCTCGTCGTAGACCACATTGACCTTGATCACGCGCCCCATCGGCATCCGCTGGACGAGCTGGTCACGGTCACCCGGCAGCCCCGGCGTGTAGCGGATCCGCCCGGCCAGCGGCGGCGGGACGGCGATGATCGCCCGGCGTGCCCGCACGTCCTCCCGGCCGGGCGCGCGGAGCCGGACGGAGCCGTCCTCCCACTCGATGTCCCTGACCGGCGCGTCCAGCACGACACGGTCGCCGAGCTCGTCCGCCAGCGCCGACGCGATGCGCTGCGACCCGCCCGCGACCCGGTCCTGCTGCGCGCCGCCGGTCGTCTCGACCAGCGGGTCCAGCCCGCCCGCGGACGCGATGTAGAACGCGGCCCACAGCGCCGACATGTCCCCGGCCTCGGCGGAGAAGACCGCCTGTGTGATCAGCCGCATGAACGCGCGTCCCCCGGAGGTGCGCAGGTTCCGCCGGATCCAGGTCTCGAAGGTCTGCCCGTCCAGCCGGGCCGCGTGCCGGGCGGCCCAGGGCTCGTCCACCGCGATCCCGCGCACCAGGCGGTCGACGCGCCACTGCCCCTGCGCGATGTCGGCGAGCGTCGCGGGGGACAGGCGCGGGACGCGACCCGTGTACTCGCCGCGCGTCCCGCCGATCTCGGCGATGCGCCGTCCCTCGTCGTAGGTCGGGTACGTGGACAGCCCGAGCTCGCCGATCAGGCCGAGCACCGCGTCCTGCCCCGGCCCGACCCACTGGCCGCCGACCTCGATCGGCTCCCCGCCGGGCAGCTCGCCGTTCAGCAGCCGTCCGCCGACCCGGTCGCGCGCCTCCAGGACGACCACGTCATGCCCGTCCCGGACGAGATCGCGCGCGGCGACCAGCCCGGCCACCCCCGCCCCGACGATCGCGACGTCGACCATGTCCCCTCCTCGGCATGCAGGGCGCATCTGACATACACCTTGTATGTGTTATACATGCCGAATGGAGGAGGTCAAGGCCCGGCGCGCGCGATATGTGGAGAGCACCCGCACCGCCCTTCTCGACACCGGCCGCCGGTTCTTCACCGAACGCGGTTACACCGCCGTCTCGGCCGAGGAGATCGTCCGCGCCGCCGGGCTCACCCGCGGCGCCCTCTACCACCACTTCGCCGGCAAGCGGGGCCTCTTCGAGGCCGTCTTCGAGGACCTCGAAGCCCGGGCGGCGGCCCGGATCACCGCCGCGATGCCCCCCGCCGCCGCCCCCTGGGACCAGGCCGCCGGGGGCATCCGCGCCTTTCTGGAGATCTGCTCCGACCCCGACTACCGCGAGATCGTCCTGCTCCAGGGCCCGATCGCGCTCGGCTGGCAGCGCTGGCGCGAACTCGACCAGCGCCACCTCGGCACCATCCTCACCGACCGCCTGACCGCGCTCCTCGGCGACTCCGGCCCGCATCCCCTCGCGCTCACCGCGGCCGCGTTCTACGGCGCGCTGACCGAGCTCGCCCTCTCCATCGCCGACGCCGAAGACCCGCCCCAAGCCCGTGACCAGGCCCTTCACCTCGTCATCACCATGCTCACCGCCCTGACCCGGTAACGGCGCACCGAACCTGGACCCGGTTCCCAGGGTTCTCCCAGGATTCCGCACGGACTTCTACCAGCCGCCGCCGGTTTCATGGCCCGCATGCGAACCAACCGCAAGACGCTCGGCGCCGCAGTGGGCGCCGCCGGGCTCCTCGGGCTCGGCCTCTACATCGCCGTCCCCGCGGCCGCCGCGAGCCCGTCACCGTCGCCGTCCGCCACACGCTCCGGCCCCGGCTGGACGACGACGCACCCCGGCGACGGCCCCCAAGGCAAACCCGGCAAGCGGCGGCACCCCCACCGGCACGCCCGTCCCTTCCGCGGCGTCCACGGCGAGGCCACCGTCCGCCGCAAGGACGGCTTCCACCTCGCGACCTGGCAGCGCGGCAAGATCACCGACGTTTCATCCACGACGGTCACCGTCCGCAGCAGCGACGGCGCGTCCTGGACATGGACGGCCAACTCGGACACCCGCGTCCGGAAGAACGGCGAGAAGTCCGCGCTCAAGGCCCTCACCGCCGGGGACCAGGTCCTGGTGGCGGGCGAACGCTCCGGCACCACCCGCACGGCACGGCTGATCCGCGTCCCCAAGCCCCGCTAGGACGGGTACCGTCGGAGCGATGACCAGGGCCTACGGCACGATCTTCGGGAGCCGATGAGCGAGAACCGGCGGGTGCTCGTCGTGGACGACGAGGCCAACATCCGCGACCTGATCGACGTCGCGCTGCGCTTCCACGGCTTCGCGACCGTCACCGCGCGCACCGGCGAGGAAGCGCTGCGCACGGCGGCCGTCGAGCGCCCCGACCTGGTGCTCCTGGACGTCATGCTCCCCGACCTCGACGGTTTCGAGGTCTGCCGCCGGCTGCGCGCGGACGGCGACCAGGTCCCGGTGATCTTCCTGACGGCGCGGGACACCCCGTCCGACACGGTCACCGGCCTGACCCTCGGCGGCGACGACTACGTCACCAAGCCCTTCTCGATCGAGGCCCTGATCGCCCGCGTCCGGGCCGTCCTCCGCCGGGCCGCGCCGTCCGCCGCGCCCCCACCCGACACCGGCGTGCTCCGCGTCGCCGACCTGGAACTGGACGAGTCGCACTGGCGCGTCCGGCGCGGCGGCGTCGACGTCGACCTCTCCCCGACCGAGTTCCGCCTCCTCGCCTACCTGATGCGGAACGCGGGCAGGGTCCTGTCGCGGACACAGCTCCTCGCGGGCGTCTGGGGCTGGGATCACGGAAACCCGCAGGTCGTCGAGACCTACATCAGCTACCTGCGGCGCAAGCTCGACCCGCTCGGCACACCGCTCATCCACACCCAACGCGGCGTGGGCTACGCGCTGCGGCCATGACGCTCAACGCCCGGCTGCTCGCCGGCCTGCTCGCCGTGACCTTCACCGGGCTGGCGATCATGGGCCTGGTCAGCGCGCTCGTCCTGCGCGGCTACCTGATGCACCGGGTGGACGAGCAACTCCAGGGCACCCGCGACCGCGCCGTGTCCCGCCTCCTGCGTCCCGGCCTGCCCGAACAGGGCGTCGCCCCGGCCCAGTACATCGTGCTGGCCGTCGGACCGTCCGGACGGGTCCGTGTCCTCAGCGGCGACCAGCGCTCCACCCCTCGCGCCGTCGCCGAAGTGAACCGGCTCGGCCAAGCCGAACTGGCGAACCGAGCCCGCACCCTGGAACCGTTCTCCCTCCCCGGCCTGCGCGCCGTCGCCCGCCCCTGGCGGAACGGCATCGTCGTCGTCGCGTCCCCCCTCACCGAGATCCATTCGGCGGTGCGCAACCTCGTCCTCTCGGAGATCGCCACGGCCGCGCTCCTGCTGGCCGTCCTGCTCGTCCTCGGCCGCCGCCTCATCAGCCGCGGCCTGCTGCCCCTGGACCGGATGGCCGCCACCGCACACGCCATCACGACGGGCGGCGACCTGCGCGACCGCATGCCCGACCCCGGCCACCGCACCGAGGCCGCCCGCCTGGCCACCGCGATCAACGTGATGCTGGAACGGATCGAGCAGGCGTTCTGGGCCCGAAGCCGCTCCGAGGCCCGCGTCCGCGAGTTCGCCGCCGACGCCTCACACGAGCTGCGCACCCCCCTGACGACCATCCAGGGCTACGCGGAGCTGTACCGGCACGGCGCCCTCGGCCCCGACGACCTCCCCGACGCCATGCGCCGCATCGAAGACGAGGCGAGCCGCATGAACAAGCTGGTCACCGACCTCCTGGAGCTGGCCCGCCTCGACCGCGAGGCGTCCCTGCACCCGACCCCGACCGACCTCGTCCCCCTGGCCCGCGACGCCATCGCGGACGCGACCGCCGCCGACCCGGACCGTCCCCTCACACTGGACGCCCCCGACTCCCTCATCGCCACCGTCGACGAACCGCGAATCCGCCAGGTCCTGGCGAACCTCCTGGCCAACGTCCGGACCCACACCCCACCCGGAACACCCGCGACGATCCGCCTGGCCCCCGGCCTCATCGAGGTAACCGACGAGGGCCCCGGCATGCCCCCCGAAGACGCCGCCCGCGCCTTCGAACGCTTTCACCGCACCGACCAGAATTCCCCCGGCGCCGGCCTGGGCCTCCCCATCGTCGCCGCCATAGCCACCGCCCACAACGCCCGCGCCGAACTCCTCTCAGCCCCGTCCAAGGGAACAACCGTCCGCCTCACGTTCCCCCCAACCACCCCTCAACCGCTCACGCCAACCTGAAGCTATGAATCCGCCGGTTCCCAGGCCACGCAAACAACGTGATCACCTTCACGAAGGCCGCAACTCACGTCTCGCGCTCAGCGAACTCAAGACACCCAGACACCGGCCCTCACTCCACAGATCGTGCCCAACCTCCACACGCTCCGTGCTCGCCCGGGAGACCAGATCGCGGGCGGTGGCCGCTGGAAGGATCACGGGCTGATCTTCGCGAGTAGGGTCGACGCTCCATGGACCCCGGCGACACCTTCTCCGAGCTGGCCAAGCGAGCGGTCCTCGGGCACCGGCACCCGCACGAGTCGCGGAACTCGGGTGCGTCCCTAATGCTCGCCCAAAGGACGCCGTTGCACGCTGCGACTTAAGGCCCCATGAGCGGCGCTCTTGGGGCCTGAGCGAATCCCGCGGCGCCCAACGCGCCTTCCATAGCGCAAACCAAAGGCCCCATCCAAAATCGAAGGGGCCTCTGAGCTGTGCGCACCCGAAGGGATTCGAACCCCTAACCTTCTGATCCGTAGTCAGATGCTCTATCCGTTGAGCTACGGGTGCAGTGTTCTCCGGCTCTCACCGGGAGGTTTGTACAACGGGGCCCGAGTCTAGCAGCTCGTACATAGGTGAAAGAGCTTGTGATCCCGGCTCCGTGCTCTCCCCAAGTGTAGGGCACCCTGCACCCGTACCCGACCCGGAATGACCCCCCTCGCGGCACTGACCGCCTCCCCCGGACGGCGACGCAAACGTGATCGCGTTCGACCCGTCCCACCGACAACGCCCAGCCAGCACACACCCACGCACCACACGTCCAGCTCGCACGGACGCGCTCGCCGAACTCAGGGGCACCCCGTCGCCATCGGCGGGTGGTCGTCCTAGGACAGGGGTCCCCTGTACCTCAACTAGTCCAGGTGCGCTAGGCACCGCCCAAATCCGGCGCTGCGGGCGGTGGAGTATCGGGCGGTGTTGTGGGCGGTTCCGTGGATGGCAACTCCGCAAGGCCGTCGCCGTCGAGGGCTGCGGGCGTCGACGGGACGACGGGCGCGAGGCCGTGCCCAGCTGACGTGACGATGGGGCGGGGTGGGACCGGGCTGGCCCCGCCGCCGGTTGCTGAGGACGGTCTCACTCGGACTGGCCGGTGGTCCTGACCTCTGGCACTGCCGCCTCAAGTTCGCGACCAGCCAGGATCCGGGCAAGCCTGACCTGCCACGGCTCGTCCGTCATCGCCCAGATGATCCGCTCAGCCTGGGTACGCAAACCGCCCGGCGGAAACTCCGGCTCCGGTCCAGCCGTGTACACAAGGACGGTCAGTTCTACGGCGCCCTGACCTGGGCGCCACACGATATCGGCGCGCGGTGTCGGCGACTCTGTTTTGCGAGGCGTGGGTTCCCCGCCACTGAAGAGCGTTTCAGTGCTGCCGGGCTCCCAGCCGAGCCAGTCGTCTATGGCGCGGGCAGTGAGGTCGCTGGGCCCGTTGCGACCGTTGCGGATCGCCCGCAGCGATTCGGGTGAGATGGCGATCTCCCTCGCGACGGCCTTCCAGGCCATACGGCGTTCTAGGCGACTGTCGTTGAGCTCGCGACCAAGCCGTTCGTGTGGGTGCACTCGGCTTTCTCCGTCTGTGCGTGGGTCCCCTGACGAACGCAGCTTAACGGAGGACGACGGAGGATAACGACACTCGACGGCAGCGCAGTGGACATCATCGTCTATATCGAACTAACGTTCACTCGCTTACCTCCGTTTACTTCCGCTTAGTCATTGCAACCTCCGTCACTCACCGTTAATCTACGGAGCATGACCGAAACCAACGCTACGGCCTTCAAGGCGCGGCGGATCGAGTTGGGACTCACCCAGCAAGACCTTGCCGACCGTTGTCTTGACCTGGGCGTGCCGGTCAGCGACTCGCAAATCTCCAAGATCGAGCGGAACCAGTCCACCCCGCTGCCTGGTCTGCGCCGGGCGCTCAAGGTAATCCTTGGCGACGATCCGGTGGTCCTCCAGCGGAGGGCGGCGAAGGTGGTCTTGTGACGCCGAACGATGACCTTGGCCGCCTCTGCCCGGTCTGCCGCACGTGGAACCCTCAACGGCCGTGGTCTACGCCAACACCCCTCGGCACGACGCTCTACCGACCGGTAGGGACGACTGATGACCATCACGTGGACGTGCCGGACCTGCGAGCACGAGAACCCGCCCCAAGCACGAATCTGCCGCGAGGGCGAATGCCCGCCGCCGCAATCGCGCGCGCCCGTAACGGCTCCATCGCGGCGAACGTGCAGTGGGCGCCCACCTCCGGCGGTGCTGAGCGCACGGAGCACGCCCGGCACGGGAGCCCGGTCTCGCACGAGTGCCGGCGCCGGAAGATCACCGACGAGGGACGCGTCCGCGAGAAGGACCGTCCGAAGGCCGCCGAATCGGCTGAAGATCTCCGCCCGCTGCAAGGGGCGCCATCGCCTCCCTGGAGCCCGTCCTCGCGACCGTCCAAGCCACTGTTGACGACCAGGCCCTCGACGTCAGCGACGGTTCCACGATCAGTGGTGCGCTGCTCGTCGCTACCGGCGTCTGGCGCGTCCCGAACAAGTCGCAGGCGGAAGACCCCCGACAGGGGAGGGCCTCGTCTCCTCCGATCGGCCCCGGTTCGTTCGGCGCGAGGCGGTAGAGAAGTTTGCACCACGGTGGTAGAAGATCGTCCACCGATCCCCGCTCTGTGTCACAAGACACAGAAAATTCGGAGGACTCTTGCCGAGAGCGCTGCACCCGTAGCGAAAAGGCACTTACGATGCTGACCTCTGAGAATCTCTCAGAGGATGGGGCCTGGTACCCGCTGGTCCCACCAGACTGCTCGTGGTACCAGGCCCCGCGGCCCTCCGGCCGCCGCCGTCACCGCGCCACGAGAATGATCACCCAGGCCACGAAACGCAGTAGCTCCAGGACCATGCAGACCATTTGTGTTCT
Source organism: Spirillospora sp. NBC_00431 (assembly GCA_036028775.1). Classification (GTDB taxonomy): domain Bacteria; phylum Actinomycetota; class Actinomycetes; order Streptosporangiales; family Streptosporangiaceae; genus Spirillospora. The sequence continues at coordinate 8,658,433 of CP107927.1, read as the reverse complement.
CATGGCGTAGTGGACGGCGTCGGGCTCGCCCATCAGGGACTCACCCTCCCTCTCCGGCCATGGGGGCGGCCGGTTTGCCCGCGCAGATGACGATCACCCTGCGCCGGCGTCAAGGTGATCCCTCTGGCGAACTGATCGGGAGACTAGCGCGACTGGGCGCGGCGCACGAAATTAATCCCGCGACTATGGTAAGTAAAAGTAAATTGTGACCAAAATTTGCAGTTCAGAAGGGTCGCCGCCGCTTTGGCAGGCATATCCCCAGTTCTCGCCACAATCGGATCAGACGGGAAAGCCTCCCATGAAAGAAAAGTCGCCCCATTGTGGGCGCACGCGGGGTTAGTTCCCGTGCGCTGTCGAGAGGCGCCGCAGTCGCCGTCCGCGCAGTAAACCTGGACACAACGAACGCCCCTCCTCCATCTTCGCGGTGGTCGAGGGGCGCTCTTCGTCCTGTGCTCAGCGCAGCGCATCACGTTCTCTGGCGAGCCTCGTCACGCTCGACGCCGGCACGGCGATCTCCTCGGCCACCCGGTCAAGGAAGGCGTCGACCTGCTCGACCGAGTACCCGGCCGCCGGACGCGTCGTCGCGAACCCCGCCTGCACGACCTCGGCCCCAGTAGCCGGTCAAGGCCGGGCACCCTATGCGTGGCACGCCTCGACTTGGCCACCGGTCACACCTACCGCGCCGACGAGCGAGGACACCGCCTCGGCGCCAGAGCGTCCAACCTCTTGCGCGGCTCTGGGGCGATAGGAGGCCGTCCTAGCACGTCGCCGGCGCCGTGGAGAATCTTCGCGGATCATCACGACCAGATAGAACCCGGCCGTGCCCGGCGAACAGGTCGCCGTGTGCAACGACCAGCCAATACCAACGGGCAGGACCGTTAGTACCGCACCTGCATGCGGACTTGCCCAGGCAGGCGGCCGCAGTCGGCGTTGCGCTCGTGGTAGGCGCGGCGCACGGGCGCCGCCGCCCCTTGCTGGTCATGGCCGATCGCCAGCAGCCGCGCGCCGGGACGCGCAAGACCGGGCCAGGCAGCCCAGGACGACGGGCGCGCTCGGCCGCCCACGCCGAGGTTCCCGCCGAGCATGAGCAGCGTGTCGAAGCCGCCGCCGTCGCGTGCCCGGGCCGCCATCAACGAGCAGAGACCCTGCCGAAATCGGCACGGTCACCCAGCCGTGACGCGATCGCCCGCGTCGACGTCGGCATCGGCACCTACCGCGCTCGGCGAACCCGAGGAGGCCGCGGCCAAGGGAGGGCGCGCACCAACCACATCCCGCTTGGTGGGCTCCGTACGGTCGCGTGCAGGTGACCTTGACGAGGCACTTGCCGCCCAGCATCCCGACCGCGTTCGCGGGCGACCTCGACCAGACGGCTCGGACCCTTCGAAGGCCGAGCTACGGCGACATCTCGTCCGCTGTACGGCCGACATCAACGCCATGCAGCGGCACGGCAACGCCCTGGCCGAGGCGTGCGGTTTCACACCTTCCGTGTGGTCGGTGTTCCGCTCCCGCGGCCCCGGGAGCGGAACACCTCCCCGTTGCCTTCGCGCAGCGGCGGCTTCTCGGACTATGCTGCTGGGACCCACGGGCCAGACTTTGCCGGTTGGCGCGCCGAACCGGTAACCTGTCTTGGCCTGACGGCTACTGGAGGATTCGCCTAGTCCGGTCTATGGCGCCGCACTGCTAATGCGGTTTGGGTGCAAGCCCATCCGGGGTTCAAATCCCCGATCCTCCGCCTCTCACCAGGGGTTCCGCGCTCTGCGATGTGGAACCCCTGGTTTCTTGTGGATCTCTGGTTGCATTTCCAGTTGCAGTTCACCCCCTTTTCGGGTTCCCACAACGCGTCTCCGATGCGCTCTCCAGCGTCGCGGACCTGCGAGCCCGCCCCCTCCAGGCAGGCCGAACTGGGAGTCGAACACGTCGGGAGACCGTGCGCGGAATCGCCGCGGAGCCGCAGGGATGTGCTTCCCCTCGTTCTCGACATGCCGTATGGGCATCGCCGTACGGCCATTGGCGGGACCGTCCGGACATCGAGCGTCACCGCAACCGATCAGGCCGAACCGCCGTCACGAGCGAGTAGGCCCAAGGCCCGACCGGGGATTCTCTAGCACGACCGGAAAGGTGTCGGTCGGTCAACGAGCGGGCGACGGACGCCCGGTCATCCGAGGCAGCGCGCCCCTGAGCCGGCATTACGTTGACTGGACGGCGGACGGAGCGTTGTCGTGGCACGGCTTCCTTTCAATGCGCCCTGACGTCGCCGCACCGGTATCGCCTAGGTCATGGTGGCGCTCGACCTGTGCGACAGTTTGATCTTGAGCGGAGATCAGGCGACAACGGGACAGGGCGATAAGTGACGGACATCGACGGTGTGATCAACCCGACCGGCCCGGCGGGACCGGTGACGGGCTCCGACGACGGTTGGCGGGCGGACAGCTTGCGGATGGCTGCGTACAGGGGGCATCTGAGCGTCCTCCAAGAGCAGATCGCGGCCGGGGTGGACGTGAACGTCGCCGACGACCGGGGGTGGACGGCCCTGCTCGTCGCGGCGCGCGAGGCGTTCCGAGACGGCGTCGAGGCGCTGCTCGCGGCGGGCGCGGATCCGGGGATCGTCCTCCCGGACGGCTTCACCGCGCTGCACCTGGTGATCCAGCACACCAAGGACCGGCCGTTGGACTTCAAGGTCACCGTGGTGCGCGACGGAGTCGAGAGGGTCCTCACCGGCCGCGACGAGATCCGCGCGGAGACCGGATCCCACCCGGACGACGAATACGACGACTGCGTCGCCGTCGCGCGCATGCTGATCGACGGGGGAATCGACGTCGAACTGTCGACGTCCCAGGGGCAGACCCCGTTGTCGCACGCCGCGTCGCGGGGCACCGCCGAGATCACCGAACTGCTCATCGCGACGAAACGGGCCGATCTCGATTCGCGCGACGAGGACGGCGTCTCCCCTCTGCACTACGCCAGCCGCCACGGACATATAGACCCGGTACGGCTGCTGCTCGGCGCCGGGGCGAACCCGAGCATCACGGAGAACTACGGATTCACCCCGCTGCACGAGGCGGCGGAGAACGGCCACGCCGAGGTGGCGCATGCCCTGCTCGCGGCGGGGGCGGACACCGGGCGCGGCCTGGCGAGGCCGTTCGAGAGCTACCCGGTGAACGCCACACCGCTCGACGTCGCGCGGATCAGAGGTCACCAGACGATCGTGGACCTGCTCGACCGCCGGGACTGATCGCGACGGTCCCGGCTCTGCCGCTCCGCGCTGGGGTCGGCGTCGACGGTGAGCCGACGACCTCACACTTCCGGGCGGGGTCCGCTACACGGTTGTCGGTGCCCAGGGCAGTGGGTTTCCGGTGTGCTTGTGGAGGCGTACGTCGCCGGATCGGGCGTGGCCCTCGAAGGACTCCATGCGCGACGCGCGGCCACAGAGTTCGCCGAGTCGCGCGCTGGACGAACGGTCCTTGACCTCCTGGTAGGTGACCGTCTTGAGGTACTTGCCGACCCACAGGCCGCCGGTGTGGTTCGCGGCTCCGCGTGTCGGCAGCGTGTGGTTGGTGCCGATGACCTTGTCGCCGTAGGACACGCAAGTGCCTTCGCCGAGGAACAGCGCACCGTAGTTGCGCATCCGGTCGAGAGCCTCACGCGGGTTCTCGGTCAGCACCTCGACGTGCTCGAAGGCGTACCGGTCGGCGAGTGCGTACGCGTCCTCCAGCCCGTTGACCACGATCACCTCGCCGTGGTCGCGCCAGGCCGGACCCGCGAGGTCCGCCGTCGGCATGGTGGGCAGCAGCGCGTCGATGTGGGCCATCGCCCGCCGCGCGACCGGCTCCGATGTGCTGATCAGCACCGCGGGGGAGTCCGGGCCGTGCTCGGCCTGGCTGAGCAGGTCGACCGCCACGACGAAGGGGTCGGCGTGCTCGTCGGCGATGACGAGGATCTCCGTGGGACCGGCGACGAGATCGATCCCCACCTCGCCGAAGAGCTGCCGTTTCGCCTCGGCGACATAGGCGTTGCCCGGCCCGGCGAGCATGTCGACCTTGCCGATGGTCTCCGTGCCGAGGGCCATCGCCGCGACCGCCTGGATGCCGCCGACCAGCAGGATCTCGTCGGCGCCGGCGAGGTGCAGCGCGGCGACGGTGGCCGCGGGGATCTCACCGCGGATGGGCGGGGTGCAGGCGGTGACTCGCGGGACACCCGCCATCTTGGCCGTCAGGACCGTCATGTGCGCCGAGGCGACGAGCGGGTAGCGCCCACCGGGCACATAGGCGCCGACCGCCGCCACGGGGATGTTCTTCTGGCCGAGAAGGACGCCGGGTTCGGTCTCGACCTCGAAGTCCCGCAGGGACTCCTTCTGGCGTTGGGCGAAGTAGCGGACGCGCTGCTGCACGGCCTTGATATCGCTGATCTGCTGGCCGGGGACGGACGCGACGATCTTCTGTATCTGCTCGTCGCTGAGCTTGAAATGCTCGGGTGACCAGTTGTCGTATTTCGCCGAGTAATCCCGGACGGCCGCGTCGCCGCGTCGCCGGATGTCGGCGATCACTTCGGCCACCGTGTCGCGGATGGTGTTCGGGCGTGCCGCGTCGCCGTCCGGGCCGGCGGCCGCTTTCAGGTAGTTGGTCATGGGGTGCTGCTCCTTGCCGTGGGGGTGCGCGTCTGGTGGGGCGGGTCGGTGGACGCCGCTGCGGAATCGGGGGTCAGCGTCCGGAGGTGGTGGATCCGCGGACGACGAGTTCGGCGGGGAACCGGTGTGCCCGGCCCTCGCCAGGTGAGGTGCCTGGCTCGCCGGCGAGCAGGGCCACGGTCGCGTCGATCATCTGGTCGACGGGCTGGCGCACCGTCGTCAGCGAGTAGGCCGGCCAGGCCGCGGCCGGGATGTCGTCGAAGCCGACGACGGCGACGTCATCGGGGACGGTCCGGGACGAGCCGTGGCGCAGGCCGTCCAGCAGGCCCATCGCGATGATGTCGTTGCCGCACAGGACCGCGTCGGCCGCACCGGCTCCGACCCGGTCGGCGGCCTGGTAGCCCCATTCGTAGCTGTAGGCGCCCTCCAGGACGTCGCCGACCGTGCCGCCGCCGCGGCGGACCGCCTCGACGAACCCGTCCCTGCGGTCGACGTTGGTCGAGGTGCCGGCCAGGCCGCCCACGAAGGCGAAGTTCCGCCGGCCGCGGGAGAACAGGTGCTCGGCGGCGAGCCGGCCCCCTTCCCGGTTGTCGCAGGAGACGCCCGCGGCGCCGGAACCCGGGACGTAGCGGTTGAACAGCACCAGCGGCGTGTTCCGTTCGGCGCACGCGACGGCGACGTTCGACGACAGTTCCGCCGAGGCGACCACGACGCCCGCGACCCGATAGGCCAGGGCCTGGGGCAGGACGTCGTCGACGCGCCGGCCCGGGGGAACGGTGAACAGCAGGACCTGCCTGCCGGCCTCGTTGAACTTCGTCGTGAGCCTGTCCAGCACGTAGGGGTAGAACGGGTTGTGGATGTCGCCCAGGACAACGGCGATCATCGTGGACTGCCCGGTGACCAGGCTCCGGGCGATGGCGTCCGGGCTGTAGCCGAACTCGGCGGCGGCCCTGAGCACCTTCTCGCGGGTCTCCTTCGCGACGGGCCCGCCGCCGAAGGTCCGCGACACGGCCGCCTGCGAGACCCCGGCCCGCCGGGCGATGTCCTGCTGCCGCGGGACGCTCGGGGTCATGACGCCGAGCCTCCCGTGCTCAACGGACCCGTGCTCGACAGGATCGAGGTGAGGTGGTCGAAGCTGCGGCCCGCGTCCTCGATGGAGCCGCATTCGACGGACAGTACGAGGTCGCGCGGCGCGCCACGGCAGACGCCGACGATGTCGGTCCAGTCCAGGACGCCGTCGCCGCACGCGCAGCCCAGCATTCCGTTGATCTTGCCGCGCAGGGTGTCGGCGGCCTCCCGCGGAATGTCCTTGGCGTGGACGTTGACCACCCGGTCGATGACGCCGGCCAGCCACGTCACCGGGTCGTTGCCGCTAAGGAACGCGTTGCCGGTGTCGAAGTTGACGCCGATCGCAGGGCTGTCGACCAGGCCGAGGGTTCGCCGCAGGCGGCCGGGTGCGTTGGTGTACCCGCCATGGGTCTCGACGGCCACGAGCACGTCGCGAGACTCGGCGAGGTGCGCGGTCTCCTGAAGGACGTATCTCATGAGGGTCTGGTCTTCCTCGACCGTCGTCCAGCCGGGCTTCGGGCCGTCATCGGTCACGATCATCGGTGCTCCGCACTCCTTGGCGAAGCGTACGGCCTGTTTGAGGTAGTCCAGGCTGACGTCGGGCTTGCACAGGGGCGCGTGCGAGGAGAGCCCGGAGATCTGGACGCCGTGCCTGTCGCAGACGCGGCGGACGTCCAGCGGGTCGTCCAGCATGGACCGGGAGTGGAAATACCCGGCGGCGCTCAGCAGCTCACGGCCCCAATGCACCATCGGCTCGACGTACTCGTACCCGATGTCGGCGGCGTAGGCGACGGCCCACTCGAAGCTCTTGTCCGCGTGCCTGGCGAATTCCAGGTTCAGGCCCAGCCGGATCTCACCCATGATTCTCCCCTTCCCGTGTTGGCCGCCGGACGGACGGCCCGTTCACGCCCACACCTGCTCGTAGAGCCGCTCGATGTCCTGCCTGGTGGGATCGCCCGGATTGTTGGCCGGCGACCCGGAGGCCACCGCCTGCTCGGCCATGGCCGGGATGCGGCTGAACCAGTCCGCGCGGTCCACGCCGAACTCGCTGAGCGTCGGGATCTCCAGCGCCCGCACGAGGTCGGTGATCGCTTCGGACAGCGCATGCCCAGCGGTGGCGTCGGCGGCGCCCGGCCCGGCCACGCCGGCCGCGCGCGCGAGCTCGGCGAGCCGGCCGGACGCGTGCGGCAGCGTCCACCGCAGCAGCGTGGACAGCAGCATGGCGTTGCCCATCCCGTGGGGGATGTGGAAGAAGGCGCCGACCGGACGGCTCATGCCGTGCACCAGGGCGACGCTCGAAGCCGTGAACGCCATGCCCGCGTGGGTGGCGCCGAGCATCATCTCGGTACGGGCCTCCAGGTCGTCCGGGTCCGTCCACGCCCGGCGCAGGTACGTGAGCGCGCGCCGGACACCGGACACGGCGAACAGGTCCGCGTGCTCGTTGTGCCGGTGGCTGATGAACGCCTCGACGGCGTGCGTCAGGGCGTCCAGGCCGCTGTCGGCCGTGACGCGCCGGGGCATGCTGCGGGTGAGGCCGGCGTCGACCAGCGCCGCGGACGCGACGCACGCCGCGCCCGCGATCAGCATCTTCTCGTTGGTGTCGACGTCGGTGATGACGCAGAAACGGGTGACCTCCGAGCCGGTGCCCGCGGTGGTGGGGACGCAGACCAGCGGGAGGCCGCCGGCGTCGGCGGAGAACGGGACCTTCAGCTCGCGCAGCGGCCGCCCGCCATGGCCCAGCTGGACGGCGGCTGCCTTGGCGGTGTCCATCGGGCTGCCACCGCCGATCGCGACCAGGCTGTCGACGTCGCCGCGCGCGAGCCTTTCGACCAGCGCCGACACCTCCGCCGTGGTCGGGTCGGGCGAGGTGTCTGCGAAGATCCGCGGAGCGATGCCCGCGGAGCTCAGCTCGCGCAGCGGCCGGTCGAGCGTGCCGCTCCCGGCGAGGGCCGCGTCGGTGACGATCAGCGGCCGGCGCGCGCCCAGCCGGTCGAGCACCGCCGCGATCCGGTCGGACGCGCCGACGCCGATCTCGATGATCCGCGGGAGGACGAGAGACACCGTCATGGTCAGAAACCCCTCTTCTCGACGTAGGCCGCGCGGGCGCCGGTCAGGTACTCCGGGACCGTGATGTCCCACCAGCCGGTCGGGTGCTGGCCGCTCCACGGATACTCGCGGGCGCACATGGCCTCCACGACCGCCGGCTTCCCGGAGGCGAACGCCCGCCGCAACGCGGGAGCGAGGTCGCCCGGCCGGTCGACGCGCTCGCCGGCGACTCCGAGCGAGCGGGCGAACGCCGCCAGATCTGCCTGGTACGGGTCGCCGTTCCGGTGCCGGAAGCCGCTGACCATCTCCCGGTCCGCGCCGAACAGGTTGAGCTGCAGGTTCTTGATCGCCTCCCAGCCGCCGTTGTTGACGACGAGGAACACGACCGGCAGGTCGTACATCGCCGCGACGGCCAGCTCCTGCCCGGTCTGCAGGAAGCTTCCGTCCCCGCACAGGCAGAGCACCGCGCGGTCGCGGGCGCCGAAGCCCACGCCGATGGCGGCCGGGATCGCGAACCCGATCCCGGAGAACCCGCCGGCGGTGATGTGGGTGCCGGGCTCGTAGACGGGGAACTCGTTGTACGCCTGGTTCTGCGGGTTGCTGGAGTCGGTGACGAGGACGCCGTCGCGCGGGAGCACGGCACGGGCCTCGGCCAGCACCCGCGAGATCGTCATCGGGGAACGGTCCGACGTGCGCATCGGACGCAGGTGCTCATGCCACTCCGCCTTCAGCCGCTGGAGCCTGTGCAGCCTCGGCAGTTCGGTGAGGTCGGCGGGGGCGGGGCGATGCTCGCGGACGGCGGCGAGCAGGTCGGCCAGGACGAGCTTCGCGTCACCGGCGATGCCGACCTCGACCGGATAGTTGCGGCCCAGCTCGAACTGGTCGATGTCGATCTGGATGAACGTGGTGGCCGACGGATCGAAGGTGATCCCGTCCCGGTAGGAGGAACTGACCCGGTCGGAGAACCGGCACCCGATCCCGAGCACGACGTCGGCCTCGCGGGTCATCGCGTTGCCGGAGAACGATCCCATGTCGCCGCACGGCTCGGCGTACAGCGGGTGGTCTTCGGCGATCGCGCCCTTGCCCATGAACGACACGGTGACCGGGATACCGAGATGTTCCGCGAGCGCGCGCAGCTCGCCGGCCGCCTTCGCCGCGATCACCCCGCCGCCCGCGACGATGACGGGCCGCTCCGCCGACAGCAGCAGTTCGGCCGCGCGCTCGACGGCCCGCGCGTCCCCGCGGGGCGGGGCCACGGCGTCCGGACGGGAGACGATCAGCTCCAGGTCGGCGGACTCGGCCTGCAGGTCCTGCGGGACGTCCAGCAGGACGGGGCCCTTGCGGCCTTCGCGCATCGTCCGGAACGCCTGGTCGAGCATGAGGGGGAACTGCCGTAGCGAGCCCGGCTGCCACCACCGCTTCACGATCGGCTCGGCGACACGCGGAAAGCTCGCGTCGTGGGTGCGGTTGATCTCCTGGAGCACGCCGCGGCCGTGCAGGTAGGTGTGCACTCCCCCGGTGATCACCAGTTGCGGGCAGGAGTCGGCGAAGGCGGTCGCCACGCCGGTGAGCGTGTTGGTCGCGCCGGGGCCGATGGTGACGCAGACGGCGGCGATGTCGCCCGTCGCGCGGTAGTAGCCGTCCGCCATGTGCGAAGCGCCCTGCTCGTGCATGGCGGGGATGACGTCGATCTCGGAGCGCCGCTCGACGAACGCGTCGAGCAGCGCGGTGTTGCCGTGCCCGGGGATCGCGAACATCGTGGTGACGCCCTCGCGCACCAGGTGCTCGGCGATCGCCTGTCCTCCGGTGTACCTCATGACGGTGTGTCTTCCTGCTCTGAAGGGGATGGGTCCGGCGGTCCGGAACCGCCGTCACGACGAGCGTTGCGCATACGTATTCAATGTCGTATGCAAGGAACTGGATGCGTATTCAACGAGGGTTTCGTGACTGTAATTAGCGTTTTGTAGACGTGACAACGGTCGGTCGGTGCTGGCTTCTCGTAGCCTGCGTGGCTGGTCAGCGGGGGCGCCGGGGCGTCCTGGCGCCCCGTCTCGCCCACTCGGTGGTCGAGTCGCGGACGCGCAGCTCCGGCCGCAGGATGGCCTCGCGATGCTCCAGGCCCGGGTCGTCGATGCGTTCGAGCAGCATGGTCACCGCGTGCATGCCGAGATTTTCGGGATACGTGGCGGCCGTGGTCAGCGGCGCGCGCTGGAGCGAGGCGTCGTCGATGTCGTCGAACCCCGCCACCGCCACCCCGAGGCCCGGCTCGATCCCGTGCCGGCGGAGGGCGGCCATGGCGCCGAGGGCCACGACGTCGCAGAACCCGACGATGGCGTCCGGCGGCGCGTGCCGCTCAAGGATCTGGTCGGTGGCGTCGGCCCCCGCGACCCGGTCCGCGCCGGTCCGGATCGACCAGGCGTCGTCGATGTCGATCTTGTGCCGCGCGGCGCTCTCTCTCAGGCCCTCCTCGCGGTCGGCCCGTACCGGGCAGGCGGCGAGCCCGCCCAGGAAGCCGACCGAGCGCGCTCCGAGCTCGGCGAGATGGGCCCCGATCTCCAGGGCGGCCGTCCGGTTGTCGACACCGGCGAAGTCCGCCGCGTGGCCGGCCACCCGGCGGTCGAGCATGACATGCGGGGTCCCGGACGCGCCGAGGGTGGCCGCGAGATCCGCCGCGGAGGTGTCGCTGGTCGGCAGCAGGACCAGCCCGTCGACCCGCTGCTCCAGCATGGTGGCCAGCAGTTTCTCCTGCCGGCTCAGGCTGTCGCGGCTGTAGCCGGTGAGCAGCGTGCAGCCGGCGTCGTGGGCGCGCTCCTCGACGGCCATGGTCACCTCGGCCGACCAGGGATCGCGGATACCGGTGAGCACGAGGCCGAGGGTCATCGTCCGGCTGCTCCGGAGGTTGGCCGCGTGCCGGTTGTAGATGTAGCCGAGGCGGGCCATGGTCTCGTGGACCCGCTGCCGGGTCGCCTCGGAGATCCGGGGACTGCCGCGCAGCACCAGGGACACGGTCGCTCTCGACACACCGCTCTCCGCGGCGACGTCGTTGATCGTCACCCTGCCCATTCGTCCTCCGGAACGTCGGTCGTCGTGGCGCAATGATAGAACGGTCTACCGGCCGGACGCCACACCGGCCCCGCCAACCCTGAAAACCACCCCTGTCCAAGGGGTTCTGTTCGTGGCCTCGGGGACGATGACCACGAAATCAGGGCATTGACAGCCCGAAAAGCCGCTCTTACTCTGATCCGCTAGTAGATCGTTCTACCGAGAGGAGCGGGCCCATGCGCGTCATGATGTTCGCCCCACATCCCGACGACGAGGTGATCGGTTGCGGCGGCAGCCTGATCAACTGGCACCGGGCCGGTGCCGAGGTATCGACCGTCTTCCTCACCAGCGGCGACGCCGGAGTGGCGGCCACGCCGCGGGCCGCCGCCGGCCCGCTCAGGGAGGACGAGGCGCGCGCGGCGGGCAGGGTGCTCGGCACCGGCGACCCGGAGTTCCTCCGCCAGCCCGACGGCTGCCTCGCGGAGACGCCCGCGCTGATGACACGGCTCATCGAGCTGATCAGGTCCCGGCGCCCGCACCTGGTCTACCTGCCGCACAGCGCGGACGCCCATCCCGACCACCTCGCCACCCACCATCTCGTGCGCAAGGCGGTGGCCACCGCGGGCACGACCTGCTGGCCGGAGGCCGGCGGGGACGCCTGGACGGTGGGGACCGAGCTCGGTTACGAGGTCTGGTCCGCGATCTCCCGACCGGGTTATCTGGAAGACGTCACCGACGTCCAGGACGACGCGCTCGCCGCGCTCGCGCAGCACCGGTCACAGCTCGAAGACGTCCCCTATGACCAGCGGGTACGCGGGCTGGCGGCGTTCCGCGGGGCCTGGCTCGGACGGGGCCGCCACGCGGAGGCGTTCGAGGTGCTGAGGCTCTCCGGCCTGCCGGGCGCGCACGCCGGCCCGGTCGCCGGCGGCCCGGTCGGCGGCCCGGCACCCGGCACCACGGACGGGCCCGCCCCGCGGGTGCGGCCGTGACCTCCGGCGACGGCGCCGGCGTGGTCGAGGCCGACATCGTCATCGTCGGCAGCGGCATGGGCGGCGGCACCCTGGCGTACGCGCTGCGCGGGCTCGGCATCCGCGTGCTGATCCTCGAACGCGGCGACTTCCTGCCCACCGAGCGGCAGAACTGGGAGGCCACGGCCGTCTTCTCCGGACGCTACCGCGCCGACGAGCGGTGGCGGGACGGCGACGGCCGCGACTACAAGCCCGGCGTGCACTACTGGGTCGGCGGCAACACCAAGATGTTCGGCGCGGCGCTGACCAGGCTGCGCAAGGAGGACTTCGGCGAACTCGCCCACCACGGCGGGATGTCCCCGGCCTGGCCGATCACCTACGAGGAGATCGAGCCGTACTACACGGCCGCCGAGTCGCTCTACCGCGTCCACGGCCGGACGGGCGAGGACCCGACCGAGCCACCGCACTCGGCGGCGTTCCCGTACGAACCGCTCGCGCACGAGCCCGTGATCGCGCGGCTCGACGACCGCCTCCGCCGCCAGGGCCTGAACCCGTTCCACCTGCCCATGGGCGTGGACTACCGGCCGGGCGGCGGCTGCGTCCGGTGCTCGACCTGCGACGGCTTCCCCTGCCTGGTGCGCGCCAAGAGCGACGCCGAGGTGTGCGCCGTCCGGCCCGCGCTGGCGAGCGGGAACGTCGACATCAGCACGCGGACCAAGGTGATCAGGCTGCGGACGGACCCGGCCGGACGGCGGGTCGTCGCGGTCGAGGCCGAGCGCGACGGAGAGCGTCTCGACATCCGCGCCGGGACGGTCGTGCTGGCCGCCGGCGCCGCCAACACCGCCGCGATCCTGCTGCGCAGCGCCCCGGACGGCGACCCGGACGGCGGCCTGGCGAACGCGTCGGGCCAGGTGGGCCGGAACTACATGCAGCACAACATGTCGGCGATCATGGCCATCGCGCCCACCCGGCCGAGGCGGATCGTCTTCCAGAAGACCATCGGGGTCAACGACTTCTACCTCGCCGGTGACCACTGGCGGTACCCGATGGGCAGTGCCGCCACCTTCGGCAAGCTGACCGGGGACATCCTGCGCAGCGCCCGGCCACACGTGCCGCGGGCGGTGCTGGACCAGTTCGCCCGGCGCAGCGTCGACTGGTGGCTGATGAGCGAGGACCTGCCGGACCCGGACAACCGCGTCAGGCTCGACCCCCGCGGCCGGATCGTCGTCCACCGGCGGCTCAACAACTACAGGGCGCACGTCCACCTGATCCGCGCCACCAAGCGCATGCTGACCCGTGCCGGTCATCCGGTGGTGCTGCACGAGAAGTTCGGCCTTGAGACGAACTCGCACCACTGCGGCACAGCGCGAATGGGCACCGACCCCGCGGCATCGGTCGTCGACCCGGCCGGCCGCTCGCACGAGATCGGCAACCTCTTCATCGCCGACGCGTCGGTGTTCCCGGCGTCGGCCGCCAACAACCCCGCGCTGACCATCGCCGCGCTCGCGCTGCGCCTGGCACACCAGGTCTTCGGCGCGCCCGTCCCGCAAGGGTGACCCACCCCCGAACACCCTGACCCCCTGACCGCGCTCACTTCCTGACGCCGCGACACCTCCGCGACACCGCGACACCGCATCTCCGGCACGCCGCCGTGTCCTCACCCACCCCTGCGCGGGTGCGCCACATTCTCCAGGCGCCGGCGGCCGCGCACGCCTCGACGGCGCCGCGCCCGCCATCCACCCGCCCGGACCGGCGGAGCCGGGTCCGCGACGCGGACGTCCGCTGCCGGCTGACATCCAGAAGAGGTCCACCGCAATGAGAAGACACCTGATCACGATCGCCATCGCGCTGACCGTCGCCGCCGCCGCGTCCGGATGCGGCAAGGGCAGTTCGGCCGCCGGCGGCGCCGGCGGCAAGGAGATCCGGTTCGTCGCCGCGAAGTACGACGACGACACCAAGCCGTACTGGGAGAAGCTGATCAAGGATTTCGAGTCCCAGAACCCGGGGTACCGGGTCAGGCTCGAGATCGTCGACTGGGAGCAGATCGACGCCAAGGTCAAGACCTACGTCCAGACGGGCCAGCGGCCCGACGTCCTCAACTACAACGCCTACGCCGACTTCGCCCGCGACGGCCTGCTGTACGAGGCGTCGGAGGTCGTGCCGGCGTCGGTCCTCGGCGACTTCCTGCCGATCTTCGTGGACGGCGCGAAGTACCGCGGGCGGCAGTACGGGCTTCCGCTGCTCTCCAGCGCCCGGCTGTTCTTCTACAACAAGGCGGTCTTCGCCAAGGCCGGCATCGACGGCCCACCGGAGACCTGGGCGGACGTCAAGGCGGACGCGGAGAGGATCGCGACCCGTGTCCCGGCCGTGACCCCGCTCGGACTGCCGCTCGGCCCCGAGGAGGCGCAGGCCGAGTTCTTCATCTGGGCCATGAACAACCGGGGCGGCTGGGTGGACGCGTCCGGGAAATGGGCGATCGACCAACCGGCCAACGTCGAAACGCTCACCTTCCTGCGGGAGCTGACCAGGTCCGGGCTGACCCAGCGGAACCCCGAGACCACCAACCGCAAGGACGTCTTCAACCTGTTCTCGCAAGGCAAGGTCGCCATGCTCAACGGCGGTGTCTTCCAGCGAAAGGGCTACATCGACCCGGTCGACAAGAACCTGCCGTACGGAGTCGCCCCGCTGCCCAGCAAGGACGGCGCCGCCCACACCACGCTGAGCGTCCAGGACTTCCTGGTGGCCTTCAAGAACGGCGACGAGAAGAAGACCGCCTTGTCGAAGTTCCTCGGCTTCCTCTACCGCAAGGACAACGCGGCCCGGTTCGTCTCGACCGAGGGCTTCCTCCCGGTGACCAGATCGGCCGGTGACGCGCTCAGCTCGGACCCGTACTACAGGCCCTTCGTCGCGGCGCTCGCGAACGGGAGGTTCGCCCCGACCGACGAGCCTGCCTGGAACGCGGTCGCCGGTGCCGCCAAGCAGCAGCTCGGGAGCGCGGTGGCCGGCTCCGACCCGAAGTCCGTCCTGGGCAAGCTCCAGAAGACCGCCGAGAAGAACGACTGACATGGCCGGTACGCAGCCCGATGCGCCCGGGCGCCCGCCCGGCGGCACGCCTGCCCGGCTCACGCGTTCCCTGGTCACAGGCGCGCGCCGGTTCCTGCCGCCGCTGCTGTGGGTGGGACCGGCGGTCCTGCTGATCGCCGGGGTCGTGCTGTGGCCCGTCGTCGAGATGGCCCGGACGTCCCTGATGGACATCAGCTCGTCCGGGACGGCCCTCGGCTTCGCGGGCACCCGCAACTACGCGGACCTGTTCCAGGAGGAGGACCTGCCCGGAGTCCTGCTGCGGACCCTGGTGTGGGTCGTCGGGGTGGTGGGCGTGACGCTCGTCCTCTCGCTCGGCCTCGCGCAACTGCTGAACGCGCGGTTCCCCGGCCGGCGCGCGGTGCGCTGGGCGGTGATCGTGCCGTGGGCGGCCTCCATCCTGATGACAGCGCTGGTGTGGCGGTGGATGCTCAACGACTTCTACGGCGTGATCAACCGTTTCCTGATGGACCTCGGGATCATCGACGAACCGGTGAACTGGCTGGCCGACCCCGTCCCGGCCTTCGCGTGGATGATGTGGGTGGCCGTGTTCGTCTCGCTGCCGTTCACCTCGTTCGTCATCCTCGCCGGGCTGCAGACCATCCCGGACGAGGTGTACGAGGCCGCCCGCGTCGACGGGGCGGGCCCGCTCCGGACCTATGCCGAGATCACGCTGCCGATGCTGCGGCCCGCCCTGCTCGTCGCTTCGATCATCAACCTGATCAACGTGTTCAACTCGTTTCCCATCATCTGGGCGATGACCCGGGGCGGGCCGGGGCACGCCACCGACACCACCACGACGTTCATGTACAAGATCGCCTTCTACGACCAGAACGTCGGCGAGTCCGCGGCCATGGCGGTGGCGAACTTCGCGCTCATCCTGGTCCTCGCCCTCTTCTATCTGCGGGTGACCGGCTGGAACCGGGAGGAACGCGCATGAGGCGTCCGGCACGGTTGAGGACGATCCTGCTCACGGGCCTCGGCTGGCTCGTCGCGCTGACGTTCCTCGCCCCCTACCTCCAGATGCTGCTGACCGCGCTGAAGCCCAAGCGGGAGCTGACGCAGTCGCCGCCGTCCTACCTTCCCGGAAACTGGGACTGGTCGAACTTCACCGACGTCTGGCGGGTGAACGACCCGCAGATCGGCCTGGCGCTCGGGTTCTCACTCCAGGTGGCGGTCGCGGCCACCGCGCTGGCGCTGCTCGTGGGCCTGCCCGCCGCCTACTACACCGCACGCAACCGGTACCGCGGCCGCGGCGCCTTTCTCCTTCTCGTGCTCGTCACGCAGATGTTCGCCCCGACCGCCCTCCTCGTCGGCATCTACCGGGAGATGGTCGCCCTGGACTGGACGGACACCCCGCAGTCCCTGATCGTGGTGAACGCCGCCTTCAACCTGCCGTTCTGCGTCTGGATCCTGCACGCCTACTTCAGCAGCATCCCGCTGGAACTCGAAGAGGCGGCATTCCTCGACGGCGCCGGACGCTTCACGGCCTTCACCCGGGTCACCCTCCCCCTGGCACTTCCCGGGGTCGTCACGGCGGTGGTCTACACGTTCATCGGGACCTGGAACGAGTACGTCATCGCCCTCACCGTGACCTCGTCGGCCGACCGGATGACGCTCACCAAGGCCATCCCCGGCTTCGTCACCCAGTACCACGAGCAGTGGCAGTACCTGTTCGCCACGTCGATCATCTCGATCGTGCCCGGCGTGATCCTGTTCATCTTCGTGGAGCGCTACCTCGTCGGCGGCCTCACCGCGGGCGGCCTGAAATGACCCACGTTGCCTCTACGACTGCGCCGGCGTGGATCTCAATCCCGTCACCGCCGAGGCGACCGGCCACCGTTGCACCCGTGGCGACGACGGCGCGGGTGGTCGCCCCGTGACCAACAGTGACTCTTAGTGTTCGTATTGATACATTGTGTAGTGACTCGGTGGCGTTAGGTGACCACCTCAAGAGAAAGGGGATCTCCCATGCCCGCTCCCACTCGCGTGCTCGCGGCGCTGGCCCTGGCGGCCGGGGCGCTGCTGACCATCGCGGCGCCCGCATCGGCGCAGCCCACCACCGCGACCACACCGGCCACCTCGTCCGGCCCCCAAACTTCCCAAGACCCGCTGGACGAGATCAACATCCCCATCCTCTGACTTCCGGGAAGCGCCATCGCTTCGCGTGGACGGGGCGATTGCTCGTGCGCGGCCGCGCGGCGGGGGCGGGGGCATCCTGAACTTGGCGGGATCAAGGTCCCGTGGCAGCGGCGCGTCGATCCGAACGGACGGGGCTCGGACGTGCCGCTGCTCTGACCTGCCGATTCGATCGCGCTCGCAGTTCCGCGAACGTTCACGACGCCATCACATCGTGTCAATTGCCGACCATGGCGCTCGTTCTAGCGTCGCGGGGGTTGTCGGAGCATGACGAAACGGAGGTTCCGATGCCCATGCGCCTTGCCCTTACTGGCCTGGCCTTTGCGTCCACCATCGCCTTGCCGGTAGCCGCCCACGCGTCCACTGCCGCAGGTCCAGGGGTGCGACCGCAGAAGTCTCATTTCGACTTGCAGGCCCACCGTGGCGGCATCGGCATGACGACCGAGGAGTCGCTGGAAGGGTTCGGCAAGGCGATGCGTCTGGGCGTCACGACCCTGGAGCTGGACACCCAGGTCACCAAGGACCAGAAGGTCGTCGTCACCCACGACCGGCAGGTCAGTGCGCAGAAATGCCGTGACACCGCACCGGTCACCCCCGGCGACCCGATGTACCCCTATGTCGGCAAGTACATCAAGGACCTGACCCTGGCTCAGGTCAAGACCATGAACTGCGGATACCAGCAACTGCCCGGCTTCCCCGAGCAAGAAGTCGTTCACGGTGCCCGCATGGCGCAACTTAAAGACGTGTTGAACCTGGTCAAGCGTTACCGTGCCAAGCAGGTCAAGCTCAACATCGAGACAAAGGTTGAGGCGGGCGCGCCCGACCAGACCGCGCCACGTGAACTGTTCGTCCGCCGGGTCTTCGAGGAGATCCGCGCGTCGGGCATCGAACGGCAGGTCACCATCCAGTCTTTTGACTGGGGTGCGCTGAAGTACATGCACCGGCTCGCGCCCCGGTGGCCGCTGGTGGCGCTGACCAACTACGACTTCCTCCAGGTCGGCCGGCCCGGTGCCTCTCCCTGGCTCGGGGGCCTGGACGTCGATGACTACGAAGGCGACTTCGTGAAGGCGGCCGCCGCCATTCGCGGTGTCAAAGCTCTGTCGCCCAACTACGGCTTTCCGCAGAGCGGCAAGGTCGGCGACCCGGGCTTCCGCTTCTACCCCGACCGGGCCATGATCTCGCGGGCGCACGCCCGGGGCCTGAAGGTCGTCCCGTGGACCTGCGACGACCCCGCCACCATGAAGGCCCTCATCGACCTGGGCGTCGACGGCATCATCACCAACTACCCCGACCGCCTCCGCCAGATCATGAAGGATCGCGGCATGCGGCTGCCCAAGGCGTACCAGCCTCGCTGACCCGCGATCAGACGCCGGAAATCATCGGCTCGTCGGCGCCGGATGGAACGGCGTCCACGAGCCATCCGCTTCTCAGCGAGTGCGGGATCGCCATGGAGCGGGTGCGTATGTCAGTTGTCGGTGGAACGCTCAAGGAGCGAGGTGAGGATCTGCCTTGGATGTGTCCATAGGAGTGCGCCGCCGATTCCTGGTACGACATGGCGATGAGAGCCGGGAATGCGGGTGCTGAGGAATGCTCCGTTGTCCGGCGAATGGGCGGTGTCCTGCTCGCCGTACCAGATGTCGACCGGGACAGTGATCTGCGCGAGAGCGAACGGCCATCGTCCCATTGCCAGAATCGTGTCGCGGGCGTAGCCATCTGGACCCTGGGCAAAGCCCTCGTCCAGGGCCTGGCGGTAGGCGGTCGCGAATTCGGGATCCTGGTAGACGGCCAGGTCGCATTGTGGGCTTCCGTCCATCACCATGTCCCACAGTTTGTCCGCGGTGAAGCTCGCGAAGAACGCCTCGGCACCGGCCGGATCGCGCGCGGTTCTCTCCACGAGGCCACGCAGGTCCGCGGGCAGGGCATCGGCGAACCGCGGGGCGGCGACCTCGTCCGCGGCGGACACCAGAGCCAGCGCACGGACGACGCCCTTCTCCGCGCACGCGAGCGCGAAAGGCGCGCCCTGCGAATTCCCGACCACGGCCGGACGCCCCAGACCCCGCAGCACGGCCAGCCGATGGATGTCGTCGGCGAAGTCGAGCAACGTCCGACCGGGTGCGGGGGTCGAGACGCCCAGGCCCGGACGGTCCACGGAGACGAGACGCACTCCGAGCGTCTCCACGGCGTCCGTGCCGAAGCCGAGCCATCTGCTGGTCGCGGCGCCCGGGCACAGCAGGACCGGGACACCGTCCGGCGGCCCCCACTCGGCCCACCCGAGCAACCGGCCGTCCGGCAACCGGGTCGCACCCAGCCGGACGGGTCCGTCCACACCGATACTCATGATCACCATTGTGGCCGCGTGGAAGAGACGTCCGCCCAGCGCATGGCCCGCGCCTGGGCTCCCGGGGCGCGCCCCGGTGGCCCTGCTGAACCTTGCGGCGGGCCTCGTCCGCCCTCGCGCCGTCGGGCGGCGGTGCGCTTCGGGCGGAGAATGGACGGTCTGTGCCGCCGATGTCCGCATAGCCGGGGGGTCACCGTCGATGAAGCCCACTGACCGGTGGAGGCAGTTGCTCGACCAGCGAGTCTGCGAGGCGGTGACGATTCTTGGCCAGGTTCCCGGCGTCCATGGCCTCATCGTTGGGGGCAGCGTGGGGCGCGGGGAGCCGTGGCCCATGTCGGACATCGACGTGCTGCCCATCTACACCGACTCGACCGAGGCGGCATCCGGGGTCACCAACGCGGCGTTGGGGCTCGTCGACTGGTGGGCGGCGTCCGGCCGCGCCCAAACGCTCGATGTCGGCCGGCTCGCCTTCACCATCGCGGAGATCCGCGACGCCCTCGCCGCCGGACCCGAACACGCCGTCGCCCGAATGGACGACCCGCGCTGGTTTCACGGCCTGGACAAGGCATACGGCGGACGCGCCGCCAACGCCGACGACGAACTCGGTGGCGCGTTCGTCGCCTGGGTGGCCGCCACCCGGTTCCACCCCACTGTGGTCACCGCCCGGATCGACAAGTGGCACCGCCAGGCCACCGACGCTCTGACCGAAGCGACCCGCGTCCAAAGCACCGATCCCGCCAAAGCGACCCACCTGCTACGGGAATCCGCCCGCGCGTTGCGCCTGGTACTCATCGAAGGCTGGGGAGAACGACTCGGCTCAATGGGACGGGAATGGACGCGCTTCGAACGCATGGCCGCCGCTCACCACCAGGAGTCGCTCGCCACCCGGATCACCGTCCTGGCCGGTGCAGACACCTCTTCCGCCACGCGTCGGGCCCGCCTCGCTCCGCTCTGGCTGCAAGAACGAATCGACCTGTGCTACGCCGCCCGCGTCGGCATCGGTGAACAGGTCAGCTGGGCTGAGAACGCACGCGACCAACTGGCCGCGTTCACCGTCCACGTCACCCGGCACCGCCCAGACCTCGACGGCCCTTGGACCGTCACCCCCGACCCGGCTCTGGATGCGCACCTGACCGAACTCGGCGGGCTCATCACCCGACTCGGCTGACCCGATCCGAGACGACCATGGTCGGCCGCCAGCGGCCAGGCGAGGAGCCTACGGTGGCGGGGCATCAGAACTTTGCAGGTCGATAGCGCCACCAATACAGCACTGTGCGATCCTCGGGCGCTGCGGTCTGTTGCATGCCACGGCGCTCGAATCGGTCCCGTCGCGGGTCGATCGGCCGCCAATTCGGGTCTAGGCGCTCGTGTTCCTCAGCTTCGCGGACGTGGCGTATGTGCCGCTCTTCGCACGCACCGAACCTCTGAAAATTCTGCTGGGCCTCGATCAGGGAAGGCTTGTTGGCTCCGCCCGTCCAGTCGGGCCACCGGAGCTGGACGTAATCGTCCTCCCAGAAGCACACCGGGCAGATCTCATGCGACCCCGGCGATTCGGCCATCGTGAGGTGGCCACAGCACACGCACGGATAGGTCAAGACCGCATCGTCCATCCTGCCTCACATATCTGAGGAACTATCTTTCAGTAGGCTGCACGATGTTCGGGCCGCCGGTGTGCGGCGTCGGGATGTAACCGCGATGTGGCTCCGGCAGCGCCGCCACACATTCCGAAGAGCAGGCGTTCACAAGGAGCGGCAGGACGTCGGTTCCGACCACGCGCGAAATCCACACCTGATGCAGTTCGCGGTCGACCGGCCCGTCGCAGACGCTGCAAGCCCGTACCGTGTCGGTGCCCCACACGCTCGGGTCGAGCGCGGACAAGTCCGCCTCGGCGGCATCGGTCACCGGCCGCAGCGCCGGAAACGGCGGACGGAACTTGAAATTGCCGTACAGGACGCGCGTGCTCACTGTGCTGTCGGCGATCCTCACGCATCGGGTCAGCTCATACGGATACCAGTGCAGCCGATGCGAGGTGTACGGCTCAAAGACCTCAAGGCTCGTCATGGCTCCGATCTCGGGCGGGATGCGCACCAGGTTCGTGCCGTAGAGCACCAGATGTTTCACCGCGGTCAGCTTCGCGATCGTGGGCGGCAGCGTGATGATCTGCCGCCGTTCCGAGCCGTTCAGCTCCGCGAACGGTTTGAACACCGTCCGCCCGTCCGCCGCCGCCTCGTCGATCAGCGCCAGCAGGTGCCACCAGCCCGCTGCCTGGGTGTCCTGACGCTCCCCGTGGAAGTGGACGGCCGTCGGCCGGGTCTTGATCGAATGGCCGACACACCGGCACGAATCCCGGCCACGGTCCTCCGATGAGGATGAACCGAGGGCACCCGCGAACCGGTTGACGAAAGTTCGAGGCTTAATCTCATCTTTCCCCATCGAGGAAGCATACCGACGTTTCACCGCACCATCGGGCCACCCGATTTCGCACCGCGATGGGAAACTGTCGTTGTGGACGACAGAAAGCTTGAACGGATCGCGGAACTTCTGGCCGAACGCAATACCATCG
Source organism: Spirillospora sp. NBC_00431 (assembly GCA_036028775.1). Taxonomy (GTDB): domain Bacteria; phylum Actinomycetota; class Actinomycetes; order Streptosporangiales; family Streptosporangiaceae; genus Spirillospora. The sequence goes on along the minus strand of CP107927.1, from coordinate 8,636,564 downwards.
ACGCGGAGATCGCCACGATCGTCCAGCGGCCGATGACGGCCGGGCATCTCGGCGAGTGGATCGCGGCACGGATTTTCGATATCGAGCTGGAGGCTTCGGCCACCAACGCCGCCTTTGACGGCCGCTTTCGCGCCGGTCCGCTCCAGGGCCGGACGGTCAACGTCAAGTGGTACCTCAAACAGGAAGGTCTTCTGGACCTCAGCGCTTCCGCGACGCCCGACCACTACCTGGTGCTCGCCGGGCCGCGAGCGGCGGCGGAGTCGTCACGAGGCGGCACCCGGCCCTGGTGCGTTCGCGGGGTGTTCCTGTTCGACGCCCGGCGCCTTCGTGACGAGCAGCACGCCCGCGGAGTCAGGGCAGGCACCGCCTCAAGCGTGCTCCGGCGGCAATGGGACGAGGCCGAGATCTACCCTCACGGCCGCAATCCCCTGCTCCCGGTCAGCCCCGACCAAGTCGAAATGCTCGAACTCCTCGCGGGCTGACAGCTGAAGCACCCCGCCGACGCAGGTTCTGGAAATCTGGGTGGTTCCGTGTGTCGAGAACGCGGTGCCGGCTCCGTCCCAGGGAGACCAGCGGCCACGAGGGGCCGGGAGGACGACAATGGGAGGGATGACCATGCAACCGAACGAGGTCACCGAGGTTCTGAACCGGCCGATCAGCCAGGAGCTGCTGGCTCGCGACCTGACCCGCCTGGCCTACGTCGCCAAGGACGGGACGCCCCGCAACGTGCCGATCGGGTTCACCTGGAACGGATCGGAGATCGTCATGTGCACGGCGAAGAACGCGCCGAAGCTTCCGTCGCTGCGGGCGAACCCGGCGGTCGCCCTGACGATCGACACCGAGGTGCACCCGCCCAAGATCCTTCTCATCCGCGGCCGGGCCGAGCTCGACGTCGTCGACGGCATCCCGGAGGAGTATCTCCAGGCGAGCGGCACCTACCAGATGACGGCCGAGCAGCGGGTGGAGTGGGAGGCCGGGGTGCGTTCGCTCTACGACGGCATGGTCCGGATCGTCGTGACCCCGACGTGGGCGAAGCTGATCGACTTCGAGACGACTCTGCCGACCGCGGTCGAGGAACTGATCCGGCAGCGGGACGAGCGCCAGCGTGCCTGAGCGCCCCGCCACCCTCAGCGCGCCCGAGCGCCGCGCGGCCCTCACCGCGTGGCGTTTTCGGGTGAGTGGACGTGTTGGGAAAAATCGTGAGGGGATGTCGAGAACCCGGGCGTGGCTCCGTCCCCGCGGTGAACACGGCCGCTGTGGGCCGTCCGTAGCAAGGAGAATCTGATGGCCAAGTACCTGCTGCTGAAGCACTACCGGGGCGCGCCGGCATCGGTCAACGACGTGCCGATGGAACAGTGGACGCCGGAGGAGATCTCGGCTCACGTGCAGTACATGCAGGATTTCGCCGCTCGGCTGGAGGCCACCGGCGAGTTCGTCGAAAGCCAGGCGCTCCTGCCGGAGGGCATGTTCGTCCGCTACGACGGCGAGGGGCGGCCGCCCGCCACCGACGGACCGTTCGCGGAGACCAAGGACCTGATCGCCGGCTGGATGGTGATCGACGTCGAGAGCCAGGAGCGGGCGCTCGAACTGGCCGGGGAGCTGTCCGCGGCCCCGGGCGCGGGCGGCAAGCCGATCCACGAGTGGCTGGAGGTGCGCCCGTTCATGACCGCGCACTCCACGTGCATCACGGAATGACGCACGTGGACGAAGCACGGCTGCGGGCCCTCACGCCCACCGTGATCGCCATCCTCGGCCGCCGCGGAGCCGACTTCGCGGCGGCCGAGGACGCCGTCCAGGAAGCCCTGGTCGAGGCCGTGCGCGTGTGGCCGGAGGATCCGCCGCAGGATCCCAAGGGCTGGCTGGTCACCGTGGCCTGGCGCAAGTTCCTCGACGCCGCCCGCGCCGACACCGCCCGGCAGCGCCGTGAGGAACGCGTCGAGGCCGAACCCGCGCCCGGCCCGGGCGAGGCGGTGGACGACACGCTCCAGCTGTACTTCCTGTGCGCGCACCCGTCCCTGACACCGGCCTCGGCCGTCGCGCTCACGCTGCGCGCCGTCGGCGGGCTGACCACGCGTCAGATCGCGCGGGCCTACCTCGTGCCGGAGGCGACCATGGCCCAGCGCATCAGCAGGGCCAAGCGGACCGTCTCGGGCGTCCGGCTCAACCAGCCCGGTGACCTCGCGACCGTGCTGCGCGTGCTCTACCTGATCTTCAACGAGGGCTATTCCGGTGACGTCGACCTCGCCGCCGAGGCGATCCGGCTCGCCCGCCAGCTGAAGAGCGTGACCGACCATGAGGAGGCAGCGGGCCTGCTCGCGCTCATGCTGCTCCACCACGCGCGGCGCCCGGCGCGCACCGGCCCGGACGGCAGGCTCGTGCCGCTCGCCGAGCAGGACCGCGGCCTGTGGAACACCTGCCTGATCGCGGAGGGCGTCGGCATACTGCAGGCGGCCCTGGCCCGCGACCGGCTGGGCGAGTTCCAGGCCCAGGCCGCCATCGCCGCGCTCCACGCCGACGCCCCGGCGGCCGAAGAGACCGACTGGGTGCAGATCGTCGAGTGGTACGACGAACTGGTGCGCATCACCGGCAATCCGGTCGCCCGCCTCAACCGGGCCGTCGCGGTCGGCGAGGCCGACGGCCCGCGCGCCGGTCTGGCGGCGCTGGCGGAGGTCGATCCCGCCTTGCCCCGTCACACCGCCGCCGCGGCGTACCTCCACGAGCGGGACGGTGACCTCGTCACCGCGGCACGGCTCTACGCCGAAGCGGCCCGCTCGGCGCCCAACATCCCCGAATGCGAGCACCTCACGCGACAGGCCGCGCGTCTCAACGCGCGACTCCGCGACTGAACGACTCGACGGGAGTCCCAGAGGGGCGATTTCCGGTGCAGGTGTTGATCGATGATGGTGCTGTCTCGTCCTGGAGATCGAGCGGGAGGCGGGTTGCGTGGGTGGCCGGTCGAGCACGCATTCGCTCGAAATGAGGCCCGGCGTGGTGGTCAAGCGCTATCGGTCGTGGGAGCTGGGAGAGCCTGAGCGGGAATGGCGGGCACTGGAGCTGCTCGACGCGCACGCTCCAGGCTTGGCGCCCTCCCCGGTGCGGGCGGATCTGGAGGCGGTCCCACCGACTGTGGTGATGTCCCGCTTGGACGGGGGGCCGTTGGAAGGCGCGGTCGGTGTCGAGCCAGGGCGGGCGCTGGCCGAGGCGATCGTTCGGTTGCAGGAGGCGATTCCTCGGCGGGTTCTGCTGGACGTGCCGCCTCGGGCGGGCCATCCGGTCGACCTGCTGCGGCGGGTACGGGGATTGTGTTCGCGGGTTCGGTGTCCCGAAGACGATCCGCTGTCAGCCGAGGCGATCACCAGTGCGGCCACGTGGGTGGACGGCTCCGATCTCGAAGACGTCCTCGCGCGGCCCGGGACACCGGTCCTCGGCAGCGGGGACGGCAATCTGGCCAACTACCTGTGGGACGGGACCCGGGTGCGGTTGGTGGACTTCGAGTACTCCGGACGGAGTGATCGAGCGTACGAGCTGGCCGAGGTGGCCGAGCACATCTCGGTGTGGGAGCAGAGCACGACCGGTTTGGAGCCGGTACTGGACCGCGTCGAGCTGACGCCGGACGAAGCGGTCAGGCTCAGGGACTGCCGCCGGCTGCTGGCGCTGTTCTGGTTGCTGCGCGTCCTGAGCAGGCGCGATCACCGTCATGGACGGAGCGCGGCCGCCGCCCTGCCGGGCCAGGCGACGCGGCTGCTGGAACTGCTCTAGCGGGCAGCGCACCGGGGCGGGCCGGGCATTCCTGCGCGCTCCGGTACCGTCAGCGGAATGCGGACTAACGCCGCAGCCGCGAAACGGGCCGTTGCCACGCTCAACCCTGGCTACTTCGCCTTCGTCATGGGCACCGGCATCGTGTCGATCGGAGTGAGCGTCCATGGCCTGACCGCGCTGTCCACGGTGCTGCTGTGGGTCGCCGCGGCCGGCTACGCCGTCCTCGTCGTCCTGACCGCCTGGCGGGCCGTCGCCTTTCCCGCCGAGCTGCGGAGCGACTTCACAGATCCCCGGCGCGGCTTCGGGTTCTTCACCCTTGTCGCGGCGGGCGACGTGCTCGGCACCCGCCTCGCCGCGGCCGGTCATCATCGGACCGCGCTCGTGCTGCTCGCGGCCGGTTGCGCCGGCTGGCTGGTCCTCGGCTACGTGGTCCCGTGGACGGCGGTGCTCGGACGTGCGGAACGACCGGTGGTGGCGGGGGCCAACGGCACCTGGTTCATCTGGGTCGTCGCCGGGCAGTCCGTCGCCGTGCTCGCCGCCGTCCTGGAGCCGTCGGCCGCGGTCGGCCGCCGCGAGCTGGCCCTGCTCGCGGTCGCGGCCTGGTCGATCGGGGTGATCCTGTACGCCGCCGTCGGCATTTTCGTCGCCGCCCGCCTGCTGCTCTATCCGCTGCGCCCGGACGACCTCACCCCGCCGTACTGGGTCGCCATGGGCGCCACCGCGATCACCGTGCTGGCGGGGGCCCGCATCGTCCAGATGGCGGACGCGCCCATGGTCACCGCGACGCGCGACCTGGTCGCGGGCACGTCGGTGGTCTTCTGGGCGTTCGGCAGCTGGCTCATCCCCCCGCTGATCGCTGCGGGATGGTGGCGGCACATCACGCACCGGGTGCCGCTCCGCTACGAGGCGACGCTGTGGAGCCTGGTGTTCCCGCTGGGGATGTACGGCGTCGCGGGCCATTACCTCGGCGCGGCCGACCACCTGCCCGTCGTCCGTCAGATCGGTGAGGGCGAGATCTGGGTCGCCCTCACCGCGTGGACGCTGGTCTTCGCCGCCATGATCGCCCACCTGGGACGCACCCTCCTGTGGCACCCCTTGACGGCACCCCCGCCGCGCCCCTGAACCGCGCGCACGTTCAGCGGGCGTTTCGTTCGCCGGGGTCGAGGCCGCGGAGTGTCCAGAGTCCGTACAGGGCCAGCAGTGGCTTGACGATCAGCCACTCGCCGGGACGGTAGTCGTCCGCGCGCACGAGCCTGTCCGCGAGGTCGGGGCGCTGCCGTCGCAGGTACGCGCGGGCCTTGAGCGCGTGCGCGGGCTGGGAGACGATCTTGATACGGTCCACGTCCTCAAGCAGAGGGATCACATTCGTGATGTTCTCCCATGTCGTGGCGCTCTCCTCGTCGAGGAGCACGGTGCCGTCGAATTCGAGCACCGATTTGGCGTAGTCGGCCATCAACCGGGCCTCCGCGGCTCCCTCGCCGACGGCGCCACCGCTGAAGATCACGCGAGTGCCACGCGTGTCGCCGGGGGCGATGGAGCGGATCCCGGCGCGCACCCTCCATCGGTTGATGAGGTTCGCCGTCGCTTGTGGGTTCCGGTAACCCAACACGACGATGGCCTCGTCCGCGCCCTCGCGGTTCCCCACGAGAGCCCTGGACCAGCGCCGGTTCAGCCACTCGCCCCAGGCCAGGGCCACAACACCGACAATCGCCGCCCCCGTCCTTCGCCGCATGCAGCGACCCTAGGACATCAAGTCGCAGCGGGTGAGGGTCAGCGGGCGCGTTCGGCGTCGTCCGGGTTCAGGTCGTCGGCGGCCTTCTCCACGATGCGCCGGTAGTCGAGGCATTGGGTGAAGTCCTCCGCGCCGCATTCCATGAGGTGCTCGATCAGCCGCTTGGACGCCGCCGTCTCCTGAAGGCGGCGTTCCAGGTCGGCGTGGTGCCGCTGGAGCAGTTCGCGGCGCTCGGCCCGTCCTGCGGCGTCGAGCACCTGCCGGATCTGCTCAAGGCTCAGCCCGCCCGCCTTCGCGCGGATGATCGTCATGAGGCGGATCACGTTGTCGCGGTTGTAGCGGCGGCGGCCGTTCACCCTGGCGGCCGGGGTGAGCAGGCCCATCGACTCCCAATGGCGCAGCACGTGCGGCGCGAGACCGACCCGCTCCGCGAGCTCACCGATGCGCATCGTGGCGCTTGACTTCATGTTGACATTAACTTGCAGACTTGGCCTCGTGTCAAACGACAGACCCTGGAGGTGGACGATGTTCGACGCCGTCATCATCGGTGGTGGCCCGGCCGGTATGGCCTCCGCCCTGACGCTGGGAAGGACGCACCGTTCGGTGCTGCTGCTCGACGCGGGCGCGGGACGCAACGCCCCGGCCGAGGCGGTGCACAACTTCCTGACCCGGGACGGCACGCCGCCCTCCCGGCTGCGCGAGCTCGGCCGCGAGGAGCTGTCGGCCTATCCGACCGTCCAGGTCAGCGCGGACACCGTCACCGATGTCCGCGGCCTGGAGGACGGCGGTTTCCGGCTGGACTTGTCTCAGGGCACCGAGGTCACCGCGCGCCGGCTCCTGCTGGCCACCGGGCTGGCCGACGAGCTTCCCGGGCCGCGCGGCGTCGAGGCGTTGTGGGGCCGTTCCGCCTTCCACTGCCCGTACTGCCACGGCTACGAGTGCACGGGCAAGCCGGTCGCGGTGATCGGCGCGGACCAGGCGCGGGTGCGGCTCGCGCTACTGCTGAGCCGGTTCGCGGGCGACGTCGTGCTGTGCACCGACGGGGAGCAGCTCGACCCGGCGTCGCGGACGAAGCTGGAATCCAACGGCGTCACCGTGCGATGCGAGGCCATCAGCCGGCTGGAGGGGACGGGCGGACGTCTCGACCAGATCGTGTTCGAGGGCGGCCCGCCGCTGCCGAGGGACGCGGTGTTCGTCGCGAGCGTGACGCGCCAGCGTTCCGGCCTCGCCGCCCGCCTCGGATGCGTCCTCTTCGACGACGGGTGCGTCGAGGTGAACGAGTTCGGCCGGACGAGCGTGCCGGGCGTCTACGCGGCGGGTGACATGGCGCGGCGGGCGACGGTCCCGATGCCGCAGGCCGCGGTCGTCGCCGCCGCGGCGAGCGGCACCATCGCCGGCGCGGCCATCGACCAGGACCTGCTCTCCGACGACTTCGACCTGCCCAACCCGTTCGCGCCGGCGAAGGGTTGAGCGCGTGGGGTGATCGGGCGGTGGACGGGGCCGGCGGCTACCGTTGGCTGCTCGGACAACCGCGAAACGGGATCGGGAGCACATGGTGGACGCCGAGAATCGTGAACCGCCGATGGAAATCCCGCACGATGTACCAGCTTCGGCACGGGTGTACGGGTGGGCGCTGGGCGGAAAGGACAACTACCAGGTCGACCGCGACTTCGCGCTGAAGACCGCGCCCGCGTTCCCCGAGTCGATCGACATCGCGCGGCAGAACCGGTTGTTCCTCTACCGGGCGGTGCGGTACCTGGCGGCCGAGGCCGGAGTCCGCCAGTTCCTGGACATGGGCTGCGGGCTGCCCACTGACAACAACGTCCACCAGGTCGCGCAGCGGTTCGCGCCCGACGCCCGCGTCGTCTACGTCGACATCGACCCGATCGTGCTCGCCTACGGCCGCGCCCTGCTGGCGGGGGACGGCTCGACCGTCGTGATCAACGCCGACTTCCGCGACATGGACGCCGTCCTCGACCACCCCGACCTGCGGCGGCTGATCGACTTCGACGAGCCGCTGGCGGTGCTCTTCCTGTCGGTCGGCCACCACCTGACCGACGCCGACGATCCACGCGGCATCGTGCGCACCCTGATGGGCCGGGTCGCGTCCGGGAGCCATCTGGCGTTCTCCCAGATCGTCTGCTCCGATCCCGAGCGGGCCGCCGATCTGGACGCCCGGATGAAGGCCGCCGGCATCCCGTGGCAGAACCGCTCCCGCGAGGAGGTCGACGCGCTCCTCCAGGACGGCCTGGAACCGGTCGAACCGGGCCTGGACAACCTGCTGAACTGGCGCCCCGACCCCGACCAGCCGCCCCTGCCGCCCGTTCCGGAGGAACTGGCCCAGTTCGTCGGCGCCTCCCGGATCGGGAGGGACATGTGCGAGTACGGCGGGGTCCTGCGCAAACCGTGACGCGGTCGGGCTCTGAGCGGGCAGGCTTACCGTGTATGGGTAGAGTGCGCCGGGAGGACGACCCATGACCACACGGACCGACGCCGACGAGTCGGCCGAGCGGCCCCGCGTTCCGCTGAGCCGCAGGCGGGTGCTGCGCGCGGCGGTGGAGCTCGCCGACCGGGACGGCCCCGGCTCGCTCACCATGCGCCGGCTCGCCCAGGAGGTCGGGGTGGAGGCGATGTCGCTCTATCACCACGTCGCCAACAAGGACGCCGTGTTCGACGGCATCGTCGAGGTCGTCCTCGGGGAGGTCGTCGCGGCGGCGGAGGAGGCCGAGGCCCCGCCGCCGGAGAAGGACTGGCGGGCCGCGCTGCGCGCGCGGATCCTCGCCGCCCGGGAGGTGTTCCTGCGGCACCGCTGGGCCCCGCAGGTGCTCGAAAGCCGCACCACCACGAACCCGCTGGTGATCGCCTACTACGACCGCGTCGTCGCGGTGCTCCGGGCGGGCGGGTTCTCCTACGATCTGGCCCACCGGGCACTGCACGTGCTGGGCAGCCGCGCCCTGGGGTTCACGCAGGAGCTGTTCCAGCCGGACGGCGCCGCGACGGCCGACGCCGATACCGCCGTGATCATGGAGGAGATGGCCGATCGGTTCCCCAACATCGTGGGGATGATGGCGGCGGCCGTCCACGACGATCCGGACGGCACCCTGGGCTTCTGCGACGACCAGTTCGAGTTCGAGTTCGCGCTCGACCTGATCCTCGAAGGGCTGGAACGGCGCCGCGCCGCCGGCTGAGCCCACCCTTCACCTTCTGACGGCCCTTGATTCCAGCCGGCCCCTTGACTCCCTTACGCCGTACGATAGCCTTACGGTGTATGACAACCTTACGCCGTATGACACAAGGAGCGGCCATGATGGCCTGGACCTGGGACCGCTATGGCCCGCCCGACGTGCTCACCCTCAGGGACGTCGACGAACCCGCCATCGCCCGGGACGAAGTGCTCGTCCGGGTGCGGGCGGTGTCCGTCAACCCCTACGACTGGCGCCATGTGGGGGCCGATCCCAAGCTCGTCCGGCTCAGCGTCGGCCTGCGGCGTCCGAGACCCGGCCTGATCCCCGGCGCCGACCTCGCCGGGGTGGTCGAGCGGGTGGGCGACGACGTGACCGGGCTGCGGCCCGGCGACGAGGTCTTCGGGGAGGTCCGGCTGGGCTCGTTCGCCGGGGCGGTCGCCGTCCCCCAGGACAGGCTCGCCGTCAAGCCCGCCGGTCTCACCTTCGAGCAGGCGGCGTCGGTGTCGATGGCCGCGCACACCGCCCTTCAGGGCCTGCGCGACGTGGGGAGGATCTCCGCCGGGCAGCGGGTCCTCGTCAACGGGGCCTCCGGCGGGATCGGCACGTTCGCCGTCCAGCTCGCCAAGACGTTCGGAGCCGAGGTCACCGGCGTGTGCGGCACCCGCAACATCGAACTGGTCCGTTCCCTGGGCGCGGACGACACGATCGACTACACCAGCGAAGACTTCACGGAACGCCAGGGGCGGTACGACCTGCTCATGGACATCGTGGGCAACCGGCCGCTGTCCCGCCTGCGGCGACCCCTGACCGCACGCGGGACGCTCGTCATCGTCGGCGGCATCGCCTCCCGCCGCGGCGGGCTGCTCGGCCCGGCGGCGCAGGTGCTTCGCGGAGCCCTGGCCAACCCCTTCGTCAGCCAGCGCGTCGCCACCGTCCACTGGAAGCCCAACTCCACCGACCTGCGCCTGCTGGCCGAGCTCATGGAGAAGGGCCAGGTCACACCCGTCATCGACCGGACCTACCCCTTCGACCAGATCCCCGACGCGCTGCGCTACATCGAACAGGGCCACGCCCGAGGCAAGGTCGCCATCACCCTCTGACCGCCCCCGGCGGGAGACCAGACGCGGCGATTCCTTCGTCGGCGGGGTCGGGTACGGTGTCGCATCGTGCTGAGGACGCGGCTGGACCTCGACCGGATTCGCGCGGCTCGCCGCGTGATCGACCCGACGTTCCTGGACACCCCCCTGTTCCGGTGCGCCCCCCTGGGAGACCCGCTCGGCTGCGCCGTGAGCATCAAACTGGAGACCGCGAACCCCGTCCGCAGCTTCAAGGGCAGGGGGACCGAGCTGGTCACCAGCGGGCTGAGTGAGCAGGGACGGACGGGGGCGGTGTGCGCCAGCGCCGGCAACCTCGGATGGGCGCTCGCCTGGTCGGGCCGCCGCCGCGGCCTGGACGTGACCGTCGTGGCGTCCCGCCACGCCGCCGCAGCGAAACTCGACCGGATCCGCGCCCAGGGCGCCACGCTGGAACTGGTCGACGCCGACTTCGACACCGCCCGTGAGCTGGCGGCGAGCATCGCCCGGCGGCGCGGCGTCCGGCTCGTCGAGGACAGCCTGGACGTCGAGACCTGCGAAGGCGCGGCCACCATCGGCCTGGAACTGGCGGACCGGGCGTCAGATGTCGACGCCGTCCTGATCGCCCTCGGCGGCGGGGCCATGGCCACCGGCGTGGGACATGTCCTCAAGGCACTGGCGCCCGGCGTCGAGGTGATCTGCGTGCAGCCGCGCGGCGCGCCCGCCATGACCCGGTCCTGGCACGAGCGCCGGGTCGTCACGACCGAGTCCACCGACACCATCGCCGACGGCGTCGCGGGCCGCCTTCCCATCCCGGACGTGCTGGACGACCTGCTCGCCGTGGCCGACGACGCCGTCCTGGTCGAGGAGGCGTCGATCATCACGGGCATGCGGATGCTAATGCGGCACGCGGGCCTGATCGTCGAGCCGTCGGCGGCACTCGGCATCGCCGCCGTCCTGGAGGACCCGGCCCGTTTCGCGGGCCGCCACGTCGCCACGATCATCTGCGGCAGCAACGTGAACCTGGACGACTACCAGCGCTGGGTCAACCCCTAGGGCACGCACCGGGCCGGGGATCAGGGTTTGTGGAGGAGGCCGCCGTACTCGCGGAAGTCGCGGTTGAGTTCGGACGCGCCGAGGTACCGTTCGGCTTCGGCCGGGGCGCTGGCCAGGGGCGGCTGGCCGGGGTCGGGACGCCACCCGGCGACGTCGCCGAGGCCCGGCGGGACGGGGACGAGACCGTCCAGCAGGGCGTCGACCTCGGCGCGCGAGCGCGTCCGCCAGGGGATTCCGGCGGCGTTCATGCGGTCCTGGAGGTCGGCGCCGCGGGCGGCGTCGTCGGTGACGACCTGGGAGAACGCCAGATGGCTGCCCGGGACCGCCCGGTCGATGATCGTGTGCAGGACGCGGCGGGGATCGTCGTCGTCGTGCAGGTGGTGGCCGACGGACAGGAACAGCACCGCCACCGGCTCGGTGAGGTCGATGAGGCGGCGCGTCTCGTCGTGGTTCAGGATCGCGTCCTGGTCGCGCATGTCGGCCGTGATGACCGCCGTGAAACCGTCCTTGACCAGCAGGGCGCGTGCGTAGACCAGGACGATGGGGTCGTTGTCGACGTAGACGACGCGGGTGTCCGGGGAGAAACGCTGCGCGACCTGGTGGACATTGCGGTCGGTCGGCAGGCCGCAGCCCATGTCGATCAGCTGCCGGATCCCGGCGTCCTGGACGAGGTACCGGACGGCGCGGTAGAGGAACAGCCGGTTCGCTCTCGTGATGTCCAGGCACTCGGGGAAGTCGGGCATCTGCGCCATGGCGAACCGCCGGTCGACCTCGTAGTTGTCCTTGCCGCCGAGATACCAGCCGTAGACCCGGGCGGAGGTCGGGATTCCGTCCGGGATGTCGTCGTGGGTCACGCCGCGCGCCCCGTGGGAGAAGGAGTCCTGTTGTCGGGGCTCACCGTAGCCTCGCGTCCGGCGGCCGCGGGCGCCGTGTCCGAGACCGGCCGGTGTGGTCAGCCTGGGGGGATGCGGGAGAGGGTGGGCAGCGGGACCAGCCCGTACTGGTAGTAGTCGACGGTGTCCGCGCCGGACGCGCGCGCGGCCTTGGCCTTCGCCGCGAGATGCTCGGCCGACTCGGTGTCCGGAAGGCCGGGACGCAGCACGGCGCGGAGCGTGGTGTCCGGGCCCAGTGCGGCCCGGTAGGCGGCGACGTCGTCGGCGACGCGGGCCTCGTCGCGCGCGTAGCAGAGGATGGCGTAGGACGGGACGACACCGCCCACCGACGCCGGATCGACACCGATCCGCCAGGCGGAGCCGGCGGCCGGTTCGCCGGTGGGACGCCCGTCGGCGTAGCCCTTCACGGCACCGGCCAGGTCGATGAAGATCAGGTGGGAACCTTCGTCCGCGACGGCTTCGGCGACCTCGGCGGCCAGGGACGTGACGATCGGCGTGCGAGCCCGGGCGTACTCCTCAAGGGCTTCGGGCAGCGCGTCGGCGGGTGGGCCGCCGTCCAGGACGGAGGCCGCCAGGCCGGACGCGGCGGCCCGCGCCTTTCCGGCGGAGGGGATCCGGGCCTGGCAGTGCTGGCAGAAGCACAGGCCCAGCGCGAATTCGGCGGCCGGGCCGAGGTCGACGAAAGAACGTTCGTGGTGGTAGCCGTGGCCGAACGTCCCGAAATGGAGCGACTCGGTGACGACCGAGTCCATTCCCTGGCGGGCGATGGCGCGGCCGAGCGCGACGGCGTAGGCGCGGACGTCCGGATTGGACGGGCACAGGTCGGCGGGCGCGGCACGGTCGCCGAAACAGTTCTCCTGGGTGACGTCAGGAAAGGCGAGGCCCAGGGTGGTGTTGTGCAGGAAAACGCCCCAGCCGTGTAGGGGAACGCCCAGTTCGCGGGTCTGTTCGCGGAGGGCGCGCAATGGTTCCTGTTCGGCGTTCCGTCGGACGGGCGGGACGAGCCGCAGCCCGTCGAAAAGGTCGCCCGGCGGGAAATGAACGCCGTCATGCCGGAGGGTCACGCGGGTGCGTCCATGGGGCGTCACGTCACGGGCGCGGTGATAGGCCGCGCCGATGGTGATGGACGAGACGCCATGGGAGAGGATCCGCGCGGCGTCGGCACCGCCGCGCAGATCCTCCACCAGGACGTAAAGGGACGAGTCCATCAGCTCTTCTTGTAGGCGACGAAATCGATCTCCACGAGGATGTTCATCAGGTCGGAGCCGACCGTGGTGCGCACCGGGTACGGCTGGTTGAAGTGGGCCCGGTACACCTTGTCGTAGTCGGCGAAGTCACGGTGCAGATCCTGGAGGTGGACGGTCGACTTGACGACGTCGTCCAGGCCCAGGCCCTGCTCGGCGAGGATCGCCGACAGGTTGGCGAGGACCTGCCTGGTCTGCTCGGCGACGTCCGACCCGACGACCTCGCCCGTCTTCGGGTCGATCGGTCCCATGCCGGACGTGTAGACGTAGTCCCCGGCCACCAGCGCCTGCGAGTACGTGCCGAGCGGCGCGGGCGCCTCGGAGCTCCGGATCTCCTGCTTGCTCATTTCTGTCTCCTTTAGCGGCTGACGGTGTCTTCGGTCGATTTCAGCAGATCCAGGTCGGCGCGGCTGGGGAGGCCCTCCCAGTCGCCGCGGACGGTGACGGCGTACGCCCCGGCGGCCGTGGCCGTGTCGAGCCGCTCGGCGACGGGGCGGCCACGGACGAACTCGGCGAGGTACCCGGCGGCGAACGCGTCGCCGGCGCCGACCGGGTCGACGAGCGGCACGGTGCGCGCGGGCACGACGTGCTGGCGGCCCTCGCACAGCGCGACGACGCCCGCGGCGCCGCGTTTGATGAGGACGTCCCGGGGGCCGAGCGCGGCGACGGACGCGGCGAGCCCGGCGACGCCGTCGCCGGAACCGTCCGAGCGGGCGGTGGCCCCGTCGCCGCCGGAACCGGGGACGATCAGGCGGGCCTCCTCCACCGTGGCGAAGACGAGGTCGGCGCGTTTGGCGAGGTTGCGCAGGCTTTCGCCGGCCTCGGCGGGCGTCCACAGGGCCCGCCGGTAGTTGAGGTCGAGCGAGACGGGGACGCCCGCGTCCCGCGCGGTGTCGACGGCGTCGTCGAGGGCCTGCCGGGCGGTGCCGCTGATCGCGGCGGTGATGCCGGTGACGTGCAGGACGCGCGCCGACCGGATCAGGTCGTGCGGGACGTCCGACGGACGCAGCCGCGAACCGGCGCTTCCCGTCCGGTAGTACTGCACGCGGGTGAGCGTCCCCGACCGGCGTTCCTTGAACAGAAGCGCGGTCGGAGCGGACCGGTCCACAACGGTGTGACCCAGCCGGACGCCCTCCCCCGCCAGCACGGTCGTGATCAGGCGGCCGAACTCGTCGTCGCCGACGCGGCCGAACCAGGCGGCGGTCCCGCCGAGCCGGCACAGCCCGATCGCCGTGTTCGACTCCGCGCCGCCGACGCCGAGGTCGAGGGTGCGGGCGTGCCGCATCGGCCCGACGACGGGGTTCTCCATCCGCGCCATCGTCTCCCCGAAGGTGACAAGGTCAACGCTCATCGCGCGGCCTCCACGGCCCCGAGGAGGTCCTTCGCGCGGGACGCCAATGCCGTCAGGGACCCGCCGTCGAGGGCGTCGCCGATGAGGGAGCCGCCCGCGCCGACCGCGACGGCGCCCGCCCCGATGTAGTCGCCGGCCGTGCCGGGGCCGATCCCGCCGGTCGGCAGCAGCGGGATATCGCGGAACGGTTCGGCGAGGTCGCGCAGGTAGCGCGGGCCGAGGGCGTTGGCCGGGAACACCTTGACGGCGGTGGCGCCGAGATCCCAGGCGCGGGCGACCTCCCCGGGGGTCAGCGCCCCCGGGAAGTAGGCGACGCCGTGATCGCCCGAGGCCGCCGCGACCTCCGCGCTGGTGTCGGGCGCGACGAGAAAGGACGCACCCGCCTGCACCGCCGCGTCCGCGTCCGCGGCGGTGCGCACCGTCCCGGCGCCGAGCTCCACACCCGCGGGCAGCCGCCGCCGCGCCGCGCGCAGCTCGGCGAGCGCGCCCGGCGTGTTGAGGGTGATCTCCAGGCAGCGGACGCCGGCGGCGGCGAGGGTGTCCAGGACGTCGGCGACGCGGTCGGCGCGGGTGCCGCGCACGACCGCGACGACTCCGGTCGACGTCAGCGCGCAGCGCGGCGTCAAGCGGGGGATCATGGTGGTCCTCTCAGGTCCGGGTCAGAAAGGGGGTCCGGGGCAGAAGGTCAGAAGTAGGTGCGGATCAGGTCGGTGACCGTCTCGTCGTCGTCGACGACCGGGATGACCTGCCACTTGTCGAAGGCCGTGCAGGGGTGGGAGATGCCGAAGCACAGCAGGTCGCCGGGACGCGGCGGCGGGCCGTCGACGGCGACGTAGGCGTGGTGGTCGTTGGTGTCGGTGACGCGCAGCCCGCCTGCCGGGTGGACGGATCCGTCCCGCCGCCGGAGCCGCAGCGGGACGGGCAGCCCCGCGTCGTACGGCGCCTCCCGCTTGCCCAGGCCGACGATCGCGAGGCCCGGTTCGGGGACGGACGTGACCTGCGCCCAGATCTCCAGCGCGGCGTCCAGCGAGCCGGGGATGCGGGTGAACGGCGTCCGCTGCGTGTAGATGCCGTCGTCGTGGGACACGTAGGCGCCGCTGCGCAGGATCACCGTCAGCTCGTGGCCCGGCAGCCAGGCCCCGGACAGCTGCTCGGCGACCTGGTCGAAGTAGGCGCTGCCGCCCGCGGTGACGACGACGTCGCGGGGGAGCAGCCCCGACTTGGACAGTTCGATGGTGGCGTCGCGGAGCAGGCCGAGGTAGGAGCCGGCGGCGGGCACGTCCGGCAGCGCGCCCTCGTATCCGGCGACGCCGACGAGCTCGGTGCCGGGGGAGGCGGTGACGGCGCGGGCGACCGCGGTGAGCTCGTCGACCGTGCGGCAGCCGGTCCGCCCGCCCCGGTGGCCGAGCTCGACGAGCACCTGGAACGGCCGTTCACCGGCCGCGGCGGAGATAGCGGCGACGCCCTCGATGGAGTCGGCGTACAGCAGGAACTCCAGGCCGCGGTCGATCTCGGCGCCGATCCAGCGCAGCGCGGTCGGGTCGAGCAGCTCGTTGGCCAGCAGGATCCGGGGGACGTCGAACGCCCGGTAGGCGAGCACCTGGTTGGCGGTCGCGGCGGTGATCCCCCAGGCGCCCGCGTCGAGCTGCTCCTGGAACAGCGACGGGGCCATGGTCGTCTTGCCGTGCGGCGCGAACGCCAGGTCGTGCGCGGCGCAGAACGAGGCCAGCGCGGCGATGTTGTGTTTCAGCGCCGACCGCCGCGCGACCATGACGGGCCACGTGAACGGGCCACCGAAAAGCCGGTGGCGGGCGGCGGCGAACTCCTCGAACTCGACGGGTTCGCCCGGCTGCCAGAATCCCTTCGTCCGCCAGTCGACATGCTCGGCGGGGATGGTCAGGCTGGTCACGGCAGATTCCCTCCTCCATGGTTCTCGGTACCGCGATCGGCTCGGCTTTCAGAACGACTCTCGAAACGGCTCTCGGGGCGGCCTTCCAGCCGGCTCGCCCGGCGGCGGGGACGGGACGAGCCGAGCACGCGGGAGATGTCCAGGCCCGCCCGCTCCACCATCGGCCCCACCTCCCTGACCCGCGCCGGCGTCATCCGGGACGTCAGCCCGGACACGCTCAGCGCCCCGACGGCCCGGTCGGTGTGGTCGAAGATCGGCGCGGCGACACAGCGGACCTCGGGCTCGTTCTCCCGGTCGTCCACGGCGTACCCGGAGAGCCGGACCCGTTCCAGCTCGGCGGCCAGCCGGGCCGGGTCGGTGATGGTCCGCTCGGTGCGCGGCGCGAGGCCCGCGTCGACGACGTCCTGGAAGTCGTCCTCGCCGAGCCAGGCGAGGATGGCCTTCCCGACGGCGGTGCGGTAGGCGGGCATCCGCATCCCGACGCGGGACGCCATCCGGACGTTGTGCTCGTTCTCCACCTTGTCGATGTAGACGACGTCCGGCGCGTCGTACACGACGAGGTGGCACGTCTCGCCCACGACGTGCTGGAGGCGGCGCAGCGGGTCGGCGGCGACCGAGCGCATGTCGAGCGACGACAGGTACGCCTGGCCGAGCCGCAGCGCGCCGTGCCCGAGCCGGAACCAGCCGGACTCGCGGTCGCGGGTGAGCAGGTCGCCGTCGAGGAGCGGCGCGGCGAGCCGCAGCACGGTGCTCTTGCTGATGCCGAGGTCGTCGGCGATCCGGGTGAGGGACACGCCGCGGGCGTCGGCGTGGTCGCGGACATGGTCGAGGACGGCGAGGGCCCGCCGCAGCGACGACGACTGGTTCCGCGTCTGCGGCGACTGCGTCTGCGGCTGCCGCCGCCCGGCCCGGGACTCTCCGACGCCCATGTCGTTGCTCATGTGGTGCTCTCCGGAAGCAGTCCGCGGGTGAGGGCGTCGCGAGCGGACGCCAGGTGCCGGCCGCCGCGGGCCAGCGAGATCTCGTGGTGGCCGGGCAGCAGCATGTCGATGTCCAGCGCGGCGAGGCGTTCCAGGCTGGCGGCGTACTCGGGGACCCGCGCGTCGTGCAGGTTCTGGAGGGAGATGCGTCCGCCGGTGAACACGCAGTCGCCGGAGAACAGCGCGCGTCCCTCCGGCGCGTCCAGCAGGTAGCAGGTGTGGCCGTCGGCGTGGCCCGGCGTGGCGAGGGCCGTGAGGGTGATCCCGGCGCCGAGATCGATCCGCTGCCCGTCCGCGATGGGGCGTACCGAGGGGCAGGGCGCGAAAGCGTAGTCGTCCGGGTACACACCGGATGCCTTCCCGCGATCGACGCTGAGCATCTCCTCGGCACCGGACGCGATCCATCCGTCCGCGGGCGACCCGGCGCGGACGGTGAGCCCCGGCGCCCGCCGGGCCAGCTCCGCGGCGCCGCCCGCGTGGTCGGCGTGCCCGTGGGTGAGCAGGAGGTGGCGTTCGCCGGACGGCCCGGCGGCCGTGTTCAGCCGCCGCGCGAGCAGCCCGGCGGACCGCCCGGCGCCCGCGTCGACCAGCGCCACGCCCCGCGGCCCCCGCACCAGGTAGACGTGGCAGTCCAGCGGATCGGTGAGGTCGAACCCGGCCGCGCCGCTGCCGACCAGGTCGATGTGCTGTGTCAGCCTCATCCGTGCCCCCCCGCCGACGCTCATGGACCGGACGGTCGCGACGATGAGGCGCGCCGCGAGTTCGACGTCGGCCAGCGCGACCGACTCGTCGGCCGAGTGGGCGTCCGCCACGGAGCCGGGCCCGAACACGACCGACGGGATTCCGGCGCGGGCGAGCTTGCTGGCGTCGGTGCCGAACGGCATCCCGTGGACGGACGCGTCCCGTCCCGCCGCCGCGAGCGCCCCGCACAACGCGGCCGGTACCGGGCTCCCGGCGGGCGTGTCGAGCGCGTAGTCGACGGTGAACGGCTCGTCGACCTCGATGCGCCCGGCGATCAGCGCGGTGAGCTCCTCCCTGTCCTTGCGCCACACGTCGATGGGCTCCTCGCCGGGGAGGGTGCGGCGGTCGATGTCGATCTCGCAGCGGCCCGGGATCGTGTTCGGCCCCTCGCCGCCGCGCACACGCGTGACGGACCGCGTCGCGGGGCCGAGCAACGGGTGCGCTGGGACGTCGGGCGAGGCGCGGTCGATGTGGTCGATGACGCGGGACATGAGCGTGACCGCATTGACGGCCTCGTCCGGACGCGAGCTGTGCCCGGCGGTCCCGAGCGTCCGGACGGTGTAACGCACGCACCCCTTGTGCGCGACCGCGGCGGCGAGGTCGGTCGGCTCCCCCACGACCGCCCCCGCCACCTGTTGATCGGCGAGATCGGAGATCAGGCCGAGAACGCCCTGGTAGGCGTGCTCCTCGTCCATCACCCCGGCGAGGACGACCCCGAACGGCGGCGGCCCGTTCGCCGCGAGCTCGGCCGTGGCCAGCATGAACGCGGCCAGCGGCCCCTTCGCGTCGCAGGCGCCGCGCCCGTACAGGCGGCCGTCCCTGATCGTCCCGGCGAACGGGTCGACGGACATGCCGCCGGTCTCCACGGTGTCCAGATGCGACTCCAGGAGCACGGCGCGCGGGTCGCGTCCCGGCACGGAGGCGACGACGTTGGGCCGTCCCGGCAGGACCTCCCGCAGCTCGGCGCGCACCCCTCGCGCCACCAGCCAGTCACGGACGTACTCCGCGACCGCCGCCTCCCCGAGCTCGGGTCCGGCCCCTGTACCGACGGGCCCGCCTCGCGGGTTGACGCTGGCGATGCCGACAAGATCCTTGAGCAGTTCCCCGATCGCCCCCGATGGCGTCATTACGACCGCCGTTCCCTCGCGTAGGCGAGCAGCAGCCCGATGATCAGCAGCCCCAGGATGATCTGCCGGACGCCCTCCGACATGTTCCACGACGCCAGCAGCGCGGTGAGCAGCGTCAGAAGCAGCGCCCCGGCGACCGTGCCGAGCACGTGCCCGCGCCCGCCGAGGATGGACGTCCCGCCGAGCACCACCGACGCGATCGACAGCAGCTGGTACGGGTTGCCCATGGTCAGCGAGCTGGTGGAGGTGAACCCGAGCAGCACGAGCCCGGACACCCCGGCGAGCAGCGAACACGTCCCGTAGGCGATGAACGCGGTCCGGGCGAGCGGCACCCCGGACGCCCGCGACGCCCGCTCGCCGTTGCCGAGCGCGAACACGTACCGTCCGATCCGGGAGGCGTGCAGCAGCCAGGCGGCGGCCGCGGTGATCCCGATCCACAGGACGAACGCGAGCGGCACCCCGGCGACGCGGTCGTTGGCGAGCGACCCCAGCAGCGGCACCTTCGCCGACTTCGGCGACCCGTCGGTGTAGACGAGCAGCGCCCCGGCGACGATCGTGCCGGTGGCCAGCGTCATCACCATCGGCGGCACCCGCAGCCAGGTGACCCCGGCGGCGTTGGCGAGCCCGACCAGGACGCTCGCCACCAGCGCGACGGCGATGCCGGTCGTCCCGCCCGACCCGGACGCGACCTGCGCGCACACCACCGCCGACAGCGCGACGACGCCCGACACCGAGAGGTCAATGCCGCTCATCATGACCACGAGGGTCTGGCCCACCCCGACGATGCCGAGGAACGCGGCCGTCTGCACCAGGTAGCGGACGCTGGAGACGCTGTCGAAGCCCTTCGCGAACAGGATCGCGGCGAGCCACGTCACGATCAGCACCCCGAACGCCCACACGGCGCGGTTCTCCCGCAACGTCCTCGGCACCGTGGCCGCGGTTCGTGGTAGCGCGGTCATCAATCTGTCCTCTCGCGGGTCGCGAACGTCTTCACGGCGATCGCCACGATCAGCACCGCCCCCTGCATGATCAGTTGGTAGAAGGGCGACAGTCCGGTGAACAGGAGCAGGTTCGTCAGCAGCCCGATGAGCAGCGCGGCCAGCACGGTGGCGCGCATCTGCCCCACGCCGCCGAAGAAGCTGACCCCGGCGAGCACCGAGGCGGCTATGGAGTTCAACGTGTAAGGGGCGCCGATCGTCGCATCGCCCGACCCGGTCTGGATCGCGAGGCCGATTCCGGCTATTCCGACGAACACCCCCGCCAGCCCGTACGCGCCGATCTTCACCTTGCGGGTGCCGATGCCGCTGGCGTACGCGCCGTGCTCGTTGCCTCCGACGGCGTACAGCGACAGCCCGAACCGTGTCGTCCGCACCGTCTTCCACAACAGGAGTACGGCCCCGACCACCAGCAGCGGCAGCGCGATCCCGTTCCACCCGTTGTTGTAGGCGTCGACCAGCCCGGCCGGGACGCTCCCGCCCGGCTGTGGCAGCACGACGAGCGTGACACCGCCCCACAGGAACGACGCCGCCAGCGTCACGATGATCGGCGGCAGCCCCGCGTAGGCGACCAGCACGCCGTTCGCCGCGCCCGTCGACGCCGCCGCCGCGAGCGCCAGCAGTCCGGCGACCACGACGCCGTCCTGCGCCCGGACGGCGAACACCGCCATCGCGAGCGCCAGCACCGACCCCAGTGACAGGTCGATCCCTCCGGCGAGCATGACCGTGCTCTGCCCCATCGCCGCCAGGATCAGCGGCAGGAACTGCGCCGACAGGATCGTGATAGACGCCGGGGTGAACAGCTCGGAGTCGTAGTGCCGGTACGCGGCCAGCAAGATCACCAGCAGCACGCACAGCCCGACCACATCGAGGTTGCGGCGCAGGAACCCGCCAAGCCACCCGTTCCCGGCGCCTCGTCCGGCGACCGCCCGTCCAGCGGGCATCGACTGCTCAGTCACCGGTCACCGTCCCGGTGACGGAGGCGCGGACCAGCCGCTCCTCGGTGAGCTCGGCCCCGGCGAGCCGTTCCACGACGGCGCCCTCGTACATCACGGCGACCTCGTCGCACAGGCCGACCAGTTCCATGGTGTCCCCAGAAGTGATCAGCACCGCCACGCCGCCGTCGGCGAGGCGGCGGAGCAGATGGTAGATCTCGCGTTTCGTGCCGACGTCGATGCCGCGGGTCGGCTCCGCCAGCAGCAGGACCCGGGGCTTGGACGGCAGCCAGCGGGCCAGCGCGACCTTCTGCTGGTTGCCGCCCGACAGCCGCCGGGCCTCCTGCTCCGGGCCGGTCACCCTGATCCGCATCCGCTCGACGAGATCGTCGACGAGCCGCGCCTCGGCGCCCCGGTCGACGGTGAGCAGACGCCGCCCCGGCGTCACGACATCAAGGTTGGTCAGGGCCAGGTTCGCCCGGACGGTCTGCGCCACATGCAGCCCCTCGACCTTCCGGTCCTCCGGGACGTAGGCGATCCGATGCCGGATGGCCTCACGCGGGGACGCCAGCCGTACCGAACGCCCATCGAGCTCGACCCGCCCGGTGTGCCTGGCCAGCCCGAACAGCGCCCGCAGCACGGCCCGCTGCCCCTGCCCCTGAAGCCCGCCGAGCCCGATGATCCGCCCCGGCTCCAGATCGAGATCGACCTCGGTACAGGCACCGTGAACGGTCAGCCCCCGGGCCCGCAGCACCGGCTTCCCGGTGCTGACAGGGCTCTTCGCGGCGCTCTCCGCGGCGTCCTTCTCCTCGGCGATCTCCTTCTCGGAGGGAATCGCCGCGAGGTCGCCGCCGTCGACGAGGTCGTCCCCGTCGGCGCCGCCGCTCATCCCGGCCTTGGGCGGGAACAGGTCGGACAGTTCCCGCCCGATCATCAGCCGGACGATGTCGTCATGGTCGGTCTCCACGCGCTCGCGGGTCGCCATGACCTCGCCGTCCTTCAGCACGGTCAGCCGGTCGGCGACGGCGAACAGCTCGCCCATCCGATGGCTGACGATGATCACGGACGAGTCGGCGGCGCGCAGCTCGTCCACGACCGCGAAGACGCTCCTGACCTGGTCGTCGTCCAGCGCGGACGTGGCCTCGTCCAGGATCAGCAGCCGCGGCCCGGACGCGAGCGCCTTGGCCAGCTCGACGAGCTGCTGCTGCCCGAGCGGCAGCCGCCCGGCCCGGGTGAGCGGATCGACGTCCAGCCCGACCCGCTCCAGCAGCGGCCGCGCCCGGCGGGCGAGGTCGCGGCGGCGGACCAGCCCGCGCCGCGACGGCCACTGGCCGAGGAACACGTTCTCCGCGACGGTCTGATGCGGGTTGAGGCTGAGCTCCTGGTGCACCGAGCCGATCCCGACCTCGCGGGCGCGGTGCGGCGACCAGGAACGCAGCGGCTCACCGTCGTACAGCATCCGCCCCGAGTCGGGCGCGAGCAGCCCGGTGACCAGCGACAGCACCGTGCTCTTCCCGGCACCGTTCTCGCCGACCAGCGCGAGCACCTCGCCCGCCCGGACGTCGAAGCTCACCCGGTCGAGGACCCGGTTGCCGGCGAACGACTTCGAGACCTCCTCAACGGCCAGCAGCGCCACCGCTACTTCCCGATCAGCTTGTCGATCTCGGGCTGCGGCAACTCCTGGATCGGGTAGGAGTCGTCGGGCTGGTCCGGCTTGACGTACTGGCCCAGGGTCTCGTCAGTGATCTTGGGCAGCGGCACCATGATCTGGTTCGGCACCGTCGCGCCGCCCGCCTTCTCGACACCGGCCCGCAGCGCGATCACACCCAGGTAGTTGGGCTGCGCCGTGGACAGCGACGAGAACCCGCCACTCTTGTTCTGCTGCCACAGCTTCAGGAAGCCGTTGTAGTTCTCACCCGTGATCGGGACGAGCTTCTTCTTCTGCTTCACCAGCGTCTGCAGCGCCGCCGCCGACAGGGCGCCGCCCTGCGAGAAGACACCATCGATGTCCGGGTTCGCCGAGTACGCCGACGCGAACGCCTGCGCGGCCGGAGCCAGGTTGTACTCGCTGTGCACGTTCGCGGCGACCTTGATCCCCGGGAACTTCTTCAGCGCCTCCTCGGCGCCCTGCCAGCGCTCCTCGCTGACCGCGACGCCCGCGGGCCCGTTGAACGCGATGATCTTGCCCTTGCCGCCGAGCTTGTCGCCGAGCCACTGGCCCATCATCCGGCCCCACTCCTTCTGGTCGGTGCCGACGCGCACGACCTTCTGGGAGGTGACCAGGCTGTCGAAGCTGACGACGGTGATGCCCGCGGTGACCGCCTGCTCCACCACCGGGTTCAGCGCGGTGGACGACCCGGCGTCCACCAGGATCACGTCGAACTTCTGCTGGACCATCGCCCGGATCTGGGCGATCTGCTGGGACGTGTCGCCGTTGGCGTTGAACACCTTGTAGTCGGCGACCTTGCCCTCGCCCTTCAGCTTCGCGACATCGTCCTTGATCATCTTGTCGGTCTGCTGCATCCACGACGGCGTCAGGTAAATGGTCGACCAGCCGACCTTCAGCGCCTTGGCCTCGCCGCCGGACTTGCCGTCGCCGTCCCCGGACTTGCCGTCACCGGAGTCGACGCCGCAGGCGGCGGTCGCGGCCAGCGTGCCGAACGCCGCGACGGTCACGACGGCGCGCGTGAATCTACCGATCATGGGGGTTCTCCTCATGCCTGTCCGGAACCCGGTCGGGCTCCGGCGATCTGACGTCAGCGAGACCCGGCACCGCCGGCCGATCCGCGGACCCGGCACCACCCGGTGCCGGGCCCCCGAGGACCAGCCGATCGTGCATCGAACCTCATTCGCCCCAGACGCCCACTTACCGGTCCATCCCGCCGGTTTTCGTGGAGGCTATGGGCCCCGCCAACCCCGCGCCAGATTTGCAACACATGATTTTGCACTGCAAAACATGCCTCTGACCTGCGATCTTGCCCGATCCTAGGCCCCCGCCCCCAATGCTCCACCCACCCCAAGCCGCCCGGTCCCCGGCCGGGCACACCTGCTTGATGGACGGAGCCGGTCGCGGATCCACGCCGCGATCAGGTCCGCAACGCGGACCCCCGCCTCGACCCGCCGGACGTCATATCCGGCTCGAACGAGACTGAGCGGGTCCGCTGTCACCGACAGTGCGGCAGGATGAGGAACATCCGTCAGAAACGTTTCCCCGCACCTTCGGGAGTGGCAGAGATGTTCCAGCACGCCGACCGGTTGCCGGTCGAAACCCCGCCCGAACCCGCCTCCAGCTCAGCCCGCCCTTGGGCGTTGCGCCGCATGGCGCCCTATCCGCATACCGTCGACGCCGGGTTCGCAGCGGTCCAGATTGATCCCGTTACCCAGATCGGTGCCGGACCAGATGGAAAACCCGTCCTGGCCAAGCACAAGCGGTCCAACACCGGCACAGAGAACAAGACCAAGACCAGCCGGGGCGACGGACAGAACCAAGGCGAAGATGAAGATCATTCACGGGACAGTGATCAGGACTGAACCTGTGACGCGCCCGGTGCTGGTCGTCACCCAACCCGACGACCTCACCGCCGACATCGTGATCGCCGAACTCAATCATCGAAACGTGCCGGTAGCGCGGTTCGACACCGCCGACTTCCCGCGCACGCTCACCCTGTCGGCTCACATCGATGGCAGCGGCGTGCACGGCAGCCTGGTCACCGCGTCCCGCCATGTGGATCTGAGGAGCGCGCGTGCGCTGTACTACCGGCGCCCGCGCGAGTTCGGCTTCGCCGGCTTGGAGGAGCAGGACGCCCGGTTCGCCAAACTCCAGGCCCGATACGGGCTGGGCGGTGTACTGGCCTCCCTTCCGGGCTGCCTATATGTGAACCATCCCCATGCGATCGCCGATTGCGAGTTCAAGCCCGCGCAGCTCGCGGCCGCCGCCGAAATCGGCTTCACCGTTCCGGCCACACTGATCACCAACGACCCGGCCGAGGTCCGCTCATTCGCCGACAGGAACGGCCCGATCGTCTACAAGCCACTGCGGACCCCGCCTTATCGGCGTGACAACGAACCGCTGACGATCTGGGTCGAGGAGGTCGAACCCGCCGACCTTGACGAGTCGGTCGCCGCGACCGCGCACCTGTTTCAGGCCCGCGTGCCGACGGAGGGGTTCCTGCGTGTCACCGCGATCGGCGAGCGCCTGTTCTGCGTGCGGATCGACTCCGATGCCCTGGACTGGCGCTATGACTACACCGCGCTTACCTACACCGTCACCGAACCGCCCGAGGGGCTGGCCGGGCTCGTCGCGGCGTTCTTGAAACGGTTCGGCCTGACGTTCGGCTGCTTCGACCTCGCACTGCGCACGGACGGCCACGCCGTGTTCCTGGAGTGCAACGCCAACGGGCAGTGGGCGTGGCTCACCGAGCACACACGACTGCCCATGGCCGCCGCTCTGGCCGATCTCCTCGAACGGGGTGCCACATGACCGACGACCGCGCCGCCGTGCTGCGACACCGGCTCGCCGACGAACTCCAACGGTCGGGTGCCCTGCGCTCGCCGCACTGGCGCCAAGCCGTCGAGCGGATACCTCGGCACGAGTTTCTCCCCGAGTTCTTCGAGTCGATCGAAACTCCGCACGGAACCCACTGGGAACCGGTGACCCGCGCCGGCCTCCCCGACCGGTGGCTCGATCTGGCCTACCAGAACAAGACCTGGGTGACCCAACTCGACAAAACCATCACGCCTCACCAGGTGACCGGCCCCACACCCGGCGACCCCACATCGTCTTCCACACTGCCGTCCCTGGTCGTGGAGATGCTGGAGGAACTCGACCTCGCGGACGGCATGAAGGTGCTGGAAATCGGCACCGGCACCGGCTATTCCACCGCGCTGATGTGCGAACGGCTTGGGGATGAGCAGGTGACGTCGATCGAGTACGACCCCGGCGTGGCCGCGAACGCCCGTACCGCTCTCGCCCGCGTCGGGCACACTCCTCACCTGGCCATGGGCGATGGCCTCAGCGGCGTGCCCGCCCAGGCACCGTATGACCGGATCATCGCTACCTGCTCCGTCCGGCACATCCCCGCCTCGTGGCTCGCCCAAGCCCGGCCCGGCGCCCAGATCCTGGTCACGATCGCGGGATGGCTGCACGGATTCGGGCTCGCCCGCCTGGAGGTGACCGACGACGGCACAGCAGAGGGACGGTTCCTACCCGGAACCATCTCCTTCATGATCGCGCGATCGCAGGCCCCGCCGACCGACGCGGCCCGCCAAGCGGAACTTCTCGCGGCGCTCGCCGACGCCCCGGCACGAGCTGCCCAGGTGGGAGGAGACCTCCACCGTGATTGGACCGGAGTGTTCGTGGCGCAGCTCGCCGCCCCCGGCGCGCAATGGCAGGCCAGACGAGTCGACGGCGGACCCTGGGTCGACTACTACTACGACCTCGCCACCGGATCGGGTGCCGCGCTGACCCCGGAAACCGATGGCGGCTGGAGCGTCCAGCAAACCGGCCCCGTCCACATCTGGGACGACATCGAGGACGCCATCGCCGCCTGGAAGGCCGCGGGCAGCCCGGCCATCGACCAGTTCCACATCCACACCAACGGCCGGACCCAAACCGTCTCGCTCGACACCACAGCGTGGACCCTCACCACCGACGCGCCCTGACCGGCTCAACGCTGTTGGAAGACCATCATCTGGCTCTCATGATCGCTCGGATGCGTCATCCGGGATCAGGAACTCGTTCAGCCCGGCGATGACGCGAACGTCGAGATCCCAACGTTCGGTGAGATCGGTGATCGTCGCGTGCTCCTCAGCTGTCAGCCGTACTTGGTAGTCGAGGACGTTGACGCAGAGTGTTTCCAGCCCCAGGCGCTCCTCGCCCGCCATCACATCGACCAAGGAGTCCGCGAGCCGCGGATCGAGCGGTGCACCCATCTCGGCCTCAGCCCGCGCGTCCGCTCGCCCCGACAGCGCCTCGACCAGACGCTTGAAACGCCGCCGATCCTCGGTCCAGTACACGACCGAAGCATGTCATGACCACTTCTGTACCGCCTCAGCGCGCCCGAAGTGCGTGCGGAACCGCAAGATCTGCCGCTCCGCCCGTACGGTCAGCGGGCGAACTTGGCCCATACGATTCGTCACTCTGAGTTCGCGAAAGTGATGTAGCCGCCGGTGTCGGCGATGACCGTGCCGCCTCCCATGTCGGGTGGTAGCTGTGGTGGTTCCTCCTTCGGCGCCGGCTGGTATTGGCACGGAATGGTTCGTCCGCTAGCCAGGTAGGTGCCGACCGAGGTCGAGGTTCCGGTGCGCCGGCCGTTCTGGTCGTATTCGCCGGAGGTGCTCAGAGTCCAGACCATGAATTGGCCGCGCTTGAAGTTGCGCGGGTTGATCGTCATCTTCCAGCCGCTGTCCGGCCGCGGGAGATTGCTCGGCACGGTGTAGAGGCCGTCCGGCATGTCGTACACGTTCGGCGGGAGGTCGACCAGCTTGGCATAGGGCTGCGGGCACACCTTGCCCTCTGGGATGGAGTACACGAGCGCTGGTACGCCCAGCGAGCGCAATTCGTGCGAGAGCGCGTCGGCATCACGTGAGTCCAGGGTCTCCTCGGTGACCTTGACCGTGACCAGGCCGGACGGATCGCGGGTCACCGCGTAGGCGTGCTGAGCTTCTCCGGTCCAGGTCAGCAACCCGCCGGTGACCGCGAACGTCGCGCACGCCGCCCCCGCGACGCCCCACGTCGACCGTCGGCGGAACACCCCCGGCCGGTGTGGCGGATCGAACGCCGACGCGCGAGCGCCCTTCTCCGTCTTCGCGTCGACCGCCGCGGTCAACTCGATCAGCCGCCGCTCTTGATAGCCCGCGAGCGGGGTGTCTTCGGTAGAGATGCCGCTCACGAGTGGGCTCCCTTCGTCAAGTGGGGCGGTGGGCTAGCGGACGGCCGGGTGGGTAGCGCATCGTCCGGTGGGACGGCGGCCCTCAGTCGCTTGCGGGCCCGGTGCAGCCGAACGCGGGCCGTACCGTCACGGATGCCCAGTGCCGCGGCCGCGTCGGTCAGGGTCAGGCCGTCCAGATCGACTAGCTCGATGACGCTGCGGAGCCGTTCGGGCAGCACGGCGAGCCTCGTGTGCAAGCGACGCGCGGCTCGCTGGGCGTCGATCTGCTCTTCCAGCCGGAAGATGTCATCGTCGTCCAGATAGCGGTGACCCCCCACCCGCCGCGCCTTGTCGAGTTCACCGGCATGGCGGCGCCACTCGGCGGCCACCACGTTCTGGGCGATGCCCAGCAACCACGCTCGCGGACTTCCCCGGCCGGCCTGATATCGCTCGGCGGAATCGATCGCGGCCAGGAACACTTCTGTGGTCAGATCGTCCACCGTGTGAGGATCGGAGATCCGGCGAGCCACGAAACGGGTCACATCCGCGACATGCCGCCGGTAGAACACCTCCAGCGCCGCCCGATCACGACCGATCGCGGCGACGTCCGCCGGATCCGGTTCCACGGCTGGCTTCCCATCTCCCATCAAAGGGCCTCCCGCCACGCGCTGTTTGTACTTCTTGGCGAGGGAGCCCCGTCTTGTTACACCCAGCTCGTCCGTCCACTACTGCCGGTCGCGTGCTAGGCGCGGGGCCTGGACGAAGTTCCTCAAGACCCGGATAGCCGCCGCTCGCGAGTACGCGGCGGTGGGCTGCACTACGGCTCTACCTGAATGCCCGGCCTCGGCGTTCACGGCTGTCCCGGAACAGACGCTTTCCCGCGTGCCAGGACGCGGGCAGGCTTCGGCGAGGCGGACGATCTGTGGGGCGGCCAGTGGGTTGATAGCAGTCGATACCAAGTGCCGCGAGGTTCTAACGTTCCGGAGTGAACTTTTATGTGCTGGGAGCCCCGGGATCGGGCAAGTCGATGGTTGCGCCCGCCCTCAAAGCCATGCTTCCAAGCCACGCGGTGATCGATTGGGACGTCTTCATGAGGCCCGCCACCGAGCTCGCGGGAACGGAGATCAGCCAAGCGCCGCACGCTTGGGCCGCGTACGAGCACCTCGTACGCACCGCTCTGGAAGCCGTCGCGCCCGTGCCGACCGTCCTGCTCGGCGTGGCGACGCCCGGTCAGCTCGCCGGCTGGCCTTCCGGCGGCTGGCTGCTGTTGGACTGTAGCGACGACGAACGACGAGCACGCCTCACGCCGCGAGGCGACGCCGTCGACATCCCCGAAGCATTGGCTGATGCCGCGGAGTACCGAGCGCTCGGCCTCCCCACGATCGACACCACCGATCTGAGCGCTGACACCGTGGCCGCCCAGATCGCCTCTTGGGTCCTCGACACGCCCCGCGGGCGATCCTGAGACTGGCCCCGGCCGCAATCGTTCGATGCCCGTGACCCGCACCTCGGATACCTCGCGGGCAGGTCCGTTGCCGATCCGGCGGTCGGCAGGATCCGGCAGTGTGAGGCGGACGACCGCGTGATGTTGTTCTTGCCCGCGCATCCGCGGCGGCGGTGGTGTTCGGCCGCGCGTTGCGGCAATCGCATGCGTGTGGCGCGGCATTACCAGCGTCACAAGTCTGGCTGACCTCGGCGGCGCAGGACGATCGGGCGGACGCGGCCCAGGCCCTGGAGGGGGCGGGGACGGAGCGCGGTCGTGTCGAAGGTGTCGGGTGGGAGGGCCGAAGCCAGGGCCTGGTCTGTGAGGACGGTGCCTGAGTGGGCGGTGGCGGTCAGGCGGGCGGCCAGGTTGACGGGGGTGCCGAAGACGTCTCCCAGACGCTGGATGACCTCGCCGTAAGCGAGGCCCACGCGGACCTTGGGGAAGTCGGGGTCTTCGTTGAAGCGTTCCGCGATGCGCAGGCCGATGTCGGCGGCGGCGGCGGGGTCGGTCGCGACGAACAGGACCTCGTCCCCGAGGGTCTTGACGACGCGTCCACCGTGTTCGGCGACGATCTCGGCGGTCGTGGACTCGAAGCGTTCGATGAACGCGGCCAGTGCGTCACCGTCGAGGCGCCGGCTGAGGCGGGTGAAGGAGACGACGTCGGCGAAACCGGCGGCCAGGTGGGCGAGACCGGCGGCGGGATCGGACTGCGCGGCGGCCGTCGTCGCGGCGGCGCGCATCCCGGCGGCGGTGAGCTGGCGGCGCCAGCCGTGGATCAGGAGGCGCTCGAACGCCGGGCGGAGTTCCTCGGTGGCGGCGAGCGCGGCAGTGACGACTTCGGGGGTGACGGGCTCGTCGGACGGCAGCTCGCCGAGGCGCTGCAACCACACGTCGCCGAGCCAGCTCGCGAGCCGTCCCATGGTCTGGCCGACGGCGCGGGCGAGTTCGAGGACCATGTCCTCGTCGACCAGGTCGCCGCCGAGCAGGTCCTTGATCTCGCGGAGCGCGGCGACGTCGCCGTCGGTGAAGGCGACCACGTCGTCCGGCGGGGTCGGGAAGCCGAGCGCCCGCCAGATGCGGCGCGCGTACTCGTCGGGGACGCCCGCGAGGGCCTCGACCTCCGCGCGCGTGTAGCGCAGGGGGCCGCCGAGGAGGGTCTCCTCGATATCGTCCGCCATGTCCCCTGCTCCTATGTGACATCGATCGATGTAACAATAGTGCCGGAGTAAGATCACGGCGGTCAAGAAGGACGAGTCCGGCGGACGGGGCATGGCCGAGTACCGAATCGACGACCTGGCGCGGCTGGCCGGGAGCACCGTGCGGAACGTCCGCGCCTACCAGGACCGGGGACTGCTGCCGCCGCCCCGGCTCGAAGGCCGCGTCGGCCTGTACGGCGACGCGCACCTCGCGCGGCTCCGCCTGATCGGCAAGCTGCTCGGCCGCGGCTACACCTTCGCCGTCATCAAGGACCTGCTGACGGCCTGGGAGACCGGCAAGGACGTCGGCGAGGTCCTCGGGCTGGAGAAGGTCCTCACCGACCCGTGGTCGGACGAGATCCCCGGCACGGTCGGCTACGACGAGCTCGTCGGGATCTTCGGCGCCGGGCTGGACGAGGACGAGGCCGCCCGGATGCGCGACCGGACGGTCGAGATCGGCCTCATCGAACCGGACGGCGCCGCGTACCGGGTGCCGAGCCCGCGGCTCCTGCATGTCGGCGCCGAGCTCGTCGCGGCCGGGGTGCCGCTCGACTCCGTCCTCGACATCGCCGAGCAGATCCGCGGCGACTGCGACGTGATCGCGGACCGGTTCGTCAGCCTCGTCCAGGAACATGTCTTCGACCGCCTGGAGGACCGTCCCGTCCTGGACGGCGAGCAGATCTCCGAGGTCGCCGCGATGGTGCGCCGGATGCGGCCGCTGGTGAAAATGGTCGTCGACCCGTTCATCGCGCGGGCGATGGAGGCCCGTGTCGAGGCGGCGCTGGGCGAGCACCTGGAGACGATCAGGAACCAGCTCGGCCAAGCCCCTGACGCCGAATGACCCCCGGGTCGCCGGGCGGTCAGAGGATGGAGGCGCCCCAGACGACCGCGACCGTGTGCGGCGCGCCTTCGGAGTCGGTGAAGGTGAGGGTGCCCTGGCCGGGCAGCCCGATGATGGCCGTGCGCAGCGTGAGCGTCAGGCTCGTCGTGCCGTCCTCGGGCATGCCGCCCTTGGTCTCGGACAGGACGAGCTGGTTCGTCGACGTCATCGCCGTCCACGTCACCGGCCCGCTCCTGGCCGCGAGGCTCACGGACGCGGTCTTCTTGCCGTAGAGCTCGACCCTCACCGGGTCGACGACGAGGACGCCGGGCCGTTCGGGCGCGGCGGACGAAGGCGGCGGCGGGCTCGTCGGCCCCTCCTGCCGCTTGTCCTCCGTCTGGGGGCCGACGGGCGCCTGCCCGGAACGGCCGGGGCCGCCGCCGGGCGCCTCGGACGGCCGCTCGCCTTCGCGCGCGTTCGCCGTCGGCGACTCATGCGTGATCGACGGCTGCGGATTGGTTTGGAACGGCGGCCATTTGAGCGTGTCGCCGCTGATCCCGGGGCCCATGACGAACATGGCGACGATCGCGGCGCCCAGCGCGCTCGCCATGCCTCCGCCGGTGACCAGCCACCGGCGCGTGAACGGCGAGGGAACGTCCGGCTGGCTCGGCAGCCCGGACGGGGTGAGCGCGCCGCCCCGGGCCGCGATGTCGGCCCGGTAGCCCGCCAGTTCCGGATCGGTGGCGGTGTGCATGACGCGGTGGCGGAGCGCCGCGGGCAGCACCGGCGCGGGCGCCCGCCTGAGCAGCACGGCCGCGGACACCCCGCCCCGGCGGCGGCAGCCGGGACAGTTCGCGGCGTGCCGTTGCGTGGACGGGTCGGCGGGGGAGGCGTCGGCGCGCCGGTGAAGGGCCTGCCACAGCGCTTGGACGCGCGTCCGGGAGGCGGGCGGCGCGGGTTCGAGCGGCGCGGAGTCGGGCGTGGCGGGTTCCGGTTCCGGCGGGGTGGACGGCTCGTCCTTGCTCGCCGGGGGACGGGCCGCGAGCACGGCGACCCCCGCGGGACGCGGCGGCTCGTCCCCCTCGGCCGAGGCGTCCGGTGCGTCCTGGGCGTCTGGCGCGGTCGGCGGGTCGGGGGCGTCCGCGGGCTTGGCGGCGGCCGCGGCGCACGCCCGGTTGGCGCGGTGGATCTCCTTCTGGAGCGCGGCCTCAAGGTCGGCCCGCGCCCTGCGTATGCGCACCGCGGCGCGGCGCGGGGACATGCCGAGCGTCGCGCCGAGCCGGGCGGGACGCATCCCGTGCCGGAACGCCAGCAGCATGACCTCCTGCTCGACGGGCGCCAGCCGGGCGAGGCAGGCGCGCAGGAGGCCGTGCAGTTCGTCCGGCGGTGGCCAGTCGGGGACGGGGTCGTCCGGCTCGCCGCGATCGAGGAACGGGATGTCGGAGAAGTCGGCGTCCCGGTCCCAGTAGAGGTTCTTCGCCCGGCCGCGCCGGATGCAGCGGCGCCGGGCCGCCCCGTAGAGCCAGGAGCTCAGGTGCAGGTGATCGCGCATCCGGGGGGCGCGGCGCCCCGCGTCGATGAACGTGTCGTGGACGATGTCCGCCGCGACTTTCTCGTCACCCGACATTGACAGGGCGTAGTCATAAATGCGCTCACCGTATTCGTCATAGAGCGCGGCGAGCGCGGCCTCGTCGCCGTCGTGCAGTCCCTTGACCAGCGTTCGGTCAGCCGTGTGCACGGTGGGGGACAACCTGGGCATTCACGCTCCCGGAAACCGGCATGAGGCGTCCGTCCCCATCGGGATCGTCCGGACATTCAGCCCACCTTGCATACACCCGCGAACCCCATCCGCACCACATGATGTACCGAAATCACGATTAAGGTGACCCCGGGGTGAGATGCCGCTTCTCTCCGTGATCACGCTACCAATGACTCACCGTCAGAATCGAGTCAGCGAACCGGCCTCCGCGCTGTTATCTTGGTACCATGGTAACAGTGGATCGGGTTCAGACCGGGTTGCGCGTCGAGCGCAACGTCCTCAAGGTCCTGAAGGCCCTGGCCGAGTATCTGGACGTCTCGCTCGGCGATCTCGTCGAGGGCCTCGCGCTGCACGCCTTCGAGGGAAAGGCGCCGTTCTCGCCCGAGACGCTCGGCAAGATCGAGCAGCTCAGGTCCGTGTACGGGCTGACGCTCACCGCCGCCGACGCGCACGCCCTCACCGAGGAGACGCGATGACGACCCGGCGGCGGCTCAGCGGACTCGTCCGGGTCCCACTCCCCCCGGACGAGTCCTTCGTCCTCTTCACCCCGCGAGGCGAGGAACGCTGGGTGCGCGGGTGGCGTCCCCGCTTCCCGGCCGACACCGACGTCGGCACCGACGTCGACGCCGTCGACGACACCGAGCCTGGAACCGTCTTCGAGACCGTCCACGACGGGGAGACCACGATCTGGGTGGTGCTCGCGCGCACCCCGGGCCGGCATGTCTCCTACGCCCGCGTGACCCCGGGGCAGCGCGCCGGCACGGTCACCGTCGACATCGGCGACGACGGCAACGCCACCGTCACCTACGACCTCACCGCGCTCACCGGCGAAGCCTCCCGGCACCTCGACGACTTCGCCGCCGTTTACCCCGGCTTCCTCCGCTCCTGGGAAGAAGCCATCGCCGCTCACCTGAAGCCCACCGCCTAGTCCCCGGCGGGGACGGCGGTCATGACCAGTGCTGGTGTCGGACGATCACCAGCCCGGGCGGCCAAGGGCGCGCCCGGTGACAGGCGGGCAGGTCAGCGCTGCTCGTCCAGGGCGTCGTCGTCGCGGAGTTTGGCCATGGCGCGGGAGACGGTGGACTTGACCGTCCCGACGCTGACGCCGAGCACTTCGGCGATCTCCCGTTCGGACATGTCCTCGTAGTAACGGAGCATCACTGCGAGGCGCTGCCGTTCGGGCAGGCGGCGGAGCGCGCGGCCTAGCGCGTCGCGCATCTCGCTGCGGCCCGTGTGGTCGTCGACCGGACGGTCCGGAAGCCGGTCGGTCGGGTAGACGTCGAGTTTGCGGCGCCGCCACCAGGAGATCTGCGTGTTGACCATGGCGCGGCGGACGTAGCCGTCCACGGCGGCGGGGTCCTCGATACGGTCCCAGGCGAGGTAGGTCTTGGCGAGCGCGGCCTGGAGGAGGTCTTCGGCCTCGGCGCGGTCGCTGGTCAGCTGGGTCGCGGCGCGCAGCAGCATGGTCCCGCGCTCCGCCACGTACTCGCGGAACTCCTCGTGCCGCGTCCCGTTCACGTCACCACCGGACCAGGGGTTGCGGAGCCGCCGCCACGGCGAACTCCCGGTTAGGTCGACGATCGCATGGCGATCGTAATTTCGGGCCTACAAAAACTACTTATCCGGGTCAACCAGAGAATAATCTTCAACCTAGGTAGATCAAACGTCCTCCACCGGCTGACTTATCGCGACAAATCCGTCGACAGCGAGAGTCACCGCGCGTGACCCTTGACTCACTGTCCTAACAGCAGTGGCCGAGTGTGATGATTTCGATGCGGAGCACCGCGATGCCGCCACCCCAACGCCGTGGAGCGAGCCGCCGCCGGCTGCGCGCCGCCGTCCTCGGAACACCCGCGGGAGGCGGTGTCCCGGAGGGGGCGAAACGTCCGCTGGACGCGGTGTCCGGGATCGTGCTGGACGCGAGCCCGCACCTGCTGGTGGTGGGGACGGCCGACGGTGAGACGCGCTTCGCGATGAGCGAGGCGACACCGGTCTGGCACGGCGGGCGCGGGGGCCTCGCCGCGCTCCGCCCGGGCCGCAACGTGATCGTCCGCGCCAGGGACACCGGCCACCCCTCGGACGCCATCGTCTCCGACGACTCGCCCCCCGACGGCACGACCCCGGACGGCACGACCCCGGCGGGCGCGGCTTCGCGTCCCTCACGGAGCGTTTTCGGCGCCGACCGGGTCTGGGTCGACATCTGCCGCGTCGCCGGAACGATCCTCGCGTGCCGGAAGGACGCCGTCGAAGTGGACATGGGCCCGCATCGGGGACGCGCCCGGGTGGTCATCCCGCCGAGCGCCCTCGAACGGGTCCTGGTCCGGCATCCGCGCCTGGAGCCCGGCTACCTGATCGACGTGATCTGCGTCCGGTCTTCCGGCGGGCCGTGGGCGGTGCGTCCCGGTACGTCGCAGCCGGGCTACCGGGCGGACGACCTCGCCGCGCCGGAGATCGGCGCGCCGGTGCCCGGCGTGCTGCGCGGCACGGCGACCTGGTTCGGGGGCCTGCACGACGGCCCGGGGGTGGATGGGGAGGGCGCGGCGGACGGGGCGGCATACCCGGCGGTCGACTCCGAGGGGGACGCCGGGGGATGCGCGGACGCCCCGTCCGGCTGCGTCGCCTTCCCGTATCTGTCGCTCGGCAGCGACATCACCGTCCGCAACGAATGCGGCGGGCGCGCGGCACCGGTGCCGGTCGTGGAGTGCGGGTGCGTCGCGGCCCGCTTCTGCGACCGCTGCGTGGACTGCGGCGCGTCCCCGCGCGGGCGGATCGTCGAGCTGACGCCCGCCGCGTTCGTCGGGCTCGGCGGCGACCTGGAGGCGGGCTGCTTCAACGCCGTGGTCCGGCCCGGCGCGCCGTCCGCGACGCCGGAACGGATGGCGGAGGGAGCGGCGTCATGGTGACCGCGTTCCAGAACACGCAGGTCCTGCTGCTGGCGGCGGTGCTGCTGGCGGCGTGCCTGGCGAAGCTGACGGTCCGGGAGAAGGCCAGCGACACCTCGCACCACGTTCACGGTGTACCGGTTCCGGCCGGTCTCGCACGGCTGACCGCGCTGCGCGGCAACCGCGGGATGACGGTCGGGCTCGGGCTCGGCGAGGGCGTCCTCGGGCTGGCGCTGCTGGTGACGTCGCACCTGTCGGTCCGGCTGGCGACGACGGTCGCG
Source organism: Spirillospora sp. NBC_00431 (assembly GCA_036028775.1). GTDB lineage: Bacteria > Actinomycetota > Actinomycetes > Streptosporangiales > Streptosporangiaceae > Spirillospora. The sequence goes on along the minus strand of CP107927.1, from coordinate 8,600,291 downwards.
TTCGCCGCCGCGACGTGGATGGTCGGCGAGCTGCGGGTCCGGCGGCCGGACGCCGGGTGCGGCTGCTTCGGCGGGCTGAGCGGGAGGAAGGTGGAGCGGCGCAGCGTACTGCGGGCGGTCCTGTTCACCGGCGCGGCGGTCGCCTCGCTGGGCGCGCCGCTCGCCGGGCTGGACGTGCTGCGGGACGTCCATTCGCCGGTCGGGCTGGTGTTCGCGATCGAGCTCGCGCTGTTCGCCGCGCTGTCCCCCGAGCTGTCGGCGATGGTGGAGCGGCACGGGCTGGCGCACGGCCCGGGGCGCGCGGCGATGCCGTGCGAGCGGCGGCGGAGCCCGATCGAGGAGACGTACGCGACGCTCTACGACAGCTCCGCGTGGATCGAGCACGAGAACGTCGTCGCCAGCGCGGTGCCGCTGGACGTGTGGCGCGAGGGTTGCTGGCGCTTCGTGACCTTCCCTGCCCGGGTGGACGAGCGGAACGTCGAGATCGTGTTCGCGGTGTCGACCGCCGACCGCGACAGAACCGTCCGCTCAGCACTGGTACCGCCAGGCACGGATCTTTCAACCGCGCCTGAACGAACCAACGCCACCACACGCTGAACGAACACAGCTTTCTCCGGTCGCGCCCAACCACGGACGGTAGCGACCCGATCGGCGCAGCGGCACCAGCCCGGGGACGGTTCCACCGACACGCACTGACACCCCCTCCGGCCAGGCACGCATCAGGCACAAATCAGGCACGGATCAGGCGGCAATAATACAAGGACGTATTACGTTGCCTTTGCCGAATGCGACAACCGGTGGGGGCAGCTAACAGATGAGCGCCTTGATCGCATCGATTTTCGTTCTCGCACTTAGCGGGGCGCTCCTTTTCGTGTGGTCCGGCCTCGTCCATCTGGCACATTTCAACCGGCTCCGTGCGGCACTGTCCGCGCAAGCGATTCTCCCCTTCTCCTGGCAACGGGCGGCGGGGCGGATGCTCATCGGCGTCGAGCTCTCGGTGGGTGTGGCGGCGCTGGCCTCGGTAACGCTCGGAGCACGGCCCGGATTCGTCGCCCTCGCCCTGGCCTATGGCGGGCTGGGCGCTTACGTCGCCGTCCTGATGGCCTTGGGAAAGCGTGTTCCTTGCGGTTGTTTCGATTCCGAGGAAGCGATATCCGTGCACGTGCTGCTCCGCTGCCTGGTCTTCGCTTTCGCCGCGGGCATGGTGAGCCTCGCCGACCCTCCGCCGCAGGACGCGGGCATGGCCGCGCTTGTGCTTTCCCCGGCCGCCGTGGTCTTCGCCGTGCTGGCCCGGGCCCTGCCCGCCATTCATCGAAGGGAAGCGTAATGGAGATCGTCGCCGCCGCTCTGGTGCTGGCCTGGGTCGCAATCATCCTGCTCGCCTTCGCCATGGCGGGGATGCTTCATCAACTCCGCGACGTCCAGTCCGCGTTGGCGCGGAGGACCGTTTCCGGAGGCATTGACGTCCCGCAGGAACTGCCGGACGCGGTCAAACCGGAGTCGGGGCGATCCCACGCGGCCGTGTTGCTCGTCGACGACTCGTGTGCGATCTGCGCCGAGGCCGTTCCGGCCTTCGCGTCGGTGGCGGGCACCGGATCGCCGGACATCGACTTTCTCCTCCTCAGCCGCAAGCCGCTCGAAAAGCTCGCGGTGGAGCGAGGGGATGTGCGCACGGTCGTCGACGGCGACGCCTATCACCTGCTCGATCCCGGCTGGCAGCCGGCACTCGTGATCATCGACGGCGACGGCACCGTACTGGAGGCCGAACCCGCCGGTTCGGCCGAGGCCGTCCGCGCGGGGCTGGCCGGATTCACCGCGAGGATCCCGGGATGACGGACGTCTCCCGGCGCCCGATCCTGCGGCCGATCACGCGGCCGGTCACGCATCCGCTGGCGCCGGCGGTCGCGATCCTCTCCGCGGCGCTCGCGCTGGTCTCGGTCGACGTGGTGCGCGGGACCCCGGTCACGATGGCGTGGGTCGTGGCCGCGCTCTCCGCGGGCTATTCGATCTCCGGATCGGTTTGAAGCTACAACTCAGCGATGCTGATCTCGTCGGTCTGGCGAGCGAATTCCAGGTGGTACTTCTCCATCGGTCTCCTTGTCGGCGGAGCGACTTCCGCCGTCCTGGCCGCGGCCTTCGGCACACTGCTCGTGCGCCCGTTCCTTCCCGAAGCCGCCGCGATGGGCGTGGCCGCCGCGTTCTTCGGAGTCGCGGCCCTGCACGAGTTCGGTCTGGTACGGCTGCGCCTCCCACAGAACGCCCGGCAGGTGCCGGAGGCGATAGAGAATGACGGCCCGATCTCCGGAGCCCTGCAATTCGGATTCGAAATGGGTACCGGCGTGCGGACCTACATGAGCAGCGCACTGCCCCATGCCCTCGTCATCAGTGTGTTCCTGACCGCGGGCTGGACGGACGCCATCGCCGCGGGCCTCTGCTTCGGCGCCGGACGCGCGCTGATGACCCTCAGCCGGACCGCCGGAAACGAAGGCGAGCGGTGGGACTCCGCCCTTGTCAGCCACGAACGCGCGATCCGAATCATCATGACCGTCACGATGGCCGGGACGCTGGCGCTGATCGCGTCCCGCACCTTCTAGGGATCGGAGGAACAATGGCAGTAACCGCGCAGGAGAAGGTGATCAGGTATCGAGCACCCGACGGGAGCCTGATCAGCATCGCCGCTTCGGGATATGACCTGACCGACCACTGGTCGGCCGACGTGCTCGTCAGGCTGAGACGGCCGTACGCCGGGGTGCCGAAAGGCCGTCAGCTGAGAGAGTTCCATGTGGCGCCGATTCACAATTACGACGGCGTGCTCAAGGAAGTGATCAATGGGCGATGGGTGCACACGGTCGAGTCCCAGGGCGGCACGTTCCTGGTCGGCCACACCGACGAGGGCGAGCAGGGAATAGCGATCTGGCGCGGCCGGTGGCATGAGATAGCGACCTGGCTCGCCGAACCCAGGATGGCCGGTTCCCGGGCCCTCAGCTACTTCGAGGGCCTCCAGTTCAAGGACGCACCAGACGGGCTGCGCGTCATCTCACAGGCGGCACACGCCGAGGACGTGGAGGTACGCGATGTCGACGTGTACGTCCCCACGGTGGGCCTCCTGAGCATTCAGCCGGTCACCAAGGCCCATCAACTGGTCCCCTCCTGGTCCGGCGCGAAGACGAAGGTCGGCGAGATATGGCGAGAGGAGACCTCCGCGCCTGACGACCCAACGGAGATCCTCCTCCTTCACGCCACCTCGACCACCGTGACGACTCTCAACGGAGAAGGGAACAACAAAGGCAACGAGGGCCCACGGGTCAAATTCCTTCAGGCGCTCACCGAACTGTCCTGGGTTAGCGAGAAATCATGAACGAACACGAAATTCCCAGCCTCACCGTCGAACCGGCCGACGCCGAGCCCAGCGCGGTGCGCAATTTCATCGAAGTGCAGGTGATCGGACGCCGCAGATTGCTTCAGAGCCTGGCGGGAGCGGCGATGGTCCTCGGCGTCAGCACCCTCGATCTGCTTCCCGGCCGCAATCCCGCGCACGCGGCTCTCAAGGGAAGTAGTCCGTGGCAGTACTGGAGCAGATGCACGGACTACAACACCTTCCCCGCCGACTGGAAGAAGTGCAACCCCGACGCCGCGAAGGTAGGCGCCGGATACTGCCAGTCCAGACACAAGAACCGCCACCGTACCGACTACGTCGAGAACTCCGCCTGTTCCTGGAAGAACTACAACAAGGCGTTCAGGTGCACCGGAGACAGCGGCAGGACGATCAACGCATGGCGATGGTACAAATGGGAGGGCCCCAACACCGGCCCTAGAAGCGTCAGCTGCTCCGACGGCAAGGTCTACTACCGGAGCGGAAACAGCAACTGCCGGACGAAGAGCTTCAAGTCCACATGCAGGCATTACCTCTGACCTCTACCCGACCTTCACACAACACCCACGATCAAATCAAAGACCGCGACAAACCCCCAACCAACCTCACGTGACAACGCACCCTGGCCACCGTCAAACCACCCATCTGGAACTGTTTCTAACCCGTTCTTGGACGCACCCAAGAACGGGTTAGAGACAGTCACCCACCACGCGCCCCGGCAGCCGCGCAGGACTGCGGGTCTCGTGGGGTGCGTGGATCACCAGCCGGCTTCGGGGTCGTCTTCTGTCAGGTCGGCTTCGTAGTCTCCGAAGGCGAGGTCGTTGTCCGGTCCTGGCGTGGGTGGGCGTCCGCCCTGGTCCTGCCGCATGGCGGTCTCGTCATAGCCGCTGGTGGACGCGGCCGTCTCGTCGTCGGGGGCGTGTTCGTCGTCCGGCTCCTGGTCACGGAACCAGTCATCGTGTCCCATGTTTCTCCCGGTCTGGACTCGCACATGGCACGCACGGTCTTACCCGGCTGGCTCTGCGCATGCCACAACACCCGCCGGTCTTCGACTCTCTAGAGCTTTCTACGAAAAAGCTTAGAGAGGCGCAGAAACAGCGAGATCGACCGCGAGCGAAATCTACGACTTTCTAGGGCTCCTGCTAGAGAGTCGAATATTCACCTGACGACGGCAGTCCATGACGCTTTCTATCGCTCTCTAGCTTTTTTGCTAGAGAGCGATATGGAGTCGAAGCCGAGCGTCCGGGATGGTCAGGCGTGGTCAGGCGGGCTGGGCACGGAGGAACTGGCCGAAGTGCGGCACGGTGAACGCGACCATGCCGCGTTCGGCGCTGTAGATGAGGCCCTTCTTGATGAGCCCGTCGCGGGCGGGCGACAGGCTGGACGGCTTGCGGCCGAGCTCGTCGGCGACCGAGGCCGTCGGCACCGGGTCGTCGCCGAGCATGGCCATGGCGCGCATGTAGTCGCGCTCGGCCGGGGTGGCGCGCTCGTAGCGGCTGCCGAAGAAGCCGACAGCGAGCTCGCTCTCCGCCTCCGGCGCGGCGACCTTGATGTCGTCGGCGGTGATCGGGGTGTCGGGCGCGACGTCCCAGACGACCTTGGCGTACGCCTGGACGAAGTACGGGTAGCCGTCGGCCGCGCCGTACAGCGCGTCGAGCGCGTCCGCGGTGAACGTGACCTCCTCCCTTTCGGCGGGTGCCAGCAGGGCGTGGTCGGCCGACTCGCGGTCGAGCCGGTCGATGCGGGCGTAGCGGAACAGGCGCTCGGAGTAGGACTTGCTGGCCGACAGGACGGCCGGCAGATGCGGCAGCCCGGCGCCGACCACGATCAGCGGGCCGCCGACCTGCGACAGCTCGTGGCACGCGGCGCACAGCGCGGACACGTCGTCGGCGGGGATGTCCTGCATCTCGTCCACGAACAGGGCGATGCCGGCGCCTACGTCGGTCGCGACGGACGCGGCGTCCACGAACAGTTCGGTGAGGTCGATCTCCAGGTCGCCGGAGTCGGCGCGCCCGCGCGTCGCGGGCACGTCGATGCCGGGCTGCCAGCGGTGCGCCCGCGCCTTCCCCTTGCCGGACGGCTCCGGCTCCGACTGCGCGAACGCCTTGAGCACGCCGAGGAAGTCCTCGATGCGGTCGGGGGCGCGGTGCCGGGGCGCCAGCTCCCGGACGGCGCGATGCAGCGCCGACGCGACCGGCCGCCGGATCGACTGGTCGGGCCGGGCCTCGATCTTGCCCGTCCCCCACAGCCGCTGGATCGCCATCGACCGGAACGCGTTGAGCAGCACGGTCTTGCCCACCCCGCGCAGCCCGGTGACGATCATGCTGCGTTCGGGCCGGCCGCGGGCCACCCGTTCGAGCACCACCTCGAACTGCTTGAGCTCACGGTCGCGGCCGGCCAGCTCCGGGGGGCGCTGCCCGGCGCCAGGGGCATAGGGATTGCGCACGGGGTCCACGCTCTCGGACTCTATGAGGCGATATAGCTGAGGCCGTAGATTTGCGTAGAAACCGCTACGGCGTGTCGCGTGTTCCCGGCGCCTTCCGCAGCGCGTCTGGCCGTCCGCTCTCCCGTCCCGCTCGGCGGTGATGGCGCGCGCGGCCTGGCGAGCATGGACCTCCGGCCCCGTGGCAATGGTCGCCGCCATGTCGCCTCCCCGGGCGAGCGCGTGTCCGAACAGGTCGAACTTCTGTTCGACTATTCGAACACACTAGCGCATGCGTCCCCACCCGTCACCCGAACCCGCGAACTCCCGCGACCGATTCGGCACGGCCCCGGCCACCGGCGGTCGAGGTCAGGCCGGCGGCTCGTCGGCGGACGACTGATGCGGCACCTTCTCGGCGGGGACGGTGCCCATCCGTCCGGCCTGGAAGTCCTCGAACGCCTGCATGATCTCGTCTCGGGTGTTCATCACGAACGGCCCGTACCGGACGATCGGCTCCCGGATCGGGAGACCGCCGAGGATGAGGATCTCCCAGCCGTTGGCGCTGCCCACGGGCTGGACGTCGGCGGCGCGGACGACGAGCCCGTCCCCCGTGCCCTTGTGGTGCGAGCCCGCGAAGACCGCGAGTTGCCCCTCGTCCAGCGCGGCCTCCTCGACGCCTGCTGTCCCGCGCCCGGACAGGACGTATACGAGCGCGTTGAAGTCGCGCGGCCAGGGCAGCGTCAGCCGGGCACCCGGCGCGACGGTCGCGTGCAGATAGTTGATGGGCGTGTAGGTGACCCCCGGGCCGTCGTATCCGGCGACCGACCCCGCGATGACGCGGACGAGGGACGAGCCGTCGTCGGCGGCCAGCAGCTTGACGTCCCGCGCCTCGATGTCCTGGTAGCGCGGCGGGACCCACTTCTGGGCGCGCGGCAGGTTGACCCAGAGCTGGATGCCGTGGAAGAGCCCGCCCTTGGCGACGAGCTCGGGCGGCGGCTGCTCGATGTGCTGGATCCCGGACGCGGCCGTCATCCACTGCGTGGCGCCGTCGGCGATGAGCCCGCCGCCGCCCGTGGTGTCCTGGTGCTGGAACGCGCCGTCGATGATGTAGGTGACGGTCTCGAAACCGCGGTGCGGATGCCACGGCGTCCCCCTCGCCTCGCCTGGCGCGTACTCGACGGCGCCCATGTGGTCGAGGAGCAGGAACGGGTCGGCGAGGGAGAGGTCGACGCCCGGGAACGGGCGCCTGACCTGGAAGCCCTCACCTTCCAGGTGACGCTGCGCGGTCACGACCCGCGCGACGCGGCGCCAGCCGGTCTCGGCCTCCGGCAGCAGCGGCAGGCGGGGCAGGGTCAGCGGGTCGGCCATCACGGCGGGCATGCGATCCTCCGATCGTTCGGGTGCCCGCCGATCTTCGGGCGGTGCACGCTGGACGGAACCTAGTTGATGATTCAACTATTCCCCGGAGCGAGTACCCAGGTCGTCTTGGTAACGTGAAGATAGTGCGCGTTAGTTGAAGGTTCAACATGTGGCCTATAATCGTCAGATGACCGAACCTCGCTGGCTCGACGCCGCCCAGCAGCGCGATTGGCGGGCATACGTGGACGGCAGCGTCCGGCTCACCGAGATCATGGATCGTGATCTGAAGACCCGGCACGGGCTGTCGGTGTCGGAGTACGAGATCCTCGTCCGGCTGTCCGAGGCGCCGGAACGGCAGTTGCGCATGGCCGAGCTGGCGGCCAACGCCAGCCAGTCGCGCAGCAGGTTGTCGCACACCTGCTCAAGGCTGGAGTCGAAGGGCCTGGTCAAGCGGGACAGCTGCCCCAACGACAAGCGCGGCGTCTTCGCGCAGCTGACCGAAGAGGGCTTCGCCGCACTGGAGCGCGCCGCCCGCGACCACGTCGAGACCGTCCGGACGTACTTCATCGACGTGATCGACCCGCAGGACCTCGAAGCCATCGGACGCGCGTTCACCCTCGTCTGCAAACGCCTCGGCCCCTCGACCTGACCGCCCGGCCGAGCCCGGCCAAGCCGCGGAGGGGCGGAGAGCGGGTCACAGGGGGACGGTGAGGCCGGTGAGGAAGCCGACGGAGACCAGGGTCAGGAACACCCAGGCGAGCATCATGCCGTAGCCGAACATCCGCCACCGTCCCCCGACCTTCCACACCAGCAGGCTGCCGAGCCCGAACGCCAGCACCAGCAGGGTGACGAACTGCGGCAGCAGGCTCGGGCGGCGGCTCGTCATCAGCGGCGCGTACATCATCACGGCGTCGACGAACAGGAAGATGCCGAAGCCCGCCACCAGCGCCTTGACGTCCTGGCCGAGGAAGGCGCGGGCACGCTCCACGAGGACCTGGGCCCTGTCCGGCTCCGCCGGCGCGCGCGCCACCTGCTCGACCTCCACGTCGTGCGCCACGCCGAAGATCTCGTCTTCGAGGCTTGGGAGGTCCCTCTCCTGAGGTTCCGCCATCCCGGCTCCCCTGGGGCCGGACACCGCCGGACGACATGCCCGGCGGACGGATGAGGTCACGGCCCGTCCGTCCCGGCCCCTTTCCGGCGGGCGCGCCGTCAAACGCACGGTAGCGAACCAGGGGTGTCACGCGCACGTCGCAGGAACGTGCCATGCTGGAAAGATGCCAGGTACGTGGCCTGTTCGGAGCGCGGCATCCATCGCCGCGCTGGCCATGGCGGTGTCCGTCGCGGCCGGTTGTGGCCGCGGCGACGGCGACTCGGACGAGACGTCCCCGCCCGCGACGCCGCCCACCGCGTCCGGCACGGGCGCCTCCCCGTCCGGGACGGCGGCACCGGCCGGGTTCCAGGCGAAGATCGGGAAGGTCACCGCCGGGGACCTGAGGCACTCGTGGCGCAGGGGCTGCCCCGTCCCGCCGTCCGGCCTCCGGATGATCGAGATGACCTACTGGGGCATGGACGACAGGTCGCACGCCGGGGGGCGTTTGGTCGTCAACGCGAAGGAGGCCGAAGACCTGGTCACCGTGTTCGAGAAGCTCTACGACATGCGCTACCCGATCGAGCGCATGGAGCCCGTCGACAAGTACAAGGGCAGCGATTTCCAGTCGATCGAGGCCAACAACACCTCGGCGTTCAACTGCCGCCGGGCGACCGGGTCGAGCTCGTTCTCCCAGCACGCGTACGGCCTGGCGATCGACATCAACCCGTGCCAGAACCCGTACGTCTCCGCGGACGGGAGCATCGCCCACCCCGACTGCGAGAAGTACCGGAACCGCCGGAACGACGACCCGGGCGTCATCCACTCTGGCGACAGGGTCGTGAAGGCGTTCGACTCGATCGGCTGGGGCTGGGGAGGCGAATGGAGCGGCGCCAAGGACTACCAGCACTTCTCCAAGTCGGGCCGCTGACGCGCTCAGCCGTCGAGTCGAGGCGTCAGCCCATCGCCAGGACGGCGACCACGATGATCACGACGACGACCACGACCGCGGCGATGCCGCCGATGAGCGCGATGTTCGGGCCGGACTTCTGAGGCGGCGCCTGGTCCGCGAAGTTCTGGAACTGGTGGGTGGTCCCTGCCGGATCCTGGGGTGTCTCTGACATGCCGACGAGAGTAACGGATCAAATACACCCGAGCCGGACACCTCCGGGCGCATGTCCCCCGTTCCGGGCTTCAAAAGCGGAGAGTGTGGGATTCGAACCCACGAGGACTGTCCCCAGCCCTGGGCGCTTTCAAGGCGCCTGCACTAGTCCACTATGCGAACTCTCCAGATGACCAACGCCCACGATAGCGGTCGGGTACCACTGCCCTCGACCGCATAACCCGGGTTCATCCCAGGGAGACGTGTGCGTGCGATTGCTCGCACGGGCACGGTCCTGAGTCCGGGGTGTACGCCATCGTGCCCGCGCCTTGCCGCCGCTCCTTTCCGGACCATGCCGTCACCAGTACGGGCATGGCGGCGACCCGGCGGGCGCCCCTCTCGCCGAGAGTGACGTTCAGCGTGTTCGCGCCGGACGCCGAACATCCCACCGAATCGCAGGAGACCGGACCCTCGGCGCGCGTGACACGTGAGTCCACGCAGGGCAGGTCGCCGACACAGATGCGAATGCGGCCGCCGTCCGCCGCCTTCCAGTCGACGCCCGCGATGCTGACCCCCACGGGCGGTGGGCACGGCGCACATTGCGGCCGGCCCTCGGACGCGGACGACGAGCACCCCACGCACAGCGCCATCACCGCCGCGGCGAACACCGGCCACGATCTACCGATCATGGCCGCTGTGACGCGGCGCACACCCTCACGGTTCCATGGCGGTGCCGTCCGCGGGGCGGACGGCGTAACCGGGGATCGACGGCCAGCGGACGGTCATGACGATCGACTCCTCCTCCGCGCACCACGAATGGTCGACGCCGCGTCCCCACACCACGTAGTCGCCCTGCTCGGCCAGGACCACGTCGCCCTCGGGGAACTCCAGCCGGAACCGGCCGCTGACCAGCACGAGAAGCGCGGTTCGTTTCTCGCCGCTCGTCCACCGGGCGCGCCGCTCACCCTTCACGTGAACGCCCCACTTGATCTCGACGTCGGCGCTGTGGCGCGGATCGCCCGGCGGTTTGAAATGGCCGAGCAGCCAGCCGCTGTCACCGGCCGCGTCCGGGCCCGCCTTTCCCACGTACACGCCGTCCACAGGTCGGGACCCTAGCGGCAGGTCCCGGCGGGCCCGCGGGCGACGCGCCCGTCAGGACTGGGCGGGACGCTGGTACGCGAAACCGTCACCCACCACGGCGGCTAGGTTCAGGTACGCCTCGCGTGTCGCGGGAGCGAGCTGCTCCAGCTCGACCTCCGCGCCCTCCTCCAGGTGGTCGTCGTACGGGATGCGGACGACAGCCCGGCAGCGGCTCTCGAAGTGCGCCTGGAGCTTGTCGAGGTCGACCTGACTGCGGGTCCGGTTGCGGACCATCGACAGCACGACCACGCCGTTGCGGACGAGATGGCCGTGGTCGTGCGCCTCCAGCCAGTCCAGGGTGGCGCTCGCGGAGCGGGCACCGTCCACCGACGGGGAGCTGACGAGGACGAGCTGGTCGGCCAGGCTCAGCACGCCCGCCATCGCGGAGTGCAGGAGGCCCGTCCCGCAGTCGGTGATGCAGATCGAGTAGTACTGCTCAAGGACCACGGCCACGGCGGCGTAGTCGTCGGCGCTGAACGCCTCGCTGACCGCCGGGTCACGGTCGGACGCCAGGACTTCGAGCCGCGCGGCGTTCTGCGAGGTGAACGCCCGGACGTCGGCGTAGCGGTGGATCTGGTCACGGTTGTTGAGCAGGTCGCGGACGGTCGCGGCCGTCTCCAGCCGGACCTTGTCCGAGAGCGTCCCGCGGTCGGGGTTGGCGTCCACCGCGATCACCGTGTCGCCGCGCAGCGACCCGAGCATCGAGCCGAGCCCGGTCGTGGTGGTCGTCTTGCCGACGCCGCCCTTCAGCGACATGACCGCGACCCGGTGGTGCCCGCCCGCCACCGGGGTGCGCGCCCGCGTGATGAGGTCCTTGCGGCGCACGTCGCCCTGGGACTCCCCGGGATGGATGTTGCCCGCGGTCGCCTTGTAGACGGCCCGCCGCCAGCCGGACGACGGCGCGATACGACGCTCGCCGAGGAGGTTCTCGGAACTGAGGCTGTCGGAGTTCTGCGGCTGCCCCTGCGGCTGCTGCTGGAGCGGCTGCCCGGGATAGCCCTGGCCGGGATACCCGTACCCCTGCAACGGCTGCCCCGTGTTGGGATCGACCGGCTGGTAAGGCTGCCCGGTACTGGGGTCGACCGGCTGGTACGGCTGGCCCGTGCTCGGGTCGACCTGCGCGTAGGGCTGGCCCGTGCCCGGGTCGACCGGCTGGTAAGGCTGGCCCGTGCCCGGGTCGATCGGCTGGTAGGGCTGGCCGGTGTTCTGGTCGGCCTGGGTGTACGGCTGGCCCGTGCTCGGATCGACCGGCTGGTAAGGCTGCCCGGTACCGGGATCGACCGGCTGGTACGGCTGGCCCATGCCGGGGTCGGCTTGTGCGTAAGGCTGGCCGGTGTTCGGGTCGTACTGGGCGTACGGCTGGCCCGTGCTCGGGTCGGCGGGCGGGTACGGCTGGCCCGTTGCCGGGTCGAGTTGCGCGTATGGCTGGCCGGTGCTGGGGTCTACCGGGGGGAACTGCTGACCGGGGGCGTTCGGGTCCTGGGGGTAGGGCTGGGCCGTGGTCGGGTCGGCGGGCGGGTAGGGCTGGCCGGTGTTCGGGTCGGCGGGCGCGTACGGCTGGCCCGTTGCCGGGTCGAACTGGGCGTACGGCTGGCCCGTGCCGGGGTCGAAAGGCTGGTAGGGCTGGACGGCGTTGGGGTCCATCGGCGGGAACTGCTGGCCGGGCGCGTTGGGGTCGTACGCCAGGGGCTGGCCCGTCTGCGGGTCGATCGGGACGTACGGCTGCCCGGCGCCGTCGGTGTCCTGCGGGTACGGCTGGCCGGTCGTGGGGTCGATCGGCTGGTACGGCTGGACGGTCGCGTCGGCGTCCTGCTGGGGGAACTGGTCGGCCGGGTACGGCGGCAGTTGCTCGAAGGGAGGAGCGGCGTTGCCGTTGGCGTCATAGGATGGCTGCTGGGGCGGGTACGGCGGCGGCAGCATTCCACTCTCGAACGGCTGCTGTATGGGGCCGCCTTCGTAGGGCGGGAGCTGCGGCGGGCCGAAGTCGTCGGGCGGGAAGCTCTGCGGGGGCTGTGGAGGCTGCTGGAAGGTGGGCGGCGGCGCGGTGAGCCAGGGGTTGGCGTTGGGGTCGGTCTGCTCGGCCGGAGGCTGCGGCACCGGCTGACCGGGGGGCTGGGCCTCGCCCTGGACGGTCTCGTCCGGCGGGGCGTTCTCCTGCTCGGCGGGCCCCTGCTGCTCCGGTGGCTGCCCGGTCGTGTCCCCGCTCATCGCGTCCAAAGAGGCCAGCCGCTCCTCCAATGATCGCCCGTCGTGCTCGTTCCTTGCCACCGTTCTTCCCCCTCGGGCACGCCTCTGATGATCAACACGGTGCGGGTGGGCAAAATGGCCCCCACGCAGGATACCCGTGCGCCAATACCACGCATCCATAGCGGAGATCGACGTTTGCGCGGCCGCGGGCCGGACGGCGGCATCGCGCCGGGTCCCCGGTAGCGTGGCCGGTATGCATGCGATCGTGATCCGTGAGCCGGGCGACGCCGACGTCCTGGAATGGACGCGGGTCCCGGATCCGGCGCCGAAGCCGGGCGAGGTCCTGATCGACGTGGTGGCGAGCGCGGTCAACCGGGCCGATGTCATGCAGCGGAAGGGGTTCTACCCGCCGCCGGATGGCGCGCCGCCGTATCCGGGCCTGGAAGTGTCGGGCCGGGTGGCGGAGCTCGGCGCGGACGTGACCGGGCCGGCCCCGGGCGACGAGGTGTGCGCGCTGCTCTCCGGCGGAGGGTACGCCGAACGTGTCGCGGTGCCCGCGTCGCAGGTCCTTCCGGTACCGCGCGGCGTGAACGTCGTGGAGGCCGCCGGGCTCCCGGAGGTCGCCTGCACGGTGTGGTCGAACGTCCACATGCTCGCCGGGCTGCGCGCCGGGGAGACCCTGCTCGTGCACGGCGGCGGCAGCGGGATCGGGACGTTCGCGATCCAGCTCGCCAAGGCGCGCGGCGCGCGGGTGGTGACGACGGTGGGCAGCGCGGAGAAGGCGGCCCGCTGCCGGGAGCTCGGCGCGGACGTGACGGTGAACTACCGCGAGGACGATTTCGTCGACTCCGGCCCCTATGACGTGATACTTGACCTGATCGGCGCGAAGTACCTGGCCAGGAACGTGGACGCGCTCGCCGTCGGCGGCCGCCTGATGGTGATCGGCCTCCAGGGCGGCGCGCGGGCGGAGCTGGACATCGGCAAGCTGCTGGGCAAGCGCGCCCTCGTCCACGCGACCACGCTGCGGGCCCGTCCGCTGGAGGAGAAGGCGGAGATCGTGGCGGGCGTCCGGGAGCATGTGTGGCCGCTGCTGGAGGCGGGCACCGTCCGGGCGGTCGTCGACCGGCGGGTCCCGATGGCGGACGCGGCGAGCGCGCACCGGCTGCTCGAAGAGAGCGGTCACGTCGGCAAGATCCTGCTGACCGTGTGAGGATGAAGGGATTATGAGCGAGGCTTCGAAGAACCAGTCTGAACAGGAACCGCAGGTGCTCGTGGTCGGCCCGAACGGCATCGCCGTCGAGGGCGGCGGCGAGGGCCAGTCCGAGGGCAAGTCGATCACCGACATGGTCGAGCAGCCCGCGAAGGTGATGCGGATCGGCGGGATGATCCGGCAGCTGCTGGACGAGGTCAAGGCCGCCCCGCTGGACGAGGCGAGCCGCGCCCGGCTGCGCGAGATCCACAAGTCGTCCATCAAGGAGCTGGAGGACGGCCTCGCGCCCGAGCTGGTCGAGGAGCTGGAGCGGCTGTCGCTGCCGTTCACGGAGGGCACGGTCCCGAGCGAGTCGGAGCTGCGGATCGCGCAGGCGCAGCTCGTCGGCTGGCTGGAGGGCCTGTTCCACGGGATCCAGACGACGCTGTTCGCCCAGCAGATGGCGGCGCGCGCCCAGCTGGAGCAGATGCGGCGCGCCCTGCCCGCCGGGATGATGCCGCCCGGCGCGGAGGACGAACCGCCCGGGTCGCGCTCGTCCGGCCCCTACCTGTAGGACGCGAACGGCAACGGCCGCCACCGCACGCGCGGTGGCGGCCGTTCTTACGTCACGGCGTCGCCGGGAAGAGGCGTTCGAGGACCTCCGCCACGCCGTCGTCGTCGTTGCTGGACGTCTTGTGCGTGACGGCCGCCAGCACGAGCGGGTGCGCGTTGGCGACGGCGTACGAGGTGCCCGCCCAGGTGAGCATCGGCAGGTCGTTCAGCTGGTCGCCGAAGGCGACGACGCCGTCGGACGCGATCCCGAGCTCGGCGCACAGCCCGGCCAGCGCACTGGCCTTGGTGACGCCGAGCACGCTCATCTCCAGCAGGCCGCGCCCGGACGAGTTGGTGACGGTCACGAGGTCGCCGACGGCCTCCACCGCCTTCTCCGTGAGCGCGTCGGCGTCGGCTTCGGCGTCGTAGGCGAGCAGTTTGGTGCCGCCGTGGCGGATGATCTCCTCGGCGGTCACCCGCCGCCCGCCGAGGGCCTCGGCGTCCCAGCGGCCGAGGTCGTAGCTGTCCTCGAAGACGAACCCGGTCGGGTGTTCCACGGCGAACCGCAGCCTGGGCGCGAGGTCGCGGAGCCGTCCGACGACCTCGGCGACCACGTCCGGGGTGATCTCCGAGGCGTGCAGGACGGTGTCGGTGTGCAGGTCGTAGAGCACGGCGCCGTTCGCGCAGATCGCGACGCCGTGGTGCCGGACGGCCGCGGCGACGTTCGTCATCCAGCGCGGCGGGCGCCCGGTCACCATCACCAGCACCGCCCCGGCCTGTTCGACACGGGCCAGGGCGGCGACGGTCCGGGTGGAGAGCGTGCCGTCGGAGCGCACGATCGTGCCGTCGAGATCGGTGGCGATCATGCGGGGCGAGGCTTGGGTCATGTCACCTTCCAGAGCAGGTCAGCCCCACCCTAGGCGACATATACGACAGCCTTCCGGGCGGCTTACCTTTTGACGGGCTCCAGGACGTCCTGCCCGAGGAACTTGCGCAGCGCCTCGGGGACGTGGACCGTCCCGTCCGCACGCTGGTGGTTCTCCAGGATCGCGACCATCCACCGCGTCGTCGCGAGCGTCCCGTTCAGCGTCGCGACCGGGCGGCTCCGGCCGCCGTCGTCCTTGAACCGCACCGCCAGGCGCCGCGCCTGGAACTCGGTGCAGTTGGACGTCGACGTGACCTCCCGGTAGGTGTTCTGCGACGGCACCCACGCCTCGCAGTCGTACTTGCGCGCCGCGCTGGACCCGAGGTCGCCCGCCGCCACGTCGATCACCCGGTACGGGATCTCGACCTTGGCGAGCATCTCCTTCTCCCACTCCAGCAGCCGCAGATGCTCGGCGTGCGCGTCGGCGGGGTCGCAGTAGGAGAACATCTCCACCTTGTCGAACTGGTGGACGCGGATGATGCCGCGCGTGTCCTTGCCGTACGAGCCGGCCTCGCGGCGGAAGCACGACGACCACGCCGCGTACCGCCGCGGCAGCCCGTCGATGATCTCGTTCATGTGGTACGCGGCGAGCGGCACCTCGGACGTCCCGACCAGGTACAGGTCCTCTTCCCGCAGCTGGTACACCTCGGCGGCGTGCGCGCCGAGGAACCCGGTGCCCTCCATCGCCTCCGGCTTCACCAGCACCGGCGGGTACATCGGGACGAACCCGGACGCGACGGCCTGCTCGATGGCGAGGTTGAGCAGCGCGTACTGCAACCGCGCGCCGACGCCCGTCAGGTAGTAGAACCGCGCGCCCGACACCTTCGCGCCGCGCTCCATGTCGATGGCGCCGAGGCTCTCGCCCAGCTCCAGATGGTCCTTGGGCTCGAAGTCGAAGACGGGCGGCTCACCGACGTGCTCCAGGACGACGAAGTCCTGCTCGCCGCCGGGCGGGGCGCCTTCCTCGATGAGGTTCGGGACGCCCTTGAGCACCGCGTCGAGTTCCCCGGCGAGCCGGTCGGCCTCGGCCTCGGCCTCCTTGACCTCCTGCGCCAGTTCCTTCGCGCGGGTCAGCAGCTTCTGCCGCTCGTCGCCCTGCGCCTTGGACACCGATTTGCCGAAACTCTTCTGCTCCGCCCGCAGCCGCTCGAACGACGTCAGCGCCGAGCGGCGCCTCTCGTCCAGGTCGAGCAGCCGGTCGACGACGCCGTCATCCTCACCGCGGGCGCGCTGCGAGGCGCGCAGCCGCTCGGGATCCTCTCGAAGAGCTCGCAGGTCGATCACAGACCCGAGGCTACCGGCCGGACCCCTCGCTCCGCGCGCGACTTCGTCCTCAGCGGACCCCGGCGGCCACCAACGCGCGCGCGGGCAGCACGATCTTCCCGCCCGCCGCGTAGCGCGAGACGATCCTGTCGTACGCGGCCTTGATCCGGGCGATGGTCGGCGCGTCCTGCCGTCCGACGATGACCCCCGCGGTGCCGACCCTGGACAGCGCGACCGTCTCCCACCAGTACTCCGGGTCGACGGCGTGCTCCCAGCCGACCTCCTCGACGGCCACCTCACCGAACCCGGCCGCCACGACCAGCTCCCGGAACGGCGCCGCCTTGCCGTACTCCGTGAACGGCGAGTCGGGGATGTCCTCGGGCACCCGCACGCCCGCCTCCTCGATCGCCTCCCTGACGACCGCGAGGGCCCCGACGCCCGGCATCTCCCAGCAGCTCAGCGCCAGCCGCCCGCCCGGCCGCAGCACGCGCCGCAGCCCCGCGAGCGCCTCGCCCGGATCGCCCACATGGTTGATCACGAAGTTCCCGGCCACGGCGTCGAACGTCGCGTCGCCGAACGGCACCTCGGGCAGCACGGCGACGCGCACGTCCAGGCCGGGGACGTTCCGGCGCGCCGTCTCCGCCATGTCGGGCGCGGCGTCCATCGCCGACACCTCCGCGCCACGCCGGGTCGCCTCCCGCGACACGAACCCCGGGCCCGTCCCGACGTCGAGGAACCGCGTCCCGGCGCTCACCCCGGCCGCGTCCAGCAACGGCCCGACGAAATGGCGGGTGAGTTGCGCGAACCCCCGCTCGTAGGCGGACGCGCGGCCGCTCCACAACTCCCGCTCATACAGATCGAAATCCACACTCACCCGTGCACCCTATGTCAGCGCACGTCAACGTCCCCGAACTAACTACGAGTGGCCGACATCTATGACTTGTGTAATGCCCAGCCCCAAACCCCCTGTTACCGCCCGGAGTTGCCCGTGTACAAGAAGATCGCGATTCCGCTGGCCCTGATCGGCGTCCTCTCCGGCACCGTGGCGTGCGACGGCGAGGAGACGGCCAAGGGGACCCCGTCCACACAGGCATCGGGCACGCCCACGGCGGGCACCCCCGCGCCGACGACGCCCGCGGCCGCCACACCGACGGCCAGTGCCACCCCCACGCCCCGGGCGACGCCGTCCGACCCCAAGGTCACCAACAGCCGGCTGATCGTGATGATCGACCCGGACGGCAAGAGCTACACGTACACGAAGATGGCCCAGCTGGCCGCGGGCATGCGCATGACCTTCGGCGACAACCCGCCGTCCGGTTTCTGCGCCGAGTCCTACGAGAAGGGTCTGAGCGGAGGCGGCAAGTTCCCCGCTGGACGCGGCCCCTACATCGCCGCCTGTGAAGAGGGCTGGAAGAAGACCGAACAATGGTGGCGCAACCGCACCTCCCGCCCCACTTCCTGACCCGGCCCACGGGTCGTGCGAGGCGTAGACCTTCCAGCCGGTGGTCTCCCGGTGCAGCATCCCCATGACGGTGACGGCCCCGCCCTTGTGCAGGACGGTCCCGCGTCCCGTCACCATGTCGCCCCTGCCGACCGGCTCCGGGGTCGCGTCGAAGCCGGTGACGGACGTCCGGTACACCACGTGCCGGACGTTCATGTGCGCGCTGGACGACACGTAGCCGTGGTAGTCATCGGGCAGGTCGACCGGCTCGTTCGCGAACAGGACCGCCCACGAGCCGTTCGCGGCGATGGCCCGGGTGTTCTCCACGTCGACCGTCGCCGGGTCGACCTCGAAGTCGGTGATCACGGTGTCGACGCCGTTGTCGATGGTGTCGCGCTGCTGCCACAGGCGCGTCTGCTCGGCGTTGGTCAGCTCGACGTCCACCCACCAGCGGCCCTGCGTCACGGTGACCTCGGACTGCGTCCGCCGCACCTTGGTGATGTCGATGCCGGAGGCGGCCGCCGCCTCGATCCTGGTGGTGGCGCCCGGGGACAGGTGAGGACGTCCAAGATCCACAGTCGGTTGGCCCCGAATGATCACGGTTGCGTCACCGAAGAGCGGCCCCGCAGGGGTCAGCGCGTGCGAATCGATTCGACCCAGGCGGCGGCTTCGGTGAAGTCGTCGTCGTGGGTGCCGCGGCGGATCTCGGGGCGGACCCGGTCGGCGCGCGCGTAGGAGCCGACGAAACGGACGTCGGAGCAGACCCGGCGCAGGCCCATCAGCGCCTCACCGACGCGGGCGTCGGCGACATGGCCTTCGAAGTCCATCCAGAACAGGTAGGAGCCGAGGCCGGTGCCGGTGGGGCGCGACTGGATCAGGGTCAGGTTGATGCCGCGGACGGAGAACTCGGTGAGGATCTCCAGCAGCGCGCCCGGGTGGTCCTCGCCGATGAACGCGACGACGGTCGTCTTGTCCATGCCGGTGGGGGCGGGCGGGGTGCAGGGGCGGCGCAGGACGACGAAGCGGGTGACGGCGTCGGCGACGTCGTGGATGTCCTCGGCGAGGACGGACAGGCCGTAGCGCGGCGCGGCGAACGAGCCGGCCAGGGCCGCGTCGTAGTGACCGTCGGCGACGTGCTGGGCCGCCTCGGCGTTGGACGTCGCGGCGCGCCATTCCGCGTCCGGGACGGTGTCGAGCAGCCAGCGGCGGCACTGCGGCTGCGCGATCGGGTGGGACGCGACGGTCTTGATGTCGGCGAGGGTCGTGCCGGGACGGACGAGCAGCGCGAACGAGACCGGCAGGTGGATCTCGCCGACGATCTGCAGGGCGTCGCCGGTCGCGAGCTCGTCCAGGGTCGTCGGGACGGAGCCCTCGACGGAGTTCTCCAGGGCGACGACGGCGCCGTCGGCGTCGCCGCGGCGGAGCGCGTCCAGGACGGCGGGGACGGTCGCCAGCGGGAGGTGGTCGGCCTCGGCGGCGCCGGGCAGGGTCAGCAGCGCGGCCTCGGTGAACGTGCCCCGCGGACCCAGGTAGGCGTAGCGCGCTGGCCTGTCGTTGAAGGTCACGAGGTCCCCTGGTGCGTGCGTTCCTGGTGAGAGTGATGCGCCTCGCGGCATGCGAGGTGAGAACACCGAGTCTACTGCCCGGGCCGATCCGGCCCTCCCGCCGAGCGCGGGGGCGTCAGGCGCGGGGGCGTCAGGCGCGGGCGGTGGGGGTGGTGCGGTCACCGTTGCCGCTGCCGAAGTCGGGCAGGGGGTCGTCCATCGACACGATGGGGCCCTTGCCGAGCCGGGCCGCGCGCAGGGCCTGGTTCTCCTCGGGCGAGAGCATCTCGACCGGATGCCCGGCCTGGACGGCCTTGGCGTAGGTCCGCGTCTCGGTGCGCCCGTTGATCGAGCTGATCACGATCCCGTCCCCGACCGCGTTGATCAGGGCGAGCGAGAAGGACCGGTGTCCCGACATCTCCTTGAGGGCGTCGTAGTGGACGATGGCGAGGTCGCGCAGCGCGCGTTCGTCCGCCGACCCACTGGCCACCTGGAGCTGGCGCCTGAGCATTTCCCCGCACTCGTCGACGACCTGGTTCACCCGGTTGTGCGCGACCACGGCGATGGACAGCCCCGCAACCCCGGCGACCAGGCCCGCGACGGCCACCGCGACAAGCATCACGGGCTGAGCGTACCCATCCCGACCTCGGGTTGCGAAGGATCTTCGCGCCGGAGCCGCGGTTCGATCCGATTCACCAGCCAGGTTCCGAGCAGGAGGATCGACGCGAGGGCCGCGATGCCGAACAGGTCACGGACGACCTGGCCCGTGAAAACCGAGACGGCGGAGTGTTCCGGGCCGATCAGCGACCGTCCCCACCAGGGGATGGGGAACAGGAAGAGGAGCCAGAGACCGAACGCGAAAAGACATCTTCGCGTGTCTCGGGCATCTCCGATCAAAGCGCCGAACACCGCGATCATCCATACAAGGTGGTGGATCCAGCCCACGGGGGACAGCACGACCGACAGCAGCCCGACGATCGCGACCGCGGCGAGGAGCAGGCTGTAGGACTCCTGTCCGTCGTGCAGCTCGGCGGCCTTGGACGCGCGGCGGGCCCACGCGAAGCCGTACCACGCCACGATCAGGGCGAGCAGGAGCCACACGAGCGTCCGGGCGGGGCCTTCGGGCAGGATCCGCGCGACGATCCCGTGGACGGCCTGGTTGGTGGTGCCGTCGACCGCGCCCGTCCGGTCGCCGCCCTGGAGCAGCGCCCCGAACCAGTAGTCGGACGAGTCGGACGGCAGCAGCGCGAACCCGCCGAGCGTGGCGGCCGCGGCCGTGAACAGCGCGTTGCCGAGGGCCTCACGCCGTCCGGTGATCAGGAAGTAGATCAGGAAGACGCCCGGCACCAGCTTGATCGCGATCGCGAGGCCGACGAGCATCCCGCGCGGCCAGCGGGGCGTGCGGGCACAGCAGTCGGCCAGGCACATCGCGAGGAGGAACAGCCCGACCTGCCCGAACCTGAACTGGTCGCGGACGGGGTCGAGCCACGCCATCCCCGCGACCAGGACGCCCGCGGCGAGCGGCGCCCAGCGTCCGGCGCGGCGGAGCAGGTCGCGGAACGCGTAGCAGACCGAGATGGTGAGCGCGAGGCAGATCAGGCCCGTCCACACCAGCTGCGCGGCCCGCCACGGGATGACGGTGAACGGGACGGCGAGGACCGCCGCGAACGGCGGATAGGTGAACGGCAGCAGCTGCGGCGGCTGCGTGAGGACGTCGTACAGCGGGGCGCCGCGCAGGATGGCGCGGCCGCCGTCCCGGTAGACCTCCAGGTCGACGAGCCGCTGGTCGGGCTCGTTGCCGAGCCACCGGGTGACGATCGGGGACACCGCCACGACGGCGATGGCGACCCCGGCCAGCGCGATCAGCAGGTCCGCCGCCGTCCTGCGCCGGACCGGTTCCGCCGCCTCGCGGGCGGGGGCGGAGAGGGGGCCGCGGGCAGGGGCGGGCCCGGATCCGGGTTCGGCGGCGCCGCCTGCCTCGCCGACCAGATGCGCCTCGGGACCGTCCACAGCCCGCAGGATATGGCCACTGCGGGGTCCTCGGCCTCTTGTAACCTGACGCCATGACTTCGCGGGGAACCAAGATCGCTGTGTTCCTCGCCACCCTCGTCACGGCGTGCACGGCCCTGCTCGCCGGAATCGCGGGCCCGGCCCCGGCGCGCGCGGGTGTCCCGGCACGCGCGGAGACGGCGGCGGTCAGCGACCGGGTCGTGGTCATCGGGGTCCCGGGGCTGATGTGGAGCGACATCGACCGGGAGAAGACGCCGGCGCTGTGGGGGCTGACGGCGGGGGGTTCCGCCGCGAGCCTCAGCGTCCGGACGACGCGGACCAACACCTGCCCGACCGACGCCTGGCTGACGCTGTCGGCGGGCCAGCGGTCCCGGCTGCCGAACGGGAACTGCGCGCTTCCGGCCTCGCCGATCCTGCCCGGCCAGCCCTCCCCCACGGGCCCGCCTCCGGTCGGCGGCGCCATCGCGCCCGCCTGGCCGGCGATCAAGAGCGACAACGCCGACACCAACTACCACGCCCAGACCGGGCTGCTCGGCGACGCCGTCCACGACGCGGGCGGATGCACGCTCGCGGTCGGCCCCGGCGCGGTGTTCGGCGTGGGCGACGGCGGCGGCCGGGTGGACCGGTACGTCGCGACGCCCGACAGGGTGACCGCCGCCGACTGGGCGCGCTGCCCGCTCGCCGCCGTCGACGTCGACGACCTGTTCCGCGCCTACATCAACGCCGGCGTCAATCTCGAAGGCGACCAGGAACCGCTGTCGGAGAGCGAGCGCGCCGACGCCGCGGCCGCCGCCGACCGCCGGATCGGGCAGGTCATGACCGGGGTCCCGGACGGGACGACGGTGCTGCTCGCCGGCCTGTCCGACGTCAGCGTCGACCCGCACCTGCGCGTCGCCATCGCGCAGACCAAGGGAAGCGGCGGGTACAAGGCGGGCTACATGACGTCCGGCGCCACCCGGCAGGACGGCCTCGTCACGCTCACCGACCTGACCGCGACGGCGATGAAGCTGCTCCACCTCCGGCAGCCGAAGGAGGCCGTCGGGTCGGTGTGGCGGTCGCAGCCGACGAAGGCCACGACGCAGGACCGGGTGGAGTCGCTGGAGGACGAGGACGTCGCCGCGCAGGCGATCCGCAGCGTCCAGACGTCGTTCTACTGGGTGCTGTTCGCGACACAGCTCGTCCTGTACGGGATCGCGGCGCTCGCGCTGCGCCGGGTCGGCGGCGACCGCAGGTCCCGGGCGCGGATCCTCGGCGGCACCCGGGTGATCGCGCTGCTCGGCGGCGCGGTGACGGGCGCGTCGTTCCTCGCCGGGCTGCTGCCGTGGTGGCGGGCCGACCACGCGACGCCCGTCCTGATCTGCACGGTGCTCGGCTTCGCCGGGCTGCTGGCGGGGGTGGCGCTCGCCGGGCCCTGGCGGCGGTCGGCGTTCGCGCCCGGCCTGGTGATCACGCTGGTGACGGCGCTGGTCCTCGCGCTGGACGTGATGACCGGTTCGAGCCTCCAGCTGAACACGCTGATGGGGTACACGGCGCTGGTCGCCGGACGGTTCTACGGCTTCGGCAACCAGGCGTTCTCGCTGTTCGCCGTCGCCGCGATCCTGACCGCGGCGTGGCTGACGGAGTTCCCGCTGCGCGCGGGCCGCAGGACGGTCGCGCTCGGGATCGTCGCGGGGATCGGGGCGTTCGCGGTCGCGGTGGACGGGCTCCCGGCGTGGGGCAGCGACTTCGGCGGCGTGCTGGCGATGGTCCCGGCGTTCGCGATGCTCGGCCTGATGGTCACCGGACGGCGCGTCTCACCGCTGAAGCTCGCGGCGTTCTGCCTGGCGGGCGCCGTGCTGGTGCTGTTCATCTCATACCTGAACTCCAAGAGCGCCAACCCGACGCATCTCGGCCGCTTCTGGCAGGACCTCATGGACGGCGACGCGTGGGGCGTCATCGTCCGCAAGTTCAACGCGATGCTGAACAGCCTCGGGTACTGGCATCTGACGCTCCCGCTCGCCGCCGCGATCGGGTTCCTGTTCTTCGTGCTGGCGCGGCCGACGCGGTGGCGGATCTCGCTGCTGCAGCGCGCGTACGAGCACACGGTGACGATGCGTCCGGCGCTGCTGTGCGCGCTGACGGTCGGTGTCATCGGGATGCTGGTGAACGACTCGGGCGTGGTGATCCTGTCGGTCGCGTTCAGCCTGGCGACTCCACTGATGCTCGCGGCCGGGGTCCGGGCGCTGGAGATCGACTTGTGGAACGAAGACTCTGAACCACCAGCGCCGCCAGAATCGCGAGCAGCGTCCACGGGATCACCGTCGGCCGAACGACGGTGAACAGCCAGGACAGGTCGTCGGGCAGCTTGATGCGGGCGGGCGCGCGCGCCGGGAGGTAGGCGAGGCTGAGCGCGGTGGTGTGGGCGAGGAGGATCCAGTCGACCCGCGTCCAGGGCAGCAGCGCCAGCACCGCCCAGCCGAACCCGTCGTACCAGGGCAGCGCGTAGGGGGCGGCGAGGAGCCAGGCGAGGACGAACGCGGCCGCGACCCGGCGGTTCTCCGCGTCCCGCGCGAGGTGGTCCCGGCCGCCCGCTTTTCCTTCCTCCGTCGGCAGGACGCGGACGAGCAGCACGAACAGCGCGATCCCGACCAGCACGGCACCGGTCTTGATGATGGTGCGCTGGGAGCCGCGGCCGAGCCACTCGTCCACCAGATGCCACGGGGTGGCGAACGAGACCATGTCGCTCGCCTCCCGGACCTGGTCGAGCGCGTGCGGGCCGGCGAGCGCGTAGGAGATCGCGGTGACGGCCCCGGCCCCGCCGAACAGCGCGGCGAGGCCGCCGATCGAGCGCCAGCGGCGTTCCGTCCACGCCTCGCGGAGCAGCGTCCAGGCGGGCCCGCCGCCGACCAGCGCCGCCGGGACCTTGATCGCCGCGCCGGCCCCGGCGAGGACGCCGGCGCCGAGCGCCCGCATCCATCCGGGACGTGACCGCCCGCCGAAGACGGCGAGCGCGGCGACCATCGGCGCGATCGCGAGGACGTCGTTGTGCGCTCCCGCGACCAGATGGAACAGGACGAGGGGGTTGCACGTCCACAGCAGCGCGGTACGGAGCCGCCGTTCCTCGGTCTTGGACGTCCGGTAGAGGATCAGCGCCGTGACCGCGAACGCGAGCGTGTTCACGATCGACAGGACGAACACGGTCACCCGCACCGACCCGTCGCCGATCCACGCGGCGAACGCCTGCTCGCCGGTGGCGATCGGCCCGTACACCGACGGTGTGGTGCGCCATTCCTCCGGCGCCCCGGCGACCGGGTCGGACGGCAGGTCGACGGCGCGGGTGGCGTACGGGTCGTGGCCGGTCGCCGCCATCCGCCCGTACGAGGCGTAGTTGAGGTGGTCGGTGGACCCGACCGGCGGCATGGCCATGAACGCGACGGCGGCGAGCAGCCCCGCGATCACCAGCGGCCCGGCCCCGATCCGCCAGCCCCTCCGGGCGGCGGCGAAGCACATGCAGAGCCCGGCCGTGCCCGCGACGACACCCGCGACGACGAGCCCGATGACCAGGTACGGCGACGGGTTCACGTCCAGCGAGTAGGGCGGGCCGGAGCGCGCGCCGCCGAGCGCGGGCTGGAACACCGACGGGCCCAGCAGGGCGGTGGTCAGGAAGCACGCAAGGCTGAGCCCGATGCCGCACAGCCCGCCCGTTCCGAGTCGGGTCACGGGCGGCTGCCGCGCAGGGCGTCCAGGCGCCGCGTCACGGCGGCGGACGCGGGGTCGCGGACGGCGAGCGCCCTGGCCACGTCCCGGAACTGCCGGGCGCGGTGCAGCTGGGACCGCCAGTCGGTGCCGGTGGCGCGGTGCGCGAGCGGGACCTCGACCTCGGTGACGCGGAAGCCCTGGCGGAGCAGGTCGATGGTGAGCGCGGTCTCGACGCCGAACCCGGCGGCGAGCGGCAGCGCGGCGTCGAACGCGGCGCGGGTCAGGCAGCGCTGCCCGTTGAGGGGGGCGGTGGCCTCCCAGCCGGTGGCGCGGCGGATCCCGTCGCGCGACAGCCGGACGACGAACCCGTGCCCGCCGAGCTTCACGGTGGTGCTGAACACGGCGATCGTCATGTCGGCGGCGCCGGCCAGGACGGGTTCGGCGAGGGGGGCCGCCTCGCGGGCGGTGCCGGCGAGGTCGGCGTCCAGGAAGAGCAGGTGGCGGGGGTTGTCGCGGTCTTCGTCGAGGAGCCGGACGGCCTCGGCGCCGCTCTCCATCGCGGCGCCCTTGCCGCGGTTGCGGCTGTGCCGGACGACCCGCGCCCCGGCGGCGCGGGCGGCGCGGCCCGTCCCGTCGGCCGAGCCGTCGTCGACCACGACGACGAGACCGGTGCCGGGGAGCTCGTGCGCGGCCTTGACGGTGTCCGCGATGCGGTCGGCTTCGTCCTTGGCCGGGATGATCACCGCTACGTCCTGCATATCGGCGATCGTAGTCCGGGTTGGCGGTACGGCGGGTCCCACGGCGGGGAACGGTTGGACACGTTACCCGCGCGAACGGCCCGCGCCCACCGGTGTTAACCGGCGGGACGGGCGGGCTTCAGATGGAGGGATTCGGATGGCGGGATGGCGCGGGACGGTTCAGCCCGCGTCCATGGCGGGGGCGGCGTCGGTCACGGTGAAGACGGTGTCGAGCCCGGTGACCTGCAGGATGCGCCGGACGGCCGGGCGCGGGGCGGCGAGTTCGAGCGAACCGCCCTGTTCCTTGAGCCGCTTCATGGCGGCGAGCAGCACGTTCATGCCGGTCGAGTCGCAGAACTCGACGCCGCTGAGGTCGACCACGATGCGGTCGACCCGCTCGCGCAGCAGGCCCGCGAGGGCCGCCTGCAGCTTGGGCGCGGTGTAGAGGTCGAGCTCACCGGTCGCCGTGACGACGGCGTGACCCTCCTGAGACGTGGTCGAGACGTTTAGCTCCACGTCCGGCACACTATCTCGGGAATGGCCCGCGGGCCAGACAGTTCGCCAAGTCCCCTGTGGGGCGGGCGTGTCGTCGCGCGGACAGTCCCGTACCCTTTGTGAACTACGCACCGTGATGTCGTGAATCCACCTCTGACCCGGGCCGGTCGCTCGTGGCGGGCGACCCCCGCGCCCCCGGACAGGAGCCGGAACGCCCGTCGGGCGATCTCGGCGGTTCCCGTCTCGCGGAGCCGCCGAGTAGGGGAGGCTGAACGGGTGCGACAGCGGTATGGGCGCAAGCGCGTGTGTGAGGGGGTGCGCCGCGCATGAAGGCGGATCCGAGGGAGACCCGGCTGCGCGAACGCCTGGAGACGATCCGGGCGCGGTCGGCGAAGTCCAGTTCGTGGCGTTCGTCCACCCGGTATCTGGGCCGCCTGGTGAACGACAGCGGCTTCGTCCCCGTCAAGACGCGCCTGTCCCGTGAGGACCTCGCCTTCCTCTCCGGCGCACGCGAGGAGGTCCTCGCGTTCGCCGACCTCGGCGTCCGGCTGCTCGACCTGCACCGCCCGCAGGAGGCCGGCGGCATCACCAGCGATCCCGGCAGCCCCATCCGGCGCTGCCGGGCCTGCATGTCGAGGTGGCCCTGCCCGACCTTCCGCACGATCGCCGAGTCCCTCGACCTCTAGGCACGCGCACCCTGCAGGCCCGCGCACCCTTTCACGCGCTGACGTGAGACGATCACTCAAAGTGATCCAAGTCCGCGTTTGTTCACCGGATGGCCGCGCGAGTGTCATTCAGATGTCGTCCCTCCGGGTGAGGGGACCGGATGTCGTTGGGTCCCACCCGCGTGGGGAGTGCTCGTGCGCGTCTATCTCGCTCTGTCCGCCCGCCAAGGTCGTGAACGGCTCGCGCCGCTGCTTTTCGAGGCCGCGCACCGCGCCGTAGGCGAGGCGTTCCCCGTACCGGCCGACGTGATCTCGGCCGACTCATGGACCGCGCCCGGCGGCGGCGCGGCACTGCTCGGCTGGTCCAACGAACCCGAGCACGAGCTGTTGCCCGGCATCCTCACCGGCAGGCCGGGCCGCGTCCTCGGGTACTGCGGCTATCTCGCCGACCCCGAACGCGACACCGACGCCCTGCTCGCCAAGGACGACCTCGGGGACGCCACCGCCGAGCTGGGCGGCGTCTTCTCCGCCTTCCGCGCCGGTGACGACGGCGTCACCGCCGCCACCGCCATCGCCCGGGTCTGCCCGATCTACCACACCGAGACGCGGGGCGTCCGGATCGCGGGGAGCCGCGCGCTGCTCGTGCACCTGGTGGCGCGGGCGCTGGAGACCGGGCTGGCGGACCCGTCCGTCGACCTCGCGGTGGAGGCGCTGCACCCGATCGTCCGGCACGGGTTCCTCACCAACGACGACACCCCGTTCCGCGGGGTGACGGCGCTCCCGGCCGCGACCGTGCTGGAGGCCGTGCCGGGCGAGCCGACCGTGATCCGCCGGCTGCCGATGCCGAGGACGGAACCGGTGCCCCGCGACGCGGCCGGACGCGCGAAGGCCGTCCGGCCGCTCGCCGAGTCGCTCATCGCCGCGGCGGAACCGCTCGGGCGGCACAGCGAGGCGGTGACGCTGGCCCTGTCCGGCGGCCGGGACAGCAGGCTGATGGCGGCGGCGCTGGTGGGGGCGGGGGTGCGGTTCAGCGCCACGACGCACGGGTTCGCCGACGAGCCGGACGTGATCCTCGGACGGCGGGTCGCGGAGGCGCTCGGCATCGAGCACCGCGTGAACCTGACACAGCCCAAGCCGGAGCGTGACGCGGTCTCCGTCCAGCACCCGTTCGGCCGCGCCCACCACATCGTCCGCATGTGCGAGGGGATGAACTCGGCCTACGAGCGGGTGAACACGTACCGCAGGTACAGCCTCGTCCCGCAGACGTCCGGTTCGGGCGGGGAGACGTTCCGCGGCGGGTTCCTCTACGACCAGGACGACATCAGCGCCGACGGAATCCGCGCGCGGGTCCGGCTGATCTTCCGGGCGGCGGAGCCGATCATGACGCCGGACGCGAACGCGCTCGCCGCCGCCGAGCACGCCCGCTGGACCGACCGGGCGGAGCGCGACGGCTTCGACGTCCTGGACAAGCTGTACCTGTTCTACCGGACGGGACGCTGGATCGTCGGCTCGCACAGCGCGGTGCTGATGAACTCGCCGTACTACCACCCGTTCTTCGACAACCGTGTCGTCCGGGACGTGCTGGCCCTGGCGCCGTCGTGGCGGCGCAGCGAGGAGCCGTTCTTCTTACTGCTGCGGGAGCTGGCACCGGCGCTCACCCAGATCCCGCCCGAGGGGAAACGGTGGCGGTTCGACCGGGAACGGCGGCGGCCGCTGCTCACCGGACGGCGGGCCTGGCGGGCGCGCGCCACGCTCCCCGCGCGGGGCCGGACGGCGTCGTTCAACTGGCGCCTGTCCCGCGACGAGGCGTTCCGCGGGCTGCTCACGGAGCAGATCATGGACGGCCCCGCGAGCCTGTTCGAGATCGTCGACCGGCAGGCCATGGCGGACGTGCTCGCCGACACGACGGCCCGCCGGTGGGCGAAGCAGATCTGGCACGTGTACACGCTCAGCGTGCTGCTGTCGGGCGAGTGGCGCGCCCCCGCCCCGAAGCTCCCGTCGGTCGAGATCCCGATCCCGGCCTGACCCCCGGCGCGGCGCGCGGGCGGCCGGGCGCTTCCGTTCAGACGGTGAGGGGGAGGCGGACCTCGAAGCGGCAGCCGGGCCCGGCGTTGGCGACGCCGATCTCGCCCGCGTGGGCCTCGACGATGCCGCGGGCGATGGCGAGGCCGAGACCCGCGCCGCCGCCCGGCGTCCGGGCCGTCTCGCCGCGGAACGCGACGTCGAACACGCGCGGGAGGTCGTCCTCGGGGATGCCGCCGCAGGCGTCCGCGACCGTCACCCGCGCCTGCCCGCCGCGCACCTCGCCGATGATCTCGACGGTGCCGTCGCCCGGCGTGTGCCTGATCGCGTTCACGACGAGGTTGCGGAGCGCGCGGCCGAACTCGCCCGCGTCGACCTGGACGGGCAGGCCCTCCCGCACGTCGCCGTGCAGCCGGACGCCCTTCGCGCGGGCCAGCGCCTCCGCGCCCGCGACCGCCTCGGCGACCAGGTCCGCCAGCCCGACGCGCTGCCGGGACAGGCGCAGCGCCCCGGCATGGATGCGGGACAGCTCGAACAGGTCGTCCACCATCTCGGTGAGCCGCTCCACCTCGACCCGGATGCGTCCGTGGTACCGCTGGACGGTGTCCTGGTCGGCGACGACCTCGTCCTCCAGGGCCTCGGCCATCGCGCGCAGCCCGGCCAGCGGGGTGCGCAGGTCGTGGCTCACCCAGGCGACCAGCTCGCGGCGGCTCGCCTCCAGTGCCTGCTCCCGTTCGTGGGATGCGGCGAGACGGTCGTAGGCGGCCGCCAGCTCGCGTGACAGCTCGGCCAGCTCGGCGGGCAGCCGCTCGGACGGCGGCGGCCTGAACCGATCGGCGCGGACGGCGTCCACCAGCGTCCGGTTCGCCGCCACCAGACGCCGCCCGAGCAGGACCGACACGGCCATCGCGACCAGCCCCGCCGACGTCACCACCGCCAGCACCACCGAGCGGTCATGGTCGTTCAGCAGCATCAGGAACGAGATCACGAGGATGCCGGAGATGGTCGCCAGCACGGTCGCCACGGCCACCACGATCAGCTGCGTGGCGACCGACCGGCCGCGCAGCGCGTACAGGACGACGAGCGCGACCGCCGCGACGGCGAACGCGGCGAGGGTCGCGTAGAAGACCACCAGGAGGAGATCCTCGAACGGGATCATCCGGCCTCCCCGGAGGCGGCGGGCTCCGCGGGCCGGGCGGGCTCGTAGCGGTAGCCGACGCCCCAGACGGTGACGATGCGGCGCGGCGTGGTCGGATCGTCCTCGATCTTCTCGCGGAGCCGCCGGACGTGCACGGTGACGGTGGACGAGTCGCCGAACGTCCAGTCCCAGACCTGTTCGAGGAGCTGCTCGCGGGTGAACGCCCGCCGGGGATGGCGGAGCAGGAACGCCAGCAGGTCGAACTCGCGGGACGTCAGCGACAGGTGCTCGCCGCGCAGCCCCGCCTCGTGCGCGCCGACGTCCACGACCAGGTCGCCGTCCCGCAGCGGCCCCGCCGGGCCGCTCGGGCCGGTCGGGACGAGCGAGCCCCGCGCCCGGCGTAGCACCGAACGGACCCGCAGCGCCAGCTCACGCGGGCTGAACGGCTTGGTCACGTAGTCGTCCGCGCCGGTCTCCAGCCCGACGAGCCGGTCGGTCTCCGCGCCG
Organism: Spirillospora sp. NBC_00431; assembly: GCA_036028775.1. Lineage (GTDB taxonomy): Bacteria > Actinomycetota > Actinomycetes > Streptosporangiales > Streptosporangiaceae > Spirillospora. Next base: position 8,569,455 of record CP107927.1, on the reverse strand, counting down.
AGCGCCGTCAGCATCACGATCGGGACGGTGGACGTCTCGCGGAGCCGCCGGCACACCTCCAGGCCGCCCATCCCGGGCAGCATCAGGTCGAGGACGACGAGGTCCGGCGGGTCGTCCAGGGCCCTGGCCCGGCGCAGCGCGGCCGGGCCGTCCGCGACGCAGACGACCTCATGCCCGTCGCGGGCCAGGTAGCGGGCGACGACCTCCGCCACCGTCGGGTCGTCGTCGACCACCAGGACGCGGCCGGCATGGGACACGGTGTTCACGACCCCAAGCTACGGCCACCGCGACCGTATGGGACCGCACGTCATCACCCTGTAAGGACTGATCACGGCAGCGGTCACCGGGCCTCGCATTCCGGGACGAACGTCGCTTTAATGGCCCGATGGCCGCTCCCACCCGCTCCGCCACGTCCGCCGCAGGGACCATCGCCCTGATCCTGCTCGGCGGCGCGGTCGCGACCGTCATCGGCACGATCATGACGTACTTCGACGTCTACCGGACCGTCGTGCAGGGCTACCAGCACTACACCGTCTACTACGCGCTCCAGTGCGCCGTCGTCGGCTTCTTCACCGCGATCGGGCTCATGCTCACCCGCCCGCGCGGGCCGGTGGCGCCGATCGTCGCGGCGATCTCCGGGTACGTCGCCCTGTACGCCGGGATCCGGGCGGGCCTCCTGATGTTCATGGTCACCCACGGCGGGATCCACGGCGACCACGTCATCGACGTCCTGAAGCCGAGCTTCGAGGTCTGGGACCTGCTGGCGCCGCTCGCGGCCGGAGCCATCGGCGGGCTGCGGGTACTGATGGTCGCGAGCAGCCTCACGCCCCGCCGGCCGCCCGGCCAACCCTTCGGCCGGCCTTTCGGACAGCCTCCTGGCCGGCCTTTCGGGCAGCCGTCCGGCCAACCCTTCGGCGCGCCCGGCGGCTACGGCCACCCCACCCCACCGATCCCGGGCCAGCCGATCCCAGGGCAGCCGATGCAGGGGCCGGGGTCGTCCTATCAGGCGCCGCCCGTCCCCGGTCCGGGTCAGGGTCCGGCCCCGGGTGGGCCTCAGGGTGGGACTCCGCCGTACGGCGGGGCCTGAGGCCGCGGAGGGTCGTCCCGCAGGGTGATGACCTTCATTGGGCGACCGCATACGGTGTGGTCATGGGTAAGACAATCTTCACCGTCCTCGGTGTCATCCTCGCCGTGTGGCTGGCGATGACCGCCATCGGCGCGATCCTGTCCATGCTGAAGTTCTTCTTCTTCATCGGGTTCATCGCGGTCCTGGTGGTGCTCGCCGTCACCGTCGTTTCCAAGATGTCCAAAAGCAGTTAGCGAAACCCTTGCCGGGGCCTCGCCGGTGACCGCATGATGCCGGGAAAACGAGCGATCATCGGCGAAGGGACCTACCGTGCCGGGCCTGACTGAGACGCTGCGCGAGCGGGCGCGCTCGCATCCCGACCGTGTCGCCTACATCGCGGGCGACACCGAGATCACCTACGGCGATTTCGACCGGCGCGCCGACCGGGTCGCCGCCGCGCTCGCCGCGCTCGGCGTCGGCCGCGGCGACCGGGTCGCGATCCTCGACAAGAACTCGATCGAGCACGCCGAGCAGCTGTTCGGCGCGGCGCGGATCGGCGCCGTCCAGGTCCCGGTGAACTACCGGCTGGCGCCGGACGAGGTCGCCCACATCGTCAACGACGCGCGGGCGAAGGTGTTCGTCGTCGGCGCGGATTTCGTGCCCGTCCTGGACGCGATCGCCGACAGGCTGGAGCACACGGCCCACACCATGGTCATCGGCGGCTCCGGCCACGGCCCGGACCATGAGTACGCGGACTACACCGCCTGGGTCGACGCCGCGGCCGACGCCCCGCCGGAGCCGGGGTACGTCACCGACACCGCGGACGTGTTCGCCCAGCTGTACTCGTCGGGCACCACGGGCCTGCCCAAGGGCGTCATGCTGACGCACGACAACTACTTCGCCGCGCTGACCGTGACCAACACCGCGTGGAACGTGAAGGCGACGTCCGTCCTCATGGTCGCGATGCCGATGTACCACGTGGCGGGCAACATGCTCACCCTCTCCGCGATCCACAACGGCATCCCCGGCGTCATCGCCCGCGAGCCCGACCCGACGCTGATCGCGCGGGGCATCGAGCGGCACCGGGTCACGCACATCTTCCTCGTCCCGGTGCTGTTGCAGTTCATGCCGCTGATCCCCGACGTCACCGCCTGCGACATGTCCAGCCTGGAGCTCATGCTGTACGGCGCGTCCCCGATCAGCGAGGACGTCCTGCGCGGCGCGATGCGGTTGCTGCCGGACACCGACTTCATCCAGGTCTACGGGCTGACGGAGGTCACGGGCGCGATCGTGATGCTGCCCCCCGAGGACCACGACCCGGACGGCCCGAACGCGCACCGGCTGCGCAGCGCGGGCCTGCCCATCGACTCCTGCACCCTCAGGATCGTCGATCCGGCGACGCAGGAGGAGCTGCCCACGGGCCAGGTCGGCGAGATCCTCTGCCGGACGCCGCAGAACATGAAGGGCTACTGGGGCAAGCCCGAGGCGACCGCCACCGCGCTGTCGGACGACAACTGGTTCCGGACGGGCGACGCCGGCTACCTCGACGAGGACGGCTACCTCTACATCCACGACCGCGTCAAAGACATGATCATCTCAGGGGGCGAGAACATCTACCCCGCCGAGGTGGAGAACGTCCTGATGGGCCATCCGGCCATCGGCGACTGCGCGGTCATCGGCGTCCCGGACGACAAGTGGGGCGAGACCCCGAAGGCGATCGTCGTCCTCACCCCGGACGCCGGCGACGTCACCGACAAGGACATCATCGGCTACTGCCGCGACCACCTCGCGCACTTCAAATGCCCCACGACGATCGAGCGCCGCGAAGCCATCCCCCGCAACCTCACCGGCAAGATCCTCAAGCGTGAGCTCCGCGCCCCGTACTGGGAGGGCCAGGAACGCCAGGTGCACTAGGGACGGGCGCCGGATCCGCTAGGGGTAGCGGACCACGCCCGACAGCGGCCGGTGGTCGGACGCCTTCACCCGCTCCGCCGGAACGCTGCACGAGGCGGCCGCGGACTTGGCGATGAACAGGTAGTCGGTCTTCTCCACCGCCGTGCCCGTCCAGTCCTGGCGGGTCTTGGCGCCGGTGCGGACCGGCCCGGACTGGTCGCATTCGGCGTACGACCGGTACAGCGGGTCAAGGGCCGGGCTCTCCGGCGCGTCCCCGAAGTCGCCGCCGACCAGGACCCGCCCGGCGCCGGCGAGCGTGGTGAGGGCGGCGGCCTGCTTACGGCGCCACCCGGCGTCCTCGGACGGGTCGAGCCGCGTCACGCACACCCGGGTCGTCCAGGACGGGACCTCGCCGCACAGCGCGACCCGTGCCCGCCCGGGAGGCGACGGGAGTTCGGAACGTTCCGTCCCGGCGAGCGGCGCGGCGGTGCCGATCGCGACGCCCGAGCGGCCCTGCCCCGCCGAACAGGACGCTCCCTGCGGCGACGCGGCGAAGGCCCACGACCACCGGGCCGTCCAGCCGGACTTCTTGAACGCGCGCACCTGCCCCTCGCAGACCTCCTGCAGCAGGACGGCGTTCGCGGCGACCTTCCGTCCGCCGACCTCGGTGGCGTGCATCCGCTGCGCGACCTGCCTGGCCAGCGCGGCCGGATCGGCGCCGAGCGGGCAGCCGGGCGCCGCGTCGCCGCACACGTTCCACGTCACCGCGTTGATCGTGACGGCGTCCGGCGGCGGCGCGGCACCGTCGGCATGGGCGGCGGGGGCGGGGCCACCGCCCGGCAGGCCCTCGATGCTCGCACCGGCGGCGGCCGCGGCGACCACCGCCGCGGCCGCGCAGACCGAGAAGAGGGCAATCAGGGCGCGGGGGGATCGCACACGTTCTCCAGTGGGGGGTCAGCCGGGGACGATGCCGAAATCCCACCACACCAAGATCGTGTCCGCCAGCGATTCCCGTCCACTCGGCCGCCGAGTTCCGCGCCCGCCACCTCCTCCGCGATCACGAAGGGGCCCGGCGGGTGATCCGCCGGGCCCCTTCTGGTCCGCCGCTAGCCGTCGAGGCCGGTGACGGTGCCCGCGCCGACCGTCCGGCCGCCCTCGCGGATCGCGAAGCCGAGGCCCTCGGTCATCGCGACCGGCCGGCCGAGTTCGACGGCCATCTCGACCGAGTCGCCCGGCATCGCCATCCGGCCGTCACCGCCGAGGTCGACGCCGCCGACCACGTCCGTCGTGCGGAAGTGGAACTGGGGCCGGTAGCCGTGGAAGAACGGCCTGCTCCGGCCGCCCTCGTCCGCCGTCAGCACCCGGACCTTCGCCCGGAACCTCGCGTGCGGCCGGATCGCGCCCGGCGCGCTGACGACCTGGCCCCGCCGGACCTGGTCCCGCCGGACGCCGCGCAGCAGCATGGCGGTGTTGTCGCCCGCCTCGGCGTGCTCCATCGACTGGCCGAACGTCTCCAGCCCGGTCGCGACCGTCCGGAACGACTCCCCGAGCCCGACGACCTCGACCGCGTCGCCGGTGCGCAGCAGACCCTGCGCCACGACACCGGTCACGACGGTGCCGCGCCCGGTGATCGTCAGGACGCCCTCGACGGGCATGAGGAACGGCTTGTCGAGCACCCGTCGCGGTACCGGCACGTAGGCGTCGATCGCGTCGAGCAGGTCGACGATCCGGGCCGTCCAGTACGGGTCGCCCTCAAGCGCCCGCAGCCCGGACACCCGGACGACGGGTATCTCGTCTCCGGGGAACCCGTACTCCGACAACAGCTCCCTGACCTCCAGCTCGACGAGGTCGAGCAGTTCGGTGTCCTCGACCATGTCGGCCTTGTTCAGCGCGACGACCACGTGCCGGACGCCGACCTGCCGGGCCAGGACGATGTGCTCCCGCGTCTGCGGCATCGCCCCGTCCTGCGCGGACACGACGAGCACGGCCCCGTCCACCTGCGCCGCCCCAGTGATCATGTTCTTGATGTAGTCGGCGTGACCCGGCATGTCGACATGGGCGTAGTGCCTGGTCGCGGTGGTGTAGTGGACGTGCGCGACGTTGATGGTGATGCCGCGGTCGCGCTCCTCGGGGGCGCGGTCGATCCGGTCGAACGGCACGGCGGACGCCATTCCGCGCTCGGCGAGCACCTTCGTGATCGCAGCGGTCAGCGTCGTCTTGCCGTGGTCGACGTGCCCCATCGTGCCGATGTTGACGTGCGGCCTGTCCCGCTCGTAAAGCTGCTTGGCCATTGGTCTGTCCTCACTGGTGGATCCGGTGAGAACCCGCTTGGGCCACCCCCCTCCGCTGGTTCTCCGGAGGGTGGGACGGAGAGGGGTCAGCTTCGCAGGCCGTCGACGACGGCCGCGACTGCCGCGACTGCCATGAAAGCAGTCGGCACCGCGCTCAGCGGGCCGAAGGCCGCGAGCGTCCGGGTGCCGGCCGCGAGGAACATGGCTCGAAGGCTACGAGCCGGATTCGGTCACGTCGACCGATTTTCCGGGGACGCGCAGGAGGAGCAGCCCCACGGCCGCCCCGGCGAACTGGAACCCGGCGATCGCCAGCACCAGCCCCACGGGCCCGATCGCGGCCGCGGACGCGGCGGTCAGCCCGGCGCCGACCGCCGAGGCGCCGATCTTGAGGCTGCCCGCCGTCGTGTTGACCTGCCCGAGGTGGCCGGGCGGCGCCTCCCGCTGCCGGAGCATCAGCGTCGCCGCGAAGACCGGTCCCTCGCTGACGCCCGCGACGACGAAGGCGGCCGTCGCCCACGCCAGCGACGGCGCCACGGCGAGGGCGGCGAGCGACGTCCCGAACGCGACGAGCCCGGCGAGCATGACCGGCTCCGCGTGCTTGGGCGTCAGCCACCGGCTGGACGCGAGCGACCCGACCAGCGAACCGGCCGCCATCGCGACGAGCAGCCGCCCGCCCGCGCTCGGCGCGGCGCCGATGTGCTCGGCGAGCAGCACCGCCGTCACCGCGACGCCGCCGAACCCCGTCCATGCCAGCGTCGTCGCCGCCGTCAGGGCACGCAGCACCCGTCCTTCGGCGAGCACCATCAACCCGCCCGTGACCGTCGAGAACCATCCGCCGGTCGGCGCCTTCGTGTCCTCGGACGGCCCGGGGAAGGGCAGCAGCGGAAGCGTCAGCAACCCCAGAACGCCCGCGACGACGATGGCGACCCCGGCGTACTCCCCGCCCGCCAGGGACGCGAGAGCGGCCGCCAGCCCCGGCCCCGCGATGGCCGCCAGGTTGTAGCTGGACGCCTCAAGCCCGTATGCGCGCGACAGCCGCCCCGGCGGGACGAAGCGCGGCAGCAGGCTGGTGAGCGCCACCACGACCGGCTCGGTGCACCCGATCACCGCCGCGACGAGCAACGCCAGGACGAGCGGCGACCGTCCCGCGACGGCGAGCAGCACCCCGGTCGCGACCGCGTACCCGGCGGCCAGGGCGACGGCGGCGCCCCGGGGACGTCCGACCCGGTCCATGACGATCCCGAGCAGCGGGCCGCTCAGCACGTAGGGCAGCGTCATCGCGGTTTGCAGATACCCGGCGGTGGCGGCGTTCCCTGTACGCGCCTGGACGGTCAGGACCAGCGCCGTCGCGACCCCCTCGGCCGACACCCGCAGCAGCGTCGCCGACGTCAGGTGAAGCGGCAGCGCCGCCGATCTGCCGATCATCCCTCGCATGGTGACACAGCGACGGCACCGAAGATCCGTTGGGCCGACGCCGCCTAAACTGCGGAGTGTGACGGTTTTGAACGAGCATCGGGTGACCAGCGAGGTCGGACGGCTCCGGACCGTCCTCCTGCATCGTCCAGGCGCGGAGCTGAAGCGGCTCACCCCGCGCAACAGCGACAAACTGCTGTTCGACGCGATCCCGTGGGTGGGCCGGGCGCAGGAGGAGCACGACGCGTTCGCCGAGGCGCTGCGCTCGCGCGGCGTGGAGGTCCTGTACGTCACCGAACTCCTCCAGGACGCCCTGGAGTACGAGGCCGCCCGCGAGCAGGCCATCGCGGACGCCGTCGTCGACCTCCGCCTGGGCGACCAGCTCCGCCGCGTCGTCGAGGCGTACCTGCGCGACCTCGACCCCGAGAACCTCGCGCACACGCTGATCGCGGGCCTGGCGCACGAGGAGCTGAAGGCGGGCCACGGCCTCGTCTACCGGCTGATGAACCGTCTCGACTTCATCGTCGACCCGCTCCCCGGCCTGCTGTTCACCCGCGACAACAGCACGTGGATCGGCGACCGGGTGGCGGTGACGAGCCTCGCCATGGAGGCCCGCCGCCGCGAGGCCGCGCTGGTGGGCCTCGTCTACGCCCACCATCCGCGCTTCGCCGGCGTCCAGCCCGTGTACACCCCGGCCCTCGAACATCTCGAAGGCGGCGACGTCCTCCTGCTCAGCCCGGGCGTGATCGCGGTCGGCACCGGCGAGCGGACGACGCCCGCGGGCGTGGAACGCCTCGCCCGCCAGGTCATAGGGGCGGGGCTCGCGCACACCGTCCTGGCCGTCCCGATCGCGCAGGAACGTGCCACCATGCACCTCGACACGGTCTGCACGATGGTCGACGTCGACACCGTCGTCATGTACCCGCCGGTCGCCCATTCGCTGACCGCCCACACGGTCTCGCTCGACAACGGCGACCTGCGCGCCGGCGAACCGCGCCCCTTCCTGGAGGCCGCCGCCGAGGCGATGGGCCTCGACCGCCTCAGGGTGATCGACACGGGTCTCGACCCGGTCACCGCGGAGCGCGAGCAGTGGGACGACGGCAACAACACCCTCGCCGTGGCGCCGCGCCTGTGCGTCGCCTACGAGCGCAACATCGAGACGAACGCGCAGCTTGAGGCGTCCGGGATCGAGGTCATCCGGATCACGGGCAGCGAGCTCGGCACCGGCCGGGGCGGCCCCCGCTGCATGTCCTGCCCGATCCTCCGCGACCCCCCGACCGCGAAGACGGCATGAAACAGCTCGGGCGGTGTCGACGGGGGCACGACAACGCCCGAGCTTGGGGAGGACACTACAAGGTCGGCGCGGGATTCTCTAGGTGGGGTCCGGGTTAGGCCGGATATGCCCTACTTGGCGCGGTTCCGTTTCTGGTGCCGTCGCGCAGGTCGTCGCCCGGTTCGTCGGTCAGATCCGGGAAGTCGGCCAGATCGGGCACGACCGCATGGGCGCCGGCGGGAGCGACCCGTCCGTTCTTCCCGGAAGGTGATCTGGGGGCCCGCAGGACGGCCCAGACCGTGGTGGCGCCGTCCTCGTGGCGGACGCCCCATCCCTCGGACAGGGCCTCGACGATGCCGAGGCCGCGCCCGCCGAGCGAGGACAGCGTGCCGGGGCCGCGGCGCGGCTCGGTCTGCGCGCCGCCGTCGCTGACCTCCAGTTCGAGGATGTCGCCGCGCCGCAGCCAGCACACCCTGACCTGGCCGGACGGCAGCGGCCGCGCATGGCGGAGGGCGTTGCTGAGAAGCTCGCTGACGATGACGCTGGCGTCGTCCACGACGGTCTCGTAGACGCCCGAGTCGACCAGCTCCGAGCTGAGGCGCTTACGAGCGACCGCGACGCTGGACGGTGCGTGTGGGAGCAGTACGACGCTCGACGCCCTCACCTCCCCGTGGTTCCGTGTGCCCGGTGGTTTCCTGTGCTCGGATGAGTCCCGTCACCGCTCTTCCAGTACGACCGAAATGCCCTGATGGCCGGGACCGGAAACCCGAACGGTTCATTCGCCACCTGCACAACGAGTCACCGGCCATCCGGTCACGGTGATCACCCCCGGATCGGAATCCAGTCACGAACGGCAACCATCCATGGATCTATCCAGCCAACGGCGGATTTACTCCTCACGCGCGCGTTTCGTCCATCACACCCTGTCGACACCGTACTTCCCGCAGGTAGTGGCGTGCGGTACGCGTCGAGACCACATGTATGCCCTGGTCACGACGGTCTCACCGTGGCCAAAAAGCTCCTGTTTGCTTACGCTGAGTAACCGATGGAGGTCCGTTCGGTCGCCCAACAACCGGGTTAACGATCCGGTTCGGCCGCTTGTCAGGACGCCGTCCGGAGGACGAGTCGCATGCACGTGCCGACCCCCGCATGCGCGCCACCTGCGGGTCCGCGCGCCTGCGTCGCACGCAGAAGGACGTTCGGCGGCCGAACCGATCCGTTCGCTTGAAGCTCCTCATCCGGACGAGTCGGACCTATGTGAGATCCCTCACTTTTGTCGATCCCTGCCGGATGTGCGGAAATCGTTCCGCCCTGCGCCTCCGTGAGCCGTTTGACGATGTACAGACCGAGGCCGATGCCGCCGAACCTCCGGCGGTCCCCGGAGTCGCCCTGCACGAACCGCTCGAAGATCCGCTCATGGTCGCCCTCCGGGATGCCGACGCCCTCGTCCTGCACGGTCACCACGATCTCGGCGCCCTCGTGAACGGCCCGGACGCTGACCGTCCCGCCGTCCGGCGAGTACTTGAACGCGTTCTCCAGCAGCTGCCCGAGGACGATGTCCGTCGCCATCGCGTCACCGCTGCAGGGCGGCAGCCCCGGCGCGATCTCCAGCTCGACCCGGTGCAGCGGCGACAGCGACCGGAACCCGGCGACCACGCCCTCCAGCACCCGCGCCAGGTCGAACGACTCGATCGTCACGGTCAGCTCGTCCGCGCCCGCGCGGGAGCCGAGCAGCAGGTGCTCGACCAGCCGGCCGAGCGACTGGGCCCGCTCGGCGATCGTGGCGACGGCGGCGCGGCGGTCGCCGTCAGACAGCTCGTCCCACCGGTTGACCAGCGTGGACGCGAACCCCTGCACGACCGTGATGGGGGTGCGGAGCTCGTGGCTGGTGGTGGCGAGGAACAGGTCCTTGGCCTCCTCCAGCGCCTTCGCCTCCGACACGTCGCGGAAGTCGACGACCAGCTCGCCGGTCTCCTCGATCACGGCGGCCAGCACGTTCAGCCACGTCCCCGACTCCAGCCGGAACGTCAGCATCTCCCCGAGGGCGGGCATGTCGAACGGCAGCGGCCGCCCGAGCGCGTCCTCCGGCGCGATGCCGGTGAGGGCGTGCGCGGCGGGGTTCCACTGCCGGACGACGAGGTCGTGGTCGAGCACGGCGATCCCGTCCGCGCTGGAGTCGACGACGGCGCGCTCGTGCGCCCGCTGCCGGACGACCTCCGCGTACGCGACGGCGTTGCCGACCGCGACGCCCGCGTGCCCGGCGAGCAGCTCCAGCAGCTCCAGCTCGGTGTGCCCGACCTTGCGGCCGGTGAACAGGGCGTACAGCGCGCCGTACGGCCGGTTCTGCAGGTACGACAGGCCGAGCGCGATCGTGTGCAGCCCGGGCAGCTCGGACCAGATCAGGTCGCCGAGACGCTGCTCGCCGGTGGCGAGCTTGACCGTCTTGCCCGACCGCAGCAGCTCCCCGACCAGGCTCGACCGCAGATCGGCGGACGTGCCGCGCAGATGCTCCGGCAGCCCGGACATGCTCACCAGCCGCAGCCGGTCGCCCTCGATCCGCACGAACCCGCCCGCGTCCGCGCCGGTCAGCTCGATCAGCGCGGTGGTGATCCGGTCGAGGACGACGGCGAGGTCCAGCTCGGCGTTCAGGTCGGCGACGATGTCGTTCAGCCGCCGGACGAGCCTGGCCCGCTCGGTCATGTGGTGCTGGACGATCTCGTCCTCGTCGACCGGGTGGTACACCCCGACCCAGCCGAGCGAGGTGCCGGACGGATCCTTCAGCAGGCTGGTGTCGATCCGGACGTCGATGAGGCGGCCGTCCTTGTGGAACCGGCGGGTCGCGATCGAGATCTGCCCGCCCGTGTCCTCGCCCTCACCCTCGCCGCCGGGGCCGGGCCCGGGGCGGCGGGTGAGGAGCCGTTCCTGGACGGCGTTGTGCTCGGCCTTCAGCTCGTCCGGGACGATCGGCGGCACCCGTCCGACCATCTCCTCGGCCGACCAGCCGAACATGCGCTCGGCGGCCGGGTTCCACACGGTGACGCGATGCCGCTGGTCCACGGCCACGATCGCGTCGGCGGCGCTCTCGATGACGGCACGCGCGATCGGGTCATGGACGTGGTGATGCACGCCTGTCATCGTGCCACCGGTCTCAGGCATGGCGCCGGGTAACTTACGCCGAAACTTTCCACTGCGGCGCTGCACAAACAGAAAACTTACTGTTTGGTAAGCCTACCGGTCGGTAGTGCACCGATGAGGAGCGCGGCGATGGCGGCGACCAGGAACGACAGCAGCGAGGCGCTCATCCAGCTCTGCGGGACGAAGTGCAGCGCGTCCCGGACGTCCTGCCAGAAGCCCGCCCATCTGCTGACCGTGCCGGGGTTGATCAGCTGGTACACGACGAACCCGGCCGCCCAGGCGACGATCATGCCCCAGCGGGACGGCGCCGTCCGCGACACGTCCCAGCCGTCCACCCGCCCCGGGCCGCCGCCCCGGCGCCGCCGTCCCAGGAAGAAGTCGGCGGCCAGGACGCCGAGCATCGGCACGAACACCGACCCGATCAGCGACAGGAAGCCCGCGTAGTCGTTGATGTCCAGGACCAGCGCGAGCACCGTGATGAGGACGCCGAGCGCCACGCTCAGCACCCGCCGGTCGGCGCGCGGGACGAGGTTCTGGATCGACACGGCCGTGGAGTAGGTGTCGGCGAACGACTGGTCGGCCTCCCGCAGCACGAACACCGCGAAGAACACCACGCCGAGCGTGACGTTCAGGAACGGGTCGAAGACCTTGGCCGTGTCGCCCGCGACGAGCGCCAGCGCCAGCAGTCCCAGGACGTACGCGACGATCTGCGTGACCGAGTACCCGACGGCCGCGGCGCCGAAAGCCGCCCGTTCCGTCCGGGAATGCCGGGTGTAGTCGGCGGCGACCGGGACCCAGGAGATCGACACGGCCAGCGCCGCGTCCGCCCCGATCCAGAACCCGCCCCACGACCCGTCCGTCAGGTCGGGCAGCGGTTCGCGCAGGAGCTGGACGTAGAAGTACACCAGCGCGATCGCCACGGCGACCGTGACGTAGCGGCGCAGCATCCGCACCGAGCCGAGCGGCCAGATGGTCAGCACCGTCGTGACGGCCCCGGCGGCGACGACGTAGCCCCAGCGCGGCACGCCGTCCCACAGCTCGCGCGCCGCGTCCGCGATGACGATCAGCTCGAACGTGCCCCAGCCGACGAGCTGCGCGATGTTCAGCACCGTCGGCGCGTACGACAGCCGCGCGCCGAACAGCCCGCGCAGCAGCACCATCGCCGGCTGCCCGGTGCGCGCGCCCGGGACGGCGGCGAGGCCCAGCATCAGCCCGCCGAGGATCGTTCCAACGGCCATCGCCACGATGCCCGCCATGATCGACAGGGTCGGCCGCCCGTCGGCGCCCGGCGCCAGCACGGTGTACGCGCCGGAGAAGGCCAGCAGGCTGACGCCGAGGTTCGCCCAGAACGCGCCCTGGTCCCAGAAGCCGAGCACCTTGGGCGCGGGCTCGTCGAGCGTGAACGGAGCCTCGTCGCCGGAACGCGCCTTGCCCGCGCGCGCATCGACCTCAGACGTCACAGAAGACACTCCCTACGCCGGCATTACCCGGACAGGTTCTGCGGTCGGCGACGCCTGGAAGGCCGCCCTCTCAGCCCGGCTTTGCACCATCCCGGTGCGGCCCGAGCTCCCGCGGTTGTCGGTCGGGCCCGATCGTACAACCGCCCGACCACCGCCAAAAGGGCGTAGATCACCCCAAACGGAACTGATCACATGGGCCCGTCCGCCCGGCCACATCCGGACGGGCCAGGTCAGGCCATGTCAGTTCAAGCCGTGTCAGTTCAAGCCGTGTCAGGTCAAGCCATGTCAGTTCAGGCCACGTACGGGGCCCCGTCGCCGCCGCCCTCCATCGGACGGCCCGCCTCGACCCAGCCCTTCATCCCGCCGTCGACGTTCCTGGCCAGCCAGCCCGCCTGGTTGAGCGCCACCGTCACCTGCGCGGACCGTGCCCCGGACCGGCAGATCACGAAGATCTCCAGGTCCCGGGGGATCTCGCCGGCACGATCACTCAGCTGGCCCATGGGGATGTGGACCGCCGCGGGCGCGTGGCCCGCGTCCCACTCGGCCTGTTCCCGGACATCCAGCAGGTAGCCGTCCTGCGGGACGTCGGCGGCTGACACCGCCGGCACGTCGTCCCCGAAATTCATCACACCCCCATGGAACCGCGCGAAGCCCCCCTGCGTCGAATCACCCATGCGGTATCGGACGCTCCTTTTCGCGTCGCCCGGACTGGCCATGGCCTTGTCCATGACCGCCTGCGGCGACGAACAAGCCAAGGGGACCCCCGCCGACAAGCCTTCGGGCACGACGTCCGTGCAGCCCTCCGGCACGCCGGCGGACACCCTCACCGTCAATGTCAAAGCCTCCAAGGAGGCTCCCGCCAAGACCTGGACGCTGAACTGCGCCCCGCCCGGCGGCGACCATCCCAAGGCCGCCGACGCCTGCGCGGCCCTCACCAAGGTCAAGGATCCGTTCAAACCCGTCCCCAAGGAACAGCAGTGCACCATGATCTACGGCGGCCCCGAGCTCGCCACGGTCAAGGGCACCTGGAAGGGCAAGGAGATCGACGCCAAGTTCTCCCGTGACGACGGCTGCCAGCTGCACCGCTGGACGCAGGTCGGCCCGCTCTTCGGCAACGTGCCGAAGGTCCGCTGAACGAGCCATCCCCGTTCCGGCTCCGTCCAGACAACCACGACGACCCATCAGCCCCGCCCGGCCGACCGGGCGGGGCCATCTTCTGAAGCCCGGCCCTGGGTGGGTGGTCACTTCAGGAGGCGCGACATCCGGCGGTCGGCCAGGGGCTTACCGCCCGTCTGGCAGGTCGCGCAGTACTGGAGCGACGAGTCGGCGAACGACACCTCCCGGACCGTGTCGCCGCACACCGGGCATTTCTGGCCGGTCTTGCCATGCACCCGCAGCCCCGTCTTCTTCTCGCCCTTGAGGTCCTGCGCCTCAAGGCCGCGAGAACGTTCCACGGCGTCTCGCAGCGTCCCGACGATCGCCTCGTGCAGGGTCGCGACGTCGTCCTCCGTCAGCGAAGCGGCGATCTTGAACGGGGACATCTTCGCGACGTGCAGCACCTCGTCGGAGTAGGCGTTGCCGATCCCGGCGATCACCTTCTGGTCGCGCAGCAGGCCCTTGATCTGGGTGCGCTTGCCGTCCAGGATCGCGGCGAGCGCCGCGGGGGTGAACGCGCCGTCCAGCGGGTCGGGGCCGAGCGAGGCCACGCCGGGCACGTCCGCCGGGTCGCGGACGACATAGACGGCGAGGCCCTTCTTCGTCCCGGCCTCGGTCAGGTCGAAGCCGGAGCCGTCGTCCAGATGGACGCGCAGCGCCAGCGGGTTCTTCCCGCCGGGCCGGACGGGCCTGGCCGGGATCTCGTCCCGCCAGCGCAGCCATCCAGCCCGCGCCAGGTGGATCACCAGATGGAGCCCGTCGACGTCCAGGTCGAGGAACTTGCCATGGCGGGCCGCGCCCGTGACGGTCAGCCCGCCCAGCGACTGCACCGGCGGGTCGTACGTCTTCAGCGCGGAGATGGCGAGGACGTCCACGCGCGCGATGACGTGTCCGACGACGCGTTCCCGCAGGAACCCCGTCAGCGCCTCCACCTCTGGCAGCTCTGGCATGTCACGTAGATCCTTCCGCGCGGTGACCGACCAGGGGCGCGGGTCGAACCCCCCGCGCCGCCCGGGCCCGATGGAACCCGCACCGCGTTCACATGCAAGGTACCCGCGCCCGACGACGGACGGTGCGTGTCCACAGGGCTGTGGAAGCCTGTGGAAAAGCTTGTGCATAACTCCGGATGCAAGCGCGCGCGGGCGGTTTCCGGGGGCCATACCTCAGCGAATCCCCACAAAGCGATGGAGGAGGGGGCGGACGGCCCGTCACCGAGGGTGTGGATAACTTCCCCGTAACGACCCGCCGGTAATCGGTGCGAAGGGCCGTACGGGCCGACTCGGCGGGCATGTGACCCGGATCTCGGAATAACCCCTAGGGGGTACGGGTTGCCAGGGCTGAACCGTTATGGCAGCATGAGGGTCGGTAGATACCCCCTAGGGGTAAATATTCGAGGGAGTCGCCAGATGAGCACCGCCACCTACACCGTCACCGGGATGACCTGCGGCCACTGCGTCAGCTCGGTCACCGAGGAGGTCGAGCAGATCACCGGGGTGACCGGCGTCGACGTCGACCTGCCGACCGGCCGGGTCACCGTGACGAGCGACGCGCCGATCGACGACGCCCTGGTCAAGGACGCCGTCGAAGAGGCCGGTTACGAACTGAAGCCATGATGGCGCGCACCCCGCCGGACGCGGGGTGCGCCCCCCTGATTTCCGTGCCCGCGGGCACCGGGTTGGAGTGATCGGAATGAACAGCGCGATCAAGGTGGGAGCGTATGTCGCCGGGCTGGCGGTCGTCTTCGGCGGCGCGGCCGGGGTCGGCAAGGTCGTCGGGCCGGTGGGCGCCTCGGCGGAGACCGCGTCCCACGACGGCGGAGGTCACGGCGGAAGCGGCGGTGGCCACGGCGGCGGTGAAGACGGTGGCGTCGCGCAGACGCCCGGCGGGCTCCAGGTCTCCGAGGACGGGTACACGCTCGTCCCGCGCAAGACGACGCTGACCCCCGGCAAGCGGACCGACTTCCGGTTCACCATCAACGGGCCCGACGGCAAGCCCGTCACCGGGTTCAAGCCGCTGCACGGAAAGCGCCTGCACCTGATCGTCGCGCGCCGCGACCTGTCGGGCTTCCAGCACCTGCACCCGTCCGAGAACGGCGACGGCGTCTGGACGGTGCCGATCACCCTGCCGAAGGCAGGCGTGTACCGGTTCTTCACCGACGTCCAGCCGGACGGCGCGAAGCGGCAGCTCACGCTCGGCACCGACGTGTTCGTCCCGGGCGATCTGCGGACGACGCCGCTGCCGAAGCCGGAGCGGGTCGCGAAGGTGGACGGGTACGAGGTCACGCTGGCCGGCGGTCTCATCCCCGGCAAGTCCGCCGAGCTCACGCTCTCGGTGAGCAAGGACGGCGAGCCGGTCACCGACCTCCAGCCGTACCTGGAGGCGTACGGCCACCTGGTCGCGCTGCGCCAGGGCGACCTCGCCTACCTGCACGTCCACCCGGACGGGGAGCCGGGCGACGGGAAGACGAAGCCGGGTCCCGGCATCACGTTCTTCGCCGAGGCCCCGAGCACCGGCGCCTACCGTCTCTACCTGGACTTCAAGCACGGCGACAAGGTCCGCACGGCCGAGTTCACCGTGCACGCGGGGAACGCCCAGGTGCCCGTCCAGAACGAGCCCACCGCCGGTGGCCACGACGACACGCCGCACACCCACTGACCCATCGACGCAGAGCGCGGAGGAGGAGCGATGAGCACGGACACAGCGTCCGAGCGGATCGAGCTGGCGATCGGCGGGATGACGTGCGCATCGTGCGCCAACCGCATCGAACGCAAGCTCAACAAGCTGGACGGCGTGACCGCGACCGTCAACTACGCCACCGAGAAGGCGACGGTCGAATACTCCGGCGGGGTGTCCCCGGACGAGCTGGTCGCCACGGTCGCGAAGGCCGGGTACAGCGCCGAGCTTCCGGCGCCGCCCAAGCCCGAACAGGGCGGGGACGCGCCTCAGCCCGATGATGGGCTGACGGCGCTGCGGCAGCGGCTGTTCACCGCGATCGTCCTGTCGGTGCCGGTCATCGCGATGGCGATGATCCCGGCGTTGCAGTTCGAGGCGTGGCAGTGGCTGTCGCTGACGCTGGCCGCGCCGGTCGTCGTGTACGCGGGCTGGCCGTTCCACAAGGCCGCGTACACCAACCTCCGGCACGGCGCCGCCACCATGGACACGCTGATCTCCCTGGGCACGCTGGCCGCGTTCGCCTGGTCGCTGTGGGCGCTGTTCTTCGGCACCGCGGGCGAGCTGGGCGTCAAGCACGGCTTCGAGTTCTCGATGACCCGCTCGGACGGGTCGATGAACATCTACCTTGAGGCCGCGTCCGGTGTGATCGCGTTCATCCTGGCGGGCCGGTACTTCGAGACGCGGTCCAAGCGCCGCGCCGGTGCCGCCCTGCGCGCCCTGCTCGAACTGGGCGCGAAGGAGGTCTCGGTCATCCGGGACGGGCGCGAGGAGCGCATCCCGGTCGATCGGCTGTCGGTGGGGGACCTGTTCGTCGTCCGTCCCGGCGAGAAGATCGCGACGGACGGGACGGTCGAGGAGGGCTCGTCCGCCGTGGACGCGTCCATGCTCACCGGCGAGTCGGTCCCGGTGGAGGTCGGCCCGGGCGACACCGTGGTCGGCGCGACGGTGAACGCGGGCGGACGGCTCGTCGTCCGCGCCACCCGCGTCGGCTCCGACACGCAGTTCGCGCAGATGGCGCGGCTGGTGGAGGACGCGCAGACCGGGAAGGCGCAGGTGCAGCGGCTCGCCGACCGGATCTCCGGCGTCTTCGTCCCGGTCGTGATCGCGCTCGCGCTCGGCACGCTCGGCTTCTGGATCGGCACCGGCGAGCCCCTCGCGGCCGCCTTCACCGCCGCGGTCGCCGTGCTGATCATCGCCTGCCCGTGCGCGCTCGGTCTCGCCACCCCGACCGCGCTGATGGTCGGGACGGGACGCGGCGCACAGCTCGGCATCCTGATCAAGGGCCCGGAGGTGCTGGAGTCCACCCGGAGGATCGACACGGTCGTCCTGGACAAGACGGGCACCGTCACCACCGGGCGGATGGCGCTGGTCGACGTCGTCACCGCCGGCGGCGTGGACGAGGCCGACGTCCTGCGGCTGGCGGGGGCGCTGGAGAACGCGTCCGAGCACCCGATCGCCCAGGCGATCGCCAAGGGCGCGGTGGAGCGCGTCGGGGAACTCGGCACCGTGGAGGACTTCGCGAACGTCGAGGGCCTGGGCGTCCAGGGGATCGTGGACGGCCACGGCGTCCTCGCGGGACGTCCGGCGCTCCTCGCCGAATGGGCGCAGGTCCTCACGCCCGAGCTCGAACGCGCCATGGAGGAGGCGCAGGCGCTCGGCCGTACCGCCGTCGCGGTCGGCTGGGACGGCGAGGCCCGCGCGGTCGTCACCGTCGCCGACCAGGTCAAGCCGACCTCGCGGGAGGCGATCGACCAGCTGAAGGCGCTCGGGCTGCGTCCGGTCCTGCTGACCGGCGACAACGAGACGGTGGCCGGGACGGTCGCGGACGCGGTCGGCATCGACGAGGTCATCGCCGAGGTCCTGCCACAGGACAAGGTCGACGTCGTCAAGCGCCTCCAGTCCGAGGGCCGGACGGTCGCGATGGTCGGCGACGGGGTCAACGACGCCGCCGCGCTCGCGCAGGCCGATCTGGGCCTCGCGATGGGCACCGGCACGGACGTGGCGATCGAGGCGTCCGACCTGACGCTCGTCCGGGGGGACCTGCGGGCCGCGGCGGACGCGATCCGGCTGTCCCGCCGCACGCTCGGCACGATCAAGGGGAACCTGTTCTGGGCGTTCGCCTACAACGTGATGGCCCTTCCGCTGGCGGCGGCGGGCCTGCTCGTCCCGATGATCGCGGGCGGCGCGATGGCGTTCTCGTCGGTCTTCGTCGTCAGCAACAGCCTCCGCCTCCGCCGCTTCAAAACGCTGTACTCATAGCCTTCCTCTCCTCCTTCGGCATCGCCCTCCGCTCCGGAATCAGGGGCGGAGGGTGGTGAGGAGGGGGGTCAGGGCGGGGTCGGCGGTGGCGGCGTCGAGGGCCTCGGTGAGGGTCTCGGTGTAGGTCGGGGCGGCCTTCTCCTGGACGGCCCGTCCCTCGTCGGTGATGACGGTGTAGACGCCGCGGCGGTCCTTGGGGCACATGGCGCGGCGGGTGAGGCCGGCGCTCTCCAGACGCGCGACGAGACGGCTGACGGAGCTCTGGTTGAGGCCGATGAGGTCGGCGAGCTCCTGCATCCGCAGCTCGCCGTCGTCGGCGCGGGACAGGCGGCAGAGCGCCCGGTACTCCGACAGGCCGATGCCGTGCCGGCGCTGGAGCGCCTTGGCCAGCTGGTGCTCGACCCGCCCGTGCAGGGTGACGACGCCGTCCCAGAGGAGCCCGTCCGCGGTGACCGCGCTCGTCGTCGCGGTCTTCGCACCAGCGCCCATGTCGCGCCCCTTTCTCTTGACATCAGCATACATGCAATGCAAATATCTGCATGTGCATACAAGGGATGTATGTACATGCATATCTCATCGCGAAAGGGCACGACGATGACCAGTCCGCTGCTGCTCCCCTACGAGGGGCCGCGCCTGACCCTCCGCAACCGGATCGCGATGGCGCCGATGACGCGCAACCGGGCCGACGACACGACCGGCGTCCCGAACCCGCTGACCGCCGAGTACTACGCGCAGCGCGCGACGGCCGGGCTGATCGTCACCGAGGGGATCTGGCCCTGCGTGCTCGGCAAGGGCGAGCCCGGCGTCCCCGGCCTCACGACGGACGCGCACGTCGCCGGATGGCGCGCGGTGACCGAGGCCGTGCACGCCGCCGGCGGGACGATCTTCGCCCAGCTCTGGCACGTCGGCCGCATGTCGCACCCGCGCAACCTGCCGGGCGGCGCGACGCCCGTCGCCCCCTCGGCGGTCCGGATCGAGTCGGAGCGGATCCGCACGGCCGAGGGCCGCGTCCCGCATGTGACGCCGCGTCCGCTGACGACCGCCGAGGTGGAGTCGACGGTCGCGGACTTCGCGACCGCGGCCCGCAACGCCGTCCGGGCCGGGTTCGACGGGGTCGAGGTGCATGGCGCCAACGGGTACCTCGTCCAGCAGTTCCTCGCCGAGAACACCAACCGGCGCACCGACCGGTTCGGCGGCTCACGCGACGGGCGGCTGCGCTTCGCGCTCGACGTGGTGAACGCCGTCGCCGCCGAGATCGGGCCCGGACGCGTCGCCCTGCGCATCTCCCCCGACAACCCCGAGAACGAGATCGCCGAACAAGACCCGCGCGGCACCTACCGAGCCCTTGTGGACGCTCTCGACCCGCTCGGCCTCGCCTACCTGCACATCATCGAGCGCGGCGCGTACGAGGCGCTGGCCGATCTGCGTCCGCGCTGGTCGGGCACGCTCGTCGGGAACTTCAACGGCCCCGAGCCGACGACGCGGCGGGCCGGGGAGGAGGCCGTCGCGGCCGGTCTGGCCGACGTCTTCTCCTTCGGCCGCCTGTTCATCTCCAACCCGGACCTGCCCGCCCGTTTCGCCACGGACGCGCCGCTCACTCCGCACATCCGCGAACTGGTCTACGGCGGCGGCGCCGAGGGCTACACCGACTACCCGGCCGCCTCGCTGGCGGTGCGGTCGGCGGGCGCCTAGGACGGGACGTCCCAGAACGCGATCTCGTGGCGCATCCCCTGGAGGAACAGGCGCTCGGCGGTCGCGCGGTCGGCGCCGGACTCGTCGATCATCTGGGCGATGCGGGCGGTCAGCTCCGCGAAGCCGGGGTCGGCGTAGGTGTCGACCCAGCGGCGGTAGCGCGGTTCGGACGGCGGGTCCTCGGCGAGCAGTCGGCCAAGCGTGGAATAGCCCCACATGCAGGGGTAGAGGGCGGCGAGGCCGTCGGCGTACGCGGCGGCGCTGTCCAGGAGGAACGACGTGTACGCGGCGCAGGCCGGGCCCTTCTCCGCGCCGTCCAGGTCGGCGCCGAAGCTCGCGGACAGCGACCGGTGCAGGTCGAGTTCGTCGTGGAACGTCGCGTGGGCGAGGTCGACGAGGTCACCGAGATGGGCGGCGGGCGCCTGCCAGGCCAGCCGGGAGAACACGCGGACGTAGTCATGGAGGAAGAGGTAGTCCTGCTCCAGCCAGGAGCGGAACACCGTCTCGTCCAGGTTTCCTTGGGCGATGCCCTCCACGGTGGGGTGCTTGAGCTGTTCCTCGACCAGCGGACGGCCGAGTTCCTCCAGGTGCGCCGCGAGACTCATGCCCGCAAGTCTCGCATCAGCCCAGAAATGATCAGACCCCGCCGGGTCGGATGACCCGGCGGGGCTCTGATCCTGCGCCGGTGTGTGGGGTCGCCTCTCGGCGAAAGGCACGACACGGCTCCAGCCGGACGGTATTCCGTGAAGGCGAAAGGTGAGGCCCGGGGACACCAGGCACACCGGCTGTCATGTGTAACCGACAGGACCCTGGGATTGTTCCCTGCCTTTCAGGTCCGTGAACGTGCCCGTCCGGCGGATGGTGTGCCAGCCCAGCCGCGCCCCCAGCAGCGCGGTGACCACGGACTGCACGACGACCAGGTACATCAGCTGCCGGTAGACGAACTGCTGGAGCGGGAGCGTCCAGAGCGGGCGGATCCGCTCGCCGTCCAGCCAGAGCGCGTACGCGCCGGCGGCGGCCTGCGCTGCGACGAAGACGAGCCAGGTCAGGATGGGCGCGGCCGGATCGAGGAACACCACGCCGAACAGCGCGAACAGGTCGATGGCGGGCGCGAACAGCGGCAGCAGGATCTGGAACAGCGTCAGGTAGGGGAGGCAGCGGCGGCCGAACCGTCCCGAGCCGCCACGTTCGATGACGGAGCGGCGGTGCTTCCACATCGCCTGCATCGTGCCGTAGCACCAGCGGTAGCGCTGCCTCCACAGCTGCCGCAGCGACGACGGCGCCTCCGTCCACGCCAGCGCCTTCTCCTCGTAGACGACGCGCAGCCCGGTGCGGCAGATCGCCATGGTGAGGTCGGTGTCCTCGGCGAGGGTGTCGCCCGGGACGCCGCCGAGCCGCGCCAGCACCGACCGGCGGAACGCCCCGATCGCGCCCGGGACGGTCGGCATGCACCGCAGGACGTCGAACATGCGCCGGTCGAGGTTGAAGCCGATCACGTACTCGATGTGCTGCCAGCGTCCGAGGACGCCGCCGCGGTTGGCGACCTTGGTGTTGCCGCTGACCGCGCCGACCCGCGGGTCGGCGAGCGGCGCGACGAGGTGGCGGATGGTGTCGCGCTGGAAGACGGTGTCGCCGTCCACGAGCACGAGGATCTCGGCGCGGGCGACGCCGATGCCCGCGTTGAGCGCGCTGGGCTTGCCGCCGTTCGGCTTGCGGATCAGCCGGACGGCGGGCAGCGCGATCGACTCGACGACCAGCGCGGTGCCGTCGGTGGACCCGTCGTCCACCACGATCACCTCGACGGTGCCCGGATAGTCGGTGTCCAGGAGCGAGGCGACGGTCGCCGCGATGTTCGCCTCCTCGTTGTACGCGGGGACGATCACGGAGACGGGCGGGAACGGGTCGGGCGGCAGCTCACCGTCCGGCGGGTACGGCCCGTCCTCGGCTGGCCGGAACCCTGGCGGGCCAAGGTCGGCGGGGGCGGCGGCGTGGCGGCCGCGACGGCCGGAGCGCGGCAGTCCCCGGACGCGGCGCATGTGGACGTGCGCGAACAGCAGCAGCATCACCAGGCGCAGCACGTACGCGATCCCGGCCACCGCGAACAGCACGCCCATCGTCCCGGTGAGGGCGGACGCGGCCCGCTGCGCGGCGACGAGCGTCCAGCCGACGGCCTTCTCGTGCGCGGGCACCGCGACCACGGCGGAGGGCAACTTCAGCGCTCCCGTGAGCGTGGTGAAGCGGTATCCCTGCGGCTGGAGCCGTTCGATGATCTGCTCGACGGCCGCGACGGTGTCGGCCCGGTCGCCGCCGGAGTCGTGCAGCATCACCACCGCGCCCTGCCCGGGGTGCTCCCCGTCCAGCGCCGCCTCAACGATCTTCGCGCCGCCGGGACGTGCCCAGTCCTCGGTGTCGCGGTCGGTGAGGACGACGACGTACCCGGCCTCGCCCGCCCGCTTCGCCGCCCGCCACTCCGGCCCGGTCAGGGCGTCCGGACGGGACGAGTACGGCATCCGCATCAGCCGCGTGTGCACGCCCGCGGCCCCCGCCAGCGCCCGCTGCGTGAGATCGAGCTCCAGCCGCGCCCGCCAGGCCGGGACGGTGGCGAGGTCCACATGCGTGTACGTGTGCGAGCCGATCTCGTGGCCCTCGCGCAGGATCCGGCGCGTCAGCCCCGGGTTCTCGGCCACCCGCGCGCCGACGGTGAAGAACGTGGCCTGGGCGTTGTGGCGGCGCAGGACGTCCAGCAGGCGCGGCGTCCAGACCGGGTCCGGGCCGTCGTCGAACGTCAGCGCGATCGTCTTGGCGGGCATGCGGCGGCTGTGCGGGGTGCCGCCGGCGAGGTTGACGACCGGCCCGCCGGACGCGACCGCCCCCGGCACGGCCCCCGACCCTCCGCCGGCGGGACGCTCGTCCTGCGGCGCCTCACCGACGGCGCCGCCGGCGAACCCGTCCAGCAGCAGGAGCACGGACAGCGCGAGGCCGCCGAGCATCAGCAGGATCCAGTGCCCCCTGGGCTCGCTGGGCCGCGTGGTCAATTGCTCTTCTTCTTGCGTCCCCACGCGGGAGGCGTCGCGGGCGGGGTGGCGCGTGAGTTGCCCGGACGGCTCGTGGTCGTTGCGGGCGCCGGCCGCGTCGTGGACGGCGCCGTGCCGGACGGCCCTGGCGTCGCGGGGGCGTCGCCTTCGCCCCGTCCGGCCGTCCCGGGCCTCCCGGCGGCGCGCCGATCACCCGGCTTCTCCGTCGGTACGGCCGGACGGCTCAGCTTCACGCTCGGCCCGCCGGACGGCTCCTGCCAAGGCGTCAGCGGCACGTCAGGCCCGGTCGCCATGCCGATGCCCAGCGCGCCCAGGAACACGATGAGCACCGCCCCGGCGGCGAGGCCGAGCCGGCGCCCGAGCCGTGCGCGCCCACCGGTCGAGTCGACGAAGACCGGCGCGCTCCCCGCGGCGAGCTCACTTTCCGCCGCCAGTTCGCTCTCCGTGACCGGCTCGCTCTCCACGAGCGGCCCGGCCTCCGTGATCGGATTCGCGAGGATCGCGGTCTCGGGCGGGTCGACCGGCGGGATGCCCGTGACGACCAGTTTGTCCCGGCGGTGAGGGGCATCGCCGGGCATGGGGTCGTGGATCATTTCCGTCCACTTTTCGTAACACTTCGTGAGGGGGAGTGAACGCCCGGGCATCGACGGGGCCTGGACGTTCACTCGTTCAGCGCCGAACACCCGCGTACATGTCACACGACCTTGAGAATCCCTGCACAATGGCGCGGGTGGAACGGGCCGACGAGGAAGAACTCGGCCGTGCACTGCGGGCGGCGCAGGACGGCGACGAGGAGTCCTTCCGCATGCTCTACCGCGACGTCCAGCCTCGCCTGATCCGCTTCGCGGGCGCGCTCGTCGGCGCGGACGCCGAGGACGTCACCTCGGAGGCGTGGCTGCAGATCGCCAGGGACCTCCCGTCCTTCCGCGGCGACCTCGACGGCTTCCGCGGCTGGACCGCGACGATCACGCGGCACCGCGCCCTGGACCACCTGCGCCGCAGGTCGCGGCGGCCCGGCTCCGACCTGCCCGTCGAGGAACTCGTCACGATGGCCGCCGACGCCGACACCGAGCTGGACGCGCTGGACGGCATCGCCACCCAGGACGCCCTGCGGCTCATCGCCGAACTCCCCCGCGACCAGGCCGAGGCGGTGCTGCTCCGCGTCGTCGTCGGCCTGGACGCCAAGTCGGCGGGCAAGGTCCTCGGCAAGCGGCCGGGCGCGGTGCGGACCGCGTCCTACCGGGGCCTGCGCCGCCTCGCCGAACGGCTCTCACCCACCCCCGCGGACGCCGCGCCTCCGGCGGACGCCGAACACCCCACGGACGCCGAACACCCGGCGGACGCGGACACGGCGGACCCCGGGGCCACCGCGCCGAGCACTTCCCCCCTCGCCCAGAGTGACAGAAGTGGTGGGACCGGCGCTGAAGGGGTGACATGAACGACCATCACCGGGCCGGAAACCTCGACCGGCGGGCCGCCGAGCGCCTGCTCGACGGCGCGTACGACCACGCCCTTCTGCACGCCCTCTTCGCGGCGGCCACCGCGCCCGCCCGTCCCGAGGAGCTCGGCGGCGAGGACGAGGCGGTCGCCGCCTTCATGGCCGCGCCGCGTCCCGCGCCCGCGTCCCGGACGGCCGCCCTGCGCCGCTTCCTGACGATCAAGGCCGTGGCCATCGTGGGCGGTTCGCTCATCCTGACCGGAGGCGCCGCCTACGCCACGATCACCGGGCAGCTCCCGGGCCAGGACCGGGCGCCCTCGCACGGCCCGTCGCTCCGCGAGCACAAGGGCACGCGCGGCGACGAGGCCCCGGCCTCCCAGTCCTCGACGCCCGCGCCGCGGAACTCGGGCGGCCCGTCGTCGACGTCACCGTCGCCCGGCACGCCGAAGAAGCAGGGCAGGTCCGGCGCGCCTGGCCAGCAGCAGAAGAAGACCAAGGACCCGAGGCCCCGCCCGTCGAGGCACACCCCGACACCCCCGCAGGGGCCGGGCAACAACAACGGCACGGAACCGCCGAGGAGCGGCACCGAGTCGGGCAGCACCATGTCGGGTGGCGGTAAGACGGGCAACCAGGCCCCGCCGACCACCGGTTCCGGCTCCGGCTCCGGCCAACGGGACTAGGTTCAGTCCGTGGACGTCAGGCGTTCCCGCCGGTTCGCCTTGTGGGCCCACCTCGCCGGGTCCGCCTCCAGCGCGGGCCGGTCCCAGCCGCCGAGGTCGGCCGCCGCCTCGTAGGTGCCTTGGAGGAATTCGAGCAGCGCCTCGTCGGGCCGCTCGGCGGTGCGCACCGCCTCGTACGGCAGCAGGAACTGGCCGTTCTCCCGGCTGTAGAAGGCACCGGACGGCCCCACGCGACGGTCGGCGAACCCGCCCGGCTCAGGGTAGGCGTAGGCGTAGAACGCGCCCTCCTCGCCGCCGCCCGGCCAGAATCCGCAGCTGCTGAGCTCCTGCGAGTAGCCCTCCTCCATCACCCAGTCACCGCAGTTGGGGGCGCCGCCAGGGTGCCGGGGCGCCGTTCGTCCGGAGAACCGCGTGCAGGCGAGGTCCATCGCGCCCCAGAAGAAATGCACGGGACTGACCTTGCCGACGAAACGCGACCGGAACTCGCCCATCACCCGCGCCGCCTGAAGCAGCTGGCGCCAGAACAGGTGCGCCGCATCGGCGTCGTACGAGGCGTGCCGGTCGTCCTCCGCGAACGGGATCGACGGGTCGACCTCGTTCGGACGCGCCTGGATGGCCGTCTCGATCCCGAGTTCGCCGAGGGCGCGCATCGTCCGGTCGTAGAACTCGGCGACCGGCATGGGCTTCAGCTCGAACCCGCGTACGGAGCCGTCGCTGGCGCGCATGTGCAGCCGATGCTCGACGAAGTCGAACTCGATGTCGAACACCCCGCCCCCGTACGGGATGGCGGACGTGGTGAGCCCGCGCGGGCTGACGTACAACGTCACCTGCCACCAGTGGTTCACCAGCGGCGCATGCACGAGCCGGACCTTCCCGACGATCTGCGTCCACATGTGCAACGTGTCGCGCGTGTCACCCCAGTCGCCGACCGGCAACCGAGGCCACGCGTCCCGCCCTTGCTCCACTCCCCGCCCCCTTTTCAACCGGACAAGCCCTACCAATACCCCCATCCATGCCCGTGTGGGGGCCGTCGTCACAGGCAGCCCTCGAACTGCGGCACCTCGACGTCCGACAGGTCCAGGCCCGACGTGCCGAACCATTTGCTCATGAACGCCGCTATCGTCCCGTCCTGGTACATCTGGGTGATGGCCCTGTTGAGGGCCTCGCAGCCGTCCGGGTCGCCCTGCCGGATCGCGATGCCCGTCCGCCGCTCCCCGAACCTGGCGTTCAGCAGCCGGAACGCGTCGCCCCGCCGCGTCTTCAACCCAGCCAGGATCGTGTCGTTCGTCGTGATCGCGTCGATCCGGCCGTCGCCGAGCATCGTCAGGCAGTCGTCGTAGGACCGCGCCGCCACCGGCACCGCCGCCACCTGCCGCTCCCGGGTCACCGCCTCCGCGGCGCCCGACCCCGTCACGGCGCAGATCTTGCGTCCTTCAAGGTCGCGCACGCCGCGCACCTTGCGCTCGCCGTCGCGGACGAGGATGTCCTGGTACGACAGCAGGTACGGCCCGGCGAACGCCAGCCGCTGCTTCCATTCCGGTTCCAGCCAGAAGGTCAGGACCATGTCGACCTTCCCGTCCCGCAGGAGCCGCTCCCGGTCCGCCGCCAGCGCGGGGGCGAAGCGGACCTGCTTGCCCATCCGCGCGGCCAGGTACCGCGACACGTCGACGTCCAGCCCCTCGAACCGCCCGTCGGCCCGCTTGAACCCGATCCCCGGCAGGTCCGGCCGGACGCCCGCCACCAGCGTTCCCTTCCCGAGGATGGACGGCTCTTCGCCACCCGCACACCCGCTCACCGCGAGACCGCCCACCAGCCCAAGCGCGACCAGCCGTCGCCGCATCCGCAGACCCCCAACCCGTCGCCGCGCCACGCAGGACACCCGCCCGCACCCCGCCCGAGCAGGGACCTGCGACCAACGTGCCAAGAAACTGATCATCCAAGCCACACCGTGACCGCAACCGGACCCGCCCCATTGGTTCGCGTCCACCGCACGTCAGCCGCGCCGGTGGTCGGCGATCAGCTCTTCGATCCGCTGCCGGGCGAAGGCGTTGCGTTCGTTCGCCGGGTCCGTCGCCGGGGGAAGCATCGCCGCCAGGCCCCAGCCGCGCCCTCTCGCCCACGTCGCCTCGTCCACGCCGAGGACGTCGCGGTACACCTCCCGCGCCCCGGCGGGCAGGAACGTCCACGCGGCGAGCAGATCGCAGGCGGGATCCCCGACGGCCAGCGTCCCGAAGTCGATGACGGCGCTCAACCGGCCACCGGCCGCGAGCAGGTTGCCCATGTCGAGATCGCCGTGGATCCACACCGGCGGGCCGTCCCACGCGGGCGCCGCCAGCGCCGACTCCCACACCGCGGTCACCGCGGCGACGTCGGCCACGCCCTCCAGCGCCGCGATCCCCGGACGGACGCGTCCCTCCACCGCCAGCGAATCGGCCGGGTCCCCCATCGGCACACCCCGGAACGCGTTGCTCCGCTCCGGCGCCGGGCCGCCCGACGGATCGACCCCCTGCAACGCGACGACGAACTCTCCCAGCTCCTTCGCCGCCTCGACTGGGTCGTCGATGAGGTCCAGCGTGACCTGCTCGCCGTCCAGCCACCCGTACACCGACCACGGGAACGGGTAACCCTCCCCAGGCGCCCCCACCGCCAGCGGCACGGGAACGGGAAGCGGCAGGTGCGGCGCCAACCGTGGCAGCCACCGATGCTCGCGCGCGACCTGCCCGACCCATCTGTCGAACCGGGGCAGCCGCACGGACATGTCATCGCCCAGCCGGTACGTCGCGTTGTCCATCCCCGACCTGGGAACCGGCCTTATCGGCAATGCGGCCCACTGCGGGAACTGCGCCGCGACCAGCCTTCGCACAAGCCCCACATCAGTGGGCACTTCACCGGGACGCAACTCCACCAGAGAACATCTCCTCACCGCACGCGGAGATGTCCAATCCCAACCCGCTACCGGGTGGCCCGTCCACTCATTTACCGCCGCCTATGGCGCGGTGGCGGCTTCGGAGGCCACGTCCAGGCGGGCGTTCGCGACGAAGGCGTGCAGGGCGCGCAGTGCCGCGCCGGCGTGGTTGCCCCAGTGGTTGAAGTACGAGTACTGCCACCACCAGAGGGCTTCCAGAGGACGGTCCTGGTTGTAGTGGCGCAGCCCGTGGACGAGGTCGCTGGCGACGTCGACCAGGTCGTCCGACAGGCGGTAGGACGTGGGCTCGGTGTCCTTGTAAGGGTCGAAGACCTCGACGTACTCGTCCATGACGCTCAGCCGCTCGGACAGCCCCTGCCGGACGGCGTCGAGATCGGGATCGTCACCGACCTCGGGCTCCCAGTTGTCCGGAAGGATCACGTCGGCGCTGGCGCCGAGCTGCGCGCCCGCCAGGATGACCTGCGACACCTCGAGCAGGAGCAGCGGGACGGTATGGACACCGCCGTCGCCGCGCGCCACGGCTTCCAGGCCGCTCAGATAGTTGTCGACATGGCACGCCACGCGTTCGGCGAGGGCGTTCCAGTCCTGCGGGCTGTTGGTGTCAGACATCGAGCAGCCTCCGTCCTTCGAATGCGCGGCCAAGCGTCACCTCGTCGGCGTATTCGAGGTCGCCACCCACCGGCAGGCCGCTGGCCAGACGGGTGACGGTGAGGCCCATGGACTTGACGAGCCGGGCCAGATACGTCGCCGTCGCCTCGCCCTCCAGATTGGGGTCGGTGGCGAGGATCAGCTCGGTCACCGTCCCGTCCGCGAGACGCCGCATCAGCTCACGGATGCGCAGATCGTCCGGCCCGACGCCCTCGATCGGGCTGATCGCGCCGCCGAGGACGTGGTAGCGCCCCCTGAACTCGCGGGTCTTCTCGATCGCGACGACGTCCTTGGACTCCTCCACGACGCAGATCACATGCGGGTCGCGGCGCGCGTCCCGGCAGATCCGGCACTCCTCCTCTTCCGCGACGTTCCCGCACGTCTTGCAGAAGCGAACCTTGTCCTTGACCTCCTTGAGCGCCTTGCCGAGACGTTCCACGTCGGCGGGATCGGCGGCGAGAAGGTGGAAGGCGATCCGCTGCGCGCTCTTGGGGCCGACGCCCGGCAGCCTGCCGAGCTCGTCGATGAGGTTCTGAACCACCCCTTCGTACAACGGACCCCCTCCTTTCTAGTACGTCCCAAGTCGTCCAATACCACCACCCGGCTCAGGCGCCGGGCCCACCGCCCGGCCCGCCACCGAGCCCCGGGAACCCGCCCGGCAACCCACCGCCACCGGCTCCGCCGCCGAGGCCGGGAATGCCGCCTCCGCCGCCGAGCCCCTGGGCGAGCGGCCCCATCTTCTCCTGCTGCAACTCCTGCACCTCGCGTCCGGCATCGCGGATCGCTGCCAGGACCAGATCGGCGATGGTCTCCGCCGTGTCCGCCGGATCGTCGGCGTCGATGGCCTTCGGGTCGATCGACAGCCCCGTGATCTCGCCCTGCCCGTTGACCGTAGCGGTGACGAGCCCGCCTCCCGCGGTCCCCGTGACCTCGGCCTCCGCGAGCTCGCGCTGCGCGCTGAAGAGCTGCTCCTGCATGGCCTGCGCCTGCTGGAGCAGTTCCTGCATGTTCAAACCACCGGGTTCCACGGTGCACCTCCCTCTTCCGGCCCTAGCAAGGGACCATCTCCCTGGCGCTCCGCCGGCCACCGGACATCCGTCCCCCGAGACTACGGGTTCGCACCAGGATGCGGTAAGAGCGCCCACGGTGCGCCGACTCACCCCGCACTACGCACGGCCCGGTGCCGACACTGACCGCATGGCCCTTTCCCTCGTCCTGCCTTTGCCCCCCGACCTCAGCGAGCCGATCGAGCGTTTCCGCGCGCGACACCCGCACTGGGCGAGCCGCCCCATGCGCTCATCACCCCACCTCTCGGTCAAAGGAGGAGCAGGGCTCTCCGAAGACCCGTCCTGCCTAGGCCTCCTCAGGAGAATCACAGCGGAGACACCGCCCTTCACCGCTCACCTCGGAGACCTCACCGTGTTCCCAGGCGAAGACCGGGTGTTGCACCTGACGGTGGAGTCACCGGGCTGGACGCGCTTACACCGCACCCTTGTCGACACGATCTCCCAGCGAACGAGCGCCCAAATGCACCCCCTCGAAATCACAGGCTGGATTCCGCACGTAACCGTCCTACGCCTGACCGCCGAAGCCCTGGAACACCGCAAGCAGATCACCGAAGCGGCCCGTCAGATGGCCCTCCCCCTCAACACCTCGTTCACAGCCCAAACCATGCACATGGAACGCCTGGACCCCACCGCCAACTACTGGACCCCCATCCACACCTTCGCCCTAACAGCCCCAACTTGACCCAGCACTCTGCGCTACGAGTTGTCGATCTCGCGGATGATTTCAGGCGGTGTCTCATCACTCCACTGGGATGACGTACGCCAGCTCGTAACGGTCGACGGGCACGACGATGTCCGCGGTTTCGAGCGGTCTGTCACCGGAATAGGTCCGCTGGATCACCATGACGATTGACCCCATCGGCTCACCGAGTACGTCGGCCTCCTCGGCGAGGACGGCCCGCGCCGTCACAACCTCCGACGCCAGCGTCACCGTCTGCTCGATCGCGCGCATCCTCGCGACCACCCCGGCACCCGCGTAGGGGCCTTCTTCGGGGAGCATGACCGGCGTCCCGCGGGTCAGCTCCAGTGGTTCCCACGAGGTCGACAGCATCACCGGCTGCTCGTCGGCGAGGAAGGTGTACCGCGTCCGCATGACTGGGTCGCCCACGGTCAGGTGGAGGCGGTCCGCAATGTTCGGCGGCGCCGTGGTCGTCTCCGAGGACGAGCGCCATGACCCGGCGCGGCCCTGTGCCTCCATGTCCGCTCGAAAGGGCGAGGATGCCTGGCTGCGAGCCTGCCGGTACCAGGACCGGGTGAGACGTTTCACCTGCGGGCGCTGGCGCACGTAGGTGCCCGAGCCGGAGCGGGCTTCGACATAGCCCTCGGAGACGAGGAGCCGGACGGCCTCGACGGCCACGCGGTCGGAGACGCCGTGCTCGCCGGCGAGCTGGTGGCGGGACGGGAGCCGGTCGCCCGGTGCGAGGCGGCCGTCGACGATCTGCCGGCGCAGATTGTCGGCGATGCGCAGGTATGCGGGCTGGGCCACGTGCGACTCCGGGTGCGGGTAGGTGCGATTCCTGCCCCAAGCTTGACAAGCTGGGTGCTCAGCTCGCAAGCTGAGTACTCAGCTTGCGAGTCACTCAGCGTCATGTCCTGATCGCTTGGGGGTGCCCCCTGTCATGGAATGGTCCCAGACCTACCCCGGTCTACCGTCCATGGTGCCGGCCATAAGAGCGTTCGTACGAGGCTTCCTGATCGACACGCCTCGAGCGCACGAGGCGGAATCCGTCGCCGCCGAACTGGCCGCCAACAGCTTGCAGCACACACCGAGCGGCGAGCCCGGCGGCGTCATCACGGTCGCTGTCTCAACGCACCCCGGCTGGGCACGCGTCGCCGTCTCCGACACCGGCGCCGGTGGCTGGTCCCGGCCCGCCACAACCGAGGCACTCGGCGATTACGGGCGCGGCCTGATCCTCGTGGACGCCCTCGCGGACAAGGTCGGCCACGACGTCAGCGAGGACGGGCAGACCCTGTGGGCTGAGTTGACCTGGAGCGTCGAACAGTGAAGCCGCTGGAGGGAACCGGGCTTATGGAGATTTCGGGCAGGCCGCTGGATGAGTTGGCGGTCCAGTTCAAGGGGCGGGGACATCGCGCCACCGTGTGCGCGGAAATGCCGGTCGTGGCGCTGGGTGCCCAGGGTGAGCGGGTGATCGTGAGCGACGGTCGACGGCTCCGGGTGGGTCGTGAGCGCGGGCAAGTGCTGGGTTCGGTCGATGCCGAGGTGGCGTCGGCTGGACGGGCGACCCGTCTGGTGCGGCAGATCGCGCGGTGGTCGTGATGGCGGGGTGCGGGGTGAGCGGCGTCGCACTTGGAGGGCTGGACGTGACGTTCCGGGCGGCGCGGACAGTTCCGGGGCAGGTCCGGCTGCTGGTAGAGCTGCGCCTCGTCGAGTGGGGGCTGGCCGGGCTCGTCGACGACATGACGCTGATCGCCAGTGAGCTGACAACGAACGCGGTGTGCCACTCGTCCGGGCGGGAGATCCGGGTGCGGTTCACGCGCGAGCCACGTGGCGTGCTGCTAAGGGTGTGGGACGCCTCGGACGCGATGCCGGTGCGCGGACAGGCTGTGGAGACGGCCGCCGACGTGGCCGCTCCTGACGCCGCGGCCCTGGAATCCGGGCACCTGGACGGTATGAGCGGCCGGGGGCTGCCGATCGTGGAAGCGTTGGCCTACCGGTGCGGTGTATCTCGGACCAAGCCGTACGGGAAATGGACGTGGGCGCGTGTCCTGGCGTGACATGGCAGAGGCGGCGCGCGGCGTGCGGCAGGTGGCCGGTCGTTGGCGGGTCGTCCTGGAGTGGCGGACGTTCGCGGGCCACGAGGTGGCAGTGCGCAAACTGGAGCTGCTCAGGGTGGCGTTGCTGCCCATGGATTGGCGCTGCGTGGGTCTGTACGACAAGCAGGAGTTCCGGTTTCCGGTGCCGTTGCTGTGGGTCTACGCCAGTGGCGCCGCCGATGACGTCGGGGCCGTGGTGACCGTCCAGGCGCTGCCGGGCCAGGCGTGGGGCTACTTCGAGGCGGGAGACGGGCGCGGCGGGTTCGTGGCCACATGCGGGGATGTGAAGGCGGCGGCCGAGGCCCTCGACCTGCTCCTGAAGCACCGAATGTTCCCCGGCCGCCGCTGGGCCTGACCGTGGCGGATCGCACGACGATTCGAGTCCCGAGGCAACGCTGTTTCCGGTCGGACACGGCGGGCCGGGCCAAGCAGAACATCATCCGCACCGCCGATACGCTCAGTAATCACATCCAGATAGACAAAAGAGAATGCATCTACCAAGGCACCATGGACGTCGCCTCGATACGAATCTGGCTCCGCGATCCTGTCATCTGATCTACAGAAGCGGCCTTAGACCGACGGCGGCTGCGCCCGTTGACGCGCTGCGGCTTCCAGGTCGCGGTTGCCCTCCTCGTACAGCACCCGGACACGCGAGGAACACAGTTTCCACCCGCCGTCCTGCCGTTGGAGACCGGACGTGTAGTGGCAACCGACCACCCAGATCGGGTTATCGGCGGCTTCGGTAATCAGGTGAGTGACACGAGCGTCGAACCGCGCCGTCGCCTCGGTTTCCCCTTCCAACTCGACCACGACAGGACCCAGTAGGTGTTGGGTGGCATCGAAACCCGGCAGGAAGCTCTTCAGTCCCGACACGAAATCGTCTGTGGACATCAATTCCGCACCGCCTTGCTTCGACGGGTAATTGAGGTCAACGGGATCCGTTGCGAGCGCGCCGATCGTTTCCCAGTCATGCGCGTCCAGCGCATGAAAGAGTCGAGTCACCACCTCCGCGATCGCTGTCTTCGCAGTGGGTTGAGTCACGTCGTTCCTCCGCGTGTATGTTCGCCTGGCCAGTTGCCCGGACGGGCAGCCCGATATCCAGACCGACTTCCGGCCCTGCAAGCTGGTATTTGACGGCAACACTAAGGAGGCCCTACGTGGCTCACCAAACGGTCAGCTACACAATGACCGAGCTTCTACACAGCTGCCCGGGTCCGGTGGACGAACCCGACCCGTCGTGTCCAGTGGAGATCACCCTCGCCGCGTTGCGCGGGCGGTGGACCGCCCTGGTCATCCTCGAACTGCTGCATGGGCCCCGCAGCTTCAGCGAGCTCGCGCAGGCCCTGCCCACACTCTCCGACAAGGTCCTCGCCGACCGGCTGGCTCAACTGGTCGAGGCCGGCGCCCTCGACCGGCACCGTAGGGCAGGCTGGCCACCGAGAGTGTGCTACACCCTCACCGAGCATGGTCGCGCCCTCGCACCGGTGCTGCAGGCCCTGTGGGAGTGGGGCTCGAACACCCCAGCCACTCCCCGTCCACAGTAAGCAACCACCAGGGCACACCGAGCCTACGAACCTGATCCACGAGACAGGGCCCGGGGTGCTGCCACTCCCACCTCGCCCGCGCCTACGCAGGACGCGTCACAGAAGCGCTTCGGCAGGCCATACCCGGACTTCCCGTCGATCTAGTCGAGAATGTCGCTTCCGGTGACCGTCACCAGGGGGATCTGTCCAAACTCGGCGGCAAGGGCCTGTTCATGAAGGAGATCGACGAGTCCCTCACCGTCGGGCAGGTAGACATGGCCGTGGACGCCATGAAGGACGTCCCGGGTGACGTCCCCCTGCCCGAGGGCCTGGTGTTCGCCGCCTACCTTGAGCGCGACGACGTGCGCGGCTGCGTTGCGGCGCATGGCGTTCACCAGGGAAGGCGCCCGATTCGCCTACGCCCAAGAGTGGGACGCCTACGACAGGCGTTCGAACTCGGGGCGTATGTCGCCAGCGTCCTGAATCGCAAGGGTGCCCGCGACATCATAGCCGGTATCCCGCACTGACCGGCCTGCCACGGCCGGTGTTACGAGTTGTCGATCTCGCGGATGATCTGGCCACCGAGTTCGCGCTGGAGGAGTGCCATTCCGTTCATCTCGGCCTCGGCGCCGTCGGCGTCGGCGTCGCCCTCCGGGTCGACCTCGTCGCTCTCGTCCACCGGCATCGGTTCGGGCGGTGGGGGAGGCTCGTCCGGTGGCGGAGGCGGCGGTTCCTGAGCGTGTTCGGGCCTCGGGGTGGACGGCTGGACGGGCGGCCGCGGCTGAGGTGCCGGGTTCGGTGTGGCCGCCGCACCGAACCCGCCATTAGGGCTTGATCGACCAGGCGGAGCCGCCCCGGGCGCCCCGCCGACGGTGGTCTCGATCCGCCAGTCGACGCCCATCCGTTCCTTGAGGACCTCTCGGACGACGGTGTCGCGGCCGCCGTTGACGAAGCCCAGGCGGCGTCCCTCCGCGTCGAACCCCAGGGTCAGGACCTTGCCGTCGAGCGACACCGGTTGCACCCCGGCCATGACGACCATCCAGGTCGCACGGCTCTTCTGCTTGACGGCCTCGACGATCTCCGGCCAGAGACGCTGCACCGACGAGAAGTCCGCCGGACCCCCGGACCCGCCGCCCGACGCATTCTCGACAGGAGCGGCGGACGCACTTCCCGCGGGACCACCACGAGGCTCGGGGCGGCGGTTATCCACAGGTTCACGTTCTGAGGCTGCCGTGGCGGGGCGAGGATTATCGTCCCGATTATGGCTGGACGGGGATTGCTGACCAGGTGTCTGAGGGGCGTTCGCTCTCGGAGTTTGGCCGCTCTGGGCGGGCGGGGGCTGTTCTCCGCGTGTTTGAAGACCTTCTGGGCTGGCCTGGGCAGGTGCGGCTTGCGGTGTTGGCGGCGGGGCGGGTGTGGGGGCCTGCGTCATGGCGCCCGGCTGGGCGCCGCCTGTGAAACCGCCTTGGGCGCCTTGGGTCGCCTGGCGTTCGAGTCGGTCGAGGCGGGCGAACATCGCGGCCTCGTCCCCGTAGGCGGCGGGGAGCAGGACGCGGGCGCAGATCAGTTCCAGCAGCAGCCGGGGGGACGTGGCGCCGCGCATCTCGGTCAGTCCGGTGTGCAGGAGGTCGGCGGCGCGGGTCAGTTCCCCCGGCCCGAGGGAGGACGCCTGGCGCCGCATGTTCTCCAACTCGTCCGGCGGGACGTTCAGCAGCCCCGAACCGCCCGCCTCCGGGACGTTCGACAGGATGACCAGGTCGCGGAAGCGCTCCAGCAGATCGGCGGCGAAGCGGCGCGGGTCCTGGCCGCTTTCGATCACGCGGTCGATCGCGGCGAACACGGCGGCGCCGTCACGGGCCGCGAAGGCGCCGATGACCTCGTCCAGGAGCGCCGAGTCGGTGTATCCGAGCAGCGAGACGGCCCCGGCGTAGGTGATGCCCTTCTCGTCCGACCCGGCGAGGAGCTGGTCGAGGATCGACAGGGTGTCACGGGCCGAGCCGGCGCCCGCCCGGACGGCCAGCGGCAGCGCGGACGTCTCGTACGGAACGTCCTCCGCCCGCAGGATCTCCTCGACGAGCTCCTGCAGCACGCCCGGCGGGATCAGCCGGAACGGGTAGTGGTGCGTCCGGGACCGGATCGTCCCGATGACCTTCTCGGGCTCGGTCGTCGCGAACACGAACTTCAGGTGTGGCGGCGGCTCCTCGACGAGCTTCAGCAGCGCGTTGAAGCCCTCCCGCGTGACCATGTGCGCCTCGTCGATGATGTACACCTTGAAGCGCGCCGAAACCGGGGCGAAGAACGCCCGTTCCCGCAGGTCGCGGGCATCGTCGACACCGCCGTGGGACGCGGCGTCGATCTCGATCACGTCGATGTGGCCCGTCCCGGCCGGGCCGAGCGCCATGCAGGAGTCGCACTCGCCGCACGGGTCGGGGGTCGGCCCCTGCTCGCAGTTCAGCGAGCGGGCGAGGATACGGGCGCTGGACGTCTTGCCGCAGCCGCGCGGGCCGCTGAACAGGTACGCGTGGTTGATCCGGCCGTTGCGCAGCGCCTGCTGCAGCGGCTCGGCGACGTGTTCCTGCCCTTTCAGCTCGGCGAACGTCGCTGGCCGGTACTTGCGGTACAGAGCCAGACTCATCGGGGGTCCGCCCTCCCTCGAGAAGCAGAGCGTCGGAAGTGCAGTGTCGCCGTCAAACCAAGGGACCCCCCGCACACCCGCCAGAGCCCGCTTATCCTTGCTGCCTTCCGGCCCTGGGGAGGTTCACAGGATGACGCCGCGCGAGGGGTCGACCTCAGTCTATGGCATCCCCCGCACCGGATCGCCACGCTTCCCGCGTAGTCTGCGCCGCATGTCCGCCCCGACACGCGACACGCTCCTGCACATCGCCGAACGAACCCACTGGGAAGCCGCCCGCGACACGGGAGTGTCGTACGACATGTCGACGCTGGGCAGAACGCTCGACGAAGAGGGCTTCGTCCACTGCTCGTCCGACTTGTCGCAGGTGAACGGCGTCCTCGACCGGTTCTACGGCGCCGTTCCCCGATCGGACCTGGTCCTCCTGGTCATCGACGCGACACGGCTGGACGCCCCCGTCCGCTACGAACCCGTCGGCGACGAGCACTTCCCGCACGTCTACGGCCCGATCCCGGTGTCCGCCGTAATTGATGTCAGGTCACTGCCCGGGAACCGGTAGGCTTTCCGGCGGAGGATTCGCCTAGTGGCCTAGGGCGCACGCTTGGAAAGCGTGTTGCGTGCAAGCGCTCGCGAGTTCGAATCTCGCATCCTCCGCTTCCTTGACCAGGCAACACGTCGGGCCGGTCCCTGCAACAGGGACCGGCCCGACGTCGTCTCGTCCTTCGGGGCCATACCATTCGGTATGGTACGGTCGCTGGCATGGCAAGCAAACGGGACTGGTTGCGGACCGGGCTCGCCGTGGTGCGGCAGGACGGTGCGCGAGCCCTGACCATCGAGCGGTTGTGCGCCGAACTCGATCTGACCAAGGGCTCCTTTTACCACCACTTCAAAGGCATCGCGGGGTTCAAGACCGATCTGCTCGCGCACTTCGAGGCGGAGTACACCAGCCACTTCATCGAGAGCGCCGAGAGCGCTGGAGCCCCGGCGCAGAGCAGGCTCCGGCACCTGCTCGACCTGGTCCTCGACGACAGAGCCGACAGCGACGACCTGGAGATCGCCATCCGCTCCTGGGCCCTGCAGGACGCCGAGGTCCGTGCCCTGCAGGAGCGGGTGGACGAGCTGCGCATCGACTACCTGCGCACCTTGTGGCGCGAGCTCGGCGGGCCCGAGGCCGACGTCGAGCCCATGGCCCGCCTGCTCTACCTGATCCTCATCGGCGCCCAGCAGATCGTGCCGCCCATGCCCACGCCCGACCTGCGGGAGATCTACGAACTGGTCCTGCGCCGGGCATCGCACGAAGGAAAGGACATACCGTGAACGCACTCGCACGCTGGGTCCCCCGGCTGATCATCATTACCGCGACGCTCCATTTCCTCTGGGCCTTCAACCAACCCAACGCCTGGAGCGCCATCGTCCAGGACGGCTTCTTCCGCAGCGTCGTCGACACCGAGGCCGCCGACTACTTCGAACGCGAGTTCAGCGTCTGGTGGATGGTCTCCGGCGTCGCGCTCCTGGCCATGGGGACGCTGGCCCAGCACGTCCTCCGCGCGACCGGCAGGCTGCCCGCCCAGCTCGGCTGGTACCTGGTGGCCCTGGGGGTGCCGCTCTGCGTCTTCTACTTCCCCGTCACCGGCGGCTGGCCGGTGCTCATCATCGGCATCCTCGCCCTCGTCGCCGCGCGCCGCGACCACGATGGAACGATCCAACAATGAAGGCACCGCTCGCCGGCACCACCGGCGGGCCCCTGCTCTGACCGCCGCGCCGCCGGGGCGTGGAGGGCTTGGACGAACGCCCCGCGGTGAACCGGATGGCGTCCCCGGGGCGGTGGTAAATGAGATGCGCGGTGGACGGTGCTTACTCACGAAGCCGTTGAGCTGCGGGGTAACCGTTTACCGGGAGTGGTAAGTAGAGTGACTCATGTTGTTGAGTCACCTTCTCCGGGTCATGTGGACGCCGTAGACTCGGAGGGTGATCTTCAAGGCGGTGGGCGATGGGCGGCCCTATCCGGAGCACGGTTTCTCGTCCCGGGACTGGGCCAAGATCCCGCCTCGCCAGGTCCGCCTCGACCAGCTCGTGAGCACGAAGAGCGAACTCGACCTCCAGTCGCTCCTGTCAAAGGACTCCACGTTCTACGGTGACCTGTTCCCGCACGTGGTCCAGTGGCAGGGCGAGCTCTACCTGGAGGACGGCCTGCACCGGGCACTGCGGGCCGCGCTGCACCAGCGGCTCGTCCTGCACGCCCGGGTCCTCGATCTGGACGCCGTCGACCTCAGCTGATCACCGTACCCGAACCGGCTCCCGGGCACCGGACTCCTCCGACCGCACCGGACCGGCCGGACGCGCCGCGACGTTCCGTGTCCGAACCCGGCGAACCAGGCTTCCCGTCCGGACCGGACGTCCCGGCTGGACGAAGCCCGGACGCGCGGCCAGCAGCCCGAACAGCAACTCGGGCACCACGAGCACGAGCAACAGGACGAGCGGAACGTTCCAGCCTCCCGTCGTCCCGTGCAGGACGCCGACCGCGAGCGGCCCGAACCCGGCGAGGAGATATCCGCCGGTCTGCGCCATCCCGGACAGTCCCGCGGCGATCGAAGGGCTCGGCGCGCGCAGGTTGAGCAGCGTGTAAGCGAGCGGGAACGCGCTGCCCGTGCCGAGGCCGAGCACCAGCACCCACACCCACCCGGCGGACGGGGCCAGCGCCAGCCCGGTGAGACCCGCGACCATGGCGACCACGACGGCGACGACGAGGGGCCGCTGATCGCGGAGACGGGCGGCGAACACCGGGACGAGGAAGCCCAGCGGGATACCGACGATCATCATGGCGGACACCATCATCCCGGCGGCCGCGGGAGCGAACCCGGCGTCCCGCATGATCTCCGGCAACCACGACATCAGGACGTAGAACATCAGCGACGCCAGGCCCATGAAGACCGCGACGTACCAGGCGACCGGCGAGCGCAGCAGCGACCCGTCCGCCGGAACCCCGCGAGAATCAGCCGGTGGGACGACCGGGCCCCTTGAGGGGTCGGCCGGGACGGACGGAGCGCGACGCGACCGGGCCGCGAGCGGCCCCCACACGAAAAGGGCGATCACCGAAGGGACGGCCCAGACGGCGAGGGCGAGCCGCCAGCCTCCCGCCTCGTCCAGCGGCACCGCGAGCCCGGCGGCGACGGCTCCGCTGGCCGCCATGAGCATCATGGCGAGGCCCGTGAGCGACCCCACACTGGCCGGGAACGCGCGCTTGATGACGGCGGGCACGAGGACGTTGCCCATCGCGATCCCCGCACCCGCCAGGACCGTTCCAACGAACAGCGAGACCGGCGACTGGACCACGCGCAGCAGAATCCCCAGCGTGATCATGATGAGCGACCCGGCGATCGCGACCTCCGTGCCGAGCCACCGTCCGACCAGCGGCGCGATGGAGGCGAAGACGCCCAGGCAGAGCACCGGAAGCGTGGTGAGGACGCCGACCGCGGCGCCGGACAGCCCGAACACGTCGCGCAGGTCGCCGAGCACCGGCGCGATCCCGGTGATGGCGGCTCGCAGGTTGATCGTCAACAGCACCAGGCCGATCAATGACCAGATGGCCGTGGCACGGGAAAGCTGGGTTCTCATCTCGTCCTTCGTCATGCGTCGGCAGGCACGCGCGTCCCCAAGGGCGCGCGACCTACCGGATACGTACGGTTTCGCTATGTGCC
Organism: Spirillospora sp. NBC_00431; assembly: GCA_036028775.1. Lineage (GTDB taxonomy): Bacteria > Actinomycetota > Actinomycetes > Streptosporangiales > Streptosporangiaceae > Spirillospora. The sequence goes on along the minus strand of CP107927.1, from coordinate 8,528,723 downwards.
GGCCCTGAAGCAGCGACCGGTTACGCCGTGCGAACCGCCCAACGCGGCCATGCACGTCCGCCGTGTACCGGCCCCTTAGGCGGCCGGACGAGTTTCGCCAAACGCGTCGCGCTCGACGCACCAGCCCGCTCCGTCCACCAACCGGCCTGCCGCGCACACGAGCGGCTGAGTGATCGACCAGATCCGCTAACCGACGGGCTCGGGACGTCCCGTGGAGGCGAGGATCTGGTCCAGACACGCGTGTGTCGCCCGCGTCGCCGCCTCGGCGTCGCCGGCCTCGATCGCGGCGGCGATGGGACCGTGCGGGACGTCCTCGTGTTCGAGGAGGGTGCCGGCCGCGCCGATGCTGGCCCTGAGCGCGGCGCTGAAGTCGCGGTACAGGTCCGTGAGCACCCGGTTGTGGGTGGCCTCGACGACGGCGGTGTGGAACGTGAGGTCCGCTTCGACGAACGCGGAGTGATCGCCCGTGGCCCAGGCGGCGTCCCGGCGCGCCAGGGCGACCGCGATGGCGGCGACGTCGGCGTCCGTACGGCGCGCGGCGGCGAGCCGGGCCGCCTCCACCTCAAGGCCGCGCCGCACCTCAAGGATCTCGACGAGCTCCGCCGTCTCCAGCCGCCGCCGGACGGCACCGGACAACTCGCTCGTGGCCCGCACGTAGGTGCCGTCGCCCTGCCGGCTCTCAAGGAGCCCGGCATGGGTGAGCGCGCGCACGGCCTCGCGGACGGTGTTGCGTCCAACACCGAGGGTCTCCGACAGCACGGGCTCCGGCGGGATCTTCGCGCCCACCGGCCACCCGCCACCGGCGATCTCGCCCCTGAGCTGGTCGATCACCTCATCGACCAACGACGACCGCCGCGCCGTCCGCAGAGTCACCCTTACCTCCGATAGCCCAATCATCCTATGTCTCGATGATAAGACACCTCGCCCCCCGACTTTATTCCAGGGTCGAGGCGCTACCTCACTCCGAGAAAAGATCTTGAACTCAGGTTCCCATTGATCTTGAGTGCGGGGCTCTTACTGGCGACGGCTCGTCACTTACGGCACGCGCCCATTCGAGCGCACGGGGCGGGCCGAGACGGGAACGGACTGGAAATGACCGTGTTGACGGTGGTGGCGGCCGTGGCACCGGTGCTCGCCGCGGTGATCGGTGTGGTGGACGGCCGGGTGCGGACCCGGCGGGAGCGGCCCCGGCGGGCCGGTGATGAGTGATGGCGAGGACCGGGAGGCCGCGCGCCGCCGGGGTCCGGGTCCGGCCACCGGCAGCGGCCGCACGGGCATGGACGCCAGGATGGCGGCGATGCGGCAGGACTTCCTGGACTTCTTCGACGCCGAATTCCACCTGGTGGTGCGATTCGTGATGCGCGACGGCGCCGACCTGCACGCTGCCCAGGACTCCGCTCAACACGCGTTCGTGCAGGCATGGCGGATGGTGCGACGCGACCGGTGGGAGCATGTCGGCCAGCCGCGCGCCTGGATCCGCACGGTGGCGTTACGCCATCACCGGACCCGGGACCGGACAGAGATCCCAGTCCAGCAACTACCCGAGCCAGCCACTCCCGGACCGATGCACGCCGAGTTGGCCGACCAGGCCCGCGACTTGGTGGCCGCGCTGCGGCTGCTGGACGAAGACACCCGGGCGGTGCTGGCCTTTCACCTGGACGACGTCCCCACCCATACCATCGCCGTGCATCTGGACATCTCGGAGCAACGAGTCCGGGACCTGCTCAAAAAGGCGCGCCGGACGCTCAAGAAACACCTGACCGCACCACCGAAACGACCGGCAGACTCCGCAGACAACACCAGCGCGACCGGCCACAAAGGGAGGCACGGGCGATGACCGCTCCGAACGGCCCGTTCCCCCCCGACAAGGAGCCGACCGACAGCGACCTGGACGCCGCCCTCACCGCCGGCGACGCCCAGCTGCTCGACCATGTACGGGCACACGCCGACCCGGCCGCGGCGCTGAACGCCCTGCTCGACGACACTCCTGCCGACACTCCGGCGGCGCCGGCCTCCTCCAGCGACACCAGCGCCTCGCCGCCCCCAACGGCAAAGGCCGCCGACCGAATCCGCGTCCGCGACCTCGCCCGCGACCTCGCCCGCGCCATCGCCCTCGACCAGGGCCGAGCCCTCGACCTCGACCACGCCCTCGACGGCGACCGCGCCATCGCCCGCGCCATCGCCCGCGCCATCGACCGCGACCTCGGCCGCGCCAGCGGCTACGCTCGCGACCTAGGCCTCGGCCTCACCCTCGCCCGCGACCGCGCCGAGGTCCTCATCCTCGCCGATCACCTCGCCCGTGCCCGCGCCATCGCCCGCGCCATCGCCCGCGCCATCGGCCTCGCCAGCGACGCCGCTCGCCCCGGCGCCCTCAATCTCGCCCGCGCCCTCAGTCTCGCCAACGACTTCGCCAACGACCTGATGGCGCTCCCGGTGGACGCCTCGGGCGCCGACCTGACCGAAGTGCGGGTGTCGGATCTGATGGTGCTGGATGGGGTGGTGTGGAACGAGGGCACCCGCTGGCCGTCCGACCTGCGTGACCTCGTCGTCAGCCGCTCAGAGGAGATCGCGTCCGGTGTCTATCAGGTCCGCGGCGGCACCGAACGCGACCCGCACGCGGTACCTGGACCGTGACGGCCGGAGCCCTCGCGGCACTCGCTCCTGTCAACCACCCCACCGATGCCTCGGCCGCCGCGCCCTCCTCGGCTTTGGCCAAGGGGCGGCCGCGTGGCCGGCATGGTCGCGATGCCCGGCGGCTCGTGCGGCACCTCGGTTAAGCACAAACGCAGTGTCGACGGCCGTTAGACGCGGGCTCTGGTGTTGGACGCGGCGGGGGACGCGGACAGGCCGGCGGCCTCTAGGGCCTGGCGGTACGCGAGCGCGGCGCTCTCGCCGTCCTGGACGAGTTCGTACAGCTCACCCAGTTCGCGGAACAGATGGGCGGCCGGACGCCCGGCGGGCAGGGTCGCCAGCTGTTCGGACGCGGCGCCCAGAACGACCTTCGCGGCCGCCGGGTCACCCTGCGCGACGCGCGCACGGGCAAGGACGAGACGGGCGAGCACCGATTCCCGGGTGCGTGCGGCGACGTCCGTGCCGGGCGGTGGCGTCAGCGCGACCGGGCTTGGAGCGGCCAGTGCCAAGCCGGTGTCCAGGAACCTTTCCAGAGTGGCGATGGCGTCGTCGAGGTCACCCACCAGCACGAGCGCGCGCGCTCTGGCGATGATGCTCTCCGTGGACTCGTCCCCGTTCAGGCCGGTCGTCCCTTGGAGAAGCTCCAACGCCTCCTGCGCCGCCTGAGGGGATCCCTCCGGGCGCGGGCGTTCAAAGCCGTACTCACTGGCGGCGTCGGCGGCGGGCGATGTCCCGGGCGGTGTGGCGGCCGAGAACGGCGTGACGCCTCTGAGCAGCGCCTTGGCGGCCGCGAGGGAGAGGCGCGCGCGTGACTGCGCCGGGCCGGTGTCGCCCCGGGTGCCCAGGGCCTGGTCGGCGAAGTACAGCGAGTCGCCGATCGTCCCCTCTTCGAGGGCGCGCATGCTGGCCCGCTGGTACTGGACGCTCGTCGCCTCGTCCGCGGCGCCCTTCGGGTTCAGGAGACGCCGTCCGAGTTCGTGCGCTCGGGCCGGATCGGAGCGATCCACATAGGCGAGCAGCAAGATCCGTCCGACCTCGGTGTACTCCTCGCCGACGCCGAGTTCGAGCTGGTGCAGCCGTTCGACCGCCCGCTCGCCGAGCGCGATGGCCTGGCCCAGGTCACCGACGGCGTGGTAGCAGCGGGCCAGCGCGATCACCGGGGGCAGCCAGCTCGCCCGTCCCGGGTCCCGTTCGGCCTGTTCGCGCAGTTCCTCGAAGAGGGCGATCGCGTCGTCCGTGCGGCCCAGCTCCTCCAGCGCGCGGGCCCGGCCCCAGCGCGCGCGGGACGTGAGGTCGGGATCGTCACTGCGTGCGATCACCTCATCGAAGCCCGCCTCGGCGGTGACGGGGTCGCCGCGCAGCAGCGCCAGGTGTGCGTGGCGCTCGCGTACCTCAAGGTGGGCGCGCTGCTCCGGCTCGACGCCCTCGGCGAGGTACTCGGGGGTGCAGCCGAGTCGCTCGGCCAGCATGCGCAGGACGGTCGGCGTCGGAGTGCGCTTACCCGATTCGATCAATGAGATGTAGCTGTCGGAGAGGTCGTGACCGGCGAGCTGTGCTTGCGACAACCGTCTGGTCAGCCGCAGGTTGCGGACTCGTTCGCCGACGTTGCCTGGACCCGGCATGTGGACTCACTTAGCGGAAGTAAACAGGCGGTTGGGGTGCCGACATGATTGCACATTGCGGGTAATCGCACATCGAGAGTAATGAAGCGGCAAGAGAAGGGACCCCCTGGTCGGGCCCGTCGGGCCTCCGTGCGGACGCCGCCGGACCGCCGTGGCGCGCCGGTTCCGGCCGGTGGACGCTCCGGCCACGACGACGCCTGTCACTCTCGGACGGTATCTGACCATCCAGAAAAGATCGCCAAAACCGCCGATATTGTCCAGTCGGCCACGCTCCCCGGCTACCCCACGGCGACGGATCCGGGTTCGGGTCACGCCGCCGCTAGGTCTGCTCGTCCGGGCCGGCGGCGGTGGGGACGTCGTCCGGCTCGATCGGTTCCCGCGGCCTGCGCGGAGGCGGGGGCGGGGGCAGCGGCGCCTCCGGCTCCGGGTTCTTGTTCGGGAAGATCATCTCGCAGACTTCGAGGTAGAGCTGCTCGGGGTAGGGCAGGTAGTCCACGTTGGTGAGCGCCTGGTCCTGGCCGGCGGACTCCAGGATGAACTCCCCGTAGCCGAGCATGCGGCCCGCGATCGTCCGCTTGAAGCTCATGTCGGTGACCTTGGCCAGCGGCATCATCGCGACCTTGCGGGTGATCAGGCCCGTGGTCAGCAGCATCCGCTGGTTGGTGATCACGAAGTAGTCGACGGACCATTCCGCGACACGCCAGACGAACCAGGCGAGCAGGATGAGCCAGCCCCACCACACCCACGTGATGGCGGAGGTGACGGTGTTGCTCAGCACGCCCGCGATGATCAGCCCGCCGAGAACGAGGGCGACCGGGACCATCAGCACGGCCGGATGCCGCCGGACCGTGATCACCTGGTTCTCGTGCGGAAGCAGGTACTTGTTGACCGATGCGGGGGCGGAGTCGCCGGGGGTGACGAGCCTCATGACGGCGACCTCAGGCGATCGCGGTGACGAAGGTGGCGAGGGAGCCGGCGGCGGAGGCGAGACCGTTCGCCGCGTTCTCCAGCGACTGGGCCGCGCCGTCCGGCTGCTTGATCACGTAGAACGCCACGAATGCCGTGGCGACCCACGTCAAGTACTTCTTGGCGGGCACGGGCGCCTCCCGGAGCATCGAGCCACAAACCCCGGTTCAGTTTCGCACAGCCCGTACTGGCGGCAAAGCAAGCACTATGGCGCGTTGCCTAGAGTCGATCGGCGCGTTCTTCGGCGCTTCTCGGCCGCGACCGTGGCGAGCACCTCCAGGTGCCTGCGCGCGATCCGTTCCACGAGATCGGGCGGCGCCGACCCCGTGACCTCCTCGGCGCCGTGTCGTGCGGCGGATACGCACCGGTCCACCGTGTCGGCCGGGTGCACCCCTTCGAACTCCTCGACGAGCCGCTCCCCGATCGCGGCGTAGCGCGGCAGGTCTCCGTCCCCTTGGTGAGCCATCACGTGTCCTCGAGCTCGCTCCCACCGCCCGGTCCGTAACGGTCCCCTGTGCCGGGACGGCGGAGGGGAACGCGCACTGGCGTTCCGTAGCGATGTCGTACCCTCTGCCACCGGGAACGAACATCGCGGGCCGCGTCCGCGTCCATATCGTGATCAAGCTCGCGGGCGGCACGGTGCGGGCGATCCGAGGCGCTGAGGCGGGTCAGACGACGCCGCAGAGGCGGGTCAGACGACGCCGTAGAGGCGGTCTCCGGCGTCGCCGAGGCCGGGCATGATGAAACCCTGCTCGTTGAGGTGGGAGTCGATCGCGGCCGTCACCACCCGGATGGGCGCCGAGGTGTCGGCGAACGCCTGCTCCAGGTATTTCAGGCCCTCCGGGGCGGCGAGCAGGCAGATCGCGGTGACGTCGTCGGCGCCCCGGTCGAACAGCAGCCGGACGGCGGCCGCGAGCGTGCCGCCGGTCGCGAGCATCGGGTCGAGGACGTAGCACTGCCGGCCGGACAGGTCGTCCGGGAGCCGGGTCGCGTACGTCTGGGCCTGCAGCGTGCCCTCGTCGCGGATCATCCCGAGAAAGCCGACCTCGGCGGTGGGCAGCAGCCGCGTCATGCCGTCCAGCATCCCGAGCCCGGCGCGCAGGATCGGCACGACGAGCGGCTTCGGGCTCGCCAGCTGGACACCCTCCGCCGGGACGAGCGGGGTCTGGACGGTCACCGGCACGACCCTGACGACGCGGGTCGCCTCGTAGGCGAGCAGGGTGACCAGCTCATCGGCCAGCCGGCGGAATGTGGGGGAATCTGTGCGGACGTCCCGCAGTGTGGTGAGCTTGTGCGCGACGAGCGGATGATCGACGGCGAGGGTCAGCATGCCGCTCACCGTAACCCACCCCGCCCGACCGGCCGGACCTCGCCGACCCTGGATAGGACGCGCTGAGCTGGGCACTATGGCGGTATGAACAGCGAAAGCGATCAGCGGCCGGGAGGGCAGGCGCGGGCTCGCGAGTCCGCCCCCGACCCACCCGTGCGAGCGGCGCCTTCCGCCGAGGTCACGGCCTCTCCACCCGAGGCCGCGGTTCCGCCCACCGAGTCCGCGGCCGCGGCTCCCGACCCGTCCGCCCCCGGTTCCTCCGCCCCCGGTGACCCCATCGCCGGTGACCCCATCGCCGGCGATCCCGCTGCCACCGCACCCGCCGCCAGTGAGCCCGCTCCCCTCCCGACCGCCGAGACCGTGTCGGGGTCCGACGCCGCGTCCGCGGTGCCGGTGACCGACGTCACAGGGGAGCGGGACGTCCCGCCGCGTCCAGGCCCGCAGGGAGACATCTCCCCCGAGCAGGTGCGCGAGCATCTGCGCCGCAGGGCGATCTTCCTGCGGGAACTGGCCGAGGCGCGGGAGCTGCGCCGCCGGGTGACGCCGCACCGGTCCCGCCGCGCGCGGATCCACGCGGCCCTGCGCCGCCGGACCTTCCGGATCAACTGACGCCGATCGATCGGACGCCGGGGCTGTAGATTCGTGCGGCCGGGCACGGTCCGCGGCGGCACGCTGACTCCGGGTCTCACGCTCGGGTGCGGCTGCCAGTTTGGCGGTCGGGCGCACGAGCGCGCGCCGCATCTGCGACCATGCCCTGGCAGGAGACGGGCCGGTGGGGTGGAAATGACGGATGTGGACGCGACGGACTTCGCCGTCGTGGTGTACCGGGAAGACGAGGGCTGGGAGGCCGAGATCCTCCCGGTGGCGTTGACCGAGGACCTCGCGGGGCTCATCCACGCCCTGCGCCAGCAGCCGAGCCTCGGTGGCACGGTCGGGCTGGTCTCGGTCGGCGACGACTTCTTCGTGGCGATCCGCCTGCTGGGCGACGACGTCATGGTCTTCCTGTCGGACGTCACCGCGTCCGTCGACTGGCCGCTCGCCGGTCAGGTCCTCGACTACCTGGACATCCCGATCCCCGAGGACGAGGAGCTCGACCAGGTCCTCCCCGTCGGCGACATGTCGATCTTCGCGGACCTCGGGCTGGACGAGATGGAGCTCGGCGCCATCTCCGGCGACCTGGAGCTCTACCCGGACGAGATGCTGCTCAGCATCGCCGGCCGCATCGGCTTCGCGCCCGCGTTCGAACGGGCCATGGACGCCATCGCCTGACACCCCTCCACCGCCGTCCCGCCGCCGGGGAGGGGTGTGACCGGGGCAACCCCGTGGGTCACAATGACAGCGTGTCCTATTTCGCCGCCGTGTTCGCGCGGACCCCGCAGGGCTGGGTCGGCGCCGAGGCCCTGCTCGCCGAGGCCGAACACGTGGACGACGTCGCCGACCTGATGCGGGAGGCGGCCGTCGAGTCCGACGGCGATCCGGTCGTCCTGCTCGTCGAGCAGGACGACGACTGGTTCGCGATCGTCCGGCTGGACGGCGAGGACGAGCCGCGCGCCTACGTCTCCACCGTCCGCGAGGACGGGCTCGGCTCGCTGTTCCAGCAGCTCATCGGGGACGTCCCGGACGGCGACGGCGGCGGCGACCCGGCCCTCCTCGAAGACTTGGGGCTCGACGCCAAGCAGCTCGGCGACCTCGGCGAGCGCGCCCTGCCCGGCGACGCCCTCCTCACGGTCGCCGAGCATGCCGGTTTCGGCGAGGAGTTCGACCGCCTCCGTGACTGACCCCGGCACTCCACCCCGCCCCGCCCCCGCAGCGGCGGCCGACGCCGTCGTTGAGGGGTTTCTGGCGGCGATGCGGTTGGCGTTGCAAGAGGCGCGCGTGGCGTTCGACGGCGGGGAGATCCCGGTCGGGGCCGTCGTCCTGGACGGGTCGGGCCAGGTCATCGGCATGGGGCACAACGATCGGGAACGCAGCGCCGACCCGGCCGGGCACGCGGAGATCGTCGCGATGCGGGCCGCGGCGGCGTCCCTCGGGGGGTGGAGGCTGTCCGGGTGCACGCTGGTCGTCACGCTGGAGCCGTGCACGATGTGCGCCGGGGCGTCCGTCCAGGCGCGGCTGGACCGGGTCGTCTACGGCGCCGTCGACCCGAAGGCGGGCGCGGTCGGATCGCTGTGGGACGTGGTCCGCGACCGCCGTCTCAACCACCGCCCTGAGGTGGTCGCGGGCGTCATGGCGGACGAGTGCGGCGCACTGCTAACCGAGTTCTTCGCCAACCGCAGAGTCGGGTAGGCTCTCCCGCGGTGGTGTCGCCTAGTGGACGAGGGCGCACGCCTCGAAAGCGTGTGAAGTGCAAGCTTCCGTGGGTTCGAATCCCACCACCACCGCCACCCAAACGGCCAGAGCCTGGCCAAACGCTATGAGGGCGGGCCCCACGGTCCCGCCCTCAGCGCTTTCTCGTCTCGTTTACCCCTGCCAGGCCGCTCCCCGGCTCCCCTCGGCGTCGTCGTCCTGGTCCCCGGCGGGCTCCCAGAGAAGCCCCGCCACCCTTTCGGCGACGTTGCTTCGGACGGCGTCGCTCATGTGCTGGTACCGCCTGGCCATGGAGGCGCTCGACCATCCCGTGAGGGCCATCGCGATTGGCGGACGAAGCGCATCCTGACCGGTTTGTCATGCCTTCCGTGCGGAACGTTGGGGGCGGTTCAGGGGTGAGGGCGGTTGTCGGTCGTGGCGGCAGTGTTCTTGGCGGGCTGGTCTGTCGTCCGGCTGCCCAGGTGGGCGAGGAGGGCGTCGACCGCGTCCAGGGCGGCGTCGTGGTGCCGGTCGAGGGCGCTGTCGGGGCGCGGAAGGCGATCGGCGTCGGCTCGCCGGGGGCGGGCGGTGTCCGGGTGGGCGGCGTGGCCGGCGAGGCGGTAGACGAGCATGCCGACCTGCTGGGTCTCGATCAAGGTCGCGATGCCGTCCAGCAGGTGGTCGTCGAGGTCGAGCCCGAACTCGGCCGCCGCGTCCGCGGTGCCCTGGCGGATGAGGCGCCGCCATGGGTCGAGGACCTCGGCTAGGGCGCGGCCCGCCTCGGGGTCGCGGATGCCGATGAGCAGTGACTCCACCAACCGCAGGGCCCATCCCGAGGCGATGTCGTCCTCCAGGTAGGTGCGGGTGGCGATCCGCCAGATGTCGGCGGCGCCGTTTTCCCGGTAGAGCCGTCGCTGCCGCTCGATACCGGCCTCGTTGGACCGGCGCAGCGTCGCCACCAGCAATCCCTGGAGCGAGCCGAAGTGGTAGCGGATCGATCCGTGCGCGAGCCCGGCCAGGTCCGTGATCTTGCGGCTGGAGATCCGGGCGTACCCGACCTCGCCGAGCAGGCGATCCGTGGCGTCCATGAGCGCCACCGCGGACGGATGGTCGGGGACGGGTGGTGACGGGGTCGTCCGCCCGGCGCCGCCCTCGTCGCTCTCTCCTGGCTGCTTGACCACTTACGGACGCTCCATCGGCTCTCTTGACACCTCTTCTTCTCCAAGCGGAGAATCTATCGTGCTTCTCCAAGTGGAGAAAACGCTGGTGACGGCCGATGACGAGATGGGGGACGGCCATGACCCACAACACCGAGATCGACGAGGGCCGAGTCGAGGAGCTGATGTTCCGGACGCTCGGCTATTTCACAGGTGCCGCAGTGACCGCGGGCGTCGGGCTGGGCGACCGTCTCGGCCTCTATCGGGCCCTGGCCGGCGCCGGCGGTCCGGGCCTGACCAGCGACGAACTGGCCTCGGCCACCGCGACCCATCCCCGGCTGGTCCGCGAGTGGCTGGACGGGCAGGCCGCCGCGGGCCTGGTGCGCTACGACGCCGGCGACGACCGGTACGCGCTGACCGCGGAGGCCGCCCTCGTCCTCGTCGAAGAGGACTCACCGGCGTTCATCATGGGCGGCGCCGACATCTGCCGGTCCAACTACCTCGACCTCGACCGGATCGAGGCGGCCTTCCGCGGCGATGGCGCGCTGTCATGGTGCGACCATGACGAGAGCCTCTTCCGGGGTACGGGCCGCTTCTTCCGCACCTCGTGGCGCAACTTCGTCACCACGGCCTGGATCCCCGCCCTGGACGGCGTGCAGGAACGTCTCACCGCGGGCGGCCGCGTCGCCGACGTCGGCTGCGGGACCGGGTACGCCACCGTCCTCATCGCCGAATCGTTCCCCCAAGCCGAGGTCGCGGGCTTCGACTTCCACGAGCCGTCCCTCGAACTCGCCCGGGCGCACGCCGCCGAGACGGGCGTCGCCGCCGACCGGCTCCGGTTCGTCCGGGCGGACGCCCTCGGATACCAGGGGACCTACGACCTGATCACGTTCTTCGACTGCTTCCACGACCTGGGCGACCCGGTCGCGGCCGCACGTCATGCGCGTCGGCACCTGACCGACGGGGGCAGCGTGCTGCTGGCCGAGCACTACGCGCTCGATGACCGGGCGGCCAACCATTCCGGCAACCCTCAGGCGGCCATGGCGTACCACGAGTCCGCTTTCCTGTGCGCCCCCAACGCCCTGTCGCAGCCCGTCGGACGTGCACTGGGCGCTCAGGCCGGTGAATCGGCGTTCCGCGAAGTGTTCGAGGAGGCGGGGTACGGCCACTTCCGGCGGGTGGCCGAAACCGCGTTCAACATCGTCTTCGAGGCCAAGGCGTAGGAGGGAGCCTTAGCCGACGGTGACCAGGGCCACACCGGCCACGGCCACCGCCATCCCGACGCGCTGGACGGCGCGGAGCCGCTCGCTGTAGGCGATCCTGGCCAGCAGGACGGTAATCGCCGGGTAGAGGGACGTGAGGACGGCCGCGAGGCTGAGCATCCCCTTGTGGGCGGCGAGGAAGTAGAGCGCGTTCGCTCCCGCGTCCAGCGCGCCGGACAGCAACGCCAGGCCGATCAGCGTCCACCCGGGCACCTTCGGGCCCAGGCCGACGCCCCGGACGGCCAAGACCAGCACCGCCACCATGACGACGCTGAGAGTGCCGACGCGCGCGCCGACGATCGGCCACAGCCCGGCACCGTCCCCGGCGGCCTTCAGCAGGACGAAGAAGACCCCGAAACACGCACCGGACAGCCCTGCCATGAGGGGACCTGAATCAAGAAGACGCCGCCACCCGTCCACGCCCACGTGCGCGGATGTGCTCCCGTCCACGCCCGCGTGGGCGGGTGGGCTCGCGGCTTCGTCCGGGCCCGCGCCCGCGTGTGCGTGCGTGTCTGGGGCCATGAGGGTCTCGTCGTTGCCGCTCTCGATACTGACCAGCCCGATAGCGACGAGGCACAGCAGGACGCCGATGACGACGGACGCGTCCAGCCGCTCGCCCCGCACGACGCCCACGGCGACCGGCAGCATCGCGGCGGCCAGCGCGGAAACCGGCGCCACCACGCTCATCGGCCCGCGGGCGAGCGCCCGGTAGAACGCGATCAGCCCGGCACCGCCGCTGAGGCCGCCCAGGAATCCCCACGCCATCGGCACCGGCCCGACGGCACCACCACTGACCAGCGCGGACACCAGGACGACCAGCAGACCGGCCGGTACGCACCAGGTCAGGGCCCGCAGCGCGGTCGACTTCCGCGCGACCGCGCCGCCGAGAAAGTCGGCCGTGCCGTAGGCGAGGGCGGCGCCCAGCGCGAGGACGGTGACCACTAACGTCCGCCGATCAGCCTGCTCGCCACGCGGACGTCCGGCGAGATCACCCGGAGCCTCTCGGCGAGCCGGTTCCCCGCCTCCTCCAGCCTCTCGATCGGGTACGGCTCAAGGCGTTCGAGCAGGAAGAAGCCGTTCTTCGTGGTCTCGGTGAGCCGGGTCCTGACGCACTGCCGCCAGTTCCACCGGCGGCAGGTCACGCCCGCGTCGTCCCGCCAGACGACCTCGCCCGGGTCCGGGTGGTCCACGGCCGGGGCGCCGTCGGCGATCACGTCGAAAGGCTCGTCGCCCTTGGCGCGCACCAGCCGTGCCGCGCCCTGGTAGGCGTCGAGGTCCTCGCCGCCGATCGGCAGCGCGTACTCGACACTCACCGCGTTGTAGGCGTCCACGACCTTGTTGATGGACGGGAGGGCGGATGCCCGCCGGAGCAGCGCGTCCACCGAGGGCCGGGTCCGCTTCGGTTTGGCGCCGAACGCCTTGTACGCGTCGTGCCAGGCCGCCACGTGCGGATCAAGGGCGTCCGCCTTCTCGGCCGCCTCGGCCAGCCAGCCCTCCGACACGTGGTCGCTGGGCCCGTTCGCGAGGCCCTCGGCGGTCAGGACGAGCACGGCGAAGTCGGGACGCAGCTCCCGCACGGCCTCGTCCACGCCAACCCGATCCAGCATCCCCGCACCCTCCCGATCGGTCACTTTAATGACATCGAAGTATCATCATACCGACCGATACCGCCAGTAGGGCACTGACGAGTCCGCGCGGTCGTGACAGCGGTGGCTGGGCATTGCGCGACCGTGGTGGCGGGCGGGCATGGTGGGATCGTGGGTGGCATGGGCCGGGGTGGAGGGTGATGTGAGCGAGCAGGAGGCCATCGGGGAGGCCGTGGCGCGGACCGTTCGGGCTCTTCGGGCGGGTCACGGCTGGAGCCTCGACGAGCTGGCCGGACGGGCCGGCGTCAGCAAGGGTGTGCTGGTCGGCCTGGAACAGGGGCGCGGGAACCCGAACCTCGGCACGCTCATCCGCATCTCCGACGCGCTCGGCGTCCCGCTGACCCGGCTTGTTCAGGTGGAGGAGGAGCCGCCGGTGCGGCTGTTCCGGCCGGAACGGCACGTGGTGCTGTGGCAGGGCGAGCACGGCGGGACGGGAACGCTGCTCGCCGGTAGCGACCCGCGGCCTTCGCTGGAGCTGTGGCAGTGGGAGCTTCGGCCCGGGGAGACACGCGAGAGCGACCCGCATGTGCCCGGTACCAAGGAGATCGTGTACGTCCATCAAGGAACGCTCACGCTCGGCGTGGACGGCCGGACGGATCTCGTCGAAGAAGGAACGGCGGCGGTGTTCGTCGGCGACCGCCCTCATTCGTACGGCAACGCCGGTGACCATGACGTCCGCTTCATCTTGGCCGTCCTCGACCTCTGAGCACCCGCCCGCGACTGCAATGCGTCAAGGCGGATTGCCAGACCCGCAGGCGGGGGCCCGCCGGCCGGGGTGCAGCGGGATCAGGGGGCGACCGGGGCACGGGGCCACCGGGCCCGACCGGGGCAGGGGTGCCACCGGGGCAGGGGTACGGCCGGGGCAGGGTGCCACGGGGTCAGGAGGTCAGGAGGTCAGGCGGACGGGCATGGCCAGGTAGCGGTAGCCGGTGTCGGTTTCGGTCTCGTCGGAGGTGTCGGTGTCGGGGGTGTTCGAGGTGTCGTCGTCGGAGCCCTTCTTCTTGTCGGGGATGGCGGTGAGGAGGGCCGCCTTGGTGGGGCCGGCGCATTCGAGGCGGGCGTACTCGGTGTCGATCCCGGCGAGGCCGTCGAGGAGGTACTGGGGCGCGAAGGCGATGTCGATGTCGTCGCCGGTGAGGCGGATCGGGAGGCTCTCATTGGCGCGGGCGGAGTCGCCGGTGGCGGCGCGGACGCGGACCTCGTCGGCGGTGAAGGCCAGCCGGATGGGGGTGCCGCGCTCGGTGACGAGGGCGGCGCGCTTGATGGTCTCCACGAACGGCGCGACACGGATCTCGGCGATGGACGACCAGGTGCCGGTGAGGCGGGTTCTGTAGTTGATGTACTGGTCGTCCAGGAGGCGGCTGGTCATGCGGCGGCCGCCGCCGGACACGCCGATGAGGGTGTCGGCGGTGCCGCCGAGGTCGATGGCGACCTCGGCGCCGCGTTTGATCGACTTGGCGGTGTCGGCGAGGGTGCGGGCGGGCACGACGACGCCGGCGGTGAAGCCGGGGTCGTCGGGTGACCAGGTCAGCTCGCGGGCGGCGATGCGGTAGCGGTCGGTGCAGGCGAGCCACATCGTGTCGCCTTCGATGTCGATCCGGACGCCGGTGAGCATCGGCAGCGTGTCGTCGCGTCCGGCGGCGGGGGTGACCTGGGCGACGGCGGTGGCGAACAGGTCGCCGGGGACGGTGCCGGCGCGGGCGGGCGGCTCGGGGAGGGTGGGGTAGTCCTCGACGGGGAGCGTCAGCAGGCCGAACTCGGCGGGGCCGCAGCGCACGACGACCTCCGAGCCCTTCGTGAGGATCTCCACGGGGTGCGGCGGGAGGTTGCGGACGATGTCGGCCAGGAGCCGCCCCGGGACGAGCACGCGGCCCGGCTCGGCCACCTCGGCGTCCTCCCTGGCGTGGGCGGAGACCTCGTAGTCGAAGCCGGCGAGGGTGAGTTCGCCCTGGTCGGTGACCTCGATGAGCATGCCCGCGAGGACGGGGAGCGCGGGGCGCGCCGGCAGCGTCCGAGCCGCCCAGGCCACGGCGTCGGCGAGCGTCTGCCGGTCGACTCGGAACTCCACCTTGATCTGCCTTTCTGGACGGACGGGCCGGGGAACCGGCCATGCCACGCACGTTATCCCCGGCCTCCGACGTTTTAGAAAAGGGCGTCCTCGGTGATCTTCGTCTTGCGTTCGAAGTCGAGGAGATAGCGCTTGCGGTCGAGGCCGCCGCCGTAGCCGGTGAGATCGCCGGTGGAGCCGACGACGCGATGGCAGGGGACGATGACGCTGATCGGGTTGCGTCCGTTGGCGAGGCCGACCGCACGGGACGCGGACGGTTTCCCAAGTTCGACGGCGAGTTGACCATAGGTGGTGGTCTCGCCGTAGGGGATCTCTAGGAGCGCCGTCCATACGCGCTTCTGGAATTCGGTCCCCTGAGGGTTGAGCGGTAGGTCGAACTCAGTCAAGTCACCAGCGAAATAGGCGGAAAGCTGCTCGGCGACGGTCGCGAAGGGTTCGGTGTCGGGCTCGCCGGGGGCGCCGAACGTTTCCTCTGGCGGGCGGTGTCGCTGCGCGTCCATGTAAAGGCCGGACAGAGCGCCGTCTATGGCCACCAACGTCAATGGGCCTACAGGACTGTCAAGGACGACGTGCGTGAGTTCCATGGGGGAGTTCCTCTCTAGCGTCATGATGCGGGAAGCAGGTTGATCGCGTGGTCGCCTGTAGCCCACAGGTATTGGACGGCATAGGCGCGCCAGGGACGCCACTGGGCGGCACGGCGTGTGAGGGCCGCGGGCGTCGAGGGAAGGTCGAGCGTCTTGGCGGCGGCACGGATTCCCAGGTCGCTGGGGATGAACGCGTCAGGGTCTCCGAGAGCGCGCATCGCGATCGATTCCGTGGTCCACGGGCCGAAGCCCGGGAGGGCGGACAAGCGCGCGCGGGCCTCCCCCCAGTCGCTCCCTACACCGAGGTCGATCTCGCCGGTTGCGAGTGCCTCGACGAGGGTCAGGAGGGTGTTGCGGCGGGTCTTCGGGAACGCGAGGGCCTCCGGGTCGAGTTCCGCCAGGGCGGACGGGGTCGGGAACAGGTGGGTCAGTCCGCCGGCAGGGTCGTCGATGGGGTCGCCGTAGGCGGTGACGAGCCGTCCGGCATGGGTCCGGGCGGCGGCCGTGGAGACCTGCTGTCCCAGAACGGCGCGGACGGCGAACTCTGGCGCGTCCACGGTTCGCGGGACGCGCCGGCCGGGAGCTTTGTCGACGAGCGGGGCCAGGACGGGGTCGGTGCGGAGGAGGTCGTCCACGGCGACCGGGTCGGCGTCGAGGTCGAGCATCCAGCGGCAGCGGCTGATCGCGATGGTGAGGTCACGCAAGTCGCTGAGGTTCAGCGTGCAGGCGATGTGGTCCGGCTGCGGCCGCAGGGTGGCGACGCCGTGCCCGTGGGGCAGTCGCATGGCGCGGCGGTACGCGCCGTCCCGCCATTCCTCGACGCAGGGGACGGCGGTGGCGGCGAGATGGCCGAAGAGGTTGTCCGGGCAGAGCGGAGCCCGGAACGGCAACCGCAGCGACAGCGCGCCAGAACCGGCGGGCGGGTGCCCCTTGGCGACGCGGTCGCGCAGTGCGGTCGGCGTTAGGGCGAACACATCACGGACGGTGTCGTTGAAGGCCCGGATACTGGCGAAGCCGGCCGCGAACGCCACATCACCCATCGGGAGGGATGTCGTTTCGATGAGGAGCCTTGCCGTCTGCGCGCGCTGGGCCCGCGCTAGGGCGAGTGGGCCGGCGCCTAGTTCCGCGTTGAGTTGGCGTTCTATCTGGCGTGTGCTGTAGCCGAGACGTTGCGCGAGGCCAGGAACGCCTTCACGGTCGACAACGCCGTCTGCGATGAGCCGCATCGCGCGGGCGACGGCGTCCGCGCGGTGGTTCCATTCCGGCGAACCGGGGGAGGTGTCGGGCCGGCAGCGCTTGCAGGCCCGGAATCCGGCCTGCTGCGCGGCCGCGGCGCTCGGGTAGAAGCGCATGTTCTCGGGCTTGGGCGCCACGACCGGGCAACTTGGGCGGCAATAGATCCCGGTGGTGACGACCCCGGTGAAGAACCATCCGTCGAAGCGGGCGTCCTTCGCCTGGACGGCCCGTACGCATCTTTCCGCGTCCTCGTGCATGCCCTCCAGCATCACCGATGGTCAGGCCGATCCACTAGCGAGAATCCGACATCATCGTCCATCGCCCTGAGCCGTTCCGAGGAGCCATGGGGCGGCTCGGCCCGCCGGGCATGACGTCCCAGGTAATCGATCTTCTGCTCCGAGCTTGGCAGCGTAGGGGCCATCGCCGGAGCGAAACCGGCGAACCGATCCGAGACGATCAGAGCAGATGGGAATCATGAAATGAGCGACGTCCAGCAGCGGGTGGCACGTTACCTGGCGATCTGGAACGAGACCGACCCGGCCGCGCGGCGGGCCGCGATCGACGAGCTGTGGACCGACAGCCCCGTCTACGTCGACCCGCTGGGCGTCGCCGAGGGACGGGAGGCCATCGACGCTTTCATCGGCGCGGCGCAACAGCAGTTCCCCGGCATGGTCTTCCGCGTGGCGGGCGCCGTGGACGCCCACCACAACGTGGCCCGTTTCACCTGGGAGCTGGGCCCCGAGGGCGGCGAGGCCATCGTCGTCGGGTTCGATGTGGTGGTTTTCGACGCCGACGGTCGCTTCGACCGCGTTCACGGGTTCCTCGACAAGGTTCCCGCCTAGGCCCCAGGCCCGCCCAGCACGGGGGCTAGGGCGGGCCTGGGTCAGGCCAGCGCAGGGTTAGCGCAGGGCCAGCGCAGGGCTAGGGCGGGCCCAGCGCGGGCCGGGGAGCCGGTCAGAGTTGGCGGAGGGCGCCGCCGTCCACCGTCCATTCGGCGCCGGTGACCTGTCGGGCCAGCGGGGACAGCAGGTATGCGATAACCCGCGCGACGTCTTCCGGTGCGCCTACGCGTCCGACCGGGAGGCGTCGCTCCTCGCGGATGAACCGCTCTATGGCCTCCTCTACCGGAAGGCCGAATTGGGCGGCGAGCTGTTCGGCGAACCCACCGGGCTCGTCCCACAGCCGCGTCCGTGTAGGGCCGGGCGTGACGACGTTGGAGCGGATGCCGCAGCGACCGAACTCCCCCGCCAGCGTTTTCGACACGGAAAGCAACGCCGTCTTGGACGCCGCATAGTCGACCAGTGGCGTGTCGGGGAACCGTCCGGCCTCGCTGGACACGTGCACGATGCTCCCGGCGCCCTGGTCGATCAGCGCGGGCAGCGCGGCCCGGGCCATCCGGACGGCGGCGTGGAAGTTCAGCTCGAACGTGGCGTGCCACTGGTCGTCGGTCACGTCGAGGAAACCGATCCGGGACACGAGCGCGCCGGCGTTGTTGACCAGGCCGTCCAGCCGCCCGTGCCGTTCCAGCGCCGTGTCCACGACGCGCTGGGCGGCGGCGGGGTCGATCAGGTCGGCGGCGACACCGCCGTCCGGCGGCTTGCGGGCGACGCCGACGACGTGCGCGCCCTCGCCGGTGAGGAGCGTCGCCGTCGCCGCGCCGATCCCGGCGGACGCGCCGGTGACGATGAAGACCTTGCCGTCAAGTTCCAGATCCATGATCGAACCCTTTCAGGAGCGGCGCAGGAACGACCAGGTGAGGGCCGCTCCGGCGAGGACGATCGCGGCGTTCACGGCCGTCGCCGCGTGCACGCCGGACAGGACGGACGAGCCTGTGTGCGCGGTGGCGACGGCGCTCATCACGGGGATGCCGAGCGTGATGGCGACCTGCTGCGTCATCGTGGCGAGCCCGGTCGCGAGGCCCTGCTCGCCGTCCGGCAGCCCGGACGTCGCCGTCCCCATGAAGGCGACAATCGCGACAAGGTTCCCGAAGCCTCCGATGGCGGTCGCGACGAGCAGCAGCGCGAGCCCGCCGCGCGTCTCCCCGAGCCCGAGCAGCGCCACCGTCGCCGCCGCCTGGAGGACGAGCCCGGCCGCGAGCGTCGCCCGGCCCCCGAGGCGGCCCATGATCCGGGGCGCGGCGACACCGCCGGCGAACGTGCCCGCTCCGAGGACGCCGAGCGCGAGCCCCGTCGACAGCGGCGAGAAACCCAGCACTTTCTGCAAATAGAGCGTCATCAGGAACACCAGCGACGTCTCCGTGGCGAACGCGACGAATCCGCCCGCGTTGCCCCAGGTGACGGTCCGGCGCGTCAGCACGTTCAGCGGCGCGAGCGGGGCCGGTGAGCGCCGCTCCACCAGCACGAACGCGATGAGCAGCACGGCGGCGGCCGTCAGCGTGCCGAGCGCCGGGCCGGAGCCCCAGCCATGCTCTCCGGCGGACGTGATCCCGTACACGAGGGCGAGGAGGCCGCCGGTCACGGTCACGGCGCCTGGCACGTCCAGCCTCGCCCGCTCCCGGGAGCGGCTCTCGGCGACCACCGCCGGGATGACGGCGAGGATCACCGCCGCGACCGGCACGTTGATCAGGAAGGCCCACCGCCAGCTCAGCAGGTCCGTGAGCACGCCGCCGAGGATCGCGCCCACGGTGAACCCGGCGGACATCAACGCGCCGCTGAGCCCGAGCGCCCGCGTCCGCAGCGGGCCTTCCGGGAAGGACGTGGTGAGCAGCGACAGAGCGGCCGGTGTGGCGATCGCGGTGGCCAGGCCCTGGAGAACCCGTCCGGTCAGCAGCATCGCCGGTGACAGGGCCAGCCCGCCGACCAGCGACCCCACGGCCAAGAGGGCCATGCCCGCGAGCAGCATCCGGCGCCGTCCGAACAGATCGGCCACGCGACCGAACAGAAGCGTGAAACCGGCGGCCGGAAGCGCGAACGCGGTCGCGATCCATTGCAATTCGTCCAGGCCGAAGCCCAATCCCCGGCCGACGACCGGCAGTGCCACGTTCAGGATGGAGAAATCGATGGCGAGCATGAACTGCGCACCGAGCAGGAGGGTCAATACCAGCTTGTGCCGTGAAGACATCCGCCCGGACGGAGCGGACACAGCGGCGGTGGTGAGTGCGGTCATGCCTCAGACCATCGCCCTACTGGACGCGGTCACCCAGCCACCGCTCGTTCGTACCACCGGCAGTAGCAGGCTAGGAACCGGTACTAGGCACCTGGGAGCCAGGACGAAGCTCGCTCCCTGGCGTGACGGCTGTTCGCCCTACCTCTTTCTAGGCTCAACAACGTTCAAGCCAAGGGCCAACGGGAGGAAACCGTGCGTCGCCAGCTTTCAGTTCTCGTCCTAGCCGCGGTCGGCGCCACAACTCTGAGCGCGTGCGGAATGGCCTTCGCGTCGACTTTCGAGGACGACGCCCCACTGAACGGCCGAATCACAGCGGTTCAGATCGACGACATCGATTCGGGCAAGGTGACATTGCGCGGAGGGGCGTCCAAGGCGTCACTGAGCCGTTCGGTCGAGTACCGCGGGGACAAACCGTCCGAGCAGACGCACCGCGTCGAGAACGGCGTCCTGAAGCTTCGCGGCTGCGGCGACCGCTGCTCGGTGGATTACACGGTCGACCTCCCGGGAGTGCTTCCCGTGTCCGGCGCCACGGACAGCGGCTCGATCAAGCTTTCCAAGGTGGGCGCCGTGAACGTGTCGACCGATTCGGGCTCCATCCGCCTCGACGACGTCACCGGCCCGGTCAAGGCGAAGACGGACAACGGGAAGATCGAAGGGCGGGCCCTCAAGGGCGACGGCGTCGACGCGCGCACCGACAACGGCAAGGTCACCCTGGAGTTGGCGAAGCCGCAGAACGTCCGCGCGGTGACGTCCAACGGCGACGTCAGCGTGACCGTCCCGCCGGGCCCGGCCCGCTACCGCGTGTCCGCGCGCGCGGACAACGGCGACAGGAAGATCGGGATCCGGGACGACGCGTCCGGCTCGCACCGCCTCGACGTGACCACCGACAACGGCGACATCACGATCAAGCCCGCCGCCTAGCCGAGACCGGCCCAGAGCCTGGCCTGGGCCGGTCTCGGCTAGCCTCGGCGGCATGGCGCGCAACCCTGAGCTCGGCGAGTTCCTCAAGTCGCGCCGGGCGCGGCTGCGGCCCGAGGACGCGGGCATCCCCTCCTACGGGACGCGGCGCCGCGTGCCCGGCCTGCGGCGCGAGGAGCTGGCGCAGCTCGCCGGGGTCAGCGTCGCCTACTACATCCGGCTCGAACAGGGCACGGCCGACGGCGTGTCCACCGAGGTCCTGGACGCGATCGCGCGGGCGCTGCGGCTGGACGGCGACGAGCGCGCCCACCTGCACCGGCTCGCGCACCCGCCCCGCCGTGCGCCCGCCGCGGAGCCGCCCCGCCTGCGCGCCCCGCTCCAGCACCTGCTCGACTCGATCACCCACGCGCCCGCCTACATCGTCGGTCACCACACGAACGTCGTCGCGTGGAACCGGCTCACCGCGGCCGTGTTCGTCGACCTCTCCGCCGTCCCGCCGGACGAGCGGACCTGGTCGCACCAGATCCACCTGAACGGCGACTACAGGGCCAGGCTCGGCGGCTACTGGGAGACGGTCGCCCGGCGCAACGTCGCCTACCTGCGGTTCCGCTCCGGTCAAGATCCGGACGACCCGCGCCTGCGCGCCCTCATCGACTCCCTCCGCGACCGGAGCCCCGAGTTCGCGAACCTGTGGTCGGCGCACCACGTGACGGACCTGACGCACGGCGAGGCGCGCATCGACCATCCGCGGGCCGGACGGCTCGTCCTGCCGTTCGAGACCCTGCACCTGCCCGGCGACCCCGACCTCAGCCGGCTCATGCTGTACGCGGCGGAACCGGGCTCGGCCTCGGAAAGCGCGCTGCGGCGGCTCGCGGACACCTCCACCCACCTGTCCAGCGCCGACCTCGCCGCCACCCTCCCCACAGCCACCGCCGACCCCACCGCTGCCGCCGTCGACCCCACCACTACTGCCACCGATCCCACCACCGCCACCGCACCGATACCGTGACCCCGTGGACGAGATCTCCTGGCGGGAGGACGGCCAGGATCAGCACGTTCGCTGGCGGTCGGAGAGCGGCGCCCCTCCGCCCCGCCGCGTCACCATCGTCGACGACCAGACCCGGGCGGACGACGCCTACCGGCTCGCCTGCGAAGGCACCGCGCTGCTGTGGCGTGGCGACTTCCAGAACGCGCGACAGTTGCTCAAGGCGATGGCGCGCCGTGTGGACCGTCCTCCGACGACACGACGACGCAAACCCAAAGCGGAACCGTCCCAGACACAGGCGTTCCACCTCTACCGTCAGGCCCGCGCCCAGCGCGCGCGGACGCTGGGCATGCTGCTCATACCGTTCGCCCCAGGACACGTGATTCCGCTACGCCGCGCCCCCGACGTGCAGGACGCATGCACCGAGGCGTACGGCCCGGACGACCAGCCCTACATAACATCCTTGCGCGAACTGCTCGGACTGATCGGCGCCCACGAATGGCGTGTGAAGGGCGTGCCCATCCCTGCGTTGGCCAACGACCGGATACATCCGCACTACGGAGTCTTCTCGCCGGTCAGAGGCGAATACGTAGACCTGGTAGGCGAAGCACCGTTCCCACCAGCGGCGAAGACCGCCTTCGACATCGGTACAGGCACAGGTGTCTTGGCGGCCGTCTTGGCCCGTCGCGGTATTGAACGAGTCGTCGCCACAGACCACGACCCGCGCGCGCTTGCCTGCGCCCAGGAGAACCTCAACCGGTTGAACGTGACGCAGCAGGTCGACGTCGTCCAGGCCGACCTGTTCCCCGATGGGCGCGCCGGGCTCATCGTCTGCAATCCGCCGTGGATTCCGGCGAAACCCAGCTCACCCCTGGAACACGCCGTCTACGACCCGGGCGGCCGGATGCTCCGCGGCTTCCTCGGCGGCCTCGGCGAGCATCTGGAACCGGGCGGTGAGGGCTGGCTGATCCTCTCCGACCTGGCCGAACTCCTCGGCCTCCGCACCCGCGACGAACTCCTCACGATGATCGGATCATCCGGCCTGGAGGTCGTCGGCAGGCTCGGCACCCGGCCGGCGCACCCCCGCGCCGCCGACCCCGACGACCCGCTCCACGCCGCCCGCACCGCCGAGACGACCACCCTCTGGCGCCTCGCTCCCACACCCCCGAACACCCCCTGAACCCGGCCTCAGATGTGGCTGCGGTGGGCGACCTCGGGGCCAATGACCCGGAGCAGTTCGAGGGCCTCGAACGTGGGGCTGCCCGGCGGCGGGGTGAAGACGACCAGCCGCTGGTCTTCGGCCGGGGTGAGCAGGGTCTCCGCGTCGAACACGATCACCCCGACCTCCGGGTGCAGGACCTTCATGCGGCTGGTGCGCCGCACGGCCACCTCGTGCCGCTTCCAGAGCGCCGTGAACTCGTCGCTGGCGTCGTGCAGGCGCCGGACGAACGCGGACGTGACGGCGTCGTTGCCCCGCCGGGCCACGCTGACACGCAGGTCGGCGACGTGCAGGCGGCTGTAGTCGGCGTGCTCCTCCGGTGGGTACGCCTCCCGGACGAACGGGTCGGTGAACCAGCGCCACACGATGTTCCGGTCGCCCGGCGGCACCGTGCACACGCACCCGAAAAGCGTTTCGGCCAGGCTGTTCTGCGCCAGGATGTCTCCGAGGTCGCCGACGAGCTGCGCGGGCGTCTCCCGCAGCCGGTCGAGCAGGTACAGCAGCCCCGGCCGGACGTGATCGCCCGCGAACGACCCGGCGGGCGGCCGGTGCCCGGCCAGGACGTACAGGTGGTCGCGTTCGTCCTCCGTCAGCCGCAGCGCGCGGGCGAGCGCGCCGAGCAGCTGGGTCGAGGGCTGCGGGCTCCGCGCCTGCTCAAGCCGCATGTAGTAGTCGGCGGACATGCCCGCGAGCTGCGACACCTCCTCGCGGCGCAGCCCCGGCGTGCGGCGCCTCGGCCCGGCCGCCAGGCCGACCTCCTGCGGGCGCAGGCGCTCCCGGGAACGGCGGAGGAAGTCGGCGAGTTCACGGCGGTCCATGTCCATGCCTCCAATAGTCCGCGATGTTCCGGAGCGCAGACTGGGATCGCTTGTCCTAGCCAAAGTGGTCCGCTCCTCATCGGCACCCCGCCCGGGCAGCGTTGGGGACATGACGAATCTCACCGTTGGAAACGCCCGCATCGCCTACCGCGCGGAAGGTTCCGGATCCCCCGTCGTCCTGGTCCACGGCGTGGGCCCCGGATCGGCCATGTGGGACGGCTGGTCGAGCGCGCTCTCCGCCGACCACACGGTGCTCCTCCCCGACCTCGCCGGCTCCGACCCCGCCGAGGACGACGGCTCACCGCTGACCATCGAGGCCCTCGCCACCCAGGTCAACGCCGTGATCGAGGACTTCGGCGCCGGGCCCGCCGATATCGTCGGCTTCTCGCTCGGCGCGCCCACGGCCGCCGCTGCCGCCGCGCTGCGTCCCGACCTCGTCCGCCGGCTGGTCCCGGTCGCGGGGCTGAGCCACCCGGGCGACGAGTACGTCCGGCAGCTGATGACCACCTGGCTCGCCCTTTCCGGCGACCCGGACGCCTTCGGACGCCTCGGCACGCTGACCGCCGGCAGCCCCCAGTTCCTCAACACGATCGGGCATGACGGTGCCGAGCAGATGCACGGATTCATGCATCCCACAGACGGCCGCCTACGCCAGCTCGACCTCGTGCAACGGCTCGACGTCCGGGAACTGCTCCCGCGCATCGAGGCCCCCACGCTCGTCATCGGCTGCACACGCGACCAGACCATCCCCGTCGACAACCATCGCGAGTTCGCCCGCGCCATCGCGGGCGCGGAGTACGCCGAACTCGACACCGGCCACGTGGCGATGATGGAGAAGCCCGACGAGTTCTCGAAACTCGTCCGCGATTTCCTGGACCGGCCCTAGCGGAACCCATCCGCACCTAACACCAGGTCAACCAGACCCTGTCAGTTGTACGCGGACGCCGAGCAGGATGGAGAACATGCGTTCCATCGATCAGCAGACCATTCTCATCACCGGCGCGACCGACGGGCTGGGCCGCGCGCTGGCCGCCGAACTCGCCGCCGAAGGCGCGACGGTCCTCGTCCACGGACGCGACGACCAGCGCGGCAAGGCGACCTTGGCGGAGATCGGCGGCCGCGCGTCCTGGTACCGCGCGGACCTGTCGTCGCTCGCCGAAACCCGCGCGCTGGCCGAGGCCGTCCGCGCCGACCATCCCCGCCTGGACGTGCTGGTCAACAACGCCGGAATCGGCAACGACGGGCCGCGTCGGGAGAGCGCCGACGGGCACGAGCTCACGTTCCAGGTGAACTACCTGTCCGGATACCTGCTCACCCGGCTCCTGCTGCCAGCCCTCGTCGCGTCGGCGCCGGCGCGGATCGTCAACGTCAGCAGCCTCGGCCAGCAGCCCATCGACTTCGACGACGTCATGATCACCCGTGGGTACGGCGGGATGCGGGCGTACCGCCAGAGCAAGCTCGCCCAGGTCATGTTCACCATCGACCTCGCCACCGAACTGGCCGGGACGAACGTGACCGCGAACGCCCTGCACCCCGCGACCTACATGCCGACCAAGATGGTGGCCGCGGCCCCGCTCAGCACCCTCGAAGAAGGAGTGCGGGCAACGCACCGCCTCGTCACCGACCCCGCCCTGGACGACGTCTCGGGACGCTTCTTCAACGGCCTCCAGGAAGCCCGCGCCGACGCCCAGGCATACGACACCGACGCCCGCGCCCGCCTCCGCGCGCTCTCCGAAGAACTCACTTCTCCCTAAGCAGGCGGAAGAACGCCCTGATGTCACCGGTCAGCAGATCCGGTGCTTCGACGGCCGGAAAGTGCCCGCCCCGGCCGAACTCCGTCCAGTGGACGACGTCGTACACGCGCTCCACAAGGCGCCTCACCGGAAGGACGAGATCGTGCGCGAACACAGCCACGCCCAACGGAACCGGGCACGGAGCCGGAGGTCCGCCCCGCGACGCGTTCTCCCGATGTAGCCTCGCCGCCGACCCGGCCGTCCCGGTGAGCCAGTACAGCGTCACGGCCGTGAGCAGCCGATCGTCGTCCATACCGCTCGCCGGGTCGGTCCACTCGGTCACCTTGTCCGCGATCCAGGCAAGCTGACCGACGGGAGAGTCGGTCAGCCCATACGCGACGGTCTGGGGACGCGTCGCCTGCATCTGCCAATAGCCGGCGGGGTTGGCGACATAAGCCTTCTGCCGTTCAACCCTTTTCCTGTCATCGTCCGACAACTCAGTGACCGCATCCCCGAGGGGAGGCGACGCCAGATAGTTGAGATGCACGCCGACGACCCGGCCTTCGGCGCCTTCGGCCACGGCACCGAGCGCGTTCGAGATGGGCCAGCCCCAGTCACCGCCCTGGGCTCCGTACCGCTCATAACCCAGCCGTTCCATCAACGACGCCCACGCCCGCGCGATGCGGTTCACGTCCCATCCGGTCTCGCGTGTCGGGCCAGACAGGGTGAATCCGGGGAGCGACGGGATCACCACATGGAACGCGTCCGACGGGTCGCCGCCATGGCGCCGCGGATCGGTGAGCGGGCCGATCACGTCCAGGAAGTCGGCGACCGTGCTGGGCCAGCCATGCGTGATGATCAGAGGCAGCGCGTCCGGCTCCGGCGAACGGACATGGACGAAATGCACGTTCGCCCCGTCGATCTCGGTCGTGAACTGCGGAAACGCGTTCAGCCTCGCCTCCTGCGCCCGCCAGTCGAAGGCCGTCCGCCAGTGCCGCGCCAGCTCCTTCACCCGGTCGACGGGAATGCCGTGATCCCAGCCGATACCGGGCAGCTCGTACGGCCACCGCGTCCGGTCCAGCCGGTCGGCGAGATCGTCGAGGTCGGCCTGCGGCACGTTCAGCCGGAACGGCACGATCTCAGACATTCGCGACCTCCCAGATCAGCCGGGTCTCGACCCGCGAGATCCGCCAGCCGTCCGCCGCCCGGACGGCCTCCAGCTCGTAACGCTCGCCCAGCAGCCGCGGCCCGTCCTCGTGCGCGAAGACGACAAGGAGGTTCGCGCCGATCGTGGCGCTGTCGCCGCTGACCTCGACGAGCGGGTCGGTGGTGAAGTGCTGGGTCGGCACGCGATGGCCCCGCCGTGCCTGCTCGATGAGCGCCTCGACACCTTTCGCGACGCCACCGAGCGTGTGCGCCTCCGCGTCCTCGGTGAAAAGCACACGCCCCTCGTCGGGGCTCTTGGCGTCCAGCCACGCCCCCAGCCGGCTGACCAGCACAACCAGTTCATGCCGATCGTCCATGACTCCTCCAAAATATTGGTTGTACCAACATTGGTATGACCAACATTAGACGATCGTTGGCCAAGCCAACAACCCCTAGACTGGCGGCATGATGACGGCCGACGCGCAGACGCCCACCCGGCTCCGGAGCGCCCCCAGCTGGCTGATCAACCTGCTCTCCGCGCACAGCCACCGCCTGGTCAGCGACGGTTTCGCCGCCGCGGGCGCCCGCGGCTACCACTACCGGCTGCTCGCCGCCCTCGCCGAGTACGGCCCGTCCAGCCAGGCCGCGCTCGGCCGCCGCACCGGCATCGACCGCAGCGACGTCGTCGCCGCGCTGAACGAGCTGGTCGCCAAGAAGCTGGCCGAACGCACACCCGACCCGTCCGACCGCCGCCGCAACATCATCACGATCACCCCGGACGGCACCCGCCACCTCGAAGAACTCGACGGCGTCCTGGCGGACATCCAGAACGACCTGCTCGCGCCCCTGACCCCGTCCGAACGCACCCAACTGACCGGCCTGCTGACCCGCCTGGCCGACCACCACACAAAAACCCGCCACCCCTAAACCGGGTACTCCGGCCGACTCTCCCGATATTGGTCGGCGCAAAGTGAGCAAATCAGCGTGCCGACACGATAAGTTCTGCCAAATGGCTGATGACCTGTTCGTCTCCCCGACATCCGGCACGCAACTCCAGGGTGTCCTCATGGGGCCGCCGGTCGGCGACTACATCGCGCTGTGGGAGGAGAATGACGTCAGTTTCTGGCGCCTTTCCGGCTCCCCTCCCAGCATGCTGGGCGCGGGCGCGATGATTCGGGTGGACGACGAGACCGGCCGTTACCGCGAACTCGGCCTCCTCGACCGCGAGTCCGGGCTGCTGGTGCTGCGCGACCGCGAGCCAGGCCCCGCGGGCGCCCCCGTGTCCCAGGTCGTTCCGCTGGCACCGGTCGAGGCGGAGGAGGCGAAAGCCGAATCCATGCAGAGGGGCGCCGAGGCGGCCGAATGGCTCGGGCACGTGGCCATTGCCGCCGCCGCCCGTGGCGAATGGCTGGCGATCCACAAGGGGAGCTGGCAGGGACCCTTCGAGCCGGTCGTCGTGACCGAGCTGATGCAAGACGACGACGGAGCCTGGCTCTCCGCAGTACGCGCGACACCGGTCCCGACCGGCGCGGGACTCTGGAGTGACCATTCGGTCGCGCCCGAGGCGAAGAGTCAGCAGGTCACAGCCGCGGCAAGCCAAAAGGCGATCGGCCTCAGCGGAGCCTTGGCCCTCATGGCGTTCCTCGAATGGGATTTTCACCCGCTCACGCTCGGTATGACATTCGGCCCGAACCCGCTCGGCCCGTGGCCTGATTAGGGCGTGTTTCGAAGCAGGTCGAGCCATTCGTTGACGACGGTGATCTCCAGAGTTGGCGTTCGGTCCGTTTCGAGGTCTCCGGTTATGGGTTCTTCTTGGTCGATGAACCATCTACCGGAGACCTCACCGCGTCCGGCTCACAACACGTCCTAGTCGTCCACCTCGTGCTGGCCGTGCTCCAGGAAGTACCGCAATGCTTCGGGAGAGCCGTTGTTGAGGGCTCGGTTCGCCGCTTGGCGGAGTGCCGCACTGATGGTCGGGTCGGCGATGATGCGCATGATGGCGACGCGGTCATCCTCAGCCTGAGCAAGGCGATAGCCGGTCTCCAAGAAGGCGCGCAGAACGGCCGGTGAATTACTGTCGAGCGCCTTGGTGGCCTCCCTGACGACCGCCTCGTCGCCGTTCTTTTGAGCGATGCCAAGGATCCGGACAATGGCGACGCGGTCATCCTCAGCCTGGGCCACCGCGCGTCCGGTCTTCAGGAAGGTGCGCTGGTCTTCGATGGTGCCGTCCATGGCCTCCTGCGCGGCGGTTTTGACCGCCCAGCCCGTGTCCGGGTCGGCGATGATGCGCATGATGGCGGTCCGGACCTCGTCGTCGGTCATCTCGTCCACCGGGTCGGTCGGGGCCTTCGTGACCGCGATGCGGGTGGGCGAGGAGCCGGCCGTGTCGGTTGCCAGCGAAGGGGTGGCGAGCAGGAGCGTCGGCGTCAGGGCGGTGGTCGCGATGGCCAGGGTGGCGAAGGACGGCTTCACGTATGGACCTCCGGGGTGAAAAAGCAGGAATAGGCACTTATCTGAAGATGAAAGAGCCGAGAATCACGCTAAGTGAGTGCGCGCCTGATCTGTGCCTGATTCGTGCCTGCGGCGTCGCCGGCGAGGCCGAGATCGAACGTGATGGCGGGCGCCACACTGGTGGTGGGGACGAACTCGCACCGCGGGGAGCCTGACGGGCTCTCCGAAGAATCGTCCGAACCCTGGGCGTTCAAGAGATGAGTCTCGCCGCGGCTGCCAGTCTGTATCTCCAACACATGAGCAGCCGCCTTCGAGGAGAGCATCATGACCGCCACCTACACCTTCGATGTCTTTTCCAGCCTCGACGGCTTCGGCGCCGCCGGTGGCAACTGGACCGGCTACTGGGGCAAGCAGGGCCCTGAACTCCTCGACCATCGCCTCGCCCTCTACAGCGAGGAGCAGCGGATGGTCTTCGGGGCCAACACGTATCGGGCGTTCGAGCAGATGCTGGCCGCCAGCACCGAGGACTCCGACGTACGTGACCCCTGGGTCACGCGGATGACGAACCTGCCCGCGACCGTGGTGTCGACCACGTTCGCGGGCACTCCGACCTGGCCGAACGCGACCGTCGTGCGCGGCGACGCCGTCGAGGTCGTCGCCCGGCTCAAGGAGGAGTCCGAGGTGCCGCTGCGCTCGCACGGCAGCCTGGCGATGAACCGGGCGCTGATGGCCGCCGGTCTGGTCGACTACGTCCAGGTGACGCTCTTCCCGGTGATCACCGGTCAGACGGGGCTGGACCCGGTCTTCGAGGACGCGGCCGACTTCGACCTCGAACTGATCGAGCACCGGACACTCGACGGCCGCACCCAAGAGCTCATCTACCGGCCGACCCTGCATGTCTGAAGCAGCCATGAAGCGAGAGAGAGACCGTACGGCCCCTCTCTCTCGTTCGATCAGATGAGGTTGCGTCTCCTCCCTCGATCTGCTTCGTCCGCGGCCCTGGTGGCGCCTTCAACGTCGGCCCACGACCGGTAACCGGAGACGGGTGTGGCGTCGTAGCCGAGGGCTAATGTCGGAGGTCATGAACGTGCCGCGGCTCGGCGGCTGGAAACGGAGGAAACCGCCATGACTTCGCTGCCACCTAATCCGATGCTGAAACCGCTTGAGCCGCTGATCGGAGAATGGACGGTCCGCGTTCCCGCGTTCGGGGAGGGAGAGGCCCCGGTCACGGTCGGATGGCTTGAGGGCGGCGCCTATCTGCGCATTCACTCGGCGGCGCCGCCGCCCGTCCCGACCGCGACACAGCTCGTCAGCCGGGACGACTCGTCCGACGTGTACACCGTCCTCTATTACGATTCGCGCGGTGTGTCCCGCGTCTACCAGATGACGTTCGGCGACGGCCTGTGGAAGATCTGGCGGGACGCGCCAGGCTTCGACCAGCGATTCTCCGGGACGCTCAGCGACGACGGTCGCACCATTCAGGCCCGCTGGGAGAAGTCGCTCGACAACGAGACCTGGGAACACGACTTCGACCTCATCTACACCAAGGTCGGCTGAACCATCAGCCTCAGCTCTTGGCGCGCACCGACAGCGCGTGGTGGAAGATGTCACGCGGGTCGTACTTCGCCTTGATCTGCTGAAGCCGTGAATAGTTGTCGCGGAAGTACAGGGTGTGCCAGGGCGCGCCGCGGTTCCAGGCCGGGTCGGCTAGATCGGTGTCGGGGTAGTTGATGAAAGCGCCGTCGCGGGGGACGCCGCCGGTGTCGGCGAACAGGTCGCGGTAGAGCTCCCGCATCCAGGTGATGTGCTTGGCGTCGTCCTTCGGGTCCTCCCAGCCGTTGATGAAGAACATCTTCATGATCGTGTCCCGGTGCGGTGCCGCCGTCGCGTCCGCGGCGACCGTGTTGACCTGGCCGCCGAAGGTGTAGAGGCTCAGGCTGCCGCCCGGATGGTCGTAGTCGGACCTGGTCAGATGGTGGTGCAGCACGTCGATCTGCCGGTCGGTCATACGGCGGCGCAGATACCCCGACTTCACCTTCAGCCGGTACAGCGGGCCGGGGTCGCCGGGCGAGCCTTCCAGGCCGGCGTCCAGCCACGGCCTGGTCCTCACCTGGCGTACCGGGATCGCCGGCACGCCGTCGTTGATCGCGGCGAGGTGCTCGTCCAGCAGCCGCCCGGCCTCACCGGACGTGGCCGCCACCTGACCGATCATGCCGAGCTGGCCGGACAGACGGCGGTTGAGCTGAAGCTCGCTGTAAAGCTTCGCCCCCGGCGAGCCGGGGGAACTGTTGCGCTCCACCCACGTGCCATGGTTGCGGACAAGCCGCGCGAACGATCCCTTGGTGAAGTCCCGCCAGTTCCACGTGATGGTGAAGCTCAGCGCGGTCGGCGGCGGCGCGGGCAGCAGGCGGGACGGGTCGTCACCGCGGGCGCCCGGCGTCCGGAACCAGTACCGGGTGACGATGCCGAAGCTGCCTCCGCCGCCGCCGGTGTGCGCCCACCACAGGTCCCGGTTCGGGTCGGAACGCTCCCTGGTGGCGATGACGCCGCGTGCTCGTCCACGACGATCCACGACGACGACTTCTACCGCGTAGAGGTGGTCCACGGCCAGACCCATCGTCCGTGACAGCGGCCCGAAACCGCCGCCCACGACATGGCCTCCGGCGCCCACGGTGGGGCACCATCCCGCCGGGACGGTCACGCCCCACCCCAAGTAGAGCCTGCGATACGCCTCCCCTAGCGATGACCCTGCCTCAACGGCGAAAGCGCGCCGCCGGGGGTCGTAGTAGACGGCGGTCATGGCGCTGGTGTCGATAACGACCTGTACGGCGGGATCGCCGACGAAATCCTCGAATCCGTGCCCGCCGCTACGAACCGTGACCCTTCTGCCGGTGTTGACCGCCTCCTGCACCGCGCGGACGACATGCTCAGTGGTTCCGGCGACCCACACGTGCTCGGGTTTGCCGACGAACCGCCGGTTGTAGCCCCGATATGCCAGCGACGGGTAGCGCGGGTCGGTTCGTCCGACCTTGGCCGGGCCGGGAGGCGGCGGCCAGACACCCGGACGCGGGCCCGTCTCAGTGGGTGCCGCCGCGGCCGGGCCCGCCCCGGTGATGGGGACGGCGAGGCCCGCCGCCGTCATCGCCAGGCCGCCTCGCAGCACATTCCTTCTGGTCTTCTCCGCCATGCCCGCTCCTCAGTCCGGATGATCTTCAATCTAGGAGCGGGCACGGCGAAGGTCAGTGGGCCTGACACCACGCCCCGGGTAGGTCTACGCCCCCAACGGAGCCCTTACACGACGGACGCTCGGCACCCTCGGCCGAGGTGGACCTAGTCGGTGGTGGTCTGGAGGGCTGGGCGTAGGTGGGTGTAGGCCCAGGCGGCGAGTGTGGTGGGAGTCGTGGTGAGCAGGTCGCGCGGCTGCTCGGGGGTCAGGTCGCGTGTCCCGGCGGACATGCCGACGATGGCCTCGACGGCACCCGGGCTCAGCCCGGCGGAACGCAGCGCGGTCCGGACGTCGTCCGCGCCGACGACCTCGAGATTGATCGTCCGGCCCAGCACCTCCGTGAGGATGGCCGCGACCTGCTCGAAGGTAAGATCCTCCGGTCCATGGACGGCCTGTACCTCATGGCCCTTCCAGCCGTCGTTGAGCAGGCGGGCGGCGACGACGTCCCCGATGTCGCGGGGATCGACCCACGCCATGGGCGCGTCCGGCCGGAACGGCGTGGTCAGGAGGCCGCGGGCCAGGGCGTCCAGGTCCATCATCAGGTTCGTGAAGAAGTAGGCGCAGCGCAGGTGGAGCGTGTCGGCGCCGGTGGCGTCGAGCCGCTCCTCGATCCTGGCCAGCGCGTCGATGTGCCCGGCCCCGTGGCGCAGCTCGGCGCCGATGCTGCTCAGCAGGACGACGCGTGGCAGGTCCCCCGCCTGGGCGGCTTCGATCAGCGGGTCCGCCGTCCGGTCGGAGGTCTCGATCGGGTCCTCGGACATGTGCGGAGTCGGATCGACCCAGAAGACCGTCCGCGCTCCGGACATCGCCTCGCGGACGAACGCGGCGTCGGTCATGTCGCCGTGCCGGACGTCGACGCGCTCACGGGTCGCCGCGTCCAGCCGTGCCGGGTCGCGGACCAGCACCCGCGGCCGGACGCCGGCCTGTAGCAGCAACCGGACCACGCGGGATCCGACATGTCCGGTCGGAGTGGTGACGACGATCGTCATGTGAAGCCCCCCTGTGTTTCGTACTTGCCCCGAACCTACGAACCAATGCGGACAGGGTCTGACCGCGTTCACGGCCACAGGGGAACAATGCCGACCGGCGTCAGGCGCCGGTGCCGGGCGGCGGGCGCAGGCCGTCGAGGATGATGCCGAGGTTGCGACGCCACTGGTCGGGCTTGGCGGTGAGGCCGATGGTGTGGTCGGACGGAATGGCCGTCGCGAGCACGAACGGGACGTCCTGCCAGTCGATCTCGTCGCGGATCGCTCCGGCGGCCTGAGCGCGTTGAACCAGGTGACCGACCTCTTCGCGGAGCCGGTCGATATGGCGGCCGAGCTCTGGATCGTCCGGTCCGGAAAGCGCGTCGTGCAGGCCGCAGCTCGACGCCCGGAGACGCACGTACGCCTCGGCGAAGTCGACGAACGCCGTCCAGGGGTCTTCGGCGGCGTCGCGCGCACGCACCGCCAGCTCGGTCATCTCGTCGATGGTGTCGATGAGGATCGCGGACAGCAGAGCGTCGAGCGACGGAACGCGCCGGTAGACCGTGCCGAGGCCGACTCCGGCGCGACGTGCGACGTCGCGTGTCGTGACGTTCCGGCCCGCCTCGTCCAGGGCCGCGCGCGCGGCCGCCACCAGCCGCTCGACGTTGCGCCGCGCATCGGCCCGCAGCCGGGTGCCGCCGCTACCGGTGCCGGTGCCGGGGCCGGGGCTGTCGGGCGCGAACAAGGCGTCCACCGCGCTCATGCCGTCAGGCTAGCTGAAGCGGGTCAGAGTGTTCCAGTTATGCTGGGAGGCATAAGCGGAACACTGTGACCCATTTAGGAGTGTCGGATGAGTGATCGAATCGGTGCCGGGATCGTGGGAGCCAACCCGGATCGAGGGTGGGCGGCGCATGCGCACGTCCCGGCCATCGAGGCCGTACCGGAATTGGCGCTCACGGCGGTCGCGACCACCAGGGCGGAGAGCGCGCGGGCCGCACAGGCCCGGTTCGGCGCGGACCACGCGTTCACCGATGCCGCGAGCCTCGCCCGGCATCCCGATGTGGATCTCGTCGTGGTCGCCGTGAAGGTTCCGGCGCATGTCGAACTCGTCACGGCCGCCTTGGACGCGGGCAAGAACGTGTACTGCGAATGGCCGCTGACCCGCACGTCCGCGGAGGCCGCGGCTCTCAGCGAGGCGGCGGAGTCGGCCGGTGTCCATACCGCCGTCGGGTTGCAGGCGCGGTTCGCCCCCGCCGTGGTCCGGGCGCGCGACCTGATCGCCGGCGGCGGGATTGGCGACGTCCTGTCCGCGACGCTGCACAGCGCGCGAAGCAAGGGCGCGGCCGTCGACGTGCCCGCGTGGACGGCCTACACCTACGACGCGGACAACGGCGCCGGGCTCGTCGACGTCCTCGGCGGGCACGCCCTCGACCTGGTGCAACACCTCCTCGGGCCCGTCCGCGACCTCACCGCCCGGACGGCCCTCCGGCTCCCGTCGCATCGGGTCGCCGAGACCGGCGAGCCGGTGACGGTCACCGCTCCCGACCAGCTCCTGGCCATCGCCGACCTCGACGGCGGCGCCGTCGTGTCGATCCATCTGCACGACGGAGAGGCGGCGCTGCCGCGCACGCGACTGGAGATCTCCGGGACGACCGGGAACCTCGCGCTGGTGTCCGCGCCCGAGAGTGATCCGTGGGCCGCCCAACTCCAGATCGGACGCCTCGATCTGTACGAAGCGCGTCCGGGCGATGCGTCCTGGAAACCTGTCGCTCTCGAAGCCGACGGCATGTCCGCGCTGCCGGCCCGGGCGTCCAATGTCGCGCGCCTGTACCGGCAGCTGGCCGCCGACCTGCGCGACGGCACCCGGACCGTCCCTGATTTCCACGAGGCCCACGCCGTCCACACGCTGATCGAACGCATTCCGCACCGCCGCCTGTAGACGCCTCCGCCAGCCCCAACGCGGCAGCGCGAATCTGCTCCTTGTGCGGCCTGGCCTATTCGGCCGGGTGGGCGTCGAGCCAGGCCGTCGCTCTCCTGCGCGACGCCTGGGACAGCCAGGCGTCCTGGACGATCTCCGTCAGCTCCCGCAGCGTGAGCTCGCCGACCCGGCTCGCCCGCAGCAGCACCGACCTGTGGCCGTTGAAGTGCGGTGTGGTGAAGAACGGCGACGCCTCGTCCTGGACCAGCGCCTGCTTGTCGGACTCGGACGGCACCCAGAACACGATCACGTCCGGGTAGCGCTCGCCCGTGTCGGGGTCGACCGCGTCCGGACGGGGCGTGCGGAAGAACACGAACGACTTGCCGCCGACCTGATAGACGGGGTTCTCGCCCTTCCCGTGCTCCACGGTGACATGAGGCATGCTCAAGGCCAGTTCGTGGACGTCCTCGACCCTGGCGCGCCGCGTTCCTGCCGACATAGCAGCAGCGTAAGCCCTCGTCCGAACGCCCCCTCGCCCTCTCCGCCCGCCGGACAAGCGCGGGCCAGTGCGGGTTATTTGCGCGGGCTCTTGCGGTGCCGTTGGTAGTGACGGGCGGCGCGGGCGCGATTGCCGCATGCCGTCGAGCACCATTCGCGGCGAGGGTGGTTCTTGACGAAGTACAGCACGCAGCCCGGTGCGTAGCACGCGCGGAGCTTGATCCGGTCCTCGCCGGTGAACAGGTCGATGGCCTGATGAGCGATGGCCGACAACATGCGCTGCGCCGCGGTGGCGTGGCACGCGGTGGACTGGTGAAGTTCGCCGTCACGGTAGGTCAGCCGTGGCCAGGCGGGCGCCTGCGCGGCCGCGTCGTTGACGTCGGCGACAGCTTGCTCGATGTCGCCGGTGGCCGATGCGGCGGCCGGACGCGTGTCGTCGGTGAGCAGTGCGGCAAGACGACGCAGCGCGTCGCGCAGAGCGCGGAACCGTCGCAGATCGCCGGACCCGGGCTCCGGGATCTCGACGTCGGCTTGGACGGCGGCGAGCCAGGCACGCAGATCGCCGGTCGTGGTCAGCACGTCGTGCACACCGCTCCGGTCGGCCCAGATCGTGTTAGTCAGCCGGACGGGGAGCGGCTCATCATCCGGCACGACCACGAAAGACGCGCTGACGAGCCCACCGGGCCCCGCTGCCGAACCTGGCGTTCCGATGCCCTCCCGCTCACTCACAATCTAACGGTACCACTGACTTGCAAGCGTTAGATGTGAGCACTACGGTTCATAACGCCAACAGGGCCAGTGATCCGTTAGAAGGGATGTTCTTCATGGCTCACCGAACTCTCGTCGACGCGGTCGTCGCGACGACGCCAAGGTTGGCCAAGAGCCGGTGGCGCCAGGTCGCGCGTCTGATCGACTACCGCTGACCAGCGCGGCTCGACGTCCGCGTCCTGCTCGTCGCTACCAAACGGCACCAAGCGGCTCGGTGCGGAACAGACCGGCCACCACCCGATCCCTGCCCGCACCGACATGGGGCATGCAGCCCTCGTCCTCACCATCACCACGAACGACCATTCCGATCGGTCAAGGAGGCCACCGTGACAGCACGTCCGCCCTTTCCGCCCTTCACTCCGGAAACCGCGTTGGAAAGGTCCAGGCCGCGGAGGACGCCTGGAACACCCGCGACCCCGAGCGTGTGGCACTCGCCTACACCGAGGATTCCGTCTGGCGTAACCGCGACCAGCTCGTCACGGGCCGCGCCGAGATCATCGCGTTCCTGCGCCGCAAGTGGGACCGGGAACTGAACTATGCGCTCCGTAAAGAACTGTGGGGATTTCGCGGCAACCGGATCGGCGTGCGCTTCCAGTACGAATCCCAGGACCAGGTCGGTCAATGGTGGCGCAGCTACGGCAACGAGCTGTGGGAGTTCACTCCCGAGGGCCTCATGAGCCGTCGCGAGGCCAGCATCAACGACCTACGCATCACCGAGACCGACCGGCGCATCCACGGCCCACGTCCCACCGACCAGCACGGCGCCCCACTCCCGGTCTTCTAGCAAGCAAAGTGCCGCCGGGCTACTGCGCCATGTCAACGAAGCGGCTGTAATGACCCTGGAAGGCGACGGTGACGGTGGCGGTGGGGCCGTTACGGTGCTTGGCCACGATCAGGTCGGCCTCACCGGCGCGCGGCGACTCCTTCTCGTAGGCGTCTTCGCGATGCAGCAGGAT
Source organism: Spirillospora sp. NBC_00431 (assembly GCA_036028775.1). Classification (GTDB taxonomy): domain Bacteria; phylum Actinomycetota; class Actinomycetes; order Streptosporangiales; family Streptosporangiaceae; genus Spirillospora. Next base: position 8,491,208 of record CP107927.1, on the reverse strand, counting down.
CACCATGTCGGCATCCTGTTCGATAGATCCCGATTCGCGCAGGTCGGACACCATGGGCTTCTTGTCGGTTCGCTGCTCGGGACCACGGTTGAGCTGCGACAACGCGATGACCGGGACGCCCAGCTCCTTGGCCAGCAGCTTCAGCGAACGGGAGAACTCCGACACCTCCACCTGGCGGCTTTCGACGCGCTTCCCGGACGTCATCAGCTGCAGATAGTCGACGATCACCAGGCGCAGATCGTGCTGCTGCTTGAGCCGCCGGCATTTGGCGCGGATCTCCATCATCGACATGTTCGGTGAGTCGTCGATGAACAGCGGAGCCTCGGCGACCTCGCTCATCCGCCGTGCCAGGCGCGTCCAATCTTCGTCCTGCATCGTGCCGGACCGCATCGCGTGCAGCGCCACCCGCGCCTCCGCCGACAGCAGCCGCATCGTGATCTCGTTGCGCCCCATCTCCAGGCTGAAGAACGCCGATGTCAGCCCGTGCTTGATCGACGCGGCCCGCGCGAAGTCGAGCGCCAGCGTGGAATTGTGGGTCGGAATGCAGGACCGTCCGGCCAGATACATGTGGTCGGCATTGTCGACCTGCACACATCGCACCGGCACGCTCTCGACCGGCCGGACGTCCACGATGTACCGCACCCGCGCCTTCGGATGGACGCTCTTACGCTGCCGCGCCGCCTTACGCGGCAACCGGAACACCGTCTCTGGCGGAGTGAAATTGATCCGGTAGAACGTCGAGGTCTCCTCGGAACGTCCCTTCACACGCTTGGTGGTCATCGTCGCTCGATAACCGAGGCTGAGGATCAACTCGTGCGCCCCCTCGGCCAGCCGCTTGTTGACGAACCCGAGCTGCACCTGCCCGATCTCCGACACATATCCGTCGGTATCGAGCATCCCCGCCAGCAACGCCCGCCGCTGCTCTTCAGACGCCCGCAAGTACTGAGCCGGGATGTGCTTGTTCCGCCACAAGTCCGCGTCTTTGATCTTGCGGGTGAGCCCGGGAAGGCCGAACTGCCCCGGAGTGAGGCGCCGCTTGACCGCCTGCCCCGCCGATTCGACTTCCGTCAAGATCTCCTCATCGAAGCATGTGATGCTGCCCTGCCAACTGCACCCGTCACCGAGCCATGCTCCGAGGACATAAGGGTCGATGGGAAGGTCTGCTTCAGGAAGCTGGAACGGGGCGGCCACCTCAACGGCATGGTTGGGGCGATCGTCGCCATCGCAACGCACCGTCGCGGCGATCTCCTCGGTCGTCTTGATCGGCCGATGCCGCGCCGTGGTCGCAGAGTTCTTCGGACGTACCGCCCGGTGCAGTAGCCCCCGGTAGACACTCGTGCATTCGTAACGGACCTGGCGCTTCGAGACGCTCGTGTCAGCCTCGCCGCGGTGGCCTAGTCGCCGAGTGACCGCGTGCAGGGCGTACCTGAACTCGGAGCCCACCTCGGCCACCGCCTGGCGTTGGGAGATGAGCCTCGAAGGCTGTTCGTTGGCGTCAGCGGTCGCCCATCGGACACGGTTGATCGCTTCGTCGGACCAGTAGTAGGTCGTCTTGGTCTCACTCTGCTGACGACGGCTCGCACGAGTGGTGGTGCGCCACTGGTGTTGGGCGTCGGCGACGATCACTTCGCCGTCCGAGAACTCGATCTCATAGCAGGGACGACCGTGCATCACCTCGGTCGCCGCCACGACTCGGGTCGGCTTGCCGTCGGCTCCGATCAGGTAATCACCGACGGACACTTCGCCCATGGTCGTCCAGCCAAATGGGGTAGGAAGGGGTGTATCCAGACATGTCGCCTTACCCATCGCAGGTCTTGCGGCGACCACGATCATCTGGCCGGGGTGGAGGCCGTTGGTGAGGGCGTCGAGGTCGGCGAAGCCGGTGGGGCAGCCGACCATCTGGCCGCCGCGGCTGCCGATCGCCTCGATCTCGTCCAGGGCGCCGGGCATGATCTCGCTGAGGGCGACGTAGTCTTCGCCGGCGCGCTTCTCGGCGATGGCGAAGACCTCGGCCTGGGCGCGGTCGAGGACCTCGTCGGCGTCGGCGCCGTCGGCGGCGTAGCCCATCTGGACGATGCGGGTGCCGGTCTCGACCAACCGGCGCAGAATCGCCCGCTCGTGGACGATCTTGGCGTAGTACCCGGCGTTGGCCGCCGTCGGGACCAGGGAGATCAGGGTGTGCAGGTAGGGGGCGCCGCCGATGCGGCCGATCTCGCCGTTCTTGGTGAGCTCGCCGGCGACGGTGACGGCGTCGGCCGGGTCGCCGCGCCCGTAGAGGTCGAGGATGGTGTCGTAGACGATCTGGTGCGCCGGACGGTAGAAGTCGGGTGTGCGGAGCAACTCGACGACCTCGGCGATGGCGTCCGGGGAGAGCAGCATCCCGCCGAGGACGCCCTGCTCAGCGGAGATGTCATGCGGTGGGGTGCGCTCGAATTCTGGTTCGGGAGGTCCAATCTCGGCCACGCTCACCGTCGCACCCCCTTCATCTCGGCCGCCGGCGGCCCCGTCCGCCTCATCGCCGACCGTTCATCCCACGTCTACCTGAAGCGTCCGACATTCTCCCGAGCCCACGCGGGCGGGAGCAAAGCCTCCTGTGGACGAGCCTGTGGACCGCCTGTGCAGACACGCCGATCGCGTTGTGCACGACCTGTGGACAACTTTGTGGATTCATCGTGGACGACCCCCTTCACGGCCCGTTGAACTGCGAAAACGTCATCCACCGGGTGTGCGGAAAAGAAAGTTCGCAGTGTAAGGTATGAAGTTCTTACATCGGTTACATAGTGATAGCCTCGACGCGGTGTCCACTCCCCGGCGGCTCGCGACCGCGCACGACCGCGAGATCCTGCGCCTCGCCGTGCCCGCCTTCGGCGCGCTCGTCGCCGAACCCCTCTTCCTGTTGTCGGATTCGGCGATCGTCGGGCACCTCGGCACCGCCCCCCTGGGCGGCCTCGGAGTCGCCGGGCAGGCCCTGAACACGCTCGTCTACCTGTGCGTCTTCCTCGCCTACGGGACGACGGCCGGGGTGGCGCGGCAGGTCGGCGCCGGGGATCTGCGCGCCGCCGTCCGGCAGGGCATCGACGGCATGTGGCTCGCGCTCGCGATCGGCGCCGCGCTGATCGTGGTCGGCTGGCCGCTGGTCCCCGGCACCGTGGACGCGTTCGGCGCGTCCGCCGCGGTCGCCCCGTTCGCCGAGACATACCTGCGGGTCAGCCTCTTCGGCATCCCGGGAATGCTGATCATTCTGGCCGGGACGGGTGTGCTGCGCGGCCTGCAGGACACCCGCACGCCCCTCGTCGTGTCGATCGGCGCGTTCTCGGTGAACCTGCTGCTCAACGTGGTGTTCGTGATCGTCCTGGACTGGGGGATCGCCGGTTCGGCGTGGGGCACCGTGCTCGCGCAGACGGCCGGCGCGGCCGTGTACGTCGTCGTCGTCCTGCGCGCGGCCCGCCGTCATGGGGCGCCGGTTCGTCCTGACATGGACGGGTTGAGGACGTCCGCCACGGCGGGCATCGGCCTCCTCGTCCGGACGGCGGCGCTGCGCGTCGTGCTGATCGCCGGCACGTCGATCGCGGCACGGATGGGCGACGAGGAGATCGCCGCCTACCAGGTCGGTTTCCAGGTGTGGATGCTGCTCGTCTTCGCCCTCGACGCCATCGCGATCGCAGGGCAGGCGATCACCGGCCGCTACCTCGGTGCGTCCGACCTGGCGGGGACGCGCGCCGTCACGCGGCGGATGGTGTGGTGGGGCGTCGTCTGCGGTGTGGTCTTCATGCTGGCGCTGCTCGCGGTCCGGCCGTGGCTGCCGGGCCTGTTCACATCGGACGACGGCGTCCGCGACCTGCTGCTCGCCTCGCTGCTCCTCGTCGCGGTCATACAGCCCGTCGCCGGTGTGGTGTTCGTCCTGGACGGCATCCTGATCGGCGCGGGCGACGGCGCCTACCTCGCCGTGACGACCCTCGTCGCGACCGTCGTCTTCCTGCCCGCCGCGATCGTCCTCTACCGGATGGACGCGGGCCTGACCGGCCTCTGGACGGCGATCGGCCTGTGGATGCTGACCCGGATGCTCACCCTGGGGCTCCGCGCCCGAGGCGACCGCTGGATGGTCACCGGCGCCGTCCGGTGACGGCCACCACATCCGTCAGCCGAATTCCGCGAACCGCACCCGCAACGGCCATCACACTCGCTACTATTCGAACATGTGTTCCACGCACGGCGAGCGGATGGCCCGGCTGACGCAGGCGATCGACGACCTGGCGGCCGAGGGCCTGGCCGGTCTGCCCCCGGAAACCCTGGTGGAGCGGGTCGCGGGCATCTGGTCGCTCGTCGAGGGCATCGACCCCGAGATCGCCCGCCGCCGCACCCGCTACACCACCCCCGAGACCTGACCGGCTCCACGATGCGCCCCAGCGCGATTCGCGGTGCGATTCGCGGGTGCGGGCACGGACGGGGGTCTGGCTCAGGTGAGGTCGTCCAACGGTGGAAGGAGGGGCAGGATTCCGTCTCCGGTGGCGTTCTCGGGTGGCGCCGAGGACGTGTCGAGACGCGCCGCCACGGCACGGCGCAGCTCGGGCAGGCGGGCGTAGAGGACGTCGCCAGGGCAGGCGGTCTTGTTGAAGTCGCGGTGCCCCACGATGGCCTTGGACGGCTCGAGGTCGTATGTCTGGCAGAGCCAGACGCACACCTCCACCAGGGAACTCCACAGGCGGCGCGGAACCGCCTTCTTCGCGTACGTGCCCTCGTTCTCGATCCCGATGGTGTGCTCGTTGTGGTGCAGGACCTGAGCGCCCACGGCGAGGTCGCGAGCCCGAATGGCGCTGAGGCTTCTGTTGCGGCCTTCCATCACGATGCCGCCGCGGCTGATGGTGAGCTGCTGGCCCGCGTCGTCCCAGCGGTTCTTGTTCATGTGGAAGTCCTGGATGAACCGGGACAGCGCGAAGGCGTGGGCGAGCGAACCGTCCTTGGCGTTCTCCGTGGCGGTGTGGTGCACGATGATGTGGTCGGGCCGTCGGTCGAGCACCTTTGCGGGACGGCGCGGTGGGCGCGCGTTCCATTGCTCACGGGTGTACACGCGTGGAGCGTCCGCCCTGAAGAGGACACCCTCGCCGGCCCCAGGACGTTCACCCGGCCCGGCGGAAAGATCGTGCGCCATGGCCTCATTCTGGACGGGAGAGGCCACCGCGAGCATCTCCAGCAGACCGGCCCCCGCCACGCCGCCCATGAGCGCCCGGCGCGTCACCGATGAACCGTCGCGTGCCCGGGCGTCCGCGCCCTCCTCCGAATGCGCGTTCAACACCGTCCCCCTTCATCCCGCGATGTTCTAGTTACGGAACGTAGTTGGATCGTTGCGGATCTACCAAGCACAGGGCGGTTCACGGACGTTTCACATGAAACGCGGAAAAAGCACGAACGGCCCCGGCGCCCGGGCGGGCGCGGGGCCGTTCGGCGGACGGTCTGTCAGTCCTCGACGACGTTGACGTCGATCGTGGCGTTGACGTCGGAGTGCAGCCGCACGCTGACCCGGTGCGTGCCGATCGTCTTGATCGGGTTACCGATCTCGATGCGGCGGCGGTCCAGGTCGGGGCCGTCGGCGGCACGGACCGCCTCGGCGATGTCGGCGGCCGTCACGGCGCCGAACAGGCGGCCGCCGCTGCCGGTGCGGGTGCGCAGCGTCACCCGCAGCGCCTTGAGCTGGCCGGCGACCTCCCTGGCGTGCTCGACGGTCGCGATCTCGCGGGCCGAACGCGCCTTCTTGATCGACTCGATCTCCTTCTCGGCGCCCCGGGTCCACCTGATCGCGAACCCGCGGGGGACGAGGTAGTTGCGGCCGTAGCCGTCGCGGACCTCGATGACGTCACCGGGCTCGCCGAGCCCGGAGACCTGCTGGGTCAGGATGAGTTTCATGATCTTTCCCCCTGGCTCAGCGCGCGGTGCTGGTGTACGGCAGCAGCGCCATCTCACGGGCGTTCTTGATCGCCGTGGCGACGTCCCGCTGGTGCTGCGTGCAGTTACCGGTCACCCGCCGGGCACGGATCTTGCCGCGGTCGGAGATGAACTTCCGCAGCAGCCCGGTGTCCTTGTAGTCGACGTAGGAGATCTTCTCCTGGCAGAAAACGCAAACCTTCTTCTTCGGCTTGCGGGGAGGTGGCTTCGCCATCGTGGTGCTCCTTTGGGAGAGCCCCGCTCACGCGGGAATGGACGTTATGTTCGATCTTGCTGTTCGTACCTGAAGCAGTCCTTCAGCCCCGGACGGCAGTCCGTTCGAGCAACCACCGGATCGCCCGCTCGAACAACCAACCGGCAACCTGACCTGCCTGGCCAGATCGCCTGGCCCGACTGACCAACCCGCCTGCCGGGCCGACCGACCTGCCTGCCTGCCTGACCAGAGTGGCCAACCTGACAGCCTGGCCGAGTTGACCGCCTGCCCAAGCTAACCGCCTTGCCGGGCTAACCCTCTGGCCAAGCTGACCGCCTGGCCGGGCTAACGGGTCCGACTGCCTAGTCAGAGTGGCCAACCTAACCGTCTGGCCGACCTGACTGCCTGGGCTGCCCCACCGGCCTGACTGTCTGGCCGGGCTCACCGACCTGACTGCCCGGCCGGTGTGGCCAACCTGACCGTCTGGCCTGCCTCACCGTCTGGCCGGACTAACCGACCCGACCTGCCCGGCCGGAGTAGCCGACCTGACTGCCTGGCCGACCTGACTGACCGGCTGGCCCGTCTGGCCGGGCTCACCGACCCGACTGCCTGGCCGGGGTGGCCAGCCTGACCTTATGGCCGGGGTGGCCTGGTGGTTAGAAGGGCGGGTCGTCGGAGAACCCGCCTCCGCCGCCGCCACCGCCGCCGGTGGCCCAGGGGTCGTCGGCCGGGGCACCGCCTCCGCCCTGCTGGCCGCCACCGCCGCCGAAACCGCCGCTCGGCTGGCCTCCGCCGCCGAAACCTCCACCGCCGCCCTGGCCTCCGCCGCCGCCGAAACCACCGCCGCCGCCCTGCCGCTGGGTCTTGTTGACCTTGGCTGTGGCGTTGCGCAGCGACGGGCCGACCTCGTCGACCTCGATCTCGAAGACGGTGCGCTTCTCGCCTTCGCGGGTCTCGTACGACCGCTGCTTGAGACGGCCCTGCACGATGACCCGCATGCCGCGCTGCAGGGTCTCGGCGACGTTCTCGGCGGCCTGCCGCCAGACGTTGCAGGTCAGGAAGAGCGCTTCACCGTCCTTCCAGTCGCCCGACTGGCGGTCGAAGAACCGCGGGGTCGAGGCGATGCGAAAGGACGCGACCGCCTGGCCGCTGGGGGTGAAGCGCAGGTTCGGGTCCTCGACGAGGTTCCCGACGATGGTGATTACGGTGTCGCCTGCCATGGGGCTCGCTCCGGCTGCTGTGAGGGCCTGGGGCCTGACGCGGGGCGCCTGGCTCAGTGGACCTCGGGGCGGATGACCTTCGTGCGGAGGATCGACTCGCTCAGGTTGAGCTGCCGGTCGAGCTCCTTGACCGTGGCAGGCTCGGCCGACAGGTCGATCACCGCGTAGATGCCTTCGGACTTCTTCTGGATGTCGTACGCCAGGCGCCGGCGGCCCCAGACGTCGACCTTCTCCACACTGCCGCCGCCGTCCTTGACGACCTTCAGGAACGGGTCGAGCGCGGTGTTCGCGGTGCGCTCGTCGACGGCGGGGTCGAGAATGGCCATGAGTTCGTAACGACGCATGCTGTGTCCCTACCTCCTCTGGACTGATGCGGTCACGGTCTCTCCGTGACAGGAGGGCTGTTGCGTCTCTCGTGGCTGCGCCGGAACCCGGATCGCCGGGCGCGCCCGCCGCGAGACCGATACAGGCTACCAACAGTCGGCAGCGCACGAGCCCGCTTCCCAGAGCGGAACACCAGCGCAGGGGACGGTTTCACCTCCCGCCCGCTCCCCGACCCGGACGGCAGGCGCCCGGGACCACCAGACCCGGGCCGCAGGCGACGGACTCAGGCCGACCGGCCCGCCCCCGCCTCCAGCGCGCGCGTGTTCCCGGGTGATGCGCTGCTGGGTTGGGGGGTGTCTCGGGCCGGGGACCTTGGGCGGGTGACTGGCGCTACGAGCGCGCCGGGTCGGGGCGGCGGGGCGGGACGTGACCTGGCGTCGGGGTCAGCGTCTCGCTCTCGGTTGGACGGTCTTGGCACAGCGGCGCCGCTCCAGCTCCGCCATGATGTCGGACATACGGGCGCGCATGCGGGCGGTCTGCGTCGTCAGCAGCGACAGCTCCTCCACGAGTTCCGCGTCACCGATGAGCCCCAACTCCGCTTTCGTGACGATGGTGCACCTCCTGCTCTGCCCCGCTTCCCCTCGGGGCCGGACCGGGCCGCTGTTCTCGAATCCATGTTCGACTGTACCGCCTGCCGCCGACATTTCCGCGTGCCCCCGCTGGTTGATCTCCGGCCCCGAGGGGAACCTCTATGGACGTGGTCCGTCCGGTCCCGCGCGCACCTCGTGCCCCGGCGCGGGAGACCTGACCTCGAGGAGGATCCCGATGCCACAGGAGGCAGCAGGCGCGGAGCGGCAGGCGGCCAGTACGGAACGGCAGCCCGTCGGCGCCGGCGCCGAATCGCACCGGCTGCAGGACGTTCTCGCCGTCGCCGCCGTCACGATCGGGCTCGCGGCCCTCGTCCTGGGCTGGATCCCGGCGACCCACTTCCCCGGCGCCGTCGCCGGAGTGATCGGCCTGCCCCTCGCGCTGTACTCCCAGCTGATCTCCGCGACGACGAACGAGCGGTGGCTGAACGTCATCGGCATGGTGGCCTCGTTCATGGGCACCGCCTTCGCCCTCAGCAACGGCGGCTTCTCGATCTGACCCCCGTCCGTCCGTCCGCCCGTCCGCGCCGAGGTGGCTTTGAGGACGTTCCCCAGGCTGTCGGTGGGCGGGGCTAGGCTCGGGACATGCGCATCGGAGCCCATGTCGACCAGACCAACCCGCTCGACAACGCCCGCGCGATCGGCGCCGACGTCGTCCAGTTCTTCCTGGGCGACCCGCAGGGGTGGAAGAAACCCGTCCTGCCGGAGGGTGTCGAGGCGATGGCGGGCTCCGGCGTGGACGTCTACGTGCACGCCCCGTACACGATCAATGTGGCGACGTCCAACAACAGGATTCGCATCCCGAGCCGTAAGAACCTCACGCAGCAGCTGGAGGCGGCGGCGTCCATCGGCGCGAAGGCGCTGATCGTGCACGGCGGGCATGTGCTGAGGGACGACGACCCAGAGCTGGGTTTCGAGAACTGGCGCAAGGTGTTCGAGAGGGTCGAGTGCCCGATCCCGGTCTATATCGAGAACACGGCGGGTGGCGGGAACGCCATGGCGCGCAAGTTCGACCGGATCGCCAGGCTGTGGGAGGTGCTGTCCGGGGTCCCGGGGCTGGAGTCCAAGCTCGGTTTCTGTCTCGACACCTGCCATGCGCATGCGGCGGGCGAGGAACTCGTGGACGCCGTCGACCGGATCAAGGCCATAACCGGCCGCATCGATCTGGTGCACTGCAACGACAGCCGCGACACGTCCGGATCGGGCGCCGACAGGCACGCGAATCTGGGCAGCGGCACCATCGACACGGAGCTGATCCTCGCCGTGGTCAGGGCCGCGGGCGCTCCGGTCGTGGTGGAGACACCGGCAGAAGGCCAGGCCGACGACATCTCGTGGCTGCGCTCGAAGGTCTGACCGCCACATAAGTCTGACCACCGCATAAGGGGGTCGGCGGCGCGGCGCGGCCCGCGAACGGACGTCGGGAGCCCAAGTGCGAGTTCACGGACGGACGCCGGGAACCGCAAGGGCGAGATCCACATCTAATACCGCGTACGACCAGCATGGCGACAAAATCCGAAGGTCGCGTCACACTGGCATAATCCGGATCCCAGCCTCAGCGCACGCGCGTTTCTTTCCGGCGGCGAGCGCGCGAACCGATCGGGGAGAACATGGCACAGCCTCCTTACGACCCCTACGGTTACGGTTCTCAAGACCCGTACGCCCAGCACTACGCACAGCAGCCCCCGTCCGTTCAACACCACTACTACGGCGGCGGACCGCCGGTCGTACCGCGCAACAACGGCATGGCCATCGCCTCTATGGTGCTGGGCATCATCGGCGTGGTGACCTGCGGCTTTGTGCTCTTCTCCATTGGCGGCATCATCTTCGGGCACGTCGCGCAGAGCCAGATCAAGCGGACCGGGGAGGGCGGCAACGGCATGGCCGTCACCGGGCTGATCCTCGGCTACATCTTCGCCGTGATCGGGCTGCTCTACTGGGTCGTCATCGTGGGGATCTACGGGGCGGCGCTGTGGAGTCTCAACTCGGAACCGTCCACCTACTGACCTTCCACGCCGCCCCGCCGGGGGCGGCCGCTCAGGCGAGGCGGGGGACGCCTGCCACTTCCACACCCACGCTCGACATCAGCACGGTCATCGGGGTGGAGGTGTCCCGCCACGCCTTGACCACGCCGGCGAACATGTCCAGAACGGCGCGAAACGACTGCTGATCGGCGTCGGCCAGTTCGGCCCACGACTCGTACAGCACCAGGTAGCCGTTCTTCGCGGGGGCCCACGAAAGGTCCGCCAGGGAGTCGCCTAGGGCGTCCCAGTCGGCGGGAGATCCTTCGGGCAGGTCGAAGACGGCGCCGCACAGCCGCAGGAACGAGTCGCTGTCGCGGGCGCGACGGCCGTCGAGATGAAATCCGCGCCAGCCGGCCTCCTCGGCGCGCTCGGTCCAGCTCGTGTCACCGACCGCGCCCGGCACCGGAGGCGTCCGCCACTGGTAGATGCCCGGCGTCAGCCGCCCCGCGAGCAACTGTTGAAGTGCTTGGTTCGCGTCCACGTCATCTCCCCGCAGTTCCTGCGCTTCTGCCTGCCTATCACCGAACCGCCCCTACACCCGCCCCGCACACACCCGACCCACATACCCGACGCCACCACGCCACCCAGCAGCAAGCCACCCGAATACGAGCCACCCGGTCCCGAGCCCCCCGGACGCGAGCCGCCCGGTCCCGAACCGCCGGGCCACGAGCCACCCGGCTACGACCCGCCCGCTCCCGAGCCCCCGGACGCGACCGGTTCGATTACGAGCCGCCCGGCCACGAGCAACCCAGTCCCGAACCACCCAGTCCCGAACCGCCCAGTCCCGAGCCCCCCGGACGCCGAGCCGTTCGATTACGAGCTGCCCGGCCACGAACCGCCCAGCCCCGAACCATCCGGTCCCGAACCATCCGGTCCCGAACCACCCGGTCCTCAGCCACCCGCTCGCGAACCGCCCGGCTACAGGCAACCCAGTTGCGAGCCGCCCGGACGCGGGCGTTGCGTCTATGCGGTCCGCGGTGGGGGACGGCCGCCCGTCCGAGACGTCTGCGTTTGGTCGGTGCGACCGGTGTGGGCCGTACGCACGTGGCCCGTGCGTACGGCCCGCAACTCTGCGCCCGCGTGCGTCTGGCCTGCGCCCGTGCGGTCGCTGCCCGGCGCGCGCCGCGTGCGGACCGGCGGTGCGGTCCGCGGGCTGGCCGCGGCGCGGTCGGGGCCGTGCGGTCCGGGTGGCCGGACCGCCGGGCGCGTTCATCCCCGTGAATCGACCGCGAAATCCCTTGAAATGGGCAGATTCCGGCCACGGTGCCGTGGCAACCGGGTGCCGCCGTGTGCGTCCGAGATCGTCGCACAGTGTCGGTGGCTGGGCGGTCAGCGACGCGCTGAGCTGGGTCGATCGAGGTGGGGGCGGGCCGAGGCTTGACAGTCTCCGCACCTGTCATCTAATCTCTCGAAATAAGAGAGGCTCATGTAACGAGCTACTCTTCGAGCGAGGTAGTTGCCCGATTCCGAGAGGAAACCAGAGATGAACGCCACGCCCACGACCACCGACGACACCACCACCCGCGTCCAGGCCCACTACGAGAACGTCAAGAAGCTCGGTCACTGGACGGCCGACCGGCGCTTCGAGGTGCGGGCGCGCCGCGGCATGGTCGTCCTCGATCTGCGCTCCCCGCGGATCCCGGACGGCGACATCGACGTCGAAGTCGACCTCGACCACGCGATGGTCAAGCTCCTCGTCCCGCAGGACGCCCAGATCGACCACTGGGACCTGCGCTACACCGGCCGGGGCCGGGTGAAGGACTGGACGGGCGAGAACGGCGAGGGCCGCCGGATCCGGATCACCGGCGAGATCCGGCATGGCGAGATCCGTGTCCACCGCGGCGGCGTCGCCACCCTTTCCGCGATGTTCTCCCGCGAGTTCGTCCAGGACGTCCGCCGTGCCCGCCGGGAAGGCACCGAACCCACGGTCGCGGATCCCGCCCGCGGCGCCTGACACCCACCGGCCGGGGCCGTGCACGATTGGCTTGCTTGCACGGTCCCGGCATTCTCGGTGGTGCATCGGGTTGAGTCTCTAGTGACTGGAGCCCTCATGGTGGACGGCATGGACGGCGACACCCTCTACACGATCGGGGAACTGGCGCGGCGCACCGGCCTTCCGGTGCGGACGATCCGGTTCTACTCCGACGAGGGCGTGGTGCCGCCGTCCGGCCGTACCGCGGCCGGCTACCGGCTGTACGACACGGCGGCCGCCGAGCGCCTCGACATGGTGCGGACGCTGCGCGACCTCGGCATCGACCTCGGGACAGTCCGGCGGCTGCTGGACCGCGAGATCGGCGTCGGAGAGGTCGCGGCGGCGCACGCTGAGGCGCTGGACGTGCGGATCCGGACGCTCAGGCTGCGCCGGGCCGTGTTGCGGGCGGTCGCGAAACGCGGGTCCAGTCCAGAGGAGATCGAACTCATGCACAAGCTCGCCCGGCTGTCCGACGAGGAACGGCGGCGGATCATCACCGACTTCATCGACGAGTCGTTCGCGGGACTCGACCTCAATCCCGACTTCACGGCGAAGATGCGGTCCGCGCTGCCGGAACTGCCCGACGATCCCGAACCCGAGCAGGTGGACGCGTGGGTCGAGCTCGCCGAACTCGTCGGCGACCCAGGTTTCCGCACGTCGGTGCGGCGGATGGCCGAGGCCCAGGCGGCCGACGTCTCCGGGGGCACCTACCCGGACGACCCGGCGCGTCTCGCGGAACTCACGCGGGAGAAGGTCGACCAGGCCGTCGCGGACGGCGTCGCACCGGATTCGGCCGCGGCCCGTCCCATCGTGGACGAGCTGGCGGGCGCCTACGCGGACGCGTCCCAGACCACCGACGACGCCGAGTTCAGGCGCGGCCTGCTGGCGCGCATGGAGACCGGCACCGACCGCCGGGCCGAGCGGTACTGGCAGCTGCTGGCCGTCATTAACGGCTGGCCGGTGCCGCCGACGTTGACACCGCTGTTCGAGTGGTTCATCGAGGCGCTGCGCGCCAGCGGAACCGGCGAAGCCGTAGGGGCCTGAGTCCGCGCTAGGAGGGGACCGGGACGCTGGTGTGGCGGGCGCCGCGCCAGCGTCTCAGGGAGATCGCGTCGTCGGCTCCGTCCAGGACGCCTCCGGCGGGGTCGTCCGCGCCGTCCGACCGTACGAGGTCGCCTGACGGGCGCAGTACGTCCCACACCACCAGGGCCGCCAGCGCCAGGACGGTCACGAACCGCGCGAGCAGTGCCAGGTGGTAGACGTCCTCGCTGATGCCGCCCTCCGGCGCGTCGAGGCTCAGCACCGCCGACAGCGTGCCCGAGAGGTCCTCGCCCGGCGTCTGCGCGGACACCGACAGCAGGAACCACCAGATGCCGAAGAAGTAGACGATCTCGCCCGCCTGCCAGACCACGAACGCCGGGAGCTTCGGACGCGCCAGCACCGCGAGCGGCAACAGCCACAGCACGTACTGCGGTGACCAGACCTTGTTCGGCAGCATGAACGCGACCAGCACGAGGAACATCAGCTGCGGCAGGCGCGGACGGCGCGGCGCCGCGAACGCGAGCACCGCGATGCAGGCGGCGAGAACGAGGAAGGTCCCCGTGCCGAGGAGGTTGAGCGTGCCGGTGTCGGACGCCGGTTTCTCCAGCCCGTGGTCCTTCAGGTAGAAGAAGATGGAGCCCCAGTCGACGCCGCGATCCTGGCTGAAGGTGTAGAACTCCTTCCAGCCGTCCCACGCGAAGAGCATCACGGGCAGGTTGACCAGCAGCCACGCGCCGGCGGTTCCGGCGAGCATCCGTCCCATGGCGCGCCACTGCCCGGCGCGCACGCACAGCAGCACCAGCGGGCCGAGCAGGAGCAGCGGGTAGAACTTCGCCGCGATCGCGAGGCCCAGCATCGTTCCCGCGAGCGCCGGGCGCCGCGCCGACCACGCGGCCAGGGCCAGCGCGGACAGCGCCACGGCCAGCAGGTCCCAGTTGATGTACGCAGTGAGCAGCAGGGCCGGGGACAGCGCCACCATCAGGCCGGTCCGCAGCGAACGCCGTCCGGCGACGTACGCGGTGGCGAGGACGGCGACGACCGCGAGGACGGCGATGAGCAGGACGGTGACGTTGTAAAAGGCCATTCCGCGCTCGTCCACGCCGAACGGCTTCACCAGCCAAGCGGCCAGCTGCATGAAGCCGCCGCTCAGCACCGGGTACTCGACGTAATGGATGTCGGAGCCGGTGAACGAGTCGAAGTACGGAAGTTTGCCGTCGTTCAGCCCGCGCACGTAGTAGAGCGGATAAATGTCGGTGTAGCAGGCGTTCGTCGTCGTCTTGATGAAGTCGAAGTTCGCCGACGCGCACGGCCGCTTCTGCAGCCAGCCCAGCACGCACACCAGCGCCGTGACGCCCGTCAGGACCGGGGCCAGCCGCACCAGCCGACCGGGGCCGTCCGCCCCGTCGTCGTTGTCGCTTCCGGCGGCGAGCATCCCAACCCTTTCACCAGACGACGCCATGGACAGCAAGACTATTGGTCACCGACCCGACCCCGCGCCAGGAACCCGGCGCCGGGCGCGCAAGGGGGATATGTGGAACGGCCCGGAGCCGTTGGGGCTCCGGGCCGTTTTCATCCGAGGGCCGGGGCGGTGCCCGGCCGTGTTCAGTTGGGTTCGGTGCCCGGGCCGCCCGGTTCTTCCCTACATGCGGGGTGGCTCTTGTTCTGCGGCTTCGCGCACCACCAGCCCTTGTCCCCCTCGGGCGGGAGGCTCGGGTCGCAGCCGAGCGGCAGGTTGTACTCGTTGCACGGCACGCCCTCGCCCGGCGGCGGCGACGTGGGACCTGTCGGGCCGGGGCTCTGCGGCTGGCAGCCCGGCTCGGGACGGCCCGGCTCACAGGTCGGCCGCTCCGACGGGGACGCCGACACCGACGGGCTCGGCGCGGGCTTCGCCTTCGCCCACGGGGCGATCTCGCCGCCGTTGACCGGCGGCGGGAACGGCGTGATCTCCTTGCCCTCCAGCGCCTTCGTCATGAAGCGCTTGAACAGGTCGGCGGGAACCGTACCACCGTAGACCTGGCTGTAGTTGCCGATCCCCACCAGCGACTGGCGCTTGCCGTTCTTGTCCTGCCGCCACATCGCCGCCGACGTCGCGAGCTCCGGGGTGAAGCCGACGAACCAGGCGGACTTGTTCTCGTCCGTCGTACCGGTCTTGCCGGCGACCGGGCGGGCACCGAGGTTCGCGCGCTTACCGGTACCGGACGTGACGACCGCCTGCATCGCCGACGTGGCGTCCCGCGCGACGCCCTCGCTGAACGCCTCCGTGGGCTTCTGCCAGGGCAGCTTCTCCAGGACCTCGCCACGCGAGTTCGTGACCGGGTTGCCGTTCCTGTCGGTGACCTTGGCGATGACGTGCGCGGGCCTGTGCTTGCCCCCGGCGGCGAACGTCGAGTACACCGACGCCATCGTGACGGGGGTCGTGTCGATGACACCGAGCGGCAGCGACGTGTAGGTCGGGTTGAGGTTGGCGGTCTTCTCCGGGATGCCCATCTTCTTGGCCATGTCGATGACGTTGGACAGCTGGACCCTCTGCCCGAGCTCGACGTACGACGTGTTGATGGACATCGCCGTCATCTGCTTGAGGTTGTAGACCCCGTTCTCCGACTTGCTGTCGTTGGTGAACGTCGCGCCGTTGATGGTCCGCCTGTAGCTGCCGTCCATCGTCGTCTGGAGGCTGACGCCCTGGTCGAGCGCGGTGGCCAGCACGATCGGCTTGAACGACGAACCCGGCTGGACGCTGCCCTGGAAGGAGTTGTCGAACTGCTGCTTGCGGTAGTCGGGCCCGCCGTAGGCGGCGACCACCCCGCCCGTCTTCGGGTCGACGGTGGCGAGCCCGAACTGGATCTCCTTGCCGAGGCCGTTCTCCTTCTTGATCTGCTTGACGGCCTGGTTGGTGTAGTCCTGCAGCTTCTTGTCGAACGTCGTGGTGATCTTCAGGCCCTTGGACTGGAGCTCCTCGCCGATGCCGAGCGTCTTCAGCTCGGCCATGACGCGGTCTTGCAGGTAGCCGGTGTTCTCGTCGTTCGGGGCGTCGCTCCAGTGCTCCTGCGTCTGGGGGAACTTCGCCGTCGCGCGCTTGCCCTGGTCGAGCCAGCCCTGCTCGACCATCCCGTCGAGGACGTAGTTCCAGCGGCTGATCAGCGCCTGCTTGGCCGGGTTCGACGCCGGGCCGAAGGTGGCGAAGTACCCCGGCCGCTGGATCAGCGCGGCGAGCATCGCCGCCTCCGACTCGTTGATCTTGGTGACGGGCTTGTGGAAGTAGGCGCGGGACGCCGCCTGGATGCCGTACGACCGGCGCCCGAAGGGCACCGTGTTGAGGTACAGCTCGAGGATCCGCTCCTTCTTCATCTCCTTGCCCAGCCGGACGGAGATGAGGATCTCCTTGAGCTTGCGGCTGACCGTCCGGTCACGGCTGAGGCCGGCGTAGTAGTTCCGGGCCATCTGCTGGGTGATCGTCGAGGCGCCCGCGGTGCCCCCGCCCGTCACGGCGCGGAACATCGCGCCGGCGATGCCGGTCGGTGAGATGCCGGGCTCGGTCCAGAACCCCCGGTCCTCGGCGGCGAGCACCGCGTTCTGGACGTGCTTGGGAACCTGGTTGAGCGGGATGTCCTCGCGGTGGGTGCCGAACCGGGCGAGGGTCGAGCCGTCCGAGAACGTGATCAGCGACTCCTGCCGGAGCGCGTCCTGCTGCTTCTCGCTCGGGATCGGGGTGTTGGCGTACGCGACGATGACGAGCGCGGCCATCCCGAGGATCAGCACGCTGGTGACGGCGACGACGACCTTCCAGGACGGGACGTAGCGCCGCCACCCGGTCTTCTGCTCGCCGTCGTCCGACCGTTTGCCGCGCCCGCTCCAGAAGCCGGCGCGTTCACCGCGTTCGCCACGGCCGCGCCTGCCGCGGGAGCCTTCGTCCTTGCCCCAGAAGCCTTCGTCTCCGCCGTCGCCGGGACCGCCGCGTCCACCGGGACCGCCCGGACCGCCCGGACCGCCTCCGCCGAAGCCGCCGCCCCCGCGTCCACCGGGACCGCCGCGTCCACCCGGTCCGCCCGGTCCGCCGGGCCCTCCGGCGCCCGCGGCACCGCCCCGGCCGGGACGGCCGCCCGGCCCCGAGCGCATCGCGGCGGGCGCGCCACGGCGCCGGCCACCGCCGCCGCCTCCACCGCCGATTCTCGCGGGGCCGCCGCCGCGTCCACCCGGCCTGCCGCCGCCGCCGGGGCGCGGGGTCCGGCCGGGCGTACCGGGCGTGCCGGACGGTCCGCCGCGCGGCGCACCGGCGGACGCGCCCGGACCACCGGAGCGGGGGGTCCCCCTCCGGTCGGGGCCATCTCCGAATTCCGGTCCGTATGGGCTTCGGTTACTCACGCGACCTCATCAACTGGGGTACGGCTGTGCGTCGTCAGAGAGTACTGCGCCCCCGGACGCGCGGGGGCCGGGGCGGCAAGCCCCGCCTCCCCCCGGGCGCCCGGACGCGCTCGGTCACGCCCACTGGCGTGCGGCGACTCGGGAACATGCTTCATGTCACACCACCGCCTCCCAGGGGACGGTTCGGACGGGACGGCCCACCGGTTCATTCCGGTGGCCTCGCCACTGCGGACAGCGGAGCGGCGCCCGCCGTGCTCGGCTGGTTGAGGCCGCCGCCGCCCTCGCCCGGCCCCCGCATGCGGCAGGCCGGGTGACCCTGGTGCATGTTGCACCACCATCGCGGCGGCGGGTAGCTCGGCGGCCTGTCCGGGTTGCAGTTGGGCTCAGGGAACGGCGACTGGCACGGCGGCTTGTTGCCCCCGCCGCCACCGCCACCACCGCCACCGCCGTCGCCGTCGTCCTTGCAGCGCGGGTCGAAGTCGCCGATGGGGCCGTTGCACCACGGCGGCTTCTTGTCCTCTTCCTTCTTCTTCGGCGGCTTCGCCCATTGCTGGACGATCCCGCCCCACACCGGCGGCGGGAACTGCCTGGCCTCCACGCCGCGCAACGCGTCCGACATGTAGGACCGCCAGATGCGGGCGGGGATCGTACCGCCCTCCACCTCGCCGATCCCCGGCAGGATCACCGATTTCTTCTTCCCGCCCGGCCCCACCGAGTCGTTGTAGAGCGTCACCGCGGTCGAAACCTGCGGCACGTACCCGATGAACCACGACGAGACGTTCCGGTCGGTCGTCCCGGTCTTGCCGGCCGCCTGCCGTCCGTCCGGCAGCCGCGCCGCCGTCGCCGTACCGCCCCTGATGACCTGCTGCATCGCGTACGTGGCGTCCGCGGCGACCTTCGAGCTGAAGACGCGGCGCTTGTCGTACTTCGGCTTCAGCCGCAGCGTCTTGTTGTCGGTCTGCTTGACCTGGCGGATCACATGCGGCTGGTGGTACACGCCGCCGTTGGCGAACACGGCGTACCCGGCGGCCTGCTCGATCGGACGGATGTTGTTGACGCCCAGCGCCAGGTTCAGGCAGCAGTCGTGCGGCTTCAGCAGATCGCCCGCGATACCGGCGTCCGTCTCCGTCTTGATCGCCTCTTCGATGCCGACCTTGCCCATCAGCTGGAGGTACGCGGTGTTCACCGACTCCTCCGTCGCCGTGATGAGGTTGACCGCCGGTGGCACCTTGTGGGAGTTCGGGACCATCACCGCCCCCGGGGTGCCCCGCGGGACGACGTTGCCCTTCGAGTCGAGCGGGATCTTCGACCGGCCCTCGACCATGCTCTTCAGGCTGAAGTTCTGCTTCAGCGCCGTGGCGAGCACGTACGGCTTCATCGCCGAGCCCGCCTGCGCCGACCCCTGCCACACGTTGTCGAACGCCTGGTCCAGATAGTCGGGGCCGCCGTAGAACGCGATGACCTCGCCGTTCGCGCTGTTCACCGACACCAGCCCGACGCGGATCTTCTTCTTCGCCAGCTTCTTCGGGTTCACCTGCGGGACGGTTCGTTCCGCCGCCGCCTTCGCCATCGACATCCGCTTGCGGTCGAACGTCGTGTAGACGCGCAGGCCCTTGGTCGTCAGCTCCTTGTTGTCGATCCCCTGCCGGCGCAGCTCCTCCTTGGCGCGGGTGAGCATGTAACCGCGCTGGCCGCCGTAGAGCTGGTCGCCCTTGCCCGCCTCATTGATCTTGGGCAGCCGGGTCCTGTACTTGTCGGCGTCGGCCTGGCTGAGCTTGCCCATCTTGACCAGGCCGTCGAGCGTGTACTGGTACCTCGCGGTCGCCCACGCCTGGTTCTCCTTCTCACCCGGATCCCGGTTCGGGTTCTGGATGATGCCGCCGAGGAGCGCCGCCTGGTCGGGCTTGAGCTTCCACACGTCCTTCCCGAAGTACTCGCGGGACGCCGCCTGGATGCCGTACGTGTCGCGGCCCATGTAGATCGTGTTCAGGTAGAGCTTGAGGATCTCGTCCTTGGAGTGCTTGTCCTCCAGCTTCAGCGAGATGAACAGCTCCTTGAACTTCCGGTTCATCGTCCGGTTGTTCGGGTCGGAGTAGTAGTTCTTCGCCAGCTGCTGCGTGATCGTGGACCCGCCGCCCGAGCCGCCGGTCAGGTTCTTCCACACCGCCCGCGTCGTGCCCTTGACCGAGAACCCGGGGTCGGTGCGGAAACTGCGGTTCTCCGCGGCGAGGACCGCGTCCTGGACGATCGGCGGCACCTTGTTCAGCTCGACGCTCTGCCGCTTCTTGCCGATCCGTCCGATCTCGGTGCCGTCGGTGTAGTAGAAGATGGACGCCTGGTCTTCGACGCCCGCCACCGTGGGCTCGGCGGGGGTCGGCGTGTTCGCGTACGCGACCCAGATCAGCGTGATGAACGCCGCGAACCCGAGACCGCAGACACCGGCCACGACCTTCCAGGACGGGATGTACTTGCGCCACCCCGTCCCCCGGGACCGCAGGTGGTCGACGAAACTCGTCTTCTTCGGCCCTGGCCGTCCAGGCCCACCGGGCCCTCCCGGCCCGCCTGGTCCGCCCGGGCCACCGGGCCGCCCTGGCCCGCCGGGGGCTGGGCCCGCGGGGCCGCCCGACCGGTGCGCCGCGCGCGTGCCTCCGCCGCGGAACTTCCCGGCGACCTTCGTCCCGAGGTCCTGACCGAGCTTCCCGAGCTCGCCGAGCTTCTCCCGGACGCCGTTGCCGACCGTGCCGAACCCGGCCGCACCACCGGCCCCGGCACCGGCCATCCCCGGACTTCCGGGCGCACCGGCGGCATGCCTGCCCGCCCGGGCGCCCGGTGCGGGGGCGCCTCCCATACCGAACGCGCTCGGCGCCCCAGGCCCGCCGACACCTCCAGGCCCACCAGGCGCACCGCCCCTGCCAGGACCACCCATCCCCGGCCCACCAAGACCACTCAAGCCACCCGGACCGCCCGGACCACCTGGGCCACCTAGGCCGCTCCGGCCACCTGCACCGCTCGGACCGCTCGGACCACCGGGACCAGCCGGACCGCTCGGGCCGCCGGGACCGTCCGGCGTGCTCGGTCCTCCGGGCGCGGTGCCTCCGGCCGGTGCCCCCGGGCCGCCTGCTCCGCTGCTCGGAATCCCCGGACCGTTCAACGGTCCTTGAGCACCGGCGGCCCCATTGCCACCTGGCGCTCCGGGCATCCCGGCGCCGCTCGGCGTCCCGGACGCGCCGGATCCGCCCGGCCATCCGGCCCCGCCGGGGCTGCTTCGCGTGCCCGCGTTACCAAAAGTCCCCAGCCCTTCAGGCGCGGTAGCCCCACCCGGGCCACTAGACGCGCTAGACGCGCTAGGCCCGCTTGGAGGCCCGGACGTCCACGAGCCGCCCAGCGCGTCGCCACCCTCGGGGAGCGTCGACCCACCAGGAGCGGCACCACCGCCAAAGCCGCTCGACGGGACGGACCCGCCCGGCGCACCCGGTACGCCCGGCGTGCTGGGGCCGGCCGACGCGGCGCCTCCGCTGAGCGCACCCGGCTCGCTCGGCATGCCATGGCCGGGCGGTGCGCCGGGGCCGGACGGGGAGGGCGCGGCGCCCGGAAGGGAGTGGCCGCCCATGAAGCTCGGGGCGTTGTCCTGCGGTCCGGCCGGTGTCGCCGGCGCGCCTGGGGCGCCCGGCGCGGCGGACTCGGGGAGGGCGCCCGGCTGTCCGGGGTCGCCGGAATCGCCGGGACGGGGGTTCTGCTGCCCGCCCGGCCGCTGCGACCCGGGTTCTGGTCGGGGCTGGCTTGGATTACTCACGCGACCTCATCAACAGGGGACAACGGTGTTGCCGAGGGCCGGGGTCACCCACCGGCTTAGAGCGGCGGCTGTGCGCCGTCCGAAGCGTACTGTGCGGGCTGGTGAGCGGGGGGAGCATGTACAGGGCTAAGCGACGTCCTGGCTGGTCAACGTCCCGGCCGGCCGGTGCGGGCGCTGGTTCCTCCTTGTTCGGCTACCGCTCGGGGCTCTGCTCCCCGTGGCCTAGTACGTACGACATCGCCAGGTGGTTCCAGGCGCAACTTTGACATACTTCAACCACATACACCCTGAATTCGCCGTATTTGCGATCCATCTCGGCCAGTTCGGCGCTGGCCTTGACGCGTCCCGCGTAGCGTCCCAGCTCGTCGCCGTACACGTAGATGACATGCGTGAGCGGGTCGTCGCAGACGGGACAGGGCCGGTCGGCCGGTTCGCCGTGGTACTTGGCGGCGCGGAGCAGGTATGGATTGGCGTCGCAGACGTCGTCCCTGCTCAACCCGCCGGACGCCAGCTCGGCGAGGGCCGCGCGCTTCGCCAGGCCGTAGTCGACGACCAGCCTCGGCCTCATGATCGGTTCCGGCACCGCATACCGGAAGCGTAAATCCCGTCCGGCCGCCGAGGCGGGCGGCGAGCCGACCGCCACTGCGGGCCGGGCCGCGAGCGGTGCTGCGGGCCGCGCTGCGGGCCGCGCGACCTCGGCACTTGCCAGGACGGCCCGCGCTACGTATCTTGGCGATGTATCGAGTCGATACATTAACTCGATACATCGGATCGAGACATCCGGCTCTGCGGAGGTGGGACGATGGCGGCCAGGAAGGGCGCGGGCGTGCTGGAGCTCGCCGTGCTCGGCCTGCTGCACGAGTCCCCGATGCACGGGTACGAGCTGCGCAAGCGGCTCAACACCCTGCTGGGCATGTTCCGCGCCTTCTCGTACGGGTCCCTCTACCCGTGCCTCAAGCAGCTGCTCGCCAACGGGCTGATCATCGAGGACCGGCCGGAGGAGCCGAACACGGCGCTGGCGCTGCAGAGCCGCCGGTCGAAGATCGTCTACAAGCTCACCGCGGACGGCAAGGAGCGCCTGCAAGAGCTCCTGACCGAGGCCGGTCCGGCGTCGTGGGAGGACGAGGGGTTCGGCGTGCACTTCGCCTTCTTCTCGCACACCCGCGCCGACGTCCGGCTGCGGATCCTCGAAGGCCGGCGCAGCCGGCTGGAGGAGCGCCTGGAGAGCGTCCGCGCCGCCCTGGCGCGGACTCGCGAACGTGTCGACTCCTACACCCTGGAGCTGCAGAACCACGGGCTGGAGTCCGTCGAACGCGAGGTCAGGTGGCTCAACGAGCTGATCGGACGCGAGCGGGCCGAGCAGGAACAGCAAGCCAGAGACAACAAGAACGAACACGACAAGCCTCGGGACAAGGGCCGCTGACGGCGGCCCACCTGGGACGGGTGAATCCCACCTCAGGTCCCCCGCCCGGAAGAGGCGTCCGCCCTCCGGGTGGCGCCCTCCGGAGCGGGCGAGGATCGCAACCGCAAGAGAGAAGGAGCAACCGGATGGGTTCGGTGCGCGTAGCCATCGTGGGTGTGGGCAACTGCGCCTCTTCACTCGTCCAGGGCGTCGAGTTCTACAAGGACGCGGCACCCGACCAGCGAGTCCCCGGCCTGATGCACGTGCAGTTCGGCGACTACCACGTGGGCGACGTCGAGTTCGTCGCGGCGTTCGACGTGGACGCCAAGAAGGTCGGGATGGACCTGTCCGAGGCCATCCACGCCAGCGAGAACAACACGATCAAGTTCGCCGACGTCCCGCCGACCGGCGTGACCGTCCAGCGCGGCCACACCTTCGACGGTCTCGGCGAGTACTACCTGGACATGGTCGAGGAGTCGGACGCCGAGCCGGTCGACGTCGTCCAGGCGCTGAAGGACGCCAAGGTCGATGTGCTGGTCTCGTACCTGCCGGTGGGCTCGGAGGAGGCCGACCGCTTCTACGCCCAGTGCGCCATCGACGCCAAGGTCGCGTTCGTGAACGCGCTGCCGGTGTTCATCGCCAGCGACCCCGAGTGGGCGCGGAAGTTCACCGAGGCGGGCGTCCCGATCGTCGGCGACGACATCAAGTCGCAGGTCGGCGCGACCATCACGCACCGCGTGATGGCCCGGCTGTTCGAGGACCGCGGGGTCGAGCTGCTGCGCACGTACCAGCTCAACTTCGGCGGCAACATGGACTTCATGAACATGCTGGAGCGCAAGCGGCTCCAGTCGAAGAAGATCTCCAAGACGCAGTCGGTGACGTCGCAGATCCCGCACGAGATGGCGAAGGCGGACGTCCACATCGGCCCGTCCGACCACGTGCCGTGGCTGGACGACCGCAAGTGGGCCTACGTCCGGCTTGAGGGCAGGTCGTTCGGCGACACGCCTCTCAACCTGGAGTACAAGCTGGAGGTCTGGGACTCCCCGAACTCCGCCGGCGTGATCATCGACGCGGTGCGCGCCGCGAAGATCGCCAAGGACCGGGGCATCGGCGGGCCGATCCTGTCGGCGTCCTCCTACTTCATGAAGTCGCCGCCCGAGCAGTACAACGACGGCCAGGCGCACGACGCCGTGGAGCAGTTCATCCGCGGCGAGCTCGACCGCTAACACGAACCACTCACGCGAGTACGCCCTGCCAGAATCCCTGGCAGGGCGTACTCGTTTGTGCGGGCAGCGTTATAGCCCCAGGTCTTTACGTGATTTGTTCTCGCTTGGCGGGCCACGAAACGTACCACATCATGCACGTTCGGTGACTAGTCTGAGGGTGAACCACCGGTCCCTGCCCGGCTCGCAGGTCCGATTCCTCCCCGCCTTCAAGGGACGGGGCGTCCCCGGAGGTTCCCGAGTGACGGCACGCGAAATGATCACGATCACGGCAGGGCTGACGGGTCTCGTGCTCGGGCTGGCGGGCTGCGCCGGGGGAGGCGACGACGCGTCCGCGGCGGGCCGGCCCCGCGACGGAGGCACGCTGCGGGTCGTCGGCTCGTCGGACGTCGAGCACCTCGATCCGGCGTCCGTCGCGAGCGTCGGGGCGTACGGGCTCGCGCGCACGTTCGCGCGGACGCTGTTCGGGACGCGGGCGTCCAACACCTTCCAGGAGACGGTCCCCGTGCATCCCGATGTGGCCGTGCGCGTCCCGACGCGGGAGAACGGCGACATCAGCAAAGACCGCCGCACCTACACCGTGCGCCTGCGCAAGGACGTCCTGTGGAACACCAAGCCGCCGCGCCCGGTGACGGCGCACGACTTCGTCCGCGGCCTGGAGCGGCTCTGCAATCCCGCGTCGCCGTCCGGGGGCAAGGGGTACTTCGCCTCCACGCTCAAGGGCATGGACGAGTTCTGCCGCGGTTTCGCCGCCGTCGACGCCCATGACGCCGCGGCCATGGCCGCCTACCAGCGCGATCACGAGATCGAGGGCGTCCGCGCGAAGGACGACGCGACGCTCGTGTTCGAGTTAGAACGCCCCGCGAGCGACTTCGTCAACCTGCTCGCGCTGCCCTACACCGCCGCCGCCCCGCGCGAGTACGACAAGTACATCCCGGACGGACCGGACTTCCGCCAGCACACCATCTCGAACGGCCCGTACCAGATCACCGACTACCGGCCGGGCACGTCCTACCTTCTCACCCACAACCCGGCATGGCGGCCGGGCGGCGATCCGCTCCGCGAACGGCATGTCGAGAAGATCCGGATCACCCTCGGGCAGGACTCGCCGGACGCCGTCCAGCAGCAGATCGAACAGGGCGTCGCCGACCTCGCGTGGGACCATCCGGTGCCGACGTCCGCGATCCCACGGCTCCGCGACGACCCCCGCTTCGCGATCATGGAGCTGCCGAGCAACAGCCCCTACCTGGTGTTCAACACGCGCAGCCCCAACAACTCCGGCGCCCTCGGGAAGCGGGAGGTCAGGCAGGCGCTGGAGTACGCCGTCGACCGCAGCGCCCTCATCAAGATCGTCGGTGGCCCGGCGGTGGCGAAGCCCCTGCGCACGGTCATCCCGCCGGGCAACTCCGGCCACGCGCCCGCCGACCACTACCCGACGCCGAACGATTCCGGCGACCCCGCCAAATGCCGCGGACTCCTGGCCCGGACGGGACACTCCGCCCTCACGCTGAAATTCCCGTACCGCACCAACAGCGTCCACAAGCTGATCGCCCAGTCCATCGCGGAGAACCTCGACTCCTGCGGCGTGAAGACCGAACTGTCCGCCGACTCCGGCGGCTCCTTCTACGCCGGCACGATCGCCACCCCCGCGAAGGCCGCCGCCGGCGAATGGGACATCGCCGCGCCCGGCTGGACGCCCGACTGGTACGGCAACAACGGCCGCTCGATCATCCAGCCCCTCTTCGACGGGCGCGGCTACGGGCAGAACTCCACCAACTACGGCGGCTACAACGACCCGCAGGTCAACGCCCTCATCGACGCGGCGCTCACCGCACCCGACCCGGCCCAGGCCGCCGTCCGCTGGCAGCAGGCCGACCAGAAGATCATGGCGGACGCCGCGATCGTCCCGCTGCTGGACCGCGCTCACACGATCTTCCGCTCGTCCCGCGTCCACGGCACCCGTTTCCTGCCCACCACGGCCGCCTACGACTACACCCGGCTCTGGCTGAACTAGCTCGCTGACCCAGCGTCTACCCTGATCGGGTGAGGGCTGCCGAGCTGCCGGGGATTCTCCGAGGACGCGATTTCCGGCGCCTCTATGCCACGCGGCTGGCCTCGCAGCTGACCGACGGCGTCTTCCAGGTCGCCCTCGCGGGATACGTGTTCTTCTCCCCCGAGCGGCAGACCACCGCGGCCAAGGCGGCGGCCGCGTTCGCGGTGACGCTGCTCCCGTACTCGGCGCTCGGGCCGTTCGCGGGCGTGTTCATCGACCGGTGGCAGCGGCGGCAGATCCTGGTGTGGACACCGGTCCTGCGCGCCCTGCTGGTCCTGGCCGTCGCGGCCCTGGTCGCCGCCGGACAGGACGGCCCCGGCTTCTTCATCGGCGTGCTCACCGTCCTCGGCGTGAACCGGTTCTTCCTCGCGGCACTGTCGGCGGCGCTCCCGCACGTGGTCCGGCGCGACCACCTGGTGACGGCGAACGCGTTCTCCGTCACGTCCGGGACGATCATCGCTTTCCTCGGCGGCGGCGCCGGCTATCTCCTCCGGCGCGTCTTCGGCACCGGGAACTACGGGACGGCGCTGATCCTCGTGGCGGCCGCCGGAATGTTCCTCGCCGCCGGGGTGATCGCGACGACGCTGCCGAGGAAACTGCTGGGGCCGCACCCGTCCGAGGACGCCCTACCCGGCGCCGCCGGTGCGGGCGGCGCCCGTCCGGAGGCACCGCGGATCCGGGAGTCGCTCGGCACCGTGGTGGACGGCCTCGTCGACGGGGCCCGGCACATCGCCCGGCGGCCGCAGGCGGCGCTGGCGCTCAGCGCGATCTCCTTCCACCGGTTCCTGTACGGCATCGTCCTGATCATGACGCTGCTGCTGTGCCGGAACCACTTCGCCGACGACCCCGACACCGGCCTGAGAACCTTCGCGATCATGCTCGGGGTCTCCGGCGCCGGCTACTTCACCGCCGCGCTGATCACTCCGCCGGTGGTGCGGCGGATCAGCAAGCAGGCATGGGTGGCGTGGCTGCTCGGCGCCGCCGCGCTGAGCCTCCTCGCGTTCGGGATGCCGTTCGCCGAACGCCCCTGGGCGGCGGGCGCGTTCGTCCTGGGTGTCGTGTCGCAGGGCGTGAAACTGTGCGTGGACACCACGCTGCAGGAGACGATCGAGGACGCCTACCGGGGACGCGTGTTCGCCGTCTACGACATGCTGTTCAACGCCATGTTCGCCGCTGCCGCCGCTGCCGCCGCGACCTGGCTCCCCTCGGACGGAAGCGCCAGCCTGACCCTCTTGGCCGTCATCGCCGCGTACGCCGCCGGCGCGGTCGTCTACCGAACAGCAGCCGCCCGCCGCCGCCCCGCCCACGCCCTCCGCTAACCCACACCACAAACCCCCACCATGGCGCTCGCCCGACGCCTCGCAACCAAGTCGGGCCCTTGGACGGGCACGGCGTTGCCCAACGAAACCGCCCCGCTAAGGCTCGCTTCAGCGACGCCGTACCAGACCAGCCAAACCGCACACGCGGGCAGTGGCCTGCCCATTTGATGAAACGTCCTAGGTCTACGCCGCAGTGTGAACACCGCGGCCAGCGCATCACACGCCATCGCGAACCGGAGGCGAAAGCGGCGGGGAGGTCGATGCCGCCAGCGTTCTGTCGTAGGCACGTGCTGTAGTCAGTTCATGACTCAACGCCACAGCAGGCGCAACCCCGGCCCGCAACCGCACCCGAGCGGTCGCGGGCCGCCTAGAGGGACTCGGCGATGGCGTTGAGGGCGTCGGCGATGTGATGCACCTCGTCGTCCGTGCAGACGTACGGCGGCATCGTGTAGATCAGCTTGCCGAACGGGCGGAGCCACACGCCGTGCGCCATGGCGATCTCCTGGACGGACGGGACGTCCACCGGCTCGCGCGCCTCCACCACTCCGATCGCGCCGAGGACACGGACGTCCGCGACCCCCTTGAGGTCGGCGGCGCCGCGCAGCTCGCTCGCCAGGATCGCCTCGATGGTGTCGACCTCGTCCCGCCAGTCGCGCGACAGCAGCAGGTCGATGGACGCGGACGCGACCGCGGCGGCCAGCGGGTTGGCCATGTACGTCGGCCCGTGCATGAGCACGCCCGCTTCCCCAGACGTGATCCCGTGCGCGACACGGTCGGTGCACAACGTGGCGGCCATGGTCATGTATCCGCCGGTCAGGGCCTTGCCGAGACACATGATGTCGGGGACGACCTCGGCGTGGTCGCAGCCCCACAGCTCACCCGTCCGGCCGAACCCGGTGGCGATCTCGTCCAGGACGAGAAGCAGCCCGTGCTCGTCGGCGATGCGGCGAAGCGCGCTCAGATACTCCGGCGCGTAGAACCGCATGCCGCCCGCGCCCTGTACGACCGGCTCGACGATGATCCCGGCGAGCTCGTCCACATGCTCGGCGGCCAGCCGCGCCAGCTCGTCCAAGTATTCGGCGTCGGGTTCGGCGGAATACCCGAGAGGAGGTGGCGGCGCGAACACATGCGGCGCGAGGACATCGGTGAACAGGTGATGCATGCCGTTCACCGGATCGCAGACGGCCATGTCGCCGAACGTGTCGCCGTGATACCCGCCGCGGACGGTCAGCAGCCTCCGCCGCTCCGGCCGTCCCTGCGACCTCCAGTACTGCAACGCCATCTTGATCGCGACCTCGACCCCGACCGACCCGGAATCGGCGAAGAACACCTTCGTCAGCGGCTCCGGCGTGATCTCGACGAGCCGCTCCGCGAGCCGGACGGCCGGCGGATGGGTGAGCCCGCCGAACATCACGTGCGCCATCTTGCCGAGCTGCCCGGTCACGGCCGCGTTCAGTTTCGGGTGGTTGTAGCCGTGCACGGCCGCCCACCACGACGACATCCCGTCAATCAACTCGGTCCCGTCCGCGAGGGTCAGCCGGACCCCGTCCGCCGAAACCACCGGCTGCACCGGCGCGACCCCCGGCATCGGCGCGTACGGATGCCAGATGTGCTCACGGTCGAACTCCAGCAACCGCTCGGTCTCCCGCGGACTCATCCGCCCAAGCTGCAACGAAACCATCACCCACGCCCCCCACCCTCAGACGCCTTACCCCCGGACGCCCCACCCTCAGACCCATCACCCACAGACGCCCCACCCCCCGACGACGCACTCCCAGACGACGCACCTCCAGACGACGCACCCCCGGACCCCACACCCCCGGACGACGCGCCCTCCGACGACGTCCCCCCAGACCCCGCACCCTCTGAAGACGCACCTCCAGAAGAGGCGCCCTCCGACGACGCACCTCTGGACGACACACGTCCGGATGACGAACCCTCGGACGGCACGCCCTCCGACGACGTGCCCTCAGACCCCGCACCTCCGGACGACGCACCTCCAGACGACGCACCTCCGGACGGGGTGCCTTTGGGCACCGCGCTCTCGGACGACGCATCTCCAGACGATGCGCCCTCCAGCGGCGTGCCCTCAGACCTCGCACCCCCGGACGGCGCACCCCCGGACGGCGTGCCCTTGGATGATGCGTTTGCAGGCGGTGTGCCCTTTGGAGGTGTGCCCTCGGGCACCGCAGGCTTGGACGGCGTGCTAACGGAAGTTGGACGGTCGGACGGTGTGTCCTTCGGTGGTTGTGGGGTGGTGGGGAGGATGCCCTCGGTGGTGGCCCAGTGGCGGAGTTCGTCGGCTGCCGCGTCCTTGCCGATCATGCCGCGGTCCAGGCGGACGTCGAGTAGGAAGCGGTATGCCTTGCCGACGAGCGGGCCTGGCGTGATGCCGAGGATGTCCTGGATTTCGTTGCCGTCCAGCTCTGGGCGGATCGCGGCCAGTTCCTCCTCCTGCGCCAGCCGGTCGATTCGCACCTCAAGGTCGTCGTAGGTGCGGCGGAGCCGGTCGGCCTTGCGCTTGTTACGGGTCGTGCAGTCGGCGCGGGTCAGCTTGTGCAGGCGGCTGAGCAGCGGTCCGGCGTCGCGGACGTACCGGCGGACGGCCGAGTCGGTCCACTCGCCGGTGCCGTAGCCGTGGAACCGCAGGTGCAGCTCGACCAGCCGCGACACGTCGGCGATGACGTCCTTGGGGTATCGCAGCGCGGTCAGCCGCTTGCGGGTCATCTTCGCGCCGACGACCTCGTGGTGATGGAACGACACCCGTCCGCCAGGCTCGAACCGGCGCGTGCGCGGCTTGCCGATGTCGTGCAGCAGCGCCGCGAGCCGCAGGACGAGGTCGGGCCCCTCCTCCTCCTGCGCGATGGCCTGCTCCAGGACGATCAGCGAGTGCTCGTAGACGTCCTTGTGCCGGTGATGCTCGTCAATCTCCAGGCGCAGCTTCGGCAGCTCCGGCAGGACGTGCGCGGCGAGGCCCGTGTCGACGAGCAGCGCGAGGCCCTGCCGCGGGTACCGGCCGCAGATCAGCTTGGACAGCTCGTCCCGAACCCGCTCGGCGGAGACGATCTCGATGCGGCCCGCCATGTCCTTCATCGCCTGGACGACGTCCGGCGCGACCGTGAAGCCGAGCTGCGATGCGAACCGGGCGGCGCGCATCATCCGCAGCGGGTCGTCGCTGAAGGAGTCCTCGGGACGGCCGGGGGTGCGCAGGATCTTGTTCCGCAGGTCGACGAGCCCGCCGAACGGGTCCACGAACTCGTGTCCGGGCAGCCGCGCCGCCATCGCGTTGACGGCGAAGTCGCGGCGGCGCAGGTCCTCGACGAGGGACGTCCCGTACGACACGTCGGGCTTGCGCGACTTCGGGTCGTAGGACTCGCTGCGGTACGTCGTGATCTCCAGCTCGACGCCGTCCTTGCGCAGGCCGACGGTGCCGAACTCGATGCCGATCGTCCAGTGCGCGTCCGCCCAGTCTCGGATGATCTCCAGGGTGCGCTCGGGTGGCGCGTCGGTGGTGAGGTCGACGTCCTTGGTCGGACGGCGCAGCAGCGCGTCCCGGACGGGACCGCCGACCAGCGCCAGTTCGTGACCGGCCGCCGCGAACAGGGCGCCGAGGTCGTCGGCGACGGGCGCGATGCGGCGCAGCAGTTCGGCGATCGCGGTGCGCCGCGATGCCTCTGGGGTCACGTTCTGGTTGGGCACGGCCATCGAGCGTATTTCCTTGGTAGACGGGCTGACAAAGGACTTTCTGGCGATCGGCGGGGCTCCGCACGGAGTCCTTGCGGGGTCGAAGCAGGACGAGACCCTTCACATGCGGCGATCCCCGAGTTACGTTCTGGGCACCCCGATGACGCCAGCGCGACCGCCGGTGAGCCTCCCGCACGACAACGGTAGCGGGACCCCAATGGGCCACGGTCCGCCGCACATGCGGCAGAGGCGCATCGCGGAGGTTTGCGCGATGGGCGCGAGGGTTGACCGGACTCGTTTCGGGCATGTGGGGAAACTCCACAGAGCGCGAAAGCACGGGGAGACAGGGAAACCAGTTCCGGGGGTGAGCGGGGAGAGAACCCCGCGGGATGGAGCCGATCATGAAGGACGCTCTCACCATCCACCGCGCGCTGCTCGGATGGGAGGCCGCGCACAAGATCGTGCGGCTCCCGGTCGCGCTGGCCCATGCCGACGAACTACCCAAGGCGCTCGCCCTGCCCGCAGACCATTGCCTGGTGACCCGCGTCTACTCCTGCGACCCGAACCCGAGCCCGAGCCCGAACCCGCGCCTGGCTCTGGAGCTGGAGCCGAGCCTGGACCTGGCCCCGAACCCGCGTCTGGCCCCGGACCCGGAGCCGCGTCTGGACCTGGAGCCTGGCCTGGAGCCGAAGCCGGGCCTGGAGCCGGGCCTGGAGCCGAAGCCGGGCCTGGAGCCGAGCCTGGAGTCGGAGTCGGAGCCGGGTCGCGGTCGCGATTCCGATTCCCGCCCCGGTCGCGGCCTCGGCTACGTCCGGGCCCACGGAAGCGCGCGCATCCTTGACCGTTCCCGTGGCGGCTTGGGTGATGGGGGCCGTCCGGGGCGGGCGTTCCTGGTCGGGGTGATCGTTGCGGCGGGTGAGCGGCCGCCGCTGGACGTGGTGCGGCGGGCCGTCGGGGCCGAGATCGTCCGGCCGGCGCGTCCGGGCGTCGTCAACGCCGTCACCGAGTACGCGGCCGGTCTCGTCTGCCCGCTTCTCCTGCCGGACGACATGCCGCTCCTCATCGACCGGCGCGTCGTGGACGGCCTCCCCGCCGACGACGTCGTCTACACGGCGACCGGCGAGGCGTCGACGGCACTGGGCATCAGGGGCCGCACCCTGTACGACCTGTGCGGCGCGAAACCGGCCGACCTCTTCCCTTCCCCGTCCGCCACGACCGCCCGCGCCAACGCACAAGGACCCCGCCACCAGGTCGCCTGACCCCGAACCCGCGCCCAGCACACCACGCGGCACGACCCCCGCCATCTTCGGGTGAGAGTTTTGCGTCCGGCGGGGGCTCAGGGGGTGCCGATGTGATGACGGTGGCGAGCCGGTGACCGAATCCGCGCCACAGGTGGACGGGACGGTCTAATGGGGCCGCCCAGCGGACTACCATCGGGGCCGTGGTGCGGGAAATGGACGCCCGCCGTCCCAGGACGGCCGGTCCCGTGGTCGACGACACGGCTCCGGACGGCGCCTGGTCGGACACGGCGTGAGAACCGTCAAGCGCGCGGTCGCGCTGGCCGCCCTGCTGCCCTGCATCGCGATGGCGGCACCCGCCACCCTGGCGTCCCCCGCCACGGCGACGGCACGGCGGGCCCCCGAAGCCGGTGCGCTGGCGCTCCAGCGCGCTCCGGTCGGGCTCGCGCTCACCAAGATCGATCCGAAGCCCGTCCGCGAGAACTCGCGGATCCAGATCTCCGGCCTAGCCAAGAACCGCACGGACGACCAGCTCGCCGGGCTCACCATGCGGCTGCGTTACAGCGCGCAGCCCGTCAACAGCCGCAGCCAGCTCGACCAGTACTCGTCCGGTCAGCCGAACCTGCTGCCCAACATCGCGCCGCAGCCGCTCCAGCTCACGGGCGTGGCGTCGCCCGGCAAGACGCAGAGCTGGACGTTCAAGACCACCACCAAGGCGCTGGGGCTGCGCGCACCGACCGGCACGCCCGGTGTCTACCCGGTGGGCGTCGAGGTGCTGAACTCCGCGCAGCAGGTGGTCGGCGGGATGGTGACGTTCCTGACGTTCATGCCGAAGCGGACGCAGTTCAATCCGGTGGAGATCGGCTGGGTCTGGCCGCTGATCGACCGGATGCACCGCACCAACGACCGGACCTTCCTCGACGACCAGCTCTCCAAAGACCTGACGCGCGACGGACGGCTCGGCAGGCTCGTCAACGCCGCCGCCGGGAGCGGCACCCCGATCACCTGGGCGATGGATCCGGCGCTGCTGGACGACGTCCAGCAGATGGCGTCCGGCGACTACACCGTGAAGTCGCTCGGCGGGAAGCCCGCCGAGAAGGAGAAGAGCGCGGTCGCGGAGGGCTGGCTGACGGCGCTGAAGAACGCCTCGAAGAGCGACCCGTACTTCACCGTCCCGTACGGCGACCCGGACGTCGTCGCGCTCGTTCGCCACAAGACGACGCGCGACATCGGTGTCGCGTTCGACGAGCGCAACACCGGTGTCGCGACGAGGCTTCTCGGACGTCCGGCCGACACGCATGTCGCCTGGCCGCCGTACGGCCTCGCTGGCCCGGGCACGCTCGGACAGCTCGCCGAGCACGCCCTGAAGGACGGCGGGACGTTCCTGATGAGCAGTTCGCAGTTCCAGGCCCCGCCGCCGGGAGCGCCGGCGAACGCCACCACGGCGCTCCAGACGAACAAGGGCAAGGAAAAGGCCCTTCTCTACGACGAGAAGCTCAACCAGATCATCAGCAAGGGGACCAAGGCCACCGCCACGGCGGCGCTGGCCGAGCAGCGCTTCCTCGCCGAGACCGCCATGATCGCGGCGGAGACGCCGAACCTGAAGCGCACCGTCGTCGTCGCGCCCGACCGGCTCTGGAATCCGGCGCCGGGCTTCGCCGAGAAGCTGCTGACCTACACCAAGGACGCGCCCTGGCTGCGGGAGGCGCCGCTGAGCAAGATCGAGTCCGCGCCGCCGCAGGGCAGGGTCTTCAACGGCTACAACGACGACTACGAGGCGTTCGAGCTCAGCGACGCGCACCTCAAGCAGACCCGCGAGATCGCCGAGCGGGCCGCGACGTTCCGGGCGATCATGACGGGGGACATCAAGATCTCCTACGAGCGCGCGCTCCTGCGCCTGCAGTCGGTCTCGTGGCGGACGACACCCGGCCGGGCCAAGGCGGCGCGCAGGGAGCTCGCGAGAGAACTCGACGCCGAAATGGCCCGCGTCCGCATCGTCACCACCAAGAACAAACGGGTGCTGATGGGCGGCAGCTCGGGCAAACTGCCGGTCCTCATCGAGAACACGCTGGACGACCAGGCCGTGCGGGTCCGCCTCGTCGCGGTCCCGACATCGGAGAGCCGCGCGAAGCTCCGGCTCGGGGAACTCGACCCGGACGAGGCCGTGATCAACCTGAGGCCCGGGGAACGGGCCCAGCGATGGATTCCGGCGAAGGCCGCCGGCAACGGCAACTTCCATGTGCGTCTGGAGCTGTGGATCCCGGACTCGCGCAGGCGGACGTTCGGCAACGGCGAGACCATCACCGTCCGCACGACCGGGTACGGGCGGCTCGCCCTTCTCATCACCGGCGGCGGACTTGCCGTACTCTTCGTGGGCGTCGGAGTGCGGGCCATCAGAGCAAGGCGCCGCCGGAAAGCGGAGGCAGGCGGTGACGGGTCGACCGAGACGGGATCGGCGGGGACGGCGGCGCAAGGGAACGGGCACCCCGGCCCCGGGTTCCCAGACCCCGGCTCCGGATTCGCAGGCCCCGCCTCCGGGTTCGCAGCCCCCGCGTCCGGGACCGCAGCGTCCAGCCCAGGGTCCCCAGGGCCCGCCTCCCCAGACCCCGCCTCCGGATACGCAGAACCCGGGCTACCCGACGCCGGGTTCCCCCCAACGCCCGGAGCAGGGCTACCCGGCACAGAACCGCCCTCAGCGGCAACCGAGCCAACAGCAACCGGGCCAACAGCAACCGAGTCAGCAGCGTCCGGGCACTCCCAGGCCACCGGGCTACCCGGCGCAGGCCAACCCCCAGGGTCAGGGCTATCCGACCCCTGGTACTCCGCAGCCACAGGGACGGGGCCACTACCCGTCACAGGGCTATCCGCCGAGGGGCAACACCCCTCCGGCGCCGAATTCCCCTCAACGACGGGGATACCCCCAGGGCCAGGCACCACCGCCCCCGAGCCAGGTACCGCCGTCCCAGGCGCCGCGACCCCAGGGACCACCGCCTCAGGGTTCGCCGCCACCCCCGGGCTATCCGGCACGGGGGACGCGGAACCCTCAAGCACCGCAGAACCCTCAAGCACCGCGGAACCCGGCGGGATATCCGAGCAACCCACCGATGGGACGCCCCCCAGGCGCGGGGGCGGCGGCGGGAAACATGCCGCCGGGCGCAGGGAACTTCCCGGCCGAGACGGCGACTGACCTCCCCCTCCCCGGCGGCGGGATGGGCGGGATGGGCGCGATCCCCGGCCAGACGATCGTGGACGCCGTCCCCGGCACCCCGGGCACAGGCACCCCCGGCACGGGCGCCCCAGAAGGGGACGCGGGCGGGAAAGGCGGCTCCGGCGGCATCCTGCGCTCCGGCGCGATCATGGCGGTGGGCACGCTCGCGTCCCGCGTCACCGGCTTCCTGCGCACCGCCGTCATCGTCGCCGCGCTCGGCACCGGGCTGCTCGCCAACGCCTACAACACCGCCAACACCATCCCCAACCAGATCTACGACCTGCTGCTCGGCGGCATCCTGACCAGCGTCGTCGTCCCGCTGCTGGTCCGCGCCAAGGAACGCGACCGCGCCTACGGCGAACGGTACGAGCAGCGCGTGTTCACCCTCGCCGTGATCGGCCTCGCCGCGCTCACCGTCGTCGCGATCCTGTGCGCGCCGCTGTTCATCGACGTCCTCGCGGGCAGCTACACCGGCGACCAGCGGAAGATCGCCATCCTGTTCGCGCAGTTCTTCCTGCCGCAGATCTTCTTCTACGGCGTCGGCGCGTTCGCCGGGGCGATCCTCAACACGCGCGGCAGCTTCGGCGCGCCGATGTGGGCGCCCGTCCTGAACAACCTCGTGGTGATCGCGGTCGGCGGCGCGTTCCTGGTCGTCACCACGGGACGGGTCGACCCGACCAACATCTCCGACGGCCAGATGCTGCTGCTGTCCCTCGGCACCACGGGCGGGATCGTCCTGCAGACGGTGGCGCTGTGGCCGTCGCTGCGCCGGGCCGGGTTCCGGTGGCGGCCCCGCCTCGACTTCCAGCGCGGCGAGATCGGCGAGGTCTCGCGGATGGCCGGCTGGACGCTGCTGTACGTCGTCGCGACCCAGACCGGGTTCGCCTTCGTCACCGCGCTCGCGAACCGGGCCGGGAACCTCGCCGTCGACGAAGGGCTCGGCGAGGGCTACGGCTACACGCCGTACTTCAACGCCTACCAGCTCTTCCAGCTGCCGTACGCCATCGTCGGCGTCTCGGTGATCACCGCGCTGCTACCGCGGATGAGCCGGTTCGCGGCCGAGGGCAAGACCGCCGACGTGCGCGCCGCGTTCTCCAGCGGGCTCCGCCTGTCCTCGGTGATCATCATGCCGGCGGCGGCGCTGATGCTGGTGCTCGGCCCGGAGATCACCACGGTGCTGTTCGCGCACGGCAACACCACGTCCGAGGACGCCCTCGTCATCGCGCGCGTCATGCAGATGTTCGCGATCGCGCTCGTGCCGTTCTCCACGTACCAGCTGATGCTGCGGGTCTTCTACGCCCACGGCGACACCAGGACGCCCGCGCTCGTCGGCATCGTCTCCGTCACGTCCAACATCATCATGGCGTTCACCGCCTACAACGTCCTCGGCGTCAAGTGGATCGTGGTCGGGATCGCCGGCGGCTTCGCGGTCACCAACACGGTCGGCGCGCTCACCTGCTGGCTGGTGCTGCGCCACAAGCTCGGCGGCATCGACGGCCGCCGCATCGTCGGCGGGCACCTGAAGCTGCTCGTCGCGATCTGGCCGCTGGTCGGGTTCGCCTACGCCACGCACACCGTCGCGGACGCCGTCGGCGACACCGGCAGGCTCCTGCCCGCGCTGGTCACCCTGATCGTCGGCACCGCCGGCGGCGGCCTGCTGTACCTCGTGTTCGCCAAGCTGATGCGGGTGGACGAGGTCCAGGCGACCATCGCCACCTTCTCCCGCAGACTCCCCGGCCGCTTTGGCCAGGCAAAGTAAAGAGGCAAAGTAAAAAAGGACGCGCGGCGATAAGGCGGCCACGCGCACGAGTAGCCACTACCATGTGGGGGACTACGGCTTGCGGGGCGACACCCTGGGGAACGCAAAGAGGAGGGTCGGAGGCGTAAGCTGCCACGCCACGAACATGGGATCTGACCACCTGTCCAGGACGTTGCCGTGAGCACCTCAGTCATCGAGCCCGGCACACGTCTCGCCGGTCGCTACCGGCTCGAAAAGCGCATCAGCGACACGGGCGGATCTTCGCTCTGGAAGGCGATCGACGAGATCCTCGCGCGGGCCGTCGCCGTTCGCACCTTCGATCCCGACTTTCCCCGGATCGCCGAGGTCGTCACGTCCGCCCGCGCGGCCAGCCGGCTGACCGATCCCCGGCTCACCCAGGTGTTCGACGCCGACGACAGCGGCGAGAGCGCCTATGTCGTCAGCGAATGGGTCGTCGGCGAGACCCTGGAGGGGATGCTCGCCAAGGCGCCGCTCGAACCCGGACGCGCCGCGACGCTGCTGTACGAGGCGTCCGAGGCGATCGCCGCCGCGCACTCCGCCGGGCTGGCGCATCTGTGCCTCACGCCCCGCGACCTCGTCTGGACGACCGGCGGCACCGTCAAGATCCTCGGCATCGCGACCGACGCCGTCCTCGGTGACCGCTACGCCGACGATCCCGCGGGCGAGGACGTCCGCGGCCTCGGCCGGATGCTGTACGCGGCGCTCACCGCGCACTGGCCCGGCGCCGACGGCGGCTCCGAGCTCCCGCCCGCGCCCAGAACCGCCGCCGCGCCCGCCGCATCCGACGGCGCCGGTTCCGATGGCGCCGACGGCGAAGGCGTTCCGCACGCGCCCCGCCAGGTCCAGGCCGGGATCTCGCACGGGATCGACGCGATCGTGTGCCGCTGCCTCGGCATCGGACCGGCCGAGCCGCTCGCCTCCCCCGCCGACCTCGCCAAGGCGCTGCGCGGCGTCCCCCGCACACCGCTGCCGCTGTTCGCCGGCCTCGGCCACACCCCGCCGCCGCCTCCGGCCGCGCCGCCCAGGTCCCAGCCGCACGGGCCGGCCACGCCGCAGCGCGGGCCGTCGCACGGGGGGCCGTCCCGCCGCCGTTCCAGGTCGTCGACGTCGGTGTCCACGCAGCCGCATCACCAGCCGAACGCCGAGCCACCGGCGGCGGCGTCGCACGTACCGCCGCCGCGGGTGCGCGACCGGCGCGACGTCCCGCCCCCCGCGTCCACGTCCACCCGCACCACGCCGGCGCACGGCCCCGGCGGGCACGGAACGCGTGGCGGGCACGGCGCGCACGGAGCCCCCCGCCGTCCGGGCGGCAACCGGGCTCTCCTCGGCGTCGCCGCGGCCGCGCTCACCGTCATCGTCGGCCTCGGCGCCTGGGCGCTGTCCGGCGGCGGTGGCGACGACCCCAAGGACGGCGGCGGCGTCACCGACAAGGGCCAGACGAGCGCGCCGCCCAAGCCCCAGCCCGTGAAGCTCGACGTGCAAAACGTGACCCCGGCCCAGCAGTCACGCCCCGACCACCCGGACACCGCGATCGGAAAGAACCTCCAGTCCGTCGTCGACGGCGATCCCGGCGGAAAGTGGGAGACGCAGAGCTACCACGACGCCCAGTTCGGCAACTACGCCAAGGGCCTCGGCGTCCTGCTCGACTTGGGCAAGCCCGTCAAGATCTCCAACGTGAAGGTCCATTCGCCGCAGAGCGGCGGCATGCTGCAGGTCAAGGTCGGGAACTCGCAGTCCCCGTCCGACCTCACGCAGGTCGACCAGTCGCCCGCCAACGGCGGCGAGGTGACCTTCACCCCGAACGCGCAGGCCACCGGCCAGTACGTGCTCGTCTGGTTCACCAAGCTTCCGTCGTCGTTGAAGGGCAGGCTCGGCGAGGTCACCGTCTACGGATCCGCGGGCTGAGCCCGTTCCACGCCGTCGACAAGGGCTGTGACGTGGAGCGGCGCATGTCTGTATCGTGCCTGTAAGCAGATGTCCCTTCGCCCCCTGGAACCTGTGGTGCCAACCCCAGCAGCCGGTCGCGGATACCCGGCTCCCCTCGGGCGTCCCGAACGAGAAAGCGGTCGCTCATGACGTCGGTGAGCATGCGTCGCGTCGACGAGGTGCCCGACAAGGAGCTCCTCGCCCGCCATGCCCAGGGGGACCCGCACGCCTTCGCCGAACTCGTCCACCGCCACCGGGACCGCATGTGGGCCGTCGCGCTGCGAACACTCGGCGACCGTGAGGAGGCCGCCGACGCGCTGCAGGACGCCTGCCTTTCGGCGTTCCGCGCCGCCGGACGGTTCCGCGGCGACGCCGCCGTCACCACCTGGCTGCACCGGATCGTCGTGAACGCCTGCCTCGACCGCATCAGGCGCAAGTCCGTCCGCCCGGCGACACCGATGGGCGATGACGCCACGTTCGACGCCGTCGCACCCAAGATGCCCGACCCGACCGACGCGCACGGCGTGTCTCTCGACGTCCGCACCGCGCTCGGGCAACTGCCGTTCGAGCAGCGCGCCGCCCTCGTCCTCGTCGACATGATGGGCTATTCCGTCGACGACGCCGCGAAGGTCATGGAGGTCCCGCCCGGAACGATCAAGAGCCGGTGCGCGCGGGGACGGGCCAGGCTCGCGCCCCTTCTCGGCCATCACCGGAACCGACGGGAACGCAAAAACGTCGGAGGTGTGGAAGGAGGTGGCATGCCCAAGTGAACCCCGCACACCTTGACTACGACGTCCTGGCCGACCTGGCCGAAGGACTGCTCGAAGACGACGAAGCCGCCTCCGTCAACGCGCACCTCGACACCTGCGCCGAATGCCGCGACCTGTCCGCCGACCTTGTGGACGTTTCCCGGCTCCTGGCGGAGGCACCCGCGCCGTCCATGCCCGCCGAACTGGCCGAACGCATCGACACCGCCATCGCCGCGGAGTCGCTGAACAACACGGCCGTGGTGAGCCTGGAGGAGCGGCGCGGAAGGCGGCATTGGCGGATACTGTCGGCCGCCGCCGCGGCCGTGGTCGTGCTCGGCGGCGGAGCGGCGGTTGGGAC
This sequence comes from Spirillospora sp. NBC_00431, assembly GCA_036028775.1. Taxonomy (GTDB): domain Bacteria; phylum Actinomycetota; class Actinomycetes; order Streptosporangiales; family Streptosporangiaceae; genus Spirillospora. The sequence goes on along the minus strand of CP107927.1, from coordinate 8,450,758 downwards.
GACCGCTTTGGACAACACCAGCGGCGACCACGCCAAGACCTCGGCCCCGCAGCAGGACAGCGCGCGCCGCGGCATCACCGGCAGCGAGGGCGAGACGGCCGGCGGCAGCGGCGCGGCGCCGAACGCGGCACGCCCGCCCGCGTTCGCGGTCGCGCGCAGCGGCACCGACTACCGAACCGGGACGCTGGCCGCGCAGGTCGGCCGGGTCGTGGACACCAACGCGAAGATGAGCGCCGCCGACGCGCCTGACGCGCGGCTCCGCGGCTGCGTACTCGGTCTCGTCCGCGAGCAGAAGCCCGTCCTCGTCGACCAGGCCGAGTACGAAGGAAACCCGGCGACGGTCATCGCCGTGCGCGCGGACACGGCCGGAAAGCTGGACGTGTGGGTCGTGGGCCCCGAATGCTCGGCCCAGAACCCGCACGTGCTCAAGACGGTAAAGAACGCCTGACCACACATCCCGAAGGCCATGGACACCGGCGGACCCGCCACCGTCCATGGCCTTTCTCTACCCGTCTCCAGCCAGGGGCGTCCCCGGTCTTTGGCCGGGAGCTGGGGTCAGAGGGGCGACAGGAAGTCGAGTGCGATCGCCCAAGCCTGGTCGGCGGCCTCGGCGTCGTAGTCGGGGAGATCGGGGTCGGTGAACAGGTGTCCGGCGCCCCGGTAGCGGAAGACCTCGACGTCCGCGCCCGCCTTCCGCATCCGCAGATACCAGGCGTTCAGCCAGTCGGACGGTTCCCACGTGTCCGGGTCGGCGACGTGCAACTGCACCGGGATCTCGGTGGACGCGTCGTCCGCCAGGTCGGACGTTCCGTGCATCAGCAGGAGCCCGCCCGCGTTCGCATCTGCGAGCGCGAGGTTCTGCGCCAGGGAACCGCCAAGCGAGAACCCCGCGTACACGAGGCCCCCGTCGCCCACCAGTGGCGCGGCCGCCGCCACCGCGCGGCGCAGCAGCTCGTCCCGCCCGATCTCCTCCTTGATCGCGATGCCTTCATCGGGGTCGTCGACGACCCGTCCGTCGTACAGATCCGGGACGTGAACCTCGTGCCCCACCGAGCGAAGCCTGTCCGCCGCCTGCCGAACCGCGGGCCGCAACCCGTACATCGAGTGAAGAAGCAGAACACGCGCCATGCACCACACCCTACGACCCGAGCCCCACCCAAACGCCCAAGCCACGCCTCGCCTTGCCGTGATCGTGCTTACCGAGCCTGCCGGGGCGGGTTCGGGACGCGCCCGCCCGGCCACGGCCTTGAAGTGCGGCGTCCCTGGTTCGCGGGCTCAGCGGCGGTGCCGGGCGATCGGCGGAGGTGGGGCAGAGTCCGCTGCGGCGTGCCGGGAATCCCCGGGGCCTAGGATCGGTTGACGCGACTGGCAGGCCAGGCCGCGCGGCACCGACGGCCAATGAGGAGAGGCAGAACAGTGAGCGACGTCCGTAACGTCATCATCATCGGGTCGGGCCCCGCGGGCTATACCGCCGCCATCTACGCCGCCCGTGGCGACCTCAAGCCGCTGGTGTTCGAGGGTTCGGTGACGGCAGGCGGTGCCCTGATGAACACCACCGACGTGGAGAACTTCCCCGGGTTCCCGGACGGGATCATGGGCCCCGACCTGATGGACAACCTGCGCAAGCAGGCCGAGCGGTTCGGCGCCGAACTCGTCACTGACGACGTCACCGAGGTCGATCTGACCGCCGACCCGAAGGTCGTCAAGGTCGGCGACGAGACCTTCCTCGCCAAGACCGTGATCGTGGCGACCGGGTCCGGATACCGCGAGCTGGGCCTGCCGGACGAGAAACGCCTCTCCGGACGCGGCGTGTCCTGGTGCGCGACCTGTGACGGTTTCTTCTTCCGTGAACAGGACATCGCGGTCGTCGGCGGGGGCGACACCGCCATGGAGGAGGCGATCTTCCTCACCAAGTTCGCCCGGTCCGTCACCGTGGTGCACCGCCGTGACCAGCTGCGCGCGTCCAAGATCATGCAGGATCGGGCGTTCGCCAACGAGAAGATCAAGTTCCTGTGGAACAGCGAGGTCACCGCGATCCACGGCGACGACCGCGTCACCGGTGTCACCGTCCGCGACACCCGGAGCGGCGAGCAGTCCTCGCTGGAGATCACCGGGCTGTTCATCGCGATCGGGCACGACCCGCGCAGCGAGCTGTTCGCCGGTCAGCTGGAGACCGACACCGACGGCTACCTGCTCGTCGACGCGCCGACCACGAGGACGAAGGTGCCCGGCGTGTTCGCCTGCGGTGACGTGGTCGACCACATCTACCGCCAGGCCATCACCGCCGCGGCCACCGGCTGCTCGGCCGCCATCGACGCCGAGCGGTGGCTTCAGGACCGGGACGCCGCGGAAACCGTCCCGCAGCCCTAGCACGAACCACCTCACCTGCCCTCTGCCATCTGCCCACGGGCGCCCGGGGGCTACTGCGGCCATCGCGCTCGCACCGGACGCCGCCCATGTCTCGACTGGTTGGACGGAGCCCGCGGTTGGAGGTCGATCAAGGATCCGCGACCAGCGGCTCCGTCCGCTGCCAGTCCCGGCGGTGGCTTGGCATCCGTTGCCCGTACGCGCGGCACGGCAACCCGCGGCAGGTGGGTTGGCTCTCACTCGATCAATTGCCCGTGAGGGCCAAGCCATCTGATCGGATCAGACCTCTTGCGCCACGGCCGCCTCACTGGCATCGCGCAGGCCCGCCAGCGGGATGACGGATCAGAAGGCAAGTGACCGGACCGTATCGGCAGATGAGCGGACGCATCGTTCCATCGGAACGCCGGTGAAGGATCCGGACGCTGGAAGTACGGCCACGGCGGCTCGACAGGCCGGGCGGCCGATGAATTCGCCAGGCGGACGCGATCGTCCGGCACCATCGGACGGGGGTGTCGCGCCACCCGCACCATCAGTTAAGGAGAACCATGAAAGCCGTGACCGACGCCGACTTCGCGTCCAAGGTTCTGGACAGCGACAAGCCCGTCCTCGTCGACTTCTGGGCGGAGTGGTGCAGCCCGTGCCGGATGGTGGCGCCGATCCTTGAGGAGATCTCCAAGGAGCACGGCGACAAGATCGAGATCGTCAAGTTCAACATCGACGAGAACCCGAAGGTGCCGCAGTCGTACGGCGTCGTCCAGATCCCGACGATGAACATCTACAAGGGCGGCGAGGTCGTGAAGCAGATCATGGGCGCCAAGCCGAAGGCGGCCCTGCTGCGCGACCTGGCCGAGTTCATCTGACGGCGCCCGTCCGCCTCCGCGCTCGACCCCGGACGCCCGCGACGGACGACTGGACGCTGACGCCCCGCGACATCCCCGGACATCCTCGCCCGCGACATCCAAGCCACGGGTCGCCCGCGACATCGGACACCGCCGTCCGCGACAACCGGACACCGCCGTCGCCGCGACATTCGGCGCCCGGGGCGGGCCCCGGCGACATTCTCGGCCTAGTCGCCTCCCACGCGGCGAGCACGAAAACGTGTGGCCCGCACTCCTGACGGAGTGCGGGCCACACGTACGAATCGGCTCAGAACGCCCTCAGACGGGTCGAAGCGCCCCCTCCGGGGTCATGGAGCCCAGGAGCCGTTCCAGCGCCACCTCGACGTCCTCACGCCACGACAGGGCGGACTTCAGCTCCAGCCGCAGCCGCGGATACCGGTGATGCGGGCGGACGGTCTTGAACCCGACCGACAGCAGATAGTCGGCGGGCACCATGCACCCGCCCTCCTCGCCCTTCAGGTCGCCGAACGCCTCGATCGCTTTCACCGCGCGCCGGGTGAGGTCCTTCGCCACCCCCTGGACGAGCATCCGGCCGAGCCCGCCGCCCGCGAACTCGGGCAGGATGTGCGCGGTCATCAGCAGCACCGCGTCCGCACTGACCGGGCTGGTCGGGAACGCCACCGAGCGCGGCACATACAGCGGCGGCGCGTACATGACGAAGCCCGCGGGGACGTTGTCGACGTACACGATCTTGCCGCAGCTGCCCCACTCCAGGAGCGTCGAGGAGATCCACGCCTCCTTCTCCAGGCCCGAGTCTCCGCTCTCCAGCGCGCGGTCCCGGCTCACTGGGTCCAGCTCCCAGAACACACAGCCGCGGCACCGGTGCGGCAGATCGTTCAGATTGTCCAGCGTGATGTTGACGAGACGACGCGACACTGGGTCGGCACCCCCTGTTGCGATCCTCGCCCGCCAGCCGGAAACCTCTGGCCGGGCCGTCGGCTTCTCGGGGCGGAACGCCGCTCCGCTGAAGTCCCGGCAACATTCCGGGACCCTCGGGCATCGTATCGGACAGGGAACCATTACCCGGGCGGCGCGCCTCCGCCACACCCACCACCCTCGACCGAACACCACACCTTCACGATCGGGCGCTCCCGCGCCTACTGAACCGGCTCGTCGACGGCGGCGCCACCGTCACCGAGCACCACCAAGCCGTCATTGTCCACGCCGGCTCAAACCACCGACCTCAGCGCCGACGCCGATCCATAACACTGCCGAACGGTGCAGGACGCCACAACAGCGCGGGCCGCCACAACAATGCGGGCCACCGAACCGTGCGGGGCGCCGGGCGCCTCGCTCGGGGGTTCTCAGAAATCGGCCCCGGCCGATGCCGTAGTTTGCAAGCAAGCCAGTCCACCTCGGAGGTGCCACGTGGAACAGCACTCGCGCACAGATGCCTACACCGATCGCTACGCCGCCCGTGCCGCCGGCATGGTGCCCTCGGAGATCCGGGCTCTGTTCGCGATGGTCGCCCGCCCCGAGGTGGTCTCGCTCGCGGGCGGGGCGCCGTACGTCTCGGCGCTTCCCCTCGACGCCGTCGGCCGGATGATCGGCGAGCTCGTCGCCGGCAGGGGCGGCGAGGCGCTGCAGTACGGATCGGCACAGGGCGACGAGCAGCTCCGCGAGCACATCTGCGACGTGATGGCGCTCGAAGGCGTCCAGGCGTCCGCGGACGACGTCGTCGTCACGGTCGGCGCCCAGCAGGCCCTCGACCTCATCACCAAGATCTTCGTGGATCCGGGTGACGTCGTTCTCGCCGAGGCACCGTCCTACGTCGGGGCGCTCGGTACGTTCGCCGCCTATCAGGCCGATGTCGTTCACGTGCCGCTCGACGAGGCCGGCCTGATCCCCGCCGCACTCCGCGAGACCCTCGCCGACCTCAGCGCGCGGGGCCGCCGGGTCAAGTTCCTCTACACCGTCCCGACGTTCCAGAACCCCGCGGGCGTCACCCTCACCGCCGCCCGCCGCGCCCAGATCCTTGAGATCTGCGCCGAATACGACGTCCTGGTCGTCGAGGACAACCCGTACGGGCTCCTCGGTTTCGAGGGCGAGCCCATGCGGGCCTTGCGGGCGGACGACCCCCAGCGTGTGATCTACCTCGGCTCGTTCTCCAAGACGATCGCCTCCGGCCTGCGTGTCGGCTGGGTGCTCGCGCCGCACGCGGTGCGCGCCAAGCTCGTCCTGGCCGCCGAGTCCGCGATCCTGTGCCCGTCGAACTTCTCGCAGCTCGCCGTTCGCGAGTACCTCGCCACACAGCCGTGGCGAGAGCAGATCAAGGACTTCCGCGAGCTGTACCGGGCACGCCGCGACGCGATGCTCGAATCCCTCGAACAGCTCATGCCGGACGGTTGCACGTGGACGCGCCCCGCGGGCGGATTCTTCGTCTGGCTCACGCTCCCCGAGGGTCTCGACGCCAAGGCCATGGCCCCTCGCGCGATCGCCGAGCGCGTCGCCTACGTCCCCGGCACCGGTTTCTACGCCGACGGCACCGGCCACCGGCACATGCGCCTGTCCTACTGCTTCCCCGAACCGCATCGAATCCGGGAGGGCGTGCGGCGCCTCGCCGCGGTGGTGGAACAGGAGACCCGTCTCCGGGACACCTTCGGCAGCCCCATCACGGGCGGCTCCACCGGCGTCCAGACGCCGGGACCGGACGTCGTCTGAATGTTTCACGTGAAACGCACCGGCTCTCGGACGGGTCGCCGAACCTTCCGCGAAGCGCTGAAGGCATGATGTTCGTGCCGGACGGCGCGACTCGGCGCTGACCCGACGGGGGAGCCGGTGCGTTCCGTCGTCACCGCATCATCTAGAGGGGCACCAGCTGTGGAACTCGGGCATGTCGTCGTCCTGGCCGGCGGGCTCTCCTACGAGCGCGAGGTCTCGCTCCGCTCCGGCCGGCGCGTCACGGAAGCGCTGCGCGCCCTCGACATCCCCGTCGAACTCCGTGACGCGGACGCGACACTCCTGGACTCCCTCTCCGACGATCCCCCGGACGTCGTCTTCCCCGTCCTGCACGGAGCGGCCGGCGAGGACGGCTCGATCCGGGACGTCCTCGAACTCCTGGACGTCCGCTACGTGGGGGCACGGCCTGACGCCTGCCGGGTCGCGTGGGACAAGCCGACCGCCAAGTCCGTCGTCCGCCGGGCGGGTCTCCGAACACCCGACTCCGTCGCCCTCCCCAAGGAGGTCTTCCACGACCTCGGCGCGTCGTCCGTCCTCGACCAGATCATCCGCAGCCTCGGTCTCCCGCTCTTCGTCAAGCCCACGCGAGGCGGCTCGGCGCTCGGTGCCTCGGTCGTCCACGAGGCCGCGGACCTCTCCGCCGCCATGGTCGGCTGCTTCGCCTATGGCGACGCCGCCCTCGTCGAGCGCTACGTCTCCGGCATCGAGATCTCCGTCAGCGTCATCGAGCGCGACGGCACACCCATCGCCCTGCCCGCGGTCGAGATCGTCGCACCCGGCGGCCTCTACGACTACACCGCCCGCTACGACGCCGGCGACACCGAGTTCGTCACCCCCGCCCGCCTCGACGCGGACGCCACCGCCCGCGCCACCGCCGCGGCCGTCACCGCCCATCGCGCCCTGGGCCTCCGCGACCTCTCCCGCACGGACCTCATCGTCTCCCCCGACGGCGAAGTCCATTTCCTCGAAGTGAATGTCGCCCCCGGCATGACGGAGACCAGCCTCTTCCCCCGCGCCGTCAGCGTCGCCGGCCTGGACCTGGGCGAAGCATGCCGAGACCTCCTCCTCTCCCGCTTCGCCTAGCCCCAGCCACCCCAACACCACACCCACCAACGCCGTCGCCGCCACGTCCGACCGCATCAAAGTTGGCCTCGCGCCCACACACCCGCGCCTCCAGAAGCACCAGCAGAGCCGAACGCCCACCACCCTGCCGACACCAGCGGGCACCCGGCGGCCGCTGACGCAACCGACCACGTCGCGAGAAGACCGACACCACCAACCTCCTGCCCTGCCCGCAGCCGCCTCGCCCGCGCCACACGCGTTGCGCCGCCCTGCACGCGCCGCCCTGCACGCGCCGCCCTGCACGCCCCAGCCAAAGCAACGCACCCCAGAACCGTGCGCCCACTCCGACGACCACCACGGCGGAGAGCCAACGATCCAAGGAGCCCAACCAGAGGATCCCCCGCCCCGCCGTACCTCCCACAAGCCACCACCGGACGGACGCCCGCCAGCGCAACCTGGATTGCCGACCAGAAGCCGAGCAGAGTGCCCTCACTCCACCCCGCGCCCCACATCCATGACACAGACAACCCACCACCCACCCTCAGCACACACCGTCGGCGCCCTTAACGGGCGGGCCGCTCTCCACACTGCCACCCACTCTCAGCGCCCGTCCGGCGGCGTCCTTGGCGGGCGGACTGCTCTCCGCACCGCCGTGCGGGCGTCGGCGGGGCGCGGGTCGGGGGAGTCGTCCGGGGGCGGCGTCCCCGCATAGGCACGGCACAGGCGCGTCGCCCCACATGGCGCCACGACCCTTCCAGTGCAGACGAACCGGCCATACGTATCGCCGCCAGTATCGCCAACGCCGGACGCCGCCCACACGGGTAGGCATTGACGTGGTTTCTCGTGAAACATCGGCCACGAGCCGCCTAGAACCTGTCTCAAAGTGGACCTCAGGCCATGCGCCGACGACTGGTGGGCCTGGCGCGGCGACTGTCCAAGCGAGCCTGAGTGGGCATTTCGTGAGGCAACGCCGCACTCGCGCACGGCCCGATCCGGTCGCGATCCGCAGCCACACCGCCTTCAGTGGGCCGAGGCCGACCGCCGCGCTGGTCACGCCGCGCCACCGCTGGATCGCCCGCCCGAAGCCACCGCTCGATGAGCGCCTTAGCCGGCTGTCGACCGCTCCGACGCGCGCTCGGCGGCCCGCTGACCTAGGCCGTGCCTCAAGTGTGGGCCTCAGCCCACGCGCGGACGGTTGGCTCGCTTGGTGTACCCCCGACGCGGGCCTGAGCGGGCAATGCATGAGGCGACGCCGCGCTCGCCCACCGCCCGACTCGGTCTCGAGCCGCCACGCGGACGCCATGACAGGTCTTTGAAACACGGCCTAGACAAGCTACGTCCCGGGTGAATTCGCGCCACATCGTTCAAGCAGCAACCCTCAGCCCCGCGCGCCGCACCAATGCAAGCGCGCCCGACCCGCGCGATCACACCGGCGACCACCACAGGGGTGGGCAATCGATCCAAGGGGCCAGCCGGGGGTTACCCGTCCCGCCGTCCCTTCTACCACCCGCCGGACGGACGCCCGGCCAACGCGAATTGACGATCAGAAGTCGAGAGAAGGCGCCCTCGCTCCAGCGCGTGCTCCGGATCTCTTGATCGCGACGGCCGGGGTGTCGAGTGAGCCCGCCGACTACTAAGACGAGGATCTGCCATCGGATGGGTCGCAACTGAAGCGCAGGAGCACGGCAGCGACGATGGGTGGGGCCCAGGCGCGCGACTCACGACTCTCGCCGTCAGCCCAGCGCGTGTAGGCCTGAGACGGCAACCACGGACGGTCCCCCTCTCGGCCGGTCGATCGCCGCAAAGCGGTCCAGCGGCGCCGGGCCCCAGCACGCACCAGCCAGCACGTACCACCCCACAGGTGCCAGCCCAACGCGTGCCAGCCCAACGCGTGCCAGCCCAGCGTGCCGGCCCACCGCCTACCAATGCGATGCGTACCAGCCCAGCGCATATAGGCCTGGGATGGCAACTATGGACGGGCCCCTCTGGGCCGGTCGATCGTCGCGAAGCGGTTCAGCGGTGGCAGGCTCAGCCCGAGCCAGCGCAGCGCGTACCAACCAACGCGTGTCAACGCGGCGCGTACCAGCCCAGCGCATGCGAGTGCGGCGCGTACCAGCTCAACGCGCGCAGCGCCGCGCCTACCAGCGCGGCATGCCAGCGCAGCGCGGGCAGGGCGGCGCGGGCAGGGCGGCGCGGGCAGGGCGGCGCGGGCAGGGCGGCGCGGGCAGGGCGGCGCGGGCAGGGCGGCGCGGGCAGGGCGGCGCGGGCAGGGCGGCGCGGGCAGGGCGGCGCGGGCGAGGCTGGAGGTTGGTGGTGTCGGGCGTGATTTCCGGGTCGGGGGCCGCTGGCGGCAGGTTGGTGGATGTTTCACGGGAAACTTCTGGCGCCCGCAAAGTGAAGCGCCCCGGGGAGCCCGTTTGGGGCGGCCGGGGCGATCGACGCGTTAGGACGTCAGGTGGCGTCGCCCGTGTCGTCCTTGTCGTCGGGGGCCATGGATTTGATGATGCGGTCCAGGTCTTCAAGCGTGGCGAACTCGACCACGATCTTGCCCTTGTTGCGGCCCATGTCCACACGGACCTTGGTCTCGTAGCGGTCGGACAGGCGGTCCGCTAGTTCCTTGAGTCCAGGGGCGACCGGCTTCTTGCGGCGTCCCTGGCGCGGAGCCTTCGGTTCGTCGACCTCTCGGAGCGCGATGAGCTCTTCGAGGGCACGTACGGAAAGTCCTTCCTGGACGATCCGCTGTGCCAGGTGCTCCTGCGCCTCGACGCTGTCGAGCGAGAGGAGCGCACGGGCGTGGCCGGCGGACAGCACTCCCGCGGCGACACGGCGTTGGACGCCGGGCGGCAGGTTCAGGAGGCGGAGCGTGTTGGTGATGTGCGGGCGCGACCGGCCGATGTGTCCGGCGAGCTGCTCGTGGGTCGCACCGAAGTCCTGCAGCAGCTGCTGATACGCGGCGGCCTCCTCCAGCGGGTTGAGCTGCTGGCGGTGCAGGTTCTCCATGAGGGCGTCACGGAGCAGCTCGTTATCGCCGGTCTCGCGGACGATCGCCGGGATGGCGTCCAACCCGGCCAGCTTGGACGCGCGCAAACGGCGCTCGCCCATGATGAGCTCATAGTCGTGCTCGCCGGACGTGGCCTTGCGGACCACGATCGGTTGCAGGAGCCCGACGATCCGGATCGACTCGGCCAGTTCCTCCAGGGCCTCGTCATCGAAGTGGTCGCGCGGCTGGCGCGGGTTCTCGGTGATGGAACGGACGGGAAGCTCGGCGAAGTGAGCGCCGGCGACCGGCTCCAGCGCCATGTCGGACGAACCGGCCCCGTTCGGGCCGTTCGCTCCCGACGGGCCGGACGCTGCGGGCCCGCCCGGGTATCCCGGCTCGCCCGCGCTGCCCGGTTCGGCGGGCGTCGGCGGGGGCGGAGCGGTGGGGATGAGGGCGCCGAGTCCCTTGCCGAGGCCGCGTCGCTGCTGGCTCACTGGACGGCTCCTCCATGGGCCATTTCGGAGGCGGCCTCGCTGTAGGCGAGCGCGCCACTCGAACCGGGATCGTAGGTCATGACGGACTGCCCGTAGCTCGGGGCCTCGGAGACCCGGACGCTACGCGGGATGACGGTGTTGAGGACGACGTCGCCGAAGTGGTTCCGGACGTCCTCGGCCACCTGGGCGGCGAGGCGCGTCCGGGCGTCGTACATCGTCAGCAGGATCGTGGACACCTTCAGGCTCTGGTTGAGGTGCGCCTTGACGAGGTCGACCGTCCGGATCAGCTGTCCCAGCCCCTCCAGCGCGTAGTACTCGCACTGGATCGGGATGAGCAGCTCGTCCCCGCCGACAAGGGCGTTCACGGTGAGCAGGCCGAGGGACGGCGGACAGTCGATCAGGACATAGTCGAATTTGTCGGTGTCATAGGCGTCCAGCGCCCGGCGCAGCCGCGACTCGCGCGCCACCTTGGAGACCAGTTCGATCTCGGCGCCGGCGAGGTTGAGCGTCGCGGGCGCGCAGTAGAGGTTGGGGATCTCGGCCGCCGGGACGACGATGTCGGCGAGCGCCATGTCCTCGATCAGCACGTCGTAGATCGAGGGAATCTCCGCGTGGTGCTCGACACCGAGGGCGGTAGAGGCGTTGCCCTGAGGATCGAGGTCCACCACGAGCACTTGCGCGCCGTGCATGGCGAGGGACGCGGCAAGGTTCACCGAACTGGTGGTCTTGCCCACCCCGCCCTTCTGGTTGGCGATGGTGATCACGCGGCATCTGTCGGGCCGCGGCCACTCCTTGCCCCTGCGGCCCGGCATCGGCTTCACCGCGGTGGCCGTTGTTTCATGTGAAACCTTGGCGTCCTTGAGCGCCTCGCGCACGAGTTCTGACTCCCCCTGAGTTGGTCCCTTGCGCGGACCCGGCGGCTGCGCGCCGGCGTTCGTCGGTACATAGCCGACGTTCTCCGCGGTTCCGGACGTTGTGGTACTCCACATTGCGTGTCCGGAGGGCGCGGTCCCCGGCGCGGTGCCCGGGTCCGCCTCCCCCCGCGTCCCGGCGGCGGACGCCGCCCGAGCGGTATCCGCACCTGGCTCGCCCAGGCCGGACGGCTGTTCGTCGGGGGATTCGTCGGCGCGGTCAGGCTTGCCCAGCCCTGGTCCCGTGCTCATGAAGACCTCTTCCTCGACCCTTTGGCACGCCGGGGTGCGCGCTGTCGTCGCCCGATTGCCTCGCCCCGGCCGGCGACCACTCGGACGAGCGTTGTCGGAGAATCGACCATACCGCGCCCGACTTGAAGCAGTTCCGTGCTCCGCACACCGAACCGCTCCAGGACGATCCCCGCCTCCTCAAGTTCGGCCGCGGCGCGTTCACCCTTGAGTGCGAGCAGCTCGCCGCCCGGACGCAGCAGCGGAAGCGTCCATGTCACGAGGCGACTGAGAGGCGCGACAGCACGCGCCGTGACGACGTCCGCCGCGATGTCCCCGGCCACGTCCTCGGCCCGTCCGCGCCGCACCTCGACGTTGCGCAGGTCGAGCATCTCGACGCATTCGTTCAGGAACGTGGTGCGCCGCAGCAGCGGTTCCAGCAGGGTGATCCGTAGATCTGGCCGGACGATCGCGAGCACGATACCCGGCAGCCCCGCCCCGGATCCGACGTCCACGACCTGCGCGTCCGCCGCGATCACCTCCGCCACCACCGCACAGTTGATCAGGTGGCGGTCCCAGAGCCGGTCGACCTCGCGCGGGCCGATGAGCCCGCGCTCGACCCCGGCCGTTTCAAGGAACGCCGCGTAACGTTCCGCAGCCGGTAGCGCGTCACCGAAGACGACCTCACGTCCAATCCCCACCAGACGAATCGTTCCACAAAACCCAGCGAAGCCGTGCACACGCAACGTCCCTCAACGCCCTCGACGCGACTTCTCAACTCGCTGCCCTCACTCCGTCCAAACACAGCACCCTCCACCACCCCCGACACAACCCCACCAACCAACACATCCACCTCGTCCCGGCGCCGGGGTATGCCCCATCCCTGCATCAACGCCCCCGCACCACGCTCAACCCACATGTCTGCGCTAACTCACCAGCAAGGCCGCACATAACCCGCCACACAACACATCCACCGCGTCGAGGGGCTGCACGCTCGGCGCGATCCACAGCGGGCCGCGCTTCTCCCGCCATCCCTGCCACACCAGCCGCGCCCATGCCCAATCGGCTGCATCGCCAGCCGCAGGCTGAGCGACGACGTCGTGCTACCGGCGATCATGCACACGGCGAGGGCCTCGATCGCGATGAGCAGGTCGTCGCAGACGAGGCGGGACGCCAGAAGACGCCACCCTCGTACCCCCGCCACTTGACTTCACGCCGTCATCCCAGATGTCAGCTGCCTGAACCCCGCATCTCAGCCAACTCACGCGACTCTCCGACATGCTCCGTACTTACGTCCGCCACACATCCGCATCGTCCGTGGTACCTCTTGCTCACTACTTCACAACGACCCCACCCCTGAACGCAAACCCTCCGCATGCACCACACGTAGTTCTGCGACACAACGCGCTTTCCGGCTCGGACGTCGCCCGCGTACCCGGCCTAGCTTCCAACCCACCGGTCCCACAGCACGCTTGGAACTACATTCCATACAGCTTCCGGTACGCACCACACACAATTCGCCAGACAATGCACCCGCGCCGACGCGGATGCCCAGCGAGGCGGTCCGCCCCCGCGCAACTTCTGGATCAGGCACCCCGGCATGCCCGTCCAAACTCAGCACTCTGAACTGGGCCTCGCACGCGAAACATTTCGACATGGACCACACATAATGCTGCGTCGCAGCGCCCCGCAGTGCCCCCACTCGCCACCCCGGATGCGGTTCGCAGGCGCTGGGCTCGTGCGGGCTGAGGCACGTGGTCGCGCACCGTCTCGGGACGCCACTCGGGCCCACAGCGTCTCCGTGGAGAGTTCGGGCGGAGGGTAGGACGAGGGTTGCGTTATGGCGAGAACCACATGACTCGATGGCATATCTCGGGCTCATCGGGTAGGTGCTGCAAAGCCGTCCCCCCTGCCCCCGGAAGGAGCTCCGAAGAATGGGAATCGGAGTCAGTCTCGCATTCATCGCCCTTGGCGCGATCCTCGCGTTCGCCCTCCGCGTCGATCTCACCGGCATTGACATACACCTGGTCGGCTGGATCCTCATTCTGGTGGGGCTGATCAGCATGGGCTTCACCATGAAGTACACGCGGCCGCGGCGCCGTGCCGGCCGTGTCGTCGGTGCGGACCCCGCTTACGGGGACGAGCCCGGGACGGTGGTCCGCGAAGAGCACATCATCGAGGATCCCGCCCCCGTCGGCCGCCCAGGAGAGCGAGTCGAACGTGTGATCGAACACCCGGCGGGCGAGGGAGTGCACCGCGGCCACGTCGCCCAGGACCCGGCGTTCGCCCAGGACCCGGCGCACGCGCAGGATCCCGCCGAGGAGAACAATTCGTCCATCATCGATTCGGACGCGCGGCCCGTCCCGCAAAGGCGCAGGTGGCGCCGGACGATCCGCTGAGTCGGACGATCCGGTCACGCTCGGTGTGTTGGGCGGTGGTTCGCACCGAGCATGAGAGGACCCCGCGCCCAACCCGGGCACGGGGTCCTCTCGCTGCTTGAAGTTATCCACATCCCGCCGTTCCGCCTGGATGGAGCGTGGCGGCCGAGTTGACTGGGGGAGTGGCCGTCGAACCGGGCGTCCAGCGGGCGGACGGTCCGGTCGTCGTCAGGCGGGGTAGACGACGACGTAGCGGTCGGGTTCTTCGCCTTCGGACTCGCTGCGCAGGCCCGCCGCGGCGACGGCGTCGTGGACGATCTTGCGCTCGAAGGGGGTCATCGGGGCGAGTGGCTTCGGTTCGCCCGCCTGCTTGACCTCGTCCGCGACATCGGTGCCGAGCTTGGTCAGTTCGGCGCGGCGGCGTTCGCGGTAGCCGCCGATGTCGAGCATGAGCCGGGTGCGGTTGCCCGTCTGGCGGTGGACGGCCAGCCGGGTGAGCTCCTGCAGCGCTTCCAGGACCTCACCGCGTTTGCCGACCAGTTCGTCCAGGGAACCGCCGACGACGGCGACGATCGCTCGTTCGCCTTCGACGTCCATGTCGATGTCGCCGTCGTAGTCACCGATGTCCAGCAGGCCCTCGATGTAGTCGGCGGCGATCTCGCCTTCTTGCTCGAGCGCCTGGACGTCGACCTCGGTGGTGTCGGTCTGGCTCAACGGGGTCTCCTTCTCCGGCACTTTGCTCGGGGTTCAAACTAGCGCTTCTGGGTGCCACTGCGCTTGCTGCGCGGCTTGCGGGTCGGCTGGTTGCGGACGACCTTCGGCTTGTCGTCCACCACCTCGGGTTCGGGCTCCGGCTCCTTCTTCAGCTTGCCCTTGATGCCGGACGAGGTCTGGCCGTTCCTGGAGCCGGTGGTCTTCGCGCCGCCCTTGGTGCCCGCCGTCTTGGCACCGGCCTTCGACGGACCGCTCTTCGACGTACTGGTCTTCGTGCCCGCCTTGCCAGTGCTCGACTTACCGGTACTCGACTTACCTGTGCCCGACTTGCCGGTCGGCGCCGGTTCGCCGTCCTTACCGGGCGGCGGGTACTTCTTGTAGATGTAGTGCTGCTGCGCCAGCGTCCAGCTGTTGGACGTGACCCAGTACATGAGGACGCCCAGCGGGAAACCGAGACCGAAGAGGCCGAACAGCGGCGCGAGGAAGACCATCATCTTCTGCGCCTGCATCATCGGGTTGCTGTCGTCGGTGACGGGCTGGCGCTTCATGCTCGCCCGGACGGTGAAGAACGTCGTGCAGGAGCTGATCACCACGGCGATGCCGGTGACGACGATGGCGGTCCAGCTCTTGGGGTCAGAGCCCCAGGCGTTGAGGAAGGTGTCCGGGATGTGGGCGCCGAAGATGCTGGCCTTCTGGGCGCTCGCCACCAGATCGGACGACATGGAGAAGACGCTCTCGCCGCGATCGGCGTCCGAGACCTTCTTCAGCGTCTGGAAGAGGCCGATGAAGATCGGCATCTGGACCAGGAGCGGCAGGCAGCCCGACAGCGGGTTGGCGCCGTTCTCCTGGTAGAGCTTCATGACCTCCTGGTTGAGCTTCTGCTTGTCGTTCTTGTATTTCTTGCGCAGCGCCTGAACCTTGGGGTTCAGCTCCTGCATCTTCCGCGAGGCGTGGATCTGCTTCACGAACAGCGGAACGAGGATGACGCGCAGCAGGACGGTGAGGAGGATGATCGAGCCGCCCCAGGCCCATCCACTGTCCTTGGGGACGACGGTGCTCAGCCCCGTGTGAATCCACACGATGAGCTGAGCGACGATCTCGTACAACCAGTCAAGCACCGGGCAGCTCCTTGGGCTCTGCTAGGGCGGGGCCGCTCTCCTCGCGGCCGGAGTTCGAGGAGGGCGCCGCGGATCGCTCCTGGGCGGACGTCCGGGACGTCCCCTCAGGCCCCCCGGAGAAGCGCGCCTGCGACGGCTTCTTCGGCGGCACCGGGTCGTGACCCCCGGGGTGGAAGGGGTGGCACCGCGCGATCCGGCGGACCGTCAGCCATGTGCCGCGCGGCGCCCCGTGCACCTGGAGCGCCTCCAGGCCGTACGCGCTGCAACTGGGCTGGAAGCGGCACTGCTGCCCGAGCAGGGGACTCAAGAAGCGGCGGTAGGCGCGGACGAGAAGGATCAGCAGCGTCGCGACGGGGCCCGGGGACCCCACCGGGTGATGCGGGGGAAAGGCCATCCCCTGCCGACTCCTCATCTCCGCCCCTTGGACGCGGGCCGCAGCAGCCGGTCGAGCGCCGACTCCAGATCCGCGGCCAGTTCGTCAGGACGCGCCGTCCCCGCCTGGGGGTTGGCGCGCACTACGAGCAGGCTACCCGCTGGGAGCCGGTCCAGGTGCGGGCGCATCAGATGGCGGAGCCGGCGACGCGCGGTGTTGCGGATGACGGCGTTCCCCACGGTGCGCGCCACGATGAACCCGACCAGCGGCGCGGCGACCGCGCCGGTGCCCCTGTCAGGTGGCTCGTCCGGGTGAAGCAGGTGAACCACGACAGTCGGCCGTCCGGCGCGGCGACCGCGCCGGACGGCCAGCGTGAAGTCGTCCCGCCGCCGCATCCGGTTTCCGGACGGCAGCACAGTGAGCGGTGGATCAGACCGCGATACGAGAGCGGCCCTTGCCGCGCCGGCTGGACAGGATCGCGCGGCCCGCGCGCGTGCGCATGCGCAGCCGGAAGCCGTGCTTCTTGTGGCGACGACGGTTGTTCGGCTGGAAAGTACGCTTGCTCACTTGAGGCTCCAGTGCTGCGGTCGGTTCGTCTGCAAGGGCTCGGCAACTCGCATCGAGGGGCGCGTCCGGTCCCCCGCAGCGGGGGCCCACCCGAGCCTGCCTGGAGGGGCTGCCGGCGGGCACGCGTCATCTCCGTCGATGCGACTCGACCTCAGCACGTTACGGGCTCCAGCGCACCCGGTCAAACGCGGCCACCGCTCCAGGTGACGGACGGGGCGGACCGAGTTGATGGACCGGTCGTGTTGCGGGGTGTGGGCCGCAGCGGTTAGGGTCGTCCGGGCGAACCGACGCCCTTTCGACGAATTCGTCGATCATGTCGGCGTTCTGCCCCTCATCCCCCGTTCGAGAACCACACCCGGACCGGCCGCGCGAAGGCCGGAGTCTTCCCGACCTCGCTCGCAGGAACCCGCGTTACGGGTTTTACACAGGGTGCCCCATGCCTATGCACAGCATGTGGACAACTCTGTGGACAACTCGTGAGAGAGTAAGTCTTCCGCGTCGCGGCCGTGCCATGTGAGGCCGATCGCGTCCAGTGGGAGTGCCGGGCAGTCAGGTACTTCGTCGGACGGAGGGGGAGGGGACCTTGCGCATGGACGGTCAGGATCTCGGATCAGTCTGGGCCCGCACCCTCACCGCGCTGTCCGAGAGCGATCTGTCCGCGAGCTACCGCGCATGGCTGCCGATGGTCCGCCCGCTGGCGCTGGTGGAGGGCACTGCGCTGCTCGCGGCGCCGAACGAATTCGCCAAGGACGCGCTGGAGACGCGCCTGCGCAACCTCATCACGCAGGCCCTTTCGCACGAGCTGGGCAGGGAGATCCGGGTCGCGGTGACCGTCCAGCCGGAGCCGCCCGCGACGTCCGGCCCAGGCCCGGGCCCGGGTCCAGGTGCGTCCAGGCCGGGTGGTGCAGGTGATCCGCTGGCCGCGCCGATCCCGCCTTCCGGGGGAGGGCTCGGTATGCACGAACCCTCTCCTTCTTATGGCGACTCCTACTCCGACCGGCCGCACGACGACCGGGACAGGGAACGCGACCGGGAACGGGATCGGGAGCGTCCGTACATAGACCAGCCGTACGGCGAATCTTCAGACCGTCCGTACCCGGAGCAGCCGTACGGTGACCCGGGGTATCGGACGCAGTCGGGAGTTACCCACAGCCCGGGTGCGCCCGGAGGTTATCCACAGGCTCCGGATGACGAGCGGGGAAACTATCCGCCCACTCCTCGTCCGCCCGCTTACCGCCCTGGCCCGAGCCAAGGGCCAGGGCCGGGGGGTGGACGTGGTCCGGGCCCGTTCGAAGGACGGGGCCCGCAGGGTTATCCGGGGCAGGGCGCGGCGCCGGAGGGCTTCGGCGGAGAGCCTCCAGGACGGCCCACACACTCGCATCTGAACGACCGTACGCTCGGGCCGATGCGTCAGGGCGGTCGTCCAGAGCCACAGGGACGCGAGCCCCAGCACGGCGGCAACGAGCCACCGCTCGGGCACACGGAAAACACGTTCCCGGGTGGAGAATCGTCGTTCCCCGGTGGGGAGCAGCCGTACGCAAGGCCAGAACAGTACGGCGGCAGCGGAACCGACCAGTACGGAGGCGGTGGCAGCGTCGGCGACCAGTACGGCGCAGGCGGCGGCACCGACCAGTACGGCGGAGGCCCGGTCGCCGAGAAATACGGCGGAGGGGGCGAGCCGTTCCGCGGCGACGACCCTTACCGCGAGGGCGCGTTCCGCGACGACGAGGCCCTCGACTCCCGCGGCCCCGGCGGGCCCAACGGCCCCGGCGGGCCTGCCGCTTCGGCCCCAGGAGGGAGCGCGGCGGGCTCCGCGGGCTCCGGCGCGTCCGAGCACGCCCGCCTGAACCCCAAGTACACGTTCGAGACGTTCGTCATCGGCTCGTCCAACAGATTCGCCCACGCGGCCGCCGTGGCGGTCGCCGAGCAGCCGGCCAAGGCGTACAACCCGCTGTTCGTCTACGGCGATTCCGGTCTGGGCAAGACGCACCTTCTGCACGCGATCGGGCACTACGCGCAGAGCCTTTTCAATGGGGCGCGCGTCCGTTATGTGAGTTCTGAAGAGTTCACGAACGACTTCATCAACTCGATTCGCGACGGAAAGGCCGACGGGTTCCGCCGCCGTTACCGCGACGTCGACATCCTCCTCGTCGACGACATCCAGTTCCTTGAGGGCAAGGAGCAGACGCAGGAGGAGTTCTTCCACACGTTCAACACGCTCCACAACGCCAGCAAGCAGATCGTGATCTCCAGTGACCGTCCGCCCAAGGAGCTGGTCACCCTGGAGGACCGGCTCCGCAACCGGTTCGAGTGGGGGTTGACGACCGACGTGCAGCCGCCCGAGCTGGAGACGCGCATCGCGATCCTGCAGAAGAAGGCGCGCCAGGAGGGCCTCGCCGCGCCACCGGACGTGCTGGAGTTCATCGCGTCGCAGATCGCGACGAACATCCGCGAGCTGGAGGGCGCGCTGATCCGGGTCACGGCGTTCGCGAGCCTGAACCGGCAGTCGGTGGACATGAAGCTCGCCGAGATCGTCCTGAAGGACCTGATCCCGAACGACTCCGGCCCGGAGATCACCGCCGCGATGATCATGGCGCAGACCGTCGAGTACTTCGGGACGACGATCGAGGACCTGTGCGGCCCGTCCCGCTCCCGGATGCTCGTCACCGCCCGGCAGATCGCGATGTACCTGTGCCGGGAGCTGACGGAGCTGTCCCTGCCCAAGATCGGGCAGCAGTTCGGGGGACGCGACCACACCACGGTCATGCACGCCGAACGCAAGATCAGGTCGTTGATGGCCGAGCGCCGCGCCATCTACAACCAGGTCACGGAGCTGACCGGGCGCATCAAGCACCAGGCCCGCAAGCGCTGACAGCCGCTCTGTGCACAGTGTGGACAACCCCGCGCGACGCCTGTGGACGGGTCGCGCGCGCCTCGTCCACACCCGGCCCGACGGACGGAAGCGACGAAATGCACGTCTCACCCGAGAACCGGAATCGCTACTCACAAGTTGTGGAAAACTCTGGGGATTTTCGTGGATAACCCGGTGGGCAACCGTTGGAGAAGCTGAGGATGAAGTGTGGACGGATGTGGACCCGCGGCTCACGGGCACCCGGCGTCCTGGGGAAAACCAGTGGACGACTTGGGGAGGGCCTGGGGAAGACCTGGGGACGGGACTGTGGGCCGACCGGCGATCACCCGCCCGGTATACACAGGCCGCCGAAACGTACGGCATACCCGTGGAGAACTCGTGGAAAACCGGGGGATGACATGAGGATGACGTGTGGGGATGATTTCGCCGTCCCCAGACGCCGTCGCGCCGTCCACGGCCGATACACAGGGCCGGTGGACAGAGAAACGCGGTCTCACCTGGGAAAACACGGTCTGTCCACACTATCCACCGCCCCTATTACTAGTACTGCACTACTTCTCTACTCAAGAAAAGATCCATCTCAAGTCAGGGCCTGGGGACAACCCGACCCGAGCGCCCCGGCCGTGCCAGGATCACCTCACCCTTGTCCGACACCTGCAGGAGGCGGGTCCACTTGAAGTTCCGCATCGACAGAGACGCCCTGGCCGACGCCGTCGCCTGGACCGCTCGTACGCTCCCCGTCCGGCCCCCGGTTCCGGTGCTCGCGGGCATGCACATCGTCGCCGGAGGCGAAGGGAACAGCGACCGGCTGAAGCTGTCCGCGTTCGACTACGAGGTCTCCGCCCAGGTCTCCACGGACATCGATGTGGAGGAGGCGGGAACGGCCCTGGTGTCCGGGCGGCTGCTCGCAGAGATCTCGCGCAGCCTTCCTCCCCACCCTGTGGAGGTGACGACGGACGGCGCGAAGGTGATGCTCCGCTGCGGCAGCGCGAAGTTCACACTTCTCACCATGCCTGTGGAGGACTACCCCACGCTCCCGGAGATGCCTCCGGCCGCGGGGTCGGTCGGCAGCGACGAGTTCGCCGCGGCCGTCTCCCAGGTGGCGATCGCCGCGGGCAAGGACGACACGATCCCCATGCTGACCGGTGTCCGTGTGGAGATCGAGGGCGAGACCGTGACCCTGGCGTCCACGGACCGCTACCGCCTCGCCGTCCGTGAACTGCACTGGAAGCCGGAGCGCCCGGACTTCTCCGCCGTCGCGCTCGTCCCCGCCAGGACGCTCGCCGACACCGCCAAGTCGCTGACGGCGGGCGCCGAGGTGTCGATCGCGCTCGGCGGCACGGGCGGCACCGGCGAAGGCATGATCGGCTTCGAGGGCGGCGGCCGCCGCACGACGTCCCGCCTGCTGGACGGCGACTTCGTCAAGTACAGGTCGCTGCTGCCGAGCGAGTACGCGGGCCTCGCCGAAATCCAGACGGCACCGTTCATCGAGGCCGTCAAGCGCGTCTCCCTCGTCGCCGAGCGCAACACCCCCGTGCGGCTCTCGTTCAGCCAGGGCGAGGTCGTCCTGGAGGCAGGGACCGGCGACGAGGCCCAGGCCGTGGAGGCCCTGGAGGCGACCCTGGAGGGCGACGACATCGACATCGCGTTCAACCCCGCGTTCCTGCTCGACGGGCTCACCGCGATCGGCTCCGACGTCGCCCGGCTGTCCTTCACCACCCCGACGAAGCCGGCCGTCCTCACCGGCAAGCCCCCGCAGGACGGCGAGAACCCGAACTACCGTTACCTGATCATGCCTGTGAGGCTGTCCGGGTAAGGGCGACGGGCCTTTCGTCCCAATCAAGGCACGCCGGATGAAAGGCTCGTCCTCGGGCAAGCACAGCTACACACAGGGGAGGTTTCATGGAGCTTGGGATCATCGGCCTGGGCAAGATGGGCGGCAACATGGCCGAGCGGTTGCGCCGGGGCGGCCACACGGTCGTCGGCTATGACCGCGATCCGGACGTCAGCGACGTCGGCTCGGTCGAGGAACTGGTCGAACGGCTGTCCCCGCCGCGCGCGGTGTGGGTGATGGTGCCCGCGGGCAAACCCACCGCGGAGACCATCCACAGGCTGGGTGAGGACCTTCAGCCCGGCGACATCGTCATCGACGGCGGTAATTCACACTATGTGGACGACCAAAAGCACGGTGAGCAGCTCGCTGCCAAGGGCATCGGTTTCGTCGACTGCGGTGTGAGCGGCGGCGTGTGGGGCTTGCAGAACGGCTACGCGCTGATGGTCGGCGGCGACGACGACAACGTGAAGCGCCTGATGCCCATCTTCGAGACGCTCAAGCCAGAGGGCGAGTTCGGGTTCGTCCACTCCGGCAAGGTCGGCGCAGGGCACTTCGTGAAGATGGTCCACAACGGCATCGAGTACGCGATGATGCAGGCCTTCGGCGAGGGCTACGAGCTCATCGAGGCCAGCGACCTCGTGACCAAGGTGCCGGAGACGTTCCTGAGCTGGCAGGAGGGCACGGTCATCCGGTCCTGGCTGCTGGACCTCCTCAACCGCGCCCTCGCCGACGACCCGGAGCTGGACGACCTGCGCGGCTACGCCAACGACTCGGGTGAGGGCCGCTGGACGGTGCAGGCCGCCGTCGAGCACGCCGTTCCGCTGCCCGCGATCAGCGCCTCCCTGTTCGCCCGCTTCGCCTCCCGCCAGGACGACTCCCCCGCCATGCGCGTCGTCGCCGCCCTCCGCAAGCAGTTCGGCGGCCACGCCGTCGAATCCGTCGGCGACGGCGACTCCCCCGGCGCCGACGTGAAGCCCCCGGCGGTCTGACGCCGCGAAGTTATCCACATATTCACATCCCGTAGCCACGCTCCCCCGCGATGGCCGACCCTGAACTGGTCGGCGGCGAGGGCAGGACGCCCCGCAGACGACGACCTCTGCGGGGCGCTCGCATGTCACGGTGTCGCCCGGCAGGCAGCCCACGCAGCGAACTCCCCGAAGGAGGTGCCGATGTCGCCCTTCCCACGCGTGGTGCGGGCCGGCAGGCGCGTTCTAGGGGTCGCGGCAAAGGCTCTACGCTCGTGTCTCGTGCACGTCGCCCACCTCTCCCTGCAGGACTTCCGTTCCTACCCGACCGCCGAGGTAGCGCTCGAACCGGGAGTTACGGCGTTCGTGGGCCCCAACGGGCAGGGCAAGACGAACCTGGTCGAGGCCATCGGTTACGTCGCCTCGCACGGCAGCCACCGGGCCGCGACGGACGCGCCGCTCGTCCGGCACGGCACGGCGCGCGCGATCGTCCGGGCCGGGCTGGTGAAGGACGACCGCAAGGCGCTGATCGAGCTTGAGATCAACCCCGGGAAGGCGAACCGGGCGCGGCTCAACCGATCCCCTGTCCCCAGGCCGCGCGAGATCCTGGGGATGCTGCGGACGGTGCTGTTCGCCCCAGAAGACCTTTCGCTCGTGAAGGGCGACCCGGGGGAGCGCCGGCGTTTCATGGACGAGTTGCTGACCGCGCGGGCTCCACGTTTCGCGGGGGTGCGTTCCGACTACGACCGCGTCCTCAAGCAGCGCAACGCCCTGTTGAAATCGGCGGCCGCGCACAGGCGCTCACCCGGCCCGGAGGTCCTCGCGACGCTCGACGTCTGGGACTCGCACCTGGCGCGCACCGGATCCGAGCTACTGGCGGCGCGACTCGACCTCGTCGAGGCGCTCCGACCGTTGGCCGTCCGCGCCTACGCGGCGCTCGCGCCTGGCAGTGACGCGGCCGATCTGCACTACAAGAGTTCGTTGGGGGACGTCGAGTTGTCCACAGACCGTGGACAACTGGCCGAGCAGTTGCTGGCGGCGGTGGGCGAGTCCCGAAAACAGGAGCTGGACCGCGGAGTGAGCCTCGTCGGGCCTCATCGCGACGAGCTCGTCCTGCGGCTGGGGGAGCTGCCGGCGCGCGGCTACGCCAGCCATGGCGAGTCCTGGTCGTTCGCGCTCGGGCTGCGGCTCGCCGCGTTCGACCTGCTAAAGGCCGACGGTGACGACCCCGTACTGATCCTGGACGACGTGTTCGCCGAGCTCGACACAGGGCGCCGCAGCAGGCTGGCTGAGACGGTCGCCGTGGCCGAGCAGGTGCTCATCACGGCCGCCGTCCCCGCCGATGTCCCCGCCGAACTGACAGGGAGTTCGTATACCGTTTCCGACGGCCAGGTCGTCCGCGACTGACCGGGAAGGGGCGAGCAAGTGAACGACGATCCACAGGGTGTGCACAACTCCCCCGAGCCCGGCGCCGCGACTGACGCTGACGCCGACGCCCCGCCGGCCAAGTCGGGCATCGAACTGGCCCGCGAGGCCCTCGCCCAGGCGAAGGCGGACGCCGTGAAGCGCGGCACGATCCCGGGGCAGAACGGCAAGCGCAAAGGCACCGGCCGGCTCGTCCGCGTGAGGGAACCCGGACGCGGCGGCGACCCCAAGCTGTTCGGCGCGGCGATCCGCGACCTGATGGCGTCCCGCGGATGGGAGCAGCGGGCCGCGGTCGGCGGCGTGTTCGGCAACTGGGCCGGCATCGTCGGCGCCGAACTGGCCGAACACACCCGCCCAGAACGCTTCGAGGACGGCGAACTCACCGTCGCCGCCGACTCCACGACCTGGGCGACGCAGCTTCGCCTGCTGTCGTCCAACCTGGTCCGGCGCCTGAACGAGGATCTCGGCCACGGCACCATCCGCCGCGTAAAGGTCATAGGCCCCTCCTCCGCCCCCCGCCGCCCCGGCGCCTGGCGCACCCGCTAACCACCCCGAGCACCCGCCGACCACCCCGGGCTGGCACGCCCGGGTGCGCAGGCAAGCCGCTCCCCCGGCAAGCCGCGTGCGGGGCGAGGCGCGTGCGGGGCGAGGCGCGTGCGGGGCGAGGCGCGTGCGGGGCGAGGCGCGTGCGGGGCGAGGCGCGTGCGGGGCGAGGCGCGTACGGGGCGAGGCGCGTACGGGCGAGGCGCGTACGGGCGAGGCGCGTACGGGCGAGGCGCGTACGGGCGAGGCGCGCGCGCTGGCTCAACGCCACCCAACCCCACCGAGCAGGCCGTGGCGCGCGGCGCCGTCACCGCGTTCGGGCGATGCGGGGCCCAGGCGACGCGGGGTGGGGTTCGGGTGTGGTTCTTGGGGTGTTCGGGGTTGGAAGAGTGCCGGTGGCTGGTGGGGTTCTGGGGGACGGTAGGGAGTGGGAGTGTCGGCGGCTGGTGGGAACATGTGTTCGGGGTGTGGGGTGACGAGTTCAGCAGCGAGCGCCACGTAGGCCAGAGAACACCCCCGGTCCTGTGGGGGGATGCATCTCCAGGCCCGCTCGGCCGCCACACGCGCACACAGGGCCCGACAGTGCCACTTTCTGTCGCATGACCCGGTAGAATGAAATCGGTTCAGGATGCTGCGCCGCCAAGGGGTGCCCAGGCTCTGACCGAACGTTGAACAGAGCATTAGGGCGCCCTGTCATGTGTGTTACGGGGCACACCGTGCCTCCCTCGGGCGCGGAGCGGCAGTCATCCCCGGCAGGAGGATCTCCTTTGGCGTACGACGCTAGTTCGATCACTGTCCTTGAAGGGCTTGAGGCGGTTCGCAAACGCCCGGGCATGTACATCGGCTCGACCGGTGAGCGTGGCCTGCACCATCTCGTCTACGAGATCGTGGACAACGCGGTCGACGAGGCCCTCGCCGGCTACGCCGACGACATCGTGGTGACGTTGATGGCCGACGGGGGGGTGAGCGTCCTCGACAATGGGCGCGGTATCCCTGTGGGCGAGCATCCCGTGGAGAAGCGGCCGGCCATCGAGCTGGTGTTGACCACGTTGCACGCGGGCGGCAAGTTCGACGGCAAGTCCTATGCCGT
Organism: Spirillospora sp. NBC_00431; assembly: GCA_036028775.1. Classification (GTDB taxonomy): domain Bacteria; phylum Actinomycetota; class Actinomycetes; order Streptosporangiales; family Streptosporangiaceae; genus Spirillospora. Next base: position 8,425,259 of record CP107927.1, on the reverse strand, counting down.
GTCGGGCGGGCTGCACGGTGTCGGCTCCGCGGTGGTGAACGCGCTGTCCACCCGGATGGAGGCCGAGGTCCGGACCGACGGCCACGTTTGGCGCCAGTCGTACACGTGGCAGGGCCCGGAGACCGAGCTCCGCAAGGGTGAGGAGACCGAGGAGACCGGCACCCTCATCACCTTCTGGCCGGACCCGGAGATCTTCGAGACCACCGAGTGGAACTTCGAGACCCTGTCGCGCCGCATGCAGGAGATGGCGTTCCTCAACCGAGGCCTCGCCATCACGCTGCGGGACCAGCGTCCCGATCATGTGAACGGGGAGCCGCGCGCCGTCCGCTACCACTATGAGGGCGGCATCGAGGACTTCGTCCGTTACATCAACGCGCGCAAGGACGCCGTCCACGAGTCGGTCGTGTACTTCGGCGACGAGACCACCGGCATGTCGATCGAGATCGCCATGCAGTGGAACTCGTCGTACGCCGAGTCCGTCCACACGTTCGCGAACACGATCAACACGGCGGAGGGCGGTACCCACGAGGAGGGTTTCCGCGCGGCGCTGACCACGATCGTGAACCGGTACGCGCGCGACAAGGGGCTGCTCCGCGACAAGGACGACAACCTCACCGGCGAGGACGTCCGCGAGGGCCTCACCGCGATCATCTCGATCAAGCTGGCCGACCCGCAGTTCGAGGGCCAGACGAAGACCAAGCTCGGCAACACCGAGGCCAAGTCGTTCGTGCAGAAGGCGTGCAACGAGCACCTGCGCGACTGGTTCGAGGAGAACCCGGGCGAGGCCAAGGAGATCATCAACAAGGCGTCGCAGGCGGCGCGGGCCCGGGTGGCGGCGCGGCAGGCGCGCGACCTGACCCGCCGCAAGAGCCTGCTCGAGTCGACGTCGCTGCCCGGCAAGCTGTCGGACTGCCAGTCCACCGACCCCGGCAAGTCGGAGCTGTACATCGTCGAGGGCGACTCGGCGGGCGGCTCCGCGAAGGGCGGCCGTAACCCGCACTTCCAGGCGATCCTGCCGATCCGCGGCAAGATCCTCAACGTGGAGAAGGCCAGGATCGACAAGATCCTGAAGAACAACGAGGTGCAGGCGATCATCACGGCGCTCGGCACCGGCGTGCACGACGAGTTCGACATCACCAAGCTCCGCTACCACAAGATCATCCTGATGTCGGACGCGGACGTCGACGGCCACCACATCAACACGCTGCTGCTGACGCTGCTGTTCCGGTTCATGAAGCCGCTGATCGAGGCCGGTCACGTCTACCTGTCCCAGCCCCCGCTCTACAAGATCAAGTGGGATGCGCGGGGCACGGAGGCCGACTACGCCTACTCCGACTCCGAACGGGACGCGATCATCGAGGCCGGGGTCGCCGCTGGCAAGCGCGACCCGCGCCCCCGCGACCTGGTCCAGCGCTTCAAGGGCCTCGGCGAGATGAACGCCAACGAGCTGTGGGACACCACCATGGACCCCGACAACCGAGTGCTGCTGCAGGTGCAGCTCGACGACGCCGCCCAGGCGGACGAGCTGTTCAGCGTGCTCATGGGCGAGGAGGTCGAGCCCCGCCGGGAGTTCATCCAGCGCAACGCCAAGGACGTGCGCTTCCTTGACATCTGAGTACGGTCCGCGCCGAGCTCCCGGCGGCCGCGTCGGTTTCCCGGTGGTCCGGGCCCGGTCCTTCGTGGACGGCCGGGTTTCCTGCGGTCCGGGAGGAGGTCATGGCATACGGCCGGGCCTTCCCCGGCGCGGACCTGGCCGGCGGGCGGCGGGAGTTCCCGCCGTCCGGGCAGGTCTCCCGGCCGACAGCCAGCGGCCCTGGCATCCGGGGCGGCGTTCCCAGCGTCCGGAGCAGCGTCCCCGGCGTCCGGGGCAGGGCCCCTCGTGCGCGGGGCAGGGGCCTCGGTATCCGGGGCGAGGCGCCGGTAAACGGCTGAGGTCCCGTGTGGACGGCTGAGATTCCGGCGGCCTGACTCCCGCGGTCGACCGTACTTGCATCCAACGAGCAGAAGAGGTCTTCAGAGTGACGGACGTGACCACCGAGGGCGAAGGCCCGGGTGAGCGGATCGAACCGGTCGACATCCAGGTCGAGATGCAGAAGAGCTACCTCGACTACGCGATGTCGGTCATCGTCGCGCGTGCGCTGCCCGAGGTCCGCGACGGCCTGAAACCAGTGCACCGCCGCGTCCTGTACGCGATGTACGACGGCGGCTACCGGCCCGACCGCGGCTACTTCAAGTGCGCCCGCGTCGTCGGCGACGTCATGGGGAACTACCACCCGCACGGCGACTCCGCCATCTACGACGCGCTGGTCAGGCTCGCGCAGCCCTGGTCGATGCGGTATCCGCTGGTCGACGGGAACGGCAACTTCGGCTCCCGCGGCAACGACCCCGCCGCGGCCATGCGGTACACCGAATGCCGCATGGCGCCCCTCGCGATGGAGCTGCTGCGCGACATCGACAAGGAGACCGTCGACTTCTCCCCCAACTACGACGGCCGGTCGCAGGAGCCGGACGTCCTGCCGTCCCGGTACCCGAACCTGCTGGTCAACGGGTCCGCCGGCATCGCGGTCGGGATGGCGACCAACATCCCGCCGCACAACCTGCGCGAGGTCGCCGACGGCGTCCGCTGGTACCTGGACAACTACGGCGCGTCCGACGAGGACCTTCTCGAAGCGCTGATCGAGCGGGTCAAGGGCCCCGACTTCCCGACCGCCGGGCTGATCGTCGGCCGCAAGGGCATCGAGGACGCGTACCGCACCGGCCGCGGCTCCATCACCATGCGCGCCGTCGTCGAGGTCGAGGAGATCCAGGGCCGCACCTGCCTCGTCGTCACCGAGCTGCCGTACCAGGTCAACCCGGACAACCTCGCCCTCAAGATCGCCGACGGGGTGAAGGAGGGCAAGCTCGACGGCATCGCCGACGTCCGCGACGAGACGTCCGGGCGGACGGGCCAGCGCCTCGTGATCGTCCTCAAGCGGGACGCCGTCGCCAAGGTCGTCCTGAACAACCTGTACAAGCACACCCAGCTCCAGGAGACGTTCGGCGCGAACATGCTCGCGCTGGTCGACGGCGTGCCGCGCACCCTGCGCATCGACCAGTTCGTGCGGTACTGGGTCGCGCACCAGATCGAGGTTGTCGTCCGCCGCACCCGGTTCCTGCTCCGCAAGGCCGAGGAGCGCGCCCACATCCTGCGCGCCCTGCTGAAGGCCCTGGACCGGATCGACGAGGTCATCGCGCTGATCCGCCGGTCGCCGTCGGCGTCGGCGGCGCAGCAGGGCCTGATGCGGCTGCTGGAGATCGACGAGATCCAGGCGCAGGCGATCCTCGACATGCAGCTGCGCAAGCTCGCCGCCCTGGAACGCCAGCAGATCACCGACGAGTACGACAAGCTCATGGCGGAGATCGCCGACTACAACGACATCCTGGCCTCGCCCGAGCGGCAGCGTCAGATCGTCGGCGACGAGCTCGCCCCGATCGTCGAGAAGTTCGGCGACGAGCGGCGCACGCAGATCATCCCGTTCGACGGGGACGTGTCGTACGAGGACCTCATCGCCGAAGAGGACGTCGTCGTCACGATCACCCGCGGCGGCTACGCCAAGCGCACCCGCACCGACCTGTACCGGGCGCAGCGGCGCGGCGGCAAGGGCGTCCGCGGCGCGCAGCTCAAGCAGGACGACATCGTCGACCAGTTCTTCGTCACCACGACGCACCACTGGATCCTGTTCTTCACCAACAAGGGCCGTGTGTACCGGGCGAAGGCGTACGAACTCCCCGATTCCGGCCGCGACTCGCGCGGCCAGCACGTCGCGAACCTGCTGGCGTTCCAGCCGGACGAGCACATCGCCCAGGTCATGGACCTGCGCGACTACGAGATCGCGCCCTACCTCGTCCTCGGGACGAAGAAGGGTCGTGTCAAGAAGACCGCGCTGCGGGACTTCGACTCGCCCCGCACCGGCGGCATCATCGCGATCAACCTGGTCGAGGACGACGAGGTCATCTCCGCGCGGCTCGTCTCGTCCGACGACGACCTGCTGATGGTCTCCACCGGCGCCCAGGCGATCCGCTTCCGCGCCGACGACGAATCGCTGCGCCCGATGGGACGCGCCACGTCCGGCGTCATCGGCATGCGCTTCGACGAGGACCAGGAGGTCCTCAACATGCTGGTCGTGAAGGACACGGCCCAGGACGTCCTCGTCGCGACCGAGGGCGGATACGCCAAGCGGACGCCCGTCGACCAGTACCCGCTGCAGGGTCGTGGGGGTAAGGGCGTACTCACCGCTAAGATCGTGCAATCGCGCGGGATGTTGGTAGGGGCCCTGATGGTGGGCCCGGACGACGGTGTGTTCGCGATGACGTCCAACGGCGGTGTCATCCGGACCACGGCCGCGGAGATCAAGCAGTCCGGCAGGCAGACCATGGGCGTCCGCCTGATGAACCTCGCGGACGGGGACAGCGTGGTGGCCATCGCGAGGAACGTAGAGTCCATGGAGGACTCAGACGATGCCGAGGAAGGCGACGAGGGTGAGTGACGTACGGGACTCCAGCAGCTCCCGCGTGTCCATCACTTTCGTCACCGAACCGCTAGGCCAGGAGGACACGTGAGCACCGAGCCCGGCAACAGCAAGGACGGGCCCGGCGCGGCTGCGCCGGGCGGCTCCGGGTCCGGCCCCGGCGAGACGGCCGGGGCCGAGCCCGGCGCGGAACCCGCCAAGTCCGAAGCCAAGCCGGACGGGCAGGAAAAGCCCGGTAGGACGGGTTCGCAGCGCAAATCGACCCGGCCGGGCAAATCGGGCACGTCTGGCGCATCCGGCAAGTCCGAATCAAAGCCGAGCAAGCCTGGCGGTTCGGGCAAGGTGGTGTCCGCGGCGGCCGCCAAGCCCGGCCGGGACGAGACGACCGTCGAGATCGACTCGACCACGGACGAGACCAGGACCGACCTGCCCCAGGTCGACGTGCCGGACGAGCCCGACTCGCCCGAGATCGCCCCGGTCAAGGACACCACCGAGCCCCTCGACGACGACAAGCCCGCCGACCCCTCACCGGCCAGGGACACCCGAATCGAGCCCACCCGGAGCGCACCCGGCGCGGCCTCCGACCAGTCGCCCGCCGAGGCCTCCGCCGCGTCGTCCAGTTCATCCGCGCCAGGACCGTCGCCCCGCCCAACACCTGGCCGGACCTCGCCCGCGCCCGCCGTCCCACCACCGCCCTCCACCCCGCGGCCAAGCCCCGCACCCGGCCCGCCGCCCGGCTCGGCTCCCGCCCGCCCCGCCGCCCCGCCATCGGGCTCGGCTTCGGCCCGCCCCGCGGGTACGTCGGCGAGCTGGAGCAACCCTCCCGAGCCGTCCGGTTCGGTCTCCGCCGGACGTACGGACAGGCCGAGCCAGCCCTTCAACCCCGCGCCATCGGGCAACTCGTCCACGCCGAACTCCGGCAATCCCGGCACTTCCGCCTCCGGCCGCTCGAAGCGTTCGAGCTTCGCGAGCACCGTCCTCAAGGACCGTCCGTCCAGGTCGCCCGCACCCGCGAAGCGCACGTCCAAGCCGGCCGCCGGTGGCAAGCCGGCACGCAAGGCCCAGTTGCAGCTCGCCCGGCTCGAACCCTGGTCGGTGATGAAGTTCAGCTTCGTCATGTCGCTGGTCTGCTTCGTCATCCTCCTCGTCGCGGTGGTCGTCCTCTACACGATCCTGTCCGGCCTCGGCGTTTTCGACGCCATCAGCGACACGATCAACAGCCTCACGAAGGAACAGGGCGAGACCACCGGCAGCGTCGACGCGGGCAACTGGTTCTCCTTCTTCCGCGTCTTCGGCTACACGGTGCTCGTGGGCGCCCTGAACGTCCTGCTCATCACCGCTCTGTCCACGGTCGGCTCCGTCATCTACAACCTCGCCGCGGACCTCGTCGGTGGCGTCGAAGTGACCCTCAAGGAGGCCGAGTAATCGATTTCCGGTTGCCCCGCCAGATGGGGTAACCTCACGGTGCGCCGCCGGGACGGCGGCACAACCCGGGCCTATAGCTCAGTCGGTTAGAGCGCATCCCTGATAAGGATGAGGCCGGAGGTTCAAGTCCTCCTAGGCCCACCCAACACCCCTTCCGATACCGAGAACAAAACTCCCCTAGGGAACCCGTGGGACGACCGCCCAGTCGTCCCACTTCTTTCGCCCCCACCTGGAGCACCAGCACGGGCACCCCTCACAGCCCCAGCCGCCCACCGAAGGCGACACGGGCCCTCCTGTTCACCACCCAGAGCAGCCAAAGCCCGACAAGACCAGGGAGCTCTACGACGCGCTCCACGTCTTCGCCCCGGTCTGCACCCACTTCAAGCAGCCACCGCGCGACCTCCCAACACAACGCCGCCACACACCCCTTCTGACATCGCCAGAGTGACGGACGCCGCGCAGTGGCAGTTCAGGATGACCACCGCGTACCACCTTCTGTTCGTCCGCTGACGACCGAGTTGTCCGCGCTGGTCGCGGGGCTGGAGACGAGGTGGGCGCGGACGCGAAGACCCACCACCGTCGAGCCAGACAACATCGCCGCACACCGCCTCCGTCATCGCCAGCGTCACGGGTGCTCCTCGCCACTTCCAGCGACCCGTAGAAGGCGTCGCCCCCGCCTACCTGTTCACCGGCCAGGCCCCGCCAAGGCCTAGCAAGCCAGAGAGCTGCACGACGCGCGTTCCCCGTCTTCGCCCGCGCCCTAGACGACGTCTGCGCGCACTTCGAGCGGCCCATGCGTGGGCCCCGAGCACAACGTCAGCCCGCCAAACACCCCCTCTGGAATCGCAATAGCGATGGGCGCCCCTTCCTCCGGTTCCAACGGCCCATCAAGGGCGGCTTCCTGCCGCATCCTCGGCTGGCCCCGCAGCCCCTCTAGCAACGGCCAGAGTGGGCGCCCCTTCCGCCGGTGGCCCGTGCCGAGGGCGGTCTCCCGGCGCACCGTCGGCCAGCCACACACCTCCGCTGGCATGACCAGAGCGACGGGCAGCCTTTCCGCCGGCCCTGGCCCGTTGAGGGCGCTCTCCTGGCGCATCGTCGGCTGGCCACACACCTCGCATGGCGAGAGTGATGAGTGACCTTTCCGCCGGTTGCGGCGGCCTGTCGAGGGTGTCCGCCGGCGTATCGTCGGCTGGCCGCGCGGTTCCTCTGGTGTGGTGAGAGTGATGGGAGGCCCTTCCGCCGGTTCGGGCGGCCTGTCGGGGGCAGCTTCCTGGCGCACCGTCGGCCCGCCGCGTAGCTCCTCTGGTATCGCCTGAGTGCCGTGAGAGCAACGCCTTCAATACCGCCTAGAACTTGGCCGAACCGCTTAAACCACAGAACCTCCGGCGTCCTCAGCCTGACCACGAGGGGCTTTGGTTGTAGCTCAGCCCGGGGGGCGACAGGTCGGCTAGGACGGGCAATCTGCTCATCACGACCCGTTGGCGGATCCACACTGACGGATCGACTCGCGGTCACGGCTCAGTGAGCAGCGGTACCGACCGCGTCGGGTCCGGCCAGTCGGGAACCTGCCGGACTCCTCAGGCTGAGGTTCATACCTCGAACGCGCTTCCTCACCAGCAGGCGCCGCTGACCGGCGCCCCCGGTTTCTTGTGCCCGAACGCCTGCATTGCGTCGTCCTTGACTTGGCCCTTCCGGGTTGCGGAGACGTGCTCCTGGTGACGCATGGCGTCGACACCGTCTGACCGACACTTGGGTTTCTTCGCGATGTCGCTGGCGCCCGCAGCAGCCTTCCCCGACGGCGCTTGGGAAACCGTCGTCGGCCGTGGCGGTCGCACGGCTGCGGCGACGTTCATGCTAGGGGCCGGAATTCAAGTTCTGGACACGAACGACGGAATCGACGTCCCGGTACGGGGCGTCCTTCGGCTCCTTGCGCTCGAAGGTGGCGTCGGGTTCGTCGGACTCGCACTCGACGCGAAATCATCGACAGCCGGAAGGGCCCGCTTCAACCCGGCCAGCTCCGCTTCAGGAGCACGCTGCCTCGCGGCGTCTCGGTCGCAGGAGTATTCCAGGACGTCCATCAGGTACACGCTGCCGTCTGGTTCGCACTGGCGTCTGGCCTGGGCGGTGCCACTGGCCAATGCTTTGCTTCGAGTATCGACGCGAGGACCGTCCGAGTGCCCTCGTCGTAGGTCGGGTTGGGCTTTCTCCACAGGTTGTGGATAACTGAGTTGGGTTCGTCGGTTGGCTCGGTGTAATTCGTGGGTCGGTTCGCTGCGGCCGATGGGGATCTGGGCACTGGACGTGTCCAGTTCGTCGGCCGTGCTTGTAGTTCGAGGTCGTTTGGGCGCCTAGCTGACGGACGGGTAGCGATCGGCGAGGGGCCACCTCGAATCTCATCATGTAGCCGGAGCTGGGTGCGATCATCTTTCGAGCCTTGGCGCTTCGGATCGTGTACTGCTCGTTGGGCGTGTGTGGGTGATCAGCTGTTCGGGAGTTGCGGCGGGTCATGACCGCCTATTGGGATCGCGTATGAGCTCTGGTTCGGCGAGGTCGTCAGGACGCCAGGGTGTGACCGTGGTCATTGCCGGGATCTCGTCAGGACCAGGTCGAACTCCGCGTGCCGGAAGGGGGTCTGGATGCCGTGGCGCGTGGCGGTCTCCTTGTCGTCGGATGAGGCGAAGTCAACGATTAGGCTCTGCTTGACCGCGAAGACCGCGTCGGAATCCAGGTACGGGCTCCCTGCTACGAAGATGTGCGTGGTCAACGGTGTGTGTCCTTCCGCTCGCACGATGAGATGGATGTGCGCAGGACGGTACAGATGGCGGCGAGTGGCTTCCAGGAACCGTCCGATCGGCCCGTCGGTGGGGATCGGGTATTGGCTGGGAACAACGGAGCGGAACCAGAACCGCCCTTCGGAGTCGGTGTGGAAAAGCCCTCGCCCGTTACCGGACGGCTGGACGTCAGGCTCCTGGACGTCGTAGAAACCCTGGTCGTTGCACTGCCACACGTCGACTTCGGCGTCGGCCAGCGGGGACCCATCAGTGTCCAGGACCCGTCCTGACACGAGGCATGGTTCTGCCTCGCCGAGGAGGTCGATGCTGTCGCCGAGCCGGCGAGCGGGCGACTCGACCATGTGGAAAGGCCCGAGGACCGTGCTCTCCGTCCCGCCCTCGGCTTCGTTCAGGGTCCACCAGCATTGAGACGCCCAGAACGTCCGAGAGCAGGACGAACTCTTGTCGCGTGTCGGTGCAGGACTGGCCCACGGCGGTGAGGAACTGTATCGCTCGTTCCCACTCTTGGACGGACGGCTTCACCTCCCGGACGAAGGCATGCAAATGGCGTGTTAGGGCGTCCAGTAGGACACGGAGGCGCGGGTCTGGAGTCGCGCCAAAGCTGTCCTGGACGGCCTGTGTGGCGGTGTGCTCGTTGAAGTCCATGGTGAACGCTCCAATGCCGTGCCGCCCCATCATCCACAACTTGTGGATAACTTCGGTGGGGGCGGCTCTACCTCGAGGCTGAAGCCCGTCTTGGCGATCAGCGGTCCGGCGCGCAGTGAATCGAAGACTTGGACCATCCCACGCTAGGCGCCTGGTGTCCGCGAAGATCACCCACTGGCGCGTCGGCCGCTGCCTCGGGGCTGTGAGCGCTCTCTTCCGCTTCTTCCCTGCGTCGGTGGCCAGCGGTGATTGGAGGGCTAGCGGGGCAGCCTGGAAGGATCGCTGGCTGGTCGGCGGCGCCGATGTCGGCGGGGGCCCTTGCGGCTTCCAGCCCAGCTTCGACAGCGATGAGGCAGGCTTGCTCAGCTCGGCCACCGCCAGTCTGATATCACGGTCGACCTCGGTATCCGCGGCGTCACAAAGCGCGCGTGATCAGCTAGGCAGAATCTGGGGCATTCTGATTGCTCCGGCCCGAGCGGCAATAGGAGGCGCAGTGACGGTCAACATTCGGATGTTCCAGCCTGAGGACGCACCACGACTCAGCGCGATCGTCCAACGCTGCTTACGTGAAGTAAACAGCCGTGACTATCCAAACCACATCATCGACAAGATGTGCGCGCACTTCACAGCCGAGCGGTTCGTCGAACTGTCGGGCAGCCGTCGCATTTACGTGGCCGAGGAGGGCCGGGTGGTCGGCACCGTCTCCCGAGACGGCAACAAGGTCTACACCATGTTCATCGATCCCGATCTGGCCGGTCGAGGAATAGGCCGTCAACTCATGCAGCACATCGAGGCACAGGCGGCACACGACGGATACGACTTCATGGAGACCGGCGCCAGCATCACAGCCCATGGGTTCTACCTCAAACTGGGCTACACCGATGTCCGCGAGAGCGAGACCGAGTTCGGGCTCAATTACATCCTCCGAAAGCCCCTGCGACCTACCGGGCCCCAACGCGGTTAATGGGAGGAACGGGGCCCTCCTTGTTGAGTACATCCGGGGTCACGGAATATGGATCTACGGCGACTATCTACCCCGACGGCGCTCAGTTGTCTATCCGTCGGTGCCATCGGTCTGGCCGTTGGAAACGATTTGACGCTGGTCGAACGCGTCCGGGCGCTGGTTATTCGCGCTGATACGGCCGTCCACTTTCAAGATTGGGCACCCATCCGCGCCGTCATGGCAGAGGCCCGCGCCGTCACCGTCCCCGACCCGGCCGAGCTGGTCGATGATTTGGTGCGCTTGGTCGGCCTGGAAGCCGCCGTCCCCGTCGAGGGCCATGGCGTCTCTGTGTCTGGGCGAACGCCGATTGATGTCGGGTAACTATGGCTGTTCCTTGAGTTAGCCCTGGGTCGGCGAGCTCATAGCCAAGCCTCCGTGCCGTAGCCTTCGTCCGCTCCATCTGGCTTGGCCGACGACCGGTTCCGCATGCTGACTTCAGCGGTACGACCACAGTTGCGCGTGGATGCCTCGAATGCCCAGCCCAGGGTGATGTCCTCAGGTGCGAGGACTGGGGCCGCAACCCTCCGGGTCGGGCCCTGCCGCAACCCAGCTGCCCTCGTTGGCCGCCCTGGATGGGATGGTTCTGGACACAGTCGCCCAAGCGAGGCGGCCGCCCGAGGTGCTGCCCCCCGGAATGTGAGTACGCACTGGCCAGTTCCAGCGCGTTATCCCGTATGCCACAGCCACGAGTTGCCGGTTGAGTGGCGAGTGTGTCGATCGGGGGCTAGGCCCGAGTACTGGCCGATGAGTGGATGCCGGGACGGCGGTGGCCGAACACATGGGTGCTACCGGTCGTCCCAGCGGCTGCTCTGTATGTCTGACATCGCTGTTCCCGTAGGGCGGCGTGGGGACCGGGCCGTGGAGCCAGAGCGTTCGTCCGTGCGGTGCTATCCAAGACGTGGTGGCCGGACGTGTGGCGTTGAAGATCGCAACAGCGCTGGCTCTAGTGGGTTGTCGCTTCAGCGGCGTTGCGTCCACGTACTCGTGCCCGAACTGCTGGCTCCGGCTGTCGGCTGGTTATGGGCGATGTGGCGTGTGGTCGTCGCAAGGCTGGCCTGCGTCATGCCGTGATCTGGTAGCGGTGCGGGGTTGGTGGCCGGGTGCTGGTCTCTTCGTTCGACGTCGACCACCGGGTGGGGACGTAGTTGGGGATTGTCGGTGGGCAACGCTGTCCACCGGGACGCCAGGGCTGTGGAGGCCGACCGTCCACAGCGTGTGAAAGCGGTGTGGAGGATGACGCGGCGGCAGCGGCTTCTTAGCAGGTCAGCGGGTTGTCCACGACGTGGATAAGTGGTCCCGCGAGTTGGGGACGACCTGGGGAAGAATGGTGGACGTGATCCGGGCCGGTCGTACCCAGGTTGTGCACGGCAGTTATCCACAGGTTGTGGATTCGCTGCGCGGCGTCGCCGCTGCGTGGATGCTGAAGGAGTGGCGCCCGGCGCGCCGCACAGGCCGTGGAAAGCCAGGCTGTTCTGGGGATCCGCTTGTGGACGGGACCGCCAGAGCGCCTGTGGGTACGACAAGGGAGGTGTGTGCAAATACTGTCCCCAACCTGTGGATAACAGCGTCTAGAGGTCCTTCGCCTGCGGATGCCGGGGCTCGTAGATCGGCAACTCCGCGCCGCTCGGCAGCCTGATCGCCGCGAGCAGCCCCCAGCTCTCCTCGGTAACGGGCACGTCGACTTGGACGCCTCGGGCGCCGAGTCCTTCGAGCGTGGTCTGGATGTCGTCGCACATGAGGTAGAACTCGTGACGCGGCTCGCCTTGGGTGGGGTGCGCGGCGAGTTCGGCAGGCGGCAGCTTGAAGATCAGCCAGCCGTGGCCCGCGTCAACGTCCGGAAAACCCAGAACGTCTCGGATGAACGCGCGGTCCGCCTCGGCGTCGTGGCTGTAGATGATGACGTGCGCCCCGTTGATCATGGCTCCCCCTTGTTCCCGTTTGGATCTTTCCCCTGGGTACGGGCCGAATCGCGGGAAAGCCTCGGTGACGGTGGGATGAGGGAGGCGATGTTCCTCGTTGCTCTATACATGGTTCGCACGCTCCGGCTTAATGACCGCATGGAATCAAGCGCCGCGCCACGCCCGGCGGAGCGGGGACGCGCAGGCGCGCGATGGCCCGAAGCCGGTGCCGCCAGGCACGCGAGCACCGTCCCGACCTGCGAACATCAGTTCGAATGCGTGCTACGCTCGCCCCATGGGGCAGCTGCTGAACGAGCCGATCCGCGCCGAACACGATCTGGCGGGAAGGCTCACCGCGTACGAATGGCGGGGGACGCGCTACGCCGTGGACGAGGTATTGAAGACGTATGGGACGCCCCGGGAGGGGCGGGTCTACCGGGTCCGCGTCACGGGCGCCGATGGGGTGGTCGTCGCGGAGCTGGGCCGTGACGAAGACAGGTGGCGGCTCCGACACGTCTTCTCTGCCTGAGCGTCCCGCCACTTCTCGAACCGACCGGCAAACCGTTCCCGATCCTCAGTCTGATCCGTCGAGCCTCGCTCAGCCGGAGCAGCTCACCGGCCCCTTCCCCGAACAGGCTGCCGAGGTTGGTTCTGAACGGCCCGTCGGGCAGCGGTCCGCGCGGCGTTCTGTTCCTCGGTCTGATCGGCGGTCTGCACGCCGGGCGGACGAGGGGGTGGAGCGCGAGTCTGTCTCGTCGTCCGAGTTGCGTTCTGCGCGGCCCTCCGCTCCGCGGAATGGATCGCCCGTCGAGACTGGGGAGATTGGAACTGGGCCGTCGGCTGAGGTGGGTGTTCAGCGGCCTGCCGAGGCCCAATCTGGTGAGGAATATGGCCCGCGGGCGGGCGGGGCCGTCGAGGCCGGACAGCGTGACGTTGCTCGGGCTGATGATGAGCCTGGCAATCAGTCGTCGGCGGAAGCACGGTCCGCACAGCACGCCGTTTCACGGCCTGGTCAGCCTGTCGAGCTCAGGGTCGAACTCGGTGCGCCGTGGCCTGCCGAGGTTGGTTCTGGACGGGTCGACGGGCCGCCGTCTGAAGGCGGTCTCGTTCTTGGGGCTGATCGGCAGGCTGTCCGTAGAGCTGGAGAGGGTGTCGAGTCTGGGGCTGAATCGCCGACGGAGGCGCGGGCTGCTCAGACTGCTAAGCGGGGTGGCCCGGCTGTTGGACGGGGCGGTCAGGCCGCTGGGCGCGCTGCGCAGGCGGTTGGACAAGGTGGCCAGGCTGCTGGGCGGGCCGCGCAGGCGGTTGGACGGGGTGGCCAGGCTGCGGGGGGCGCTGCGCAGGCGGTTGGACAAGGTGGCCAGGCTGCTGGACTGGCTGCGCAGGCTGCTGAGCGGGGTGGCCAGGCTGCGGGGGGCGCTGCGCAGGCGGTTGGACAAGGTGACCAGGCTCCTGGGCTGGCTGTGCAGGCTGCTGAGCGGGGAGGGCCAGCTGTTGGGTGCGGTGGCCCGGCTGAGGGGCGGGATGGGCAGGTTGTGGGGCGGGGCGATCAGGATGCTGGGCGGGCTGCTGGGCGGGGTGGTCAGGCTGTGGGGCGGGGTGGTCGGGATGCGGAGCGGGATGCGGAGGTTGTGGGGTGGGGTGGTCGGGGGCGGCGGGGTGCTGAGGTTCGGGCTGGTGGGCGGGGCGTTGAGGGCGAGGGTGGACGGTCTGGTGGGAGGTGTGATGAGTTGGAAGAGGGTGGGGTGGGGGATCGGACGCTTTGGACGCGGGTTGACGGGATTCAGGGGGCGCCGCTCGACCTGCTGACGGCTCGCATCGGCCGACGGCACTACGCGCCGCATATCCACGACGAGTACGCCATCGGGGTGACCGTCGACGGTCTGGAGACGATGCGCTATCGCGGCGAGAAGGTCTTCTCGGACGCCGGGAGTCTCGTCGTGGTCGAGCCGGGAGAAGCGCACACGGGTGGTCCGGCCCGTCCGGAAGGGTTCGCCTACCTGTGCGTGTACCCGGGAGCCGAGTTGCTGGGCGCCGCGGTGAACTCGGACGAGGAGGAGCCGGCGTGGCCGCACTTCCGAAAGCCGATCATCGACGATCGGCAGCTCGGCGAGGCGTTGCGGTTCGCGCACCGCGCTCTGCGTCGAGGCGAGGACCCGCTGGAGGGCGAGTCCCGGCTGCTCGGGGTGCTGGGCGCGCTCATCCGCCGTCATGCGAGTCCGGGGCCGCAGGAGGCTCCGCGGCGGGGCACTGACGCCGGGCGGATCGCTCGTGTCGTCGCGGCACGCCTGTCGGACGAGATGCTCGCACCGCCGACACTCGCCGAGGTCGCGGGCGACCTGGAACTGTCCCGCTACCAGTTGCTGCGCGCGTTCCGTGAAGCCGTGGGCATGCCGCCGTACGCGTGGCTCGCCCAGCATCGGGTCACCCGGGCCCGTGCCCTGCTGGACGCGGGGCACCGGCCGGCGGAGGCGGCGACTCTCGTCGGGTTCGCCGACCAGGCGCATCTCACGCGGTGGTTCCGGCGTGTGGTGGGCGTCACGCCAGGTGCGTACCGCAACAGCGTTCAAGACAGCGCGGCGCGCCGTTCCGCATTCTGAACCGGTCCGTTCGGCAGCGCCGCCTGAACCGGACGGACGGGAAACGGAGGTCGTGTTGAGTCGCCGTGGCTGGGCCCTGTTCGCGCTGATGGGCGTGCTGTGGGGCATCCCCTATCTGATGATCAAGGTGGCGGTCGAGGACGTCTCGGTACCGATGGTGGTGTTCACCCGGACCGCGCTCGGCGCCGCCGTCCTGCTGCCCCTGGCGATCCGGGCGGGGCGGCTCGGCGTCGTCCGCCGGCATTGGCGTCCCCTTCTGGTGTTCACCGCGGTGGAGATCCTCGGCCCGTGGGCGCTGATTTCGGACGCCGAGAACCGGCTGACCAGCTCCATGACCGGGCTGCTGATCGCCGCCGTGCCGATCGTCGGGGTGGTGCTGGCCAGGCTCTCCGGCGACGGGGAACGGCTCGGCCCGGTGCGGTGGGCGGGGCTGCTGGTCGGGCTGGTCGGCGTCGGCGTGCTGGCGGGGCCGCACCTCGGCGGCGGCAGCGCGTGGGCGATCGGCGAGGTCATGCTGGTCGCGCTCGGCTACTCCATCGCGCCGATGATCGCGGCCCGGCGGATGCAGGACCTGCCGAGCCTGCAGATGGCCGCGTTCTCGCTGGCCGCCGCCGCGCTCGTCTACACCGGCCCGGCGGCCGCGACCTGGCCGGAGTCGATGCCGAGCGGACGTGTCATCGCCGCGCTCGTCGGGCTCGGCCTGGTGTGCACGGCGTTGGCGTTCATCGTGTTCTTCGAGCTGATCCGGGAGGTCGGCACGTCCAGGGGCATGGTGTTCACCTACGTGAACCCGGCCGTCGCGGTCGTCGCCGGGGTGGTGTTCCTCGACGAACCCCTCACCGGGACGATCATCGCCTCGTTCGCGCTGATCCTCGGCGGCTCCGTCCTCGCGACCGTCAATCGCGGTTCCAGCCACGTATCAGGCGAGCCGACCCGGGCCGCGGCCGCCGAGCCCGAAGAAGCCTCGGCCCACTGAAACGGCAACGGTCGCAGGGATGGCCACGCGAGGTTCGAGGTTGATCGTGGCCATCCACCGGCTAGGTCACCTGGCTGCTCGACCACGTGGCCCGCCAATCCAAGCCATGACCTGGAAACTGCAGCGTCCCGCCCACTTCCGCGCCGTGTGCGTTGTGGGGGCACCCGGCGGTGCGTTTGTGGTCGTGTCGGGTGGGCGGGGTCAGCGGAGGGTGACTATGAACTTCTTGGGCTTGCCGATGTTGCCTGCCGGGTCGATGGCGCGGTATTCGATGGTGTGGCGGCCTTTGCCGAGCTTGCCGTAGGTGAGGCTGTCGATGACGGTGCCGTTCTCGGTGAACAGCCAGGGGGCGGACGAGTCCGTCGGCCAGCCGAAGTAGTTGAACCAGCCATCGCCGTCCACGCGGAACTCCGAGACCACGACGCCGGGACGCTCGTCCGTTCCGGTCAGCCGCATGGTGAACGGGCCGTCGAAGACGTACTCGGGCGTGTGGCCTGGACGGACCCGGGAGTGCGTCGCCTTTGACAGTTCGTACTTCACCGTTGGGGCCTGTGCGTCGATCGTCCATGTAAGGCTCTTGGAACCGACGCGTGCGACCAGCCGATGCGTGCCCTTGGACAAGCGGAAGCGTGCGAGATCGATGTCCCGGTCACCGCCGCGTACGCGCCGGCCGTCCAATTCCCAGCGGACGGCTGGGATGCTCCGCACGGGATGTGTCGTCTCCGCGTAGACGACCGATTCGCTACTCACAGGCTTGTCGGTCGGTGTGGACGAACTGAAATCGACCGGCACGTTCTCCGGTGGGGTCTTCACGCTGGTGTCGACCGTCCAGGTGCGCACCTGGGTGAGCGCGGCAGACGAGCGTACGGCCGGGTCCCGGACGAACGGAGTGGGGTCGGTGACAGCCACCTGGACGGTGTGCGTGCCCTTCTTCAAGTGCAACCGGGACAGGTCGAGGTTGGCGCCCTTCCCCACGATCCTCCCGTCGACCTTCCACGTGACGGACAACAGGTGGCCGGACGGATGCATCGATTCGACCCACAGAACTCGGTCGGCGCCCACCGGTTCGGTTGTCGGGGTGTGTGCCTGGACGAGGTTGACCTTCGCTGAGATCCGCTGGGTCATCTGTTCACGGGAGACCTGGTCGAAGTAGTAGCCGAGCGTTTTCATCATCGAGTGCTGGCTCGGCCTCCATACGCCCTTACCGAAGTACAACCCGCCCTCGTGCCGTCCTATGGTTCCTCCGGACTCGCTTCGCTCACCGAGCCATCGCCACCACTTCTTCTTCTGCGCCTTCAGCTCCTGCTCGGTCAGCAGCGTGTGGTGGATGGAGTCGGGCTCAGGGCCGGTGTACGTCCCGCCAGGGACACCGCGCTGGTAGTAGTCGTACTCGTCGTCCAGTCCACCCAGCGAGTGGCCGAGCTCATGTGGCGCGATGAGAGCGGACATCGCGTTGCCGCCCGACGCCGTCGCGTAGGCGCCGCCTGCACCGCCGTAGGTGTCGCTGTTGGCGAGCCCAAGAATCTGGCGGTTCGCTGTGGTCGTCCCTGGGACGAGGTCCGCGTACGTCTTGGCCGCCGCCGCGTTCATGACCAGAAGCCGCTGAACACCGTCCGCTCGGCAGCCACTCCAGAACGCCATGCTCAACGGTGTCGTGCGGCGTGGGGACGACAGTGACGGATCGCAGCTCACCCCTGACTCGCCGGACGGGATCTCGACCGCGTACACGTTGATATAGCTGCGGTACGACTTGAACGGCTCGATCGTCCACAGGTCGTTGAGGTGTTCGGCGTAGTGGGCGCGGAACTTGGGCATGTCCGCCGGCGTGTAACCGTCACCGAGGATCACGAGGTTGAAGCGCTTCGCGGGGTCGCCGGTGACCTGGACCGGGACCACCTTCGCGTCCGCTGGGTCCGCCGCCCGCGCGGGTGCCGCCGTCAGGGAAAGGACGGTCACGGCCGCCGCCCCGATCGCCGTCGTCCTACCCGTCCACATGCGCAGACCTCCTCGCGGCGGCGCACGCGGCAGGCGGGAGTGCCGCCCGGGGGGACGCTGCGCCCGGCACATCCCGCTGATCACTCGGGACTGACCGGATTATCGCTTGAAGATCCGGATTTGTCGCTACCGTTCACGCGCTGATCTTCACCTTTTCGCGCGCTGACCTTTCGCCATCTCGCGGGCGACCCGCGCGCCGCCCGCCCGCCGCTGCACGGCCGCCGACAGGACCGGCGCGAGCCCGCCGATCCTGGCGCCGAGCCGCAGGCCGAGCGGCGCCACGTCGATCTCGGCGATGTTCCGCTCGATGGCCCGGACGGTCGCTCGCGCCACGTCCTCCGGAGACCGGGTGCCGATGCCGCGCGGCAGCGTGACGCCGGTCTCGGCGAACATGCCCGCGTCCCGGACGAACCCCGGGAAGACCGTCGAGACGCCGATTCCATGCGGCCGCAGGTCCTCGCGCAACGCCAGCGCGAACCCTCGCATACCGAACTTCGTCGCGTTGTACAGGGACGCGTTCCCGGACGCCACCTTCCCGGACAGCGACGACACGAAGACCAACTGTCCACGGCCACGATCGGCCATCCGCGCGCTCACGAGCTTCGCCAGCACGATCGGCGCCCGCAGGTTCACGTCCAGCGCCCGGTCGATCTCGGTGATCGAGTAGTCGGCCAGCGCCCCGGACGCCGGCAGTGCCGCGTTCGCGATCAGCACGTCCACCTGGCCGGCCTCGTCCAGCAGCCGTTCGGCGGCCGCGCGGTCGGCCAGGTCGGCGGCGATGGCCCGGCCGCCGAGCCGCTCGGCCAGCGGCTCCAGGACGTCCACCCGCCGGCCCGTCAGGACGAGCCGCGCCCCACGCCTGGCCAGCGTCGCCGCGAGCGCCCGGCCGATCCCGCCGCTCGCCCCGGTCAGCAGGACGTTCGCTCCGCGTAGCTCCATGCCGCGATGATGGCGGATCAGCGGACACCTTTCATCCCGAACGTCTCACAACGGTCGATGCCGGGACGGCGGGCACCATTCCGTCACGGGCGCGGGCCGGATGAGACACGTCACAGCCCGATCCGCCACAGCAGCAGGATGAGCGACGACAGCACCAGCCCCGCCGTGCCCAGCGTCACCTCGCCCAGCGCGATCATGGCGGCGCATCCCGTCGCGGTCGCCCCCGCCACCAGGACCAGGCCCCGGCCCGCGGACGGCTCGTCGTCCGGAGCGCTCGATTCGAACTCGCGTTCCCAGCGCCGGAAGTCGTCCTCTGCCATCGGCACTCCCGAAGTCGTCCCCCGGATTATCCGGCGGGCCGGCCGCCCGGCGTGATGGCGCGGAGGTGACGGCATCGGCACCAGATTTGGACGCTGGGTCCGATACCGGTGCGCGGGTGCTGATCGCCCGGGAACGGTTGCTAGGCTGCGGAGAGCCTGGGGGAAGCAACGCTGATGTGAAGGTCCCCCGGGATTTGACTGAATAGTCGAGGTGAAGGGGTCCCACCGTGAAGAAGCTGCTCATCCTGGCCGTCGTCGCACTCGGTGGCTTCGCTGTCTGGCGCCGGCTGCAGCAGGACCGCGCCGAGCTGGACCTGTGGACCGAGGCCACGTCGTCCGACAACTGAGCATCCTTCATCCGGCCCGCCCGCGAAGGCGCGGCCTGTGCGGGCCGGGATGAGAGGTGTTCACCGACGCAGGCGATAAGGTCCCCGGCGTGAACGAAGCAGCCCCGATCACCGTTGCCTGCCTCGATCTCGCCGGGACCACTGTCGCGGACGGCGACACCGTCCACACCGCCTTCGCCGAGGCGATCGCCACCCTGGGGATCGTCTCCGGCACGGCGGCGTACGACCGTGCTTTGGCACAGTTCCACGAATCACGCGGCGGCTCGAAACTGGCCATCTTCCGTTCCCTCTTCGACGAAGACCGCGCCCAGGCCGCCAACCTCGCGTTCGCGCACTCCTACGACGACCTCGTCGACCGCCGTGGCCTTCGTCCCGTCCCCGGCGCCGACGACGCCCTTCTGCGCATCCGCGCCTCCGGCATCCGCGTCTGCCTGCTCACCGGCTTCGGCCGCCGCACCCAGGCCCGCATCATCGACACCCTCGGCTGGTGGGACCGCGTCGACCTGACCCTCTGCCCCGCGGACGTCCCCCGCGGCCGCCCGTGGCCCGACCTCGTCCTCACCGCCGCCCTCCGCCTCGGCGTGGACGACGTCCGCCACATCGCCGTCTGCGGAGACACCGCCAACGACATGCTCACCGGGCATCGCTCCGGCGCGTCCATCGTCGCGGGCGTCCTCACCGGAGCCCACGACCGCGACCGCCTCCTCACCGCCGGCGCCACCCACGTCCTCCCCAGCGTCGCCGCCCTCCCCGGCCTCATCCTCCCCACCCCCATCAACGACCCGCTCGCCGCCGACCACAGCTAGGCCAATCCCACCGCACGGCCAGCGCCCCTCCGACACGATCTCGAAGCGGTGCCTGGTGGCGCGCGCATCGATGCGAGCATCCGCGTCCGAACGCGGGCCTTCTTCGGGAACATGACCGGCGTGCGGCGCCCAACCCGTGGAGGGTATGACGGGCGCGCTGTCGGCGAGGAAGGCGTTAGGCGTGCGGCCGCGCAGCGCCGTGAGCGTCGGCGTTTGGCCGGCGAGTCCATAGGCCGGGGCAACATGGCCGAGTAAGCCCCGAGGCTCGGCTCGTCGCCTCCTCCAAACGCCGCACCCTCGGGGGCTCAAGGGTGTGGTGACCCGGGTGCGGTTTAGAGTCCGGGGCTGCGGCGCGCATTTGGACGCGAAACAGGCGGCCCCGCGCGGTGGCGAGGCGTCATGGTGACCGCGCCGGCTGCCTGGACGCGGGCGACACCAACGATCCCGCGCTGATCGGGCCATTCCCGGCAGGCTCAGGCTCAGTGGCAGTTCGGTGAACGTCGCCGGCCCTTCGCGAGCTGATGGATCTGCAGAACCCCAACCATCCGGTGACGCCCGCGATGTCGGCGACGATCGAGGTAATCAGCCAGTTCAGTCTTGGCCGACGTGCGTTATCCGGTTGTCGTCGGCGCGATGCTGAACCTGCTGGAGAAGGACGCAGAGTAGCTCTGCGAGTTGGGTCTGCTGGTCGGACGTGAGGCCGCTGATCAGTTCGGCCTCCCGGTGGAGCACCTGGTCAACGGTGGCCTCGACCACCTCGTGCCCGGTGGTGGTCAGCGTGACCTGCACGGTGCGGGGGCGCCCCTGGGCGGGGTGGCGTTCGACCAGGCCCTCGCGTTCGGCACGGGCGACGCGCTGCGAGACCGCACCCGCGGTGACCAGGGAGCGCCGGCTGAGTTCACGGGTGCTGAGCGTGTATGGGGGGCCGCTTCGACGCAGGACGCTGAGCAGGTCCAGGGTGGCGGCGTCCACCCTGGCGCGGGCGAGGACCCGGTTCCGATCGTCACCGAAGAGCTTGGCCAGTTGCCAGATCGGTGTGACGATGCGGATCGAGGAGACCGGCGTGCCGGGACGCTCCCGCTCCCACGCAGCGGCGATCTCGTGGACGGAATGGTCGGCGGCACCGGGCGGCGACTGTGTCGGAGCATCGTCATCGCCGATTTCTGCCCTGGGGTCTGTTGCCATGTGCCCTCCTCGGAGCATACGTTTAGATCTAAATTTAGATCTAAACGTCACTAGGAGAGCATAGCTTATGACGCGCAACGTCCTGGTCACAGGCGGCGGTACGGGCATCGGCCGCGCCATCGCCCGCCGTTTCGCCGAGCGGCATGAGGCCGTCATCATCACCGGCCGCCGTCCGGGCCCTCTTAAGGAACTGGCGGACGAGTTCGGTGCCCGAGCCCTGGTCTGCGACCACACCCACCCCGAGGCACTCATGGAAGTGCTGGCAGAGCTACCAGACAGGATCGATGTGCTGGTGAACAACGCGGGAGGGAACACCGACTTCGACGCCGACGGCAAGTCGGACCTGTCCGCGTACGCCCGGGATTTCCGCGCCAACCTCGACGCGAACCTGGTCAGTGCCGCGCTGACGACGAAGGCACTGGACGAGCGCCTCGCCACAGGCGGTGCGGTGATCCACATCGGATCGATCGCCGCCGACCAGGGTGCCGGTTCCTACGGGGCGGCCAAGGCCGGGCTCGCAGCCTGGAACCTCGATCTGGCGGACGAACTGGGCGTACGCGGCATCACCGCCAACGTCGTCTCGCCCGGCTATGTCGCGGACACAGAGTTCTTCCGAGACCGCCTGACAGCCGAAAGGCGTGCGGAGTTGGTCTCCTCAACCGCGACAGGCCGCGCCGGCTCACCGGGCGACATCTCCGAGGCGGTCTTCTTCCTCGCATCACCGGCGGCACGCCACATCACAGGACAAGTGCTGAACGTGAACGGAGGAGCACACAAAACCCGCTGACCACATCCCCACGATCGTAAGCCGTACGCTCCGGCCCAGGACCGCCGGAAGCACCGACGAGCCACAAAGTCGGTAAGCAACCCCTCTTGGCGAAGGCATCGTGGTCACGAAGAACGCGCATTGCGGTCGCGGACGAGCGGCGCGCCCCTTCTCACCGGTGGCGATGACACGGCGTGCGGCGATGTCGCGCAAGCACTGACGGCGCTCGCCGGGCGGGGCCCTTGGTCCCCCGCTGGGAGTGGGGACCAAGCGGTCCGAGGGTCCGGAGCCACTAGAAGACGAGTCAGACGCCAGTCTTGATCAACTCAAGCGCCGTCCCGAGCGTCCGGTAGCGGACCGGTCTGTCGTCCCGCCGCTGTGAGGGGCGCCCATACGGGTCGTCTCTCCGCCCGTCCGAAGGCCGACCGGTGCCCTCAACCATCCGGCGGCCGCGTTCGGATGGTCCGGCGGACGGCACCGCGCTGCCGCAGCCAGCGACGTCCGGGCCACCTGCTGGCAGAGGAACGCGCGGCCTCGGCGTCACGCTGATCCACCGGGACCTGGACAAGCCCGTCGTCGCCCGACCACCAGGACGGCGCGTCACGATCTACCCGGACAGGCTGGGGCAGCGCATCCGTCGGCCCCTTCGGCGCCGACCCGTCCGGAAAGCCTGTGCTCTTCCCACGGTGTACGATCGTCACCGGTTGCGCCGAACCAGCGTAACCGCAGGTCAAATAACAGAGCCGAGGGGCCTTAGCTCAGTTGGTAGAGCACCGGCTTTGCAAGCCGGGTGTCAGGGGTTCGAATCCCCTAGGCTCCACCAGGCAGAACGCCCTCGTCCTGGGCATGGGCGAGGGCGTTCGTGCAATTAGCGTGCCCGATGGCTTCTTGGTTATTGGGGGTTGTTGCGGTGGCGGCGGGTGTTTGCCGTCCAGGACAGGTCTGCTCCGGTGTGGCCTTGTGAGCCTCGGCCCCATGCGCGCATGTCGCTGCGGTTCTCGCGCGTGTTGGCCGTTAGGGCGGCGCCGCCTTGGAATCGGTGACCTCGGCGGCGGAGGTGTCGGTCGAAGACGGCTCCGAACGCGAGCAGGAGAGCGACGGTTCCGGGGACGAGTAGCCACCACATGAGTTCATGATCGGTCGGCGGGCTGGATCGGGGAAGGTAAAACCGCACATATCGGCGTCCTGGAACGGTCTTCGGGAGGGAAGGGGCGGAGGGGTTAGACGGTCTTTAGTATTCCGCCGTCGATGACCAGGTCTGAGCCGCTCATGTTGGGTACGCGGCCGGAGGCTAGGAATACGACGAGTGCCGCGATCTCCTGGGGGTCGGCGAATTCGCCGGTGGGGAGGCCGAGGAGTGCCGGGAGCTGGTCGGCGGAGTTCTCTCTGGTGATGCCCGCGCGTTGGGCGAGCTGGTCGCCGGGGCCGCCGGGGGACGTCCACAGGTCCGTCCAGACCGGGCCGGGGGAGATCGTGTTGACTCGCAGGCCGCGGCCGCTGAACTCCTCTGCCAGCGCTTTGCCGAGGTTGGACAGCGCGGCCTTGGCCGCTGACTGGGCGACCAGGCGTGGCTGCGGCATGCGGGCGTTGACCGAACCGATGTTGACCACGGCGCCGTGGCGTTCCAGAAGGCTCGGCAGCGCGGCGCGGGTGGTGCGTACGGCCGACATGAACGTCAGGTCGATCGTGTGGCGCCAGGCGTCGTCGTCTAGTTCGAGGAATCCCCCGGCGGGTGTCGAGGTGCCCGCGACGTTGTTGACCAGCAGGTCGATGCCGCCGTGGTGGTCGATGGCGTGCCGCACGAGGTCGTCGGGGCCGGTGGGGGTTCCCAGGTCGACGGCGAGGGTGTGGGGGGTCGCGTCCCGCAGGGTGTCGGAAATGGTGCGGCTGCCGGCGACTACTGTGAAGCCGTCTTTGACCAGGGCGCGGACGATCGCCAGGCCAATCCCCCGGCCCGCTCCGGTCACCACGGCTACGCGTGTTCTACTCGACGTCGTCATCGCGATTTCCTCCACCCGCCGCTGCGGGGTCGCAGGGTACGAATCCTCACGTCGGTCAGCATTCAGGTTGAACTATGGTTCAAGTCAATGAGTGAGCTGTCGATGGCCGAACTGCGGGCCCGTACCGGGCTGGCGTCGTCCGCGCTGCGCTTCTACGAGCGCAAGGGACTGCTCCACGCCACCAGGCGCGCGGGGGGCAAACGTGTCTATGACGAGGAAGCCGTCGAGCAGGTCGCGCTGATCGACCTGCTGAAACAGGCCGGGTTCACGCTGTCGGAGATCGCGTTGCTCGTCGGTGCGAGCGGGCGGACGGCACCGGACTGGCGGACGGTGGCGGCGGCGAAGTTGCGCGAGCTCGACGACCGTGTCCAGCGGATCCAGCGGGCGCGGAAGGCGTTGCGGCACGCTCTCGACTGCGAGCACGATCACATCGATGACTGTCCGGTGCACCATCGCATCCTGCGTGCGCATGCCGAGTCACTCGCGGCTGCCGCGAGGAGCGCGTCGCGTGCTGGATCACCCTGAGCGGAGCATGGCGGCGGCCGCCTCGCTGGGAACGAGACGGCCGCCGGTGGGCTGGTCAGTGGCCCGGGGTGCGGGCGTTCTCGGCGCCTTCGGCGAAGGCGGCGCGGAAGGTGATCGGGCCGAAGATCCCGTCGGCGTCGATTCCCTTGCGCTTCTGGAAAGCCTTGACCACGGCGGCGGTGTCCTTGCCGTACTTGCCGTCCACCTTGAGTGACGAGTTCTCCAGAACCTTCATCGCGTACTGGATGCCCCTGACCTGGTCCGCCCGGGTGCTGCCCGTGCCGACCTCACCGTTTTCCCTGGCGATCGTGCCCCAGGTCTCGATGTCGAGCATGCCGGTGTTGGGCAGGTGGTGCGCATTCTGGTAATTCCGCACCGCCGTGGTGAAGTCCTTGGGCCAGGGCTCGCCGGCACGCGTCGGGTCGCACTTGTTGTAGAACTTGAACTGCTTCAGGTAGCAGCGCATGGAGGCGATGCGGTAGTCGCTGTCGCCGTAGGTGAGTTGCACCCACGGTTGCGACTGGATCGCCTTGACCACCGAGGGCTTGGTGTCCGGGCCGTCGGCGTTGGCGGTGCTCATGGCACCCAAGGTGGTGCCGGCCGCCAGCGCCGTCGTCGCGAGGCAGAGCCCTGCGCGTAGCAAGATCTTCATCTGTGGAATCCCCCGATCCGGTTGATTGGATCCTGTACTTCTGTGTGATGCCGACCGGTGGGGAATTGTTCTAAATAATCTTGGGTGATTTGTTTGGGCGGGTCCGACGAATGGAGGCGGGTTCGGGTTTACCTGGATTTGAATAATTTACTTAGATTGGGGTCGGCTCGGTGGCACGTTCCCGGTTCCATAGGGATCGGTAGGGCCCGGGGTGGGAGAGGAGGGAGGTGTGGGTGCCTCGGTCGGTGATGCGGCCGTCTTCCAGGACGATGATCTCGTCGACGGCGTCCAGGCCGGTTAGGCGGTGGGTGACGAGCAGGGTCGTGCGGCCCTCGGTGGCGGTCAGGAGGTCGGCGGTGAGGGCGTCGGCGGTCGCGAGGTCGAGGTGCTCGGCGGGCTCGTCCAGGAGCAGGATCGGGAAGTCGGCGAGGAGGGCGCGGGCCAGGGCGATGCGCTGGCGCTGGCCGCCGGAGACTTGTGCGCCGTGCTCGCCGACGCGGGTGTCGAGGCCCTGGGGGAGCGCGTCGATCCAGGTGAGGAGGCGGGCGCGGCGGAGGGCCTCGCGGAGTTCGGCGTCGGTGGCGGTGGGACGGGCCAGGCGGACGTTCTCGCTGATCGTCGAGTCGAACAGGTGCGCGTCCTGGGCGCAGAGGCCGATGACGCGGCGGACGTCGTCGGCCCGCAGGGCGCTGAGGTCTACGCCGTTGAGTGTTGTGCGGCCGCTGGAGGCTTCCAGGAAGCGGAGCAGGACGGCGGTGAGCGTGGTCTTGCCTGAGCCGCTCGGGCCGACGATCGCGCAACGGTGTCCTGGGGGGAGGTCTAGGGAGATGCCGTCCAGGACGTGGGGCGCTGTGGGTGTCCATTGGGCGTGGAGGTTTTGGACGGTGAGGGTGTACGGGGATGACGGGAGGGGAGTGGGTGCGTCCGGGTCGCGTATTGGCTCGGGGGTGTCCAGGACGGCGAAAACGCGTGTCGCGGAACGGCGGACACGTTCCAGGTACTGCGCGGCCAGCGGCAGCCCGGCCACGACCTCGAACGCGGCCAGAGGTAGGAGAACGACCACTGCGAGGAGCACTCCGTCCAGCCGTCCTGAGCGGACGGCCGGTACACCCACCGCGAGACTGCCCCAGACGGCCAGACCGCCCGCGAGCGCGGAAATCGCTGCACCCACACCGGCGGTGGTGGCTGAACGGGCTGACGCGCGGGTGAAGTCGCGGTCCAGCTGGGTTGCCTCGGTGAGGTATGCGGGGGCGGCGCCGTAGGCGATGAGTTCGGGGGCGCCTTGGAGGGTGTCCACGACGTGGGTGGTGAGGTCGGCGCGCAGGTCGGTGGTTCGGTGTTCGGCACGGCGCGCCATGGCGGACGACAGCCACGGTGCGACGACGCCCGCGAGCAGGAGGGCGCAGAGAAGGACGGCACCCGCCGAAGGGAGCAGCGCCCAGGCGAGGCCGACGGAAGCGCCACCGACGACGGCCGCGACCATGCAGGGCAGGAGAACGCGGAGAAAGAGGTCCTGGACGGCATCGACATCGGCGACGAGCCGGTTCAGTAGGTCGCCGCCACGGAAAGCAGGCAGGCCGCCGGGCGCGAGCCGTTCGAGGCGTTCGTACACGCGGGCGCGTAGGTCCGCCAGGATCCGGAAGGTCGCGTCGTGGCCGACGAGCCGTTCGAGGTAGCGGAACACACCGCGTCCCAGCCCGAAGGCTCGGACGGCGACGATCGCGACCATGAGCATCAGCACCGGCGGATGCTGCGCGGCGCGCGAGATGAGCCACGCCGAGGTGGCCATCAGGCCGGCGCCGCTCCCGAGCGCCAGGACGCCGAACAGAACGGCGAGGCCGAGCCGCCACCGGGCGGGACGGGCGAGCGCGAGCAGCCGCGGGATCATGCCGACACCGCCTCGGGATGAGGGTCGATCTGGATCGTCCGGTCGGCCAGGGCGGCGAGGGCGGGACGGTGGGCGACCAGGATCACGGTGCGGGACGCGGCCAGGCGGCGGACGGCGTCGAGCACGGACGCCTCGCTCTCCACGTCGAGGTTCGAGGTCGGCTCGTCCAGGAGGAGGAGCGGCGCGTCGCGCAGGAAGGCGCGGGCCAGGGCGACTCGCTGGCGCTGGCCCGCGGACAATCCGAGACCCCGTTCACCGAGCTGAGTGTCGAGCCCGTCCGGCAGGGCGTCGATGAACTCCAGGGCGTTCGCGGCGAGCGCGGCGGCGCGGACGTCGGCGTCGGACGCGCCCGGACGGCCCAGGCGGATGTTGGCGGCGATCGTCCCGGTGAACAGGTGCGGGCGCTGCGGGACCCACGCGATCTGGGCGCGCCACGCGTCCGGGTCGAGGTCGGCGAGGTCGGCCCGGTCGACCATGACGCGTCCCGAGCCGGGCTGGACGAACCCCAGCAGCACGGCGAGCGCGGTGGACTTCCCGGCACCGCTCGGCCCGGTGAGCGCGACCGTCTCGCCCGGGTGGACGGTGAGGGAAAGGTCGTCGAGCGCTGGCGTGTCGCGTCCCTCGTAGGCGACCGTTACGCCGTCCAGCCGGATCGTGGCGCGGGTCAGGTCGGGGATGGTGGTGCGGGTGCCGGAGCCCGGCGCGGGTGTCTCGATCACCTCGAAGATCCGTCCGGCGGCGGTGAGGCCCTCGACGCTCGCGTGGTACTGCGCGCCGACCTGGCGCAGCGGGAGGTACGCCTCCGGCGCCAGGATCAGCACGAGCAGCGCGGTCTTCAGGCCGAGCCCGCCCTCGACCAGCCGCAGCCCGATGGAGACGGCGACGAGCGCGACGGAGATCGTCGACAGCAGTTCGAGGACGAGCGCCGACAGGAACGCGATCCGCAGCGTCGACATCGTGGCGCGGCGGTGCCGGTCGGTGACCTCGCGGATCTTGTCCGCCTGCGCCCGCGCCCGGCCGAAGATCTTCAGCGTGGGAAGCCCGGCGACGACGTCCAGGAAGTGCGCGGACAGGACGGAGAGCGTCCGCCACTGCCGGTCCATCTTCCGCTGGGTGGTGAGCCCGACCAGGATCGCGAAGACGGGGATGAGCGGCAGCGTCGCGGCGATCGTCACGGCGGACAGCCAGTCGCCGAGCAGGATCCGTCCGCCCACCGCCACCGGGACGATCACAGCGAGGACGAGCTGCGGCAGGTAGCGGGCGAAGTAGTCGTCGAGCGCGTCGATCCCGCGGGTGGCGAGCGTGGCGAGTTCGCCGCTGCGTTCGCCGGACAGCCAGCGCGGGCCGAGCCGCAGCGCGTGCGCGAGCAGCCGGGCCCGCAGCTGCGACTTCACGGCGGCGGACGAGCGGTGCGCGGCGACCTCCTGCAGCCAGGCGACGAGCGTCCGGCCGAGGACGACGGCGAGCAGGAGCAGCATCGGGATGCGCAGGTCTCCGAGCGTGGCGCCGTCGAGGAACGCGCGGGTGAGCATGCCGGCGAGCAGCGTCGCCTGCGCGATGATCAGCCCGGCGGTGGCGGCGCCGAGCGCGACGGACGCGATCAGGAAGGTCCGGGTGGTCCGGGCGTGCTTCAGCAGCCGCGGGTCGAGGGGCTTCATCGCACCGGCTCGCCCTTCGGCGCGCCGGGCGGGTTCGGCGGTTTCCGCGCCGGGATGTGGGACGTGCCGATGCGCTTGCGGAACACCCAGTACGTCCAGCCCTGGTAGATCATCACGATCGGGGTGAACACGGCCGCCACCCACGTCATGATCTTGAGCGTGTAGGCCGACGAGGCGGCGTTTTCGGTGGTCAGGCCGTTCGCCTCGGCGAGGGTGGACGGCATGACGTCCGGGAACAGCGAGACGAACAGCGTCGCGACGGCGAGCACGATCGCGGCGCCGGTCCCGACGAAGGCCCAGCCCTCGCGTCCCCCGCGGTTGGCCACGGCGGCGGCGACCAGCCCGGCGGCGGCTCCCCCGGCGGTCAGCCAGGTCACGGGCTTGCCGTGTTCGAGCTGTGTGATCAGCAGGAAGCTCCCGCCGGCGGCGATGGCCCCGATCGCCGCGACACCCGCGACGAAACGGGCGCGCACGCGGATGTCCCCGGACGTCTTGAGCGCCAGGAACACCGACCCGTGCAGGACGAACAGGGTCATCGTCGTGAGCCCGCCGAGCAGCGCGTACGGGTTGAACAGGTCGGCGAGCGTCCCGGCGTACTCGTGGCGGGCGTCCAGCGGCACCCCGCGGACGATGTTCGCGAACACGACACCCCACACGAACGCGGGCACGAGGCTGCCCCAGAAGATCGCCTTGTCCCATCGCGCGCGCCACCGCGGGTCGTCGCGCTTGCCGCGGAACTCGAACGCGACACCGCGCACGATCAGCGCCAGCAGCACGGCGAGAAGCGGCAGGTAGAAGCCGCTGAACAGGGTGGCGTACCACTCGGGGAACGCGGCGAACGTGGCGGCGCCCGCGACGATGAGCCACACCTCGTTGGCGTCCCAGACGGGCCCGATCGTGTTGATGACGACGCGGCGTTCGACGTCGTCGCGTCCGAGGACGGGCAGCAGCATGCCGACGCCGAAGTCGAACCCCTCCAGGAAGAAGTAGCTCGTCCACAGGAAGGCGATGAGGATGAACCAGACGGTGGTGAGTTCCATGACGCGACCGGCCTCTCAGTAGGCGAACGCGAGCGAGCGCTCGGAATCGTCTTCGGAGTCCTCGCCGGGCGGCGGGAGCGCCTCGTCCTCGGACGGCGGCCCGGCCTTGGCGTACTTGAGCATCAGTCCGGCCTCGATGACCGCGAGGACGGCGTAGAGCGCGGTCAGCGCGATGACGGAGATCAGCATCGACGACGCGGGCACACCGGGCGACACGCTCGCCGACGTCTTCATCACGCCGTACACCGACCAGGGCTGCCGGCCCATCTCGGTGAAGATCCATCCGGCGGAGTTGCCGATGAACGGCAGCGTCAGCGACAGCATCCCGACCCGGTACACCCACCGGTTGGACGGCAGCCGTCCGCGCCGCAGCAGCCAAAGCCCCGCGATCGACACGAGCGCGGTGAGCATCCCCACCCCGACCATCAGCCGGAAGTTCCAGTAGATCGCGGGGACGAACGGCCGGTAGTCGCCCGGCCCGTGCCGCGCCTCCTCGGCGGCCTGCACGTCGTTGATCCCCTTGACCTCGCCGTCGAGGCTGCCGGTGGCGAGGAACGACAGGACGCGCGGCACCTTGATCCCGAAGATCTCCTCGCCGCCGTCCGGCGTCCCGACCGTGAAGACCGAGAACGAGGCCGGCCGCTCCGTCTCGTAGATCGCCTCGGCGGCCGCCATCTTCATCGGCTGCTGCTCGGTCATGACCTTGCCCTGCTGGTCCCCGGTGATCGCGACCCCGATGGACGCGACCGCCGTGACGGCCAGCGCCAGCCGAAGCGACGGCCGGAACACCTCCACGTTCCTGCGCCTTGCGAGGTGCCAGGCGCTGACACCCGCCATGAACATCCCGCCGGTGACGAACGCCGCCGTGATCGTGTGCGGGAACGCGACGAGATGCGTGGGATTGGTCAGGACGGCCCAGAAGTCGGTGAGGACGGCCCGTCCGGTCTCCTCGTCGATCCGGTAGCCGACGGGGTGCTGCATCCACGAGTTCGCGGACAGGATGAAGAACGCCGACAGCTGCGTCCCGATCGCCACCAGCCAGATGCAGGCCAGATGGACCCTCTTCGGCAGCCTGTCCCACCCGAAGATCCACAGCCCGAGGAACGTCGACTCGACGAAGAACGCCAGCAGCCCCTCGATGGCGAGCGGCGCGCCGAAGACGTCGCCGACGAACCGCGAGTAGTCGCTCCAGTTCATGCCGAACTGGAACTCCTGCACGATGCCGGTGACGATCCCCATCGCGAAGTTGATCAGGAAGAGCTTGCCCCAGAACTTGGTGGCGCGCAGGTAGTGGGTCTTGCCCGTCCGTACCCACGCCGTCTCCAGCCCCGCGACCAGCGCGGACAGCCCGATCGTCAGCGGGACGAACAGAAAGTGGTACACGGTGGTGATCCCGAACTGCCACCGCGCGATGTCCACCGGGTCCATACTGAGCCCCTCCGCCATCTACTACAAGCTGTAGTACTACGACCTGTGGAACATACTACGACCTGTAGTACTACCGCGCGTCGTTGAATCGCTCACAGCGGGCACGGTCCAAGCGAAGTACTCTGACTAGGCACTATCAATCTGCTGTAACTCGACCGAGGCGTCACGAGCCATGCATGCGCTGACTCTCCCGTTGCCCTCCGGCGACACCTGGACTCGGGCGGAATTCGAAGCCCTGCCCGAAGATCTCCCAGTACGCGTCAGCCTCATCCATGGCGAACTCGTCGTGAGCCCACGGCCTCGCCCGATTCATCAGCGCATCGTCCGGCGCCTGGCGACTCGCGTGGAGGACGTGGCTCCCGTCGCGTGGCAGGTCGATATCGACGTGGACGTTCTCTTGGACGACGACGAGAACGAGCCGGTCGAGATGGCTCCCGACATCGTCGTGTACTCCGCTGATCACGACCCTTACGAGCGTCCGATCCTCGCTGAATTGGTCACCCTCGTTGTCGAGGTGGTGTCACCATCCACCAAGCGCAAGGACCGGCGGGCACACCCGGAGCTCTACGCGGAGGCGGGAATCCGCCACTATTGGCGGGTCGAGACCGACCAGACCGCACCGTCCTTCGCGATCTACACCTACGAGATCGACGACGCCACCGGACGGTACGTAGCGACGGGCGTGCACCACGATCGGATCGCCGTCACCTCGCCCTTCGTCCTCGACATCGAACTCAAGCCCGTCCGCGAACGCTGACCCTGGCCTGGCGTTGGATCAAGGCCGCCGAGAGTAACCGACATAACAACAAGATGCCTCGCATCCCTTGGGAGGGATGCGAGGCGTTGTGTTCGGAGTGTCAGCCGCGGGGGGCTGTGCAGCCCGCGCGGGAGAAGTCGAGGGTGGTGCCGGGGGCTATGCAGTTGGCGAGGATGTAGGTCTGCTGGGCGTAGCCGATCTGGCGGCGGACGGTGACGTTGCCCTGCTCGTCGACCTCGCAGGGGTTGTTCAGGGTGCAGCGGCCGCCGCTTTCGTTGATGGTGTTGTTGACGCCGATGACCTTGCCGGACGCGCCGTCGATGGCCGGGGAGCCCGATGTGCCGCCGATGACGTTGCACTGGGACGTGTAACGCAGGGCGTCCTTCCACGTCCACTCGGACTCACGGAGTCGGTAGGCGAAGCCGTTGAGCTGGCAGGTGTAGATGCGCTTCCAGTAGCCGGAGACGACGTGCAGGGTGCCGCCGGACGTCGGGCGTTGGAGCACCATCTCCAGCGCTGGCGTGTTGTACTGCTGCTTGATCTGGGCGTAGGTGCTGCTGAGCTTGTAGAGGGCCGCGTCGGTGTCGGTCATGGTCCCGTACAGGACGGTCGTCGCGCGCAGGGTGCCCGCGGTTCCTCCGCCGGAGTTCAGGAGGGTGAACGTCCGGCTGGACGCACGGTTCGTGATGACCTGGCCGGCGGACGGCATGCCCGTCTCCAGGCAGTGGCCGTTGGTGAGAACCATCGCGGGGTCGCTGTCGGCGGAGTTGGGGGTGCGGACGAGCGAGCCGGAGCAGTTGCTGAGGGCGACGATCCCGGTGAAGTCGGGGGCCTTGGCCGGCGCGGAGCGCACCTGCGCGGGAGCCTGCGCGGGGGTCGCGGGAGCGGCGAACGCGGTGGCGGTGCCCGTGGCCGCCGTCGCGGTGCCGAGGAACGCGGCGACGAGCACGCCGAGAATGCGTCTTTGCATGGCGGGGGGTCCTCTCGGTGATCTTCGGTTGTGTCGGTGTCGCTGATCGGCAATGGCGGTGATCGTCCCGGCCCCCCGGTACCGGCATCGCGCTGATCCGCGCCGAACGTGTCGGCAGCGAGATCGTAACCAGGGCTCCCGTCTGCCAGGAAGGAACAGATTCGACTGACCTGGGCGAACACGGCGAATTCGGCAGGCATTGCAAAATCGTCACCGGTCGGGCGGTACCCGCTGATCTACACTCCCGGCATGGACCTCAGGGACGCGACGCGCATGATCCTCTCCGAGTCCGCGGCCCATCCGGAGCTGCTCCGGGTGACGCGGGAGGCGCACGACCGCCAGGCCCCCGCGGTCGCCGGTCGCGGCTGAAGCGGTCCGGTGCGGGTCAAGGGGCGGGGAGCGCCGGACGCGGAGCATCCGTGGAACGAGATCGTCCCTGGTCTGTGGATGGGCGGGCACCATTACGCCGACGCGTCCGGAGAGCGCGTTCCCGCCGTTGTGACGGACGAGTTCGACACCGTCATCAGCATGTACCAGCGGGACGGGCATGGGCCGCCGCCGAACGTCGAACACCATTACGCCGACCTGCCCGATCGTCCGCTGTCCGCCGATCAGCTTGAGGTGGTGTGCCGGCTGGCGGACACCGCCGTGGACGCGCTCCGGCAAGGGCGGCGGGTTCTCGTCCGGTGCCATTCGGGGTACAACCGGTCGGGGCTCGTCGTGGCGCAAGCCCTGGTCGGGATGGGTTATCCGGTCGACGACGCGGTGTTCCTCATCCGGTATCGCCGGTCAAAGTGGGCGCTGAACAACCAGACGTTCGTCGACTATCTGAGCACCGGGCTGGACGTGGCGCGCCTGCTCACCGGGCTCGACAGCCTTTCCCCGGACGGCGATCACTGACCCGGGCGTCGCTCAGGATGCGGTCGTCGCCCGGAAGGCGCGCCTGTACGCCGACGGCGAGGTCTTCATCGCGCGGACGAAATGGTGCCGGAACGTCACCGGGCTCTCGAAGCCGACCGCCGCGCCGATCTCCTCGATCGGGGTGCCGCCGTCCTCCAGCAGCGGCAGCGCCGCCATGATCCGCTGGGCGATGACCCAGCGGAGCGGGCTCGTCCCCGTCTGGCGGTTGAAGTGCCTGATGTACGTGCGCGGGGCGAGGCGCGCCTCGCGGGCCAGGCGCGTGACCGTGATCGGCTCGGCGAGATGCGCGAGCGCCCACGCCATGCTGCGCGCGACGGCGTCGTCGTCCCCGTCCGCCGGGCGGTTCACGGCGGCCTCCACGAACTGCGCCTGGCCGCCCTCCCGGTGCGGCGGGACGACCAGCCGCCGCGCCACCGCGTTCGCGACGCGGGCGCCGTGGTCCTTGCGGACGAGGTGCAGGCACATGTCGAGCCCGGCGGCGCTGCCCGCCCCGGTGAGGACGTCGTCGCCGTCTACGTAGAGGACGTCCGGGTTCACGCGCACCTTCGGGAAGCGGCGGCTCAGGAGGTCTGCGTGCCGCCAGTGGGTGGTGGCCTCGCGTCCGTCCAGGAGGCCGGCGGCGGCGAGCGCGAACGCGCCCGAGCAGATCGACACGACGCGGGCGCCGCGCGCGTGAGCCTGCCGGAGGGCTGCGACGACCTCGGGCGGGGGATCGGCCCGGACGTCGGGAACGGCGACGACCAGCACCGTGTCCGCGGACGCGAACACGTCCAGGCCGTGCTCGGCGGTCATCGTGAAGCCGCCGACCGCGCGCATCGGGCCGCGCTCCAGGGAGCAGACCCGCAGGTCGTACCAGGGGACGTCCAGCTCGGGACGGGGCAGCCCGAAGACCTCCACGACGGAGCCGAGCTCGAACGGCGCCATGCCGTCGAACGTCAGCACCGACACCGTGTGCCGGCCGGCCCTTGCCGGGGGGTCGCCCCCGACAGAGAACCGTCCCGGCGCCGCGATCCGCATGGCGAGATCTTATCGAGAGTCGGCGATCACGCCACTGTTGGGACGGCCCGGCCGCCGCGCAGCATTGAGCCGTACCGACCAACGACAAGGAGTTTCGGATGAACGCCTACCCTCCGGCCGCGACCAGCGCGGATGCCGTCCGGCATTTCGCGGGCCGCCTGTCGTTCGAGACGGACGTCTCCGACGTCGCCGCCCACGTCGGAAACCCCGGCATCGTGGTCGTCGACACGCGCAGCGCGCAGAGCTGGGAGCAGGGGCACATCCCGGGCGCCCTCCATCTTCCGACCGCGGAGATCGCGGGCCGTGCGACGTCCCTCGTCCCGGACGGCCCGCTGGTCGTCGTCCACTGCTGGGGGCCCGGCTGCAACGGCGCGACGAAGGCCGCGCTGGAGTTCGCGCGGCTCGGCTATCCGGTCAAGGAGATGATCGGCGGATTCGAGTACTGGGCCCGCGAAGGGCTCCCCGTGGAGACCGCCCCGGGCACCGTCACGCGCCGCTCCCCCGACCCGCTCACCGTGCCCATCAGCGCCGTCTCCTGCGCCTGCTGACACCAAGCGAGACGGACGAGCCCGAATGTTCCGTTAGAGGCGGGGCATAACGAGGTGCCCCGCCGACGTTAGACTCTAGGAATCATTCTTCGACGCCCCTATGGCGTCAGGCTCGTCCTTGCAGCCCACGCCGACCGTGGTGCCTCCCGAGACGTGCCCCCCTCTCGGAAGGTAATGCGTGACCACAGCTGCCGCTGCACAGAACCCGTCCATGCCCGAGACCCCGGGCGACGAGCGGGTTCCGACGTTCGCCGAGCTCGGCCTCCCGCCGGTGCTGGTGAACTCTCTCACCCGTCAGGGCATCGAGGAGCCGTTCCCGATCCAGGCCGCCGCGATCCCCGACGTCATGGCGGGACGCGACGTCCTCGGACGCGGCAAGACCGGCTCCGGCAAGACCCTGGCGTTCGGCCTGCCGCTCCTCGTCCGCCTCTCCGGCCGCAAGGCCGCGCCCAAGCGCCCGCTGGCGCTGATCCTCGTGCCGACCCGCGAGCTGGCCCAGCAGGTCCAGAACAACCTGGAGCCGCTCGGCCGCGGCCTCGGCCTGCGCTTCAAGACCGTCATCGGCCAGACCTCGATGTTCAAGCAGATCGATGCGCTGCGCCGCGGCGTCGAGGTCCTGGTCGCCACGCCCGGCCGGCTCAAGGACCTGATGCGCCAGGGCGCCTGCGACCTGTCCGAGA
Source organism: Spirillospora sp. NBC_00431 (assembly GCA_036028775.1). Taxonomy (GTDB): domain Bacteria; phylum Actinomycetota; class Actinomycetes; order Streptosporangiales; family Streptosporangiaceae; genus Spirillospora. The sequence continues at coordinate 8,388,970 of CP107927.1, read as the reverse complement.
TCGAGATCGCCGTGCTGGACGAGGCCGACCACATGGCCGACATGGGCTTCCTGCCCGACGTCACCGACATCCTCGACGCCGCCAAGCCGGGCGGGCAGCGCCTGCTGTTCTCCGCCACCCTCGACCGCGACGTGGACGTCCTGGTCAAGCGGTACCTCAGCGACCCGGTGACGCACGCGATCGGCCCGGTGGACGAGTCCGTCGACACGATGGAGCACCACCTGCTCCTGGTCGCGCCGAAGGAGAAGGCCGCCGTCACCGCCGAGATCGCCAACCGTGCGGGCCGGACGATCCTGTTCGCCCGCACCAAGCACGGCGTCGACCGGCTCGCCAAGCAGCTCGCCCAGGTCGGCGTCCGCGCGGCGGGGCTGCACGGCGGCAAGAGCCAGGGCCTGCGCACCCGCACGCTCGCCGAGTTCCGCGAGGGCTCGATCAGCGTGCTCGTCGCCACCGACGTCGCGGCCCGCGGCATCCACGTCGACGACGTGACCCTCGTCATGCACGTCGACCCGCCCGCCGACCACAAGGACTACATGCACCGCGCCGGCCGCACGGCCCGGGCCGGTGAGAGCGGCACCGTCGTCACGCTCGTGCTGCCGCACCAGGTGCGCTCCACGTCCGCGATGACGCGCCGCGCCGGGATCAACGCGCCGCGCGTCCGGGTCGCCACCGGCGACGCGGAGCTGGTCAAGCTGACCGGCGCCCGCCCGCCGTCCGGCATCCCGATCGAGGGCCCGATCATCCCCGAGCGTCCCCGCCGCGAGGGCGGCGGCCGGGGCCGTCCCGGTGGACGCCGCGGCGGCCGCGGCTTCAACGGCGGACGCGGCCCACGCTCGTCCGACCGCCAGGACGGCGGACGCCGCCGCGAGGGCTCCTTCGAGCCGCGCGACGGCGAGCACCGCGGCTCCCACTCCGGTGGCGGCGGCGACCGCCGGGGCGGCGAGCGCCGCGGCGGTGGACCTCGCACGGGCGGCGGCTCCCACGGCAACCGCCGGGGCGGCTCGTTCGGCGGCGGACGCCGAGAAGGCAGCGCCGCCCGCTACAACTGACCCACACCCGGAGCCCCGCCCCGCAAGGCGGGGCTCCCCCTGTTCCGGGGGCTCGGCGCTCCAGAGCCGCTAGCCGGCCTCCTCGTGGAGGTCGCCGGAGGCGGCTTCCTCACGCAGCCTGTCCTGGAGGATCTGGAGCCCTTCGAGGCCGTCCACGGACAGGGCCGCGAGTTCGTCCAGCGACATCAGCGGGTCGGCGCGCAGCGGCGGCTGCCAGCCGTTCTCCTTGTCGTGGCTGCGCAGGATCTTGGCGGGGACCCCGCCGATGACCGCGTGGTCGGGGAACTCGCCGCGGACGACGGCACCACCCGCGACCGCGACGTTCCGGCCGAGACGGGTGCCCGGCAGGATGATGGCGCCGGTTCCGATCCAGCAGCCGTCGCCGATCACGACGGGGTTGTTCTCCGGCCACTGCCGCCCGATGGGCGTGTGCAGGTCGCCGTAGGCGTGGTTCTGGTCGGTGATGTAGACGTTCGGCCCGGTGAAGACGTCGTCGCCGATGTCGATGGACTGGTGGCCGACGATGTGCGTGCCGCGTCCGATGGAGCAGCTCCCGCCGATCCGGACGACGACGTCCGGGCCGAGGTCCAGCCCGGGGACGAAACCCGCCGAGATCGTGACGTGCGTCCCGACCAGCGTGTGGTCGCCGATCGAGATCCACGGCTCGCCGTAGACGGCGCCGACCGGGAACCCGATGCACGCGCCCTCGCCCAGATACGCGAACTTGCGGCGTCCAGGCGTCTGCGGGGTGATCTCACCGTGCCGCTGGACCCACTCCCAGACGCGGTGCACCGCGATGTTCACGCCCTGCCGTGCACTCCGCCGGATCGAGGGTCTCCGCGACATGGCGTTCACCGTACCGGTTGGTAGCTACCCTCGGCTCACAGGGAACCGCGATGGGCCCGCGCACGGCGAAGGGCCCGGTCGCGGACGACCGGGCCCTCCCGCGAGTCTTCTTCGGGCTCAGTGCGGGGAACGCACCTGACCGTCGACATCGGAGCCGCTGACCGTCATGGAGTCGGCCGACGTGGCGTCCCCCACATGATCACCGGAACCCTTGGTCAGGTCGCGGATGACACCGCGCCGCGTCGCCACCGCACCGGCCACGCCGACGGCGGCGACCACCCCCATCATCGCCATGAGCGCGCCGCGCCCGGGCCTGGCCGGCTTCGGCGGCTCCACCCGGTGGGCGACATCGCTCAGGAACGTGCTCACCCGCGGGGCCAGCCCGGTCTCCACATACCGGGCCGCCCGCCGGAGCCTCGGCGCGCTCCAGCCGCGGACGACCATGACGCGCTCGCCCGCCACGGGCATGATCCGCTCGGCCGCGGACGACGCGCCCTGCCGGCACATTCCGGCGCCCCGGCGGGCCGTCTCCTGGACGCGCCCGAGCCGTGTCGGACCGTCCTCCCGTGGCTTCTGGCGGATACTGATCATTAGGGACACGCTAACCTCCCTGTTTGCGAGGTCCTGTCATGCAGCCTTCCCAGAGACCGGGGGGTAAACCCTGAACGCGCGACCACCGGGTCACCCGGCGTGACGGTTTCGGGCATGACCGCGACCACGCCGTCAGACGTCACACAACCACGCACGAGGAGGCGGCCACCGTGGCCAACGAGATCTTCGCGAAGCTCAACACGTCGCTCGGGAACATCGTCGTCCAGCTCTACCCGGAGCAGGCGCCGGAGACGGTGGCGAACTTCGTCGACCTGGCGGAGGGGAACAAGACCTGGCACGATCCGCGCACCGGGCAGAAGTCGGACGCGCCGCTCTACGACGGCACCGTCTTCCACCGGGTCATCGACAACTTCATGATCCAGGGCGGTGACCCGCTGGGCACCGGCACCGGCGGCCCCGGCTACGAGTTCAAGGACGAGTTCCACCCGGACCTGAAGTTCAACCGGCCCTACCTGCTGGCGATGGCCAACGCCGGGCCGGGGACCAACGGCTCCCAGTTCTTCCTCACGCTCAGTGTCGGGCACACCCAGCACCTGACGGGCCGGCACACCATCTTCGGCAAGGTCATCGAGGGCACCGACGTCGTCGACCGCATCGGCAAGGTCGAGACCGGCCGCCAGGACCGCCCGAAGGAGGACGTCGTCCTCCAGTCGGTGACGATCGAACGCCGTTAGTCGTTTCATACGGTGAGAACCCGAGACGGGTGAGAGCTCGCGACGGGCGAGAACTCTCGACGTCCCCACGGAGCCCTAGATGAGCACAGACCAAAGTCCCGCTCCCGAGACCTCGGTGCCGACCTGCTACCGGCATCCGGGCCGGGAGACCTATGTCCGCTGCAACCGGTGCGACCGCTACATCTGCCCCGACTGCATGCGGGACGCGGCCGTCGGGCACCAGTGCGTCGAGTGCGTCGCCGAGGGCAACCGGGGCGTCCGCAGGGCCGTCCCCCGGACACCCCTCGGCGCGCGGGGCTCCACGTCCGCCATGCCGGTCGTCACGTACACGATCATGGGCGCGTGCGTGGCGGTGTACCTGGCCGAGCTCTCGTCGTGGCGCGTCGTGTGGGAGCTGATGATGCTCGGCCGGGCCGTGCTCCCGAACGGGGAGATCGGCGGCGTCGCCGAAGGCGAGTGGTACCGGCTGTTCACCGCGATGTTCCTGCACGACCGCAGTGGGAACCTCGCCATCACCCACATCCTGTTCAACATGTGGATCCTGTGGGCGGTCGGCCGCGTGCTGGAGCAGGTGCTCGGACGGTGGCGCTTCGTCGTCCTGTACGTGCTGTCCGGCCTTGGCGGATCGGTGCTGCAGTACCTGGTCGATGCCCCGAACGACTCGGCGGTCGGCGCGTCGGGTGCCATCTTCGGCCTCTTCGGCGCGTACTTCGTCGTCGGCCGCCGCCTGTCCATCCCGGTCGGGAACATCGTGTTCCTGCTGGTGCTCAACCTGGTTCTGACGTTCTCGATGGACGACGTCTCCTGGGAGGGGCACCTCGGCGGCCTGGCGGTCGGCGCGGCCCTCGGCGCCGCGTACGCCCACGCCCCGGAGGCGCGGCGGAAGCTGTTCCACATCGCGGCGCCTGTGGTCACCTTCGCACTGCTCATGGCCCTGGTCCTGGTCAGAACAGCGGACCTGAACCCGTCGATCTAGCCCGACACAAGGACGCCGCTGCCCGTAAGAGCAGCGGCGTCCTGTCATCGAGAGCCTGGAACGCGGTGGGCTGTGGAAAACCTGGGGAAAGCCGGGGTGGGAGATTCCCGTCCTGTGGATAACTCGCGGTCAGCGCCACCGGGTCGACAGGACCACGCCGAGAATGATCGCCGCGAAGCCGATGCCGAGGTTCCAGTTGTGCAGGTCGGTCATGTACGGCACGTCGGTGCCGGTGCTGGCCGTCACGTAGAAGACGGCGATCCAGATCAGGCCGATGAGCCAGAGGCCGACCATCGTGGGAACCAGCCAGCGCGGGCTGACCTCCGGGGCCTTGGACTTTTGCGGGGGCGTGTAAACGGCCTTCTTGCGCACTTTGGACTTGGCCACGGTGGGATCGATCTCCTCGGGCGTCCGGCGGCCGGAGCGCCGGACCGCGCATGGGTGTTTTGTCGGTTAGCGTAGTCGCTGGTGTGCAGAGTACGGCTTCCAGCGTGGGGAAGCATCATCCCAGTTCTCACGCTCCTCGCGGGAACCCTGTTCGCGGCGAGCGCGAGCACGGCCCGCGGCACGAGCCTGCGCGAGCAGGGCCGTACCCGGATCACCGAGCTGATCGCCGCCGAGCAGCATCGCAGCCGTCTGGAGCGCGCCGAGTACCGGCGCCTGCGCCACGACGTCGACGGTATCTCGCGAGAGGCCGGACGTCACGACGCCCGCGTGAAACGCGCCCAATCCGAGGCCGACGCCCTGGCCGCCCGCGCCGGGTTCACCCCGCTCGCCGGCTCCGCCGTCCGGGTCTCCCTGGACGACGCCCCGCTGCCGGAATCCGGGGACCTGCCGCGCGACGTCCGTCCCGACGATCTGGTCGTCCACCAGGCCGACGTGCAGGCCGTCGTCAACGCGCTCTGGGCCGGCGGCGCCACCGGGATGCAGATCATGGACCAGCGGGTGATCTCGACCAGCGCGGTGCGGTGCGTGGGCAATACGCTGATCCTCCAGGGCGTCGTGTACTCCCCGCCGTTCCGGATCACCGCCGTCGGCGACCCGGATCGGCTCCGCGCGGCGCTCGGCGCGTCCCGCGAGATCGCGATCTACCGCAGGTACGTCAGCGCCTACGGGCTCGGCTACTCGGTGCGGACCGTGGAGCGCGCCACGTTGCCGCCCTACACCGGCAACGTGACGATGAAGCACGCCACGGTTCCCCCGGGCGGCTAGACGAGGAGGACGCGCGGTGCGGACGGTCATCCGTGGCATGGGCGAGCTGTGCATCACCGCAGGACTGATCGTGATCCTCTTCGTCACCTACGAGCTGTGGGGCACCGGCCGCTACACCGAGGGCCAGCAGGACCGCCTCGGCGACGAACTCCGCAGGGACTGGAGCAAGGTCACGACCGAGCGGGTGAAGCTCGGCAAGGGCCTCGCGATGATCCGCATCCCCCGCTTCGGGAAGGACTACCAATTCGTGATCATCGAGGGCGTGGAACGCGAGGACCTGCGCAAAGGCCCCGGCCACTATCCTGGAACCGCGCTACCGGGCCAGATCGGCAACTTCGTGCTCTCCGGCCACCGGACGACGTACTCCGCGCCCTTCAACCGCCTGGGCGAACTCGACCGCGGTGACAAGATCCTCATCGACACCCGGGACAAGCAGTACGTCTACACGGTCACCGGCCGCGAGATCGTGAAACCGTCGGCGACCGCGGTGACCGCGCCCGTGCCCCAGCACCCCAAGCGCAAGCCCACCGAACCACTGATCACGCTCACCACCTGCCACCCCAAGTACTCCGCCGCCAAACGAATGATCATCTTCGGTGAGCTGGCGTCCGCGCTGCCCCGCGTGACGGCCACCGGAACCTAGGAGGCACCCGTGTACGCGTGGATCTGGCGCCGCCTGCCGGGCGAATGGCACACCAAGACCGCCACGGCGCTCGGCCTCATCGTCGCGATCGGGGCCGTCTTCTGGTACCTGGTGTTCCCCTGGGTCGAGCCCAAGGTGCAGTTCGACCACGGTGTCGTCGATCGTCCGTCTCCGTCGACCTCCACGAAGCCGGGCTGACGACCATGCGCATCCTCGTCGTCGACAACCACGACAGCTTCGTCTACAACATCGTCCAGTACCTGCTCGAACTCGGCGCCGACTGCCACGTCAAGGACCGCTCGGACGTCACCCTCCACGACGCCGCGTCCGCCGACGGCGTCCTGCTGAGCCCCGGCCCCGGCCACCCCGCCGACTCCGGAATCTGCCTGGACCTGGTCCGGCAGGCCGACCAGGACAACACACCCCTCCTGGGCGTCTGCCTGGGCCACCAGGCCATAGCCCACGCCTACGGCGCCAGGATCTCCCGCGCCCCCGAGATCGTCCACGGCTTCACCAGCAAGATCGCCCACGACGCTCGGGGCATTTTCCACGACCTCCCGACCCCCTTCACCGCGACCCGCTACCACTCCCTCGCCGTGGCCCCCGAGACCGTCCCCCAGGAAACCCTGGAAGTAACGGCCAGAACCCCCGAAGGCGTAATCATGGCCCTACGCCACCGCACCCGCCCGATCGAAGGCGTCCAGTTCCACCCCGAATCGATCCTCTCCACCCACGGCCACCACCTCCTGAACAACTGGCTAACCACCTGCACCACCACCCACCCCACCCAGTAGCCACCACCACAACCCCCAACAGCCTCAACGCCCGCGATCACGACCAACGCCAGTTTCGAGCCCACGAACTCTGATCGAGCAGCGAGCAGCGATCACGCCGCGATCCAAACAACCACCTGCACCAAGCACCCCGCTGCCCAATGCCCACCACCGCAACCCCCAGACGCAACCACCCCACCCACCGGACGCAACAACCTCAACCACCACAGCAACCCCGCAAAGACCCCAACGCCTGCGATCGCGACCGAAGGCAGGTTCGAGCTTGCGAGAACCTGATCGCGCAGCGAGCCGCAAGGCGAGCCGAAGCGATGCAGCGATCGCGCCGCGTTTCTCGACGATGGAGGGCCCCCAGGGCCCGAAGGAGGAGAGAAACGCAATAAGCAAGAGGGCTTCCGCCACTCGGGGGCAATGGCGGAAGCCCTCACTATGGTCTTCGTCACGAAGGCCGGAGACGTTACGAATTTCAACAGAAATTTTCAGATCTTCCCCGGTACGCCCCGCCGCCGTGGCGAACCCGCAGGTCAGCGGGGCGTGCCGGTGGAGCCTTCGTCACCCGCCACCGTCGGGGGGCCAGGGGAAGTTCGGGTCCTGGGTGCCGCCGGTCGGCGGGGTCGGGGACTGTTGCTTCTGGGCGACGAAGATGGTGACGGTGTCGCCCGGCGCGACGGTCGCGTCCGGGAGGGGCTGCTGGTCGTACACGAAGCCGGGGGCGACCTGCTTTTCGGGCGGCGCCGGGCCCTTCTCGACGTTGCACCTCAGGCCGAGGCCCTCCAGCTTGGCGCAGGCGGCGCGCTGGCTGCTGTTGAACAGGTTCGGCACCTTGAGGTTCGTCGGGCCGTTGGACACCAGGACGGTGACGGACGAGCCCTTGGCGGCCTTCGAGCCGCCGGCCGGGTCGGTGCTGATGACGCTGTTGCGCGCGACGCCGTCGCTCGACTCGACCTTCTTCTCGACCTCGAACCCGCGTGCTTCCAGGAGGTTCTTGGCCGCGCTGTAGGGCTTGCCGACCACGTCCGGGACTTCGACGGCGGTCGGGGGCTTCTTGCCCTTGGAGACCACCAGCGTCACCGTCGCGCCCTTGGCCGCGTCCGAGCCCGGCCTCGGGTCGGAGCTGATGACGTAGCCCTTCTTGATCTCGGAGCTGTAGTCCGTCTTCGGCTCGCCGAGCTTGAAGCCGAGCTTGGTGAGTTCCGCGCTCGCGTCGCTCTGGGACGTGTTGACGATGCTCTGCGGGACGGTGACCTGGTCGGTTCCGCCGCCTCCGCCGCTCAGCATCCAGCCGATGAGCGCCGCGCCGCCGATGAACAGGACGGCGAGGCCGACCCACAGCGCCGCCTTCTTCCCGGCGCCGCCGCGTTCGGGCATGTCGTCGTCGTAGCGGGCGGGCGGGAGGCCGTAGTCGTCCGGGGGGCGCCGTACCTGCGTGCGCGCGGGGCCGGGGTAGCCGCTCATGACCTGGGTGCCCTGGGGCTGCGAGCCCATCAGCATCGTGGACGCGGCCGTGGACGCCACCGGCTGCCCTTGCAGGACGCGCTGGATCTCCTGCCGGAACTCCGTGGCGTTCTGGTAACGGTTCTCTGCCTCTTTCGCCATGGCTTTCAGCACGATCGCGTCCGCCCACTGCGGGATCTGCGGGTCGACCCCGGACGGCGGGACGGGCTCCTCCCGGACGTGCTGGTACGCGATCGCGACCGGGGAGTCGCCGGTGAACGGCGGCTTGCCGGTGAGCAGCTCGTACAGGACGCAGCCCGTCGAGTAGATGTCGCTGCGCGCGTCGACGCGTTCGCCGCGCGCCTGTTCCGGCGACAGGTACTGCGCGGTACCGATGACCTGCGCGGTCTGCGTCATCGTGGCGGCGGTGTCGGCCATGGCGCGGGCGATGCCGAAGTCCATGACCTTGACCTCGTGCTGCCGGGTCAGCATCACGTTGGCCGGTTTGATGTCGCGGTGGACGATCCCGCCGCGGTGGCTGTAGTCGAGGGCGCGCAGGATCCCGTCGGTGACCTCCAGGGCCTTCTCGGGGAGGAGCGCGCGGTTCTCCCGCAGCAGGTCGCGCAGCGTGCTCCCGTCCACGTACTCCATCACGATGTACGGGATGGGAGTGTCGCCGATCATGTCCTCGCCGGTGTCGTACACGGCGATGACCGAGGGGTGGTTCAGGGACGCGGCCGACTGGGCCTCGCGCCGGAACCTCGCCTGGAACGTGGGGTCACGGGCCAGGTCGGACCGCAGGGTCTTGACCGCGACGACGCGATCGAGACGCAGGTCTCGGGCACGGTAGACCTCGGCCATGCCGCCCCGCCCGATCACCGTATCGAGCTCGTAGCGGCCGCCGAGCAGCCGAGGTTGACTCATATGTGCACTTTCCCTCGTACGTCTACACCTTGTCCTCCGAACCTAGCTTCCCGCTCTGGGTGGGAGAGGGATCCGGGCTCGGAGTTGACGGAGTCGTGGCGCTCTCCGTCGGAGTGGGTGTTGGCTCTGATGGGGCGGTGGGCGTCGCCCTGTGCGGATTCGTGGGTGGCTTCTTGGAAGGGGACGTCTGGCGGGTCCCCGGCGTTGACGGACGGATCCTATGCGTCCGCTGCCGCTGCGTGACAGCCGGGCTGGGTGTGGCGCGGGATCGATGCCTGGCCGAGCCGCCCGGCTTGGCCGCCGGGTCGTCGACGGTGCCGTCTCCGACGGGCCTGGTGGCGGGGGCGCCGGGCGGGTCTCGTTCGTTCCCGCCGGAGCCCGCGAAGGCGAAGCCCTTCCAGAGCGACCCGATCACGATGGCCGTGACGACCAGCAGCACGGCCGCGACCGACGTGTACGTCAGCGCGGTGCGCCTGCCAGGGCGCCTGCCATGGCGGTGGTGCCCGCGCACTGACCCCCTGGTGAGGTTATCCGCCGGATCGGTCTCGTCAAATCCCGACAAAGTAGTCGATTGGGTAACAATATTGGGACCTGGCGGTGGGGGTCCGCCGGGAGCGTGTGTCCGGGGCATCTTGCCGGTGCTCAGAGCGGCGCGGATCGCGAGGGCACGGTCGGCGACCGTCCCCGCGTCGGCCGGACGGCCCGCCGGATGCTTCGCCAGCATCTCCATGATCAGCTCGCGGGCGGCCGCCGGGAACCGCGCCGGCAACTCCACCGGCGCCTCCCGCACGTGCCGCAGCGCGACCTCCACCGGCGTGGACCCGTCGAACGGCGGCGCCCCCGTCAGGCACTCGTACGCCACCACGCCCAGCGAGTACAGGTCGGCGGACGGCGTCAGCTCCAGCCCCTGCGCCTGTTCGGGGGAGATGTAGTGCGCCGTCCCCATGACCATCCCGGTCGCGGTCTGCGACGCCGCCGCCAGCCGCCGCGCGATCCCGAAGTCGGTGATCTTCAGGATGCCGTCCGGCGACACCATCAGGTTCGCGGGCTTGACGTCCCGGTGCACGACCCCCGCCCGGTGCGCGACGGTCAGCGCCCGTCCCGCCTGGACGAGCAGGTCGAGGACGGCCTCCAGTGGCAGCCCGCCGTCCCGCGCGAGGATGCCGTCCAGCGGCTCGCCCGCCACCAGCTCCATCACCAGGTACGTCCGGCCGTTCTGCTCGCCGAAGTCGTACGCCCGCGCGATCCCGGGATGCCGCAGCTCGGCCGCGAACCGGGCCTCCGACTCGAACCGGCCCCGCGCCGACATGTCCGACACGAGCTCCCGGCGCAGCAGCTTCACCGCCACCGGCCGTCCCGCCACGTCGTCGGACGCCCGCCAGACCTCGCCCATCCCGCCGATGGCCAGCCGCTCAAGCAGCCGGTACCGACCGTCAAGGACGAGGCCCGTGCTCACTTCTTCAAGACCTTGGCCATGATCGCCCCGGCGATCGGACCGGCATTGGTCGCGCCGTCATTGGGACCCTCGGTCACCACGGCGAAGGCGTAGCGCGGGTTCTCGACCGGGCTGAACCCGACGAACCAGCGGGAGTTCGGGATGCCGGACGCCGGGTCCTGCTCGGCGGTACCGGTCTTACCGGCGATCCGCATCCCTTGCAGGTTCTTCGCGGTGCCCTCCGACACCACCGCCCGCATCATGTCCGAGAGCTGGTCGGCGTGGTCGCCGCTCATCGCCTTCCCGAACTCCTTCGGGGACGCGTTGTAAAGCTCACTCTGGTCCTTGGCCCGCACCTTCTGCACCACATACGGGTTCATGATCTTGCCGTCGTGCGCGACCGCGGCCGCGACCATCGCCATCTGCAGCGGCGTGGACCGCACGTTCTCCTGACCGATGCCGGACCGGGCCGTCCCGTCCTTGCCGGTCTCGATGGTCTTGCCCTTCGCGTCCTGGACCGACACCGGGACCGCGCTCTCCGCCGAGAGCATGTCGGGCTCCAGCTTGATGCGCTCCCCGAATCCGAACTTCGCCGATCCGTCGTGCAGCTGCTGGATGCCGAGCTGAAGCGCCATCTTCGCGAACGAGGTGTTGCACGACTCGGCGAACGCGCCCCTCAGCGGGGCAGAGCCGGCGCAGCTGCCGCTGTCGTGCGAGTTCGGCAGCGCGCGGTTCGACTCCGGCAGGATCAGCTGTCCCGTGTCGACGGTGGACGAGCTGCTCAGGTTGAGCTGCTCCATCGCGATAGCCGACGTGACCGCCTTGAACGACGAACCCGGCGGGAACGTCTGGCTCAGCGCGTTGTCGATCAACGGCCGCAGAACGCCGCTGCCCTTCTCCAACTGCGTCAGCCGCTGCGAGCCCTTCTTCTCCGCCTGCGGCGCCACCTCGTTCGGGTCGAACGAGGGCCACGACGCCGCCACCTTCAGCGCGCCCGTCTTCACGTCCATCACGACGGCGCCGCCGCGGCGGCCCTGCTGCGTCTTCGCCTTCAGCTGCTCGTACGCCGTCCGCTGCGCGTCCGGGTCGATCGTCAGCTCGAGGTTCGCGCCCTCCGGCTTCTTCCCGATGAACGTGTCGAACCAGCGCTGCTGCGTGATCCGCTTGTCCTTGCCGTTCAGCAGCGAGTTGTACGCCTGCTCGACCTGCGTGGCGGTACCGCTGACGAGGAAACCCCCGGTGACCGGTGAGAAGACCGGGCCGTCCTTGTAGATCCGGGCGTACTTCCCGCTGTCCTTCGCGGTCTCCTTCGACACCACGAGGACCTCGCCGCCCGCGGAGATCTGCCCCCGCGGCGACTTGAACGGGTCGTCGTACTGCCGGGCGTTGTTGTCGTCCTCCCGCAGCCCCTCCGCCTGGCTTCCCTGGACGTAGTTGACCTGCGCCATCAGTCCGAAGAACAGCAGCAACGCGAAGATCGCCACCCGCCGAACCGGCTTGTCCATGTTCATGGGACGGAAATCACCTCGTGCTCACGATCTGGGTCATGCCCTCGTCCTGGATCGCCTGCGGGGCGGGTTTGCGCGCGTCATGGCTCATCCGCACCAGGATGGCGATCAGGATCCAGTTGGCCATCAGCGACGAACCGCCCTGGGACAGGAAGGGCGTCGTCAGGCCGGTGAGCGGGATGAGCCGTGTGACGCCTCCGACGATCACGAAGACCTGGAGGGCCAGGACGAACGACACCCCGCCCGCGAACAGTTTCAGGAACGGGTCGCGCGCCGCCACGGCGGTCTTCATCCCGCGTTGCACGATCAACGCGTAGATCAGCAGCAGCGCCATCAGCCCGGTCAGCCCGATCTCCTCGCCGATCGAGTCGAAGATGAAGTCGCTGAACGACAGCGGCGTCTTCCACGGCTCGCCCTGACCGAGGCCCGTGCCGAGCACGCCCCCCTCGGCCAGCGCGAACAGGCCCTTCATCAGCTGCGCGCTGTCGGAGTACTCGCCGCCGAGCTCGGCGCACGCGGAGAAGCCGGGCGAACCTGAGCCCTGGGCGTCGAACTTCTTGTAGATCTCGGTGTTGGGGTTGACGGGGACGACCTTGCCGCTCTCCAGCAGGCAGCCGCCGTCGAAGTACGGCTTCGGGTTCTGCCAGATGTCGATGCGCTGGTTGACGTGCCCCATGAACGGCAGCAGCGTCGCGACGAACACGCCCACCGCCAGCAACCCGAGGCCGATCACCACCCAGGAGACCCGCTGCGTCGCGATGTACAGCATCGAGATGAACAGGCCGAAGAACAGCAGCGCGGTGCCGAGGTCCTTCTGCATGAACAGGACGCCGAGGGAGAAGAACCACAGCACCATGATCGGGCCGAGGTCGCGGGCCCGCGGCAGGCTGAGCGGCCCGATCTTCTTGCCGATCAGCGACATGGCCTGGCGCTTGTTCACCAGGTAGCCCGCGAAGAACACGACGAGCAGCAGCTTGGCGAACTCGCCCGGCTGTACCGAGAACGGGCCGAGCACGATCCACACCCGCGCGCCGTTGATCTGCGCCCCGATGCCGGGGACGATCGGCAGCAGCAGCAGGACGACGGCGGTCAGCCCGATCAGGTACGTGTAGCGCTGCGCGGTCTTCGGCGTGAACGACAGCGGCGCGTCCGTCTTGTCGGTGTCCCGCATGATCAGGACCGCGCCGACGAACAGGGCGATGCCGACGAACGTCCACATCAGCTGGCTGGGCGCGTCGGCGGCGTCCGCCACGACCTTCTTGCCGGCGAGCGCGGCGGCCTTGCGGTCGGCGCTGGTGTCCAGGTCCAGCCGGTAGATCATCGCGAGCCCGATGCCGTTCAGCGCGACGGCCAGCGGCAGCAGCAGCGGGTCGGCGTACGGGGTGAACTTCATCTGCGCGAAGTACGCGGCGAACGCCAGCACGGCGAGACCGCCGCCGTACACGAACAGGCCGGCGGGGATGTTGCCGTCACGGGCCAGGCCGACCTCCGCGAACGCCGACAGCGTCAGCACCATCGCGAAGATCAGCAGCGCGAACGAGGCCGCGTTGCGCCGCTGGTACGGCAGGCGCGCCCTGATCTGCTCCCCGATCGACTGCATCTACGATTTCCCCCCGCCCGGGGGACAGTCCGGGATGCTGGAGTCGCGCCTCTTGCACCTGTCGCGGCGGTCCGTCATCTCGTTCAGCCTGGCCTGCGCGCCGGCCTGGCCGATGATGTCCTTGGCGGTGCCCTTCGAGACCGCGCCGGCGTCGGACATGGTCAGGTCGACGAGCCGGACGTCGCTGGGCCTGACCACCTCCTTGCAGTTCTGCTGGTTCCGGCCGCGCGCGATCGCGACCTTCCCGGACTGGTTGACGAGGCTGTACTTGCAGACGCGGTCGACCAGCATCTTCCACTCGCCGGGACCGTCCACCGTGTACGTGGCCTTCACCTGCTGCTGGAGATCCTGGGGAAGGTCTTCGACCATGATGGGCTGCAGGTTCTTCGCGTTCGCCTTGCGCGACATGTCGAAGCCCAGCACCGACTGCGGCGTCCCGCGGAACAGGACGGCCTGACCCTTCTCCTGGCCGATGTAGTAGCCGTTCCGGACGTTCTGCACCAGCACGAACCCGCCTGCCACGACACCGACGACCACCACGCCCGCGACCACGATCAGCCACGTCCACCGGCGGGCGCCGCCACCGCGCCGCGTCCGCATCGGCGCCTGCTGCATCGCGCCGCCCGGCATCGGCGGGCCGCCCATCGGGTCGCCCATCGGCGCGGGCGCGGGGGGCGGGGGCATCTCGTCCACGGCGACCGGCGGCTGCGGCCGGGTGTCACGAAGCTGCGCGGCCCGTCCCGCGGGCGTGTCCGCCACCGTGGTGCTCGCGCCCGGCCCCCCGCCCGGCGGCTCCGGCGGCGACGCGTTCGCCGCCGCGCCGACCGCGAGGCCCGGCCCGCCCGTCGGCGGCTGCCGCTCCAGGTCGACCACGTCGGCGACCACGCAGGTGATGTTGTCGGGGCCGCCGCCGCGGTTGGCCAGGTCGATGAGCTGGCGGACGGCCTGCTCCGGGTCGTCCACGTCGGTCAGCACCTGGAAGATCGTCTCGGCGGTGACGACGCCGGACAGTCCGTCCGAGCACAGCAGGTACCGGTCGCCGACCTCCGCCTCCCGCAGCGACAGGTCGGGATCGACCTCGCTGCGGCCGTCCAGCGCCCGCAGCAGCAGCGAACGCTGCGGATGCGACGCCGCCTCGTCCGGGCTGATCCGGCCCTCGTCGACCAGCGACTGCACCAGCGTGTGGTCGTGCGTGATCTGGAACAGGCTGCCGTCCCGCAGCAGATAGGCGCGGGAGTCGCCGATGTGGACGAGCGCGACCTGGTTGCCCGCCCACAGCATCGCCGTCAGCGTCGTGCCCATGCCCTGCAACGCCGGATCGGACTCCACGATGCGGTGCAGGTTGTCGTTCGCGGCCTTGACCGTGTGCTCCAGCGCGGCCAGCAGCTCCGTCGCCGGCAGATCCTTGTCGAGCGCCCGCAGTGCCTCGATCGCCGCCGCGCTGGCGATCTCGCCGCCGACATGCCCGCCCATCCCGTCGGCGACGGCGAGCAGGTGCGCGCCCGCGTACGCCGAGTCCTCGTTGCCCTCGCGCAGCATGCCGACGTCGGAGCGCGCGGCGTAGCGGATTCCCAGAGTCATTTGCGCAGCTCGATCACGGTCTTGCCGATACGGACCGGTACGCCCGGCGGGACCGGCATCGGCCGGCTCACCTTCGTGCGTCCGAGATATGTGCCATTGGTCGAGCCGAGATCTTCCACGATCCACTGACCGTCCTGCGCATAAAGTCGGGCATGCCGGCTCGAAGCGTAGTCGTCGGTCACCACGAGCGTGGCGTCATTGGCCCGACCGATGGTGATGGGCACCCCCGTGAGGTCGATGACCGTGCCGGCCCGTTCGCCCTGCACCACCACCAGCTTCGTCGGGGCCCCATGCTGGGCGCTGCGCTGCTGCCGCGGCGGCTTCGGCTGCTGCCGCGCCCGCGGCGGTCGCGGCTGGGACGCGCGCTGCGCCGCCTTCGTCGCGGCCTTCGAGCCGAACAGGTCGGCCCTGATCACGCCGACGGCCGCGATGACGAACAGCCAGAGGACCGCGAGGAACGCCAGCTTGATCAGCGTGAGGGTGAATGGGGACATCGGAGTCGGGGTTACTCCCTATCGCGGCGGAACACAAGAGTGGTCCGGCCCATCGTGACGCGGGAGCCGTCGACCAGCGTGACCCGCCGGATCGGCTGCCCGTTCACGAACGAGCCGTTGGTCGACCCTAGATCCACGAGAGCGATTTCGGGACCTTCTACGCGTATCTCAGCATGGTGCCGTGACACCCCGGGATCGACAAGGCGCAGGTCGCAGTCCGTACCGCGGCCCAGCAAGGTGACCGGCGTATTGATCTCATAGGTGCGCTGGGTCGTGTCCGACCCCTCGACGGCCGTCGTCACAAGAAGACGCGGATGCCCCCCGAACACCCCCCCGCGCGCCCCCTGCGGCACATCGCTCACCGGCTGGCGGATCTCACCGCCCTCGACCGTCGACCCCCGGATCACGCCGGACCTGATGCGGAACATGCCCGTGGCGAGATCGCCCGCGTTCTCGAACCGCACGCGCACCGGGCCCACGAAGGAGTACCCCTGTTCCTTCGCGTACTCGCGCGCGAGATTCGCCAGCTCCTGGCTCAGGCTGTCGGCGTACACCTGGAGCCGCTGCCCGTCCTGCTGAGAGATCTCCACGACGAAGTCGTTCGGGACGAGCGTGCGGCCCTGCGCCACGATCGCCGCCCGATCGTCCATCTCGCGCTGCACAGCACTGGCCACCTCGACCGGCTGCAGCTCAGACTTGAAGGCACGGGCGAAGGCCCCTTCGACCATGCCCTCGAGCCGTCGCTCGAAGCGCTGAATGACGCCCACGGGCACCTCCCTTCCCCACTGGTAGACGATCGTATCGGTGCGAAGGTTCGCCTGGCGTATCTGATACCTAACCACCGCCACCCCCGTGCTAGCCTTTTCAGGCACCCGGAAACGGGTGCACACCCTTGGGCGGGTGGCGGAACGGCAGACGCGCACGGTTCAGGTCCGTGTGTCCGAAAGGATGTGAGGGTTCAAATCCCTCCTCGCCCACACACAGGGGTACCGACGACACAGGTTGCCCCCCAGCGACGAAACAAACCCCGGAGCGCCAGGCTCCGGGGTTTCGTCTTGTAGGGGCACTTTTCTCTGCCGGGGGCTCATTGGTGTGTTCTGGACAGCCAGTGGCGGACGTCGGTCAGGGCGGTGCCGTCGCTGTCGGCGTCGATCGCGGCGGCCAGGTCGGCGACGGAGATGTGGGCGAGTGTGCGTGACCATGCGTCCTGAGCGGCCGTCATCGCACGGGAGATCGCGCACGGACGCGCGCATTGTTCGGCGGGGATGCCCAGCGGGCCGCGCTGCCTGATCTCGGCGCACCGGTAGGCCGGTTCGTCTCCGTCGATGGCCCGCACGACCTCCAGCGCGCTGATCTGCGCGGCCGGTCTGGTCAGCGTGTAGCCGCCGACCTGGCCGGCGACGGAGTGGACGATGCCGGCCCGAGACAGCGCCTGCAGTTGCTTGGCCGTGTACGCCGGGGGCGTGCCGTGCAGTTCGGCCAGGCGTGCCGCCGGCACCGGCTGCTGGGTTTGGCTGAGGGTCACGCAACTGTGCAGCGCCCACTCCACACCGTTCGACATCCTCATGCCTCCACCCTACCCAACTCGGACAGTGAATGTCCGAGTTGTGATAGAACTCGGATAGTTAATGTCCGAGATCGTTCTGGGTGACGATGACGCACACGAAAGATGTCTCGACCGTCCCGGCCCGGGTGTCGCTGGGGCTCGCGGCCGTCGCGCTGTTCGCCGCCGCGGCGAACCTGCGACCGGCCATCGCCGCGGTCTCGCCGCTGGTGGACCGCGTCCGCGCGGACCTGCACATGTCGGCGACGGAGGTGTCCCTGCTGACCACCATCCCGACCCTGGCCATGGGAGTGTGCGCGCCTCTGGGCGCGTACGCGGGCCGCCGGTACGGACTGCATCGCGGCGTGCTGCTGGGACTGGCCGTCATCGCCGTCGCCACGGCGGCGCGCGTGTTCGGCGGCTCGACCTGGTCGCAGCTGAGCAGCGCGGCGATCGTCGGAGCCGGCATCGCGGTCGCCCAGACCCTGCTGCCGGCCGTGGTGAAGACGCGCTTCGCCGCGCGCGCCGGCCTGGTCACCGGCGTCTACACCGCGGGCCTGGGGCTGGGCGGCGCGGTCGCGGCCGGGGTCAGCGCGCCACTGGCCGACGCCGTCGGGTCCTGGCCGGGGGCACTGGCCTCGTGGGCGGTGCTCGCGGTGGCGGGCCTGGCGTTGTGGACGGCCGCGAAGGGCTCCCTGAGCCTGGACGACGTCACCGCCCCCGCCGGACCGGCGACCCGGGGACTGCCCTGGCGCAGCGGCGTGGCCTGGCGGATCACGGGGCTGTCGGCCGTCAACTCCGCGCTGTACTACTGCGAGCTGGCATGGGTGGCGCCGCTGCTGCACGATGACGCCGGCCGCAGCACCGCGACCGCCGGGATCATGCTGACCGTGCTGATCTCCGTCCAGGTCATCGCGATGCTGGCCGTCCCCGCGCTGCTGGGCGAGCGCCGGGACAAGCGGATCGGCCTGGCGCTGACGATGGCGCTGACCGCCGCCGGCTTCCTCGGGTTGGCGTACGCCCCGGACACGACGGCTTGGCTGTGGATCGCAGCCCTGGGCGTGGGACATGGCGGCCTGTTCACGCTCGTGCTGACCCTCCCCGTGGTCGTGAGCCGCGATCCCGCCGAGGCCGGGCGGATCAGCGCGATGGCGTTCTTCGTCGGCTACGGCTGCGCCGCGCTGGCCCCGCTGCTGGTCGGTGTGCTCCGAGACGGCATGGGCGACTTCCGGCTCGCCTTCGGCCTGCTGGGCGGCATCGGGCTACTGACGCTCCTGCCCATCGCACGCCTGCGTACGGCCAGCAATCCCCCGGGGTGAAATCGGACCGGAACATGGAACGCCTTTAGCGGCGTAGGGCGTAGAGGGCTGCGCCTAGGGCTAGGACGGCGGCTCCTGTTGTCACGGACGAGAGTGGTAGTGCGAAGGCCAGGGTCAGGCAGCCGAGCAGGCCTGTGATGGGGATCAGGCGGGGTGGACGGCCTTCGGTGGGCGTGAGGGTCCAGGCGGAGGCGTTGGCGATGGCGTAGTAGGCCAGGACGCCGAAGGACGAGAAGCCGATGGCGCCGCGGACGTCCAGCGTGGCGGCCAGGATCGCGACGATGGCGCCGACCGCGAGTTCGGCGCGGTGCGGCACCTTGTGGCGGGGGTGGACGGCGGCCAGCGTGTGCGGGAGGTGGCGGTCGCGGGCCATGGCGAGTGTGGTGCGTGAGACGCCGAGGAGCAGGGCCAGCAGTGAACCCAGTGCGGCTACCGCGGCGGCTATGCGTACCGCTGGGACCAGGCCGGGGAGGCCCGCTTCATCTACGGCGTCGGCCAGGGGTGCCGTCGCGGCTCCCAGGGTGACGGGGCCCAGGACGGTGAGGACGGCCACGGCGACCGCCGCGTAGACGGCGAGGGCGATGCCGAGGGCGATCGGGATGGCGCGGGGGATGGTGCGGGCCGGGTCGCGGACCTCCTCGCCGAGGGTGGCGATGCGCGCGTATCCGGCGAAGGCGAAGAAGAGAAGGCCCGCGGCTTCGAGCACTCCGCCGGGTGTGGCGTCGGAATCGAGGTTGAGATGTGCCGGGTCGGACGTGGTGGAGGTCAGGCAGACGAACACTATGGCGGCGAGCGTGATCAGCACCGTGGCGACGATGGCGCGGGTGAGCCAGGCGGATTTTCGTACACCGGCGTAGTTCACGGCGGTGAGGAGCAGTACGGCGGCCACCGCGATCGTGTGGGAATGGTCGGGCCAGACGTAGGACCCGACGGTCAGTGCCATCGCCGCGCAGGACGCCGTCTTGCCGACCACGAATCCCCAGCCGGCGAGGTAACCCCAGAAGTCGCCCAAGCGCTCGCGGCCGTAGACGTAGGTTCCGCCGGACGCGGGGTGGCGGGCGGCCAGCCGTGCCGAGGACGTCGCGTTGCAGTAGGCGACGACGGCGGCCACGCCCAGCGCGAGGAGGAGTCCTGAACCGGCCGCCCGCGAGGCGGGAGGGAGGGCGGCGAAGATGCCCGCGCCGACCATGGAGCCCAGGCCGATCACGACCGCGTCGAAGACGCCGAGGCGGCGCTGTAAGCGGTCGCCGGTCGGTGGGGCGTTCATGGAGTGCTCCTTACTGGTCGGCCGTCTGCTGCTGAGTGTGCCCGTTGATCGTCAGGGAAGGCGCGCGTTGGGCTATTCGACGTCTGTTTGGAGATGAACATGTCGTATCCAGAGCCCCGGTACTTCGGGGACGACGGAGAAGTCAGCGCCGTCTACAGGTCCGCGGACGCCGAGCCGGAGCTCGCGTCAGCGTCCGGGATGAAGACGTACTACCTGGCGACCGGCAGGCCGACGGGACGCGCGCACGGCGCGGCCACGGACGGGGAGTTCGGCCTCTACAACGTGGTCGGCCTGCCGCCGGGGGCAGGTACCGGCACCCATTTCCACAAGACGATGTCCGAGTCGTTCTTCGTGACCGAGGGGACGGTGTCGCTGTTCGACGGGGAACGCTGGGTCGATGGGACGAAGGGCGACTTCCTCTACGTCCCGCCTGGCGGGCTGCACTCGTTCTACAACCAGTCGGACGAACCGGCGTCGTTCCTGATGCTGTTCACTCCCGGCGCGCCGCGCGAGGGGTACTTCGAGGGCGTCGGCGCGGCCGCCTCGATGAGTGAGGAGAAGCGGAACCGGTTCTTCGTCGAGCACGACAGCTACTTCACCGATCTGCACATCGGGCCCAAGCTCGACTGATCGGGGCCGTCCCCGGGTGCAACCGGGTGGGGTGAGGCGGGGTTCATGGGGCGAGGCGCGTCCGGGATGGGCGCGCCCGCCTATGAGAGGGGAAGTCATGGATCTGCGGCTCACCGGCCGTGTCGCGGTCGTCACCGGGGCGTCGAAGGGGATCGGGCTCGCCGTCACGCGGACGTTGCTGGACGAGGGCGCCCGCGTCGTCGCGGTGTCCCGGAAGTCGGGCGCGGAGCTGGACGCGCTCGCCGGCCCGAATCTGCTGCACGTGCCGGCCGACCTCATGGACCCGGACGCCCCCGCGCAGGTGGTGCAGCGGGCGGTGGAGGTGTTCGGCGGGCTGGACGTCGTGGTCAACAACGCGGGCGGCCCGCCGCCCGGCGCGGTCCTGCCGCGGTTCGGCTTCCTGACCCTGACGGACGAAGACTGGCGCGACATGTTCGAGTTCAACGTGCAGGCCATCGTCCGGACGCTGCGGGCCGCGCTTCCGCATCTGCTGAAGAGCGACGCGGCCTCGGTCGTGAACGTCTCGTCGGGGAACGCGCGCCGTCCCGTTCCGATGAACTACGACTACAACGCGGCGAAGGCGGCGCTGACGAATCTGGCTAAGGGGTTGTCGGAGGAGTACGGGCCGCAGGGCGTCCGGGTCAACACGGTGTCGCCCGGCCCGGTCCGCACGGCGTGGTGGACGGACGAGGGCGGCGCGGCCGACGTCATCGCCGGCGCCACCGGGTCCGACCGGGACTCGGTGCTGGACGGCGGCGCCGCCGAGATGATGAACCTCACGACCGGCCGGCTCGCCACACCGCAGGAGGTCGCGGACGTGGTCGTGCTACTGGCGTCGCCCAGGTCGGCGAGCACCACGGGCGCGGACTTCGCCGTCGACTCGGGCTTCCTTAAGGAGATCTGAGCCGTAGCCGTAGCCGTGGCCGCCGGTGGGGGCGGCGGCCACGGCTTGTTGCTGTAATTCGGTGTCCGCGAGGGCGATTCGGCGTGGAACTACTTGTTCATGTCCAGCTCGGGCTGGGCGGTTAGCCAGGGGCGGTCGGGTTCCGACACCTGGTCTTGGCGGACGCAAGAGCGGGCCAGCACTTTGAGTACTTGTTCGGGGTCGCATCCGTAGAGGCCGGCGCCCCATGCGGCGTTCGCTTCGACGATCGCCCAGCCACGGTCGCGGATTCGTCCGATATCGAGCACGGTCGCTGGTGGGACGGGTACCTCGCCGAGTACCTCAGTCACGTACTGCCTGGCCTCTTGGACGTCGTTGTCCGGGGCCTGCCAGTCGCCTTCCTCGGTTAGGGCGAGTTCTCCGTCCAGTAGGTAGGGGGACGTGGTGAGGACTTCGCCGTCCAAGACATGGCATCGGAATTCCACGTCCCACTGGACGGGCTCGCAGACGAATACTGGCGTGTCATCTGGCAGGACTTCGTGTCCGGGGAGATCTTCGGGGGTCGTGTAGACCTTTCCCTCGAACGCCTTCCGTCCGTCCGCCGGCTTGACGAAGGTGGGCTCGGTGAGGGATCGGCGCACGTCGCCCAGCGCCGACACGCCAATGCTCCGCCGCAGATGCCGCTGCGGAAGCCCTGGCAGCCAGCCGGACGGCGCGTCGAGCAGCGCGACCCCCACCTGCGCCGCGATGACCTCGACGAACGTCGGCTCGCCGTACAGGACGACGTCCTGCCCCCGGAGGCGCTCAGGGGCCCGCCACCCGCCCAGCCGCTCCGCCTTCCACCCCAACCGTCCGGACGCGGCGCGCAGCACCTTCGAGTCGGCCGTGTATCGGGGTGAAAGCACGAGAAGCGGCATCGACCAAGCGTAAGGCCGAGATGTCGCCGTTTCCGGTGGTGTCATGAGGACCGCCGCCGCGGACCGCGCTACGCGTCGAAGGCGTGGGGTTCCGTCCGTCCATGGAGCGCATGTTCTCCGTGCGGGGTGTCGCGGCGTACGACCGGCGCCGGCGCCTGGGTGAGGCGGCGGACGTCCCGGACGCCGAAGCCGCCCGCGCCTTCGGTCTACCGCCCGGCACCGGCGCGCGGCCGTACGACCGCCAGCCCCCGATCGGCCAGTGGTCTCGGCCGGGGCCTAGCCGCTGGTCACGAAGGCCGCGATGTCCTTGAGCCGGACGATCTCCCCGCTCGCTCCCCAGTTCCCCTCCGGAATCTCGTTGATGTGCACCCACGCGGCTGTGGCCTGGGTGAACCGCTCCGGCTTCGCGTCGGCGTCCGCGAGCACCTGGGTGACGCGCCGGACGATGTCCGCGCGTTTGTCGTCGTTCAACGACCCGGCCGGGACACCCACGCGCACCACATATCTCGGCTTCTCCCCGGCGGGCAACTGCCGTCCGCCGATGAACCAGGCGTCGATCTCGTTCACCACCAGCCAGGAGATGGCCCTGGCGGCCTCGGTGTCCGGGGCGCCCTCGGCGATCATCACCTCCGACACCAGCCGTCCACCGACCTTCTCGCGGCTCTCCTGATCGAGCGAGCCCTTGGGAACGAACAACTCCACGAACGGCACCAGTCAGTCCTTTCATTGAACTCTTGCCTGTCCGGCACAAGCTACGGCAGTGAGTTCAATGAATCAACCCTCTACACTGGGGTCATGCAACGGACCAGCTTCGCGGACATGCACTGCTCGATCGGGCAGTCCCTGGAACGCGTCGGCGAGTGGTGGACGCCGCTGATCGTGCGGGACATCCATCTCGGCCTGCGCCGGTTCGACGACATCGCGGAGAACCTCGGCATCTCCCGCAACCTGCTCACCCGCCGGCTGGAGGCGCTGGTCACCGACGGCATCGTGGAGCGCCGCGCGTACCAGGAGCGGCCGCCGCGGCACGAGTACCACCTCACCGAGGCCGGACGCGAACTCGTCCCGGTGCTGATGGCGCTGATGGCCTGGGGCGACAAATGGGTGACACCGGCGGGCGGCCCGCCGGTGCGCCTGGTGCACCGCGACTGCGGCGCCGACTTCACGCCGCGGGTCTGCTGCTCGGAGTGCGGCGAGCCGGTGACCACCGCCAACGTCACGGCACTGCCCGGTCCCGGCGCCGCCTACGGGCCGGGAACCAGGGTCCTGGCCCGACGCAACGGCCTCGCACCCGAGCAGCCGTGACCGGCCGCGCGACCACGGTGGCCGAAGAGGCCGCGGCGTACGGGCTGGGGCTTTTCCAAGGTCAGGTGCGCCTCCGCGAGAGCGACCCGCGCTGGGGCGAAGCCTTCTCACGGCTCGCTGACGCGTTGGGAATGGCGCTCGGCGCGAAAGCCGTTTCCATCGAACATGTCGGTTCGACGTCGGTTCCCGGGCTATGCGCGAAGCCGATTCTCGACATGGCCGTCGCGCTCGCGTCCGATGCCGTCACCGAGGACGTCGTCGCGGCATTGGAGCCATTGGGTTACGTCTACCGTGGCGACAAGGGTGACGACGGGGGGCTGCTGTTCGTCCTGGAGGATCGGCCTGGGCGCCGGGTCGCCCACGTCCACGCGGTCCAGAAAGGCGACGGGCAATGGGACCGCTGGCTCATCTTCCGCGACCTGCTCCGAAACGACGCCCGCGCTCGCGCCGACTACGACCGGCTCAAGAGGGAGCTCGCCGCGCGGCACCCGCGTGACCGTCGCGCGTACACCCTGGACAAGACGTCATTCGTCACCAGCCGAGACAGCTCCGCGTAGGGGCTCGCGCACCCAGGTGGGCATTTTGGACGCGCGAGCCCGATCGGATGCGTCAGGCCGCCTTTCTAGTCAGGTCGTCTTTCTGGTCAGGCCGCCTTTCTGTAGGTGCGGAATGCGAGTGTGGACAGGAGACCCATCGCCAGGGCCGCCGTTGAGAGCAGTGCCAGGTGCGTCCAGACGGCGCTCCAGTCGGTGTCGGCGAGCATCGCCTCCCGGGCCGCGGTGACCGCCCATTCCACCGGGTTGTAGGCGGCGACGCGACCGACCCAGCCGGGGGCGAGGCCGAGGTCCATCACCGCCGAGCTGAGGAACATCAGCGGCAGCGTCGTGAACTGGGAGATCGCGATGAGCGTCGCCTGCTGACGGGTCAGCAGGGCGACGGTGCCCGACAGTGCCGAGAAGGACAGGGTCAGCAGGACCGCGGCGAGGAGCGTCACGCCGACGCCGGTGACGCCCCCGGGGAACCGGGCCCCGGCGACCAGGGCGATGGCCACGATGACCAGGCTCTGGACGAGCGTCTGGACCGCCTGGTGAGCCATGGCCGCGATCACGATGGCGCCCCGGCCGGCGGGCGAGGTCAGCATCCGGTCCATCACGCCGCGTTCGATGTCGTCGAGAAAGGTCGTGCCCGCCCACGCGCTCGCGAAAAGCGCGGTCATCATGACCACGCCCGGTGTGAGGAACCGAAGGAAGCCGCCGTCGCCCGGCGCGAATCCGGGCAGGTCCACGACCGCGCGGAAGAGCTGCCCGAACAGCAGCAGCCAGATCACAGGCTGCACGAGGCCGATGACGAGGAAGGTGGGCATCCGCCTCAGGCCGCGCAGCAGACGGCCGGTCAGGAGCACGGAGTGCGCGATCAGGGTCAGCGAGCGTGGACGCGTGGAACGCGCGGGCGCGGCGGTCACTTCGTCCCCTCCAGGCTGTGGCCGGTGTGCCGGAGGTAGACGTCGCTGAGCGAAGGCCGGGCGAGCGTCGCGGAGGTCACCGCGATGCCCGCTTCCTCAAGCGCGGCGAGCACGGGTGGCAAGGCCCGGGCGCCGTCGCCGGTGCGGCCGTGGAGGGTGTTCCCGTCCACGGTGATGTCGCCCAGCTCGGGCACCGTGCGCAGGGCCGCGAGCGCCCTGCCGTCGGGCTCGACGAGCTCTACGCGCACCGCGTCTCCGCGCAGCGCGCTTTTGAGCTCTTCCGGCGTGCCCGCGGCGACCACCGTCCCTTGATCGACGATGGCGAGCCGGTCCGCGAGGTGATCGGCCTCTTCCAGGTAGTGCGTCGTGAGCAGCACCGTCATCCGCTCGGCACCGGCCAGGCGGGCGATCTCGGCCCACAGCTCGGCGCGGGCGCGGGGGTCGAGCCCGGTCGTCGGCTCGTCCAGGAAGAGCACGCGGGGGCGGTGCATCAGGCCGAGGGCGACGTCGAGCTTGCGGGCCATGCCGCCGGAGTAGGTCCGCACCAGCCGGTCGGCGGCGTCGGCCAAGCCGAACTTGCCGACGAGCTCGCGGGCCCGTGCCATGGCGTCCCGGCGGGACATCCCGTGCAGGCGCCCGGCGAGCAGCAGGTTCTCGGTCGCGGTGCCCATGGGGTCGGTGCCGGGCTTCTGGGATACGAATCCGATCGCCCGGCGCACCCGCTCGGGCTCCTTCGCCACGTCGATTCCCGCGACCCGCGCCGATCCCGAATCGGCCGCCGAAAGTGTCGAGAGGATCTTCACCGTGGTCGACTTGCCTGCTCCGTTCGGGCCGAGCAGCCCGAACACGGTCCCGCGCGGCGCGCTGAAGCTCAGCCCCCGCAGCGCCATGACCGGCGGCTTCTTCCGGCCCGCCGGATAGGTCTTGACCAGATCGACGGCTTCCAGAGCCGGATCCGTTTCCCGGGCAGCGCCCATTGTCACACCCCTTGACAGGATCTGGTGTGACTCCCACCTTCCCGGTGTCACCGGACACGAGGAGGCTTAATGGCGAGGGAATGGACCCTACGGTGAAGAGCCGTCACCGACGCTAGCACACGGGGTGTTTTCTCCGAGCGAAGGCGCGGGGCGGTGATGTGAAATGCCCGGTCATTGGCCTAATGGCCGGTGTCGGTGCCGCCGGGGAGGGGCGGATGCGTTCGGGACGGCCTGAAATTTCAATCGCGGGTTGAAATCTGGTCGCTGACACCGCATCGAAGTACGTTGCTGCCACACGACGCCTTTACCACCAGGCGCCTCGTGGCCCCCCGCCAACCCCCGATTGTGCCGCCGACAAGGTGGTCGGCGGCGAAAGGTGGAACCAGAGTGAACCGTGGATCGCACGTCAGACGCGTGATGACCCCACTGGTGAGTGCAGCGGCACTGATCACGCTCCCCGCGCTCGGGACCGTTCCCGCGACGGCCCAGACCCATTCCGCGGGAACCGTCCGGCTCGCCCAGCTCCCGCAGACGGCGCTGGCCGAGCAGCTGACCGGCCGGCTCGGCTCCCAGCAAGCGGGCTACTTCGTCGACGGCGCCGGAAACCTCGTCGTCAACGTGACCAGCGCGGCCGCCGCCCGGCAGGTCCGCGCCGCGGGCGTCGAGGCCCGCGTCGTCGAGCACGGCATCAAACCGCTGACCGCCGCCAAGACCAGGCTCGACCGGCTCGCCGGAACGTCCGGCACCACCGGGCTGTCCTGGGGCGTCGACGTCACGTCCAACGCCGTGGTCGTCAGCGTGCCGAAGAACGACGACGACGCCGCCACCAAGGCGTTCGTCAAGCGCGCCCGCGCCCTCGGCCAGACCGTCCGGATCAAGCGCGTGCCCGCGGCGCCGCGGCTGACGCTCGGACCCGGCGACGCCATCACCACCGGCGGTTCGCGCTGCTCGGTGTCGGCCATCGGCGTCAGCGGCGGAACCGACTACGTCATGACCGCCGGGCACTGCACCAACATCGGCGCCACCTGGTCGGCGGGCGGCCAGACCGTCGGCACCCGGCAGATCAGCAGGTTCCCGGGCGACGACTACGGCACGATCCGCAGCGCCGGCCAGGTCCAGATGAACAACGCCCAGCTCACCGAGGTCGGACGGCCGGCGGCGGGCACCCAGGTCCAGAAGAAGGGCTCCACGACCGGGACGACGTCCGGACGGCTCGTGGGCTACGACCGGACGGTGAACTACCAGGAGGGATCCGTCTACCAGATGATCGAGACCACCGCCTGCAGCCAGCCGGGCGACAGCGGCGGCTCGCTCCAGGCCGGCAACATCGCCATCGGGATCACCTCCGGCGGCACCACCGGCGGCTGCGGAGCCAACTTCCAGTCGTTCTTCCAACCGCTGGACGAGGCGCTCCAGGCTCAGGGCGCCACCCTGAAGTGATCTGAGCGCTCGGCTCTTGTGGGGCTTCCGGTGCGTGCGCCGGGAGCCCCACATCGCTTTTTCGTTGGACGTCAGGCGGTGGAGGGTGTGTCCTGCCTGGCCAGGGAGACCTGGGCGGCCAAGCGTTCGCGGAGGGTTGTGAGACGGGCGATCTCGGCGTCCAGGGCGGCCAGGCGGCGGCTCGCGATCCCGGAGCCCTGCCCGCATCCCGCGCCGTCGTGGGGCGGGGGCCTGTCCGCGTCCAGGAGGTGGAGCAGGCCGGCGCAACCACGGAGGTCCTCGACGGTCAGTCCCACCGACAGCAGGTGGCGGATCGTCCGCACCCGCGCCACCTCGCCCGGCCCGTACTCGCGCTGCCCGCCCGCGGTGCGCGAAGGCGGCGGCAGCAGGCCGCGTTGCTCGTAGAACCGCAGTGCCCGCGGGGTGGTCCCGGCCGCCGCCGCGGCGTCGCTGATCCGCATCGAAGCTCCGTCCTGGCGCCTACAGTTCGACGATGACGGTCCCGAGGTGCCGTCCGCCGATCACCTCGTGCAACGCGCGCGGGGCGTTCTCGATGCCCGCGACGCGCACATGCGGGAAGGTGATCTCCCCGGAGCGCAGCCAGCCGCCGACGCGCTCGGCCCAGCCGGGCTCCGCCGTGTCCCCGGCGGAGCTGCCGAAACCGCGCATCTCGATGCCCTTGACGATCAGCTGGAACGTGTCGATCTCGACCGGGGCGGTGGTGCCGCCGAGGTCCGGCGACAGCTGTCCGGACAGGGTGCCGACGATGGCGAACCGCGCGCCGGGACGGGCCACGGCGATCGCGGCCTGGAGTTGCTCGCCGCCGACGTTGTCCACGAGGACGTCGATTCCGTCCGGCGCGGCCTCCGCGAGCTGGTCGGCGACGGGCCGCTCGCCGCGGAGCACGGCCGCGTCATAGCCGAGCTCGGTCACCAGCCGCTTCGCCTTCTCCGGCGAGCCGGTGCTGCCGATCACCCGTCCCGCCCCGAGCGCCTTGGCGATCTGCCCCGCCAGCGAGCCGATCCCGCCGGCGCCGCCGGACACGAACACCGTGTCGCCGGGACGAAGCCGCGCGTCCCGCGTCAGCGCCGTGTACGCGATCGACGCCTGCCCCAGGTGAGCCTCGGGGCCGGGCAACGCGCCGTCCAGCGGCGACCACTGACCGGCGGGGACGGCGGCGTACTCGCGCCAGCCGAGCCAGTGCTGGACCAGGTCGCCCGGGCGGACGCCCGCGTCCGGCGGTGCCGAGACGACTTCGCCGATCGCCTTTCCGTACAACGTGTCACCGGGGGCCAGCCCGGGGAACGGCGCGTCCGCCAGGCTCCCGCCGATCAGGCTGCGCAACGCCGGGGACACATGAAAGAAGCGGTTCCGGACCAGGACGCCGCCGTCTCCGTCTCCGTCTCCGTCTCCGTCTCCGTCTCTGGGGACCGGCATCGGCGTTTCGGCGACGGTGAAGTGCTCCGGCCTCGGGAGACCATCGGGTTGGACGGCGAGCCGAATTTCGCGGGATGTACCGGGCATCTGAACGCTCCTCAACGCGTAACCCCTGCACGAACCTCGCGACGCTAACCCCTGACCCGCGCGTCAGAGTCAAGCGGTGGGTTCCAGGAGTTGGAGCGTCGCGGCCGCGTCCGCGAGCGTCTGGGCTCGGGCTTCGGCGTCCGGATACGCGCCGGGTTCGGTGCGGTTCGCCCAGCCGTTCTCGTCCAGGCGGGCGAGTGCGGCGGTGAAGCGCTTGTGGAGCCGGCGGGGCATGGCGTCGACGTGGTCCGGCAGGTTCTCGACGATGAAGAGGATCTCCCAGCCGGGGTCGGGGGTTGTGAGTTCGTACAGCAGACGTTCCAGTGAGTCGGGCCGGTTCGTCTTGACGGCCCACGACAGTGCGTGTGCGCGGATGATCGGGTCGGGATGGCCGAGAAGGCGGGCCAGGGCCTTGGTGATCAGTTCGTTGCCGTCGTCGGCATCGCCGATG
Source organism: Spirillospora sp. NBC_00431 (assembly GCA_036028775.1). Lineage (GTDB taxonomy): Bacteria > Actinomycetota > Actinomycetes > Streptosporangiales > Streptosporangiaceae > Spirillospora. The sequence goes on along the minus strand of CP107927.1, from coordinate 8,359,473 downwards.
GTCGCGATGGTCGCCAGGCCGAGCGCGGCGTTCGCCCGGACGGCGGGATCCGGGTCCTGGTCGACGAGGCGGACCTGCCGCTCCGCGATCTGGGCCGGTGCGAGGTTACCGGCCGCTGCCGCTGTGGCTCTGACCTGTGCGTTCTCGTGTTCGAGGAGGTTCAGGACGAACGCGTCCGGGCGGTCGGCCGCCTGGTCGAGCAGGCCGCGGGCGGCGAGCCCCGAGTAGGTGCGCAGCATGGCCGCCAGGACGATCGGGTCGTCCGGGTGGTGGGCGCGAAGGGCTGCGAGAGCGGCACGGATCCGGCGTGATCGTCCGGGGGTGCCCAGGCTCGTCAAGATCGCCAGGGTCTCGGTGCCGAGTGCCGTCCCGGTTTTGTCGGTGGCGTCGCATAGTGTGAGCGCCTCGTCGACGGCGACGTTGACGGCGTGGCGGTCGGACCAGGCGGGGGCCGACGCGTCCGGGAGCAACTGGACGAGGGTCTCGTCTCGTTCCTCGCTGCCCGCCGGGTGGGTTCGGGCGCGCTGGAGCAGGTCCCGGACGGCCGTGCGGCGGGCGGGCTCGTCCCAGCCGGGGACGGGCGCGTACCGGCGCATCGACCCGTTGACCGCGTCGATGAACAGGCCTATGGCCAGCGCGCGAACCTCCTGGCCCGTCCAGTCAAGGCCGCGCAGGCTCGTCAGCGGCTCCTGGAGCTCGTCGCGAAGATCGTCCGAGAGGGTGGTGGTGCCTGGGTCGAGAGCGGCGGGGCCGGGGTCGCCGGGATCGGCGGGGCCGGGGTCGGTGCCGGGGTCGGCGGCGGCGAGCAGGATGGCTTTCGCGCGGCGCCATGCGGAGACGGCCCGGCCGGGGTCATCGAGATGGGCGGCGAACAGCGCGGCGAACCGCTCCGCGGCGGACGGATCGCTGCTAACGATCAGCGCGAGACCCGTGGCGGCCGCCGTGGCCACCGCCGGCAACGGATCCTCCTCCAGGAGCGAGAGGAGCACGCTGACCAACGCCACGGGGTCATGCGCCCACGCCGCCGAAGCCGCGGCGGCGGCCCGGACGCGGCCGTCCTCGTGGCGGAGCATCGTCCTCAGCAACTCCACGGGGTCCCGCTCCGTACCGAGCGCGGTGACATGGACGGGTATCGCCGCCGCGAGCACCTCGGGATCCCGCTGGCCAGGGCCGCACAGCGCGCCGGTGACCTGCCTTATCCGCGGCCACAGGTGCTGAGGGACGAGCGGCGCGGGCATGTCCTGCAACGCCTGGAGGCCGGCGACCACGTCGTCCCGCCGTCCGCTGTGGCAGAGCGCGAGCGCCTGCTCGACGGTGTCCTCGGCGTCACGCCTGGTTCTGCGTCCGAACACGCTCGACTCACCCCTCCGGCGAGGCCGCTTCCCGCTGCCCGTCCCTTGTGGATCTTGGCATATGGGCTCATCCCGGGTAAGCCGGGCCAGTGTCACCGACCGGCCCGGTGTTATTCGCTTGCCACCGCCTTGGGGGCGGAGAAGCATGGCCGTGTGCGGTTTTCGATCAACATCCCGAACTTCGGGGACTTCGCCGACGTCAGGACCGTGGCGCGGGTCGCGCAGGCGGCGGAACAGGCCGGCTGGGACGCCCTGTTCATCTGGGATCACGTCGTCCACGACAAGATCGAACGCAAGACCTTCGGGGACCCGTGGATGCTGCTGACGGCGGCGGCGCTGACGACCACCCGGATCAAGCTCGGCACCCTGGTCACACCCGTCCCGCGGCGACGGCCGCAGCAGCTCGCCCGCCAGGTCGCCACCCTCGACGCCGCCACCGGCGGACGGGTGATCTTCGCGGCGGGCCTCGGCGGGCCGGTCAGGGACGAGTACGGCGCCTTCGGTGAACCGACCGACAAGGCCCTGCTGGCCGAACGCCTGGACGAGGGCCTCGACCTGCTCGCCCGCTACTGGTCCGGGGAGCCGGTGACGCATCACGGGCGGCACTACCAGGTCGAGGACGTGGCGTTGCTGCCCGCCACCGTGCAGCGTCCCCGTCCACCGGTCTGGATCGCCGGGTTCTGGCCGAACCGCCGCCCGATGCGCCGGGCCGCCCGCTGGGACGGCGCCGTCCCCCTCTTCGGCGATGGCTCGCACGGTTACGCGCCGTCCGCCGAGGAAGTCCAGGGCTTGGCCGACTACGTTCACCAGCACCGCGAAGGCGACGGGCCGTTCGAGATCGTCGTCGGCGGCGCCAGCCCGCCCGAGGCCGCAGCGGCGCGCGACCTACTCGGCCCGCTGCGGGACGCGGGCGCCACCTGGTGGGACGAACGGCAACGCATCGACACCGACGACATCGACAAGCTCACCCCCGTCCTCCGCCGCATCGAACAGGGCCCGCCAACCCTCTAGCACCGCTCACCGACCGCGTGAACGACCATCGCTCCGTACGCGTCAGCGGCGGTCGTTCGTGCACGGTCCGCCGCGGTCGCTCGTGCAAGGTCAGCGGCTGTCGTTCATGTGTGGTGAGCGGCGGTTGTTCGTGTGGGGTCAGCGGTGATTGTTCGTGGTGGTTAGCGGCCGTCGTTCATGTGGGGTCAGCGGTCGTCGTTCGTGCCCGGGTCAGCGGCCGTCGCTCGTCTGCGGAGAGCGGTCGTCGTTCGTGTGCGGGTCAGCGGCGGTTGGTCGCGTATTGAGTGGTGGTTGTTCGTGTGTGGTGAGCGGTCGTCGTTCGTGTCGGGATGAGCGATGGTGGTTCGTTTGCGGTGAGCGGTGGTCGCTCGTGCGGGGTGGACGGCGGTTTTTTGTGTGTGGGCGTTAGCGGTGGGCTTTGAGGACCTCGCGGGCTACGGTGGCGCGTTCGGCTGCCTCCTGTTCTGCTGCCTTGCGTTCGTCCTCGATGCGGGCGTCGTAGGTGGCGCGGGCGGCGGCGATGGCGTTCTGGTGTGCCTCCGTCCACGTCACCAGCGAGCGGATGGTTTCGTGCAAAGTCGAGCCCATGGGGGTTAGGGCGTAGTCCACGCGTGGCGGGACGGTCGGGTGGACGGTGCGGCTGACGAGGCCGTCCCGTTCCAGGTGCCGCAGCGTCCTGGCGAGCATCCGCTGGCTGATGCCCTCGATCCGGCGGCGCAGTTCGGTGAAGCGGAGCGATCGCTGGTCCAGCAGCGCGATGACGAGCAGCGACCACTTGTCCGCGATGCGGTCGAGGATCTGCCGGACCTCGCAGTCGTTGCGGGTGTCCCACTGCAGGACGTCCTCTTCGGCGGCGGTATCCCCGCAGTAACCAGGTGGCGCGAAAGTTCCGTCTTCCATGACTCCCAATGGTGACTGAGGATGCTGTCGGTAACAAGAGGGAACCGGCCCCCCGTCCGGGAACCGGGCCCTCGCCGAGAGAGGAGCCTGCTCATGTCCACATCCGCGGCCCGCATGGACGGACGCGCCTGGGCGTCGCTGTTCGTCCTGTGCGGCGCGGTCTTCCTGGAGGGAATCGACGTCGCGATGCTGAACGTCGCGCTCCCGTCGATCCGGGCGGACCTGGGATTGTCGACCGGAATGCTCAGCGGCGTCATCAGCGCCTATGTGCTCGGCTACGGCGGGTTCATGCTGCTCGGCGGGCGGGCCGCCGACCTGCTCGGCCGCCGCCGCGTCTTCCTCTTCTGGCTGGTGGTCTTCCTGGCGTTCTCCGGGCTCGGCGGGTTCGCCACCGAAGGCTGGATGCTGCTGCTCGCCAGATTCGTCACCGGCGTCGCGTCGGCGTTCATGATGCCGGCGGGGCTCGCGCTGGTCACCGCCACGTTCCCGGCCGGACCCGTCCGCACGAAGGCGCTCGGCGTCTACGCGGGGACGGCCGCGGGCGGCTACACGCTCGGCCTCGTCGCCGGCGGGCTGCTGACCTCGATCGGCTGGCGCTGGGTGTTCTTCGCCCCGGTCATCATGGCGGCGCTGATCCTGGCCGCGGCGATCCCGCTGGTCAAAGAGCCGGACAGCGCGGCGGCGGCGCCGGTCGCCGGGTCGGCCAGGGGGTTTGATCTCGTGGGGGCGTTCAGCGTGACGGGCGCGATGCTGCTGCTCGCGTACGGGGTCGTCCGGCTGGAGCGGCCCTCGCACGGGGCCGCGCTCACCGCGTGCGCCTTCGTGGGCGGGGTGGCGCTGCTCGCCGCGTTCGTCGCGATCGAACGGCGGGCGGCGAGCCCGCTCCTGCGGCTCGGCATCCTCCGCTCGGCCGCGCTCGTCCGGACGAACCTCAGCGCCGCGCTGTTCCTCGGCGCCTTCGCCGGATTCCAGTTCCTCATGACGCTTTACCTGCAAGAACTCCGCGGCTGGACGACCTGGCAGACCGGCCTCGCCATGCTCGTCCTCGGTATCGACACCGTCCTCGCGCCCACGCTCACCCCGCGTCTGGTGAACCGCTTCGGCAACTTCCGCGTCCTGCTCGGCGGGCTCGTCCTCGCGGCCGTGGCGTACGGGCTGTTCCTGCCGGTCGGGCTCGACTGGGCCTACACGATCATGTTCCCGATCATGGCGCTGCTGGGGATGGCGTTCGCGCTCGTCTACGGTCCGCTGACGATGGCCGCCACGGAGGGGGTGGACGAGAGCGAGCACGGCCTGGCAGGCGGCCTCTTCTACACGGCGATCCAGTTCGGCACGGCGCTCGGCCTGTCCACCGTGACCGCCGTCCAGGTCGCGGCGCTCGGCGGCGACGGTTCCCGGGCGGCGGGCCTGGACGCGCTCCGGACCGCGCTGGCCGTCCCGGTCGCGGCGGCCCTGCTCGCCGCGCTGATCACCGCGTCCGGCCTCCGCGCCGCCGCCCGCGCCGCTCGTGCCGCCCGCGTCGCTGAGCCCGCGGGGCCCGGTGGCCCCGGCGACTCGGCCCAAGGCGCCGTCGAGACCGCCGTTTGACCGATGCCGGGCCGGCGCCGTAGTTACCTGAACGTAATCCATTAGGGGCGGCTCGGTAGACTCGTCGTCCGGTACGCCTGACCCCGATCCGAGGAGCGCCACTCGTGGCCCTAGTCGTGCAGAAGTACGGTGGCTCCTCCGTCGCAGACGCCGACGGCGTCAAGCGGGTCGCCCAGCGCATCGTCGCGACGAAGAAGGCGGGCAACGACGTCGTCGTCGTGGTGTCCGCGATGGGCGACACGACGGATGATCTCATCGATATGGCCAAGCAGGTCAGCCCGCTGCCGCCGGGCCGCGAACTCGACATGCTGCTCACCGCCGGCGAGCGGATCTCGATGGCCCTGCTGGCCATGGCCATCGCGAACCTGGGCCATGAGGCCCGGTCGTTCACCGGCTCCCAGGCCGGCGTGATCACCGACGGGTCGCATGGCAAAGCCAAGATCATCGACGTGACGCCGGGACGGATCCGCACCGCGCTGGACGAGGGCTCGATCTGCATCGTGGCCGGGTTCCAGGGCGTCTCGCAGGGCACCAAGGACATCACGACGCTCGGCCGCGGTGGTTCCGACACCACCGCGGTCGCGCTGGCCGCGGCGCTGGACGGCGACGTCTGCGAGATCTACTCCGACGTGGACGGGGTCTTCACCGCCGACCCGCGCATCGTGCCCGCCGCCCGCAAGATCCCGAAGATCTCCTACGAGGAGATGCTGGAGATGGCGGCGAGCGGCGCGAAGATCCTGCATCTGCGCTGCGTCGAGTACGCGCGCCGCTACAACATCCCGATCCACGTGCGGTCCTCGTTCAGCCAGAAGGAGGGCACGTGGGTCGTCGACAGCAGCGAGATCGAAGGACAGGACGACATGGAGCAGGCGATCATCTCCGGCGTCGCGCACGACCGGAGCGAGGCGAAGATCACCGTGGTGGGGGTGCCCGACAAGCCCGGTGAGGCCGCCACGATCTTCGCGGTGCTGTCCGACGCCGAGATCAACATCGACATGATCGTGCAGAACGTGTCTGCGGCGTCCACCGGGCGGACCGACATCTCGTTCACGCTGCCGTCCACCGACGGGCAGAGCGCGCTGACCGCCCTCAACAAGCTCAAGGAGCGAATCGGCTTCGAGTCGCTCCGCTACGACGACCGCATCGGCAAGGTGTCGCTGATCGGCGCGGGGATGCGCTCGCACCCCGGCGTCACCGCCACCCTGTTCGGCGCGATCGCCGAGGCCGGTGTGAACATCGAGATGATCTCCACGTCGGAGATCCGGATCTCCGTCGTCGTCGCGCAGGACGACATCGACACCGCGGTCGCCGCCGCGCACCACGCGTTCGACCTCGACGCCGAGCAGGTCGAGGCCGTCGTCTACGGCGGCACCGGCCGCTGAACATCCGCGCTCACCGCCCCGCCCGCGCACGTGCGCCGGCGGGGCGTCTCGGCGAGATCGGTAGTGGGCGCTGAGCCCTGGGCGAGGCCGTTCCGGGTTCCTTGTGCGTTTGTGGGCCCTGCGCGTCACGTGACGCAATCGGGTCGATTGGGCGGTGGCACCATCCGTCCGGGAACCGGTCGTGGACGACGGTAGTTCAGAGGATGTGAGTGCGACGATGGACTCTGATTCCGCGCTGCCCACTCTCGCGGTCGTCGGCGCGACGGGATCGGTCGGGGCGGTGATGCTCGACCTGCTGTCCACCCGCCGGGACGTGTACGGGGAGATCCGGCTCGTCGGCTCGGAACGGTCCGCCGGGCGGTCGCTGAAGGTGCGCGGCCGGGCGGCGGAGTCCGTGGCGCTCGCCCCCGAGGTCTTCGACGATGTCGACATAGCGACGTTCGCCGTCCCCGCGCCGGTGGCCGAGGAGTGGGCCCCGGTCGCGGCGGGGCGCGGTGCCGTGGCGGTGGACGGCTCGGGCGCCTTCCGGATGGGCCGGGACGTGCCGCTCATCGTCCCGGAGGTGAACCCCGAGCGGGTACGGGATCGTCCGCGCGGCATCGTCGCCGGTCCCGGCTGCACGACGCTGTCGATGATCGTCGCGCTCGGGGCGCTGCACGGCCGGTACGGGCTGCGGGAACTGGTCGTCGCGTCCTACCAGGCGGCGTCGTCGGCGGGCCGGCAGGGGATCGACACCCTGTACGCGCAGCTGGAGAAGGTCGGCGGGGACCGCGCGCTCGGCAACCGCGCCGGCGACATCCGCGGTGTGGTCGGCGAGTTCGGGCCGTTCCCGGCGCCGCTCGCGATGAACGTCGTGCCGTGGGCGGGGACGTTCGAGGAGGGCGGCTGGACGTCCGACGAGATGTCCATCAGGGACGAGACGCGCAAAATCCTCGGGCTACCGGAGTTGCGGGTGTCGGCGACGTGCGTCCGCGTCCCGGTGGTGACCGCGCATTCGGTCGCCGTCCACGCCGTGTTCGAGGAGCGGACCGACCAGCGGGAGGCCCAGGAGATCCTCGCGAGGTCCCCCGGCGTGGTGCTGTGCGACAGCCCGGAGACGCACGAGTTCCCCACACCGTCCGACGTCGTCGGCACCGATCCGACGTGGGCGGGCCGCGTCCGCCGCTCGCTCGACGACCCGCAGGCGCTCGACCTGTTCCTCTGCGGCGACAACCTCCGCAAGGGCGCCGCGCTGAACACCGCCCAGATCGCCGAACTGATCGCCGCCGAACTCACCGCCTGAACGCCACGAAGATGCCGAACATGACTCACGGCGTGAGAATCACGAGCATGCCTAACTGACGTACGACGCGAGCACCGCGAGAACAGCGGTTGCGGTTCAAAGGGTCAGGGCCACGAGCGTGCCGGACGTGACTCATGGCGCGAGGGTGGCGAGCGTGCCGAACTGACGTACGACGCGAGCATCACGAGGACGCGGTTGCGGTTCAGGGGTCAGGGTCAGGGTCACGAGGGTGCCGGGCGTGACTTACAGCGTGAGGGTGGCGAGCATGTCGAACTGACGCACGGCGTGAGCGCCGCGATAACGGCGGACGCGGCTCCGGGGGTGAGGATCGTGAGGGGCCGGGGGGACGTGGCTCACGGGGTGAGGGTTTTGAGGACGGCGGACGTGTCCAGGTAGAACGGGCGGAATTCGGTGATCAGGCCGTCCCGGACTGTGATCCACTGCATGATCGACGTTTCCAGTTCGCGGTCGGTCGTCCGGGCCTTGAAGACGCTGCGGTTGTAGACCGCGACCGTCTCGCCGTCGACGGCGAAGCGCTGTTCGAGGAACGTGAGCGACGACCACGCCTCGCTCATCGCCGCCATGAACCGTTCCATGCCGTCATGGCCGCGCCACGTCCCGCCGTAGGGGAGCACTTCGGCCTGGTACATGACGACGTCGGAGGCGAGGTGCGCGGCCATGCCGTCGAAATCGGCCTTGCCCGGCCCACCGGCTGCCACGTATTCGGCCTCAGCGGCGTAGAACGCGCGGAGCGTGTCGAGTGCGTTGGTCATGGCGGGTGAACACCGTCTGAGACGGGTTTGTTGCGGTGTGGACGCTGTTCTCGGCGGTGCGGGCGGTGTTCCGCGTGGTGTTCTCGGCGTGAGCGGGACGGCGGGGCGGGGCCGTAGGGTGGCATGCGTGACCGAGACGAAGGCCGTGAAGTCCGAGCAGACACGGTCCCTGATCGTCGAGACGGCGCTGAAGCTGTTCAGGGACCGCGGATACGAGGCGACGACGATGCGCGCGATCGCCAAGGAGGCGGGCGTCTCGGTCGGCAACGCCTACTACTACTTCGGGTCCAAGGAAGAGCTGATCCAGGCGTACTACGACGAGCTGCAGGACGAGCACGTCGCCGCGTGCCGCGCCGTCCTGGACGCGGAGACGGCGTTCGCGCCGCGGCTGCTCGGCGTGCTGAAGGCCCGGGTCGACACGATGGTCCCGTATCACGAGTTCGCCGGGAAGTTCTTCAAGTTCGCCGCCGAGCCGACCAGCCCGCTCAACCCGTTCAGCGCCGAGTCGGGCCCCGCGCGTGAGTCGGCGGTCTCGATCTACCGCGAGGTCGTGGACGGCTCCGACCTGAAGATCGACAAGGAGTTCCGGGCGGAGCTGCCGGAACTGCTGTGGATCTACTCGATGGGCATCGTCCTGTACTGGGTGCACGACAGCTCGCCCGGCTGCCGCAAGACGTACCTCCTCGTGGAGCGGACGGTCCCGCTGGTCAACCGCATGGTGTCGATGTCGCGCATGCCGGGCTTCAAGTCGGTGACCCGCGAACTCGTCGGCATCATCCGCGAGGTCCGCGCCTGACGCCCGGTGGCACGGGCTTTCAGCGGAAGGTGATGTCCCAGTGGTCCTTTTCGCGGGCGAACAGGGCGCCGTCCGATGAACGGTAGAGGCGCGCGCCGTCGCGTCGGACACCGGCCGGCGGGTAGCGCCTGATCGCGCGGTCGACGCACGCGGTGGGCGCGATGTCGAGTTTGTAGCCGTTCCAGTGGCTGTAGGGGCCGCCGGCGTGGCCGCGTTCGGTGCCGCCGGTGACGGTGATCTCGCAGCCGCTCGACTCGGCGAACCCGAGCAGGCCCTTGATCGTCCCCCAGCGGACGTTCTCGAACGATGTGCAGGACGCGATCGTCCGGTCGGAGCAGCGGCCGGTCGAACGCCACCCGATGCCGTTGACGCGCAGCACGTCCTCGACGACCCGGTGCCTCAGGCGCAGCGAGTCGGGCATGTCGTGGGTGAGGCCCTGCACCGCCTCCAAAGCCGCCTCGGGGTCGGGATCGGGCTCGTACGCGGGTTCCGGCTCTTGTTCGGGTTCGGGTTCGGGTTCCGGCTCCATGGCGGAGTCGGGACGGGGCGGCAGCGGCGGAGGCGCCGGAGGTCGTCCAGTGGGGAGGGCGTCGCGGGCGGGAGCGGACGCGTCCGGGTGTACGGGCCCGCCGCTCGTTGCCACGGCCGGTGGCGGACCCGGACGTCGCGCGGGGCGGGACGGCGGGCCAGCGCGAGCGCGCTGATCGATGCCGGACGCGAGATCGGCACCGCCCGTCCCACCACCGGGGCCCGTCCCGCCGCCGACCGTCCCGCCGCCTGCTCCACCGCCGACCGGCCTGCCGCTGGTGCGGGGCGCTTTGCCGTTGCGGGCGCCGGGTGGCCTGCCGTTGCGGGTGCTGGACGTCGGGTTGGAGGTCGTTCGGTGGCGGACGCCTGGCGGGGTGCGGCGGTGAGGAGCGAGGTCGCCATCGCCGCGCCGGCCGCCACGGCCGTCAGGCGGAACGCCGGGCCGTGAGCCGCGGGTATTCGATGGCGCGCGGCGTGCCGGACGGGCGCATGGACGTGGAGAAGCCGTGTCATGTGATCCCCCCGATCAGTGACGGACGAGCGCCGGGGGGCGAGCCGTGTCCAGTACGGCTCATTGCTCACTAGCGGCCGATCGGAGGAGTGCCCGAGCCTTTGATCTTGTAAACACCCGGGCGGGACGGGGGACGGACGGCGGCGCCCGCCCGTCCCCGGGAAGATCAGGACATACCCAAATGCTTGCGGGCGAAGTCCATTTCGGCGGCCATCTGGGTGATCCGCTCCTCGACGACGAGCGACCCGTGACCGGCGTCGTACCGGTACACCTCGTGCGGATGATCCAGCTCGGTGAGCCGGCGGAGGTAGTTGTCGATCTGCCGGATGGGACAGCGCGGGTCGTTCTCCCCGGCGAGGATCAGCACCGGCGCCTTCACCTGCGCGACATACGTGATCGGGGACGACTCGTGGTACCTGTCGGGCACCTCGTCCGGGGAACCGCCGAACAGCGAACGGTCGAACGCCTGCAATCCCTCCATTTCGTCCTCGTACGCGGCGACATAGTCGGCGACGGGGACGGCGGCGACCGCGACACTCCAGTCGTCCGGCTGCGTGCCGATGCCGAGGAGGGTGAGGAACCCGCCCCACGAACCGCCGGTCAGGACGAGCCGCGCCGGGTCGGCGAGCCCGCTCGACACCGCCCAGTCGCGGACGGCCTTGATGTCCTCCAGCTCGGTGAGCCCGACCCGGCCTTCGATGGCGTCGCGCCACTGCGACCCGTAGCCCGTCGAGCCCCGGTAGTTGACGCGGACGACCGCGAACCCGTGGTCCACCCAGGCGGCCGCGGACGCGACGAACGAGTCGTCGTCCTGCGCCGTCGGTCCGCCGTGGATGTCGAACACGGCCGGATAGGGGCGGTCGCCGTCCGGTTTGCTGACCAGCGCGTGGATGCGCCCGGCGGGGCCGTCCACCCACACGTCCTCGACCGGGACGGACGGCGGCGCGACCGGCCCGGGCGGCGTGAGCACCACCGAACCGGACGTGGACCTGATCACCGGCGGCTCGGCGGCGGACGACCAGAAGAACTCGACCGTCCCGTCCGGCCGGACGTCCGCGCCGCCGATCACACCGCGCGGCGTGTCGATCCTGGTCAGCGACTCGTCGGACAGGTCGTACCGGTACAGCTCGTCGCGCGCCTCGTGCGAGTGGGAGATCAGCAGCGCCGTTCCGTCCGGGTACCAGCCGGCGCCGATCTCGCCCGGCAGGTCGAGGACGAGGTCGCGCTCGGTGCCGGCGACCGGGTCCCAGATCAGCATCTCGTCCCGGCCGCGCCGCTCATGGTTGACCAGCAGCCGCGTATCGCCGTCGACAGGGGCGAATCCGGCTCCGTAGACACCCTTGCCGGGGCCGTCCCAAAGGTCGGCGACCGTGGAACCGTCGGGACGTAGCACGCGCAACGCCATGTGGCGGCTGTCGCCATGCTCGCTGTGCCCGATCGCTATCAGCGACTCGTCCCGCGACAGTGCGGCAACATGCGCGTCCTCTGCATGGTGGTAGAGCACCTCTGCCGACGCGTCCGGACGGCACAGGTGGATCGTGTTTCCCCCGTCTGTCGTCCGTCCGACTACGGCGAGACCACTGCGGCCCAGGGAAAGCCCAGACGGGTACGACGGCTCCAACCCGGGAACGGCCGGAACGCTCTCCGCCCCTTCGCCCGCGATGAACGGGACGCGCTGCCATATGCCGAACTCGTCGCCGTCCGTGTCCGCGAACCACCACACCCATTCACCGGACGGGTCGATGGTGCCGATCCACGTGCCGTTGGGCCGTTCGGTCACCTGCCGTTGCGCGCCTGTATCGCGGTTCCAGGTGTAGATCTCCCATGTCCCGGTGACGTTCGACCGGAAGATGCTGTGGTTCGGGGCGTCACGCGCCCAACGGGGCAGGCTTATCCGGGCGGCACGGAAACGCGCCTTCCAACGCTCATCATCGACCATGCCACCAGTATCGCGGCCGACCAGCCGTCCAACGGCGACGAGACGGCGAGCGCACCCGAACCGAACCTCCCGCGTCACGCGGGGCAGGGGGCCCTCGCCTTTCTGCGGATTCAGCCCGGCAGGCGGCCGCGGGCCTCGTCGATCGCGGCGCGAACCTGACGGTCCATGGCCCGGGCGAAGCCCGTTTCGACCGTGAGCTGAGCGCCTGGCCGCAGCCGGGCGAGGGCCTCGATGAGCCCACCGAGCCCACCGCCCTCATGGCCGCCGCCGTCTCGGTCGCCGTCGTCTTGGTCGTCTGGGTCGTCGTCGTTTGGGGCGCCGGTGGGCCCGGCGGCATGTTCGGCGATCAGGCGGACGAACGTCGCGGCGAGGTCGTCCATGCTGCGCTGGAGTTCCCGGCCGGCGGACAGGACGTCCTCCAGCGGCACCCCGGCCTGGACGAGCGACACGGTCGCTTCCAGATGCCGGCGGCTCCAGTGGGTGACGCGGTCGCCGTCCACCTCGATATGACCGAGCGCGACGGCCCGTTCCACGGACTCCGGGCCGATCTGGCCGGGGAACAGCGCCGCCAGTTCGTCCAGCGTCATGGTCACCGGAACCTCGTTCGACCAAGGCGTGACGACCGTCTCCTCGACGCCGACACCGACACCGGCGGCGCCGATGACGGCCCCGATGTCGCGGCCCTCCTCCCACGCGGACAGCAGTTCCCGGATGCCTTCGAGGGTGTGGCCGCGCGCGAGCAGATTCGAGATCATGCGGAGCCGCGCCAGATGGTCTTCGGAGTAGAGGCCGATCCGTCCTACGCGGCGCGGCGGCGGCAGCAGCTTGCGCTCCTGGTAGTAGCGCAGCGTCCGGACCGGGACGCCGGCGGCCTTCGCGAGTTCGCCGATGCGGTACTCGCGCCCGCGACCAGGGGCGCCGCCGTGGTTCTCCGTCGGCACTTCGCACACGGGCGCAAGCATAGGGGTCACGCGCGGTGTGGTCGGCCCACCGTACGCGATCGCACGTTCACGCGCCGCGTCAGCGCTAGGCGGATCAGGCGGCGGTGCCAGGGGGGTCAGATCGCCGGTTCGTCGGGCGGAGCGGAACCGGCCGGACGCCGCACGACGGCCGTCCCGGCGTCGAGATCGATGCGGGTGCGCGGGGGCGCTCCGTCGCTCTCCTCGTCCCGCATCATCAGCGACGACCGGCGTTGGTCTTGCTGGTGACGCTGGGTGCCGTGGAAGAAGGCGTCCAGCTCGCCGACCGCGATCGCAGAGACCGGACGTCCCGTCTCGTCCCGCCTCCAGGGCAACCGGAACCGGCGGTGCGCCCACAGACCGGCGCGATCGAGGACGGCGAATGCGAACAGTGCGATCACAAGGCCGGGGATGGTCATGAAGGCGATGAGTGCCACGCCCCTCCAACGAACGTGCTCCGCCCACGGTTGCGGCTGCGTCCGCGAACGTCGTCGGTATCACGGCCCCCGCGGCACATCAGGGACGGGCACGCACGGATGCGATAGCCGGCGCGGCGCGGGTTCGTGCGGGACGGGTTCGCGCGGGACGGGTTCGCGCGGCGTACGGTCGCGGAGCGCGTGGGGCGGCGCGTGGCGAGAACGCGTGGTGGCGGAGCGTGTGGTGAGCGGCGCGTGGTCGCGGTGCGCGTAGTGCGCGGTGTCTGGTGAGAGCGCGTGGTCGCGGGGCGCGTGGTTGGCGCGGGCGGTCGGGACGGTGCTAGGTGACGCGGCGGGCCGTCAAGGTCTTGCGTTGTCGGCGCGGGCGCCTTTCGTTCGTGACCTGCGGCGCCTCGGTCGCGAGCAGGTCGCGGAGCGAACGCGGGACGATGTCCTCGCGCCGGTCGGTGAACGGTGAACGCATCAGAGGTCCTCCCTTGTCGCGGGGCGGTGGGGCTGGTGGTGGGGCGATGCTGCTTTTGGTGGTGGGGCGGTGGCGGTGGAGGTCAGGCGGCCGTCGTGAGCTCGCGGTACGCCTCGGACACGGTGGACAGGGCCCAGCGCATCCGCGTGATGTAGGTCTCCGGGTGGTCGCCGGCCTCCTGGGCGACGACGGCGACGCAGACGGAACGGTCGCCGCCACAGGCGCCGATCCGATCGTCGATGGCCTTGCGCACCTGCTCGGCGGACGGGTGGTCGGATTCCTGGAGCCCGCAGCTGAACAGGATCTCGGCCAGGTCGGCGGTGTTCAGCGAGGTGGGGGTTGGCGTGTTCGACATCTCATGCCTTCTTCCTGCGGAGGGGGCCTCGTCCCCCTGCTGCTGAATATGACTCTGCCGGTCCGGCAAACTCATCGCCATAGGGGAAAACCCCCATCCAGGGTGGAGTAATCCCCCGGTAGACCCGTAGCCCGGATCCTTTGCATGGTTCTGATTCTAGCAGAACGGAATGCTTTGTTCCATAGTTTGAGGCTATGTGTTCAGGGGCTTTGACCTGGTGGTTCGTAAGGATGCGTGCTTGTGTCGTGGCCGTCGGACGTCCCTTGCCCGACCCTGAGGGCGCACGCTCAGAGCCGGGGGCGTGGGTCGGGGTCGGGGGTTGGCCGTTCGAGGCCATCCGCCGGCCGGTGCACGGGATCTCTAGTGCCGGTGGACGGCCCTTCCGTTCGGGACGCAATGCGTCATCTTCAGGCCGGAGACGTCGCGTGAACCGTTCTTGCCGAGGCTCCGCAGGCGTTGCTCGTCCTCGTCGGTGAGCTCCTGACCGGGCAGCGGTTCGAGGTGTTCGACGTCGCTTGGGCCGATCCCGAGCCCTTCGCCGACGCGCAGCCCCAGGTCGTCCTCGACCAGCAGGAGATGCCAGACCATCCGTTCCTGCACCGGGCGTGCGCACTGCGAGATCAGCTCGATGAAGTTGCGCACCAGGTCGTCGCGCTCCCACTCCTGCATCAGCAGATAGCGCTGGCCCGCCTGCTTGTAATCGTTCGCCCGCGAGATGCGCTTGCGGGTCAGGCGGCCCCGGATCTCCGGGCCCTGCTCGTCATGGGCCGGATACTGTCCCTCGCGCAGCCCGCCCGTGATGGACGGCTCGTAGTTCACGTGCGGGTTCTCACCCGGCGGGTCGACGTAGTAGGCCATTTGCCCGTCGCGCTGGTTCGTCCGCACCTGCGTGCCCTTGGCCTGGTTGACGGGCAGTTGCAGGTAATTCGGGCCGACTCGGTAACGCTGGGTGTCGCTGTAGGAGAACGTCCGGCCTACGAGCATCTTGTCGTCGGAGAAGTCGAGCCCGTCCACCAGGACGCCCGTGCCGAACGAGATCTGCTCGTTCTCGGCGAAGTTGTCGTCCACATTGCGGTCGAGGACGATCCGGCCGACCGGCAACGCGGGGAACTGGTCCTCCGGCCAGACCTTGGTGTCGTCGAGCGGGTCGAACTCCAGCTCCGGATGGTCGTGGTCGTCCATCATCTGGACGAGCAGTTCCCATTCCGGGAAGTCGCCGCGGTCGATGGCGTCGCGCAGATCCTTGGTGGCGTGCCCGAGATCCCCGGCCTGCACCGCGGCCGCGTCCTCCTCCGTCATGCTCCGCACGCCCTGCTTCGGCATCCAGTGGTATTTGACGAGCTTCGTCTCGCCCGCCTGGTTCACCCACTTGTAGGTGTTCACGCCGAAGCCCTGCATGTGCCGGTAGTCGGCCGGGATTCCGCGCGGGCTGAAGAGGTTGACGAGCATGTGCATCGACTCCGGCGTCTGCGACATGAAGTCGAAGATGCGCGCCGGTTCCTGGCGGAACGTCACCGGGTCCGGTTTCAGGGCGTGGATGACGTCCGGGAACTTGATGGCGTCGCGGATGAAGAAGACCGCCAGGTTGTTCCCGACGAGGTCCCAGTTGCCGTCCTCGGTGTAGAACTTGATGGCGAAGCCGCGCGGATCCCGGGCCGTCTCGGACGAGTCGCGCCCGCCGATGACGGTGGAGAACCGCAGCGCGATCGGCGTCCGCTTTCCCTGCTCCTGAAACAGCTTGGCCCGGGTGAACGTCCCGATCGGCTCGTCACCCCATTTCCCGTAGGACTCGAAGAACCCGTACGCCGTCACACCCCGCGCATGGACGACCCGCTCCGGAATGCGCTCCCGGTCGAAATGGCTGATCTTCTCCAGGAACTGGTAGTTCTCCAGCGTGGCCGGTCCGCGAGACCCCACGGTGCGCTGATTCTGGTTGTCGTAGACGGGGTGTCCCTGCCGGTTGGTCAGCACCGGACGCTCGTCCCCCGGCTCCGGGCCCATGCTCGAAATGTCCGTCACGTCGCGCCTCCTCTTGCCGCTTCAGTGCGGCCCTACCCGAGACAGAGCAAGTCAACGTCCATCCCCGGTAAACCCACCGTCAGCCAAGCCGCCTGAACACGGGTCGCGCCCGCGGAAGCCGCCCACCCACGTCCCGAACGTCGCCCCCGACCCCGGCCCCGCCCGCAACACAAACAACCCCCTGACCTGCACCCGCACCCCGGCCCGCGACCTGGCCTGCGCCTGCGCCTGCGGCTGTGCGCTGGCCTGTGCTTTGGCCAGTGACCTGGCCCGCGCCTTCGACTGTTACCGGGCCCGCGCCGTCGGCTGTGACCTGGGCCACGCCGTCGGCTGTGACTTGGGCTTTGACGCGGGCGGCGGCATCAGGCAGGAAGGGCGCCAGGAGTTCGGCGACCGCTCGGCATGCCCTGATGAGTGCGGCCAGGACGCCATCCAGCCGCGCGTCACCAGACTTCGCCAGCTCCCACGGCCGGACGCGATTGATGTAGCGATTGGCTTCATCGACGATCGTCCAGACGGCCGAGGTCGCGCGACGGAAGTCGAACTCCTCCAGCGCGGCGTCGACGAGAGCGGGCGCGTCGCGGCACACCTCGTCCAACGGGGCGGGCACCTCGCAGGTGGGAACGATGCCGTCCCGATACCGGTGAACCATGGAAACGACCCGGTTCACGAGGTTGCCGAGCCCGTTGGCCAGTTCGTCATTCGCGCGGGCGACCAGCCGCTCGACCGTGAAGTCGGCGTCCCCGACCCTCGGTACCTCGCGGAGCAGCCACCACCGCACGGCATCCACGCCGTACTCCTTGGCCAGCGCGACAGGATCAACGGCGACTCCGCTGGACTTGCGGAGTTTCCGTCCGTTCGCCGTCAGGTATCCGTGGACCAGAATCTCGTCCGGGAGCGGCAGCCCGGCCGACAGCAGCATCGCCGGCCAGTACACAGCGTGAAACCGCAACACGCCTTTCCCGACGAGATGGGTACGCCGGCCGCCTCCCGCCCACCACCGCCGATACTCCTCACCATCGCCGCCGTAATCGAGTGCGGTGATGTAATTTCCGAGCGCGTCCCACCACACATAGATGACTTGCTCCGGATCGCCGGGCACCGGAATGCCCCACCCCCGCGCCCGCTCGACCGAACGCGACACGGAGAAATCCTCCAGACCGCCCGCGATGAACGACAGGACCTCGTTACGCCGCTCGACAGGCTCGATCCGCAACGCGCCACCGCTGACGAGGTCGTGCAACCGCTCCGCGTAACGCGACAGCCGAAAGAACCAGTTCTCCTCGGAAACGAACTGCGGGACGGTCTCGTGCTCAGGACACAGTCCCTCGACCAGCTCACTCTCGCCGTAGAACTGCTCGCAACCGACGCAGTACAGCCCCTCATAGTGCCGCCGATACAGATCGCCGGACTCGGCGCACGCCCGCCACAGCCGCTCGACTCCGGCCCGATGCCGCGGATCGCGGCTTGTGCGGATGAAATCGTCCACCGACAACGACAACGGTCTGGCCAGGCCGATGAACTCGGCGGCGAGCTCGTCCACGAACTGCTGCACACCGATTCCGGCCGCCTCGGCGGCGAGCACATTCTTGAGCGAGTTGTCGTCCGTCCCGGCCTGGAACCTGACGGCCGTTTCGTCACGCCGCCGATGACGGGCGAGCACATCCGCCTGGACGAGCTCCAACGCGAACCCAAGATGCGGCCGCGCGTTGACGTACGGAATCGTCGTCGTGATGTAAGCACCCATGGGAACCTCCAGAAAGAGCCCGAAGCCCCAAACGAGAAGAGGCCCCGCGAACAGGGCCTCGAACGTCCGTCCAGCGTGCGTCAGTGGCCCCGCGAGCGGGGCATCATCACCTGGCAACCGGACGTCCTCATATCCCCAGGCTACCAACCGGCCGCGAGCCACGAGCACCGATTTATGACCACCAGGACAACTAGGTGCGCAACCCAGAGGGCAGCCAAGCACCCCCAATGACCCGACCCCACCCCACGCAATCGGCAGGCACCCGCAGCGACCACCTCACAACCCGAGCCACAACGCTCAGCCTTATCAACCCAAACATCCACGCCCACCCACCCCAACAATCGCCGTCCCACTCACCCCACCCACGCCAACGGCCCTCGTTCAGTGGGGGCACACCTGCGCCGATGATGTTTGTTCAGTTCGCCCCGCCCTGACGGCCGTCGTCCCGCTCACCCCCACCACGCATCGGCTTTCGTTCGCGGGAGCACACCTGCGCCGACGGCGTTCGTTCCGTTCGCCCCATCGCGCCGACGGCCGTCGTCCCGCTCACCCCACCTGCGCTAACGGCTTTCGTTTCGCGGTCGCGCGCCTGCGCCGACGCCTTTCGCTCTGTTCTGCCCCACCCGGCCAGACGGCCCTCGTCCCGCTCACCCTGCCTGCGCTGACGGGTTTGGTTCTGCCGGGGCGCGCTTGCGCTGACGGCGTTCGTTCCGTTCGCCCTACCGCGCCAATGGCCGTCGTCCCGCTCGCCCCGGCTGTGCCGACAGCCTTCGTTTCGCGGGAGCACACCTGCGCCGACGGCGTGCGTTCTGTTCGACTGTCTGCGCAAGCGGCATTCGGTCCGTGCGGCCCATTCGCGCCGACGGCCGTCGTTCTCTTCGGTCCGCCTGCGCTGACGGGGTTGGTTCTGTCGGGGCGCGCCTGCGCCGTCGGCGTTCGTTCCGTTCGGCCTGTCCGCGCCGTCGGCGTTCGTTCTGTTTGGCTCAGCTGCGCCGACGGCCGTCTTCCGTTCGCCCCCGCCCGTGCCGCCGGTCGTCGTCCCGCCGGCGGGCGCCTGCCTCGTCGGCTTTCGTTCTGTTCGGCTCGCCTGCGTCGACGGTCGTCCCGTTCGGTCCGCCTGCGCTGACGGCTTTCGTTCGGCAGGGGCGCGCCTGCGCCGATGGCCTTCGTCCGGCTCAGCGCGTCCGCGCTCGATGGCTCCGGCCCCTCGGCAAAGGCTGATCGCCACAGAGCAAGGTGGGAGCGTTGCCACTGGCGAATGGCGACGAGTCACCGGACGGACGGTCATCGGACAGGCTGGCGGGCTGACGCTCGGTTAAGGACGCTCAAGCGCGGCGTTCAAGGCGTCCAAGTATCGCGAGACGGGGCCGAGGGTGATCAGCCCGCTGCCCGCCCCGGCCAGCTCTGCCGCCGCCGGGCCGAGTTCGCTGCGTGCGCGCTGCATCATCTTCGGGTCGTCGACGGCCATCGCGGCTCGGGCGATCAGGCACCACATGGCCTCGAACAGCAGATCGCGCGGCGGAGGCGGCGCTTTCCGAAGCGCCGCGGCGGCTTCCGCCAGACGACCTCGCGCCACCGACACCAGAGGACGCGCCCACGGCTCGTAAGGACCCCAATCCGTACCGGCCTCCGTCTGCGCAGGCAGCCCTCGCCGAACCCGCGAGCACAGCCGCGCGAGCGCTGGCAGCCCACCCTCCAAACCAGGCATCCCCGCCCCCTCCAGCCACGCCACAGCCTCCCGGTAGGCCGCCTCCTCCTCTCCAGCCCCCGCCTCCTCGGCCCCCAGCTGCTCGGCCCCCAGCTGTCCGGTCGCCTCTCCGGCCTGCGCCTGTCCGGGCTGCGCCTGTCCGGGCTGCGCCTGTCCGGGCTGCGCCTGTCCGGGCTGCGCCTGTCCGGGCTGCGCCTGTCCGGGCTGCGCCTGTCCGGGCTGCGCCTGTCCGGGCTGCGCCTGTCCGGCCCCCTCGTGTCCGGTGGTCGCCTGTCCGGGGGGTGCCTGTTTGGGGGGCGGCTGTATGGAGATCGCCTTCGCTGCCTCTGCATTTGCCTCGCTGGAGGCGGCGACGCGTAGCGCTCGGTACCACCGGGTGAACACGCTCACCAGTGGCAGTTCATGGCGGACGGCCAGCTCATCCGCTGCGAGCGCGTGCCGGTCGGCGCGGGCGAAGTCCCCGAGCGCGCTCCGTGCCTGGACGCGGACGAGATGCCCCAGCACCTCGAACGTGATCAGCCCATGCCGTCCGGACAGGCCGATCAGCTCGGTCCCGATCTCGTCCCGCTCCGGCGCCAGCCCCGCGCGCTGGAACGTCTGCATGTAAACACCGTTGAGGACGAACGCCAGCAGCCCGGGATCGTCCAGCCCCCGGGCGATCCGCTCCGCCTCCAGCGCCGCCTCGCGCCCGCGCCCCGAACAGTCGCCGCGCGACTCCAGCGCCACCGTGGCCAGCAACCGCGCACGCAGCACGTCATGTCCCTTCCCGGAAAGGGACTCAAGCGTGCGCTCCGCCGCCGCCACAACGTCGGCGGCCTGGCGTGGATCGTCCGACCGTGTCCAGATCGCCGGGACGTCGTACGCGCCGATCACCCGCGCGGTCAGCTCGGCGTCGCCCAGTTCCTCCGCCGCCGCGATCGCGGCCGTCCGCTGCTCCCGCGCCGCCTCCAGCCCGCCGCCGCCCGTCACCGCGAGGTCGCGCAGGAGACCGACCGTCGACTCCAGCCGGGCCCGCGCCCCCGACGCGACGGCCCGGTCATAGGCCGCGGTCGCCCGCGCCCACACCCGCGTCGCCGCGTCCTGCCCAGGCTCCGCGAGATCGGCCTGGCGGAGGATGTCCTCCTCCAACCGGCGCAACGCCGGCCCGGGATCGAGCCCGAGTTGCTCGGCCAGCAACGTCCGCGCCCGCCGCAGCACCGCGAGCGCGTCCCGCTGACGCCCGGTGCGGTAGAGCGCCAAGGCCAGCAGCCGCCAGGCGTCCTCACGCCACGGATGCTCGGTGACGTGGGCGTCCAGATCCGGCACCGCCTCGGCGGCCCGCCCCAGATCCAGCTTCGCCTCGGCCCGCCGCTCGACGGCGCGCAACCGGATCTCCGCGAGCCGGGCACGCTCCGCCCGCGCCCACCCCTCGTCCGCGAACTCGGCGTACGCGGGGCCGCGCCACCACCCCAACGCCTCGTCCAGCCTCGCGACCAGCTCCCCCGCCGGATACTCCGACGCCACGACCTGCTCGAACCGCCAAGCATCCACCTCATCCACCCCGACCCGCAGCGCATACCCCGGCCCCTCGGTGACCAGCACCCGCGACGGCGCCCGCGGCGGACGGTCCGGCTCCACCGCCCGCCGCAAAGCCGCCACAAACGTACGAACGGCGCCCACCGCGCCCACTGGCGGATCGATCCACAGGTCGTCCACCAGCCGCCCCACCGGGACGACCCGTCCACGCGCCACGATCAAGCGCGCCAGCACGGCCCGATGCTTCGGCCCCTTCAACGCGATCACGTCGCCGGAGCCACCCCAGGCCGTCACCGGCCCCAACACCCCGAACACAACCCCCACGCCAGCCACGGTATAGCGCTCATCGAATGCTCATCCGAACTGGGCAACCTGTGGATATGTACGAGACCACACCGGCCATCCCCGGCTTCGACTACCACCGCATCCTTGTCGCCGACGGAGTTTCCCTGAAAACAGCCGTCGCGGGCTCCGGCACGCCGATCGTCCTCCTGCACGGCTTCCCGCAAACCCACCTCATGTGGCGCCACGTCGCCCCCGCCCTAGCCGCCGGCCACACAGTGATCTGCCCCGACCTACGCGGATACGGCGCCAGCGACAAACCCTCCGACGGCTACTCCAAGCGCACCATGGCCGCCGACATCGTCGCCCTGGCCCGCGCCCTAGGCCACGACCGTTTCGCCCTGGCCGGCCACGACCGCGGCGCCCTGGTCGCCTTCCGCGCGGGCCTTGACCACCCGGCAACGATCACCCACCTGGCCTGCCTGGACGTCCTTCCGACCCTCGACATGTGGGACGCGATGCACGGAGTCACAGCCGCCGTCGGCTTCCACCTCTACCTGATGGCTCAGCCGCCCGGCCTCCCCGAACGCCTCATCGCCGCCGCCCCGGACACCTTCTTCGGCCATTTCCTCGACCTTTGGGCGAACGACCCGTCCGCGATACCGCCAGACATCCGCGCCGCCTACCTGGACGCCTGCCGCGACGCCATCCCTTCCATCGTCGCCGACTACCGCGCGTCCGCCGCCATCGACATGGAACACGACCAAGCCGACCGCGCCGCAGGCAACAAGCTCGGCATGCCCGTCACCGTCCTCCAGCAAGACTGGGGCGCCGCCCTGGGCTTCGACGCCGAAGCCCTGTGGCAAGCCTGGGCCAAGAACCTCCACCACGAAACCGTCCCCCACGGCCACTACATGGCCGAAGAGTCCCCAGCCGAAATCACCAAATCCCTAAGAACGCTCCTAACCCGCTAACCAACAACCCACCACCACAAGCAGCTTGACGCCCTAGAAGGGGGGCCCACCTTGCGTAGCCGCCCACACCCACACATAAATGATGAACGCGGTCGCCACCAGCCCCAACAGCATTACCCAGTTGACCGGCGTGCCGCTCCGCCCTCCCCTGTGAGCCATCGCCACCACCCACTCTCGTCCGACCTTCTCCCCACCCCCTCCCATAGCCGGACGACCACCACCCAACCCCACCATCCAGTAATGCTTCACTGAACAACCAACAGCTACCGCCTGGGCGACCCAGACAAGAGACCCAAGGATCGACCCAGCCACAAACAACCCCGATAGCCCCGTCACCCGAACACCGCGCCCACCGAGACAACAACCCAAGGGCAGGGACACCGTCACGCGCTCAGAGTGCGGCATCCCTGCAACCACCGCCCCCAGAACACCCTGCGCCCCTTCCGCAGGCAGGCCCAGGCCGCGCCACCCGAATCAACGAGCGGCTCGCCCAGGTTCGCTACGTACTCACCACTGCCCCGCCCTGAGCGCGGCGGCGAACTTCGGCAGAGCTTTCCCAAGACGTCAGCATGCCGCTCAATCCGACTCCCATAGGCCGAACCGCCAGCATTCGGACATATCAAAAGCCGAATTTCAGTCACCCCCTACTTCTTTCAAGTAGGCGCTCCTGTCGACCACCAACACCTGATACTTTCAGCGAGACAACACAAGGTACACAAAGGAGTCAAACGCCGTGACCGGCAACTCGGAGGAGCTAGGCCGCCCATCCGGGATAGACACCACGGTGGCCCACACCGCCCGGATCTGGAATTACTGGCTGGGCGGCAAGGACTACTACGAAATAGACCGCCTGGTCGGCGACCAGATCAAACGCCTGCACCCCAGCGTCATCGACTACGCGCGCGCCGACCGCGTATTCCTCGGCCGTTCAGTCCGCCACCTAACGCAAGAAGTCGGCATCCGCCAATTCCTCGACGTCGGAACCGGCATTCCCACCCACGACAACACGCACGAGGTCGCCCAACGCGTGGATCCCTCATGCCGCGTCGTGTACGTCGACAACGACCCACTGGTCCTAACCCACGCCAACGCGCTCCTGACCAGCACTCCAGAGGGCACCACCGCCTACCTGCACGCCGACCTCCACGACCCCGACAGCATCCTCGAACAGGCCGCTGAAACGCTCGACCTAGACAAACCAGTCGCCCTGACCCTCCTAGGCGTGGTCATCTTCATCGAGGACGACGGCAAGGCATACAACGTCGTCCGTCACCTAATGTCCGCACTCCCGCCAGGAAGCCACCTAGTCCTCTCCCACACCATCACCAGCCCCACCATGCCCGACGTCGACAAAGCAGTCGCCTACTGGAACCAACACGGCACACCCAAACTGACCCAACGCACCCCGCAACAAATAGCCCGCTTCTTCGACGACCTGGAACTTCTACCCCCAGGCGTAGTCTCCTGCTCCCGCTGGCGCCCCGAAGCCACCCCTTGGGGCGATCCCGAAGAGGTAGCCATGTACGGCGCCGTAGCCCGCAAACCCTAACCCTGAATCATGCATCGGCCGTCCAAGCAATATGCCTAGCCCGCGCCTCCGACAACAAAAGCACCCGCACCTGCTCCCTCGTCCGCCCCCTCGTCTTGACGGCATGGCAGTTCGGACAAAGAGCGATCATCTGAATCGGATGGTCACGTCCCCATTTCCCGCGATCCTGGACGTGGTCGACCTCAAGAATGGGTTCACCGTCCTTGTCCACATCATCGGGCTGCCCAGCGCACAGCGGGTTCTCGCAATGACCACCGCTCCGAACCAGCACGGCCCTGACGGCAGTCGAGGATCGCACCGGCTGCTCCCGAACACTACGCGACGTACGGTCGTGGTCACCCCGAGCTTCAGCAGCCTCAACCGTCGAACAAAGACGCCGATAGACCTCAAGCGGACCCGAAACCCGAGACGCCGCAGCGACAGCACGTTCCACCTGCCGCAACCCGACGGCCGCCAGCAACGCCCCAGGCACACTTCCGTCAAAGAATCGCCCACCGAGTGACGCGACGGCCTCTTCCCGTACAGATTCATCGGACGCAACAAGCTCATAAACCCAGCTTGCGAGACCACAATAGGGATTCTGCTCGTCAAGCCAGGGCGCCGGATTACCATGCGCCCGCGGAATCGTCCCCGTGAAACCTTGCAACTCCCAGATATCCGTATGGGCCAGCGCCAGGACAGGAAATTCGGGCGTAGGCCGTGAACTGGGCTGCCCGTACTGTCGCATCAAGTCACGCAACTCAGGATGCGCGTCCCGCCACGAAACCAACCGCGGACGATGCCGCGCCGCCCTCCCCAGCGCCCAAAGAAGCGTTATCGGCTGATGCCGAGCGGGTCCACCAGCCGTGCCGGCGGCGCGCAAGGTCCCGAGCAGCCCGATCAGGCGCTGCCGAGGCGAAGCCGCCCCATCGATGACCACCTCGAACCCAAGCCGTTCAAGAAGCCGGCCCACTGTCTGCCGACCGCCAGAGAACTGGTCGGCGGTCAGCGCCCGTCCCGTCACCTGACGATGAGCCACCCCGACGATCGCCTTGGAGTCGTAGTAGAAGCCCTCGTAGTAGAGAAAGTACCGACGCGCTGGATCGAAACCGTACTCCTCAAGAAACCGTTCACGCCCAACCCGATCACACTCCGCGATCGCGTCAAGAACAGCCTCACGCGTGATCACCCACAGATCCACCCACGCATGATATGTCCGAAAAGGCAAAGAAGCCCAATTAATCCGACCAGCTCTCGCAAACTTTCGAGGAGCATCTCCCAACCACCCGCTGACACCGCATGCTCGCAGTTTCCGCCGTCGGCGTCACCATCGACGCCCGGACGTGTTCACACACCGACCGGAGCGAGCACCTGCTCCCGGGCTCCCCGCCCGATACGGACACCGCCGACGACTCTGCCGCAAACGGTTATCTTCGCTGCTCGCCCTACCCGAACCAGCGAAAGCCACAAGCCAGCACCGAGCGGGCAGTCCGACACTGGCCCAGCATCGTTTGCCCAGACGTCTATCGAAGAGGCTCAACGCCGTTCCACTGCGCTTCAGGAACTCCGCAAAGAGCATTGAGACCCCAGACGCATCCGAGCCCCACCCGCAGCGCCCGCTTCACCGCCAATACTGGATCTCCAGTGGGCGTTGCCTCAGGAAGGCAATCCAGTGCTGCTTATTCCCCGGCAACGAACGGCATAGTGATACCCGCCCGCCTACATTGGCAGGACGAAGGCCAAGGCGGGCCTACCCCAAGCGGACCGCCTGCCCGATTGTGGCGGCGCAACACTTTCGGAGGGGTCGCTCTCGGAAAGAACCGGCCATGCCCCCTCTGACGCCCCAACCTGAACCACGGGGGCTTGGTTGGGTTAGCCCCAACGCGGATCTTGGCGCTGCCCGTACTGTCCGCCGCCCCACTCTCACTCGATCATGGTCACCTGTCCTGACCTGACCGGCCATGCGGACGAGGGAGAAACACCATGTCGATCACGTCACGGCGCCGTACGACGACGGTGTTCGTCGCCCTCGTGGCCGCGCTCCCGGCGCTGGCCGTCCAGCAACCCGCGCGGGCTGACGTCGATCCGGTCGTCCGGGCGATCGAGTCGAACGCCCATCCGCTGCGCTCCACCGAGCCCACGGGCGATCAAGACGATCTGCGACCGCTGGACGCGATGGTGAACGGTGCCACCGTGGTCGGCCTGGGCGAGGCCACGCACAACTCGCGAGAGTTCTTCACCATGAAACACCGGGTCTTCGATTACCTGGTGCGGAAGAAGGGCTTCCGGTCGTTCAGCCAAGAGGTCCACGTCGCCGCCGGCTTACGCATCAACGACTACGTATTGCACGGCAAGGGCGACATTCGGCAGATCATGAACGAGGAGTTCCAAGGCGGTACCGCTCTGTGGAACACCCGCGAATACCTCGAACTCTTCCGCTGGATGCGCGCGTACAACGCGCGGCACGACGGCAAGCTGCAATACGTCGGCAACGACGTCGACTATCCCGGTGAGGAGCTGTTCGCGCGGGTGGACGACTACGCAAAGCGTCACGACCCCACCCTCCTCCCACAGTTGACCGAGCTTTACCGAGGGCTACGGCCGACCACGGACATGGACACGTGGATGCAGGAATACCCGCAACGGCCGCTGACCGAGCGCCGCGCCTCGGCCGAACGCGCCGCGCGCGCTGTGGAACTGCTGCGCGGCCGAGACGCCGACGCGATGACCCTTCAGTACGCGACCTTCATCTCCCAGGTCGCGACGATGTACGCCTACGACCTCAACGACCAGGCCGAGATCCTCAAAGCGGTGCAGTACCGCGAGCAGGCAATGGCCGACAACACCGTCTGGTGGAGCCGCCGTACCGGACGGACGCTACTGTCGGCACACAATGGGCACGTCGCGTACGGCAACTCACGTCCGCAATACTCGTACCGAATCCAGGGCGATCTCATCCGCCAACAGATCGGCCGCGGTTACGTCAACGTCGGCTTCACCTTCTACCGCGGCGCGTTCAACGCCTCCCCACCCGATGGCGGCCCTCTCCGCCGATTCACCGTGGGTCCTGCTGCGTCAGGCGGCAACGAGCACACACTAGACAAGGTCCGCTACCGCGACTTCATCTTCGACACCCGCACCGCCCCCGCCGTAGCGCGCCACTGGCTCGGCCAGTCCCGCCCCACGCGAGAAATCGGCGCCGAATACCCCGACCAGCACCAGTCGATCGCCGCCCTCGGCACCTTCTACGACGTCATCATCCACCTACACCGAGTACACGCCGCCAACCTCCTCTAAGGGCACCCGGTCCCACCCCGGACAGCGCGCCGCCGCTGACGCCCTAGACGCACAGACCCGCACCCGGGGCTGGACAGAAGGCAGCCACGGTCGAGGCACTCAGCCGGCCTCGCCGTGACTGCCTGGTCCGCATGCTCCGCCGTTGACGCGACCAGGCGGCCGCTGGTCCCCCCGTCCTGCCAAGAGCCAGGGCGCACCCAGCAGCGGAAACCCCGACTGGGCTAGCAGACGGGCTGTACCAGTGAAGGCATGACACCCGAGCACGAAAGAACCCTGTTTCCGATCTTGGAAACAGGGTTCTGGACTGCGGTTTGGGTCGGGGTGGCGGGATTTGAACCCACGGCCTCTTCGTCCCGAACGGCATATCTTGAGCATTCTTCAGCTCGCATATAAAGACCGAGAAGCTCGAAGAGCACATCGGGAAGGCGCGCCTCACCCGAGACGACATCTTCTTCCAGATGCCGCCCCAGGACAAGCCCCGAGCTCGCATCACAGAGATCCCCGACTCAGCCGCCCTCGGCCGAACCGAACCCAGCGAGAAGGGCCGCACCTACAACCATGGCACCCTCAGCGCCTACACCGCTGGCCGCTGCCACTGCGACTACTGCCGAGGCGCCTTCTCGCTCTACCGAGCCGCCCGCCGCGCCAATGGCAAAGACAACCCGCGCCCTCTCCGCACGCGCATGACGGACTGCCACATCCCCGATGACTGGTTCCGCCGCAATATCTGGAATCCAGTCATCGCCGCCGTCGGCCTCGACTTCAGGCCCACCATGCGCGACCTACGCCACGCCCACGCCTCTTGGCTCCTCAACGGCGGCGCCGACCTACAGATGGTCAAAGAACGCCTTGGCCACGCCTCCATCGCCACAACCGAGCGCTACCTACACACCCTCCTTGACGCCGACGAGACAGCCTTGGAAGCCCTAGCTAGAACCCGCAACCGCTCCACCAATCGATAGCCTCGATCACGAGTTCACGCGAACCCGGACGATCTCCATGGGCACGGTGCGTTTCCCAGGAACGAACTGATCTGGGCAGGTGGGTCCCACGGGAGGGCTGCATCTGAGCGAGGCGCTCAGGGGCACTGTGCAGTCGAGGATTCGGTTACCCGGCCCGGCCCTTGGGTGGCCACTAGGGAAGACCAGCAGAGACTCCTCAGCGGTCGAGATGAAGTCGATGTTGCGCAGCACCAGCCAGTCGTCCGCCCGAGCGGCGAGTGCGATCGGGAAGCTCGGCGCAAGGATGGCCGTGCGGGGTACCGTCGACGAGGAGGAACGGACAGCCGAGCCAGGGCTGCGCTGCCAGCTGGCCTCGATGCGCCGGGTCTGGTGGCACCCTCGCGGGAACGGTCGCCGAGGCTACGCGATCGTGGCCTTGGTGTTCAGGTGACACGGTCGCGGCAGATGCCGGCGAGGTCGCAGCTTGCGCAGCTTCCACACCACGACGCGTGCCGGGGCAGGTCGTTCTCACGCAGGGCCGTTCCGGCATCGCGGATCCTGGTTCGGATTCCCAAGAGCAGAGAGTCGTCGACGACCTCGCGCTGGTCGGGGGACCGCTCGTCCAGATTGAGGATCTCGACCAGGTCGGCGCGGTCGCCGCTCAGTTCCTCGTACCCGACCACGTAGGTGTGGAGCTGGGCACGTGTGATGTCCTCCGCCTGTGCCCGCTCGGTGGACTTGAAGTCGGCGATGGCGAGCTCGCCTGTGTCGACATAGCGGATCAGGTCGACGCGGCCGTCGACGGTGATGCCCGGCGCGACGTGGACCTGCACCTTCAACTCGGAATGGACGGTGCGGTCCAGGCGGTCGCCATTCTCCGCGAGGTAACGCCGGACGGCGCCGATCGCCGCGTTCTGTAGTTGCGTCTGAAGAGCGGGGTAGGCGAACGGGGTGTTCAGATGGCGTTCGACTAGTTCCTCGACTTCGAAGTCCTGGACGATGTCGTTGTCTACGGCCCGTTTGTGTATCTCCGCCATCACGTCATGGACGGACTTTCCATACCCAAGCGCCTCATGGATCGGCGCATTGAAGCCGTAGAGGAACCGGAGTTTGAACTGGTACGGGCACTCGAAGAAGTACTTGAGTTCGCTGAAGCTAAGGGCGACTTCAGGCGTCTCGTGCCGTGGTCGCGGTTCCAGTCTTTCGACCGTGGCGAGCGGCGGTTCCGCCGTCAATACATAGGGGCTGCGCGTCACGAAGTCGTAGAAACTGGAACGCGCCCTGTACCGCGATGACGGCCCCGGCGAGTACGTGACGGACAGGTACTTCTGCGCCCGGGTCAGCGCCACGTAGAAGAGGCGGATCTCGTCGTCCACCGTCCCCCGATAGCGGTCCGCGTCTGGAACCGCGGCCTCCGGGATCACATGGAACGTGTTGAGTCCGCCGATCCGCGCGGCCGGAAACCGGTTACGCCGCATGGCGGGGACGAAGACATACGGCCACTGCATGCCCTTGGCCTGATGGACGGTGGCGATGGTCACCGCGTCCGGCGTCGCGTATCCGACGTCGGCGTCGCTTTCCGCGTAGTACTCCGGGGCCTGATGGACGAGCCACTTGACGAAGTTGTCGTACTTGCGCTGCGGCTCGGACTTGAAGTTGATGTCCTCGAAGTCGGAGATGACCTGGCTGAACTTCCCGAGGTTGTAGAAGAGGAGTTCACCGCGCGTCGGGTCGCCGGGCACCCGCTCCTCACGCAGGCCGATCGCCTCGAGAAAGTCGAGGTACACGCGCTGGATGTTGTATGCACCCCAGCGCGCGCCCTGCTCGAAACGCCGGCCAGCGTCGAGGACCGCGAGACCCCGGTCGAGGTCGGCGTCCGTGGCGCCGACCCCGGCGTCCGCCCACCGGCTCCGCAGCTCGCCGTCGTCAATCTCGCCGAGCATGTACTGGAAGCAAGCGACGCATGCCTGGATCTCCGGCGCGTCGAACAACCGGGTGAGGCCCTTGATGACGTACGGGATGTCGCGGCGCCGCATCTCCGCCACGAGCTCGTCGGCGTCCGACTTGACGCTACGGAACAGCACGGCGAAGTCCGACCAGGACAGGCCGCGCGGCTCCGCCGCGGGGGAGTCGGCGAAGAGGACGCCGCGAAATCGCTGTATTCGGTCGCAGATCCAGCGCGCCTCCTCCTCGGCGTCACCGAAGGACAACGCGAGCAGATCGCCGCGGTCGAACCGTTGGTGACCCGCTGCGACCATCCGCTTGTCGAGCCGCTGGACGTTCTGCTCGGCGACCGCCTGCCCGAGCGCGACGATCCCGGGACTGGAGCGAAAGTTGTCGTCCAGCGTGACGACGCGCACGTCCTCGGTCCGCTCGGAGAACGTGAGGATGTTCGAGACCGCGCTGCCCCGCCACTGGTAAATCGTCTGGTCGTCGTCGCCGACGACGCACAGGTTCGCGCCGAACCGGCACAGGCCCCGGATCAGCTTTTCCTGGATCGGGTTGGTGTCCTGGTACTCGTCTACGACGACGTACCGGATGTTGTCGCGGACATGCCGGACGAGAGCGCCGCCGGTGGGATCGTCTTCGGCTGCGCCGAGCTGCTCAACCGCCTCGTACAGCAGTTCGGTGTAGTCGAAGTAGCTGTGGCCGTGCAGGAGACGGCGGTAGCCGACCACCGCCTCGATCAGTTCGGGCGACAGCCGGGTCTCGTCGATGTCGTCCTCGCGCAGGATGTTCAGCACCTGCATGTACAGCTTGGAGTTCGTGTATCGCTTGAGCTTGCGCGGCCTGCCCTGGACGATCGCCTCGGTGGTGGTGAGCCCGCTCTCCCGGCTGTTGCGGTCGATGAACAGGCGCGCCTGGATGTCGCTCAGCACCCCGTACTTGAAGGCGTTCGGGACGTGCGTGGTCAGCATGTCCAGGGCGTAACCGTGCATCGTGCCGATGTACAGCTCGGCGAGGCCGTGCGCGTTGCCGAACTCCGCGGTGGCGAGGCCGGTGACACGGTTCTTGAGCTCCGCCGCGGCCTTGTCGGTGAACGTGAACGCCACGACGTTACCGGGGCGAACACCGTCCCGCCGGAGGATCTCGATGATCCGCTGCGAGATCACCTGGGTCTTGCCGGAGCCGGCACAGGCCACGATGAGCAACGGATAGTCCAGGGTGCTGATCGCTGCCTGCTGGGCGCGCGTGTAGTCCAAGGGGGCTCCCGAGGATCAGACGTCGTAGACTTTGAGGACTTCGTCGCCGTAATGGTTGATGACCTTCACCGCGATCCTGCGGTCGTCCGGCATCGGGAACGGGACCGACACCGTCGAGTACAGGCTCGACCATGCCTCCTCGTCGATCTCGGCCTTCAGCGCCTTCTGCAACCGCAGGTACGGCTTGTTGTCACCGGTGAAGTAGCAGTGCCGGACGAAAAAAGACTCGTCGTTGTAATCGGTGTCGATCATCCAGAGCGCGATCTCGCTCGGTCCGCTCGACCTGACCACCCCGGTCGTCGGGTCGTACACGTCGACCCCCTTGATCTCCACCACGAGCCCCTCGTCGGTGCGCCGGATGTCGACGTCCGGCTCCCCGAACACCATGAACAGGTTCCCGCTGCCGGTCTTTTTCAACAGGACGTCGCCCATCGCCAGGTCGGAGTTCATTCGCACCAGCAGGATCGGGATGCGGCCGAGCTCCAGCTCGCGCTGCACCGACGCGAAATCGCCGGGGTCGCTCGGCGCGAACTCCTCGGTCGCCTTCACCGCCTGGGAGTCGAACGCGAATGCGCAAATGAGCAGCATGTCGAACCCCTGGCCGCGCGTGGCCTCCCGGGCGGCCCGGCGAATCCAGTCGCCGTCCACCGTTCCGAACTGCGGGCCGATGCTCACCCCGATGCGCTGCGGCGTCCCCTCTTCACCATGCCGCTGGACACCGGACGCCTGGATCCGCTGCCCCGCGTATGGCTGCAACGGGGACGCGAACTCGAGCCGCTCCCGCCGGCGGCCGTTTTGCACACCCGCCTTGTATAGGTTCTCCAGGACGGTCCGCTCGAACGCGGACGAGTCATCCTGCTCCGCCGCTTCCTCGCTGCCCGTCCGGCTCGGAACGATCGTCTTGTGCGGCGACAGGCTCTCCACCGTGAACCGTCCCGCGACCCGAATCTTCTTCTTGTCCTCATACGGCTTGTCGTAGAGCGGAGTGGACTCGGCATGCCTGAGGATCGCCTCATCAATCGCCTTGCGCGACATTCCAGGTTTGATCTCTGAATTTCTCGCGATCGAGCCGAGCCGGACCCGTTTTAGTCTCTGATAAACGAAGCCTTTGCTTGGATTTTCGCTAGTTGTGGAGGTGTTAGGAATCGCACCCGTTAGTCTTGCCTCCTCCATTTGTCCATCTTTGGAATCGAGAAGGAAATAGTAGGGGAACAGGGCGCTCATTAGCCTCTGCCTCGCTAGGGCGAGTGCAACCCTTGAGGTGTCAATTGTTATCCATCGACGACCCCATTGTTCTGCAACATATGCTGTGGTGCCCGACCCGCACGTTGGGTCGAGAACGAGATCGCCTGGATCGGTCGCCATCTGCATGCATCGCTGCATAAGAGCTGTGGAGCTCTGTACTACGTAGACTTTTGGATCGCTACGGCTTTGGACGGCGCCGCTAATGTCGGTCCAAAGGTTCGTAATCTGTTTCCCGGGAAAGTCGTCAAGCATGCGACGGTATCTGAGTGATCCTCGCTTGGTTGCTTCGAGTCTTCCGGCGAGCGCGAGGCGCTCAAGGCCTTCAACCGTGGTCTTCCAGTGCGAGCTTTGTCCTGGATGGTATGTCTTCCCATTAAAAGTAAAATCAACTGTGGTTGTGGGGCGATATTCGTCGCTTGTTAGGTCGCCAAGTTGGTATCTACGGGCTCCCTCCGGTAGGAGATGCGGGTCTGTTCTCTCGTCTTTAGTGATCGGTCGTGATGAGCCGTCGGCCAAGAGTACTTGGTCATAGCGGTCGGCGCCTTCCGCCTCGGACTCCTTGGTGGAGAAGAGCGCCCGGTATTTTAGTTGGTTAATATTTTTGGCATAGAGAAGGATAAAGTCGACAGTTCCTGCGAGGTAGGTGAACTCTCCGCCTGTTGTCTTTCGAATAGTGATTATCGAGACAAAATTCTGGTTGCCGAATACCTCGTCGAGAAGTGCACGTACCAGGTGAACGTTTTCATCGCCGATTTGAAGGAAGAGGGAGCCGGACTCAGTGAGTAGGTCACGTGCGATGGTTAGGCGGTCTCGCAAGTAGGCGAGATAGGAGTTGATTCCATTTTTCCACGTGTCGCGGAACGCCTTTATTTGTTCGACCTCTCGGGTAGTGTCTGTAGCACTACCATCCTTGACTTTTGGTTTCCTTGTAGAGACCTGCCAGTTGGAGCCGAACTTGATCCCGTAGGGCGGGTCAATGTAGATCATCTGGACCTTGCCGCGGAGTTTTTCCTTCTCGGCGAGGGAGCCCATGACCTGGAGGGAGTCGCCGAGGATCATGCGGTTGGACCAGTTGGCCTTGTGCTTGTAGTAGTCGACCGCTTCGAGGGGGTCGTCGATCCCGTCGAAGTCGTCGTACACGTCGAACAGCGCGGCCTGCGGGTCGTCGGCCTTCGCCTCGCTGCGGCGGCGGATGTGCTGGATGATGGCCCGAGGGTCGATCTTCTCTTGGATGTAGATGGGCGGTGCGTCCACGACCAGGTCTTCTGCGTCCTGCTCGTCTTTGCCGTCCCAGACGAGTTGCGGGTCGAGGTCGCGGTTGCGGGGGTAGCGGACCCGTTCGACGCGGGCGGCCTCCTCGCTGAGGAGGTCCTCGGAGTCGGCGGTCGGGTTGTTGAGGCGTTTGTCGCCGTGCTTGAGGGCCTCGACCGGCTTCGGAGCGCTCGGCTTGTTACGCGGTGGCACCGGTGTTTCCCTTCATCTGGGGCGTCGGGGCGAGGGTAAGGGCGGGGGAGGGCTGGAGGTAGGTCACGCCGGGTCTTCCTCCATCTCCGACACCGCCTTGGTCACCTTGGTCTCGTAGAGCCACGTGATCGCGCCTTCGATCTGCGTGCGAGCGGTACGGGGATCGGTGATCTCGCAGTAGTTCCACTGTCCGAAGCCGCCGTGGTTGTTCACCGCGGGCACCCAGCGTCCGCGTGCCGCGCGCGCCTTCTCCTGTGTGGGGTCGACTGGTTTGTGACTGCCGGAGACCTCGACGATCAGGGTGCGTGGCACTCCGTCGTCCGACTCCTTGAGCCGGACGAGGAAGTCCGGAAGGTACTGGTGGTTACGCCCACCAATCGCGTATGGGATGGCGAAGCCCAGATGGTCGTTCTTGACGTAGGAGGCGACGCTCGGGATCGCTTCCAGAACCTTCGCCGTGTGCTCCTCCCAGGAGTTCCCGGACGGCCCGTCCAGCACGACGTAGTTGACGTGGCAGCGTTCCTCGGCTGTCGGGTAGACGTGTTTGGTGGTGAAGAAGCTCACGTCGTCGGTCGATCCCTCGCGGTCGTAGGACCGAAGCATCGGAAGGATCCTGGCATGCCGTCCACCCTGGCCCTGGATCGACTCGTGGAAGATCTTCCGCGCCGCAATGTCAGTGTTGCTCTCCACCATCAGCAGCCCAGGGAACGTGCCGCCCTCGCAGGTCAGGCACTCGACCATCCACTGTCGCGTGATGTCGAGGATCTGGGGGAAGTACCACGGCTTGATGGTGCCCTCATCGTCCTTGAGGTACTGCTTCACCACGCGGTCGGCGATGTGGTAGGCGATCTGCTGCGGGCGCGCGTTGCGCATCCGGTCGAGCTCGTGCTCCTCGACCTCGCCCGCGACGGGCGCCGAGACCGTCTGGAGGGGAACGTCCGCGCGGGTCAGCCTGAAAAGGCTGTCCGGGCCGAACTTGGCGTAGAGGTCCTCGTCTGGCAGTTCGATCCGGTAGCCCACGAGCTTAGGGAACGTGATGCGTAGGTGGGCCCGGTCCTCTTCCGCCTTCACGCGGTGGGTGGGCTTGAGGGTGACGTCCTTGGTCTTGCCGACGGTCGGGATGAACTGGAACGGGACGCCGTAGACGTCGGCGTACTCGGGGGTGAAGTGCCCGGTCTCGTCGACGGCGTAGGAGCGCCGCCGCAGCCCCCGCCCCACCACCTGCTCGCACAGGAGCTGGGTGCCGAACGCGCGGACCCCGAGGATATGGGTGACGGTGTTGGCGTCCCAGCCCTCGGTGAGCATCGAGACGCTCACCACACAGCGGACCTGCTCGCCCAGCTTGCCGCGTTTGCCGACGGTGTTCATCACCTCGCGCAGCAGGGCGCTGTCGTCGATGTCGTCGACGGACCGGCCGGGATACCTGCGGCGGTACTCGTCCTTGAATGCCTCAATCTCGCCAGCGGCGATCTGCTTGAAGTCGGTGGACATCGCCTCGCCCGACTCCAGTTGCTCGGAGTCGACCAGGATTGTGCGCGGCCGTGCCCGCCACCGTCCACCAGTGACGTCGGTGTCGACGTTGGAGAACAACGCGAGCCGCCCGGCCTGGAAATGTCTGCCGTCGCCCTCGCCTTCCTCCCAACCGGCGATGTAGTCGTAGACCATCTTCGAGACGGTCGTGTTGTTGCAGACCACGATGAACACCGGTGGCGGCTCGCCCTCGCGTGCGGCGTCGGAGGTCTCCCAGTGCCGGTAAGCCTTCTCGTATGAGCCGTAAAGACTCTGGAGCGCGGTCTCCAGCAGCGGAGGCAGGTCAAGGCGGGTGCCCTTGGTGTCCTTGCGGCTCTTGCGCGGCAGGGACGCGCCGATGTGGTCCCAGAGCCGCAGGTAGGTCACGTCGTCGGACTGGCGGTCGTCGTCGACCGGTACCCGGGGCACCTTTACGATTCCGGACTCGATGGCGTCGACCAGGGAGAAATCGCTGACGACCCAGGGGAACAGCGTCCCCTCCTTATAGCCGGAGCCGGACAGGAAGAACGGCGTGGCCGACAGGTCGTAGACGGTCTTGATGCCGAGCTTGCCCTCGATCGCGCGCAAGCCGCTAAACCAGACCCGGGCCTCTCTGTTGCGGCTCGCGGCCTCCTGCTTCTCCTCGCCCTTGAGGGTCGCCTCGGTCTCGGCGTCGGCCTCCGGTTCGGCGCGGCCCCGGTAGCAGTGGTGCGCCTCGTCGTTGAGCACCACGATCTCGGACGAGCCGCCCAGCTCCCGCGTGACCCGGGTGACCATCTGGCCCCAGGTCTCCTGGAAGCTCGCGCCGAGCATGCTCTTGGTGAACGCGGAGATGCCCTTGCCCTGCTTGGTCTCCCGGCGGCGCAGCGTGTGGAAGTTCGTGATGACGATCTTGGCTTGGGTCAGGTCGCCGTACAGGTCCGCCGGGACGAGGTCGCGCATCCGGTAATAGTTCTCGTCCTCCTCGGGGAGCAGCACCCGGAGGCGGTCGCGAATGGTGATCCCCGGCGCCACGACGAGGAAGCGCTTGGCATAGCGGCCGCGTTTGGACCCGGCGACATGGTTCAGCGTCTGCCACGCGATGAGCATCGCCATCACGACGGTCTTGCCACTGCCTGTCGCCATCTTCAGCGCCACGCGGTTCAGGCCATCATTGTGCTGGCGGTTGTACTCGTCCAGCTCGTTGCGGATCCAGACCTGCCCGTCGTCGCGGGCGGCCTCGGCGAGGTAGACGGCGGTCTCGACGGCCTCTCGCTGACAGAAGAGGATCTTGTTGTCGCGGTCAGGGGCGCTCCAGTACTCCAGCAGCCGCAGGGTCGTCGGCTCCACGTAGGGGAAGCCGAGCTCCCGCCAGCGGTCGACGCGGGCGCGGATCTGGTTGACCTGGCGGTTTTCCTGGATCTCGTCGGCGGTGAGCTCGGCGAACTCCAGTTGGCCACCCCGCTTGCGCGGCCGGGGCACCGGGATGAAGTACTCGCTGGGGCGCCGCCCGTCGAGGATCTCGTTGGTGATGCCCTCACGGTCGAACTTGAAGTGCCGGTCGGGCGCCGAATAGGGCGAGTTGATGATGGGATTTTCGATGACCTTGTCCGTCATCGTGCGTCCTTCCCGCCTTGTCGCCGCTGACCATGACCAGCGTAGCGACGGCGACTGACAACAATGGCCCGAACCGGGGACCGATTTCGGTCGGGTCGCCATCGACCGGTCGATGGCGAGCCGGTAGGTTCATGAACAAGGCCACATCCAAGGACGAAGGGCAGGCATGGCGGCCTCGGCGGACCATCTGAAGGCCCTCGTCCAGGCGCACGCCGCCGGGGACGAGGACTCCTTCTACGCGGTCGCGTTGCAGGTGGCGGCCAAGGCCGCACGGCAGGGCCACAACCGGCTCGCTGGCGATCTAAAGGAGATGATCGACGCGGCTCGGGCTCGGCCCCTGCCTCGCCCGGGGCCGATTCCGGTCGTCCGTCCGAAGGGCGAGCTCGCTGAACTTGTCACGGCCGGATACCCGGAGATCCGGCTCGGCGAGATGACGCTGGGACGGGCCGTGCAGAACGCGCTCGAACGCGTTCTGCGCGAGCAGCGCAGCCGGGGCCTCCTGGAGAACCACGGCTTCGAGCCGATCCACCGCGTGCTCCTCGTCGGCCCGCCGGGCACGGGCAAGAGCATGACCGCTGAGGCGTTGGCCGGTGAGCTCGGGCTCCCGCTGTTCACAATCCGCCTGGACGGCGTGATCAGCAAGTTCATGGGGGAGACGTCCACCAAGCTCAGAACGGTGTTCGAGGCTGCGAAACAATCGCGGGCGGTCTACCTGTTCGACGAATTCGACGCCATCGGCGCCGAACGGGCGGCGAAAAACGACGTAGGCGAGGTCCGGCGCATTCTCAACTCGTTCCTTCTCTTCCTGGACGAGACCCACCCGGAGAGCCTCGTCGTGGCCGCGACGAACCATCCCGACCTCCTCGACCGTGCGCTCTTCCGCCGGTTTGACTCCGTCATTACCTATGATTTGCCGGACAGGAAACAGGCCGGTGAGGTAATGCGCGGGAGGCTGATCAATATGGACACCTGCACCGTCGACTGGGCGGCGGTCGACGATCACGCGGCCGGGCTCAGCCACGCGGAGTTGGTGAAGGCATCCGAGAGCGCGGCCAAGGCCGCCATCTTGGCCGGTCACGGCCGTGTTGACACGGCTGCGCTGACCGGGGCCCTGGACGAGCGACGCGCCGCTCGCCGTGACTGACCCGTTCGCGGCCGGGCCCCGCGCTCTGCCGCACCTCGTCGTGCCCCGGCGCGCCGACGACGTCCGATACAAGGGACGCGGCGGCGGCCAGCAGCGAATTCGGCAGATCGACGATCGCGAGGGACACGCACGGCGCCTCACCGACGACTTGACCGACGCCCGCGACCTCGCGCTTGCCCAGGCGGCCGACAGCGAGGGGCCAGAGGCCGAGGGCTTCACGATCCGCGTCGAGGGATGGTACGACGAGCCCGGCTATCACCTCGCGTTGTCGAGTCTGGGCTCGGGTGGCGCCGAGCTGCTCACCGTCCTCCCCGCCGGACCGCACCAGCCGGAACGAGCTCTCGTCTGGATGCCTTTCGGCGAGGAGAAGAAATTCCTCCGCAAACTCCAGCAGTTCGCGACCGAGCTTACTCCGAGCTCGGGACTTCCACGGAACCGAGCCCTCGTCGCCAACATCAAGCAGATCCGCCTCGCCATTCTCCGTGAGTTCTGGCAGGACGCCGCGGACTTCCCCGAGAGCGACGAGGAACGCTGGTGGGAGGTCTGGTTCGCGGCGCACCTCGGCAGCGAGGACCCGGCCGGGGACGCGCGCGACGCCGCGTCCGCCCTCGGTCTCCACACACTCGACAAGGCCCTGAGGTTTCCCGACCGCGCGATCCTCCAGGTCCGCGCAACCCCCGCCCGCCTCGGTGACCTGCTCACCACCAACGCTGTCATCGCCGAACTGCACGGTTCACCAAAGACATCGGAGTTCCTCGGCGGGGACCCCGGAACCCGAGCCACCCTCGTCGCCGATCTCGCCGAGCGAATCGAGACGGCCGGGTCCGACACGCCCGCCGTGTGCCTGCTCGACACGGGGATCATGGACAAGCACCGACTCCTGCGCGATTCGGTGGATGCGGCGCTGACCGCCCTCCCGCGCACCACGTGCGCGGACATCTATGGCCACGGCACCCAGATGGCCGGGCTTTCGCTCTTCGACGACCTGGGAGCCGCTCTCGCGGGCTCGGACAAGGTGACGTTGCGGCACCGGCTGGAGTCCGTCAAGATCCTGCACCTGGACGGCGCCAGCCAGAACGCCGATCCGCCCTTCTACGGGGTCACGGTGGCACAGGCCGCCGCCCTCGCCGAAACCGAGAACCCGAACCGGCGCCGCGCTTTCTCCATGCCCATCACGGACGGCGACGGTCTCAACGACGGGCGCCCCACGTCCTGGTCCGCGTCGATGGACGCGCTCGCCTTCGGCACCGACATTGCCGTTTCACCGTCCGGCGTGACGCTTCTTGGACGTCCCGACCCCCGCGCGGCCCGCCTCTTCGTGGTCTCCGCCGGCAACGTGAACCCGATCGGTCTGCGGGGCGACTACCTGGACGAATGTGACACCAGCCGCATCGAGGACCCGGCGCAGGCGTGGAATGTGCTCACCGTCGGCGCCTTCACCGGCCTGACCGAGATCACCGGGGATGGCTACGCCGACCATAGGGCACTCGCCCCCGCCGGGGAGCTGTCCCCGTACAGCCGGACGTCCGGCGGCTGGGCCAGGATGTGGCCGGTCAAGCCCGACATCCTCATGGAAGGCGGCAACGTGGTCGTCACACCGGACGGGCAGCGGGACCGTCACGACGACCTCGAACTGCTGACCACCCGCAACACCGGTGACGTCACTACCGCGAACGCGACGAGCGCGGCCACCGCGCAGGCCGCGCGGCTGTGCGCCCTCGTCTTCGACCGCTACCCCGCGCTGTGGCCGGAGACCGTGCGCGGCCTGCTCGTCCACACGGCGGAATGGACCCCGCCGATGCGACGGCAGATCACCCCGAAGGGGCTCAAGAAGGCAGACCGCATTCGACTGCTCCGCCGCTACGGATGGGGCGTGCCGGACGAGGCCAGGGTGCTTGCCAGCGCCGATGACCGCGTCACCATGATCGTCCAGGACGAGTTCCGGCCGTTCGAGCACGGGCGGAGTGGTATCTCCATGCGGTCCCTGCGGATGCACCGGCTTCCGTGGCCGCGCGAACAGCTCCACGGGCTTCTGGGCGCCGAGGTCGAGTTGCGCGTCACGCTCTCGTATTTCGTGGAGCCCAACCCGTCCAACCGAGGCTGGAGCAACTACCGGTACCCGTCGCACCAACTCAGGTTCGACCTGAAACGGCCCACCGAGACTGTCGAGGACTTCCAGCATCGGGTTGGCAACGAGGCGAACCAGGAGGAGACTGACCGTAGCCCCCGGGCGCCCCAGCAGTCCCAGGACAAGCGCTGGCTCATCGGCCCCCTGAACCGCAAGCGGGGTTCACTGATGTCCGACGTCTGGGTGGACGCCGCCGCCGAACTCGCCGGAAGCGGCTGGCTGGCGGTCGTCCCGGTCGGCGGATGGTGGAAGGACAACAAGCGGTCCGACCGGATCGACCTACCGGTCCGCTACTCGCTCATCGTCACCCTCCGCAGCAAGGTCGCCGCTGACATCTACACGCCTATCGCCAACGAGATCGGCATCACCACGGAAAGGGCGATCGAGACCTGACCGCCCGACACGCGGCGAGCGCCCGCCGCAACCTGGGCGGACGCTCGCTGATTGCCGAAGGCCTTTGCGGCGGGCGAGTCAAGGAGACGCCTCGATACGCTGGCGGCGGACGCCCGGGAACATCGCCTGCAGCAGTCCGTATCGAACGCTTCGAGTAGGGCAGCGGCACGCAGGAGGTCGTGGTTGGTCTCTGACAGATCTCGCATCGTCCGTAGCACCAGCTCGGGGAACCCGAGCCCGAACACCTCCAGCGACGGGCGCAGACTGAGGACATCACGTGCGACCAGCTGCACGTCTACGCCGCCGGCTACTAGGATTTCACCGGAGAGCAGGCAGACGTCGTTGAGGTATTCAATGTCGACGACAGCGCGGGAGAGCAAGCGGGAAGTCGTTAACAGCGTACTCACCGATGACATCCGCCAGCGGATCCAAGATGCGGCAGATGGCCTCCGCGAGAACCGACTCCCACACCGCTTGTCTTGCTGTAGGCCTGTGATCGCTGTGAACTCGTAGGCGTCTGCCGAGACGCACCGTGACCCGCAGTTGCTCGAGAGCCGTAGCTGCCCCGGTCACGCCGCGTCGCGGCCGGGGTTGCGGACCGCTCCGCTCGTTTATGGTAGGCGAAGTTGCTCGTCCATTGGAACCGTTGCTGGAGGAAGCGTCGTAATCAGCAACTCGTCGGCAGATCGCTTTCCCACGCGACCAGCCGCACTGTAGCGAGTTGCAACCAGGCGCTTGCTGATACGCCAGCGGCGCACACCGAGGGTGTCGCAATCGAGCTTTGACGGAGTCATGCGATCGTGTGCGTACAGCCACTCGCTTTGCGTGAGCATCGGGTGGTTGTCGTAGCTGAGCAGCCATCTGAACTGCGCCTTCTTGCGCAGGAAGTCGGCAAGCTCGAGGTGTAACGTATCGTCGGTGGGCCGGGAAGCCCCGAGTCCGTCGCCACCATAGCCGCCTCTAGGGTCGAAGGAAGCCCGGTAGAGAACCGACGACTTCTCGACGTAGGGCGGGTCGAGGTAAGCGACGACACGAGACGGCAAAAGTTGCGGGTAGTGTTCGGGAACGTCGTCCAAAGTTTGACGCCAGTCCTTGCGCCACACGTCGACCAAGCGCCCGACATTGTAAAGATGCCCTACATAGCGAAGACGCTCGGCGAGCGCGTCAGGGTTCCAGCGACATCCGATCGGATACTTGCTTGTTTGGGCGCGGCCGCCGATGGGCCCAGCCTTCCCGTGCAGGATGCCCGAGAAGGTCGTGCGGTTGAGGAAGAGGCACTGCATGGCTGCTGCTAGCCGGCGATTGCGCGGCAACATGCTTGACCGCGGGCGCCAAGCGCGCCAGTAGTCCCACCGCTCCACGGCTTTCGCGCCACCGCCGCGCACATATTG
This sequence comes from Spirillospora sp. NBC_00431, assembly GCA_036028775.1. Taxonomy (GTDB): domain Bacteria; phylum Actinomycetota; class Actinomycetes; order Streptosporangiales; family Streptosporangiaceae; genus Spirillospora. The sequence goes on along the minus strand of CP107927.1, from coordinate 8,317,114 downwards.
CCTCCACTCATCGTGCATCCGATCGATGAGTGGTTCGGTGTCGTCGGCCGCCGCTTGCCAGAAGGCGGTGACGAGTGGATCGGCATCCGCAAGGAGGATGCGGTCAACGATTCCTTCCCCGATCATGCGCAATGATGCTGACGCGCCGCCGGCGAAGGGCTCGACGAGGAGGTTGATCTCCGGCACAACCGGGGACTGCTTCGCTGACGTGATCACTCGAGCGATTACGGGGGCCAGTGACGACTTGGCGCCCGGGTAGCGCAGAGGGGACTGGTACCGGCCACGGGCGAGCTCGTGGGCGATGGGCTCGAGCTTTTTGGCCAGAGGCCGAGCCCGCGCACTGATCGCCTCGCCAGTGCCGTAGGATTCGGCGATCTTGGCGAGCTCGCCGACAGGGACGGCGGCTGGCGGCAATGTCAGGGCAGGCATGATCGTATTTTGCCGGACGTACGGACGTTCGGGCGCACCGTTAGACCTACTTTTCGAAGTAGGTCGGCTGTCGCACAGCTTGGATGTCGAGCTTCAGCCCAGGGATGTTCTGCTGCGCCATCATCGTGAGAACGGAGCGCCCCACGCCTAGAGGCAACGCTGCCGCCGAGTGGGCGAGAGCGATGGGGACCACAGCATGCTCATACATGCGAGTCCTGAGTGAGTCAAGGACCTCGCAGATCAAACGTAATGTTGGGTATGCGTCCCAGCCTGCCACGTCTTGGCTGTCGTCGTAGGGCGACAGTCCTGGCGCTGGCAAGACCGTGATGACCAGAGGGTCGCCAGCGCGAGTGCGGTAGATGAAGCGGCGACCGTAGAACTCATCGACGCCGTAGTGGTTGGTTGCTGGTCGTCCCGAGATGCGGTTGATGTACTCGTTCGTGAGCCGCATGACGTGACCAGGGTGAATCAGGTCCTTGATCTGCTCAGCATGTTCAACGAACGTCCCGGTCTTCTCGATGCCCACGAGGAGCGGGGCGACGAGGCCACGTTGGGAGCACCATCCGCTCAGATCGCTGAGATGCTCTTGGAACCGACGCTTCAGTGGGGCCAGAGGCCCGAACAGGGCTAGAGGCCCATCAGTCATAAAGATGGTGTGCCGAAGGACATGAGGTGCCGTGTCGGCGAAGAAGTTGAGGTAGCACAGGGACATCAACCGCTCGGCGGCCGTCATGACGCGTCCCATAGGTGTGAAGTTTGAGCCCTCGACGTTGTACTCCTCGTGAGTACGAAGAACGTCTGCGAGGTAAAGCTGCTCGTTGCATGACGGGCAGGTGCCGCCCGTGGCGATGACTACGAGCGTGCTCTCATCGGCGGCCTTGAGTCCACAGCAGGGGCAAACCCGAAGGGGAATCCTCGTCGCAGGAGCCTTTCGAGTGCCGTGCAACGCAAGGAGGCCATCAGCAAGTGTCATGGCGGTGCTTGAGTCGAACCGCGAACTACTCAGGAAGGCATCGAGTTCGGTGCGCCAGGTGTCGACACCGCTCATGCCTGGGCGAGCCAACAGTGACCCAGGCAGCGCAGTATCGAAGGCATACTCCGTGTAGGATCGGCGAACTTCGCGAGGGTCGATGTATTTCTCTCGCGCAAGGCTTCGGAAGACATCGAGCCGAACCATCGAGCCAGCCACCCGAAGGTAGCCGACCTTCACGGTTGGATGTTCGCGGGTCGTCTCCACCTCGGTGTCCGAGCCGTCTACTGTGATCGAGAACTCGACGTCATCAATGTTGCCGACCAGGGGAAGCTCTTCGAGGGGGGAGCACAGCCCTTCGATGTCGTCTCTACTACTGGGACACCCGTTCGTGATCGTCCAACGTTGCAGGGCAGCCTTGACAGCCTCGTTGCGGACTGTCCCTACATGCCCAAGACGTGAAGCCTTCTCACCGGCGTAGGGCATGGGCTACTCGGCCTCCGGAGTGGGGTCGATGCTTGCAAGCCCAGCAGCCTTCCGAGCATCGTTTACCATTGCATGATCGAACTTCGTGATCTGCACCGGAACGATGTACTTGCTGGAGTAGGTCTTCATGCGTACGAAACCCACGTCCTCGGCCCGCATGATGCTGGGGGTCCAAACCTTGAAGTCGTAGTAGTGAGCGAGCTCGCGCGTCTCGTGGTCGGAGTTGAGGTGCGCGATCAACCAGTTGGAGGTGTTCGACAGAATGCGCTTATCGACTGAGGTGACCTCTTGCGTCGCGTAGATCAACCCGATCCGATACTTCGCGGCCTCCTTTGACAGACGCACCCAAGGGTCATCGACAACATCCCGCCCGCCACGCTCGAAGAGGTTGTGGGCCTCCTCCACGATGATCTGCATGTGCACTGGGTCTTCATCAGCGCGGAAGCGCTCGCTCGCTCGGTTTAGCAGGTGCGTAACGATGCGCTCCGACATCACCTTGGCGACCTTGTCATTGCCGCTGGAGAGGTCGACGATAGCAAGGCGCCCCATGCACATGTCCTGCCACAGGTGCTCTCCGACATCGCCAGCCGACTGCTCTCCATGGAACGGACGAATGGTGCGGATGGCGGAAGTGACTCCCGTGTACTTGTAGACTCCCCAGATGTGGGCGAAGTGGCACTTTTCCGTATCGTGCCACTTCTCGAACTCGCCAGGCTTCTCTCCCGCCCACTCTGCTAGTGCGAGCGCGCCGGACGGTGTGCGCACACGGTACTTGCCCCGACCTGCCGCAGCGACCGCACCAGGTTTGGCGGCCATGAACGGCTGCATCTGCTCTGCCTTCGCTGTGACGACGAGGTCTTGCGGCAGTGAGTCCCCTCGGAAGCCGCACTTCGCCAGGAGCCCATAGAAGGCCAGCATCGCCCACTCCCAACGGGCGTGGGCACTGTGGTCGTTCTTCTCCGGCTCGACTAGGACCACTGACCGGAAGTCTTTGCCGTAGTTGGTGTTGACTGGCGCGGTTGCTTCGCTCACCAGGCTCCATGCCGCGTCCAGAACTTCACGATCGTAGAAGTTGATGCGTAGAGGCTTCTCCCGGCTGTCGCTCGAGTCGGGTTCCACCTTGTAGATCCGGATCATGCTGTCGTCATCGCCGAGCAGGCGAAGGCCGGTGCGGTCCTGCTTGTTGACGTTGGCGTACTCGCCCTGGGGGTCGAAGATGAGCTGGCCGATGGAGCGCTGGTGTTCGGAGCCGTAGCGATGCACGGCTGTCACGAGGGTCTTGATGGTGTTGGACTTGCCTGTTCTAGTCATGCCGAACACGGCAGTCTTGCGGCCGATGAAGTCTGAGACGTCGATACGGACGTCGGCCTGGTCGGTGCCTGCGATCAGTGCCTTGCGGCGTGTGGCGGCGAACCGAACTTTGCCGATGGAGAGTGCGTCTCGATCGTCAGCGGGCTGTGGGTAGGACGCTAGCCAGGACAATACGTCTGTTGACGGAAGGAAAACCTGATACCGGGCCGAGACGACTACGTTGTCGATGTCCGCGCCGTACTCGATGCCCGCGTCGCGGGCGTCGGTTTCGGTGTAGAAGGTTCCGAGTACTTCGCAGTCGAACGCGGACTGCTGGAGTTCGTTGCGGGTCAGCACGTCGGTCACGTCGTCGAAGCCAACGCCCGAGGCGCCGGCGTCACGCACTACCGCCAGACGTGTCTGGATCAGTTCCGATTCGTTCGGCAATGGCGCTGTCCCGCGAACGCGCAGCAGGATGACCTCTTGATCCTCGAGTACGAACCCGGAGTCGGTGTTCTCTCCCGCAACGGCGAGAAGGAACCCGCCGCGGGGCACGCCTCCAGCCTGGTGCTTCTTGAAGTCGTCGGTCAAGACAACCGCGGAGTCGTAGTCGAGTCGGAAGATGCCGCCAACAGGAGAGCAACCCTTGTTGATCAAGGCCGTCAGTGGCTTCTTGAGCTCGGTGGTTGTTTGGACCGCCTCCGCGATTCCCATCACGCGCCGCTCTCCCAGTCAGGCCGTGCAACATCACGGCATTTTCGGCCAGTGGCTCCGATTCATAGACGACTGTGACACTACATGTAACCACCGACAAAAGTGTCGTCAATGGGGCGAGATGGCTGGGCACTGAAGCCGGCGCCTCCCACGGGGCGTCTAGGTCGCCTCGTCAAGCCTGCCCTTGACGTCGACATTCGTGTGCGTGCGCAGCGACTGGCCGCAGGTGGTCGTCGAGAATGGCGACACCATAGGCTTTACCCAGCTTCCGGCCTCGTGGGTTGCTGAGTGTGCAGCGCGCTTGACGAGGGGCATCGGAGATCGAGGTCACGTGCCGCTGACGCGGTGGAGGCGGTTGCCAGGTCGTGCTGTGTCCAGCCGCGGGTGACACGGGCAGACCGGACGAGCATGCCGAGGCTCGAGCTCATGGTGGCCGCCGGATCAGAGGAACGAGCTCGGGAGAGTTATGCCGCCGAGGGGGCTCGTCCCAGCCATGGTGAGGTGCCGTGGCTGGGACGGTTCATCGTCCGAGCCATGTTAGGGGCTCACTGGTGGCGTCGCGAGCGGGTGGGCAGACGTCCGGGTTTTATCGCCGGAGGGACGAGTCGGTTGTCTCTCGGTGCTGGTCCGGGACGGACGGTGTCCGTGGGTCGGGGTTTGGTTCGCGGACAAACGACGGACAAAAGATCTTGAGGCCGGTCTCCGTGTGGAGAACCGGCCTCTGGACTGCGGTTTTGGGTCGGGGTGGCGGGATTTGAACCCACGGCCTCTTCGTCCCGAACGAAGCGCGCTGCCAAGCTGCGCTACACCCCGGTGGTGGCTGCCCGGGAGTCGTACGGTCTCCCGGCGCCTTGTCCACCTTAGCGGATGCCGGGGGGTGGTGCGTCCCTATTTACGGGCGGTGAAGCCGGTCACGGCGCCGTTGGGGTACAGGTGGACGTCGGTCAGGCCGGCTGTGGTCAGCCAGGTGCGGACGTCGGTGAGGGTGCCGGAGGGGCCGAAGATGCCCTGGCGGCGCATGAAGGAGTAGAGGGCGTCGGTGCGGCGGCCTGTGTCGCGGACGAGGGTCGTGCCGCGGAGGGTGCCGCCGGGGCGGAGGACGCGGGCCAGTTCTGCGACCGCGGGGGCCGGGTCGGGGAGGCAGTGCAGGCCGTTGTAGGTGACGCAGAGGTCGAAGGTGGAGTCGGGGAAGGGGAGGGCGTAGATGTCCGCCTGGAGGAGGGTCTTCGTTTTGCGGCGGGCGCGGTCGAGCATCGTCCGGGAGAAGTCGACGGCTACGTGGCGGGGGTTGGCGGTGACGGCGTTGCCGCCGCCGCAGGGGACGTCGAGGGTGAGGGCGGACGGGTCCTGGGCGGCGATCGCCTGGTGGAGGTGGCGGATGTCGTAGTTCCACAGGAGGCGGGCCGCCGGGCGGGCGAGGACGCGGTTCTGGACGATGAAGTCGTAGGCCGTGAGGGAGAGGTGGCCGGTCTTCCAGCGGTCGCCGTCCGTCATGAGCGGGGGACGAGGGTGAGGAGGGACGCCTCGGGTGGGCAGCAGAAGCGCATGGGCGCCTTGGGGGACGTGCCGAGACCCGCGGAGACGTGCAGCCAGGAGCCGCGGTGCCGGTGCAGGCCCTTGACGCGGGGACGGTCGATGCCGCAGTTGGTGGCGATGGCGCCGTAGAAGGGGACGCAGACTTGGCCGCCGTGGGTGTGGCCCGCGAGGAGGAGGTCGTAGCCGTCGGCGGTGAAGCGGTCGAGGTTGCGGGGCTCGGGGGAGTGCATGACGCCGAGGTGGACGTCGGCCTGCGGGTCGACCGGGCCGGCGATCTTGTCATAGTGGTCGCGGTTGATGTGCGAGTCGTCGATGCCGCCGAACTCGACGTCCAGCTCGCCGACCTTGAGGCGGCCGATGCGGTTGTTGAGGTCGAGCCAGCCGGCGGCCTGGAGGGACGAGCCGAGCTCGCGGTACGGGAGGTCGGGCTCGCGCCGGTGCCGGTCGTAGTCGGACTTGCTCGTCCGCCAGATGTAGCGGAGCGGGTTCTTGAAGATCGGCGAGAAGAGGTCGTTGGAGCCGTAGACGAAGACGCCGGGACGGTCGAGGAGGGGGCCCAGGGCGTCCAGGAGGGGGCCGATCGTGTCGCGGTGCGAGATGGAGTCGCCGGTGTTGACGACGAGGTCCGGTTCGAGGGCGTCCAGGGAGCGGACCCAGCTGATGAGGCGGGACCGGCCGGGCGTGAGGTGCGCGTCGGAGATGTGCAGGATCTTCACCGGCGGGCGGCCCGGCGGCAGCACCGGGACGTCGATGCGGCGGAGCCGGAACCAGTTCCGCTCGATCACCGAGGCGTACCCGAAGGTCGCGGCGCCCGCGCCCAGGAGTGCCAGGGGCACGGCGTAGAACTTTCGCACGACTCCCATGCTTCCAGAGAATTGCACCGCGCGGTAATCCTGCTGAGGCATCCGGTTCGGTACGGGCATGATGTGGTGCATGACCTTGAAGGAGAAGCTGGAGACCGATCTTTCGGCCGCGATGAAGGCGCGTGACGAGGTGCGTACCCGTACCTTGCGGATGGCGCTGACGGCGGTGAAGAACGAGGAGGTCTCCGGTAAGCAGTCGCGGCGGCTGTCGGACGACGACGTCGTCCGGGTGCTGGGGCGGGAGGCGAAGAAGCGGCGCGAGGCGGCGGCCGCGTTCGGTGACGCCGGGCGCGAGGAGCAGGCCCAGGCGGAGCGGGACGAGGGCACGGTGCTGGAGGAGTACCTGCCCGCGCAGCTCGCCGATGAGGAGCTGACCGCGCTGGTGGCGGACGCCATCGCCGCGACGGGTGCGGCGGGTCCGCGCGCGATGGGGCAGGTCATGAAGGTCGTGAACCCGAAGGTGGCGGGACGCGCCGAGGGCGGACGCGTCGCGGCGGAGGTCAGGCGGCAGCTCGCGCAGTGAGCCCGGGCACCGCGGTGCGGGGTCAGTCGCCGCCTGGGCGGCCGCCGCCTCCGCCGCGTCCCTTGCCGCTGCTCACGTAGAGGATGACGGTGGTGCCGGGCGGCACCTGGCTGCCGGCGGCCGGTGAGGTCGACACCACCGTCCCCTTCGGCTGGTTCGAGCGGACCGAACCGGGCGCCACGCGGACCTGGAGGTCGGCGGCCTGGAGCTTGGCGGTCGCGGCGGCGACGGTCCCGCCCTTCACCTGCGGGACTCGGGTGCTGTCGCCGAAGTCGCGGGTCGGGGTCCGGAAGCCGGGCGCGGGCTCGCCGGCGAGCGCGGACCGCATGCTCTGCTGCCAGATGGCGCCGGGGGTGTCGGCGCCGAACACGCCGTACACCTTGTACTGCCAGGGGCCCCGGAAGTCCCAGTAGGCGGTGGCGGCGGCGAGGTTCGGGGTGAAGCCGGCGAACACGGCGCAGGTGTGCTCCTCGCAGGTGCCGGTCTTGCCCGCGGCGGGACGGCCGATGCCGCGTCCCGCCGCCGTCCCCTTGGTGAGGACGCCCTGGAGGATCGAGTTGACCTTGTCGGCGACGTTGATGTCGAGGGCCTGGTGGCAGTCCTGCTTGGGCAGCTTCATGTGCTTGCCCTCGGGGTCGACGACCTCCGTCACCGAGATCGGCGCGCAGTACTTGCCGCGGGCGGCGAAACCGGCGTAGGCGGCGGCGAGGTGGACCATGTCGATGTCGTTGACGCCGAGGACCTGGGACGGAAGCGGCAGCAGCGGGTTCCCGTTGCCGCGCTTCATACCGAACTTCTCGGCCATCTTCACGGAGTTGCAGACGCCGACGCGCTTCTCCAACTCGGCGTAGAACGTGTTGACCGAGTGCCAGGTGCCGGTCTTGAGGTTGAAGTTGCCCGCCTCGCTGTCGCCGGCGTTGGACAGCGTCCATGGGCCGCCGCCGAGCATCTTGTTCTCCAGCTTCTTGCCCTGGTACATCCCGGTGTACTTACAGGGTTGGAAGCCGCTCACGGTCGTCGTCTGCGGCGAGTTGATCGTCGTGCTGACCGGGATGCCCTGGTCGATGGCGGCGGCCAGCGTGAAGATCTTGAACGTCGAGCCCGCGGACACGCCGTTGCCGCCGCCGTGCGCGGAGTCGGCCGGCAGGTTGATGGTCGTCCTGCCCTTGCCGGGGCCGAACCGCTTGCTCAGCCCGATCGCCTTGACCTTGCCGGTGCCGGGCTCCACCATCGCCTCGGCGGCGACCCGGTTGCCGCCCGGCGGGACGGTCGAGCGGAGCGTCCTGTCGACGGCGCGCTGGTCCTGCATGTCGAGGGTGGTGCGGATCGTGTAGCCGCCCCGGTTGAGCTTGTTGACGACGTTCTGCTGCTCCTTCGGTTCGAGCTGCCAGTACTTGCCGTCCGACAGGATGTTCAGCAGGTCGTACTTCACGTATTCGCAGAAGTACGGCACCGAGCTGGTCTCGCAGCCGCCGACCGGGTCGGTGCGGTTCAGCTCGATCGGCTTGGCGGCCTCCTGGTCGGCCTGGGCCTTGCTGATGTGCCCGAGCTGCGCCATCCGGTAGAGGACGACGTCGCGCCGCTTCCGCGCGTCCGTCGGGTTGCGGATGGGGTCGAAGGCCGTCGGGTTCTGCGTGATGCCGGCGAGCAGCGCGGCCTGCCCGAGCGTGAGCTTGGACGCCGGAACGCTGAAGTAGCGCTTGGCCGCGGCCTGGACGCCGTACGCGCCGGCGCCGAAGTACGAGATGTTGAGGTAGCCCTCAAGGATCTGGTCCTTCGACATGCGCTTCTCGATGTCGAGCGCGTAGCGGAGTTCGCGGAGCTTGCGCCCGACGGTGGGCGCGGTGGCCTCCTTGTACTCCTCCGGCGACTTGGCGGCGTCGACCAGGAGGTTCTTGACGTACTGCTGGGTGAGCGTCGAGCCGCCCTGCGTCTGCTCGGACTCCACGTTGGACGCCAGCGCGCGCATCGTGCCCTTCAGGTCGAGGGCGCCGTGCTCGTAGAACCGCGAGTCCTCGATGTCGATGATGGACTGCCGCATGATGGGCGCCACCTGGTCGAGCCGGACGGACTCGCGGTACTTGTCGAAGAACGTGGCGATCTGCTTGCCGTCCGAGTCGTACACCACCGTCTTCTCCGACGGTGGTGTCGTCTTCAGCTGGCTGTCCATGTCGTCGAAGTTGTTCGCGGCGTCGCGCGCGGTCAGGCCGGCACTGCCGACGGCGGGCAGCGCGATGAACGCGACCAGAACACCCGCGACGATCCCCGCGCCGAGGAGCCTGAGCAGCGTCGACGCCGCCTTCACCCGATCCTTATTCGCAACGCGCACGGGGTCTAGGGTACGCGGGACGACCAGTGCATTCGGGACAGGGTTCCCGTCCTCGTACGTTCCGGGCCGCGGTGACCGGGGCGTTCGTCCGTTATGCCCTCAAGATGACAACCTGCGTCGTGTCTGGCGCGTCAACTACAGGTAACTAGTCCGTTCCGGTGATATGGCCCTGCTGGGCTATATCGAGAATGGGCCCATCGGGGGCTGTTGAAACGTGCCTCGCTTCCGTAAGTTCTTCCCCACGGCTTTCGTTTGGCGGCCTGACGTCCGCGCCCGTCCGGCCAAGGAGCGCAAATCGACACACAGACCCTAGGGGAGTGGGGCCAAGATGTGGATCACGGATTGGACCGCCCGCGCCGCCTGCCGTAACGCGGATCCGGACGCCCTGTTCGTGCAGGGAGCGGCGCAGAACCGGGCCAAGATGATCTGCCGCGGGTGTCCGGTGCGCACGGAGTGTCTCGCTGACGCCCTCGACAACCGGATCGAATTCGGTGTCTGGGGCGGTATGACCGAGCGCGAGCGCCGTGCCCTGCTACGCAGGCGGCCGGACGTACGATCATGGCGCGACCTGCTGGAGACCGCGAAGGAGGAGTACGAGCGGTCGGTCGACCTGGACGAGCAGGAACAGGAACTCGTCGCCAGCTGACCCGATCCGCCGGAAGGCGATCGTCCGGTTGTTGTCACCCGGCATGGGCTTGGAGCGGCCCGTACGGTAGGCGTCCGAAACACCAGCACGATCGAATAACTCGTTGCGGCAGGCCCGCGCCCACCTGGGTGCGGGCCTGCCGGTGCGCTCCCGCGGATGCGCGGATGTGCGTGTGCCCTTGGCGGTGCGTTTCTGATCGTCCTGCGGGTGCTTTCGGCGGTTTGGCCTGCCTTCCGCCGGGGCTCTGCGGTGATCGCGCGACCGTCCGGCATTCCCTGACCCGGTGATCACGCGGGACGAATGCCCGGGACCTCATCGATTCGTTGATGGATGGCCGGGCAGTGTGGTTGTGAGTGGTCAGCGGCCTGATGGTGGACGGTCAACGTGGCCGGTGGTGGATGGTCGGCGGGCCGGCCTAGACGGACGTGGTTATGCTGTGCGGCGATGACTACCGGGACGGCATCGCGCCACACACGGATTGGTGACCCGGTGTTCTCCTGAGCGCCGTACGGGCTGACGCAAGCCCGCTGTCCGATCGAGGATTTCGCGCTGCCGCGCGGGCTCCGCCCTCCGTCGTGTTGATCACAGGTTCGGCACATCGACCACGACAGGAGAAGGTCATGCCCATCAAGACTCTGCGGATTCCCACGCCTGACGGCGAGGCCGACGCCTTCGCCGCCTTCCCCGACCATGCCGAGCGGCGTCCGGGTGTGCTGATGTACCCGGACGCCTTCGGCATCCGGCCCGTGCTGCGAGAGATGGCCCTCGAACTGGCCGGGCACGGGTACTACGTGCTCGTCCCCAACGTCTTCTACCGGCACGGCCCCACGCCGGTGGTCGAAGTTCCCGAGTACATCGGGGAAGAGGCCCGGCCCGCGATGATCGCCCAGTTGATGCCCTTGATCGAGGCGCACACCACCGAACGGATCCTGCGCGACGCCGACGCCTATCTCAAGTTCCTTGCCGCCCAGCCCGAGGTCAGCGCCGGACCGTTCGCGGTGACCGGCTACTGCATAGGCGGCCTCCTGGCGATGCGCACCGCTGTGGCCCACCCGGACGAGGTGGCCGCCGTCGCTGGATTCCACGGCCCGCCGGGCGCCGACGGGCCCGACGGTTTCGCCGACCTCCGCGCTCAGGTCTACCTCGCCCACGCCGAGACCGACATGACGCCCGAGGCCCTCGACGAGCTCAACCAGTCCTTGGACGCCGCGGGTGTCGACTACACCTCCGAGATCTACCCGGGGACCGTCCACGGCTTCACCATGGCCGACACCGACGCCTTCGACCCGTCCGCACTTCAACGCCACTGGGATCACCTGCTCCCGCTCCTCGACCGCACCCTGACCGAAAGGTGAGGCGCCAACCCTCGGCTCGTCTTCGAGGGTGAGCAGGGTCGCTGCCCGTTCCAGGAGGTCGCAGACCTTTGTGACCTCCTGGGTCCAGCGTCGGCGCGGATCGTTCTCGCCGCTGACGTTGGCGCCGACCGAGGCGAGCGCGATGAATTCTTCCTCGGTCTACCCGCGTGACCGGGTGGGCGATACGGCTGCCTTCGCGGGGTCGCCTGGACGGGGTGGCGCGTGATGTGGTGGGGACGGCTGGCCCGGCTCCGAGAGGGGAGTAGTGCCGACATCACCGCAGCCCTCCACGGTGGCGTTCACGGCAAAGTCCGGAACGCGTGCACGCATTGCCGAGGTGGACGTTCTCCGCGGATTCGCCCTCTTCGGCATTTCGATTGTGAACACGGTGGGGGTCAGCGGAATGCCGACCGTCGGGCCGGGCGAAGACCCCGGAACGGCATACTGGCTTTATGAGACGTTCTTGCACCAGAGATTCTTCCCGATCTTCTCGTTTCTGTTCGGGGTCAGTTTCGGGTTGTTCTTGGACGCGGCCAGGGAGAGGGCGAGTAATCCGCGGTCGGTCATGCTGGCACGGCTCGGTTTCCTGGTGCCTTTCGGTGGGCTGCATCGGCTGCTCCAGCCGGACGAGGTGCTGTTGAGTTACGCGGTCGTCGGCATCGCCGTGCTGCTGCCCGCGTCGTTTCTCTCAGGACGTGCCGTCCTGCTGCTCGGTGCTGTAAGCGTGGTGGCTGCCGTGCTGTTCACAGGTGGTGGCAGCGTGCTGATCCCTGGGCTGTTCCTGCTCGGCTACGCGACGCAGCGCCACGGGACGGAGAAGCTCCTGAACCTGCCGGTGCGCCGCGTCGCCGTTGCGTGCGCGGTCGGGGGTGTGGCTGCCGTCGTCCTGAACGGGTGGCAGGTCGGTAGCGGTTCGGAGTCCGGCTCGCACCTGGCGGCGGTCGCGGGACTGGTAACCGCCGTGACCTACGTGATCGTGGTCGTGCTGCTATTGCGTTCCCGTGCTCGGGGTGTGCTCGGGAGATTGGCGCCACTTGGGAGAATGGCGCTGACCGGTTATATCGGTGCCACGTTGATGATAATGATGGCCGAACATTTTATTGATCTGGAGACGGAACCGGACTACGGAACGGCCGTCTCCTTGGGCGTGTGCGTATTCGTGGCCGAACTGGCGTTCAGCCTTTTGTGGCTGCGTCATGCCCGGTATGGGCCACTGGAGTGGCTGTGGCGCTGCCTGACCTGGTGGAGTCTCGTGCCGAACAGGCGTGAACCTGGCCGGGCCGAATGAGGGAGGCCCTCGCCGGTCAGGCGCCGGTCAGGCGGCGGTCGGTGGCGAGGTGGGGGCGGCCAGGTCCTGGCCCACCCGGCGCAGGCCGTCCAGGTCGTGGACGTCCTCCGCCTGCGCGGGAACGGCCGTGACCGGGACGGTCGGATGGGTGGACGCGAAACTGTCGCGGAGGCGGTGTTCGCGGGCGGCGAGCTGCATGCGGTCGGTGTGCAGGCGGAGCAGCGCCGCGGTCAGCGTGTGCTCGCCGCGTTCCTCCAGCGTCTCGGCCGCGGCCTGGCTGCGGGCGGCGGAGAGCAGATCGTTCCGAGGGCCCCCACCCTGCGCGTCGGCCGTGGCCTCGTGGACGCGGTTGACCACGAGCCCGGCGAGCGGCATCCGTTCCTCCGCGAGACGTTCGACGAAGTAGGACGCCTCGCGGAGCGCGTCCGGCTCCGGCGCGGCGACCACGAGGAACGCGGTGCCAGGAGTCTGCAAGAGCCTGAACGTCTTCTCGGCCCGCTCCCGGAACCCGCCGAACATCGTGTCGAACGCGGCGACGAACGTCTGCACGTCCCGCAGGAGCTGGACGCCGATCACCTTGTTGATCACGCCGGTGAACATGCCGAACCCCGCGCTGATCACCTTGACGCCGAAGCGGCCGCCGGTCTTGGCCGGGGCGGCGAGGATCCGCATGAAGCGGCCGTCGAGGAAGCGGCCCATCCGCTCGGGCGCGTCCAGGAAGTCGAGGGCGTTGCGGGACGGCGGGGTGTCCACGACGATCAGGTCCCAGGCGCCGGAGCGGTGCAGCTGGCCGAGCTTCTCCATCGCCATGTACTCCTGCGTGCCCGACAGGCTGGACGACAGCGACTGGTAGAACGGGTTGGCGAGGATCTGCTTGGCCCGGTCCGGGTCGGCGTGCGCCTCGACGATCTCGTCGAAGGTGCGCTTCATGTCGAGCATCATGGCGTGCAGCTCGCCGTTGCCGTCGATGTCGATCCTGCGGGGGTTGTTGTCCAGCTCGGACAGGCCCATCGACTGGGCGAGGCGGCGGGCCGGGTCGACGGTGAGGACGACCACGTCCCGCCCGCGTTCGGCCGCGCGGACGCCGAGCGCCGCGGCCGTCGTCGTCTTGCCGACACCGCCCGAACCACAGCACACGATGATCTTGGTGCGGGGGTCGTCGAGGAGCGCGTCGACATCGAGCGCGGGCGGGACCTTGCTGGTGGGGCTCATCGGTTCGCCTCTCCCGTCCTGGACTCGGCGACGCTCGTGCGGGTGCTGCGGTGTGTCATGCGGCGCCCTGGGCGCGCAGGGCGGCGGCGAGGTCGTACAGGCCGGCGAGGTCCATGCCGTCCGACAGCAGCGGGAGCGTGTAGCGGGGGTGGTCGATCGACTCCAGCCGCCCCTTCTCCCGCCGCTGGAGCGCGGTGCGGCGGGCGTGGTCGCCGGCCTCGGCGGCGAGCTCCGCGGCGATGGACTCGGCGTCGTGCTCAAGGCCCGCGGCCTTCACACCCCGGACGATCTCGTCGACGTCCAGGGCGCCGGCGGCGGCCGCGGCGAGATCGTCCTCGGTGAGGACGGGCTGGTGCTCCATGTTGACGACGACACCGCCGATGGGCAGCCCGACCTCGGTGAGGGCGTGGATCCCGTCCATGGTCTCCTGGACGGGCATCTCCTCCAGCAGCGTGACGAAATGTACGGCCGTCTCTGGGCTGCGCAGTACCTTCATCACGGTGTCGGCATGGTTGCGCACAGGCCCGACCTTGGCGAGCCCGGAGACCTCGTTGTTGACGTTCAGGAACTTCGTGATACGGCCGGTGGGCGGGGCGTCCATGACGACGGCGTCGTAGATGAACGATCCGTCCTTCTTCTTGCGCCGGACCGACTCGCTGGTCTTGCCGGTGAGGATCACGTCGCGCAGCCCGGGCGCGATGGTGGTCACGAAGTCGACGATGCCGAGCTTGGTCATCGCCTTCCCGGCCCGCTTGAGGTTGTAGAACATCTCGAGGTACTCGATGAGCGCCTCTTCGGTGTCGATGGCGAGCGCGTAGACGTCGCCGCCGTCCGGTGCGACCGCGACGCGCCGCTCCCCGTACGGCAGCGGCGGGCAGTCGAACAGCTGGGCGATGCCCTGGCGCCCCTCGACCTCGACGAGCAGGACCTTGCGGCCTCCGGCGGCCAGGGCAAGGGCGAGTGCGGCCGCGACGGTCGTCTTCCCGGTGCCGCCCTTGCCGGTGACCACATGGAGGCGTACGCCGTCCCAGTCGGTGTCTCTCGCGCTCACTCGATCGACCATATCGTTCACTCGGCAAACACTTCAGAGTGCGCCCGGCCCCATGCAAGTGATCCCTGACACGGTTCGCCAAGATCGTTTGTGCGGGCACTGTCATTCGGCGTGCCCGCGCGGTTAGCTGGGAAACGTGAACCGTCCTCCGCGTGGTTCCGTCTGAACCTCGCAGGGTTCGCAAACGCGGGGCCGGGGGTGTTTCCGCGGCCTCGCCCACCACGTGAGAAAGGTGCCCGTGATGGAAGCGGTGGCCCTTGTCATCTTGCTGATCGTCGTCGTCGGCGGGCTGATGGTCCTGGCGTCGGCGATCCGCGTCGTGCAGCAGTACGAGCACGGCATCGTCTTCCGGTTCGGCCAGGTTCAGCGGGGTGGGGAGCTGCGTCCCGGCGCGGTCCGCATGCCCGGCATCACGGCGATCGTGCCGATCATCGAACGGATGCAGAAGGTCAGCCGGCAGACCGTAACGATGGGCGTCCCAGGCCAGGACGGCATCACCCAGGACAACGTGAGCGTCCGCGTCGACGCTGTCGTGTACTTCCGGGTGATCGACCCGGTGAAGGCGATCGTGAACGTCCAGAACTACGGTTACGCGGTCTCCCAGGTGGCGCAGACGTCGCTGCGGTCGGTCATCGGCCAGGCCGACATGCAGGAGCTCCTCGGCGAGCGCGCGAAGATCAACACCCGGCTGCGGTCGATCATCGACGAGATCACCGAGGGGCCGTGGGGCATCCGGATCGAGATGGTGGAGATCAAGGACGTCTCGCTGCCGGAGGGCATGAAGCGGTCGATGGCCAGGCAGGCCGAGGCGGAGCGCGAGCGCCGCGCCCGCATCATCACCGCGGACGGCGAGTTCCAGGCGTCCAAGCGGCTGGCCGCCGCGGCGGAGATCATGTCGCAGGACCCGGCGGCCCTCCAGCTCCGGCTGCTCCAGACGGTCGTGGAGGTCTCCGCCGAGAAGAACAGCACGCTGGTCATGCCGCTGCCGGTCGAGATCCTGCGGTTCTTCGAGCGCGCCGCGGGCGGTTCCGGCCAGGCGGGCGAGGGCAGGAGCGAGGGCGAGCAAGTCAGGCTCGACCTGGGAGAACGCCTGGCCAAGGCAGAGGAGGAGCTGGCGAAGGCGGCGGAGACGTCGTCCGTGCTGGAGTCCGCCGAGGACGTCCCGCCGGTCATCGGGCTGGACGAGCCGAAGCGCGACGAGCCGGCGGCGGTACAGCCGCCGTCCGGTGAGCAGCACGGCATCACCAGCGGCGACCCGCAGCCCGGCGACGGCGCCCAGCCTGGCGACGGCCCCCAGCCCGGCGACGGCGCCCAGTCCGGCGACGGCGCCCAGCCAGGTGATGGCGACGAGCCGCCCGCCGGACCGCCTCAGAGCTGACCGCCGCGCCGGCCCGGGGACGTGGAGTGGCGGCGGTGCCTAGCCGTGGGCGGCGGCCGGGGGTGATGGCGTTTCGGTGGGCATGGTGAGCCGCCGGACGCCGGGCACCGCCGCCGTCGCGAGGCACGAGGTGCCGACCAGGAAGGCCGCGACCGCCAGCGGCGTGGACGTCCCCCAGGCCGACGCGGCCCAGGGCGCGAGCGCGTAGCCGATGGGCGCCGCGCCCAAAGAGAGCAGCCAGTCGTAGGAGGTCACCCGGGCCAGCGCGTGCTGGGGGACGGTCATCTGGACGACCGTGTGCCAGATCGGGTTGAGGAAGCCCAGCCCGGTGGCCGCCAGCCCGTACGAGCCGATGATCAGCGGTGCCGGGGCGGCGACGGCGAGCAGGGCGAGGGGCAGCGCGAAGACGGCGAGGCCGAGGTTCGCGACGAGGACGGGCCGGTGGGGCCGCAGCCGGGCGGCCAGCAGCGCCCCGGCGACGAGCCCGACCGCGCCGACCTGGACGGTCGCGATCCACGTCCCCTCGCCGCCGAGCCGGTCGATCGCGATCGCGGGCCCGAGGGTGAGCAGGACGGCGGACGCGCCGTTCCACATGGCGTGCGCGATGAGGCTCGTCCAGTACCAGTCGCGCGAGCGGACCTCCGACCAGCCTTCCGCCAGGTCGCGGGCGAGCCGTCCGAACGCCCCGGGCCGGTGGGTTTCGCCTGGCCGCGCCGGGATCGGGACGTGCCGGACGCGCGCCATCGCCAGAAGCGCGGCGCTGGCGGCGAACGAGGCGGCGTCGAGGACGAACGTCCAGCCGGGGCCGACGGTCAGCACGAGCGTCCCGGCGAGGGCGGGCCCGGCGAGCCGTGTGGCGCCCTCGGCCGTGCTCAGCAGCGAGTTGGCCTTCCGCAGCCCGGACGGCTCGACGGTCCCGGCGACCAGCGGCGAGATGGCCGGGGTCTGGAACGCCGAGGCGATGCCGCCGACCGCCTGGGCGATGGCGAGGTGCCAGAGCTTCGGCTGCCCGCCGAGGAGCTCGATCCCGGCGAAGAGCTGAGCGGCGCACCCGATGAGGTCGGTGGCCAGCGCGACGCGTCGCGCGTTGAGCCGGTCCGCGACGACGCCGCCGATCGGCAGCAGGAGCAGGCGCGGCACCATCGCGCAGCCGAGCACGAGGGCCAGCGCGGACGTGGAGCCGGTCGCGCGGAGCACGGCGAGGGCGAGCGCGGCCGGCACGGCGGCGTCGCCGGTCAGGGACAGGACGCGGGCGCCGAACAGCAGCCGGAAGTCCCGGCCGCGCGGCGGATGGGAGGCCATGCCATCGAATCTAGTTCGTTGACGAACTATTCGGCAAAGAATTATTCGGTGACGAGTTATATGACGGACAGGGCTGGGCGAGGGGGTTGAGGTGCGCCGCTACGATCCGGGTCATGGGCGACACGGCGCGGGACCGGGCGGACGATCATCTGGCGCGGTGGACGCCGATCCTGCCCGACCTCGATCCCGACATCGAGGGCGCGGTCACCCGGATGGTCTACTTCGTCGAGCACATCAAGCACGTCCGCGACCGCTCGCTGGTGGCCTCCGACCTGCAACGGCACGAGTACGACACGCTGCAGGCGCTCGCCGGGCGGCACGGCGGCGCCGCCCCGTCGCAGCTCGCCGCCGACCTCGGCATGGCCAGGAACTCGATCACCGGACGGCTGGACGTGCTGGAACGCCGCGGGTTCGTCCGCCGGACGCCGTCCGCGACCGACCGCCGCCGGGTCGTCGTCGAGCTCACCGACGAGGGCCGCGCCGCCTGGCTGGGCGCGATGGGCGGCGTGGGCCACGAGGAGTACCGGATCCTCGGCGCCCTCAGCGCGGACGAGCGCCGTACCCTGTCCGACCTCCTCCGCCGCGTCATGATCCGCGCCGAGAACCCCTGATCCCCCGGTGCGCCCGGAGCCGATGGCCTTTGAACGGGTGGGTTCGGAGAGGGTTCGGGTGGGCCGATCGCTAGTGTGAGGCGCATGAAGAAGTGGGAGTACGCGACCGTTCCTTTGCTGGTGCATGCGACCAAGCAGATTCTCGACAACTGGGGCCAGGACGGATGGGAGCTCGTCACCGTCCTGCCGGGGCCGAACCCGGAGAACCTTGTGGCCTACTTCAAGCGCGAAGTGCAGTCCTAGGGGGAATGGCGATGAGCACACCGGAAGAGCGAATCCGCGAACTGGGCATGGAACTGCCGGAGGTCGTCCCGCCGGTCGCGTCGTACGTCCCCACGGCCAGAACGGGCTCCCTCGTCTACACGGCCGGGCAGATCCCGCTGGTCAAGGGTGAGCTGGGCGCCACCGGGAAGGTCGGCGCCGAGGTCGACGCGGAGGAGGCCGCCCGGCAGGCGCGGATCTGCGCGCTGAACGCGATCGCCGCGCTCAAGGCCGAGGTCGGCGAGCTGTCCCGCGTCGCGCGGATCGTCAAGGTCGTCGGCTTCGTCGCCAGCGCCCCTGACTTCCACGGGCAGCCGCAGGTGATCAACGGGGCGAGCGACCTGCTGGTCGAGGTCTTCGGGGACGCGGGCAAGCACGCCCGCAGCGCCGTGGGCGTCGCCGCACTCCCCCGCGACGTTCCGGTCGAGGTCGAACTGATCGCGGAGATCGCCTAGATCGGCCGGCGCCGGTCCGGCTGGCGTGTGCGGGCGGCGGCGGGCCGCGCGGGTTGACGGAATGGCGTTCGGTGTGTCCGAATTAGCCGCCATGAGGGTTGCGTGTTCGGTGGGACGATGGTGAACGGGCCCAGGCTGCCGAAGTCGTTCCGCGACCGGGTCGAGGACATCCGGGCCGGCCGGATCGAGCCCGTTCCGGCACGTCATTCGGCCACGGTCGTCGTGCTTCGCGATCATGAGAGGCACGGGTTGCAGGTGTTCCTGCTGCGCCGCGTCCGGTCCATGGAGTTCGCGCCCGGCGCGTACGTGTTCCCCGGCGGTGGGGTCGACCCGCGCGACGGGGACGCCGACGTCGCCTGGTCGGGCCCGTCGCCGGCCGAGTGGGGGCGGGCGTTCGACGCCGACGAGACGCTGGCCCGCGAGCTGGTGTGCGCGGCCGTCCGGGAGACGTTCGAGGAGACCTTCGTCCTGCTCGCGGGCCCCACGGCCGGGACGGTCGTGGACGACACGCGCGGCGATGACTGGGAGGCCGACCGGCAGGCCCTGCTGGCCCGGACCTTGTCGTTCGGCGGGTTCCTCGACCGGCGCGGGCTCGTCCTGCGCTCGGACCTGCTCCGCCCGTGGGCGCACTGGATCACCCCGAAGGTCGAGCCGAAGCGCTACGACACCCGCTTCTTCGTCGCGGCCATGCCGGACGGGCAGCGGGCCCGGGACGTCAGCACCGAGGCGGACCGGGCGGCCTGGGTGCGTCCGGCGGAGGCCGCCGAGCGCGGGAGCGGCGGCGAGTGGACGATGCTTCCGCCGACGATCGCGACGCTCGCCGAACTCGCCGAGTTCGAGACGGTCGCGGACGTGCTGGCCGCGCCCCGCGAGATCGTCGTGCACGAGCCCACGGCCGAGATCATCGACGGTGAGGCGTACCTCGTCCTGCCGGAGTCCGTCGCCCGGCACTACCGGTGACGAGCGCGCGGCGTCGCCGCGCCGGGCGGCCGCGCGCCGGGCGGCGGCGGGACGCGGTGTCCAAGGCGGTCATGTACCGGCTGGCGGGCACCTCGGCGCTGCGGCATCTGGACCGGTTCGGCTGGAACCCGGTCCGCCACCCGGATCGGGCCTCGGGCAGGATGGGGGACATGCCGGAGATCGATGGGATGGGCACCGAGCGGGCGACCTGCGTGCTTGCTCCGAACCCGTCCGCCATGACCCTGGACGGCACCAACACCTGGATCATCGCGGAACCCGGTTCCGACGCCGCCGTCGTCGTCGACCCGGGTCCGAAGGACGGCAAGCACCTCAGGCGCGTCCTGGACGTGGTCGAGTCCCAGGGGCGCCGGGTCGGGCTTGTGCTGCTCACGCACGGTCATCCGGACCATTCCGCCGGGGCCGGGAAGTTCGCGAGCCTGGCCGGGGGCTCGGTCAAGGTGCGGGCGCTCGATCCCAGGCACCGGCTCGGGGACGAGGGCCTCGGCGAGGGCGACGTGGTCACGACCGGCGGCCTGGAGCTGCGGATCATGGAGACGCCGGGCCACAGCGACGACTCGCTCACGTTCTGGCTTCCGGCGGACGGCGCCGTCCTTACCGGCGACACCGTCCTCGGGTACGGGACGACCGTCCTGGAGGGCAGCCTTGGCGACTATCTCGGCTCGCTCGACCGGCTCCGCGCGTTCTCCGCCGAGGTCGAGGCCGCCACGATCCTCCCGGGTCACGGGCCGAAGCTGGACGATCCGATCGCCGTCCTCGACCACTACATCGACCACCGGCGGGAGCGGCTCGCCCAGGTGGAGGCCGCCGTGGCCGCGGGCGCGCGGACGGCGCGCGAGGTCGTCGAGCGGGTCTACACCGACGTCGACAAGTCCCTTTGGGGCGCGGCCGAAGCGTCCGTCCAGGCCCAGCTCGACTACCTGAACGACCGCGGCTGAGCCGCGCCGCCGCACCGGCGTCGCGGCACCGCACGGCGTTGTGCGGACGTCCGCCCGGCGTCGTTGGGCGACGAGGGCGACGCGCCGGTCACTTGGAGCGCTTGCGGAGCCGTTCGATGTCGAGGATCACGACGGCGCGGGCCTCGATGCGCAGCCAGTTCCGCTGGGCGAAGTCGGCGAGCGCCTTGTTGACCGTCTCGCGGGACGCGCCGACGAGTTGCGCCAGCTCTTCCTGCGTGAGGTCGTGATGCACGTGCAGCCCCGCCTCGGACGGCTGGCCGAACCGCTCCGCCAGGTCGAGCAGCGCCTTGGCGACACGGCCCGGCACGTCGGTGAACACCAGGTCGGCCATGACGTCGTTGGTCTTGCGCAGCCGCTGCGCCAGGGCGCGCAGGAGCTGGACGGCCACTTCAGGGTGTCCGGTCAGCCAGGGTCTCAGATCGTCGTGGCCAAGCCCGGCCAGGCGGCACTCGGTCACGGCGATGGCGCTCGCGGTCCGCGGCCGCGGGTCGAACAGCGACAGCTCGCCGAACATCTCGCTCGGGCCCAGCACGCTCAGCAGGTTCTCGCGGCCGTCCGGCGCCGTCCTGGTCAGCTTGATCTTGCCTTCGAGGACGACGTACAGCCGGTCCCCGGTCTCCCCCTCGCTGAACAGCGTCTGACCGCGTGCGAGCCGCACCTCGGTCACGTTGGCGCGCAGCGCCTTGGCGCCCTGCTCGTCGAGGGCCTCGAAGAGCGGGGCTCTGCTCAGAACGTCCACGTCGCGATCCGTCACGCTTCTCCTCCTCGAACACCGACATGCCTAGTGTGACGTACGTCCCACCGCGTACGTGAAGGCAGGGTCACGGCGCGCCGAAACGCGGGACGTGGCTTTCCGTCCTCCCGGGCCGCCGCGGTCCCGTTCGCCCAGTGTACGGACCATTGGGTGAATGCCATCACACCGGTCTCATCACCTGTAACCGGACGTTCTGGAGGGGTGGCGCCGGTGCCTTAATCTGATCGGATGTCCCAGGCTTCGCCGCGCGGCCTGCCTCGCGGGCGGCACGCGCTGTCCCGCGCGGAGGTCGAGCGGGTGCATCGCGATCGCCTCTGCGCGGCCATGGCGGCGGCGATGACGGAGAAGGGGTACGTGGGGACGTCGGTCGAGGACGTCCTGAAACGGGCCAAGGTGTCCCGGCAGAGCTTCTACGGGCTGTTCTCGTCCAAGCTCGACTGCTTCATGGCGGCGTTCGACCAGGCGATCGAGGTGCTTCGCCGCCGGCTGGAAAGCGCCGCGGCCCCAGAGGGCGGAGGCGACCCGGCGGAGCGGTTCGAGCGTGCCTTCACCGCTTATCTGGAGGCGCTGGCGTCCGAACCGGGATACGCGCGCCTTTTCCTGGTGGAGGTGTACGCGGCCGGGCCGGAGGCCATCCGGCGGCGTTCCGAGGTTCAGCGGGAGCTGGCGGCGGCACTCGCGGACATGATCGGCGCGACCGGTGAGACGGCCCGGTTCGCCTGCCAGATCGTCGTGTCGGCGGTCGGTGCCATGGTGACGCCGGCGGTCGCCTCGGGTGACATGGCGGCCCTGCGCGCGGTCGGCCCGCCGGTCGCCGAGCACGTCCGCCTCCTCCTCCGCTCCGGTGCCCTGAACACCTGAAACGTGCTGGTCAGGGCGTGATGATACTCACTTGCCCTGGTCAGGAGGGGGGTCGTGTTGAGTGGTCGGGCCGGACGCGGAGCGTGGTGATCACGGTGGCGAGCATCTCGTAGTGGGCGGCGAGCATGGTCAGCTCGACGCACTGCCCTTCGGACAGGTGGGTGCGGAGCCGCGTCCAGGTCTCGTCGTCCAGGTCGTGCCGCGAATGGAGCTGGTCGGTGGCGGCGAGGAGCGCGCGCTCGCGTGAGGTCCAGCCGTCCGCGCCGGGCCCTTCCATGAGGCGTCGGACGTCCTGTTCCTGGACGCCCGCACGGCGGCCGATGCGCACATGGTGGTCGAACTCGTAGCGGCAGCCGCGCAGATGGGCGACGCGGAGGATCACCAGTTCCGTGTCCCGGCGCGGGAGGGTGCCGCCGGGCATGAGCCGTCCCGCGAACCACAGCCAGCCGCGGAACAGGCCGCGGCGGCGGGCCAGGGTCAGGAACAGGTTCGGCGGGCCCGTCCCGGTGGCCCTGCCCGCGACCCGGCAGATAAGCCAGTTCACGACGCCTACGTCGCGGACTCCGCCCGGTGTGGCACGAGGCGCTTGGGCGCTGGGCTTCTGGGTGCCGGGCGTTGGCGTCACCGGTGAGACTCCGGTTGCGGTGTGGTCAGCTCCACCTGCTCTTTCCGTGCGATTTCGAGCGTCTGGCGCAGCCTTCGCTGGACGACGCGATCGACGACGGGTTGCGCGACCATCCTGACCGGCAGCACCCCTCCGACCCACCAGGGCGCGACGACGCGCTTGGAACGACGGGCGATCCCGCGTTCCAGCGCGTCGATCCCGACGTGCAGCGGGGTGACGGCGGAGATGAGGCTACTGGCGCGACCCGAATTCACCAGTGCGTTCGCCGCCTCGGTGTCGAACCCTCGCCGTGTCATGTCGGTGTCGAGTTCGGCGAAGTACGCGACGCCCGCCTTGGCTCCCCACGGCCGTAGCTCGGCCCTCAGCGTGTTGCCCAGTACCTCTACGGCGGCCTTGGACGCGCTGTAGGCACCCAGCAGAGGCGCGTGGACGGCCGCCGCAAGCGACGCCACAGCCAGCGCGTAACCGCGTTCGTGGCTGATGTACGGCCCAGCGGCCCGAAGAGTGTTGTGGACGCCCAGCACGTTCACCCGAAGGCTCTGCTCCAGCACGGACGGGTCACCGCCAACGATCGGCATCTGCGCGGCGACTCCGGCGTTGGCGACGACGACGTCGAGACCGCCGCCCAGTGCGTCCGCCGCGCCGTCCACGATCTCGGCGACCCTGTCGCGGTCGGTGACGTCGCACGTCCACCATGGGGCGGCTCCGCAGCCCGCGGCGACGGAGGCGAGCAGGTCCGGCTCCAGACCGGCGAGCGCGACCCGGGCTCCGCGCTCGTGCAGCCTGGCGGCCAGGGCCGCGCCGATCCCGCGCGCCGCGCCCGTGATCAGCACGCGCCGTCCGGTGAGCGTCGCGGCCCACCGGGAGGAGTCGAGGATCATGCGGGCGAGCGTAACACAAAAGAACATGTTCGTCTTTTTAAAGGATTCCGGCCGAGGGTTCCTGACCAGCCGGGTGCCGGCCGCTGAGGGCCTTAGGCTGGCCGGTATGGCGACGGAGGCGTCCAAAAGGCCGCGAGCCCGGAAATGGCAGAACGAGACACGGCTCGGGCTCGTCCGGCGGGCACGCCGGATCGACCGGATCCTGGCCGAGACGTACCCGGACGCGCACTGCGAGCTCAACTTCGGCACACCGTTCCAGCTGCTCGTCGCGACCGTCCTGTCGGCGCAGACCACCGACGTGCGGGTGAACCTGACCACGCCCGGCCTGTTCGCGAAGTACCCGACGCCGGAAGACCTGGCCGCCGCGAACCCCGAGGACGTGGAGCAGATCCTGAAACCCACCGGGTTCTTCCGCGCCAAGACCAAGTCGGTCATGGGGCTGTCCGCCGCGCTGCGGGACAAGTTCGACGGAGAAGTCCCAGGGAACCTTGAAGACCTGGTCACCCTTCCTGGTGTCGGGCGTAAGACGGCGAACGTCGTCCTAGGCAACGCGTTCGACGTTCCGGGAATCACCGTCGACACCCATTTCGGCCGTCTGGCCCGCCGTTTCGCATGGACGACCGAAGACGACCCAGTGAAGGTCGAACAGGAGGTCGGCGAGCTGATCCCACGCAAGGACTGGACGATGCTCTCCCACAGGCTCATCTGGCACGGCCGCCGTATCTGCCATGCGCGCCGTCCGGCCTGTGGAGCGTGCCCGCTCATCCGGTTGTGCCCGTCCTTCGGCGAAGGGCCGACCGACGAGGAGACCGCGCGCAAACTCGTCAAGCCCGGCCCCTTCTCATGACCCGCACGCTCGCCATGGCCCTGCTTCGCGTACGCGGCGCGGGAAGGAAGGGGAACGTTCCGGAGTTGGGACGGATGTGACCGACATCGCCCCCACCGGCCCGCCATGGCTCGACCGGTTCCGCTCCGAAGGGCCGCGGATGACGGTGCCGCCGATGTTCCGGCCCGTCCCGGGCGCGCGCGCCGCCGCCGTCCTGATCCTCTTCGGGGAGGGACCGGACGGCCCCGACGTGCTGCTCACCGAGCGCGCGGCCACGCTCAACAGTCACGCCGGGCAGCCCGCGTTCCCCGGCGGCCGCATCGACCCCGGCGACCGGACCGGGCCGGGCGACGACGGCGCGGTCGCCGCGGCGCTGCGCGAGGCATGGGAGGAGGCCGGTGTCGAACCGTCCGGTGTGGACGTGCTCTGCACGCTGCCCGAGTTGTACCTGTCGCACAGCAGGCACCGGGTCACGCCCGTCGCCGGCTGGTGGCGGGAGCCGTCGGACATCGCGCCCGGCCATCCCGGCGAGGTCGCGATGGTCGCGCGCGTCCCGATCGCCGAACTGGTCGACCCGGCGAACCGGCTGATGATCCGGCACCCGTCCGGGGTGAGGATGGGCCCCGCGTTCCGCGTCCGCGACATGCTCGTGTGGGGCTTCACCGCGGCGTTGCTCACCTGGGTCCTGGACGCGGGCGACTGGAACCGGCCCTGGGACGCCGACCGCGTCGAGGATCTGCCGCCCGAGATCCTGAACCTCGCGGCACGCGACTGAACGTCCGCTGAACGTCCGTGCCGGCCCCCGGATGCGCCCGATCGCTCCCCGCGACAGCGCGGCCGCAGGTCAGACGGCGGTTGCCCATCCGGTCGGCTGAGATGGCGGACGCGCGTCACTCCGGACGGCTACCCCGCGCCCCTGAATCTGGTACATCGAGGGGACGTTAAGCAGAGCGGCGGCACTATACGGTGAAGCGGTGCTGCACGACCACGTCCTCGATCTCATCCTGCTCGTGCTCGTCGTGCTGTTCGGAGTCTCGGGCTACCGGCAGGGCTTCATCGTGAGCCTGCTGAGCTTCGTCGGCTTCGTCGGCGGCGGCGTCGTCGGGGTGCTGATCGCGCCACCGATCGCCGAGGCCGTGGTGGACGGCGCCGCCCAGCAGGCGCTCCTCGCCATCGTGATCGCGTTCCTGGCCGCGACCACCGGGCAACTGGTCGCGTCCTCGCTCGGCGCCGTCCTGCGCAACCGGGTGACCGGCATGAACGCCCGCAACGTGGACGCGGTCGGCGGCACCGTCGTCAGCGCCCTGTCGCTGCTGATCGTCGCCTGGTTCTTCGGGAGCCTGGTCGCCAACTCCGAGTTCCAGCCGGTACGGACGCAGGTCAAGGGCTCCTCGATCATCAACGGCATCGACGACGTGATGCCGCAGCAGGCGCAGACCTGGTTCACGTCCTTCCAGGGCTTCGTGAAGAGCAGCGACTTCCCGCAGGTGTTCAACGGGCTCGGCGGCGAGTCGGTGGTGCAGGTGCCGCCGCCGGACGAGTCCGTGCTCAACACCAGGGGGCTGCGCGCCGCCCGCGACAGCATCGTGAAGATCGTCAGCACGGCGCCGCAGTGCCAGCGCCGGATCGAGGGCACCGGGTTCGTGTTCGCGTCGAAGTACATCATGACCAACGCGCACGTCGTCGCGGGCGCCCGTGGCTCGTCCACGGTGACCACGGTGAACGGCGAGACCAGCCGCGGACGCGTCGTCCTGTACGACCCGAAGCGCGACGTCGCCGTCCTGTACGTGCCGGGGCTTCAGGCGCCGGCGCTGAAGTTCGCCGACGAGGCCCGCGTCCGCGACAACGCGATCATCGCGGGGTTCCCGAAGAACCAGCCGTTCACGCCCGGCGCCGCCCGCATCCGCGCCAGGCAGACGGCCAGCGGCCCCGACATCTACCACTCCGGCCAGGTCACCCGCGAGATCTACACCATCCGCGGGAAGGTCGAGCCCGGGAACTCAGGCGGCCCGCTGCTGTCCACGGACGGGCGCGTCTACGGCGTCATCTTCGCCGCCGCGCTGGACTCGCCGTCCACCGGCTACGCGCTCACCGCCGAAGAGGTCGCCCCGGACGTGCGCGCAAGCATGACCACGACCACACCGGTATCGACACAGAAATGCTCTGACTGACGCCTGCCTCAGGCGTTCGTGGGCTTCAGGCCGTCGTGGGCTTCGTGGTGAGCTGGAGGGTTATGGGGCCGTCCTCAGGGTCGGCGGCCAGGTGTCGTGCGCGCTGGACGACCCCCTGGACGTCGATGCCATGCGGAGGCACCTCCGCGTACGGGACGAGACGTTCGGCCGCGCGGCTGAGGAGCGCATCGGCGCCGCGCGTGTTCCCACGGCGGAGATGGGTGATTCCTACGGCGACCTGTGCGAGACCTCTCCACAACTCCCGTTCGGGTTCTGGAGCCGCCTTCCATACTGCTTCGAGTACTTCGTGCGCATGGAACGGACGGTCGGTGTCCAGAAGACGTTGCGCCTCGACCAGAGCTTCAGAGGGTGGCATGTCGAGGTCGTCCGGCATTGTGGGCACGCCGGACGCGTCATGGGGCAGGGGGCGTCCGTAGGCGTCGCGTGGTCGTGCGTTGCGTGGCCGCCCAGACTCGTCCCGATCCCGCATCCCTCCACGCTACGCCCGCGCTGCCTCCGGCGTTCCTCCGGGCGCTGCCGGGGCCGGTCCGGCGTTCTGGTCAGTGTTCGGGCTCCGGGTCGGCGAGCCAGCCGAGAAGCTGCGTGTCGAACGCTCGGGGACGTTCCTCATGCGGAAAATGACCGGCGCCGTCGATGAGCTTCCAGCGGTAGGGGGCCGTCACGTAGCGGCCCGAACCCTGGGCGCTCCCAGGGAGGGTGCATGTGTCGAGCGCACCGTGAAGCTGGAGCGTGGGCACCTGGATGGGGGCGCGCATACGGTGCGCGTAACGAATGCCGTCCGGGCGGGCCTGCGAACGGAAGAGCCAGCGGTGGTACTCCAACGCGCTGTGCGCCGCTCCAGGAATCTGTACTGCCCTTCGGACGAGTTGCTCAGTGCGTTCGTCCGGCCAGCCGGGGCTCGACCACTCGTGCAGAAGCTTTCCGACCAGTGCCGCGTCGTCCCGCACCAGGCGCCGTTCAGGCCACAGCGGCAACTGGAAGCCGAACGTGTGGCGTGTCGCCCAACCCTGTCCGCGCGGGTCACCGGCGATGGCCTGCCGCAGCCGCAGCGGATGCGGCGCGCTCACCACCGACAGCCGCTGGACGACCTTCGGGTGGTAGACGCCCATCGTCCAGGCGAGGAGCCCGCCCCAGTCGTGCCCGACGACGATCGCGTTGGCCTCACCGAGCGCGCGGACGAGCCCGGCGGCGTCCCCGGCCAGCGTGACCAGGTCGTAGCCGCGTGGCGGTTTGTCGCTCCCGCCGTACCCGCGAAGGTCCACCGCGGCCGCGCGATAACCCGCCGCCGGCAGCGACACCAGCTGGTTGTGCCATGACCACCAGAACTCGGGGAAGCCATGCAGAAGCAGGACGAGCGGCCCGTCACCGGCCTCGGCGACATGGAACCGCGTCCCGCCGGCGCTGATCTGCCGGTGGGTCCACGGTCCGTCCACCTCGACCAGGGACGCGTCATGCCCGGACATGGAGATCGGTCAGCCCGTCAGCTCTGGCGTGTCGGAGTCGCCGCGGCGGCGCAGCTTCGACAGGTCGCTCTTCAGCGACTTGCGCGTCCGCTTCGCCCCTTCGATCTTCTTGATGAACCGCTTGGCGACGAGCATCAGCGCGCCCGCGAGCACCACGTAGACGAGGGCGACGATGAGGAACGCCAGCCAGCGCCAGAGCCCCAGTCCGATCAGCCCGTACGCGAACGAGATCGACAGCAGGATGACGACGATCCCGCCCATCACGGCGGCGATGGTGAACATCACGCTGCTGACGGCCGCCTTCTTGGCGTCGGCCTTGAGCTCGACCCTGGCGAGCTCCATCTCCAGCCTGATGATGTCCGACATCTCGCTCAACGCCGTGGTGGCCAGATCGCCGAGCGACTTGTCCTCGACGCGCTCGCCCGGTAGTGCCTCGGACATATAGCAGATTCTCCTTCAGTCCGGGCGTGCCCGCAGGCGCACCCTTCTCCGGAAGACGACGGCCGCGGCCGCCGAGGCGAGAACGCTCGCGATCAGGACCGCAGTCGTCACTCTCTCGAATTGTGACGGGTCGGTATAGGCCAAACCGCCGATCAGCAGCGAAACGGTGAAACCGACCCCGGCGAGCAAAGCGACCCCGGCGATCTCGTGCCAGTGCAGATCCTCCCCCAGCGTCGCCAAGCCGAGACGGACGGCCGCCCAGGCACCGCCGAAGACCCCCACGAACTTACCGAGCACCAATCCGGCGATGACACCGAGGGCCACCCGGTCGGTGAACACCGCACCCAGTTGCGACGCACCGAGCCCCACGCCCGCCGACACGAATGCGAAAACCGGCACGGCCACGCCTGCCGAGAACGGGCGCAGCGCATGGTCGGCGCGTTCCGCGTTCGTCGGTCGTCCGTCCGGTGTCCACTTCGGGCTGGTGAGCATTCCCAGTGCGACACCGGCGACAGTGGCGTGCACACCGCTCCGCTGTAGGCAGTACCAGGCGAGGACGGCGAGCGGCACGTAAACCCACGGCGACCGGAAGTTCCTGCTCTGCAAGAACCCATATACGCCGATCAGGACCACTCCGATGCCGAGCGGCGTCCAGTCCAGCTTGTTGGTGTAGAACAACGCGATGATGGTGATGGCGATGAGGTCGTCCACCACGGCCAGCGTCAGCAGGAAGGCGCGCAGTGGCGCCGGGCAGGACGTGAACGTCACCGCGAGCACCGCGAGCGCGAACGCGATGTCCGTCGCCGTTGGGACCGCCCATCCGCTGGACGCGCCCGGCTCGCCCGCGCTCACCGCCAGGAAGATCAGCGCCGGCGCCGCGACCCCGGCGACCGCGGCCAGCACGGGCAGCGCGGCGTCCCTCGGATTGCGCAGTTCCCCGTGTGTCAGCTCCTCGCGCAGTTCAAGACCGGCGATGAAGAAGAAAACGGCGAGCAGCCCGCTGGACGCCCAATGCTCCACGTCCATGTGGCCGAGGTGCAGCCAGTGCGGGCTGATCTCGAACGTTTGCAGGCTCTTGTAGGCGTCCGCCCACGGCGTGTTGGCCCAAATCAGCGCGGCGATCGCCGCGAGCAGCATGACGACGCCGCCGATGGTCTCCGTACGCAATGCCGCCGCGACCTGCGTCCCGTAGCGAACGGTAGGACGGAACGGCCACGTAGCGGCAACGCGGCGCCGGACAGGTGGGCGCGCCATGGAGACTCCCGGGAAGACGGCGAACGGTCTGGTCAAGGCCACGCCCGCCATGGACGACGGAACGTGACGTTGCCGACCAGACTTCCCGGCACACCACAAACGACCTTACCCGCACAGTCGCCGCCACCACGAAATCGTTACTCAGCGTGGCGGCTTGAATCGGTAACGCGACGGCCCGCGCCCGGTGTTGCGCACCGGGCGCGGGCCGTCCTCGCAGGCGTGCGGGCCGTCCTCGCAGAGGTCTCGCAGAGGTTCAGCCTTCGGGCTTCCTGCTGGGGTTCAGTCTTCGGACTTGGCGCTCGGCAGCTTCTCCGAGATCAGGTCCATGACCGTGCTGTCGGCGAGCGTGGTCACGTCGCCGATGCTGCGGTTCTCGGCGACGTCCCGCAGCAGCCGCCGCATGATCTTGCCGGAGCGGGTCTTCGGCAGCTCGGGCACGATCATGATCTGGCGGGGCTTGGCGATCGGGCCGAGCGTCTTGGACACGTGGTCGCGCAGCTCGCGCAGGAACTCCTCGCCCTCCACGTCCTCGCCCGCGTCCCCGCGCGGGATGACGAACGCGACGATGGCCTGCCCGGTGACCGGGTCCGTCGCGCCGACGACCGCCGACTCGGCGACCTTCGGGTGCGCGACGAGCGCCGATTCGACCTCCGTCGTGGAGATGTTGTGGCCGGACACGAGCATGACGTCGTCCACGCGGCCGAGCAGCCACATGTCGCCGTCCTCGTCCTTCTTGGCGCCGTCGCCCGCGAAGTACAGGCCCTCGAAACGCGACCAGTACGTCTTGACGTACCGTTCGTCGTCGCCCCAGATCGTCCGGAGCATGCTCGGCCACGGCTCCTTGACCACCATGAACCCACCGCCGCCGTTCGGCACCGGCCGGCCCTGGTCGTCCACCACGTCGGCGGCGATGCCCGGCAGCGGACGCATCGCCGCGCCCGGCTTCCCGGCCGTGATCCCCGGCAGCGGGCTGATCATGATGGCGCCCGTCTCCGTCTGCCACCACGTGTCGACGACCGGGGCCTTGTCGCCGCCGATGTGCTTGCGGTACCAGATGTACGCCTCCGGGTTGATCGGCTCACCGACCGACCCCAGGACGCGCAGGGACGACAGGTCGTACTCCGCGGGGATGTCGTCGCCCCACTTCATGAACGTGCGGATCGCCGTGGGCGCGGTGTAGAAGATGGTCACCTTGTACTTCTGGATGACATCCCACCAGCGTCCCTTGTTGGGAGTGTCCGGGGTGCCTTCGTAGATGACGCTGGTCGCGCCGTTGGCGAGCGGCCCGTACACGATGTAGGAGTGCCCCGTCACCCAGCCGATGTCCGCGGAACACCAGTAGACGTCCGTTTCCGGCTTCAGGTCGAACACCGCGTAGTGCGTGTACGCGCACTGGGTCAGGTAGCCGCCGGTGGTGTGCAGGATGCCCTTCGGCTTACCCGTCGTACCGGACGTGTACAGAATGTACAGCGGGTGCTCGGAATCCATCGGCTCGGCCGTGTGCTGGTCACTCTGCCGCTCGACGACGTCATGCCACCACAGGTCGCGCTCGTTCTCGGTCACCGGCTCACCGGTGCGGCGCACGACGAGCACGTTCTCGATCGTCGGCGTCTGCGCGACGGCCTCGTCGACGATGCCCTTCAGATCGGACGGCTTACCGCGGCGGAACCCGCCGTCCGACGTGATGACCAGCTTGGCCTGCGCGTCGTCGATGCGCGTCCGCAGTGCCTCCGCCGAGAACCCGCCGAACACGACGGAGTGGGTCGCGCCTATGCGGGCGCACGCCAGCATCGAAATCGGCAGCTCGGGAATCATCGGCAGGTAGATCGCGACCCGGTCGCCCTTGCGGACGCCCATTTCCAGTAGGGCGTTGGCCGCCTTGTTCACCTCGCGCTGGAGGTCGGCGTAGGTGAGGGTACGGCTGTCGCCGGGCTCACCCTCCCAGTGGTAGGCGACCTTGTCCCCGCGTCCCGCCTCGACGTGACGGTCGACGCAGTTGTAGGCGACGTTCAACTCGCCGCCCACGAACCACTTCGCGAACGGGGGGTTGCTCCAGTCGAGGACCTCGTCCCAGCGCTTCGTCCAGGACAGCCGATCCGCCTGCTCCGCCCAGAACCCCAGGCGGTCCTCGGCCGCCTGCTCGTACGCCTCGGCCTTGACATTGGCCGACGCGGCGAGTTCCGCGGGCGGGGAGAAGCGGCGCGTCTCCTGCAGAAGGTTCGACAGTGTCTCTTGGCTCTGGCTCAACGCGAAACTCCTTGCTAGCTGAAGCGGGGGTCGCCCGGTATCCCCACTTCACCAGGTAGGTCCTTGGTCCACAAGGCCGCGATCCCGGATGTCGTGGATGAGCGCCGTCAGCGCTCACGGGTTCCGGATGGTGTTGTGTGATACCCGGCACACCGGGCCTGCCCAGACTGCGATAAGGGAATCGCCTCCCGTTGTACGCGCCCTCGTACCCTCGCGTCCATGGACGTCCAGCATGCGGACGTCCAGCATGCGGACGTCACCGGCCCGGCAGGAACCCACAGGCATGGGGCGCATAAGGTCGGGCCGTGACCGATGCCCTTGCTGACGTAGCGAATCTGCCCGGCGTCGTGGGCGCCGTCGACGACGCGCGTTCCGCGGTGGACCGGCTGCTGGGCCACCGCATCCTGCGGCGGCGTAGCGCAGAGGTGTCAACCGAGTCCGCGCTGCGCGGCGCCCGGGCCTCGGCCGTCCTTGATGGGGCCTACGTCACATTGGACGACCTTCGCACTACCGAGAACCCTTCGGACCCTGTGGTTCAGGGGTCTCTTCGTGTGTCCGCCGAACTGGGGACTCTGACCGAGACGTGGCGGAAGGCGCCCAGGCAGGCTCTGGCACGGCTCCACGTCCTCGCCGCAGCGGACGCGGTGGAGAACGCATCTCTCGGACGTCCACGCACAGACGTCGGAACCGTGAAGGACGTTCTCGACCTCGGTGACGCGCCCTCGCCATCCGAGGTGTCCCTTCGCTTGGACGCGCTCAGCAGCCTGCTGATCGAGCCGACAAAGGCACCCGCCCTGGTGGTCGCGGCGATCGTGCACGGCGAGTTG
This sequence comes from Spirillospora sp. NBC_00431, assembly GCA_036028775.1. Classification (GTDB taxonomy): domain Bacteria; phylum Actinomycetota; class Actinomycetes; order Streptosporangiales; family Streptosporangiaceae; genus Spirillospora. The sequence continues at coordinate 8,284,107 of CP107927.1, read as the reverse complement.
CTGACGTTGCGTCCGTTCGGTTGGGGAGACGGGCTCGTCGCCCGCGCCGCGCAGCGGCTCACCCTCGTGGCCCGTGGACTCGACCCCAAATCGCTTGTCGCCCCAGAGGTCGGGCACCTGGAACTTAGCGACGACTATGCCGCGGCGCTCCGCGCCTACTCGTCCGGCACTTCAGAGGGTGTCGCCCAGTGGATCGGGCACTGCTCCGCCGCCGTGGCCGCCGCGGCACGGGACTCGCAGGCCATCTGCGAGGCGTTCATGCGCGGCTGATCCTGTCAGTGAGGTGGTCCATGCTGGGCGTATGGCCGAACGCATGTGTGGACGACCCGCGGCTCCCACCGATACCACCATCTCGTCAGCGGACTGGGACTCCCGGGACCTGACGGGCGAGAACCACGAGAACGTCTTGTTCGTGGACGTCGACATGACCGAGGCCAGCGGAGTTGGCGCGGTGTTCACCGATTGTACGTTTCGCGGTGCTCGTTTCAACGCGTCCACCCACACCGATACCGCGTTCTTGAACTGCACGTTCGTGCGCTGCGGATTCTTCGACGCCACCTTCACCGGATGCAAGCTCGTTGGCAGCATGTTCGACGGCTGCACCTATGACCTGTTGAAGGTCAAGGGCGGCGACTGGTCTTTCACTGGCCTGCCTGGGGCCGACCTGCGTCGCGCGTCGTTCACGGACGTACGCATGCGTGAGGCCGATCTCACTGGCGCGAGGTGTGCCGGGGCGGAGATTCGCGGCGTCGACTTGTCGGGTTCGGCACTGCACAAGGCCGACTTTTCCGGCTGCGATCTACGCGGAAGCGACATCTCGGCGATAGATCCCTTCACCGTCGAACTTCGGCGCGCGGTGATCGATCCGTTTCAGGCGGTCGTCCTGGCGACCGCACTCGGCCTGGACGTACGCGACTAACGCTTTACTCGCAAAGCGAACGGCGCCCCTCTGCCGGGACGCCGCCGCCAAGCACGTCACACCGGGTTACCAAGCGTGCACCTCATATTCGTCGGATCGGGTCAAGCCCGTCTCGACGCGCCTCCCGCGGCTGGTCGCGCGTGGGTGCCCGGCTGCCGTGCGCGGACACTCGGTCCGTACGACCTGTGTACGCCTCATTTGCCCAGTTGACAAGCCCCTGTTCGGAAAACTCGCCCGGCCGGCGAGCGCCCCGTCGACGCGGCTGTGGGCGCCCCGTCGGGCTGACTTGGGATGGACATCCCTATTCCGGACTAACCGGAACCCCGCCGAAGCTCCAGAATTGATCACTCACCGTGATCACTTTCATTTCGAACAGCCGATCCGGCGGTGTGGCCGGAAAGATCTTTAGTTCTCCTGTACGCTCCCACTTCCGTCCCTATGCACTCCTTGTGCAGGGGGATCGGGGTGTCCTGTCGAGGGGGGACGGTGCCTCGCGGCACCGCATCGTCACATGTCGAGGGGATCGTCCCAACCAGGTGAGAAAAATCGTCACCTGTCGGACGAGTTTGCGACTCGACGCAACTCTCAACGATCGGGCAGCATATGTTGTATCTGCCTAGACTGGAGTCAGTGAGTTTGCCTCCCCTATAGGGCAAACTTGCGTACGGCTTAGGCCGAACTCCCCCGAGACTTTCTTGGGAAAGCGGGCCGGCTCTACCCCCCCGGAGCCGGACCGCCTGGCGACCCCCGCTCTCCCCCCCGGCGGGGGTCGCCCAGTCGTCAGCGGTCGGGTGGTGGCGCACGACACGGCTCCCAGCGCCACCACCCACCGCCCCAGCCGCGCCCCCACGAGCGCCCGCAGCCCGCAGCCCGCAGCCCGCCGCCCGCAGCCCGCCGCCCGCAGCCCGCCGCCCGCCGCCCGCAGCTCGCGGTTCGCCGTCCGGGCCGGGCGAACGGCGAAGTTATCCACAGTTCGCGGAAGGTCTTCATCGCGACCTCCCCGGCCCGCAAGGTGGATGTCTCCGAACGTTGAAGGGGCATCCGATGAACCTTGCGGCACTGATCGTCACGGGCGACCCCGCCCTCGCCGACGGCCTGCTCCGCCTAGCGGCCGCCGCCGACGCCCACGCGGAGGTCGCCCACGGCGCCGACGAGGCCGGGCCAGTCTGGACTTGGCCCGCCCTCATCCTCGTGGGCGCCGACGTCGCCGCGGACGTGGCGGCCGCCGGCCTCCAGCGCCGGCCCGGCGTCGTCCTGGTCACCGGCGACGGCACCGGCGATGCCTCGTCCGAGGCGTACCGGCTGGCGGTCGAGGCGGGCGCGCAGGACGTCGTCGCGCTGCCCGACCACGAGGAATGGCTCATCAACGCGTTCGCCGCGGCCAGCGAACCCGAGGGCGGCTGGGCAACCACCCTCTGCGTCGTCGGGTCCCGGGGCGGCGCGGGCGCCAGCGTGCTCGCGACCGCGCTCGGGCTCGGCGCGGCGGGCCAGGGCCTGCGCACGCTGCTCGTGGACGCCGACCCGTTCGGCGGCGGCGTCGACCTCATGCTCGGGCTGGAAGAGCACGAGGGCGTCCGCTGGCATGACCTCGCCGAACGGCGTGGCCGGCTGAACACCGCCACTCTGCGCGAGACGCTCCCACATTCCGGCGACCTGTCCGTCCTGTCGTGGCGGCGCGGCGAGCCCGTCCCCGTGTCCGCCGAGGCGGTCCGGTCCCTGTTCGACGCCGCCGTCCGCGGCTTCGACCTGGTCGTCGTGGACGTCCCCCGCTACCCGGGCGACGTCGGCCGCGCGGCCCTGCGCGCCGCCGACGTGACGTTCCTGCTCGTCCCCGCCGAGGTCCGCGCGACCGTCGCCGCCGACGGCCTCGCCGCCGCGCTCCGCCGCCACACGAGCGACGTCCGGCTCGTCGTCCAGGGCCCGGCGCCGGGCGGGCTGACGGCCGCCGCGGTCACGCAAGCCCTCGACCTCCCGTCCGCCGGCTCCTTCGAGCGCGACCGCCGCCTCCCCGCCGCCATCGACGAGGGCGGCCTCGAACGGGCCTGCCGCCGAGGCCCGCTCACCGATTTCTGCGCCGGGGTCCTCGCCGACCTCGCGCTCCAGCCGTACGCGTACCGCGAGGAGGCCGCCGCATGACCAGACTGTCCGACGCCGTCCGCGATCGGCTGGCCGGCACCGGCGGCGAAGCGACCACCGGCCGGGTCGCCGCGGCACTGCGCGCCGAGGAACGACTGCTGGGCGACCGCGAGATACTGACGCTGGCCGACGAGTTACGCGCCGAGTTCGTCGGCGCCGGGCCGCTGGAGCCGTTGCTGCGCTCCCCGGACGTCACCGACGTCCTGGTGAACGGCCCGGACGAGGTCTGGGTCGACACGGGCGCGGGCCTAGTCCGCACGGACTTGAGTTTCCCGGACGAGCAGTCCGTCCGCCGCCTGGCCCAGCGCCTCACCGCCGCCGCCGGCCGCCGTCTCGACGACGCCTCCCCGTACGCCGACGCCAGGCTTCCGGGCGGAGTACGCCTGCACGCCGTCCTCCCGCCCGTCGCGGCGACCGGCACGTGCATCTCCCTCCGCCTCCCCCGGCGCCGCGCCTTCACGCTGGACGAGCTGACCGCCGCGCGCACCATCCCGCCCGAGGGAGCCGAACTGCTCGCCGCCCTGATCGAGTCCCGCGCCGCCTTCCTCGTAACCGGCGGCACGGGAACCGGCAAAACGACCGTCCTGAGCGCCTTGCTCTCACTGGTCGATCCCGCGGAACGGCTCGTCCTGGTGGAAGACTCCGCCGAACTGAAACCGTCCCACCCGCACGTGGTCCGGCTGGAAGCCCGTCCGCCCAACATGGAGGGGGCCGGCGGCGTGACCTTGAACGACCTGGTCCGCCAAGCCCTCCGCATGCGCCCCGACCGCCTGGTGGTGGGCGAGGTCCGAAGTTCCGAAGTAGTAGTTCTCCTCCAAGCCTTGAACACGGGCCATGAAGGAGGTTGCGGCACCCTCCACGCGAACACCGCTGCCGACGTCCCGGCCCGCCTCGAAGCACTGGCGTGCGCGGCGGGTTTGACACGCGAGGCCGTCCACAGCCAACTGGCCGCCGCCCTGGACGTCGTAGTCCACCTCGTCCGTGACTCGGGCGGAGGCCGCCGCCGCGTGGCCGAGATCTGCCTCGTCCGCCGGGCCTCCAACGGCCTGGTCGGGGTCGTCCCAGCGGTGTCCTTCACCCCGTCGGGCGAGGTCATCCCCGGCCCCGCCGCCGAGCCCCTCTCCACCCGGCTGGCGGCCGCCACATGATCAACACGCTCGCCGCCCTCTGCCTGGCCGCCGCCGTCTGGATGTTCCTGACCCCGCCCACCGCCATTCGCCGCTTGGACGGCCTCCTCACGCGCCCACGCGGCAACCCGTTCCTCACCATCAAGACCAGAGCCGCCGCCTTACGCGAACGCCAGACCCTTCCACGCCGCCGGCGCACGTCCGTCATCGAACTCTGCGACGCCATGGCCGCCGAACTCGCCGCGGGCCGAACCCCCGACGAGGCGTTCAAGGCCGCCACCACCGTCCTCGACCCGCACGTCGCCAAGGAACTCGTCGGCCTCCCCCACCCACCTCACGCCCACCTGGAGGAACTGGCCTCCCGGCCAGGTGCCGAAGGGCTCCGCCTGCTGGCGGCCTGCTGGCGTGTGGGAGCCGAACGCGGCGGCACTCTCGCCACCGTTCTGGACGGCCTGGCCACCGCCCTGCGTGATGAGGAGTCCCAACGCCAGGACGTGTCCGTCCAGCTGGCCGGCCCGCGCGCGACCGCCCGCCTCCTCGCCGCCCTCCCCCTCCTCGGCCTGGCCATGGCCGCCGCCCTGGGAGCGCATCCGCTGCCCTTCCTCTTCGGAACACTCCCGGGCCTGGCCTGCCTGTCCACCGGCCTGGCCCTCAACCTGACCGGCCTCTACTGGACCCGCCGCCTGGCCAGATCCGCCGAATCCCCCCGCTGACCCACCCACAGACAGGCGAAGCCATGACGACCCTGATGGCCCTACTCCTCCTCGCGGCATCGGCCTACCTCCTCCCCAGAGGGACGACCCCAACCACCAAGCGACTAGCGGACCAGTTCCCAAGACCCACATCACCCACATGGCCCCGAGGCCCAACCCGCTATTCACGAACACCCCCCAACCCCACCCCCCAGAGCCCGCAGCCCACCCAGCCCCGACCTCCCGACCTAGACCAACCAACACCCCGACACGCACATGTAGTCGCAGAGACGCCACACGCGCTAACGCCCAAAAGCGCACAGACCACGCGACCCTGGCCTCCCACTCGGAACCCGGCAATCCCCCGGCGTGGACGTGTGACCGCCACGCCAGCGCACTCAAGCCTCACGACAATCAAGACCGGGCAGATCGCCCAATCCCCAGCCTCCGACCCGGCTCAGCCAGCACCCGAGCGTGGCCACACGGCCGCCGCGACGACACCCGCAAATCTCACAACCCGGCACACGCAGACCAACCGACCGCGAGGCCCCGACCTGGGTCGGCCAGCGCTCCAGTACGGCCACGTGGACGACCCGGCTCTCACAACCCAGAGCACACAGGCAACCGAGCGGCAAGATCTCGACCGAAGCCGGGCGACAGCCCGGCATGCACAACCGGACGACCCGGCGACACGCTCCGGTCCCACGCCCCAATGTGCGCAGCCCACATGGCGTGCAGCCCGAGACGATCACCGGGAGCACCCTCAGAGCGCGAACGAACCAGGCCATGCCGCCGACAAGCCACGGCTCAGTGCACAAGGACATGCGGGAGGACGCGGCCAACGACCAGAAGGTGCCCAACGACGCGATGTCCTGCTCCGGCGCATGGCCGCGGGCGCGGCAGGAGCGTTGTGCGTGGTGACACTGGGCGGGGTGGTCGGCGGAGTGGCCGGGGTCCTTGTCGCCGTCGCCGTCTGGTTCTCGTTCAGCCGCCTGGGGAATGCGGACCGCCGCCGCAGACGGATGCGCCTCGTCGCCGACCTCCCTGTGGCAGTGGATCTACTCGCCGCCTGCCTACGCGGCGGCACACCCTGGCACGAGGCGGTCGCCGCCGTCGCTGAAGCGATAGGGGGTCCGCTCGGGGACGAACTGGCGGCGGTGTCGGTCCAGATCCGGCTTGGGGCCGATCCGGCCGAGGCTTGGTCAGCGCTCGCGAAAGAGCCGATGCTCGCTCCTCTGGCGCGCACCGCCGTCCGTGCCACGTCCACCGGTGCCGCGCTGGCTCCATCCCTGAGCCGTCTGGCTCGAGACCAACGGCGCGTGGCGCGCACGGCGGCCGCCGCTAGGGCTCAGGCGGTGGGCATCCACGCGTTGGCTCCGCTCGGCCTGTGCTTCTTGCCCGCCTTCGTGCTGCTCGGCGTCGTCCCGGCCGTCGCCGGGATCGCCTCGACGATCCTCCTGCCTCGGTGACGGCACCCAGGTTTTCCACAGGTCGACGTTCGCCCGCTGCCCGTCCTCCTGACCCGGCAGCCTTGAGAAGAACCACGAATGAAAGGGGCCACTATGCGGCCGATACGGATGGCGGTGCGGAGATGGTCCAGGACGTGCGGAGACCGGGGGATGTCCACCGCCGAGTACGCGGTCGGCACCATCGCCGCCGCGGCGTTCGCCGCCGTACTGTTCAAGATCGTGACCAGCTCGCAGGTGAAGTCACTTCTCTTACAGATCATCGAGAAGGCCCTCAGGCTGGCCGGCTGAACGATCGCGGGATGGCCACGGCGGAGATCGCCGTGGCACTCCCCACCCTGGTCCTGATCACCGCGATCGCGCTGTGGGGCTTGGCGGTCGCCTCCGTCCAGCTCACCTGCACGGACGCCGCCCGAACCGGCGCCCGCGCCGCTGCAAGAGGCGAGTCCCTCACCGCCGTGCGCGAACTCGTGGTGAAGGCCGTCCCGCAGGGAGCGACGGTAAAGGTGAGCCGGGACGAGGCCACTGTCCACGTGGACATCTCCTCGCCCGTCAAGCCACCTGCGGCCGCGGGCCTACCGGCCCTGACCGTCCACGCCCACGCGACCGCCGCCACAGAACCAGGCGTCCCACCCAAGGAGGACTGAACAACCCGCACAAACCAGCGACCTCGAAAGCACACCCCCACGACCAGGAACCAGCAGCCACCGCCACAACACCGCAACCAACTGAACCCCGACTATCGCTGCGGCAGGGGAGCTGGCCGTTGCCGTCCGCGAGGCCGTCGTTCGGTGGGGCCACGGACTTAGTGCGCCGGGCTCCGGACGGGGTGACGAAAGCTGAGCCACCCGCACGAACCAGCGACTTCGAAAGCACCCGCTCATGACCAGGAACCAGCAGCCACCGCCGCAACACCGCCAACCGACCGAACCCCGGCTTCCTGACCGACCCGGCCGAGCTGTCGGCGTGGCTCGCCGACGCCGACCTGCCGGGTGCAGGCGCTGCTGGACGCGCGCCGCGCCGTCGCTCATTGCGGCAGGGAGCTGGCCATTGCCGCTCGCGAGGCCGCCGTTCGGTCGGGCCACGGTCTCAGTGCGCCGGGCTCCGGACGGGGGTGATGAAAGCTGAGCCAGCCGGGACGAAACCAGCCTCATCGAAGGTACGGGCCTACGACCAGGAGCCAGCAGCCACCGTCACAGCACCGCCGACCAATCGAAGCACGGTTACCCGCTGCGGCAAGGACTGGCCGTTGCTGCTCGCGAGGCCGTCGTTGGATTGGGCCGCGGTCTCATACGCCTGGGCTCCGGACCGGGTGATGCCGTTCGTGTGGCCGCAGCCGAGTCCGGCTGGGGGTGGGTGGTGGACCTTCGGGAGTGGGCGAGTGTTCTGGAGAGGAGTGTGCTTGGGGATTGGGGCGCGTGGTGTATTCGGCGTAAGAGTTGGTCAATCGGGTGCGCGTCCGCGTGGGATGCGGGATGGAGGGGCTGTGAGGGCGGTCGGTGCGCGAGGCAGGCTGGGCGCGTGGGGGTCGGATCGCGGGTCGGGGACGATTTGGGTCGTGGCCTTCGCCGCTGTCATCTGGGTCGGTGGGGTCGCCGCCATCACGGTGGGCGGGGTGCGGGGCGCGCGCCATCGGGCGGACGCCGCGGCTGATCTGGCGGCGCTGGCGGGGGCCGCGCGGGTGGCGGAGGGCGGGGGAGCCGTGTGCGGGAGGGCGAATCGGATCGCAGCCGAGTCCGGGGCACGGGTGGCGAGTTGCCGAGTGCGGGGGGACGTCGTGGAGGTCGCGGTGACGGTGGACGTGATGGTGCCGATGGGGATCGGCGCATTGAAGGTGGCCTCACGGGCGAGGGCTGGTCCTGCGAGGTGAAACGGCGTAGCCTGGCGCGACGCAGCTCGTTGCACACAGTGTCAATAAGAGTGGAGGACGAATCACCCGCCTCTTTGTCATCTCTCCGTGACTCTTGCTACCCGGTGGTACATTACTCTGCCGTAAGCGCGTGGTTATCACCCGGCGCGGTGGGCCCCGCGAGACCCTCGGCGGGACGAGACGAAACGGACGTTGTCGAAGGGAATGAGGCCGTGACCATCACTCGCAAGATCGGTGCGGTCGCGTTGGCGGCACCGCTTGCGATGGGTGTCCCGGTACTCGCAGCCCTTCCCGCCGAGGCCGCCTCGACGGGCGTCATCGCTCCCGCTGACGGCGCGGTCGTCACCAGCGGTTCCAGGCTGACCGCCAAGGCCCACTTCGATTTCGCGCTCACAATGCAGCTGTGGGTCAAGGGCCCCGGGATCGGCAACAGGTTCCTCCAGGAACGGATCCTCGCGGGCAACCTGTCCGGATCGTTCCCGATCACCCGGAACGGCAGCTACACGGTCTACTTGAGAGGCAAGCAGACCGGCAACAACTACGGCAACAACACCTTCCACGTGCGCATCGCGCCCGCCGCCCCCAGCGGGGTGTCCGCGCGGGCGGCCGGAAACAAGCTTGTCGTGAAGTGGAAGCGCGGTTCTGAGGACGACCTCAGCGGTTACTCGCTTTTGGGTTCCGGCGTTCGGTCCTCGTCTGGGACGGTCGGTTCGTTCTGTCAGGGGACGAGTTGCTCCGCCACCCTTGCGACGACCCGGAGCGGACCGGTTTCCGTGGGCGTCCGAGCGCGGCGTCCCAGCGGGTCTGGAGGGTCGCTGTACTCGGGCACGGCCACCGCGAGCGCCGTGGCCGCCGGTGGTTCCGCGGCACTGCCAGGAGGTGCGACGTCGTCCGTCCCCTCAGGAAGCGGAGTTCCCGGGACCGGCACGCCGCTGACGCCGTTCAACGGTCAGTCGCCGGTCACCCTCCCGTCCGTCCGGCCAGACGGGGCGATGCCCGGATTCGCCTACCCGGCGCCGCAGATCGCCACAGACTCGCCGAGAACGCAGAACGTCGCGGCGACCGAGCGGCTCCAGTGGGGCAAGAGTGTGGGCATCGCGCTGATCCTGCTGATCGCCGCCGCGCATCTGGGCACCTGGACGCGTCGCTTGCGCATCGCCCAGGCGGGGACGAGCAACAGCGGTACGGCGGCCCGCATCGCGCGCAGCGGCAGCGGCCGGAAGCGGGTCAGCCAGGCGCGCCGGCGCATCGCCCGCGCGGAGGCACTCGCCAAGACGGCCCCGGTCACGTCCGATGATGACGAGGCCAAGGATGGGCAAGGCGAGAACGCCGCGTCGTCTTCCGCTGAGACGGAGGCCATCAAGCCGCCGTCGGACAAGGCGAAGATCACGCGTCGCCCCGCGACGCTCGGCAGGCGTTCCAGCGGCGTAAACGTCCGCATAGCCCAGTCCGCGCCTTCCGCGAAGCCCAAGCGCGGCCACCAGCACAGGTAATCACCCCGCCCCACCCCGGTGTGCCGTAGCCCGGCCCGGACTGGTGTGGTGCGGCCCGGTCTGGTGTGGCGTGGTGCGGCAGGGTGCAGTGCGGTGCGGTCCGGCGCTGTGTGGCGTGGTCCAGCGCCGTGTGGCCCTGTGCGGTGCGGCCCGGTGCGGGTGCAGCCAGGCGACCCGGCCGGTGCGTGCGGTGCGGTCCGGCGCGGCGTGGTCCGGCGCGGCGCGGTGCTAGGGGTGTGGCCCGGCGCGGTTCGCGGGGTGCGGTCCGGCGCTCTGTGGCGCTGTGCGGTGCGGGTGCAGCGCGCGGCCCGGCTGGTGCGTGCGGTGCGGCCCGGCGCGGCGTGGCCTGGTGTGGTGCGGTGCTGTGCGGTGCCTCCTGGTGTGGTGCGGCTCGATGCGGTGTGGGTCCTGCCCGGTGTGCGGTGTGGGGTGGTGCCGCCCGGCGTGGTGGGACGGGGTGCAGCCCGGCCCGGTGCGTTGCGGTGGTGCGGCCGGCTAGCGCGGCGTAGTGCGGCTCAGCGCTGTGCGACGTGGCCCAGCGCTGTGCGGCGCGGTGCGGGTACACAGTCCGGCCCGGCTCGGCGCGTGCGGTGCGGTTTGGCTCGCGGCGCGGTGCGGTGCGGTGTGGCCTGGTGCGGCGCGGCGTAGCCCGGTGCGGCTCGGTTTGGTGCGGCTCGATGCGGTGTAGGTGCAGTCCGGCCTGGTGCGGCATGGGGAGGCGTGGTGCTGTCCGGCGCCGTGTGGCGTGGGCCAGCGCTGTGCGGTGCGGTCCGGCGCGGCGTGGTGCGGTCCGGCGCTGTGGCGCGGTGCCGTGCTTTGGAGTGCGTCGCGGCGTGGTGCGGACCGGTGTGGGCGCAGCCCAGTCTGGCCCGGGGCGTGCGGTGCGGCGTGGTGGGGGCCTGGACTGGTGTGGTGCGGCCCGGCCTGGACTGGTGTGGTGCGGCTCGGTGGGGTGTGGCTGGCCTGGACTGGTGTGGTGTGGGGCGATTTTTTGGGGTGAAGTGTTGTGTTGAGGGTTCGGGTCTTGGGTGGTGTTGCGTGTTGGTCGGGGTGGGGGACGTCGGGTTTCTTGGGTGGGTTTGTGGGGGGTTGGTCTGGTGTGGGGCGGTGTTGTGGTCGATGGGGCGGGTCCGTTTGTTTTCTGTTGTTGTGGGTTGGGCGGGCGCGGTTGTGTTTGGCGCGGGAGTGTTCGTCGGTGGGGAAGCTGGTCGTTTGCGTGGGTTGGGGGTGGGCGGGCTTTTCGGACGGGGGAGGGGCGTCTGGCTGTCGACCTGGGGTTGATCAAGAAGGGCTGGCGGGTGGTTTGGGGCAGGGTCTAGGCTGCCTTGCCAGTCGGACCCGCCCGGCGATGCGTGTCTGTCGTCCGAGACTTCGGCCCTGTCCCGTCCGGGGAAGGGGCCCGATGGAGAGGAGACCCTCCGCATGATCTTCCTGGGGCTGATCGTGGTCCTCGCCGCCATCGTGGCCGGTGTCGCGGTGGTACTGGACAACTCGGGCGACGCCGAGCTGGCGGCGTTCGGGGACGAGATTCCGGGCATCACGGAGCAGTGGCACGTGTTCATGGCGGGTGCCGTGGTCGCGATCGTGTTCATGGTGGGCGTGATGATCGTGGCGATGGGGCTCAAGCGCGCGCTCGGCATGCGGCGGGAGTTGCGGGATCTGCGGGACGAGCACGAGGAGTCCCTGCAGACGCTGGAGATGGAGCGGCGGAAGCTCCAGCAGGCGCTGGCCCAGGCGCGACGCGGCATGGACGATCAGGCGCCGGTGCCGGCGCAGCGGGTCGCTCCGAACTGATCCCGAGCCGTGGGTCGAGGCTCGGCACGGACGGCGGGTCATGTGGTCGTGTACTGGGTCGCGTAGGTCTGTGTTGGGGCGATGGGTGTGATTACGTCGATGAGGACCCCGTTGGGGTCGGCGACGATGAAGTGACGCTGGCCGAATTCCTCGTCGCGTAGGGGGAGTTCCGGGCGCAGGCCGCCGTGCTGGACGAGCCGTTCCCATTCGGCGTCCACGTCCTCCACCTCGAAGTTCAGGAGAAGCCCCTGGACGGGCGCGCGGTAGGGCTCCGGCAGCGTCGGGTGGGTGTGGTCGAGCAGGGCCAGCTCGTACGGGGACGTGCCGGGTCGGCGCAGGCTGACGTACCAGTCGGCCTCGAACGTCGTCTCGAAGCCCAGCAGCTCGGTGTAGAAGCGGTGGGATTCCTGGAGCCGGGAGGTGCAGATCACCGGGTAGAAGCTCGTCAGTCGCATGGATGCTCCTTTCACATACCGTCGGTATGTCAAGCTATAGTTCACATACCGCTGGTATGTCAAGGAGGAAGCGTGAACGTCAGGGCCCGGCAGCGGGAGCGGACGCGTCAAGCACTGCTGCGCGAGAGCAGGCGGTTGTTCGCCACGCGGGGATACGGCGAGGTGAGCCTGGCGGAGATCGTCGGAGCGGCCGGGGTCACCAAAGGGGCGCTGTACCACCTGTTCGAGAGCAAGACCGAGCTGTTCCGGGCCGTCCTGGAGCAGGTACAGGAGGAGGTGGCCCGGACGGTGGCGCGGACCGCCGACGCGGAGGGTGACGTCTGGGCGCGGTTCACGGCGGGCTGCCGGGCGTTCCTCACCGCCAGCACCGCCCCGGGCGTCCAGCGGATCATGCTCGTGGACGGCCCGGCGGTGCTGGGGTGGAACGAGTGGCGGGCGATGGACGAGTCCGGCTCGGCAAGCGACCTCGCTGACGTGATCGACGAGTTGATCTCGGAGGGTGTGATCGCTCCGCAGCCGGTCGCTCCGCTGACGCATCTGCTGTCCGGTGCGATGAATGAGGCGGCGCTGTGGCTGGCCGCGTCCGGTGATCCCGAGGCCGGGCTGGACGATGTCTGGCCGCCACTGGCGCGGATGCTCGACGCGTTGCGCATGGACCGACCGACGAAATAGCGCGTGTGGGTGGTGTCTAGGGGGCCTCGGATAGCAGGACGGCCAGTAGGTCCAGGGCGCCGTGCTTGTCCAAGGGGTCGTTGCCGTTGCCGCACTTGGGGGACTGGATGCAGGACGGGCAGCCCGTGTCGCATTCGCAGGACGCGATTGCGTCGCGTGTCGCGCGCAGCCAGGTGGAGGCGTCGGCGTAGCCGCGTTCGGCGAAGCCCGCGCCGCCCTCGTGGCCGTCGTACACGAAGACGGTGAGGAGCCCGGTGTCCGGGTGGACGGCCGTGGACACGCCTCCGATGTCCCAGCGGTCGCAGGTGGCGAACAGGGGGAGCAGGCCGATGGCGGCGTGTTCGGCGGCGTGGGCGGCGCCGGGGAGGTCGAGGTCGGTGCCGGCGTCGTCCAGGCGGGCGATCTGGGCTTCGGAGAGCGTCCACCAGACGGCGCGGGTGCGGAGGGTGCGGGGCGGGAGGTCGAGGGGTTTCTCGCCGAGCATTTCGCCAGTTTGCAGGCGGCGCATCTGGTAGCCGACGACCTGGCGGGTCACCTCCACCGTGCCGAAGCAGAGGGTGGCCTCGCCCCAGGAGCGGGAGCGGAGGCGTTCGACGATGGTGATGTCGGTGACGTCGCGGGCGGTGGTCGAGTAGTCGGGGTCGGCCGCCTCGACGAGTGCGACAGAGTCGTCCAGGTCGAGGGTCTGGACGATGAACGAGTCGCCCTGGTGGATGTAGACGGCGCCGTCGTGGACGGTGGTGTGCGAGGACGCTTCGTCGACGGTGCCGAGCAGGCGTCCGGTGCCCGATTCGACGACCTGGACCGGTTCGCCGCCCGCGCCCCTTATGTCGGCGAGGCCGGCGGCCTTGTCGCGGCGCGTCCAGTACCAGCCGGCGGGGCGGCGACGCAGGAAGCCGCGTCGGACGAGGTCGGGCAGCAGGTCGGCGGTGGCCGGGCCGAACAGCGGGAGATCGTCCTCCGTGAGCGGCAGCTCGGACGCGGCCGCACAAAGGTGCGGTTCCAGGACGTATGGGTTGTCGGGGTCGAGCACGGTGGCCTCGACCGGTGTCCCGAAGATCGCCTCGGGGTGGTGGACGAGGAACGTGTCGAGCGGATCGTCCCTGGCCACCAGGACGGACAGGGACGCTTGCCCGGAACGTCCGGCGCGTCCGGCCTGCTGCCAGAGGGACGCGCGGGTGCCGGGCCAGCCGCAGACGAGGACGGCGTCGAGCCCGGAGACGTCCACACCGAGTTCTAGGGCGTTCGTGCTTGCCAGGCCGATGAGCGATCGGGAGCGCAACGCGGCTTCGAGAGCACGTCGTTCCTCAGGGAGATAGCCGGCGCGGTAGGCGGCGACTTGCTCGGCCAAGGCGGGAGAGACTTCGTGCAGAGCGCGCTTGGCGCCGAGTGCGACCGACTCTGCACCGCGCCTGGAGCGGACGAACGCGAGCGTCTGAACGCCTTCTACGACGAGGTCGGCCAGAAGGTCGCCTGCCTCAGCCGTGGCAGTGCGGCGGACGGGTGCGCCACGTTCGCCGCGCAGTTCTGTTAACGGCGGCTCCCAGAGCGCGAACGTCGCGGGCCCGCGCGGTGAGGCGTCGTCGTCGACGGCGACGACGTCCAGGCCGGTGAGGCGGGACGCGGTCGTCGCGGGCTCGGACGTGGTGGCGGAGGCGAGGATGAAGGTCGGGTCGGCGTGGTAGCGGGCGCACAGCCGGCGGAGCCGGCGCAGGACCTGCGCGACGTGCGATCCGAAGACGCCCCGGTATCCGTGCGCCTCGTCTACGATCACGTACCGGAGCCGGCGCAGGAACGATGACCAGCGGGAATGGCTCGGCAGGATCGACCGATGCAACATATCCGGATTTGTCAGGACGTAATTCGCGTGCTGCCGGATCCAGGTTCGTTCGTCCTGTGGCGTGTCGCCGTCGTACGTCGCCGCCCGGACGCGCGTGAGGCGCAGCGAGCGGAGCGCCCGGAGCTGGTCGGCCGCCAGCGCCTTCGTCGGCGAGAGGTAGAGAATCGTCCCCTCGTGGCGAGGATTCTCCTCCTCATAGATCGCCTCGATGGAAGGCAGCAGGTAGGCCAGGGACTTGCCGGAAGCCGTCCCTGTGGCGATGATCACAGAGCGTCCGGCGCGGGCATGCTCGGCCGCGGCGGCCTGATGTTCCCAGGGGGCCTCGATGCCGGTCGCGGCGAGTCGTTCGACCAGCAGCGGCGGTGACCAGTCCGGCCACCCGGCGCGACGGCCCTGACGTGCGGGAACGTTCTCCACATGGGTGATGCGTTCGCGTCGCGTGGGGTCGGCGAGCAGCCGGTCGAGCGGGGGTGAAGATCTTTGGGCGCCCATCAGGTTTTCAGTTTGCCAGCCGGGGCAAAACAACGGGAACGCCCCGGCGCCGGTGGGCCCGTCTCCCCATGCCTTGGCCACGAGACCAGCAGGTCAAACGGGACGGCGCGAACTTTCGCCCGTGTGGGCGATAACGTGCGTGCACGACGTCGGAGCGTGGTTGAATCACGGCGAAGTCTCGACGTACGGCCGCCTCCCGGGGGCTGGGAAAATCGAGATCGGATAGTGCTGCACGGCGCGCTGGAGGATCTGTGGACCTGAAGGTGAACGACTACACCACCGACGATGGCCTCACCGTCATCAACGTGGAGGGCGAGATCGACGTCTACACGGCGCCGAAGCTTCGCGAGAAGCTCATCGACCTGGTCAACAAGGGGAAGTTCCACCTGCTCGTGGACATGGAGAAGGTGGAGTTCCTCGACTCCACCGGGCTCGGCGTCCTCGTCGGCGGGTTGAAGCGGGTGCGCGCCCACGACGGGTCGCTGGAACTGGTGTGCACCCAGGAGCGCATCCTCAAGATCTTCCGGATCACGGGGCTGACCAAGGTCTTCGGCATCCACGACTCGATCGCCGATGCCGAGGAGAAGCGCAAGGGCGCCAAGTAGGCGGCCTGTAGCTGAGATGGCGACCGTTGAACTCTCCTTCAGTGCGCTGCCCGTCCACGTCCGGACCGCCCGGCTGATCGTGACCGCCGTGGCCCGCCGCAGCGGCGTCGCTGAGCCGCTGCTGGACGAGGTCAGGCTCGCGGTCGGCGAGGCGTGCTCGCGTGCCGTGGAGGCGCACCGCCGGCACTGCCCGGACGAGCCCGTCCGCCTCGAACTGAGCGGCGCCGACAGGCGTTTCGAGGTGACCGTGAGCGACACCGTCCCGGGCGACGACGCGACGGGCGGCCTGCCGACGCCCCCGGACGCAGCGGAGTTCGAGTTCGGCCTGGGCGAGGGCACCGCCGAGCTGGGACTGGCCGTCATCGCCGGCCTGGCCGACGACGTGGAGATCGCCGCGACGCCCAAGGGGGTCCAGATACGGATGAGCTGGCCGGCCGAAGCCGAGGCGACCATCTGACGCGCGCGCCCGTCCCGCAAACCACCGAAGGCCCCGCCCACCGTGGCGGGGCCTTCGCCGTCCCACGGCCCCGCGTCACGCTCACGAACCCACCTTCCGCCCCACAGACCATGTTCCGTCCCACAACTCGCACCTCGTCCCTGGACCCCGTTCCATCCACGGACCCGTTCCGTCTACGCACCCTCGTTCCGTCTACGGGCCGCGTCCAGTCCCCACGGCCCTGCGTCCAGTCCCCACGAACCGCCTCCCGCCCGACGGATTCGCGTTTCATTCCACAACTCGCGCCTCGCCCCTGGGGCCCGTCCCGTCCACGGACGCGTTCCGTCCACGCACTCTCGTCCCGTCCACGGGCGGCGTCCCGTCCACGGGCGGCGTTCCGTCCACGGGCGGCGTTCCGTCCACGGGCGGCGTTCCGTCTACGGACCGTGTGTTGTCTGCGTGCGCGTCCTGTCCACGGGCCGCGTCTTGTCTGCGGGCCGCGTCTCGTCTACGTGTGTCTCGTCTACCGACCCCGTTCCCGTTCACCGACCCGTCCCCATCTAGGGAGTGCGTCGCGTCTGCGGGGCGTGTCGCGTCTCCGGGTATCCGTCTCCCGCACCGGGCTTGGATCTTCGTTCTCGGGGCGGGACCGTTCCGGGGAGAGTCTCGGTTTAGGGAGCGTGGGCGTGTCTGGTGGGGTCTGTGGGGTGGGAGTTGTGAGAATCTCGTCGAGTTGATCTAGGTTTCTTCGGATTTGGGTCTAGACATATTCTGTGTTAATGCCTAGCTTGAATGGGGCAGCGGTGAGTTCGCCGATGTGCCCTGAGTGGTGCGCGCGCGTCGATGTGGCCGCGGGGTAATAGTGGGCTAACCCCTGCTGACCTGCGGAGATGCCTCGTGAGGCGGGTTATGCGGCAAATTCCGGCGTATCGTCTGTTGCAATTCGGCGACATCCTCCCGAAGGGCCGTGCGGCCTTAACATTCGCCTGTCGCCTGCGTAGACTCCCGGGACCCGCGCTGCCGTGCGAGGCGTTCGAAATCATGACTCGCGGGGTAACGCGGTAAAGATCGTCTTTTGACGGTCGAGATCGCAATACCCCTGTCGAGGAGGACGGATGTCTGCTGGGCTTTCCCTGTCAAGCCCGGCCAGCGCAGAAGTGGATCTCGGCGGCGGCGACCTCTCCCTGGTCGTCGTCGTCGCTGTGATCGCACTGTTGGCACTGGCCGTCGCCGCAGGTCTCGTGCGCGATGTCCTGGCCGCGGGCCAGGGCACCGACAAGATGCAGGAGATCGCGCGGGCCGTTCAGGTGGGCGCGAGTGCCTATCTGAAACGCCAGTTCCGCACCGTCGCGGTCTTCGTGGTGCTGATCCCGCTCGTCCTGCTGCTGCTCCCCGCCGACTCGACCGGTGAGCGGATCGGACGTTCGGTCTTCTTCGTCATCGGCGCGCTGTTCTCGGCCGTCACGGGCTTCACCGGCATGTGGCTGGCGGTCCGCGGCAACGTCCGTGTCGCCGCGGCCGCCCGTGAAGAGGGCGGCGAGAAGAAGGCGATGCGGATCGCGTTCCGCACCGGCGGCGTCGCCGGCATGTTCACCGTCGGCCTCGGGCTGTTCGGTGCCGCGGTCGTCGTCCTCGCCTACCAGGGGGACGCGCCGAAGGTCCTGGAGGGCTTCGGTTTCGGCGCCGCGCTGCTCGCTATGTTCATGCGGGTCGGCGGCGGCATCTTCACCAAGGCCGCCGACGTCGGCGCCGACCTGGTCGGCAAGGTCGAGCAGGGCATCCCGGAGGACGACCCGCGCAACGCGGCGACCATCGCCGACAACGTCGGCGACAACGTCGGTGACTGCGCCGGCATGGCCGCCGACCTGTTCGAGTCGTACGCGGTGATGCTGGTCGCGGCGCTCATCCTCGGCACCGCGGCGTTCGGCACCGAGGGCCTGGTGTTCCCGCTGATCGTCCCGATGATCGGTGTCATCACCGCGGTGATCGGAATCTTCGCCGTGGCGCCCCGCGACGGCGACCGTTCCGGCATGACCGCGATCAACCGGGGCTTCTTCATCTCCGCGGCGATCTCCGCGGTGCTCGTCGCGATCGCCGCGTTCGCCTACCTGCCGTCGTCGTTCGCCGACCTGAGCGGCGTCACCGACCCCGAGATCAGGGGCCTGGACGCCGACCCGCGCTTGGTGGCGCTCGGCGCGGTCGTCATCGGCATCGTTCTGGCCAGCGCGATCCAGCTGCTCACCGGCTACTTCACGGAGACGAACCGCAAGCCGGTCCAGGAGGTCACCAACAGCGCCCGGACGGGCCCCGCGACCGTCATCCTGTCCGGTATCTCGCTCGGCCTGGAGTCCGCCGTCTACACCGCGCTGGTGATCGGCGGCGCCGTGTACGGGGCGTTCCTGCTCGGCTTCGGCAACACCACCGTCGCGCTGTTCGCGGTGGCGATGGCCGGGACCGGGCTGCTGACCACGGTCGGCGTGATCGTCTCGATGGACACCTTCGGGCCCGTCTCCGACAACGCCCAGGGCATCGCGGAGATGTCCGGGGATGTGCAGGGTGAGGCCGCCTCCGTCCTGGAGCGGCTGGACGCCGTCGGCAACACCACCAAGGCGATCACCAAGGGCATCGCGATCGCGACAGCGGTGCTCGCCGCGACCGCGTTGTTCGGATCTTTCCGGACGACGGTGATCTCGGCGCTGAACGACGCGTCCGACGACGCCAAGGACGCGCTCGGCGACTTCAGCACGTTCAGCCTGTCGATCGACAACCCGAACGTGCTGATCGGGCTGATCATCGGCTCCGCGGTCGTTTTCCTGTTCTCCGGACTGGCGATCTCGGCGGTGGGCCGCGCGGCCGGACGCGTCGTCGTCGAGGTGCGCGAGCAGTTCCGCACCAAGCCCGGGATCATGGACTACACCGAGAAGCCCGACTACGACCGGGTCGTGGACATCTGCACCCGGGACGCGCAGCGCGAACTCGCCACCCCCGGACTGCTGGCCATCATGACCCCGATCGCGGTCGGCTTCGCCCTCGGCTACGCGCCGCTCGGCGCCTACCTGGGCGGCGCGATCGCGGCCGGTGTCCTGATGGCGGTGTTCCTCTCCAACTCCGGTGGCGCCTGGGACAACGCCAAGAAGCTCGTCGAGGAGGGCCACCTCGGCGGCAAGGGCAGCGAGGCGCACGAGGCCACCGTCATCGGCGACACGGTCGGCGACCCGTTCAAGGACACCGCGGGCCCGGCCATCAACCCGCTGATCAAGGTGATGAACCTGGTCGCACTGCTGATCGCGGACGCGGTCGTGACGTACGCGGGCAACACCGTCCTGCGCGTCGCCGTGACCGCGTTCTCCGTCGCCGTCGTGGTGGCCGCGATCCTGGTCTCCAAGCGGCGCGCCGACCCGATCGCCGAACCCGCCGTCGGGGGCGGCGCCCCCGCGCCCGCCGCCACGGAGGGCGGCGAGGCGAAGGGCGGCGCCATCGAGGAGGGCGCTCCCGAGGAGGCGGCGGTCGGCGCCGACGCCAACGGCGCCGCGGCCGAGTCGGGCAGCGAGGAATCGTCCGCCAACAAGGCATGACCCGTTGAACACGGCAAGGGGCCGGTGGCTTTCGCCACCGGCCCCTTGCGATGTCTATTGAGGTCCCTCAGACCGCCATCGTCTATGGGGCGACCAGTGCGGCCAGGCCCCAGAGCGCGAGGATGATGGCCAGCATCGCACCGAGCATGATGGCGAAGCCCTTGGGCCCCGAGATCGTCGACTTGCCGCCGCCGCTCGCCACAGCGCCTCCCGCTCTCTCACGCTTCCGCGTCCGCCACCGGACGCCACTAAGGAACAGCGTATGGCCGCCCCAGCGCTACCACGACAGCGCACCGACCGTTGGCACCCTCCGGCGATGGGGCCCCAGGGCCGAAGGAGGAGAGAAACGCAATAAGGTGCAGCATGCCTACGCTCATCGTGCTCCGTCATGCCAAGGCCGTCGCGGGGCTGGGGATTCCTGACATCGACCGGACCCTCAACGACCGCGGGCGGCGCGATGCCGCGGTGACGGGGGACTGGCTGCGGGCGAACGACCTGGTCCCCGATCTGGTCCTGTGCTCGACCGCCGCTCGGACGCGGGAGACGCTCGCGCTGCTGGACGTCGACGCCGAGGTGAGCTTCGAGTCCGGGATCTACGACAACGACCCGGACGGGCTTCTCGATCTGGTGAACCAGTCCTCGGACGATGCCGGACGGGTGCTGCTGGTCGGGCACAACCCGTCCGTGCATCAGCTCGTCCACGACCTGACCGGCCAGGCGCCGGACGCCTTCCCGACCTGCGCGCTCGCCGTGATCGACCTGCCGGGCGCGTGGACGGACGCCCGCCCCGGCGCCGGGACACTCCGCACCGTCCGCACCCCGAAGGACTAACGCCCGCGCCAGAGGCTAACGGTCGGTCGTCCCGAGCTTGTCCGCCGCGCCGAGCTTGCCCGCCGGGGCGAGTCTGCCCGTCGCGCCGGGTCTGTCTGCTGGGCCGGGTCTGTCTACTGGGCCGAGCTCGACCGCCGCGTCGGGTCTGTCCGCTGGGTCTTGCTTGACCGCTGGGCCGAGTCTGTCCGCTGAGCGAACTTGATCGCTGGCCGGTTTGGCCGTCGTGCCGAGCTTGGCCGCTGGGCTGGGTTTGCCCGCTGGTTCGAGCTTGGCCGCCGGGGTGAGTCTGTCCGTTGCGCCGGGTCTATCCGCCGCGCTGGGCCCGCCCGCTGGGCCGGGCTTGACCGCTGGGCAGGGTCTGTCCGCTGGGCTGGGGCTGGGCGTTGGGACGAGTGGTGGATGTGGTCAGGTTGGTGGTTCGGCGGCTGTGAGGGATGACTCGATTAGGGTGCCGGTGTCGTGGCGTAGTTCGCGGATCGTGTAGCGGGTTCCGGAGACCTGGAAGAGGGCGTGCTGGACGGGGGTGAAGTCGTCGTCGCCGACGACGCCCGATCTGATCTCGGCGCGGCGGCGGCGGGTGAGCGTGGACAGGTGGGTGTCGAGGTCGGCGAGTTCCTCGCTGAGCTCCTCGGCGGGCATGGCGGCGGTCTTCGGGTCGAGGTTCTCCACGTCCTCCAGCTGCTCCGCGGCCTCTTCGAGCTCGTCGGCGAGCCGGTCGAGGATCTCGGGGATCGGGCCGGTGTCCACGGCGTCCTCGCGGGACAGCCGCGCGACGGCGATCAGGTGGTCGCGGGTGCGGTGCGCGGCGTCCACGGCGGTGCCGAGGTCGGCGTCCAGTTCGGCGTCGGGGAGGCGTTCCTGGCCGAGCCGGGTGCGGGTCTCGGCGACGGCCTCCGCCGATCGTTCCGCCGTGGTGATCGTCTCGTTCGGCAGCCGGACGATCTCCCCGGCGAGCACGTCCGCCGTCGTCCGGACGAGCCGGGCGTGCGCCCCGAGGAGCCGTCCGAGCTGGACGGGAAGTCGTTCGAGATGCCCGGCGGGCCACAGCAGCCGGACGGCGAGGTAGGTCATGAGCGTCCCGGCGAAGGTCAGCACGATCCGCTCACCGGCGGTGCGCCAGTCGGCGGGGGTGGAGAAGTCCAGGAGCATCATCGCCAGCGGTGTCCCGAAGAGCGCCCAGTACGTGAAGCTCACCGCGCGCATCGCGAATCCGGCCAGCGCGAAACAGAAGATGATCACCGCGATGGCCGGTTCGTCGGGCGCGATCGTCAGGATGACCGCGGCGACTATGGAACCGGCCGCGGTGCCGCCGACGCGCTGGACGACGTGCTCGACCGTCTCCCCGTAGGTGGCGCGCAGGCTCAGCATCGCGGTGATCGTCATCCAGTGTCCGTGCGAGAGGCCCAGCGCGGCGGCCAGCGCCATCGCCGCGACGGCCGTCACGAAGACGCGCGACACCTGCCGGAACATCGGCGACCTGGTATGGACGGCGCGGCGCACGCGGGCCCACACCGGCAGCGGGTCGAGCGTCTCGGGCATCCTGGGCGTGCCGAACCCGAACCGCAGCCCGCCCGCGACGATCCGCCGCGTGGACGCGACCTCGCCCGCGATGCGTTCGATCGACCGGCGCACCTGTCCGATCACCGAGACCGCGACGAGGTCCTCGTCCCCGGCGACACCGGCGCGTCTGATGTGCTCGGCGGCCCGTCCCATCCGCCGGACGGCCGCCGACTCCTCCTTGCCGAGCGGCGCCTCGCCCGAGGTGGCGACCGCGCCGGACAGCAGCCGCAGCCGCGCCGCGAGCGCCGAGATCGCCGTCTGCGTCTCCAGTTCCCATTCGCGGTCAGGCGGGTAGTTCTTCGCCGCCTCCACGACGGCCTGGAGCGTCACGGTCTCGTGCAGGACGCGTCCGAGCGCGTCGATCATCCGCTCGGGCCGGGTGGGGTCGCCGCCTCCCGACCGGTAGAGGCCGTAGGTGGTGCGCGCGGCGGTGAGCGCCTCGGCCGCCGCGCGCCGCTTGGCCTCCCAGTCCGGGATGCGGGTGACGGCGAGCAGGTCGGGGTTGGTGAGGTCGACCGCGTCCAGAGGGCTGCTGTCGGGCGCGGCGACGTCCTGCGCGACCGCGTCCAGCGCCTCCGCGACCGCGTCGGCGGCCTCGCTCAGCGCCGCCCGCAGCGGACGCAGCCGCCGCGCGGGCCACGGCGCCAGCAGCAGACCGGCGGTGAGCAGCCCGCCGATCAGCTCCAGGATCCCGATGGCGACGACGTCGGCGGACGGCGGCCGCACCGCGCTGAGCAGCACCGCCAGCCCGGCGGTCGGCCCGATCCGCGGGAGGGCGACGCCGAGCGCGATCAGCGGCGGCACGACGATCACGGACGGCCATGTGTGCCCGGCCAGCAGCCCGCCCACCGTGGACCCGACCGTCACCACCAGCACCCCGACCGCGAGGTCCCGCGCCCGCGCCCCGTACGGCCCCTCCGGCGTGCGCAGCGCGACCAGATACGCGCCCAGCGCGATCATCGCCCCCTGCGCGCCGTGCCCGGTCAGCGCCCCGACGAGCAACGGCACGGCCATGGCGAGCGCGGCCGCCAACCCGTACATGGGCGCCGCCGAGCCCTCCACCCGGGCGTAAGCCCCCCGCGCCCGCCTGAACATGATCGTTGTTTACCCAGCGGAGCGACACCCGTTCACCCAGGTACGCCCCTGGGCTGAGTCAGCCCTTTTTGGCGTCGAGCGCGTCGGCGGCTTCCACTTCCTCGTGGGAGATGCCGAGGAGGAAGAGGATCGTGTCGAGGTAGGGGACGTTGACGGCGGTGTCGGCGGCCTCGCGGACGACGGGTTTGGCGTTGTAGGCGATGCCGAGCCCTGCGGCCTGGAGCATGTCGAGGTCGTTGGCGCCGTCACCGATCGCGACGGTCTGGCTGATGGGGACGCCGGCCTCGCGGGCGAAGCGTTCGAGGGCGGCGGCCTTGCCCGCGCGGTCGATCACGGGGCCGTCGATCCGGCCGGTGATCTTGCCGTTGTGGATCTCCAGGGTGTTGGCGGCGGAGTAGTCGATGCCGAGCGTGTCGACGAGCGCGTCGGTGACCTGGGTGAAACCGCCGCTGACGATGGCGAACTTGTAGTCGAGCCGCTTCAGCGTCCGGACCATCGTGCGGGCGCCGGCGGCGAGCTGGAGCTTGTCGCGGACGTTGTCGATCGCGGCCGCGTCCAGTCCGGCGAGCAGCGCGACCCGCTCGCGGAGGGAGCCCTCGAAGTCGAGTTCGCCGCGCATGGCGGCCTCGGTGACCTTGGCGACCTCGGGGAGACAGCCGGCGTGCTCGGCGAGCAGCTCGATGACCTCGCCCTGGATGAGGGTGGAGTCGACGTCCATGACGATGAGGCGCTTGGCGCGGCGGTGCAGGCCGCTCTGCTGGACGGCGACGTCCACCTGCTGCTGCGCGGCCTCGGCGGTGAGCCCGGCGCGCAGGGCGTCGGAGTCGGCGCCGGACACGTCCATCTCGATGCACGTCACGGGGGTGTGCGCGAGCCGTTCGATGCGGTCGATGTTGGCGCCGTGCGCGGAGATCCGGCCGGAGATCCCGGCCATGGCGGCGGGCCTCAGCGGGGCGCCGAGGACGGTGACGTGCAGGCGCCCGCTGCGCTTCGGTGTCCGCTTGTTGCGGCCGGTGGAGAGCTCGATCTCCATGTCGAGGTCGTTCGCGACGCGTTCGGCGGCGTTCCAGACGCGGCCGATGTCGGCGCCCTCGGCGTAGGCGAGCAGGACGCCGAGGACGAGCCTGCCCCGGATCACGACCTGCTCCACGTCGGCGACGGTGAGCGGGAACTCGGTGAGTGTGGTGAACAGGCGCGACGTCACGCCGGGGCGGTCGCGTCCGGTGAGCGTGATGAGCAGCGTGCGCTGCGCTGACCCGTCCATAGCTGTGCACAACGGTACCGGCCGCGAAACACGGCCCGTGCGTCAGGGCGGCCCCGGAGAGGTCACGGCAAGATCAGATTTGTGTCGCCGAACTCGTGCCAGAGGTAGCGCTCGGCCAGGGCGGCCTCGTAGGTGGCGTTGAGCAGTTCGCCGCCCGCGATGGCGGTGAGCATCATCAGGTGGGACGACCTGGGTTCGTGCAGGCCGGTGATGAGACCGTCCACGGCCCGGACGCCGCGTTCGGGCGTGACGATGTGCTCGGTCCAGCCCTCGGATGGCCGGACGCGGCCATCGGCGTCGACGGACGTCTCCAGCGCGCGGACGGCGGTCGTCCCGACGGCGATCACCCGGCCGCCACGCGAGCGGACGTGCTCGACAAGCGCGGCCGTCGGCTCGGGGACCTCGTAACGCTCCGCGTACGGCGGTTCGTGGGCCTCCGGAGACGCGACCCCGGCGTGCAGGGTGATCGGTGCGATGAGGACGCCGTGCGAGACCAGCCGCGTCACCAGTTCGGGCGTGAACGGGCGGGCGGCGCTCGGCATCTCGGCGCTGCCCGTTGAGCGGTCGCCGGCGAAAACGGTCTGGTAGGCGGCTGCCGGCCAGTCTTGGCGGACGTACCCGTACCGGATCGGCACCCCGTGTCGCCGCAGGTAGGGGACGACGTCGGTGCTCAGCCGCGCCTGCCAGAGACGGTCTGTGTGCCGTCCGACCAGGGTGAGCGTGGCGCCGCCAGGCAGCGGGATCCATTCGCCCGGGCTGCCGCCCGTGTAGGGGTGACTGGCCTTCCCGTTCAGGCGGCGAAGCTCGGTTATCCACAATCGCTCGTCCGCGCCCGGGACGGGGGTCGAGAAGTGGACACTGATCCTGTCGAGCCGTACAGCGGCGGGCAGCGTGGACGACGTGTTGACGACGAGCAGATCCCCGGGGGCGAGCAGTGCGGGCAGATCACGGAACTCGTGATGGGAGACCTCGCCGGTGGCGCGGCGCGAGACGAGGAGCCGGACGCCGTCGCGGGTCCGGCCGCGCGCCTCGGGAGGCTCGTGGGCCTCCAGGTCGGTGGGAAGGGTGAATTCGACGGTCATTTCCTGGCCTCCAGCCGGAGAGCGGCGATCACGCCGAACGCGGAGATCGCGGCGAACAACGCTCCGGCGACGGCGAGGCCCGTGCCGAGCCTGTCGGTGCCGAAGCCGGCGACCAGCGCGCCCGCGACCCCGACCACGAGGGACGAGCCGAGCGTGTCGCTGATCTGCAACGAGGACGAGTTGACGCCCTGCTCGTCCTCGGCCGACAGGTCGAGGAGCAGGACGGAGAGGCTGCCGATGGAGAAGCCCATCCCGGCGCCGCCGATGATCCACGCGGGAACGGCCAGCCAGCCCGACACCTGTAGCGCGACGGCGACGGCGGCGATCCCGGTGGTGACGAACACGGCGCCGAGCAACGCGTAGAACTCGCGGGGCCGCTTCGACCTGCCCTGGATCTGGGAGGCCGCGGACCAGCCGAGCGCCCCGACGGTCAGGACGACCCCCGCCTGCGTCGCGCTGAAGTCGTGCAGCCGGGTCAGCGCGAGCGGGATGAACACGTCGGTGCCGAAGAACGCGCCGGACAGCAGCCCCCGGACGAGGATGACGCTCGGCAGCCCGCGGCGGAGCCGGAGCGTCCCGGCGGGCAGCAGCCTCGGCAGCCCGAACGCCAGGCCCGCGAGCCCGGCGGTGGCGGCGAGCGCCATCGTCCAGCCGGGCCTGTCCAGGCCGTAAAGGAGGATTCCCGCCCCGGACGCCACGGCGACGGCCGCCACGTAGCGGCCCTTGCTCGTCGGCGCCGCCGCGTCCACCGTCTTGATGCCGCGCAGCGCGGGCACCAGCAGCAGCGTCGGCGGGATCACCAGCGGGACGAGCCCGAGGAACACCCAGCGCCAGTCGGCCTGCTCGGCGACGAAGCCGCCGACCGCCGGGCCGATCAGCGACGGCAGCACCCACGCCGCCGACAGCGCCGCGAACACCCGGGAGCGAAGCTCCTCCGGGTAGACGCGGGCGATCACGACGTACATCGCGACCAGCGACACACCCGTGCCGAGACCCTGCACTGCGCGTCCGGCGACGAACACCCACATGGACGGCGCCGCACCCGCGATCAGCAGCCCCGCGACGAACGCGCCGAGCCCGATCATGAACGGCCGCACCGGCCCGGACCGGTCGACCCACCCGCCCGCCAGAACCGTCGACAGCAGGCTCATGATCAGCGTGGCGCTGAAGCCCCACGCGTACAGCGCCAGACCGTCCAGGTCATCGGCCACCACCGGCATCACGGTCCCGACGGCCATGCTCTCGAACGCCAGCAACGTGACGACCATGACGATCCCGAACGTCGTCCCCCGAAACCCACCCCCAAGCACACCCCCACCACCCCGCCCCGCCCCCACCACCTCCACGGGTGTTTCGGGGGGCGTCTGGTTGGGTTTCAAGGTGGTGGTCATGGGGTGCCGGCCAGGTCCGTGGCCTGGTAGCGGCCGCTGGGCGGGCGGGTGGTCACCAGGTGGTGGAGCGCGGTGGCGGCCTTCTCGGGTGGGGGTGCGGCATCGGCGTCCTCGCCCGCGGCGCGGAGCATGTCGGTGTTCATCTCGCCCGGGTCGGCCCACCAGACGGCGACGTCCGGCTCCTCGGCGGCCAGGACGTTCGAGAGCTGCTCCAGCGCCGCCTTGGACGACCCGTAGCCGCCCCACGTCTCGTAGTTCTCCACGGCCGCGTCCGACGTGATGTTGAGGATCGCGCCGCGCCGCTCCCGCAGGCTCGGCAGGACGTCCTGGATCAGCGCCAGCGGTGCGAGGACGTTCGTCGCGAAGGTGTCCGCCAGGTCGGTGACGGGGAGCGCCGCGAGCCGGTACATCGGCGTCGGGCCGAGGGTGCTCGCGTTGTTCACGAGCAGGTCGAGCCCGTCGTCCACGGCCCGGACGAGGTCCGCGCGGTGCGCCGGGTCGGTGACGTCACCGGCGATGGCCGTGACGCTGCCGCCGATGCCGGTGGCCGCGGCGGACAGCGCGGCGGCGTCGCGCGCGTCGATGACGAGGTGCCAGCCGTCCCGGGCGAGCTCGTGGGCGAGCGCCCGGCCGAGCCCCCGGGAGGCCCCGGTGATCAGTGCTGTCTTCATGCCATCGACGCTAGGAATCGGCGGCGTTCGGGGCATCGGCCAACGGGCCCGCCGGGGGGTGGTCAGATGGTCCTAGGACCGGTGTCCCGCAGGCCCGGACAACGTGGGCGGAGACGTCCTCCCGGGGGCTGATTCGAGAAGTCCCGCGCAGCGAGTACGGTCTTCACATGTGGGCGCCGTGAGGTGCTCGGCCAGCGGAGACGAGGGGCCGGATGGAGACGGGCGAAGGCACCGGCTGCGGCGGGCAGGGCGCGACCCTGCGCGCCGTGAGTTCGGCCGTGCTCGCGGTCACCCGGCATCTGTCCGTGCACGAGGTGCTGCAGGTGATCGTCCGGGCCGCGGCGCAGCTGCTGGACGCCCGGTACGCGGCGCTCGGCGTCCCGGACGACGAGGGCTCCTTCGCCGAGTTCGTCGTCGAGGGCGTCTCCGACGAGCAGTGGGACCGCATCGGCCCGCTGCCCCGCCAGCACGGCATGCTCGCCGCGATGCTGCACGGCGACACGCCCAAGCGGCTCGCCGACATCCGCAAGGAGCCGGAGTTCGAGGGGTGGCCGCACGCGCACCCCGTCCTGAAGGATTTCCTGGGCGTTCCGATCCGGGACGGCGAGGACGTCATCGGCATCATCTTCCTGGCCAACAAGAAGCGTCCAGGCGGCTTCACCGAGGACGACGAAGAACTGCTCACGCTGTTCGCCGCGCACGCCGCGATCGCCGTGACGAACGCCCGCCTGTACGAGCACAACCGCGAGCTGACGCTCGTCGCCGAACGCAACCGCATGGCCCGCGAGCTGCACGACGCCGTCGCGCAGAAGCTGTTCTCGCTGCGGCTCACCGCGCGCACCGCGTCCGCGCTGGCCGAGCGCGACCCCCTCCAGTCAGTTCCGGAGGGTGCGGGGGGTCGTCCCCCCACAGCGAACAGGGTCGTCCAGGAGCTGGAGCAGGTCGAGCGGCTCGCCGCCGAGGCCCTCGCCGAGCTGCGCGCCGTGATCTTCGAGCTGCGCCCGGCGGACCTCACCGACGGGCTGGTCCCCTCGCTGCGCAAGCACGTCGAGGTCCTCGACCGGGCGCACGAGGCGAGCGTGCGGATCGCCGCCGACGAGGCCGTCGTCCTGCCGGAAGACCAGGAGGCCGTCGCGTTCCGCATCACGCAGGAGGCGCTCTACAACGCGCTCCGCCACGCCGGCGCGCGGATCGTCGAGGTGCGGCTCGGCACACGGGACGGTCAGGCCGTGCTGGAGGTCGCCGACGACGGCTCCGGGTTCGACACGTCCGACACGGCGACCGAGCAGCAGAACGGGCTCGGCCTCGCGTCCATGCGCGACCGCGCGTACTCGATCGGCGGCGAGCTGACGATCGACGCCGCGCCCGGGCACGGCACGACCGTCCGGCTGGAGGTGCCGCTGTGACCGCCAACGGACGCGAGCCGGGCTCCCCGCCGGGCGACGACCCCCGGCGCCGCCCGGGGAAAGCGCCGATCAAGGTCCTGATCGCGGACGACCACCCGGTCGTCCGGCAGGGCCTGCGCACCTTCCTCGGCATCCAGGACGACATCGAGGTCGTCGGCGAGGCGGAGGACGGCACGTCGGCCGTGACACTGGCCGAATCCCTGGAGCCCGATATCGTGCTCATGGACCTCAAGATGCCGGGCGCCGACGGCCTGACAGCGCTGACGGAGCTGCGGGCTCGCGGGGTGGCGGCACGGGTCCTGGTGCTGACCAGTGTTACCGAACGCGGGCACGTGCTGCCGGCCGTTCAAGCGGGCGCTGCCGGGTACTTGTACAAGGACGTCGACCCGCAGGCGCTCGTCCAGGCGATCCGGGCGGTCCACGACGGGCACGTGCTTTTCGCGCCCGACGCGGCCGAGGCGATGCTGGCGGGCGGGCCCGACACGCAGGACGACCGCGGCCTCGCCGCGCTGACCGAACGGGAACGGGAGGTGCTCGTGCACATTGCGCGAGGCAGATCCAACCGGGAGATAGCCCGCGCGCTCGTGGTGTCCGAGAAGACGGTCAAGACGCACGTCAGTAATCTGCTCATGAAACTGGGAGTCCAGGATCGGACGCAGGCGGCTCTCTACGCCGTCCGGCACGGCGTCGGTACGTCCGGCGCCGATGGCGAGGCAGCAGCCCGCGACTGATACAACTCCTCTGATCGGATCGTCATCGAAATTGGTATGAACGTAGCTATCAGGTACGCAGCAGGCAGCGACATCGGCTGCAACCGAGAGAACAACGAGGACTCGGGGTACGCCGGTGCGCGGCTGATCGCGGTCGCGGACGGCATGGGCGGCTACGCGGGCGGCGAGGTCGCGAGCTCGACCGTCATCGGCTCCCTGCGTTCGCTCGACACAGACACCCCACCGGACGATCTCGTCGACGTCCTGGGCAGAGCCGTGGCGGAGGCCAACGAGAAGCTGCGCATCGTCCGGGAGGAACGTCCGGACCTGAGCCGGATGGGCACGACGCTCACCGCCATGCTGTGGTCCGGTGAGTCCGTCGCGCTCGCCCACGTCGGCGACTCGCGCGGCTACCTCCTGCGCGACGGCGAGCTGTTCCAGATGACCCAGGACCACACCATGGACGAGCTCCTCAAGGCGGAGGCCGAGCAGGCCGGCCAGCAGGCCGACCCGGCGGAGACGTCCCGGCTGTCGCACGTCCTGTACCGGGTCCTGGACGGACGCGAGGACCGCGAACCCGACCTGCGCCCCCGCGAGGCCCGCCTCGGCGACCGCTACCTCCTCTGCTCGGACGGCCTCAGCGGCCCGGTCGAAGCGCAGACCATCTACGAGGTCCTGTCCGCCGAGGCCGACCCGCAGCGCGCCGTCGACCGGCTGATCGAACTGGCCCGCGAGAACGGCGGGCCCGACAACATCACCGCCGTCGTCGCCGACGTCATCGAGGCCGACCACCTCACCGCCGACGAGCCCCCCAAGGTCGTAGGCGCCGCCGCCCAATCCTGACCACCACACCCACCTCACCGACAACCCACCCAACACGCGCCCACCCCACGCCGCACCCACCCCCCCATTTCAAAGCGCCCCCCGCACTCCCCCACGCCCTCCTCACCTGCACCACCCCACCCCGGCGCCCTCCCACACACGCACGCGCGACCTCCGTACGCCCGCCTTCCGTACGCCCAGTCACGCGCCCGCCGGACCTCCAATACTCCGACGCCTGGCCGCCCGGCCACAGACCTCGGCCATCGGCCCGCTGCCCCCTCGGGCGCTCGCCCTCCCAGCCTCCGTACCCCGGTCTCCGGTACGCCCGTCCTCATTGAACGCTGGCCTCGTGAACGCCCGACCTCGCTACCTGACTTCCAGACCTGGTCATCGGCATACCGGCCTGTCGGGTGTTCGGCGTTCGGACTTCCTGTCTTCGGTCTCCTGTACGTCCGGCCCTGCGTACCGGACCCACCTCGGCCTTCGTGCATCTGGCCATCGGAACTCCCGGGCCACCCTGTGCACCGGACGCTTGGGCGCTTGGTCTCTCGGGGTTCTCTGCGTCCGGACTCGGTGACTTTGGGCTGCCGGACGGTCGGTAACTCGCATGTGCGGCCTCTGTGCGCCTGGCTTTGTGCGCGGCGGCGTTTCGGCTTTGGGGGGTGTTCGCAGGGGTGTCGTTCGCCACCCTTCTCGCCGGTGATCGGTGGGCTGTGGAGGGGTGGTGGCGGAGTGTGATAGGTCTCTTGCTTTCGGATGATTCGTTGGAATCATCGGGTGAAAGAGTGCCCACGTAGCTGGCGGTTTGTCCTACTCTTGCCCTGGGGTGGTGTCGCTGAGCGGTGGGTAACGGTCCGATCGCAGATCGTTGCCTGGGCTTGACCCACCTCAGGGTGAACCCGGTATATGGGTCACTCATCTGTATGTCATCGAGGCGGAGGATTCGTTGGGGGAAACGCCCGGGGCGGCGGCCGTCAGTGCACCGGTTGGTGTGCTCGGCGGGCTCGTCAGCCGGACCCTCACCGCGGCGCGGCACGGACCCCTGGGTGTGGTGCTGCGTGTCGCGTCGATGGCCGTCGCGGCCATCGGCGTGTCATGGATCCACCGTGTCAACGACCCCGGCGTGCTCTGTCCCCTACGGGCGCTCACCGGAATCCCGTGTCCCGTGTGCGGAGGCACCACCGTGTTCATCGAGCTCGGCGGGGGCCGTCCGGCCCAGGCCCTGCTCGCGAATCCGGTGGCGCTGATCGCCGCGATCGCCGTGGCGGTCGCACCGCTGGGACCGGGTGGACGGTGGTGGGCACTCCAGCCGAAGACCCGTGCCTGGATGCTCGGCACCGCCCTCGTGGGGTCGGAGCTGTGGCAGCTCGTCCGGTTCGGCGTTCTGCGAGTTTGAGCCGCGGACGATCCTCGGACAGACTTGCGGAGCCCACCGGGTCCGGCGGGCGTCACACAACCACAGGGTCAATCAATAAGGAGCAAGTGTGGGTAACCCCTACGACCCCTACGGTCAGCAGCCGGGCTACGGGCAGCAACAGCCCGGGTACGGTCAGCAGCCCCCGGCGCAGCCGGGCTACGGTCAGCCTCCCGCGCAGCCGGGCTATGGGCAGCCCCCGGCGCAGCCGGGTTACGGTCAGCCGCCGGCGCAGCCCGGGTACGGCCAGCAGCCGCCGCACGCCCAGCCCGCCTACGGCGCGCCCCAGGCGCCGCCGGCCCAGCCGGGCTACCACCAGGAGGTACACCACCACCACTACGGCCAGGGCGGCCAGCTGGCCGAGTGGGGCTCGCGTGCGGGTGGTTACATCATCGACTACCTGATCTTCGGTGGTCCGGTGTTCGTCCTGTACATCCTGTTCTTCATCCTCTCCGCCAGCGGAAGCGGCGGCGCCGCGCTGTTCGGTGTGCTGCTGCTGCTGGTCGGCATTGCCATCTCCTTCGCGGGCGGTCTGTGGATCTGCTACCAGGAGGGGACCACCGGGCAGTCCATCGGCAAGCGGCAGATGGGCATCCGGCTCGTCAGCGCGCAGACGGGCCAGCCGATCGGATTCGGTATGGCCTTCGTCCGCAAGATCGCGCACGTCCTCGACAGCGCGCTGTGCTACATCGGCTTCCTCTGGCCGCTGTGGGACGACCGCAAGCAGACCTTCGCCGACAAGGTCTGCAACACCCTCGTGGTCCGCGCCTGATCTACGGCCCGCGTTTCGAGCCGCCTGTCCGGCGCGTGACATGAGCGGGGCGTCCCTTCCCGGGGCGCCCCGTTTTTTGTGGGACGCCAACGAGGCGGCCGCTACGGGACGGGATCGAACGCGCTGTTGCACGCGGCGACGAGCGCGCGGCGGACGGCGCCGTCCAGTAGCCGCAGCGCCTCACCCCGGCGCCGCGTCTGGTCGGCGGTGAGGCCGCCGTCGTCCATCTGCCGGGCCAGGTCGACGACCAGGGACAGCCGTCCGGCCAGCGCGGCGACGCGGTGCGCGCGGGGCGGGTAGCCGGGGGCGAGCGGATGGTCGCCACGGTCCGGGTCGCGCAGGGCGGCGAGCGCGTCGGTGATCTCGGGCGGGGCGCCGGCGTGGTCGTCGACGGTCAGCAGCGCCTCGGTGGCGTCCCGCATCGCCAGGGTGAGCTGCCGGTCGGCGTCCGCGAGGGGCGGGACGTCGGGCGGTCCGGGCGCCGCGTCATGGGTCGTCCAGCGGACTCCGACGTACGACGAACCGCGCCGGTCCTCGGCCGGGACGAGCCCGATCGCCCGGTCGCCGAGCACGGCGACGACGGCCGCGCCCGCGTCGATCGCCGCGCGGTTCAGGCTCGGCGGGCCGGTCAGCCCGAGCGGGTCGCCGGGTTCGGGCAGGGCGAGCCGCAGCGCCGCCATGCCGCCGACGCGCAGGTCGCCGAGGCCGCGGCGGAGCGTCACCTCGGCGGGCTCGCCGCCCAGGATCTGCGGACCCGCGCTCTTCTCGACCGCGTCGACCGCCTCGTCCAGGCCGACGTGTCCGGTCAGCCAAGCGTTCCCCCACGCGACCAGCGCGGTCGCACCGTCCTTGCTCATCGCCGTTCCCAATAATCCCTGATCGGCATGCGAACCACCATAAGCGCTCGGACCGACGGTGCCGCGGGACGTAACGAACCTCTCGCGCCGCCGGTGATCCCCCGAGAGCGTCCTGCCCGGCGGTAAACCCGGGGGTCGCGTCCGCCGCCCCATCGCATAGGTTCTTTCCTGAGGATCTGGGACCACCGTGATTGGGGACGAAGGCGCGCGATGGCCGGCGAGGTACTTCAGCTCCGCGGAGTCGGGGTCAGGCGCGGCGGGGCGACCCTGCTGCGCGATGTCACGTGGACGGTGAACGAAGGCGACCGCTGGGTCATCCTCGGTCCGAACGGTGCCGGCAAGACGACCCTGCTCCAGATCGCCGCCGCGATGATGCATCCGTCCGGTGGCAGCGTCGAGATCCTGGAGGAGGAGCTCGGCCATACGGACGTGTTCGAGCTGCGTCCGCGGATCGGGCTCGCCAGCTCGTCCGTCGCGGAGAAGGTCCCGTCCGGCGAGAAGGTCATCGACCTGGTGCTGACCGCGTCGTATGCGATCCTCGGGCGCTGGCAGGAGGAGTACGACTCGACCGACGTGAGCCGCGCCATCGCGCTGCTGGACGCGCTCGGCTGCGCCGACCTCGTCCGGCGCACGTTCAGCACGCTGTCCGAGGGCGAGCGCAAGCGCGTCCAGATCGCCCGCGCCCTGATGCCCGACCCCGAGCTGCTGCTGCTGGACGAGCCCGCCGCCGGTCTCGACCTCGGCGGCCGCGAGGACCTCGTCGCCCGCCTCGCCGCCCTCGCCGACGACCCCGCCGCGCCCACGATGGCGATGGTCACGCACCATGTGGAGGAGGTGCCCGAGGGCTTCACGCACGCGCTGCTGCTGCGCGGCGGCGAGGTCGTCGCGCAGGGCAAGGTGGACGAGGTGTTCACCGCGGACCACCTGTCGGGCACCTTCGGCATCCCGCTCACCGTGGAACGCCAGAACGGTCGCTGGTACGCCCGCTCCGTTCGCTGAAACGGGGAGATTCGCCCCCGAACCACCCCCGGTCGACGGTGCCGGACGGCGGTGTACCTACGATGTGTGCGCCATTGTGACTCATAGCGCCGGGGTGGATCCGACTTGAACGTGCTGGACGCGACCGCGGTTTTCGCGGCCGGGGTCGCCGCCGGCGGCATCAACACGATCGTGGGCTCCGGCTCCCTGATCACCTTTCCGACACTGGTGGCGCTCGGCTATCCGCCCGTGGTGGCGAACGTGTCCAACAACATCGGGCTCGTCCCGGGCAGCGCGACCGGCGCGTACGGCTACCGCGAGGAGCTGAAGGGGCAGCGCGACCGGCTGCTGCGGCTCGGCACGGGCTCGGTCGTCGGCGCCGTGATCGGCGCGCTGCTCCTGCTCGGCCTGCCCGCCGAGGCGTTCGACGTGATCGTCGTCGCGCTGATCGCGCTCGCGCTGATCCTGGTGGTGGTGCAGCCGCGGCTGCAGAAATGGGTGCTGAGCCGCCGGGAGGGCGAGCACCGTCCGCACGGCGGTCCGGCGCTCTGGGTGGGCATCCTGTTCGCGGGCATGTACGGCGGCTACTTCGGCGCCGCGCAGGGCATCATCCTCATCGCGCTCCTCGGCATCATGCTGGACGAGGACCTGCAGCGCGTGAACGCGGCCAAGAACGTCCTGTCCGCCGTCGTGAACGGCGCCGCGGCGGTGGTCTTCACGCTGCTGTGGCTGTTCTCCGACACCGAGATCAACTGGTTGGCCGTGCTGCTCATCGCGTCCGGCGCCGTCGTCGGCGGGCTGATCGGCGCGCGCGTCGGCCGCCGGATTCCGCCGCTGGTGCTCCGCACCGTCATCGTGGTCGTCGGCATCGTGGCGATCGTGAATCTCGTGCTCTGACCAGCGCTTTCTTGCCGGTTCGCGGGGTTGGCCGCCCGGCTTTGCGGGTATGAGTCGAATATACGTTCGACTATCGGAGGTTCGTGCGGATGAAGGGCGACAGGGTCGAGATCGTCATCGATGCCGGTGGCGAGGGGACACGGACGTACGAGGTCGTGGCGAGCCGGGCGGGCCGCCGCGTGGAGATAGCGACGCGCCGCGGAGTCGTGGAGGTCAGCGAGGTCACCCGCACCGGCACGGCCGTCCGGACGGCCCGCTTCATGTCCAGCCGGGTCCTGGCGCTGGTCGAGTATCCGACGTCCGACCAGGCGCACGAATCCGAGTGATCGGCGCGCCCGCTGTCGGCGTCGTACGCTAAGATCGAACATATATTCGAACACTGGCACACGACCGATTGGATGCGGCGATCGGCTCGGGACGTCCCGCGCCGGCCGGACCTTCGACGTAAGGCGGACATGCCGATGACAGCCTCGCCCGACGTCTTCCCCACCTCCAGCTCCACCTCCCTCAACCTCTCCACCTCCCTCAACGCGATCAAGAGCTCCCAGGCGCGGCAGCGTCCGGTCGTCATGATCATCTATGCCGTGGACGGCCCGCCCCGGATCTTCGTCCCGGACGCCGGCGAACTGCGCGTCCTCGACGACCGGTTCCTCCGCGTGGCGATCTGGCCCGGCAGCCCCACCGCCGCCGACCTGGACCGCGGGCTTCCCATCCTGCTGATCGTCCCCGCCGCGCCGGACGTCCATCTCGTCCGCGCGACCGCCCGGCGGCTGGACAACGCCGCCATGGTGTGGGCCCACTACGACCTCACCGTCACCTCGGCGCGGATCGCCACCCGCGGCACCGCTCCCTTCGCCCAACCCGCGCGGGTCAGCGACGAGACCGACCCCG
This sequence comes from Spirillospora sp. NBC_00431, assembly GCA_036028775.1. Classification (GTDB taxonomy): domain Bacteria; phylum Actinomycetota; class Actinomycetes; order Streptosporangiales; family Streptosporangiaceae; genus Spirillospora. The sequence goes on along the minus strand of CP107927.1, from coordinate 8,247,894 downwards.
GCGAGGGCGAAAGCGAAGAGCTCCTGACGAGCGTCCGCCAGAAGCGCCTGGTGAGAATGCTCAGCTGACCACCGGAAACCCCTGGAAGACCCCACCCCACAGCGACCCGGCCAAGGACCGCCCTCCTTGGCCGGGTCTCGCCAAATCTCCAGACCGGCACCCGACATCTCCCGACCGGCACCCGATCCCGACCATTGAGCCGTGCCTCCCGCCAATCCCGGGGCCGGTCCCTCCGGCCGACCCGGGGCCGCGCTTCCTGACCGACCCCAGGGCCGGCGCGTCGTTCGCGGGAACTGTCAGTATGGGCGAACTTGTACGGTGCCTTCGTCCGTGACGCGGGTCTCGAAGGCGGGCTGGCGGGCGGTGGCCGGGCCATGGACGACGGAGCCGTCCTGGACGCGGAACGTGCTGCCGTGCCAGGGGCAGATCACGCAGGTGTCGGCGTTGTCGTCGGTGACGATGCGGCCCTGGTGGAGCGGCCCGGCGAGGTGGCTGCAACGGTCGGCCAGGACGTGGATGTCGTCGCCCGTGCGCAGGACGAACAGGCCGATGTAGCCCAGGCGGCGGTGCACGGGCCAGCCGTCGGGAAGTTCCTCCGCGGCGCAAAGGTCGTGCCAGCCGAGGGCGACGAGATGGCTGACCTGGTCGGCGTGGCTGGCGCCCGCGGCCTGCCGGAACGCCAGATGGCCGCCGAGGTAGCCGCCTGTGAAGAGGGCGGTGAGGCCGGCGAAGCCGAAGGCGCGTCCGGCGGCGTCCCGTCCCTGGTAGCGGGCCACGAGGGAGACCGAGTACAGCGTGCTCGCCGTCAGCATCCCCGCCGCGTGGACGAGCCCGACCCGCTGCTGCTCGCGGTGCAGCGCCGACCAGTCGGCGACGCCGGTGAGGACGGTGGGCACGGCGCTCGCGAGCCCCGCGGCCACGAGCGCCTGCGACGCGCGGCGCCCGCCGGGCATGAGGTCGAGGACGGCGGCGGAGACCCAGAACCCGATGGGCATGTCCGTCAGCGGAGGGTGGGCGGGGTGCCCCATCGGCACGCCGTGCAGCGCGTCCTTGACGGGACCGGGCGGCAGCGTCCGCCGCACGGCCGTGGACAGGGCGCGGATGACCCGGTCGAGGCCGCGCGCGTGCTCCAGCCCTTCGGTCGCGTCGGCCAGCCGCGCCGACCCCTGGGGCCGGGACATGCGCCGGAAGATGTTCGCCCTGCGATTCATGCCCCCTCCTCCGCGGTGTGCACTGGGACCCCTGTCGGACACTAGCCTTCCGCGTTCACCCACGGCCAGTCATACGTACCTGCAGCCGGAGGACCCTAAACAACGGGTGTCAGCACGTCATGGGCAGCGCGGGGCCCCGGCCCTGGTGGACGACTTCGGAGTCGCCTATGAATGGGAAGCCGCCGCGCTCCGTTGCGTCGGCACTCCCGGTGGACATCAGAAGCTTTCCAGGTCGGAGAACGTGACATCGACCTTCATGCCTTCCGGGAGGACGGTCTCCAGTGCGTCGCGGTGCACGAAGGCGAGCTGGTAATTGCGGCCAGACCAGTCGAGCCGGTACTCGTCCACGGAATGGATCGCATCGTCGGCGTCGAGAACGACGATGAGGTACACGGGGATGAGCTGTGCCGCGTACTCCGCCTTCTTGTCCTGGAAGTCGCGAAAATGGCTCCCGGGCGCTGCGATCTCCACTGCTGTGAAGACGTCTGAGCTCGTCAGTTTCGCGTCTCTGTCGATGCGGTGCAGAACACTGATATCGGGGCACCGCATGGAGAACTTTCGGCTCTTGCTGGAGACACAGGCGCCCCGCTCGACGTAATGCATGTCCAGGCTCTGCACCACGCTGATGAAGGAACCGGCCGGACGAGCGGCTCGCAGCGCGCTTGTGAGGTTGTGGGAAACAAGCTGGTGCCCATGGCCAGGGGGCTCGCAGTAGATGACGCTGCCGTCCATGACTTCTATGGACTTGCACACCTCTTCTGGCAGGGCTGCGTACTCCTCCTCGGTGATGAGGAGGCTTGAGGGGTCTGACGCCCAGGCGGGGAGGGGCATGCGCGGCTCCTCGGAGTTGGTCGCGTGCCTGGCCAGAGCCTATCGGCGTGGTGTTGGGGAAAGGGTGGGAAGCGGCCGGGCGGGGGAGGCCGCCCGGCCGCTTCGGAGGGGGCGTGGTCAGCCGGATCACGCCCCCGGGGGCGAGGGACGGCGTCGAGGTGAAGGGCCGTCCCTCCGGGGAGGTCAGGAATCATTCGCACCCGGACGGGCCGCGGATGTCCGCATGTGGTTCGAACTTAGGTTTTGAACTTGAATGATTCAAGAAAACAAATGTTACATCTTTAGTCGGGGTGCTTGCCGCCCGTGGGATGCTGGGGCGTCCGATGGTGGAGGTCCGTGGCGGGCCGGGGGTGGAGGTGAGGCGATGGGCACGCGGGGGAAGGCGGTCGCCGCGGCGGCCGTGGCCGGGGCGATGGTGCTGACCGCGGCAGCGTGCGGCGACTCGGGCGACTCCGGCGCGAAGGGTGCGACGTCGTCGCCGCCCAGCGGTAAGGGCTCCACGGGTGGGACACGTCCGGCGGCGCCCGCCAAAGAGCCGATCATCCTGGCGTTCGGTGGCGACACGCACTTCGAGGGCCAGTTGCGGTCGCGGCTCGGCAATCCGAAGACCGCGCTCGGGCCGGTCGCGAAGCAGTTGCGCTCCGCCGACCTCGCCATGGTCAACCTGGAGACGGCGATCACCACGGGCGGGACGCCGGCGCCCAAGTCTTTTACCTTCCGCGCTCCGCCGTCGGCGTTCAAGGCGCTTCAGGGTTCCGGCGTGGACGTCGTGTCCATGGCCAACAACCACGGCATGGACTTCATGGAGGGCGGGCTCCGCGACTCCCTGGCCGCGATCAAGCGCAGCGGGTTCCCGGTCGTCGGCATCGGCAAGAACGCGGACGCCGCGTTCAGCCCGTACCGCGTCACAGTGAAGGGCAACAAACTAGCCATCGTCGGAGCGACCCAGGTACTGGACGACAACCTCATCCAAGCGTGGACGGCCACCGACACCAAGGGCGGCCTTGCGTCGGCCAAGGACGTTCCCCGGATGGTGCAGGCCGTGAAGCAGGCGCGCAAAGGGTCGGACGTCGTCATCGTCCACCTGCACTGGGGCGCGGAACTCCAGCCCTGCCCGCTGCCGCGCCAGCAGGAACTAGCCAAGCAACTCGTCGCGGCGGGCGCTGACATCGTCGTCGGCGGGCACGCGCACATTCCGCTGGGCGGCGGTTACATGAACGGGTCGTACGTCCATTACGGCATGGGCAACTTCGTGTTCTACTCCGCGAACGGCAAGACCGCCGAGTCCGGGGTGCTGCTCCTCAAGGTGGAGAACGGCAAGGTCACCAAGGACAAGTGGGCGCCCGCCAGGATCTCCGGCGGCATTCCCATCCCGCTGAAGGGCGCGGCGGCGAAGTCCGCGCTCAACCGGTGGAACGGCCTGCGCGACTGCACGGGGCTACAGGCGCGTCCGTCCTGAGCCCGTTGACCTGGTTGTGGGCGTCGTAACCCGTTCTCGCGCTGGACTCTCCCACCGGGGGAGAGGTCAGGGTGGTGCCCGTGAGCGATGATCTCCTGCCGATCGGGCGGTTCGCGCGGCTGAGCCGGCTGAGCGTCAAGCAGCTCCGGCACTACGACGAGCTCGGGCTGCTCGCCCCGGCGTGGACGGACCCGGCGTCCGGCTACCGGTACTACCGGCCCGGCCAGGCGCGGGACGCGCTGCTCATCGGGTTGCTGCGGGCGATGGACGTCCCGCTGCCGGCCGTGGCGCGCGTCCTGTCCGGGGGCGCGGGCGACGTCGGCGAGGCGCTGAAGGAGGCGCGCGACCGGATCGAGGCCGATGTCGCACGGCGGCGGCGCGGCCTGCGGCTCCTGGACCGCGTGGTCGCCGAAGGGCTGCCGGAGACGGAGGTGTCGATCGTCCGGGAGCCGGCGCGGCGCGTGTTCACGGCGCGGGAGCCCGCGACACCGTCGACGATCCCGGACGCGACCGGCGCCTGTGTGGCCCGGCTGCTGCCCCGGATGACACCGGACGGCCTGCTCATCGGGTTGTTCCCGCTGGACATGGCCGAGGAGTTCGACGTCCGCGTGACCGTCCAGGCGGTGGACGGCGACGATCTCCTGCCCGGTGGTTCGTTCGCGTCGGCCGTCCATGTCGGCCCGTACGAGGAGATTCCGCTCACGGTCCATGGCGTGCTCGCGTGGTTCGGCGACTTCGGGCACACGCCCGCCGGGCCCGTCCGCGAGGTGTACCTCAACGACCCCGCGACCACGCCGTCCGAGCACCTGGAGACGAAGGTGCAGATTCGAGTGGAGGACGCTCAGTGAGCTGGTACGAGGCTGCGGAAGAACCGGAGTTGGTGGAGCACGGGTCTGTGTCAGGGCTGGCCGTGACCGGTCGTGGGGAGCCGGGCGGTGTCGCCTATGGCGAGAGCGTCGGCGCGCTGTACGCGGTCATGGGTGCGCTTGGCGCGCCCATGGTTCCGCTGGAGGGACGCTGGTGGGTCGAGGACGAGCGCTCGCCGTTCGACGTGCCTCGCGACCAATGGTGGTGGCATCTGTTCCTTCGCCTCCCGGACGACACCGGGTCGGTCGATCAGGCCCGCGAGGAAGTGCGGTCGAAGATGCCTGCCGCTGCGCGCGTCCAACACGTGACGTTCACGGAGGGCCGATGCGTACAGCTGCTCCATCGCGGGGCGTACGCGGACGAGCCCGCGTCGCTCGCCCGCATGTACGCGTTGATGAACGACGAGGGTTTGGTGCCGAACGGCCTGCATCACGAGATCTACCTGTCCGATACACGCGAGACCGACCCGGAGAAGATGCGCACGATCCTGCGCCAGCCCGTCCGGTAGCCGTATTGGACAGCCCGTCGTAGAGGCGTAGTTTCACGAGAAACGAGCGCGAGGGGCGACGCGCCGGTGACGGCGACGGCGACGGGCAGGCGGGGTTCATGCGGGAGCAGCGGGTGAGGTCGGGCGACATCGAGCTGGCCGTGCGGGTGCGGGGCGAGGGGCGGCGGCCGACGGTCGTCCTCGTGCACGGCTACCCGGACACCGGCGCGATGTGGGACGAGGTGGCCGAAGGGCTCGCCGGACGGTTCCGCGTCGTCGTGTACGACGTGCGCGGGGCCGGGTCGTCCGGGAGCCCGTCCGACCCGCTCGACTACGGGCTGGACGCGCTCATGGGCGATCTCGAAGCCGTCCTGGACGGTGTCGGCGCCGATGAGCCCGTCCATCTGGTCGGGCACGACTGGGGCTCGGTGCAGGGCTGGGAGGCCGTCATCGGTGACCGGCTGCGGGGCCGTATCGCCTCGTTCACGTCGATCTCCGGGCCGGACAGGCGGCATCTGGCGCGCTGGGCCGGGCGGGCGGTGCGGTCCGGGCCGCGTGGCGTCGCCGAGGTCCTCGACCAGGCGCGGCGCAGCGTCTACATGCCGGTGCTGATGGCGCCGCGGGTCGGGGAGGTCGCGGCCCGCCTGCTCGCGGCCGGGTTCCCGCGCGTGCTGCGGCTCCGGGAGGGCGCCGACCCGCGATCGGGCCACCCCGCCGCCACGCTGCCCGCCGACGCCCGCAACGGCCTCGGCCTGTACCGGGCGAACTTGGGCCGCCGCGGCGCGGGTGCCTCCGGTGAGGGGCGGACGGACGTGCCCGTCCAGCTCATCGTCCCGATCAAGGACCGGTACGGCTCCCCGTCGCTGCTGCTGTCCGCGCGAGGACCCGTGTCCCGCCTGTACGTGCGGCGCGCGCCCGCCGGGCACTGGGTGGCGCGCAGCCATCCCGCCCTGATCGCCCGCTGGATCACCGAGTTCGCCGAGCATCTGGACGGCGGACCCGAGACGTCCGCCCTCGCCCACGCCCGCGCGGCAGGGCAGCCGGGCAAGGAATTCGGCGGCGACCTCGTCGTCATCACGGGCGCGGGCAGCGGCATCGGCCGTGCCACGGCCCACGCCTTCGCCGCGGAGGGCGCCCGCGTCGTCGTGGCCGACATCGACGAAGGCGCCGCCAAACGCACGGTGGACGAGATCGCCGCTTCCGGTGGCGAAGCCCACGCCCACCGGGTCGATGTCGCCGACGCCGAAGCGATGGAACGGTTCGCCGACCGGGTGCGTGACGCTTTCGGCGTCCCGGACGTCGTCGTCAACAACGCCGGTGTCGCCCTGGCCGGCTCGCTGCTCGACACGCCAGAGGAGGAGTGGGCCCGCGTCCGCTCCATCAACCTGGACGGCACATACCGGGGCTGCCGCCTGTTCGGACGCCAGATGGTCGAACGCGGCGAGGGCGGGCACATCGTCAACGTCTCGTCCATGATGGCGTTCCTCCCGAGCTCCGAGCTGCCCGCCTATGGCGCGACGAAGGCCGCGATACTCCAGCTGAGCGAGAGCCTCCGCGTCGACCTGAACCGTTACGGCATCGGCGTCTCCGCGATCTGCCCAGGAATGATCAACACGCCGATGGCCGCCCGGACCCGCTTCGTGGGGCTGCCCCCGAGCGCGGACGGCGAGCTGCGCGACCGGATGGTCCGGGCCGTCGAGCGCCGGGCCTTCCCGCCGGAGAAGGTCGCGCGGGCCGTTCTGCGTGCCGTCCGCCAGGACAGGCCCGTCACGCTCGTCGCCGCCGAGGCGCGTTTCGCCCGCGCGCTCTCTCGCGTGTCGCCGACCGCGAACCGGACCGTCGCCAGGATCACACGCCGCGCCACCGTCACGTGACGGCGGCGGTCCGTTTGAGGGTCTGCGTCGGGGTCTCGCCGAAGCGCTGCCTGTAGTGGGCGGCGAAGCGGCTCATGTGGACGTATCCGGCGGCACCGGCGACATCGGTGACGGTGCGCGGGCCGGGCGGTGCCTCGATCAGCGCGGCGCGGGCGTGGTCGAGCCGTACCCCGCGCAGCAACTGGGTGGGCGTCAGACCCCACTGGTCCCGGCAGATGGCCTGAAGCTGGCGGACGCCGACGCCCGCCGCCGCCGCGATGTCGGTCACGCCGATCGGACGATGGTGGTGGGCCTCGACCCATTCGCGGATGACGCCCGCGAGGCGGTGCGGGGGCCTGTCCTGGGGCGGCTCCTGGGCCTCCGCGAGGCTCGCGGTCGCCGTGTGCGGCAGCCCGACCAAAATCGCGGTGAGCAGCGCCTCCTCCAGGCTGCGTTCCGCCAGCGGGTGGAGGCCGTCGGCCGCCGTCGCGTGGTCGAGGATGTCGCAGACGTGCCGCCAGGTGCGTTCGACGATCGAGGACGGCGCGAGCGCCGGTTCGCCTTCGCCGGAGCCGTGGAAGCGTAGCGGCGGGCTGTGCTCGTGTCCGAGATGGTCGGCGAGGTGGTCGGCGAGCCTTCCGGTGCTCGTCGCGATGACGAGGCAGCCCATCATCGGGGGCGGTGTCATCCGCATCGGCTCGTCATGGGACAGGACGTGGCCGCCGCCCGTCGTGTCCCGGTTCCGCGTGGCGCGGTACTCGACGTCCATGGGCGCCATCGGCGCGCACATGGCGAAATGCCCCTCGGTCGGTGGCGTGTCCACGATGACGCCGCCGCCCCCGTACCGCACCCAGACGAGATTGACCGCGCCGACGCCGAGGGCGTTGACCTGGCCGTCCAGCGGTACGCCCGGCCGGAGGGCCTGAAGGTCGTGGCCGACGGCGAACGGTTCGACCGCGTCGTGCAGGACGTCGATGTCCGTGCTGACGACCCGCTGGTAGGCGGACAGTGGCGGCGATGTCTCGGGCGAAGTCATGGTCATGTGGGTGGTGGTGCCGTTTCGTGACGGTCGGTGGACAGGACACCGCGGAACCGGCGCCCTGCGGTGTGTCCGCTCAGTATGGGAAGCCTCGCGGCACCCGGCAATGCCCACAATCAGCCAAGTTTCAACAGGCATGCCCATGCCCACGCGAGCCCGGGCACGCGGGCGAGAGCGCAAGGTCGTGCGGGGACCGTGGTCGTGCGGGGGCGGGTGTGGTCAGACTGGGATGGCGCCTAGGACGAGATGGTCGAAAGGCCCCGTTTCCTTCGCGCGGGGGCCGTCCGTCATCGCGTAGACGACGATGCGTGCGGGGCTTCGTCGCTGTTCCCGGGCCCACAGTGCCAGTTCGTGGACGACCTCGGCGAGATGGGCGCCGCAGGAGGCGCGTCCGCCCGTCCGGTCTCTGGGCGCGGCAGCCATCTCCACGCGAACGTGGAAGCAGGAGGAACGCCCGCAGCACGCCATCGCGCAGGGCTGTTTGCCGGTGAGGGGAAGAAAAGCGGGGTCGCTGCGCATCGGTGACACTTTCGGCGTCGCGAACTCGGCAAGGGTCGGGGAACTGCCGGGACGATCGGGGGACTGCCGTGCGGTTGCGAATTCAGTGGTCCCTCGGGGAGCTTCAGTAATCCCTCGGGCGGCAGGGCATGCACATGTGCGCCTCCATGAGCGGCCGGGGCTGAGCTTTCAATGATGCCTGAGCATCTCCCTCATTTCAACGCGCGGCGGATAACTCGTCGCGCTTTCTGAGCAGCCGGGTGCGCTCCTTCCGGTGTTTAGCCCAAATACCCGAATAGGGGTGGCATAGCGCGTCCGAAACAAGGCGTCTCTTCGTCGCCGGGCGGGAACGTCCGGTGGCCGAGTGCCGGGTGATGTGCGCCGGATGGCCGTGTGGAGAGTCGGCGGTGCGTCCTGGTGGTGCCGCTTCGACGTAGAGTTGCTGGCATGGCCATGTGGGACGACGAAAAGCGATGCTCGGCCGCCGGGCGCAAGCCGTGACGACGGTTCGCGTACTCACCTTCAACACGCTGTTCCACGGCCGTTCGCGCGCCCGTCTCGGTGCGTTGGCCCAGCTCATCGAGCGAGCGGACTACGACGTCGTCTGCCTGCAGGAGGTCATCTCGCCGAGGAATCTGGCCCACCTTCGGCGCGCGGCGAAGTCGTACCCGCACATCGCGCACCCGGCGGCCTTTCCGATGGTGCGCGGCGGACTGGTCACTCTTTCGCGTCACCTGATCACGCGCCGCCATTTCCGGTCGTTCACGCCGGTCCGTCCGGCGCGTCTCGAATGGCTGTTGCGCAAAGGCGCCCTGTTCACCCGCGTCCGGCTTCCGGACGGCTTTCTCACGGTAGTGAACACGCACCTTTCCGCGAACATGGATATGGACTGGTCCCCGTCCAACCCCTACACCAGGGTCGAGGAATCCGAGCTGCGCGAGCTGGCCGCCCTCGTCGGCGAACTCGACCCGGCGGAACCGAAGGTCGTGATGGGCGACTTCAACGTTCCCCGCGCCCACGACCTGTTCCAGGAGTTCGTGTCCGCCACCGGCCTGCGCGACGCGCTCGACGGCGACACGGGACCCACCTTCCGTCCCGAATACGCCGTGCTGGAGCCGATAGACCAGCTTCTCGTCACGCCGGGCATCGAAGTCACCACGCGCCTGCGCTTCCAGGACCACGTCCGCCTCGCCGGCGGCGATCTCGTCCCGCTGTCCGACCACTACGCCATAGAAGCGACCCTCACCTTGCCCGCGAACAAGCCGGCGGTTTGACCCCTTCGGCGAAAAGTCGGCTCACAATCGCCGATGCCGATGCCGATGCCGATGCCGATGCCCGTGCCGATGCCCGTGCCGGTGCCGGTGCCGCCGGTGCGTCATGCGCGCCCGGCGGCCTCGGCGGCTTCTCGAAGGCGGTCAGTCGGTGCAGACGGTGTCCGGCTTGGGCAGGATCCGGTCGGTCAGGTAGCGGTTGGCGTGGTCACGGACGCACTGGGACACCATGAACATGCTGTAGTCGTCGCCGTCCCTGCTGAGGACGACGCTGCCGGGCAACTGCGACGCGAGCACACCGCCCTCCGAGTGCAGCGCGAGGGCCTGGTGCGTGGACTGGACGACCAGCGCGGGAGGCGCGCCCCAGACCTTCCCGCCGGTACGCACCGGCTTGGGGGCGATCGGCCAGCCGATGCAGCCCGCGTACCTGTTCCAGGAGCTCACCGCGCCGCCGAGATGCGGCGAGATCTTGGCGAGCCTGTCCCGTACCTGGGCGACCTGCCGGTACGTCCGGACGGGCCGGGGGCTGTCCAGGCAGGCCGGGACCTGGGCTTGGACGAGGTCGAGCGTCCGGTCGGGGTTGCGGGTGAAGCCGGAGGCGTCGCCCGCCCGCGCCTTGGCGATGGCATCGGCCAGCCGGGGCCACTGGATGAACGAGACGTTCATGAACTCCTGGGTCGCGACGCGGATGTCCTCGCCGGTCAGCGGACGGTGGCCGCCGCCCGCCACGGGGATGGGGTCGCGGTCGGCGTGGGCGACGAGGATGTCGTACTCGGCGGCGACGTCGTGTCCCTTGAGGACGCAGTCGTCCGAGGTGGTGCACCAGGCGGCGAACCGGTTGAACGACCGCTCCGCCGCGGTGGCCTCCTTGAAGATCCGGCGGAGGGGTGAGCCGGTGTCGTCCAGCGCGGTGTCCAGGTACATGGTGCGCAGGCGGCCGGGGAACAGGTCGGCGTAGGTTCGTCCGAGAAGGTCGCTCCACAGGATGCCGTACCAGTTGAGCCGCCGTTCCCCGAGGCCCTCGCGGACCGCCTCGATGTCGCGGGCGGCGCTGGTGATGTCGACGTTGGCCATCAGCGCGCCGTTGCGGCGGACGCAGTCGCGCGCGAGGGCACGGTTGTGGTCGACGAGCTCGTCGAACGCGCGCCGGTCCTTCGGGAAGTAGCTGACGCCCTCCGGCCTGAGCGGCTCGGCGCAGCGGATCGGAGTGCTCCGCCCGGTGCCGCGCGGATCGACGGCGACGACGTCGAACCGCTTCGTCATGTCCCCGGCGAGGTGCGGGAGCCCGGCCCGCATCGCCAGCTTCAGCTGCTCGATGGCGGAGCGTCCGGCCCCGTTGTTGAGCATCAGCGTGCCGACGCGACGCGCCCGGTCATCGGCCGGACGGCGGACGAGCGCCAGTTCGAGCCGCGCGCCGTGCGGCCTGGACCAGTCGACGGGGACCCGTATCGTCCCGCAGTTCATCCCCGCGAACTCGGTCTCGGTGCACGCCCGCCAATCGATCCGGCCGGACGGGAGCCGCTGATCGTCCGTGCCGGGCGCCCGCGCCGGGGCGGCGAGTGCCGGCGCGGTCATCATCGCGCCCGCCGTCGCGGCGGCGATGATCGTCCACCCGGCTCGTCGTGTCGCTCCGCTCATGTCCAGCACTCCCTCGTGGCTTCGCCCTGGCGACCGCGCAAGCTCAAGCTAGCGTGAAAGCTCATTGACGCCTGCCCACCGGTGCCGCCGGACGGAACCGCCCTCGACCGGAACCTCGATGAGCACGGGCATTGGGGCGTTTCCCATCCCGCGCAAGTGCGGCGCCGCGCCCTGACCTTCTGGACACGCCTGCACGGCGTGCTCTCATTGGAACTCGCCGGGCACTTCGACGGAATGGAATTCGACCCCGCCCTCCTCTACGAAGCCGAAGTGGAGAGCCTGCGGAACTGACCGGCAGCGGCCGTCCGTCAGGCGGGTTTGCGGGCCTCGATGAGGAAGCGGGACGAATGCGCGACGAACGCGCCGTCCCTCCTGATCTGCTCGTCCAGCAGCCGGAGGCGATCGCGGTAGGCGTCGACGGAGAAACCCGGGACGATCCAGATCACCTTGCGCAGGAAGTAGACGACCGCGCCGATGTCGAAGAACTCCATGCGGAGCCGCTCGAAGCGCAGATCCTTGATTTCGAGACCGGCGGCGGTGGCGTCGGCGCTTTCGGCGTCCGGATGGCGCTTGCGCCGCGCTTCGGGCTGCGGCCCGAGAAAGTACTCGGTCAGCTCGAAGACGCTGGCGGGGCCGACATGCTGGGCGAAGTACGTGCCGCCCGGGGCCAGGACGCGGGCGATCTCCGTCCACCAGACCGTGGCGGGATGGCGGCTGACGACCAGGTCGAACGCCCCGTCGGCGAATGGCAGCGGCGGCTCGTCGGGATCGGCGACCACGACCACGCCCCTCGGGTGCAGCAGCCGGGTGGCCTTGTCGACATTCGGCGGCCAGGATTCCGTGGCCACCATTATCGGCGGGAACCGGACGGCCCCCGCCAGCACTTCTCCGCCACCGGTCTGAATGTCCAGCGCCGCGCCGGCGGTGGCGAGCCGTTCGCTCATCAGCCGCTGATATCCCCACGACGGGCGCTGCTCCGTCGCCCGGCCGTCCAGCCAGGAGAAATCCCAGCCCGCGACCGAGACGGAGCCGGCCTCGGCGATCAGGTCCTCGAACGTCCGGTCCATGATCCCATCGTCGCACCCGGCGCCGGACCGGCGGCGCGCACCCGCCCCGGCGGCGCGCACCCGCCCCGGCCTCCTGATCCACGACCCCGAAACCTGACCGCCGATGGCTGGTCGTGGCGGTCTGAGGTTCGATCGCCGTTTGAGGGTTGCTTGCTGTTCTCGCTGCGAGCCGCCGCCTATCGACGGCGAAAGTCTCCGGTGCCGCTTCAACGAAACACTTGAAAGACATGGATGCCGGAAACAACGGAACACACGCGACGGGACCCTCCGTCAAAACCCAGGACGACGACCGCGGAACGGCGGGACACGCGTCCGAGAAACGCCGCTGGTGGACGCTGGCGGTGGTGAGCACCGCCCAGCTCCTGGTCGTCCTGGACGGGACGATCGTGAACATCGCGCTGCCGTCCGCGCAGGCCGCGCTCGGCATGTCCGACACGAGCAGGCAATGGGCGATCACCGCGTACGCGCTCGCGTTCGGCGGGCTGCTGCTGATCGGCGGCCGGGTCGGCAGCGCCATCGGCCACCGGCGGACGTTCGTCATCGGGCTGGCCGGGTTCGCCGCCTCGTCCGCGCTGGGCGGTGCCGCCGCGAACCCCGAGATGCTGTTCGCCGCCAGGGCACTGCAAGGTCTGTTCGCCGCCGCGCTCGCGCCCGCCGGAATGTCACTGCTGGCGATTACATTCACCGAAGGACGCGAACGCGGCCGGGCGTTCGGGGTGTTCGGCGCGGTCGGCGCGGCGGGGTCGGCGGTCGGCCTGATCGCGGGCGGGACGCTGACCGAGTACGCCGGGTGGCGCTGGTGTCTGTTCATCAACGTGCCGATCGCCCTCGTCGCCATGCTCGCCACCACGTTCGTCCGGCGCGACGCCCCGACCCACGCCCTCGGCCGGGGCGGCGGACGGCTCGACGTTCCGGGTGCGCTGCTCAGCGCCGCGGGCTTCGCCGCGGTGGTGTACGCGTTCAACGAGGCGGAGCCGCGCGGCTGGTCGTCGCCGCTCGTCGTCGCGCTGCTGGTCACGGGCGTCCTGCTGCTCGCGGCGTTCGTCGCCGTCGAGACGCGCTCGTCCAGTCCGCTGCTGCCGATGCGGGTCCTCGCGCACCGCGCCCGCGCGGGCGCGTTCGTCTCGATCACGCTGATGTTCGTCGCGATGTTCGGCTTCTACCTGTTCATGAGCTACTACGTGCAGGGAGTCCTCGGCTACTCGCCGATCGAGGCGGGCCTGACGCTGATCATCAACGCGCTGGCGGCCCTGGTGAGCTCGACCTTCATCGCCGGGAAGCTGCACGGGCGGGTCCCGCCCGCGGCGCTGATCCTGCCGGGTCTGATCATCGCCGCCGCCGGGATGCTCCTCCTGACCCGGCTGACCCCGCAGAGCACGGACGTCCTGTCGCTGTACCTGACGCCCGCGCTGATCCTCACCGGGCTCGGGCTCGGTTGCGTCATCCCCGCGACCGCCGCGCTGGCCACCGTCGACGTCGGGCACCAGGACATCGGCGCGGCGTCCGCCGCCTACAACGCCTCGCAGCAGCTCGGCGCCGCGCTGGGCACGGCACTGCTCAACACGATCGCGACGAGCGCCGCGGCGTCCCATCTGGCCACGTCCCGGGACGCGACGCCGGTGGCCGCGTCCGTGCACGGTTACACCACCGCCCTGGCGGTCGCGTCGGTGATCCTCATCGCCGCCGCGTGTGTCGCCGCACCTCTCACGGCGTCCCGCGCGAGCGGCTGAACACCTCGATTTCCGATTTCACCCGCGCGGGGGAAAGGCGCGGCTCCCGGGAGGGAGGTACCTGTCGTTGTAGCCGGACGAGCATTGGGTCGTTCGCGATGAGGAGGATTTCATGACCGCTGCACGTCCGGTTCCCCGGTGGGCCGAATATGTCGCCCACGCCATTCCCTTCACGGTGCTGCCCTCCGGATTGTGGCGCATCGCATTGGGGCTCGGTGTGCCGCTGGGACTCGGCGGAGAGGACGGTTTCCCCGACTTCCCGCATCCGATCGGGACGCCCTACGTGTTCGCGCTCAGCATCGTCGCCGAGTTCTTCGCGCTGCTCGCGCTCGGGCTGGTGCGGCCGTGGGGCGAGGTCTTCCCGCGCCTGCTCCCCCTGGTCGGCGGGCGTCGCGTGCCGGTCTGGTTCGCCGTCGGGGCGGCGTCGTCCGGGGCCGCCGCGGTCATGGCCATCTGCGCGATGGCGGCCCCGGGCTGGTCGGAGGCGATGGCCGAAGACGGGAGCCCGACCGGGCTCCAGGAGGCCGTGATGACCCTCGCGTACGCGCCGCTCCTGGCGTGGGGGCCGCTGCTCGCGGTCCTGACCGTCCACTACTACCTCCGTCGCCGCCGCACGGCGCGTATCGCTCCGGCCACCGTCTGAGGATGGGGTGTCGCTTCCGTGCGACGTCCGTCCGATCCGGTACGTCTTCGCTCTGGCCTCAGGCCGGGCGTAGAAAGGATTCGATGTCAATAAGGAGTTCCAGCGCCGCCTCGTCCTCTGTCCGGGCGAAGGCGGCGCTGGCCGCCGCGACGGCCGCGCCGCCGGTCAGCCACTCGACGACCTGCTGGTACGGGCGCGACGAGACGTCCCAGAATGCGTTGATGAGCCGCGGTTTTCCCCGCCGCCAGACCAGTTGTTCGGTGACGAACTCGTGCAGATGGCGGGCGGCGGGTTCGGACGTCAACGCGCCGCCCCATTCGTCCAGCCAAGGTTCCATGTCGGCATTCGTGCCGGCGAGTGCGCAGAGGGCGGTGTCCACGGAAGGGCGGGTGGGGAAGGCGGCCAGAATGCGCGTCCAAAAGGCGTTCAAGAAGGCGGTGACGGCGTCGCGCTGCGGCCAGTCCTGCCAACCGGCGCGGCCGAACTTGATGAAGACGATTTCCGCGTCCGGCCAGATGAATGCATCATCGGCAGCCAATTCCAGCAGGCGCGGCGCGAAATAGTGAAAATCCGCCGGGCCGCCCCATGTGTTCAACGCCTTGGCGGCGTACCGGGCCAGCTCCGCGGCGGAGAGCGCACGGAGGGGACGCGCGAGCAGCGGCCGTCCCTCGTCGGGGCCGACGCAGCAGGGACACCCCTCCAGCTCCACGGGACGCGGAACGTCCGCGAACGCGGCATAAAGCTCCTCGACCACGGACATGACCACGTCAGCGCCGATGCTGTCGCACGCGTTCGGCGAATGTTTCCGGGCTTTCGTCTCGCATCGGACGATCGTCGCATCCAAGCGGTCGACGGAGCTAACCGGCGACCGTCCGGAGCTCGGTGATGGTGATCTTCTGTTTCGGCCTGCCGTCGCCGGGACCCATGCCGGAGGTTTCCCCCGCCCCCGCCCGGGCCACCTTGTCGACGACCTCCATACCGGACGTGACCCGGCCGAAGACGGTGTAGTTCGGCGGCAGGGACGCCGAGTCCGCGTAGAGGATGAAGAACTGGCTGCCGTTGGTGCCCGGCCCGGCGTTGGCCATGGCGACCGTGCCTCGGGTGTAGCGGGTACCGCCGGTGATCTCGTCCGCGAACGAGTAGGAGGGCCCGCCGGTCCCGGTGCCCGACGGGTCACCGCACTGCAGGATCTTGAGGCTCGGGCTCGTCGTGAGGCGGTGGCATGCGGTGTTGTCGTAGTACCTCTTGCCCGCGAGGTGGGCGAGTGAGTTCACGGTGCACGGCGCCTTGGCGGCGTCCAGTTGCACGACGAGCGCGCCGAGGTTGGTCTTGATGGTCGCCCGTTGTGGTTGTTTCGCGGGCACCTGGGACGGGGGCGTCCCAACGTCCTTGACCTTCCCGGGTGTCGCGGGCGAGTAGCGGCATGTCCGCGTGGACGATTGCCCTGCGGTCTGGCGACCTTCCGGCCCGCCGCCCTTCTCGGTCTCCCTGAGCAGGACCGCGACGAAGACCCCTCCGATGACCAGCAAAGCCGCGGCGGCCGCGCCGGCGACCAGCAGCCGACGTCCGCTCCGTCCGGGCTCCGACGGGTTCGTCCGAGACGGAAACCCAGCGGGAAGCGGAGGCGGCGCACCACCCACCTGCGCGCCCGGCTGCGTGCCTGGCCAAGGCAGACCAGGCATGTCGGGGCTCGGCGGCGCGGGAGCACCGGCCGCGAAGGTGGCGGGCATGAGAGGGGTGAGTTCGCCGGGTGGCAGCGCGGCGGCCGACGTGCCCTCCGCGAGAAGATCCGCGCGCCCGTCCGCATCCGGATTCACGTCCGCGTCCGCACCTACGGCCACGTCCGCGTCCGCACCTACGGCCACGTCCGCGTCCGCACCTACGGCCACGTCCGCGTCCGCACCTACGGCCACGTCCGCGTCCGCACCTACGGCCACGTCCGCGTCCGCGCCTACGGCCACGTCCGTGTCCGCGCCTGCGTTCGCGCCAGGGGTGGCGGACGGTCCGGTGTTGAGAAGGCGCTGGAGGACGTGCAGCGCGGTGGGGCGGGCCGCGGGGTCTTTGGCCAGGCAGGACGCGACGAGCGCGCGCAGCTCCCCGGTCAGCGCGCCCAGCTCCGGCTCCCCGTACAGCACCCGCTGCATGATGGCCGCCACGTTGTCACCGCCGAACGGCGGGGCGCCGTTCGCGGCGAACACGATCGTGCACGCCCACGCGAACATGTCCAGGGGCGGACCGCCGGCCGCGCCCGCCACCTGCTCCGGCGCCATGTAGGCGGGCGTGCCGACGGCTCCGGTCAAGGTGGCGGAGGTGGCGTCGAGCGGACGGGCGATGCCGAAGTCGATGACCCTCGGGCCGTCCTCGCCGAGCAGCACGTTGGCCGGTTTGAGGTCGCGGTGGACGACGCCCGCCTGGTGAATCGCGGCGAGCGCGGTGGCGGTGCCGATCGCGAGCCTGACCAGTTCGCCACCGGTCGCGACACCGTGTTCGGAGATCTGCTCCCGCAGTGAAGGCCCTTCGATGTACTCGCTGACCATGTACGGGACGTCGCCGTCCACCCCCGCGGCGAGGATGCGTGCGGTGCAGAACGGCGCCACCCGGCGGGCCGCGGCCAGCTCCCGCTCGAAGAGGGTGCGGGCCCGGTCGTCATGACCGATGCCGACGCGCAGGAGCTTCGCCGCGACCGGCTGGCCGGTGTCCGATTCACCCAGGTAGACGCTGCCCTGGGCGCCCTCGCCGATCCGGGCCGTCAGCCGGAACCCGCCGACCTCGCGGGGATCGTTCGGGCGTAGCGGACGAGGCTCGGGCATTCAGGACCTCCACGGCGGAAGCGGAGAGAGCAGATTATCCGCAAGGTCGTGGCAGTGCCCGCGGCGAGGTGCCGCCCGGCGTCTGGACGGGGGCTACCGCGAGGCGGCGATAAGGTCGCGATACCAGGCGAATGACCTTTTCGGCGTACGTTTCTGCGTCTCGTAATCGACGTGGACGAGGCCGAAACGGGGATGGAAACCCTCCGACCATTCGAAATTATCCAGAAGTGACCACGTGTAGTAGCCGCGGATGTCGACGCCTTCGTCGATGGCGGTCCGCATCGCCTGGATGTGGGAGTCCAGGAATTCGATGCGGGACGAGTCGTCCACCACGCCGTCCGGGCCGATCTCGTCCGCGAAGGAACAGCCGTTCTCGGTGATGTAGAGCGGCGGCAGCGGGTAGCGCGCATGGAGGCTGCGCAGGAGGGACAGGAACGCGTCGGGCACGATCGGCCAGCCCATCCCCGTCATCGGATACTCGCTTATTTCAGTGATGTCGAATGGTAGCGGTCCTTCGACCGGGTTCTTCAGCCGTGTCGGCTGGTAATAGTTGACGCCCAGGAAGTCGATGGGCGAGGCGATGACGGGCAGGTCTTCAGGCCGGACGAACGGCGCGTCCTCCAGAACGGCGGGATAACGGCCGAGCAGGACGGGATCGGTGAACAACCGGTTCATGAACGCGTCGAACGCGTTCGCGGCCGGCTGGTCGCTGGGCGTGGCGGCCCATGCGGGGGAATAGTGGTTCGCCAGGCCGATTTCGCGGGCGCCGTGGCCGCGCAGCGCATTGACGGCGAGGCCGTGGCCGAGGAGCTGGTGGTGTGCGGCGGGGAGCGCGTCGAGCATGAGCGTCCGGCCGGGCGCGTAGACGCCGAACGCGTAGCCGTAGGCCATGACGACCACCGGCTCGTTCAGGGTTATCCACATTTCCACACGGTCCGCGAGCCGCTCGGCCGCCAGGTAGGAGAATTCAGCGAACCGGTAGGCGGTGTCGCGGTTCATCCAGCCGCCTGCGTCTTCGAGCGGTTGCGGGAGGTCCCAGTGGTAGAGGGTGGCCGCGGGTGCGATGCCGGCGGCGAGCAGGCCGTCCACCAGGCGGTCGTAGAAGTCCAGGCCCTTCGGGTTGACCGGGCCGCGCCCGGGCGGCTGGACGCGCGGCCACGCGATCGAGAACCGGTACGAGCCGACACCGAGGCCCGCCATCAGCGCGACGTCCTCCGGCCACCGGTGGTAGTGGTCGCAGGCGGTGTCGCCGGTGTGCCCGTCACGGACCCGTCCCGGCGTGTGGGCGAACGTGTCCCAGGTGGACGGTCCCCGCCCGTCCTCGTCGACCGCGCCCTCGATCTGGTACGCGGCCGTGGCGACGCCCCAGCGAAAGCCTTCCGGAAGCCCCATCGCGTTCGGCCCTCCCCGATTTGTCCGCCCCCAAATATGAATTACCTTCGGATATTAGGTCTCGGGTGGTGCGCACGGAAGACTCTCGTGACCTCGGGGTGGTGAACGGCACGTGGTGCATGCCGAAGCTCACCGTGTTCGGGTGACAATGGTGGGGTGACCGAGATCCGGACCCCGCTCCGCCGCCGCCCCGCCCAGCGCCGTAGCGCCGAACGCGTCCAGCGGATGCTCGACGCCTGCGCGGAGATCCTCGACGAGGACGGCTACGACGGCCTCACCACGACGCGCATCGCGCAGCGCGCCGACGTGGCCATCGGCTCGGTGTACCAGTTCTTCCCCGACAAGCGCGCCGTCGCGCAGGCCCTGGCCGTGCG
The DNA here is from genome assembly GCA_036028775.1 of Spirillospora sp. NBC_00431. GTDB lineage: Bacteria > Actinomycetota > Actinomycetes > Streptosporangiales > Streptosporangiaceae > Spirillospora. Next base: position 8,228,724 of record CP107927.1, on the reverse strand, counting down.
CAACCTGGAGGTGTTCGGGGAGCGGGTCTCGGCCCGGCTGTCCGAGGGCGGCTTCGGCGACTGGTCCGACACGGTCGGCGTGATCATCGAGATCTTCGTGGAGATGCACCGGACCGTGCCAGGCTTCCGCGTGCTGCGGTTCGGCGACGTCGCCGACGTGAACCTGCTCGACGCCGACGCCGACAACAACGCGGTGGTCGCCGGACGGCTCCGAAAGATGATCGTGGAGACGTTCGGCGTCCAGGACACCCGGGTCCTGGCGACCGCGCTCGCCATCGCGGTGGAGGCGGGCGACGCCGTCCTGAAGATGGCCTTCCGCCGCGATCCGGACGGCGACCCGGCGATCGTCGCCGAGGCGGAGCGGCTGATCCACGGCTACCTGGCCTCGCATATCGAGGAGTCCTGACCGTGCCCCGCCTTCTGTGGCAGACTCCGCAAAACGCTACAGAACGGGTGAGTCCGCTGGACGCAGAACGGCTCCAGGCGCAGAACACGTTGCTGATCCGGCAGCGGGTGCGCCTGATGGTGAACCAGTACGAGGTGCACGCCCAGGCTCCGGGCGGCGGCGAAGGCGAGCTGCTCGCCTTCGCCCAGCAGAAGCGCCTCGCCTTCAAGGAACAGGTGACCCTGTACGCCGACGACGCCAAGACCCGTCCGATCCTCGGGTTCAAGGCCCGCAAGCGCATCGACCTCGCGTCCGCCTACGACATCACGGACGCGAACGGCCAGCCCATCGGCGTCTTCCGCAAGGACTTCAAGAAGTCACTGGTCGCCTCCACCTGGCACCTGGAACAGCCGGGCCTAGGCGTCACGACGGGCCGCGAACGCAACAAGGCGGTCGCCGTCCTGCGGCGCATCTGGCAGATCATCCCCTACGTGGACTCCCTGCCGTTCGCCTGGCCATACCACTTCGACTTCTACGCCGGCGACCAGATCGCCTTCTCCGTCGACAAGAAGTTCGGCTTCCGCGACCGCTACGTAGTAGACATCAAGGACCCACGCCTAGACCGCCGCCTGGTCATAGCCCAGGCCGTCGCCCTGGACGCCCTCCAGTCCCGCTAACCCCCACCACGAACACCTCACCACCGACACCGCCTGCTGCCCCCACCGCACCCTGTTGCCGTCCCCCACCACCACCGCCCCTGGCACCCGCTGACGCCCTGCTGCTGGCGCCCTGCCGCCGCCACCGCCTTTGGCGCTCGTCCCTCGGCCGCTCGCTGACGCCGGGCCCACTGGCGCCCACCGGGGCCCTGCCCCTGGCGCGCTGCGCTGACGCCGTGCGCTGGCGTCCGTAGAGGCCTGGTGTCGATGTCTGCTGCTGATTTGCTGCCAATGGCGCTCGCCGGGGGCACCTGGTGGTCTGGTGGTCTGGTGGCGTTGGCGCTTGGCGGCGCCGCCGGTTGACGCTGTTCGGTGGCGGCTGTTGGTGGTTGCGGGGGGGTGTGGGTTGGGCGGTGTGTTTTTGTGTGGGCCTGGTTTCGGGTGGCTTTACATGTTACGAAGGTATGTAAAGCCATGGGCGGAGCACACCTGCGTCGCGAAGGCGCGGCGTTACCCCCCGGAGGAGGATTCCCCGTGAGTTCCTACGACCTCTACACCACGCCTGTCCCCACGGACACGTGGAACGTCCCCATGGCGGGCGACGCCCGGTTCACGTGGGAGTACGACGAGGGGCGCGACCGGCTGCTGAACCTGTACCAGAAGGGCAAGGACAAGCAGTGGGACGCGCAGAAGCGTATCGACTGGGACCTGGAGGTCAATCCGGTCAACGTCGCGGGGCTGCCGGAGAACTTCAACCCGCTCTTCGGCTCCGACATCTGGGAGAAGATGTCGCAGAAGGAGCGGGACGAATTCGGGCGGCACCAGGGGTCGTGGCTGTTCAGCCAGTTCCTGCATGGTGAGCAGGGCGCGCTGAACGTGTCGGCGCGGATCGTCCAGTCCGTGCCCGACCTGGACTCCAAGTTCTACGCGGCCACCCAGACGATGGACGAGGCGCGCCACGTCGAGCTGTACACGAAGTTCGTGCACGAGAAGATCGGCATGTACTACCCCATCAACCAGGACCTGGCGAAACTGCTCGCCGAGTCGCTGGAGGACAGCCGCTGGGACCTGCCGTATCTCGGCATGCAGGTCCTGATCGAGGGGCTCGCCCTCGCCGCGTTCGGGCTGTACCGCGACATGTCGACGAACCCGCTGGTCAAGCAGTTGCTCGCGTATGTGATGCAGGACGAGGCGCGGCATGTGGCGTTCGGCCGGCTCGCGCTCAAGGACTACTACGCCGAGCTCACCGACAAGGAGCGCGCCGATCGCGAGGAGTTCGTCGTCGAGGGCTGCTATCTGATGCGCGACCGGTTCAAGGGACGCGAGATCTTCGAGCAGCTCGACATGCCGGTCGAGAAATGCATGGAGTTCGTCGACAACTCCGACATGTACTCGCTCTACCAGTCGCTGCTGTTCAGCCGGATCGTCCCGTGCGTCCGGGATGTTGGGCTGTGGGGGGACAAGGTGCAGGCCGCCTATGCGGACATGGGCGTCCTCGACAACGCGAAGGCCGACCTCGAAGCGCTGATGAAGCAGGACGAGGAGTTCGCCGAAAAGGTCGATGAGGAGCGGTACGCGGCCGAGCTCGCCGGGCGTAAGGAGGAGGTCGACGCGGCCATCTCCCTCGGTTCCGCCGAGTAGGGCCGAGCCGGGGCCAGGCGGGCCCGGGCGAGGCCGGCGGGGATACCCGGAACGGGGTGTCCCCGCTTTTCTGTGTTTTCGGGGAACTTTATTGGAAGTTGTCGCTATTTGGCGTGCGCGAGGATTTCGGCGGCCGGGTTCCGAGATCTATATGGCGTTTACCAATTGATTCTCCAATCGGAGGTGCGCCGCCCGGGTCTGTACTAACGTCCCCGCACGACGGTGCGCCGGATTTGCAAGCCGCGCGGGCGCACACCCACACGTGCAGGGTCAATCCAAAAATCCGGGGGGAAGCATGAATCGATCCGCCAGAAACCTGTTGAGCGTCTCCGTCATCGCTCCGGTCGTCGCGGCGTTCGCCGTGACGGCCGCGCCGGCGAACGCCACGACAGGTCCGTCCACCACGCTCCTCTACGACACGGCCACCGCGGCCGCGCCCGTCACCCGCACGCTCCCCGACTCGGTCGTCCAGACCGCGGGCCAGACCGCCGAACTGGCCACGGGCGCGGTCGACGAGACGCTCAAGGTCGCGCCGGTCTCGCCCGGGCTTCGCTCCGCGCGTTCCACGACCGCGGGACGGTGCGCACTGAACCCGGGCAAGACGGTTAAGTCACACACTGGAATGAGCCTCCCGAAAACTCCGCTGTCGTCCGCCGCGAAGGGTCCGCTGAGCGGGCTCCCGCAGGGCGACTGCCTCCAGGCCGGGCGCCGCGCGGGGAAGGACCCGCTGCCCCTCTCTCCCGAAGGCGCGACGAAGGTGCCGGCGGTGCTTCTGAAGGACGCCGGGAAGGTCGGCGGGGCGGTGCGCAAGAGTCAACTCGGCAAGCTCCCCGCTGTCGGCGCCGCGGTCCCGGGCAAGCGGCGGGCCGGGGCGCCGGGTGCTGAGCGGGCCGGGATGCCGCTGAGCATGGACTTGCGGGACGTCTCGGCCCCGCTCGGCTCCGGGTCGGCTCCCGGGCTGTCGGACATCACGTCCGCGCTCGGCTCCGCGCGTCCGGGCGACCTGCCGGTCGGCCCGACGCTCTTCCCGCCGGCCGGACGGCAGGCGCGGCCGGGCCCGTCCGACGACCTGGTCGGCAAGGCCAACAACACGGTCAACCAGGTCGGCGGTCACATCGACCAGACCGAGAACGGCGTCGGCAGCGTGGTGGAGGTGCTGAAGACGAAGAAGCGCGGCTCCGCGAAGCCTGCGGGGCGTGCCGCGAAGCCCGCGGACGGCCCGCTGTCCTTGCTGGACACGCCCGGGATCGGGCTCCCGGACACCTCGGGGATCGGGCTCCCGAAGGCGCCCGGCCTCGGCTGACGATCACTGGAACGGGGCGTTCCGCGGATGCGACGACATCCGCGGAACGCCCCGTTCCGTTAACGGGCAAGCGTTTGTTATTTGTCCGAGATCGCAGCTTCTATGGGTAGTAAAGGTGATCTACTAACCCGGTTACCGCCCGCAGTTGATCCACTTCATAGGGCAAAAAGTGGGGTGACAAACCCCACAAACCAGGGCTCTGCGGCTTGATTCACGTGGGACACACCGTACGGTCAAGGACTTGTGCGGCGTCTTAGAGATCAAAAGTGAAGATGCCTTTCCCTTGCCGCACCTGCCGGACGCCGGAACCGCGATGACGCGGCAGCGCCTTTGAAGATCGGCGCGGGAGCGGGCCAGAGGGCCCGCGGGCGGCGGGGATCCAGGGGACGGACAACGTCGCCCGGACCTGAACACGCCGCGAACACCCCACCGAGCGTCCGGGGTCCTGTCCCCTAACAAAGGACTCCTCTGTGGGTAGCCCTGTCAGGCGTCTTCTTCGAGCACGCCTACGCACTACCATCCTGATCGTCTCCGGTGCCGCCGTCGCCGTCCTCGCGGTGGGCGCGTTCGCCCTAACCGGCGGCGGCGAATCCGCGAAATCGGCATCGGCCGCGGAGACCGAGCCACAGGCGACGACACCGCTGCAAGACCGTCCGCGAACCGGACCCACCCGCGCCAGCCGCGGCCAGCCCCGCCCACCGGAGCCGTCACCGAGCAAGACGAAGTCTCCGAAGAGCAAGCCCGACAGCAGCGCGGGCCAGGTGGCGAAACCCGAGAAGAAGAAGCGGCACAAGGTCGTCGAGTCAGGCTCGTGCAAAGCCTCCTACTACTGGGAGGGGCAGATGACCGCCAGCGGCGAGCCCTTCGACCCGAGCGAGCTGACGGCCGCGCACAAGACGCTGCCGATGGGCACGAAGGTCCGCGTGACGAACAAGAGCAACGACCGGTCGGTCATCGTCCGCATCAACGACCGTGGCCCGTACGCGGGCGGCCGCTGCCTGGACCTGTCCAAGGCCGCGATGAAGAAGGTCGGCGGGACCGGAGCGGGCGTGATCCCCGTCCGGTACGAGGTTCTGTCCCGCGGCTGATCTCCGCACCACTCGCACCCGCCCCGCGGGCGTCGTGTCACGCTCGCGGGGGCGGGTGCGCCTTTACCGCACGTGGCCGAATCCGCATCCGGCGGCCGCGGAACGCTTCTGCGCGTCGTCGTCGGCTCCGGATCCGGTGGGGTCGCTCTGCGGGCCGCTCGACCACGTCCCGTCCCCGCCCGCTGGTGGGCGGTCGCCCGGCGTCCGAGCCGTCTCCGCGGGCGCGTCTTCCGCGTTCGCGGGCTCGGTGCTCGCCTCCGGGCTCCCGATCGTTTGGGAGGCGGCTGTCCGCGCCTCCCCGGCCCCGGCTCCGGCCCCGGTAGGCGTTCCGGTGGGCCGGGGGTTGACCGGCTGGGTGCCGCCTTGGGAGGCGGCCACAGGGTGGACGCTCGCCAGCCGCATCTCGGGCGGCCGGGTGTTGACCGGTGGGACGTTGATCGGCTGGGTGGTGACCGCCGTGGAGTCTAAGGACGGGTTGTTCGCCGGCCGCGGGCCGGTGCGGTGGACGCTCGCGTCCGCCGTCGTCCGCAGCGCGTCGGCCGGTTGCGCGTCCGCCGGTGCGGTGTCGTCGGGCGGAGAGGTCGGCGGCTCGGCGAGGCGTTCACGGAACCAGTCGGTGAGGACGCCGTCCACGCGCACGGCCTCGGTGATCGGAGGACGCGCCTCGGTGCCGGGCTCGGCGGCCAGCGCGTGACCCATGCGGAACGTCGCGGACTCGACCGGTCCGGCGTCGTGGCGGCGCAGCAGGTCGCGCAGGGACGTGATCTCCCGCGCGGGGACGACCCTGTCCTTGGCGCCGCCGATGAGCAGGGTCGCGACGTCCCGTCCGGCGAGGTCGCCGGCGAGGGAGCCGAGATCGAGACGGTCGGCGAGCGCGGCGGCCTCCTCCGTCCAGGCCCGGTCACGGCCGGACCGCTTCTCCACCGCCCGCGCGGCCCTGGACGGCGCGACGACGGGGGCGACGAGAGCGACGGCGCTCACCGGCACGGCGTCGCGCGCGACGGCCAGCAGCGCGGCGGCACCGCCCGCGCTGAAGCCCGCCAGCCCGACGGGGCCGTCCGGGTCGTCCGGGAGGCCGAGATCGCGGCGGATGTCCGCGAGGGCGGCGGGGAGGCGCTCGACGGCGTTCTCGACCGCCGCGCAGTACGTCTCGATCGTCTCGGTCTCCAGGATCGCGCCGGAGCCGAGCCCGCCGGGGGAGTGGCCGGGCAGGTCGAGGTAGACGCGCCACACCGGCACGCCGGTCATCGGGATCGCCGCGGCGAGCGCGCTCGCCGTGCGGGGCGGATCGAATCCGGGCCAGGCCACGATCAGCCGGGTGGGTCCCGAGGCGGTCGCGTCGACGGCGGTGGGGGGCAGCGCGACATACGCGTCGCCTGCCGCGACTCCGTGGACGGGGTGGCTCGTATGGTGGTCGCCGCTCATGTCGGTACCTCAGCTCCTGCGATGCTCGACGGGCGATGCCGGTCGTGCCCGGGGGAGATCGCTCCTCCCGGGTGCGGCGGTGCTCCTCTCGCGCGGCCCCATGCTTCCAGCGGACGGCGGGCAACACACCGTGAATCGCCGCACGTCGCCCATGAGAGTGACGAAGAACTCACCAGAGGTGACGCCCGTCGAATGTTCGAGTGAGCGTCTGACCATGGGGTTTCGCGATAATTCCGGTGCCGTGCCGGGTGTGGCGCCTGTGACAAGGGCCTCATGGTCAGGCGGAGGGAACATTTCCGGCACCGGTCGCGTCGTAGGTAGTCGTGGGCGCCGCGGGGGCGCGCCCTCAACTACGTCTCTCTGAGGAGTGCTCGTGGACAGGAAGCGAAGCGCGGCCGCCGCAGGACAAGCCTGGGAGATCTACGCCGAGACCCTGAAGCCCGACGCGCCAGGGTTCTGGGAGCGATTCCGCGCCGTTCCGCGGATGCTGAAGGCCGTTCTGCGCGGGCAGTACAAGGGCCTGTCGTTCGGCACGCTCGGACTGCTCGCGCTCGGCGTCGTCTACATCATCTCCCCGATCGACGCCGTTCCCGACGTGATTCCCATCGTCGGGATCGTGGACGACACCGGACTGGCGCTCTGGATGCTCGCCGTCCTCGTCAAGTCCGCGGGCGACTTCGTCACGTGGGAGCGCGGCGGCCGCCCGACGGCCGTCGTGGGCGAACCCGTCGACTGACCGTTCGACCGTCTGCGGCGCTCCGGCTCGGGGGCGCCGCAGACGACCTTCCGAGGCATGGAGGTTCGGGGGCCCGGGAGGTCATAGGGGTGGTGGGCCGAGTTCCTTGGCGAAGCGTTCGGCGGCGTCCTGCATGATGGGGACGACGTTCGGGACGGCCTCGCGTGTCATCCGTCCGGACGGGCCGGACACGGAAAGCGCCGTCAGCGCCGGAGCACCTTGCAGGGGCACCGCGACGCAGCGCACGCCGATCTCCTGCTCCTCGTCGTCCAGCGCGTAGCCCTGTTCGCGGATGCGCTTCAGCTCGTCCAGGAGCGCGTCCGTGTCGGTGAGCGTGTTCGGCGTGTGCCTGGCCATTCCGGTCCGGGCGAGGATCTCGCGGACCTTCTCGTCGGACAGTTGCGACAGAAGCGCCTTCCCCACGCCCGTGCAGTGCGGCTGGACGCGCCGTCCCACCTCGGTGAACATCCGCATGGAGTGCTTGGACGGCACCTGCGCCACGTACACGGCCTCGTCGCCCTCCAGAACCGCCATGTTGGCGGTCTCGCCGACCTCGTCCACGAGACGGGAGAGCACCGGCCGCGCCCACGTGCCCAGCAGGCGGCTCGCCCCCTCGCCGAGCCTGACGAGCCGCGGGCCCAGGGCGTAGCGCTTGGACGGCTCCTGGCGCACGTAGCCCTTGTTCACCATCGTCCGCATAAGGCGGTAGATGGTCGGCATCGGTAGTCCGGAGACCTCCGTCAGCTCTGACAGCGCCATCTCGCCCCCCGCGTCCGCCAGATGTTCGAGCAGATCGAACGCACGCTCCAGCGACCGGACCGCCTCCGCCACCCGCGTCTCCTTTCCCAGCCGACCCATCCGATTCTACGGAGAGCCGATTTCGCTGTGCGAAAGATCCGGGGTCGGCGGGGCGGTGCACGTTACGCATGGCCATGACCTGGCAATAACTGTCCTTGCCCGGCGCCACATCGCCGCCCCCCTGGCAGCCAATACGGACAGGACCGGGAGAGGGGATCGGGTGCGAACGGGGCGCCGAACGACACGCTGGGGTGCGATCGCGGCAAGCGGCGCGCTGACCGTACCGTCGCTGACATTCGCCGGACCGAGTGCCGCCGCCGTACCGGGCGGACGCTCGTCGGCCGTCCAGTTACACATGGGCATGACGGCCCGCGGCGGTACGACCGCCGGGCCGGACTTCGCACTGACCTACACGGTCCGGGTGAGCGCCGAGGGCGGGACCGCCAGGGACGTGGCGTTGCGGCTCTCGGCCGATCACCCGCTGTCGTGGACGAGCTACTCGTCCACGTGCGCTCGGGTGGGTTCTGGACAGCGATTGCGATGCGACCTTGGCGACGTTGGCCAGACGGCGCTTGAACGAGCGGCGACCGTCCAGATACCGCGTTCCGTGGTTTCGGGGACGTCCGCCAATACATTGAGCGTTCTCGCCGTGGCGGACGCCGCGAACACAGCTCACCGAACGATCCGTGCGGTGGTCGGCTTCTCCAATGGCGCCGCCGCCTCAACAGCGACTGGTTCGCCGAAGGGCGGCGGCCAGACGCCCTGCCAGGACGGTACGTCCAAACCCCGCGTGGACGGGAACGGGCGGCCGTGCCAGAGCGGACAACCCACGCTCGCTTCTAAGGGGACCGCCCCGCAGGGGGCCAAGCCCTGCCATGACGGCAAGGCTGCCTCCGGTAGCGGCAAACCCTGCAACGCGGATAAGCCCAGCAGCGTCCAGCCCACCAGCGTCCAGCCCAGCGGTGTCAAGCCCAGCGGTGTCAAGCCCAGCGGTGTCAAGCCCAGCGGTGTCAAGCCCAGTGGTGGCGGGTCGAGCAGTTCGTGTGCGGGGGGCGTGCCGTGTCAGGCGGGGACGCCTAGCGGAGGTAAGCCGCGTCCAAGCGGACAGGGGGGCGCGGTTGGCCCTTCGTCTGGGAAACCACGTCCTGGTGGTTCTTCCAGTAGCGGCAAGCCGTCGTCGGGCGGATCCGGCTCCGGCTCGGTAAGCGCTGGCGTACCCAGTCCAAGGAGTTCTTCTGGCGCGTCCGGTAAGCCCTCTGGGACACCGTGCACGAACGGCGTTTGGTGTGAGGTGAGGGAGCCGCAGCCTGGCGGGAAGCCTCCGTCCGGTAAGCCGAGGCCGAGCGCGCAGCCCGAAGGGGAAGGCAAGGCCGGCGGAAAGGGTTGCAAGCGCGGCAAGGTATGCGGCGGCCCGTCGACCGTCGGTGGCGGGGTGAAGCCGCGGGTCCCCAAGAAGTCGGGTGCGGGCGGTCATGTCGGCGCAGGTCCTGGGACGGGAAAGGGAAAGGACTGCGAGGGCGCCGGGTCCGGTGGGTGCGTGGCCGGGCCGGGGCAGGCCGATGGGGGCGGAGATTCAGGAGTCGGGGCCTCCGGAACGGGGGTGGGCCCGGTCCTCCCTGAGGCGCCCGTTCCGAGCCTGCCGACGGCACCGAAGCCCGACGCGGTCGTCCTGCCGCCGGTGAACGCGCCGGCGGGAGCGCCGACGCGTTCCGCCGCCGGGGAGAGCCAGCTGACGCTGATGTCCCCGACCGGCCTCGACGAAGGCGACGAGACGGACTGGGCCGTCGTCATCGGCGTCGCGCTCGTGGCCGAGATCGGCTTGCTGTGGGGCGCCGCGTGCGTCGCGCTGTGGAGGCGGCGGATCGCGTTTCAGCGCGCCACGTCCCGGTCCGCGGAAGACGGCGGCCAGACGACAGGGATCTTCACCGGCGACCAATAGCCACCGCGCCGCCCGGCCGTTGCCGGAGTGCGGGGGGATCCGCGCCAGGGCGGGGATCATCACCGTGACTGGTCGGGCCCGGTGGCGGGCCTGGCCCTGGGAGTGACGATGCGCACCCTGGCCGTCCGACGGCCTGGGTTGCGCAGGGCGCGGACGCCGGTGCCGCGAAGCCAGAACCCGGCGTCGCGTCCGAGAACCGGTCCGGGTTCGCCGTCGCGCAGCTCCAGTTGCACCCGCCCGTGGGTGACGACGGCGAACGCGTCGCACCACTCGGCGTCGACCACCGCCACGCGTGCGCCGCCGCGCAGCGTGAGCGTCCGCACCGGGACTACTCCGTGCCGTCCGCCGGCAGGCGCTCGGGCAGTCCGAGCCGCGGGAAACGGTCGTCGTGGAACGTGACGATCTCGGTGATCGCCCCGCCGGTGACGCGCAGGACGTCGATCGTCAGCGGCAGGTACGCGCCCGCCTGCTCGCGCCATTGGTAGAAGGCGACGGCGGGCTGCCGGTTCACGGACGTGGGGACGGCGCGCAGGTGCTCCATGTCCTGGAAGCCGTTCTCGATCCAGTCGTTCACCACCGCGTCGCGGCCGATGTGCAGGCCCGGCGTGGGCGGCATCGAGCATCGGACGTCGTCGCGCAGCAGCGCGGCGAGCCCGTCGACGTCGGTGGCCACGCTGGCGTCGGTGTAGCGGCGCACGACCTCGCGCATCCCGGCGTCCTGTTCGCCGCCGGTCCAGTCCTGCCGCTCGGCGGGCAGGTGTTCCCGCATCCCGGCGCGGGCCCGCTGCAAGGCGCTGTTCACGGAGTTGACCGAGTCCCCGAGGAGCTCCGCGACGTCCTTGGCCGGCCAGCCGAGCACGTCCCGCAGGATCAGCACGGCGCGCGGGCGCGGCGCGAGGTGCTGGACCGCGACCAGATACGCCAGCTCGATCGTCTCCCGCGCGACGGCGACGGTCTCCGGCTCGTCGGCGTCGCCCGCGGGCAGCTCGTCGAGCAGCCGGTCCGGGTAGGGCTGGAGCCACAGCACCTCGCCGCCGGTCGCGGGCTCCGGGCGGCGCTTGGCCAGCAGGTCCAGGCAGGCGTTGGTGGCGATCCGGTACAGCCAGGCGCGGAACGTCGACCGCCCCTCGAAGGTCTCCCGCCGCCGCCAGGCACGCAGGAACGTCTCCTGCACGGTGTCCTCGGCGTCCTCGAACGACCCGAGCATCCGGTAGCAGTGCACGTGCAGCTCCCGCCGGTGCCGCTCCGCCAGCCCCGAGAACTCCGGCTCGTCGACCTCGCCCAGCCCGCTCACGCCCAGCTCCTCCGGCCGCGTGTCCGCGTTCATCACGTCACCCTTCCCTCGTCGTGTCCTGTCATAGGTGAGACGGATGCGGGCGCCACAACTCATCACTCGGGTCGGTCAGGTGGTTCAAGGTGTTGTGGACGGGGTGGGTGTTGTGGTCGGCGGGGGCGGGGGAGGCGTCGTGGGTGTTGTGGTTGGTGGGGTGGGTGTCTTGGTTGGTGGGGTGGGTGTTGTGGTGGGCGTGGATGAAGAGGTCGTCGGGGGTGGGGCGTTGAGAAGGTCGGTGGGCAGGACGCTCAGGGCGACGTGTCGGGCGCGGGTCGCGTTGGCGCCGGGGCCTTTCAAAGACACGAATCCCCATGCGCCGGGTTTCCATTGCCATGCCAGTTCCACGGCCCCCTTCCGCAGGACCGGCGTCGCGAGCACATAGGCCGAGTGCCCATGGACCAGCGGCGCTGGACTGCCGGACGGGACGCGGCCGTCGCTGCCGGCGGGCAGCCGTCCCCGCGGGTACATCTCGATGAGACCGTCCGCGCGCAGTGTTCCGCCGGGCCGTTCCGGGCGCAGCTTGATCCGCTGGACGTCCTTCCGCGATTCGTACGACACCGGGGTGAACCCGCCCGCCGAGCCGACCTGGAACTCGTGCCGTCCCGGGTCGAACCGTCCGGTGTCGGAGCCCGGGGGTGTGGACGAGCCCCGGTCGAAGAGCGGCACGGCGAGGAGTGGCACGGCGAAGAGCGTCACCGCGATCGCCGCCGTGGCCGCGGTGGTGGCCGCCGCCCGGCGGACGCGGACGCGGCGCCGGCCCGCGCGGACGGCGGCGCCGGCGAGCCCGGAGGTGTCGGCGGGCGGGGGTTCGTAGGCGCGCAGTTCCCCGAGCATCCGCGCGGCCTGGTCGCGGAGTTCGGCGTTCTGTCCGGTGTCGTCGGGTTCGGTCACCGCGGTCACTCCTTGCTCCGTATGGCCGGGCCGGTGTCGCCCAGCAGTGTCCGCAGCCGGGCGAGGCCATGCGCGGTCTGGCTCTTGACGGTCCCCTCGGAGCAGCCCAGCACGCCGGCGACCTCGGCCACCGGAAGGTCGCACAGGAACCGCAGGACGAGAACCGCCCGCTGCTTGGGCGGCACCCTGTTCAGCGCCGTCCGGACGACCGCCTGCGTCTCCACGTCCGGGACTCCCGTCGTGGGGACGCCCGGCGTCTCGGCGGGGGCGCCCGTCAGGCGGACGCGCGCCGTCCAGGCCAGCCGGCGCTCGTTCAGGAACGACCGGACGAGGATCGCACGGGCGTAACGGTCGATGTCATCGGCGGCCCGCGCACGGCGCCAGTGGACGTACAGCCTCGTCAGCGCCGTCTGGACGATGTCGTCCGCGCGGTGGGCGTCGTGGCACAGCAGGTGTGCGATGCGGCGCAGGCCGGGCAGCGCGTGCGTCACGTACTCCACGTATTCCGCCTCATCGGCCGCCCGCAACCCCGGCCCCCTCCTCCTGCTCCTGTCGCCGATCCGCCCGGACGCCACCGAGCCCGGGTCTGCCGGCGTTCTAGGTGAGATGTCCGGAAACCTCGCGGGGATCGTTCGCTCGCTCGCCACCGCCGGTCACCGTCCCGGTCTGTTGTGTGTGATCGGGCGGACGTCCCACAGCCACACGCCGCCTTCGGGACGTCCAGGCCCGAGCAGCGCGGACACGACCGTGTAGACGTCGTGCTCTCGCGGGTCGCGGCGGTCGAGGACGACGAGGTCGGCCCGCCAGTAGGTGAGATCGGCGAGGGCCGAGGCCCGGTCGGCGTCGCCGACCACCGGCGTGTCCCGCTCGTCGCGGGCGCGGCGCAGCAGTTCGGAGGTCGGGCGGCGCGGGGCCCCGTACCCGCCGAGGCGCCGTGGCCCGAACGGACCCACGAAATACCCTTCGGGCACCGCGAACCCGAATCCCGCTTCGATCTGCCAGCGCAGCGATCCCACGTCTGTGGGGTCCGGCAGTGGCGCCGGGACCAGTGTCCGGCCAGGGCCGACGTACTGCCGCCACATGCCTTCGGTGAAGAACGCGGGTACTGGCGCGCGGTCCACGGCGGGCAGCGGCTTCGGGACGATCGGGGCCAGCGCCTGCGCCAGCACGACCACGCACACCATCCGCGTCCGTTTCCCTTGCTGCTCGTCCGCGCGGAAGCGGTCGAGGCCGAACGCCAGCAGGAGTCCGATCGGCGGGACGCACACCAGCGTCATCCGCGACTCGAGTACCGATTCGTACAGCGGGAGCCCGGCGAACAGCCGCCACGGTCCGGGCACACCGGTCGGCTCGCCGGTCACGATGATCTCCGGTCCCAGGGACAGCGCGGCCGCGACGGCGACCACGATGGCGAGCGCCCGCGCCACCGGATCGCGGCGCAGCCAGACGGCCAGCGCCGCCACGAGCAGCAGCAGCGGCCAGCCGAAGAACGCGTTCTGCTCGGTCGGGCTCGCGGCCAGCGGCCCCGGCACGGCCTCGTGCCCGCCCAGCGACTGCCGGGCGAACGCGGCGAGCGTCACGACGTCGTTGCCCGCGGGGCCGTGCAGGAGGCTGTCGTAGCTCTGCCGTCCAAAGAACTGCCTGGTCAGCGCGTATGCGGTCAGCGCCCCGGCGATCAGGCCCGCCGCGGCGAGACCGGCCGCGCCGCGCCGCGCCATCGCGAGGTCCGGCCGTGCGAGACCGTAGGCGACGACGAAGACGGCGAGGCCCGTGGCGGCGAGCAGGAGCGCCTCCTCGCCCAGGAAGACCTGGTAGGCGACGAGGAGACCGAGGAATACACCGTTGCGCAGCACGCTTCCGTCGCCGCGTGCGATGCGGATCAGCCGTCCGACGATGAACGGGATGGCGAACAGCGCGACGAAGTTCGGGTGCGCGTTCGCATGCGAGATCATCGGCGGCGCGAACCCGCAGAACCCGCCCGCGACCGCGGCGGCGGGTCGCGACAGGTCGAGCCGGCGGGCCAGTATGTACCAGCCTGCCGCGGTCCCCGCGAGCCCGAACGTCAGCACCAGTGCCCAGGTGACGGACGGCCCGAACGCCAGCGTCACCGGCGTGAGGGGAACCGACACCCCGAGCATCACGGTATTCGCCATCAGGTTCACGCCGTCCGGGGTGTTCTGCAGAGTGGTGAAGAACGGGTCGTCCAGCTGCGTGACGGAACGGGCCGTCACGGCGAAGAACCATTCCCACTGCCCCTGGTCCTGGTAGCCGTCCACCAGATAACGGCGGGTGGGATCCGCCCACAGGTTTTTCAGGACGGTGAACGCGGCCACCACGAAGCCACCGCACACCGCGAGATCGATCCCCCGCCCACGCCCCTTGCCCACGCCGGCCATCGCGCCGACCACAACGCCCGCGCCGCTGTCTCTTCTGTTTTGCGTGCCTGTCACGCCGCCGCCCGCGGACGCGTTCGCGACCTTCGGGGGGCGGCGCCGTCCACGGCCCGGGACGGCCGGACGATCCGGCAGCGGCCGTACCGGGCGCGGATGGCCAGGACGTCGCCGAGCGTCCGCACGTAGCCGGCCGGGCGGACCTTCGAGCCAGGACGGTGCGTCCACCGCACCGGGACCTCGGCGACCGGCCATCCGCGCCGGGCGAAAAGGCACAGGATCTCCACGTCGAAGCCCCAGCCGTCCACCCGCGCCGCCGCGAACGCCGCCCGCGCCCGGTCGCCGTCGAACAGCTTGAACCCGCACTGGGTGTCCGCCACCCCGCGTAGCACGATCGCGCGGATCACGGCCGCGGCCGCCCAGGCGAGGAGCAGCCGCAGCCTGTGGCGCCGCACCTCCCGCCCAGGACCCGCACGGGACTCGACTCCACGGCCCGCACGGGACGCGATCGCGGCGGCGGCGCCGTCCGTGAGCGCGGCGTGCAGGCGTGGCAGCTCGTCCAGCGGCGTGGCCAGATCGGCGTCGGTGAACAGGACGAGCGCGCCACGCGAGGCCGCGACACCGGTGCGCACCGCGTGGCCCTTCCCCCGGTTGGACGGCGACCGCAGCAGCCGGACGCGCGGATCGCGGGCCGCGGCACGGGCCACGACGGCCGTGCCTCCGTCCGCCGATCCGTCGTCCACGACGATCAGTTCCCAGCGGTACGGGCCGGTATCGAGGTGGGCGCGCAGCGCGGCGAGCGTGGACGGCAGGCGGTCGCGCTCGTCATAGACGGGGACGACGACCGAGAGGTCCACGGGAGCGGCGGGTGCGTTCACACCCCGAGGACCACGGCGGCTCCCTATCCGGTTGTATGACCTACGTCACATAGGGCGTGGCCGCTTCTGCTCAGCGGCGGGCCAGCCTGCGTTCGCTCGGCGCCGCCTCGTAGGGCAGCTCGTAGTAGTCGAAGACCGCCTGCTCGTCCCCGGCGAGCAGCTCTCCGTCGGTGTCGATCGACGGCGCGTTCCTGACCTGCTTCTTCGCATAGGCGACGCGGAGATGCCCCGGGCCGACCGTCGAACCCGCGAGCGGCGCGAACACCAGCCGCTGCCGCGTCGGCAGGCCGACCTTGATGGTGACGAACGACGGCAGATCGGTCCCGGTGTCGACGTAGACGGCCTCCAGCTCGCCGACCTTGCCTCCGGACTCGTCGATCACGTCGTGGCCGCGCCACTCCCGAATGTCTTCGACCTCGAACATCTCACACACCCAGCCGTCGGCTCCCAACCTCTGTCAGGTCGTACATCTACCCTGCTCACAGAAGTTATGTCCCCGCAGGGCCACCGTGTCAGCGCACCCTGGGCGGCGCTGCACCGCCTCCGCCGCCCGCCCTAGAGTCGGTCGAAGCGAGGCCAGGAGGGGGCGCCGATGGCGTGGACGTTGGACAACACCTACGACAGCGCGCTGGGCGAGGTCCGGTGGGACAGGCTGGGCGATCCCGGTGACCAGCCGCTCGTCCTTCTGCACGGCACACCGTTCTCCTCGTTCATCTGGCGCGACATCGCCCGCGCGCTGGCGGCGCACCGCTGCGTGTACGCCTTCGACATGCCCGGTTACGGCTCCTCGGCCATGCTCGACCCGCAGGACCTGTCACTGGACGCGCTGGCCGGGGTCTTCGCGGAACTCATCGGACACTGGGGCCTGACCCGCCCGGACGTCGTTGCGCACGACTCCGGCGGCGCCGTCGCGCTCGGCGCCCACGTGGACCGGGGCGTCCCGTACCGCCGGCTGGCCCTGGTCGACGCGGTTTCGCTGCCGCCCTGGGGCAGCGAGTTCTTCGCGCTGGTGGGCGAGCACCCGGACGTCTTCAGCCGGTTGCCCGGGCCGCTGCACCGCGCCATGCTCCGCGAGTACGTCGCCACGGCCAGCTCTCCCGGCCTGCGTACCGACGTGCTGGACGCCCTGACCGCCCCGTGGCTCGGCGCGGACGGGCAGGCGGCCTTCTACCGCCAGCTCGTCCAGCGCCGCGCCGACCCCGCGTACATCGACCGCATCCGGGACGGTTACTCCGCGATCGACGTGCCCGTCCTGCTCTGCTGGGGCGCCGACGACTCCTGGGTCCCCGCCGGACGCGGCCGCGAACTCGCCGCCCTCATCCCGGACGCGGAACTGGACGTCATCGACGGCGCCGGCCATCTGCTTCCCGAGGACCGTCCCGCCCAGCTCACCGCCGCCCTGCTCACCTTCCTCAACACCCCCGGCTGAGGACGCCGCGCCCCCGGCTGAGGACGCCGCGTCCCGCGCCGAAGGGCGTCTAAGCGAGCCGTCAGCGGATCTTGGCGCCGTAGACGTGGTCGACCGTCATCACCATGAGCACCCTGCGGTCGGACACCATGACCGACCGGTACTCGTCCCAGTCGGGGTGCTCCCCGGCGGCGGTCCGGTAGTAATCGACCAGTGCCTCGACCTCGGGGCCATGGGGGTCGGTCCCCGGGCCGGTGAGCGTCGCGACGCCTTCGGCGGTGGCCCAGGCCCAGCCGTCCGGGCTGGTGACCTCCAGCGTGGCGCGCGGGTCCCGGCGCAGGTTCGCCGTCTTGGCCCCTCCCTCGTTCATCGAGACGTAGATGACACCGGCCGGCTGGTCGTAGAAGGGCTGGACGGGGGAGAGCTGAGGGCGTCCGTCCGACTTGATCGTCGCGAGGACGCCGAGGCGGCTCTCCGCGAGCAGCGCGTACGGGTCGAAGGGCGGCCCGGTCACGGTCGCGCTTCCGCGGGCTTGCGGAACTGCTCGATCATCGCCGCGTAGCCGTCGCCACCGCGCCCGCCCGCCACGGCCCGGTCCGTCAGGGCCTTGATGAGCCGCGGAAGTTCGGTGTTGACGCCGAGGGCCTCGCTCTCGTGCAAGAGGTGCTCCATCGCGGCGTGATGCGTGTCGATCGTGGCGTCGAGGGCCGGATACGCGCCGTCGTCGATCTGCCGCGCGTAGCCGGGCAGCCAGCCGGCCATGATCCCGATCGCCTGCTCCGCGAGCGGGGCGAACGCCGTCGCCTGGACGCCCGCCGCCCCGAGCAGGGCGGCCCCGTGCAGGAAGCCGTTCCCGACGTTCCACATCAGGCTGAGCACGGCCACCTCGTACAGCGCCGCCAGGCCGTGATCGTCGCCGAGATAGGTCGGGGACGCGAGGCCCCGCAGTGCCGGTTCGTGCAGGTCGAAGGCCGCCCGCGGACCGCTGTAGACGATCGCGGCGTCCGCCGTCCCGATGCCGGCGGGGACGGCCATGATCGCGCCGTCGAGGTAGGTGCCGCCCTGCCGCGAAACCTCCTCGCCGGTCTCGCGGGCCTGCGCCGACGTGCCCGAGGTCAGGTTCACCAGGACCCGGCCGTCGAGGACGTCCCCCAGGTCCCGGGCGTCCCCCAGCGAATCGAGAAGCTCCTTAACGGCCGGGTAGTCGGACACGCAGACGACCACGAGCCGGCCGTCCGCGACGGCGTCGCGAGCCGAATCGGCGAGCTTCGCGCCCTGCTCGACGAGCTGTTCGGCCTTCGCCGCCGTACGGTTCCAAACCGTCGTCGGATATCCGTCGCGCAAGAACTTCCCGGCCAGGGCCTGCCCATCAAACCCAAGCCCAGGACGGCAACGGGCGTCTTGCCGGTATCGCGGTTCTCCATCATCTGCTCCCCCGAGGTCGGTAGGCGGTCATGGCAGAATCATCAACGTTCACATTGATATGAAGGTCAAGGGGTGGGCGCGTGCTGATCGGAGAGCTAAGCAAGCGGACCGGAGTCCACGCACATCAACTGCGGTACTACGAGGCCCAGGGCCTGCTGGAGCCTAGCCGCGGCGCCAACGGCTACCGCGAGTACGCCGACGACGCCGTGCTGACCGTCACCCAGATCAGGAGGCTGCTGGAGGCCGGACTGTCCACCCAGGAGATCGCGTACCTGCTGCCCTGCGCCACCGGTACGGCCCCCGAGCTGGAGCCCTGCCCCGAACTGCTGACCGCACTGCGATCACGCCTGCACGGCCTGGACGAGCACATCGACACGCTCACCCGTACCCGCCGGGCCCTGACCGAATACATCGACAACACCGAACGGCGCCTGCCCGAGTACTACGCCCGCGAGAGCGTCGCGCGATGAAGATCTACACGCGCAAGGGGGACGGCGGGCAGACGGGCATCTGGGGCGGCCTCCGCCTGGACAAGGACCATGTCCGCATGGAGGCGATCGGCGCCGTGGACGAATGCAACGCCGCGATCGGCGTGGCCGCCGCAGCGGCCTGGCAGGGGGACGTGTCCGGCGCAGGCGTTGTGACCCGCGTCCTCGCCGAGGTTCACGACTGCTTGTTCGTGGTCGGCTGCGAGCTGATGGCGCCCGACCGCACCGGCGCGGGCGGTTCAGTTCCGCGGCTGACGGGCGACGAGGTCACTCGGCTGGAGGCGGCGATCGACGAACTGGAGGCCGGGCTGCCCGAACTGACCAGCTTCATCCACCCGACCGGAACCCCCGAGGCGGCGAATCTGCACCTGGCGCGGGCCGTGTGCCGCCGCGCCGAACGGCGGGTCACCACGCTGCGCCGTACCGAACCGGTGGCCGATCACGTCGCCGCGTATCTGAACCGGCTGGCCGACCTGCTGTTCGTCCTGGCCCGTCACGCCAATTCCACCGCAGGCGTCGCCGACCGCACCTGGAGCCCCGCGAAATAGGCTCCCCAATGCGGGAATCAACCTGACCAGACGACGATTCTGAGCTGCCCTCAATGCGCCAGGAAAGAGAAGCGGGCTAAATCTCGGCGGGGCTGAATCGGGTGGTCGTCCGGACGCGGAACAGGACGACGAGGTTCATCGCCGCCACCAACGCGACCACGACCAGAGCGACCCAGAAGCCGACGCCGAGGCCGACCGCGTCGCCGGCCTGATCGATCAGGGGTTCGCTTTCGCTTTTCGGTACGGTCGCGAACAGGACGTCCAGGAACTCCTTAAAGGCGCTCTCCATCCGCGCGGTGGCCGCCAGCCCGGTCACCACCAGCAGCACGAACGACACCACCGCGACGATGGCCCCGTACAAAGGTCGCCTCTGGGCAGGACGGGCCAGGGCGGTCAACGCCCCCGCCACGATGACGAGCAGCGTGACGATCGCGAGCAGGCGGATGAAGACCGGCCAGTCATAGTCGGACTGGTGAACGGCCATGTTCGCGCCGGTCGAGGAGATGTCGAGAGCCGACTCGACCGAGGTCGTCCCCTCAATGTCGGAAAAGAGATCTCCTGGCGACAGGGCGGCGCACGGCAGGAACAAGAAGGCGAGCAGGACGAACGTAAAGCCGACGGGGTTGATCCCCCGTGTCACGAATTTCTCGAACGAGGAAGAGTTGGGAGCGTCGATCACCCACCGCACTTTAGCCTCGACAGACCGAGAGGGGTCCCAGGCCCAAAAACAAAGTCGCGACGATCTCGCTGCGCCCGCCCCGGACGCCGACGTCGCGCGATGTGTACGGTGTGAGGTCAACGCACTACCCCAGAGCAGGATCTGGAATGCCGCGACCTCCCACGAAGGCACAGGCGATCACGAACGCGCTGGCGGTCCGCATCGTCGAGGGCGAGCTCGGCCCGGGTACGTGGCTGCCGTCCGAGCGGGAACTGGCCCGGCGGTACGAGGCCGACCGGTCCACCGTGCGGCGGGCGCTGCGGATGCTCGCCGAGCGGGGCCTCGTCCAGCCGCGGCGCGGCTCGGGCACGCAGGTGCGGACGGTCCGGCGGGTGCGGCGCGCGGCGGCCGACATCACGCGTCAGGTCGGGGCCTGGCGCGGGTTCCACGTCTCGGCGCAGAAGGACGGCCGCCCGCCGTTCACGCGGACGACCGTCAGGGAGGTCGAGGCGGACGAACGCCTGGCGCACCGGCTGGACGTTCCACCGGGGACGCCGGTGCTGGAACGGGCGCGTGTCCAGGGCGTGGAGCAGGAACCGCCCGTCCAGACGTCGACTACCTGGGTGATCCTGGACGTCGTGGCGCGGATCCCGGTCCTGCGCGAGGTCGACACCGGACCGGGCGGCATCTATTCGCGCCTGGAGGAGGCCGGACACCGGATCACGTTCGAGGAGTCGGTGACATGCCGTCTCCCAGGCGCGGACGAGCAGGCCACGCTGGAGATCGGCCCGGACCGGCCCGTCCTGACGCTGTGGCGCCGCGCCCACGACCAGGACGGCCGCGTCATCGAGGTCACCCACCGCGTGGTGGTCGGCGACCGGCACGAACTCGTCTACAGCTACGGTCCGGGGGCCTGACATGCACAACGACGAAATGCCCGCGGTGCGCCAGATCGGCTCGCGGGTCGTCTACGAGAATCCGTGGATGGTCGTCCGGGAGGACGAGGTCGAGCGCCCGGACGGCTCGCGCGGAATCTACGGTGTCGTGGACAAACCCGATTTCGTGGTGGTCATCCCGCTGGAAGGCGACGGGTTCCATCTCGTGGAGGAGTACCGGTATCCGATCGGGAAGCGCACGTGGAACTTCCCGCAGGGTTCGCTTCCCGGCCGGCAGGACGCCGACCCGGAGGAACTGGCCCGTCTGGAGCTCGCACAGGAAACCGGCCTCCGCGCCGGGACGCTGACGCACCTCGGCTACCTGAACTGCTCGCACGGGACGAGCAGCCAGGGCTTCAACGTCTACGCCGCGTCCGACCTGCGCCCCGGGGAGACCGACCGGGAGCCCGAAGAGCAGGACATGCGGCAGAAGTGGATGTCCCGGGACGAATTCAAGTCGCTGGTGCGGAAGGGCCTGATCACCGACGACTCGACCCTGGCCGCCTACACGCTCCTCAACATGAACGAGCCCTAGCGCCCCGTCACACGGACTCTCCAGCGTTCGGCGGGATCGCGACCCGAATACGGCAACCGACCTGAGTGTCCAGGACACTGATGTCACCGCCATGCAGTTCGGTCGCCCAACTAGCGATGGCAAGCCCAAGCCCAGTACCACCACCCACCGCCCCAGCCCCGACCCCAACCGCCCCGACGCCCCCGACAGAGCCGCCCGGCCCGACGCGCCCACCCGGTTCGATGGGTCCGCTTGGTCCGGTGGGGGTGATCGGGGTTACGGGGGCGCGGGAGAAGCGTTCGAAGACGCGGGCGCGTGCCTCGAAGGGGATGCCAGGGCCTTCGTCGGCCACTTCTATGACTAGTCCGCCTGGCTGGTTGCCGGGCCATGGGCGTGCGGTGACGGTGACGGGGCGTCCGTCCGGGCCGTGGCGGGCGGCGTTGTCGAGCAGGTTCGCGACGATCTGGTGCAGGCGGTCGCGGTCGGCGGCGGCGTGGAGGCCCGGTGTGACGTCGGAGGCGAACAGGGCGTCCGGGTGCCCGGCGGCGGCCTCCGCGGTGACGTCGGCGACGAACGCCGCCACGTCGATGTCGGTGACGTTCAGGGTCGCCGCGCCCGCTTCGGCGCGTGACAGGTCGAGGAGCTGGGTGACGAGGCGTCCGAGCCGTTCGGTCTGCTCCAGGGCGGTTTCGAGGACGTCGGGCGTCGCGGGCGTGACGCCGTCCGCGACGTTCTCCAGCACGGCGCGCAGCGCGCTGATCGGGGTGCGCAGCTCGTGCGACACGTTCGCGACGAACTCGCGGCGCTGCCGGTCGACCTCGGCGAGGTCGGCGGCCATCCGGTTGAACGCCTGCGCCAGCTCGCCGACCTCGTCCCGCGACGTGGCCCGCACCCTGCGGCTGTAGTCGCCGCGCGCCATCGCCCGCGCCGCCGCCGTCATCTCGCGCAGCGGCGCGGTCATGCCGTGCGCGAGCAGCTGGATGACGACGAGGGAGATGAGCACGCCGACGGGCAGCGTCTGCCGCGCCCGGAACCCCAGCGGGTACCCCCACAGGACGATCAGGATCGCGACGCACGCCGTGACGACGACCACGACGCCGAACTTCACCTTGATCGACCGTAGCGGGTCCAGCGGCCGCGGCAACCTTGTCCACAACTTGTGGATAAACCCGCGCTGGACGGCGGTCACGACGCCGCGTCCAGGCTGTACCCGACGCCATGGACGGTCCTGATCAGGTCCTGCCCGAGCTTGCGGCGCAGCGCCTTGACATGACTGTCGACGACCCGCGTCCCGGACGCGTCCGCCCAGTCCCACACCTGTTCGAGCAGAACGGCCCGGGTCAGCACCGCCCCGCGGTTGCGCAGCAGGCAGGTGAGCAGGTCGAACTCGGTAGGCGTGAGATGCACCTCGCGCCCGTCCCGCCGGACCCGCCGCGCCCGTTGATCAACCTCCAACGGCCCGGCCCCCACCACACCACCCGAGCCCTCCGCGCCAGGCCGTTCGGCTCGACGGAGGACCGCGCGGACGCGCGCCACGAGCTCCCGCATGCTGAACGGCTTGGTCACGTAGTCGTCGGCGCCCACGCCGAGTCCGACGATCAGGTCAGTCTCGTCGTCGCGGGCGGTCAGCATCAGCACCGGCACGGGCCGCTCCGACTGGACGCGGCGGCAGACCTCCAGCCCGTCGAACCCGGGCAGCATCACGTCCAGCACGATGAGGTGCGGCTCGTAGGCGCGGGCGCGCTCGACCGCGGTGGGACCGTCGCCGGCGATGTCGACGCCGAACCCCTCCGCCACCAGCCGGTCGGCCACGGCCCGCGCGATCGTCGGCTCGTCCTCGACGACGAGGATCCGTGTCTCGTACCCACTCACAACCCAGACTCTAGAAGCCCCACATGTGTGCGTTGAGTGTGATTTGTGCAGGTCCCGTGAAGATCCCGGACGAGACACAACACCTGAGCCGGCTGCCCGGCCGTGACGGGGGTTCCAGGGGGTCGCCCCCCGGGGCTACCAAGTGTGTACTGGGGTGTTTTCTCGCATGTGTTCTACGTAGGAGCGGGTCATCATGCGCAGGGCCTCGTGGCGGGAGACGCCGCCGGATCGTTCGATGGCGTCGACGGTCTCGATCTGCCATGCGGCGCCGGTCTGGCCGGTGACGCAGCGGCGTTCGATGATGCCGAGGAGGCGGTCGCGGCGTGACGGGTCGACGCCCCACCGTTTCAGGCCCTCGTGGGCGAGTGGCAGGAGCTTGCGGAGGATGAGTTCGGCGGCGGGGACCTCGCCCATTCCGGGCCAGTACAGCGTGGATTCGAGGCCGTGGCGGGCGGCGCGGTGCAGGTTGTCCTCGGCGGTCGCGAAGGACATGCGCGTCCAGATCGGGCGTTCGTCCTCGGCGAGCATGCGGACGACGCCGTAGTAGAACGCGCCGTTGGCGACGACGTCGGCGACGGACGGTCCGCCGGGCAGGACGCGGTTCTCCACGCGAAGGTGCGGGCGGCCCTTGACGACCGCGTAGATGGGACGGTTCCAGCGGTAGATCGTCCCGTTGTGGAGGGTCAGTTCGCCCAGTTCGGGGATGCCGCCGTCGTCGAGGACGGCGAGCGGGTCCTCGTCGTCGCAGAGGGGGAGCAGTGCGGGGAAGTAGCGGGTGTTCTCCTCGAACAGGTCGAAGACGGACGTGATCCAGCGTTCGCCGAACCAGACTCGTGGGCGGACGCCCTGTGCCTTCAGTTCGTCCGGACGGGTGTCGGTGGCCTGCTCGAACAACGTGATGCGGGTCTCCTGCCATAGCTGGTGCCCGAACAGGAAGGGTGAGTTGGCGCCCAGCGCGACCTGCACGCCGGAGATGGCCTGGGCCGCGTTCCAGTAGGCGCCGAACTGGTCGGGGCTGACCTGTAGGTGGAACTGGACACTCGTACACGCGGCCTCGGGGGTGATGGTGTCGGCGTGCATCCGCAGCGGTTCGGGGCCGTCGATGGCGATGTGCATCTCCTCGCCGCGCGCCGCGAAGATCTGGTCGTTCAGCATCTTGTAGCGGGCGTTGGAGGAGAGGGTCTCCTCGCCGATGTCGGATCGCCGCAGGGTCGGCAGGATGCCGATCATCGCGAGCCCGCCGCCGACCTCGCGGGCGCGCGCGTCGGCATGGTCGAGATGGTCGCGGACCTCCGCTTCCAGTTCGCCGGTGCCCGTCCCGCCGAGTTCGCGGGGCGGGATGTTGATCTCCAGGTTGAACTGGCCGAGCTCCGTTGCCCAGGCCGGGTCGGCGATCGCCTTGAGCACGTCCGCGTTGCGCATCAGTGGATCGCCGAGTGAGTCGATCAGGTTCAGCTCGATCTCCAGGCCGATATGGGGGCGCTGGAAGTCGAACTGGGATTCGCCCAGCATGCGGGCCAGCACGTCGAGGCACCTGCGCACCTTGTCGCGGTACCGCCGCCGGTCCTCGCCGCTGATGGTGACCGAAGCCACGTCCCTGCCCATGTGTCCGTCCCTGTGCTTCAGAGGAACCGTCTTAAACGGGATCTCCCGGTACGTGGAGGTGAAAACCAGGCATTTCATGCCGACCTCGCGATTTGTGACCGACCGGTAGCGTGTGTTCTTCGTCCGAAACCTGGCTATCCCCAGCAGGGAGGACCTATGCGCATGCGCCCCCGGTCCATCCGGGCCAGGGACACGCTCATCGCCGCCGTGATAGCCGCCCTGGTGCTGGGCGTGGCCGCGGTGGGCGTGGATTTCGCCGTGCGCACCGCCGTCAAGGCCGATCTTCTCCGCGGGGCGCAGATCGAGGCCCGGCGCGTCAGCGGCGGTGTCCGCGACGGTTCGCTGGAGGGTCAGATCGCGGACGACACCCGCGGCCGGATTCTGATCCAGGTCGTCGAACCGGGCGGACGCGTCACAAATGCGACACCGAGCGCGACGAACAGGCCACCGGTGAGCAGACTCTGGCCGTCAAGCAACCTGCGTGTGCGCGACTACACCGAGTGCCGCGGCAACTGGCCCGGCCGCGAATGCCTCGTCGTCGAGGCCATCCGCGTCACCACCGCGCGCGACTCCGTCGTCGTGTACGCGTCGGAGCCGCTCCCGTCCTACCTGGTGAACGGGCAGCTGGAGGGCGCGCTCGCCGCGTTCGTGCTGCTCTTCGCGGGCCTCGCCGCGTGGATCACCTGGCGGATCGTCGGCCGCACCCTCGGCCCCGTCGAGGCCATCCGCACCCAGCTCGCCGAGATCAGCGCCACCGATCTGAGCCGCCGCGTGCCCGAGCCGTCCGGGCAGGACGAGATCGCGCAGCTCGCCCGCACCGCCAACGCGACCCTCGACCGGCTGGAACGCGCCGTCGCACGCCAGCGGCAGTTCGCCTCCGACGCGTCCCACGAGCTGCGCACCCCCATCGCCGCGCTCCGCGCCAACCTGGAGGACGCGTCGATGCACCCCGACGACAACGACCTGCGGGCCGTCGTCGGGTCGGCGCTGCGCGACACCGACCGGCTGGAGTCGATCGTCACCGACCTGCTCCTGCTCGCCCGCATCGGCACCGGCGGGACGGCCGCGCAGGAGCCGATCGACCTGGCCGAACTGGCGGACGCGGAGCTGCGCCGCCGCGCCTTCGACCTGAAGGTCACCACGGCCGTCGGTGGACGGGTGACGGTGCGCGGGGTCCGGATGCAGCTCGTCCGGCTGCTGGGCAACCTGCTGGACAACGCCGAGCGCTACGCCGAGTCGTCCATCACGGTCGAGGTGACCAGGGCGGACGGCCAGGCGCTGCTCACCGTCACCGACGACGGCGTGGGCATCGCGCCCGCCGACCGCGAACGCGTCTTCCAGCGCTTCACCCGCCTCGACACCGCCCGCAGCCGCGACGCCGGCGGCACCGGCCTCGGACTCGCGATCGCCCGCGAGATCGCCCAGGCGCACGGCGGCACGCTCCGGATCGAGGACCACCCGCCGTCCGGCGCCCGCTTCGCCCTCCGCCTCCCTCTCGTCACGACCCTCCGCCGTCTCCCGTCCGCCCGCCCGCGCTGACCCGCACGGACGATCCTCCGGAGGGACGTCGAAGGGCCGCCCACGGGATGCGTGGACGGCCCTCGAAAGCACGGTGCGCTGGATCAGGCGCGGACGGCCTGGACCTCCAGCTGGAGGTCGACCTTGTCGCTGAGCAGGGCCCTGTCGCCCTTCAGCGGGACGTTGAACTCGATGCCCCAGTCCTTGCGGTTGATGGTGGTGGCGGCGGAGAAACCGGCGCGCGTCCCACCCCACGGGTCCTCACCAACGCCGTTGTACTCGAGCGAGAGGCTCACCGGACGGGTCACGTCCTTGATCGTCAGCTCGCCGTCCAGGAAGTACTCCCCGTCCTCGGCGCGGACGCCGCTGGTCACGAACTTCATGGTCGGGTAGTTCTCGGCGTCCAGGACCTCGGCGGTCCGCAGGTGGGCGTCCCGGTCGGCGTTGCGGGTGTCGATCGAGGCGACCTTGATCTCGGCCGTGGCGGTGGACTCGCCGAGCTCCTCGGCGAGCCGCACGGACCCGGTGAAATCGGTGAACGTGCCCCGCACCTTGGTCATCAGGTGCCGGATCACGAAGGTGACCTCGGAGTGCACGGGGTCGATGTTCCAGGTGCCGGCTGTCAGTTCGGGGGCGACGGCGGCGATGCTCATGCTGACTCCTACAGGGATGGCCCGTATCCGGGCGAGAGCTGTGTTCGCGACAGGCTGGATGTTGAATCTTCAACGACTTGTCGAAGGTTAGTTGAGGGTTCAAACATTGTCAAACCCCGGATTGTTCCCCGGGCGTGCAACCCGATCGGGGAGTCGTGCGTAATCAGGTGGGCACAGAGGCGGGCCGGAGGAGCGCAGGGCCCCGTCCCGCCGGCGTCCACGACCATCAGGAGTCCCCGTGAGCGACGAACAACCCCGCGCCGCGATCCGCGGCCCGGCGCACCAGGCCCCCCGCTCCCACCCGCCGCGGCCCCCCAGGACCCGGGGTGGGCAGGCTGGTGGGGCGATGGTCGGCGCGGCCGCGCTGGCGGCCGTGGCCGTTCTCGTCGGCGGCTGTGGGGGAGCGGAGCCGGGCGGTGGCAAGGCGGAGGCCGCGGGCGGCGGTGGAGGCAAGCTGCCCCAGGCGACCACGTACACGACGCTCAACGACCTGCCGTCCGACGCGTCACCCACCGCCGCCATGGACGGGACGGTCGTGCACCCCAGTGCGACCGCCCCCGTGTCCGCGCAGCCCGGCGCGCCCGCCGTGGCCGAACTGCCCGCCACGCAGCTCAAGGGCGACACCTGGGTGCCCGTCGTGGAGAGCCGCCCCGGCTGGCGGCGCGTGCTGCTGCCGAGCCGCCCCAACGGCGTGACCGGCTGGATTCCCGACTCCGGGCTGAAGGTCGCGCGCAGCACCCACGTCATCAAGGTGGACGTCGGCGACCGCAAGCTCACCCTCCTGAACTCCGGCCGCAAGGAGGGGACCTGGTCCGTGGCGGTCGGCGCCCCGAAGACGCCCACCCCGACCGGACGGACGTTCGTCCTTGCCTCGATGGCCCCGTCCAAGCCGACCTTCAGCCCGCTGATCCTGCCGGTCGGCGCGCACTCCGAGACGCTCGACACCTACGGCGGCGGCCCCGGGACGGTGGCGTTCCACGGCTGGCCCAGCACGACGGTCTTCGGCAAGGCCATCACCCACGGCTGCGTCCGGGTCCCCGCGGATGCCCTCAAGCGACTGGCCAAGGCCCCACTAGGCACACCCGTCCTGGTCACCGCCTGACACCGCGTCCCCGGCACCACCGTGAAGGCGGTCTGGCCGTTCGCCAACCGAAGCCCACTCCATTCGAAATTCCGCATCACTCGCAATTCAGAACCCCGAGGAGAGCAACCGTGCGTTTGCAGACCATCACGAAGTGCGCGGCCGTCGTCGGCGCGCTCGCTCTGCCCTTCGCCGCCGTCGTCCCCACGGCGTCCGCGACCAGCGGCGGAGCCGGCTCCGCCGTCGCGATCTCGGCGACCGGGCCGGTCGCCATCCCGCCGACGCCGGCCGTGACGTCCAACGCCCGGCAGCCGGAGCGCAAGAACGTCGCCGAACTGCCCCCGAACGCGCTCGGGATCGAGGCGAGTCTGCTGAACGCCGCCGCCTGGTCCGGCCACGGTCGCGCCTCCGTCACCGACCTCAGGATCGCCAAGCTCGGCTTCAGCGCCAGCACGGTCACGGCGAAATGCGAGAACGGCAACGGCGTCTCGCACCTGAAGGAGGCGACGTTCAACGGCCGCAAGCTGAAGCTCACGGCGGCGCCCAACTCGTCCATGACCGCCAACGTGCCGGGCCTCGGCTCCGCCACGCTCACGCTGAACAAGCACGTTCGCGACAAGGACGGCAACCTCTCCATCACGGCCATCGAGCTGACCGCGACCCTCGCCGGCAAGACCCAGACGATCGCGATCTCGTCCGTGACCTGCGGTAAGGCCGGAAAGCCTGGCGACCCGAGCGTGCCGCCGTCCAAGCCGTCCGAGCCGGGAGCGCCGTCGGCCCCGTCCACCCCGCCGGGCGTCGCGCCCGCACCCACCCCGGTCACCGGCGACCTCCCCGTCACCGGCTGACACACCCGCAGGAAGGGCTCGCGCAACGTGGGGTCGCGCGGGCCCTTCCTTTTGCCGGGACGGCCGGATCAGGTCATCGGGAGCCGTACGCGGACTCGTTGGTTCTTGATCATTTTGTCGCGGGGCACTGTACGATCAGCCGCCATGACCCCCCGGAGGAAGCACGCGACCGCGGTCGCTTTCGCGGTCATGGTGGTCGCCGCCGGCTCGGCTCCCGCCACCCCCGCCTACCAGAAAATGGCCGCCGGGCCCTCGTGGCGGGATTTTTGCGGCTACGAGTTCGCTCCCTCACTCTCGGATGCCGAGCGCGCCGAGGTCACCCGCTCGGCGACACGAGCCATCACCATTCTGGGTTCGACGGACCGGCGCCGTGAGTACACGCAGGTCGCCGCGGGGGAGCTGCTCAGCGACCTGAAGAAGCGCCGAACTCTCCTGGCCGTGCCGCAGTCGGACACCACGACCGAGAAGGTGTCGGCGGTCACCGCCGTCGGCGTCACCTCACGGTGCACCAAGCCCGGTCCCTACGGGATGACGGCCGGACAGATGTCGCTGATGGTGGCCGGCCGCCTGAAGGTCACCGGCGTGCGGCCGGAGCCGATCAAGGTGGGGGGCGGGGCGACGCCGTCCTACGTTCAGTCGTTCCCCTCGCCGGGCGCCCCGCGGCCCGGCCAGACGATCGAGCGGGTCGGGCGGTGGACACTGACGATGGTCCCCACGCCGAAAGGGTGGCGCGTATCCCAACTGATGAGTCACCCAGAACCTGACGCCAAGGACCTCACCGTCCATGGCACGGTGAAGAGCGACAGCCGGGAACTGGCGCCAGAGGAAATTCTCCTGAACCAAGTCGCCAAGGCGCTGAAAGAGGTCTACTCCTACCGGCTTCAGAAACCGGCGGCGGCCATGCGCGCCGCGCACCGTCACCTGACAGGTGACGCCCTGGACCAGCACCTGACGAGGTTCACCCCGATCGCCGCGCGCGCCCGGCAAAGTCAGGTGGACATCGCAAGCACGCTGGCGTCCTTCGGGATCATTCGCCACGCCGGCGGATCCGCGACCTTGATGGCGTTCCTCAACCTGGAGGCGGTGCGCCCCGGCGACCGCAAGCCCGATGTACTCCCGAGCCCGGACGGGGGCGTGCTCGGCCCGCCCGGAGCCGGTGGCCTGGCCGTCACCATCACCGCCGCCCGCGACGACGGCCGGTGGCGGATCAGCGGCATCCACTTCCTCAGCTGAACGCCCTCTTGTAGAGGCGCGTCGACAGCGGGACGAACACGACCAGCATGACGGCGACCCAGAGCAGCGATGCCGGGACGGGGTGCTGGATGGGCCAGGCACCCGAGGTCTTCATCGCGGTGCCGGTGTTGCCGAACAGTTCCCGCGCGGCCTGGGTGAACGTGGAGATCGGGTTCCAGTCGGCGAACACCCGCAGCGGCGCCGGCAGGCGCGAGGCGTCGACGAACGCGTTGGACCACGAACACCAGCGGGAACGAGACCATGGTCGGGATGTTGTTGAAGCTCGCCGGTGTCCGCAGCGCCAGCGCCACCGTCGCGGTCACCCACGAGAAGGCGCAGGCGAACATCAGCACGAGCACGACGGGCAGCATGACGACGCTGCCGAGCAGGTCCGGCGACCGCCTGATCTTCAGGGTGTTGCGCCTGGCGATCGTCCAGCCGTCGGCGATGGGCATGGTGAGCGCGTTCACCGGACGGCCTCCCGAGCCCGCGGGTCCGCGTCGCTCCCCGGGCCTGCTTGCGAGCCCGCTCCGGTCCGCGGGTCTGTTTCGGCTTGCGGGGCCGGGCTGGACGCCTGGCGTCCGGTCAGGGTCAGGTACACGTCGTCGAGGGTGGGGCGCCGCAGCGCGGCGTCCCGCACCCGGACCCCGGTGCCGGCCAGCCGGCCGAGGACCTGGCGGAGCGCCTCGG
Organism: Spirillospora sp. NBC_00431; assembly: GCA_036028775.1. Taxonomy (GTDB): domain Bacteria; phylum Actinomycetota; class Actinomycetes; order Streptosporangiales; family Streptosporangiaceae; genus Spirillospora. The sequence goes on along the minus strand of CP107927.1, from coordinate 8,197,785 downwards.
GGCCGTCGGTGACCGGAACGGTGATCCGGAGCGATTCCGGCACGGTCCGCATCGCGCCGACGGCGACCCACGCGAGGGTCTCCCGTGCGGTCTCCAGTTCGGCGGCGTCGGACACGGTCAGCTCGATGCGGTTGCCGCCGACCTGGTCCTTGAGCTCGTCGGCGGTGCCGCGGGCGATCGCGCGACCGTGGTCGACCACCAGGATCTGGTCGGCGAGGTGGTCGGCCTCCTCCATGTACTGGGTGGTCAGGAGCAGTGTGGCGCCGTCCGCGACGAGTTCGGAGATGGTGTCCCAGAGTGTGGCGCGGGCGCGGGGGTCCAGGCCGGTGCTGGGCTCGTCCAGGAACAGCACCGGCGGGTCGGCGACCAGCGCGCCGGCGAGATCGATCCGCCGGCGCATGCCGCCCGAGTACTCCCGCACCGGACGGTCGGCGGCGGTGAGGTCGAAGCGTTCGAGCAGCTCGCGGGCGCGGGCCCGGCTGCGCCTGGCGCCCAGGTGGTAGAGGCGCCCGACCAGCTCCAGGTTCTCGGCGCCGGTGAGGTGCTCGTCCACGGCCGCGTACTGTCCGGACAGCCCGATGCGCGCACGCAGTCGCCGCGCGTCAGCGACGACGTCGTATCCGGCGACGGTGGCGCGCCCGCCGTCCGGACGCAGCAGCGTGGTCAGCACGCGCACCGCCGTGGTCTTTCCGGCGCCGTTCGGACCGAGCAGGGCCAGCACCGTGCCCTGCGGGACGGTGAAGCTCAGCTCGTCCAGGGCGGTCACCTCGCCGTACTTCTTGACCAGTCCCTCGGCGGTGATCGCATCGCTCATCGGGGGGCTCCCATCTCGGACGACCGCGGGCCCGTCCGGGCCCGCCGTGCCGGTGTCATTCGCAGAACACCTTCAGCTTGGTGTCGGGGTCGTTGAGGTCGACGGTGACCTCGTCGAGGTGGTCGACGAGGTCCTCAAGGTGCTGCGGCTTCAGCTCGGCGAGGTCGATCGGCACGCCCACCTTGTCCAGCTCCGCGTTGATCTTCGTGACCGCCCGCGGGGGGATGAGGCTCGCGAGCCGGACCCCGGCGCGCAGCAGTTGCAGCGGGACCCGGATGTTGAGCCGGGTCGGCGCTTCGCTGTCGGAGGCGTCGTCCATGAGCACGCGCAGGTATTTGGGACGGGGTTTCGGGCTGGTCGCGACCCCGGGCGGCGACTCGGGCTCCTCCCGGTCGAGGGCGTCGATCAGCCGCTCGGCCTCGTCCGCGGTGATCTTGCCCTCGGCCAGCATCTGCAGGACCTGGCGGCGCTGCTCGTTCATCGGTGCTCGTCTCCTCTGACTCTCATCTGACGCTGACCAGGACGGCCGTTCCGCCCTGGTCCATCTCGAACCGGCTGCCGGGCAGCGCCCACAGCAGCCGCCCGACGCCGCGCAGCGCGCCGACCGGGTTGACCTGGAAGAGCAGGCACGCGACCACCCCGCCCAGCACCGCGATGAGCAGCAACGGCGACAGCAACAGCAGTACCGGCGGGACGGGCACGTACAGCCGCAGCGAACGGCCGTCGCGGCGGCGGTGACGGATCGTCACCAGGAGCGGGATCACCGGGACCTCTCCAGCTCGGCCAGTGCCTCCTGGGCGCTGATCTCTCCCCGCCGCAGCCGGTCGACGACGTCGGCGCCGGTGGGCGCCGGGTCGGTGTCGACGAAGTCGAGGCGCTCGGCGATCCGGTTCAGCCGGGACTTGACCGTCGGGTAGCTCACCCCGAAGATCCGCTCCATCTCCTTGATCGAGCCGTGCGCCCGGACGAACGCGGCGACGAACACCTGGTCGTCGATGCTGAGCTGAGCCAGCTGCGGCGGCTCGAACTCGCCCTCCACCGCGACGCCGCTGCCGGTGAGGCGGACCCGCTCGACGACGAACGGCCGCCCGCGCGTCAGGTCCGTCAGCTCCTGCCACTCCACCCTCGGCCCCTAACTCTTGACGACGTGCTCACGATTCAGTTGTACCTTGATTTTCTTAAGGTCTCAACTCGCAGAACTTAAGATTTCTAATCTGCCCTGCTCCAGGGCTCACGATTCGTGGGTGAGCCGTGCGGCGATGGCCGGGCCCTCCAGCGCGAGCCATGCCTCGGCCCGGGGCATGCGGTCCTTGACGCCCTGGCGCCAGAAGCGCCTGAACACCGGGTCGGCTTCGGCCGCCGCGCGGGTGGCCAGATGGAAGCGATGAACCATCCGCCTGGCCAGGGGCACCAGGTCACGGCGCTGCCGGCCGGTCATCCCGTAGGCGTCCGCGAACACGGCCACGCGGTGCGGGATGTCGGCGCCGACGAGGGAGGGGGCGCGGTCCTCGGGGTCGAGCAGCGGCGCCCACCAGTAGAGGGCGTTGGCGATGTCATAGACGCGCGTGGTCGGCCGTGCGAGGTCGAAGTCGATGAGGGCGGCGGGGAGCCCGTCACGGAAGACGACGTTGCCCGGGCAGTAGTCGCGGTGGCTGACCAGTTCGCCGTCGGTGTCGACGAGCGGGATCGCCTCCGTCCCGGGCAGGGTCGCCCAGACCGCGTCCTGGGGTGGCGTCCAGCCTTGCGCGGCGTCGTGCAGCCGCCGGACGAGACGGGCCAAGGCGACAAGGACGTCTTCGCCTGTCGCGCTGGGCGGGAGCGGTTCTCGCGGGACGTCGCCCGGCACGAAGGACAGCACTTCCCGGCCCTGCTCGTCGAAGCCGAGCGGTCTCGGGGCGGCGGAGAATCCGGCCTGGTGCAGGTGTGCGAGGAAGGCTTGGATCGTGGCGGTGAAGGGCCTGACCGGACGCCGGACGGTGTCCCCGACACGGACGATCCCAGGAGTGACACCTTCCCCGACCAACGGCTCCTCGTCCGGTGCCGGCCGGTCGCTCCCCATACCGTTCATCGTGACCCATCCGTCAGATGAACAGGGCGAGCGCCAGGGCGATCAGGATCATTCCCATTCCCGTCCCGACAAGCGCGCCGTGCACCATGCCCGGTGCGTACCGGTCGGACGCGCCCCGGTGACTGATGGGCCTTCGCCCCGGATGGCCGTTCACGTGAACCTCACGCGAACTCCCTGTCGCTTCGTTGAGCCCTGGCCGCTCGGCTGGGGCTCACGTGCTGTGAAGCAAGGCTGACCAGACAGCTTCGGCACCTCAAAAGCGTCCGGCGCCCGCCATACCGTCTGACTAATCCCGACAAGGAGGCGTGCCTTGATCGCGAAAGACGAACTTACGTGGCGGAAGAGCAGCCATAGTCCGGACACCGACCAGTGTGTGGAACTGGCGCGATTGTCAGGTGCTGTAGGTGTCCGTGACTCCAAGGATCAGAACGGCCCCATCCTACGGATCGATCGGCCTGACCTGGTGGTCCTCTTGGACGCCGCCAGGCGCGGCACCCTCGACCTGTAGCTGGCCTGCTGCCCTTAGGGTTGGTCCCATGAGCAACTTGTGGCGCTGCTACTCGTGGCAAGGACCCGCCGACGCCCCCACGGACATGGCGGAGCCTGTGGAGAACTGGACCAGTCCTGAGGGCGCGGTGGAGTTCCTGCGCCGCGAGCTTTCAGCGCATGGCCTCTATTCCAAGTCGGTGCTCGTCTCCGCCCTGGCGGACCTCCGTAAGGGCGAGAGGGTCAAGTTGAGCCGGGAGCTGGATGGCCGGTCGCTTCTCCATCTTGTAGTGGTCCCCGAGGCAGCCTGATCGCGTGGGCGATGCCGCATCTTGCGTTGACCGTGCCGCTCCTGATGACGTCTTCGCAGAGCTTGGCTGATCGTCTGGCGCGGCGGGGCTTGGTCACAGCCATTCACGTCGTCGGAGGCGTGGCCATGACGCTCGCTGACGATGCCCGCCGCTCCACCCGCGACATCGACGCCGTCTTCAGGCCTCGCGGGATTGTGCAGGACGAAGCACGCGCCCTCGCTCGAGAACTCGGGCTGCCGGCCTCGCGGCACCTTCTTCTCTGCTGGTGACATGAAGGGCGTTACGCGGGTTGGGCGGGTGGTTTGGTTTTGGGGGTGGGGTGGGCGCTGCCGGTCAGGAGGACTTGGGCCACCTGGGGTGGGTCGTCGGACATGGGGACGTGGCCGCAGCCTTCCAGCCAGACGAAGCGGGCGTTCGGGAGGCGGCGCTGGGCGCGGATGGCCTGGCCGCGCAGGAGGAGGCGGTCCTTGGTGCCCCAGGCGATGGTGACGGGGACGTCCGCGCAGGAGCCCAGGAAGCGGGTGGTGCGGCCCGCGCGGAGGGTGGGCGCGAAGCCGGGGGCGTTTCGCATCGCGCGGGCGTCGCCGGTGAGGGTGGCGATGTCCATGTCGTTGGGACGGCCATAGATCATCCCGAACATGGCGGTGCGGCGGCGGGGCGAGCGGGCCAGGTGGGTGAGGAGGGTTTCGGGGACGCGGGCGCCCAGGCGGGACGCCCGGAGGACGGTCATCGCGTAGCGGAGTTCGGAGGCGTTGAAGAAGCCCGCGGGGGACAGAACCGTGGCGGAGCTGACCAGGTTGCGGTCGGCCGCCTCCAAGGCGAACAGGCCGCCCAGTGAGTTGCCGGCGATGTGGGGTCTGTCCAGGCCGAGGTCCGCGAACGTGCGGGTGAGGATCTTCATGGCCGAGTCGACGGTGTACGGGGTGCCGGGCGGGAGGGGCGGGGAGTCGCCGAAGCCCGGCAGGTCGACGGCGATGACGTCACGTTCGGCGGCGAGGAGGTCCATGACGGGGGACCAGCCTTGACGGCGATGGCCGATCCCGTGCAGGAGGACGAGGGGTGGGCCGTTGCCACGGCGATCGAAGACGATGTCCACGAGGCCGAGGGTAAGTCAGAAGTTACTCACCGGTCACTGGTGATGCCCGTCACTTCGGCGGGACGGCGGTGTTCCAGGGTTTCGCGCAGCTGGGCGCGGCCCCGGTGGATGCGGGAGCGGACGGTCCCGAGCTTGATGTTGAGGGTCGCGGCGATCTCCTCGTAGGACAGGCCCTCGATGTCGCACAGGACGACCGCGGCGCGGTATTCGGGGGCCAGGTCGTCGAGGGCGCGCTGGATGTCGGCGTCCAGGTGGCGTTCGTCGTATGCCTGGGCGGGGGACGGCTCGCGGCCCTGGAGGCGTTCGGCGGCGTCGTCGCCGAGGGCGTCGAAGCGGATGCGCTGCTTGCGGCGGGCCTTGTCCAGGAAGAGGTTCGTGGTGATGCGGTGCAGCCAGCCCTCGAACGTGCCGGGGGTGTAGGACGACAGGGAACGGAAGACCCGGATGAAGACGTCCTGGGTCAGGTCTTCGGCGTCGTGCCGGTTGCCCGTCAGCCGGTACGCCAGCCGGAACACTCGCGTGGAGTGCTCGCTGACGATCTCCTCCCACGTCGGCGGGGTCCACGCCATAGCGCCTGCGCTCACCACTACCCCCGTCTGATACTGAATCGTTACGGCCAAGCATGCCGGTACCCGGATAAGAGCCGTGTAAGAAGGCGCGGCGTGGCCGGATCAGGCACCCCGCCGATGTGACCCATCTCATTGGACTGGATGACAATAAGGATTGAGTTCGCCGGTCCGCCGCGGGGAGGATCGGGGCATCCCCATCCCGACACGCGAGGACGGTGGCACGGTGCGAACCTACAACCCGGCCGACCTGCTGGAGATCATGGCCGCGGCGGGGCCGGACCGTCCGGCGGTGGTGGCGGGCGCCGAGCGGCGGACGTTCGCGCAGCTCAACGAGCGTGCCGGCCGGGTCGGACGGCATCTGGCGGACGCGGGCGTGGGAACCGGGGAGCATGTCGCGATCCTCGCCCACAACCGGGTGGAGTGGATCGAGGCCATGTTCGGCGCGTTCAAGATCCGCGCGGTGCCGATCCCGGTGAACTTCCGGTACGTGGCGGCGGAGCTGCGCCATGTTCTGTCTGACTCCGACTCGGTCGCCCTGATCGGCGAGTGTTCGCTCTTGGCGAAGGCGGCGGAGATCCGCGCGGAGCTGCCGAAACTGCGGCATGTCGTCGCGTTGGAGGACGGGGCGGAGGGGGCGCCGCCGGGCGCGCTTCCTTTGGGTGCGGTTCCCTACGAGCGGGCGTTGGCGGAGGCCGATCCGGGGGAGGGCTTTCCCGAGCGGTCGAACGACGACCGGTACATCATGTACACGGGCGGGACGACGGGCTATCCGAAGGGCGTCGAGTGGCGCTGCGAGGACGTCTTCTTCGGCGCGTTCGGCGGCGGCAATGTCTTCGGTGATCCCATCGGGAGCCCGGAGGAGCTCGCCGCCAACGCCGGCCAGCCCGCGATGGCGGTGGTCGACTGCGCGCCGGTCATGCACGGCGCCGGGCAATGGGTCGCGTTCATGGGTTTGTTCAGCGGCGCCAAAGTCGTCCTTTACATTGACCACGCATTCGACCCGGACAAGGCGCTCAGGCTGGTCGCCGAAGAACAGGCGAATGTGCTGATGCTCATCGGTGACGCTATGGCGCGGCCGGTGGTGGACGCGCTGGCCACCGGCCATTACGACACGTCCTCGCTGATAGGTATCGCGTCCGGTGGCGCGCCGTTGACCGACGGCGTGAAAGCGGCGTTGAAGGCCCATCTTCCGAACGTGGTCTTCCTCGACAACTACGGGGCCTCGGAGACCGGTGCGTGCGGGCCGTCCGTCGGCGGCAAGGACGGGACGGCGCGGTTCATGATGGACCCGGACGTCGCCGTCCTGGACGACGATCTGAACCCCGTCGCGCCAGGTGAGATCGGCAGGCTCGCGCGCAAGGGCCGTATCCCGGTCGGCTACTACAACGACCCGGAGAAGACCGCGTCGACGTTCTCCACCGACGCGGAAGGCACCCGCTGGTCGGTCCCCGGCGACTTCGCCACGCTGGCGGACGACGGCACGATCGTGCTGCTCGGACGCGGTTCCCTGGTGATCAACACGGGCGGGGAGAAGGTGTACCCGGAGGAGGTCGAGGTCGCGCTGAAGGACCACCCGGACGTGCGCGACGCGGTCGTCGTCGGGCTGCCGGACGAGCGGTTCGGGCAGCGCGTCGGCGCCGTCGTCGCGGCTCGTCCGGGCGCCGCGGTGACGCTGGCGGGGCTGGCCGAGCACTGCCGCGGACGGCTCGCGGGCTACAAGCTGCCGCGCGAGATCAAGATGGTGGACGAGGTGCGGCGCACGGCCGTCGGCAAATCCGATTACCGCTGGGCGCGGAGTGTCTTCGATTAGGGAGCGCCAGGGTTATACCACGTCCGGGCGCTTTCTCTCCTGAAGGCACCGGTCAAGAAATGATGGATGCCGAGGGGGCGTGCCTTGAGCGCTTCCCGGCGAATGACTTCCCCATGAATGGGGATCGGTTGATACCGCTCGCGCGACGGTATCGCCTGCTCTCTGTGGTCGGCAGGGGCGGTATGGGGACCGTCTGGCGCGCCTACGACGAGATGCTCGACCGGGACGTCGCCGTCAAGGAGGTCCATCTCCCCGGGCGCATCACCGAAAGTGAACGCAGGGTGATGTGCCGGCGGCTGATGTCCGAAGCGCGCGCCACCGCCGCGTTGAAACATCCGGGTGTGGTCTCCGTCCACGACCTCCTCATCGAGGACGGGCGGCCGTGGATCGTCATGGAGTTCCTGGAGTCGTGCTCGCTGAACCGGCTCGTCGCCGAGGACGGTCCGCTGGGCGTGCGCCGGACGGCGGAGATCGGCGCGGCCGTCCTTTCGGTGCTGCGGGCGTCGCACGCGGCGGGAATACTGCACCGCGACGTCAAGCCGAGCAATGTTCTGCTGTGTGACGACGGGCGGATCCTGCTCACTGACTTCGGCCTCGCCGTCCACATGGACAACAAGGGGCACGAGAACGTCGACACGATGCCGGCGGGTATCGAGGGCTCTCCCGCGTACCTCCCACCGGAACGGGTGAACGGACTGCCGAGCGTGGAGCCGTCCGACCTGTGGTCGCTCGGCGCGACGCTTTACATGGCCGTCGAGGGTTTCTCGCCGTTCCTGCGGAGTCACGCACTGGCCTCGATGGTGGCGGTGCTGTTGGGCGACTACGCGCGTCCTGTGCGGGCTGGTCCGCTGACCGCCGTCATTGAGGGATTGCTGCGTCAGCGGCCTGAAGACCGTCTGACGGCCGAAGCCACTGCCGAGCTGTTGCAGGACGTGGTCGGGTCCGTCCCGGAGCCGGGGGCTACGCGGGCGACGCTGGTTCCCCTCCCCCGGGAGGCTCGCGGGTTCTCTGCACGCGTTTCGGCGCGCCGGTTCACGTTGCTTCGGCGTGTGCCGTGGGCGTATCGCGGTTCGGGGGTTTCGCGGGACGCGGCGCGCTCCCGCGTGTTCCGTGGGCCGCGCGTCCCGTGGACGCTGCGCGGCGTCAGGCCACCCGGCCGTTCGCCGGACGGCACGTCGCCGCCGTGCGGATCGCGGCGGCGACGGCGGTGGACGCGCGGCCGGTGGCGTCGCCGGGGCGGGTGGACACCCCAACGGCGCCTGCGCGTCCCGGCGCTGCCGACCGGGCGCCGGGTGCGTCCCGGGACGGTGGCGGGCGTGGCGGTGCTCGCCGCGCTCGCGGCCGGAACCGGCACCTGGGCGGCCCGCTGGACGTCGATCGGCAAGAGCGACGCGGTCGCGCTGCGTCCGGCGGCGGGCCTCACGGCCAAGACGGCGAAGTACCGGGAGGCGGGCGCCTATTCGGTGCGGGTGCCGGCGGGATGGCAGGCCGAGCGGCGCGGGTCGGTCATGCAGTGGAAGGACGTCCACACGGGACGGGGGCTGCGCATCGCCCCGGCGCCGGGGGACCCGCTGGCCGGGCTGCTCGCCGAGGAACGGGCGGCGCTGGCGGAGCGCCGCTACCCCGGATACCACCGGTTGCGGCTCGAAGCGGTGCCCGAGGTCATCGCCGGTGCGGCGGAATGGGAGTTCACCTGGCGGAACGGCGGTGTCCACGAGCCTGGCCGGGGGCAGCGGGCCAGGCATGTGCTGTGCGGCCGGGCGGCGGGGTATGAGTTCTGCTTCTACGCGCCCGATCGGCAGTGGACGCCCGGTCAGCGCCTCTACGACAAGATCCTCAGATCGTTCCGCCCGGAGAAGGGGAGGGGTTAGAGCGTCTGCTGGAGGCGCAGGAGGAACTCCGCGTTGGACGAGGTGCCCTTCATCTTCTCCAGGAGGTGCTCGACGGCCTGCTGCTTCTCCAGCCCCTGGAGGGCGCGGCGCAGGCCCCAGGAGAGCGCGAGTTCCTCGGGCGACATGAGCAGTTCGTCGCGGCGCGTCGAGGACGCCTCGATGTCGACGGCGGGGAAGACGCGGCGGTCGGCGAGGCCCCGGTCGAGCTTCAGCTCCATGTTGCCGGTGCCCTTGTACTCCTCGAAGAAGACGTCGTCCATCCGGGAGCCCGTCTCCACCAGCGCTGTGGCGAGGATGGTGAGGGAGCCGCCGTTCTCGATGTTGCGGGCGGCGCCGAAGAACTTCTTCGGCGGGTAGATCGCGGTCGTCGCGACACCGCCCGCCAGGATGCGGCTGCTGGACGGCGCCGCCAGGTTGTACGCGCGGCCGAGACGCGTGATCGAGTCGAGCAGCATGACGACGTCGTGGCCCTGCTCGACGAGGCGCTTGGCCCGCTCGACGGCCAGTTCGGCGAGCGCCGTGTGCTCCTGCGCCGGACGGTCGAACGTCGAGTGGATCACCTCGCCGCGCACCGTCCGCTGCATGTCGGTGACCTCTTCCGGCCGCTCGTCGATGAGCACGACCATGAGGTGCACTTCGGGGTTGTTCTGCGCGATCGCGTTCGCGAGGGCCTGCAGCACCATCGTCTTGCCGACCTTCGGCGGCGACACGATGAGCCCGCGCTGGCCCTTGCCCACGGGCGCGATCAGATCGATGACGCGGGTCGCGAGCGCGCCGGTGTCGAGGCGGAGGCGCTCGTCCGGGAACAGCGGTGTCAGCTTGCCGAACTCGGGACGGTCGGCCGCCTCGGCGGGCGCGACGCCGTTCACGGTCTCGACGGAGGCGAGGGAGGAGAACTTCTCCCGGTTGGACTTCGGCGGCCGCGCCATGCCGGAGACGACGTCGCCGGGACGCAGGTCGCTCGCCTTCACCTGTGCGAGCGAGACGTGCACGTCGTCCGGGCCAGGGTGGTAGCCGGCGGTGCGGACGAACGCGTGCTTGTCCTGGACGTCGAGGATGCCGTGGAACGGGACGGCCGGCACCTCTTCGGCGGGACGCCGTCCCTGGCGCGCCTTCCGGCCGCTCTGCGCGGACACGCTGTGCGGCTGCGCCTGGGCCTTGCGGCCGGTCGCCTTGGCGTCCCCGGTCCTGGTCTCGGTGGTCTTGGTTTCGGTGGTCTTGGTTTCGGTGGTCATGGCGTCGGCGGCCTTGCCGTCGGTGGCAGGGCGGCCCGCGCCCGGTCGTTCTGTGGTGAGTGTGGAAGTGGACATGTGGGTCCCTTCTCAGGCCGGTGCGGAACGGTTCGCAGGGCCCGGGGTCGAATCCCGTGTACGGCGGCGGAACCCGCGGCGCGTACGCGAGTGGAACGAGAGAAATGCAGCTCGGTTCACCGGGCTGACGTCGGCTCCCTTGTACGGCGGCCCCGCACGTTGCTCTCTACGTGCCGGACCGGAAGTCACCGGGCTCTCAGATGGCCCGGGCGGGGAAGAAACGTCCTCGCCGCGAATCGCGGAAACTCGAAGACGCTTCCTTGAGAGTACAGCAATCGAGGGCGGTTTCGCATTCCCGGAGGTCATGGACACCTTTCCCGCGGGTCATCCGCGCTTCCGTACGATGAGCCGCGTCCGGGCGGGCGGGGGACGAAGGGGGATCATGGGCGAGTCGGCGGGCCGGGAGCCGGTGGACGGCGGGCTGCGCGCTGAGGTCGCGGGGCGCGTCGGCACGATCGTGATCGACCGTCCGGCCAAGCGCAACGCGATGTCCGCGGCCATGTGGCGGGCGCTTCCCGGCGTCCTGGACGGCCTGGCCGCCGACCCCGGTGTCCGGGTCGTGGTGCTGACCGGCGCGGGCGGGAACTTCTGCGCGGGCGCCGACATCGCCGAGCTGGGCGACATCCACCGCGACGACGACTCCCACCTGGCGACGATCGCGGAGCGCGCGCTCGCCGCGTTCCCGAAGCCGGTGCTCGCGGCGATCGAGGGCTACTGCGTCGGCGGCGGCTGCCAGCTCGCCGCGGCCTGCGACCTGCGGTTCGCGACGGACGGCGCCCGGTTCGGGATCACCCCGGCCAAGCTCGGCATCGTCTACCCGGCCGCGGCGACGGCCAGGCTCGTCGGGCTTGTGGGGCCGTCCGCCGCGAAGTACCTGCTCTACTCGGCCGACCTGATCGGCGCCGAGCACGCCCTCCGCATCGGGTTGCTGGACGAGGTCGTCCCAGCGGACGGCCTCCATGAGCGGGTCGCGGAGTTCGCGGCGACGCTCGCGTCGCGTTCCCTGCTCACGCAGCGGGCGACCAAGGACATCGTGGACGCGATCGTCGCGTCCGGGCCGGTGGGCGAAAAGGCCAAGAGCTGGCTGGACGAGATGGCCGCGAGCGGCGAGGTCGAGGAGGGCGTCGCCGCGTTCCTCGAACGCCGCCCTCCCGCCTTCACCTGGACGGCCCCGGGCCGCTGAGCACGCGGAAACGCGTCCGGGGAAGCCGGCGCAGGCGGTGCGCGGCGGCGGGCGGGTCGTCCAGCAGGTCGGCGGTCTCGGGACGGAGCAGCTCGGCGAGCGGGAGCACGCCGCAGATCAGCGACTCGGGCGTCCGGACGACGAGCAGCGGCCCGATCTGCGCGGTGCCCTCGCCGGCATCGCCGAGGAGAGCCGTCAACTCGCGTACCTGGGACGACGGGTCGTCGCCGCCCGCGTGCAGTGATCGGACGAGCTCGATGAAGTCGCTTTCGAGACCGCGCGGGCTGCGGCCCGACAGGTAGTAGCGGTCCAGGTCGGTCAGCTCGACCCGCAGCCCGTGCCGTGCGGCGAACCGCTCGTACGGGCCGGTCAGCGAGGCCCGCGCCGTGGACGGCGAGACGCGGAGGGAGCCGCCGACCACGTCCACGGGGTCGGCGCCCAGAGACGCGGCGACGGCGTCGTCGAGGCGGCGCGCGAGGTGCCCGCGGAGCCCCGCGAGCTCGGCGGCCAGCCCGTCCACGGCCTGGCGTTGCAGGTCGGCGGCCTCGCGCTGGCGGTGCAGCTTCTCGTTGACGTCCGGCACCATCCGGTCGTTGATCTGCGCGATCAGCGACCGGATCCGCGCGTCGGCCTCGCCGAGGGCCTCCCGGTCGCGGTCCTGCTCGCGGGTCAGCCGGTCCAGCTGTTCCCGCTGGGACGCGCGGAGGTTCTCCAGCTCGTCCCGCGTCCCCTTCAGCGCGCGGAGCTGGGTGCGGAGATCGGCGATCTCCGGAGCGCCCGGCGTCCGCCTGCGCTCGAACGCCAGATACAGCTCACGACCGGCGATCGCCAGGCAGAGCAGCACCAGGATGACCTTCATCCCGCCCTCCTTTTCTGGGGGCAGCTCGCCGGAGCAAGATAGCCGTCAGCGGTTCAGGTAGGCCAGGACGGCCAGGACGCGCCGGTTGTCGTCGCCGGTGACGGGCAGGTCGAGCTTGGTGAAGATGTTCGCGGTGTGCTTCGTCACGGCCCGCTCGGTGACGACGAGCCGCTCCGCGATCGCGGCGTTGGACCGTCCCTGCGCCATCAACTCCAGGACCTCGGTCTCGCGCGGCGTGAGACGGCTCAGTGGCGTGTCGCGCGTGTTGCTGGCGAGGAGGCGGGAGATGACCTCGGGATCCATCGCGGTGCCGCCGTCGGCGACCCGGCGGACCGCGTCCACGAACTGCGCGGCGTCGAACACCCGGTCCTTCAGCAGGTAGCCGATGCCGCCGCTGCCGTCCGCGAGCAGCTCCCGCGCGTACAGCTGCTCCACGTACTGCGAAAGCACAAGGATCGGCATGCCGGGGACCTGCCGGCGCGCCTCCAGCGCCGCCTGCAACCCCTCGTCGGTGAAGGACGGCGGCAGACGCACGTCGACCACCGCCACGTCCGGGCGGTGGTCGAGGAGCGCCTTGAGCAGCGACGGGCCGTTGTCGACCGCGGCGGCTATCTCGAAGTCATGCGTCTCAAGGAGGCTGACCAGCCCTTCTCTCAGGAGGGCGAGGTCTTCGGCGATGACAGCGCGCACGGCAGCTCCATGGTCACGATCGTCGGGCCGCCCACCGGGGAGTTGAGGGCGAGGACGCCGTCGAATGTACCGATCCGCCGCTCGATCCCGCGCAGGCCCGTCCCGCCGTCCAGCGAGGCGCCGCCATGGCCGTCGTCGGTGATGCTGATCCGGAGCATGCCCTGCTCGTGCCGGAGGTCGATCCAGACGCGGGACGCGCCGGAGTGCTTGGCCGCGTTCGTGAGGATCTCCGACACCGCGAAGTAGGCGGCCGACTCGACCGGCGGCTCCGGCCGCGCCGGCAGGTCGGCCTGGACCTCGACCCGCAGCGGGTGGTCGAGCGCGAGGGCCTTGACCGCGTCGCCGATGCCGCGGTCGGCGAGCACCGGCGGGTGGATGCCGCGGACGAGGTCGCGCAGCTCGTGCAGCGCCTTCGCGGACGACTGGCGAGCCTCCGCCAGCAGGATCCTGGCCTTCTCCGGGTCCTTGTCGAGGAGGTGCTCGATCGCGCCGAGGCTCATGCCCATCGCGACGAGCCGGGCCTGCGCGCCGTCGTGCAGGTCGCGCTCGATGCGGCGCAGCTCGGCGGCGGACGCGTCCACGGCCTCCGACCGCGTCTCCGTCAGGTGCCGGACGCGCAGCGCCAGCTCCGACTTGCGCGTCGGGCCGAGGATGAACCGGCCCCACTGGCCGTACACGTTCAGCATCTTCGGGCCGATGAGGAGCCCGGCGACGACGCAGGCGGTGGCGATGAAGAGCGTGGAGGCGATGCGCGACAGGTCCTGGTCGTAGCCCTCGGTGATGTGGACGTAGGCATACCAGTCGGCGCCGCCGTAGTGGCCGATCATCCCGCCGGCGAACGTCGCGACCGCGAAGCCCCACAGCCCGTACAGGATGAGCAGGCCCGGCAGCGCCGCCGTGAACAGCACCAGGATCGGGTCGAGGGCCACCCACAGGTAGTCACGCCAGGTGGCCGGGTCGGAGATCAGCCTGATGAAGCGCTTGATCATGCCGTTGAAACCGGGCTCGACCTCGGGCTGGGGCAGGTAGGGGCGTTCGATCCGGCTGTCGGTCCACTTGTTGATCCTGGAGCGGTACGCGTCCAGCTGGGTGCGCAGCAGCCCCACCGCGGACGGGAACAGCAGGATCCCGATGAAGCTGGAGATCATCGAGACGACGGTGATGAACCAGATGCCGGTGAGCATCGCGGGGATGCCCAGCAGCCCGAGCGCCAGACCTCGCCAGGGAGCGCGGACGTGCCGCTGCAACCTTGTCTCCCGGGCTCGGGTGTTCTGCGGTCGTGTCTCGTTCACCCGCGTCTCTTTCACCAGTTCATCGTTCACGGGGGTCCCTCCGGGGTCGCTGCCTTCATCCGAGCCTTTATCCGACGTCCAGTCTTCTGGCGGGCGACCCTCAGCACAGTGTGCCCGCAACCCGGAGATGGGGTGTACCTGGCTACACCTGTACCTAGCTACACCCCCGGACGGCGTCTAGGGCCATGTCGCGCCGATACCGGGATTCCTAGCGTTCTTGGGTGTCAGCCCTAACCGACGACATCGGGGAACCCCCATGAAACGGAATCTCGCCGCCACGCTCGGTGGGTGGAGCGCGCGGCACCGCTTGACGGCCATTTTCGGCTGGCTGCTCTTCGTCGTCCTCGCCTCGGTGATCGGCGGGGCCACCGGCCAGATCACGATGGAGGGTCACGAGCAGGGCACCGGGCAGTCGGCCCGGGCGGAGCAGATCCTGTCCGAGGCCGGGATCGAGGATCCCAACGAGGAGACGGTGCTGATCTCCGGCGGCGCGCACGCGGCCGGCTCGCCCGAGATGCGCCGTGCGGTCGCGGCCGTCCGGGCGAACGTCCAGGCCACCGGGAAGATCACCGAGCTGCGTCCGGACGTGGCGGCCAAGGACGGGAAGCATGTGATCGTCCAGTTCACGGTGCCGGAGGTGGCGGACGACGCGCCCGACCCGCTGCCCGCGATCCAGGACGCGGTGGCGAAGGCCGAGCGCGCCAACCCGTCGGTCGAGATGGGGCAGTTCGGCGGCGCGACCGCCGACGCCTGGTTCGACGACGCGCTCGGCAGCGACTTCAGGCGCGCCGAGATGACGGCGCTGCCGCTCGCCCTCGGCATCCTGCTCGTCGCGTTCGGCGCGCTGGTCGCGGCCGTGCTGCCCGTCATGCTCGCGTTCACGGCGTTCCTCGCCGCGGGCGGGCTGCTCGCCGTCACGAGCCACGCCCTGCACGTCGACGAGACGACGAACTCGGTGATGCTGCTGATGGGCCTCGCGGTCGGCGTCGACTACTGCCTCTTCTACCTGCAACGCGAACGGGAGGAGCGTCACAAGGGCCGGGACAGGGGCACGGCCCTTGAGATCGCCGCCGCCACCTCGGGACGGTCGGTCCTGGTCTCCGGGCTCACCGTGATGGTCGCGATGTCCGGGATGTTCCTGTCCGGTCTGCTGCTGTTCAAGGGCTTCGCCATCGCGACGATCCTCGTCGTGTTCATCGCGATGCTCGGGTCGGTGACCGTCCTGCCCGCGCTGCTGTCGCTGCTCGGCGACAAGGTCGAGTTCGGCCGCATCCCGTTCCGCGGCGGCCGCCGTGACCGTCGTGGCCGTCGTGCCGCGCACGGGCAGGAGGAGCGCGCGGGGGTGGTGGGGACGCTGCTGAAGCCCGTCCTGGCCCGCCCCGGGATCGCGGCGCTGCTCGCGGCCGGGCTGCTGCTCGCGCTGGCCGCGCCCGCGCTCGGCATGAAGACCGAACGGCTCCGCATCGACCAGCAGATCCCGCCCGGCGAGGAGATCGCGCAGACCTACAAGCGGCTGAACGAGGCGTTCCCCGGCAACCCGGAGCCCGCGGTCGTCGTGCTGAAGGCCCGCGACATCGGCGCCCCGGAGGTCTCCGCGGCGATCGGCGAGCTGAAGCGGCGGGCCGCCGTGTCGGACGAGCTGAACGAGCCCGTCGAGGTCACCGTGCACGACGGGGCGAACATCGCCGAGATCGAGGTCCCGCTGGCCGGGACGGGCTCCGACGCGACCTCCACGCACGCGCTGGAGACGCTCCGCGACCGGGTCGTCCCGCAGACGGTCGGCAAGGTCGGCGAGGCGCCCGTCACCGGCCAGCTCGCCTGGTCGACCGACTACAACGCCCAGCTCAGGACGAGCATCGTCCCCGTCTTCCTGTTCGTCATGGGGATCACGTTCCTGCTGATGCTGGTCTTCTTCCGGTCACCGCTGATCGCCGCGAGCGCGATCGTCCTCAACCTGCTGTCGGTCGGCGCGGCGTACGGCGTGATGGTCGCGGTGTTCCAGCACGGCTGGGGCGACTCCCTGGTCGGGACGACGGGCGCCGGGGCGCTGGAGTCGTGGATCCCGCTGTTCGTCTTCGTCGTCCTGTTCGGCCTGTCGATGGACTACCACGTGTTCGTCGTCTCCCGGATCCGCGAGGCCCATGACCGGGGGCTGGACACGACCCAGGCCGTCCGGGAGGGCATCCGCGCCACCGCGGGCCCGGTGACCAACGCCGCCGTCATCATGATCGCCACGTTCGGCATCTTCGGGACGCTCACCATGCAGGACTTCAAGCAGCTGGGCGTCGGCCTGGCGGTCGCGGTGCTGATCGACGCGACGGTCGTCCGGGTGGTGCTCCTCCCGGCCGTCATGTCCCTGCTGGGCCGCGCGAACTGGTACCTGCCCCGCTGGCTGGGCTGGCTTCCCCAGATCTCCCACGCCGAGCACACCGACGGCACCGGCGACCCCGTCCGGCCGGCGCCCCAGCCCTTGATCCCGCAACGCTGAGACCCTCTGGTGAAACCCATTGGCGAAGCTCCGGCCGGAAGGCCGGGGCTTCGCCTCGCCGTTGGTGCCGCGCCCGCCTAATCGATATAACGTCACCGGTATAGCGGCCTGGGCCTTCGGGTATATCCGGCGTCTCCGCTACCAGGGGATTGGTGTCTTCGCCATGAAACCCCCGCCGGGTCATTGTCGATTGTGACCATTTCTGTTTGCCAAGGTCAGGGCGGGATATAGCTTACTTTGATAAGGTAATGATATTACCCATCGTGGCACGAGGGGTAGATGATGGGTCTGCATTCGAGGTCCGGTTCCATGGAACCGGACCTGAGTATTGCGACGCCGGCGCCGCAGTACGGGTTCCACCCAGACCCAGAGGAAGTGCCTTCATGAGACTCCGCAAGTACGCCCTCGCCACCGTCGGCGCCGGTTCCGCCGCGCTGGCCCTCTACGGCTTCGGCGTCGGCCCCGCGTCCGCCGCCCTCGGCCCGGACGACGACAAGCCCAAGCCGCCCCCGGTCGCGTGTGCCCTCGACAGCAAGGCCGGCCCGTTCGTCGTGGCGAACTGCATGGGCGACGGCGCCGTCCAGCTGAACGTGTTCTGCCCCGGCGACCACCGGATGGACTCCACCATCAACGCGTTCAAGGGCCGCTCGACGCTGCTCGACGACCGTTGCGAGGACGGCCCCACCTTCGCCTCCCTCACGCTGTTCGACATGAGCACCCACAAGGCCGGTGAAGTTCTGGTTCCGCAGCAGCGGGTCGCCTGATAATCCGGTTCTGAATACCGCGAACGCCGCCCCGCCGACCATGTCACGGGGCGGCGTTCTCATGCCTTCGGACGCTTTTGCATCGTTCCCGCATTTTTGTATCGTTCCCGCGGTAATGGGCCTTCTCATGCGTCCGGTCAGAGGGCGACGAAGGTCAGGCCGCGTTTCTTCAATTTCGGGATGGCGCCTTTGAGGGCCTTGATCGTCTGAGCGCGGTCGCCGCCGCCGTCGTGGCACAGGATGATGTCGCCCTCCTTGCCTTCGAGGAGGGACCTGCGGATCCGGCCGACGCCGGGCTGCGCCCAGTCGCGCGGGTCGACGGCCCAGTCGATGGGGAGCATGCCGTGCTCGGCGGTCAGGTCGAGGACGGTCTCGGACCACGCGCCGCCCGGCGAGCGGAAGTACTGCGGGACGACGCCGGTGACGTCCGCGATCCGGTCGTGCGCGTCGACGATCTCCTTGCGGACGCGCTTGCGCGAAAGCCCCCCGATGGTGATCGGGTGCGTCTCGGTGTGGTTGCAGATCTGGTGACCGGCGTCGGCGATCCGGCGGGTCAGCTTCGGGTACTCCTTGACCTGCTCGCCGATGATGAAGAACGTCGCGTGGATCCGCTCCTCGGCGAGGAGGTCGAGCATCCGCGGCGTCCAACGCGGGTTCGGACCGTCGTCGATGGTGAGGGCGATCGACTTCAACGGCGGCGCGGGGGAGAGCTGCGACAGCTCGCGGACGGGCGTCTCCAGCGCGGTGATCTTCGCGGGCGTCCACGGGGCGGGACGCGGCGTCGGGGTGGGCGTCGGGGTCGGCGACGGGTGGATGACCGGCCGCGCGCGAGGGGTCGTCGTCGCCGCGGACGGGGAGCCCTCGGACGGGCGGGCGCCGTCCGCCGCCAGTGCGGTGAGGCCGGCCGCCGCGCCCATCAGCCACAGCGCTTCACGACGGGACGTCAGGCGCGACGCTAGCTGGGACGCCACACCAGCAACATCTACCTCCACAAGTACCACGCTATCGGGGTTTAACGGGGTAGGAGGCCGCTATGCGATCATCAGCACACTTGGGGGCAGAGTGAACGCGGCTCCCGAACTCGGGGCCGCGCTCGCGCTCGTGCTGACCGGGCTCGCCGCCTTCGCGGCGCTGCTGGTCCGCGCCGGCGGTCTCGGGCTCGGCCGGGACATGCTCGTCGTGACGGCGCGCGCGGCCGTCCAGCTCGCCATCGTCTCGCCGCTGATCGCGGCGATGCTGCGCAGCGCGGGATGGACCGCGCTGTTCATCGGCGGCATGGTCGTGGTCGCGGCGGCCACGGCGGGGCGGCGGATCAGCGGGTCGTCGCTCGGGGCCGGCTGGTGGACACTGCTGCCGATCGTCGCCGGGGTCACGCCCGTCCTCGTGCTGCTGCTGGCCTCGGCGGTGGTGCCGCCGCGTCCGGTGGCCGTGCTGCCCATCGCGGGGATCTTCGTCGGCGGCGCGATGTCGGCGACCGGCCTCACCGGCCGCCGGGCCCTGGACGAGCTGACGACGCGGCGCGGCGAGTACGAGGGCGGCCTCGCGCTCGGCCTCCCCGGCCGGGTCGCGTCGCTGGAGGTCTGCCGCCCGGCCGCCGCGCTCGGGCTGTTCCCCGTCCTCGACCAGACCCGGACGGTCGGCCTCGTCACCCTGCCGGGCGCGTTCGTCGGCGTCCTCCTAGGCGGCGCGAGCCCAGCGGAGGCGGGCGCGATCCAACTCCTCGTCCTGGTAGGCATGCTGGCCGTCGAATCGATCGCCGTCCTGATCACCTTGGAGCTGGTAGCCACCGGAAGGCTGCGTTCTTGTTAGCCCAGGGGGGCGACCCCCTGGAACCCCCGTGCTCGGGTCGTGCGACCTCCGGCCCTGGGGGCCTCCGGCCGCACGACCCGTGGTGCGGGCTGGAGTGGGTGCGGCGCGGGCTCAGGGGTTGGTGCGGTCCGGGCTCAGGGGTCGGTGTGGCCGCAGGCGGTGGAGATGGCTTGGACGGTTTCGAGGAGGACGGGGAGCAGGGCCAGGACCTCGTCGCGGTTCAGGACGACCTCCGGGACCGAGATCGACACGGCGGCGATGACGCGTGCGGTCGCGTCGCGGACGGGGGCGGCGACGCAGCGGATGAACGTCTCGTGCTCGGCGTCGTCCAGGGCGTAGCCCTGCTCGGCTACGCGTGACAGCTCGTCCAGGAGCTGGGAAGGCCCCGTGATGGTGTGCTCGGTGAACGGGGTGTACTCGATCTCCTCGGCGGCGCGGCGGCGGCGCGGTTCGGGGAGGTCGGCGAGCAGCACCTTCGCGATGGCGGTGGCGTGCAGCGGCATGCTCAGCCCCACTCGCGAGTACATGCGGATGGAGTGCCGCGAGTCGTACTTGTCCAGGTAGATGACGTTGCCGCCCTCGTACACGCCGAGGTGGACGGTCTGGCCGGTCGTGTCGTTCAGGTGGGCCAGGTGCGGGGCGGCGACGTCCCGGATGCCGCGCTGCTCCAGTGCCGCGCCCGCGAGCGCGAACAGGCGGGAGCCGAGGTGGAAGCGGTGGTCGGCGTCGCGGTACACGAACCGGCCCGCCTCCATGGTGCGCAGCAGGCGCAGCACGGTCGTCTTGTGGACGCCGACCTCGGCGGCCAGCTCGTCCAGGGTGCGGGGTCCCTCGCCCAGCTCGCCGAGGATGACGAGCGCACGGCCGAGGCTCTGGCTCATCCGGCTCCTCTCCTGGGTAAGGCCCAGATCGTTGACCGGCACCCGCCAGTGATGTTACAACCACAGCAGCACAAGACGCAATTATCGTTGCATTATGTGCAATGACGGAGGTCATGATGGTCGCGAGCATCGATGCCGAGGCGGTCGACGCACTCGGTGACGAGCGGCTCGACTGGCGTTTCAAAGCGATTCCGGCGTCTCTGCACGGGATGTCGGTGGCGGATGTCCGGGGCACCCGGCCGTCCCTCGACGACTTCGGCACCCCGCTGCTGACGCTGGACTCCGGCGCGCTCGACCACAACGTCCGGGCGATGGCGCGGTGGGCGGACGCGGCGGGCGTCGCGCTCGCCCCGCACGGCAAGACGACGATGGCCCCGCAGCTGTGGCGGCGGCAGCTGGACGCGGGCGCCTGGGGCGTCACGGTCGCGAACCTGCCGCAGCTCCGTGTCGCCCGCGCGTTCGGTGTCCGCCGGGTGATGCTCGCGAACACGCTCGTCGACCCGGCGGGCCTGGCCTGGCTGGCCGCCGAGCTGGAGGAGAATCCGGGGTTCGAGTTCGTGTCGTGGGTCGACTCGCCGCGGTCGGTCGAGCTGATGGACGAGGCGCTGCGGCTCGCCCGCGCGCAGCGCCGGGTCGATGTGTGCGTCGAGATCGGCGGGCCGCACGGGCGCACCGGGGTCCGGGACGACGGCGACGCCCGCGCGCTCGCGGACGCGGTGCGCGCGGCGCCGACGCTCCGGCTCGCCGGGCTCGCCGGTTACGAGGGCGCGCTCGCGCACGACGCGTCCGACGAGGGGCGCGGCGCCGTCGACGCCTACCTCCGTCGCATGGCGAACCTGTTCGGCCGTCTCGACTACGAGACCGGCGAGCCGATCGTGACCGCCGGAGGCAGCTCGTTCTTCGACCAGGTGGCCGATGTGCTGGGCGGTGCCGGGAGACGGGTGGTGTTGCGGTCGGGGGCGTACATCGTCCACGACGACGGCTTCTACCGGGAGATCTCGCCGTTCTCGCGCGGTGCGGGCGACGCGCGGTTGCGGTCGGCCATGCACGGGTGGGCGCGGGTCGTGTCCCGGCCGGAGCCCGCGCTCGCGCTGCTGGACGCGGGCAAACGCGACCTGCCGTTCGACGAGGGGCTTCCCGTGCCGCAGCTCGTCCGGGGAAAGGGGGCGGAGGCGGTCGAGAAGGCGCAGGTCACCGCGGTCAACGACCAGCACGGGTTCCTTGCGGACGCCTCCGTGGACGTCGGTGACGTGGTGAGGCTCGGGCTGTCGCATCCGTGCACGGCGCTCGACAAGTGGACGCTGATCCCGGTTCTGGACGACGCCGACGCCGAGCAACCCGCCGTCATCGACCTCGTCAGGACGTGGTTCTGATGCCCGGCACCGTGATCCGCGGCGCGACCGTCGTGGACGGAACAGGCGACCCCGGCCGCGTCGCCGACGTCGCGATCGAGGACGGGCGCATCGCCGAGATCGGCGCCGGCCTGTCCGGCGCGACCACGATCGACGCCGGCGGGCTCGTCCTCGCGCCCGGGTTCATCGACATGCACGCCCACTCCGACCTGGCGCTCCTCATCGAGCCCGACCATCTCGCCAAGGTCAGCCAGGGCGTGACGACCGAGGTCATCGGGCAGGACGGCCTGTCCTACGCGCCGGTCGACGACACCACCCTCGCCGACACCCGCCGCGCCATCGCCGGATGGAACACCGACCCGCCCGGCTTCGACTGGACGTGGCGCACCGTCGGCGAATACCTCGACCGGCTCGACGAGGGAATCGCGGTCAACGCCTGCTACCTCGTCCCGCAGGGCACCGTGCGGATGCTCGCGATGGGCTGGGACGACCGCCCGCCGACCCCCGCCGAACTCGACCGGCAGTGCGAACTCGTCGCGGCCGGCATGCGCGAGGGCGCGGTCGGGATGTCCAGCGGCCTCACCTACGTGCCCGGCATGTACGCAGACGACGGCGAGCTGACCGAACTGTGCCGCGTCGTCGCGTCCCTCGGCGGCTTCTACGCGCCGCACCACCGCTCGTACGGCGCGGGCGCGCTGGAGGCGTACGCCGAGATGGTGGAGCTGTCGCGGCTGTCCGGCTGCCCGCTGCACCTCGCGCACGCGACGATGAACTTCGGCGTCAACCGGGGACGCGCGCCCGAACTGCTGAGCCTCCTGGACGAGGCCATCGCCGACGGCCACGACATCACCCTCGACACCTACCCCTACCTGCCGGGCTCGACGACCCTCGCCGCGCTGCTGCCGAGCTGGGCGGCCGCGGGCGGCCCCTCGGCGCTGCTGTCCCGGCTCGCCGACCCCGCCGAGCGGGCCAGGATCAGGCACGCGATGGAGGTCGTGGGATCGGACGGCTGCCACGGCGTCCCCGCCGAATGGGAGACGATCGAGATCTCCGGGTCGCCGGACACGACCGTCGTCGGACGGACGATCGCCGACCTCGCCGCCGCGTCCGGTCGTCCCGCGTTCGACGTCTACTGCGACCGGCTGATCGCCGACGACCTCGCCACGACGATCCTCCAGCACGTCGGGCACGAGGAGAACGTCCAGGCGATCATGCGGCATCCGTGCCACACGGGTGGCAGCGACGGGCTCCTCGCCGCCGCGAAACCGCACCCGCGCGCGTGGGGGACGTTCCCGCGCTACCTCGGCCACTACGTCCGCGAGCTCGGCGTCCTGTCCCTTGAGGAGTGCGTCGCGCACCTGACCGGACGCGCCGCGCGGCGGCTCCGGCTCGAAGACCGCGGGCTGATCAGGCCCGGGTACCACGCCGACCTCGTCCTCTTCGACCCCGCGACCGTCCGCGACACCGCCACGTTCGACGACCCGAAGCAGCAGGCCGAGGGCATCACGCACGTGCTCGTCGGCGGTACCGCCGTAATCTCCGGCGGACGCCACACCGGCGCGCTCCCCGGCCGCTCCCTCCGCCGCACCTCCGCCGGAACCACCCGCTGACCCCATCCCCAACCCGCCGACCCCGCCACCTCGCTGACCCGCCGCCCCCCCTGATTCGCCGACCCGCCACGACTCCCGTTCCCGACTCCCGGACCCCCGCCTTCACCCGCCCACACCCCGCCCTTACCTCGGCACCCCCATCCCCCATTTCACCGAGAGGGTCACGCCCATGGTCCATTGGCTGCAACACGAGACGGGCGGCCTGCTGACGCTCTGCGCCGTGTCCATCGCGGTTCTGCTGCTCCTCATCATCAAGGTCAAGCTGGAACCGTTCATCGCGCTGCTCGTCTCCGGCCTCGCGCTCGCGCTGGCCGCCGGGCTGAGCGTCGAGGAGATCGTCGGCACCGCGCTCAGCTCGAAGGAGTCGGTGCTGGAGAAGGGCTTCGGCGGGCTTCTCGGGCACATCGCGCCGATCGTCGGGCTCGGCACCATTCTCGGCGCGATCCTGGAGCGGTCCGGAGGCGCCGACGTCCTCACCCGGCGGCTGCTGAGCGTCGCCGGCGAACGCGGCGCGCCGCTCGCGATGGGCCTCGCCGGGCTCATCTTCGGCATCCCGGTCTTCTTCGACGTCGGCATCTTCGTGCTCGCGCCGCTCGTCTACATCACCGCCAGGCGGGGCGGGCGCTCCCTCGTCCTGTACGCGATGCCGCTGCTCGCCGGGCTGTCGATGACGCACGCCTTCCTGCCGCCGCACCCCGGAGCGGTGGCCGTCGCCGGGCTCCTCGAAGTCCCGCTCGGCTGGCTCATCATCTTCGGCCTGGTCTGCGGAATCCCCGCGTTCCTCGCCGCCGGCGTCGCGTGGGGCGCCTGGATCGGCAAGCGCGTCTTCATCGAGGTGCCGGACGAGTACATCGTCGCGGAGAAGGACAAGGTCGAGCTCGAGAAGGAGGGCGCGGAGCCGGAGCCGGAACCGTCCCTCGCCCTCGTCGGGGTGATCATCGCGGTGCCGCTGGTGCTGATCCTCCTCGCCACGTTCAGCACCGTCTGGTGGGAGGACAGCCCCGCGCTGCCCACCCTGACGTTCATCGGCAACCCCGTCGTCGCCCTCACCCTCGCCGTCCTGCTCGCGATGTACCTGCTGGGCATCCGGCGCGGCATCTCGACCGCGGAGCTGTCCGACCTCGCCGCCAGGTCGCTGCGCCCGATCGGCATGATCCTGCTGGTCATCGGCGGCGGCGCGTTCTTCGGCGCGGTCGTGTCGGCGACCGGGGTGGGCAAGGCGCTCGCCACCACCCTGTCGGACGCGGGCCTGCCGGTGATCGTGCTCGCCTACCTGATCGCCTGCGGGCTGCGGATCGCGCAGGGCTCGGCGACCGTCGCGATCGTCACCACCGGCGGCATCGTCGCGCCGCTGGTCAAGGCCGAGGACTACGCCGACCCGCACATCGCGCTGATCGCCATCGCGATCTCCGCGGGCTCGATCATCGCCTCGCATGTCAACGACGGCGGATTCTGGATCATCTCCCGCTACTTCAACATGTCCGTGCGCGACACGATCAAGACGTGGACGGTGCTGGAGACGATCCTGTCCGTCGTCGGCTTCGCGATGGCGGCCGTCCTGAGCACCTTCATCTAGAGGCGCCGGTCGGCGGGGCCGTGCGCGGCGGCCCCGCCGGCCGGGCAGAAGCCGGTGGCCGTGGCCGGACGGACGGTGGCCGGACGGACGTCAGGGTTCGAGGAGTGAGCGCAGGTGCGCCAGGATCGGCGCGCACAGTTTCGGGAGCGAGGGGTGCTGCCCCATCGCGACCATCCCGGTCACGATGGACGCCACCCCGCCCATCAGCATCTGGCACGCGAACTCGGGGTCGGGCAGGCGGCGGAACCGCTCGTCCTCGGTCAGCAGCCCGACGACGACCTCGATGAAGCCGTCCTGGACGGCGTAGCGCAGTGCCGTGGCCGCCGGGCCCGCCGCGTAGATCTCCAGCAGGAACATGCGCGCCGTGCCGGGGTCGGCCGACAGTTCCCGCAGGTAGACGTATAACGCCTGTTCGAGCCGTCTCATCGCCGGTTCGCCGGTGGCGGTGAGCGCGTCGGTGACGAGGCCCTCGATACGGTCGGCGGTGGCCTGGTAGGCGGCGAGGAAACACGCCTGCTTGTCCGTGAAATGCTCGTAGAACGTCTCTCGGGACACACGCGCCCGCTGTAGCACGTCGGCGACGGTGGTGCGGGCGTAGCCCTTCTCCCCGACCGCCTGTGTCATGCCCTGGAGCATGCGTTCCCGCTGGGAGGCCGAGACCTGCGCGCGGGTGAGGTGATGACGCCCGCGCGGCAGCGAGGTGAAGCCGTCGGAGGAGTCCACACGCACAAGCTACCAACGTGTTCGGGCGGGGTGAGGAAACCCGTTTACTATGAACAATGTTGTTCGCCGAGATGTTACGGTTTTCAGTGCATATCGGGGGCGGACGCCCCGTCCTCGGAGCGGGACGGGACGGCCGAGTGATCACGGCCCGGCGCAGCCGGCGTGTGGTGAGCGTTCGTCCAGGCAGTGCGCCACGGGGGCCGATCTGTGCTGGACAACGTGCGCTCCACGCGCCGCTGACCCCGTCGCCGGGCCAGATCGCCGGGAAGGAAGACCGCGCGGCCCCGCGGTCCCACCGCCCCGGCCGCTCCCGCTGTACCGATGTCGCATGGCCGCTACCGCAACCTGGCGGTGGTGGCCGGTGTTCCGAACCTTGTGACATCGACCACCAGCACGGGCTGGGGCACGGCGCGATGGCCCTGGTGGCGGCCGGTGCCGCGTTCGCCGGGCAGCGTGCCGTGCGCGGGTCGGGGTCAGGGGAGCAGGCCGCTGCGGCGGGCGGCGGTGACGGCCTCTAGACGGGTGTGGCTGTCGAGCTTGCGCATCGCGGAGCGCAGGTAGCTCTTCACCGTTTCGGGGAGCAGGCCCAGGCGCTGGCCGGCCTCCGCGTTGGTGCAGCCGATCGCCACGTACGAGAGGACGTCGAGTTCGCGGGGCGAGAGGGCGGGCCGGGGGAAGCCGTCCGGCTCCTTCAGGCCGGCCGCGGCCAGCCGCAGGGACGCCTCGCGGAGGCGGTCGCGGGTCGGCGCGTCCTCGACCCGTTCGGCCAGCGCGCGCAGCTCCGCGTGGACGGCCCTGACCTCCTCCCAGCGGGCCGCCGATTCCGGTATGGCCGATCGTGAGCGGGCGAGCGCCTCGTCCGCCCTGTCGTGGACGGCGATGTCCTGTTCGAGGTCGCGGGCGGTCTGGACGGCGGCGCCCAGCACCCGGTCGGCGAGCGACAGCGGCTCGCGCAGCGCCCCGTACAGGACGCCCCTGACCCGGCGCCGGACGACGATCGGCACCGCGAGGATCGACAGCAGCCCCTCACGGCCGACGGGCTTGTCGTAGTCGTGGCTGATCGACGCCGAGCACGGGTAGTTGCTCACCCAGACCGGACGTCCCGTGGCCATGGCCTTGCCGCCGAGGCCGTTGCCGTGGCGGACGACGAGGCCGCTCAGCGAATCCGTCGTGTTGCCGACGAGCTCGGTGATGCGGAGACGGTCCCGCCCGCCGGAGGCGCCCGCGGACACGGCGCCGCCGAACACGACGGGCAGGCCGGTGGTCCGTTGCAGAGTGAGCACCGCGGACCGCACGCCGCCCGCGTCGTCGCGCGTCATCCGGGGAGACCCGCTCCCCGCTTCCCCCGGCAAAGGCGCACCCATGTTCCGAGCATGCCCGGTGAGACGCCGTCTCGAAAGCCCTTCACGCAGAAAGCAAAGGAAGGGCGGGGAAAAAGGGGAGTATGTCCTATGTGTCGCCGAGGGCGAGAATGTCGACGGCCTCCGCGCGCATCTGCACTTTGCGTATCTTCCCGGTGACCGTCATGGGGAACTCGTCCACGACGTGCACGTACCGCGGGATCTTGAAGTGGGCGAGCCTGCCCTCGCAGAACGCGCGGAGTTCCTCGGCGGTCAGGCCGGGGACGCCCTCACGCAGCCGAACCCAGGCCATTAGTTCCTCGCCGTACTTCTCGTCCGGGACACCGATGACCTGTGCGTCCACTATGTCGGGATGCGTGTAGAGGAACTCCTCGATCTCGCGCGGGTAGATGTTCTCGCCGCCGCGGATCACCATGTCCTTGATCCGGCCGGTGATGGTGACGTAGCCGTCGCCGTCCATCACGGCGAGGTCGCCGGTGTGCATCCAGCGGGCCGCGTCGATCGCCTCGGCCGTCCGCTCGGGCTCGTCCCAGTAGCCGAGCATCACCGAATAGCCGCGCGTGCAGAACTCGCCGGGCGTGCCGCGCGGGACGGTGACGCCCGTCTCCGGGTCGATGACCTTGATCTCCAGATGCGGCATGACCCGTCCGACGGTCGAGACGCGGCGGTCGACCGAGTCGTTCGCGCGGGTCTGCGTCGACACCGGGGACGTCTCCGTCATGCCGTAGCAGATCGCGACCTCGCTCATCCCGAGCCGGTCGATGACCTGCTTCATCACCTCGACGGGGCACGGCGACCCGGCCATGATCCCGGTGCGCAGGCCGGGGCGGCGGCGACTCGACAGGTCGAGGCCGTCGAGCGACGGCTCGTTCAGGACGGCGATGAACATCGTCGGCACCCCGTACAGCGACGTGCAGCCTTCGGCGGCGACGGCCTCCAGCGTCGCCTTCGGGTCGAACGCCGGGGCCGGGATCACGACGCACGCGCCGTGACTGGTCGCCGCGAGGTTGCCCATCACCATGCCGAAGCAGTGGTAGAAGGGCACGGGCACGCAGACGCGGTCCTCCTCGTCGTAGGCGCACAGCTCGCCGACGAAGTAGCCGTTGTTGAGGATGTTGTGGTGCGACAGCGTCGCGCCCTTAGGGAAGCCCGTCGTCCCGGACGTGTACTGGATGTTGATCGGGTCGTCGGCGGTGAGCGTCCGGCCGATCTCGGCGAGGACGGCCGGGTCGTCGGCGCGGCCCGCCGCCATGAGCGCGTCCCATTCCGGCGTGCCGATGAGGACGACGTCGCGCAGCGCGCCGCACCTCGGCCCGACCTCGTCGATCATCGCCGCGTAGTCGGACGTCTTGAACGCGGGCGCCGACACCAGCGTCCTGATCCCGGCCTGGTTCAGGACGAACTCCAGCTCGTGCACCCGGTACGCCGGATTGATGTTGACCAGGATCGCGCCCAGCTTCGCCGTCGCGTACTGGACGAGCATCCACTCGGCGCAGTTCGGCGACCAGATCCCGACCCGGTCGCCCTTGACGACGCCGAGGTCGCGCAGGCCGAGCGCGACGGCGTCCACGTCGTCGGCGAACTGCTCGTACGTCCAGCGGCGGCCTGAGGACCGCTCGACGAGGGCGTCGCGCTCGGGGTGGGACGCGACCGTCCGGGCGAGGTTCGCGCCGATCGTGTCGCCGAGCAGCGGGGTGCTGGAAACGCCCGACGCGTACGAGCCGCCGACTTGGGAGCCGTACGCGTGGGAGCCGGGCGTGCTGGAGGGTGTCATCGCAGATCCTCTTCGCGGAATTCGCCTTCGGGCCGGTCTTCCCTACCGGGATGCTTGTCGATCTCGCTCGCCCGCAGCTCGACGCGGCGGATCTTGCCGGAGATCGTCTTCGGCAGCGCGCCGAACTCCAGCAGCCTGACGCGCTTGTACGGCGACAGCTGCGCCCGGCTGTGCTCGAAGATCGACTTCGCCGTGACCGAGTCCGGCTCCCAGCCCGCGGCGAGGGTCACGTACGCCTTCGGCACGGCCGCCCTGACCGGGTCGGGCGAGGGGACCACGGCGGCCTCGGCGACCGCGTCGTGCTCGATCAGCACGCTCTCCAGCTCGAACGGCGAGATCTTGTAGTCGGACGCCTTGAACACGTCGTCGGACCGCCCGACGTAGGTGATGTAGCCGTCCTCGTCGCGGGAGCCGATGTCGCCGGTGTGGTAGTAGCCGCCCGCCATCGCCTCGTCGGTGCGGGCGTCGTCGCCGTGGTAGCCGGTCATCAGCCCGAGCGGGCGGTCCTCCAGGTCGAGGCAGATCTCGCCCTCGTCGCCCGGCTCCCCGGTCAGCGGGTCGATCAGCGCGACCTGGTAGCCGGGCACGGGGCGGCCCATCGAGCCCGGCTTGACCGGCTGACCGGGGGTGTTGGCGATCTGGACGGTCGTCTCGGTCTGCCCGAAGCCGTCCCGGATCGTCCGGCCCCAGGCTTCCTTCACGCGCTCGATCACCTCGGGGTTGAGGGGCTCCCCGGCCGCGACGACCTCGCGGGGCGGGGACGCGAGCCGTCCGAGATCGGCCTGGATCAGCATCCGCCACACGGTCGGCGGCGCGCAGAAGCTCGTGATGCCGCAGCGTTCGAGGGTGTCGAGCAGCCGATCGGCGTCGAACCGCGTGTAGTTGAAGATGAACACGCACGCCTCGGCGTCCCAGGGCGCGAACACGTTGCTCCACGCGTGCTTCGCCCAGCCAGGTGACGAGATGTTCAGATGGACGTCCCCGGGCCGCAGCCCGATCCAGTACATCGTCGACAGGTGCCCGGCCGGGTACGACGCGTGCGTGTGCTCGACGAGCTTCGGCTTCGCCGTCGTCCCGGACGTGAAGTACAGCAGCAGCGTGTCCCGCGACATGGTGAGGCCGTACGGGGTGAACGCGTCGGCCTCCTCGTAGGCGTCGGAGAACCGCACCCATCCGTCCACCGGGTCGCCCACGGCGATCTTCGTGAACTCGCCCTGGACGCCGTCGAACTTCTCCGTGTCGGCCGAGCCCACCACGACGTGGCCCCTTCGACCGGACCCCCGGTCTATGCCGCGGATCAGCCTGTCCTGGAGGTCGGCCGTGCCGAGCAGCGGCGTGCTCGGGATCAGGACGGCGCCGATCTTCATCGCGGCCAGCACCGTCTCCCACAGCTCGACCTGGTTGCCGAGCATCAGGATGATCCGGTCGCCGCGCCGCACGCCCGACCGCCGCAGCAGGTTCGCCACCTGGTTCGACCGCCGCGACAGCTGCGAGAACGAGTATCTCGCCTCGGTGCCGTCCTCCTCGACGATCCAGAGCGCGGGCGAGTCGTTGCTCTCGGCGATCTTGTCGAACCAGTCCAGCGCCCAGTTGAACCCGGTCAGGACGGGCCAGCGGAACTTCTCGTACGCGGTCGCGTAGTCGTCGCGATGCGCGAGCAGGAAGTCGCGGGCCGCACGGAACTCGACTGCGGGCATGGTCTCTCCTCGTAGCCGCACGGACACCCGGTAGAAAGGATCGTTGGCCATGGCCGGTGACCTACGCCACCCCCGGACGGGGGTAGCCGGGGAAGTCCTACCCGCCGGCGACGAAGGTTGATCGCAGAAGCAGCGCCATGTGATCACCGATCTGCTCGGGCGTCCAGCCGCGGTCGTCGAGGAGCGTCCCGGTGACCTCGTTCGAGATGAGCGCGAGGAGCATGTCGGTGGCGGTGTCGACCGTCCAGCCGGGGGCGAGCACGCCCTCGTCGGCCAGCCGCCTGATCATGGCGCGGTTCAGCTCGGACCGCCAGTACAGGACGGTCTTCCAGGGCTCCGCCGCGTCCGGGTCCCGGCCCGCCTCGCGCTCGACCGCGCGCGAGACGGCCAGGATGCGCGGCATGAACTCGGCGTGCCGCCGCGCGAACAGTTCCAGCGCGGACACCGCGTCCGGCGCGTCGCCGACGGGGGCGAACCGCCCCTCCAGGTCTTCGGCCTCGTTGACGTAGCCGAACATCTGGCTCATCAGGTCGGCGCGGGAGGCGAAGTGCAGGTAGACGGCCCGCCGCGACACCCCGGCGCGCTCCGCCACGGCCGCCATGGTCGTCGCCGCCACGCCCTGCTCCTCGACGAGCTCGCGCGCGGCCCGCAGCAGCGCCAGCCGGGAGCGCCGGCTCCGCGCGTTCCTCGGCTCCTCGATCGACCTGGCCATCCGCCCATGGTCCCAGCCGGACGCCTTGATTGAACTACACGCGTTGTGTAATTCTTGCCAAGTACTCACTATGTGCAGTTATTGGGGTGGAAGCCTTGGCGCAGCGCAACAACTGGTGGCCGGTCATCGGCGGCAGCCTGGTCGTCTTCATGGCCACCCTCGACACGAGCATCGTCGCCGTGGCGCTCCCGGCCATCGAGCGGGACTTCGGCATCCGGACGTCGGCCACGGAATGGGTCGTCCTCGGCTACCTGCTGCCGCTGATCGCCCTCACGCTCCCGGCCGGACGCTGGCTCGACCGGACGGGCCCGCGCGCCGCCCTCCTGCTGGCGATCGCCGGCTTCACCGTCAGCAGCCTCGCCGCCGGGCTCGCGCCCGGGATCGGGTATCTGGTGGCGGCCCGCGCCGTCCAGGGCGCGTTCGCGGCGGTGCTGTTCGCGGTGATCCCTGCCATCACCATCCGGGCCGTCGGGCCCGAGCAGGCCGGACGGGCCGCCTCCCTGTTCATGACGCTCGGTCCGCTGGGCGCGGTCAGCGGGCCTCCGCTCGGCGGGCTGATCGTCCAGGCATGGGGCTGGCCGTGGATCTTCTACATCAACCTGCCGGTCGGCGCCATCGTCGTGATCATCACGCTGGCCAGCCTGGCGCCCGACATGCCGCGCCTCCCCGACCGGACGTTCGTGGCGGAGACGGCCCTGCTCGGCGGCGCGGCGGTCGCCCTGCTCCTCGCGCTGTCGCTGTCGGCGAGCCACGGCCTGCCCTGGCTGGCCCTCGCGCTGGCGGGCGTCCCGCCCCTGGCCGTCTGGTGGCGGACGAGAAGCAGCGAACCCGTCCGGGCCCTGCTGCGCGCCCCTATGGCCGCCGGCCCCGTCCAGGCGATCATGTTGAACGCCCTGGTGATCTCGCTGGCGGAGTTCCTCGCGCCCTTCTACCTGCAACGGACCCTGCATCTGTCGCCGGTGGCCACCGCGACGGCGATCCTCGCGATGCCGGTCGTCCTGGTCGTCACCGGCCCGATCGGCGGCCTTCTCGGCGACCGCTGGGGGATGGCCCGCACGGCGGGCACGGGAGCGGCGATCATGACCGTGGGGGTGCTGCTGCTCGTCCCGGTGGGCGCCGGCTGGCAGGCCGCCGACCTGAGCTGGCGGCTGGCCGTCATCGGCGCCGGCACCGGGCTGTTCGCGGGCCCGAGCTTCGCGATGCTGATGTCGAACGCCCCGGCGCGTCTGCACGGGACGGCCGGGGCGGCGCAGAGCCTGGCCCGCCAGCTCGGCTTCTCGCTGGGCCCGGCCCTGGCCACCACCGTCTGGGCCCTGTCGGACTACTCCCTGACCGGCATGCGCGCTGCCTTCGGCCTGGCCGCGGCCGCGGGGGCCGCGGCCGTGCTGTGCGTGGCCGCCGGACGCACGAGGCCGCGGACCGTCAAGGTTTCTGATCCTGGTGAACCGCGCGCTGAGGCTCCTGCCGTGCCTCGCGGTGGGCGGTCTCGGCGAGCGCCTTGATCCGTCGCAGGCGGTCGTCCCAGCGGTTGGCGACGTCCGCCATGGCGCGGGCCGCCTCGTCCAGCCGTCCGGGGTGGACGGTGTAGCGCACCTCCCGGCCGTCGCGCCGCGCCGTGACCAGCCCCGCCCGCTGTAAGACGGCCAGGTGTTTCGCGACGGCCTGCCGCGTGAACGGCAGTTCCGCGGCGAGCGCGGTGGGCGTCGCCTCGCCCTTGGCGAGCAGCACGTCGAGGAGCCTGCGACGGCTCGGCTCCGCCACCGCCGCGAGCAGCTCCTCGTCGTGGCCGGTCACTTGGCCGAGACCCCGGTCTGCACGTAGGTGGCCAGGTCGGGCAGGTGCTGGGCCCAGCCCTCGTTGTGGTCGTCGATGTAGGCGGTCTTGCGCTCGTCGGACCAGCCGGTCTCGTCCAGGCCGGTCTCGGTCACGCGCAGCAGGGTCCGGTCGCCGTCCGGGACGAGCCTGAACTCGACCAGGGTGGAGTTGCCCTCGCCCGGCGCAGTGCCCTCCGGGCTGCCCCAGCGGTAGGAGAACAGGTGCGGCGGTTCGGCCGCCGCCACGACGATGGGGACCTGGTCCTGCCGGGCGGTCTCCTTGTCGATCCAGGTCAGCGTTCCGGTGCCGCCCGATCGCAGGTCGATCTCCGCCTTGTCGCTGAACCACTGGACGATCTGGTCGGGTTCGGTCACTGTCCGCCAGACCACGTCCACCGGCGCCTCGATCAGGATCTCATGCTCGATGCTCACGACCGCCTCCTCTGTTCCGGATAATCTGCAACCCTTGGTTGCGTGACCACCTTAACCTCGGCCGAGCCTGAAGTGCAACCTTGGGTTGCGAATGGCCGCGGTCCTGGGTTCTCGTCCTGGGTCTTGCCGGCCCGAGAGTCTCGTGGTCCGCTCAGTTCGTGGTCTGCACCGTGACAGGTGAGGCGGGACGCTATGCGAAGGCTTCTGTTCCTGTTCGTCGTGTTCGTGGTGGTGGCCGGTGCCGTCGAGCCGGCGGGGGCGGCCGGGGGGCGGGCGCCGGACGTCGAACCGGTCGCCACCTGGAACGGCCTGGCGCTGGAGGCGGTGCGCGCCACCCAGGCGAGCGACGCCGACGCGGCCCGGTCGTACGCGATGGTGAACGCGGCCCTGTACGACGCGGTCAACGGGATCGCGGCGCGGCACGACCGTCGGGACCGGGCGCATCTGCTGAAGTCGCCGGACGGTGCCCCGCGGCGAGGCGACCGGCAGGCGGCGGCCGTGGCCGCGGCCCATGCCGTGCTCAGCCGGTCGTATCCGGACCGTGCCGCCCGCTTCGACGAGCAGCTGTCCGCCGACCTCGCGAAGCTGGGCGACGGGCCGGGCGTCCCGGCCGGCCGGGAATGGGGCCGGGTGGTCGGCGGGTACGTCTTCGACGCCCGGGCCGGCGACGGGTCCCGTCCGGACGAGACGCAGCCGGGCGGCTCCGGGCCCGGCGTGTTCCCGCGTGCCTGGTCGGGCGTCCAGTACCGCGCGATGGTCCCGTTCGCGATCGCCGACGCCGGACGCTACGTCGCGCCCGGCCCGCCCGCGCTCACCGGCCTCGACTACGCGGCGGCCTTCGCCGAGGTCAAGCTGCTCGGCGACGCCGGGATCGCGGATCCGGCCAAGCTCGCGCTCTACCGGTACTGGTCGCTGCCCGCCGGGTCGGCGCAGCCGCCCGGCGAATGGCTGAAGATCGCGCTGGAGGTGGCCGCGAAACACTCCCTCCCCGACCAGGCGCGGCTGGCCGCGCTGCTGAGCGTCGCCCTCTCCGACGCCTCGATCCCGACCGTGCGCACCAAATACGTCCATCGGCACTGGCGACCGGAGACGGCGATCCAGCAGGCCGACACCGACGGCAATCCCCAGACCGAGAAGGAGGCAGGCTGGAAAGCGCGCGCGGGGAGCGCGGGTGGCACGCCCGAGTACATCTCCGGGCACAGCTCGTTCAGCGCCGCCGCTGCCGCCGTCCTGGCGGGCTACTTCTGCGCCGACCGCGTCCCGTTCAGCCACGTGACGGACTCGGCGCCCATCGATCCGTCCACGGGACAGCCGATGCGGCGCGCGTTCGGGGGCTTTTCCGAGGCCGCGGCCGACGCCGGCCTGTCACGGGTCGTCGGCGGCAGCCACTTCCAGTTCAGTAACCAGGCGGGGCTGGCGATGGGCAGGGGCGTCGCCGCCGAGGTCCTGGCCAGGAAGCTCCTCTACACGACGGGCCCCACGCACCACGGCGACTGCCCGCTCTGATCCCGGACGCGAAGGTCGTGTTCGTCAGCCCGCGGACGGCCTCGCCCCGGCGCGGGGGATCTTGCGGTGGTCGGCGGCCGCGGGACGGTCCTTCGTAGTTCGCCTCGCCATGTCACGCATTTGGAGGACGCCGTGTCCTCGTAGAGGAGGTTACGCTTCCTAATTGGAGACGGGGCGTTCTCTAAACGCCGATTTCTGGAAGGGCCGCATCACATGGCGCACACCGACACCACGGTCCTCGTGGCCGGCGGCGGGACGGCCGGGCTGAGCACCGCGCTTTTCCTCCGTCAGCACAACGTCGCCTGCACGCTCGTCGAACGGTGCGAGCGCACGTCGATCCACCCCCGCGCGCGGGGCATCCTCGGCCGGACCGGTGAGCTGTTCCGCGAACTCGGCCTCGACGACCCGCTCCGCGCCGCCGGCGCCGAGCTGGGTCTCAGCTTCGGCCGTCCTCGGGGGGAGACCCTGCGCGCCGCGCTGGACGCCGTCTCGCCCGAACAGCACGCCAAGGCCCAGGAGGACGTCATCGATCTGGTCTTCGGCGCTGGAGGCGTCCTCGACATCAGTCCCACGGGCCCGTTCCGCTGCCCGCAGGAGGCCATGGAGCCGATCCTTCTCGCCGCGGCGCGCGAGCGCGGCGCCGACGTCCGCTTCGCCACCGAGCTGACCGATTTCCAGCAGGACGAAGACGGGGTGTCCGCGATGGTCGCCGACCGGAAGAGCGGCACCCGGCACACGATCCGAGCCGACTACCTGGTCGCCGCCGACGGCGCCGGCCAGCACGTCAGGGAACGGCTCGGCATCGGCGCCGAGCGCGGTGGGCCGTTCGGCCACATGCTCAGCGTCCTGTTCCACGCCGACCTCGCCGAACTGGTGCGGGGCCGGGAGTTCGGCGCCGCCGTCCTGGAGAACCCGAAGGCGTGCGGCGTCCTCAGGCCGATCAACAACACCGACCGGTGGGTCTTCCTCATGTTCCTCGACCTCGGCAGCGTGCCGGGCGCCGAGGAGTACACGCCCGCGCGGTGCGCCGAGTCGCTGCACGCCGCCATCGGAGTCGAGGACCTGGACATCGACGTCCAGAGCGTCCTGCCGTGGACGGCGGAGCTGAGCGTGGCCGACACCTTCGCCAAAGGACGCGTCTTCCTCGCGGGCGACGCCGCCCATCGCATGCCGCCGTGGCGCGGGCAGGCGGCGACGATCGCCGTGCAGGACGCGCACAACCTCGCCTGGAAGATCGCGGCCGTGCACGCCGGGAAGGCGTACCCGTCGCTGCTGTCCACCTACGACGCCGAGCGCCGTCCGGTCGCGCTGGAGTACGCGCGGGAGTCCATCCTCCGGGACCACGACCTGACGGACGTGGGCCGGGTCGACCAGTCGGTCGCCAGGCTGATGGGCGGCGGCGGCCAGTACGCCTCCGCGGCCGTTCTCCCCGAGGACGACCGGCCCGCCAAGCCGCTCCCGATCGGCGAGCTCGTGCTGGACGGACGTCCCGGAACGCGGGTTCCCCACGCGTGGGTGGAGCACGAAGGACGGCGCATCTCCACCCTGGATCTCACCGGTCGCGGCTTCGTGCTGCTCGCCGCGCGGGACGGAAGCGCCTGGTGCGACGCCGTCTGCCAGGTCGCCTGGCGGCTCGGCGCCGATCTGACCGCGTACCGCGTCGACCCCGACGCCGGCGACCCGGACGAGCGCCGCCGTGGCGGGGGGAAGTACGGCCGTGTCGTCGACAAGAGCGACGGCGGCGAAGCCGACGGGTGGGCCGCGCGGGCCGGGCTCACCCCGACCGGGGCGCTGCTGGTGCGGCCGGACGGCATCGTCGGCTGGCGGTGCAGGGCCCGTCCTAGGGGCGTCGGCTCGGACAGGGACCCGCGGCTGCTGATCGCCGAGGCTTATCTGAAGATCGTCGGACGGCCGTAACGGTGTCGGCCGGGTTGAACGCGCCGTGCTTGCCGGGCCTAGGGGAAGGGGATGGGTTCGAGGGTGGCGAGTGCCTCGTCCAGGGCCTCGGCGAGGTTCAGGGACGCGTCCTGCGACCAGCGCAGCATCAGGTCGAGCATGATGCCGAAGGCGGCGCCGGTGATGGTGCGGACGGCGACGTCGTCCGGGTCACGGCCGGCGCGTTCGGCCAGGATGGCGGTGGCCGTGCGCATCGTCTCGACGTAGTTCTCGAAGGCCGCGCCGCGGAGCGCGGGGACGGAAAGGATGAGGACGGTCCGTTCGCGTCCATTGGCGATGTCGTCCGCCGACGCGACGTCGAGGACGGCCCGCATGGCGGCGCGCAGGGCCCGGACGGGGGTCAGATCGGCGGGCTGGGCGCGCAGTTCCGCGAAGAAGACGGGGTCGGCCTCGTCGGTGATGACGAGGTCCTCCTTGGTCGGGAAGTAGCGGAAGACGGTGGTGTGCGCGACCTCCGCCGCCCGCGCGACCTGCTCGACGGTCGTCGCCTCGTAGCCGCGCTCGCGGAAGAGGCGCAGCGCCGCCGTCTGGATCGCGGCGCGGGTCCTGGCCTTCTTCAGTTCGCGGAGGCCCTGTTTCGGCGCCGCCATTCCCCAGCCCTTCCGTCCGGCTCTCGCTAGCTCGCCGTTGAGGAGCCTACTGGCACGTCGCGCGGCGCGGTCATGCCCGTGCCCTCCACGTCCATGTGGGGCAGGACGCGGTCGAGCCGCGCGGGCAGCCACCATCCGGCACGGCCCAGCAGCGCCATCACGGCGGGCACGATCGTCATCCGGACGACGAACGCGTCGAAGAACACGGCGGCGGCCAGCGCGAAGCCGAACGACTGCACCATCGGGGTCGCGGACAGGATGAACCCGGCGAACACGCTGATCATGATGATGGCGGCGGCGGTGACGACGCGGGCGCCGTGCGCGACACCGGCGACGGCCGCGTCGACGGGCCCGGCGCCGCGGACGTGCTCCTCGCGCATCCGGGTCACGAGGAAGACCTGGTAGTCCATGGCGAGCCCGAACACCATGCCGATCAGCATGACGGGCAGCAGGTTGACGATGATGCCGGACGTGTGGACGCCGAGCGGACCGTTCAGCCAGCCCCACTGGAACACCGCCACGACCGCGCCGAACGTGGCGGCGACGCTCAGCAGGAATCCGGCGGTCGCCTTCAGCGGGACGAGCAGCGACCGGAACACCAGCGTGAGCAGCACGAACGCCAGCCCGACGACGACCGCCAGGTAGGGGAGCAGCGCACCGGCGAGCTTGCCGGACGTGTCGACGTCGATCGCCGTCTGCCCGGTGACGGCGACGGTGGCCTCGTCCTGCGAGCGGAACCGGTCGCGGATGTCCTGGATGAGGTTCTCGGTCGCCTTCGACGTCGGTGCGCTGTCCGGGATCACGCCCACCAGCGCCGTGTCACCGGACGGGTTGAGAACCGGCGGCTCGACCGCGGCCGCACCGTCCATGGACGAGACGGTCTTGGCGACGCGCTCCGCGGCGGGCTTGGTGCCGTTGCCGTGCGGTGTTTGGACGACCAGCGTCAGCGGCCCGTTGACGCCGGGGCCGAAGCCGTCCGCGAGCAGGTCGTACGCCTGGCGCTGTGTCGTCTCCGAAGGGGCGGTGCCGTCGTCGGGCAGCCCGAGGCGCAGATCGAGCGCGGGCGTCGCGGCGAGGAGGAGCCCGGCGACGGCCACGACCAGGACGGGCACGGGATGCGCGGTGACGAACCGCCCCCAGCGCCGTCCGGCCGGTACTGAGGGCACCCGCCCGGAGAGGACGCGGCGGGTGGTCACGGCGCGGCGGCCCGCGAAACCGAGCAGGGCGGGCAGGAGCGTCAGCGCGATCAGGACGGCCACGGCGACGGTGAACGCGGCGGCGAGACCCAGCCGGGTCAGGACGGGGATGCCCACGACGCCGAGCCCGGCGAGGGCGATGATGACGGTCAGCCCGGCGAAGACGACGGCGGATCCGGCGGTGCCCGCCGCGTGCGCGACCGCGTCGGCGGGTTCGCGGCCGTCCAGGACCTCCTGCCGGTAGCGGGCGATGATGAACAGCGCGTAGTCGATCGCGACGGCGAGGCCGAGCATCAGCGCGAGCGCCAGCGTGTCGGAGCTGAGCTCGATGAACGCGGTCATGGCGCTGATCGCCGACAGGCCGATGACGATGCCGATGATCGCCGTCAGCAGCGGCAGCCCGGCGGCCACCAGCGAGCCGAGCGTGACCAGCAGCACGATCGCGGCGGCGGCGACGCCGAGCAGCTCACCGGCCCCCTCCTCGGGGGGCGCGACGGCGTTGCCGCTCAGCTCCACACGCAGCCCCGGAGCCGACGCGGCCTCGCGGAGCGCGTCGCGGTCCGCGCCGGTCAGCTCGTACTCGGGGACGCGGTAGGCGATCTCGGCGAAGGCGACCCGGCCGTCGCCGGAGACGGTCCCCTGGGCGTAGGGGGTGGCGACGCCGGCGACCTTCGGCGTGGCCTTGACCCGGGCCACGGCCCGTTCGACGGCGGCGCGGTTCGCGGGCTCGGTCAGCGAGCGTCCGGCGGGCGCGGCGAAGACGGCGCGCGCCGTCGCGCGGTCGGTGGCGGCCTGCGGAAACCGGTCCTTGAGCAGGTCGTTCGCGCGCTGCGACTCGGTTCCCGGGACCGAGAACGTGTCGGGCGCGGGCTCGGACAGCGCGGCCGCCCCCGCCAGGGTGACGACGAGCAGCCCGGCCCAGACCAGGGCGACCAACCGGCGCCGCCGGAAGCAGAACCGCCCGACCCGGCTCAGGAACACGGCCATGGCACACACTCCCTTTCGCTACTGAAATAGGAAGTGTTAGTGAGCTAGCGTTTTCTGTCAACCCGGCTGGTTCCCTGCCTGTCCCTGGCCCGGACGCGAACG
Source organism: Spirillospora sp. NBC_00431 (assembly GCA_036028775.1). GTDB lineage: Bacteria > Actinomycetota > Actinomycetes > Streptosporangiales > Streptosporangiaceae > Spirillospora. The sequence goes on along the minus strand of CP107927.1, from coordinate 8,158,075 downwards.
TGCCGCCCCTCCATGGCGGAAGGGCGGCACGATGCGGCAGGTGGCGGCGCCTGCCTAAGGTCGGCGGGCGGTACCGAAGGTCGCCGTCCGCGCGTCACCGTCCAGACGGCTCAGCCCGGCGGTCACCTCCGCGGCGGTCCATGGCCCGTCCGTCAGGACTTGGACGGGATGTAGGGCGGGGCCACGCCCCAGCCCCAGTGCGGCATCGGGGCCTCAAGCGGCGGTTTCGCGTCCGGCTGCGAGTTGGCGAGCGCGATGCGCGTGCCCCATTCGATGTAGGACGTGAACGCGGCGCGGAACTCGGGATCGTCCGGGAGGCCGACCTCGTCCGCCGCGTCCATCAGGAGCGACACCCAGCGGCGCCGCTGCGGTTCGGTGATGGCCTTGCCGAGATGGTGCCGGACCATGTGGTGGTAGCCGCCGCGCTCCCCGCTGTAGCGCGCAGGGCCGCGGAACACCTCGCCCAGCCAGAGCGCGACCCATTTCGGGTGGTCGGGGGCCATGTGCTCGAACAGGGGGCGCAGGAGGTCGTCCTTCAGCACGTTCGTGTAGAACACCTCGGTGAGCCGCTCGAACGCCTCGCCGCCGCCCGCCCAGTCGTACATCGTCGGGACGGACCCGCCCGCGCCGCGCACCGGGGTCCGCTCGTAGTGCCGCATCTCCTCGATCCGCTGGACGTACGGCTTGATCTCGGCGAAGAACGCGGGGAAGTGCTCGCCGCCGCGGAAGCCCTGCATGTGGTCGTCGGCCGACGTCCAGCCGATCCGCAGGACGTAGGACGCGGGCTCCTCGACGCACCGGGACAGTTCGTAGTCCACGCACTGGGGCGCGGCGGCCAGGGAGGCGGACGCGCGGGCGTAGGCGGCCTCGAACTCGTTCGCCTCGGCCGGGTCGATGCTGTAGCGGATGTACTCGACGATCATTGGGCCCCCATGAAGCAACCGGTCGGGTAATCACTGTAATCCTGTAATCACCCGACCGGAAGCGGTAACGATCGTCCGTTCGATCGCGGGCCGGCCCTCGGGAACCCGGTGTTCAGCCCTTGGACGCGGACGAGCGCCGGAACCACGCGACGGCACCGCCCGCCGCGGCCACGACGAGCGCGATCAGCCCGATCCACAGCCAGCCCGACGACGAGCCGTCGTTCGAATCGACGGCGGACTGGGGGAGCGTCGTCGGCGTCTTGGTCGTCCGCATCGGCATGACGGGCTGCGACGCCTCAGCCTTGGGCGTGCCGTCCACCGTGAACCTGTAGCTGCCCGACACTGGATGGCCGTCCGCCGACACGACCCGCCAGCTCACCGTGTACTGGTTGCCGAATGGCAGGACGCCGCTCACCGCCTGGGTGACCTTGTTGTCGACGGCTTTGGCCGTCCCCGCCTGATGCTCCTTGCCGGACGCGTCCGTCAGGATCACGCGCGGCAGCCGGATGTTCTCCGAGTAGGTCAGGACGATCTGCGACGGCGGCGCGACCGACGAGTTCTTCTTCGGGTCGGACCCCGTCAGCGCGGTGTGCGCCGAAGCCGGGGGCGCGGACACCGCCAGCACCGTCCCGACGGCCAAGGCCCCCGCGACCACCCGCCTCACTGCGCGGCCAGGGGCGCGTCCCTCCGCGCGGTTCATGACCGGCTCCGGGCGGCGCGGGTCAGGCCGTAGCCGCCGACCAGGAGACCGAGGACGCCGACGCCGATGCCGACACCGCCGAGCAGCCGGGCCGTCCCGTCATCGGAAGAGGCGGAGTCCTTGGGCTTCACCTGCGCGGTGAGCCCGACCGCCGCCGTGTCGCCCTTGCCCTTCGGGACGAGCTTGAGCACCGGCGCCGGGTGCTCGGGTTCGGCCGCGCCCTCGGCGTGCGGCTGGTCCCATTTGACGACCTCGCCGTTCGAGTACGTCTGGTCGGCCTTGAACATCAACTCTCCGGTATTCGTCGGAAGCGGCCCGAGCGAGACGTCGAACTCCTGGAAGTTCCCGGGGTCGATCTTGCCGCCGGACCAGGTGATCACGGTGACCGCCTCGGTCACCTCGCCGCCGTGGGTCTTGATCGGGGTGGCGAGCTTGCTCTTCTCGGCCTTCACCGTCCAGCCGGGGACGGGACGGACCGACACCGAAGACAGCGGATGCTCGGCCGGAAGGCGCACCACCAGCTTGGTCGTGGACGCGTTGTCGCGCTCGTTCGGCACCCGGAACGCCACCTTGGCGTACGAGCCCTGCTCGGCGGTCTTCGGGTTGACGGTGACGTGCGCGGCCGCGGCCGTGGCCAGACCGAGGACGGACGCCGCGGACAAGGCCGCGACGGCGCCCAGTCTGCGCGCCGCGGGTGAAAGGGTAGGCATTGCGAAACTCCGTTCGAGCGTACGGGAAAATCCGGATGCGCCGTGAATCGGCGTCCGGTGACGTACGGCGCTCGTCGGCTCGCGCGGCTCAGCGATACGGGAGCGGTCGGCTCAGCCGTGCGGAAGCGAGTGGGCGAGCGCCCTCGAACTCGGCGGGGGACCCCGCCGGACGACCTGGTGCCGCAGCGTCCGGCCGATGGCCATGACCGCGGCCGTCGCCGGTACCGCCGGGGTACGCGGCGCGGACGCCGCCGGTTCGACGGCGAGGAGCGCGAGCAGCAGCCGGATCGGACGGTCGGCCGCCCCGGCGATCCGCCGGGCCAGCGACCACGCGGCCCGCTCCCCGCGCCGCAGCCACCATGCCGCGATCAGCGCGGCGACGGTGTGCGCGAGCGTCATCGTCGTGCCGCCCGTGGCGTGCGCGATGGGCATCAGGATGTCCGAGCCCGCCATCGCCGTGTCGGGAACGGCGGCGGCCTGGGCCTGGTGCATTCCCGTCTGGTGCGCGGTCGCCATCTCGTGCGGGGTCGCCGCCGGTTCCAGGATCGGCCGCGTGGCGGCCGTGAAGAGCGCGTGCAGCGCGAACTGGCCGCCGAGGAGACCGCCGAGGATCGTCGCCAGCGAGCGTTCGTGGCCCGCCAGCATGAGCGTCACGCCCAGCACGGCACAGAACCCCGCCAGGACCGCCCAGATGGGGACCACCGTCCCCGAGGCGAGGACGTGCCCGGCGGTCGCCAGCGTGACGCACACGGTGGCGAACACCACCGCGCGCGCGGTGCGGAAGCCTGGTTGCGGGGGACGCGGGGACATGGCGCCCCCATCGTCCCACCACATCCGCCGTCCGGATAGTCGCCCCCGCAATCTCGCCGACACGCCCAATATCTTGGGGTTGTGCAAAGATCGTCAACTACATGTAGGGTTCAATCCCGTGCTGGTTCGCCCCCGCCGCTCGTCGGCGGGGGCGTCGTAAGAGGGAACCCGGTGTGAATCCGGGACTGCCCCGCAGCGGTGAGCGGGAACGACCGCCGTCATTACGCACTGGGCCGGAATCCACCGGCCCGGGAAGCGACGGCCAGTAGGACGCGTCGTCCTCCAAGGAGGGCAGGCGCGGCGCCCGCGAGTCCGAAGACCTGCCCGCACGTTTGTTCGTCCAGGCTTCGCGGGTGGGCCGGGGGGCGGAGTGCGCGACGCGTGCCGTCGTGTCCCGTTCGCATGCCGTCCGTGGGGCGGTTGCGAGGGGAGAGAGCACGTGACACAGGACCTGGCCGTACGGGTGGAGCCGCGCGGGACGGCGTTCACGGAGATCGCCGCCGAGATCGCGGCGGCCTGCCACGGCGTACCGGACACCGAGCCGGAACGGGTGCTGGCCGCCGTCCGCCCTGGCGACGGGCCGGGCGACGCGGCAGGGGACGTGGCCGCGCTGCGCGATCTGGCGATCGGTGAGGCGAGCGCGCTGGTGCCCGCCGACCCCGGATACTCCAAGGTCGCGGCCCGGCTGCTCGGCGTGCGGATCCGGGAGGAGGCGGCGTCGGCGGGGGTCCGGACGTTCGCCGACTCGGTCGCCGCCGCACACCGGGAGGGACTTCTGGCGGACGCGCCGGCCGGGTTCGTCGCCGCCAACGCGCCCGCGCTCAACGCCCTCATCGACGAGTCCGCCGACGACCGCTTCGAGTACTTCGGGCTCCGGACGCTCTATGACCGGTATCTGCTGAGGCATCCGCGGTCGCGGCTCGTTCTGGAACGTCCGCAGCATTTCCTCCTGCGGGTCGCGTGCGGCCTGGCCGACTCGGTCGGCGATGCGGCTGAGCTTTACGGGCTGCTCAGCACGCTGTCGTATCTGCCCAGCTCACCGACGCTGTTCAACTCCGCGGCCCGCCGCCCGCAGCTCTCGTCCTGCTTCCTGCTCGACTCGCCGCGCGACGAGCTTGAGTCGATCTACGAGCGGTACGGGCAGGTGGCGCGGCTCAGCAAGTACGCGGGCGGCATCGGGATCTCCTGGACGAAGGTCAGGTCGCGGGGCTCGCTGATCCGCGGCACCAACGGGCACTCCAACGGGATCGTCCCGTGGCTGCGCACGCTCGACTCGTCCGTCGCGGCCGTCAACCAGGGCGGACGCCGGAAGGGCGCGGCGTGCGTGTACCTGGAGCCGTGGCACGCGGACGTCGAGGAATTCCTGGAACTTCGCGACAACACGGGCGAGGACGCGCGCCGCACCCACAACCTGAACCTCGCCAACTGGATCCCGGACGAGTTCATGCGCCGCGTCGAGCAGGACGGCACCTGGTCGCTGTTCGACCCGAAGGAGGTCCCCGAGCTGGCCGACCTGTGGGGCGAGGCGTTCGACGAGGCGTACCGGGCGGCGGAGCGGGCGGGACGGTTCGTCCGGCAGCTCCCGGCCCGCAAGCTGTACGGGCGGATGATGCGGACGCTCGCCGAGACGGGCAACGGCTGGATGACGTTCAAGGACGCCGCCAACCGCGCCTGCAACCAGACCGCCGACCCCTCCCAGACCGTCCACCTCTCCAACCTCTGCACGGAGATCCTGGAGGTGACGAGCGACGGCGAGGCGGCCGTGTGCAACCTCGGATCGGTGAACCTCGCCGCGCATGTCGGGCCGTCCGGCATGGACTGGGAGCGGCTCCGCGCCACCGTCCGCACGGCCGTCCGGTTCCTCGACCGCACCATCGACCGCGGCTTCTACCCGACACCCGAGGCGGAGGCGGCGAACAGCAAGTGGCGGCCGGTCGGCCTGGGCGTGATGGGTCTCGCGGACGTCTTCTTCACGCTCCGCCTGCCGTTCGACTCCGACGAGGCGCGGGCACTGTCGACGCGCATCTCCGAGGAGATCGCGCTGGCCGCGTACGGCGCGTCCGCCGACCTCGCCGCCGTCCATGGCCCGCTGCCCGCCTATGACCAGACGCGAACTGCCCGCGGCCAACTCCACCTGGACCATTTCCCGGACGCGGAACCGACCCGTCCCGCCGAATGGGAGAGGCTGCGCCGCCGCGTCGCCGAGGTCGGGCTCCGCAACTCGCTGCTGATCGCGATCGCGCCGACCGCGACGATCGCGTCCATCGCGGGATGCTACGAGTGCATCGAGCCGCAGGTGTCCAACCTGTTCAAGCGGGAGACGCTGTCCGGCGAGTTCCTCCAGATCAACGGCTATCTGGTGGACGATCTGAAGTCGCTCGGGCTGTGGACGCCGGCCGTCCGGGAGGCGATCAAGAAGGCGAACGGCTCCGTCCAGGGCCTCGTCGATCTGCCGGACGAGATGCTGACCCTCTACCGGACGGCCTGGGAACTGCCGCAGAAGTCGCTGATCGACCTCGCCGCCGGCCGGACGCCGTACATCGACCAGTCCCACTCGCTGAACCTGTTCATGGAGACGCCGACCATCGGCAAGCTCTCCTCGATGTACGCGTACGCGTGGCGAAGCGGGCTCAAGACCACGTACTACCTGCGGTCGCGTCCGGCCACGCGGATCGCGCAGACCACGGTCGCCGCCGCCGTCTGCTCCCTGGAGAACCCCGAGACCTGCGAGGCGTGCCAGTGACCGCGACGACGGAGAGGCCGCGGGGCATGCTGCTGGACCCGGGCATGGACCTGACCCTGCGACCCATGCGCTACCCCGACTTCTACGAGCGCTACCGCGCCGCGATCCGCAACACGTGGACGGTCGAGGAGGTCGACCTCGCGTCCGACCTCGCGGACCTCGCGCGGCTGACGCCCGCCGAACTGCACCTGGTCAACCGGCTCGTCGCGTTCTTCGCCACCGGCGACTCGATCGTGGCGAACAACCTGGTGCTCAATCTCTACAAGCACGTGAACGCCCCAGAAGCGCGGCTGTACCTGTCGCGGCAGCTGTTCGAGGAGGCCGTCCATGTGCAGTTCTACCTGACCCTCCTGGACACCTACCTGCCCGACCAGGACGAACGCGCCAGGGCGTTCGCGGCGATCGAGCACATCCCGTCCATCCGGTCCAAGGCGGAGTTCTGCTTCCGCTGGATCGACTCGCTCGGTTCCCTGGACGAACTGCGCACCGCCGCGGACCGTCGCGCGTTCCTTCTGAACCTGATCTGTTTCGCGGCGTGCATCGAGGGGTTGTTCTTCTACGGCGCGTTCGCCTATGTGTACTGGCTCCGTTCGCGCGGGCTGCTGAACGGCCTCGCGTCCGGAACGAACTGGGTGTTCCGGGACGAGTCGATGCACATGGAGTTCGCGTTCTCCGTGGTCGACACCGTCCGGGCCGAGGAGCCGGAGCTGTTCGACGCCGAAATGACCGGCCAGGTCACGCGCATGCTGGAGGAGGCCGTCCAGACGGAACTCGACTTCGCCCGCGACCTGTGCGGGGACGGACTGCCCGGCCTGAGCGCCGACGACATGCGCGCCTACCTGGAGTATGTGGCGGACCAGCGCCTCGTCCGTCTCGGCCTCCCGGCCCGCTACGGGACGCAGAACCCGTTCGCGTTCATGGAGTTGCAGGACGTCCAGGAACTGTCGAACTTCTTCGAGCGCCGCGTCTCGGCCTACCAGATCGGCGTGGAGGGCAGCGTCACCCTGGACGAAGCCTTCTGACCCCTTCTGACCACCACGCCCCATGCCTCCCGGCCCGGCTCCGGACGGTCGTCCGGAGCCTGGACCGGGCGGCTTGTGATCGAATAGGTTTTCGATCATGGTTCCGGGTCTTCTGTGCGTCGACCGCTGGCTGGACGAGGACGGCCAGCGACAACTGACGGCGGACATCGACGCCCTACCTTGGTCGTCGCAGCTGCGGCGTCGTGTCCAGCACTACGGGCACCGCTACGACTACGGCAGCCGTGGCGTAGGCGGCGCTCCGGCTCCGCCACTGCCCGGCTGGGCGGTGGCACTGTCCCGGCGGCTGCACGAGGACGGTCACTTCGACCGTCCACCCGACCAGGTGATCGTGAACGAGTACCTGCCTGGCCAGGGCAGGACAAGACGCGCGTGCCGGTACGCCTCGAACCCGGTTGCCTGTGCGTGCTGACCGGCCCGGCACGATTCGCCTGGCGGCACGCCATCGCGGCACGCAAGAGCGACCCCGGCCCAGGCGGACGTGTTCCCCGCGGACGACGGGTGTCCGTGACGTTGCGTACCGTCCACTGAGGCCGGTTCGCGCCGACGCCGACGCCGCGGCGTGTGAGGGTTCCGAACTTTCTAGAGTGGGCAAACGTTGAACTGTCGAAGCTAGGCCGAGGAGGAAGAACATTGGCTTCCATCATCGACCGGATCAAGAAATTTCTCCGGGGCCCGCAGGGGCAGAAGGCGCGGGCCAGAGCGGAGCGGCTCGCCCGCGACCCGCGTACCCAGGCCAAGGCCCGCCGCCTGCTGGCCAAGGTCCGCGGCGGCTCCCGCCACTGACCACCCGTTCTCCATCCGGCCCGTCCCGAGGGCCTTTCATCAGGGGCGGGCCCGGGGGAGGCGTCACGCCCGGTTGGCGCGGAACTTGCCGACGCGATTCACGATCACCCAGGTCGCGGCGGCGGCCAGCAGGATCAGGCCGACGCCGACGAACCACGGTCTCCGATTCGGAGGAGTGTGCCCGGAAACGACCACGAGTTCGCTCCGGCCCGACAGGGCCGTGATGTCGCGGGTGACGAGCATGTGATCGCTGGAGCCGAACACGCGGTTGTTCTCACGGAATCCGTCCAGGCCACCGGTGTGGCTCTCGCTTTTCGAATCGACGAGCGCGCTGGTGCCGTCCGCCTTACGCGCGATGAACAGCGAGACCAGTTCCAGTTTCCCGTTGTCGCGTTTCACCAGGATCTTGCGTTCGTAGACGTGCCCGTTCGATCCGGCGAAAGCGTGGGCGGCGTCCAGCGCCGGGCCCGGTGGTGTCGCCTTCGCGCCGCCCTTCTGCCACGGCAGGGCGCAGTTGGTCTTGCCGCAAGGACGCGGCGCCATCATCGTCCCGATGAGAACCTGCGGCGACCCTATGCTGGCGAAATTCGCCATCCGTTCAGAGGTGTTCTTGCTCTGGAACTCGTCGCCGACGACCTCGGTCGACCGCACATACTCCCCGAACATCTCCGTTGTGGTGGGCGGCGACTCCATACTGCACGCGGCCACCGGCGACGCGAGCGAGCTCACGAGGGCCACCCGGACCACAGAGGCCCGCGCGACCTTTCTGAACGCGCCTCTGAGCCCCTCGCCGCTCACTGCCCCCTCATCCGGACCGATCATGGCTTCGCCACCTCTCCCTTGCCAGGCGTCCACCCTCCGCGCGCGGACGATGCCGCACCGCAGCGTGTGCCTTCGCGTCCGGGACGGGGCCCGGACATTGGGGATATCCGCCCTGCTCATGACCAGTTTCACGCAAATTATGGAACGGTCGAATGATCACGGCCGAGGGGGAATGCGCCTTGAGCACGAATAAAATCGCGCACAGTATCCCAGCGCATTAGCGTCGATTCAATGGGCCTTACGCAGAGATTTGGCGGCCTTCGACTTTGCGCGGGAAAGGTGCCCGCGGCCGGGTCGCGGCCGCCGTGTCCAGGCCCAGGGATCGAGCGCGTGCTTGCCGGTGGTGCGTCCGGCTTCGAGGTCGGCCAGGAGCGCGGTCCCGTCCGCCAAGGCGTGCACCTGTGGATCGCCCGCTCGAAGGTGGCCCGCCCCACCGACTCGGGCACGACGTCCACCCCACCGCTGAGCCGCATGATCTCGTCCGCGAGATCGAGCCGGGAGCCGGACGGCGGCCTGCCCGACCCCACCCGCCGCCGCGTAAACGACCACAACGGACCCGGCCTCGACGCCCCCCAGAGGCCGCAGCGCCGCCGGCGCCGTCGCCCAGTTGAGCACCATGCCGAGCGCTGAGGCGTCCGCCCATCCGTCCGGAACCGGAAGCAGACCCGCCGCAGGCATCGTCATGTACTGGGCGAACGCGCCCCGGCCCCGGCAGAGGGCCGACGAGCATCATCCACAAGCACCAGATCCGACGGCCCACCCCGAGACCTCTGAACCAGCGCGCGCATGACCGCAGGTTCCCGCTCATCGACATTCGCCATGACGCGAACGTAGAAGCCTCTCACAGGCGTCAGAGTCAAGCCCCCGCCTTCCGGGCCTCCCGCAGATAGGCGTCAAGTGCCGATCGCCGCCCGCTGAGCTCCGCGATGTGCGCGTCGAGCCGGTCGCGATACCGCTGGACTTCGTCCAGGAACCCGTCACACGGAGGCCGCCGGGGACCTGCGGCAGGAGTTCCCGGACGAGCCGCACCGGCAGCCCGGCCTCCAAGAGTGACCGAACCCGAAGCACGGCAGCGACGGTCGAGGGGCAGTAGTCGCGGTAACCATTCGCCAGACGACCAGGCGTGATCAGCCCTTCGTCCTCGTAATAGCGCAACGCCCTGACACTCGCCCCACTCACCTGGGACACCCGCCCAATCCTCACGCCACCCCCAACCCCAAACCCCCGCCCCCTCTTCCAAGCCACACACCCAGAAAGCTATATAGGACAGCCCGAAACATGGCTTTACAAACGTGTACTAATCTCATGTTGACCTGCCTCCGGCCTAGGGGGCGGTAGATCAACCAAGGGGAAGAGAGATGACGCGAGAGCTGGTCTACACGGGATTCATGTCGCTCGACGGTGTGGTGGACTCGCCGGGAGGGCAGGCCGAAGGCCACCGCAGCGGCGGCTGGGTGATGCAGACCAAGTTCGTGCCTGAGGCGTACTCGCTCAAGGCGGAGGAACTGGCCGAGACGACGGCCCTGATGTTCGGCCGTCGCAGCTACGACGCCTTCGCGCCGATCTGGCCGGGCTCGGAAGACCACGCGGCCTACAAGGACCTACCGAAGTACGTCGTGTCCACGACACTCACCGAGGCCGACCTGGTCGACGACTGGGGCCCGATCACGATCCTTCGTTCCATCGAGGACGTAGCGGCGCTCAAGCGTGAGGACGGCGGCCCGATCTTCATCCACGGAAGCGCCGAGCTGGCCCGCCGCCTGTCCGACGCGGACCTGATCGACCGCTACAACCTGCTCGTCTTCCCCGTACTGCTGGGCGCCGGCAAGAGCCTCTTCAGCCGCGAGGACCGAGCCAAGCAGAACCTGAAGCTCCGAGACTCCGCCACCTACTCCAACGGCGTGACCAAACTCATCTACGACGTCGTCCGCTAAAACCGCCTCAGCGGGCCACGCCTCCGATCAGACGTCGTACGCACCCTGCTTGATCTGCAACATCAGGGCGGCCCACGCGTCCTGCCCAAGGGTTAGGTGGCCGCCCTGGGGGTTCTTGGTGTCTCGAACGAGGCGCATGGGGCCGAGGGCGGCCGCTTCGACGCAGCCGTTGGCGCCCTCGCTGTAGCTGCTCTTGCGAAAGACGACCCGTCCGAGGTCAGCCTTGGGCATGCGCATTCTCCTTGTGCTCAGAGGTCGTACGCACCTTGCTTGATCTGCGACAGCAGGGCGGTCCACCCGACGCGTTCCAGGGTCAGGTGACCACCCTCTGGGTTTTTGGAGTCACGCACGGCACTCAGGTCGCCGAGCATCGCGACCTCAACGCAGTCACCACCCGAACTGCCGCTTCGAGAACTCTTACGCCATGCAGCCCGGCTCAGGTCGTAGTCAGCCATCGGGGGATCTCGTCTCCTCATCACGCCAGTTCTGCGGTTGCCTTCTCGATCAGAGCGATCGACTTCTCCGGGCTGAGTGCGTCGGCCCGGAGGGCATCAAACGTCAATCTATGTACATCGGTTTCCGTCGTCTTGTCCATTAGGAGTGCACCGGCCCGGTTCTCGACGTAGACGTACTCGGCAACGGCTGCCTCACCGAGATCGAGTGTCACCAGGGTGAATGGGCCGCTCACTGCGGGATGCGCTCCTGAACTGAACGGCAAGACCTGAACCTTTACGTTCCGCTTCCGCGCCTTCACCACGAGAGATTGCAGCTGTTCGGACATGATCTTGGGGTTGCCCACCACTCTGCGGAGGACAGCCTCGTTGAGGACCACCCAGTACTGGAGCGGCTCATCCCCGTCCAATATCGCCTGACGTGCGAGCCGAGCTTCGACTCTCGCTTGGATCTCCTCGTCTGAGGAGCGACGCGGTTCGACGGCCATGATCGCGCGTGCGTACTCCGGTGTTTGGAGAAGCCCGGGCACCCACTCACTGATGTACGCGTGCATTTCGGTGGCCTCGGCTTCGAGGCCGAGGTAGAGCTCGAAGCCGGGGTGGAGGACTTCGCCGTAGCGTTGCCACCAGCCGCGTTGCCGTGCGGCCTTGGCCAGTTCATTCAGCTGGGCCGTCTCCTCCGGTGTGGCACCGTACAGGTCCACAAGCCGTTCGAGGACGCGGGCGGGCACGGAACTTTGCCCTGTCTCCATCCGGCTGATGGTCGAGTCCGTCCGGGCGATGTGGTGGGCCGCGTCGTCCGCCGTGACGCCGGCGCGGGTCCGGAGTGCGCGGAGACGGATGCCCAGCATGATGCGGCGGACGGTCGGGCTCTCGGGGCGTGGCATGGATGCACCTCCTCGGTTCTCGAAGGGTCATTCTGCACTCCCGAAGTCACCTTGCGTGGCGATATGAGCACACACAGTCCGATTCGGTCATCTCGTATGACTTTTCTAAACGGGATTGCATCATAGCTTCCCGTGGGTCAGTATCGAGCCGTCCATACGACATGTGACGCGGTGCACACACATCGTGATCGCGCTGGAGGTGGGGCCCATGGAGTGTCAGGGAGTGGGGCGGCTTACGCCGGGTGGGGTTTGTGTGTGGCGGTTGCCGGAGGACGAGCGGGGGCCTTCGGTGGCGCGGCGGCTGTTGCACGAGACGATGGACGGGCTCGGGGTGGGGCGGGACGTGATTCAGGACGGAAAAGTCGCCGTGTCGGAGATCGCGACCAACGCTCTTCGCCACGGCAGGCCCGGTGATCGTCCGCCCGCTGTGCCTGAGCTGTGGATCTGGGCGCGGACCGTACCGGCGCCGCAGCTTGTCGTGTCCGTCTTCGATGGGGCGCGGGAGGCGCTGCCGCGGGCGTCCGGCACCGGGCTGCTCGACGAGCACGGCAAGGGGCTTGGCCTGGTGGGCGAGTTAACCGCGGGCTGGGGGTGCGACCTGACTCGGTCACGGGTCGCCGAACCTGTCGTTCGGGGGAAGGCGGTGTGGTTCGCGGTGCCGCTTCCGCGTGACTGGCCAGGACGGACGCTCACGCTCCATCCCGGCACGGCCGCGCAATGCCTGCTGCTCTGCGTCGAGCGGCGTGGGTTTCCCGGGATGCGGACGAGTGACGCGAACGGGGTCTCGGTCGTGGTGCTGCCGGGGCTCAATGTGTGGGTGCATCCGCAGCACTTTTCCTGGCGGGCCGGGCCGGGACGCTACCTTCGGCGTCCGCTCGTCGACCTGCAAGAGACCGCTGAGCACATCGTCCGGCAACTGGACGGCATCCGCGTCCCGGCTCCCGCACGGCCCCTTTGAGGGTGTGCGACCTGTCACCGGCCATGAGGACTGGGCGCGGTGTTGGCCGGGAGGCGGGGCTTCAGGTGCGTCCGGGGTCTACGTCGCTCCGTCGCACCGCGACTCGCGACCCGCGACCGCGGCGCGACCGTGGCGCGACCGTGCGGAGACTGGGTCGCGACGGAGGCAGCCGCGTGACGTTCGCTTTGATCGCCGCGGCGGGTCGGACGGCGCTCGCACGGCCGATGACCAGGCGTGATGCGATGAACTCAAGATCATCTTGCGTTCATTTGAAGATCATCTTCTCGGTGGGCGGGTCTGTGGTGGCGGTCACGTTGTGGATCTTGTATGGGGGCTCCGCGGCAAGGGTCGCGGAGGAAGTGAGGGATCATGCGGAAGATCAAGCGTGGCGCGGCGGTCCTGGTGGGCGTCGCCGCGACCGCCACGGCGTCGATGAGCATGGCGGGGCCGGCCAGTGCCGAGTCACTGGCCGCCGCCAACTGTGGCAGCGGCTACACGCAACGCGACTATCTGTATGCAGGCGACTCGGCCAACGTCAAGATCGTGCTGTTCCGCAAGGGCAACTCGGCCTGTGTCGTGACGTGGAAGCAGGGCGGGTCCATCGACAACAACGTCGAGATCAGTGCCTGGGTGGACGCCATCCCCGGTCCGCTGGTGGGCGACAAGGGCAGGTACGCGAGGTACGCCGGGCCGGTCAAGGTAACCGGCGACTGTGTCAACTGGGGCGGCAGCTACGGCACGTACGAGAACTACAGCAAGCCCTGCTGAACCCCCCGAACGACCGATCATAAGGACCGGCATCGTCGCGCCCGCGAGAGTGCCGTCTGCGTCCGCGATCATCGGGACGGCGGGTGGCACGCGCGCGGGCGCGGTGCCGGTCCTGCTCACTGACCCGCCCACCGGACGGCCGACCCCACGCCGTCTCCTCGTCTAGGCCGCGCGGACCGCGCCTGGGACCCGTCCGGACGGAACAGCCCTTGGCCTTGAGCTGTGCAGACGGTCAAGGGCTGTACTCGTCACCGGTCAGGTGCCGTCACCTGGTCTGCACCGTGACCGAGATGACCTGCTGGGAGGCGCAGAGCGTGCGGGAGACGGAGCCCACCGGCACCCACGGCCCCTCGCACGCGATCAGCCCGACGGCCGGGTCGAAGTGTCGCTGGAGCATGATCACGCGGTGCTCCCCGGTGCCGCCGGTGCACCGGCTCTCCGCGAAGTTGCCGCCGTTGACGGTCGTGCAGTCCGTCGGGGTGGCCGAGGCGCTGGACGCGGTGCCCACCAGCGCCGCCGTCGCGGTGGTCAGGACGGCGAGCATGACCAGCGCCCGCCGGCCGCCCGTCCGCCGAGCGTGACCCGGCCCGGACGGCGGGGACGGCACCGGCCCCCGGTCGTATCCGCTGATCGGAGGCGCGTGCGTGTCCATCATGGGTTCCTCCCCTTCGCGAAGCAGTGGTCGTGTCGGCCGCGCCGCGTCACATGACCGCGAGCGACCAACCGGGATTCGCGTCCGGGTGGAGGCTGGATGACCGATGGATGAGGTTTTCTGACCGGCCTGTTCGCCGTAGGGTCGCGTGGTGCCTGCCCGCGCTGTGCCGAAGAGGGAGCCGAAGGCCCCCAGGATTCCCCGGAGCCTCTCACCGGCGACCGATCATGAACTCGTTCATGACGGGAGGTACGTGTCGCTCGTTTACGGGGCGGTGACGATCACGGGGTCCGAGGCGGAGGACGTCGAGTTCGAGCGGTGCCGGTTCGAACGCACGCGTTTCGCCGCTGTCACACTTCACCGGGCGGGGCTGGCCGACGTGGATCTCCAGGGCTGTGATCTGGCGAATCTTCGGCTGTTCAGCTCGCGGATCTTCAACGCGTCCGTCGCCGACTGCCGGATGACCGGGCTTCAGTTCCCGGAGGGCGGCGTCCGGGACGTGGTCTTCGACGGATGCCGCGCCGATCTGGTCACCTTCCGGTTCGCCCGGATGCGGGACGTGGTCTTCCGCGACTGCAACCTCTCCGAGTCCAGCTTTCAAGAGGCCGAGCTGCACAACGTCCGCTTCGAGGGCTGCAAGCTCGTCGCGACCCAGTTCAGCAACGTCTCCATGAAGAACGTGCGGTTCGCCGGTTGCGACTTCAGCGGCGTCCGGGGGATCACGAGCTTCGATGGCGCGACGGTCGCCGGTGCCGACGCCATGAGCCTGCTCGGCGCGCTGACCTCGGCCCTGGGAATCAGGATCGAGGACTAGCGCGCCCCACGGCGGGTTCGGCTCGCCGGCGTGACCGAGCGGTGCTCCGGGTCGGTGCGGGCGCCGTCTCAACCGGGCCGTTATCCGCGGTGCGCACAATGCGGGTGGGAGGTGCCCGGTGCGAACGGCGGACCGCGAGCACTACGCCTGCCTTTTGCGGCTCGCGTACCTGGTGCTGGACGACGGTGACGCCCCGCTCATGCGCGCCCGCCGGGCCGCCGCCCGTGCGGCCGGGGTGCGGAAGGGCGGCTATCCGGCGATGCGGGCGCGGCTCGTCGAGATCCTGCTCACCGACCCGCCCGCTGGACGGCCGGGGCCGCACCGCCTCTTCGCCGAGCCCGTGCGGGCCTCGCCGGGGCCCGTCCGGACGGCGCTGCTCGACCTGTCGCCGCACGAGCGGCTCGCCTACCTGCTGTGCCGTGACGGACTCACCGCACCCGAGGTCGCCGCCGAGCTGAGCCTCCACGTCCAGACCGGCTTCGAGGACGTGGACCGGGCCACCGCCGCCGTCGACGCCCGGACCGGCTTGGACGAAGCCGAACAGCGCGCCGAGATCGAGGCGTTCGAGCCCGATCTCGTCCGGCTCCGCCCGCCGCCCGCCCCGCCGCGCGGCCGGAGCCTCGCGGCCGTGGTCGTGGCCGTGCTGCTGGCCGTCGTCGGGGTCGCCCTCAGGCCGCAGGGTGAAGGCGGTGGCGAGCCTGCCGCGATCGACCCGGGCGCGTGGCGGACGGCCGGAACACCGTCCATCAACGAGCAGCCCGCGCAGGGTGGGCTGCGGCACGACACCGGGCTGCTGCGCCGCGCCGCCGACGCCTGGCGGGGCGAGCGCGGGCAGCCGCCGCAGGGCCGCGTGATCGTCCTGTACGCGGGGACGGTCGACGGCGCGTCCCTCGTCGTGCTGCGCGACTCTCCCGGCCTGCGGGACACGCCCAGCGTGGCGCAGTACTTCGAGCGGCGCCTGTCGCGCGGCGTGGAGTCGGTCCGCAGGCTCGGGACGGGCGCGGGGCAGCTCATCATGCTGGGCATGACGTGGCGTTACCTCGTCCCGCCGTGGCTGGGGGACGTGCGGGCTGCGGTGCCGTCCGAGCGGGCCCCGCGCTGGGAGCCGGTGGCGGTCAGGGACGGGCTGACCGATCCGCTGCCATGGCGCTGGTTCACGCGGCAATGCCAGAACTACGTGGTGTTCCAGATGACGTCGCGGCCGGCCCTCGGCGGCTGGCCGCGGACGGTCACGCAGCTCGCCTCGCAGGACCCGCGGGCCGCGGCGCCGCGGGTGTGGTTCCGCGACCCGCGCGAGCAGGACGAACGGTTCCGCTGGGCGGCGATGCGGGCCGCCGCCTGCGCGGGCGCGGCGACGCTGAGCGAGTCGGGCGACCTGCGGCTGGGCCGCCTGTGGAGCGGCGAACTCCCCGACGGCGGCGGCCGGGCGACGCTGCTGACCGTGGACGCGTCCTCCCCGTGGGGCGCCCCGGGCAGCTCGATGCTGATCTCCGACGACGGGCGGGCGCTGTCCGAACGGGGCGGGACGAACAGCGACTTCACCTCGTCCGCCGGGACGATCGCCGCGGCCGTGTGGTGGCGCTCGCCGAAGCGCTGGCAACTGGCGGCGGCCGCGGGCCCAAGCATCGTGCGCCTGAAAACGGTCGGTGAACTAGGCACCCACGAGCAACGCCCGGAGCGCCCGGGCCGTACGTCCTTCCTGACAGTGCCGGGCCCGCGCACCAGGAACATGCCCCCGGAACTGCCCCACCTCCCGATCGTCCAGGTCGTCGCCTATGAATCAGATGGCGACCGCACCGTCATCGCCCCGTCATGACCGGCACGGTTCGCGCCGCCAGGTGGTCTACGTCGGTGACATGGTCAGCCATCCGTGTCTTTCGGATGCCTGGGTGAGGCGTAGATGATCCATACGGTGCGGGTTTCATCGTCGATGACGTAGCGCACGCGGCCGCCGCTCGTCACTTCGTACTCCCATTGCTCAAGGTCGCGGCCGTTGTGCTTGTGGGTCGCGAGGTCTCCGCGAAGCCGGTGCTGCCGTCCATGGTCGGCTCGGGAGCGTGGGTCGGCGCGGAGTGTCTCATAGCACCGCCGCGTGTTGGCTAAGGCCAGTCGACATAGCTCTTCCCAACCGCGTGCTGCTTCGTTCTTGCCGAACCGTAGGTCCCACTGGTCGTCCGGAGGAGGGACGGTGACCCTGTCCCCACGTTTGGGACTCACGGTTGGACCTCGACGGGGCCGAAGTCGCCGCTGGTGGGCCGGGTCGCGTCCGCGAGTTGCTCGGGATCGGCCTTGATGCGGGCGGTCGCGCGCCACCCGGCGACCACCTCGTGGATGGACGAGTCGAGGTCGAGTTCCGCCGCGTCCGACAGCGCTTGGACCAGCTCGACAGTGAACGCGCGAACCTCCTCGGTGCTGAGGTGACGCACCCAGGGGAACACCTCGGGCATGGCGAGAAGCAGGTCCCGGGCCCCTGGGTCGTGCTTGATCAGCGCGAGGAAGATCCGGGAGGCGGTGGCCAGTGTCTCGTCCCGCTGCTCCTCACGGTCGGCGGCGGTCAGGAAGAAGTCCGGCGCGTCACGGTGGGTGATGCGCACCCGTCCCAGCCGGGAGGCGCGCTCCGCGACGGCTCGCGGGTTGCGAGACAAGTCGGAGAAGGTCACGGAGTCGGATCCGGTCGTCGCGCTCATGGCCCCAGTTTATCAGAATGTGTTCTGAACACGACGCCAGGCGGGTCGGGTTGTTGCGGGATGGACGTAGTTGCGAGGAGTTTGCAATAGTGGGTCTATGGCTGACTACACGCTTCCTGATCTGCCTTACGACTACGCCGCTCTGGAGCCCGCCATCACCGGGGAGATTCTGGAGTTGCATCACTCCAAGCACCATGCCGCCTACGTGAAGGGCGCCAACGACACGCTGGAGAGGTTGGCGGAGGCGCGGGACAAGGAGCAGTACGGCGGGCTGGTCGGGCTGGAGAAGACGTTCGCGTTCAACCTGTCCGGGCACGTCCTGCACTCGATCTTCTGGGACAACCTGTCGCCGGACGGTGGCGACCGTCCCGACGGGGAGCTCTCGGCGGCGATCGATGAGCACTTCGGGTCGTTCGAGGCGTTCCGGAAGCAGCTCACCACGGCGACGTCCACCGTGCAGGGGTCCGGGTGGGGCGTGCTGGCGTGGGAACCGCTGGGGAAGCGGCTCGTGGTGGAGCAGCTCTACGACCACCACGGGAACGTGGGAATGAACACGACGCCGTTGCTGGTCTTCGACGCGTGGGAGCACGCCTACTACCTGCAATACCGGAACGTGCGGCCCGACTATGTGGAGAAGCTCTGGGCACTCGTCAACTGGACGGACGTCAAGGCTCGCTTCGACAAGGCCCGCGGCTGACCGCCGAGGGCGCCTGGACCACGGCGCCCTCCAGGCCGGGATCGTGCTCAGAACCCTTCCTTGCGGCCTGGAGGGCGCCGTGCCATGTCGGGGGCCATGCTGAAGTCGCCGGTCGGATGACGGATTCGCCCACGCGGCGCGTGCGCCTAGCCTCATCGGCTGGAGGACGACGCCGAAGGAGAACCGCATGGCCCACAGCCTCGTTTCACCGGAAGTGACGACGCTTCCCAAGGTCGCGGCCTTGCGCGGGGCGCTGACCGCGCTGCCCGGCGCCGTCGTCGCCTATTCGGGCGGGGTGGACAGCTCGCTGCTCGCCTACCTCGCGCATCAGGAGCTGGGAGACCGGGCGCTCGCGGTCACGGCCGACTCGCCGTCGCTGGCGCGGGCGGAGCTGGCGGACGCCGGTGCGCAGGCCAAGCGGCTTGGGTTGCGGCACCGGGTCGTCCAGACGCATGAGCTGGACGACGAGCGGTACTCGGTGAACCGGGCCGACCGGTGCCGGTTCTGCAAGGAGGAGCTCGTCACGGTGCTGACCGCGGTGGCGGCGGAGGCGGGGGACTGGCCCGTCCTGCTCGGCGTGAACACCGATGACCTGGGCGATCACCGGCCGGGGCAGAGCGCGGCGCGGCGGATGGGGGCGCGGTTCCCCATGGTGGACGCGGGGTTGAGCAAGGCCGACGTCCGGGACGTGGCGCGGGAGCTGGGGCTGCCGACGTCCGACAAGCCCGCGTCGGCGTGCCTGTCGTCGCGGCTCGCGTACGGGGTGCCGGTCACGCGGGAGGCGCTGCGCCGGGTCGAGGACGCCGAGGACGCGCTGCGCCGCGCCGGGTTCGGCGGACGGCTGCGCGTCCGCGACCAGGGCGGCGACCTCGCCAGGATCGAGGTGGAGGCGGCCGACATCGGGCGCGCCGCGCAGCGCGCCGGTGAGCTGGTCGCGCTGCTCAAGGGCGCCGGGTTCCGGTACGTGACGCTGGACCTGGAGCCGTACCGGCAGGGCAGCCACAACGCGGTCCTGGGCCTGCCGCGCGTGCGGGCGGCGGCCACATGACCGTCGACGAGCTGGGGTTCGCCCGCGTCGACATCGGACGGGGGCGGCGGCGCGGACATCCCGAGGCCGTCTACTGCGAGGGCAAGACGGTCGCGGAGGTCGTCGCCATCGCGGAGAGCCTCATCGGCTCCGGTGCGACCAACGTGCTGGCGACGCGCGCGGACACCGAGACGCTGGACGCGCTGCGCGCCGCGTTCCCCGGCACGGTGGTGCACGAGCGGGCGAGGCTGGCCGTGCTGGCGCCCGCCGCGCGGTCCGGGACGGGACGCGTCGAGGTCGTGTGCGGGCGGCCGGAGGACGAGGCCGCCGCGGAGGAGGCCGCGCTGGTCGCGGAGGCGATGGGAAGCCGGGTCGTGCGGCGCTATGACGCGCCCGTCCACGACCCGGGGGCGCTGCCAGGCTGGCTGAGCGAGCAGGACGCGCCGGGTGTGTTCATCATCGCGGACGGGACGGGCGGCGCGCTGCCGACACTGGTGTCCGGGCTGACCGACCGCATGGTCATCGCGCTGCCGACCTCGGCGGGCGGCGAACTGCCCGGGCGGGCCGCGCTGCTGTCGGCGTTGAACTCGTGCTCGCCCGGCGTGGTCGTCGTGAACATCGACAACGGCTACGGCGCCGGGTACGCCGCCCATCTCGTGAACGCGGCGGGGTCATGAGGCGCCCGATCGTCGCCGTCGCCGAAGCGGCCGGGCTCGACCCGGACCAGGTGCGCCAGCGCGTCAAGGAACTGCTCGCCCGCGACGCCGAGGTCGCGTTCCTGCGGCGGGCGTCGCGCGAGCAGTACGAGGCGGCGAAGGACGCCGCGCCGGACGCCGTCCGGCATTCGCGGTCGGGGCTCGTGGTGCTCACGCGTCCGCTGCCTTCCGTGCCGGTGCCCGTCGCGGTCGTGTCCGCGGGGACGGCCGACCTGCCGGTGGCGGCGGAGGCGATGGCGGGGGCGGCCGCGTTCGGGCTGGACACGACGCTGATCGCCGATGTGGGGGTCGCGGGGCTGCACCGGCTGCTGGCCGTGCGGGACCGGCTTGACGAGGCGCGGCTCCTCATCGTCGCGGCCGGGATGGACGGGGCGCTGCCCTCGGTCACGGCCCGGCTGACGTCCCGTCCCGTGGTCGCCGTGCCGACCAGCGTCGGCTACGGCAGCTCGGACGGCGGCCTGGCGGCGCTGTCGGCGCTGCTGTCGTCCGGCGCGCCGGGCCTCGCCGTCACGGGAATCGACGACGGGCTCGGAGCGGCGGTACTAGCGCGAAGGATGCTGACATGACGAAGATCGCTTATTTCAACTGCTTCGCCGGGGTGGCCGGTGACATGGCGCTCGGGTCGCTGCTCGACGCGGGCGCCGACCTCGGTGAGGTCCGGGCCATGCTGAAGGGGCTGGAAGTGCCCGGCTGGTCCCTGGACGTCGAACGGGTGTCGCGGCGCGGGATCGCCGCCACACGCGCGGTCGTCGGGGTCGAGGACGACGCCGTCTCGCGGACGCACGCCGTCATCGAGGAGATCGTCACCGCCGCGCCGCTGCCGGGACGGGTGCGGGAGCGGGCGCTGAACGTGTTCCGGAGACTGGCCGAGGCCGAGGGCGCGGTGCACGGGATGCCGCCGGAGAACGTCCACTTCCACGAGGTCGGCGGGCACGACGCGATCGTCGACGTCGTCGGGACCTGCGCCGCCCTGGAGACGCTGGGCGTGGACGAGGTCCGGGCCGCGCCGATCCCGGTCGGGCGGGGCTTCATCCGGTGCCACCACGGGCTGATCCCCAACCCGGGGCCCGCGGTCGTGGAGCTGGTGGCGCGTGCCCGCGCGCCGATCCAGGGCCACGACATCGACGCCGAGATGGCCACCCCGACGGGCACGGCGCTGCTGGTCACGCTCGCGGACGCGTTCGGCCCGATGCCGTCGATGACCGTCACCGGGAACGGGTTCGGCGCCGGGACGAAGATCTTCGGAGACTTCCCCAACGTGACCCAGGTCGTCCTGGGCGAAACGCTCTGAAAGGCGCCGCCGGACGCCGTTGGCCGGCGGCGCCCGCTCTCATCTGCGGCGCCAGACTCGGTGGTGGGTGGACGTCGGCGCCTGCGGCCTCGTCGACTCCCACTTGCGGCGCCATTCGGACGCGTCCGGCCCGCGAGGCGCGCGGCGGCGGTCGGCGGCGTGCAGGGACGTCCACCAGTCCTCGTCATGCTCGACCCACAGGCGGCCGATCTCGTCCTCCAAGCGGGTGTTGAACGCGCCCGTCGACTCGTCCGCTCCGGGCACGAGCGGCTTGCCGTACCGGACGGACACGACGGGCCGGCCCTTCTTGGGCCAGAACCCGCCACGCGGCATCGCCTGGTACGTCCCGCGCAACACCAGCGGCACGGCCGGGACGCCCTGGTCGCGGCACAGCAGCGACGCGCCCATCCGGAACCGGCGCGCCCAGCCGTCCGTGGAGCGGGTGCCCTCCGGGTAGATGAGCAGGCTCCACCCGTCCTGCAACAGCTCGGACGCCAGGTCGAGCGCCCCGCCCGAGCCGCGCCGCTCGATCGGGAACGCGTTGA
The DNA here is from genome assembly GCA_036028775.1 of Spirillospora sp. NBC_00431. GTDB lineage: Bacteria > Actinomycetota > Actinomycetes > Streptosporangiales > Streptosporangiaceae > Spirillospora. Next base: position 8,136,113 of record CP107927.1, on the reverse strand, counting down.
ACGTCAGCGCGGTCGCGACCGCGCGCCAGCGGGCGTCGAAGAAGTAGTCGGCGGCCGCGGCCACCGCGACGCGGTTGCGGATCCGGACGGGCAGCGACCCGAGGATCAGCGGCGTGTCCAGGTGGCTCGCGTGATTGGCCACGAACACGACCGGGCCCTTGAGCTCGTCGAGGACCTCCGCGCCGTGGATCTCGGGCCGGATCTGGCTCCACGTGACCGTCCTGAGGACGCCGTCGAACGCGACCTTCCGGGCCGCGATGGCGAGCGGCGTGCGCGCCCAGTCGGTCGGGAACGGACGGCTGGGCGGCGCCGTCTGCCACGACTGCGCCGAGCGCGGCGCGGGGGCACGGCCACGCCAGTCGCGCCCCCGGCGGAGCAGCCGGACCTCCTCGACGAGCTTCATCCTGCCGCGTTTGCCGCCGCCGCTCATCGGACGTCCGCCAGCGTCATCGGCGGGGTGTGCAGGTAGGTGAGGGACGGGCTGCGGCCGACCGTCTCGCCCGCCATCTCCAGCGCGTCCGCGAGGGTGCTGGCGGCGCGGAACCCGAGCCGGGACGCGACGCGCCGGTCGGCGCCGACGCAGATGACGTCGCCGAGGTGCGACAGCGCGTGCGCGCCCCAGTACCACATGTAGAACGGGTGCACGCCGTGGTAGGCGTACGAGTTCCGGTACAGGTGCACGTACCAGGGGTCGGTCGCGTACTGCTCCTCGTACTTCGTCTCGATCGTCGCCGGGTCGGTCGTCTGCGTCAGCACCTCCTCGTAGAAGTCGATGTAGCTCGGATGGTGCAGCGGATGGAACTCCGACTTCATCGGGTGGTACATGATGAGCGCGCCGCCCTCACGGACGAGCGGCTTGTTCTTGTACATGTTGAAGTAGTAACCGAGCCCCAGGCTGTACACGAGGATCGGGTTCATCACCGAGTTCACGTTGTACGGGCACAGGTACGGCAGCCCCAGCATGAGGACGTCCGACTGCCCCTGCACCTCGGTGAGCTGCTGCCGGTGCACGTTCGCGAGCGTCTTCTCGTGGACGAGCTCCGTGGCGCCCGCGTGCACGCCCGTCACCCCGTAGGGCGCGCGCATGTTCTGCCACACCCGGTGCCGGGCACCGGCCGGCGCGAGGTCGTTGGCGCGTTTTCCGGCGAGGAACTTCGCCTGGTCCTTGAGGGTCCACTCCCATTCGCGCTTGTTCAGGAACTCGAACGGCGACGGGAACTGGTCGTTGTTGACCGTGCACTCGATGTGGAACACCCGCACCGACTCGGACAGCAGTTTGTGCATCCGGTCGTACGAATGGTGCATCGCCGAGTTCGGCGGGTCGTTGAACGAGCGCGAATGCCGCAGCGTGTGGACGTTGTGGTGGTGCCGCAGGCTCTTGTACGAGGCCAGCCCCACCGACACCGACTTCGCGCCACCGCTCATCGCGACCAGCGTGATGTTCACGTACACGATGAGGTCGCTCTCGGCGGCCCGCTTGTTGATCTCCACGTCCTCGCCGTGCCTGGTCTGGCCGAGCAGGGTGAGGTTGTCGCGGTCCTCGGCGTCGTGGTTGCCGAGCTTGTCGGGCCAGAACGAGTTGAACACGCGCTCGCCGACGATGTGCTTGATCTCCGCGGGCGTCATCCGGCGGTGCAGCGCGTTGCCGGCGATCAGCTCGACGTCGTCGACCCCGGCGGACGCGGCCATCTCCAGCACCTGCTCGATGACCCGGCCCCGCACGTCCGGCGCCCGCATCGGCGGCAGCGGCAGGGACAGGTCGTCGAACACGATCGTCAGCCGCATGCCCGAGTGCAGCAGCTCGGGGAGCGGCTCGCTGCCGAGCGGGTTCAGCAGCGCGTTCCGGATCCGCCCGGTCACGTCGCGGACACCGGGCAGCGAGTCCGGCGGGTAGATCACGCGGGTGCCGAGCGGGAACCGCTCAAGCCGGAACCCTTCTCCTTCGTGCACGAGAAGCGGGGGCGTCCGCTCGTCCACCTCCAGCACGAGTCCCGGTCTGCTCATCCATCGGCTCCTTCGCGATCGAGGTGGTCGGGGGTATCGCCGTTCGGTGGTCGGCGGTCACCGTTCTGGGGGTCGAAGGCGATCTTGACGCTGCCGGAGCGTCCGGCGGACAGGGCGTGCGAGAGCGCGTCCCGCCAGCGGGTGAGGGGGTAGACGCTGTCGACGAAGCCGTCGAGCGCGTCGTGCGAGGCCAGGTCGATCGCGGCCTGGAAGTCGTCGGCGCCGCGGCTGGCGTAGGAGCCGACGATGTTCAGCTCCCGGTACCAGGCGGGCGTCAGGTCGGCGGGCTTGGACGGCATCCCGGACAGCAGCACCGTCCCGCCCGCGCGGACGAGCCGCAGCGCCGTGTCGAGGCCCTCGCCGCCGGTGCACTCGACGACGAGGTCGGCGCCGCCGAGCAGGTAGCCGGGGCCGAGTTCGGGGCGGACGAGCGAGCCGCCGGTGATGCGCCGCAGTCCGCGGAGTGCGGCTGACGGGTCGATCGTTTCGGTGGCGCCTAGCGCGCGGGCGCGGCGGCGCTGGCCCGGGTGCCGGGCGATGACGGTGATCGGCCCGGCGGGGGTCAGCTCGCGCAGCGCGAGGACGGTCAGGAGGCCGACCGTGCCGGCGCCGACCACGACGATCGACGTCCCGCGCGGCACGTCGATCCGGCGGACGGACCGCACCGCGCACGCGAGCGGCTCCGCCAGCACGGCCCGTTCGGACGGCAGCGACTCCGGCACCCGGTGCAGTTGAGTGCGGTGTGCGACGAGGCGTTCCGACCAGCCGCCTCCTGTGTCGGCGCAGAACCCCGTCTGGAGACCGGACGAGATCCGGCCCGCGTTCACGTGGTCGCAGCGGTTCTCGTTGCCCTCGGCGCAGGGGCCGCAGGGGCCGGTGCCGCGTGCACGGCAGGGCAGGACCGGGTCGATGACGACGCGCGTCCCGGCGGGCATGCCGTCGCCGGCGTCGTCCATCAGCTCCGCGACGATCTCGTGGCCGGGCACGAACGGCATCGAGGTCAGCGGCGCCAGGTACGGGGAGACCTTCCCGGCGGCCATCGACAGGTCGGAGCCGCAGATCCCGGACAGCAGCGGACGCAGCCGCACCCAGCCGGGGCCCGGCGTGCCGGGCGGGGGCTTGGACGTCAGCCGCAGCGGCGCCAGCGACGGGACGGCGGCCGGACGCAGCCGTCCCGGCAGCCGCGCGGCGGCGAGGTAGCGGGCGGGGGAGCGGTGGTACTCCAGCGCCAGGATCATCGGACCCCACCTTTCTGGGACGCGCCCTCAAGTGCGGCGTCCAGGATCGTGGAGACGGCGCCCGCGTCGCCATCCCAGTCCGCGATCGTCCAGCGTTGCCGTTTGGCATGCCGGTACAGGCGCGCGTCGGGGTTGACGGCGACGGGATTCCCGACCTGCTCCAACACGGGAAGGTCGGAGTAGTGGTCGCCGTAGGCCCAGCTTCCGGTGAGGTCGACGCCCTCGTCCTTGGCCCAGGCGCGCAGCCACGCGGCGCGCGACTCGCCGATCAGCGGCGGCTGCTCGAAGCTGCCGGTGCAGCGCCCGTCGACGACCCGCAGGTGCGAGGCGAGCATGTCGTCGAAGAGCGTGCGGAGCGGCTCGACGAAGACGTCCAGGGTGCCGGTGAGCAGGACGGTGCGGTGCCCGGCCGCGCGATGCGCGCGGACGCGGCGGATCGCCGCCGGCCAGGCGCGGCGCAGCAGCACGTCGCCGAGCCTGTCGCGGGCCAGCGCCCGCAGCTGCTCCTCGTTCGCGCCCTCGTAGCGCTGGACGAACTCGCGGAGGAACTCGCCGCGGTCGCGGTGCTCGGTGCGCAGGTAGTGCGGGACCTTCCGCAGGACGGGCATCAGCGTGCCGGGCCACGCCTTCATCGGGGCGTCCAGCAGGCGGGCCCACAGGTGCGCCTCGACGACGTCGGACGCGATGATCGTCCCGTCGAGGTCGAACACGGCGACGACGTCGCCGCGCTCCTCGAACGTGACGGGCGGCTTGGCCGGGCGGGCCGACGTCCCGATCGGGCGCGGCCGCGGCGCGGGCGGCTTCATGTGGCGGAACGCGGACGTCACGGCGGGGCAGTGCACGTCGCGGAGGTAGTGCGCCCAGTCGATGACGGCGGAGTCGCAGCCCGCGTCTTCCGGTAGCGAGCGGTCGAGCGCGAGCGTGGCGGAGTCGGCGTAGACGACCTCGGCGGCGCCGTACGCGCCGTAAAGGTCGCGGTAGCGGCGCAGCATCCGGACCTCGCGGCCCTGCTTGTGCAGGTTGCGCTGCCAGCCCCGGGTGCGGTCGCCGCTGGGCAGCATCATCAGCGCCTTCTCGGCGACGTCCATGGCGCGTTCGGCGGTGCCGAGCATGCGTTCGGCGCGGCCATCGCTGAGCAGCGTCAGCTCGCGCGGACGGATCGCGCCGCGCCCGTCGGTGCCGGGCAGCGGGTTCTCCGCGAAGTACTCCTTCACGAGCTCGACGAGCCGCTGAAGCGTCAGCGGGTTCCGGGCGCCGGAACCGACGTGGTAGTACGCGGGCTCACCCGGCTCCGGCGGGGCGGCGGCGGCGGCGAGCAGCGCGCTCACCACCAGGTCGACGGGGATGATGTCGACGACGCCGTCCGGGATCCCGGCGAGCGCCCGGAGCATGCCCTGGCCGTAGGCGAGGATCAGCGGGTCCGCCATCTTGAACCCGTCGATCCAGCCCGGGTACGGAAGCTTCAGGCTGCTCTCCACGATCGCCGGACGGACGATCGACAGCGGCACGTCGTGCGCCGTCTGCTCCGCCGCGCGCTCGCCGAGGGCCTTGGTGAGGGTGTAGACGTCCGGCCAGCCGAGGCTGCGGGCCCGTTCCCGGCCGTACGCGACGAGCCGGTCCTTGACCTCGTCGCGGCGGCGGCGCTCGGTGTCGGCGGCCACGGCGGTCGGGCCCGCCTTGCCCTGCTCCTTCAGCGCGGCGGCGCGCAGCCGTCCGAGGACCTCGGGGCGCCGCGAGTCGCGCTCCACCGACCGGCGGGCCTCGACGGCGCATTCCAGCTCGGTCTCCCAGTCGATGGCGTGGTCGAGGGTCGTCTCCGGGACGATGCCCTTCCGCGAGCCCGCGACGTACGCCGTCGACACGTGCACGATGTGCGGTGTCTTCCCCGACCGCTGCCCGGCCCGCCGGACGGCCTCGTACAGGCTGACGGTGCCGACCACGTTCGTCTGGAACGCCTCGTCGATCGGCGGGTCGAACGACACGATCGACGCGCCGTGGATCACGGCGTCGATGTCGTCCGGCAGCTCCGGGACGGACTCGGTCAGCTCGGCCGCGACGACCCGCACCCGCTCCCGCACGATCTCGCGGGCGGCGTCGTCGCCGACCCGCTCCCGCCACGGCCAGAACACGGGCTTGGCGACCAGCTCGTCGAGCCGCTGGTCGGCGGTCACGCCCGGTTTCTCCCGCAGCACCGCGACGACACGGGTCTCGGGATGCCGGGACAGGATGCGTTCCAGCAGCGCCTGCCCGATGAAACCGGTCACTCCGGTGAGCAGGACCGTCCGTCCCGCCAAGCCGTCTTCGCTCATCGCTCTCCTTGAGGCGTGGAGACCTCCGCCGTCAGGCGTCGGGAGGTGACGCGGCATGGTGCCGCAGGAATACGAACATGTGTGCGACTCTCCGCCACTCTCCGGGTGCAATGAGTGACATGGCGCGAACGGTGAAGCGGGCGTACAAGTACCGCTTCTATCCGACCCCCGAGCAGGCCGACGAGCTTGCCCGGACGTTTGGGTGCGTTCGCCTCGTGTACAACAAGGCGCTGGAGGAACGCTCGCGTGCCTACGCCACCGAGGGCCGGAGGGTCTCCTATGCGCAGACCTCGGCGATGCTGACGGCGTGGAAGCGCGCGCCGGAGTTGGTGTTCCTGGGCGAGGTGTCCTCGGTCCCGTTGCAGCAGGCCCTGCGGCACCTGCACGCGGGGTTTGTGAACTTCTTCGCCAAGCGTGCCGGGTATCCGGCGTTCAAGTCCCGCGAGAAGTCCCGCCGGTCGGCCGGGTACACCTGGTCGGCGTTCCGCTGGCGGGACGGCACCCTGACCCTGGCGAAGATGGACGGACCCCTCGATATCGTGTGGTCGCGTCGGCTGCCCGGGGGCGCGGAGCCGTCCACCGTCACCGTCAGCCAGGACGCCGCCGGTCGCTGGTTCGTGTCCCTGCTGGTGGAAGAGAAGATCACCAACCCCCGCCACGAGCGACGGGACCGGCGCAAGCTCGCCAAGGTCCAGCAGGCGCTGTCCCGCAAGGTGCGGGGTTCGAAGAACCGGGCCAAGGCCCGGCACCGGGTCGCCAGGGTGCATGCCCGGATCACCGACCGGCGCCGGGATTTCCCGCACAAGCTCACCACTCGGCTCGTCCGTGAGAACCAAACGGTCGTGATCGAGGACCTCACCGTCGGCAACATGCTCGGCAACCGTTCGAAGCTGTGCGGCGGGTGTGGAACACGGCAAGACGTGCTGCCGCTGGGCGTCCGGTCGTGGTCGTGCGGCTGCGGTGCGGTGCATGACCGGGATGTGAACGCGGCCCGCAACATCCTCGCGGCCGGGCCGGCCGAGAGGTGAAACGCCTGTGGAGCCGGTGTAAGACCCCAACGGCGCAAGCCCGGTGGGCGACTGGCGGCGAAGCAGGAAACCCGACCCGCGAGGGTTGGGATCCTCCAGCTTCGGCTGTGGGGTGGAAGTCAAGCTGCCTGGTTCTCCCTGTGTACGCCGGCGTGGGCGAGGGCCCAGTCGGAGGCCATTCGGGGTATGCGGTGGCTCGGGAGGCGTTCCAGCGACCGGAGCCGCGCCTTCTGCGCGAGCGCCGCGTCGGCGAAGCCGGGCAGCTGCCCGATGGTGTCGTCGAGGCGGCGCAGCCGGTCGAGGCCGTCGTCGTCGCCGAACAGCCAGACGAGCGCGAAGTCGCTCTCCTCCTGCGGGCGCAGGCCCGTCCCGACGGGCGCCCACAGCCGCTCCATCGCCCACCGCGTGATCCGCCGCGCCCGCGGGCTGCGCTCCAGCCGCAGCCGCGCCTGCGCGCGGTAGAAGGCGAAGTGGCGGCGCTCGTCCTTGATGATGCGGCGCAGGATGTCGCACAGCACCGGGTTGTCGCTCTTCTCGATCATCGACTGGTAGCTGTTGATGGCGCTGAGCTCGTTCATCGCGCCCCACGTCATCTGGAGCGCGATGAAGTCCTTGGACAGCGCGGAGCCGACCATCGACGCGAAATGGTTGGTGTAGACGCCGCGGCCGAGCGCGCGGCGGATCCGCTCGTTGCGGGCGACCTTGGTGGGGTAGGGCGAGCCGGCGTTGACGCGTTCGCGGTCGGGCGCCAGCGTGAAGCCGGCCTCGCCGAGGAACCGGGAGAACGCCTCACCGTGCCAGAACTCCTCGTAGATCCAGCAGCTCATGAACGCCGTGATCTCAGGGTCGAACGCGGCCCGCGTGGCGAGGAGGTCGCGGGCGTACATGACGGTGTGCGTCTCGATGTCCATCATGAAGGTCAGCGTGCGCGCCTCCGCACCCGAGACGGGGTAGGACGGGATCTCGTTCCACGCCACCCCCGACAGATCGACCGCCCTTGAGTTGCGCACGTAGCGGTCAAGGTCGAAGTCCTGCTTCATGTCCGGAACGCTAGGCACGGAAGGGGAGGGGCGAATCCGTCATGTGACGGGGCACTTCCCGCGTGCCCGTACCCGCCGCGAGAGGCACTTCCGCGACGAGTGTGAAACCGCCTTTCCCGTCGGTTCCGGCGGAGACGGAGCCGCCGAGAGCGCCGGTGCGGGCGGTCAGGTTGGACAGGCCCTTCCCGGTGCCGGGGTCGGAGCCCGTGAACGACGGCGGGATGACGCCGTCGTTGTGGACCGTGAGCCTCACCACACCGTCGTCGACGGCGACCGTGACGGCGCAGTGCTCCGGATGCGCGTGCCGCAGGACGTTGGTGACGGATTCGCGGAGCACGGCGGCCAGTACACCGTCCACGGGGGAGGACGGCGGCAGGTCGGACTCGTCCGGCAGGTCGACGTGGACGTCGGCGCCCGCGGCGTCCAGCGCGGCCCGTGCCGACACCGCCTCGTCGCGCAGCGACAGGGCCCGGTCGTCCTCGGCGACCGCGCGGGCCTCCGCCCGCGACCGTTCCGCCAGGTCGGCCAGCTCGCCGATCTCGGCGGCGGCGCGGACCGGGTCGGCGGTGACGAGCCGGCGCGCCAGCTCCGCCTTCACCGTGATCGTCGACAGTCCGAGGCCGAGCAGGTCGTGGAAGTCGCGGGAGATGCGCAGCCGCTCGTGCAGCGCCGCCATCCGCGCCAGCCGCTCCCGGGCGACGTCGACCTCCCGGGCCAGCATCGGAAGGCGGTACAGCGCGTAGACGACCACGCCGATCTGCACCGAGATCGCGGACGTGTAGAGGTGGAACAGCGAGCCGTGGGAGGTCCACAGCGCGGGCACGCACCACAGGACGATCGTCAGCGAGAACAGGATCCACGCCCAGCGCCCGCGCGAGACGAGCAGGACCGAACCGGTCGCCAGGCACGCCATCGTCGCCCACTCCTGGCCGAACAGCGCGTACGGGACGAAGACCAGGAGGATCTGCGCGGACAGCGTCCACGCCCCGCCGCGCGGCCGCCGCCTGCGCAGGACGGTCGACGAGTGCCGCAGCACCAGCGCGGAGATCGCGACCGTGACCGCGACGGCCGCCGCCGTGGCCCGCCAGGAGCCGTCCGTGCCCGCGTGGACGTAGATGACCTGCTGCCACGCGAAGCCGACGGTCAGGATGACCATGATCGTCCAGGCGAGGCGGGACTGGGTGACGCGGCCCGGCCGTTCCCGCCGCCGCGACGGGCCCTGCAGCGCGCCGACGATCGAGCGGACGTCCGTCGCGGCCCGGCGTGCGGTGCGGGCGACCTCGTCCAGGTCGTCGCGGGCCGCCGCCGCGTCGCCCGGCAGCCGGTCGCGGGCGCGGCGGCTGACCTCCTCGATCCGGGTGAGCGCCGCGCCGAGCACCGCGCGGAGGCTGCCCGCCGCCTCCAGCCGCTCCCGCGCCGCCGCGGCCGCCGCGAAGTGCGCGCGCGTCGCGTGCAGCTCCCGGACGAATCCCGACAGCCGCGTGATCGCGTACATCGAGATGCCGACGTTCACCGTCGCCATTACACAGAACGACACGTCGACCGCGGACCAGCCCTGGTAGTAGCGCAGCAGGCCCTCACCGGCAGCGACGCCCGCCACCATGAACCACGACAGCGGCGGGCGCAGCAGGAGCAGCATCGACCCGGCGAGGAACCCGCCGACGACCGGATACCAGTCGTTGCCGAACACCAGCAGCGGCAGGAGGGCCAGGGCGGTCTGTGTCGTGAGGTGCGTCCAGATCACCCAGCGGCGGGGGCGCTGCGACCTCGGCCCGTACAGGACGAGCAGCCACTGCACGCCGAAGATGCCGGTGATCACGAGCGTGGCGGACAGCAGCATGTGGGACGGGCCCGTCTCCGCCTGCTTCACCAGCCTCGTCTGGAGCATCAGGACGAGGTACATACCGGTGATCGTGCGCGCGAAAAGGGGCGTGCGGCCGGCGAGGCCACCCGGCCCGTCCGGCGCGCCTCGCCGCCGTGCGTACGCGAATTGTCGCGCCCTGGTCACGCTCTGATCACCGGCCCCCCAACGCCGTCCCATCGGATGATGAAACGCCGGGGCCGCCGGATCAAGAGAAATAAGCGCTTGAGTATTTTTTCCGGCGGTATTTTGTGGCCCGCGCGTCAGACGAGGAGACGCCGGTCAGGCAGGATATCCCGGGTCGGGGATGTGCCGGTCAGGCGGGTATGTGCCGGTGCAGCTCGGCCCGGGACGCGACGCCGAGCTTCGGGAACGCCTTGTAGAGGTGGTAGGCGACCGTCCGGTGGCTCAGCCGCAGCCGCGCCGCGATCTGCCGGTTCGTCGCGCCGGTCATCGCCAGCCGGACGACCTGCATCTCCTGTGCGGTGAGCTGTCCGGGGAGGTCGTCGCCGCCCGTCCGGACGCCCTGGCCCGCTGCCCGCAGCTCGCTGCGCGCCCGCTCCGCCCACGGGACGGCGCCGAGCCGCTCGAAGATGTCCAGCGCGGCGCGCAGCCGGGCCCTGGCCTGCGCGCGGCGCCGTGACCTGCGCAGCCACTCCCCGTACAGCAGCTCGGTGCGGGCGCGCTCGAACGGCCGCCCGCCCTCCCGGTGGGACGCGAGCGCGCGCGTGAAATGCCGCTCCGCCTCGTCGGTGTCGGCGGTGAGCAGCGCCCGGCAGCGGGACACGACGCCGTCGACCCACGGCTGCCCGGCGTCGCGGGCGAACGCCTCCAGCAGGCCCATGGCCTCGTCACCAGCGCCGGGACGGTCGGCCGCCGCGGCGGCACCGACGGTGTCGGCGAGGGCGAGGATCTCGGGCGGGGCGCACGCCGTGGTGTCGCGGCGCGCGTCGTGGAGGTGCTCAAGCGCGTCGTCGGGACGTCCGGCGCCGAGGGCGAGCAGGCCGAGCGCGGCACCGGCGCGTCCGTCGGCGGACAGCGCGCGGCAGCGGACCTCGTCGCCCTCGATCGCCGCCTGCCGGGCCTGGATCGTCCGCAGCACGGCCGCCTGCCGCCGCTGGCCCGCGTCCTCGGCGATCTCCAGCGCCTCGCGGGTCAGCGCGCGCGCCTCGTCGTGCTCGCCCTGGAACAGCCGCGACCACGCCTGGACGGCCAGCCCGCGCGGCACGAGGGCGAGCAGCCCCCGGCGGCGGCACCGGGCCACGAGGTGCGCGGACATCTCGGCGGCCGCCGCGTCCGCACCGGCCAGCAGCGTGACCTCGGCGGCGAGGAGGCGGAGCCGCTCGTCCTCGATCGGCACGCCGGTGAGCAGCCGCCGGGCCGTCGCGGGATCGTCGTCGAGCAGCGCCGACAGCGCTTTCAGCCTGAGGGAATTCCGCGCGCCGTCCGCGAGCCCTTCCCTTGCCTGGACGGCCGTCGCGCGATCACCGCACGACCACGCGTGGAACACGGCCTCTTCCAGCATCCGCGCACGGATCTCCGGATCGCCGTAGTCGCGGGCGCGCTCCAGGAGCAGGCGCCCGGCGGCCTGCGGGACGCCGTGCTCCAGTTCGACGCCCGCGCGCACGATGTCGACCCGCGCGCCGGTGTCCTCCGCGCCGCCCGCGAGGGCCGCCTCGTCGGCCAGCGCACGGGCCCGGACGAGCCGTCCGGCGTCCAGTTCCGCCTCCGCCGCCGCCGCGAGCCGCCGGGCGCGGACCTCCGGGTCTGCGGCGAGGCGGGCGGCGCGCTCGTAGGCCGACGCCGCGCCGGACGGGCCCGACCGGTCCCGGATGTCGGCGGCGGCGGACTCCAGCTCGGCGGCGACGGTCTCGTCCGTACCGAGGGCGGCGGCGGCGAGATGCCGCACCCGCGGCTCGCCGTCGCCTGCCCGCGCGTGCACCTCCGCGAGCGCGCGATGGACGGCGATGCGCCGCGTGACCGGAACGCCCTGGTACGCCGCCGCGCGCAGTAGCGGATGCCGGAAGCCGATCGCGGTGCGGGACACGGCCACCACGCCCGCGCTCTCCGCCGCCTCCAGCGCGTCGAACGGGACGCCGAGGTCACGGGCCGCCTGGACGATCACGCCCGGCTCCCCGGTGTCCGCGGCGGCGGCGACGGCGAGCAGCAGCCGCGCCGGTTCGGGCAGGTCGCGGACGGTGCGTTCGAACTCCGCCGGGACCCCGGCGAGACGTCCCGACCCGGCGGCGGCGAACTCGATGAGGGCGAGGGGGTTGCCGCGCGCCTGCCCGACCAGGTCGTCACGCCGCTCGGCGGGGATCTCGGGGGCGCGTTCGTCCAGCAGGCGCCGCGCGTCCGCCGGTTCGAGGCCGGTCAGTTCGAGTTCCGGGAGCCCGGTCCGTGACCAGGTACCGTCGCGCATCGCGATGAGGAAGACGATGCCGCGCGAGGCGACGCGGCGGGCCGCGAACAGCAGCGCGTCCGCCGATTCGCGGTCGAGCCACTGCGCGTCGTCGATGAGGCACAGCAGCGGGGCGTCGGCCTCCGCCGGTTCGCTGAGGAGCGTCAGCAGGGCCAGCCCGATGAGGAGCCTGTCGCCGGAACCCGGACGGGCCAGGCCCAGCGCGGCGCGCAGTGCCGCGGCCTGCGGGGCGGGCAGGTCGCCGACGCGGTCGAGGCGGTCGCCGAGCAGGAGGTGCAGGGCCGCGAACGGGATCTCGGACTCCGCCTCGATCCCGCTTCCGCGCAGGACGCGCATGCCCCCCGCCCGCGACACGGCGCGGTCGAGCAGCGCGGTCTTGCCGATCCCGGCCTCGCCGCGCAGGATCAGGACGCCGCCGCCCGCGCCCGCGCGGGCGCGGTCGAGGAGCCGGTCGATCTCGGCGGTCTCCGCCAAGCGTCCGTACACAGGTTCCCCCACCATGCTCCGGAGCGTGTCATCGCGTGTTCGCCCTGGCCAGTGCGGTGCGCACCGATCCGCATGTGAATCGCCCGAGGGTCGGGCCATGCGTTTCTCATAGGTGCCGCAAACCGGGATCTTCGTCACACCCAGCCGAACTCGCGGGCGATCCGGACGGCGTCGATGCGGTTGCGCGCGTTGAGCTTGGAGATGCAGCTCGCCAGATAGTTGCGGACGGTCCCGACCGTGAGGTTGAGGACGAGCGCGATGTCGTCCACGTCCGCGCCCTCGGCCGCCAGCCGCAGCACCTCCGCCTCCCTGGGGGTCAGCGGGCTCTCCGGCTGGCGCAGCGCCACCAGCGCGAGCTGCGGGTCGACGACCTGCTCGCCCGCCGCGACCCGGCGGATCGCGGCGGCCAACTCGGCGGGCGGCATGTCCTTCAGGACGAAGCCGTACGCGTGCGCGTCCAGCGCGCGCCGCAGGTCACCGGGGCGGCCGAGGCCCGTCAGCATGAGCACCCGGCACTCCGGCAGCCGCTCGTGCAGCTCGGCGGCGGCGGTGACGCCGTCGACGCCGGGCAGGTCGACGTCCAGCACCGCGACGTCGGGCCGGTGCCGCAGCGCCGCCTTGACGATCGCGTCGCCGCTGGCGACCTCCGCCACGACCTCCAGGTCGGGTTCCAGATCGAGCAGGCCGGTCAGCGCGCCGCGCAGCAGCGCGACGTCCTCGGCCAGCAGGATCCGGATCGTCTCGGGCACGCTAGGCACCGTATCGACCGGTGCCCGCGTGACGTCACCGTTCAAACCCATCACTGATGATCACGTCCTTCACGATCATCCGTCCGGGACTCGCGCCGCTCGCGGAAGACCGCCCTGATGAACAGTTCGGTGTGTCGCATCGCCCGCGCTCGGGCGTCCCGGCGTTCCTCGGGAGCGGCGTCGGCGTGCAACCACAGTAGCCGCGACTGGCCGATCGGCCCGAACAGTGCCCACGCCAGGTCGGCGGGGCGGCCGAGGTCCGCCGGGATCCAGCCCGCCTCGATCCACCGCTCGAACAGCGAGCCCGTCTCCTCCATGGACTCGGCGATGGTGTCGCCCATGGCGGCGCTGTGGACGAGCCCGTCCCGCACCATCAGGCTGATGAACAGCCGCCCGCTCGGCGAGTCCCACGCGTCGAGGACGTGCGTGACCAGCGCGCGGATGTAGGCGGCCGGGTCGCGTCCGGCCAGCTCCGGGTCCAGGCTCTCGCGCCCGGCGACGAGACCCTGCGGCCCCAGCTTGGCGACGGCCGCGTCGAAGATGTCCTGCTTGCTCGCGAAGTGCGCGTAGAGGACGCTCTCGCTCAGCCCGACCTCGCGGGCGATCGCGCGGATCGAGGTGCCCGTGTACCCCTTCTGCGCGAAGAGCCGCAGCGCCGCCTCGACGAGTTCGGACTTGGTGTCGCCGGCCTGCGTCTTCGGCGGGCGTCCAGGACGCCGCCGTGCCGCGCCCTCCGGCCTGGCCGTCCCCTCCGGCGTTGTCGGCACCTCTCACTCCCTCCTCGTTCCGGATGACCCGCTCGTATGTATTACACGTTCTGCTCCCGCGCCTTCTTCTCCGGCACCGGGACCAGCTTCTTCGGCACCAGGACCAGCGCCGTCCCGGCGGCGGCCCACAGCGCCAGCACGAGCAGCGGCCCGCCGATCGCGTTGGCGTCGAAGTAGACGGTGTTGCGCACCGCGTCGATGGCGGCCGCGACCGGCAGCCACTCGCCGAACGCCGCGAACCACTGCGGGATGAACTGCGGGCCGATCGGGCCACCGCTCGCCGGGACGCCGATCGGGATGAACAGCAGCGCGGCCAGCGCCAGCGCGGGCGGTCCAGCGACGCGCAGCGCGCCCGCGGCGAACGAGCCGACCGCGAACACCAGCAGGGCGCCGAGCGCCCACAGCTCAAGCGGGGCGCCGGTGAGCGCGCCGGTCAGGCCCGCGGCGACCCAGGCGTTGACCCCGCCGACCGCGAGCGAGCCGGCCGCCAGCAGCGCGATCCGCCGCGCGACGCCGGCCTTCGGCAGCGCGACCGCGAGCATGACCGCGAGGATCAGGCCGGGGATGACCGTCGTGATCACGAAGAAGATCGCGGACACGCCGTTGTTGTCGTCGGCGGGCAGCGGCCGGACGTCCTCGACCGTGACCTGCTGCCCGGTGGCCTGGCCGACGCCGTGGAACGCCGTGGTCAGCGCGGCCTGCTCGATCTTCCCGTTGGCGCCCGCGAGGATCAGCTTCGCTGCTCCCTGCCCACCTGCCTTGCCGGGGACGAACACCGCGTCCACCTCGCGCTCCAGCAGCGCGTCGCGCGCCTCGCGCTCGTCGCCGTACGCCTTGAGGTCGAACGCGCCGTCGACCTGCCTGTCCATCATCGTGCCGAGCCGGTCGACGGCGTTCTCCGGCGCGACGACGGCGACGGGCACGTCGTGCGGCTCCAGATGGTGCAGGGCCCCGAGGAACGAACCCGCGAAGATCAGGCCGATCAGCGACGCCACCACCAGCACCGCGACGGGCTTGCCCTTCTCATGCATCTCTGCCTCCTTGGTCGATGCTTATAAAATAATCGCTCGTTCGATTAATTTCCAAGGTGATGTGTGCATGAGGCTGGTCACATGGCGGATGCGGACCGGCGCGAGGCTTCCTAGATTCGGGCTCGCGCGCACCCCTGTCCCCGGTGCGCCGAGTCACGGGAGGCTGCGTGTACTACGGTGTCTTGTCGCACACGGTCGGGCCCCTGCTCCGCGTGCTGCTGCGCCCGAGTGTCGAGGGCAGGGAGAACATCCCGGCCCACGGGCCGTTCATCCTCGCGAGCAACCACCTGTCGATGGCGGACAGCTTCGTCCTGTCGCCCGTCATCCCCCGCCGGCTGTGGTGGCTGGCGCGGGCCGAGTACTTCGAGCTGCCGGGCCCGGCGGGCCGGGCGATCCGGTGGGGCATGCTCGCGCTGGGGAACGTCCCGATCAGGCGCGGCCCCACCCGCGCGGCCGTGCGCGCGCTGGAGCAGATGGTCGGCTACCTCGACGCGGGCGGCGGCGTCGCGATCTACCCGGAGGGCAGCCGCTCCCCGGACGGCCGCCTCTACCTGGGCCGCCGGGGTGTCGCCTGGCTCGCGCTCAACTCGGGCGCCAAGGTCGTCCCCGTCGCGCTCGGCAGGACCGACCAGATCATCCCGCTCGGCACATGGCGGCCCCGGCTGAACGTCCGTCCCACGGTCCGCTTCGGTGAGCCGATGGACTTCTCCCGCTACCGCGACCTGCCGCCTGGACAGGCCCGCAAAGTCATCACCGACGAGGTCATGGAGGCCATCCACAAGCTGTCCGACCTGGAATGGGCCGGAACCCTGAACCCCCGGGCGGACGACGAGTAGCGCCCGCCCCGCCGAGTCCGTTAAGCCGAGTCCGTTAAGTCAGGACGTACTCGGTGAGAAGCTGCTCGAACTCGCTCTCGAAGCGCTCGTACTGGACGCGGAGGTTCGGCCCCGGCCAGCCGCTCGGGAGCAGCTCGGGGGGCAGGATCGGGTCCCGCACCAGATGGCGGAGGATGGCGGCGGCGAGGGTGAAGCGCTCGGCGATCGCGGTGGCCTCCGTCAGGGCCGTGCTGAGGGAGTTCGCCGTGGCGGCCCAGGCGTCCAGGTTCCAGAGACCGGCGGCCAGGGCTGCGGGCTCCTCCTCCGGACGGCCGCGGAAGAACACGCACTGGCGGGCGACGATGCCCGGCCGCGGCCGGGTCAGGTTCGCCGGGCGCAGCCAGGTGCCCTCGCGCAGCTCGGCGAGCCGGAGCGCGAACATGGCCTGCCGGAGCGCGGCCCGGTCGGCGGCGGGACGGCGGTCGGCGTTGATGACGGCGATCTCCCAGGTGCCGTCCCAGGGCAGGGCGGAGGGCAGGCGGCTCTCGTCCTGGCGGGCCTGGCGTTCGAGCAGGCGCTCGGTGAGCGCGTACGTCCCGCCGGCCTGGACGAGGTCGCCCGAGTTCACCATGCGCGACAGCGCGACCCGGATCGTCCCCTCGGCGATTCCGAACAGCTCGCCGACGCGGACCAGATAGCGGGCCGGGAGCCGGGGCGGGTGGACGCCCAGCAGCGTGCTCAGGACGACGGAACGAGCGGTGAGCGGGCGGATCTCCAGGCTTTCCATAACTGGTCGGAATCGTATCCTGGTCGGCTGTCGGTCGGCTGTCGGTCGGCGGAGACCCTCCCCAGATTACGTCCCTTCCAGCACGCGAAGGTGAAGCGTGACGCCCGAGCCGCGACGACCTATCCGGGAGGCGAGGGTTCCCTGTGCGCCGGCGACGGTTCGCCGCGCGCCCGCGACACACGGCCGGGCCCCGCGGGTAAGTTGATCATTGCAGGCGGGTGGAGCACGTGAGGGAGGAGCGGGCGCATGACGACCCTGACCGTGGACGAGGCCGGGCTCGCGGTCGTCGACCCGGCGGCCTACGCCGACGACCGCAGGCTGCACGAGTCGCTCGCGCTGCTGCGCCGCGAATCGCCGGTGCACTACGTGGACGCCCCCGGCTACGACCCGTTCTGGGCGGTCACCAGGCACGAGGACGTCCTGGAGGTCGAGCGGAACCACCAGCTGTTCCTGAACGCGCCGCGCCCGCTGCTCGCCACCGCCGAGCTCGACGCGATGAACCGGCGGCGGGCCAAGGAGGGCATCGGGCTGCGCACCCTCGTCCACATGGACGACCCCGACCACCGGGTCGTCCGGGCGATCGGCGCCGACTGGTTCCGGCCCCGCGCGATGCGGACGCTGGAACCCCGCGTCCGGGAGCTGGCGCGGCGCTACGTCGACCGGATGGCCGACGCGGGCGGCGAGTGCGACTTCGCGCAGGAGATCGCGGTCCATTTCCCGCTGTACGTGATCCTCTCGCTGCTCGGGCTGCCCGAGAGCGACTTCGGCCGGATGCTGAAGCTCACGCAGGAACTGTTCGGCGGCGACGACACCGACTTCCAGCGCGGCGCCTCGAACCAGGAGAAGCTCGATGTCCTGCTCGACTTCTTCGCCTACTTCCAGGGGCTGACGGAGGCGCGGCGCAAGAACCCGACCGACGACCTCGCGTCCGCGATCGCCAACGCTAAGGTGGGTTCGGGTGGCGTGATGGGCATCGACGGCGAACCGCTGAACGACTTCGACACCGCGTCCTACTACGTCATCGTCGCGACGGCCGGGCACGACACCACCAGCGCGACGATCGCGGGCGGCCTGCACGCGCTGATCGAGCATCCGGACCAGCTCGACCGGCTCCGGGAGAAGCCCGAGCTGATGCCGCTCGCCGTTGACGAGATGATCCGCTGGGTCACGCCCGTCAAGGAGTTCATGCGCACCGCCGCCCGCGACACCGAGCTGCGCGGCGTCAAGATCCGCGAGGGCGAGGCGCTGCTGCTGTCGTACCCGTCCGCCAACCGGGACGAGGACGTCTTCGACGACCCGTTCCGCTTCGACGTCGGCCGCGACCCGAACAAGCATCTGGCGTTCGGGTTCGGCGTCCACTACTGCCTGGGCGCGGCGCTCGCCCGGATCGAGGTGCGCGCGTTCTTCGAGGAACTGCTGCCCCGCCTGGGCTCGATCGAGCTTTCCGGCACACCGGAGAGCATCGCGACCACGTTCGTAGGCGGCCTCAAACGCCTTCCCATCCGCTACACCCTCACCTAGCGGACGCGGTGCAGGAGGTCGTCGCCGCGGGCGAGGCGGTGGCAGTTCTCCACCGCGACGGCGAAGTACCGGTCCCAGGTCTCGCGGGTCAGCCACGCCACATGCGGCATGACGACGACGTTGTCGAGGGCCAGCAGCGGGTTGCCCGCGTCCGCCGGTTCGGTCTCGAAGACGTCCAGCCCGGCACCGGACAGGTGTCCCGTCCGCAGGGCCGCCACCAGGGCCTTCTCGTCGATCACCGCGCCGCGTGCCGTGTTCACGACGATCGCGCCGTCGGGGAGGAGGGCGAGCCGTTCGGCGTCCAGAAGGTGGTGGGTCTCGTCGGTCAGCGGGACGTGCACCGAGACGATGTCGCTCGACCGGAGCAGCTCGTCCAGCTCCCGCCAGGCCGGGTCTCCGGGACGCGGCCGTCGTGAGGTGTAGCGGACGCGGGCGCCGATCGCCTCCAGCATCCCGCGCAGCAACGTCGCGATCTCACCGCCGCCGAGCAGGCCGACCGTCCGTCCGGCCAGTTCCCCGCCCACCAGCGCCCGGTCGGCGGGCCAGCCCGCGCCGCGCCGGGTCGCCGCGTCGAACGGAACGACGCGGCGCAGCGCCGCCAGCATCAGCAGCAGGCTCGTCTCCGCGACGGCCTGCGCGTTCTGGCCGGGCATGTTCGCCACCGCGATCCCGCGCTGCTCGGCCGCGTCCAGATCGATGGTGTTCACGCCCGTGCCGAGCTTCTGGATCAGCCGCAGCTTGGGCGCGCGATCCATGTCGGCGGCCGTGAGCGGACGCAGTACATGCCAGATGACCTCGGCGTCCGGCAGCAGCTCGGCGAACCGCTCGTCGTCCTGTTCCGAGCAGCTCACGACGTCGAGCCCGGGCTCCTCGTGGTCCATGTCCTCGTGGTCCATGTCCTCGTGGTTCGTGTCGTAGTGCAGCAGCACCCGCATCCCGACCCCCTTCGCTATCGTGCCGATCATGACGCATGTGCCGTGGCCCGCGCCTGCGATCGTGCAGGCGCCGATGGCGGGCGGGCCGTCCACGCCCGCGCTCGCGGCCGCCGTGTCGGACGCGGGCGGCCTCGGCTTCCTCGCCGCCGGGTACAGGACCGTCGAGGCCATGCGCGCCGACATCGCCGCGACGCGGGAGCTGACGGCCCGCCCCTTCGGCATGAACGTCTTCATGCCGTCGCGGGACGAGATCGACCCGGCCGCCGTCGCCGCCTACCGCGACCGCCTCGTCCCCGAGGCCGAGCGGCTGGGCGTCTCGCCGGGCGCTCCGTCCGCCCGCGACGACGCCTACGACGGCAAGATCGCCGACCTGCTGTCCGACCCGCCGGCGTTCGTGAGCTTCACGTTCGGCCGCCCGTCCCCGGACGTCGTCCGCGCCTTCCAGGATCGCGGCACCGTCGTGATCGTCACGGTGACCACCGTCGACGAGGCCCGGCGGTGCGCGGACGCCGACGCGCTCTGCGTGCAGGGGGCCGAGGCCGGCGGGCACCGGGGCTCGTTCGCCAACACGTCCGGCGATCCCGTGCCGCTGCGGACACTGCTCCGGGACGCCCGCGCCGCCACGTCGCAGCCGCTGATCGCCGCCGGCGGCCTGGGCACGGCCGCGGACGTCGCCGAAGTGCTCGCGCTCGGCGCCGTCGCCGCGCAGCTCGGGACCGTGTTCGTCCGCTGCCCGGAGAGCGGCGCGAGCACCGTCCACAAGGCGGCGCTCGCCGACCCGCGCTTCACCTCGACCGCGATGACCAGGGCGTTCAGCGGACGACCCGCGCGCGGCCTCGTCAACCGGTTCCTCACCGAGCACTCGGCGCACGCGCCCGCCGCCTACCCCGACGTCCACCACGTCACCGCGCCGCTGCGCAAGGCGTCCGCGGCCCAGGGCGACCCGGACGGCGTCAACCTGTGGGCCGGGGAGTCCTACCGGAACGCGACGCCGGCCCCGGCCGCTCAACTGGTCGCCGCCCTCTCCGCCCGCTGACCGGCGTGGACGGCGGCCGGACGGGCCGAGGTCTTCCCGGTGAGGTACGACGCGGCTACTCTGCTACTGGCGTCCATGCCGGTTTTGTGCCATGCGCTTGGGAGAGCCCCACCCCTGGGGGCTTGTGTCTGGCTCCGCACCGGCTCCTCCGTGCCCCCCGTCATGCCGAGGAGTCTCGTGAAACACCACCCCAAGCGCCTGAGCTTCATGCACAGACGATGGTCCGCGGCGACCGCCGCCCTGGCTTCGGCCGGTACGGCGCTGCTGCTGTCGGCCGTCGCCCTGGTCGTGCTGTCCGCGCCGTCGTCCGCCCAGCCGTCCCTGGCCGTCTGCACGTACCCCGCGTGGGGTGAGGGCGGCGCCTACACGGCCGGGACCAAGGTCACCTACAGCGGCCGAGGCTACGAGGCCATCGTCGCCCACACCGCGCACGCGGGCGCCGGCTGGAACCCGGCCGCCACCCCCACCCTGTGGCGCGACCTCGGTGCCTGCGATGACGACTCGCAACCGCCGACCACCCCGCCGACCACCCCGCCCACGACGCCTCCCGAGGGCGAGTCGACCTGCGCGGTCAAGGGCAAGCCCGCGGGCAAGGTGCTTCAGGGCTACTGGGAGAACTGGGACGGCGCCGCCAATGGCGTCCACCCGCCGTTCGGCTGGAGCCCGATCGAGAACCCCGTCTTCAAGCAGCACGGCTACAACGTGTACAACGCGGCGTTCCCCGTCATCCGCTCCGACGGCACCGTCCTCTGGGAGGACGGCATGGACAACACGGTGAAGGTCGCCACCCCTGAGCAGATGTGCGCGGCCAAGGAAGCCGGCGCGACCATCCTGATGTCGATCGGCGGCGCGACCGCCGGCATCGACCTCGGCTCCCGCAGCGTCGCCGACCGGTTCATCGAGACGGTCGTCCCGATCCTGAAGAAGTACAACTTCGACGGCATCGACATCGACATCGAGACCGGCCTGACCGGCTCGGGCAGCCCCGCCACGCCGTCCACGTCCCAGGCCAACCTGATCCACATCATCGACGGCGTGCTCGCCGCGATGCCGTCCAACTTCGGCCTCACGATGGCGCCGGAGACCGCATACGTGACCGGCGGCAGCGTCACCTACGGCTCCATCTGGGGCGCGTACCTGCCGATCGTGAAGAAGTACGCCGACAACGGCCGCCTGTGGTGGCTGAACATGCAGTACTACAACGGCAGCATGTACGGCTGCTCCGGCGACTCCTACTCGGCCGGGACGGTCGAGGGCTTCGTCAAGCAGACCGAATGCCTGAACAAGGGGCTCGTCGTCAACGGCGTCACCATCAAGGTCCCCTACGACAAGCAGGCCCCGGGCCTGCCCGCGCAGCCGGGCGCCGGCGGCGGGTACATGGGAACCGGCCTGGTCGCCCAGGCGTGGAACAGCTTCAACGGGCAGCTGAAGGGCCTGATGACCTGGTCCATGAACTGGGACGGCTCAAAGAACTGGACGTTCGGCGACAACGTCCGCAGGCTCCAGGGCCGCTGACGCGGCTGACGCGTGCCAAGCAGTGACGGGCCCGGCGGCACGACCGCCGGGCCCGTCCCGCACCCTGCGCTACTACGAGCATTTCTGACCACCGCCCCCCGGACGGCCACCACCAAGGCAACTGTGCGAGGCTCGCGGTCGTGAACGCCGAGGACCACGACGCGACCCGCCGAAGCTACGACACCGTCGCCGAGAAGTACGCCGCGAGATTTCGCGACGAACTCGCCGGGAAGCCGCTGGACCGCGCGTTGCTCGCGTCCCTCATCGAGCAGTCGCCCCGGGGCGCCCCGGCCGTCGGGATCGACCTGTCCGCCGCGATGGTCTCCGCCGGACGGCGCGAGTACCCGGACGTGCAGTTCCGCGAAGGCGACCTGCTCGACCTGCCCGCGGCGGACGGCGAGTTCGGCTCAGCGGAGCCCGCACATGTCGCCGGCCTCCTGGAGGACGCGGGATTCGCGGTGGAGATGCGAATGGAGCGCGTCCACCTTCCCGACGAGGTCGACACCCGCCGCGGCTACCTCCTCGCCCGCCGCACGACGGGCTCAGCCGTTCCCCGGGGAGCCGAACCACCTGGGGAACTGGCCGAGTAGCTCCTCCTGGTCGTCGCCGACCCATGCGACGTGGCCGTCCGGTCGCAGTAGCACGGCGGGCGCGTCCAGGCCCTCGGCGTCGTCGATGACGTGGTCGACCCGGTCCGCCCATCCGTCCGCCGAGAGGCGCCCGGTCTGGTCGAGCAGCAGCCCGCGGCCCCGGTGCATCAACCCGTACAGGCTGCCGCGCTTCAGCTCGACGTTCCGCATCCGCCGTCCGGCCAGGTCGTGCCCGTCGCCGAAGTCGTAGCGGACCTCGATCCCGATGAGTTTCCCGATCAGGTACCGGTTGACCTCCTCGAAGTCCATCAGCTCCGCCACCAGCCGCCGCACCGCCCGGGGCCCCGGCTCGGTGGACATGAGTTCGGCCTGTGCGCGGGTGTTGTCGAGCACGTCGGCGGCCACCGGGCGGCGTTCGGCGTGGTAGCTGTCCAGCAAGCCCTCCGGGGCCCGGCCGTCGATCTCGGCGGCCAGCTTCCAGCCGAGGTTGAACGCGTCCTGGATCCCGAGGTTGAGCCCCTGCCCGCCCATCGGCGGGTGGACGTGCGCCGCGTCGCCCGCCAGCAGCACCCGGCCGACGCGGTAGCGCTCGGCCTGCCGGGTCGCGTCGCCGAACCGGGACAGCCACCGTGGCGAGTGGACGCCGAAGTCGGTGCCCGCGAACTTCTTGAGCTGGCGTTTGAACTCGTCCAGGGTCGGCGGGACGGCGCGGTCCTCGGCCACCCCGTCGGCGGGCACGACGACGCGGTACATGCCGTCCTCGTACGGCCCGAGCCCGAACCGCAGCTGCGTCTTGCGGATCTCCGCGACGACGGCGGCGATCGTCGCCTGGTCCTCCGTCACCTTCATCTCGCCGAGCAGAGTCTCGGCCTTGGCCGATTCACCGACGAAACCGACGCCGAGAAGCTTGCGCACGGTGCTGCGCCCACCGTCGCAGCCGACAAGGAAGCGTGCGCGCGTTTGTGTGCCGTCTGCCAGTTCTACGGTGACGCCGTCCTCGTCCTGGCTCAGCCCGACCAGCTCGCAGCCGCGCCGGATCTCGGTGCGCAGCTCGGTGGCGCGTTCGGCCAGCAGGCGCTCGGTGACGGGCTGCGGGATGCCGAGGACGTAGGGATGCGTGGTGTCCGGCCGGACGGGGTCGGGCTTGCGGATCGCGGCGAAGAAGCCGTCGAGCGGGTGTGTCCGGCCGTGCGCGAGGAACCTGTCGAGCAGCCCGCGCTGATCCATGATCTCGATACTGCGCGCGTGCAGGCCGAGCGCGTGGACCTGCCTGGTCGGCTCCGGCTCCCTCTCCACCACGAGCACGTCCACATCGTGCAGCCGCAACTCGGCGGCCAGCATCAACCCGGTCGGCCCGCCCCCGGCAATGACCACGTCGAACATGAACCCCCCATTCGTCGTTCCCGGTCCGGGCGGCTCCGCGAAGTTCGGTAGCGCGCATCCGCACTTCCCGAACCCAGATTTCCGCGGGTCCCGGCTCCGGCGGGAGATTCTGCATCACGACGGGGGTCTTGCCGCAAGCCCCGGGGTGCGCTATAAATTGGAACCGGCAGGGGGCGCAGATTCCCTGCCTTTGCTTTGCCGCCATCTCCCACGGACTGGGCGGACGCGTGTTAAGCGGGCGCGCCCCCTAGGACGCCAAACAACCAGCTACAACGGCAGGGGACGGGCGCGGCAGGCAGCTGTCAGGCACAGGGCCCGTGGAATCGCTGAAGGCCGGGCACAACGGCCCGGCCTCTCGTCTGCGGTCGAACTCAAAAAAATCGATGAAGCAAACCTTCTACTGCATCTCCAACCGGCGAACTTGTCGCTATCTCTCCAATTGTTGGGAGTGTCCACATAAATATATTGGAGACAGCCTCTGAGGCGAGCTGGAACACAAGTCCCGACAAGGCGGCCTTGCCTTTCGATTGAACTGATAACGGCGCTTCGAGTCTTGCGCTCTCGGCAGGGCTGAACGGTAGCACCTGCATCCTCCGTTATGCAAGCGCACCCGCCGTCATGCAAATGCATGCTTCGTTATGCAGAAGGCAGGAGACGTTCGATAGGCTCAGGTGCCCGCAGCGCTGTCGCGGTTCTGGAGACGGGCATGGACTGCCTTGGCCTCTGGCACCCCAAGCCCCCTGAAAATATGAAGGGCCTGCTCATCGAGGGGGGCGGCGTGCGCCTGGCCTTGGGTTCGGGCGACGACCTGGGCCATGCCGTCCAAAGCGCGTGCCTCCTGGTACGCGTCACCGATCGCGCGCGCCTCGCTCAGTGCCTCACCATAATGGTCGAGTGCCATTCGATGGCGACCCGCTCTGCGGTTGGCATCCGCGATATTCAGCAGCGCCGCGGTGGCCTCGAAGCGCTCGGAGATCTCCCGTGACATGGAGAGGGCCTTTTGGAAATGTATGAGGGCCTCGCCCTCACGTCCGGTCTCCACGTACCAGCGGCCGATGTTGTTCAGGCATGCCGCTTCGCCCCGCCGGTCACCGATCTCCTGGTAGATGGAGAGCGCCTCCCGGTACTGGCCTATCCCGCTGGCGGGATGGCCCGACTTCAAGCGCGCGGTGGCGATGTTGTTCAACCACGTGGCGAAGTGCTGGCGGCCCATTGGCATGACCCCGGCCGCCTCTTCATAGTGCCTCAGGGCGGAGTTGCTGTCGCCGAGGATGAGCGCGAGATCTCCTAGGTTGTTGAGCGTCATCTGCCGGCCGCGGCGATTTCCCGTCAGCTCGTACAGGGAAAGGGCGGTGCGCGTCCCTTCGGCGGCCTCGGCGTACCGGCCCAGATGCCAATGTGAGATCGCCCGATGGTGCAGGACCTCTGCTTCGCCGGCCCGGTCCCCGGCGGCACGGCGTATTTCGAGTGCGTGCTCGTAGTATCCGATGGCGACGTCGAAATCCGAAAGCTGCCAATGGATCAGACCCAGTTGGTCGAGAAGGGTCGCGACCGCACTGGGGACGCCGGCTTCACGAGCGATGCCCAAACCTTGGTTCGCCGCGTCGAGGGCCTGTTCGTGCTTGCCGGTCCGGAGGAGAATCCTGCTCATGGCGGCCAGGGCGAAGGCTGTTTCCTCATCGTCCCGGAGCGACCGCCATGCGCGAACCGCATGTTCGTGAACCGCGCTGGCCTCAGGCCAGCGGCCCTGTGTCTCCAGGTACTCGCCGAGTGCGTTCGCGAGCAGACCGGCATGGCGTGAACGTCCGGTCTCTGCCGCTTGGTGGAAGACGTACAGGGCGTTGTCCAGTTCCGCTGCCATCCAGGCGCGCGCATGGTCCTCATCACTGAAAGGCGATGGACTCGACGGGAGGGGCGCCGGACGCAAGCGGTACGGAAACAAAAGACGGTCCGCATGGGACACAAGAGACAGGTAGCGGTTCAGCAACCGGTCGACGGCGCCCTCACGAACCGGCGGTGGATCGTGATCGGCCACAAGTTGTCGCGCGTATTCGCGGATGAGGTCATGAAAGCGGTACCGGCCGGGCTGTGTTTCGTCGATCAGGTGGTGATCATGCAGGGCGTCCAGCAGTATTTCGGCACCGGTGGGTTCGGCGTCCAGTAACACGGCGGCGTCCGGGGCGGTCAGTTCCACGCCGGGATGCAGGCCCAGCAGCCGGAGCGCACGGCGGGCGTCCTCGTCGAGGTCCAGGTACGACAGCTCGAACGCGGCGCTGAGCCCGCGGTTCTCCGCACGGATCTCCGCCAGCAGCGGCCCTCCGCCGCCGCCGAGCCGCTCGGCCAGGTCTCGGACCGTCCAGCTCGTCCGGTGCCGCAGCCGGTTGCCGATCAGTTGAACCGCCAAAGGGAGATAGCCGCAGAGCTGGACCACCGTCTGGGTAGAGACGGGATCGGCGTCGCGGCCGAGTTCGGCTGATCTGATCAGGAGCCGGGCCGCGTCCACGGGGGCGAGCACGTTGAGCTGAAGCGTCCGGGCGCCGTCCAGTCCGGCCAGGCGGCGCCGGCTTGTGATCAGCACGAGGCAACCGGGGCCGCCGGGGAGCAGCGGGCGGATCTGTTCGTGGCCGCGGGCATTGTCGAGCAGGAGCAGGACCCTGCGTCCGGCCAGTTCGGTCCGCCAGAGCGCGGCCCTGCCGTCGATGTCCGGGGGAATACGGCTGGGGGCCACGCCCATCGCCCGGAGCAGCCGATCGAGTGCCGAAGCCGGGCCGAGCGGCTTGTGCCCGGAGTCATGTGAGCGCAGGTTTATGTATATCCGGCCATCCGGGTAGCGCGATGCGAGCTGATGCGCGAAATGTATCGCCAACGTGGATTTGCCGACTCCTGGCATTCCGTCGATGGCCAGGACCGTCAGCGTCGACCCGGTATCCCCGGCCATTGTCGCCAGCTGGGCTATTTCTGTGTCACGCCCCGTAAAGGTATGCAGGTCGTGCGGTAGGTCGCTGGGGGGGACGGCGCGCGTGGATCGGGGGGACGGTGTCAGCTCAGGATCTCCGGCAAGAATTCTCCGGTGCAGTTCACGCAATTCAGGGTGGGGAAGGACGCCGAGTTCCGCGTCGAGCCGCTGCCGGGAACGCTCGTATACCCGCAGGGCCTCACCCGACCGTCCGCTCCGGTGCAACGCGAGCATGAGCAGCTCTACCGGTTTCTCGTTGTCGGGGAACCGGTCGATGAGCTCGTTCAGGTCGGGGATGAGCGCCGCGTTTTCGCCCTGGTCGAGCTTGAGCCTCGCGCGGTCGATCGCGGCGCCCAGCCACTCTTCCTGCATGCCGCGGCGGCGCCCCGCCGCCCACCTGCCCTCGATGTTGGCGAGCGGGTCGCCTCGCCACAGTCGCAGCGCGTCGTTGAGGAGCCGCACCGCCTCGTCCGGAAGTCCACTGTCGGCGATGGCGCGGGCCTGGTCGCGTAACGATCTGAAGCGGTGGTAGTCGATCGTCTCCGGATCGACCTGGAGTACGTAGGTGCCGGCCTCCTGTGTCAGGCGCGCCTCTCCGCTGAGGGACTGGAGGATGCGCCGGATCCGCGTGATGTGGGGGTGGAGGAGCTCTCTCGCCTTGGCGGGCGCGTCGCCGTCCCACACGTGGTCGATCAGTACGTCGGTGACCACGGGGCGGCCGGGAGCCATCAGGAGGACGGCGAGGAGGCGGCGTTCTTTCGCCCAGCCCAAGTGCTGACGCTGCCCATCCGACCACACTTCCACCGGACCGAGGATGCGGAATTCCATCCGCACTCCCTAGGGGGACGCCGACTTGACATATAGCATCTTCGCATTGTCAAGTGAGAATTTCCACCTGCCAGTAGGTTATGTCCTGGCCACGATGGGTCAGCCGGAAAACCGAAACCGCAAGGCTTCCGCAAGGATTCGGCAGGGCCCGCCGCAAGGACTGCCTTCGATGCTCGATGTGGGGTCGCAAGATCGGACAGCACTGAGCAGAGGGGCAGTGAATCGAGAATGTCCGAAAAGCAATGGCGCCCGGTCCCGATCGGGTTGGGCGCCGAACGGTGGTCCACGAGACGCGAATGCAAGACCGTGTTGATCATCGTCCACACGGTCACCTCGGGGCAGCGGGTCCTGCAGGCGGCCAGGCTCATGGAGAACGACCTGCGCATCCAGGTGGTGTTCACCCAGGCGCCGGACGTGTTCGGTGACGGTGTGCCGGAGCTCCTCGGCACCATCGGCGCCGCCCAGATCCCCTGGGAGCAGGCCCGGCAGACGAAGTTCGACCTGGCGATGGCGGCGAGCCTGCACGGGCTCCACGAGATCCACGCGCCGCTGATCGTCATGCCGCACGGGGCGGGCCACAACAAGCTCGTCATCCGCCGGGAGGGGCGGGTGGTCGGCTCCCGCGCCGCCTACGACCTGGACTCCCAGCGTCTCGTCCACGACGGGGCCCTGGTGCCCACCTCGATCGCCCTCGCGCACAGCGAGGACCTCGGGCATCTCGGGAGGTCATGCCCGGAGGCGGTGCCCGCGGCCGTGGTCTGCGGCGATCCCTGCTACGACACGCTCGTCGCCAGCCTGGACTGCCGGTCGTCCTACCAGGTGGCGCTCGGCGCGGGCGACGGCCGCAAGCTCGTCGTCGTGACCTCGACGTGGGGTCCGAAGTCGCTGCTCGGACGGCATGCGCATTTCCTGCCGCGGCTGCTGACCGAGCTTCCCGAGGACGAGTTCCACGTCGTGACGCTGCTGCACCCGAACGTCTGGTACGGCCATAGCACCTGGCAGGTGCGCACCTGGCTGGCGGACTGCCTGCGGCGCGGGCTGAGCCTGGTCCCGCCCGAGGCCGATTGGCGGGCGGTGCTGGCCGCCGCCGACCTGGTCATCGGCGACCACGGCTCCGCGACGGCCTACTCGGCGGTGTGCGGTGTCCCGGTGCTGATGGGCAGCTTCGCGGCCCGGGACTGCCAGCCGGGATCGGCCCAGTCGCTGCTGGGCGAGGTCGCGCCGCGCATCTCCAGACGCGGGTCGCTCCGCCGGCAGCTCGTGCAGGCGATGGCGGAGTTCGACAGCGACCGGCACCGCGCGGTGGTCGACCGGCTCAGCTCGGAACCCGGCCGGTTCAACCGGAACATGTGGCAGCTGATCTACCGGCGGCTCCGCCTGCGGTTACCCGCCGCCGTTCCCGCGACTCTCCCGGCGATCCCGCCGTACAACGCGAAGTGAAAGGAGGCGTCATGTCGGACGGACTCGTCGTCACCCACGTGTTCAGCCTGGAGCAGGTCCTCTGCCTCGCGCGTCCTGGCGGCGGCCTTGGCGCCGGTGGTCGCGCTGCCGGTGGTCGCGCTGCCGGTGGTCGCGCTGCCGGTGGTCGCGCGGGTCGCGGGGCCGGTGATCACGCGGCCGGGACTCCGGCGGTACTGACGATCTCCAGGGGCGGACGTCCATGCGAGCCGAGGCTGGTGCTGTTCGGTGACCAGGACGCGCACGGGGCCTCGCGGCTGGGCACGCTCGTGTTCAGTGACGCGCATGTCTCCGTCCGTTGCGGCGATCAGGCGGACGCCGGGAGGCGCGAGCTGGCCGACGTCCTGACCGAGGTCGCGCTCCGCGTGTCCTTCGGCGTGCGGGAGCGGCTGCGCAGGCGGCTGGACCAGTACCCGGGGTGCACCGTGGCCGTGGGACGCCGGCGCAACGACCATCTGGCCGTGGTGAGGGGCGGGTTGACGGTCGCGACCCGCAGCTCGTGCGGCGCCTCCGAGATGTGGGCCTCGGTCTTCGGTTCCTTCCTGTACTGCTGGGCGGGGGCAGGGCTCGCCTTGGGGGAGTTGCCTCGCGAAGCGCTCATAGTCGGACGATTCACCGCGTCGGCCGGGGGCCGTCCTCCGGTCCTGGAGACCGTCGGGCGCGTCCAGGTCTCGGTGCGGCCGGCGGGTTCGCCCGTGCGGAGGCTGGCCTCATGAGCGTCAAGATCGTCGTGGCGGGGACGGCCAGCTGCTACACGACGGTGCGCGTGAACGGGTTCCCGGTGTCGTACGAGCCGACGTCACCCGCCGACTGGGCACGGGTCAGCGTCTCCGGGGTCGCCACGCACATCGCGAAAGTGCAGCGCGGTCTCGGCTGCGACGTGCGCCTGTGCACCGTCGCCGGGAAGGACGTCGCCGGGACGATGATTCGCGCGGAACTGGAGCGTGAAGGGCTGCTCGGTGCCGGGGTCGTCACGTCCGAGTGGTCGTCCGCGGGCGTCGTGCTGGTCGATCAGAATGGGCGGAGAATGGGGCTTCCCTATCTCACACCGGTCGATCAGTTCGCCTACCCGTTCGGCGTCCTGCGCGAACAGGCACAGGGCGCCGACCTTCTGGTGCTGACGAACGCGAGGTTCGTCCGGCCTCTGGTGGCGCCCGCGGCCGGCCTGGCGATTCCGATCGCGGTCGACGTGCATCTGATCGGGGCCTTGGACGACGAGTACGACCGTCCCTGGCTGGAACGGGCGCAGATCGTCTTCTGCAGCCACGAACGAATCCCCGATCCGCGCGCATGGGTCGCCGGAATGTTCAGCCGATATCGGCAATGCGAGATGGTCGGTATCGGCCTGGGCTCCCAAGGCGCCCTGCTCGGCCTGCGGGACGGGACTCTTATCCGGGTGGCCGCCGCTCCGCCGGTGCGGATCGTCAACACCTCGGGTGCCGGGGACGCTCTGTTCGGAACCTTTCTGGCGGAATGGCTCCTGCACGGCGATCCGGTGGCGGCCGTTCAGTCCGCCGTACTGCACGCGGGCTGGAAGATCGGGTACCGGCTGCCTTCCACGGTGTCGCTGACCGCGGAGGAATTGGCCGTTCTTCGCAAGACCACGCCACCGGCCACGATGGTGGCGCGCTGGGATCACTGATCTGGAATCCGATCCAGTTCGGTGAGCCGCTCGTCGAGGATCCTGGTCGGTGCGCCCGTGCCGGCCAGGATCTGCCGGGCCTCCGAATAAAGGTGTCTCGCCTCTTCGGCCCGTCCGGCCTCGCGAGCGAAGTCTCCGAGTACGTGCATCGCGTCGGCCTCGCCTATCGCCGATCCGATGTCCCGCATCACGGCCAGGCCCTGCTCGACGGCCTGTGCGGCGGCGGAGGGATCGGTGCCGCGCGCGATGGCCTGGCCGAGCAGGATCAATGCCCTTGCCCTGTTGTACGGGTCCGGTGTGGACACCAGAATGCCTTCGGCCTCCGCCAGCGCGGCTACGGCCTCGTGTGGACGTCCGGATCTGATGAGGACGATCCCGAGATCGCACAGCGTAAGTGCCGCACGGCGCTCGTCATGAATCGACTGGAAAACGTCGAGGGCGGCTCTGAACTGGTCGGCCGCGGCGTCGTTCGCGCCACGGTCGAGTTCCACCAAGCCCAGCCTGCGACGCGTACTGGCGATCCTGGCGGCATTGTCCAACCGCTGCCACAGCGTGAGGGCGGCGGTGAAATCGGCCGCCGCCTGGTCGAGCCGGCCCAACGCTCGCAGAGCCAGCCCGGTGCGGTTGAGCATCTTGGCCTCCGCGACGTCATCGCCTGCGGCGCGCGCCGCCGCGAGCCCCGTCCGGTCGTAGTCGAGCCGCTCGGCGTGGTGGCCGCGATGCAAGAACAACGGCCAGCTGACGTCGACCAGAAGCCAGGACTGGCGGTACAGGCCGTGTTCCAAGGCGGTGCGGGCGAGCGCGCGGAGGTTGCCGAATTCGTCGTCGAGCCAATCGAGGGCGTCCGCCGCCTGGTCGAACTCCGGTACGTCCACGACGTCGAAGCCCGGCTCGGCCAGCCGACGGTACGGGGATATGATCCGGCTCGCCGCGAGGGCGGCGATGACCATCCACTCCGTCAGCCGCCGTATTCCTTCGTCGCGTTCAGCCTCGGCCTCGTTTTCCTCGGCCAGCTCCAGAGCATGCAGACGGACGAGGTTGTGGAATCGGTATTTTCCGTGGGGGAGGTCGTCCAGGAGGTTCACTTGCGCAAGCAGGTCGAGCCCTTCTTCGGCCGCGTGGACGGGGATATCGGCGAGGGCGGCCGCCATCCGGCTGTCGAAGATCCTGCCCGGATGAATCCCGAGCATCCGATAGAGCCGCTGCGCCGGTTCAGGCAGATTCTGATACGACAGTTCCAGGGCCGCCCTGACCGTCATGTCGTCCCCCACATTCTGGGTCGAAAGGACTGTGAGCCGCTGACGTTCGTGGGCAAGGGCCCGGACCATCCTGGCCAGCGGCCAATGTGGCCTTGTGGCGAGACGCGCCGCGACGATGCTGACTGCCAAAGGAGACCGTCCGCACTGGTCCACCAGATCGTCGGCCATGCTCGGTTCCCGCTGAATCCGTTCGGTGCCCAGCGCGACACTCAGCAGTTCAAGAGCCTCGTCGTGGGTGAGCGGACGCACCTGAACCCCGCGGGCGCCCCGCATCACCAGCCCCGCCAGCCGCCATCGGCTGGTCACCACGACGGCACTGCCGCCCGTGCCGGGAAGAAGCGGGCTCACCTGTGCCGCCGAATACGCGTCGTCAAGGACGATGAGCAACCGCCGCCGGGCCGCCATGGACCGGAAGAGCGCGGCACGTTCCGCCAGCTCGACGGGAACCGCCCCCTCGGGAACTCCGAACGCCCGGATGAAGCGTCCGAGAGCTTCCAGTGGACGGATCGGGCCGGCAGCGGAATGCCCTTGCAGATCCAGGTACAACTGCCCGTCGGGGAAGTCGTCGACCTTTTCGTGTGCCCAGTGAAGAGCGACGGCCGTCTTGCCGATTCCGGCCGGGCCGCTCACGATGGTCACGCCGCCGTGGGCTCCTTCGTCCAGAGCCGCCAGCGTGTCGGCGCGATTGACGAAGGGACCCGGCCGGGGGAGTTGCTGCGGGACTTCCGACGCGGTGGGGGTGTCGTAAAAGTGAATGCCACCGGACACGTCGCGCGCTTGGACGGCTGATCCTGCGATGCCCCCGCTCAGCTCATTGACGTGTCCGCGTGACTGTGCTGCCGTATCGGGTTCGCCGCTCATCTTCTGGGGAGGTGGAGGGGTTAATCTCGCATACTTGCCCACCTAAAAACATCCGTCAAGTTCTGCGCGGAACATTTACTCGAAGTTGAAGATGATGTGAAATCGGCACGAACAGAACTGCTTTAACGGCGTTCCGGTATCTATATCCTCTAATGGAGGGCTTCGCGTGGGGTTCGCCTGGTGTTGCGAGCCACATGGTCCGCCATATGCACAAATGGCTCAAAGTGCCATCTGAGACGTGCCATAACCGCCGCTTATACCCTCACTCCAGGGAGTGCCGGGACGGTGACAAGCCGTTGTGTCGCGGGGGCTCATGGTGCGTTGGCTCCGGTTGAGGGGTAGCCGATGGTGTCGAGGGTCTCGGTAAGGGCGGTGAGGTCGGTGCGCGGGTTCAGGGATTCGACGAGGTCGGCGGTCAGCGGGCGGTGTTCGAAGATCTCCCTGATGGCGGCGAGGTCGAGAGAGGGACTCGTGGTCGAATCCGCGGATGAAGGCACCGGCGGAGGTGAAGACGATCGAGTACTCGTCGCCGCTGCCGTTGTCCATTGAGGCGAGTTCCTCGCGCTCGCCCCACCGGCTGTCGAAGGTGTAGGCGGGGAAGCCGTCCGGGCTCAGGATCGCGTCCAGCACGGCGAACGACTGGCTCAACGCCCGGACGGTCGCGATGGAGGGAAGGCGCTCAGCGAGATCTACGGCGGTCATGACCCGTATTCAAGCGGCCGCACCCGACAAGCGGCGTCGACTCATTCCATTTTAATCTGGCCCGCACGAGAGCGCTGGGACCGTCGAAAGCAGCACCGACCTCCGGATTCGCCGGACGCGCGCGGGATAGCATTCGCAGGTGATCGACATAGCTGTGCGTGACGATTCGGATGACAGGGCCGAGGAGGTCCGCGTTCCTCGGAGGCTGATGGCGGAACCGTTCGTATGGGCGGGCCGATGGGCGGAGTCGCGGTGTGGAGAGAGCTGATCGGGCGGTTGTACGACGACGCGGAGTTCGCCGCGCCCGCCGCCGATGACGAGATCGATCAGATCGAGCGGCGGCTCGGGCGGCCGGTGCCGGACGAGCTGCGGGAACTGCTGCGGCAGACCGACGGCGTGCGAGCCGACTACGAATCAGGGCTGGTGTGGTCGGTACAGGAGATCATCGAAACGAACACGGAGTTCCGGCAGAGCGCCGACTTCGCCGAGCTCTACATGTCGTTCGACCAGCTGATGTTCATGGGCGACAACGGCGGCGGCGACCAGTTCGCGTACGTCCAGCCGCCGGAGGGACGGCCCGGCGAAGTGTTCGTGTGGGACCACGAAACCGACGAACGCAAACGGGTCGCCAAATCGCTGGAGGACTACCTGGAACGCCGAGCGAACTCGGAAGGCGACGACTGGTACGAGTGACTTTCTCGACCTCCGCAGTGGAAGCCGCGATGACACGGACGGTCTGGCGCGGTGGTGGGTGAAGACAGTATGTATACCCCAACGTGCGTTGTGTGGCTGACAATGGTCGGGTGAGCACCGGAGAGAGGGTGTCCCGTGTCGCGGTGATCGGGGCCGCCGCGGAGGTCGGTTCCACCGCCGAACTGGGCGCGGTGATTTCGCGGTGGATCGGGCGGGTGGTGCCGCACGAGGGGTACATGCTCGCCGCGGTGGATCCGGTCACCGGCGCTGGAAGTTTCCTGGCGAGGGAGCACGGCTACAGTCCGGCGGCGGCCCGCCGGCTGACGCTGGGCGACCGGCTGGACGGCGATCGTCCCTTTCCCTTCGAGCGGTTGGTCGAGGGCCCGTGCCGGGTGGGCGTCCTCAACACCGACGCTCCCGGCCCGCGCCGCAACGCCGCGATGTGCTCGGTGATGGCAGACCAGGGTGTCGGTAGCGAGTTGCGGGTCGCGCTGGTCGACGCCGGAACGGCCTGGGGCGGGCTGGTCCTGCTGCGTCCGCGGGGAGCCCGCCCTTTCTCGGTCGCCGAGGCCGCCCGCGTCCAGCGGCTCGGCCGGGACGTCGTCGCCGCGATGAGGCGCTATGTGACGAGCGCGCCGCCGGAGCCCAGCAGGCTCGACCGGCCACCTGGCGTGCTCGTCGTCGGAGCCGATGAGACGGTCGTGGCGGCCACACCATCGGTACGCGGGTGGATCCGCGAGCTGGGGACCTTGCCCGCCCACGCGCTCGCCGTACCGCACACGCCGCTGGAAAGCACCATCTGGAACCTCACCGAGGCCGCGCGCCGCACGAACGCGCCCGCGCTCACCCGCGTCCCCACCCGGCGCGGATGGATCGCCTTGCGCGCCCAGCCCATGTCCGGTGAGGAAACCAGGGCGCTGGCCGTGACGATCCAACCGGCGACCGGCACCGAACTATTGCAGGCGATGACGCTCTGGCACGGTCTGACGCCCAAGGAACGCGCGGTCATCGATCACGTCATCGAAGGACTGGCCACCAGACAGATCGCCCGATGTCTGGGGATATCGCCGCACACCGTCAATGACCACTTCAAATCGATCTACCGCAAGATCGGTGTGTCGGCACGAGACGAACTCGTCGCCAGACTCCTCGGCTGATCCGCGTCAAGCGGCCGCGCACGACGGTAGCGACCCGGCTCGACGCGAGGCCGGGCCCGGCTTCTCGGCTTGGCGTCGAGCCCTCGTCCGGGTGGCAGAAGGGCCGGGGCCGGCGGAGACTGGGGGCATGATCGACTTGCTGATCCGTGCTCCGAGGCCCGGTGACGGTGCGGGGATCGCGGTGGCCTGGTGTGACTTCGCCGAGTTCTATCAGGAGATCGACCCGGACTCGTCCCGGTCGCCCCGCCGCGACGGCCTTGATGCCTGGCTCGAAGGCGAGTTACTGACCAGCGACGAGGACAGGTTCGTCCGCGTGGCCGATCTCGATGGGGACGCGGTCGGGTTCGTCGCCGCGAGGCTGACGCCGCCGCATGAGGACGCTGATCGCCAGCTGGTCAGGGAACTCGCGCACACCCGAGTCTTCGTCAACGCGCTCGCCGTCCAGCGCGGCCATTGGCGCTCCGGGGCGGGAACGGAATTGATGACGGCGGTGGAGCAGTGGGCCCGCGCACGTGAGGCGCACCTGATCACCTTGGACACCTATGCCGCCAGCCCCGTATCCGTGCCGTTCTACGAGCGCCGCATGGGATACAACCGGCAAAGCATCGTCTTCACCAAATGGCTCACGGCGCTGGCTTGAAGGGCAGCACCTTGCGGTACTGCACCAGTTCTCAATACGGCGCACGCGTTCGGGACGCCGGCAGCCCCAGCCAGAGCACGTCCACGGCCGCCTGGCCAGGGGACGCGGGTGGGCTGCCTTACGATACGGGCACGTCTCGCTTCGGAAGGAAGTCATGGGCTACCAGGAACGACGAGCCGAGCTGATCGCCAAGCGGGCCGCACCGCATTTGGAGCCGGGCGAGCAGATCCAGACGGGATTCATCGCGCTGACCGGCTGGTTGATATTCACCGTTCCGGCGGCGACGGTCGTGGCGACCGACCGCGCGATCCTGGTCGTGGGCCGCGACCGCGCGCAGCGCCTCCCCCGCGACGTCCGTTTCGGCAAGCCGACCGGAATGTACTACAAGATCGAGCTCGACCGCAGGTACAAGGTGCACCGGCAGTTCTACCCGGAACTCACAGCCGCCGACGAGGCCCTGGGCGAAATGCAGGACCGCAGCAACCGACCGGAAAACGGCGGGAGCCTGGATTGAGGGGACCTGGTGGCGGCCGAGCGGGCAATAGCTGATGACCCGTCCCTCACCGAGAGGCCACAGCATGTCCTCGACGAGCCGATCGTCACCAACGCTGCCCTCGTCCGTCCCCCGCCATGACGGCACCGGCGCGTCCCCGGACCCCACGGACGCGTCGGTGATCGCCGCGTCCGGTGACGACCCGGAGCGGTTCGCCGTCCTGTTCCGGCGCCATGCGCCCTCGATCATGCGGTACGTGGCGCGGCGGCTGGGCCGGGACGCCGCCGAGGACATCGTCGCCGAGACCTTCCTGGTCGCTTTCCGTCAGCGGTCCCGCTACGACCAGGGACGTCCGGACGCGCGGCCATGGCTGTACGGAATCGCGACCAACCTGATCGGGCGGCACCGCCGCGCCGAGGTGCGGGCCCTGCGCGCGTTGGCGCGCGGCGGCGTGGACCCGGTCACCGCGCCGTTCACCGACGCGGTGGAGGACCGGGTCAACGCCGACGCGCGGTCCCGGTTGCTCGCCGACGCGATCGCCGGGCTGCCGTCCGCGCAGCGTGAGGTTCTGCTGCTGGTGACCTGGGCCGAGTTCAGCTACGACCAGGCGGCCGAGGCGCTCGGCGTCCCCGCCGGGACGGTCCGGTCCCGCATGAACCGGGCCCGCCGCAAGTTGCGCGGCGCGCTCGGCCACGCCGTCTCCCCGACCCTCGACCTGGAGCCCCGCGATGGATGAGATCACGCTGCTGGAGCGGCTGCGCTCCGAGGTGCCCCAGGACATGGACGTGTCCGGCGCCGAGAGCCGGTGGCGGAGCCGGGCGTTCGACCCTGCGCCGCCGAGGCGGCGGTGGCGACCGCCGCTGCTGTTGTCCGTGGTCGCCGCCACGTCCTGCGCGGCCGTGGTCGGAGGGATCATGGTGACCCAGCGGGAGACTCCGGCCAAGCCGATGGCCAACGTGGTCAACGTCCTCGACCGGGCCGCCGACCGCGCCGCCGGCGAGCCGGCCCCACGACCCGGCCAGTTCGTCTACCAGGAGACCGTCGAGCGCCGGCGGGTGGACGGGACGGGGCGCTGGTACTGGACCCGCACCCAGTCCTGGTCGCCGGTGGGGGGCACGACGGTCGGCATCGTCCGCCAGACGAACTCCATCCGGCCCAAGGAGGGCGAGCAGCTCCCGCCCGAAGGCGAGACCATCGTTGACCCGTGCCCGGCGGCGGCGCCGCTCGACCGTCCCTACCTCGGTTCCGTCCCCGCCGACCCGGAGGCGCTGCTCGACCTGATGGCCGCCCAGGGCGGTGACGAGAAGGACCGCGGCGCGCGGCTGTGGGCCACGGCCACCGGCCTGATCGACACTCCGGCACCGCCCAAGGTACGCGCGGCGCTGTACCGGGCCATCGCCCAGATCCCGGGCGTCCGGTTCCGGGCCGACGCCGTCGACGAGGCCGGACGGTACGGCGTCGCGATCACCCGCACCCAGGACGGCGTACGCGACGAACTGATCTTCGATCGCGCCACCCACCGCTACCTGGGCACCCGCACCGTGAACACCGAACCGGGCCGTCCGCCCGGCGCGCCCGACGGAACCACTTTCTCCAGCGCCGAACTCCGCACCGCCATCACCGACCACGCCCCCGCCCCCTCACCCGAGGCCACACCCGCGAACTGCTGACCCCACCACGCCCCGTCCCGGCCACCCCAAGGGGCTACTACGAGGCTGGACGTGGCAGGGGCGGGTACGCGCTATTGGGTGGGGCTTGGCAGGGCCTTGCTGAGTACTGCGCGGATGCGGGACGGGTCGGCCTCCTGGTCGTCGAGGAGGAGTGCCGTGCAGAGGCCGTCGGAGAGGGCTACGAAGGCTTCGATGGCGGCCTGGTCGTCGGTCTGGGTGCGGGCCAGGTCCGCGACGTTGTCGCGCCAGCGGCGTGCTACCGGGCGCAGGGCGGGACGGCGGGCGGCGAGTGTCGACAGTTCGCGTTCGGCGAGGGCGCGTTCGCGGCCTGGTCCGGCGGACTCGGCGATCAACTGGGTGAGGCCGTCGATCGGGTCGGCTTCTGTGTCGATGAGTTCGCGGATGCGGCGGGTGTAAGCGTCGGTGACGCTGGTGAGCGCCGCCAGGAGAAGGTCGTCCAACGTGGCGAAGTAGTAGACGGTGAGGCTGGTGGTGATGCCGGCCTCTTTGGCGACGGTCCGGTGGGTGACGCCGGAGGCGCCGTCGCGGCGGACGATCGTGAGCGTCGCCTCGATGATCTGGGCTCGGCGGCGTTGGCCGCGGAGCCTGCGTCCGTCCGCCTGGTCTGCCGTCACCGTCTCACCTGTCGTCACTGGTTACGGAGGCCGAGGGTAGCGGTTCGGGGGCGGGGGTGGACTGCCCGAGGGGGCGGAGGTGCCGCAGGGTCGCGAAGCAGGCGAGTGCGGCGGCCGCGACCGCGAGGCCCGCCGCGATGGCGGCGGTGTTGAGCCCACTGGTGAATGCGTTTTGTGCGTGGGCCAGGGCTCCGGGTGGTAGTTCGTCCACGACGGACCATGCGCCGGAGAGGCTGTCGCCGTACGCGTCGGCTGTCGCTGGGGTCAGGCCGGACGGGACCTCGACGGTCGAGCGGTAGGTCGCCGCGGTGAGGCTGCCCAGGAGCGCCACGCCTGCCGCGATGCCGAGTTCCTGGACGGTTTCCGACAGCGCGGCGGCGGATCCGGACTTCTCCGGTGGTGCCGTGCCCACGACGATGTCGGTGCCCAGAGCGGCTGTGACTCCGAGCCCCAGGTACGCGAAACCGAATCCGATGACGATGGGTTGTTTGCCGTCGGGGCCGGCGAGGGCGAGCAGGCCGTAGCCGATGAGCGAGTTCGCCAGGGCGGCGGCCATGACGACGCCGGGTGACACGCGGCTGGACAGCAGGGGCGCACCGATCGCGCCGATGAGCATGGCCAGGGCGGGTGGGCCCATCCACAGCCCGGCGATCGTTGGGGTGAGGCCGTCGACGAGCTGGAGGTACTGGGTGACCAGGTACATCACGCCGCCGAAGCCGACGAGGCCGATCAGCAGGACGGTCAGGGCGGCGGAGAAGGCCCGGCTGGTGGTGAGGAGCCGCACGTCCAGGAGCGGCTCCTTCAGACGGAGTTGGCGGCGGACGAAGGCGAACCCTGAAGCGGCCGCGATCGGCACGGCGATGTACGCCTGGATGTCCAGGCCGTGGGCCGCCAGGTGTTTGATCGCGTAGACGGCCGGGAGCAGCGCCGCCAGGGACAGGCCGACGCTGAGCAGGTCGAGACGTCCGCCGTGGGGCTGGGATTCCGGGAGCAGCGCCGGGGCGGCGGCCAAAACCAGCACGGCGACCGGGACGGCGATGAGGAACACCGCGCCCCACCAGAAGGCGCCCACTAGGACGCCGCCCGCGACCGGGCCCGCGGCCATTCCCAGGGCGAACATCGTGGCCCACACACCGATCGCCAGGGCGCGCTGGCGGGCGTCGCTGAACATGGTGCTGATCAGGGACAGCGTCGAGGGCATCAGCGTCGCACCGGCCACCCCGAGCAGGGCGCGGGCCGCGATCAGCCAGAGGGCGCTGGAGGCGAACGCCGCGAAGGCCGAGGCGGCGGCGAACGCGGCCATCCCGATCATCAGGAGGCGGCGGCGTCCGAGACGGTCGCCCAGCGTTCCCATCGTGATCAGGAATCCGGCGATGAGGAACCCGTAGGCGTCCATGATCCACAGCGTTTCGGTCGCGGTCGGGTCCATGTCCGCGGCCAGGCTCGGAACGACCAGGTAGAGCGCCGTGACGTCGAGGCCCAGCAGCATGGTCGGCAGCGCCAGCAGGGCCAGGCCGCTCCACTCCCGCCATGTGGCACGTACGGGCTGTCCCGCGCTCATAGCGCCCCCTCATAGCTAGTTGAACGATCGTACTATTTGTACCATAGTTCAACTTGTGACCTGGAGGCAGGGGGTGAAGATTGTTCGCATGGCGAGTGGTGAGACACCTGAGCAGGCCCTTGTGCGGTTGGGGTTGGGCGATGTGCGGCCGCCTGATCCGATCGGACGGTTCGTGTACGGCGTGCGGGCGCGGGACTTCTTCTATGTGTCCGGGACGTATGGAACGGCCAAGGACGAACACGGGAACGACCATCTGCCGATCAGTGGAAAGCTCGGC
The DNA here is from genome assembly GCA_036028775.1 of Spirillospora sp. NBC_00431. Lineage (GTDB taxonomy): Bacteria > Actinomycetota > Actinomycetes > Streptosporangiales > Streptosporangiaceae > Spirillospora. The sequence goes on along the minus strand of CP107927.1, from coordinate 8,095,764 downwards.
CGGGAACTCGATGTGGAGCAGGGGTACGCGTCGGCGCGGCTCGTCGCCGTCAACCTTCTGGCGATGGCGCGGGCCGAGCTCGGGAGCCTGGACGTCGTCGAACGTCCGGTCCGGTTGGCGGGGTACGTCAACTCCACGCCGGAGTTCTCGCAGGCGCCGACCGTGCTGAACGGGGCGTCCGACCTGCTCATCGACGTTTTCGGCGAGGAGCGGGGTACGCATGCGCGGATCGCGCTTTACCAGTCGGATCTGCCCAGGCAGGCGCCGCTCGCGGCCGAGCTGACCCTCCTGCTGCGCGAGGGCGCCTAGCGTTTGCGGGCGCGTGGCAGAGTTTGAGGGTGCGGGTTGGGATTCTTGGTCCGCTGGCCGTGACGGATCGGGGGATGGACGTCGCGATCGGCGGCGCGCGGCTGCGGGTGCTGCTGATCCGGTTGGCGCTGGAGGCGGGACGGACGGTCACCGTCGAGGCGCTCGTCGAAGCGCTGTGGCCGGACGGCGGGCCCGCGGATCGGGTGCACGCGTTGCAGGCGCTCGTTTCGCGGTTGCGGCGCGTCCTGCCGGACGGTCGGCTGCGGTCGGTGCCCGGCGGTTACGTGCTGGACGTCGAAGGTGTCGACGCCCCCGAGTTCGAGCGGCTTGCGGAGGAAGGCGGCAGGGCGCTTCGGGGAGGGGACGCGAAGCTCGCCGTCGAGCGGCTGAACGGTGCCCTTGAGCTGTGGCGGGGTGACGCGCTGGCCGATGCGGCGGGCGTCCCGTTCGCCGCGGCCGCGGCGGTGCGGCTGGAGGCGCTCCGGCTCGCGGCGACCGAGGACCGGATCGCCGCCGAACTGGCCACGGGCGTCGAGCCGGGACGGCTGGCGGCGGAGCTGGAAGAGCTGGGGGCGCGGCATCCGTTGCGGGAGCGGTCGCGGGCGTTGCTGGTCGAGGCCCTGCACCGGAGCGGACGGTCGGCGGAGGCGCTCGCGGTGTTCGAGGAGTTCAGGGGGCGCCTCGGGGACGAACTGGGCACCGATCCCGGACGGGAGTTGCAGGACGCTTACCTGGCCGTTCTTCGGGACGTCCCGCGCGGGGAGGCGCGGGGGAATCTGAGGGTGCCGCCGACCAGCTTCGTCGGACGGGAAGCGGAACGTGCCTGGGTGGCGCGACGGCTCTGGGACGGGCGGCTCGTCACCCTCGTCGGGCCCGGCGGAGCGGGCAAGACGCGGCTGGCGACGACGGCCGGTGCGGAGCTGTCGGGGCGGTTCCCGGGCGGGGTGTGGCTGGTGGAGCTCGCGGCGGTCGGTGGTCCGGACGAGGTGCCGCGTGCGGTGGCGGACGCGCTCGGGCTGCGGGACGGAACGAGCAACCTGGTCGAGGCCCTGTCGGCGGACGAGACGCTGATCGTCCTGGACAACTGCGAACACGTCGTCGAGGCCGCCGCCCGGCTCGCCGACGAGCTCCTCGGCATGTGCCCCAGCCTGCGCGTCCTCGCGACGAGCCGGGAACGTCTCGGGGTGGACGGTGAGGCGCTGTGCCCGGTGCCGCCGCTCGATCTCCCCGAACCGGGCGCGGACGCGTTGGCGTCGTCGGCGGTCGAGCTGTTCGCCCAGCGGGCCGCGGCCGTCCGGCCCGGGTTCACGGTGAGCGGGGCCGGGGACGGTGCCGATGCCGGGCTGGTGGGGGAGATCTGCCGCCGGTTGGACGGGCTGCCGCTCGCGATCGAGCTGGCGGCGGCGCGGATGCGTTCGATGTCGCTGGACCAGCTCGCCGCCCGCCTGGACGACCGGTTCCGCGTCCTGTCCGGCGGGAACCGGACGGCCCTGACCCGGCACCGGACACTGCGCGCGGTCGTCGCCTGGAGCTGGGACCTCCTCGACGCCGCCGAACGCCGCTTCGCCGAACGGCTGTCGGTGTTCCCCGGCACGATCACGCCGGAGACCGCGTCCCGCGTGGCGGGCGCGGTGGCGGGCGCGCCGGAGGCCCTGGACGCGCTCGACTCGCTCGCCGATCGGTCGCTGCTCCAGGTGGTGGAGGGCGGCGAGCCGAGGTTCCGGATGCTGGAGACGATCCGGGAGTACGGGCGGGAGCGGCTGGCGGAGGCCGGGGAGCTCGACCTGGTCCGGGACGAGCATGTCGCGTGCTTCCTCGATCTGGCGGAGCGGGCCGAGCCGCACCTGCGCGGCCCGGGGCAGCTGGAGTGGTTCTTCCTGCTGGCGGCGGAGCGCGAGAACCTCGTCGCCGCGCTGCACCACGCCGTCGACGCGGGTGACGGCGGGTCGGCGGTCCGGCTGGGGGCGGCGCTGGCGACGTTCTGGATGATCCTCGGCGACCACGCGGAGGCCGCCCGCAGGCTGCGGCTCGCGCTGGAGGCGCCGCGTCGCGAGGAACGTCCCGTCCCGGACGACGCCGAAGCCGTCGCGCTGGGCGGATACCTGTTCAACACCGTCATGGCGGGGGGCGACGCCCGCGACGACCCGTACATCGGCACGGCGGGCCGCGACTCGGCGCATCCGCTCGCCGCGATGATCGAGCCCGCCATCGCGTTGCTCACCGGCGACTCGGCGCGCGGTGTCGCGGCCATCGACCGGCGCCTGCCCGAGCGTGACCCGTGGACGAGGGCGGCGCTGCACCTGATGCGGGCGATGCTCAACGGCAACCGGGGCGAGATGGACGCCGCGCATCGGGACCTCGCCGTCGCGCAGGACGGTTTCCGCGCGGCGGGGGAACGGGTCGGCCTGTCGCTCGCGCTGATCTTCCTCGCCGACACGCAGACCGTCAGGGGAGAGTTCGGCGCCGCCATCGCCGGGCTGGAGGAGTCGATCGAGCTGCTCGCCGGGCTGGACCAGGGCGACAACACCGGGATGCAGCGGGTGATGCTCGCGGTCGCGCGGGCCCGCTCGGGCGATACGCGGCGGGCGCGTGCGGAGCTGACCGCGATGATCGCGCCGGGGGCGGGGACGCAGGCCCGGTACCTGGCGTCCGTCCGGCTGGCCCTGGGCGACCTCGCCCGGCACGCCGGGGACGCGGACGAGGCGCGCGAGCACTATGACGCCGCCGAACGCGAGACCCGGCGGGTCCCGTCGTACCCGCAGTACCGCTCGCTGCTGGAGGCGGCGCGGGGCCAGCTGGCGATCGGACGGGACGACCCGGACACGGCGCGCCGGCACCTCCGCAGGGCCCTCGACCTGGCCGTCGACGGACCGGACATCCCGATCGCCGCCGTCACCGGCTTCGCGGTCGCCCGGCTGCTGGCGTCCGCCGATCCGGGCCGGGCGGCGGAAGTGCTCGGCGCCTCGGCCGTGCTGCGCGGCGCGCCGGACACGTTCAACCCCGACGTCGCGTCCGTGACCCGCCTTCTCCGGCGAGCCCTGGGCGAGCGTGCCTTCCGGGACGCCCATGCCCGTGGCGCACGCCTCGACGTGCCCGGCGCCCTCGCCCTCGTCGAAGATCAACTCCAGTAGCCGGTAGCCGGCGCCGGTGCCGGTCAGCTTCGGCGGCGGTAGGCGTAGACGGCCAGCGGGCAGAACACGGCGAGGAAACCGGCCGACCACAGCAGCGTCCTGACCGCCGCGTCCGCGACCGGGCCGCCGAGCAGCAGCCCGCGCGCGGCGTCCACGGCGTCGCTGACCGGGTTGACCTTCACCCACGCCTGCAACCAGCCGGGCAGCGTGTCAGCCGGGACGACCATGTCCGTGCCGAACGCCAGCGGGAAGATCCCGAGGAACGCCACCGACTGCACCACCGCGACCTCCCGGATCAGCACCCCGATCAGGACGTTGATCCAGCTCAGCGAGAAACCCAGCGCGGTCGCCAGGCCGACGGCGGCGAGCGCCGACGGCAGGTCCGTCTGGACGCGGAACCCCAGCAGGTAGCCCGTGGCGAACAGCACGACGGCCGCGACGACGTACCGGATCACATCGCCCAGCACGAGCCCGGCGAGCGGCGCCGACCGTCCGATCGGGAGGCTCCGGAACCGGTCGAACACGCCCTTCTTGATGTCGGTGTTGATGCTGAGCCCGGTGGCCAGCATCCCGGTGAGCAGCATCGTCATGACCATCACGCCCGGGAAGACGTACTGGAGGTACTCGCGCGTCGATCCGGACACCGCGCCGCCGAACAGGTACACGAACAGCAGCAGGAAGATGATCGGCATGAACAGCGCGTCCAGGAGCACCCCGGGGTTGCGTCTGGTCTTCGTCAGGCTGCGTCCCGCGAGCAGGAGGCTGTGCCGCACCAGCCCGTAGGGGCGCTTCAATCGTTCGCGGGCCTGGACGGCGCCCGTTTCCACCGCGGTGTCCGTCATGCCGCCTCCGTCTCCGCCTCGTGCTCGGTGTGGTGGCCGGTGAGGGTGAAGAAGACCTCGTCCAGGCTGGGCAGGCGCAGCGACAGTTCGGTGACGCCGATCCCGGCGGCCTCCAGGCGGCGGACGGCCTCGGCGAACGCGTGCTCCCCGTCGTCGCCGGTGACCGGCACGGAGATCACGTCGCGGCGGGGCGACTCGGCGCTCCGGCCCGAAACCGCGTTCAGGATCGCCGCGACCTCGATCAGCCGCCCCGGGTCCCGGGGCCGGACGGTGATCGTCTGACCGCCCGCGACCCGCTTCAGCTCGGCGGGCGTACCGGACGCGATCACCGTCCCGCGGTCGATGACGGTGATCTCGTCGGCGAGGGCGTCGGCCTCCTCCAGGTACTGGGTGGTCAGCAGGACGGTTCCGCCGTCGTCGGTCATCGCGCGGATCAGCCGCCACGCCTCCTCGCGCTTGCCCGGGTCGAGGCCGGTGGTCGGCTCGTCCAGGTAGATCACGGCGGGACGTCCGATCATGCTGGCGGCGAGGTCGAGGCGGCGCCGCATCCCGCCGGAGTACGTAGACACGCGGCGCCCGGCGGCCTCGGTCAGTTCGAACCGTTCCAGCAGGTCGGCGGCGCGTGCCCGTGCCTCCGCCTTGCGCAGGTCGAGGAGCCGCGCGATGAGGACCAGGTTCTCCCGGGCGGTGAGGTCCTCGTCGACGGAGGCGTACTGGCCGGTGAGGCCGATCAGCTCACGCACCCGGGCCGCGTCACGGACGACGTCCAGCCCGCAGACCTCGGCCCGGCCCGCGTCGGGCCGCAGCAGTGTCGCCAGGATCCGTACGGCGGTCGTCTTCCCAGCGCCGTTCGGACCGAGCACGCCGAGGACCGTGCCGGGGCGCGCGGCCAGCTCCACCCCGGCGAGCGCGGTCGTCTTCCCGAATCGTTTGACCAGGCCGTCGGCCTGAAACGCGTAGCTCATGCCCCCGAGGCTGCCGCGCGCCGCTCACAAACCGCTCACACGTCAGCTGAGGTCGAACTTGACCTTCTCGCCCTGCACGGACGTGACCGTGATCCGCGCGCCGCCGACCTGCGCGCTCTCGCCCAGCGCGATCTTCGTCGGGGCCGAGCCGCCGGCCGACACCGTCATCCCGTCCGCGGTGATCGCGGAGACCGTGACGTCGATGTCGTTGACCTCGATGGTCTGCCCGGCGCCGGACACGGTCACATGGCACTCGCCGTTCCTGCACGAGTACGAGTTGCTCTGGCAGCCGCTGACCAACAGCGCACCACCGATGATTAGACCGGTCACAACGGGAACGGAACGATACACGGGCCCTCCTCCGGCGAACACCATGACGGAGGAATAGATGCACAAAGCTCGCGCCGGGTTCCCCGGCCGCCGGATGCCGCCCGAATCCCAGGGACGGCGCGACACGGCCGGTCGGAGGGGTTTTCCGGGGACTGGAGTTTCCCTTGGAGATCAACGGGCAATCTGGCTGCTAGAGGAACGGAGGCGATTGGCATGGAGGTCGTTCTCGAAATGACCCTGCCGAGGAACGCCGAGAGCGCTCCGCTGGTGCGGCACACGCTCGACGCCTCGCTCCGCGGACTGGGGGTCGCTTCCGAGATCCGTGCCGATATCGCGCTCGCGTTGGGTGAGGCGTGCGCGAATGTCATCCAGCACGCCGCGAACGGGATGGAGTACGAGGTCCGGGCGCGCATGGACGGGGCGAGATGCGTCGTGGAGGTCATCGACGGCGGCGCCGCGGACGAGCCCGACGCCGCTGAACCCGCGCTGGAGACCGGCGGCGGCGCCGGCTGGGAGGACGTCCGCGTGCCGCCCCTCGCGGAGCACGGGCGGGGCCTTCAGCTGATGCGGGCGTTCACGGAGGAACTGCGCATCGCCGATCGTGTCCACCGCGACGGCTCGATCGTGCACTTCGAGAAGTCGCTCGCGAGCTGACCGCGACGACGGCCCGGAGGGTGTTCGTCCCCCGCCGGACCGCCGCGCGAGATGCCCGTTGGCCGGGCGTTCGTCAGCCGGTGACGGGGAGGTCGTGCTCCACCGGGGTCGGGGCGGGAGCTTCGCCCGGGCCGCTCGCGGCGCGGCCGCACGTCGCGGACGAGACCCGGACCGTCGACGCCTTCCCCGGAATGGGCAGCCGCAGCTCCATCGCCGTGACGGCGAGCCGGCCGTCGGCCATGCGCTGCTGCTTGTTGAGGGTCAGCGAGGCGCGGCCGACACCGTCCACGTCGACCGGGATGGTGGTGTTCGGGGGCGGTGAGGCGTCCAACCGCCTGCCCGCGATGGTGGCGCGCGTCAGGTGGGCCGAGCCCCGGCCGCCGTCGCACTCGGCGGCCACGGTGCTCGCCAGCAGCTGCGCGGACGGGACGGCGAGGCGCGTGACGGCCGAGCGGGCGCGGGTCTTGGAGGCGCTGACGTCCAGGGCGGACGCGCTGACCAGCTTGGTGTGGTCCTCGCGCGCCAGGCTCTTGCTGACCTCGCCGGCGGCGGACGCGACCGACGGCACCGGCGGGACGCCGATCGGCCCGTCGACCGCCAGCCCGTACGCGGACCCTTCGGGGCCGCGCGGCGCGGCGGCCGTCGCGGGGACGGCGGCGGCGGCCGTGCCCGCACCGACCAGGCCGGTGATCAGTAGGCCGGTGACGGTGAGCCGTCTGGCGGCATGGCTGTGACGCATGCTTGTTCTCCGATTCTTGAGATCTGGGACGGGTCCGGCCGCCGGGGTCCCCGGCCGGCCGGTTTGAGCGGGGAATGTGGGCGGCTCAGGAGGTGACGAGCACCAGGGAGCCGAGCGGGACGCGCGACAGCGCCCGGAGCGCGTCCTTCGGGACCCGGACGCAGCCGTGCGTGACGGCCTTGCCGAACACGGACGTGTCGGGCCAGCCGTGCAGGGCGACGGTTCCGGGACCGCCGCCGAAGGTGTCGAGGGTCGCGGAGTGGGTGCCGAGCGGGAGGACGAGGGGGCTCGGCGTCTTCTTGGCCGGGGCGAGCGTCGCCATGAGGAACGTCCGGCCTCGCGGTGTCGGGGTCTTCGGGCCGCCGATCGCGACCGTCCACCGCCCGGCCGTGCGCGCCGACTTCAGCAGCGTGAGCCTGCGCTTGGCGAGGTCGACCCGGACGGTGTAGGGGCTGCGCGCGGCGCGCAGCCCGGAACCGGAGATCCAGCCGCTGGACCCGTTGGGCCGGGACGGCAGCAGCACGCGCCGCCAGGCGCCCGAGCTCTCCACCACGGGCACCCAGGTGGGGCCGCCGAGCTGCTCGGCGGGGAGGGTGGCGACGGGCCGTCCGCCCGGACGGTCGAACACCGGGACCGGTCCGTCCGGGTGTACGACAAGGCCGTCGGTGGCGCCGCCGGGCTCGCCGTCCTTGGGCGCGCCCGGGACCTTGGTGAACGTGGTCGCCGCGGGGATGTTGGACGGCACGGCGGCGCCGGAGCCGGTGCCCGTGCCGCGCGCCTCCTTCCCGTTCCCGGCGGACGCCGCGCCGGAGGGCGAGCCCCCGCAGCCGCCGCCGAGCAGCAGCACGGAGAGGGCGACGGCCGCCGCCGGGACAATGTGACCGGCGCGGCGGAGGGAATGTCGCGTCGCATTTTGAAACGCCATGAGGCGGGATGTTACTGGTCCTTGGACGGCCCGCATCGGAAATGGCAAAAACAGAGCCCGAGCCTGCCCGCCAAAATGGCGCTATTATCCGAATTTCTGGAAGCTCCGTGCGGGCGCGGCTTGTACGGAAAAGGCGGATATCAAGGGCGCTTCAGGCGGGCGTCCGGGATCGGGCGAGGCGTCCGAGATCAGGCGGGCACGGAGGCAGGGTCAGGCGGCGACGGAGGGAGATCAGGCCGGCATCGAGAAGGAGCCGCCCCCGGCGGAGCCCGGCTTGGAGGCCGCCTCGTGGAACTCGGTGAGCCCCCACAGCAGGGCGGCTCGGGCGGGCGCCGGCATCGAGCTCAGCACGCGGGTGAGCTCCTCGCGCCGGTGCCGCCGGAGCCGGTCGAGCAGGGCCCGGCCGTCCGCGCTCAGCCGCACCGTGACCTCGCGGCGGTCCCGCCCGTGATCGCGTGTCAGCAGGCCGGACGCCTCCAGCCGGTCGCACAGCCGGCTCGCCGACGACACCAGCGCGCCCAGCTCGCCCGCCAGGTTGCTGACGTTGACCGGCCCGCGCTCCAGCACGAACAGCGCGCGAAGCTGCGTGGACGGAACCGGTACATCCGACGCGTTGTGGGCGCGGGACCAGACGTCCATCAGGGTGAACGCCGCGTCGTCGAGCGCGGCCACGGATTCCGCGGCTCCCTCACCCGACGTTCCCACCATGACTCCCACTGTTACACACCAAGTCGCGGACGGCATCCCGGGCCGGCTCCCGCACCGGCCCGCCCACCGGCGTACGGGCGGCGCCGCGCGCGGCCGTCACAATCCGCCGGAATTCGGTGGGAACCGTTCCGCGCGTCCGTTCCGCGACGCCCCGGATTCCTTGTCGTGGCTCAGCGGGGGAGCTTGACGACCATTACAAAGAAATCATCTATTCGGCGGACAACCGAGATGAACTGGTCGAAGTCAACCGGCTTTGTGACGTAGGCGTTGGCGTGCAGATGATAGCTGCGCAGAATGTCCTCCTCCGCCTCGGACGTGGTGAGCACGACGACGGGAATGGGGCGCAGATCGGGGTCCGCCTTGATCTCGCCGAGCACCTCCCGGCCGTCCTTGCGCGGCAGGTTGAGGTCGAGCAGCACCAGGTCGGGGCGCGGGACGTTCGCGAACTCGCCCTCCCGGCGCAGGAACGCCATCGCCTGCTCGCCGTCGTTGACGACGTGCAGCGTGTTGTTGACCTTGTTGTGCTCCAGCGCCTCGACGGTCAGCAGGACGTCCCCGGGGTCGTCCTCGACGAGCAGGACCTCGATGGGGTGCGGGCCTTCGTTCATGGGGTGTCCCTCGTCGTTGTCGCGTCCGTGATCGGTGCGCCGATGCTCGTCCGGTTCCGGGCCGGCAGCGTCCAGTGGATGGTGGCGCCCGAAGTGCCGTCGCGGCGGTCGCCGGTGTCCAGCCAGATCCGGCCGCCGTGGTGCTCGACGATCTTCTTGCAGAGGGCCAGGCCGATGCCCGTGCCGGTGTACTCCTCGCGCGGGTGGAGCCGCTGGAAGATCAGGAAGATGCGGTCGGCGTGCCGGGACTCGATCCCGATGCCGTTGTCGGCGCAGCGGAACTCCCACTCGTCCCCGGCCCGCCGGGCGTCGACGGTGACGCGGGGCGGTTCGTCCGGGCGGCGGAACTTGATCGCGTTGCCGACGAGGTTCTGGAAGAGCTGGACGAGCTGGGTGCGGTCGCCGGGCACGGTCGGCAGGTCGGCGACGTCCACCTGCGCGGCGGTCTCCTCGCGCAGCGCGGCCAGGTTGTCCAGCGCCTGCCGGGCGGCGTCGTCGAGGTCGACGGAGTCCGCGGGGCGGGTGAGACGTCCGGCCCTGGAGAAGGTCAGCAGGTCGTTGATGAGGGCCTGCATGCGTTTGGCGCCGTCGACGGCGAACTCGACGTACTGCCGCCCGCGGGCGTCGAGCCGGTCGCCGTACCGGTGTTCGAGCATCTGGCAGAAGCTCGCGACCTTGCGCAGCGGCTCCTGGAGGTCGTGGCTCGCGACGTAGGCGAACTGCTCCAGCTCCGCGTTGGAGCGGCGCAGCTCCTCCGCCTGCTCGTCCAGCAGCCGGGTCTGCTCGACGGTGGCCAGCCACTCCTCGATGATCCGGTCGCGCATCGCGTCGATGATCACGGCGAGCTCGTTGATCTCGGACGGTCCCCGGACGTCCAGCGGATGCGCGAAGTCGCCCTGCGCCACCGCGCGGACGCGCCCGGTCAGCGAGGACACCGGCGTGAGCACGGTCCGGCGGATCAGCACGGCGAGCGCGAGCGCGGCCAGCACGACCAGGGCCAGCGCGGCCGCCGTCGACCACGTCGCCGTCCGCGCGCGGGACCGCAGCGTGTCGGCGGCCCGGTCGTGCAGGCCGGTGAGGCCGGTCTGCAACGGGGTCATGTCGCCGCGCGCCTGGTTGAGGAGCCGCCGCGCCTCCCGGCTCTGGCCGGGCTGGAGGCCCTCGCCGCCGGGCCCGGCCGCCACCGGGTCGGCGAAGGCCGTCCGCCAGGCGCGGGAGTCGGCGGTGGCCTTGCCGAGGAGCCGCAGGACGTCCTCGCTGCCGGACACGCCGTCCAGGAGCCGGCGCATCCGCGCCGCGGACGCCGCCTCCTGCCCGACGGCGGCGCGGTAGTCGGAGAGCCGGTCCCGCCCGCCGTCCAGGGCGTACTCGCGGATGGCGGCGTCCTGCGCGCCGACCGCCGCCGAGAGGCGGAACTGCTCCAGCGCCGCCGGGTCGACCCGGTCGATCAGCACGTCCCGCGCCCGGGCGTTCTCGTACTGCGCCGACGCGGTCTGCGCGATCGCCACCAGGAGGAGCAGCCCGAGGACGATCGAGCCGATCCGGTAGATCTGGACGAGCCGGATCCGGCTCATCCCATGCTTCTCCGGGACGTCCGTCGCCGGCAGGACCACGGCCGGTCCGGCTCCCGGACCGGAGCGCTCGCGGAGTGGAGGGGGCCGGCCGGGTTCGCCGGAAGGCATCAGCCGTCGCCCCGGCTCAGCAGCAGGACGGCCAGGTCGTCGGTCAGGGCGTCGCCGTTCAGCCGCTCCGCCTCCGCGATGAGCCCGTCGACGAGCGTTTCGCCGCGCTTGCCGTCGTCGTGCGCGGCCGTCGCCAGCTCCAGGAGGCCGGACAGGTCGAGATGCTCGCCGTCGGCGCCGGCGAAGCCCTCGATGAGGCCGTCGGTGTAGAGCAGCAGGCCCCACGAGTCGCCGAGTTCGAGGTCGAGGGCGGGCCAGGCCACGCCGGGGATCAGCCCGAGCGCGGGGCCGCGCGGCTCGTCCGGGACGGCCCGCACGCCGCCGGGGCCGAAGATCAGCGGGGGCGGATGCCCGGCCCGGTGCAGCCGCGCGGTTCGCCGGTCGGGCGCGATCGTCAGCGTGCACACGGTGGTGAAGATCTCCTCCCCCCACCGCTCGTGCTGCAGCACGGCGTCGAGCGTGTCCAGCAGCCGTTCCCCCGTGTGACCGGCCAAAACGAGCGTGCGCCACGCCATGCGGAGCCGCACGCCGAGGGACGCCTCGTCCGCGCCGTGCCCGCTGACGTCGCCGATCACGACGTGCACCGCGCCGTCGGCGGTCTCGACGGTGTCGTGGAAGTCGCCGCCGAGCAGGGCGCGGCCGCGTCCCGGCCGGCCGCTCGCGGGCCCCGCACGTCCCCCGGCGGGGGCCGTCCCGCCGGCGTCCGCGGGCGCTCCGGGACGGTACCGGGTGTGGTGCCGCAGCGTCGTGTCAGTGAGGATCGGGACGGGCAGCAGCCCGCGCTCCAGCCGTGCGTTCTCCCTGCTCAGCGCGCGTGCCTCGACGAGCTGCCGCTCCGACTCGTCGGCGCGCTTGCGTTCGATCGCGTAGCTGATCGCCCGGGTGAGCAGCGCGCCGTCCACGTCCTGCTTGACGAGGTAGTCCTGCGCCCCGGCGGCGACGGCCTCGACCCCGACGTGCGCGTCGGCGAGCCCGGTCAGCACGAGGACGGCGGTGTCGGGGGCGTGGCCGCGGACCTGGCGCAGCGCGTCCAGGCCCCGCGCGTCCGGCAGCGCCAGGTCGACGATGACGCACTGGATCTCGGGCCGCAGCGCGTCGAGCGCCTCGGCGAGCGTGGCGGCGACCGTGATCCGCACACCGGGCTGCGCCTCGGTCAGCAACTCCTCGAAGAGGAAGGCGTCGCCCGGGTCGTCCTCGACGAGGAGCAGGTGCGGGGAGCCGGCCACGCCGAGGAGCCGCTCGGCGCCGCGACCGTGCATCGCGGACATCTCTCAGCTCCTTGGGGGGTCGCTTGCCGTTGGGCAAATGCTAAAGGCACCGGGCCGCCGCAACGCCCATCGAACGCAGATGTTCCCCCCGAAACAGGTGCCTTCCTCACTCCGGCGGTACTCGTCTCGTTCGTCCCTCCCGATCCTGTGCGTAACGTTGGGCCTCCCCGGGCCACTACCTGGTGACATGCGACACCCAGGACCCCTGGACGGACGGAGAAGCAGGCGGTGGCAGAAGAGGCCCACGATGAACGACGCTTCACCGCGATCTACGACGAGTGCCGCCGGCGCGTGTGGGCGTACGCCGTCAGCCGCGCCGGACGGCAGGTCGCGGACGAGGTGGTGAGCGAGACGTTCGCCGTCGCGTGGCGGCGCCTCGCCGACGTCCCCGACCCGGCGCTGCCATGGCTGCTCGGCGTCGCGCGGAACGTGCTGCGCGACGGCCACCGCGCCGAGGTGCGGCGCGAGTCGTTCGCCGCCGAGCTCGGGCGGTGGACGGCGCGTCCCGCCGGCGACATCGCCGAGGACGTCGCGGAACGCCTCGCCGTCCTGCGCGCGATGGCGGAGTTGCCCGACGGCGACCGGGAGATCCTGATCCTCGTCGCCTGGCAGGGGCTGACACCGCGCGACGCCGCCCGGGTCGTCGGCTGCTCGCCCGCCGCGCTGCGGGTGCGGCTGCACCGCGCGCGGCGCCGGCTCGCCCGCGCCGCCGAGGCCGCCGAACCCGCGGCGGACGAGCAGGCGGCCGGGGAGCGGGCGGCGAAGACGGCCGGGACGCGCCGGCAGGTGGGGACCATCACCAAGGAGATGACATGAACGACGTGCTGCGTACCCTGCGGGAGGCCCGGCCCGCCGAGCTGAACCCGGACGCACCGGTCGACGAGCGCGTGCGGCGGGCGGAACTGGCGCAGGCGATGTCGAGCGCCCCCGGACCGCGCGTATCGCCGCCTGCGCGGAGGCGCTTCCGCCCGGTGTGGGGCGCCGCGCTCGCGGGGACGGTGGCCGCCGGGACGCTGGCCGCGGTGACGCTCATCCCGTCCGGTGGGGAAGGGCCGGAGCCGCCACCCGCCGGCCATGACACCGAGTGGACGTTCGACGCGAAGACCGTCCTGCTCACCGCCGCGCAGAAAGCGGACGGACGGCCCGACACGATGCGCGCGTACTGGCACACGGTGTCGATCGAGTCGCACACGTACACGGTCGGCGAGGCGGGCGCCCGCTACAGCGTCACGGTCAGGGACAGGCACGAGACCTGGACGCCCAGCCGTCCGGGCGGCAAGGTGCACGGGCGCGACCAGTACCTCGGGGCCAGGCCCACGACGCCCGCCGACGAGGAGGCATGGCGCCGCGCCGGGTCGCCCGGCACGTTCGAGATCCGGGTGCCGATCACCCCCGGCGGCAAGATCACCAAACCGTTCCGGGCGAAGCTCGCGCCCGCGTCGCCCGCGCCCGCGAAGGCCAGTGCGATGCCGCTGGTCGACGGCGACAAGGTGTTCTGGCTCGGCCGGAACGTGACGATGGGGCAGCTGCGGGCGCTGCCGTCCGACCCGAAGCGGCTCAAGGCCGAGCTGATGCGGTGGTACGAGGGGCACGACACCGAGTCCGACCGGCCGATGGACGCCGCCGAATGGCTCTACGCGGTGACCCGCGGAATGGTGCTGGCCATGCCCGTGCGGCCGGAGGTGCGGGCGGCCGGGTTCCGGATGCTGGCCGGGCTCCCGGCGGTGAAGTCGCTCGGCCGGGTCAAGGACCCGCAGGGCCGGACGGGCGCCGCCATCGCCGTCGACAAGAAGACGCCGGGCGGCGTGCTGCGCGACCAGATGATCATCGATCTGGAGACCGGGGCGGCGCTCGCCGGGGCGACCGTCATGCTGCGGCCCGCCGCCGGGTCGGAGGTTCCCGCGGGCCGGACGTTGAGCTCCGAGGTCACGCTCACCGCGGACTGGACGGACGCGTCCCCGCGCTGAGCCCGCGAGCGGGGAGGGGACGGCGCGCTAGCAGGGCGGCGCCGTCCCCTCCTCATGACGGGCGCGGGCCCCACCGCCGGCGGGCCGTTTGCGATCGATATGTGATCAGGCGCTTTTGGGGGTTCGGCGGGCGGCTTTCTGAGCGGCCCTGTGCTGCGCGGCGGCCGCCCTGGCGCGGTTGAGGCTTTCCCGGACCTTGGCGGCGCCGCGGGTGGCGGTCGCGGTGTCCTTGGCGCGTCCGGCGTAAACCGCGAGGACTTCGGCGACGGGCGGCGGCTGCCATTCCTCCTTGAGCACGGGTGGCAGGACGGGAACCGGTGCGGCGGCGGAGTTTCCGGGCACGGGGACGAGCGCGAGATGCGATTGGCAGTGCGGGCACTGCACCCCCGGATGGGTGTCTCTGCTCATAACAAGAATGATTACCCAAGGGTCTGACAAAACGGGGGCGCGGCCCTTTTGCCGGGGCGCTTGGGGGAGGGGTCGCCGCCAGATCACGAGGCGGTTATGTGCCGTCGCCGTTCATGTGGAGGATTCGGGCGGCGTCCTGGTGATTGTCGTGGCGCAGGAGCGTCGCGCCGGAGCAGACGAGCGCGACGATGATGGCGAGCCAGGCGACGGCGCGTCCGGTCCGGAGGCCGTAACCGCAGGTGATCCAGAAAAGGTGCAGGCCCCAGCGCCGCCACGGCGCAGGTTCGCTGTGCCTGCGCTTCTCCTGCGCGCCGTACTGGAAGTCCTTGGCGAGACGGCGGTGGCCCGAGTCGGCGGTGGCGCGGGCGAGGTCGCGGTACAGCGCCGCCAGCCGGGCGTCGCCGGTGGCATGGTCGAGGTCGTCGGCGAGGACGGCGCGTCCAGGCCCGCGGCGCCCCCACGACCTGCGGCGGCGCGGCGCGGTCGCGAACGTGCAGTCGCCGGTGAGGCGCAGCGCGTCCGGGTGCCGCAGGCCGAGGAAGCCGCAGCCGGTCAGGTCGATGTCGGTCAGCCGGATGCGCTTGGCGTCGACCCGGCGCAGCGAGACGAGCCGGACGGGTCCCCGTTGCCGCCGGGGCGGCTCGGCGAGCCCCTGGATCGGATGCGCCAGCGAGCGGACCGACAGGGTCCCGTCGAAGACGGCGTCCTCCAGATCCAGCTCGGTGCACCGCAGCCGGAAGTCGGCCTCCCCGTGGACGGTCGCGCCCCGCGCCGTGACCTGCCGCGCCGCCGCGTGGACGCGGAGCCCGCCGTGCGCGGTGACGTCCGCCAGCCCGAGCCGCCCGCCCGCGACCAGCGGCCCGAGCCACGCGCCGCAGCGGAACTTGGTCCGCTCGAACCTGGCGTGCCGGGTGACCTGGACGCGTTTGAACGAGACGTCCCCGCCGAAGCACACCGCCTGCATCGCGGCGTCCCGGCCGAACCTGGCGCGGTCGAAGCAGGCCGCGCCCATGAACACCGCGCGGCGGAACGAGGCGTCGGCGAGCCAGCCCGCCTCCCCGAACAGCGCGTCCTCGGCGAAGACGGCCTCCTCGAAGGACGCGTGCCGGTGGAAACGCGTCCCGTGGAAGGACACGTTCCGTCCGAAGCGCGCCCCGCGGAACGAGACGTTGCCGAAGAACCGCGCGTCGTAGAACGAGGCGCCGCCGAGGAAGCAGGCGCCGTCGAACGAGCTGTCGCCCTCCACGCAGAAGCCGCGCAGCCCCGCGTCGGACGGCAGCACCGCCCGGTCGAACCGCGTCCGGCCCAGGTGGGGCCGCCCGTCGGGCCCGGTCACGGCGTCCAACACCGCGTCCAGCAGCCACGCGGGGACGGTGACCCCGCGCAGATCGACGTCGGCCCCGGGACGGAGCGAGCCCACGAACCGTCCGAACCCGTCTGGAGCCAGATGGGCGGGACAGCCGCCCAACCCTTCGACGGCGCGTCCCAAGCATCCGTGGACGGCTGAGCACCGCGGCCAGAACACCGCGGTCGTGGACTGCGGAAAGGGCTCCTGTTGAGTCACGTTTCTCGGTCTACCAACGCCACCCCCCACAGTGAACCCCTCCAGCCGGAGAGTGTTCAGTGCACGGACAGTGACGGGTTTCGGGGGTGGCGCCCCGCTCGGCTGACATCCCACGGGTTAACGCCCCGAACCACGGGGATCATCGAGGTGTCTGATACTTCGGCTAATCAACCGAGTTCGACTGTCGTTCACTTTGCTCAGGGAAAATCACCGTATGACCGTCAATCCAGGACATATCCCCCAGCAAGCCGAGGCGCTGCCGGAGGACCGCTTCCTCGATCGCGAGGAGAGCTGGCTCCGGTTCAATCAGCGCGTCCTGGAGCTGGCGGAGGATCCCGCGCTGCCGCTGCTCGAACGCGTCCGCTTCCTGTCGATCTTCGCGAGCAACCTGGACGAGTTCTTCATGGTCCGCGTCGCGGGCCTCGCCCGCCGGATGGCGACCGGGCTCGCCGTGCAGTCCGCCAGCGGGCGGCAGCCCCGCGAGGTGCTCGAACGCACCGGCGAGGTCGCGCACGAGCTGATGGGGCGGCACGCCGCCTGCTTCCGCGACGAGATCCAGCCCGCGCTCGGCGACGAGGGCGTCGACATCCTGCGCTGGGACGAGCTGGCCGAGACCGAGCAGGAGCGGCTGCGGCGGCTGTTCCGCGACCGGATCTACCCCGTCCTCACCCCGCTCGTCGTCGACTCCGCGCACCCGTTCCCGTACATCTCGGGCCTGTCGCTCAACCTCGCGGTGATCGTCCGCGACCCGGAGACGGACGCGACGATGTTCGCCCGCGTCAAGGTCCCGCCGCTGCTGCCCCGGTTCATCGAGGCGTCCCCCGACCGGTTCACGCCGCTGGAGGACGTCATCGCCGCGCATCTCGGCCAGCTGTTCACCGGGATGGAGGTCGTCGAGCACCACGCGTTCCGCGTCACCCGCAACCAGGACCTGGAGATCGACGACGACATCAGCGAGGGCCTCCTGCAGGCCCTCGAACGGGAGCTGCTGCGCCGCCGGTTCGGCCCGGTCGTCCGGTTGGAGGTCGAGGAGTCGATCTCCAGCGGCGTGCTCGAACTGCTGACGTCCGAGCTGGCCGTGGACGAGGGCCAGATCTTCCGCGTCGTGGGCCCGCTCGATCTCGGCGGGCTCGCCGCCATCGCCGACCTCGATCGGCCGGAGCTGAAATATCCCCCTTTCGTCCCCTCCAAGGAGGCACTGCCGGCGGATGCGAGCATCTTCAGCGCCATCCGTGAGCGGGACGTGCTCGTCCACCACCCCTACGACTCGTTCACCACGACCGTCCAGCGGCTGATCGAGGACGCCGCGACCGACCCGCGCGTCCTCGCGATCAAGCAGACGCTGTACCGGACGAGCGGCGACTCCCCGATCGTGGACGCGCTGATGGCCGCCGCCGAGGCGGGCAAGCAGGTCGTGGTCGTCGTCGAGCTGAAGGCCAGGTTCGACGAGCGCGCCAACATCGCGTGGGCGCGGAAGCTGGAGACGGCCGGCTGCCACGTCGTGTACGGGTTCGTCGGGCTGAAGACGCACTGCAAGCTGGCGCTGATCGTCCGGCAGGACGCGGAGGGCCAGCTGCGCCGCTACTGCCACATCGGCACCGGCAACTACCACCCGAAGACCGCCCGGCTCTACGAGGACTTCGGCCTGCTCACCGCCGACCCGGAGGTCGGCGAGGACGTCAGCGCCCTGTTCAACCACCTGACCGGCTACTCGCGGCAGGGCTCCTACCACCGGCTGCTCGTCGCGCCGAACAGCCTGCGGTCGGGGCTCGTCCAGCGGATCGAGCACGAGATCGAGAACCGCCGGGCCGGGCATCCCGCCCGCATCCGGATCAAGTGCAACTCGCTCGTCGACGAGGTGATCATCGACGCGCTGTACCGGGCGTCGCGGGCCGGGGTGCCGGTGGACGTCTGGGTCCGCGGCATCTGCGCGCTGCGTCCCGGCGTGCCCGGGCTCTCGGACGTGATCAGGGTGCGGAGCGTCCTCGGCCGCTTCCTGGAGCACTCCCGCGTGTTCGCGTTCGAGAACGGCGGCGAGCCCGAGGTGTGGATCGGCAGCGCCGACCTGATGCACCGCAACCTGGACCGCCGCGTCGAGGCACTCGTGAGCGTCACCGACCGGCCCCAGCGCGACGGCCTGCTCGAACTGCTCGACAGCGCCATGGACGACGGCACCGATTCGTGGGCGCTCGCCGGGGACGGCACCTGGACGCGGCTCACGGCCCGCCCGGGAGAGACCCTCCAGGACATCCAGACCCACCTGGTCAAGACCCGCCGGTGGAGGACGGTCGAATCGCAATGACCTCGGAGTCCGGGGTGGCGGCGTCGCCGTCACCGGTGGTCGTGCGGGCCGCCGGCACCCTGCTGTGGCGTGGGACGACCGAGCGGAACGGTCCGGAGATCGCGGTGCTGCACCGTCCGCGCTATGACGACTGGTCGTTCCCCAAAGGCAAGATCGACAAGGGCGAGCATGTGCTGCGGGCGGCCGTCCGCGAGACCGAGGAGGAGACGGGCATCGTCGCGCGCCTCGGCCGCCGCCTGTCGACCAGCACCTATCCGGTACGCGACCGCACCAAGCGGGTCGACTACTGGGCGGCGCGGCCGGTGGCCGAGGGCGCGTTCACGCCGAACGACGAGGTGGACGAGCTCGTCTGGCTCCCGCCCGCCGAGGCCGAGGCGCGCCTCTCCTACGACCACGACGTCGACCTGCTCCGCGAGTTCCTCAACGGCCCGCCGGACACGACACCGCTCGTGATCCTGCGGCACGCGTCCGCCGGGGAGAAGGCCGACTGGCGCGACGCCGACGAACTCCGCCCGCTGGACGCCGCCGGCCGCGCCGAGGCCGCCGACCTCACCGGTCTCCTGCACGCCTACGGCCCGGCCCGGCTGGTCAGCTCCGCGACGGCCCGCTGCCTGGAGACGGTCCTGCCGTACGCGCGGCTCGTCGGCGAACCCATCGGCACGGACGCGGCGTTCACGATCGGCGCCACCGGCCCCGGCCGGGCCGTCGAGCGGCTCCTCTCCCTGGTGGCCGATGGCGCCCCGGCCGTCGTCTGCACGCACGGCGAGATCGTCGCCGAACTCGTCACCGGCCTGTGCAAAGAACTCAGAGAAGAAGTCCCGAACGACCCGAATCTGCGGAAGGCGGAATTCTGGGTGGCGCACCTGGCCACCGGATCAATGGCGGCACTGGAGCACCACAGCGCTAGAAGGACGGCCCCAGCGTCTGAGACCAAGCCGTAGGCAGCCATTCCCGGGCCGCCTCCGCCTCGCACTGTTCCTTCCCATACAGGACGCCCAGCGTGAACGCCTCCGCCGGTACTCTCGTGCGTTTACCGGCCGCTTCAAGGTGTTCCATGGCGATGACACCGTCCTGGTATCCGCCGAGCAGCTCCTGGATGCGTTTGGCGTCCTTGACCAGCCTCTTCGCCGCCACACCCAGCACGGGAACCGACAGTTCCGCCGCGTAGCGCGCCCGCTTGGCCGCCTTCCGCGTCTCGTGCCGCGCGACGTCCGGATCGTCCGATGTCCGGATCGAGGCGTAATCCTTGGCCATCCGGTCCCACGCTCGCGTGACCAGGACGGGCAATTCCTTGCGCGCCTTCTTCTCGCCGTCCCGCGTCAAAGGCGGATCGGCCACCAGCCGGTCAAGCGCATCGAGCAGGGCGAAATACCGCTCCTCTTTCAGGCTCACGTTCAGCCGGCGATACGCGGCGCGCTCCTGCCTTTCCAGGTCGTCCAGCACGAACGCCGGCGCCTCCGCGAAACGCATCCGCAGCACCTCACGGTCGCGCACCTCGCCGAGGACACCGGCCAGCCACCGCAGCTCCGGGCCCAGCGGAGCCGTCCGCTCCGCGTCCAGAACCGGCCGGTAGCTGCGCAGCGCGCTCCGCAGCCGCCGCACCGCCACCCGCATCCGATGGACGGCGTCGTGCTCGCCCAGCCGCGCCTTCGGGTCGAACACCAGGATCGCCGCGACCTGCTGCGCGAGATAGGCCATCACGACCTCCCCGGTCGTCACCACCGGGCCCTTGCCGTTGCTCGTCGCGTCCGCGATCCGCGACCGCGCGGCCGTCCGCGCCGCCGCGGCCCGCGACGGCACCACCGCGTCCCCGAGCAGCCGCCCCAGCTTGGACGACGACTTCGCCTTACGCGCGCCGACCTTCCGCAGCCGCTTGCCCGCGGCCTTGAGCAGATCCGGGGGCCCGTCGCCGAGCTCGACCTCGATCTCCCGCCACCGCACCGGCTCCCCGTCCGGCCCGGCGCGTCCCGTCACCAGGTCGTCGGCGACCTCCGCCAGCTCCGTCCCGTCGCCCGCGAGCAGCCGCACGACCGTCCGCGCGGTGTCCAGCGTCGCGACCGGACGCAGCTCCGCGCCCCGCGTATACGCCGCGACCAGCCCCGCCAGCCGCGCCGGGACGACCAGCGGCCGCCCCAGCGGAGCCCGCAGCTCCTGCCTGCTGTCGGGCCCGGCCGGCATCTTCAGGTGCCAGCCCGAGTCCGTGCCGCCCCGCCGGCGCCGCAGCGTGATCCCGTGCGCCGCCAGCCGCAGATCGGCGGTGTCGAAATACGCCGCGTGAAGCTCATGCGCCTCGGGCTCGGTGACGGATGCCACACCCGGCAGGCCGTCCAGCTCCGGAAGGACGAAGCCGGCGGCGGCGTCGTACTTCTGCTCAATCTCGAGATGCCTCTCGGCCACGCTCTGCTCCTCCAGGACGTCCGATAGCGGCGGCGCACACCCAATTGACAAGCATTCCACGCCAAGGTGAACAACAACAGAAACCTTGGGGTCACCCGCGCCCGCCTAGCATGCGTGGGTGCGCACACTCGTTCTCTGGGACATCGACCACACCCTGATCAATGCCGGCGGGATCAGCTCCGAGATCTACGGGACGGTGTTCCAGCGGCTCATCGGCCGTCCACCCGAGAGGGTCGCCGACATGGCCGGGCGCACGGACCTCGCCATCACCACCGAGACACTGCGCCACCACGGTATCGAACCCACACCCGACCTGATGACGTCTTTCACCACGGCCCTCGCCGACGCCTTCGCCGCCCGCCGGCACGACTTCGCGGACCGCGGCCACGTCCTCCCCGGCGCCCGAGCCGCCCTGAAAGCCCTCGCCACCCGCCCCGACGTCGTCCAGTCGGCCCTCACCGGCAACATGCGCCAGATAGCCATCACCAAACTGACGGCATTCGCACTCATCGACTTCTTCGACCTCGACGCCGGCGCCTACGGCACGGACGGCATCGAACGCCCACCCTTGGTGAAACTCGCACAACAGCGCGCGACAGCCAAATACGACGAGCCCTTCACCGCCACGAACACCGTCCTTGTCGGCGACACCCCGCACGACGTCCGCGCGGGCCACGAAGGCGGCGCCCACGTGGTAGCGGTCGCGACCGGCGCCACCCCCGCCGCAGACCTCCGCCTCTCCGGCGCCGAAGTAGTTCTCTCCGACCTGACCGACACCCCCACGGTCGTCCAATCCATCCTCCGCGCCTGACGTCCGGTGGCATGAGGCCCTCGGTTCGTGACGGGTGAGGGCGGCGCGTAGTGTGGGCGGGACAAATGATCACTGCCGCATTGCTCTTCGCCGGGGTCGCCGCGCTCATCAACATCACCCCGGGTCTCGACACCCTTCTGGTGTTCCGTGCCTCGGCCACCCAAGGCAAGGCCGCCGGGCTCGCGGCGGCGCTGGGGATCCTCACCGGCTGTCTCGGGTGGGGGATCGCGACCGCGGCGGGGCTGACCGCGCTCCTGGGCGCGTCCCGGCTCGCCTACGACACGCTGCGCATCGCCGGCGCGGCCTATCTGATCTGGCTCGGGGGCTCAGCCCTCTGGCGTTCATGGCGTGAGCGCGAGGCGCCACAGGAGCGTGTGGAGCCGGATCACCCGATGCCGGACGGGCGATGGGCGTCCTTCCGGGCAGGTCTCGCGACCAACCTGCTCAACCCCAAGGCCGGGGTCTTCTACATGAGCCTGATTCCGCAGTTCATCCCCGAGGGGGCGACGCCGTGGTCGACGACGCTGCTGTTCACCGGGATCGATCTGGTGGAGCTGGCGCTGTGGTACTGGCTGGTGTCCGGAGCCGCCGCGGCGCTGGGGGAGCGGCTGCGGAGCGCCCGGTTCCGGCGCCGGTTGGAACGGGTGAGCGGGGTCGTCTTCCTCGGATTCGCCGCGAACCTGCTCGCCGACCGGCGCTGAACCTCACGTGAGGTGGTACTTCATGCCCATGTGGGACGGGCGGAAGCCGATCTTCTGGTAGAAGCGGATGGCGTCGGGGCGCTGGCGGTCGGTGGTGAGCTGGACGACGCGGCAGCCGCGTTCGCGGGCCTGGTCGACGGCCCAGTTGATCATGAGCTGGCCGAGGCCGTGGCCGCGCTGCGAGGGGGCTATGCGGACGCCCTCGATCTGGGCGCGTTCGCCGCCGGTGTAGGTGAGGCCGGGGATGAAGGTCAGCTGCAGCGTTCCGGCCAGTTCCCCGGCGACCTCGGCGACGATCAGGGAGTTGTTCGGGTCTTTCTGGATGGCGGCGAAGGCGGTGACGTACGCGTCCGGGATCTCGTCACCCGGTGTTTCGCGGGTGGATCCCAGGGGATCGTCGGCGAGTAGCCGGACGATCTGGGGCAGATCGTCCTCCGTAGCCTCGCGGAAGGTCACTTCTTGATCACGCTGCACGCCTCACAGGCTATCCGGACGCTAAGTTGCGAGGTTCACGAACGTCTTGTAGTACTACATGTTGTAGTACTACGTTGAGTGGAGACCACCCCGACGAGCCGGACTGCCGGTGGTCTCGTCGCCGCGCAGGGAGATCCCGATGCACAACAACGAGAACGAGGAACACTGGAGTGACCACGCGATCTGCCGCGGTGCCGATCCCGACCTGTTCTTCCCGATCGGCTACTCCGCGGCGGTCCTGAAGGCGCAGGAGGACGCCGCCAAGGCGATCTGCGCGAACTGCCCCGTGCGGGCCGACTGCCTGTCGTGGGCGCTGCGGGTCGGCGAGCCCGACGGCATCTGGGGCGGGACGACCCCGGAGGAGCGCCGCTACCTGCGCCGGACGGCCGACGCGCCCGCGCGGCGCCCCCTTCCCGTCATCGTCGTGCGCGGCGACGCGTCCGAGCCCGAGCACGCCTCCGCCGCCTAGCGGGCGAAGTTCGGCCTCGCCGGGTCGAAGGACCGGGTGAGGCGGCTAGTTCTGCAGGAGCCACCAGATCCGGTCGTACGAGACGGCGTGGAAGACCAGGAGCGCAGCCGCGAATGCCAGCGCCGTCCTGCGGAACTCCGCCTTGTAGAACGCGAGCGCGCCGCCGAAGAACACGGCGAGTTCCAGGACGAGCCGCACCGGCCCGGGGGTGTCGACGTCGGTCTCTCCCGACCGCGACTCGTCCCCCGGGACCGCGAAGCTGCCCCAGATCCAGCCCACCGCGACGGGCAACGCGACGGCGGTCAGGATCCGCCAGTGGCCCGGCGTCCTGCGCCACGCCCAGATCGCGAAGCCGCCCAGCGCCACCAACTCGAACAGGAACCGGATGAGCAGGACCGCGGACGAGTTGCTCATGCGCTCTTCTCCACGCTGAGGCGACGGCCCTCGACGCTGGGACGGCGGCCCTTCGGCCACAGGTAGGCGCCGGGATGCCACCGCTCCAGCCGCAGGGACCACAGCGTGAACCGGCAGACGAACTCCTTGACGAAGGCGGCGGAGCGCCCGCGGAGGATCAGGCCGACCGGCGAGTCGTCCCACCGGACCGCCTGGATCACTCCGTCCCGGCGGCCCAGGCTGACGCACTGGATGAAGTACCTGAACCGGAACGGCTTCGGTTCGCGGCCCGCCGCCCTGGCGTTGATGACGTCGGCGGCGTGGGCACCGATCGGCATGCCCACCGCGCATGACATCCGGGACGTCCCGGCGCCGGGGATCTCGACCGCGGCGGCGTCGCCGACGGCGTAGACGTCGGGGTGGGAGATCGAGCGGAGCGTCTCGTCCACGCGTGCCCGGCCCCGGTCGTCGACGGCCAGGCCCGCGTCCGCGGCGAGGGCCGGGACGGCGAACGAGGCCGCCCAGACGACGACGTCCGCCGGGATGTCGCCGCGGTCGGTGCGGAGTCGTCCGGGTTCGACGGCTTCGGCGCGGGTGTTCGGGTGTCCGGTGATCCCGAGCCTGGTCATGGCCTTGGCGATGCGGGCGCGTCCGTTGGCGGACAGGCCGGTGCCGGGCTCGGTCCGGGTCACGAGCGCGACGCGCCAGGCGGGGTAGGTCTCGGCCAGTTCGGTGGCGAGCTCGATGCCGGTCAGGCCGCCGCCCACGACGGCCAGGTCGCCGCCTCCGGACTCCAGGCGCGTCCGCAGGGCGCCCGCCGTCTCGGTCGTGTAGGCGTGCTCGGCGACGCCCGGGGCCTTCGTGTCGGTGCGGCTGCCCAGGGCGTACACCAGCGTCTCGTACGGGAACTTCCCTCCGTCGTCGGTCAGGACCAGGCGGGAGGTCACGTCCACGCTCGAGACCCGGGCGGTCACGACTTCGATGCCCGTGTTACGGGTCAGCTCGGCGAGCGGCACCGTCACACTGGGCCTGCCGGCCGCGAACTCGTGCAGCCGGATCCGCTGGGTGAAGTGGTCGACCGCGCTGATCAGGGTGATGTTGTGCGCCCGGTCCAGCCGCAGCGCCGTTGTGAGGCCCGCGTACCCGGCTCCGATGACCACGATGTCCATGTCCGCCTCCTGCGTTTGTTTCGCGCAAGAGGGACGGCACCGCGAGCGGGATCGTCTGAGTGAGCTACGTCACACTGAGGTGGCGGAGCTTCGCCGGGTTGCGGACGACGTCGACCTGGGTGATCCGGCCGTCGGCGACGGTGAAGGCGAGCACGCTGTCGACGGCGCCGGCACCGTCCAGGATCACGATGCCCGGGGAGCCGTTGACGTCGCGGAACTCGGCGGACATCCCCTCGAACCAGCGCTCGACCATTCCCAGGACGAGCTTCGCGACCCGCTCGGGCCCGGCGATCGGGTGCAGCGCGACGGTGACCACGCCGCCGCCGTCCGCGCGCCACACGACGTCGGGGTCGAGCACGGCGACCAGGCCGGGAAGGTCGCCGGTGGTGGCGGCGGCCGCGAACGCCTCGACCGCCTGGACGTGCGCCGCCCGGTCCGGCGTGTGCCGCGGCCCGTACTCCCGGACGCGCGCCCGCGCCCGCGACGCCAGCTGCCTGACGGCGCCTTCGCTGCGCCCGACGATTTCCGCGATCTCCCCGAACGGCAGATCGAACACGTCGTGCAGGACGAACGCGGTGCGCTCGGCCGGGCTGAGACGTTCGAGGACGGCCAGCAGGGCCAGGCTCACCGACTCGTCCAGCGTCACCCGGTCCTCGGGGCCGGGCTCGTCGACGACGGGCTCGGGAAGCCACTGCCCGACGTACGCCTCCCTGCGCGCCCGCGCCGACGTCAGCGCGTCGTAGCAGATGCGGCTGACCATGGTGGTGAGGTAGGCGCGAGGCGACTGCACGCTGCCCTGGTCGACCTGTCGCCAGCGCAGCCAGGTCTCCTGCACCGCGTCATCGGCGTCGGTGACCGAACCGAGGATCCGGTACGCGACCGACCACAGCTGCCCTCGGCAGGACTCGAAGTCCTCCATGATCCCCGGACCCTATCCCAATGGCACGTTCCGGACGTGTGGCGCGTTGACGGTTCTGAGGCGTCCAGACATACGGTGGCTGACATGAGCTATGTCCCCGAGAGGCGGCAACGGTCCGAAGGGCTCGCGAAGCACGGGGCTCGCGCGCTGTCCTCGGCGGTCCTGATCGGCTCCGTGACCGCGGTGATGTGGGTCGTGGAGGGCATCGACCACTTCGCCGACGACTGGTTCGACCGGTTCGGGATCCAGCCGCGGGACGTCGGCGACCTGCCGGAGATCTTCACCGCGCCGTTCATGCACGGCGGCATCGGGCACCTGACGGCGAACACGGTCCCGTTCCTCGTGCTCGGGTTCGTCGCCGCGGCGCGCGGCCTCACGAAGTTCCTGATCGCGAGCCTGATGATCATCGTGGTCGGCGGGCTCGGGGTGTGGGTGACCAGCTCCGCCAACACGCTCGGATCCAGCATCCTGATCTTCGGCTTCTTCGGCTACCTGGTCGGACGCGGGATCTTCGAGCGGCGGCCGGTCGACATCGCGATCGCGGTCGCCGTCGTGGCCGTGTACGGGACGATGCTGCTCGGCGTCATCCCCGGCGACCCCGGCATCTCGTGGCAGGGACACCTGTTCGGGCTGATCGGCGGCGTGCTCGGCGCGTGGGTCCTGCGCCGCGGCACCGATCGCGGCACCGATCGCGGCTCCGATCGCGGTGCCGTTTCCGGGCTCTAGTTCGGCCTTACGGTGACTTCGGATATGACGGCGTCGCGCGGCGTCTCCAAGGCGGACACCAGGACGCGGGCCACCGTGCCGGGCGCGGCGAAGTCGTCCTCGGCGTAGGGGTGGCCTTCCTCGGCTCGGACCTTGCGCTGCATCTCGGTGGCCGTCCGTCCCGGGTAGACGGTCGTGACGCGCAAGGACGGCTCCTCGGCGCGGAGGGAGTCGGCCAGGGCACGCAGGCCGAACTTGCTCGCCGCGTACGCCGACCACTCGGGTTTGGCGCGCAGCCCGGCGGTGGAGTTCACGAAGACGACGTGTCCTTCGGCGGCGCGCAGCGCGGGCAGGAGGAGACGGGTCAGTTCCGCCGCGGACACCAGGTTGACCGACAGGTGCTGGATCCACTCGTCCGCCTCCATGTCGGCGACGGGCGCGAGGTGCACCATGCCCGCCGCGTGGACGACGCCGTCCAGCCGGGCGGGTAGCTCGGCCATGGCGAGGGACGCCTCGATGCGCAGCGGCTCGGTCAGGTCGAGCGGGATCGTGGTGATGGAGGTGTTACGGCGCGGTGAGGCGACCGCGTCCGGGTTGATGACCTGGGTGGCGGCGTGCGCGCCGCCGCGCAGCCGTCCGGCCAGCGCGCCGAGGCGTTCGGCCGAGCGGCCGGTGAGGACGAGGTCATGCCCCCGTTCGCGGAGCAGCTCCGCGACCGCCGTCCCGATGCCGCCGGTCGCCCCCGTGATCAGATACGTGCCCATGACGTCCCATTCTCCCGGTTCCCCTATGGGTGTGGACGCGCGGGGCGGCCCGCGGGTTCGCAGATCAGTTCGGGCCGGACGGAGGCCGCAGCACGCGCGCGGTGCCCGCGATGAGGGCGGTCGCCAGCACCCAGCCGGTCGTGACCAGCCCGTACGCCACCCACCGCGACCAGTTCACCGCGTCGTACGACAGCTGCTGCCCGAACGTGTCGAGCGGGATCAGCAGGTCGAGGGTGTAGATCAGGGCGTGGAAGGCGGGCAGCTCGTTGCCCGGCTTGACCGGGCGCGGTTCCTCGATGGAGAACACCGTCGTCCCGATGGCGAGCAGTGCCGCGAACCAGGCGAACGCCAGCCAGGGGCGGTAGCCGTACCCGACCGTCCAGTCGAGGACGTGGTTCCAGCCCTTCGCGACCGGGTGCAACCGTCTGCGCCGGGCGCGGAGCTTGGCGAGCTGCACCTTGCGGGCGACGTCGTCGTGGCCGATGCCGTGGTACCAGGCGGCGAGCTGCTCGTACGGCTGGAGGTGGAACTCGGGGTCGCGGGACACCCAGCTGAGACGGTCCTTGAAGTCGGCGCCGCGCAGGGTCTCGTACGTCATGCCGTTCAGGTACAGCTCGTCCGGCCAGACGGACGGATTGTCCGTGATCTGCGAGATCCGGGAGTACGACAGCGACACCCGGCCCTTGATCTTCTCCACGGGCCACAGGAGCATCTCGTCGGCCTGCATGTGGCTGGCGTGCAGCGCCATCCGCTCGGGATCGGTGGAGTCGAGCCGCGCCCTGGAGAACGAGAGGATGCCGTTGAACCGGGCGCTGCGCAGCCGGACGGTGCCGAGCGCGGTGAATCCGTTGCTGAACTCGGCGGTGTCCTCGACGACCATGTTCTGCCCGTCCAGGGCGATACGGCCCAGGTTGGCGAGGGTCGTGCCCTCCATGAACAGGCCGCCGTTCATCCGGGACCCGACGAGCCGCACCCCGCCGGTGATGGTCGCGTTCCGGACGAACGCGCCGACGTCCACGACGAGGGACCCGGCGGTCAGCGCCCATTTCTGCGGTTCGGACGCGGTGATCGTCGTCCCGTTCAGCCGCAGGCCGCCGCCGATCTGCGCGCGTTGCAGCCGGACCTCGCCGTCGATCTCCGACCCGGACAAACTGAGGAAGCCGTCCGCGCGGAGGCCGCCGCCGTCGAAGCCCGGCATCCAGCAGGTGTTGAGCCGCAGCTGGCGGGTCTGGGCGTTGGAGAAGTCGGGCTGCTCGACGAGCCTGCACCGCGCCAGCAGCAGCTCGTGCTCGACCGACCCGCCCGACACGTCCAGCCGTCCCACGATGTAGGCGCCGCGCAGCCGGACGGCGGCCACCGCGCCGGGACGGGACTCGCCCGCGCCCAGCAGCAGCCGGGTGATGATCTCGGCGCGGACCATCCGCTCGGGGATCGGGCCCGCGGGACAGTCGTCGCCGAGCACGACCGTGGCGCCGGTGGGGAACGCGGCCCAGAGGCGCTGTTCGGCGTCGTTGAGTCCGGGGGGCTGGGGCACGGACACCCTTTCCAGATGGAGATCCCCTCCGCGTTCGATCTCGCGGAGGGGACCCTTTCGAGCGGTGGGACGGCGGTCTAGAAGAAGCCGCGGCGGCGGCCCGCGTCCTGCAGGAAGCCGTCGAGCTGCTGCTCCCAGTTGGTGTTCTCGACCGTCGCGTAGTCGACGGTGAACCGGCTGAACGCGTCGTGGCCCTCGGTGAACGCCCCGCCGCGCTTGTCGAGCTCCAGCACGACCTCCATCGACTGCGGGTACGACACGAACGTCACTTCGAGCTGCTTGATGCCGCGCGCGTACCTGCTCGGCGGGTAGAACTCGATCTCCTGGTAGAACGGCAGCTCCTGGTGCACGCCCCAGATGCGGCCCTTCTCGCAGTCGGCGTTGCGGAACTGGAACCCGAGGTTGGAGAACGCCGCGAGGATGCGCTCCTGCGCGGGCAGCGGGTGGATCGCGATCGGGTCGAGGTCGCCCGGGTCGATCGCCCCGGCGACCTCCAGCTCGGTCGCGAGGCCGACGGTGGTGCCGCGCAGCGGCTGCCCGTACATGTGGGTGAGCGGCGCCTCCCACGGGATGCTGAACCGGATCGGGATGCTGTGCCTGGCGCCGTCGTCCAGCTCGAAACCACCGGCCACGCGCAGCTTGGCGTACTCCAGGTTCGAGGTGTACTCGTTGTCGCCGGACTCGATCTCGACCCTGGTGCGCAGGGCGAGGTTCACCGACTTGATGTCCGAGTCGTGCTGGCCGCCGATGATCGTGATCTCGCCGGTGAGCACGCTGCCGGGCGTGGTGTTCGGGTCGTGCAGGGTCGTTTCGATCGACGGCCCGCCGATGCCCATCGCCTGCCGCAACTTCTTGAAGACCAAGGTCCGTCCTCCCGTGTTCGCGCACTACCCGGGCGCGCTCGTCCCATCCGTCAGGGAACTCTCGTCCCATAGACGCTGTTACGGGAGATTACGTTCCTCGCCCTGATCAGGGCCCGCGAATCGCCGGGGCCGGTGGCCGTCATCGGCCGCGGGCCCGCCGGTGGCGGGGTCAGTGGCCGCCGCCCGCGAGGTTGAGGCCGACGACGCCGACGAGGATGAACGCCAGCGCGGCGATCTTCAGCGCGGAGACCTGGTCGCCGAGGAAGAGCATGCCGAGCGTCGCCGTCCCGACCGCGCCGATCCCGACCCACACCGCGTACGCGGTGCCGACGTCGAGGTTCTTCAGGGCCACGCTGAGCAGGCCGAAGCTGGTGACGGCGAAGACGAGGAAGCCGACGGACGGCAGCGGCTCGGTGAAGCCCTTACCGCCCTTCAGGCACAGGGCCATCGCGACCTCGAAGAGGCCGGCGGCGATGACGAGGATCCAGGCCATGACGCACTCCCGGTGGGCGAGACGACTGCTGTCACGCGTCGTCTTCGCCTGCCGGGTACGACGCACCTCGTCCGGGAGGGACCAGTGGCCCTCATCAGCCTCAACGGCCCTGTGCCAGGGGGCATTCCCGGGCGTCCGGGAGTTTCGGGCTCAGGTTCTGCCGAGCGCGCGGTACTCCCAGCCGGCCGACCGCCATTGGACGGCGTCGAGGGCGTGCCGTCCGTCCACGATCCGCTTGTGCCGGACGACCTCGCCCAGCGCCTCCGGGCGCACCTCCCGGAAGTCGGACCACTCGGTCAGCAGGACGACGACGTCGGCGTCCCGGGCCACGTCGAACGCGCTGTCGCCGTACCGCAGCTCGGGGAACACGCGGCGGGCGTTGCCGAGCGCGACCGGGTCGTAGACGCGGACGTCGCCGCCGAGGCCGTGCATGGTGCGGGCCACGTCCAGCGCGGGAGCGTCGCGGACGTCGTCGGAGTTCGGCTTGAACGCGGCGCCCCACACGGCGATCCGGTTGCCCGCGAAGTCGCCGCCGAGCACCTCGCGGACGAGGTCGACGGTGCGGGCCCTGCGGCGCCGGTTGATGTCGTCCACCTGGCGCAGGAACGACACTGCCTGCCCGACGCCGATCTCCTCGGCCCGGTGCGCGAACGCGCGGATGTCCTTGGGGAGGCAGCCGCCGCCGAAACCGAGGCCGGGGCGCAGGAACTTGCCGCCGATCCGGTCGTCGAGGGCGAGGGAGTCGGCGAGGTCCTTGACGTCGGCGCCGACGGCCTCGCACACCTCCGCCATCGCGTTGATGTAGGAGATCTTGGTGGCGAGGAAGGAGTTGGCGGCGACCTTGACGAGCTCGGCGGTGGCGAGGTCCGTGCGGATCACGGGGGTGCCGAGGTCGAGGACGGGCCTGAACGCGGCCCTGAGCCGTCCGTCCGCCCAGTCGGACGCGACGCCGAACACGAGCCGGTCGGGACGCATCGTGTCGTCGACGGCGAAGCCCTCGCGCAGGAACTCGGGATTCCACGCGAGCTCGACGTCGGTACCCGCGGGAGCGAGTTCTTGGATGACGCCGGTGAGGCGCCGCGCCGTCCCGACCGGCACCGTCGACTTCCCGACGACGAGGGCGCGGCGGCGCAACTGCGGGGCGAGGGAGCGGACGGCGGAGTCGACATAGGTCAGGTCGGCGGCGTCCGATCCGGGGAGCTGCGGCGTCCCGACGCAGAGGAAGTGGACGTCGCCGAAGTCACCGGCCTCCGCGTGGGAGGTGGTGAACCGGAGCCTGCCCGAGTCGAGCGCCTTGCTGAGCAGCTCGGGCAGTCCGGGTTCGAAGAACGGGACCTCGCCGGACGCCAGCCTGCCGATCCTGTGCCGGTCGACGTCCACGCCGAGGACCTCGAAGCCGAGCACGGCCATGCAGATGGCGTGCGTGGCGCCGAGGTAGCCGGTCCCGATGACGGTCAGTCTCGGGACCTCTGCCTCCCTGTGTTTCATGCGCACCTCCCTTTGAGGTTCTTCGCTTTAGGGGCTTTCGCGGTTCCGGCCCTCACGGTGTGATCGTGCACACGATCTTCCCACTGAAGCTTCGGGGGGTGTTCCGTACCGGTTACCAGCGGGTAGCATGGTGGTGAGTTACTCGCCAGTACGCGCAGCGGGCCGGGGCCGCAGGGCCGCCCGCCGGACCTAGCCGGAGGCTCGGATGGGGCACTACAAGAGCAACCTCCGTGACCTGGAGTTCAACCTCTTCGAGGTGTTCAGGCGCCAGGACCTGCTCGGATCCGGCCCGTATGAGGAGTTCGACGAGGACATCGCCCGCAGCGTCCTCGACGAGGTCGACCGGCTGGCCGAGGGGCCGATCGCCGCGTCCTTCGAGGACGCCGACCGCCACCCGCCGGTCTTCGACCCCGCGACCGGCACGGTCACCATGCCGGAGGGCTTCAAGAAGTCCTTCAAGGCGTGGATGGACGCCGAGTGGTACCGGCTCGACCTCGTGCCCGAGTTCGGCGGCGGCCGTGCCCCGCGCTCGCTGATGTGGGCGGTCGCCGAGCAGGTGCTCGGCGCGAATCCGGCGGTCTACATGTTCGCGTCCGGTCCCGGTTTCGCGCAGATCCTGTGGCGCATCGGCACGCCGGAGCAGAAGCGGTTCGCCGAGCTGGCCCTTGAGCGGCAGTGGGGCGCCACGATGGTGCTGACCGAGCCGGACGCCGGGTCGGACGTCGGCGCGGGCCGGGCCAAGGCCGTCGAGCAGCCGGACGGCACCTGGCACATCGAGGGCGTCAAGCGCTTCATCACGTCCGCCGAGCACGACATGGCGGAGAACATCTTCCACCTGGTGCTGGCGCGTCCCGAGGGCGCGGGTCCCGGCACGAAGGGGCTGTCGATGTTCCTCGTGCCCAAGTTCCTGGTCGACCTGGAGACCGGGGAGCTGGGGGAGCGCAACGGCGCCTACGTGACGAACGTCGAGAAGAAGATGGGCCTCAAGGTCTCCACGACCTGCGAGCTGACCTTCGGCGAGAAGCACCCCGCGGTCGGATACCTGGTCGGCGACGTGCACGAGGGCATCAAGCAGATGTTCCTCGTGATCGAGTACGCGCGGATGATGGTCGGGACGAAGGCCATCGCCACGCTGTCGACCGGCTACCTGAACGCGCTGGCGTACGCGAAGGAGCGCGTCCAGGGCGCGGACATGACGCAGATGACCGACAAGTCCGCCCCGCGTGTGACGATCACCCACCACCCGGACGTCCGGCGCAGCCTCATGACGCAGAAGGCGTACGCGGAGGGCATGCGGGCGCTGGTGCTGCTCACCTCGTCCTACCAGGACGCGGTGCAGATCGCCGAGTTCGAGGGCCGCAAGGACGAGACCGCAGAGAAGCTCAACGACCTGCTGCTGCCGATCGTGAAGGGCTTCGGGTCCGAGCGGGCGTACGCGCTGCTCGGCGCCGAGTCGCTGCAGACCCTCGGCGGCTCCGGCTTCCTTCAGGACTACCCGATCGAGCAGTACATCCGCGACTCCAAGATCGACACCCTGTACGAGGGCACCACCGCGATCCAGGGCCAGGACCTGTTCTTCCGCAAGATCCTCCGTGACAACGGCGCGGCGCTGAAGGTGCTCGCCGGGGAGATCAGGGCGTTCGCCGACTCCGACGCCGGGAACGGACGGCTGAAGAACGAGCGGGCGCAGCTCGGCCGGGCGCTGGACGACGTCCAGGGCATCCTCGACCCGATGATCGGGTGGGCGCTCGGCTCGATGGAGAACCCGAAGGAGCTCTACAAGATCGGGCTCAACACGTCCCGGCTGCTGCTCGCCCTCGGCGACCTCATCGTCGGCTGGCTGCTCTGCCGCCAGGCCGAGATCGCGCTCACCGCGCTCGGCGGCGGATCCGTCTCGGGCTCCGACGAGGCGTTCTACACGGGCAAGGTCGCGGCCGCGCAGTTCTTCTGCCAGACCGTGCTGCCGCGTCTGGCGTCCGAGCGCGCCATCGCCGAGGCCACCAACCTGGACGTGATGGAGATGCCCGAAGAGGCGTTCTGACGCTTTGATCGTTCCGGTGTGGCGGGCCCTCGCCCGAGGTGTTGGCGAGGGCCCGCCGCGTCGCTACTGTGGGCGCGTCCCACCCCGTCCCGCCTCCCCCCGACCGGATGACCGATGCGCGCTCTGCCTCTCGCCGTCTCCCTCACCGGGTTCCTGCTGGTCGCCGGCTGCGCCGACGCCGACAAAGCGGAGATGAGCGACCCGCCGGTCGTCGGCGTGGGCGGCGGGTCCCGCGCCGCCGTCACCGGGTTCGCGAAGGAGGGCTGGTTCGGGAGCGCGGACGGCCTGCACGCGCGCGTCGTGATCAAGGGCGTCGAACGGCAGGCCACCAAGGCCGTGCTGCGCTACAGCGTGACGTCGATGGACACGACCACCAAGTCCGTCCCGTTCGGGATCGTGCTGCTCGACCCCGTCGGGCGCAAGCTCTACAAGCCCACCGGCTCGACGAGCGGCGCCGCCTTCGCGCCCGCCGCGACCCGCGAGATGGCCGCCGAGTACCCGGCCCTGCCGCCGGGCATCCAGAAGATCACCGCGATCACGCCGGGCACGGCCGGGGAGTTCACCGGGATACCGGTGACGAGCGGCTCGCCCACATCGCCTCCGCCGGGCGGATCCGTGCCGTCCGGCGGCTCCGCGCCGCCCGGCGGTTTCACGCCCCCGACGGGCTCACCGCCGCCCGGCTTCTCGTTCCCGCCCGGCTTCTCGCCTCCGCCCGGCTTCTCGTTCCCGCCCGGCTTCTCGCCTCCGCCCGGCTTCTCGTTCCCGCCCGGGTTCAAGTCGCCGGGGAGAGGGGCGGGGCCGGCCGGGTCGGCGCGGCCGCCGCTGAACTACGACCCGCACGGCGCGTCGGCACCGTCGCCGCTCCCGACGACGGGCTCTCCCGGGACCCGCCGGACGACACCGTCCACGGGGACGAGCCCGTCCACCGGCACCGCGCCGCCGGTGACCGGCACGGCCGGCGGCAATCCCGTGGACCTGTACGAGATCACCGAGGGCGAGGTCAAGGACGTCGCGTCCAGCGACTCGAACGTCACGGTCGACCTGCGCACCGACATGCTGTTCGATACCGGCTCGGCGAAGCTTTCGAGCCGGGCGAAGGCCGTCCTGGACGAGGCCGCCAAGCAGATCAAGGCCAAGGCGAGCGGCGCGCTGACGTTCACCGGTCACACCGACACCAAGGGCAAGGATCCGGACAACCTGAAGCTGTCGAAGGAGCGCGCGGAGGCCGTGGCGAAGGAGCTGAAGACGCGGCTCGGCGGCGGCTTCACCTACACCGCGCGCGGCGAGGGCGAGGCGGAGCCGGTCGCCAGGGAGGGCGGCGCGGGCGACGCCAGGGCCCGCGCCCGCAACCGCCGCGTCGAGATCTCCTACCAGGTCAAGCAGTCACCGGCGGGCACGACGTCGTCGCCCGTCTCGTCGGCGGCGTTCCGCGCGCAGGACGGCAGGACGGTCGCCAGCCGCCCCGGACGCTTCGGCGCCGCGAAACGCCGCCTGGACGTCAAGTCGTTCTACCGCGACGGCGCCTACATCGTCGCCGTCTTCGAGATCGTGAACGAGGGCCCCGGGAACACCCCGCCGGACGCCTCCTACGCGCACCAGGACTACCCGGGCGGCGTGTTCAGTTCCTTCGCCATCCAGATCCCGGGCGGCAAGGACGTGTACCGGGCCGTCCGCATCGGCCCCCGGACGCCGAACGGCCCCAGCGGCTACGTCGACCCGGGACGCGCCGTCTTCCGCACCGGCGTGAACCAGCCCGTCCGCGGCTTCGTCTACATGCCGGCGCCGGTGGGGAACATCACGTCCGTCACCTTCGACGCAGGGCCGTTCGGGAAGATCGACAAGGTCCCGGTGTCGTAGGGCGGAGCCGGTCGGGGCCGGTGCCGGTCGGGGCCGGTGCCGCGCGCGGCACCGGCCCTTTCGCGTCTGATCAGCCCCAGGCCAGCATGCGGAGGGGGTCCTCCAGCATGGCGCCGACGTCGCGGAGCACCCGCGAGCCCAGCTCGCCGTCCACGATCCGGTGGTCGAACGACAGCGAAAGCGTGGTGACCTTCCGGATCGCCAGCTCTCCCTCGTGCACCCACGGCAGGTCGCGGATCTGGCCGAACGCCAGGATCGCGGCCTCGCCCGGGGTGAGGATCGGGGTCCCGGCGTCCACGCCGAACACGCCGACGTTCGTGATCGTGATCGTCCCGTCGGCCAGGTCGGCCGGGGTCGCCTTGCCCGCGCGGGCCTTGTCCGTCAGCTCCTGGAGGGCGCGGGCCAGGCCGGGCAGGTCGAGGTCCTGCGCCTCCTTCACCTTCGGGACGATCAGGCCCCGGTCGGTGGCCGCCGCGATCCCCAGGTTCACGTACCGCTTGACGACGATCTCCGCGCCGGACGGGCCGTCCGCCCACGTGGAGTTCACCTGCGGGTGCCGAGCCACGGCCGTGAGCAGCGCCCGCGCGACCAGCAGCAGCGGGGACACCTTCACGTCCGCGAACTCGGGCAGCTCGCGGAGCCGCTTCACGGCCTCCATCGTCCGGGTCACGTCCACCTGGAGGAACTCGGTGACGTGCGGCGCGGTGAACGCCGACCCGGACACGGCCGCCGCGGTCGCCTTCCGGACGCCCTTGACCGGCGTCCGCTCCTCGCGCGGCCCCGCCTGCGCGGGCCCCGCCTGCGCGGGCACCGCCGCCGTCCCGGCCCCGGAGTGCGCGGCGAGGACGTCGTCGCGGGTGATCGAGCCCTGCGGGCCCGAGCCGGCGACCGTCGTGAGGTCCACGCCGAGGTCCTTCGCCATCTTCCGGACCGGCGGCTTCGCCAGCGGCAACCCGTTTTCCACAGGCTGTGGACGAGCCGCCGGGGGCGCGGGAGCCGCCTGCTGAACGGGGGCGGCGGGCGGCGGAGGAGGTGGCGGCGCCGGTGGTGGCGAAGGCGGTGCGCCGTTGGCCGGTTTGCGGGGGCGCCGCTTCGTCGCCCCCTCCTTGACGCCGTACCCGACGAGCACCGGCTGGCGCTTGGGTGCCTCGGGCGACACGATGCCCGGCTCGTCGGCGACCGGCACGGCCTCCTCCCGAACCTCGGCCGGCGCCGGCGCCGGTGCCTCGTCGTCGCCGCCCACGGCGATGATGGGGGAGCCGACGTCCACGGTCGCGCCCTCGGCGACCAGCAGCTCCGTCACCACGCCCTCGAACGGGCAGGGCAGCTCAACGATCGCCTTCGCGGTCTCGATCTCGACGATGGTCTGGTTGATCTCGACCGTGTCGCCGGGCCGGACATGCCACTTGACGATCTCGGCCTCCGTCAGGCCCTCGCCGACGTCCGGCAGTTTGAAGATGTTCGGCTGGCTCACCGGCGTCACCACGCGAAGGTCCGGTCGACCGCGTCCAGGATGCGGTCGAGGTCGGGCAGGTAGTGGTCCTCGTTGCGGGACGGCGGGTACGGCGCGGAGAACCCGCCGACCCGCAGCACCGGCGACTCCAGCCGGTAGAAGCACCGCTCGGTGATCCGCGCGGCGAGCTCGGCGCCGAACCCGCTGAACACCGGCGCCTCGTGGACGACGACGCAGCGTCCCGTCCGGTTGACGGAGTCGACGACGGTGCCGGTGTCGAGCGGGTTGAGCGAGCGCAGGTCGATGACCTCCAGCGACCGCCCGTCCTCGGCGGCGGCCGCCGCGGCCTCCAGGCACGTCTTCACCGACGGCCCGTACGCCAGGACGGTCGCGTGCTCGCCCGGCTGGACGACCCGGGCGTCGTGCAGCGGCGCCCAGTCCGTCGACGCCGACTCGACGTCCACCTCCGCCTTGTCCCAGTACCGGCGCTTCGGCTCGAAGAAGATCACCGGGTCGGGCGAGGCGATCGCCTGCTGGATCATCGCGAACGCGTCCGGCGGGTTCGAGCACGCCACGACGCGCAGCCC
The DNA here is from genome assembly GCA_036028775.1 of Spirillospora sp. NBC_00431. Classification (GTDB taxonomy): domain Bacteria; phylum Actinomycetota; class Actinomycetes; order Streptosporangiales; family Streptosporangiaceae; genus Spirillospora. The sequence goes on along the minus strand of CP107927.1, from coordinate 8,058,244 downwards.
GGGGGTGTGCGTGAAGTACGCCTCGGGCGACTCCGAGTGGTGCTCCACCGCGCCGATGCCGCCGCCCCACGGGATCCGGATCACGACGGGCAGCGACAGCGAGCCGAGCGACCGCATCCGCATCTTCGCCAGCTGCGTGATGATCTGGTCGGCGGCGGGGAACACGAACCCGTCGAACTGGATCTCCACCACGGGCCGGTAGCCGCGCAGCGCCAGCCCGATCGCCGTCCCGACGATGCCGGACTCCGCCAGCGGCGTGTCGATGACGCGTTCCTCGCCGAAGTCCTTCTGCAGCCCGTCGGTGATGCGGAACACCCCGCCGAGCTTGCCGACGTCCTCGCCCATGACGAGGACCTTCTGGTCGTTCTCCATGGCCTTGCGCAGGCCCTCGTTCATGGCCTTGCCGAGAGTGAGCGTGGTCATCGGGTCTCCTCGAACGACGCGAGGTAAGCGGCGAACTGCTCCTGCTCCTCGGTCATCAGCGGATGCGGATCCGCGTAGACGTGCTCGAACATCGCCAGGGGCCGTGGGTCCGGCATCGCCAGGCAGCGCTCGCGCAGCTGCCTGGCCGTCTGCTTGGCCTCGTCCTCGACCTTCTCGAAGAAACCCGGGTCCGCGAGGTCGCCCCGCACCAGGTACGCCTTGACGCGTTCGATCGGGTCCTTGAGCTTCCACGCCTCTTCTTCGGCCTTCAGCCGGTAGCGCGTGGGGTCGTCGGTGGTGGTGTGGGCGCCCATTCTGTAGGTGAACGCTTCGATGAGGGTTGGGCCCTGGCCCGTCCTGGCGTTTTCCAGAGCCTTTCTGGTCACGGCCAGACAGGCGAACACGTCGTTTCCGTCCACCCGAAGGCCCGGGAACCCATATCCCAGTGCCCTGCGGTAGAGCGGGATACGCGATTGCTTTTCGAGAGGCTCGGAGATGGCCCACTGGTTGTTCTGGCAGAAGAACACGATCGGCGCGTTGAACACCGAGGCGAACACGAACGATTCGTTCACGTCGCCTTGCGAGGTGGCTCCGTCACCGAAGTAGGCGATGGTCGCGGCCGCCGACGGCGTACCGAGCACGCCGTCCCTCTGGATGCCCATCGCGTAACCGGCCGCGTGCAGCGTCTGGCTGCCGATCACGACCGTGTACAGGTGGAAGTTGTGCTCGGTGGGGTCCCAGCCGCCGTGGCTGACACCGCGGAACAGGCCGATCACGTTGAGGTGGTCCAAGCCCCGGCACCAGGCGACGCCGTGCTCCCGGTAGGTCGGGAAGACCATGTCGTTCTCGGACAGCGCCCGTCCCGACCCGATCTGCGCGGCCTCCTGGCCCAGCAGCGACGGCCACAGGCCCACCTCGCCCTGCCGGGTGAGCGCCACGGACTCCAGGTCCAGCCGCCGGACGATCACCAGATCGCGATAAAGGTCGCGGACCTCCTCGGCGCTGAGGTCCAGGGGATAGTCGGGATGCTCGACGCGCTCACCCTCGGGCGTGAGCAGCTGGACGAGCTCAGGCTCGGCGGCCTCGGGGGTATCAGGCGCGCCGCGCACGGAGTCGATCGTCATCGATGACACTCCTCGTTCGGGGCCGGCACGCGGGATCGCCGCGCGGCGGCCGATGTTCACGGCCGCTGGCCCCGGTAAGGGACAAAGGCCGCTTATGCCATCGTGGCAGACCTCACACCCCGCGATGCAAGTCCCGCCACCGGCTGACCTACCCGCCGCCCCGGCCATTGACGCAAACGTGACGCACACCACCCCGCCGGGCGGGCGCGCGGTTTCCCGGCGGCGCTACTCGCGGGAGAGGGCCCTGGTCACGCCCGCCGCGACGGTCAGGCCGAGGACGAGCCCGGCGGCGACGATGAAGTTGGCGATCCACTGGTAGACGCCCTTCGGGGCGAACGCCATCTCCTGGCCGAGCGTCCCGATGGGGAGGATGAGGTCCAGCGTGTAGAAGAACGGGTTGAAGTGCGGGTGCTGGCCGTCGTCCAGGACGTCCGGCTTGTGGAGCGAGAAGACGATCGTCCCGAACGCGAGCAGGCCGATCAGCCAGCTCGCCGCGCGGAACGGACGGTAGCCGTAGCCCACCAGGCCGTCCTGAAACCAGCCGACGATCTTGCGGGAGAGGCCCTGCGTCCGGCGCCGATCGCGGGCCTTGGCGAGCAGGACGGAGCGTCCGTCGGCGTCCAGCCCGAGCGACCGGTACGTCTGGGCGAGCCGCTCGTACGGCTGCGGGGCGTAGCCGTCGGTGTCGCGGCGCAGCCAGTCGAGGCGCTCGCGGGCGGTCAGCGGCGGTTCGAGCGTCTCGTACTGGAGGCCGTCGAGCTGGAGACGCTCCGGCCAGGACGCGGCGTCGTCCCGCAGCAGGTTGATGCGCGCGTAGGACAGGTCCGCGACGCCCTGGATCGGCTCGGCGGTGCGCAGCAGCAGCTCCTCCGCCTGGACGCGTTGCAGGCTGAGCGCCGTCCCCTGGTCGTGCCGCAGCCGGGCGTCACGGAAGCTGAGCTGGCCGGTGACGCGGGCGCCGGAGAAGCTGACGGCGCCGACGGCGGTGAAGTCGTCCGAGCAGTAGATGTCGGTCTCGACGGCCAGGTCGTCGGCGTTCAGCGCGGTGCGTCCCGGCGCCGACAGCCGCGCGCCGACGAACGACAGGTACCCGCCGACGCTCGCGCCGCGCAGCCGGACCTCGCCCTCGGCGGTGAACCCGCCGTCGCAGAACACGTTCGCCGCCACGTCCAGGCGGCTCGCGTACAGGGCGGGGCCGGACGGGTTGCTCAACCGGGCGCCGCGCAGGATGAGCTGGCCGCCGATCCGCGCACCGGGCAGCCGGACCTCGCCGTTGGAGGTGAACCCCTGGTCGCAGTAGACGTTCGCCTCGACGGTGAGGCGGTCGGCGAGCAGCGCGTCCCCGCCCGGGTTGCTCAGCTGCACGCCCGACATGTTCAGGATGCCGGTGATGTTCGCGCCGTCCAGCCACAGCCCGCCGGAGATCCGGCTGCCCTCCAGCCACAGATGCCCGTCGACCCGGGTCCCGGACGCGATCAGCCCCGGCAGCCGGCAGCGCATCAGATGGACGCTGTTCATGCTCGCCCAGTACAGGTGCGGCGCCTCGTCGAACGAGCAGCCGGTGAGCGCCAGCGGGACGCTGACGTCCGCGTGCCCGAGGTTCAGCGAGCCGGTGACGCGGGCGCCGGAGAGCCGGACCGCGGCGACCTGCCCCGGCTCGGCGTCCAGGGCCCCGACGAGCAGCGCCACGAGGACCTCGGCCCTGACCGTCCGCTCGCTTCCCCAGCGGTCGGCCTGCCCGATGTCGTCGTACGCCGGGTCGCCGGACGACAGGTCGACGGATTCGCCCTTCGGGAAGGACTCCCAGAGTCGGCGCTCCGGCGGGGTCAGGTCCTCGATGTTCATCGGATGGCTCCGGGGGTGCGGGTGAGGCGTGGGCTGGCGGGCGGTGGGCGGGCGGTGGGCGGCCTTGCTGCGCTGGGCCGTGCGCTGGGCCTGTGATGGGCCATGGTGCCGTACGCTTCTGGATCGTAAGGAAAAGTGCTGATCAGTGAGGGGGCGACCGTGGCGCGTGTCGTCGTCGACGTCATGCTCAAACCGGAGATCCTCGACCCGCAAGGGCAGGCCATCGCCCGGAAGCTGCCGCAGCTCGGCTTCGACGGGGTCGTCGCCGTCCGGCAGGGCAAGCGGTTCGAGGTGGAGCTGGAGGGCGAGGCCGACGAGGCGGCCCTGGAGCGGGTCGGCAAGATCGCCGAGACGCTGCTGGCGAACCCCGTCATCGAGAACTACGAACTCCGCGTCCTCTGACCGCCCGGCGACCGCCCGGCCGCTCGGTGACCGCCCGGCCCTTCCGGCCGGAAGGGCCTGCGGGGAGGGGAATGGCGGCGAATGCCGTTCGATTCCCGGAAGGTATTGGTGCGTTCCAGGCGGTCGGCTGACTTAGGCGGCCTTAGATCGTGCCAACGAGACGCCCGTGAAAGACCCGCGAGTATAGCGATTACGGAAGATTCCCCCGGGGAAGTGTTAGCTGCGTCGAGTCGTCGAGCACGCTTCGGGACCGGGGGAACGGTCGGCAAGCCCGGAGCGGACACGAGGTGTCCGGGTGGATATGAGGTTCTCGCTCTCGCTGCCGCGCGAGGCGTTGAGCATCCCGGTGGTCCGGCGGGTGGTAGGAGACGCACTGCGGGGGCTGGGCGTTTCCGATGGCTGCGTCGACGACGTTCTCGTCGCCACCTCCGAGGCGTGCACGAACGTCGTCCAGCACGCCCGCTCGACCGGTGAGTACGAGCTCGCCGGGCGGGTGGACGAGGGCGTCTGCACGCTCACGATCACAGACCGGGGCCGCGGGCCCAGGCCGGCCCCCGAAGACCGGGGGATTTTGAGCGAATCCGGACGCGGCATTAGGATCATGCGTGCGCTGGTGGACGATCTGGACATCGACTCCACCCCCGACAGGGGCACGGTGGTCCACCTGCGGAAGCGGCTGACCTGGAACGACGGGGCCCTGGTCCGCCGCCTCGACCGCAGGCTCATGCACAGCGCCGGGTAGATTGGTACGCGCGCGGGGGAATCGACGCGCATCGGGGTGATCGGCGGAACGACCCGCCCGTCCCGGCCGCCCCTCATTTCGGAGGAACAGAAGAGATGGACGCTGCCCGGGTCGGGGTCATCACCTTCCCCGGTTCGCTCGACGACAAGGACGCCGCACGCGCCGTGCGGCTCTCCGGCGCCGAGCCGGTCGCGCTGTGGCACGGCGACCACGACCTGCGAGGGGTCGACGCCGTCGTCCTCCCAGGCGGGTTCTCCTACGGGGACTACCTGCGGGCCGGAGCGATCGCCCGGTTCGCGCCGCTGATGGCCGAGCTGATCGCCGCCGCGGGCGCCGGCCTCCCGGTCCTCGGCATCTGCAACGGCTTCCAGGTGCTGTGCGAGTCGCATCTGCTCCCCGGGGCGCTGCTGCCGAACGCCGGTCTGCACTTCGTGTGCCGTGACCAGCGGCTCCGCGTGGAGAACGCCGGCACCGCGTGGACCACCGAATATCGGGAAGGGCAGGAGCTGGTCATCCCGGTCAAGAACCGGGACGGCCGCTACACCGCCGATCGCGAGACCCTGACCGAACTGGCCGACTCCGGCCGGATCGTCGCCCGTTACGTCGACCTGAACCCCAACGGCTCCCTCGACGACATCGCCGGAATCTGCAACGAGGCCGGCAACGTGGTCGGGCTCATGCCCCACCCCGAGCACGCCGTGGAGTCCCTGACCGGCCCGTCGACCGACGGGCTCGGCTTCTTCACCTCGATCGTCAAGAGTTTGGTCACCGCATGAGCGAGCAACGGCCCCAGCCCGGCGGGCGAGCGACCCGGGAGTCCTCGGACGAGCCCTCGATGGAGTGGCTCGGCGAGCTGAAGTCCGACGCCGACGACCCCGAGCTCCAGCCGGTCGACCCCTCGGTGACCCAGGCGTTCGAGGCGATGCTGGAGGAGGCCAAGCCCGCGGACTCGTCCGCCGCCGCCCCGCCGAACCCGCCAAGCCAGCCGAGCCCGCCGAGCGCGCAGGGCCAGCCGATCGCGCAGGAACCGGCCGTCCGTCCGGAGCCGGCCATCCAGGTCGACCCGGCCGTGCAGGCCGCGTTCAGCGCCGCCCAGCCCGCTCCCGCCGCCGTCCACCTCGAAGGTCCCGAGCAGGAGTTCGCCCGCGCCCTCGCCGAGGAGCGCGCCTCCAGCGACCCTTCGTCCACCCTGGCGGACCCGACGCTCACCACCCCGGACGTGAGCGAACTCACCAACCCCGCCCCACCGGCGAACCCCACCGGCACCGGCACCGGCCCCCAACCCGCACTCGGCACGGGCCCGCAGCCCGCCATCGGCACCGGGACCGGCCCTCAGCCCGCCGTGGGCTCCGGAACGGGCCCTCAGCCCGCCGTCGGGACGGGTACGGGCCCGCAGCCTGCCGTGGGCTCCGGGACAGGCCCGCAACCCGCCGTCGGCCCTAACACCGGCCCGCAGCCCGCCGTGGGCTCCGGCACCGGTCCCCAGCCGGCCGTGCACCCCGGGACGGGCACCGGTCCGCAGCCCGTTGTGGGTCTCGGGACGGGCCCGCAGTCCATCGTGCACCCCGGGAGCGGCCCGCAACCTGCCCTGGGCCAAGAGACGGGCCCGCAACGCGCCGTGCACCCCGGCACCGGTCCCCAGCCAGCCGTCGGCCCGGGCACCGGGCCTCAGCCTGCCGTCCACCCCCGGGCGGGTACGGGCCCGCAGCCCGCGGTCGGCCCCGGCACGGGTCCGCAGCCCGCCATCGGCACGGGTCCGCAGCCCGCCTTCGGCACCGGCCCGCTGCCCGCCGTCGGGCCGGGCACGGGACCGCAACCGGCCATCCCCGCGCCCGCGACGGCCTATTCCGGGACGGACACGGTCGCCATCGCCGCCGCGTCCCCCGAGCGCCCGCAGCCGTTCGCCGAACTGGGGATGAACGAGGACGAGTACAAACGCGTCCGCAACATCCTGGGGCGGCGCCCGACGTCGTCCGAGCTGGCGATCTACTCGGTCATGTGGAGCGAGCACTGCTCGTACAAGAGCTCCAAAGCGCATCTGCGCCAGTTCGGCGAGAAGGCCCCGAAGACCGACAAGCTCCTGGTCGGCATGGGGGAGAACGCCGGTGTCGTCGACATCGGCCAGGGCTGGGCGGTCACCTTCAAGGTCGAGTCGCACAACCACCCGTCGTACGTGGAGCCGTACCAGGGGGCGGCGACGGGCGTGGGCGGGATCGTCCGCGACATCATCTCGATGGGCGCCCGACCGGTCGCGGTCATGGACTCGCTGCGCTTCGGCCCGGCGGACGCCCCCGACACCCAGCGCGTCCTGCCCGGCGTCGTGGCGGGCATCGGCGGCTACGGCAACTCGCTCGGCCTGCCCAACATCGGCGGCGAGACGGTCTTCGACGCGTGCTACGCGCAGAACCCGCTGGTGAACGCCCTGTGCGTCGGCGTGATGAAGCACGAGGACATCAAGCGCGCGGTCGCCCCGGGCCCCGGCAACAAGGTGATCCTCTTCGGCGCGCTGACGGGCCCGGACGGCATCGGCGGCGCGTCCGTCCTCGCGTCGGCGACGTTCGACGAGGAGTCGCACCGCAAGCGGCCGTCAGTCCAGGTCGGCGACCCGTTCATGGAGAAGCTGCTGATCGAGTGCTGCCTTGAGCTGTTCGGCGAGGACCTCGTCGTCGGCATCCAGGACCTCGGCGCCGCCGGTGTGTCCTGCGCGACGACGGAGCTGGCCGCGGCCGGCACCGGCGGCATGCACGTCGACCTCGACGCCGTCCCGCTCCGCGACGACACGCTCCTCCCCGAGGAGATCCTCATGAGCGAGTCGCAGGAGCGCATGATGGCGGTGGTCGAGCCCGGCAAGGTCGACCGCTTCATGGAGATCTGCGCCCGCTGGGAGATCCCGGCGACCGTGATCGGCACGGTCACCGACACGCGCCGCCTCGTGATGACATGGCGGGGCGAGACGATCGTCGACATCCCGCCGGTCACCGCCGCCGACGAGGGCCCGGTGTACCAGCGTCCGCTGGAGCCGCCGCAGGACCTCGGGGCCATGCAGTCCGACACGCCAGGGCGGCTCACTCGTCCGTCCAACGGCGACGAGCTGCGACGTACCGTCCTGTGGCTGGCTGGGTCGCCGAACCTCGCGGGCAAGACGTGGGTGACGTCGCAGTACGACCGCTACGTCATGGGCAACACCGTCATGGCCATGCCGGAGAACGCGGGCGTGGTGCGCATCGACGACGAGTCCGGGCTGGGCATCGCGCTGTCGCTGGACGGGAACGGCCGCTACAGCCGGCTCGACCCGTACGCGGGCGCGCAGCTCGCACTGTCGGAGGCGTTCCGTAACGTCGCCGCCACCGGTGCGCGGCCGCTGGCCGTCACCAACTGCCTCAACTTCGGCTCACCGGAAGACCCGGGCGTCATGTGGCAGTTCGCCCGCGCCGTCGAGGGCCTCGCGGACGGCTGCCAGTACCTCGGCATCCCGGTCACCGGCGGCAACGTCAGCTTCTACAACCAGACCGGCACCACGCCGATCAACCCGACCCCGGTCGTCGGCGTGCTCGGCGTCCACGACGACGTCCGCCGCCGCGTGAACATGTCGCTCACCACCGACGGCGCCACGATCGCGCTGCTCGGCGAGACGCGCGAGGAGTTCGGCGGGTCGGAATGGGCGCACGTCGTCTACGGGCACCTGGGCGGCCTGCCGCCGCTGGTCGACCTGAAGGCGGAGGCGGCCCTGGCGTCGGTGCTGGTCAGCGCCGTCCGGGACGGGCTGGTCACCGCCGTGCACGACCTGTCGGACGGCGGCCTGTCGCAGACCCTGGTGGAGTCGTGCCTGCGCGGCGGCCTCGGCGCCAGGATCACCCTGCCGGGCGACCCGTTCGTGGCGCTGTTCAGCGAGTCGGTGGCCCGCGCCATGGTCGTCGTCATGCCGGGCGCGGAGGCCCGCCTCGCGGCGCTGTGCGAGTCGGCGGGCGTCCCGGTCGGGCAGCTGGGCGTGGCGGGCGGCGACGCGCTGACCGTGACCGGCCGCGGCGCGGAGGGCGACCAGCAGGAGCTGTTCAGCATCCCGCTGCACGAGATCCGCGAGGCCCACGAGCACATGCTCCCCAGCTACGCCGACTGACCCGTCCACCCGGCCGTTCTAGACTCCCTGCCAGGAGGGATCATGGCGGTCCACACATCCGGCGGGCTCGGGACAGCCGACGCGCTGGTCCGGCTGTCGCATCTGGTGCAGCACGTCTTCGCGGACGTCGCCCGGGAGCACGACCTCACCTCGCAGCAGCTGCAACTGGTGTGCGTGCTGCTGGCCGAGCCGCTCGGGATGACCAGGTTGAGCCGGTTGATGCACCTGGAGAGGTCCAGCATGACGGGCCTGGTGGACCGGGTGGAGAAGCGCCGGCTGGTCGCCCGCGCGGCCGATCCCGCCGACCGGCGCGCCTGGCGCGTCGCGTTGACCGAGGAGGGGGCCCGGCTGGCCACCCGCGCCCACGATGACGTCGTGGCGCGGCTGGACACGCTGGTGGGACGGCTTGAGCCCGACGACAGGGATCGGCTGACCTCGGCCGTCGCACTGATCCTCGCCGAGGACGGCCACGGCCGGCCCGCCTCTGTGCGCGGCCGCCTCGACTGAAGATGCTCATGACCGATGGCCCTTCGCCGTCCGGGGCCGTCCCGCGGCGGAAGCCCGGGCGGCGGTGACAGGGTCGGTGGTGTGCGCACGGCGGCGGACGGCGAGGCAGGCGACCGCGATGCCGAGCGCCCCGGTGGCCGTCGCGAGCCAGAACAGGGTCGTGTAGGTGGAGTCGGGGGTGGCGCCGCGCGGGGCGTCCGCGGACGCGATCACGGCCGCGGCGAGGGCGGTGCCGACGGCGCTGCCGACGGTGCGGGCGATGTTGTTCAGGCCGTTGGCGGTGCCGGTGCGCTCCAGCGGCACGATGTCGGCGATCAGCTTGGGCAGGGAGCCCATGACCAGGCCGGTCCCGACCCCGACGATCGCGTAGAACACCACGTGCTGCCACTTGGCGTCGTGGGCGAGGACGAACAGCACCGACCCGGCGGTGATGAGGGTGAAGCCGCCCGCCATCGGCCAGCGCGGCCCGAGCGCGGACGCGAGCCGTCCGACCGCCATCCCGGCCGGGATCACGGCGAGCATGCCGGCCAGCATCAGCAGTCCCGCCTCGGTGACCGACGAGCCGAACCCGACACCGGTGCCGCCGGGGCGCTGCTGCGCGTACAGGGGCAGCGCCAGGTAGAAGAAGTAGGAGCCGGTACCGAACAGGAACGCCGCCAGGTGCGTCGTCAGCATCGGCCGGTCGGCGAGTTCGGTGACGTCGATGAGCGCGTCGCGCCTGGTCCGTTCGGCGGCGATGAGCGCGGCGAACAGGAGCACGCCGAGCGCGAAGAGCCCCAGCACCCGTCCGGACGACCAGCCCCAGGCCGGCCCCTTGGCCAGGGCGAGCAGGACCGCGACGAGGCTCCCGCCCAGCAGCGCGGTGCCCGGCAGGTCGATCCCGCCCGGGGCCGTGCGCCGGTCGGCCGGTACCCACAGCGCCGCCAGGACGAGGCTGACCACCGCGAGGACGGCGCCGAGGACGAACAGCCAGCGCCAGGAGAGATGGTCGGCGAGCAGCCCGCCGACGATCAGCCCGGCGCCCGCGCCCGCCCCGACGATCCCCGACACCAGCCCCATCGCGAACGGCAGCCGCCTGACCGGCAGCGCCTCGCGCAGGATCGCCATCGACAGCGGCACCAGCGCCAGCGCCGCGCCCTGGAGGACGCGTGCGGCGATGAGCTGGCCGATGTTCTGCGACGCCGCCGCGGCCGCCATCCCGACCGCGTAGACGGCCAGGACCGCCAGCATGACCCGGCGCTTGCCGTACTGGTCGCCGAGCCGTCCGAGCAGCGGCGTCAGTACCGCGCTGGAGAGCAGGAACGCGGTCAGGATCCAGGCCGAGGCGGACGGCGTCGTGTGCAGCCCCGCCTCCAGCACCTTCAGCGCCGGGACCACCACGGTCTGCATCAGCGCGTACCCGAACACCGCCGTCACCAGCGTGACCAGCGTCTTGGCCGCGCTCGTCCGGCCGGCGCCCATCACGCGTCACCCCGGGTCATGCGCTCCATCATCGCCACCATTGTTCGTAGTACCGAATATACGTAGTACGAAGTATATTAGTTCTTACTACGAACAATCGTCAAGGAGGGTGCGATGCGGCGCAGGGTTGGAGGTCGTCGAAGTTAGGGGAAGGCGGGGCCGTCGCCGGGACGCAGGCCCTTGAGCTTGTCGGGGTTGACCTGGAGTCGCACGTTGTACATGCGTCCGGCGGCCATGTCGTAGGTCAGGGCGCCGACGGGCGTGCCCCCGATGACGAACAGGACGCCGAGCTCGCCGTTGATGGTGGCGGGCTCCAGGACGGTCCCGGCCGAGACGGGCTTGGCCAGCACGCCGAGGATCCACCGGGCGACATGGTCGGGCCCGTGCAGCGGGCGGAGCGCGGCGGTGATCTTGCCGCCGCCGTCCGACCAGCAGGTCACCTGCGGGGCGAGCAGTTCCATGACCGCGTTCAGATCGCCGCCCGAGCAGGCCGCGATGAACTGCTCGGTGACCTTCTCCCGCTGGGCCCGGTCGGCGTCGAAGCGGGGCCGCCGGGCCTGGACGTGCTCGCGCGCGCGGTGCGCGATCTGCCGGACGGTCGGTTCCGGCCGGTCGAGCGCGTCGGCGATCTCCGCGTGGGAGTAGCCGAAGACCTCGCGGAGCAGGAACACCGCGCGCTCGACGGGGCTGAGGGTCTCCAGCACCACCATCATCGCGGTGGAGACGCTGTCGGCCATCTCGGTCTCCAGGGCGGCATCGGGGGAGGTGAGCAGCGGCTCGGGCAGCCAGGGCCCCACGTAGGTCTCGCGTGTCGCCCGGGCGGACGTGAGCCGGTTCAGCGACAGGTTCGTCACCGTGCGCACCAGATAGGCCCTTGGATGCCGGATCGTGGCCCGGTCGGCCGAGTTCCAGGCCAGCCAGGTGTCCTGGAGTACGTCCTCGGCGTCGGTGACGCTGCCGAGCATCCGATAGGCGGTGGCGAACAACAGCCGCCGATGTTCGAGGTAGGCGTCGGGTTCGGGCGTCGTGTCGTTCATCGGGCTCATGCTCTCAGTGCGTTTTACCTGCTCAGATCGGCGGGCTCGCGGGTCGCGCGGCCGCCCTTGGAGATGGTGGCGGTGACGTTCAAGCGCTTGCCGAGCCGGTACAGCTTGACCGGTGAGCCGCTGACGGTCTCCTTGTAGAGGATCGCGGCGCGGCCCTTGAGGTAGGCCCGGCGTGGGGTGTCGTCGGCGTGGGTGAACTGGATGACGGCGTCGCGGCGGCCGAGGCTGACCGGCTGGTGGACGTAGCCGAACCGGAACGGCTTGACCGTCTTGCCACGCAGCAGGCGGGCGATGGTGTCGGCGGTGTACTGGGCGGTGGGCAGGCCGCTTTGGCAGGTGCCGTGGATCTGCCCCCAGGCCAGCCGGACCGCGGCGGCGTCCCCGATGGCGTGGACGTCCGGATGCGACATCGACCGGAGCGTCTCGTCGACGAGGATCAGGCCACGGTCGTCCACGGCGATCCCGGCGTCGGCGGCGAGCGGCGGCACGACGACGCCCGTCGTCCACAGGCACACGCTCGCGGGGACGACCTCGCCGGTCTCCAGCTCGACGGCGTCGGGCAGCACCTTGGTGACGCGCGCGCCGGCCCTGACGGTGACGCCCAGGCGGTCGAGCGCCCGCTCCAGATGAGCGCGGGCCTTGGGGCCCATCAGCGCGCCGGGCTCACCGGTGCCGACGAGCGTGACGCCGAGGCCGGGGTGGGCCTCGGCGATCTCCGCCGCCGCCTCGACGCCGGTCGGCCCGGCGCCGCAGACGACGGCCGTGCCGCCTGACCGGGCGGCCTCGTCCAGCCGGGCGGCGAAGCGGGCGGCGTCCTGCGGGCTGTTGAGCGTGACGGCGTGGACGTCGGCGCCGGGGACGCGGCTGGTGTCGGTCGAACTGCCCAGGGCGTACACCAGCGTGTCGTACCCCATGACCGTCGCGCCGTCGACCGTCACCGTACGGCGCTCGGGGTCGATGGCGGTGGCGGCGCCTTGCACGAAGGCGACGCCGGTCCCGGCGAGCAGGTCGGGGATCTGGTGGCCGGCCAGCCGCTGCCCGGCGGCGATCTGGTGCATCCGCAGCCGCTCGACGAACCGCGCCGACGGGTTGACCAGCGTGATCTCGACGCCGCTACGCCGTGTCCTGCGGGCCAGCCGGATCGCGGCCATCATGCCCGTGTAGCCGGCGCCGAGCACCACGATGCGGTGGTGGTTCTTCATCGCGTCACACTCCCCATAGTCGGGTCACCGGCTCAGGCTGTGGCGCCGGTGACGCCTATGGGACAAACACCTCCACCCCGACGTGACACCCCACAAATGTGACACGCCCCACACCACTCGGGCGCGGACGCCATCCCCTCCTAGAAGACCTCTAGAAGACGGAGACGTGGACGTGGTCGTAGTGGTTGGCGGTCGTGCCGCCGCGGTTCTCCATCGTGCGCCAGCCGGGGCTGCGCATGTCGTAGATGCGCTGGCGCCAGATGACGTACTTGATGCCGAGGGCGTTCGCGTTGGAGATGGCGAACTGGGCGGCCTGGTCGCCCTGGGCCTGGGCGCTGCCGCTGGCCATCGCGCCGCCGGTCGTCACCATGAAGTCGCAGGCGCGGCCGGTGCCGTGGTCCTGCGGGTCGCCGGGGCGGGTGCAGCCGATCACGGGGTACGGGCCGGTCTCCAGGTCGATGGCGTTCTTGACCTTGAGCATGCGGGGGGTGATGCCGCCCATGCCGATGCTCGGCGACTCGGGCTTGTACTTCTTGACCAGGGCCTGGATCCTCGCCTTCCGGCTGAGCAGGTCCTTGATCTCCTTCTTCAGCTCCGCCATCTTCGCCTGGGCCTGCTTGCGGGCCTGGAGCTGGTCGTTGACCAGCTTCTGGATCTGCCCGACCTTCGCGGCCTTGTTCTGGGAGAGGTGGCTGACCAGGGTCGCGTTGCTGAGGAGGTCGCTCGGGTTGGCGTCGGTCACGAACGTGACCGTGGGGTCTTCGCCGTTCATCATGTACTGGGTGGCGGCGAGCTGGGCGACCAGGTTGCGGGCTTCGAGGAGGTCCTGCTGGAGGTCCTTCACCTTCTTCAGCGACTGCTCCGCGCCGTACTGGACGTCCTTTAGCTTGGCCAGGTCGCCGCCGTACTCCTTGTCGAGCTTCTCGATCTGCCGGTTCAGCTTGGCGAACTTCTTGCTGTCACCGGGATCGGCGGCGTACGCGTTGTACGCGGCCAGGGCGGGTGGAGCCGCGGCCGACGGTGTTGCGGTGCCGACCAGCGGTACCGCGGCGGTCAGGGCCACGAGAGCCGCGGCGGCGCGTCTTCCGCCGCGCCCGCGTGCGGAGGCGGGGGTCTCCACGTGTTCTCCTCTCGTCCTGGTCGTCCTGGCCTTGGGTCAATGAACCTTAAAGTGCCGTCTGTGCCTCGCCAAGATTAGACCCCAGGGATGGGTGAGGCGGCGCGAAGCGCAATAAGCCCTGCTCACTTGCTGGGAGCCGAGCCATCTTACGTGACGCGACTCACAACATGACCTTGCCCGGGGCCTTCTCGGACGTGTGGTGCAGGCGCCGCGGGTTGGGCGCCGAGTCGTCGGTCGGTCACTTGTACACCTACGGAACGGAACTCGGCCACGGTTCAGCCTCGGTTAAGACGGCCGCCGTAACCGAGGGCCGTGCCTGGTCGGGCCCAGGTGTACTGCAGCGTCCCGTCCGGTTGCCGGGTGATCTGGACGACCCCGGACGTGCATGGCTTACCGACCGACAGAGACATTTTCAGCGCGCTTTCCGTGCCTCTGGTCAGCGCGAGCGCGCCGGTGCATTTCTCCTTTGGATAGAACACGCTCCCGGTGGTCCCGCCGGACTGGAACGTGACCTCCAGCGGGAAGGAGACATTGCGTCCGGTGTTGACCATCGTCCCCTTCCATGTCCCCGCGAACGATGACGGGATCGTCGTCACCGGACGGTTGTTGGACGCGTTGGTGCTGTCGGGCGGCGGGCCGTCGTCGTCCGCCTTCAGCTGAGGCCACAGCACCAGCGTGATGATGGCGATGCCCACGCCGACGCCGATGAACAGGGAAAGCGCGACACCGAGCACATGGTTGCTGGGGCGCCGCATCCGCATGAGGGACGCGAACGGCGACGAGCCTCGTCCGCCGGTGTCGCGGCTGTGCGACAGCCCGGGAATGAGGTGCGGGGTCGGTCCGCTGCTTTCCGGGTGCTCCTCCTGGTCGACGGCGTCGAACGTGGCGGTCGGATCAGGACCGGCCGCTCCGAACGCGGCGGTCTCGTTGTCGTCCTTCAGTTCGGTGCGGTTCGGGTCGTCGGTGCCGACGGGCCTGAAGGCCGCCGTCTCCTCGAAGGCGGACGGGTCCAGGTCGGCCGCGGGCGGCTCCGGCGCGGTCGCCCCGGGCCCGGCCTCCGGGCGCGGGCGGCGCTTGCGCGAGAGTTTCGCGAGCAGCGGGAGGGACGGCGTCGGGGTCCCCTGAACCGGTGTGGGCGGGGCTTCCGAGGGAGGGCCCGGAGGGGCGGGCGTGAACGCCGCTGGGGCGCCGGGGTCGGCGGCCATGGGACGCGGTGGTGCTCCCATGGGCGTCCGTGGGGGCATCTGTGGCTGCACCGGGGGCGGAGACGTTGGTCCAGGGGGTGGCGGGGGTTGCTGCACCGGGGCGCCGAAGGCGAGCGCCCGGCCCTCGGCCACCATCGAGGTCGGCATGCGGTCGACCAGCTGGCTGTTCTCGCCCAGGAACCGTTGGAGGAGGTCCTTGGCCGTTGGACGGTGGGCGGGATCCTTGGCCATGGCGTCCGCCATGACGTCCCGTAGCGAATCGGGGACGCTCGACAGGTCCGCGTCGTCGTAGACGATCCGCTGCATTACCTCTGACGGCGAACCGTCCCCGAACGGCGGCTCACCCGTCGCGGCGAACAGGACGGTCGACGCCCAGGCGAAAACGTCCGCGGCCGGACCGATGCCCGTGCCGCTCAGCTGCTCGGGCGACTTGTAGGACGGGTCCTCGGTGATGTGCCCGCTGAACGACGCGTTCACGGCCTCCAGCGCGTGCGCGATACCGAAGTCGACCAACCGCGGCCCGTCCCGGCCCAGAAGGACGTTCCCGGGCTTCAGGTTGTGGTGGAACGCACCCGCCCGGTGGACGGCCGCCAGAGCGACCGCCGTACCGACGGCCAAGCGCTCGACGACGGCACCGCCGCGCAGCCCTTCCTCTTCCACGAGCTGCTGGAGGGACGGCCCGTCCACCCACTGGCTCACCACGTACGGACGGTCACCCTCCACATCGGCGCTCAGGATCGCCGCCGTGCAGAAGCCGGAGACCTTCCGGGCAGAGGAGAACGCGTTGGCGAACCGCGACCTCGCCACAGGCTCACCGCTGAGCCGGACGTGCAGGACCTTCACGGCGACGAGGCCGCCGGCCTGGTCCCTGCCGAGGAAGACGGCGCCCTGCTCGCCGACGCCGAGCCGTCCCGTGATCTCGAACGCGCCGAGTCTTCGCGGGTCACCCGGCTGCAGGGGCAGCGCCTCGGGCATCTGACGAACCTCCGTGTCCTCCGGGGACCACGTCCCCGGCCTCCCCGTACCCTCACCCCGCGGCCACCCCCTGGCCTGGCACCGGGGTCCTTTTTACCGTCTGCGCGGCGCCGGGGCGCCATCGCGGGCCGGAGCGGTCCATCGTGCCGCCACCCGGTAGCGTCGGTGGCGATGCCTCGGAAACCGCTGACCATCGCTGTGCTGAACGTCCAGCGCGGCGCGCTCGGCCTGCCGCCGTACACCGGCGCCGACGAACCGGCCGGGCTCCGTCGCGCGGCGCTGGACACCGTCCTGGCCGGTATCGAGGCAGGAAGCGCCGAACCGTCCCGGCCAGTCATGATGGGAGCGGTGCGATTTCTGCTTGACCGGCTCGCCGAGCTGGCGCCCGGCCGTTCGGTGGAGGTTCGCGTTCCTCCTTATGCCGCCGTTCAATGCATCGACGGCCCGCACCATACCCGTGGAACACCCCCGAATGTGGTGGAGATGGACGCCGCCGCCTGGATCGGCTTGGCCACGGGGCGGTTGGCCTGGGACGACGCGGTGGCGGACGGACGCGTCCGTGCCAGCGGCGCGCGCGCGGACCTGTCCGAGCACCTCCCCCTGCCCACCGACCCACTGCCCATCGACCGGGAGGTCACCGAACCCGGTTGATCCGGGTCGTCGTGCGGTTCAGGAGGTCCTGTCCGCCTGGGCGAAGGGGAATTCGCGTTCGACGCAGCCCCGCCGGGACGTGTCGTCCGGGTAGCGCGTCTCGTCGCCGCACTGGGCCGCCTTGCTCAGCAGCACGAAAAGCATCCCGGCGCCTATGAGCAGGGCCAGGGACGAGCAGACGACGCCCACGATCGCGGGACGGCGGTCCGCGTCGCGCCGCACGAGGGCCACCGTCCCCAGGACGACGCCCACGAGCGCTGGAATCACACCCGCCAGGCACAGCACGAGCCCCGCCAGACCCGAGATTCCGAGTACCTGGGAGGCCCTCGCCATGGTGCTCCGCTTGGGCGGGGCGGGCGGCGAATACGTCTGGTACCCGGGCAGCGTCATGCGATCCTCCACGTGTCGGTCACCAGATTCCCCCGCGTCACTTGATGCCCGTGGTTCCGCGGGGTAAAGGTCCGTTAAGGAGATACCGCCGATCGGAGCAGGTGAATCCGGCATCTAGACTGATGAACGTGCCTCTCCGTGACGGACGTCTGAGCCACGACATCGATCCCACCGACCGCCCCCCGCAGGACGCTTGCGGGGTCTTCGGCGTCTGGGTCCCGGCGGACCAGGCGTCCCGGGCCGAGGTGAGCAAGCTCACCTACTACGGCCTGTACGCGCTCCAGCACCGCGGGCAGGAGTCCGCGGGCATCGCCGTCAGCGACGGCTCCCGCATCGTCGTGTTCAAGGACATGGGCCTCGTCGCCCAGGTCTTCGACGAGTCGGTGCTGAACACTCTGCGCGGCCACATCGCCGTGGGCCACTGCCGTTACTCGACGACGGGCTCGCCCACGTGGGAGAACGCGCAGCCCACGTTCCGGTCGTCGGACGCGGGCGGGCTGGCGCTCGTCCACAACGGCAACCTGATCAACACGCTGGAGCTGGCCGAGGGGCTGGCGCCGGGCGTGCTGACCGCGACGACCGACACCGAGGTCCTGTCGGCCCTGCTCGCCCACCACGGCGAGGGCGGCCCGCTGGCCGCGGCGCGGGAGATCCTGCCCGCCGTCCGCGGCGCGTATTGCCTGGTGTTCATGGACGAGGGCACCCTGTACGCCGCCCGCGACCCGGAGGGCGTCCACCCGCTCGTCCTCGGCGCGCTGGAGGACGGCGGCTGGGTGGTGGCGTCCGAGACGGCCGGGCTCGACATCGTCGGCGCCCGCTTCGTCCGCGAGATCGAGCCGGGCGAGCTCGTCGCGATCGACGGCGGCGGCGTGCGGTCCGAGCGGTTCGCCGAGCCGCGGCCGAAGGGCTGCCTGTTCGAATACGTCTACCTCGCGCGGCCCGACACGTCGATCGCCGGGCGCAGCGTCCAGGCCACCCGGGTCGAGGTCGGGCGGCGGCTGGCCCGCGAGCATCCGGTCGAGGCCGACATGGTCATCCCGACGCCGGAGTCCGGCACCCCGGCCGCGATCGGCTACGCCGAGGCGTCCGGCATCCCCTACGGCCAGGGGCTGGTGAAGAACTCCTACGTCGGCCGGACGTTCATCCAGCCGTCCCAGGCCATCCGCCAGCTCGGCATCCGCCTGAAGCTGAACCCGCTGCGCGAGGCGATCGAAGGCAAGCGGCTGATCGTGGTGGACGACTCGATCGTGCGGGGCAACACCCAGCGCGCGATCGTCTCGATGCTGCGGGACGCCGGCGCCGCCGAGGTCCATGTGCGGATCTCCAGCCCGCCCGTCTCCTGGCCGTGCTTCTACGGCATCGACTTCGCCACCCGCGCCGAGCTGATCGCCGGGAACCTGTCCGTGGAGGAGATCCGCGACTCCATCGGCGCCGACTCCCTCGGCTACATCTCCCTGGACGAGCTGATCTCCGCGACCCATGTCGCCAAGGAGAGCCTGTGCCGGGCGTGCTTCGACGGCGTCTACCCCATCCCGGTGGAGCTGGACGCCCGCGGTAAGCACCTCCTGGAAGTCACTCGATGACGTCCTACGAGGACGCCGGGGTCGACATCGCGGCGGGCGAACGCGCCGTCGAGCTGATGAAGTCCCGGGTGGCGCGTTCACGGCGCCCAGAGGTCGTCGACGACGTCAGTGGTTTCGCGGGTCTTTTCGACGTCTCCGCCCTGCGCGGCTACCGGCGGCCCTTGCTGGCCACGTCCACGGACGGCGTCGGTACCAAGGTCGACCTCGCCCGCCGTCTCGGCGTCTACGACACGGTCGGTCACGACCTGGTCGGCATGGTCATCGACGACCTCGCCGTATGCGGCGCCGAGCCGCTGTTCATGACCGACTACATCGCCTGCGGGAAGGTCGTCCCGGAACGGATCGCCGACATCGTCGGCGGTATCGCGGACGCCTGCGCCCTGGCGGGCTGCGCCCTGGTCGGCGGCGAGACCGCCGAGCATCCCGGCCTGCTGGAGGCCGACGAGTTCGACCTCGCGGGCGCGGGGACGGGCGTCGTCGAAGCGGACGACGTCCTAGGCCCCGACCGTGTCCGTGTGGGGGACGCCGTTCTGGGCATGGCCTCGTCCGGCATCCACTCCAACGGGTACTCGCTCGTCCGCCACATCCTGGCCACGACCGATCTGACCCTGGAATCGCACCCGGCCGACCTTGAGGGCCCCCTCGGTGAGGCGCTTCTCACACCGACGCGCATCTACGCCAAAGACTGCCTGGCCCTGACGCGCGCGGGGGGCGTGCGCGCGTTCGCTCACATAACGGGCGGGGGCCTGGCCGCGAACCTGGCCCGCTCACTGCCGCCGACCATGGACGCCGTGCTGAACCGCTCGTCGTGGGAGGTGCCCGCCCTGTTCCGCGTCCTGCAAGCCCACGGGGACGTCTCTCAGACCGATCTGGACAAGACGTTCAACCTCGGTGTCGGCATGGCCGCCATCGTCGCCCCGGACGCCGCCGACGAAGCCCTCCGCCTCCTGGCCTCCCGCGGCGTCCTCGCCTGGCACCTCGGCGAGATCACTGAAGGCACCGGCGCCGCGACCCTCGTCACCTGAACCCGGGCGCGCCGACGCCTCATGGGCGGGCCTGAGGCGCCCGGTGAGCGCCTCTCAGCCCTCAGGAGTCACACGGGTAGTGCCGGGCTTTAAACGGGCCTTGTGGGCCCGCTCAGACGGCCGGGACGCCTTGATCATCGGCCGGTGCGAGATCGGCGGGCATGACAAACGCCACTGCCCGCGGCGACGGGCAGTGGCGTAGTGTCGGCCGGTTAACCGGAGGTACCGTCCTTGCGGTCCTCGGTGCCGTAGTCATCTGCGTAATCGGCGTATTTCTCAGCGAGCTCGTCGTAGGAGTCGTCCCCCGCCTCGTTGACTCCAAGCTCGCTCTTCAGGCGGTCGAGGTCCGTGTTGCCGCTGTTGTACTTGAGCTGTCGGGCAACCTTTACCTGCTTGGCCTTGGCTCGGCCGCGACCCATTGGCTCGACCCCCTCGATGGTCAGGGCTTTCGTGGGCCCATCAACGCGCGCGTGTACCACACGAACCGGTGCCTGATGAGCCATGCGTCAGTCACGGGTACAACCGTACCCGTTTTGCGCCCGGCTCGGTACATGGACGGAACGTGGCGGCGCTTCTGTTGCTGATAACAACAGTGTATCCGGTGGTCACGCGTACACACGGGGGCCGCCGCAGGACGACTCTGAAGCGTCTCACGGCGGCCCTTTTGACGGGTTCCACTGTCCGGAGTTGGCGGGGTTCCGGGTGTTCACTGACCGGATTCAGTGCAGGATAAGACCGGTTTTCAGAGCAGGATCCCGCGCAGCCTGCCGATCTCGGACATCCGGCGTTCGGCGAGGCGGTCGGCCGCCACGGCCGGCGGGACGCCGTCGTCGGCGGCCAGCGCGAAGATCTTCAAGGTGGTCTCGTAGATTCCGGTGGCGCGGGCCTTGGCGCGGGCGAAGTCGAAGCCGCCGATCTCGTCCGCGACCTGGATCACACCGCCGGAATTCACCACGTAGTCGGGCGCGTACAGGACGCCGTGGTCGGCGAGGCTCTTCTCCACGCCGCCGTGGGCGAGCTGGTTGTTCGCCGCCCCGCACACCACCTTGGAAGCCAGCACGGGCACGGTGTCGTCGTTCAGGGAGCCACCGAGCGCGCACGGCGCGTAAACGTCCAGTTCGGTGCGGACCATGGCGTCGGTGTCCGCGACGACCTCGACCTCGGGGTGCGACGACCGGACCCGGTCGACGGCGGCCTGGTTCACGTCGCAGATCACGACGTTCGCGCCGTCCTCCAGGAGATGTTCCACCAGCCGGTGGCCGACCTTCCCGACGCCTTCCACGCCGACACGCCTGCCGCGGAGAGTGGGAGCCCCCCACACGGTCTGGGCCGCGGCGCGCATGCCTTGGAACACGCCGAACGCGGTGAGGATGGACGAGTCCCCCGCACCGCCGTGCGACACCGTCCGGCCGGTGACGTACCGGCTCTCGCGCGCGACGATGTCCATATCCTCGCTGAAGGTACCGACGTCGCAAGCCGTGTAGTAGCGGCCGTTCAAGGACTGGACGAACCGTCCGTACGCCCGCAGCATCGCCTCGGACTTGTCGACGGACGGGTCGCCGATGATGACGGCCTTGCCGCCGCCGAGGTCGAGCCCGGCCATGGCGTTCTTGTACGCCATGCCGCGGGACAGGTTCAGCACGTCGGCGAGTGCCTCGTCCTCGGTCGCGTAGGGGTAGAAGCGGGTTCCTCCCAGGGACGGGCCGAGCGCGGTGGAGTAGATCGCGATGATGGCGCGCAGGCCGCTCGCCTCGTCCTGGCAGAAGACGACCTGCTCGTGACTGCCGAAACGCGACGGACCGGGGGATGCAGGGGGGTCGCCCCCCTGAGTGACATGGTCGGTGCCCTTGTGGGGCGACCCGAAGACATTAGGCACGGTAGTGCCCTCCTCTCTGTCTCTAAGATCAGCCTAGGGCGCCCGATGCCACCGCGCCCGGCCGAATCTCATGTCACGATGCGATGGTGCTTCCGTACGCCGCGTACCTACGGGTTTATGAACCGGTGACCGCCTTCCCGGAACCCGCACGGACCCTGTGGACGGTCTACGCCGACTCCCGGCGGCGTCCCCGGCGGATCCACGCGCTGGGCGTGGAGCACCGCGCCGCCACGCTCAGGCTGACCGGGTCGCCGCCCGAGGTGGTGCCGGAGCGGGAGAGCAGGGACGCCTACGTGCGCCGCCTGGACGACATGGTCTACGTGTGCCCCTGGGAGACGCGGCTGCGGTCATGGCTGGCCTTCGAGCGCTTCCGGAACCTGCACGCGGCCGGCGTCGCGGCCGCGTTCGTCCCGCCGCCGCTGTCGGAGCGGGTGATGGGCGACTTCGAGCAGTGGAAGCGGTCGGGCAAGCCGCTGCGGCCGCACATCCTGACGAGCACCTGGCACATCCCGCTCGACTGGTTCGTGCCCTTCACGCGCGGTGAGCGCTGCCTGATGCTCGGCACGCCGGGGACCGGCTACCGCAAATCGGACGACGCGTCCGAGGAACACGCCGAACCGCCCGCACCCGGCCAGATCCCGGCGACGGCCGCGCCCGCGCGTACCCTCATCTACGTCACCTCGATGCGCGATGCGCGCAGGCGGGTGGCGGACGCGCTACCGGTCGTACGGGAGAACCTCGGCGACGGGACGGGCGACGTCTACCTCCTGTCCGCCGGGCGGCTGGAAACGCTCGGCCGCTGGCTGGACGGCTTCCATCCCCGCGCGCTCGTCGAGCTCGACTACGGAGGGCTCGTCCATCTGCTGGACGACCGGGCGCTGAGCCGGGACGAGTCCGTGGCCGAGATGACCGTGGCCCTCACCGGGATGGAGCGCGGGGAGGTCGAGCTGACCGTGGCGATGTACAAGCGTCTCCTCGCCCGCTGGCGGCCCGTGCGGGCGCTTGAGGCGGCGAACTAAAACAAATTTCCCGAATCCGCGCGCGATACGACTATACGTATCGCTAGAATCACGCAGCGTGACCCGCTGGCCATCGGATACGCGCCGCTCCCCGCACTCGTGGGGATGTTTGCACGCAACTACCGCCAGGAACTTGCTTGTAGCGCTGAGTGGTGGCAAGGTTACACGTTGTGATGTCATAGTGGCTCAACTCGGGCCATAGGGGACATCAGTGACCACGCGAGGATCAATCGCAGGATCGCTGTCATCGGTCCACGGAGGAGAGGCCGCAAACATGTCAGCACGTACGCCAGAGGCCGAGCCCCTGCTGACGCCGGCGGAGGTGGCGACGATGTTCCGCGTCGACCCCAAGACCGTCACGCGGTGGGCGAAGGCGGGGAAGCTCACGTCCATCCGGACGCTCGGGGGGCACCGCCGCTACCGCGAGGCGGAGGTACGGGCGCTGCTCGCGGGCATCCCGCAACAGCGCTCGGAGTAGAAGGCGGCTCGCCGCCGCGGCGTGCGATCGGGTTCTCGCTCTGTGCGAATCCGGTTTCGCACGCGATCGCGATGGTCGATGCCGGTGCCGGTCGATGCCGGCGGCGGGATCGGTCATGGCTTTGGGGGGAAGGCCGTTGTAGTCGTGTTCACCCGCGCTGCCCTTGGGGCCCGGGCGCTCCAGGTGCCCGCCCCAAGGGCGACGGGGGCCGGCTCCGGCCGAAGGTGCCGCTGACGTGCGAGGAATTTGGGACATGGGTGACTTTTTGTCCACATGAGGACAGAGTCCCCACTTGGGACGTTCCCCGTCACTTTTGGGTAAAGCGTCCAAGAACGTTGGGATAAAGCGTCCATGAGCTTATGCGTCACGGGCGGGGAAACGTGGCCGGACCAGGGGTTTCAGCCCATCTCTTCCTGGGCGAGGCGATCGAACAGCCTGCCGGTGCCAGGGTCTTGGCGTCCGGCCGCATGGAACATGACCACCAGGTGGTCGATCAGCAGGGCTTCCAGCTGGGGACGGGGCACGTCGCGTCTCTCCAGCCAGTCGAGACCGGCGGTCTCGACGGCGGCCATCCAGGCGCGCAGAGTGATTCGCAGGATCGGCTGCGGTGTCTCGACGTCCAGCGAATGCAGGATCCGGTCGAGCAGCAGCTGGCGGATGCCGTCGACGATCTCACCCGCCTCGCCCGAACGGTCCGCCGGGCCACCGCGCAGCAACGCTGCGTAACCGGCGGCGTGGCTCTCCACGAAGTCGAAGTAGCGGCGCAGCGAGATCCGGAGGCGTTCCAGCGGCTTGCCCTCGGTCGGCGGCTCCAGCAGCACCGACAGCTGCTTGGCCGCGCTGCCGAGCGCCGCGATGTACAGCTCGTTCTTGCCCCCGAAGTAGTGGTAGACCAGCGCGCGGGACGCGCCCGCCTTGGCCGCGACGTCGTCGATCGAGACGTCCTCCGGCGAACGGGTGCTGAACAGCTGCAGCGCAGCGCCGATCAGCTCGTCCCGCCGTTCGTCGACGCTGAGCCTGCGGCGGCCACGGCCGCCGCCCTGCCGGCTTCGCGCCCTGCCGGCCACCGCGCGATCTCCCACCTGGGCAGCGTATCCGAGCCAGGACGGCGCCAACCCCCGCCGACAGGGGGCGAAACGGGCTTTTCACGGGCCCGTGATCATGTCCGGAAGGGCTGTGAACCCGAACACCACAGCCCCGAACCACCATTGTCGGATGCCCGTTACTCACTGTTGCGGCGGTTTGGGGGGAAGGCGCGGCATCATGGCAATCCCCCTCGAGTGGAGGACGGCGCGTTCCACACCCCGCCGCGCGCCGTCGAGGCAGGTCCCACAGGTCCCCCTGGACGGAGTGCCATGTCAGCTGATCAAGCGAATTCCTCGCACACAATGCGAGAAGAGGGCGCGGTGCCAAGGCCGCGCACCGAACCCTCCCCCGTCAGACGCGACGAGGGGAGGGCGGTGCCCGCGCCGAAACCGACGATCCGCAACGTCGCGGAGCGCGCCGGTGTCTCCAAATCGCTCGTCTCCCTGGTGATGCGGGGGTCACCGCACGTGAGCGAGCGCCGTAGACAGGCCGTCCTTCAGGCGGCCCGCGAGCTCGGCTACCGCCCGAACGCCGTCGCGCGCAGCCTTGTCGAAGGACGCACCAGGCTGATCGGCGCGATCGTCGCCGACCTGCACAACCCGTTCTTCGCCGAGTTCCTCGACGGGCTCCAGGAGAGCCTGCACGGCGCGGGCCTGCGGATGCTCGTCGGCAGCGGCCGCTGGGACCCGTTGTTCGAGGCGGAGGCGGTCGAGGCGTTCCTGGAGATGCGGGTGGACGGCCTGGTGCTGCTCAGCGTCGTCCCCGAGTCGCTCAAGGAGGCCGCGGCCAGCGTCCCGGTCGTCGTCGTCGGTGAACGCGACGTCGTCGGCGTCGACATCGTCGTGGACGACGACGAGCTCGGCGCCAGCCTCGCCGTCGACCATCTCGTCGAGCTCGGGCACAGCCGGATCGCGCACATCGAAGGGGCGCGCTCCACCACGGCGCGTTACCGGCGCGACGGCTACGAGAAGGCGATGCGCCGGCACGGGCTGGCCGACGAGATCGTCGTCGAGCCCGGCGACTTCACCGAGGACGGCGGCTACCGCGCCACCCGCGCGCTGCTGCGCCGCGACCGGCGTCCGACCGCCATCTTCGCGCCGAACGACCTGGTCGCGACGGGCGCGCTGTCGGCGGCCGACGAGCTGGAGATGCGGGTGCCGACGCAGCTGTCGATCGTCGGCTACGACAACACCCACCTCGCGGCGATCCGGCACATCTCGCTGACCAGCGTCGACCAGCCCCGCAGGGACATGGGACGGGTGGCCGCCGAGATGCTGACCGCGCGCATCGGCGACCCGGCCCGCGTGGCCAGGCAGAACCTGGTCGTCCCGCACCTGGTGGTCCGTTCGACGACGGGACCCGCTCCCACCCTGTGAGCCCCGGTCACAGGGCCAGTCCCCCCGCCTCGAACCGCTCCCAAGGTCCGACCCACCCCCCAGGCCACCGCGGCCGCCATGGCCGCCGTGGCCGTACCCGGCCATGCGTCCGGCACGACGGGCGGCCGGGCGGCTCGCGCGCGTGCGTTCCGCGCGCGGGTGCGCACCGGGTAAGAACCGGTGTGCGGGGGGTAAGGGGCCGGCCAAGACTCCCGCAATCGCCGGCCCGCGACCCATCGCCGGCGGGTTAATGGGACTCACCGTTCTGCGGGTGGGTCCGGGTGGCCTCGGGGGAGGCCGCCCGGGCGGGGACCCCGCCGTACGGACACGGAAAGTCCACTAGGGGGTTCAGCTCGTGCGTGATCCGGAACTGGTGTCGTGCGCGCAGCGCGCGGCGAACGAATTGGAACGCGCGTGGTCGGAGTGGCGGCACGCGCGGGGCCTGGCCGAGCAGGTCTCGGAGTCGGTGGCCAGCTACGTCGCCCATTCGATCGACCACCCGTGGGGCCGTCCCCGCGTGGTGCTGGGGCTGGACGCGGACGAGGCGCGCGCGCTGGCCGCCCTGCTCGGCAAGGACGATCCACTCAACTGAACTGGGACGTTCCGGGGGGCTGGGGTGAGTCGTCGCCCCACAAGAGACACGGGTTTCCCGGACTTCGTTTGACGAACCCCCGCCGGCATGCAGACTGTCAGGGTCGGTAACGAAGTCATCACGGAGGAATCGGCCGGTGCGCATCCAACGAGGCGGCCCCGCGGCCGCCGGTCTCGCGCTGTGCCTCGGCGCGCTCATCGCGTGCAACGCCTCCGCGGATCCGCCCGGCGGCGACGGCGGGCCGGCGGACCCGCCGACCGCTGGTGGAGCCGCCTCGGGCGCCCCGGAGAACGACGGGAAGGGATCCGCGTCCGGTGGCTCGTCCGCGCTGGACGGCAAGGTGGTCGTCATCGATCCCGGGCACAACGGCGGGAACGCCGCCCACCCGTCCGAGATCAACAAGCAGGTCAAGATCGGCAACGGCAGCAAGGCGTGCGACACGACCGGCACCAGCACCAACGGCGGCTACAGCGAGCACGCGTTCACCTGGGACGTCTCCAACCGGCTCGCGAAGCTCCTGCGCGCCCGCGGCGCGAAGGTCGCGCTGACGCGCAAGGACGACAAGGGCGTCGGACCCTGCATCACCGAGCGCGCCGCGCTCGGCAACCGGCTCAAGGCCGACGCGGCCGTGTCGGTCCACGCGGACGGCTCGTCCGCGTCCGGGCACGGATTCCACATCATCGAGCCGATCGCCGTCGGCAAGAACGCCGGGATGGTGTCGCGCTCGGCCAAGCTGGGCAAGGCGCTGCGCGACTCCTACCGCGCGGGCACCGGCATCCCGTACTCCAACTACCTCGGCGAGAACGCCATCGACCGGCGTGACGACCTCGGCGGCCTCAACCTGTCGACGGTGCCCAAGGTGTTCATCGAGTGCGGCAACATGCGCAACAAGGGCGACGCGGCCAAGCTGTCCAGCGCGCCGTTCCGGCAGCGCATAGCCGAGTCCCTGGCCAAGGGCCTCGGCACCTACCTGACCTGACCCACCTGACCTGACCCGCTCGGGCGGCGCACGGGCGGCCCGGACGGGCAGGATGGGCGGGTGCCTGATCTTCTTCGTGTGCGTGAACTCCTGATCGGGGCCGGCTACACGGTCGCCGGTGTGCGGGAACTGCTCGGGCCTGTCGCGGGCGGCGCGCTCGCGCGGGACGAGATCGTGCCGGCGCTGCGGGCCACCGGCGGCGGTTCGCCGCTGGAGGCCCTGACGCGGCTGTTCTGGTTGCAGGTGCCCGTCGACGCGTCCTCCATCCGGCCGGACGAACTCGTCGCCGCGGGGCTGGCCGAGGAGTCCGGGGGACAGGTGCGGGCGCGGCTGCGCGTCGAGCCGCTGGAGGCGGTCGGCGGGGACGCGTCCGGGAACCTGAGCGGGGACGGGCATGCCGGGTATGTCGTGTCCGATCTCAAAGTGCGGCCGGGGTCGGGGGGCGTGCCGGGGGCGGATCATGTGGTGGGTGCAGGGGGTGCGTCCGCGAGCCTGGCGCGGCTGGTTATCCACAGGGGTGTGGATAACGTGCTGGATCTCGGGACGGGATGTGGCGTCCAGGCGGTGCATGTGGCGAGCCGGAATCCGGGTGCCCGGATCACCACCACGGACGTCAATCCGCGCGCTCTCGATCTCGCCGCGATGAGCTTCGTGCTCTCCGGAGCTCCGGCGCGGGGAGGGATCGAGTTTCTCGGTGGGTCGCTGCTGGAGCCCGTCCGGGGGCGCCGGTTCGACCTGATCGTGTCCAATCCGCCGTTCGTCGTCGCGCCGCCTGGGGACCGCCGGTTCACGTACCGGGAGTCCGGGTTGCCGGGCGACGACTTCTGCCGCCGGCTCGTCGGCGAGGCTCCGGCGCACCTCAATGAGGGCGGATACTGCCAGCTCCTGGCGAATTGGCTCCATGTCGAAGGCGTTCCGTGGGAGGAGCGGGTCGGCTCCTGGGTGGACGGGTGCGACGCGTGGATCGTGCAGCGGGACGTCCAGGATCCGGCGGAATACGCTGAGTTGTGGCTGCGGGATTCCTGCGAGACGGGGACGCCGGAGTACCGCGCCCGGTACGACGCGTGGCTCGATCACTTCGCGCGGCACGGCGTCACCGGCGTCGGGTTCGGGTGGATCACGCTGAGGCGCGGCGAGGGGGCCGCCGTCCGGATCGAGGAGTTGCGGCATGCCGTCGATCAGCCGGTCGGCGCCTACGTCGAGGACGTCCTGGACGGCCTCGTCCGGGCCGAGAAGTTTTCCACAGCCTGTGGACAGACATTGCGGGCGGCGTCCGGTCTCGTCCAGGAACAGATCGGCGAGCCCGGCGCCGAGGACCCGGAGCGGATCGTGCTGCGCCAGACCGGACGGCTCCGCCGCGCCGCCGGCGTCGGGACGGTCGAGGCCGGGCTCGCGGGCGTCTGCGACGGCTCGCTGCCCCTCGACCCGCTGCTCGACGCCATCGCACAGCTCACCGGCATGGACCCGGCGCGGGTCCGCGCGCACGCGGACACCGTCCTGCCCGCGCTGATCGCCGACGGCTTCTTCACCTGAGCGCTCATCTGAACGCGGGCGCGCCCCTCGCCGCTCGGATCGTGCGTCAGCGGCGGGCTTCGGAGAGCGTGCGGAAGGTGCTTTCGCGGAGGCGGCGGGAGAGGTCGCGGTTGACGCGATGCGCCCAGAACGGGCCGCCGTAGATCATGCCCGTGTACGCCTGGACGAGGGTGGCGCCCGCGCGGACGCGTTCCCACACGTCGTCGGCGGTCTCGACACCGCCGACGGAGATCAGCGTGAGCCGGTCGCCGGTACGCGAGCGCAGGCGGCGCAGGACGTCCAGGGAGCGGTCCTTCAGCGGCGCTCCGGACAGGCCGCCGGCCTCCTTGACCAGGGCGGGCGGGCTGTGCGGGGCGTCGCGGGCGATGGTGGTGTTGGTCGCGATGATGCCGTCGAGGCCGAGGTCGACGGCGAGGTCGGCGACCGCGTCGATGTCGCCGTCCGCCAGGTCGGGCGCGATCTTGACGAGCAGCGGGACGCGGCGGGCGGACGACCGGTCCGCGGCCTCGCGCACGGCGGCCAGCAGCGGGCGCAGGTGCTCGACGGCCTGGAGGTTCCGCAGGCCGGGGGTGTTGGGGGAGCTGACGTTGACGACGAGGTAGTCCGCGTGCGGGGCGAGCCGCTCGGCGCTCGTCACGTAGTCGGCGGCGGCGGCCGACTCCGGGACGGCCTTGGTCTTGCCGATGTTGACCCCGACGACCGTCCCCCCGCCTCGGCCCCGGGATCGCAGCCGCCGCGCGGCCGCCTCCGAGCCCTCGTTGTTGAAGCCCATCCGGTTGATGACCGCGCGGTCAGGGGCGAGGCGGAACAGCCGCGGGCGCGGGTTGCCGGGCTGTGGCCGTCCCGTCACCGTGCCGATCTCGACATGGCCGAACCCGAACGCGCCGAGCGCCTCGTAGGCGACGGCGTCCTTGTCGAATCCGGCGGCGAGGCCGAGCGGGGACGGGAAGTCGAGCCCGAGCGCGTGGACGGCGAGCGCCGGGTCGCGGGGCGCGAACAGCCGCCGCAGCAGCGGCACCGCGCCCGGCACGGACTGGACCGCGCGGAGGGCGCGCAACGTCAGGTGATGGACGGTCTCCGCCGGGACCCGGACGATGACCAGCGCGAACAGGAATCGGTACATCGCCCGCAAGTATCTCAGCCACCGCCGGGGCGATGGCGTCCGGGCGGCGCCGTCGCGGGCGGCGGCGGGGCCGGGCGGCGCTCAGTGCCCGCGGAAGGTGCGGCGGAGCGAGAGCCGGACGTCCCGGCCCGCTTCACGCATCGTCCGGCGGGCGGCCCGGACCGGCTCCCGCACGGTGACCCGCCAGGTCTCGCGGACACCATGCCTGATCGGACGCAGCACGCTCGTCCGCACCCACCGCGTCGGGGCGACGATCAGCACCCGCACCGGGACGACGACGAACGTCCGCCACAGCCACCGCAGCAGCCGGGCCGCGAGCCGCCACGTCCCCACGACTCCCGCGACGATCGGCGCGAGGACGTACCGCCACACCGCCCGTGCGGGCAGGACGATCAGGGTGCGGCCCAGCCACACCAGGCACCGGCCGATCAGCCGCCACGACCACGCCAGGCCCGCCACGAACGCGCGCCACCCCGCCGCGAGCAGGCCGCCGACCGCGCCGAGGATGAAGAGGAAGCCGCGCCCCAGCCACGCGATCCCGCCCCAGATGCCCCGGGCCAGCCAGGCGAGGGCGACGAGCGGCGGACGCAGGACGTACCGCCACAGCATCACCGCCGGCAGAACCACCAGCACCCTGATCAGCAGCCCGATGCCCTTGAACAGCAGCGCGAACCCCTGGCCGATGAGGGACAGCAGCCAGACCAGGCCGCGGCCGAGCGCCCGCAGCGGCGTGAGCAGGACGAGGTTCAGTAGCCATGCCAGCCCGCGTCCGATCAGGGCGAGGAACCGTCCGACCGGGGCGATCAGCATGCGGTAGATCCAGCGGGCCAGGGCGGCGGCGCCGCGCCCGAGCAGGCGCAGGAAGCCGAGGATCACGACGACCGCGAGCCATCGCAGCGGCCGGACGACGAGGAAGTCGAAGACCGCGCCGATGCCGCGCCCGATGGCGGCGAGCAGCCGTCCGACCGGGGCGAACAGGTACCGGTAGATCGCGATCCCGAGGCCGCGGAACATCCGTCCGATGAGCCGGCCGAACCATCCGGGCACCCGGAAGACCAGCGCGAACAGGTCGTGGACGAGCCGCAGCGGCAGCACCACGATCAGCGCGATCACCCGTGCCGGGATCACGATCCAGGCCGGGCCCGCCGCCGGGCTGGGCGGTTCCGGGTTCGGCCGTTCCGGAGGCCGGGGCCGCTTGGCCAGGTTGATCGGGGCGCCCGCGGGGCGTTCGTCGCCGGTGCTCACTGCTGTCTGCCTCGCCCGATGTCGTTGGAACGAACTGTGCATATGACCCGGCCCGCGGGTGGCCGGTTCCGGTGGGTTGAACCCGTTCCGCGGGATTCACCGTACTGCTCGTCGATTTGGGAGAGCGGTGCGGCGGCTCGACCTCGATTGGCGTACGGGACCTCGAACCGGCGCCGGGACCCCAGACGACACGGAGGAACACGACGATGAAGATCCCACGTTGGGCGATCCCCGCCGCGGCCGCCCTGACCGCCTCGGGGCTGGTGCTCTCCGCGTGCGGGCAGGAGAACGGCGGGAAGCAGCAGAGCGCCGCGGGAACCGGGGCGCGGGCCGACCCGTCGGCGGAGCCTTCCGCGCCACCGGCGCCCGAGCCCTCCGCGCTGGAGGTCGCCAACGTCACGAAGCTCGGCAAGGTCGTCACCGACGGGGACGGCAGGACGCTCTACCGGTTCGACAACGACACCGCCCGTCCGCCCGCGTCGACCTGTGCGGACGCCTGCGCGAAGGCGTGGCCGCCGGTTTGGGCGACCGAGGCGGAGACCGAGGTCGACGGCGTCGAGCAGTCGCTGGTCGGCAAGGTCAAGCGGCCGGACGGCAAGTGGCAGGTCACGCTCGCCGGATGGCCGCTGTACCGGTTCGCCAAGGACGGGAGCCCAGGCGATGTGAAGGGGCAGGGCCTGGGCGGCACCTGGTACGCCGCGTCCCCGACCGGTAAGAAGGCCGCCGCCCCGAAGCGGACGGAGACCAACGACCGCTGGAAGGGCTGGACGGTCGTCAAGACCCGGAACGACCCGGCGCTCGGCCGCATCCTGACGGACGGCGAGGGCCGCACGCTGTACCGCTTCGACAAGGACACCGCCAAGCCGCCGACCACGAACTGCTTCGGCGCGTGCAAGAAGGCGTGGCCGCCGGTCGTCTTCAGGAGCTGGAAGAAGCTCAAGCTCGAAGGCGTCGACCGGAAGCTGGTCGACTTCATCGAGCGCAAGGACGACGGCAAGTGCCAGCTCACCATCGACGGCTGGCCGATGTACTACTACGAGAAGGACGAGCAGCCCGGTGATGTGAAGGGCCAGGGCGTCGGCGGCGTCTGGTGGGCCACCAGCCCGGCGGGCAAGCGCGCCGCCATCACCGGCTCAGGCCCAGCCAACGGCAACGGCAACGGCGGGAACGGCAACGGCGGCAACGGGAGCGGCGGGAACGGCAACGGTTACGGGTCGGGTGGGGGGTACTGAGTCACCCATCGCGCCGTAACCGCCCCACAAGCGAAGGCGTGGAGGACTCGCGGGTCGGTCGGGGTTCGCGATCCCTCCACGCCTTCCTGTATGCCCTGAACATAGATATGGCCGGAAAGTTAGTTGTTATCAGCTGTCGTCGTGCCAGCTAGCAGAATGTCTTGTGGCAAACGTCGTGAAACCCATTACCAGCGGGTTCACTCA
The DNA here is from genome assembly GCA_036028775.1 of Spirillospora sp. NBC_00431. Classification (GTDB taxonomy): domain Bacteria; phylum Actinomycetota; class Actinomycetes; order Streptosporangiales; family Streptosporangiaceae; genus Spirillospora. The sequence goes on along the minus strand of CP107927.1, from coordinate 8,025,683 downwards.
GCCCATGAATAGGCGAGTCACAAAGTGCTTCACGGCGGCGCGCCGGGTAGCTCGGCGCCAGGTGGCATTCTGCTCCCTGACCGCCGGTCAATGACTTCCTGATGGCCTTTTGGGGTGCGATCCTGAAGGCGATGCGGCCGAATCGGCCGGGTCGGCACGATCTTACCTGATCCATTCGGGGGCGAGGAGTCATGACAGTTGTTCAAGCGACGGTGGACGGCGGCGGTGTTCGCGACGACTCCGGTCCGTCCGGCCGGCTGCTCTTTCGTCCGCTGCTGGCGATCGACATCATGGGCTACAGCGTCCGGTCCCCGCTTATGCAGTTCCAGGCCCAGACGGATCTGCTGACCGCGATGGAGGCCGCCGCCGGCGCGGCCGGGCTCGACCGGGGACGATGGATGCAGCAGGTCAGCGGCGACGGGGAACTGGACGTCCTGCCGGACGACGACGACATCGTCACGGTCGTCGGCGGGTACGCACCGGCCCTTGAGAGCGCGCTCGCGGAGACGAACCGCGCGCTCTCCCCGGACCGGCGGCTGCGCGTCCGGCTCGCGCTCCACCACGGCGCTCTGATCATGGGCCCGAGGACGTTCTTCGGACCGGCCGGGGACGCGCCGGTCGTCGTGAGCCGCCTGCTGGACGCCCGCCCGCTGCGCCGCTACCTGAACGTCCATCCGGAACGCAACGTGGCGCTGATCGTCTCTCGGCAGATCTACCGTGATGTCGTCTGCAGCGGCTTTTGCGCATTGCCTCCCGCGCACTTCCACCTGACCCGGACAACGATCAAGAGTGTCGTTTACCACGGTTACATCTACGACCCCGGCTGAAGGGGCACGGAGAAAAACGAAGAATGGTGACCGTCCACTGCTGAACAGGACGGCACCGTTCGTCTTGTGCGCCGCCCGCCCCATCCAGCCCCCTCTTGGCGGGTTCATGGTTTCACCAGTGTTGATCAAGCTGCGCGGTCTGTGGTAAGAGCGCGTGCCGAGGCGTGTGAAGAGATTGTTACGCGCGGGACACGGTCTCTTCAGATCACTCTTTGGATCTCGACAGTCACCGGATCGAGTGATCGAATGGAGTTCGAACCGCCACGGATGCGGCCCGGCGAAGTGTCGCACCTGGTGGGAGGCTTCGGGAGGCCCGATGGTCGGACGAGTCGGTCGAGTGAAGCCGGACGCGTCGGCATCCGCCAGGCGCCCGCGCGGGGCGGTGCCAGGACGGCACGGCCCACCGCCGCGGCGCGGGAGAGCGGGGCCGCTCAGGGCCGCGGTCGCGCTGACACTGCTCGCCGGCGGGGTGGCGGCCTGCGGGTCCGACAGCGGGATGCCCACCGTCAACTGGTACATCAACCCGGACAACGGCGGGCAGGCGAAGATCGCCGCGGCGTGCACGAAGGCGGCCGGCGGCAAGTACAAGATCAAGACATCGCTGCTGCCCAGCGATGCGAGCGGGCAGCGCGAGCAACTGATCAGGCGGCTGGCGGCCAAGGACGACGGCGTCGACCTCATGAGCCTCGACCCCGTGTTCGTCGCGGAGGCCGCCAACGCCGGGTTCCTCCGTCCGTTCAGCGCGAGCGAGGCCGCCCCGCTCACCGAGGGCGTGTTCGAGAGCGCGGTGCAGAGCTCGAAGTGGGACGGCAAGCTCTACGCGGCGCCGTTCTGGGCCAACACGCAACTGCTGTGGTACCGCAAGTCGGTCGCGCAGAAGGCGGGCATCGACCCGAACGCCCCCGACTTCACCTGGGACAAGATGATCGACGCGGCCGTCCGCACCAACACCACGATCGGGGTGCAGGGCAACCGGTACGAGGGCTACATGGTGTGGATCAACGCGCTGATCGCGTCCGCCGGCGGCCGGATCATCAGCGCCGCGGAGAAGGGCGACGAGGCCACCATCGAGATCGACTCGCCGGCGGGCCGGCAGGCCGCGGGGATCATCGGAAAGCTGGCGAGGTCGACCGCGGCGGGCCCGACGCTGTCCACCGACATCGAGGAGCAGTCCCGGGCGACGATCAACGGCCCGCGCGGCGGCTTCCTGCTGAACTGGGGTTATGTCTGGCGGGCGGAGAAGGGCGACGCCGAGGCCGGGGCGATCGACAAGAACATCGTCAGCGACCTGGGGTGGGCGCGGTACCCGAGGGTGAACCCGCGGCAGGAGAGCAAACCGCCGTTCGGCGGCATCGAGATCGGGGTCAGCGCGTACGGCAAGCACCGCGACGACCTGGCGATCGAGGCGGTCCGCTGCATGACGTCCCCGGCGAGCATGAAGCAGTACATGCTCGACGAGGGCAACGTCGCCGCCCGTCCCGCGATCTTCGACGATCCCGACATCGTCAAGGAGTTCCCGATGGCCCCGCTGATGCGCGACTCCATCGCCGCGGCGGAGCCCCGTCCGGCCACGCCGTACTACGCGGACGTCTCCGGGGCCATCCAGAACCGCTGGCACCCGCCCGCGTCGGTGAACCCGAACACGACGCCGCGCAGGTCCGCCGCGTTCATCCGCGAGGTCCTGCGCGACAAGGCCCTGCTCTAACGGAGGTGTTCGGATGACGTCCGTCGAAATGGCGCCGGAGAGCGAGCGGGCGCCCAAGCGCGCGGAGATCTCCGACCGGGGGCGGGCCGAGCGCAGGCTGGGGCTGCTGCTGTCCGCGCCGGCCGTGGTCGTGATGCTGCTGGTCACCGCGTACCCGCTGGGCAGCGCCCTCTACCAGTCGCTGTTCAGCTACCGGCTCACCGCGCCGGACGACCGGCGCTTCGTCGGCCTCGGCAACTACGGGACCGCGCTGACCGACCCGCTGTTCTGGCAGACGGTGGTCACCACCCTGATCATCACGGTGGTCACGGTGGGGGTGGAGCTGGTCATCGGCTTCGCGCTGGCCATGGTGATGCACCGGGCGGTGTTCGGCCGCCGGACGGTCCGGACCGCGATCCTGCTGCCGTACGGCATCGTCACGGTGATCTCCGCGTTCGCGTGGAAGTACGCGTTCGACGTCCAGTCCGGGTTCGTGAACTCGTGGTTCGGGCTCGGCGACTACGCCTGGTTCTCCGACCGCTGGTCCGCGCTGTTCGTGATCACCCTGTCGGAGATCTGGAAGACGACGCCGTTCGTGTCGCTGCTGCTGCTCGCCGGGCTCGCGCAGGTGCCGCGCGACCTGGGGGAGGCCGCGACGGTGGACGGCGCCACGGCGTGGCAGCGGCTCAAACGCGTCACGATCCCGAACATGAAGGCCGCCATCCTCGTCGCGGTGCTGTTCCGCACCCTGGACGCGTGGCGGATCTTCGACAACGTGTTCATCATGACGGCGGGCCAGGAGAAGACCCAGGTGCTGTCGTTCCTGACGTACCAGCAGATCATCACCCGGACGGCGCTCGGCCTCGGCAACGCGGTCGGCGTGCTGCTGTTCCTGTCGGTGGTGCTGATCGCGGCCGTGTTCATCAAGGGGTTCCGGGTGGACCTCTCGCAAGTGCGGGGTGATCGCTGATGGAGTCGGCGCGTTCGAAGACGCTGTGGATCGTCGTGTCGCTGCTGATCCTGGTGTGGACGGCGTTCCCGATCGTGTGGATCGTGATGCTGTCGTTCAAGACGCCCAGCGAGGTCGGCAACGTCCAGGGCTTCTTCCCGCAGGACTGGACGTGGGAGAACTACGAGACGGTCTTCAAGACCGACCTGTTCACCTCCGCGCTGATCAACTCGATCGGTATCTCGCTGATCGCCACGATCGTCGGGGTGGTGTTCGCGACGCTGGTGGCGTACGCGATCGCGCGCCTTGAGTTCCCCGGCAAGCGGCTGATCCTGTCGTTCGCGCTGGCGATCGCGATGTTCCCGGTCGTGTCGCTGGTCGGGCCGCTGTTCGACCTGTGGCGCAACATCGGCCTGTACGACACCTGGCCCGGACTGATCATCCCGTACATCTCGTTCGCGCTGCCGCTGGCGATCTGGACGCTGTCGGCGTTCTTCCGCGAGATCCCCTGGGAGATGGAGCAGGCCGCGCAGGTGGACGGCGCCACGTCCTGGCAGGCGTTCCGGAAGGTGATCGTGCCGCTGGCCGCGCCGGGGGTGTTCACCGCCGCGATCCTGACCTTCTTCTTCTGCTGGAACGACTTCGTCTTCGGGATCTCGCTGACCTCGACCGACCGGGCCAGGCCCGTGCCTGCGGCGCTGGCGTTCTTCACCGGGGAGTCCTACTTCGCGCAGCCCACGACCGCGATCTGCGCCGCCGCCGTGGTGGTCACGATCCCGGTCGTCATCGTCGTCCTGGCGTTCCAGCGCCGCATCGTGGCCGGGTTGACGTCCGGTGCCGTCAAGGGCTGAGTCCAAGGGAGAGTCATGGCCGCCATCACCATGAAGAACATAGTCAAGCAGTACGGCGACGGCTTCCCGGCCGTGAACGACGTGTCCCTGGACGTCCGGGACGGCGAGTTCATGATCCTGGTCGGCCCGTCCGGCTGCGGGAAGTCGACGCTGCTGCGAATGATCGTCGGGCTGGAGGACATCACGTCCGGCGACATGCTCATCGGCGAGAAGGTCGTCAACAAGGTCGCGCCGCGCGAGCGGAACCTGTCGATGGTGTTCCAGAACTACGCGCTGTACCCGCACCTCACCGTGTTCGAGAACATCGCGTTCCCGCTGCGGCTCGCGAAGAAGCCGAACGAGGAGGTGTCGCGCCGCGTCAAGGAGACCGCCGAACTGCTGGAGCTGACCGAGCATCTGGACCGCAAACCGGCGAACCTGTCCGGCGGGCAGCGGCAGCGTGTCGCGATGGGGCGCGCGATCGTCCGGCAGGCGGACGCGTTCCTGTTCGACGAGCCGCTGTCGAACCTCGACGCCAAGCTCCGCGGCCAGATGCGCACCGAGATCGCGCGCCTGCAAAAACGTCTCGGCGTCACGACCGTGTACGTCACGCACGACCAGACGGAGGCGATGACGCTCGGCGACCGTGTCGCGGTGCTGCGCAAGGGCGTCCTGCAGCAGGTCGGGAGCCCGCGCGAGCTGTACGAGCAGCCCGTCAACCTGTTCGTGGCCGGGTTCATCGGGTCGCCGTCGATGAACTTTCTGCCGGCGTCGGTCGACGGCTCGTTCCTTGAGACGCCGCTCGGCCGGTTCGAGGTGCACGACGAGAGCAAGATCGCGGCCGTCGGTGACCGTGAGGTGGTGCTGGTCGGCATCCGCCCGGAGCATTTCGAGGACGCGTCGCTGGTCGGCGCGGAGAAGAAGGCGAAGTGCAGCATCGTCCGCGCGCGGGTGGACGTCGCCGAATGGCTGGGCAACGAGCAGTACGCGTACGTCCCGTACGAGGCGCCCGCCGACCTGGCCGCGCAGCTGCGCGAGCTGTCCCGCGAGCTGGACAGCGACCAGCTCCGCACGCAGGCCGTCGTGGCGCTGGACGCCTCCAGCGAGATCAGGCCGGGACGGGAGGCGCAGCTGTGGATCGACACGTCCAGGATCCACATATTCGACCCGTCCACCGGCGCGAACCTGACCCGCGATGAGGAGCACGTCGCGGAGCTCGGCCGCATCGCGGAGGAGACGCGCGACGCGCACCGCGAGGCCCACCGCGAACCGATGTCCGGCGACGGCTGACGCGCTCTCGTCGACCCGGTCTGACTGAAATTGAAGCGCTCTCCTGACAAAAGTGGTTGACGACTCTGAAACGATCGGGGGATGTACGAGCGCTTCGCCCACGAGTACGCCGTCCACGCCGAGGACAGCGCCTACAACGCCCTCTACGACCGTCCCGCCCTGCTCGGCCTCGCCGGGGACGTCGCCGGCCTCGCCGTCTTCGACGCGGCCTGCGGCCCCGGCCTCTACGCCCGCGAGCTGCTTGACCGCGGCGCCCGCGTCACCGGCTGCGACGTGAGCCCCACCTTCGTCGACCTCGCGCGCGCCCGCTGCGAGGGCCGCGCCGATCTGCGCGTCCACGACCTGTCCGAGCCGCTTACCTGGGTCGGGGACGGCTCCGCCGACCTCGTCGTGTTCGCCCTCGCGCTGCATTACCTCGACGACCGGGTGGCCCTTCTCCGCGAGTTCCGCCGCATCCTGACGCCGTCGGGCGCGCTCGTCCTGTCGACCGAGCATCCGACCATGGAATGGACGCGCCTCGGCGGTTCGTACTTCACCGAAGAACCCGTGGAGGAGTCGTTGAGCCCCGACCGGGACTGGCCGATCCGGGCCTGGCGGCGTTCGCTGACCGCTATCTGCGCCGAGTTCCGTGAAGCGGGGTTCCTGATCGAGGAACTGCTGGAGCCGCGTCCCGTCCCCGAAATGGCCGACCGCTATCCGGACGACCACGCGAAGCTGGAGGACCTCCCGGCCTTCATCGCCTTCCGGCTCATTCCGGCCCCGCCGTCCGCGAGCCGTCCGGGGAGCTGACGCTCCACGCCCCGACCTCGCAGTATCCGGAGTCGTGGATGACCGAGCCGGCACCGGGCTTCGGCTCGTAGTGGCGCAGGTTCCGGTCGTGTCCCGGGGCGAGGTCAGTGGAGTTTCTTGGTCAGGACTTCGAACTGGAGGTCGTCGCGTTTGGGGAGGCCGAAGCGCTCGTTGCCGTAAGGGAAGGGGGCCAGTTCGCCGGTGCGGGCGTAGCCGCGGCGGAGGTACCAGGCGATCAGTTCCTCGCGGGCGGTGATCACCGTCATGCGCATCTCCGCGGCGCCCCATTCGTCGCGGGCCACCCGCTCGGCCTCCGCGAGGAGAAGCTTGCCGAGCCCGCCGCCCTGCATCCCGGGGCTCACCGCGAAGGTGCCGAAGTAGGCGTGCCCGCCGCGGTTCTCCAGCTGGCAGCACGCGGCCAGGACGCCGTCCGTCTCGGCGACGACCATCCTGCCGGCCGTGTCGCGCACCATCGCGGTGACCATGTCGGCGTCCGCGCGCTGGCCGCCGAGGATGTCGGCCTCGGTCGTCCAGCCGGCGCGGCTGGCCTCACCGCGGTAGGCGGACTCGATGAGGGCGACGAGGCGCGGAACGTCGGCCGGTGCCGCCGTGCGGAAGGTGGGGCTCACGGGCATCACAAGGCCAGACTCTAACGCCCGTTGTGTTGCGGTTTGGATCCTGGATGTTTAGTATCCAGGATTATGCGGATGAGCGAGGGAGTCGAGTGGGCGCTGCACAGCTGCGTCAACCTGACCTGGCTGGAGCCGGACGAGGCCGTGCCGGCGGCCCGGCTCGCGGCTTACTACGATCTTCCCGCGGCCTACCTGAACAAGCAGTTGCAGGCGCTCGCGCGGGCGGGCGTCCTGGTGTCCACGCCCGGGCCGCGGGGCGGTTTCCGGCTCGCGCGGCGCCCCGAGGACATCACGCTGCTGGACGTGGTGACCGCGATCGAGGGGCCCGAGGACGCGTTCCGCTGCGAGGAGCTCCTCCGCCGGGCCCCCGGCGATCACGAGGGCGTCGACTACCGGAAGTCGTGCGTCGTCTCGCAGTCCATGCGGCGGGCAGAGCTCGCCTGGCGCAAGGAGCTGGCCGGTCAGTCCATCGCCGACATCAAGGCGACGGTGGAGAAGCGGTTTCCGAACACGTCCGGGCAAACCCGCAACCGGTTCGCGAACCTGCGGACCTGACCTCATCCGAATCCCGGCCCTCAGGCCGGGTGTCCGTTCGGCCGATAATTCTGGATATTTCACATCCAGGTAAAGGAGAAGTTCATCATGCAGGCACGAATGAGCGTCGTGAAGTCCGGTGCCGAGGGTTACAAGGCTCTGCGGGCGCTGGAGTCGTACATCAACGGCAGCGGCGTCCCGCGGAGCACGCTGGACCTGGTCAGGCTGCGGGTCAGCCAGATCAACGGCTGCGCGCTCTGCGTGAACATGCACTCCCGCGACGCCAAGAAGGCCGGCGAGAGCGACGAGCGGCTCTGGTCGGTGGCGGCGTGGCGCGAGGCGCCGTTCTACACCGACGAGGAGCGGGCGGCGCTCGCGCTGGCCGAGGCCGCGACGCGGATCGGCGACAACGCGGACGGGGTGCCGGACGACGTCTGGGACGTCGCCGCCGACTACTACGACGAGGCGTCCCTCGCCGGCCTGGTCATGGCGATCGCCGCCATCAACGCCTGGAACCGGATCAACGTCACCGTCCGCAACCCCGCCTCCAACTGAAAGGACACGCAGCCATGCCGCACTCCATCACGAACCCGCCCGGCCTGTACGACCCGGTCGGCTACGGCTACAGCCATGTGGCGAGCACGTCCGGTGAGCTGGTCTTCATCGCCGGTCAGGGCGCCAACGACCTCGGCGGCCGGATCGCCTCGCCCGGCTTCGCCGAGCAGGTGCGCAAGTCCCTGGACAACCTGAGCATCGCCCTCGCGTCGGCCGGTCTGGGCTTCAAGCACGTGGTTCAGCTGCGCACGTACATCGTGGCGCACGACGGTGACAAACTCGCGATCCTCACCGAGCGGATCGGCGAGATCTGGGGCGAACTGCCTCCGACGCAGACGCTCATCGGCGTCGCCGCCCTCGCGCTTCCCGAGATGCTGTTCGAGATCGACGCGGTCGCCGTCCGGCCCTGAACCGTCCGTGTGCGGATGTCGTCTGGTTGGCTCCAAGCCTCCGGACAGGCCCCTGCTCCCCGGCGGTCGGGCGCCGGGGAGCGGGTGGGCGGCCTCAGCGGGCGGGGAGGATGCGGCCGGTCACCTCGCCGAAGCCGATGCGGGTGCCGGACGCGCCCGGGGCGGTGGCGGAGATGGCGACCTCGTCTCCGTCCTCCAGGAAGGTGCGGGGCTCGCCGTTGACCTCGACGGGTTCCTTGCCGCCCCAGGTGAGTTCGATGAACGCGCCGCGCTCGTCCTTGTCCTGGCCGGAGACCGTCCCGGACGCGAACAGGTCACCGGTACGGGACGACGCGCCGTTCACCGTCATGTGCGCGAGCATCTGCGCCGGCGACCAGTACATCTCCCGGTAGGGCGGACGGGACACGACCTGCCCGTTCCACGAAACCGTCAGTTCGAGATCCAGGCCCCAGGGATTCTTCTCGCGCAGGTACGGGAGAGGTTCCGGGTCCTGGGGCGGGGTGGCGACGCGGGCCGATTCCAAGGCGAGGAGTGGGACGACCCAAGGCGAGATGGACGTCGCGAAACTCTTCCCTAGGAACGGGCCCAGCGGCACGTACTCCCAAGCCTGGATATCGCGTGCCGACCAGTCGTTGACGAGCACGACCCCGAAGACGTGCTGGTCGAAGTCGTCCGCGCCGACCGGGGCGCCGATCGGGGAGCCGGCGCCGACGACGAACCCGACCTCGGCCTCGATGTCCAGTCGGCGGCTCGGGCCGTAGGTGGGCGCGGTGTCGGACGGCGCCTTGCGCTGCCCGCTCGGCCGGACGATGTCCGTCCCGGACGCGATGACCGTCCCGGCGCGGCCGTGGTAGCCGACCGGGAGATGCTTCCAGTTCGGCAGGAGCGGCTCGGCGTCGGGCCTGAACAGCCGGCCGAGGTTGGACGCGTGGTGCTCGGACGCGTAGAAGTCGACATAGTCGGCGACCTCGAACGGCAGGTGCGTCGTCACCGCGCCGACCGGATGGACGGCCGCGTCGTCGACGTCGCCGGAGACCAGGTCGCGGATCCGCCCGCGGACCTCCACCCAGCGGGCATGGCCCTGCGCCATGAACGGGTTCAGCGTCGGTGCCGCGAACACGTCGTCGATGAGTGTGAGGTCGACGACGTGTTCGCCGGCGCGGACCCCCACGCGCGGCGCGGTGCCCGGTGTGGAGAACACGCAGTAGGGGAGGTTGGCGAGCCCGAAGAGTGAGCCATCCGGTATCGCGATTCGGGTCATCGAGTGGTCTCCTGAAGGACGGGCGCGAGCAGGCCCAGGTCCGCGAGCTCGTTCAGCGGGTCGGTGATGCTGCACGTCCCGAAGGACAGGAAGCGGGCGCGGGCGGCGGCCGTCCGCTCATCTCCGAGGTCCGCGACGCGGGACGCGATGGACGGCGCGTCCCGGTCGGCCAGGACGGCGGCCAGCTCCTCCACCGGACGGCCCCGCCCCGCGGCGTCGGCCGCGAGCAGCAGGTTGAGGAATCCGTGCTGGTGGAAGCCGGTCTCCGGGTCGGTGTTGCGGACCGGATGGTGCAGGCCCGCGGTCGCCTTGAACGGGACCCCGGCGTCCACCACCGCCTTGAGCGCGGCGGCGAGCTCGTCCGGGCTCGGGTACAGGTGCGGCTTCACGCCGCCGGTGCGGAACTTCGCGCGGTGCCCGAGCGCGGCGACCGCGGCGATGATCGACGGACGGCGCTCGTCCCGCGGCACCTCGACGTACACGGGCACGCCGGCGTCGCCGAGCAGGCGGAAGAACTCGTCCGGCTCCATCCCCGCCGGGACGGCGACCTCCAGGCCGCGCAGGTCGACGGGCAGGTCGGCGGCCGCGGTCAGGGCCTTCGCGGCCTCGCACGGACCGGCCGGCGCGGTGATCGACAGGTCGAGCGGAGCGCCGCCGGTGTCGCGGACGAGCGGGTCCAGGTCGTCGAGCGCGGTCGCCGGAAGGACGAGCGGGCCGACGAGCGCCGCGTAGGCGGAGGCGCGGTGGGCGCGGTGGGCGGGGACGGCGACGTCCAGCGGTGCGAGGCCAGGCGGGAACACGGCCGCGTCGTCGCAGAGGCCGACCGCGAAGGCGGGCAGAGCGTTCACTGCCGCCTCGCCCAGGTCCACGCGTACGCGTCGTCCTCGCAGGCCAGGCCGCCTTCACCGAGTTCGAGCGGGTGGAAGGTGTCGACCATGACGGCCAGCTCGTCGAAGAACTCGGCGCCGATGCTGCGCTCGTACGCGCCGGGCTGCGGCCCGTGCGCGAGCCCGCCGGGATGGACCGACACCGATCCCGGCCCGATGCCGGACCCCTTGCGCGCCTCGTAGTCGCCGCCGCAGTAGAACATGATCTCGTCGGAGTCGACGTTGGAGTGGTAGTAGGGCACCGGGATCGACAGCGGGTGGTAGTCGACCTTCCGCGGGACGAAGTTGCACACGACGAAGTTGTGGCCCTCGAACACCTGGTGGACGGGCGGCGGCTGGTGCACGCGCCCGGTGATCGGCTCGAAGTCGTGGACGCTGAACGTGTACGGGTACAGGCAGCCGTCCCAGCCGACGACGTCGAACGGGTGCCGGGCGTAGGTCATCCGCGTGCCGGTGACGCCGCGCGAGCCGCGGTGCTTCACCAGCACCTCGACGTTGGTCGCGTCCGACTGGAGCGGCTCACCGGGGCCGTGCAGGTCGCGTTCGCAGTAAGGCGCGTTCTCCAGGAACTGGCCGTAGCGCGACAGGTAGCGTTTCGGCGGCGCGATATGGCCCGCGGCCTCGATGGCGTACGCGCGCAGCGGCTGGTCGCCGGTCGGCAGCCAGCGGTGCGTGGTGGACGTCGGGATGATCACGTAGTCGCCCTGCCGCGCCTCAAGCGACCCGAACACCGTCTCGACCGTGGCGGTGCCGGACTCGACGTAGACGATCTCGTCGCCGGTCGCGTTGCGGTACAGCGGCGAGTCGGCCGCGGAGACGACGTAGGACAGCCGTACGTCGTTGTTGCCGAGGATCACCCGGCGGCCGGTGACGACGTCGGTCTCGGCCCAGGTCTCCTTGGGGAAAAGGTCGTGGAGCTTGAGATGGCGCGGTTTCAGCGGGTGGTTGGGCGTCGTCACCGCGTCCGGGGTCTCCCAGACTTGCGAATCGACGATCGCGGACGGGATCTCCCGGTGGTACAGGAGGGACGAGTCCGACGAGAACCCCTCCTCGCCCATCAGTTCCTCGAAGTAGAGCCGCTCCGCGCCGTCCCTGTGCTGGGTGTGGCGTTTCGGCGGCACGTGGCCGACCCGGCGGTAGTGGGCCATGGTCCATCGCCTCCGATGATTAACGTGTTAACTACTTTTTGCCGACACTACGACTCTTCTCCGATCGAGGGAAGGGTCAACCCCCCGCCGCGATCCGGCCGCTAGCTCCGCTCGCGGGCGTCGAACCGCTCACGGCCCGCGATGAGCTTGTCCAGCAGCATGATCAGCATCTGCTGCTCGGTCTCGGTCAGCACGTCCGCCCACTGCCGCTCGCGCTCGTTCTGCGCGGCGAAGATCTCCAGCATGGCGCGGCGCCCGTCGTCGGTCAGCGACAGGATCACCGAGCGGCCGTCGCGCTCGCCGGGCGTGCGGGCGAGCATCCCGTCCGCGACGAGCGTCTTGGTCAGGTTCGACACCGCGGCCCTGCTCATCCCGGCGAGCGTCGCGGCCCGGCCGGGCTCCAGCGGTCCCGCCAGCCAGGTGACGAACAGCAGCCGGAACGCCGCCCACGAGTGCCCGCGCGGCCGGTGCACGGTCGACTCCAGGTCGTAGGTGACGATCGCCGAGGCCCGGTTCAGCGTCAGCAGCAGCCGGGTCGCGAGCCGGTGCGGGAACCCGAACTCGGCCGACAGCCGGTGCCCGGCGAGGTCGACGAACGACCAGAAGTCCAGGTGCCGCCGTTCGCCGTTGCCCGAGCCCTCGCCAATGTGATTCATGGTTTGACCATTTAACCTCGCCGCGGCCAGGGTGTCAGCCGGAGATCATCGGGCATCTCTCCGTTGCGGGAGCGAGAGCGGGTACGGGAGGGACGATGGCGACGGTCGCCGACCAGTTCATCGAGGTGTTGCGGCAGGCCGGCGTCCGGCGGATCTACGGGGTGGTCGGCGACAGCCTCAACCCGGTCGTGGACGCCGTCCGCCGCGCGGACGGCATCGACTGGGTGCACGTCCGCAACGAGGAGGCGGGGGCGTTCGCCGCGGCCGCCGAGGCCCAGACCACCGGACGGCTCGCCGTCTGCGCGGGAAGCTGCGGACCCGGCAACACGCACCTCATCCAGGGCCTTTACGACGCGCACCGCTCGGGCGCGCCCGTCCTGGCGCTGGCGTCGCAGATCCCGAGCGTCCAGGTCGGCAGCGGCTATTTCCAGGAGACGCATCCCGAACGGGTATTCGTCGATTGCAGTCATTACTGCGAGGCGATCAGCACCCCGGCGCAGATGCCGCGCATTCTCCGGACGGCGATCCAGCACGCGGTCGGGCTCGGTGGCGTCGCCGTTCTCACCCTTCCCGGCGACATCGCCAGCAGGGACACCGTGAACTCGACCGGCGAGCACGACTTCCTCGTCAGGAAGGGGATCGTCCGGCCGCCGTCCGAGCAGGTGGAGCAGCTCGCCGGCGCGCTCAACCGGGCGCGGAAGGTCATGCTGTTCTGCGGCTCCGGCGTCAAGGACGCCCATTCCGAGGTCATGCGGCTCGCGCACAAGACGCTTTCGCCGGTCGGGCACGCCCTGCGCGGCAAAGAATGGATTCAGTTCGACAACCCGTTCGACGTGGGCATGAGCGGGCTGCTCGGCTACGGCGCCTGTTACGAGGCGATGCAGGAGGCGGACCTCGTCCTTCTCCTCGGCACCGACTTTCCCTACGACCCGTTCCTGCCGGGTAAGAACACCATCCAGGTCGACGACGACCCGTCCAGATTGGGCCGCCGTACCCGGCTCGACTTGGCCGTCCATGGCGACATCGGCGAGACGCTCCGGCTCGTTCTCGACAAGGTCGAGCAGAAGCGCGACCAGTCATACCTGGACGAGATGCTGCACCGCCACGCCCGCGCCTTGGAGAACGTCGTCTCCGCCTACACGCGCGACATCGAGAAGCACATCCCGATCCACCCCGAGTACGTCGCGAGCGTCCTGGACGACCTGGCCGCCGACGACGCGATCTTCACCGTCGACACCGGCATGTGCAACGTCTGGGTGGCCCGCTACATAACCCCCAATGGACGCCGCCGCGTGATGGGCTCGTTCGTCCACGGCTCCATGGCGAACGCGCTCCCGCACGCGATCGGCGCCAAGTACGGCGCGCCCGGACGCCAGGTCATCTCCGTCTCCGGCGACGGCGGGCTGGGGATGCTGCTCGGCGAACTCCTCACGGTCAAGCTCCACCGCGTCCCGGTGAAAATCATCGTGTTCAACAATGCGTCACTTGGAATGGTGCGCCTGGAAATGCTGGTGGACGGTCTCCCGTCCTACGAGACCGACCACGAACCCGTCGACTACGCGGCGGTCGCCGCGGCCATCGGCATCGAGTCGGCCCGCGTGGAGCGTCCTTCCGACGTCCGCACCGTCATGGAACGCGCCCTGGCCACCCCGGGCCCCTACCTCCTGGACGTCGTCACCGATCCGAACGCGCTCTCCATCCCGCCGCACATCACGCCGCAGCAGGTGAAGGGCTTCGCGCTGGCCGCCGGGAAGACCGTCCTGACCGGCGGCGTCGGCAAGATGCTCGACCTGGCCCGCAGCAACCTCCGCAACATCCCCCGACCCTGAGTTCAGTGGACCTGCTGGAAGTCCAGGAACTCAGTGGGCCCGTTTGAAGGCCAGGCCGGCGAGGGTCTCCCAGATCAGCCGGTGGGCGTTGTTGACCGTCAGGTCGGCGTGGTCGTACGGGGGGCAGACCTCGGTGACGTCCAGCGCCACCACGTTGGTCTGCAACGCGACCTGCCGGACGGCGCGGAGCAGGTCGGCCGGGGCGAGGCCGCCTGGCTCGGGCGTCCCGGTGCCCGGCGCGAAACCGGGGTCGAGCACGTCGATGTCGATCGACAGGTAGATCCCGTCGGTGCCCTCGCCCGCCTCGGCGATGACGTCGTCCATCACGTCCCTGATCCCGCGCTCCCAGATCTCCTGCATGGTGTGGTGCCGCATCCCCTGCTCGCGCATCCACTCCTGCACGTCGGCCGGGGGCCAGTAGCCGCGCAGCCCCACCTGCACGAAGTCCCGGCCCGTGATCGCCCCCGACTCGATCAGCCGCCGCATCGGTGTCCCGTGGCTGGCGAGGTTGCCGCGCAGGATGTCCGCGGTGTCGGCGTGCGCGTCGAAATGCACCATCCCGATCCGGCCGTGGCCGTGGTGGTCGGCGACGGCCGTCGCGCTCGGCCAGGTCACCGAGTGATCGCCCCCGATCACCACCGGGACGATGCCGCGGCCGACGACGTCCAGCACGCGCTGGTGGATCGCGGCGCGGGACGGCTCCCACACGCCGGGCGAGACGAGCGCGTCGCCGTAGTCGACCACCGTCAGATGGTCGAAGATCTCGATCCGCAGGTCGAGGTGGTAGCTGCCGGCGTCGTAGGCGTTCGCGCGCAGCGCCCGGGGGCCGAACCGGGCGCCGGGGCGGTTGGTGGTGTTGTCGTCCCACGGCGCGCCGATCACGGCGACGTCGGGGGCCCACTCGTCGAGCTGCTCCGGCTCGGTCAGATGGGGGCGCAGTCCGAACGTCGGGACGCCCATGTAGGAGGAGGAGTCGAGCTGGGCCCGCGCGCCGGGCGGCAGGACCGGACGGTCGCCGTCCGCGCCAAGGGATTCACGTGTCATACCGGCAGTCCACGCCGCCGGTGGCGCGCTGCCAATGAAGGTAGCGTGTGGCTAAATGGTCAGCTTCGTCCTCGGCGTCGAGGATCTCGCCGACGCCCGGTTCGCCGTGTCGCCCCTTCAGGAGGCCGTGCTCAGCCTGCGGGTGCTGCGCGATCCCGGCCTGTCCGCGCTGCATCTGCCATGGCGCAGAACGATGCTCGGCCGGCTCGGCGGGCTCGACACCGGCCTGCTGCTGTCCCTGATCGGACGCCGCCTCGCCCTCCCCGACTTCCTCACGCCCCCGCCGCCGGTGTTCGCCCCCGCCTTCGAGGACGAACTGGCCGCCGCCCGCCGTGGCCGTCCCGATGTCGTGCGCCGCGATCTGGTCGGCGTCCACGCGCCGGGCCCGCTTCCCGAGGCCCTGCGTTCGGCCACGGGCGACGACGCGTCCGTGACCCGGCTCCGTGACGAGATCTGCGATCTCCTGCGTCGATATTGGCGGGTGGCCCTCGAACCGGTCTGGCCGCAGATGCGTCTGGTGCTGGAGGCGGACATGACCTACCGCGCACGACGCCTGGCCATGGGCGGAGCGCGCCTGCTCTTCTCCGACATGCACCCCCACCTGCGCTGGCAGGACGGCGTGCTCACGATCGACAAGACGATCGGCGAGCACCGTGTCGAGTCGTCCGGGCGGGGGCTGCTGCTGATCCCTTCGGTGTTCGCCCACCAGCCGGCGCCGCCGGTCCGTCCGGACGAGCCGCCGCTGCTCGCCTACCCCTGCCGCGCGGTGGCGACGCTGTGGGCCCCGCCGCCCGCACCCGACGCGACCGCTCTCGCCGCCCTCGTCGGCGAACCCAAGGCCAGGCTGCTCCGCCTCCTGGAAGAGCCGCTGGCAACGGTGGAACTCGCCCGCCGGCTGAGGGTGACTCCGAGCGCCGTGTCGCAACATCTGCGCGTGCTGCACGGCGCCGGGCTGGTCGCCCGGGCCCGCGAAGGACGACGCGTCCTGTACCGCCGCGCCCCCCTCGGCGACCAGTTGGTCACCCAAGGGCCGGCCGAGGCGGCTCTCAGAAGGGACGCGCCATTTCCGTGAGGGTCTCGTCGGCGGCCTCGGCCAGCGGGCGGGCGGGCCGTACGTCGGTCTCGGCCAGTGTGGCGATGCGAAGGGCGGTCAGGAAGGCACCCGCCAGGACACGCGGCCGGACGCTGCCCGGCGGCAGGCCCTCCCGAACGCTGATCAGGTCGGCGAAGTCGCGCTCGAACCGGGCGTAGCAGGCGAGCAACCGGGCCATGACGGCCGGGTGCTCGCACGCCAGCCGAGCCTCCGCCACGCACAGCGCGTCGTAGCCGTGCGCGTCGTGGCCCTGCTCGTTGAGCGCGGTGCGCAGGGCGGTCCAGGACGGCTCGTCGCGCGGGCGTGACTCGAAGGCTTTCAGCAGGGCGCGCATCCGCCGTTCGGCGCCGTACAGGAGCGCCTCTTCCTTGCCGCCGAAGTAGTTGGAGAAGGTGCGGCGGGAGACGCCCGCGGCGTCCGCGATGGCTTCGACGGTGACGTCGTCCAGGCCGTGCTCGGCGGCCAGGCGCATCGCGGCGTCGTGCAGGGCGCGGCGCGTCGCTTCCTTCTTCCGCTCGCGGAGCCCGCCAGTCGTCGCCATGGTCGGACCAGCGTACCCAAGCTTCTAAAGCCGCTCCTGAGCGAGAACCGGCCGCGCCGTGTAATCTTGACAGTGCCAAGATAGATGTGGACGGATGGAGCAGACCAATGACCGACGATCCCGGCCTCGCGCGGCAGATGTGGCACCAGCTCGAAGCGGTGCACGCCCTGTTCTGGTACTCGCCCGAGGTGTTCGCCGAAGCCGAGGCCCTCGGCTACAGGGTCGACGACCGGTGGCCGAGCTATTTCGCCTGGCGCGCCGCACCGCTCGGCCCGGCCGGTCCCATGCCGGTCTCGTCCGCCTTCTACAGCTTCAGCCCGCGGATGGTCGCCGAGCACGTCCCCGCGGCCTGGACGATCGCCGCCCCCGACCGGGTCCTGGAGGCGCGCGTCCGCGCCGTCGACCGCATGTACCGGACGCTGCTCGGCGACGACGGCGTCCGCGCCCCCGGCCTGGCCGAGGCCGCCGACCTGGCCCGCACCGCCGCCGAGGCCGCGAGCACCGCCGGACGCCCGCTCGCCGCCGCCAACGCCGGCCTGCCCTGGCCGGACGAGCCGCATCTCGCCCTCTGGCACGCGATCGGCATCCTGCGCGAGCAGCGCGGCGACGGGCACATCGCCGCGCTGCTCGCCGCCGGGCTGGACCCGGTCGAGGCGCTCGTCTCGTTCGCCGCTGTCGGCGCCGCTCCCGTGGAAACGTTCGCGAGCCGCGGCTGGACCGGCGCCGAGTGGGCCGGAGCCCGCGACCGGCTCGCCTCCCGCGGGCTCGTCCACCCGGACGGCACCGCCACCGACCGGGGCCGTGAGCTGCGCGACTCCGTCGAGCGGACCACCGACGACCTCGCCTACGGGCCCTGGCGGACGCTCGGTGCCGAGAAGTCCGGACGTCTCGCGGAGCTCACGACGCCGATCCTGGTCAAGGTCCTGGAGACCGGCCTGATGCCCGCCCAGAACACCCTCGGCATAGGCAAGATCCCGGCCCCGCCACGCTGATCCGGGGGCCGGGCGCTTGCCCGTGCTTGCTCTCACAGCCGATCCAGCCTGTTCGGCCGGTTCAGCGGGTTCAGCGGGTTCAGCGGGTTGAGCGGGTTGAGCGGGTTGAGCGGGTTCAGCCGCAGAAGGCCGCCTCCGCCGTCTTGCCGAGGTCGGTGCGGAACTTCTCGCCGCTCTCCAGCTCGGACGCGTTGTAGGTGATGACGGCCTGGCGGCGTCCGTCGGCGCTCGTGTACGTCCACGTCCGGTACCCGGGGTAGCCGCCGTCGTGGCCCCACGCGTACCCGCAGGAGAACTTGATCCGCGCGACGCCGAGGCCGTAGTCCTCCTCGACGCCCGCGTCGTTCACCGGGCGGACGGTCCGCAGCTCGCGCATCTGCCGGGCGGGCAGCAACCGGCCGGTGAACAGGGCCCGGTGGAAGCGCGCGACGTCGTCCACGGTCGACACGATGGCGCCGGCCGCCCCGGCGCTCGACGGGTTCACCCGCGTGCTGACGTCCCCGTGCTGGAGGTAGTAGCCGTGCACGTACGGGCCGGGGAAAGCCGTGGAGGTCGCCGGGTAGGACGTGGCCCGAAGCCGCAGCGGGGTGAAGATCCGGCGCTGGTACTCGGTGCCCACCGGCCGGCCCGTCGCCTTCTCGATGATCATTCCGGCGAGGACGTAGTTGGTGTTGGAGTAGTTCCACCCTTCGCCGGGGGCGTACGCGGGAGGCTTCTCCATCGCGATCGCGACCAGCTCGGCGGGCGTCCAGACACGGGCCGGGTCGCCCATGATCCGCGGGTCCTGGACGTACTCGTTCAGCCCGCTGGTCTGCGCCAGCAGCTGCCGGATGGTGATCTTCGACCCGTCGTTGCCGTTGCCCTGGACGACGCCGGGCAGCCACTTCTCGACCGTGTCGTCCAGGGAGAGCCGTCCTTCGGCCTCCAGTTGCAGGACGACCGTCGAGGTGAACGACTTGGTCACGCTCGCGATCCGGAACAGCAGCCGGTGGTCCATCGGCGCGCCCGTCGCCTTGTCGGAGACGCCCGCCGTCACATGCGAGACACGGCCGCCGCGGCGGGTCATCACGATCACACCGGGCGCGCCGTCCTCGACGAGCCGGTCCGCCGCGACCTGCACCTTCCGATCGAGCCCGTGCCCGTGCTGCCCATGTTGCCCGTGCTGCCCATGTTGCCCGTGCTGCCCGTGCGCGGGTCCGGTGGCGGCGCTCGCGCTGTCCGCGACGGTCGTGATCAGGGCCGTTCCGGCGATGATGGCGGTGACGGCGGAGAGCGCGGCTGCTGCGTGCCTGCGGGCCATGGGGTTCCTCCTCGGAAGATCGTTCGCTGACGTGATCAACTCTTCCGGCAGGCCGGGTCACGGGCATTGGGCCCAGAACCCGAACCAGGGGTGTACCTGACGACACCCCCACCCTCGGGGCAGGTTCACGCGGACCTTAGCCGCGGGTGCCTTCTCGGTAGTCGCGGGGGGACATGCCATAGGCCCGGCGGAACGCCCGGGAGAAATCCGAAGCGTGCGCGAAACCCCAGCGTGCGGCCACCGCCTGTACGGGTGTGGCGCGTTGGGCCGGGTCGGCAAGGTCGCGGCGGGCGCGCTCCAGCCGTTGCGTCCGCACCCAACCGGCGACCGTCCGGCCCTCACGGCGGAACAGCCGGTGCAGGTAGCCCACCGAAATGTGGTGCGCGGCCGCGATCGTCCCGGGCGTCAGGTCACGATCGCCCAGGCGGGCCAGCGCGAACGCCTGGATCCGCAGGCTCAGCGCGCGGCTGTGGGTCTCCTCCGGCAGCAGACGACCCGCGTTCAACTCGTGGGCGAACATCGCGGCCACCAGGTCACGCAAGACCTCGCCCAGACGCGGGGCGTCCGCGAGACCATAACCGCCGGGCTCGCGCAGAATACGCGCGGCCACATCGGTGAGCATCCCGCCGAAGCCGCTGTCACCCGGCAACGGACCCGTCAGCAGGGGCGCCACCGTCGCCTCGTCCAGCCCCACCATGGACTTGGGGACGGCCAGCCCGACCGCGACCGGACTGCGGTGCCCCTGCGCCACCGACCACAACGAGTGCGGACGACAGGAGTCCTGCACGATCCATTGCCCCACGGCAGCCGCCACCTCACGACCGGACTGCTCGGCACCGATGTCGCCGCGCCGGCTCAACTCCAGTACGTAGACGCCGTCATTGGCCTGCCGGATCATCCGCGGAGTGCGGACGGCATGGATCGAGGGAACGGCGGTGTGGGCCACCGTGACGGAACCGACCCGCGCAACGCGCAACGTGTAGCCGTAGTCGGCGGCATGGTCGGAACGCACAAGGTACGAGCACGGCATCTCGCCCATCAGGTCGCACCAGGCGTCGAACCGGTCCCGAACCTGATGATCCGCACCGCGCAGCACCTTCGTGATCACGCGAGCCCTCCCCATCACCGCGGCCACGAACCGGCGGCGGCACCGCCCACGGATCTCCGGCGCGCGCACCACCCCGCTCACCAGGAGAATTACCACGGGGAACGGACAGGGCCCCCGACAACCGGCAGACGTGCCCGCACCCCAACACGACACTGCCCGCGCCGCCACCCTCAAACAGGCACCAACCGCCGAAATCTGACGCGTCGCGCCTTCGACCGTCGCCGGGGATCTTCGAGCCGATCGGCGTATGTGGCCGAACCCGGCCTTGATCAGCCGGGCGTTCCCGGTGCGGCTACTCTCCCTTACTTCCACTGATCACTGGGAAGGTTCGTCATGTCCGCCCTCAGGTTGCCCCTTGTCCTGGCGATCGCCCTGGCCGCCGCCACCGCCTGCGGAACGGCAGAGCCGGACATCGGAGCCGAACTCGTCGAGGCCGCTCCCACGGCGCCGTCCGTCGCCGAGTCCCCGGCGGCGTCGCCGACACCGCTGCCGCGCGCCTACGACCCCAAGGCCGACGCGAAGGCCGAGATCAAGGCCGCGCTAGCGAAGGCCAAGCGGGACCGGCGCCCCGTGCTCCTGGATTTCGGCGCACGGTGGTGCCCCGACTGCGTTCTGCTGGAGCACACTTTCCGCCGCGACGCCGTACGGCCCCTGCTCGACGCCTATCACGTCGTCAGCATCGACGTCGACGACAGCGGGCTGGTGGTCAAGAACGTCGCCCCATTCCTGAGGCGCTGGCAGTGAGATGGACCGTCCTCCTCCTCGCCACATTCCTGACCGGATGCGGGCCGGGGCAGAGCCCGGCGACCGCCCGGTTCACCGCGGGCGACGTGGACGTGTCCATCGCCGCAACGGCGGACATGGTGAAAGTGACGTTCCGTCCGACCCGGCCCGGTTTTCACATCTACAGCCTTGACCTTCCGCCCGGCGGCCTGGGCATCCCCACACGCGTGGGCGTCCGTGCGGGGCTGAAGGCCACCGGCGCACCCAGCGCGAACAAGGCCGAACGCCAACTGGACCTGCCGCCACTGGGCGAGAAGCTCGCGGTCTACCCCGACGGTCCGGTCACGGTCTCGCTCCCCGTCCAACGGACGGACGGCACAGCGCAAATCGTCGTCTCCTACGGTGCCTGCAGCCGCTCCGTCTGCCTGCCCCCGGTCATAGACCGAACGACGACAATGCCGCTCCCCGCCTGAACCAACCCAGTGCAACCACCCTTCTTCTCGTTCATCCAAAGGCTCCACTGACAACGAACTTGACCAGTGACCCTTCGTCCACCAACGTCTGCAAGCTCCTCGACTCAGCACTGAGGGCGGGGCGCGCGCGCCCGGTTGGGCCTTGACAGAGCGCCGAGCGGGTCACGGTAAGGAAGGAGAAGTCGGCCCCGGGAAGGTGGCACCAGCGCTGCGTCCCGGGGCCTGGGCCCGACTGGAAGGAGCCGAACTCATGGGGGATGTTACGCGCCTGCCGCTGGATGGCGCCTGTGGCGAGCGGGTGATCGTGTGCGCCGGCCGGCGGTCGTGATGGCCGGTGGCGGGGCGAGCGTGAACGTCGTGGCCACCCGGAGGCTGGACGTGACGTTCCCGGCGGCGCCGATCGTCCCGGGGCAGGTTCGGACGCTGGTGGAGCTGCGGCTCGTCGAGTGGGATCTGACCGGGCTCGTCGACGACGTGACGCTGATCGCCAGCGAGCTGGTGACGAACGCGGTGCGGCACGCGTCAGGGCGGGAGATCCGGGTGCGGTTCACGCGCGAGCCGTATGGCGTGCTGCTGAGCGTGTGGGACGCCTCGGACGCGATGCCGGTGCGCGGACTGCCCGTGAACTCGGCGGCCGATGCCACTGCTCCGAATGCCACGGCGTTGGAGGCGGGGCGCTTGGACGGGATGGGCGGCCGGGGCCTGCCGATCGTGCAGGCGCTGGCGCACCGGTGCGGTGTGTCTCGCACTGAGCCGCATGGGAAATGGACGTGGGCGCGAGTGCTGGCGTGACGCCAAGTCATCCCGCGCGCCCGTGCGCGCTCAGGTGGGGGTCAGGCTTCGGGGGTGGTGGGTTCTTCGCCGTCGTCGGGGTCCGGAGTGGGAGCCGGGTCTTCGTGGACGGACGGGCGGGTGGCCTGGTGGACGCGGACGGCCAGGATCGCGCGGGCGAACCGTGCGGCCAGCTCGCCGTCCATGACCTCCGGGACCTGGTCGACGCCGATCAGCGCGCCGGGCTGGGCGGTGACCGCGCCCGACTCGCCGACCCGGACGCCGAGCCCGTCGGGCAGCTCTTCCATCGACGGCAGGTCCAGCGCCGCGCGCAGCGTGTCCTGCAACGCCCGGGCGGTGGTGGCGTCGCGGTCGATGCGGATCTCGGCGGCGTCCGCGCGCTGCTCGGCCCGCTCGGCACGGGTCTCGGCGGCGTCGGCGCGTTCCTCGGCGCGGTCGGCGCGGGTGGCCAGCTCGGTGGCGCGGGCCACGACGGAGTCGCGCTCGACGGACAGCCCGGCGATCTCGCCCTTGGCGGCGGACAGTTCGGCGCGCAACTGCCGTTCGGTCTCGGCGGCGGTGTCCAGCTTGTCGCGGGCCTCGGACAGTTCCGCGCGGGCGGTCGCCAGTTCGGTGCGGATGGTGGCCAGGGTCGTCTGCTCGTTGGCCAGCCGCACGGCCAGTTCGTCGCGTTCGCGTTCGGCGTCGATGCGGGCTTGGTGCTCGGTGCTCCACGCCGCCTCGGCGCGCTTGCGGATGCCCTCGGCGTTCGCGGCCTCGTTGGCGGCGGTGGCGCGGGCCTGCTGCGAGGCGCCGGCCTCCTTCCACGCGTTGGCCTCGCTCTCCTGCGCCGCCGAGACGCTGGCCTGCGCCGCCGCGGTGCCCTTGCGCAGTTCCTCCCGGGCGTCGGCGGCCTCCTTCAGCGCCGCCTCGGCCCGTGCCTCGGCCTGCCTGGTCCGGTCGTCGGCCTGGGCGGCCTCGGCGCGCGCGCCGCGCGCTTCGGCCAGGGCCCGCTCCGCGCTGTCGAGCGCGCCGCGCACCTCGCCGTCCAGCCGGTCACCCAGGGTGGACACGGCCGCGCCGAGGCGTGCCACCAGGTCGGCGAGGCGGTCGACGTCCTTCCCGAACGCCCGGACCGGGGCCGGATCGGTCTCGGTGAGCGTGCTGAGCTCGGCGGCCGCCGGTTCCGCGCCACCGCCCATGCCGATCGGCGCGCCGGCCGGTTCTTCGGCCGGCGCGGTCGCCGGCGCCCCGGCCGGTCCGTCGTCCGCTAGCCGGAGCGGCGCGGTCAGCACGCCGTCGTCCGGGACACCCTGATCTTCGCGCACGTGGGCATCCTAGTGAAATGCCCTGATTTGCACCTCCCCCCTCGCGAAGTGCGTCTATGGACCGGGCCATGACCGGCCGATCCGCAATGTGAGGACCTGACGACCCAGGGTAGGAATGCCCGGGCGGCTTGATCGGACGGGCGGACGACAGCGGGCAGCAGTACGTGCGGGGGCGGGGATGCCATTCCAGACCGGGATGCACGTTCGGATCGTGCAGGGAAAAGCACGGGACGCCGCCGGGCTGCACGAGGCCATCGACCGCTGGTACCGGGAACTGGCCCCCGGATCCCGGGGGTGGCTGGGCACGACCGCGGGCGTCACCGTCGAAGGCGATTTCGTTTGGCTGACGCGATTCAAATCCACCCGCGCCGCCCATCGCAACGAGAAGCGGCGGGCGCAGCGCGAATGGTGGGCGGCGACGTCCGAATTGCTCGAAGGTGAGCCCGTCGTTCACGACTGCGACGACGTCGAGCCGTTCGGGGCGGGCGGGTCGGACGCGGCCGAGTTCGTCCAGCTGATCCAGACCCGCGTCCGCGACCGGGAGGCGCTGCGCCCCTTCTGGACGGACGAGGAGGGCCGGGCCATGGCCGAGGCCCGTCCCGACACCATCGGCGGGCTGTTCATCGTCCACCCGGACGGCGGCTGCACCATCGCGGTCTACTTCACCACCGAGGAGGACGCGCGGCAGGGCGAGCGCAGGCCGATGCCGCCCGACCTCAAAGCGTGGCGGGACGAGGAGATGTCCCACTATGAGGGGGACGCCAGCTTCTACGACCTGCACCGCCCCTGGCTGTACTCCCCGGCTTGACGGCTGAGCTCCCGGGCCTGCCGGCCGCGCTCTCCGACGCACCGGCCGAGCTCCACGGCGCGACGCGGCCCTGGGGCGCGGTCAGCGCCACTGGCCGGGCTGGTAGTCGCCCGCGGGCTGGCGGCTGATGACGTTCATGCGGTTGAAGGCGTTGATTCCGGCGATGAGGCAGACCAGCGCGGCGAGCTGGTCATCGTCGTAGTGCTTGGCGGCGTTCTCCCAGATCTCGTCGCTGACACCGCCGCCCGCGTCGGCGATCCGGGTGCCCTGCTCGGTGAGTTCCAGGGCCGCCCGCTCGGCCTCGGTGAAGACCTTCGCCTCCCGCCAGCCCGCGATCAGGTTGAGCCGTACCTGGGACTCGCCCGCGTGCAGGGCGTCCTTGCTGTGCATGTCGAGGCAGCCCGCGCAGCCGTTGATCTGGCTGGCGCGGATCATGCAGAGGAACTGCGTTTCGGCCGGCAAGGTGCTCTCCTCGACGGCCCTGCTCGCCGAAACAAGGTGCTTGACGAACTTCGCTGTGACGGTATCGCCTTGGTAGCTCAAGCGGGCTTCCATGATGATCTCCTGCCGTTGAGGCGCTTACACCTAAGAGACGTAAGCCGCAGGCCGGATGTGACGCCTCTTCTAACACGGCTCTACCACGCTGGTCAGCGGCCTGTCATCGCGACGCGGCGCCGTAGCGGAGACCGTCGATGAGCAGGGCGATCATGCGCTCGGTGTGTCCGTCGTCGTCCTGGGCGGGAAGGGTCAGGTTCGCGACCGCGCGCAGGAGGTCCTCCGGATCGGCGTCGCGGCGGATCTCGCCCGCCTCCGCCGCGCCGGTGAGGAGCGTGCCGAGGACGGGCACGAAGCGCTGCCGGAAGTAGGAGGGCAGGCTGTCGTAGGCGGGGTCGCCCGAGTGCAGTGCGGCGCTGAGCCCGCGTTTCGTGGCGATGAATCCCGCGAAGCGCCGCAGCCACCGGGCGAGGGCCTCGACCGGTTCGTGCCGGTCCGCGAGGGCGGGGGCGGCGTCGGCGCAGGCGTCGACCTCGTGCCGGAAGACGGCGGCGATGAGGTCCGAGCGCTGCGGGAAGTGCCGGTAGAGCGTGCCGGCGCCGACGCCCGCCTTGGCGGTGATCCGCCGGACCGGGGCGTCCACGCCGGACGCGGTGAACACCTCGGCCGCCGCGGTGAGCAGGGCGTCGATGCTGCGCCGCGCGTCGGCGCGCACCCGCCGACCGGCCTGTTCGGGCTGGTCGGCGGCGCGCGGACGCCGATCGGTCTGGTCGTCGTCGGTCGGCTGCCGATCGTCCACGGTGCACTCCCGGGTTGCTAACCGGAACAACGTTCCGTATCGTGTCATGCGGAACGCTGTTCCGCTTACCTCAGGGTAGCGCGGCGCGGCGGGCATCGGTCAACGCACTTGGGAGAACCATGCAGTACCGCACGCTGGGCCGAACCGGCATCAAGGTCAGCCCCTACTGCCTGGGCGCGATGATGTTCGGCGCCTTCGGCAACACCGACCACGACGATTCCGTCCGCATCATCCACAAGGCGCTGGACGCCGGCGTCAACTTCGTCGACACGGCGGACGTCTACTCGAACGGCGAGTCCGAGGAGATCGTCGGCAAGGCGCTCAAGGGGCGGCGGGACGACGTCGTCCTCGCCACCAAGGCGAACCGCCCGATGGGGGACGACCCCAACCGGCAGGGCAACTCGCGGCGCTGGCTCGTCCGCGCGCTGGACGACTCGCTGCGCCGCCTGGGAACCGATCATGTCGACCTGTACCAGGTCCACCGGCCCGCGCCGGACACCGACGTCGAGGAGACCCTCTCCGCGCTCAGCGACCTGGTCCGCGCGGGCAAGGTCCGGGCGATCGGCGCCTCCACCTTCCCCGCCTCGGACATCGTCGAGGCGCAGTGGGTCGCCGAGCGGCGCGGCCTGGAGCGGTTCCGCACCGAGCAGCCGCCGTACTCGATCCTCGACCGAGGCATCGAGCGCGAGGTGCTGCCCGTCTGCGAGCGCTACGGCATGGGCGTCCTGGTCTGGAGCCCGCTCGCGCAGGGCCTGCTCACCGGCCGCTACCGGAAGGGGCGGCAGGCCGACAGCCACCGCGCCGGGTTCGGCTTCAAGCACCTGCGCGACGAGCGCCGGCTCGACGCCGTGGAACGGCTCGTCCCCGTGGCCGAGGAGGCGGGGATGTCGCTGACGCACCTGGCGATGGCGTTCGCGATCAGCCATCCCGGCGTGACGTCCGCGATCATCGGCCCGCGCACGATGGAGCACCTGGACGACCTTCTCGCGGGCGCCAAGACCGTCCTGCCCGACGAGATCCTCGACCGGATCGACGCCATCGTCCCACCCGGCACCGACATCGGAAGGCTGGACGCGGCCTACGACCCGCCCGCCGTCCAGCAGCCCCGCCTGCGCCGCCGCCCGCCCGGCGACCGCTCCGCCGCCTGACGCCCCGCCTCGGTCCGGGGTTGACGTTTCCGGCGTTCCGGGATAGTTCTTGGTCGATCGACAAAGAACTCGCTGGGGCACCGGAAGCCGCCCCGGCGGGACGGGGAGCATCGACGAGGGGAGGCCGCGGGCATGCGCGCTGCGGTGATCGAGGAACTCGGCCGGCCGCTGGAGATCCGGGACGTGCCGGTGCCCGCCTGCCCGCCCGACGGGGCGATCGTGCGGGTCGGCGCCAACGGCATCTGCCGGACCGACTGGGCGCTGTGGGCGGGCGACTTCTGGACGGGCGGCCCGGAGATCACGCCTCCCTTCGTCCTCGGCCACGAGTTCGCCGGGACGATCGAGGAGGTCGGCCGCGACGTGCGCGGCGGCTGGAAGCCGGGCGACCGCGTCACCTTCCCGATGAACCCCGGCGAGGGGACATGCGAGATGTGCCGCGCCGGTGACCAGCACGTGTGCGAGCACGTCGACACCCTGGTGCCCGGCGTGTCGTATTGGGGGGCCTTCGCGGAGTACGTCGCCGTCCGCCATGCCGACGTCAACCTCGTCGCGCTGCCCGAGCCGCTCGGCTTCGTCGACGCCGCCGGGCTGGCCTGCCGCTACATGACCGCCTTCCACGGCATCGTCGACCAGGCGCGCGTCCGCGGCGGGGAGTGGGTCGCGGTGCACGGCGCGGGCGGCGGGATGGGCCTGTCGGCGGTGGAGATCGCCGCCGCCACCGGCGCCAACGTGATCGCCGTCGACATCTCCGACGCGAAGCTGGCGGCCGCCCGCGAGCTGGGGGCCGTGCACGCCGTCAACGCCGCGTCCGGCGACCCGGCCGAGGCGGTACGGGAGCTCACCGGCGGGGGCGCGCACGTGTCCGTCGACGCCGTCGGGATCGCGGACGCCTGCCGCGCGTCCGTCCTGTCCCTGCGCAACCGCGGCCGCCATCTCCAGCTCGGCCACACCACCCGGACGGAACGCGGCGAGGTCGCGCTGCCGATCGACGTCATGATGGTCAGGGAGCTCGAGTTCCTCAGCGCCTTCGGCATGCAGGGCCAGCGCTTCGGCACACTGCTCAACATGATCGAGGCCGGCCGCCTCGACCCGGGGAGGGTCGTCTCCCGCACCGTCCGCCTGGACGAGGCCGGCGACGTGCTGCGATCCATGGCGACCTACGACACCCTGGGCGTGGTCGTGATCGACGAGTTCTAGGGGGTGATCGGGTGGCACGACCCAGAGAGTTCGACCGGGACGAGGCGTTGCGGCAGGCACAGGCGGAGTTCTGGGCGCGCGGCTACGAGGGCACGTCCATGTCCGACCTGGTCAGGGCGACGGGCCTGGCCTCGGCCCGCCTCTACGCCGCGTTCGGGCCGAAGCAGGCGCTCTTCCAGGAAGCGATCGAGCTGTACGAGCGTGAGGAGGGCGGGTTCGCCGACCGCGCGCTGGCGCAGGAGCCCACAGCACGCAAGGCCCTGGAGCGCATGCTCCACGACGCCGTCAAAACCTACACACGCCCGACCCGGTCCCCTGCGGAGGGCGACGCCCCAGCGGTACGGCCGCTCGGCTGCATGGTCGTGAGCGCGGCGACGAACTGCTCACCGGCCAACGACTCCGTCCGCGCCTGGCTTGAGCAGCACCGGACGGCACGCACCGCGTCCATTGTCGACCGCCTGCGCGACGCCGTCGAAAACGGCGAACTCGCCCCCGGCGCCGACGTCCAGGCCCTCGGTGACGCGTTCGCCGCGCTGCTCCACGGCCTGTCCGTCCAGGCCCGCGACGGCGTCCCCCAAGAACGCCTGACCGCCCTGATACCGCCCGCCATGACCATGCTCACCCCCCACGCCCGCGCCGACTAAGGCCGCATCACGTAGGCGCCCGAAGTGGGCCTATTCGCGGCGGGTCAGGACCAGGGGGGCGTCTTCGGTGATGGCCACGGTGTGTTCGGAGTGGGCCGTGCGCGAGCCGTCGGCCGAGCGGATCGTCCAGCCGTCGGGGTCGTAGACGATCTGGTCGGTCGTCCGGGCGAACCAGGGTTCGAGCGCGAGCGTCAGGCCGGGGCGGAGGAGGAGCCCGCGGCCCGCCCGGCCCTTGTTCGACACATGGGGCTGCTCGTGCATGGAGCGGCCGAGGCCGTGGCCGCCGAACTCGTTGCTCACCGGATAGCCGTAGTCGCTGGCCACCGCCCAGATCGCCGCCGAGATGTCGCCCAGGCGGTTGCCCGGCCGTGCCATCTCGATCCCCGCCTCCAGCGCCTCCTCGGTGGCGCGGACGATCCGCAGGTCTTCCTCGGCGGCGGTGCCGACGATGACCGTGCACGCCGAATCGGCCACCCAGCCGTCGATACTGACCGCGAGGTCCGCGCTGAGGACGTCCCCGTCGCGCAGCACGTAGTCGTGGGGCAGACCGTGCAGGACGGCGTCGTTCACCGACAGGCAGATGACGTTGCGGAACGGGCCGTTGCCGAAGGAAGGCGCGTAGTCCCAGTAGCACGACTCGGCACCGCGTCGCTTGATCATGGCGCGCGCATGGTGCTCCAGGTCCAGGAGGTTGACGCCCACCGCGGCGAGCCGGGAGACCTCGGAGAGCACCTCGGCCACGAAACGCCCGGCCACGTGCATGCGCTCGATCTCGGCGGGCGTCTTCAGTTCGATCACGAGTACCTCACGTCCATGCGGGGTGCTGGTATTTCTATACCAGAACTCTAGTGCTTGACGGTATAGAAATACCACTCCTACCCTTGGGGCCATGGTCCGCCAACCGCTCACGCCCGAACAGATCGAAGCCGGCAGGCGTCTGGGCGCCCTGCTGCGCCGCGCGCGGGCGGGACGCGACCTCGCGGACGTCGCGCACGCCGCCGGCATCTCCCCGGAGACCCTCCGCAAGATCGAGACCGGCCGGCTGCCCTCCCCCGGGTTCGGCACGATCGTCAGCCTCGGCGAGGCGCTCGGCCTGCCGGTACAGGAACTGGCGACCGCCTGGCGCGGCAGCGACCTTCCCCTTGAAGCCGTCTCCTAGCCGGATGATCGAGGTTCGTGCGGCCGGGCCGGAGGACGGCGACGCGCTCGGCGAGATTCACGCCGTGGCCTGGGAGGCGTCCCACGCCCGCTTCTTTCGGCCTGAGTTCGCGGCGCGGGCCGTCGAGAGCAGGCGTACCAAATGGCATGAGCGGATAGCGGAAGGGGCGGGGGTGATCCTGCTCGCCGTCCGGGACGGGCGGCCTTTGGCGCTTTCCTTCATGCGTCCGTCGCCGACCCGGCCGGGGCTCGCGGAGATCTTCGCCTTCTACTGCCACCCCGACGGCTGGGGCGGCGGCATCGCCGCCACGCTGATGGACGGGACACTGCGCCGGCTCCGCGACGACGGGTT
Organism: Spirillospora sp. NBC_00431; assembly: GCA_036028775.1. Lineage (GTDB taxonomy): Bacteria > Actinomycetota > Actinomycetes > Streptosporangiales > Streptosporangiaceae > Spirillospora. The sequence goes on along the minus strand of CP107927.1, from coordinate 7,995,428 downwards.
CACTCGCGTCCATCTGTGGACGCTGCGCGACACCTCGCAATCCCGTCGCTTCTACGCCAAGTGCGGCTTCACCGAGTCCGGCGCCGCGCGCTCCTTCGACTACGGCGACGGCACCACTGTGGCCCAGGTCGAATACGAGCGCCCCTGCTGACGAGACGGCCCCGCTGACCCGGGAGGAGCACGGCCGGGTGCCGCGCCTGCGTGCTCACTGGCGAGGTGCGAGGTCGTAGGTGTTGAGCAGGGCGCCCGAGGCGAACCGTCGCGTGCCGGTGAGGCGGAGGTCCTGCCGCGGGTACTTCCCGTCGAACAGCGGGGTCCCGCCGCCGAGCAGGACGGGGTTGACGACGAGCCGCAGCTGGTCGAGGACACCGAGCCGGAGGGCGCCGGTGGCGGCCTGCCCGCCGGCGAACAGCGCGAGGTCGCGCCCGTCCTGGTGCTTGAGGTCGTTGAGGGCGGTCGCCGGGTCAGGGCCGAGCGGGTGGGAGTTGTGCCATTCGGTGTCGAGCGGGGTGCGCGACATGACGTACTTGGGCAGCTCCTTCATCCGGCGCCGCTGGACGGCCGAGACCTCGTCGCCTGCCGTGGGCCAGTATCCGGCGAGCAGCCGGTGGGCGGTCCGGCCGAAGACCATGCCGTCGATCGACTCCAGCAGGGCGTCGATGTGGTCCTGGAACTCCTGGTCGGCGAACCGCCAGTCGATGTCGCCGTCCGCGTCGGCGATGTAGCCGTCGATGGACACGTTGATGTGCAGGAAAAGGCGCCTCATGGAACTCCTCCTCGTGGGTGCGGACTTCTTCTTGAACGTTCGATCAAGAAGTCGATGGAGTCACGCTCGCACTTCTTGAACGGCCTGTCAAGAAGTTGTACGATCCGGACATGCCGCGCACCGGACGACCGCGCTCCTTCGACGACGACCAGGTCGCCGCGCAGGCCCTTGAGCTGTTCTGGCGCCGCGGCTACGCGGCCACCTCGCTGCGCGACCTCAAGGAGGAACTCGGGGTCCTGCCGGGCAGCCTCTACGCCGCCTTCGGCGACAAGCACGGCCTCTTCCTGCGCGCACTGGAGCGTTATGTGGACGCGGCCCGCGAGCAGGCGACCGAACTCCCCGGGGACGGGGCCGTCCTGCCACGTATCAGGGCGCTTCTGCTCAGCGTCCTCCAGGCGGCGCAGGCGACCCCGGGACGCGGCTGCATGCTCGGCAACACCGCCGCCGAACTGCTCCCCGTGGACGAGGCCGCCGGACGGCTGGTCCAAGGCGGATTCGGCGCGCTGGAGAGCGGGCTGGAGCAGGCCCTCCAGGACGCGCGGCGATCAGGCGAGATCCGTCCCGACATCGACTGCGGGGCCCAGGCACGCCTTCTGCTCGCGCTCATGCAGGGACTCCACGTCGTCGCCCGCGCCGAAACCGATCCCCGCCGCCTCACCGACGCCATCGACGCCGCCCTTGCCCCCCTGACCGGCCCCCGCTGATCGTCCTCACCCGGCCGGCGGGAGATCGAAGGCCAGGGTCAGGTTGGCGTATTGCACCAGGAGGACGCCGTCTGCGGTGCTCAAGCCGTAGGACGGGTCCTTCAGGAATTCGAGGGTCGTGCGGGTGGTGCCGCGTTCGAGGTCGAGCACGACCAGTCCCGGCGCGTCCCTCTGCGGTGCGTACAGGCGGTCGCCGTGGACGGCGGCGTCCCGCACCAGCGGGCGGTGACGGGTGGGGCGGGACCATGCCGTCCGGCCGTCGGAGAGGTCGAACGCCGTGGCCCGGCCGCCGGCCACGGCCAGCACCCGCGAACCCACGACGTCCACCTCGTCTATGCCGGTCGTGTCCGGGACGGGACGGGACCAGCGGAGCCGTCCGTCGGTCACGCGGTAGGCCGCCACACGGGTCTCGCCCTTCGGGGCGGACCGGCCGAAGGACGTCTCGACGACCACGACCGACTTCTCGCCGACCGCCACCGGACGGCGTTCGGTGTGACCCGGACGCCCCGGACCGGCACTGTCGCCCTTGCGCCAGAGCTTCGCGCCGTCCGACGTCCGGTAGGCCGCGAGCTCGGACGGCGCGTGCTTCGAGTAAGGCGACGCGGGCTCGGTGGCGGCGGCCACGATCCCGCCGCCGGCCACCAGCTCCCGGTAGTTGGAATCCCGTGGCGCCCGTGCCGACCACAGAACGCCGCCGTCGGCGACACGGATCGCCTTCAGCGTTCCGGCGAACCCCTCGTCGGCGAAGAAGATCCCGGCGGCGACTCCGGGACCGGCGGGCGCCAGCTCGTAGGGCATGGCGGACGGTTCCGGGGCCGAGGTGCACCAGAGCCTCCGTCCGGTGCGCAGATCCAAGCCCGCGGCGCGCGGTCGCGCCGGGCCCCGCTCCGTCCTGTACCCGCCGCCGGGCCCTTCGGCGAGAGCGACACCGACGCCGTGGGGCGCCTCCGACGCGTCCCCCAGCGCGCCGGAGCGGTTCCACAGCAGCTTTCCGTCCGACACGCGCAGCGCACCGACACGGCCGCCCTTGACCACACGGTTCTCGTCGGTGCCGGTTTCCTCGGTGGCGCCCGACACCAGCACTGCACCGCCCGCGACCGGGCCCAACCGGCTGTGGTCGAGGGTGATCGAATGGGCCGCCGCCCAGCGCGACCTGAGCACATCGCCGTCACCGGGGAAGGTTCGCGCCTGCTCCAAGATCCGCTCGTACAGCTCGGCGACCCCGCGTGCGCTGGTGATCAGCGGCCGGTACCGGGCCTCGGCGGCCGGACGCGCCGATCTGAGGCCGTCGCCCTCGGCACGCTCCCCGAAGGCCGTGGCGCACGTCGTCGCGCCATCCCCGCCACCGCCGCACCCGCACAGCGCGCCGGCCACCATCACCGTGACCGCCCACCGCCCGGACCGACGACGACGACGCAGCATGCCCCGCAGCCTAGGTGATCATGGCTTCAGCCGCCGGGGTTGGCGGCGATGAAGTGTTCCGCGAAGCGTGTCAGCTGGTCACGCTGTTCGCTCGGGTCTTCGGCCGTGGCGCTGACGACGACACGGCTGACGCCTTGGGCGGCGAACGCGGCCAGCCGCTCGTCGGTCATGTCGATCCCGCTCCATCGGGTGTATTCGAGGCGATCGGGGTCTCGTCCAGACTCTTTCGCGGTCGCGCGGGCCATTTCCCACTGGGCCGCTCGTTCTCCGTGGGTCAAAGCTCCTCCGGCGAAGTATCCATCTCCACGAAGCCCGACCCTGCGTGCGGCCGGTTTGCTTGAGCCGCCAACGTGGATTGGCAGCGTTGTGGCGTTGTGCGGCTTCGGGAACTGCACGAGCTTGTCGAAGGAGAAGAACTCGCCATGGAAACTGACGCCTTCTTCGCCGCCCTCCCACAGCAGGCGCAGCACGTCGATCGCTTCGTCGGCGCGTCGCCCGCGGGCGCGGAAGTCGACACCTGTCGCCGCCGCCTCCTCTGGAAGGGCGCCCAGCCCGACGGTCAGCAGCCGCATCCGCCCCTTGGACAGGACGTCGATGGTCGCCAGCTGCTTGGCGAGCACAACCGGATGCCGATACGGAAGCAGCAGCACGCCCGTGCCCAGCAGGAGCCGCTCGGTCGCCGCCGCGACATAGGCGAGCGTGTCGAGCGGATCGAGGAACGGCAGCGAGAGCGGGATCTCGAAATTGTGCAGCTTCGCCCCCGGGAACAGGACGAGGTGCTCGGGCAGATGCAGACCCTCGAATCCGCACGCCTCCGCGTGGCGCGCATAGTCGACGATCCGGTCCGGATCTCCGCCGAACTGAGCACTGTTATAGCTGACTGAAAACTTCACACCTGATCCTTCTGACGAACAGCCCGGACAACGCATGAACTTCGTGGCCGCCATTTCTTGGCATGTCGGCCTTGGGCGCTGAAGGTTGAGTCCGGGAAGGAGAAGGTGTTCTCCTTCCCTTTGCCGTCCGCCATGACGGACGCTCTCCTCGCAACACACGGCGGCGGCGCCCTCATCCCGGGACGCGCGATTCGTCGCTACGAGTTCAGCGGCGGTGCGCCGACAGGGAGCGGCTCGGCTCCCCGAAGGTCACAGCGCGGCCGGAGCGCTGTAAGGGATGTTGAACGTGGCGGCGAAGTCGGCGAGGAGGGATTGGTCGCCGACGAGTTCGATGCCGTCCTCGGCGATGGCCGCTTCGGGGGCGAGCGTGCCGGCCAGCAGGTCACGGAGTTCCGGTCCCGGCCCGGCGATGATGGTCAGGTGCGGTGCCGGGAGCTCACCCGGTTCGACGGTGACATCTGTGCCGCTGACCATGGCGTGCGCGACGGCCTCACCGGCCCGCACCAGATACGTCACCGGACGGCGCCTGCGAGGTGCCATCCCACCTGCGGCCGCCGCGCGCAGTGCCGTGACGAGGGACGCGTCCGTGGTCACCTCGCCTTCGCGGGGCGCGCGCATCCCGGCGGCCCCCCAGCGTCCGAGGGCGTCCAGTGCCGGTTCCAGCTCCTGCGCCCGGGCCGTCGCCTGGTAGACGACCGCCCGGCTGGGGCCACTGCGCGCCTGCCGGATGACAAGGCCGTCCTGTTCGAGCTCCTTCAAACGCGCGGCGAGGACGTTGGTGGGGATGCCCGGAAGGCCCGCCGCCAGATCGGAGTACCGGCGCGGCCCCACGAGCAGGTCACGCAGGACGAGCATCGTCCAACGCTGCCCGAGCAGCTCGGCCGCGCGGGCCAGCCCGCAGAACTGTCCGTACTCACGCGTCCGCATGATCGCCATCATAGGTCGTTGACTTGCTTTTAACAAGTGTGCTTGTCTTAGACAAGTAAGCAGAGGAAAGGAGTCTGGCATGGGCAAGGTGTTCACTCACATGACGATGTCGCTCGACGGGTTCATCGCGGATCCGAACGACCAGCCCGCGGAGCTCTTCGACTGGTACGGTGCCGGGACACGAGCGTCCCCAGCGCCAACGAGCACGTCACGTTCAAGGTCGATGACGTCAGCGCGGAACTGCTCGGCGAATTCACCAGCGGCACGGGCGCCCTGGTGTCCGGCCGCCACCTGTTCGAGATCGCCGAAGGCTGGGGCGACCGGCACCCGGTGGGCGCCCCGGTCGTCGTAGTCACCCATCGTCCGCCCAAGGACGCCGACCGGTGGCCGAGAACCACGTTCGTCGACGGTGTCGATACCGCGATCGCCCGTGCGAAGCAGATCGCGGGGGCCAAGGGCGTCTGCATCGCAAGCGCGAACATCGCCCGGCAGGCACTCGAACTAGGTCTGGTGGACGAGGTATGCGTCAGCCTCGTACCCGTGGTGTTCGGCGAAGGAATCCCCTACCTAGCGGGCCTCCGAGACAAGCACCTCCTCCTGGACGACCCGACAGTCCTCCAGGGCCGCCGAGCCCTCCACCTCCGCTACCGCGTCCACCGCTAACCCTGTCCGTCCACCACTAACTCCGCAGATCCGCCGCGTACGCCACGGTCCCACCGCCAACTTCGCGGGCCCACCGCCCGCGTCACGGGTCCGCCGCTGGTTTCGCGGGTTCGCCGCGTCCGTTACGGCCCGCCGCTGGGTTTGCGGGTTCGCCGCGTGCTTCGCGAGCCCGGTGCTGGCTTCGCGGGTCCGGTGCTCTGGTTTCGCGGGTCAGCGCTGTATTCTCGGTCGTTCACGCGGTCTGGCGCTCGTGTGCGAGTGTGTGGGCGGCTCGTCCGCTGGCTGGGAAGGGGCCATGCCCGGGCGGGCCCAGGGCTGGTAGGCGCAGCCGGCCGCTGCGTCGGCGGCCGCGGTTGACGGGGCGGCGGTGTGTTCGGCGGGGTGCTGTCGGCGGCGACGCCGTAGCGGGTACCGGACGTTTCCGACACAGGGTGCGCCGTGGCGTCGGTAACGGGTTCAGTCGCGCGGACGATCGCTGAGCGCATGCCGTTGGGCGGCCTCATGGGTTGGGATGATCTCGACGTCGGTCATGGGTGGCGGCGTGTGCAATGGGCGGGCGGCCTACGCTTGGCGCTGAATTTCTGGGCTAGGGGTATTTCGCGGACGCAGGATCGGATCATGAAGGCGCCGTACGACGAGATCGCGGACTGGTACGAGAACGAGTTCATGACGTCCAGCCGGATCGGCGACCCGATCGGGATCGAGCGCTGCCTGCGCGCGCTGCTGGGTGAGGGATCGGGTACCTGCCTGGAGATCGGCTGTGGAACCGGCGCGTACGCCGATGTTGTGCGCTCGCTGGGCTGGAGTCCGGTCGGGGTCGATCTGTCGGCGGGCATGCTCGGGTATGCCAAGGGGCGGCTGCCCATCGTGCAGGGCGCCGCCGAGCGACTGCCGATCGCCTCCGGGGTGGTGCCGGCGGTGATCGCGGTGATGGTCCACACCGACATGCCCGAATATCCGGCGGTGCTGCGTGAGGCGGCCAGGGTGCTGCGGCCCGGGGGCGTGCTGGTGCACGTCGGCGTCCATCCGTGCTTCTGCGGAGGTTTCGCCGACCGCACCGACCCGGCGGCGGTGGTGATCGAACCGGGTTATGTGGACGGCCACTGGACCAAGGCGTCATGGACCACTCAGGGTGTGCGCAACCGCGTCGGCTCTTCGCACTGGCCATTGCCGGAACTGCTCGGTGCCTTCCTGAAGGCGGGGTTGACTCTGGACGGCTTCGCCGAGGGCGGCACACCGGTACCGGCCGTGTTGGCGGTCAAGGCGCGCGTTCAGGGCGGCAGTGTGGATTAGGTTCGGTCGTATGGACGACGGTGAATTGGAGGATTTGCTGGCGGCGGCGCGTGCCGGAGACGGGGCCGCCTTTGGACGCTTGGTGGCGCCGTTCCTCGGAGAACTGCGGGCGCACTGTTACCGGATGCTGGGGTCGGTCCATGACGCCGAGGACGCGGTGCAGGACACGCTCGACCGGGCCTGGCGCGGCCTGGAGCGGTTCGAGCACCGCGGGTCGGTACGGCCGTGGCTCTACAAGATCGCGACGAATCGTTCGCTGACGCTGATCGAGCGGCGCGGGCGGCGTGAGCTGCCCGTCGATATGAGCCCGGAGCGCGCGCCGCTGGCGGAGACGGTCTGGCTCGAACCGTATCCGGATCGGCTCATGAACTGGACGGCGCGGCTCACCCCGGAGGAGCAGGCGGTGGCGCGCGAGAGCGTGGAGATCGCCTTCGTCGCCGCCGTCCAGCATCTGCCGGGCTCGCAGCGCGCCGTCCTGCTGCTACGCGACGTGCTCGGCTACAGCATCGACGAGATAGCGAGCCTGCTGGAGACGTCGGTGGCGGCGGTCAACAGCGCACTCCAGCGTGCCCGCAAGGCCGCCGCCGGGCTGCTCCCCGGCAACGCTCAGCGGCAGACCCTGGCATCACTCGGGGAGACGAGCGTGCGCGACCTCGCCCAGCGATACATGACGGCCTGGGAGGCCGGGGACGTCGACGCGGTGGTGGCGATGCTGACGGCGGACGCGAAGTTCTCGATGCCGCCGCTGACGGCCTGGTACGAGGGCCACGAAGGCATCCGCCGCTTCCTGCATGAGGGGCCGATGCGCGAACGCTGGCGTTTCCTGCCGACGTGGGCCAGCGGGCAGTTGGCGTTCGGCGCGTACATGTGGAACGCGGACAAGGGCGTCTACGTCCCCGGGGGCCTGGACGTGCTGATGCTGCGGGACGGGCTGATCGCCGAGGTGATCTCGTTCCTGGACGCGGACTTCCAGCTGCACGGGTTGCCGTCCGAGCTGCCGCGGTAGCGAATTCGGCGCGCCGCGATGATTTCGCGGACCGGCGCGGGTTGTAGCCGTGACAGAGCTTCGACCCGAGAGGACGCAATCCGATGACCGCAGTAGCCGAAGACCAGATCCGCGCCCTGATAGAGCGCTGGGCCAGGGCCGCGCACTCAGGTGACATGGACGCGGTGCTCGCCGACCACGCCAAGGACATCGTGCTGTTCGACGTGCCGCCACCGTACGAGGGAGTTCGCGGCATCGACGCGTACCGCGAGACCTGGCCGCCGTTCTTCGAATGGCAGGCGACCGGCGCCTCGTTCGAGATCGAGTCGCTCGACGTCACCGCCGGAGACGACGTCGCGTTCGCGCACGCCCTGCTGCGTTGCGGCACCGCCGAGGAATTCGCCGCCAATCCGGCCAACCGCCTACGGCTCACAATCGGCCTGCGCAACGAGGACGGCCGGTGGGTCGTCACGCACGAGCACCATTCGTTCCCCGCCACCGATCAGCCGAGCGCCGAGGAGGTGCGGGCGCTGCACGACGACTGGTTCGACGCTACCGAGGCCAAGAACCTCGACGGTCTCATGGCCGTCATCGCCGACGACGTCGTCTCTTACGAGCATGACGCGCCCCTCCAGTACGTCGGGGCCGACGCCGTGCGTGAGGTCTGCGCGTCCGGCCTCGCGGCATCCGGCGACGCCGCCCTCCGCTGGGAGGTCCCCGACCTGAAGATCCTGGTCCGGGACGACCTGGCGATCACCTGGGGCCTCAACCACGTTCACCTCGACCCGGGAGGCGACACCTGGTCCCGCGGCACCCGCGTCTTCCAACGCCGAAACGGCGCCTGGACGATGATCCACCAGCATCTCTCCTACCCGCACGACCCCGCCACCGGCCAGGCGAAACTGGACCTCCAACCGGAATGACCCGTCCCACCGCCGCGCCCGGTTGAGGGTTCGGGGCCTGCCACCTGATGTCGGGAAGGAGAGGACCCGCTACCAGCGGGGCTGGTGGTTTTCCGCTGGTAGCGGGCCCTCGGGGGATTGACGCGTTATGCGTCGGTGCTGGGCATGACCTGCCGCCCTTTGGTGACACCGGTGCGGCGGTGGCCGATGCGATGCGCAGCGGGAACGGCTGTCGTCGACGAGTGGCCGGGGCGGCCTGTGGGTCGATTCCGTCGCGACATTGCCGTCCTGCCGGAGGAAGCGGCTCGGAAGGGGAGGCCCTTGGGAAGCGGGCTCTAGAGGGTTAGGACGCCGCCGTATTCGTAGAGGTTGGAGCCTTGGGCGCGACCCTCGAAGGGTCTGAGGGCGGGGTCGACGGAAGGCAGTGGCGGCTGACCGGGGTCGGGCCGCCATTCCTTGAGGTTCACCAGTCCGGGGTCGAGAGGGGTGAGGCCGTCCAGCAGGGCCGCGAATTCGGCGGGGGTCCGGGATTGCCAGGGGATACCGGCGGCATCGATGGCGGTGCCGAACGCGAGGCCGCGCGCCGGGTCGTCGCAGACCACCTGGGAGGCGGCGATATGGCTGCCGGGGGCGGCGCGGTCGATGACGGCGCGCAAGGTTTCGCGCGCACCCGCCAGACCGCCGCCCGGGTCGTCCTTGAGGTGGTGGCCGACCGAGAGGTACAGCACCGCCACCGGCCGGTTGAAGTCGATCAAGCGAACCAGGTCCGGGTGTTGCAGGACGGCCGGGTCGCGCATGTCGGCCTGGATGATGCTGGTGGATTCGTCCTCAGCGAGCAGCGCCCGGCCATGCACCAGGACGATCGGGTCGATGTCGGCGTACACCACCCGGATATCAGCGCCGAACCGCTGGGCGACCTGGTGCACGTTGTCCCCGGACGGCAGCCCGCAACCGAAATCGATGAATTGGGAGATCCCCGCCCCGCCCTGTTCCGGCGGAGCCGCCAGGTAGCTCACGGCCCGATAGAGGAACTGCCGGTTCTGCCGGGAGATGTCCAGGCACTCGGGGAAGTTCGGCAGCAGGTTCAGCAGGAAGTCCCGGTCGGCGGGGAAGTTGTCCTTCAGCCCCAGCATCCATCCATAGGCCCGCGCCGAGTGCGGGAGCGAGGTGTCAATCCCAGTCGGAGTCATGCGTCCGGGCCGATCCATCCAACTGGTGTCCTTGGCCACGTGTGGACTCCTCGCTCAGTGTTGGAGACTACGGACCACGATCTTAATCGAGACCGTCTACACTGCGCGGCCCGCCGGTTCGCCGTCGCGGGGTCGCCAGTGGCTCCACGACGACATCGACGATCAAGCCAGCCGTCCGTTACGGATGAGAGTTCAGGGACAGGCAGAACTCGTTGCCCTCGGGATCGGCCAGGACGACGTTGTCCGGGTGCCGAGCCTGAACGGTCGCGCCGAGAGCGGTCAGGCGTTGGATCTCCGCCTCTGCGTCCACGGCGACCAGGTCCACGTGCACGCGGTTCTTCACGCGCTTAGCCTCTGGGACGAGCTGGAACCACAGACGAGGACCTCCCTCCGCCGGCTCGACGAGCACGGTCGGATCGTCCTCGACACTGGTGATCCCCAGGGAGCGCAGCCGTGCCAGCTCCACGTCGTCGTACGGTGCGACGGCATAGCCGTCCAGGGCCGCCGCCCAGAAGCGGGCCGTGGCCGCGGGGTGAGCGCAGTCGAAGACGATGTCACGGAGTCGCGCCATCCGCCCATGATCTGTGCCCCTGACGGACGACGCCAGCGACTTCCAACACAGCGCTGACCGAGATCCAGTCGTCCGGCGCGTGGCGGGCCGGCCTCTGGCGGAATTGCGTTCGTCCGGACGGATCCGGCGTGAGAACCTCACGCCCATGGCGACCGAAGCCGAGGTGGGAGGGCTGTTGCACCAGCACGGCTGGCGGACGGCGTTCACCGTCGCCGACAGGGTGGCCGCGTGGGCCGCCCTGATCAGCTCCATCGAGCGCGGATACAGCGACGACATTTACGAGTACACCAACGACCTGTACTGCCGAAACTGGCTGCACGAGGCATGGGTCCTGCTGGACGAGCACATCGTCCAGCTCTGGACCCCGCGGATCAAAGCCGAGGACGACCGGTACAAGGCCGCGACCATCGATGACGACGGCCAAGCCCTCGACCAGTTCCACAGGTTGCCCGCCCCCGACCTCTGGTGGTGGCGGCGACACCCCCGCATCCTCACTGGAGACCTCGGACGTTCACTTCGCTCGGCCGGCGCCATCGGCACCGACCCGGACACAGCATGACCCTCAACCTCCCGAGATAACGGGACAACTCCCAGGCCCCGCGCCCACAACTCGTCCCGACTCGCTCGCATGAGAAGGCGGCGAAGGCCGTCAGGACGAACGCGCCAGGGCCGCTGTGGCAACGCCTACCCAGCGTCCGGTGGCAGCCAGCACGGGCGTGATCTGTGACCGGGAATCCTCACCGCACCAGCAGCAGGCCAACAACCTCGCTACATATGCTTGCGTGTATATATGTGGTCGTGTATCTTCGAGGTGTGGTCAACAGCGTGCAACAGCGAATGACGGCGATCTCGGAGCCGAACCGGTTTCAGATCGTCGAGTTGCTCAAGGACGGCCCGCAGTCGGTGGGCGCGATCGTCGACGCGCTCGGCCTGGGCCAGCCGCAGGTGTCCCGGCATCTGCGGCTGCTCGCCCAGGCGGGCGTGGTCGAGGTGACCAAACGGGCCCAGCAGCGGATCTACGGGTTGCGCCCAGAAGCGATGCGCGAGCTGAGCGACTGGGCGCAGGGATTCGCCGTCTTGTGGTCGGAACGGATGGACCGCCTCGGCGCCTTCCTCGAAGGCGACGACGACCGTGTACCCGACCACGCGAACCAGCAAGGAGATTGAACATGCCCGAAGGCAACGCGGACGGCATTGTGATCGACAGATCGAGCAACACCATCCATATCAGCCGCACCTACGCCGCCGGCGTCGAGCGAGCGTGGTGGGCTTGGACCGATCCCAAGGCGATCACCCGCTGGTGGGGCCCGCAGGGCTGGGCCGCGACCGTGTACGAGATGGACGTACGTCCAGGCGGACGCTGGCGGTTCCAGATCGCGCCGGTGGACGGATCGGCCGCCCCGGTCCGCAGCATCGCCACCTACAAGGCGGTCGTCGCCCGCGCCGAGTTGCGCTACGACGACGAGTTCGCCGACCAGGCGTGGCGATCCGACGGCTCGGGCACCTTCCCGACCACGGTCACCTTCGCGCCCGCCGGCACCGGCTGCACCGTCGAGGTCACGGCCGGCTTCCCCGACGGCCAGGCGCTACAGCGGGCGGTCGAACTCCAGATGGCCGAAGGGTACGCCGAGGCCCTGGACCGGCTCGGCGGCCTGCTGGACGCCCCGCACACCGATACACCCTCAACCGAAGGAGATATGATCATGTCCAACCTTTCTACCGTCACCTCCGCCGACGGCACGACGATCGCCTACGAGAAGACCGGTTCGGGTCCCGCGATCATCGTGATCAGCAATGTCGCCGAAGACCACACCGGGGTCGCCGGGTTGGCCCAGGCGCTGTCGGAGAACTTCACCGTCATCAGCTTCGACCGCCGCGGGCGCGGCGCCAGCGGCGACCCCCAGCCCTACGACCCGGCACGCGAGATCGACGACATCGCGGCACTGATCGACGTCGTAGGCGGCTCCGCGGCCCTGACCAGCGGATCGGGGGGCTGCGGCCTCACCCTCGACGCCGCCAGCGCGCTGGGCGGCAGAGTGACAGGGCTCTACCTGTATGAGCCGCCCTTCATCGTCGACGACTCGCGCGCTCCGGCGCCCGCCGACTACCTCGAACACCAGGAGGCGCTGATCGCGGCGGGCAAGCGCAGCGAGGCCGTCGAGTACTTCATGACCGAGATGATCGGTGTCCCCGCCGAGTACATTCCCGCGATGAAGCAGGACCCTTCCTGGGACGCCATGGCCAAGTACGCCCACACCTATACCTACGACGGCCGCATATGGCGCGGGCTCCAGGACGGCAAACCGCTGCCCGCCGACCGCTGGTCGATCGACGCGCCGATCGCGGTGGCCGTCGGTGGCAACGGCGAGGAATTCATCCGTCACGGCGCCAACGCGCTGGCCGCACTCCTCCCGAACGTCACCGTGCTGACCCTGCCCGACCACGACCACTCCGCGTTCTGGATGGCGCCGGAACCGGTCGCCGAACAAGCACGCGCCTTCCTGCTCGGCTGACGACCATTGCCATCCCCGCCCCTGACACCGTCCCGGGGCGGGGATGGCTCATGCGAGTGATGTTCTTCCCTGCGCCTTGTCCAGCGCCGCGCAGCGTGGCGCGAGTCCGCTGCTTGGTCGGCCGGGCTGACGATCCACCCCGCGGCCCTTCGACCTTGGCCCGCAGCCCCGGTCACCGTTGTGGCGGTGCACCGCACTCCGTCGAGAGCACGGCGGGCTCCGTTTGGAGGTGCACGACCTCGGTCGCCAAGCGAGCCACCATAGAGGCGGCCGGTTTCTCGCCGGCCAACGAGGTGTGTGGTGCAAGGGCCGCCGCCTCGACTGCGGCTGGGCGAGCACGGCGGCCCTTCCTGACATTGCGGTTTAAGCCACGTCTCCGGGCGTTTGATGCCGGTGCGGCGGAGCTGCCAGCTCGTGCCGAGCTGGCCGCGAATCTACGTCGTGGGGCAGGGGCTGAGCGTTCCCTGTTCCCATCTCAGGTTTTCGTTGGAGGTCCAGCCGTGGTTTGTCGTCCCGGCGATGCGGCCGTAAATCCACTGGTTGCCGTATTCGTTGTAGACGTAGCACCAGTAGTAGAACCTGGCTCCTTGGGGGCCGCTGGACAGAGTGGTGCACTCCTTGGCCGGGGCCTCCTTCAAATTGTAGGTGCCTACAAAGGTGCCCCAAGCGTCTGAGTTGTTGGCGAACTGGACTCTGTCGCAGGGGGCTTGCTCACGCGCGACCGCGACGTCGGTGGTGATGCTCAGGCCAGCGAACACCGCGCCGGTCGCGCCTAGGCTCAGTAGAAAATTCCGCATGGTCGCTCCTCTTCTATGGTTGACGTCATCCGTGTGCGGTGGCGACGGCGATCAGCCACGGTAGGCCAGGGCCAGGGTGCGTTACTGGGATGCGCAGGCGTCCTTTAGGTTTTCGTACCAGCGGGCGTATTTCTCGTAGTCGCCGCCGCCGACGATCATTAGCTCGGCATCATCGGAGCGGGACATCATGGTGAAGTTGGCGCTCCCGGTGATGACCCGAGGAGTGGTGTCCCCCTTGAAGGGGCCGTTTATCATCGTGATCTTCGTGTGCGAGGTCACCTCGGCGGCGCCTATGTGGCAGGCTCCTCTAAAGTCGAGCGGGGCGCTCTTCAGTTTGGGTTCGATCTTGCTGCCGAAGGTGGAGCCGATGATCGTGATGTCGCATCCTTGTGTCGCCAGTTGCGCCAGCTTGTCGGCGATGTGGATGCGGTAGTTGGTGAAGTGAGTGAGCGCCAGGTCGATTTTGGTGGTGCGTGCCTGTCCCGCCGCGGAGTACTGGCATTTGTCGATGTTGTTGAGGGTTTCCACCATGGGGTCGCCCTCGGGAGCGGTGGCTTCGCGGCGCGGGAAGAATCTCAGCCGGTAGGGAGAGATGAAGAACGAGGCGTAGTTGTCGTTCCGATGGGGCTCGCCCGCCCCTTTCAGCAGCTGGAAGGCGTACCGCCGGTACTCGCCGTATATGAGATCCTCCGCGTCTCCGCGCTTGTCGCTCGCAAGCGTGTACGCATCATTGAACGACTCGTCCAGGTACCAGTCATGCAGGTTCGACGATGACTGGAAGACGGCGCTGCCGTAGGCCTTGCCGTTCACTTCCAGCTTTGAGAAGATCGCGAACTTGTTGTGGCTGTCTCCGAGGTCGTTCGGGTCATTCGGGTCATTCGGCGAGGTTCCCGCTATACATCCGCGGTTGCGTGGGCAGAGGAGGGCCCAGGAACTGCCGGATGTGTCGGTGCCGAGCGTACCGGCCAGATCGCTATAGGTAGCCGGGTTCTCCTTGAGTTCGCTGTCGAGGATGACCTTCACCATTACGCTGCGGCTATCGGCTGCCTTCAGGGCCTTGACGACGGCGGGCCCTGCGGTTCCTTCCGACATCCACTCGTGCATCACCACGATGATCTCACCGCCGGGCTGGGTGGCCTCGATCAATCCGACGAGCTGATCGATGACGGTTCTTCGCTCGGCGGGCGAGCCCAGTGGGTTGTTGAAGATCGGTCCATTGATCACGGGAGCGGCGGCATTAGCGCTTGGCGCCGCTTCTGCCTTGTTCGGCAGGACGGAGACTGCGCTGAACGTCACAGCGGCCGCCACCACCGTGGCAGACCATTTCCAGAAACCACGTGACACGACATACTCCTTTGCTCGCGCGCCACCGGACCGCCAAACTCCCGACCGGGCATGAGGTGCGACGGAGACGGAGGTTCAATGACGGCGTGACTTGGATCGTCTAATGCGGTTGCCTGCACGTTTCGCTGTTCTCATCCTGCGGTGGCGTTCGTCGGCTGGAGACGGTGAACGGCTCGGAGGGATGGTCTCCGGCCAATGGCGGGTGGCGGGTTTCCGCAGGATTTACCAGTCTTGGGCTGCCGTTGATGCGTTGCCGGGTCGTGTGGTCGAAGGTGGGAACGTATGCCTCTACGGTCCAGGTGTAAGTGTCGACTATTTGCTGTTTCTCGGGCAGTAACAATGGTTATAGTGCGAAGTTGATCAAGCGTCAACCCTCATGTTTGGTCCGTCCAACGCCGTTGCCCACGGTCAGTCACCATATGGTGTCTGAATATCTCCGATAAGAGCGCTGGCCTGCGATTTATTGGTTTCGGTAATTTGGGTGAACGTGCCGTGAACGGCGTGGCCACATCCGGCCAACAGTGCGTGGATTTTCCCCTTGCCTCGATGTCGGCAATTCTGGTTGCCCGTCCTGAGCCGACGTCTCGACAGCGACGCGGTCGCGCGCGACTGCATCGTCGCTCGCTCCCGCCTGGTCGGTCACCTCACCGATACGCACCCGTCCGGG
Organism: Spirillospora sp. NBC_00431; assembly: GCA_036028775.1. Lineage (GTDB taxonomy): Bacteria > Actinomycetota > Actinomycetes > Streptosporangiales > Streptosporangiaceae > Spirillospora. Next base: position 7,979,791 of record CP107927.1, on the reverse strand, counting down.
CGGCGACGCGACCGACTTGCACCTGACGTCAACGTCAGCTTCCAGCGTCGTGAGCGGCGGCGATCGCCCAACATTCACCCACTTGTTCTCACGACCGACCAGTTCAAGCTGGAAAGGCAGAACGTCATGCGCGCAGTGCGGTATCACCAGTACGGCGGTGTGGAGACCCTTGTGGTCGAGCAGGTGCCGGACCCACAGCCCGGGCCCGGTGGATCCGTATCCGTCTCGCGGCGGCCGGGGTCAATCCCGTCGACTGGAAGGTGCGTTCCGGTGCGGTTCACGAGGCGCTTCCCGTGGACCTGCCCGCGATTCCCGGACGTGAGGCCGTTGGCGTGGTCGACGAGATCGGAGATCCCTCAGGGAAGGAGTTTCGCCAGCTGGGCCATTTCGGTAGGTGGGTCGACCACCGGCTGGATGAGCAGTTCGTCGATGCCGGCCTGTTGCAGGGTGGTGACGCGGGCGCGGAGGTCGTCGTCGGTGCCGACCAGGGCCAGGGTGTTCATCAGCGAGGGCAGGATCAGGTCACGGTCCTGTGGTGCGATGCGTCCGAGGTAGTTGGGATAGAGCTTGGTGTGCCGGTCGGGTGCGTTGGGGGTGGTGCCGCGCCGGTCCAGTAGTCGCTGCATCGCCTCGCGTTCGGCGGGGCCGAGCTGGTCGGCGAAGGCGGGCGTGTCGGCGGCGGTGTCGGCGGCGAAGGCCAGCAGCGACAGGACGAGGTGGCCGGTCGCGTCCCGGGCCGCGTCGCTGTCTGGGGCCTCGTCCTTGTCGAGTATGTGCAGCGCGGTGACCAGATAGGAGTCCGTCCGAGGTTCCGTGCGGGAGCCGGGGTCGTGGGACGTCCCACGGGCGGCGTCACGGCGGGCTTCGTGGAGCGCGTGCCAGACGGTGGGGTCCAGCAGGCCGAAGGAGATCAGGCCGGTGCCGCGGCGGCCGGCGACGGCGGCGGCCTTCGGCCCGAGCGCGGCCACGACGAACTCGACTGGGTCGGCCGTGTTCGCCTGCGTCCCGGCGTGCAGGAAACGGACGTCGCGAACCCGGTCACCTTCGCGGTACTCGACGGTGCGTCCGGCGCAGAGGTCCTGCAATGAGGCGGTGAAGCTCTCCACCGCGGCCGCCGTGGTCGGCCGCATGCCCAGCGTGCGCCGGGCGGTGTTTCCCGTCCCGACCCCGCAGATGATCCGGCCCGGCGCCAGCGCGTTGAGGCTGGCGATTCCGCTCGCGGCGGCCGGGGCCGAGCGCAGCGCCGGTGAGGTCACGCCGATGCCGAGCCTGATGCGGCTGGTGGCCTTCGCGCACAGGCTCAACGCGACGAAGGCGTCGCCGTGGACCATCGGGGTGTCGTTGACCCAGAAACTGTTCAGGCCCAACTCTTCGGCCTGTACGGCGAGGTCCTCCACACCGGGCTGTGCGGTGACCACGACGCCTGCACGCATCGAAACCTCCAAAGTATGAGGATCGCAACAGGCCCAGCTTGACAGCTCACCGGCTCCGCACGTCTACCGCGAACACAATGAGGCGGATTCTCTCCTCAGTGCCTGTGATGCCGGTATGCGGGCCACGTCCCGGCGAGGTCGCCGTGCGTTGTAAAAGCAGTCGACAGGAGGAGCCGCGGGCCGCTGTGATGGCTTTGACTGCCCGTCGCACCGAACGGGCCGGCCACGGGAGTTGCTCTTGGTAACCGCGAGAACCGCGGACACCCGCCCGCAGATCGATGGGCGCCTCGTCAGGCGCCTGGTCGACACTCAGTTCCCGCAATGGACGGGACTGCCCCTGAACCCGTTCCACCCCGCCGGCTCTGACCATGTGATTTACCGGCTGGGGGACGAGCTGTCCGTCCGGCTGCCCCGCCATTCGGGAGCCATCGGGCAGGCGAAGAAGGAACTCCGGTGGCTGCCTCAGCTCGCCCCGCACCTTCCCCTGGCTATCCCGGTACCGGTGGGCGTGGGCGAACCCGACTTCGGTTATCCGTGGCCGTGGGCGGTGTCACGCTGGCTGGACGGGGAGGTGGCGACCGTCGAGAAATTGGCCGACTCATCCAGGGCCGCGGTCCAACTCGCTCAGTTCTTGGCCGCCCTTCAGCGGTTCACACCCGAGGACGTCCCCGCGGACAACGCCCGGGAAGACCTCACCGGCCAACCGCTGTCCGACCGGGACCGCGCGACGCGGACCGCCATCGCCGAGGTCGACGGCGTGTTCGACGCGTCCGCCATGACCGGTCTGTGGGACGCGGCGCTGAACGCCCCAGGATGGGACCGCCCTCCGGTGTGGTTCCACGGCGACTTTCACACCGGCAACCTGCTGACCGTCGACGGCCGTCTCAGCGCGGTCATCGACTTCGGCGGGCTCGGCATCGGTGACCCGGCCTGCGACCTGATGATCGCCTTCACCCTGATGTCGGCCGACAGCCGGGCCGCCTTCCGCGACGCGCTCGGCGTGGACGATGCCACCTGGATGCGCGGCCGCGGCTGGGCCCTCGCCACCGGCCTGAACGCCTATACCTCCTACGCCGCCGTCAACCCCGCGGTCGCCGCGCAGACCACCCGGCAGATCACCCAAGCCCTCATCGGCTGACAACGGCACACAATGAGCCAATTCCATGACCCCCTGTCGCTGCCGTCAGTGCGGCCATCACGAGCTGCCGTGGTCATGGTGGGTCGCTGAGGTTCCGGGCGGCGGGAAGCCGTACGGCGAAGGTCGAGCCGCCGGTGACGCGGACGGTGCCGCCGAGGGTGGTGACCAGTTCGCGGACGATGGCCAGGCCGAGGCCCATGCCCCCGTCGGTGCGTGTGCGGGCCTCGTCCAGGCGGACGAACGTGTCGAAGATCCGTTCCCAGTCGGCGACTGGAACGCCGGGCCCGTCGTCGGAGACGGTCAGGATGACGGTGTGCGCCTCCCTCCGCACCGTCGCGTGGACCGTCGAGCGAGCGTGCCTCGCGGCGTTGTCGAGGAGGTTCCGGATGGCGCGGCCGCACCGCACCTCCTCACCACGGACGAGCGCGGGCCGCTCAACGTCGCAGGTGAACACCGCGGCATCGTGGTTGTAGGCGCGTTCGGCGACCTGCTCCTCCAGGAGGTCGGCCAGGTCGACGACGCTGCCGGGATCGATCGGGCGCCGGCTCGCGGAACACAGCAGGAGCAGGTCGTCGGTGAGGTGCTGAAGGCGGACGGTGTCGGCCAGCGCGGCGGAGACCACCGTCGGCCAGTCGGCGCGCTCGCGCTGTGCCAGCGGAATCTCCAAGGTGCCGCGCAGCGCGGCGAGCGGCGAGCGCAGTTCGTGCGAGGCGTCCGCGACGAACCGCCGCTCGCGCAGAAGGGCCTGCTCCAGCCGGTCGAGTGTCTCGTTGGTGGTCTGGGCGAGCTTGGCGACCGCGTCCGCCGTGGGCGGGACGGGGACGCGCTGGTCGAGCGCGCCCGCGGTGATGCCGGCCATCTTGACGCGGATGGCCTCGATCGGGCGCAGTGCTCTGCCGGTGACGACCCAGGCGGTCAGGCCGACGAACGCCGCCGTGACCGGCATTCCCCAGCCGAGAACGTGGTCGAGCGCGGCGACGGCCGTCTCGGCACGCCGCGGCGAGGCGAGCACGTAGACGGTCAGCCGCTGCGCGGACGGTGCTTCCAGACCGGTGCTCTTCTGGATCCGGTCCGGAGGCAGGACGTCGGTGGTCCCGATGACGAACGTCCGGACGTTCTCCGCGCCGTCCGCCGTGGGCGGCAGCCGGACCTTCCGGACGTCCCAGCCGACCGCGGGCACGAACCCGGGCCAGGGCCGTCGGGAGGTGCCGTCCTGGTGCGGATTCTCGGCTGGACCCTGGCGACAACGTGTTCCTCGACCATCGGCGGATGGCTCACGACGCCTTCGGCGATGGCCGCGTCCAGATCACCTCGGTGCTCAGCGGCGCCTTCGTCGAGGTCATGACCGCGCCGTTCCTGGAGATCGTGGACTGGGACGCCGGCACGTTCGGCTACTGGGGCGACGGCGAGCTTCACCACCGTGGCCGACACCGCCGCCTACACGGCGACCGTGTCGCTGGACCCGCGGACCGCGGGCCGTCCGGTACGGGTGGCGGGCGACGTGCTGACCATGAAGGAGTTCCACGCCGCGCTGGAACGGGGCACCGGCCGTCGGCTGCGCCTTCGGCGGCGAGGCGGCGTTGACGACCTGGCCACCGAGATCAAGCGCCGCCAGGCGACAGCGACCAGCCCGGCCGACTACGTCGCCCTCCAATACGTCTGGGCAATGGTCACCGGCAAAGCCAAGCTCGACCCGCTCGACAACGACCGCTATCCAGCCGTCCGTCCCGCCGGCGTCACGGACTTCGCCCGCCGCCTCGCACCCTGACGAGAATGCCCGGGTGGTGGATCCCACCTGCCGGATTCACCACCCGAACCCCGAGTCAGGGGCGCCGTGATGCGAGAGATTGTTCAGGTGTGCGAACGCGCGCTGTCCGCGGGGGAGGCGGACGGCGTCGCGGGTCATGCTGAGCGGCCGCGGTGAACCAGCATCGCCCACGCCAGGAACAGGTCGGGGTTTGGTGGAAGGGGGTGGGTTAGCACAGGCCGCCGTCGACGGTGATGCTTTGGCCGGTTATCCACCTGGCCGCGTCGGAGGCGAGGAAGTTGACGACTTCCGCGATGTCGGCCGGCTCTGCCAGCCGGCCGAGCGGGGTCTGGGCGATGAGCGCTTCGACGGGAGCGGCTGCCGATGCGAACCCGTCGGTGTTGGTCGGTCCGGGGAGCACGCTGTTGACGGTGATGCCGCGGGCGCCGAGTTCGCGGGCGGCGGTGCGGACGAGGTGTTCACCGGCGGCCTTGCTGGCCGCGTAGAGGGCTTCTCCCTGCGGATTGACGCGGGTGGCCGCGGAGGAGATGAAGACGATCCGGCCGCCGCCGCGCATTTTGCGTCCGGCCTCGCGCAGCGCGACGAATGTGGCGTGGGCGTTCAGCGAGAAGGCGTGGAGGTAGTCACCATCGGTGGCCGCGGTCAGCGGGCCACGCACGAAGCCGGCGGCATTGTGGACCAGCACGTCCAGGCGACCGAAATGGCGCTCAGCGGTGTCGAACAGTGTGCGGAGTTCCTCTGGGGCGGAGGCGTCCGCGCGGACCATCATGGCGCGGCCGCCGCTTGCCTCGATCTCGGCGACCACCCGCTTTGCCGAAGACGCGTCTTCGCGGTAATTGACCACGACGGCCGTCCCGTCGGCGGCGAGTTGTAGCGCGACGGCCCTGCCGATCCCTCGTGAGCTCCCGGTGACAACGGCTACCCGATCGGTCGTGTCCAGCGGCATGACGCTCCAATAGTATGTGACATCAATAGTTGAGGTAACATACTAAATAGTTGAACTCCTTAACTGTCAAGTACGCTCAACCCATGGCACACGCATCACACGGTCCGGATCTCGCGGAGGCACTGCTCGAACTGTGCTGCGTGGTCGAGGGAGTCAGGGCCGCCGCCAGCCGCGAACTCGGGCTCACTCCTCAGCAGGCCCAGCTGCTCACGCTGGTGGCCCCGCAGGAGTTGACCCATGGCGAGTTGGCGAACCGGATGCACTGCGACAAGGCGAACATCACCGGCCTGGTCGATCGGCTGGAACGGCGTGAGCTGATACGGCGACGGCCAGACCCCGCCGACCGCCGGGTCTCCCAGGTCGTCCTCACCGATCAGGGCAGGGAGCTGGTCTCCGGCTTCAGGCGAGTGGTCAGCACGGCGATCACGGGGCATCTCGCGTCATGGCCGACCGCCCACCACCATCAGCTCGCCACCCTCGCTCGCGCCACAACCGAGGCGCTCCGCACATAGGCCGCTGGTCCGCGGGTCGGCGCGGTGCCGGACGAACCGGAGCGGGTGGCTGTTGGCGTGCGTGGCGCCGCGCGTCCAGCACAGAGCGGGTCGCTGTCAGACGAGCAGGGCTTCGAGGTCCGGGAGCCGGGCGAACATGTCGGGGAGGCCGCGCAGGCCGTCGCGCACGGACTCGTGCGACAGCGCGAGGTCGGGGCCGGTGCTCGTCTCGACGCCGGCGAGGCAGCGGAGGACGTTCCACCTCGTGAACCCCAGCCAGCCGCCGATCATGAACACGAACCAGCTCGGACCCGACGGCGGCAGCGCTCCGCCGCCCGCGACGTAGCCGTCGAGGACCGAGCGGAAGATGGCGGGCTCGATGTCGTCGAAGCCGGGTCCCTTCGCGAGGCTCAGCGCGGTCGAGCCGAGCTCGCCGGACAGGTCGAGCATTCCCGAGAGCTCCCAGTCGAGCACCACCGGCCGACCGTCTCGGGCGAGCAGATTCCACGGTTGGACGTCCCGGTGGGTCAGCACGACGGGGCCCGGCCGTTCGCAGGTGACGACGAAGTGGGCGATCGCGAGGAACGTCTCGACGTGGGCGGCGAGTTCGCCGGCCCACGGCTGTCCGGTCGACGCCGCCCGCTCGGCGAGCTCGGGCCAGTCGTGTGGCGCCGGGTCCTCGATCGACGCGTGGGGCCACTCGACGTCGAGCGCGTGGACGCGCGCGAGGATCTCGCCGATCTCGAACGCGTACGGCGCCGACACGGGTGCTTCGGGCACCTTCTCGCCCTCGACCCAGCGGTGGACGAGCGTGTGGTGGCCGGCCGAGATCGGCTCTGGCATCGGGATGCCGGCGGCGAAGGCCGCCCGTTCGAACCTGAACACGTCATCGACGTGGTAGGTCCAGCGGTGGTCGACGAGGTTCAACTGCTTCACCGCGAACGACCCCTGGTCGGTGTCGAGCCGGTACATCCGGTTGGCCGACCCGCCCTGGACGCGGACCATCGGCCCTATCGGCGCGCCGAGACGCGATAGGTCGGAGGGCACGCCGTCGTCCGCGGTCACCCCACGCAACCTGCGCCGTGTCTTCAAAGTGGGTTTGTCGGGTGACATCGAGTCGCCGTCCGCTACGAGGCCACGGCTGTGTCCGTGCGGGCGTCGTAGGCGGCGCGGGCACCGTCGATCCGGGCGAGGTGCGCGACGCTCCATTCGAGCACGGGCGCGGTGGCCTCGCGCAGGGTGATGCTCATTTCGGTGAGCTCGTAGCTGACATGCGGTGGCATCACGTTGTGGACGGTGCGTGTCAGGATTCCGTCACGCTCCAGGCTGCGCAGCGTCACGGTGAGCATGCGCTGGCTGATTCCGTCAATGGCCCTTTTGAGCTCGGTGAAACGGCGCGGTCCGTTCCTGAGATTGCGCACGACCAGCAGCGACCACTTGTCCCCGACGATGTCGAGCACCACGCGGGTCCGGCACGCGTCGCCGGGCCGCGCCGCCGGCCGCGGATCGCCGGGTGCCACGTCCATGGTTACCTCCAGAGAACCGGGGCATCGAAAAGTGCCTTATTGCCTGCGGCGCGTCGCGTGCGCCAGCATGCTCTTGGTACTCAAACAGTACTGGGGCACGAATGGTAACCGCCAGCGCCGCGAACCGGCGGCATGCGCGTGGCCATGCTCTTCTGCTTCTGCGAAGGAAGACTGATTCACTCATGACCACATTTCTGTTGGTCCACGGTGCTTGGCACAGCGGACGGTGCTGGGAGCGGGTGGTGCCGCTGCTGGAGGGTGCCGGGCACCGGGTGTTCGCGCCGTCCCTGACCGGCTATGGCGACAAGGTGCACCTACTCGGTCCGGAGGTGGGGCTCGATACGCACGTCGACGACGTGGTCGGGCTGATCACCGAGGAGAGGCTCAGCGACGTCGTACTCGTCGGCCACAGCTACGCGGGGCTGGTGATCTCCTCCGCGGCCAACCGGATTCCGGAACGCATCGCGCACCTGGTCTACCTCGACGCGATGGTCCCGGAGGACGGCGAGTCCGCGGTCGACGTCCAACCCGTGACAGGGCAACTGATCGAGCTCGCCGAAAAGTCCGAGAGCGGCTGGCGTGTGCCGCCGATGCCCGAGCAGCCCGCGCCCTTCGGCCTGTTCGGCGTCACAGATCCGGCAGACGTCGCCTGGCTGCGCGGGATGCTCTCCGACCAGCCGGTGCGCTGTCTGCGGCAGCCGGTGCGGCTGGACAACCCAGCCGTGAACGCGATCCCGCGCACGCACATCCACAATGTCGGCGCCAGGCCGGCGGGCGTCACCCGTCGCCCCGTCCCCCCGATCCAACCCAACGGCACCGCCGCGCAGGTCTGGGAACTGCCGACCGGCCACGACTGCATGATCACCATGCCGGCCGAACTGAGCGAACTGCTTCTCAAGCTCGCCTAGGCCGTGCCCTCGAAGTGGGTTATGACCAGCCATTGATGGCGACGATCCGCACGGTGGCCGCGTAGCCGACAGCGAGCTTCTCACAGCGAGTGGCCACCGCGCGGTCCAGGTGGATCGCACGCCTTTTTAAGCCTGAAAGACGTGCGGTAGGAGAGGATGCGTGTGGACGCGGGGAGACGGGCCGGTCGAGCTTTCCCGCATCGGTTCCCAGCCGCCGCGGCCCGGTGCCGACGCCCGGTTTCTGGCACACCTGCTTGACCTGGACGCGGCCGCCCGCCTCCCGTACCGCCCCCGGGGCCGCGGCTGCTCTTGCGCCGGGTGGACGATCGCCTGGCTGCTCAGGTGGGCCACCACCACTGCGGTGACGCCCACACCTGGTTGGCGCCCTCGTAGCAGTTGTATTGCACTGCCTTCCCGAAGTCCGCGGTGCTGTAGTTGAGGATCTCCAGGCACTTCTCGCTGTTTTGGTTGCGCAGCATCATTCTGTTGCTCGGCTGGCCGGGACCGATCACGACCTCAACGAGGTTCCATTTCTGGTTGGCTCCACCGTGACAGGTGTACTGCGTGACGGTCGCGAAGTCGGCGGTGCTCCAGCCGGAGACGTCCAAGCATTTCCCGCTGTTGACGTTGACCAGGGTCTGCCATCCTCCGCCGACCGGCTGTATGTACCATTTCTGGTTGTTCAGGCTGTGGCACGTGTACTGGCCGACGTCCGCGAGATCTGCGGTGCTGGCGTACGCCACCTCCAGGCACTTGCCGCTGTGCAGGTTGCTGAAGGTAAAGGTCGTGGCGGCCTGGGCCGGCATGGCGGGGGTGGACAGCAGAGCGGCGGTGGAGAGCACTACCGCGGTACGTCGGCGTGGGCGCGTTGATAAGTGCAATGGCGACATGAGGACACGGCGCTTTCTGGCATGCGCTGGTAGCCCGCGGGTCGGGGTCCAGGCACCCGTTGGCGAGCACTTAACGGGTTTGTTCCGCATGCCTTCCCTATCGACAGTTGCCGAGCAGGAAGACCAACTCAAGAGGCGACGCCGACGTCGGCCACCTACGGTCACCAGTGGGCCACAAACGGACACAACAGCAGGTCGCGATCCCACGAGAAACTCGCCCTGGAACCGCTGAGGGTTCTGCCGTAGGGAGTGTCAACCCCCCAAGTCGCGGGGATTCCGGCGGCACGGCGTCGCGGGCAGGGTCGTGGGTGGCGGGGCGCGAGGACGCGTCCGCGCCCACAACACCTGGTCCCGGAGGTCACCATGCGTAGGGCAACAAAGATCGTCATGCCGCCGGTGGCGGCGCTCGGCCTCGCCTTGGCGGCCGCGTCGGCATCGGCGTGGGCAGCCCCCGCCGAGCAGGTCGAATCGGACGCCGGCCGTTACTTCAACCTGCACCAGTGCGCGTACTACAGCGACAGCGCGAAGGACCTGTTCACCACAGTGCTGCCTAGCCGCCAACTGCCCACCGGCACCAACGTCTCCAACACCATCGACGCCACCGCCAGGTGCGCCGCCGTGGTGCCGCCCTACGTCAGCCACACGGCGTTTCCCGGCCTGTCCGGAGTCGCGGCACTGGACCTCACCGCCGGTCGCTATCTGAACATCCACCAGTGCTCATACGACAGCCCGAGCACCGGGGACATACTCACCACGGTGCTGCCCGGTCGTGAGCTACCGACCGGCACGAACGTCTCCAACACCATCGACACCACGGCCAAGTGCGCCGCGCTGAAGCCGCCCTACACCAGTCACCGGCTCCACCTCGGGCTGACCGGGGTCGCGACCCTGGATCTGTCGGCCGGACGGTTCATCAACTGGCACCAGTGCGCGTACTACAGCGACAACGCGAAGGACCTGTTCACCACGATGGTGCCGGTCCGTGACCTGCCCACCGGCACCAACGTCTCCAACACCGCCGACACCTCGGCCCGGTGCACCGCTCCGAAGCCGCCCTACACCTACCACCAGCCACACGCCGCTCTGATCGGAGTCTTCGCCGGCAGCAGGACCTGACCGCGTTCACCACACCCACGACCACAAGGAGCACGACCTCACGGCCTGATCAAACCCGCCCCCTCAAAGGACTTCCTGGCCTTCGCCGCCCTCCTCGCCCCGCTTCGCCTGTGCGAGGAGGGCGGCGAAGGCGCGGTGTGTGAGCGTGAGGTGGCCGTGTTCGGGGGCCTTGCTGTCCCGGATGCCGATTGTCATGCCTAGGTCGGCGACCTCGACGCAGTCGGACTGGGTCGAAGTGCTCTCGCTGTGGCTGGACTTCCGCCAAGTGATCACGAGCTTGCCCTCAGTGTGGCAGTTCGCCGTGCTTTGCCTGGTTGAGGAGGGTGGCAAAGGTCTGGGAGGTGAGGACGAGGTAGCCGGAGTCTGGGGCTTTGCTGTCTCTCATGCCGATGGCGTGGGGGAGTTTGGCCACCTCGACGCACTCTTGACCACCTGCGGCGCCGGAGCCGGACCGGCTGGATTTGCGCCACACAGGTTCACTCATTCCGTAGCCTCCATCACTTCGGCGATCAGACTCCTCGTGGAGCCTCTCGACATGGCATCCGCCCCTAACCGGTCGTACCTTCTGAGGTATTCGCGGACTTCGGCGGGATCTGAGACCAGTCTTCCACCGCCGACGGCTTCCGACCACGCGTACTCACCCTTGGATGCCGTGAGCAGGGTGAATGAGCCGTCTACGCCGGGGTGGGCGCCGAGCGATCTAGGGACGACTCTGATGATGATGTTCTTGAGGTGGCTCATAGTGATCAGGTGGGCCAGTTGGGCGCGCATGATGTCCGGGCCGCCGACCGGATCCTCCAGTACCGACTGCTTGATGAGGGCATGCAGTTCAGGGGGGTTCTCTCCCTTGAGGATCTCCTGCCGCGTCATGCGCTCCTGGAGTGCTTGATCCACGTTGTCCAGCATTTGAGCGCCCTCGATCACTGCACGAGCGTAGTCGGGCGTCTGGAGCAGGCCGGGAACCAGCAGTGCTGAGTATGGTCTGATCAGGGTAGACCGGCGCTCGTATCGGGTGAATTGGGCAAACCAGTCCGGGTTGTGTGTTTTTTCTGCGAGCTTCACCAAGCGTTGGAAGTGGCCGCCGGTCTTGTAGCGCTGGTCCAGCTTTTCGGCATGTCCCATACGGAGCTTTGTGCGGCCCGCTTCCATGTTCGAAACCGATGATTTTTCCAGGCCCAGGATCTCCGCTACCTCGGTGCCCGTGAGGTTGAAGAGCTCGCGGAATAGGCGCAGCTCAACGGCGATCCAGTGCCATACGGAGGAGTCTGGATCAAGATCGTCCCTGGGGGCCATGAAAGATCCTCCGAGTTTTGTGTGTTGAATCCAACTCTCCAAAGCTAACTCGGTGCGGCCATTCTTGTCCCGCAAACCGCAGAACAGGAGGGCGGGTGAAATGGTTGTGAAAGCCACGCAAGCGGGCGAGTTGGACATTTGTTGTCGGGCTGGGCGGACTGTGCCGGGGATGGTGCGGTCGCTGGTGGAGTTCCGGCTTGCTGAATGGGGGCTGGAGCGGGTCGCGGGGGATGTGCTTTTGATCGCGGGCGAATTGGTCGCCAATGCGGGTGCGCCGCGAGGCGTTCCGTCTTATCCCCGGTACAGCCGGGAGGAACTGAAGGGAGGTTCCTGGGCCTGATGGCTTACCCGGACTCGTGAGGGAATGGGGACAATAGCATGCCAGGAAATCAGCGGTCGTGTTCAGGTATGGAAGCGATGCGTTGAGGGGCCCGTGCGATATGGCGAAGGCTGGATTGCTTGAACCCTAATCTCCAGAGGATGAAAGGTTACATCCGTCGGCAATCTGTACCTGTCGCCGGCGCCGCCTCCTGCATCGGATTAATTGCGTTATGGTGCACCCTTCGGAGCGCGGAACGATCCCTAGTGAAGGGATTCAAGGAGATGAGTGGGGCGCCTAAGTCGCGCTCGATACGTAAGGCGGAAACGAACGCGGGATCACCTGGAGGGCGCGAGTTCGACAGGTGACGGAGGCCTCGTAGTAGTCGAGGGAGTGACGCCCCTCCAGGGAGAGCGGGAGAGCCGCTCGCAGGGCGAAGGGGGCCAGGTGAACGGGCATGAAGACGCTGGGAGGTATGCGCAATGCAGAACGCCGAAACAGTTCTGAATGTCCTGCGTGAACGCGGCAGGCGAGGTCTGCCACTGGAGCGGTTGTATCGACAGTTGTTCAATCCGCACTTGTACCTTCAGGCTTACGGGAAGTTGTACTCCAACCAGGGGGCGATGACTCCGGGGGCCTGCGGAGAAACCGCGGACGGCATGTCCATGGCCAGGATCGAGCGCATCATCCAGGCGCTGCGCCACGAGCGCTACCGGTTCCGGCCGGTGCGGCGAGTCTATATTCCCAAAAGGAACGGCAAGCGTCGGCCGCTGGGCATTCCGTCCTGGTCGGACAAGCTGGTCGGCGAAGTGGTCCGCCTCCTTCTGGAGGCCTACTATGAGCCCCGGTTCTCCGATGACTCGCACGGTTTCCGTCCGCGCCGGGGATGTCACACCGCACTGGCTAAAATTGCGGATACCTGGACGGGGACGACCTGGTTCATCGAGGGAGACATCTCCGATTGCTTCGGGTCGCTCGACCACGATTTGATGGTCGATATCCTGGCGGAGAAGGTCCACGACAACAGGTTCCTTCGATTGGTGCGCTCCATGCTCCAGGCCGGATATCTGGAAGATTGGACATGGAACGCGACGCTCTCCGGAGCGCCGCAGGGCGGTGTGGTCTCGCCGGTTCTGTCGAACATCTACCTGGATCGGCTGGACGACCTCGTCGAACGCCGTCTGCTGCGTATGAACAACCGAGGGAAGAGCCGGAGGAGGAACCCGGCCTACCGGGAGATCGAGCAGAACATCGGCCGTATCAGAAACCGTCACACCTATCACAAAAGGAGCGGTACACCGCCCAGCGTCCGCGAGCTGCGCCAGCAACTCAGAAGACACCCGGTCGGGGATCCACAAGACCCCCACTACCGGCGGTTGCGTTACATCCGATATGCCGACGACATCCTTCTTGGATTCTCCGGACCCAAACACGAAGCCGAACGGATCAAGCAGAAACTGGCCGGGATCTTGCGTGACGAACTCAAACTGGAACTCGCCCAGGACAAAACACTGATCACCCACGCCCGTACAGGCGCGGCACGGTTCCTCGGCTACGAGATCACCGTTCAGCACGCCAACCGCAAGATCTCACGCGGCGGCAGGATGGCCCACGGCTTCCGCGCCACCAACGGAAAGATCCGACTGCGCGTTCCAAAGGCGGTGATCAAAGAAAAGTGCGCCCCCTATCTCAAGCGCGGAAAACCCGTGCATCTGGACTTCCTCAGGGACAGGACCGATTACGACATCGTCGCCACCTACGGAGCCCAGTACCGGGGGATCGTCCAGTACTACCTGCTTGCCGGAGACGTCTGGAGACTTGACCGGCTGAAAGGAGTCATGCTGACCTCGATGCTCAAAACGCTGGCGGCCAAGCACGACTCCACGGTGTCCAAGATGGCTAACAAGCACAAAACGACCGTCAAGACACCGCACGGGCCACGCAGACGCTTCGAAGCCCACATCCACCGGGCGAACAGGAAACCGCTGGTCGCATGGTTCGGAGGAATTCCCCTCAAACGGCAGCGGAAGGTCACCATAACCGACCTCCCCGCTGCACCGATCAACTCGCGCCGTTCCGGCAGGGAACTCCTGCAAAGGTTGGCGCGAGGACGATGCGAGGTATGCGGAAACCGGACCGAACCCCAAATTCATCAAGTCCGGAAAATCGCCGATCTCGCACCGGCCCCAGGACGGCCTCAACCCGCTTGGGCGGAACTCATGGCCAGAATGCGACGCAAGACTCTAGCGGTCTGCCCGTCCTGCCATGAATCCATCCATAAGGAAGAGAAAACCGCGAACACGTAACACTGGAGAGCCGGATGCATCGAAAGGTGCACGTCCGGTTCGGGCCGGGGGCCACAGGAAAAGGACCCGCCAAATGGGCGGGCACCTCGCCTGTGGCCTCCCGGTACTGCAGAGCACGCCGGATCGGGAGATTCGGGTCAGGTTCACGCGGGAGGCCGCCGGGGTGCTGCTGGCCGTGTGGGACTCGGGGGAGGGGCGGCCGGTGGTCCGGCCTGTGGTGGAGATGGCGTTGGACGACGTCGTCCCCGACGTGCTGGCGCTGGAGCCGGGGCATGAGGAGGGCGGGCGGGGGATGCAGATCGTCCAGGGGCTGGCGTCCAGGTGCGGAGTTGGTTGAGGAGACCCCGCCCGTTGGGAAGTGGGTCTGGGCGGCGGTCTCGTGCTGATCCGGTTCCGGACGTGGCGGGGCGGCGGGTCGACGTGCGGGATCTGGACGCGCTGGCGCTCGCCGTCAAGGCGCGCGGGTGGCGGTGCGTGAAGCTGTACGGGCGCGAATTCCCCAAGCCGTTGCTCTGGGTCTACGCGAGTGGCGTCGCCGAGGACGTCGGGGTGGTGGTCGGAGTTCGGGTTTACTCGGGCTGCATCCGGGCCTACTGCGATGTTCGACGGGGGCGGGGCGGCTATCTGTTTCCGTGCGGGGACGCCAAGAGGGCGGCGGAGCAGGTCGATCTGCTTTTGAAGCACCGCATGTATCCGTCCACCTGGTAGTCAGGGCAGGAGGCGGAGGAGCCGGTGGGCCGTTCGGTGGAGCGGTGAGTGGCGGGAAGTGAGGTTCGCGAGGGCCAGGGCGGCTTCGGCGCCGGCGTTCGCGGTTTCCTCGGGGGACGGTGGTGGCGTTGGTTTGGGGGTTTGGTGCAGGTCGGCTAGATCTCCGATGATTTGTGCGGTGGTGCGGCGGAGGTTGGTGAGGTCGTTGTTCGTCCATTCGGTTAGGCGAGGGTGCCATTCTGGTGGGACTGTGGCTTTTGTTCCGCGGTGGGGGCGGGTCTGGAATCTGTCGGTGACTATTTGGCGTATTCGGGCGGCGTCCCGGACGGGCCACTGTTGGACGGTCGCGTTCAGGGACGCGAGGATCAGTGTCTCGGGCGCGGTTAGTCCGGTGTGAGCGTCTTTGGGGTGGACGAGGGGCGCGTTGGCTAGGGCGGGAGCGTTGATTGCCTGGGCGAAGCGCTCCCAGAGGAGGCGTTGGGGGTTGCCGGGGGTGGTCACGATGGATATGCGGGTGGTGGCTGGTTTTTGCCAGCGTTGAACTAGTTTGTTCAGGATGAACGCTCGCCAGATGTGTGCGGACGGGGCGTTTTCTATGTGGTCGTGACCTTTGTCTCTTTTTCTCGCGAGCCTTTCCAGGAAGTCTTCGATGCTCACGCTCCAGCCGTTGCGGATGTGCTGCTGCCACAGGGAGGGCAGGGCGCTGGCCAGGCTTCTGGTTGTGATGACGACTTCGATGTCGGTCGTGTTGAACACTGCCCGGAGGTGGCGGATGGCGGGGGTTCGGATCACCGAGAGGGCCTCGGCGGAGAGGAGAACCGTGCCGGGGACGGCGTCCACCTGGTTCAGGATGTCCTGCCAGGTGGCGGATTCCTTGGCGGCGCGCTGGTCCGACACCCAGGGGTACTCAGTGCCCAGGAGGCCGTAGGTGGCCCATTCGTGGTTGGCCACGGATCGTTTCCCGCGGGCCCAGTCGCGGGGGATGGGGTAGTGGACGCCTGCTTCGGCGAGTGCCTTCCTGTTTTCTTGCAGCATGTGCTGCAAGAACGTGGTGCCTGATTTCTGCAGGCCGATGTGCAGGACAATTTTCGAGGCCATGGGTCCACCCGGGTGACTACACAGTGTCACCTACTGTGCCATCCGGCCCGGGTGAACCGCTCAGCGGACGGCCGTTGTGGTGACCGTTTTGCCTATGGCGCCGCCCTTGGTCCATTTGGTGAAGGGGAGCTGCCAGTAGCCCCAGCCGTTCCACCAGGCGAGGGAGCGCTTGGTGCCGGTGATGGTGACCAGGTCGCCGCGATACGACCAGTGGAAGAACCATTTGGCGTCGTCGCCAGGAGACCGGACGCAGCCATGGCTGCAGTTGCGCCTTCCCAGGCAGGACGGATCGTCCATGTTCTGGTGGACATATTCGCCGCTGTTGGAAATGCGCGTCGCCCACGGGACCTTTTCGTCGTACCAGCCGGGGTCGCCCTTCTTCTTGCCGGGCGGGCGCATGCGCTCGATGCGGCTGCGGTCCATGGTGAGGTGGACGCCGCTGGTCGTGAGCAGGTGGTCGACGCCGTCCTTCTGGATGTCGCCGCCGGAGCCGAGGCTGACGCCCCACGTGCGGATGGTCTGCCCGTTCTTCTTGACGACGGCGCGGTGGGTCTGGGCGTTGATGTTGATGGTGTGCGAGTCGCCGATCCGGAAGGTGCGGGTCACGTCGCGGTCGCCGAAGACGTCGTCGCCGATTTTCAGGCCCGCGTAGTGGACGGTGAGGCTCACTTTCTGGTGCGGCTTCCAGGGGCGCTTCGGGCGGAAGACGACGGAGGGAAGTCCGTTGAAGGACTCGCCGGGAGCGAGCCAGCGCCACGAGCCCTCGGTCGGGGTGGTGGAGGAGATCTCGATGCTGCGCTCGATCGCGGCCTTGGCCTTCTCGGGCACGGCCTTGTTGAACTGGACGAAGACCGGCATTCCGGTGCCGACCGTCTCGTTCTGGCTCGGGACGATGTTGTTGACCCGGGTCGCGGCGGTGGCGCGGGTGGTGCGGAACGCGCTGGTGGCGGTGGTCGACTTGCCCTTAGAGGACGTCGCCGTGGCCGACACCTGGTAGCTGCCGCCCGGCCTCAGCGTCCATTTCGAACGCCATTTGGTCTTGTCGGCGGAGAGGGCCCCGGGGACGTCCGTGCCCTTCAGCTTCACCGACACCGCGCCGAGCGTGCCGCCCGCCGCCGTGACCGTCACGCCCTGGTCGGGGCGGGCCTTGCCGTCGCCGTTCGCGGGGGTGATCGTCACCTTGGGCGAGCCGTCTTCGCCGCCGCCCTTCGTGGTCGTCCCGCCGTCGTCGCCGCCACCGCCGCCGCATGCCACCGCCAGCCCCAGAACCGGGGCCAGGGCCATCGCCAACGCCTTAGCTCGCACCGTTCTCCCTCATCAGCCCGCCGGGCCCGCGCCACGGCGGGACGGCAACAAGATCGCTTACGGAACGGCCCTCAGTGCGCCGCCCGCGCGGTGGCGGGACGGCGGGTTCTGGCGTCCGAAGACTTGTAACGACCATCGTCCCGCGAAGGTTCGACTCCGGGGGGAACTTCATGGATCTTTCACAGTTCGGGTGGCGGCGGCGGGTGCCGCGGGTCGCCGCCCCAGATCGGACGCAAGCGGATGAAAATATCCTAATCGGGTGAAGAAGGAAATGCGCTGAATTTGGTCGCGGATTGAGATTCGCTTTGAGTCGATCGTGGCGCTGGCTGGGGGTGTTCTCGCAGGTAGACAGGTTGTCGTGATCTTCTATTCAAGATTGTGGAGGGGGTGGTTAAAAGCGGCGATCCGGCTCGGAAAGCGCTGCGATGCTGGGCCGTGGCCGCCCGGTACGGCCAGGTCACCTCCCGGTGAGTTCTTGTCTGTGAAGGGACGCGCGATGAGAGCCCAGGGGCTGAGTCCCTCCATCGACTCGGGCGCGTCCCCCGCGGATCTCATTCCGGGCGACGGTCCGGCCGTACTCGCGCCCGTCGTTCCGTACCGCCGGGGCGTCACGGGGGCGCGGATCCTGGCCGTCCTGTACCCGGTCTGCCTCGCCGTGGTGGACGGCTGGGCGATGGCGGCCGTCGTGTCGCTGGTGCTGCCGGTGCCCGGCGCCGCGCTGCCCGCCGTCGCGGCCGTGTGCGTGATCGCGTTCAACGCCGGGGGCGGCCTGTACCGGCCGCGCCGGTGCCCCTCGCTGCTCGCGGACGCGCCGCCGCTGCTCGTCCGGACGCTGGTCGCGGGCGCGTTCACGGCGGTGCTCCTGCCGGGCGCGGCGCATGAGGCGGCCGTCGCGTGGGTGTGGATGACCGTGGTCGCGGGGACGGCGTCGCTCGGCGTCCGCGCGTTCGTGAACGCGGCGATCAGGACCTATCGGTGCCGGCGGACGCGGGCGCGCCCGGCGCTGATCGTCGGGACGGGCGGGACGGCCGCGCGCCTGGCGGAGATCCTGCGGGAGCGCGGGGAACTCGGGCTCGCGGCGGTCGGGCAGGTGGCCGCCGGGCTTCCCGCCGGTGGGGTTCCGGCGGGTGGGCTCTCCGCGGGTGGGCTCGCCGTGGCGGTGCCTGTGCTCGGGGAGACCTCGGATCTGCCCTCGCTTGTCGAGCGGCACGGGATCGACACGCTGGTGGTGATCGCGGAGGACGTCCATCCGAGCCATCTGGGCACGGTGCTGCGCATCTCGTTCGGGTTGCCGTGCGAGACGCTGCTCGTCCAGCCGCCGTCGGACGTCGTCCCGGTCGCCACGGCGCGGCGCGAGCATCTCGCCGGGCTGCCGTGCGCGCGCGTCGGCTGGCGGCTGCGCGAGCCTTCGGCCCGGTACGCCAAACGGCTGCTCGATCTGGTCGTCGGCTCTTTGATCCTCGTTCTGGCCTTGCCGGTGATCGTGGTCTGTGCGTTCGCGGTTCGGATGGAGGGCGGGCCTGGTGTGGTGTTCCGGCAGCGGCGGATCGGGCTGGGCGGTGAGGAGTTCGTCCTGCTGAAGTTCCGGACGTTGCGGAAGGTGGACGAGCACGAGTCCGACACCCGCTGGACGGTGTGCGACGACGACCGCATCGGGCGGGTGGGACGGTTTCTGCGGGCCACCTCTCTGGACGAGCTTCCACAGTTGTGGAATGTCATTCGTGGCGACATGAGCTTGGTGGGGCCGCGTCCGGAACGCCCGCACTTTGTGGAGCAGTTCTCCCGTACCTGTCCGGGATACATGCTGCGGCATCGTGTTCCGGCGGGAATGACGGGGTGGGCGCAGATTCATGGGTTCCGGGGGGATACGTCCATTGAGCTTCGGGCGCGGCTCGACAACCACTACATCGATCACTGGTCGTTCAGCGGTGACCTGAAGATTCTGCTGCTGACCGTCCGGGCGATGATCTTCCGGGACGCGGGATGACCGCGTGCGCGCCGCCGCTGCTCGCCGCGCCACGGGCGGGCCGCCTGTTCGGGCGGGCGGGCCTGTTCAGGCGGCCGAGCTGGCTGGTCGCCCTGGCGGTGGTCAGCATCGGGCTTCCGCAGGGGTCGGAGGTCCTCGGCGCCGGGATGGAGGTCACCCTCGGGGACGCCGCCGGTCTCGCGCTGGTGCTGGTCGCGACGTCCTCGCTGGTCGCGGGGCGGGTCGCGATGCCCCGGGCGGCGCTCGCGGCGTTCGGGCCGCTGGTGGCGGGGCTCGGGATCAGCACGGTGTGCTCCGCCGACGTCTCGGCCAGCCTGCCGGGGTTCGTCCGGAACGTACAGATCTTCGTGCTGGTGCCGCTGGCCGTCGTCCTGCTCGTCCGGGATCGGCGTGACTTCGCGATCGTGTGCTCGTCGGTGCTCGTCCTCGGGTTCTGGGAGGCCGGATACGGAATCTGGCAGTCGGTGAGCGGGAATGGCGCGTCGATGGGCGGCGCGTATATCCGGGCCGTCGGGACGTTCGGCGCGACGAATGTGATGGCGATGTCGGTTGTGGTCGGGGTCGCCTTCCTGGTGCTGATGTCGTTCGCGTTGTTCGCGCCCCGGCGAGGGGGCCTTGTCGTCGCGGTGGTGCTGGGCGGGCTTGGCGTGCTGGGTCTCGCGTTGGCGATGTCGTTGAGCCGGGGGACGTGGATCGCGCTCGGGGCCGCCGCCGTCCTCGCCCTTGTGGTCTTTGATCGGTGGACGGCGGTCAAGGTGCTGGTCTGCTGTGCGGCGCTGGCGGTCGTGACGGTCGCGGGGGTGAGCGCGGGCGGTGGAGCGCAGGCCGTCGTCGAGCGGTCGAGGTCGATGGTGGCGTCGGTCAGCAGCCCCGACAAATCGGTGGACGATCGGTACAGCCTGTGGGCCGCCGCCGTGCGGATCTGGGAGGACCATCCCGGTACGGGGGTTGGTGCTAAGAATTTCCCGGCTTTTCGTGATGCTTATGCGGGGATCGAGTTGTCGTCCGGTAGCGAGACGGATGACCCTGTTCACGGGTATTTCCGGCAGCCGCTCATGTCGCCGCATAGCGAATATCTGCTGTTCCTGTCCGAGCAGGGTGCGGTGGGGCTGGCCGGGCTTTTGAGCCTGTTCGGTGTGATCGTCGCCGGATTGTGGAGGCGGCGCCTCGTCCGGGACCCGTTCTGGCTCGCGAGCGTCGCGCTGGTGGCGTTCCTGCTGGTCAACTTCCTCTACGCCGACCTGGGCGGGCCGACGTGCGCGCTGACGGCGATCGTGCTCGGGGTCGTCGCGTCCCGCGCGTTCGGGACGGTGCGCGAATGACCTCCGCCGAGACGACCTCCGCCGAGACGACCGCTGCGGCGGCCTCCGCTGAGGCGGCCGTTGTCGAGGCGCCGGGCAGCGGGGCCGGGGAGAGCTTCGGCGGGGCCTCTGTCGGACGGGCCGCCGTGCTGTCGGGGGTGCTGGTCGCCGCTGGGACGGGGCTCGGCTTTCTGCGCGATTTGCAGATGGCGCACTTGTTCGGAGCCAGTGGCAGCACGGACGCGTTCCTCGTCGCGTGGACGATCCCCGAGACCGTCTCGCCGCTGCTCATCGAGGACGCCATGGCGCTGCTCATGATCCCCGTGGTCACGCGGCTCCTAGCGCGGGGCGGCGGGCTGCGGTCGCTCGTCGGGACGACGCTGCCGCGCATGATCCTCGGCCTGTCGGTGGTCACGGTCGCGCTCGTCGCCGCGGCACCGGTGCTGGTGGACGCCCTCGCGCCCGGCCTCACCGAGCGCGGCCCGGCCGTCCGGTGCGTCCGGCTGGCGGCGATCACCGTGGTGACGTTCGGCATCGCGGGATTCATGAGCGCGACGCTGCGCGCCCATCACAGGTTCGGGCCTCCGGCGGCCATCTACCTGGCCTACAACGTGGGCATTCTCGCGTTGATCGGCGGGTTGGCGGGCGTCGTCGGGGTGACCAGCGCCGCGATCGGCGTGGCCTGCGGAAGCGTGTTGATGATCGCGATTCAGGCGCCCGCGTTCGTCCGGTGCCTTCGCCGGTCACCGTCGCGTGTGCCGTACGTGCGGGACGTCGACGTGTGGGTGGGGTTCGCGGCCGTCGCGCCGGTCGTCGTGTACACGGTGACCCGGCAGGCGCAGGTGTTCGTCGAGCGGTTCTTCGGGTCGGAGCTGGCCGCCGGGTCGATCTCCCATCTGAACTACGCGCAGAAGGTCGCGCAGGTACCGATGATCCTGTCGCTGATGATCGTCACGGTGACGTTCCCGCGGCTCGCCAGGGCCTCGGCGGACGGCGACACCGATGCCGTCGCGCGCCGTATCCAGCGGGACCTCGCCGTCGCGAGCGCGATGGTGCTGGCCGCGACCGCGTTCCTCGTCGCCTGCGCGCCCCTCGTGATCAAGGTGTTGTTCGAGCACGGCGCGTTCACGGCGGCGGACACGCGGAGCACCGCGTCCGTAATGCGCGTCTACGCCCTCGGGCTGTGGGGGCAGATGGCGGTCGGGCTCGCCGCCCGGGCGTTCTTCGCGCGGCGGCGCCCGCCGTGGCGGCCCGCGGCCGTGCTGTTCGCGGGTCTCGTGGTCACCGCCGTGATCGGGGGCGGGTTCGCGGCGTCCGGCGGGACGGTCGCGCTGGCCGCCGCGAACGCCGCCGGGATCACGCTCGCCGCCGTCCTGCTGCTGGCCGGGCTGCGGGCTGGCGTCGCGCCGGTGTCGCTCCGGCGGATCGCCGCCGACGTGTCGCGGCTGGTGCTCGCCGCCGCCGGGGCGTGCGGCGCGGGGTGGGCGGTCGCGGGTGTGGCCGCCGGGCGGATGCCGGTGATCGTCCAGCTCGGTGCCGGGGGGCTGGTGACGGCGGCGGCGTTCGCCGTGCTGATCGTCCTGGTGGGACCCGGGCTCGTCGCCCGGCCGTATCGAAACGGGGGAGAGCAGTGAGCCAGCCGACCGAACCGGCACGGGTGAGCGAGCCCGTGTCCGTGCCCGCGCCCGCGCGTCCGGCGGAGGAGATCCGGCCGGCGCCGCTGGTGCTGATGTACCACTCGGTCGATCACTTCGACGAGGACCCGCACCTGGTGACGGTGTCGCCGGCGCGGTTCGCGCGGCAGATGGCGTGGCTGCGGGCGCGGGGCCTGCGCGGTGTCGGCATGCGCGAGCTGCTGGACGCGCACGCCGCCGGACGCGCCCGCGGGCTCGTCGGGCTCACGTTCGACGACGGCTACGCGGACTTCGCGACCAGGGCCGTCCCGGCGCTGCTGCGGTACGGGTTCGGCGCGACGGCGTTCGTCGTGTCCGGACGGATCGGCACCTACAACGCCTGGGACGACGGACCACGCAAACCCCTGATGACCGCCGACCAGATCCGGACGGTCGCGCGGGCGGGCATCGAGGTCGCGTCGCACGGACGGCACCACGTCTCGCTGCCCAGGACGGACGACACCGAGCTTCGCGAGGAGCTGGAGGAGAGCCGGGCGGCGCTGGAGGAACTGGTCGACGGGCCGGTCACCGGGTTCGCCTACCCGTACGGGCACGCCACGTCCCGTGAGGTCGACGCGGTGCGCGCGGCCGGATACGACTACGCCTGCGACATCACCCCAGAAGAGCCGGGACGGCACGCGCTGCCCCGCACCTATGTCGGCGACCGGGACGGGCCGCTGCGGCTGCGCGCCAAAGTCGTCCGGCACGAGCTGCGCCGCCGGAGCCGCGTGTGACGCCGTCCGCTACGCGGGTTCTGCATGTCATCACCGGGTTGGAGCACGGTGGCGCGGAACGGCAGCTCGCGTTGTTGCTGCGCCACCTGCCCGTGCGGTGCGAGGTCGTGACGCTGACGCGGACGGGCACGCTCGGCGCGGAGATCCGGCGCGCGGGCGTGCCCGTCCACGAGATCGGCATGCGCGGGAACCGGGATCTGGCGGCGCTGCCGAAGCTCGCGCGGCTGATCCGGCGGGGGCGGTACGACGTCGTCCACACGCACCTGTACCGCGCCTGCGTCTACGGCCGACTCGCCGCCCGCATGGCGGGGACGCCGCGCATCATCGCGACCGAGCATTCGCTGGGCGACGGCCACATCGAGGGACGGGCGGTGACGCGCGGCGTCCGGGAGCTGTACCGGGCGGCGGAGCGGCTCGGCACGGCGACCGTCGCGGTGTCGCCGACCGTCGCGGCCAGGCTGCGCGGCTGGGGCGTCCCGCCGGGGCGGATCGTCGTGATCCCGAACGGTGTCGACGCCGCCGAGTTCGCGTTCGACGCCGCCCGCCGCGCCGCGACCCGGCGGCGGCTCGGTATCGGCCCGGACGAACCGGTCGTCGGGGCGGTCGGGCGGCTCGTGCCCACGAAGCGGTTCGACCTGCTGATCGAGGCGGTGGGGCGGCTGGACGGCGTCCGGCTGCTGATCGTCGGGACGGGCCCGCTGCGCGGAACGCTCGAACGGCTGGCGCACGACACGGGGGCCGCGGGGCGTGTCGTCTTCGCCGGTGGGACGTCCGACGTGGCGGGCGCTCTGGCGGCGATGGACGTGTTCGCGGCGCCGTCCGTCCAGGAGACTTTCGGGCTCGGGGTGGTGGAGGCACTGGCGGCCGGGCTGCCCGTCCGCTACACGACCTGCCCCGCGCTCGACGACCTGCCGCCCGCCGAGGCCGCGGTGGACGCCCGCCGGCTGCCGTCCGACGTGCGGGTCTGGAGCGCGGAGCTGCTGCGCGCCCTGCACGCGCCGGTCCGGGACAGGACGCGCGTGCCGCCGGTCGTCACCGGCCGCTACGCCATCGCCGAGCAGGCCGCCGAGCTCGCCCGGCTCTACCGTCCGGAGCCGCCGGTCCAGCGTCCGCGGCGGGCCGCGGGCGGGGTCATTCCGATGCGAGAAAGGGCTCAAGATGCCGCAACGTGACGCCGAGCAGAGACCGTCGGGCGCGAGGAGGCAGGACGGCGGCCGTCACGGCGCCCGGTCGGGCCGGTCGGGCCGGGGTGTTCGGTCGGGGCGGTCCGGTGGGGCGAGGCTGCTCAGGCGGGCCGGGCCTGCTGTCGCGTTCGTCCTGGCCGGGTTCCTCGGCGGTCTCGGATACGGGCTGTACGCGCCCGCGACCTACACCGCGACGGCGTTCGTCCTGGTCGTGGACGATGTCGGCGCCGACAGGTCGGGTCCGGCGGCGATGAGCTTCGCGCAGCTGTACGGGCGGCTCGCGCCGCTGGAGCAGACGCTCCGCCACTCGACGATCCCGCTGCCGGACGCCGAGCCGGGCTCCACCCGCGAGCACGTCCAGGCGTTCACGTCACCGGACACGCCGGTGATCAAGCTGACCGGCACCGGGCGGACGGCGCGCGACGCCGCCGCGTTCGCCGACGCCGCCGCCGACGCGCTCGTCCGGTACGGGACGTCGCACCGCGCCGACACCGGCGTCCGCGTCGCGCCGATGGGCCGGGCGGCGCCGCCGGACACGCCGTCGTCGCCGAACCTCACGCTCAGCGTCGCGGTCGGCTCGGCGTCGGGTGCGCTGCTCGCCGCGCTCGGCGCCGCCGTCACGAGCGGGCGGCGCCGCCACGACGCCGCCGGGGGCCCGTCCGGCGATTCCGGCCGCCGCCCCGAGCCCGTCTCCGGCGGGACGCCCGCCGACCGCGTGGAGGTGGGGTCGTGAACCGCCGCCGATGCCATGCCTGAGTGCGGCGACCTCGCGTTCGCCGCCGGTGTGGCGCGGCACGGTGGCGCGCCGGCGATCCGGGTGCTGCACGTCAGCCAGCCGAACGTGGGCGGTGTCGCCGTCTACGTCGGGCAGGTGGTCGGTGACCAGCGTGAACGCGGCTGGGACGTGGCGGTCGCCTGCCCGGCGGGCGGTGCTCTGCCCGGTCAGTGCGCCGCCGCGGGCGTGCCCTGGCTCGACTGGCCCGCCGGGCGCGCGCCCGGGCCGCGCACCCTGCTGGAATCCCTCAGCCTCCGCCGCCTGGTGAAGGACTTCGGGCCCGACGTCGTCCACCTGCACTCGGCGAAGGCGGGCCTGGCGGGACGGCTGGCGCGCCGCCCGCACGGGACGCCCACGATCTTCCAGCCGCACGGCTGGTCGTGGCTCGCGGCCACCGGAGGGCAGGTCGCGGCGAGCCGTGGCTGGGAACGGGTCGCGGCGCGCTGGAGCGACGCGCTGGTCTGCGTCGGGGTCGGGGAACTGCGGGAAGGGATGCGGGAGGGTGTACGCGGGCCGTACCGGCTCGTCCGCAACGGTGTGGACCGGCGCCGGTTCCGGCCTGCCGACGGCACCGCCCGGCTCGGGGCGCGTGCCCGGCTCGGCCTGCCCGCCGCCGCGCCGCTGGCCGTCTGCGTCGGCCGGTTGACCAGGCAGAAGGGGCAGGACGTCCTGGTCGCGGCCTGGCTGGGCGTCATCGAGCGGTGCCCGTCGGCGCGGCTCGCGATCGTCGGGGACGGCGAGGACCTGGACGTCCTGCGCCGCGAACCCGTCGCCGGTGTGCTGTTCGTCCCGGCGGTGCGGGATCCGCGGGACTGGCTGGCGGCGGCGGACGTCGTCGTCCTGCCGTCGCGGTGGGAAGGGCTGCCGCTGACCGCGCTGGAGGCCCTCGCCACCGGACGTCCCATCATCGGGACGGACATTCCCGGTATCGCCGAGGTCGTCCGTCCCGGGGTCGGCGCGCTCGTGCCCGTGGACGATCCCGCCGCGCTCGCGGACGAGATCGTCCTCCGGCTCCTCGCCCCGGAGATCGCAGAGAAGGAGGGCCGGGAGGCGGCCGCCGCCTCCGCCGCCTACGACCTCTCCCGGACGATGGCGCTGCTGGCGGCCGTCACCCGCGAGTGCGCATTCAGACCGGCCTGCCGAAAACCGCCGAAACAGAAAGAGTGGACAGAATGGAAGTCGCCTTTTTAGGTGCTGCCGGAATGGGTATCCGAGCGGATGGATATCCGCAGCTCACAAGCGTATCGTCGGGTTTTGGCGGCGAAAACGGCAGGAAGATCGTCGCCACAAGCCGGGCGAAAAGAATTATCCCGACAAGGAAGGCCGCCGTGCTTCAACATTCGCTGGAACGGGCCCGCTGAACGAATGTTCTTCGACACGCACGTCCCGTCCGCGACGCGACTCGACACCGGTCTGCCCGTCCTGCTGCTGCGCACCGACCGCAACCATTTCCACCACGGGACGCTCGCCGCCATCCGCAGCTTCGGCCGCGCCGGGGTGCCGGTGCACGCCATCCTGGAAGGGCGCGGCAACCCCTCGTCCCGCTCCCGCTACCTGCACCGCGGGCATCCATGGGCGCCGCCCACCGCCCGCCCGGACGCGCTGCTGAGCCACCTGCGCGCCATCGGTGAGCGCGTCGGCGGCCCGGCACTGCTCGTCCCGCTGGACGACGCCGGAGCGATCTTCGTCGCGGAGCAAGCGGACGCGCTCGCACCCCACTTCGTCTTCCCCCGCCAGGACCCCGACGTCCCCCGTGGCGTCGCAGACAAGCACCTGCTGCTGGACGCGTGCGCCCGCTACGCCGTCCAGTGCCCGCCGAGCCGGACGCCCGCGTCCGCCCACGAGGTGGACGAGGCGGCCCGCGAGTTCGGCGTGCCGCTGATCGCCAAGTGGGCGCGGCCGTGGCTGCGCGGCCCCGGTCTGCGCAGCACCACGCTCGTCCGGACGATCGACGAGGCGCACCGGCTGTTCGCCGCGAGCCGGGACGACCGGCAGGGCGCGCTCATCCTCCAGCGGCGCATCCCGCCGGCCGGTGGCGACTGGTTCTTCCAGGGCTACTTCGACGAGTCGCTCGACTGCCTGTTCGGCGGGGTCGGCCGCAAGCACCTCGCGCATCCGCCGCAGGCCGGGCACACGGTCTCCGGCGAATGGGTCGACAACGCCGAGCTCGAACGGCTCGCGGTCCGGATCGTGCGGCTGCTCGGCTGCCGCGGGCTCGTCGACCTCGACTTCCGGCTGGACGCGGACGGCGGCTACCACCTGCTCGACTTCAACCCCCGCCTCGGCGCGCAGTTCCGGCTGTTCACCGACCTGAACGGCCTCGACCTCGCCCGCGCCCTGCACCTCGACCAGTCCGGCCGCCGCGTGCCGGACGCCCGCCCGGCGTTCGGCCGGAGCCTGCTGGTGGAGAACCACTACCTCCAGCAGTCGGCCACCCGCCCCTTGCGCGGCCCGTTGCGCGGGTCGTTGCGAGGGGCGCTGGGGCCGTTACGGGAGGCCGACGAGTTCGCCTGGTACGCCGGCGACGACCTGCCGCCGTTCCTCGCGATGGGCGGGCGGAGCGTGCTGCGCGCCGTCGGGCGGCTCCGCACCAGGTAAACCACATCCACACGGGGGAACGAACATGAACGATTCGGCCTGCGACGTCGTCATCGTCGGCGCCGGACCCTACGGCCTGTCGACGGCCGCCTACCTGCAGAACCTGGGTCTCGACGTCAGGATCATCGGTAAGCCGATGCGGTTCTGGGACGAGAACATGCCGCGCGGCATGTTCCTGAAGTCCGAGCCGTTCGCGTCGAACCTGGGCGCGCCGCACCGGGGCATGCGCTTCACCGACCGGCACCCGGACTGGCGGATCGGCGAGCCGATCCCGCTGGAGACGTTCATCGACTACGGGCGCTGGTTCGCGTCCGTGGTGATCTCCGGCACCGAGGACGCGCAGGTCGTGAACGTCGAGCGGAGCGTCGCGGGCGGGTACGCCGTCCTGCTGTTCACGGGCGAGACGATCGCGACGCGCACGGTGGTGGTCGCCGTCGGCGTCGGCCCGTTCGCCCATATTCCGGACGAGCTGGCCGGGCTGCCGTCCTGGCTCGTCTCGCACAGCGTCACCCACCGCGACTTCGGCCGGTTCGCGGGCCAGGAGGTCGCCGTGGTCGGGGCCGGGCAGTCCGCGCTGGAGACGGCGGTGCTGCTCGCCGACGCGGGCGCGCACCCGCACGTCCTCGCCCGCCGGCTCGAGCTCGACTGGAACACGGTGCCCGAGGCGAACCGGTCCCTGGGGACCAAGCTGCTCGGCGGGCCCCGGTCCGGGCTCGGCGCCGGATACCGGACGTGGCTGTGGGCGGAACGTCCGGGTCTCGTCCGGTACCTGCCGGAGCGGACGCGGCAGCGGATCGTCCGGGAGACGCTCCCGCCCGCGGGCGCGTGGTGGCTGCGCGACCGGCTGGAGGGGCGCGTCCGCGTCTCGACCGGCCGGTTCCTGGGGAAGGTCGCCGAGCAGGGCGGCGGCGTCGCCGTCACCACCACCGACCGCACCGGGCGCCGCCTCGTGCTGGAGGCGGATCACCTCATCGCCGCCACCGGGTTCGTCCCGGACATCGGACGGCTCACGCTGCTCTCGTCCGACCTGCGCGGCCGCGTCGCGACCCGGTTCGGCGCGCCGGTCCTCAGCCGGGACTTCGAGGCGTCGGTGCCCGGGCTGTACTTCGCCGGGCTCGCCGCGGCGGCCACGTTCGGGCCGGTGATGCGGTTCGTCCATGGCGCCGACTTCGCCGCGCGCCGGATCGCGCACCACATCGTCCACGGGACGCCGGGCCTGCACCAGCCCGCCCGCCGCCCGGGACCCCGTAGCGGCTCCCGTAGCGGGTCGCGGAGCGGAGCGCTGGCGGAGTAGGCGAACGGGGGCTGTCCGTGCGGTGAAGAATCTTCCTCCAGCCGCGCGGTTCCTGGGCGCGGTGCCCCGGCGGGCCGTCCCGGCTACCTCCAGGGCGGCCGGGACCTGCGGCGCGCGCGCTCCGCGCGGGCCGTCGCCAGGGACCACTGCCAGCGCGAGTACAGCGTCCAGGCGGACGTCCGGCCGCTCCGGATACGTGTGCTCCGACCTGGGGGAACGCTGGACAACACGATGAGGGGGAGCTCCGCGCGGGTGACGAACCGGCGCGGCGCGCAGCGGCGGCGCGCGGGCCGCAGACGCGTGATCGGGGACGAGGGGACGGGCATCTCAGCTCCTCGGTCGGGCGGCCGTCGCGCCAGCCGGTTTCACCGAATGTAGCGCACTCGATACCGTGCGCCATACTTCTCCCGAGACCGTGTTGGACGGCGTGTTGGACGGCGTGTTGGACGGTACGTGCCGTCCCCGCGATCCAGCCGCGAATTGCGCAAGCCCGGCAATACGGTCAACGCCGCTTTCGATAAAGTGGAATTAATGGCCCGGTAAATGATCCGGAGACACGCCGGGAAAGAAAACAATGGCTCCTTGATCGCGCGTTCCGTGGTGCTACGTTCGTGCCGACCGAACCA
Organism: Spirillospora sp. NBC_00431; assembly: GCA_036028775.1. Classification (GTDB taxonomy): domain Bacteria; phylum Actinomycetota; class Actinomycetes; order Streptosporangiales; family Streptosporangiaceae; genus Spirillospora. Next base: position 7,950,374 of record CP107927.1, on the reverse strand, counting down.
CGACAAGGAGGGACCGGTAATGGAGCCCGCACCGATCCGAAGCGGGGCGGTTCGCCCCCTGGGTCGGCCGCGCCATGCCTCGATCCCGGTCCCGGTTCCGATGCCGGTCCTTGTCCGTCTCATCGTCATCGCCGGTTTCGCGATCGCCGGTTGGCTCGCGCTTTCCGCGTCCGGCGGACCGGCGTCCGCGGCGCAGCCGGGTGCCGAAACCGCGTCCTCCGATTCGGCGCGCAGCCCCCTGGGAGAGGGGGACGACCTCGTCCGCCGCGTCCAGCCGTGGCGTGCCGGCGACCGTCCGGTGAGTGAACCCGGGTCGCGACCGGCCGACATGCCCAGCGTGGATGTGCCCAGCGGCGACGTGCCGGACGGCGTGGGGGAGGCCGGTGACGCTCCCGACCGCGTCCTTCGGGACGGCGTTCCCGATCTTCCCGACCTCCGTGGTCCCGTGCGGGAGATCGAGGACGACCCCGTCCGGTATCTCCAGAAGCGGCGTCATGACGTGTTCGACCGCAAGGACCGGGCCGTCCGCGAGCTGAGGGAACTGGCCGACCAGGCCGGTGTGCCGCGCGTGCGGGTCCCGGACGTCCGGCGCACCCCCGTCGTGGGCGGCCTCGCGGCCGGGGTCGCGGAATCGCACTCCGCCCTGGACGATGCCCTGCCGTCGCGGGACGACCAGGAGCGTCCGTCGCGCGAACGCGAGAAGACGGCGTCCGAGGACACCGCGACCGCGCGGCCCGGCCTCGGCGCGGTCACGCTTGACGCGCTCACCGGGGAGGCGGGCGGCCGGGACACCGGCGGCTGCGCCGGATGCCAGAACGAGCGGCACGCCCCACCGCTGCCGGTCGAGCAGGACGAGCCGTGGAGCGGCTCCACCGGAGGACACCAGCTCGCGCCCGTCGCCGAGCTGAGGAGCGGCCGCCACGCGGCGGTCCCGCCCGGCCTCGACCCGAGCACCTTTCACCGCACGGCGCTGACGGACGTGTCCGCGCCCGGCGGCCCTTCCGTCGTCCCTGACTAGGACGTTCCCGGACGGCCCGCGCCTCCCCGCGCAACCGCGCATTCGCGTTGGCGTACTCACGCGGCGCCCGCCGTCCGCGCTCCGGACGACTCCAACGATCTTTCCTCGATGAGCAACGGCCCTGCCCGGCCGGTTGCGTGCTGCGCCCACCCGGACGGTGCCGCGCAGCGATCACCACCGATTCACCGAACCGCGAAACGCGAGACAGGAGAAACATCATGCGCATGTGGGCAAGGAACACCGGCCGCGCCGCCCTGGTGGCCGCGGGCGCCGTCGCCGTCGGCGCGGCGTTCGGGTCCGGGGCCGTCGCCGATACGACGTCCGCCGACTCCGCCGCCGCGCTCAGGGCCGTGCAGGCGCAGCCGAGGGGCGGCGCCGAGGCCGGCAACGCCCGCCACGGCGGTGGCGGCGGCGGCATGCAGACGTCCGGCAACTTCAGCATCCTGGGCGGCAACCAGGTGTACGCGCCGATCAGCATTCCGATCGACGTCTGCGGCAACGCGATCGCGATCGTCGGGCTGAGCAAGGCGAAGTGCAAGGGCGGCGCCAAGGTCTCGTCCCACCGCGAGGCCGCCGGCGGCTGGGAGGGCTCCGGCCACCGGGCCGCCAACGGCCGCGAGGACGCCGGCAGCGGCTGGGACCGCCGCCACGGCGGGGGCGGCGGCATGGAGACCTCCGGCAACTTCAGCATCGGGGGCGGCAACCAGGTGTACCTGCCGATCAGCATCCCGGTGGACGTCTGCGGCAACTCCATCGCCGTCCTGGGGCTGGCCAACGCGCAGTGCAAGGGCGGCGCGTCCGTCGAACGCAAGGCCCACGGCGACCCGAAGATGAAGACCGCGGGCAACTTCAGCATCCTGGGCGGCAACCAGGTGTACGCGCCGATCAGCATCCCGATCAACGTGTGCGGCAACGCGGTCGCGGTCCTCGGGCTGGCGCAGGCACAGTGCAAGGGCGGCGCGTCGGTCGGTGGCGGCGAGAAGCCGCTGCCGCCCACGCTGCGGACGCCGCCGAAGAAGTACAAGCCGTCCAAGCACCGGCCCGCCGCCGGGCACAAGAAGCTGCCGTCGACCATGCGGTCGCGTGACGACCAGGAGGCGAAGAAGGCCGCCGCGACCAAGTACCGGGAGGCGCAGTCCGCGGCCACGTCCAAGTACCGGGGGGCGCAGTCGGCCCCGTCCAACTACCGGACGGCGCGGCCGTCCGGTTCCGTCTCCACGGCCACCGACTACCGGAAGGCGGACCGCCTGCCAGGCGTGCAGCGGTTCATCGACGGGCTCAAGCGGTCCGTCAAGGTTCCCGGAGTGGACGTGAAGCCGGGGCAGATCGGCCCGAAGCTGCCGACGGAGAACGGCGTGCCGGTCAAGGTCGGCTCCCCGGTTCTGAACTGAACGAGCTGAAAGGGCATCGGCGCGGGTGACGATCCGTGCCCGATGACCTGCGGGAGGGGCGGCAGACGTGCCGCCCCTTCCCTTTTGCCACCAGAACCCAGGACCCAGAACCCAGAAACCAAACCCGAAACCGGAATCGATGGAAGTGAACTCATGATCGGTCGGAAGGCGGTCTCAGCGGCGGCTCTCGCCGTCTGCTGCGGCCTGCCCGTTATGGGCGTCGTCCCGCAGGCGAACGCGGCAACCCAGGCGGGTGCGCGGGCGCACGCGGGGGCGGTGGCCGTGTCCGCGGCGCCCGTGTCCGCGGCGCCCGCCGCGGCGCGCCCGCGGAAAGGCGCGGTGATCGCGCGTCTGAGCATCAGGCGGATCGGTCTGAAGACCAAGGTCAGGGAGGGGGTCAGCGAGGCGCTGCTGCGGCGCGGCGTCGGGCACTACCCGGGGACGGCCACCCCTGGACGGGAGGGCAACACGGTCCTGTTCGGGCACCGCACCACCTGGCTCCGCCCGTTCAACAAGCTCGACCGGATGCGCCGGGGCGACCGCGTCGTCCTGCGCGTCGGCCGCACGTCCTATGTCTACAAGGTGCGGAGCATGCACGTGATCGAGCCAAGGGACCGGGAGGTCCTGGAGCCCGTCCCGTTCGACCGGGGCGGTGCCCCGGACGGCGAGTACGTCACGCTCATCACCTGCACCCCGAAGGGCTCGGACCGGCGGCGCCTCGTCGTCATCGGCAAGCGCGCCCACCCGTCCAAGCGCGGCGCCTGACCGAAAGAGGCAGGACGCTGAGCCCGCACTCCAGGCTCAGCGTCCACCGCCATTCCCCGCCCGCCGCCGGACGCGGGTCAGCGGCCGCCGTACAGGGCGATCAGGCCGGCGTGGTCGCCCTTGCCGAGCGTGGCCGGGTCGTTGTCGCAGGACGCGACGGACGGCGCCATCGTCAGGTTGGAGTGGTCCGCCCCCTCGACGTGCGCCAGGCCGAGGACATGGCCCGCCTCGTGCGTCGCGACCGCCTCGACCGAATAGGAACCGGCCGTGCATGTCCCGGCCGTCCACCATTTCTTCGCGTACTCCTGCAACGCCATGTCCGTCTCGACGGTCGCCGCCCCTCTGAACCAGATGCAGGTCGCCGCCAGGACGTCGCTTTCCGCGCCGGTCATGGACTTCCAGCCGAACGTGTTGACCCGGTCCCGGTCATCGCAGGACGCGCCGGTGGTCACGTTGGGGCCGTCGCCCGACACCCCGGAATATTGCTCGCCGATGTCCGGTGCCGGCGTGAACCGGCCTCCGCCGGTGCAGTCGGTATTTGCGAGGACCATGTTCGACATGCCCTTGGCCACACCGGACATCGGCAGCCCGGTCGTCCCCGGGTGGTAGCGCCACTGGACGGTGCCGCCCTTCGGCCATTTGCTCGGTTCGAGGGTGTGGGCGGTGTCCTCGCACGGGTCCAGCGGCGCCCGGGACGCGCGCGGCCTGCCCTCCGGCACCCGGCCGCCGCGCGTGGTGATGGTGATCACCCCCGCGCGGTCGTCGACCCGGACGCGCAGCCCGGTGGCCCCGCTGGTGCGCAGCGAGTGCGCGATCAGCGAGGTCCCGTCGGCGGGGACGACGGCGGTGAGCCCGTTCGCGCCGCGGATGGTCCGGCCGCGCAGGTCGCAGTCGGCGATCCTGACGCTTTGCGGCATCGCCCGGGCGGACAGCGTCCCGCCGGGCTTGCACCAGGCGGGTGACCGCCGGGCGGTGGCGGCGGCCGGGTCGGCGGTCCCCGGTCCGGCGGTCCCGGCCCAGGACGGCACCGTGCAGGCGAAGGCGGCGGACAGCGCGGCCGGCACCACGACCGCCCCGGCCCGGGCGGCGCGTGAGAATCCGTGCATATCAGTTCTCCGATGTGTGGGAGCGTCCCTCCGCAGTCTTGCGCGCGCCCGGACAAGGGAAACCGCCGTTCACTAAAATGATCACCATATTGTGAATGGCGCCATTCGCGAACAGGCGGCAAAGTGCATTTTTTGCGACAAAAGCCGGGGAGGTGACTCCGAAGGGTGGCGTAAGTCTTTGGTCAATCGACGACAATAATCTGGTAAACGTGTTTATCGATGGTCTGCATGGAAACGCAGGGAGTAATCCGGCAACTCGGGATCAACAGAACAAGACGTCGGTTTCGGCGGCGTCCGGCCGAGAACGAGATTCACCGCTGCCGAGTGGCGGGCACGCCTCCCCCCACCCCCGCCGTCCGGCGGCGTTCACGGAAGCAGAGGTGTTCAACGTGCAGACACAGACACAGGTGCGGGAACTGATGGGCATGAGCGTGACCGACACCAACGGGACGAAGGTCGGCACGATCAAGCAGGTCTACCTCAACGACGACTCCGGCGCCCCGGAATGGGTGACCGTGCACACCGGCTGGTTCGGGATGCGCGAGAGCTTCGTCCCGCTGTCCGGGGCGAACAAGAGCCACGACATGCTGCAGGTCCCGTACGACAAGGAGACCATCAAGGGCGCTCCGAACGTGGACGCGGACGAACACCTGTCGCACGCCCAGATCGTCGACCTCTACCGCCACTACGGCGTACGTCCCCCGGCCGGCCGCCGCACCGGCGGCGAAGCGGACACCTCGCAGGGCATGGCCGAGGGCCGCGGCACGGCCGGCGCCGAGGGCAAGGGCACCGCCGACGAGATGTCCGGCTCGCAGGGCCGTTCCGGCGCTCCGGGCGAGCCGGGGCCGGCGGGCATGGCGGGTACGGCGGGTACGGCCGGCACGGCCGGTATGGCGGGTGCCGCCGGGATGGCCGTCCGTCCCGACAAGAGCAAGCGCGACCGCGACAGCGAACGCGGCCGTGACCGTGACCGTGACCGTGACCGCGAGCAGGCGATGCCGCAGCAGTCGGCGCGCGAAGGTGCGGAAGGCCCGATGACCGAGGTCACCCGGTCGGAGGAGCAGATGCACATCAGCACCGAACGGCACGAGGCCGGCCGCGTCCACGTGCACAAGTGGATCGAGACCGAGATGGTCGAGCGCACGGTCACCGTCTCCCACGAGGAGATCAAGATCGATCGCGAGCCCATCACGGACGGGCGGCCGAGCGCCGACGTGTCCATCTCGGAGGACGACCTCGAGATCATCCTCTACGAGGTGAGCCCGGTCGTCACCAAGGAGGCCGTCCCGGTCGAGCGCATCCGGTTCCGGACCGAGCAGGTGCCGGACGAGCAGACCGTCCGCAGCGAACTCCGCAAGGAGCGCGTCGAGGTCACCCGCGACGAGACTCCGGGAACCGGCCGGTCCGGCACCGAGCGCGGCCCCGGACGCTCCGAGCGCGGCGGCCCGTCCAAGTGACCCGCACCACGGGCCGCCGCCCGCGCCGCCTTCGCCGCCCGCGCCGCCCCGGCCGCCCGCACCGCCCGCGCCGGGGGTGTCACCCGCACGGCCCGCGCGATCCGCACCATCCAGGATGACGGTGCGCCTGGCCGGCCGTTTCACCCGCCGGCCCGGCCGGGCGCCCGTCCCAGCGCCCGTCCCAGCGTCACGCGGTGCCTTCGCCATCGCCGCGCGGACGGGAAGGTTTCTTGACAGATAAGTAGGCGCGGTGGAGGTTCCTGGGTGAAGACGACACCGGGTGCAGGGTTCATGGCCGTCCGGGCGAGCCGTGACCCCGGGTCCCCGGCGCGCGGTCCGCCGGGCCGCGCGGCGTCTCGCAGCGACCCAGGAGGGACGAGTTGCCACACCCCCACAGGCGCGTCATCGCCACCCGGATCGGGCGATCACTGGCCGCGCTCGCGACCATTGCCGCACTCCCGTCCGTCATCGCGCCGCAGCCCGCGGCGGCCACCGGCGGACCCATCGCCGCCTACCTCGACCCGCGGCTGCCCGTGCCGAAGCGGGTCGACGACCTGCTCGGCCGCATGACCACGCGGGAGAAGGTCGGCCAGCTGGCCCAGGCCGAGCGCGCCGCCGTCGACGGCGACCGCGACCAGATCACGAAGCTGGGCCTCGGCTCGGTCCTGTCGGGCGGCGGTTCGGTGCCCGCCGACAACACCCCCAAGGGCTGGGCGGACATGGTGGACGCCTACCAGTCGAAGGCCCTCGCCACCCGGCTGAAGATCCCGCTGCTGTACGGGATCGACTCCGTGCACGGCCACAACAACCTCGTCGGCGCCACCGTCTTCCCGCACAACCTCGCCATGGGCGCCACCCGCGACCCACGGCTGGTGCGGGAGGCGCAGCAGGTCACGGCCGTCGAGACGAGGGCGACCGGCCCGCAGTGGGTCTTCGCGCCGTGCGTCTGCGTCGTCCGCGACCTTCGCTGGGGACGCGCGTACGAGAGTTACGGCGAGGACCCGGGGCTGGTCATCCGGATGGAGACCGGCATCGAGGGATTCCAGGGACGCCACAAGCGCGACCTCGCGAGCCCCCGGCACGTCCTCGCGACCGCCAAGCACTTCGCCGGGGACGGCGACACGGTGTTCGGCTCGTCCACCACCGGGACGTACACCATCGACCAGGGCGTCACCGTCACCGACCGCCGGACGTTCGGGAAGATCGACCTCGCGCCGTACGTGACGGCCGTGCGCGAGTACGGCGTCGGCAGCATCATGCCGTCGTTCTCCAGCGTCGACTGGAAGGAGGACGGCGTCGGCAACCCGGTGAAGATGAGCGCGAGCAAGGAACTGCTGACCGATGTCCTGAAGCAGAAGATCGGGTTCGACGGGTTCCTGATCAGCGACTGGGAGGCCATCCATCAGCTCCCGGGCGACTACGCCACGCAGGTACGCACCGCCGTGAACGCGGGCATCGACATGTTCATGGAGCCGTACAGCGCCCCGCGGTTCGTGGAGACGCTGCTCGCGGAGATCAAGGCCGGACGAGTGACGATGGCGCGGATCGACGACGCCGCCCGCCGCGTCCTCAAGGCGAAGTTCGAGCTCGGGCTCTTCGAGAACCCGTACACCGACCGCCGGTACGCCGGGACGATCGGCTCGCCCGAGCATCGCGCGCTCGCCCGCCGGGCCGTCGCCGAATCGCAGGTGCTGCTGAAGAACTCCCGGCACGCGCTGCCGCTGAAGCGGAACGAGGAGATCTACGTCGCGGGCGTCAACGCCGACGACATCGGCAACCAGGCCGGCGGCTGGACGGTCACCTGGCAGGGATCGTCCGGCGACATCATCCCCGGCACGACGATCCTGGACGGCATCGAGCAGAACTCGTCCCACGTCACCTACAGCGCGGACGCGTCGGCGCCGACGGCGGGCCATGACGCCGGCATCGTCGTCGTCGGCGAGAAACCGTACGCGGAAGGCGTCGGCGACGTCGGCAACGGGCACACGCTGAACCTCTCCGGCGCCGACAAGGCGAACATCGACAGGGTCTGCGGCGCGATCAGGACCTGTGTCGTCCTCGACGTGGCGGGACGCCCGCAGATCGTCACCGACCGGCTGCCCGCGATGGACGCGTTCGTCATGTCCTGGCTGCCCGGCAGCGAGGGCGCGGGCGTCGCCGACGTCCTGTTCGGCGAGCGCCCGTTCACCGGCCGCCTCCCGGTCACCTGGCCGCGTAGCGAAGACCAGGAGCCGATCAACATCGGCGACCGGAACTACGAACCGCTGTTCCCCTACGGCCACGGCCTCCGGACCGGCGGCCACCATCACTAACTGAACGCTGAACGCGCTTGGCGGGAGCCATGGGCCGGCCGTCCGTCCACCTCGGACGGCCGGTCCCGCTCCCGTTTAGCGTGACCCTCGGGGGAGAGGCTGCCGTCAGCACACGCCCGGGCGGTCGGGCGGCCGGTGTTCGGGAAGGAGCGTGTGGACGGGGTGGAGCAAGAACCGCGGGTGGCGTTCGTGCTCGGCGGCGGCGGTGTGCTCGGCGCGCACGAGGTCGGGATGCTGCGGGCGCTGGAGGAGACGGGCGTCCGGCCCGACCTGGTCGTCGGGACGTCGATCGGGGCCCTGAACGGCGCGTTCGTCGCGGCCGGGCCGGGACCCGCCGCGGTGGAGCGGCTCACGAGCCTGTGGTCGGACGACTCCGTCCGCGCCGTGTTCGGGGCGCGGGTCTGGGCACGGCTCTGGACGCTCGCCCGTTCCGGCACCCACCTCCACTCGAACGAGCCGCTGCGCCGGATGCTGGACGAGCTGATGCCCGTCCGGACGTTCGAGGAACTGACCGTCCCGTTCCAGTGCGTCGCCGCCGGGATCGAGACCGCGATGGCGCACTGGTTCACCGAGGGCCCGCTCATCCCGGCCGTGCTGGCCTCGTCGGCCGCGCCGGGGCTGCTGCCGCCCGTCCGCGTCGGTGACCGGCACTACTTCGACGGCGGGCTGGTGCACAGCATCCCGGTCGGACGGGCCGTGATGCTCGGCGCCACCACCATCTACGTCCTGCACGTCGGCCGGATCGAACGGGGCCTGCCGCCTCCCCGCCGCCCCTGGGAGGTCGGCATGGTCGCGTTCGAGATCGCGCGGCGGCACCGCTTCTTCGAGGAGATGGCGAGCCTCCCGGACGGCCTGACCGTGCACGTCCTCCCGGCGGGGGGCGGAGCGCAGCGCGCCGGGGTCGACCTCGCGCAGATCCGCTACCGGAACGTGTCGGGAATCGCCGCGCACATCGAACGCGCCTACCAGGCATCCTTGACGTACCTCAAGGAACGGGCATGAGATGCTGCCACCCCCCGTCGTCCGCCGGCTGGTGTTGACGCCGCTGCTGTTCGTCCTCACCCTGCTGTTCGTCGTGGTGTTCCCGGTCGCGTACCCGGTGGCGTGGGTGCTCGGACGCCGCCGCAGGCGCGCCGCACGGCTGCTGCGGTTCGCGCTGGCGTGGGGGACGCGGGAGTCGGCCGCCGTCCTGGAATGCGGGTGGCTGTGGTGCCGGCGCCGCGCCCACGACGACCACCATTACGACATCATCCGCCGCTACGTCGCCGCCCTGTACTCGGTCGCGCGACGGCAACTCGGCCTGCGCACCGAGATCGAAGGCACCCGGGACGGGACGGCGCCCGGCGGCGACCGGCCACTGATCGTCCTCAGCCGCCACGCGGGCCCCGGCGACGCGCTCCTGATCGTCCACCATCTGCTCACCGACTACCGGCGGCGGCCGCGCGTCGTCATGAAGGCCCAGTTGCAGTTCGACCCCTGCGTCGACATCGCCGCGAACCGCCTGCCGAACGTGTTCGTCACGCCGGGCGGCGGCGCCGCCGGCGACATCGGCCGCCTCGCCCGCGACCTCGGCCCCCGGGACGCGCTGCTCATCTTCCCCGAGGGCGGCAACTTCACCCAGGAGCGGCGGCGCCGCGCGATCCGGCGGCTGGCCCGGCTGCGACGGCGGGACGAGGCCGCACGCGCCGCCGCGATGCGGAACCTGATGCCGCCGCGTCCCGGCGGAGTGCTGGCCGCGCTGGACTCCGCCCCGTCCGCCGACGTCGTGTTCGTCGCGCACATTGGGCTCGACGACATGGCCACCGCCGGCGACATCTGGCGGCACGTCCCGCTCACCGGTCCCGTCCGGGCCCGCTGGTGGCGGATCCCCGCCGAGGACGTCCCGAGCGACCGCGACGCCCGCACCGACTGGCTCTACACCCAGTGGGAGCGAGCCGACGCGTGGATCACCGCCAACCGCGCACCCGCCCCCAAGTGACATCATGGACACATGGGCGACGAGGGGACGGTGCGGGTCGACCTGTGGATCTGGTCCGTGCGCCTGCTGAAGACCCGCTCGATGGCGACGACCGCCTGCCGGGCGGGCCATGTCCGCGTGAACAACGAGCGCGCCAAGCCGTCCACGGCGGTGAAGCCCGGCGACGAGATCCGGCTCCGCCATGACGGACGCGAGCGCGTCGTCATCGTGCGGCGGATCATCCGCAAGCGCGTCGGGGCGCCCGCCGCGCAGGAATGCCTGATCGACAAGAGCCCGCCCCCGCCGCCGCGCGAGGCGCTCATCCCGGTAGGCCGCCGCGAGCGCGGAGCCGGCCGCCCCACCAAACGGGACCGCCGCGAACTGGAACGCATCCTCGACCGCTACCGCACCCTCAACGAGCCCCCCGACCGAGACTGACTACACGACCGGCGCGGTTCTCTGTGGGGGGCCCACATCCCCCGGCAAGAGCCCGCCGGCCGCGAACGCGGAGCGGGCGAGGGGCGTGCCGTCCCTGGTCAGCGCCTCGGCGACGACGTGCGGTGCCCTCCGGACGGTGACGGCCGTCTCGAAACCGGCCCGCCGCGCGGTCCGCGCCACCGCCAGCCGGGACGGGACCGAACCGGTCAGGAACCGCCAGCCCGCCACCCCCGTCGCGCCGTTCCAGCTCGCGTGGACCCGCATCCAGTCCGGCCCGACCGGGGTCACCGCCACGACCGGACGGGCCGCCGGCCGACCCGACCACGGCGCCCGGTACGCGCGGTACGAGCCGTCCCCGATGCCGGTGATCTCCAGGACGGGCGTCCCGTCGGCGGCGAACTCGGTGATCGACGGCGTGGAACCCCAGCCGACGAGCGCGCTCCCGTCCGGCAACATCTGGACATTGCCCATGAACTGCCCGTACGTCGCGCCGTCGCTGAACTCGCGCACGAGAGACACGTGCCGTGCCGCCTCGTCGACGTCCAAGACCAGGCCGCGGGACGGACCGTCGCCGACGGCGTCGATGTGATTGTCGAACAATGTGAGCGTCCCGTCCTGGCTTCGCCGGGCGTCGTGCTGCCAGGCGAACTCCGCGTGCGCGCCGAACGTGAAGTCGCTGCGCGTGCCGCCGAGCCGCCACCGGACGGCGCCGGTGCGGCGGTCGAGCGAGTAGAGCGCGCAGGTGTTGCGCGCGGACAGCAGCAGCGTGTCCCCGTCGTCCTGCACGGAGTTGAGATGGATCGGGTCGAAGGCCTTCCCCTTGGTGCCGTCCGCGTTCTTCGTCACGGGCGTCCGGGTCTCCTCGATTCCCAGATGTTCCAGGGCGCTCCAGTCGAGCAGCACCCTGCCGGTCGTGATGTCGATCTCCTGGACGCGTCCGTCCAGCACGCGGCCCCGCCGGGGCCCGCCCACCGGCCGCATGTCGGCGACGACCTCCGGATAGGCGATGATCAGCGCCGTGCCGCGGCCGGTGAGCGCGAACTCGTGCAGGTCGCCCGAGACGCCGTCCCCGGCCCGCACCTCGGCGACGCGCGTGTAGTCCCGGCCGAGGACGACGCCGACGCCCTCCCCGTGCCCGCCGGTCTTGCGGTCGCCCTCCCAGTAGGTCAGCACGGGCTCGCCCCGGTACGTCTGCACCCGCACGTCGGTGACCAGCCGGTCGGACCGGTAGATCCAGAGGGGCTCGCCGCCGTCGTCCACGATCATGGCGTCGGCGGCGTCCGTCCCGCGGAACGGCGCGAGGAACAGCAGCCCCGACGCCGTGGACCCGAGCCGCCGCGCCTTCAACTCCGGCCGCCGGACCCCCGGCAGGGTCACGTACCCGCCGCCGTCCTCCCCGGCGGGACCGGAGACGACGGAACGGCGGGACGCGGCCCCACTGAGCAACGCGGCCGCTCCGACCCCTCCGACCAGCCCCGACACCAGAAACCCGCGACGCGTCACATCCATGCGGACTGCTTACCGCTCAATCCTCCAAACTCCATGAACGCGCCCTGGGAATCCCCAGAACCACCCCGCCCCTTCTGTGTCACGGGCCGAAGATGAGGCCGATGGCGGTGCTGTCGAGCCAGTCCCAGAACTGTTTGTGGTCGCTGACCACCCATTCCTTGAACGCCCAGGTGGCGACCGTGGGGTTGCCGGCGGCGTCCAGCACGTCGAGGTCGAGGACGTAGTCGTCGTAGTTGGCGCGGCCGGCGGAGTGGACGAACCGGTCCGGCCAGCAGCGGCACCGGCGCGGCCGGTCGCGCAGCGCCGTGTGCGGGTCGTTCACGACCCGCGGCCCCGAGGCGGTCCCGGCGATGCACACCTGGCTGAGGCGCAACTCCACCGGGACCCGTCGGCCGAACAGGCTGACCTGGACCAGCACCCGGTCACCCTCGTGCGACGAGAGCACCGCCCCGAACCCGGCGAAGGGGCCGTCGATCACTTCGACCCGAACCTCGTCCATACCTGATCTTGGCACAGCCTCCAGCACGGGCTTGCGCTCGTCCCGCCGGGTTTGGGCGGGACGAGCATCAAGCCCTGATCAGCTGTGGCGTTTGCCGCTCTCTAGGATTGTTTCCCTTTCTTGGGTTTGTGCACGGTGTGAATTGTTCTTCCGCGGGCTCGATTCAGGCGCCGTAGGCGGCCTTGAAGGTGTAGGGGCCGAAATCGCCGTCGACTCCGATTCCTTTGGACTCCTGGAATTTCCGCACGGCCTTGTCGGTGTCCGGCCCGTATTTGCCGTCCACGGCGAGGCTGGGGCGCGGGAGCAGGATCTTCAGTGTGTACTGGGCCCCCTTGATCTGGTGAGCGCGACGGTCGTTCAGTTCGAGGACGCCGAAGTCGTCCTTGATCTTCTCCCAGGTCAGGGCGCTGATCACTCCGTCGGCGTCCAGGTGCCGCGCACTCTGGTAGGACTTGACCGCCTCGGCGAAACTCGCCGTGAACTCGTCTCCGCCCGGAGCCCCGGGCGCGCAGCCGTTGAAGAAGCGCCACTGGGTCAGGAAGCATCGGACGGCCGCCACCCGGTAGCCGCGGTCGCCGAGCTTCAGGTCGACCCAGGGTTGTGCCTCGATCGTCCGCACGACCGCCGGGTCGGTGGGCCCGTCCGCGTGGACCGCGCCGGTCGTGCCGAATGTGGTGCCGATGGCGAGCGTGGCGGCCGCCAGGCCCATCAGCGCATGGGACGTCGTGCTCATGGAAATCCCCCTGTTCGTCTTGGTTGATCTCTTCGGGCGGGACCCGGCTTCGGGGAGTTCGGCGCCGTCGGTCCCGTTCCGCTGGCATCAACTCTCGCGTTCGGAGGGGCTGGCGTGCATGACACAGGGTGAACAGTCTTTAACCGTGTGTGCCTTCTTGAGGGGACGGGCGCGAGGTGTGCGGACGCCGACTCTGGCGAACAGATGTGACTGGTCTACTTGATTCAACCATCAACTGATAGGAAACTTACCTATTGATTGGCTCGTTCTGCTCCCCCCGCATCAAGGAACCGCCATGTCCCTCGACACCCGCTTGCGGCCTCCCACCCCCCTGGCCTCCGAGCACCCCGCCCGTTACGCCCTCGCCATCGGCCGTCTCTTCCTCTGCTGGATCTTCCTCTGGGCCTTCATCGACAAGCTCTTCGGCCTCGGCAAGGCCACCGAGAGCGGCTGGCTGTCGGGAACCTCTCCGTCCAAGGGCTTCCTCAGCCACGCCGAAGGCCCGTTCCAAGAGATGTTCCACGCGATGGCCGGAAAGGTCTGGGTCGACGCCCTGTTCATGTTCGGGCTCGGCGGCCTCGCCGTCGCGCTCTTGCTCGGGATCGGCCTCCGCCTGGCCGCGATCGGTGGAACGATCCTGATGGTCATGCTGTGGGCGGCGTCCCTGTGGCCCGAGAACAACCCCTTCATGGACATGCACTGGATCTACGCCGCGATGCTGGTCGCCCTCGCGCTCACCGACTCCGGCACCGCACTCGGATTCGGCCGGGCCTGGGCGCGGCTCCCGCTGGTCCGCCGCTACCCCATCCTCCGTTGACGGCGAGCCGGGAGGGCTCTCACCCGGGTCCTTAGGTGAGGGCCCTCCCGGGCCTCGCTTCCACTCAGATCGCGTCCGGTAGATCCGGACGTGGGCGCGCAGGAGCGCCGGTACCTCCTCCTGCTCTCGGGACGGCACGCTTCGTCCGCCCGCACGCCGCCAGGCCCGACCGGGCTCCGGTGGGCGTATTCCGGGCGGATCGCGGGCGTGCCGTCTCGCCGTGCCGGGACGTCGGGGGGACCCCTCCCGACGGTCCGGATTTAGCGTTCTCCCGTCCGGTGCGCGAGGCGGTCAGGGAGCGCGATGAACGCATGGAGATCATCATCAATGCCCGTGCGAAGAAAGCGCGGGCGCGATTGATCCTTTGGTCTGCCAGGCTTTTGTGGTCGGCTCTTATGGCTTTGGTATGCCAGTCCCAAAGGTGTCTGGCTCTCGTCCTGGCGCTGTGCGCATTACCTGGCACTTCGCGCCTCGCTCACCTAACATTTCGTACAAAACGGTCGGGGCTCTTCATCACGGTCACACAGGTTCCATGTGTTTTCCATGGAAACTCATCCGCTGATTCGCGAAGCTCGATGTGCGAGTCGGGCGGCTCGGACGCGCCTGCCGAATACCTGCGAGGTGGCGAATGGAGAGATCGGTGGAACGGAGCGACGCGATGGCGGCCGAGCTCCGGGACATCGCGGGTCCGAACCTGTACAGGCGGAACGCGTTCCGCGTCATCGGGCTGCCGACCGCGGCGAACGCCGCGGACGTGCGCCGGCGCCAGCAACAGGTGGAGAGCGTCGTCTCGATCGACCCCGAGATGCTGGCCGGCCTGGGCGTCCACGGGGACGCCGAGGAGGTGCAGGCCGCGTTCGGACTGATCCGCGACGACCGGCGCAGGCTCGTCCACGAGATGTTCTGGCTGTGGGATACGCCGGAGGCGACCTGTTCCTGCCCGGCCTCTCTGCACAAGACCCACGACACCGCCGTCCGGACGCACGCCGAGGTGCTGGATCGTGAGGCCGAGTCCCCGGGGCCTGGCTCGGCACACCTGTGGCGCAAGGCCGCCCTCTACTGGGGACAGGTGCTGCGCGACGACGCGTATCTGCAGCACGTCCAGGACCGGGCCGAGAGGCTGGGCGACCGGCGGCTGGACGCGTCCGAGATCGAGCGGCAGTTCCGCGAGGGGCTTCCGGCCGCGCTGGTGAAGCCGGTGCTGCGACTGGCCGGCGAGGCGGACGACCCCGCGTACCTCACCGAGATCGCCCGCGGGTGGCCCGGGCCGGGCCACATCATCGACGACGAGTTCGAGAACCTCATAGCGGCGATGCTGGAGACCGTGCGCAAGGCGCTCGAACGGATCGCCGGCTCCGAGACCCCGGCCGAGACGACGGGCGAGGTGCGGCGCGAGGTTCTGCCCGTGCTGAAGCGGCTGAGCGGACTGGACCCGTCCGGCCGGCAGAGCGCCAGCGCGCACGACCAGACCTCCGTGGTGCTCAACAACGCCGCGAACGAGATGCTGACCGAGCCCGGAGCGCTGGACGAACGGGCGATCCTCGACGCGCTGGAACTCGCGCTCGACGTCGTCGACGATCCCGAGGGGCGCCGCGCCATCGAGACGAACCTCGCCGAGATCAGGAAACTCTTCGAGGTGCTGGACAAGGTCGAGGCGCAGGCCAGGCGCATGGTCGAGCGTGGCCGGCCGGCCGCCGCGACCCGCTACCTGCGTTTCCTGCGCCGCAGGATCGGCGACGCGGGCGGGGCGGCCGTCCTGGACCATCTGGTCGACCAGATCGACAGCGGGCGACCGCTCTCCTGGCGGACGACCGGCGGCACGGCCACCGTCGGATCGCGCCGGCCCGCGAGCACTTCGCGGCCGCGTCCGTACACCCCTCGCGGAAGCGTGCGTCCCGGCCGTGGGCGGCTCCGTGCTCTGTTCAAGTTCGTCGTGGTCGCGCTGGCGATGTACCTGATCTTCACGGTGACCAACAACCTGGTCGACAACGACAACGACGACGACTCGAACGAGAAATCCGCCATGCTCTGGTCCGAGCGCATCGAGGACAACGCTCCGCCCAAGGCGTGCGTTTCGACAAGGAAGGGCTGGGAGAAGGACAACCAGGTGCCCACCGTTCCGTGCGACGAGCCGCACTGGGGCGAGGTGCTGGGCTATGTGCGCTTGGGTGACGTCCCTTCCCCCTATCCAGGCGACGACCAGAGCGAAGCGCTCGCGAGGTTCGAGTGCGGCCGGTTGCGGGAGCATCAGCGGCTGCCCTCCGGCTATCTCGTCACCTACCGCCTGCCGGACGCCACCAACTGGAACGACGGCGGCCCGAAGAGATACGAGAACTACACGACCTGCGTCGCCTTCCGCCGGGACGAGCGGATGATCGAAGGCGGGGCGGCGGCCCATTTCCCGGCGGAGCCGCTGGCGAGCCAGGCCGCCAAGATGAGCGTGTTCTCGGACGAGGTTCGCTTCAACGCTCCGGTGGGCACCTGCATGCGATCCCGCCCCGTCTCCGAAGACGGCTGGTACGACGCTCATATCGTCCACTGCGGACAACCGCACTGGGCGCGAATTCTGGGATATCCGGCCGTGTTCCCGCCCGGCACGGAATGGCCGGGCGACGCGGCGGTCCGCGAGAGCGCGAAGAAAAAATGCGAGGACCTCCACAATGGGGCGTCCGACGACCTTCTCATCGAGTTTCTCTGGCCCGACAAGGGGGTCTTCACCAAGAAGAAGTCCCTGTACGCGACCTGCATGCTGCACCGCGCCGACGACCGGCCGATGACGGATTAGCGGCATGCGCGTTCCAACGAGCACCCAGCGAGGAATGAGCGTGGAGAGATCAGCGGCGTTGCGGATCACCTCGCCCGCCGGGGTGACCGGCGGTGTCGAGCTGGAGACCGGCCCGGTCACCATCGGGCGGCGCGCCCCCGAGCACGCGCCGGACATCGCACTGGAACCCGACCCGCAGCGCTGGGTGGGACGGCTGCACTGCACCCTCGATCTCTCCGACGGGATGTGGTCGGTGACCGACAACGCCAGCGTCAACGGGACCCTGCTGCGCCACGGCGGCCGGACGGAGCGCATGCAGGGACGCAAACGGCTCCAGCACCGCGACGTGATCCTCATCCTCGGCGACATGAGTCCCGACGGCGAGCCGCAGTACTGGGAGCTGACGTTCCTCGACCCGCACACAACGCAGCCCGCGCCGTTCGAGCCGCCGGCCGACGTCCTGCCGCTCGGGCCGTACCTGCGCTACGACTGGGTGGCCGCGCGGGCCTACCGGTGCGACAACGACGGGGAGACCCTGATCAAGGGGCTGCGCCCGCAGGGCCACCAGCTGCTTCGCTACATGGCGGGCCGCAGCAGCGGCGGCGCCGCCGTGGCCTGCGACCACGCCGAGCTGATCAGCGCGCTCTGGGGCCCGCGCGAGGAGTGGCCGCCGCACCGCTCCTACACCCGGCAGGATCTGGCCGGTGTGGTCCGCGCGGTGCGGCTGCGCGTCGAGGCGTCCCCGTCGTCCCCCTGCATCCTGGAGACGGTCACGGGCATCGGCTACCGCCTGAACGTCAGCTCGGCCCCGCCGCGAGAGGGCACGCCGCGAGAGGGCACGCCGCGAGAGGGCACGCCGCGAGAGGGCACGCCGCGAGAGGGCACGGCGTGATCACCTTCGCCGCGTGCAGCAGGCCGGGACGGCTGCACTCCGCCAACCAGGACCGGCTCGCCACGAGCGCCGAACGGGGCACCTTCATCGTGGCCGACGGCATGGGCGGGGGCGCCGACGCGGCGGCGACGGCGCAGACCGTGGTCGACGAGCTGCCCGGCAGGGTCCGCGCCTGCGTCACGACGCTGAGCGGGCCGACGGCGCCGGTGGCGGTCCAGGCCGCGGCGGCCGAGCTCAGCGAACGCGTCCGGCGCTCGGCGCGGCACGGGCCCGGGACGACCGGCGCGGCCACCGCGCTGCTGCTGATCCATGGCGCCCGCGCGCTGGTGGTGCATCTCGGCGACAGCCGCATCTACCTCGTCCGCGGCCGGGAGCTGACCCGCCTGACCGACGACCATTCCGAGGACGGGCGGCTCACCCGGTACGTGGGCATGTCCGCTCCGGCGATCCCCGGTGTCTCCGTCCACGACCTGAGGCACGGCGACCGGCTGCTGCTCTGCACGGACGGGCTCACCGGGCATGTCGACGACGCCTCGCTGGCCGCGCTGCTCACCTCGGCGGGACCCGTCTACGAGGTGGGCCTGCGGCTGGTGGAGGCGGCGGCCGACGGCGGCTCGCCCGACGACGTCTCGCTCATCATCGTCGACTACGGCCGCGGGGAGGACCGGCCATGACGCTGCTGGCCAGCGGCGACCGGATCAGCGACACCCTGGTCGTCGACCGGCTGCTGGGGGAGGGCGCCTTCGCCGAAGTGCACCGGGTGCGGCACGACTACCTGGGTCTCCAGGCCATGAAGGTGTTCAAACGGGTCGCCTCGCTGGACCAGACGCGGGAGCTCCTGGGCGAGGCGCGCCTGCTGTCCACGCTCGGGCATCCGCACATCGTCCGGCTTTTCGACGCGAACACCGTCCAGACGCCGGAGGGCCTGCGCGGCTACTTCACCATGGAGTACGTCTCGGGCGGCAGCCTGGAGCAGCTGCTGTACTCGCATCGTCCCGGCGTGCCCGTCGACGTCGCCGTCGCGGTGATCGAGCAGATCGCCGACGGGCTCTCGGCCGCGCACGGCCAGACGCCGCCGATCGTGCACCGCGACCTCACGCTCGCGAACGTACTGGTCGGCTACGACACCGGCGCCGACGGGCGCCCGCGGGTCCGGATCAGCGACTTCGGCCTCGCCAAGCGCACGGATCCGATCACGATGCTCGCCAGCGCGCAGGGCACGTACGCGTTCATGGCCCCCGAGGTGATGCGGTACCAGGGCTATTCGTGCGCCAGCGACGTGTACTCGGTCGGCACGATCGCCTACGTCCTGCTCACCAACCATTTCCCGTACGAGGACCCGCACGCCCTCTCGTCGTTCTCCCTGGCCCGGTTCGGCCGGAAGCTGCTGCCGCCGAGCCGGTTCAACGACGACGTGGACGCCGGGCTCGACCGGATCGTCCTGGCCACGCTCCAGCTCGAACCCGGCGACCGTCCCGCCGACGCCGGCGTTCTCGTCGACCTGCTCCGTGAGTGGGCCGGCCACCCGGCACGGCCGAAACGGCGGCCACGGGGGCCGGACGAAGACGCGCACGAACTGGCCAAGAGCGCGATGAGGCGCGCGCTGCTCCCGGACGGCCTGCCGGAGGCGATCGCGCTCCTGGAGCGTGCGATGGAGCTCGACCCCTCGCTCCGGAAGCGGTACCTGTCCAAGCTGGCCCTCTGGAGACGAGGGGTGATCATGTGAGACGCCTGCTGGCTTCCCTACGAGCGGACCTGCGGCAACGCCGCCACCACCGGGCGTTCCGCATCGGCCCGCCGGGTTGGGACGACGAACGGTACGCCCGCCTGGAGGGCATGCTCGCGGCGCTGGAGGAAACGGAGAAGGCGCTGGACGGGCTCGACGAGAAGCTGCTGGCGGACGCCGCGACCAACCTGTTCACCGCGAGCCGCAAGCTGTCCCGGCCGGGCCAGGACGGCCGGCGCCTCCCCAAGGAGGCCAGGGACGCGGGCCGCTGGCTGGTCAAGTGCGACGAGACGCTGGCCAGGGCGGGGCTGCGGATCCAGGGCCACGACGGCGACGCCTACCATCCGGGCCGCTCGCTGCGGGCCCTGGGCTTCGAGGACCACCTGACGCTGGAGACCGAGACCGTCGTGCAGACCATGCGTCCGACGATCTACCTCCATGGCCGCCGCATCCAGATAGGCGAGGTCATCGTCGGCCGCCCGGCCGGCACCGACCCCCCGGACGCCCCGGACAGCACGGACCCCCCGAACAGCACGGACACCCGGGCGACCCCAGCCCCGCCCAACACGCCGACCATGCCGAACACGCCGGACATCGCGAACAGCCCGGACACCGCAGACCCTCAGGGACGGCTATGAACACACGAGAGACCATCGACTTCGGAATCGATCTCGGCACCACCAACAGCGCCGTCGCGATCGCCGAGCCGGACGGCACCACCATGATGATCAAGAACAACGACGGCTGGGACACCACGCCCTCGGTGGTGTGGATCCCGGACCGGGGCGTCGTCCAGGTGGGCCGTGCGGCACGCGACAAGATGGAGACCGGCCCGGAGAACTGCGCGGCCGAGTTCAAGCAGGAGATGGGCCAGGCCGGCGCGGACCGGACGTTCCCGAAGGCCGGAATCTCGCTCAGCCCGCCTGAACTGTCGGCCGAGGTCTTGAAGTCGCTGCGCGGCGATATCGCCCACGTCTACGGCGGCGCGCCGGACGCGGCGGTGATCACCGTCCCGGCGGCGTTCACGCTGAACCAGAACAACGCGACCAAGAAGGCGGCGGAACTGGCCGGGCTGGCCACGTGCCCGCTCGTCCAGGAGCCCACGGCGGCGGCCGTCGCCTACGGGTTCACCGAGTCGTCCGACCAGAGCTACTGGATGGTGTTCGACTTCGGCGGCGGGACGTTCGACGCCGCCGTCGTCAGCAAGCACGACGGCGACATGCGCGTCGTCAACCACTCCGGCGACCCCTACCTGGGCGGCAAGCTGATCGACTGGAAGATCGCGGAGCGGCTGCTGGCGCCCGAGGTGAGCCGCCAGCTCGGATGGGCGGACTTCCGCCGCGACAACCCGCGCTGGAAGGCGAACTTCGCCAGGCTCAAGCGCGCCGCCGAGGACGCCAAGATCGCGCTCTCCCGGTCCGGCACCGCCCTGGTCATGGCCGAGCTCAAGGACGGCGACGGCCGCGAGCACACCCTCACGCACACCATCACCCGGGGCGAGGTCGACGAGCTCGCCGAGCCGTTCTACACGCAGGCGATCAACCTGTCCCGCAAGTCCCTGAAGGAGGGCGGCCTGTCGCCCGACGCCATCGATCGCCTGGTGCTCGTCGGCGGCGTCACGCTGATGCCGGGGTTGCGCGAGCGGCTCGCGGACCGCGAGCACGGGCTCGGCATCGAGCTCGACTTCAGCGTCGACCCGACCACGGTCGTCGCCCGCGGCGCCGCGATCCTCGCCAGCACGATCCGCCGTCCGGCGCCCAAGCGCGAACCGGCACCCGGCGAGTTCACCGTCACCCTCGCCTACCAGCCGGTCGTGACCACCACGCGCCCGACCGTCGCCGGCGAACTGCACAGCGCCAGGAAGGTCGACTGGACGACCTATTCGGTGGTGCTCGACAACCCCCACGCCCAGCCGCCGTTTCGCACGCCGCGCATCGGCCTGTCCGCCAAGGGCTCCTTCATCGCCGAGGTGGACATCGACGAGCGCGCCACGTCCAGATTCTCCCTCGAACTCCTCGACGGCACCGGCACGCGCCAGAAGCTCTCGCCCGACACGTTCACGATCACGCACCGGACCGAGGAGACGCCGGGCGTCACGCTCACCAGTTCGCTCGGCATCCAGCTCGCCGACCGCGCGTTCGCGCCGCTGGTGCGCAAGGGCGCCACCGTGCCCGCGCGGGTACGCGAGGTGTTCAGGACGACCGACGCGCTGCGCCGCTCGGACACCGAATCGGTGATCCGCATCCCGGTCGTGCAGGGCGAGAGCCCGCGCGGTGACCGCAACCGGCGGGTGGGGATGTTGGAGATCCGGCCCGAGGACGTCCGGCTGGACCTGCCCGCGGGCACCGAGATCGAGGTGTCCTTCGAGGTCGACAGCTCCAACCTGGTCACCGCCGTCGCGGACGTCCCGCTGGTGCAGGCGCAGTTCGAGGTGGAGATCGACATGGAGAACATCCGCGCCGCCTCCCCGGAGGAGCTCGAGTCGAGGCTGCGCGCGGCCGAGTCGCGGCTGAGCGGCCTGCGCGGTTCGGCCCGGGGGGCGGGATCGAGCTTCGCCGAGCGCCGCCTGGAGCAGATCGACGAGGAGAACAGGATCGAGGCCCTGCGTGAGCAGACGCGGCTGGCGCAGATGGACGCCGGAGCCGCCGCCGCGGCCGAGGAACGGCTGCGCAACCTCGAAGTGGACATGGACGAGATCGAGGAGGCCACCGACCTTCCCGACCAGATCGGCCAGTTGCGCGAGGTGCTGGACGAGGCCGCCCAGCTCGTCAGCCGCAACGGCGCCCCCGGAGACCGCAAGGAGCTGTCCGACATGCGGCGCCGCGCCGACGACGCCATCGCCTCGGAGGACTCCGCCGCCATCGGCAGGCAGCTGGAGCGCGCGACCGAGTTCCTCATCCACCTGGAACGGCGGACCCCCGACTGGCCCGTCAAGCTCTTCTTCCTGCTCCGCGAGCAGCAGGCCGCGTTGCAGCCCGCCGCGCAGGCCAGGCGCCTCATCAAGGAGGGCGAGCAGGCGATCGCGGCCGGCGACGTGGACGCGCTGAACGCCGTCAACGCGCGGCTCGCCCGGCTGCTGCCGGCCGAGGAACGGCAGAAGATCATCGGGGTGAGGTGAGCCATGGCCACGACCACGAGTGACGCGTTGCGGGCCGAGCTCGTCACCGACCGGGCCCGCGCCGCCGCACGGGCCGGTGACCTGGACGCGGCGCTGCGCCTGCTGCGCGACCTCGACACCGCCGACGCGGCCGGCCCGGCGGCGCTGGACCTGCTCGCCCGTGTGCACGCCCAGCGCGGTGAGCTGAAGGAGTCCGACGCGTGCTGGGCGCGTGTCCAGGAACGCACCGACGACCCGGCCGCGGCGGAGGCGGCCGCGGCCGGACGGCGCACGGTGGCCGCGATCGTCGAGGGACGGAGCCCCAGGCACCCGCGGCTGCGTCCCGCCCGGATCGCGGCGGTGGCCGTGCCGCTGAGCGTCGTGCTGGCGGGCGGGCTGGCGTTCGTCGCCGTCGATCGGGACGACGGCACGTCCACGCCGGACACCGCCCAAGCGGCCGCCGCGCAACTGCGACAGCGGACACAGCAGGCGGAGGCGTTGCGGCAGCGCTTGCAGGCGATACAGGAACGGGAGGCCAAGGCGGCCGCGCAGCGCGGACGCGTCCTCGACGACGCCCAGCGCCGGTTGACGATGCCCGGCGTCCGTCTTCACCGGGACGGTGACGGCCTGCGTGTGGTGTTCACCAAGGGCCTGTTCGCCCCGAACGCCTACGAGCTCACCTCGTCGAAGGGCAGGCTGCTCGACCGCCTCGGTAAGCGCCTTGAGCGCCTTCCGAGGCGGGACGTCGCCGTCACGGTGGTCGGCCACGCGGTTCCCGACCCGAACGGCCGTGCCCGCGGCGGCTCCGCGATCGCCCTGACCCGCGCCCAGATGGCGGCCTACCGGCTGGCCGCGGCGAGCCACCGTCCGCTGACGGCGTTCACGATCGTCACCGCCGACCAGCGCGACGGCCCCCACTCCGACGACGCCCGCAACCGCACCGTCACCCTCCTCATCACCTCGCCTGCGCGAGGGAGCGAATAAAGCCGCCATTGACGCCGCAATTTCTGAGATAGGTTGATCGAAACGCCGCAAAGGGGACCTGTGAATCAACCGTGGGAGCCGCCGCAGCAAGGTGTGCCAGGCGGATACGGGCAGCCGGGCCAGCACCAGCAGCCGGGCCAGTACGCGCAGGCGGGGCAGTATCAGCAGGCGGGGCCCGCGGCCGGTCAAGGCCAGGTGGTGGTCGACA
The DNA here is from genome assembly GCA_036028775.1 of Spirillospora sp. NBC_00431. Taxonomy (GTDB): domain Bacteria; phylum Actinomycetota; class Actinomycetes; order Streptosporangiales; family Streptosporangiaceae; genus Spirillospora. The sequence goes on along the minus strand of CP107927.1, from coordinate 7,926,701 downwards.
TCAAGCACCACCCGATGGCGTTCATCTACGGCTTCCGGGCACCCGTGATCACGCTCAACGGGCGGAGTTTCCCCGGCAGATGGGGCCCCAACGCGCTGCCGCTGCCGCCGGGCAACCACGATCTGCGGATCCACGTTCCCTACTTCCTGCCGCCGGAGGTCGGCCGGGTCGCGGCGACCGTCCCGGTGCAACCGGGCCAGCAGCTGCATCTCGAATACCGCGCGCCCATGATCGCGTTCATGGGCGGCGCGCTCGGTCCCCCGCCGCAGAAATGGCCGGGCGCGGCCCTGTCGTGGGTGCTCATCGGCGTCGCCGTCTTGCTGGTACCGCTCCTGGCCATCGTGATGATCCTGTCCGGCGCGTGAGCATGTGAGCGTCGCGGCGCCTACTGGACGAGCCGGCGGCAGAGGCGGAAGCCGATGTTGGGAGTGAACGCGTCTTCGGGTGCGCGGGACATGCGGAAGGAGACGCTGACTGCGTCGGCGCAGTCGGCCCAGGAGCCGCCTCGCAGGACGCGTTCGGTTCCCTCGGGCGGGCCGGACGGGTCGGCCTCGGGTGAGTTTCCGTAGTACTCGGCGTCGTACCAGTCGGACGTCCATTCCCAGACCGAGCCCGCCATCCCGTACAGGCCGTAGCCGTTGGGCGGGGTGTCCTTCACCGGACGGATCGCGAAGTCGCCGAAGCGGCCGAAATCGCATCGCCGCGCCGTGGGCGGTTCGTCGCCCCACGGATAGCGGCGGCCGGACAGCCCGCCGCGCGCGGCGCGCTCCCATTCCGCCTCCGTGGGGAGGCGGTACTCGACGCGGTCGTCGGACAGCCGCTCGCCGAGCTCCGCGGCGGCCTCCCAGCTGACGCTGACCATGGGTTTGTTTTCGTAGCGCCATGGGGCCGAGTGGTCGCGGGACACCCCGCCGAAGACTTCCGCCGGGTCCACGGTTTCTCCGCCGCGCGTCATCCGGAGCGACGGGTTGTGGGCGTGCCAGTCGGTCGCTTGGGTGGTGGCGTCCTCGCAGTACTGCCAGCGGATCTGGTTCTGGACGTGCAGGTCGAACAGGCGCCGGCGGTCGATGCCCTCCTCCGGCGGGACGCCCTCGGGAGGCAGCGCCCAGCCCATGAGGTCGCAGAAGGTCCACCAGCTCATCGGGGTCTCGGCCATCCAGACGTCGCCGAGCCGCACCTCGTGGACGGGGCTCTCGTCCCGGTCGCCGCCGGACGAGCCCATCAGGAACGTCCCGGCGGGGACGTAGCGGAAAACGATTCCGTGCTCGGTGACCGCCATCCGGTCGAGCAGGGCGGCGCGGGCCCGGGCCACCTCGGGGTCGGCGGGGTTCAGCGCGTACGCCCGGTCGTAGCGGGACGCGGCGTCGCGCAGTTCGCCCGCCGCCTCCAGCTCGCGGGCCTGGGTGAGGAGTTCTCGCTGGTCCACGGCTCAGCCGCACCCCCCTCCGCAGCCGTGGTTCCCTCCGTGCGACCCGGCGCCGCCCGCGTTGACGTCCAGGACGACGAGGGGGTTGCGGGCACCGGAACCGGCGGCGTGGTCGAGGATCCAGGGGTCGGGGGCGTTGACCGATCCGTTGAGCACCAGCGCGCGGGCACGGCAGCCCCCGGCGAACGCGGCGCCGCCGCCGGGCTCCGTGGACGGCAGCGCGCGGATCTCCTGAAAACCCGCGCTGCGATGCCAGATCTCGGCGAGGGAGGTGTCGCGTATGTTCGCCGCCACGAAACCGGGACCGAGGAAGCCACACGGGTTGACCTCGCCCGAAACCGAGATCGAGCAGACGAGGTTCCCTGCCCCGCATCCGTAGTTCTGCTGGACGACCGACTGCGTCTCGGTCCGCGCCCGCGGGCTGAACGGGTCGATGTGGTGCAGCGAGGCCGGCGCGTTCGCGTCCATCGAGGCGAGCTGGTTCAGCGCGGTGCTGTACTCGGCGAACGTCGGCATCAGGTCCAGGTGCCGGGACGCGACGCCCACCGGGTAGAGGGGGCGGAACACCGCGGTGTCGGCGCCGGTCTCATGCGCCAGCCGCGCGCAGTCCTCGATCTCCGCGAGGTTCGACTTCATGATCGTGAAGGCGAGCGTGAACCGTGCGTGGCGGCGCAGCACCGCGAGCCGGTCCATGACCTTGGCGTAGGTGCCCTCGCCGCGCACCGCGTCGTTGGTCGCGGCGGTGGCGCCATCCAGGCTGACGTTGAGCCACACCAGCTCGCGCCTCCCGAACTCGGCGGCGATCTCCTCGGTGATCAGCAGCCCGTTGGTGGTGACGCAGGGCGCCAGGCCGTGGCCGAGCGCCAGGTCGATGATCTGGAAGAGGTCCTTGCGCAGCAGCGGCTCGCCGCCGGTCAGGCCGAGGCGGTAGCTGCCGAGGCTCGCCATCTGCGCGAACAGCCGGTCGATCTCGTCCAGGGAGAGCCGCTTTTCGCGGCGCGGCAGGTCGCCCGCGAAGCAGTGTGCACACCCCAGGTTGCAGGACGCGATGACCTCCAGATGGACGGCGAGAGGCCCGCTCAGATGGTCGGGCGGCACTTCGAGGCCGTCGAGGATCGTCCCGGCGAACCGTCCGTCGGGTGTGAAGAAGCCGAGCTCATCGAAATGCTCGTAGAAACGCAGGAGCCGGAGGTGGCGCTCGTCGTCGGCCTCCTCCCGGAGGAGCCGGTCGATCGGACGGTCGCGCAGGGCACTCAGCACGGCCGTGGTCTCGGCGTCGAACGGCATGTACCGCGACGTCCGGCGGTCGAACACCAGGCAGCCGAAGTACTCCGGGATCAGGACGAGCGGGGCACGCCGCTCAGGCATCGCCGTCTCCCTCCACCTCGAACGTCTTGCGGATCCAGATCCGGGTGGCCGGTTCGGGCACGCCCAGCCCGGCGCCGCCCTCCCGCTGCACGGCTCGGAACCTGTAGTGGGCCATATTGCGCTCGGGGTCCTCAGGCGGCTGCAACTCCTCATTGCCGACCATGGAACGCCACGACGAGTCGTCGAAGCCACTCGACTTCCAACCGTCGTCTCCGGGTGCGTGATCGGTGTATTTCCACGTCCCGTCCGCGGCCGAGACGACGCTGACACGCGGCTCGTCCGGACCGGTGGCACGCGTCTCGGGCCACTTGGGAGGGAATCGCGCCGCGAAGTTCAGCACCGCGTACGCCGGATTGGGCAATGCGAGCTCGAACGCCAGCACATGCTCGCCGAACGACACCACCGGTATCGCCGAGGGCGGCGGTTCTCCGTCCAAGAACATCTCGCCGTCACCGTTCAGATAGAGCCGCAACCGCAGGGGAACGCCATCACGCGGATTACGCCACCGCAACACGACCCCGCCGCAGCCCGCCGGGACCTCACAGTGCCCGTACTCCTCCAGCACGTACGTCGACGACGACTTCGAGTAGCGCGACAACGAGTTGAGCTTGAGTTCGCGTTCGTCCATCACAACCCCGTTCGTTTGACCGCGACAACCCTAATGAATCATGGGGAATGTGTGGTCTTCCGGCGAGTGATCTCCGAAGTGTGTTGATAATGCCGTCATGACGGGGCGTCTAACCACCTGGTCTGGCGGCCTTATCGTGGCGGCGGCCGTGGTGGGGCTCGGGGCGTATTTCGCGGTGGCCGGTTTCCGGCTGAACGACACCGTAGGGGTGATCGGGTCAGGGGTGGGGATCGCGGGCCTCGGGCTGGCGGTCTACGGGAGGGCCACAGACCGGCGCGGCGGGACGGACCAAAAGCCGCCGCCTCCGGGGCGGAACAGCGCCGAATTCTTGGGCCAGAACAATGTCGTCAACCAGGCGACCGGCAACCAGTACATCAACCAGCCGATCACGATCGTGGGTTCTCCCGCCGATGCGCCGCAGAGCCCGCTATCTCCCCAAGGGCAAGCCGTCCGGCACGTCCAGGAACGGCTGCGAGCCGGTGATCTCGCCGCGGCGGACGCGGAACTGTCGGCGTCCGCGAGCGTCCTACGGGACGGCGCGCTGCTGTGGTACTGGAAAGCGCGCGTCGCCCTGGCCCGTGACAGGACCGACGTGGCGGGCCGCTACATCGACAAGGCGCTCGGACGCGACCCCCGCGACGAGCCGAGCATCGCCCTCAAGATCAAGGTGTTGCTGCTCAGCCCCGAGCCGGACGATCGTGCCAGGGCCAGGACACTGGCGTCAGGCAGCCGCGGCATCGGCGACCGGCTGGACACCTGGCTGACCTGCCTGCAAGCCGAGGGCATGTTCGAGCCCGGCCCGCGCACCGCCACCGAACTGGACACCAAATGCCCCTTCCCGACTGAGGACAGGCAATGACCAACAACCCCTCCCCGGACCCCGAACCCACCGTGCTGATTCGCGTCATCCACCTGGACGAGCATTTCCTGCGGCGGCTGCTGACCCGTGATGCGCCGTCTCAAGGCGTTCACCTGGACGAGCTTCTGACGAGCGAGAACGCTGATGCGTCGGCCGTCATACGGCTGGTCAGGGAGTCACTGGAGAGTCACGAGAAATCGATCGTCATCACCCGAAGCCCGGTCCGGGACTCCGACGCCACATTGACCACCGTCAACACCTGTGCTCTCCATACCCTGGGCACACTCGCGACGATTATCGGTCACTCCGCGTTTCTCGATGAACTCGAACCGCATCCCCTCAGCTCCTCGCTGTGGTGCGAGCAGATCGAGAGCCTGCTCCATGAATTACCTTCCGGTCTGATCACCATCTCCCGGTCGATACTGATTTCAGTAATCGAAGAGCAGCGCCGCGTTCTCCTCAGCGAAGCCGAAATCCGCCTAGACGCGCAGATCGTGAGTGGGCGGGATCTTCGTTCGGTAGGCGAGGACAGCGCCGAGTCTTTCCAAAGGTTCTCGCAACGCGCCGCCGGCAATCAGGTATCGGGCCCATCCTGGGTGCCGCCGGCTTCGGGGGTGCCGGTGCGTTCCAGGGACGAGCCGTTGCCGCATGATGGGCTGTTCGTCCGCCGCAACAACGCGTTCGGCACCAGGGCGTCGATGGGGATCGCCGATCTGATCGAGAATGGTGTGCTGATCGACCAGACCCAGATCCGGTTCGACGACTTCGTCGCCTCGCGCTCTGACGAGGTTCCCTCACCACCGGCCGGAGAGGCCGTCGCGGTCAGCCACGGATGTGCCGAGCCTCCCGGCGACGCCAAAGCCCGCGAGAGCACGACGCATTTCCTGGAGATCGCGCTGCGAGCGGCCGACCACGCGCCGGACACTCCGCGGGGCGAGGTTCTGCCCGTGAACTTCGTGTTCGCCGTCGATACCAGCGCCTCGATGTTCGGGGAGAAACTGGACACGGTGAAGTCCGCGCTGCACCAGCTCTATGAGCAACTGCGCGACATCGACATCCTCGGCATCGTCACTTTCGACACCCGGGTGAGCACGGTGCTCAAAGCGACCCCGAAAAGGGAATTGTCCTTGGAGCGGCTGACCCAGGTCATTTCGGGGCTGACGGCGACGGGCGGCACCGATCTGAACCTCGGCCTGCGCTACGGCATCGACGAGATCGCCCGGTACGGGAATGACCGGCTGGACCTCGTCAACTGCCTGTACCTGTTCTCGGACGGCGACCCGACCTCGGGCGAGACCGACTGGGTCCAGATCCGCAAGAACGTCGCCGAGCGCCTGCGCGGTGACCTGACGCTGTCCTGCTTCGGATTCGGCACCGATGCCCGTACGCGTGAGCTCCAGGCGCTGGCCGGGCTGACCGGCGGCCACTGCACGTTCGTGACCGACCCGGGGGAAGTCCGGCTCAACCTCGCGGAGGACCTCACACGCCGCGAGCACCTGGCCGCGATCAACGTCCAGTTGCGGATAGAGATCGACCCGGACATCCGCGTCTGGCACCTGTACGGGCATGACCTGATCACCGATCCGGCCGCACGCGAGGCGGTGCTCCAGGAGGCGCGGGAGGCGCGGCGCCGGGGCGAGGAGCAGTCCGGCGCCCCCGGCCTGCCCGACCTGATCACCGGGGAGAAGGGAATCCGGATCTTCGCGCCCGACCTCGCGTACGGCGAGACCTACTGGATCGTCCTCGAAATCGAACTACCGGACGGCACCACACCGGAGGACGCTCTGGGCAGCGCCACCGTGCAGTACGTGGACGTCCTCGCGCGGGACAACCGGCGGCACGAGTGGTCCCTCACCCCGGCCGGAACGATCTCCGCCCAGACCGTGGCGGTGCATGCGATCGGCCTGTGGACCAGCGAGATCACCTTCTACGCGCTGGACGACCTCTACGAGCACGACCGGGCGACCGCCAAGCAGCGCCTGTCCCGGCACGCGGAGGTGTTGCGGAACGCCTATTCGACGATGCGGGTGCCCCAACTCCGCGACGACAGGGTGACGCTGATCAAGCTCATCTCGCTCAGCGGCAACCTGGACCAGCCCGCCACCTGGCACGATCCGGTCGGACCGGCGGACGCCATGAGGGGCTACGCGGTACACGCCCTGAACGCCTTCGGCCGCGTCCGCGCCGGATACACCCGGCACACCCCGCACACCTGACCTCGGTCCGTCCGGCGGCCGTGCGTCACCCGGCGACTTCGCTCGTCTCCGGGTCGGGACGGTCGACCTCCAGCGTGTCGGCGAGAAGCCCGCGGGTGTAGGCGTGCTGCGGTGCGGTGAGCACCGACTCGACCTCTCCCGACTCCACGACGCGACCCTTGCTCAGGACGACGACGCGGTCACCGATGCTGCGCACGACGGCGAGGTTGTGGGTGATGAAGACCATGCTCAGCCCGTCGTCCTGCAGGCTCCGGAGCAGCTCGACGACGGAGGCCTGGACGGAGACGTCCAGCCCCGAGGTGACCTCGTCGCAGATCAGCAGCGAAGGGTTGCAGGCGAGCGCGCGGGCGATGGCCACCCGCTGGCGCTGGCCGCCCGACAGCTCGGCCGGGTAGCGGTCCGCGAGCCGCCACGGGATCTCCACGCGCTCCAGGGCCTCCTTGGCCCGTTCGCGGGCGGCGCTGCCCCGTTCTCCGTAGAAGTGCTTCAACGGCACCATCACCGCGGTCGCGATGGTCTCGCGGGGGTTCAGCGAACCGTAGGGGTTCTGGAAGACGTACTGCATCTGCTGCTTGACCGCCTTGGAGCGATCCCGCAACCGAGGCGGAAGCGGCTTCCCGTTCATCTCGAAGCCGCCGGACTGGTCCTCATGGAGCCCGATCAGGCAGCGGGACATGGTCGTCTTGCCGCTGCCCGACTCGCCCACGACGCCCAGACACTCGCCGGGAGCGACGTCGAAGGAGATGTCGTACAGGACCTGGGTCCGGCCGTAGGAGGCGTTCAGGTTCCGGACGCTGAGGACGGACGCGCTGTCACCCTCCCTGCTCTCGATACTCCGCAGGGGCTCCTTGACCTGGCCCGACTGGTTCTCCCGGACGTGTTCGACGCGGACGCAGCGCGCCGCGCCGCCCGTGGGCGTGGCGACCAGGGCGGGCGCGGCCTCGCGGCAGCGGTCCTCGACGAACGCGCAGCGGTCCGCGAACACGCAGCCGTCGAACTTGGCTCCCGCCGCCGGCGCCCGGCCGGGGATGGCGACGAGCGCCAGCCGCTGACGCGTCGACGGCACCGACTCCAGCAGCGCGATGGAGTAGGGGTGCGCGGCCGATTGCAGGACCTCCTCGCGCGACCCGGTCTCCAGGATCTGCCCGGCGTACATCACGGTCACCAGGTCGCCGACGGTGCCGACGACCGCGAGGTCGTGCGAGACGAAGACGGCCGCCATGCCGTTGTCCGCGCAGAGCTCGGCCACCATCTCCAGGACCCTCGCCTGGGTGGAGACGTCCAGGCCGGTCGTGGGCTCGTCGAAGACGATCAGCTTCGGGCCCTTCGCGACGGCCATGGCGATCGCCACCCGCTGCTGCTGGCCGCCGGAGAGCTCCTGCGGGTGGCGCTTCAGGAAGGCGTCGTCCGAGGGCAGGCCGACGGTCTCGAGAACCTTGCGGATCCGCGGCAGGTTCTCCTTCTTGTTGCCGAGCATTCCCTCGATCAGCTGGGTGCCGATCCGCATCGCCGGGTTGAGCGCCGTCGCGGGGTCCTGGGGCACGAAGCCGATCAGCTTCTTGCGCGCCTCGCGCAGGTCGTTCGGCGCGAGCGCGAGCAGGTCGACACCGCCCACCACGACCTTGCCGCCGGTGATGTTCGCGCCCTTCTTGGCGAAGCCGAGCAGCGCGAGCGCGACCGTGCTCTTCCCCGAGCCGGACTCGCCGACCAGGCCCATGACCTGGCCACTCTCCAAGCCGAACGACACGTCGTCGGCGATCACACTGCCATCGTCGAGTGTGACGGTGAGCCCGGTGACTTCGACCGCCTTCATGAACGTGCCCCTTCGGTGCGGCCGATGACGCGGGCGGCGCCCTCGGCGAAGAGATTGCCGCCGATGGTGAACAGGGCGACGCAGACGGCGGGGATGAAGACGGCGAGCGGCTGGATGGCGAGGCCGTCCTTGTTCTCGCTGACCATGAGACCCCAGTCGGAGGCGGGCGGCTGGACGCCGAAGCCGAGGAAGCTCAGCGAGGCGAGGCCGACGACCGACCACATGAGCCTGAGCCCGATCTCGACCATGAGCGGGGACGTCACGCTCGGCAGGACCTCCCGCATGAGGATGTGGCGGGACGACAGCCCGATCGTCCGCGCCCACATGACGTGCTCGCGCCGCATCACCGGACGCGCCGCACCGCGCATCACCCGCGCCATCCCGGGCGTGAGCCCGATCGCCACGAGGATCACCAGGATCACCCGGCTCGGCCCGACCATCGAGATGAACAGGATCGCCATGATGATCGTCGGGAACGTCAGCAGGACGTCGACGACCCGCATGAGGAGCGTGTCGACGATCCCGCCCGCGAAGGCCGCGATCAGCCCGATGGCGGTGCCGAGCGTCACGCCGCCGAACGTGGCGAGGATGGCCATCCAGGTCAGGTTGGCCCCACCGCTGAGGATGCGCGACACGATGTCCCTGCCCAGCGAGTCGGCGCCGAGCAGCAGGCCGTCGCCGGGCGAGGCGTACGGCTTCGCGATCACCGCGGTCGGCGAGTGCGGCGCGAAGAGGGGGCCGAGCAGCGCGAAGAGGATCATGGCGATCAGCATGATCAGACCGAGCCGGGTCTGCCGGGAGGTCAGGACGCGGCGGGTGAGGTTCTTGGGTGGAGCCTGGACCCCTTGCTCCCTGGGTCGCGTTCGGATCACCGCACGCTCCTTGTCTGTCAGCGGGACGTCTGTCAGCGGGACTTGTTCAGGGTTCCGAGCACGTCGGCGAGTTGGTTGAAGCAGAAGAACGCGACCGCCATGAGCATGATGATCGCCTGGATCATCGGCAGGTCGTGGCCGGCGACGGCGTCCACGAGCGCCGAGCCGATGCCTGGATAAGCGAAGAGGTACTCGATCACGACCGAGCCCGCGATGGTGTAGGCGGCCATGATGCTCGCCGCCGGGATGCTGGGCGCGAGGGCGTTCGGCAGCGCGTGCCGGAACAGGATCCGCCGCATCGACAGGCCCTTGATGGTCGCGAGCTGCACGTATTCGCTCTCCAGCACGTCGATGAACGACACGCGCACCAGGCGCGAGAGGTAGGTGACCCCGACGAGCACCATGACGGCCAGCGGCATCACGAGCTCCTTCGGATGCTGCCAGGGCACGTCGCCGGGGGGAATGATCGAGACCGGCGGGAGGACCTTGAAGACGACCGTGCCGAACAGGGCGATCACGAGGCTGCCGATGACGAAGTCGGGCGTCGCCGTCACGACGAGCGAGGTGCCCAGGTAGGACCGGTCGAAGAACTTGTCGCGGAAGACGGCCGCGAGCAGGCCGACCAGGAGCGACAGCGGGAGGATCAGCACCATCGCGATCACGGTCAGCGTCGCGGAGTTGAAGATCCGTTCGGAGAGGAGCTCCGACACGGGCTGACCGCTGATCAGCGAGTTGCCCATGTCGAAGGTGAGGACGTTGCTCAGCCAACCCCAGTACTGGCTGAGCAGCGGTTCGTTGAGGCCCAGGTTCTCGTTCAGCTGGGCCACCTGCTCGGTGGTCGCCCCGGGGCCGAGGATGCTCTGCGCGACGTTTCCGGGCATCGCCTGCGTCGCCACGAAGACGATGACGGAGATGCACCACAGGGTCACCACGCCCATCAGCGCACGTCGGCCGATCTGCCACGCGAGGGCGACCCGCCGGGACTGCCCCGGCGGGGGAGGCGGGGCGGCCTTGATCGCGTTGTCTGTCATCGTCTCAATAGCCATCGCAACAATTCCGTTCAACGTGTCCGGTCGTCGTGCGGGTCGGGGGGTGTCCGCGCATGACCGTCCGGTCTGAGCGACGCCCTGGGCAGCCACCCGGCTCTGAACTCCATGCGCGGGCACCCCCTGGCCACGACTCCGTGCTGGCGGAACGCGGAGACGCCCCCCTCGCGGTACGAGGTCCGGGGGAGGCGAACTCCGGTTCGCGCGACACCGTCCTAACTGCTCACTAGTCGATGCTGACCTTGCTGAAGTCGTACAGGTTCCCCGAGGGGAATTCCGGCACGAGACCGTGCACCTTCGACGCGTACACGCTCACCGTGGGGTTCGTCGCGGTGAGGATACTCGCGCCGCGCTCGTACTCGATCTGCTTCATCTTCTTCTGGATCTCGCACTGTTCCTGCACGTCGGAGGTGGCGTAGAGCTTCTTGGCCAGCGACTTGAACTCCGAGTCGTTCCAGTGGTTGTGGTTGAGCACCGCGTCGCCGCTGATCATCTCCGGCACGCCCTCCAGGTAGGGGCGCGTGTCGTATCCGGTGTAGAACGTCCGCTCCCCCCACTTCTCGAGGTAGGCGCCCAGCTCCATCTTCTTGACCTTGATGTTCACGCCGATCTTCTTGGCGTCCTCGGACAGGATCTGGACCAGCTGGAGCATGCCGGGCTTGTTCGCGGCGGTCTCCAGGTCGATGGTGAGGTTCGACTTGCCCGCCGCCGCGAGCAGCTTCTTGGCCTCGTCGAGGTTCTGGACCCGCTGGGGAACGGCCGGCACGCACTTGTCGAAGCCCGAGTGGTCGTTCGCCACCTCCCCGAGCCCGTCGAAGGCGTTGGTGAGCGCGAGCTTGCGGTCGACGATCAGCCGCATCGCCTGGCGGACGCGAACGTCGTTGAACGGCTCCTTGTCGGCGCGCATGCCGATGGAGACCTTCAGGTTCACATCGCTCTTCATGACCTTCAGGCCCGGCGTCTTCTCGATCGTCGGCAGCGAGGTCTGGAGGATGTTGGAGCTCGCGTCGATCTGGCGCCCGATCAGCGCGTTGGTCGACGCCTCCGTGGTCCTGAAGCTGATGATCTTGACGCCGTCGAGCTTGGCCTTCGGCCCCCAGTAGCCGTCGAACCTCTTGACCTCGGTCTCCCGCCCAGGCGTGAACTTGACGAGGCGGAACGGGCCCGTCCCCATCGCCTGCTCGGGCTTGGACCCGTTCTTGTAGAAGATGATGTTGCTGTTGGTGACGGCGAACTCGAACGGCCCGTACGGCTTGGGCAGCTTGAACTTCACCGTCAGGTCATCGACCTTCTCGATCCCCTTCGGGTCCATGAAGTCGATGTAGTTGCGCTCGATGAGCGCGTTCTTCTTGTCGAGGACCCGCTTGAAGACGGCGATGACGTCGTCCGCGCCGAACGCCGTCCCGTCGTGGAACTTGACGTTCGGACGGAGCTTCACCGTCCACTCGGTGTTGTCCTTGTTGTGCGTGATGCCAGTGGCGAGTGCCCACTGGTAGCCGCCGTCCTTCGTCCGGTGGGCGAGCGGCTCGAACATCGTGGCGTTACGCACGTAGAAGTCCTGCGAACGCAGGTTGGCGTAGGCGTCGAGGGTGGAGATCGTGCTGGCGACCACGCCGACGCGGAGCACTCCGCCGGACGAGCCTCCTCCTCCGTCCGACGAATCTGACGAGCATGCGGCGGCGAGGCTCGCGGCCATGGCGGTTACCACCAGGGGCGCGAGGATCCGGGGACGTCTCCTGTGCCCCTTGCCGACCAGTCGACTCAACATCCTTCCTCCTTAGAAAGACATTGGTGCGGGTGGGATGGGAGCTCTTGCCCGGAACGAGGTCGGTGGTGTCCTTGGCTGCCGTGCTCCGCGAACTTACGAACAGAAGGTCGTCCTGTCCGACCCAGTCTGGCTAGTTTGTATGACGTACCAAAGCAGACGTACTATGCCACGTCAATATCGGAGGCCGAGAAGGTCTGCCGAGATGACCGAAGCTGACGCTGTTGACCAGCAAATAAGGCGCAGAGCTACCGGACCGATACACCCGGTGGAGGTTGACCTTGGCGACAGCGTATGACTAACTTACGTCATACAAAAAACGAGGAGATGGCATGGCAGAGCCCGGACCAGACCTGCGGATCGACCGCCCTGCGGAGACCGTTCCGCAGCTCGTCGTGCGCAGGGTCCGGCAGGCCATCCTCGAAGGCACGCTGCTGCCGGGGCGCCGGCTCACCGAGCGGGAGCTCATGGAGCTCACCGGCGTCAGCCGGACCTCGATCCGCGAGGCGGTCCGCCATCTCCAGACGATGGGCCTCGTCGAGACGTCGAGTAAACGGGGCGTGCGGGTGGCGGTGCTCGGCAGCGAGGACGTCCGCCAGGTCTACGAGGTACGGGCGGCGCTGGAGTCGGAGGCGGCTTCGCTCTTCGTCCAGCGCGCCACCGACAGCGAGGTCCTTGAACTGGTCAAGCTCACCCGGCCGGGCAAGGACGACGACGACCAGCTCTCCGAGATCTACCACTTCGACGAGCTGCTGCTGGCCGGGGCGAGAAACGCCCTGCTGGAGTCGACCCTCGCGCCGCTGCACGCGCGCATCCACGCGCTGCGCCGGCTGTCGCTCAGCGTTCCCGGACGCCGGGAGCGATCGAACCAGGAGTATCGCGACCTCGTCGCCGCGATCACCGACCGGGACGCTGACCGCGCCGCCCAGCTCGCCCGGCGCCATGTGGAGGCCGCGAAGGAGGCGGCGCTGGCGGCCATCGGCAAGCTGGAAGAGGAACGAGCCTCGGGAGCATGACCGGCCGGGGCGGGTGCCGGTCCGCCGCCCGCCCGGCCTGACCGCGCGACGGACCGGCTTCCGCGGCGCACCGGCGCGCCCAGCGGGTCGGCCCGTGCGGCGGACCGGCCCCCGGAAGCGGCGGTGCACCCCGAGAAAGTCGTGCCCGACTCGGGCGGGCAAGCAACGGCCAACCGACCGGAGAGACGCATGCAGAAAGAGTCAGCCGAGATCGCGATCGTGGGCGTTGGTCAGTCGGACTTCCGCTCGCTCTACGCCGCCACCGAGCGGCCCCGGGACGCCTACGCCCTCGCGGCCGCCGCCCTCCGGGAGGCGATCGAGGACTGCGGGATCGACAAGGACGAGATCGACGGCCTGATCGGCTGCCGCGTCAAGTACGACCGGCTGGCCACCGTGATCGGCCTCAAGCACCCGCGCTTCGTCCACGATCTAGAGGGGACGGGCCGGATGAGCGGCGTCGCCCTCCAGGAGGCCGTCGCGCTGATCTCGAGCGGCGCGGCCGACGTCGTCGCGTGCGTCTACGGCAACAACGGCCGGTCGGCGAAGGTGACGTACGGCGGCGACGGCGGCGGCCCGACCGCCGCCTACGACGAGATGTACGGCATGACCTCCCCTGGCGCCTATGTCGGCCTGATGTACCAGCGCTACCGGGGCATGTACGGGGCGGGCGAGGACGCGCTGGCGCCGCTCGCGATCAACAACCGCCGCCATGCCGCGCTCAACCCGGTCGCCGTCTTCCAGAAGGAGATTACCCGCGAGGACTACCTGGCGTCCCGGTACATCGCCGAGCCGCTGCGGCTGCTCGACTACTGCCTCATCAACGACGGCGCCGTCGCCTTCATCGTCACCTCGGTGGAGCGCGCGAGGTCGCTGCGCAAGCCGCCGGTGCGCGTCGCCGGGACGGCCGGCATGGCGCACCTCACCAACCACTACACGGCGGAGGACTTCTTCTACTCCGCCTGCCAGGACGTGGCGAGCCGGCTCTACCGGCAGACCGGCGTCGCGCCGGAGGAGGTCGACTGCTTGCAGATCTACGACAACTTCACGCCGACCATCCTGTTCACCCTCGAAGGCTTCAACCACGCGCCGCGCGGCGAGGCGTGGCGCTGGGTGGACGAGAAGAAGATCGGCTATGACGGCCCGCGTCCGCTGAACACGGCGGGCGGGCACACCAGCGAGAGCTACATGCAGGGCTGGGCCCACCACGTCGAGGCGGTGCGCCAGCTGCGCGGCGAGGCGGGTGCCAGGCAGGTGCCCGGATGCGCGACGGTGCAGTACATGTGCGCGTCGCCGATCGTCACCTCGCACATCCTCACCACTGACGAGGCGGCCACCCGATGAACGCGAAGACCCCCGAGAGCATCGCCGAGGACTACGAGCGGCTACTGCCCGAGATCACCCCGGAGAACCGGCCCTACTGGGACGGCCTGGCCGAGAACGAGCTGCGGCTCCAGTGCTGCGACGCGTGCGGCGAGTACCGCTTCCCCGACAGCGAGGTGTGCCCGCGCTGCCTTTCCGCGTCCTTCACCTGGCGCGCGACCAGCGGGAAGGGCCGGCTGTGGTCCTGGATCAGGATGCACCAGCGCTACCTCAGCGCGTTCGACGGTGTCAGGCCGTACCTGGTCGCCTACATCAAGCTCGACGAGGGCCCGCCCGTGATCAGCTCGCTCGTGGACATCGCGCCGGACGAGCTCGCCTTCGACCTGCCCGTCCGGGCCGTGTTCGAGCCCGGCTTCAGCGACCGGACGATCCTCAAGTTCGCCGCCGACAAGGCCGCGATCGAGAAGGCCGCGATCGAGAAGGCCGCCGCCGAGAAGGGCGCCGCCGAGCGCCCGGAGCCCGCCGCATGAGCGCACCCACCCCCTTCTCGAACGAGTTCCTGTACTGGATCGCCCTCGACTTCGGCAGCTCCGACCCGGCGGACCTCGCGCGCTTCAACCGGTTCTACGAGGAGACGCACATCCCGGAGGTCCTCGACAGGTATCCGGGATTCGTGTCCGCGCACCGCTACGCGCTCCAGCTGCCCGACCCGCGCGGCGACTTCGGCGGGGGGTACCTGGCGGCCTACGAGGTCGAGGACGAGGAGGCGGTCGCCGCGTACCTCGCCGGGACGACCGCCCCCGGGGGCACCCGTCCCCCCTACTCCAACGACCCGCCGCTCTGGCCGGATCTGCTCACCCATCGATGGCGGGTGGTCTACGAGAAGGTCGCGGAGACCGCGCCCTCGACGGGCGCCCCGGGCGCGATCTACATCATCGGGATCGACCCGCCCGCGGGCCTCACCGGCGACGAGCTGGCCGAGTTCGAAGAGTTCTACACCAACGTCCACATGCCCGAGGCGACGGCCGTCGGCGGCTTCAGCCGGGGGACCAGGTACACGGTGCGGCGCGAGCTCGAGCATCCGGACCCCGGCTGCCCGCGCTACCTCGCCGTCTACGAGCAGGCGGGCGGCACCGACGAGGAGTCCCGCGCGACGCTGCGCACGCTGGTCGAGTCGACCGACTGGACCCCGGGCCCCGCCTCCTGGCCCAAGAAGACGACGCCGTGGCGGCTCTGGTACCGGCACATCTCGGCCATTCCACGGGCGTCGTCACCTGCCTGAGCGACCGTTCCGCAACCTTGATGAGGGGGAAGCGTGTTCATCCTCGACACCCAGATCCACATGTTCCTGCCGAACACCCCGGACCGGCCCTGGCCGGACATCGGCGAGTCCTACAACGGGAAGCCGGAGTCCACGCCGAAGCAGATCCTGCCCAGGATGGACGAGCTCGGCATCGACGCCGTGGCGATCGTCCCGGCCATCTGGGCCGGGGACGACAACACCCCGGCGCTCGGCTGGGCCGCCGAGCACCCCGGCCGGTTCGGCGTGATGGGCAGGTTCAACCTCTGGGACCCGGACCGGGAGCGCATCGAGCGCTGGTTCGACAACCCGTGGATGCGCGGCATCCGGATGAGCTACCCGGACTTCCGCGGGCGCGACTGGATGGACGTCAACACGTTCCCGTGGTTCTGGGAGGCCGCGGAGCGGCTCGGCATCCCGCTGATGCTGCTGATCTACGGCCCCGAGGTCCGCAAGGTCGCCGGGATCGCGGAACGGCACCCCGACCTCCGGCTGATCGTCGACCATATGGGCCTGATCATCGGTGACCCGGACACCCAGGACCTCTGGGCCCACATCGACGACATCTTCCCGCTCGTGAAGTACCCGAACGTCTACATGAAGTTCTCCGCGATCCCCGACTACACGAACGAGCCGTACCCGTACCCGTCGCTGACCCCGACGCTGAAGCGCGTGTACGACGCGTACGGACCGCAGCGGCTGATGTGGGCCTCGGACACGACGCGGGTGCGCGGCGCGACCTGGCGGGAGAACCTCGACCACGTCCGGTACACGCTCGACTTCCTCAGCGAGGAGGACAAGGTCTGGATGCTCGGCCGGACGGCGGCCGAGGTGCTGAAGTGGCCCCGTCCCGAGGGCGGCTTCGAGTGGGAGCGCACCGATCCGGGCGCCACCGGGTCGGCGCGCCAGCCGTGAACCGACCAGACGAGGAGCGGCACGGCGACCCGGGGACGCCGCGCGACGGCGACCCGGGCGTGCTGCGGGTCGTCGAGCTCTCCAGCGGCGTGGCCGCGAAGGTCTGCGGCCGGCTCCTGGCCGGGCTGGGGCACGACGTGATCCTGTGCGAACCGCCCGGCGGTGACCCGCTGCGGACGCGGGCGCCCCGGGACGGGCACGGCGTCGGCTTCACCTTCTCCAGCCTCGACGCGGACAAGCGCGGCGTGGTCGCCGACCTGGACACGGCGGCCGGACGGACGGCGCTGCGCCGTCTGCTGGACCGTTCCGACCTCCTGCTCACCGACCTCGGCCCCACCCGGGCGCGGGCCGCCGGCCTGACCGCGCCGGAGATCCGTGACGCCTGGCCGGGCCTCGTCGCCGTGAGCATCACCGCGGCGGGCCTCGACGACCCGCGCTCGGACCACCCCGCCGACAGCCTGCTCGCCGAGTGCCACGGCGGCCTCGCCTCGATGATCGGCGAGCCGGACCGCTCCCCGCTGAGCCTTGGCGGGGAGCAGGCCGCGCACGCCGCGGCGTTCGCGGGCCTCCTCGGCGGCATGCTGGCGCTCCGCCGCCGCGCGCGCGTCGCGCAGGGGGACGTCGTCGATGTCGCCCTGTGCGACGTCGCGGCGTACATCGACTGGAAGAGCGACATCGAGACCGCCGTCGCCGGCACCGCGCCGACGCGCACGGGAGCCACGGCCGGGCAGTGGCGGATCGTCCGCGCCGCCGACGGCTGGGTCGGTGTCATCTTCCATCCCGACCAGTGGGATCTGCTGATCGAGCTTGTCAGCGGGTCGGCGCCGGTGCCGCGTTCCGATCCGGAGCAATGCTGGCCGATGATCGAGAAGTGGGCGGCGCACCTGCCCAAGCGGGAGGTCTACGAGCGCGCGCAGGCGATCGGGTTGGCCGTCGGCTTCAGCGCCGACCTCGGTGACCTGCGCGGCGACGGGCAGTACGCGGCGCGCGGCTTCTTCCGAGGGCCGTGGCGGGACGGCAGGACGGCCGCGCCCGTCGGACCTCCGGCCCGCGCCGTCGGCCTGCCATGGCGCTCCGGCCCGCCACCGGCACTCGACGACGGCGCCGAGGCCCAGGTCGTGGCCCAGGCGTGGGAGCGCACAACCGGCCGGGAACCGGCACACCGCACGTCCGGTCCGGCCGCCATCAGCGGGGAGGCGCCGCCCCTGGCGGGCGTGACCGTGCTCGACCTCGGGACGATCACCGCCGGCGCGGCCACCGGACGGCTCCTCGCCGACTACGGCGCCACGGTGATCAAGGTCGAATCGGCGAGCCATCCTGATCCGTTCCGGCAGTGGCCGGTGGCGGGCCAGGCACCGGAAACGGGCATCTCGCCCATGTTCGAGTCCAACAACGCGGGCAAGCAGGCCGTGGCGCTGGAGCTCAAGACCGAGGCCGGCCGCGAGACGCTGCACCGGCTGGCCGCCCAGGCCGACGTCGTCATCGAGAACTTCACCGTGGGCGTGACCAAACGCCTCGGGGCCGATTTCGAGACACTGCGCGCGATCAACCCGCGGCTCGTCTACCTCTCGCTGTCCAGTCAGGGACAGGACGGCCCGGAGGCCGGCCGCAGGTCGTACGGGTCGACGCTCGACCTCCTCTCGGGCCTGGCCTCCGTCACGGGATACCTGGACGGCGCACCGATGTGGTCGTCCGGCGAGGTCAACTACCCGGACCAGGCGGCGTCCCTCTTCGGCGCCGCCCTCGTCGCCTACTGCCTGGAGCGTGACGTCCGCGGCATCCACCTGGACGTCTCGCAGCGCGAGCTCATCAGCTGGACCCTCGCCGACCGGATCGCCGAACACGCGGCGACGGGCATGCTCCCCGCACCCACCGGCAACCGCCGCCCCGGCGGTACCCCGCACGACGTCTACCCCTGCGCGGGCGACGGCCAATGGGTCGCGGTCGCGTGCCACGGTCAGGCCGAACGGGACGCGCTGGCGCGCCTCGTCGCGCCGGAGGAACTGGCGGGCAGATCCGAAGAATGGTGGTGGGCACACGAGACCCTGGTGGACGACCTCATATCGGCGTGGACCCGCACTCGTTCCCGGGCGGAATGCGTCGATGCCCTGACCGAGGCGGGAGTGGCCAACGCGCCGGTGCTCTCGGCGGCCGAACGCGGCCGCGAGCCACGTTTCCGTGAGCGACGGGTCTTCCTGGGCCAGGGCGCATCCCGTCGCAAGGGCTTCCCGCTCACGATGCGCGGCTACGCCCCGCCGGACCCGGCCCCCGCCCCGTCCCTGGGCCAGGACCAGGACGCGGTACTCGCCGGCCCCAGCCCCGCCGGCCGGAAGCAAACATTATGAGCACCAACGGGCGCCGTCCCGCCAACGCATTTCCAACCCCTATTAAATCGGCCAAGGAATTGATAGCGTAAAGGCGCACAGGAGGGATCGCCATGACAATTGCCACGCCTTCGGGTGCTGACTTCTTCGCGTCCTGGATCGACGGATCGTGGCGCGAGAGCGACACGCGGTACCCGGCGACCAACCCCGCCGAGGGCCGCCCGTTCACCGATCTGGCGGCGGCGTCGACACAGGACGTGGACGCCGCCGTCGCCAGCGCCGCGACCGCCTTCCGCAAGACCCGCGACGCACGCCCGGCCACCCGCGCCGCGTGGTGCCGCTCGGCCGCCAAGGCCCTGCTCGCGGCGCACGAGGACCTCGCCGAGGTGCTCTCCACCGAGCACGGCAAGCCGCTCGCCGAGGCCCGCGGCGAGATACTGTTCGCCGTCCAGGGGCTGGAGATGGCCGCGGAGACCGTCCTCGCCATGGGCGGGGAGACGCCGCACGTCCAGGACCCGAACAAGCGGGTGATCGTACGCCGCGAGGGACTGGGCGTCTGGGCGATCATCACCCCGTGGAACTTCCCGGTGAACATCCCGGTCGAGTACATCGGCGCGGCCCTCGCGTCCGGCAACGCCGTCGTGTGGAAGCCGGCCCCCACCACGGCCGTCGTGGCGGCGAAATTTCGGGAGATCCTCCTCGCGGCGGATTTCCCGCAGGAATTGCTGCAATTGGTGATCACGAACGAGGTCGAGGTCGCCACCCACCTGGTGACCCACCCGGGAATCGCCGCGGTCGGCTTCACCGGCGGCAGCGGCACCGGTCAGGCCATCGCAAAATCGGCCTGGGACAAGAAACTCCTCCTCGAACTGGGCGGGAACTCGCCCATCGTCGTCCTCGGCGACGCCGATCTGGAGACCGCCGCGGCGGCGATCTCGAACGCCGCGTTCTGGAACGCCGGCCAGGTGTGCAGCGCCGCCGGCAAGGTGCTGGTGGCGGCGTCATGCGCGGACGAACTCACCCAGCTCCTTACGAAACAGGCCACGGACACGGTTCTGGGATCCCCGCTGGACCCCGAGGTCACCATGGGCCCGGTCCACCTGGAGTCCAGCATCGCCCGCTACGACCGGCTGATCGAGAACGCCAGGGAGCGCGGCGCGGACGTCGTGACCGGCGGCGAGCGGCTCCAGGACCGGGACGGCTTCTTCTTCCCGCCCACCGTCCTCACCTCGGTCGGAAACGACGCGGCCCTCTTCACCGAGGAGACCTTCGGCCCGGTCGCCTCACTGTCGGTCTTCGACAACGAGGACGACATCGTCGCGGCCGCGAACGCCGGCGACTACGGGCTGGTCGGCTCGCTGTTCACCACCGACCTTTCCAGGGCCTTCAAGATAGGCGAGCGCATCGACTGCGGCCTCGTGGTGGTCAACGACACCTCCAACTACTGGGAGTACAGCATGCCGTTCGGCGGCGCCTCCGGCCGGCACTCCGGCCGCGGCCGGCTCGGCGGCCACTGGGTCATCGAAGAGTTCACCCAAATCAAAACCCTCGCCATAGACGTCCGGTAACCCACCAGGCGGGCCGGACACCGCCCGGCCCGCCTGTCCCCCCGGCTCACGACCTGTCACTCCCCGCCGCCAGAAGGTCGTTGAGCCGTGACGGAGGGGTACTCGCCGTCGCCGTAGTGGTAATCGCGAAACCGGCATGTCTTTCAGCGTGCCTGTAAATCTCCAGAAACGCCGTGGTCATCCAACCGACCAACGCTGCCTGTTCGGCACAGGACCGGAGCTCCGAATACCAGGAGATCTGGTCGTCAGCGGGATTCTCATGCTTTGGATCGATGACGACCCGCACTGCGACGGCTCTCTGCACCTCGGCGGGCCGCAGCGGACGCTCCTCGTCCCGCAGCCCCTCCATGGCCGCGCGGAAAATCGGCGCGATGTACTCGGTGAAGGGCATCCGGGGGCTCCTTGACGTCGGGGGACGGCTTCTCCGGACCATCGACATGAGAAACGACGTCGGATCCTGTGCGGCGAGGACGCAGAAGAAGCTAACGACGTTCAAGGCGCAAGCGCCCGGCGCTCTCAATCTCCGACGTGGTGGCCGCCCGGCCGGCCGTCGCCAGCCCAGCCTGTACCCAGGCGAGCGCGGGTGGAGGCCGGTTTTCGCCACGAGGCCGCCTCTGGCCAAACGCGTCGCCCCTGGAGGTGAATGCCTGTTTTGAAGGCTTCACAGACCACGTGCGCGAGGCGCAGCCGTGGACGACCGCGCGCCCGGGGCGCCTCCGGGCGCGTGGACTCGCACGTCGCGGCCACGTCCGTGGGGCCGGGGGTGTCGGCTCCGACAGGGGCGTAGGACGCCGGGAGGGTCAGGTTCTTCGGCCAGGCCGCGCGGACGGAGTGTCGAGCACTCGTTTGGAACGATTCTTTGTTAAAGAGCGGATATTGACGCTCGATAATCGATGTGCAAGCCGCCCGAGGCGCCGCCAGCCCGTCAATAAGTGGATTGAAAAGTTGAAAACCTCCGATTGACAGTTCTTAACTGTTAAGGTTACTGTTCGTTCATATCTTGCGTCCCCCCATTCGCGGCTTCCGTTCAATCCAGACCTCATGCGCCGCCTCTTCGGCCGTCAAAGGAACAGAAGCGCCTACTTTGGAACAGAGGATTCGCATGCGTAAAGGGATCGTCATTTCCGCCGCCGCGATCGCCGTGAGCGCGGTGTCCGTCACCCCCGCAGCCGCGTCCGGGCAACTGCTCGAACGCGGCCCCGCTGGAGTCACCCTTGACGTTGCGACCGTCAACGGCACCGGATGCCCGCCCGGCACCGCCGCCGTCGCCTTGTCGGCGAGCAACGATGCCTTCACGGTCACCTACAGCGATTACATCGCCCAGGCGGGCGGCACATCAGCGCCCACCGACGAGCGTAAGAACTGCCAGATCAATCTCAAAGTGCACGTTCCGCAGGGCTACCGCTACGCCATCTCAGCGGTGGACTACCGCGGCTACGCCTCATTGGAGCGCGGCGCGGAGGCCACCCAACTCGCCAGCTACTACTTCCAGGGCGATTCACGAACCAGGGAGTTCTCGGAGTCCCTGTCGGGCCCTTACTCGGAGTACTGGCAGAACACCGACCTGGTGGACTCGTCCCAGCTCGTGTGGTCGCCATGTGGTGAGCAGCGGAACTTCAACATCAACACGGAAGTGCGAGCCGATTCGGGGACCTCGGACGCGTCGAAGGTCAGTTTCATCGGCATGGACTCGACCGACGGCAACGTCAAGACGACCTACCACTACTCCTGGAAGCGCTGCTAGTAATCGGGATGCCCACGTGGCAGTCCAGACGGCGATGGGGTGATTCTTCTCGACCGGGAACGCGGCCCCGTCACCCGCTCGGATGACGGGGCCGCGTCGTATCACGGCATCAGGACGTCACAGCGAAGGCGCGAATGAACGTCTGCGTCACGGTGTTGCCGGCGGCGTCCGTCGCCTTGATCCGCAGGGAGGCGAACCCCGGAGCGGCCGGCGCGTCCACGGTCGCGAACCAAGTGCCGTCCTCTTTCGCGGACGAGCCCGCCTGCCAGGTCTCGCCGTCGTCGGCGGACGTCTCGACCGACACCGAGGTGATCTCCGGCGCCGGCCGGCCCAGGACCGGCTCCACCTTCACGGGGATCCGCAACCGGGTGCCCGGCGCGGCAGCGTTGGCGTCGTTCAGGCCGGGAACCGCGAGCCGCAAAAGGTGCAGCGGAAGGGTCTGCTCCTCCCATTCGACGTGATGCGACTCGAACGACCACTCGGTCTTTGCCGCGGTGGAGAACTTGGCGATCTCGGGATTGGCAACGCGGTCCCAGGTGAGCGTGTAGCGCTTGGACTCGGGCGGAACGTCGGCGTACAAATGCCCCGTGCCGGTGGCGATCGTCTGACCGTCGGTGGTGAGGGCGAACTCGCTGGTCGTACGGTCGATCCAGCCGGTCCGCCCGGACGAGTCGGTGTATCCGATGGCCGCGACCACCGTCAGCTGGTTGTTCGAGCCACGCCGCGCCGTCGTTCCCTCGCCGAACGCACTCGTCGTGAGAACCGCGCCGTTCCAGATGTCGTCGCGTTCCCCCTGTTCGGCGATGGTCCGGTAGTCGGCGATCTCCGCCGAGTTCTCGTAGGCGATTCCGTAGACCAGCTCCCGGCTGTAGGGCAGTCCGGGCTCGATGTAGGTGGTGACGATCTGCGGGAAGGTCACGTCCAGCCGCATCTCGTCGACGTAGCCGCCCGTCACGTTGAGACCACCGGTCCCGGAGAGATTCACCGAGCGGAAATGGCTGTGGGTGACGCTGAGCTCGCTCGGGCTCGGGTGCCACACCGTGGCGGACGGAATCCGGCCCTCGAAGTACCGGCTCAGAATGTAGGCCGCGCCCGGCCCGTCGGTCGCGTCGCGCTTTCCCCACCCCGTGACCTGGAAGCCGACGTTCTCCTTGACTTCGTCGGGACCATGCCAGACGGCGAATACCGAGCCCTCGGGACCTTCGGCGGTGAACCGGTACCACGGGGTGTCGTACCACGCCTCGACCATTCCGGGAACGCCGATGCCCTGCGGGCTGAGCTCGACCGGCCTGCCCTCCCGCGCGTCCATCGTCAGTTCGAGGTCCCAGTCGTCGACCGTGAACCGGCGGTTGATCAGGGTCTCGCCCGCGCCGGTGTCGATGGCGGTGGTGATGTCGTAGGTCCCGGGCGGCAGTTCGATGAGGCCCCTGCCGTTCTCGACCTTGCGCTGCCAGCGGCCGCCGTCGGTGATGCTCCAGGCGTAGACCCAGGTCGGCTGTGCCGGGACGCCGCCGTCGCGGTCGATCAGATTGACCGCGACGTTGTACTTGTCCCGTCCGACATCGGCCACGAGCGAGGTGGTCACCTTCGTCGCGCCGTCGGTCCCCGTGGCGACCAGAGCCCCGATATAGCGGCCGTGCGGAATTCCGGCCCCACGGAAGGTCATTGTCACCGGCGCGCTTCCCCGGGCGGGAACGGTCACACGGTCACGCACCTCGACGAGCCCGTCCGGGGCCTCGGTCGCCTCGCCGTTGGGACCGGTCATGCCGGCGGACAACCGCAGCCTGACGGCCCTGCGCCCGCTGTTGCGGTAGATGACGGTGTGACGCCGTGTCAGATCCGGGATGCCGGGCGATGCCAGGTCGACATTGATGGAATCGGCGGAAGCCGTGACGGACCCGACCGAAGGAACCGGAGCGGCCGCAGGGGAGCGCAGATCGACCGAAACCGCCGTGGACCCCAGCGACTGGCCCGCCTCGGAGGTGACCTGGACGGTGCCGCGGTATGCGCCGGGCTCGACCCCGTGACGCCGCAGTTCCAGGTTCGCCCTGGCTTCTTGCCCGGCCCGCACGGTCAGGGAACTCTCCGACAACTTCGCCAGCGAGGCGGGAGCCGCGCGTCCGGAACGGTCTCGCAGCCCTACCTTCAATCGGATTTTCAGAGCCTCGCGCGTGTTGTTGCGATAGGTGATGGCGCGGCTGGCCGGCTTGACCGCGGTTTCGGACCAGCTCAACGGGACGCCCAGGCGTAGGGGCGACCGCGAACGGTTCCTTTGGACGTTTGGAGGTCACTTCGTACGGACGCGGTGCCCGGCCTGTGAATGTCGTTTCAGCGATGGCCGTACTCGCTCCGGAAACGGCCACCAACGTGCTTACCGCCACGGTCAGCACGACCGAGACGGTGATGCCTGCATGACTTTTCACGCCATCACCTCGACAGGGGGTAGAAGCCTAAATGATCAACGTGCGAATTGGGGACGTACGAAGACGGCCTCCGGTTTACAACGCGCTATCGACTTCCCACCCGCGTGTTGGGACGACTTCAATCAGTGTCAGAAGGAACGCGTTCCACGCTGGGGAGGCCGCCTCGCGAAGGAGGACGAATGGTTCACCTCTACCCGGAGATCGAGCCCTATGACCACGGCATGCTCGACGTCGGTGACGGACATCGCGTCTACTGGGAGACCTGCGGCAATCCGCACGGGAAACCCGCCGTCGTGCTGCACGGCGGGCCAGGGTCGGGATGCACGCCAGGCTGGCGCAGATACTTCGATCCCGGCCTCTACCGGATCGTGCTGTTCGACCAACGCGGCTGCGGCCGCAGCACACCGCATGCCGCCGATCCGTCCGTCGACCTGACGACCAACACCACCCACCATCTGCTGGCCGACATCGAACACCTGCGCCGCCACCTGCAAACCGACCGGTGGCTGGTCTTCGGCGGTTCATGGGGTTCCACACTCGGCTTGGCCTATGCCCAGGCCCGCCCCGAACACGTCTCACAGATCGTGCTGTTCAGCGTCGTCACCACCACACGCCGCGAGACCGAGTGGATCTCCCGCGACATGGGACGAATATTCCCGGCCGAATGGGCACGCTTCCGCGACGGCGTCACCGAAACCGACCGCGACGGCGACCTCGCCGACGCCTACGGCCGACTTCTTGAGAACCCGGACCCGAACGTCCGCGAGAAAGCCGCCCGCGACTGGTGCGCATGGGAGGACACCCACGTCGCCACCGACCCGGACCACAAACCCTCGCCCCGCTACCAAGACCCCACATTCCGACTGGCATTCGCCCGTCTCGTCACCCACTACTGGCGACACACCGCCTGGCTCGAAGGGGGAACCCTTATCCGCGACGCCACCAAACTCGCCGGAATCCCCGGCGAACTGATCCACGGAAAACTCGACATCAGCAGCCCACCAGACATCGCCTGGAAACTCACCCAAGTTTGGCCCGACGCCACGCTCACACTCGTCCACCGAGCCGGACACGGCGCAGGACACACCGACATGACCCACGCCCTCATCACCGCCACCGACCGCTTCGCCACCCACCAATGACCCGCCGCCGCAGAGCACCTTGCGTCTGCTGCGGAGGGGGTCGTTGTGGCCCTTGTTAGGTGCTTCCGAGGAAGATGGCAGAAGGACAGGCGTATCACTCGGGAGGGAAGGATGCTGTTCAGGCGGGAGGTCCTTGAGGGGATCGCGGGCGGACGGATCGACCGGGTGTTCCGGGTGTGGGCCCAGCCCCGGGTCCGGGCGGGAAGCACCCAGCGCACCTGGGCGGGGATCATCGTCATCGACTCGGTCACGGCCGTGACCCCCGAGGAGATCACCGAGCAGGACGCACTGCGTTCGGGCTTCAAGAGCCGCGCGGCGCTGCTCACCGCCCTGTCCAAGAGCACCAAGGAGGGCGGCTACCACCGCGTCATGCTCCATCTGGGCGGCCCCGACCCCCGATCGGAGCTGGCCGGTAACGCCGACCTGACCGACCAGGAACTGGCCGACCTCAAAGCCGCCCTGGACGCCATCGACACCCGAAGCCGCCGCGCCCCCTGGACCCGTGAGGTCCTGCGCCTCATCGAGGAGCATCCCGGCCTGCGCGCCCTGGACCTGGCCGAACGCCTGGACCGCGACAAACTGCCTTTCAAGGCCGACGTCCGCCGCCTCAAAGCCCTCGGCCTCACCGAAAGCCTGGAGACCGGCTACCGCCTCTCCCCACGCGGCAAGGCCCTGATGACCTACCTACGCACCTCGACCGAATGATCCACCCCCGGGCGCCGCTCCAACCTGTCACGACCCGTCCGGTTCCCGTCTGCCGGCCTAATCGGTCGCGGTGTCGAGGTCCCCGACGAGCGAGTCCGGCGCACGCATGCGCCAGGCGTCGGTGACGAGCTCTTCCAGACGGTCGAAGTCCACTTGATCCAGCCACAGCATGACCAGAGGCATCCTGTCGTAGGCGGGTGTGGTGAAGAAACGCTCCGGCTCACCGAGCAGCAACGCCTGCTTCTCCGCCTCGTCGCCGACGTACAGCACGGCGATATCGGTCCGGATGACCCGTGGCTGACCAGGTCTGCGCTCGGGGTAGGACCAGACGAACCCTTTGCCGCCGACCCGGAAATCGAAGCCATCGCTGTCGATCTCGACCACATGAGGTAGCCCAAGCGCCAACCGGCGAACATCTTCGGCGTCAGCCACCCTGCTCCCTCCCAGCCACCGCCCTCCACACACGCGCAGGCTACCGACCCACGCCGCCGTGTCGTCGACCGAGGTCGGACGGTGTTCGACGTGCGCCTGGCGTGCCGCTTGATAGGCGCAGTCCATTACCGGTGAACAGCATGGTACGGCTTTGGTTCAATCCGGCACTCCGTACAGATCTTTCAAGTGGTCGGCGTATTGCCGCAGTGACCGCGTTGTGGGGTGCTGGGTCCCAAGCGCGGCCAATGCGCATTGTTCGGCTCGGACGATCGCTGCGAGCGCTTCGGGCGCCCGCCCCAGTGCGCGATATGTGGCGGCCAGGTTGCCCAATCGGGTGGCGATGTCGGGGTGGTTTGGTCCGAGTGCGGTTTCGGTGATGGTTAGTGCTCGTTGTTCTAGTGGTAGGGCTTCGGTGGCTCGTCCGAGTGCGCGGTGTGTGGCGCCCAGGTTTCTCAATCGGATGGCGATGTCGGGGTGATCAGGGCCCAGAGCAGTCTCGGTGATGGTCAACGCCCGCTCGAACAGCGGCAGTGCCTCAGTCACTCGCCCCAGTGCGCGCTGTGTAGCGGCCAGGTTGCCTAAACGGGTGGCGATGTCGGGGTGGTTTGGTCCTAGTGCGGTTTCGGTGATGGTTAGTGCTCGTTGTTCCAGTGGTAGGGCTTCGGTGGCTCGTCCGAGTGTGCGGTATGTGGCGGCCAGATTGCCCAGCCCGATGGCGACGTCAGGGTGATTTGGGCCCAGTGCAGCCTCGGCGATGGCTAACGCCCGCTGCTCCAACGGCAGCGTCTCAGCCCACCGCCCCAGCGCGCGGAGCGTGACCGCCAGGTTTCCCAGCCCGAGGGCAACGCTGGGATGGTCAGGGCCCAACTCGGCCTCTGCCATGTCGACCGCCCGTTGCTCCAGTGGCAGGGCTTCGGCGGCTCGCCCCAGTGCGCGGTATGAGGCGGCCAGGTGCGCGAGCCCGATGGCGACGTCGTGGTGATCAGGGCCCAGAGCGGTTTCGGTGATGGTTAGTGCTCGTTGTTCTAGTGGTAGGGCTTCGGTGGCTCGTCCGAGTGCGCGGTGTGTGGCGCCCAGGTTTCTCAGCCGGGTGGCGACGTCGGGATGGGCCGGGCCCAGTGCCGCCTCGGCGAGGGCGGCCGCGGTGGTGAGCATGGCGTTGGCGCGTTGATACTCGCCCTGCGCGATCAGGAACAGTCCCGTCTGGTTGAGCACTTCGCTGAGGCGCCCTGATGGGCGGGATGAGGCGGCGGCGGTGATCGCTTCCACGTGGCCGACCAGAGCTCGCCAGACGGGCCAACCCGTCACGTCGGCGTCGGGGTCGTCGGGCATGGTCGCCTGGAGCCAGTTGAGGGCAAGGTCATGGGCCGTACTGTGCGCGTGATCCTCGGTGGAGTCCTGGGCTTGGCACAGGACGGCGGCTCGGGTAAGGCGGTGCATCGCCACCACCTCATCGGTGAGGTCGATCATGCTGTGGGAGGCCAGGACTCCTAACGCCGCGTCTGCCGCCTCGGTGGCCTCCTTGTCCCCGCCGCCCAGCATCGACCGGGGAATGTCCTCGGGGGCGTATTGCGCCAGTACCGAGACGAGTTCGGCCGCCTTGGGGGTCTGTTCTCGGAGGGTTTCCAGGGTGATGTCCCACAGCCGGGCGATGGTGGCCTGGGCCTTGTCGCCGTCGGCGGCCCTGGCGTAGTAGCGGTCCGGATGCTGTTGCAACAACACCAGATAGCGGCCCAACGTGATCCGGGTCTGACGGATGTAGGCGGCGGCCTGGTCCAACGCCAACGGCAGATACCCCAGTTCCCGGGCGATCGCCGTGGCCGTCCGCCGGTCGTCGGGGGTGGTGTGCCCGGTGATGGTGGTGATCAGTTCGGTGGCTGCTCCCGGGTCGAGCAACCCCAGCTGCAGGGTGTGCGTGGTGCCGGGCCAGCGCACATCCCGGCGACTGGTGACCAGCGCGTGCCCACCCTCCAAGCGTCCCAGCAGCCCGGCGACATGGGTCGGGTCGGTGACGTTGTCCAACAGCAGCAGCCACCCCGGATGCGCCCGCAACCAGCCGACCGCCCACGCGGCGGCATCCTCGGTGGTCGCCGCCCGCGCGGCATCCTGAACCAGGTGGTGGGTCAGCCGCGCCAACCCCGCCTCGACTTGCTGCGGGCTCTCAGCGGTCACCCACCACACCGCCTCATACCGCGTCCGGGCCCGGTGGGCGTACTGCAACGCCAGCTCCGACTTGCCCACCCCGCCCATGCCGTACAGGGCCTGCGTCACCACCACCGTCTCATCGGCGGCGGTCAACACCTGTTCGAGCCGCCGGTAATCGTCGTGGCGTCCGAGGAACACCGGCGTGGCCGGGCGCGGCAGTCCCACCAGCCGCGCGGCGGGGTGCACCGTCTCCGGCGCCGGGAGCGAGATCGGGGCCTGAGTGATCTCATCGCCGGTCTTGACGGCGCCGAAGTTGACTCCGATGCCTGGGGAACGGGGCCCGGAAGTCTGCACGTGGGCGGCGGGTGCGGAACTGACCCGTCGCTCGGCTCCGCGGTTTCGCCGGTCATGCCCGGTCACCGGAAGGTGTTGCCGTCGCCGGTGGCGATGATGCCGTGGTTGGTGTGCACCGCCGGGGACCGGTCCCCGGACGTCACCACCCGCACCCCGGCTTCGTGTGCCCGGGCCTGCGCCGCCAGTTCGGCATCGGCGGCCAGGGCCTTGCGAATGGCCTTACGCAAAGCGTCCTGGTCGTCTGGGTCGTTGATCACATCGGCCAGCGCCTCGGGAATCGGCTCGTGCTCCGCGCGGACACCGAAGATCTTCTGCGCCAGCCGTTGGCCGAACCCCACTGTGGCATCGGCCGCCTGGTCCTGCGTGCGCGCCAACACCGCGACTCCGTAGGCGCCTGCCGCCGCGGTCACGTACTGCGTCACGTCCCCGGCCAACTGCGTCAGATCCCCAGACATCCCCGCGCCCTCCACTAAGCGATCATCAGTGATCGCAAGGCCACTGACCGTCACCCGGAGGTTAGACGCGCGCCCCCGGCTCCCGGACGCGAACACCGGCCACGACCGAAACCGGCCCACCAACCGCGTCGCCGATCCGGGTGGGTTAGGAGGTGGGTTGGGGGGTCCAGGCTATTTGGATTTGTTCGGGGGGGTCGCCGCGGCGGGAGAGGAGGGCGCGGCCTTCGGGGAGGCGGCGGGATGCGGTGCCGTTGATCAGTCTGCCCTCCATGCGGTCGCCGGAGAAGAGCAGGCCCGGTGAGGACATCTCCGTCAGCGATTGCAGGACGGGCTCGAACAGCGCCCGGGCGGCGCCGCCGGTGCGGCGGGCGACTATCAGGTGGAGGCCGAGGTCGGTGCCCTGCGGGACGAACTCCAGCAGCGGTTCGAGCGGGTTGGCGCCGCCCGTGGTCAGCAGGTCGAGGTCGTCGACGACCACGAACATCTCCAGGCCCTTCCACCACGATCGCTCGCGCAGCTGCCGCGGTGTCACGTCGGGGCCGGGGAGCCGCTTGCGGATCTGCGCGGCGACCTCGGTGAGGACGGCGGCGGTGTGGCCGCGGTCGGTGCAGTAGGCGAGCTGGTGGGGTGTGTCGATCAGGCCCAGGTGGCTGCGCCTCGGGTCGACGACCACGATGCCCACGTCCTCGTACGGGGTCATCGCGAACTGCCGTAGGAGTGAGCGCAGGAGTACCGACTTGCCCGTGCGGGAGTCGCCGAACACGACCAGGTGCGGGTCGGTTCGCATGTCGAGCGCGGCGGGGGCGAGGTCGCGGTCGCTGATGCCTAGCAGTGGTGCGGTGACGTCGTCCGGGGCGGGCAGTTCTTCCAGGGCGACGCGGTCGGGGAGGACCCGGACGCGTGCGACCGATGGTTCGCTCCAGCGGGCGACGACATGGTCGACCAGGGCGTTCTCGGCGTCGGTGAGGTCGTGCAGGCTGGTGCCGCCGTCGATGCGCGGCAGCGCGACCTGTCCGAGGTGCTCGCCGGGCAGCAGCATCCGGCCCGGTACGTCGCGTGGCAGTGCCTCTGCGGCCTTGCGGCCGATCGAGGAGTCGAAGGGGTCGGTGAGCCGCAGTTCGATCCGGCCGCCGAACGCCGACTGTGTCTTCGATCTGACCTGGGACGAGGTGGACGCGGTGACGACGGTGTGCAGCCCCAGCGCGGGGCCGCGGGTGACGAGGCCCGTCAGCTTCTCGTCCAGTTCCTCGGACGCCTCGCGGGCCGCGGCGATCCCGTCGATGAGCAGGAAGACGTCACCGTACACGGAGTCGGGCACGCGTCCGTCGGCGCGGGCGCGGCGGAGGGCGGCGGGGGAGTCGAGCCGGTGCCGGCGCATGAGGCGTTCGCGCTCGTCCAGCAGGGCGGACAGGTCGGCCAGGACCCGCTCCACCCGTTCGGGGTCGGAGCGGGTGGCGACGGACGCGACGTGCGGCAGCCGTTCCAGCGGGGTCAGCGCGCCGCCGCCGTAGTCGAGGCAGTAGACGGCGACGCGGCCCGGCGGGTAGCGCAGCGCCAGGCTCGCGACGAGGCTGCGCAGCAGCACCGACTTGCCGGTCTGCGGGCCGCCGAGGACGAGGATGTTGCCGTTGCCGCCCGTGAAGTCCCACCTGGTCGGTTCCTGCCGCTGCTCGCGCGGCAGGTCGGTGAGGCCGAGCACGGCCGCCGTCTCCTCGGCGGCGGCCGGTTCGCCGATGTCGAGCACCCGGTCCAGGGGAAGCGCCTCGGGCAGTGGCGGGACCCAGACCGGGCGGACGGGTCGCGCTCCCGCGCCGGCGAGCCGGCCCACCAGTGTCCGCAGGACACTGGGCCTGTCGCGGTCGGTGGCGAACGTGGGCGCGTCGTGTTCGTCCAGCGGGGTTCCGGGGGCGAGCAGGGCGGCCAGGCCGTTGCCCGGGAGCAGCGGCAGGACCGGCGCCCCGAGGCTCTCGTCCGCGCGTGGCGGACGGTACGGGCCGGACACCATCGCGGCCTTGAACCGTTCGAACACCGAGGTGTCGACCTTGAGGATGCCCGACCCCGGCTCCGGCGGCAGGTGGTAGGCGTCCGGGACGCCGATCGCCTCGCGGCTTTCCCCTTCGGAGAACGTCCGCAGCCCGATCCGGTACGACAGGTGCGACTCCAGGCCGCGGATCTTGCCCGGCTCCAGCCGCTGGGTGGCGAGCAGCAGATGGATCCCGATGGACCGGCCGATCCGGCCGACCGCCACGAACAGGTCGGCGAAGTCGGGACGGGCGGCGAGCAGCTCGGAGAACTCGTCGATGATGACCAGCAGGTGCGGCAGCGGGTCCAGGTCGGTGCGGCCGGCGTCGCGCAGTTCGGTGTAGGCGTGCACGTTGGGGAGGGCGCCGAGGTCCTTCAGGAGCTGCTGGCGGCGGGTCATCTCGCCGTAGAGGGCCTCGTGGAACCGGTCCACGAGCGCCTCGTCGTCCGCCAGGTTGGTGATCATCCCGGCGGAGTGCGGCAGCGCGTCGAGGTCGGCGAACGTGGCGCCGCCCTTGAAGTCCACCAGCAGCAGCGCCAGCCGTTCCGGCGGGTGCGCGATCGCCAGGGCCGCGACGAGGGTGCGCAGCATCTCCGACTTGCCGGACCCGGTGGCGCCGACGACGAGTCCGTGCGGCCCCATCCCGCCGAACGCGGACTCCTTCAGGTCCAGCAGGACCGGGCCGCCGGCGGGGCCCATCCCGATCGGCACCCGCAGGAAGTCCGCGGACGGGCGGGGCCGCCAGGTGCGCTCGGGCTCCAGCGCGGCGGGATCCTGGACGCCGAGGATGTCGGCGAGGCCGATGGTCGTGTGCAGCGCGTCGCCGGCGTCGTCGACGGGGGCGCGCAGCGGAGCGAGCAGGCGCGCGAGCTCGGTCAGCAGGGCTCCGCCGGCGCGGTCGGCCGTTCCCGTCATCGGCTCCTGTTCGGCGTCCGGGTCGGTGTGGCCCTGACCGGCGCCGTCCGGCGGGGTCGTGTCGGCGCCGGGAACGGTGCGGACGAGCCGTTCGAGGGTGAGGCGGCCGTCGTCGTCGACGCCGATCCGGGCCTCGACGGCCTCGGGTTCCGCGCGGCGTTCCGTGACGAGCACGATCACGTGGACGCCGAGCATCGCCAGGGACGGGACGGGATGCGCCGCCGCGAGCCCGGCGAGGGTCGGCTGGTGCTCGCCGTCCACGACGATGACCAGGCGCCGCGTGCCTGGTCCCGGCGGGCGTCCGCGCCGCCGCTGCCAGTCGAGGGTGCGCTCCTCCAGCTCGTGTTCCAGCAGCTCCGCCATGCGCAGGGTGTTGCCGGCGATGAGCCGGGCGGGCAGCGGCCCGTCGAAAAGGCCCTCGGCGGCGTTGTGCGGCAGCCATTTCAGCCAGTCCCAGTCGACGGCCAGCCGCGCGTCCCGCACGACGGCGATGCCCGCGTCGGCGGGGGAGCAGGTCGCCGCGATCTGGGCGATGACGGCGCGGGCGAGGTCCCGCCCGGCCTCGCGTCCGGCGACGATCGAGACCGTGCCGAGCTCGGGCAGCGGCAGCGCGAGCGGCTCGCCGGCGACCCGGCCGTAGTGCCGGATGAGGCGTTCGGCGGCGTCCTGGCAGATGGGGTCGTAGACGGTCAGCGGGTCGGCGCGGCGCATGTCGGAGCGCAGCGGGCGGGCCAGCGGGACGGACCCGACGCCGACGCGCGGCCGCAGGAAGTCGGGATCGGAGGCGCGGCGCTCCCAACGGCGTCCCGGCAGCCGGGCGAGATCGGGCAGCGCCTCGGGCGGCGGATGTCGGAGCGCGCCGGCCTCGCGCTGCACGGCCGCGACCTCCCGGATGTTGCCGCGCAGCCCGTCGAGGTAGTCCAGGTAGCGTTCGCGCTGTTCACGGACGCGGCGGCGTGGCCCGTTCCACTGCGACAGGAACATGACCGCCCCGACCGTCACGCTCGCCACCATGAACAGCAGCCCGGCGGCGGCGAACATCGGACGGCGGCCCATCGTCAGCGTGACCATCAGCCCGCCCGCGCCCGACACGATCGGCATCATCAGCATCGCGCTCATCCCGCCGAGCGGGACGTTGTCCGGGAGCTGCGGCGGCGCGGCGAGGACGAAGGGCTCGCCGCCGGGGTCGGGCACCGGCAGCCGCGGCGGTCGCTGGGCCGGGGCCTGCGCCTGGGACGGGGCCTGGGACGGGGTCTGGGGCGGGGCGGTCGGGGGCACGTTCTCCTTCCGTACATCCGCTCGTCGGTTCCGCTTCAGAGGGGACGGCGATGCTTGACGATCTTGCCGACGATCTCGCCGGCCCATGACGATCATGGTCCCGCCGGGAAACGTGCGGACGAACGGAAGGTGATGCGCGAGTGACGACCGGAGGCTGGTAACGGTGAGCGAGCCGTCCCCCGACGGCTACCGCAGGGTGACGGTCGCGGGCCCCCGCCGCCGCGCGGATCTGGCCCTGCCGGCCGGAGTCCCGGTGGCCGTCCTGCTGCCGCGGCTGATGGAGCTGTGCGCGCCCGTACACGACGGCGCGCCGGCGGGCGACGAGACCGAGCCCGCCGCGTGGCGGCTGGCGCGGCTGGACGGACGGCCGGTGCCGCCGCCGGAGTCGCTGGAGGCCGCGGGCGTGGCCGACGGCGAGGTGCTGACGCTGAGTCCCCGGTCCGTGGTCGTCCGTCCCGCCGAGGTGGAGGACGTGCGCGGCGCGGTCGAGGACCGGGTGGACGCCTCGTCCTGGATATGGGGCCCGGGAGCGACCTTCGGGTTCGCGATGGTGCTGGCCGCCGCCGGGCCGCTCGCGGTCGCGGTCCGCGCGGGCTGGGCCACCGCCTGGGATCTTCCCGCCGGGACGGCCGCCGGCCGCGCCGGCTGCGCCCTGGCCGCGGCGCTGCTGGCGGTGGCGGGCGTCTGGGCGTGCGGCGGGCGGCCCGGGTTCGGCCGGCCGGTGTTCGGCCGAGTGGCGCTCGGCCGGGTCGTGCTCGCCGCCGGGTGCGTGTGGGGCGCGTTCGCCGCGGCGCAGGCGGGCGCCGCCGCGTCGGAGGGCACGCCGTCACCGGCCGCGCTCGCCGCGCTGGCCGCCACGGGCGCGCTGGCGGTGGCCGGGCTCGCGTGGTTCCGGGCACCGGCGGCGCTGCCGTTCGTGAGCGGGACGGCGGTCGCGGTCGCCGCGACGGGCGTGGTGTCGGCGGGAAGCGCGCTGGACGAGCCCGCCCAGGGACTGCGGACGGCCGCCGTGCTGCTCGTCCTCGCCGTCGGGGCGCTGCCCCGCGCCGCGATGACGCTCGGCGGCCTGGCGAGCGCCGACCAGCAGGCCCGCGACCAGGGCCGGATCCCCGCCGGACGGGTGGACGACCGGCTGCACGCCACCGAGGAGCTGCTCATCGGCGCGCTGTCGGGCACCGGCTGCTGCGTCGTCGTGGCGACGGTGCTGCTCGCGACGGGCGGCGTCCGCGATCAGTTGCTCGCCGGGGTGGTGGCGCTGGCGGCGGTGCTGCGCTCGCGGCTGTTCGACCGCGGCGCGCACATCCTGTGCGTCCGGGTGGCGGGCGTGGCCGGGCTCGGCGCGGCGGGCTTCGCGCTGGCCGCCGAGCGGGACTGGCCGACCGGATGGACACCGGTGGTCGCGCTGGCCGTCGTCGTCGCGGTCGCGGGGCTGAGCGCCGTCCCGCTGGCGCCGGTGCCGCGGGCCAGGCTGCGGCGACTGCTCGACTGGACCGAACCCGTGGTCATCGTCGCGATGATCGCCGCCGCGGCGGCGGCCTTCGGGCTGTTCGACCGGTTCGGCGACCTGGGCCTGTGAGGCCCGCGGGTCTGTGAGGCCCGCGGCCGGCGCGTCACCGCCCGCGGCGGCGCGTCGCTACCAGACGCTCGGCCTCTGGACGCCCTTGCGGACGTACTGCTGGTATGCCTCGGGAGTGTCGGCCGCGAAGCCGTTGAGGACGTCCGAGTACGCGCGCTCCTGATCGTCCAGAAGAGCCTCGTATTCCGGCGCCGCCGCCTTCAGCAGATCCCGGGCCGCGTCCCGGGCCTTGTCGCGATCCGCGCCGTCCACTTCGTCGTGGCGTTTGATCGGGGCGCCCTCGTCGCCGGTACGGAGCACGTCGGGCACGTCCTTCAAGGGGATCTTCCCGTCGCGCACCGCGGCGTCGACCATGCTCAGCATGCTCTCCTGCGTCAGGTCCGTGCGCGACTGCTGCTTTCCGTTGGGCAGGTGTATCTCCACGGATGGCGCCTTGAACCCGGACGCGACGTCGTAGCGGTACACCTCGTTGCTCACGCCGATGACGGTCTTGGCCACACCTCCCCAAGGTCCCAGGTTGCCGACCGTCTCCTTGAGGAGGCCAGAGGTGAAGTGCTTCGCGTTCCGCTGGCGGGTCGCCGCGTCCGTGGCCGCCTCGTTCGCGTTGCCGGTACGGTCCATCGCCTCGTTCAGCAGGCCCGCGTCGAGGTAGGCGCGCAGCCTGGCGTTCGGGGCCCCGTACTCGGCGGCGCCCTCGCCACCGTCGACGACGAACTCGTTCAGGTTGTTGCGCTCGAAGACCTCCACCCCGGCCGCCAGGTGCTGGGCCGCGCCCTTGTCCCCGGCGACCAGCTCGAAGAACCGGGCGCGGTCGCCGTAGGCGACTTCCAGGTTCCCGCCGTCGAAGCCGGTCTGCTTCGGGTCGTTCTGGAGGGCGGCGAAGTCGTCCAGGTACTTGATGGCGACGTTCGCGAAGCTCCGCGACAGCTCGGGATTGATCATTCCCATGGACTGCTTCTTCGAGCTCGTGTCGGTGAGGGCGGTGTAGACGCCGTCGCCGCCGGGTTCGGTGACGGTCTCGATGAGCGCCGCCGTGGCCTCCCCGGCGAGCTTCTCGTCCACTCCGTCCTTGTGGATCCAGGACGTGAGGCCCGCCGCGGCGGCGCCCTTGTCGTCCCACTTGTGGCTGTAGAACGTCTTCAGCACGTCCTTCGTCTCGCTGCCCATCTCGCCAGGCGGCTTGTAGTCGCCGGTGAGGATGGCGTGGTTCGCCTCGACGTTGCGGGTCGCCACCCAGAGCATCGAGGACGCGGACCGGTCCGAGAGCTTCTCGTTGCCCGCGATCCCGTTGATGTCGGAGTCCACGAACTTCAGGTACATGGGCGTGACGGCCATGAGGTTCGTGGAGAACTCCTTGCCCCCGGTGAGCCGGTCGTCGCTGTGCCCCAGCAGGTCCGCGAGGGCCGCGTAGCCGGTCGGCCAGTTCTCCAGCCCCTTGACGGTGCCGTTGTGCGGAGCCTCGTAGTCGTCGCCGAACAGGTCGCGGACGGTCTCCGGAAGCCGTTCGTAGCCGCCGCCCAGCTTCTCGTTCGACAGCATCAGCAGGCCGCTGCCCAGCGCCCGGAGCGTGTCGTTCTGGAGCCACGGCTTCGCGCCCAGGCCCTTCTCGCCGTTGGGAAGGATCCCTTTCTTCGCGAAGACGGCCGTCACGAGCAGGTCGTCGCCGAGCTCGCCGTAGAACTGTTCCAGGTAGCCGAGCAGCTTCGGGTCGAGGCGCTCACCGTCCCGCTGGCGGGCGATGCCCTGGTGCATGGCGGCGGTGAGCGCCGCGATGATTTTCGCGTAGTCGGCGTCCGGTGGCAGCTCGCCCTCCAGGTACCGGCGGAGCGTCTCGGCGTCGGCCTTCGCCATCTTCGGGTCGAGGGGGAGCGGCGCGTCCGCGCCCCGGATGTTGTAGGGCGCCCACCCCAGCTGGCCGTGCTCGACGAGATGCTTCAGGTTCCGCGGGGTCGGGCCCTGCTTGAGCTGGGTCCCGCGCAACTGCGCCTGCTCCTGAAGCCATTCCCATGCCCTGTTGGCCTCGCCGTTGAGCCTTCGCAGCGTCTCGGCCTGCTTCTGCGCGCGATCGCGCGCGAACTGCTGCTCGGCCTGGACTTCGCGGGCGTGCACCTCGTCCGGGGTCTGGATGAGCCACGACGGGCCGTCCGTCTTCGCTTTCGTGGCGCCGAAGTCTTTGGCCTCGGCGGCGTCCCATTGGGCGATGAGCTCCTGCCGCTTGCGTTTGAACTCGCGGACGTCCCCGGCCCACCCCTTGGTGACGCCCGCGCCGTAGACCGCGGCCTCCGACGCCGTCTTCCAGTCCTCGGCGTTGTACTTCGACTGCCCCTGGATCTGGGAGGACACGAGGTCGGAGAAGTTCATCGCGGCGCCGTTCAGCGCGCCCTCCAGCTCGCCGGAACGTCCGAGGATCTGCCCGGCCACCGAATAGAACGACTCCGCGGACCTGTCGATCAGCTCGGGTTCGGCATCGGTGTCGCGAGGATCGAAGCCCGCCACGTCATTCCCTCGTCAGCTCGTAGTTGAGGTCCCTGAGCAGCAGTTCCCGGACGCCCTGGTACTGCTCCTCGATCTTCTTGTCGGTGGCCCCGCCGTCCGCGCCGCCGGCCTCGATGTTGCCGCTGAGCGCCTCGCCGTGCGCGCGCACCTTCGCCATGTTGGTGGCGTTCTCCTCGCCGAACTCGGCGTATCCCGCCATGACGGGGCTCTCCATCGCGAACAGGTAGGCGCTGTCCACGGCCGAGGTGAACATCGTGCTCAGGCCGCTGAAGGACTGGGCGAGGGTCCCCGCCGTCCGCCCGGTCGTGACCGCCTCGCCTGGATTGACGCCGATCTCCGTCATGGATCTCCCTCCCTCCGCACCAAAATATGATCAACACGGGCCTCCGCCGGTGATCCACGGATGAACACTTTCGCTACAGGTGTTCACCGTCCTGTAACGCGGGGCTCATGTCGATCCCCTTGGCTGATCGCGAGTGGCGTGATCTTGATGCGCCGGGCCGGACGGCGCGCGGCGCGGTCGAAGGAGGCGACATGGGCAATGAGTACATCGGCCTCACCCAGGGCGATGCCCTGGGGCAGGGCGGGACCCGGCTCGGGGAGGAGTCCCGGAGCCTGCTGGCCCAGGCCCAGGCGCTCCGCGCGGACATGGAGCGCTCCGGCGACGCGATCCGGGGCGCCGGGCACGCGTCCCTGACCGGTGCCCTCGGCGTCCTCATGGAGCACGCGGAGGCACTGATCCGCTGGTGCAACGCCAACGGGATCAAGCTGACCGAGGCGCACGGCGCCGTCGGTCAGACGGTCGAGCGGACCGTCGACGACTTCGAGCTCGCCAGGGCGGGACTGAACGCGATTCCCCGCGAGATCACGCGCTGAGCCGGATCACGCTTCTCTGAGAGAGGGAGAACGCCCCCATGGGAAACTCGGGCTTCGACGTCTACGGCCACAGCGGAAAGCTGCAGGGGCTCGCGGACGAGCAGGCCAACCACCTGGCCCGGTTCCGGGCGCTGCTGTCGCAGATCGACGGGCAGGCCCGCCGGACCCTCGGTGAGTGGGAGGGCGCGGGACGCGACGGCGCCCGGCAGCTCTTCGACGAGTACGAGCGGCGGTTCAACGAGGTCAACGGGCAGTTCCAGAAGCTGATCCAGAGCACCGAGGGCGCGGGCGGCCAGTTCGGCTCGCTCGGTTCGCGGCTGGAGGGCATGTTCTGACCGTCCGGTCCGACGCCGCCGCGGCCGGTGGCCGGGACGAGACCCGGGGCGCCGCCGCCATGCCCGGCACCGCCACGGCCGGCGCCGCCGCCCCGGGCGCGGCCGGGCCGGCCGTCACCATGCCGGCCGCCTTCCACACCACCCCGACGGCCGAGCGGTACCTCCTGCAGGCCGACGCGCTGCGGCGCAGGCAGCTGAACGGCGCGCTGCTGTACGGATCGGGCCGCAGCTGGCGGCGCCGGCAGCGGATCTGGCCCGCGGTACTGGCAGGACTGGTGCTCGTCGCGCTCGTCATCGGCGGGATCAGGGTGGCGGAGGCGTTCGAGAACCAGCGGGAGCTCAACCGGCAGCAGGAGCTTGAGAACAAGGTCGGGGGCACGTCCTCCGGAGGAGGGTTCTGAGTGCGGAGGCCAACAGTGCGCAGGCCGGCAGTACGCAGGCCAGTAGTGCGCAGGCCGGCGGTGCGCAGGCCCACCGGCGACCCGGCGGCCGATCCGCCGGACGGCCCGGCCGGCGGCCGGAGCGGCACGGCGCCGGAGCGGACGCGGATCATCGGCTGGGCCACGGCCGCGCTGATCGCGTCGGCGCTGCTGGCCACGATGTTCGGCGGCGGCAGGCCCGGACACGCGACCAACGCCTCGGACGGCAGCGCCTGGCTGTGGAGCCGGGCCACGGGCGAGGTCACGAAGGTCAGCGCCGAGACCGGCCGGGCCGACCGGCGCCGTACGGTGCCCGGAGCCCGCGGCGACCAGGTGGAGGTCACGCAGGACGACCGGCGCCTGCTGATCCACGACCTCGACACCGGCCGGGTGTCGTCGCTCGACCTCGCCACGCTCGGCTTCTCCGGCGACCTGAAGATCGGCACCCGCGGCGACCCGGGGCTGGTCATGGGCGACGGCGTCGCCGCCGTCATCGAGCGCACGTCCGGCCAGGTCCGCGCGCTTGACCCTGCGTCGCTGCGACCGGTGGGCCCGACGCTTCGGCTGCCGGGGCCGCTGACCGGCGGCGGCTTCGACGGTTCCGGAACGCTGTGGGTGACGGTGCCCCGGCAGGGCACGGTCGCGGGGCTGCGCGTCGGCCCCAAGGGCCCGGCCATGGAGCGGACGATCGAGGTCGCCGAGCCCGGCCACGACCTCGTGGCGACGGTTCTGGACCAGGGCGTGCTCGTGGCCGACCGCAGCGGGCGCGACCTCGTCCTCGCGATCGGCGACTCGACCCGCCGCGTCACCTCTCCCGTGCCGCTCGCGGGCGCGATCCTGCCGGAACGCACCCAGGGCGGCCTGGCCGCGGTCACCGTGCCCGCCGCGTCCGCGGTGGTGAGCGTGGCCGACGTCCGCAAGGGCGGCCCGATCAGCTCGTTCCCCTTGCGGGACCCCGTCCAGGAGCCCGCCGTGCCGTTCGCGGGCAAGGTGTACGTGCCCGTCCGGGAGACCGGGCAGGTGCGCGTGTTCACGCCGGCGGGCGAGCAGTCCGGCGTGCTCAGCATGCCGGACGGACGAGGCGACCTGCGGCTCCAGGTCCGGGAGGGCAGCCTGTTCGTCAACGCGCCCGGCTCCCCGCA
This sequence comes from Spirillospora sp. NBC_00431, assembly GCA_036028775.1. Taxonomy (GTDB): domain Bacteria; phylum Actinomycetota; class Actinomycetes; order Streptosporangiales; family Streptosporangiaceae; genus Spirillospora. The sequence goes on along the minus strand of CP107927.1, from coordinate 7,885,805 downwards.
CGCCCAGGTCGTGGACTCCGGCGGCCGGACCCGGAAGGTCGGCAAGTACCCGGACGGCCCGGGCGGGGGCGGCGACCGTCCCGGCCAGGTGCCCCCTGGCGCCCTCCCTCCGCCGGTGCCCGTCCCACCGGCTCCGGGCCTGTTCCCCGACCCGCCGGGCAATCCGCCGGCGGGCCGTACGCCCGAGGACGCGGGCAGCAGTCCGAAGCCGTCGCCATCGCCGGGGGAGACCGCTGGGACACCGTCCGCCCGGCCGACGTCCGGCACACCCACGCCTGGTGACCGTCCGCGCCAGCCGTCGACGCGGCGTCCGTCGCCGGACAAGCCGTCCCCGGACACGCCGTCGCCGGACACACCGCCCACCGGGAGGCCGTCCACGGGGACGCCGCCGACACGACCGCCTTCGCAGAAACCGAAGGACCCGCCCCCTCCGGCGAAGAACCCGTACACGGCGGAACAGGTGTGCAATTCCGGTTCGGGAAGCGGCTACAAGGTGCAGCGGTCGTCGGCCTTCAAGGGCGGACGCGTCTACCAGCTCTACAGCGCCAGTTCCAAGAACAACTGCGTGGTCACCATGAAGACCGCGAACGTCGGCAAGGGCACCAACGTCTGGACGCGGTTGCAGAGCCAGCGCGGCGGCAAGACCGCGTCCGACAGCGGCAGCTTCAAGTACTACGCCGGGCCCGTGTACCTGCATGCGCCGGGTGACTGCGTCCGCTATTCCGGTGGCGCGTCCGGCGCGAGCACCTCGGCGGGCTGGGCCAACTGCGGCTGATGTTCGGAGAAGGAGAAGTTTGAGCACCACCGCGGACGTAGCGCCCGCCGTCACCGACGAGGAGGCGGTGATGGCGGCCGACGCCTTCGACAGGATGGCGGCGGCCATCGAGACGGCCGCCCGCTGCGATCCGGAGACCGTGCGGCTGCTCCTGATCGCGTTCGCCGCCGGCGGGCACGTCCTGCTGGAGGACCTGCCGGGGATGGGCAAGACGAGCCTGGCGCGGGCGCTGGCGGCGGTGATCGGCGGCACTGTCCGGCGCGTGCAGTGCACCCCCGACCTGCTGCCGTCCGACATCACCGGCGTGACGATCTTCAACCAGGAGACCCGCGAGTTCGAGTTCCATCCGGGACCGGTGTTCGCGAACGTCGTCATCGTGGACGAGATCAACCGGAGCACCCCGAAGACGCAGTCGGCGCTGCTGGAGGTCATGCAGGAGGAGCGGGTCACCGTGGACGGCACGCCGCACCCGGTGCCCACGCCGTTCCTCGTGGTCGCGACGCAGAACCCGGTCGAGATGGAAGGCACGTTCCCGCTGCCGGAGGCCCAGCTCGACCGGTTCCTGATGCGGCTCTCGCTCGGCTACCCCGGTGAGGACGCGGAGCTGTCCCTGATGCGCGCCGGCGCGGCGCGGCCGTCCCCCGACGACCTCGCCCCGGTGGTGAAGGCCGCCGAGGCGGCGGCGTGGCTGAACGACCTCGCCGACCGGGTCGTGTTCGCCGATCGCGTCTATGAGTACGTCCTGCGGCTGGCCCAGCGGACCCGGCGGCACGCGAAGCTGCGCGCGGGCGTGTCGATCCGCGCTTCGATCGCGCTGTGCCGGGCGGCGCGCATGCGAGCCGTGGCCGACGGGCGAGGCCATGTCACGCCCGACGACGTCAAGGCGCTGGCGCGTCCCATGTGGGGGCACCGGCTGATGGCGCTGTCCGGCGCCGCGTCCGCGGCCGAGGCCGCCGGGCTGCTGGACGGCGTGCTGGCGGAGGTCCCCGCCCCCGGCCCCCACGACGGCCCGTACGACGGCCCGCGCTAGCGATGGCCGTCGCGCGCCGTCCCACCCGCCGCGGCTGGGGCCTGGTCGCGGCCGGTTCCGTGCTGTGCGGCGGCGGTCTCGGCCTCGGCTATCCGGCTCCCGGCGCGCTGGGCGCGCTCACGTTCCCGACCGTGATCGCCGCGGCGGTCCTGGCCGGACGTCCGCCCGCGGCGCGGGTGCGCAGGCACGTCACGGCGGTGCGGGTCGGCGCCGGCGAGTCCGTCACCGTCACCCTTGAGCTGGACGGGGCGGGCGCCACGGCGGTCGAGCGTCTCACCGGACCGGCCGGGTCGGGGAGCCCGGTCCGGCTGGGCGCCGTGCGGGGCCGGATCCGGTACCGGCTGGGCGCGGACCGGCGCGGTGTCGTGGAGGCGGGCCCGCTCGTCCTGACCCGCACCGATCCGCTGGGGCTGGTGCGGGCGTCCCGTCCGGCGGACGACGAACCCGTCAGGGTGCTCGTCCATCCGCGCCACCTTCCCCTCACGACCGTCCCGGCGGCCGACGTTGGTGGCGAGGGCGCCTCGGCGGCGCTCGTCCGCGCCGCCGGCGGCTCGTTCGCCGGCCTGCGCGACCACGTCCCCGGCGACGACATCAGGCGCGTCCACTGGCGGACGTCGGCGCGGCGCGGGCGGCTGATGGTGCGCGAGTCCGCCGGGTCCACGCGGCCGGGCCTGACCGTCCTGCTGGACGACCGGCACGGCCCCGCCGAACTCGACCTGCTCGGCGAGGTCGCGGCGTCGATCGTCCGATCGGACCCCGGGGAGCCGGTCGAGCTGCGGCTGGCCGGGGGCGGGCGCGTCCCCGCGACGGCCCCGGTCACCGCCTGCCTGGACCTGCTCGCGGAGGCCGAGGCCCGTCCCGGCGCCGACTTCGGGGCGGCCTGCCGCGCGCTGCGGACGGGCCCGCCCGGCCGCGCGGTGATCCTGCTGCCGGGACGGTCGATGCCGGACGCCGCCACCGCCCTCGCGGCACTCGCCGGGAGGCCCGAGATCTGCCTGGTGGGCGTCGTCGGCGCGAGTAACGTCCCGGCACCGCCGGTCCCGCCCGGCGCGGCCAGGCTGCTGCACGCGCCCGACCCCGTGGCGTTCGCCGAGCGGTGGAACGAAAGCGGATGGTGGCGCCGGTGAACCGCGCGCGGGCCGTCCTGGAACTCGCGGCGGTGACGCTGTCGATCGCCGCCGCGGCGCCGCTGGTAGCGGCGGGCTACGACCGGACGGCGTCGGCGATGGCCGTGCTCACCGCGACCGCGGCGCTCTCCGTCGCCGTCACCGCCGTGGCGCACCGGTCGCTGCCCGCCCCCGGCTACGCGCTGCCGGCCGGGCTGCCCGTGGCCGCGGGCTGGCTGGTCATGCTCGCCGTGCTCCTGCCAGGCCCGGTCGACGGTCCCGTGCCCGCGGCGGTGGACGCCGTCCTGCACTCGGGCGCCCGGATTCTGACGACCGCGTCCCTGGCGCCGGTCAACGTGGCCATGCTCGCCTTCCCCGTCGTGGCCGCGTGGCTCGCGGCCGCCGCCGCGACCGTCCTGCGCCGCGACGGCAGGGCCCTGCCCGCACTGGCTCCCGGGACGCTGCTGCTCATCGGCGCCGCCATCCTGAACCCGGGACAGGACGAGGCCGGATACCGGTCGGCCGTCCTGCTCGCGATCGCCGGCGGCGTGCTCCTCGCCCTTCCACGGCCCGGCCGCTCCCACGCGACGCCGACCGGGCTCGCCGTCCAGGTGCTCGACCGGGAACCCTTGCCGGGCGCGCCGTTCCGCCGCCGATCCCGCACCGGCGCCGCCGTGCTGGCGTGCGCGGTGTGCCTTCCCGGCGCCGGCGCGGCCGCGGCGGCCACCGCCCTGGAGGACTGGCCGGTCCGCGCGGACGATCCGCGCACGGTGGTCGGACGGTCCGAACAACCCCGCGACGTGCGCAACCCGCTCGCGCACCTGTCGGCCTGGGCGTCCGGCCCCGGCCGCCCGCTGCTGACGGTGAAGGGCCCGCGCACCAGCCTGAGATGGGTGTCGCTCGCGGAGTTCACCGGCGCGACCTGGCTGCCGGACAGCTCCTACCGCCCCGCCGGGCCCGCACTGCCGGCACCGGACGTCCTGCCGCCCCGCACCGCCCGGGTCTCGGTGGACGTGACCGTCGGCGCCCTGCCCGGCTACTGGCTGCCCGTCCCGGGCGCGCCCACCCGCGTCGACGGAATCCGCGTCGGGCACGACACGATCTCCGGCACGCTCCTGGCATCGGACGGCCCGGTCCAGGGGCGCTCCTACCGCGCGTCCGGGATCGTCCCCGACTGGCGCGGCGGCGAGGCGGCCCGCGCCGACGCGGCCACGGGCATCGGCAACGAGCGCTACCTCAGACTGCCCGCGGGCGCGCCCGCGCGGCTGGCGCAGATCGCGCGGGCCGCCGCCGGCGACGGTACCGCCCACCAGCGCGCCGCCCGCCTGGCCGAGTACCTGCGCGACACCTACACCATCGACCCCGGCGCGCCGAGCGGGCACGGCTACGCGGACCTGAACGAATTGCTCGTCCCGCCGGGCCGCAAGGGCGGCGGTGCGACGTCCGAGCAGTTCGCCGCCGCCTTCGCGGTGCTCGCCCGGGAGGCCGGGCTGCCGAGCCGCGTCGTCGTCGGCTTCGGCCCGGGAAGCGGCGGGGTGGTCCGCACCGGCGACGCCGTGGCCTGGGGAGAGATCTGCTTCGAGGGTCTCGGGTGGGTGCCGTACGACCCCAATCCGCGCGCCCGGTCGGGCGCGGCCCCACGACCGGGCCCGGACGGCGACGCCCCCGGCGGCGACTCCTCCGGCGACGGCCCCACCACGGAGTCGGGAGGCGGAGGCGCGACCGATGCCAGGCCGGACACGTCCGGAGGGCCACCCCTCGTGATCTTTTTGATCGCCCTGCCGGTGCTGTTCGCGGTCGCCGTCCCGCTGCTCCGGCTAAGGCCGCGGCGACCACGCGGCACGGACCGAGCCCAAACCCTGACCGCCTGGACGAACCTGCTGACGGCCCTCCGCCTTGCCGGACTCCCGGCCCCGCCGTCCGCCACCGTCTCCGAGGTCATGGAGCGACTGGCCCAGGCCCTGCCGGACGTCGAACGCGAACGGCTCCGGCGAGTCTCCAGGCCGGTCGACGCGGCCGGGTTCGGCGGCCCGGTCACCGCACGGGACGCCGCCCACGTCAACGCGGAGGTCGCCGCCCTGACGGCCGCGCTCCGCAAGACCCTGCCCCGGCCGCGCCGCCTGCTTTGGTGGTGGGACCCGCGCCCGCTGCTGTGGGCCGCTCAGCCGTCCCGCTTGACCCGCCGGGTGCAGACCGGCTCCGCGTGGGCGACCCGGTCCACGTCCAGGACCGCGACCACGGTCAGGCAGTAGTCCACTCCCGGATTCAGCGCGGTGACCACGACCTTCTCGGTCCCGGGCCGCGCGGTCGCCAGCGTGGACGCGGTACGTCCCCGCGGACCCCCGACCACGTAGTGCGTGGCCGTTCCGCCGCTGCGATCGTCCCATCCGACCTCGATCGAGATCCGCGCATCGGTGATCCGCACCTTGCCCGGCCGGTACTTCCCGTCCTCCCGGACGGCGGTCGGCGTGGACGTCGGCACCCGATCCCGCGACGGCTGCGCCCGAGCCCGCTCACCGTCGTCGCCCTCCGGCAACAACCCCATGACACCGACCACGGCGCCCACGACCAGAAGCGCCGCCACCGTCGCGACCACGGGCCCAATCCCCCGCGAGGCCCGGACACCCGGCGCCTGGGCCGCCGCCTCGTCCCGCCCCCTTGCCGCCGCCTCCGCCCCCGCCCCCGCGCCCGCCTCCGGACGCTCAGCACCGCCCGACTCCCACGCCCACCCCGGGAGCCGCGACCAGCTGGACTCGGGCGCCTCCGGCAGGATCTCCTCCAGCACCCGGACGAACACGCCCGCCGACGCGTGACGCTCGGCAGGCTCCGGCGCCATCGCCGTGGTCACGGCCTCCACCAGCCGCTCCGGCACGTCGGTACGCGGCAGCGCCGGCACCGGTCCGGCCAGCGCCCGCTCCCTGATGGCGCCCGGCCCGTCCCCGGTGAACGGCGCGTGCCCGGCCAGCAGGCTCCACAGCGTCGCGCCGAGCCCGTAGACATCGGACGCCACCGTCTGCTCCTGCCGCCGCAACGTCTCGGGCGCGGCATGGCCGGGATCGACGCGCTCCAGGTCGGGCGGTTCGAGCACTCCCGGACGCGAACGCGCGGCCAGCCCCCGGAGGGTGGCGGCTCCCGACAGAAGCGGCCCGTCCTCGCCGCGCAGCACCCGTCCCGGATGCACGTCGCCGTGGACCAGCCCCTCGTCGTGCAGCGCCTGAAGTGCCTTCCCGACGGCGATCGCGACCTCGACGGCCTCCCGTACGGCCAGGGGCCCGCCGTCCCCGTAGCCGCCCCCGCCGCAGTACTGCAACGCGGTGAACCGGCGCTCGCTCGCGGTACGTCCGGTCTCCAGCACGGTCACCATGTGCGGGTTCTGGGACGCGCGCCGCAGCGATTCCAACTCGTCCGGGGGAATGTCCACGCCGCCCCGCTGAACGCGAAGCGCGACCGCCACGCCCGACCTCTCGGCCACCGCCCGGTACGTGACCGCACCCGCACCACGATGGACGAGCACCAGATCGCGATACCCGGCCACCAGACTCGGCACATCATCCGACATCCGGACGCCGCTCCCCACAAAACCGACACGACAACCCCACCCTGCCGCCTCCCCCCACCCAAGATCGCCAACCTCACCCACCCTTCTCCCAACCGACACTCCCCGTTCAACCCGCCACCCCACCCTCACAGCCGCTGATCGAAAGCCTTCCGCTCAGTGTGACGACTATCACAACAACCTTTCGCCTAGAATTCTGATCATGCGTTTCGAAAACAGGCCCAGAAAATCTCGAACCAAAGGGGTGGTGCTCTCATCGTATGAAGGCGTAAGGGGGCACGGGTTCACGAGCTGAAGGTCGAGTAAGCCACCGTGTCGCAATGGAGTGGAAATGCGACTTGGAAAAGCTGCCGTCTTCGGTCTCGTCGTCGGCGCCATGACGGTCGGGCTCGCCGCGCCCGCGATGGCCGACCCCGGCGATGTGGTCGTGCAGCCGAAGCAGGCCCGCCCCGGCGACAAGATCACCGTCGTCGGGAAGAAGTGCGCCGTCGACGGGACGGCCGGCTCGCTGGCGTTCGTGGGCGGGGCCGTCCCGCTGAACGGCGCCGAAGAGGTCGACGGGCGGGCCGGTCTGGCGACCATCAAGACCGACACCTTCCCGGGCACCTACACCGTCCTGGTCAGGTGCGGCGCCCACAAGTCGACCGGCGAGATCGTGGTCGTGGACGGCAAGGCGCACCCGAAGACGACGACGCCCACCCCGCAGGGCGGTGCCGGGACCGGATTCGGGGGCGGCACGGGCGGTGCCGACGCCGCGCTGCTCGCCGGTGGAGGCGTCCTGCTGCTCGGCGGGCTCGGCATCGGCGCGATGGCCGTCCGCCGCCGCGGCGACGCCGCCGCGTAACGATGGATTTCCGGCGGCCGTCCCTTCTGGCGGCCGCCGGAGCCTTTCTCGGAAGCAATTGCCAGGGAGCGGGTGAAGGGAAAATGCGCCGATTGTGGACGCTGACGGTCGCCTTTCTGGCCGCCGGGCTCGCCATGGTCGGGCTGGGGCTGCGCGGCGCCGACGGCCCGCCACAGCCGCCCGCGTGGGCGGCCGTCCCCCGGGCCGCCGAACACCGCGCCCCGGCACTTGACCGCTCAGCGCCCGTCCAGGTGGTCGTCCCCTCGATCGGGGTCCGGGCTCCGCTGGCCCGGCTGGGGCTGGCGGGCGACGGCTCCGTCCAGGTGCCGCCGGCCGATCGTCCGAAGGAGGCCGGCTGGTACGACCGCGGCCCCACCCCCGGCGAACGCGGCGCGGCCGTCATCCTCGGCCATGTCGACTCGCCGAAGGGCGCCGCCGTCTTCTACCAACTGGGACGGCTGCGACCCGGGCACCGCATCGAGGTGACCCGCCAAGACGGCAAGACCGCCGTCTTCACCGTCGAGTCCGTGGAGCGCGTCTCAAAGGAACGGTTCCCCACCAACCGCGTCTACGCCCCACTCGACCACGCCGCCCTCCGCCTGATCACCTGCGGCGGCTCCTTCGACCAAAACAAACGCAGCTACCGCGACAACATCATCGCCTACGCCACCCAAACAGCAACCCACCAACCCCTCTCAAGTTAAGCACCACCACACAAAGCCCAAACACGAAATACACGCAGCCCCCAATAGTCACCACGGCGAACATTGACCACAGCTTGCATGATCTTTTGTATTCCTAACACAACTTGCCTCGCAGCCACGGAATACAGTCATGGTATGGACGGGGACCGCGTAACGGCAGGTAAGCCGCGCAATCCGCTACTGACCTGGCTGGTCTGGCCGCTCATCACTCTCGGAATCTATTACTAGGTATGGTGGTACAAAGCATTCAACGCCCCACCTGCAACGGCTGGATAGGATTGATCTTGTCACTCTTCTTCGGCCTTCACGCGCTCTATTACCAAATAGAACTGAACCGAATCTGGAACAACCACCGCCCGACAACCTAACCCGAGGCGCGCACACCGCAATTAATACCTCCTTCTCTCAAACGCGCGAGGTCGTCGCACAGAGTCCAGTTGCGAAACGGCGCCCACATTGCATTGCGGCTGTGGTTGAGATGATGAGCGCGTTCAGGAAAGCGGCACCATCTTGGCCTTTACCGTGAGGGTGGAAGCAGACGGTGAACCAGGTCGTTGTCCTTGGACGCGCCACGGTCGTCGGCAGGAACCTTACCCATCGGTCTTGACACGCACAGCGCAGCTGACCGTGCCCTGCTGGAGTCGGCCATTGCCGTTCCCACAGAGCCGACAGCGCCTTGAGATCGTTCACGCCCATCGCTTCATTCTCCACGCGCAGGCTACGAACCGCCCGCCTTCACTGGCGGACGGTGTTCGCAACCATGGTGCAGCAGTCGGCGCCCCGGCGATCGTCCGTTCTTCGCAGAGCTGGGACGGGAGGTCATCGAGACTTTCGGCGAGGACGGCGACGCGGTCTCCTTGAACGGCTTGGCGTTCATCGTCGGTGAGGTCAAGCTATTCGAGCATCCCCTCGCAGGCTTTAGTTCGTGAACGAACCATCGACCAGCTGGCCGGGAAACGAGGAGCCACTCAGTGCTTCTTGGACCACAAATCGCGGATGATGGCGAGGTTCTGGTCGAAATTCGAGTCCTGAAGCGGCCACCAGTCACCGGGTGCCGGGATCTTGATTGATTTACCGTCTCGCGGGGACAAAGTGACGTGGCGGCCCCAAGGCCCACGGTGCACATCGATTCTCTCGATGATGTCCCATGGGATTGTCCTCGTGCCGAAGGTTCGCGGGATGGTCAGCCCGTCTTTGCTGAGCCGGGTTTTTGCGCGCACGAACTTCAGAAGCAGCAAGCCAGTCAAGAGTAGGAGGAGTACGGACGGAGCATCTAGCCGATCCCACCGCTGGGCCGTGATCGCTACGGCAGCCCAGACGCAAAGGTTGAGGAACGTAGTTAAAGCGATAAAGGGACGCCTTCCGCTGCTCCTCAGGACCGAACTGTTCGTGGGTGTAGGCATCTCGTGGCCAGTTCGTCTAATTCGGCTTCGTTTCCCAGTTCGACCAGTCCTTGATCACGTGAGATCGGAACGGTAGGGAGACCGCACCGCCTCCACGGTTGAGGTTGCCTTGGTTGCGGAGGTTCTCAAGGTTTCTTCCCTTGGCATCGAGGTCACCTTTTACTCTGAACTGGAAATCTGCCCAGGTGCCGACGAAGGCTAGGAGGGTGCCGATGGCGACCGCTGCTCCGATAGGGGTTCCGGCGGACTGAACGGCTGTCGCGAGCACCCCCGCTTCAATGACCATCGCAATGACGTGGCCTCTGATGGACCAGATGTTTCCGTAAATCTCATCGAGTGCAGCCTTGATGGCCCAGGCGCCGTCACGGTACTTGGTGAGGGTGTTATCCCGGAAGTCGGTCCGCCAATTTACGTATTCTTCGCGAGCGTTCCCCTGCCAGTACGTCGCAGCATCGGTGGAAGTTAGCTTGGCCAGGTCTTGATTGAGTGTAGTAATGGACTGGTCAGCTGCCTTTGCCTCCGTTTCCCACATCCTGATTATCTTGTCGATGCCACCTGTGTCACCCCAGTTCACCCCCACGAACTCAAGTATCTTGACGTACGCGGGCGAGTGGACCTTTCGCACCTTCTCGGCGGCCTCGCGGCCAGCCGGTGAAAAGTCGGGCGGCAGACTCGGTGCCATCAGAACTGCTCCCCGACCTTGGTGATGTCGTCCTCGCTCTTGGCTTCGGCCTTGCCGTAGTTCATTGCCGTCTCATTCAATGCCTGCTCCACCTTGTGAAGAGTGACGCCGATACGCCATGCATACCAGGAATAGTCCGTGACCAGTTGTTTGTAGGCCGCGGCAATCCGGTCGCCATCACGAGTAAAGGCGATGTCGTCGATGTAGGCCGCCTTGAGGCGGTGGGCGCTTTGATCCCAGAGCGGCGACTGTGCGCCGACATCCTTCGCATACATGCGCAGTGCTTTGCGATCATTCCCGTATTTGTCCGTCATGGATGCTTCTCAATTCTCTCTGCTGTGGCCTGCAGCATGTCGCCCACTGACCCGGTGCTGAGGTGAACGGCCTTGAGTGAATTCGCCCTGACCTCTGCCGCTCGCTGCGCCGCCTGAGCGACCCCGCTGATCACTCGGCTGCTCAGTTGCTCAAGACCGATCTGCCGCGGTAGCTCAGGCGCGATGACGACCTTGACGGAGGTCATCTCGGGATTGACCTCGATGTAGCCGCCAATGGCTTGTAGTTCTTGCTTGACGCGCCGCCGCTTGAAGTCTGCCGCTGTTTGTTCAGCCTTTCGCATCGCCTCCATGGCCTCAGCGATGGCGTTCTTGGCCTCGACCGGACCATTGAAATCGATGGCGTGAAAGTCGATCGGTGGCTTGTCTGCTTCGGAGGGCATGTCGGTGTGTTCCGCTACGGGGAGTTCGGGAACATACTTCTCCTTGGCTTTCTCTGTCAAGACTCGCGCTGTGCGGAGAGCCCGCATGAGCGCAACTGACATCTGTTTCCCCAGTCGACCGGGATAAGTCATCGCGGTATTGGAGATCTCGATGTCGACCAGATCCCCAGTGCCGGTAACGGTGGCGCGAACCACGTTGTCGTCGTCGGTAACGCTGATCCTCTTGGAGGCCAGGGCGTTTTCTACCTTCTTGGCCCTTCGGATGAGGTCTTGAGTCTCATGGAGCGCTTCGTCCAGATGGCGGTCAAAGGAATCGGACATTCAGCGCCTCCGATCAATGGGGCCTTGGGTCCGGGCATGATGAATCGGAACGTCGGTGTTTCCGGCATGGGTGCGGTGTCGGCGTCTGAGGAGCACCACGGCGACCAACAGCGAGGCGACAGCGAGCAGGCAGACACCTGCCAGGCCGAATCGGATGACCTTGGTGCGGAGGGGGACGAACTCGGGGAGGGCCTCCGGCGTCCGCGACGGAAGCGGGTGGGCGGCGCGGTGCCGTCGAGAATTCTCCCAGCGCTGGTAGACCGGGTTGGGCACGGCGGTCGGGATCTTCGCGGTCAGTGCTTCGGCCGGGCGGACGCGGCCGTAGCCGGACGCGTTGTCGCGGCCCTCGGGGCCGACATCGCCGGCGGTGGCGGTGATGCGTCGCAGCACCTCGCGTGCGGGCATCTGTGGGTATCTAGCTCTGATGAGTGCGGCCACCCCGGAGGTCAACGCGGTCGCAGCGCTGGTGCCACCCAGATCCGAATCGAAGTAGCCCCGGCCCCTCTCGGATCCGACTCGAACTCCCGGTGCGGCCACGGCGACATACGGGTGCCGCTGGGTGTAGGGCGCGGCAAGACCTTTGCTGTCGACCGCGCCGACGGCCAGAACCCCCGGACACCCGGCAGGCTGGGTGCGCGGGTTGCCCTCGTGCCCGCTGTTCCCCGCACCGGCCACGATCACCACATCGTGTTCAAGGGCATAGTCGACGGCGTCCTGGCGCTGTGGCTCACATTCGAGGTCGGATTCGGAGTCCCTGCCGAGTGACATATTGATCACTTGGGCGCCGTTATCAACGGCCCATCGGATCGCCTTGCCCATGCTCTCGGCACCGGCCGTCCGATTGGTGCCGTCCACCGCGCGCACAGGAAGGATCTTGGCCCTGGGCGCGACACCGACCATTCCGGTCCGGTGGCCTCTGGCGGCGATCAGTGCCGCCATACCCGTGCCATGGCGTACGACATCCAGGTCGGTTCGGCCGTCGGTGCGTCCGTCGACGATGTCACCACCCGGGAGGACGGCACCCTTCAGGTCGGGGAGGCCGGCATCGACACCGCCGTCGATGACAGCCACGACCACCCCCTGACCCTGACTGATCGGCCACAACTTCTGCTCGGCCTGCCACTGGCGCAGCCACCACTCTTCATTTCGCGGTTTGGGGATCGCCGTGGCCAGTGTCGTCGCCGTCACCGGTGTCATCGTCGTCGAGCAGGCCGTCAAGCAGATCATCGAGACGACGGTCCAGCGCCGGATTCTGCTCCTGGCCGGCACCGCGGTCCTCTTCGTTGGGTTCGACGATCTCCGATCCCAGTTCGTCTTCAAGTTCGTCGAGCAGATCGCGGATCTCGTCTTCATCAACATCCGGATGGGGGAGATCCTCATGATCCTCAATGCTCATCTCGGCGGGAATCTCGATGATCGGAGGAACCACCTCGCCATCGAACCAGGTGTCTCTGTCCTCGGGCAGCCATATCGAGCGCTCCCGCTCCTTTTCTTCCTTCCGGGCGCCCGCGGTCCCCGCAGGCAAGCCTCCGCCTCCGACCGTTGCGCCTCGGCCACCGCCCGACGTGCCGAGCCGAGCGTCACGCCCCAAGGCCGGACTGGCTGAATCAAACCCACGACGCCGAGGAGCCGAGCCGACGGCGCCCCAACCGCCGGTTCCGGCAACCCCACCCAACCCCGGCCCGGCACCTGGCCCTGCTCCGCCGGGTGCCGTTCCGCTCCCGGGCACGCCCTGCCCGGGCGTCAGTCCAGGGCCGGTCCCGGGCGCGGGCGGAACACTTTGCAGATCGCTGCCAGGCCCTGAGCTGTTCCCGTCTTGCGGGCCGCCGGCACCCGGACTTCCCGGATCACTGCCTCTTCCAGGGCCGTGGCCACCGTCAAGGCCATTACCTGACCCCTCGCCCCCATGCGGGTCTCTTCGGCCCGGGGCTGGCGGTACCGGAGACGGGCCGGCGCCCCCGGACGGCCCAACGAACCGGGAGGCCGTCTGTGACTCTCCTCCGATGTTCGGAAGATCGAACCTGACGGTCTGCGGCATAGCATCGTAGGTCTGTGAGATCCGGCTGTTGAGCTTGGCCATCACCCTCTGCGCGTACTTGTCATCGCCCCCTGTCTGGACGAGACCGTCACTGGGCAAGTGGGTCTGGTACCACGGGAGGATCTTCTCGCCGTACTGCTGCAATGCCTTGCCGGTCTGGCTGCTCTTCGTAGACAGCTCCTGAGCGGTCTCCTGCAGCTTCCCCAAGGCCTTGAGCGCCTCTGTCGCCGCCGGACCCTTCCAACGTTCCTGGATGTATCTGGCCGCCGTCGCCAACTCTGTCTGAGCAGCGGCCAGCTTGGCCGCCGCATCGTTGTAGGCGCGCCCCGCCTGGCTCACCGCTCCCGGCTGTGTCGAGCGTAAGCGCCGCCGGATCTCCTCAAGCTTCAGCCCTTCGACTGAGCCTGTTGGCCGCGCGCCCCTCAGGGGATGAGATTCGTCGCCCATGGCCGCTTCATCGCTCCCTTGCATCGGCGATCAACGACCTCACCCGTTCTGCGGTCATCTCCTCGGCGTCGTGATACAGCGATGCGACCCTGAGAAGAGCAGCGATTGCCGCCTGATACTCCCTGAGGAACTTCTCATAGCCAAGGGAAATGTTCCGGTTCGCCAGGCTCGTGCTCGCAGCGAGCGCCTGACCGGCATCCCAGTCCCCGAGATGTTGAGCGGATACCACTCCTCGAGATTGCAGGTCACCGGGAGTTCCCTGACCGCTGAACGATCGAAGGTTCTGGTCCAGTGTCTTCGCGGCCTGCCGCAAGGCTGAGCGGACGACCTCCACCTCTGATGACATGCATCCCCCGTCAACGTCGCCATCCGGCCCTGAGAACTTCTGCACCATCAGAGTCATTGACGCTGACGAAGGGTGTCAAGAAGTCAATAGGCGGATCAAGTTACCGAACTTCTTCTAGAGCGTCCAGGGTCTTCGATCGCCGTGCAGGTCGTGTGGACGTCCGGCCTGAACCACACTGCGAGGGGCCTATCTCTGGGCGGGCAGAAAGATCAACTGCTATGGAGATTTCGGGGCCGGGAAGATCTTCTTCGCCGTCGAAAGCGATCAAGTTGCTGCTGTCGCGGTTGATGACGCAGTAGCTCGTCGGGTATCAGTCGGCTGGCTGCCACTCGCGCGCCTGCTTGAACGGCACGCAGATGTCACCGATCGTCTCGGCATGCTGGCCGCTGAACTTCGGGTCGCTCAGGTTGATCAGGTCGGTTGCCCATCGCGGGCTAGACGGCGTCGACATCGCAGAAGTCCGGCGCGCTGTGACGCTAGGGAGCCGATAGTTTCGCGCGTGCGCAGTCTTCGCAGTTAAGAGCATTGGGCGCGGACCAGGGCGAATCCGATTCTGTTCGCGAGCGGAAGTGAAAGTCGAAGTGCGGCACCTTGTAGACGCTGATCGGGCCGTGCCTTTTACTATTCCAATTCGTCAGTGACCACCCGAACGCCGTATCGATGGCGCTTTGGAACCCACGCGGCGGGACGAGCACGTGCTCGTGGCCGGCGGCGCACTCTGTGTGCGGTACTGCGTGCGACAGCATGCGAATCGACCGCTCGCGGTCCGGGGGGTCGCGGGCACGAAGCAGACCGTCGTCCTTCGGTCACCGAATATTGCGGCTAGCGCAAATCCCGGGTGCCGGCTCCGCCCCGGCCAGGAAGACCACGAGCGCCGCAACGAGCAGTGGGCGCGCCGGGCGACGCAGGAGGCGAGACACCATCCATACCCTTATCGTCCTGCTGTCGAATGTCATTGGTCGAGGCCCCTGATCATGGTTGTCGTCTCCTACGGTGCCGGCCACCCCGGAGTGCACGCCGCCATGCGGAAACACGACATCCACCATGTCACGGTCATCGGACGGTACGGGGGCTCGCGTTCGGCCTCGTGTAGGGCCGTCACGGGGCGGGGGAGCGCCTGGGGAAATGCCTCCGGGAGATACGCGCTGGGCGTCGTGGACAGATGGCATCGCTGGCCATCCGTGTCGGGGTTTTTCAGGTCGTCCTCTGGTCGGGGAGAATGCTGGCATGACCACACTGGGTGGGCGACGCGTATACACGCGCGGGGACCTGATGGAACGCTACGGGCTGGGACGTAGCACGCTGGAGAAGTTGTATCGGGAGCGAGGCGTCAACGGTCATCCCGAAGCGGTGGGGTCGGTCGGCGCGCAGCTCGCGTGGGACGCGGAGGAATGGGAGCGCTGGTACGCGGCGCGTCAGGTGGGCCAGAGGGCTCCGGCCGGCCTGGTCACGCGGGACGAGTTGAGCGTCAAGTACGGTCTCAGCCGCCCTGCGCTCAAGAAGCTGTGGAGCGAACGCGAGAGCAATGGGCACCCCGACGTCGCCCACCAGGTGGGTAAGGCTCTCTACTGGGACGAGAAGCAGTGGGCGGCCTGGTATGCGGGCCGCCAGAAACGCTCAGCCGCCGATGATGATCCCGATGCCTTGGTGACGTTGGCCGAGGCGGCGCGCCTTCTGGGTCTTGCCCAGAGCAGTGTCACCGTCTATGCAAAGCGTCCACCTGTTGGATGGCCTGAACCCGTCCGCCAGGAGGCTCTGGGTGGCGGTCGAATTCGTCGCCTCTACCGGCGAGGTGACGTCCTCGCGTACGGCGAGACCAGGCTTAATAGTCGGTCATGATGGGTTCTTAAACCAAATTGCCAAAACTGGCGGAGGTTAGGAAACCGGCCATACCGAATTTTCATTGTCAACGCATTGAAAAACGTCTGATGAAGCTGGCTTGGAACGTTCCCCTAATGAAGGGATATTTGACCATTTTGGCGGTGGTGGCGCCGTCACGGCGCAAGGTGGCCCGCATGGCCTGTTCGGCCGAGGCCTCGCTGACGGGCACGTTCGGGGCAACCTTGGCCGGGTCGTCGGTGCCTGGGCTGCTGGCTCGCCGAACGTGCCAAGCGAAGCATTTGTTTCGGTTGCCTGCACGCGGCTTGGTGGCGTCGTCGCTTCCGCTTGTGGCGGTGCCCGCCGGGCGCCTCGGTGATAGCTGGTGCGGTGGGCAAGGTTGGGGGTTGCTCTACTCGTGCGGGGCGGGGCGAGGTGGCCATCGGGGGGCCGGGGCGGCGGGGTGAGGGCGTGATGCGTTGGTCTACTAGCGGTGTTGCGCAGTTGACGTAGCCCGTACGCGAACCGCTGTACCGGGCTCGCTTCGGGGGCCTGTGGAGTTTCTCCAGGCGACGTATTCGTATGGGCTGGCCGCAACAAGCCAGCCCGCCGTCCGCAGGTGGACGAGACGAGCTCCGAACACGTGAACAACCATCGTGTTGAGCGGGATGTCAACACTTTTTCGGCGGTCCGGCGGCCCGATGTGGCCACCTTCCCTGGTCCGCGACTGAGGCCGAGTAAACCGGCAGGTCAAAAGGGGTGCAGGATGTTGTCGGGCGGTGCTCCTATCGCACTGTGTGATCTCGTCAAGGGCTTGCGACATAACCGGAGAGCACATAGGAACTAGGTCGCAAGCCTTTCTCCCGCCGATCGCCCGGAAGGGCTGCGCCTCAACCACAGTCCGTGAAGAACAGGAGGTCAGGCATGGCTCCCACGCTCGGAAAAGCGCATCGGCTCCCGTATCGGTGATCATGTGAAAGGTGCTGATAGCCGTCCAGGCCGACGTCGAGAACGGCGAGTATGCCGGGGCTCTATCGGCGCAGAAAACAGAATGTGACTGGCGGATCACTCTGTCCGATGATCGTTTAAGGAGCTTGGGTGACGCGTCACAAACCCCAGGACTATGAGACCCCGTCTCATCCACCGGGGCGCGCAATGTTAAGGCATGTGCGCTCAGCGCTAACGACGACTTGATCGAGGCTCAGTATGCCAGGAGCGCACAAAAGAAACGGACCGATGTCTGTTGCGGAACGGGAGACCGACCGTCTGGTGACGGTGCTCGACCGGCTGGGGCGGATGTCGGTGGAGGACTACTACAACCCCTACCGGATGTTCGAGTGGCCGGACCGGCTGCCCGACGACCAACTCTGGATGAGCCGTGACCTGTTGAGCGTCCACGGCACCCCGGCCCTGGAGCAGCTCGACGAGCAGCAGCTCATCAGGCTCGGCGTGTGGGAGAGCGTCAACTTCTACAGCCTCAACGTCCATGGCATCCGGGAGCTGCTCATCGAGGTGGTGAACCGGATCCACATGCCCGGCTTCGAGATCCCGTCGGAGTTCTTCCACCACTTCATCGGTGAGGAGAACGAGCACATGTGGTTCTTCGCCGAGTTCTGCCGCCGCTACGGCGGGAAGATGTACCGCTTCCCCCGGTTGAGCAGCCCGAACGGGCTCCCCGACACGGCGGATGTGGAGAACTTCCTGGTGTTCGCCCGCATCCTGGTGTTCGAGGAGATCGTCGACCACTACAACTCCCGGATGGCCGACGACGAGTCCCTGCACGACACGATCCGCGAGATCAACCGGATCCACCACAAGGACGAGTCGCGGCACATCGCGTTCGGCCGGGAACTGGTCTCCCTTCTCCATTCCCGCATGCGGGAGAACCACAGCGAGGACGAGTTGCGCCGCGTTGGAGCGTATCTCCAGGAGTATCTCCGGTTCAGCCTGCACTCCTTCTACAGCCTGACGGCCTACGAGGACGCGGGCATCGCGGACCCCATCGGCTTCCGCCGGAGCCTGATCGAGGACCCGCGACGCACGGAGACCGAACTCCAGGTCGCCCGCAAGCCGATCGCCTTCCTGCGCAGGCTCGGCGTGTTCGAGGAGGCGGCGGCCTGATGGCGACCGTCGGTACCGGTTTCGGAGTGCGGCACGGGCTGGCGGCGCTCGGCGCGGACGCCACCCGGCTGGTCTCGTTGCTCGACGGGGTGTTCACGCAATGGGCCTTGGACGCGGGAGCGGAACGATGCACTCTGCCCGCCCTGCTCCCGGTGGTCGACGCCGCCGCCCTCGGGGTGTACGAGAACTTCCCGCACCTGGCCATGGTGGCCGCCACGCTGCGCGTCGACGACGGCGCGCCGGAGCTCCGGCGGCCCGAACGCATCGCCCCCGCCCAGCTGCAGGACGTCCAGCTGGCGATGCCCTCGGCGACCTGTTACGGCGTGTACCTGGACCTTCGCGACCAGGAGATCCCCGACGGCATGCTGATAACGGTCGTCAACACCTGCTACCGCAACGAGTCCCACTTCGACGGCCTGCGACGGCTGCGGGCCTTCCGGATGCGGGAGATCGTCGCGCTCGGCAGCCCGGAGCACGTGCGCCGCCACAACGAGCTGTTCACCGGCCTCGTCCGTGACTTCGCCGCCCGGATCGGGCTGAAACTCGAACTGGAGAACGCCACCGACCCATTCTTCGACCCCGACGGGGTGCAGGCCCGGTGGCAGCAGATGGTTCCCGTCAAGAAGGAGTTCGTCCACGGTGGGCAGCTCGCGATCGCCTCGGTGAACAACCACCGGACCTTCTTCGGCGATCGGTGCGGCATCCACCTTGAGGGCGGTGCCAAGGTCTCCACCGGATGCGCGGCCTTCGGCCTGGAGCGCTGGGTCGCCGCCCTGTCCGAGACGTACGACGGCGACTGGCAGGCGATCCTGCGGGCCGTCGAGAACGCCCGCCCCGTCGAGAACGCCCGCCCCGTCGAAAGGCTCGACCCGTCGAGAACAGCCGGCCCGTCGAGAACGCTCGACCCGAGACCGGCTGAATTCCAACCTCCTTCGCGTCCCGGATAACGGCGAAAGGGATCTGACACTCATGACATCCATGACCGAACAGCAAATGCTGGACGAGATCGAGAAGTGGCTGCGGAGCCAGGACTCCGCGATCACCACCCTGGACCTGGACACCGATCTGGTGGAGACGGGCCTGGTCACCTCGCTGAAGATCGTGGAGCTGACCTTCCTGATCGGCCGGCTCACCGGCCGGACCATCGATCTTGAGGGCCTGCGGCTGGAGCAGTTCCGCACGCTGCGGAACATCAGCGAGGGCTTCCTGAGGCACCAGGAGAACGCGCCGTAGGCGCGTCTCCGGCCCAGCGATGAGAGGAACGGACCTATCGTGCACGAGCCCCCAGTCGAGATGGACCTCTCCGTTTCCCCGCCACTTGAGGATCCGCCGGACGACAGCACCGCCATCGCCCGCTACCCGGTCCTGGCCGAGTTCCGCGAACGGCTCGGGAACACGCCGCTTGAGCCGGCCCCCGGGCCGCCCGGCGGGGCCGCGATCGTGGCCAAACACGAGTTCGGCAACCCCTTCGGCTCGGTCAAGGACCGGCCGGCGTACGCCCTGTTGTGTGGAGCGATCGACGACCACGGCGACGCCCCCGAGCCGCTGCGGCTGGTCGACTTCTCCGGCGGCAACATGGCGCGGGCGCTCAGCGGTCTCGGCGCGCTGACCGGCATCCCGATCCGGCTCGCCGTTCCGGAAGCCATTGCCCCCAGCCTGCAGACGGCGCTCAAGGAGGACGGGACGGAGCTGGACTTCGTCCCGTCCGACCAGTTCCTCTACGGCATCATGCGGCGCGCCGCCGCGATCGCGGCGGAGGAGCCCGGCTGGACCCTTCTCCACCAGCACCGCAACGTCCGTAATGTCGCCGTCCACCAGTTCGGAACCGGCGGGGAGATCCTGCGGCAGCTCGGCTCCGAGGTGGCCGGCGGCTGGGTGGCCGCCATCGGCACGGGCGGCACCCTGGCGGGCGTCGACAGGGCCCTGCGGAGCCGGTTTCCCGACCTCGCCGTGACGGGAGTGTCGCCCGAGGAACTGCCCTACGGCACCGCCGAGCCGCCCAACGCGCGACGGAAGTTCCCCGGTTCGGGCGGCATCGGATACGGCTTCCGGCAGCCGTTCGTCGACCGGTTCATGGAGCGGCGGCCGGCCGAGCGCACCGTCTCCTACGAGCGGGCGCTGGCCGCCATGAACGAGTTCCGCGACCTGACCGGCCTGTCCATCGGCCCGTCGTCGGCCGCGAACTGGCTGGTGGCCTGGGACCTCGCCGAACGGATGCCGCCCGGCCGGACCGTGGTGACCCTGTTCGCCGATGCCGGCACGGTGGAGGACTGGGCCAATGCCGAAGCCATCCGTGCCTGACCCGGCCGGCAACGGGCAGGGCCGCCCGTCCAGCAGCCCGTCCAGCGGCCCGTCCAGCAGCCCGACCCGCCGGCCGTCCAGCCGCCGGACGATGCGCCTGTGGGCGGCGCTCGAAGAGGACCTGCGGACGGTGCTTGAGCGCGACCCGTCCGTCACCTCGCTGCGGGAGGCCGCGCTGCACCCGTCCCTTCCCGCCCTCTGGACGTACCGGCTGGCGCGCCGCCACTACGAGCACGGTCACCGGTGCACCGCCCGGCTGCTGTCGAACGCGGCGCGCTTCCTGACCGGGGTGGAGATCCATCCCGGTGCGCGGATCGGCCGGCGGCTGTTCATCGACCACGGCTCCGGCGTCGTCATCGGGGAGACGGCGGTGATCGGCGACGACGTGACCATGTACCACCAGGTGACCCTCGGCGCGGTCGGCTGGCGGTACGACGTGCACCGGCCCCCCGGCGAGGCCCGGCATCCCCGCATCGGGGACCGGGTGCTCCTCGGGGCGGACGCGACCGTGATCGGCCCGGTCACCGTGGGAGACGACGCGGTGATCGGTGCGAAGGCCCTCGTCATCGACGACGTCGCGCCCGGATCGCGGAGGCTCGCGCCGCCCGCGGTGGCGGGAACGGCGAATGAGAACGCCCCGGACCGGGTCCAGCGGCGGCCGCCGCCCCGGCAGCGGATCGGAAACGAGAGAGGACACGCAGGATGAACGCTCCCACCCGGTTCGACCACCGCAAGGTCATCGTGATCGGCGGTGGCCCCGGCGGGGCCACCGCGGCCGCCCTGCTGGCCAAGGCCGGCATCGAGGTGATGCTGCTGGAGCGGGACTCGTTCCCGCGCTACCACATCGGCGAGTCCCTGGCCGCGTCCTGCCGCGTGGTCATGGAGCTGTCCGGCGCGCTGGAGAAGGTGGCGAAGGCCGGTTTCCCGATCAAACGCGGCGCGCTGCTGCGCTGGGGCGTCGAGGAGGACTGGACCATCGACTGGCAGCGGATGTTCGGCGACGACACCTGGTCCTGGCACGTCGACCGCGACGTCTTCGACAACATCGTCCTGGAGAACTGCGCCGAGGCAGGCGCTGAACTCCACACCGAGGCGACCGTGAAGAAGGTCGTGTTCGACGGGGACCGTCCGGTCGCCGTGGAATGGTGCCGCAACAGCAACCCCGACGAGATCATCCGGACCTCCGCGGACTACATCGTCGACGCGTCCGGCCGCGCGGGGATCATCGCCAACAAGCAGTTCCGGCACCGCCGCCCGCACGAGATCTTCCGGAACGTGGCCATCTGGGGCTACTGGACGGGCGGCAGGACCCTGCCGAACACCCCGGAAGGCGGCATCAACGTCATTTCCAGCCCCGACGGCTGGTATTGGGTCATCCCGCTGCGGGACGGACGGCACAGCGTCGGCTTCGTGACGCACCAGACCAACTTCGTCGACCGGCGCCCGTCGTTCGCCTCCACCGAGGAGATGCTGCACACGCTGGTCGCGGAGTCCGACACCGTCACGTCCCTGCTCGACGGCGCGATCTTCGAGGCGCCGACCCGGGTGGAACAGGACTTCTCCTACGTCGCGGACCGGTTCTGCGGCCCCGGCCACTTCGTCGTCGGCGACGCGGCCTGCTTCCTGGACCCGTTGCTCTCCACCGGCGTGCACCTCGCCATGTACAGCGCGATGCTCTCCGCGGCCAGCATCATCTCGGTCGAGGACGGGACGGTGTCCGAGGAGAAGGCACTGGCCTTCTACGAGTCCGCCTACCGGCACACCTATTCCCGGCTGCTCATCCTGGTCGCCGGCGTGTACAAGCAGTACAAGGGCAAGGACAACTACTTCTGGCTCGCGCAGAACATGGTCACCCCGCCGGAGGAGGCGGCCGACGTCGACCCCAACACGGCCTTCACCGAGCTGACCGCCGGGATGACCGATCTCCGGGACGCCTCCGAGGCGCAGCGGGGCGTCAAGGCGGCGTCGCTGTTGCAGCAGGCGCGGGTCACCGAGGAGTGGGACGAGCACAAGAAGAAGTCCGAGGGCCGGGAGATCGCCGTCTTCAAACTGGAGCCGCAGGACCTCTACGACGCGGGCACCGGCCTGCACGTGGTGACCTCGCCGTCGCTGGGGCTGCGTCCGACGACCTGAACCCCACGGCCCCGGGCCGCGGACGGCCCGGGGCCCGGGGCCTGGACGGCCCGTGACAGGGAGTGCTCGCCATGGCGGAAGGAACCGCGTGACCGAAGACACCGACCGGAACCGTGATCTCACCGACGCCCACCTCTCCCTGCTGATCGCGATGGTCTTCTTCGGCAGTGCGTTCGCCAGCTCCAAGGTCGTGGTGGGCGAGGTCCCCTCGCAGGTCGCCGCGGCGTTGCGGTTCGGCTGCGGCGCGCTCGTCCTGCTGGCGATGCTGGGCGTGACGAGGAGCAAGACGCCCTTCTCGTGGCGGGACGCGATGCACGCGGGATTGGTCGGATTGCTGGGCGTCTGCGTCTTCAACCTCATCTTCTTCTGGGCGTTGTCGCTCGCGCCGTCCATTGACGGCAGCATCATCGTTCCGGTGCTGAGCCCGGTGTTGACGACGCTGGCTCTTGCCGTCACGGGCCGGGAGACCGCGTCCGGAGTCCGCGTCGCCGGACTGGTGCTCGGCGTGGCGGGGGCCGTGGCGTTCTTCGTCGGATCCACCGACGCCGAGGGAGGGGTGAGCGGGTCGCGGCTGGCGGGCGACCTGCTCTTCCTGCTCGGGGCCGCCTGCTGGGCGGTCTACACCATCGTGTCCAAGAAGGTGCTGGTCGGCATGGAGCCGCTGCGGGCCACGACCTGCGCCACCACGGCCGGCGGGACGGGCCTGGTGCTCTTCGCGCTGCCCGCCGCGCCCGGGGTGGACTGGTCCGCGGTCTCCGGGACCGCCTGGGCCAACGTGGTGTACCTGGCCGTCGCCCCCACCGCCGTCTCCTACCTGCTCTACTTCCGCGGCCTCCGGGTGGTGAGCCCGTCGGTGGCGACGGTGATGATGTTCGCGATCCCGGTCTTCGGCATCACCTGCTCCATGACCTTCCTGGGCGAGTCCTTCACCGGTGTGCAGGTGGTGGGGGGCGTGGGCATGCTGGCCGGTTCCGTGCTGGCGGTGACGGAGGGACGCCTGCGCAGGACGGCCGGGCCGGACAGCGCCAGAAACCGGGCCCCCGCGGACCTGGCAACCGAAACAGGAACCGGAACCGAAGCCGAGCCCGGAACCGGAACTGGAACCGGGCTTGGAACCGGTGCCGGGAGCGGTACCGGGGCCGGGAGTGGAACTGGAACCGGGAGTGGGACCGTACGGTCGGCGGCCAGTTGCGAAACCGGTCGGGAACGCGACGGAAGCGAAGCCGGTGGCTGAGCGCCCCCGGATGACGGCAGGGCCGACCAGACCATTTGTTCCGATTGGCGCTGTCGGGAGGCCGCCGGCGCCGGATAGAGGGTGGAGGTATGGACACACAGCCTCATGACGCCGTGACCGGCAAGGTCTCGATCAGCGCCGCCGTGGCGGCCCTGCCGGGGCCGTGGCAGCCGAGTGATCTCGCGGTCGTGAACAACGCGATCGTCCGTGTGGCCAGGCTCGCGGGCGAGTTTCCCTGGCACCATCACGAGGAGGACGAGCTGTTCCTGTGCTGGGACGGCGAGCTTCGCCTGGAGATGGAGGACCGCGAGCCGGTCACGCTGCGTCCCGGGGAACTGTTCGTCGTGCCCAAGGGCGTGCGGCACCGTCCCGTCGCCGACGAGCAGGCCCACGCCCTGCTGATCGAACGTCCCGAAACGCAGCAGTACGGCGACTGAACCAGGACCGACCGGTTGATTCAGCGAGTGCCGCTGGTCGGCGGGCTGGGATCGCGCGGGCTCACCAGGCCGCTCTGGTAGGCGAACACGACGAGCTGGGCGCGGTCGCGCGCGCCGAGCTTGGTCATCGCCCTGCTGACGTGGGTCTTGGCCGTGGTGGGGCTGAGCACCATGGTTTCGGCTATTTCGTCGTTGTTCAGCCCGTGGGCGACCAGGGCGACGACTTCACGTTCCCTGTTGGTCAGCGGCTCCATTCCCGCCGCGGGCAGCACGTCCGGTGGCCGGGCGACGAACTCGCTGATCAGCCGGCGGGTGACCGCGGGGGAGAGCAGCGCGTCCCCGCGCTCGGCCACCCGCAGCGCCTGGAGCAGCTCGGCGGGGTGGGTGTCCTTGAGCAGGAAGCCGCTCGCCCCGGCCCGCAGCGCGCGGAAGATGTACTCGTCCAGCCCGTAGTTGGTGAGGATGACGACGCGGACGCCGGCCAGCCGCGGATCGGCGACGATCCGCCGGGTCGCCTCGATGCCGTCGAGCACCGGCATCTGGATGTCGACCAGCGCGATGTCCGGGCGGTGCTCGGTGGCCAGCGCGATCGCCTGCCGCCCGTCGGCGGCCTCGGCGACCACCTCGATGTCGTCCTCGGAGTCGAGCAGCGACCGGATCCCGCTGCGGATCAGCACCTGGTCGTCGGCCAGCAGGACACGGATCATGCCGCCGCCCGGATCGGCAGTTCGGCGCGTACCCGGAAGCCGCCGTCCTCGCGCGGTCCGGCGTGCAGGCGGCCGCCGAGCGCGGCGACCCGTTCGCGCATGCCGATCAGGCCGAGCCCCTGGCCCGCCGACGGGACGCTGGTCACGGCGCCGTCGTTGTCCACCTGGACGACCAGCTCGTCCGTCCCGTAGCGCACCTGAACCGTGGCGCTCGCCCCCGCGGCATGCCGCGAGACGTTGGTGAGCGCCTCCTGCACGATGCGGTAGGCGGCCTGGTCGACGTCGCGCGTGAGCCGGTGTCGCGCGCCGGTCACCGTCACGGTGACCCGCAGCCCGCCCGTGCGCGCCCGTGCCACCAGGCTTTCCAGCTGGCCGAGACCGCTGCTCTCGACATCCTCGTCGGTGCGCAGGACGCTGAGCGTGGCCCGCAGTTCCCTGGCCGCGTCCGCACCGGCCTCCTGGATCGCCAGCAGCGCGGGCGGCACCTCCTCACCGCGCTTGCCCGCCAGATGCACCTCGACGCCGGCCTGCACCTGGATCACCGAGATGCTGTGCGTGAGCGAATCGTGCAGTTCCCGAGCGATGCGCAACCGCTCCTCCACGGCCCTGCGCCTGGCGGCCTCGTCCTTGGTCCGCTCCGCCTCCTCGGCGCGCTGCTCCACCTCGCGCAGGTGAAGCAGCCACATGCGGGCGGCGACGAGCATGACGCCCGCGGAGATGAGCCATCCGGCCCCGTAGAGCCTCCGCAAGCCGCGATCGGTACGCATTCTCCGAGGATACGGGCCTGATCCGCGGGCGCGTCCTCCCGCCGGACCCATTGCCGCCTACTCCTCCCGTAGTACACGTGCGGCCGACCGACTCCCCGCTGAGCAGGGAAAAGACACGCCCTGTGCCCGACGACCGAAGCCCTGCGGGATCGGCACCATCGTCCCCATGACACAGATATCGAGCAGCGAACGTCCCGCAGCAGCCCTGGACACGGTCGCGGAGGTACTGAGGCCCGGAGACGACGGCTACCCAGAGTCCGCGACGGCCCTTTTCGCCGACGGCACGCCCGACCTGGTGGTCCGGCCCCGCGACGCCGCCGGGGTGGCGGCGGCGCTGCGCTACGCGGCCGGCACCGGGATGGCCGTGACGGTGCGGTCCGGCGGACACAGCATGGCCGGGCTCAGCACCAGCACGGACGGAATGATCATCGACACGCGGCTTGTCAACGGCGTGCGCCTGCTGGACCCGGTCTCCGGACGGGTCCGCGTCGGCGCGGGCGCGACCTGGGGCGAGGTGGCCGCGGCCCTCGGCCGGCACGGGCTGGGGCTGACCGCGGGAGACACCAGGCAGGTCGGTGTGGGCGGGCTGACGCTGGGAGGCGGCATCGGCTGGATGGTGCGCCGGCACGGCCTGGCCATCGACAGCCTGGCGGCCGTGCAGATGGTCACCGCGGAAGGCCGGCTGATCGGCGCGGACGACGTCGAGCATGCCGACCTGTTCTGGGCCCTGCGCGGTGGCGGCGGCAACTTCGGCGTCGCCGTCGGCTTCGACTTCATCGCTCAGCCGATCACTTCGGTGCATTTCGGAACGATCCACTACCGGGCGGGCGACCTGCCGGCACTGATCACCGGCTGGCGCGACCTGATGCGGACCGCCGACGAGAAGCTGACCACCACGCTCAGCTTCATGCCGGCGGCGCCCGGGGACCCGGCAGGTGTCACGCTGACGTGCTGCTACGCCGACTCGAACGGCGGTGAGGCAGAGAGGGCCCTGCGCCCGTTCCGAGAACTCGCCCCCCTCACCTCCGACGACATCCGGGCCATGCCCTACGCCGACGTCCTGGAGGACATCGGACCGCTGCCTCCCGGACTGCGCATGGAGGTGCGCAACACCTTCTTCAGCACACTCGACGACGTGCGCGTCGCCGTCGTCAACGATCTGTTCACCGGCGGCGGAGCAGCCCTCTCGCTCCGCAGCATGGGCGGCGCGGCAGCCCGCGTCAGCCCGAACGCGACCGCCTTCGCCCACCGAGACGCCGAAGCCATGCTGGCGGCCGCCTTCCTGATCCCGGACACCGCACCGCCCGGCCTCCTGGATCAAGCAATGAGCCGCTGGTCGCGGGTGGCCGCCCTCGGCTCGGGCGCCTACGTCGGCTTCCTCGGCTCGGCCGACCCCGCGGACGTCGCGGCGGCCTACCCGCCCGACACCTACCGGCGCCTGGCCACGGTCAAACGCCGCTACGACCCCGCCAACGTCTTCCGCCGCACCCACAACGTCCTGCCTGGCTAGCCCAAATGGAGAACACCGCACCCGGCACAGGTTCGCCAGGAACGAGGCGTTGGCGAACGCACTCTTCCCCCCGCGATGGGCGGTGCTGACTTTCCGCCCTAGCGCCAGCCGAGTTCGGGCGCCACGTGGGTGAGGATGTTCTCTAGGACGTGTGCGTTGTAGTCCACGCCGAGCTGGTTGGGGACCGTGAGCAGAAGTGTGTCCGCGGCTTGGATCGCCTCGTCGTTGGCGAGCTGCTTGACCAGTACGTCCGGCTCGGCCGCGTAGGAGCGTCCGAAGACCGCCCTGGTCTTCTCGTCGATCATCCCGATCTGGTCGGCCGAGTCGGCGTCGCGGCCGAAGTAGGCGCGGTCCAGGTCGCTGGTCAGCGCGAAGATGCTGCGGCTGACCGACACACGCGGCCGGCGTTGGTGTCCGGCGTCCTTCCACGCCTGCCGGTACGCCTGGATCTGCTTGCGCTGCTGGACGTGCAGCGGCTCGCCGGTCTCATCGTTCTTGAGCGTGGAGCTTTGCAGGTTCATGCCCAGCTCGGCCGCCCACACACTGGTGGCGTTGGAGCTCGAACCCCACCAGATGCGGTCGCGCAGCCCTTCGGAGTGCGGCTCGATGCGCAGCAGCCCGGGCGGATTGGGGAACATCGGCCGCGGGTTCGGCTCAGCGAAGCCTTTGCCCCGCAGCACCGTGAGCAGTACCTCGGTGTGCTTGCGTGCCATGTCGGCATCGGTGTCGCCCTCGGACGGCTCGTACCCGAAGTACCGCCACCCATCGATGACCTGTTCCGGTGATCCTCGGCTGATGCCCAGTTGCAGCCGCCCACCGGAGATCAGGTCGGCGGCCCCGGCGGTCTCGGCGAAGTACATCGGGTTCTCGTAACGCATGTCGATCACGCCGGTGCCGATCTCGATGCGCGAGGTCTTCGCGCCGATCGCCGACAGCAGCGGAAGCGGCGAAGCCAGCTGCCGGGCGAAATGGTGGACCCGGAAATAGGCGCCGTCGGCTCCGAGTTCCTCCGCCGCCACGGCAAGATCGATCGACTGGAGCAGCGCGTCCGCCGCCGACCTGGTCCGTGAGCCCGCGCTGTCACTCCAGTGACCGAACGAGAGAAAACCGATGTTCTTCACATCAGCACCAACCATCCCAGCGCACACGAGATTCCAGCACGGCTGACCACCCAGCCACTCACGGCCGTCGACCGCCACACATCACGAGCCGGGGTGGTCCCCGCGGTCGGCTTCGTGTTCGTCGCGACGCGGCCTCGATCGTCAGTCGAGGCCTTCGATGACGCGGAAGTCGCGCTCGAAGCCGTCGGGGAGTGCGGCCAGCGCCTTCTGGTAGGCCGCACTCTCGTAGGCGGCGACCGCCTGTTCGAAGCTGTCGAACTCGATCAGGACGACGCGCTCGGCGATTCCGGCTTCGTGTGCGACGACCCGGCTGCCGATGCCGGCGAGCACCCGTCCGCCCGCGGCCGCGACGGCTAGACCTGCCAGTTCGTTGTAGACCTCAAGCCTCTCGGGGTCCTCGATGGTGGGGTAGACGCTGACCCAGTAGCCCTTGGGCATGGAACCTCCAGTGTTGGAATGAGTGCAGGTGACTTACGGGGTGGTCTCGGGTGAGCGTCGGCGGGCGAGGGCGAGGCTGGTCATCGTCGTGATCGCCATCGCGGCGACGCCGATCAGCGCCGCGGTGGTGTAGGCGTCGTCGTTCGGGAAGAGGCGGCCGGTGTCCGTGCCGGCGGCCAGGACCAGACCGCCGATGGCGCTGCCCAGGGAGTACCCGACGCTGCGGACGACGTAGTTGAAGCTCATGGCGCTCGACGTCTCGCTCTTGGGCGTGACGGCCAGGATGACGCCGGGCATGGCGGCCGAGAAACTGCCGACGCCGAAACCCAGCATGCCCATGGCCGCGAGCAGTTCGGCCAGGTTGGACCGGGCGGCGGCGAACAGGACGAACCCGCCGCCGACGATGGCGGCGCCGCCGGCCAGGAGCAGGGGGCCGTCGATCCGTTCGCGGACCCGGGGCGTGAGCTTGCCGGCGACGAACCCCAGCACGGAGAACGGGATGAGGACCAGCCCCGCCACGAAGGTGGTCAGCCCGAAGCCGTAGCCGGCGCCGTGCGGCGTCTGCGCGTAGCGGGTGATGAGCGTGAGCAGGAGGTACATGCCGCTCCCGCCGACGAGCATGGCGATGTTCGCCCCGGCGACCGCCGGGTGCCGTACCGCCCGGACGTCGACCAGAGGCGTCGTGCTGCGCAGCTCGGAGGCGGTCCAGACGCACAGCAGAAACACGGCGGCGACGGCAAGGGTCACCGCCACGGCGAGGTGCCGGCTCCACAGGCTCCTCTCGCCGGCCAGGAACAGGACGAGGAGCAGCCCACCCGCCAGGACGAGCGCACCGGCCACGTTCACATGGGCGGAGCGGCCTTTGGGAGCCGCGGGCATGGAGCGCCACGCGGTCACGAAGGCGATGGCGGTGACGAGCAGGCCGAGGCCGTAGGCGGCCCGCGGTCCGCCGAACTCGGCGAGCAGCGCGGCCAGCGGGTAGCCGACGCCGGCTCCGATGATGGAGACCACTGAGATCAGGGCGATCGTGGCCGCGCCGCGCTCCTCGGGAAGATGGTCGCGGGCCACGCCCATCATCAGCGCCGTGAGACCGAGTCCGACGCCTTGGGCCGCTCTGCCGACGAGCAGCCAGGCGAACGGCAGCGGCAGCACGGTGAGCGCGCTGCCGACGACGACGATCGCCAGCGTGGCGAGAATCGTGGCCCGCCGGTGCGGACCGGCGCCGAGCCGGCCGAGGACGGGTGTGGCGACGGCGCCGCTGAGCAGGGCGATGGTCAGCGTCCACTGCGCGCTGTCGAGGGAGACGTGGAACGTGGTCGCTACGCTGGTGATGAGCGGCGTCCCGAGGCTGGCGACCGCCGCCACGACCAGGGCGATGAACATCAGGGCGGGGACCAGCAGACGTGCCTCGGAACGTATCAGGGGCTGGTCATGAGCCTGGGCCACGGTCACCGGTCCGGCTTCTCTCGGGCGTGGTCTTCGAGCTCCGCCAAATGCAGCAGCGCCGGAAGAGCTGCCGCCAGGGCCTCGACCTCGTCACCGGTGAGTTCGTCGATCAACCGCGCGTACGCGTCGACGCCCGCCTGGCGCCGCGTCCGGACGTACGACGCGCCGGCCTCGGTCAGGCACACCAGCGTGACCCGCTTGTCGGACGGATCGCCCGTCCGCTCGACCAGCCCGGATTCCTCCATCACCCGGACCAGGACGGTCATCGCGGGCTGGGTGACGCCCTCGGCCACCGCAAGATCGGTGATCCGTCGCGGGCCGGTCCTGTCCAGGGTGGCCAGGGTGGCGGCGGACGTCAGGCTCATGTCGCGGGGAAGGCGTCGCACGGCCCTGGTGGCCAGACCGTAGAGGGCTGACGCGATGGCATCGGAAGCGCCGTGCGCGGCGTCTCGGCGACTCATGCCAGAAGCATAGCAGCTTTATATTAATCCTTTATGTATCTCCCGATCAGGGTTCACGGCCGCCATCGAGTGCGACATGCCTGCCGCGTTGAGCGCCGCCGAGGGATCTTCCACGTTGGTATAGAACCTCTGGACCTGCTGTGCGGGACGGGTGGAAATTCGCTGGGTGTGGGGGCGGTGCGCTGGCACAGTGCTGGTGTGGACGACTACGTGGCGATCAATAGGGCCAACTGGGACGAACGGGCTCCCGCACACGCCGATTCCCCCGACTACGGATTCGATCGGTTCATCAACGACCCCGGGCACCTCAGTGGCGTCGTCCGGTTCGACCGTCCCCGCCTCGGCGATCTGACCGGGCTGCGTGCCGTGCACCTGCAATGCCACATCGGCACCGACACCGTATCCCTGGCACGCCTGGGCGCCACGATGAGCGGCCTGGACTTCTCCGCGGCAGCGCTGCACCACGCGCGGCGACTGGCCACCAGCACGGGAAGCGCCATCGACTTCCGCCACGCCGAGCTCTACGACGCCGTCGAGGTCTTCGGCCGCGAGAGTTTCGATCTGGTCTACACCGGGATCGGCGCCCTGATCTGGCTGCCGGACGTGACGCGATGGGCCCGCGTCGTCGCCGACCTGCTGCGACCGGGCGGCCGGCTGTTCATCCGTGAGGGCCACCCCATGCTGTTCGCACTGGACGAGACCACCAACCCGCCCCGCCTGCGCTACCCCTACTTCGAAACCCCCGACCCGGTGATCACCGACGAGCCAGGAACCTATGTGCAGACCGAGACCACCTTCACCCACGGGCTCACCCACGAATGGAACCACGGACTCGGCGAAACCATAACCGCACTGCTCGACGCCGGAATGCGACTGACCGGCCTGACCGAGCACGACAGCACCCCCTGGCAAGCCCTGCCCGGCCAGATGACCACAGACGAAACCGGAGAATGGCGCCTAACCCACCACCCCGAACGACTAGCCGCCACCTACACCTTGCAAGCAATCAAGGAATAGCCCACGACAAACCACCCCACGCGCGCACAACGCCCTCACCTACCGCCGACCGCGTGGGAGCAAGGATCGGGGTCAGCAAGTTCGTTCAGGGACAGTGCGGTGAACGCGTCTTCACGCGTGCTTTGTCGGCCAGCTCACTGCTGATGCTCAGCCGGCAGTTCCGCCAGCGTACGCTCCAGCGAATACGACACAGTCGGATAGGGCAGGGCAGCGGTCCAGCTCGAAGAATGGTGAACCGGATCAGCATCACACGCTGCCGCCCACCCCGAACATCCGACCGCATCCTTGCCAGACCGACATCATCAATCCGGCAGCCGCCCGATCCGCGCCGCCTCAAGATTTTCTTCTGAATCTGGTGACGGATCAGATGCCCTGGTCGCACTAGAGAGCTGAGTCACCCGATGAGGAGGTGACCGTCCCGAGTTTCAGGAAGGCGGTTCGATGCTCGACGTATGGCTCTCCTACCTCCCACTGATAGGAGTGGGACTAGCGGTGGTCCGGCTGGCCGGTGAGGCGTACCTGCTGCGTGGCCCGTCCGATCGCGAGCCGACCCTCACGCAACTGCCGCCGGGGACCGTTGTCGGTATCTGGCGGCCGGACGGGACGGTTCTCGTGATGCATCTTCCGGCGACGCGACCCGAGGGCAGGGCCCGGTGAAGCAGGACGAGTAGGGCCAGTTCGCGCTGGGCCCCTACTGCAGCATGCGCCCGGGCACCGAGGGGCCGATCCGCCGTCCGGTGAGCGATCTGGACACGATCTGGTCGGAAGACGGGCTGCACGAAAAGCTCCACCCCTACTGACCACCGACCGCGACACGCCCGCACCACCGCACGAGCCCTACCACCAGACCATCTGAACAGCGAAAAGACCGCGCCGCCCACCGCCTCCACCACAGTCGCGGCGGAAGTGGAGGCGGTCCGGTGATTCGTCTTTGAGGCCTCCGCCGCGGTGGTGGCGCTGACCTTCCAGAATCGGGCCTCTATCCGGTCTTTCCATCGACGTTTTGCGCAGCTCATGGCGTTGCGATGTGCGGACACGGCGTTCCGGCCTACGCTCGGCACGGCCGTCCACAGCCGAAACGAGGGAGATGTTGAAGACCCGGATCGCGGTATGGAGCAGGCCGGTCGCACAGACGAATACGCGCCCAACAATGACGCGAGCTCACCGGCATCAACCCGGTCAAGTGACGTCAAGCACGGCCTTGCCGCGGATCCGGCGCTCCAGAAGTGCCGCCGCCGCCTCGGCCACCCGGTCCCAGGAGCCGCGCCAGCCGATCTGCGGGTCGAGCCGCCCCTGGTCCAGCAGCTGGAGGAGATAGGCGAGGTCCGGGCCGAAGGCCCAGTCGAGCCGGTACGCCTCGATGCGCATCCGGCTGCCCAGATGCCGGATGGCCTCGAAATCGATCATGGTCGAGCCGCCGGACGCGTGCCCGATGGACTGGACGATGCCGCCGTCGGCCAGCAGCCCGTACGCCTGGGCCAGGAGGGCGCCGCCGACGTTCTCCAGGACTCCGAAAACCGGTTCGGTCACGTTGTCGAGCCCGACGACGACCTCGGCGGCGCCCAGCTCGGTCAACCCCGCTCCGCGTTCCGGGCTGCCCACAGCGGCGACGACATGAGCCCCCGCCAAGGCGCCGAGCTGGACCGCGTACCGGCCAACACCTCCGGACGCGCCGGTGACCAAAATCCGCCGGCCGATGACCGGCCCGAGACCCCGCAACGCCTGCAGGGCGGAGACCCCGGCGACCGGCAGCGCACTCGCGACGCCGAGGTCCACGGAGTCTGGCACCGTCACGAGCTTGGCAGTGTCCACCGCGCGAGTAGTTGCGCCCAGGCGCCGGACGGGCCCCAGGTGACAACGCGCCTTCCGACCTCCGGACCCGAGCCGTCCGCCGCCGCCTCGACGACGACGCCCGCCGCGTCCCAGCCAGAGACGCCACCCGGTTCGGTGCGCTGGGACAGGTCGGCGACCTCCCCGAAGTTCAACGACACCGCGCGGACCTCGACCACCGCCTGCGCTCGCTCTGGCCGCGGATCCGCGACCTCACCGATCCGAAGACCCTGGGGTGCATCCGGGTCGTGGATCAATGCGCGCATCGGAAACCTCCGTGATCGTTTATCGAGGGCACGCCACCATCTCATGATCGCTGCCTCCAGGGTGACCTCTGGCAGCAGATCCACAACGCCGCCAAAGCGCGGCCGACTGGGCAACGACTTGTGCAACTCGTGTCCGTCCCCGCGGCCGGACAACTCCACGCCCAACGCAGGCACCGCTTAGAAAGCGATGCTCTCAGGGCTTTCGCGCGAGGGCGCAGATTCCGGGGAGTTCGGGAGGC
Organism: Spirillospora sp. NBC_00431; assembly: GCA_036028775.1. GTDB lineage: Bacteria > Actinomycetota > Actinomycetes > Streptosporangiales > Streptosporangiaceae > Spirillospora. Next base: position 7,851,992 of record CP107927.1, on the reverse strand, counting down.
TCGCCCCACGGGCTGGCCTCAGGGCGCCATCGCGGTAGTGACACCAGTCCTGGTTCTAGGAGTTCCAGGCCGGCGAGCAGGCGACTGACCTGGTCGTAGGAGCGTACGGTCATTTTCGGGGTGCCGTGCTTGTTCCATTCCCTGATATTGGCGTGGATCTCTTCGGTGTTGACGAAGTCGCAGGCGTGCGTCATGGCGAGATAACTGCCGGAGGGTACGGCGTCCACGAGACTCTTGATGATCGCCTGAGCTTCCTCGTCATCCAGGATGAAGTGGACGATCCCCAGGAGCATGATGGCGATCGGCTGGTCGAAGTCGAGAGTCTCGCGCGCCTGGGCCAGGATGTGCTCGGGGTCGTGCACGTCGGCGTCGATGTAAGAGGTGGCGCCTTCAGCGCGGCTGGTCAGCAGGGCGCGGGCGTGCGTCAGCACGAGCGGATCGTTGTCGACATAGACGACCCGACATTCTGGTGCGATCCGCTGGGCGACCTCATGGGTGTTGTCCACGGTCGGTAGGCCGGTGCCGATGTCCAGGAACTGCCGGATGCCCACCTCGTCGACGAGATGCCACACCACGCGGCCGAGGAATGCCCGGTCGGCCAGAGCGGTCATGACGATGCCGGGGAAGACCTTCTTGATGTCCTCGCCGACCGCTCGATCGACCGGATAGTTGTCCTTGCCTCCCAGCCAGTAGTTCCAGATTCGCGCTGAATGCGGAACGGAACTGTCAATCTGCGGCCAGGCGCGCTCTCGGGGGTCATCGGCCATGACCGGATTGTTGCAGTTGCTGCACGACCTGTCAGGTTGTTCGGGCGTGCTCCTGCCGCTAGGGCGCGCCCAGAAAGATGGGGTTGGTCATGGCCGCCATCGTGCCGTCCCTGCGCACTTCTGCGCGTACCCAGCGGGTGTAGCGGCGATATGCCGTCCAACGCGCGGTCACAGTGCCGGTGTCGGGGACGGCTTCGGTGTGCTGCTGTCCTACTTGGTCCAGAAGCCGCACTCTGGTGCCCGGCACGCCACTGACCGTGAGTTGGAAGGTGACCGGTGTGCCGGTGTCCACGGGGAGCCGCTCACCGATCCCCGCGGTTCGCTTTCCGTCCGTGGCGGTGAAACTCAGGTTCACCTTGGACGATTCGGCCAGCCAGGAACGGCCCGCGCGCAAGCCGGCCATCAGGGACTCGCGGCGCAGGCGATCGGCGAGAACCACGGTCTGCGGGGATCCGACGGTGTTCTGTGGGTTGTGCGCGTCGGAATTTCCGATCGCCGGAATCCAATGGCCCGAGCGCAGCAGGCCGTCCCAATGATTGAGCGCCGCTTCCTCTTCAGGGGACCAGTCCTGATTCCACACCTCGACGAGATCCGCCAGGTCATAAGCGAATTCGTAGCTACAACCGAAACAGCTGGCGAAGGGATGCGCGGCGGTGACAAGGCCGCCCGCCTTATGGACCTGATGGACGAAGCGTCGATGATCGCGCGGGTCCCCGGCTCGGTAGCGCCAGTCGACCCACATACCGGCGGGCAGGCCGATGGCGGGCCAGTGCCCGGAACGCGTGGTGACCTCTTCGCCGTTGAGGATCAGCAGGTCGTCGGTGGCGTGATGGCCCCATTGCAGGGACGCCGAGGAGGTGTTGTGCTCGGTGGAGGTGATGAAGTCCAGCCCGGCGTCACGCGCGGCCGCGACGAGCTCCTCGGGGGTCCGGCGGCCGTCGGAGTGGACGGTATGCAGGTGGCAGTCACCGCGATACCACGAGCGACCGCGGTCACGAGCCGGGGCGCTCTTAGGAGCCGGGTTGGGCTTGAAGGGCGTCCCGGCCGGCCCGAACCGCAGCGTGATGTCGACGCGGTAGGCCATTCCCTGCGGAGCGACGGTGTACGGACCGAGGATGACATGCCAGGTGCCCCGCCTGATCGGGCCGGCCAGATAGCCCGGCGTGGCGCTGGACGCGCTGATGGTGAAGCGGTCCCGGAACCCGCCGGACCAGCCACGGAAGCCGCGCGCGTTGCCCAGCTCATGCCCCTCTGGCCCAAAGATCCCGATATCGCACGCGTTTCCACGAGTACCCGCCGGGACCGCGGGCTTGTCGTAGGAGTAGATCACCTCGATCTCGTTGACCCCGTGCGGCACCTCCACCGGCAGGTAGAACCAGTCGTCGATGCTCGGCGGGAAACGGCCGGTCACCGTAAGGGTCTTGTCGCCCCCCGCCTGCTCGGCGAACGCCACCCCCGGCAGCAGATTCGCCGCCGCGATGGCGCCTCCGGCGGCAAGAAGACCGCGCCTGCTCAACTGATTCACGCCGACCTCCGATTCACGTACGGCCAGACGAAGTCAGCCAGCCGCACGTAACCATTTCGGGTATACCGGGTAAATGGGGCGCAGCCGGATTGAGATGCCTCGGCCTTGGGGTGACCTTCCGGAATGCATGCGTTTCCGATCACGAGGAGTGACGAAGAACGTCCCGGAGTTGTCTTCTAAGTTCCACCGCAAGGCGCCGGATCTGGTCAAGACCCGGATGCCCTTTCCGGCAGGTCGCAACAAGCGGACCACTCAGCCCGGCGGGTCGGCCGGATGATCAGGTCTCCGATTTCCCCGTTGCCCGCAGACCCCGTCGGCGCTCTTCTACCGCAGGCCCTCCAGGAGGGCGCGTCCCGCGTTCTTCGTCCCGGCGTAAACCGCCTGAGTGGGAACGATCTTCAGGCCGGAGGCCGAGACAACGGTGACGAGGCGACCACCGCTCCGGCGTTGCTACCAGGACCTCCAAGCGTCCGAAGCGCTCAACGGCAGGGTGACGAGCGGCTGGAAGTCGTCGGGATCGGTGACCTCCACGAGCGTGGCGGCCGCCTCGCCGTGCCGGGCGAGGCGGCACACCAGCCGCTGGACACGTTGGCGGCATGGTTCGCCCGCACGGCCGCCTCCACCTGGGCCAAGCGTGACGTATTCGCGACCCATCGAGGCCGCGACGTGGTGTGATCTCACCGCCCGTAGCCTCGGCCCGATCGGTGTGGCGGTGGAACGCCTGCCGATCGCCGGTGGCTCGGACGGCAGCGCCCACCCCCGACGCCAAGGCCCGCGACATCATCGCGCTCATCAGCTGGTTGTCGCGGCTGAACGACGCCGCGCTCGACGCACGAGGACCTCGGTCTAAGGTCTAATAGCGACGAGGACCGCCTGGACTTCGTCCTATACGCGAGCGGCGACACGGACCGGGGAGATCCGCCTGGCCTTACCGCCGTTCGCGCTTCCGTGCGACGCCACCAGCCGCTTCGCCCGCTGAGCCGACCGACAGTTCGTCCCGGCACCGACTTCCTGAGCCTTACGGCACTCCAGACGCCGACGTCAGCAACTCGGCGAGCAGGACGCGGGACCTGGGCGTCGATCTTGTCGCGGACGGGGCGAACCCTCTCGCTTGGCTGGCCCGCGGAGTCGGGAAGCTGCCAGTCCGGTTAACGCTTGCCGGGGAAGACAGGGCGGGTATCGCCGCATCCACTGCCGAGTCTTGGCTTCGAAAGATTGGTCGCCGTAGCCCGGCTCTATGTGCCTGGTCCATCCACCGCGAAGGCCCCAGGGCCTGTATCGGGTCCTCTGAGCGACCCGGTTTCGACAGCGGACGACCGCTTAGTGCGCACGGGCGGCAACGTCCAGGAGGGTCAAATGTGCATCTACCTATGCTTGCAACATGTCAGCCGGGCGGCGCCGACCAGTTCTTCGATGGCCCCCGCGAGTGGGCTGGGGGAAGCAGTTCCAGACCTCGGGGATGAGCAGCCGTTCTTCGATGTCGTACCCGTCCGGCCAGGTGACGGCGTTGTTCCGGTCGATTCCGACCTTCTCTTTCTTCCGTGCCAGACGGTGTCTCGGACGACCGCTGCCTAATTCTGGCTGAATGTTCCGCGGAGAAAGCAGTAGTCGTCCAGATGCTCCAACGGGTCGGGGGAGCGCTGCGGTTCGTCCGGCCCAAGACCGACGACTCCCAGTGAACCATTCCGCTGCCTCCCGTCTGCATTACGGCGCTGCAATTTGCCCAAGTCCGTGGTAAATGAAATGCAGCAGTCTGGACAATTGGCCCATCATCCTGCGCTCGATGACATGCCATTGCGGGGCCACGGTCGTGGTTGGGGGGCGGTGGGTCGTCGGCGAGGCGGGTGGCGATGTTCGTGCGGCCGGTGGCGACCAAGCCCCGCAATCGGATCTCGTGGAGCGCGCAGGGGTTGAAGAGCTAAGTGTGGTTCAGCAGGTCGTGAGCTTGCTGTATCACGGTGTCGAACAGGTTCGGGTCCCCGAGCGCCGGCGGCTCGCGCGAGCAGGGGGAGGGCGGCAGCGCGGGCTGCTTGGGTGGGGGCTAGGGCGAGGGCGTGTTGGAGGCGGTGGACGGCGGCGCCGCGGAGCCCGGCTTTGCGTAGTTCGTTGCCGTGCAGGCGCAGGACGTCGGATGAGAAGACCGGGTCTTGGAAGTAGAGCGCGATGTGCAGGCTCTTTGCGGTCCAGAGTGCGGCGGTGCCGAGTCGTTCTTCTGGCAGGACGTTGCCGAGTGCGACGCCGAGCCCGGCTCGGGCGCGGGCGAGTAGACGGAGTGTCTCTCGTTCGATGTGCCCTGCCTGTATGCGTGATTCCAGGCGTGCGACCAGCGGCCAGAGTTCGGCGACGGCTTCTGAGGCGTGACCGGACTGGCGGGCGATCTCGGCGAGGCGGACTGTGGATTCACCGAACTGAAGCATGGCGCGGTGATCGGTGTCGGCCGGATCGGTGACGCCCAGGACATGAGGTGGCAGAGGTAGCACGTACCTCAGCCACGACCACAGATCTACGCCCCGTCCTATGGAACACACTGATGACCTGGGCCGACATCCACCTCATTTTCACCAGCCCGTACCTCGGCCGCAGCGGTTACCGGCACCTGTGGTCAAGTACAACCTTCGAGCCCGATCTGGGATGACGGGCCCCGCGCACCGAAGCCCAGCGCCGATCGACTCCAGCAGTGTCTCAGCCAGCGCCCGCAAGACCCGCCACGCACCTGAGGCAGGCCCCGTGCCTGGATCTGGCCAGCCTGCCACAACCACAGGGGCCATTGGGGGCCTGGCGAGCGCTTAGTGACTCAGAAGCTAAGGGTAAGCGCGCAAGGTCTAACAGGAATGCCAACGCCTGCCTAATGATCCTGTCTCGCTTCGCTATCCGTGACCATGTGAATCCGCGTTGAGGGTTCGGTTGCTACGCCCTAATAGGGGTTAGCTGATTTGGATTGGGTCGCTTTGGGGTGACCAAATTCTGTTGCCGAAGGGGTCGATGGCCCGTATGGAGTAGGTGTGTGTGCTGCCGTTGGGCAGGCCGGTGTCGGTATAAGTCATGGATTGCAGGTTCCAGAATCGGGACGGCGATTCAGCTGTGTGGATGACGGTGTTGTCGCGGAGGAGCTCGTATTTGAGGTTCTTGTTGTCGCGGTCCCAGGTCTGGGTCCAGTCGATTTTGACGGTTCCGGTGGTGTCGGCGGGTTTGCTGACCGTGGGTTTGGTGGGTGACGCCGGCTTGTCGGTGTCGGTCGTGACGGCCAGGGTCCCGAATCTGGTGAGGCCCTGTTGCGCTTGGTTGTTGACTGCGGTGAATTCTCCGCCGACCCAGAGGTATTGGCCGTTGTTGTCCAAGGCTCGGGGGCCTTGGTGGTCGGGTCCGGTGCCGTTGTTGGTGTTGGGGAACCAGTGCAGGATGGCGGGAGTATGGGTGGTGGGCTTAGTGGGTTCGGCCAGCAGGCGTTGGGCTGGGTGGCCGGTCAGTTCGGGGAAGCCTTCGGGTTGGGTGCTGCAGTCGTGAGCGTGAGACCCGCTGTAGAGGACTCCACCGAGGGGGGTGAGCGCTTGGGTCGCGCCTCGGCAGTTGTCGACCCAGCGCAGTTCTCCGTCATCGGGGTTGAGGGCGAGCCGCCCGTCGAAGGTGCCGGCGCCTTCTGCGCTGGCGTAGACGGTGTCGTTGTCGATCACCAGATCGGTCACGTGCGACTGGCGCGAATCGGAGATGTAGTCGACGCCGGTCGCCCATGGTGCGCTGGTCCCGGTGGCATCGGTGTGGACGGCGCCGAGACCGTGCGGGGGGTTGCCGTTGATCTGGTTGAAGTAGCCGCCGAGGACGACGCGGCTGCCGTCGGGTGAGACGACCATGGCGTGCACGCCGCGGTCGGCGGTGGGGGCCCAGGCGGTGAGGGCGCCGGTGGCGGTGTCGAACGCGGCCAGGCGCTGTCGGGTGACACCGTCGACCGTGGTGAAGTAGCCGCCGGCGTACACGGAGGTGTCGCTGACGGCGAGAGCTCTGACGGCGTTGTTGAGATCGTGCGAAAAGGAGTTCAGGGTGCCGTCGGGCAGGTTGAAGGCGGCGATTCTTCTGCGCGCTTGGCCGTTGATTTTGGTGAAGTCGCCGCCAATGTACAGTCTACTTCCGTCCGGTGAGGCTTTCAATTCTCGTACGGCGTCGCAGTTCCATTGATTGTTGCCGAGGTTGTCGCAGCCGTTTTGCGGATTGGTCGAGGTGAACGGTACGCCTTCGGCCTCCGGGCTCCACGGCAGGGGTTCTCCGGTGGTGGCATTGAACGCGGCGAGATTCTGGCGTGGGGTTTCTTGAGGGTCGCCGCGGTTGGTGCCGGGTGGGCGGATGTGCTCGAAGTTGCCGCCCACGTAGACGGTGTTGCCGACCATGGCGATGGACCACACGACACCGTCGGTCTGCCAGGTCGGCAACGCGTCCGCGGTCACGGTGACAGGTTCGCCCGGAGAGGGCGCGGTATCCGCGCTGGCGGACTGGGGTGCCATCGCGGTGAGGGCCATGGCGGCCAGCATTGTGGATCCCAAGCCGGCTAGCCCGCGGTGATAACGGCCACGGAGTTGACGCGAGGTCCGTGCGTGAGCGGCACTCATCAGAATGAATCCTTGATTGATTGGCTTCATTGTTAAGGCCGCCCCGTTCGTAACCCTGGCACAGCTCAGTCGCGCACCACGGCCACTCTCCGTGGGCGGTGGTTTAGCTCAGGCTGTCATCTGCAGAAAGGCCTTCCCGTGGCGGTTGATGCTTCATGTGTTGCTCAACTTGCTTGGCTGGCCGGCTTGCACGGGGTCGCTGGCGGGAGATTGGGTGGTGTTTCCGAAATGGTCGGTGGCGCGGATCGAATAGGTGTGGGTGCTGCCGGGTGTGAGTCCGGTGTCGGTGTGGGTGAGTGTTTTTAGGTTCCAGAATTTGGAGGGTGAGTCGAGGGTGTGGATGACGGTGGTGCCGTCGCGGATTATTTGGTAGGTGAGGGTGTTGTTGTCGCGGTCCCAGGTTTGGGTCCAGGTGATGTTCAGGGTTCCGGTGGTGTCGGCGGGTTTGGTGATGGTGGGTTTGGTGAGTGGTTCGGGTGGGTTGGTGTCGGTGGTGGCGGTGAGGGTGCCGAAGCGGGTGAGTGATTGCTGGCGTTTTTGGTTGACGGTGGTGAAGTCGCCGCCGACCCACAGGTAGTGGGTGTTGCTGTCGATGGCGCGGGGGCCTTGGCCTGCGTCGGGGCCTGCGTTGGTGGTGGGGAACCAGTGCAGGATGGGTGGGGTGTCGGTGCCGGTGGGCTGGGCGGGTTCGGCGAGGAGGCGTTGGTAGCCGTCGATGGCGGGGAATCCGCCGGGTTGGGTGGCGCAGTCGTGGGCGTGGGAGCCGCTGTAGAGGACGCCGGCGATGAGGGCGATGGCTTCGGTGCCGCCTTTGCAGTTGTCGGTCCAGCGCAGCGTGCCGCCGTTGGGGTCGATGGCGAGGCGTCCGTCGAAGGCGTTGGCGCCGGCGGCGCTGACGTAGATGGAATCGGTGGCGGTGTCGGCGACGAGGTCGGTTGCCCAGGAATGGCGGGTGTCGCTGAAATAGGGCAGGCCGGTCTGCCACGGGGCGCTGGTACCGGTGGCGTCGGTGCGGATCGAGCCGAGGCCGTGCGGGGGGTTGCCGTTGAGGGTGTTGAATTTGCCGCCGATGATGACCTGGGTCTGGTCGGGGGAGATGGCCATGACCATGACGCGGCGGTCGGCGTTGGGGGCCCAGGTGGTGAGGGCGCCGGTGCTGGTGGTGAAGGCGGCCAGGCGCTGGCGGGGGGTGCCGTCGACAGTGGTGAAGATGCCGCCGGCGTACAGGGTGGTGTTGGTGGCGGCGAGGGTTTCGACGGCGGCGTCGATGTCGTGCCGGAAGGCGGTGAGGGCACCGTCGGGCAGGGCGAAAGCGGCGATGCGGGTGCGGGGCTGGCCGTTGATGGTGATGAAGCTGCCGGAGGCGTACAGGGTGCCGCCATCGGGGGTGGCTTGCAGGTCTTGGACGATGTCCTTCTTGCCGGTGACGGCTTGGACGTCGGGGGCCCAGGGGAGTGGCTGGCCGGTGGTGGCGTTGAAGGCGGCCAGGTTGTTGCGGGGGAGTTCTTGAGGGTCGCCGGCGTTGGTGCCGGGTGGGCGGATGGCGGTGAAGGTGCCGCCGGCGTAGACGGTGTCGCCGATCACCTCGACGTCCCAGACGGTGCCGTTGGTCTGCCAGGTCGGCAGCGGATCAGCGGTCACGGTGGGCGGCTCCCCGGGCGGCGGCGCGGTATCGGCCACGACGGGCGGTGCCGTGGTGAGGGTGGTCGCCGTCAGGACGGCTAGGCCGAGCAGGTACCGGGCGCGGGCATACCGCGGTCGTCGAGTGGGGTGCTGAGGGGTTTGTCGCTGGGGCCAGGACGTAGAGAGCATCGCCCACTCCGAGGGTGGTCGAGGTCTGGTCGCCGTGATCATCACATTCGGCCGATACGTCGACAAGATCGACACTGACCCTTTTTGATATTTAGGGTCATCTCATTCGTTTGTGTCCATACACCTTAGTCGTTCTGCGCGCGGACGCTTATTGCGGACGGCTGGTTGTCATGCTGTCCGAACGTGGACCCGATCTGATCATTGACCTGGGGTTCCCGTGGGCCACCACGTGTGTGACCAGATGGGGACCTTGATCACCTTCCTTGTTGATCGCATTGTCGAGGGGCGTTCACAACTGATGTGCGAGCCCTGTGCCTTGAGGTGATGCGGCGTGCTGGAGTTCCGGCGAGAAGATCCCGTCCAGCCTGGCGAAACACCTCTTTCTAGGCACGCTCTGTTCGAGAAGGGTGCCGCTGCGTTGCGAACGACGGTTGACGTTTTCCGGCTCGGTCATGGTGGCCGCCCGTTGCTGTGGAGGATCTGGTGAAAACCAAGGGCCGGGCCGTCCGGAGGCATGTGCTGAGAATGGGACGGCCGCTGCGGGCCGTGGCGGCCGGGATGACGGTGGTGTTGGCGGCGGGATTGGCCACGGCTCCGGCCGTGCAGGCTGATCCGCCGTCCTCAGGGCGTCCAAAGGTCGCCGACCATGAGCGCACGGTCGACGGCAAGACGCTGAAGGTTCGCCCCCGCACACCCGACCCGGCCGGCAGGTCGGTGCCGAAGCCCAAGGCGTCCTGGCCCAGGCCAGGCAGCGCCGAGGTGACCCTTAAGGGCGAGCAGGCCGAGCGTTCGGGGAGTAGCGAGGGGCTGGTGCGGGCGGGTGACCTGCCGATCTCACTCACAGCTCCCGGGCCCGCGCCCAAGGGCGTCGATCCGGGGAACAGCGCGGCGCGCGCCGTGCTGAAAGGTGACGCCCGGGTGGCCGTACTCGACCGCGACGCCGCCAGGCGGGCGGGGGTCGAAGGGCTGGTGTTCACCATCACGCCCGACGCCGAGGCCACTTTGGGACGGGTCGGTGTCCGTGTGGACTATTCGGCTTTCGCTCAGGGCTTCGGCGGCTCCTATGGCACTCGGCTCCGGCTGGTGAAGTTTCCCGCCTGTGTTCTGACCACCCCGTCCAATCCCGGATGCCGTTCCGCCGCACCCGTCGCCACCACTAATGACGGTGAAACGAAGACCCTGATCGCGGACGTGGAGACCGTGCCGTCCACGACGGGCGCGCCGGGTCCGGCGGTCCTGGCGGCCGTCGCCGCGCCCGAAGGGTCGCAGGGAGACTTCAAGGCCACCAAGCTGGCGCCTTCGGCGACCTGGGCGGCGGAGGGGAACACCGGCGACTTCACCTGGACCTATCCAATGCGGCTTCCGCCCGCCCCGGGGGGCCTCGTGCCGACGGTTGAGCTGGGTTACTCGGCGCAGAGTGTGGACGGTCGCACGGGCAATACCAATAACCAGCCGTCCTGGGCCGGTGAAGGCTTTGAGTTCTCGCCTGGGTTCATCGAGCAGCGTTACAAGGCATGTGAAGACGACGGCGTCCCGAACGGCCCTGGCGGGAAACCGGTGGGGGATCTGTGCTGGGGCTATGAGAACGCGACCGTCACCTGGAACGGCAAGGGCGGCGAGCTGATCAAGGCCGACGACGGCACCTGGCGGCTCAAGAACGACGACGGCACCCGATTCGAGAAGCTCACCTCGTCCGAGACCGGCAACGGCGACCACGAGGGCGAGTACTGGAAGGTCACCACCACCGACGGCACCCGTTACTACTTCGGCCTGAACCGGCTGCCCGGCTGGGGCTCGGGAGGCCCGGAGACCAACTCGGCCTGGACGGTGCCGGTGTTCGGCGACGACGCGCGCGAGCCGTGCCACAAGGATTCGGGGTTCGCCGATTCGTGGTGCCAGCAGGCGTGGCGGTGGAACCTGGACATGGTCGTCGACCCCAACGACAACGCCGCCATCTACCTGTACGAGAAGGAGACCAACCACTACGGCCGCAATCTCAAACCGGCCGACGCCACTCCTTACACGCGCGGCGGCTACCTGACGTCCATCGAGTACGGGCTCCGCGGCGACAACGTCTTCGCCGGGCTGCCCCCGGCCGCGGTGCTGTTCGAGAAGGCCGAGCGGTGCATTCCCAGCGCCTCCTTCGACTGCGCGCCCGCCAAGATCGAGTCCGATCCGGAGCAGTGGCCGGACGTGCCGTGGGACATGAACTGCGGCGCCGGCACCCGGTGCGAGGACGGGCATGGCTCCACCTCGCCCACCTTCTGGAGCCGCTACCGCCTCAAGAAGATCACCACCCAGATCGACCGCGGCGCGGGCTGGCCGTACCGCAAGGTCGACTCCTGGACGCTGGACCACCACTGGGGCGCCGACACCGACGAACGCGACCTGCTGCTCAAGGAGATCCAGCACACCGGGCTGGCCGGCCCCACCACCGCCGACAACATCGCGCTGCCCAAGGTGACCTTCAACCACACGCCCAAGGCCAACCGGGTCGACCAGGCCAACGACGGCGTCGCCCCCTACACCCGCTACCGGGTCAGCAAGATCTTCGACGAGTCCGGTGGTCAGATCGACATCAGCTACACCGGACAGGACTGCTCCCGGGCCGCACCGCCGACACCGCACACAAATACCAGACGCTGCTTCCCGTCGATCTGGCATCTCCCTGGCCAGACGACGCCGTACCCCGACTGGTTCAACAAGTTCGTCGTCACTTCGGTGGTGCAGAAGGACCGCACCGGCCACGCCCCCGACATGGCCACCCAGTACGAGTACATCGGCGGTGCCGCGTGGCACTACGACGACGATGACGGGCTGACACGCGATAAGTACAAGACCTGGTCCCAATGGCGCGGCTACGGCCAGGTTCGCGTCAAGACCGGCAGCGTGGACAGCCCGTCCACCCAGACCGACACCTACTACCTGCGCGGCATGCACGGCGACCGCGCCACCCCCGACGGCGGCACCAAGACCGTTACCGTCCCTGACGGCGAGGGCGGTAATCACACCGACGCCGAAGGGCTCGAAGGCTTCGCTCTCAAGACCGTCAACTACATCGCCCCCGGCGGGGCGGTGCACCACAAGAGCGTCGATTCCCCTTGGCGGCACCAGACCGCCTCCCGGACCCGGGACTGGGGCACCGTGACCGCCAACGCGGTAAAGGTCGCCAACTCCCGCAGCTGGACGGCACTGGACGGCGGTACCTGGCGCGAAACCAAAACCACCAGCGAGTACGAGACCGACCTCAGCAAGGTCGGCCGGGTCACGCAGGTCGAGGATCTCGGTGACGTCGCCACCACCGCCGATGACAGGTGCACCCGCACCGAATATGCCGACAACGATGCGAAATGGATGGTCTCCTACCAGTCCCGAGCGGAGACCGTCTCAGTCGCCTGCGGCACCGACCCTGACCGGTCCAAGCATGTCATCGCCGACGCGCGGGTGTTCTACGACGGCGGCGGTTTCGATGACGCGCCCACCAAGGGAAACGTCACCCAGACCGAGAGGATCGCCGAACACGACGGCGATGACGCCACCTACGTGCCGCTCGAAAAGACCACCTACGACGGCTTCGGGCGTCCCTTGACGGTCACCAACGCCGCCGACCAGACCACCACAAGCCGATACACCGACACCAATGGGCTGACCACCAAAGTCACCGTCACCACGCCCGCCCCCAATCCGGGGACAGCCGGGCTGACCGCCACCAATGAGCTCGACCCGGCATGGGGATCACCGACAGCCAAGATCGACAACAGCAATGTCGACGGCAACAACAAGCCCCTGCGCAGCGACCTGCAGTACGACGCGCTCGGCCGGCTCCAGAAGGCATGGCGGCCCGACCGCTCCAAGACCGCCGGCGACACACCCAGCCTCGAGCACGCCTACCGCATCACCGACGGTCAGATCGTCGCGGTCACCACCAAGACGCTCACCAATTCCGGCGGTCTGCGTCCCTCTGTTGCTCTCTTCGACGGACTCCTGCGCCCTCGCCAGGTTCAGGGCACCGGTCCCGAAGGTCGCCTGATCGCCGACACGTTCTACGACGACCGCGGTCAGGTCGCCAAGACCTACGCCACTTATTCGGCCACCGGTGCCCCCGGGCCCACATTGTTCAACGTCGATTCCCCCGGCGATGTCGAGACCCAGAACCATTTCTCCTATGACGGGCTCGGTCGCCGCACAACGGAACGCCTGGTGGCCGGCAACGGAACCACGACCGAGGAGAAATGGCGTTCCACGATCAGTTACGGCGGGAACTGGGTCGCCGTCGACCCACCCCAGGGCGCGACGCCCTCCGCGCAGATCACCGACGCGCGCGGCCAGGTCACCGAACGCCGCGAGTACCACGGGAACAGCCCATCAGGCGCGTATGACGCCACCACCTACGGCTACGATCCGGCCGGGCGCCCGACCACGGTGAAAGACCCGTCCAGCAAGACCTGGACCAACACCTACGACCTGCGGGGCCGCAGAACCAAAGCCACCGACCCCGACACCGGCGTCACCACATTCACCTACGACGCCCTCGACCGCGTCGAGTCCACCACCGACGCCCGCAACAAGACGATCTTCCAGAGCTACGACGGGCTTGGCCGCAACACCCAGACCCGAGAAGGGTCGGCGACCGGCAAGCTGCTGTCGTCCTGGACCTACGACACCGCGCCCCGCGGAAAGGGCAAACTCGCCGCCGCCACCCGCCACGGAGAAAACGGCGACTACGTCCAGAGCATCCCCTCCTACGACGTCCTGGGCCGGCCCGAATCCACCACGGTCACGATCCCGGCGTCGGAGGGGCCGCTGGCCGGAACCTACACCCACGCCCAGACCTACAACCTGGACGGCACCCCCCACCAGGACGTGCTACCCGCAACGGGCGGACTGCCCCAGGAAACCCTCACCCGCACATACGACGCCTTCCAGCGTCCCATCCGACTGACCAGCGGCCAGGCCACCTATGTCGGATCGACCGAGTACACCCCCACCGGCAAACCCAAACTGGTCGAACTGGGCTCCGGCGACAAACGGACCTGGAACACCCTTACCTATCAACACGGCACCCAGCGCCTTTCCACGTCCAGCACCCGCCGCGAGAACGTCACCGGCGACGACCGCAACGCCACCTACACCTATGACGACGCGGGCAACATCCTGGGCATCTCCGACGTCTCCAGAGCCGGCACCGACAACCAGTGCTTCAAATACGACCACCTCCGCCGATTGACCGACGCGTGGAGCGTCACCTCAGCGACCTGCCCGCAAAACCCCACCACATCCGGCGGTCCGGCCCCGTACCGGATGCATTACACCTACAAACTCGACGGCAGCCGCGCCAAGGAACAGTTCTACGACCCGGCGGGCACGCAGATCTCCACCCGCGATTACCGCTACCAGGGCGACCCGGACGTCAGCGGCACCGTCAAGGGCCACATGCTCGGCAAGGTCGACCAGGCCGGCGCCAACCCCATCACCGGCCCCGACACCAACGACGAGAACTACGTCTATGACGACGCGGGAAATCCCACCACCCGCACCGTCGGTGATACCACCCAAACCCTGGAATGGAACAGCGAAGGCAACCTCGACAAGGTCACCCAGGGCGACACCACCGTCAAGTTCATCTACGACGCCGACGGCAACCGCCTGATCCGCAAAGACCTGACCGGTGCCACCCTCTACCTGGGCGGTACCGAGCTCCGCTCGACCAACGGCTCAACGGCCGCGGTAGGCGTCCGCTACTACGGGCACCACGGCCAGACGATCGCCCTACGCGACTCCACAGGGATCAGACATCTCGCCGGCGACCATCAGGGAACCGCCCAGATAGCGGTCAACGCCACTGACCAGAACACCGTCACCCGCCGGTTCACCCCATTCGGCCAGGAACGCGGCACCAGCGAAGACACCTGGCCCGACCAGAGAGGGTTCCTGGGCGGCACCAAAGACCCCACCGGCCTGACCCACCTGGGCGCCCGCGAGTACGACCCGAACAACGGCCGGTTCATCTCCGTCGACCCGCTCATCGACACCGGCGACCCGCAGCAGATGAACGGCTACCTCTACGGCGGCAACAACCCGGCGACCCTCAGTGACCCCGACGGTCTCTTCCCGCTGCCGCCGTGCATCCGCAACCCCATCACCTGCGGCCACAAAGTCCCCACCCTCAAAGAACGCGTCACCAGTCTCCCGGGCCTGATGGTCGGCGTGGTCGAGGGCGCGATCCAAGCCGCGGTAAACGAGATCTACGCCGGGGTCAACAAAGCCAGAAACTCCGCCCACGAAACGGTGGAAAGCTACAAATCCTTCGTCGGCGTTTCAACGAATCCCACCGGCCCAAGAAGGCCCCAAGCAGATCCACCGCCGAACCTGAAACCGCCGAAGGTAGAACTGCCGATCCCCATCAACCGCGACAGCCCTGAATACAGGGTCGGAAACCAGATCGGCAAGGTCGTCGGCATCCCCATCCCGGGCCTACCGGCCGCCAGGCTCCCCCGCGGACTGAAGTGGCTGTCCGCACTCTTCACGGCATGCCGTCGCAGCAGCTTCGTTCCCGGCACCGCCGTGGTGATGGCCGACGGCACCAGGAAATCCATCAACGAAATCAAAAAGGGCGACAAGGTCCTGGCCACCGACCCCAAGACCGGCAAGACCGAGGCCCAGACCGTCCAGGACACCATCACCAGCAAGGGCAAGAAGAACCTCGTAAAGATCACGGTAGACACCCGCAACCAAAAGCACTGGGTCACCAGGAACGACACGAACACCGAACCGGCGGCAGCGCCCGCGATCCTGCGCACCGAGCAGGGCCAAGGCGCGGTGATCGCCACCGACGAACACCCCTTCTGGGTCGCCGACGACACCGGCCGATGGGTCAAGGCCGCCGACCTCAAACCCGGCATGTGGCTCCGCACCAGTGCTGGCACCTACGTCCAGATCCAAGCCATTGCACGTAAGACCGTCCGCAACCAGTTGGTCCATAACCTCCAGGTCGCCGGCACCCATACCTACTACGTGCCCGCCGGAACTGCGCCCATCCTTGTCCACAACTGTGGAAATGCGTTTGACGGTGTCGCAGACGACCTTGCTGGCCAGAAACTAACGACTGGCCAGGTTGTTGATGACGCTGGCAGAAAGATCGGCAACCCCGTGTCAAGCGGTGAGCACGGATCCTTCTCTGACGTTAGCGACGTAATAAGAGCATCCGGCCTTCCTCACGACCCAACCGGAAAATTTGATGCCGCCAGCCACGTGGAGACCAAGATCGCCCTAGCAATGCGTAACAAGGGTGTCACGAGAGCGACGGTGATCATAAACAACCCGAAGGGAGTCTGCTCCGGTCCGTATTCTTGCTCGGCGGCAGTGCCGTCGATTCTTCCTAGCGGGTCTAGCCTGACCATCTGGTGGAGAAATAGTGATGGATGGAACGGGTTGACCCTCCTTGGAAGAGGTTGATCGTTAGGATCGCTTCGATTGGCCTCTCGCTGGGGTAGAATCTCTGGCGGGAGGCCAGTCCGGTTGTTAGGCGAGTTGAGAGGGAGTGTCATGCTGGCACTGCACGTATTCTTTCGGGGGCAAGTTCAATATTCTTTGACAGGCGCCAGACTGGACCGTCTGATAGAGGATGTGCTCGGCACCGCTAGCCGAAGCGACTCTTTTTCAGGCGGTGCTGGAAGTGATATTTCCGCAACCTTTGTTCTTGCTGCTCCACATCGAAACCCGGCCAAGGTCGACCGGGAGTTCGATAGCTACCTCCAGGTCATGGCAAATCTTCATAAGATGTACGGAGCACTAAAGTGGCTTCTTCCCGTTGGTTCTGTAGTTTCCGCAGAAGAATACTTGACAAACAATATTTGGCTCTCCGATAATCCAGACCCGCCCGCTGCTGATCCCCTAATCGTTGCGGATATGGATAGCGGTCAGGCTCTGGATCCTCGTTGCGCCTTGCCAATCTCCACGGTACGTATGGTTGTGGAAGAATTTTGTGGGTTGAGGACGGGAAGGCGCCCCGAGTCTATTGGCTGGGTTCCAGGTGAATTTAGCGGGCGCCGACTCGACGGCGAGCAAGCCATAACTGGACCACGGTACTGTGAGGATCCTTGGTGTCAAGTTTCTGACTCGCGGCATGATTACCATTAGTGATCTAAAAAATGCGGGGGTGATGGGAGAATCATTCTCCGAGTTCGGCTCCCAAGATACTTTCTTATAAGTTTTCTACTAGCCTCGTGAGCTGGTCAGGTGGCGCTGTTGTTGGACGGGGGCGCCCGTCTACGGGTTGGGTTAAGGGATGGGTCTCGCCTTGGCCTCTTGTTTGCGCTGTGTTGTATCGGGTTGAGAGTTGGCGGGCGGGGGCCGTGACGCGTGGATGGTGGATGGGGAATCTTTTCTGGCGGTTGATGACGCTGAGTGCCTTCCGCTTTTCCACCCTGCGGCCACCTCGTCGACCAAGGGCAGACGGTGCCTGACGTGCGCCCATGGTGCCGGTTGGTTGCCGCCGTTGCCGTCAGTGTTGCCGTCACTGAGTCGATGCTGTCAGGCGACCTTGATCGAGTGGGGTCCCACGCTGACGGTGATGTCCAGGTGTCCGCCGAGTGCGGTGGCGTAGGCGCGGA
The DNA here is from genome assembly GCA_036028775.1 of Spirillospora sp. NBC_00431. Classification (GTDB taxonomy): domain Bacteria; phylum Actinomycetota; class Actinomycetes; order Streptosporangiales; family Streptosporangiaceae; genus Spirillospora. The sequence goes on along the minus strand of CP107927.1, from coordinate 7,834,678 downwards.
GTGTCTCCAACTCCATGGCCTCAAGGTTGCCGTTCTCGATTTGGGAAACGCGGGACTGGGAGACTCCGAGGATCCGGGCGACCTCGGCTTGTGTCTTGCCGATGGCCTTGCGGAGTTCCTTGAGGTGATGGCCGGCGACGTGGGCGTCAAGTTCTGCGCGGGCTCGGGCCTGGCGCTCGGGATCGCCGAACTCGGGGTTGCGGCGGTGTGCTTCGGCTTTGATGTCCTGCCAGCGGCGTCCGGTGCTCATCGTCCGGCCTCCTTGTCCATCTCGGCCCGGTACTCGGCGTAGCGGGCTTCGGCCAGTGGGATCGCCTCGTCGTACCACCGGGACCATTGCCCAGCCTTGTCTCCGGCCACCAGGAAGATGGCGGCACGGTCGGGGCAGCATGCGAACCTCGGATCGTCCTCGGCTGCCGGGCCGTAGTTCCTTGAGGTTGCGTAGCTCGCTGTGTTCCAGCGTGTCGACGAGCGGTCGCCCCAGTGCCGGCCCGACCTCGGCCAGCCTGTCGATGGCCTGCTCGATCAAGGCTGCGGTATCTACCTCGGATTCACACAGCTTGAGGAACCAGCTCTCGACCGGTTCGAGGAGTACGACGTCCCACGGGACCCCACCAGTATAACCTGTGGCTCATACTGGTGGCTGACCGTCCGCTTCTTGAGGGCGTGGGTTGCCGTCAAACAGCGCCCCGGGGCGCGTGGTTCCGGGGCGTTCTCGCTGGTCAATAGAGTGGGCAGGGGCGGGGTCGAACCGCCGACCTTCCGCTTTTCAGGTCACCACGCCTGAGCGCTGTACTGACCTGCGAAAACCCAGGTCGCTCACGAGCGAGAACCCGATAAGCGGATTGTGTTCCCCGGCAACCTAGCACGCTGCGCCACACAGTAACTACCCAATGCGTGTGCTGGTCAAGCCTCTGCTCGGTCTGGTGACGGTCGAGGAGCTGTTTCTCGCCGGCTGCTCGGCCCCAGGATGAGCGAGCATCACAACGCGGCACTGGTGGTGGTGTGACTGCAGACGGAGGCTACTGCGGAGTGGGCCTGGGCTGGCGGCTCTTTTCGCGCCGACCGCGAATCGGAGGTCACCGCAGCTGCCGCGCGGTGGCGGGCGCCTGTGCACGACTGCCCAGGTCTTAACAACAGAACTCGGCGGGTCGAGTTCGTCCATGGCGGCCTCTCACGCCCCGCGCCCAGGCACACCCCAGGAGGCGACCTTGGATCGTCGACTTCTACAACATCAGCAGGAGAGCGCCGATGGTCGGTGGTCAAGGGCTCGCGTCACATGCGGGAACTGGTCAACCAGCCCATGACCACGACGAAGGGCGATGCGCTGAAGCGGGTGAACGCCCTGCTCGCCGCCGCCCTCAAGATCACCGCCGAAGAGGCCCACTAGATGCTGGTCTCGTGGCGGTTCACCACCAAGACGAACCTGGACGGCCAGGGACTGCCGCTGGTCGTGCACGTCACGACCGGCAAGGTCAACGACTCGATGACGCTCGAACAAACTGACGAGTAGATCCGGATCGCCCGACCGATGGCGGGCGTCGGCCGTACCTCGGGCTGCAACGCCGTCGTTGGCATGATCCGCGCGTCCTCGCGCGCCGTCTCGTCGCTCATCGACCGCGTGCCGCCTCCCCCGTCCCGCCACGCCGTGGGTCACCCAGAGCATGGGGACGTACCGCTGTGTACTCTCCGCGGAACCGGGGCGCACTTGAGGTTGAATCGTTAACTCGCGATGGGAAGTGTTCGGGCGAGCTTTCGAGCTTGAGCGCGCAGGGCCGTGAGTTGTGGATGGAAAGCATTGTGCTTGTTTTGATCGAGGTTGAGCGGCAGGTCAAGCTGGGTTATGAGCTCGGTCTCCCAGCTCCATGGTTCCGGATGCTGGATCCAGCAGACGCGAGCGTGCTCGGCCATCCAGGCGGTCAGTCGGGCCTCGCCGTCCTTGCCGAACGTCATGCGCTTGCCGCTGCCGACTCGTCTGAGCTCCAGGCCGAGTAGGCAACCGAGGGTGAGGCGGAGGGTGGAGCCTTCAGCGTTGCCCCGGTAGTGGTAGCGGACACGTTTGCGCAGGTGCTGCGTGCTGGTACGGGTTGTCATCTTCCGTGGCGCGATGCCGATGTATAGCAGGGTTTTAGCCGGCAGGTCGGCGTGAGGAGCGACGTCGAAGTGCCAGCCGTAGACGCCGGGTTCGGGCGGAGCGGCGCTGGGCCGTGCTAGAACTTCGGCGGCGGTCCACAGCCGATCGGGCTTGGTGAGGAGCGAAGAAAGCATGGGTGTGCTCCTAGATATATAGCGACCCTGGACGTTGTCAACATGGCGGATGGTGATTGAGCGATATGGGGAGAACCTCCGGCGTGGTGGAGGTGTCGAGTCTTCGCCCCGCAGAGGTCTTCGTGTCCCACCTAACGTCCGGTGAACCCTTCAAGGCCGTCGCCTGCTCGTCGAGCGGTAGGCCACTCGCCCGGTCGCACCTGCCGCAGTCGGGTTGGGGGAATCTCCTGTGCCACTCGCAAGTAAGGCAAGTGATGGCCTCTCAGAGGCGAGCACGTTCGGATCGTTCCAGCCACCCCGGCGACACACACCCGTTGGCAGCAGCCGCCACAGCCCACTGCGCCACGACACCGGCCCGGTCGTGCACCGCCCGAACCGACCGACTCTCTGCTAAATCCGCAAGGTTCGCCGTGAGATTAGGCCCCGAGCCACCGTTTAGGGCGTGCTTCACTCCCGACGCTGACAATCCCTGAACCGGTAGTCAACAGGCGCGCTGTTGACCGAGACTCGATCGCAGCCGGTGATGCCCTGTCAGCTGGACAGGCACCACAGGCAAAACCTCCATGCAGACAGCACTCCTGACCGAGCGAGGCCATCGTGACTGTCAGAGGCTGAAAGTACGTTCGTCTGGTAGGCGGTTCCAAGGTATGCGCAGGGCGGTGGGCAACGATGAGCACGAAGAAACGTAGGGCTGTGGTCTTGCTCAGTGGTGGACTTGACTCGACGACTGTCCTCGCGATCGCATGTGAACAGGGATATGAGACCTACGCGCTTAGCTTCCGGTACGACCAGCGGCACATCGAGGAGCTGGACGCGGCGCAGAGGGTCGCCGCCGAGTTGGGTGCTGGCCAGCATGTGATCGCGGACATCAACCTCGCGGTCTTCGGCGGCTCGGCGCTGACCGACGAGGCCCTCGTCGTTCCTCATCATGACAGTTCGGAAGAGTTGGGTGACGAGATTCCGATAACTTACGTGCCTGCCCGCAACACGGTGTTCCTGTCGTTCGCTCTCGCCTGGGCCGAGACTCTCGGTGCCTCCGATGTCTTCATTGGCGTCAACGCCATGGACTACAGCGGCTACCCAGACTGCCGGCCCGAGTACATCGAGGCATACGAGCGCATGGCCAACCTGCCCACCAAGGCCGGCGTCGAAGGGACTCTGCGGCTCAAGATCCACACGCCGTTGATCAACCTGACCAAAGCGCAGACCATCGAACGTGGGCTGGCCCTGGGTGTGAATTACGGCTTGACGCACAGTTGCTACGACCCCGTCAACGGCCGGGCCTGTGGGACCTGTGACTCGTGCCTGCTGCGTAGCCGTGGTTTCGCTGAGCTCGGTCTCGCAGACCCCGCCTTCACGCCAGCGAAGGGCTGATCGGCGCGATGTACCAGATCAAAGAGATCTTCTACACCCTGCAAGGTGAAGGGAGCCATGCCGGGCGTCCGTCCGTGTTCTGCCGGTTCACGAGTTGCAATCTGTGGACAGGGCGCGAGGGAGATCGTCATCGTGCCATCTGTAGGTTCTGCGACACCGATTTCGTCGGCACTAATGGACTAGGCGGCGGCAAGTTTCGGGCCGCCGCAGATCTGGCGGCCGCGGTCGCCATGACCTGGCAAGGGCAGGCGCACCCGCGAAGCCGCCCCTACGTCGTCTGCACAGGCGGTGAACCGTTGCTTCAATTGGATCGGGCAGCTGTAGAGGCTTTCCACGCAGAAGGGTTCGAGGTGGCGGTCGAGACCAACGGGACGCGACCCAAGCCCGAGGGCATCGACTGGGTATGCGTCAGTCCCAAAGCAGGCACCGAACTCGTGATCACCTCGGGCAATGACTTGAAGCTGGTGTATCCGCAAGTCGGGGCTGAACCCGAACGCTTCGAAGAGCTCGCCTTCGATCGCCTGATGCTTCAACCCATGGACGGTCGCGACCTCGCCGCCAACACGCAGGCCGCGATCGAGTACTGCCTCGAGCACCCTCAATGGCAGTTGAGCATCCAGACCCACAAGATCATCGGACTCCGCTGATGGAGATCTTCCGAGAGTTCACGTTCGAAGCCGCCCACCGGCTGCCAAACGTGCCCGACGGGCACAAGTGTGCACGGCTCCACGGCCACAGCTATCGGGTAAAGGTATATGTCAGCGGAGAAGTGGACCCTCTCATGGGGTGGCTTATGGACTTCGCTGAGATCAAGGCGGCGGTCAAGCCGGTGATCGACCGGCTCGACCACTACTACCTCAACGAAGTGCCCGGGCTAGAAAACCCGACGAGCGAACAACTCGCAAAGTGGATCTGGGACCAGCTCACTGCGCGACTCCCGCTCTCGGCCGTCATAGTGCGCGAAACCTGCACCTCAGGCTGCGTATACCGAGGTGAACGCGGAGCGGCAGCACATCCGGACCACATCTGATGAGCAAGGCGCTCTCCGATGCCCCACGCATGCACACCCAGAATTCAGGCAGAGGACTCCTGTGAAATTTTACTTTCCAGACGGCCAGGGTCAGGTCAGCCCGACCTATGACTTCCTGAACGAGGAATACGCTACGCACCGCGTGCGGCAACGTGATGACAAATATGCGCATGAAGTTCTGGCTAAGCCCCCATATCACGGCCTTCTAGTTAGCAAGGCCATTGTCGACGGATCGGTGCGGGGGCCCGGTAAGTACACGATGCCGCAGCGCGACCGACTCTATCGCCTAGGTGTTGAGAAGTACTTTCGCCTACCTGAAGTGATAGCCACACTCGGTGACTGTGGAGCCTTCAATTATGTTGATGAAGAGGAACCTCCCTACGGAGTAAAAGAAGTAGTCGACTTCTACGAGTACTGTGGATTCCAAGCAGGTGTGAGCGTCGACCATGTGATCTTTGACTACGACCCTAAGGCCAGCGAGAAAACGGTTCCGCAAAAGTGGTCTCAGCGCCGTCAAATCTCACTTAGATATGCACGGGAATTCATCGACGAGATTCGGAGGCGAGGCGAACCGCTCATCCCCGTCGGCGCTGCACAAGGTTGGAGTCCCGAAAGCTACGCCGATAGCGTGCGCCAACTGGAGGAGATGGGTTATGGGCGCATCGCGCTCGGCGGGATGGTCCCTCTGCGCACCGAAAATATTCTGGAATGCCTCCAGATTATAGGCGACGTTCGACAGCGGGCGGCCCTCCATCTTCTGGGCATCACTCGCATTGGTCCCCTCGAAGAATTCTCCCGCCTTGGTGTAACGAGTTTTGACAGCGCTTCCCCATTCCGTCAATCTTTCATGGACGATCGAAACAACTATCACACATCGGATCGTTCTTATATGGCGATCAGAGTTCCCCAGGTGGATGGCAATCCTGCTCTTAAGCGAAAGGTGCTGGCAGGTCAGATTTCGCAAACGGCCGCGAAAAGCCTAGAACGTAAAGTGCTTCGTCTATTGCGTGCATACGACAAGGGTGAGCTCTCAGCTCCACTTCAGAAAGTGCTGGCGACTCTGAAGGAATACGAGCAGTTGATCAAGGGGGAAGGAAGAAAATCCCGAATCGATCAATATGAGCTCATCCTTGAAGAGTGTCCATGGAAGAGATGCCCATGTGGCCTGTGTGTGGCCCATGGGATCGAACTTGTTATCTTTCGGGGGACTGAGCGTAATAAGAGACGCGGTTTCCATAATCTTGCCGTCTTCGCTGACAAGATTCATAACATTGGCCATGTGGCCAATCGAGAGAAATGATTGACGACCGATAGCCTATAATCGCCGCATCTTCACTTCTTGCAGCAACATGACGACCGTCGCCAGTTGACGTAGAGTGCGCCCTATTGCTCGGCCGCTGCGACACCGCGATATTTCAGATTCCACGGCACGACGCACACCTAGGCATCTTCTCGCATCACTCACGTGGCGCAAAGGACGCTCTTCTGCCGTGGGGTGAGCTTTTACTTCGACTGGCCGGTGACTGGATGGTCAGTAGCCGGAATCGTCCGCGAGGTCCAGGCAGGGATGAGTAGGCCGACCAGCTGCATATGTAGTCGCCGTGGACGTCGATGATCGCCTCTCGTCCCTTCATGGTGCCGCCCCCCGGGGTATGGGGGCCCCAGGCTCGCCTGCCGTTGATCCGCTGCCCTTCGTAGATACGGAATGCGTCGGCGTTCGTTGCTCGGCCATGCGGTGGGCGGGACGAGTAGCTGGGATCGTTGGTAAGGACCAAGACGGCGCCACTCCACAGCGGTCTGGGCGAGCTGTTCGACGCGTTGGATGTCCTTCACTACGTCATACGCTCGGATGTCCTGCGCAGCCTGGCTGAGCGACGTGAAGTCCTCGTGGTCTACTGCTCCTGCCCACGCAGCTGTCAGATACTTCAGCTCCAGGGCCAGGTGTTCATTGATGTCCGGCTTGGACAGCAGGAGGTCCAGGCGCATGCCGGGGGCTGGTCTGGTCTCTAGGCGAACATGCAGGGACGGGTTCGACTGGTGAGCTGCCCACGCCAGGGCGTGCTGGAAATCGGCCTCTGAGTGAAACACCGGCCGGCGCACCCGTAGATCCTCGACCCAGACGGCAATATCGTCCGTCCAACCGCTCACCTGCATAACTTACGGTCCGATTGATCGAGCTGTCCGATGAACGCACGCATTCTGAGCCGCCTGAGGGTTCGGGCCGCGAAACGCCCGCTCGTGCGGCCCGCGGTCGGTCTGGCTTGCCCCGATGCGGGCACAGCGTCGCAGGTATGGCTTCCTTCGATGAGCTACTGAGAGCGATGCTTGCGCCGGGACCCGCAGGTAGGGACGTCCTACGGTTGGCGACGCTCGCCTACCTGGCCTGGGTACAAGGTGAGTCACGCATGCACACCCGAGTCGGATCTGCGGATATACCTGGCATGGTGCGCCGAACGGCGCCTGGAGCCCTTGGCGGTACGACGCGCGCAAGTGGCGATGTACGTGCGGTGGCTGCAGGAGGTCCGCCGGTTCCGGCGTTCGACCGTGTCCCGACGCCTGTCGGGGGTGGCTGGCTTCTACCGCACCTGCGTGATCGACGGGATTCTCGAGCACTCGCCCGCCGACCATGTCCGCCGCCCCAGCGTCCCACCCGAATCCCCCCACACTCGGACTCTCTCATTTGCCGTTCGAGGCCTCCTTGTCGGCCGCGCGCTCATCGTCCAACCCCAATGACGTCGCGCTGGTGACTATGCTCGGGCTGCGGAACTTCGAGGTCACCAGCGCCGACGTCGACGACCTGGGTGAAAAACTCGGCCACCGGTCCTACGCATCGTCGGCAAGGGCACCCGGATCGTGCTGATCCCCCTCCCGCTGGCAGTTGCCGGAGCCACCGACGCGCCACCCGAGACCGAACCAGCGGACCGACCCTGTTCAACACCCGTGGGGCCCGGATGGATCGGCACGCCGCCACCCGCCGCTTGCGTCGCCAGCTCGCGGCCCAATCCGTTGTCCGGCTGCCACGGATGCACCCGCACATGCTGCGGCACGCCCCCATGCTCGACGCAGGCGTTGACCTGCGCGACGTACAGATCGCTGCCCGCTACGCAGACCCGCGCACGACCATGCGCTACGACCGAGCCCGCAACAACCTCGACTGCCGCCTTCATGGCCTCCGGCACCTGAACCAAGGCAGCAGCCGAACGCGCTGGTCTGCCGATGTGCGGATGGTGGGGTAGGGCGGCGCGTGCGCATCTGGTTCCGCACCTGATCCAAGTAACAGGCTGTAGTATTCGGGCCGCGCGGTCGCGACTGGGTCTCCGCGTCCCAGGCACGCTGAATTGGCCTTTCCGCTATCTTCCCCTCCGACTGGGATGCCCAGCAGCCACCGGGTTAGGCTGTCACGCGTTCTTGTCGCGCGAGATCTGCTGAATATCATCGAGAAGGTGCAAGGAGTGGGCTATCAGAGCCAGCGCATGTGCCGACGCAAGCTCGATCTTGTTGTGGGCGTGTGGGTTCCGAACGAACTTGAAGAACGTCCGCAGGCGCAGTCGAAAGATTTCCAGGATCGTGTTGTAGGCGAAGAGCTCGTCCTTCATATGAGCAACGAAATCCCCAGCGAGCTTCTGTCCGTACCCGTCCTCCACGCCCACTGCTTCCCGAAGCGCCGACTCGATCGCAATCCCAACCTCGCGGACCGCGCTGTCGTAGAGCTCGCTATCCAACAGCTTCCGTAGGTCAGGCAGCGAGGTCGGAACCTCGAGCGAGGCAGCCAACTCCTGTGTGACGAGATCCCAACCTGAGGGCGTGATGGAGACCAGACTGTCCCGGCCCTCATGCTCGAAGGCCGGGTAGTCCAGGTCATGCCCGAACATCTCATCGTCCGGGCGGGATGGCGGGAGCTCGGGCCAGTCAACAGGAAGGAATTCCCCTTCCTTCTCGGTATAGAGCTTGCGGCCCCACTTCCAACCTGCTTCGACATGCTGACGGAGCCGCCACTCACGCTCGCTGATCGGAGTCACACCACGGATCAGACCCTGTTCCTCCAGGGCAATGAGGTCCTCATGCCAGACCGCTACTTGGAAAGTATCGCGTGACCACGGATCCCCCGGAGGGCCCTGCTTCTTCGGGTCGAAGTTGTAGGCGCTGAACAGGACACAGCGGTCGATGTCGGAGAGAGGCTCAAACAGCGTGTCCTTCGGGAACTGGGCAAGATCGAAGAGACCGTGGCCACCGCCCGGAGCGCACGGGTAAGCAGGCCAGTCCGCGTGGATGCCCAAGATGATCGTGCCGTTACTGCCCTCATAGCCCGAGCCGAACCAGCCGGGGTGGTCAGTGAGGCTGTTGACCTCGGTCGGGGTCGATGCGTCGTCGCTCATAGGATGAGCTTCCAGGAAGATCACGTTCTACCAAAGCGCTTTCTCGGGCGTCGATCCATGCCCGGACGGCCGCCTTTACAGTTCGGTGGGACCCCGAGCCGTCTGGACGCACTCATCTGCCGCTGTGTGTGGGATCGGGGTTCGCCCCGTGCTCGCAGGGCCAACCCCGGGGAGCTGGGGAACGTGGCGGCCGAGGAGTTCGCTTGGGCGCCCGGCTGCTGGAGTGGATGCGCTCGTTCGGGCGATTGCACGCCGTGGGTGTCGAGGGCACCGGCTCCAACGGTGCCGGGCTGTCGCGGCACCTGCGCGATCATGGCGTGCGCGTGGTCGAGGTGAACCGGCCGGACCCCGCCAGCGCCGCAACGCGGGCAAGTCCGATCCGCTGGACGCCCACGCCGCCGCCGACGCGGTGCTGGCCGGCCGCGCCCGCGCACTGCCCAAGAGCATGGACCCGCACCGCCTGCATCAACGAACTCCGCAGCCTGCTGATCACAGCGCCCGCCCGGCTCCGTGAACAACTGGCCGGCCGGTCCGCGCTCGCCCTCACCGGCGCCTGCGCGCGCCTACGCCCCGGCAGCGACCTGGCCGATCCCCTGCACGGCACCAAGCTCGCCGTGCGCAGCCTGGCCTGCCGCTACCGGGCCCTCACCCACGAGATCACCGACCTGGACGCGCACCTGCAGGACCTGATCGCCCAGGCCCGGCCCGATCTGCTAACCATCGTCGGTGTCGGCCCGGAAACCGCCGCCCAGTTGCTAATCACCTGTGATGACAACCCCGACCGGCTGACCTCCGCCGATGCCTTCGCCACCCTCTGCGGTGCCGCACCCGTCCCCGCCCCCAGCGGCAAAACCAACCGCCACCGGCTCTCTCGCGGCGGCGACCGCGAGGCCAACCGCGCGCTCTACCTCATCGTCCTCAGCCGAATGGGCCTGGAGCCCCGCGCACCAAGGCCTACATCACCCGCCGCACCACCGAAGGCAAGACCAAGAAAAGAATCATCCGCTGCCTCAAGCGCCACACCGCCCGTGAACTCTTCAAAGCCCTCCAGGCCAACACGCCAACCCCAGGCACGGCCCGCCACCGGTTGACATCCATAGGAGCATCGGTGGGCTTCAGGGGTTGCTGAACCGGTCGCGGGCATGACGAAGGGCGCCCATGATCAGTGTGTGAAGACGAACCTGGACGCCCTTCTGACCGCACTCTATGTCCATCTGGACGACCATGTGCTTGCTTCGTCCGATCGGCCCTGCCGACGCGGGCCGCAGCGGGTCCTCAACGACGCCGAGCTGTTGTGGCGCCGTGGCGCAGGTCCTGCTCGGCTGCGATTCCGAGCGCTGGTGGCTGCGGACGGCGCCCGGAAGGATTGGACACCTGTTCGCCCGGCTGCCCGGCCAGTCCGAGTACAACCGGCATCTGCGTGATGCGGCCCCGGCGTTGTTCGCCGCGTCGATGTGGCTGGTGCGCCGGGTCCCGTCCTGGCACGACCGGCTGCGGCTGATGGACGGCACTCCGCGGACCGCTCGGCCCTGGGCGAAATCGCCGGCTACGGCATGGACAAACCGCACCACGCCTTCTACTGGGGCGCCAAGCTGATGCTGATCACCCCCGCCGAGGGGGCGGTGTGCGCCTTCAGTCTGGCCCATCCCAAGGAACTGGACGAACGCAAGCAGGCGGTGCATCTGCTGCACATCCAGCCGCCCGCGCCGGGACCGGGCCCGATTGTGTGCGACAAGGGGTTTGCCGGGGTCGGGGTGCAGAAGGCCGCCGCCGACCTGGACCATGTGCTGATCCGCTCCGTCCGCCAGGACGAGCCCGCACCCAAGGCCGCAGTGTTCCCGGCCTGGCTGCGGCAACGTATCGAGGCGGTCATCTGGACGCTGAAGAACCAGCTCGGACTGGAACGCCACGCCGCGCGCACCGCCGAGGGCCTGTGGATACGCCTGTGCCAGCGCATCTGCGCGCTCAATGTCGCAATCTGGCACAGCTGGCTCACCGGGACCCGGTCAAGCGATCACTGATCGCCTACGACCATTAACCCAGCTCCCCGAAACTCCCATCACCGATCTAGGGCGTGTTTCAAAAGGGGTGCTGGTGCGGCCGGTTCGGGTGGTGTGTCGCTGACCGATAAGCAGCGAGGCCTCCGGTAGATGGTTCTTCGACCAAGAAGACCAGTGTCCCGGAGACCTCGTGGCCACCTTAGCGGTGACGGGGCGGTTCGACCTGACCGATGCTCAGTGGGTGGTGCTGGAGCCGTTGCTGCCCAGGCCGCGTATGTCAGGGCGTCCGCCCAAGTGGAGTAGGCGGCAGCTCATTGATGGGATCCGATGGCGGGTGCGGGTCGGTTCGCCGTGGCGGGACGTGCCCGCCCGGTACGGGCCGTGGCAGACGGTGTACGGTGTTCCGCCTGTGGCAGCGTGATGGCACCTGGGCGCGGATCCTGGCCGCCTTGCAGGCCCGGGCGGATGCGGCCGGGCTGATCACCTGGGAGGTGAACGTGGACTCCACCATCATGCGCGCCCACCAGCACGCCGCGGGTGCGCGGAAAAGGGGGATTTGCAGGCCGAACCACCCGGTGGGGTGAGCCAGGAGCCCGACGATCACGCGCTGGGCCGCTCTCGCGGCGGGTTGTCGACCAAGCTGCATCTGGCGTCCGAGCAAGGGCAAAAGCCGCTGTCGCTGGTCATCACCGCTGGGCAACGCGGGGATGCGCCGCAGTTCGAGGTGGTGATGGCCGGCATCCGCGTCGTTCGGCCCGGCGGTGGCCATCCCCGGACCCGGCCGGAGCGGGTGCGCGCCGATAAGGCCTACTCGTCCCGGGCGATCCGGGCCCATCTGCGCAGGCGCGGTATCGCATGCACCATCCCGGTGCCGGATGACCAGGCCGGGCACCGGCTGCGACGAGGAAGCCGCGGCGGCCGCCCACCCGTCTTCGATCCCGGCGACTACCGGGCCCGCCACGCGGTGGAGTGCGCCATCAACCGTCTCAAGCGAAACCGGGCGGTGGCGACCCGGTTCGACAAACTCGCCGTCCGCTACCAGGCCATCATCCACATCGCTGCCATCAACGAGTGGCTATGACCCTTCTAAAACACGCCCTAGATCGTTGATGGGGGTTTGGGGAGTTGTGGTCAATGGTCGTAGGCGATCAGTGACCGCTTGACCGGGGCGCCGATCAGCCAGTTGTGCCAGATCGCGGCGTTGAGGGCGCAGATCCGTTGGCACAGGCGTGCCCACAGGCCCTCGGTGGTGCGGGCGGCGTGGCGTTCCAGCCCGAGCTGGTTCTTCAGCGTCCAGATGACCGCCTCGATGCGCTGGCGCAGCCAGGCCGGGAACACCGCGGCCCGTGGGCCGGGCTCGTCCTGGCGGACGGGGCGGACCAGCACAGGGCCCAGGTCGGCGGCGGCCTTCTCCACCCCGGCCCCGGCGAACCCCTTTGTCGCACACGATCGGGCCCGGGCCCGGCGCGGGCGACTGGACGTGCAGCAGGTGCACCGCTTGCTTGCGCTCGTCCAGCTCCTTGGGATGGGCCAGGCTGAAGGCGCACACCGCCCCCTCGGCGGTGGTGATCAGCATCAGCTTGGCGCCCCAGTAGAAGGCGTGATGTGATTTGTCCATGCCGTAGCCGGCGATCTCGCCCAGCGCCGAGCGGTGCACGGTGGTGCGTGAGGCACCGCAGCGCAGCGGGGTGCCGTCCATCAGCCGCAGCCGGTCATGCCAGGACGGAATCCGGTGGACCAGCCACATCGCGGCGGCGAACAGGGCGGGCGCCGCGTCACGCAGGTGCCGGTTGTACTGCGACTGGCCGGGCAGGCGCGGGAACAGGTGCCCGACCCTGCCAGGTGCCGTCCGCAGCCACCGGCGCTCGGAATCGCAGCCGAGCAGGACCTGGGCCACGGCGACACAGACCAGCTCGGCGTCGTTGAGTACCCGGTCGGGACCGCGTCGGCGGGACCGGCCGGACGAAGCAAGCACATGGTCGTCCAGATGGACGTAGAGTGCGGTCAGAAGGGCGTCCAGGTCTGTCTTCACACACTGATCATGGGGCGCCCTTCACCATGCCTGTGGCCGGTTCAGCAAACCCCCATCAACAATCTAGGCGCGAACCTCTTCGACGTCCATACCCGTCCAAGGTCATCCGACCTCGTTGTTAGCACCGGCGTCAGCACGCCCACCCGTCCCGGAGGGTGTGCCCACGCGAACAGCGAGACGGTGTGACGGACAGCTCCGCGCGGGCCTGCCCTCCGGCTCGCCGGGGGCCGCGAGGCCCCGGCTTCGCGCACGCTCAGCCTGAGCCCAAGTAGGCGCCGCCCGGATGACCTCAGAGATAATGATCAAGCATCAACAGCTCATCTGACTTGATCTGCCCGCCGACACCCAGGCCACACCCGAGCAAGCCAAGATCGGCAGCAAGATCGCCTTGGTGATGCAGGTCAAGCCGCAGTCTATAGCCAGCCACCAGGCCACCCCAAACCTGGACAGAATCACCATCTTTCTAGAGATCCGCTCGCGGGCAAAGCTTGCTGCCTGGCCTCTCACCAGCGCCCCGTCGCCAGGCAGGCTCGCCAAGCTAGCCCGAGCAGGCTTCGCGAGCCGGACCTCGCCCGAGATGCTTGCGACTAAGATGGAGGGGGAGGACACCGGGCATCGCTCCCCAACTGGGCGCTGATAGCCTCTTAGCGGCTAAGTCAGCTTGTTAGCTACTGTCGGCCCTGCTGGCTTGAGATGTTCCAGGAGGCAGACACGGCCTGCCTAGAACGCCACTGAAACAGATAAGCAGCCCGCTGAGCAGGTTGCCAGGAAGCCGGAGCACGACGTTGGCCACGCCATATGAACTGGGTAAGGAAGCTCTTGACGCCCTTATCGTTTGGGCTGAGGATAATTCGCCTGATCTAACGAGAAATGAGGCGACAACTCGCCTTCATCTAATAGATCAATTGTTGAAAAATGTCTTGGCTTGGCCATTGGAAGAAACTGAAGCCGAGAAGTCTTCTGATGGCGAGTATCTTGACTATGCCCTCGGTCGGCCATTTACGCGTTTGATCGTAGAAGCTAAACGTGAAGGACTCCACTTCTCTTTGCCGACCGGAATAACCTCCTCAGTACAACGCCTGAGTTCATTGATAGACGGCGACGGAGGCAAACAGCTTAAAAAGGCACTACTACAAGCTGCGCGATACAGCGCTAGCCAGAGTGTGCCGCTTGCGGCAGTCTCTAATGGGAATCAGATTGTTGCGTTCTTGGGGGTGAGAACGGATGGAGTCCCCCCTCTTGAAGGAACTGCTCTTGTCTTTCCTAGTCTTTCTTCCATGCGGGAAAATTTTCGGCTCCTCTGGGACAACCTCTCAAAGCCTGGAGTTGAATCGAGAAACCTCTTTCTGACTCTAAAGGAAGGCGAAAAGCCTTCTGCTCCATTGCCGCTCTCGGCAAATGTCTCCGGCTATCCAAGGTATAAACGCCGAAATGATACTCAAGTTGGACTAGAGATCCTTGCTGAACTGTTCATCGAGGATCTCACACGAGTAGAGGAACTCCAAGAGGAGTTCCTAAAAGAGACATATGCCTCCAGTGGCGCTCTTTCTCAATACGCGATGCTTAGCAAGCATATCCTTGAAAATCGATATTCGCTGCTGCATGAGGACGGCGCTGACTACGAAACAGAGCCTGCAACAACCAAGAAGGGCATCAACCCCAACTTGGCGGGCAATGTTCTTGCAGCCGGCCTGAGCAAACGCCCCATCATCCTCCTCGGGGATGTAGGTGTAGGTAAAACCATGTTTATTCGACGCCTTTTGCATGTGGATGCGAAAGACGTATTCAAAGAGTCTTTTGCTCTCTACATTGACTTTGGTACCAGGCCACCTTCTTCGCGAGACGAGCTTCTCCGTCTCGTGCATGAAGAAATTATCTTCCAACTTCGCGAGAAGTACGGGATTGACGTATTTGAGAACGACTTCATTGAAGCAGTTCATCATGGTGAACTCAATCGCTTCGACAAGAGTCCTTATGGTCGACTCAAGTCCGTCGACGAGGTCGGCTACCAGCGAGAGCGTATTAACTATCTGGTGCGTCTTATCGAGGATCGTCCCACTCACCTGCGGGCCTGCCTAGAGCACATCCGTGGAAGCCTGCGCAAGCAGGTCGTTTTTTTCCTGGACAACATTGACCAGCACCCCTCAGACGTTCAGGAGAGCGTATTTCTGATCGCCGAGTCGCTGGCGAGTGGTTGGCCTGCCACTGTCTTTGTCTCGATTCGTCCTGACACTTTTTATCATTCACGAACCGAGGGAACCCTCACTGCATATCAGCCTCGAGTGTTCACTATCTCACCGCCCAGAGTGGATGTCGTTCTTAAACGCCGAGTAGCATTCGCCCTCAAGCAGCTCCGCGACGAATCCCGGGTCGCGAGCCTTCCTGAAGGCGTGACCATCGATTCGGAATCCTTGAAGGCATACCTCAGCGTCCTCTTGGAGAATTTCGAAGAGAATCGTGACTTGGTGAAATTGATTGACAATCTTTCCGCTGGGAATATTCGCCGAGCACTTGACTTTGTCTCTGCCTTTATTGGCAGCGGCCACGTTGACACCGAAAAGATTATTGGATCATACGAGAGGGGCGCTCGTTACACGATTCGCTTGCATGACTTTTTGCGGGCGATAATTTACGGAGACTATCAATACTACGAGCCCGAAGCTTCACCGATAGTCAACTTGTTTGACATTTCCCAGCCAGATGGCCGCGAGCACTTCCTTCTCGCTCTCTTGCTGTGCCACGTTGAGGTTGATGGTGACAACGTCGGGACCGAGGGTTATGTCCCGACCGATGACGTTTACACCTTTGGGCAGAGTCTGGGCTTCGCCGCCGAGCAAGTGACCTGGGCAATCGAACGAGCTGGGCGCAAGGGGCTTCTAGAGCGGGCTCCTCGTGCTGGCAAGACCAGCAGCAGAGAGCATTTGCGTGTAACTTCAGCCGGGGTATATACAGCTAGGATGCTCGCGGGAATGTTTGCGTATCTAGATGCGATGGTGATTGATACGCCCATCGTGGACGATGCATATAGGCTTCTTATCGGTGACGCGTATTCTTTGTCTGAACGGCTCGCCAGATCAGAGTATTTCCGTGCTTACCTAGATAAGCAATGGCGATCGCTTGAGCCGATATTGAATGCCCCGAAGTTCAACTGGCGCGAATTTAGTGCACGCATCACCGATGATATCATTACGGTGAACGAGCGCCTCCATTAATCTATCCGCCTACCTTCGCCGCTTGGACATGCCTTTGCCCTTGGCGTTATGTCCGCTAGGCACAGTGTTCCAGCCCCACAATGAACTCGGCTCAGGCGGTTTGGTTGTTCCGTTCATCGTGAGCCGCTGACGGGCAGATCGTTTAGAGCCACACCCGGTACCCCGGGTGCCAGAACCCTACGGCGGTCCGGGAAACCCGTGATCAATAAGGTAGGGCTCGTTTCCGCCTGGACCTGCGTCTTCTGCTTGAGCGTTCGTAGGAGGCCCGGCCGCCGAGGCCGCCGTGCGGTCGATCGTAATTGTAGTAGTCCTCCCACTCGCGGAGCTTGTCGTTGAACACTTCGGCGTCGATGCGATGCGCCGCCCGCGTCGCGGTGGAGAAGTGATCGACCGCCTTGGGGTCGAAGAGCGTTCCACCTTCCTGTTCGGCCGCGGCGTGCGTGGCTTTGATGTAGGTGTGCGCGATGCCCTTGTCCAGATGGTGGTCTTCTGGTTGAGAGGTCGGGTAGATGCGCAGCACTCGCAGGCAGGTGCAGTCGTCGATGGCGGTGAACTGGTAGTACTTGTTGCGGCCCCCGCGGCGGCCGGTTGTGACGCCGGCGATGGGCTCGATGAACTTCACGTCGATCTGGACACGGTGGCCGGGCAGTTGCTTCTCGTAGCGCTTCCATCGTTTGTCGTGGCGCTTGTAGCGCTGCGAGGCGGGCAGTCGGCGCATGTCCAGGCGCTGAGGATCCGCCAGACGCCGGGCTTGGAGATGGTGATGTTGTGGTACCGCTTTGAGGCACATCGCGATCTTTTCGGGCCCGAAGTGATAGTTCTGCCGCAGGTAGATGATCTTTCCGACGACTTCATCTACGCGCACGTCGCCGAGATCGAAGCCTTGCTCGGCGGCCACCGCCTGGAGCGTGGCGGCAAGGCTGCCCTTGGCCGCAGTACAGGTCGTCGGGATCGGGATACCTCGTCACGAACCGTCAGTCTGCCGCATCCGCGGCAAACCCGCTGAGGTGCGCTGCCAGAACCGGTGATCGGGATACACGAAGTGATCGGCTCACAACAGGTTGATCAGAACCCGAACTAGTGGCCGTTGACAGCAGCGCCTGCGCCAGTCGGCGTGTTCGCGTCCGTCCTTGCGTCGCCTAGCTCGATCACGGTGGCCGGTCACGCTTCGTGGACGGGATGCCAATCCGCTCATACCAGGCCGCAACCCACCACCGACCGTCCCCTGTTGGCCGCGGCAGGGACAGTCAGCGAACGCACTCTCATGCCACTGAGCGCGTGGGAGCAAGGTTTGCCCGCGTGCTAGTAGCTGGTAAGCGGGACGGTCGAGGAGTTCAGTTGGGCGTCTGTCGGTCCTGGATCGATTGAAATCGATAGGCGGAAGGTGTTCGAGCGGTGTACGTCCGCCTGCGGTGGTTTCGGAGCCGGACTTGAGAACGCCTCTGACCGTGTTTTGGTTGGTCAGAGGCTTGGTGGTGGGCAGGGGCGGGGTCGAACCGCCGACCTTCCGCTTTTCAGGCGGACGCTCGTACCGACTGAGCTACCTGCCCGGGACGTGCTAGTGCACGTCTGGGCGGTCCTGACGGGATTTGAACCCGCGGCCTCCACCTTGACAGGGTGGCGAGCACTCCTAGCTGCTCCACAGGACCTTGCTGCTCCGAGTGTCTCGGAGGGTGTTCGACGCTTGGCGACGTCCGAGAGCATACGCGATGGCCGAGGTGGTCGCCAACTCGTTAACGGCGGGGTGGAAGGGGGAAGATCGTCACGGAGAGATACCGGGGCGATACTGGTTTGTCGGGTGTGTTTCGTGTTGTGCGCCGGGGGCTCCTAGTCTGTCCAGGTTGCGCAGCGGTGCGTGACCGGAGGGTGGCGCCGCTCCGGGAGGGGCGGCCCTAGATGTGGGGGAGGCCGCGTGGTCGACAAGCTCCCAGACCAGGGCGCGGATGACTATCAGCGAGGGCTCGGGACCCGGCAGATCCAGATGCTGGCGATCGGCGGGACGATCGGCACCGGGTTGTTCCTGGGTGCCGGGGAGAACATCGCCAAGGCCGGGCCGAGTCTGATTCTGACGTACGCCATTGCCGGGCTGGCGTTGTTCTTTGTGATGCGGGCGCTCGGCGAACTGCTGACGTATCGGAGGACGGAGGGAGGTTTCGCCGGGTATGCCCGGGAGTTCCTTGGTCCGTTCTGGGGTTATGCCACGACCTGGACGTACTGGATCATCTGGGTCACGACCGGCATGGCGGAGCTGACCGCGGCCGGGACGTACATACAGAAGTGGTGGCCCGGGGTCGAGCAGTGGCAGACGGCGCTGGTGGCGCTGTTGATCCTGTTCGTGGTGAACCTGATCTCGGTGAAGCTCTTCGGCGAGCTGGAGTTCTGGTTCGCCATGATCAAGGTCGCGGCGATCGTGATGATGATCATGGTGGGGCTCGGGGTGCTGATCTTCGGGTTCAGCGATGCCGGGGAGACGGCGGCCGTCGGGAACCTGTGGGATCACGGGGGTGTGTTCCCCGAGGGGTACAGCGCGACGATCATGACGCTGCAGATGGTGATGTTCGCCTATCTGGGTGTCGAGCTGGTGGGTGTGACCGCGAGCGAGGCCAAGGATCCGGAGCGGAACATCCCGCGGGCGATCAACTCGCTGCCGCTGCGGTTCGCGCTGTTCTACCTCGGGTCGCTGCTGGTCATCCTGGCGGTGGTGCCCTGGACGGCGTTCAAGGGCGGAGCGAGCCCGTTCGTCCTGGCGTTCGACAAGATCGGCATTCCGGGCGGCGGGGACATCGTGAACTTCGTGGTGCTGACGGCGGCGCTGTCGTCCTGCAACGCGGGCGGGCTGTACTCGACGTCCCGGATGCTGCGGACGGCAGGTGTGAACGGCGATGGTCCGAAGCTGCTCTCGCGGCTGAACGGGCGCGGTGTTCCCGTGCTGACGGTCGTGATCTCGGCGCTGGTGATGGGCGTCGGGGTCGTGGTCAACGCGGTGGTGCCGGAGAAGGCGTTCGAGTACATCACGTCGGTGTCGACTGGTGGTGCGCTCGCGGTGTGGACGGTCATCCTGGTCTCGCACATGATCTACCGGCGGAAGGCGAAGGCCGGGGCGCTGGAGAGGTCGTCCTACCGGATGCCGTGGGCGCCGTTCAGCAGCTGGGCGGTGCTGGCGTTCTTCGTGTTCGTCACGGTGACGATCGCGTGGGAGTCCGACACCAGGATCGCGCTGTACGTGATGGCGGCGTGGGCCGCGCTGGTCGTGATCGGGTGGCCGTTCGTGCGGCGCGCTTCGCAGAGCGCGACCGGTGTGAAGCTCGCCGTGGAGACGGAGAGTAGTAGCGCCTGAGTGAGGAATGTCCCGGCGGTATCGAGCCGCCGGGACATTCCATGCCGTGGGATGATCCCCCTGGGCGGTTCCATCCCTCCGGAGGCGCACGTGACCAGCATGCTTGAGATCCGCGTGCGCTGGGTCCTGCTCATGGTGGTCGGTGTCGCCAACGCGATCGGTTCGCTGGTCGTGCTGCTGTTCGCGACGTTCGTGGTGCCGGATCCGCCGCTGGACGACCGGGATCACGCCCATCTGGTGAACGCGGCGGCGTTCTTCAGCTATCCGCTGGTCGCGGTGCCGGTCGCGTTGTTCCTGGGGTTGTGGCTGTGGCGGCCCGTGGTGAGTCTCGTCCGGGACGGGGGGACGCCCGATCGGCAACAGCGGCGTGCGGTGCTCCTCGGGCCGTTGCGGCTGACGCTTCTCATCGGTGCGTTGTGGGTGATCGGGGCGCTGGGCTGGGCGGTGCTCGATCTCGCGTTGTTCACGGGCCGGCTGGCGGTGAAGACGGGGCTGACCTGTCTGCTGGGTGCGGCTACCACCTGCACGATTGTCTATCTGCTGTCGGAGCGGCTGCTGCGTCCGGCGGCGGCGCTGGTGCTGGCGGCGGAGCGGCCGAGGAAGATCCGGCTGCCGGGGGTGACGACGCGGGTGATGCTCGCGTGGGCGCTGGGGACGGCGATCCCGGTGTTCGGGCTGATCTGCGTCGCCGTCGCCGCGCTGGCCGCGCCGGACATCAACGTCACGCAGCTCGCCGTCACGATCCTCGGGCTGGGCGGCGCCTCGCTGATCGCGGGTGTCTATGTCACCTATATGGCGACACAGGCGATCGCCGATCCGATCCGGGCCGTCCGGAAGGGAATGGCGCAGGTGGAGCTGGGCGACCTCCGAGCGGAGGTCGACGTGTACGACGCGAGCGAGGTCGGGCAGCTGCAGGCCGGGTTCAACCACATGGTCGCCGGGCTCCGCGAGCACGAGCGGCTGCGCGACCTGTTCGGACGGCACGTCGGCGAGGAGGTCGCCGACCTGGCGCTGGAGCGCGGCGACATCACGCTGGGCGGGGAGACCCGCGAGGTGGCGGTGCTGTTCGTGGATCTCACCGGCTCGACGAGGCTGGCGGACACGCGGAGCCCGGACGAGGTCGTCGGGCTGCTGAACCGGTTCTTCGGCGTCGTGGTGACGGTGGTGGCGGGGCACGGCGGCTGGATCAACAAGTTCGAGGGGGACGCCGCGCTCGCGATCTTCGGCGCGCCGACGCAGCTGGAGGACTCCGCGGGCGGGGCGCTCGGCGCCGCCCGGGAGCTGGCGCGGCGGCTGCGGGCCGAGGTGCCGATGCTGGACGCGGGGATCGGCGTGTCCGCGGGCCCGGTCGTCGCCGGGTACATCGGCGCGGAGGAGCGGTTCGAATACACGGTGATCGGCGATCCGGTGAACGAGGCCGCCCGGCTCAGCGCTCTGGCGAAGGGGTCGCGCGGACGGGTCCTGGCGTCGGCGACCGTCCTTGATCTGGCGCATCTCACCGAGGCGGACGAGTGGGACCTCGGACGGTCGGTGACGCTGCGGGGCCGGAGCCGTCCGACCCGGTTGGGGACGCCCCGGACGCCCGCGTCGCCGGTCACGCGTTCGGTTCCCGGGCGACCCACCGGGGTGGACGGGGCGTCCGGATCGGCGGACGGGGCGGGGGCGCCGGAGGGCCGGGCGTTCATTCGCCGTGTCCGTTTCCCGCGGCCGCTGCGGCGGAGCCGGAGGCTCCTGCTCGGGGCTCTGATCCTGTCGAAGGCGGCCAGGGGCGTGCGGCCGGACGGCGAACCCGACGAGCCGGAACAGGGCAGGGACGGCGCTGTCCATTTCTGATCAAAGGGGCCGTGTCCTCGACGTGCCGGGTGTATGACGTTGCGTATCGTCCTCGGTTGTACACGCTCTGCTACCGGCCTGTAACTCCGGTGTCACCGGACGAACCGAGTGTTGGGGTGGACGGGCCCCGGTTTCCGAGGCCGTCACGACTCCCGAGGCTCCCAAGGCCAAGGCTCCAAGGGGTGAAGATGCACCGACGGAATCGTCTCGCGCTCATCGCCGTCACCGCCTCGACGGCGATCGTCGTCCCGGCGACGCCCGCCAACACCACGCAAGCCGCCGCGCGAGGCACCGCGAACGGCGCCGCTCTTGTGGAGGGCGCCGGTCTCGCGGTGGGTGCCCGTGTCACGAATGTCGCGCATCGTGGCGCGTCCGCTTACGCGCCGGAGAACACGCTCGCGGCGTTCAGGCTGGCCGCGTCCCAGCGCGCGGACGTGTTCGAGATCGACGTCCAGGAGTCCAAGGACCACAAGCTCGTGATCATGCACGACACCACGCTCTCCCGGACGACGAACGTGGAGAAGGTGTACCCGGGCCGCGCGCCCTGGAAGGTCTCCGACTTCACCCTCGCCGAGATCAGGAAGCTGGACGCGGGATCCTGGTTCGGGAAGAAGTACAAGGGTGAGCGGGTCCCGACGCTGGACCAGACGCTGAGCGCCATGCGCGGCCGGGGCCTCGGGCTCCTGCTGGAGGTCAAGAGCCCGAACCTCTACCCGGGCATCGAGAAGCGGATCGCCGCGGCGTTGAAGCGTTCGCCGGCCTGGCTTCGGGCCGACCCGGCGGAGCGCCGCCTCGCCGTCCAGTCGTTCGACTGGGCGTCGATGCGCCGCTTCCACTCGGTGCTGCCCGACGTCCCGATCGGGCTGCTCGGCACGCCGAAGGTCGAGGACCTGCCCGAACTGGCCTCCTACGCCGACCAGATCAACCCGGCGTACCGCGGCCTGACCGCGTCCTACGTCAAGAAGGTGCACGCGGCCCGCATGGACGTGCTCACCTGGACGGTCGACGGCGGCGGCGACATGAAGAAGGCCGTCCGGCTCGGAGTGGACGGGGTCATCACCAACAAGCCGGACGTGCTGCGCCGCGTCCTGACCGAATCCACCACCCGCTCGGCCGCCTGACCCAGGCACCCGGCGCTCGGGTCCCCGGCACTCGGGCGCTCGGGCGAGCCTCTCGCCTGTTCGGCAACCTGACCTTGATGCCGGGAAGAGCCGCTCCACCCCGTTCAGTCGGCTGAGGCGGCCCGCTTGGTCAGCCAGCCCAACTGGACTGTCCGTTCGGTTGGCTGGAGCGGGTCATCCGTTCGGATAGCTGGAGCGGTTTGACCGTTCAGTCGGGTGAAGCGGGTGGGGTGAGGTGATCGCGGGCGCGGGTGATCAGGGCGCGGGCGGCGGGGCTGCGTGGGCCGTCGGTGCGCCAGGCGAGGGCGATCCGTCCGCTGAGCCGGGGCCGGACGATCTGTATCGCGCCCAGGTCGTCCGGCCGGGCGCGGGCGGCGGACTCGGGCAGGACGGCCACGCCGAGGCCGTGCGCGGCGAGTTGCGCGACCACGGGCGGCTCGCCCGCCTCGAAGGCGACGCGCGGGCTGAGACCGGCGTCGGCGCACGCCTCGTCCAGGACGGTTCGTAGCCCGGTGCCCTTCGGCAGGCAGATGAGGTCCTCGTCGGCGAGGGCGCGCAGTGCGATCTTGGACCGGCGGGCCAGTGGATGGCCGAGCCCGACGGCGGCGTAGAGGTCCTGGTCGATGACGACCCGCGCCGTGATGCCCGCGGGCGGTTCGGAGCCGAGGCTGAGGAACGCGAGGTCGACCCGTCCGTCCCGCAGTCCGCCGGCGAGGGCGTCGGCCTTCTCCTGGACGACCGTGATCTCCACGTTCGGATGGTCGCGGTGGAAATCGGCGAGCATGCCCGGAAGGTCGAGGGACTGGATCCAGTCGATGGTGCCGATCGTGACATGCCCGCGCAGCAGGCCCGTCAGCTCGTCCACCGAGAGCCGCGCCCCCTCGACCGCCGCGAGCGCCGCCCGCGCGTAGGGCAGGACGGCCTCGCCGGCCTCCGTCAGCCGGACGGTCCGTCCCGACCGGTCGAACAGCGGCTGGCCGAGCTCCCGTTCCAGCTGCCTGATCTGCGCGCTCACGCCCGGCTGGGCGACGTGCAGCCGGGCCGCGGCCTTGGTGAAGCCCGCCTCTTCCGTCACCGCCACGAAGTACTCAAGCTGG
The DNA here is from genome assembly GCA_036028775.1 of Spirillospora sp. NBC_00431. Taxonomy (GTDB): domain Bacteria; phylum Actinomycetota; class Actinomycetes; order Streptosporangiales; family Streptosporangiaceae; genus Spirillospora. The sequence continues at coordinate 7,810,998 of CP107927.1, read as the reverse complement.
CGCAGCTCCATAACCCGCGATGCTAACAGCGCGCTGTCCAGCGCTGGGGCTTCTGCATCGACCGCGATGCGGCACACCATTTCTTTGGCCTCTCTTGGCCGCTGCGCTGCTGCTCAGAGGACTGATTCCGGTCTGGACGGTGATTACCTCACCTGCGGGAGGTCGGGTGAACGGACGGCGCACATGGTCCATACGGGTGCGGATGACCGTGATGGCCGGAACGGTCGCCGCCCTGATCTGTGCCATTTTGACCACCCTGGTTCTCGTCGGGGTGCGCGGCCAGACGGGTGACTACAAGCGCAACCAGGTCACCTCGGCGGCGCTGCGGGTCGCCTACCAGGTCAGGCGGGAACCGGCGTTGCGGGGCGGGCTCTCCGGGCCTAACGGCGTCGTCCTGCAACTCCTCGACCATCGGCGCCAGGTGGTCGCGGGGACCGGCCGGGCGCTGGGCGGCCCGCCGATCGCCCGGTTCCGTCCGGGGGAGACCGACATCTACTCCACCAGGATCCTCTGCCCGCCGCGCGGGTTCGACGGCTGTATGTGGGTCGTCGCGATCCGCGTCTACCAGCCGAACGGGGACTGGATCGTCTACGCCGCGGCCCCCACCGTCCCCTGGTACGTCAGCTCCAGCCTGCTGTTGTTCCTGGTCTGCGTGTCGCTGCTGGTGGTCCTGCTCGTGTCCCTGCGCGCCTGGGGGACGGTCGACCAGACCCTCGCCCCGGTGGACGCGATCCGCGCCGAGCTAGCGGAGATCACCGCCAGCGAGTCGGGCCGGCGCGTGACGGTGCCGGAGAACAGGGACGAGATCAGGCTGCTCGCCGAGGCGGCGAACGCGACCCTCGACCGTCTCGACGGCGCCCTGGCGCGGCAGCGCAGCTTCACCTCGGACGCGTCCCATGACCTGCGCAGCCCCATCGCCGCCGCGCGCGCACTGATCGAGGAGGCCCTGCTGTATCCGGAGCAGACCGACTGGCCGAAGACGGGCCGGGCCGTCCTGCAGAGCCTGGAACGGCTGCAGGCGATCGTGACGGACCTGCTGCAGCTCGCCCGCCTGGACGCCGCCGCCTGGCAGGACACCGAGCTCGTCGACCTCGGCGCGCTCGTCACGATCGAGATCGCTAGGTCCGACCGGACGAAGCGGATCGTCCCGCACATCCAGGAGGGCGTGACGGTGCTCGGCGACCGGCTCCGGCTCGTCCGGCTGCTGACGAACCTGCTGGACAACGCCGAACGGCATGCCGACGCGCAGATCGACATCACCGTCCGCCGGGAGGACTCGCTCGCCGTGCTGGAGGTCCTGGACGACGGCGCGGGCATCGCCGAGCGGGACCGCGACCTCGTCTTCCAGCGTTTCGCCCGCCTTGAGGCCAGCAAGGCCCGCGACCCCTCCGGCACCGGCCTCGGCCTGCCCATCGCCCGCGAGATCGCCCGGCTCCACGGCGGGACCCTCACCATTGAGGACAGCCCCAGCGGTGCCCGCTTCGTCCTCCGGATCCCGAGGAACCGGGCCGACCGAACCACCTGACCCGCACCAACACCTGCCCCGCACTCGCACGCAATAAGCGGAAAACCCCGCGTATGCGGGGCACGCGGGGTCAAGCAGCGGGGGCCGGGGCGATAGGGGGTACGTAGGAATGGGCCGGGTGGCAGGTCAGACGGCGGACCGCGCGGGCACGCCGTGCAGATGGACCCAGCCCTCGATCTTGAGCTCCTTCACCTTGCAGCTGATGCGAGCGTATTCGGCGGGGTCCACGAAGCCGGGGCCCTGCGAGATCACGGACTCATAGACGAACGTCGACGCGATGAAGCCGAGGTCGGCGCCGGTCGCGGCGAGGCGCTCCTTGAGCGGACGCGCGTCCAGGAGCCGGGCGGTACGGATCAGGGCCCAGCCGGCCACCCCCGGCGGGTCGGGCATCACGGGCCCGACGTGCACCGCGACCCTGAGCTGCATGTGGACGGCGCCGCTCGACCGCTGGTTGTGGCGGCGCAGCCGCGTCGCCAGCGAGGCGATCATGGGGTCGATCACGGCGGCGGTCGGCACCTCGGGCGGGACGATGATCAACGCGCCGTCACCGCGGTCCTCGATGTGGCAGGCGTCCCAGGGCACCGCCGACTCCTCGAACGCCTCACGGAGCAGCGCGTACATGGTGCGGCGCATGTCGAGACGGTCACGGTCGTTGCGGTGGCGCCCGCTGAAGCCCGCGATGTCGGTGTAGACGATCGTGCAGTTCTGACCCGCCCACGTCGTGCCGGGGGGCCTGCGCGGCGCGATCGTCATGGGCTGTGTCGGCTCGTCCTCGAACGGAGCGGGCGAGGACGGCACCGGCCGCTGGGCCTCCCGCGCCGGCGGCCAAGGGCCGCTGTGCTGCGCGGGGACCATGTAGGCCGAGCCGCCGTACACCGCCTCCTGCTGGACGTGATCGGCCTGGGGGAGCGGAAGCGGCACGGTGGCGTGCGCCTCCGCGTCGTACCGCGCACCGGACCCCTGCCCCGTGGCAGCGCCATGTCGCGCGGCAGACCCGTTCTGCGCGGCAGAGCCGTTCTGCGGGGTGGACCCGTTTCGCGGGGCGGTGACGTGCGGTGCGATGGAGCCGTACTGGACGGCGGGGTCATGCGGCGCGTTGGGCCAGTACTGGTCAGCCGTCGTGTACTGCGGCGGCGCCTGTAGCTGGGGCTGGGATTGGGACTGGAGCCCGGGCTGAGGCTCGGGCGGCGGGGCCGTCTGCTCGGTCAGCCGGTCGTACACCTCGCTCTCCATGACGGCGAGGACGCGGGGGTGGGCGCTCAGGTAGGCCGCGAACTGCTGCGTGGTCATGCGCAGGCCGCGGACGGTGTCCATGGCGACGATGGTCGCGGAGCGGCGGCGCAGCAGCAGCGCGGCGCGCTCGCCGATGATGTCGCCGGGGCCGCGGAACGCGATGATCCGCTCGCGTCCGTTCCGGTTCACCGAGACCCTGATCGAGCCGGACTGGATCACGACGGCCTGGTCCGCGGTCTGGCCCTCGAACCAGAGCACGGTGCCGACCGGGTAGGCGACCTCGTCTGCGCAGGCGAGGAGGCCGATCCGCTCTATCTCGGTGAGGGAGCCCCAGAACCCCGGCGCCGGGGGCGGCGGGCCGGGAGGCGGCGGGGCGGCCGGCGACGGGACGGCCGGCGACGGGACGGACGGGTGCGGATGCGGGCACTCGATCCCGCAGGTCCCGGCCCCCCGGCATTCGATTTCGGTCTCGGTCTCGGGTTCGTCATGGGCCGGCCGGGTGACGAAGCCGGGGCCGGTTCCGGACGCGACGATCTGGTCCGGGTCGTGCTGGCGGGCGTAGTCGTCCATCAGCACACCCGCCAGACGCTCGGCTGTATGGCGAACGGTGGATTTGTGGGGTGAAGGATGTCAATGGTCGGGGAGAGAAACTTATATCTTGACATATCGAGAACCCCATGCCTCGAATCGCGTCTTCGGATGCCACATGTCCGGCTGCCTGGGATGGGTCCGGCAACGGGCCGTTCGGGGCACCGAGTCGCATTCACCTACTAGCCCGAACCGCATGATCGCGGTTAGACTGGGTGAGTCCGCAAAGAACGTTTGGGCAGGTCAGCACGGATCTTTCCGCGACTTCGCCGGAGAGTCCGAAGTGACCGGCCGGGACGATCTCCCGCGGTCTCGAGGAGTCGCTCTCCGCTTTCCCTCGATCGTCTTGGCTCGCGACCGGTGATCGGTGGAAAGCGGCGGGCGACTCTATTTTCTTTTCTGGTATTCCGAAATGTCCGGCGTTTCGTGGCGTCCTCCCCCGTCCGGCGCGTTGTCCGGTCTCTCGTCGTCGGCGTACGTCCCCGTGTCCGCCTAAGGGGCCCGGACGGGGTGTGCCTTCCGTCCGAGCCTCACCCTGGGTGATGTTGTATCTCCGCTAAAGGTAGCAACGCGTCGGGTGGCAGGTCGACGTCTGCTACTTTGCTACCTAGCACATTACAACATAGTCTACGGGCATGCAGCAGTCTGGAAGCTGCGACGCCGAGTTTTGGGCGATATGACGGGGTCTGGCCATCGTGGGTGGCTTCTCGCGGGCTTCGTCAGGTAGCGCATTGGCGTGACGTGTCGCGCAACATGGCGGAGTGCCAGATTGCATGCGGGCTGGTGGCATCTACTACATAGAGTGAGCGATTGAGATGACCAGTGACCAGGGGCCGATCGTCCAGAGCGCACTACTGCGCGCCGAACTCGTCCGCTTGCGCAAGGAGAAAGGGCTGACGCAGGACCAGGTGGCGCGGCAGCTCGAATGGTCTCCGTCGAAGCTCATCAGGGTCGAGGGAGGCAAGAACGCCATCACCCGCACGGATCTGCAGGCACTGCTCTCGGTGTACGACGTCACGTCCGAGGGACGCCAGGAGCGGCTGCAGTCGCTGGCGCGCGGGGCGCGAGAGCCGGCGTGGTGGAACAAGTACAGAGGCGACTTCGACCCCAACTTCCTGAACTATGTGGGGTATTCGGCGGGCGCGGCCTACATCCGGCAGTTCCACGGGACCGTCATCCCCGGACTGATCCAGACGCCCGACTACGCGGGGGTGCTCGCCACCGGCAACGTGTCCGAGCAGGGCCGGGTGCTCGGAGCGAAGCTGCGCCTCCAGCGGCAGCAGGAGCTCGCCAAGCGGCAGAACCCGCCACGCCAGCACTACATCATCGACGAGGCGGTCATCCGGCGCCATGTCGGCATCAAGGTCGATCCCGCGATCATGCCCGCCCAGCTCAACCAGATCGCCGACACGGCCGAGCGTGACGAGCTGCTGACCATCAGGATCATCCCGTTCAACGCGGGCGCGCACCGCGGGCTCGAGGGGCCGTTCAGCCTCCTGGAGTTCGACGGCGACCTGGACGACATCCTCTATCTGGAGGGCCGGTCGGGAGCCAGCCTGATGATCACCGGTGACGACGACACGATCCCCGAGTACCGGGACACCTTCGAGTTCCTGCTGGAGCAGGCGCTACCCGCCGACCAGTCGATCGCGCTGCTCCGGCAGACCGCCGAGGAGCTCATGGCCTGACTCCAGCACCGCAACTCGACCCGACCGGAGGTGACGGCCGCATCGGGCACCCACAAGGCGAGTGGCCTTCATAGCACGCAGAGTGATCTTGTGTTCCCTTGTAGGCGGGATAACTAGAACCGTTTACACTCATGACCGGGAAATTATCCACAAGGTCGTGGTTTGTCGTGCCCTGCTTGGTGCTCGCCGGGCGGGTGTTCTTGCTCGATCGGTTGGCGAGACGGCACCCGCCGGCAATGGATGGAGGGTTGCTGGATGGTGTGCCGATCGATTCATGGAACGGCGCTGAACTGGCGCAAAGCCAGTCGGAGTCAGAGCGGGGACGATTGCGTGGAGGTGGCGGCGCTGGGTCCGTCGGTGCTGGTCCGGGACTCGCGGGACCACTCCGCAGGCGTCCTCGCCCTCGATTCCGCGCAGTGGAATGCGCTGCTGAGCGCCGTCCATAGCGGAGATCTGGACGGACGCTGAGTCGCGGGACTCTTTTTTCGCTCCCATCGCGGAAACTGTCGAACATGGCGATGGCCGGAAGTCCTGACTGGCTATTCTTGACAAGACCGCGAAGTCGGGGTGGTTCGGCGTCCCTGACCGAACCCTGAATCGACCCTGAACCGTCCCTGATCATCCTGTCGCGCAGTCGGGGCCCGCCCGTAACGTGATCGTCCACGGGCCGCCGGGCCGCCATCCCGGCGTCCCGGCGGCCCGTCCGAGACCGGCTTCGCCCTCTCCCCGGCAGGTCCGCCGCGGGCCGTCCCTTGGACGGCCGATCGCCGCACGACCGCCCTGCGACGCGAGGCGAGTGCCCCGGGAAGCCCCTTTAGAGAAGGACGTTCATGCTGCGCGAAAACAGAACGCCGACGCACACGGCACCCACGATCGACACATCGCAAGACCTCAAACCAGTCGTATGGCCGAGGAGGGGCAGGGCGGGTCGCGGTGTGCGGGGTGGCGTGGGCCGAGGTGTCGGCGGGGTGGTCGCGCTGGTCGTCGCGCTTGCTTGTGCGGGTGTTTCGGGGCTGGGAGGCGCGGCCGAGGCGGCGCCTGGACCGGCCCGGATCGAGTGGCGGGCGTGCGGGGACGACGGGAGGGCCGAGTGCGCGACGCTGCGGTTGCCCGTCGACTGGACGCGTCCGGACGGTGCGACCTTCGGGCTCGCCATCGCACGTCGCAAGGCCCTCGACCCGGACGCCCGTGCCGGCACGCTGGTGTTCGGCCCCGGCGGCCCCGGCGACTCGGGCGTCCAGCGGGTCACCAAACTTGAGGGAGGCATCGACAGGTTCAGCGACGAGCTTCGGCGGCGCTTCGACATCGTCAGCTTCGACCCGCGCGGCGTCGGCGCCAGCAATCCGGTGACCTGCGACGCGACGCTGCTCGGGGCCCGTCCGTCTCCGGTGATCAACAGCGCGGAGGAGTTCGAGAAGACTCGCGACTACAACAAGGTTCTGCGGAACAACTGCCGCGGGCTGACCGGGCCGGTCTACGACCACGCCGACTCTGTCAGCACCGCGCGTGACGTCGACGCGATCAGGGCCGCGTTGGGCGAGTCCAAGCTGACCTTCCACGGAAGCTCGTACGGGACGCTCCTCGGTGAAATGTACGCGGAGTTGTTCCCGGGACGAATCCGCGCGATGGTTCTGGAGAGCGTCGACGACCACAGCGTCCCCGATGCCCGGCGGTTCCTGAAGTCGGAACTGACCGCCGCGCAGGACTCGTTCGATCAGTTCGTCAGGTGGTGTGGGGCCGCGCGAGAGTGCGCCTTGCACGGCAAGGACGTCCGTGCCATCTGGCGGGACCTGCGCGCCCGCGCCGGACGCGGTGAGCTGCCGGATCCCGCCGACCCGACGAAGCCGCTGCCGGAGTTCGGCCTGGTGCTGATGGCGTACAAGGCGTTCTACGGGCCTGACTGGGCGGAGCTGGCGGCGAGGCTGGCGGCGTTGAACGCCGGTAGCGCGGTGGCACGTCCGGCGCCGCCGAAGGCCGGGGCGCGCCGTGGCGTGGTGGGTGGCGCCCAGGGAACGGGAACGGACGGCTTCACTGCCCAGTTCTGCTCTGACTGGAGCCTCCCGATCCGTGACTACGGCCAGTACAAGAGGCTGATGCGGCAGACGGAGCGGTACGCGCCCGACATGACGTTCGCCCGTCCGGTCATGGCGCTCTCGGCGTGCCTTGGCTGGCCGCGTCCCGTCCGGAACCCGCAGCACCGGCTGGACGTCCGCGGCAGCGCGCCGATCCTGCTGGCGAACGCCCGCCACGATCCGGCCACGCCGCACAACTGGGCGCGGACGGTGGCCCGGCAGCTCGGCCCCCGGACGGCGACACTCCTCACCTACGAGGGCTCCGGCCACGGCAGCTACAACCGCGGTCCCTGCATGCGGAACACGATCGACCGCTATCTCATCTCGCTGAGGCTTCCTCCGCGTGGCGCGACCTGCCCGGCCGTCTGAGCAGGTCGGAGACCTCTGGGCGGGAATCAGTAGAGGAAAGGGAGGGTGACGCCTTCGGCGCCGGTGAGATCGTCTCCGCGGGAGCGTCCCATCAGCCAGGCGAGCAGGGACGCCTCCGGCCCCGTGACGATCACGTCTCCGTCGCCGAGGTCGCGGCCCGTGTCGGTGGCGCGCAGCCGCAGGTCCGGGGCGTCGTCGCGGCGGGCGAAGGCGGCGGCGACGCCGTCGAGCGTCCGCGAGGTGAAGAACGCGGGCCAGTCGCGGGGCGCGAAGCCGGCATCAAGGTCGACGTGGTGGACGAGCACCTCGGTGAGCCGCGCGTCGGTGGCGCGGGCGGCGGGGTGGCGGGCGCCCGATGTCCACTGGACGACCCGCTCCCACGCCTCGTCCGGCATCAGCGTGTAGGCGTCGGCGAACCGCTGGGCGCTGTCGCGCACGTCAGCCACCAGGGCGGCGGCGGGCCGTCCGGCGCCGGCGTCGATCTCGGCCGCGCGGGCCTCCACGCTCGGGTACTCGTGAGACTCGACGCCCGTGCGGGCCCAGGTGAGCAGGCGGGTGCCGCCGTCGGCGTTCCGGGCGACGTGGGTGAGGACGTGGCCGCGCGTCCAGCCCGGGAGCAGTGACGGCGCCCGGACGCCGTCGTCATCGAGCCGCTCCGCCGTGGCGAGCAGGGCCCGTGTCGCGGCGGTGATGGTGCCGAACGGCTCGACAACGACCGTCATACGAAGACCGCCGTCATGCGAAGAGGCGTGGTCATGCGAAGGCGGTTGCGTGGGCTTCGGTCCACTGGCGGAAGGTTCGGGGTGGTTTGCCCGTGACGTCCTGCACGGTCGACCGGACGATCGACTCGTCCAGGGAGCCGTTCACGTAGAAGTCGAAGAACGCGTCGACGTACTCGGCGGGCATCTGCGTGGTCATCTCGGCCCGGGCCTCGTCGTCGGGCTGCGCCTCGAAGCACAGGTCACGGCCGAGGACATCGGCGAGGACGGCGACCTGCTCGGCGGGCAGCAGCGCCTCGGGGCCGGTCGGGTGGTAGATCTGTCCCTCGTGACCGTCGTCCAGCAGGGCCTTGGCGGCGACGGCGGCGATGTCGCGCGGATCGACGGCGGCGGCGCGGACGTTCGCGAACGGCAGCCGTACCGTGTCACCCGCCTTGAGTTGCGGGAGCCAGCGCAGCGCGTTCGACATGAAGGCGCTCGGGCGCAGGACCGTCCACGGCAGGCCCGAGTCGTAGAGCGCGCGCTCGGTGACGACCATGTAGCGGGTGACGGCGTTGGTCAGGTCGCCGCTCGCCGCCGATCCGCCCGAAAGCTGGACGACGCGCTCCACCCCGGCCCGACGGGCTTCGGCGAGCACGCCCGGCATGTCGCGGTAGCCGGGGAGCAGGAAGACGCCCTTGGCGCCGTCCAGCGCCTGGGCCAGGGAGGCGGGGTCGTCGAGGTCGCCGGTGACGTGTTCGACACCGTCCGGCGGCGCGGGCAGCGGTTTGTGCCCGCGGACGAGGGCGCGCACGGGTTCACCGGCGGCGGCGAGGATGTCGACGAGCTCGGCGCCGATGTTGCCGGTGGCGCCGGTGACCAAGATCATCGAGCTACCTCTCGCCAGGGAAGGGGCGTCATGATCCCACCATGCCCGAGCGCTTCGGGAAATGGCGAGGCCGCCGGGTCAGCGGACGTTGCGGGGGCGGTACTGGATGCTGATGCGGGGACCCGTCGCGCGGGTGCTTTTCGGGATCGCGTGCTCCCATGTCCGCTGGCAGCTCCCGCCCATCACGATGAGATCGCCGTGTCCGAGTTCGTGGCGAATCGTCCGGCCGCCGCCGCCGCTGCCGCTGTGTGGGCGCAGCAGCAGGCTCCTCGGCGTGCCGACCGACAGGATCGCGACCATCGTGTCCTCCGTGGCGCCGCGTCCGATCTTGTCGCCGTGCCAGGCGACGCTGTCGCGTCCGTCCCGGTACAGGCACAGCCCGGCGGTGCGGAACGGCTCCCCGAGCTCCTCCGCGTAGTGGGCGTCGAGCGCGGCCTTCGCCTCGTCCAGGACGGGATCGGGCAGGACGTCGTCTTCGTCGTAGAACGCCAGCAGCCGTGGCACGTCCACGACACGGTCGTACATGCGGCGGCTCTCCGCGCGCCACGGGACGGACGTCAGCAGCCGCTCGAACAGCGCGTCCGCACCCGGGATCCAGCCGGGCAGGACGTCCACCCAGGCGCCGTGCGCCAGCCGCGTCCGCCGCGCCGAACCCAGCGGACGCGGCCCGCGCGTACCGTCCAGGTCGCCCAGGTCGTCCAGCAGCGAGGCTTGGAACATGGCTCCACTCTACCCGTCGAGTCAAACACCTGTTCGATCGTCATGGGGTCGGCGGCGGAAGATCACCGCGAGGACGCGCAGCGAGAGGACGGAGCAGATCACCAACCCGCAGTATCCGATGAACTGGTAGAGCGTCACGTCGGACGTCATGCTGGGCCCACCTTTGAGACCCAGCAGCATCACCGCCATCACCCCGGCCGTCGAGGCGAGGACGGTGAGGAGCGCCTGCTGGAGCAGGCCGGTGATCGTCCGGCGGTCGCCCTCGTCCGCGAACAGCCGGACGTTCATGGTCAGGCGGCCCGACTCCGCCGCGGCGGCGATGCGGTCGAGGCGGCGCGGAAGCCGGCGCAGCATCGGCAGCAGGCCCATCAGCTCGTCCGCCGCGGCCTCCTGGAGGGACGCGGGACGCATCCGTTCCCGCAGGCAGGTCTCGCCGAACTCCTGCGCCTCGGCGACGACGCGGAACCCGGGCGCCAGGCCGGTCAGGCCGCCCTCCAGCGTCGCCAGCGCCCGGAACACCGCCGCGATCTCCGGCGGAACCGCCAGGTCGAACCGCGCCACGAGCCGGAACAGGTCGGTGAACATCGCCATGTCGGGTGTGGACCCGGCGCCGAGATGCCGCGCCATGAAGGCGCCGAGCGCGCGGGCGAGGGCCTGCTCGTCCAGCTCGTCGGGACGGGCCACGACCTCCAGGAAGGCGTCCGTCACCGCGATCGCGTCGCCCCGGTTCATGGCGTGCAGCATCCGCTGGAGGCAGTCGCGCAGCACGGTGTCGAGCCGTCCGACGGAGCCGAAGTCGATCAGCCCGAGGCGGCCGTTGTCGAGCAGCAGGATGTTGCCGGGATGCGGGTCGGCGTGGAAGACCCCGTCGAGGACGATCTGCCGCAGCACCGTGTCGAGGACGGTGTGCGCCAGCTTCGTCCGGTCCATGCCGGCCCGCTCGGCGATGAGCGGGCCGGCCTGACCGAGCGGGGTCCCGTGCAGGCGCTGCATGACCAGGACGCGTCCGGTGCACAGGTCGTCGTAGGGGTGCGGGATGACGACGTCCGACCCGCGTGCCGTCGCGGCCGCCGCCACCGACGCCACGTTGCGCGCCTCGACCCGGAAGTCGAGTTCCTCGCGCAGCGCGGCGGCGAACCCGTCGGCGAGATCGACGGCGCCGACCGCCTTCGCCCACGCGGCGCGTGACTGGAGCGTCCGCGCGAGACGGCCGACGATGTCCAGGTCGCGTTCGACGACCGTCCGGACGCCGGGCCGCTGGACCTTGACGACGACGTCCTCACCCGATCGCAGCGTGGCCGTGTGCACCTGCGCGACGGACGCGGCCGCCAGTGGCGTCTTGTCGAACGACGCGAAGACCTCCTCGGGGGGCGCGCCCAGCTCGTCCCGGATCACCCGTTCGATCTCCGGCCACGCGACAGGGGCGGCGCGGTCCTGAAGCCGTCCGAGCTCCGCCACGAACTCCGGCGGGAGGACGTCCCGCCGCGTCGACAGCACCTGCCCGAGTTTCACGAACGCGACACCCGCCTGCTCCAGCGACTCAGTGAACGACCGCGCGAGCCGCTCCCGTCCCTCCGGCGACGTGGGCCCGCGGCGCGCACGTCCCCGCAGGTACGGGCCGAGGCCGTGCCGCAGGAAGATGAACGTGATCCGCCAGTAGCGCCGCGTCCGCGCCACCCGGGACCTCGCGCCGCCGAACCAGTACAGCGGCGACGGGACGCTCCCCGTCGGGACGAACGCCTCCCAGAGCACCAGCAGGGTCATCGAGACCAGCAGAGCGCAGGCGAAGCCAAGGCAGACGAACCAGAACAGAGGCGTCAGCTCCCGGTGCCTGTCGAGATCGCCGATCAGCGCCGTGGTGATCGGGTTCGCCATGCCCTGACCGACCGCGCCCGCCACGATCGTCCGGAACGGGGAGAACCGGACGTTGAGCAGCCGCCGTGCCCCGTACGCCATCACGAACGTGCTGACCGCCGTTCCGGTCACGAACGCGACGACCGTCGCCGAGGAGTTCAAACCCGCCACCACCTGCAAAGTCGCCAATGTCGCAGGTGACGCTAACGCCGCGTCCACGCACCGCACCTCCCACCACCGGGGGACCGCCTCCCGCCCACGGGGGAACCGTCTGGGGTGGGGGGCGTCAGGAGTTCTTCAGTATTTCCTTGAGGAGGGTGACGGTGCGTGCGGGAGGGGCGGCGCGGATGGCCAGCGAATCCATGATCTCCTTGTAGCGGTCGGCCTCCCTGCCCTCCGGATAGCGGGCGCCGGTCAGCTGTTCGAGGTACACGACGTCGTCCAGGTCGTGCTCCGCGAACCGGATGATCGTGATCGGGCCGCCCAGGGCGAGATGGCCGCCCGAGGAGAACGGCAGGAGCTGCACCTTCACGTTCGGCATGCTCTCCGACACGGCGATCAGGTGCTCGATCTGGGCGCGCATCGTCGCGGGCCCGCCGATCGGCCGGCGCAGCGCCGCCTCATCGATCACCGCCCAGAATCTGGCCGGGGCGACGGGCCGGCGCAGAATGTCCTGCCGGGTCATCCGCACCTTGAGACGCCGGTCGAACTCCTCCTGCGCCGCGCTGTAGTGCTCTAGGCCGATGACGGCCCGCGCGTAGTCGACCGTCTGCAGGAGCCCCGGGACGTACTGCACCTCGTAGGCGCGGATCGTCGCCGCAGACTGCTCCAGGCCCACATACTGCTCGAACCAGCTCGGCACCACATCGGCGTAACTCTGCCACCAGCCGGCCTTCTTCGCCTCCAGGACGAGATCGACGAAGCTCTCCCTCTCGTCCTTGTCGTCCAGGCCGTACAGGTCGAGCAGGTCGAGGACGTCCCGCACCTTGAAGCCGTGCCGTCCGAGCTCCAGGCGGCACATCTTGGACGCCGACCCGCGAATCGCCGCGCCCGCCTCCGCGCGCCCGATCCCCTTTTCCTCCCGCAGCCGCCTCAGCCGGGCGCCGATCTGCATGCGCAACGCCGTCGGACCCGCCTGCCGATTGTCAAGCACAAGATCTCCTGCGTCTCGTACGTCACGACAACTCTCGGAGGGTCTCACAGGCGATGACGGACGCGCAGGCGACCTCCGGTCAGAGATATATAACTACCGGTACACCGGACAAATCACGCCATCAACCTCGAACGACCAAGAAGGACCGTTCCATTCTCGGCGCTACCGCCGCCGGACCAGCAGATCCAGATCGGCCCTCGTCACCCGAGCCCGCTCCGCCACGCGGTCACGGTCCGTGCCCGCCGCGCCGACGATCTCGATCGCCCTGGTCAGCATCGTGGGCTGCTCCAGCGCCTTCGCCGGACCCGGTTCCCGCCTTCGCCACCCTCGCGAACTCAGCACGCTCATCGCGTTCCGATATTCGGTCTCATTCATGATCTTCAACGTGCGCGCCCGATAAAGCAGCGCCGCCATGCTGACACCCCACGCCGCCTTCAGCTCCGCCAGCCGCGCCCAGTCGGCACCCGCCGGCAATTCGCCGCCGATATCGTCCTCCGGCATCAGGAATTCCGCCGCGAAACGGTGTGCCTGATCCTCGACGATCTTTTCCCCGGGTTCGGCGTCGGCGTGCATCACCAGATGCCCCAGCTCATGAGCGCCGTCGAAACGGTTACGCCAGTAGTCGCCTTTGGCCGGGTTGAAGAACACCATCGGCCGCGGATGAACGCCCACGCTGAACGCGTCGACCCGTTCCGCCGCCTCTGGCAGGACGAGCACGATCACCCCGTGCGCCTCCAGCAGCCGCACCACATGCGGAACCGGCCCCGGCTCCCCGACCAGCGCCTTTCTCGCGATCCTGGCCGCCTCCACCGGGCCGCTGCCGGCGATCTCGTCCGGCGGCACCGCGTACTCCGGCAGATCGACCTCGGGAAAATCGACGAGATCCTCAAGCGCCCCGACCACATCGGTGGCGATCCGCCCATAGGCGAGCGCCTGATCCCGCTCGATCTGGCTGGTCGACCTCAACGACCTGAAATGCGCCCCGTCCAGCGAAACGCGGCTCCGCCCGCCTTGGAAGAAGTCCACGGGCACCCCGAGGGCGATGGCCAGACGCCCCACCATCGGCTCCTCGGGCGTTTGCACCCCGGCCTCGTACCGTCCGATCGCCTTCGGAGTCGTTCCCACGGCCTGCGCGACCTGATTCTTACGCAACCCTCTGAGCCGCCGGGCAAGCGTCAGCCGCTCGCAGTCGAACAGCACCCGCGCCACCCTTTACTAGGCCGATTTCCTCTCCCCGCGGAGCCGCATCGGGACATCGGCTTCCCCGTCGTCCCACAACGGCATCGTCCGCTCGACGAGCTTACGACGTGGATCGGGCCCGATGGCGTCGTCCAGCTCCTTCACCCAGTGCCAGGCCGCCCCGCCGTCCGCGTTCCACCTGGGCCGCCCCAGGAAGAGCTCCATTTCCAACGGCTCGTCCGTCGCGCTGTGCGCGAGCACCAAGGTCACGACCCCGGGCGTGTCGCGCTGGATCCCGAGCGGCAGCTCCAGCTGCGGATCCTCGACATATCCCTGCCGCGCCACGGCCTGCTTGGTGGGACTGTCCCGATCCCACCGAATCCCTCGCACGTTCCCGAATTCGTGCCGCTTCAGCAACACCCGGTACGCCCCGGCCTCCTGCGGGGGGACGGCGTTTCGCGCGCTCCGGAACGGCCCGAACCGCCAGCCGGGCGACCCGTTCAGATCGTCCCGGACGACCCGCGGCTCGTCCTCGAAGACCCGGTCGATCCACGTCGCCAGCACGTCGAACGAGCTGACCCCGTACGACCGCTCGGTGAACCCCGCCGCCCGGCTCAGGGACCCCAGGACGGCCAGCGTCGCGTCCCGGTGGGCTTCCCGCAGGGCGTGCAGGGAACCGGCCGCCAGGAGCTCGTCCCAAACAACCCTGTTCTCTGCCACCAGCCCACTCTAAGCAGCCGCACCGACATTACGAGCAGCCCTCGAACTGGGGCACCTCCTCGACCAGCGTGATCCCGCTGCTCCCGAACCATTTCCGCAGCAACCGGCTGGCCGTCCCGTCCTGGAACATCGTCGTGAGCGCGCGGTTCACCGCCTCGCACCCATCGACGTCGCCTCTCCGCAGCCCGACGCCGTACCGCTCGTCGGTGAACGGCGCGTTCACGATCTCCAGATCCTTGGCCGCGAACCCGGCCAACACCAGATCCCCCGTGGAAACCGCGTCAACAACCCCGCCACGCAGCTTCGTCACACAGTCGCTATAGGACGACCCTGGAACCAGCGTCGCCGGAATGCTCAGCCCTTTGACCACCCGCTCGGTGGAAACCGACCCGCTCGCCTGACACATTCGCTGCCCCGCCAGGTCACGCACACCCCGAATCCGGGTCTCTCCCCGCCGGACCATGATGTCCTGGTGCGCCACGTAGTAGGGCCCGCCGAACGTGACGAGCTTCGCCCGGTCCGGCGTGATCGAGTACGAGGCGAGCACCAGATCGACGGTGTGCTCGTCGAGTTTCCGCTCCCGATCGTCCGACCTGACCTCCTCGAATCTCACCCGGGAGGCACCCATATGGCGGGCGATGTACGTCCCCACATCGACCTCGAACCCGCGGAACTCGCCCCGTTCCCTGAACCCGAGGCCCGGCTGATCAGCCTTGACCCCGACCACGACGACATCGTCCGCGGAAACGGAGGCACTCGCGGCCGAACACCCCACGAGCACGACACTCAGCAAGACCGCCAGAACAGCACGCACACGGCCATGCCTACTCGCGAAACCGAATCACGAGATGAACACCAAATGATCGCCCAGCGACCACCGGGTGACCCGATCTCGCGAACGTCCAAAACCCCAGGCCGCCCGAACGCCCTCACCTCGGCCGGACCAGGCCACAAAGACGTACGACCGCGGCCCGCCCTTACTTACGAGCCCGGGACTTCCGCTGCCGGTTGCTCTTAACGGGCGCGGCCTTACCATCGGCCACTTCCCGTTCATGCTGCTGCCATCCCTGGAGCCATTTCCACCCGGCCCCGAGCGTCGCGGTGGTGGCCGCCACCATGAACGTGGTCACTTGACCCTCATCGAGCTGCGCCCCGGGGACGATCTGCGCCACAGCCCCCGCCAGCCACCCCGCCGCGATCGCGAACACCGGCGTGAACAAAGCAACTCCGCGCCCCAGCCAGGAACCCTCACTCTCCGGCACCTCGTCCCCAGCATCGCCCGCATTTTCCACCATGCACACCACCCATTCCATCAGAGACGCCCAGAGAAACGACCGGCCGCCCGTTGAACACCCCTCACCCCCAGCCTGACCCCAACTTCATACAGACCACCCCCACCGGCCAACACCGGCCAAACTTTGCCCGAATTACCCGATTTGCCGTCAGGTAATGATCAAAAGACGCGATCTTAACGGCCCCACACCCAGCACCGCCCACCCTCGCTCAGGGGCCTTGCACCCTGGCATATAGCAGCCGTTGAACCGTTGCGCACTCTTCCAAAGAGCGATCTGCCCTTGAATGCTTATCCAGCCGCAGGTTCAGCGAAGGGCTGCCTGGAGCGCCAATCGAGGCCCTAGCTGCTCCCTCAAGCTCCCGGGAAGCCTATTCAATTCCGTGATCGTTATCCGGTCGTCGCGGGTCGTGGACGCCCACAGGACGCTCGCACCAACAACCCGTAGACGTCAGAGACCCGCACTACCGAAGTGGTTTTAAGCTCATTCGTGTGTTGGTGGTGGGGTGTGTCACGCTGGGTACGTGAGCGGTTCGGCTGTGTTCAGGCGTCCTCGATGGCTCTTGGTGCTGCTGGCGCCCGCCTGTGCTGTAGTGCTGGGTGGGTGCGGCGTAACCGTTGCCTGGCGATTCGGGCTGTTCAACTCGGATGGACGGTTCGACGACGTCGACGCATGCAAACTCATGCCCGATGCGCCCACGCTGGCGCCCCTGGTCTCCAACGGGTCGCGCGAGCCGGGAGACTCCAAACCCGATGGGCTTTTCGGCTGGGCCGGGGACGCCCGGTCGGAATGCAAGTGGAGCAGTGTGCCGCGAAGAGTGGACCAGCCGTTCCGCACGGTCCGCGTCTTCGCCAAAACCGCGCACGCGACCACAGACCAGACCGGCCCGGAACGCGCCACCGAAGACCTGGAGATCTGGTACAGCAACCGCGTGCGCCGTGACCAGGAGGTAACAGCGGCCGACGTCGGAGAGAAGGGCTACCAGACGATCGACAAGACCTCGATTGTCATCGTGCTGGCCCGCATCGACGTATTCGACATCCACACCAAGTTCCGTATCTCCAACGTGGTCATCGACGTATCAGCACGCACCCACGACCAGCCAAACGACAAGAAGAAGGCACAGGTGACAGCCCTGGCAACCGCCGTCGCCGAGCGCCTAAAATCCCTCAACTGACACCACACAGCGTCCTACCCCCTCGCACCCCAAACGCCCCCACCAACACGCACAGCCACTAAGGGCACTCAATAAGCACGCGCAAAACCCACACCTAATCGAACCGCCCCGCACATATCGCCCACAAACACGACCCAGCCCTCAAGGTGAACAAGCCCCCAGCAGCCGGCGCCTCACGCAGGGCCAAGAACAGATCCCGGTGGTCACCAGAGGCCGAGCGGCCGACTTGGACGTCATTGCTCTTACGCGACCAGAACGGCCCTTGACCGTCGCAACCGTCGGGTGACAGATGCCTATTTGATGAGACCACGCAGTTCGGCGGGTGAAGGCCACGTACCTGTCGTCTGGAGGCGCCGATGGCTCATCCGGTGGCAGTTGGCGCAAAGGAGAGCAAGGTCGCTGAGCTTTGTTTGCGATTCGCCGACCTCGTGCAGAGGAACCACATGGTGGACCTCGATGTAACCATCGCCATGCGCACCGTAGGCGCGATTGAAGTCGAATTTACAAACCTCACAGGCAAGGGCGCCACCTTTGGCCAGCGTCAGGTTTATTTTCTTCTTCCGTAGCTCGCGATCACGCTCACGGTAGTGGTGCAGGCGTTCAAGGCTCCGGCCTTCGACCGCGGTCTCCTCGTCCTCGTCAGAGATGGGAGTCGCGATGGCTTCGCGAAGTCTCGGGTCTTCCGAGGTTATCGCCGCTGTGATGCGGTATGCGGCAGCGAGCATTTTTTGTGGATTGGCAAGGAAGGCTTCGACGACCAGCCGCGTCGTTTTGCCACCTCGTGTGGTCGTGCCTGAGTAATCCGGATGAGCGGTTGCGATGTCGGCGGTCTTTCGTTGGACGCTGTTGGTGTTGCGGAAGTCGCTGCCGCGACTCGCTGGGGGGTGAAATGGCAGTTGTCGCAACAGATCAGACAACTCCGCGGCGCGCTTGTCGTAGTGCTTGACCTCGCGCCAGTCGTTTTGGTGCACGAGCGCGCATGCCAGGACCAGTTCGTCCCATACCCAGTCCGGTGATCTCAACTTGGCCTCCGCACGGTTCTTGCTAGCCGCGCCAGCATTTGCCCAGGCCACCCAGGAGTCCGGGGCGAGGGCGGTTGTCGCGTCCAAGGTGGTAGCGGGGTCGCGTCGCGCGTTTATCCAACGCCAGTCAAGACAGTTGCCTTCGGGAGCGAGATCGAGGAGCGAGATATGGAAGACGTAGTTGGGGAAATGTTTGCGGCTTCCTGGGTCTTCAAGCTCGGTGAACGCAGCGTGCTCAATGACGCCGAGACCACAGAACTCGAGGTACCCTTTGCTGTTCTGGTTGCGCTGGGTCGAGCGGAAGATGAGAAGCGGAGGCGCTGCGGCCCGGACGTCTGCGTCATCGGACGTGTGAGCCTCTGCTGTTTCGAGGAGCGCGGCATTGCCTCTGGTGCTCCCCAGGGGCACAGCCGTGTCCGCTCGGTGATCGCCGAAGTATCTGACTCGTCCGCCCGCCACGTCGATCTCGTCCTGCCACGGCGTCTTGGCTGAGCCAGCCTGGAGCGGATTGGACCGGAGGAAGATCACTGGGCGCCGCCTGCCCCCGGGCGCCGATACGCGCGCGGGATGGTCGATGCCCCGGTTCATGATGAGCCGGCGAGTTTCCGGCAAGGCGGTCAGGTTGAAGAAGTTTCGGTAGCCGTCGAGGTGCTCAGGCCCTGGATCGGGTGGGTCTGGATACCTGAGGACCTGTCCGACAGAGAGCGTCGTCGACGCGGGCATGGCCATATTCTGCCGGCATGTAACGACATTCTGGACATGTTCGCGTATGGCAGACGTGGTGAGGTGGGGGTGTGGTGGTCAGGACGGGCCTCCGGGCGCGCGGGCCGTGTTGGGCGGTAGCACGGCCTCGTCGACGCTAACGTCGGGCGGGTCCGAGGGCGAGACGAGTCGCACCCTTTGAATCGGAGCGCGTCATGATCTCGGTCGTCGTCGGGTGGCTTGTTAGGTGTGTGTGAGTTGGGTTAGGGCGGTGGTGGCGGTGGTTTGGTAGGTGTGGTCGGTGGTGAGGATATTGGTGCTTGGGCCGCCTGCCTGGACGCGGGGGCTTTCTGCGATTTTCTTGATGGCGGGGATCGCTGGGCACGCGTCCGCGCCGAGTTCGGCGAGGCAGCGGATCGCGAGCATTCCGGTGGGGGTGGGGGCTGCGGCGGCTAGCAGGTGGGGGAGCGTTCGGTCGGTGTCGCCTGTTGCTCGCTGGATCACGGCGGCTGTGCCGGGCATTGTCTCGTCCAGGAGGGGCAGGGCGGGTTTTGCGGCGGTTCCGAGCGTGAAGAGTCGTTCGATGGCTTCGTCGTCCAGGCCAGAGCGGAACGTGTTGGAGAGGAAGCGCAGCGGCTCTTCGCCGTCGCCGGTGATCTGCCAGATCGCCCACGCCGCGTTTTGGCTGGCCTGTGGGCCGTGCTTGCGGTCGAGGAATTGACGTAGCGCGGGGACTGCGGCGGCGGCGGACGGGCCCAGGGCGGCGAGGGCGCGTGCGACTTGTGGGACGGCCTTTCGGCGCTCCAGCAGGGAGATCATGTTCGGCAGGAGTGGTAGCGCGCGGTTGCCCCATGCAGCGAGACCCGTCATGACGTTCATCAGGTAGTTGCCGGCGAAGCCGGTGCCCTTTTTGGGGTCGTCGAGGAAATCGCGGAGGGGGAGGAGGAGTGTGTTGGCGTGTTCTTTCATTCCGGCGAGCGTTGGGGCAGGGTCGAATGATAGGCGGGGTTCGGCCAGGTCGGCTGTTAGGACGGGGACGCATCGCTCGTCACCCGTTCGTCCGAGTGCCTCCAAGGCGCTGCCCGCGATCAGGTGGGTTTCGTCGTTTAGGAGGCGGGGGAGTTGGTCGGCGACTCGGGAGATTTCCGGGCCGCCTTGTTTGATTTGCCATGCGGCTTCCTCGACGACTTCGGTGTCAAGGTCCGTGAGCAGGTCGGCGAGTGGGGGGAGGAGTTCGGCCGCGCCCGCCCGCCACGTGCGCATGACCTGGCCGGCGCGGTGAATGGCCGCTATGCGCTTCTCGGTGGCTAGGGCGCTGCGGGCCAGGTGGATTTGCGGGGACGGGTGATCGTCCAGCGCGGAGGTCAGGAAACCGGTGCGGCCGCCGTCGAGGACCCACAGTTGGCCGTCCAGCGCGGACTCGTTTGCTTGAATTTCTGCCGTTATGGCTTGGAGGTGGTTGTGCGGGGAGTCTGTGGCGCACCAAGCCAATGCCACTGCGGCGGCGGCTCGGACCTCGCGGCGTGGGTCAGTGCAGTGCTTTCGGAACCAGCTGAGTGGTCTTTCGTTCCGGTCTGAGCAGATGTCGCCTACGGCGAGGATTATGCTGGCGGTGGCGCCCGCGTCCTTCTCCGCGTCGGCGGCTTTTCGGAGGCGCGGCAGCGGGTCGGGAGTGTGTTCGGGGAAGTCTGCGAGGACGAACGGAGCCGCGGCTCGGACGGTGGGGTCGACGTCGCGTAGAAGGCCCATCAGGGTTGGGACGCCTGTCTCGACGGCGGCGCGTGCAGCTCGTGCCCAATCCAGGATCGTTGGGAGGTCGGGGTCGTCGTATTCAGTGTCGTCGTGGTCTTCGAGGTCCCAGATCGCTGTGGCGATGTCGGAGAGCAGGCCGAGGATTTGCGGACGGTGGTGGGTAGCCGGGTTGGAGACGAAGTCGTACAGGATGCTGACGGACGGGACCGTCGCCGGATAGACCCAGCCCTGGTGATAGATGGTGCCGGATAAGTCGTACAAGGCGCGTTCGGCCACGGCTGGATCGCTTGACCCGACTCGTTCCAATGTATTCGGCAGGTTCGTCGCGGTGCCGTAGGCGTGGGTCAGGGCCGTCCAGTCGGCCGCGTCTCGGAATTCGCTGCTCATTCCCAGTGCCTCGGTGTGACTCTTGACGCCCGACGGCCTCGCGCTGGACTTGGATCCGGATATTTCATTGCCGTGATGATAGCTGTGAGTCGTGTTGCGCTTGCTGTGGGAGTATCTGACCGCCGGAGGCTAGAACCTGTTCTTGTTTTCTGGGGGTGTGGGCCAGCAGGCTGGGAGTATGGACCTCGTAGCGCTGTGTTGACCCGGACACCGCGCGGCCCGAGCTCCGTCGACAGGTTCTGCGCCATCGCGAGCAGCGCCGCCTTGGTCATCTTTGATGTCGGTGTCCTTCGAGTGCGTGGCGCACGTGCCGTCGTACTCGTCGTGGCTCGCCGAGCAGGACTGGACGCCCGCCTATCGCAGACATCGCCGCAACCTGCGGCTTATCGGCCTGAACGACACCGGGCGGCGCTGGGTGCTGAAGAACCCGAGCCATCTGTTCGCCTTGGACGCGCTGCTGGAGGTCTATCCCGACGCGCTGATCGTCCAGACGCACCGGTCGCCACGCACGGCGATGGCGTCCATGTCCAGCCTTGCCGCGCAGGTCACGGCGGGTTGGTCGGACGTGTTCACCGGCGCGACGATCGGCCGCGACCAACTCGAACTGTGGAGCCGTGGCCTCGACCGGTTCCGCGAGCAACAGGCCCGGCACGATCCCGCGCGGTTCTTCGACGTGCGCTATGACGACTTCGTCCGTGACCTCGATCGGGACGGTAGAGGGCGTCTACCGCCATTTTGGGCTTCCGTTCAGCGACGACGCCCGAGCGGCGATGAAGGAACTGCACCACAGGAGCGCCACCGGAGCGGCCAGGCCGTCGCAC
The DNA here is from genome assembly GCA_036028775.1 of Spirillospora sp. NBC_00431. GTDB lineage: Bacteria > Actinomycetota > Actinomycetes > Streptosporangiales > Streptosporangiaceae > Spirillospora. The sequence goes on along the minus strand of CP107927.1, from coordinate 7,789,157 downwards.
CGGTACACGCTTGACGACTTCGGCCTGACGCCTGAACAGGTCGACGACCGCTTCGCCGGTCTGTTGCTTTAGCGGCTCTGCCGCTATGCCGGGTCGGCCGCGTCGACACCGCCGCCGTCGGTCGCCGCCCGGTTGGCCTATCCGGGTGGACGGTGTCGAACGCGCCGAAGCCAGGCATTTTGGTGCAGTCTGACCTGCTCCGCCGAGCCTTGGACGTCGGCTTATCGGGATGTGATCGGGGTAGGTGACCCGTCGTCCGGGTCCTCCCGAGGGACCGGACGCGGAGCGGGCGGCGAATCATCCCGCGCATCGCTCGCACCTGGGCCGGACGTGCCGACCCGGTTCTTCAGGCACTGGGCATTGCCTCCGAAGCGCGCATTTAGGGGACGAGACCGATGACCGAACCGCTCCCATCGACACGTAGAAATCGCGCCAGCCTGACGTACAAACTGCGATACGCCATACGAAACCCGGATCGGATCCGGTCGCACCTGGCGAGAGTGACGAGGGACTTGAAATTCCGCCTGTCGAGCCGCGACCACGTCGCCTATTACAGGGCCGTGATGAAGTCCGACACGGCCAAGAACCCGGAGGCCGCGGTCGGCAGCCGCAGCCACGAACGGTGGCTCGCGCTCGGCCAGATGCAGTTCGACTACCTGCTCAAACACGGGCTCGGACCCGACGACCGGGTCCTTGAGATCGGCTGCGGCAATCTGCGGGCTGGATGGCGCTTTATCGACTACCTCGACGCCGGGAACTACTACGGGATCGACATCTCGCCCGACATTCTACTCGCCGCGCAGGACACACTCGTCCGTCAGGATCTGCGTGAGAAACTTCCGCACCTGACCCTGGTCAGCGACCTCAAGCTGGGGTTCCTCCCGTCCAAGCACTTCACCGTCGTGCACGCGCACAGCGTGTTCAGCCATTCGCCCATCGAGGTCATCGACGAGTGTCTCGCGAACGTCGGCCGTGTCCTCGCACCGGACGGATTCTTCGATTTCACCTTCGACCGCACCGAAGGAGCCGAGCATCACGTCCTTCGGGAAGACTTCTACTACCGCACCGAGACCCTGGTCTCCCTCGCAGAGAAACACGGTTTCACCGCCCGCTTCATGGACGACTGGGAGGAACTCCCGCACGGCCAATCCAAAATCCGCGTAACCCACCCATCCTGAGGACCCCACCGACAGAACACACCTCGTTCGCCGTCGTCCCGCAGCCTTCGCAGGAATCAGGTGCCGGAGCCGGTCGCGGGACGGGACGGGGCGAGGGTATGGAGCCCGGCGCGAATCCGTCCGGCGTGCATCTTCTTCTCGACGCGCAGGTAGTCGATGACGTCGGCGCGCATGACGGTGAAACCTTCTCGCGGCCGGGCGCTGCCGAATCGAACGCGACGGCCCCGACGGCGGGGACACCGAACGCCGGGTCGTCCTCGCGGACGGGCATGAAGCCGCGCGGGGCGCTGGTGATCTATCTGGCGGAGTCCGGTTACCGCGACCCGGAACTGCCGTTCGACCCCGGCGCGCCTGTCGAGGAGGTCGAACGGCACGTCGCCCAGGTCGCCGTCTTGCGGCTGGACCCCCTCCCGTCCCCCCGATGCCCGCTGAACCCCGGCCTGCTGGATGCCGCTAGCGCCGGTCGGGTGCGGGTCGCTCCCGTAGCGTGTTGGCCAGGTGTTTCGGCGCCGACAACCGCCAGCCTTCGGTGACGAGTTCGGCCAGCTCAACTGGGTCGGCCGTCGCGAGCTTGATCTCGACCCAGGCGAAACGTCCGCCCGCCCAGGACGCCGAAAAGACCTCCGGTGCCTCGGCGATGAGCGCTTCCTGTTCTTCCCGCGTGGCCTTGAGCATGACGGTCTCATCGGCCTCGTTCAGATAGCAGAAGCCCTTCCCGCGCACCCGGAACCCCGTCAGCTCCGGATGCCCGTCCCTCTGGGCCACCTCCGGCAGCCCGAGGACGACATCCAAGAACTCCTCGACGGTCACCCCACCAGGTGTACCAGCACCATCCGACAATCCAGACCCCCACCAGACCCATGCCCTCCCACCCAAGCACCGCGCCCCCCGCCTGGACACCCCGTCCCGTCCCTGCACCCGAGCACCGCACCCGTTCGGTAACCGCCCCCCGCCGGGACATGTCGCCCCGTGCGGACATCACACCCCGTGCGGGCACTGCGGCCGTGTGGGCACCGCGCCCGTGGGGACGCGCCTCGCCCACGTCCCGCGTCCCGTGCGGACACCGACCCCCGTGCGAGCGCCCATTGGACACTGCGGCCGTGCGAGCACCGGGGCCATGCGGGCGCGCCCCGCCTGGACATAACGCCCGTGCGGGTACCGCGCCCCGTGCGAGCAGTGCGCCTGTGTGGGCACTGCGGTTGTGTGGGCACCGCGCCTGTGGGCACGCGCCTCGCCCACGTCCCGCGTCCCGTGCGGACGCCGGACCCCCGTGCGAGCGCCCATTGGACACTGCGGCCGTGCGAGCACCGAGGTCATGCGGGCACCGTGCCCCGACTTGGACAGGGCCCCGTGCAGACGTCCCGTCCCGTTCGAGCGCCGCGCCCATGTGGGCACGTGCCTTGCCCGAGCACTGGCGCCCGTTCGGATGCCGCGCCCGTGGGGGCGCTGCGGCTGTGCGGGCACTAGGCCCCGCCTGGCTATGACGCTCCGTGCGGACATCATGCCCCGTTCAGGCACTGCGCCCGTGCGGGCGCTGCGGCCGTGCGGGCATCGCGCTCCGCCTGGACGTGGCGCCCTGTGCAGACGTCCCTACCTCGTTCGGGCATCGCGCCGGGGCGAGCACGGGTCCGCCTGAGCGCCGTGGTTCGGTTGAACGCCGCGCCCCCGTGCGAGCAGCACGGCCGTGCGGGTACTGCGCTTCGCCTGGCCGTCACACCTGTGCGGACATCACGCCCTGTGCGAGTGCTGTGGACGTTCGTGTGCTGCCGTGCGGGGCGCCTAGCCGCGTCTGGATATGACGCTCCGTGCGCGACAGGACGTCCGTGCGGGTACGTTGCTCGTCCGAGCAATGCACCGTGGCCGTTTGGGTGTTGTGGGCGGTTGGCAGTCTGGTGGTGCGGGCGGCCTTTTGGCTGGGCGGCGTTGTTTGAGGTGGGTGGGTGGTGTTAGGGGAGGGGGCGGTGGAAGCGGTAGAGGGTTGCGGCGACGCGGGGGCCGAGGGGTAGGGGGACGGTCATGTCGTTGGGGTAGGCGTTCATCAGCAGTAGGTCGGGAGCGAAGAAGTCGACCAGGCCGGACCGGCGGCGGGGGCCGATTGGGCGCCAGTCCAGCGGATGCCGTTTGGTCCAGTGTTCCAGTAGGAACTCGCCGCCTGGCGCCAGCCATGACTCGATCAGCCGTGTCCGGTAGGCGCGCAGGCCGGAGCGGTTCATGTTGTGCAGGCAACCGGAGTCGAAGACCACGTCGAAGGGGTTCTCGGGGTGCAGGTCCAGTACGTCGCCCTGCACGACGGTGAAGGGGGTCCGTGAGCCGGCGGATCTGGCCCGTGCCATGCTGACCGCCTCGGGGTGCAGGTCGATCGCGGTGACCTGGAAACCCCGTCCGGCCAGGTACTCGGCGAAGTTGCCGGACCCGCAGCCGACGTCCAGGAGGCGGCCGGGGTTTGGTGTCGTTTCGGCGAGCGCGGTGAGCAGCTTGTCTGGTTCCTCCCGCGTCCATGGCAGCCTTCCGGGGTCGCCCTTGGCGGCGGAGTACGACATGTCCAGGACTTTCCGCTGGCCGAGGCCCATGCCCGCGCGGGTCATGGCGACGCCGTCCAGAACTGCCAGTGATGGCCCTCCGGGTCGACGGTCAGGTAGCGGCGGTGGCCGTGGGCGTTCGCCGGCTCAGTGATGATCTTGGCGCCGTGCTCGCGGGCGTGCTGGCAATGCGCGTCGACGTCGTCGACCATCACGTACAGGCTTTGGGTGGAGGCGCCGCCCAGGGCCTCCGGTGTCGTCGAGCCGGACTGGCCGGACGGGCCGATGGCCATGATGACGCCGTCGTCCAGGCATAGTTCGGCGTGCTCGATCCGGCCGTCCGGTGCCACGTGCCGCATCCGTTCGGTCATCCCGAACACCCGCACCAGCCAGTCCAGGCTCCGGGCGTCCGCGTAGTAGACCATTGGGGTGATCTGCGGGTAGTCCCCGCTCTCGCCCGCGGCGGTGAGCGATTCGACCGGCACCTCCAGCGCGCTGGCCAGCGCCGCAACCGTCTCGGCCGACATCGATCCGTCCTCCGCGCGCTGGACGGTACGGATCGCCACACCCGCCGCCTCGGCCAGTTGCTCCTGGGTGAGCGCGCGCCGCGTCCGCAACCGGCGAACACGCGAACCCGCTGACCTTCGCTGCACCGCTACCTCCTGTGTGCTGTTCGGCTCCGGCCAACCACGGTCCCAGCGGGGGCCCCGGCGCACCACGACCGCAAGACGACACTTTCCCGCCACCAGCCCAGAGCCGGCCGGGAAGGCCATCACCACGATGTGGTTTGTCGAAGTTGCCGGCGAGTGTATTCGTGATCGAGACTGGGCGACGTCCTTCCGGTCCTGGTCGTCGGCGTCATGAAAGGAAAAGGGCCGAAGAAAGAGCGAAGTTCTCCGATGCCAGCGGAGAACTCATCATCCCCCACGGTCCCCGGACGGCCCGGCCTTCCGAATTGCCGGACGAGGTCTCCTTTGCAACCAGGCATCCGCTGCACAGCGTGCCTCGGCTCGGGTCAGGTTTGTCGGGTCGCTGGGGCGGCGTATCGTTTACTGAAGACGAGGCTTGGACATTCGGATGATCACAGGGCATGACACCGTGCTCGTCTGTGCGCGGTCGCCGTCCGGCGCGGTTAGGGAGTTCTTGGAGTGGCTGCACCGGGAGCTGCCAGATCTGCGCGTCGCGGTGGAACCGGTGGCGGGCGGTTCGTCCTTTCGGCGCTGGAGTCCGGGGGGTGAGATTCCCGCCGACCGGTGCCATGTGCTCATCGCCGAAGACGACGAGATGGTCCAGAGGTGGGACGAGGACGGCTACCACCTGTCCGCCGCCGGCACGGGCCCGTTGATGATCGCTTTCGAGCCGTGCCCGGTGCCGCGGCTCAGGGCACAGGTACTGGATGATCCGTACGGCGACCGGGGTCTCGGATTCGACCCCTACGAGGTCACGCTCCTCGGCACGAAACTCTTCCTGGTCACGATCGTCACGCCGGATGCCGACAGCGCCTTTTCGAGAACGGCGATAGACCGTCTCGCCGAGTGCCTGAACGCCACCGAATAGCTCTGGCGCCTTGTTCACCTGGATCGTGGGGATTGTGCAGTTATTGGTTGTTCGCTGATAGGGAAGGGCGTCGGCGCGAGTTTTCCCTTGCTCTTGGGTGACAGTTAAATAGCGTCAAATGATCCGCTGGGTTCACCTGTGTCGCATGGGCTCCTGGCTACACTGAATTCTCGGCGGCCTTGATCAATTTTGGCGCCGGTAATTCTCGTGGCTTTCTGTGCGGAAGATTCGATGCGCCCGGCGGGGACGGAGCGAAGATCCTGATGGAAGACGTGTGCGAAGAAGCCCGCGCCCATGACCGTGTGAGGGCCGAGGACGTGGAGAAGTTCGTCGAGGTCTCCGAGACGCTCACCGGTTTCAGCCGCTACGACCTCCGGGGAACCGGGATGGCCGAGCTGTACCTCGACACGGTCAGACGCCAGATCGGCGCGTCCAACTACGACGCCCTGGTCGCCCTCCTGGCGAAGGCACCGGCGACGAGCCCGGACTGGCAGAAGCACCCCGCCCTACTGGAGGCCGCACGCGCCATCGCGTACCTGTGGTACACGGGCGCCTGGCCGCGCATGGCTCCCGCGGCGCACGCCGAGTTGCGACGGCAGATGGCCAACGAGGAGTTCGTCGTCTCGTCCAGCGCCTACACCGAAGGGCTGGTGTGGCGGACGTTCCACGGGCATCCGGCGGGCGCCAAACCACCCGGTTACGGCACCTGGTCGATGAAGCCGCCGCCCGTCCCGGGAATCGACGAGATCCTCGACGAGCTGGAGCCCGACTTCGCGGGACGCTCCGCCGTGTTCACCACCCCGGTCTCGGCCGCCGACATCGCCCCCTCCATGCTGCCGGGCCTGGCATCGGACCGCTACGTCGCCCCGTCCGCCCAACCGAGAGCCACCACCCACCCAGGCGTCGCGTCCCGCCCGGGTACCGCCGCCCGATCGCAGACCGCCCACCCGGGTGCCGACCAGCCCAGGGGCGCCCAGCCAGGAGCCGACCAGCCGAGGACCGAGCAGTCGGGAGCTGAGCGGGCGGGTGTCGAGCGGGCTGGGGTCGAGCGGCCAGGTGTTGCCCAGTCGACGGGCGACCAACCGAGGGCTGAGCAGTCGGGGGGCGATGAAGCGTGGGGTGGGCAGGGGGTGGTCGGTGAGTCGGGGGGCGATGAGGCGGCTGGAGAGGAGAAGGCGTGACTGGGAACGTGGGCTTGCCTGGGGGGCTGGACGGGCGTCGGTATGACGTGATCGTTGTGGGTGCGGGGCTGTCCGGCAGTCTGATCGCTCAGCGTTTGGGTGCTCAGGGGTGGCGGGTGCTCGTGCTTGAGGGGGGTAATGGCGGTACGCAGACCTGGCCGGGGTATCTGGATTCGCTCGACACCTACCATTCGGCGGCGATCAAGGTTCCGAACTCGGCGTACCGGCACAACGCGGCCGCGCCGTCCCCCGATGTGCTCGACCTTTCACCCATTCCCGGTGGGGACGGGTACCGCGCCAGCGGCTACTTCCTGCAGAACGGGAAGCTGCCCTACGGCACCGACTATCTGCGCGTGCTCGGTGGCTCCGCGATGCACTGGCTGGGAGCCGTCCCGAGGATGCACCCGACCGACTTCCGAACCGCCTCGCTGTACGGGTACGGACGGGACTGGCCCATCGACGCCGCCGAGATGCAGCGGTACTACGCCCAGGCCGAGTACGAGCTCGGTGCCTCGGGCGACGCCGCCGAGCAGCGTGAGTGGCTCCGGGACCTGAGCGATCCCGACGACCCGTCCGTCATCGCCGACCCCCGCTACACCTACCCGATGCACAAGATCCCGCCGAGCCATATCGACGACGTGTTCCGCGAGATCGACGACACCGTGATCTCCGACGACGTGGGCGGCCAGTCCGCCGGGTTGCATGTCACCGCGTTGCCGCAGGCCCGTACCAGCACCCCGAACCCGGAGTACGACGGCGGAGCGGGATACCGGCCGACGGGCGCGGTGGGCCTGCCCAACTACGGGGAACGGTGCGTCGGGAACGCGAGCTGCGTACCGATCTGTCCCGTCCAGGCGAAGTGGACGCCGCTGCGGTTGCAGGCGCGGTTCGACGATTCGGTCACGCTCGCCACGCGGTGCGTGGTCAGCCGGGTGCTCCTGGGCGGGGACGGACGCGTCCGCGGCGTGGAGTTCCGGGCCTATGGAGATCCGGCCACCCCGGTCAGCGACGTCTACACCGCGGAGGCGGACATCGTCGTCCTGGCCGGGCACGCCATCGAGAACGCCCGCCTGATGCTGACCTCGCGCCTCGTCCCCAACAGCGGGCAACTGGGACGCAACCTCATGGACCATCCGACCATGCTCGCCTGGGCGCTGATGCTGTCCGGGGACCAGGTGGGGCCGTTCCGCGGGCCGGGCCACACCTCCGGCTACGAGAACTTCCGCTTCGGCACGGCGCGCAGGTCGCGCTCGCCTTTCCGCATCGAGATCAGCAACTGGGGCTGGGGGTGGCCGATGGGCGCGCCGTTCAGCAATGTCGCCGCCATGCTCCGCATCGGTGGCGGGCCCGACGGTGAGGTGCTCGATCCCGACTCCGAACTGGACAAGTTCGGTCCGGCGCTGCGCAACTCGCTCGGCGAGACGATCGGACGCCAGATCTCCCTGCAGATCGCCGTGGAGCAGGCGGCCGATCCGTCCAACACGGTCACCATCGCGCCCAGGGACCTGGACGCGATGGGCAACCCGCGACCGATCATCACCTACGACCTGGACGAGCACGTCAAGAAGGGCATCTACGCGGCCCGTCAGGTGTCCAAGCAGATCTTCGCGGAGCTGCGGGCCGACGACTACACCGACTACGGCCCCGCGCCGGACGGCACGTACCCGGTCGGCCACTTCGCCTACGCCCCGGACGGACCGTTCGAGCCCCTCGACCTGGGTTACCGGGGCGCGGGCCACGGCGCCGGCACGCACATCATGGGCACCGGCACCGGCGACTCGGTGGTGAACTCCTATCAGCGCACCCACGAGCATCCGAACCTGTACGCGGTTGGGTGCGGGAGCATGCCGTCCGTTGGCACGTCGAACCCGTCCCTCACCATGGCCGCGCTGACGCTGCGCAGCGCCGAGGAGATCCACCGGCAGCTGGCCCGACTCCACCGTCCGATCAACCTGACAGCCCAGCCGGGCGCCCGGCCGGGCTCGCAATCCGGTGCTCAGCCGGGGACCGGGACCTTGGGGGTGAAGGCATGAACCGCGAAGTAGCGGCCGGTGGCGGGCGGATCGTCCGGGCCGACGAGTTGGGGTTCGAGCCGCCGCGCACCCTGGACGAGCTCCGCACTTTTCTCCAGTACGCGCTCCAGGTCGAGCACATTACGGTCCCGCCGTACCTGACCGCGATGTACACGTTGCGGCCCGGAACCAACCGGAGCGCGTTCTACGTCATCCGCAGCGTCGTGTTGGAGGAGATGCTCCACATGACGCTGGTGTCGAACCTGCTTAACGCGGTCGGCGGCACACCGTGCGTGGCGCACCCCGAGTTCGTCCTGAAATACCCGGCGACGCTGCCCCTCAGCGCCGACAAGACGCCCATCCCCCTGCAGCACTTCTCGCCGGAGGCACTGCGCACCTTCCTGCGCATCGAACAGCCGCAGTCACTGACCAGCCCGCCCCGCGCGTCCGCCCCGACCGGCACGGCCGGCCCGGCCGGCACGGCCGGCCCGGCCGGCACGGCCGGCGCGTCTGGCGCGTCTGGCGCGTCCGAGCCGGATGGCTGGACGTCGATCGGCCAGTTCTACTCGTACATCCGCCAGGGTCTGACGAATCTGGTCCGCGAACTCGGAGAGAAGGCGGTGTTCACCGGCGACCCGAGCGAACAGGTCGGGCCGGAGGACTTCTACAACTCCGGCGGAGAGGTCTTCAAGATCACCGGCCGCGACAGCGCCCTGCTGGCGTTGCGCGTGGTCAGCGAGCAGGGCGAGGGGCTCGGCGACTCCATCTGGGACAGCGACGACCAGATCTTCGGTGAAGAGCGGCAGGTCGCGCACTACTTCCGGTTCAACGAGATCGCCGTGGGCCGGCTCTACGGCCGGCACGACCTCCCGAAGGACGCGCCCAGCGGTCCGCCCCTGAACGTCACCTGGCAGGACGTCTACCGGATCGACGGTGATTCGACCGTCGCGGAGTACGAACGATTCCCGGACAAGTCCGTGTACCAGCACGCGAAGGCGTTCAACGACGCCTACGCGAGAATGCTCGCCTTTCTGCAAAAGGGATTCACCGGGCGGCCGCGCGATATCGCGCACGCCGTCCCGGTCATGCTCGAACTCCGGGACCGTGGCCATGCCCTCTACCGCAACCCGCACCCGGACCCGGGCAAAGCGGCCGGCGGGCTGTTCGCCAGCGCCACCTTCGAGATCGATCAGGACACGATCGACCGGGCCGTCGGCCATGCCGACTCCCGTGTCGAGGCGGCCGGGCTGGCCACCGGGGAGCCCATCGACCTGTCCGCCCTCACCGCGCCCCGGCTGTCATGAAATGGAAGGTCATCCGTGTTCCGGCGCGGTGCGGGGTCAGACGATTTCGAGGTTGGCCATCATCCCCATGTCCTCGTGTTCGGCGTTGTGGCAATGGAAGAGGTAGCGGCCGCGGTAACCGTCGAACCGGGTGATGATCTCCACCGCCTCGCCCGGGCGTAGCGCGACGGTGTCCTTGAGCCCGGCGTCGTGGGGCAGCGGACGCCCGCCGCTGCGCGACAGCACCCGGAAGCCGACCAGATGCAGGTGGACGGGATGGTGCACGTCGGCGACCAGCCGCCACACCTCGACGTCGCCGAGCCGGACGGTGACATCGGTGCGCGCCGGGTCGAAAGCCTTCCCGCCGATCAGCCACCCGTGGCCGCCGCGCGTCCCCCCGCCGGGCATCCGCCCGGCGCGCGTCCCGCCGCCGCGCGTCCCGCCGCCGGGCATCCGCCCGGCGCGGAACGAGAAGTCGCGCACGCGGACGGCGTCCGACTGGCGCCACTCCGGCAGGTCGTGGGACAGGACGCGGGGGACGCGGCTCCCGTCCACGGCCTTGCGCGCCACGCGGAAGGCCATCACGTCGCGGGTGCGCCCGGAGCCCAGCCGGTTGACGACCCTGACGAGGCCGCCGACCGGGACGTCGCCGAAGTCGATGACCACGTCGTAACGTTCCGCCGGTGCGATCGGCAGCCGGTGATGGCGGACCGGTGCCGCGAGCAGACCCTGGTCGGCGCCGACCTGGACGAGATCGAGCCGGCGCCCGTCGTCGGTGACGGCCTCCAGCTCGTAGTGCCGGGCGTTCGAGGCGTTCAGGACGCGCAGCCGGTAGCGGGCGGCGTCGACCTCGGCCACGGGCCACGGGGCGCCGTTGACCAGGATCACGTCACCGAGGACACCCGCGCGGTACGGCTCGTCGACACCCGGCCGGCTCCGCAGGGTGGGGTCGAGCGCGGGGTAGGCGAGGGTGCCGTCGGCGCCGAACGCGCGGTCGGTGATCAGGAGGGGGAGCTCGCGCCGTCCCGAGGGCAGGCCGAGCGCCTCCTCGGCGTCGTCGCGGACGATGTGCAGGCCCGCGAGGCCCCGCCAGATCGCGGGGCCGGTGAAGTCCATGCGGTGGTCGTGGTACCAGAGCAGCGTCGGCCGCTGGTCGAGCGGGAACGTGTAGTCCCGCGTCAGCCTGGTCTGCACCGCGCGTGGATCGTCCATGTCGTGCGCGGCACCCGTGTGGTGGCCGTTGTGTCCGCTCTTCATGCCTCGGGCGGTGGTGCTCGGCCAGCCTTCGGGCAGGACGAGGTCGGTCGGGTATCCGTCGGAATCGGCTCGGGTCCGTCCGCCGTGCAGGTGGACGACGGTCGGCACGGGGAGTTCGTTGCGGTGCCGGACGGTGACGGGCCGGCCGCGGCGCGACTCGATCGTCGGGCCGGGGAAGATGCCCTCGTACGTCCACAACGGCGTCCTCACCCCTGGGAGGATCTCCGCGGTCGTCTCGCGCTGGGTCATCTCGTACCGGTCGATGCCGCCCGTGGTGCCGACCGGCTTCAGCACGGGCGGGATCGGCAGCGGCACCTGGAACGGGGGCGGCAACGGCGCCTCGCTGCGCAGCTCGTCGCCGGTGCGCGGCGGACGGCGGGCCAGGGCGCGCGCGGTCGTCAGCCCGGTGAACGCGACCGCCCCGAGCGCTGCGCCGATGCCCAGCACATGGCGTCTGCCGAGGCCACGGTCCTCGCCGGGCGGCAGGTCGTCCTCGTGCTCACTCATCGTCGGCTCCCCGGTTCCGCCGCCGCGGTTCGCGGGGCGGATGGACGGGTGGTCCGAGGGGGCGGTACCAGACGGTGACGAACTGCAGGACGAGCGCGGCGATGGTCGCCACTCCCAGCGGGAGATGCAGCCACAGTGCGCCTTCCATCCCGGCGAAGTACTGGACCGTCTCGGCCGCCACCAGGGCCGATGTGCCGAGGAACAGCCCCGGCCGGCGCAGCCGCAGCCAGCCGGCGATCGCCACGATCAGCTGTGCGTAGCCGATGGAGGTGGTGACATTGGCGCCCGCCTCGTGCAGGCGCAGGCCGTCGTAGTCGCCGCTCAGGAACACTCCGGCGAACACCGGCTGACCGAAGATCGCGACCACGTGCGCGCTGACGACGACCCGCATGATCCACCCGGCCGGGCTCGTCCGGTGCGCGGGATCGGATCGGGGTGGCGGGGCCGGACGGGACTCGTCGGCTGCGGTGACCACGGGGCGGTTCTCCTCACTCTGTCCCGAATTCGTGACCGTCCCAAAGTATGTAGCCAGAGTTATTTCGTCTAAGATCAATATTGCTATGACGTAATGTTCCTCCGGGCATGAGAGGGCGGCCGGCCGTGGATCTGAACTCGCTCAGGCAGTTCCTCGTGGTGGCGCGGCTGGAGCACCTCAGCCGCGCGGCCGACGAGCTCCGCGTCGCCCAGCCGTCGCTGAGCCGCACGATCGCCCGGCTGGAGAGCGAGCTCGGCGCCCCGCTGTTCGACCGGGCCGGACGGCTCCGGCTGAACGACACCGGGAAGCTCTTCCGCGGTTACGTCGAACGGGCCCTCGGCGAGCTCGAAGCCGGACGGCGAGCCGTCGCCGAGGCCACCGGCGAGGGATTCGGCACCGTGCGGCTGGCTTCGGAGACCTTCCTCACCTTCACCGGGCCGCTCGCCGCGTACAAACGCACCTACCCCGACATCGAGATCGAGCTTCTCCAGATGCCGGCCGCGGACATGGCCCGTCAGCTCCTGGCGCAGGACGTCGACCTCTGCGTCGCGTCACAGCCGATCCACGCCGACGGCCTGGAGGCGGTCCAGCTGCTGGACGAGGCGGTCTGGCTCGCCGCGCCGCTGGACCACCCGCTGGCGGGCCGCGCCTCGGTGACCGTCGACGAACTCGCGGGCCAGCCCTTCATCGCCGCCCACAAGGGGCACTGGCAGCGCCGCCTCCTCGACCGGCTCTTCGCCGCCCGCGATCTCACGCCGAAGATCGTCTGCGAGGGGGGCGAGCCGAGCGCGATCGCGGAGTTGATCAGTGCGGGGCTCGGTATCGGTCTTGTCCCCGCCTTCGCCCGGCGGGTGGCGTCCACCGTTCCCGTCGCCTGGATCGGCGTCGACAGCCCCGAATGCCGCCGCAAGCTCACCCTGTACTGGGGCACCGGCAGCCGCCTGTCGACCGCCGCCCGCCTGATGCGCACCACGATCACCGGCTGGGACTGGGCCACCGGCGAACCGGCGAAGAAGCACTGACGGGCCGGGCCGGGCCGGGACGGGCCGGGCGGGACGGGGCGTGGCCGGAGGGGCCGGGCCTGTCAGTTCGCTGTCCAAGGGCGGAGTTTCTCCGGGTTCAACATGGCCCAGATGCGCTTGATCCGGTCGCCCGCGAGCTCGAACGAGTACACCGCCACGGTGTTGCCGTTCAGCTGAGCCGCCAGGCCGGGCCGGCCGTTGACCGTGCACTCCAGGATCGTCAGCATGCTCGAACGGGGATCGGTGAGGAAGTGCGCGATCCGTTCGGGACCCTCGATCGGGCCGTGGAAGGCCGAGACGAGGCCGCCGCCGTCGCCGATGGCGGTGGCGTCGGGGTCCAGGAGGCCGATGAGGGCGCCGATGTCCTGGGCTTCCCACGCCCGCCTGAAGCTTCTGACGATGCCGGCCTGGTGGGCCGCCGGGGCGGCGGGGGCCGCCGCGGTCCGCGACTCGCTGATGCGGTGCCGGGCCGAGGACGCCAGCTTGCGGCAGGCGGCCGGGCTGCGGCCGACGATCTCGGCCACCTCGGCGAAGGGGTAGCGGTAGACGTCGTGCAGGACGAACGCGACGCGCTCGGCCGGGGTCATCGATTCGAGCACGACGAGGAACGCCATGTTGATCGACTCGTCCAGGGTGACGCGGTCGGCGGGGTCGGCGGTGGCGCCCGGCGGCCCGCCGCTCCACTCGGACGGCTCCGGCACCGGCTCCGGGATCCACTCGCCCACGTAGCGTTCGCGCCGCGCCCGTGCCGAGCCGAGCGTGTTGAGGCAGATGCGGCTGGCGACCGTTGTCAGCCAGCCGCCGACCGACTCGACGGCCTGCTGCCGCTCCTCGGACATCGCATACCAACGGGTGTAGGTCTCCTGCACGACGTCCTCGGCCTCGACCAGCGAGCCCAGCATCCGGTACGCGAGGTTGAGCAACCGGCGCCGCTCATTCACGATCGCGCTCAAGCTCGGATCGGGCTGGTCGTTTGACGGGGCCGGGCGGTTGCCGGCCGGGTCGCGGTTGCTGGTCATGGGTTCCCCGATCTTCCTTCTGTCGCGTCAGGTCGCGATCGCGCTGTCAGCCTTATGACCGGATGGGCCCCGCGAATGTGAGGTCAGCTGGACGAACGTACCCAGGTGGCGGAGGGGTGCGCGTCAGACCCGTTCCGCTTTCGGGTGCTCGGACGGCTCCTTGGCCGTGCCGTCATGCGGGGCGTCGGCGGGTGGGGCTGCGGGTGCGGCCGCGGGGAGCGGGCCGCTGCGCAGTAGCAGGCCGGTGATGACGGCGCCGGCGGTCAGGATCCCGGCGCACCACCAGAACACCGTCGAGTAGCCGTGCACCGCCGCGAGGTGGAGCTGCTCCACCGACGGCCTGCCGCGTACGTTGCCGTCCAGCCAGTCGGCCGAGGCCGTGGTGGCGATCGTGGTGAGCAGCGCGGTGCCGAGGGCGCCGCCGAGCTGCTGGCCGGCGCTGACGCACGCCGAGGCGACACCGGCGTCCTCGGGCGCCACGCCGGACGTGCCCGTGTTCAGCACCGCCGAGTAGATCAGACCCGTGCCGACGCCGATCACGGTGAGCGGGCCGAGCAGGGCGCCCGCGTAGGAGGAGTCCACGTCGATCATGGTCAGCCAGGCCATCCCGAGCGCGGTGACCAGCAGCCCGGACGGCACCATCGGCCGGGGCCCGAACCGCGGTACCAGCTTCGTCCCGCCGACGCCGGTCACCAGGATGGTGGACACGACCGTCGGCAGCAGGGCGCAGCCCGAGACGATCGCCGAGTAGCCCAGGACGTTCTGCATGTAGAACACGAGGAACAGCAGGAGGCCGAAGAACCCGGCCCCGACGAACAGCACGGTCAGGTAGGCGCCACCGCGGTTGCGGTCGACGGCCACCCGGGGCGGCAGCAGCGGATGCGCGGCGCGTGTCTGCCAGTAGGCGAACGCGATCAGCAGCACACCGCCGAGCGCGAGGTAACCCCACGTGGAGAGCCGGCCCCAGCCGTCCTCCGCGTTGGAGAAGCCGTAGACGACGGCGAACATGCCGCCGGACGCGGTCACCACGCCCGGGATGTCCATCTTGGCCCCGGTCTTGGGCTGCCTGGACAGCAGCAGCACGCCGCCGATGAGCGCGGCCACGGCGAAGACCAGGTTGATGTACATGCACCAGCGCCAGTCGAGCCCGGTCGTCAACGCGCCGCCGAGGATCAACCCCAGACCGCCGCCGGCCGCCACGACGCCGCCGAAGATGCCGAACGCCTTGCCGCGCTCCTTCGGGTCGGTGAACGTGGTGGCCATCAGGGACAGGCAGGCCGGTGACAGCAGCGCGGCGAAGGCGCCCTGGGCGGCGCGGGCCGTCACCAGCGTCTCGAAGCCGCCCGCCGCGCCGCCGACGGCGGAGGCGATCGCGAAGCCGGTCAGCCCGGCGATGAACGCCCGCTTCCTGCCGATCAGGTCGGACAGCCGCCCGCAGAACAGCAGCAGGCTGCCGAAGGGCAGCGCGTACGCGGTCACGACCCATTGCCTGTCGGCGTCGGTGAAGCCGAGGTCCTGCTGCGCGTCCGGAAGCGCGAGGTTCATCACGGTCAGGTCGAGACCGACCATGAGGTAGGCGCAACAGATGACGGCGAGGACGAACCACCGTCTGGGATCCGCGGCCGCCGCCGGACCCGTCCCCGCTCCCGAGCCCGGCCCGGACGCGGGCACCGTGCTGCGTGCTGCCATGATCAGCTCCTTGCCCTGGGTTCCATCGAACGGATTTCGATGTCTCACCTCAGATGACAAGCGGTGACCGATTTTGTGAGGTGACGGTCGAGGCGTCCAGGTGGGGCGTCCGGGTGGGGCGTCAGTCGAGGCGGTCGTCTTGGACGGACGTGAGGCGGCCGGCCGCGTCCGGGTCCACTTCGGCGATGCGGTCCAGGAGCCGGCGCAGCAGGGTGTGCAGGGCGTCGAAGTCGTCGGGGCCGATCAGCCCGGCCCAGCGTTCCTCGTTCCGGTCCCCGGCACCGGCCGTCACCGGCTGGACGGCTCGTCCCTTCTCGGTGAGCATGATCAGCCGGGACCTGCCGTCGCTGGGATGGGGGCGGCGTTCGAGATAGCCGTCCCGCTCCAGCTGGGCGACGGACTGGGCCATGGTCTGCTTGCGCACGCCCGCACGGACGGCCAGGTCCCGGATCTGGATTCCCTCCGGCGGAACGAACGGGAACACCTTCGCGTCCCCTGGGCGGATGTCGCCGAAGCCCGCCTCGGCGAGGGCCGCCTCGATGCCCGCCGTGTACTCGCGGTGGAGCAGGCGCAGGATGAGCGACAGCCGCGCTCGTGTCGGGGAGAGTTCTCCACTCATATTGACAGGCACCTGTCTACTTTCTAGGTTGGTCAGGTACCTGTCTAGTATTTCACTCGCGCCGGGAGCCTTGCCATGCCCACCGCATCCGTCCTGGACTCGTCGATCTTCTACCGGGAGGTCGGCGCCGGACCGGCCCCGATCGTCTTCCTGCACGGCAATCCCACGTCGTCGTTTCTGTGGCGGCACGTCCTGCCCGCCGCCGGGGCGTCCGGCCGGTGCCTGGCACCCGACCTGATCGGCATGGGCGAGTCGGGTAAGCCCGACATCGCCTACACCTTCGACGATCACGCGCGGTACCTCGACGCCTGGTTCGACGCCCTCGAACTGGACCGGGTCGTCCTGGTCGGCCACGACTGGGGCGGCGCTCTGGCCTTCGACTGGGCCGCCCGCCACCCGGGACGGGTTCGCGGCATCGCCTTCACCGAGACGATCGTGAAGCCGATGTCCTGGGAGGAGTTCCCCGCCGAGGCCCGCCCGCTGTTCGAGTCGATGCGGACGCCCGGCGTCGGCGAGGCGATGGTGCTGGACCAGAACGCGTTCATCGAACAGGCGCTGCCGCGCACCGTCGCCGGTGGGCTGAGCGCGGACGACCACGCAATCTACGGCCGCCCGTACCCGACCAGGCAGAGCCGCGTCCCGCTGCTGCGCTGGGCGCGGTCGATGCCGCTGGACGGCGAGCCCGCCGAAGTCGTCGCCCGGGTCGCCGCCTACGGCGAATGGCTCGCGGCCAGCCCCGAGGTGCCCAAGCTCCTGCTCACGTTCGAGCCGGGCCCGGGCGCGATGATGAACGCGGAACTCGTCGGCTGGTGCGCCGCCCACCTGTCCGCCCTGGAGATCGAGGCCAACGGGCCCGCCGGTCATCACACCCCCGAGGACCAGCCCGACGCCATCGCCGCCTCGCTGTTCGCCTGGCTGGACAGGCACGATCTCCTTTCCGGCGTGGAGGGGCGGGTGTGATGCGGGCGATCCGCCAGCACGCGTTCGGCGGCCCCGAGGAACTCCGGCTGGAGGACGTGCCCGACCCGCACCCCACCGGTGCGGAGGTCCGGATCCGGGTCGAGTCGGCCGGTGTCCATCTGCTGGACACCGTGATCCGCGAAGGACGGGGCGGGCCCCGGGTCGCGGCCCGCCTGCCCATGACGCCGGGACGGGAGGTCGCCGGAGTCGTCGACGAAGTCGGCCCCGATGGCGACGCCGGCCTGGCCGGGCGGCGCGTCGTCGCCGATCTCGGCCTCGCCAGTGGCGGGTACGCCGAACTGGCGGTGGCGCCGGCGGAGGCCGTCCACCTCCTCCCGGACGGCGTCGACGCCGACTCGGCCGTGGCCATGGTCGGCACCGGCCGCACGACCATGGCGATCCTCGAACTCGCCGCGCCCGCCGCGGACGACGTCGTGCTGGTCACCGCGGCCGCGGGCGGGATCGGGACCCTGCTGATCCAGGCGGCGCGCGCCGCCGGCGCCACGGTGGTCGGGGTCGCGGGCGGCCCCGGCAAGGTCGCGCTGGTGCGGCGGCTCGGAGCCGATCACGCGGTCGACTACGGCCGTCCCGGCTGGCCTGACACGGTTCGCGAGACGCTGGCGGGCAGGGCGGTCACGCTCGCGCTCGACGGCGTCGGCGGCGAGCTCGGCCGGAACGCGCTGGAACTGCTCGGCGTGGGCGGACGCCTCGTGATGTTCGGCTCGTCCTCCGGGTCGTTGACCGAGCTGTCGAGCGCCGACCTGTTCGGCCGGGGCATCAGCGCCGCCTCCGCCGTCGGCGCGCGCATCCTCCGGCGTCCGGGAGGCACCCGGACGCTGGAACGCGACGCCCTGGAAGCGCTCGAACGGAAGCGGCTCGTCCCGGTGATCGGGCAGCGGTTCGCCCTCGCGGACGCCGCCGACGCCCACGCCGCCCTGCAATCCCGCGCCACCACCGGAAAAACAGTCCTGCGCCCGTAACTCCGCCTTCCGCACTGACAGAACAACACCGGCCTGATCAAACGAGCTTTTCCAGGTCGGTGACTCCGCTCCGCATCGACGCCACGCCCCTCTCCAGAGTTCTGCGCAGACGCCGCCGCTCCCACCGTGTCGTCTGGGGCTCCGCGACGGCGGCGTCCACGAGCACGTCGCGGAGCTGCCGGATCGCTTCGAGTTGCGCCGTGCGGGCTTCGATAACGGTGGTGAGCGCTTTGACCAGTTCTTCGTTGTCCGGCCGCGACGCTCGCCTGGCCTTGATCTGCCGGATGTGCTCGGTCGCCGCTTCGGAAGCACGCCGTTCCAGGTCCTTGGCTTCGTCGACCAGAGCCTCGACGTGGGCCTGATGCTCCTTCAGGTGCATCGGGCCAGGCTCGCATCACGCGCGCGGGACCCCTCCCCGGCGTCGCCGGACGGGTCAGAGGCTCAGCGGTTGAGGGCCGTCACCGGTGTCACACCGGCCGCCTTCGGTCGTCGGGACGCAGCGCGAGCGGTACCTGCGCGCCGACGACCTGCGCCGCCCCCAGCCGGGTCACGGTCAGCACGTTCCCGGTCTTCTCCGCGGCGGTCAGATACCGCGTCCCGCTGGCCGGGACGATCAGCGACGCGGTGAGCTCCCCGAACCGCCGCGCGGCGTCGACGATCGCGATCACCGTGTACGCGCGGCCGCCGAGGAACACCGCCGGGCGGCGCGCCAGGCCGGCCGCGTCGACACCCAGGCGCAGGTCAGGACGGCACGTGCAGGTGATACCGAAAGGATGGACGCGACAACGTCCAGCGGGCGGGCACGCGGGAGGGCTCGTCCGGTGAGGTGCCTGCGGGCTGGGCCGTGATCCGCAGGCTGGCGGGATCGAACTGGGCGGCCGCCAGGGCGCGGGTGCGCAGGTGGCCGGACAAGGCGGCGGCGTCGCCGTGCCCGAGGAGCCGATCGTCGTCCCGGATCAGCGCCAGCGCGCCGGCCCGCTGGTCGTACAGGCCGTACGACGCCCGGCCGGTGTGCAGGGAGAAGATTTGCAGCGCGCGTTCGTCCGCCAGGGCCAGCGAGGGGAACCAGCCGCGCGGCAGATCGGGGACGGCCTCGTCGATCGTGGGCGTCTCGTCCAGGAGCCGCCCCAACCGCGCGGCGCCCGGCGGGTCGAGGAAGTCGGCGGTGGCGTAGCGGCCGTCGCCCAGCGGGTGGTAGCCGTCCGGGCCGGTACGCGCGCCGCGCAACCGCAGGAAGGCGCACGGTTCACAGCCGACACCGCGCAGGACGTCGCCGTGACGCTCGAAGGCGACGCTCACCTCCAGACCCGGCCGCAGCCACAACGGGACGACGAGCCGCCCGCCCGGCGCCAGCTGCTCGAACCACGCGGCGGGGATGTCCCACACGCCCACGGTGGCCTGGACGCGGTCGAACGGGGCGGCGTCGGCCGCGCCGTGGGCGCCGTCCACCGCGCGCACGTCGACCGCCGGGCCCAGCCGCCGCGACGCCCGCGCGGCGAGCACGGGATCGATCTCCAGCGAGACGACCCGGCCCGCCAGGCGCTCCAGCAGCGCGGCGTTGTAGCCACTGGCGGTGCCGATTTCCAGGACGCGGTGCCCCGGCCGGACGTCCAGCTGCTCCAGCATCCGCGCCACGATCGTCGGCTGGCTCGCGGTGCTCGCCGGAAAGCCCTGGTCGTCCTGGCTGAGTGTGACGGCGCGGTCGGCGTAGGCTTGCGCGGGCGTCAGGTCGCCGGGCAGAAACCATTCCCGCGGCACCTCTCGCATCGCCTGTTCGACGGCCTCGGAACGTACCGCCCCCGACGCCTTGAGCCCGTCGACCATCTCGCTCCGCCACACGTCCGCCTCCCGCATGCCCGCTCGCCCGACCTTCCCATTCCCAGACGCCGCCGACCACCCCCGACGTGGCCAAACACGCCTAAGGTAATCAGGGCTGAGGCCGACGACGCTGGGCGCCATTGGCCTCATTTTCGGCGGCCCGCTGGTATCCATTTGTCTCGTGAACGTTGATCGAGCGGACCCCGCCGACCTCAGGACGCTCCACGCCGCCTTCGACCCCGAGCACCGCGAACCGCCTCTCGGCTGGGAGACGGTGCGCGTGTTCGAGGCTCGGCATGGAATCGTCCTGCCTGAGCCGTACCGGTCATTCGTCGCGGAAATCTGCGACGGGCACGCCGAGGGGCCGCCCGACTTCGGGCTCGTCGGGCTCGACGACGCGCCCGTCGGCACGCCGGAGAGCCACAGGCGGCGGGCGCCGGCCGAACCGTTCCCGCTGACGACGGCCTGGCTGTGGGAGGCCGACGAGGACGACCCGCGTTCCATCACGGAGATTCAGACGGCCATCGACCACGTCGCCAGGCACGGCTCGATCATCCTGGGCACCGACGGCTGCGGCATGGACTGGCATCTCGTCGTCACCGGCCCGCATCGCGGTCACATATGGAACATCTGCGGAGAGGGCGCCCAGCCGTTCGGCGCCGAGTTCGGTCACACCACCGGCCGGAGCGGGTTCGCCGGCTGGGTCGCCCACTGGGCGTCCGGCGAGCCCTGGTGGAACGCCCCCTGACTCACCCCCTCCGATTGCCTGCCGCTACGGGACGTTCTGATCGGTCGACTGGTCCATGACGTAGATGGCCGCCCCGCCCGGGTCCTGGTAGGTGGCCAGGAAGCCGCCGGGGATCTCTGACGGTGCCTCGACCACGGCGAGCGTCTCCGGCCGGGACGAGTGAAAGTCCTGGACGCTGTCGACGACGAACAGCGGCCCGACAGGGGCGTCGGGGTCGTGGGCGTCGAGCATGAGCTGGACCTCGGTACCCGGCAGCGCCAGCGCGACGGTCGCGTCGCCCTCCCGCCACGTCTCGGTGAAGCCGAGGCCGTCGCGGTAGAGCGCGAGAGACGCCTTCAGGTCGGAGGTGGGGACGAACAGGAACTCAAGCTTCACGATGCATCCCTTTCCATTACGTAACTGGACTTAGCTCCAGCATAACGGCATTATGGACGGGTGCGCGAGTGGATCCCGGTCTCGACCTCCCCGAAGGGCCGGCTCGCGCTCGCCGCGGTCGAGGCGTTCGGCACCCGCCCTTTCGCCGAGGTCACGGTGGCCGAACTGGCCGCGGCGGCGAACGTCACAACGGGCGCGCTGTACCACCACTTCGGCAGCAAGCTCGGGCTGTACGCCGTCGTACGGCAGGACGTCGAACGCCGCCTGCTGGACCGGATGGAAGGCGCACTGGCCGCCTCCAGGACGACTTCCGGAGCGGCGCCGGACCGTTCAGCTGCCGTGACGTCCGCTCTGCTCGTCGGCCTGGACTTCGCCGTGGGCGGACGCTTCCTGCACATCCTCGGAGACCCGCCCGCGGGCACGGACCACGACCAGTTGGCCGAGATGCTCAGCCAGCACGTCGGCCCGGCGGCACCGCTCCTCGGCCGGGTGCTGGCGGCGGCCTGGCGCGCGGCACTGGCCGCGGTCGCCGAAGGCGCGGAGCCCGAACACGCCCGCGCCGCCATCGCAGCTCTCGGAGTCCACTTCCCCGACGCATGAGCCCGCCGCACCGAACCGACCCGCGGACCCGCGGCCCGGGCCGACACCTGCCGTCCCGAAGCGGGTCGATACCTTCTCCAATGACCTCCTAACCTTTTCCTGCCCGCCCATCGAAAGGGCCGTGATGAACGCAGACGCCAGTACGTTGACCGCCCAGGACCTTGAGTTCCTCCGACGTCCTCTGCACGGATTCCTGACCGTGGCGGCGGGGCCGACCCCGCCGCAGCCCCGGCCGGTGTGGTTCGAGCCCACCGACGAAGGAACGGTCCAACTGTTCACGGACCCGAACTCGCTCAAAGTGCGGCGCCTGCGCCGCGATCCCCGCGCCTCGATCGTCGTCGCCGCCCCCGTGACGGAACGCGAACGCTGGCTGTCGGTCACCGGCCGCACCACGGTGGAGCCCGACGGAGCCCACGACCTGTGCTCCCGCCTGGCCGCCGACTACTGGGACCTGAACGACCCGACCCGCGCCGACGAACTCGCCGGAATGCTGGCCGCGGACCTCGTCCGTATCGTCATTCACCCGGAGGCCATAAGCCGCTACGCGGGCTGACCTCGCATTGGACACCACGTCAACTGCGCAGGGCCACCGACGAATAGCCGTCGATGGCCCCGCTCGGGCTTGGATTCCGGGAGTTAACGACTCAAGGGGTCGGCTCAGGTGTGCTCTTGATTCGCAAGACCAGATCGGCGAACTGCGACCGACTCAGAGTGAGGTGACCGTCCTCCGGATGCTTGCTGTCACGCACACCGATCGCCTTGGTGAGCTGGGCGACCTCTACACATTCGCCAGAGGTGCCTTGTGTCGATTGGCTGCTCTTGCGCCATCTCAATGTGCTCACTCGACCTCCGATGTGGGCAGGGGTGGCGGGTCCTGGGCGCGCACTGGCCGTTCGGCTACATGCTGTTCTTGACTCGCTGGACGAGGGCGGCGAACTGGTCGGTTGTGAGGGCGAGGTGCCCGCCCTCTGGCTGCTTGCTGTCGCGCATGCCGATCGCCTTGGTCAGCCGGGCGACCTCCACACACTGGCCGGTGGTGCCCTCCGTGGAGCGACTGCTCTTGCGCCAGATCGGGGAAGTCATGTCATGGCCTCCATGAGTTGCTTGATCAAGGTACGGGAGGATTCTACGGGGAGTGCGACCGCCCCGATTCTGTCGAACCTCATCTTGAAGCTCTCTACCTCGGTAACTTCGGTCACCAGTCTGCCCCCGTTGGGCGCTTCGACGAAGGCCACCTCCCCTTCCTTCACCCTGATCATTTTGAACGACCCGTCGAGTCCCTGGTTGGCTCCGGCAGAGTTTGGAACGACCCGTAGCGTGATGTTGGGCCGTATCGAGAGCTCCAGGAGTCTTGCGAGTTGCTCCCGCATCACCTCCTTGCCGCCGACCCAGACCTGTAGTGCTGTCTCGGCGAGGATGACCCACAGCTCTGGAGGGTTGTCTCCTTCGATAATGGCCTGCCTTGTCACGCGATCATTGATCACCTTGTCGATGTGTGGCTCTCGGCCCGAGATGAGGAGCGCTCGGGCGTAGTCCGGGGTCTGGAGGAGGGCCGGGACGAGTTGGCCGCTGTACTGCTTCATCAGCGAAGCTCGGGCCTCGAAGTCCGTGAAGCTCTTGAACCACGTGGGGTCATGTCCCTGGCGGGCGTACCAGAGCATGACCGCGAAGAGTCCGCCGGTGTTCCACGCCTCGTCGAGGACGGCGGCTTGCTTGTCGGTCAGCTGCGCCTCAGCGTTCTCCAGTCTGGAAATAGAGGAGCGCGCGCAGTTCAGGAGCTTGCCCACCGCGTCTCCCGTGAGACCGCGCTGCATGCGGTGGAACCGGAGCGAGTAGGCGATCCACGCCCACATCGAAGATCGCGGGTCGGGCGGCTCGTTGATGTTCATGGTTCCTCACCGGGGGAGCGAAGTTCCAGGACTTCCTGGGAACAGGGAAAGTGTAGGAGAGAAAGCGCACCATTGTGCAGCAAGAAAGGAACGTCTGGCCTGGGAGGTGGGTTCCAAATGGCGCACATGGTGCAGTCTGGACATATTGGCGGTGCCTTTTCGCGCGATATCTCGGAAGGGGGTGTGGGGGCGTGGCGGCTTCCGGCGGACGAGACGTGTGCGTCCGTGGCGCGTTCTCTGGTTCGTGGGGGTGTGGCGCCGGTCGGCCTGGAGCGGGGGGTCGTCGAGGATGTGGTCCTGGCCGCAAGTGAGCTCGTCACCAATGCGCTGAACCATGGGCTGCGCGGTCAGGTCGGTGCCGAGACCGTCCCGCCGGAGTTGTGGTTGTGGGCGAGGGCGACGCCGGAGCCGCAACTGGTGGTGTCGGTGTTCGACGTTTGTCGGACGGCCCAGCCGGATGTGGCTCCGAAGGATGTGCTGGACGAGCACGGGAAGGGGCTGGCCATCGTTGGCATGCTCGCCGATTCCTGGGGCGTGCACGCGTCTCGTTCGTGGGCCGGGAACGGGGTGCGGGGAAAGGTGGTCTGGTGTGCTTTCGCGCTGCCGCGCCCGTGGCCGCGCGGGTGGGTCACCGCTCCGCCGATGGCGACCTCCGGCTACCTCGCGTCCACCATCGCGGCTCGCGGGATCGACGTGGTCGAGGGGTACGGCAGTCGCGTGTCCGTGGTGAGCGCCCTGGCCGGGGGCGGACGGGAGCTCAACGTGTGGGTCGAGCCGGGCCACCTCTCCTACGACGCGGGCGCCTCCCGAGTGCGCCGTCCCATCGCCGACCTGTACGACACCGCGGAGGACGTCGTCCGCTGGAGTGAGGCCGGCACCTTTCCGGAGACGTGATGTTTCAGGGAGTCCACATCCATGCCGTGGTGTGGGTCTCTTTCACGTCGACTTGGACCTTCTCGATCCTTCTGTCGTCGAGCAGGTGGAATCCCTGGATCGCCTCGCACAGTTCGGCGGACGCGATGACGGCGAACTCCGCTCCCTGGTCCCTCATCTTCGTCTTGAATTCCGGCGCGTCCAGGAGCCGGGCGGTCCTGTTGAGGACGTCGCCGGTATAGCTCTTTCCTTCCTTGTGGACGAAACCGGCGTCCAGCGCCATGCGAAGCCGCATCCGCATGTCAGGCGCGGCGGCCAGGTTGTGCCTGCGCACGGCGTCGCCCAGCTGCCGGGGCAAGTCCGTGACCAGTACCTCGATCCGGGGTCTTTTGACGACGATCATGAGTCCGTCGCCTCGGTCGCAATGCGTTCCGGATCGCCAGCGGATTTCGAGGTCGGCCGCGATCTGCTCGAACATTGAGAACATCGCGGACCGTGTGTGGGTCTGGGCCGCTTCGTCCCGGCCGCTGTAGCCGGAGATGTCCAGGGCGAGGGTGGTCCCGTGACGGGGTCTCAGCGGATGTATCCAGCTGCGGGAATTGGCCATCGATGACCTCCGTTCGGAGTCGAGCGGGCAAGCACACCCTGGCACATAACGCCCTCTAATACAGACTTTCGGGGCAATCTGGTAATGAAATCCTGCGAAATGGATGGAGTGGCCAAGAAATGATAAGAAACGGAGCCGCGCCGAGGCTCGGCGGGCCCGCCCGCCTGGTCCTGGGACGGTGGGCCTGGTTCAGTCGCGGAGCCGCGGTGGCCGGGTTCGGAGGGCGAGGTTCTCGGCGCGGTCGGCGCAGTAGGTGAAGACGCGAGCGGCGTCGCTGTCGCCGGTCGCGTACGCGAGGACGCGGGCGTGCACGGCCGCGCGCTCGGCGTTGAGGGTCATGTCGGAGTTGAGCAGGCTGGAGGCGGGCGAGGGGGCCGGGGCGGCGGCCGCGGCGGTCACCGCGAACATCGCCGCGCGCTGGTTGTACGGGGCGGCGGCGGTGCCCAGGATGGCGGCGATCTCGTAGTAGGCGCGGTAGTCCGCATTCGACGCGCGCAATGCCAGCATTCGGGGGTATCGGCCGAGGGCGACCAGTTCGTGGGCCTCGATCGGCGTCACTTCGATGGTGGGCACGGCGATCCGCGCCCCCGGCGGCGAGGCATCGGCGGGCGATGTCGTGGCGGGGTCCGGTGCGGGGAAGCGCAGCGGTCGGTCGACGTCAAGAATGGCGTCGAAGCCGGATCGCGATTCGGCCTTCTGGTGCCGGTCAAGCATTTTCGCCTGGCTCAGCAGCGCCTGCCATCCCGGCAGCGTGTCGCATCCCGGATCGTGATTTTGTACGTGCTCGCGGTGGGCCAGGTGCTGGAGGGCGAGGACGAGGACACTGAGCTGATGGCTGGTCGGCAGCCTTCCGTGATGTCCCCGGAACATTTTGTAAATGTTGATCGGCGACAGTCCTGAGCCGTCCCCTTCACCCCGGTATTCTGGATAGAGGTCGGGGATTTGGCTCGCGGTCTCCGCGATGGTGTCCTGGTGATGTTCTCCACAATGGACGTGGAAGCTGAAGAACAGACTGATGAACGACCGGTACGCGGGCGTCCGCCGTGGCGTCGGTGCCATGGGCCTGTGCTCTCCTGCGAGGCAAAACGGAAGATGAAGCCGCCTAGATAGGTGCGGGACGATGGCCGTCCCGATGGCCGGTGGTCGTCTCCCGACCACGGAACGGCGGCAGCTTTCCAGACGGAGGCGCCGGGTTCCGCGTCAGCCGTCACACTCGGGTGGAATCCGGCGGGACCGGGACGCCGTTGACGGAGCCGACACTTCGCCCGTCAGGTTCTGGATCGCCTGACGCAACAGGCCGGGGGTCTCATCGGGGCGGGCCGCCTGAACGGCCAGCTTGTTCATCCAATGCCGCGCCCGGTCGGCGTCCTCGAAGTACATGGCGGTGCCGAGGTGCCGCAGAAAGGCCATCCGGGTCACGTCCCGGTCCTGGAGTACCCGCACCAGCGTGATCGGGCCCGGCAGCATCGTCGCGCCCGTCAGCGGCATGATCTGGATGGTGACATGGGGGAGCTCGCAGAGGTCCAGCAGGTGGTCGAACTGGCGGTACATCACCGTCGTGGAGGCGACCTGGCGGCGCAGGACGGCCTCATCGATGATCATCCACACGCGGGGCGGGTTGGCCGCGTGCAGAATCCGCTGGCGCCGCAGCCGCAACTCCAGCCGCCGCCTTCGCTCCTCCTCGCCCGCTCTCGGATGCGCGTGGGCGATCATGACCCGTGCGTACTCGGGGTGTTGCAGCAGATCGGGGACGGCGTCGACGGCATAGCAGCGGATCATCTGCGCGGCCTGCTCGGCGCCGAGATAGGGCAGGAAGCCGGGGCGGATCAGGTTGCGATACGGCTCCCACCACCCCTCCTGCTGTGAGTGCAGCGCCAGTTGCAGGAGCACCGACCGGTCGGCGTGATCGGTGACGCCGTAGAGCGTCGCGAGGAGCATCACATGATCGGGGGAGGACGCCGTCACGCCCCGCTCCATCGCCTGCAGCAGCACCGGGGACCCGATCGTCGCCGCGGCGGCCGCCGCCGGAACCTGGCGGCGATCACGCAACTCGCGGAGCCTGGCCGCCAGCAGCAGCCGCGGCCTGGTCACCGCGTCCGGTTCGCACTGCGGCACCCACACGAGGCCGGTGGTGCACCCGCAGCCGGACTCCCCGTCACGGCCGCCACCGCCGGGGCCGCTCCGGTTCTTCGAACAGTTCACGCAGCTGATGGGCATTCTGACGCGCACACCCCCGTCTGCCTCAGCTCCGGCCCATGGACCACGGCACTCGTCACCTCCCACGGCCACTGTCCCAGTGTGCTCAATGCCTCTATGGTCCGGTCACATTTGTCGCCGTTGTGTCACTCATTGTTTGACGCCTACGCCACCGAACTGGTCGACCTCGCCGGGCAGAACGTCGGGAGCCTCGGGCCGCCACCGGTTGCACGACACCACTCCCGGCGTCAGCAGTTCCAAACCAACGGCGGCGAACAGTTCTTCCAGCTGTCGTTTGGATCGGCACACGCCTTTGGGCGCGGCATCCCGATTCCACATGTCCACGGCGTCCCGGGCCTGCTGCCCAGTGATCTCGTCGGTCTGATGGCTGATCGCCAGATGGCTTCCCGGCGGAACCCGGTCCACCAGACGCCCCAGGATCCGGACGGCCTCGTCGTCGTCGACGATGTGCCAGACCACTCCGAGCATGGTGATCGCCACCGGCCGGGTCAGGTCGAGTGTCCGCGCCGCGAGATCGAGGATGCGGTCCGGTTCGTGCATGTCGACGTCCAGGTAGTCGGTCATGCCCTCCGGCGTGCTCGTCAGCAGGGCACGCGCGTGCGCCAAGACCAAGGGGTCATTGTCGACGTAGACAACGCGGGCATCGGGCCGCAGCCGCTGTGCGACCTCGTGAGTGTTGTTGGACGTCGGCAATCCCGTCCCGATGTCCAAGAACTGGTTGATTCCCGCCTCGCCCGCGAAGAATTCCACCACGCGTCTCAGGAACAACCTGTCGGCACGGGCCTGGTCGACTATATCGGGCAGGACGCGTTCGACCTCGTCGGCCATCGCCTTGTCCGCTGGGTAGAACTCGTCCCCACCCAGCCAGTAATCCCACACCCGCGCCGAATTGGGTACGGCGGGATCGACGCCGGGAATCGACGGCAGGTCTCGTCCATGGTGCTCGTCCACAACACTGATCCAATCAGACATAAATGCTCACTTAAGGATAAACACCCCACCATGCCGCAGGGTGGCCTCAATAGGCCATCACCCCGCGTTGACGTGCACCGGGCCTCCATATCGACTCCGCGCTCGGCTCCTCCCCGGCGGGTCATTTTCGGACAGGGGGAAATCACCCCGCCGGCAACGATCCGGGTGGACGCCCCGAGTGGGCGTCCACCCGTCCCTGGAACACCGGAAAGCGGCCCGGGTGTTGGAAGGTTGTGTCGGGAGCTATGTGGTCCCGGCCGGTTGGCTGGGAAACTGCGTTTTGGGTGTCAGCTGTTAAGCAGGCCGAGTAGCTGGCTGATCATGCCGCTGGTGCGTTCCATGACGCTTTTGGCGTAGGTTTTGGTAGTGGGGTGGACTCCCTTCTTTAGTTCCACCTGTGACATCTCCACCGCGTTGTGCTGGAGGCTGAGGAGCAGGTTGAGGAATGTGGTGTCGAAACCTGAGCCTTCGGCCTGTTTCAGTGCCCGCATCTCGGCCGCGCCGACGGCCGGCAGGCCGCCATGGGCGGCGTGGGAGTTCGCCGGGCCCTGCAGCGTGGTCGGCTTCGACCATGAGGTGAGCCTTGAGGTCATCTGCTGCAGCTCACCGGTGCTGTCCTTCTCGACGGTCGCGGCCAGCTTCTGGACGTCCCCGCGACGGGAGCGGTCGGGGGCGAGCCGGACCATGTCGAGCGTCTGGCGACGATGCGCGATCATCATCTGGAGATACATGACGTCGTCGGCGTTGTGATCGGCCGATGCGTCCTTTTTCGGCTTGGCACCAGCCGGATCGCTCGCCTTCGATTCGCCGCCGCACGCCGTGAGCAGCATGACGAAGGCGAAGAATATCCCTGCGAGCACACGGTGCCGGGAGCGCTTCGCGGCCGGCGTGGGGTGGTGGCGGGGTGCGGGGGTTCGGTGGTCATCGCGGTGCGCGAGCTTGGCGGTCATGTGCGACTCGTGGCGGGGGTGCGGGAGCTTGGCGGTCATGTGGAGCTCTTGAGCCGGATGTCGCCGCGGTCGGCCTGGGTGCCGTCCGCGTACGGTGCCTGACGGCTTGGCGGGGAGGAGGCGTAACCGTGCGCCGACGCGGGACCGGCGACGACCAGCGTCGCCGCGATGTCCGCGCGGCCGGTGAGCGGGTACGCGGTGGTTCTTCGCATGGAAATCCCTTCGGGGTGGGTGTTCGGACGCCGGAATCTGACCGACGCCCTGGTCGCCTGATCACCACCAGACATCAACCCACGCTAGCCATAAACCGCCTTAGCGTCAATTAAATGGCTTTTGATCCTGCGGGGTTCCGCGATGCGTTTTGTGAAATGCGCTCGCGCGCGTTCAGGAGAATTCGGCTTGTCTGTCAATGGCATTCATGGTCTGCTTATTTTGGTCGCACAACGCGTGCCCCGGCCTGCGCCGCCAACGAGACGCAGGCCGGGGCGTATGCGCGTGCGGTTATGGAGTGGTCGCTTTTTCCTTTGCTGGCGCTGGCGCGGGGGAGGCCAGGGCGATGTGGGGGCGGCCGGTGATGGGGTGTGGGCCGATGTGGGCGCGGACGCCGAAGACGTCCTGGATGAACGCGGGTGTCAGTACCCGTGTGGGTGGTCCGTGTCCGGCGACGCGGCCGTCGCGTAGGACGACGATCTGGTCGGCGTAGGCGGCGGCGTGGTCCAGGTCGTGCAGGGCGGCCAGGAGGGTGAGCCTGAGTGAGCGGATCAGGTCGAGGAGGGTGAACTGCGCGCCGGCGTCCAGGTGGTTGGTGGGCTCGTCCAGGACGAGCAGCGGGGCCTGCTGGGCGAGGGCGCGGGCCAGCAGTACGCGTTGCCGCTCGCCCCCTGACAGGGTGGAAAGCAGGCGATCGGCCGCCCAGGACATGCCGACGCGTTCCAGTGCGTCGGTGATTACGTCGCGGTCGGCCTGGGTCTCCCGGTCGAGGGGGCGTTTGTGGGCGGTCCGGCCAACGGCGACGGTTTCGGCGACGGAGAACTCGCCGCCGACCTCGTTGTGCTGCGGCAGGACGGCGCGATGCCGCGCCGCGCGCCGCGGCGGCATCCGCCACAGGTCCTCGCCGCCGAGGTGGACGACGCCGCCGGACGGCCGCAACGACCGGTACACGGTCCGCAGCAGCGTGGACTTGCCGCTGCCGTTGGGGCCGACCAGCGCCACGAACTCGCCCGGTCCGGCGCTGAGGTGGACGTCGGTGACGATGGGACGCGAGTCGATCCGGGCGCTCACGCCGTTGAGGTCAAGGCGCATCGGTACCTCCGGAGGCGCGGCGGCGCAACAGCCACAGGAAGAAGGGGACGCCGAGCCCGGTCGTGAAGATCCCGACCGGCAGCTCGTTCGGACGGTCGGCGATCCGGGCGGCCAGGTCGACCAGCACCATGAACACCGCCCCGCCCAGCAGCGCCACGGGCAGGACGCGCCGGTGGTCGGAGCCGACCACGAACCGCGTCATGTGCGGGACCATCAGCCCGATGAACCCGATGCCGCCGACGACGCTCACCACCGTCGCGGTGAGCAGTGAGCCGATCAGCAGCAGGGTGATCCGCAGGGTTGTGACCGGGACGCCGATCCCGGTCGCGGCGTCCTCCCCGGCCAGCAGCGCGTTGAGCGGACGGGCCCGGACCAGCAGATAGCCCAGGCAGGCCGCGATCAGCGCGGTGGGGAGGCCGAGGTCGGCCCAGGTCGCTCCGGCGACGCTCCCCATCAGCCAGAACATCATCCCCTGGAGTTCGGTCGGGTTGAGCTGGAGCTGGACGAACGTGGTGGCCGCGGTGCACAGGTAACCGATCGCGACGCCGGTCAGCACCAGCCACGAGTCGAGCAGCCGTCCGGCGCGCTGGGCGAGCAGGTAGACCAGCAGCGCCGACAGCATGGCCGCGGTGAACGCGGCGCCGGTGACGCCCAGCGAGCCGAGTGCCCCGCCGAACGCACCGCCGAGCGCGGGCACGAGCACGGCGCCCAGTGAGGCCGCGGACGAGACGCCCAGGACGTAGGGATCGGCGAGCGGGTTGCGTACCAGGGCTTGGAGCGCGACGCCCGCGACCGAAAGGCCCGCGCCCGCGAGCGCCGCCAGCAGCACGCGGGGAGTGCGGATGTCCCAGACGACCTGTCCGAGCAGCGGGTCGGCGGTGTCGCCACGTCCGGACAGGTGGGCCCAGAGCACGCCCCACACCTTGCCGAACGGGAGGTTCACCGAGCCCACCGAGATGCCGAGCACCATGGACGCGAGAAGCGCGGCGCCGAGGACGGCCAGCAACAGTCCCGTCCCGGCGCCGGAGACCAGGTGCGGCCCGTGGGCCCGGACGTGACGGCGGACGTCGCGGCGGCCGGGCGGCGCTTGGGGAGTCATCGTGTCAGGCATCGGGGTGCAGCACCTTGGAGATCTTCTCGACGCCGAGGGCGTTGAGGGGGCCGAGGTAGACGCTGTCGGACACCACCGTGTACGTCCTGGTCTTGGACGCCTTCCACTGCGGGTAGGCGGCGAACAGCCGGGCGGCCTCTGTGCCGCCGTTCTCGCCAGGGGTGAAGAGCCCGACGACCAGGACGTCCACCTGCGCGGTGGCGAGCTGTTCCTTGTTGAGGGTGCGGGTGGCGTCCTCGCCGCGACCGGAGAAGACGTTGATCCCTCCGGCGGCCCTGATGACGTCGTCGTAGACGCCGCCGGTCATCACCGCTGGCAGGCCGTTGGCGTTCATCATGGCCATGCCCGGGTAGGCGATCACGACCTTCCTGGCGGGCTTGCCTGCCGTGCGCGCGCGGACGGCCTCGACACGGCCGCGCAGCCCGGAGACCACGTCCAGGGCGCGCCGCTGGACGTCGAAGATCCGGCCGAGCAGCGCCATGAACTCGAACGACGAGTTGATCGACTGGTTCTTGTACGCCCGCTTCTCGGCCTCCGTGGCATCGGGTTTGCCGTTGGCGCAGTTGACGGGGTTGACCAGGGTGGTGATCCCGGCGGCGGCGAGCTGCTCGCGGGTGGCGTGGCCGCGCTTGGCGTCGAACCCGCCCGACCATGTGGACACCACCAGGTCGGGTTTGAGCTTGAGCACCTGCTCGGCGGGCACGTCGAAGTTCTTGTTCATCGTCAGCCCGCCGGTCGGCAGCGCCCTGATCCGGCCGATCATGGACGGGTCGTCCGAGACGCCGTAGGTCTGGGCGTTGGCCAGGACGTGCTTCTCCAGGCCCAGCATGAGGAAGCTCTCCACCTCGCCGACCGAGGTGCCGTTGAGGATCAGCACCCGCTGCGGCGGGCGGGCGAAGGTGACCTTGGTTCCGCAGTTGTCGAACGACAGGGGATAGGACGTCCTCGCGGCGGGGCCGGTCGCGGACGCCGGCGCGGACACGGCACCGGGGGAGTCATCACCGCAGGCGGCCGCGCCCAGCGCCGTAACCAGCGCCGCGGACATCGCCACCGCGAAGGTACGCAGGGAGAGGGGGCGATTCATTCGTTTCTGTTCGCTTTCGTCATAGGCCGCAGCCGCCGTCGGCCGACGACCGCGGGGATGAGAGTGGTCCCCACACCGCGAGCGCACCCTTGCCCAGGCCCCTCGCCCAGGCTCGTCCCTGGCTTTTGCTTGGGGAGGCTGACGCCGGTGACACGCCCGGTCGCGAAGGTCGGCCGCGCGTGCGTACCCGGCGTGACCGAGTCGAGGGCTTGCCCACAACGACTTCGGACGCTGTAGGTGGCGGCTGCGAGGCAGTAGGGGTTACGCGCTCGATGTGGAGGAAATCCGGGCCGCGTCATGTGCCGGGCCCGGCGGCATGCTTCGCGCTAGGAGCGTCCGGTCAGGGACTCAAACGATCAGACCGTCGCGCCTAGGGCGTCTCCCATCCGAGGAGGGCCGCGCCGTGCCACGGCGTATCGCAGGACGACCTGGCCCGAAGGACGCTTGTCCGCGGGTCCACGCGGGGCCGGGCGCGGTCGGCGGGGGAACCGTCCGGCCGCGCACAACAGCAGGAACACCAGCGGGCGCAGAACCCAGCCCGCCAGGACACGCACCAGCGCACAAAGCCGCGTCTCGCCCCACTCCAGCCAAGCCGACGTGACCAGCACGCTGACCGCGTGCATGAGCAGCATCCCCATGCCGGGGACGCCGCCGTGGTGCGTCACGTCAGCGGGCCCGCCGGCCGCGACGTCCGGACGGGCCGCCATCGCCGGATGCCCGGCGGCGGCTCGCACGAGCAGAACATGAAGGACGATCTGCGCGACCGCCGTGGCGGGCACGATCGACGCGAGGGAGCGCTCCCGTCCGGTCAGCGCGACGGCCGGGCCGAGAACGAGAAGGAAACCGGTCAACGCCGCCGATCGATCGAAGGCGCCGCCACCGGCCAGGTGCCCGAGCGTGGCGAGCCCGGCGCACGTGGCGGCGAAGCTCGCCGCGCGCACCCACCGCACCACCGACCACGGACCCATGTGATGGGGATACTCCCACACCGGTCCCAGCCGTCACATACCGGGCTCCTCACCCACCGGCCGCCGGGGTGGGCTGGTAGCACAGGCGGACCACACCCGAGGGGAAGGTCGTGGTGTTGACGAGTTCCAGCTTGACGGGGCCGATGTCGTCGAAGATCCGTGGCCCGGTCGCCCACAGGTAGGGGCTGACGTTGAACCAGTACTCGTCGACGAGATCGTGGGCGATGAGCTCGCGGGCGAACTCGCCGGCGCTGGGGGCGATCAGGTTGCCGTCGTGTTCGTCCTTGAGCCGGGCGATGGTGGTGGCGACGTCGCCGTCGAGCAGGGTGGCGTTCCATTCCAGCGGTCCGGTCAGCGTCCGGGACGCGACGTACTTGGGCATGCCGTTCATCCGGGCCGCGTACGCCTCGAAGCCGGGGACGTCGGCGAGCTGGGGCCAGGCGGCGGCCAGTCCCTCGTAGGTCTTGCGTCCGAGCACCATGGCGTCGGCCGCCTGCCACATCTCTCGTCCGGCCCGCATGCTGTGGGGGTCGGTGACCAGCCAGCCGCCTTGCGGCTCGGCCGCCGGTGCCTCGAAGGCGCCGTTGACGGTCATCGCGACGTTGATGATCAGTCGTCCCACGATTAGCTCCCTGTGTCCGTGTCGTGCTGGGTGTCTGTGTCGTGCCTGGTTTGGCCGGTGCCGGGTGATTCGGCGGTGATGGTCTCGGCGAGCTTGTCGAGGCTCTGGCCGAAGCCGATCTCGATGCCCGCGATGAAGTCGGCGGACTCGACGGTGCTGCCGTCGATCCGCCAGTGCGCGTCGAACCGCGTGCCAGTGCCGGTGCCGGTGGGCCGCAGGGTGAAGGCGACGTGGGCGGTGAAGGCCCGACGGCCGTCGGGGAGCAGCGGGGACATCCGGTAGGTGAGGCGCTCGTGGGCGCGCACCTCCTCGACGACTCCTTCGGCGCGTCCGACGACCAGGTCCGAGCCGTCGACGTCCTCGATATCGCGGTATTCCAGGACGATCCGCCCGCCCGGCCGCGCCTGGAAGACGAGTTCGGAGACGCGCAGGTCGTGGGGCGTCCACCAGCGGGCCAGCAGGGAGGGCTCCGTCAGGTACCGCCAGACCGCTTCGGGAGGTCGCGTCAGCGACCGGCGGAACTCGAACGAGCGGCCGTCGGCCCACCCCGTCGCCTCGGCGGCGCGCCGTTCCACGTCGAGACGGGCCGCGTGTTGGTCGTAGGTCTCGCGGGGGCCGCCGGGCCGATCCGCGGTGTCGGCGAGCCGGTTGAGCATGTCCGCCAGTTCGCGCAGCGGGCCGGGCCGGAGCGTGTAGAGGCGGCGCTGGCCGTTGCGCTGGGAGGTGACGACGCCGGCGCGTTCGAGGGTCTGGAGGTGCTTGGTCGTCTGGGGCTGGCGCGCCCCGGCGAGATGGGCCAGGACGCCGACCGGCCGGGGCCGCTCGGCCAGCAGGGATACGAGCCGCCAGCGGGCCGGGTCGGCCAGCGCGGCGAGGAGTGTCGCGTCCATGGCCAGGAAGTATTCACCATCAAGAATATTCGTGTCAACGAATATCTGCAGGTGGACGAATTACTTGTTCGTTAACCTGTCCGCCGATTATTCGGGCATGACTGAAGATCATGGGGATCCTCAGTAGCGGCTCCGGCGGACGGGACGACGAACCCGGCGGGCTGCCCGCGTCCCTCCAGAAGGAGGGGCGTGCGCGCACCGACTGGATCGTCTACGGGCTGACCGCGGGCCTGTCCACGGCGTTCGTGATCTGGGGCGCGGTGTGGACGGACAACCTCAGCTCAACGGCGCAGTCGGTGCTGGACTGGCTCCTCGCGAACGTGGGCTGGCTGTTCGTCCTCGCCGCCACCGGGTTCGTGATCTTCTCGCTGTGGCTGGCGCTGAGCAGGTACGGCAAGATCCCGCTCGGCCGCGAGGACGAGGAGCCCGAGTTCCGGACGATCTCCTGGATCGCGATGATGTTCAGCGCGGGCATGGGCATCGGGCTGATGTTCTTCGGCGTCGCCGAGCCCCTCACGCACTACGTGGAGCCGCCGCCGGGCACCGACCCGTCGCAGAGCGAGCCGGCGATCGAGACGGCGATGGCGACGACGATGTTCCACTGGACGCTGCACCCGTGGTCGATCTACGCCGTGCTGGGGCTGGCGATCGGGTACGGGCACTACCGCCGCGGCCGGAACCAGCTGATCAGCTCGGCGTTCATCCCGCTGATCGGGCGGCGCCGGGGCGGCCCGGATCCCGGCCTGGGTCCCGGGCCGGATTCCGGAGCGGAGCTTCGGCGGGGCGGAGGGAGCCAGGCCGGCCTGGGCCCGGTGAGCAAGCTCATCGACATCCTGGCGCTGTTCGCCACGCTGTTCGGGTCGGCGGCGTCGCTCGGCATCGGCGCGCTGCAGATCCGCACGGGGATGCAGGAGGCCGGCTGGATCGACACGCTCGGCACCACCGTCCTCGTGCTGATCATCGTGGTGCTGACGGTCTGCTTCATCCTGTCGGCGGTGTCCGGCATCGCCCGCGGCATCCAGTGGCTGTCCAACATCAACATGGTGCTGGCGGCCGTCCTGGCGTTCTTCGTCTTCGTCGTCGGCCCGACGGTGTTCGTCCTGGAACTGCTGCCCACCTCGATCGGCGTCTACATCCGCGACTTCGGCGAGATGGCGTCGCGGTCGGGCGCCACGGGCGGCGAGCCGATGCGCGACTACCTCGCCGACTGGACGATCTTCTACTGGGCGTGGTGGATCTCCTGGGCCCCGTTCGTCGGCATGTTCCTCGCCCGGATCAGCCGTGGCCGCACCATCCGCCAGTTCGTCGCCGGTGTGATCCTCGTGCCGAGCGCGGTCAGCCTGGTCTGGTTCGCGATCTTCGGCGGGACGGCGATCCACCAGCAGCGCGACGGCCGGAACCCGTACGGGGACGGCTCCGAGGAGCAGATCACCTTCAACGTGCTCGGCAACCTGCCGTGGGACCTGCTCACCGCGATCGTGGTGATGGTCCTGGTGGCGATCTTCTTCGTGTCGGGCGCGGACGCGGCGTCGATCGTCATGGGCACGCTGTCGCAGCGCGGCTCGACCTCGCCCGCCCGCTGGGTCGTCATCTTCTGGGGCGCCATGACCGGCGGTGTCGCCGCGGTCATGCTGGTGATCGGCGGGGACAAGGCGCTGAACGGCATCCAGAACATCACGTTCATCGGCGCGCTGCCGTTCGCGATCGTGCTGATCCTGCTGTGCGTCTCGCTGGCCAAGGACGTCCGCGACGACCCGATGATGCGCCGGCAGAGCAAGGGCGCGGAGGTCCTTGAGGACGCGGTCGTCTCCGGCAGCCGGCGGCACGAGGGCGACTTCGA
Organism: Spirillospora sp. NBC_00431; assembly: GCA_036028775.1. GTDB lineage: Bacteria > Actinomycetota > Actinomycetes > Streptosporangiales > Streptosporangiaceae > Spirillospora. The sequence continues at coordinate 7,752,033 of CP107927.1, read as the reverse complement.
GCTGGTGACGCAGCCGTCCCCCGACGACGACGCCCCGCCCCCCGTCCGCTGAACCGGAGCGCCGCGACCCGCGCCCACGCCCGTGCCCACGCCCACGCCCGTGCCCGCAACCGCGTGACGGGATCAGGTGTGGGGGTTCTCGCCCGCCTTGACGCGGACCGCGAACTCCTTCAGCGCGTCCAGGGCCCGGAGGTAGGGCATCGGGCCGTACGAGACGCGCGCGACCCCGGCGGCGGCCAGCTCGGCGAGGGACGAGCCGGGCAGGTTGTTCGCGTTGATCGGCCCCGGCAGGCCCTTGACCAGGGTCGCGACGGCGTCCAGCGGCGCCGTGATCGGATACACGCAGTCGGCGCCCGCCTCGAAGTACAGCCGGCCCCGGACGAGCGCGGCGTCGACCGGGTCCGGTGCCTTGGCGACGAACGTGTCGACCCGCGCGTTGATCACCAGCGCGTCACCGGCGGCGGCCCGGACGGCGGCGATGTACTCGGCCTGCGTCTCCGGCGCGGCCAGTTCCCCGGCGTAGGTGTCCTCCAGGTTGCAGCCCGCGGCGCCGATGGCGAGCAGGCGCTCGACGAGCTCCCCGGGCTCCAGCCCGTACCCGGCCTCGGCGTCCACGGTGACGGGGACGGTCGCGGCACGGATCACGCGTCCGGCGGCGGCGAACATCTCCTCGACGGGCGCGCCCTCGTGATCGGGATAGCCGAGCATCGCGGAGACGGCGGCGCTCGCCGTCGCGAGCGCGGGAAACCCCGCCTCCTGGACGGTCGTGGCGCTCGCCGCGTCCCACACGTTCGGGAGCAGCAGCGGATCGCCGGGGCGATGCAGGTCGCGGAGTACGGCGGCGTGATCGGTCATATCGTTCTCCTTTCCCCTCACCGGATGGACTGGGCAGACCAGGTGCAGTGTGACATCCACCCCGGACATCTCGCGGCCACCGGCAGGCCGGGATAGCGTCAAAAACGATCAGTCGCCGCGATGAGGGGTGGAGCGCACATGCTGCCGTGGTCCGTTGAGCTGGCAGGACGCCTGGACGAGCACGTCATCACCAGCGAGCTGCTGCGCGGCAACCCGCTGGGCGACCCGCACGAGCGGCCCGTCATGGTGTACGTCCCGCCGGGCTACGACGACGACCCGGAGCGCCGTTACCCCAGCGTGTACGTGATCCAGGGGTTCACCGGGCACATCGAGATGTGGCGCAACCGGATGCCGTACCGGCAGCCGTTCCCGGAGACGGCGGACGCGGTGTTCGCGTCCGGTGAGGCGCCGCCCGCGATCCTGGTGTTCGCCGACGCCTGGACGTCACATGGCGGCAGCCAGTACGTCGACTCGCCCGGCACGGGCCGCTACCACTCCTACATGTGCGACGAGATCGTCCCGTGGGTCGACGCGCACTACCGGACGCTCGACGCCCCGGAGCACCGCGCGATCAGCGGCAAGTCCAGCGGCGGCTACGGCGCGATGATCACGCCGATGCTGCGCCCCGACCTGTTCGGCGCGCTCGCGACCCACGCGGGCGACGCGCTGTTCGAGTACGTCTACCTGCCCGACTTCCCCAAGTGCGTCCGGCATCTGCGCAAGTACGACGGCGACATCTGGCGCTGGTGGGACGACTTCAAGGGGCGTGCCTCGTTCACCAAGCCCGAGGACCAGGAACTGCTCGACATCCTCGCCATGACGCAGTGCTACTCGGCGCGCGACGACGGCACGCCCGAGCTTCCGTTCGACCCGGTCACCGGCGTGCTCCGGCAGGACGTCTGGGACCGCTGGCTGGCATGGGACCCGGTCCGGATGGTGCCGGGGCACGCCGAGGCGATGCGCTCGCAGCGGGCGATCTGGATAGACGGCGGCACGAGCGACGAGTGGTACCTCGACGTCGGCGGGCAGGCGTTCCGCCAGGCCCTCCTCGACGCGGGCGTACGGGAGGACGTGATCCACTTCGAGCTGTTCGACGCGCGGCACGGCGGGATCGACTACCGCTACCCGCTCGCCCTCACCTGGCTCTGCCACGCCATCACCCCCTGACGGCCGTCCGCCCTTGATCATCGAGAGACCCTGACGCAGCGTGACCCGGGACGGTCCGCGCTGGTCAGGACGCGGATATCGAGCTTTCAGTTAACAACGCTCCGAATATTGAAAATCCAGTACCAAATGGATTTGTTGACCTTTCTTGCGACTAGGAGTGCACTTCGGGACAGCTCATCCGGATAGCTCATCCGGATGAACCCCCCATCCCAACCCCAGCCGGACGGGTTGCGGTCGTCGCGGAGCGCGCTCCCACCACGGAGCTCCGCGTGCCGCGCCATGCCCGGCACGTGGAAGGAGCACCCCCGTGAGACACCAGACCGCGATCGGGGCGGCGGCGCTGTCCGTCGGCCTCGCCGTGGCGTTGTCCGCCCCCGCCACAGGAGCGACCACCCGCACCGCCCCCGCCAAGCCCGACGCCCGCGCGCTCGCCGCGTCCTCCGCCGACCAGCTGGTGGCGGCGCGGCCCGCGGCGTTCAAGAAGGCCCCGGCGGAGACGATCATCCGCACCGGCGCCTTCTCCGGCCTGCACGGCCTCCAGCACGTCACCTACGAGCGGACGTACGCGGGCCTGCCCGTCGAAGGCGGCGACTTCGTCGTCACCACCACCGCCGGCGGCCAGGTGACCAGTACCTCCGTCAGCCAGAGCGCCACGCTCAACGTCTCCACGACCGCGAAGATCTCGGCGGCGAAGGCCGCGAAGACCTCCCGCGCCCAGGTGTCCAAGGTCGAGAGCGCCTCCACGCCGGTCCTCACGGTGCTGGCCGAGGGCTCGGGCCGGCTGGTGTACGAGACCGTCGTCACCGGCGTCCACAAGAACGCCCCGACGAAGCTGCACGTGTACGTCGACGCCAAGACCGGCAAGGTCGTCAACAGCTGGGACGAGGTCCGCGACGCGGCCGACGACCGCAGCTACTACCACGGCACCGTCGACATCAGCACCGCGGCCACGTCGATGACGGACCCGGCGCGCTCCGGCGTCCGGTGCGGCGGCCAGAACGGCCAGACCTTCACCGGTGACGCCGCCTGGGGCAACGGCAGCGGCACCGACCTGGAGACCGCCTGCGTCGACGCCATGTACGCGGCCCAGAAGGAATGGGACATGCTGAAGGAGTGGCTCGGCCGCAACGGCATGAACGGGAACGGCGGCGGCTTCCCGATGCGCGTCGGGCTGAACCAGGCCAACGCCTTCTGGAACGGCAGCTACACCAACTACGGCCGCAACTCGTCCGGCACCAAGCAGGCGGTCTCGACGGACGTCGTCGGGCACGAGAACGGCCACGGGATCTTCCAGAACACGCCGGGCGGCTCCAGCGGCGGCAACGGCAACGAGAAGGGCGGGATGAACGAGTCGGCCGGCGACATCTTCGGCACGCTGACCGAGTTCTACGCCAACGAGCCCGAGAACCTCGACCCGCCGGACTACCTGGTCGGCGAGGAGGTCGACCTCGTCGGCCGCGGCCCGATCCGCAACATGTACAACCCGCAGGCGCTGAACCACCCGAACTGCTACTCGTCCTCGATCCCGCGCACCGAGGTGCACGCGGGCGCGGGCCCGCAGAACCACTGGTTCGTCCTGCTGGCCGTGGGCACCGGCGGGCAGCCGAGCACCACGACGTGCAACAACTCGTCCGTCACCGGCATCGGCGTCCAGAAGGCCGGCAAGGTCTTCATGGAGGGCCTGAACCGCAAGGTCACGGCCTGGAGCCACGCGCGTGCGCGGCTGGAGACCGTCAAGGCGGCGGTGGAGCTGTTCCCCGGCTCCTCGGCCGAGTGCAACTCGGTGAAGGCGGCCTGGAGCGGCGTCAACGTCCCGGCGCAGTCCGGCGAGCCCGCCTGCGCCTGACCACCTGACCGTCCCCTGACCACCGTCCCCTGACCACCGTCCCCTGACCAGCGGCCCGTGACGGAGCCCGCTCCTCCGTCGCGGGCCGCTCCCTTCTCTCTGGGAGGAATCACCTCATGAGATCGCGCACGATGGCGGCCGTGGGCGCGGCCGCCGCCCTGACGCTGTCCGCCCTGCTTCCCGGCGCGGCCGCGGCGGCGTCCCCGCCCGCTCCCCCGGAGGCCCGCGCCGCGGCCGCGCCCGACATCCCGCTCGCGAACCTCAAGGCGCACCTGTCGCAGTTGCAGACCATCGCCACCGGCAACGGCGGGAACCGCGCGCACGGCCGTCCCGGCTTCCGCGCCTCGCTCGACTACGTGAAGGCCAAGCTGGACGCGGCCGGATACCAGACCACGATCCAGACGTTCAGCTACAGCGGCACCGGCTACAACCTGATCGCCGACTGGCCCGGCGGCGACGTCAACAACACGCTGATGGTCGGCGCGCATCTCGACAGCGTCTCGGCCGGCCCCGGCATCAACGACAACGGCTCGGGCTCCGCCGCGAACCTGGAGGTCGCGCTCGCCGTCGCCCGCGAGGGCCACAAGCCGTCCCGGCACCTGCGGTTCGCCTGGTGGGGCGCCGAGGAGCTCGGCCTCATCGGGTCGCAGCACTACGTGCAGAACCTCCCGGCAGGAGAACGGTCGAGGATCAAGGGCTACCTGAACTTCGACATGGTCGGCTCGCCGAACCCCGGCTACTTCGCCTACGACGGCGACGGGACCAGCGGGAGCGGCGGCCCGGCCGGATCCGACGAGATCGAGCGGGTGCTCCGCGAGCACTTCGCCTCGATCAACGTCCCCGTCGAGGACACCGCGTTCGACGGGCGCTCCGACTACGGCCCGTTCATCCGGTACGGGATCGCCGCCGGCGGCCTGTTCACCGGCGCCGAGCAGCGCAAGACGTCCGCGCAGGCCCAGAAGTGGGGCGGCCAGGCAGGTGTCGCCTACGACCGGTGCTACCACGCGAGCTGCGACACCACGTCCAACATCAACGACCCGGCGCTCGACCGCAACGCGGACGCCATCGCGCACGCCGTCTGGACGCTGGGCGGTACCGCCAAGTAGAGCCCTGGAGTCACGTACACGTCCCGGGCGGCCTCGGATACGCCACGGGCTGGACGGCGGCTGTCCCCGCTTACGCCGGGCAGAAGACGGGTCTCGCCGTCGAGACGGCGGACGCGTGGCACCGCGCGTCTCATCGAGGCCGGCCGGGGGAGTATCGAGATCATCAAGTGGGGGGTCACGTCCGTGCAGCTCAGCGAGGCTTTTCAGAAATTTCGATGGCATCGTTCAGCGATGTTGAAAATCCAGTGGCAGATGGATCCGTTGACACCCGACCGCTCGTCACGGTCCAATTTTGGACAGCCCGACTTCACTCCCAAGGGCTGACATAAGGCGGCTCGCGCGGGACGGATCTCGGCCCGGCCCGCGCACCGCCGCCCGCCATGACGGGGCCCCGCCCCCCGCCGGGCCCCTGGCGCCCTCGTCCGGCCGTTCGCCGGACGGGGGCCCGGGGCCCTCAGCCCGGTTCCACTCCTTCCCCTGGGGAGTGGAACGTCCGCACCCCAGGTAACAATGGGGACATGTGCCGCAGTATCAAGACTCTTCGCCCGCCCTACTCCGACGACGTCACCGACCAGGACGTCAGGGCGGCAGCGCTTCAGTACGTCCGCAAGATCTCCGGGTTCCGCGCGCCCGCGTCCCACAACGCCGAGGCGTTCGACCGTGCCGTCGAGGAGATCGCCCAGAGCACCGCCGCGCTCCTGGACTCCCTGGAGATCCGCGGCCGCCGCGCCAGCTGACCCCCGTCGTCTGTTCGGCGGCGCTTTCGTCTGCCCGGAGGTACTGAACTCGCTTACTCGGCGGCGACCAGCTCGGCGATCTGGACGGTGTTCAGAGCCGCGCCCTTACGGAGGTTGTCGCCGGAGCAGAACAGCGCGAGGCCGTTGTCCACGGTCTCGTCGCGGCGGATGCGGCCGACATAGGTCGGGTCCTGGCCCGCGGCCTGGAGCGGCGTCGGGACGTCCGACAGCACGACACCGGGCGCGCCCGCCAGCAACTCGCTCGCCCGCTCGGGGCTCACCGGACGCTCGAACCGGGCGTTCACCTGAAGCGAGTGCCCGGTGAAGACGGGCACGCGGACGCAGGTCCCCGACACCTTCAGGTCCGGGATCTCCAGGATCTTGCGGCTCTCGTTGCGGAGCTTCTGCTCCTCGTCGGTCTCGGCGAGCCCGTCGGCCACGATCGACCCGGCCATCGGCAGGACGTTGAACGCGATCGGCCGCACGTAGACGGACGGCTCGGGGAACTCCACCGCCGACCCGTCATGGGTCAGCCGGTCCGCGTTCTGCACGACCTTGGTCGCCTGGTCGTGCAGCTCCGCGACGCCCGCGAGCCCGCTGCCGGACACCGCCTGGTAGGTCGACACGACGAGCGCGGTCAGCCCGGCCTCGGCGTGCAGAGGCCGCAGCACAGGCATGGCGGCCATCGTCGTGCAGTTCGGGTTGGCGATGATCCCCTTGGGACGGCGGGTCGCGGCGTGCGGGTTGACCTCGGCGACCACCAGCGGGACGTCCGGGTCCATCCGCCAGCCGGACGAGTTGTCGATCACCACGGCACCGGCCGCGGCGACCTTCGGCGCCAGCTCCTTCGACGTCGTCTTCCCGGCGGAGAACAGCACGATGTCGAGGCCCGAGTAGTCGGCGGACGCCGCGTCCTCGACCGTGATCTCGGACCCGTTCCACGGCAGCCTGCGTCCGGCCGAGCGCGCCGAGGCGAACAGCCGCAGCTCGTCGACCGGGAACCCGCGTTCGGCCAGGATCTCGCGCATCACGCCACCGACCTGGCCGGTGGCCCCGACGATCCCGATTCTCATGCCGCTCCCTCTGGTAGATCCGTTACATGGCTCTGGCCTGGAGTGTTGCCCAGGCCGCCAAGGTCGTCCAATGAATAACCCTACGCAGCGGGTTCAAGCGTCCCTTAACGGACGAGCCCGAGCCGTCCCCGTCCACGAGCGTACGTCGGGGACGCCACCCTGACCCGCCGGGGGCACCTTCAGGGACGAATCAGGGCGAATCCGGATGTCAGGGTTACCCTCCACTGGGCATGATCGAGGCATGGACATGAACAAGGACACCGCAACCATCGAGAAGAAGCTCAGACGCACCCGCGACGACCGGATCCTCGCCGGGGTCTGCTCCGGCGCCGCGCGCTTCCTCGGTATAGACGCCAACATCATCCGGGTCGGCCTCGGAGTCTTCACCATCTTCGGCGGCGCCGGGATCGCGCTCTACGCGATCGGCTGGGTGCTGATCCCCGAGGAGGGCGCCGACAAGACGATCGCCGAGGACATGATCCAGAAGGCGAGCGACTCCCCGGCCTTCCAGGACGCCGTCAAGAAGACCAAGGACGCCTTCAACAAGCCCCGCGCCAACGTCTGACAGGGGTAGGGCCGGCCCGCCGGCCTAGGACGCGGGAGCGGAACCGCCGACACCGGACAACTCGTCGCCGCCCGCGGCGGACTCGCGGGACGCGACGGCGACGGGTTCGACGCGCTCTCGCATCCCGGCGATGACGCCGCCACGGGCCTGGTTCCAGCCGAGCGTGAGCGTCGCGGCGACCGACAGCCCGAGCAGGCCCGCGAGCGCCACCACCGTCTCGGGCCCAAGCACCTGGGCCACGGCGCCGCCGACGAGGATGCCGACGCCCTGTCCGGCGAGGATGCCGGACTGGGCCAGGCCGAACGCCCGCCCCCGTCCCGAGGCCGGCACCGCGGCCACGAACGCCGCGTTGGCCGCGAGCTGGTAGGCGCTGCCGACGCCCGACACCGCCCACAGCACCACCACGCCCCACAGCGGCGGACGCAGGCCCGCGCCGATCAGCGGCAGGCAGGCCAGCATCGACATCCACCCCATCGCGTGCAGCCGGTTCGCCGGACGGACGAACCGGCTGAACAGGAACGCGCCGACGACCATCCCCGTCGGCATCGCCGACAGCAGCAGCCCGACCGTGACCGCGCCGCCGCCGAACGTCGCCGCGTACGGCGCGGCGAGCCCCTCGGGGATCACGTAGAACGCGCACAGCCACGCGAACAGCACCAGCGACCGCAGCACCCGGTCGCCGAACACCAGCCGTATGCCGTCCCGCGTGCCGCGCCACAGCCCGAACGACTCGCGCTCCCGCCGCCCCGGAGCCGCCCTGCCCCGCAGTCCGCCGATCAGGATCACGGCGGAGGCGCCGAACGTCAGCGCGTCCAGCGCGAGCGCCTCACGCGTCCCGACGACGGCGACGATCGCGCCGCCCGCCAGGAAGCCGAGCATCTGCGTGCCCTGGTGCGTGATGTTGTTGATCGCCGACCCGGCCACGTACCGGTCGCCCTCCAGGACGTCCGGCAGCAGCGCCGCGCGCGCCGCCGTGAACGGCGTCCCCAGCAGCACGGTCAGGAACACCAGCGCCGACAGCGCGCCGACCGGCATCGCGACCAGCGCCATGACCGCGACCAGGCCCGCCCGCAGCACATCGGAGACGATCATGACGGTGCGGCGCGGGAACAGGTCCGCCAGCCCCGACAGCACCGGCCCGCCCACGATCGGCGGAAGGTACGTCAGCGCGTACACCAGCGCGGTCAGCAGCGGCGACTTCGTGTGGTCGTACACGAGCACGGCCAGCGCGACCTGCGCCAGCTGGTCGCCGACGAACGACAGCGCCTGCGCCAGCCAGAGAGCACGGAACTCGCGCACCGCGAATACCTCACGGTAGGTCGCCTGCTCCTCCGGCGGACGACGATGCCGTCCGGTCTTCCTTCCCGCCACGCTCGCTCCAGGTCGGCCCGCCCGGTGTTGGGCGGCCCTCCCATTAACTCACGCTGCGTGGCGCTCATGTGACCTACAGTGCGCAATTCCTTGCGCCGGTCGGCTAATTTCACCTGCCGAACCCGGCATGTCAGGGGAAAGGCTCAGTATCCGAGCTCGTGCAGCCTCCGGTCGTCGATCCCGAAATGGTGTGCGATCTCATGCACCACGGTGATCCTGACCTCTTCCACCACGTCGTCCGGGGTGTCGCAAATCAGGAGAATCTCATTACGGTAGATCGAAATGTGATCGGGCAGGACGGCGCCGTACCAGTCACCGCGTTCAGTGAGGGGTACCCCTTGGTACAGGCCGAGAAGTCCGCGCTCCGGCGCGTCGTCCTCGACGACGATGACGACGTTGCGCATGTGGGCGGTCAGCTCGGGTGGGATGGTATCGAGGGCCTCGGCCACCAGGTCCTCGAACTCATCGCGCGACAACTCCATCACGCCGACAATTCTGCTCGATGGAAGGGGAACACGTGCCCAAGGCCCGCGCCGCGTCGACCGAACCAGCCCCGACCCGGAGCCGCCAAGCCACCCGCGCCGCCCGCGGATTCGCCGCCCGCACCTGGCGCACAACCGTCCGCCCCGCCCGCGCCACAGCCCACCGGACCGCCCGCCTCGCCCGCGCCGCCCGCCACCAGACCACCCACCTCTTTCGAACGGCCTGGGCCCCCGTCCGCCGCCGCACCGCCCCGGCCGCCGAACGCGTCCGAGCCTTCTGCGCCCCCGTCACCCGCCGCGCCCGTCCGGCCCTCACCAGCCGATGGGCCCGCCTCCTCCTCGTCCTCGCCATCGGCCTCGCCGCCGGCTACGCCGGCCTCCTCCTCGGCGGACGCTACGTCACCCCCGTCGGCCCCGCCGACGTAGAACTGTCCCTCCGCCCGTCCCTGCACGGCGGGACGACCCTCGAACTGCCGCCGCTCGGTTCCCTCCAGCTCGACACCCACTGGGGCCCCGTCTCACTCCAGGCCAGCCTCACCGACGTCCGTCCCGAACAGGCGCAGAGGCTCATCGAGAACGAGGCGGAGATCGACCGCCTGACCGAACAGATCGGCGGCCAGATCACCCACGGAGTCACCCATCTCTTCATCCGCGCGATCGTCCTGGCCCTCCTCGGCGGCTTCCTCGCGGGCCTCGTCCTCTTCCGCTCCCTGCGCCGCGCCCTCCTCGGCCTCGCGTCCGCCGCCTTCGGACTCGTCGCCCTCACCCTCCTCACCTGGGCGACGTTCAACCCCCAGTCGGTGGCCGAACCGCGCTACACGGGCCTGATCGCCAACGCGCCCCAGATCGTCGGCGACACCCGCAGCCTCGTCGAACGCTTCTCCGCCTACCGCGCCCAGCTCGCCCGCCTCGTCGGCAACGCGTCCAAGTTGTACGCCACCACGTCGACCCTCCCGGTCTACGAGCCCGACCCGTCCACGATCCGCGTCCTGCACGTCTCCGACATCCACCTCAACCCAGCCGCGTGGAACGTAATAAAGTCCGTCACCACGCAGTTCAAGGTCGACCTCATCATCGACAGCGGCGACCTCATGGACCACGGCAGCAAGGCCGAGAACAAGTTCGCCGACGCCATCTCCGACCTGAAGGTCCCCTACGTCTACGTCCGCGGCAACCACGACTCCAGGAACTCCCAGAAGGCCGTCGAGCGCGAGAAGAACGCCATCGTCCTGGACGGCGACACCCGCGAGGTCAAGGAACTGCGCGTCTACGGCGTCGGCGACCCCCGCTTCACCCCCGACAAGAGCACCCGCGACGACTTCGTCGGCGCCGACCAGATGCACGCCATGGGCGTCCTCGAAGCCGAGAAGCTCCGCGCCTCCGGCGCCACCCCGGACATCGTCGTCGTCCACGACCCCGCCGAAGGCGAAGCCTTCACCGGCGTCGCCCCCCTCATCCTCTCCGGCCACGCCCACGCCCGCTCCACCAAACTCCTCCCGACCGACACCCGCCTCTTCGTCCAGGGCTCGACCGGCGGCGCCGGCCTCCGCGGCCTCGAACACGAGAAGCCCACCCCCATCGAACTCTCCGTCCTCTACTTCAGCCGCTCCACCCACCGCCTCCAGGGCTGGGACGACCTCCGCCTCGGCGGCCTCGGCCTCACCTCCGCCCAGATCGAACGCCACCTCGAACCCGACCCCGACCGCACTATCAAGCCCCGCCCCCCGGCGACGTCCCCGCCCCCGTCCCCGACCTCCCCGTTCCCGTCCGAGTTCCCGTCCGACTGGCCGTCCCGCAGCCCGTCCCCCACAACCTCCACCACCCGCCCCAGGTAACCGTTTGCACGCCGCCCCGCCCCGTCCTCTACACTTGACGACGTCCAGTGGCGACCTTCACCGCCACACACCAGGGCCCCCTTCGTCTAGCGGCCTAGGACGCCGCCCTTTCAAGGCGGTAGCGCCGGTTCGAATCCGGTAGGGGGTACCACGCGCATGGCTGCAAGATCACCATCCGCCCCGCCGCCATCCCCGACGATCGCCATTTTCGCGGCCCGTACTTGCGTGTCCGCCGTCTCAGGCGTGATCGTGACCTGGACGTCGACCTGGTTGGCCTGCCTGTCGTGACGCATCTGAACGGCGAAGGCGTCCAGCAAGCGCCGGAGGGTCGGCTCTGGTAGCAGGTCGAGATCGACTTTCCCCGTCGGGCAGTGGTCCAGCAGCTCGGGACACGGCGCCACCGGAGTCGCATCCCGTAGCTCGCGCAGTGCGGCCTGTTTGGCCTCCAGGTCCGCGCCCATGCGTGTGGTGCGTTCGTTGATGGAATTGACGAACACGGGTGTGGGGTCGTCGGCGGCCTCCAACGAGTCGAGGACGCGTTCCTTGCGACGCTTCAACTCCGCGATCTGTCGCTCGACCGTCATCAGTCGTTCGCGGTGTTCGTGGATATGGCTGTCATCGAGCCGGGAGAGCAGTGCGGACAGGCGTTCACGACGGTGGTGTCCGAAGACCTCACGGTTGAAGAACTCGGTCAGGCCCGCCATGAGGGGTTCCTCGCGGACCCAGATGCTCGCCGGGTGCCCTTCGGGACGGTAGGCGCGAGCAGGACGGCAGATGTAGTAGATCCGACCCCGGCATTCCTTACCGAACATCCGGCGCCTGCACAATCCACAGGTTATGTAGGACCGGAGCGCATAGGAGCAGCATGGCGGGCCGCCTACGGCATCAAGCCAGAACCACCGTCGCCTACGTCGAAGCAGTCAAGGCCATCGAAGCAGCCCTCATCCCGCTCGCGACCCCCAACGATCAGCAAGCAACCCTTGGCAAAGCGCTCGGAACCCTGCGAAGCACCACCGCCAAGTGGGAACTCGCGATACCCGACGACCAGGGAACACCCGCCGACATCCACCCACTCCTCGACCTTGCTGGCCTCGTCTGGCATGGTCACCGAGACCGCCACGCGGGAACTCCCACAGCCAACCCCGCTAGCGCCACAGCGGCCGAGATGGCACTTCACACTGCAGTAATGATCGTCTACTGGACCAATTGCGGTGGCCTCCGTCGACGGTGATCCACCAGGAACCGGCGGGAAACGATCACTGACGTCGCGGGAAGCGATCTTCCAGACCCACACTTCTTCCAGCCAGACCCACTCGTGAACACCCCACCCACCCAAGGGCCGTTCTTGAGGCGGCTTGGGGTCAGGTGACGAGTTCCCGTTTGATCTTGTGATCAGGCGGGATCTTGTTGTTTTGGAGCTGTTGTGATCGCCGGTCGGGTTTGTGTGGTGTGTGCCGGCGGTCACGGAGGGGCCGTGGACGGTGCCTGCTGGTCGTGAGCGCGTGGGGGCTGGCCGTAAGGGGTGTTGGGCCTCGCGGGGGTGTGTGGTTGGTGGCGCGGTGGTTGGGTGCGCTGCTGGCGGCGACCGTCCGCGTTGGGGCTGTGGGGAGGCTGGGTTGGTCGCTGTGGGCTGGTTGGTGGAGTCGGGTGGCTGACGCGTTCGGCGAGCCGGTGCAGGTTCCGGCGGTGTGGCGCTGACGGCGGGGCCAAGCTCGGTATCGCGATGGTGTGAGCAATTGTGTTGCGCGTCATCTCGCGACGCTATCGGGTGCCGTCGCGGAGCCTTGGGGCGACGCTGGTTCCGTAACACGGGTACGGTTAACTGTCGACGACCACCACTTCGTATTCCTTGGCCGTGGGTGGGAAGCCGGTGTTGAACTTGGCGTTCACCACGCCCAGCCGGTCGCCGAACTTGGCTGCGGTAGTGGGCACCTGGAATTCGTCGCTGAGGATGACCTTCTCCAACACAGCGGAGCTCGACTGGTAGCTGAGCCGGATGCGGCTGATCTGACCTGCCTGCGGCCGTTCGCCGCCGGCTCGGTTGAACTGCACCGCCCAGAGCGTGCGTCCGTCGCGTACGAGGCCGTCCACGTTGGGAACCGGCACGCTCTTCATGGTTTCGCTCGTGCCGGTGCCGGGGTTGACGATGTTGAGCACGCCACGAGCGGTGTGCGCGACGATCAACCCGGTTCCGTCCGGTGTCGTGCTGATGCCGTTGTTGTTGAACGGGCCGCTGGTGTCCGCGGCCGGGCCGGTCAGTGCGAGCGTGCGGAATGGTCGAAGACGGCCATTGTCGCTGATCGGTATGAAATAGAGTTTCGCTTGCCGCGAGTCGGTGAACCAGGCGCCGTCGTTGGTCAGCGTCACGTCGTTGATGATTCCCGCGTTCGGCTCGGCGAATTGGTATATCGCCACTGTGCTGCCGTCGTGGATATCGTAAACGTAGGCATGACCGGTGAAACCGCCCGCGACGAAAAGCAGTCCATTGCCTAGATCGGCTGTCATGCCGAGGGCCATGCGGCCGGCCGGCGCGTCGATGAACAGTCCGGCGGTACCGCGCCGTGTGTCGCCGCGGAAGATGTCGCCATTGAACATGTCCCCGGCATAGAAGGTGGATCTCCAGCCGGCCGCGATGCCTTCGGCGGAACGTGCCTCCGGTAGGACGATCACCTTGCGGGGTCCTGCCGCCGACGCTGGTCCGGCCACGCCCGCTGTCAGCGTCAACGCCAGAACCGGGACCGCGACCCGACGGAATCTCCGACCTAGCGAACTCATGAGTTGCCTCCTTGGTGTGTCGCGCCCGCACCGTTCGGTCATGGTTACGAACGCCGCGATCAGCCATCGCGGCGAGTGCGAGCCGTGGCCGAGCCGTGGCCGCGCCGTCCCGCCCGGGCCAGGGGCGACCACCTCGACATCGTGGTCGAGTCCCTCGGCACCGACGTTGGGCCTGCGTACTTCGTTCTATAGTTTGCGAACTGTAACACCGAAGGTATCATCGTGGGCACCATGCGAGAAATCAGTCATCCGGCAGTCGGGGACCTTCGGATCGTCAACGTCTTCCACGCCCTCAGCGACCCGGCGCGGTTGGGCATCGTGGCCCGTCTGCTCACCGAGGGCGAGATCGCGTGCGCGGATTTCGACCTGCCGTTCGCCAAGGCCACCCGCGCGCATCACTTCCGGGTGCTAAGGGAAAGCGGCCTCATCCGGGTCCGTTGGGAAGGCAAGCATCAGTACGCCGCGGTTCGCGAGCCCGATCTCGAAGCCCGATTCCCCGGATTGGCCGACGTCATCCGCCAACACCAAAGCGGAACAAACCTGACCGGCACCGTGTCCCCCAAGGGCCGTTCTTGAGACGGCTTGAGGTCAGGTGACGAGTGCCCGTTTGATCTTCGTGATCGGGCGGGTTCTCGTCGTTTCGTAGGTGTTGTGATCGCCGCAAGGGCCCGGGGTGGCGCGTGCCGGATGGTCGCAGAGAGGCTACCGACGATGCTCGTCCGTGGTGAGGGCCGAGGATGCGCGTGGCCCGGCGATGTGGCCTGTTCGGATGGTGGTGTGGCAGTTCATAGTTCGGCTGGCGGCGGTCGTCCCTCGATGGAGGGGCCCGAGGTGGGGGCGCGCCCGCAGTGGGCTCACAGGCGAGGTCGGGGTATCGGCTTGAGTGGCTGACGGGTCTGGCGCCAGGCGGCGAGAATCTGCAGGTTGGTGACGCAGACCATGATCGCGGTGAGGATGCTCTAGCGGAGCGGCCGTGTGCGAGCCGATTCTTACGATCTGCAGTCCATTCGAACGGTGGGAACGATCTTTGGCGAGTTGGGAAGCGATCTTCACGCGGGTGGCTCACCACGGGTCAGACGTACTCGTGAACAGCCCTGCGAGGGGTCGCAACCCGAAAACGGGTGGCACGTGGCGCATGACCGGTCCGGTCCTCATCGCCCCTGCGAGGGGTCGCAGCTAGAAGATCGCCCACCGGCCGCCGGACGGTCGACTATCATTATCGCCCTTCGAGGTCACAACAGTAGCGTCGCGCTACCGCCCCTCACCCTGGACGGGTCCTCATGGTCCGGTGGCGTCGCACGCGTTCAGCGCAGTCTGTAGGTCTGCGAGTACCTGATCGGTATGTGCGAATGGTTGTGCTCACCCTGGTGACGCGGTCCGCGCGGTTAGGGGATCGGGAAGCGGGACGGGATCGTCAGTTGGCAGCGGTGGGCGGACGGGTTGTGGGCGCAGCCATGCGCGTGGTTTTCCGTAGGGGGTACGCCGCAGACCGGCGCGCGTTTCCGTTACGCCGGTCCCAACCATCGCAACCGCTGCTTCGTGTTGCGTCCCCACGATCTCGGACGTGATCGTGACTTCGCAGTCCATGAGGTTGGTCGCCCGGTGGTAGCGCATCCGCAGGCGGAACACGTCCAGCAGCCGCCGCACAACTGGCCCCGGGGCGTGGAGGTGCCGTTGCCCGGAGTTCTCGTAGCTTGGCCTGTGTGGTTTTCAGGTCGGTGGCGATTTGGGCGGCGCGTTCGTTGATGTTCTGGACGAACGCCTGGCTGGGTTCGTCCAGTTGTTCGAGCGGGTCGAGCACTCGTGTCCGGCGCCGGGCGAGATCCGCGATCTTGGTTGCCAGGGCGGTGACGTGTGCTTCGTGTTCGCGCAGGTGTCGATCGTCCAGCCGTGCCAGAAGGGTCTGGAGGCGTTCCTGACGTTGGGCGCCGAAGATCTCCCGGTTGAAGAAGTCGTTCAGTCCTGCCATCAGGGGCTCTTCGCGGATCCGGACGACGGCGGGATGCCCTTCGGGCAGGTGGGAGCGTTTCGGGCTGCAGACGTAGTACAGCCGTCCCCGATCGTTCTTGCCGAACATCCGGCGCTCGCACTCCGCACAGTAGATGTAGGACCGCAGAACGTATGGCTGTTCGATCTTCTCGGTGGCGGGCCGGCCTGGGCGGCTGCGAGACCGATTTCGAACCAGTGCGACCTGCTGTGCCTCGACGAAGGTCTTGATGCTGACCAGGCCCGGGTGGGTGGGTTCGCTGGACCACACCCACGCTTCGGGCGGGTTGTTTCTTCCTCCGGCCGAAGAGGTCGCCTTACGGTTCCACACCATGTAGCCGGTGTACTTGGGATTGGCCGGGACGTCGCGAACCGAGGAGTAGGTCCATCGGCCCACGGTGCGTGACTCCGCTGTGGCGACCGGCGCCGGGTACCGTTCCAGATCGGCGTTCAGCCGGTCGGCGATCGCCTGATATCCGAGACGTTCGGCGATGCGGATCTCGAAGATCGTCTGGACGACCGGCCCGCGTACCGGGTCGGGGATCAGGACATGCTTGGTCGCCCCTTGTTCGCGGCGCGCGGCAACCGGATGGGGGACTTTCTTGGCCAAGAAGCCGTACGGCGGCCGCCCGACGTTGAAGCCTTGTTCGGTATGGATCTCGAATCCGCCCCAAGCCTTTTCCAGCATCTCCAGCACGTACCACTCGGCCACGCCTTGTTTGACCCGCCGCGTCAGCACTTGAGACGAGCGTTTGCCGTGGAGGTTGATCGGTTCGTCGGAGGCCCACAACGGGATGCCGAGGCGTTCGAGCTGGTTCTCGATCTGGGTTCCGACATAGGTGCGGCGTGCGATCCGGTCGACGGACTCGCAGATCACCACGTCGAACCGTCGGTCGGACTGTGCCGCCTCCAGCAGCAGGTCCTGGATTCCGCCGTCACGCGGAACGGGGATGTTGAACCGCTCGTGTCCGCGCCCGAAGCCACGAGCGTCCAGATCCTTGCGTCCGGATTCGATGTCGTAGAAGTGCGCGACGATAACGGCCTGGCCCGGTAGCGCCGTGTGCAGCGCGGTCTGGCTGCTGGCGAGCTGGCGCGGGATGGACAGGGTCGGATCCTGCTTGTCTTCGGTCGAGGTCCGGCCGGCGAAAGCCACCCGTAGCGGCCCGTCCAGCCGGAATCCTCCACCGGGGCCGGTCAGTCCTGCGGATCGGCTGCTTTGGGGCCCCTCTGGTGAATACGTCGAGGGGGATTGGGCTGCGTGATTGCCCACCAAGTCAACACCTCTTTGATCGCGCCTGCTTGGGCCCGTGCGAGTTCCTCCTCAACGAACGGGTCCGCGAGGTTCACTCGCCAGGTCAACTCGGGCTGCTCGCCGCTTGCCTGTTTCTGTCTTTCTGGCCCGATCACTGGTCCACGATCCACCGGAACTTGGTGGCACCGGGGCCGATGCACGGCCAGCCCAGGTATGGCGCCACACCTTCAGGCTCAAGAACAAGGCTGGGGGTGCGGCCACCGTTGCAGCGCTTGCTGTGGCGGCGATCGAAGCCCAGCTGCATATCCCGCCTCTTGCGGTCAAGGCGAGTTTGCGGACGGGCGGACAGCATGGTGACTGGCGGGGTGATGAACTGAGGACGTCCCGCCGGACTGGTCAAATGCCAGGCGTCGCGGCATCGGTAGGCGCGTAGCCGGATGCCGGGGACGGCGACGCGGGCGGCGTGCCGAGCAGTGCGGCGGGTGGCGTAACGAGCGCGTCCACAGCGCCCGCACAGGCCGAGCTGGAGGATGGCCAGCATCTCCAGGACACGGTCGCGTCCTGGCCGCCGGTTGTGTTGGTTCCTGCTCATCGGTTGGTCTCCGGCAGGTCCGGGCCGTGCTGGAACAGCAGCAGGTCTTCGTGGGCGGTGGCGCAGGCGGGGATGCCACGGTCGCGGGCGCGGCGGGTTTCGAGCATCTGGAAGAAGGACGCCCGGTTGACCAGACCGCCGTCACGCAGCCCCGCCAGCAGGGCGGCGCACCGCCCGACGAGGACGAGACCGTTGGTGTTCGCGGTGTCGATGACCTGGCCGGGCAGGTCGATCAACTCACCTTGAATTCGGATGGGGCGGACGGTCACCGCGATCACGCCGCCGGGCCGGAGCAGGGCGGCGCTGCCGGTCAGGATCTGGCCGAAGCCGTTCAGCAGGCCCGGAAGTGGCTGGTGGGCAAGGTTGCCGCGGTCGGTGGAGTAGCGGTGGTGGCGTTTGACGATCTTGCCGCCGCCGTTGTCGCGCCTGGAGGTGATGTGCCCGTGGGTGCGCGCGCCGTAGGGCGGTGAGGTCAGCACCAGCGCCGCCCGCCCGCGCAGGGCGCGGTAGATGGTGGCGATGTTGCGGGCATCGCCGCACGCCACCTGCGCCCGTCCGGTGGCGCCCTGGGCGCGGGCGTGTCGGAGGTTGCCCAGGGAGAGGTGGACGAAGTCGGGTTCGTATTCCACTCCGGCGGCGTCGCGGCCGAGGTGGACGGCTTCGACCAGGGTGGTGCCGACACCGCACATCGGGTCGACGACCAGGTCGCCAGGATTGGTGAAGGTGTCGATGACGGTGGCGGCGATGGCCGGCAGCATCTTGCCGGGGTGGCGCATCGACTCGGGCGTGTAGTGCCCCTGCCGCTGGAGGCGGGACGGCCGTTGCCCGGTGGGCAGCACCGATGCCAGCACCGAGCGGATCGGTGAGGTGGGAGCGTTCTGGTTCATCGGGCGTCCCCGTTCTGCCGGTCCCGGCGCTCTTGCGGTTTGGTGAACAGGCACACGTCGGCGTGGACGCTGACGGGCGGCGGCAGCGCGCAGGAACGCGCGTCGCGGAGTTCCGCCAGATCGGCGGGACCGGCTTGGACGACCAGAGCGTCACCGTCGATGGGGACGCGCAGCGCGATGATGTGCTGGGCGTAGCGGAACCCCAGCCGCTGGGCTTGGCGGATGATGCGCGGGGCGGGGTCGATGAGGCGTCCGGCCTGGTGCCGGGCGGTGGTGATGATCGCCAGGACACCGCCGGGGCGCAGTACCTTCCACGCCGCGGCTAGGAACCACGCGAGTTGTTCGGCACCGAGCATCCACAGGTCGGCCCGGCACGCCTGGCAGGCCGGACAGCCTCGGTTCCCGACCCGGCGGGGCACGTTCCCGCCGGTCTCGTACGACGGCGGCGCGGCGACCACCAGGGCGACGTCGCCGAGGTGGTCGGCCAGACCGCGGGCCATCTGATCCGGGCGGGTCGAGCGCATCTGCACCCGCGCCAGCTGTTCCTGGGTGAGGGTGGCGCGCAGCCGGGTCCCGATGTGCTGAGCGAGCGGAAAGTGCGGGACCAACGCGACCCCACGCCGGTTGAGGTAGGCGGCAGCGGCCAGGGTGGCTTCGCTGGTGGTGAAACTTCGGCGACCAGGTCCCCTCGCGGGTGCAAGTGCCGATCAGGTGCCGGGCCAGCTGGCGGCCGACCGATTGACGGTGCGCCTGGCAGAGTTGTTTGGACGCGACGCCCGCCTGATCAGGGTCGTGCGCGCGGGCGGGTGCGCCGTTGCCGCTGGGGGTGCTGGGCGACGCCGGGTCGGTGGTGTCCGAGCACAGCCAGACGGTCAGCGGCACCATCCGACGCCGGGCGGTGGTGTTGGGTCCGTTAGAGGAGTGGTTCGGGTTGGGCGGTGTGTGGTTCATCTGCTGGGTGACCCGAGACGGCCACCCGATCCCCGTGCACCGATGAAGCACCGCCACCCGGCCCGATCTTCACCCCGGACCCAGGTCACGGCCTGGTCAATCATCTGCGGCCGCCGCATGCCGCCCGCCTCGGATGCGCCCACCCCATGGCGCGGAACCGTTGGGGTTTGATGGTCCGGCTAATGGCCCTGGACGGCAGTGCGCTCTCAGAGGCGAACAGTCCAGGAAGCGACGACTTTGTGCTGCGTCCGGGCACCGGAGGCGGCACGCATTCGGTCAGCCGGAGCGATCGGCATTCATGGAACGTTTAAAGGCACAGCGCGCCACACGGGGGCTCGCCTACCTGCGTGATCAACTAAGAACCCTGGTAGGGCTGATCGGGGCACCGTAGACTCGCCATAACCGCATTCGGGAAGAAGTGGGCTGGATGGACGCCATCGCGTCGGCGTTGCGGAAGCCGTTAGTCGTTCTCTTGCTCGGTGTGCTCCTTACGGGCATCGGCCTCTCCTTCTTCGCGACGCCCAAGCCGACCCACGGCCACGCCGTCTGCGACGGTCATGTGATGAACAGCGGTGATCGCTGCCTGAGCGTCGACACCGGTTCCGACACCGTCGTGGGTAGCTCCGGCTTTGACAAGATGGAAAAGGAGACCTACAGAGAGCAGCAGGCGGATTACTGGGGCCGCTTGGCGGCTTTGGCCGTGGGCCTCGCGATGCTGTTCGTGGCGGCCAGGATGTTCATAGGCAGCGAGGGGGAGGCCGAGCCAGATCGGGCCGAGCTGATGCACACCCTCGCCGTGGCTCAGGAGCGCGGCGACCTGATGATGATCGCCAGCACCGCCAGCGCACTCGGACGGCACTACGAAGAGCTCAGCGATCCCTACATGGCCGCCGGATACACGGCTCTCAAGGTCGTCTCGTACAACGAACAGGGCCTGAACGTCGACGAGGACCTGAATCGCCTGGCCGAGCAGCGCCGCATCGTCGGCGACGACGACTTTCGTCAGCGGCTGCTCGAAGTGTTGGACCCGGCGGGCGCCGATTCACTGATCCGGTTCCTTGACGAGTCGCGTTCCGCCTGACGTCCCGGCGGCTCGGCGGCGTCGCTGGTCGCCGACGACGACCCCAGTGTGAATCGTCACGACCAGCACCATGCCGGCGCCTGCGCCGACCAGCCACAAGAACCGGTGGCGGACGGCCATGGAAGGCAGATTCCCATTCGGGTCGAACGCCACCAGCACCCGATCCCCGCCGTACTTGTCGGTGGTATCGTTCCCCTTCATCTCCGCCGGCCCGCTGTCCAACCGGTCGGTGCTCCCGTCGTCGCAGGCCAGCCGCCGGTAGTTGTAGGTCTCCTCCCCGCCGGGGGTGAGCCGGTGCCAGGTGCGCGCCTCGACGACGGTGCACATGTGCCGTGGCGCGACCCAGGTCAGCACCAGGGCGTACGCGGTGGCGGCGGTGACGACCAGGACGACGCCGCAAGCGACCCCCAGCCCGAACGCGCTCTTCTCCATGAAGTGGTGGTGCGCGTGCGCACCGACCCCGAGTGCCAGCGCGACGCAAGCCAGGCCGAGCGGGAAATACCGCGGGTGGACGCTCACGGCCAGATAGGCGACCCCGGTGAACGCCGCCGCGACCAACGGCGCCCCGCAGACCGCGACCAGCATCCGAAGAGCGAACACCCTAAAACTCTCACAAACCCCCACCGACTTGTCGACGGGGCAGGTCGACGAGTTCGATGCCGATGGCGACGACGCCGAGGGCTTCGCGTTCAGGGGGATAGATCTGGCAGATGTTGGCGGAGTTGTTCTTCACGCTTGGCCAGCGGGTCGACCGAGGTGACGGATTCGTGGGCGAACATCTCGTCGAAGTCGCCTTACCACGCGTCACGCGTCACGCGTCACGCGGGTGAGAACCTGGTCGTTCTGGCAGCGAGAGCGAATGAAAGAGCCTGTCTTGATCTCCTTGCGGCTGGAGTCGTCCACCCGGATTTCGGTCGTCTTGCGTCTTCTCTGAACCAGTGCGCATGTTCGCCTCACTGATGGCGTTCTCGACGTCGCGTTCCAGTGGGTCGAATGCTGTTGGAGAGGCATGCTCCCGTGGCTTCCCACCAACCGCGGCGCAGGTCCGACGACACGATCTCGATCATGCCGCAGCGCCTGCCGAGTCCACGTGAGACACGGTCTTAAGAGGGCGCATGCGCGGCGGAGCCTCAAGGGTCTGACCCATCATCCGGTGAACCTTGTTGTCATGAGACGATTACCCTTGGTAGCCATAGGTGGTGATCAATGACTCGCCTTCAGGACCAGATGCCCGTGCGCCCTCAGAGCCCGACGAGCCGTGGCGGGTCCGCCCTCGCCGCCGACACCGGCGTCGCAATCTCCGCTTGGTGACGCCGATGTTCAGCGCCCTACTTGCATTCCTCGGCACCGCGGCCGCGCTCCACCTCAGCGACGCATCGCCTCCCGCGTCACCGCGCTCTACCCGGACGGCAGGCGCTGGGACCGGCGATGGCGAGCATCCCAACTGGCCCGCATCCGCACAGACCCGCGTCACCAGGCAGCCCGAGCCCCGAGGTGACAGCCCAGCTGAGCCCCGCCACGGACGGTCAACGTCCGCCGTGAGCGATCCTGCACAGGCCGAGGCTTCTACCGAGGGCAGTCGCGGGCGCTGCACCCTCGGAGCATGACGAGGCAGGAGCGATCGACCTCGCGCCTCCCCCCGCCAGCGATCCGCAAACCGCGTAGGACACCGACGTGGATCCGCACGACCGTTGGCTCAGCCGGCCAGCGGACGGACACCTGGGCATCGATGAGTTTTCGCGCCGGGGATGGTCTCTCCTGCGAGTGATCACGACGAGGGAGGCCGTCCAGGTGCGAAAGATCGTGTTCCACATGCAGAC
Organism: Spirillospora sp. NBC_00431; assembly: GCA_036028775.1. Taxonomy (GTDB): domain Bacteria; phylum Actinomycetota; class Actinomycetes; order Streptosporangiales; family Streptosporangiaceae; genus Spirillospora. Next base: position 7,729,652 of record CP107927.1, on the reverse strand, counting down.
CACCGTGAACAACCGCATCGCCAACGCCGCAGGGGCGTTCTGGGAGCCGTTCCCGTGGGGACAAGAGGAAACGGCCTATATCGCCGAGCAGTTCTCCCAGGCGGACACCTGGGCGATGGGCAGGGCGACGTACGAGGCGATCGTGCCCTGGTGGGACAAGGTCGCCCGCGGGGAGACTCCCGATGACGCACCTACCGTCACTGCTGCGGACCGCAAGTTCGCCATGGTGCAACGGAACATGACCAAGGTCGTCTTCTCCACGACCCTGCCGTCCGCTACCGACCGTGTGGTCGTCGGAGGTGATCTGGTCGAGGAGCTCACCGCGTTGAAGAGGCGGGACGGCAGGGACATCCTGCTGTCGTGCGGCCCCAAGACCCTCGCGCCGATCGCCTCTGCGCCCGGGGTGATCGATGAGTATCTGTTCGCCGTGAGTCCTGCCGTCCTCGGCGCCGGGCCTCAGGTATTCGAGGGGCTCACGGTCGATCTCGGCCTTGAACTGACCGATGCCAAGGTGTTCAACGGCGGTGCGATTGTTTCGCGATATCGCGTCATTCACCATTAGAGCACGCGACGGCTCGAAATCGGACGACGCATAGCGCCACGTGAGGCCTGATCTCCGACAGCCACCCTGTCTGTCAACGCGTTCATCCGGTTGTGGAGCGCGCTGCCGCCGACGGTGCAGAACTGGTGCTTCTGCGTCCGCGTGTCCGGCTGGCCGAGTGGCTGAGCAGGGTTGGACTGGAGGGCTATCTGTGCGAGTGCGCAATCCTCCCCGGCTGTTTCCGGGACGGCCTGAGCGTGATCGGTCTGACCTGTGGTCAGGAGGAAGCTGCGGCTTGCTGGGCGCGGGTCTTGGTGAGGCGGTAGGACTGGGTGCCGGTCTCGATGATGGTGGCGTTGAAGGTGAGCCCGTCAACGATGGCGGCGCAAAGGCGCGGGTCGGTGAAGGTCCTGGTCCAGCCATCTGGGGCTGGCTCACGTTCGTTCTGAACGATCGTGGCTGCGCAGCAAACGTGACTGGGCACTCGCCGACGTTCATGACGTCGAGGCGTTCCTGGCCGTGCTGCCGGGCAGCCAAGCCCGTCGGCTCACCATCGTCCAGCAGTTCTTCCGCTTCGCCAAGACCCACAAGATCGTGCTCGTCGACCCGACCCGACCCGGGGCCTGTCGGCCAAGCAACCCAGGCGATACATCGGCCAGACCATCACCCTCGACCAGCAACGCGAACTGTTCAGGCAGTGGGCCACCGACCCGGCCGTCCATCCGCACCAAGGCCGGCCGCTCCCCGGCCTCGACCGCCTATGTCAGCCATGTCCAGGACGCCTGCGGCGTTCCGCCCCGAATGCTGCGCTCCACCCGCCTGGTCGACCTGGTCAACACCATGGACCCCAAACTCGTCGCCGCGGCGTTCGGGATGGACCCAGAAGATGTCATGATCTATCTCGCCGATCACATCGATCCCAGTCAGCTAACCGAAAAATGGGCGAGATGAAACGGCTTCAGAGTGTCCTCGGAACAAGAATCAACACCGATCCAGGCAGGAGGGCCGTTCATATTACTGTTCGCTTGAGCGCCGTCATCAAGACGCCGAACGGATGCCTGTTGGCCTTACGGCAGCCCTTTCCGGGCAAGCCCCAGCGTCACCTGTTGCCTGGTCGTACGATCGATCAATCCGCGCCGTTCGAAGACGTCCTGCGACGCATCCTCCGTCAGCAACTGAACATCAATACGACCATCGGAGCGCTTATCAAGATCGCCAAAACGGGCGACCATGACGAATACATATTCGTCGTTCACGCCGACGAGCACAACACCTTCCCAGAACCCGATTCCCCCACGTCTGACGGCTACTACTGGGACGCCATCGAACCCACTCCGCAGGCCATCCATGCCGCTAATTTCACGCCGAAGGAGATCGGGTTCCTCTTCGCCGGGCACCTGCGTCATGGCCAACCACCATGGACCTTGCCCGACATCCGATCGCGACCACCGGCCAAACGCCGCCACCACAAGACCCGCTGAGCTCACCAAGCCTAACCGCCCGGCACAACGAATGCGCTTTCGGCGTGACCTCACACATGTTCGCGCGAACATGACGTTCCTATGTCTGCGCAACGGGGGTGCCGTTAACGGCCGTGGCATACGCCGCAAATCCGGCTGCCGGGTCTGCTTGCTGGAACTGAACGGGTGCGGGTGGGCGTCCTATCGTGGAGACCCTTTGGTCCGAAGGGAGCCGGCGTGCCGAACGTGAGCCGTCGCGACCGCGCCGCCGCGGCGCTGCTGGCGGTGTGGGTGGCGGCGCTGTGCACGCTGGCCGGCTACGCCGAAACCGCGGATCAGCGCCTCGCCGCGCTCGTCCTGGTCCTTCTCACCGCTGGCGCCCCGGCCCTGGCCGCCTCAAAAAAAGCTTCCGTTTTACAACCTACCAATGTGCTATATGGCGTTCTGCCATGTGGCATCTAGTCGTGTGGTTGCTGGCCGGAGGAGCGCCGAGTGCCGGGGCGGCTTGACGTAACACCATGGTTCTGGTGTTCCGGGCGGTGGCCCTGGACAGGTGTCGCGTACGCGAGAATGAAATGGCCGAACGGCCGCACCAGTTCAACGACGACGACCACCACCAATCCTCGGACGATCGTCGGTTCCTGCTGACGAACCGTGCGGGGCGTCTCACGGACGCCCCGCACGGAGTCTCTTCTCCCGGCCGGGCTGGCACACTGGACGCGTGTCGTCCGCCCGCCCTCAACGGAGGGCTCTTCTGGTGTTCGTCGCGAGCGCCGTGCTGTCGCTGCTGCTCTCGCCCATCACGGTGATCTACGCCGCCTTGATCGGCAGCGTGGGGCTCTGCGTGACACTGACGATCCACCGCGCCCGGCCGACGCTCGTCGCCGTGTTCGGCGGCATCCTCGCCGGGAGCCTGCCCTACCTCATCGCGGGCCTGGCGATCTGACCCGAAGTCACCGGTCTCCGTCCTAACGTCTCATCACGTCTCATCCCGACCACCGCCACGGACCCCGCCGCGACCGCCGGAACCGGCACTGACCTGCGACGTCGTTCCTCATGCGCACGCCGCCGGACGGGATTATCCGTCCGCGCAGCCGCGGGCCATGCCCGATTAATCCCGCCGCGCCCGGACCGAAGCCCGCCGCTCACGGCGGTGACCCGCCCGTGAGCGGTGCGGCCGGGGCGCACTTGCGGTGTATGACACGGCCGCTAACTGTACTCGGCCATCACGTTGCTGTCAGTCGGCTGATCGGTGGGAGGCCGCCGAGGGCGGTGTGTGGGCGTTGGGTGTTGTAGAACTCCAGCCAGGGTGCCAGACGTTGGGTGCGTTGGGTGTTGCTGGTGAATACCTGCCGGTAGGCCCACTCGGTGGCCAGGGTGCGGTTGAATCGTTCGACTTTGCCGTTTTGCCACGGGCAGTGCGGGCGGATGAGTTTGTGGCGGGCGCCGAGTGCGGCCAGGGCGGCGGCGAAGTCGCGGCTGTGGCGGTAGGCGAAGGCGTTGTCGGTCATGACCCGGTGGATACCGGTGATGCCGTGGGCGGCGAAGTAGATCGCGGCGCGGCGTAGGAAACCGGCCGCGGTGGCGCCCCTTTCGTCGGGGTGGATCTCGGCGTAGGCCAGCCGGGTGTGGTCGTCGACGGCGGCGTGCACGTAGTCGAACCCGATCCGGGTGTTGCGGTGCTGCCAGGTGCGGCTGCCGGGGCGGCCGTGGGCGCGCCAGCCGCCGCCGTCGGGGATGCGGCCGATCTTCTTGACGTCGATGTGGATCAGCTCGCCGGGCCGGTCGCGTTCGTAGCGGATGGTGGTGTGCTGGGCTGCGCGGATGCGTCGGCCGGTGAGCGGGTCGCATTCGGTCAGTCTGGGCACCTGGTGACGGCGCAGGATGCGGGTGATGGTCCGCTCGGCCACGCCCGTCGCGGCGGCGATGAAGGCCGGGCCGCGGCGCTGCTGCCGGCGGCAGGCCACCACCTGCTCCTCCACCTGCGTGCGGGTGCGATTGGCGACATGATGCGGCCGTGACGAGCGGTCGTGAAGCCCGTCCCAGCCCTCGGTGTCGAACCGGCGCACCCAGCGATGCGCGCACTGCCGTGAGACACCCAGCTCGCGGGCCACATGCGCGACCGGGCGCCGGTGGATGCGGACACGCTCGACCAGCAGACAACGGCCATGAAACGTCAACCGCGCATTAGCGTGGACCATGAAGACCTCCGAACGGTGAAGACGGCTATCTCCACCGCACTCGGAGGTCTTCCTATTGATCAACCACCAGCTCCGGCGAGTCACCAACCCGCTGGCCGAGTACAGCTAACGGCGGCACAACTGGTGCGGCGATCGGTGCGGTGCGGGTGAGGACCTGGTAGATCTCGCGGGCGACGTAGCGTTTGAGGCAGCGGATGATCTCCTTCTTGGTTTCGCCCTCGGCGGTGCGGCGGGCGACGTAGTTCTTAGTCCGCTGGTCCATGCGGACTCGGACCAGGACGACCCTCCAGAGGGCGTTGTTGACCTGGCGGTTGCCGCCGCGGTTGAGTCGGTGACGGCCGCTGGTGAGGCCGCTGCCGGTGGGCAGGGGCGAGGCGCCGGCCATGTGGGCGAAGCTGGCTTCGCTGCGCAGCCGGTGCGGGCTGTCGCCCGCCACGACCAGCACAGTCGCAGCCACGCCCGGCCCGACGCCGTCCAGCTCCAGCAGCTCTGGTGGCGCAGCGGCGGACGAGCGCGTCGATCTCGGCGTCGACGTCGGCGAGTTCCTCGTTGAGCATCCGGCACCGGCGGGCGAGCCGACGCAGGGCGGTCTTGACGCCGGCGCCGGGGCCCTCGCTGCCGGGACGCAGTCGGGAGCAGCGTTCGATCAGGTCGGTCTTGGTGGCGTTGCGGAACCGGTCGCGCAGGTCGTCGGGTCCGGAGATCAGGATGGCGCGCATCGCGTTGATCGCGGACGTGCGGGCCTTGACGGCGCTGCGCTTGACGACCTGGAGGGTCCGCAGCGTCTGACGTCGCCGTCGCGCTGCTTGGGGGCGATGTCGAGTTCGTCGGCCAGCAGCGCTTTGGCCGCGCGCACAGCGTCGATGGTGTCGCTCTTGCCGTCGTTGCGCTGAGCCATGCGGTCGCGGCGGGGCCGGGCGGCCTCGGTGACGAACTGGCCGTGCGCCTGGAGGTGACGGGTCAGGCCGGCGCCGTAGCTTCCGGTTCCCTCGACGGCGAAGCCGCGCAGCTCGTCCCCGAGCGAGCGCGCCCAGTCCAGCAGGGTGGCGCTGCCGTCGCGGGTGGCCGGCACCGTGACGTCGGCGAGCTTGCGGCCGCGCTCGTCCAGGGCGACCGCCACGTTCACGTCCCGGCGGGTGTCGACGCCCACCCAGGCCTCCAGGGCCTTGCGAGTGGTCGGCTGCTCGGTGAGGGTCACATCGCCTCTTCTCGTGTCGCTGATGTTGCTGGGGGCGGCGGGGCGGACCTGCTGGACATCACTGGTACGGGGCCGTGCTCGGCGAGCGGCGCGTTCAGCGCCCCATCCCATCACCAGAACGATCTTCGTCAGGTCCGTGTCGAAAGATCCGCCGCCCGGCCGACAACTCATCCAAAGGCACCGAAGGCCCGCGTGCGAGCCTGCGTCAGACCGGACGGCGGAAGCTGAGCACCCCGCCGAAGCCGACGACCCATGTTCATGGCACTGATTCAGGCCCGTGTGCGCTTTGGAGTCAGGTCCCGGCGGCGGAGCGGATCTACAACTACCAGTGCGCTTTGCCGAACGACTCGTTGGAGGCGATCGCGACGCTGTTCTTCTCCTCGCGTCCGGTCAGAACCTGGAAGAGCATCTCGGCGCCGCAGCGGTCGAGTTCGAGGTAATCCAGCCCATCAATGCAGAGCAGGTCGACGCGCCCGTAGCGGGCGATGGTCTTGGTGAGCTGTTTCTCGTCGGCCGCTTCGACCAGTTCGTTGACGAGCTTGGCGGCCAGGGTGCACTTGACCCGGTATCCGGCCATGGCCGCCGTGGTGCCGAGCGCGATGAGCAGGTGGGACTTGCCGGTGCCGCTGTCGCCGATCAGGCAGAGCGGCTCGCCGCGGCGGACCAGTCGCCGGTAGACAGGGTGTTGATGACGGCGGGTGGGATGTTGGGGTTGGCGTCGTAGTCGAAGTCGCGCAGCGACTTTTCGCGGGGGAAACGGGCGGCTCTGATCCGGCGTTCGGAGCGGCGGCGGTCGCGGTCTTCGCACTCGGCCATCAGCAGCTCGGCCAGGAACCCGCGGTAGGGGAGGTGTTCGCGTTCGGCGGCGTCGGCGGTGGCCAAGAACTGGTTGCGGACGGTGGGCAGCCGCAGCATCCGGCATGCCTGGTCGATGGCGGCCTCGGCAGCCGGTTCGGTCAGCCCGCGCTGGTGGGTGAGCTGCTGGTGAGTGGCCATGAGGTATCTCCCTGGGACGTGCGACGGTGGCGCAGCAACTGGTCATAGACCGCCACCGACGGCGGCGGCCGGGTGTCGACCGGCAGCCTGGCCAGCCGATGCTGGGTGAGCGAGATGATCTCGTCGGGGATCTGGGCCGGTCGTCCGACCGGCCGCCCGCCGGGTTGCGGGGAGGGAGCAGCGGTGGTGTCGGGTGCGTCGGCGTGGGTGTCGGCCTGGTCGGCCTGGGCGGCTTTGCGGGCCTCGACCGCGACGACGTCGGCGGTCAGCGCCCCGACCCGCAACGCCGCGGCGATCCCGGCCACCACGTGGTCATGGGCCATGCTGCGGTGCAGCATCAGCGCCTCGATCAGCGCCCGGTGTCGGCGTACTGACCAAAGTGCTCAGCCGTGTACGGCTGAACGTGCTCACGTGCGGGGCTGGTTCGATCGCCCGCTCGGCGGTCTGGATTTGGCTGGTGGCTGGTGGCTGGTGGCTGGTGGCCGACCTCGTGATCGGGGCGAGGATGGGCGACCGGGTGTCGTCGCCTTACCGGGCGTCGAAAATGGGGTGAGGAGCGCATGGTCGTGGGCGTAGTGTCGGCGAGCGTGATCGGTGAGGCGAACGCAGGAGATGACCCGGCGGACGGCTGGTTTCCCGAGAGCGTGGCCGCGGGCTACGACGCTCCAGGCGGCGTGAACGTGCCCGAGGTGGTGACGCCCGCGGTGGACGTCCTCGAAGACCTGGCCGAGGGCCCGGTACTGGAGTTCGCCGTCGGCACCGGGCGGATCGCCGCGCCGCTGGCCGCTCGTGGTGTGCCGGTGAGCGGCATCGAGCTGAGCCGGGCGATGGCGGCGCGGATCGCGGGCAAGCCGGGTGGCGACGCGGTCGAGGTCACGATCGGCGATATGGCGAGGACGCGGGTGGCCGGTCAGTTCTCGCTGGTCTATCTGGTGTTCAACACCATCAGCAACGTGACCACACAGGACGGGCAGGTCAACGTCTTCCGCAATGCGGCCGCGCACCTGCGGCCGGGCGGGCTGTTCCTCGTCGAGGTGGGCTTGCCGGACCTGCGCCGGCTGCCGCCCGGGCAGGACAGTGTCCCGTTCACGGTGGCGCCCGGCTCCGACGGCGGCGGCTACGTCGGGTTCGACCAGTACGACGTCGTCACGCAGCAGTTCACGTCGAACCACGTCACCGTGTCAGCGGACGGGACGGGACGGTTCCGTCGTATTCCCTTCCGATATGCCTGGCCGGCTGAAATGGACCTCATGGCGCGCATCGCCGGGATGAGCCTGAAGTACCGCTGGGCGGACTGGGACCGCTCGGAGCTCACGGCTGAAAGCACCAAACACGTGTCGATCTGGGCAACAGACCCGAGCGCGTGATGGTGTGAGGCCACACCAGCCTGCGACCCCACGGGCTGCCGGTAGCCTCGATCCGGCCGCGTTGGGTTGGTCCCGATCGCCCGTCCCCGAATCGAGATGACCTCAGCGCTGGGCCGCGCCTCCTGCAAGTAGAGCTTCACGTGCTGGTAGCTGCCGGTGAACCCGTAGTCGGCCACCAGCCGCTCATGGATCACCGCGCCCTTCAACAGGATCTCCGCCCGCAGCATCGCATCGATCAGCGGAGCGACCTCATCGATCACTCGCGGCCGCGGTCGGCTGCTGGGCGCTCGCTTCGGCGGCGCCACCGGCACCTGGCCCGCCAGGTACTTGACCACCGTCCGCCAGTTCAACCCGGTCTCGGCAGCGATCTCCCGCAAGCTCATCGCCCCGGACTCATACAGACCACGAAACCGCCGCAACTCCAACCAGCGATGCGGGTCCAAGACCACAGTCAGCCGCCCTCCACCGACCCCGAATAGAAGGCACCAATACTCTCAGTAGTCACTAACTCGCCGCAGCGAAACGGTGCACTAACACCCGTACGCAGCGGTGCACGTTCAGCCGTACGCCGACACCCGGGTGCCCTTGGCGTCGCCGTGGGCCTTGCGGACCGCGGCCCACCAGGCGCCGTGCACCGGGGTGAACTTCCCGGCCGCCTGCGCCTGCTCCAGCGCGGTCGCCCCGGGCAGCGCCCCGGGTTTGCGCAGCAGCACCTCCAGGTAGTGGTCCAACTCCGGCCGGCAGCCGTTCTTGGCGATCAGCCGCTCGTGCCGGGCCACCACCTGCGAACCGCCGAAGATCAGCAGTTCGTCGGAGTGCAGCAGCACCCGGCCCCGGCGGCCGACCAGGTGCGCCGGCACCGAGTACCGGTAGGTGCGCACGCAGATCTGCGCGCGCCGGTCCACCCGGGGCGCGAACTCCCGGCCGGTCTGGAACGGCTCGTCGGGCAGCGGGCGCAAGAGCGGCTGTTCAGTGGCGAAGTACTCGGCGATGGTGTGCGCCCGGGCGCCGATCCGCCGCTGGTCGTCCTCGGCGTCCCAGCCTTCGATCAGCGCGTTGAGCTCGGCGAGAGTGGCCACGTGCGGGACCGGGACCAGCCGGTTGCGGCGGAACCGGCCGGCCTCGCCCTCCACCCCGCCCTTCTCATGCGCCCCGACCAGTCCCGGCCGGCAGTAGAAGGCTTCCAGGCCGCAACGCCAACCGCGAGCTCATCGCTCGCCTTAACCGATGAAAACTCCCGGGGGAGCGGCCGTTCGGCCGCTCGCCCGGGAGCTGTCCACTGAAGTTTGCGACTACAGGGTCTGGTCTCGTCCTGCACCTACCGTCACTTCTTCTGCTTCTTATTGGATCTCCTCACGCGGCTCGTCGTCTTCGAGCTTCGAGGCGACAACGACCGCACGTCCTCCCCGAACAACAGATGGACCACCAGAACCCCGAACGTGATGGTGCAGCTGAAGACCGTGGTGAAGGTGCTGGCGAACAAGATGACCAGCGGCCCCTCCTCCATCCCAACCAGATGCCCCACCGTTGTCAGGATGCCTGCCACCAGCACTCCAAAAAATGGTGCCGCCAGCGCGACAGCGACCAGAAAGATGATCCTTGCCAACATGAAATCTCCCGCGATCGTATTCCCTCACACATATAAAACGAAATCGTGGGAGAAAATTTGTGGGGCGATGGGCGCAAATTACTCGGCATGCACGTCGTCTGGCACTGGCCAGAAAAAGCGGGGCGGCCCCCAGCCTAGATCTTCCCCTGATCGAGGCTGGGGGCCGCGTGCGAATCACCGGGGGCCTATAGCCCTGTGTTCGGCACAGGTGCCATTTCCCGGATATCGCTAGTGAACCGTTGAGCACTTCAGCGCAGCCTGACGGGCCACGCTGAGCAGCTGATGGCTATCCCGGAGCATCGCAGCACCGCGATGATCGCGAGCATCGCCATCGATTACCACACGAAGATGACTGCCGGAGCGATCACCCTCGGTTCTAGTCGAGACGAGCTCATGACGTCTCTTGCCTCCTTTCTTGCCTGCCCCACTCAAGAGGGTGGGACCGTTCTGCAAAGCGCTGAAAGCGCTACGACATGACCGCGCGCCAGATGCGCGGTTCTGGGGTGATACGGGAGTTGCTGCTGGGTCGCTTCTCCCTGATATGAGGGTCGCCCTCGTCGGAGAACGGTGGGGCCATACCATCCGTTCCCGGATCAAAAGCGTCTCCTGCCATGTTCAGTTGTCGTCCAGTGAGGTTCGACACCCTTGATGCCCGGCGGGGGCCGGCCGCTGGCTGCGGCCGGCCTCCTCGGTGGCGTCTGCGACCGTCGTCTCCTGATCCGACGGGATCCCCAGGGCTTCGAGGGTCCGCTGGATAAAACCCGCTTCGTCAAGGCGTGCGATCTGCTTCTCATAGGATTTGGCATCCTGGAGAAGACGCTTCTCGACGCCCACTCTCAGTCCTCCTCCTCCTTCAGTAGTTGGGCGCTCTTCTTCTTCGCCCGTTGCAGCAGTCGATAGGCCCGAAAATAGGGGATCCCGAGCTTGCGCGCAGCGTCCCGAATTTGCAGGTCCTTGTAAAAGACCAGGAAGAGGATCTCGCGCTCCTCGTCGGGCAGACGAAGGATTGCTTCACGCACTTCCCAGCTTGACACGATGTCCAATGACGCATCGCCATGCATCTGCTCGTCAAATTCCAACTCATGCCCACTCGTGCGAGATGGAACTTTCTGATAGTCGAGATAACAGTTTCTGACGATGCGACGAACGTAACGGTCGGAGGTCATAATCAGCTCACGCTTTTCCTCGTCGGTCCAAGCCTTGAGGATTTTTGTGGCTGCCTCCTGGGCGATGTCTTCGGCCTGGGACTTACGCTGGACGAAAAGCTGCGCATAGTTCAGCAGTCGTCCACCGTTTTCCCGGAACCAGACACCGAAGTCCGGCACCTCCCTCGGATCCGGGCGGTTAATCATGCCCGCGATCCCGCTCGGGCTGCCGCTTGGGCGACAGCATGACGGCGACTTCACCCAACGCGCGCACTTGCGCGTTTGCGGTGTTATCCCTTCCAAACCCACTGCACACACCGGGGCTGCCCTGGGTCCCCAGATGGCCGGTGCCGGGCGAGACACCACCTTGGTCCATGTGAACGTGGACCATGATCAGGCGGTCTCCCTTCTCGTCGGGTTCCTCCCAGCGGGGGAACTGGTTCAGGGCAGCCAGGGTCGTCTGCCCTCAACCACACTCACGACGCGGAAGCCGGAAATTTGCGCCTAAGGCCCCAGGAAGTTCGAACGACCCCGAGGGAGACCGACATCGCTCACGGGCGCTCCGTTGATCTCTTGCGCCACACCTGTCGCGCTAGCTAGCGTCAACCCAAGTCACTGAGCTGCACAGAAGAACAGGCACCTAAGCCATCGGCTAGTGAATCCCCGGGGGAAGCGGCGCTACATCGGCCTGGCCGAAGAGGCCCAGCGGGCCGTCGTCGACCCCGCCTCGCCGGCGGCAGCCGGTAAGGGTGGCGGGTTCGTCACCGACTTGTCCGAGCTGGTCGCCGAGTTCCGCAGCGTCCTCGCCCGTATCGAGATCTTCTTGGGGAAGTGGACGGCTTGGATCTCACGGTCCACGGGTACGAGTCCGTGCGCGTCATTAACGTCTTCCTGGACGCCAACCCTGGCGCGGCCGAGGTGTTCACCAGGGACTATCGGCTCCTGACGTGCCTGTATCCGCTCGTCAACACCGACAAGCGGATTACCAGGTACCCGGGGGGGATGGCTTTGCCCTGTTCGGCTCCGTGTACACAACACTGCTCAAGAAATCGTCCGACGAGGACAGGAAGCTGAGCGAACTGGGGCCGATGGTCCTGGAGATCATCAACGCTCACGTCCACTCCTTCTCAGTGGTCGCCTCCCAAGAGGAGCCGCTCGTCCTTGACGCTCAAGGCATCGCCATCCTCAAAGAACTGCTGGCCCTTGTCCGCCTTAAACCTGGCACGGACGATGGCGAGGACAAGACACTGCCATCCGCCGCGGAGATCCTGGACCACATCAAGGCCGCCCTCGAAAAGGGCATCGAACCGGGGTCCGCGAAATACACTGCTCTCGCGAAGCGGATCAAGCTGCTGCGGGACCGGATCATCCAGAACGCCCAAGACGCTTTGGACTTCTTGTACGAAGCAATTCGGATCGCTCGCGCCATCGTGAACGCTGAGAAGCACCCCGACGGGGCCGTCGTCTTGGACGACGACCACGTGGGCGTCCTCTGGCGCATCATCCACAACCACGCACCGCCCGGGCTCACAATCACCGAGAGAAACCTTGCCGAGGAAATCGACCAAGTGGTCACCCGCACCTTCGCCCGGGCATGGGACAACGCCGACGCCCGCAATCGAGGCGTCCGCCGCGTCACCGCCGCAGTCTTTCGATCGTCGTGACCGTATACCTGGCGACCCCGGCCACGACGAACGGGTCCTCAGCCGTGATCCGCTCAACGGCCAACCGGTCTATCCCGCCGGCCACGATCGCGCCTCCCCAGGCCGAGGGCACCGTCTGCCCTGACACCAGAAATGTTTCCATCCTGGTGATGGCGTTCCAGGTAATCGACATGCGCAGCGACGAAAGGCTCTGCATCCTGCTCAGACCCCGTGTACTGCAACAACAGCAGATGCAACACCGACGCCCCCTTCGCATTGCCTGACAACCGGCACATCATGACAGGCGTTGATCCACTTCTGAAACAGGCCCTAGGGGAACCATACGACTCCACTGTCGCCTACATCGAAGCCCACTACCTCGTCGACTAACGAACACACGCGTGCCCGCCAGCCCGCGGCTATCGCCGTGCACACGTCACGCTGCTCGAGCCCGCTGAGCCCCGTAACTCGTGGGGAGATACCTCCGCCTCCCGAAGATCAAGATCATTTCAGTGGGGCCATTGACCCCTTGAATCCAAGATCCCTAGCGGGCATCTGGATGTGGCAGAACGTCGATGCGGGGAGGCGAGCGCACGAGGTGATCCATGGGCTCGCCTGTTGGGCCAGGGAGCGACAGATGGTGCGACGGAGAATGCTGACGGTGGTCTGGGCGAGGGTGCGGGGCAGCACAGCGGGGACGAGAGCAGGCTGCCTACGAATGTCGTAGGGATCAGCAACATTCGCCTGACTAGCACCAAGTGGCAAACGCCGCTTCCTCGTCGGCCAGCTGACCGAGAGTATGGCTCGGGACTGAAGCTGATTCGCAAGTAGGATCGTTCCAAATTCGTGAACTGCTCAGGGGACGAGCTTGAGGGTTGGTCGTTGGTCAGGCATCCCAATGAGTTCTCGGACTCGGGGGACATGCCAGCAGAGTTCTCGTGCGAGAGCTGGCACAGTAAGTCCCGTTTTAGAGGCTGCGAGATCGAAGGCATGGGCTAGTAGAACAGGCTGCTCGCCCGAGTAGCCAGTGATCGACTCCGGAGCGAAACCAGGCTGATCGCGCAGCGCATGGAGGCGTTGGTAGGCTCGGCTGGCCGCCGAATCTGACAGGAGACCAAGCTCTCTACAACGATACAGCAGCGAGTCGATGGAAACGCCCCACTTCAAACGTAGCTCCGATAGGCGCCGGAAGTCCGTCCTGGTTGGCAATTCCGGAAGTATGCTGTCACGGGGCGTAAGGAATTCAGCTGCGAATGCATTAGCCTCGCGTTCTTGTTGCGTGTCGCCGGATGCGGTATCTCCGTGAAGCACTAGGTGCCCCAATTCATGTGCCGCAGTGAACCTATGACGGTAGACGTCATTGGCTCGATTTGATGTGAGTACAACGACCGGCCTTGGCAGTTGCGAGGTCGAGAAAGCATCAACAGTGTTTGAGTCCTCATCCGCGCGGGGCAGCGCAACGATGATTCCATGGGCCTCCAAGTGACGCACTAGGTGGCTGATCGGGCCTTCTCCGAGCTCCCACGTGGCGCGTAGCGCCCGTGCGGCACCAGTAGGGTCGCGGGGCAGGACGATACCTGAAGCAACTTCCCCGCCAGCGAACCCCGGCAGATCAATCAATGGGAGCTGAACACGCTTCTCCAATGCATGTGTCAACTCCCATACCTGCTCCACAAAAGCAACGGCCTTAGCCCTTTGATATGCCCTGGCTGAACGCAGGCTCCGAAAGTGCGCCATAGCTCCGTCCAGCTTTCCATGAGGTCGGCCGTACAAGAAGAATGGCATCGGAACCGAGAGCGTTTGAGCCAGGAGCGGTATGTGCTCCGGGCGTGGACGAGTTGCTCCTGCCTCGTATTGACCGACCGCAGAGGGTGACACGCCAATGTGTTCGGCAACCTCCTTCTTGGTCAACCCGGCGAGGCGCCGCGCCTGCGTTAGGCGTGTCCCGTCGAACCCGTCGGAGATCGCACGAGGGCCAGGCTTAGTGTCGCCTTCGGTGGCGCTCCCGCCAAAGGCGCTGAGCTGCTCATGACTCTTCACGGTCCGTAACATCCTGATCTGGAGAGTCGGCCTTCTCGCTGCGCGGAGGGAACTTTTCTGAGTCGCTCAGTTCGACCGGGCTTCGAGGCGTTAGCGGAGGCAGGGGAACAGGTCCCTGGTCGAACCTGGGACCAGCATTCGGTGACGGCGGCTCTCCGACCGACTGCAGCCGACGACGGCCAGGAGGCGGCGTGTCCGGCACAGGGATCTCCTCGCAGTGATGCCATTCCAGATGCCCCCGGTCATCGAGTAGTTCGGCATCCCCCCACCAGAGCTCCAGCAGGCCAGCCTTAAAGTTGCATGCGTACGGGACCAGGACAAGTTCCGTATCTTCCGGCAGTCGAGAGAGACTATCAGCGACAGCGATCAGCCTCTTAGACTCTTCTTCATCCTCCGAGTCAAGGGTTAGCTGCTCGATTGTCCGCTCCGGGCCGAAGAGCGCGAACAGGACCTTCAGCAGACCAGAGACCTTGTCCTCCGTGATCTTCGCCTTCATCACGTTGATGGAGCGGTCTTTGGCGAAGCAGAACGGGAACAGCAGGTTTCCGGACACTACGGTCATTTGGTGGATCGAACCATGAGGGCGCACAGAGTTGAAGCCGGGCTGGTCCTTGAATCCTTCGTGAAGTGCTTCGAACTTGCGGGGGTGCAGCGCCCAGCCGAACGGGTAGGCGCGGTCGGTCTGCGAGTCCTCCTGTGCGTCCTGCGCGTTCCTGATTGCCCGCAGTACTGACTCTGCGACGGTTCGCCGAACAAGCCCAGCTCTTTCGCCGAACCGGTTCGTCGCCCAGCTCGACAGAGGTGGTTCTGCAGGCATTCCCGATCCCCTCACCGTTCAGGGGAGCTTCCAGCTCTCCCCCGTGTACTTCAGTTTTCAACACTCTACTCCCGCTGATGCTGTTGTGTCAGCGGATCTCGGGTGTAGCGTGGGATCGCAGTGAGTCGACTGGGAGAGACGGGCGTGACGTGGCGAGGACGAAGGTGACCATCAACCGGCGCGCGATAGAGAGGATGGCCAAGGACATCCAGCGCGAGTTCGACAAGCACCCCATCAAGGTGCCCGTCCAGGCCAACAACCACCTCACGAACAGCGAGCTCCCCGATCCTCACACAGCCATCGGCCTCCGCTGCGTTCAGGTTCTTGACTGGCTCGACCAGAGGTCTCCACGCGCGTCGCAGGTGCGGGACTTCCTGCCAACCGTCGGAATCGACGGCACCGTCAGCCAGAACGAAGCTCCGCCTTGGCTTCGCCAGGTCGTGTCCATCTTGAGGAACACCGGGCTGGTGAACGTCTCCGCCACCTTGAGCGGGTACCTCGACTACAGCCTTTGGCTCACCGACCAAGGGATCCGAAACGCTGCGGAACGGGCTGCCCGGCGCCGGAGCAGCCCTCGAAGGAGGGCGGCTTGTCGGCGAGGAATCCTGCTCTGGCTCGACGAGTGCACCGACGCGAACTCACCACAACTCGAGCGGATCCTCACGACCCCTTGGGGAACCTTCGAAGGTGATCTCTTCTCCGTCGAGGAGATTTCCCAAGCGTGCCAGCACTTGGCTGGTCGGGGCTTGATCACTGAACGACCGCTCGGTCTCACATCGAACGGCATTGACTGCGTCGAGAATTTTGACGCTTCCGTTGCTGACTACCTTGCCACCCGGAAGGGCGCTCCCGTGACGATCAATAACTTCAACAACATCTCCGGTGGGCTGTTCGCCATCGGCAACCGAGACGTACAACAGCATCAGACCAACGGCGTTGCTGCCGCCGACGTGATCGCCTTCGCAACCGCTCTCCGCAGCGTCATTCCCGACTTGGACGACGAGCGAGCGTCTGCTGTCAGCGCCGTCGCTGATCAGATCGAAGAGGAAGCCAACCGCGACGATCCGGACCAGACATGGCTGCTTCGGCTCGCCGAGCGAGGTCGGCGGCTGCTGCAGGGTGCAGAAGGGATAGCCGCCGTCGCAGGCGTCGTTGAACAAGGAAACCAGGTCATCAACACCCTGGGCGGGTAACGGGAGCCCATCCGTGGTCCGTGCGCTGTAGCTGGTGCACCCCTGGAATGCCCCTCGGCTCCGCGCAGCCGAGGGCTCACGATTCCAAGGTGAACGTGCTCTTCACAACCAGTTGCCCTGACCCCAGCGGACCGGATGGTGCACCTATCTGTGACGTACCCCCTGGGGGGTACCGCGTACGTAGCTGGAAGCTCGCTATTCGTCCCATCGCTGCCCTGTACCGGACAACCCGTTGCGGCCCCGCGCATGGGCGAGGGGTCGCAACGGAGGGGCCACGTTGAGTGTGGGCGTCAGAAGTCGAAACGTTTGTTGAGCGGTTGCGGCCTCGTTGGGTCCTTGCCGTGCTGGGGGATGCCGCTGAGTTTCGTCGACGGTGCGATGGTGTGTTTTGGTTGTTTGGCTATTGCGGATGGCGTGCTGTGGAGATGGGGTGGGGGCGCCATGCTGTGGCGGCCATTACTAGTAGGAGAGCGGTGAGGGTCAGCCAGTAGCCGAGGTCTTGTGTGTTCGACGGCGGGTTGGTCAGCGGGGAGGCCGCGCCGGGCAGGACGTAGATGGCCGCGGCCAGGGCCCAGCGTGGGGTGCGTGCGACCGCGGTGGCCAGCACTCCGGCGAGCAGGAGGACGGTCTCGGTGCCCGCTCTGACCAGTTGCCATGCCTCGCCGTACTCTCGGGTCCCGGGCAGGTAGGTGAGCGCCAGCGCGGCCGCGGGGATCACGAGCCACCACAGCGGCCGCGCACGGAGATGCCGGGGCCGGCCGGCCGCGAGAGCGATGGTCCCGATCGCCAATACGCCGTAGGGGGCCAGCGAGACCCAGTTGTGGTACGCCGGTCCGAAGAACTGTGACGGCCAGGCCGTCGCCTCGGGGCCGATGAGCATGGCCCGGCCGGTGGAGAACGCTACGGCCAGGGCGAGTGGCACGGCCATCGGTACCCAGCCGCGTAGCAATGCCAGGACGAGCAGTGCCGAGGCGGCCAGCCAGCCGGGGGAGGCGTGGTCGGCGATGCCGTATGCCAGATTGGCCAGTGCCAGCATCAGCAAGCCGAGTTGTGCGCCGTCCGCCCACCATGGTGCGGCGGTCGCGCGGGCCCTGGCGGCCAGGCCCGCGGTGAGGAGTCCGGCCGTCTCCCGTGGCGAGGGAATGCGGCGTGGGGTGTCGTTCAGCAGCGTGTCGAGGATCTCAGCGCCGTACTCGGCGCGGTGACCGGGTGGGAACGCCCGCAGGAATAGCCGGTACCAGCGTTCGGTGAATGTTCCGCTCATGCTCCGGCCTCCCCCGTCAGCAGGGTTGTACGGCTCGTGACGACCTGGGCGGCCTGCTGCAACCGCAGGGCCTCCCGGGTGACGGCCGAGCGCCCGTCCTCGGTCAGCCGGTAATAGCGACGCGGACGGCCCTGGACGGTCTCTTCACCGTCTACGACGACCAGTCCGTCGCGGGCCAGCCGGTCCAGTGCGCCGTAGAGGGTGCCGACGGCGAGGTGGACCCGTCCGTCCGACTGCGCCTCCGCCCTCTTGATGATGCCGTAGCCGTGCAGTGGCCCGTCCAGGAGCGCGGCCAGCACGAAGTACGTGGGCTCGCTCATCACCGTGTTTCGCTTGACCATACGCGGGACGATACATCGCCCGCCGAAGTATGGGAAGTGGGGTTCGCCACATGAGTGTGGTGATCGCCGGGCCGGTTGGGGCCGCGGTGCGCGGCTAAACGGTCGTCTGCGTCTGGGGGCGGAGGTTGTGGCCGGTGGCGTAGTGGTAGGACGCCTTGACCACGGTCTTGGTGATTTCCAGTTCGTCGTCGGTGCGCGGGCCGTAGAGCATCACCACGTTGATGGTGGGGGAGTAGAGCGGGTGTCGTTCTCCCCAGTTCTTGGCGATGAGGTGCTGTTGGTCGTTCTGTGAAAGGGCTAGGTGCAGGCTGCCGTCGGGGTGTACGTGGACGAATTCGGCGTTCAGTCGTGGTGGCAGCAGCACCGCCCCTGAGGGCGGAAGTGCGTCGTTGAGGAAGAAGGCCAATGATCCCGGCTCGGAGATCTCGCTGGGACGGATGACCGCCCCTTCCAAGTGGTCGGTCATCCACTGCTTGAGCCGCTCGGACAGGTGGCCGGGGCTGTTCTGGCTGAGTTGGACGTGCGGGACCGACGGGCCGGTCTCGGGGCGATGACCGGTACGAGCGGGCAGGTTGAGATCAGCCATGATGTCGTTCCTCCTTATCGCCGGATCCTCCGGCGAATGGAAAGCTAACATCCATGGGATAGTAGGTTCCTAGAGGAAAGTGACTTCCCAGGGAGTACCCAAGGAGGCGGTAATGCGCGGACCTGTCGATGCGACCGAGGCGTGTCCCATCAATCCCGTGGTGGATCTGGTGTTCAGCCGGTGGTCCACGCCGATCCTGTGGGTGCTGAAGGAACACGGACGGCAGCGGTTCGTGCAGATTCAGCGTCGCCTGCCCGCCATCACCTCGAAAGTGCTCACCCAACGCCTCCGGCAACTGGAACGAGACGGGCTCGTCACCCGCGCTTACTACGCGGAGATCCCGCCCCGGGTGGAGTACGAGATCAGCGACCTGGGACGCACCCTCAGCCCGGTCTTCGCCGCCCTCACCCAATGGTCCGACGCGCATTTCGCAAACGTGGAAGCAGCCCGCCACGCCTATGACGCGGCCGACCGCCCTACTCCTTGAGGAAGCCCATCGTCATGGATTGCAGTCTGCCGCCACTGACTGGAGGGCTTCGAGGACGAGTTTCACGTGCGGTAGGCGTGCGTCACCGATTCGGGTGAACGCGTGGACGGTCCGTTCGACCGGGTGGGCCAAGGGGTGCAGGCTGATGTTGGAGGTGTCGGCGGGCAGCGCCATGCGTGGCACTAAGGCGACTCCGGCGCCGACGGCTACGAGTTCGGTCAGCACGGAGAAGTCGCTGGCGATGGCGGAAGGGCGGGGTACGAATCCCGCGCTTCCGCAGGCGCGCCTGGTCAGTTCGTGGCACGAGGTCTCAGGGCCCGGCATCAGCCAGTTCTCGTTGGCGACGTCGGCGAGGTTTACGGGCTGACCTGCGGTCAGGGCGCGCTCGGCGGCGAGTTGCGGCGGCAGGGCCAGCAGGACCGGCTCGTCCATGAGCCGGTGCTGTTCGCAGCCCGCCGGAAGGTCGCGGGGGAGCAGGCTGTACGAGTGGACGATCGCGATGTCGCTGTCGTGCCGGCGCAGCCCCTCGGCGGCCTCGTCGGGTTCACGTTCGATGACGCGCAGCTGTGGCGAGCGCGCTCGTTCCTGGGAGAGCGCGTGCCACAGCCGGGACACCAGAACCCGCGCGGCCGACGGGAAGGCGGCGACGCGGACCAGCCCGTGGTCTCCGCCGCGCAGCGCGCGAAGATCCGCCTCGACGGTGGCGAGCTGACCGAGGATGACCTCGGCGTGCTCGACCAGCAGGTTCCCGGCCGCCGTGAGTCGCAGTCTCCTGCCCTGCTTCTCCAACAGCGGCATCCCGGCTTCCCGTTCCAGCGCTGCCAGCTGCTGGGACACGGCGGGGCCGCTGAGGTGCAGGGCCTCGGCGGTCGCCGTCACGGTGCCGTGGACCTGGAGTTCGCGTAGCAGCCGCAGGCGGCGTACCTCCAACAAGAAGAACACCTTCTTGGTTTCAAAAGAAAGATTAAATAGATCTTCATAATGCCAGCCGGAAGGCTAGGACGTGTGGATCGATCGAACACACTTCGCTTTCCGGCCCTGGTCACCACGGTCGTCCTGTGGGCATCGGCCTTTCCCGCGATCCGGGTGGCGGTCGACGGCCTGGACGTGGGCGGCCTGTCGTTCTGGCGGCTGGCCGTCGCCTCGCTCGCCCTCGCGGCCGTCAGCCCGCTGCTGAAGGTCCGCCGGCCACGCCGGCGCGATCTTCTGCTGATCGCGTTGTGCGGGGCGACGGGGATGAGCGCCTACCAGTTGCTGCTCAACTGGGGTGAGGTCCACGTCCCGGCGGGTACCGCGAGCCTCCTGATCGCCACCGCTCCGGTGTTCAGCGTGCTGCTCGCGACGGGATTCCTGGGCGAACGCCTCACCGTGACGATCGGGCTCGGCAGCGTCATCGCGATCTCGGGCGCGGCGATCATCGCCTACGCGGGCGGGCCGGCCCGGGTCACCACCAGCGCCCTGGTCATCCTCGTGGCAGCGGTCGTGCAGGGCGTCTACCACTTCGCGACCAAGCCACTGCTCAAGCGCTACACCGGACTGGAGGTCGCCTGCTACGCGATGTGGGCGGGCACGATCTTCCTCCTGCCCTTGGCGCCCGCGGCGGTGCCCGCGCTGGCGCAGGCCCCCGCCGAGGCCATCGGTTCGACGGTCTACCTCGGCCTGCTGCCTTCCGCGCTGGGCTTCGTCACCTGGGGGTACGCGGTCGCCCGGTACACCATCGCCGAGTCCACGGCCGCGCTCTACCTCGTCCCGCCCGTCGCCATCGTGGTCGCCTTCGTCTGGCTCGGCGAAAGACCCGCCCTGGTGGACCTGCTCGGTGGGCTGGTCAGCATGGTCGGCGTCGTGCTGATCAACCGCCGCTCCACCCGGCCGCCCGCGTCCGCGCCCCAGGAGAACCTTCCCGTGCCGAACGCGAATATCAGGTGACGCGGCGGCATGCTTCCGGAGGGGGCGTACGCTGCCGTTTCGGCGTGGTGTCGTCAGAGAGGTTCCGGTGGGTATCGACGCCTCCGTGCGCTGCACGTGTTACGAGGACGGCAAGGCGGAACCGCCGCCGGTTCCGGTACGCGTCGACGAGCACGACGAGATCCGTGCGGTCGAGCCCGCGGACTCCGGCGCTTTGCTGGACTGGCGGCGCTCCGCGTGCGAGCACCCGTGGATGCGGGCCGTCGAGTTGAGCCTCGGCTGGGCTTGGGTGCGCTCGTTCAGGGACGCCCTTGAGGACGCCGGCGGTGCCGGACGGTACCCGACCCTGCTCGCGAACCTCCCGGAATGGAATGGCGCGTTCTACTTGTCGCCGGCGGAGAGCGCCGCGGCACTCGACGAGCTCCGCCGGTTCACCGAGTCCGTCGGGACGGTCGACGAGGACCGGCTGGTGACGGGCGACGGCGCGGAGGTGGGCTGGACGGCGGTACGCGGCCGCCCAGAGTGGTGGCAGACCGCGGCACCGAACCTGCTCGGCCTGACCGGCAGGGGCAGCCTCGCGCTTTGGCCCGGCGCCGACCTCGGTGTGCGGCCGCTGTTCGAGGCCGCCCGTGTGGAGCAGCGCGTCCTCGACGGGGACGTCGACGGGACGGCGGGCACCGTCGAGCTCACCGACGTCGACACCGGCATGACCTGCCAGATCAGGTACGGCATCACCGTCGACGGCGACCACCCGGACCGCGTCGAGGTCAGCACCCGCCGCATCGGCGCGCATGATGCGTACCCCCAGGTCGGGATGTTCGAGGACCTGTTCACCGCCTCCGTCCGCATCGGTCACCACGCCGAGCTCGGCTAGCGCGTCCGGTAAGCCGGAGGGAGGCGGCGGCGACGGTGGGGTCGTAGGTCGTCCGAGCAGGCGCCCGCCAGTGCGCCGTGCGTGGTGGCGGTGACGAGTGCCATGACTCGGAGAAGGCCGCGCCGGGGTCAGTAGCGTGTCTAGCAGATTCGGGCCAGGTCGCCCCCGGCTGTCAGCGGGGGGTGACCTGGGTGGGGAGGGAGGCGAAGCCTCGGTCGTTGGACGAGCGGACGCGGCGGGCGCGGTCCATGTCGATGTCGTAGTCGGCGATCGCGGTGGTGAGTTCGGTGAGGGCGATGCGGGCCTCCAGGCGGCCGAGGTTCGCGCCCAGGCAGTGGTGGCGGCCGTTGCCGAACGCGAGAGACTCCCCGGTGTCCCGATCGAGGTCGTAGCGGGACGGGTCGTCGAACACGTCCGGGTCGTGGTTGGCGGAGCCGACGAGGAGCAGGACGCGGGCGTCCGCGGGGATCGTCACGCCGTGCAGGCCGACCGGTTCGGTGGTGGTGCGGGCGAGGGCCTGGGACGGCGGGTCCCAGCGCAGGGTCTCCTCGATCCAGTCGTCGACGCGTCCGGCGAACGCCTTGGCGCGCTCGTCCGGGTGCCGCCACGCGGCATGCCAGGCGTTGCCGAGCAGGAGCATCGTCGTCTCGATCCCGGCGCCGACGAGGAGGATCAGGACGCCGACGATCTCCTCCGGGGTGAGCCGGTCGTCGCCCTCGGCCGCGTCGAGCAGGCCGGACAGGAGGTCGTCCTCGCGCTTCCTGGCGCGTTCGATGGTCAGGTCGGTGTAGTAGCCGACGAGGGCGCCGATCGCCTGGAGCGCCTCCGGGGGAAGGTCGCCGCCGCCCTCGTCGCCGCCCGCCTCGTCCCGGTACATGATCGCCATGCCGAGCTCGCGGACCTTGTCGCGGTCCGCCTCGGGGACGCCGACCAGCTCGGAGACCACGTCGGTGGGGAAGCGGGCCGCGAAGTCGGTCATCAGGTCGAACGAGCCGCCGTCCAGGGCCGGGCGGAGGCAGTCGCGCGCGATCTCGCGGAGCCGCGGCTGGAGTTCCTGGACGCGTTTCCGCGTGAAGGCGCGGGAGACCAGGCCCCGCATCCGGGTGTGCTTCGGCGGGTCCATCGCGACGAAGGAGAAGAACTTCTCGGCGTCCGGGCCCCAGAAGGCGGGCTCGATGCGCAGGCCGTTCTTGCTGGAGAAACGGTCCGAATCCTTCAGTGCGGCGACGACGTCGGCATGCCGTGACAGGGCCCAGAAGTCGTCATTGTCGTTCCGGTAGACCGGTGACTTCTCGCGCAGTTGCGAATACACCGGGTAAGGGTCGTCCTGAATCGCAAAGTCGAACGGACTGTAGAAGAGGCCCACTGCCCCGCCTTCCGTGGTGGAACGATCCTTTACTACCGTGCGCGTGCTCGCCTACCCTGCCACAGGTCGGCCCACCCCGGTTGCTCGAACGCCGGCGTCCCCCCTGCACAATAGGGAGTTGTGATCTTCAAATCCGGTGCGGTGGCGCCGTGCCGGACGACGAATCGAGGGCACCGTGGACGTTCCGCCGGGGATCGACCCCACGAAGGCGCACCCGTCCCGCCGCTACAACTACTGGCTCGGCGGCAAGGACAATTTCGCCGTTGACCGGGAGTCGGCGGAGGTGGTCGCGTCCGCCTTCCCGACCGTCGCGCTGTCGGCCCGCGAGAACCGCGCATTCCTCAAACGCGTGGTGACCTACTTGGCCGGTGAGGTGGGCATCCACCAATTCCTCGACATCGGCACCGGGCTGCCGTCGGCGGGGAATGTGCACGAGGTCGCGCAGGCGATCGAGCCGACGTCCCGGATCGTCTATGTCGACAACGATCCGGTTGTCCTCGTCCACGCCCGCGCCCTGCTGCCGAGCGAGCCCGAGGGCAGGACCGCCTACATCCAGGCCGACCTGCGCGAGCCGGAGAAGATCCTCGTGAACCCGGATCTGGAGCGCACCCTGGACATGTCGCGTCCGGTGGCGCTGATGGTGGTCGCGACCATGCACTTCGTCACCGACGACCATGACCCGTACGGCATCGTCCGGCGGCTGGTCTCGGCGCTGCCGCCGGGCAGTCACCTCGTCATGACGCACGCGACCGACGACTATCTGACGGACGAGCAGCTCGCCGAGAGCGTGGAGGCGAACGAGCGCAGCGGTGTGCCGTTCCGGTTGCGCAGCCGGGACGAGTTCACCCGCTTCTTCGACGGGCTCGAACTGCTTCCACCGGGTGTCAGCTCGGTCGTCGAATGGCGTCCGGAGGTGCGCGAGGCGGCGCGTCCTTCGGTGGAGGACGTCTCCATGCTCTGCGCCGTCGCCCGCGTTCCCTGACTCATTTCCGCGCGTCGTTCACCGCCTGGACGAGTTCCTCGACGTCGGCGGACGTCGTGCGGTGGCTGATGACGCAGGCGCGGAGCGCGGCGCGGCCGTCCAGCCGGACGGGGCTGATCCACGCGCGTCCGCTGCCGACGACACGCTGGGCGAGCGCGTCGTGGTGCTCCCACGTCTCGTCGGCGGGGTCGGCGAAGCAGACGACGGGGAGCGGGGTTTCGTTGACGATGCTCCAGCCCGTGGCGGCGAGGCCGTCGCGCAGGTCGTCCGCGAGGGCGGCGTCGTGGTCGAGCTGCTCGGCGTATCCGGCGCGGCCCGCGACGGCCAGGCTGAGGAACAGCTTCAGGCCCATGAACCTCCGCGACCACTGGTGGCTGGACGTGTACGGGTCGACGGTGTCCGGGACGTCTTCCGGCATATAGGACGTGGTGACCCGGAACGTCTCCGCGAGCCCCTCGGCGTCCGTGGACAGCAGCGCGCCCGCTCCCATCGGGACACTCAGCCATTTGTGCGCGTCGACCGTGATCGAGTCGGCGCGCTCGATGCCGGACAGCGCCGGGCGCAGCCGGTCGGAGAGCGCGGCCGCGCCTCCGTAGGCGGCGTCGACGTGGAACCGGAGCCCGAGGTCGGCGCAGAGGTCGGCCAGCTCGGGCAGCGGGTCGATCACTCCGGCGCCGGTGGTCCCGGCGGTGCCGACGACGAGGAACGGCAGGTCGCCGTCCGCCAGGTCGGCGGCTATCAGGCGGGCCAGCCGGTCGACGTCCATGCGCAGGTCGGGGCCGGTGGGGACGAGATGGACGGCGTCCCGTCCGAGCCCCGTGGCGTGCGCGATCTTCAGCCAGGCCAGATGGCTCTCGGCGGACGCGTACATCACCGGACGCCCCGGCAGCGCCCGCAGCCCCTCCGCGCCGTACTGGGGCCAGGTCCTGGTGAGCGCGAGCAGCACGCCCGTCAGGTTCGCCTCCGCGCCGCCGCTGGTGAACGACCCGGCCACGTCGCCGGACGGATAGCCGAGCCGTCCGCCCAGGAAGCGCAGCAGGTGCGCTTCGATCTCGGCGGCGGCCGGGGCGTGCGACCATCCCGCGAGCTGCGGGTTGAAGGCGGCGGCGAGGGTGTCCCCGACGACGCCCATCAGCGTCGGGGTCGGGTTGAACAGGCCGAAGTAGCGCGGATGCGTCGTGTGGACGGTCGCCGCGCCGAGCAGCTCGGCGACGTCTTCGATCACCTCGGCGGGGGACACCGGACGGCCGAAGTCGTATTCGCCGATCGCGGCGCGCAGCCGCTGGACGTCGACCGGGGCGGCCACCTCCCGTCCGGCGATCTGCTCGCGCTCGTTCTCCAGCACGTCGATGACTTGCCGCCACAGTCGTTCGGCGACCGGCGGGGCGGGGTCGAAGGAGGCCCGCCCGGCAGGGAACTGATCCATGCCCTCGACCTTGGCGTGTCGCGCCGCCCAACCCAAGTGGCAGAAGCGACCATCATCGCTAAAATAGTGACATGCACAAGCTCGCCGTCGCCGTGACCGAAGGGGTGCCGATCTTCGAGCTGGCCATCCCGTGCGAGGTGTTCGGCTACGAGCGGCCGGGCCTCTCCGGCTGGTGGTACGACTTCCGCCTCTGCGCCCCCGCCGAGACGCGCACGACCGCCGGTTTCGCCACCGACGCCCGGCATGGCCTCGACGCTCTCGCCGACGCGGACACCGTCGTGATCCCCGCGTGCGCGAACATCCTGGACGATCAGCCGCCCGACCTGGTCGAGGCCGTCCGGGTCGCGCACGAGAACGGCGCCCGGATCGTGTCGCTCTGCACGGGCGCGTTCGTCCTCGCCGCCGCCGGGCTTCTTGACGGACGTCCGGCGACCACCCACTGGATGCACGCCGACCAGCTCTCGCGCCGCTACCCGGAGGTCAAGGTGGACGCGTCCGTCCTCTACATAGACGACGGCGACATCCTGACCAGCGCCGGTACGGCCGCCGGGCTCGACCTGTGCCTGCACGTCGTCCGCGCCGACCATGGCGCCGCCGTCGCGAGCGCCCTCGCCAAACGGCTCGTCATGCCCGCGCACCGTCCCGGCGGCCAGGCCCAGTACATCGACGCGAACGCCGCCCCCGTGCACCACGCGGACGAGCTCGGCCCGCTCCTCGACTGGGCCCGCCGGCGCCTCCACGAACCCCTGACCGTCACCGCCCTCGCCCGCCACGCCAACGTCACCACCCGCACGCTGATCCGCCGCTTCCACGCCGCGACGGGCACGACCCCGATGGCCTGGCTGCGCGGCATCCGGATCGACCACGCCCGCGAGCTGTTGGAGACCACGTCCCTCCCCGTCGACCAGATCGCCGAACGCTCCGGCCTGGGCAGCCCGGCCAACCTCCGCCACCACTTCATCCGCGCCGTCGGCGTCCCCCCGACCGCCTACCGCCGCACCTTCTCGGGCGCGCCCCGCTGACCCGGCCGGTCGTCCAGCGCGCGTCGACGCGCCCCAGCCATGCGTCCTGCTCATCGGCCAGGGCGGTTTCCAGCGGCAACGGCAGGAAACGGCACGCGAAGGTCATGCCCGCGTCGCCGTCCTCCCCGCGCACGGTGTGGTTCCACGCGTCAGCCGTGTCCGCGGGCACCTGGAGGTGGAAGAACGTGGTGCTGCGCGGCTGCCGCGTCTGAGGATGCGGTTTGTCCTCGACCGTGACCTGCCGCACCACCGAGGCGGTGACCAGACCCGTCTCCTCCTCGACCTCCCGGAGAACGGCCGCCTCCAGCCCCTCGCCCGGACGGACGCCTCCCGCCGGAATCTGGGTACCGGCCTCCGGCATCCCGACATGGTCGAAGACGAGCAGTTCCGCGCCAGGACGACGATCCCTGATCACATAGGCGGCGACACGCTTCCTGGGCCGGATCACCAGCGCATTCTTCCCCAAGGTGACGCCGCCCGCCGACGGCAGCTGTTCCCCTGGTGTTACGCATAAGCCGCTTAGAGGTTGATTCCGGGCAAGCTGCGAAGCCTTTGATGATCGCGCTGTTCCTGTTTTGCCTGATCAGAGAGGTTCTTCATGCGCCCCGAACCCGTCCCGGCCCTGGCAGCGGTCGTGACCATGCTGGCCGTGAGCATGCCCGTCGCGGCGACCGCCCAGAGCGCTCGGACCGCACCGATCCCCCAGGAGGCCCAGGCCGCGCCCGGGTTCTTCTTCGGTGGCGGGCTTCCGCTGAGCGCCCGGCCGGTGACCACCACGGTGGCGCGCGGAGTCACGCTGACCACGATGTCGCTCGGCGCCAAGGACGCCGACGACTACTGGACCGTCCACGTGTACCTTCCGGCCACGATCGACGGCCCGCTCGACAAGGCCGGCACGGCACTCGGACCTGAGGAGACAGCCCGCCGTGTGGCGGACGCGGTGCGGAACAAGGGGTTCGAGCCGCGCCTGGAGCGGGTCTCCGCGCCCGCGTTCGCCGACCGTCCCGCCGGCACCCTCGGGTGGACGGTCCGGGTCGGCAGGTACGGCACGTCCGCCGAGGCGTCGGCCGCGCTCACCGCGATCAGGACGGCGGGATTCGCGGGCGGCACGCGCTACACCGCCCAGGACGGCACCGACCCGCGGGCACCCCAGAAGGTCCACATGATCCGCGTGGACTTCCACAAGTTCCGCGGCACGGTCGGCACCGATTTCGGCCCGACCCTGAACGGCACCGAGAAGCTGACCGACCTCGCCGCCGCGACGGGCGCGGTGGCGGGGATCAACGCGCAGTGGTTCTACAACAGCGCGCCCGGCGGCATGTACGTCAAGGACGGCAAGCTGATCGGCGGCGCCACCCAGGGCCGTGGCGGCATCAAGATCACCAGGGGCGGACGCGCGGTCGACGTCGACGCCTACACCGCCCGCGTGACACTCCGGACGGGCCGGACCACCGTCGAACTCGACGGCGTCAACCGGGTCCCGGGCGAGATCTGGAACTGCGGCGGCGTCGGCGGCGACCAGCCGACCGAGAAGGCGCAGCACGACCTGAAGTGCACCGACGACAGCGAACTCGTGCTGTTCACCCCCGAATGGGGCGTCCCGCCCAAGGGCGCGGGCGCCGAGGCCGTCCTGGACGCCCGAGGCAGGGTGACGGCGGTGAACACCTCGCGTGGCGCGGCCGTGCCCGCTGGAGGTTCCACCGTCCAGGCCACCGGCGAGAGCGCCGCCTGGCTGCTCGGCCACGTCAGGCCGGGCGACCGGCTCCGGGTGAGCGAGCGCGTCGAGGACAGCCGGGGCCGCCGCGTGTCACTGACGCGCGGCACCACGATCCTCCAGGTCGGCCCCACCCTCGTCAGGGACGGCCGCGTTTCGGTGAACGCCCTGGCCGACGGCCTGATCCGCGAGGGCAGCGACCAGACGTTCACCTACAACTGGGCCCTGCGCGCCAACCCGCGCTCGATGATCGGCATGGACCGTCAGGGACGGCTCATGCTCGTCGTCGTCGACGGCCGCCAGGACGGCTACAGCGAAGGGCTCGGGATCGCCCAGACCGGCGAGCTCATGAGGCTCCTCGGCGCCACGGAGGCGATGAACCTCGACGGCGGCGGCTCCAGCGTGCTGGTCACCAAGGACGGCGGCATCGTGAACCGCCCGTCCGACGCGACGGGCCAACGCTCACTCGGCAACGTCATCCTCGTCCGCCCGTAGCCGCCGGACCAAGCGCCCACCGTGCGGCCCCCTGGGGACAAGGGCCGCACGGTGGGACGGCCGAGCACACACACCCGGCCACTGCGCGGGACCGCTGGGGGAACGCCCCCGCACACTTCTGAAGACGGATCGTCGGCCAGGGAGACCGCCGAGGCCGAGCGGGTAGCCGGAGCCCTGGAGGCGATCGCCGCCCGGATCGGCTCCCCCGACTCGCCCGCCTACTGGCAGACCTACGGGAACCGCTCCCGAGTGAGGTCCGATGATCTGGCCGCGCCGGGTCTTGGTCAGGTGAGGGTTGTGGCGAGTAGGGCTATTGCGGAGCCGGTGAAGACCGTGGTGTTGCGGATGTGGGTCTGGGTGCGGGTCCAGCGGGGGAAGGCGTTCTCGGCGGCCTTGAGGAAAGGGGCTACCTCGACGCGGGCCAGTTCCGGGTCGTTCTTGCGGCGGAAGGCGGTCTGGACGGACTTCACCGCGGTGCGGTTGCTGTAGACGATCCCGGCGTTCATGACGATGATCAGGGACGAGAAGACCCAGGTCAGTGGTCGGGCGAGGTCGGCGTCGATGAGATTCAGGGCGGCGGTGGCGATCATTACGGCGGCGACGGTGGCCGGGGCGGCGGTCTCGTGGCCGCTCGCGTCGAAGCGGAGTTTGTTCTCCTCCAGCACTCCCGGGCGGACGTTCTGGCGGCGGAGTTCTGCCACGGCGGCGGCCTTCGCGGCAGGGCCGAAGTGGTGGCGGACGACAGGGATGCTCACGAACGCGACGGCGACGAGCAGCTGCATGACGGCGGCGAGGACGTTCACGGGGGTCTCCTTTGACTTGTACTTAGTTCAAGTTGGATGGGAGCTACGGTAAGGCGGGACTTGAACTATGTGCAAGAGGGTTCTTGAACTAAGTGCAAGTTGGTTTGTACGGTGGGCCTATGCCACGTGACACCCTGACCCGGGAGCAGATCGTTGAGACCGCCATCGAGTTGCTGGACGCGGAGGGTCTCGAGGGGCTGAACATGCGTGCCCTGGGGAAGCGGCTCGGGTCCGCCGCCACGGCCGTGTACTGGCACGTCAAGAGCAAGGACAATCTCGTCCTGCTGGCCACGGACCAGGTGTGGAGCGGGCTCGCGCTGCCCGACGTGGACGCGGTCGGCTGGCGTTCGGCCGCCGCCGCGATGGCGACCGATCTGTACGGGATGCTCGTCCGGCATCCCTGGCTGGTGCAGGTCTTCGCCGCGCACGTCGCCTATGGGGAGGGGAAGGCCCGTCATGACGACCACCACCTCGGCGTCTACGAGGCGGCGGGTTTCAGTGGTGAGCGGGCCGACCAGGCCGCGGCCGCGGTGTTCACCTACGCGCTGGGCAACGCGGCCGGGGCCGCCGCGGCGGCGTCACACGCCAGGCGGATCGCGCGGGACGGCGCGGGCGCCGAAGAGCACCTGGACGACGCCATGAGCAAGGCGCGGCAGATCGCCATGGGCTTCCCGCGCCTGCGCGCTCGTCTGGAGACGCCGGCCGCCGAGTACGCAGCCGCCCCGGACAGCGCGTTCGAGTTCGGGCTCCAGGCCCTCCTCGACGGCCTGGAACGCACCGTTCAGGCGCGGACGCGGTAGCGGATGTGGGTCGCCTCCGGGGTGTCGTAGCGCCGCTTCGGGAGGCGCTGGTCGTCAGTGGCGGAGGGCCTGGGCGATCGCCGCTTCGACCGGGGATGCGGCCGTGGCCGGGCGGAGGGGGCCGGACGGTTCGAGCTTCGGCTGGGCCAGGAAGCGCGGGGTCGTTCCGCGGTGGGGCTGGCCCGCGTGGACCAGGAACGGGTGGCACAGGTAGACGTCGCCCGCCTGGCCCGTGGCCTGGACGGTCGGGAGGTGGGCGGTGGCGGCGTCCGCGCGGCGGGCCAGTTCGCGGGCGTCCAGGCCGTCCTCGCCCTCGGGTTCGAGGACGCGGGCCACGTGCCGGTGGGAGCCGGCGCGGAGGCGGGTGGGGGCGTCGTCCGGGCCGATGTCGGAGAGCAGGAAGAACATCAGGAGCGCGCGGTCGCGGGACGAGACGTTCGCGCGCCAGGTCATGTAGTCGCCGGGGGACGAGCCTGGGCCGGGGAAGCTGACGTCGACGTGCCATCCGTCGACGACGGCCGGTTCGTCGGAGGGGAAGCGGATCACGAAGCCGCCGAGGCTGGCGCGCGGCGTCCAGCGGCCCTCGCCGACGAGGGCGTCGAACGCGGCGTGCAGGCGCGGGGTGTTGGCGGCGGCCACGAAGGGCGGCCGCGTGTGATCGGGACGGGCGGCGATCGGGCTCGGCCACGTGGACGGGTCGCCGGGAGCCGCGCCGAGGTCGCGCCAGATGATCTCGCGGCAGTCGTCCGCGAGCCCGCGGGGGAACGCTTCCCTGAGATGGACGAAGCCGTCCTCGATGAAGGAATCGACGTGCATGACCCCACGATGACCGTGGTGGACACGGTGTCGCCAACCATTAACGGCCTGGGCGGCGGAAGGACGGGCAGCCGTCCGAAATAGCGGTCCGGAGGGGGTGTGGTTCTTGTCACAATGATCGACTGCTGTCCCAGTAGGGGCAGTGAAGACCGACTTTGTTCCGTGATTGCCACTGTTGCCGGGTATGACGTTTCGTGTTCATCTATTGAGGGCGATGTCCGGTTACGGCTCGCCAACGGCCGAATCCACCCGCCACCCATGACGACGCACGCGGCGACAGCGGAGGTCCGATGCGGAAGGAGACGCTGGAGAGTTTCGTCCTCGGGGACGTTCTCCGGTCACAGGCGCAGATCCACCGAAGGCAGACGTTTCTCAAGTTCCGGGACGGCGAGATCACCTACGGCGAGGTCGACGCCACCGCCGACCGGATGGCCCGCGCGCTCGCCGGGGCGGGAATCGGGCGCGGCGACCATGTCGGGCTGATGCTGCCCAACTGCGCCGACTTCGTTCATCTGATCTTCGCGCTGGCGCGGCTCGGCGCGGTGGCCGTGCCGATCAACATCGCCTACCGGGGGGAGCTGCTGCGGCATGTGCTCGACAGCTCCGACTCCGGCTGGCTGATCATCGACGGCCCGTACGCGGAGCGGATCACCGGCATCGCGGACCGGCTGCCGAAGCTGGGCCGGGTGATCGTGCGGGACGCCGCCGCGAACGGGGTGCTGCTCGACCACCTGGGCAAGCCCGCGCGGGACCTGGCGAGCCTGCCGGACGACGGCGGCGGCAATGGGCGCGTCGACGTCCCGGTCGGGTTCGGGGACATGCAGGCGATCATGTACACGTCCGGGACGACGGGACCGTCCAAAGGCGCGATGGTGCCGCACGCGCTCGCGCTGACCTGCGCCTACGACTCGCTCGACTTCCTCGACCGGTGGGGCAAGACGATCTACTGCCCGCTGCCGCTGTTCCACGCGGCGGCGCTGTGGGACGGCATGCTGTCCGCGCTGCTCGGCGGCGGGTCCATCGCGATCGTGGAACGGTTCAGCGCGTCGAAGTTCTGGGACGACGTGCGCCGCTTCGACGCGCAGGTCTGCATGAGCGTGTTCTCGATGATCCCGATCTTGCTGAACCGTCCGCCGACGTCCAGGGACAAGGACCACCGGCTGGAGACGTTCTACATGGGCAAGTCGAACCTGGACGAGCCGATGTGGGAGCGGTTCGGCGTCCGGTCGGTGGAGACCTACACGAGCACGGAGGCCGGGATCGCGACGGGCAGCCCGTACGGGGAGTGGCGCGTCGGGTCGTGCGGGCAGGCGCACGACGAGCGCTTCCAGGTCGCCGTCGTCGACGAGCACGACCGGGAGCTCGGCCCGGGGGAGCCGGGGGAGCTGGTACTGCGGCCGAAGCAGCCGTTCGTCCTGACGACCGGCTACTACGGGAACTGGGAGGCGACGACGCATTGCTTCCGGAACATGTGGTTCCACACCGGAGATCGGGTATGGCGCGATGACGACGGGTATTTCTTCTTCCTCGATCGGATGAAGGACGCCATCCGCCGGCGCGGTGAGAACATCTCCGCCTTCGACCTGGAGACGGAGATCAACCAGCATCCGGCGGTACTGGAGTGCGCCGCGATCGGCGTGCCCTCGGAACTGGAGGACGAGGACATCAAGGTGTCGATCGTGGTGCAACCCGATACCGGCATGGACCCGGCCGAGCTGATCGCCTACTGCGAGGAGCGGCTGCCGCGCTCGATGGTGCCCCGCTACGTCGAGTTCGTGGAGGCGCTGCCGCGCACCCCGACCGACAAGGTCGCCAAGTACAAGCTCCGGGCGCAGGGCGAGCACGGCGTCACCGACACGACCTGGGACCGGGAGGCGGACGGACGGTGAACTGGGACGACACGCCGGAGCAGGCCGCGTTCCGCGAGGAGGTGCGGGCGTTCGTCCGGGAGCGGTTCCCCGAGTCGTACCGTCCGGCCGGGGACGAGGAGCAGAGCCTGGAGCCGGAGGACGTCGCGGGCTACAACTGGCCCGTCGACCGCGTCGCCGACGACCCCGGACGGCGCGACGGCGCCCGAGCCTGGGCCGACGCGCTCGCGGAACGCGGCTGGATCGCGCCGCACTGGCCGGCGGAGTACGGCGGCGCCGGGCTGTCGGCGCTGGAGGAGTTCATCCTGCACGAGGAGATGATGCGGGCGCGGGTGCCGACCGTGAACGGCATCGGCGCGTTCCTCCTCGGCCCGACGCTGCTGGTGCACGGCACGGACGAGCAGAAGGCCGCGCATCTGCCGCCGATCGCGAAGGGTGAGGCGACCTGGGCGCAGGGCTTCTCCGAACCGGGCTCGGGCTCCGATCTCGCGTCGCTGCGCACCCGGGCCGTCCGGGACGGCGACGACTACATCGTCGACGGCCAGAAAGTGTGGACGTCCCTCGGCCAGTACGCCGATTGGCTGTTCGTTCTCGTCCGCACCGATCCCGATGCCGAGCGCCCGCATCGCGGCATCACCTTCCTGCTCATCGAGGCGGACGCGCCGGGCGTGACGATCCGTCCCATCACCGACATCCGGGGCGCGGCGCCGTTCTGCGAGATCTTCTTCGAGGGCGTCCGGGTGCCGGTCGCGAACCGGGTCGGCGAGGAGAACCGGGGCTGGTACGTGGCGATGTCCGCGCTCGGCTTCGAGCGGGCCGGGATCGGCGCGACCATCAAGTACGAGCAGGCCCTCGCCGAACTCGTCACCTACCTGCGCTCCCCGGACGGACGCCGCTTCGCCCGCCACAGCCCCGCCCTGGGGCAGGGGATAGCCCGCCGCCAGACGGAGATCCGCGTCCTCTACAACCTGGCCCGCTACACCGTGTCGCGGCAGGCGGCGGGTGACGAACCCGACTTCGAGGCGTCCATCAACCAGCTTTTCGGCGCCGAACTGCACCAGCGCCTGGCCCGCACGGGCGCGCGCGCGTTCGGAAGGTCCGCCTCGCTCTGGGAGCGTGCGGACGCCCCCATGAACGCCCAGTTCACCCACATGCGCAGAGACTCGGTGGCGTCCACCTTCCTGGGCGGCACCACCGAGATCCAGCGGAACGTCATCGCGACCCGGGGCCTGAACCTGCCCCGCGGCTGACCACCAGGAGGAGCGAGCACGCATGCCCGACGAGAACGCCTACGAGACCGTCGATCTGCGGATCGAAGAACGAGTCGCCTGGCTGACGCTGAACCGGCCGGACAAGCTCAACGCGCTGACGCCGACGACGATGGCCGAGCTGCGCGACATCTTCACCCGCGTCGACGACGACGAGGACGTCTGCGTGGTGGTGCTGCGCGGCGCCGGCGAGCGCGCGTTCTGCGCCGGGATGGACCTCGGCTGGTCGGAGAAGCTGACCCCGCGCGAGCGGATCGAGCAGGGGCGGCTCGGTGAGAAGACGTTCGCGATGATGGAGCGGACGTCCGTTCCCGTGATCGCGGCCGTGCACGGCTACGCGGTCGGCGGCGGCCTCGAACTCGCGCTCGCGGCGGACTTCATCGTCGCGTCCGACAACGCGAAGGTCGGTCTGGTCGAGATCACCCTGTCGGCGCGGCCGCCGTACCGGCCGAAGATGACCGAGGACGGCGACCCCGACCAGCCGGAGTTCGGCGGGTCCGCGCCCGGCTGGGGCGGCGTGAAGCGGCTGCCGGAGCGCATCGGCAAGGCCCGCGCGAAGGAGCTGCTGTTCACCGGCGCCCGCATCGACGCCGACCGCGCCTTCAAGCTGGGCCTGGTCAACGACGTGTACCCGGCGGACGAGTTCGACAAGCGGGTCGGCGAGCTGGCCGAGCGGATCGCCGCGATGAACCGCTACAACCTGCGACTCGTCAAGGAACTGGTCACCTACGGCTACGACTGGATCGAGCCGCACCCGAGCTAGGAGGACCCGTGCAGATCTACCGCATCGATCATGTCGCGCAGGTGACCGGCGACCTCGACGCGCAGGTCGCGCTGCTGGAGGGGCTGTTCGGGTTCCGGCGCGTCCGGAGCTGGGACAACCCGGCCGAGGGCACGCGCGGCGCGCGGCTGGAGATCCCCGGCAGCCACGGCCAGGCGTGGGAGGTGGTCGCGCCCACCGGCGAGGGCTCCGCGCTCCAGACGTTCCTGGACGAGCACGGCGGACGCCCCGGCCTGCACCATGTCGGCGCCGAGGTCCCCGACCTGGAGGCCGTCCGCGCCGAGCTCGAAGTACGCGGCATCAAGCCGACCGACGGCGCCCGGGGACGCTGGCTGGAGGCGTCGCTGAGCCCGCCCGAGCACGGCCCCGGCGTCCTGTTCCGCCTCCGCGGCCCCGGCGGGCTCGACATGTGCGGCGACTCGTCCGACTCCGCCGCGTCGGCTTCGACGCCTTCGGGACCCTCCCTCGGCATCGTGGCGCTCGACCACATCTGCCAGGCGTTCCCCGACCGCGACGAACTCGCCCGCTGGTACCACGACCTCGCCGGGTTCGTTCAGGTATGGCGGACGCCCGACGACGAGCACCCCGACATGGCCGACCTCGTGCTGAACATCCCCGGCTCGGCGATCTGCTGGGAAGTCATCATGCCGCGCGGCGAGGACTCGTTCATCGAACGGTTCTGGGACCGCAACGGCGCCGCCGCGCACCACGTCACGTTCGAGGTCGACGACTGGGACAAGGCGATGGCGGCCTGCGAACACCACGACACGCCAACGTTCGGGGAGAACGAGGGAAGCACCGACGGCGCGGCGTGGAAGGACACGTTCATCCACCCGAAGCACACCGGTGGCGTTCTCGTCCAGCTTTTCTGGGAGGAACGCCCCGGCGTGTGGGTCCGCTCCGACAAGGTCCCGCCGCGATGGACCTGAGCCTCACCGAGGACCAGGAGCTGATCGCCTCCACCGCCCGCGAGCTCCTGGCATCCCGCGCCGAGACCGCCGGGGCGCGGGCGATGGACGGCGACCCGGCCGGATACTCCGCCGCGCTCTGGAAGGAGATGGTCGAGCTCGGCTGGCCGGGCCTCGCCTTCCCCGAGGAGCACGGCGGCGTCGGCGGCGACTTCCTCGACGTGTGCCTGCTGTTCGAGCAGCTGGGCTACGCCCAGGTCCCGAGCCCGCTCCTGACATCGACGGCGTCCTGCGGCATGCCCATCGCCCGCCATGGGACACCGGACCAGCGGGAACGGTGGCTGACGGCCATCGCGGACGGCGCGCTCGCGACCGCCGCGCCTCTCCCCTGGGACCGTCCGGGGGAGGGGCCGGTGGCCTCACCCGACGGCACGGGCTTCGTCCTGAACGGCACCGCCACGTTCGTCCCGTACGCCGCGTCCGCCGAGACCTTCCTCGTCGTGGCCCGCGTGGACGACGAGCCCCGCGCCTTCTGGCTGGACGCCTCGTCCGAAGGCGTGACCCTCCAGCCACTGGAAACCGTGGGCATGGACCGGCCCTGCCATATCGAACTGTCGAATGTCCGCGTCCCGGCCGAGGACGCCCTGACCTCAGACGCGGCCAACGCGATTTCGCTTTTCGGCGCGGCCGCCACTTGCGCCGAAATGGTCGGCGCGGCACAACGCGTCCTTGACATGACGGTCGGCTACGCCACAGAACGCGAACAGTTCGGGCGTCCCATCGGGTCGTTCCAGGCCGTTCAGCACCATTGCGCCGACATGGCCATCGACGTCCTCGGCTCCCGCTTCATCGCCTACGAAGCCATCTGGCGCCTGTCTGCCAACCGAGACGCCACACAAGAGGTATCAATGGCCAAGGCATGGGTGAGCGAAGCCTACGAACGAGTCTGCGCCCTAGGTCACCAGGTCCACGGCGCCATCGGCTTCACGCAGGAGCACGACCTGCACCTGTTCTCCCAGCACGCCATGTCCACGTCCCTGTCCTTCGGCGACGGCGACACCCACTACGACTCCCTCGCCCCCAACCTCGACCTCGACCACCCCTGATCTCAACGCCGGGTCAACTCAAGAATGGCGCGGCCGACTCTGCTATGCCGCTGAGGTGTGTCCGCCGCCGGACGATTCGTCGGGGCCGGGTGGTTGGTGGGGGGTGAAGACGAAGTTGGAGTCGCTGTCGTCCAGTTGGATGGTGAGGGAGGCGTCCAGCGCCCTGGCGAGCCGGGTGAGCAGAGGCAGGGTGGGAACCGAGTCGCCGCCCTCGATATTGGAAATCTGCGGCTGAGTCATGCGGGCACGACGAGCCAGCTCGGCCTGGGAAATGCCGAGAGCGACGCGGCGGTCATGGACGGCCTGGCCAAGCGCCAGGGCATGTCCGGCCTCGACGTAGGCGGGGGATTCTTCGACCGTTTCGCCCAGAAGCCTCTTGGTCTGGCGGGTCTTCCATTGCGAGTGGTTCACGGCGTCTCCTCCTTGCCCCGGTCGTAGGTGTGCTCAGCGGGATCGTGCTCGGCTTCACACACCTTCTGCGCCTGCCGTGCCCGTTCGATCTCTGCGTCCTCGCGTGGCCGGGTCTTGCGGAACACGGTGAGCAGTACGAGCCGTTGCTGCGGCGCGAGCCAATAGGTGATGCGGACGGAGTCGCCGTCCAGAGTGAAGCGTAACTCGCGTACCTTCCCGCCGAGGTGGCGAGAGTACGGTTCGCCGAGCGTGGTCGGCTGGGACGCGAGCATGTCCGCCGCTCGCTCGACCTTGTCGTAGTGCCGGTCGGTGAGGAGTTCTAGCCATCGCCGGACCTCCGGTTCGATCTCGATGCGCCACGGTATGCTCACGCTCCGATTATATGGATAGATATATGATCCCTGTGTACAGAACAGTTCAGGGACAGCGGGTGACGTCGGTGTCCTACTCCGCCGTCCAGGGCGGGGATGGGTGAGGTAACCGTTCGGGTACGAGAGTGGGGTCCGGCGTGTGAGTTGCCGGACCCGTTGGGCGAGTCGGGCTAGCAGGTCGCTACCAGGGGTCTCGGTTGACGGCGTTCATTGGAGGCCGGGGGGTTTGTGGCCGAAGGACCAGCCTGACTTGAACTTTTCCTGGATGGCCGGGAACTGGTGGAGGAGCGTCTCCGCGGGCTTGGAAAGGGGGCTGGTGGCGGCCCAGCCGATGGAGAAGGCGAAACCGGCGAAGGTGAGGATCATCAGGACGATGCCCGCGCCGAACGCGCTGGTCGAGGTCAGGACGAGGCCGAGCATGAACAGGGCGGCGTTCGAGCCTAGGCCGTAGGCCCAGAGCCTGGCGCGGCGCGACCGGTGGGCGGACACGCAGGCGGCGCAGCGCGGGACCGTGATCGTCAGTTGCCGCCAGGTGATCCGCCGCGTGTAGTACTGGGTGAGTTCCTCGTTGACCTCGCCGTGCATCTTCACGTCGAAGCCGGCGCCGTCGCGGGGCTTGTTCTCCTTGCAGAACCAGCAGACGGCGTACACCTTGTTGTCGCGGACGGTCTCCAGGTTGTCCGCGATGCGCGACCTGACATTGGGCGAAGCAGCCGTGGCCTCGGCGCGTTCGAGGACGCCCTCCGCCGGAATCCAGTCGTCGGTCTCGTTGATGTACACGACGACGCAGCCCAAGACGGTGTCGGCGACCTCGTCGCGCAGGCCCTCCAGGATGGAATGGTCGGCGGGCAGGATCATGCCAAGGCCGATGAGGACGGGTTCGGCGTGTTCGAGGAGGCGGATCGCCTCGCCGTAACCGTCCTTGGGGGTGGCGTCAGCTCGTTCGAGTGCCGTCTGGCATTGGGATCTGAGGCGGGACGCGTCGGGGCCGACGGCGTCGCGGAGTGCGGTGTCGATCAGGGCGGTGTCGAAACCGGAGCCGTGCATCAGGTCGAGGTGGGCGGACTCCGTCCCGGCCTGGGCGTCCCGGACGGCGAGCCCGGCGCTGATCGACAGCAGGGCCGAGGGCAGCCGTTCGCGCAGCTCTTCGGCGGCGTGGGGGCCGATCCGAGGGTCGTCGGCGGCGCGGGCGCGGGCGGCGACGAGGTCCCAGAACGCGTCGGTGTCCACGACGGTCCGCCAGTGCCGCAGTGCCCGTTCCCACTGGTCGTGGTCGTCGTCGTCCAGCGCTCGGGCGTGTGCCAGGACGGCGAGGTTGTGCGCGGCGACGGCGGTGGGGCGTCCGGGGCCGGGGTCGCTCCAGTGCCGTTCGGCGTCCTCGACGCGGCCCGCACGCAGGGCGTCGAGGGCCTCGTCGCCGTCGTGGGCGGGCCAGAACCAGAACAGTTCGTCCTCTAGGCGGCGCACCGGGTCGCGGAGCCGCTGGATCGCCTCCTGTACGGCGTCGCCGTCGGGCGGCGGGCCGAGCGGCAGGAGCGTCGAGCCGGTGCCGATGCCGGTGCCGAGCTTGGCCTGGACCCGCAGTTGCTCCGAGCGGCGGCGGACGTCGCGGGACGAGGCGTCCACCGCTAGGCCGGTGACCCGGAACGGGTTCTGCCGGTACAGGTCCGGGCCGAGCCGGTGGAAGAAGACCGTTCTCGTGGTGCTCATCGTCCACCCGCCGTGGAGATGCGCAGGCTGACCGTCCGGTTGCGGGGACCGGCGTCACCTGGGTGCGGGGGCAGGAGGCCCGCCAGCGTCGACACAGAGAAGCGGGCCGTGGGGATCCGGGCGGACGCGC
Organism: Spirillospora sp. NBC_00431; assembly: GCA_036028775.1. Lineage (GTDB taxonomy): Bacteria > Actinomycetota > Actinomycetes > Streptosporangiales > Streptosporangiaceae > Spirillospora. Next base: position 7,690,008 of record CP107927.1, on the reverse strand, counting down.
GCAGCATCTCGCGGACGACCGCGGCGCGCAGCATGCCCAGTTCGGCGTTGCTCGCGTAGCCGCCGCCCGGGTTGACGGCCCGCCGGTCGGTGTGACCGATCACCGCGACTGTGATCTGGTCGGCGTAGGGGCGCAGCTGTTCGCCCAGGTCTTCGAGCATGGCGCGTCCGCGCGAGGTGAGGGCGGCGTCGCGGCGGAACAGCCCACGGTCGAACGTGACCTCGATCTCGGTGCCGCGATGGGTGACGTGCATGCCTCGGTGGTGGAGTCTCAGCCCCTTCAGCGGGTTCGTCGAGGGGCTTGCGGTCGGCGCGGGCGGCGGGGCGGGTGTGGACGGGACGGTCTTGGGCTCGGTGCCGTCCCGGTCCAGCCGGACATCGGCCAGCATGACGAACGCGAGCAGCACCACGGCGGCGGTGCCCAGCCGGAACGCGGAACGCGCGAAGACGATCCGGCGAGAGGAAGCCGCCCTCGCCCGGATCGCCGCGATGCGGCGGCGGCCCTCGGCGGCGCCGTGGTGGCCGGGGGAGAGCGCGGCCGCCTCCGTCCAGCAGCGGTCGGCCTCGTCCAGGCGGCCCTGCTGCGCGTGAATGCGCGCCCTGAGGTCCAGGACGGCCGCGTCCCGCTCCCCGTCCAGCAGCTTCTCCGCCTCGGCGTAGCGGCCCGCGCGGGCCAGCGTGCGTACCTGGGCGAGGATCACCTCCCGGACGGTGAGACGCGCGGCGGGCGCCGGTGCCCCGCCGTCAACAGAGCCGCCAACAGGGCCGCTCATCGGCTGAGCCTCACCGTGCTGATCGCGTCCAGCGACGGCGGGTCGGGCAGCAGATCGATGAGGGCCGAGTTCACCCGTCGCAGGGTCGCGGCGTCGTTGTCGTCGGCGGCCTTCCGCCCGGTCGCGATCAGCCGCCCGGCCTCCTTCGGGTCGAGCATCTCGGGCCGCACCGAGCAGAGGTAGTCGAACTGCACGAACGGCAGGTCGCCGGAGTAGTCCAGCACCTGTATCAGCAGCCGCCGCAGTTCGCTGATGCGCTGCCGCAGCAGGTCGGCGTCATGCGTGGCCACGGCGTCCTGGAGGGCCTCCTCGGCGGTCCGCAACGCCGACCGGTGACTCGCCCCGCCGTCGTCCTGGACGACCTCCCGGACCAGGGGCAGCAGCTCGTTCGCGTCGGTGACCAGACCAGGCCATTCCAGCTCGTCCTCGACCTCGTCGATCGAGGCGCGCAGGTCCATCAGGCGTTTGCCGCCCGCCGCGGCCGCGTCCTTGTCGGCGCCTGCCGCGTCGACCTCGGCGTCCAGGGTCGCGACGATGTGCTCGTCGGCGATCCGGGCCAGCGCCCCGGCGGCCTTCGCGTCGCCGACCTCGTCCGCCCGCAGGCGTATCTCCGCCAGCCGCTCCTTCTCGGCCGCGACCTCCCGGGCCAGCTCAGCCGGGTCGGGCGGAGCGCCCGTCCGCAGGTCCAGGACGCAGTCGAACTCCTCGTCCAGCAGCGGGACGTAGGCGCGGGCGACCACCGTCCGGGACTCGTCGACCGTGACGGCGAGTTCGACCGCGCTGCCCTCCGGCACGTCCCGCGTGGCGTGCTCGGGCCGCACCTCGATACGGCCGACGCCGCGGTTGCGGTCGGCGCGGCGGTGCTCGCCCTCCACCAGCGGGATGCGGATCATGCCCGCGTCGGTGCCGCGCCTGACCCCGACCGTGGTCCGCAGGTGCTGCCGGCCGCGGGCGGGAAGCGGCGTGCCCCGCCGGAGCAGCCACTCGACCCTGTTGTCCTCCAGCCCGACCCCGATCGAGTGGGTGAGCGGCGGCTGGGTGTCGACGGCCCCGACCGTGTACGTGAGCGTGTTCGGGGTGAGGGGACGGCCCGCCCCGGTCGCGTCCGTCAGCTCAATCTGGAACGTGTTCGCGCAGCCCTTCTCCGCCCACAGCGTCGTGGTGAACGTCCCGTCGGTGCCAAGCGGGATCCGGCCGCTGCGCCAGACCGGCTGGGTCTGCGGGTTGACGAACTCGATCGAGCATCCCGTCGGGTCGGCGCCGGTCACCCTGCCGCCGACGAAGGGCTCGATGTCGGGCCCCACCGGGCGGTACTCCAGTTCGACGGCGAACTCGCCGCTGGGCGGCGGCGGGCCCGCGAGGGCGGGGTCGAGCCGCTGGCCGCCGGCGAAGACGGCGGCGCCGCGGGCGACGGTGGTGATGGGGTCCTGGGTGTGGTCGAGGGGGATGCCGAGCCCCTCGCGGGGGTCGGCGAGCCGCTCGCGCAGGTACGGCGACAGGGTGGGGCCGCCGACGAGGAGGGCCCGCTCAATGTCGCCGGGGCCGAGCCCGCTCTCCTCCAGCGCCTTGCGGCACAGGTTCACCGACCGGACGACGAACGGTTCGGCGAGCCGCTCCACGTCCGCCCTCATCAGGTCGTACTCGAACTCCACCGACTGGCCGGAGTCGTCCTCCAGGTCGATGAACAGCTCGGCGGACTCCGTCCGAGACGCCTGGATCTTCGCCGCCTCGGCGGCCAGCTTCAGCTTGTTGATGTTCTTGCGCCAGCGGGGGTTGCCGCGGCGCAGGTCGGTGAACGCGTGCTCGGCGGTCACGGCCGGGATCAGCAGTTCGTTGACGATCGCCCAGTCCAGTAGCTTGCCGCCGAGGTTGTTGTCGCCCCGGTGGTTGACGACGGTGAACTCACCGTCCCGCATCTGGATCACGGCGGCGTCGAAGGTGCCGCCGCCGAAGTCGTACACCAGCCAGAACGCGTTGTCGGCGTCGGACTGGAAGCCGTGGGCCAGCGCCGCCGCGGTGGGCTCCTGAAGCAGCGGCGCCTGGGCGATGCCCGCCATCTCGGCGGCGCGCCGGGTCGCGTCGCAGGCGCTGAGCTCGAATGCCGCGGGAACGGTGATGACGGCGGCGCCGATCTCCTCGCCGGTCCGCTGCGCGACGTCGCGGCGCAGCGACCGCAGCACCTCCGCCGACAGTTCCTCGGGCTCCATCGACCGTTCGGCGGCGGCGAAGAACTCGGCCTGGCCGGTGGTGCCCATCCGCAGCTTGAACTCCACGCAGGTGTTCTCGGGGTCGTGCTCGCTGCGCTCCTTGGCGGCCCGGCCGACCGTGAGCCGCCCGCGCCGGTCGACCAGCACCGCCGAGGGCGTCGTGTCGGAGCCTTCGTTGTTCTTGACGATCTCGGTCTCGACCCCGTCCAGCCGCGCGACGGCGCTGTTGGTGGTGCCGAGGTCGATGCCGAAGTCAATCGTGGTCCTGTTCATCGCCCGCGTGCTTCTTCCGTCGCTCCGGCCGCCGTCGCCTCGGGGGTGCCGACGATCACCTCGGCCATCTGGATGGTCCGCCCCTCCAGGTACACACCGGGCCGGACGGCCTCGGTGATCTGCTCGCGCGCGAGCCCGGGCGTGGGCTCGTACGCCACCACCGACATCGCCAGCCCGGGATCGAACGGCTCGCCCACGTGGTCCTTGATCGTGATTCCGGTGCCGGTGAGGACGTCCCAGGCCGTCTCCAGGTGCCGGACGACCGGACGCGGCGGGTCGTCCATCCGCTCGATCCGGGTGCGCAGCCGCCACAGGCTCGTCGCCAGGTCGGCGAGCGAGCCATCCGAGAGTTCGGGAACGCCGCCGTGCGGCTGGACGTCGTCCGTCCGCGCCGGGGCGCCGCCTTGGGCCGTCATGGCTCGGGCGAGGTCGGCGAGCGCGCCGGCGGGCCACGCGGACGCCTTGATCCTGAACTCCGGTGGGTGGCGCCATTGCCGGATCGCACCCCCGGCCGTCGCGAAGACACGCCCCATGTCCGTGAGCCTCCCCGTTCGCGCCCTGCCGCCCCGGATCTTCCGCCCGGTCCGCCGTCACGGTGGCAGGGACGTCGCGGGACCCCTCCCGCGAGAGGCACGCCACCGCGTAGCTTTCGTCCTGTGAATGTGGGTATCGCCGTTGCCGCCACGCTGCTGCTGACGTGGGTTCCGGCGCTGGTGTGGTGGTGGCGCCGGGGCCAGGGCGGCGACCTCGGCGGGCCCGCCCGGCGCGCGACGTTCGAGACGCTGCACACCGCGTCGCGGGCCGCGCCCGCGTTCCGGGCCGGGCTGACCGAACAGGGCGCGCAGAAGGCCGCGCGGCACCTGCGGGCGCTGCTCGGCTGCGCCGCGCTGGCGATCACCGACGGGGAGCGCCTGCTCGCCTGGGACGGCGAGCACGACCACCACGCGGACGAGGGACCCCGGCACGCCGAGGCGACGCTGGCGAGCGGCCGCACCCAGGTGCACGACGTCGTCTGCGACCGGCTCGACTGCCCGATCCGGCGGGTCGTCGCGGTGCCGCTCGCCACCGACGACCGCGTCGTCGGGACGCTCGTCGCCTACGGCGAGGAGGTCCCCGCGGGGCTGATCCGCGCGGCCGAGGAGGTCGCGCAGTGGGTGGACGCGCAGCTCGAACTGGCCGAACTCGACCATTCCCGGACGCTGCTCATGGAAGCGGAGATGCGGGCCCTGCGCGCGCAGATCTCGCCGCATTTCATCTACAACTCGCTGACGACCATCGCGTCGTTCGTCCGGTCCGACCCGGAGCGGGCGCGGGAACTGCTGCTGGAGTTCGCCGGGTTCACCCGCTACTCGTTCCGGCGGCACGGCGACTTCACGACGCTGGCCGAGGAGCTGCGGTCCATCGACCGGTACCTGCTGCTGCAACGCGCCAGGTTCGGGGAGCAGCTGCGGGTGACGCTGCGGATCGCGCCCGAGGTGCTGCCCGTCGCGGTGCCGTTCCTGTGCCTCCAGCCGCTCGTGGAGAACGCCGTCCGGCACGGGCTCCAGGACAGGTCCGAGCCCGGCCTGATCACGATCGTCGCCGAGGACGCCGGGTCCGACTGCGTGATCAGCGTGGACGACGACGGCATCGGCATGGAGCCCGGCGACGTCAGGCGGCTGCTTTCCGGGGAGGCGCGCGCTCTCGGCGACGACGGCGACGCGGCCGGAATCGGCCTCGCGAACGTCGACGGGCGGCTCCGCCAGGTGTACGGCGACGAGTACGGCCTCGCCGTCGAAACCGGGCCGGGCGCGGGGACGAAGGTGACCGTGCGGGTCCCGAAATACAGCCCTGGCGTCACCGCGTCCTGACGCATCGGCGGGCGAGCAGGAGGACGCCGGAGGCCGTAACACGCGTCTGACCTCTTGACTCGTGGCCCCGCTTTTACTGGAATGTGGCGGGCGGCACACGAAGGGCGGGGTTTGTGGTGGGCCTGCGTGTCCTTGCGGTGGATGACGAGGCACCCGCGTTGGACGACCTCGTCCACCTTCTGCGCGCCGACTCGCGCATCGGCGAGATCCACACGGCGCGGGACGGCGCCGCCGCGCTCCGCAAGCTCGACCGGGCCCTCGCGGACGGGCGCCCCATCGCCGCCGTGTTCCTCGACATCCGCATGCCGGGCCTGGACGGCACCGTCCTCGGCCGTGTGCTCGCGCAGTTCGCCCGGGCGCCGCAGATCGTCTACGTCACCGCGTACGAGGGCCACGCCGTCGACGCGTTCGAGATCAAGGCGACGGACTACATCCTCAAGCCGGTGCGGCCGGAGCGGCTGGGCGAGGCGATCAGGCGCGTCACCGAGGCGACCGAGGAATGGATGGAGGACGACGGCGAGACGGCGCCGTCCCCGTCGTCGGAGCCGGAGCCGATGCCCGTCGAGCTGGGCGGCGTCACCCGGTTCGTCACGCCCGCCGAGGTGCTGTACGTGGAGGCGCAGGGCGACTACGCGCGGCTGCACACCTCCGGCGGCAGCCACCTGGTGCGCATCCCCCTGGCGGCGCTGAGCGAGCGGTGGAGCGGCGCCGGGTTCGTCCGGGTGCACCGCAGCCACCTGGTCGCGCTGTCGGCGATCTCCGAGCTGCGGCTGGACTCGGGGCGCTGCACCGTCCTGGTCGGGAGCGCGGAGCTGCCGGTGAGCCGCAGGCACGTGCGTGAGCTGCGCGACCTGCTGGTCCGCAGGGCGAGGCGGTCGAACTGAGCCCCGGCGAGCGGCCGGTCACCTCCGGCGAGCGGCCGGTGGCGGCCCCGCCGCCGGGCCGGGCCGCCGGGCCGGGCCGGGCGGTCACGCCGGGACGGGTGCTGGTGACGGGGCCGCGGACGCGCACCGTCCGCCGCCCCCGCTACCCCGTCACGCGGGAGATCGACGAGCAGACCGGGCTCGGTGAGGCGTACATGCGGTCGCTGGTCCGCACGCAGCTGCGCCTCGCGATGCGGCTGTGCCTGGTCCTCGCCGTGGTCGTGGCCGGGCTGCCGCTGCTGTTCGCGACGGTCCCCGAGGTCCGCGAGCAGGAGATACTCGGGGCGCCGCTGCCGTGGGTGCTGCTCGGCGGGCTGATCTACCCGTGGTTCGTCGGCTGCGGCTGGTGGTACGTCCGGCAGGCCGAGCGCAACGAGGAGGACTTCGCCGAGCTCGTCGACCGCGCCTCCGGCCCCGCCGACGAGGATCGGCCGTGAGCGCCGCCTACGGAATGGCGGGCGTCCTGCTGGTCGTGGTCGCCACCGTCCTGATCGGCGTGCTCGGGGTGCGCATCTCCCGCACGACGTCCGACTTCTACGTCGCGTCCCGGACGGTGACGCCGCTGCGGAACGCGTCCGCGATCGGCGGCGAGTACCTGTCGGCCGCGTCGTTCCTCGGCATCGCGGGCCTGATCCTCGCCTACGGCGCCGACATGCTGTGGCTGCCCGTCGGCTGGACGGGCGGCTATCTGGTGCTGCTCGTGCTGGTGTCGGCGCCGCTGCGCCGCTCCGGCGCGTACACGCTGCCGGACTTCGCCGAGGCGCGGCTGGAGTCCATGGCGGTGCGGCGCGTCGCGAGCGTCCTCGTCGTGCTGATCAGCTGGCTGTACCTGCTGCCGCAGTTCCAGAGCGCCGGGCTGGTGCTGCGGACGGTCACCGGCGCCCCGGTCTGGACGGGCGGCGTCCTCGTCGCCGTCGTCGTCGCGGTGAACGTGCTGGTCGGCGGGATGCGCAGCGTCACGCTCGTCCAGGCGTTCCAGTACTGGATGAAGCTCACCGCGCTCTCCGTCCCGCTGGTGTTCCTGCTGCTGGCCTGGCGCTACGACGGCGCGCCCGGCCTGTCGTCGGACGAGCCCCCGACGTTCGCCGACCGCACCACCGTCGCCGTCGGAACGGCCGTCACGGTGGACGTCGCCGCGCCCGTCCGCGTCGTCGCCGACGGACGGGTCGACGGCCGCCACCACAAACGCGCCCCGCTCACCCTGAACCCCGGACGGCACCACTTCGACGACGACACGTCCATCACCTTCCCCGCGGGCGCGGGCGTCCCGCACGTCAGCGGACGGCCCGCCACCACCGACCACGACTGGGCTCTGCCGCTCGACGGCCGCGAGCACTCCCTCTACGCCACGTACTCGCTGATCCTCGCGACGTTCCTCGGGACGATGGGCCTGCCGCACGTGCTCGTCCGCTTCTACACCAACCCCGACGGCCGGGCCGCGCGCCGCACGACCGTGATGGTGCTGTCGCTGCTCGGCGCGTTCTACCTGTTCCCCGCCCTGTACGGGGTCCTCGGGCGCCTCTACACGCCGGAGCTGCTGATGACCGGGCGGGCGGACGCCGTCGTCCTCACCCTCCCCGGACGGCTCATCGGCGGTGTCGGCGGCGACCTGCTCGGCGCGCTGGTGACGGGCGGCGCGGTCGCGGCGTTCCTGTCGACGTCGTCGGGGATCACCGTGTCCGTCGCCGGGGTGCTGGCGCAGGACATCCTGCGCGGCGGCGTCCGCTCGTTCCGCGTCGGGACGCTGCTCGCGCTCGTCGTCCCGCTGGGGCTGGCGATCGCGGCCCGGCATCTCGCCGTCGCCGACGTCGTCGGGCTCGCGTTCGCCGTCGCCGCGTCCACGTTCTGCCCGCTGCTCGTCCTCGGGGTGTGGTGGCGGCGGCTGACCGTCCCCGGCGCGCTCGCGGGCCTCACCGCCGGCGGCCTGCTCGCGGGCACCGCCGTCATCGTCACGATCGCGGCGGGGCCACCGGACGGCTTCCTCGGCGCGATGCTCTCCGAACCCGCCGCCTGGACGGTCCCCATCGCGTTCGCCGTCATGATCGTAGTGTCGTGGTGCACGCCGGGACGCGTCCCGCGGGGTGTGGCGCGCATGATGGTGCGCCTGCACACCCCCGAGTCACTGGACGTCGACAGGGGCACGTGGCGTCCGAAACGGGTGTGACCGTTCGTCGCGCCAAACGGACCGTTCACCGACACGGCACGCAGACCAGCGACGATGAGTGGCAGCTGACCGCTCTCTCCCGCCGGTCCCCTTCGCCCTCGCGGACACTCTCCTTACGGTGGCGCGTGACCGGCGTCACTACAGAGGAGGGGCGGTCGTGTCCGTCGATAAGAGTGCCTCCGGCACCGTCTATGAACGGTTCCAGGGCAGCACGGAGTTCCAAGAGCTCCGCCGCAGATTCCGCCGATTCGTCTTCCCGATGACCGCGGCTTTCCTCAGCTGGTACCTGCTCTACGTCGTCCTTTCGGGGTGGGCGCGCGGCTTCATGGGCAAGGAGCTTGTCGGTTCCATCAACGTCGCGCTGGTGTTCGGCCTCCTCCAGTTCGTGTCGACGTTCCTCATCGCGTGGTGGTACGCGCGGCACGCGGAACGCCGCTTCGACCCGGCCGCCGACCGGATCCGCGCGGCCATCGAGGCCGACGAGGCCGGGGACGTGGGGAAGGCGGGCGCCCGATGAGCAACGAGACCCTCTCGATCATCCTGTTCCTGACGTTCGTCGCCGCGACGCTGATGATCACGGTATGGGCGAGCAGGAACACCAAGGACGCCACCGACTTCTACGCCGGTGGACGTTCCTTCTCCGGTGTGCAGAACGGCCTCGCGATCGGCGGCGACTACATGTCCGCCGCGTCCTTCCTCGGCATCGCCGGGCTGATCGCCCTGTACGGCTATGACGGGTTCCTGTACTCGATCGGGTTCCTCGTCGCGTGGCTCGTTGCGCTGCTGCTGATCGCGGAGCTGCTGCGGAACTCGGGCCGGTTCACGATGGCGGACGTGCTGGCGTTCCGGATGAGCCCGCGTCCCGTCCGCACCGCCGCCGGCGTCTCCACCATCGTCGTGTCGATCTTCTATCTGCTGGCGCAGATGGTCGGCGCGGGCGCGCTCGTCTCGCTGCTGTTCGGGTTCAGCAGCGAGTTCGCGAAGGGCGCCACGATCGCGCTGGTCGGCGTGCTGATGATCGTGTACGTGGTGTTCGGCGGGATGAAGGGCACCACCTGGGTGCAGATCGTCAAGGCCGTCCTGCTGATGACCGGCGCGGTCCTCGTCACGATCCTGGTGCTGAGCGAGTTCGGCTTCAACCTGTCGTCGCTGCTGAACGACGCGGCCGACCAGAGCGGCAAGGGCGAGAGTTTCCTGGAGCCGGGCCTGCGCTACGGCACGGAGGCGAGCGGCCTGGAGGGCAAGCTCGACCTGATCAGCCTCGGGCTCGCGCTCGTCCTCGGCACCGCCGGGCTGCCGCACATCCTGATCCGCTTCTACACCGTCCCGACGGCCCGCGACGCCCGCAAGTCCGTGCTGTGGGGCATCGGCATCATCGGCAGCTTCTACCTGCTGACCCTGGTCCTCGGCTTCGGCGCCGCCGCCCTCGTCGGCAGCAAGGACATCGCCAAGGAGAATCCGGCGGGCAACACCGCGGCGCCACAACTCGCGGAGAAGATCGGCGACATCGTGTTCGGCGACGCGGGCGGCACCATCCTCCTCGCCGTCATCGCCGCGGTGGCGTTCGCGACGATCCTCGCGGTCGTGGCCGGTCTGACGCTGGCGTCCTCGTCGTCCTTCTCGCACGACCTGTACGCGCACGTGTTCCGCAAGGGCAAGGCGACCGAGCGGGAGGAGGTCCGCGTCGCGCGGATCTCGGCGTTCGTCATCGGGGCGATCGCGATCGTCCTCGGGATCTACGCGCAGCGGCTCAACGTCGCGTTCCTCGTCGCGCTGGCCTTCGCGGTCGCCGCGTCCGGGAACCTGCCCGCTCTCCTCTACAGCCTGTTCTGGAAGCGGTTCAACACGGCCGGGGCGGTCGCCGCCATCTATGGCGGTCTCGGCTCCGCGATCTTCTTCGTCACGTTCTCGCCGGTCGTGTCGGGAACCCCGAAGGCCCTGTTCACCGACGTCGACTTCCACTGGTTCCCGCTGGAGAACCCCGGGATCGTCTCCATCCCGATCGGCTTCCTGTGCGGCTGGCTCGGAACGATCCTCAGCAAGGAGCACAACGCCGAGAAGTACGCGGAGATCGAGGTCCGCTCCCTGACGGGCGCGGGCGCCGAGGCCGCGACGAAGCACTAGTCACCCGGCACCTGCCGCGCGGGCGACCGTCGCCCGGCCCCGCGCGGCGCGCGGCCCCGTCCCCGTACCTCCCGGGACGGGGCCGCCCCCACACCCGCGTCCCCCTGACGCTCAGCGGACGTCAGGGGGACGCGTCCTGTCCGGCGACCGTCACGAGACGCCGGCGTCGGGGATCCAGGCGCCGTGGATACCGGACGGCACCCTGCGGGGCAGTTCGACGGCGGCGACCGCGGGGGCGCTCAGGTCGCGGGCGTCGAGGACGAGCAGCTCGGACGCGTCGCGCCCGACATCGCTGATGATCGTCAGCAGGTAGCCGTTGATGGTGGGGAACTCGGTGACCAGGTCGTCGAGCGTCTCCTCGGCGGCCTTGCCGGTGGACGGGTCGAGCGTCCAGCGGGAGCTGACCGCCCCGGTGACGGGGACGGCGGGGTGCCCGGGCGCGCCCGTCCACCATTTCCAGCTGGACTCCCAGGACGCGCGGTCGTAGCGGGGCCCGTCGAGGACGACCCGTCCGGCCGGGTCCTCGAAGGCGTTGGTGACGTGCAGGAGGGCGGCCGGGGAGACGTCGAACCAGCGCGGGACGGCCTCGCCGGTCCGGGGCATGACGCCGATGCGCGGGGCGTAGTCGTCGCTCCAGCTGTAGGGGATGCCGGAACCCTCGGACGGGTCGAACACGACCGGCAGGTCGAGCCAGACGACATGGTTCTCGGTGATGGCGAAGTCGTGCATCAGAGACGTCCCGGCGCCCTGGACGGCGTCCATCCGGATCAGGTCCCCGCCGGCGGACGCGACGTAGTAGACCACGTGCGGCGGGACGGGCGAATAGGCGAAGAGAGGTGCTCGGCACCACGAGGAACTGGGCGGTGGCCAGGACGGCCAGCGCCGCCCACGGCCCGGACCCGCTCTGCGCGCGCCTTCTCATACCCCCAAGATCAGGCGGTCGCGCTCCCGTTCGCGTCGGTAGAAATCACCTACTCTTCACATCGCCCCGGTCCACGACCACGGCCGCCGGCCCGCCCCGCTCCGCCACCGGGCCCCGCCGCACGGTCACCAGGACGATCAGCACCAGCGCCGCGCCGACCCACAGCATGCTCTCGACCCCCGCCGCGTCGACCACCACGCTGCCCGCCAGCGCCCCGAACGCGATGGCGAGGTTGAACACGAAGCAGTAGATCGCCGTCGCCGCCTCCGCGCTCCCCGGCGCCGCGCTCATCACCCACGTCTGCAGGGTCACCGGAGCCGCGCCGTACGCCAGCCCCCACACGAGCAGAAGCGCGGCGCCCGTCCACGGCGTCGTGCCGAGCAGCGGGAACAGCACCAGCGCGGCACCGAGCACGATCACGATCGCGGCCGTGGTGCGGCCCGCGGCCCGCGCCGCCCGCGGGCCGGCGACCGCGTTGCCGATCATGCCCAGGATGCCGTAGCCGAGCAGCAGCGGCCCGATGATCCCGGCGCTGACTCCCGAAACGTCCATCAGCGCCGGGCTGACGAACGTGTAGGCGCCGTAGTGGCCCGCGACCAGCAGCGCCGTGGCGGCGATCCCCGCGACCAGGACCGGGTTGCGCAGCTGTTCCCGCAACGCCCGCAACCGCACCGGCTCCGCCGCCGGAAGCGCCGGAAGCAGCATGATCGCGGCGAGCAGCACGACGACGCTCAACCCCGTCAGCGACCAGAACGCGCCACGCCACCCCACCAGTTCGCCGATCATCGTCCCGACCGGCACGCCGAGTACCGCGGCCGCGCCGACCCCGCCGAAGATCAGCACCATCGCCCGCGGCACGGACGGCCCCGGCACCAGCCGCATCGCGATGCTGCCCGCCGTCGCCCAGAACCCGCCGATGGTGATCCCGACGAGCAGCCGGGACACCAGCAGCACCGCGAAGTTCGGCGCGAGCGCCGAGACCGTGCTCGCCACCGCCATCACCGCGAGCAGCACCACCAGCAGCACCCGCCGGTCGAGCCTGCCCACCGCCAGCGGCAGCGCGATCGAGGACACGGCCGCGACGACACCCGGCACCGTGACCGTCAGCCCCGCGGCCCCGACCGACACGTCCAGCTGGTCGGAGATCGACGGGATCAGCCCGACCGGCAACTGCTCCGCGGTGATCATCGAGAAGATGCCCACCGAGACGGTGAGCACGCTCAGCCACATTCGCAGCGACGTTCGCCGCGGGTCCTCGGGTGGCGCGTCGGGCAGGGACACGATGGCCTCCAGTTCTGGTGGACGAATCCGGGCAGCACAGATCGCCCGGGTGTCTCAATGGGAAGGGTCGTCCCACGGCGGGCCGCACGGCCCGCCGGACGAGGTCGGCATGCGATCCCGGCGCGGGCCGGGATCGAGGTCAGGTCAGGTGGTCGCTTCGAGCGGTATCCAGCGATCGGCCCAGCGGCTCAACGCGTAGACCGCGTCGTGCAGCTCAAGGCCCTTCTCGGTGAGCCGGTACTCGATCCGCACCGGCGTCTCGTCATGGACGATCCGCTCCACGATGCCCTCGTCCTGAAGCTCTTTCAGCCGCTCGGTCAGCATCCGGTCGCTGAGCCCGGGAACGACCCCGCGCAGGTCGGCGAACCGGTTGACGTCGAGGAGCATCGCCCGCAGGATCGCGCCGGTCCATCGCTTCCCGATGACCTCCACGGCACGGTGGTAACGCGGGCAGAAGGCACTGTCGGTGATGTCCACACGCCCATACTAAGGATAGGTAAGTGACTTAGCAATAGTAAGGACACTCTTCGCTGTCGTCCTGGCGCTTGGCACGTTGTGCAAGTGACCGGCAGCGGAGAGTGTCGATGTCTAGGTTTCCTGAGCCTGCTTCCTATCTGACGGTGATGTTCCTGGTCGTGCGGGCCGCGGGGGAACCGGTGCAAAGTGGTGATTGGCCGGTGTAGATCAGAGTGATGGTGCAGTTCTCGTCGTCGGTGACGGTGAGAGTGGCCGTGTACGTGCCCGGGCGCCGGTAGGTGTGCGTTGGGTTCGGGCCGCCGTCGGGACGGGTGGTGCCGTCGCCGAAAGTCCAGTCGTAGCGGGCGATCTCACCGTCCTGGTCGGCGGAGGCCGCGCCGTCGAAGCGGACGGTGCGGTCGGTCACGGCGGTCCGGAAGGACGCGCGCGGCCCCTGGTTGGGCGGGACGGCGACGCCCTGGAAAGTGGGGGAGACGCCGCCGGTCGGGATCGGCGAGCTTTTGATCTGGTCGAGCACACCGGCCTTGCCGATGTTGTAGGTCGCGAGGTCGTGGGACTCGAAATTGCTCACGTAGAGGTGCCGCCCGTCGCGGCTCGGGGTGATTCCGACGGAGGCTTCGCCCGATTCGAAGGGTGAACCCGGGACGGTGCGCAGTGTGCCGTCAGGTCCTATCGAAAACCCGGTCACATTGCGTGTGACCGCGTTGTCGTGGTTGGGGCTGGTGACGTAAAGGTGCCGTCCGTCTGGGGTGACCGCCACGTCCTCGGGGAAGACGGCGGTGCGGAATGGCGAGCCTTGCACGCGCGACAGGCTCCCGTCCCGGGCGATGCGGAAGGCGTACACGGCGTCCGATCCGGTGCTCGCGACGTAGATGAAACGGCCGTCCGGGGTGATGTCGGAGCCGTTTCCCCCGGAGCCGACCGAGACCCGTGGCAGGTCGGTGGGCTTCAGGCCGCCGCCGGGCCGGACGGCGAACACGACCATTTTGTCCTCGCGGCCTGTGGTGGGCCGGCCGTGGCTGATGTAGACGAAACGTCCGTCCGCCGAGGCCGACACGGTTCGCGGTTCGGGCGCGCCGGTCGGCAGCGGTTCTCCGATCGGCTCGGGTATTCCGTCCGCGCCGACCGACAGGGCCGAGACGGTGCCGGAATCGAGATTGGCGGTGTAGAGGGTCTTGCCGTCCGGGGCGATGGCGATGCCGAAAGGCCCCTCCCCTTCGACGGCGGCCGGTTCGCCGAGCGGGGACAGCGCGCCGTCCTCGCCGACCGTGTACGCCGAGATCGTGCCGTCGCCACCGTTGGCGGTGTAGGCCCTGCGTCCGTCGGGGGTGAAGACGAAACCGCGCGGCATGGTGCCGGTCGCCATGCGGTCGCCGATCGGAGTGGGCCGCCCGGAGGGGGCGAGTGTGAAAGTGGTGATGTCGTTGGAGAACAGATGCAGGACGTACAGCGCGTCCCGGCGGCTCGGCGCCACGGTCTCTGTTTCCGCCCACGCGGAAGATTGAACGAATGGCGGTGTCACCATGACACCGGACAGTAAGCAACCCAAGACACGATTTCGGATCTTCATTGACCGACCTTCCCGTCGCTTTTGCGTGCTTGTATTAACAGTCACGAAAAGCGTGCCGCCCCGGTTCATTCCGAAAGGCCGATGAGGACTGTTCTCGCGCGTCGGGGCCTTGAGCGGGCATTCCGGTGGGAAGCCGCCGGCGCGTCGCCGTCGCGGATCCCCGAGATGAGTTGGAACGATCCGAGGTCGTCCGGCCGTCGTAGGTTGCATGATCCAGTGGTGGGCGATCACGTTGTCGCCGCCCGCAACCGACCAAGAAACGGAAAGATGACAGACTCCCCGCGCGTACCCGAGGCCCCCGCGAGCATGCTCCCGTCCCTGCTGGTCGAACCGCCCTGGACGCGTGACGGGACGCGTTCCGCGGCACCGGCCGTCGTGCAAGGGCTGAAGCGGCCGAAGACACCGGCCGTCGAGTCCTGGCCGCCCGGGCTGCGGGAGGAGTTCCGGGACGCCTCGGACGGCTGGCGCGCCAACGAGGCCCCCATCCCCGACGACGTCGACTTCGAGGCGATCGCGGCCTACTTCCGCAGCGGCGAGGCGTTGCAGGACGGGCGCGGCGGACGGCGCGCCGAGCGCTACCGCTGGCTCGTGCTCGCCGGTCCGGACGACCTGGCCCGCGAACTCCTCGCCGACGAACGCTACTTCGACGACCACTCCGGCTGGGTCTACCGCGTCCCCCTCCAGCGTTTCGCGGCGAAGCGCGGGCTGGCCGCCCACCCGCTGATCCTGCACGCCGCGAAGGAGCACCTGTCGTGCGCGGTGGCGCTCGTCCCGTTCCTGGACGACGCCACCGCCCAGTTCATGATCAAGGGGATGGGCAGCTGGGCCGTCGAGGAGGCGGCGCGCGCCTGGTTCGCCTGGCACGGACCGGCCGCGGCGCCGTTCGTCATCCCGGAGGCGCTGCGCAAGCCCGGCCCGAAACGCACCCACGCCGAGAACGGGCTGGCGATCATCGTCCGGGAGCACGGCCGCGAATGCGTGATCGAGGCGGCGGCCCGGTACGGCGAGCACGTCGCGGAGGCGATCGGCGCGTCCGTCACCGACCCGCTCGACCGGTACCCGGACCCGCTTCCGGAGCCGGACGACGAGTTCGTCCGCGAACGGCTCCCGCAGGTGCTGCTGCGGGGACGCGAGCAGGCGCTGCCGGTCACCGCGACCCGGCACCTGGTCACGATGCTGCGGATCTCGACCCCCCAGGAGCCCTACCCCGGCTGCGAGCCCGTCTTCGAGCACCTGGATCCGGACTCGCTCGCCGAACTGGCCTGGGCCCTGTACGCCGCCGAGTTCGTCCGGGACCGGTGGGCCTCCGAAGGCGTCGAGTACGCGTTCCGGCGGCTCGGCAACGCCGGGACCGCCGCCAAGCTGGCGGCGGCGATGGGCCGCTGGGACAAGTCGTACGTGTGGTCGCAGCGGGGCTGGAACGCCCTCGACGTGCTGACCGCGATCGATTCCCCGGACACGCTCCGCCTCCTCGACCGGCTCGCGCGCAAGGCGTCCGACGTCAAGCGGATGCGGCCCCGCGCGCAGGGGCGGCTGAACGAGGTCGCCCGCGAGCGCGGCATCACGCCCGAGCAGCTCGCGGACCGGCTCGTCCCGGACTTCGGGCTGGACGGCGAGGGCGGTCTCACCCTCGACTACGGCCCGCGCCAGTTCCGCGTCGGGTTCGACGAGGAGCTGAGGCCGGTCGTGTTCGACGGGAACGGCCACCGCCGCAAGACGCTGCCGAAGCCGGGCGCGAAGGACGACGACACCCTCGCGCCCGCCGCCTACAAGCGGTTCGCCGACCTCAAGAAGGAGGTCCGGGCCGTCGCCGCCGACCAGGTGAAGCGCCTCGAACAGGCGATGATCTCCGGACGGTCGTGGACGCGGGACGAGTTCGGGAAGGTGCTCGCCGGACACCCGCTGCTGCGCCACATCGTCCGCCGCCTCGTCTGGTCCGCCGGACCGGCACGGTTTCGCGTCGCGGAGGACGGCACGTACGCCGACGTGCACGACGACGCGTTCGACCTGCCGGACGAGCCCGTGACGCTGCCCCACCCGGTGCTCCTCACGGACCTCGCCGCCTGGGCGGAGGTCTTCGCCGACTACGAGCTGCTGCAACCGTTCCCGCAGCTCGGCCGGACGGTGCACGAACCGGCGGACGGCGAGGGGACGGCGTCGCGGCTCACCCGCTTCGAGGGCGCGTCGGTGCCGAACGGCCCGATCTTCGGGCTCACCCGCGCCGGCTGGACGCTCGGGGCGAAGGAGACCGGCGGCTACCAGCGGCAGATCTCGCTGGAACTCGGCGAGAAGCGGTACCTCGTGCTGTACCTGGAGCCCGGCATCCGCGTCCTCACCCCCGAGGACGCGCCGGTCCAGGAGATCGAGGAGGTGCGGCTCGCCGCGTCGAGCCACGGCGCGGGCAAGGTCACCTTCGAGGAGCTCGGCCCCGTTCTGACGTCCGAGGTCCTCGCCACCCTGACGAAGCTCACCGGCCGGGGCGAGGAAGCCTGACGCCCTCCGGCGTTCCGCCGGTCTCCTGATCCGTCGTCCCGCCGGCCACCTGCGTGACTCGCCATCAGAGGAGTTTGTCCGACATCGGTCAACGTCCATAATACGTAGACAGTGAGCAACGGCTTGGTTAGCCTGCCTTGTGCGCGATCTGGTGGTTCGACGACGACGGCCACCGCCGTCCTCGCACCGGCCGCCACCGCGCACCGCCGCGGGCGCCCCGGCTCGCGGCCCAGACCACCATGACCGCCGTCCGTACCCCGGACCGGCCCGCGGATCCGTTGCCGTGCTTGACCTCCGTGGCTCACCGCCGCCCCCGCTGGACGACGCCGGCGCCCAAGAAACCCCGAGGAAAAGGTGATCATGTTCCGTGCAACTCGGCGACACCGCGTCCTTGTCGCGACCCTCGCCGCACCGCTGCTTCTCGGCTCCGCCACGCAGGCGGCGGCCTCGCCCGGCGCCAGGCAGGCCCAGATCTCCACGGCCTACGTGATTCCAGGTGACCGCGTCTACCCGGAGGGGATCACCGCCGATCCGCACACCGGCGAGATGTACGTCGGGTCGTACGAGGGCGGCACGATCTACAAGCTGACGCCCGGGCAACAGGTCGCCGAGCAGTTCCTGCCCCCGTTCGTGGACGGACGCACGCAGGCCCTCGGGCTTGAGGTCGACCGGTCCAGGCGCCTGTGGGTGACGGACCGCCTCACCGGTGTGGCCGTGTACGACATCGCCAGCCGCCGGTTGCTGGCCCGGTTCACCATTCCCGACCAGGAGCCGCGGCTGGTCAACGACATGGCCATCACGCCGGACGGCACCGCCTACATCACCGGCAGCCGGCGGTCGGTGATCTACCGCATCACGCCCGAGGAGCTCGCGAAGGCCCAGGAGCAGGGCGGCGAGGTGTCGCTGCTGCCCACGTTCGACCTGTCCAAGATCGTGGAGCCGCACCCGCCCAACACGATCACCCTCAACGGGATCGTCGCCGAGCGTACGGGCCGCTACCTGCTGACGGTGGACATGACCGGCGCCGACCTGTACCGGATCGAGCTGCCGTCCGGCAAGGTCGACAAGGTGGCCCTGAGCGGAGGGGACATCACCACGGGCGACGGCATGGAACTACAGAACAACACGCTGTGGGTCGCCCACCCCATCAAGGACAACTACGCGATCAGCCGGTGGCGCATCGGCTCGGACGGCCTGACGGCCCAGTCGACCGGCCGGCTCACCGACCTGGCGTTGCAGACCCCGACGACGCTGCTGCGCAAGCACGGCAAGCTGTACGTGGTCCGCTCCCAGTTCGACAAGGGCGGGCCCACGGGTCCGGGCACCCCGCAACTCCCGTTCAGCATCGCCTCCGTGCGCGGGTTCTGAGCGCAGGGCGTACGCCGGCGCGGTGAGCGTCGCGGCCGCCGTGTGATCTCCGGCACCGCGCCGGTCACGAAGCCCCTGGTGGACAGGACGATCCGAGCCGGATCGTCGTTGGCCGCCGGGGGCTTCGTCGTCGCCAGGGACGGGCGATCAACCTTTGTCGGGGCGTTGGGGGGAGCGGCGGCGTGGACGGTCCTCCAGGCCGCGCAGGTGCTCGACGACGGTCCCGGTCGCGTCGGCGAGGGCGTCGATCTGCTCCTCGGTGAGCAGGTCGATGAAGTGGCGGCGCACAGACTCGACGTGGTGCGGCGCCGCCTCCTCGATGGTGCGCAGTCCGGTCGGGGTGAGGGCGACGACGGCGGCGCGGCGGTTGTCCGGGTGCTCCTCCTTGCACACCAGGTCACGCCGGCCCATCCGGTCGAGGTGGTGGGCGAGGCGGCTGGTCGACCAGTTGGTCAGCTCGGCGAGCTCGTACAGCCGGACGCGGTGCCCCGGGGTCTCCGACAGCGCGACGAGCACCTGGTAGTCGGCCTCGGAGAGGCCGGAGTCGCGGGCGAGGTCCCGGGTGATCTGGAGGTCGAGCAGCGCGCGCATCCGCATGTAGCCGCGCCACGCGCGGTCTTCGCGGGCGTTCAGCCACCGGGGTTCCGCCATGTCCCCATCCTAGCGAGTTGACGTGTCAACTCAGTCGCCCTAGAGTTCGAGTTGACACGTCAACTCGTTCGTCCCCGTCCGGCACGGCCGGCGGGACGAGCGCGACACGATCGGACGGGCGATGAACAACGCGCGGATCGCAGTGATCTACTACTCCTCGACCGGGAACATCCACCGCATCGCCGAGGCGTACGCCAAGGGCGCGGCCGACGCGGGCGCCGAGGTGCGGCTGCGCCGCGTCCCCGAACTGGCGCCCGACTCCGTGGTCGACTCCGTGCCCCGGTGGCGGGAGCATCTCGACGCGACCTCGGACATCGAGTGCGCCACCCATGACGACCTGACCTGGGCGACCGGCTACGCGTTCGGCACGCCCACCCGCTTCGGGAACATCAGCTCCCAGCTGAAGCAGTTCCTCGACACGACCGGGGCGCTGTGGCTCGGTGGGGAGATGGCCAACAAGCCGGTGACCGGCTTCACCGGCAGCAAGGACCCGCACGGCGGCCAGGAGTCCACGCTGCTCGCGCTCTACCACACGATGTACCACTGGGGGTCGGTCGTCCTGCCGCCCGGCTGGGTCGACTACGACATCGCGCACGCCGCCGGAGGCAACCCCTACGGCATCAGCCAGGTCGAGACCCAGGCCGACGACCCCGAGTACGCGGCCGCCGTCCTCACCGCGGCCCGGCACCAGGGCGGGCGCCTCGCCGAGACCGCCCGCGCTCTCGCCCACCTCAACCGCGCCCAGGCCGCCGCGGCCTGACCCCGCGCCGGGAAGTGCGCGCCGGGCGGGTCGACGCGCTTTGACGGCCGCCGCCTCGGTGGGATCTTCAACCGGTGATGACATCCGGTTTGCCCCGCGATCGGTAGCGTCGTAAGGGTGTTCGGCCAGCGCAAGACGTGTGTCCAGGTCGTCAAGGGCCGGACGCGGGACGCGGCCG
The DNA here is from genome assembly GCA_036028775.1 of Spirillospora sp. NBC_00431. Taxonomy (GTDB): domain Bacteria; phylum Actinomycetota; class Actinomycetes; order Streptosporangiales; family Streptosporangiaceae; genus Spirillospora. The sequence continues at coordinate 7,669,995 of CP107927.1, read as the reverse complement.
GGCTGCGCGACGCCGCCGATCGCTGGTACGAGGAGGTCGCCCCCTGGGCTCGCGGGTGGCTGGGCAGCACCGGCGGGGTGACCGACGACGGCGTCTACCTCAACCTGCTGCGGTTCGCCTCGGAGAAGGCGGCCCACCGCAACGGCAGGCGGCGCGCGCAGGCCCGGTGGTGGGACGAGGTCCGTGACCTGTTCGAGGGCGAGGTCACGGTCGACGAGTGCACCGACGTGGAGACGTTCGGACGGGACGCCACTGGCCGGGCGGGATTCGTCCAGATCCTCCAGACCCATGTCCGCGACCGGGAGGCGGTGCGGCCGTTCGTGCCCGACGAGGCGCAGGAGACCCTGGCCCGGCTGCGTCCCGACATGATCGGCGGGATGTTCTGCGTCCATCCCGACGGCACCTGCACCGGGGTCGCCTACTTCACCTCAAGGGAGGCCGCCCGCGAGGGCGAGCGCACGCGGATGCCCCCCGACTACAAAGCCTGGCGCGACGAACAGATGGCGCATTTCGACGAGGACGCCGTCTTCTATGACCTGCGCGATTTCTGGGTGCAATCCCCATGACCGCGCCCGCCCGCCGGATTCAGTATTCGGGGGTCGGGACGAGGGCCGTCGCCAGGCCGAACTGCCCGGAGTGCACCAGGACGGCCAGCACCGCCAGCGTGATGGCCACGCCCATGACATTGCGTTCCCGGCCGAGGAGGTAACCCGCGGCCGCCAGCACCAGATAACCGGCGAAGACCAGCGCGATGGCGATGATGACGCAGGTGTGGTGCCGCAGGCTCGGGTCGATGGCGCTCGCGTTTACGGCACCGTCCATGTGGGTGAGGCGAGGCGACGCCTTCCACCAGGCCAGCGACAAATTCACCAGCGCCAGCACCGCTCCGGCGGGCACGGCCACGGCCAGGCCCGTCCGCCAGTGGCGGTCCGCCGCCGCCTGGGCGACGAGCAGGCCCGCCAGCACCGCGCAGACAAGGCCGACGCCGCTGCCGGACGTGTAACCGCAGATGGCCGAGCCCCGCCAAGCGGCGACCATTTGCGCGTCACTCTGCGCGTCGGGCCACACTTCCAGGCCCTGCTCGATGCTCCGGGAAACCAACAGGACGGAGGCGGCGCCGGTCACGGCGAGCAGCACCGCATAAACGGCGCCGCACCCCAACGCGATGTCCCGACCGCGCGACGTGATCGGTGCCATTCCACCATGGTGCATGAAATCACCGAATTCCGCGCCTGTTCCGTATAACCGCTACGGTGGCGCTTCATGGCCCCCAACCGCACCCTCTGGAAGAGGACCCGCGCCCGGAACATCGACCGCTGCACGGCCGGGTTGCTGCGGTTCGCGACCCCCCGGGAAATGGACGCGCTGCTCGACCTCCTCCCGGACGACCACGTCCGGAAAGCCGTCAACAGCTACCGGATGCCCAACCGGGTCGTGATCGAGGCGCTGCTGAGGCGGGGGCGCGGCGGCGACCTGGAACTCCTCGTCGAGCACGCGCTGCGGGCCGGGGACCCGGCCGCCCTGCTCGGACGGCTGCTCGACCTGGACGATCCCGAGGTCAACGCGGCCCTGCTGATCGCCGACGGGGTCATCGCGCGGCTTCCACGGAACCTGCGCCGCCAGCTCGCCCACCAGACCTCGCGCCGCGACGGCGTCACGCCGGTGCCGCTGCCCGGGCAGACGTGGACGGGCGCGCTCTCACTCCAGAAGGAGACGCTCGACCAGGCGATCCTCTACGCGGCCGACCCCGACCAGGCGGGCAGCGCGCTGCGGAGCCTCGGCGCGGGCGCCGACCCGCACGGCGCGATCTGGGCCTGCCGGACGCTGCTGGACGCCCATCGGGCCCACGAGGTCCGGGACCTCGTCGAGCGGGGACGGCTGCCCGCGTTCAGATGGGGGCCGTGGGCGTCGGAACCGAGCGTCCTGGCGTACGCGCAGGCCGCGCTGAAGAGCGAGGACGGGCTGCGGCGGCTCCGGGACCTGGCCGGGCGGGTGCGGCGGCCAGAGACCCTCCGCTCGATCGCCGAGATCGCTGACGCGGACGCCTGCGAGCCGGGGCGCGGCGGCCGCGTGTTCGTCCGCTCGGTGGTGAACCGCCGCCACCCGGGCACGCCGCGCGTCGACTGGTCGGCGGTGGGGGACGGCGACGGGCCGATTCCGTACCGGGCCGCCCGGTTCATGGTGCGGCGCACCGATACCCCGCTCGCCCTGCTGCGGAAGGTGGTCACCGACCGTCCCGAACTCGCCGTCTTCATCAACGACCCTGCGCCGGAACTGCTCACCGACCTGTGCGGGCAGGGAGCGCGGCCGGGCGCCGACGTACTGCTGAAGGTCGTCGGGAACGGGCTGGTCGCGGGGACGTTCGACGCCGGGTTCGTCGTCGCCTCCCTCCCGGAGGAGACGCTGCCGGTGGTGGCAGGCGCGCTGTGGCTCCCCGGCCTGCGCGGCACCGCGCGGATCAGGACGCTGCTCGGGCTGGACGGAGACGTCCCGCTGACCCCGCCGTTCGTCGACGAGACCGGCCACGGCCGCACCCGCCGCCTGCGCGAACCCGGAGTGGAGGCCCACTGGAGCCCCGCGCTCGCCTACGGGACGTCCGCCGCCGAACTGTTCAGGCAGCGGCAGATCGTCACGGCCGACGACATCCTCAGGGAGGGCCAGACGGACGCGATCCTCGCGCCGTCCGAGGGCCTGCCCGACCCGCGCGTGCTGCGCCGCCTCGCCGAGCACGTCGACCGGCATCTCGGCGGACGTCCCGAAGCCTGGACCACGGCGCTGCGCCTCCTGGCGGACGGGTTCATCGGCACCCTCCCCGACCTGCTCGAAACGGCGGGCGAGGTCACCAGCTGACGACCCGGAAGTCCTTCAGCAGGCATCCGTGCGGCGGGTCGCCGTCGCGTTCGCCGCGCACGATCGGGTCGTAGACGCGGGCGGCCGCGTCCACGACGTCCAGCGGCGGACGGAACCCGGCCGCCGCCCGGCGCACCCGGTCGGGCTCCGGTCGCTGGTCGGTGAACCAGCCGGGATCGACGCTCGTCACGTACACGCCCCGCGCCGCCAGCTCGGACGCCGTCGTCCGCGTCAGCATGTTCAGCGCCGCCTTCGCCATGTTGGTGTGCGGATGCTCCGCGCCCTTGTAGACGCTGCCGAACCGGCCCTCGGCGGCTGACACGTTCACCACGTACCGGCGAGGGTGCGGCGACGCCTCAAGCAGCGGGCGCAGGCGTCCGAGCAGCACGAACGGCGCCGTCACGTTGATCAGCTGCACCTCGATGAGCTCCACCGGGTCGATCTCGTGCACCAGCCGCGTCCAGGAGTTGTCCGGTGACGGGTCGGGCAGCAGGCCCGCGACGTCCACCTCTCCCGCCCGCGTCGGGACGGGCAACGCGACCGGGGCGGGGAGCGCGGGAAGGTCTTCGCCCGCCAGCAGCGCCGCATACGACTCGGGCGGGTGGCGCAACGTCTGCGCCGCGAGGTTCACCAGGATGTCGAGCGGTCCCGTCAGCGAGTCGCACCAGCGCACGAGGGCCGGGATGTCGCGCAGATCCATGCCGGTGATCGTGAGGCGGTCCCACCAGGCGTCCCGGTCGGTGATCCGCGAGAACCGGTGGAGCGCGTCGGCGGGGAACCGGGTCAGGGCCGTCACGGCGGCGCCGTCGCGCAGGAGCTTCAGCACCAGCTCGAACCCGGCCTTGGTCCGCCCGCCCGTGACGATCGCGCGCCGTCCGGTCAGATCGGCCCGCGCGTCCCGGTGCCGGTGGTTCTCGGCGGCGCAGGGCGGGCACAGCCGGTGGTAGAACGCGTCCGCCTCCCGGAAATGGGCCTTGCAGACGTAGCAGGCGCGCAGCCCGTTGAGCGGCGTCCCGGCCGCGACGACGTCACGTGGCGCCTCGGCGGGCGCGCCTTCCTGACGTCCAGCGGCGCCGAGCGCGGTCGCGGCCAGCAGCTCCGCATCGGCCGCCGCCGCCCGCCGCCGCGCCGCCGCCCGCTCCCGTCCCCGCGTCCGCCGCGCGAACGCGCCGACGGCCGCGCGCACCCGCTCCAGATCGGGATCATCGTCCGGCGCGTCCGCCAGCTCCTCCAGCACCCGCAGACACGCCCGCACGTCGTCGTCCCGCATGCGCGCCATTAAAGCGTTTCACCGGCCTCAGTTCCGCACCAGAACCAGCTTCGCCCTCTCGGACCGGCGTCCCGTGTCCGGGGTCAGCGCGACGAGTGCGTTCAGCGCATCGCGCAGCAGTTGTACGAGCCCCGGGTCCGTTGCCCTTTCGTCGCACAGAGTCATCGCCGCCAGAACACAGGTGGCCGCCGGCACCGTGTCGCTTTGCCGGACCGGGCGCCTTCGATTCCACAATGGGGAGGCATAGAGCAGCGCGGCCGAGATCAAAGCCTCGGTGTCCCTCGTCCCTGCTTCACTCGCTCGTACCCGGGCCTTTTCCAGTGTCGCGGCCGGATCATCAGTGGCGTACCAAGGGGTGATGTCGCTCAGCTGGTCCCGGAGGAAATCGCCGAACGATGCCGGCTCCCCTTCTGTCCGGTGCCTGCGGTACGCCTGTTCAGAAGCCGAGAACCTCGTATAGCAACGCACCAGCTGCCCACAGGCTCCGGCCAGTCCCGTCAGGGCGTCCGCCCCGTGGGCCGACGCGTCACTGGCGCCAAGGGCGCGGGCGAGGACCAGGTCACTGGCGAGGGCGAGACCGTTGGCCAGGGCGAAAGCACCCCCGACGGCGCTGCGGCGGGCGGCGGACCCGGCACTGTGAGGCAGCAGCCGGCCGGCATGTAGGCGGGCCTCCGCGCTCGCGTAGTCGAGGTAACCCGCGCGGCTGGAGCCGGCACTGCGGCCACGGGTGGGGAAATCGGCGGAGGTGAGGTGGAAGACCTCGTCCATGCTGCGATGGCGGTCGAGGCCGAACACATCGCCGCCGTTGGGATCGCCGGCACCGGCGTCCAGGGCGAGGAGGTCGCGGAGCAGCGAGCCGAGAGCGTCGAGGTGGTCGGGGTCTTTGTCGAGGACTTGGGCGCCGGCGAAGGCGGAAGCGAGTCCGAGGGCTTCGTTGACGGCACCGGTGAGCCGTCGGTCGGAGGAGAAGCCGCGGCCGCGGGTGACATCGAGGAGCCCGGCGACCGCCTGGCCGAGGATCGGAATCAGGCTTGCGGCAGAGGCGTGAACGTCCGCGGATTCCAGGTCACGCATGTGCCCGAAGACCTCGGCGAGTGCCTGCTCGATGGTGCGATCCAAGCGGAGGGCATCGTCGAGATCGCTGGCCAGCTTCCTGGCCAGGCCCATGTCGAACAGCCGGGCGGGATCCAGGACGAGGGTCTCGTCGAACCCGAGGTCGCGCTCACGGACGAGGCCGCGGCAGTAGGCGAGCACGCAGGCGACCTCGAAGGCGAGGTCGACGACGTGCAGCAGCCGATGACGAGGGCGGCCGAGGTCGCGAGGGCCCGCATGACTGAGCCGGTACGCGAAGGGCAGGTCGGAGCGGGACTTCAGGCACAGGCGGACAAGACGGGTCTGGTCGAGGATCAGTTCTGGATAACCCTCGATCTGTCCCTCTTCGGGCACATGAGGATGCCGGGCTGATTCACCGAGAACGAAACGCACCGCACCTTGGCCCGCACCCTGGCCCGTGTCCTCATCGTGGTCGGCGGCGTACAGGACCATCCCGGCTTCCGGATACAGGTTGCCGTCGAGAGCCTGCCGGGCCTCCCGCGGGGTGGGCAGCCGGTAGCCGGTGCCGTCGCTGAACAGGCCGTTGAGCCAGGTGAGAAAGTCCTTGAGATCCTCGGCCCACGGGCCGGCGGCGGTTCCGGTTCGCGCGTGGGCGCGGTCGAAGCGGTCCCAGAGGTCGTCGGAGAGGGGGTGAGCGCAGATGCGCACGCCGCTGTTGTCCAGAGCGTGGGTCTCCTGAAGAGCGCGTGCGGCGGCCACACCGTCCAGCAGCCGGATCTCGTCAAGGTCTTCAGGGGTCGCGCGCAGAAGCTCGTCGAGGGCGACGCGGAGTTCGGGGTCGAGTTCGCGGGCTTCCTCCGCGCAGGCGTAGGCGAGGTTGAGCGCGGCGACCGTGTGGGCGGCCAGGCACGCCGCCACGACCGGACTGGCGTCCGCGCGGGCGGCCCACAGCAGTGTGGTCTCCCTCCACCAGGGGTCGCTGACGTTGTCCACCAAGACTTGTCGCCGGGAAGCGTGCCCGGGGACGAGGGCCGCCGCCAGATATTCCTGGAGCGTGAGATGGGCGAAGCCGTACTGCCCGTGCTGATGCTCCAGAAGCAGACCGCTGCGCCGGACGTGGGCGAGGAACACCTCCGGAGTGAGGTCGGGAGCGGTGCGCTGAAGCACGCTCCGGATCGCGCGCTCGGCCTTCGCGGCGGGGATGTCGCGCAGGTGGTTGCGCATCATGTACCACGCCAGTTCCTGGGCGACGCGCTCCTTCCGCTCCCCGCTCAGCCCTTCCAGCTCGGCGTCGGTGAGGTGCTTGGCCTCCTGGCGGCGGTGCAGCAGGACCTGGCACATCTCCTCGTACAGCGCGGCCCGGCTGCCCGGCAGGCTCCCGGCGCGGTACCGGTGCACGTTGGCGATCATGGTGAGCAGCATCGGGTTCGCGGCCAGGTCGTACAGGGTGGGACGGCCGCTGATCCGCTGGAACAGGTCGTCGGCGTCATGGGCGGCGATCCGGTCGATCTCCTGCGCGTCGCCCTCCCGGGAACGATGCTCGATGGCCCGGTACCACGCGTGCAGGAACGTGCGGATCTGCGCGCTGGTGAACCGTTGCACCTGGAGGACCTCGGCGCGGGAAAGCCGGTTGTCCTTGTATCCCAGCGGCCGGGAGGTGACGACGTAGGCGTTGCCCGGGTAGCGGCTTATCTGGTCCTCCACCCACCGGACCATGCGGCGACGGTCGCCGGTGTCGGCCACTTCGTCCAGGCCGTCCAGCAACACGACGCACTGGCCACGCGCGAGCCGGCGTTCCAGCCATTCGGCCGGGATCGCGCCGTCCAGCCAAGGGGCGGCGGCCGCGATCCGCGCCAGGCTCTCCGGCTCCTCGGCCCGGATCGCCTCGGTGTGGTCGCGCAGGTACAGCAGGACCGGGAGCATCCCGCGCCGCCATCGCCGTTCGGCCAGTTCCAACGCGGTGTAGCGGGCCAACGTGGTCTTCCCCGACCCCGCCGCGCCCAGGACCGCGAGTACCCGGCCCGGAGTGAGAAAGGACGCCAGCGATTCCCGCTGACCGGGCGCGGACGGGACGGTCCCGATGCCGGAGTCGGTGACCGTGTCGGTGACCGGCTTCGGCTGGAGCATCACGTCGACATAGACCTGACGGGTCCGCAGGACGAACTCCGCCTGCGTGACCAGCCCGATGGTCTCCATCTGGTCGACCGACGAACGCATCCGCCGCAGATAGGCGCGGCGTGCGCGCCATCGCCGCCGCGCCGGCTCGGCGGGCGGTGCGGTCTCCCCGGCAGGCGGCGCGGGTTGCGGGGACGCTTGGGCCAGCGCACCCAGGACGGTGAAGACCAGGGCGAGATAGCCCCAGCTCCAGCTCAACTTTCCGTTGTTCAGGATCTGGTTCACGGCCACGCCCGCCGCGACCAACAGCGACGCCGCGAGCAGGGTGCGTCCCATGTGCCTGAGAGGTCGCACGGCGGTCGGGCCCCCGGGGGTAGGACTGGAGCTTCCAAGGCAACTAAACCGGGATTCACCTCCTCCTCGCCGTGACGTCGCCAATCTGATACCTGGAATGAATCGAGGCAGTGTCGGGTGTTCCACCTGTGCGGGCGCGCGGCGACATATGATCGACTTCGTCCTCGGAACCGTCTGGCTTGGCTAGAATCTGCCCGTTAGGCGAGGCTTCCGCTATTTGTGAGCATGTTGTTGCGCTCCGTTCTCCGTCAGGAAGCCGGCCGCTCACCGTTTTGCGCTAAGGAGTCTGTGCATGCCCGTGGAATCGGAAGGGCTCGTCCCCGCGGCGAGTCCGGTGATCGGGGAGGCGGAGATCGAGGCCGCGGTGCGCGTGCTGCGCAGCGGACGGGTCGTGCAGGGGCCGGAGGTCGCCGCGTTCGAGGAGGAGTTCTCCGAGATCGTGGCGGGACGGCACTGCGTGGCGGTCAACTCGGGGACGTCGGCCCTGCATCTCGGCCTGCTCGCGCTGGGCATCGGGCCCGGCGACGAGGTGATCGTCCCGTCGTTCACGTTCGCGGCGACCGCCAACGTCGTGCGCCTCGTCGGCGCCGAGCCCGTGTTCGTCGACATCGACCCGCGGTCGTTCTGCGTCGACCCGGACGCCGTCGCCGCCGCCGTCGGCCCGCGCACCGCCGCGATCATGCCGGTGCACCTGTACGGGCACCCGGCGGCGATGGAGCGCATCGGGCCGATCGCCGAACGGCACGGGCTCGCCGTCGTGGAGGACGCCTGCCAGGCCCACGGCGCCTCCGTCGGCGGGACGCCGGCCGGTGCGATGAGCGCGATCGGGTGTTTCAGCTTCTACCCGACGAAGAACATGCACGCCCTGGAAGGCGGCATGATCACGACTCCGGACGCGGAGACCGCGCGGACGCTGCGGCTGCTGCGCAACCAGGGCATGGAGCAGCGGTACGCCAACGAGATCGTCGGCGCCAACATGCGGCTCACCGACGTCGCCGCGGCGATCGGGCGCGTGCAGCTCAAGCGCCTGGAGGGGTGGACGGAGCGCCGCCGCGCCAACGCCGGGTTCCTGGACGCGAAGATCACCGCCGCGGTCACGCCGCCGGTCGCCGACGGCGCGCGGCACGTCTACCACCAGTACACCGTGCGGGTGCCCGGTGACCGGGACGCCGTCCAGCGGCACCTGGACGAGCAGAAGATCGGCAGCGCGGTCTACTATCCGACGCCCGTCCACCGGCTCCTGCCGTTCCTGAAGGACGGGAGCCCCGACCCGCGCTGGGATCTGCCCGAGACCGAGCGGGCGGCGCGCGAGGTGCTGTCGCTGCCGGTGCATCCGTCGCTCGGCCAGGACGAGCTGGCCCGCGTCGCCGACGCCGTCAACGACGCCGTCCACGAGGTCGGGGGAGCGTCGTGAGCGCCCCGCTGCGGGCGGGCCTGGTCGGGCTCGGCGTGATGGGACGCAACCACGCGCGCGTCCTGAACGGGCTGGACGGCGTCGACCTCGTCGGCGTCGTCGACCCGGCGGGACGGCCGGACGGCGCGCCGCACGGGGTCCCGATGCTGGAGTCCCTCCCCGACCTGCTGGCGCTCGGCATCGACTACGCGGTGGTGGCGTGCCCGACGGCGCTGCACGAGGAGATCGGGCTGGCGCTCGCGGAGGCCGGGGTCGGCGCGCTGATCGAGAAGCCGCTCGCCGAGTCGGTGGCGGCGGCGGAGCGGCTGGTCGCGGCGTTCGAGTCGCGCGGGCTGGTCGCCGGGGTCGGGCACATCGAGCGCTACAACCCGGCCCTGCAGAGCATGCGGACACGGCTGGAGGCGGGCGAGCTCGGCGACGTGTTCCAGGTCGTCACGCGCCGCCAGGGGCCGTTCCCGCACCGCATCGCCGACGTCGGCGTCGTCAAGGACCTCGCCACCCACGACATCGACCTGACCGGGTGGGTGACCGGCCAGGACTACGTGTCCATCAGCGCGCACACGGTCGCGCGCAGCGGCCGCCCGCACGAGGACATGGTCGCCGCCGTCGGACGACTGACCGGCGGTTCGATGGTCAATCACCTGGTGAACTGGCTCAGCCCGCTCAAGGAGCGCACGACGGTCGTCACGGGCGAGCGCGGCTGCTTCGTCGCCGACACCCTCACCGCCGACCTGACGTTCTACGCGAACGGGGAGCTGAGCACCGAATGGGAGGCGCTGCGGGCGTTCCGCGGCGTGTCCGAGGGCGACATGATCCGGTACGCGATCCCGAAGCGGGAGCCGCTGCTGGTGGAGCACGAACGGTTCCGCGACGCGGTCGCCGCGGGCGGCGGGGAGGACGGCGGGGGCATCGTGACGCTGCGGCAGGGCCTGCGGACGGTCGAGGTCTCGGCGGCCGTCCTTGAATCGGCGAAGCTCGGTGAGACAGTCTCGCTCCGGCCGTCCGGGGTGCTAGGTGCCGTCTGACCCGGGCGACGGCGGTGCCGTCGACGTCACGGTCGTCGTCGCCGTCTACAACACGATGCCGTACCTGACCGGCTGCCTGAACTCGCTGGTCGAGCAGAGCATCGGCGCCGCCCGCATGGAGGTCATCGCGGTCGACGACGGCTCCACCGACGGCAGCGGGGCCGAGCTCGACCGGTTCGCCGAGGAGTACCCCGGCATCGTGCGGGTGCTGCGCCAGCCGAACTCGGGCGGCCCCGCGGCGCCCAGCAACCGCGCCCTGGACGTCGCCAAGGGCCGCTACGTGTACTTCGTCGGCGCCGACGACCATCTCGGCCGCGAGGCGCTGGAGCGGATGGTCGAGGCGGCCGACGGATGGGGCTCGGACGTCCTCGTCGGCAGGATGAAGGGCGTCGGCGGGCGCGAGGTGAAACAGGACCTGTTCGCCGAGAACCAGGTCGACGTCGACCTCGCCCGCTCGCCGCTCCCGTGGCTGCTGTCCAACTGCAAGCTGTTCCGCCGCGACCTGATCGAGCGGCACAAGCTCCGCTTCCCCGAGAACATGCCGATCGGCAGCGACCAGCCGTTCACCATCGAGGCGTGCGCGCGTGCCAAGCGGATCTCGGTGCTGGCCGACTACACCTGCTACTACGCGATGCTCCGCGACGACGGCGGCAACATCACGCAGGGCACCGTGGAGGTCTACACGCGGCTGGAGTGCGCCGAGCGGCTCTTCGAGTTCGTCGACGGGCTGCTGGAGCCCGGCCCCGCGCGGGACGCGATCGTCCTCCGGCACACCAAGTGGGAGCTGACGAAACCGATCCGGGAGGGCATGCTCGCCCTGGACGGCGAAGCCCGCCGCGACGTGTGCGCGCGCGTCGGCGCCATCGTCGACCGGTACGTGCCCGACGACGTGCTGGCCCAGCTGCCGATCCAGCGGCGGGTGCGGCTGCGCATGGCGCAGCGCGGCGACGTCGCCCGCCTCTGCGCGGCGATCGAGGCCGACGCGGCGGGCGCGTCCTACCTCATCAGGCTCAAGAACGGCCGCGCCTACTACGCCTACCAGGGTTTCGAGGACGAAGAGGCCGGCCTGCCCGACAACCTGTACGAGGTCACCAAGGGGCTCCGCAGGCGGCTCACCGGCGAGGTGCGGACGGTCGGCGCGCGGCGCGCGGACGACATCGTCGAGGTCACCGTGCGGACGCCGATCACCGGGCCCGACGCCGAAGACCCGGAGACCGTCCGTCTCGCGTTCGCCGTCCGCGGCCGCGACGGACGCGTCGGCCTGGACGAGTCGACCGGCGCGCAGCTCGACCGCGCCCTCGGCGACGACGGCCTGACCCTCACCGTGCGGCTGCCGAAGTCGCTGCTTTTCCGGTCGGGCACGGCGAAGCGCACGCTGCGGCTGATCGTCCGCGCGTCCGGTGAGACGCACGACGTCGCCGTGCCCGCGCGCCTGGACGGCCCGTGCAAGTCGCTCGTCTGGCATCGGATCAGGCCCTACCGGCTGTCGGTGCGCGGCGACGGGCGGGGCACCACGGCGATCGAGACCCGCCCGTCCTTTCCGGTCCGGGCCGTGGCCAGGCGGCTGCGGCGCGCGACTTCCCTTGGAGGTAGGTAGCACATGCGGATCTGCGTGGTCGCGCTCGGCAAGATCGGTCTCCCGCTCGCGGTGCAGTTCGCCCGCAAGGGCCACCGGGTGACCGGCGCCGACGTGAACGAACGCGTCGTCGCCGACGTGAACGCCGGCCGCGAGCCCTTCCCCGGCGAGGCGGACCTCGGCGTCCATCTCGACGCGGCGGTGCGGGCCGGGCTGCTGACGGCGACGACCGACACGACGGCGGCCGTCGCCGAGTCCGACGCGGTCGTCGTGGTCGTCCCGCTGTTCGTGGACGAGGCCGGCACGCCCGACTTCGGCTGGATGGACGCGGCGACCCGGTCGATCGCGGCCGGGCTGCGCCCGGGGACGCTGGTCAGCTACGAGACGACGCTGCCGGTCGGCACGACCAGGGGCCGCTGGGCGCGGATGCTGGCGGAGGGGTCCGGGCTCACCGCGGGCGACGGCTTCCACCTGGTGTTCAGCCCGGAGCGCGTGCTGACGGGACGGGTGTTCGCCGACCTGCGCCGCTACCCGAAGCTCGTCGGCGGCATCGACGGCGCGTCCGCCCGGCACGGCGTGGAGTTCTATGAACAGGTCCTCGACTTCGACGAGCGGCCCGACCTGGACCGTCCCAACGGCGTGTGGGACCTCGGCTCCGCCGAGGCCGCCGAGCTGGCCAAGCTCGCCGAGACGACCTACCGCGACGTCAACATCGGCCTCGCCAACCAGTTCGCCCGCTACGCCGACACCGTCGGGGTGGACGTCATGAAGGTGATCGAAGCCTGCAACACGCAGCCGTACAGCCACATCCACAAGCCGGGGATCGCGGTCGGCGGCCACTGCATCCCGGTGTATCCGCGGATGTACCTGTGGAACGACCCGGACGCGACCGTCGTCCGCACGGCCCGCGAGGCCAACATGGCGATGCCCGAGTACGCCGTGGGCATCCTCGCGAACGCCTACGGCGACCTCACCGGCGCCGGCGTCCTGGTGCTGGGCGCCGCGTACCGGGGCGGGGTCAAGGAGACGGCGTTCTCCGGCGTCTTCCCGACCGTGGAGGCGCTGCGCGCGCGGGGGGCCGTCCCCTACGTGTCCGACCCGATGTACACGGCCGAGGAGCTGGAGTCCCTCGGCCTGCCGCCGCACCGGGGCGAGCACGTCACCGCCGCCGTCGTGCAGGCCGACCACGCCGCCTACCGCGACCTGGGCGCCGACGACCTGCCGGGCGTGAAGGCGCTGGTCGACGGCCGCCGCGTCACCGACCCGTCCCGCTGGACGGGCGTGCACCGCGTCGTCATCGGCGCCCCCGACCACGGCGGCACGCCCGACCAGGGGCCGCCGCGATGAGACCCTCCCGCTGAGCGCGCCGTACACGCCATTTCCGAAGCCGACGGCTCCCTGCCGACCACGACTGGAGTAAGCGATGCAAAACGAAGACGAGAGGGTCCCTAGCGCGCGCGGCCGCATCGTCATGCTCGTCGACAACGACATCGTGCGCGACTCCCGGGTGCAGAAGGCGGCGAAGTCGATCGCCGACGCCGGCTGGGAGGTGCACCTCCTCGGCGTCCACTCGGCCAAGAGGCCCCGCACCTGGATGCTGGGCAACGCCCACGTGCGTCACCTCAAGCTCCACCACACGCTCCTCCGGAACAGGCACAGCGTCTTGCGCGCCACGCTCCGCCGTCCGCTCGCGTACGCGCATCCGAGCGTGGCGGACTACCGGCGCCGGCTCGTCCAGTCCCGGCGGGCCGACCTCGCCGCCAGCCGCCTCGCTCCCGGGGCCGGACGCCCCCTGCGCAAGTCGTGGCTGCTGGCGCGGCGGGTCACGGCGAAGGTCCAGGGGCGGTGGTTCGCGCTGCGCGCTCGCCAGACCGACGCGCTCGCCAAGGCGCGCGGCAACCCGCGCGCACCGGTGGAGCGGATTACGCTCAAGTTCTGGCAGGCGCTTCTCGGCGACCGGGCCTGGCGCGTCCTCGACCGCAACCTGTGGGACTGGGACAGCGCGTACGGGAAGGTCATCGACAAGCTCGAACCCGACATCATCCACGCCAACGACTTCCGGATGCTCGGCGTCGGAGCCCGCGCCGCGCGGCGGGCCCGCGCCCAGGGGCGTACGGTGAAGCTCGTGTGGGACGCGCACGAGTTCCTGCCGGGCATCAGGCCCTGGGGCATCGGGTCGCGATGGCTCCCCGCCATGTGCGCGTACGAGCGCGAGTACGCGGGCGACGCCGACGCGGTGGTGACCGTCTCGGAGGCCCTCGCCGACAAGCTCGTCGAGGCCCACGGCCTGCGGCACAAGCCGACCGTCGTGCTCAACGCCCCGGTCACCGAGGGCGAATCGACCAGCAGCGAGCCCGTTCCCGACCTGCGGGAGCTGTGCGGCGTCGGCCCCGACACCCCGATCGCCGTCTACAGCGGAAGCGCCTCCGTGCAGCGCGGCCTGGACATCATGATCGAGGCGCTGCCGCGGCTGCCCCGGCTGCATGTCGCCCTGATCGTCGCGACGGCGCGGTCCGAGTACGTCCAGGGCCTGCGCGCACGCGCCGTCGAACTCGGCGTGGACGACCGGGTGCACACGCTGCCCTACGTCCCGTTCGACCAGGTCGCCCCGTTCCTGTCGGCGGCCGATCTCGGCGTCATCCCGATCCACCACTGGCCGAACCACGAGATCGCGCTGATCACGAAGTTCTTCGAGTACGCGCACGCGCGGCTGCCGATCGTCGTCAGCGACGTGCAGGCGATGGGCGACATGGTGAAGGCCACCGGGCAGGGCGAGGTGTTCCACGCCAAGGACCTCGACGACTATGTGCGGGCGGTCGAAGCGGTGCTCGGCGACCCGCAGCGGTATCGGGCCGTGTACGACGACCGGCCCGACCTGCTCCACGAATGGACGTGGGAGGCGCAGGCCGAGATCCTCGACGGCGTCTACACCGGCCTGCTGCCCGACGCGGCGCGGACGTCCGCCCCCGCACCGGCGGCGTCCGGCGACCAGCTGATAGGGGCCCAGGACTGACGATGACGACGGACCGACGCGACGACAGGAACGTGGCCGTCGTCACGCCCTGGTATCCCAACCCGCAGCAGGAGTGGGCGGGGGCATTCGTCCAGGCGATGGTCGAGGCCACGGCGCCGGGGTGCGACGAGTTCACCGTCTATCACAACGAGGCGTGGCTGATGAGGCAGCCGCCCGAGGAGGTGGAGGCGGCGCGCGAGGCGCACCGGCGGCTGTTGCCGGTCGCGCTGCGTGACGCGCCGACGGTCGCGGGCGCCCGGCTGGTGCGCCTTCCCGTGCCGACGGTGCCGGACTACACCTTCGCCGAGCTCGCCCAGCAGCACGCGTCGTGGCTGCGC
Organism: Spirillospora sp. NBC_00431; assembly: GCA_036028775.1. GTDB lineage: Bacteria > Actinomycetota > Actinomycetes > Streptosporangiales > Streptosporangiaceae > Spirillospora. The sequence continues at coordinate 7,654,987 of CP107927.1, read as the reverse complement.
GAGTCGCTGGGCGGTGAGCCGATCCCGGCCCGGGTCGTGCACGCGCACGTGGGCCTGCGCGGCGGCTGGACGGCGCTGGAGAACGCCCGCCCGGACGCGCGCGTGTTCGTCACCGAGCACGCCTCCTTCATCGACAAGGTCCTCGAACAGCCCGATTCCCGGGACCTGTACGAGCAGGTCCTCGACCGCTGCACCGGCTTCTTCACGGTGACGGACGTGCTCCGGGACCGGCTCGCCGAAGCGTTCCCGGCGCTCGCCCACAAGATCGAGCTGATCTCCAACCCGATCTCGTTCGAGGAGCCGCGGCCGCGTCCCGTCACGGAGCTGCGCCGCTGGCTGTACGTGGGCACGCTGGTGGAGCGCAAGGGCGTCGGCTGGCTGCTGGAGGCGTTCGCCAAATGCCACGCCGAGGATCCCGGGCTGACGCTGACCATCGCCGGACCGGGCGTGCTGGCCGGCCGGCTCGCGGAGCGGGCCGTCGAACTCCACGTCGAGCACGCCGTGACGTTCACCGGTGAGGTCGCCCCGGACGAGGCCACGCGGCTCATGCGGGACCACGACCTGCTCGTCCACCCGGCCCGGTGGGAGACCTTCGGCGTGTCGATCATCGAGGCGGTCGCGGCCGGCATGCCGGTGCTGGTCACCCGCTGCGGCGGTCCCGAGCGGACCCTGGCCGGCATCGAGGACGCCGTCGGAGAGATGATCGAGGTCGAGGAGAACTCGGAATCGATCGTCGCGGGCTACCACCGGCTGCGCGACCGCTTCCCGGACGGGCTCGACCTCGCGAAGGGCCACCGGGTCCTGGACGAGCGCTTCGGGTACCGCACGGTGGCCCGAGCGCACTACCGGCACTGGTTCCCCGGAACGGGGGCGGGCGAAGGCGCCGGCGGGGGAGAATCGTGAACGTGCTCTTCGTGGCGCTCGGCGCTACCCGCAAGCCCGCGGTCATCAGGGAATCCGGCCGGGTCGTCGCGGACGGCGGCAGCGCCACGGTGCTGGTGAACAGGTCGTCGGCGTGGGCGAAGCAGCCGCTGCCGGACGGCGTCGAAGCCGTCGAGCTGCCCGCGCTCGAACGCCGCCACCGTCCCGCCGTGCCACGGGCCCTGCTGTACCGGATCCCGCGGCTCCTGCTGCGCGTGTGCCTTCCCGGTCCGCTCCGCGGCCTGGGCGACCGGATCGACGCCGCGTACCGCCGGCGCGTCGCCGGGCCCATCGAACGCCGCCTTGGCCGCCTGGGCAGGGGGGACCCCATCGCGGTCCGGCGGCGGGCGATCGAGCGCGACGTGCTGAGCCGCGGGCCCGTCGACCTCGTCGTGATCGGAGATCCCCAGTCGCTGGTGACCGTGTCGGAACTCGCGGACGTGATCGCGGGCGCCGGAGCACGGCTGGCCTACTCCATCGCCCACGAAAGACCAACGGCCGGTTCTACCGGGGGATCACTCCATGACTGAGCGCCGCCCGCGCCTGCTGTATCTCGCGTTCTACTTTCCGCCTTCCCGGGCCAGCGGGGTGTACCGCCCCCGGGCCACCGCCAACCGGCTGACCGAGCTGGGCTGGGACGTCACGGTCTTCGCGGCGCCGCTGTCGTTCCTGTACGACGCGATCGGCTCGGTCGACGAGAAGCTGATGGAGACGATCGACCCGCGGATCACGCTGGTGCGGCCCGAACTGAACCGGTTCGTCTGGCAGACGAACGTGCGCGACTACAGCAAGTTCAGGGGGACGTTCCCCCAGCTGGCCCAGTCGATGTACACGTGGGGGCAGAAGCACGTCTTCCCGGAGCACTACGCGTCCTGGGCGCGTGCCAGCGTCCGGCAGGCGCTGCGGATGCACGTGCGGGACAGGTTCGACGTGGTCCTCGCGACGGGGAACCCCTTCGCCTCGTTCGCCGCGGCCTGGCTGTTCCACAAGCTGACCCGCACCCCGTACATCGTCGACTACCGGGACTCCTGGACCCTCGACCAGTTCAACGAGGAGCCGAGGTTCGAGGACGGGCATCCCGCCTGGCGCTGGGAGCGGCGGGTGCTGAAGTCCGCGGCCAACTCGCTGTACGTCAACGAGGCCCAGCGGTCGTGGCACGCCGACCGCTATCCCCGGTCGGCCGACCGGATGATGATCGTCCTGAACGGGTGGGACACCGACACCCTCCCGGCGACCGCCGAGCCGCCCCCGCTCGCCCGTGCGGAGTCGGGTGCGGGCGCGCCCCGGTTCTCCTTCGTCGGGACGATCACCGAGCAGCAGCCCATCGAGGAGATGGTCGAGGGGTTCACCCGTGCCCGGGAGCACTCCGAGATGAAGGCCGCGTCCCTGGACCTCTACGGATACTTCGGGTTCTTCAGAGGGGCCCACAACGCGCTGCGCAAGCGTTTCGCCGCGGACGACGGTGACGGTGACGGTGAGAACGGCGGGAGCGGTGAGGGCGGCGGGAACGACGGCGAATTCACCTTCGCCCCGGGAGTGCGCTACTGCGGACCGGTGTCCAAGACCGAACTCGCCGACGTCTATCAGGACTCCGACGTGCTCGTGTTCCTGAACGGCGGCGGACGCTACGTCACGTCCGGCAAGATCTTCGAGTACATGGCGGCGGGGCGGCCCATCGTCTCGGTCCACTCGCCCGGATCGGCGGCCGAGGAGCTCCTGCGGGACTATCCGCTGTGGTTCAACCCGGGCGGGCTCGACCCGGCGGACATCGCCGATTCGATGATCGCGGCGGCGAAGGCGGCGGCCGGCCTCGACGAGCGGCAGGTGGCCGCGGCCCGCGCCTACGCGGACCGTTTCGAACGCAGCGTGGCGCTGGAGCCGCTCGTGCGCCGGCTGACCGAACTGGCCGGGCACGCCGGCTGATCATCGTGGGAGACGACGACGTGAACGGCGCGCAGGCTCCTCGGGTGCTGGTCCTGGCCATGGACGCCAGGCTGACGATGGACCCCAAGCCGAACGTGAAACCCAGCCGCCACTACAGGCGGATCGTCGGGTTGACCAACTACTTCGCGGACGAGGAGGGGGCTCGGGTCGACCTGGTGACCGCCGAACCGGGCGAGTGGGCGGAACTGGACGAGCGGGTGCGCCTGCACCGGCTCGACAAGTCCGAGGCCAGGCACCCCCTGCCGTGGCTGGAGCGCACGCTCGTGGTCAGGGTGCCCCGGCTCCTCGTGTGGCCGGTGGCGCGGCTCGGCCGTCCCGGCGCGCTGGTGGAGAGCGTGCGGAACAGGGGCTCCCGCTTCGTCCACCGGCGGTTGTTCGTGCCGTTCTACCGGCACGTCCGGCCGCACCTGCTGGCCCGCATCGCACGGCGGCGCGTGCTGCGCGAGATCGAGATGGCCGAGGTCGTCCGGATCATCGTGATGGACCGGACGTCGGTGCCGCTCGCCCGGCGCCTGGCCCGCCGCCATCCGGAGCTCGTCGTCACGACACGGCAGGACAGGAGCCTCGTGGCCAAGCCCTGACCGGCTCAGCCTTCCTTCTCGGTGAGGAGCGCCGTTTCGGAGCCGTCTCCGGCGGGGGTCTCGGCGTAGCGGGCGCCGGTCCGGGGGCACTCCCACGTTCCGTCCGGGCGCTGCGCGAGGCGGGCGCCCGCCCGGCCGACCCAGCCGATGCGCCGGGCGGGGACACCGGCGACCAGGGCGAAGTCGGGGACGTCGCGGGTCACGACCGCGCCGGCCGCGACCATCGCCCACCGGCCGATCCGCACCGGCGCGACGCAGACGCTGCGCGCGCCGAGCGAGGCGCCCTCGGCGACGTGGACGCCGACCGCCTCCCAGTCGTCGCCGCGCTTCAGCCTGCCGTCCGGGTCGACCGAGCGGGGCTCGCGGTCGTTGGTGAGGACGACCGCGGGGCCGACGAACACGCCGTCCTCCAGCACGGCGGGCTCGTAGACGAGCGCGTGGTTCTGGAGCTTGACGTTGTCGCCGATCCGCACGCCGGAGCCCACGTACGCGCCGCGTCCCACGATGCAGCCGGCGCCGAGGCGGGCGTTCTCGCGGATCTGTGCGAGGTCCCACACGGTCGTCCCGTCGCCGATCAGGGCGGACGGGTCCACCTGGGCGCTCGGGAGGATGCGGTGCGTCATTCGTTGCCTTCCTGGCGTCGATCCGGAGGTGCGACCCAATTATCGCGGTTTCCGGGGCGGCCGGAGCCGCAGGCTCCCCAGCCGGTGCCACCGCGGGCCGGTGACGGAGACCGTCAGCCACCGGTCGTCGAGCCGGACGTGCAGGCGGCGCGGCGGCACCCGCGACACGGTCACCGGCCCCAGGTCCCCCGTTCCGTCCCCGAGCCGCGCCCGGACGGGCTCGCCCACGCCGTCGATCTCGAAGAACGCGTCCCAGCGTCCGGTGCGGGCGCGGGCCAGGGACGGCTCGGCCGCCAGGTGCGACGGCCCGTCAGGCTTCAGGAGAGCGCGGATCGTCGCGCCCTCGTGGCCGGAGTGCCGGAGGACGACGGCCATCGCGGGCCCCGGGCCCGGCCCCAGGACGGCCGGTGCCGCGATCCGTACCCGCAGCCGGTTCCTCGGCCCGAGGGCTGCCTCGGCGTCGGGGAGGTCGTCGGCGGCTAGTCCGCTGCCCACCTCCACGGTGAGATCGCCCCGCTTGCGTGCCGGCAGCACGCGGACGAGCCGTGCGCCGTCCGGCGGCAGGGTGCTGATCACGGGCGGGACGTGCATGTCCCGGGGCTTCTGGACGGGGAGCGTCCGCACATGCCCCCCGATGCTCACTTCCAAACGGACCGTCCAGCGCCCCTCGGGCCACCGTTCGGACACGGGGTCGAGCGCGGCGGTGTAGGTCGTGGCCATCCCCTCCTGGGAGAGTTCCACCGAGGTGGCCTCGCAGGTGATCCGCTGTGGGCCGTCGCCGCCGTCCACGATCAGCCGAAGGTCCGGGGTGCCCTCGTCGGTGTCTCGCACCACGACGGTGCCGCCGATTTTGAGGCTGCCGTCCGACCAGGCCGGAAGGGCCAGATGATGCTGGATCGCCGGTGGCGTCGCGAGCTCGTAGCACTCGTCGGGGATGCCGACGGCCGCGTCCCGGAAGAACGGGTACTTCTGGAAGGACCGCCCGTGCTCTAGGTGGAGGCGGGGTCGCCCGGAGTCGCGCTCGACGCGCAGGAAGGTGTCGAGTTCCTCGGCGAGGTCGTGTAGCAAGCAGTGGGCGATCACACGCTGGACGGGCACGAAACGCCGCGCCAGCCCGGGTGTGAGCCACTTCTCCAGCAGCCTGCGGCACGCCGCGTAGATGATCTTGCGCTCGTCCTCGGGGGCGTCCGGGTAGTGGCGCCGCAGCCGGCCGAACACCTCCTGGTCGAGGTAGCGCCGGTGCAGCTGGTCGCGGATCTCGCCCGGCTCGGCGAACCGCGCGGCCTGCTCCATCGCCGCGGCGACGATCGCGTAGATGTCGGCCGCGCGGTAGTCGGCGATCTGGGTGTTGCTCGTCCCGTCCGCGCGCTCCGCCCAGTAGTAGCAGTCGTAGTCCGCGAGGATGGACACGGCCCGGGCGCGCAGGTGGGCGCCCGAGGTGAACAGCTGGTCCTCGTGCGCCCGGACGCCCTCGACGAACCGCAACCCGGCGTCCTCGATCAGGGAGCGGCGGAAGAGCTGCATCGCCGCCATCGACATGCGCCAGTAGAGCTCCGAGCCGGGCTCCAGGACGTGGGTGCGCTCGATCGTCTCGCCGAACACCTTCGGGGTCCTGCGGCCGCCGACCCCGACCTGCTTGCCGAGGACGATGTCGGTGTCGTTGCGCTCGGCCATCGCGGTCATCCGCGCCAGCGCCTCGGGTCCGAGCCAGTCGTCGGCGTCCAGGAAGAAGACGAACTCCCCGGACGCCAGCTCCAGGGCCCGGTTGCGCGGCGCGCCGCAGCCGCCCGAGTTCGGCTGGTGGACGACCGTCAGCCGCTCGTGGACGCGGGCCAGCTCGTCCAGCAGCTCGCCGCCGCCGTCGGTCGAGCCGTCGTCGACGGCGATCACTTCGATCCGCTCGGGCGCCAGGGTTTGGGCGAACACCGAATCCAGCGCCCGGACCACCGTGCCTCGGCAGTTGTAGACCGGAATGATCACGCTGACCAGCGGATGCGGCATGGTGCCTCAGCAGTGTCGTTCGAGTTTCGGACCACACTTTAAGGCAGGTTGCGGACCAGCTAGGCGGGAAGCGCGTACCTCGTGGACCGTGGGCCTGACCTGGCCAATGTGTCGACAGCGGCCGCGAACCGTGTCATGGCGTCCGGCTCCGCCGGGCCGAGCAGGTAGTCGCGGAGCTGGGCGCGCTCCTCGGCGAGCGGATCCCGGCCGGGCGTGGTCGCGACCGCCAGGATGTCGGCGAGCTCCGCGCAGGACGGGCCGAGCAGGTACGCCGCGGACGCGGACGGGAAACTGGCGCGGAACTCCGCGTCGCCGGCCGCGTGCGGGTTGGTGACCACGTACGGCTTCAGGCTCGGCATGTAGTCGGAGATCACGCTGGAGATGTCGGTGATGAGCATGTCCGACTGGTTGAAGCAGTCGTGCAGCGACGCCTCGGCACCGGTCACGACCCGGTGCCCGCCCGGGCCCGTCCGGTTGGCCTGCTCAATCATCCCGATGATCCGCCCGTGCGCGGCCGCGGCGGCCGCCATCCGGGTGCCGGTGTACGGGTGCGGCCGGTAGATGACGCGCAGCCGCGGCCCCTTGGCCAGCAGCGCGCCGACGATCTTCTCGCCCATCGTGAGCAGCGAGCAGTAGCTGTGCTCGCTGTCCCAGCCCTCCCAGGTCGGCGCGTACAGGACGGTCGGCACCTCGCTCCCGGACGGCCCCGTCTCGATCCCGGTGAGCTGCGGCCGCCCGACCTCGACGATCGCCTCGTCGCGCACGCCCGCCTCGGAGTTGCGGTAGCGGTCACGGCCGGCGGGACCGGCGACCCACACCTCGTCGAAGACCTTGCTGATCGGGTTGGAGCTGGAGTCCTTGTCGCTGTCGCCGTGGCCGATGAAGACGTGCTTGATGTCCGGCTCGCGGAGCAGGTGCAGGTTCTTGCCCGTGTTGCCGGTGTAGAGCGCGACGCGGACGGTCGACCAGTCGAAGTTCATGACGTCCTCGGCCCGCGAGACGCACACGATCGGCAGCGTCGTCGGCGCCAGCGCGCCCACGACCTCCGGCGACCGGACGAGCACCATCGCCTTGCGGTTCAGCCGCTCCATCGTCTCCAGCCACATGTTGCCCTGGTAGGCGTTCACGGCCGTGCCGGTGAAGTACAGAACGACCTCGGGTTCGTAGGCGCTCACGCGGCGCTGGACGTCCCGTCCGACGCGGCCGGAGTTCAGCAGCGGCCGCAGCCGGCGCAGCGCCGGGACCTCCCAGCCGAGGGAGCCCATCGTGCCGACTGCCGCCGCGACGAGCCCGGCGATCAGCAGCGCCGGGACGTCCGCGAGCAGGCCGATCGCGCCGAGCAGGAGCGGGAGGGCGTCGGCGTACCCCTCGATCAGGGTGACGAGCCGGACATGCCAGGCGGGCTCGGCCTCCGGGAGGGCGGGCTCGCCCTCGCCGAGGTTGCGGGTGGCGTACGGGAGCGTGTTGACGCGGCGGAGGGCGTACGCCCCGGCCAGCGCGCCGGCGCGCAGAAAGTCGAGGGCGAGGAACCCGATGGCGGCGGTCGCGACCGTCGCGTCCCCGACGCCCCCGGCCTGGACGAGCAGCAGCACGAACGCGCCCTGCCGGATCAGCACCCGCGCGCCGGGGCTCAGCTCACCCAAGCGCAGCGCACGGTCCGCGTCCGGGAACAGCTTGGACAGGGCGGGCCCGGCGACGTAGCAGGCGAGGGCGGCGCCGAGGAACCAGCCGGGCGATCCGGCGGTGGCCGCCACGACCATCAGCCCGAGCGTGACGGGCAGGAACAAAACCGAGGAAAACCGCAAAAGCTTCGAGTACCGGGAGACGAGACGTCGCACGGTACACCTCCGTCTGGTCAGCGCGGCCCTGGGGCGGCGACGGGGTCGGACGCTCCCGCCGGGCAGAGGCGGCGGGGTGCGTGAGGGAAGAGGTGATGCGGGGAGTGCCTTGTGCGGGGGAGTTGTGCGGGGGAGTGGTCGTGCGGGAGCCGCCGTCAGCCGGTGCGGCCGCTGGTGAGCGGGTCCTCGCGGCGCACGTCGATGACCTGGCCGGTCAGGCCGGACAGGAGCACGTTCAGCGACGTCCTGGCGACCTGGTCGGCGCTGAGCAGGGTGTGCGGCGGTTCCTGGCCGAACGCCTGCGTCCGCATCGGGGTGCTTGTCCGCTCCGGGTTGATGCAGTTGATCCGGACGCCGTCGGCGGACCACTCGTCCGCGAGGGCCTGCGTGAGGTTGACCGTGGCCGCCTTCGCCGACGAGTACAGGCTGTACTCGGCGCGCCCGCGCGTGTACGAGCTGGACGTGTAGAGCAGCAGCTGCCCGCCGGTCTTGGCGAGGTAGGGGAACGCGGCGCGGGCGATGTGGATCGGCGCGAGGTAGTTGACGCGCAGCGCCTCCTCGATCGCGTCCGGGTCGATCGTGTCGAGCCGCCCGATCCGCAGCACGCCCGCCGTGTTGACGACGAAGTCGACGCGTCCGGTCGTCGCGTACGCCTGCGCGAGCGCGGCGGCGACGTCGTCCGGGCGTTCCGCGTGCGTGCGGGTGGCGCCGCGGCTGTAGCCGAAGACGCGGGCGCCGAAGCGCTGGGCCAGCTCCGCGACGGCGGCGCCGATGCCCTGGCTCGCGCCGAACACGACCATGGTCCTGCCGCCGAGCGCCTCGGCGTACTCGTCGTCGGACAGGTCCGGGGCGTCGGACGAGGCGAGCTGGAACAGCTTGTCCGCGACGAACATGTCGACCGGCTCGGTGACCTTCATGTTGTGGTCGTCGCCCGGGACGACGTAGATCGGGGTGCCGGGCAGGTAGCGCAGCACGACCGAGCAGTCGTCGGTGGCCTCGAACTTCTCGTCCCGCCACGCGTTCTCGTAGGCGTCGCGGATGGTCGCGAGCCGGAAGCCCTGCGGGGTCTGCCCGCGGCGCAGGTTCGCGCGGCGCGGCACGTCGACGATGATGTCCTCGTCCACCTGGATGATCGTGTCGGCGGACGGGATGGCGACGTCCACGGCCAGGTGCTCGCGGAGCGCGGCGACGCAGTCGCGGATGATGCGCTGCGACAGCAGCGGGCGGACCGCGTCGTGGAACAGCACGTTGGTCGTCTCGGCCGGGTGGCCGGCGAGGGCGTCCAGCGCGAGCTGTGTCGTCGCGTTCCGGGACGTCCCGCCCGGCAGGACGGCCGTGACCTTCGCGCAGCCGGCCCTCTTCACGCAGTCCGCGGCGTCCTGGAGGAAGCCGGGGTTCATCAGGACGAGGATCTCGTCGATGTCGGGCGCCTCCTCGAAGACGCTCAACGTGTGCTCCAGGATCGTCTTTCCAGCGATCTTCAGGAGCTGCTTCGGGGTGCTGAGGCCCATCCGCTGCCCGCTGCCACCCGCAAGGATGACGGCAACGGTTCGATGCTCGCCCTGCGGCGCCATGACCAATGCGACCGTCCTATTTCTTCCGTTCGGCGGCCGGGACCGGCCGCCGGATGAACCCGTTCAGTCACCGGTGGGATCCATGGGAGCGACGGGGCCGCGACGCTTTGCAGGGCTATGGATGCACACGGGGAGAACTGCCGGTTAACTGTACCCGCTCTGTCAGAATATGTGGCGAATTCAGCGATCTTGCAGTTTGCCGTGATCCGGGCGTGACCAGTCAGAACGGTTGGCGACCGATCGGTCACTGTTTGCTGAACAGCGGCCGGATATCGGGCTCGACGGCCCAGCGCGTCACCCGCCGGACCGGGCTCGTGCTCAGCAGCGTGGCGACGGCGCAGCAGACCACCGCGATCACCAGGACGCCCGGGACGGTGTCGAGCCAGCCGGCCTCGTTCCACCCGGTGAAGGTGAAGAGCCTGGTGAGGAACCCGTGCAGCAGGTACGTGTACAGGGTCGCGGTGCCGAGGTCGGTGTACCAGGTCCGGCGGGACGGGACGACCGCGAGGAACGCGGCGACGAGGACCAGGCCAGCCAGGAGCAGCCCCATCCGCATCAGCGTGCCGGTCACCTCCCCGACGCCCATGGCGTCGTTGGAGTGCGTCCAGCGGACCCACCGCGCGTCCATGCGCGGGTAGGCGAAGTACATGGCGGCGAACCCGGCGGCCAGCGTCACCGCGCCGAGCACGCGGGCGGCGGGCCGCCGGACGATCTCCAGCCACTCCGGCCGCAGGGTGAGGCCGAGCACGTAGAACGGCATGATCCCGAGGATCCGGTAGATGTCCAGCGTGCCGCCGAGGTCGCTCATGAACGCCAGCAGGCAGACCAGCACGGCCCCCGCCACCGGGAACCGCGCCCGCCGCCAGATCGGCGTGACCAGCCGCCACACGAACAGGGCCAGCAGGAACCAGGTGATGTAGTACGGGTTGAGCAGCCCGATCTCGAACGGCCGGTCCCCGAACGCCCAGGCGAACAGGGCGTACGCCGTCTGGAAGATCACATAGGGGGCGAGGGTGGTGCCGACCAGCCTGCCGGCCTTGTCGTCGGTGAGCGTGAACCGCTTCGACAGATAGCCGCTGATCATGACGAACACCGGCATGTGGAACAGGTAGAAGAAGTAGTACGTCGCCGAGGCGAGCGCGACGTCGTCCAGCCCCGCCATGCCGTGCCCGGTCGCGACGAGCAGGATCGCGAGGAACTTGGCGTTGTCGAGATGCGGATCACGCCCCCGCGCCCGCGCGCTCCCGTCCACCCGCCCGGCCTCGGCCGCCTGCCCGGCCTGGGCCGCCTGCCCGGCCTCGGCCGTCTGGCCGGGCGTTCGGTCGGGCGGCTGGTTCTGTGGGCGGTTCGGCGTCGCCTCGCCCGCGACGGCGGAGTCGGGTGTCTGTGTCATCGATGGCTCTGATCCTGGGAGGGGCTCGTGGAGCATATCCGACCAAATCGTGCGGTCTCGGTCTTCGTTCGCCCCTGCCTCCCCTGGCCGCGCCACGAAGATCTACTCTTGGATCACGTGGGCCGGGAGGGGAGACCATGGGGTACACCAGGCATGCCAAGCGTGGCGTGATCCTCGTCGTTGGCGGTGTCGTCCTGCTGACCGGCGTGGCCTTGCTCGTCCTGCCGGGGCCCGGGCTGCTGCTCGTGCTGGCCGGGCTGCTCATCCTCGCCCGCGAGTTCCCGGGCGTGAACCGCTACGTCGAACCCATCCGCGACCGGGCGATCCAGGCCGCCGAGGAGAGCGTGACCTCCTGGTGGCGCCTCACCGGCTCGATCCTGACCGGGCTGGCCCTGCTCGGCGCGGGCGTGGCGTGGGGCCTGGTGGAGGAGCTGCCCCTCTCCGGATGGAGCACCGGGTCGGGCCTCATCCTGTCCGGATTCATCCTCTTCGGCCTGCTGTACTGGAGCTACCGCCGCGTCACCGCCGCCCGCGCCGCCGGCGCCGGCTGACCGCGCAAAGGCTTCCCGGCGCGTCTTCCCAGGGAATTGATCCCTGGAGCGGGTATCACCGTGCAATGGGTATGGGCATTCTTCTTCGTGTACTCGTGGCCGGAGGGCTGGCGGCGGACGCCGTCATCCACTGGCGGTTCGCGCCCGACATGGCGCCCGGACCCAACACACCGAGCGGCACCATCCACGGCGACGATCTTTTCCGCGCCCAGGCGATCGCGGCCGCCGTGGCGGCCCTGCTCGTCCTTTTCTGGGCGCGCCGATGGACGTACGCGATCGCGTTCGTGGTGGCGGCGAGCGCGGCGGGCGCCGTCCTGCTTTACTATTTCGTCGATTTCGGGCGGCTGGGCCCGATTCCGCGCATGTACGACCCGTCCTGGTACAGCGACAAGACGATCAGCCTCGCGGGGGAGGCCGTCGCCGCGCTGGCCGCGCTGGCCGGGTTCTTCACCGTCCGGCGGACGGAGCGGAGCGAGAGCCGATCCGGCGACCCCGTCCACCACTGATCGGCCCCGCATGGCGGGGCGGCGGAGGGGTAACCCCCGCGGTATGAACACCGCGAATGTGACGATCGATCTCGGCGACGCGGTGCTGACCGGCGATCTGGCCCTGCCGGACGGGCCGGGCTGTGTGGTCCTGTTCGCGCACGGCAGCGGGAGCTCCCGGCACAGCCCCCGCAACCGGGCCGTCGCCGGGGGCCTCCACGCGGCGGGGATGGGCACGCTGCTGATCGACCTGCTCACCGCCGAGGAGGACGAGCGGGACGCGATCACCGCCGAACTGCGCTTCGACATCGGCCTGCTGACGCGGCGGCTGGCCGGCGCGATCGACTGGCTCGCCGCCGCGCCGGCGACCGCGGGGCGCCCGATCGGGCTGTTCGGCGCGAGCACGGGCGCGGCGGCCGCGCTCGCCGCGGCGGCGGAACGTCCCGGCCGGGTCGGCGCGGTGGTGTCGCGCGGCGGCCGCCCGGACCTCGCGGGCCACGCGCTGAAGCGGGTCGCCGCGCCGGTGCTGCTGATCGTCGGCGCCCGTGACCCGGAGGTGCTGCGGCTGAACGACGACGCGGCCGGACGCCTGCGCGCCGCCGTCCACCGGCTGGAGGTCGTGCCGCGGGCGACGCACCTGTTCGAGGAGCCCGGCACGCTAGAGCGGGTCACGGACCTGGCCGCGCGCTGGTTCGACCGGTACCTCACCCAGCACGCCACCGTGCCCTGAACCTCTAGGTGGTGGCGCGTCTCAGTCGAGGACGGCGATGGCTTCGATCTCGATCATGAGGTCGGGCTCGGCCAGGGCCGCGATGCCCAGGAGCGTGGCGGGCTTGACCGGGTCGACGCCCATCTTCGCCGCCGCCCGCGCGATCCCCTCGCCCAGAAGATCCATCTTGTCCGGGGTCCAGTCGACGACATAGATGGTCAGTTTGGCCACGTCGTCGTACGATCCGCCGGCCGCGGCCACCGCCGTGCCGACGTTCAGAAGTGCCTGCTCGGCCTGGGCCGCGAGGTCCCCTTCACCGACCTTCCCGCCGTCGGCGTCCCGCGCGACCTGCCCGGCGAGGTACACCGTCCGCGATCCGGTGGCGATCGAGACCTGCCGGTAGACCTCGGGCTTCGGCAGCCCATCGGGGTTCATCAGCGTCACTGCCATTGCTGCGCTCCTCTTGGTCGACAACCCTCCAGAACCTATCCGCGGTCTCTGACGGTGGACGACCGTCCTAGGCGCGGCGGACGGCGAGCCCGGGATACTCCAGGACGAAACCCGACTCGTCATAGTCCAGGCGCGCGGTGAAGTCGAAAACCGGGGCCGCGTAGGCGTAGCGCTGCCGTCCATCGGCGTCGGGCAGCCGCTCGTAGGACTGCTCCAAGCGGACGACGGTGAGATCGGCGGCCCGGACGTAGGCCGCCGGGGCCTGCGCGGCTTCGCCGACGTCCAGGCGAAGCCGGTGCACGGGCAGCGCGTTCGTCACGGCGGACGATTCGAGATCGACGTCGTCGCAGCCGTCGAGGCCGGGGTCGTGCCGGCCGTCGACCAGCCACCCGTCGTCGGCCGTCCTGTCCAGGGTGACGGAACGCCCGTTCAGAGGGTGCGTGACGCGGGCGCCGCGCGTGCGCCAGCCGCCGTCGACCTCGATCACGTACTCGACGGTCCAGGCCGTCCCGTCCTCCACGGCCGTGGTCGTTCCGTGCAGCGTCCAGCCGTCCTCCCGGCGGTTCGTGCGGAGGACCTCGAAACCGGTGCGGGCGTCACGGTGTTCCCAGGCCGCGCTTGCCGGCGGTTCGGTGAAAGCCATGATCGCCATCTTGGCATCCCCGGCCGCGGCCGGGGCGCCGGTACCTCGCCCGTGGTAGGCGGACGCGGCGGCCTGCGCCGGGTGTCGTACCCGCAGTGTCGTCGTGCAGCGGACGGCATCGGGACTGCGAAGCGCGATCGTCGTTGGTGCGGTTGCCAATGCTGAAAGGACGTGACGACATGGCGGTACGTGAGGCGAAGCCCGCGCAAGCGGCCCGGCGGGCGGACGGCTGGTTCAAGCTCTCGCGCGGCTGGCGCAAGGCTGTGCTGGTCACGCACATCGTGTCCGCCGGGGCGTGGATCGGGGTCGACGTGATGGTGGCCGTGCTGGTGCTGACCGGGAAGTTCGGCAACAGCGACGAGGTGCGCGGGCTGGCGTACGAGGCGCTGGCGACGTTCGTCGTGTGGCCGATGCTGGGCAGCGGGCTGATCAGCCTGGCCACCGGGCTGATCCTCGGCCTGGGCACGCGATGGGGACTGGTGCGCTACTGGTGGGTCGGGATCAAGCTGGTGCTGAACATCGTCCTGTGCACGCTCATCCTGGTGGCGCTCCGTCCGGGGATGGGCGAGGTGGGCGAGTACGGCCGTGACCTGGTGCACGGGGCCCCCGAACCCGCGGCCATCTCCAACCTGTTCTTCCCGCCCGCCGTGTCGCTGGTGACGCTCACCTTGGCGACCGTCCTCGCGGTGGCCAAACCCTGGGGCCGCATCCGCCGCACGCGTTCCGACCACCCGGCCCGCACCCGCCCCACGCCGTGACGTTATAACTGGTCACATGGTACTGGGTTGGAAGCTGGTCATCGACAGCACGGACGCGTCCACGCTCGCGGACTTCTGGGCCGCGGCCCTCGGCTACGAGGTGGAGGACCCGGGCGCGCTCATCGAGCGGCTGCTGGCGGCGGGCCGCATCGGCGCGGACGCGGTCGTCGAGCACCGCGGCCGCAAGACGTTCCGCGGCTACGCCGCGATCCGCCACCCCGAGGACCCGTTCGACGAGGCCAGCGGCGTCGGACGCGGCCGGCGGCTGCTGTTCCAGGACGTGCCCGAGCGCAAGTCGGGCAAGAACCGCCTGCACATCGACGTCCACAGCGAGCCCGGCGGCCTCGACGCGCTGGTCGCCCGGTTGGAAGGTCTGGGCGCGACCCGCGTCAACGAGGTCGACCAGGGCCCCGCCGGACACTGGTGGGTCATGCGGGACCCCGAAGGCAACGAGTTCTGCGCCGCCTGACCCTCAGCCCGGGCCGCCGGTCATGGCGGCACCGGTCATGACGCCACCGGTCGTGGCGCCGCCTGGCCGCGCGGCCGGAGGTTCAGGGCGGCGACGGTGAGGAGCCCGGCGCCGATCGTGGCGAACAGCGCGCCGACCACGTCGACCAGATAATGCTCGCCCAGCGTGACGCGGCTCGCCGCCACGGCGGCCAGCATCGTCACGCCGCCCGCGAGCACGGTGACACGCCACGCGGCGGACAGTTCCAGGCTGATCACGAAGGCGGTGAAGGCCAGCGCGGCGAGCACCGTCACGTGTCCGCTGGGGTACGTCCAGTCCTGGGTCGTGACCGGCGGGCCCGAACGCCGGAAGGCGGCCTGCAAGGCCAGCGTGGCCAGGCATGCCACGAGCAGCGCGCCGTGGCGCGGAAGCAGCCGGGCGGCGCCCGCGCGGCGGCGCCACAGCAGGACCGACGCGGTGGCCAGGAGAAGGGCGAGCCCGAGCAGCGTTCCGGCACCGCTGATCACCGTGGCGATCAGGGCGGGTGTCGTGTCGGGCCGGGAGTACAGGTGGCCGACGATCCAGGAGTCGAGGGGCGGGACGCGGTCGTCCAGCGCGGCTCCGGCGATCAGCATGGCGGCCAGGCTGAGCGCGCCGGCCCCGGCGGCCTTGAGCCGCCACGTCCTCGTCGACGATGAATGGTCTGTCATGGGAAGACCGTACGAACCAGCGGCGACGCCAGGCCATCGGGGATGACCCCGAACAAACCCTGAGGACGGCCTCAAGTCGCGTCGCGCGCTTCCTCGGCGGACGGCATCAACGGCGGGCCGTCGGCCTCCAGGGCTGTCACGACCTTCCTGAGCAGGCTGGACAGTTGCTCGCGTTCGCCGTCGTCCAGGGCGGCGAGGAGCGCGTTTTCGGTGGACGCCTGGTCGCCGATCGTGGCCTCCCACGCCTGGTGGCCCTTGTCGGTGAGGCGTACCAGAAGGCGCCGCCGGTCCGCCGGGTCGTGCGTGCGCGCGACGTGCCCCGACTTCTCCATGCGGTCGAGCCTGCTGGTGAGGGTGGCGGGGTGGGCGCCCAGGGCCCGGGCCAGCCAGGACGGGGTGCCCTGGTAGGGCGGCCCGGCGGAGCGGAGCCGCCACAGGATGTCGTACTCCCAGCTCTTGAGGTGCCGCGCGGAAAGCCCCGCCTTCCTGCGCTTCTGCAGCAACTGGACGAGGGTCTGCATCCGGGTGATCGCGCCCTCGACCTGCGGGTCGAGATCGGGCACCTCCCGGGACCAGTACTCGATGTGCCGATCGATCGAGTCTTCCATCACGCCACTGATCCTACCGTTTCATATATTATGATTTCGTAGTAACTCTGAGCGAACAAGGGAACGAGCCCCATGCCACTATGGCCCGCCGGACTCGCCGGCAGGATCGACGAACACACCGTCACCAGCGAGCTGCTCCGCGACAACCCGCTGGGCGACCCGCATCAAAGGCCCCTGTGGGTCTACACGCCACCCGGCTACGACACCGAGACCGGGCGCCGCTACCCGGTCGTCTACATGCTCCTTGGGTTCACCGGCAGGCTCCCCGCCTGGATCAACGACCCCGGCGCCTTCCGCACGTCCGTCCCCGTCGCCACCGACGCGATCTTCGCCGCGGGCGAGGCGCCGCCGATGATCCTGGTCTTCGTGGACGCCTGGACGACCTACGGCGGCAGCCAGTACGTCGACTCCGCCGGCACCGGCCGCTACCACTCCTACCTGTGCGACGAGATCGTCCCCTGGGTGGACGCCCGCTACCGCACGCTCGCCACCCGCGACCACCGGGCCATCGCGGGCAAGTCCAGCGGCGGGCTGGGCGCGATGATCACGCCGATGCTGCGTCCCGACCTGTTCGGCGCGTTCGCCACACATTCCGGAGACTCCCTGTCCGAAGCGCAGTACATCCCGCATTTCCTTTGGGCGGCACGCCACTTGCGCGCCTACGACGGCGACATCTTCGCCTGGTGGAGCGACTTCCGTTCGCGGGTCGCCTTCACCAAAGAAGAGGACATGCGCCTCCTGGAGATCCTCGCCGTGTCGGCCTGCTTCTCACCCGATACCGACGGCACCCCTCTGCTGCCCTTCGACCCGGTCACCGGGGCGCTGCGCCCGCGGAATTGGGAGCGCTGGCTGGAATGGGACCCCGTCCGGATGGCACCGGCACACGGTGAGGCGCTGCGCTCGATGCGAGCCATCTGGATCGATGCCGGAACCCGCGACGAATGGTTCCTGGACCTCGGCGCCCTGGCCTTCCGCAAGGCGCTGGACGAGGCCGAAGTGCCGAAGGAGTCCGTGCACTTCGAACTCTTCGACGCGGGCCACTTCGCGATCGAATACCGCCAGCCCAAAGCACTCGCCTGGCTCTCCCACCACCTGACCCCCACCACCTAAGTTGCTTGGACCTCTGCTCCAAGTCTCTGGGGTTGTGGGTTAGTCGCGGGCGGTGGTGCGGGCGTAGTGCGCGTTTACCTTGGCGCGGTTGCCGCAGCCGGTCATCGAGCACCAGCGGCGGCGGCCGTTGCGCGAGGTGTCGAGGAACCACAGGACGCAGTCGCCGCCGGCGCAGCGCCGGAGCCGGTCCCGGGGCGCCGTGGCGAGGAGGTTGAGGTAGGCACGTACCGCGAGCCACGCGGGACGCCATGACTCGTCGTCCGGGTCCAGGTGCTCGGCCGGGGCGCCGTCCCGCAGGGAGAGACGCAGCGTGCCGTGCTCCAGGACGGCGTTGACCTCGTCGTCGACGCCCTCCTCCAGGGAACGCCGGATCGCCGCCCGCGCCGTCCGCAGGGGTTCCAGGTAGCGCTCGGAGCCGTCGGACGGCAGGCCGTGCTCGCGCAACCAGGCTTCGAAGGCTTCGGGGTCGTGGAACTCGTCTCGCGTCACCCCGCCGTCCGGCCACCGCGTGTTGACCAGGTCCAGCGGCAGGGGCTCACCCGTCAGCGGCCTGCGCACCATGCACCCATCCTAACCGGCAAGACGGACTTGACAAGTTAGGCAGAGGGATGGCTAACTCTAACCGTCATAGTTGAGTTAGATGGTTAGAAGCTGTTCGGCCTGCCGAAGGGAAACGCGCGATGAACGTCCGTCACCACACCGTCCAGATCGAGGGCCTCGACGTCTTCTACCGGGAGGCCGGGGACCCGGCCGACCCGACTCTCGTCCTGCTGCACGGCTTCCCCACCAGCTCGGCGATGTTCCGCGGCCTGCTGCGCGACCTGTCCGGCGACCACCACCTCATCGCCCCCGACCACATCGGCTTCGGCCAGTCGGCGACGCCCCCGGTCGACGAGTTCGACTACAGCTTCGAGAAGCTCACCGAGATCACCCTCGGCCTCCTCGACACGCTCGGGCTCGACCGGTTCGCGCTCTACATCCAGGACTACGGGGCACCCATCGGGCTGCGCATCGCCAGCCGCCATCCCGACCGGGTCACCGCCATCGTCAGCCAGAGCGGCAACGCCTACATGGAGGGCTTCACGCCCTTCTGGGAGGTGCTGTTCGCCCACGCGAAAGACCGGGAGGCGAACGAGGCCGCCGTCCGCGGACTGCTGGAGCCGGACGCCACCCGCTGGCAGTACACCCACGGCGTCCCGGCCGACCGCCTGGATCGGCTGTCCCCGGACACCTGGACCCTGGACCAGTCCTACCTCGACCGGCCCGGCAACAAGGAGATCCAGCTCCAGCTGTTCTGGGACTACCAGTTCAACCTCGACGGCTACCCGGGCTTCCAGGAATACTTCCGCACCCACCGTCCGCCCACCCTGGTCGCCTGGGGCCGCAACGACGAGATCTTCGGAGCCGAGGGCGCCAAGGCGTACGCCCGCGACCTGCCCGACGCCGAGATCCACCTCCTCGACGCAGGCCACTTCGCGCTGGAAACCCACGGAACCGAGATCGCCGACCTCATCCGCGACTTCCTCACCCGCACACTCCACTGACACCGCGGCCACCGCCCGGGGTCCCGCACGGCACGGCGCGCTCCTCCGAGGACGAGCGCGCCTGCCCGCGGTCCCCATGGCGCTCGGCCTGGTCGCGCCGGGCGAGTACACGCGCGACCAGACCGAGCCGATCCGCTAGGCCGAGCTAGGACACCCCGCCCGGGCACGCCCCCGTCGAGCCGCCACCGTTGGTGGAGACGACCACGGACATCTTGTGCCCCTCCTTGATGTTGCCGGGTTGGCCGATCTTGTCTGGACCGAGGTCGTAGACGCCTGAAGCGTCGAAGCCGCCCACGAAGGACCGGCGCCAGGTCTTGCCCTTTGTAAAGTCAACGACCTCTACGTTGAATTTGGGGCCGGGGGTTCCGTCCGCGTCTCGCTGATCCCAGATCCGGATTTTTTCTCCCTTGGCCAGGAAGGTGACCTGGAAGAACTCGGCTTTGTTCCCTTCACGCGTGCCGCTTCCAGTGACGTTCTTCCCGCCAGGGTCATCGGACGCCTTGACCGGATCGTGGCACTTCCACTTGAAGCCGTCGGCGTGCGCCGCCGTTTGCGTGAGAGCGAACGTGGACACCGCGATCGTCGGCGTCATCGCCACGACCGCCAGCTTTCGGAATTTCATGGACGGGGTGTTCCTTTCTGTGTGGCATCGCCACCGTCTCAGCAGAGACGTCTTCTGCCTGCCGAGCGCCAAGCTAGGTAACCCGCCGCCTGATCGATGCCTGATCCCCGCCTGAACCACGCCAGAGTCGGCGGCGGTCGCCCAAGGGGTGAGTGGTCCGCCCAGTGATGTCGGGCGAGGGGGAAAGCGAGTCCTGATTTCGCGACAATCGATGGTTTATCGGAGGCTCGTTCGTACACTGGCCGCATGGCGAAGTTGATCTTCCTTCTGGTGGTCGCGGGGTTGATCAGCGGATGCGGTGCCGCGTTGGACGGCTCGGGCGCGCCGGATCGCTCCGACGAGGACACCTGCCGCCGGCCGCCCGGCGGGGACGACAAGATCCGGTCCGCGCGGCCGACCGCGATCCGCTTCGGCGGTGACCGTCATGTCGGCCGGCTGCGCTGGGTCGCCGAACACGAGATCATGGACTCCTACAGCGCGGTGGGCACTCCACGGCACGGTGTCGTCCCCGTGTCCGGAGGTAGCCGGCCAGAGCCCGACTACGGGGCCCCGACCCGAAACCACATGGGCGTGTTGCGCCTGCGGGACGGCAAGGCGATGTGGCGGCGCGCCGGCGGGTTCGCCGATCCCAGGTGGGGGGCCGACGACACCGGCGATGTGATCGCGACATGGTCCGGCCGGGCGGGCGTCGGCGCGTTCGACCTGCGGACCGGGCGGACGTTGTCGTGCGGGCACCCGGGCTCCGTGCGGCTCCTGGGCGACGGCACCGCCGTGAGCAGCACGGATCTCGCGCTGGCGCGCGTCCGCCTGCGCGACGGGACGGCCCTGTGGAGCCGGCCGGCCACGATGTCGTACCAGCACGTCGTCACCGGCGATGGCGTGGTGGCCGCGTCCACCGGCGTCCCGGAATCGACCGGGGGCTTCTCAGGCCGGGTCAGTGTGTTTCGTTCGTCGGATGGCAAGCCGCTGTGGGAGGCCGACGACCGGGTGGTCATGGGTGTCTCCGACGACCGGGTGGTGGTGGCCGGGCCGACCCGGCTCGCCGGTCACCGCGCGGTCGACGGGAAGCAGGTGTGGACCCGGCCGTTCAGCAAACACGACGACACGACGTTCGCGGTGGTGGACGGACGGCTCCTGGTCGCCGGGCGACACCGCGTGACCGCCTACTCGATGGCCGACGGGACAGTCGACTGGACGGCCCCGGCCGGGGAAACGCCCGATCTGTCGCGGTCGGCGGCCAGCGATGGGTTTCTCTACGCCCCGGTTCGCGAGCGATCCGCGCTCGCCGTGATCGACCTTCGACGCGGCGAGATCTCCAGATCGCTGGTCGGTGTGATCGGCGACACCTACGACCGCGAGGTCGCGATCGGCGACGGCACCCTCGTCCTGCAAGACCGCGACCGCACCTTGGCCTTCGAGCTTCGTCCCTAGAGGACGAGCACGTCGAGCGGCCAGGGCCGTCCGCTGTGGGTCCTATGGGGTGGCAGTGAACCGGTGATCGGTCTTTGTCGTCGTACTTGGCGGTCAATCGTTCCAAACGAACCACGAGGGGTGCTCCCATGAGTGATGCCGGACGTCCGGCTGAGGCGACCGTCCTGCATGAGAAAGGGCTTCAGGCACAGCGCGACGGCGACCAGGAGGACGCGGAACGGTACTTCCGGGAGGCGTTCGAGAAGGGACGTCCGGCCGCCGCCCATGACCTGGCGGAAATGCTGTTGAAGCGGGGCGCCAAGGACGCGGCCGTGGAATGGTATCGGCGCGCGGCGGAACAGGGCGTCTCGAAGAGCGCCTTCGAAGTCGGATACATGGCGGAGGCACGCGGCGATCTGGAGGAGGCCGAGCGCTGGTACCGGCAGGCCGCCGAGGGCGGTCACGGGGGCGGCTACCTCAACCTCGGGGTGATCCTGCGCGATCGGGGGGAGGTGGAGGAGGCGAAACACTGCTACGAGCGCGCCTGGGAATTGGACTCCGACGCCAAGGCGGCCTCCAATCTGGGGGCCATCTACGACGACGATGGGAAGGGCGATCTCGTCGCCGCCGCCGAATGGTACGGCCGGGCGGCCGACCGCGGTAACGCCATCGCCGCGTACAATCTCGGATTCGTCTGGCAGGACCGGGGTGAACCCGACAAGCGCCTGGAAGCGTGGCGACTCGCCGCGGACCTCAAGCATTCCAACGCCGCCAACGCGGTGGCGAACGTCTACCTGTCGCAGGAGAACGTGGACGAGGGCGTCGCGTGGTTGCGCAGGGCGGTCCTGGAGGTCGGGAACAAGAAGGCCGCGAGCAGGCTCAGCGGCATCTACGCGAACGCGGGACGGCGGCGGATGGCCCGGTACTGGGGCGAGTTCCCGGACGGGCCGACGTTCTACAGCCCGGAGTTCCAGGCATTCGCGAGCGAGATCGCCGCCGCCTCCATCCACCAGCAGGACGCCTTCAACGACGCCTTCAACCAGGACTACATCGAATGGAACCCGGAGGAAGCGACCGTGACATTGGACGGTCGCACCCTGCGGGGGCTCACCGTCCTGGGCAGCTTCTCGAACGTTTCACAGACCTGGTTGTGGGCCTGGGACAACCCCAGCTGGGACCAGGACCTGCCCGCGTTGGCGGAGCTGCGCACCATCCGGAATTTCGGCAAGCGGCACCAGATCCCGGAACTTCTCAAGGGGCATCTGGACTTCTCCAAGTTCAACCACCCCACCGGGGGCGCGTTCACGATGGCCCTTTCCGCCGCCCCGCTGATCGGCGCCAAGGGCGTCAGCTTCGTCACCGTCAACGAGGGGAAGGGCCGCCTCGTCCTCGCCATCGACGATCCGGACGTGCCCACCGTCGGGTTCGACCGCCTGGCCGCTCCCCGCCTCCTCATGCGGGCCGCCGAGGTCTGGCCGCAGGAGCAGCGGCGCGTGGTCCGCGGCTTCATGGAGCGCCACGGGTTCGAGATCAGCGAATCGCCCGCGGTGATCGTCGTCGAGTCCGCCGACGGGCATCGCGTCACCATCCGCTGCCCGCTGGAGCGGGCCAGGGAGCACCCGGAGGTCGCCTCCATCCTCGGCCGCGAGGGTGCCGAGATCGTCGAGAACGTGCCCGCCCGCATCGAGGGCGAGCGGCCGGGCGAGAGCCCGGACCGGCTGACCGTGCTCTTCGACCTCGACGACCGCGTCAGCGGGATCAGCAGCGGGGCCGAGGCCGCGCCCGACGCGTGAGGCTCGCGCCGTCGCCAGGGCGCGCCACCCGGGCCGCCGTCGCCGGCGTGTGGCGGGCCTCGGCGGCTATCTCGGGAGGTCGATTTCGCCGTTGAGGACGGCGGCGATGACCTGGGCGACCTCGCCCGCCGTCTCGTGGGACGGCTCGGGCGCGACGACCCTGGTGTCGGTGCCGAGGAAGAGCTGCCCGGGGACCTTGTGGCCGAGATGCCAGGACCAGGGGCCGGGCTCGTAGTCGCGGAGCGGGCCGCCGCCGGAGGAGTAGACGAGGTCGACGGCGGCCCGGTCCGGACGGCCGAGCGAGACGACGAGCGGCCGGGCGTCGTCCTCCGTCGCGGCGCCCGGTGCGGGGGGCAGGGTGACGTAGGCGACCTCGGCGCGGCTTTCGGCGATGACCGGGCCCGCCAGCGGGGTCAGGTCCCAGTCGACGCGGTCGCCGGCGAAGGCGACCGCGGTGTCCAGCAGCGCGAGCGGGTCGACCGGCGCGTCCAGGTACGGCTCGTAGTTCTCCCGGGCGAACCGCTCGACGCACGCGTCGAGGACCCTGGCGGCGAGCGAGCCCAGGCGCCGGGTGAACTGCGCGGCGATGTCGTGCTCGTCGAGCGCGTCGTGCACGGCCTGGAGCGCTTCGGCGGCGGTCTGGAGGACCGAGGGGGCGTAGAGGTAGACCCGGCTGCCCGCGGCGGCGCGGGTGATCTCTCCCCGGTAGTAGTCGTCAACGGACTGGTCGATCATGTCGAACATGTCGGTCATGGAGGACGCCTTCCGCTCGTTCTGGACGCTCGTTCTGGACGCTCGTTCTGGACGCTCGTTCTGGACGCTCGTGGTGGGTAGAGGTCCAGTGTGCCCCGGCGTCGCGTTCGGTAGGTATCTGTTCACCGGTTGTGTTCGTGTTGGTGCTTCGGGATTTTGCGCTCCGGTTCGTGATCAGCGGGTTTCGCGAAGCGTGGCGCAGGAAATCCGTGGTGCGTGGGGATTCCGGTGGTGCTCGCGCTCGTGGTCGGCTTGGTTGCCGTGCCGGCGAGTGCCCATCCGAAACCGCGTCCCGTCGCGGCGCCGGCCGGGGGCTTGGACGGGCATGCCCGGAAATCCGCGGTGCCGGTGGAGGAGCGTCCGCCATCGCCGCCTCCGCCGAGTGAATTCGGGCGGCGTCGGCCGAGTGTAGGGGTGGCGCGTGCGGGTGGGGCGTGTGAACCGGGTGATTTCACGGGTCGGTCTGGTAGCGCGCTGGTGCGGCAGGTCAAAGCGTCGTCGGCGGGGTGCATTGATTCGCTGTTCGGCCTGGCGGGTGAAGACGCCCATCATGCGTTTCGTGAGTCTCAGATGGTCGCGGTCGCTTCCGCGTTGCGCGAGAACGCGATGCGCTATCCGGGAGACAATCGGACGAGTACCGCCCAGTTAGTGCTCTATCTGCGTGCCGGTTACTACGTTCAGTGGCACAACCCAGCTGACGTGGGTCCTTATGGGGCCGCTCTGAAGAGGGCAGTACGGGAAGGGCTGGACGCGTACTTCGGGAACGCGAAGTCGTCGACGGTCAGTGACGCGAACGGGGAGGTTCTCGCCGAGGCCGTCACGCTGGTCGACAGCGCGGGGGAGAACGTTCGCTATCTCCACGTCGTCAAGCGGCTGCTGAACGGCTACGACGCCACGTACGACGAGCACTGGTGGATGCTCAACGCGGTGAACAGCGTCTACCGGGTCCTGTTCCGCGGTCACCGGGTGCCGGGATTCGCGGCGGCTGTCGAATCGGAGCCGGGTGTTCTCGACACGCTCAGTTCCTTCGCCGTCCGTCATCTCGGGCTGCTCGGCACTGGACGCGGCTACCTGACGTCCAACGCGGGCCGTGAACTGGGACGTTTCCTGCGGCACGCTTCGCTGCGGGCCAAGGTGAGGCCGTTGGTCAGGGGGCTGCTCGGCGCGAGCGGTATGACCGGGGAAACGGCGCCGCTGTGGGTCGGCGTCGCGGAGATGACCGTCCACTACGACAGGACGAACTGCTCGTACTACGGCACGTGCGATCTGAAGGAACGGTTGGCGCGGAACGTCCTGACCATCGGTCATTCGTGCGGTTCCAGCATCCGGATCCGCGCGCAGGACATGACGGCCGCTCAGCTGGCCGGTACGTGCGAGAGTCTGCTGAAGCAGGACGCCTACTTCCACAACCTGGTGAAAGACGGGAACAAGCCGGTCGCCGACGACGGCAACACCACGATCGAGGTGTGCGTCTTCGATTCCAGCACCGCCTACCAGACGTACGCGGGCGCCATGTTCGGCATCGACGGCGGCACCGGCGGAATGTACCTGGAGGGCGATCCGGCCGCGTCCGGCAACCAGCCGCGGTTCGTCACCCACGAGGCGGAGAGCGCGCGCCCGAGGTTCGAGATCCGGAACCTCAACCACGAGTACACCCATTACCTCGACGGCCGGTTCGACCTGTACGGCGGGTTCGCCGCCAATGTCAGCACGCCGACGATCTGGTGGATCGAAGGGATCGCCGAATACGTCTCCTACTCGTACCGGAAGGTGACCAACCGCCGGGCGATCGCGGAGGCCGCGAAGCGCACGTACGCGCTGAGCGCGTTATGGGACACCACCTATCATCACGACGCGTCCCGCATCTACTCCTGGAGCTATCTCGCGGTCCGCTTCATGCTGGAGAGGCACCCGGACGATGTGGCGACACTTCTCGGCCATTACCGCACCGGGAACTGGAACGCCGCCCGGACGTTCCTGACCGCCACGATCGGCACCCGTTATGACGCCGATTGGCAGACCTGGCTCACCGCCTGCGCCTCCGGCGCCTGTGTGGAGGGCATTGATGCTAAATAGTCACGGTCACCTTGGCGCCGGTCCGGGAGACGACCTCGTCCACGGCGACGCCGGGCGCGGTCTCGACCAGCGCGAGGCCGGCCGGGGTGACGTCCAGGACGGCCAGGTCGGTGATGATCCGGTCGACGCACGCCCGGCCGGTCAGCGGCAGATCGCATTTTTCTACGATCTTCGGGCTGCCGTCCTTGGCGTTGTGCGTGGTCAGGACGATCACGCGCCGCGCGCCGTGGACCAGGTCCATCGCCCCGCCCATGCCCCTGACCAGCGCCCCGGGGATCATCCAGTTCGCCAGGTCGCCGCCGGCCGACACCTGCATCGCGCCGAGGATCGCGGTGTCGATATGGCCGCCGCGGATCATCCCGAACGACAGCGACGAGTCGAAGTACGACGCGCCCGGCAGGACGGTCACGGTCTCCTTGCCCGCGTTGATCAGGTCGGGGTCGACCTCGTCCTCGCGCGGGTAGGGGCCGACGCCCAGGATCCCGTTCTCCGAGTGCAGGACGACGTGCACGCCGGGCGGCACATGGCCGGGGACGAGGGTCGGCAGGCCGATGCCGAGGTTCACGTACGAGCCGTCGGTCAGTTCGGCGGCGGCGCGGGCCGCCATGTCGTCGCGGGTCCAGGCCATCAGGCGCGCACCGTCCTCTTCTCGATCCCCTTGGCCGCGGCCTGCTCGGGCGTCAGCTCCACGACCCGCTGGACGAACACGCCCGGAAGGTGCACCTCGTCGGGGTCGAGGGCGTCCACGAGCTCCTCGACCTCCGCGATCGTGACGCGGCCCGCCATCGCGGCGAGCGGGTTGAAGTTCCGGGACGCCTTGCCGAACACGAGGTTGCCGTGCCGGTCGCCGCGCCGCGCCCGCACCAGCGCGAAGTCGGTGCGGATGCCGCGTTCCAGCACGTAGGACGTGCCGTCGAACTCGCGGACCTCCTTGGGCTGGGACGGGACGGCGATGCTCCCGTCGGCCGCGTACCGCCACGGGAGGCCGCCCTCGGCGACGGGCGTCCCGACACCGGCGGGCGTGTAGAAGGCGGGGATGCCGCAGCCGCCCGCGCGGAGCCGCTCCGCGAGCGTGCCCTGCGGGATCAGCTCGACCTCGACCTCACCGGCCAGGTACTTGCGGGCGAACGTCTTGTTGTCGCCGATGTAGGAGCCGGTCACGCGGACGATCCGGCCCGCCTCCAGCAGGATGCCGAGGCCGCCGCCGTCGACGCCGCAGTTGTTCGACACCACGCTCAGCTCACCGGGCCCGGCCGCGTGCAGCGCCTCGATGAGGACGTTCGGCACGCCGCTCAGCCCGAACCCGCCCACGGCCAGCGAGGCCCCGTCCGGTACGTCCGCGACGGCCGCCGTGGCGCTCGCCACCACCTTGTCCATGCCGGAATCCTGTTCGCCTAGTGAACTTTGCTTCATAATTGCGGATGCAGTGTCTGTGGTCGTCCGGGCGATGTCAAGGAGGGGCCGTGGGGGAAGGCGGGCCGGTCGGGCCGCTCAGGCGCGGCCTGGAGATCATGGAGGTCGTGGGGCGCGCCGGGGGGCCGCTGCGTCCCGCCGACCTCGTCGCGGCGACCGGGCTGGCCCGCTCGACCGTCGACCGCGTGCTGAGCACGCTGACGGAGACGGGCTATCTGCGCCGGCGCGGCCGTGACGTGGTCGCGACGCCGCGGACGATGGACGTCGGGAACCTCTACCTGTCCGGTCTCGACCCCGGCGGCCTCCTGCGGCGGCGGGTCGCGCGGCTCGCCGACGAGCTGGACGAGTCGGTCATGCTCGCCGCGCCCGACCGGGACGGTCTCCGCGTCGTCGGCCAGTCGCGTCCAGGCGGCTCGCTCGCGATCGCGTTCAAGGTCGGTGACCCGCTGCGGCGCGGCTTCGACGCGTCCGGATGGTCGCTCGACGAGGAGTTCATCGAGCCCGGGCTCGTCGCCGTCGCGGTTCCCGTCCGGGCCGCCGCTGGGCCGTTGTTCGTGGTCGTGGTCAGCCACACCAGCCGCCATTCGGCCGAGTCGCTGCGGGCGCGTGCGCGGGCGTCCGTCATGGCGTGCGTCGCCGAGATGGAACAGGCCGCGGCACGGCCCCCGCATCCGGACGAGACAAGGACCGTCCATGCGGGCGGTGACCTGAAGGCCCGGCTCGGAGCGGAGTTCCTCCAGTCGCTGGATCGCGGTCTGGACGTCCTGCACGCCATCGGAACCCGGGCGGAGGGGCTGACGATCTCCGAGGCCGCAACCCTGACGGGCCAGGCCCGCGCCACCGCCCGCCGCGCGCTGCGGTCGCTGACCGTCCTCGGCTACGCGCGCGAGAACGAGCGCGAGGGCCGGTTCGCGCTGCTGCCGCGGGTCCTCGACCTCGGATACCGGCAGGTGAGCGGGCTGACGTTCGAGGAGCTGGCGCGCCCGCATCTGCGCGATCTGGTGCTGCGCGTGCACGACTCGGCGTCCGTCGTGGTGCTGGACGGCACCGACATCCGCTACGTCGCCCGCGCCCAGGCGGCCCGGATCATGCGGGTCGAGATCACCGTCGGCACCCGCTTGCCCGCCTACGCCACCGCGATGGGACGCGTCCTGCTGGCCGGGCTGCCGGGGGCGGAGGCGTCCGGCCTGATCGTCCGCTCCGGCCGCCGGGCCTTCACCGACCGGACGCTCACCGGCACCGGCGAGCTGACCCGCGAGGTCGCCCGGGCGCGAAGCGACGGGTACGCCGTCGTCGACCAGGAACTGGAGACGGGCCTGAGGTCGATCGCGGTCCCGGTCCACGCGGCCGGACGGGTGGTCGCCGCGCTCAACATCGCCGCGCCCGCCGCCCGCGAGCCGCTGGACCGGATGCGCGAGCGCCTCCTCCCCGAACTGCGCGCCACCGCCCGCGCGCTGGAGGCCGACGTGGCCGCCTTCACCCGCCACCAGCCCCTCCCGCTCTGATCTCCGGCGGGCGCGACGCCGTAACGTGCTGCCAAGGCTTCGCAGGGAGGACGAACAGTGGAGACCAGCGAGACGGGTGCGTCCGTCATTGTCAGCGAGACCCTCGCGGTCCGCGTCCTGATCGGCCGGGGCGCGTGCGACCGGGTCGCGGACGAGGCCGTGCGCGCCGGGGCGGAGCGGGTGCTGCTGGTGTCCACGCCGTCCGCCGCCGGGGCCGCCGACCGTGTCGCGGCGGCGCTGGACCGGCGGCTGGCGGCGCGCTTCGGGCGGCCGGCGGTGCATGTGCCGGTCGAGGTGACGGCGGCGGCCATGGCGATCGTCGAGGACGTCCGGGCCGACTGCGTGGTCGCGATCGGCGGCGGGTCCGCGATCGGCCTCGGCAAGGCCGTGTCGCGGCGGACGGGGATGCCGCAGATCGCCGTCCCGACCACCTACTCGGGCTCCGAGGCGACCCCGACCGTCGGCGAGACGGAGAACGGAGTGAAGACCACCCACCGCGATCCCGCGCTGGCGCCGGGCACGATCGTCTACGACCCCGATCTCACGCTGGGCATGCCGTCCGGCCTGACCCGGACGAGCGCCGTCAACGCGCTCGCGCACGCCGTCGAGGCTCTGTGGTCACCGGACGCCACGATGCTCTCCGACGCGCTGGCCACCGAGGCCGCCCACGGCATCCTGACCGCGCTGCCCGAGGTGCTCGCGAATCCGTCCGGACCGGACGGGCGCGGACGCCTCCAGACCGCGGCGTGGCTGGCCGGGGCGTGCCTGTCGCAGGTCCGGACGGGCCTGCACCACCAGCTCGCGCACGTCCTCGGCGGCGCGTACGACCTGCCGCACGCCGAACTGCACACGATGCTGCTGCCGCACGTCATGGCGTTCAACCTGCCGTCGGCGCCCGCCGCCGCGTCCCGCCTCACCCGCGTCACCGGAGGCGACCCGGTCGAGACGGTCACCGCCCTCGCCCGCGCCCACGACGGCCCGACGCGCCTGTCCGAACTGGGCGTTCCCCGTGCGGACCTGCCCCGCATGGCCGAAAGGGTGGTCGCCAGGCCCTACCCCAACCCGCGTCCGCTGAGCGCCGACGCGGTGGCGAAGCTCCTCGGCGAAGCCTGGTGATCGACCGCCTTGACCTCAAGTGAACTTGATGTCCGACAGTGGCTTGTATGAGCGCTAAAGACATTGACGCGGGAGCACGCGAGACCGAGATCGAGGCGATCAAGCAGTTGGTCGCCACTGTTGAACACGCGCAGAACAACGAGCTTCCCGACGAGTTCCTCCGCCTGTTCCGGGCCGACGCGATCTGGACGACGGGCGGCGGCAAACGCCTCTACGGCCTTGCCGAGATCTCGGCGTTCACCCGCCAGGTGCTGCCCGGCGGGATGCGGGACCAGACGGTCACGTTCGAGTTGGAGCATGTGCTTTTCATCCGCCCCGACGTCGCCGCGGTCAAATTGCGCCAGATCTACCAGGGACCCGACGGGAAGGACGTGGGCACTCCCCTGTGGGTGCTGGCCAAGGAGGACGGGCAGTGGCGCCTGACCGCCTCCCAGAACATGGGCGCCCCCGACGACGAGGTCGAGTCGCAGAACCGCCCCATCTTCGGAGCCGCCCACTGATTTCGGAGCCGCCCATCGATTTCGCCGCCCATTGACGACGTGGGGCTCCCGGCGGACCGGGAGCCCCACGCTGAGCGGAGTGTTCAGATCATCACTTCAGGGTCGCGCCCTGGGCCTGGAGTGCCTCGTCCAGTGGCTGGAAGAACGACTCGAAGCCGCCGGCGTTGCAGTTCTGGCTGCTGATGCCGGAGGTGATGGCGATGGCGACGTTGCCGCCCTGCAGCGAGCCGCCGCTGTCACCGGGCTGCGCGCAGGCGCTGGTCGCGATCAGCTCGCGCACCGCGCCCTGCTGGTAGTTGACCGTGCGGTCGTAGCCGCGGATGGTCCCGGACGTCGTGCCCGTGGTGGAGCCCTTCTTCTGGATCTGGGTCCCGACCGCCGGGCGGCCGACCTGGGTGAGCTGGGCGTTGTCCAGCTGGACCTGTCCGGAGCTGCGCAGCGTCCCGTAGTCGTTGCCGGGGAAGCTGCTGAGCTGCCGGGTGCCGACCGTCTGGCCGCCGGCGGTGGTCCAGGTGGCGCCGATGGCGGTGCAGTGCCCGGCGGTCATGACGTACTCGGTGCCGCCGGCGGTGCCGATCGCCGACACCGAGCAGCGCGAGCCACTGGTGTGGATCGCGTCGCCGGGGCCGAGCGCCAGCTGGGGCGTCCCGGCCACGCGCTCGATCCGGACGGTCTCGCTCATGGCGCGGGCGCGCTTGACGAACGCCTTGGTGGCGGCGTCGTTGTCGCTCTTCGGCACGGTGACGACCACGGAGTTGGTCATGACGTCGACGCCCCAGGTCAGGCCCGTGACGGCCGCGGTCCCGGCGAAGCGGTCGAGGTTGTTCTTGGCGTCGGTCAGCGGCTTGATGCCGTGCTTGACGATGCGGGGCTTGACGCCCGCGGCCTTGACCTGCTGGGCCGCGGCCGCGCTGGTCACGTTGACGACCAGGTTTCCGGCGCCGTCGACGTAGGATCCCGCGTGCTGGGAGCCGAGCCGGCCGGTCACCTTGTTGGCCAGCTCCGTCTGCGGGAGGTGAGCGAGCTTCACGGTGCTCGCGGGGTGGGCCTCGGCCGTCGCGGGAACGGTTCCGAGTGCGGGGAGCGTGATCAGCGCCGCGGCACTCAAAAGTGGGGGTACCACGCGTTTGAGATGCGATCCACGGTTCACTCTTGACCACCTTTCGCCACCGTTCGCCTGTAGGCGCCGGCGGCATCTCGGGGGTTGGCGGGGGGCACTCGCCTCGGTCACGCGAACTCGCTGGTATGACCCTCGTGACAAAGGCGATGCGTGGCAGCAACGTACTTCGATGAGGTGTCAACAGCCAGATTTCAAGCCATAACTGAAATTTCAGTACGTCCTGAAATGCCTTCGACCTGGGAATGCCGCCCCGCCCGCTTACCGAGCGTGCTCAGCCCGCGACCCGTTTGGCGAGCCGCGGAAACAGCCGCAGCGCGTTTCCCCTGCCGATGGCGTGGTGCGCGCGCCGGTCCAGGGCCGGGTCGCGGTTGAACTCGCCGGTGTTGAGGGTGACCTCGCGGGTGGAGTTCGCGGGCCAGTCGGTGCCGAACAGCACGCGGTCGGCGCCGACCGCGCCGAGCAGGCTCGGCGTGGCGTACGGCGACGTCGGCAGCGCCGTGTCGTAGTGGAACCGGCGCAGCGCGGGCCGGATCTTGCTGGGGTCGGGCCCGTCGTCCTCCCGGCCCCAGCGCTCGGCGCGTCCGGCCATGTACGGCAGGAACCCGCCGCCGTGGGACAGGATGATCGACACGTCGGGGTACTTGTCCAGGGCCCCGTGGGCGATGAGGCTGAGCGCGGTGCGGGTGGTGTCGTGCAGGAAGTCGGCGAGCCAGTCGCCGACGCCGGGCACCTCCGCGGCGTCCCGGGGCGCGAACGGATGGGTGAACACGACCGCCTTGCGCCGGTTGAGCTCGGCGAACAGCGGCTCGAACCTGCGGTCGCCGAGGTAGAGCCCGGCGGCCGAGGTGTTGAGGATGATCCCGTCCGCGCCCAGCTCGTCGTAGGCGTGGGCGAGCTGCTTCAGGGCCAGGTCGGTGTGGAGCATCGCCACGTTGGCGAAGAAGCCGAACCGGGTCGGATGGTCGCGCACCAGGTCGGCCAGCGACTCGTTGCACGCCCGCACCCCCCGGACCGCGACCTCCCGGTTCTCGAACACCTCGGGCGGGACGGGCGCGGACGCGACACCGGCGGCGATGCCGTTTGCCTCCATGGTCCGCAGCGTGTCCGGGAGGGTCCACTGGGCCCAGGGGGGACCGCCGGTCGGCGGGATCAGGCCCTCCTCGATCAGCCATTCCTTCATCTGGGGCGGAACCGCGTGATGGTGGGTGTCGATCTTGCCGCGGGAGGACCGGTGGCCGCTCGCGGCGGCCCCGCTCGCGGGTGCCGCGGCCATGGGCACCGCGGCCAGCGCCGCGGTCAGGCCGGACATCTGAAGTGCTTTGCGACGGGTCATTTCGGACATGGGGCTCTCCTGCCGGTCGTCGTGGCGCCGCCCACTTTGGACCTCACGAGAAAGTCTCAGATGAGACTATATCAGATGGGCCTACGATGGGGAGATGCTCGACGACCTGGTCGCACGGATCCTGGCCGAGGACGGCGACGCCGCCCTCCGGCATGTGGGGCTCGGCATGCTGCTGGCCACCGCGCACCACCAGAGCCGCGAGGGCATGAACCACGAGCTGCGCCCGCTCGACGTCGACGTCCGCGGGCTCTCCATGCTGCTGGCGCTGGAGCTGTACGGGCCGTCCAGCCAGCGGCGCCTCATAGACCTGTCCGGCATCGACAAGTCCACGATGGTGCGCATCATCGACGAGCTCGAAGACCGCGGCCTCGTCCGCCGCGAGCGGGCCCCGCAGGACCGGCGGGCCTACTCGATCACGCTGACCGGCGACGGTGAGCGGACGCTCGCCGCCGCCCGCCGTGTCGCCGTCGACGTGGGCGAGCGCCTCTTCGGCTGGCTCCGCCAGGACGAGCGCGACCAGTTCGTCGACCTGCTCCGCAGGCTCGCCGAGCACACCGCCCCGCGCTAGCCGTTCCCGTTATTTGCCCTATATGCCGGTAAAAGGTCGGCTAGGCATGGATTGATCCCGGTTTGTGGTCCTTATTCCGGAGGGAAGTGGTGACTCAAAACGGGCCAGGTTCGGGGAGGTTCGATGACGACCAAAATGACCCACGGCTCTGCCTCCGTCCCGGCACGGGCGCGGCAGCGGACGTCCGGATGGCTGACGTTCGCCGGGACCCTCGCCATGGTGGTGGGCGCCTTCAATGTCATCGACGGCGTGGTCGCCCTGTTCAAGGACGACTACTACCTGGTCGGCCAGAGCCAGATCCTCGTGTTCGACTACACCGCGTGGGGCTGGATCTGGCTCGTGCTCGGCGTCATCCAGATCGCCGTCGGCGCCGGCGTCCTGGCGGGACGGATGTGGGCCCGCGCGGCCGGTGTCGTGCTCGCCGTCCTCGCCGCG
This sequence comes from Spirillospora sp. NBC_00431, assembly GCA_036028775.1. Taxonomy (GTDB): domain Bacteria; phylum Actinomycetota; class Actinomycetes; order Streptosporangiales; family Streptosporangiaceae; genus Spirillospora. The sequence continues at coordinate 7,621,443 of CP107927.1, read as the reverse complement.
ATCGGCCATCTCGCGTTCCTCACGGCGTATCCGCTCTGGTCGGTGCTCACCATCGCCATGTGCGTCCTGCTGATCTACGCGCTCACCGCACCCCCGGCGGGCGCCACCGGCGACTGACCGGGCGGTGCCACCGGCGGCCGGGCCGGGCCGGTCAGGGGCCGGCGAGGCGTTCTTCGAGGAGAGCCTGCTGGGCCGGGTTGGCGGTGAGGGCCAGCGCCCGCTTGTCGGCGGCCTGGGCCGCCTCGGACCGGTCCAGGGCGCGCAGCAGTTCGGCTCGGGTGGCGTGGTAGAGCGGATAGCGTTCCAGGGCCTTGCGGTCGGCGGGTGTGAGGGCGTCCAGGTCGGCCAGCGCGTTGCCGGGCCCGCCGCGCGGCCCGGGGTGGTGGCGCAGGGCGATGGCGCGCTGGAGCCGGTGGACGGGTGACGGCGCCAGCCCCAGCAGCATGTCGTAGAGCACGACGATCTGCGGCCAGTCGGTGTCCGCCCAGGTGGGAGCCTCGGCATGGCAGGCGACGATCGCGGCCTGCAACTGGTAGGGCCCCGGACGGCGCAGCGCGGCGGCGCGCTCGATCAGCCGGGTCGCCTCGGTGATGGCGTCGTGGTCCCAGAGCCGGCGGTCCTGGTCGCGCAGCGGGACGAGCCGGCCGCCGGAGGTGAAACGGGCGCCGGTACGTGCCTGGTGCAGGCGGATCAGCGCCAGCAGCCCGAGGACCTCGGGCTGGCGCGGCAGGAGCCACGCGAGCTGGGCGGTGAGCCATTCGGCGTCATCGGCGAGGTCCCGGGCGTGCGGACGCTCCCCGGACGTCGACAGATACCCCTCGTTGAACAGCAGGTAGATGACCGCCAGGACCTGGTTCACCCGGTCCGGCAGGTCGGCGCCGGACGGCACCCGGTACGGGATGCCCGCCTCGCCGATCTTGCGTTTGGCCCGGGTGATGCGCTGCCCGACGGTCGGCTCGGGGACGAGGAACGCCGCCGCGATCTGCGCGGTCGTCAGCCCGCAGACCGCCCGCAGCGTCAGCGCGATCTGCGCGGCGCGCGGCAGCGCGGGATGGCAGCAGGTGAAGATCAGCTTGAGCCGGTCGTCGGGCTCGGCCGGTACGGGCCAGCGCAGCCGGGCCAGCTTGTCGCGATAGAGCTCCTGGCGGCGCAGCACGTCCAGCCCGCGGCGGCGGGCGACGGTCAGCAGCCAGGCGTCGGGGTGGTCGGGGACGCCGTCGGCCGGCCAGCGGCGCAGCGCGGTCTCGACGGCGTCCTGCACGACGTCCTCGGCGGCGGCGAAGTCGCCCAGCACCCGGACGAGGCACGCCGTCAGCCGGCCCGTGTGCTCGCGCACCACACGGGCCAGCTCGGCGCGTGCCTCGTCCTCCGGCCGGTCGGTCACGTGAGCGGGCGGATCTCGACGAGCGGGCACGCGGGCCACGACTTCGCCACGGCGAGGGCCTCGTCGAGGTCGGCGACCTCGATCTCGGCGTAGCCGGACACGACCTCCTTGCCCTCCACGAACGGCCCGTCGGTGACCAGCGCGTCGCCGGCGGACAGCCGGACGGTCGTCGCGGTCTCGGCGGGACGCAGATGCGCGTGGTGCGTGATCACGGCCGAGTGCTCGGCGAACCAGCGGCCGACCGCCTCGAACGCGGCCTCCCGCTCGGTGTCGTCCATCGCCTCCAGCTCGCGCGCGAACTCCTCGGTCTCGACGAACAGCAGGACGTACTTCATGTACCGCTCCTTCCCCGGAAAGGGCCTGGTGGACGCTACTCGGCGGGCAGCGGGCAGTACAGGTCGACGCCGTTGCCGTCCGGGTCGAGGACGGTGGCGTACCGCATCCCCCAGAAGGCGTCCCACGGCTCCTGGACGCCGGTGTACCCGGCGTCCGTCAGCTCGCCGTACTTGGCGTCGACGGCGGCCGGGTCGGCGCACTCGAACGCCAGGAAACTCCGCGGGTCGCCGGTCGGGCGGCTCCACCCGCCGGACTGCGTGCCGCCGCGGAACTTCTCGGTGTCGAGCATCAGGTGCAGGCCGCCCGGCAGGTCGCAGCCGGCGTGGTCGGGGTACTTCTCGTCGACCTTGAAGTCGAGCCCGAGCCTGGCGTAGAAGGCGATCGCGGGCTCGATGTCGGACACGATGACGTCGATGACGTTCAGCTTCGGCTTCATCATCCGTTCCTTTCGATGGTCCCGGGCGTCCGGGAATACGCGTCTCACCTCCTAGACGAACGGGCGGCGGCCCGATCCGACATCGCCGGGCACCGGTTCAGTAGAGCGCGGCGATGGCCGAGAGGACGCGGGCGCGTGCCGTCGCCGGGTCGGTGATGCCGACCAGCACGTAGTACGCCAGCCCTTCGGCGTGGGCGACCAGGTCGACGGCGAGGATCTCCGGGTCGGTGCCGGCGCGGATGAGTCCGGCGTCCCGGTCCTTGATGAGAAGGTCGGCGATCTGCCGGTGGAAGCGGGCGTACTCGGCGCGCATCCGGTCGGCGATGGCGTCGTCGGCGAGCGCGAGCGCCGTGAAGGACTGCCGGACGCGCAGGTGCGCCCGCGACTCCGCGTCGCCCGCGATCAGCTCGGTCAGCACGGCGGTGAGCACGGCGCGCGGCTCGGCGCTGTCGAGATCCTGCCCGGCCAGGGCGCGGACGCGGGCGGAGCTGAGCTCGTTGCCGCGGTCGAAGGCGGCCTCGATCAGCCTCTGCTTGCTGGGGAAATAGTGCTGGACACGGCCGGCGGACACGCCCGCCCGCGCGGCGACCTCGGTCAGCGACACGGCGGGCAGACCGCGTTCGGCGACGATCGCCAGCACGGCGTCGGCGATCTCCTGCCGCCGTGCCTCGTGCCGGGCCCCGAGCCCGCGCGTCCGCCGCTCCATCACCCCTCCGGTTTTCCGATGTGGTCGCACTGGATTGACGTCGAGCCTACCGGCTCATAGCGTGGGGCATAGCAAAGCGATGTGATCGCATTGATTTACAAGGGGGGTGGGGTGTGAAGCCCAGGCTCGTGCTCGCGCTCGCCTGCGTCGCTCAGTTCATGGTCGTGCTGGACGTGTCGGTGGTGAACGTCGCGCTGCCCTCGATCCAGTCGTCCCTGGGCTTCGCGGCCGCGGACCTGCCCTGGGTCGCGGGCGCCTACACCCTCGCCTTCGCCGGGTTCCTGCTGCCAGGTGGCCGCCTCGCCGACCTCTTCGGGACGAGACGCGTCTTCCTCGCCGGGCTCGTGCTGTTCTCGGTGCCCAGCCTGGTCGGCGGGCTCGCGGGCACGCCCGGCACGCTGATCGCGGCGCGCGCCGCGCAGGGGATCGGCGCCGCGGTGCTGGCCCCGGCGACGCTGACCGTCCTCACCACGACGTTCCCCGAGGGCCCGCGCCGCACCCGCGCCCTCGCGACCTGGACGGCGGTGAGCCTGGCGGGCGGCGCGGCGGGCAACCTGATCGGCGGCGTCCTCACCGAGTCGCTGTCCTGGCGGTGGATCCTGCTGGTCAACGCGCCGATCGGCGCGGTGGCGATCGTCCTGGCGGCTCGCGTTCTGGCGGCCCGCGCCCCGTCCGGGCGGGTGCCGTCCGGGCGGGTGCCGTCCGGGCGGGGCCGGGGTGGCGCGGGCCGCCTTGATCTGCCCGGTGCGGCCTCCGTGACCGGTGGACTGGCGCTGCTCGCGTACGGGTTGATGCAGGCCGGTCCGCGCGGCTGGGACGACACGGTCACCGTCGCGGCCCTCCTCGGCGCCGCCGTCCTGCTCGCCGTGTTCGCGGTCGTCGAGACGCGCCCGGGCCGCGATCCGCTCATCCCGCCACGGCTGTTCCGCGTCCGCGCGGTGTCCGCGGGCAACGCCGTGATGCTGCTCGCCGGTGCCTGCTTCCAGGTGCCGATGTGGTACTTCCTGACCCTCTACATGCAGGACGTCCTGCACTACTCGGCGCTGCGGACCGGGCTCGGCTTCCTCCCGCACACCCTGCTCACCATGATCGTCGGCCTGCGCGTCACACCGTGGCTGATGCGGCGCTTCGACGACCGCGCGCTCATCATCGCCGGCGCTCTCGTCGCCGCCGCGGGCTTCCTGTGGCAGAGCCGCATCACCGCCGAGAGCGGCTACGTCTCCGGCGTGCTCGGCCCGGCGATCCTCGTCTCCGCCGGGGGCGGCCTGCTGAACACGCCGCTGACCACCACGGTCACGTCCGGTGTCGCCGAGCGGGACGCCGGCGCCGCCGCCGGGCTGATGAACACCGCCAAACAGGTCGGCGGCGCGCTGGGCCTGGCCGTGCTCACCGCCGCCATCGCGGGCCACGCGTCCACCCCTGCGGCGCTCGCCGGCGCCTACGGGCGCGCCTTCCTGATCATGGCGGGGATGCTCGCCGTCATCGCGGGCGCGTCGCTTCTCCTTCCCGCGCGGCGCGATGCCGTCCAGGCCGTGCCGCCGGCCCGGCCACACGTTGAGGTAGAGTCGAACAGTCACGGACAGTGATCGTGGCCGTACGGATCGGGCCCGGCGACGCCGAGGAGGGGGCATTGGCCGGTTATCGCATCTACCTCGTCGACGGGGCGCGGCGAGACCTCTCGGCCGACCGGTGCAGGCACGCCGGCTCCCGCTACATCTTCGAGCGGGAAAGCGCGTCCGGCGGCTGGCAGACCGTCCATGAGGTGGCCGTGGCCGAAGTCGCCCAGCTCCAGGACGGCGTCAACATCACCGACCACGGGTCGTCCGTCCCGAGCCCTTGACGGCCGCCGGGACGGGTCAGGCTCCGGCTCACGACGCGTCGCCGTGTGCGCCCGCCCGTGCGGTGCCATCGGTGGGGCAGAGCGCCACGGCGCGGTCGGTGGCGGCCAGGAGCCGCTCGGCCGAGCGCAGGGTGTCCAGCAGTTCGGGCACGGCGACGAAGTAGAACGACTGGCGGCCTTCGGCGCGGTAGTCCACGAGCTTGCAGCCGCGGAGGCAGCCCAGGTGCTTGGACACCGTCGACTGCGCCAGCCCCAGCTCGCGGGTCAGATCGACCACCCGGGCCTCGCCGCGCGCCAGCCGCTGGACGATCGACAGCCGCACCGGATCGGCGAGGGAGTGGAACAGCGCGGCCGCGGGGGCCAGGTCATCGAGCGACGGCCCGATCATTCCAATCTCAGAATCAATCGCCATGTTGGAATGATATGGAAATTTGGCGATCAGACAACCGGGTCGGGTATGGCGTCGAAGTGACGGTTGCTATGACGTCACTGGTGACGTCATAATGACGTCGTGGATGTGACGCCGTTTGTGGACAACCTGCGCCGGGAGCTGGCGGTCGCGGCCGAGGCCGGAGGCGCGGACGCGCGTGCGCTGGCCGAGCGGCTGACCGGCCCGCTGGAGTCGGCCGCCCGGCTGATGCTGCTGGAAGCGCTGTCGGCGGCCGCCGAGGAGATCACCCGGGATCTGGCACCGGGCTCGGTGGACGTGCGGCTGCGCGGCCGCGACCCGTCGTTCGTGGTGACGCCGCCCGGCGAGGGCGACGCCCCGGCCGTCGGCCCCGCCGACCCCGGCGCCGCCGGGACGGGTGAGCGGCAGGTCGAGCCGGAGTTGCCGCCGGTCGAGCGGGGCGCTGACGAGGGCGGCACCGCCCGGATCACGTTGCGTCTTCCGGAGCACCTCAAAGCGCGTGTGGAGGACGCGGCGGCCCGGCAGGGGTTCTCCGTCAACGCCTGGCTGGTGCGCGCGGTCTCCGCCGCCCTCACCCACGGCACCCCCGGCGCCCCTGGTGGCACCGGCGAGCAAGGAGGGGCCGGGGGAGGCGCCGGACGTCCCGGCGGCACCGAGCGGTCCCCGCAGAGCGGGCGCACTTTTACCGGCTGGGTGCGCTAGCCACCGCCATGTCCGAACGACCGGCCCATACCAGTAAGGAGGGTTCGCGATGCCGACCTTCGACACGCCCGAGCCCATTCTCGCCGTCATCGAGGTCTACACCGGGTACGTCCGGATCAACGCCGGCGACCGCGCCGACACCGTGGTCGACGTCCGTCCGATCGACCCCGCCGAAGAGTCCAGCGTGCAGGCCGCCGAACGGACCCGGGTGGAGTTCTCCGGGGGACGCCTGCTGGTGAAGGAACCCCGGGCCAAGGGCTTCGGGTCCTGGCTGGCCTGGCGCGGCGGGATCGAGGTGAACCTCGACCTGCCGTCCGGGTCCCGCGTGCAGGCGAGCGGGGCGGCGGAGTTCCTCGGCACCGGCCGCCTCGGCGAGTCGGTCGTGCACAGCTCCAACGGCGACATCAGGCTTGAGGAGACGGCGCAGGCGGACCTGAAGGCCGCCAACGGGGAGATCTCCGTCGACTGGGTGACCGGGTCCGCGGAGATCAAGTCGAGCAACGGCGCGGTCCGGCTCGGGACCGTGGACGGCGACGTCCTCATCAGGTCCGCCACCGGTGACGTCACCGTCGACCGGCCGCTGTCCGACCTCACCGTCAAGTCCGCCTACGGCCGGGTCAGGGTCGGTGAGGTCACGCGCGGTTCGACCCGGCTGGAGATCGGCTACGGCAAGGCGCACATCGGCATCGCGGACGGCACCGCCGCCTGGCTCGACCTGCACTCCAAGCACGGAATGGTGCGCAACGAGCTGACCGCGTCCGAAAGCCCCGGCGAAGCCGGGACCACGGCCGAGGTCCGGGTGCGCGCCAACTACGGGGACATCGACGTCCACCGCTCCTGACCCCCCGAAACCCCCGAGCAACCCCTCGAAGAAGACAAGGAGGCCGAAATGACAGACGCGATCGTGGCCGAAGGGCTGACCAAGAGATACGGCGAGGTGACCGCCCTGGACGAGCTGAGCCTGACCGTCCCGCAGGGGTCGGTGCTCGCCCTGCTCGGCCCGAACGGCGCGGGGAAGACGACGACCGTCAGGGTGCTGACCACGCTGCTGCGCCCCGACGCGGGCCGCGCCACGGTCGCCGGCTGCGACGTCGAGCGCGACGCCGCGCGGCTGCGCACCCGCATCGGGCTGTCCGGGCAGTACTCCGCCGTCGACGAGCACCTCACCGGCGCCGAGAACCTGGAGATGGTGGGACGGCTCTACCACCTGGGCGCCAAGCGCAGCAAGGCACGCGCCCGCGAACTGCTGGAACGTTTCGACCTCGCGGACGCCGGCGGACGGCAGGTGAAGGGCTACTCCGGCGGGATGCGGCGCCGGATCGACCTCGCCGCCGCGCTCGTCGCCGACCCGCCGGTGCTGTTCCTCGACGAGCCCAGCACCGGCCTCGACCCGCGTGCCAGGGCACGGCTCTGGGACGTCGTCGCCGACCTCGTCTCCGGCGGCAGCACCGTGCTGCTGACCACCCAGTACATGGAGGAGGCCGAGCGGCTGGCCGACCAGATCATGGTCGTCGACCACGGGCGGGCGATCGCGCGCGGCACGTCCGACGACCTCAAGGACCAGGTCGGCGGCGACCGGATCGAGGTGACGGTCTCCACCCCGGCGGAGCTGGAGACCGCGCGGGAGACGCTGGCCTGGCGCTCGGTCGGGGCGCTGCGCACCGACACCGAGGCGCTCCGCGTGACGGCCCCGGTCAGCAGCGGCGCGGACGCGCTGCGCGAGGTGCTGGCCCGGCTGGCCGACCAGCGGGTCGCGGTGCGCGACGCCGGGCTGCGGCGCCCCACCCTCGACGACGTCTACCTCGCCCTCACCGGGCACGGAACCGCCCCCGCCGACAACGGCGAAACGCGAGACGGAATGGAGGCCGCCCGATGAACGCCCTCACCGCGCCCGTCGCCGACGGGTTCACCATCGCCAGGCGCAACGCCCTCAAGATGAGACGCTCCCCGGACCTGCTCGGCGCCACGATCATGTTCCCGATCGTGTTCGTGCTGATGTTCGCCTACGTCTTCGGCAGCGTGATCGAGGTCCCGGGGATGTCGTACAAGGAGTTCCTGCTCCCGGGGATCTTCGTCCAGGCGGTGATCATGGGTGGGCAGAGCACCGGGTACGCGCTCACCCTGGATCTCCAGAAGGGCATCTTCGACAGGTTCCGCTCGCTGCCCATAGCGCGTTCGGCGGTGCTCATCGGCCAGACCGTCGGCGACCTGCTGATGAACATCAGCAGCCTTGTCGTGATGGCGCTGATGGGCCTTCTCGTCGGCTGGCGCACGCACAACCCGCCCTACAAGGTCGCCCTCGGCTTCGGGCTGCTACTCCTTTTCGCCTACGCGTACTCCTGGGTGACCGCGGCCGTCGCCCTTTCCCTGCGGACGCCGGAGAGTTTCAACAACTTCGCGACCATGGTGTCTTTCCCGCTGATGTTCATCTCCAACGCGTTCATCGACAGCTCGAAGCTGCCCACGCCGCTGCGCGTCGTCGCCGACTGGAATCCCGTCTCGACGTTCACGCAGGCCGTACGGGAACTGTTCGGGAACACCGACGCCGCGTTGAAGACGTCCTCGGCATGGCCGATCGAGCACGCGGTGCTGGCCTCGATGCTGTGGATAGCGGCGATCCTGCTGGTCTTCGTCCCGCTGGCCACCCGCCTCTACAAGCGCACCGTCAGCAGTTGACGGGACCCCCCTTCCGGCCGCCTTCCGCACCTCGTCATCGCCCCTGGCGCCACCGTGTGCCTGTGCTACCTTGAGGGCCACGTAGACCTTCCCATCTTGCCGAGAGTATGGGATTCGTGGACTCGCAATGGAGAAACCCCTTGTTGTAAGGGCGTCCCCCGCCGAGCAGCCTCCGACTTTCAGACCGTTGTCCTTTTCGTGGGTACTGGCGCTGTTCACGGTCACCCTCGGAATGTGGATCGGGCTTCTCGCGTCCGCGCAGGTTCTGCTGCCCAGTCAGATAGAGGAGATCGACCCCGGCCGAAAGGTATGGGCGCTGGGCGCGGTGACGGCCGCGGGTGCCGTGGCGGCGGTCCTGACCGGTCCACTCGTGGGCGCCTTCTCCGACCGGACGAAATGGCGGTTCGGTAAACGCCGTTCCTGGGTCATCGCCGGCACCGTGTTCTGTGCGGCGGCGCTTCTCCTGCTGCCCTGGCAGTCGTCGATCGTCGCGGTCGGCGTCTGCTGGACGATCGTGCACGGCGGGGTGGGAGGCATCTCCGCGGCGTTGTGCGCGGTGGTCCCCGACCGGGTGCCCGTCGAGCGGCGCGGGACGGTCTTCGCCATCGTCGGGTTCGCCCAGCCGCTCGGGCTGGTGCTCGGGACGCTGGTGGTGTCCGGCCTCTCCTTCCGGTCCGGGTACCCGGTCGTCGCCGTCCTGGTCGGGTTGCTCGCCGTCCCCTACGCGTTCGTCGGACGCGACGTCCCCGTCCGGCCGCGCCGGCCCGACCAGCCAGAACGCCCCGATCGGCCGGAACGGAACGGCAGGGGGCGGGGGCTGATCGGCTCGGCGGCCGCGCTGGGGCCGGACTTCGGGTGGGCCTGGGCCGGGCGGTTCATGGCCCAGTTCGCGACGTCGCTGGCCACCGTCTACCTGCTGTACTTCCTCCGCGACGAGATCGAGCTGAACGACCCGGCCCAGGGCGTCGCGGTGCTCAGTCTCATGTTCACCGCCGGGATCATCGTGTTCGGCCTGCTGGTCGGGCGCGCGTCCGATCGCGCCGGACGGCGCAAGATCTTCGTGATCGTCGCCGCGTCGCTCATGGCCGCCGGGCTGACCGGAATGGCGCTGCTGCCCACCTGGCCGGTCGCCGTTGTCGCCGCGGCCGCGCTCGGCGCCGGATATGGCGCCTATCTCGCCGTCGACCAGGCGCTCGTCACGCAGATCCTGCGAAACGACAGCGACCGCGGAAAGGACCTGGGAGTCATGAACATGGCGGGCAGCGGCGCGGTCGCCGTCGCCCCGATCGTCGCCGCGGGCAGCGTCGACCTCGGCGGCTATACTCTGCTCTTCCTCCTGGCGGGCGCCATGGCCGTATCGGGCGGGCTGCTCATCCAGCCGATCAAATCAGTTCCGTGAAAAGGCCGTCATGAGTTACTTATGAGTCGTGTTCGACGGGGGTGTCGAAGGAATGGCAGCGGAAGGCGTCTGTTTCCGGGTCCTCGGCCCGCTGACGGTCAGCGTGGGCGGGGTCGCGGTCGCGCCGCCCCGTTCCCCGGTCCTCCAGGGGCTGCTGGGCGTGCTGCTGCTGGCGCGGGGCGAGCCACTGCCGACCCACCGGCTCGCCGAACTGGTCTGGCCGGACCGCGCGGGCGAGACGAGCCGCGAATCCGTCCACGTCGGCGTGTCCCGGCTGCGGAAATGGCTGGCCGGTCTCGACACCGGCCGCCCGGACCTGATCAAGATCGACTACCAGGACGGCTACCTGCTGCACTGCGCGACCGGCCGCTCCGACCTCGGCCGGTTCCTGGCGCACGCCGACGAGGCGCGCTCCCTGACCGAGCCCGAGCGGCTGTACCAGGCCCTCTCGTCCGCCTTCGCCGAACGCAAGGGGCCGCTGCTGGCCGGCCTGTCGCGGATCGAGCGGACCGACACGCTGGTCCGCGGCCTTGAGGAGGAGATCCGCCGGGCCGCCCTGGACTTCGCCGCCGCCGCCCTGGAGGCGGGCGCGCCCGAGGGCGCGGTCTCCGCGGTCAGCGCGCTGACCGCGGAGCTCCCGTTCGACGAGCCGCTGCACGCCGCCCTCATCGACCTGCTGACGGCGTGCGGCCGTCCGGCGGAGGCGTTGCAGACCTACCGGCGGCTCAGCGAGCACCTGTCCGCCGAACTCGGCGTCGAGCCGAGCGAGGACGTCCAGCGCGCGCACATGCGCGTCCTGTCCGCCAGCCGCACGCTCGACGACGACGACCCGGAAGCGGCGCCGGAGCCGCCACCGGGGCCGCCGCCCGCCCAGCTTCCGCCCGACATCCCCGACTTCACCGGCCGCCGCGCCGAGGTCGTCGACCTGGCCGAGACCCTCATCGGGGGCGGCGGGACACCGCAGAACCGGACGGTCGCCGTCGCCACCGTCGCGGGCATGGGCGGGGTGGGCAAGACCACCGTCGCCGTGCACGTCGCCCACCAGATCGCGAACTTCTTCCCCGACGGGCAGCTGTACGCGAACCTGCGCGGCGACTCGGCGAACCCCGCCGACCCGAGCGAGGTGCTCGGCCGGTTCCTGCGCACGCTCGGCATGCAGGGCGCGGGCATCCCGCCGTCCCTGGACGAGCGCGCGGCGCTGTACCGCAGCCGCCTGGCCGGACGAAGGATCCTCATCGTCCTCGACAACGCCGCCGCGGAGCCCCAGGTGCGGCCGCTGCTGCCCGGGACGCCGACCGCGGCGGTGCTCATCACCAGCCGCAACGCCCTCCTCGGCCTGGAGGGCGCGAAGCTGCTGAACCTGGACGTGCTGTCGCCCGTGCACGCCGTCGAGCTGATCGCCAACATCATCGGCGAGCAGCGCGTCGCCGCCGAACCGGACGTCGCGGTGGAGATCGCCCGGCTGTGCGGCCACGTCCCGCTGGCGGTGCGGATCGCGGCTGCTCGGCTGCTCGGCCGCGGTCACTGGACGCTGTCGCATCTCGCCGGGCTGCTGCGGGAAGAGCGCCGCCGCCTCGACGAGCTGGTCGCCGGCGACCTGGAGGTGCGGGCCGGGTTCGAGATGAGCTACCGGCTGCTGCCCGCGGAGACCCGGCGCGCGTTCCGGCTGATCGGGCTGCTGCACGCCCCCGACTTCGCCTGCTGGACGGTCGCCGCGCTGCTCGACGGTTCGCTGCCCGAGGCGCAGCGCCATCTGGAGACGCTGATCGACGCGCACCTGATCGGCATCACCGGCGTCGACGAGACGGGCCAGCTCAGGTACCGGCCGCACGACCTGATCCGGCTGTACGCGCGCGAGCTCGCCGAACGCGACGACCCGGCGCCGCGGCGCGAGGCGGCGCTGCGGCGCGCTCTCGGCGGCTGGCTGGCGCTGGCGGAGGACGCGGCCGCGCATGTCCCGGGGCCGTGCTACGCCCCGATGCACGGGCCCGCCCCGCGCTGGTCGCCGCCCGCGCCGGTCATGACGCGGCTGCTGGCCGATCCGATGCGGTGGTTCAACTCCGAGCGGGCGGCGCTCGTCGCCGAGGTCGGGCACGCCTGCGACCTGCGCCTCACCGAGTACGCCTGGGATCTCGCGGCCTCGATGGAGAAGTACTGCGACGTCCGCGGCCTGTACGACGACTGGCGCCGCATGCACGAACGGGCGCTGGCGCTGTGCCGGGAGACGGGCGACAAGCGCGGCGAGGCCGTGATACTGCGCGGGCTGCTCGAAGTTCTCACCTGGACCTCGCCCGCCGGGTCCGGAACGGCGATGACCCGCATGAACAACCTCGCCGTCCGGCAGCTCGACCTGTTCACCGAGCTGGACGATCCGGCCGGGATCGCGGACGCGGTCGTGGCGATGGTCTGGGCCGCGGTGGCGGAGGGCGACGAGGCGCAGGCGCTGGTCCTCGCGGCCCGCGCGCTGCGCATCGCGCGCGAGGCGGGCTACGCCGGCGGGCAGGCGCGGGCCCTGCACGTCATGGCGATCGCGCACGGCGAGGCCAACCCGCGGGACGCGCTCGAATGCCTCATCGAGGCGCGGGCGGTCGCGGAGGGGCTCGGCAACCCGCGCCTCACCGCGACGATCGTGCAGTTCCTCGGCGCAGCGCGCGCCCTGAGCGGCGACATCACCGCCGGCCGGAAACTGCTGGACGAGTCCGTCATGATGGCGCGCAACCTCGGAGACCGCTATCTGGAGACGTTCTCGCAGCTGTACCTCGCCAAGCTGTTCGCCGCGACCGGGGACGGCCGGGCCAGGTCGACGATCGAGCTCGCGCTGACCTACAGCCGGGAGGGCAACTTCCGCCACCATCTCGCCGACGCGCTCGGCGTGCTCGGCGAGCTGAACCTGGCCGAGGGCGACCTGCCGGGGGCCGTCGCCTGCCTCGAACGGTCGGTGCAGGTCTGGCGCACCCGCGGCTGGATCCCGTTCCTCGCGCGGGCCCTGCGCACGCTCGGCGACGCGCACGCGGCGGCCGGCGACCACGAGTCCGCCCGGGCCAGCTGGACGGAGGCGCGCGAGCTGTTCGACCGGATCGACGACGCCGCCGGGCACTCCTCCGTCGAGGAGCGGCTGGCCTCCGGCGACAAGATCGGCTGACGCGTCCGGGCAGGTCCGGGGCCGCTAACGGATCTGGGACCGGGCGTCAGCCGTGCGGTTAGCGATCGGTTAGCCCCGCCTCGGTAGCTTCGGGAGAAGCACCGCATCAGGGGTGCGGTGCACGGTAAGCGATTCTCCGTCGTGAAGCCAACTGGCGCGGGGGCGTAGTTGACCGGCGGGGGCTCGCTGGTCGCTGCGGCGTGCCGGCCGGGACCTCTTCCCATCCCGGCCGGCGGCTCAGGGCTTCCTGCCGAGACCGCAGAACTGGTAGACGGGGCGTGGCGCGCCGCCGATGTCGCTGACGGGCGGGCGCCACAGCGAGCAGGACACCACACCCGGTTCCAGCAGTTCCAGGCCGTCGAAGAAACGTTCCAGCTCCGTCCGGCTCCGCAGGCGCATCGGCGCCACCCCGGCGTCGTTGCTCATGTCGACCGCCTGCTGGGCGGCCTCGCCGTTGACCTCGCCGGTGGGGTGGGCGACGGCGAGGTAACTGCCCGCCGGGACGGCGGACAGCAGCCGGTCGACGACATGGCGCGCCTGCGCGTCGTCGACGACGAAGTTCAGGATCCCCAGCATCATGATCGCCACGGGCTCGGTGAAGTCGAGCGTCGCCGCCGCCTGCTCCAGGATGACGTCCGGCTCCCGCGCGTCGGCCTGGATGTAGTCGGTCGCGCCCTCGGGCGTGGAGGTCAGCAGGGCCTGGGCGTGCCGGAGCACCAGCGGGTCGTTGTCGACGTAGACGATGCGGCTGTCCGGCGTGATCGTCTGCGCGATCTCATGGGTGTTCCCGGCGGTGGGGAGCCCGGTGCCGAGGTCCAGGAACTGGCGGATTCCGGCGTCCGCGGCCAGGTGGGTGACGGCGCGTCCGAGGAATCCCCGGTCGGCGCGGGCGGAGGCGACGATGTCGGGGAGGACCTCCTGGATCTGGTCGCCCAGCTCCCGGTCGACGATGTAGTTGTCCTTTCCGCCCAGCCAGTAATTCCACACTCGCGCTGTGTGAGGAACGGCGGAGTTCACGTCCACCGGCCGCCGCGATTCGTCGGACGGCCTGTGGGGAGTGGCGTTGCCGGTCACGAAATGGCCTTCCCGATTCGTGCTCTCATTACCAAGATCGTTGCCAGCCGAGCGTACTCACCCATTCCCGCCGCCGCATCGGCGGCCCCCGCTCTTCAGCCGCCGAAAATCGTCACGGGGTCGCCGGTGTACCAGGTGTTGTCTATGCGCATTCGGCGGATCACCCACCGTTCACCAGCGCGGACGAGTTCTCCCTCATAGGGGTTTTTCAGCAGGGCGAAAGTGCCGTGGTCGGCGGCGAGCAGATGCTGGGCCTCCACGAGGGCCGGAAGTCCAGCTCGGCGTCGGCGGCGAACGCGGAGGCGAACAGGGCCGCGTCTTTCAGGTCCTGGCCGAGGGCGAAACGGTGGAGGGCGTCCACGATCTCCGCGCGGTCCCGCAGTTCCCGGACGACCGCGTCCGTGTCGGCGGCAGGTGCGGATATCGCGTGCTCGTCAGTCCCGTACATTTGCGGCTCCCGCAGGTCAGAGGATGTTTCCAGTGATTCCACCCTGCTCGGGGGAGTGGAGCCGATCAATGTCCGGTTGGGCGAGTATCGTGAAGCCGGCTGGCCGGGGTGACGGAGCTCTTGCGCGAACGGTGGCCGGGCTGCGACGTGCTACTCCGCGAGGCGCAGGTCCCCGACGCCGTCCCGTGGCTGCGCGATGGGGAGATCGACATCGTCCTCGGCAGCGCGCCCGTTGACGAGCCGGGCATCGTCAGTGGGCCGGTGCTGATCTCCGAGGCGCGGATGCTGGCCGTCCCGTCCGGGCATCCCTTCGCCCGCCGCGAGTCGGTCACCATGGAAGAGCTGGGCAGGACGACGCTCCTCCAGCTCCCCGGTTCGGCCTCGACGCTCAACGAGCTGCTCACCCTCGTCGGCGCGGGCCACGGCGTCTTTCCCGTCGGCGCGCAGACCAGGCGCTACTACGCGCGGCCCGACGTCGCCTATGTCCCCATCGACGGCGCCCCGCCCGTGCGCTGGGGGCTGCTGTGGCGGGCCGACGGCGCCACGGCCCGCATCCGCGCGTTCGCGCAGGCCGCGCACGACCTGCTGCACGGCGGCACCTGAACGGTCAGCGCGGCTCGATCCGGTCGAGCCGCCGTTGCTGGTCGTCGCTCAGCCGCAGGTCCGCGGCGGCGACGTTCTCCTCCAGGTGGGCGATCGAGCCGGTGCCCGGGATCGGCAGGACGACCGGTGAGCGTCCGAGCAGCCAGGCCAGCGCGACCTGCGCCGGGGTGGCGCCGGTCTCGGCGGCGACGGCGGCGATCTCGGCCGTCCCCTTCGACGCGGCGGGGTGCACGGGCCGCCACGGCAGGAAGGCGATCCCCGCGTCGGCGCAGGCGTCGAGGACGTCCTCGTGCTCGCGGTCGAGCACGCTGTAGCGGTTCTGCACGCTGGCGACGTCGACGATCTCCCGCGCCCGGCCGAGCTGCTCGACGGTCACCTCCGACAGCCCGATATGGCCGATCTTGCCCTGGAGCTGGAGTTCGCGGAGCGCGCCAAGCTGGTCGGCCAGCGGCACCTTCGGATCGACGCGATGCAGCTGGAGCAGTTCGAGCCGCTCCACGCGCAGCCGCCGCAGGCCCTGCTCGACCTGCTCGCGCAGCAGCTCCGGCCGCCCGCAGATGTCGGCCTCGCGGGGCGGGTCCGGCGGCGCGACCCCGACCTTCGTGGCGATGAGCAGGTCGCCGGGGTAGGGGTGCAGCGCCTCGGCGAGCAGTTCCTCGTTGGCGCCCCACCCGTACAGGTGCGCGGTGTCGATCAGCGTGACGCCGAGCTCGACCGCCCGCCTGGCCACCGCGATCGCGCCCGCGCGGGCCTCCCGGGGCTCGGTCGGCAGGTGCATCGCCCCGAAACCGAGCCGCCGCACACTCCGCTCACCCGCGATGCGGAAACTCTCCGATGTCATTCCGATGCCGCCCCTCAAGATCGATCACGCGGAGAACACCCTAGGCTGGGACGGGTCCGGGCACGACACCCTGCACGAGGCGGAGGGCTGCCGCATGACCAGCGCGGTCGTGGTGGGCAGCGGGCCCAACGGGCTCGCTGCCGCGCTCACGCTCGCCGCCGCCGGAGTGCGCGTCACGGTGATCGAGGCCGCCGACACCCCCGGCGGCGGGACGCGGTCGAGCGAGCTCACGCTTCCCGGCCTGATCCACGACGAATGCTCGGGCTTCCACCCGCTGCTGCTCGGCTCCGCCTTCGTCCGGCGGTTCGACCTGGCCGGGGCCGGGCTGACCTTCCGCTGGGCGGACGCCGAGTTCGCCCACCCGCTGGACGGCGGCCGAGGCGCGACCCTCTGGCGCTCGATCGGCAAGACCGCCTCCGCCCTCGGACCGGACGGCCCCGCCTGGCACGGCGTGTTCGCCCCCCTAGCCGAGCGCTTCGACGCCATCGGCGCGGAATTCCTGCGGCCGATGCTGCACGTCCCGCGCCATCCGGTGAGCCTCGCACGGTTCGGGCTGCGCGCGGCGCCGCCGGTGTCCGTGCTGGGACGCCGCTGGCGGACGCCGGAGGCGAGGGCGCTGTTCGGCGGTGCCGCGGCGCACGCGCTGCGCCCGTTCGGCGGCGTCCTGTCGTCCGCCATCGGTGTCGCGCTGACGACCGCCGCCCACGCCTACGGCTGGCCCGTCGCCGAGGGCGGATCGGCCGCGATCACCGACGCGATCCTCGCCCGCGCCCGCGAACACGGCGTCACCGTCGAGACCGGACGCACGGTGCGCAGCATCGACGAACTCGACGCCGACATCGTCATGCTCGACACCTCCCCGCGCGCGGCCCTGCAGATCGCCGGGCACCGGATGCCGCGCCGCGCGCGAAGCGCCTACCGGCGGTACCGCTACGGCCCGGCGGCGTTCAAGGTCGACTTCGCGGTGGCCGGGGGCGTGCCCTGGACGCACGAGCCGTCCCGCCGGGCCGGGACCGTCCATCTCGGCGGCGGCTTCGACGAGATGGCCGCCACCGAGAGACAGGTGACCGCCGGACGGATGCCCGAGCGCCCGTTCGTGCTGGTCGGGCAGCAGTACGTCGCGGACAAGACGCGTTCGGCCCGGGACGTCCACCCCCTCTACGCCTACGCGCACGTCCCGGCCGGATACACCGGTGACGCGACCGGCGCGATCGTCGCGCAGATCGAGCGGTTCGCCCCGGGCTTCCGCGAACGCGTCCAGGCGACCCATGTGCGTTCCGCCGCCGACATGGCGGGCCACAACGCCAACTACGTCGGCGGCGACATCCTCACCGGCGCGAACACCCCGTCGCAGCTGGTGTTCCGCCCCCGTCCGGCCCTCGACCCGTACGCGACGGCCGCCCCGGGCGTCTACCTGTGCTCGGCCGCCACCCCGCCCGGGGCCGGAGCGCACGGCATGTGCGGCTACAACGCCGCCCGCTCCGCCCTCCGCGCCCTGCGCTGAAAGCGAGGTGCCGAGTTCAGTCGGCGGGTGGCAGTTCGAGCAGAGCGTCCACGAGCGGTTCGAGGGGCTCCTTCTCGCGGCGTGCGATGCGCAGCCCTTGGAGCAGATAGGTACGGGCCAGAGCGGAGTCCCCGTCGCGGTGTTCGAGGCGGCCGAGCTCCAGGCAGGCATCGCTGCGCTCATGGGTCTCCAGCAGGTACCGCCAGGTGTGGCGCGCCGCGCGGGAGTCGCCGCGCAGGTTGTGGACGCGGCCGAGCCGCAGCAGCGCGCCCGGGACGTCCCGTCCGGGCTGCTCGCGCAGGAACCGGTTGAGGACCTCGGCGGCGCCGTCGTGGTCACCGGCGGCGCACAGTATGTCGGCCTCGGTGAAGGCCGGTGGCGGGGACGGCTCACCGGTGACCTCGGGCGGCTCCGGCTCGGACGGCGGCCGGTCCGGGCCCCCGGTGCGGTCCGACACCGCCACCCAGGCGTCGGCGGCGAAGTCCTTGACGACGCTGCGCCCGGGCCAGAAGTCCGCCGACCGGAGCGAGCCGAAGTCGTGCTGGATCACGTCCCGGTAGAGGTGGTCGGACACGATCAGCGCGAGGTGCGCGTTCGGGTGGTCGTCCAGCGCGGTACGGACGGGCGCGCTGTCCAGCAGCCGGAAGCACTCGACGATCGCGGCGCCGCCGAAGCCCGTCGGCCCGTCGCTGATCGAACCGGTCGTCAGCGACAGCCGCAGCCGGATCCGCGCGGACTCGGCGAGCATCCGGTTCTCCTGCTCCAGCGCGACCGTCAGCGCGTGCACGAACGCGGGGATCACGGCCGTCTCGTCGATTCCGGCCGGAGCGAGCAGCAGCACACCGTCGCCCTGGGTCTGCGCGATGGACTCGGGCAGGCCCGCCGCCCGGCAGGCGGCACGGGTCACGGTGGCGAGCGACTGCTGCGCCTGGATCTGTTCGGGCACCTTACGGGTGCTCCACTTCTTGATGTCGGCGGCGATACAGAGCCGACGCTGCGTGGCCATAACCGTTCCTCCTCCGGTCGTCCTTCGGCTGGTGCGGCCCATGGTCGGCGAGGTCACCCCGCAGGCACCCCAGCGTTTGACGGTTTCCGGTGACGCATTCCGGACATCCGTCCCGGCTTTCAAACCGGAGGCCGACGGTTATGTTTCGTTTCGACGGTCAGCGTTCTCCCGTGCCGGGGCGATGCATGAGCAACGAAAACGGCGCAACCCCCTACGGCCCGCACAGCCTGCTCGCCACCCTGAGCGAGCACGAGCGCCGCACGCTGCTGTCCCTCGGACGGCTCCGCGAGTACGAGCCCGGTGACCTGCTGCTCAACGAGGGCGACACCGCCATGTTCGTCGCCATCGTGCTCGACGGCGCCGTGAAGATCATGGGCGTGACCGAGAACGGCCGCACCTCGCTGCTGGCCGTGCGGACCGCCGGTGACATCGTCGGCGAACTCGGCGTCCTGGACGAGGCGCCCCGGGTGGCGACGGCGGTCGCGGCGGGCCTGGTCCGCGCGCGGGTCATCGCGTCCGGGCAGTTCAAGGACTGCCTGCTCCGCAACCCGTCGATCAACGCCGCGACGACCCGCACGGTGGTGGAGAAGCTGCGTTCGGCGACCCGGCGGCGGATCGACCTCGGCGGGCGCGAGGCCAAGGTCAGGCTGGCCCGCGTCCTGCTGGAGCTGCACGCCGACGGCGGCGAGGTGCTGCTCACGCAGACCGAGATGGCCGAGCTGATCGGCTCGTCCGAGCCGACCGTGCACAAGGCGCTGCGGACGCTGCGCGAGCAGGGCGTGGTCGACACCCGGTACCGGCGGCTGGTCATCGGCGACCTCGCCGCCCTCCGCGAGATCGCCGACCTTCCCGGCGACTGAGCCGAAACCCCGGAAACCGTAGTCCTACAAAGACCGCTCGTACGTTCCGCCCCGACGCTGTCGGTTGTCGATGGCGAGGAGGCGAGTGTGCGGGACGAGCAGAGCGGCGGCCTGGGGCACGGCGTGCGGCGGCTGTGCGTGGCCGTCGGCCGGGAACGTACCGGTCATGGCCTGGCCGACGAATCCGCTGAAAGCGAGATGGCGCGGATCCTTCACCGCGCCGAAGCGGACGGGGGGTTGCAGCGCGCGCAATGGGTGAGGCATCCGCGGGCCAGGGTCGCGCTGCTGCCGCCGGGGATCGACGAGGCGCGCGTCATCGCCGTCCTGTTGCGGTATCTCCGCGAGCACGTGTACCGGCACAACAAGGTCTCCGATCCGGCGGCGCGGCTGAGGCTGCGCGTCGCCGCCCACGAGGGCCTGACCCACGTCCAGGACGAGGTGTACGTCGGCGACGTCATCGACACGACCGCGGCGCTGGTGTCCGAGCCGTCGTTCACGACCCGCGCGGGCGCGGCCGACGTCGCCGTCGCCGTCACCGACCGCATCTACAGCGACGTCATCCGGGGCCGCGAGACCTACGACCTGCGTCCCGAGGACTTCACCGAGCTGCGCACCGGGCACGGCACCGCGTGGGTGCATGTCGCGGCCGTCCGCACCGACCTGGATCCACCGGCCGACCGGGGATCCGCGCCATCGGGGGCCGGTGCGGGCGGAAGCGTCTCCATCCGGACGGGTGGGCGCTTGGCCGTCGGGGACTTCGCCGGTCGCGACATCGACCTGTCCCGTGGTCCCGGCCGGGCCGAGGGCGGGCCGGGCGCGCCGGACGTGCGGATCGAGGCGGGCGAGGCGGAGTTCGACCGGTTCGCCGGCCGGGACCTCATCGAGGAGCCGGACGATGACCGACTCGCCTGACGAGCCCCAGAAGCCGGGGACGGAGGTCGTCCCGTTCGCCTCCGCGCCGCGATCGCAGGACCCGCCGCCGCCCGCGGCGGAACCCGGGCCCGCCAAGCCGGAGCCCGAGGCCAGGGAGGCCAGGGAATCCAAGGAGGCCGGGGAGGCCAAGGAGGGCAGGGCCTTCGACGGCCGCGCACGGGAGATCGGGGCCCCCGCCGGGCTCGGTGACCAGGAGCGCGACGAGACCGACACCTCCGACGCCGCCGAGGGCCCGGAGAGTGACGACCGCAGCACCGCCGGGTACCGGGACGACTTCTACGGGACCTGCTCCCGCTTCGACGTCGGCGGCGACGCGGAGTTCGGGATGTTCGCCGGCCGGGACCTCCATTACCACGATCACACCGGGAAGGGCGGGCGGACGTCCAAGCGGCCGGTGCGGCCGGAGGAGCTGGCGGCGGCCGAGGCCTGGTACGTGAGCACCGGCACCGAACCCGAGCTGCGCCGGGTGTTCGGGAGGACGCACCTGGTCTTCCTGCGCGTCCGGCCCGGGGACGGCGGCGGCACGACGGCCCTCGCCGTGCTGGACGAGCTGACCGGAAGGAACCGCCACGAGTCCCGCGTCCGCCGGCTGAGCCCGGTCGCGCCGCGGCTGCTGATGGCCGGCGTGGAGAAGGGCGCCGGGTTGCTCGTCGACGCGCTCGGCACGAACTGGACCGCCGGGCTGCGCCGCGCGGAGGCCGATGAGCTGGCGAACAGGCTGGCGGAGAAGAAGTCGTTCATGGTCGTCCTCGTGGACGCCAACGCGACCCTTCCCGTGACCGACCTCGTCGTGCACACGCCGCCCGACCCGGAGCAGGTGTTCAACCGCTACCTGGCGTTCCTCCACGTGAAATGGCAGAACGGGCGCGACGGAGCGGCACCGGCACGGACGTCGGTCGACGTCGCGCTGCGGATGGAGCTGCGCGACCTGCTCAAGGAGATCGAGGAGGGGCCGCCGGAGGCGCGGGAATGGTACGAGGCGGTCCGGTCGCCGGGCACCGACCCGCGCGAGGCGGTGATCTTCGCGCAGGAGTGGTGGAACTGGTACCGCCTCCGCGTGCGGACCGGCGCGGGCGAGGACGATCCGCCGTTCCCCAAGCGGAACCTCATCGAGCAGGCCAGGAACCTGCTGCGGAGCAAGGGCGGCTCGGACGGCTCACCGGTGCGGCAGGCGTACGTCATCGCCGCCGCCGTCCTGGACGACGTGTCGATGAGCGACATCACCGAGTCGGCGGGACGGCTGGCCGCGGGGTTCAGCCGGATCGAGCGGCCGGGCGTCGAAGCGCGCCGGGAGGTGTTCGGGGAGCCGTTCCGCAGCTGGGTGGAGCAGCTGTCGGCGGGCCCGTCCCCGAGCCTGACCGACCCCGTGTGGCGCCGTCAGCGGGAGCTGTCCCGCGTGGTCGTCGAGGTGGCCTGGTCGGAGTACGACGTCGTCCGCGACCCGTTGCGCGAGTGGCTCGTCGACCTGTGCGCGCAGGGCGGTGTGCGGCGTGTCCGTGCCGTGCAGGCGCTGGCGCTGATCGCCGCCAAGGACTACGGGCAGATCCGGGACAAGGTCCTGCGCGACTGGTCGAAGTCGGGCAAGAACTGGCACCACGAGTGCGCCGCGTGGCTGCTGGAGGCGATGATCCTCTTCGGCAGCCAGGAGCTGCGCCGGGCCGCGGAGAAGGAACTGAGGTCCCTCGCCAGGTCGCTGCGCAAGTCCGAGCGCGCGGTGGCGCTGCGCGCCTACGGGACGCGCATCACCGACGTGGAACGGCTCGACCGCGCGCTGGAGGACGTGCACGGGTCCATCGGCGTGCTCAGGGGCCGGTTCGGCACCCTGATCGCGCAGTGCCTCCGGGACCTGTACGAGCTGGGGCACCGCGAGCCGGTGCTGGACTCCCTGGTGAAACGCGTCCGGTGGCTGCCCATCCCGCCGGTCCAGGAGCAGGCCGCCCGCACGGTCGTGCGGATCGCGCGGCTGCGGTCCGGTGGCGGGGACCACGACCTGCTCCGGTTCGCCCACACTCTCCCGCACGGCACCGGGGACGAGGACGAGGGGCTGACCCTGGCCGGCATCGCCGAGCTGTGGTGGTACGCGTGCGACATGCCAGGCACCAGGACGGAGGCGTGGCGGGTCCTCGGCCGCTGGCACGCCGACTGCGTGGCCCATCCGGAGCTGACGCCCACCTTCGAGGCGCTGCTGGAGGCCATGGCGCGGGTCGACCGTGCCGAACGATCGGCCGACGGCAGGCCGATGCGGACCCGCATCGGCCTCTACCGCGAATTCTGGATCAAGAGGAACACGGAGCAGGAGCGATGACCACACCCCCCGACTCGCTGTCCCCGGACGGCTGGGACCCACCGCGTCAGGCGGAACCACCGCCGCGCCGGACGCGGTGGAGCCGCTTCGTCGGCTGGGCCCGCGCCCGGTTCCGGCGTGACCCCGACACCACACCGCCGCTGATCGACCGTCCGTACGCCCCGCCGACCTCGGTCACCCCGGACTCCGTGCCGCGCGAGACGTTCACGTTGACCACGCCCGCGCAAGACGACGCGTTCGATTTCGCGGTGTCCGTCCTGGTCAAGTGGGAGGTCCGGGGGACGGCGCCCGGCGAGCCCCTGCGCCAGGCGGACCCGGAGGAGCTGGAGCGGTTCATCGCGTCGAGCAGGCGCGGCATGCGCGAGGTGATCGAGGAGAGGGTCAGGCCGGTCGCGCGCCGCTTCCCGCCGTACCGGGCCGCCGAGGCGGAGAGCGAGATCGCCAGGGAGCTGCAGGCGTGCTTCCACGACGGCGACCTCCAGGCCAGGGTCCGCGTCAGGGTGGACGTCACCGAACCCGTCCGGGAAGAGCTCCGCAAGGTGTGGATCGCGCGGCTGCACGTGGACGCGAAGGGCGACATGCGCAAGGACGACGTCCGGCTCACCAGCGAACTTCAGGACATCTGGCACGAGGTGCTCCGCAAGGGCCTCACCGAGTTCGGCGAGGTCGACATCGCCCGCGCCTCCTGGATCGCCCCCTACGCGCTCGCCCTGACCGAGGAGCCGGAGCACGCGGCGTCCTACCTGCAACTCATGCTGGACAAGCGGATCGGCAACGCGGTGGAGCTGCTGGACAACCTCAGCAAGATCGTGCTCAGCGGGGACCATGTGGACGCGCTGGAGATCGCGTTCCAGAGCGACAGCGCCCTGCGCGCCGTCCTGCGGGAACTCGGCGTCCCCATGGGCGACCCGAGGCTCGGCGCTTCCAACGGGGCGTCCAATGGGGCGTCCGGCGGGGTGGGCGGCGATGCGTGAGCCGCTGTGCCGGGCGGTGGTCGCGGCCGTCCTCCTGCTGGGCGCGCTGGGCTGCGTCGACCGGCAGCCGGTGTCCACCGGATGCCCCTGGATCGACGAGCCCGCCGACCAGGGCTCGGAGCAGGTGACGTCCAGGCGGATCGCGCTGCTCGACCTGAGCGCCTCGTTCTGGCCGAAGCGGGGCGAGCGCGCGACGCAGCCGGTCGACCCCGTCGAGAAGATCACCGAGCAGCTGACCGCCGACTACGGGAAGGACGGGGTCCGGCTGGTGTCGCTCGCCGGGTTCGACGGGTCGTCGGCGAGCCTCGTCCAGCGGCTGGACGAGGTCGCGCTGCCCGTACCGACCGGCAGCGACACCGAACGCGGCCGCGAGTCCGCCAGGAAGTGCCTGGAAGGCGAGGTGAAGGCGCTGCTGAAGGAGGAGCCGCAGACACCGGGCTCGGACCCGATGGCCGCGCTGGCCGCCGCCGGGTCACTGCGCGGCGACACCCCGGCGGGCAGCACCGGCGTCCTGATGGTGACGGACGGCATCGGCAACGCCGGCTGCATGGACCTGCGCAAGGTCATGGACGGCCGCACAGACGCCGCCGGCCTGATCGGCTCCTGCAAGAGCAAGGACGACCTGGCCAAGCTGGAAGGCGTCGAGATCCGCCTCGCCGGAATAGGGCTGCGGGCGGGACGGGACCCGCTGAAGAGCAGCGAGCACGCCTGGCTCAAATCGTTCTGGACGCAGGTCTGCGGAGAACTTCAGGCCCGCTGCGTGCACGAGACGTCCAAGAGCGCCACCCGCCGCTCGACCGTCGAGCGTCCCGGCGACCCGGACGTCCCGTTCCCCGACTTCGACTGCAACCCGTGCGTGCTGCCGGAGAAGCTGCTGTTCGCGTTCGACTCGGCGGAGCTGTCGCCGAGCGCGTCGGCCTACCTCGGGCTTCTCGTCGGGCAGCTGCACGGGCGGAAGATCGTCCGGGTGGAGGGCCACACCGACTCCCGGGGCAGCGTCGCCCACAACGCCGGGCTGTCCCGGCGGCGCGCGGAGGCGGTGAAGGCGCGCCTCGCGGGCGCCGCCGCCGGAGCGCAGGCGGTCGGTCTCGGGTCGTCGGAGCCGAAATGCGCCGGCGAGTACCGCGGCGGCGAGCCCGACGAGGAATGCATGGCGAAGAACCGTCGAGTCGAGATCACCCTGGCGGGAGGATGACGTGAGCGAGGACCCGACATGAGCGAGGACACGGCACGAGCGCGGGAGCCGCTGGTGGGGGAGGTCGTGCCGGTGGCGCCGGACGCGGTCCTGCCGTGTCATCACGGCTGCACCTGCCGCCTGCACGAGCAGGTGGTGTACGGGCAGCGCGTGCCCGGCCATCCGCCCGAGGTCCTCGACCAGGGCGAGATGGGCCTGCTCACCGAGGCCGCCGAGCAGGCCACCCGGCGGCTGAACGGCTACCACAACCACCTGTGGCGGCAGCGCGCGATCGCCGTGGAGGCACGGTACGCCGCGTTGAACGCCCTGGAGGCGCTCGCCGCGCTGGTGTCGGGGGGCGGGGTCGCGCGGGCGCGGGAGGAGATGGACGCGGTCGAGGAGCGTTTCGCCGACCTGCCGCCGGAGGACCGCCGTCCCGCGCCCCGCTGGCTGGTCTGCCTGACCGTCGGCGTGGCCGTCACGGTCGGCGTGTTCGACGCGGTGTTCTTCCAGAAGGCGTTCCTCGACATCCTCCACGTCCCCGTGCACGGCTTCTCGCTGGGGAAGGTCGTCGGGTTCCTCGCGGCTGCGTCGCTGGCGGTCGGGCTGGTCGTCGCGGGCCGGATCCTCGCCGGGCCGCTGTGGCGGCTCGGCCGCGGATGGAGATCGCCCGCCACCCCCGACCAGCCGCCGCCGTCCCGCCGGACGGTGCTGTGGCGTATCGCGCTGCTGGTAACGGGGCCCGGCGCGATCCTGTTCGTCCTCGGCTACTGGGCGAACCTGCGGGGCGAGCTGGCCTATCTGGAGTCGCAGGGGGCGGGCAGCTACCTTCCGCAGTCCTACGAGGTCATGATGCTGCTGCTGGCCATGGCGCTGGTCGTGATCCTGCTGGAGGTGCTCACCTACAACCCGTACCAGGCGGGGATCCGGAGCGCCGAACGGGAGCTGCGCAAGCGGGAGCGGGAGGCCGGGCAGGCGGGCGACCGTGCCCGCGCCGCCGTCGCCGCGTACGAGATCGCCTGGCGCGACCTGCGCTCGTGCCGGGACGAGGTGATCGCCATCGTCCGCGCCGAGCTGGCAAGGCCGTGGCACGAGGTGATCCTGCCCGCGCGGCTGCGGCACGGCCGGGCCACGCCCGTGCCCGTCCCGCCCGACCCGGACGTCGACTCCGCGACCGGCGCGGAGGTGATCGACACCGCGGAGCCGCCGCGGGTGGTGTACCGGATCTTCCAGGGGGTGGACCAGCCGCAGCCCGGCCTCGGCCCGCTCGCCGAGACCATGCGCGCGATCCGCGAGTCGCGTCCCGAGGAACTGGCCGAGCGCCACTCCCGGCTCCAGGGCCTGCTGGCCGAGCAGCGGGGCGAGCGGGCGGCGATCGACGGCGGTCCCGCGCGGGTGGAGGGGGCGTCATGACCACCGCGTCGCACAGCCGCTGGCGGCTGATGCAGGAGCTGGAACGGCTGGCACGCGGCCATGACCGCGCCGGCGCGGCCCTGGCCCGCTATGCCGCGGCGTCCCGCCGTCCGGGGCCTGGGAGGTTCCGCTGGTGGACGGTTCCGGGCGTACTGACGACGGCGTTCGTCGGCTGGACGTCCGCCGACGCGCTCCAGACGATCACCGACGGCGCCGTCCCGCCGGTGGTCGCGTGGCTTCCCGGGTTGGCGATGGCCGTGGCGCTGATCGGGATGACCGTGGTCGCCGCCGCCGTGGTCCGCGATTCCGGACGGTCCCGCGCCGTGGTGTGGCCGTTCGCCCTGTCCGGGGTCTGCGTGGCCGGGGCGGCGGTGTGGGTCACGCTGTGGCTGGACAGCATCGTCCAGGTGGCGCGTCCGGTCGCGTTCGCCGCCGGTGTGCTGTTCGTCGTGGCCGTCGCCGCCGCGGCGTTCGGCGCGGTGCTGTACGGCGGACCGCCCCGGACGCCCGGCGCCCGCGCCGGACGTTCGCCCCGGGCGCGGATGAGCCGGAGGCTCGCCGAGAAGGCGGTCCGCTCACACGAGCGGACCTGGAGGGTGATCGCGCACCAGACCGGTGTGCTGCTCACCGACACCCCCCAGGCACGTGCCGTCCTGCTCCGCATGATCGACGGCGGTTCGCCGCGGGACGCGGTCCCGGACGATCTCGATCCCGTGCACGCCCTGATCCTGGCGGGCCTCCGCGATCACCACCCGCGTGAGCTGTCGGGCGCCCTCACCCGGATCGATCGCGATGACGCCTGATCGGGCGGCCGCGCGCCTACCGCCCCGTATAGACCGGGTCGCGGCCTTCCTTGAGGGCGGTGAGGCGTTCGGCGAAGTCGGCCGTGTCCAGCAGCCGGTAGAGGGTGGGGATCAGGTCGGCGAAGACCTGCCGGGCCTGGGCCTCCCGGGCGCGGCGGCCCAGTTCGAGCGTCGCGCGGAGCGCGAGCGGGGGGTTGGCGGCGATCTTCTCGGCGATCTCAATGGCGCGTGGCAGTTGCTCCCCGGAGGGGACGACCTCCTGGACGAGCCCCAGCCGGACGGCCTCGTCCGTGCCCCACTCCTCGCCGGTGAGGAGCCAGCGCATGGCGTTGCCCCAGCCCGCCTCCGCCGCCATCCGGACCGCGCCGCCGCCCGCCGGGGTCGTGCCCCTGCCGGCCTCGCCCTGGCCGAACCGGGTTCCTTCGGCGGCGACGCGGACGTCCGCGGCGAGCATGAGCTCGTGCGCCATCGCCCCGACCGTCCCCTGGACGGCGACGACCAGCGGTTTCGACAGGCGCGTGGTCGTCCCGAAGGGGTTGATCCGGCCGGGGCCGTCCGCGCTGTAGGTGCGGGCCTGGAGGGTGGGCAGGAAGCTCTTCGGGTCGAGCCCGGCGGAGAAGTCGGGGCCTTCCGCGTGCAGAACGACGGCGACGACCTCGCCGTCGTTGTCGGCGCGATGGTAGGCGGCGCCGAGCGCCTGGAGGGTCGGCGGATCGATGGCGTTGGACGTCCCCGGCCGGTCCAGCCGGATCAGCGCCAGCCGGCCGCGCCGCTCGTAGTACACCGTCTTGCTGTTCTCGTTCATGGGGTGGTTCAACTCCTGGTCGGTCACAGGGGCGGGCGCGGCAGGGGCGGCAGCGTGGCCTCGACCGCCTCGCCAATGGCCAGGAGCCGGGCGTCGGACGAGCCGGGCCCGACGAGTTCGAGCCCGATCGGCAGGCCGTCCCCGGACATTCCCGAGGGGATCGACAGGCAGGGCAGGCCCGCGCCGCTCGACGCGTCCGTGTTGCGGATGTAGGTGGGGAAGGTGCCGACGGTGGCGCCGTTCAGCTCGACCGTGCGGTCCTCCCCGGCGGGCTTGTGCGGGCGCGCGGGCAGCGGGGTCGTCGGGATGACGTAGGCGCTGATGTCGTTGCCTTCGAAATAGGTGGCGAAGGCGGCCTGGAGGGCCGGGCGGTGGACGGCGAGGGCCGCGCGGTAGTCGGCGCCGGGCACCGCGTCCTCGTCCAGGAGGGATTCGAGCGTCTCCCGGATCTCGTCGGTCGCGATCTGGCCGACCAGGTCGCGCAGCGTCAGGGGCGAGGCGTGCTGGTAGAGGTAGGCCGACAGCTCCCGGCCCACCTCGTACAGGACCACCGTGAAGCTGGACAGCTCGTTGAGCCGTACCAGGTCGGGGATGTCCCGCTCGACGAGCACGGCGCCGCGCGCGGCGAGCCCCGACAGCGCGCTCTCGGTCGCTTCGGCGACGTCCGGGTCGAGATCGTCGTAGAAGAACCCGCGAGGCACCCCGAGCCGCAGGCCCGGCAGGTCGGCCCGCGGCTCCGCGGTCGTGCCGGACGGCGCGCAGATGCCGTCGATCAGGCGGACGTCCGCGACGCTCCGGGCGAGCGGGCCCGGCGTGTCTCGGGTGGACGAGATCGGGACGACACCGCGCCCGTCGTAGCGTCCGTGCGTCGGCCGGAACCCGACACAGCCGCACAGCGCGGCCGGGATGCGGCAGGAGCCGCCGGTGTCGGCGCCGATCGCGGCGGGGACCAGGCCCGCGGCGACGCCGACGGCGGTGCCGCCGCTGCTCCCGCCGGGGATGTGGTCCTCGCGGTAGGGGTTGCGGACAGTCCCGTACGCCGGGTTGTTGTTCGTCATCCCGAAGGACAGCTCGCCCAGCGCCTGCTTGCCCATCAGCGTGCCGCCGGCGTCCAGCAGCTTCTGCGCGATCGGCGCGTTGCGGTTCGGGCGCCAGCCGCGCAGGGCCGGGGTGTTCGCCGTCGTCGGGAGGTCGGCGGTGTCGATGATGTCCTTGAGCGCGAACGGCAGCCCGTGCAGGGGGCCGGACGGCCGGTCCTTGAGGGATCGCCGGATGAGGTCGGGGTCGTGCGAGATGTAGGAGTTCAGGTGCGCCAGCCGCCCGGTCCGGTCGATCAGCGCCTCGACGTACTCGGCGAGCTTCAGCTCACCGTCGCGCAGCCGCCGGACCGCCTCGGCGGCCGGAAGCCAGTGCAGGTCATCAGCCATGAGGACACCCTGCCCTAAAGCGCGACACTCAGGGCGAACGGCACCATTCCGTGATTACGCATGATCGACGGCACGATCAGCATGTTCGCCTCCGGGGCGCGTGCGGAGACGATGCCGCCGAGGTCCTCGATCCAGTCGGCGGGCCAGCCGAGATCGCCCAGCAGCGAGGTCACGGTCGCCTTCGCGTCCGCGTCGTCGCCGGACAGGAACGCGGTCGGCCGCACCGTGAGGCTGTGCGGGTCGACCATGACGGGGGACAGCATCGTGTTGAGCGTCTTGACGACATGCGTGCCGGGCAGGGCCTCCTGGAGTCGCTCCGCCAGGCTGCCGCCGGGGTAGACCAGGCCGCCCGGCATCCCGTCGGGACCGCGCACGGTGGCGTTGGCGACGTCGACGAGGATCTTCCCGGACAGCGCGTCGCGCAGGGCGCCGAGCCGTTCCACGGAGGTGTCGCCGGGCGTCGCGTTGACGACGACCTCGGACGATTCGACGGCGGCGGCGACGCCGGTGACCGTCACCGGCTTCCCGTCCCAGGCGGACGAGGTCTTCGCGGCGTCGCGGCTGCCGATCGTGACGTCGTGGCCCGCCTCCGCGAATTTCGCGGCGAGGGCGGCGCCGACGCGTCCGGATCCGAGAATGGCGATGTTCGTCATGTGGTGCTCCCGTTCATGGTCAGCCAAGAATCGGCCTTGGTCAGGGTCGCTTTACGGTCGAAACCGTTGACCTTCTGGAGGATGTCGGTCACGAGGAATTGCTTCAGATCGACGGAACCGTCGATCACGTCCGCTTCGCGGAGGAGGGACTGGGCATTGCCCCAGCGGTCCGGTTTGATCTCACCGAAGTTCGTCTTGTCGAAGGGGACGAGGGTCTTGGACAGGGCGTCGAGCAGCCCCCGCGCCTGCTCGGCGTCGCCCCACTGCTCCGGGGCGACCTGCCGCGTCGCCGCCTCCGCGACCTTCGGACGTTCAAGCCCGACATATGTCCCGCGCGCGAGGGCGCGGAAGAACTTGACGAGCACATCGCTTTTCTTCAGCGTCTCCGAACGGACGATGTACCCGCCGACGGGAATGCCTTCGAGGCCCTCGGGGGTGATGTCCCTGACCGGCATTCCCGCCTCGTCGAAGGCGAAGAAGTCGGTGAGCGTCCCGGCGTAGGCGGCGATGCGTCCCGATTCCAGTGTCTGCGCCACCGAAGGGCTGCCCGGCCCGACCATCGTCGTCCTGACGTCGTCGATGTTCATTCCGGCCTTTTTCAGCGCGGCGGTGAGGTAGGCGCGGTCCTGGTCGGGGGAGGCGAGGCCGACGTTCTTTCCCTTGAGATCGGCGACCTTCTTGACCGGACTCTTCTCGGGGACGACGAGTCCGATGAGGAACCCGTTCCCGCCGGTGCGCTCGTCGTAGGCGAGGCGCAGGCCGTCCGATTTCAGGGCCGCGGAGATCGCGTCGGTCGCGGCGACGAGCCCGACGTCCGCCTTGCGGTTCTCCACCAGCCCGGCGATCGGGACGTTGTCGGTCACCGGGGCGAGCTTCACCGTGATGCCCTCTTCTTTGAAGAAGCCGAGCCTGTCCGCGATGACCTCGTTGAAGGTGAACAGCGAATCGGGTGCGGGAGTGGCGAGCGTCAGGGTGCCGTCCGCGCCGTCCGAGGTCTTTCCCGCGCTGCCGCACGCGGACAGCGCGGCCGCCAGCAGAGCGGTGACAAGTGTCCCTGCCAGCCGGACATTGTGGTTCGTCAGTGTTGTTCTCATTCAGACCTTCTCCTCCGAAGCCGAAGGGTTCGAGGCCGGTGATTGCGGGGTCGGGGTGGGCGGCGGCGGAGTTTCACCGAGGCGGCGCCGGACTCTTCTCTCCCGGCTCCTGGTCTTGGCCGCCAGCCGTCCGGGGTGCCGCCAGAAGACGATGGTGCGGTCGGCGAATCCGATGGCGCCGTAGAGGAGAAGACCCATCACGGTCAGGACCAGGACGACGGCGAACGCGTCGTCCTGATTAAGTTGCGAGCTGTACCTCTGGACGAGGAATCCGAGCCCTTTCTGCGACGACACGATCTCCGCGACGACCGCGCCCGCCAGCGCCAGCGTGAGCCCGATCCGCAGCCCCGCGAAGATCATCGGTGCGGCGGTGGGGAGGAGCAGGCTGCGGAACGTCCGCTTCCTCCCGGCGCGCAGCGACCGGAACAGCTCCTCGGCGTCGGGGTCCGGGGCGAGCAGGCCGGTGAGCGAGTTCACGAAGATCGGGAAGAACGCGATCATCCCGGCGATCACGATCTTCGAGGTGTAGCCGAAGCCGAACGCCGAGATCAGGATCGGCGCGATGGACAGCATCGGCAGGACCTGCAACGTCACCGCGTACGGGTACACCATCTGCCTGACCGGCCGCGATGACCCGGCCGCCAGGGCCGTGCCGATCCCGAGCACCGCCGCGGCGGCGAACCCGGCCAGGGTCTCGTAGAAGGTGGCGAGGAGGTGCTCCCAGACGAGCCCGCCGGAGAACAGGTCGTAGGCCGCGACGACGACGTCCCAGGGGCGCGGCAGGATCAGGTCGCTGACCCAGCCCCGCGTGCGCGCCAGATCCCAGACGATGACGACGACGGCGAACAGGGCCGCCGGTGCGATCACCCGGCCGGGCCCGCGTCCCGGCCCGCGTCCGCTGGCTCGCGCGGTGCCGCGCTGCCGGTTCACCCCGATCAACCCCCTTCGGCCGGGACGAGTTGAAGCCCGTCGCGCACCGTCAAAGCGAGTTCCTGGAACCGCGAGGAATAGGCCATGTCGAGCGAGCGGGGGCGTGGCAGCGAGACGGTCACGTCGGCCGCGACCGTGCCCGGCCTCGGCGTCATCACGATCACGCGGTCCGAAAGCAGAACGGCCTCGGAAATGCTGTGCGTGACGAAGAGCGTGGCCGACGCCGTCCGTTCGTGAATCTTCAGCAGTTCGAGGTTCAGGAGTTCCCGGGTGAGCTCGTCGACCGCGCCGAACGGCTCGTCGAGAAGCCGGACGCGCGCCCCGGTCATCATCAGCCGCGCCAGCGCGACCCGCTGCCGCATCCCGCCGGACAACTGCTCCGGAAAATGATGCTCGAACCCTTCGAGATTGAAAAGGGCGAGCAGCCGCATAGCCTCGCGAAGGTCGTCGTCCCGGACCCTGCGATGCACCCGGACGGGCAGCAGCACGTTCTCCAGCGACGTTTTCCACGCGAGGAGCGCGGGCCGCTGGAACATCATGCCGACGTCCCGCCGCGGCGCCGTGACCGTCTCGCCGTGAACCTCGACCGAACCGTCCGCGCACCGCGTCAGCCCCGCGATGACGCGCAGCAGAGTCGATTTCCCGCAGCCGCTCGGCCCGACGATCGAGACGAACTCCTCCGGCCCCACGGAAAGGTCCAGATTCCTGATCGCCTCGACGCCGCCGTCGAATCTCTTCCCGACTCCCCGCAACCGGACGGCGACGCCCGCCAACCCGTTCCGGCTCGATTTCGCTCTCATGGCCGGCCTCCTCTCCGGGCCTTTACCGGCTCTCCGGGCCATTAGCGGGGCGGGCGTTCGTCGATGACGCGCCGCATCTTCCCCGCCGACCGCTCGACCCCGCCGGGGTCGACGACCTCGACGTCGACGCTGACCCCGATCGTGTTCTTGACCAGCGTCCGCAGCCGCTCCCCGGCCATCGCCGCGTCCGCGTCCGCGCGCCGCTCCGTACCCGCGCGCCGCTCCACGCGCACGGTCAGCCCGTCGAGGGCGCCCCGGCGCGTCAGCACGCACTGGAAATGCGGTGCCAGCCCGTCCGTGCCGAGCAGCAGCTCCTCGATCTGCGTGGGGAACAGGTTCACCCCGCGCAGGATGATCATGTCGTCGGTGCGGCCGGAGATCCGCGCGATCCGGCGCACCGGCCGGGCGGTGCCCGGCAGCAGCCGGGTCAGGTCGCGGGTGCGGTACCTGAGCACCGGCATCGCCTGCCTGGTGAGCGTGGTGAGCACCAGCTCGCCCTCGCGGCCGTCCGGCAGCGGCTCGCCCGTCGCCGGGTCGACGATCTCGGGATAGAAGTGGTCCTCCCACAGGTGCAGGCCGTCCTTGGTCTCGGCGCACTCCTGCGCCACGCCCGGCCCGACGATCTCCGAGAGCCCGTAGATGTCGACCGCGTCGATGCCGAGCCGCTCCTCGACCTCCCGCCGCATCTCCTCCGTCCACGGCTCGGCGCCGAAGATCCCGACGCGCAGCGACGTCGAGCGCGGGTCGATGCCCTGCCGCTCCATCTCGTCGATCAGCGCGAGCATGTAGGACGGGGTGACGGTGATGACGTCCGGCCGCAGGTCACGGATCAGCAGGACCTGCCGCTCGGTCATCCCGCCCGACACCGGGATCACGGCGCAGCCGAGCCGCTCCGCGCCCGCGTGCAGCCCGAGCCCGCCGGTGAACAGCCCGTAGCCGTAGGCGTTGTGCAGCCGGTCGCCGGGCCGTCCGCC
Organism: Spirillospora sp. NBC_00431; assembly: GCA_036028775.1. GTDB lineage: Bacteria > Actinomycetota > Actinomycetes > Streptosporangiales > Streptosporangiaceae > Spirillospora. The sequence goes on along the minus strand of CP107927.1, from coordinate 7,587,792 downwards.
CGCCGCGCCGATGCTGCGGGCGACGACGTCCGCCCAGGTCTCCAGGTCTTCGCGCGTGTAGCCGACGATCGTGGGCCGCCCGGTGGTGCCCGACGACGCGTGGACGCGCGCGACCCGCTCGGGCGGGACGGCGAACATCCCGTACGGATAGTTCGCGCGCAGGTCGTCCTTGGTGGTGAACGGCAGTTTCGACACGTCGGAGAGGTCGCGGATGTCGTGCGGGTGGGTTCCGGCCTCGTCCAGGGCCGTCCGGTAGTGCGGCACGTTCTCGTAGGCGTGCCGGACCGTCCAGCGCAGCCTCTCAAGCTGCACGTCGCGGAGCTCGCCGGTGCTCAGTTCGCCGGTGCTGGTCGTCATTGGAAGATGTCCGAGACGCGGGCGTGGTCCTTCTCGTCCAGGCGGACGTCCATCGCCTCCCGGACGGCGTCCCAGTGCGCGGACGTGCGCGGCGCGACGATCGGCGCGGTCACCGCGGGATGGTCGCGGAGCCAGGCGAGGGCCAGCCCGGAGACGCTCGCCGAAAGCTCCCGCGCGATCTCCCGGAGCGCGGCGACCTTCTCCAGGTTCTCCGGCGTGTGGAACCCCTTGTAGTAGAGGTCACCGGCGACAGCGATGCGGCTCCCGGCCTCCGGCGCGGCCCCGTCGAGGTACCGCTCGGACAGCACCCCGCCCGCGAGCGGGGAGAACGGCGTGTACCCGAGCCCTTCGCCGACGACGAGCGGCAGCAACTCGGCCTCGTCGCCGCGGTCGAGGAGGTTCAGCCGGTTCTCGACGGTGACGGGACGGTGCAGGCCCTTCGCGTCCGCCGTCCGCAGGATGTCCTCCAGGAGCGCGCGGTCGACGTTGCTGACGCCGTACGCCCCGATGGTCCCGGCGTCCTGCGCGGCGGAGAACGCCTCCAGCGTCTCGGCGATGGGCGTCCCGGGGTCGGGGACGTGCGAGAGGTAGAGGTCGACGCGTCCGAGACGCTCGACGCTGCGCGCCAGCCGCCTCTCGATGTGCTTCGCCGACAGGTTCCTGGCCCGGGAGCCGTCGGGGTTGCTGATCAGGCCGACCTTCGTCGACACGATCGCGTCCGCGGGACGCCGCTCGTGCAGCCACCGCCCCACGACCTTCTCGCTCTCGCCGCCCCCGTAGGAGTCGGACGTGTCGACGATGTTGATCCCGAGTTCCCACGCCTCGTCGAGCCGCTCGAATCCCTCCTCGGCGTTCAGCCCGTGGCCGCGCGTGCTCGTGGACGTCCCGACCCCGCCGATCGAACCGGCGCCGAACACGAATTCGCTGATCTCGATACCGGACGCACCCAGCGGGACTTTGCGCATGGTCGGACGCCTTTCTGTTGAAGAATTCATCTAATGGCCGAAAGGGTTTGGACGGCGGCGGCGTGCAGCGTCGGGGTGGCGGCGAGGAAGTCGTCGCTGTCGAGGCTCCACGGCCGCCCGCGCGTGTCGGAGATGACACCGCCCGCCTCGGCGACGAGCAGCGCCCCCGCGAGCAGCCCGGAGCGGACCTGGCTGAACTGCCAGAAGACGTCCATCCGGCCGGCGGCGATCTGGATCAGTTGCAGCGTCGCCGGGACCGACACCCGGATCACCATCGCGGCGTTGAGCATCGCGGTGACGGACGCCCCGATGCGGACGAACGTCTCCGCCGACTCACCGGGCGCCGCCTGACCCGTCCCGACGAGCGCCCCATCGATCCCGGCCTTCGGAGAATGGCGCAGCGGCGCCCCGTTGAGAAAGGCCCCGCCCGACAGGACCGCCGTATACGTGTCGTCCACCAAAGGCAGATGAACCGCCGTGACCACGGGCACGTTGTCGCGGACGAGCGTCGCCGTGACACCCCAGTCGGTCATTCCGTGAACATGGTTGATATTGCCTTCGACGGGGTCGGTCACCCACCATTCCCCGTCCGGGAGGACTCCGCTTTCCAATTCGTCGTCGACCCAGCCCACGCCAGGGCGCAGCGCCGTCAGCGCCGGCTTCAGGATTTCGAGGGACGCCGCGTCGTTGGCGTAGATGCCGGCGACGACCTCGTCCCGTCCGGCGAGGCGCGGCGTGGTCGAGAACCGTTCGACCATGCGCGCCCCCGCCGCCCGCACCGCCGCGGCGACCCGCGGCACCAGCGCGCGATCTTCGGCCAGCGCCGGATTCTCGTCCGTCAGGGAGGTCAAAGACGGGTTCACGCGGTCATCCGAGTGCAGCGACATCGTGGCTCTTTCCGGTGGGGGACGGGTCGATGGGGGTCGCGAATCCGGCTCTGGCCTCGATGACCTCGGCGGCGGCGAACACGGCGTCCTCCTCGAACGGCCGTCCGATCACCTGGACGCCGAGCGGCGCGCCGGTCCCGCCGCCGACGGGAAGCCCGAGCGCCGGGAACCCGAGGACCGGCACCGACATGAGCGGCCACTGCCGCCCCATCAGCTCGCCCGTCCGCACGACCGACTCCGCGTCCGCCCCCATGGCGAACGGCGGCTCACCGGACACCGGCGTCAGGACGAGCGGATACCGCTCCGCGAACTCCGACAGCCGCCTGCGGAGCATGCCGCGCCGCGCCCATCCGGCGACGAACCCGGCGAGGTCGACCTCGCCGAACTCCTCCCGGTACACGGCGAACATGAGGTCGAAGAAACGGCGGAAACCGGGGTCGCCGACGCGTTCGACCTCGGCCGTCATCCCGATCGCGAACTCGGTCAGCGCCAGCTTCCACCACAGCTCCGCCGCCTCACCGAACACCGGCTGCTCGACCTCGTCCACCTGGTACCCGGCGTCGGCCAGCCACCGCGCGGCCGTCCGCGTCGCCTCGGCGCTCTCCGGCGTGGTGGACCCCCGCAACCCGGGCCCGCCCGGATTGACGACGACCGCGACCCGCGTCCGCTCCGCCGCCGCCGACGTTGACGCCGACGCCGACGGGCGAATCCGGCTGCCGAGGGCGACCGCCCGCGGATCCCGAGGGTCGTAGCTCTCCATCGCCCGGAGCCCGAGCCGCAGATCGGCGACCGTCCGGGCGAGCGGCCCCTGCTCGACGAACGCCTGCACCGCCATCGGCGGATCATGCGACGACGACCCCGCCCACGCCGGAACGCGCCCCGGCGTGGGCCGCATCCCGACGACCCCGCAGCACGCGGCCGGATACCGGATCGACCCGCCGATGTCGTTGCCCTGCGCCAGCGCCCCCATCCCGAGCGCCACGGCGACGGCCGCCCCGCCACTGGACCCGCCCGGTGTCACCGCCGGATCCCACGGGTTCAGCGTCGCGCCGTACAGATCGTTCTCCGTCGTCCAGCGGGTGGCGAACGGCGGGCAGTTCGTCCGGCCGACGAGGACGGCTCCGGCGTCCAGCCAGCTCGAAACCTGCGGATCGGTCTCCTTGGCGACGTGGTCCTTGTACGCGGCGACGCCCTCGGTGGTGGGAAGCCCCGCCACATTGGTGTTCACCTTGAAGGTCACCGGCACGCCGTGCAGCGGCCCGGCCGCCCGCCCGTGCCGCAGCCGCGCGTCCGCCTTCCGCGCCGCGTCGAGCGCCGCGTCCTCCCGCACCTCGACGACCGCGTTCACCGCCGGGTCGACGTCGGCGATCCGCCCGAGCACCGACCGGGTGGCCTCGACCGACGACACCGCCCCGGTGCGGAGCAGCCGCGCGACCTCGACGGCGGACAGTTGCCAGATCTCCATGGCCCTCGCTCCTCACCGGTTACGCCTCGTCAACCGCGCGTCTTCACCGACACTAAGAGCGACCAATAGCTATGGCCAGTGCATGTTTGATAGGGCTACATTTACTCTGGTGCACTTGGACCTGAACCTGCTGACCGCACTGGACGCGCTGCTGGAGCACAACAGCGTCGCCGGGGCCGCGGAACGGCTGAACCTGTCCGCCCCGGCGATGAGCCGCACGCTCGGCCGGATCAGGCGCGTCACCGGTGACCAGATCCTCGTCCGCGCGGGCCGCACGATGATCCCGACGCCGTACGCCATGGAGATCCGCGGCGAGGTGCACGACCTCGTCCAGCGGGCCCGCGGGGTCCTGCGCCCCGAACATGACCTCGACCTGGCCAACCTCGACCGCGCGTTCTCGGTACGCGGCCACGACGCGGTCACCACGGCGATCGGCCCCGTGCTGCTCGCCACCGTCCGCGAGCAGGCGCCCGGCGTCGCGATCAGGCTCCTCGCCGAGGCCAGCAGCGACACCAACGAGCTACGGCACGGCCGGGTCGACCTGGAGATCGGCGCCACCGAACCGGACGTACCGGAGATCAGCCACGTCACGATCGGTCACGACCGTCTTGTCGCCGCCGTCGGCCCGGACCACCCGTGCGCCGCCGGCGACCTCACCGCGGAACGCTTCGCCACCGCCGATCACGTCATCGTGTCCCGCCGCGGCAGGCTCCGCGACCCGATCGACACGTCGCTGGAAACCCTGGGCCTGCGCCGCCGCGTCGTCGCGTCCGTCCCCACGAGCACCGCCGCCCTGTACCTCGTCGCGCAGAGCGAATTCATGGTCGCGGTCCCCGAGCACATGTGCAGCCCCACGCTCACGAAGCTGGGACTCCGCACCCGGACGCTGCCGTTCGACCTGCCGCCCGTCCCGATCGTCCTGGCCTGGCACCAGCGCTACGACAACGACCGCCCCCACATGTGGCTCCGCGCCCGCATCCGCGAATCCCTCGCCTTCTACGAACAGGTCCGGTGACCCCGATCCCGCGGGCCGCCTCGACGGCGGCCGCGACGCCGGCCGCCAACGCCCCCGACGACGTCGCCACACCGGCAAAGGACGCGGGGTCCCGCCACAAGTGCGGCGGCGGATGAGGGAAACTTCGTGGATTCTCCCGATCGCGTGCGGTTTGGGAGGTCCGCAGCGGGATTCACCGTCAAGTGATCACTCGCGTGTCCGCAAAAGGGGCCCGTCCAGAACGGGCCCCATCACCCGTTCTCTATTGCGGACCTTTCGCGAGCAGAGCCCGCACTTCCTCCCCGCGGTAGCGGCGGTGCCCGCCGAGCGTCCGGATGGACGTGAGCAACCCTGCCTTCGCCCACCGCGTGACCGTCTTGGGGTCGACACGGAACATCGATGCCACCTCAGCGGGCGTTAACAGCGGCTCCACACGTGGCTCGTTCTTCATGGGTCTCCCGTCAGATGCGTAAAGGGGACCCTGCCGTCCAGCAGGGCCCCATGCTCCACGTCACTACCGTTCAAACCATTCCGATAGACCACCTACTTTCTTCTGATGTGCGGCAACCGGCGAGCGTCGTCCCCTGCCACGTGACGGGCGAACGTATTCCCGGCCGCGCCCGGCGGCCATCTCCGCCGCGAGTGCGACGAGCCGTTCCGCGTCTTCGACGGGCGGAATCCCAGAAACCGGCGTAGCGACAGCACCGAAGCGTTTCCACCCTCCGGTACCGAGTCCAGCGCCGCCCCTGCCATCGGCGACACATCCCCGCCGCTGCCGTCCCAGAGCATGGGTGACGGGACGGTCCAACACCGCGGGCACGGGCGCTTTCTGGACGAGCCGTACCGCTCGGGCGACCAGATCCAAGCGACCTGCCCCCGGCGTCGTGTCATGAGTCCTTCAGGTCGATGAGGCGGCCTTGGCAGATGTCCGAGTAGCAATTCGTGCCTGTCTCCCAGAACCTGTCGTCCACCGGCCATCCGAAGTAACGCATGGCCCGGACGGTGATGCCGACCGACCGGCCGCTGTTGGTGGAGGAGTTACTGACCGGAGCATGGTCGATGAACCCTTCGTCTCCGGTCAGCAGCGTGCTGAACTCCCGGTATTCCATGGACATCCCCAGGAAGGCATACAACGCGTTATCGATTTCTTTCGACGGCGTGAGATGAGTGAACTCCCCCTCGTCCACGACCCCCGGAGGCGGGTCGGACGGATCATACGTGGAGATCGTCGCGAGAAAGCAGATCATCTGCTCCACCATCGCCTTGGCGTAGAAGCGAGCGACGCACTGATATTCGCTCCGAACACGCTCCACGAGCCGATTGAACAGATCAGGGGAGACCAGCTTCCTGGGGTCCCTGCCGACCTGCTCGGCCCGTTCGACCGCATTGGTCATGGCTCACCTTTCTCTTCGTGTACCGGTCATAGGACGGCGTAAACGACCTTTCCGTCGCCCTCCTGACGAGTCCCGCAGTGGACGGCCAGTTCCTCGACGATCTCAAGCCCTCTCCCACACGTGCTCATGGGAGCGGCCGGCTTCCGCTGCGGCAGTTCCCGCGCCTCGTCCCAGACCTCGACCGTGACGTGGCCGGGCACGTCCTCGGCGAGCGTCAGCCGGATCTCGGCGTGCTCGGCCGCACGAACCGAATTGGTGACGAGTTCGGACACGACCAGACAGACATCGTCGGCCTTCTCAGCCGCGAACCCCCAGCCGAGCACCGCCAGTTTGGCGGCATTCCGGGCTATTCCGACAGACGCGGCCGTGGCCAGGAGACCGATGGCGAAGGCTCTCCGCGCTTGGAGCTCCAGCGCGCTGGAAGGCGCGTCCGCGTGATCGCTGCACGGGACCACGGCGACGTGGTCTCCCGGTCGGGATTTGTTCGTACCCATGGGTCGGCTTCCTCGGCTTCTCCGATTTCGTCGACAGCGGCAAGCTAACGACCTCTGTCCGGCTTTTTCTTCTGGTCCGATTATTTCCGTTTTGCGTCCTTCGGCTTTTGTCGGAACCACTGGCTAGAGTGCTATTCGCGCTCTAGCCTGTCCACGGAACGGACCACTTCCGCGGAAGTCACGGAAGTGATCAAGGGAACGGCGGTACACGATGAGCAATAAGGATGCGGTGGACCCGCGCTCGTCCCTGTGGGGCCTTATGGGCTTCTACCTGCGCTTTCTGCGGACCTCGAAGGGTCTCACCGGCACCGAGGCCGCCAAGATCGCGGGATGTGCGCCGTCCACCATTTCCCGGATCGAGACCGGTGACCAGCTGATGTCCGACAAGCACGCCGCCCGGCTCGACAAAGCCTGGAAGACGGGAGGATTGTTCACCCTGCTGATCTTCTACGCACGCCGAGCCAGCAACCCCGACTGGTTCAACTCGTTCCTGCGCCAAGAGCAGGAGGCCGACAAGATCCGAATGTTCGCGGGCCAGCACATACCGGGGCTGCTCCAGACTCCTGAATACGCCCGAGCGCTCTTGGCGGCGGGCCGCACGAAGGACAAGGACGGTTCCCACGAGCGGCGCATGGCTCGACAGGCGGTCCTGAACAAGACCAACCCCCCGGAAGTGTGGGTGATCCTCGCACAAACCGTGCTGGAGTGGCCGGTCGGTGGGCCCGAGGTCTTCAAGGCGCAACTCGCCAGGTTGCTGGAGGTGTCCGAACTTCCACACGTAAGCATCCGTATAGTGCCAAGCACGGCAGGGGCTTACGAAGGACTCGACGGACCCTTCATGATCCTCACTGGTAAGGAGGATGAGGTGGCGTTCGTCGAAGCCCCGAACGCGGGGAGGTTCGTCGCCGATGACGTGGAGGTGAAGGACTTCGTGACCCGATTCGACCGGATCGGGATGTTGGCTCTCCCCGTCGGACCATCCCGTGAGTTGATCAAGCAGATCATGGAGGAGACAGCGTGAAGTCGTCCCCCGTATGGCGCAAGTCCACCCGCTCCACCGGTGGCACCAGCGGCGAGTGCGTTGAACTGGCCTCCCTGAACGACAAGATCGGCATCAGGGACAGCAAGAACCCCCGGACTCCCCACATCACCGTCGGCCGTGAGGCCCTGTCGAGCCTTGTCGCCCAGATCAAGGCCGGCGACCTGGACCTCTGATCCACCGCAGAAAGCCCCCCGACCTCCCGAATCGAGGCAAGGTACGGGGGGCTCCTGATGTCGGGAGGGATTAGCCGCAATCGCTTCACCTCGCGGGCACGAGGGTCATCGTCCTCATCGACGACGGGCAGGCGTGGCCGTGCCGCCGCGTTGAGGCACTGAAGAGGCTCGTTGAGCGCTCGCCGGGTCCTGACGGTCGGCGACGTCCCGTCCGTGTGAACGGGGGCGGACCTTGACGTCCGAGGATCGATGGTCGACCCTCATGCTTGCAACATTCATAAACCCTCCGGGCAGGAGGCAACCGTGCGCCTCACGTTCCTGGGCAAGGACTCAAAGCCGGACGAGTCCCCGACCCTGTACGCCACGGACAAGGACACCTACATCGTTCAAGGCTGGATCGTCACGGACTCCGAGGTTCTGGCGAAGCTGGACCTTCCCGAAGGTGAGACGGTCGTGGAGGTCCCGCCGGGCCTCTTCGCTCACCTGGTCAACGACGGGGTCGAGGGTCGCTTGACAAGCTGGACCGCACCGATCGTCCACGTGACCGGGGGAGGAAACTCATCTTTCAGGGCGCGCGAGTGGCCAGCTCCGAAGCACGCGGCCAGATGGAAATCCCAGATCACGAAGACTGTGTGGAAGTCCCCAAGTCGGCGCTGAGGGCTCTGCTCGGCGAAGGGTAGACCTTGGAACTGATCACCGGTGAAGCACGGCAGGAGTTCTTCCGAACGTTCCGCCGTGAAGCGCTGCACCTGGAGATGCGGGACGCCTACGGAACTCAGGTGGAGCAACCCCATTTTAGAAAATGGGAAACCGGAGAGCAGGACGACCGGAAGTGGCTTCAACCCTGGTTCGACACCGTTCGAGCAGCCACTCGTGATGGAAAAGTAATCCGCAGGGCGAGAATCGTGTCGGAACCCATCAGCGACTATCAGCGTTGGGTGCTGTCAGACTCACATCTGTTCACCGATGCGGGAGAGCAGATCATGTGGATCCCGCGCCGTCTCGTATCTGCGATCGCTCTCCCGGGCAACGACTTCTGGCTCTTCGATGAGGAGGCGGCGGTCTTTTCCGTCTTCGCCGCGAGTGGTGCGGTAGTTGAGCGGCAACTCTGGAAAGAGCCGGATGTCGTGCGGCTGTGCAAGAGGGCCTTCGAGGACGTCTGGCGCCTTGGCGTCCCCGATCACGAGTACAAGCCCGCCTGAACCTCCGCCATGTCAAGCCAGGTACAGCAGGCCAGAGCCTCGTTCGGCGCACGGCTTCGTGAGATGCGCAAGGACGCGCGGCTCACCGGACGGGCACTGGCCTCGCTTTCAGGTATCCATTTCACCAAGGTGTCCCGCATCGAGAACGGTCGGCAGAGCCCGAGCGAGGACGACATCCGGGCATGGTGTCGCTCTTGCAAAGCCGAAGACCAGTCGGCTGACCTCATCGCCACACTCCGAGGCATCGAAGGGATGTGGCTGGAGTGGCAGCGGCAGCTCCGCGGAGGACTCAAACGCCTGCAAGAGAAGTCCTTCCCTCTTTACGAGAGTACGACATCTTTCAGGGTGTACGAGTCAGACGTTGTACCCGGGATTCTTCAGACCGCCGAGTATTGTCTGGAAATCCTCAGGATTGCGAGCGAGTTCTATGGTTCACATGCGGACGTGGACGCAGCAGTTGAAGCCCGCATGGAACGGCAGCGCTTCCTTTACCGAGGAGACCGAAGGTTCGCTTTCCTCATCGAGGCGAGAACCCTGACGACCGTCTTCGGTGGTAGCAGTGTCATGCTCGGACAACTTGACCGGCTTCTCGCCGTGATGACGCTGCCTCAGGTCTCCCTCGGAATCATTCCCACGGACATCGTGCGGCACCTGTGGCCGGGGGAAGGGTTCTGGATCTTTGACGACCAGCTCGTAAAAATCGAGACGACCTCGGCGGGGATCAAGGTCACGCAACCGCGTGAGATCGCCCTCTTCGAGAAGGCGTTCGCAATGTTGCAGCGACAGGCCGTCTATGGGCGAGACGCCCGAAATCTCATCAACAAGGCCGTGATCCAGCTGCAACATTTGTAAACATCCTTGGGTGGGACAGCAGAACGTTCGTACCGTCTTGGACATGAGCGGGGATGCGCTGACGGAGTGTCAGCCCACCCGCCGGTTCCAAACGCGGCAACCCGGCTGCCCCCTGGAGACCCGAAGGAGGAGCGGATGACCCGGCCGTATCGATTCGCCAAGGGCACCTTGTGTAACGGAGAGAACTCCGGGTGCGGGTGCGTGGAGGTGGCCACCAACCTCGTGGACGAGTCGGACGGTGGTGGCATGGTCGCCGTACGCGACACCAAGACCGGCGCGGTGTTGGAATTTGACCGCCACGAGTGGGAGGGCTTCATCAGGAGCGCCAAGAACAACGAATTCGACATTTAGCGCACGTGAGACACCGGGTCCCGTCCCTCACGGGGCGGGGTCGGCACAGTGAGAGGCTCAAGTCCGTGACCGGCCGCCCGTTCGCCTATGACGCTTACTGGCAGGACCAGACCCGCGATGACTGGCGGAAACGCGGGCTGCACTGGCATTGCTACGCCTCCCGGATGGATGGAAACGCCTACAGCGACGATCCCGCCCGCCGGGATCTGACCAGCGAACTGGCCCCCCGGGAGATTCGCGACTGGCTTCGCAAACCGTCCCGCGCGATCCAACAGGCGCCCCAGACGCCCGAGAACGCGATCACCTGGTTACGTGCCCAGTGGGAACCCGTCAAAGGGCAACTCGGGCAGGAAGCCACGGCGGTCCCTGACGAGACCCGGTTCGGCACGGCGCTCTATAACCTGCGGTGCGGCAACGATGTCTGCTGGGGCTTCTGGCTGAACACGTCCATCCACCTGCACCTCGCCGTCGTCGGCACAGACGAGACCTGCCACTGACAGCCCTGGACCGGACGAGAAAGCGAACGGGTCCCCGTCGGGCGGGCTCGTGGACGGATGCCACCACGCGTCGCGATGGCTGAGCGACGCTGACCTGCGACGGTGACTGAGCCGGTGCGGTGACGTCTCGTGCATCGCCTGCCGTGGCACCGAGTCGGGGCCAACGGCACCACGAACGTCATGGGCATCTGTCCGCTGCTCTGGGCGGATGCGGCCGACTCGCCCTCGACCGCGGCCCTGGCGACCTTCTTGGCTTCCTTCCGGCTGCCCGTTGTCGCGTGCACTTCTAGGCTCTGCGTCGTTGGGCGGCCTTGGCCAGCAGGGCAGGCCGGGGCAGGTTCCGGTGTTTGGCTGTCGGCGATCGGCCAGTCGATGGCGGTGGGCGGCAGGGCGTCGCGAGCGACGGTGTTCCGGGATGGGTGAGGGCTCGAGGGTGGGGCGTATCCTACGGGCGTGGGTGTAACCGGTCCGGGGACCGGCGCCGCCGACGTGCCCCCCGCCGAAGCCACGCCCGGCTGGACGCTGCGAAGGACTGTGTCGGTCGCGGGCCAGGCCGTCCTTTCCATCGTGATTCTGGGGTCATTAGGTTGGGCGGCGACGTGCGGCATCTCGATGAGTGAGGCCCATAGATCGCTCCCTGCGCGCTCGGTCGTCGGTGGGGCGGTGCCGTACGAGACGCGCGTGACCACGCGCGATCGCAAACGCACGATCACGGCGCTGGCCTACCAGCTCACCACCGGCCGACCGGTCACCTCGACCTTCCACCTCGATCCCTACGACAGCAGGAAAAGCTTCGGTACCCTCTCGGGCACTCTGGACTTCAAGCCCGATCGGCCGTGCGATCGCGACACCCGGCTGGCCTGGCGCCTTACCGGCCTCAGAAACGCTCTCGGCGGACGGCCCCGCCAGGAGACCGGCCGCTTCACCGTCGGCGAAATGCTGAGGATCGACAGGCTGGACCTCACGGCCTCGCTGACCATCGCCGTGCACATGGAATCGGACGCACCTTGCGTCGGCACACTCCTCCTTGATGTCGTCGTCCTCAAGTACAACCCCGGCGGCGGACGGTTCGCCCCACGCCCTATCGCGACCCGTCCATCCGACTTCGCCTAACGTCAGTTCGGGAGCCCGGCTGGCCGGCGCGGACGAGACGGTGGGGGGCGGCGCATGGAGTGTCGTGGCGCCTGTCAGCAGCGGAGATGTCTGGTGGCCGCGGCCGCTCAGCGCCTTCCTGGCGTGAGCGGCCGCGGAGCGTTCCTGCTCGGGTTTCTCAGGTGTGTCAACTCCACTGCTGGCCGGGGTCGCCGTTACAGGCCCACATCGCGACTGCGGCTCCGCGCCCCCCGTTCTGGCTCGGGATGGTCAGGCAGTTGTTGTTGGCGTTGGCCAGTTGGGTTCCGCTCCAGCGCCATTTCTGGGCCGGTCCGTCGTGGCAGTCCCACATGTTGACGCCGGCGCCGCTGGCTCCGTTGTTGTCGTTGATGTCGAGGCATTTTGCGTTGAGGTTGCTGACCAGTCTGCTGCCGTCCCAGTGCCACAACTGGTTCGCGTTTCCAGTGCAGGGCTGCATGTTCAGGCCGGCACCGACCCCGGTGTTGGAAGCCCGGATGTCGAGGCAGAAGCGGTTCATGTTCGAGATGATCATGAAGCTGGCCGCCGCTGATCCGGGCTCGGCCTGCCGCTGGTGCGGGGCGTTCGCCGCGGCCGTCGAGGTCCAGGTGGCCGCCGTCAGGGCGCCGCCCGCGAGTGCGACGGCCCCTGCCCAGGTGATCATTCTGCTTCCGCTCACGTGGTTCTCCCCTCGTTGTCGTCCGCCACTCGGCGGACTCCTCGACGGTCTCCCAACGGCAGGCGTGTGGCGTATCCCCTGATCCGGGGATTGACCCGCAAGCGAACCGGAGGCGCGATCGGTCGGCGGGCCAGACCGATTGAGCTCTTGTGCGACGGACCGGACCGTCCAAGGGTCAGGGTTTCCCCGGATGCCGAGGGTCGCCGTGGAGGCTCATGCTGGGCTGGATAGTTGTCCCCTCTTGTCCCTCAGAGCGGTGGGGTGGCGATGGTTGAGAGGCTGGATCCGGCGCGCATGGACCGAATGGCGCGGGATCTGTGTGCGGTGGTGGGGCAGGGGGTTGATATGGATGAGCTGGCCGAGGCGGTTTCGCAAGCTGTGGCTCGGGTCGTGGCCCATGACGCCCTGCGGGTGACAGCGAGCAACCCAGCGGGAGGGGTCGGTTCGTTCAGTTTCGCGCATCGGTATGAGCCCGACATCATCCAGGCGGTGCTGCAGAGCGACTACGTGACCGGCGGTCCGTGTTCCTGGCCGGATCTGGCTCGGCGCCCGGTGCCGGCGGGCGTGGTGGGGGCCGGCGACGGCCGACGCGATCGGGTGATGCGGCGCCTGTTCTCAGCCCACGGCGTCGGCTGCGAGCTACGGTTGCTGCTGAGCGATACCCGCGGCATCTGGGGTTCTTTCGGCCTGCTCCGAGCTCAGGGCAGCGCCACGTTCGATGAAGAGGACGTCCGCCGCGCGGCGTGCCTGGGACCCGTGCTGAAAGCCGTCCTGCGCAGGTACGTCACCGCCGGCCCGCTGACACCGGTGATTCCGGCGTTTCCGACGGGTGTCCTCATCGTCGGGCCCGACTACAAGATTCGGGCTACCACGCCCCAGGCGCGCACGTGGCTGAAGCAGGTGCAGGACACCACCTGCGCACCGAACCGGATCGGTAGAACATTCATGGCCATACTGGCGACCCAGGCCCGCGAACACGCGCGCGATCCCCGCATATATCCCCCGGTGACCCTGGCCCCTGCCACTTGCCACGGCCGGTGGGTCGCCTGCCAAGCCCAGCCCCTGGACGACGGCACCGAAAATGTGGCGATCACCATTCAGGCCGCCGCTGGCGGGCTACTGCTGCCGTCCTTTTGCGATTGGTACGGCATCACCACCCGCGAACGGCAGGCCCTTGAGCATCTGTGCACCGGGGCGGCGACCAAGCAGATCGCCCGCCGTCTCGGCATATCCGAGCACACCGTCAACGACCACCTCAAGGCGGTTATGCGCAAAACCGGAGCCAGTGGCCGCGACGAGCTCCTCGCCGCGATCACCAGCTGACCACGCCAAGCTCCCTGCTCAATTGGACGGCTGCGCTAGCCGCGGACGATGTAGAGGGCCATGGCGTTGTAGTCGAAGGTGACGGCGAACGGCTTGTAGAACTCGTGACTGAAGTTGGCGATCAGGTCGAAGCCGAACCGCTCGGACTGGCCGGTGCCGGGAAACCCGGGAAAGTCCTTGTCCACCGCGTGGCCGCGCACGTCGCGCACGATCGCCCTGCCGAGGCTGATCCGGTCGGCGGTGGCCGGGAAGACCTTGTGCCCGAACCGATCGATCGGATGCTCGTAGTCGACCTCGAGGCCGGCCCGCTCGGCGATCTCCACCGTGGTTCCGAAGGCGGTGCCGATGCCGCCGGTGTCGAGGGTGACCATGCGCGGCCCGTAGTCGCGGAGGCTGCCCAGCGTGCATGGGAAGTGATCTCCGGCGAGCCACAGCGGGAGCCGGTCGCGCGTGTGAAACCCGTGCGGCGAGGAGCTGGTCTTGCGCCGCAGGGCCAGGGCCCGGCCGGCGTAGTCCATCGTGGTCAGGAAGTGATAGAAGATCGTCGTCCCGAACGCGCCCGCGGGCTGCGAGCCGTCGGGAAGGGGCGGTCGCTGCGTGTCGTTCCACTGCACCGGCAGGTCGCGGATCTCGATGTCCCCGATTTTGAACGAGTCCAGGACGCCGAAGTACAAGGTCACCGGACGGCCGTCGACGACGCCTCCGGTCATGGTGGCGAGCCGGCGGACACCGGCCTCGTCGGCCGCCTGCATCGACAGGTCAAGCGTGGCGTAGGTGTCGAGGATGAACTTCTTCGGCGTCCCGCCGTTCACCGCGGCCTCCACGGTGGGCACGGGGTCGAGGGTGTAGAAGGGCACGCGGGTGCCGGCGGGACCATGTATCCGCCACGGGGTGCTGCTGAGATGGTCGAAGACGGTGGCGAAGGCCGCGTCCCGCTCGGTGCCGGTCTGCCGCAGCAGGGGCACGGCGCGGGTGTACTGGTCCTGGCGGACGTAGCATTCGGCGAGCCGTTGCTTGGAGGCGACGTCTCCCGGATCCAGCCTGACGGCCCGGGTCAGGAAGGTCTCGGCGGTACTGAAGCGATTGGACAGCAGGCAGATGTAGCCCAGCTGCGCGGCGGCCCGGGCATTCCGCGGATCCCGGCGGAGCCGGCGTCGATAGCCGCGCTCGGCCGCCGTGAAGCGGCCCTCTTTGAACAGCCGGTCGGGATCATCGCTGGACGCCGAGGCCGCGCTCGCCTCCGCACCCGCCGGCGGCAATGTGGTACCCGCGACTGCGGCCAGACCGCTCGCGGCCAGGAAAGCGCGCCGGCTGGGTAGGGGGAGGCCCTCTGAGGCTGCCATGCCGTGCTCCTCTCACGTCGTGTCGCATGTCGGGCAACTTGATCATTGGTATGCCTCCGGTTGTTTCCGTCCCGTTTCCTCGGGCGCGTTCGGTTCTTGGGGCCGACCCCAGGCAGGCGAGCAGAGCGCGGCGGTCCGCGGTGTCTGTGTGTCAGGCGTCGTAGTCGACGGAGAGGGTCGGGGTGGTCGGGAGTGATTGGCAGGTGAGGATGTAGCCGGCGTCCAGTTCGGATTGGTCCAGGGCGTAGTTGCGGCGCATTTCTACCTGGCCTTCTGTGAGTTTGGCTCGGCAGGTGCCGCAGACGCCGCCCTTGCAGGCGAAGGGGAGGTCGGGGCGGATGCGTTGGGCGGCCTCCAGGACGGTGGCGTCCCGAGTTTGGGAGAGGGTGGTGGAGCGGCCGTCCAAGATCACGGTGACCTCGCTGGCCGGGCCCGTGGGGGCGGGCTTCTTCCGGTTGGGCTCGGGCGGGATCTCGTCTACGTAGAACAGTTCCTGATGGACGCGGTCGCGTGGGACGTCGAAAGCCTCGAGGACGCGGCGGGCGTCCTTGACCATGGCGAAGGGGCCGCACAGCCACCAGTGGTCGATCTCGGTGACGGGAACCAGGCGGGGGAGGAGGACGCGGAGCCTGTCCGCGTCCAGGCGGCCGCTGAACAGTTCGGCTTCGCGAGGCTCCTGGGAGAGGACGTGGACGAGCTCGAAGCGGTCCGGGTGTGCGTCCTTCAGGTCGGCGAGTTCGTCCGCGAACATGACCGTGGTGCTGCGGCGGTTGCCGTAGAGGACGGTGACCTGCGTGTTGGGGTCGGTGAGGGCGGTCGCGGCGATGGACAGCACAGGGGTGATCCCCGAACCGGCGGCGATCAGTACGTGGTGGGCGGTCTTCGTGGTGGTGAGGGTGAAGTTGCCCGAGGGCGGGAGGACCTCGATGGTGTCGCCGGGGCGGACATCGTGGACGAGCCAGGACGAGAACAGACCGTCCGGGATCTCGCGCACGCCGATACGCGGGGCCGCGCCGGACGGGGCGCAGATCGAGTAGGAGCGGCGTTCCTCCAGGCCGTCGATCGTGCGGCGGAGGGTGAGGAACTGGCCGGGGCGGAACGTGTACTCGCCGGCGAGCGGCGGTGGGACGTCGAAGGTGACCGCGACCGCGTCGTCGCACAGCGGCTCGACGTCGGCGACGCGCAGCGTGTGGAAGCCGGGCACGGTCAGATCTCCTTGAAGTGCTCGAACGGCTCTTGGCAGGCGTCGCAGCGGCGCAGCGACTTGCAGGCCGTGGCGCCGAACCGGGACAGCTCGACCGTGTCGGTGGAGCCGCAGCGCGGGCAGGGGACGCCGCGGGTCGGGCCGAGGGTGAGGGGGATCGGGCCTGGCGCGCGGCGGGGCGCGGGGCCCGGAGGGGAGACGCCGGCGGAGTGCAGTTTGCGGCGGCCCGGCTCGGTGATCCAGTCGGTCGTCCAGGGCGGGTCCAGGACGGTGTGGATCTCGACGTCGGTGTAACCGGCGCCGGTGAGGCGGGCTCGGAGGTCGTCGCGCATCGCGTCGAGGGCCGGGCAGCCGGTGTAGGTCGGGGTGATCGTCACCTCGACGCGGCCGGACCTCTCTCGCACATCGCGCAGGACGCCGAGCTCGGCGAGGGTGATCATCGGAAGCTCGGGGTCCGTGACCGTTTCGGCGATCGCGCGGGCGCTCACCATGTCGCCCCCGGGTGCGCGCGGGCCACGCTCTGCAATTCGGCCAGCAAATCGGATAGGGATGCGGAATGGTCGCCGTTCCGTCCGGTGGGGTTCGGCGGCTGGACGGGGGCGGGCTCGTTGAGGGTGGCCTTTCTCAGGACCTCGGCCAGGACGGATTCGACCTCCGCGCGCACATCGGACGGTGCCACGGCTACACCCGCGGCGGCCAGATCGCGCTCGATCTCATGGGTGGTGAACAGCTCGCCTCTGTGCGGCCAAAGGGCGTCCACTGCTTGCTGGGTGCGGGAATGGGAGAGATCGGTGCCGTCGCCCAGGCGGATCGTCCACAGGGCGGCGTGGTCGCGGTGGTAGGCGACCTCCTTGACGCTCTTCGCTGCGATCGCGGCCAATACCGGGTCGCCGGACGTGGTGAGGCGGTCGAGCAGGGCCAGGCGCCAGGTCGAGAAGAGGAGGAGCCGGATGGTGGAATGTGCGAAGTCCCCATTCGGCAGCTCGGCCAGCGTGACGTTGCGGAAATCGGGGGCGTCGCGGAAATAGGCCAGGGCGTCCTCGTCCCGGCCCGCGTCTTCGGCGGTTCCCGCGCGGGAGAGCAGGAGGCGGGCCTGGCCCAGGAGGTCGAGGGCGATGTTGGCCAGCGCGACCTCTTCTTCCAGTTCGGGTGCGTGGGTGCACCATTCCTGCAAACGGTGCGACATGATCAGCGCGTCGTCGCCGAGCATGAGGCAGTACGTGGAGAGGGCGTGCCGGTCGACGCCGTCCGGGACGGACGTGTCGATACCGGCGAGCGGGTCGTGGAACCCGGTGCCGAACGCCCAGCGGGACTCGTCGTTGTTCTCGGCTATCGCGCCGAGCGCGTTGTCGAACGCCATTGCGGCCTCACATGTGCGGGACGTTCTCGGGAATGTCGTAGAACGTCGGGTGCCGGTAGACCTTGTCGCCGCTGGGGTCGAAGAACGCGTCCTTCTCGTCCGGGCTGGACGCGGTGATGTCGCGCGCCTTCACCACCCAGATGCTCACGCCCTCGTTCCGTCTCGTGTAGAGGTCGCGGGCGTTGCGCAGAGCCATCGTGTCGTCGGCGGCGCGCAGCGAGCCGACGTGGACGTGGTTCAGACCGCGCTTGCCCCGGACGAACACCTCGTACAGCGGCCAGTCCTTCTCCATCACGCCTCCTTCGCGGCATGGGCGGCGGCGGCCTCGCGCACCCAGGCGCCGTCCTCGTGGGCCGCGCGCCGGACGGCGATGCGTTCGGCGTTGCACGGGCCGTCGCCGCTGATCACGCGCTTGAGCTCCGACCAGTCGATCTCACCGAAGTCGTGGTGGCCGCGTTCGGCGTTCCAGCGCAGGTCGGGGTCGGGGAGCGTGACGCCGAGCGCCTCCGCCTGCGGGACGGTCATGTCCACGAACCGCTGCCGGAGCTCGTCGTTGGTGTGCCGTTTGATCTTCCAGGCCATGGACTGCGCGGTGTGCGTCGAGTCGGCGTCGGGCGGGCCGAACATCATCAGGGACGGCCACCACCAGCGGTCCACCGATTCCTGCACCATCTCGCGTTGCGCGTCCGTGCCGCGCATCAGGGTCATCAGCAGCTCGTAGCCCTGCCGCTGGTGGAACGACTCCTCCTTGCAGATCCGGATCATCGCGCGGGCGTAGGGGCCGTAGGAGCTGCGGCACAGCGGCACCTGGTTGCAGATCGCGGCGCCGTCCACCAGCCAGCCGATCACGCCGACGTCGGCGAAGGAGGGCGTCGGGTAGTTGAAGATGGACGAGTACTTCTGCCTGCCGGAGATCAGTTTGCCGGTGAGGTCGGTACGGTCGGCGCCCAGCGTCTCGGCGGCTGAGTACAGGTACAGGCCGTGGCCCGCCTCGTCCTGCACCTTGGCCAGCAGGATCGCCTTGCGGCGCAGCGACGGGGCGCGGGTGATCCACGCGCCCTCCGGCTGCATGCCGATGATCTCGGAGTGGGCGTGCTGGGCGATCTGCCGGACCATCGTCGACCGGTACGCGTCGGGCATCCAGTCGCGCGGCTCGATCCGCTGGTCGCGCTCGATGGTGCGGTCGAAATGCTCCTGCGCCATGTCATTTCTCCTCAGGACGCTCGGTCTGGTCGGGGCGCTTGGCGACCAGGGTCAGCACGTCGTACTTCGCGACGACCGCGCCGTCCTGCCGGGTGACCTCGGTGTCCCAGCGGACCTCGCCGTAGTCGGCGTCCTCGCGCGGGGTGAGCTGCTTGGCGGTGAGCCGGACGGTCAGCTCGTCGCCGGGGAAGGTCGGAGCCAGGAACCGTAGGTTCTCCAGCCCGTAGTTCGCCAGGACGGGGCCGGGGTCGGGATCCACGAACAGTCCGGCGGCGAAGGACAGCACCAGGTAGCCGTGTGCGACGCGTCCGCCGAAGAACGGATTCGCCTTGGCGGCCTCCTCGTCCATGTGGGCGTAGAAGGTGTCGCCTGTGAATTCGGCGAAATGCTCGATGTCGGCGAGCGTGACGGTCCGCGGACCGGCGACGACCGTGTCGCCCACGCGAAGCTCTTCGAGGTACTTGCGGAAGGGGTGCGGGTCGGCCTTGGTGGTCGGTGCGTTCGCCGTCCAGCGGCCGGTGATGGCGGACAGCATCGACGGACCGGCCTGCACGGCGGTGCGCTGCATGTGGTGCATGACGCCGCGCATCCCGCCCATCTCCTCGCCGCCGCCCGCGCGTCCGGGACCGCCGTGGACGAGCGGGGGAAGCGGGGAGCCGTGCCCGGTGGACTCCTTCGCGTCCTCCCGGTTCAGGACGAGGAGCCGTCCATGCCACGGCGCGGCGCCCAGCACGACGTGCCGCGCGAACTCGGGGTCGGCGGTGACGACCGAGCCGACCAGGCTGCCGTGCCCGCGTGCCGCCAGCGCGACGGCCCGCTCCGCGGCCGCCTGACCTGCGGCGCCGTCGTAGGGCAGCAGCGTGGCGACCGGGCCGAACGCCTCGACCTCGTGCGGCTCGGGACGTCCGGCGTCGTCGGCGCGCAGCAGGATCGGCGACATGAACGCGCCGCGCTCGGCGTCGGCGCCGACGACCTCGACGCGCTCCGGGTCGCCGAAGACGATCCGGCCGGCGTCCAGCAGCGTCTTCAGGCGGCGGCGGACCTCCTCGCGCTGTTCGAGCCCGGCCAGCGCGCCCATCCGGACGTCCGGGCTGGACGGGTCGCCGATCGTTATCCGGGCCAGGCGCTCGCCCGCGGCCTCGGCGACGGCGTCCATCAGGGCGGCGGGCACGAGCGCGCGCCGGATCGCCGTGCACTTCTGGCCCGCCTTCACCGTCATCTCGGTGACGAGCTGCTTCACGAACAGGTCGAACTCGGGGGTGCCGGGTGTCGCGTCCGGGCCGAGGATCGAGCAGTTGAGCGAGTCGGCCTCCGCGTTGAAGCGGACGGAGCGCCCGACCACCGCGGGGTGCGTGCGCAGCTTGTGGGCGGTGCTGGCGGACCCGGTGAACGCGACCAGGTCCTGCTCGGTGAGGTGGTCGAACAGGTCGCCGGTGCTTCCGCAGACGAGCTGGAGCGTCCCCTCCGGCAGGACGCCCGACTCGATGATCAGCTCGACCAGGCGCGCGGTCAGGTACGCGGTCTGGCTCGCCGGTTTGACCAAGGTCGGCATTCCCGCCAGGAACGCGGGGGCGAGCTTCTCCAGCGGGCCCCACATGGGGAAGTTGAACGCGTTGATCTGCACCGCGACGCCGTGCAGCGGGGTGAGGACGTGCCGTCCGGCGAACGTGCCGCCCTTGCTCAGCGGCTCGACGTCGCCGTCGACCAGGACGGTGTCGTTCGGCAGCTCGCGCTTGGCCTTGCTCGCGTACGACAGCAGCACGCCGATGCCGCCGTCCACGTCGATCTTCGAGTCGGCGAGGGTCGCGCCGGTGCGCGCGGACAGCGCGTACAGCTCGTCGCGATGCTCGCGCAGATGCAGGCCGAGCCGCTTCAGCAGGACCGCGCGCTGGTGGAAGGTCAGCTCCCGCAGCGCCGGGCCGCCCACCCGGCGCCCGTGCTCCAGGGCCCCGCCCATGTCGATGCCGGACGAGGAGATCCGGCCGATCTCCGCACCGGTGACAGCGTCGGTGAGCGGCGCGCCCTCGTCGGATGGGACGTGCCACGCGCCGGACACGTAGCTGGGCAGCGGAGCCATCGGGCCTCCTCGAATTACCGACCGTCCGTTCAGTCAGTATATTACCCCGGATACGGCCGCCGGTGAAGGTGTCGGCGCTGCGATAATGACCGCTGTGAGCAACGTGCGGGACGGACGCGACGGGCGGGCGAACAAGCGGGGCCGGCCCGGCTACGACAAGGAGTCCCTGCTGCGCGTCGCCGTCAGGGTGTTCAACGAGCGCGGCTACGACGGCACCAGCATGGACGAGCTGGCGAAGCGGCTCGGCATCAGCAAGTCCGCGATCTACTACCACGTCGCGGGCAAGGACGAGCTTCTCCAGCTCGCCGTCGACCGCGCGCTCGACGGGCTGTTCGCCGCCGCCGACGAGGCCGTCGCGGTGGAGGGCGGCGCGATCGAGCGGCTGGAGCATCTCGTCCGGGCGAGCGTCGCCGTCCTGGTCGCGGAGCAGCCGTTCGTCACCCTGCTGCTGCGGGTACGCGGCAACACCGCCGTGGAGAAACGGGCGCTGGCCCGTCGCCGGGAGTTCGACCACCTGGTGTCGGGGCTGGTCGCGCAGGCGGAGGCGGACGGCGACATCCGTCCCGACATCGACCCGGCGCTCACGGCACGGCTACTGTTCGGCCTGGTCAACTCGCTGATCGAGTGGTACAGGCCACGGCGCGGCGGGGCGGGCGCCGACGAGGTCGCCGACGCGCTGTGCAAGGTCGCGTTCGACGGCCTCCGCCGACGCCCCCCAGCCGAGTGATCCCGGCGAACTTCACTTGGACGGGTTGACCGGGCACTCGACACGAGCGAATCAAACGCGGGCTCGGTCGGTTGCGGGGTTGCGATCACGCAAAATGAGGTTGCGGAGCGGTTTGTGCGAGGGGAATTGAAACCGGGAGTTCTCCGGTCGGTCAGCGATCAGAGCCCGCAACGGCAGGCGCTGCTGGTGCTGGTGCCGGCGTGGAACAGATCGCGGACCAGATCACGCACTTCGCGCCCGTCACCGGGATCGACGAAGGCCACCAGGACAGCCATGGTGATCTTGGAGAGAAGCGACGTCCGTTCGGCGTCATCGAGTGCCTTGGTGGTGTGGGACCGGTCGGCTTCGGTGCCCAGCAGGGTCCTGAAGACCACACCCTGTGCCGCGACGTGAAGGGCGAGCGCCAGGTCGTCCTCGGTGACGTCCGGGCGGAGTTGCAGCTTGGCATCGTGCAGTACCGAGGTGTGGAACTCCTTCCATGCTTCGACGTTGGTGCGGTCTACCAGACGTAGCGCGTTGGCCACTTGGTCATCGTGCGAGAGGATCGCCTGGAAGACCATCTGCAAGCGGAATGTCTTGTCTTGCCGGAGCTCCTTGATCTCGTTGTAGGTGATCTCATCGATGAGCTTGTCCACGGTTCTGTCACCGGCTTCGAAGAGCCGGAATGCTCGTTTGGTGCGCTCGGGCTCGGCCATACGGTGGCGCAAGCTGTAGATGACCAGATCTCGCAGAAACCCTGCCTGCCGCCGCCATCGGTAACGGAAAGCGGATTCGGTCGGCTTGTCGGACGCGGCGTCCTCGACATCCCAGTTACGCTCGGCTTCATCGACGACGCGACGCCGGGAGACCCAGGCCAGGAGTTCCTCAAAGGGGGCTCGTATTCTGCTGCTCCGCTGCGCCGGTTCCTCACCGGCATCGCGCGCGAGCCCCTGATGCAGTAGTTGCTCGCCCGCCTCCAGAAACTGCTGGGTTCGCGTATTATTTGCGAAGGTTTCGACTTTCCAGACTTCTGATAACAATTCCGACAGATCTTCCGACAAGATGTCAGCTGGCTGTGCCTCGTCTTTCACTAGCCCTCCTTCTCACTGTCGTGGGGTCGGTGATCGTGGGCTTCGAATCAGTACGGGTGGACAGCTGGCACTTTCGCGAACCTCGTGTCATAGGCGGAGATGGGTACCCTTGCTCGATTGCCCGGGGAGGCTTGATCCCTATGGGGATGTGGTGCTCAGGGTGGGGCCAAGAGTAGTGTCGCCGGTCGAGATCGGGTGTGGCTATCCAGCAGATGAACGTCACTCTCACTTCTTAGGGCTTTGGAGTCGGCCACTCAGTCGGCATCGGCGCACCGGCACCTTCCCTGGCTGAGGTGCTGAGATCTGAGGGCGCTGAGGGCGGCAATCGGCCGAGGTCGATCAAGGTTGCCCTTCGGTGCACACGGCATTCGGCGTGTACCCGTCTATGGCAGGCGGCGCGCCGATTGACGTCGAGCAGCGCACCGCACTGGCGGCGGGCAGCCGCACGGGTAATTCACATCGCGTGTGATTGTGCCGAGACCAGCACGTTCTGCCACGAAGCGACCCTGATCGCGACATCCGCTAGCAGCTGAGTATCTTTCACGTCTGACTGTTCCGGGCGCCCGTTTATGACAATATAAGTCACGACCCAACTGGGTTCCCCCGTTAGGCTCCCTGGTCTGGCTATAGGGTGGGTCTCTGTGGGAGGATCACCTTCGAGACCAGCGCGTACCCTGCGCTAGCTGGTCAACCCGCCCCGATCGTTTGTGAGCGAACCATTTCGGTCTTCCTGCGGAGACCCTGCAGAACCGAACATTTCTGGCTTCTCTCCATACCCGCCTTGTCTCCCCGCGATCGAAAGCGAACTCCATGGTCAGCAGCCGGCTCGTGTACCGCGACGCCAGGGCGATCGAGAACCTTCCTCCGGATCTGACGGCCGCGACGCCGCCAAGGGCCGAGGAGCGGGCATCGATGAGCGCGCCAGGATCGAGATCGTCAACGATGGCGGCGTGAATGTAGCGCCCCGAGGTCAGGCAGAGGGCCGCCCGGGGGTCGAACGTGTTTCCCGGCAGGCGCCGAGACGCTGATATTCGGTGAAAAGCCGGTCAGGCCGAGTGAAGTGTTGCCCGGGATCGGGCAGTCCGGAGGGACGGCGTCACGACCCGGGAGATCAGTTTCGGAATTTTCATGTGATGAACGGAGTAGCCATGCCCGCTTCCCGGAACCCGATCGGGGGAAGGTACCTTCTTCAGGAAGAGCTCGGCAGCGGTGGAATGGGGGTCGTGTGGCGAGCGCTCGACCAGGAGCTCGGCCGGCAGGTGGCCTTGAAGCAGGTGAATCCGAGCAGGATCGACGTTAACCGGGAAAGCCTGGTCGAGCGCCTGCGAACGGAGGCCAGAGCGGCGACGCTGATAGACCATGAGAACGTCATCCAGGTGCACGACCAGTTCACGGATGACGACGGTGTCCTCTGGCTGGTGATGGAGTATGTGGAGGGGCGGTCCCTGGACAAGGTGATCGCGGAGCGGCCGCGTGACGAACCGCTGCCGATTCCCCGTGTCGCAGTCATCGGTCTGGGCATCATCGGTGGCCTGGAAGCCGCCCATAAGAAGAAGATCATCCACCGGGATCTCAAGCCGGCAAACGTTTTTCTCGAAGAGAGCGGAAGGGTGGTCGTCGGCGACTTCGGTATCTCGCTCATCGAGGGCGGGCAGCGGATCACCACCGCTGGACGGCCGATGGGTACCACTCCCTATATGTCACCGGAACAGCTGAGCACGCCGGATCAGATCACTGTCGAAAGTGATCTGTGGTCGCTGGGCGCCACTCTCTATGAGGCGGCGGAGGGCGAGAGCAACCCCTTTTGGTGTCCGCGTGCGTGTTCATTCGATTTGGAACGTGCCCGGCACGCCGGTCCCATGGTCCCGATTTTGAAGAAACTGCTTGAAAGGGATCCCGCCGACCGGCCGGATATCCCCTGGATCAGGGACGGCCTGACGGAGTTGGCTCAGGGGACGAACCCG
The DNA here is from genome assembly GCA_036028775.1 of Spirillospora sp. NBC_00431. GTDB lineage: Bacteria > Actinomycetota > Actinomycetes > Streptosporangiales > Streptosporangiaceae > Spirillospora. Next base: position 7,563,059 of record CP107927.1, on the reverse strand, counting down.
AACGGCGCGTAAGGCCGACTGCGCGCTGAAGACCGCGCGCGTCGGGGCCTCGGCCTAGCCCGTGGCGGCGAGTGGCGCCGGTTCGCGTCTATCGGGACTGTAGGATTCCGGTTGGCCTGCCACAGAGCGAGTAGGCCGCATGACGCACTTTTGATCGGCGAAGTTTCGCTGGAGCCTTCTAGGGCACCCAGAGCAGGACCTCGGGGGAGGTCCTGTGGGAGTCGTGCCGAGCGGTTTCCAAGGCGAGATGAATAGCTGACCCATGAGCCACTACAGAGAGACCTTTGTCGAGTGCCCAGCTGGCGATCGGAAGAGCTCGGGTAACTTCGCCAAGTCGGTTCCTGGGATGGGGGGAAAGGTCGGTATGGCTGGGGCGGAACAGCACGGAAGTTTTTTCTGGTGTGAGGTATTGGCTGGCCGGATATCGGCTGAGGTCTTTGCCGATTTCGTGACCAGGACGTAGGCGCAAGTTTTGCGGGCTAACGTCTCGACCAGGGCGGTATAGGGTCGCGATCGTTGCAATTTATGAACGGTCCTCATCTTTAACCCGCACCACATCGCCGATGGGATGAACAGTATTCTCTGAGATGTGGGACAGGAGATGACCAAGGCTTCGCCTGGCATGCATCGGACCATCGTTTGCGTCGATGTGGAGGGTTTCGGGGACCGGCGCCGCACCCACCCGCATCAGATGGCGGTCCGAGCCGGCCTGTACCGCGCCCTGCGTACCGCGTTCGGCCGCTCGGGCATCGACTGGCGATCGTGCTACCACGAGGACCGCGGTGACGGCGCTTTGATCCTCGTGCCCGCGGATGTGTCCAAGAACCGGCTGACCAGTGATCTTCCCGCCGAACTCGCGGCGGCGGTGGTCGAACACAACCGGTCGCACGATCGGCTGGCGCAGATCCGGCTCCGGCTGGCCGTGCACGCGGGGGAGATCCACTACGACGCGCACGGTCTGGTCGGCTCGGCCATCAACCTGGCCTTCCGGCTGCTCGAGTCCGAGCGGCTCAAAAGCGCCCTGGCCGACTCCTCGGGCGTCCTCGTGCTGATCGCCTCGCAGTGGATCTACGAAGAGGTGATACGGCACGACCCGGCCAGCGCGCCGGAACTGTTCCGCCAATTCCAGGTGGCGGTGAAGGAGACCCGGGCGAGCGCGTGGATCTCCCGTCCCGACGATCCCTACCGGCCCGGGGAGGACTCCGAGGCGACGCCGCCGTCCGCGCGGGATCTGCCCGTCCCTCGGCAACTGCCCGTGGGAACCGCCGTGTTCATCGGCAGAACGGCCGACCTGTCCGCCTTGGACGCGCTCATGACGGGTGACGGCGCGCGTCAATCAATGGTGATATCCGCGATCGTGGGCGGCGCCGGAGTGGGGAAGACGACCCTCGCGGTGCAATGGGCCCACCGGGTCAGAGACCGTTTTCCTGACGGGGACCTGTTCGTCGACCTGAACGGCTATGGCCCGTTCGATCCCTTGAGTTCGATGGAGGCCCTTGGCGGATTCCTGCGGGCGTTCGACGTCCCGCCGGCCAAGGTTCCCGCTGATCTACAGCAACGAGCGGCGCTTTTCCGTTCCATCCTGGCAGGACGCCGCGTCCTGGTGGTGCTGGACAACGCGGCGAGCGCCGAGCAGGTCCGCCCGTTACTGCCGAGCACCTCAGGCTGCCTGGTGGTGGTCACCAGCCGAAGCCGACTTTCAGGATTGACCGCAGGTGAGGGAGCCAAACGGATGCATCTTGAAGTCCTGTCGCCCACCGATTCGATACGACTCCTCCAACAGATCATCGGGACGGACCGGGTGATCGCCGAACGGGCGCAGGCGGAGGAACTGGCCCGCCGCTGTGCGTTCCTGCCGTTGGCCCTGCGGATAGCCGCGGATCGCGCCGTCGACAACAAGCATCTCAGATTGGCCGATCTCGTTGAGGAACTGGCCGCGGAACGAGACCGGCTGGCTTCGCTGGAGACCGGCGACGACGCGTCCATGAGTGTACGAGCGGTGTTCTCCTGGTCCTACCGCAGGCTTCCAGCGTCGGCCGCCAGGGCGTTCCGCCTGCTCGGCATGTATTCCGGATCCGATATCGGCCTGACCGCCGCCGCCGCGTTGCAGGGGCTGTCCACGTCCAAGACCGCGGTGATTCTCGACCAATTGGCCGGGCAGCACCTGATCGAGAACACGGGACGCAACCGGTATCGCTTTCATGAACTGCTCCTCGCATATGCGGCGGAACGCGCCGTACAGGACGAGCCCGAACCGGTGCGCGCCGCGGCACTCGAACGCCTGCTCGCGTGGTATCTGTCCACCGCCGCCGCGGCCAACCACGTCTTCTTTCCGCACGGCTACGAGGTGCCTCTGGACGAGCTGAGAATAGGCACGCCCACGCCGATCGCGTTCACCGACCAGGAGCAGGCGGCGGAGTGGTTTGAAATCGAAAGGGCCAATCTCGTCGCAGCCGTCAGGCAGGCCGCGGATTCAGGAAACGGCGCCATCGCCTGGAAAATGGCGTATACCTTGAGTGCCTTTCTCAACAGCAGATGTTACACCGACGACTGGTCCGCCGTTCTTTTGATCGCGTGCCCTGCCGCACGAGCCACCTGCGACGAACGCGCACAGGCGCTCATGTGGCTTTACCAGGGTGACCAGCTTCGCGGGCTCGGAAGATATCAGGAGGCCATCGACTGCCTCACGGAAGCTCTGTCGTTCAGCCGAGCCGCAGGCGACCGGCACATCGAGGGTTTCTGTCATAGCAGCATCGGGCTCGCGCGCACCGAGATCGGCGACCTCGACGCGGCGGTGGATCAGCTTGAGCGGGCACTGGCGATATTCCGCGAAATACCTGACAAGCGAGGGGTGGGAATCGCACTGTGCAATCTCGGTGTCTCCTACCTTGAGCTGGGTCGGCTCCAGAGGTCCATCGACTGCAACCGGCAGGCATCGGAGATTCTGCGGGAGACGGGCAATATCAACAGCCGGGCGGCCGCGCTGCGCTATATCGGTGATGCTCATGCCAGGCTCCGGCAGCACTTCGAGGCCAGGCGTTACTACCAGGAGGCGTTGGATCTCCTGCAAGGCACGAGATATCGGCGGCAGCTCGGTCTCACCCTGTCCAGTCTCGGGGAGAACTATCTCGCCGTCGACCGGCCCGAAGAAGGGGAGGAATACCTACAGAAGGCGCTTGTGACATTTACCGGGCTTGATCGTCTCAGGGCAGCTGAGCTGCGCACCCGATTAGCCGTTCTAAGGCGCGACAGAGGGGATAGTGAATGATCGGCACAGAAGAAGTGAGGCATGCCGTTTGGCGAACGAGCAGTAGGTGCAGCCAAACGGATGGTTGCGTATCCATAGCCAGGGTCGGCCGGGTACGCACGGTTCGTGACAGTGGAGACTCGAATCTGAACTCGATCGCACCCCTTGCACCAGGAATTGCGGCGGGCGGCCACGATCTGCCCCGGCCGTAGCGTCCTGGCATCGCGGTGTCCCGCGATCTCGGCGGCGTGACGACGCCGTCCCACGGTGCTGATCAGGCGGCCGAGGAGCACGCCGCGCGTTGGTCGCGACGGTGTCGGTTCCTCGGCCGCCCCGTTGTGCAGTCGTCGTGGCCGCCGGCTGGGGGCCAGAGGTCAGGCGAGGATCTCGTCGGAGAGCTGGCAGCAGCACTTCTCGCCGTCCGCGCAGTTGTGCTGCGTGGAGGCGCCCTTTCCGAGGAGTGACGCGGCCGTCGTGGCGGTGGGGCGGGCACCGGCCGGGCGTTCGTAGACGACCTTGCCGCCGACCAGGGTCGTAGTCACGGGCAGGTCGTCGAAGGTGTGCGGGTCGCGGCCGGGCAGGTCGCCGCCGACGATGCAGATGTCGGCGACGTTTCCGTGTTCGAGGGTGCCTTTCCAGCGTTCCGCGTGGTCCTGCCACGCGCCGATGCGGGTGTAGGTGGCGAGTGCGTCCGCCAGCCCGACCCGCTCCGCCGTGCCCGCGACGCTGCCGTCCGCGCCCTCGCGGAGCATGGCGGTCATGACGCCGCGCAGCCAGTGCGGCGGCACCACGGGCGCGTCCGACCCGGACGTCACCTGGACGCCCGCCCGCAGCGCGCTGCCGTACGGCCACTGGTACTCCGTCAGCTCGCGGCCGATGATCGGTTCGAGGACGCGGCCCTGGAGGTAGAGGATCTCGGCGTTCAGATTGGCGCCGATGTCGTGGCGTGCCATCGTCCGCAGCGTGCGGGCCGAGGGGAAGTTGCAGTGGATCACGTAGTGGCGCAGGTCCGCGCGGCGCCAGTGGCGTCCGCCCGCCTTGAGGTAGCCCGCGACGACCGCGTCGGTGGTGGCGTCGCCGCACGAGTGCGTGCCGATCTGCAGGTCGGCGTCCACCGCGATCTTGATCATCTCGTGCAGGTTGGCGAGCTGCTCGGCGGGGGACGCGCCGTCGATGGTGAGGCTGCCGTTCGCGCCGTTCGGGTACGGCTCGTTCATCCAGGCCGTCCGGAACCTGGGGATGCCGTCGGCGAAGACCTTCACCCCGGCCACGCGCAGCGTCCGGGGGTCGACGTCGCGGAGGGGTTCGTACTCGGCCAGGAGGTCGCGCAGTGACTGCGGTCCTCTGCCGCTGCCCAGCAGGGCGGTCAGGCGCAGCGGCAGTGCTCCGGCGCGTGCCTTCTCCGCGTAGAGCTCAAGGGTCTCCAGGTTGATGCCCGGCTCGGTGGTGCTGGTGACGCCCATCGTGTGCAGGAGGTTCAGGCCGGCGTCGATGCCCTGCGAGCGCTCCTCGCGGGTGAACGGCGGGACGATACGGCTGACCAGCCCGGCCGCGCTCTCCCGCAGGACGCCCGTCGGCTCGCCGTTCGCGTCCTTGTCGATGACGCCACCGGGCGGCGGCACGGTGTCGCGGGTGATTCCGGCCAGCCGGAGCACGATGGAGTTCACGCACGTCGCGTGGCCGGAGAAGTCGCCGAGCACCACCGGATGGTTCCCCGAGACCGGGTCGAGGTCGGCGGCCACCGGCGGGCGCGGCAGCCGGAGCTCCTGCCATCCCCGGCCGCGGATCCACGAGTCCGGGGCCGGTGCCTCGCTCGCCGCCGTGCGCACGACGGCGACCAGCTCGTCGATCGTCGCGGTGTCCACGTTGATGTTGAACGGCGGGACGCTCAGGCCCTGCGAGGCGAGGTGGACGTGCGAGTCGTTGATGCCCGGCAGGACCGTGCCGCCGTCCGCGTCGAGGAGCTCGGTCCGGCGGCCCTTGAACCGCCGCACGTCACGGGCCGATCCGACGGCGAGGACGCGCCCGTCCCTGATGGCGACGGCCTCCGCCTCGCGGAAACGCCTGTCGAGGACGAGGACGCGTCCGTTGTGGATGATGAGGTCGGCGTCGCGGGCCCGGCCGGCGCCGCCCACGGGGTTCGGGTCCGCGTGCGCGGTCGCGGCGGGCAGCATTCCGGCGGTCGCGGTTCCGGCGGTCACCACCGCGGCTCCGCGCAGCACCTGGCGACGGTCCATCTCGGGGGCCATGCGAGCTCCTTGTCCTGATCTCGGCTTTCACCGGGTGGGCGCCGTCGTGGCACGCCGCGACGAGACCCACGGGGGGAAGGTCAAGGAATGGAGGGATGTCGAGGCTCAGTTTCCGCGCGTGGTGTTGATAAAGTCAACACCTAACCATGGACATGACCGATAGAAAGGTGGGTATAGAAGGTTGCTTTCGGGTGCTCTGTTGACAACCTCATCTGTGGTCTGGCTCGGCTAGAGGTGGGTGACCAGGGTCTCGGGGCGCTCGGTGCAGTCGGCGACGAAACGCAGGAAACCGCCCGCGACCCCGCCGTCGCAGACCCGGTGGTCGAAGGTGAACGACAGCTGCGTCACCTTCCGCGGCCGGACCTTCCCCTTCCACACCCAGGGCTTCTCGGCGATGCGGCCGACGCCGAGCATCGCCGCCTCGGGATGGTTGATGATCGGGGTGGACCCGTCCACGCCGAACACGCCGTAGTTGTTGAGCGTGAACGTGCCGCCGGTGAGATCGCCGGGGGACAGGCGGCCCTCGCGCGCCTCGTCCGTCAGCCGGGCGAGTTCCGCGCCGAGCTCGGCCAGCGTCAGCCGGTGCGCGTCGCGGACGACCGGCACCACCAGGCCACGGTCGGTCTGCGCCGCGAAACCGAGATGGACGCGCGGCACCTGGACGATCTCCTGCCGCTCGGCGTCCACATACGCGTTGAGTTCAGGGAAGCGCCTGAGCCCGGCCACGCAGATCCGCGCGAACAGCGCCAGCATCCCGACGGGCGCGGTGGGATCGGAATGCCGGATGTCCTTCCTGAGCTTGACCAGGCGGGTCGCGTCGGCGTCGACCCAGGTGGTCGCGTCCGGGATCTCGCGGCGGCTGCGGGACACGCGGTCCGCCATCGTCCGGCGCGGTCCCTTGAGAGGGACGCGTACCTCGTTCGCGTCGTTTTCCGGCTCCGCCGGACGCGCCGCGTCCGCGGCGATGGCGTCCTCTACGTCCTTGCGGAGGACGACGCCGCCGGGGCCGCTCGGGGTGAGCGTGCCGACGTCGATCCCGTGGTCCTTCGCCAGGCGGCGCACCACGGGCGAGATCACGCGCGGCGCTTCGCCGTGCGATGGCTCTGAAGGGCGAACGGGGCGCCGGGAACGGCGGCGTGCGGGCGTGGACGTTCCGTAGCCGACGAGGACGTTGCCCGACCCGGCCCGTTCCTCCTCCCTGTACCGCTCGGCGGCCGCCGCCGTCTCGTTCGGCTGGGGCGCCGGTTGTGGCGATTCGACGGTCACCGAGATGAGGGGGGCGCCGACGTCCACGACGGAACCCGACCTCGCGTGCAGTTCGGCGACCGTCCCGGCGATCGGGACGGGGACGTCGACGGCCGCCTTCGCCGTCTCCACCTCGACGACGACCTGGTCGACCGTCACCACGTCGCCGACCGACACCTTCCATTCCAGGATCTCGGCCTCGGTGAGCCCTTCGCCCAGGTCGGGCAGGCGGAAGACCGTGCCGCTCGCTGTGCCGTTCGCCGTGCCGCTCATGCCGCGCCGCCGAGGCCGCCGAGGAACCGGGTGTCGGGACGGTCGTCGCGCTGGAGGCGGTCCAGGGCGTCGAGGATCCGGTCGACGTCGGGGAGATGGTGCCGCTCCAGCATCGGCGGCGGGTACGGGATGTCGAATCCGGTCACGCGCAGCACCGGCGCGAGCAGGCTGTGGAAACAGCGTTCCTGCACGCGGGCGGCGATCTCCGCTCCGACGCCCGCGAAGCCCGCGGCCTCGGCGACCACGACGCAGCGGCCCGTCCGGCGGACGGACGCGGCCACGGTCGCGTCGTCGAACGGGACGATCGTCCGCAGGTCGACGACCTCCAGGTCCCAGCCCTCCGCCGCCGCGGCCTCGGCGGCCTCCAGCGCGACCGGGACGCCGGGCCCGTACGCGACGATCGTCGCGTCGCCGCCGGGACGCCGGACGGCGGCGCGGCCGAACGGCTCGGTGCGGTCGAGCCGGTCGATGTCCTCCTTCGACCAGTACAGCTTCTTCGGCTCCATGAACACGACCGGGTCCGGGTCGTCGATCGCCTCCAGCAGCAGCGAATACGCGTCCCGCACCGTCGCGGGCGTGACGACCTTCAACCCGGGCGTGTGCGCGTAATAGCCCTCGCTGGAATCGCTGTGGTGCTCGACGCCGCCGATCCCGCCCGCATACGGGATGCGGATGACCAGCGGCAGTTCGACGCGCCCCCGAGTGCGGTTGCGCATCTTGGCGACATGCGAGGCGATCTGCTCGAAGGCGGGGTAGGCGAACGCGTCGAACTGCATCTCCACGACGGGACGGAAACCGCCCATCGCCATTCCGACGGCGAACCCGACGATGCCCGATTCCGCGAGCGGGGTGTCGAAGCACCGGTCGTCGCCGAATTTCGCGGCGAGGCCGTCGGTGACGCGGAAGACACCGCCGAGCGCGCCGACGTCCTCGCCGAACACCAGCACCCGCTCGTCGCCGTCGAGGGCGTCCTGAAGGGCCGTGTTGAGCGCCCTGGCCATCGTGATCATGACGGCGTCCCCTCGGTGTCGAGTTCGGCGCCGAGCAGCGCGCGCTGCTCGGCGAGCTGCGGTGTCGGCGTGCCGTAGACGTGGTCGAACAGTCCCAGCGGGGCGAGGTCGGGATCGGCGTTCATCCGTGTCCGGAGGTCCTCGGCGAACTCCTCGGCTTCCGTGGAAAAGGCCGCGGTGTCGGTGTCGGTGAGGTGTCCGCGCCGTCGTAGATGGCTTTCCAGGCGGGCGATGGGGTCGCGCCGCCGCCATTCCTCGGCCTCCGCGTCCGTGCGGTAGCGGGACGCGTCGTCGGCGTTCGTGTGCGCTTCGATCCGGTACGTGTGCGCCTCGACGAGGAACGGCCCGTTTCCCGCCCGGGCGTGCTCGACGGCCGCCGCGAGAACGGCGAGAACGGCGACCGGGTCGTTGCCGTCCACCCGCTCGGAACGGACCCCGTAGCCGATTCCCTTGTAGGCCAGAGAGGGCGCGGCGGTCTGGCGCTCCAGCGGCACCGAAATGGCGTACTGGTTGTTCTGGACCAGGATCACGAGCGGCGCCTTGAACACGGCGGCGAAGTTGAGCGCCTCGTGGAAGTCGCCCTCGCTCGTCGCGCCGTCGCCGACGCAGACGAGCGCGACGCGTCCCGTCCCCTTGCGGCGCTCCGCGTACGCGAGGCCCGCCGCGTGGACGGCCTGCGTCGCGAGCGGCGTGCACTGCGGCGCCGTGTGATGGAGCCGGGGATCGTATCCGCAGTGCGAGTCGCCCCTGAGCAGGGACAGCACCTCGACCGGGTCGATGCCGCGGGTCACCAGCGCGACCGATTCCCGGTAGGTGGGGAACAGCCAGTCGCCGTCGTCCAGGACGAGCGCCGAACCGACCTGGCACGCCTCCTGCCCGTGGCTGGACGGGTAGACGGCCAGCCGCCCCTGCTTGGTCAGCGCGGTCGCCTGAGCGTCGAACCGCCGTCCGACGACCATGGCCCGATATGCCCGGCGCAGCAGTTCCGGATCGGGCGCCGGGTAGTTCGTCCGCCTCCGCGCCGCCGCACCGCTGTCGGTCAGGAACCGCACGGGCTCCGCCGAGGGAAGCAGCGCCTCCGTCCGACCCGCCATCGACCCCACCTCCGCACTCCATCGATGCTAAAAATATGAACCGATGGGAACAGAAGTCTCAATACCCAGCTAAAAGTCAGGACACTTGGGCCGAAGGTGGGAGGATCTATGGACCAAATGTCTTCCGGGGAGCCGCTGTCGCCCGGTCCCGCCGGACGCCCGGCGGCGCTCGACGACCTCGACCGCGCGATCCTCCGCGAGCTGGTCGCCGACGGGCGGCTGTCCATGCGCGCCCTCGCCGAGCGGGTCAACGTCTCGCGCTCCAACGCCTACACGCGCGTGGAGCGCCTGATCGACGACGGCGTCATCACGGGGTTCGGCGCCCGGGTGAACCCCGTGCGCGCCGGGCTCGGCACCGCCGCCTACGTCCTGATCAACATCGAGCAGAACTCGTGGCGGAAGGTGTCGGCGCAGCTCAGGGAGGTTCCGGGGATCGAGCATCTGGCCTTCGTCGGCGGTGACGTCGACCTGGTGATGCTGCTGCGGACGCCCGACAACGCCGCGCTGCGCGACATCGTCCTGTCCCGCATCCACACGGTCGAGGGCGTCCGCTCGACCCGCACCTGGCTGGTCTTCGACGAGACCTCGCCGGGGGAGTCCGGCGAGGTCGGCGAGCCCGGCGGGCCTGGCGAGGCCGGCTGAGCGGTCAGACGGCGACGGCATAGGCGGCGAGGGCCAGGTAGATGCCGCCGATGGCGTAGCCGTAGCGGTGCGACGAACCGGAGCGGCGTCCGAGCCAGCGGCGGGCGGCGCCGCCCGCGACGGCGTAACCCGCGTCCAGGACGAGCGCCAGCACGAAGAACACCGCGCCGAGCACGATCATCTCCGCCCGCGCGCCGGCCGTCCCGGCGTCGGCGGTGACGAACTGCGGCAGGAACGCCAGGAAGAACAGCGCGACCTTCGGGTTGAGGACGTTGACCACGACGCCGTCCCGGAACACCCGGCGCAGCGGGAGCGGGGCCGCTCCGCCGCCGAGGTCCAGCTCGGACCGCCGCAGCACGGTGCGCGCGGCCAGGTAGAGCAGGTAGCCGACGCCCGCGAACTTCAGCACGTTGAACGCGACGGGCGAGGCCGCGATCAGCGCGGAGACGCCGAGCACCGCGAACGCGATGTGCGCCAGCGTGCCCGTCTCGACGCCGAGCGCGGAGACGAGACCGGCCCGATACCCCTGCGCCGCGCTGCGGGTCATGATGTAGATCCCGTTCGGGCCGGGGATGACGATCAGTGCGATGGACGCCGCGACGAAGGCGAGAATGGTGTTCATGGCTGCTCCGCTCCTGTGATTCGGCCGCCCGCTGCGGCGATACGGCTAGCCTGGCGCCATGAACGCGGGCGAACCCGGGCCAATCGGGCCGCAGGTGGACCGCTTTCGCGAGCCGTCCGAACGCGAGCCGCGCGAGCCGCGCGAGCCGTCCGAGCTCGCGGAGATCCTGGGCGACTGGATGAGCGGGCCGGGCCCGCTCTACCGCAAGCTCGCCGGCGCGCTCCAGCGGGCCGTGCGCGACGGGTCGCTCGACCCCGGTGAGCGGCTGCCGTCCGAACGCGTCCTGGCGAAGGCGCTGGTCGTCAGCAGGGCGACCGTGGTGACCGCCTACGACGAGCTGCGCGGGCTCGGGATCGTCGACAGCCGGCGCGGCAGCGGCACCCGGGTGGTCCGGCAGCCGGGCTCGTCCCGTCCGGGAGCCGACGGACGCGTCCCCGGCGGACGGGCCGCGTCGATCATCCAGCGGCTGATCGACGGGCCGGGCGACGTGATCTCGCTGCGCCACGCGATGGAGGGCGCGGTGCCCGAGCTGGGCACCGAACTGGCGGCGCTCCTGGCCGAGGACCTCCCCGCCCTGATGCGCGACACCGGCTACCACCCCAACGGGCTGCCCGCGCTCCGGCAGGGCGTCGCCGCGCGCCTCACCGCCGCCGGACTGCGCACCGACCCCGAGAACGTGCTGGTCACGACCGGGGTCACCCAGGCGTTGGCGCTGGCCGCGCAGATGTACCTGCGGCGGCGGTCGATCGTCGTCGTGGAGTCCCCGGGCTGGCCCGGCTGTTTCGACGTGTTCCGGGCGGCGGGCGCGCGGCTCGTCGGGGTGCCGCTCGACGACGACGGCATCCGCGTGGACGAGCTGGCCCGCGCGTTCGCCGAGCACCGTCCCGACCTGCTGTACGTCATGCCGACGGTCCACAACCCGACCGGCACGCTCATGTCGGAGGGACGTCGTCGGCGCGTCGCGGAGATCGCCGCCGAGCATCGCGTGCCGATCCTGGAGGACAACGCGTACGACATCGGCGGCGCGTCCCGTCCGCCGCCGATCGCCGCGTTCGCGCCGCGGGGCGCCGAGGTCCTGTCCGCGGACTCGCTCGCCAAGTCGGTGTGGGGCGGGCTGCGGACCGGCTGGGTCCGCGCACCGGCGGAGACGATCGAGCGGCTCGCCCGCCACAAGGCGCTGGCCGATCTCGCAGCCCCGTCCTCGACCAGGCGCTCGCCGCCCGGCTGCTACCCCGCCTCCCGGAGATCGCCGCCGCCCGCGGCGCCGTCCTGCGCGACCGCCTCGACCACCTCACCGCCCTCCTGGCCGAGCGGCTGCCGGAGTGGCGTTTCCAGCGGCCGGCGGGCGGGTCGGCCCTCTGGATCGAGCTGCCCGGACGCGACGCGCGCGCCTTCGCCCAGGTGGCGCTGCGGCACGGCGTCGAGGTCGTCCCGGGCGCCACCATGGACCCGACCGGCGCCCACGACGGCTTCCTGCGGCTGCCGTACACGTTCCCCGCCGACGTCCTGACCGAGGTCGCCGCCCGCCTGACCGCCGCCTGGACGGACCTGACCGGCCGCCCGTCCTGACCGTCCTCCGCGGCCGCGAAAAGCCCGCGGGGGCGAGCCCGTGTTTGATCCAGAATTTCGGAAGCCGCTCCCATTTTTTGCCGTCATCGGCATCTTCCTTTGCCCCCCGCTGAGGCGCCAACTGGATAACTATTCGTGACACGGAATAGTGACGGACGTGTCGGCGTCACAGCGTTGCTTTTCGCCCGAGTTGGACAAGTCACTCATACACGAAAAGAGAGGAGTAATCGGTGAACTACGGAGACGAGCTACGACGAGAGATCATGTCGGCCGGTACCACCCCGTTGATCGGGGTGTTCGACATGTTCTCCGCCTCAGTCGCCGCGAAGCACTTCAACGGTCTGTTCGTATCGGGTTTCGGATTCGCAGCGTCCTACTACGGCCTGCCCGACATCGGCTTCATCGCCTGGCCCGACATGGTGGCGTTCGTGCAGCGGCTGCGGCTCGCCTTCCCAGGACGGCACCTGCTGGTGGACATCGACGACGGCTATGTGGACCCCGAGGTCGCCTGCCACGTGGTCGAGCAACTGGAAATGATCGGCGCGTCCGGCGTGATCCTGGAGGACCAGCAGCGGCCACGGCGCTGCGGGCACGTCGACGGCAAGCGGATCCTGCCCTTGGACGAGTACCTGACCAAACTCGAGATGGTCCTGCAGACCCGGCGTGACCTGGTCGTGGTCGCACGTACCGACGCGAGCGACGAGGAGGAGATCCTGATGCGCGCGAAGGCGCTGGCCGCGACGGACGCGGACGTCATCCTCGTCGACGGCGTCCGGAGCATCGAGCGGATCCGCCAGGTCCGGGAGGTGATCGGGGACAAGCCGCTGCTGTTCAACCAGATAGCGGGCGGCAAGTCGCCGCGCGTCTCCCTGCCCGAGCTGGCCGAGCTCGGCGTGAAGGTCGCGATCTACAGCACCCCGTGCCTGTTCGCCGCGCAGACCGCCATGGAGGAGGCGGTGCTCGGGCTCAAGCGCGACGACGGCCGGCTGCCCGAGCCGACCGCCGAGAGCATCGGGGTCAAGGAATCGCTCGAACTGCTCGAACTCAACATCAGCCGCAACCACCCCAAGGAGGGCCGGGCACTGACCGACTCTCTCGCCTGACCATTATTCGGAGAACAGCACGCAGCCCGTCGAAAAGGAGCAGAGAACGGCGATGCGCATCATCTCCACAACCCTGACGCGGCTGCACATCGACCCTTACATCGCGGCGATTCTCTGCTCGGTGGGAATCGCCGCGATGCTCCCCGCCGACGGCGGGTTCGCCGCCGTCCTCGACCATGCGGGAGCGGTCGCGGTCACGCTGCTGTTCTTCCTGTACGGCGCCCGGCTGCGCACCGCGGAGACGCTGCGCGGGCTCGGGCACTGGCGGCTGCACACGGTGATCCTGTCCGTCACCTTCCTGATCTTCCCGCTGCTGGCGATCGGGTGCTCCCCGCTGGCCCCCGGGCTCCTCACCGAGCATCTCTACCACGGCGTCGTGTTCCTGTGCGTCCTGCCGTCCACCGTGCAGACGTCGATCACGCTCACCTCGATCGCCCGCGGAAACGAGGCCGGCGCGATCTGCAGCGCCTCGCTGTCCAACGTGCTCGGTGTCGTGCTCACCCCGCTGCTGGCGACGGCACTGATCTCGGCGGAGAGCGGTGGGATCTCGCTCGGCTCCGTCCGGGACATCGCGCTCCGGATCCTGCTGCCCTTCCTGCTCGGGCAGGTCGCGCAGCGCAGGATCGGCGATTTCGTCCGGGCCCGGCGCCGGGCCCTGTCCCGCTACGACCGCGCCGTCATCCTGCTCATGGTCTACACCGCGTTCAGCCAGGGCGTCGTCGACGACATCTGGGACGGACTCGCGCCCGCGGAACTCGCCGTCCTGGCACTGGTCATCATGGCGCTGCTCGCCGTCACGCTCACGCTCGCGGCGCTCCTCGCACGGATCTTCGGCTTCTCCCGCGCCGACCGGGTCACGATGCTGTTCTGCGGTTCACAGAAAAGCCTGGCGAGCGGACTGCCCATGGCGACCGTGCTCTTCGCGGGTGCCAGCGTCAGTACCATGATCCTTCCCCTGATGCTCTATCACCAGCTCCAGTTGCTGGTGTGCTCGTGGCTCGCACAACGCTTCGCGGCGGCCGAGGTGGCCGAGACGGCCCAGGGGGCAGAGGCCGGTGAGCCCGCTCCCGCCACCGCCTGAACACCCACCCGGCGGACGGGCGGGTCAGGTGGAGTTCCCGGACCCGACGTCCGAGCCGTGGACTCCCATGACGACGGCGCCGCTGGTGTCGCTGTCGCCTATCTGGGCGTTCGTGTCGCCCGTACCGCCGATAACGACGTTGGAGTCGTCGTAGACCGCGACGTTCCGCTTGCCGTGAAGTTCGGTGCCGAGGTCGTCGTACCCGTCCGCCCCGATCGTGGCCGCGCTCTCGCCGGTGGCGCTGGACTGGCCCTCATCGGTGACGGTGCCGCTGCTCTGCCCCTTCGAGCCCGCCTTCGAGCCCGCCTTCGAGCCGGCCTCCGCGTCGCCCGGCGCCCTCGTCTGCCCGGCCAGTGCCGTCACGGGCTCGGCCGGTGTCGCTGTCTGGCCGGTCGGCACAACCTCTGAGGGGGTGCCGTCCTCCTGGCCGCCTTCGTCGTCGTCGCCGTTCTCGCCATCTTCGGTGTGGTTCCCCGATCTGACCGTCGAGTCGGACACGTCGACGGCGTTCAGGCCGCTCGAATCGGTGTCCCCGGTGTTGGCGTTGAGCTTCCCGTTTCTATTGAGGAAGAGGTTGGAATCGTCGTACACGGCGATCTGGTCCTCGCCGGAGACATTCACCGAGTGGTCTTCATAACCCGAGATGGCCATGCCTTGGCCGGCCCCAGAAACCGGACTCGGGAATCGCGTGGCCGGGCCCGGTTCCGTGGCAGGGGCCGATTTCGTGACCGGGGCCGGTTCATGGAGGCGGGAGTCCATCGGGCCCGAGGGCGCGTACCGGGGCTTGGCGACGGGCCGCGGCCGGGGCGCCTCCGTCGAGGTGCCGGACGTCAGCGTCGAGTTCTCGTCGTCGATCCCCAGCGTCCCGCTTGAGGAGACGTCACCGGAGTTGGCGTTGAGCTTCGTGCCTTCGCCCGCCGCCATCACCGACCGGTCGGTGACGATGACGTTGTCGTCGCCATAGACGTTCACCACCGTCACGGACCGGTCGGCGGTCCTCCCACCCGGCTGCTCCGGCCCGGGGGGCGCGCCGGGGAGGGGCCCGGCGTTCGCGCCATTGCCGAGCAGGACCAGGCCGGCCGCCACCAGACCGATCACGGACATGCGAAAAGACATCGTTACCCCCGTTTTTCGCTGCGGGCCGGTGACCTGAAATGTCGAACGCATTACCGGTTCCCGCAACTTGATCTACCACGGCAGTTTAACGACGTGCATCGGCGGAGCGATGTCGAAATGTTCAAGTGAATGGCAATATCGCGCCATGTTCTTCGAGACGTCCGGCGGTGATTTTAATTGACATAAAACGCCCCATTCCAGATTCGCGGCCGCCGGGCCGGGGCGCTGGGAGTGCCGGGTGCCGCGCCGCCGACGGTGACCGGCCGACCGGGGCGCCCGGGGAGGTCGCTCAGAAAAAGTTGCGGGAGATCGATGAGTTCTCGTGGCGGGCCCGGTCTACCCCGGCATGACGACTACACAGGAACCCCCGCTCCGTAAGACCGAGACCCCCGAGCGCCGCGGGACCCCCGCCGTGATCCGCTTGCTGGTGCTGGCGACGTTCGTGGTGATCCTCAATGAGACGATCATGATCAACGCGATCCCGCGGCTGATGACGGACATGAACATCACCGAGCAGGCGGCGCAGTGGCTGTCGACGGCGTTCATGCTGACGATGGCGGCGGTGATCCCGGTGACCGGCTGGTTCCTGCAGCGCGTCACCACCCGGCGCGCCTACGCCACCGCGATGACCGTGTTCCTCGCCGGGACCGCGCTCGCCGCCGTCGCGCCGGTCTTCGAGGTGCTGCTGCTCGCGCGGATCGTCCAGGCGACCGGCACGGCGGTGATGATGCCGCTGCTGATGACGACGCTGATGACCGTCGTCCCGGAGCGGGACCGCGGCCGCGTGATGGGCAACGTGACGATGGCGATCTCGGTCGCGCCGGCGATGGGCCCGGCGGTGTCCGGGGTGATCCTGCAGCTCGGCTCGTGGCGGCTGCTGTTCGCGGCGGTGCTGCCGATCGCGGCCGTGATCACCTGGCGCGGCCTCGGACGGCTGGAGAACGTCGGTGAGCCGCAGCTCAGCACCATCGACTGGTTCAGTGTCGGCGCCGCGGCCCTCGGGTTCGGCTCCCTGGTGTACGGGCTGAGCCGGTTCGGTGCGGGCGGCAAGCTGCTCCCCGCGTCGATCGTCGTGTTCGGGCTGGTCACGATCGGGGTCTTCGCCGTCCGCCAGCTCCGCCTCCAGCGCCGTGACATGCCCCTGCTGGACCTGCGCATCCTCCGCCACCCCACCTACGCGCTCTCGCTGGGCCTGATGTCCCTCGGCTTCATGGCGATGATGGGCTCGATGATCCTGCTGCCGATCTACCTGCAGAACCTGCGCGGCCTCACCCCGCTGGAGACCGGCCTGCTGGTGATGCCCGGCGGGCTGGCGATGGGCCTGATCGGCCCGGGCGTCGGACGCCTCTTCGACCGCTTCGGCGGCCGCAAGCTGATCATCCCCGGCTCGGCCGGCATCGTGCTCGCGCTGGCGGGCCTCACCCAGATCTCGGCGGGGATGCCGTACGCGCAGATCCTCGGCCTGCACGCGCTGCTCATGGTCTCGCTGGCCGTGACGTTCACGCCGGTGTTCACCCTCGGCCTCGGCGCCCTGCCCGCCCACCTGTACTCGCACGGCAGCTCGATGCTGGCCACGCTCCAGCAGGTCGCGGCGGCGCTCGGCACGGCGCTGGTGGTGACCGTGATGGCCGGACGGGCCGAGAGCCGGATCGCCGGCGGCGCCGCCGAGGCCCTCGCCCAGCTCGACGGGATGCGGCTGGCGTTCCTCGTCACCGCGGCGCTGGCCCTGCTGATGGTCGGGATCGCGTTCCTGCTGCCGAAGCACGCCGCGCCCACCGGCGAGCAGGAGGCGTCCGACACCGCGCCCGCCACCGGCGACCAGCCGTCGGCGGCCGGCGAGCGGCGTACCGCCGAGGTGGCCCTCGAACCGGTCGGCTGACCACGAGAGACCGCCGGACCAGGCCACGGGCCCGGTCGCCCCGACAGCCGGGCGACCGGGCCCGCCGCCGTGTGTCAGGTCTCCTTGAAGATCCTGTGGAGCAGGCCCAGGCTCGCGGACGATTCCATGGCCGTGGTGCCGAGCTGGTTCATGATGTGCCGGTAGTAGTCGACCTCGGCCTGCTTGTTGAGGTACTGCGCATTGGTGAGCTGTTCGAGATACACCACGTCGAGAAGGTCACGCTCGGGCAGCCGCACGACGGTGAAGGGCCCGCCCGCCGCGGGGTGGCCGCCGGCGCGGAACGGCAGCACCTGGATGGTGACGTTGGGCCGTTCGGAGGCGTCGATGAGGTGCTGGATCTGGGCCCGCATGACCTCGGTGCCGCCGATCGGACGGCGCAGCGCCGCCTCGTCGACGATGGCCCACAGCTTGCAGGGCTCCGGACGGGCGAGGATCCGCTGGCGCCGCATGCGCAGCTCGACACGGCGGTCGAGGTCTTCGGGGACGGGTGTGTGCCCGAGCCGGATGACGGCGCGGGCGTAGTCCTCGGTCTGCAACAGCCCCTGGACGAACTGGACCTCATAGGAGCGGATGACGTTCGCGGCCTGTTCCAGCCCCAGATACCCCTGCGCCCAGTCGGGGATCAGCTCGCAATAGGGCTGCCACCAGCCGGGGGTGTTGGCCTGCTTGGCCAGGGCCAGCAGGGTGACGCGTTCGGCCTCGTCGGAGACGCCGTAGAGGGTGAGAAGATCGGCGACGTCGCGCTGTTTGAAACCGCTCCGTCCGAGCTCCAGGCGGCTGATCTTCGAATGGGACGCGCGAATGGCGTCGCCGGCCTCCTCGCGGGTGACGAGGCATTCCTCCCGCAGCCGCCGCAGCCGGGCGCCCAGCACCATCCGGGGCACGGCCGGCCCGGGATGCGCGTCATCACGGACCCGGCCGCTCGGCGGGCCGCCCGCCGCGTCGGCAATGACCATGGTCGCTCCTCACGCAATGGCCGCCAGCATAGCGACTCACTTGCGCCCGATACCGCCGAACGAATTCACTTCAAAAGTGGTCTCGAGGTGAGCGACTTCGGGCCGCCACCACTGTAGTGGCACAACTCCGGGCTCCAGCAATTCCAGACCGTCGAAGAAATGCGCTACCTGTTCCGGGGAACGGAGCCGGTACGGGACCGCGCCGCTGTCGTTGTAGCCCTCAAGGGCCTTCGCGTTCGCCTCGCTCGCGCTGGTGCTGTCGTACAGCACCAGGTAGCTCCCGGGGGCCAGGCCGCCCAGCAGCCGGTCGATGATCTCCTTCGGCCGCCCCTCGTCGGGGACGTGCCCGAGGATCCCCATCAGCATGAGCGCGACCGGGCGGTCGAAGTCGAGTTTCTCCGCGGCGGCGTCGAGGATCTTGCCGGGATCGCGCAGATCGGCGTCGATGTAGTCGGTCATGCCCTCGGGCGTGCTGGTCAGCAGGGCCCGCGCGTGCGACAGGACGAGCGGGTCGTTGTCCACGTACACGATCCGGCTTTCGGGGGCCACCCGCTGCGCGACCTCGTGCGTGTTGTCGACCGTGGGCAGGCCGGTGCCGACGTCCAGGAACTGCCGGACCCCGGCCTCCGCGGCGAGATACCGCACGGCCCGCGCGAGAAAGTACCGGGCGACGCGCGCGACGTCGACGATCCCGGGGTAGACCTCGCGGAACTGGTCGCCGGCCTCGCGGTCGACGGGATAGTTGTCCTGCCCGCCCAGCCAGTAGTTCCAGACGCGGGCCGAGTGCGGCACGGTCGTGTCGATCTGGGGCGAAGGCTGGAGCTCGGGAACGACCGAGCCGTCTGGTTCGTCGGGCACGAAGATCACCACTCCTACCGCACGGACGCCGCCGGGACCGCCCACAATCTAACGCCATCCCGGGCCACGGCCCAGGCCCCAGACAGAAAGCGGACCCAGGCCCTAGAAACCGGGCTCGGAGCCGTTCCCGGACGTGCGCCGCACCGCCGCCTGGACGATCTCGGCGACGTTGTAGCCGACGAGGCCCGCCACGTCGGCCAGGCCGGGAACGCCCAGGACGGCGTTGGCCTCATCGGCGTCGAGGCTGCGATGCCAGCGGGTGTCGGCCTTGGGCTTCTCGTCGTTCCAGTACGTCCGCGCGGGGCTGACGAACTTCTCCGCCTCGTCGCGTCCGGCCCCGCCGATCCGCTCGATGTGCCTTTCGACCTGCTCCTTGCCCAGGTACGGGACGAAGGAGCTCCAGTTGCCGCCGGTGTCGTGCAGGACGGTGCGGTCCGGCTCGGCGGCCAGCGGCAGGTGCAGGAACCCGCTCAGCCGCTCCAGCAAACGTTCGGTGTCGGCCATGTAGTCCTCGTAGCGGATCACCAGGTGCGGCAGGGCGTAGGTGTTGGCGGTGCGGAGCGCGTCGACATAGGTGTCGCGCCAGATGCTCGCCCCCCGCCACAGCGTCTCGCCCGTCCGGTTCCGGTGGCTGATCGAGTACGCGATCGGGTTCCGCGCCGTGATGATCACGTTCAGCGGGCCACGGCCGGCTGCCGGGTCGGCGAGCTGCTGCGCGACGGCGAGCCGGAGCCAGGTGACGTACTTGCTCCCGTCGATGATCATCGAGGACCCCAGCGACCGCGCGAGCCGCCGGTGCATGCCGAGGATGTCGTGGTAGGTGACCTGTTCGCGGAGCGTGTCGGTGAAGTGCGGGCATTCCTCGCCGAGCACGGAGCAGGGCCCGCAGTTCAGCCCGGCGGTCCCGTGGCTCAGGCCGGGGAACTGCGTGAAGTTGTTCAGCTCGCCGACGTAGTGGGCGCCCGCGATCCGGGTGGTCATGTCGCGCCCGATGAGGGTGGATCCCGAGAACAGGGTGCCGATGACGAAGGCCGATGCCGGCGCGCGATCCGCGCTCGAATTGACGTCCACCGTGGCGATCCCCCATCACCGGCCAGACCGGGACGAGCAAGGCTACCGCACCCGAGATCGCGGGCTCCGCCGGCGCGATCGGCCTGGCCGAAAGCGGCTGCCGGGCCCTCTAGCAGCAGGGGGAAAACGGATCTTGACTGGCAAGCATACGTATGTTCTCATTCATCAGACAAAGTACGAACTGCTAGTTCTCATACCCCCAGGCAGCCCCCGCGCAGGAACCCTGCGACACGATCCGGGCCCGTCTCCTCCGAACGCAGGAACCCTGCGGGCGATCGGGTCCGCCTCTTCCGGACGTCCGACACTGCCCCACCCGGAGGGCAAGGACCACCCCCGTCACAACACCACATTCTGGTTCGGAGGACCCCCAGATGCGGAAACAGCTCTTCGTTGCGGCTGCCGCAACGTTCCTGATGGTCGTGAGCGCGTGTAGCGCCGACACCGACGATCCGGCCGACAGCGGCGGCAAGGCGTCGAAACCGAAACAGAATGTCGCCTGCCCGCCGGTCGACCAGGCCGCGATCGACAAGAGCGCGACGTTCACCTGGATGTACAGCGTCGCCAACACCAGCTTCGACCCGGACAAGGTCACCACGAGCAACAGCTGGATGTACCTGTTCCCGGTCTACGACACCCTGATCCGTATCGACGCCAACGGCGAGCCGGTGCCGATGCTGGCGAAGAAGTGGGAGATCGGCGACGACGGCAAGAGCCTGACGCTGAACCTCATCGACAACTGGAAGTACCACGACGGGACGCCGTTCGACGCCGCGTCCGTCAAGGCGAACATCGACCGGCACCGGGGACCGAAGACCTTCAACAAGCAGGCTCTGAGCGACGTCACGGGGGTCGACGTCGTCAACGAGTCCACGGTGAAGGTGAAGACGAAGAGCGGCGCCGCACCGCTCGTCGGGATCCTCGCCAGCTCGGCGGGCATGATGATGAGCCCGAAGGTCTTCGACGACCCGGGCCAGGCGAGCAAGCCCACCGGTGGTTCGGGCGCGTTCAAGGTGACGGCGTACGAGCCCAACACGAAGGTCGAGTACACGCCGGTCCCCGGCTACTGGGACCCCAAGGCCGTCAACGTCGCCAAGATGGTCTTCCTGATCTCCAGCAACGACAACGCGCGGCTGAACGCCACCATCACCGGAACGGCGGACGTCACGTTCCTGCGTTCCAGCATGTACCAGCCGGCCAAGGACGCCGACCTGGTCGTCTGCCAGAAGCCCAGCCTCGCGAGCTTCACCATCGCGGTGAACACCGCCAAGGCCCCCTTCAACAAGAAGGAGGTCCGCCAGGCGCTGAACTACGCGATCAACCGGGAGGCGGTCAACGAACTGCAGGGCGGGTTCTGCCAGCCCGGCGTGCAGATGTTCCCGAACAACTACTACGCCTCCGACCCGTCGCTCACGCCGGACGCGTACAAGTACGACCCGGCCAAGGCGAAGGAACTGCTCGCCAAGGCGGGCGTGAAGAACCTCTCGTTCACCCTTGAGACCGACAACCTCGACGCCTACCAGCGGGTCGCCGAGCTCATCCAGGCGAACCTCCAGGAGGTCGGCGTCAAGATGACGATCCGGCCGGTCGAGCTGCCCAAGCTGATGGAGGGCTTCTCGGTGAACAAGAACGTCGACGCGATCATGGTGCAGCAGAAGGCCGACGCCGACCCGAGCATCCAGATCGCCTCGTACTACCTGCCCGACGGGTTCAGCAACCCCGGTGCCTACTCGAACCCGACGATCACCGATCTGGCGACCAAGGCCAAGGCCGCGCCGGACCGGGAGGCCGCCAAGAGCATCTACAAGCAGCTGTTCCGGGCGGCGCACGACGACGCGGCGCAGCCGATCACGCTGTGCCACCTCAACACGCCGATGGCGATGAACAAGAAGGTCATGGGTCTGGAGATCTACGTCGACGGATCCCGGCAGTTCCGCGGGATCGCCGTCAAGAAGTGACCCGCCGATAGCGGAGCGGGTTCCAGCCGGAGCACGGGGCCGGCTGGGACCCGCTCAACCACCAGAACGGAGGGCTCGGCGTGCTGCGGTTGCTGTGCGTGCGACTCCTGGCGATGATCCCGCTGCTGGTCATCGTCAGCTTCCTGATCTACAGCCTCATCGCGTTGGTGCCGGGCGGCCCCGAGGTGGCGCTGGCCGGGAGCAATCCGACGCCCGAGCGGATCGCGCAGATCCGCGCGGAACTCGGCCTCGACGAACCGTTCCTCATCCAGTACTGGAACTGGCTGACGGACGTCCTGCAAGGTGACCTGGGGAACTCGTTCGTCGACAACCAGAGCGTCTGGTCCGCGGTCGTGGCCGGATTCCCTGTCACCCTTTCGCTGGTCGTCCTCACCCTGCTCATCGCGGCGGTGCTGGGGCTGGCGCTCGGTCTCGCCGCCGGGCTGCGCCCGGGCAGCTGGCTGGACCGGATCTCGACCGTCACCGCGAGCGCGTTCATGGCCCTGCCCTACTTCTGGGTCGGCATGATGCTCGTGCTCATCTTCGCCATCCAGATGCGGACGCTTCCCGCCGTCGGCTACGTGCCCTTCGCCGACGACCCGGTGGACTGGCTCAAGCACCTCATCCTCCCGGCGTTCTCGCTAGCGACGGTCCCGACGGCGGTCGTCGCCCGGCAGACCCGCGCGGCGGTGACGTCGGTGATGCAGGAGGACTACATCCGCACGGCTAAGGCGAAGGGGCTCCACCCGAGGCGGGTGGCCGTCAAGCACGTGATGAAGAACGCCGCCGTGCCGGTCGTCACCGCGTTCGGTGTCGAGGCGAACCGGCTGATCGGGGCGACGGTCGTCATCGAGCAGCTGTTCGCGCTGCCCGGCGTCGGGAAGCTCGCCTACTTCTCGGTGTTCTCCAGGGACTTCCCGATGGTGCAGGGCATCCTGCTGATCACAGCCGTGCTGATCATGCTCGTCAACCTCGCGGTCGACATGTCGTACGGCTACTTCAATCCGAAGGTCAGGGCGTCATGACCCAAAGTGACAGCGTGGACCTCCGCAAGCCGGTCGCCGAACCGGCCGAGACCGGCGGCGACGTCGTCGAGCACGTCTCGCGGGGACGCGCCACCCTGCGCCGGTTCCGGGCCAACAAGTCGGCCGTCATCGGCGGCGCGCTGCTGCTACTGATCATCATCGTGACCGCGGCGGCCCCGCTCATCGCGCCGTACGGCCCGGCGCAGGTCGACATCAGCGACCGGCTGTCCGGCCCGAGCGGGGTGCACTGGCTCGGCACCGACACGCTCGGACGCGACACCCTCAGCCGCCTCATGTACGGCGGACGGGTGTCGCTCGCGGCTGCGGGCCTCGCCGTCCTGATCGCGACGGTCATCGGCCTGCCGCTCGGGCTGATCGGCGGCTACTTCGGCGGGATCGTCGACTGGCTGCTGGACCGGGCGGCGGACGTGCTGATGTCGTTCCCCGCGATCGTGCTGACCATCGCGATCATCGCGGCGGTCGGGCCGGGGCTCACCACCGCGATGGTGTCGCTCGGCATCGTGTACGCGCCCCGGATGTACCGCGTGGTCCGGGGCAGCACGCTGGAGGTCCGGCGCGAGGTCTACATCGAGGCGTCGACGAGCATCGGGACTCCGCACCTGATGATCCTGCGGAGACGGGTGCTGCCGAACATCCTGCCGGCGGCGCTCGTCCAGCTGTCGTTCCTGCTCGCGTCCGCGCTGCTGGCCGAGGTGACGATCAGCCTGCTGGGCCTCGGTGCCCTGCCGCCGACGGCGAGCTGGGGCAGCATGCTCGGGCAGGCGTTCCAGGAGATGCGCAGCCAGCCGTGGCTCGCCGTCTACCCGGGGATCGCGATCGCGATCGCGACGCTGTGCTTCAACCTGGTCGGCGACGGGCTCCGGGATGCTTTCGGCCGCGAAACGAGGAAGGCCTGATGACCGGAGCGAAGCGAGGATCTTCAGGCCTTCCACCGCGGGGGTCTGGGGGTCGTCCCCCAGAAAGGCAGGGCGTGATGAAGGGGAAAGGGGACAGCGGCACGCTGTTGCAGATCGACGATCTCCATGTCGACTTCCTGACCGATCGCGGGTGGACGAACGTCGTCTCGGGCGTGTCCTTCGACGTCGGGCCCGGTGAGATCGTGGGCCTGGTCGGCGAGTCGGGTTCGGGCAAGAGCGTCACGAGCCTCTCGGTGCTGCGGCTGCTGCCGGACGCGTACGCGCGCACCCCGTCCGGACGGGTGCTGTACCAGGGCCGGAACCTGATCGACATGCCGGCGAAGGAGCTGCGCGACATCCGCGGCAACGAGATCTCGATGATCTTCCAGGAGCCGATGACGAGCCTGAACCCGGCGTTCACCATCGGCGACCAGATCGCCGAGGTGTACCGGCGGCACAAGGGCGGCTCGCGGCGCGCCGCGTTCGCCCGGGCCGCCGAGATGCTCGATCTCGTCGGGATCCCGGACGCGGGCAGCCGCGTCAAGGACTACCCGCACGAGTTCTCGGGCGGGATGCGGCAGCGGGCCATGATCGCGATGGCGCTGGCCTGCGAGCCGAAGCTGCTCATCGCGGACGAGCCCGCCACCGCGCTCGACGTGACCGTCCAGGCGCAGATCGTCGCGCTGCTGTCCCGGCTCCGCGACGAGACGGGCTGCGGCATCCTGTTCATCACCCACGACCTCGGGCTGGTCGTCGAGCTGGCCGACCGGGTCGTCGTGATGTACGCGGGCGAGGTCGTGGAGACCGCGGCCGCGCTCGACCTCTACAACGCGCCGAAGCATCCGTACACGGCGGGGCTGCTGAGCGCGATGCCCCATCTCGGGGTCCGCGGGAAGGAGCTGCCGACGATCCCCGGCCGCACCCCCGAACCGTGGCGGATGCCGGAGGGCTGCCGGTTCAGCCCCCGATGCGGGCACACGAGCGACGAGTGCGTGGCCGCACCGCCCGCGCTCCGGATCGTCGAGGCCGGCCGCAGCGCCCGCTGCTGCCGAACCGAGCAGTTGCGTTTGGTGGGATCCCCATGAGCATCAAGAAGACCGATGCGGAGACCGTCCCGGAGTCGAAGGCGGGCGGGCCCGCGCCGGATGGCGGGCCGCTCGTCGACGTGCGCGACGTCAGCGTGGTGTTCCGGAAGAGGCGGACGATGGCGGCGGCCCGGCAGGTCCGGGCGGTCAACGACGTCTCCTTCCACATCGCCGAGGGCGAGACGTTCGGACTGGTCGGCGAGTCGGGGTCGGGCAAGTCGACGACCGGGCGCGCGCTGCTGAAGCTGGTGCCGACGGTGAGCGGGTCCATCCGGGTGGCCGGGCACGACGTCACGGCCCTGCGCGGCTCCGCGCTGCGCAAGGCGCGGCGCAGCATGCAGATGGTGTTCCAGGACCCGTACTCGTCGCTCGACCCGTCGTCCACGGTGGCGGCGAGCATCGCCGAGCCGCTCCTCGTCCACGAGAAGCTCTCGGCGAAGGCGGCGCGCACCAAGGTGCACGAGCTGATCGAGATGGTCGGGCTCCGGGCGAGCTACGCCGACCGGTATCCGTACGAGTTCTCCGGCGGGCAGCGGCAGCGGCTGGCCATCGCGCGGGCGATCGCGCTGAACCCGCGCTTCGTCGTCTGCGACGAGGCCGTGTCCGCGCTGGACGTCTCCACCCAGAACCAGGTGATCAACCTGCTGGAGCGGCTGCGGTCGGAGTTCAAGCTGACGTATCTCTTCATCGCGCACGACCTGGCGATCGTCCGGCACATCTCGCACCGGGTCGGGGTGATGTACCTCGGCCGGATCGTCGAGACGGGCCCGGCGGAGCGGGTGTACAGCGCTCCCGCGCATCCGTACACGCAGGCGCTGCTGTCCGCGATCCCGGACCCGCGCCGGGGATCGGAGCGGATCGTCCTTGAGGGGGACCTTCCTGACCCGGCGAACCCGCCGGTGGGATGCCCCTTCCAGACGAGGTGCAGGTTCGTCATGGACGTCTGCAAGCAGCGGATGCCCGCGCACACCGCCGTCGACGGCGGCGGTGAGGTCGCGTGCCATTTGCAGACGAGCGGTCCTACGCTGGCGGGTTCGCCGTTGAATGATCTGGCGCCGACGCGAGTCGCGGCGGCGCCGTGAACGGCGACATCGTGAGTGGGCCTTTCCCCGTGACCTGACCCACGTTGACCGTCATATACCGGCAGACGTAATCTGTACTACGTCAGACAAAAGTAAGGACTACCGTGACCGACCCGAAGCTCGACCTGACGATCGACCGGCCTTCCGAATCCGTTCCGGAGATGGTGGTCCGGCGTATCCGCGATGCGATCGCCGCGGGCCTGCTCCCTCCCGGTCGTCAACTCACCGAGCGCGAGCTCGTCGAACTGACCGGCGTGAGCCGGACGTCAGTGCGGGAGGCGATGCGGCACCTGCAGACCCTGGGGCTCGTGGAGCCGTCGCCGAGCCGCGGCGTCCGTGTCGCCAGGCTCGGCCGCGACGAGGTCCGGGAGATCTACGAGGTGCGGGACGCGCTGGAGCCCGCGGTGGCGGAGCTGTTCGTGCTGCGCGCGACCGACGAGGAGGTCGCCGCGCTCGTGGAGAAGGTCCAGCCGCGGCCTTCGGGCGACAAGCGCATGCAGGCCATATACGAATTCGACGAGCTGCTTCTCGCCGGTGCCCGCAACTCGCTCCTGAAGTCCATGCTGGAGCCCCTGCACACGCGTATCCACGCGCTGCGGAGCCTTTCGGTGACCATTCCCGGCCGGCACGAGGCGTCCCGGCAGGAATACCTCGACATCGCCGAGGCCATCGCCGCCCGCTCGCCCGAGCGGGCGTCCGAGGCGGCGCACCGTCACGTCCGAGCGGCCGCCAAGGCGGCCCTGCAAGCTGTGGAGATCCTCGAGAAGGAACATCCGAAGAAGTCGTAACGCAACACCGTGGCGGCAGCCACATCGGGACGAGTGCGAGGGTGATATCGCCATGGCCATGAAGGATGTGGCAATCGTCGGCGTCGGGTCGTCGGATTTCCGGCGCCTGTACGCCGACAAGAGCAAACCGAACGATGTCTACGAACTCGCCGCGGAGGCGTTCAGGGACGCGCTGGAGGACTGCGGCGCCACCCAGCGGGACATCGACGGGCTCATCTGCATCAATATCAAGTACGGCCAGTTCGGGGAGACGGTCGGGCTGACCGGGCCGGGATTCGTCCACGACCTTGAGGGCACCGGCCGGATGAGCGGTGTCGCCTTGCAGGAGGCGTACGCTCTCGTCAGCTCGGGCGTCGCCGAAACGGTCGCCTGCGTCTACGGGACGAACGGCCGGTCCGCGGGCGTGAAATACGGCGGCGGCGACGCCGACCCGGCCGGTGCCTACGACGCGATGTACGGAATGACGTCCACGGGCGCGTACGTGTCGATGATGTACCAGCGTTACCGCGCGTTGTACGGCGCCCCGGAAGACTCGCTGGCGCCGCTCGCCATCAACAACCGCGCCAACGGTGCCCGCAATCCGATCGCGGTGTTCCAGAAGGAGATCGACCACGACGAGTACATGGCGTCGCGGTTCATCTCCGAGCCGCTGCGCAAGCTGGACTACTGCATCATCAACGACGGCGCCGTCGCGTTCATCGTGACGTCCGCCGACCGTGCCCGCGACCTGCGGAAGAAGCCCGTACGGGTCGCGGCCACGGCGGGCCGCGCCGAGCTGAGCCGCAGTTACATCAGCCCCGACTTCTACTACGAGACGAGCGCGGCCGTTGCCGGGCAGCTCTACGAGAAGGCGGGAATCGGCCCGGACGACATCGACTGCATGCAGGTGTACGACAATTTCCTGCCGACGATCCTGTTCACCCTGGAGGGCTTCGGCCACGCCCCTCGCGGAGGCGCCTGGGAATGGGTCAGGGACGGCCGGATCGAGCTCGGCGGGAAACGTCCGCTGAACACGTCGGGCGGGCACACGGGCGAAAGCTACATGCAGGGCTTCGCGCTCCATGTGGAAGCGGTACGGCAATTGCGCGGCGAGGCCGGAGACCGGCAGGTCGATAATTGTAAGACCGTGCAGTACATGTGCGTTTCGCCCATTGTGACCTCGCACATCTTTGTGGCCGACTAGAAGGGTAAGCCGATGGACGTCGCGGCCTACGCGAAACTCTTGCCGGACATCACCCCGCGCAACAAGCCGTTCTGGGACGGCTGCGCCGCGGGTGAGTTCCGGTTGCAGCAGTGCACGGGCTGCGGCCAGTACCGCTTCCCGGACGCCCCGGTCTGCCCGAAGTGCCTTTCAGGCTCCGCCTCCTGGGAGCCGGTGAGCGGCACCGGGACCATCTGGTCCTGGTGCACGATGCACCAGAAGTATTTCGCCGCCTTCGCCGACGAGGTTCCCTACCGGCTTGTTTACGTACGGCTGACCGAGGGCCCGCTCGTGATCAGCGAATTGACCGACGACACGGCCGAGTTGCGCCTCGACCAGCCGGTGCACGCGGTGTTCCGGCCGAGTCCCGAGGGCCGGGTCATTCCTAAGTTCAGCACCGACGAAGCCGCCAAGTGAGGTTGTATTCCCATGGATCCGATCGCTGACCACGACCTTATCCGGTATGAGGAATTGTCCGACGGCGTCGCGCGCATCACGCTGAACCGGCCGGAGAAGCGCAACGCGATGAGCCGCGCCGCGCGGGCGGCGCTGATCGAGGTGCTTGACCGCTGCGACGGGGACGTCCGCGTCATCATCCTCACCGGCGCCGGGCCGGCCTTCTGCGCGGGCGTCGACCTCAAGGAGTCCGCCCAGGAGCCCATGGACACCGACCGCCGGGGCGCGGGCCGCCGGACGAGCTGGCTGGCCGTGCAGGAGCGCATCCGGCAGCACTCGGCGATCGTCATCGCGGCCGTCAACGGGTTCGCGCTCGGCGGCGGGCTCACGCTCATCAACTCCAGCGACCTCGCCATCGCCGCCGACGACGCGCCGATCGGGATGCCCGAGGTCGGTTTCGGCCTGTACCCGGGGCTCGCCGGTCCGTCGACGCAGCTGCGGCTCGGCGCCAAGCGCGCCGCCTGGATGGTGCTGACCGCCGACCGGATCACCGGGGAGACGGCGGCGGAATGGGGGCTGGTGAACCTCGCCGTCCCCGCCGCCGAGCTCCAGTCCGCCGCGCTCGAACTCGCGCAGCGCGTCGCCCGGCACAACGGCGTGACGCTGACCCAGGCGAAGCGCGCCCTCCACGAGATCCCGATGTACATCTCGGACTGGACGAAGGCCCTCGAATACGGCGAGGACGTGCGGAACCAGATCGCGGCGCGCTCGGACGTCCTCGACGACGGCCTCGCGACGCACCGGGCTGCGGTCGGCCGGACGGGCAACGGCGAGCGATGAACCCGCGAGATGGCGCCGCCCGCCCGTGGGGGGACGGCCCCCCACACCCCCCCGAACCGGCCATAGGGGGCGAGGGGCGCGGCAGGGTCCTCAGGGTGGTCGAGCTCGCCGACGGCGTTGCCGCCCAGGTCTGCGGGCGGCTGTTCGCCGGGTTCGGCCACTCCGTGACCAAATGCGAACCGCCCGGCGGCGATCCGCTGCGGACGCGCGAGCCCGTCGACGCCGACGGGCTCGGCTACACGTTCGCCGCGCTGAACGCCGACAAGCGCAGCGTCCGGCTCGACCCGTGCACCCCCGACGGCCATGACCGGCTGGCGGAACTGCTCGCCGCCGCCGACGTCGTCATCACCGACTTCGGCCCGCGCCGGGCGGCGGACGCCGGGCTGTCACCGTCCCGCCTGCGCGCGGCGCATCCGCGCCTCGTCGCCGTGACGATCACGCCCTACGGCGTCACCGACCCGCGCTCCGACGTCCCCGGCGACAGCCTGCTCGCCGAGGCGTACGGCGGGCTGGCCGCGATGGTCGGCGAGCCGGACCGCCCGCCGCTGACGCTCGGCGGCGAGCAGACGGCGCACGCCGCCGCGTTCGTCGGCTTCTACGGGGCGATGCTCGCGCTGCGGCGCCCGGACGGCGACATCGTCGACGTCGCCCTCTGCGACGTCGCGGCGTACATCGACTGGAAGAGCGACATCGTCTATACCGAGACCGGCCAGGTCCCCACGCGGACGGGCACCAGCATCGGACGCTGGCGGACCGTCCAGGCCGCGGACGGCTGGGTCGGTTTCATCTTCCAGCCGGAGCAGTGGGACAGCGTCGTCACGCTCGTCGGCGACCCGGCGCTCGAAGATCCCCGGCTGCGCGGCGACAAGGCGCGCTTCGAGCTCATGGACTCCTGGTGGCCGGCCGTCGAGAGATGGGCCGCGCGGCGCACCAAGCGGGAGATCTACCTCGACGCGCAGCGCCTCGGCCTGCCGTTCGGCTACGGCGCCGACCTGGCCGACCTCGCCACCGACCCGCAGTACCGGGCGAGGTCGTTCGTCCAGGACGGCGGCGCGCGGCTCGCACCCGTCACCGGCCTCCCGTGGCGCTTCGGCCCCCCACCGCCCCTGACCGGCGACGATGCCGACGTGCCGCCTTCCGTTCCGCGTCCGGCGGACGGCACGCTCGACGGCAAGGTCGGCGACCGCGGCCAGGCCCCGCTCGCCGGTGTCGTCGTCCTCGACCTCGGCACCATCACGGCGGGAGCCGCCACCGGCCGGCTGCTCGCCGACTACGGCGCCACCGTCATCAAGATCGAGACGATGGACCGGCCGGACGCGTTCCGCGTGTGGCCGGTGCCCGGCGCGGGCGACGCCGAGGTCATGGAGGAGTCGCCGCTGTTCGAGTCGAACAACGCGGGCAAGCTCGGCATCACGCTCGATCTGAAGACCGACGCCGGGCGCGCGGAGATGCGGCGGCTCGTCGCGCGCTCCGACGCGCTGATCGAGAACTTCACCGTCGGGGTCACGCGCCGGCTCGGCATCGACTTCCCGACGCTGATCGAGGTCAACCCGCGGCTGATCTACCTGTCGCTGTCCAGCCAGGGGCAGTCGGGCCCCGAGTCGGGGACGCGCTCCTACGGCTCCAGCCTCGACCTGCTGTCCGGTTTGGCGTCGGTCACCGGGTACGTTGGGGAGCGTCCGATGTGGTCGTCGGCCGACATCAACTACCCCGACCAGATCGTGTCCCTGTTCGGCGCCGGGCTGATCGCCTACTGCGTCGTCCAGGACCTGCGCGGGACGTACCTCGACGTGTCCCAGCGGGAGCTCGTCAGCTGGACGCTGGCCGACCGCGTGATCGAGCACCTCGACACCGGGACCGTTCCAGGGCCGTCCGGCAACCGGCGTCCGGGCAGCACCCCGCACGACGTGTACCGCTGCCGCGCCGACGACGAGTGGGGCGACGACCAGTGGATCGCCATCGCCTGCCGGACCGACGCCGAGCGCACCGCACTGGCCGCGCTCATCGGCGCCGACCGGTTCGCGGCCGAACCGGCCTCGTGGTGGGAGGGGAATCACGAGGAGGTCGACGCGGCGATCGAAGCCTGGGCCCGGCGGCGCTCGAAGGAGGAGTGCGCTCGCGAGCTGACTCTGGCCGGCGTACCGTCCGCGCCGGTGCGGTCGGCCCGCGAACGCGCGGCAGATCCGCACTTCAGGCGCCGCCGGGTCTTCCTCGACGAACCCCGCCGCCAGAAGGGGTTCCCGCTACGGCTGTTCGGCTATGAGCCGCCGCAGCCCAGGCCCGCCCCCCGCCTCGGCGAGCATGACGCCGACCTACGTAATGGCCAGCTGCCGGGCGCCGGGGACGGGCCCGTCCCGCGCCCCGCCGAAGTCCCGTCCCCGCGTCCGGGAGGAACCCTGTGAATGTGAACGATGCCGCCGTCATCATCGGAGCCTACGAACATCCTGGCCGTGAGCTACCGGACAAGTCGCTGGCGCAGATCCACGCCGAGGTGGCGATCGGCGCGCTCGCGGACGCGGGCCTGACGCTCGACGACGTCGACGGCTATTTCTGCGGGCACGACGCGCCGGGCTACGGCGGCGGCTGGGTCACGATGGCCGAGTACCTGGGCCTGCGCGACCTGACCTACATGGACTCGACGGAGAGCGGCGGCGCCTCGCCGATCTACCACGTGTCGCACGCGATGGCGGCGATAGCGGCGGGCAAGTGCAACGTCGCGCTGATCACGCTCGCGGGCAAGCCGCGCACCGGCATCCAGCCCGGCGGCGGCGGCCCGGCCTCCCCGCAGGACGACTTCGAGATGGGGATGTTCACCGGCGCCGGGCTGGTGAGCACCTACGCGCTGGCCGCCCAGCGGCACATGTACGAGTACGGCACGACGAGCGAGCAGCTCGCCGAGATCAAGGTGGCGGCGACGAAGCACGCGTCGCACAACCCGAACGCGTTCCTGCAGAAGGTGCTGACGGTCGAGGACGTCGTCAACTCGCCCATGGTCGCCAGCCCGCTGCACCGCGCGGATTGCTGCCTGGTGACCGACGGCGGCGGCGCCATCGTCGTCGTCAGCCGCGAGGTCGCCCGCGACCTGAACCGGCAGGCCGTGAAGGTCATGGGCCAGGGCGAGTCGGCGAAGCTGACCAACGGCGGCAAGCTCGACCTGACGTACACGAGCGCGGTGTGGTCCGGGCCGCGCGCGTTCGAGCAAGCCGGGGTGACGGTCGACGACATCGACTACGTGTCGATCTACGACAGCTTCACGATCACCGTCCTGGAGATCCTGGAGGACCTCGGCTTCTGCGAGAAGGGCCAGGGCGGCCGGTTCGTCATGGACGGCACGCTCGTCGCCCCGCACGGGAAGCTTCCGTTCAACACCGACGGCGGCGGGCTGAGCAACAACCACCCCGGCCACCGCGGCGGCGTCACGAAGATCATCGAGGCGGTCCGGCAGCTGCGGGGCGAGGCGAACCAGGGCGTGCAGATCCCCGACTGCTCGGTCGCCCTGGTGCACGGCAACGGCGGCGACCTGGGCACCCGGATGCGCAGCGCCACCATGATCCTGGGAAGGGACGGCGAATGAGCGAGGTACGGAGCCCGGTTCTGCCCGCGCCGCGGCCGGTGGTCAACCCCGACACCGCGGAGTTCTGGAAGGCGACGGCCGAGGGGAAGTTCCTCGGCCGGCGCTGTGCCGACTGCGGGTCGGCTATCTGGTACCCGCGGCCGATCTGCCCGTTCTGCCACAGCTCGAACACGCGGTGGGAGGAGTTCGGCGGGCGGGGCGTCGTGTACTCGTACAGCGTCGTCCACCGGGCGGGCGGCGCGTGGAAGGGCGTCACGCCGTACGTCCTGGCCTACGTGGAGCTTGAGGAAGGGCCCCGCGTGATGACCAACATCGTCGACTGTGACGTCGAGAAGGTCGCCATCGGAGACGCGGTCGAAGTGGTGTTCGAGGACACCGGGGACGGTAGCGCGCTGCCTCGCTTCCGCCCGGTGCAGAGCTAGCTCAGAGGAAGTGGAACAGGGATGACCATCAACAAGGTGTACGAGTCTCCGCAGGCGGCCGTCGCGGACGTCCCGGACGGCGCCAGCGTGTCCATCGCGGGGTTCGGCAAGACCCACAGTTTCCCGACGAGCCTGACCGTCGCGCTCCGCGAGCAGGGCGCCCGGCAGCTGTGCCTCGTCGCGAACTCGCTCGGCGAAGGCCCCTACCGTTCGATCACTCTCGTTGAGAACCGCCAGGTGAACCGTTTGATCGTGTCGTTCTCGGCGCGTGCCGGGGAGGCGACGTCGGCGGCCGAGAAGCAGATCGCGGCCGGCGAGATCGAGGTCGAGCTGGTGCCGCAGGGCACGCTCGTCGAGCGGCTCCGCGCGGGCGGCGCCGGGATCGGCGCGTTCTTCACCCGCACCGCCGTCGGCACCGCCGTCGCGGACGGCAAGGAGACCCGCGTGATCGACGGTGTCGAGCACGTGCTGGAGATGGGGCTGAAGGTCGACTACGCGTTCATCCGCGCGGCCCGCGCCGACCGGTTCGGCAACCTGGAGTTCGACGGCGTCGGACGCAACTTCATGCCCGCCTTCGCCAAGGGCGCGCAGATCACGATCGCCGAGGTCGACGAGATCGTCGACGGCGAGCTGCACCCCGAGCGGATCGGGCTGCCGGGCATCTTCGTCAGCCGGGTCGTCCGCAAGACGGTCGACGTCGAGCACGACTTCCCGGTGGTGCGGGAAGGGCGCGGCGCCGACAGCGCCCGCACGGTCAACGGCAAGAAGGCGCTGACCCGCAAGCAGATGGCGGAGGTCGCCGCCGGGCTCGTGCCCAGCGGCAGCTACATGAACCTCGGCCTCGGCATCCCGACGCTGATCTCGGACTACATCTCCGGGCGCGACATCGTCCTGCACTCGGAGAACGGCGTGCTCGGCTACGGCACGATCGCCTCGCGCGACGACTACGACCCCGAGATCTACAACGCGGGCGGCCAGTACGTGCACCTGGAGAAGGGCGCGTCGTTCTTCGAGAGCGTGACGTCGTTCGAGATGGTGCGCGGCGGCAAGGTCGACTTCGTGGCGCTCGGCGCGTTCCAGGTGGACGCCGACGCCAACCTCGCGAACTGGAGCACCCCGAACATGGTCGGCGGCGGCATCGGCGGCGCGATGGACCTCGTCGCGGGCGACGTCAACGTGATGGTGCTGATGATGCACTCCGACTCGAAGGGGAACCCGAAGCTCGTCAACTCCTGCGAGTACCCGCTGACCGGGCTCAACTGCGTCAACATCGTCGTCACCGACCTGTGCGTGCTGCGCCGCGTCGGCGACGTCTTCAAGCTGGAGTACGTGGCGCCCGGGTTCACCGCCGACGAGGTCGCCGAGCTGACCGAGTTCGAAATCGACCGCTCGGACTTCGAGTCGGCGGCGTAGAGGCCGCCGTGTCGGATCTCGCTGGATTGACGGCCGCGGAGCTGGCCGAGGCGTACGCGCGGCGCGACATGTCGCCGGTCGAGGCGACCCGCGCCGCGCTGGACGCCATCGCCGAGCGGGACGCCGAGCTGAACGCGTTCGTCCTGGTCGACGCGGACGCCGCGCTGCGAGACGCCGCCGAGTCGCAGGCCCGCTGGGCGGCCGGGACGCAGCGCGGCCCGGCCGACGGCGTCCCCACCTCCGTCAAGGACCTCGAACGGACGCGGGGGTGGCCGACGCTGCGCGGCACCTGGCTCGCGGACGAGGCGGGCCCGTGGCCGGAGGACTCGCCGAGCGTGGCGAGGCTCCGCGAGGCCGGGGCCGTCCTCATCGGCAAGACCACGACACCGGAGTTCGGGTGGAAGGGCGTCACCGACTCGCCCCGGTTCGGGATCACCCGGAACCCCTGCGACCCGTCGCTGACGCCCGGCGGTTCCAGCGGCGGCTCGTCCGCGGCGGTCGCGGCCGGGATGGGCACCTGGTCGGTCGGCACCGACGGCGGCGGCTCGGTCCGGGTGCCCGCGGCCTTCACCGGCACGGTCGGCTTCAAACCGACCGGGGATCTGATCTCGTCGTATCCGCCGGGCAGCAACGGCCTGTTGTCGCATCGCGGCCCGATCACCCTGTCGGTCCTGGACGCGGCCCTCCTGCTCGACGTGATCGGCCGTCCCGACCACCGCGACTGGGCCGCGCTGCCCGCGACGGACACGTCCGTCGCGGACGGCATCGAGGCGGGCATCGGGGGCCTGTCGATCGGGTACTCGCCCGATCTCGGCTACGGCGTCAACGACCCGGAGGTCGCGTCGCTGGTGGCCGCGGCGGTCGGCGTCCTGGCCGGTCTGGGCGCGCGCGTGACGGAGATAGAGCCGCTCTTCGACGACCCCGTCGACGCGTTCCAGACCCTCTGGTGCGCCGGAGTGGCGCGGACGCTCAAGCCCTACGGCCCGGACGACCTCGCCCGAGTAGACCCGGCCCTCCTCGACTACGCGGAACGAGGCCGAGGCATCTCCGCGGTCGAATACCTGGACGCGATGGCCGTCTGCGCCGACCTCGGCCTCCGGATGGCGCGGTTCCACGAGTCGTACGACCTGCTCGTGACGCCGACCGTCCCGGGCGTCGCCTTCCCGGCGGGCCAGAACGGCCCGACCCCGGAGCAGTCGAAGGTGTGGACGTCGTGGACGCCCTACACCTATCCGTTCAACATGACCAGGCAACCGGCGCTGAGCGTGCCGTGCGGCCGCACCCGTTCCGGCCTTCCGGTCGGCCTCCAGCTGGTGGGCGCCCGCCACCAGGACGGCCGGGTACTCCGGGCGGGACACGCCTACGAGAAGGAGACCGGCTGGTCACCGGTCACCGAGGCGGCACGGACGCGAGCCACCCGGGCAACACAGGCTTCAGGGAGAGGACAGCAGTCATGACGGATCTACCCACGGTCGCGAACCTGATCAACGGGGAGTGGCTGCGGAGCGACCACGAGCGCACGGTGCACCACAAGTTCACCGGCGCGCCGCTCGCGACGGCTTATGACGCGACCCCCGAGATGGTCACCGACGCCGTGACCGTCGCGCGCGAGGCGAGCAAGACCCCGCTGACCCCGCCGCGGCGTTACGAGATCCTGCGGGCGGTCGCCGACCAGATAGCGGCGAACCGCGAGCAGCTCGCGCTCGACGTGGCCCGCGAGTCCGGGTTCAGCGTGAAGGACTGCCTCGGCGACACCGACCGGGCGGTGCAGACGATGCTGACGTCCGCCGAGGAGGCCAAGCGGATCGACGGCGCGGTCGTCCCCATCCAGGCCGCGCCCGGGTTCGAGCACCGGCTGGCGTTCACGATCCGCACGCCGGTCGGCGTGGTCGGCGCGATCACCCCGTTCAACTCGCCGCTGAACACCGTCGCGCACAAGATCGGACCGGCGCTCGCCGCCGGGAACGCGGCCGTGGTCAAGCCGTCGCCGTTCACGCCGATCGCGGCGGCCGCGCTGTGCCGGATGCTGCTGGACGCGGGCCTGCCGCCCGGCCTGATCGGGCTGGTGCTCGGCCCCGGCGACCCGGTCGGCCAGGCCCTCGTCGACGACGAGCGCGTCGACTTCATCACCTTCACCGGCAGCACCGCCGCCGGCAAGGCGATCTCCGCGCGGCTCGGGATGCGCCGCGCGACGATGGAATGCGGCAACGTGTCCGCGACGATCGTGTGCCGGGACGCCGACGTCCTGTCCGCCGCGCAGCAGTGCGCACGCGGCGCGTTCCGCAAGTCGGGCCAGGTGTGCACGTCGGTGCAGCGCCTCTACGTGCACGCCGACGTCCTGGACGAGTTCCTCGCCGAGCTGTCGGCGTCCGCGTCGAAGCTCGTCCTCGGCGACCCGGAGGACCCGGCCACCGACATCGGCCCGATGATCAGCGAGGCGGCGGCGAAGCGCGCCGAGGAATGGGTGAACGCCGCCGTCGACCAGGGCGCCCGCGTCGTGACCGGCGGGACGCGCTCCGGCCCGGTGATGCACCCGACGATCCTGGTCGACGTCGCGCCCGAGGCCCGGCTGCTGTGCGAGGAGGCGTTCTCGCCCGTCGTGTCCGTGGTCCCGTTCGACGACCTCGACACCGTGATCGACAAGGTGAACGACACCCCGTACGGCCTCCAGGCGGGCATCTTCACCCGCGACATCGACAGCGCCCTGACCGCCGCTAAGACCCTCCGGATGGGCGGCGTCGTGATCAACTCGACGTCGAGCACGCGCGCCGACCTGATGCCCTACGGCGGCGTGAAGGACAGCGGATACGGCGTCGAAGGCCCCCGCTACGCCATCCGGGACATGACCGAGGAGCGGCTGATCCTGATGGAGCCCGCCGGCGGGGCGAGGTAAGGCGGACATGTCGACCGTCCGCATCTCCGCTGACGAATTGCGGGACGCCGCCACGCGGATCTTCGCCGCGTGCGGTGTCCCGCGGGACGACGCCCGGCTGGTGAGCGACAGCCTCGTGCAGGCCGACCTGTGGGGGCACCAGTCGCACGGCGTGCTCCGCGTGGGCTGGTACGTCGACCGCATCCGGTCGGGCGTCATGAACGGCGAGACGAAGGCCGAGCTCGTCGCCGACCACGGCGCCGTGGCGACCCTCGACGGGCACGACGGCGTCGGCCAGGTCATCACGGCCCGCGCCGCCGAAGAGGCCATCGACCGGGCGGAACGCCACGGCATCGGCGCCGTGGCGGTCCGGAACTCCAATCATTTCGGGACCGCCGCGTACTTCACCAGAATGGCGCCGCCGCGCGGTTGCATCGCCATCCTGACGACGAATTCGAGCCCGGCGATGGCGCCCTGGGACGGCCGCGGGAAACTCGTCGGCAGCAACCCGTGGTCGATAGCCGCCCCCGTGGACGGCGACAACCAGATGGTCCTGGACATCGCCAACACGGCCGTCGCCCGAGGCAAGATCTACCTCGCCCGCAACAGGGGCGAGGAGATCCCGGACGGATGGGCCGTCAGCGCGGAAGGCGCGCCGACACGGGACCCGGAGCAGGCCCTTCTCGGCACGGTCCTGCCCATGGCCGGGCACAAGGGATACGGCATCTCGGTGATGATGGACGTCCTGTCCGGGGTGCTGAGCGGAAGCGGTTTCGGCTCGGGTGTCAGCGGGCCCTACCAATCCGAACTTCCGGGCCGATCCGGTCACCTGTACCTCGCCTTGAAGATAGCCTCGTTCAGCCCGGTCGAGGAATTCGAGGAGCGGATGAGGGCCCTCGTCGCGGAGCTCAAATCCGGCTCGCGGGAAGGGGCCGAGGAAGTGCACTACCCCGGCGAAATCGAGAGCATCGCCGAGGCCCGCAACGCGCGCGAGGGGCTGCGGCTACCGGAGCGGACCATCGCCGACCTGCGCCGGGTCGCCCATGACCTGGGAGTAGACGACGTGCTGGAGGATCGATGAACGTCAGAGTCAGCGCGATCCGCGTCGGACGGTCCAAGGACGTCCCGTTCGCCGCCGCCGTCTACGGCGCGGCCGGCGACGAGAAGATCGACATCCACATGTTCATGTTCGTGATCGAGGCCGCGGGCACGCGCATCATCGTCGACACCGGGACGCTGGACCCCGAATACGTCCGGCGGCACCACCCGTACGCTTTCGTGCGCACCCCCGAAGAGCTGCCCGAGACCGCGCTTCGTGAATGCGGATTCGACCCCGACGACATCGACTACGTCGTCAACACGCATCTGCATTGGGACCACTGCTCCAACAACGACCTGTTCCGGAACGCGCAGATCCTGGTGAACCGGCGCGAGCTCGAATACGCGATGAACCCGCTGCCGCTGCACGAACGCGCGTACGAGAAGCTTCCCGGCCTCCAGGCCCCCTGGATGTCGGCCTGGGACCGGACCGAGGCGATATCCCGCGAACAGCAGATCTGCCCCGGCGTCACCGTCGTCCCCCTACCGGGGCACACGCCCGGCTCGCAAGGCGTCCTCATCGAATCGGAAACCGGCCGCTACCTGCTCGCCGGAGACGCCATGGGCGTCTACGAGAACTGGAACGCCACCGATTGGCGGAAGAGCATCGCGCCGACCATCCACACCAATCTGTTCGAGTGCTACGAGACATTCGAGTTCGTCTCCGGACTCGACTGCGAAGTGATCCCGAGCCACGACCACCGGATCCTCGACAGCCCGCTGTTCAGACATTCCGTCCGAACCTGAGCACTGCCCGTCCGCCTCTTGACGCACCCGCCGGGTGACTGAATACTCGGCGGCGACGCGAGCATGACAACGTTGTCAGCTGTCGTCGCTTCGTCTGGCGAGCACCGCCAACGACACACTGTCAGAGCCCACGTAACCGAGCGGAACGGCCGACCACACATCACCGTGACCCTGCGGAACAGGGAAAGACGGTCGCCCTCATGATGCGCCTCGCGCTACACCACCTCCGGTCGAAACAGCGAATCCCTGCCCGCGACATACTTCGCCAACCACCTACGGCTTCTCCCCGGAGAGCATCGCACGTTCACGATCTCCACCCGGAGTCTGAACAAGCACTGGGACCTGGAAGTCACCGCCCAGGGCTACGGCACAGGACAGGTCTCCACCTGGGCACATCGGTGACCGTTTTATGGCAATTGCGGATTCGGGGGATATCTGCCGTCTGACGAATCGTTCGTCGGCGTGCCCGACAACGGGGCACGAAGCGCGGGACTCACAGGGCCCGGTGTCACGGATTCGGGTGATTGTTTTCTGTGCATTGGTCGGGAGAGGTGTAATTCCCCGACGAGCGCGGTTTCATTGACGGACGACGTTTCCGAGCGTTGGCCCCGCGCGTTCCGGATGGCGTCCGAACTTGACCGTGCCGTCCGGCGGAAGGGCTGATGGTGGGCGTCGACCACACCAGCGGGACCGACACCAAGACAGAGACCACCGACCAGCCGCAAACGTCCGACGATGCCTACCAGCCGCCACCCGACCGGCCAGGCTCACCGGGCCAGCCATCGCGCGCCGAGAGCCGCGCCGCCGCCCGAGCACCCGCCGAAACCGAGGAGCCGGACGAGCCCAGACCCGCGGAGACGGCGTCCGAGGGCGAGCCACGGCGGCAACTGGAGTCGGACGACGACGGCGAGACCACCGCGGAGCCAGAGACCGACCTCGGCCGCGACGCTGTCCAGGACGTGCCACGCGGACCACGCGCCGAGTCGTGGGCACGGGCGCGCGGGGAACCGGAGTCGAGCGAGACCGAGACCGAAGATCCTGCCCCGGAGACCGGCGAGACCGAACCACAGGACGGCGACGACCGGCGGCCTGACACATCCGATGCGCGAACCGAGGAGCCGAGCGAGCCGGGAACTGAGCAAGACGCGGAACCTGCCGAGCGGCCGAGTATCCAGCGAGGCCCACGAGCGGAGTCCTGGGCACGCGCCACCGAAGCACCGGACGAGCAGGACGAGCAAACCGGCGGACACAACGCCCCAGACCAGGAACCCCACACCGAACCCGACACATTGGACGAGCCCGCCGCAGCCGACGCCGAGGACATCCCGGACACCGGCCAGGAGACAGACAACCCCGAACAGCGGCCTGCCGACCGCGACGATCCCCAGCCATCTCCAGAGCCTGAGGAAAGACCGGACGAGAACTCCAGCGACACCGGCAACGGCAACGACGACCGTGGTAGGAACGCAGAAGACCAACCCGAATCCCCGGCTCCCGAGGAGACCGAGACCGACCGATTCGCCGGCCTCCCAACCCGCGCCGACCTAGACCCCAGCAGCGCCGGTGAACTAACCCGCGAACGCGGCGAACCCCTCACCCCGGTCAACGAGAACCAAGACCTACGCGAACCCGACCCCGAGCGCGATTCAGACTGGAGGAAAGCACTTCGAAGCATGAACAGCAATGACTTCGAGGACGCTTTCAAGGAGACCAGGCAGTTCAGTGACATGTCGCAGACGGTCTTGGATCATAAACATCCATCCGAATATCCGACGGGCACTCGAGACGCGCCCTCCAGCATGCATGCTCAAGAAAATACGATCAGCTACCCTGATGTGGTGACAGGTGCGGCTGCCTTGGCTTTCTTCGTTTGGGGTGCCGCGCAAGGCATCAGTAGATTCGTCAAACGTTCAGGGAGTAGAGATGGCAATAACGGATGATCAGGTGGCGGCGTTGCGCGCCCAGTTGGCCGGGCGTGTCGACGAACACAAAAGGCTGCTGGACAGGCTAGACCCTGAGGGAGCGAACGTGGGGTACGTTGCGCTGGTGGGTGCAGCGTTCTTCGAGGCTGCGAGGCGACGCTTCCGGAGGAATGGAGTGTCGAGTGACGATGCCGAGATCATCGACTTCGTGGCCGGTGTAAGGGAACGCGGAGAGGACCTCGCTCAATCAATCGATGCAGGTGTGGCCGAAACGCTAATCAAGATCGCAATTCAGAAGCTTCCAGCTGAGGAACGGCAACATATCGATGGCCGAACGGCATACGGACATCAGATCCTTCTGCTGGCGGGCTTCGTGTCCGATGAGCAATTCAGCCCGGCAGAACTGGATGAGTTCCTGGTCAGGGCTCGGGACCTCGGCGAGGAAATGCTCTCGTGACGGATTATTCGGGCGTGGTGGTGAGGGACGAGCACATTCTGGCGCTGCGCTTGTTCCTTCTTGGCGATCCTGAGTGGTTGAAGCCGCTCAAACATCCTGAGAGCGACGGCGTTGCCTACACGCTGATGGTCTATTCGGCCTTTGCCGTCGCTGTGCGGCGGAAATTCCCACCGACCTTCACGTTCACGCAGATCGTCCGGTATGTCGCGAACCTGCGGATCTCCGTCATGACCGATCCACATGAGATCGACCCCCGTGTGATCGAGAACCTGATCCGGGCCGCTCTCGGGGATGCCTCCGTCGATAAGGAGCCAAAGCCCGCTACCGAGACCGCCGTAGCCGCCGAGCTTGTGATTCTGGAGGACCTTCTCCCCGAGTCGGTCCCTGACGAGGCGAGCCTTGAGGAGTTCTTGGAGGAGTCGGCGGCCTTCGCGCGAGGATGGCTGGCAACTCGGCAGACGGGAGAGCACGCGTCGGCCGGGTGAGTCGGCCGCTCCGGTGATGGGCCAGCGGTGCCAGTTCGGGTCGGCGCGGGCGGGTAGCGGAGGGGGAAGGTGGACCGGGGTGGTCAGTGCTGGATGTCCTTCTTGATCTGTCCCACCAGCGCAGCGAGCTGGGCGGTGGTCAGGGTGAGGTGGCCCGCGTCCGGGTCCTTCGAGTCCCGCACGCCGATACCGGCACCCGGCGCGAGTCGTCCCAGCTCGACGCAGTGCTCGTCATTCGCCCCGCCGCTGTGGGTGCTCTTACGCCAGTGCATGATCATTTGTAGCACTCCAAGTATCGTTTGATGATCTCGCGAGAGCCCTCCTCGGAGAGTGCCTTCGCGCCGACGCGATCGAACATAACCGACAGTTCACGAACCTCGCCAGGCGCTTCGATCAAGCGACCGCCGTTCTGGGCGCCCGAATAGGCGATGTCGCGACTCTCCAGGCTGAGGACCTGCAGGGATCCATCGACCCCAACATGCGCACCCGATTTGAAGGGGACGATACGGAGGCTGACCTGCGGCAGGTCGGCCATGACGAGCAGGTGCTCCAGTTGAGCCTTCATCACCTCCGGGCCTCCGACCTCACGTACCAGCACGTTCTCGTCGAGCGTGGCCCACATCTCGACCTCGGTCCCCCTGGCGAAGAAGGACTCCTTTCGAGCAACACGCCTGGTCATCGCGTCCTCGACGTCCTTGCGGGTACTGACTTGGATGTACTCCGAGGTGTACTCGTCGGTCTGGAGGGCGAGTGGGATCACCTGACCGTGGTAGGTCTTGATGAGGTGCGCCTCCTGCTCGTACTTGACGAGTTGCTTTCCCCAGTTGGGGTCGTGTGCCATTCGGGCAAACCACAGCAGGAGCTGAAAAAGCAGGCCCGTTCCGTAATGTCGGTCGAGTGCCTGCGCGTGGTCGTCCTGTAGGCGCCGCCGCCCTGCCTCGATATTGGATACAGTTCCTCGCGTCACTCCCATGATCTGCCCGCACTGGGTGAGTGAGAGCCCCATCTTCTCGCGCCAGAACCGCAGGTAGAAGGCCAGGAAGACCCACATCGAGATCTTGGGGTCGAGAGGTTCGCGGACGATGGGCATTGTGGCTCCTCCTGTATCCGTCTTTGATGCCTACAGGCGAAACATAGAACATCGCGGTGATCCTTGTTGGAGGAAATCGGGAACTCGGGTGAGGGTGGGGACGATGGTGATGATGGCGACGGGGGAAATGATCGTTCCTCTTGTGGGGACGCCGGCGTCGGTGGGGCTTGCAAGGACGCTTGCGGCTTCGCGGCTGAACAATTGGGACTATTCCCACATTCTTGACGACGCGCTTCTTGTCGTCTCGGAGCTCGTTACCAATGCCGCGCAGTGGACGCCGAACGAGGAGATCCGCTTCCAGGTCAGCAAGGACGCGGACGGTGTCATCGTTGCCGTCTGGGACCGCGATCCCCAGTTTCCCCGTCCCAAGCCGCGCAAGTCGCTAACTCTCGAAGAGCTCGACGTCTCCGAGGAGGCGTTCGACGACAACGGGGGCGGGGGCTGCACATCGTCCGGGCCCTGTCGGTTCGGTGCGGTGCCACGCG
Source organism: Spirillospora sp. NBC_00431 (assembly GCA_036028775.1). GTDB lineage: Bacteria > Actinomycetota > Actinomycetes > Streptosporangiales > Streptosporangiaceae > Spirillospora. The sequence continues at coordinate 7,519,169 of CP107927.1, read as the reverse complement.
CGATCCGGCAGGTGGCAAATGGGTCTGGTGTCGAATGCGTCCGTGACGGACGCGGCGCGTGCCGGAGGCGCGGCGTGCTGTCGGCGGTGGGCGGGGGTATTTTGGGTTGGACTCTGTCCGGAGCCTGACGTGGAAGGGCGCGCTGATGTTCCGTAAGTCGAAGCGACAGGACGCGGACGAGGTCAGGGCGAAGTTTCTCGCCAACAGGGAGAAGGTCCGGTCATGGCTTGTGGATTGGAATTTTCCCGAGGTCGAGTGGGAAGAGTTCTCCGAGGTTCCGCTTCCCTGGATCGTGCCACGGGGCGGGGAGCAGCGCTGGTTGGAGAAACAGGCGCTGTTCATGGACGACTACAGATGGTTCCTGCAGGCCCGATCTCGGGCGGAGGGTGTCACCAGCGCACATGCCCTCTGGGAATTCGGCGGAGACCACGAGTTCCAACGACTGGAGATTCAGCTTCAAACCTTTGCCGACCCGGCGTACGTGGCCGAGACGCTCGCCTGGGGTGCGCACGCGGCGGCTCTCAAGGGCTGGCAGGAGAATGACGTTCAGGAACTGTACACATGGTTGTTTGAGGGGATTGACAGCCGCCCGCTCGTCGAAATGGTGTCGGGGAAGCAGCGTACGGGGTTCATCCTGTTCGACCTCTTGCGGTCGCCGACCAATGACAACGAGATCGTCTCACGGCTGCGCATGACATTGACGGACAAGTCCCTTGACGGCTCGCCGCTGAACGAAGAGGGGAGAGACTGACCTCAATTGGGCTTGAGGAGGTCGATTCCGCGGGGGACCAGGCGGGTGGGGACCATTAGTTCGGACGGCCAGGACGTGTCGCCCTCAATGCGTTCGAAGAGGCGGACGGCGGCGGCGCGGCCCAGTTCCTGGACGTCGTAGGCGATGACGGTCAGTGGGCGTGGCATGAGCGTGGACAGTTCGAAGTCGTCGAAGCCCATCAACGCGGCGTCGTTGTCGCGCCGGTACAGCTCCTGGATGGCGCCGATGGTGATGCGGTTGTTTCCGGCGAAGAACGCGGTGGGCGGGTCGGGGACGTCCAGCATGGCGGCCACGGCGTGCGCGGCCTCGCCGGGATCGGCTACACCGACCCTGACCAGGGAGTCGTCGTAGGGGACGCTCGCGTCGGCCAGCGCCGTGCGGACGCCGGTGAGGCGTTCGCGGGCGGTGTAGATGGCGGGGGAGTCGACAACGACGCCGATGCGGCGGTGTCCGGATTCCAGGAGGTTCACGATGCCGGATCTGGCGCCCGCTGCGTTGTCGATGACGACGCTGTCGGCGAGGATGCCGGACGGTGGACGGTCCAGGAACACCACCCGCATGCCCATCTCGACCTCGGCGCGGGCGAAGGAGTGGTCGGAGCCGGCGGGGACGATGATCAGACCGTCCACCCGGCGCTGGCAGAGGTCGAGGAACTGGCGTTGTTCGAGCGCGGGGTCCTCTTCCGAGCTGACGGTGATCAGGTGCGTGTCGTGCGCGCGGGCGACCCTGGCCACCGCCGCCGCGATCGTGGAGTAGAACGGGTTGGCCAGGTCTTCGATGATCAGCCCGATGGTGGCGGTCTGGCGGCCGGAGCGCAGCGTGCTGGCCATGTCGTTGCGGCGGAAGCCGAGTTCGCCGATCGCCGCGAGTACCTGTTCGACCAGCTCCGCGCGTACGTTCGGCTCGTGGTTGATCACGCGCGAGACCGTCTTCGGGCTCACTCCTGCGGCGGCCGCCACGTCCGAGATCGTCGGCCTGCGCCGCTTGTCCTGCCTGTCCACCTAAGCCCGACGCCCTTCTGCCACGACCGCCCCACCGTCCGCCGCCCGACGGTGCCGTGATCCAAACCTAGCGCCCGCCACGACCAGACAACGTTATCAAACTGATCGTCTGGCCTCTGCTCAGACGAGATGTCCGCGGAATGGCGTGCGAGGGGCGGGAGAGGTTTGTTTGCCCAGCTAGACCGTGACCTGGTTGGGCGATGGCGGGTGGGCGGCTAGTCACGAAGAGGTCACGGCGGTGAGGGAGGTATTGACAACGATGTCTTGAACTAGGGACCTTGAGGCGCAACCCTGCGGTGCGCCGCAGCCGATCATCTCCCTCGGCGAGGACGATGTCTGATCACCACCTCATCCCCCTGACCGCGAACCAGCCCCGGCACTTCTACCGGGGCGGCGAGAACATCGGCCGGTTCCGCGGCGGCCCCCCACCCGACGACCACCGTCCCGAGGACTGGGTCGGGTCCACGACCAGCCGGTTCGGCGGCGGCGACACCGGTCTCACCGTCCTGCCGGACGGGCGGCCCCTGCGCGCCGCGATCGCGGCGGATCCGGACGGCTGGCTCGGGCCGGAGCATGTGCGGCGCTGGGGCGACTCCCCGGCGCTGCTGGTGAAGCTGCTCGACGCGGGGCAGCGGCTGCCGGTGCACGTCCATCCGAGCCGCGGGTTCGCCCGCGCCCACCTCGGCAGCGCGTTCGGCAAGACCGAGGCGTGGCTGGTCGTGGACGTGCCGGACGGCGGTGAGGGCCTCGTCCACCTTGGCTTCCAGGAGGACGTCGGGACGGGAGCGCTGCGCGAGTGGGTCCGTGATCAGGACGGGGCGGCGATGCTGGCGGCGTTGAATCCGGTCCCGGTGCGTCCTGGGGACGCTGTGCTGGTTCCCGCTGGGCTGCCTCACGCGGTGGGCGCGGGGGTCTTTCTCGTCGAGGTCCAGGAGCCGACCGACTTCAGCGTCATGCTCGAATGGGCGGGCTTCTCTCCCGACGGTGCCGACAGTGACCTGCGACTCGGCTGGGAAACGGCGGTGTCGTGTGTGGACGGCCGCGCGCGCTCTGCCGAGGAGGTCGCGGGGCTCGTCCGGCGGCCCGCGGAGTCGCGCGAATGTGCGCCGGGGGTGCGGCGGGTGTGGCCGGAGGGCGCTGATCCGTTCTTTCGCGCTGAGCTGGTCCGTGACGGCGCCGAGCTGGACGCGAGCTTCGCGGTGCTGATCGTCCTGGACGGGGCCGGTGAGCTGCATTGCGCCGGGGCCGACGAGGCGGTGCCGTTGCATGCGGGGCACACCGTTCTCGTCCCGTATGGGGCGGGGCCGATGAGCGTGCGGGGTGGCGTCGAGATCCTGCGCTGTCTGCCTCCCGTGAGCGGGGTGGCGTCATGACCGGGGCGCTGCTGGAAGCGCGCGGGATCGAGAAGAGTTACGGGCACGTGGACGCGTTGCGCGGCGCCGACTTCACGTTGCCGCCGGGTGAGGTCGTCGCGCTGATCGGCGACAACGGCGCCGGGAAGTCGACGCTCGTGAAAATCCTCTCCGGGGTGGAGGCGCCGGACGCCGGACGGATCCTGATCGACGGTGAGCCGGTGCGGTTCGAGTCGGTCGAGCAGGCGCGGCAGGCGGGGATCGAGACCGTCCATCAGGACCTCGCGCTCTGCGCCGACCTCACCCCGGCCGCCAACTTCTTCCTCGGGCGGGAGCTGCTGCGGTCCGGGCCGCTCGGGCGGCTCGGGTTCCTCGACCACGCGGCCATGCGGGCCCGCGCGCGGGAGGGGTGCGAGCGCCTCGGCGTGCGGCTGAGGTCGGACTCGGTGTCGGTGTCGACGCTGTCCGGCGGGCAGCGGCAGGGCGTCGCCGTGGCGCGGGCGGTCGCGTGGGCGCGCCGGGTCGTGTTCATGGACGAGCCGACCGCCGCGCTCGGCGTCGTGCAGACCGGCCGCGTCCTCGACCTGATCCGCGGTGTCCGCGACTCGGGCGTGGCGGTCGTGCTGATCACGCACAACATGCAGGACGTCAAGGCCGTCGCCGACCGGATCGAGGTGCTGCGCCTCGGCCGCCGGGTGGCGCGGTTCTCGGGCGCCGACGTGTCCATGGAGGAGCTGGTCGGGGCCATGACGGGCGCCCTTGAGCAGGACCTCGCCGCACCGGAGGGGGAGCAGAGGCGATGAGCGCACCGAGCCGTCCGACGAGTTCGCGGGACGCGGGCAGCGGCGATGCCGTGGAGCAGGGGCCGCCGAGCACCGGGGTTCTCGGCAGGCTGGGGACGGCGCAGGAGGTGTGGATCGGGCTCGTGCTGGCCGGGCTGGTCGCCGTGTTCTCCGTGCTCGACCCGGACAGCTTCGCCAGCTCGTTCAACCTGCTGAACCTCGCCGCCGACGCCGCGATCCTGCTGCTCCTCGCCGTCGGCATGACCTACGTGATCATCTCGGCGGGGATCGACCTGTCGGTCGGCGGGATCCTGGTGTTCTCCGGCGTCACCGCCACCAAGGCGATGGAGTCGACCGGCGCCACGTCAACCGGGTCGCTGCTGCTCGGCGCCCTGGTCGCGGTGCTGACGGGGCTGGCGTGGGGGATGCTCAACGGCGCGCTCGTCGCCTACGGGCGGATCCCGCCGCTGATCGTCACGCTCGGGACGCTCGGCATGTCGCTCGGCGGCGCGCTGCTGATCACCGGCGGGGTTGATCTGCGGGCGCCGAGCCGCCTCAACCTCGGGCTCGGGCTGGACAAGATCGCCGGGGTGCCGACGATCGTGTGGATCTCCGTCGCGGTCACGATCGTGCTCGGCGTCGTCCTCGCGCAGTGCCGGTTCGGACGGCACACGTACGCGATCGGCTCCAACGTCAAGGCCGCGCGCAACTCCGGCGTGCGGGTCGACCGGCACCTGGTCAAGGTGTACGCGCTCGCCGGGTTGCTGGCCGGGCTGGCGGGCTACCTGTCGCTGGCCAAGTACGGCATCACCGGGGTGTCGGCGCACTCCACCGACAACCTCCAGGCCATCGCCGCCGTGGTGATCGGCGGCACCAGCCTGTTCGGCGGCGTCGGCACCGTCACCGGGACGGTCATCGGCGTGTTCATCCCCGCCGTTCTGCAGAACGGCTTCCAGATCCTCGGCGTGAAGCCGTTCTGGCAGCAGGTCGTGGTGGGGGCGGTGCTCATCGCCGCGGTCTACCTCGACCAATGGCGCCGCAAGGCACGAGATCACTGACGGAAGGCGAGACGATGCGCAAGATGATGGGCGTGGCCATGGCGGCGGTGCTCGCGGCCGGTGCCACGGCGTGCGGCGACGACGGCGGCTCCGGCGGGTCCGGCGGCAAGATCGAGGTGACGCTCGTCCAGGGCATGGCGGGCGAGGAGTTCTACGAGACGATGGCGTGCGGCGCGAAGGCGGAGGCGGCGAAGCTCGGCGTGAAGCTCAGCGTGCAGGGCCCGCAGAAGTTCGACCCGACGCTCCAGACCCCGATCGTCAACTCGGTGGTGGCCGACAGGCCGGACGCGCTGCTGATCGCGCCGACCGACACCAAGGCGCTGATCGCGCCGCTGACCCAGGCCAAGGCCGCCGGGATCAAGACCGTCCTGGTGGACACGGTGGTGGAGGACGACGGCATCGGCCTGTCGCGGATCAGCACCGACAACACCAAGGGCGGCGAGGCCGCGGCGACCGCGCTGACCAAGCAGATCGGCGACAAGGGCAAGGTGCTGGTCATCTCGACCGACCCCGGTGTCAGCACGGTGGACGCGCGGGTGAAGGGCTTCGAGCAGGCGGTCAAGGCGTCCCATCCGAACGTGTCGTATGTGGGCGTGCAGTACTCGCACAACGATGTCGGCACCGCCAGCAAGATCATGAACTCGGCGCTGGCGAAGGATCCCGACCTCGCGGGCGTGTTCGCCACCAACCTCAACTCCGCCACCGGGGCCGGTTCGGCGCTCCAGCAGGCCGGGAAGCTCGGCAAGGTGAAGATGATCGGGTTCGACGCCGGACCGGCGCAGGTCAAGCAGCTGAAGGACGGCGTCGTCCAGGGGCTGATCGCGCAGCTGCCGGGTGAGATCGGTGCGAAGGGCGTCCAGCAGGCCGTGGCGGCGGTGCGGGACGAACCGGTCACCAAGTCGATTCCGACGGACGCGACCGTCGTCACCAAGGAGAATGTCGACACGCCGGAGGGCCAAAGGGTGCTCTACAAGGCCGGCTGCTAAGGCTGCTAAGCCTGGTGAGGGCTGTTTAGGAGGACGCGGATGGCCCGGATCGTGGTGTTCGGCGAGGCCCTGGTCGACCTGGTCGGGGAGCCCGGCGGACGCCGCTTCCGGGCCGATCCGGGCGGCGGGCCCGCGAACGTCGCCGTCGGGCTCGGACGGCTCGGTGAGACGGTGACGCTCACGACCGGGCTAGGCGACGACGCGTTCGGCCGTCTGGTCACCGGGCATCTGACGGCGTCCGGTGTGACGCCGGAGGTGTGCCCGACGCCGTTCACGCCGCTGGCGATCGTGTCGGTGGACGAGGAGGGCGTCCCGTCCTATGACTTCGCGTTTCCGTGGGTGCCGTCCACGCCCGCGGTTCCGGCGGACACGGCCGTCTTCTATACGGGGTCGATCGCGGCGGGGCTGGCGGAGGGCCGTCCCGCCGAGGAGGCGATGGCCGCGGCGCCGACCGTCGCCTACGACCCGAACATCAGGCCGACCCTGCTGGGCGACCCGGAGTCCGAACGGCGGCGGGTCGAGCGGCAGGTGGCGCTCGCCGACGTGGTCAAGGCCAGCGAGGAGGATCTCGGCTGGCTCTGTCCCGGGGCCGACCCGGTGGAGATCGCCCGTGGGTGGCTCCGCCTCGGTCCCGCGCTCGCCGTCGTCACGCGGGGGCCGCGCGGCTGCGTCGCCGTCACCTCGTCCGGCCAGGTCGAGCGGGCCGCGCCGGAGGTCGAGGTCGTCGACACCGTCGGTGCCGGGGACGCGTTCATGTCGGGGCTGCTGTCGGGGTTGCTCGCCGCCGGGCTGCTCGACCCCGTGCGCCGCTCCGACCTCGCGGGCGGCGACGAGGCCCTGTTGTCACGGCCGCTCGCGATGGCGCTGGCGTCCGCCGCCGTCACCTGCGCGCGTCCCGGCGCCGACCCGCCTACCGGCGCTGAGCTGAAGGCCGCTCTTTAGAGACGAATGGGCCGCCCTCCTGCGGGGAGGGCGGCCCATCGCGCTGTCCGCGGTTACCGTGCGAAGCGGATGCGGAGGTAGCGGGCGCGGTTGTTGTTGATGTCGGCGTACAGGTCCTCGATCTTCTGGCTGTTGACGTTGTAGGAGATCACCAGCTCGCCGCGGCGGCTCAGGTCCGGGTGGGCGGCGATGTTGTAGGGCGCGTAGATGTTGCCGCCGCCCTCCGGAGCCGTGTACACGGCCTTGCGGTTGGTGAACGGGCCGGTCGGTGACGGCGCTGTTGCCACGTAGACCTCGTGGCCGAGTGTCGCGTTGCTCGTCGTGAGGACGAAGTGGCCGTCCACCGGCGTGACGCCGTAGGACGAGCCGACGTCGTCCAGCACGCGCGCGGACGCCGTCGGGTCACGCGACCAGCCCGAGCCGGTGTAGAACTCCCACGAGCGCTCGACGAGATGGCCGACGCGGGCGCGCGCGATGTGCATGTACTTGTTGAACGGGACACCTTCGACGCCGTAGATGTAGATGTAGCCGCCGTGGCGTATCAGCTCGACGCCCCACTGCACGTTGCCCTCGTCGTAGCTGGGCGTCACCCGCGCGGAGCGCAGATCGTGCGAGAACGTCGCGATGTCGGTGCCGACCCACTGGAAGTTGAACGGCGGCTCGTCGTCGGACGGCGCCTGCGCCAGCTCGAACACGCGGAGCTTGCCGCCGTCGACGATGCCGTCGGTGTTCCAGTACCAGCGGTCGTTCGTCCCGTCCGGATCCCAGGGCGGCTTCGTCGGTGTCGCGCCGACGAGCGACTCCGGTTTCTGGCGCGTCCCTCCTGTCAACGTTGTCTGAGGAAGCCCGTCGCGTCCGGCGAGGACGATCGAGTTGTGGACGAACCCGGCGCCCGCGGGCAGGCTCTCGTCGGGGTTCACGGGGCCGAGGAAGGTGTCGTTGAACAGCCAGGCGATGCGGCCGCCCGGCAGTCTCGTCGAGTACGTGCCGTCGGCCGCCGCCCAGCCGCCGCGGTTGTGCCAGCCGCCGCCGGTGTTGCCGAACCGGCGCCAGGCGTTGTCCAGCCGCTGGTCAGGGGTGACGCTCACGACGACGGGCGCGTGCCGTCCGCCGCCGCCGTGCGGTGCCGGACTCGCCAGCGCGCCCGGCGCGACGGCGCCCGCGCCGCACGTCGCGACGGCGAGAACCGCCGCCGCGAGCGCGAGCCGCGGACGCCGCCGCGTTCTTCTGGACCCTCTGCTGCTCAACGTGGAACCGCCTCCTGGGCTTCGAAGGAGTGACAACGTTGTCAAGCTGTCAAGGTGATTAGACCAAGGCGGCACACGACCGTCAAGACTTGATCTCCCGGTTGGAGTCTCGGCGACAAAAGCGAGAAGTCCCCGGCCTCGGCGAGCGGTGTGCTCGGTGAGGCCGGGGACCCGGTCGGTCGTTCAGGTCAGGCGCTGGTCAGGTCAGTCGAAGTAGTTCGGCTGGGACTGGGCGTTGAGCTCGTCCAGCCTGATGCGCTTGGCCCTGTCGGTGCGGTGGTCGCGGAGGTCGATGACGTCGAGCCCGCGCTGGATCTCGTTGGAGTAGATGTAGCCGTTGTAGTAGTACGTGGACCACGTGCCGGCCAGCTTCTCCAGGTTGTTCGCCCACGGGCCGCGGTCGAACCAGGCGATCTCCTTGGGGTTGCGGGAGTCGGTGAAGTCCATGACCGAGATGCCGCCCTGGTACCAGGACTGCACCATGATGTCCTTGCCCTTCACCGGGATCAGCGAGCCGTTGTGGGCCACGCAGTTCTCGTTCTCGGTGTTGTGCCTGGGGATCTTGAAGTAGCTGCGGAACTTCAGCTTGCGGTGCTTGCCCTTGCCGACGATGTCGTAGATGGCGTTGGCGCCCTTCTCGGGCCCGACCTCCGCGTTGCAGGTGGCCGCCGAGCCGCCGCCCAGCTCGTCGGTGAAGACGATCTTCGTGGCGCTGTTGTTGAACGTCGCCGAGTGCCAGAACGCGAAGTTGTCGTCGTCGCGCACGCTGGTGATGGTGCGCGGCTTGAGCGGGTCGGAGATGTCGAACAGCACGCCGTCGCCCATGCAGGCACCGGCCATCAGGTCCCGGTCGGGGTAGGCGGTCAGGTCGTGGCAGCCCGAGGTGGCCCTGGTCTGGTTCGGCCACTGCGTGTCCGGCGGGTCACCGGGGTTGCCGCCGTCGGGGAACAGCACCGGCTCGGCCGCGACGTGCGCCTGCGTCGGGTGCCGCAGCGGGACCTTCACGATCGAGATGAGGTCGTGCGGGGTCTTGCAGTCGGGGTAGGTGTCGTTCGGCGAGTAGGACGACACGTAGATGTAGGCCGTGCGCTTGCCCGGCACGAGCGTGTTGGTGTGCGAGCCGCACTTGGTCTCGACGGCCTTGACGTAGCGCGGGTTGCGCACGTCGCTGATGTCGAAGATCTTGATGCCCTCCCACGCGGCCTTCTCGGTCGCGGGCTTGGGCACGGACTGGCACGAGTCGTCGCTGCGCGAGCTGTCGGTCGACAGGAACAGCAGGTTCCCGGCGATCGACACGTCGTTCTGGGAGCCCGGGCAGTGCACGACGGTGACGACCTTCGGACTCCACGGCCGGCTGATGTCGTAGACGGTGAAGCCTTCGTAGTTTCCGCCGAAGGCGTACCGGCCCTTGAAGGCCCAGTCCGACCCGTACGCTTCGGGCGCGGCGAGCGGTCCCTGCTTGGGGATGTTCGCCAAGTGGTGCATGTTCGGCGTCTTGCTGATCTCGTCGCCGCCCGGAACCCGGTCGGCCGACGCCGCCGGGACGAGCACGGACGAGAGCACCAGCACGATGCCCGTGAGGGTACTCAAGAGAGTCCTGCGTCTGGTTCTTCGCTTTGGAGCTGCCGTCACCCCTGACTCCTTTGTCTGGAAGGCCCCGTGGACAGGGTTCCTGATCTCCCCGGAGTATGGAGGGTTTCGAGGTCTCTGCCTAGGTCTGGTCATTTATGTCGGCATATTGTGATCAAAGGACCCTTTTATTCCACCCGCGCGGCGGATACGGTCCGGGTGACACCGGCTGGACGCGGGAGGTTCGTTGAGGCACCGGATCGCGGTGGCGGCCGCGGTGGCCGTGATGGCAGCGGGTGCTCTGACGGGATGCGGCGGCGGCGATGACGAACCCGAGGCCGCGCCGTCGAGGACGGTGGTGGTCCCGGGCCGTCCGGGCGAGCCCAACAAGACCAAGCTCGCGGGCCCCGGAAAGGCCGCGCTGCCCACATCGGCCGAGGTCAGGTTCGTGCAGATGATGATCCCGCACCACGCGCAGGCGCTCGAGATGTCGGGGCTGGCCCCGTCGCGCGCGTCCGACAAGCGGGTGCGGTCACTGGCGTCCCGCATCGACGCCGCGCAGAAAGTGGAGATCGCGTCGATGCGGTCGTGGCTGGAGCAGAATCCGAAGGCCGTGCTGAAGGCCGGAGGCCGCGACCACGGCGCGCACGGCGCGATGCCGGGAATGGCAACATCTGACCAGCTCAAACGGTTGCGGGACGCGAACGGCGGCGCCTTCGACAGGCTCTACCTGACGCTGATGATCACTCACCACCAGGGCGCGCTGAAAATGGCGAAGGACGTCCTCGACAAGGGCACGGACGTGGCCGTCCAGGAGATGGCCCGCGACGTCCAGTCCACGCAGCTGGCCGAGATCAGCCGTATGCAGGCGCTGCTGGAGGGCTGACCGCCCGTCAGATCCAGCCCTCTTCCCAGGCGCGGTGCGCGGCGGCGTGCCGGGAGCTCGCGCCCAGCTTCGCCATGGCGGACGACAGGTAGTTGCGGACCGTCCCCGGCGCGAGATGCACCTCGGCGGCGATCTCGTTGACCGAGGCTCCCGTCCTGGACGCGCGCAGCACCTCCAGTTCCCGTCCGGTGAGCGGGCAGTCGTTCTCCGTCAGCGCGGACGCGGCGATGTCGGGGTCGACGTAGCGGCGGCCCGCCGCCACGTCCCGGACGATCTCGGCGAGCCGCGTCGCGGGCGTCGTCTTCGGGACGAACCCGCGCACCCCGGCGGCCAGCGCGCGGCGCAGCACTCCGGGGCGCGCGTGCCGGGTGACCAGGATGATCTGGGTGGGCAGCTCGGCGCGGATCCGCTCGGCGGCGTGCAACCCGTCCGCGGGCGGCATCTCCAGGTCGAGCACCGCGATGTCGGGACGGTGCTCGCGGGCGAGCCGGACGGCGTCGGTGCTGGTCGCGGCCTCGGCGGCGACGGTCAGATCGTCCTCGAGCTCCAGCAGGGCGGCGAGGGCGCCGCGGAGCAGGTCCTCGTCGTCGGCGAGCAGCAGCCGGATCATCGGGCGCCGGCGTTCGCGTCCGGCCCGGCGGGCAGCGGCAGCGAGCCGGTCAGCTCGAACGAGTCGCCGTCGTGCCGCCAGGTCAGCGTGCCGCCCGCCTGTCGCAGCCGGTCGGCGAGGGCGCGCAACCCGGTGCCCGCGCCGGGCGATCCGCCGGTGGCGCCGTCGTTGCGGACTAGGACGCGGGCCGAGCCGTCCGCCACCTGGTGGCCGAGCGTCGCGTGCCGGGCCTGGCTGTGCCGCAGCATGTTGGTGGTCGCCTCCCGCACGACGAGCCCGAGGAGGTGGCGGCTGTCTTCCGGCAGGACGTCCGGGGCGGTTTCCTGTTCCACGCGGGCGTCGATCCCGGCGGCGGACAGGACCTTGGCCGCGTTGGCGAGTTCCGCGTCGAGCGTCGTGCGGCGGTATCCCTGGACGACCGCGCGAGTGTCTCGCAGGGCGTCGATGGCCAGCCGCTGAACCTCCGTCATCTGCGCCGCGGCGCGCGCCGGGTCGGTGCCGGCGAGGCGGGCGGCCAGCTCGCTCTTCAGCGCGATGACCTGCAGATGGTGCCCCTGGATGTCGTGCAGGTCGGCGGCGAAGCGGAGCCGTTCGTCCTTGACCGCGAGTTCGGCGGCCATCCCGCGGGCCTGGTTGAGGCGGTCGGCGACGTCCCAGGCCCACAGCATCCCGAGCATCGTCCACGCGGTGAACGCGACCATCCCGGCGGGGAACGCGGTCGCGAGCCGCCATCCGTCGCCGGTGGCCGTGCCCGCCGTCCCGCCGACCACCGCGGCGGCGACGATCGCGGCGGCGATGAGCACCCGGCGCCGCTCCGGCGGCAGGAACGTCGCGGCGACCGACACCATCACCGCCGGTGCGAGCGACCACAGCCGCTGGCCGGGGAGCACCAGCGGGATCACGCCGAGCACCGTCGCGGACGCCCCTCCGGCCGCCAGCCACGCCACCGGCGGACGGCCCACCGCCGTGCCGGTGGACGGCATCCGCCGCCCGATCAGCACCACCAGCGCCGCGGACATGACGAGCAGCGCCACGGCGGCGACGGCGCGGCCCCAGACGGCGAGGTCCTGATGCGCGATCCAGTCCTTGGCGAACAGGGCCAGGAAGAGGACGAACGTCCCGGTCAGCGTCCAGCGGGTGTGGCTCCGGAAACGCTCCAGGCCCGCCTCACGACCGGCGGCGCCGGTGAACGGGAGGCGGGCGGCGCCGGGGGGCGCATGACAAATGTCATCGGATCCCATGACGGTTCCCTGCCCTTCCGTGCGGTTCCGGCACTGCCGGACGTTCCCGGCGTCCACCACCGTAGAACGCGAAGATACCCCACCCCCGTACAGGAGGGACATCGTGATGACGACACGGACCGCCCGCCCGCGAGCGATCGCCTGGCGGCACTTCCTGCGCCACTACCTGGAGATGGTCGCGGCGATGTTCGTCGGGATGGCCGTTTTCGGCATCGCCGTCCAGGGTCTTCTCCCTCTCGCCGGGCTTGAGGTCCCCGGCGGTGAGGAGTGGGGCTCGGTGGAGATGGCCGCCGAGATGTCGGCCGGGATGGTCATCTGGATGCGGTACCGGGGGCACGGCTGGGCCGGTTCCCTGGAGATGACGGGCGCGATGTTCGCGCCGCTCGCCGTCCTGTTCCCGCTGCTGTGGCTGGGCGCCGTCCCGGCCGGCTCGCTGATGCTCCTGGAGCATCTCGTGATGCTGCCGGCGATGTTCCTGCTCATGCTCCGCCGCCGCGCCGAGTACGGGAGCGCGTCCCATGTCTGACACCAACGCCATCAACAGCACTAGCACCATCGGCACCGTCGCCCGGCGTTTCTGGCCCGCCGCCCTCGCGGCCGTGATGGCCGTCCCGAACCTGGGCGGGGGCGGGACGGAGCAGGTCACCGCCCTGGCGCAGGCGCTCTGGTTGCTGCCCCTGCTGTACCTGCTGGTCGAGACGTTCCAGTGGCGCCGGGGCTCGTGGGCGGTGCTCGCCACGCTGCTCGTGTCGTTCACCGCCCTGCGGGCCGTGGACGTGGTCGACCCGGCGGCGGTCGTGGCGGGCGTGGCGCTGGCCGTCCTGGTGTGGGGCGCCGTGAAGCGACGCGTCTTCCGGTCGAAGGCGCTCCAGGCCCAGGCGCTCGGCATGATCGGGTTCGGCGCGGTGGCCCTGACCGGTTTGATCATCGACCCGGACGCGGGACGCTACATCGTGGCGGCGGGCTGGTTCGCGCACGGCTTGTGGGACATCGTCCACCTCAAGCTCGACAAGGTCGTGCTCCGCTCGTACGCCCAGTGGTGCGCCGTGGTGGACATCCTCATCGCCGCCGGCCTGGTCTTCGCCCAATGACCCCCTCACACCGCGCCGATCACGTCCGGACGACACACCGTCCCGGGCGTGATCGGCACGCTGGGGGCCCGAGGCGGGGGCCGACCCGGCGCCTCGAACTATTCAGACGTTCCGCCCGCCAGTTCTCTCAGCGCCGCTTTGTTGAGCCCCTCGGTCGCGACGGCGTCGGGGACGTCCATGAGGTCGTTGACCTTCTGGTACAGGTAACTGAACGAGGAGCTCGGGAGATAACTGAGCCGGGCGTCGTAGCCGTCTTTCAGGTGCAGTTCCTTGAACGCGCACACGCCGTTGAGGACGAGTTTCCCGAATCCCAGGACGATGCTGGCGACATCGGTCCTGATCTCCTCCGTTTCGGAGACCCGCCCGGTGTCGCCCAGGGGCGCCTGATGGCCGTTCAGCATGAGGTACAGGTGGGTGACCTCGTGCGCGAGAGCCATCTTCACGGCCTCGCGCGACCGGTACAGGCCGTTGTTGATGTAGAGCGCGAACTCCTCGACCGTTCTGGATTCGTAGGTCACCGTCCGGCGCTCGATGCTCGCCGGGTGCTCGTGGTCCGCGTGAATCCAGATCCGCTCGCGCGGCAGTACTTTCTCGTCGATGCCCAGCCAGGCCGGATACTCCTTGAAGTAATGCCGCGTCGATCCTTTGAGGGTCTTCGGATCGAAGAGGAAAGCGTCTCCTGTCGCCTCCCGGCGGATCAGTGGCAGCAATTCGTCCAGATGGGAGTCCAGGTCGGGGTCGGACACGGGCTTCTCCTCGGCGGGATTCGGTGAACGAGCCCGAACCTAGGTTCAGCGGTGCGGGACCGGTCCCGGCGCCCGCACCGCTCGGCCGGCGCCTGCCGCCGGTGTCCTGGACGAACAGCGACCCGGCCGACCTCACGAAGGGCGAGGTTCGGCAGGTATTGCCTATCGGCAGCCCGGAAGTCGGGAGAGTTTGACGATTATTTCGTGGGTGGCGGGGTGGTTCGGTCGCTGGCCTGCGGGGGTTTGTCGCGTGCTAATCGGCGGTCGCCTGCGAAGTCTTGCCCGCTATCGGACGCAAGGTTAACGTTCAACTACTCAAATAGGAAATTTCCTATTGATGGAGTCCTTCATGGCCCGCTCCCCTCCATCGGCCGGCGCGCATGACCGTGCAGGCGAAACCGTGCAGGCAAACCTGTCCCACCCCTGAAACACAAGGACCCCCCGCATGAAGTCATCGAAACGCAGGCTCGCCGCGATCGCGGCGGGCGTCACAGTCGCTCCCCTCGTCACCGTGGTCCTGCCCGCCACCTCGGCGTACGCCCACGGCTATGTCTCGTCCCCGCTGAGCCGGCAGGCGCAGTGCGCCCAGCGGATCGTCCAGTGCGGACAGATCCAGTGGGAGCCGCAGAGCGTCGAAGGGCCGAAGGGCCTGCAGAGCTGTAGCGGCGGAAACGGCCGGTTCTCCGACCTCGACGACGACAGCAAGCCCTGGCGGGCCACCTCGGTCGGCAAGACCGTGAACTTCTCCTGGACGTTCACCGCCCGGCACAGCACCCGGGACTACGAGTACTTCCTCAACGGCAGGAGCCTCGGGAAGTTCCCCGGTAACACCTCGTCCCACTCGGTCAACCTCGGCAGCGTGTCCGGACGCCAGAAAGTGCTGGCGGTCTGGAACATCGCCGACACGGGCAACGCCTTCTACGCCTGTGTCGATCTGCAGGTGCAGTAACGCCCGCACCGCCTGAACGTGCACGGGAAACGATCGGGCACCTAATGCCCTGATCCTGCCCGGCCCACTGCGTATCGCACCGGGCCGGGCAGTTCCATTGGCGGGAATGCGCGGCAGGTCTACATGGGCTGGCGCGGCAGGCCGACCGGGTTGGGGAACGGCATGTCGCCGCGGTTCGCCACGGTCCGGGCGAATGGCGCGAGTATGCGGTGGAGGGCCTCCGGGTCGTCCAATGCCTGGTAGGGCCGCGCGGCGAGCGAATCCGTGCGCCGTTCTATGTCCGCTTTCAGGGTGCGGCCCGTCTCGGTCGCGCCGCCGTTCCCGTCCACGAGCCCGCGGGCGGCGAGGGCGCCGGTCGCCTCGTCCCATTCCTCGGGCGTCCATCCGCGGGTCTGCATCATCAGGTCCGCGGGGACGTTGCCCACGGCGGCGGCCAGGACATTGGCCTCCAGACCGTTCAGGCTCTCTGCCGTCAAAATGGCGATGTGCCCGTCACCGCGATGCTCTCGCAGCGTGGTCGCCAGCTGCCATAGTGCCGCGACCGGATCAGCCGGTTCGGTCAGTTCGCGGTTGGCGGCGAACAGTACCCGTCCGGCACCGTCCGCCGCCTCGACGGCCGCGCGCAGCCGCGGCAACGCCCCGGCGGCCACGTCGTCGAATCCGTGAGTGAGCCGCCGGAGCGCCTTCGCCGCGGCCGCCTCCCGCGTTCGCAGAATGGATTCGGGTGAGGCGAACGTCCAGGCGTCCGGCACCGCCCGCCGCACCAGACGCGGATGGAAACCGTGAAAGGCGGCCTCGATCACACTGGCGGGCACGGGGCCCAGCGGTGCGCCCCGGCTACCGAAATAACCCATCCAGTATCCCTTGAGGCCGACTTCTTTGTTCCCGTCGACGCACTCGGGCGAAAAGTAGGTCACCGTGTGAAGCGGTTCGAGGACGGTCCAGAAATCCCGCGCGATGGACATGTTCATCCTGATTCCCAGCCCCAGGGGCGACCAATCGGGCGCTAGCCGAACGCGGGCATCAGGTGTTCGTGGATCAGCCGGAGCTGGCCGTCCACGTCCGGGACCCCGGTGAGGTCCCGGCCGGTGAACGACTTCACCAGCGCCGGGTCCGTGATCGCGCAGATCATGTGGTTGACGCCCGCCGGGGCGAACTCGCTCTCGATCTTGGCGCGGACCTCGTCCGGGGTGCCCGCCAGGGACAGCTTCCCGGTGATCTCCGGGGTGGTCCGCTCGATCGCCTTCGCCAGGTCGCCCGCGCCGATGGCCTCGATGATCGGGGCCATGTCGGCCGGGGCGACGCCGTTGCGCTCCAGCTGCTCGGCCGGCATCGCCGACGCGTACAGCCCGACCATGCTGCGGGCCGCCTCCTTGGCCGCGGCCGAGTCGGGGCCGACCGCGAACACCACCCAGGCGCCGACGTCGAGCGTCCGCCAGTCCTTGCCCGCGCGCTCGGCGCCCGCCTTGAAGTGCTTGACCGCGTACTCGTACGCGGCGCGCGAGTAGCTCAGCGCGTGGTGGACGCCGTCGGACAGCTCACCGGCCGCTTCGAACGACTTCGGCCCGCGCATCGCGCCGATCTTGACCGGCAGGTGCTCCTGGACGGGACGGGCGAACGTGAACAGCCCGTCGTAGGAGTAGAACTCGCCGTCGCGGGTGATGGTGCCCTCGTCCAGCAGGGTCCGGACGACCGCGACGGCCTCCTTCACCCGGGTCAGCGGCTTGGTCTTCGCCCAGTCGATCTTGTATTGGGCGAGCACCCCGAAGTTGCCGCTGCCGAGGACGACCTCGGCCCGGCCGCCGGTCAGCTCGTCCAGCGTCGCCGCGGCCTGCGCGATCAGGGACGGCTCGCGCAGCGTCACCGCCGACACCGACGGCCCGAGCCGGATCCGCGACGTGCTAGCCGCGGCCGCCGCGAACAGCAGCCACAGGTCCTTGTGCCACGGCTCGTCGGCCGCGTAGACCGCGTGGAAGCCGAGCTCGTCGGCGAGCCTGATGGAGGCCAGCGAGTCCGCGAGGGGATAGTCGGGGAGCATGGCGTAGCTGAACTTCACGGGGCAACGTCTCCTTGCGGTGCGCGCCTTCGCGCACGGTTCGGGGGCTGTGGAGATCGTAGGCGCTGCGGTGTGTCCGCATGCTCACTTCTCGTACATATCCCCCGTGAGTGAGCTTCCCCGGCGGAGCGGGTCCCGGCGCCGGTGGCGTCGGCCCCGGTCACGGTGGTGAGACGCGCAGTATGGCCGCCCCCTTGGTGATCTTCACGACACGGACCTCGATGCCGTTGAGCACCCCCGGCGACTTGCGGTCCATCGTCGCCCCCAGCTCTATGCCGTCGCCCGTGGCCTTGATCGTCACCGTGTCGGGGCCGATCTTCGTGACGGCCATCTTGTCGGGGCCGTACTTCGGGTCGATCGGGAAGGTCACCGGGCTCGACACGTAGATCTCACAGCTCAGGTCCTGGCAGGCGCGCAGGTCGGTGCCGTCAGCGGCCAGCGAGGGTGCCGGTTCGCCACCGCCGTCGCCGTCGTCCGAGCCGCAGCCGGCGGCCAGGATGAGCGCCGCCAGCAGCGCCGTGGTCGTGGTCGTGGTCGTCCGAAGCATGACTCTCCTCATCGCCCTTCGTCCCCCACGGCGGGTCGCCCGCCCTCGCGGCGTCCGCCTTCGTGGCGGCAGCCTGCCAGCCCGGCGCGAGACCCCTCCCGAACCGTTATGCCATTCAGCGGCCCGTCTTTTCCTGGAATGGTCATCGGGGGCGTTTACGGTATCTGCCTGGAGCGAGGCCGTACTCGCGTTTGAACGCGTTGGCGAACGCGAACTCGGAGGTGTAGCCGATTCGCTGGGCCACCGCGCTGAGGGGCGCGTCCGAGTCGCGCAGGAGCCGGGCCGCGAGGGTCATGCGCCACCAGGTGAGATAGGTGATCGGCGGCTGGCCGAGGGTGGCGGCGAAACGGCGTGAGAAGGTCGTCCGGGACAGCTCGGCCTTCGCGCCGAGTTCCTCGACGGTCCATGGCCGGGCCGGGTCGGCGTGAATGGCGTTCAGGGCCCGCCGCATGGCCGGGTCGCGCAAGGCGGCCGCCCATCCGGTCGTGGGGTCGGGCCGCTGGTCGAACCAGGCTCGTATCGCGTAGACGAGCAGCGCGTCCAGCAGGGCGGCCCTGAGGGCGTCCGCTCCCGGGCGCGGACGCTCCAGCTCGTCCGCGAGCAGGTCGACGGTGGCGCGCAGGGACGGGTGGCGCCCCTGACGAGCGGGAAGGTGCACGACCGGGGGAAGTTCGCCCAGCATGGGATGGCGCCGGCCACGGTCCAGCAGATAGGCGCCGCAGAGCATCACGATGGGCCCGTCGGCCGGGGCTTCGTCGTTGAGCCCGGTCAGCGGGGTGACGTACGCGCCGCCGGGCGGAAGTGAGGACGCGTCCACCAAGGTGTGCGCGTCGCCGTGCGGCAGCAGGACGACGTCGCCCGGGCCCAAGGTGAGGGGATCACCGTCCGCCAACGTCAGGACGCACGTTCCCTGGAGCATCACATGGACCCCGGCGCCGTCGAACGGCGGGTGGCGCACCGCCCAGGGTGGGCGCCGTTCGGTGCGGGCGGAATGGGGGCGTCCGGTCCGCATGGCCAGGATCGTGTCGCTGAGCAGATCCACCAGGACATCGTACGCATAATTCCACCAGTGGAACGATCACGTATGAACTCCGCACTTTCGCGCATTGAGTGCCCTCTCGGCTGCTCTTACGGTGATGTCATCGATCCAATGGAGGACATGTGAAGATCGCCGTTTATGGAGCCAGCGGATATCAGGGCAAGCTGGTGCTGGCAGAACTCGCGCACCGGGACATCGACATGGTCCTCATGGGGCGCTCCCGCGAACGGCTCCGGGCGGCCGCGGACGAGGTCGGGCTTCCGGACGCCGAGATCCGCGTCACCGGCACCGACTGCTCGCACGCGCTCGCGTCCGTGGACGCGGTCATCAACTGCGCGGGACCGTTCGCGGAGTCGGGCGATGCGGTGGCGCGCGCCGCGATCACCGCGGGCTGCCACTACGTGGACGTGGCCGGGGAACAACTCTTCGTCAAGCGAATCCTCGACACCCTCGGAGCCGGCGCCGAACGCGCCGGCGTCGCCCTCGTCCCGATGATGACCGAAAGCGGCGCCATCGACGATCTGCTGGCGGCGGTGCTGGCCGAACGTCTCCGTCCCGCCGAGATGACGCTCGCGCACAGGAACGTCAACACGGGCGGGATCTCGCGCGGTTCCGCGAGAAGCGCCCTGAAGACCATCGACTTTCTCCGCGGCGGGGGCCTCGGCTACGAGGACGGTCAATGGCGCACCGATATCCCCGCGCTCCGCGATTCGGTCACCTTTCCCGATGGCGAGGAAGTGCCGGTGGTGAAGTTCGCCATGCCGGCGGTCGTCACCATTCCGCGGCATGTGCGGGTCGACCACGTCCAGGGCTTCCTCGACGCGGCGACAGGCGCCCGCCTTACCGGTTCCGCCCTCACCGACGAGCTGGTCGAGGCGATGCCCGAAGGGCCGAGCGAGGAGAACAGGCGCGAGCAGAGATTTACGGTCGTCGTCGATGCCACCGGCCACGATGGCAGGACCATCCAGGCCATGGCCACCGGCACCGACACCTACGGGACACCCGCCAGAATGGCCGTCGAAGGTGCCCGGAGACTCGTCGTCGACCCGCCGAAACCCGGCGTCCTGACGCCCGCCCAGGCATTCTCCCCGGCCGACTTTCTCGACTACCTGCGTGACAACGGCCTGACCTGGACGATCGGCGCCCCATCAGGCTGACCCGCCACGGACGGCCGCCTCCGCCCCGCGAGCGATGAGTTCCCGCCGGGACATGGGTCTGTCCTGGTGGACGCAGTGTTCGAGCGACGGAGATGCCGTGCAGGATCATGTCTGGGCGATGGTGCACGCGGAGCGCGCGGCGCTGATCGGCGACCTTGAGAACGTCGATGAGGAGAGGTGGGAGCTGCCGTCGCTCTGTGACGGGTGGACGGTTCATGACGTCGTCGCGCATCTGGTCGACACGGCCAGGACCACGCGCGCCGGGTTCGTGGCCGGGCTCGTCCGGGCGCGGTTCGACTTCGACCGGCAGAACGCGCGCGGGGTGGAGCGCGAACGCGGCGCCACGCCGGGGGAGACGCTGGCGCGGCTGCGTCAGGTGGCGTCGCGGCGGTCGGCCCCTCCGGCACCGCTCGACACCCGGCTCGTCGAGGAGATCGTCCATGGCGAGGACATCCGCCGGCCCTTGGGCCTCATACGCGCCTACCCCCAGGAGGCCGTCGTCAGGGCGCTCCGCGTGCAGACCCGGACCTCGGCGTCGTTCGGAGGCGCCAAGGAACTGGTGTCCCGTGTCCGGCTGACGGCGGTGGACGCCGACCTGTCGATCGGCGAGGGGCCGCACGTCAACGGGACCGCGCTCGCGCTGCTCCTCGCCGTCTCCGGGCGGCCGGTGCCGCCGTCCGACCTCGACGGGCCGGGCGCCGCCATGCTGGCGAACTGAGCGACGCGAGCCGGCCGGGCTCTTGATCGTCGTTACGATCGGGAAGGTGACGACCGACCGCCAGGGCCGCGCCGACCGGCCGTGGGAGCGGCGGTGGGCATGGGGTCACCAGGTTCCGCCCCGCTGGCTGCTCGTCGGGCACACCGGCACGCCCCAGTTCCCCGACGACGACGCCGTGGCGGTGTGCGCCGACATCGACGGACTGTTCGCGGACCTGCCGCCTCGGCCGTGGGAACGCTTCTCCCTTCTCGGTTGCGCGCCGGACGGTGTTCTCGCTTCGATCCTCGCCGGCCTGACACCCGAGCGCGCACACCTCGGCAACCTGTGGATAACGGCCGAGCCCGGCGATCCGGCGGCACGGCGCGGCTGGACGGGCGAGCAGTTGCTGGACGTGACCGTCCTCGGCCACCGTCCGTCGGAGACTGCGCCGGGACGCGTCGACGTCGACCTTGAGGGCCTGGCCGATGTGGACGACCGCACGGACGGCGTCACCCGTCCCGAGGACGTCACCGGGTTCCTCCTGATCGATCACGACGACGCGCCATGCGGTACCTGCGCCGACGTCACCGGCCTCTTCCGGGAACCGGCCGAACGGCCGGTGCGGCACGTCGTCCTGGTCGGCTGCCGGCCGGAGCCGCCGCTGCTGACCGCGCTCGCCGCGCTCGCGCAACCGACGAAGGCGGGCCTGCGCCGCCGCCGGGTCTCCGCGGAAGTGGACGCCATCGCCACCGACGGTTCGGTCTTGCCGCTGACCGGCGCCGAGGTGTCGGGGACGATCGTGTCGAGCGTCCCGTCCAAGCTGGGCGCCGGCCTTCTGGACGTCACCATCGCCACCGACGCGGGCGAACCGCGCCCGGCCGGAACACGCGGCGTCCTGGACCTGTGGCGCGACGGTCGCCCGACCGACCGCAACCTGTGGGCCCCTTACAACCGGACGCTGCGCCACGAGTGGTCCGGCGTGGCACTGGCCAACCGCCGCTCCGACGCCCCCGACGAACCCGCGGGGATCATGTTCGACCTCGACGGCCGCTTCGTCACCGACATCGAGGGCTTCTACTGCGCCATCGGTGAGGCGATCAACGGTCCGGGCGGCTACTTCGGCTGGAACCTCGGCGCGCTACACGACTGCCTGTGCGGGGAGTTCGGTGCCCGGACGCCGTTCCGCCTGGTCTGGCACGACTCCGCGGCGGCCCGCCGCCACCTCGTCGCGGGCTACGACCGGCACCGGAAGGCACCCGCCGTCACCTTCGGCGAACTCCTGGGCATATTCGCCGAACACCGCGTCGACGTCGACTTGCGCTGATCGGCAGACGGCAGACGCTGTTACGCCTTGGCCGCCTTGGCCGCTTTGCGGGCGAGGACGAGCCGGTAACGCGGGCCGCCGTCGTCACGTCGGCCCAGCGCCGCCAGGGGAATGGTCGTCACGGTGAATCCGGCCGCCGTCAGGTCGTCGCGGACGGCGTGCAGCGGGCAGGTGCGGTAGTACATGACGAACGGGGGACGCCACACCGCGTTACGGGCCCGCATGGCCAGGTCGAATCCGAGCAGCGCCCAATACGCGGCCGAGGCGATCGGCGGCGGCGCGCCGACGGGAAAGGCGAACAGCCCGCCGGGCCGCAGCGCCCGATGCACCCCGGCGAACAGCGCGGGCCGTTCGGCGGGCAGGAAATGCCCGAGCGCCCCGAAGCTGACCGCGAGATCGAAGCCCTCGGCGAAGGGCAGGGCCCGGACGTCGGCCCGCACCCACCCGGCGTCCGGATGCGCGTTTCGAGCCTGGGCGAGCATTCCGGCGCTGAAGTCGACGCCTGTGGCCCCTTCCCCGCACAGCGGCCCGAGGACGCGCACGCCCGCGCCGGTGCCACAGCACACGTCCAGCCCACGCCCGAAGGGCCCGAGCGGACGCAGCGCGTCGGCGGTCGCGTCGAGAATGCCGTCGTGAGTGCGAAACGGCGTGTGGTCGAACTTCGGGGCGAGCAGGTCATAGCCGCGCTCGACCGATGACAGCGCCTGGACCACCAGTTCACGCACAGAAGGACCTTGAGCCGAGAACACCGCCCAAGGCTACTTGCGCCTCGTTCATTCGAGTAATGCCGACCGCCCGGCGGGGTTTCCCGTCGGGCGGTTCGGGCGGGGGCGCGCCTTTTCGTTAGTGGTGTTGGGAGGGGACGGGTTCGGCGGGGTGTTGGGGCGGGGGTGAGGGGGTGGCGGTCTCGTCCATTCCTATTCGGGTGTGGAGGCGGCGGGCCCAGGGCGGTGCCCACCAGTTGGCCTTTCCGGCGAGCTTCATCAGGGCCGGGACGAGCGTGGCCCGGACGATGAACGCGTCGATCAGGACGGCGATGCCGAGGCCGAGGCCGAACATCTTCATGAAGGTGATGCCGCTGGTGGCGAAGGCGAAGAAGGTGATGGACAGGACGAGCGCCGCGGCGGTGACGATCCGTCCCGTCTTGGCGAGGCCGTTGACGATCGCGGTGTTGTTGTCGCCGGTGCGGTCGTACTCCTCCTTGATCCGCGCGAGCAGGAAGACCTCGTAGTCCATCGACAGGCCGAACGCGACGGCGAACATCAGCAGCGGCATCGAGATGTCGGTGAGGCCCGTGGCGGTGAAGCCGAGGGTGCCGGCGAGGTTGCCGTCCTGGAAGATCCACACCATCGCGCCGAGCATGGCGGTCAGGTTGAGGGTGTTGAGCGCGATCGCCTTGACCGGCACGAGGAGGCTGCCGAACATCAGGAACAGCAGGACGAGCGTCGCCAGCGCGATCCAGAGCCCGGCCCACGGGGCGACGGAGAAGATCGCGTCCTTGGTGTCGATGAGCTCGGCGGTCTCGCCGCCGACGAGCGTCTCGAACGGCGGGTCGAGGGCGCGCAGGTCGTGCACGAGGTCCTGGGCGTCCGGCGACATCGGCATCACCGACGGCACGACCTCGAACCACTGGCCGCCGTCGGCGGCGTAGCGTTCCGACTGGGCGGTGGGGCCGGCGACGCGCTGCCCGTCCGTCCAGGTGCCCTGCGCGGTGACGACCCTGGCGACGTGCTCGACGCGGGACACGTCCGCGAAGTACGCGCCGGCGGCGGCCGCGTCCGGTGTCCCGTTGATCACGACGGTGTCGGCCTCGCCGGCGAAGCCGAAGTCGCGCTGCACCCGCTCGGTCGCCTGGCGCGCGGCGGAGTCGGACGGCAGCACCCGGGCGTCGGGGTTGCCGAACTGGACGCCAAGGAGCGGCGCGGTGAGCACCACCAGCAGCGCGAGCACCGCGCCGGTGATCAGGCCGGGCCGGCGGAGCACCCGCCGGGCGACGGCCGCCCACCCGCGGGACTCGGTGCCGCCGCCGCGCCGCATGCCGGGCAGCCGCCACGCGTTGACGCGGTGGCCGAGGACCTTGAGAAGCGCGGGCAGGGTGATCACCGCGGCGAGGACGGCGACCAGCACCACGCCGACCCCGGCGTAGGCGAACGAGCGCAGGAAGAAGAGCGGGAAGGCGACGAGGGCCGTCAGCGCCACGGCCACGGTCACGCCGGAGAACACGACCGTCCGGCCGGCGGACTCGACGGTGCGGACGACGGCCGCGTCGACGCCGTGGCCCGCGGCCAGCTCCTCGCGGAACCGGGAGACCATGAGCAGCGAGTAGTCGATGGCGAGCCCGATGCCGAGCGCTGTGACGAGGTTGATCGAGAACACCGAGACATCGGTGACCTGGGCGATCAACCACAGGACGAAGAACGCGCCGAACGTCGCCGCCCCGCCGACCACGAGCGGCAGCAGCGCCGCGACGACGCCGCGGAACACCAGCAGGAGCAGCAGCAGCGTCAGCGGGATGGCGATCATCTCGGCGAGCGCCAGGTCCTCCTCCAGGCCGGTGCCGATGGCCTCGCCGATGGCGGCGTCGCCGCCGACCTCGACGCCGACCGCGCCCCTGTCGCCGGCGAGCCTGTCCCGCACCCGCTGCACCGTCGCGTTCGTGGCCTCGTCCTCGCCCGGGGCGTGCGCGAACACGAGCGCCGAGTCGCCGTCGCTTGAGCGCAGGGACGGTGGTGACCCCGTATCCCAATACGACTGCACCTGGTCGATGCCTTCGACGGCGGTGAGGTCGGCGGTCAGGGCCCGTCCGGCGGCGGCCGCGGCAGGGGCGTCGATGTCGCCGCCGTCCGCGGTGACGACGAGCAGGATGTTGGGCGTGCCGGCGTCGAACTCGTGCTCCAGGAGCTCGGTCGCCCGCGCGGAGTCCGAACCCGGGTCCTGGAAACCGCCCGAGGACAGGCTGCCGAAGACCCCGCCGCCGAGGATCACCGTGGCCGCGAACGCGACCAGAGAGCCGAACAGGAGCAGCCTGGCGCGCCGGACCGCCAGCCTCCCGAGTGCGCTGAACATGACGACCTCCTTCACGGCCCGGCCGGTCCGGACGCCGTGCCGATGAAGCTAGAAGCCGGTGGGCCTCCGGGACCTCGGCCTCCGGTGCCCCGCGGGAGGGTCCCCGGTACGGGAAAAGGCGGCCCGTTCCTCCCACGGGAGGAGGCGCGCGGGCACCCTGGTCGGAACCACCCGGTGCCGACCTTGGCTTATGTTCCTGGCATGCACTCACTGTTCCGCGACCGCGACGAGTTCCTCATCGGGGCCGCCGTGCTGGGCACCGGTCTCGGGGTGCTGAACCTCGCCTACGCCACGGACTGGGGCTGGATCCCGGCGGTGCTGATGTTCCCGGCGCTGATCGTCCGGGCGTGCTGGCGGACGATGCCGGGCTGGCTCCTGCTCGCGTGGGTGACGGTCCCGGCCGCCGTGGGCGGCGTCAGCGTCGTCACCCAGAGCGCCTATCTCGTGGTGGTCGTCGCGCTGGCGGTGGTCGCGGCCGACCTGCCGCGGCGGCTCGACACCGCCGCGATGGCGCTGTGCCAGGTGTCACCGTTCCTGATCTGGGCGTTCGGAGGGGACGGCTGGCACAAGAACGTCGGCGCCTGGCTCTGGTTCGGCGGGCTGCTGATCGGGTGGGTGTTCGGCCGGGTCGTCGGGCAGCAGTGGGCGCTGATCGACGAGCTGGAACGCACCCGCACCAAGCTCGCCGAGACCGCCGTGGCCGAGGACCGGCAGCGCATCGCGCGGGACCTGCACGACCTGGTGGGGCACAGTTTCGCCGTCGTCCTGCTGCACCTGTCCGGGGCGCGGATGATCCTCGACTCGTCCCCGGCGGAGGCCGCCGACGCGCTGCGGCAGGCCGAGGACGTGGGCCGCAAGGGCATGGACGAACTCCGCCAGGCTTTGATACTCATGCGCCAGGGCACGCACTCGCTCGCCCCAGTGGACCCTGGCGAATTGGACGTCCTCTTGGCCACCTACCGCGACGCCGGCATGCGCATCGACGTCGATGTCGCCGGGAACCTGGACGGCGTGGGGACCGCGCCGTGCATCGTCCTGCACGACGTGCTGCGGGAGGCCCTCACCAACGTCGCCAAGCACGCCCCCGCGCCGGAGGCGGCGATCAGCATCAGAATCGACCACGACAGGGTGACCGTGCGGGTCGAGAACGCGCTCCGCCCAAACACGCCGCACGCCGGGAGCGGCATGGGGCTCTCCGGGCTCGAACACCGGGTCGCCGCGGTCAACGGCTACTTCGAAGCCCGGCCGGACGGTGAGCGCTGGGTCGTCCAGGCGCGCCTGCCGCGGCGTCTCGCCGGGGCGTCCGCGTGATCCGCGTGCTGCTGGTCGACGACCAGCCGATGGTGCGCGCCGGCTTCGGGCTCATCCTGCGCAGCCAGCCGGACATCCAGGTCGTGGGCGAGCGCGACGACGGCGGCGACGTCGTCCAGGCCGCCGCCGAGTGCGCGCCCGACGTGGTGTGCATGGACGTGCGCATGCCCGGCACCGACGGCATCGAGGCCACCCGCAGGCTGCGGGCCGCCGACGGGCCGCCGGTGTGCATCCTCACCACCTTCGACGACGAGGACCTGCTCTGGTCGGCGGTCGACGCGGGCGCGCGGGGGTTCGAGCTGAAGTCCGCCACGCCCGAGAACCTGATCGAGGCGGTGCGGACGGTCGCGTCCGGTGGCACCTGGATCGACGGCACGCTCCTCGGCCCGATCCTCGACTCCTACCGGAAGGTGGCCCGTCCGGCGGCGAACCGGGACGAGCGGCTCGACGCCCTCACCGAACGCGAGCTCGACGTCCTGCGGCTCATGGCGCGCGGCGCGTCCAACCGGGAGATCGCCGACCGGCTGTTCCTCGCCGAGACCACCATCAAGACCCATATCGGCACGCTCTTCACCAAGCTCGGCGCCCGTGACCGGGCCGCGGCGATCGTCTTCGCCTATGACGCGGGGCTCGTCCAGCCGGTCACCGATCAGGAACGGCGGAGGCTTCCGCGGTCAGGGCGGTAGGGGGCGAGCGCCGGTGCCGGGCGGCCGTGGATCTCCTCGTCGACCAGCACGGCGAGGTGGGGGCCGAGCGTGATGCCGCTGTGGGTGACGGCGGTGTAGAGGCCGGGCCGCCGCGGGCCGACGAGCGGGTAGCCGTCGGCGGGCAGCGGGCGGACGCACCGCCGCACCTCGACGACGTCGGCCGTGAGACCGGGGATGACCGCGCGCGCCCGGGCGAGGAGCTCGGCGCCGACCGTCCGCATCAGCGCGGGGGAGGCCGTCTCGTCAATACCGGCGTCCAGGTCGACGGCCTCCAGGTTGAGCCCGCCGTGCTCCGCCGACCTGACCGACAGGCCCGGGGCGTGGACGAGCCCGTTGACGACGCCGTCCACCGCCGAGGTGAAGGCGACGAGGCACGGGGCGGGGGAACCGGGCTCGGACGGGTCGACCAGCGGAAGGGCGACACCGGCGGTGGCCAGGAGCGCGGGGCTGTGCCTGCCCGCCGCGCAGATCGTGAGGTCGGCGTCCAGGTCGCGGCCGTCGTCCAGCCGCACGCCGGTGACGCGGTCGCCGTCGGTGTTGAGGGCGATGGCGCGGTGACCTGTGACGATGACGGCGCCCGCTTCGCGTGCGCGTCCGATCAGGGCGCGCGAGGCGGGGCCTCCGTGCACGTAGCCCTCGCTTGGGTAGTGCGCGATGAGCGCGTCCGGCGGAGCCTGGACGTGCGGTTCGAGCTCGCGCAGCCGGTCGGGGCCGATCAGCTCGGTGGCGTAGCCGAGGTCGGCGAGCCGGGCGACCCGGTCCGCCAAGGCGGCTTTCGCGTCGTCGGCGGTCTCCCATGTTGTGTTGCCCGTGGGCCGGTACCAGGACGGGTCGCCGAAACCGGCGGCCAGGTCGCGCCAGGTGGAGATCGCCTTCGTCCGCAGCCGGTGGTAGGCCGGGTCCGCGGGGTCGTTGGCGTTGAACCAGGCGTAGCTGGTGCCGGACGTCCCGGCGCCGGGCTCGTCCGCCTCGACCACTGTGACCTCGTCCCGCGAGCGCGGGCCGGCGCCGAAGGCCGGACGGGTGAGCCGGTCGGCCAGCGCCGCTCCGATGATCCCCGCCCCCACGACCAGTATCCGCATGCCTTTCAGGATGACAGCGGTGTCCCGGCTTGGCGAGGGCGGTTCAGGTGGCGCGGACGGAGCGCGCGGCGGCGCGGATCTCGTCGTCGGTGAGGAGGCGTCCCAGCCGGTCGAGTTCCGCGTGGCACCGCGCCACGACGGCCGGGACCAGCGCCGGGTCGACCTCGACGCCGAGGCGGCGCAGGGTCGCGGCGATCACGCGCGGGCCGCTCTGCGAGGTCAGCGGGATCCGGCGCTCGTTGCCGAAAAGGGCCGGTTCGACGCAGTTGTGCATCAGCGGGTCCACGTCGGACTCCACGATGACCCAGTCGCCGCCGCCCCAGCTGAACGCGTCCCGGCCGGTGATCGGCTGGTTGACCGCCGGCTCGCGGCCGGTCAGCTCCGCGCCCGCCCGCGACAGGCCCGTCAGCGCGTCGAGCCTGATGCCCGTGCCGACCCCGTAGAGCGCCTCGAACGCGGCGGCTGTCGCGGCGAGATCGGCATTGCCGGGGCCGCCGCAGTACCCGTTCACCGAGGACTCGACGACGGTCGCTCCGGCCCGCGCCGCGGACACGGCGTTCGCGACCCCGAGCCCGAACGTGTTGTGCGGGTGAAGGCCGACCTCAAGGTTCGGCGCCGCCGCCTGGGTCGTCCGGACGAGCCGTCCGAACGCCTCGGGGCCCACCGCGCCCGGACCGTCGAACAGGGTGATCTCGTGCGCGCCCGCCTCGGCCATGGTCGACGCGGTCCCGGCCAGCTCCTCGTCCGTCAGGAAGGACACCATCGTGAACGCGACCGCGACCCGCAGGCCCTGGGCGCGCGCGTGCGCCGCGACCTCCGCGGCCTGCGCGACGACCTCGTCCCTGGACGCCGGAATCGACGAGCGGTAGATCCCCGACGCCGGGCCGAACGCGGGCACGGCCACCTGGACGCCGTCGAACCCGAGGTCCCGCGCGAGGTCGACGCCGTCCGCGGCGGACACGAACGGGCAGTACACGACGCAGTCCGGCTGCTCCTCCCTGACCAGCGCCAGGTCGGCCCGGACGGCGTCCAGCCCGCGCCCGTCCCCGTGATGCCCGGACCTGTTCGGCGTCGCGAGCACGATCTCCGGCACTCCCGACCGGGCGAGCAGCCGCAGGAACGCGGTCTTCTCCTCGGGGGTCGCCACGACTCCGGGCAGCGACTCGATCGCCCGCATGGACGTGTCGCGGAGCCGGACGCGTTCGGGCATCGCGCCGGTCACCGCGCTGTCGCGGTTCGCGGGCGCCACCGACCAGCGGCCCGGCTCGTAGGCGCCGGGCGTCCGGGAACGGTCGACGTCCGCGCGGAACAGTTCGATCTGCGTGCCGGTCAAGCCGTCCACGGCTACCGCCCCTTCCTGCCCGTGAGCTCGCCGATCGCCTCGGCGAACAGCGCGCCGTGCGCCTGCACGTCGGACTCGGCCGTCATCGGCGACATCAGCGCGCCGCCGCTCATCGCGTTGATCACGATCCCCCGGTTTGCGAGGTACAGCCACAACGCGTCGCGCCCCGCCGAGCCGACACGCGGGTACAGCTGCCCGGCGTTGCGCGGCGGGGACGGCGTGAACGCGTACGAGACGCGGCCGCCGAGCCGTCCGACGTGCCACGGCAGGTCGTGCTCGGCGATGACGGCGGCGACGTCGCGTGCGTAGCGTTCGGCGAGGCGGCTCATGTACGCGTAGTTCTTGTCGGTCATGACTTCGGTGAGCACCGCCCGCATGGCCCGGACGGCGAGCGGCCCGCCCGCCATGGTGCTGCCGAGACCGCCGTCGCCGTGCTCGGTGTAGCGCTCCGCCGCGGCGGCCACCTCGGCGGACATCCCGTACAGGCCCGCCGGGACGCCGCCCGCGATCGACTTGCCCAGGGTGATCAGGTCGGGGTCCAGGCCGAACTCGCGGGTGCAGCCGCCCGGACCGGCCGGGATCGTCTGCGTCTCGTCGATGATCAGCAGCGTGCCGGTGCGGCGGGTGAGGTCGCGCAGCGCGGCGTGGAACCCCGGCTCCGGACGGATCACCGCGCCGCCGTTCGTCATCACCGGTTCGGCGAGGACGGCGGCGACGTCGCGCGGGGCGAGAGCCCGTTCGAGCGCGTCGAGGTCGTTGAACTCGACCATCTTCGTGGTCTGGCGGACGTCGACGCCGTTGAGCTCGACACCGGGCTCGGGGATCACGCCGTCCGGGATGAGGATGGCGGCGGCCTGCTCAAGTGAACCGTGGTACGCGCGGTTGAACACCAGGACCTTCTGCCGTCCGGTGGTCACCTTGGCGAGCAGCATGGCGAACCGGTTGGCGTCCGTCGCCGAGACGCTGAACTGCCAGAACGGCAGGCCGAAGCGGCGCGCCAGCTCCTCGCTCACCGCGACGTGGTCCTCACCCGGCCAGAGGGTGACGCTGCCCTTGCCGAGCTGGTCGCGGAGCGCCGCGACGATCGCGGGATGGTCGTGGCCCCAGAGCGCGGCCGTGGCGGCCATTCCGAAGTCGGCGTACTCGTGCCCGTCGGTGTCGTACAGCCGCGCGCCGACCGCCCGGTCGACGACCAGCGGCACCGGGGGCGGGAACTGGCTGATCCAGTGCTGCGGGGTGCCGTGCAGCTGGGAGCGGCGTGCCCGCTCGGCCAGCGCCGCCGCCCGGGGACGGGCCTTGAGCCAGCCGGCCCGTTCCGTCTCCAGCATCGCGTCGAGCCGCTCCGGGTCGACGCCCGGCGGCACGGCGACCGGCCTGTCGCTCGGCCGGTCGCCCGTGCGGTCGCTCGTTTGGTTGTTCGTTCGGTTGTTCGTCATCGCCGCGGGGTGCGCCCGTCAGGCTCGGGGCGACAGCGCGGACACCAGCTCACCGAACGCCTCAAGCTGCTCCCGCTGGTCGTACATCGGGTGGAGGGTCAGCTCGTCGACGCCCGCGTCGAACAGCTCGCTCAGCCGCTGGGCGCAGTGCTCCGGCGGGCCGAACACGGCGACCCGGTCGGCCATGCCCGCCGCGTCGTAGACGGGGTTGCCCCCGAACGCCCGGTCGAACGCGGGGATCAGCCGCTGCCGCGCCAGCTCCACGGTGTCCTCGACCGCGATGTAGACGCTCTTGGCGATGGTGAAGGTCGCCGGGTCGCGTCCCTGTTCGTCCAGGGCCCGCTTGACGATCGTGAGCTGGTGGAGGAAGTCGTCGGTCGCGGCGGGGCCGGCGCCGGTCCATCCGTCGGCGATGCGCACGGCGCGCCGCAGGGCCGGTTCGGCGCGGGCGCCGATCCAGATGGGCGGGCCGGGCTTCTGCACGGGGTCCGGTTGCGCCCGGATGCCGGAGAACGAGTAGATCTCGCCGTCGTAGTCGGCCTCCGCCCCGCTCCACAGGGCCCGCATCACGTCGATGCCCTCGATCAGGCGCCGGACGGGCCGGTCGGTCGGGATCCCGAGC
Organism: Spirillospora sp. NBC_00431; assembly: GCA_036028775.1. Classification (GTDB taxonomy): domain Bacteria; phylum Actinomycetota; class Actinomycetes; order Streptosporangiales; family Streptosporangiaceae; genus Spirillospora. Next base: position 7,487,551 of record CP107927.1, on the reverse strand, counting down.
GCGGCGAGGGTCTCCCGGTGGTAGTCGAGCCCGACGCCGAGCCCGACCGTGAGCCGCCCGCCGGACAGCTGGTCGATCGTGGCCAGCTCGCGGGCCTGGACGGCCGGGTTCCGCCGCCCCGAGTACAGCACGCCGATGCCGAGCCGCAGCCGCTCGGTGACGGCGGCCATGTACGACAGCATGTGCAGCCCGTCGAGCGAGAAGTTCGCTGCGCTCAGCGTGTCCTGCGTCCAGATCCCGGTGAAGCCGAGCTCCTCCGCGCGCCGCGCGAACGGCGCCAGGAGCGCCGGATCGGTCGGCGCCCCGACCGAAAGCCTCGGCGCACCCGGCTTGACCACGTCAGTAACGGACATCACGCCCCACCGCCCCGGCTATTCGATTCGATTCGCATTCCGTCGCACCACTCCCTGCCGGACCATTCCGTCCGGCGGCCCTTCGCGGGCGGTCCTGGAGCGCTCCGAGTATGTGAGCGCAGTGTTGTGCTTGTCAACAGCATGATCGCTCCTCTCGGCTCGCGCTGGTCTACCACCTCAGCAGCGGAGATCCGGCGCACCGGCCCATGGGCTCGTGGAGCGGGCCGAGGTCGCCGTACGTCACCGCCTGCCGGCCGCCACCCATTTCGGACGGCCGCGATTTCGCCTTCAGCCTTGTGGAACACGCCTCTGTTCGAAAGGGCCACCGGGAGAAAGAGTGTCTCAGAACCGAGACTCTTTCCATTCATCAGTTGTTGATATCGACAACACCACGTGGACGCCGGGGGCGGCGTGCCGGTGGATGTTTCCGGCATGTCGGGCACCCTTGATCATGTGACGACTCCACCGGCCCCGGCGGACGCGGCGACCGTCCGGCTCGACGAGCCCGCCGGCCGGTGGGTGCTGCTCGTGACCGCCGCCGGGTCCGGGCTCGTGCTGCTCGAAGCGACGGTCGTCAACGTCGCGCTGCCATCGCTCCAGCGGAACCTGGACGCCTCCATGGCGGGCCTTCAGTGGACGGTCAACGCGTTCACCCTCACGCTGTCCGCGCTGATCCTGCTGGGCGGCGGCCTGGGCGACCGTTTCGGACGCCGCCGCGTGTACCTGGTCGGTGTGGTGTGGTTCGCGGCCGCGTCCCTGCTGTGCGGTGTGGCGCCGGACCTGGAGTGGCTGATCGCCGGCCGCGCCCTGCAAGGGATCGGCGGCGCCATGGTCGTGCCGGGTTCGCTCGCGCTCATCCAGTCGGCGTTCCATCCCGACGACCGGGCGCGGGCGATCGGCTGGTGGTCGGGGATGAGCGGGATGGCGGGCGCCGCCGGGCCGCTGCTCGGCGGGGTGCTCGCGGACGCGGCCGGATGGCGCTGGGTCTTCCTCGTCAATGTCCCGATCGCGGTGGTGCTGGCGGTGCTGCTGGTCGTCCATGTTCCGGAGAGCCGTCACGGCGAGCTGTCCGGACGGTTCGACATCGGCGGAGCGGTGCTGGCGGCCGTCGCGCTCGGCGCGCTGAGCTACGCGCTGATCCAGGCCACCGACACCCCCGCGTCCGCGACGTTCGCCGCGCTGGTCGGGCTCGCGGTCTCGCTGGCGTTCGTGTGGGCCGAGCGGCGTGCGCGGGCACCGATGCTGCCGCTCGGGCTCTTCGCGTCACGCCCGTTCAGCGTCGCCAACCTCGCGAGCTTCTTCCTCTACGGAGGGCTCGCCGGGCTGTTCTTCCTGCTGCCGATCCAGTTGCAGGTCACCTCCGGATACACGACGTTCGGGGCCGGGCTGGCGCTGCTCCCGCTGACCGTGCTGACGCTCGCCCTGTCCGGCCGGGGCGGGGCCCTCACCAAGCGGGCCGGGCCGCGCGTCCCGCTCGCGGCGGGCGCCCTCCTCTGCGGGCTCGCGCTCCTCCTCGCCACCCGGATAGGACGGGACGCGTCCTACGTCACCGACGTGCTCCCCGTGGTCTGCCTCGTCGGCGTCGGCATCCCGCTGATCACGCCGCCGATCACCGCGACCGTGCTCGGTGCCGTCCCCGACGCGCGCGCGGGCATCGCCAGCGCGGTCAGCAACGGGGTCGCGCGGACCGCCGGACTGATCGTCGTCGCCGCCCTGCCGCTGCTGGCGGGGCTGCCGCAGGACGCCGCGAGCGACCCGGCCGAGCCGATCTGCCGCCACCACTGGACCGGCTGCCCTCAGCTCGCCGAATAGCCGGGCAGAATGGCGTGTATGACGGACACTGTGAATTTGCCTGGTGGCACGGCGCTGCCGCTGATCGGTTTCGGGACCTGGGAACTGCGGCGCGGGACGGCGTACGAGTCGGTCCGCGCGGCGCTGGAGCTCGGATACCGGCATATCGACACCGCGACGCTCTACCGGAACGAGTCGGAAGTCGGCAAGGCCGTCAAGGACAGCGGCGTGGACCGCGAGCAGATCTTCATCACGACCAAGCTGCACCCGCGGGACGCGGGGCAGGCCCGCGGCGCCCTGGAGTCGAGCCTCAGCCTGCTCGACACCGGCTACGTGGACCTCTGGCTGATCCACTGGCCGACCGGCCCGGACGAGTTCGTCCCGGCATGGGAGGCGCTGCTGGCCGCCAAGAGTGAGGGGCTGGCCCGCAACGTCGGGGTCAGCAACTACAGCATGGCGGAGATCGACCGGCTGACGGAGGCCACCGGGGAGCAGCCGGCGGTCAACCAGATCTCGTGGAGCCCGGCGCGGCACGACCCGGCCCAGCTGGAGGAGCACCGGCGCAGGGGGATCGTCGTCGAGGGCTACAGCGGCCTGAAGAACACCGACCTGGACGACCCGGTCCTCGCCGAGATCGCGCGGCGGCGCGGGGTCACGCCGGCCCAGGTCGTCCTGCGCTGGCATCTGGAGCACGACATCGTGATCCTCCCCAGGTCGTCGAAGCGAGAGCGCATCGCCGCGAACCTCGACCTGAACGGCTTCACCCTCACCAAGGAGGACGTCGCCGCGATCGACGACCTCGGCGGAGGCTCCTAGTAGGCGGACGCGTCCTCGCCGTCCGGATCGCGTTCCGGATCGCGTTCGGGATCGAGAAGGGTCCAGGTCTCGGCGAGGGCGCGGAGGCGGTCGTCGTCGAGCCGGCCGAAGAACAGCTCGTTCAGGTCGCTGTGGTGCTGGCGACGTGCCCGGCGCGTCAGCGCCCGCCCGCCGCGGGTCAGGGTGGCCTCGAAGCCCCGGCCGTCGGCGGCCGACCGCCGCCGTTCGATCAGCCCGCGGTTCTGGAGGCGGTCGGCGAGCCGGGTGAACCCGCCGCTGGACATCAGGCGGCGCTGCGCGAGCTCCGACATGCGCATGCCGTCCGGGCCCGCCTCGTACAGCAGTGACAGGACGCTGTATTCGGCCATGCTCACGTTCAGCCGGGCGAGCCCCGCCTCCAGCGCGCGCCAGAGCCGTTCGTGGGTGTAGAGGAACCCGCCCCACGCCTCCTGCTCAAGGTCTCGCAGACTGTCTGTCGCCATGTGCCGAACGGTATCGGGATGTGACCTCGGCGAACAACCGGAATATTTGTCTGCGCATGCAGGTTGTTTCCGTCGCACAGCCGATGACACGGAGAGGACCTGAGCAATGGCATTCGAGATCGGCATCATGACGTTCGGCGAGATCACGGAGGATCCGGTGACCGGTGCCGTCCCGTCGCCGCGGCGGCGCGCCCGCGAGACCATCGAGCAGGCGAAGGTCGCCGACGAGGTGGGGCTGGACGTGTTCGGCGTAGGCGAGCACCATCGCGGCGACTTCGTCGGGTCGGCGCCGTCGATTCTGCTGGCGGCCGCGGCGGAGCGGACAGAGCGCATTCGCTTGACGAGTTCCGTCACCGTGCTCGGCTCGGAGGATCCCGTCCGCGTCTGGGAGCAGTTCGCGACGATCGACCTGCTGTCCGCCGGACGAGCCGAGATCATCGCGGGCCGCGGCTCCTACACCGAGTCCTTCCCGCTCTTCGGCTACGACCTGCGCGACTACGCCGAGCTTTTCCGCGAGAAGCTCGACCTGCTGCTGAAGATCCGCGAGGAGAACCCGCTCACCTGGCGGGGACGCTTCCGCGCCCCGCTGGCCGACGCCGACATCGCGCCCCGCGCCGACGGCGGCACGCTTCCGATCTGGGTGGGAGTCGGCGGGTCGCCGGCGTCCGCCGTCAGCACCGGCCGGCTCGGCCTGCCGATGGCGCTCGCCCTGCTGCTCGGGCCGATGACCTTCCACGAGGAGACCGTCGACCTGTACCGGCGGTCCGCGGCCGAGGCGGGCCACGACGCGGACGCGCTGCCGATCAGCATCAATTCGCACGGGTACGTCGGACGCACCAGCCGGCAGGCCAGGGACATCATGTACCCGTATTTCGCGAAGGGCATGGCGGAGAACAACCACCAGCGCGGGAAAGGGCTCATCCTGCCCCGGGCGGCCTTCGAGGCGCAGTCGTCGCCGAAGGCCGGGCTGCTGGTGGGCAGCCCGCAGGAGATCATCGATAAGCTGCTCGGCTACCACGAGTTGTACGGGCTGAACCGCGTGCTCATCCAGATGGGGTTCGGCGGGATGCCGCAGAAGGAGCACCTCGACGCGATCGAGCGGCTCGGCACGGAGGTCGCGCCGGTCGTGCGCCGCGAGACCGCCACGAGCGGCGGGAGGGCGGCATGACCATCGCCCCGTCCGCTCCCGGTGTGGAGCAGGCCGCGCGCCCGGACGGCCCGGCGCCGCGCGTCGTGGTCGTCAACGGCAGCCCGAGCCGGCCGTCCAAGACCATGGGGCTCGTGGACGTCGTCCTCGACACCCTGCGGGAGACGCTGCCCATCGAGCCGCCCATCGAGCCGCCCATCGAGACGTCCCGGATCGACGTGTACCGCCTGGGCCCGGGGTTCACCGGCGCGATCGAGCGCGACGACGTCACGCCCGAGGTCGAGGCCGCGCTCCGGCTCGCCGAGGAGGCCGACCTGCTGATCGCGGCGGCACCGGTGTTCCGCGGCTCCTACCCGGGCATGTTCAAGCACTTCTTCGATCTCGTCGAGCAGTACGCGCTCGCGAACAAACCCGTCCTGCTCGTCGCCACGGGCGGCGGCGACCATCACGCGCTCGTCCTGGAGCACGCGATGCGGCCCCTCTTCGGCTTCTTCCAGGCGCTGACCGTACCGGTCGCGATCTTCGCGAACGGGGGAGACTTCGACGGCACGACACTGCTCAACCCCCGCGTCTACGGGCGTATCGAGACGGGCCTCGCCGATGTCGCCGATCTTCTCCGGACGAGGTTCAGGAGCGGCGCACCCGGATCGGTGAGCCCGCCGTGAACGCGAGGACGTTCTCGACCGCGTCGCCGTACCAGGACGCGTAGGTCCCCTCGGTCACGTAGCCGATGTGCGGGGTGGCCAGGACGTTGTCGAGCGTGCGGAACGGGTGGTCGGCGGGGAGCGGCTCCTGGTCGTAGACGTCCAGGGCCGCTCCGGCGATCCAGCGCTCCTGGCAGGCGCGCAGGAGGGCGGCCTCGTCGCAGATCGGGCCGCGGCTGGTGTTGACGAGCCACGCGTCCGGCTGCATCAGCCGCAGCTCGGGCTCGCCGACCAGGCCGCGGGTGCGGTCGGACAGGACGAGGTGGATCGTCAGCACGTCGGACGTGGCGAACAGCTCGTCCTTACCGACGAGCTCCGCGCCCGTCTCGGCGGCGCGGTCCGCCGTGAGGTTCTGGCTCCAGGCCACCACCCGCATCCCGAACGCGCCGCCCACGGCGGCGACCCGGGAGCCGAGGCGGCCGAGGCCCAGCACGCCGAGCGTCCGGCCCGCGAGGGCGGCGCCGACTCCGGTCGTCCAGCCGCCCGCGCGGACGCTCGCCAGCTCGGCGGGCAGCCGTTTGGCGGCGGCGAGGATGAGCGCCCAGGTCAGCTCGGGCGTCCCGCCCTCGCCCAGCGGCTCGGTGCCGCTGACGGTGATGCCCAGCTCGGCGCAGGCGGGGATGTCGATCGCCGTGTTGCGCCCGCCGGTGACGGTGATCAGCCGCAGGTTCGGCAGGCGTTCGAGCGCGCTCTTCGGCAGCGCCGTCCGTTCCCGCATGGTCACGAGGACGTCGTACGGCCGCAGCGCCGCGACCAGCGCCTCCTCGTCGCCCAGCGGTTCGGTGAACACGTCGATCGTGGCGGGGACCGCCGACCAGTCGGCCGTCCGGAGTGCGACGTCCTGGTAGTCGTCGAGGATCGCGACGCGCATTCGGGTTCCCTTCGGGGCTGGGGGTCAGCGGGCCACCGCGAGCCGGTAGGTCTCGTCGGAGTGTAGGAGGTCGCGGTGGGTTCCGTCGGTGGTGATGACGCCGCCGTCCAGGACGAGGACGCGGTCGGCGGCGTCCAGGAACGGCGGGCTGGTGGTGATCACGATGGTGGTGCGGCCCCGGCGCAGCCCGGCGATGCCGCGCGCGATGAGCTGCTCGGTGACCGCGTCGACGGCGGTCGTCGGGTCGTGCAGCACGAGCACGTCGGTACCGGCGGCCAGCGCGCGGGCCAGCGACAGCCGCTGCCGCTGCCCGCCGGACAGGTTCGCGCCCCGGTCGCGGACGGGGTGGTCGAGCCCGTCGCGGTGGAGGGCGACGACATCGGTCAGCATGGACGCCTCGACCGCCTCGGCGACCGTCCGCCCATTGCCCGACGGGTCGATGTTCGTGCGGAGCGTGCCCGCGAAGATCTCCCCGTCGTACGGGTTGACCAGCAGATGCTCACGCAGTGCTTCGATCGACAGGTCGGACGTCGCCCGTCCGCCGAGCCGCACCGCGCCCTCGTAGGCGTCCGGCGGGACGGCGGCGGCCAGGACGGCCGCGAGGTCGGCCGCCGCGCGGGGCTGGTAGGCGGCGATCGCCACGAACTCGCCGGGCGAGACCGTGAACCGCAGTTTGTTCAACGACCCGTACCGGACGCCGTCGACTTCGAGGTCGCCGCCCGGTTCCGGGCGCCCGTGGCCCGGGGTCGTCACCGGCGGCGCGGCCAGCACCAGCGCCATCCGCTCCGCCGAGGCGCGCGCGATCATCACGTACGTCGGCATCTGCGAGAACAGCTTGAGCGGCTCGATGATGAACTGCGCCAGCCCGACCGCCATGACGAGTTCCCCGAGGGAGATCTGGCCCTGGAACGCGAGCCGTCCCGCCATGAGCGTCACGGCGGTGGCGAGGAGCGCGTTGAGGGCCAGCGCGGCGCCCGCGTACGCGCCGTGCGCCCGCGCGACGATGACCGACTGGTGCTTGGCCTCCGCGCTGACCGTCCGGTAGGACCGGAACGCCGCGTGGTTGCCGCCGAAGCCGCGCAGCGGGCGCAGCCCGGTGATCAGGTCGGCGACCTTCGCGCCCGCCCGCGCCACCCTGGCCTGCTGCTCGCGGGTGCCCGCGCCGATCCGCCTGGACAGCACGCTCAGGATCGCCAGGATCGCGACCGTCCCGACGATCACCAGCAGGCCGAGCCGGACGCTCGCCATGCCCAGCGCGACCGCCGCCACCAGCACCGCGACCAGCGAGCTGACCAGCAGCGGCACGACCTCGATGATGTCGGCGGTCTGGTCGGCGTCCTCGGTGGCGATGGTCAGCACCTCGCCGGACTTGAGATCGACGTCCCTGGCCACCGGCTGGAGCCCGCGCGAGGCGACCTCCACCCGCCAGCGGTGCGCCTCCGTCGTGTTGGCCTTCTGCAGGATCCGCATTCCGAACCGCCACGAGTACGACACCGTCGTGATGATGACGGCGAGCGCGGCGATCGACAGTCCGAGCGCGCCGAGGCTCCGGTCCCGCATCGTGTGCTCGACGATCAGGCCGAGCGCGATGGGGAAGGCGGTCTCGCCCCCCTGGTACATGCCCATGAGGACGGTGCCCCGCGTCATGGCGCCGACGTTGCGGCGCAGCGCGGAACGGAGAATCGCGGAGCCCGTGCTGGGCTGCTGCTCGTCGGGGGGTGTCATGGGTGCCGGTGGTGTCATGGGTTGCGGGGTGCTGCCTAACTGCCTTCTCGCCAGGCTCGCCACAGGCGCGCGTACCGTCCGCCTAGGGCCACCAGTTCTTCGTGGGTTCCCTGCTCTACTACGCGTCCCGCGTCCAGGACGGCGATCTGGTCGGCCGCCATCGCCTGCGTCAGGCGGTGCGCGACGAACAGGGTGGTGCGTCCCCGGCACGCGGCGACGACGGCCCGTTCCAGTTCGGCGGCGCCCTGGCTGCCCGCTTCGGCGGTGGACTCGTCCAGGACGACGACCGGCGCGCGGCCCAGCACCAGGCGGGCGAGGGCGATCTGGGCGGTCTTGGTGACGTCCAGGCGCTCGCCGCCCTCGCCGACGCTGGTGCGCACGCCGTCGGGGAGCGCGTCGACCCATCCGGCCGCGCCGACCGTGTGCAGGGCGGCCGTGAGTTCGGCGTCGGTGGCGTCCGGCGCCGACAGCCGGAGGTCGTCGGCGAGGGGGCCGGAGAACACGTGCGTCTCCTGCGTCAGGATGCTCACGAGGGTTCGCGCGGCGGCCTCGTCCAGGTCGGCGAGGTCGGCCGCTCCGATGCGGACCGTTCCGGCCTGCGGGGTCCCGATGCCCGCGACCAGCGCGGCCAGGGTCGACTTGCCCGCGCCCGTCGCCCCGACCAGCGCGAGCGAGCCGCCCGCCGGGATCGTCAGGTCGACGTCCCGCAGGACGGGCTCCGCGGAGCCGGGGTAGGTGAACGTCAGCCCCTCCACCGTCACCGGGTACGCGGCCGCGTCCGGCGGCGGGACGGCCGGGTCGCCCACGAGCCGTTCCTGCGTGCCCTCGCCCAGGACCCCGACGAGACGGGTCAGGCTCGCGCCCGACTTCTGCGCCTCGTCGAAGGTGAACATGATGGAGCCCAGCGGGTTGAACAGCCGGTGGAACAGCAGCGGGGCCGCCGACACCTCGCCGAGGGTGGCGGCGTCCGCCTCCAGCAGCGCGTACCCGACCACGATGATCAGGGCGAGCCCGATGAACTCCGCGCGGTTCTCCCTGCCGACGAACCGGCCGAAGAACCGGAACACCTCGATGCCGAGATCGCGCACGCGCCACGACTCGGCGGTGACCTTCGCGCGGAAGGCGTCCTCAAGCCGGTACGCGCGGACGGTGCCGATCCCGTCCAGGCCGCTGATCAGCGCCTGCGCCCGGTCGGCCTGCGCGGCCCGCTGCCGCTGGTAGAGCGGCGCCGACCGGGGCAGATACCAGCGCAGGGCCAGCGCGTACGCGGGCAGCGCGCCCGCGCCCGCCAGGCCGAGCCGCCAGTCGAGGCCGAACATCCCGGCGGTGGCGATGACGACCAGCACGCCCGCCGAGAAGACGGTGGGGATCGCCGTCCTGATGCCCTTGGACACCACGGCCACGTCGTCGCCGACCCTGGAGAGCACGTCGCCGCGGCCGACCTGCTCGACCCGCGCGCTCGGCATCCCGAGCACGGCCCGGACGGCGCCCTCCCTGAGCCGTGCCAGCAGGTCGGCGCCGAGCCGTCCGATCAGGTACGTCGACGCGGCGGTGGCCGCCGCGCCGAGCAGCGCGGCGCCCACCATCAGCGCCCCGATCGTGACCAGGACCGACTGCGGCTCGCCGCCGATGACGCCGTCGGCGACCCGGCCGAGCAGCAGCACCGGCAGCACCTGGAGCGCCGCCCCGGTCACCGTGGTCAGGACGGTCGCGGACGTCAGCCCCGGCACGTCGCGCAGGCGCGCCGCCACCCAGCGGGCGGCCTCGCGCCCGGACGCCGTGCGCAGCGTCGCCGTCTCCGTGTTCGCCGCCGGTGCGGCGGCGCGCGTGCCGGCCGTGCTCACCCCTGGCCGGCTGCCGCCTTGACCAGCTCGTCGATCGCGTACGGCAGGGACAGCAGCGTGCCCTGCGACATGGCCGCGCCGACCGCCGGACCCTCACTGTCCAGCAGGTACGACACCTTGCCGCCCTTGACCGCGGAGAGGTTGGCGAACAGCTGGAACTTCTTCAGCGCCTCCTGGTCGGCCTTGTCGTTGATGACGAAGATCCGGTCGACGTCGATGAGGTCCATCCGCTCGGGGGACAGCACGGTGAAGAACTTACCGCCCGCGATCTTGTCGACCTCGGTGGCGCCCTTGAAGCCGATGCCCGAGATCAGCCGTCCGCGCACGTCGGTGGTGGTGAACGGCGCGACGGAGTCCTTGTACCAGGAGACCGCCACGGCGGTCTGGCCCGCGAACTGCGGGTGCTGCTTGCGGGCGGCGTCGAGCTTGGCCTGGATGCCCTGCACCAGCTTGGTCCCCTCGGCCTCCTTGCCGAGCGCCTTGGCGATGTGCACCGCGTTGTCCTGCCACGGCGCGCTGAACGGCTCCTTCTCCGTCTTGGTCCGGCCCACCGTCGGGGCGATCTTGGAGAGCTTGTCGTAGGCGGCCTGGTCGATCTCGGAGTACACCGCGATGATCAGGTCGGGACGCAGCGCGGCGATCTTCTCGAAGTTCGGGCCGGTGTCGCCGTTGTTCATGACGACCTCGGGCTTGGCGCCGCCCCACTTGTCCTTCACCCAGGGCCACTGGGTGTTGATGTCGGCGGACTTGCCGGGCGGGTTCGGATACTGGTCGACCATGCCGACCGGCTTGGTGCCGAGCGCCAGGATGGCCTGGTCGTCGGTGTAGCCGACGGAGACGACCCGCTCGGGCGCCTTGGTGATCTTCGTGGACCCGAACGCGTGCTCCACGGTGACCGGGAAGACGCCGCCCGCGGCCGCCCGGCCGTCGCCGCCGTCGTCGTCCGACGAGTCGGAGCCGCAGCCCGCGAGGAGGGCCGCGCCGAGGGTCACGGCGGACAGCAATGTGGCCAGCCGCCGCCAGGATTTCGGACGCGTCGTTCGGTGGAGGGGCATTCGAAATCCTTTGTTCTACCTGCGAGGGTAAGGGCAGCCTAACCTAAGGGGTGTCGGTGTTTTCGGTCGGGTCCGGGTGGACGGGGAGATCGGGACGGACGTGTGTGCGGCCGATCGGGACGATCAGCGGACGGTCGCCCACCGGGTCGTGGATCACCTCGGCGCGCAGCCCGAACGCCTCGTCCAGCAGCCCGGCGGTGATCACGTCCCGGGGGTGGCCCTGCGCCAGGATCGACCCGGCCCGCATCACGATGAGGTTGTCGCTGTAGCGCGTCGCCAGGTTGAGGTCGTGCAGCACCATGACGACGGTGCGGCCGGACTCGTGCAGGTCGTCCACCAGGTCGAGGACGTCGATCGCGTGCGCCAGGTCGAGGTAGGTGGTCGGCTCGTCCAGCAGCAGCAGATCGGTGCCCTGGGCCAGGGTCATCGAGATCCACACGCGCTGGCGCTGGCCGCCGGACAGCGCGTCCACCGGGCGGTCGGCCAGGTCGGACACCCCGGTCATGGCCAGCGCGCGGTCCACGACGGCGGCGTCGTCCGACGACCACTGCCGCAGCCAGCTCTGGTGCGGATGGCGTCCCCTGGCGACGAGGTCGGCGACCGTCAGGCCGTCCGGCGCGACCGGCGCCTGCGGGAGCAGGCCGAGTTTCTTCGCGACGTCCCTGGTCTTGAGCCTGCCGATGTCCTCGCCGTCCAGGACGACCGTTCCGCTGGACGGCCTGAGCAGCCGCGACAGCGTCCGCAGCAGGGTCGTCTTCCCGCAGCCGTTGGGCCCGATGATCGTGGTGATCACGCCGGGCGGGATCGCGACGTCGAGGCCGTCGATGACCGTCCGGCCGCCGTACCCGACCGTGACGTCCCGTGCCGCCAGCGGCGCGGCGTCCGTGCTGTGCTCGGCGGTCACAGGATCTCCTTTGCTCGGCATCGCCTACCCCCGGGTCGCCTGGCGGAGGTTCGCCCGGACCAGCAGGTAGACGAGGAAGGGGCCGCCGATCGCGGCGGTGACCACGCCGACCGGCAGCGTGACGTTCAGCGCCGTGCGCGCCACCAGGTCGGCGCCGATCAGCAGCAGCGCGCCGACCAGGCCGGACGCCACCAGCGGCGGAGTCGGGCCGCGCGCCAGCCGCATCGCCACCTGCGGCGCCACCAGCGCGACGAACGGGACGGGGCCCGCGGCGCTCACCGCCACACCGGCCAGCAGCACCGCGCACAGCAGCATGACCGCCCGCACCGCCGAGTACCGGACGCCCAGCCCGGCGGCGACGTCGTCGCCGAAATGCAGCGGCCTGAACTGGAACGCCGCCGCCGTCACGACGATCAGCAGGACGACGGCGCACCAGAGCGCGACCCGGACGTCGTCCCAGGAGCGTCCGTCCAGCGAGCCGATCAGCCATGCCTGGGCGCGGGCCACGTCCCTGATGTCGGCCGTGACCAGCAGCCAGCTCGTGATCGCCTCCATCAGCGCGCTCATCGAGATGCCGATGAGGATCAGCCGGAAGCCGTCGACGCCGCGCCGCCACGCCAGGAAGTACACGAGCAGGCCGGTGCCGAGACCGCCCGCGAGCGCCGCGACGGACAGGCCCACGGACCCGGCGATCGCCGCGGACGCCCCGCCCGACACCGTCACCAGGAACACCGCGACCGCTCCGGCGCCGCCGGTGATGCCGAGGACGTCCGGGCTGGCCAGCGGGTTGCGCGCGATCGACTGCGTGATCGCGCCCGACACCCCGAGCGCGATCCCGACGACGAGCCCGGCCATGGCGCGCGGCATCCGCAGGTCCATGATCACGAACTCGTCGACGCGCTCGCCCCGGCCGAGGATCGTGGAGATCACCCGGGGCAGCCCGATGGGGAAGTCGCCGACGGCGATGGACAGGCAGAACACCAGGAACGTCGCCGCCGCCAGCACCAGCGTCACGAGGACCGGCCACGGCCGCCACACGAACGACACGAGCCCGAGCCGCACGCCCGGCGCCGCCGCCGTGGGCCGCTTCACGTCCGTCGTCCCGTTCACGCGTTCCTGAACTTTCCGCGCCAGACCAGGGCCGCGAAGAACGGGGCGCCGACGAGGGCGACGACGATGCCCGCGTCCAGCTCGCCCGGACGGACGACCACCCGTCCGACGACGTCGCACACCAGCAGGACGACCGCGCCGAGCAGCCCCGCGTACGGCACCAGCCAGCGGTAGTCCGGGCCGGTCACGTACCGGGCGACATGGGCCACCATCAGCCCGAGGAACGCGATCGGGCCGCAGGCCGCCGTCGCCGCGCCCGCGAGCAGGGTGATGGCGACGATTCCGGCGGTCCGGGTCAGCGCGATGTTGACCCCCAGGCCGCGTGCGACGTCGTCCCCCAGGTTGAGCAGGTTGATGGCGGGCAGCGTGATCACCGTGATCACCAGCCCGGCCGCGACGAAGGCGGACACCGGCCAGATGACGTCGAACTTCACCCCGGCCACCGAGCCCGCGTTCCAGAACCGCAACGCGTTCAGCGACGCCTTGTCCGACAGCGCGACCGCCGTGGTCATCGCCGCCAGGAACACCGCGATCCCCTGCCCGGCGAGCGCGAGCGTCAGCGGGTTCCCGGCCCCGCGCCCGATGCTCGCCAGCCCGAACACGACGACTCCGGCGGCCGCCGCGCCCAGGAAGGCGAACCAGACGTACTGGAACGGGTTGGCGAGCCCGAACAGCGACACCGCCGACACCACGGCGAACGACGCCCCGGCGTTCACGCCCAGCAGCCCCGTGTCGGCGATCGGGTTGCGCGTGCATCCCTGGATCAGCGCTCCGCCGATCCCCAGCGCGACTCCGGCGACGATCGCGAGCACCGTCCTCGGCGCCCGGACGGTCCGCACGATGAGCCTGATCTCGGTGAGCCGCTCGTCGGAGCCCGGCTCCGCGAACAGCCCCTGCCAGACCTCGCGGGGGCTCAGCGACCGGGCGCCGACGACCATCGACAGCACCGCCGCCACCAGCAGGACGGCCACCAGCACGGCCAGCCCCGTGGCCCGCCGGCGGCGTGCCGCCACGACCCGCGACACGGGCGGGTCCCGGGTGATCGTGCTCATACGCGTCCGCCGAATCCGGCCAGCACCACATTTCCTCCGAATCGGCGGCGAATAAGGGCAGCCTAACCTCAATCGGTCTTTCTGCCACGTTCCACCCCCGATCTTCGGAGCCTGGGCACGGTCCGTTCTGCGGTCGGCGGAACGCCTAGGGCCGGACGGCGCCGCCGATTTACCATGTGCGCATGGCCGAGATGACCCGTCCGCTCATGCCCGCCGACAAGACGCAGGACCAGCCGGAGGAGCCGGCACCGCAGGCGGAGCCGCTGTGGCGCGACGCGCTCGGCCACTGCCTGCGCCGCCTGCGCCTCGAACGCGGTGAGACGCTGGTCGAGACGTCCCGCCGTGCCGGGGTCTCGCCGCAGTACCTCTCCGAGATGGAACGCGGCGTCAAGGAGCCGTCGAGCGAGATGATCGCCGCGGTCGCCGGCGCCCTGGACACGACGCTCGGCGACCTGACCCTCGCGATCGCGACGACCCTGCTGACCACCCGGGCCCCGGCGGCCGCGCCCGCCCCGGCGAGCGCCGCCCACCGGGCCACCTGCCAGGTCGCCTACGCGCTGGCCGCCTAGGCGGTACGGCTCGTGGGGCCGCTCACGGCGAGCGGATGCCGTTCCTCGATCACGTGGTCGATGAGGCCGTAGTCCATCGCCGTCGTCGCGGTGAACACGCGGTCCCGGTCGGTGTCGGCGCGCAGCGTCGCGGTGTCCTGGCCGGTGTGCCGGGAGAGGATCCGCTCGATCTCGGCGCGGACGCGGACGACCTCGTCCGCCTGGAGGATCAGGTCGGGGATCGCGCCGCGCCCCTGCCCGAGCGGCTGGTGCAGGACGACCCGCGTGTGCGGCAGCGCGGCCCGCTTGCCCGGAGCGCCCGCCGCGAGGAGCACGGCACCGACCGCGACGGCCTGCCCCACGCAGGTCGTCGCGACCTGCGGACGGATGTAGCGCAGCGTGTCGTACACGGCCAGCATCGCGCTGGGGTCTCCGCCCTCGCAGTTGATGTAGAGCTGGATGTCGCTGTCGGGGTTGTCGGCCTCCAGGTACAGCAGCTGCGCGACCAGGGCGTTCGCCACTCCCGCGTCGATGCCGGTGCCGAGGTAGATGATCCGCTCGGTCAGCAGGTGCGAGTAGACGTCCATGATCCGCTCACCGCGCGAGTCGCGCGCGATGACGTTCGGAATCGTGTAGGTGCTCATCGGGCCGCTCCTTCCGAGGGGATGCCGAGCCCGACGGGACGGTGGCCGTCCGGGACGACCTCGTCGAGGTCGGTGACGATCGCGTCCACGAACCCGTATTCGAGCGCCTCGCGCGCGGTGTACCAGCGGTCGTGCAGCGAGTCCTCGAAGACCCGCTCCAGCGGCTGGCCGGTGTCCTCGGCGATGAGCCCGAGCACCGTGTCGCGGGTGTGGCGCAGGTCGTTGGCCTGCAACTCGATGTCGACCGCGGCGCCGCCGATCCCGGCGGACCCCTGGTGCATCAGCACGCGGGCGTGCGGCATGGCGCGGCGCTTGCCCCGGGTCCCGGACGACAGCAGGAACTGCCCGGCGCTGTAGGCGATGCCGAGCACGATCGTGGACACGTCGCACGGGAGGAGCCGCATCACGTCGCGGATCGCGAGCATCGACGGCACCGACCCGCCGGGGGAGTGGATCCACAGCGCGATGTCGGTCGACGCGTCCTGCCTCGCCAGGGTGATCAGCTGTGTCGCCAGCAGCGTGCCGTTGTCGTCGTCGAGCACGCCGTCGAGCACGAGGACGCGTTGCTGGTAGAGCTCGCGCCGTGCCGCTTCGTTGAACAACGGGATTTTCTGTTCCTCGCTCATGCCTTCACAATGCGCGGACGTGCGCACTCGTCCCAGCCGGATCTGCCCACAGCGGATCCGCCGACGGCAGATCCGCCCACAGCAGCAAGGGCGCGAGTCGCCACTTCCAGGTCAGTTGTGTAACGAAACATCAACTGTGCGTGGCGCGCACGGCAAGAACGGCGCTGAACTGCGGGATCGTCCGTGCGGTATAGCAGGCTGTACCGGCGATTGGGTAGCCTCCTGGGATTCGGGGGGCCGACGCGTTTCGCGAGTCTTGTCGCTATGAGCGGACATGGGATCGCAGTATCGCGCGGGCGGCGCATGCGGAAACCGCCGGGGCGTCATTTCCTGAGAGCCGGCGCGGTTTTCGGCGCGCTGCTGGTCACGGCCTCGATCATCGGCCCGGCCCCGAGCGCGCGGGCCGTTGAGTGCCGCGACAACGACGGCTTCTGGTGCCTCTACGGAAAGCCGGACCTGGCGGACGGCGGCGGCCTCATCGGCACCAACAACGACGACACCGACCTCAAGATGGACGGTGACTGGTCGTTCTTCAACGATCAGACACGCTCGGTGAGCAACAGAAGCGGCAGCTACCTCGGCCTGTATGACGACATTGACTTCAAGGGCTTAATGGCGTGCCTGCCGCCCGGTTCGTCGATGAACAGTATTGGCGCGGGTGTCAGTTCCCTGCGCATCCATCCGACCAGCGCCGCGGCCTGCGGCAGGGCCGGGGGAGCCGGACGGCCGAAGCCGAAGAAGTCCGAGCCCGCGAGCAGCCCGACACCGAAGGAGACCGCGACCCCGTCGGAGCGGCCCAAGAAGGCCGCCAAGCCCGAGGCGTCCCCGACGCTCCCGCTGCCGTCCCTGGCGCCGCGGCTGCCGGCCGCGCCGAAGGTCGACGCGTCCGCGACCAAGCCGGCCGCCGGCCGGTCCGGCGACGGTGTCGCGTGGGTCGCGATCGCCGCGATCGCCGTTGTCGTGGCGACACTCCTGGCCCTCGGCGTCGGCGGATGGCTGCTGGGCCGGCGCCGGACCACCCCCACGCCGGTGCCCCGCACCGCCACCGACCCGGGCGCGGCCCGCCGCGTCCACGACGCCCTGCTGCTCCTGGCGATCGACTGCGAGCAGGAGAGGCGGGACGTGCCGAAGGTGCGCGCGGTGACGATCGACCACGCCGAGGTGACGCTGCACCTGGCCGCCCCTGACGGGAAGGCCCCGCGGCCCTGGCGTGCCGCCCCCGGCGGGATGCGCTGGCGGCTGCCCGTCATCGAGATCGACGAGCTCAGCGCGGACGTCGACCCGGCCTCCGCGCCGTACCCGCTGCTCGCCGCGGTGCGGCCCGGTGTGTGGGCGAACCTCGCCGCGCTCCCGGGGCCGATCGCGCTGACGGGCAACCGGAAGGCCGCGCGCGGGGCGGCGGTCGAGATGGCGCGGCGGCTGCGGGAGGACCCGTGGCACGGGTCCGTCCGGGTGCGGATGGTGGGGTTCGCGCCAGAGGCGGTGATCGAGTCGGAGGCCGGGACCGAGCGCGGCCGGGTGGTGTTCATCGACGACGGTCTCCAGGTGCCCGACAAGCCCCCGCCCGGATCGGCGGTCGTGTCGGTCGGGCGGCCGGAGCGCGCCGGGACGGTCTGGCGCGTCCGGCACAACGGGTCGATCGTCATGCCCGCCGACCTGCTGGTGAAGGACGCCGGCCCGGCTTCCGCCGGTTCCGCCGCCGATCCCGCTGACGCGTCCGCGTCCGCGGCGGGAGGGGAGTGACGTGATGAGGGAGAGGATTCCCGTCGCGGTGCACGCGCCCGACCCCATTACGAACGAGGGAGTGGTCGGCGGGCTGCGCGGCCGTCCCGAGCTGATGCTGGTCGACGAGACCGACGCCGTGGTCGTCGTGGTCGTCGCCGAGGCCGTGGACGAGCACGTCAAGAAGGAGCTGCGGCGGTTCTCGCGGTCGGTCGGGGCCCGTCCGGTCCTGATCGTCAGCGACCTCAAGGAGGCGCACCTGCTGGACGTCGTGGAATGCGGCGTGGTGGCGGTGCTGTGGCGGCGCGAGGCCAGGCCGGACGGCATCGTCCGGGCCGTCGTCGCGGCGGCGCGCGGCAACGGCAGCCTGCCCCCGGACCTCCAGGGCCGCCTGCTGAAGCAGGTCGGCCGCATCCAGCGCGGCGTGACCGCCCAGGGCCTCGCCACCGCCGGGCTGGCGGACCGCGAACGCGAGGTGCTCTGCCTCATCGCGGAGGGGCTCGACACGTCCGAGATCGCCGGGAAGCTCGCCTATTCGGAGCGGACCGTCAAGAACGTGCTGCACGGCCTGATGACCCGGCTGCAACTGCGCAACCGCGCGCACGCCGTCGCCTACGCCCTGCGGGAGGGCTACATCTGATGCTCCACGAAGTGGACGACGCGCTGCGCACGCTGCTGCGGACCCGCGCGCTCATGGCGGGCGGCGACGTGCAGCTCGTGTTCGACGCCCCGACCCGCGAGTGGGCGGCGCGGCGCAACACCCCGACGGTCAACGTCTACCTCTACGACGTCCGGGAGGACATGGGACGCAGGGAGCAGGGACCGGTCCGCGTGCACGACGAGGGCGGACGCGTCGCCGGCTACCAGCGGCCGCCGCGCACCTACCGCCTCTCCTACCTGGTCAGCGCCTGGACCAAGCAGCCCGAGGACGAGCACCGGCTGCTGTCGGCGGTGCTCGGCTGCCTGCTGCGGCACGACACGCTGCCCGCCGACACGATGCCCGCCGGGGGCCTGCTGGCCACGGCGGGGGTCGCCGTCCCGGTGACGGTGGCCGTACCGCCGGGGGAGCCGCGGTCGATCACCGATCTCTGGTCGGCGCTCGGCGGCGAGCTGAAACCGTCGCTGGACGTCGTCGTCCTCGCGCCGTTCCCGCTGCCGCCGGACCTCGGCGCCCCGCCGCCGGTCACGCAGGTGGAGGTGAAGGTGCGCGAGAGCGCGTCCAAGGTCGTGGAGCTGCGCCGGAAGTCGCTCACGTGACCGACTCGGCGGGTTACCTTCTGGCCCGGATCGAGCTGCTGCGCGCCCGCGTGCGGCGGCTGGTCGAGGAGCGGTCCGCGGCGGACCCGTCCGCCGCGGACGAGTACCGCGGGCTGTACGTCCCGCCCGGCACGGCGCTGCGGCTCGCGACCGGGCCGGGCCCAGAGCCCGCCCGCGACCCGGACCACGAGCGGGCCGTCGCGGAGCTGGCGGACGCCGTGGGCCCCGGCACCCGCCTGCACCGGCTCGCCGGGGCGTTCGGTCTCACCGACCTCGACCTGGAGATCCTCCTGGCCGCGCTCGCCCCCGACCTGGACCGCTCGTTCGAGCCGCTGTACGGGTACCTCAACGACGACGTGAGCCGCCGCCGCGCCTGCGTCGGTCTCGTCCTCGACCTGTGGGGCGTGCCCGTGACGTCGGCGCGTGGACGCGCGCGGTTCGCGCCCGGGGCGCCGCTGATCGCCGGACGGCTCGTCGTCACGCAGGACGCCGACCGTCCTTTTCTGAGCCGCGGGCTGCTCGTCCCCGACCGGGTCGCGGCGTTCCTGCTCGGCGACGACGCCCTGGACGGCGAGCTGACCGGCGTGGTGCGCCTGGACGAAGGCGAACGCGCCGATCCGCGATCGGGACCGGCCGGGCTGGCGGGGCGGCTGCGGGGGGACCGTCCCCCGCTGGTCTACCTGCATGAGGCCCGGCCGGGCGTGGGCGTCGCGGCGGCCCGTACCGCCGTGGCGTCCGCTGGGCTGCCCGTGCTGGTGGCGGATCCGGAGCGGCTGGTGGCGGAGCTGGTTCCGTCCGTACTGCGCGAGGCGACCATGCGGGGCGCGGCCGTCGTGGCGGGTCCGCTCCCGGACGCCGGTCCGCTGCTGCGGGCGTTCGCGGAGGCGTCCGCGAGGGTTCCGGTGCTGCTGGCGGGGGCGCGGCCGTTCGACCCCGGGTGGAGCGACGCGCAGCCGCTGGTCCTGGACGTCCCGGCGCAGGAGCACGCCGCCGGGGTGTGGCGCGCGGAACTCCCCGACCCGGACGGCCTCGCCTTCGACCTGGACGCGGCCACCGCCACCTACCGCTTCTCCACCGACCAGGTCCGCCGCGCCGTACGGGCCGCGCTCGACCACGCCGCGCTCGACGGCGTCTCGCTGACGGCCGCGCACCTGCATCGCGGAGCGCGGCTGCAGAACACCGGTGGCCTGCACGAACACGCGAGACGGATCGTGCCCGCCGTCAGTTGGGACGACCTCGTCCTGCCCGCCGAGCCGGCCGGGCAACTGCGCGAGCTCGCCCAGCGGGCCCGGCACCGTGACCGGGTGCTCGGCGAGTGGCGGCTGCGCAGCGGCGGCGGACGCGGCCGCGGCGTCGTCGCGATGTTCGCCGGCGAGTCGGGCACCGGCAAGACCATGGCCGCCGAGGTGCTCGCCGCCGACCTCGGCCTCGACCTGTACGTCGTCGAACTGCCGGCCGTGGTCGACAAGTACGTCGGCGAGACCGAGAAGAACCTTGAGCGGATCTTCACCGAGGCGGACCGGATGGACGCCGTGCTGCTGTTCGACGAGGCCGACGCGGTGTTCGGCAAGCGCTCGGACGTCAAGGACTCCCACGACAGGTACGCCAACCTGGAGAGCGCCTACCTACTCCAGCGGCTGGAGTCGTTCGGCGGCATCGCGGTCCTCACGACCAACCTGCGCGCCAACGTCGACGACGCGTTCACCCGCCGCCTCGACCTCGTGGTCGACTTCCCGTTCCCCGACGCGGCGCAGCGGCTGGCGCTGTGGGAGCACTGCCTGGCGCCGCCCGTCCCGGTGGACGGCGCCGTCGACCTCGGCCGCTGCGCGCGGGAGTTCGAGCTGGCGGGCGGCGCGATCCGGAGCGCGGCCGTCACGGCCGGCTACCTCGCCGCCGCGGCCGGCCGCCCGGTCACGATGGACGACCTCCTTTCCGGAGCGCGCCGCGAATACCGCAAACTCGGCCGCCTGCTGCCCGGCGACATCCCCTCGTCCGCCATTTGACGGTTCAGCCGTCGTATCAGCGCGGATCGTAGGGGATGCGCATGGCCGAGATCTGGTCCTGGTCCAGCGGCACATTGGAACGGACCTCGATCGGGGACCCGCCCGACCTGACCCAGAAACCGACGCTGAGCTTCCCGCCGTTGATGTCGCGGAAGTCCTCGCCCTCGGCGAATTCCATGCCGACTTCCTCGGTGTACTTCTGCCATTCCTTGTTCGGCTGGAGTTTGAACGCCTTGAAGACCTCGCGGCGCTGGAGCACCGGCTTGTCCCCGTCGAAGTTCCAGTCGAAGATCACCGAGATGCTCGCGTCGGGGTCGCCATTGGAACGGACCCAGAAGTCGAAGGTCGTCTTGGTTCCCGGCTTGTAGGCGTCCTTCATGCCGCAAAGGGTGTAGCGCACGGAACTCCACGTGCACTTCCATTCGTCGCCGACCCGCTCGAAACCCGGGCTCTTGACGGGGAACGGCCAGGTGGCCGGCTGCGCGCCGGGCTCCGGAGGGTCGGGCCACGGCGCGGCCTTGCTCAGGTAGAGCAGCCGCTCCCCGGGACCGCCGAGCGGACGTTCCTCACCCTCGCCGGCCGGGGGCTCGCTCTCGCCGCCCGCCGGCGGCCCGTCGGGAGCCTTGCGCGGCTCCTGGTCGGGGGCGGGGGCCTTGGCCGGTTTCTGGTCGTTCGGGAGGGTGAGCGGGTTCCCGACCGGGACCATCCCGCCGTCGCGCGCCTTCGAGCCGAAGTCGGGCTTGAACGTGAACCACGCGATGGTGAACGCGAACGAGGCCGCCAGCAGCACCCCGAGGAAGCCGAACAGCCAGCGCGGCAACACCGCCCGCTGGACGAACACGCCCTCGACCTCGACCGGCTCCATTCCGGAGCGCAGCACGTTCACGGTGTAGGGGTGCGACTCGCGCTGCCCGAACCAGGCGACGGCGCCGGGCCTGATCCGTCCGTGCACCCACGCCGCCCGGCCGGGCTCGATCTGCACGTTGGCCGGATGGAGCTCGAAGCCGAGCTGCCCGCTGTTGTCCTTGCCGGTCAGCGACGCGGTCAGCCGGGTGTTGCCGAGGTTGTCCACGGCGAACCTCGGTTTGGCGCGGAACCGGCCGCGCACGGTGTGCGGCAGCAGTTCGGCCCGCACCTCGGTGAACGGCGTGACCGTCAGGTGTCCCTCCACGACGGTCTTGGCGCCCGGCTGCTCCGTCGGGACGACCTCCACCGCGAACGGGTGCCCGCCGGCCACCGCGTCCGGGGTGCGGGGCGGCCGGAAGGTGATCTCCGCCGTGCCGGTCGTCCCCGGGTAGAGACGCAGCGTACGCGGCTCGACCGCGGCCCACACCGCGGGCGTGCCGGCGACCGCGACGCGGTACTCCTCCACCAGATCGGTCGTGTTGCGCAACTTCAGCGTCACCGCCGCGGCGTTTCCGGGATCCACGGTCGCCGACGCCGGATCGAGAGAACTCCAGATACTCACCGCCTGAACGCTAGGCGGCCCGGGCGGCCGCGCGAATGGCCGCCGGTGCACCCCCGGGTGCACGCCTCCCTGCCCCCGCCGACACCTGGTACATGGATGTCAGAGGGGGAGGGGCTTGTCGAGCATGGCCTTGCTTTCGGCTTCGACCTCCGTTTCCGTTCCTCCCGCCGGATCCGTCAGGAGGAGACCCTCGCCGTTGTCGAATCCGGTCGCCGGTTTGGACTGGTTGTCGATGGCGTGAAGCGCCTCGTGCATGATCAGCCGCATCCCGGACGAGGAGTTCGGGTTGTAGTTCCCGCGGCGGAAGGCGATGTCCGACCCCGAGGTGAACGCCTCCGCGTGGATCGACTCGGCGGCCTCGTGCGCGGTGGTGTCGGTGTGCACGCGCACGTGACCGAGGGACGAACCGGTGCGCGCCTCGATCTCGGCGCGGACGGGTTCCTCCAGCGGCCGTCCCGGCGACCGCAGGACCTTCTCCACCCGCCGGCGCTGGACGGCCGGTGCGTGCTCGTCGAAGCCCGGCCCGTCGAAGCCCGCCTCGTCGGATTCCTCTCCGATCGCGCGCTGGGCGGAGACCATACGCGCCACCGCGGCGTTGCCGACCAGTCGCTGCAACGCCATGACCGACCCCGCGGACGGCGCGACCCCCGGTACGACCGTCGCCATGGCCTCATCGGCTGGGGCCCGCTTGGCGTCCGGCGCCCGGCGGGCCTTGCCGTCGTCCCGCCGATCCTTCTGCTCACGCACGGCGCGCTCCTTCCCGCAGATGCCGTCGTCATCTCAAACTGGACCGCGCTCCGGCACCTGTGAAGGGACCCCGGGACAAACAACCCGGCACCGGAGACTGCCCGAACAGGCAGCCCGACCGCGCCGCCCCTGTGATTCCCTCGCGGCGAGATGGGTCTCCGGGGAGAAGGGCAGAATCGCCATGCGCGTCAATGAACGGCAAGAACGGCGGTCCCGGTCAGGTGCGCGGGCACCGTCGCGTCCGCAGACGGGGAGGCGAGGACGCCGGGCCTCCCACCCTCGGCTATGAGGCGGATGCCGCGCCCTGGGTGAAGGCGATCAACCCCCTGCGCCAGTACGACGCCTACCGGCCTGACCGGGGCGATGTACAACGGCACCGCCTTCATGACGATCACGCTCACCCCCCAGTTCACGCCGGTCGACGAACCGGCCTCCCACCCGACGGCGCTGACTCTCGATTAACCGTCGCGGCCCGCGCATCCCCCTTGAAACGCGCGGGCCGTGACTAAACCGCAGAGCAGGACGCTGAGCGTGAAATTGCCCGGACAGGCGTCACTTCCGCTGGGCGGGGCCCGTCCTCGGGTCGTTCGTCGCCGTGCGGCCGTGCGGCCGTGCGGTCGTGCGGCGGGCGGCGGGTGACGTTCCGGGCAGTGGAGGGTGCCCCCGGGACGGGACGGACGGACGTTCCGGGCGGCGCGCCCGGACGGCAGGGTCTGGTGGTAGATCCAAGCCGTCCTCACGGGGGAGTAGCTGCCAATGCCCACGTATCTGTCGCCCGGCGTCTATGTCGAGGAGGTGGCCAGCGGGTCCCGCCCGATAGAGGGGGTGGGCACGTCGGTGGGCGCCTTCGTCGGGTTCGCGCCGGAAGGGCCGCTGAACGAGCCGGTGCTGGTCACGAACTGGTCGCAGTACGTGGCGTCGTTCGGCGACTTCGCCGACGGATACTTCCTCGCCCACGCCGTGTACGGGTTCTTCAACAACGGCGGCACCACCTGCTACGTCGTCCGCGTGGGCGGGGCGGCGCAGGACGGGGACGGCGGCGCGCCCAAGGCGCTGGCCGCGCCCCAGCCCGCACGGCTCGGCGGGTTCAGCGTCGCGGCCGTCCCGTCCTCGGCGGCCGGGACGATCGAGGTGGAGGTCGCCGACATCGAGGGCGGCGACAAGAGCGGGGACAAGCCCGACGACCGGTTCAAGCTGGTCGTCAAGGTCGACGGCGCGGTGGCGGAGAGCTTCAACGTCTCGACGAAGAAGAACACCCGCAACTACATCGTCACGCAGGTGAAGGAGCGCTCGAAGCTCATCACCCTGGCCGAGGCCGCGACCGCCGGGCAGCCCGCCAGGCCGGACAACCAGAGCGTGACGCTGGCCGTCCCGGCGGCGCCGCCCGCGCCCACCGCCGGCGGCGCGGCGATCACGCCCGAGCACTACCTCGGCGACACCGCCGACCGCACCGGCTTCGGCGGCCTTGAGGCCCTCGACGCGATCACCATGGTCGCCGCGCCGGACCTGATGAGCGCCTACCAGCGCGGCGCCATCGACCTGGAGGGCGTCAAGGCCGTCCAGCTCGGCATGATCGCGCACTGCGAGTTGATGGGCGACCGGGTGGCGATCATCGACCCGCCGCCGGGGCTGAACGCCCGCGAGATCCACGAGTGGCGGCAGGAGACCGCCGGTTACGACTCGCGCTACGCCGCCCTCTACTACCCGTGGATCAAGGTGTTCGACCCGTCGTCCGGGACGACCGGGCTGGTCCCGCCGAGCGGCCACATGGCCGGCATCTGGGCCCGCAGCGACGCCGAGCGCGGCGTGCACAAGGCCCCGGCCAACGAGGTCGTCCGCGGCGCCGTGGACCTCGGCCTCCAGGTCACCAAGGGCGAGCAGGACCTGCTCAACCCGGTCGGCGTGAACTGCATCCGCTCCTTCCCCGGCCGCGGCGTGCGGGTGTGGGGCGCGCGGACGCTGGCGTCCGACCCTGCCTGGCGGTACCTGAACGTCCGCCGCTACTTCAACTACCTGGAGGAGTCGATCCTGATCGGCACTCAGTGGGTGGTGTTCGAGCCGAACGACCACGACCTGTGGGCGCGGATCCGCCGCAACATCTCCGCCTTCCTGGTCACCGAGTGGCGGGACGGGGCACTGTTCGGCGCCACCGAGGACCAGGCGTTCTACGTCAAGTGCGACGAGGAGACCAACCCGCCGGAATCGGTCGACCTCGGCCGCGTCGTCTGCGAGATCGGTGTCGCGCCGGTCAAGCCCGCCGAGTTCGTGATCTTCCGGGTGGCCCAGATCTCCGGCGGCGGCGAGCTCGACGAATAAGGCACCTCAGCGACCAGGGGCGTACTGAACAGAAGGGGAAATCATGACTTTCGACAAACAGGATTCCGCGGCAGCGCACAATTTCGGGTTGCAGATCGACGGGGTGATGGTCGAGTACCTGCAAAAGGTCAGCGGGCTCGGCCAGAAACAGGACGTGATCGAGTTCAAGCAGAACTCGGCCCAGGGCAAGCCGACCACGGGGAAGCTTCCCGGTGTCCCGCAGGCGGGCGAATGCACGGTCGTTCGCGCGACGACGGGCAGCAAGGTGTTCTCCGACTGGATCAAGAAGTCGTTCGAGGGCGACATGAGCTCGGCCCGCAAGAACGCCACCATCATCCAGATGGACTACCAGAACAATCCCGTCCGGCGCTTCAACCTGCGCAACGCCTGGTGCAGCGACCAGCAGTTCGACGATCTGGAGGCCGGCAGCACCTCGGCGGTCACCGAGACGATCACCATCACCTACGAAGAAATGAAGATCGAAGAGAGCTGATGCGCCGTTCAGCCCCCACCGTGGACTCGGTTCGGATGCGGACCGAGTTCACGTTCGAGCTCCCGCGCGGATACATGGACGAGAGCGGGACCGTACATCGCGAAGGCGCCATGCGCCTGGCCACGGCCAAGGACGAGCTGATCCCGCTGCAGGACGTCCGCGTCCGGGAGAACCCGCCCTACCTCTCGGTGGTGCTGCTCGCCCGGGTGATCACCCGGCTGGGCTCCCTTCCGCAGGTCCATGACGGGGTCGTGGAAGGGATGTTCGCCTCCGATCTGGCGTTCTTGCAGGACTTCTACCGTCAGATCAACGCCGAGGGCCACACGCTCGCGACCGTGGCCTGCCCTTCCTGCGCGGAATCCTTCGAGGTGGATCTCGCCGGGAGCCGCCTGGGGGAATCGTGACGTACCCGCCGGACGCGCTGCACCGGGAGATCGGGTACATCGCGTACCACTTCCACTGGTCCCGCGAGGAGATCCTCGACCTGGAGCACCCGGACCGGCGCCGGTACGTCACCCAGATCGCCTCCATGGTGAGCGGCTGACCCATGGGCATCCGCGACCTGTTCTCCCGCCGCCGTTTCCGGCCGGCGGCGGGCCCGGACGTCCCCGCCGTTCCGGCCGGTGCCGGGGGCGGTGCCGACGCCGGCTGGCGTGCTCTGCCGCCGCCCGGCCGTCCGCCGACGATGGGCACGATCGCCGGCACCGCCTTCGGCGCGACCCTGGCCACCTGGCAGGCCCCGACCCTCTCGGGACAGATCGCCCGCCAGATCAGCCCGGACGGGCCGGGCGGCTTCATCGGGGACCCGCTGCGCCCCGCGGGAACGCCTTCGTCCCTGCATCCGACGCCGCTGCCCGTGGCGTCCCCGCCTCCGGAGACCGGCCCGGAGCCACGGCCTTCGACGCCCCTGACGGTCGCCCGTGGCGTGGACCGTCCGTCCCGCAGGATCCGCGCGCTTGAGCGCCGCCCTTCGGAACGCCGTCCTGCCCAGACTGGCGCGAGCCCGCCCGCGGACGTCCCGCCCAGCGACACCCAGCCCGGCGCCCCCGCACCGCGCAGCGACACGAGCACCCCGGCACCCGCACCGCGGACCGCCACGCGGCCCGTGCAGCGCAAGACGACTTCCGGAGCCACGCGCACTCCCAAGGCGGCGCCGCCCGCACGCCGCGCGGCTCCGGGCACTCCTCCGCCGCCCCTGGCGGAGAGCGGCCCGGCGGAAAGCGGTCGGGGGGAGGACGGACCGCTGCCGTCCGCCGGACCGCAGCCCCCCGCCGGGCCGCGCCCTCCTCGCTCGGCGACGGGGCCGAGCGAGGAGGCACCCCCGCCACCTCCACCCGAGACAGGCCCACAGCCCCGGAAACTCCCGGTACCTCCCACGTCCAAGCCCTCCCCGCCCGCGCGACGCCTCGGACTCGGCGCCCCGCTTCCCACCTCACCGCCTCCCGCCGAGCCCCCAGTCCAGCGCAAACCCGCGCCGTCGACGCCCCCGCCCACGAAGGCCAACCCTGAGCCCCCGAGGGAAGAACCGGCGAGGACGCCTGCGCGCCCCGTCCAGCGAAAGGGCACGACACCGCAGGCGAAGATCGCCTCCGATGACGGGCCGAGTGCCACCCCGGCGCGGCGCCGGAACGCGGTCGAGCCCACGCACCCGCCTCAGACGACACCGTCCACCGAGATTCCAGTGGCGCGACGGACGGACCCGGGCACTCCTCCGCACACCGACTCCGACCGGCAGCGAACGTCCTCACCCCGAGCAGAAGCCCGTTCCGCACCGCCCCCGCCCCCGAGCGGCGCCCACCCGGTTCCGCGCGAGCCGACGCAGCCGCCCGGCGAAGGTAATGCCGCCCCCCGCCCCGCGACGACGCCCCGGACGACCCCCCGGGTTCCGGAACTTCCTCCGTCCGCCGCGCCGACGCGACGGCCGGGCCTGGGTGCGCCGGTCCAGCGTTCTGCGGCAGGTCCGGAAGCGACCCCCGCCTCAACTCCGGCCCCGCCGGTGCCACCCCTCAAGCCCGTCAACACCACCCAGCCCGAATCTCCGACGAGGCCCGTTTCCCCTGGCGGCTCGGCCTCAAGCGCCACCCCGCCCGCAGCCCCAACGCAAGCTTCGGGTTCGCCCACCACCGCGGCCGAACCCCCGCCACGCACTTCGCGCCCGAGCGCCACGACGCCCGAGCCTGTGCAGCGTGTTTCGCTTCCGGGCAGCGGGTCGCCCGAGGTCTCGCCACCTGGTTCGGGCCCGGGAGGGATCCCGGCCGAACCTTCGCCGCCCGCTTCGGGTTCGGGTGCTGCGTCGCCCGAGCCTTCGCCACGTGCTGCGCGTCCGGGCGGCGGGGCGCCCGAGCGTTCGCCACGCGTTGCGCGTCCGAGCGCCACGTCACCCGAGGCTTCGCCGCGTGCTGCGCGGCGGGGTGCCAGGTCGCCTGTGCCTGTGCAGCGTGTTTCGCGTCTGGGTGGTGGGTCGCCCGAGGTTTCGCCACCTGGTTCGGGTTCGGGTGGCATCCCGGCTGAACCTTCGCTGCGCGCTTCGGGTTCGGGTGCCGCGTCGCCCGAGCCTTCGCCACGTGCTGCGCGCGTGGGCGGTGGGGCGCCCGAGTCTCGCCCGCGCGTTGCGCGTCCGAGCGCCACGTCACCCGAGGCTTTGCCGCGTGCTGCGCGGCGGGGTGCCAGGTCGCCTGTGCCTGTGCAGCGTGTTTCGCGTGTGGGTGGCGAGTTGCCCGGGGCTTCGGCGCGTGGTTCGGGTGGCGGCCCGGCCGAATCTTCGCCGCGCGCTTCGGGTTCGGGTGTCGCGTCGTCGGAGGGTTCGCCGCGTGCCGTGCGTCTGGGCGGTGGGGCGCCTGTGCCTGTGCAGCGTGTTTCGCGTGTGGGTGGCGGGTCGCCCCAGGCTTCGGCACGTGGTTCGGGTGGCATCCCGGTTGAGTCTCCGCCGCGTGCTGCGCGTCCGGGGGGCGGGTCGCCTGTGCCTTTGCCGCGTGGTTCGGGGGGACGGCCGTCTGTGCCGGTGCGTGTCCAGCGAAGTGTTCGGACGGCAGGTAGCCGGGGTTCGGGTGCTGCGGCGGCTCCCGTTCCCCTGCGACGGGCCGGGGCCGCTGGTGCGGCTCCGCCCGTCGCCCATGAGCGGCCGTCGGTTCAGCGTGCCGTGGTGAACCCAACCTCCACCACGGCACCTGGTCCGGCAGGCCGGGCGCCCGGAGAAGAACTGGCTCCGGGAGCGCCCATCGCGAGTCCGGTGGTCTCCCCGATCACCGCCCATGTCCCGGAGGCCACCGGGCTCGCACCCAAACCGGTGGTGCAGCGGCGGATGCCGGTCCCGGAGCGGACGCTGGATCCGGCGCCGCGGCTTCCGGATCCGCCGGCGCCGCGGGAGAGGACGCAGCAGGTCACGACCACGCAGCAGATCACGGCCACGCAGCCGGCGGGGACGCGGCCGGTGGAGCGGCGGGTCGAGGAGCTGAACCTGGACGAGCTGGCCCGCCGCCTGGTGGCGCCGATCTCCCGGTTGCTGCGGGCGGAGCTGCGGATGGAACGGGAGCGGGTCGGGCGGTTGCGCGACTCGCGGACCTACTGAACGGAATGCGATGTCGAACAGAGACGATCCCGGCACGACGGTCTTCTTCCGCCTCACCATCGACGGGGAGAGCCTCGGGCACTTCAACGGGTGCGAGGGGCTCGACGCCCAGGTGGACATCGAGCAGCGGGAGGAGGGCGGCAACAACGGGCACGTGTGGCAGCTGCCGACCCGGGTGCGGCACTCCAACGTCCGGCTGACCAGGCCGATCAACAAGGAGACGACGAAGGTGATGGCCTGGATCTCGTCCGTGGCGACCGGTGTCCGGCGGCCCACGGCGCAGATCGAGGCGCTGCGGGCGAACGGGACGCTCGTCGCGCGGTGGTCGCTGCTGGAGGTCGTGCCGGTGAGCTGGACGGGCCCGCGCCTCGACCCGGAGAGCCCGGCGGTCGCGACGGAGGTGCTGGAGATCGCGCATCACGGGTTCACGGGCTCATGACGGGCAAGACGAGCCGCGTCCGGGCGAAGCTCAGCATCCACAATCCACCGGCGGGCACCCGGACGGTGCCGGGCGCGAAGATGAAAGAGGTCAGGTTCCAGTTCAACCCGGCGCAGCTGGAGCTGAGCAAGTCGGCGAACTGGCGGTACACCCCGGCGGTGGCGACCCGGGCCGCGGCCAAGGTGGAGTTCCTCGGCAGCGAGCAGCAGAGCCTCGAACTGGAGATGTTCCTCGACGCCTCGGACCGTCCCGAGGGCACCCGGGTGCGCGAGGACGTCGAGACGCTGTTCTCGTGCCTGCGGCCCGCGCCGTCCAGCCTCCCGGACCGGGCCTCGCCGCCCTGGGTGATCTTCGAGTGGGGCAAGTTCACCACCGTGCAGTTCGTCGCCTACGTGCGGCAGGTGAGCGCGTCCTACACGCTGTTCAGCTCGACCGGCGCGCCGGTCCGCGCGACGTGCCGGATCACGCTCGAAGAGATCCCGCAGGACACGCCCAGGCAGAACCCGACCTCGGGGGCGCTGACGGCGCGCAGCGTGCACCGGCTGGTGGCGGGCGACACGTTGCAGTCCCTGGCCTGGCGGGAGTACGGCGACGTGGCGGAGTGGCGGGTGATCGCCGAGGCCAACGGGATCGACGACCCGATGCGGCTGGAGCCGGGACGGGAACTGCTGCTGCCCGCCGCCGAGGACGTCCGCGCCTAGGAATCCGGGCCTGGGAAGGGCCCGGGAAGGGGGAGTTGTGCCGAAGGGCAGTTACACCACCGAGCTCGTGGTGAGCATCGACGGGCGCCGGCTGAACGACGACCACAGAAGGAGCCTCATCGAAGGGTGGGTGGACGCCAGCGTGAACGTGCCCGCCTCCTTCCAGCTGACCTTCGCCGACCAGGCGCGGCAGGTGCTGGGCGAGCTGAAGGTGAGGCTCGGCTCCGAGGTGGTGGTGAGCGCGCTGGCGGTCGGCGACGACGGCGGCGGGCCGCTGTTCACCGGGGAGGTCACCGCGCTGGAGGCCGACTTCGACGGGACCGGGTCGTACGGCGTGGTGCGCGGCCACGATCCGGGACACCGGCTGCTGCGCAACCGGCGGGTCGAGGGGTTCCAGAACATGACGGCCTCCGACATCGCCCGCAAGGTCGCGACGCGCAACGGGCTGAAGGTCGGCCGGATCGACCCGACAAGGACGGTGTACGAGAGCGTCACGCAGCCGAACGTCACCGACTGGGACTTCCTGATGAGGCTGGCCCGCGAGAACGGCGTCGAGGTCTACTTCTCCGACCGGGGCGAGTTCCGGTTCGTCAAGCCGAAGCCGGCGTCGGGCGCGCCGGGCAAGGGCGTCCAGGCCACGTCCAGCCCCTACGTCGTGGAGTTCGGGAACAACCTGCTGCGCTGCCGGACCGGGGTCACCGCGTCGGATCAGGTGCGCACGGTTCAGGTACGGGGCTGGGACGTCCGCCGCAAGCGGGAGGTGACCGCCGAGGCGGACGCCACGAGGAACGCCGAGCTGGCGATCGGGCTGACCGGCGCCGCGGCGGTCACGCCGTTCGGGACGGCCGAGCTGGTCGAGACCGACATCCCGTACGGAACGAACGCGCAGGTCAAGGAGGCCGCCAAGGCGCTCGCCGCCGATGTGGGCGGCGCGTTCGCCGAGCTGGAGCTCGCGGTGAACGGGGACCCGAAGCTGCGTCCCGGGCTGCCCGTCGCGGTGAACAAGGTCGGGCGGCCGTTCGAGGGCAAGTACACCGTCACCACCGCCCGGCACGTGTTCGGGGCCGGGGAGACGTACGAGACGTGGCTGACGGTGTCCGGCCGCCAGCACCGCTCGCTGTTCGGGCTCGCGTCCGGCGGCGCGCCCCCCGCGCCGCGGATGCCCGGGGTGGCGACCGCGATCGTCACCGACATCGACGACCCGGACGGCATGGGACGCGTCAAACTTCGGTTCCCCTGGCTGGACGACGCCTACGTCAGCGACTGGGCGCGGGTCGTGCAGCTCGGCGGGGTGCGCGGCGGCGGGCTGTTCCTGCCCGAGGTGAAGGACGAGGTGCTCGTCGCGTTCGACCGGGGCGCCCTGGACCACCCCTACGTCATCGGCGGCCTCTACAACGGCGTCGACCGGCTGCCCAGGTACCAGCGGATGCCGGTGGTCACGCCACGGGGAAGGGTCAACTGGCGCAGCCTGGCCTCGCGCACCGGCAACCGGATCGAGCTGCTGGACGCCCCGGGCCGCCAGGGCGTCACGATCTCCAGCGGCGACGACCTGATGACCGTCACGCTGCGCGAGGCCGGCACCCGCCTCGACGTGACGAGCAACGGCTCCGTCGGCATCTCCGGGGCCCGGGCCGTGATGATCAACGGCGGGGTGGTGACCGTCGACGGCCGGACGAGGCTCGACCTCCGGGCGCCGACCATCGGCCTCACCGGGGCGAACATCTCGCTCACCGGTGTGGTCCAGGTCCAGGGCGCCCTCAACGTCAACGGGTTGATCACGCAGGCCGGCCATCCGGTCGTGGTCGTTTGAGCGAGGGGCGGTCATGGGGGAGCAGTTCGTCGGCGCGGGCTGGGGGTTCCCGATGCGGGTCAGCGCGTCCGGCGGGATCGTGCTGGTCAGCGGGGAGCGGGAGATCGAGGAGGCGATACGGCTGGTGCTGGCGACGGCGCCGGGCGAGCGCCCGGCGCGGCCGGAGTTCGGCTGCGCGATCCACGACCTGGTGTTCGCGCCCGTCAACGAGGAGACCGCGGGCCGCATCGCCTACGAGGTGCGCGGCAGCCTGGACCGCTGGGAGCCGCGCATCGAGGTGTCCGACGTGCGGGTGAGCGTGGCGCCCGACGACGGCGCGGTGCTGTACATCGACATCCGCTACGAGGTCCGCGGCACCAACAACCCGCGGAACCTGGTCTTCCCGTTCTACGTGATCCCGTCGCACGAGGAGCCGGCGGACAGCGAGTTCCCGCCGTCCGGCGATCCGTCTTCTGAGAGCGAAAGCTGATGCCACTGACCGCGCCCAACCTCGACGACCGGCGCTTCCAGCAGTTCGTCGACGACGCCAAGCGCTACATCCAGCAGCGCTGCCCGGAGTGGACCGACCACAACGTGTCCGACCCGGGCGTGACGCTGATCGAGGCCGTCGCGCACATGGTCGACCAGCTCGTGTACCGGCTGAACCGGGTGCCGGAGAAGAACCATGTGGCGTTCCTGGAGCTGCTCGGCATCACGCTGCTGCCGCCCGCCGCCGCCCGCACGGACGTGACGTTCTGGCTGTCGGCGCCGCAGGACGAGGACGTCGTGCTGACCGCCGGGGCGGAGGTCGCCACGCAGCGGACCGAGCACGAGGAGGCGGTCGTGTTCGCCACCGAGCGCGACCTGCGGATCGTGCCGTGCGAGCTGGCCGCGGTCGCCGTGCAGCACGCGGGCGGCGCGATGACCGACCACACCGCCGACATCGGCGCCGGGGACGACTTCGCGTGCTTCTCCGCCGCGCCCCGTCCCGGGGACGTGCTGGCGATCGGGCTGTCGGCGGCGGTCCCGTCGTGCGCGGTGATGGTCCGGCTGGACAGCCGGGTCGACGGCGTCGGCGTCGACCCGCGGCAGCCGCCGCTGCGCTGGGAGGCGTGGACCGGCGAGGGGTGGCGGGAGTGCGAGGTCGCCTCCGACGGCACCGGCGGCCTGAACCGGGCCGGGGAGGTCGTCCTGCACGTGCCGGACGGGCATGTCATGTCCCGGCTCGGCGTGCATGAGGCGGGATGGCTGCGCTGCCGGGTGACCGAGCCGCTGTCCGGCCAGCCGTTCTACTCGGTGTCGCCGACGATCCGTTCCGCGGAGGCCGCCACGGTCGGCGGCACGACCGGCGCGGTCCACGCCGAGACGATCCTGGACGAGACGCTCGGCGAGTCCGCGGGCGTCCCGGGGGAGCGGTTCCGGACGGAGCACGCCCCCGTCGTGGTCGGCGACCCGTCGCTCGTGCTGGAGATCTCCGACGGCGGCGGCTGGCGGGAATGGGAGGTCGTCGAGCATTTCTCCGCGTCCGGGCCCGACGACCTCCACTTCCGGCTCGACGCGGCGCGCGGCGAGATCTCGTTCGGGCCGGCGGTCCGCACCCCGGACGGGGGGCTCCGGCAGTACGGCGCCGTCCCGGACAAGGGCGCGATGCTGCGCGCGCGCCGGTACCGGACGGGCGGCGGCCGCACCGGCAACGTGGCGCGCGGGGCGCTGAGCGTGCTGCGCACGTCCGTCCCGTTCGTTACGCGGGTGGAGAATCTGGAGGCCGCGCGCGGCGGCGTCGACGCCGAGACGCTGGAGGAGGCCAAGCGGCGCACCCCCGTCGCGCTGCGCGCCCAGGACCGCGCGGTCACCGCCCGCGACTACGAGGAGCTGGCCCGCCGCGCCGCGCCCGACACCGCCCGGATCCGCTGCCTGCCCGTGGACGAGGCGGGCACGGGCGCGGTGCGCGTCCTGGTGGTGCCGCAGGCGGTGCCCGACCCGGGCGGGCGGCTCAGGTTCGAGCAGCTGGTGCCCGGCGACGACCTGCTGCGCCGGGTCACCCGGTATCTGGACGACCGCCGTCCGATCGGGATTCGGCTGGCGGTGGGCCCGCCGTTCTACCAGGGCGTCACGGTCGTCTCCACGGTGCACGCGTTCGCCGCCGCCGAGGGCGAGGCCGTCCGCCGCGCCGCGCTGGACGCGCTGTACGCCCATCTCGACCCGCTGACCGGCGGCTCCGACGGCCGGGGCTGGCAGTTCGGGCGCCCGCTCCAGGCGGGCGAGATCTTCGCCGTGCTGCAGCGGGTGCCGGGGGTGGAGCTCGTCGACGAGGTGCGGCTGCACGCCGCCGACCCGCTGACCGGCAAGCGCGGCGACGCGTCCGACCGGATCGATCTGGACGCGTCCGCCCTGGTGTTCTCCTACGACCACAAGGTCCGGGTGCTCGGGGGAGCGTCGTGAGGGGCACGTTGTGAGGGGCACATTGTGAGGGGCGCTGTCGATGGGCTGCGCTCGCCGCATCCGCTGGGCCCGCGGCTGCCCTCGGTGTTCGCCGACGACGATCTCGCCCAGCGCTACGTCGCCGGGCTCGACGACCTGTTCGCCCCGCTGCTGTCGGTGCTCGACAGCCTGGAGGCGTACTTCTCGCCCGCGCTGGCCCCGCTCGACTTCGTCGGCTGGCTGGCCGGCTGGGTCGGCGCGGAGTTGCACGGCGACGAGCCCGAGCCGCAGGCCCGCGCCGCGGTCGCGAAGGCGACCGGGCTGCACCGGCTGCGCGGCACCCGGCACGGCGTCGCCGCCGCCGTCCTGATGGCGTTCGGCGAGACGCCGGAGATCGTCGAGAGCGGCGGCGCGACCTGGTCGGAGCGGCCGCTCGGGACGATCCCGGGCGAGCCGGAGCCCCGCCTTGAGGTGTTCCTGCGGGTCGCGGACCCGTCGAGGGTGGACGAGCGGCGGCTGGACGCGCTGGTCGCCGCCGTCCGTCCGGCCCACGTCCCCTACACCGTGCACGTTCTGAAGAAAGGAACAGGGCAGTGACCTCGACCGGAGTGTGCGTGGACTGCGGGGCCACCGGCCAGGGCGGCTCGTTCTGCGACCGCTGCGGCGCGGTGATGAACTGGACGGCGCCGCGCGCCCCCTCCCAGCCCGCCCCCACCGAACCCCCTGCCGGACAGCGCCCCGAGCAGCCGCCCGCGCCCCCCGCCGTGGCGCCTCCCGCACCCACCGCGCCGAACCCCATCCCGCGCCCCGCCCCGCCCGCAGGCGCGCCCGCCAGACCGCACGCCGCGCGCCCCGCGCCACCCCCGCCGCCCAGCGCACCGCCTGGCGCGCCGGCCGGCCTTCCGCGGGATCGTCGCGTCGCGCCGAAGGAACAGCCGCCCCAGCAGGACGAACGCGCCCGGCGGCTGCTGATCCCCGTGGCCCCCGAGAACCGGCCCGCCGCCCCGCCGCAGGGGCCGACGCCGGTCCTGCCGGGACGGCCGGAGGCGGCCCGGCCGCACGTGCGCACCGGAACCCCGGACATGTCCGGCGGCGTCCCCTGCCCCTGGTGCGACACCCCGAACCCGCCCGACCGGCACTTCTGCCGCCAGTGCGCGATGAGGCTGGCCGCCGCCGACAAGGACGGCTTCCGCACCCGCACCTGGTGGCAGCGGCTCCTCAACGGCGACCGCGGCCAGGAGGCCCCGTGGGCGGGGGAGCGGCCGAGGATACGCCGCGGCCCCGGCAACCTGCTGACCGTCGCGGTGCTCGCCCTGGCCGCCACCGTGCTGGTCGGGACGGCCGCGGTGAAGGCCGACGACGTGGTCAACGGTGTCGTCGACCACTTCGTCAAGCGGGCGCCCGCCCCGGCGAACAGCGCGAAGGCGTCGCACTCCGACCCGAACCACGGGGCCCGGCTCGCCATCGACGGGCTCCACAGCACGTTCTGGGGAACCGGCTTCGGCGGCGGGAGCCAGGGCGTCTTCCTGGAGACGTCCTTCACCCAGCCCCGCCGGCTGCTCAACGTGATCATCACGTCGGGGATCTCGAAGCAGCCGGACAAGTACTTCACCCAGGCGCGCCCGCAGATCCTGGACGCCACGCTCGTCTTCTCCGACGGGAAGCGCAAGACGACGGCGCTGCATCTCGACGACTCCCCGGGCCCGCAGAAGCTCAAGCTGCGCGGGGACAACGTCGTCCAGGTCAGGCTGACGATACGGTCCGCCTACGGGATCGCGTCCAACCGTCAGGTCTGCATAGCCGAGGTCGAGTTCTTCACCCGCTCCACCCTCAAGACCCTCTGACCACACCGCCTGCCCACCACCGTCGCGCGCAGCCCGGGACGTCAGGTCTTGCAGTTGGCCTCCAGATAGCGCAGGACGGCGGTGACGCGCCGGTCCGCGGAGCTGGTGGGGTCCAGGTCGAGCTTGGCGAAGATGTTGCGGATGTGCTTGTGGACGGCCCCTTCGGTGACGACGAGCCGTCCGGCGATGGCGGTGTTGCCCAGGCCCTCGGCCATCAGGGCAAGCACGTCCAGCTCGCGGGGGGTCAGCCCCTCCAGCGCGCTGTGGGCGCTCGGACGCGTGAGCAACTGCGCGACGACCTCGGGATCGATGGCCGTGCCGCCGTCGGCGACGCGGTGCAGCGCGTCCAGGAACTGCTCGACGCGTCCGACCCGCTCCTTGAGCAGGTAGCCGATCCGGCGCGCGCCGCCGTCCTGGAGCAGCTCGGTCGCGAACGCCTGCTCGACGTACGCCGACAGCACGAGCACGGCCAGATCGGGACGGCGGCGGCGCGCCTCGACCGCCGCCTTGATCCCCTCGTCGGTGTGGGTGGGCGGCATCCGGACGTCGACGATGGCGGTGTCGGGACGGTGCCGGTCGACGGCCGTCAGGAACGCGGCCGCGTTGTCGGTGGTGGCCACCACGTCCAGGGACTCCGCGCGCAGCAGCAGCGCCAGCCCTTCGCGCAGCAGCGGATCGTCCTCGGCGATCACGATCCGCACGGGAGCTCCACGTCGAGGGTCGTCGGCCCGCCGGGCGGGCTGGTCAGGGTGAGGCGGCCGTCGTGCGCCTCGACACGGCTGCGGATCCCGGAGATCCCCGAGCCGCCCCGCGCGTCGGCGCCGCCGACCCCGTCGTCCTCGATCCGCAGGCGCAGGCGCGCGCCCTCGCGGCGCGCGATCACAAGGGCGTGCCGGGCCCGGCTGTGCCTGGAGACGTTGGTGAGGGCCTCGGCCGTCACGAAGTAGGCGGTGGCCTCGACGGAGGCGGCGCACCTGCCCGGTACGTCGACGTCGGCCTCGCACGGCACTCCGCAGTTCGCCGCGAGCCCGGCGAGCGCGCCGGCGAGTCCGCGGTCGTCCAGGACGGGCGGCAGGATGCCGCGCGCGACCGTGCGGAGCTCGGCCAGCGCCTGCTCGGCCGCGTCCTGCGCGCGGTCCAGCATGGCGAGGGCGGCGGACGGATCGCGGGCGAACGCGCGCCGGGTGGCGCCGAGCAGCACCGTGACGCCGACGAGCCGGTTCTGTGCGCCGTCGTGCAGGGACCGCTCGATGCGCCGCAGCTCCGTCGCGTGGGCGTCCAGCGCGGCGGCGCGCGTGGCGGACAGTTCGGCCACCCGCAGCGACAGGTCGGTGCCGGACGTGGGCCCGAGCAGCCCCCGCCCCGGCCATGCCTGCAACCGGGCCATGCCGGGCCCGAACAGCACGAACGCCGCGGCGAGCCCGAGGCCGATGAGCGAGACCGGCAGGGCGGTGGCCTGGTCCCGCACCTCCCAGAACACGCCGGTGGGCTCGTGGTCGTCCAGGGGCAGGAACCGCCACCACAGCGGGTAGGTGATGTCCTGCGCGGCGGCGACCGGCATCGTCATCGCGACCGCGCTGAAGAACAGGCCGACGGTCCCGTGCCCGACCGCCCAGAGCAGCTCCCGGCGCAGGCCCGGGTTGGCCAGGGCCTCCCGGACGCGGCGCGGCACCGGTCCCGGGTCGATGATCTCCGGGCCCCAGCGCGACAGCCGCGCCCGCTCCCGAGCCGCCACGGCCCGCACGACGCGCGGCACGCTGGGCGACAGGAGCAGGCCCACGCCGACGGCGCACAGCGCGGCGACCACCGTGATCCACACCATCGCCACGAACGCCAGCAAGGCCGTGCCCAGCCCGCCGACGAGATGTTCCATGGCGTCGAGGACGGCACGGGCACGTCGTAAAGAAACGGCGCGAGCGCGCCTCAGCAGCACGACCCGCCTGGCCTGCGCGCCCGGTCCGGCTTGTGCGGCCTGTCTGCCCGGCCGGGTTATCGCCGGTTCCGCCCTGCCCACCACCATCCGCACCCCCTCGCACCGTCGACTCTAGGACGGCGTCTCGGGCGCCGCCCGGTGGGCGCCGCAGGAGTACAGCCTGCTATACCAAGGGGGACATGTGGGCTGGATCGTCCGTGGCTTTTGTGGTTCTTAGAGTGATTTGCGGTAATCGACACCCCGCGACCCGGAGCACAAGATGAACGATTCTCACAGAAGGCCGGCCGCAACCGCCCCGTCGGTGAGCGACGACGCCGCGCACGCACGGAGCGGGGTCGTACGGCCGGTCCTGTGGGTGCTCCTGGTGCTCTGCGCCGCGGGCGACGTGATCGCGGCGCAGGCCGGCGCGGCCGTGGTCGTCAGGGCGCCGCTCGGGCTGGCCACCCTGGCCTGCGCCGCCGCGCTGATCGTCCAGCACTACCGCAATCGGCCCTGCTGACCCGCACCGCGAGCCCCCGCGAGGCGACCGGCGGGCCCCAGCGCGCCGTCTCCGTCAAACGTTTCCCGATGCGGGGTAAAGAGGGCCGGCTACCCCTGGCGAAATCCGGCGAAACCTTAGGAAATTTAGAGAAGTAGGTGCTTCGCGGATATTTGCTGACCGGGGGAAACGAAATGGAGTTCCACGAGCGGGAGCGGGAGCGCCAGCGGGAGATCGCGGCGCGCCGCGTCGCCGAGCGCGTTCCCGAACGGCGCGGGCACGAGAACGTCCTGGCCACGCCCGGCGGAGTGGCGGTGGCCGACACCGCCGAGCGGGTCGCCAAGCGCGTCGACAGGCTCAGCCGGTTCACCGGCGACGGCTCCCTGCTGGAACCCGGTGCCGCGGAGCCCGGCGCACGGCTCGAAAAGATCATCAACACGGTCGACTACGTCGGCGTCCGCTATCTGGACGCCGGCGTGGCCGCGGCGCGCACCGTCGGCCGGGTGAACATCCGCGACGGCGGCGGCCGGACGGCGGGCTACGGGACGGGCTCGATGGTGTCGCCGTCCCTGTTCCTGACCAACCACCACGTGCTGCCCGACGCGGGCACGGCCCGGACCAGCCTGGTCGAGTTCAATTACCAGGACGGTGTCGACGGCCGCCCGCTGGCCGTCGCCGCGTTCCCGTTCGACCCCGACCGGTTCTTCCTCGCCGACGAGGAACTCGACTTCGCCCTCGTGGCGGTCGACGCCCCGCCCGCCGAACTGGCCGCGTTCGGCCACAACCGGCTGATCGAGGCCGAGGGCAAGGCGATCATCGGGGAGTTCGTCTCGATCGTCCAGCATCCGCGCGGGGACAGGAAGCAGGTGGCGCTGCGCGAGAACCGGATCGTCGACATCCCCGAGCGGTTCCTGCACTACGTGGCCGACACCGAGCCCGGCTCGTCCGGTTCACCGGTGTTCAACGACCAGTGGGAGGTCGTCGCGCTGCACCACGCGAGCGTTCCGGTGCCCGATCCGGGGGAGCTCGGCGGGTTCGTCAACGAAGGGATCCGCATCAGCCGGATCTGCGGTGTGGTGCGCGCGGCCCCGCTGTCCGAGGCGCAGCGCGCGCTCGTCGACGAACTCTTCGCTCTCCCCGCGGCCGAGGACGCCGCGTCCCTGCGCCCCTCGACGGTCGGCCCGCCGCCCTCCCCCCAGCCCGCGGCCTCGCCCCAGCCCGCGGCTTCGGTGCCGCGCGCGGAGGCGCGCGCGATGTCCGCCGTCCCGGCGGCGGCGCAGACCCGCGAGCGGACGATCACGATCCCGCTTGAGGTCACGGTCCGGTTCGCGGACGGCACACCGGACGAGGAGGCCGCGCGCGCACCGCTGGCGATCGATCCCGACTACAGCGCCCGCGAGGGCTACGACCCCGACTTCCTGGCGCGGCCGCTGCCGATGCCCGTACCGTCGCCCGACCTGGCCGCCGTCGCCTCGCCCGAGCTGCGCTACCACCACTTCAGCGTCGTCATGCACCGGCGGCGGGCGCTCGCGCTGTTCACCGCCTGCAACATCGACGGCCGGAGCGCGCGGCGTCCCCGGCGCGAAGGGGACCGCTGGTTCTTCGACCCGCGGCTGCCGGCCGGGGAGCAGACCGGCGAGGACGTCTACCGCGCCAACGACCTGGACCGCGGCCACCTGGTGCGCCGGATCGACCCGGCCTGGGGGACCGAGGCCATGGCCAAGGCCGCCAACGACGACACCTTCCACTTCACCAACTCCACCCCGCAGCACCACGCGTTCAACGCCGGCCAGACGCTGTGGCTCGGGCTGGAGGACTACGTCCTGAACAACGCCGACAACCATGACCTGGCCGTCAGCGTGTTCACCGGGCCGGTGCTGGCCGAGGACGACGACGTCTACCGCGGCGTCCGGCTGCCCCGTCAGTTCTGGAAGATCGTCGCGATGGCCGGGGCGGAGGGCGAGCTGTCGGCGACCGGCTACCTGCTCAGCCAGGCGATCCTGATCGACGACCTGGCGGGCGAGGAGGCGTTCTCCTACGGCGCGTACCGGACGTTCCAGGTCCCGGTCCGCAAGATCGCCGAACTCACCGGCCTCAACGTGGACCCGCACGTCCGGGCCGATCCGCTGGAACGGCTGGAGACCGTTCCCATGGCCCGCGAGGTCGTCCGCCCCGAGGACCTGATCCTCTGACGCGCGGATGAGCGCGCACTAAAATTTGGTAAATGGTGACATTCCGGGTCGACGATGTCGTGCCGGCCGCCGAACCGCTGCCCACGGTTCCGCTCGGTGACCGGTTTCCGGACGCGCTGGTCGTGGGCGGCGATCCCGCGGTGCCGGTCCTGGAGAACGACGGGGTGCATCCGCTGCTCAACGCCGTCGGGCGCGCTTTCGGAGAGCATCGCCCGCTGGTCCTGTCCCCGGACGCGGTGTGGCTGACCATCATGCAGGGCCTGGCCCAGCACGTACGCCTCCACGCCGAGGAATTGCGTCCGCTGCTGGTGAACCACGCCGGCCGGAAACGCTTGACGGTGGTGGTCGACGGGCAGATGCCCGATGATTCCCGTGCCTGGCAGGAAGCCGTCGAATCGTTCGGCAAGCTGCTCCTCGCGGAGATCAACGATCCCGTCGGAAGATCCGCGACCGGGTGGACACGATCGCCGTGTTCGGCCTGGAGACCTGGTGCCGGTCACTCGCGGCGATCTGCGACCAGTTCGTCCGGGCCGCGGCGGGCGACGCCGACATCGCGTTCTGGCGGCGCGTCTACAACCCGATCGAGGTCGCCAAGCCGAATCCGCTGCTGGAACTCCCGATCGGCGAACCCCGCGACGTCGCCCGCGACCCGGACGGGTTCTACCGCGGTCCGGGCATCAGCAGCGACCAGGTGCCGGCCACCTTGTCCCGGGTGAGGGTGAACATCAACGACCGTGTCGGACGCCTCAACCGTGCCGTGGCGCTGCACGCCGGGCTGGTCGGCGTCGCCCAGGACGAGGACGGCGCGCTGCGACCGCTGGGCGGCTGGCACCTGGCGCCGGCGACCGTCGAGATCGACGACGTGATCGACCGGATCGTCCGCGACCACGAGACCGGTCCGCCGGTGCCGCACCGGTGGGTGCACACCTCCGCCGAACTCGTGGCGCTCTACCGCCGTATCGGCTCGGGGACGATGTTCGACGGCGCCTGGCGGCTGCCGCCCGCCGCCGACCACCGCTGGATCCGGCGCGGCGCCCGCGAGTGCCCGATCGAGACGATCATCGACCTCGCCGACGGCAGGAGCCTCGGCGCGGCCGTCGGCTACGACGCCCGGACCCTCCACTGGGTCGTCTGCCGCACCGAGCGGGTCGCCGCGGAGAACGCGGGGGACAACGGATTCCGGCTGGTCGACGACCCCGCGGACGTCCCGGTGTACGGCACCTCCCTCGCGTTCCTCCTCGACGCCGCCCTGGACACCGGCGGCGACATCTCCCACCTGGAGACCGGCCGCCTCGACCAGCTCGACGAACCGGCCACGTAGGACGGATCAGCGAGCATCCCGCGCCGGTGACCCGATAACAGGCGATCGGCCCCGCTCTGTCACCGGCCGCTGCCATGATCTACGTGTCACGCCGCCGACGACCTTCCGGGAGGGCCCATGCTCAAGGTGACACACGAGGGCGTCGACTGGGTCGACGACGGTGAGCCGCTCGGCGACATCTTCTGCCTCACCTTCATCAAGGGGGTGGGCGAGACGGAGGCGCTGTCGCGCCTGGGCGGCCTGCCGGACACGCTGCGTCCCCGCACCCTGGACGAGGCGACCGAGGCGTACGGCTCCTACGACGCGGGCTACCCGGATTTCGCGTTCGCGCTGAACCTCGGCGAGTGGACGGTGCTGATCGAGCCCGACGGCTACCAGGGCTCGCTCATCGAGCCCCTGATGGCGCTCTCCCAGGGCACCGAGGTCGTCTCGGTGCAGCGCCACGACTACGCCGACCACGGTTTCTCGTACGCCGTCGACGGGACGCTGGTCACCGGGTTCGAGCCCACCTGGCCCGAACACCGCTGGGGCAGCGAGCCCGACCGTCTCGTCGGGCAGATGCGCGCGGCGGGCCTGGACCCGGACGGCGGGGAGGACGACGAGGACGGCTACCTGACGGCCGCCTACGTCCCGGCCCTCCTGCTGGCGGGGCTGATCACCGGTGCCGTCCCGCACCCGGACGCCCTGGCCGGGGAGCTGCCGTCCGCCCAGATCGAGCCCTGGTTCAGCTC
The DNA here is from genome assembly GCA_036028775.1 of Spirillospora sp. NBC_00431. GTDB lineage: Bacteria > Actinomycetota > Actinomycetes > Streptosporangiales > Streptosporangiaceae > Spirillospora. Next base: position 7,444,456 of record CP107927.1, on the reverse strand, counting down.
CGCCCCGCCCCGGCTCGCCCACGGTCCGTCCGACCCCGGGATGATCGCGGCTCTGGATGCGGCCCCGCCGCACGCGCTCCGCGCGGTCGCCGCGAACGAGACGATGCGCCTGGCCACCGTCCTGGGCCTGGACGGCACTCCGGGCCTGGCGGACGCGGTCGCCGCCGCCGAGCGCGGCGAGCGGGTCACCGTATCGCCTGACTCCGAACTCGGCGCGCACGTCCGGGCCTGGCTGACGCGCTCGCGCCAGGCGGGCCGTTCGCTCAACGACCCGTCCGCCCGCTCCAAGATGGACGACGTCGAACGGACCGCCGGCAACATGCTGGGCTGGTTCACCGGCGTACTGAACGCCGCGCTGTGGCCCGAGCCCCACGCCGCCGCCCGTGCCGCGCTCCGTCCGCTCACCGAGGGCCCTCCCCAGCTCCGCGACCCGGCGCAGGAGGCAGCCGTCCTGCGAACCCTCCGCGGCACCCCGGAGTAGCGTCCGTTCGCCCTACGGGTGGGCGATCTCGACGGTGGCCTCGACCACGACCGGGAGGTTGAGGGGCAGCGCGACGACGCCGGGGGCGGCGCGCGCGTGTTCTCCGGCCGCTCCCCACAGGTCCGTTATCAGGTCGCTGAAGCCGTTGACCGCGAGCGAGGTGTACGGGAAGCCGGGCATCGCGTTGACGTAGCCCACGACGCGCACCCAGCCCGTGATCCTGTCGAGGTCGCCGAGGGCCTCGTCGAGCGAGGCGAGCATGGACAGGCCCGCCAGCCGCGCCGCCCGGTAACCCTGCTCGATGGTGAGATCGTCTCCCACGGTCCCCCGCATGAGGGGGTCGGACCCGTCGACGGCGCCGTGCCCGGATACGTGCGCGTAACCTCCGGACAGGCGGACGAGGGCGAACCCGTAGTCCATCTCGGGCGGCGGGACCATCGGCCTGGGCAGGGTGAGGCCCAGTTCGGCCAGCCGCCGTCCGACACCGCCCATCAATCCGTCTCCTGCTCGTCTCCGAAGGAGAAGACGGTGGTGAGCGCGTCCGGGTCGTAGCCGTCGGGGTAGAACCACGCTTCGGCGATCTTGCCGTCGGCGATCCGGAAGACCCCCAGGTCGTTCCCCTCGACCTGGACGTCACCCCGGCGGGCGCTCCAGCGCGCGTTGGTGGCCACGTGCTCGGCGGTGACGATGAACGTGGTCGGCTCCAGGTGGAAGGTTCCACCGGTGACGTCCAGCATCCGCCGCAGAAGGCGCAGTACGGTGTCCCGGCCGTGGTGATGGCCGGAATAGTCCTCGCCGCCCGGCTCATGCCAGGCGACGTCGGCGGCCAGCGTTCGCTCGACCGCCGGCCAGTCCTCGCGGTCTCGGGCGGCATAGAAGTCACGGACAAGGGATTCCAGAGCCGACATGAGAATGATCTTATCATGAGACAAGTATCATGACCGGGGTGACCGAAAAGGATCGCGGCCCGGGGCGCCGCAACCAGCGGCAACGCACCCGGACGGCCCTGCTGGAGGCGGCGGACCGGCTGCTCCAGCGGGGCGAGACCCCAACGGTGGCCGAGGTCGCCGACCAGGCGCTCGTCTCGCGCGCGACCGCCTACCGCTACTTCCCCTCCCAGGAGCACCTGCTGCTCGAAGCGGTGCTCAAGCGGTCGGTGGACCGGCTCGACGGCGCCGTCAAGAACGCCGTCGACCGCCACGAGGGCGCCGCCGACCGGGTGGACGCGCTCATCCGCACGATCCACGAGGTGGTCAGCGCCGACCAGCGGCGGTTCCGCGACTTCATGCGGCTGTCGGTGGCGAACGCCTCGGGCGACGGGGCGGCCGCGGAGCCGTCCATCGCCACGGTGCGCGGCTCCCGGCGCGTCCACTGGATCGAGCACGCGCTGGCGCCCGTCCGGGACGAGCTGCCGGAACCGGCCTTCCGGCGGCTGGTGTCGGCGCTGACCCTGTGCACCGGCGCCGAAGCGCTCGTCGTCCTCACCGATCTGGCCGGGCTGCCCGTGGCGCAGGTGGAGGACACCAGCCGCTGGGCCGCCCGCGCCCTCCTGGCCGCGTCCGGCATCGACACGGACACCGCCTCCGACGACTGACGCTCCCGATGGGCGATCACCTGTCGGCCGACGCCCGGATCACGCCGAACCGGACGGGAGGCCGCTTTCCGGTTCCGTCGAACCCGCCCCCGATGGGATTCGCCGGGCCTCCCTCGTCCGCAGGCTCTGGACGGCGTCGCGGAGCAGACCGGGTGCTAGGCGACGATGGAACCGCGAGGCCGCGGTCCACACGATCCGGCCGGCGGTCCGGTCGTGGCGGCCGAGGGTGGCGAGCGTCACCGCGCCCTTCTCGACCCGGACGACGAGATTGAAGGTCGACATCCAGGACCGTGCCTGGAGCCGGAGCCAGCCGTCGCCGCGCTCGGCCACGCTCCAGCCCGCCACCGTGTCCGTCCACGGTGGCGGCGCGAGGCGCAGGCCCAGGAGGCGGCGCCAGACCCGCTGCCCGCCGGCACCGGCGACGTCCTCGAACATCGCGCGCGCATTCCTCGGGTGTGGCGGTCACGTCCGCGGCGACGGTGAAGATGTCGGCGTAGTGGCCTGTTGCCAATAGCGCTCATAGCTGCGCATCAGCGCCGGATAGATGAACAGGTAGCGGAACGGTTTGATCGCGGCCATGTAGAGCCGTCCGAAAAGGCCGTTCGGCTTGACCAGCACCGCCATCTGGCCGTGGTAGCCGCCATTGCCGTCCTCGACCCAGCTCAGATGCAGCACCCCGTGCATGGTGGCGTTGGCCATTTCCGCCGCGAATTCGTTGTCGAGTTTGTACAGCGACGAGAACGGCAGCTGGCCGAGGCGGGGTTTGGGCGCGTCGCGCAGGTCGTCGGGCAGGCGGTCACGCAGGGTCGGCACGCGCGCCCGCAGCCCGGCGTCGTCGCGGTCCCACCCGAGAAGCTCGCCGAGCTTCCACCTGGTCGACCAGAGCAGCCGGGGGATGCCGGTGGTGCCGTCGCCCGGACGGCCGGCCGTGGTGAGCTCCGCGGTCAGCAGCTCGAAATCGCCGGGGCCGCCGGGTGTCGGCAGCGCCCACACGTCCTCCAGGTCGAAGTCGTGCGCGATCTCGTGGATGCGCCAGGGCCGCGATGTGTGCTCGATGGGCGCGACTTTCATGCGGTCTCCCAAAGGTGGGACGCCGAACCCCCGCCGGCGTTCTATACGCGAGCGTATATAACTCTGCCCGGTAGTGTCTACTCCATTCCGTTCGAGGAGTCCGAGACATGGCCGCACCCGCCCGTACGCCGCGCGACCGCTGGGTCGCCGCGGGCCTCGAAGCGCTCGCCGAGGGCGGGCCCGAAGGAGTGCGCGTGGAGGCGCTGGCGGCCAGGCTCGGCGTCACCAAGGGCGGGTTCTACGGCTACTTCCCCAACCGCGCCGCCCTGCTCACCGAGATGCTCGACGAGTGGGAACGCCGCACCACCGACGACGTGATCGCCCAGGTGGAGGAGGAGGGCGGGGACGCGACGGACAAGATGCGGCGGGCGGGCCTGCGCACGTTCTCCAGCGAGCTGCTGCCGATCGAGCTCGCGGTCCGCTCGTGGGCGCGCCGCGATCCGGACGTCGCGACCCGGCTGAGGCGGGTCGACAACGCCCGGATGGGCTACCTCAGGACCATGTTCGGAACCTATGTCGACGATCCCGACGAGATCGAGGCACGCAGCACACTCGCCTTCACCCTCGCCATCGGCCACCACTTCATGGCCGCCGACCACGCGGGCCGGACCCAGCGCGAGGCGATGAGCCTCGCCGGCGAGTACATCCTCCGGCCGCCGCGCCCCTGAGGACGCGGTTCGGAACGTCCGGCGGAGCCGCTACCGGCGGCCGCCGAGCGCTCCGAGCGCGGTGACGTTCAGCAGAAGGTTGGGGGAACCGCTGCCGGGGTTGGAGATGACGCCGCGCTGCGCCGCGTTGACCACGGCGTTGCGTGACTCCAGCGGTGTCGCGTCCGGATGGCCTTCCAGGTAGAGCGCGAGCGCCCCGGCCGCGTGCGGCGTCGCCATCGACGTGCCGCCCAGCACCGTCGAGCCGGTGTCGGACCAGGCGTCCGCCGAGGTGATGTCGCCGCCCGGCGCGAACAGGTCGAGGCACCGGCCGTAGTTGGAGAAGTAGGACACCCAGTCGCCCTCGTCCGTCGACCCGAGCGTGACCGCCTCGGACACGTCGCCGGGCGTGTCGCAGCCGTTCCTTGAGTCGTTGCCGGCGGCGATGGCGAACTGGACGCCCGCGCGGATGGCGCCCCTGGTCGCCTCGCGGAACGCCTGCGGCTCGGGGTTGGGCGGGTCGGACCCGATGCTCATGTTCCCGACGGCGGGCTTCTTGGCGTTCTTGGCCACCCACTCCAGGCCCTGGATGGCGAGCCGGTCGGGGGAGTAGCCGTCGCAGTCCAGGACGCGCACGGCGACGATCTTGACGTCCTTGGCGACGCCGTACTCCTCGCCGCCCACGGTGCCGGCGACGTGGGTGCCGTGACCATGGCAGTCCTGGGCCTTGGTGTCCTTGTCGACGAAGTCGTAGCCGTCGACCGCCCTGCCCTCGAACGTCCGGTGGCTCGTCCGGACTCCCGTGTCCAGGACGTAGACGCTGACGCCGGTGCCGACGCCCGGATAGTCGTAGGCGCGGTCCTGCTCGCCGTCGACCCGGTCGGTACCCCAGGTCGGCGGGTTGGGCTGCGTGCCGCCTCCGGCCGTGCGGACCATCACCGACTTCTGCACGTACCGCACCGCCGGATCCGCGGCCAGGTGGCGGGCCTGGCCGGCGGACATCTCGGCGGCGAAGCCGCGCAGCACGGCGCTGAAGACGGCCCGCACCGAGCCGCCGTACCGGCGCGCGAGACCGTGCGCCTCGGCGGCCACCGGTGCGTCGGCCCCGGGCGCGAGGGACGTCGCGCCCTTCAGCGCCACGATGTACTGGCCGTCGACCGCGCCGGGCGAGCCGGCGTTGATCACGACGCCTTCGGCGGCGTTGGCGGGACCGGCGTTGGCGGGGGCGGTGTTGGCGGGGGCGGCGTTCGCCGGGGCGCCGAGGCCGCCGGCGCCCAGGAGCGCGACGACCGCGGTGAGGGCCGCACACCAGGCCCTCGGCCGTTTTCGGTTCCTGCTGACCTTTTCCATGCTCGTTTTCCTCCATGTCCTGGCACTGGCGGCCGGGAGCCGGGCCGCCGGGCCACAACCATAGAGATCGGACTAAAAGCAAACAATCAGACATAACTGACTAAAATAGGAGCTATATCCGGCAGTTATTCTCGCTTCCGGTGTTGGGATGCCGCGACCGTCGACTTCGGGACCGGCCCGCGGCGACCCCGGCGGCACCGCCCCTGAACACCGCCGATCGGTACGACCGGGCCCGCGTCCCGGCCGTCGAATCGGTCGGCCGAATCCGGCTCGCCTGGCCGGCAACGGACATGGCCGGCGCCTTGATGTGACGTCCGAAATGATCGATAAATCTAAATGACCATGAAAACGGCGTCATTCATGCACAAGGAGAAACACATGGAATTACGGGGGTTTCATCGCCTGGCGGTGGCCACGGGGGCGGCGGTGCTCGTCACCGCCATGAGCGGAACGGCGGTCGCCACCGCCAGGACCACCGAGACCGTCTGCGGTCCGGAAGTCGAACTCGGGTCGGTCGTGTACCAGACGTGCAGCGACGTCCTCGCGGGGGACCCGCCCGGGTACGGCACCATGTCGTTCATGCTGGCGCGGAACCGCGGTATCGCGTCGACCGACGTGAACGTGACGATCCAGCACTGGGACTACGCGACGAGCACCTGGGTGACCGACTCCACCGGCACGGAGACGATCGGGCCCGGCTCGGAGACCCGCTACTTCAGCCCGTCGAGCCTCTGGGCATGCGGCCAGGACGCGCGCGAGCGCACCAACGCCACCAGCACCGTCGGAACCGGGGACTGGTCCGAGGTCGTCACCCCCGCCGCCTGCTGACCGGCCGCCACCGCGCCACCCTCTGACGTAAGGCGGGCGCCCACCATCCAGCGCCCGCCTTACCCGGCGGCTAGGCGATGCCGGCCTCGGTCAGCCAGCGCCAGAGTTGATCTTGGGGGACGACCGTGACCCCCAGTTTCTCGGCCTTGCCCGTCTTGGCGGCGCCGACGTTGTCGCCGGTGAGGAGGTAGTCGGTGTTGGCCGAGACCGATGAGGCCGTCGTCGCGGCGGCCCGTTCGACCAGGCGGGTCACGTCCGGCCGGCTGATCTTCGCGCCCGAGCGCGGGTCGGTGAACGCGCCGGTGATGACGACCGCCTTGCCCTTCAGCGGCGAGTCGCCGGCGGCGGCCGCGTCGACCGGACGGTCCTCGTCCAGGACGTCGAGGTTCACGCCCCGCGCACGCAGCGCCGCGATCTCCCGCAGGACCTGCGGGCGGGCGAAGAAGGCCACGATGCTCTCGGCGACCTTGGGCCCGATGTCGCGGATCGCGACCAGGTCTTCGACCGTCGCCGCGGCGACGTCCTCGATGCGCTCGTAGCCGGCCAGGCACAGGCGCTTGGCCGTGCCCTCGGACGCCATCGGGATCGCCAGCCCGATCAGCGCGCGCCGCAGCCCCATCCCCTTGGACGACGCGATCGACTCGACCATGTTCCTGGCGCTGACCTCGCCCATCCGCTCGTAGTCGAGCAGCTGCTCGGCGGTCAGGTCGTAGAAGTCGCTGCGGTGCTTGAGAACGCCCTCTTCGGCGAGCTTCTCGATCCAGGTGTCGCCGACGCCTTCCATGTCGGCCGCCTGGCGTGAGGCCCAGTGCATCAGCCGGCGCGTCGCCTGCGCCGGGCACTGCAGGTTCACGCACCAGTGCTCCTCACCGGCGCCGCGGACCTCCAGCTCCGAACCGCACGACGGGCAGTGCTCCGGCGCGACGATCTCGACCTCGGTCCCGTCGCGCCGCTCCGGCAGCGAGCGGCCCGCGAACGGGATCACGTCGCCGCGCCGCACGACCGCGACCGTGTCGCCGATCCGCAGATCGCGCTCGCGGATCAGCCGCGGGTTGTGCAGGGTGATGTTCTCGACCGTCACGCCGCCGACGAACACCGGCGCGACCTTCGCGCGCGGCGGCACCCGGCCGATCTTGCCGACCGGCCACTCGACCGACAGCAGCGTGGTCAGCTTCTCCTCCGGCGGGTACTTGAACGCGATCGCCCCGCGCGGTTCGGCGCTGTTGAAGCCCGCCGCGTCGAACGCCGCCGGCTCGTGCAGCCGGACGACCGCGCCGTCGATGTCGTAGTCGAGCCCGTCGCGGCGGCCGCCGATCTCGTTGATCGCGTCGAGGACCTCATCGACGTTCGCGCACACGTACTGGGCGACCGGCTCGAAACCGGCCGGGACGTCCAGCGCGGCGCCGTCGCGGTCGGCGCCGAAGGCGAAGAACCGCAGCAGCCGCTTGGCCTGCGCGGCCGCCTCCGGATCTTTCAGGACGAGCGTCCCGGCGGCGCCCGACCTCGGGTTGGTGAGCGTCCGGTCGGGGTGTGCCTCGTTGTAGGCGGCCCATACCGACCGCAGCATCACCGCCTCGCCGCGGACCTCGACGCGTCCGGGCGCGTCGATCGCGGCGGGCAGGCCCGGAATCACGTGGCGCACCTTCGCGGTCACCAGTTCGCCGACCGTTCCGGTGCCGCGGGTGGCGACGTAGTCGAGCCTGCCGTCGATGTAGACGATGCTGAGCGAGAGCCCGTCGAGCTTCTCCGACACGCGGAAGACCTGGCCGCCGAACCGCTCGCAGAACGTACGGATCTGCTCCTCGCCCGTCGCCTTGCCCAGCGAGAGCATCGGACGGGCGTGGCGCACGGTCGGGCCGGTCAGCTCGGCGGGCGCGTTGACCTTGCCGAGCGGGCTGTCGTCCGGTTCGAGCTCCGGGTGCTCGGCGACCAGGGCGGCCAGCTCGTCCTTCAAGGCGTCGTAGTCGGCGTCCGGCAGGGGGCTGTCGCCGCCGCCGTAGTACAGGTCGTTCAGCCGCCTGACCTCGGCGGTCAGCTCCGCGATGCGCTCTGCTGCGTCCACCCCTCGATTAAACGCGATGCCACCGACACCGCTCCAGGCGCCGGGGTCCTGTGGACAACCCCGCGGGCACCCGGGCCGGTCCGCGGCGGTGGCGCCGCGCGGGATCCGGACGGGAGAAATTGGTTTGTGTCAGATGCCCTGATCGCAAGCTTTCGCACATACCTATTTGCCGTGGAACACGGGCCGATACCGCGTCAAGTCGTGGGCTCCCGCGGATGGCGACCTTCGCTTCCCGCATGGTGTTTCCTTGGGGGTGACGATGAGCTGCGTGTTCATCATGTGCATTCGGGAGGCGGAACAGTCCGTTGGTACGAAAGGGATGATGGGGATCAGGATGGCGTCTAAGATCATGCCGGTGTGCAGTTCGGCGGCGGATTCGCAAGTCACGGCGGCGAGGTTCGATTCCACGATCCGTGGATGGCGCCGAGCGCTCATACCGGCGGCCTGCGCTCTGACCAGGGATCTTTCGACGGTGGGGGACCGTCGCGGACCCTTCGCCGACCTCCTGGACGGGCCGCCGCACCCGATCCGGAAAGCCCCTCCGGGCGTCGGATGCGCGCAGGTCATTGAGGTGAAACATTCTTCATCTGCGCTTACGGTAAGCCAGATGTTCCTTGCGCCTGGTGATCGGGCGATTAACTATGGCCTAGTCACTCCAGAAGGCGGGTTCCGGAGGTGGGCCATGGCTTGATTGCATACTGCTGAATCGACATCGGCGTGCTCTTGACGCCGGAACCTGACGGCTTCCCCCGCAGTGCCAGGCCGACCCGTGAGAGCGGACACCATGACGAACGACCTGCTGTCTCTGTCGACGAACGAGTTTATCGGCGGCATCGAGACGGTCGCCCCTCGATTCGATTCCGCGAGCTACCCACAGCAGAACCTTCCCTCCGACGACTGGACCCTCCTGACGAAGGCCGGCGTTCTCCTGCCGACGTTGCCCAAGGAGTACGGCGGGCGCGAAGACCACGCCGAGATGTGCGGGGTGGTCGAGACCCTGTCCGAATCGAACCTGGCGCTCGGCGTGTACGTGATCGTGAACACGGCACTGGCGCTCCTGCCCGTCGTGAAGTGGGCCGGAGAAGAGGTCAAACAGGAGATGCTGCCGCAGTTCGCCGGCAGCGACCCGCTGATGGCCGGGCTCGCCGCCACCGAACCGGGAGCCGGCTCGGCCCTGTCCACCATGACCACCACGTTCGAGGAGGTCGACGGAGGCTACCGGATCCGCGGCCGCAAGCACTGGCAGGCCCTCAGCTCGTCCGCGCACTGGTGGCTGGTCGTCGCGAAGAACGTGGACCGCCACGAGTACGGCTACTTCGTCGTCAAACGAAGCGAGGGGTTCCGCACCGTCGAGCTGTACGAGGCACTGGGCCTGAAGCTGCTCGACTACGGTGTGAACGAGATCGACGTGATCGTCCCCCGGCATCGCCGGATCAACGCCGAGGACGCGGGCCTGAACTCCGTGGACCTGTTCATGGTGTCGCGGGCGATGCTGGCGGCGGCGGGATCGGGCTTCCTGCGCCGCATCAGCCGCGAGGCGCGCGCGTACACCGAGGGCCGTCACATCGGGCGGAAGCGACAGTCCAAGATCGGGTTCGTCGGCTACCGGCTCGCGGCCATCGACACCTCGGCCACCATCTGCGAGGCGCTCAACCACTACGTGCGGACGGAACTGGACTTCAGGGCCGACATGACCCCCGCGTTCCCGGCGGTCCAGGCCCTCAAGACCGTCGCCACCGAGCGGATGGTCAGCGCGGCGCAGCACTACCAGCAGCTGACCGGCGGTGAAGGGTACCGCTGCGGATCGCCCACCAACATCGCGGGTCAGGCGTTCCTGGACTCACGGGTCTTCACCGTCTTCGACGGCAACAACGACATGCTCAGCCAGCAGCTCGCCGCGTACTGCCTGACCCGGCGGTCCGGCCGCCCTCTCAGCGGCTTCCTGGCCGACTGGCCGCTCACGGCGGCCGGCGTCAAGGCGCTCCAGGCGGACCTGAGCTTCCTCGACCAGCGCCTGGCCCAGGAGCACCAGGTCCTGGCCGGCCGCGCCATCGCCTACCTGTTCGCGATCACCCAGGTCCTCGGCTGGGCCGCGGACACCGGCGCGCACCCCCGCAGGGTCTGGCCCGCCATCGAGTTCCTCAGGAACGACATCGCCGGCGTCGCCGCGGAGTTCCGCCTGCTGGCCACCGGAATACTCGACACCGGTGGCACGGCACGGCCGAACGGCCGCGCGTCCGGCGACCAGCCGGGCCCGGTGGGCGATCCGGCGGGCCCAGTGGAGGCTCCGGCGGGTCCGGTGAGCGAGCCGGTGGGCCCGGTGGGCGAGCAGCCCGGCGCGGTGGGCGATCCAGGAGGCGCGGTGGGTGATCCGCCGGGCACCGTGCTGTTCCCGCTCCGGCATGGCCAGGGCAGGGGCGAGGTGGCGGCCGCCGCCTGCGACTGACGGTGCGCCGCTACTGTCCCGGGAGGCCCTCGCGGCGGTGGATCCGGCCGACCAGGTCGGCCGCCCGCCGCTTCATGAGGTCCAGCCCGGCCCTGCCCCACGGGCGCGGTTCGCTGTCCACGATGCAGATCGTGCCGAGAACCGTGCCCGTGCGGTCCGTCAGCGGAGCGCCCGCGTAGCTGCGGACCATGAGCTTGTCGACGATCGGGTTGCCGGCGAAGCGCGGATAGTCGAGGACGTCGTCCAGGATCAGCGCCTTGCGCCGGACGACGACATGCGGGCAGTACCCGGCGTTGAGGGGTATCCGCGCCCCGAGGACCCCCTCCACGACGGCCGCGGCGGCCGGGGGCGTGTAGACGCCGCCGATGAACTGGTCGTCGCCGACGAGGTTCACGAAGGCCACCGGCGCGCTCGCCAGCCCGGCGAGTTCCTGCGCCTCCAGGGCGACCTCATAGGCGAACTCGTCGAACTCGCCTTCCCGTGCCTGACCCAGGCCGAGCTCTCGCAGCCGCGCCGCGCGCTGGGGTGCCTCCTGGTCAGCCGGTACCAGAGGGCGGGCGGGGAGTTCGTACGCCTGGTCACTGAACTGATACGTCACGGGGACCTCCCTGTATGGACGAGCATGAACATTCGTGCGGGCTCCGCGTCAGGCGGAATTGGAGGCGGTGGGGGAGCTGGGAGCGGCGGAGGCGGCGGTGAGGAGGTGGCGGACCAGGGAGCGCAGCACCGCGATGGCGGAGGAGCGGCTTCGCGCGTCGCACAGCACGATCGGCACGCGCGGGTCGAGCCCGAGGGCGGCGCGGACCTCGTCGGGGTCGTAGCGGAACGCGGCGTCGAACTCGTTCACCGCGACGAGGAAGTGGGTCCCGCGGTTCTCGAAGAAGTCGACGGCCTCGAAGCAGTCCTCCAGGCGGCGGGTGTCGGCGAGCACGACCGCCCCCAGCGCGCCGGCGGAAAGCTCGTTCCACAGGAACCAGAAACGCCGCTGACCGGGCGTCCCGAACAGGTAGAGCACGATCCCGTGCTGCTCGATCGTGATCCTGCCGAAGTCGAGCGCCACGGTCGTGGTGGACTTCTCCGCGACGCCGCCGAGGTCGTCGATGCCGACGCTGGCTGAGGTGATGAGCTCCTCGGTGCTCAGCGGTTCGATCTCGCTCACCGCACCGACGAACGTCGTCTTCCCGACGCCGAAACCGCCCGCTATGAGGATCTTGACCTGGGTGGAAGGGACCTCAGGCTCGTTGTAGGCCATCGAGCAGTTTCTCCAAAAGCGCTTGGTCGGTGGGGTCGGTCGCGGTGCGCGCCGCCTGTGTCGTCAACGCCCGGTGGTCCAGCAGATCGGCGAGCAGGATCTTGGTGACCACGACGGGCAGCCGCAGGTGCGCCGCGACCTCGGCGACGGACATGGGCGTGCGGCACAGCCTCATGGCCTCGGCGTGCTCGGGGTCCAGGGCCGGGGGAAGGCCGCCCTCCGCGACCACCAGCGACAGCAGGTCCAACTCGACGGTCGGACGGGTGCGGCCGTCGGTCACCGTGTACGGGCGTACTAACGGGCCGGCGTTGTCGTCGACCCAGACCTCGTCCTCGTCGGTCGTCATAGCGCCGGGTCTCGGTCGCCGGGCACGGTCGCCGACCGCGCCGCGGTGTGCAGGAACGGCCGGACGGCCTTGATCAGCCGCCCCATCTCGAAACCGACCACGCCAGGATCGGCCTCCGCCCTCGCCAGCACCGCCAGCACGGAATTGAAACCGGCCCAGGAGATGAACAGCTGGCTGGTCTTGAGTTCCACCACCACCTGCCGCACCTCGTTGCTGTCGTCGAACTTCATTCCGGTGCTACGCGCGATGGAGAAGAACCCCGAGGCGAGTGCGGAAAGCTGTTCCGCGCTGGCCCGGTCGAAGCCATGGGCGGCTTTCAGCAGGCCGTCGGAAGACAGCAGCACGCTGCCGCGTATGACCGGAACCTCCTCGCTCAGCCCCCGCAACAGCCAAGCAAGATCTTGAGCCTGGTTCGGGGAGACAGCACTCAATGGACGCTCCTTATCATTCGTGACGATCCGTCAGCTTGGGCTGTCCGGGGCGTCCGGGCCGTCCGCGGCGTCGTCATCGTCCTGGCCGCTGCGGATGCCCTTCTGGAACGCCGCCATCAATCCGGGATTGTGCTCGACCTCCTGGTCGTCGTCCTGGACGACCGGGGCCTCCGCCAGCTCGGGCGGGAGATGCGTCTGTGCCTGCCGCCGCGGCAACGGCGGCCGCTCACCGCCGTTCCCCGGAACGGCGGCGGGTTCGGTGGCGGCCGGGATCGGACCGGTGGCGGCGTCCGGCACCTCCGCCGCGGATCCGGACGGCCGCGCGTGCGCGGGACGGTGCGGGCGAGGGCTCGGAGCGTCCACGGCCACGGGGGACGGCCGCCCCACCATGCCGACGCCGAGGACGTCCTGGTCGTCCAGCGTCGACGCCCTCACGGCCGGCGCGGGCGCCGCGGCGGGAGTGGGCGCGGGCGCGGCGGGCGGTCGCGCGACGGGCGTGTGCGCGGCGGGTGCGGGGGCGGCGGGCGTGTGGGCGGGGGTGGCGGCCTGCGCGTGTGCCGGTTCGTCGCGGCGCTGGGCCTCGTCGGCGTCCGACTGGCTGCCGTCCAGGTCCTTCGGCACGACGACGACGGCCTGCGTACCGCCGTACACGTTGCCCTGGAGCTGGACGCGGACCTTGTGCCGGCGCGCGAGCGCGGAGACCACGAGGAGGCCGATGCGCCCGTCCTTCAGCAGCTCCTCGGTGTCGGCCCGCTCCTGGTCGACGAGCAGGGCGTTCAGCCGGCGCTGGTCTCCCCGCGGGATGCCGATGCCGCGGTCCTCGACCTCGATGGCCAGGCCCGCGCTGACGGTCTCGACGCGGATGAGCACCTGCGTCTGCGGCGGGGAGAACTTGGTGGCGTTCTCGATGAGCTCGGCCAGCAGGTGGACGACGTCCGCGACGGCGCTGCCGTGCAGGTTGCCGTCGATGGGCGGCACCACCTTGACCCGGTTGTAGTGCTCCACCTCGGCGATGGCCGAGCGGAGCACCTCGTAGACGCTCACCGGCTTGGTCCAGCGGCGGCGCGAGGCGGCGCCGCCGATCACGGCGAGGCTCTCGGCCTGGCGGCGCGTCCGGGTGGTGAGGTGGTCGACCTTGAACAGCCCCTTGAGGAGGTCCGGGTCCTCGACCTGGTTCTCCAGCTCGTCCAGCCCCTGGATGGCCCGGTGGGACAGCGACTGCATCCGGCGTGCGAGGTTGACGAAGACGCCGACCCGCTGGCCGGCGCTGCCGGCGGGCTCGCGGTTCGCCGCGCCGACCACCGCGTTCCACGCCTCGCTCTGCGCCTTGCGCAGCTCGTACGCGAGCAGCAGGACGGGATCGGCGGAGTCGGGCGCGGGGTAGTCCTCGCTGCGCGGCGCCGCCTTCTCGCCCGCGCTGATCCCCGCGGACAGTTTCTGCAGGTCCCGCCGGCCGTGGGCGACCAGGGAGCCGAGCTCGCCGAGCCGCCACTGGATGTTCTCGCGGTCCCGGACGGTCGACTGGACGTGCTGCCGGCGGACCCGGCGGGTGGCCGCGTCCGCCCCCCAGATGGCCGCCCCGATGGTGATCACCGTCACCACCGCCACGATGGCCAGCACCAGCCGTGTCTGCTGGGTCACGGTGTGACCGCTGTAGAGGACCGCGACGGCGATGGCCCCGAGGATCGCCACGGTGGTCGCGGGAAGCACCGAAATGGACAGGTGAAAGGTGCGTATACTGCCCTGCCGACGCATGCCACGGGCCGGTGACCTGCCGGTTTGCCGGGCGCCCTGCTGATCGGCGCCGGCAGCGGGTTCAAAGAAGTCAGGCATCGGCGTCCTCAGTGCCTAGACGGTCAAGATCACGATACTGAGCGATACGTACTCGGATGGGTGCAGTTCGCATCTAGGCTGGCACAACGCCACATCGGGGAAGCACGGATTGCCGAGATTCCCGGCGACGTGAGAAAGCCCTCAGGGCATCCGTCCCTGGTCGCAGGTCCGTTGAAAAATCCCTATTTAACAGGTAGGATTAACATGAAATCCTGGACGGCGAGGAGGGAGCGCAAGGACGATGACCGCGCGGCGGTTGCACCTCAACGCCTTCTTGATGAGCAACGGACACCACGAAGCGGCATGGCGCCTCCCGGACGCCGACCCCTTCGTCAGCGACGACGTGGCGTACTTCACGCGGCTCGCCCAGACCGCCGAGCGCGGACTGCTCGACTCGGTGTTCTTCGCCGACAGCCCCGCGCTGATAGGCGACCTGGAACAGCGCCCGTCGAGCGTCCTGGAACCGACCGTCCTGCTGGCCGCGATGGCGACCGCGACCACGCGCATCGGGCTCATCGCGACGGCGTCCACCACCTACAACGATCCGTACAACCTGGCCCGCAGGTTCGCCTCGCTCGACCACATCAGCGGCGGCAGGGCCGGCTGGAACATCGTGACCACCGCGACCCTGGACGCCGCGCGCAACTTCGGCCTCGACGAGCTGCCGGCGCACCGGGACCGCTACGAGCGCGCCGACGAGTTCGTCGAGGTCGCGCGCGGGCTGTGGGACAGCTGGCAGGACGACGCCGCCATCGGCGACAAGGCCGGCGGCGCATGGGCGGTGCGGGACCGGGTGCGGGCGATCGAGCACTCCGGGCGCCACTACCGGGTGCGCGGGCCGCTGAACACCGCGCGCCCTCCCCAGGGGCATCCGCTGCTCGTCCAGGCGGGCTCGTCGGAGCACGGCAGGGACTTCGCCGCCCGGCACGCCGAGGCGATCTTCACGGCGCAGCAGACGCTGGCCGGCGCCCAGGCGTTCTACGCCGACGTCAAGCGCCGCGGCGCAGCCGCCGGACGGGACCCCGAGCTGATCAAGGTCCTGCCGGGGATCGTCCCGGTGATCGGGAGCACGGAACGGGAGGCGCGCGAGCTCGACGAGGAGCTCGACCGGCTCATCCTCCCCGAGTACGCGCGAGCGCAGCTTGCCAGGACGCTGCGCCTGGATCCCGAGCGGCTCCCCCTGGACGCCCCGCTCCCGGCCGACCTGCCCGCCGAGGACGAGATCGAGGGCGCCAAGAGCCGGTACACGCTGATCGTCAAACTGGCCCGGGACGAGAACCTCACGGTGCGCCGGCTCATCGGCAGGCTCGGCGGGGGCCGCGGGCACCGCACGTTCACCGGGACCCCGGAGCGGATCGCCGACACGATCGAGCACTGGTTCACCGCCGGGGCCGCCGACGGCTTCAACGTCATGCCGGCGGTGCTGCCGTCGGAGCTGGAGGTGTTCGTAGACCATGTCGTCCCCCTGCTCCAGGCGAGGAACCTGTTCCGGACCGAGTACGCCGGGCGGACGCTCCGCGAGCACTACGGCCTTCCCCGGCCCACCGCCGGCCGGCCGGGCTCCACGCCGGCCGCCGCCGACCGGGGCGCGCGGTCGTGACCGCCGTGAGATCCATGCCGCCGGCGATCACGCCGTCGGGTACCGAGCGAAGTGCCGGAGGAACGACATGTCCATCACCGTCCTCGTCGGGAACCCGCGCCCGGCCTCACGTACCTCGCTGGCCGCGGTCAGCGCCGCCCGCGCCGCGTCGCGGCTCGCCGGAGACGAGGCCGAACCGCATGTCGTCGAGCTCGCCGCCCTGGCGCCGCACCTCTTCCAGCGAGGGGACCCCTCCGTGGCGGCGGCGGTGCGGCAGGTCGAGGAGGCCGACCTGCTGGTCGTGGCGAGCCCGACGTACAAGGCGACCTACACGGGGCTGCTGAAGGCGTTCCTGGACGGGATCGACACCGGCGCTCTGGTGGGCACCATCGTCCTGCCCCTGATGGTCGTGGGCTCCGCCGCCCACACCCTGGCCGTGGAGGTGCATCTGCGTCCGCTGCTGGTGGAGCTGGGCGCCACCGTCGTCACGCCCGGCCTGGCGGTCGAGGAGCGCGACCTGCCGAGGATCGACGAGATCACCACCGCATGGGTCACGCGCCTGGAGTCCCAGCTGCGCCCGCGGCGGAACACCGGCCTGTCCGGCTAGCGGCGGGCCGGTTCCCGTCAGCTTCCTTCGGCGCCCATCTGGCGCAGGAGGGAGCGGTTGTCGGTGCGGACCCACTCCTCGACGAGGCGGCCCTGGTCGTCGAAGCGGAAGATGTTGATCAGGTCGAAGACGACGCGCCGGCCGTTGGGCGGCAGCGGCCCGGCCGGCGACCGGTCGAACGCGCGGACGAAGGTCCCCTCGATCCAGGTCTGGCAGGCCAGCAGGTCGCCCTCGGCGACCATGATCCCGCGCCGGATCGACCGGTCGTCGAAGGCGGCGCGCATCGCCGTGAAGTAGTCGTCGAGCCCGTCGAAGCCGGACTCGAAGCCGTCCGGTCCGTGGAAGCGGAACTTCTCGGTGTCGAAGTAGGTCGCGATCTCGTCCGGGTCCTCGCCCGACACTTCCAGTTCGCCGGCGCGGACGAGGCGGGCCACGAGTTCGTCTCTGCTGAATCGCTGTGTCATGGCTCCAGCCTGCCCGCCGCCTCCCATGCTGTCTAACGATGGTTTGGCACCGTTTGCATGAGGAGAACGCATGGTACGGTCCGGGGCATGGCCGAGTTCACGCTCACCGGTCTCCGGGTCGTCCACCAGGTCGCCGCCGCGGGCTCGTTCACCAGGGCCGCCGAGACGCTCGGCTACACGCAGTCGGCCGTCTCCCGCCAGGTCGCCGCGATGGAGACGGCGGCCGGGGCGC
The DNA here is from genome assembly GCA_036028775.1 of Spirillospora sp. NBC_00431. Lineage (GTDB taxonomy): Bacteria > Actinomycetota > Actinomycetes > Streptosporangiales > Streptosporangiaceae > Spirillospora. Next base: position 7,427,233 of record CP107927.1, on the reverse strand, counting down.
CGATCTTCGACCGGGGTCGGCGGGGCGTGGCGCTCACCCCGGCGGGCCAGGTGCTCGTCCGGCGCGCGACGGAGATCCTCGCCGACCTGGCGGCGACCGAGCTGGAACTCGCCGGGCTGCGCGACCGGCTCGCGGGCCGCCTCACCGTCGGCGCCTACCCCACCGCCGCCATGGCGCTGGTCCCGCGGGCGATGGCGCGGGTGACGTCCGGCCATCCGGGGCTCGCGGTGATGCTGGAGGAGGCGTCGACGCCCGCACTGCTCCGGCGGCTGCGGGCGGGACGGCTGGAGGTCGCGGTCATCGGCGTCGGCCACGGCCTGCCGGACTACGACCTGAGCGAGCTGCGGCAGACCACCGTGCTCCAAGGCGATCTCCGGGTGGCCGTCCCGGACACGCACCGGTTCGCGGGCCACACCGCCGTCACCGTCGCGGACCTCGCCCAGGAACACTGGATCGCCGGGGACGGCGCGGGCGGCGAGCCGCAGTTCGGGGCCTGGCCGACCCTGTCCGACCCGCACATCGCCCACACGGCGCGAAGCTGGTCGACGCGCCTCGGGCTGGTCGCGGCCGGTCTGGGGATCACGGTGATCCCCGTCCAGGCCCTGCCGGCCCTGCCCGCGGGGCTGCGGGCCCTGGCCGTCACCGACGGCCACTGGACCGGACGCGCGACCGTCGCCGTCACCCGGCCCCGCCCTTCCGCGCAGGCACAGGCGATGATGACGGCCCTGCAAGACCAGGCCGCCCACCTCCACGACGCTCCCTGACGGGTCGAGCGTTGAACGGCAGGTCCGCGATGAGTTTTCGCGGGAAGAGGAGTCAAAAGAGGTATGGCTACCAAGACACTTCAGATTCCCGGGGTCGACCTCGTCTACGACGTCCACGGCCCGCTGCCGACCGCCGACGGGCGCCCGCCGCTGTTCATGATCGGCCAGCCGATGGACGCCGTCGGCTTCGGCACTCTGGCGTCCCACTTCGCCGAGCGGACCGTGGTCACCTACGACCCGCGCGGCCTGGGCCGCAGCACCCGCACGGACGGCCGGGTCGACCACGACCCCGAGACTCAAGCCGCCGACCTGCACGCCCTCATCGAGGCGCTCGGCGCGGGGCCGGTCGAGATCTTCGCCAGCAGCGGCGGCGCGGTGACCGCGCTCGCCCTCGTGACGGCCCACCCCGGCGACGTGACGACCCTCGTGGCGCACGAACCGCCGCTCATCTCCGTCCTCCCCGACGCCCCGGCCGCCGAGCGCGCCCGCGCCGGTTTCCGGGACGCCTACCAGGCCAAGGGCTGGGGCACCGGCATGGCGGCGTTCATCGCGATGACGATGTGGGAGGGCGAGTTCACCGACGCCTACTTCGACCAGCCCGTGCCGGACCCCGCCGCCTTCGGGATGCCGGCCGACGACGACGGCTCCCGCGACGACCCGCTGCTGTCCGAGCGGTCCTGGGCGGTCAACGACTACCGGCTCGACGTCGAGGCGCTGAAGGCGGCGCCGACGCGGATCCTGATCGCGGTGGGCGAGGAGTCCGGGACCACCTTCACCGGACGCACCTCCGTGGCCGCGGCCGAGCTGCTCGGTCAGCGGGCGACAGTGTTCCCGAGCCACCACGGCGGCTTCATGGGCGGCGAGTTCGGCCAGCCCGGGCAGCCGGAGGCGTTCGCGCGCAGGCTGCACGAGCTTCTCGACCGGTGAGTCGCCTGACGGCCTTAGGCTTCGCGTGTGGATCTTCTTCCGTGCGGCCATGCCGCGCACGCGGGCGCCTCCCGCGTGTGCCGGCACCTTCTCGACCCCGAAAAGCAGGACGAGGAGTCGGTGTGGCTGCTGACCGGCACCGGGCTTGAGCACGATCTGTGCTGCCCCGCCTGCGACGGCGCCGATGACCCGCCGGAAATGTTCGTGGCGTGCGAGGGCTGCGTCGGACGCGTCGAGGACGAGGCGGAGATCGTCGCCTGGCGGGGGAGGCCGGGGATCGCCGAGCGTCCCGAACCCGTCGACGGCACCGTCCTGCGCACGACGTTGCCGGAACCCCTGCGCGGTCTCCTCGACCTGGCGCCCGCCGCCGGACGGGGGTGGCTCGTGCTCACCGCCGGCATGCGGGTGGCGCGGTTCGACGCGGACGGCGGCGCCTTCGAGCTGCTCGCGTCGGCCGACGTCCCCGGCGAACCCGACCACGAGCCGTGGGCCGGGCACGAGCTGCGCCGCCGCCTGTACGGATCCGCCGACGGCCGGTTCGCGGCCGTCGTGAACGACTACGGCCACCACGGCGCCGTCATCGACCTGCGGACCGGGCGCCGCACGATGACCCTGCACGGCGGCGACTACCGTCCGGACACGGTGCCGTTCTCCGTGGCCTTCGCCGAGCATCGCGGCCGGACCGTCGTCGTCCACCGCACCGAATGGAACCGCCTGGACGTCTCCGACGCCGCCACCGGCGCCCTCCTCAGCGAGCGGACGACCGGCAGGGAGTCGGGCCACGACCTCGACTACTTCCACGGCCGCCTGCACGTGTCGCCGGACGGCGAGTGGATCGCCGACGACGGCTGGGTGTGGTCCCCCGCCGGCCTTCCCGTCGTGTGGAGCCTGCGCCGCTGGCTGGACGGCGCGGCCTGGGAATCGGAGGACGGCCCGTCCCGCGAGGTGCTCTGCCAGCGCTGGTACCACTGGAACTCGCCGATGTGCTGGGTCGCCGACGGCCTGTTCGCCGTGAGCGGCCTCGGAACCGACGATGATGCCCTGCTCGACGGGGTCCGCCTCTTCGACGCCGCCACCGGGACGCCGGCACAGGCCTTCCCCGGCCCGCGCGGGGAGTTGTTCGCCGACGCGAGGCGTCTCTACGCCGCGACCGCGGACGGGCTGGAGATCTGGGACCCGCTCACCGGCGAGCTCACCGGCCGCGTCAGCGGGTTCGTCCCGTCGTGGCACCATTCACGCGCCGGTGAGCTGGCCGCCATATCCCAGGACGGCACCGAACTGCTCCGCTGGCGCACCGCCGCTTTCCGCCGGGGCGGCGAATCACGCGACGCCGTTCGGTAGTCGAGAATTCTCGGCCCACGATTACTCCGTGGTGCCTGGTCCGGCGCGCATTGCCGGAAGTTATGGCCAACTGTGATGGCCCGCAGGCGTTCATGAGATGTCAATCTCGTCTTTGCAGGACGCGATGGCCGTCCACCGCGCGGCGCGCGGCTCCCCAGTTCGTGCGCGCCGCCACTCCCGGTCCCGCCGTCGCGCCGGCCGCCGCCCCGCCCCCGCGGGGCGGCCTCACCCCCGCCCTTATGGAGGCATGCGGCTGTGAAACGCAGAAATCATCTCCTGGTGACCACGGCGGTCACCGCGCTTGCGGTCACGGGCGTGACGGCTCCCGCCGTGACGTCCGCCCAGAGCAGCCAGGGACCAGGCACCGATCCGAAGGCCGCGGCGGTGGCGTCCGCCGACCGGCTGATCGCCGCGAACGCCGCCGACCTGCACACCGGCAAGGACGAGCAGTACATCCGGACCCAGGTGGTCGGCACCCCCTGGGACCAGTACTACGTCGCCTACGAGCGCACCTACCGCGGGCTTCCCGTGGTCGGCGGCGACTTCGTGATCGCCACCGACGGGAAGGGCCGCGTCCGCACCCTGTCGGTCGCGCAGGACCGGCAGGTCACGGTCGGCACCACCCCGAAGGTCAGCGAGAGCGCCGCCGCCGGTAGCTCCCGCGCCGCGCTGACCAAGCCGGACGACGCCGGCCTCAAGCCGCGCCTGGTCGTGCACGCGCTGGCCAAGCCCAGGCTGGCGTGGGAGACGGTCGTGACCGGACGCGACGGCGAGCAGCCGAGCCGGAAGAAGGTCTACGTCGACGCCCTGACCGGCAAGCGGTTCGACGCGCAGGAGACCATCCAGGCGGGTACGGGCACCGGCATCTGGGGCGGCCCGAACCTGACCTTCGGGACGACCCAGTCCGGCAGCACCTACTCGATGCGGGACCCGAACCGGGCCGGCATGTCCTGCGCCGACTACAGCGGCAACCGGGTCTTCACCGGCCCGGACGACGTCTGGGGCAGCGCGTCCAAGACCGACAAGGAATCCGGCTGCGTGGACGTCATGTACGCCTCCGCCGGTTTCTGGGACCTGCTGAAGTCCTTCGGGCGCACCGGCCTGCGGAACAACCAGTGGGCCCCGGCGAGGGTCGGGCTCAACGCCGTCAACGCCTACTGGAACGGCACCGACGCCCAGTTCGGCCACAACCAGCAGAACCAGTGGATCACCTCCACCGACGTGGTGGCCCACGAGTTCGGTCACGGGCTCGACAACTTCACCCCCGGCGGTATGTCCGGCGGCGGCACCCAGGAATTCGTCGGAGACGTGTGGGGCGCGGTCGTCGAGCACGCCCTGAACAACCCGGCCGACACCCCCGACTACACCGTCGGTGAGCTGGTCAACCTGGTCGGGCGCGGCCCGATCCGGAACATGTACAACCCGTCGCAGGTCAACAACGACCCGAACTGCTACTCCGCCTCCGTCCCGCGGATGGAGGTCCACAAGGCCGCCGGGCCGGGCAACCACTGGTTCTACCTGCTCGCCGAGGGCTCCCAGCCGGGCGGCGGCAAGCCGAACAGCCCCGTCTGCCAGGGCGGCCAGGTGACGGGCATCGGCGTCATGAACGCCGCGAAGATCTTCTACAACGCGATGATGCTCAAGACGTCCGGCACCAGCTACGGCCGGTACCGGACGCTGACGCTGACCGCGGCGAAGAACCTCGACAGCACCTGCGCCATGTACAACAAGGTCAAGGCGGCCTGGGACGCGGTCCAGCTCGGCGCGCAGTCCGGTGAGCCGTCCTGCGCCGCGGGCGCGACCGGAACCACCGCGTACACGGTGGGGGGTGGCCACCCAAAAGTAGCGGCCGCGCCTGACATCAACGTCGAGAACGTCAAGGCGCATCTTCAGCAGCTCCAGACCATCGCCAGCAGCAACGGCGGCAATCGTCGTTCCACGGGCGCGGGCTACACCGCGTCGGTGTCCTACATCGAGCAGAAGCTGAAGGCCGCCGGGTTCACCGTGGTCCGCCAGCCCTGCGCGTCCGGATGCAGCGGCGGGGCCGGGCCGAACCTGATCGCCGACTGGCCCGGCGGTAACGAGAACAACGTCTACATGTTCGGCGCGCACCTCGACAGCGTCGCGGCCGGCCCCGGGATCAACGACAACGGAACCGGGTCCGCCGCGCTGCTGGAGACGGCGCTCCAGCTCGCCCAGACCAAGCCCACCATGCTCAACCACGTCCGGTTCGGCTGGTGGACGGACGAGGAGCAGGGCCTGCGCGGCTCCCGGTTCTATGTGAGCCGCCTGTCGGCGGCCGACCGGACGAAGATCAAGGGCTATGTCAACCTCGACATGGTCGGCTCGCCGAACCCCGGCTACTTCATCGACAACCTCAACTCGCCGCTGGCGAGGAACGTGAAGGAGTACTTCGACTCGATCAACGTGCCGACCGAGGAGGTCGCCGAGTGCTGCAGTGACGACGGGTCGTTCCGCGACGCCGGAATCGCCACGACGTTCCTGTTCACCGGCGCACCGGCGAGGAAGACCGCCGCCCAGGCGCAGAAGTGGGGCGGCACCGCGAACCAGGCGTTCGACCGGTGCTACCACCAGTCCTGCGACAGCTACCCCAGCAACATCAACACGACGGCGCTCGACCGCTTCTCCGACGCGACCGCCCACGCCCTGTGGAAGGTCGCCGTGGGCGCCCAGCCGGCGTCCGGCGTACGACGATCCTGACCGCTCCCGGGCCGGGTGACACCCGGCCCCCCGACCGCTGGGGCGGCAGGCTCCAGCACTGCTAGAACGTGCCCGGCCCGGCCTTTCTCCAGGGGTAGTAAGGCCGGCCGGGCGCACCCATGCCTTCACGACTTAGGATTCTCCTCAGCGGCCAATCCATTCCGAGGAGCCGATGATGTCTCCTGCCAGTGGTCCTTCCGGCGAAACCCCTGCGAATCTTCCTCCGGACCTGCCTCAATACGCCCGGGAACGGTTCCGGACCGACGTTCCCTCACCGGCGCGGACGTGGAACTACTGGATGGGCGGCGAACACAACTACGAGTCGGACCGGGAGGTCGGAGACTCCACCGCGGCGATCAATCCCGAGGTCATCACATTGGCCCGGGTGTCGCGGCCGTTCCTGATCCGGGTCGTGACCCATCTGGCCGCCGAGGAAGGGATCCGTAACTTCCTCGATATCGGCGCCGGGCTGCCCGCCGAGTCCAACACCCACCAGATCGCCCAGCGGGTCGCGCCCGACGCGCGTGTCGTGTATGCCGACAACGACCCGACGGCCCTCGCGCACGCCCGAGAGCTGATGCGCGGAACCACTCCCGAGGGCGTCACCGATTACCTCGACGCCGACTACCACGACCCCCGGCAGATCCTCGAACAGGCCGCCAACGTCCTGAACTTCGATCAGCCCATCGCGGTGATGTTCATGGGCGTGCTGGGGTTCTGCCCGGAGCACGAGACGGCCCGGCGGATCGTCGCCGAAACGATGGCGGGCGTGCCGTCGGGCAGCCTTCTCGCGCTGTGGGACTGCACCGACACGTCCGAGGCGGCCAAGCGCAGCACCCAGCAATACGCCGACTCCGGAACGGAGCCGTACGTCCTGCGCAGCGTCGAGCAGATCGACGCTTTCTTCGACGGTTTCGAAAAGGTCGAGCCGGGCCTGGTGTCCATTACGCGGTGGCGGCCCGACCAGGCTCAGGGCGGCATGCCTGATCATGTCAACGGCTATGGCGCGGTGGCCCGAAAGCCATAGGTCCGCGCCCCGGTCAGGGTGTGGGGAAGTCGTGGTCGAGGAGGTCAGCCTCCGCCGTGGCGGCGGCCGTCGCCCGGCGTAGCCCGTGGGTGGCCTGGAGGGCCGCTTGGATCCGTCCAAGGGCGGCGGTGGCGTCCTCGTAGCCGCGCTGGATGAGCCATTCGACGCGGGCGGGGGAGAAGTCGAGCAGGCCGTTGATCCAGCCGGTCGCGCCCGGCGCCGCGAGCGGTGTCGTGGGCCTGATCTCGATGACCCGCAGGCCGGGGTAGGCGCGGGCGTCCCAGACGGCGCCCTGCCGGAGGTGCACGACGATCGCGACGTCGCAGTCGGGGTCGGCCGCGATCGGGCCCAGCGGGGTGTTGTCGAACAGGCCGCCGTCGCGGTACGACACCCCGCTGACGCTCCGGGCCGGCAGGACGGGCGGGAGCGCGGCGCTCGCCAGCACCACGTCGTGGATCTGGTGCGAGGCGACCTGCGAGACGCACACCCAGCTGCCCTCGGTGGTGAAGGGGGCGCGGAGCACGTCGATCAGCCAGGCCCAGCTCGGCAGGTAGTCCGCGAAGACGACCGGGTACATCGACGCCCACAGCGGCGGGCCCCCGCGCAGCGCGGTCAGGTCGACGTGCCGTCTGACCAGGTCGTCCAGGTACGTCTGCGCGAGGATGGGGCTGGACATTCCGGCGATGGCACCGTCAAGGCCGCGCAGCGCCGCCGGGGTCGCCTCGGGCTGCCCGGCCGGCCCGGCCGCCTCGGACGGGAACGCGGCCATCGACTCGCCGGCGTCGGCGGCCACCTCGCGCCAGACGGCTTTGAGCCTGGCCGCGGCGTCGGCGGGGGAGGACCCGCAGGCCAGGACGGCACCGTTCAGCGCGCCGATGCTGGCCCCGCACACGATCCGCGGCTGGACGCCGTACTCGGCGAGGCACGCGGCGACCCCGGCCTGGTAGGCGCCCTTGGCGCCGCCGCCGCTGAGGGCCAGGCCGACGCGGCTCGCGGTGTGCGACCACCGAGCGGGCGTCGGCTCAGCGGGCGTCGTCTCAGCCGGCATTGTCCACCTCCTGGGATCGGCGCAGGTCGAGAGCGGAGTCGGCGTGTTCGTCGACCAGCAGCCGGACGAAGCCGAGAGGGTCCGCGCTGGCGTCCACCCAGCCGTGCCGCATCCGGGTCAGCTCCAGCGCGGTCCGCCCGGGGTCGGCCGGGGTGCCCTGCGGGAGCGCGGCGAGTTCCAGTGCGGTCCGCACGGTGGTGGTGAGCGGCCGGACGGGCGGGGCGAGCTCCTGGGACAGCCCGGCGCCGTGGAGTTCGGCCGTCAGGAGCCGGTGCCCGTCCGAGGGAAGCGCCTCAAGGGAGCCGGTGAGCAGCACCGGCAGCGTGAACGATCCGCCGAGCGCCGCGCGCGTGGAGGCGTCGCCGAGGATCCGATGGACGAGCCGTTCGCGGAACCCGGAGTCGCCGGTCAGGTGCTCGACGGCGCCCGCCGGCCCCGCGGCCACGTGCTGGACGAGCAGGGAGACCTGGAACAGCCACGGCAGTCCCGAGTACGTCTGGCCGTTCGCCCAGGCGCCGGTCGAATGGTCGAACGCCTCCGCCGCCTCCTGTTTGAGTTCGACGACGTCCAGGCGGTTGCGGACGTCCACCATGTCTTCGGCGAAGCCGTCGAGCCGGTCGTGGATCGCGCGGTGCGCCTCGCCGAGCAGGGCGGTGAGGGCGTGCAGCTCGTCGGCGGTGCGGCGGCCCGCCGACTCGACCCGGTTCAGCTGGGTGCGGGCCGCGTGCACGTGCCGGGTGACCCTGGCGAGGTTGAGGGCGGTGACCTCCCCGCGCGCGCAGACCTCGGTGACCCAGGCCGTCAGCCCTTCCTGGCCGGACGCCAGCGCGTCCTTGACGATGGCGTCCGTTCGCGCGCCGCGTCCGGTGACGGTGTCGAGCAGTCGGCCGATGACGGTGGGACGGCGCCGGGCGAGATCGGTGGTGACGGTGACGGAGTTGCCCAGCTCCAGGAGCATCCGGTCGGGGACGTTCGGGATCGCGTCGGCCACTTTTCGCATGTCGTTCATCCGGTGAGCCCTTCCGTCAGTGCCAGGCCGAGTGCGAGATCCGCGCGTACCGGTGCCCGGAGCGCGGTGCCCGTGTCGCGCAGTGCCCGTCTGACGGTGACCCGTCCGGCGAGCGTTCCGCCGTCGCGCAGGAGCGGGGTGAGGAGTGTCCGGCGCAGCGCCGGCAGCCCGGATCCGGCGACGAGCCGGCGGGCGATCGCGTCGAGATCGCCGGGGCCGGCCCCGGGGAGCCGTTCCTGCCAGTCGCCGGGGTAGCGGATCGCCAGCAGTTCCTCGGGACGACCGGTGCCGCGCAGGTGCGCGAGGGCGGCCTCCGCCTTGTACGCGGCGGTCTCCACGACCCGGTCCGCGGCCCAGGGGGCGCCGAGGCCGAAGCGCCGCCGGACGTAGCCGCGGACGCCCGCGCGGTCGCGGTCGCCGCGCCGCCGCTGGTCGACCCGGTTGACCGCCACCCAGAGCCCCTCCGGGCCCGCCTCCGAGACGAACCGCTCCAGCAGCCCGGCGATCTCGGTGTCCGGGACGCCGCCGAGCCGGGTGAAGTCGAGGACCGCTAGAACCGCGTGCGCCCGGTTCACCTCGTCCTCGACGACCGCCGTGAACCGTCCGGTCATGCCCGCCTCGTCCAGGCCGGGGGTGTCGATCACCTCGATGGGGAAGGTCGCGCCGTCCGGGCCCGCGACGTGCACGTCCACTCCGTCTCGCAGCGCGCGGGGGAGCGGGCGTTCCGGTTCCAGCAGCAGCCCCAGGCGTACGAGGTCGTTCATCGTGGTGAGGGCGGCGCGGACGGCGCCGGGGCCGCCCGTGCCGGTCAGGTCGGGGCGTTCGCCCCCGCGGACCTTGCGCAGCAGGTCGCTCAGGTGGCCGTGGCGTTCGATGTGCCGGAGCGCGCGGCCGTCCGGTTCCGCCGAGGTCCGTATGCGGTCGGCTAGCGCGTAAAACTCGTCGCGGGTCGTGCCGTCGACGGCGAGCGCGGGCGGTGTGCCGGGCGCCTCCAACAGGACGCGGGTGGGGACGCAGCTCATCGCCGTGTGCCGCGTCGGCAGCAGATCGATGCCCAGCAGCGCGTTGATCAGGGTGGATTTCCCGGCGCTCATGGGCGCGACGACGGCGACCCGCAGCGACCGGGCCTGCCGCTTCAGGGCGTCGTGCGGGACCGGGGCGAGCGCCCAGCGCAGGACCGGCGGGAACCCCGCGCCGTTCGCCCGCGCGCCGGTCAGCGTGGCCGCGTTCGCGCGAAGCCTCCCGAGCCTCAGGACGAGTTCGTCGAGTGCGTGACGGCGCACGGCCGCTTCGCGGAGGGCCGTTTCGGCCGACCGCGTCTCTTCTGCCAGGGCGCGGGAATGAGCGTTGAACGCGGAGTCCCGTTTGGCGAGGACGTCGGCGAACACGTTCTTATGGAGGTCGCCGACCTGGCTGGTGACGGCCCGCTCCAGATCTTGGACGGCCTGCCGCCACGAGGTGCCGAGCGCGGTGCCGAGCGCGTCCCGGCTGACCAGGTAGGTCCGCCGCCCGCGCAGGGAGAGGTCGGCGATGGGACGGTCGGCCAGGACGATCCGGTCGCGCAGCGCCGTCGTGGGTTCCGCCGGACGGATCGTCGCGGACACGGCATCCGCGAGCGTTTTGGTGACCGCCGCCGTCACGTCCCAGCGGAACGCGATCGAGGACGCGACTTCGGCGCGGGTGGGCGGGAGGCCGCCGGCCCGGGGGAGCGCGTCCTCGTCGGCTAGCAGCCGGTGGAAGCGCTCACGGACGTCCGCGGTCAGCGCGGACAGGGCGGTGTGCGCGTGGCCTTCGAGGTCGGCGGCGACGGCCGCGCAGTGCGGCGTCAGGTACCGGCGGGCCTGGTACGCGGAGGCGAACATGCGGGCGTGCTCGCGCCGCCGCCCGCGAGACCGTCCGGCGCCGGGCAGGGGCTCCCGGGCGAGCCGCTCGATATCGGACAGGCCCGCGCGTTCGGCGGCGGCAACGGCGTGGACGGCCCGCCGCGTCAGGTCGTCCCGCACCGCGTCCGCCGCCGGGAGACGTTCCCGCGCCGCGGTGAGCCGCGCCCGCTCATCGCGCAGGCCGGTGAGCCGTTTCCCCAGCGAGGTCTCCTGGTCTTTCAGCGCGCGGCCGGTCGACGCCGCCGAGCGGACCGTGCCGCCGGTGACCCGGTCCAGTGCCGTCCGTGTCGCGTGGAGCGTCGCGACCGGACCGTCGCCGGAATGGGCGGTGAGCGATGCCAGCGAGCGTTCGAGGGACGTCCGGGCGGGGTCGTCGTCCGGCAGAAGGCGGATGAATCCGTCGAGAAGGGCCGCCGTTTCGGCGTGCAGCCTGCCCGCGGTCACGGCGCCCGGTTCCCCGCTCACGTGCCGGACGTACCGTCCGCCAGTTGCCTCTTGAACCCCTCGACCGCGGTGAGATGCTCCTTGGCCCGCCGCCCGATCGAGTCGAGCCGCCGGGTGATCTCCGCCTGGCGGGACCTGCTCTGCCCGGCGTCCTCCAGCGCCTGCTCCAGGTTGCCGTGGTAGCGGAGCAGGAACGCGTCCAGCCCGTCGTAGTACTCCTTCAACTGGGCCGACAGCTCGTCCGCGACATAGCCGCCGATCTCCCGGGTGATCTCGTCGACGCGTTCGTTGAACGCCGCGCGCAGCTTCTCCCGGACGACCGCCTCGTCCACCCGGTAGCGCTTCACCTTCTCGATGTACTCCTCCTCGACGGTCGTCTTCCTGGGGACGATCTTGAGCCAGTACTTCCACTCGCGCGTCTTCTTCTCGACGGTGCGGGTCTTCTTGGTGTCGCTCGTGGTCTCCTGCAGCCCGATCGAGGACACCTCGACCTCGCCGACGGAGATCCGCAGGTCGGGCACGGAGAGCTCGACGTCGAACTCCGCCGCCAGCCGCCGGCTGGCCCGCTCGATGATCGGCCGGGCCCAGGAGTCCTGGCGCTCGATCTCGTCGTCGGCGATCCGTGTCGCGGCCTCGGCCAGCGAGTCGCGGCCGTACTCCAGGGCCGTCTGGAGCGGCCCGGACAGGGTGTTGGTGATCTTGTTGAGGTGGCGGACGGCCTCGTCGCGGTCCGCGAAGACCATCACCTGGTTCCCCTTGTCCTTACCGCCCGCGGGAAGCTTCGACTTGAGGTCCTTCGCCTGCTGGACGGACCAGTCGAACACCTTCCGGAGGGCGTGCTGACCGCCCTCCTCCGGCAGGTCGCTCAGCGCCGCCAGCACCTCGGCGCCGGAGGTGCGCAAGAGCCTCAGGTGGGTGTCCAGCTGGGTCTGGATCCGCCGGCTCAGCGATTCGACGTCGGGCATGCCGTTCCGGAGGTCACGCAGCTGGCGGAGTTCCCCTTCGAGTTCCTTCAGCTGCCGCTTCACCAGGCTCGCGTCCGCGGCGGCGGCCCTGACGCGCAGTTCGACGGTCTCGTTCAGCGACGTCAGCTGCGCCCACAGCAGATCGAGCGCGGATTCGAGGAGGATGGGGACGGCCTTCTCCCGGAGGCGGCCGATGACGTGGCCCAGGACGTCCGGGATCCCCGATTCCTTCCATTTCTTGTCGGCCCTACGGCGGAGCCTGTCGTGCGTCCAGGTCGCCAGGGCCTCCTCGCGGTCCTCGGGGTCCTCGAACTGCTCCCAGACGAGATCGTGCACGGCCGGGCTCTCGGCGATGACCAGGCCCTCGCCCTCGCGTTCGAGGGCCGCGAGCGTCCTGGCGGCGACGAGGCCGAGCCGTCCCTTGGTCTCGAAGACCCGCTCGCCGGGACCGCCCGCGGTCAGCCCGAGGTCGACGGCGACGAACCGCCTGACCCCGTCGGCGTCGCGCGAGCCGGGCCTGCGCTGGTCGACCTTGTTGACCACCGCGTACAGCTTCGACCTGCCGAGTTGCCGCACGATCGGGTCGGTCAGCGCCTTGATCTTCTCGTCCGCCTCCCGGCCCATCGCCGTGTAGTCCAGGACGACCAGCACGACGTGCGACTTCTCCAGCTGGTCGCGGACCGCGCCGGTGAGCCGCGCCGCGAACCCCGACTCGTCCGGGCCCGGGGTGTCGACGATCGACAGGCGCCCCCGTCCCGCGCCCATCGCCAGCTCGGGCCAGTGCCAGTACGGGGTCCGCAACGTGGGCGCGTCGGAGAGCCGGCCGACCACGTCGCGCTCGTGCGTGAAGAACGACGCGAGCCGGGCCAGGTCGTTGATCTGGGTGAGGACGTCCAGCACCCGGGCCCGCCCCTTGGCCTGCTCGGGGATCTGGGTCAGGATGCGGTCCCGCAGGGCGATCAGAAGCGGCTTCAGGTGGGCGAACTCGTCGACCGCCGCCTGGAAGTTCTGCGTGACGTCCTCGGCCAGTTCGGCGATGAGCCGGGTGAACATGTCGGCGTCGGCCTCGGTGAGCTCCAGCATGGGCTCGTCCAGGTCGTCGGCCAGCTCGATCCTGGTCGGGATGGTGGTCATCGCCTCGTTGCGCGCCGGGAGCAGGTCATAGCCCACGATGGCGTTGATGATCGTGGATTTGCCCGCCTTCATCGGCGCGACGATCGGCATCCGGAGTTCGAGGTCGGTCACGGAACGGTGCTGGGCGCGCAACCGGGCCAGCTCACCCTCCGCCGAGTCGGCCGGGAGTACCTCGCACTCCGCGGCCTCCTCCAGCAATTCGATCACGGAACCGAATCTCGCCGACACATCTTGGTGCACATCAAGCCAGTAATCGCCGTCCACCCGTCCCCGCTCCCGTCGCCCATCCCTGGCAATGCAGTTTGCCACAGGAACTGATGTCGGCCATGTGCCGGTCCATGATGCTGGCCGCATTGCGCCATCCGGGTTGGCGCAATGCGGCCACGCGTACTCGCGTATCGGATTGGCGACAATGTCGACGCGGATGGCGCGCCGGGACGAAAATGGGTTCGATGCAGCATCAGGAGTTCTACACGACCCTCGCCCAGGTTTATCCCGTGCTTCTGCTCGCATTGTTGTGGGACTCCCGCTACCTGGAGAACCTGCGCGGCCAGGAGCGGCGCCGCCGCAGCGACGACCCGGTCGACGGGGTGAAGTTCTGGACCAAGGGGCGCGTCCGGGCCTACACCATCCTGCTCACCGCGCTGATCATCGTGGGGCTCGGCACCGTGGTGCTCGCCCTGGCAGGGCTCTTCGGCGACAGCGTCGTCCTGCGCGCCTTCCTCGCCGGAACCGTCGTGCTGGCCCTCGCCACGCTGCTGGTCCGGGTGTGGGCGCAGGTCGTCGTCGCCACCCGCGAGTGACCCCCGGTCCCGGCTCCGCTCGCGCCCGGCTCCGCTCGCGGCGCCGGAAGGCTTGCGGGGGTGCGGTGAGGGGAAACAGCATGCGTGACCAGGACCGAACGCCGGATCCGCCTGGCGATGCACGCGGGGTTCTCAGCCGCCGCGGGCGCCTCGCCTGGCTGGTCACCGTCGTCGAGGCGGGCCTCGTCTCAGCGGCCGCCGCAGACGCGCAGGCTGCTTTCCAGGCACAGGGCCGCGGCCTCGTCGGCGGTGAGGCGCTTGCCGGAGACCTCCGCCGCGGCGGCGTGCTGGAGCCCGATGACGGCGGCGGCGACCCAGGCGGCGGGCAGTGACCGGTCGAAGTCGCCCGCGCGCTGGCCTCGCCGGATGAGCCGTTCGAGCCGCGGCGGCACGACGTCGTGGGGGTCGTTGCTCCTGGGCCGCGGGACTCCGGTCAGGGTCGGGTTGAGGACGAGGGGATAGCGGCCGATGAACCGCCACCCGGCGTCGAGGAACCCGGCCAGGGCATCGGCGGGCGGGGCGGTGTCGAGACCGGCCTCGTCCAGCAGGGCGAGGTACTCGGCGGCCGCGGCGTCGATGAGGGCGGCGACGAGGGCCTCGCGCGAGGGGAAGTGGGCGTAGACGGTCTGGCGGGAGACGTCGGCCGCGGTGGCGATCTCTTCCATGCTGGCGTCGAGCCGCTCGCCGAGCACGACCCGGGCCGCGTCGAGGATGGCGCCGATGCTGCGCCGGGCGTCGGACCGCCGGGGCCGTGCCGGCTTGGCGGTGTCGCGCGTGTCACCCATCCCGGCGATGATATCCGTCCGGCCGTAACCTTGACATGCTGTAAGAGATAGTTAACTCTTACAGCATGTCAAAGAAAGAGCCGAAGGGGGACCAGCCGGCGATCGAGGTGCACGGCCTGGTCAAGGTCTACGGCGGGAACCGGGCACTGGACGGCATCGACCTCACGGTCCAGCGCGGTCAGGTGTTCGGCTTCCTGGGGCCGAACGGGGCAGGGAAGACGACCACCGTCCACGTCCTGGCCACGCTGACCCGGCCCGACCGCGGCACCGCCCGCGTCCTCGGCCACGACCTGCTCGGCGAGCGCGACGCCATCCGCGCCCGGGTGGCGGTGACCGGCCAGTTCGCCGCCCTGGACGAGGACCTGACCGGCCACGAGAACCTGACCGTCCTCGGCCGGCTGCACGGCCTGGGCCGGGCCGCGTCCAGGCGGCGGGCCGACGACCTGCTCGCCGCGTTCGACCTGACCGGCGTGGCCGGCCGTCCGGTGGGCGGGTACTCGGGCGGGACGCGCCGCCGGCTGGACATCGCGGCCGGCCTGATCGTGACCCCCGACCTGCTGTTCCTCGACGAGCCGACCACCGGGCTCGACCCGCGCGGCCGCGGCCGCGTGTGGGAGCTGGTCCGCCGCATCGCCGCGGCCGGGACCACCGTGCTCCTCACCACCCAGTACCTCGACGAGGCCGACCAGCTCGCCGACCGGATCGCGGTCATCGACCAGGGCCGGATCGTGGCCGAGGGGACCAGCGCGCAGCTGAAGTCCCGGGTCGGGTCGGGCACGCTGCACGTCCGGCTCGTCGACGGCGCGCAGCGTCCGCGGGCGGGGGAGGTGCTGGCCGGCGCCCTGGACGGCGCGGTCCGTCTCGCCGCCGACCCGCTCGCCCTGTCCGTCCCGCTCACCGCCCCGGCCGGCGCGACGGACGCGGCCCGGCTGGTCGGGCACGCCATGACCCGGCTCGCCGAGGCCCGGGTGGCGGTCGCCGAGGTCACCCTCGGCCAGCCCAGCCTGGACGAGGCGTTCCTCGCCCTGACCGGCCACACCACCGACCACGAACACGAGGACGTGAACGCATGAGCGCCCCCGCCACCGTCACGCACCCCGCCGAAACGGAGACCCACCGGATCGACGTCCTGCTCGCGGCGCCCCGGCCGCGCCGCCGTGCCGGGGCGCTCACCGCGTCCGCGACCTTCGGACGGCGGGCGCTGCTCAAGATCAAGCATGATCCCAAACAGCTCGCGGACTCGGTGGCCATCCCGAGCCTGTTCACGGTGCTGTTCACGTACCTGTTCGGCGGCGCCGTCAGCGGCTCGCCCGGCAGCTACCTCGAAGTCCTCCTGCCGGGGACGCTGAGCATGAGCATCGCCATCGTCACCATGTACGGCGGCGCCCGCCTCGCCCAGGACGTGACGACCGGTGCCTTCGACCGGTTCCGTTCGCTGCCCGTCTGGCGCGGCGCCTTCGTGCTCGGCGGCCTGCTCAGCGACGCCGCCCGCTACCTGTTCGCCGCGTCCATCGTCGTCGTCCTCGGACTCGTCATGGGCTACCGGCCCGACGGCGGCGCACCGGGCGTGCTCGCCGCGGTGGCGCTGATCGTCGCGTTCGGGCTGGCGCTGTCCCTGCTGTGGGCCGTGGTCGCCCTGCTCGTGCGCGACCCGCCGGTCGTCATCAGCATCGCCAACATCGTGCTCATACCGCTCTCGTTCGCCAGCAACATCTTCGTCGAGCCCGCGACGATGCCCGGCTGGCTCCGCGCCTTCGTCGACGTCAACCCGCTCAGCCACGTCGCGACCACGGCCAGGGACCTGATGAACGACACCGGCGGTACCGGCGGATCCCTGACCTGGACGCTCATCGCGACGGCCGCCATAGCGGGGGTGTGCGCGCCGCTCGTCCTCCGCCTCTACGGCAAGTGGGAGTGACCCGCTTTATCGCGGGGGGCAGGACGCGGCGAGGTGCTGGTTCTGGGCCCAGCCGCTGGCTCCGTTGTCGGCGCGCACGTACCACCAGAAACCATGGCCGCGGTCGGGGTAGGCCGTGACCTTCGTGCCGCGAGGCAACTGGTCCAATATCTTCCCGCCGGGATGGTCGCGCACGCTGAGATCCCTGGCGCAGACGGTCCGGCGCAGCGTGTGCGCCTCATCGCTTTCCGAAGAATCGCCTTCCGAAGACCAGGGCGCCCATAAGGTCACGGCGCCCACAGCGACGACCAGCCCCGCCGCCGAGCCGGCGAGGGTGAGCGTCCGCCTCCGCCGCCCGGACGCGGGCGTCACCGGGGTCCGGGGATCGGGCTCGCCCCGGGCGGCGGCACGGACCGCCCGGGCCAGGTCGGCCGTGTCGGCGTAGCGATCGGCGGGATCCTTGGCCATCGCCCGGGCGACCACCGAGTCGAACGCCGTCGGTATTTCCTTCGCCAGCTCACTCGGTACGGGCGGCGCCGACATCGCCACTTCGCGGGCCAGGTCGAGAAAGGTCACCTGCTGGAAGGGAAGGCGTCCGGTGAGCAGGGTGAAAAGGGTGGCGCCGACCGCGTACACGTCGGTGCGCGCGGTGAGTTTCCGGTCGCCGTTCCATTGCTCGGGGGCCATGTAAGCGAGCGTTCCCGCGCCGATGGCGGCGTCTCCCGTGGTGCTGCGGGTCCAGGCGGAAGCGTCGCTCAGCCCGACGTCGTCCTCGGAAATGAGCGCGTGGGCGATCCCGAAGTCGGCGAGCCTCGCCGTTGGCCGCTCGCCGGGCGATTCCGGCTCCGGAGAATTCTCCGGGAACTGTTCCGGGAAATGTTCGACGAGAATGTTCGCGGGTTTGATGTCGCGGTGCACGAACCCGGCGCCGTGCACGTCGATCAGCGCGTCGGCGATCTGCGCGACCAGGTCGGCCGCGAGCGCGGGCGGCAGGGGGCCGCGGTCCTTGACGAGCCGCTGGAGGTCGGGGCCGTCGACGAGCTCCATGACGATCCAGATCAGGTCGTCCCGCTCGCCCACGTCGAGCACGTCGACGATCGCGGGATGGCTGAACGCCGCGGCCCGCTCGGCCTCGGCGCGCAGCCGGTCCCGGCGGCCGGGATCGTCGCCTAGGCCCGGGCGCATGACCTTGACCGCGACCGGGACGCCGTCGCCGAGCCGCTCGGCGCGGTAGACCACCCCCATGCCGCCGTGCCCGATCTCCTGGTCGAGGCGATATCCAGGGATGGTGGGGGAGGGGGACACGTGGAGCCTCCTACCGAGTGGGGCCGCCTCCCGCGCGGGAGCCGCCTTCCGCGGACTCGGCCGCGTTCAGCAGTTCGGGGAGGACGGGAAGGGCGGCCAGCAGCTCTGTTCGCAACACCGTGTAGTCGGCAATGACCTTACCGTCATCCGCGTCCGTCTCCATGGCTTTGGCGAAGTCCGGCGAAGGGGCGTCGGCCACCGGGGCGAGCAGCCGTCGCAGCTCGCGGACGATGGGATCGGTGTCGTCTCCGTCCGCCACCAGCGGCAGCAGCTCACGGACCTCGGCGAGCGCCCGCGCCACGAGCCGGGGGCGGGGGTGGTCTTCGAGGAGGAGGGCCAGCAGGCGCAGCACCCGCCGCGAGGTCCGCCGGGCCGCCTCCGCGCTGACCGGCGCGCCGGGCCCGGCCGTGAGGCGTGCGCGGACGGTCTCGATCCACGCCTCGATGCTCTCCCCTCGCCACAGCGGACCGGCGGCGAGTTCGGCGTCGGGATCGGGCATGCCGTGGCTGCGCCGGCGCCGCCAGGCCGTCACGAGCTGCCGGTTGACGCCGATCGCGTCGGCGATCTCGGCGATCCCGTAGAAGTCGCGCCGAGGCTCACCCCCGGGCGGACGGGTCCCACTCATAGATCAACTGTAATCGTTGGCGACGGGCTTGTCATTCCTCATGACACGTGCTTTGGTATGAGTGTCATCAGAAATGACGGAGATGGAGGTAGTGATGACACGCGCGATGATGGTGCGGGCCGTGGTCACGGCGGCCGCCGTGGGCGGGGCGCTCGCCGCAGGGGCGGTGCCGGCCGCCGCGGGCTCGGGCCCCGTGCCCCCCGAGCACGCCAAGGTGATCTGCGAATCCGCCAGCTTCTACCCGCTGTACGACCACGCGGCCGGACGCCCCGTCGGCAAACCGCGGACGCTGTTCCAAGGCGACAAGATCGGGCACACCCGCGGTTCGCACCCCGTCTACAACGGCTGGGCCGCGGCCATGGACTTCGGGCCCAACGACTGGGGCTACCTGCGCTACGAGTGCATCGGCAAGTGGAGGTCGTGGTGAACGTCTCCATACGCCGCGCGGCCGTGGCCGCCCTGGCCGGCGCCTCGGCCTTCGCCGTCGCCTCCGCGGTGGCCCCCGCCGCCCTGGCCGATCGCGGCACGCCCGGACAGCGCGAAACCGTCTGCGCCGACACGCTGGCGGTACGGACCGACAGCAACGCCTGGCAGGGCTACCTGTACCGGGGCGAGACCTTCCGGGTCGACCGGGTGGACGGTCACTGGGCGTACGGGTTCGCCTACGGCCGCGTCAACCACAAGGGCAAGGTCGAAGACGGCTGGTTCTGCTGACATCCCCGGCTGACACACCTGGACGACCGAGATAGATCCCCCGGGATGTTCGACGGGGCAGCGGGTGCCGGCCGGTAGGAAGACGGCCGGCACCCGCTTGGGGGGCCGAGTGCCGGGCCCGAAGGCACGGGCGGCACTCGCTTGGGGAGGGGTCAGGTGCGGAACGGTCCGGTCACGCAGTAGGTGATCCCGCCGGACGACGAGCCGGACGTGCCGCGCTGGGACGAGAAGTACATCCGGTTGCCCGCGGGAGTGAACGCGGGTCCGGCGATCTCC
Source organism: Spirillospora sp. NBC_00431 (assembly GCA_036028775.1). Taxonomy (GTDB): domain Bacteria; phylum Actinomycetota; class Actinomycetes; order Streptosporangiales; family Streptosporangiaceae; genus Spirillospora. The sequence continues at coordinate 7,407,565 of CP107927.1, read as the reverse complement.
GAGGAGGACTGCCCGTTGATGCGCAGGAACACCGAGATGGTGTCGTCCGGCGTGATCATGCAGATCTCCATGTTGCCGCCGTCCTCGGCGACGTACAGGTCACCGAAGGTGGAGCCGGTGATGTTGTCGACGCCGGTGAGCGGGGCGGGGCCGGGGTTGACGAGGTTGTCGTCGTAGGCGAGCTCGTAGGTGCTGTTGGCCAGGTTGAGCTGCCAGACCCGGTTGTCGCCCTTGGTGGTGAACCAGACGGTGTCCGCGGCGTAGTGGCAACCCTCGCCACCGTTGAAGATCTTCATGCCGGAGACCTGGTCGCGGGTGGGGGTGGGCGAGCCGTCGGGGTCGGGCACCGTCCCCCAGGTGAACGAGCCGCTGGTGCCGGTGCCCGCCTTGAGGACCTGCAGGGTGCCCGCGGACAGGTCGCCCCAGGTGGTCGGGATGAAGCGGTAGAGCCCGCCGTCGCTCTTGTCCTCGGTGAGGTAGACGACCTTCCGGACCGGGTCGGCCGCGGCGGCTTCGTGGTTGAAGCGGCCCATGGCGGCGCGGCGCACGGCGGCACCTCCCAGGGGGAAGGTCTCGTACACGTAGCCGGTGTCGACCTCTTCGCAGGACAGCCACGTGTTCCACGGCGTCTTGCCGCCGGCGCAGTTGCGGTTGGTACCGGACAGGATGGAGTACGCGGACGTGACGGTGCCGGCGGAGTTGAACTTGAGCGCCGAGCAGCCGCCCCCGCCCGAGCCGACCTCGGCGTTGGACACGTAGACCCAGCCGGTGCCGTCGGCGAAGCAGGCACCGCCGTCGGGGGCGTCGTGCCAGGTGTAGGACGTGCCGCTCACCGTCTGGCGGGAGCGGGCGACGATCTGGCTGGTGAAGCCGGACGGCAGCTGGATGCCGTGGGCGTTGGCGGCCTGAAGGGGCCCGTAGGGGCCGGGGCCGAGTTGCGCGGGGGCGGCGAGGGCGGCGTTCTGCCACAGCGTTCCGGAGAACGCGACGGCTCCGGCGCCCGCCACCGAGGTGCGCAGGAATGTGCGACGTTTCATCGGCGGTGTCTCCTCATCGGGGGGGCGAGACGATCCGTTGCCGCGGCGTCGCCCAGTGTAAGAAGATCGAATGAAATCGCCGCCGCATTCAAGGTGAACATCGGCTGGATCGGATATGACGGATTTTATCGACAATCGGGTGGTCCGGCATTTTCTATCGAAACTCGGCCCCCGCTGGCGTCCAAAAGCGAAACGAGGAACGCCTCCAGTAAGTGGACTTCTTGCGGCACACTTCATAGGCCGGGTCGAACGGACCACAAGTGCCGCCGCCACTGTGCGATACGCTCCGATATTGGACGGCCGGCCTCGTTGACATTGATGCCTCTGTGGGGCATTCGGCCTTTGTTCTGGCAATTCCTTTTGGAGAGGGATACTTATGAAGTGCGCGAAGCTGATCCCGGTGGCGCTGGGTGTTCCCGGCCTCGTGGTGCCCCTCGCGTTCGCGGGCCCGGCGGCGGCCGGGGGCGCGGCGGGCGGCCCGTGTGAGGCGCTCAACGAAGGAAGGTCGCGGTACCCCGCGGGGTCCGGTGGCCATGCGCTCTTCGCCGTCGCGTCCGGCTACGGGACGACCGAGGTGACCGTCACGGAGTGCGTGCGGAAGAGCGAACGCGCCCGGTGGAGGACGTTCCTGATCACCAGCGGGCACATAGGACGGGGCGGATTCGCCGAGCCGGGCGCCAAGCGGGAGGGCGACGGCAGGACACCGACCGGGTCGTACAGCCTGACCGAGGCGTTCGGCGAGGGCGACCCCGGAACCGCGCTGCGCTACCGGCGGCTCCGCGAGAGCGGCGACTGCTGGGGCTCGACGATCGGCGACCGCCGCTACAACCGCCACTACCGGGGCACCTGCCTGCCCGCCGATGAGGACCTCTCGGCGATCATGAGGAAGGGGTCGTACAGGCAGGCCGTCGTCGTCAACTACAACCGCCCGCCGGACGGCCCGGTCGAGCAGGGGAAGGGCTCGGCCATCTTCGTGCACGTCGGCTCGGGGCAGACCACCGGCTGTGTCTCCCTCGACCGGAACGAACTGGAGACCGTCATGAGGACCCTGCGCCCGCGCGACCGCATCATCATGGGCACCCGCGCGGCCCTGTTCCGCTGAACCGGCCGGGCGGTCACCGCTGCGAGTCGGTGACCGTTTCCTCGGCGAAGACGAGTTCGAGGGCCGAGACCGCGTGGGCGCGGTGCTCGTCGAGGGACGCGATCGCCTTGCCGGCGTCGCGGTCGTGCAGCGCGGCCAGCATCGCGCGATGCTCGTGGTTCACCCGCTGCCGGTTCTCGTCGTCGCTGTAGTAAAGCGACCGGTAGGCGTCGGTCGCCTCCCACAGCAGGCGGATGTGCCGGACGAGCCGCGGCATCCCCGAGCATTCGAACAGCGTGAAATGGAGCAGCCGGTTCGCGGCGGTCATCTCGGCGACGTCGCCGGCCTCGCTGGCGCGCTCGACACCGCGCTGGATGTCTTCCAGCCGGTCCAGATCGGTGTCGGTGAGCTTGCCGACCGCGCGGCGTACGGCCTCGGCCTCCAGGATCTCCCTGATGAGATAGACCTCGCGCAGGTCCTCCATGGACAGCGACACGACGCCGTAGCCGCGGTGCACCTGGTAGGTGACCAGGCCCTCGCCCTCAAGGATCTTGAGCGCCTCGCGCAGCGGGACGCGGCTGACGCCGAGCTCCTCGGCGAGCGCGTCCTGGCGGATCGGGTCGCCCGGCCGGAGCTCGCCGCTGGTGATGGCGCGCCTGATCTCCTCAAGGACGAACTGCTGTGCCGTCGGCGGGCGCCGGGGCCGCTTGGCCGCGGTCATCCGGGGTTACCCCTCTCCGGAATCTGGATCTTGTATCAAGGATTTCACACCTCTCGCGCGTTCTCCGCCGTTCCGCGATCCGGGCGGGCGGATCCTTCTCCGAGCAGGGCGCGGACGCCGGCGGCGTCCTCGTCCAGGCGCGGTGGCGCGGTGCGGTACCGGGACGGCGTGGCACTCAGCCGGATCGGGTTGGCCACCTGGCCCACCGGGTGCGGCCGGCGCGGGTCCCGGAGGGCGACACGGGGGCCGAGGCCGAGGCGGGCCGCGAGGTCGAAGGCGCCGGCGAGGTCGTTGATCGGGCCGCACGGGACCTCCGCCGCGGTGAGCGCGGCGAACCACTCGTCCGCCGTGCGCCCGGCGAGCGCGGTGGTGAGCTCGTTCTTCAGCGGGCCCCGGTTCGCGACCCGGGCGCTGTTGGTGGTGAAGCGTTCGTCGGCGGCGAGGCCGGGGCGGCCGAGCGCGCCGCAGAGCGAACGGAACTGGCGGTCGTTGCCGGCCGCGATGACCAGCGGCCGGTCCGCGGTCTCGAACAGCTCGTACGGCGCGATGCTCGGATGCTCGTTGCCCATCGCGGTCGGCACCACCCCGCCCGCGACGTACGCCGAGGCATGGTTGACCAGCCCGGACAGCAGCGACGACAGCAGCGACACCTCCACCCGCTGGCCCTCGCCGGTGGCGTCGCGGTGCCGCAGCGCGGCCAGGACACCGAGCGCGCCGTGCAGGCCGGTGATCACGTCGACGAGCGCGACGCCGACCTTCATCCCCTCGCCGCCCGGATCCCCGGTCACGCTCATCAGCCCGCCGACCGCCTGCACGATCAGGTCGTAGCCGGGCAGGTTCGCGCCGCCGTCCGTGCCGAACCCGGTGATCGAGCAGTAGACGAGCCCGGGGTTGGCCGCGCGCAGCTCCTCGTAGCCGAGGCCGTGCCGCTCCATCGTGCCGGGACGGAAGTTCTCCACGACGGCGTCCGCGCGGGCGGCGAGGGCGCGGGCCGTCGCGGCGTCCGCGGGGTCGGACAGGTCGAGGGCGATGGAGCGCTTGTTGCGGTTGACCCCGAGGAAATAGGTGCTCTCGCCGTCCACGAACGGCGGTCCCCAGGACCGGGTGTCATCGCCGCCGCCGGGCCGCTCGATCTTGATCACCTCGGCGCCGAAGTCGGCGAGCAGCATCGTCGCGTACGGGCCGGCGAGGACGCGGCTGAAGTCGACGATGACCAGGTCGCGCAGGGCATCGGTCATGCCCGCGCGCTCCCCAAGCCGCTGGTCTGCATCCGGTCGGCCCTCCTAGAGCGATCTCCGCACCTGGACGTACCGCCAGGACCTTAGCCAGCGTTTATTGGAGAATCAATACTGGATCCAAAATAGATTTTGTGCTGAGGTAGTGCCCCGAGCTTTCGTTGAGGAGGGATCTGGAATGACCGGCCAAGCGGTTCGTCCGCTGGAGCTGTTCGGCGTGGACGATTTGCTGACCGAGGAGGAGCGGACGATCCGCGACACGGTCCGCGCGTTCGCCGCCAAGGAGCTGCGGCCGCACATCGCGGAGTGGTACCGAACCGGCGAGCTGCCCGCATCCGAGGTGGCCGGAAAGCTCGGCGGGCTGGGACTGCTCGGCATGCACCTGAAGGGCTACGGCTGCGCCGGGGCGGGTGCCGTCGCGTACGGACTGGCCTGCTTCGAGCTGGAGGCGGTGGACTCGGGGCTGCGCAGCCTGGTGTCGGTGCAGGGCTCGCTGGCCATGTACGCGATCCGAGCCTACGGCTCGGACGAGCAGAAGGACGAATGGCTGCCCGCGATGGCGGCCGGCGAGCGTATCGGTTGTTTCGGGCTCACCGAGCCCGACTTCGGCTCCAACCCGGCGGGGATGCGCACCACGGCCAGGCGCGACGGCGGCGACTGGGTCCTGAACGGCACCAAGATGTGGATCACGAACGGCGCGGTCGCCGACATCGCCGTCGTGTGGGCCCGGACGGACGACGGCGTCCGCGGGTTCCTCGTCCCGGCCGGGACGCCCGGGTTCGGCGCGCGCGACGTCGCGGAGAAGCTGTCCCTGCGCGCCAGCGTGACGAGCGAGCTCGTCCTGGAGGACGTGCGCCTGCCCGCCGACGCGATGCTGCCCGGCGCCCGCGGCCTGTCCGGGCCGCTGGGCTGCCTCAACGAGGCGCGGTTCGGGATCGTCTTCGGCGCGCTCGGCGCCGCCCTCGACTGCCTGGAGACCACGATCGCCTACGCGCGGGAGCGGACGGTGTTCGACCGCCCGCTCGCGGCCTTCCAGCTGACCCAGCAAAAGCTCGCCGACATGACGCTCGAACTGGGCAAGGGCATGCTCCTCGCGCTCCGGCTCGGACGGCTGAAGGAGTCCGGCGCGCTCACCTCGGAGCAGGTCAGCGCCGGCAAGCTCAACAACGTCCGGGAGGCCCTCGGCATCGCGCGCGAGTGCCGGACGATCCTCGGGGCCAACGGCATCACCCTCGAATATCCGGTGCTGAGGCACGCCAACAACCTGGAATCGGTGCTCACCTACGAAGGCACCAGCGAGGTGCACAGCCTGGTCATCGGAAAGGCGCTCACGGGCGCCGCCGCGTTCTCCTGACCCCGCAAGGGCCTGAGGACCGCACTCACTTTCGCAGCTTCAACCTGCACAACCTGCAAGAACGAGCCATGGAGGCCGGGATGCGTACTCGTCGACTGGGTGCGGCCGTCATCGTCACTTCCGCGATACTCACCGCCGCCGCCTGCGGCGGCGGCACGTCGGACACCGGCAACGCCGGGGTCAAGCCCGCCGAGACCGCTCCCGGGCAGCGGACGGCGGGCAAGGTCAAGGCGCCGCCGAAGTTCGCGCAGCCGGGGACCATCACGTTCTGCTCGACCTTCACCAATCCGCCGCGCTCGTTCACGCAGGACGGCAAGCAGGTCGGCAGCGAGGTCGAGCTCGGCCGGGCGCTCGCCGCCACCCTCGGCCTCAAGCCGAAGTGGGTGCAGGTCCGGGTGGACGGGATCGTCGCCTCCCTGCTCGGCGGGCACTGCGACATGATCATCAGCCAGCTCAAGATCGTCCCGGAGCGGGACAAGACGGCGTGGCAGCTGCCGTACTCGATCGCGACGACGCAGCTCGTGGTGGCCTCCGGCAACCCGAAGAAGATCAGCGACTTCTCGTCGCTGGCCGGGAAGAAGGTCGCGGCGCCCGACGGCAGCGTCGCGCACGGCCTCCTGGAGCACATGAACAAGAAGCTCGCCACGGGCGGCGGCAAGCCGATCAACATCGTCCCGCTGGCCGGGACGAGCGAGCTGTTCCAGCAGGTCGCGGCGGGCACCGTGGACGCCGCGGCGACGACGTACTCCGCCGGGTCGTACTACCTGCGCAAGGCCCCGGGACGGCTGGAGCTGGCCGGGCAGCCGTGCCTGTCGGATGTGCAGGCCGGGGGCAAGATGGGCTTCATGATCGCGAAGAACAACCGCGATCTGTACACCGCGATGGAGCAGGCGATGACCGCCGTCCGGGGGAGCGGTGAGTACCGCGACATCTTCCACCGGTACGGCCTGGACAAGGAGACGCTCGACGCGGCCGAGACGTCCAAGCCCGTCGCGTGCCTGCCCGCGGAGACTCCATGAACTTCGACTGGCAGTTCCTGCTCGACCACATCTTCGCGCTCAGCCCGCACTACGGCGTGGGTCTCCAGCGCACCATCTTCATGGCCGTCGTCTCGATGTTCTTCGGCGTGCTGCTCGGCATGCTGGTGGCGCTGGCGCGGCTGTCGAAGATCGCGCCGGTCCGGTTCCTGGCCGGGATCTACGTGTGGCTGCTGCGCAGCATCCCCGAGCTGGTCATCCTGATCCTGCTCTACACCGGCGTCGCCGCCGCGGGGATCTTCAAGTTCAGCGACCTGAGCGTCGCCGGGCTGACGCTGCCCGCCGCGATGCAGGCCGCCATCATCGGCTTCACGATCCGCGAGGGCGCCTACATGGGCGAGATCTTCCGCAGCGGGATCAAGGCCGTCGACCACGGGCAGGTGGAGGCGGCCAAGGCGCTCGGCATGAAACGGATCCCGACGCTCCGCCGGGTCATCCTGCCGCAGGCGATGCGGGTGGTCGTGCCGCCGATGGGCAACCAGTTCACGATCATGCTGAAGGCGACGTCGCTGGCGAGCGTGCTCGGCGTCCCGGAGCTGCTGCTCACCACGCAGACGTACGCGGCCGAGACGTTCCGGGTGTTCGAGCTGTTCATCGGGCTCGCGATCAACTACCTGATCCTCACCACGGTGTGGACGTTCATCCAGTCGCTGATCGAGGCCCGGCTCAACCGGCACGAGGCGGACGCCGGCTCGGGCGGGCTGTTCGACCGCGTCCGCCGGGATCTGCTCGGCAGCGGCGGGCCGCGGAAGGAGGCCGCGTGATGTCGCCGGAGGGAGGTCGTGTGATCTCGGACGAGGTCGTCATCGAGGCGACCGGCGTGCACAAGTGGTACGGCAAGCTGCACGTCCTGCGCGGGCTCGACCTGACCGTGCACCGCGGTGAGGTCGTGTGCCTGATCGGGTCGTCGGGGTCGGGCAAGAGCACGTTCCTGCGGTCCATCAACCATCTGGAGTCGATCCAGAAGGGCCGGATCAAGGTGAACGGCCGCCTGATCGGCTACCGGAAGGGCGACGGCGACGGGCTCGTCCCCGAGCGGGAGGACCAGATCGCGTCCGCGCGCCGCGGCATCGGCATGGTGTTCCAGAACTTCAACCTGTTCTGGCACATGACGCTGATACAGAACGTCGTCGAGGCGCCCGTGCGGGTGCTCGGCCTGTCACCGGCGGAGGCCCGCGCGCGCGGCAAGGAGCTGCTCGAACGCGTCGGCCTGTCGGACAAGGCCGACTCCTACCCGCGCAAGCTGTCCGGCGGCCAGCAGCAGCGCGGCGCCATCGCCCGCGCCCTGGCGATGCGGCCCGAGGTGATGCTGTTCGACGAGCCCACCAGCGCGCTCGACCCGGAGACGACGAGCGAGGTCCTCGAGGTGATGGAGGAGCTCGCGTCCGACGGCATGACGATGGTCGTCGCCTCGCACGAGATGGGCTTCGTCCGGCGGGCCGCGCACCGCGTCGTGATGATGGCGGACGGCGTCATCGCCGAGGACATCGCCGCGTCCGAGATCGACGCGAGCGAGGGCCGGATCCGCGACTTCACCACCAAGCTGCACTAGAAGGAATACGAGGAGCGATCGAATGCGGACCGGCGCGGCCGTGATGGCCACACTCCGGCACTACGGCGCCGACACCCTGTTCGGCATTCCGGGCGTCCACACGCTGGAGTACTTCCGCGGGCTCGCCGGGCAGGGGTTCCGGATCGTGCTGCCCAGGCACGAGCAGGGCGCGGCGTTCATGGCGGACGGCTACGCCCGCGCGACCGGACGTCCCGCCGTGTGCTGCGTGATCAGCGGGCCCGGCCTGACCAACGCCGCCACCGGCATCGGGCAGGCGTACGCCGACTCGGTGCCGATGTTCGTGCTGGCCAGCGTCACGGCGTCGCACACGCTCGGACGCGGCCGCGGGCATCTGCACGAATGCAAGGACCAGCGCCTGATCGCGGAGCCGATCACCGGGCTGGCGCTGCGCGCCGGTTCGGTGGACGAGCTGCCCGATCTGCTCGCCCAAGCCTGGGGTGCGCTGACGTCGGGGCGGCCCCGTCCGGTGTATCTCGAAGTCCCGATCGACGTGCTGGCCGAGGAGGTCGGGGACGGCTGGCGGCCGGTGCCGCCGGTCCGTCCGGCGGTCGAGGCACCGCCGGCGGGCGCGCTGGCCGAGGCCGTGCGGTTGCTCGCCGGGGCGGAGCGTCCGGCGGTGATCGTGGGCGGCGGGGCGGCGGGCGCGAGCGAGCAGGTCCGGACCCTGGCCGGGCGGCTTTCCGCGCCGGTGCTGTCGACCGTGGCGGGCAAGGGGATCGTCCCGGACGACGACCCGCTCTGCGCCGGGCAGGCGCTCAAGCGGGTCGCGGTGCGCGAATGGCTCGCCGACCGCGATGTCGTGCTCGCGGTCGGCACGGAGCTTGCGTCCACCGACATCACCGTCGACGTCCTGCCGCTGAAGGGACGCCTGGTGCGGATCGACGTCGACCCGTCGCACCTGCCCGGCGACTACCCGGACGCGCTGTGCCTGCGAGCCGACGCGGCATGGGCGCTCGACCGGATCCTCGAACAGCTCCCCGAGAGAGAAGACTCCGGGGCGGAGGCCGACGTCCGCGAGTTGCGGGCGCTCGCGGCGGCGGCGGCACCGCTGTACCGGGGGTGGCACACGCGCGTCCTGAACGCCGTCTTCGCGGGGATTCCGGAGAACGCGCGCGTCTACAGCGACATGACGCAGCTCGCCTACACCGGGACCCAGGTCGTGCCGATGCGCGCCCCGCGCCGCTGGCTGCACCCGTCGGGGTTCGGGACGCTCGGCTACGCCGTCCCCGCCGCCGTCGGTGCCGCCGTCGCGGACCCGGACGCGCCCGCCGTCGCGATCGTGGGCGACGGCGGCCTCCTCTACACCGCGCAGGAGATCGTCACCGCCGCCGAGCTGGGCCTGCCGCTCGTCGTCGTGCTGTGGAACAACGAGGCCCTCGGCCAGATCCGCGACGACATGATCGCGCGCGGCATCGAGCCGGTGGCCGTCACGCCCGCGCCGCCGGACTTCTCCGGCCTGGCCGCCGCGATGGGCGCCGGGGTCGAGGCGCCGGAGAGGCTGGCGGACGTCCCGGCGGCGGTGGAGCGGGCGGTGCGGCGGCGCGGGCCCGTCCTCGTCCGGCTGGACGAGGCCGTGCTCGCCGCGAACGAGGGAGAGGAGCAGCGGTGAAGGAGATCGTCCACTACATCGACGGAGGCTTCAGGGAGGGGACGGGCGCCGAGCTCGTGGACGTCAACCCGGCCGCGCCCGCCGCCGTCCTCGCCACGGGCCGTGCCGCCGGCGAAGCGCAGGTCGACGCGGCCGTGGCGGCGGCGAACCGGGCCGCACGCGGCTGGGCCGCGACCCCGTTCCGGGAGCGCGCCGCCGTGCTGGCGCGCGCCGCCGCGCACATCCGCGCGCACGCGGACGCGTGGGGCCGGGAGCTGTCGGCGGAGGAGGGCAAGACGCTCGCCGAGGGCGCCGGGGAGGTCCGCCGCGCCGCCGACATCTGCGACTACGCCGCGTCCGAGGCCGACCGCCCGACGGGCGAGCTGTTCGACTCGCCGCGCGCCGGCGAGCGGATCATGGTGGTGCGCAAGCCGGTCGGGGTGGCCGGGGTGATCACCCCGTTCAACTTCCCGATCGCGATCCCGGCCTGGAAGATCGCGCCCGCGCTGACCTACGGGAACGCGGTCGTGTGGAAGCCCGCCGAGGTGGTGCCGCTGCTCGCGATCCGGTTCGCGGAGGCGCTCGCCGAGGCCGGGCTCCCGGCCGGGGTGCTCAACCTGCTGCACGGCGGCGCGGACGTCGGCGCGCGGATCGTCGGGCATCCCGGTGTGAACGTCGTCGCGTTCACCGGGTCCACGGCGGTCGGACGGGCGCTGATCCGGCGGTGCGGCGAGCTGGCCAAGCCGGTGCAGGCCGAGATGGGCGGCAAGAACGCCGCGATCGTCCTCGCCGACGCCGACCTCGCCGCCGCGGCGGCGCAGATCGTGCCGGGCGTGTTCGGCGTGTCCGGGCAGCGCTGCACGTCCAACACCCGGCTCGTCGTCGAGGACCGCGTGGCCGACGACCTGCTGGCCGAGGTCGTCCGGCTGGCGGACGGGCTCGACGTCGGCGACCCCCTCGACCCGGACGTCCGGATGGGCCCGCTGATCACCGCGTCCGCCCGCGACACCGTCGGCCGGGCGACCGCGGAGGCGCTGGACGGCGGCGCCCAGGCGCTCACGGGCGGCGAACCATACGAGTCGGGCCCGCTCGCCGAGGGCTATTTCGTCCCGCCGAGCGTGCTCGCGCTGCCCGGCCCCGACCTGCCACTGTGGCGGCGGGAGGTGTTCGGCCCGGTACTGGCCGCGGTCCGCGCGGACGGTCCGGCGCACGCGCTCGCGCTGGCCGACGACAGCGAGTACGGCCTGTCCGGGGCGATCTTCACCCGGGACCTCGGCACGGCGCTGCGGGCCGTCGAGGAGTTCGACGTCGGCGTCCTGCACGTCAACTCCAACTCGGCCGGCGCCGACCTGCACGTCCCGTTCGGCGGGGAGAAGGCCAGCGGGTTCGGCGCGAAGGAGCAGGGCCGCGCGCCCCGCGACTTCTACACCCGGACGACAACGGTCTACCTGCGCGGATGACCGGAACGCGAAGCGACGGAGGGACGGACGGATGACGCGGATCTTGGTGGCGGGCGGCACGGTGTTCGACGGCACCGGAGCGCCCGCCGCGCCGGGCGACGTGCTGGTCGAGGACGGCCGGATCGTCGACGTCGGCTCGGGCCTGGCCGACGCCGACGAGCGGATCGACGCGACCGGCATGACCGTGCTGCCCGGCATGTTCGACTGCCATGTGCACGTGTGCTCGTCGGGGCTCGACCTCGTCAAGCGGCTGGAGCGCCCGTTCTCGTACCAGTTCTACGTGGCGGCGCGGAACCTGTCCCGGATGCTGGACATCGGGATCACGTCCGTCCGCGAGGCCAACGGCGCCGACCTCGGCGTCAAGCAGGCGGTCGAGGACCGGCTGATCGACGGCCCGCGCATGCAGATCGCGATCACGATGATCAGCCAGACCGGCGGGCACGGCGACGGGCGGCGGCCCTCGGGCCTCACCGTGACGTACAACATCGCGCATCCGGGCCGTCCGGACGCCATCGCCGACGGCCCGGACGAGGTCCGCCGCAAGGTCCGGGAGATCGTCCGGGCGGGCGCGGACGTCATCAAGGTGTGCACGACCGGCGGCATCCTGTCCGCCCGCGACCATCCGCACGACGCGCAGTTCGTCCCGGCGGAGCTGGAGGCGCTGGCGGACGCGGCGCGCGCGGCCGGCCGCCCGTTCATGGCGCACGCGCAGTCCCCGGTCGGCGTCAAGAACGCGGTCGCGGCGGGCGCCCGGTCGATCGAGCACGGTATCCACCTCGACGACGAGTCGATCGAGATGATGGTCGAGCGCGGCTGCTGGCTGGTGCCGACGCTGGTCGCCGGGCAGGCGGTGCTCGACCTGGCGGCCACCGGCGTCCGGGTCAGCCCGGTGGCGGTGGCCAAGGCGGCGGAGGCGGTCGAGGCGCACCGGGAGTCGTTCGCCCGGGCGGTGCGCGCGGGCGTCAAGATCGCGATGGGCACCGACACGGGCGTCGGCCCGTTCGGCTCCAACCTGGAGGAGCTGCCCCTCATGCGGGACGGCGGCATGACGCCCGAGCAGGTCCTGCACGCCACGACCGGATCGGCGGCCGACCTGCTCGGCTTCACCGATCTCGGCCGGCTCCAGCCGGGCCGGATCGCCGACCTCGTCCTTGTCGACGGCGACGCCACCGATCTGGACGGACTCGCGGACCGGGTCCGGCTCGTCATGGTGGACGGCGAGATCCGGCGGCGGGTCGCGCCCTGATGGCCGGGCCGCTCCTCGTCGTGAACGCGTCCCTGCCGGGCCGTTTCTCTGTGGAGGACGACCCCCCGCACCCCCCGGCGGGCTCGATCGCGGTGGTCGCCGGACGGATCGCCGCCGTGGGCGACCTCGCCGGTTGCCGGGCCGCCGCCGGGCCCGGCGCGACCGAGCTCGACGCGGGCGGCGGGAGCGTCCTGCCCGGATTCATCGACGCGCACGCCCACCTGCTGAGCCTCGGGGAGGCGCTCGACGTCCTGGACCTGCGGGGGCTGCCCGGCCCGGACGCCGTCGTCCGCGCGACCGCCCGCCACGCCGCCCGCACCGGCCCCGGCGCCTGGGTCATCGGACGCGGCTGGACACCGGCGGGCGCCCAGGACAACCACCTGCTGTCCCAGGCGGTGCCCCGGCGGCCGGTGCTGCTGAACCGGTTCGACCACCACGGCGCCCTGGTCAACGCGGAGGCGCTGCGCCGCGCCGGGATCGGCCCCGGCACCCCCGACCCGCCCGGCGGGCGCATCCTGCGCGACGCGGCGGGACAGCCGACCGGCGTCCTGCTGGAGACCGCGGCCGACCTGGTCCGCGCGCGGATCCCCCCGCACGGTCCGGCGGACCGGCGGCGGCTGATGCGCGCCGCCGCCGCGCACTGCCTGAGCCTCGGCCTCACCGGCCTGCACGACGCCATCGACGACCTCGCCTGGATCGACGACGTCCGCGCGCTGCTCGACGGCCGCGAGCACCTGCCGCGGATCTTCGGGATGGTCCGCGCGCCCGCCGCGGGCGACCTGCACGAGTTCGCCGGCGACGTGCTCACGCGCCCTCGCGACCCGCGCTTCGACCTGCAACGGCTGCGCGTCGTCTTCGACGGCGGACTCGGCGCCCGCGGCGCCCTCTTCGACGAGCCGTACCACGACGACCCGGGCAACACCGGGCTCCAGATGATGTCCGAGGCGCGCTTGCGCGAGGCGGCGGACGCGGTCCTCGCGCACGGCCGCGGGCTGTGCGTGCACGCGATCGGCGACCGGGCGAACCGGACCGTCCTCGACATCCTCGAACCGGCCCTCGCCGGACGCGACGCCGACCACCGCTTCGTCATCGAGCACGCCACCGTCGTCGCGCCGCCGGACGTCCCGCGCCTGGCCCGGCTGGGCCTGATCGCGTCCGTCCAGCCGGCCCACCTGCACCGGGCGATCGGATACCTCACCGACCGCCTCGGCCCGGAACGCGCCCGGAACGCCTACGCCTTCCGCGACCTGCTGTCCGCCGGAGTCCGGCTGGCCCTCGGCACCGACTTCCCGGTCGCCCCGCCCGATCCGCTCGGCACCCTGCACGCGGCGGAGACCCGCCAGACCCTCGACGGCGCACCGCCCGGCGGCCTGTTCCCGGATCAGCGCCTCACTCGCGCCGAGACCGTCCGCGGCGCGACGTACGAGGGCGCCCACATGGCCCGCCGCGAGCACGACCTCGGCGCCGTCTCCCCGGGCGGGACCGCCGACCTGGTGATCTTCGACCGGGACCTGTTCACCCTGGACGCCGCGGAACTCCCCACCGCCCGGGTGCGCTACACCGTCCTCGATGGCGAGGTCGTCCACGCGGCCTGACCGTGCCACCGGGCGTATCAGTTTTTCGATACGGCCGCGATGCACCGAACCCATCGGCCTCAAGTAGGGCCCTCCGGGTTGCCGTGGGTGCCCGTTTCCGCACTGTCGGCTTCGGATGGGTTGAAACACTACGCGGCGCCGCGGCCGCGCATCTCACGCCAAAAACCGCGCGCACCCTGGAATCTTCCGGAGGTGGCGGTGGACGCCGGCATGTCATTCTCTCCCTATCGGCTTTCCGGCAAGAAAATGTCCGCGGCACAAATGCGTCGCCGCTGACATTCACCAGCGCATACCAGCCAGGTAAAACAGCCCTCACGGTGGCGATGGGAGACGCATCGTGCAAACAGTCAGCGGCGTGCAACCCGAAAACGCCGGCTTTCACTCCCGCAATGGTGAGCTATTCGCACGGCGCCGGTCGCGGCTGGCGCGGCTCGCCGTGCTGCGCGTGATGATCGATGAGGGCGGTCGGGACGAAAGCGTGGAATCGGCCCTGGGCCGGGCCGAGCGCGAGCTCGAAGACGTCACGTACGAGATCTTCGAGGCGAACCTTGGGCTCGTCCGCAAGTACGTCGCGATGTTCACCTCCGCGTCCAGCCAGCACACCGAGGACTTCGAGAGCGCCGGCAAGGTGGGGCTGCTCTGGGCGATCTCCTCCTACGACCCGGCGCGCGGATCCTTCGCCAACTGGGCTTTCAAGCCGATTCAGCGAGAGGTGCTGCGCGCGGTCCGGGACGCCGATCATCCCAATCTCAATCCCGGCGACTTCGAGAGGCGCCCCGCCATTCTGGCCGCCGAGCGGGCCTGCCTTGAGGACGCGGGACCGGACGCGCCCGTCGACCACGCCACGGTCGCCAGGCGCGCCGGCGTGACCGAGGCCCAGGTGCGCCGCGTCCTGACCCCGCCGCGCCTGGAGACGCTGCACTCGCCGTTCGGCGAGCACCCGGACGACGACACGGCGTGCGCGGACTGGCTGGCCGACTCCTCGCCGTCCACCGAGGACCGGGTGCTCGTCCACCTCGACCTGAGCGCCATCGGACGGCACCTGCCGAAACTCGACCATCGCGAGCGATACGTGCTGGCGCGCCGGTTCGGGCTCGACGGCGAGCCGGAGCAGACGCTTCGCGCCATCGGCCAGTGGCTCGGCCTGTCCCGCGAAGGTGTGCGCCTCATCGAGCGGAGGGCGCTCGCGAAGCTCGCAGAGACCGTCGCGGACACCTCGCCGGACGTCCCGCCGGAGCGGGCGGGGCGGGCGCGATAGCCCAGGCCCCTTCACACTCGACTGTGCGCGGAAACCCGCCTGCCGCCACCGCCGTTCTTCGGGGGTTGTTCCGATATCGATACCGTCGCTGGGTAGTCTTGTGGCGCCCCCCTCACGAGCCGGCAGTTTCACGAGGTGACGGTATGTCCGGCGTTGTGGTTCACTTGCCATCGGGCCCGCGGCGCGACGCGGTGCGCAAGGAACTCGCGCCGGGTGAGAACCTGAATTTCGGACGCGGCGCCCCCAACCTCAAGGTCGATCTGCGCTTGGACAATCCAACGGTGCCGCGCCTCGCGGGAGAGATTCTCGCGGTCGAGGACCACTGGCGGCTGAGCAACCTGAGTGAGAACCGCGCTTATGTGGTCGAGAACCCGGAGGGCGCCGGGGAGTATCTGCGGGTGCCGCCGCGCCGGGCCTCCTGTCCGATCCCTTTCGAGTTCTCCCGGGTCGTGCTCTCCACCCAGGGTGAGATCTCGTCCTTCCAGGTTTACGCGCCACAGCATCTGTATGTTGAATCGGCCGGCACGGAATTGCTTGAACTGGGCGGTGTCACCACCATGTCGGCCTTCTCGCTGGACGTCGAATCGACCTACTTCCTTGTCCTGGTCGCCCTTTCCGAACCGCGTCTTCGCGGGGAGTCCTTCACGGCCGTCCCGACGTCGCGTCAGGTCGCGGAACGGTTGAGCGCCCGTCCGGGACGCCAGTTCACCCAGCGTGCGGTCAACTTCCACATCGACTACCTCGCGGAGCAGAAACTGCGAGTGAAGCAACCCTTCGAGGAAGAAAGGCAGGACGGGAAACGCACGGCGGTGGTGGACACCGCGCTGCGCTTCGGCCTGGTCCAGCAAGAACATCTCTCCCTGCTGCCCTAGTCACAACCGCGATGCAGCCCCTCCACGCAGACGATCCGGTGCGAATCGCCGATTATCGACTGGTCGCACGGCTGGGCGCGGGAAGCATGGGGCGTGTCTTCCTGGGGCGGGGCCCGTCCGGGGACCTGGTCGCGGTGAAGGTCGTCCACGCGCGCTTCGCTCATCGTCCCGACCACCGCGAGCGCTTCGCCCGGGAGATCGCCGCCGTCCGCAGCGTCGACTCCGCGTACGTGGCGCCGGTGGTGGATCACGACGTGGAGGCGACCGAGCCATGGCTGGCCACCGCCTACCTTCCGGGCCTCAACCTGCAACAGGCCGTGAAGCTGCACGGGCCGCTGCCGGGGCCGTCGGTGCGCGCTCTCGCGGCGGCCCTGGCCGTGGCGCTGAAGGCCGTCCACCGGGCCGGGGTGCAGCACAGGGATCTCAAACCGTCGAATCTCGTGCTCACCCCCGACGGGCCGCGGATCGTGGACTTCGGTATCGCCCGTCCCCACCGCGCCGACACGATCACCATTCCCGGCGCGCTGCTCGGCACCCCGGGCTACCTCCCGCCCGAGCGGATCCGCGATAGGGACTCGGGACGGCCGGGCGACATCTTCGCGTTCGGCGCCCTGCTGGTCTACGCGGCCACGGGCGAGTCCCCCTTCGGCGACGGTTCCGCGCAGGCGCTGCTGTACCGCACACAGTTCGAGGAGCCCCGGCTCGACGGCCTGCGTTCCGCCCTGGACGGCGACCCGGAGTTCGTCGAGATCATCGCGACTTGCCTGGCGCGTGACCCCGCGCGGCGTCCCACGGCGGCGGAACTGGCCGGACGTATCGCGGGAGAGCCCGAGAAGATCGCGGGAGAGCCCGAGATCACCGGTGCCCCGCGTCCGTCCGGCGAGGTGGCCCCGGGCCTCACCCACTCCGACGACGCCGGGCCCGGCGGCCGAGGATGGCCGATCGACCCCCAGGGCCGCCGGGCCGTGCTCGCCCTCGGCCTGGCCGCGGGCCTCGCGCTGAGCCTCGCTTCGTCAGCGCGCGACAGGCCCCGGACGCGGAGTCCGGCCGGCGCGGACGGCCGATCGCCGCTGTGGACCCATCGCAGTCCCGACGATGAGGGCGAGTACTGGTTCCTGCGGCCCACCGTCGCGGGGAACGTCGTCTATCTCAGTTCGACCAGGGGACTCCAGGCGCTCGACTGCGCGCGGGGCGACCTGCTGTGGACGTTCAACCGGGGATCGCCCGTCCATTCGGGTGTCGCGGTGTTGGGGCCGGACGTCTTCCATGACGCGGGGACCGTCGTGTTCAGCGACGGCCGCCTGCACGCGGTGGACGTCGTCGACGGCTCACCCGCCACAGATTGGGACGAGTCCGGTATCTCCGTCACCGGCGTCCCAGCCGTGATCGGCAAGCGGTTCTACCTGTGCTACAGCTTCGGAAGGCTGACCGCCTTCGACGGCGTCACGGGCCACCCGCGCTGGAGCCTTGAACTGACGCGCGGCGGCCCGGACGCCGCGCTCGGCTCCCGCGCCGAGCCCGACCTCGACACGGTCGCCGCCGGAGACCGCGTCTACGCCGCCGTCGACGGCCTGATCGCCGTCGACATCGCGTCCCGCGAGGTGAGGTGGCGATTCGATGACGCCGACAGGGCCCCGGTCATCCGGCGCGGGCGGATCTACAGCGCGGGCGGCCATCACGTCTACGCCTTGGACGAGGCCACCGGGGCCGTGCGCTGGAGCCGCGACATCGGCGGCAGGGCCGGCTGTGGCGTGACGGTGGCCGCCGGGCTCGTGTTCGCCGGTGATGCCGCCGGCCGCCTGCATGCCCTGGACGCCGCGACGGGGCGCCCGCGATGGCGGTTCGACACCGACGGGCCGCTGCGCGCCGCCCCGTCGGTGGCCGCGGGCACCGTGTACGCCGCGGCGGATCAAGATCGTCTCTACGCGATCGGGGCGGTGGACGGGAGGCCGCGCTGGAGCCACCCGCTGGGTCGCCAGACCAAGGTCCAAACGCAGCTGTGGCGTGGCAGTGTCCTGGCATGCGTAGACCTCACACGTCTCTGCGCGTTCCCGCTGTGAGGACCGGCGGAGTGGCCCCCGGAGGCACCGGCCCGGACCGGCGCCGGGCGATCGCGGCCCTGGCCGGAGCCGCGTTCACCGGAGGCGCGATCACCTGGCCGTTGGACGGTGCGCGGCAGCCGCCGCTGGCTCCCGTCACCGGCGACCCCTCGCTGTGGACGGCGGACGCGGAATTCACGGACGCCGAGTTCTTCGGACCGGTCACCGCGGGCGGGCTGCTGCTGGTCGAGGAGCCGCTCACCGCGCGAGAGCGGACGAGGGTCCTGTCCTGCCTGGACCCGGTGACGGGCAACCGGCGGTGGTCCGTGCCGCTCCGGCCGTCGCTCGGGGAGCTCAAGAAGATGCTCGTCGCCGGTTCCACCATGCTGGTGCGAACGGAGGAGACGCTGCTGGCGCTCGATCCGCGTACCGGGCATACGATCTGGAATCGCGACAGGAAGACGAACGAGAGCTTCTCCACGGTGCTCACGGGCGCGGGCCTCGTCCTCGACAGCGGTGCGAACCGGCCCGAGGCCGAGCGGAACCCGGCGTACACCACGCACGCGTACGAGATCGGCAGCGGGCGGCTGCGCTGGACGACGGAGGTCAAGCCGGCGGTGTGGGCGCAGTCGTCCTCGATCCACGCGGCGGGACTGCTGGTCGGCGCCGCGAGCGCGCCTGACCCGCGCGCCCTGCTAGGCGAAGATCTGCTGATCTCCTATGCCATGGACGCCGCCACCGGACGGCAGCGCTGGTGGCGGCGGCTGTCCGAGGACGAATGGGCTTCCAAGATGACGTTGGCCTACGCCCGGGGCACCGTCTTCGTGTCACTGAACGGGCGCGACCTCGTCGCCCAGGACGCCGCCACCGGAACCATCCGCTGGCGCTCCCGTTTCAACGCGCGCGCGAACACCGGCGCGGAACGCGGTGGCGGTCCGGACCGTGGCGGCCCGGACCGTGATGCCCGCCGTCCCCCGGTCGGCGCGGACGTTCCAGTGCCCGCCGGGGACACCGTCTACCTGTGCGGCGCCGACGGTGTCCTGCGCGCGTTCGACCTGCGCGACGGTCGGCGGCGCTGGGAGTTCACCCTGGGTGAGGGGCCCTCCGCCAGGAGAGACGTCCCTTCGAGTCCCCGCCCGATCATCGCGAACGGGCTGGTGTACGTCACGGCCGTCGGCACCTCCGTCACCAGCGACGAGACCACGATCCACGTTCTCGACGCGGCCGACGGCCGCCGGCGCTGGAGCCGGCCCGCCTACAACTCCCACGGCGGTCCGGTCATGGTCCGGGGTTCCCTGTTCGTGCCCGACGGGAAATCGGTCGTCGGCTACGACCCGTCCGACGGAACCGTCCGCCTCCGGCTGGACCTGGAGGCCCTGAACCTGCATGAGAGGAGCATCGAGCTGGCCACCGACGGCGTACGGCTCTTCGTGCTCGCCAGGGACCAGGTCCTCGCCCTCTCCCTGGCGGGCTGACGATGGAGCCGCTACGGCCCGGCGATCCGGAGCAGGTCGGCGGCTACACGTGCTTCGGCCGTCTCGGGGCGGGCGGGATGGGGCAGGTGTTCCTCGCCCGCGCGGGCGACGGCGCGCTGGTGGCGTTGAAGCTCATCCATCCCGACCTCGCCGGGGACCCTTCCTTCCGTGCGGGCTTCGCGCGGGAGGTCGCGGCGATACGCAGGGTGAGCGGCCCGCACACGGCCCCTTTGCTGGACGCCGGTGACACGCCCCGGCCATGGCTGGCCGTCGCCTACCTTCCTGGTCTGTCGCTGGAGGAGGCCGTGACACGGCACGGCCCGCTGAGCGTCGACGCCACCCGAAGGCTCGGAGCGGCGCTCGCCGAGGCCCTGGATTCGATCCACCGGGCGGGCGTCGTCCACCGGGACCTCAAACCCGGCAACATCCTGCTGACCGCCGACGGACCGCGCGTGGTGGACTTCGGCATCGCCGCCGATCAGGCGCTCGGTACCGCCGGCCGGGCCCCGGGCGCAGCCGGCCGGAGCACCGTGCCCTACGCCGGGACGCCCGCGTACATGGCGCCGGAGTACTCGACCGGCGGCCCGGTCACCTTCCCCGCCGACGTCTACGCCCTCGGTGGCGTGCTCGTGTTCTGCCGCACGGGCGCGCCACCGCTGGGCGCGGCACCGTCGACGCCGCCCGACTCGCTCGACCGGATCGGCGACGAGGGCCTGGCGAGGGTGATCACCGCGTGCCTCGACGAGGATCCGGCGCGGCGGCCGAGCACGGAACAGCTGGTCGCCGCGCTGCCTCCGGGGGCGGCGGGCGTGGACTGGCTGCCATCGCCGGTGGCCCGCGACGTCGCTGACCGGGCCACGTCGGTTCCCGGGCCGACCCGGCCCCGTCCGGCAACCGGAGCGCCCGCGCGTCGTCGCGCACTGCTGCGGGCCACCGGCGTGGGTGCCGCGGCTGTGGCGGGCGCGGCGGCGGTTCGCCCGCTGGCGCGCACGACGCCCGCGGTGGCGACCGTCCTGTGGACGGCCCGCGCGACCATGGTGAGCGGCTCCGAGGCCGGGCCCGAACTGGCGCGCGGCCTGCTGTTCCTCGACCGGACCATCGTCACGCGCTCCGGGGCGGCGCGCTTGGACCTGTGCCGTCTGGACAGGACGGGAAGCTACGAATGGCGTCGTCCCCTCGCACCTTTCAAGCGCAAGCATGTCCAGGTGACCGCCGCCCTTGGGAGCGTGTGGGTTCGCAGCCGCGAAGAACTGCACCTCATCGATCCTGATACCGGCCTTGTGCGAGGGTCCTGGCGACGCCGGTTCGGAGGGATGGCCCCTGCCGTGACCCCAGGCGACTCCCTGGTGTACGACGTCGCCGGCGTCACTCCGGCTCCGCATGAGAGCGGCACCGTTCACGCGCACGAGCCCCGCACCGGCCGCGTGGTCTGGCAGCGCCGGATCGAAGGCTGGCCTGTGGGGCCCCTCGTCGTGGCCGGGAACGTGCTCTACGTCATCAGCGCCTCAGCACCAGGACGGTGGGAGCATGTGCACGCCCTGGACGCCGCGACCGGGGCCGTGCACTGGATCTCCGCCCATGACGACGACGATGTGGTCCAGTGGAAGCCAGTCGCGCCGCGCCACACCGACGCCACCTTCTGCGTCGTGGACGGCACCGTGTACATCTCCTACGAAGGCCGCCTCGTTCAGGCCCTGGACGCCCGTACTGGCGCGACTCGATGGCGGATCCAACCGCGGCAGCTCAACCCCGACGTCATCGCGCCCGACGTCTACTTGACGTTGGGTTTCCCAGCGGTAAGCGGGAACACCCTGTTTCTGGCCACGGGGGACGGTCTGCTGCGCGCGTTCGACAGGTGGAGCGGCCGCCAGCGGTGGGCCGCCGTGTCACGTCCGTCGTCGACGGCCATCGGGGTCGCCCGCGGCCCTTCGACACCGCTCGTCGGGGACGGTCTGGCCTTCGTCCGCAGCGCGGACACGGTACAGGCGATCGGGGCCGAGGACGGCCGGGTCCGCTGGGAGCGGGGGACCGATCCCTCGGCGGGCGAGCCCGTCCTGGCCGCCGGGGCCCTGCACGTCCCCAGCAGGACGGACGTCACCTCATACGACCCTTCGACCGGCCGGGCCATCCAGCGACTCGACCTGAGCGGCCAACGCCGCCGCCCCACCGCCCTGGTGCCCGGACGCGAAGCCCTGTACGTCCTCCTGGGCGTGGACACCTTTATCGCCATCGGACTTCCAGCCTGACCATCGCGCCCCCGTCCTTTTGTGCACTTCGTGGGCCAAATCTCGTCGGCTTTCATAAATAGCTCTCACGGCTACTCGATGAAGATGGTCCCGAGTAGGCGCGGGTTGTCCATGAGGAAAGGATCACAGGGAGGCGTCATTGTGTCCTGAAATTCAGGTCGGTACAGTCCCGGCCACCAGTGCGCGCTCCCCACCTTTGGGAGGAATCATGCAGAGGAGAAATGTCATCAACAGTAAGCCGCTCCTGCGTTCGAGTATGCTGGCCGCGGTCGCCGCCGGCCTTCTGACCGGATGCTTTCCCTTTTCCGATGACGACAACGAGTCCGGCGAACCCCCGGCCCGATCGGGCGCCTCGGAGGCGACCGGCTCCAGCGCCCCGTCCGCCCCGTCCGCCGCGGCGAGCGCTCCGCCCGCGGCGGGAAACGCCCAGGTCACAGCGCCCGGAACCAAGCTGAAGGTCGGGCAGCGGGCCGTCGTGCCGTGGGAGTACGGGTCCACGCGGGGCACGATCGGCATCACCGTCACCGCGATCGAGCCGGGAGACGTGGCGGCGTTCAGGTCCCGGTTCGGTGCCAAGGCGGCGAGCCTGGTGCCGTACTACATCCGCTTCACGGTCGAGAACGTCGGCGGCACGGATCTGTCAAATGTCGGGGCTCCCCGCCTGAGCGCCCAATTGTCGGACGGCAGTTCGACCGGTGTCGTCCTGTCGGGCTCGCTTCCCGACTGTGAGTCCGGCGACGCCGACGGCGAGTTCTCCACGGTGGGCGCCAAGTTCGAGACCTGCACTTTGCAGGCCGCGCGGACCGGCAGCACGATCACCAGCGCCTTGTTCGAGGACGAACTCGGCGGTTACGACGACCGGGAACTCGTGTGGAGCAACTGATCGCCCGCGGGCTCAAGGCCCTGCCGGGGACTCTCCGGCAGGGCCTTCTGGCCGGTGGTTACTCCGCGTACGGCTGGTCGGCCGCCTGCTCGCTGTAGCCGAGGCTCCAGATGTATCCGTCCGGGTCCGCGAAGGAGCCGCCGTAGCCGCCCCACGGCAGCGGGCCGCCGGGCTTGAGGATCGTCGCGCCGGCCTTCTCGGCCTCTTCGATGATCTCGTCGACGCGTGCCTCGCTGCGGACGACGTAGGTGAGCACCAGCCCGCTGAAGCCGCTGCCCTCGGGGCTGGTGCCGACCTGGTCGGCCAGGCCCTCGCGGCCGTAGAAGCCGACCGGGGTGGCGCCGTCCGATTCGAAGAAGACCGAGATGCCGAAGTCGTTCTTGATCTTCCAGCCGAGGCCCTCGGTGTAGAACTCCTTGGCCCGCTCCATGTCCTGGACACCGAGAAGGATCGCGCTGACGTTCGCTTTCATGGTCTGTCTCCTTGTGTTCGAAGTGAATGCGCCACGTGACTGGCAGGCGTGACAGCCGGGCCGGGCGGGGCCCGGTGCCACCTCGGATGTGTTCGCCGTTGGCTACCCGTCCGCCTCGCCGAAAATCACGCTACGCACAGGCCACGGGCGGTGCTTCTCGATTCCTGACCGCTTGCCCGGGAGCGTCCCGAAGCGTTCTGGGGGCCGTCCTGGCGCCGCCTGGTCTTGACCTCAAGTTTGGTCGAGGTGGCAGCGTGTGGGGCATGAACGAGGACAGAGTGATCATTTATGAGGAGAGCGGCGCCGACCCGGAGAGCGACGTCATGACGATCCGGAACGGCGGTGGGCGCACCCGCGTGCGGGCCGTCGACCGGCCCGAGCAGATGGTCGAGCTGGTGTCCCGGCTGGCCGGCGAAGGGGTGACCCGGATCGAGATCTGCGGCGGGTTCGGCGCGGTGTGGCATTCCGCGGCAGGCCGGGCGGCCGGTGAGAAGGTGCCGGTGGGGGCCATCTACTACGGGTTCGAGTCGCTCGCCGCCGTGGCCTCGTACAAGGCGCGTTTCGAGGCCGGCGAGGAGGAGGTGCTGTCGGAGGCGTTCATCATCGTCCACGAAGGCGCCGACCCGTCGAGCGACGTGACGGTCCACGAGAAGGCCGAGGGCGGTACGACGACGTTCGTGGCGGTGCCCGACGAGTCCGCCGCCGGCGAGGTGGCCGGAAATATGGCGGGCGACCTGCACCTGATCGAGCTGTACGGCGGTTCGGGGCCGGCGGGTGCCGAGCCGGTCATCCGGGCGGTGGACGGCCGGGTGCCCGTCGGTGTCAGCGCGTACGGGGTCGCAGGCGGCCGGGGTTGAGCAGTTCGCGCGGGAGTGCGCCTCGCCACCACTGTTCGATCTGGTCGGGCGTCCATTGGCGTTCGTTGATGAGGGTGGAGTAGGCGTCGATGTTGCAGATGGCGGCGTAGATGTCGATCGCGGTGTTCAGGTCCAGGCCGTCGCGCAGTGATCCCGGCGGCCAGGACTCGAACACCTGCCGCCTGTTCCGGTCCGCGAGGCCGCGTCCGTTGGTGTAGATGGCGGCGAGCTCGGGTTCGCTGCGGCCGGCGTCGCGGATCAGAGCGATGATGTCGCCGGCGCGTTCGTAGAGGCGGCGGTCGAAGGACGCCATGGCGCCGAGCTGGTCGGCGGGGTCGGCGGCCGGGTCTTCGAGTTCCTCAAGCATCTGCGTGGGGTCGGCGGAGAGGCCGGCGGCGTCGGCGAGCGCGCGGGTCAGGCCGGTCTTGTTCTTGTAGGTGGCGTAGACCGTCGGCGCGGAGACGCCGGCCTCGCGGGCGACGTCGCGGACCGTGGTGGCCGCCCAGCCTTGCGCGACGAAGAGCCTGCGCGCCGCTCGCGCGATCTCGGCGCGGGTCTCCAGCGCCTGCGCCTCGCGCCGCAGGGAGTCGTAGCGGCGCTTCTGGGGCTCATCGGGCATGACCGTACTCCATTTGACTTTACGCATCATCTAATGAATATAGTGCGTGCATGACAGACTCTTGTTGCCGCACACACCACCTTTCCATCCGTGTCGCCCGCCGGGTGACGGTCGTGACGCCGTGCCGGACGGTCGCGGCGAGCCCTCGGTCTCCGGAGCGGGTCCATGGGCGCCGATAGCGCGACGCGTGATTCGACGCGGTCCGGCGTGTTCGTTCGGATCGCGCGGTTCGCCCAGCGCCACAGCCTCGCCGCGCTCGGCGTGTGGGTCGCCGTCCTGGTCGGCATCTGGGTGGCCGCGTCGATGGCCGGCGACGACTACCGCGACGACGTGTCGCTGCCGGGCACGGAATCGCAGCACGCGGCCGACCTGATGGCCGAGCACGGGTTCGGACGCGCCGGGGACACGCTGCAGATCGTCTTCCACGCCGACGGCGGACTCGGCGAGCCCGCCGTCCGGAAGAAGGTCGAGTCGGCGCTCGCCGGCGTCGAGGGAATGCCGCACATCACTCGTGTGAGCAGCCCGTACGCGGGCCCGTCCACGGTCTCCAAGGACGGCACCGTCGGCTACGCGACGGCCGTGCTCGACATCGCGTCCGACAACATGTCGCTCGACGAGGTCCAGCGCATCGTCGACACCGCGAAGTCGGCCGAGGCGGGTGGCCTGGAGGTCGAGGTGGGCGGCGAGGCCGCCCGGCTGCTGGCCGAGGGGGAGACCGGCACGGCCGAGACGGTCGGGATCCTCGCCGCGCTGGTGATCCTGGTGCTGATGTTCGGCACGCTCATCGCGGCGAGCCTGCCGATCATCACCGCGCTGTTCGCGGTCGGCTCCACCGTCGGCGTGATCATCCTGGCGTCGCACATGTTCACGATCTCGTCCTACACCCAGTACCTCATGGTGCTCGTGGGGCTGGGGGTCGGCATCGACTACGCCTTGCTGATCTTCGCGCGCTATCGCGGCGAGCTTCTCAGGGGCAGTGCGCCGGCAGCGGCCGCGACGACGGCGATCGACTCCGCCGGGCGGACGGTCTTCTTCGCCGGGACGACGGTGATCGTCGCGCTGCTGGGCCTGGTGACCCTCGGGCTGGGCTCGGTGCAGGGATCGGCCCTGGCGCTCGCGCTCACGGTGCTCGCGACCATGATCGCGTCGCTGACGCTGCTGCCCGCGCTGCTCGCCCTGTTCGGCAAGCGCTTCGCCCGCCAGTTCACCGCCCGTGCGGCCAAACGGGCCGCGAAGAACCCGGACCGGTCCGAGGGGGCGGCGTGGCGCCGGCTCGCCACCGCCGTCCAGCGGCGTCCCGTCCCGGCGATCCTGCTGGCCGTCTTCGTTCTCGGCGGCCTCGCGGTCCCGGCGCTGGACATGCGGCTCGGCTTCGCCGACGCCGGGAACGATCCACCCGACACGACGAGCCGCCAAGCCTACGATCTCCTCGCCGAGGGCTTCGGCCCCGGGGTGAACGGCCCGCTTCTCATCACGGTCGACGGCGGCGACCGCGGAGCCGGGCAGCCGGCGCGGGCGGCGGCACAGGCCCTCGCCCAAACCGAGGACGTCGCGGCCACGACCCCGCCGACGGTCAGCGCGGACGGTCGGATCGCCACCATCCTGGCCGTCCCCGACACGGCGCCGCAGGACGAGGGCACCGCCGAACTCGTCACCGCCCTGCGCGAGGACGTACTGCCCGAGCTGTCGGACCAGACCGGCGCGGACTTCTTCGTCGGCGGGGCGACCGCGGCCACGCAGGACTACGCCGACAAGGTCGCGGAACGGATGCCGTACTTCATCGCGGTCGTCGTCGGGCTGTCGCTGCTGATCCTGATGGCCATGTTCCGATCGGTGCTGATCCCGATCAAGGCGGCCGTGCTGAACCTCATCAGCATCGGCGCCGCGCTCGGCGCGATGACCCTGGTGTTCCAGGAGGGACTGTTCGGCATCGAGCCGGCGCCGATCGAGGCGTACATCCCGATCCTGGTGTTCGCGATCGTGTTCGGGCTCTCGATGGACTACGAGGTGTTCCTCGTCTCCCGGATCCACGAGGAACGCGAGCGCACCGGCAGCGACGAGACGGCGGTGCGGGAGGGCCTCGCGCACACCGGTGCCGTCATCACGGCCGCCGGACTGATCATGATCCTGATCTTCGGCGCGTTCATGCTCAGCCCGCAGCGGCTCCTGCAGCAGGTCGGGTTCGGGATGGCCATCGCGATCTTCGTCGACGCCGTCATCATCCGCTGCCTGGTGGTCCCCGCCGCGATGCAGCTCATGGGCCGCTGGGCCTGGTGGATGCCCGCAGCCGTGGAACGCCGGCTGCCGAAGCTGAACCTGGAGTCACGGCCCGAACCCACAAGAATCACCACTACCAAGGAACACGCGTCATGACCTTCTCCCGTATCGGTGGCTGGGCCGCGATCGGTTTCGCCGCCCTGCTCCTCGGCTGCAACCTCGTCCTCGCACCGTCCGGAATTCCCCTCATCGGCGCGCCCATCGACGAGGTCGGCGAATACTTCGGCGAACACAGCGCGGTCATCGAGGCGACCAGCGCGCTGACCCCGGTCGCGTGGCTGCTGGCGACCCTGTTCGGCGCCGCGGCGACCGTGGCGCTGTGGCCGATCGAGCGGCGCCGCGGCGAGGCGTGGTCGCTCGTCGGCTTCGCCGGCATCCTCCTGCAGAACACGACCTTCGCCGGTGTCATCGCAACGCGTCTCGCGCTGACCGGCACCGCGCGGGACGAGTCCGCGACGCAGGGCCTGTGGTCGTTGAACGAGGCGTACTTCGCGCTGAACGGCACCTTCCTCGCCACCGCAATGATCGGCCTCTCGGCCGCGGGTGTCCGCACCGGCCTGATCCGCCGATCACACGCGCTCGTGGGGTTCACGGCCGCCGGGCTTCAGTTCGCCTCCGCCGTCCTGCTGTCGCTGTTCTTCGACGACCCCGGACCGATCGATCTCCTCGGCCTGGCCGGATGGCTGCTCTGGGTCGCCTGGTTCGCGTGGTACGGCGTCGTCCTGATCCGTATGCGTGCGCCCTCGACCGACCAGTTCCGTACCGCTGAACCGGCCGCGGCATGATCCCGCGTAAGCCCGAGCAGACGGCGTCATGACCGCGGGGTCGCCGGCGCGGGAGCCTTCGCGGGCCGCCGCGGGCGCGTCCCGTGCGGCACACGACCGGTCGGGGCCTGTGCTGGCAACGGTGTGCGTGGCGTTCTTCATGACGATGCTGGACACCACCATCGTCAACATCGCGCTCCCCGACATCCAGGACCGGCTGGACGCGTCCCTGACGCAGGCGCTGTGGGTGGTCAACAGCTACACGTTGGTCTTCGCGGTGCTTCTGCTGACATTCGGCCGTCTCGGCGACCGGTACACCCCGCGGACGATGTTCCTCGCCGGCTTGGCCACGTTCACGGTCGCGTCCGCGCTGTGCGGCCTGGCGCAAGACCCCACGCAGCTCATCGCGGCACGCGGGCTCCAGGGCGCCGGTGCCGCCATGCTGATGCCCCAGACGCTGACGCTCATCACGACGACGTTCCCGCTCGAAAGGCGAGGGTTCGCGTTCGGCGTGTGGAGCGGCGTCGCCGGGCTGGCGACCGTCGCGGGCCCGACCGCCGGCGGGCTTCTGGTCGACACGCTCACCTGGCGGTCGATCTTCCTCGTCAACCTTCCCCTCGGGCTGGTCGCGCTGGCGGGCGGCTACGCCCTGATCCCCGAGCGGGCTTCGCGCCGGGTCCGCGCGGCCGGTCTCGACCTCGCCGGCATCCTGCTGTCGGCGGGCGGACTGTTCCTGACCGTGTTCGCCCTGCTCGAAGGACAGCGTTACGACTGGCAGGCGTCCATCGTCGTCCTCGGCGGCGCGGGACTCGTCCTGCTGGCCGGGTTCCTGCTGCACCAGCGCACGAGGCAGGACGGCGCGCCCCTGCTGCCGTTCGAGCTGTTCGGCCGTCAGAACTTCACACTGATGAACGCGGTCCTGATGGCCGCCCTGTTCGCGACGGTAGCGCTGCTGCTCGTTTACACGCTCTACCTGCAATCGGTACGGGGCCTGACGCCGGCCGAGGCCGGGCTGGTACTCGCCCCACCGGCCGTGGCGACGCTGCTCATCTCGCCGGTCATGGGACGCCTCGCCGACCGCGTCGATCCGCGGCTCGTCTTCCCACCCGGCCTCGCGCTGTTCGCCACCGGTTTCCTCCTGCTGCTCGCCGCGTCCGGCCGGGACACCGACGTCCTCCTGCTGCTGCCGGGAATGATCGTCTGCGGGGTCGGCGCGGGCATCGTGTTCGCGCCCGCGAACGCGCTCGCCATGCGCGACGTCCCGCCCGCGCTGGCCGGTGCCGCGTCCGGCGTGATCAGCACCCTGCGCCAGGTCGGGACGCTGCTCGGCGCCGTCGTCGTCGGCGCCGTCCTCCAGGCGGGCGTCAGCGAGGCCCCGGCGACCGGCCGGTTCGACCAGGACGCCTACACCGACGCGATGCCCGCCGCGATCTGGACCGTCGTCGGTGTCCTCACCGTCGCCGCGATCGCCTCCACCCGCACCCACCGGCCCCAGCCATCCACACCGTCCGAAAGGCAGACCTCATGACCAGCAGACGAAACGTCCTCGGGCTCGGGCTGGCCGCCACCGCGGTCCCGATCCTCGCGCCCCTCGGCCCCGAAAGAGCCGCGATGGCCGGCCTTTCACCAGATCAGCCCACGGGACGGCGCGGTGAGGCGGAGCAGACCTTCCCCCGCTACGCGCACCTGCCGGCCGACCAGGCGTCCATCACGAGCGCCGCCTACGAATGGTGGTACGTCGTCGGCCACGTCAACACCGGACGCCGATGGTTCGGCTACGAGGTCACGATCAACCGCTCCAGCGCCGGGCCGGAGGTCCACGCGGCGATCACCGACGAGACCGCCGGTACGCACCGCGGGTTCGTCCAACGGTACGAACCCGGCCGGGTGACGTTCTCGACCGACGAACTCGACCTCCGCACACCCGACGCCACCCTGGTCGGCCCCATGGGGGCCATGCGGCTCACCGCGCGCCTGCGCGACGCGCGCATCGAGCTGACGCTGCGCCACACCGGCCCGGTGCTGTACCCCGGCGGTACCGGCCTCATCCCGTTCGCCGACGGTCACAGCTACTACTACTCACTACCGTCGCTGGTCACACGCGGCGTCCTCACCATCGGCGGCCACGCGCACCAGGTTCGCGGGACGTCCTGGCTCGACCGGCAGTGGGGCACCTGGCACTGGGAGAACATCCAGCGCTGGACGTGGATGGCCGTCCAGCTCGACAACGGCGACCGTCTCAACGTATGGAGCCTGGTGCAGAACGGCGAAGACCAGGAATACGCCACCATCGTCGATCCCGACGGCCACCACACGGTCGCCTCGATCGTTCCCCTCGCCGAACACGCCCGCGACTTCTGGACCAGCCCGGTGACAGGGCAGACCTATCCCACGCGCTGGCGCGTCGAGATCCCCGGCCGGAACACCCGGCTCGACATCCGCTCACTGGTCACCGAGCAGGAGCTCGACGTCCCCTATCCCGGTCAGCCACGCGGCCTCTACGAAGCGGACTGCGCGGTGACCGGGACGTACGCCGGCAGGCGGACCACCGGCCGGGCCTACGTCGAGCTGTACGGCGACTGGAAGCGCCGGACTCCCGCCGCGTCCCGGTCGTGATTCAGGTTCGCGACGCGGCCTTGGACCGGCCGGCCACGGGCGCGAGGTGTTTGAGGGCCCCGAGGATGTCGTCGACTCGTTCCTTGGCGTCGCCGAAGAGCATGTGGGTGTTGTCGCGGAAGAAGAGCGGGTTCTGGACGCCGGCGTACCCGGTGGCCATCGAGCGCTTGAACACGACGACCCGCTGGGCGTTCCAGACCTCCAGGACGGGCATGCCCGCGATGGGGCTCGCGGGGTCCTCCTCGGCGGCGGGGTTGACGATGTCGTTGGCGCCGATGACCAGGACGACGTCGGCGGTGCCGAAGTCGTCGTTGATCTCGTCCATCTCCAGCACCAGGTCGTAGGGCACCTTGGCCTCGGCGAGCAGCACGTTCATATGGCCGGGAAGGCGTCCGGCGACCGGATGGATGCCGAACCTGACCTGGACGCCGCGGCCGCGCAGCCACTCGGTCAGCGCGGCGACCGGGGCCTGTGCCTGGGCGACGGCCATGCCGTAGCCGGGAGTGATGATCACCGAGGAGGCCCCGGCGAGCGCCTCCGCGGTCTCCTCGGCGGTGATCTCCTTGTGCCGGCCCTCATCGCCGCCGGACGCGGCGGGCGCCTCCAGGCCGAAGCCGCCGGCGATGACCGAGAGGAACGAGCGGTTCATCGCCTTGCACATGATCGCCGACAGGTAGGCGCCCGAGGAGCCCACCAGCGCGCCGACGATGATCAGGAGGTCGTTGCCGAGCAGGAACCCGGACGCGGCCGCCGCCCAGCCGGAGTAGCTGTTCAGCATGGAGACCACCACCGGCATGTCGCCGCCGCCGATGGAGGCGACCAGGTGCCAGCCGAGCAGCAGCGCCACCGCGGTGACCGCGATGAGCGACCACAGCCCGGGCTCGACGACGAACGCGACGGTGAGCCCGGCGAAGGCGGCGAGCGCCGCGACGTTGAGCAGGTTCTTGCCCGGCAGCATCAGCGGCGCGGACTTCAGCCTGCCCGACAGCTTGCCGAAGGCCACGACCGAGCCGGTGAGGGTGACGGCGCCGATGAAGACGCCGATGAAGACCTCGGCGCTGTGGATGCCGAGCATGTCCTCGCGGGCCAGCGCGGCCGCCTCCTTGCCGTCGGGATGGCGCTCGACGTGCAGGTAGCCGCTCCAGCCGACCAGGACGGCGGCCAGCCCGACGAAGCTGTGCAGCAGCGCGATGAGCTCGGGCATCGCGGTCATCTCGACCGCCCTGGCCCGGTTCAGGCCGATCAGCGCCCCGGCCGCGACCGCGGCCACGAGGAGCCCGAACGCGGGCACGCCGATGCCGTCGTCGATGGTGAGGGCGACGGTGGCGACGAGCGCCACGGCCATGCCGAGCATTCCGTAGGTGTTGCCCAGACGGGCGGATTCGTGCCGGGAGAGCCCGGCCAGCGCGCGGATGAAGAACAGTGCCGCGACGATGTACGCCGCGGTCGCCGTGGTCGCGATCGTCATCGGCTAGCTCCTGATGAACATGGCGAGCATGCGGCGCGTGACCGCGAATCCGCCGAAGACGTTGATGCTCGCGACCAGGATCGCCGCGAGTGAGAGCACGCTGATCGCCGTGTTCCCGGTGCCGATCTGCAGCAGCGCCCCGACGACGATGATCCCGGAGATCGCGTTGGTCACCGACATCAGCGGGGTGTGCAGCGCGTGGTGCACCTTCCCGATGACGTAGTAGCCGATCACGATGGCCAGCGCGAACACGGTCAGGTGCACCTGCAGTGCCGCCGGCGAGATCGCGATCAGGCCGAACATCGCGGCGGCCGCGACGGCGACGCCGGCCTGGCGCAGCGCCGGGCTCGCCTTGCGGGGCGGGTCGTCCGCCTCGGCCTCCTGCCGCGCGGGCTGGACGGCCGCCGGCGCCGCCGACACGGGCACCGGGGGCGGCGGCCAGGTGAGCTCGCCCTCGCGGACGACGGCCATCGAGCGCTGCACGACGTCGTCGAAGTCCAGGACGAGTTCGCCGTCCCGTCGCGGGGTCATCAGCTGGATCAGGTTGACCAGGTTGGTGCCGTACAGCTGGGACGCCTGCGCGGGCAGCCGCCCGGCCAGGTCGGTGTAGCCGAGGATGGTCACGCCGTTCGCCGTGACGACCCGCTCGCCGGGGACCGTGCCCTCGACGTTGCCGCCGTTCGCCGCGGCCATGTCGACGATCACCGAGCCGGGCCGCATCGTCGCCACCATCTCGGCGGTGATCAGCTTCGGCGCGGGCTTGCCGGGGATGAGCGCGGTGGTGACGACGATGTCGACGTCCCGGCACTGGTCGGCGTAGAGCGCGGCGGCGCGGACGTTGTAGTCGTCCGACATCTCCTTGGCGTAGCCGGTGCCCGGGGAATCGTCCGGCTCGGGGTCGGCGACGGCGAGGTAGTCGCCGCCGAGCGAGCGCACCTGGTCGGCGACCTCCGGCCGCGGGTCGGTGGCCCGGACGATCGCGCCGAGGCTGCTGGCCGCGCCGATCGCCGCGAGCCCGGCGACCCCGGCCCCCGCGACCAGCACCTTCGCCGGTGGCACCTTGCCCGCCGCGGTCACCTGGCCGGTGAAGAACCGGCCGAACTCGTGCGCGGCCTCGATCACGGCCCGGTACCCGGCGATGTTGGCCATCGAGGAAAGCACGTCGAACGACTGCGCCCTGGAGATCCGTGGCACCGCGTCCAGGGACAACGCGGTGATGGGGCGCTTGGCGAGGTCGTCGACCAGTTCGGGCTTGAGCCGCGGGCTCAGCAGGGCGATCAGCGTGGCGCCCGGTCGCAACGCGTCCAGTTGCCCGGGGGAGGGCGGGTTGACGCCCAGGACGACGTCCGCGGCGCCCGCGTCGCCGATGGCGGCGCCCGCGGCCTCGTATCGGTCGTCGGGGAAGCCGGAGCCGGCTCCGGCGCCGGGCTCGACGACCACCTCGTACCCGAGCTTCTGCAGCCGGGTGACGGTGTCCGGTGTGGCCGCCACCCTCCGTTCGTCGGGCGGATCCTCCTTGAGCACTCCAACGATCACGAAAACCACCTCATGTCTCTCGGTGTCGTGTATCTCGACGTCAAGTTAATTCTGCCGCGAGGACGCCCGCTTTCGCTATGCGCTGAGTGCCAGTCTTGGCCATGAATGTTTGGGCACTTGGAACAGCGCCGCTGCGGACGGTGATGGCGGGGATGCGTTCAGGTCCGGAACCGTCCGATCCGGCCCGGGTGCGCCCGATCCATCCCGAGCCCGTCCGAGTCCGGCCACGCCGCCCGCGGTGGAACGGTGAATGGGATAATCCGGCCGCTTAAAAGGATCTTCTCAAGGATCTTTAACGCTCGGACGGAATGGCGGTGCCGGATATCTCTTTTCGGCATGCCTCAAACGAGAATTTTCTAGATCGTGTGCCAGGAAAACGCTCGCCATTGCGTGATATCCGAGCTTTGTCCGGTATTTACCAGTGCGGTTATGCACATCACGCAAAAGGATCATCAATCCTTGGACATACTGGCGCGGAAAGCGGAATTCGGAGGCCCGGGCAGGCCAGGGGGGCGGCGGCGTGAAACTGTTTCCGGTGGCGCTCGCCCCTCCGGGCACGACCGACTACACGCGCCTCGGGCTCGGGCCCGAGGCCACCGCCGACGAGATCCGCGCCGCGTCCAGCAGGCTCGCCCGGCGGCTGCGCCGCCGGGGCGCCGCCGAGGCCGAGCTGGCGGCCGCGCACGCGATCCGGCTGGAGAGCGTCACCGACCGCGCGGTCTACGACGCGGCGCACCCGCCGCTGGAGCTGCTCAAACTCCGTCCCACCTGGCACCCGGTGCTGGACGGCGCCGCCGTCCGGTCATACGTGCTCCGCCGCGAGCTGGAGGCGTTCCTGGAGGAGCGGGGCGAGCCGGTGTACCGGCCGTCCGACCTGACCCGGACCGACTTCACCGCCGACCACACCCCCGACCCCCTGCTCGACGGAACCTGACGTCCCCACGCATGACCCGGAGAAAGGCCGCATGGACGAATCCACGCTCCACCGCGTCATCGGAATCGACCTGGGCACGACCTACTCGGCCGTCGCCGCCTACAACCCCGAGGAGACCTACGCCGAGATCATCCCCGACACCACCGTCGACGAGGAGCTGAGCGCCGCCACCCCCTCGGTGGTGCGCTACCAGCCCGAAAGCGGCCGCGCGACGGTCGGCCACCACGCCAAGGACGCCATCGCCGGAACCCAGGGCGACGCCCAGACGATCATCGAGATCAAGCGTGAGATGGGCGCCACCTTCACCGCGGACTCGCTCGCCCGCTTCGCCGCCGGGGCCGAGCACCGGGTGGACGACCCCGTCCGGGTCCGGGTCGGCGGGGAGTGGATGCGGCCGCAGGAGGTCAGCGCCCTCGTCCTCATGAAGATGAAGCGGATCGCCGAGACCGGGCTCGGCGGGCCCGTGCACGACGCCGTCGTGACGGTACCCGCGTACTTCACCGAGCAGCAGAAGAAGGCGACCGAGGAGGCCGTGCTGCTGGCCGGCCTCTACCCCCGCCAGCTCATCCCCGAGCCAACGGCGGCCGCCATCGCCTACGGCGTGGACCGCGCCGACGAGGAGCGGCAGGTCTACCTGGTGTACGACCTGGGCGGCGGCACCTTCGACGTGTCGATCATCGAGACCCGCGAGGACGCCATCGACGTCCTGGCCACGGCCGGCGACCAGCGGCTCGGCGGCGGCGACTTCGACGAGGCGCTGGTGGAGGCGCTGCTGAAGGACGCCCCCGAACCGTCGGCGGAGGACCGGCTGAAGCTCAGGATGGCCGCGGAGAAGGCCAAACGGGCCCTGTCCTTCGCCGACGTCACGACCCTGACCCTTCCGGACGGTTCCACCCGGGAGCTGACCCGTCCGGAGTTCGAGGCGACGATCAAGCCCGTCCTGGACCGCTCGCTCGTCCAGGTCGAGGAGGCGCTGCGCTTCGCCGCCGAGAGCAAGGGGATGGACCGCACCCAGATCGACGCCATCCTGCTGGTCGGCGGCTCCACCCGGGTCCCGCTGGTCAAGCGGATGCTGCTGGACCACTTCGACGAGGGCGACGGCTTCGTCCGCAGCGACGGCGACCCCGACACCCTCGTCGCCCGCGGCGCGGCCCTCGTGGCGAAGGACTTCACCCCGTCCGGCGCCTTCGACCTGAGCGAGCGCCCGCCCACCGACCCCGACCCGGACGAGGACAGCCTCCAGGTCAGCCTGATCACCGAGCACACCCTCGGCCTGGCCGTGCAGAACGACCGGTTCGACGGCCTGATCCCGCGCGGCACGCGGATCCCCGCCGGCCGCAAGAAGATCTACACCAACCCCGACATGGCCACCCGGATCGCCGCCGTCGTGTACCAGGGCGAGGGCGAGTACACCTACGAGAACGCTCTTGTGGGCACCGTCAACCTCGACGACATCGAGCCCCGGCCGGAGGGCTACCACCGGTTCGAGGTCGAGTACACCATGACCCGCAACGGCCTGCTGGAGGTGGCCGTCCAGCATCTGAACACCGGCCGGACGTTCGAGGCGAAGTTCGAGCGCAGCACCGAGATCGGGCGCCACGACGAGCTGGCCGAGCGGCACGAGCTGCTGGTGTCGCTGTACACGGCCGAGGACCGCGTCACCGCGCCGCCGCCGGTCGAGCACCGGCCCGGCGGCGGCGACCCGGCGCCGGACTTCGGCATCCCGGCCCCGGTCGCCGCGCCGGGCCCGGCGGTGCTGCCGGTGGACGCCGTCCCGGTCACGCTCCGCCGCTCCTACGGCCGGATCGCCGAGTACCTCGACGGCGGCGCCGTCGCCCCGGCGGTGCGGTCGGCCTACGACGCGTTCGGTTCGGCCGTCGCCGCCAAGGCGCCGGAAAGCGAGCTCGAAGCGCTCTTCGACCGCCTTGAGGCGGCGTATGACGAAGTCCGCTGACGCGGCGCCGGTCGCCGTGGGCAGCGGCATGTGGGGCGAGATCCAGAACCATGCCGACCGCCGCCGCTGCTACCGGCTCGTCCCGACCGGAGAGCTGGTCGCCAAGCAGCGCAACCAGCTCGACCGCCTGCGGGAACGCGCCAGGTGGGCCGGTGTCGCCCCCGTCCTCGACAACGGGGAGGGGGACGTCGTGGAGCGGGACGGCCGCTACTACGACATCGTCACCTACGAGCTGGAGCTGGACGCCACCCTCGCCCAGATCGTGGCCGGGCCGAGCCTGGAGCAGCGCCTCGCCGCGGTCGCCACCGCGCTGCGGGCGCTGCCGGGCTGGTGGGGACGGGTCGAGGGGATGATCCCGGCCGGCGCGGACATCGCGTTCTCACACGGCCGGCCGTACCTGCTGGAACTGCCCGCCTGGGGCGTCCCGGCCGTCGGCACGCTGCTCCGCGCGCCCGAGCGGATCCCCTATCTCGCCCCCGAGGTCGTGCGCGGCGCGGCCGAACCCGACCGGGCCGCCGACGTGTACGCCCTGGTCGTCACCGCGCTGCGCTGCTTCCTCGAACCGCCGTCGGCCGAGCCGGAACGGCTCCTGCACTGGGCGGCCGCCGGACGGGCCGAGGACGGCCCGAGCCGTCTGCCGCACTGGATGCTCCAGGTCGGCGCCGTTACCGACACCCTCGCCCACCTCCGCGGGGTCCTCGCCGCCGGGCACGCCGAGCGGCTGGCGGCCGACCCCGCCGAGATCGCCGACCGGCTCGACCACTGCCGGGAGGGCATGGACCCGCTGGCGGCCGTCCAGCGCCTGCGGGAGGAGCGCAACCCCGAGCGCGCGCTGCATCTGGCGCACACGATCCTGCTCACCGATCCGTCGTACGAGCTGCTGGTGCAGGCCGCCGAGCTGTCCTACCGCGACCTGCACTCGCCGCAGCCGGTCGAGGCATGGGACCTGCTGGAGCGGGCGGTGCGGCTGGAACAGGGGCGCCGCGAGGCGTACATGACCCAGTTCGCCCTGGTCAGCCGGTTCCGCCGCGATCTGGCCGGGCGGCTGTCGGACGCCGTCGACCCCTCCTTCGCCGAGCGGATGGACGCGACCGTCCGCACGGCCTTCGACCATCTGCCGCCCGACGGCGCCGACGGCAAGAGCGCCAAGGCCCATGACCTCGCCGTCTACCTGCTCGAACGGGGCAAGGCGACGGACGCCAACCAGGCCGCCTACGAGTGGCTGACGGAGAAGGGGCGGCTCGCGTGGTGGCGGTTCGACCTCATGATCGACTACGCCCGTTCGTTCATGCTGCTGGACCGGCTCGACGAGGCCGAGGCGGTCGCCGAGAAGGTACGGGACGGCCTGCGGCGGGTGCGCGCCAACCAGTCGATGGGCGACGCGGAGATCGGCGCGTACGGGCACCGGCTCAACAACCTCCGGCACGAGCTGCGCAAGCGCCGCGAGGAGGGGTCATGACGGCCGGAACGCGAAAGGAGCGGCCATGGGCCTCGATGTGCTTCTGATCGCGCTGCTGCTGCTGTGCCTGGTGGGCGGCGGCACGTACTTCCTCGTGATGGTCCCGCGCCGCTGGCGGATCCCGCTGGAGGAGTCCCGCGCGCTGCTCTACAGCGCCGACCGGGCCGACCTGGAGCGGGCCGACCGGCTGATCGCCCAGGCCGTCAACGCCGGGCCGCGCGGCCGGACGCTGGCCGACGCCCGCTTCGCGCAGGCCTACGTCCGGGCCCGGCTCGGCGACTGCGACCCCGACCAGTACGCGGCGGGCGCCGCCGCGCTGGCCGACCTGGTCGCCGCGTCCGGGCACGACAAGGCGACGGCCTTCCTCGACCTGTGGCTGCGCTCGAAGCTGGAACAGCACTCCAGGGTCTGCGACCTGTTCGAGAGCGAGGCGGCGCTGCTGGCCGACTCGCCGGAGGCCAGGCTGATCGCCTCGATCTCGTTCCTGAAGCAGGCGGTGGCGAGCTGGCGCCGGCGGGAGCCGCAGGGCGCGCTGCACTACTTCCGCCAGGTCCGCGAGCTGGACTGCCTGACCGCCGAGATCCCCGAGCACGTCGACGATCTGGAGCTGGTCGAGGGCGTCCGGGCCCTGTTCGACGGCCGGACGGCCGACGCCCGCCGCTGCTTCGCCGGCGCCCGCGAGCACGCCGCGCAGGAGGGCAAGCCCGTCGTCCGGGCGACGCTCGGCCTGCTGGTGTGTGACTGGCGGGAGGGCGAGCGGGCGAACGCCGACGCCGGGCTCGGCGCCGTCCTGGACGAACTGGCGCGGATACCCGATCCCGGGCCGGAGGACGAGCGGCTGCGGGTCAACGGCGCGCTGTTCCATGTCGTCACCCTGCTGCACGAGTGGCAGCGTCCGGAACTGGCCGGGGTGCCGCCGGACGAGGCCGACTTCGACCGGCTGGACGAGCGCGTCGGCCGGGTGGTGCGAGCCGACCCCGACT
This sequence comes from Spirillospora sp. NBC_00431, assembly GCA_036028775.1. Classification (GTDB taxonomy): domain Bacteria; phylum Actinomycetota; class Actinomycetes; order Streptosporangiales; family Streptosporangiaceae; genus Spirillospora. The sequence continues at coordinate 7,368,926 of CP107927.1, read as the reverse complement.
CCGGCGACGCCCTGCTGATCCACGGGCTCTGCCGCTACTACCTCGCCGGCCGCTCCCCGGCACTGCGCGAGGCGGGCGTGGCGCTGCTGGAGCGCGGACTGGAGACGGCCCGGCCGATCCTGCACCCGGAGGCCCGCCGGATCGTGGAGTTCGAACGCGCGCTCGGGGACGTGGAGACGGGCCGCGAGCGCTACGTGGAGCTGATCGACGAGGCCGTCCGGGACGGCAACCTCGACCCGGCGAGGCGCCACGAGCTGCTGGAGCTGCGCGCGTTGATGAGGCGGCGGTACTCCCGGTCCGGCGACCCGGCCGACCTGCCCGCCGGCGCCGCGGGGGTCGAGCACCCGAGCGTCCGCGACCTCGCCGAGGGCAACGAGCTGATGCGGGGACGGCTGCGGGGCATCGCCGGACCGCTGCTGCGCGACGACCCCGACCGTCCGGGCGCGCAGGAGCTCACGGAGATGATCGGCCGGCTGGAAGAGGCGAGCGGCCGCTTCGACGACGGGATCGAGGCGATGCTCAGCGCCCGCCAGGAGCTGATCGTGCGGACCGGCGAATTCCTGCTGAACGAGGAGCCCCCGGTGGAGGAGACGTGATGGTTCTCGCGCGGAAGCCAGTGCGGCTGCTCGGCCGGTGGCGCCGGATCCGTCCCGACCGCGCCTCCCTGGTCGGCTGTCTGAGCTCGATCGAGTACGAGCCGGACCCCGACGAGCGGCAGCTGTTCGAGCAGGCCGGGCTCGGCCGGGTGCTGCCGCTGCTGGTGGGCCTCGACCAGGAGACGGAGGCCACGCTCTGCCATGACGTCGCCCGCCACCGGCTCGGCGCCGAGCCCGACCCCGGCGCGCTGCCCTTCTGACCGTCCCGCCGACTTGGGAGAACCGTGGACGAACCACAGACACTGCGCACGCTGGGCTCCTCCTCGACGCTCCGCGTGCCCGCCTTCGACATGCCGGAGCGGGCGGGGGCCGTCGACCTGGCCGAGGAGCTGCAACGGGCGGGGCGCGAGCTTCGGGGCGGGCGCCACGAGGAACAGGTCCCCGTGCTGCGCGAGTTCGCGGACGGCGAGGTGCCGCTCTCGCTGGAGTACGCCTCCTACGAGGACGGGCTGATCGAGGACGCCAGGGCCAACATCGCCGCCGGCGACGTCGAGCTGGCGCTGGCCCAGCTCGACGAGGTCCTCGACCTCGTGCCCGGCCACCACGAGGCCCGCTACCTGCGGTCGTACTGCCTGCTGAGCCGCGGCGACGAGTTGGCGGCGCTCACCGAGCTGGAGTCGCTGCGCGCCGACCGCCCGGACCCCGAGCTGGGCGAGCGGCTGCTGGAGCTGCGCGCCACGCTGCGCGGCAGGCTCACCGACCGGCTGGTCGCCCACCCGGACGAGGAGGCGCTGGCCGACTACCTGAGCCTGGTTCCCGAGGAGGGCCGCTGCTGGCTGCAACTGGCGTTGCAGCGCGCCCAGCGCGGCGACCTGAGCGGCGCGGCGGCCACGGCGTACGCGGGGGCCGCGGACGCCGACGCGGAGGCGGACCGCCGCGAGCTGGCCCGGCTCGGCTACCAGCTCCGGCTGCACCTGCTGCGGGCGCTGGCGCCGCGCTTCGTCGAACCGCTGCACGAGGGCGCCTACGGCACGGCGCTGGGAGCGCTGCGACGGCTCGGCCGGGACTGGGACGGCTTCGAGCCGATCGACGACCTGACCGCCTACATCGTGGCGACGCGGCGGTTCGGCCCCGGACGGCCGGAGCTTCCCCCGGACCGCGCCGACGTGCTCTACGACCTGCTCGCCGGGAACGACCTCGACCTGGCCGGCGCCCACCTGAACGAGGGGCGCCCAGAACAGGCCGTGCACCTCACGCGGCGCAGCGTCCGGCTGGTGCCCACCGACCCGTGCAGCAACTTCATGCTGGCCGTCTGCCTGCTGACCACCGACGGCGACCTGGACGAGGCCGAGGCGGCCGCCCGCGTCGCCCGCACCGACGAGCGGCTCACCAGTGCCGGCGACCTGCTGGGCGTCGTCGCCCTGCGCCGCCTGGACCGGAAGGCGGCGGCCATCCGCACCTTCGTCGGCGACCTCGCCGACTGCCGCCCGCCGCGGATCCAGGAGGCCCTGCGGCGCACGCGGGCGCTGCACACCGAAGCCGAGCGCTCGCTGCGGACGATCGGCGGGCCCCTGCGGGACCAGCTGACCTCACTGCTGGACGTCCTCGCCGAGAACGCCGTCCAACTGGAGCTGGCGCTGGTGGTGGCGGAACTGACCCGCGTCGTGAAGGCCGGCAGGCACCGCGGCATGCGGGCCGAGCTGGACGGGCTCATCCGGCGGTGCGCGGACCTGCGCGCGCAGACCCGCAAGGCCGACACCTTACTGGCCATCTCCCAGATCGAGGGGCAGGCGCGGATGATGCGGGAGCGCGTATGACCAAGAAGTGGGACGTGTTCATCAGCTACGCCCGAGAGGAGAGCCTGCCCGCCAACCGCCTCTACAAGAAGCTGCTCGACTGCAGCACGGCCGACGGCCGCCGCCCCCGCGTGTTCCTCGACACCTCGCGCGACGGCATCGCGCCCGGCGACAAGTGGACCAGCTCGCTGTCCGACGCGCTTCAGGACTGCCGCAATTTCATCCCGCTCTACTCGCCGCTGTATTTCGACGACTCGAAGACGATCTGCAAGTGGGAGCTGGACGAAGCCTACGACCTCAGCATGACGGCCAAACTGAGGATCATCCCCGTGCTCCTGGACCCGGCCTGCAAGGACCTGGTTCCGCACAAGCTCAACCGGGTCCAGTGGCAGGACACCACCGACCCCGACTGGTTCGAGCGCGTACGCCGGGCTCTGGGCCTCACCGACGGCCGTCCGCCGGGGCGGCTGCGGTTCGCCGGCGCCGCCATCACCCGGACCACCGTCAACCTGACCCTCCCCGAGATCTCGGTGGAGGTCGAGGGCGACACCCCCGCCGAGATCGAGCTGTCGGCCAGTTCGCCCGACGGGACGGCGGTGCCGTTCGTCGGGACCGCGCGCGGCTCGTTGCGCGACCGGACGGCGTCCTTCCCCGACCTGTCGTTCCCGGCCCCGTGCGACCAGGTGCGGCTGGTCGCACGGGCGCCCGGCTGCCAGGAGGCCACGACGGGCTGGTTCAGCGTCGACCCGCCCGGCCTGCCGTCGCCCGCCGTGACGGGCGGCGCGCACCCGATGCTGGACGGCACGGGCCGGCCGTACTTCCTGCGCGGCGGCCAGGCGATCGCCCTGCTCGGCGCGGACGAGGCCGTCCTGTACGACCTGGACGCGCGGGTCCTGGCCCGCGCCCCGGTGCCCGCGCGGATCAAGGACGTCGCCGTGGGCCGGGACTCGTTCGCCGTGGGCGACTGGTCGGGACGGATCGTCCGGCTCGACGCCGGCGGCGGCGTCGTCACCGTCGACCTGCCGGGCGACACGGCGCTGAACCCGCTCCGGGTGGCGGGCGCGTTGGTGTACGACGGCGGTGACCTGCTGGCCGGGATGTGGAACGGCGCCGTCTACAACCTGCCGGCCGGGGCCACCGAGCCGTCCCGGGTCGCGTTCGTCCCGGAAGGGGTGCAGGCGCTGGCACGGATCGGCGGGCGGCTGCTCGTCGGGCGGCTCGACGGCGCCCTCCAGCGCTTCGGCGCGGACGGCTGGGAGCGGCGGCTCGAACCGGTCCTGCTGGGTTGCCGGATGGTCGGCGGGCGGCTGCTGGCGGTGGGCGAGCGGCAGGTCCACGGCGTGGACCCCGGCACCGGCGACGTCGTGGAGCTGTCCCCGCCGATCGGGGCCCATGCCGGGGCGCTGTTCACCGAGGAGGTGGTCGCCGTCGTCGACGCGGACGGCCGGGGCGTGCAGATCGACCAAGAGCTGTCGGTGCGCCGCGGCTTCCAGGGAAACCGCGGCGCCCGCCTGGTGGCCGGCGACCGTGCGGGCCGGATCCTCGTCCTGTCCTATCCGGAGGGCGCGTACGTGCTCATGGAGGACGGCCGGGTCGTCCACACCTGCGACACCGGGCCCCTGGGGATCTCGCCGGACGCGTCGCTGGTCGCCGAGCCAGCCGGAGCGGGCCCGGGCCCCGGCGCCGGCGTCCGGATCGTCCCGCGCCGGGAGCTGGGCTGATGACGCCCATGACGCGCCCATGACGCAGAACGACCCGGCCGTGCTCCGCCGGTACGCGATGGGCCTGTGGAACCGGCGGGCCAGTGGCAAGCGGCTTGACCCCGACGTCGTCCACACCCTCGTGGAGGCCACGTTCCGGCTGGCGGTGCACCCGGACACGGCACCGGACGAGGCGTTCGCCCTGCTGAACCGCGCCCGCCACCTCGACCCGGCCAACCCCAAGCACGTCTACCACCTGGGCCTGCTGCGGCTGCGGCACGGCCGGCTCGCCGAGGCCGCCGAGGCGCTGCGCGACGCGGCCCTGCTGGCCCCGACCAGCCACCGGATCTGGGCGCACCTGGCGATCGTGCAGCGCCGGCTGGACGAGGAGCGGGTCGGCGCCGCCGGGTACGCCGGGGAGTTCCGCCGCCGCGCCGAGCGGATCAGCGACGCGATCAGGGACGGCGCCGACGATCCCGACCCCGGCCCCGAAGGCCCGGACCCGAACCCGCATCTCGGTGTGGCGGCCGTCCGGCTCGACCGCGGCGGCGAGTGCCGCTGGAGCGGTGTGCGCGATCTGGACGTGGAGGAGCGGCTGCTCGGCACGCCCAGCGAACGGACCCGCGACCGGCTGCTGGCCGAGCTGACGGAGCTGGCCCCGCTGGCACGGCGCCGGCCCGGTGGGACGGCGGCGTTCGCCGTCCTCGGCGTCCAGTGGCTGCTGCGCGGTTACCCGGCGGCGGCGCTGCGCCGGCTGGCGGAGCCGCTGCCCGCGACCGGCCCGGCCTTCCAGCTGCTGTGCGACGTCCTCGACCTGTACGAGATGCCGGTCGCGCAGGTCCCCGCCCGGCTGGCCCGGCACCGCCGGGACGGCACCCTGCCTGACTTCCTGATCCTGCTGCTCCACCGGGCGCTGCTGCTCACGCGGCCGCTTGAGTTCCCCGACCTCGCCGCGCACCAGGCCGCCCGCGATCTGCTGGCCGCGCCCGAGGAGCCGGACCCGGCGGAGGCCGCGCAGTGCGCGGCGGCGCTCATGGCGGCCGTGCGGCAGCTCGATCCGATGCCCGTCGAACGGGTCGCGGACGCCGCGCCGGAGCGGGCGGACGGCACCGGCACCGAAGACCTGCTGCTCAAGCTGGAGGCCGGCACCGCGCGGTTCAAGGAGCACGACGCCGCGCTGCTGGAGCTGGCCAAGGCGCTGCGGACGTCCGCGAAGACCGCAGGTACCGGCGACCACGCGCGGCTGTCGGGCGATCTGGCGGTGCTGGAGGAGACGGCCGAGGCCCTGAAGTCGGTGGTCGCGGCGCGGCTGGCCGACTGGGACGCCGTCGGCCGGGCCGAGCGCAAGGACCTGCCTCCCGAGGAGTTCCAGCGCCGCTACCAGGCCGTCAAGACCGGCCTGCAGAACACCAGGCACGGCCGGACGAAGAAGCAGCTCAAGCAGGCGAAGGACGCCCTCGGCAAGGTGTCCGGCGACGGCACGCCGGAACCGACCGGCGAGGCGCTGGGGCTGCGCGAGGCCGTACGGTCGCTGCTCGCCGCCCCCGCAGAGGCACCGGAGGCGCGGGAGGAGCCGGGGGAGCCGCCCCGCCCGCGTCCCGAGCCCGCCGGTACCGGACGGGACCTGGTCGAGTCGGCGCTGGCCATCGCCGACGCCGCCATGGCCGAGGTGTTCGCGCAGGCCCACGCGACCCTGGCGGGCCTCCCACCCGGCGAGGCGCCGGACCTGGTCCGCCGCGAGGTGTCCGGCCGGGAGGCCGAGGCCGCCTACCGGCTCGGCCGCACGGCCGAGGCCCGCCGCGTCTGGAGCCGGATGCTGGCCGCCGACCCCTACGACATCGACGTGCTGCACAACCTGGCGATGGCGCAGACGGCCGCGGGCGACCTGCCCGCCGCGGCGGAGGGCTGGCAGGCGTGCCTCTCGGCGCTGTACGCGCTGGACGTCGCGACCGGCGACCCGCGCGGCCACGCGGCGGAGCGCGCCGAGCTGCACGCCGTCCTGGCCGGGGCGTTCGGAACGGCGGCGCTGGCCGTGCCGCCGCAGGACCAGGAGGGGCCCGAGGCCCGCGAGGTCACGGCCGTGCTGGCCGCCGCCGCCCAGGTCGCCGCGTACGAGCGGCACCTGCGGCTGGAACTGCTCAACAGGCGCGTCGCCGGGCACGGGGTGCGGCTGCGGCTCGGCGTCTCGCCGGACGCGCCGCCGGAGGTCCTGGACGCGGCACGGGAGCGGGCGATCGCCGGCGCCCGCACCGCCTGCGCGCACCTGCCCGGCCGGATCGCCGGGCCGTTCACGCTGCTGTGCGAGCGGGTGCTGGCGGACGACGCGCCGCCCCGCGCCCGTCCGGAGGGCGCCGCCGAGGCCGAGGAGAAGACCCACACCGATCTCGTCGAGCGGCTGCTCGGGGAGAAGCGGCGGTTGAGCGGGCTGCTCGTCAAGGACCGGACCTGGTGCCTGTCGGTGTACTCAGGCGACGTGATCGCCGGCCTGGCCAGGATCGACACGCTGCCCCTCGACGCGGCCGACGACGCGACGGTCGCGATCGTCCAGCGGACGCAGAGCGGCGCCGACCCGGGCACGCTCATCGAGGAGCTGAACCGGCTCGCCGACTACGCGTGCAGGGTCGCGCTCACCCGGGTCCTCGACGAGGCCGAGGGCGACGACCCGCTGTTCCCCGGGCGGTACAAGGAGACCGGCGAGTCCTGGGTGCGCACGTCCGTGCCCGAGGAGTATCTGAAGGTCCTCGACGATCCCGCGGTGGCGCACCCGCGGCTCGTCCAGAAGGCGGTGGCCGTCGCGAACCGGTCCCGCGACGCGCTCGACCCGCGGTCCCGCGAGGTCGTGGAGCGGGCGGTCGGCACGCTCGCCGGCTGGACGGCCCGGCTGCGCGGCGCGTCCGGCCCGCCGGTCCTCCAGGGCGAGCTGCTGAGCGTGCTCGGCCGCCACGACGAGGCGTACCGGGTGCTGGACGCGGCGGCCGAGGCCGCGTTCGCCCCCGACGCCGCCGGACGGATCGAGCGTGCCCGCATCCACGTCGACTTCGCCGCGGACGACTTCGCGGCGGCCGTCCCGCGTGTGCGCGGCCTGCTGGCGGCGGGCGAGACCGACGAGCTGAAGCGGCTGCTCGCCACCGCCTACCGGGGCTGGATCAACGTGGCGCCCCCGGCGCCGGACCCGGCCGACATCGACCGCGACTTCGCCTCCTGGACCGACCCGCAGTCCCGCCGCGACCGCCGCTTCCTGATGGTCCAGGCGGAGCTGGCCCGGCTGGGGGACGGCGCGCCGGGAGCCGACGTCACGGCCGCGATGGAGCGGCTGCTGGCCGCCGACCCCGGCAACCGGCACGCCGAGTTCCACCGCGTCGCCGGTCTCGTCAAGCGGCTGGAGGAACTGCGGATGCGTGAGCGGGCGAGCCAGGGCACCGAGCGGCGCCGCCACTACCAGGCCCGCGTGACGACCCTCGACCAGTGCCGCAAGCACTGCGAGCAATACCTGGCCGGCACGGACGACCCCGACGACCCGCATGCCGCCGACTACCGCGAGGAACTGGACAGGCTGAGCCGCCGGCTCCGCGGCTGAGTGCGCCCCACCCTTTGACGCCGACGGCGACGTTTCCGTACTGATCGGCGGATTCCATGGTGAATGGCGCGTTTCGCGGGCCGGCCGCCGCCCGCCTCGACGTCCGTCAATTCGTGTCGAACAGCGAAGTTGAATAATGGTCATTGACACTGATCCGCCCGAAAGTTAACCTCCGTTCGATTCCCTAATCCAGGTCATCGGCGGGCGTCCGGCCGCCGCCTCTTCGATCGCCGTCCAGGGCGTCCATTTCAAGTGGAGAGGAAGCGCATGCGTAAAAGAAATGCCGTTTCCGTCGTGGCCGTCGCGGCGGCCGTCGCGGTGGCCGCCGCCACCGCGGGCTCGGTCGTCCCGGCCGCCGCCGGGGCGCGGATCGCGCCCGGCTCGGTGGAATTCAGCGCCGAGGTCGTGAGCCTCAACGGGTCGGGGTGCCCGCCCCACACCGTCCTGGCGGACGCCTGGCCGGAAAAGGACCTGTTCAGGGTCGGCTACAGCGCGTACATCGCGCAGGCGGGCGGCTCGTCGACACCGGTCGACTCCCACCAGCAATGTCAGGTCGCCGTGCGGGTGAGCGTCCCGGAGGACGTCACCTACGGCATCTCGTCATCGGACCACGAGGGTTTCGTCCACCTGGAGAGCGGCGCGAACGCCGCCTTGAGAGTCGGTCATTACATACCGGGTCAGCCCTGGGCCGGTATGGTCACGCACAATTTTGACGGTGCCTCCGACGACTACTGGAGGTTCACCCACCGGCCGCCGGTGGAACAGCAGGTCTTCAAGCCGTGTGGCGAGGATCGCGACCTCGTCCTCGACACCGCCCTGCGGGTCGACCTGGGCACCTCGGATCCGTTCAAGATCAGCTGGATCGCGATGGACGCCCCCGAAAGCGTCTGGACGTCCTACCACCTCACCTGGAAGAGCTGCCCGTAGTGCCGGTCACGCTCGCGGGTGGAGCCGTCTGACGGCGATGGTGTGCCGGGCCAGGGCGTCCGGCCGGGGATCGACGCCGATGCCCGGCCCGGCGGGCACCCGCATGAGGCCGTCGCGCAGGACGAACGGCTCGGTGAGGTCGTCGGCGAAATAGCGGTTCGAGGCTGACAGGTCGCCGGGCAGGGTGAAACCGGGCAGTGCGGCCAGCGCGAGATTGGCGGCGCGGCCTATGCCGGTTTCGAGGTTGCCGCCGCACCAGACCGGGACGCCGTGCGCGGTGGCGAGGTCGTGGATCCGCCGGGCCTCCAGATAGCCGCCGACACGGGCGGGCTTGACGTTGATGGCCCGGCAGGCGTCCAGCGCGATGGCGGCGGCGGCGTCGCGGGCGGTGTGGATGGATTCGTCCAGGCAGATGGGGGTGGCCAGTCGCCGCTGTAGCAGCGCGTGGGCGTGCAGGTCGTCCTCCTGGAGCGGTTCCTCGATGAGCAGCAGGCCGTACTCGTCCAAGCGGCGCAGGTGGCCGGCGTCGCCAAGGGTGTAGGCGGTGTTGGCGTCCACCTGGAGCGGCAGGTCGTCGCCGAACCGCTCCCGGACCGCGCGCACCGGTTCCAGGTCCCGGCCGGGCGCGATCTTCAGCTTGATCCGGGCGTACCCCTCCGCGAGATACCGCTCGACCGTGTCGAGCAACGCGCCGACCGAGTCCTGGATGCCGACGGACACGCCGGCGGGGACGGCCTCCCGCGCCGTGCCCAGGAAGGTGCCGAGCGACATCCCGTAGGCGCGCAGTTCGGCGTCCAGCAGCGCCGTTTCGAGCACGGCCTTGGCCAGCCGGTTCCCCTTGACCGCCGCGAAGACCGGGCCGAGCGCGGCGACCCGCGGCTCGGGCAGCGTGAGGACGCCGGGCAGCAGGAAGTCGCGGACGACGATCTCGGCCGCGCCGGCGAACTCGGGGTAGTAGCCCGGTCCGGGGTCTCCGGCGAACTCGGCCCAGCCCTCGGCGGCGTCGGTGACCACGTGCAGCAGGAACGTCTCCTTGGCCGTCATGGCCCCGGTCGCGTACCGGAAGGGGCTCACGAGCGGCAGCGCGACCTCGATCAGGTCGACGTACTCGATCCTCATCGGCCGGCCACCACCGGGCTGTTCAGCGGCCTCTTCTCCGGTGCGCGAGGCCGGGCGGATCGTTCCGTCTCTTGTGCCCGGGAGCACCTGAAAATGGCGGGTATGTGTTTGTAACTTATCCCCATGCGGGCGCGCCCATCCATTGTTTTCGGCGTACCTTCGCGCGAGCGCCAGAAGGTGACATATACGACATAACGCTATCTGGGGTACTCGGCGCCGTCCACGCCGCGGCAAGACCGTTCGATCGCTCCGGCGGCGCGTGCCGACTCGTGGCATCATCCCGTGAGCACCCAAAAACAGTGGGCCAACTTAGACTCGCCATTTAGGCGCAGTATGCCGGTCATAGCAGCTTGATGGGTATCCCGGGGAAACCGGCACCTAATCTCACTTCGCTCAGCGAAGCGGCCGGTGATATAACTTCCTTTCGGGATGCATCCATGTAGCGATGCCCGCTTTGGCTGAATCGCGCTCGGCGCCGCTCTCTCCGCCGCGGGCGAGGCCGGGTGGGCGGCGCTCCGGAATCAGCATCGACGATGGGCACCGGAGCCGAGGTACCCGCCGTCCTAAGAAGACCTCGGTGTCGAAGGAGTTGTGATGATCCCTACCCACCACGATGTGATCATCGTCGGCGGAGGCATCATCGGAGGTGGGATCGCCGAGCAGCTCCGACACGGGTCGTCGCGCCTGCGCGTCGGCGTGGTCGAGCGGGAGCTCGGCGCCGACGTCAGGACCAGCGCCTCGCGGGCGGCCGCCGGTGGGATCAACCCGCACCTCTACGACGAAGTGCACGGCGCCCTCGGCCCGATGGCCCAACGCAGCCGAGACCTTTACCCGGGTTGGATCGAGCGGCTCTCCGCCGGCTGGGGGCGGCCGATCGAACTGCGCCCTTCCGGGCTCCTGTGCGTGGCGATCGAGGAGAAGGAGCACGACCGGCTGATCAACGATGTGCTTCCCCTTCTCCACGAGCGCGGCGTGGCCGCCAGGGAACTCGGCGCGGACGAGGCGCGCGGGCGCGAGCCGCTGCTCGGGCCCGACGTCATGGGCGGGCTTTGGCTGCCGGACGACGTCGCGGTGGAGCCCATGCGCGTGATGGCCGCGCTGGAGGCGGTTTTGAAGGCCGACGACGGATTAACCTGTGTGCCGGACCGTGCCGAAGACATCCGCGTCGACGCGGACGGTGTGGAGGTCGTCCTGGAATCCGGGCAGGTCCTGCGGGCCGGCAAGGTGGTCGTCGCCGCGGGCCACCTGAGCCATGAGCTGGTCAAGGACTTCATCGACTGGCGGGACGGCGACTTCACCCCCGTCAAGGGGCAGATCCTTGAGGTCGCCGCTCCCGTGCGCGGCGGGCTGCGCGCCCAATGCGACGCGCTGGTGCCCGACGAGAAGGAGACGCACATCGTCCGCGCGACCCCCTACGCCGAAGGGCGGGTGGCCGTCGGCGTGACCCATGACCGGGGTGACGCCTCGCCGGGGACGTCCGCGCGGTCGAGCGAGGCCATCCTGCGGAACCTGCGCCGGATCCTGCCGGCCGTCGCCGACTGGGAGGTCCTCGGTGCCCGCGCCGGGATCCGGCCGGGAACGTCGGACGGGCTGCCCATCCTCGGCTATGTCGATCCGTACCGCCGCGTGCTGGCGGCCACCGGGCACAACGGCCTGGGCATCACGCTGGCGCCGCGCACGGCGCAGCTGGCCGTCAAGCTGCTGCTCGACGCGTCGCTGACCGAGGAGGACCGCGCCGACCTGCATGTGAGCAGGCCGGAGCGCCTCTCCGCGAGCCGCCCGGGATAGCTCGGGGCTCAGCCCATCCCCGGCCATTCACCGTCTGTGCGCAGCACCAGACGGAGACTGTTGAGCGCCACATGGTCGCGGATCCGGTTGATGGTCAGGTCCCACTGCCGGGTGAGGCCCTGGAAACGGTCGAAGGCGTCCCACAGGCCGTACAGGCCGGGTTGGACCCGGGCCTTGGGCATCCAGTGGTGGAGCAGGTGGTCGATGACGGGCCCGATGTGCTGGAGCGTCCGGTCCAGGTCTCCGGAGCCGGGCCGCGCCCGTTCGATCTGGCGGCTGACGAAGTCGAGCAGCCAATCGTGCAACGCCAGGTCTTCGACGAGGTCGAGCAGGTCGGACACGTCCGGCCAGACGACCGAGAGCCGGATCAGGCGGGTGCCCTCGGGCAGGACGGTGAAGCGGTAGAGCCCGGGGTCGCCGTCCTCCCGGACGGGCTGAAGCGCCCACCGCCACCGTCCCAGCGGAGCGTGCATCGGCTGCCTGCCGTCGAGCAGCCTCGACCGCTGGAGGTTGAAGATCGTGGACTCGGCCGTCCGTCCCAGCTCGATGTTCAGGTGGCCGTGCTCGGCCTGGGCGAATCCCGCGGCCGCGTCCTCCAGGCGCAACCGGCCCAGGTATTCCACCACACCGGGATTGGCCAGGTAATACGACCATTCCCGGCGGTACTGCGCGGACGACGGCACGAGCGTGGTGTGCGAGCAGGACTGGACGATCAGCCCGCCCGTCAGGGTGGCCCGTGTCGCGAAGGTGCCGACGCCCCGGACGCGACGTCCCGAGCGTGAAGGCATGAAGCAGTCGATGCCGGCCAGCCGTTCGGGCGAGACCGCGTAGGCGCGTGGGTACGCGGTGTGCCGCACCTGTTCGCCGGGCACCAGGTCGAGCAGCCCGACCGACTCCGCCATGGACAGCTGTGAGGAGTGCCCGAGGAGACCCGTCCGGATCTCTCCGATGGAGAGGGTGCTCTCAGAAGCCGTCGCTGAAGACATGGGAGATCCTGCCGACGACGTCACCGGGAAGATCGACCTTCTGGGCCGCGGCCTGCGCGGCGGTCTGCGCGACGACGGCCGGGTCGACGGAGACCTGGTCGAGGATGGTCCGCACGGCGCTCTCCACGCCGGCGAACCGGGTCTCGAGCAACGTCATCGTCTGGAACGCGGCGAACGGCTGGGCGCCGTCGTTGAGCTGGATCAGCGGCGGGAGATCCGCCCAGCGGTCCGGATACTCGCCCGTCCACCGCTCGGGCGTGATCACGGCCCTGCCCTGATGGCGGAGAAGGCCCAGCCGGAGCAGCTGCCAGACGGCCGAGAGCAGCGCGCACGACCACCGCCGCCGGCCGTCGCGTTCGTCCCAGAGCTGGACCTCCACGCAGATGGAGTGGCTCCGGGCGCCGTTCTCCTCGGGAGGGCGCCAGGGCCGGGTGGCGAGCGCCTCGTCCGACCCGCCGGGCCTGAGCCTGTCCTTGCTGTTGGAGACCCAGCCGGTCAGGTGGACCGGCGGACGGAGGCCGTTGCTGCCCCGCGGGGGGTCGGAGACGATCCGTCCCACGACCAGCTCCGCCGGGGACACCTCGCCGGCGGTGGCGCACGCGGACTCCCGCACCAGGTAGTCGAGGCCGAGCCCGGCGTCGTGCACCGCGTCGAGCAGTTCGGGCACGAGCTTCTTCGGCGAGGTGACCTGGCTGAAGTAGTCGTCGACCAGGAAGCAGGTGCTCAACCGCAGGGGAGCGGGATATCGGGCGCGGACGAAATCGGCCCAGGGGCTGATCCGCGCGAAGTGGCGGCGCAGGGTCCCGGGGCCGTCCAGCAGGTACTCCATGTACAGGTGGCCGAGCTCCAGCGACAGGTGCGAGCGCGGCACCAGCTCCACGCGGGGCTGGCTCGTGAGGACGTCCACCTCCAGCTCGGGTTCCGTCATATCCGGCTCCACGCCGCGTGGTCGCCCAGGTTCGTGGCGAGCGTGCCGAACGCCTCGACGGTGCTCTCGTTGGCGATCTCGGCGTAGACGTCCTCGTCGGTGATGAGCTGTTCCCGCCACTGGAGCACCGGGTCGACGGGCACCGTCGCGATCACGGACGTACGGCCGAGGCCCGCGATGTTGGCCTGTTCGTTGAGGTTCTTGTCCACCTGGCGCAGCCATGCCTCCTGCTCGGCACGCAGCCCCAGCATCCCCTGGTCGCTCTTCGGGTCGATCACCGCCGTCCGGACGAAGCGGATGCGCCGGCGCAGCTCGTCGCGGTCGTGGCCGAACAGGTTGCCGAACTCCAGCAGCCCGCGATCCTCGAACACCAGGTCGGCCGCGGCCGAGATGTGCTGCCTGGTCCAGCGGTGGAAGACCAGCCAGCGGGTCTCCGAGATCCGCGTCTCCCGCGCGGTGACGGTGAGGATCATCTCCGCCGCGTGCGACCGTCCCGCGCTCAGATCGATGAAGATCACCGAGTACTGGCTCTGCAGCAGCACCAGCAGCTCGGCGCAGCGCTCGATCACCTCGGGCTTGGCGCTGAACTCGCCGCCGCCCAGGTCGCCTGGATACAGGACGAGGTTCCCCGCGCCCACCGGCCGGGGACCGGTGCCCGGGGGCCGGCGGCTCTCCGACCAGATGTCGACATGGCCCGGCGTCACCGTCTTGCCCTGCAGATACCGGTGGAGCCCGTCCTCGTCCTGGGTTCCGTGGGTCATCCGCTCGATCCCGAAGATCGCTCCAGCGGTCGGCGAGCCGAAGTCGAAGTCCAGGTAGCAGACGTCGTCGCCCTGGATCGCGCGGCGGTAGGCGACGTTGCATGTGGTGACCGAGCGTCCGGTGCCGCCTTTGTCGGAGGTGGCTATGACGAGCACGTCAACCGGCCCCTTCCGCGGCGTTCTGCCGGGCCACCCCGACCCTCTCCAGCATGCGCAGGATCTCCATCGCGATCCCGATGGCGGTGGCGGGCCGCTTCGAGGCGATCTCATGGGCGTGGTTGAGGTTGAGCCGCGCCTCCTCCAACTGGGCGCGCAGCGCTCCCCTGTCGACCACGTTGGTCTCAAGGAGCTCCAGGTCGAAGAGGTTGTCGGTCTCGCTGAGGATGCCGCGGGCGTATGCGTGGATGCTGGCGCTGCGCGGAAGCGGATCCCGGATGAGGTTGATCGCCATGACGATGCACTCGACGATCCGTTCGGTGTAGTACCAGGACGGGCGGTCGTTGTGCTTCTTGAGGCCCTCGAAGACGTTCGCCGCGTCGTCCCAGAGCCCCGCGTTGACCGAGTGCTCGATCCGGCGCCGGAAGATGTGGTCCCAGATCTCGTCCGCGACCTGCACGAGGTCTTCGCGCAGGTCGGCGTCCCTGGACAGCCTGGCCAGCCGCAGGACGTTCTTGAGCAGCAGCGGTGAGAAGTCGTTGAGCCGCCAGAGCAGGTCGGGCCCGTCGCCGCCGCTGCCGCCGAGGGTGATCTGCGTCCCCGGTGTGTGGTACAGGACGGCGGCGTCGTCCCGGGTGGCGCGGCTGGTCACGCGGCCGCGCTCCGCGAGCTTCTTGAGGATCTCCGCCAGCCGGGGCAGTTCCATGGTGCTCGTGCCGCGGACCTCCTGGTCCTGCAGCACCAGGTAGATGATCAGCAAGCTGAAGTGGTCGGACTCCCGGTCGTCGGTGGTGCGCCATGGCAGGTCTTCCAGCGGCCACTCGCGGGTGTCGCCGAAGGTCGCGATCGTGCCCCAGTACCGCTGGGTGAGCTCCCAGCGCAGCTTGAGCGCGCCGGCGAGACGCTGCTGCTCCTCGTTGAGGAGGCCGAGGACGGTGGTGCGCCCGGAGAACAGGTCGGTGATGCCGTCCAGGGCGTTCACCGTGAAGTAGAGGAAGGGCGCGCTCTCCGCGACGCCGCTGCGCTGGGCCGTCCCCGGTG
Source organism: Spirillospora sp. NBC_00431 (assembly GCA_036028775.1). Taxonomy (GTDB): domain Bacteria; phylum Actinomycetota; class Actinomycetes; order Streptosporangiales; family Streptosporangiaceae; genus Spirillospora. Next base: position 7,353,551 of record CP107927.1, on the reverse strand, counting down.
CGGTGCTCTCCATCTCCGGGGCGTCCTCGGCGATGCCCCAGGTCCAGCCGATCTCGAACAGCCGGTTGCGGTTCTCGATCAGTTCGGTGGCGCGCTGCTGGCGGAAACCGAAGGTCACGTCCCCGAGGGAGGCCCGGATCTCCTGGAGCGAGGAGCGCAACTCCTCGGCGACCTGGCGGTTCGAGCGGGCGCCCTGGTTCACCGTGCTGAGCAGGGCCTGACCCTCGCCGGAGTCGGGCGTGAAGACGTTGATGACGAAGCTGCGCAGCAGGCCGGTCATCGCGGCGGTCAGCCGGATGTTCGCGATCCGCTCAAGGTGGCGCAGGCGGCGTTCGACCTCCGGGTTCAGGACCGTGTTGCCGAAGCCGCGGACGAGCGACAGCGTGCTCAGCATGAGCGAGACCGCCATCGAGAACGAGTCGACGACGTCGACCCGCGCGTGCTGGGGGTCGATGTCGACGCCCTCCTTGGAGCTCTTGAAGTAGCTGCCTCCGCTGAAGGACGGGCCGTCGCTCTCGGTGTAGTACTCGATGTGCTCGATCAGCAACTCGATCAGGCGCTGGGGGATGTCCAGCTCGTCGCCGAACGGCCGGAGCACCTCGAGGATGTCGTCGGCGGTGTCGTCGGGCTGGTCGAGGCGGAAGTAGGGGAGAACCGTCGCCGGATAGATGATGCACAGGAGCTGCTCGGCATCACTGATCGAATTTCGTTCGTACCGGCCGCCCCATTGCCACTTGTCTCCATCGAGTGAGACCTTCATGACGGAGCGCCAGAGGTTGAGGAGTTCTTCGCGTGGCTGAATCCTCATCGTGCTCAGCTTTCAGTTGATCTTTTGATGCCACAAGCCAAGATCATCCCAGTATACCCCGAACGGATCGGCTTTTCCGCCGCGCTCAGCCGTTTCACATGATGCAGTCGTGTGCAAAAAGGCATGGACGCGACGACATCTTCGATGGATACTGCCACGGCCGGAAAATCTTGATCACCGACCCGCCAGCCTTCGGAGTTCTCCATGAACGCCACGGCGAACGGAGCCCCCGGCCGGAGTGCCTCGGCGAACCTCGCGAGCGCCGCCCTGAACTCCTCCCGGTCCCCGGATATGGATTCGGCGACGAAGAACATCGTGCCGACGTCCCACTGCTCGACGGGGAGGTCGAAGACCGACGCCTGCTTGATCTCGATCCGGGCCTTGGCCCTGATGACCTCGTGCAACGGGCCCGCGGCCGCGTACGCGGGGATCTTGGCGAACTCGTCCCAGAAGGGCGCCCAGGCCGCCAGCGAGCCGTCGAGCTCCCGCCTGAGCCAGTTGATGCTGGAGGGAGACAGATCGATCAGTGTCAGCGCGGAGCAAAAGGGGAGCATGGAGAAAGCGGGATAGAGATTGGCTCCGGTGCCGACATCGACGCCTTGGAGATCGGTTCTGCCCTGAAGATGATCGACCATGAACGCGCCGATCATCGAGACGAAGCTCAGGTCGTCTCCGTGCGGATCCTGGTAGTTGGACTGCCAGTAGGCCGGCAAGTCCATCTGGTGCCACGAAACGTCTCGGTTGAAACTCGAATTCGCTGACCGTTCCTGGCCAAGATCAGTCTCACGGTGCATGGGCAATAGTCCTCCGAAACGTCACGTATACATTGTAGGAATGTATACGTGATCGCGCATCTTGGATCAAGAGCGCACCGACCCCAGGGCAGGTGGGCATGTCCGCTTTTGCAATCCGGGAACTGCGGGAGCTCGACGAGCTGGCCGCGGCCTGCGAGTTGTTCGACCAGATCTGGGGATTCGAGGACGGCGCACTCTCGATCCTCCGGGAGATCATGCGCGGCTACGCCTACGAGGGGAACTACGTCACCGGGGCGTTCCTCGGCGACGTCCTGGTCGGCGCGTCGGTCGGCCACTTCGGCCCGCCGCACAGCCGCGCGCTCCTGTCGTATGTGACCGGCGCGGTGAAGCCGCACGCCGGCCTGGAGCTCAAGCTGCACCAGCGGCGGTGGGCGATGGACCACGGGATCGAGCGGATCATCTGGACCTTCGATCCGCTCGTCCGCCGCAACGCGCACTTCAACCTCGCGAAGCTCGGCGCGCGCGCCGAGGCGTACCTCGAGAACCACTACGGCCACATGCCCGACGCCATCAACGGCCAGGACCAGTCCGACCGGATCAGGGTCGTCTGGCACATCACCGAGCCCGACGTGCGGGAGGCGGTCGAACGCGGCCGGCCGGCGCCGATCAAGGTTCCGGCCGACGCGCAGCGGCTGCTCGCCGTCCGGCCGGACGGGGGGCCGGAAATACGCGCGACGGACTCCGAGACCGTCCTGCTCGAAGTGCCCCCGGACATCGAGGGAACGCGCATGGCCGGCTCCGATCTCGCCGTCCGCTGGCGCGGTGCGGTGCGGGACACCCTGGGCCGGCTGGTCGCGGACGGCGGAGCCGTCCTCGGGTTTCACGACAAGGCCAGCTACGTGGTCCAGCAGAAGTGATCAGGGAGGCCGCGCGGAGTCCAAGTCAGGAGGTAGTCGACCGTGTCGAGAGAACCCTCACCGTCCCTCACCGCGGGGGCCGTGATCAGGAGGGTCGCCGTCGCCGTGGCCGCCGGGGCCTTCGCCTTCATCGTCACCAACTACGTCGCCGACCAGTCCGTCACCCAGTCGCTCACTTTGTCGGTGCTGATCGGCGGCGTGATCATGCTGGTCCAGCTGCTGATCGACTTCGATGGCCGGGTCGAGGGCATCGAACGGTGGATGCGCGCCACCGACCTCGCCATCGAGTCCTCCAAGTGGCAGCAGGCGCTGGGCGACTCGGCCCTGGACCGCGAGGCGTTCACCCGGTTCCGCGAGGCCGTGGTCAACTTCGGTCAGGACTGCCCGCCGCTGATCAGGCGGTTCACCGAGATCGTCGTGAAGGGCGACACCGACCTGATCGACCGGCTCAGCCGCGGCGAGGGCGAGGTGACCTGCGACGGCGAGGACCACAACTGGATCCTCCAGCTGACCAACGCCGCCATGAAGACCCTCGACGCGACGAGCACCACCACGGTCGACGGCAAGGGGGAGAACTTCACCGGGGGCTTCTGGACCAGCGAGCACGGCCGGCGCTACCTCAAGGCCCAGGTCGAGGCCAAGGCCCGGGGAGTGATCATCCGCCGGCTGTTCATCATGCAGGGTGATCCGGACGTCAACGACGAGGACTTCCGGTCGATCACCCAGGAGCAGCGCGGTGCCGGGATCGAGGTCAGGGCGCTTCGCTACAACCAGATCCCCGCGATCCTCGACAGCCCGACCGATTTCATCCTCTTCGACGAGGAGGTCGCCTACGAGGTCGTCCCGGCCTCCAACCGGCAACTCGGCTTCTTCATGACCCGGCTCCGTACCCGGACCGACTACACCCGCGAGTGCAAGGAGCGCTTCGAACTCCTCTGGCAGCTCGCCGAAGGGAGCTCTCCGGGCCGGGTGGAGCCTTGACGCGTCCCGTCCGCCTTCGCAAGACATGGCACGTGCCAGCGGCACGTGAATGCCGCCATGCCGCCGGTTCGCGGGTTGTTCAGTGTGTGGGCTGTGACGGCGTGGGCTCGGGGGATGCGCGGGCGGGGGTTGTTATAGGGACGTCCGCGGCGGGGAGGTCTGGGGCGGCGAGGTCTGGGCGGGGGACGGTGGCGCGCTGGGCGATGTAGGCGCCGGTCAGCACGATCGCGCCGCCGAGTAACTGCGCGGTGGTGAGGCGCTCGCCGAGCACGGCCCAGGCGATGAGCGTGACGGCGACGGCCTCGGTGTAACAGATGGCGCCGCCGACCTGCGCGGACAGGCGTTGCAGCCCGGCGACACCGGCGAGGTAGGCGAGGACGGTGCTGACGATCCCGATCCAGGCGACGAGCGTCCAGCCGGGGGCGGTGTGCCCGGCGACGGGGACCTGCGCGCCCAGCACGTCCCAGCGCATCGCCCACGGGGCGGCCGGTACGGCGAGCACGGCCGCCGCGACCACGCTGCCGGACGTGGTGACGACCATCGGGTCGGCGTGGCCGGCGAGACGGTCGACGATGAGGAGGTAGGAGGCCAGGCAGGCGGCGGCGCAGAGCCCGGCGGCCAGGCCGAGCGGGTCCAGGCTCAGGCCCGTCCATAACCGCACGACCAGGGCGAGCCCGCACATGGCGACCGCGACGCCGGCGGCGGCGGTGCGGTGCACGGGGACGCGGCGGACGAGCCGCAGCCACGCCAGCACGATGACGGGGCCGCTGAACTCCAGCAGGATCGCCACGCCGACCGGCAGCCTGGACGCGGCCACGAAGTAGAACGCCTGGGCGCCCGCGACACCCGCCGTCCCGTAGCCGAGCAGCGGGCCGAGGTGACCGCGCAGGCCACGCGTCAGGGCGCGGCCGCGCAGGATCACCGCGAGCGGGACCAGCACCAGCGCCGCCGTCGCCATCCGCAGCCACGCGGCCTGCAGGGGGCTCAACCCGGCCTCGATCAGGGCCTTGCCGAACGGCCCGGACGCCCCGAAGCAGACCGAGGAGAACACCGCCAGGCCCACGCCCCAGGCGCGGGTGCGTGCCGCACCGTCCACGGTTCCCCCCGATCCGCCACCGTCCTGCCCGAGAACCGCGCGGGACCCGGAACAGGCTAATGAGCCCGGCAACGGTCGGCCACAAAGTTGGATAAGTCGGTGCTCTTCCGGCAGGTCACCATCCGCCGGCGACCTCGGCCGAGCAGTTAAAGGTCTGTGGCGGGCCCGTGTCGGACAGCCGACCCGACGCTGAACTCCGCGCCATCGGTGAAACTTTCAGACCACATCCGACCTGCTTCCCCGAATAACGAAGGCCCGTTTATGGTTGTTTCGGTTATCCGTTGCGGTTCAGGATGTCACTTAAGGTGGTATTGACGTCCAATACCTCTGCGGATAAAGTCAATGCGTAGATCATCATCTGGCGCTCGAACAAGGCAAGGATTCGATGAGCTCAACTCATTTCAAGAATGATGTCGCCGATACCGACGATGAGCTCTACCGGATCTTTTCGCAGGAATACGAGAACCAGCGGAGGCGGCTTTCCCTGATCGCCTCGGAGAACCTGGTGAGCCAGGCGGTCCGCCAGTCGCTGAGCGGGGTCTTCACCAACACCCAGCTGGAGGGCTATCCCGGGCAGCGCTACCTGCGCGGGTCCGACCTCGCCGACGCGATCGAGCAGCTCGCCATCGACCGCGTCCGCGACCTGTTCGGATGCGCCTACGCCAACGTCCAGCCGCACTCGGGCAGCCAGATGAACCACGCGGTCATCGTCGGGCTCCTGCGCCCCGGCGACCGCATCCTGAGCATGGACACCGCGGCCGGCGGCCATCTCACCCACGGCGCGCCGTCCAACCTCACCGGACGGCTGTTCTCCATCGCGCGGTACGGGGTCGACCCGGAGACCGGCACGCTCGACTACGAGGAAATCCGGCGGCTGGCGCTGGAGCACCGGCCGCACTTGATGATCGCCGGGGGATCCTCGTATCCCCGCGCGATCGACTTCTCCCGGTTCCGGGACATCGCCGATGAGGCCGGCAGCCTTTTCCTGGTCGACATGTCACATTTCTCCGGCCTGGTCGCGGCGGGGCTTCATCCCAGCCCGATCGGTTACGCGGACGTGGTCACGTCCACCACCTACAAGAGCCTGCGCGGGCCGCGCGGGGCGGTCATTTTGAGCGACCGCACCGACCTCGCCGGGAAAATCGACTCCGCCGTCACCCCCGGAGTGCAGGACGGGGTCCAGACGCACCACATCGCGGCCAAGGCGATCTGTTTCAAAGAGGCCGCGAGCGAGGAATTCAAGGACTACGCGGCGCAGGGCGTCCAGAACGCGCGGATGCTCGCCCGCACGCTCATCGACCGCGGCTACCAGATCGTCTCCGGGGGCACGGACCTGCCGTTCGCCCTCGTGGACCTCCGGGAGGCCGGGATCACGGGCGCGGGCGCGGCCGCGCATCTGGAGGAGGCGGCGATCATCTGCAACATGAACCAGGTGCCCTTCGACCCGCGCGGGCCGAAGAAGACCTCCGGCATCCGCCTCGGCGTTAACGCGGCCACGTCGCGTGGCCTGCGCGACACCGAGTTCCAGGAGGTCGGTGAGCTGATCGCCGACGTCCTCGACGCCGCTCGCGCCGGCGCGGCCCCCGGCGGAGAGACCGCGGCCACCGCCCGCAAGCACATCGAGCGCATCTGCACCTCGCACCCCTTCTACCAGCACGCACTCGGCATCTGACCCCGCGGCCCCGGCAGGGGCGGCGCGCCTTCCGCGCCGGTGCTCGTCGTCGCAGGAGGCACTGACCCGCGGTGATGACCGCGTGATGTGACGGAGGGGGACGACGATGGGCAAGGCCGGCCGGAACCGGGACAGGCGCCGCGGCGACGGCGGACATCGCCCCGACGCCGGCGCGCAGCCGACCTCACGGCGCCGCGTGGTGGTGGACCAGCTGGAGATCGGCCAGTGCGCAGGCATGCTGACCATGCGGATGGGACGGGACGAAGAGCAGCCGGTACGGCTGGTGATTCCCGCCGCGCACGCCACCTCGATGGTGCGGGGTCTGGGCGAGGCCCGGCTGGACGCCGAGGAAACCTACTGGAAGCAGATCGCCCCCTGGATTCGGGCCAGGAGACTCCACAGGGACGAGCCGACCTCGGCCGTCAGGGTGCGGTTGCAGGCCATGCTCCTGGAACAGAACTGGGACACGGTCATCGCCGCGGTCCCGGGCGGCGGCCGCGGCCTGTTCCTGATCACCCACGCCGGCCATGTCGGGTTGTGCGCCGAACCGCCGCACACCAGCGAGCGGGTCCTGGCCATCATCGACCCCGTCCAGCTGCACCGGCTGTCGGGAAGCCTGCGCGACGCCCTCGCCCAGGCGCGAGCCGACGACCGGAAGCTGGCCCACCGGCCCGTCAGGTCGCGACTCACCCAGGTCCGGCGCTACCTGGAATCAGAGCCCTGGCCTTCCCCGCCACCGGGCTATTTCGCCCCGACCCCGCAACAGGCCGAGACCGAGATGACCCGCCGCTACCGCGAATTCTTGACCCGGACCCCCTATCACCGGCCTCCCGAGCACGACTCGTCAACAGTGCAGACGGGCGACTGAGGCGCACCGACGAAAGGCGTTCGTCAGCGAACCCCGCGGAGTCACCATGCCGGAACCGGCGGCCTTCCCATTCCCGTCCGACCATCCCCTGCACACTCATGGTCACCTGGTAGGAGGGCGGCACCGCACCCGTTTGTGGACGGCGCCGCTCCGTCGCCGGATCAGGGGTAGCGATAGATCGCCCCGTCCGTCTCCTCGGGGGTCTCGATCCGGCCCACTCCCCACAGGGAACGGGTGCCGGGAATCAGCGCCAGGTCCCGGATGCGCGCGGTGCGCCCGGCCGCGTTGATCGTCGCCGTTCGCCAGGTGCCGTCCGCCGCCCCCCGGTGCATCAGCGGTGTGGCCTCGGGCGTCGGGCCGGACGAATCGTCCCAGCCGGTGATCCACAGCCCGCCACGCCCGTCGGAGGCGAGCCTGTCGGGGATCCATGCACCGACCGGCACCGCGTTCCAGCAGGAGATCACCGACATCGGCCCGGCTCCACCGGCCGCCGCCGAAATGCCAGGTCCCGAGGCCGGCGCCGGCCCGCGAGTAGCCGAGCACCCAGGCGTCGCGCCTGCTCGACGTGGCCACCGTCTCAAGGTCGTTCCGCGCCGAGCAGAGCACGACGGCGACCACTGCCGGACAGGACGTCTATCGGAGCTCTTCCCCGGTTCTGGATCGCGATGACGCCGTTCCCGCATGAGTTTCACAGGCGTTACGGCTGTCTCGTGTCGAAATTGAAGACGGGCGCCTACGCCCCCTCCTGGGACTTAAGGATCTAGGAATTCCTCCCAGCCGTCTCGGAAGTGGGCGGCCGGGGAGAATTCAGTCGGGCTTATGTCAAGGGGGGTTGTGTGCCGGAAGTATTCCAGAGTGGGCTGCTGGGGCAGGATGGGGCGCGCGTTTCCTCCTCCGCTGGCCCGTTCGATGTCCGCGGCATAGATCATTTAATCTTCGACCATTCTCCGGCGGAGATCTTCGCGCCCATGATTTTTTATGGACTTGCGCGCTTGCGGGGCGTCGATATGAGAATGTGCTTGGTATGGAGACCACGTCATCCACGGGTCGATCACCGGTCAGATCGGTCAACCGATACGGGCCGATGGACTCCCCGCCCGCCGAGCCCGATGAAGCGCGGCGAACGCTCGCGCCCGGTCAGATTTTGATCACCGATGTCCAGCCGGTCGAGCGAATCATGAGTGACCGGCCCTTCCGGTTAAGGGTCGCCTTCGTCGGGGGCGCGCCCCATGAAGGTGTGATCAGCATTCTCGTCCATTGGGTGGGAACCCCGTTCGTCGTCGAGTCCAGGCTCGGGCCCGGCGACCACGAGCGCGGGTACGCGGACGTCGAGTTCCCCCAGGAGCAGTCGTTGCCGTCCGGCCCGGCGATGTTCGCGGCCGGGGTGATCCTGGAGTCGGGCGCGCAGGCGGACTTCGTCGTCAGCGTCGCCGTGCTGCCGTCCAACCCGTTCAGCTTGCGCGTGTCCCCGCGCGGCAGCTTCGTCACCGGCACCTTCAGCGCCCGTGCGGTACGAGTCGGCGACGCCTTCAACACCGAGCTCGGCCTGACGTTGAGCAACGGCGACGCCACGCCGGTCTCCGTCCTCCAGGACGTCCGGTGGGAGTTCTGGGACGGGCCGGTGGGCTCGGGGACGCTGGTGGAACAGGGCACCGCCAGGTTCGCCGATCCGATCACGGTCGGCGCGCACAGCACCTGGGAAGGCTGGATCGCGTTCAACTCCCCGCGTGGCACCGGGATCTTCGGCAAGCTCGACAGCCGGGAGGACCTCGCCGTGCGGATCACCATGACCCGGCAGACGGGCGGTACCGTGGCCGGCGAGATCACGGTCCGGACGATGTTCGCCTACGGTCTCAACATCGTCCGTGTGGGCGCGGAGTCGTTCACCTCCGAGGAGTACACAGACCTGTACCAGGCCGTGGACGTGACCCGCGCCATCTACGAACGCCGGGACGTCACCTTCGGCGTGGAGCGCCTCCACATCACCAACGCGCAGGCAGGCGGCTTCACCGTCATCACGTCTGAGAGCGAGGCCCGCGACCTGTTCGAGCAGTGGAACGGCATCTCCGGCAACACCTTCATCGATGTGTTCGTCGTGCCGAGCATCTCCGGTACCGGATTCGACGGCCTGGCGGGTGCGATTCCCGGGCCGACGTCGCACGCCGGCCGCGAAAGCGGCGTCGTGGTGGACAAGAGTGGCGTCGTCATCGGCGGGGTACGGCGGTTGAACGTCCGCTACCTCGGCATGCTGATCGGCCACGAAGTGGGCCACTACCTGGGGCTGGTGCACGTCAACGAGCCGGGCAACCTGATGCTCTCCTCCAGCACCGCCAACGACACCAACCTGAACTACGACCCGCAGTACCGGACGATCATCCGGCACGGCTGGGTCAACATCGCGTGAGGACCACGGCATGAGCGACAACGCCGGACAGGAACAGCCCGCCGAACGCCCGTCCATCCAGGTGAGCCGGGACGATCTCCCCGGTGTGCGCGCCCGCGAGGAGCTCAACGAGCTGCTGCGGGCCCACGACCCCGAGACCGCGGAGGCGAACCTGGCGCGCCTGACCGAGCAGCACGGCCCCCTCCTTCGCCAGATCGCCGTCGAGCCCGACACCTCCGGGCGCGATCCCCAGGTACGGCGGAACGCGATCACCGCTCTCGGCCGCCTCGGATCGGTGGAGAACCTGAACGTTCTCACCGACCTCGCCACCCGGGACGAGGACGAGCTGATCCGCAGCAGCGCGCTCACCGTCCTGGGAGGTACCGGGCTGCGCCTCGCCGTCCCGCTGCTCGCCGACGCGCAGGAGTCGAGCCATCCGGTGGAGGCGACCGCGGCCCGCAAGGCGCTGTCGTCCCTCGCGGATCGGCTCGGCCTCGACACGATCGAGAGTTCCCTGCGCGCCGGCCAGCGCATCGTCGACCTGGACGAGTCGTCCGGCGGCGACGCCGTCCCCGACCCGGACTGAGGTGCCTGTCCGAACCCGAAGATGTTCCGCGGGCAAGGGCATTCCTGTGGGTCATTGGTGGTCCTCGCGGCGGCGTAGCGCGATCGCGGTGGCGATGGCCGCCGCGACGAAGACGGCGAGGCCGATCACCATCGCGTGTGCCATGCCCGCGGTAAAGGACTCCTGGACGCCGGTGCGCAGGGTGGCATTGCCGGTGCGTTGGGCGAGGTCCATTGCGGCGCCTACGTTGTGCTCCGCTTTCGCGGTTTCGGGTGCGCTGAGTCCGGCGGACTCGGCGACGTCGCGGACCCGCGTCGCATAGGTGCCGCTGAGGACGCTGCCGAATACGGCGATGCCCAGAGCGGTGCCGAGCTGACGGGTGAGATTGTTGATCGAGGACCCCGTTCCCGCCCTTTCCTTGGGCACGGAGTTCATGATGGTCGTTGCCGCTGGGCCGCTGATGAACTGGATACCGGCATAGAACACGGTGATGGCGGCGACCACGGCGGCCACGGCCGACTCGGGGTGAAGTCCCGCCAGCAGGAGCAGTCCCAGCGCGGAGACCAGGAAGCCGGCCGTGATGACGACACGTGGTCCGAACCGTTCGGTGGCATGGGCACTGAACCGGGCGACCATGACCATCGCGACACCGCCCGGAACCATGCACAGGCCCGCTTGCAGCGGGCTGAATCGCAGGACCGATTGCAGATACATCGTGACGACGAACAACGTGCCGTTGAGGACGAGAAAGGCAACGGTCACCGCGACCGCTGGGACGGTGAACCGGGGGTTGCGGAAAACATCGAGTTCGAGCATCGGCGTGGCCTGCCGCCGCTCGACCCCGACGAACGCCGCGAGCAGAATCGCGGCCCCCGCGAAGCCCATCAGCACCGACGGCTCGGTCCAGTCATGTTGTCCTTGGATGATCGACCAGGTCAGCAGCGAGAGCAGCGCGACCGACAGCACCGCGCCAGGGATGTCGAGCGGGCGGGGCTGCGGGTCTCTGGAGGTGGGCAGCACCGTCGCCCCCAGCAGGAGGAGCCCGACGACCACGACGTTCACCCAGAAGATCGCGCTCCACGAGAACGCCCTGAGCAGCAGACCGCCGATGATCGGACCGGCCGCGGCACTGACCCCGACCGTGGCGCCCCAGGTCGCGATCGCCCGCCCGCGCTCGACAGGGTCGGTGAACACGTTGACGAGGATGGACAGGCTCACGGGGAAGATGAACGCCGCGCCCAGCCCGAGCAGGGCGCGCAACGCGATCAATTGGCCCGGCGATACCGCGAACGCGGCGACGATGGAGAACACCCCGACGACGGCGAGTCCGCACAGGAGCATTCCCTTACGGCCGAACCGGTCGGCGAGGTTCGCGGCCACCAGCACGAACCCGGCGAACACCAGGACATAGGCATCGGTGATCCATTGCAACTGCTGGGTCGAGGCGCCGAGGTCCGTGCGAATCGACGGCAGGGCGACATTGAGGATGGTGTTCTCCGCGATTCCGAGGACCACCACGAGGCAGAGCACCACAAGGGCGGCCCGTCGTCGTCTGACGGACAGCGAAGCGGCCACCGGTGTCGGCATGCTGATTCCCTCCTGGTTCGCGAGATCCGACCAGGCTGCACGTTGAAGTAGACTTCAACGCAATGGGAAACGCGGACGCCGGGGCGGACGAGAACGAGCGGCGACGGTTCGACATCGCCGAGCTCGCGGCGTTGGCCGGGCTCCAACCGTCGGCGCTGCGGCACTACGAACGGGAAGGCCTGCTGACGCCGTCCGGCCGGGTCGGGGGCCGGCGGGTCTACGACAACGACGGCCTACGCCAACTCGCGGCCATCGACTTCTGGCAAGAAGCAGGGTTCACCCTGGCCGAAATCGCGCGACTCCTGAACCACGCGGATGGCAGCCTCAACGAGGCCAAGACGGTCGCCGCAGACCGAATCGCCGAGATCGAGGCACTCGTCGCCGAAGCATTGCAGGTCAAGGACTTCCTCACCCACGTCCTGCTCTGCGTGCACGAGGAACTGACAGAGTGCTCCGAGTACAACGCCCACCTCACCGAACGCGCTCAGCGGATCTCGTCCGGCGAGGCACCCCGACGACAGCGAGCACGTCCGCTCGGCCTCCGCCCCTTCGGCCGCCACTCGACACCCCGCGACGCCTCATCCGACCACCCGCGCTGAGCCCTTGAGAGTCGCGGCGACGGCGTCGCGGAGCGCGTCCAGCTCAGCCGCGGCGTGTGCCCGTGCGCTCGTGATGTCGTCGCCGACGGGGTGGACGATTTCCAGGTAGCACTTGAGTTTGGGTTCGGTTCCGGACGGTCGGATGATGAGGCGTGCGTTTCGGTCCAGGTGGAAGCGCAGTCCGTCGGTGGGTGGCAGTCCGCCGGGTCCGTGGGCCAGATCCTCGAACGCCTCAACTGCGCGTCCGGCGAGACTGGTCGGCGGAGTGGCGCGTAGCCGGTTCATTACGTCGGTGATGAGGGATGGGTCGTTCACGCGGATGGAGTGTTGTGTGGTGGTGTGCAGGCCGTAGGTGCGGGCTTGGTCGTCGAGCAGGTCCAGCAGTGTGCGGCCGTCCCGTCGCGCTTCGGCCGCCAGGGCGGTGATGGCGAGGGCGGCGCCGATCCCGTCTTTGTCGTTGACCAGAACACCGCGGTTGTCGCCGACGCTGTAGCCGAGGGCTTCTTCGTAGCCGAACACCAGCCGGTCGGACGGGGAGGCGGCGCGCATGATCCATTTGAACCCGGTGAGCGATTCGGCGTACCGGACGTGATGCGCGGCGGCGATCGAGCGCAGCAGCGACGACGACACGATCGTGGTGACGACCAGCCGATCCTCCCCGCTGGTGTGGCGCAGGATGTGTTCGGCGAGCAGCCCGCCGACCTCGTCCCCGGTCAACACGCGCCAACCCCCCGCGGGGCCGGGCACGGCGACGGCGCAGCGGTCGGCGTCGGGATCGTTAGCGAGGACCAGGTCCGCGTGGCGGGTGTCGGCGAGCGCGAGGGCGAGGTCGAGGGCGCCGGGTTCTTCGGGGTTGGGGAAGGCGACGGTGGGGAAATCGGGGTCGGGGTCGGCCTGCTCGGGCACCACGGTGGGGGCGGGGAACCCGGCCCGGTCGAACGCCGCGAGCACGACATCACGCCCGACGCCGTGCAGGGGCGTGTAGACGATCGAGAGCCCGTCGCCGGTCGGTGCGCCGAGGTTCAGCGACGCCACCGCGTCCAGGTAAAGGTCGATGTCGTGGTGGACGGGCCAGCTGGTGCCGAGGGGGAGTTGGTCGACGCGGCCGACGGCGTCGATGGCGGTGGAGATGTCGGTGTCGGTGGGTGGGACGATTTGGGCGCCGTCGGCCCAGTACACCTTGTAGCCGTTGTCGCGGGGCGGGTTGTGGCTGGCGGTCACCACCACCCCCGCCACCACATCATCGAAGGCCCGGGTGAAGTGTGCGATGACGGGGGTGGGGACCGGGGCGGCGAACACCTCGGGTCGTAGCCCGGCTCCGGTGAGGACGGCTGCGGTGTCGTGGGCGAACTGGCGGGAGTTGTGCCGGGCGTCGAACCCGACGATCACCCGCCCGCCGGCCGGTAGGCAGGCGGCCAGCCCGGCCGCCGCGCGCATCACCGTGACCCGGTTCATCCGGTTCGGTCCGGCGCCCAGTTCACCGCGCAGCCCGGCGGTGCCGAACTCCAGCCGGGCACCGAACCGATCGGCCAGCCCCTGATCGTCGCCACTGGCCAGGAGCGCGGCGAGTTCGGTGCGGGTTTGGGGGTCGGGGTCTTGCGCCAGCCACGCCGCGGCCTGGGCGCGATGGTTGGTCATAGTTTGGTCAGGGCGGTGGCCAGCAGGGTGCCCATGCGGCCGGCGGAGGCGCGTCCGGCGGCCAGGACCTCCTGGTGATCGAGCGGTTCGGCGGCCAGCCCGGCGGCGATGTTGGTGACCAGCGAGATCCCCAGCACGTCCGCGCCACCGCGGCGGGCCTCGATCGTCTCCAGCACCGTCGACATCCCGATCAAATCCGCGCCCAGCGTCCGCAACATCCGAATCTCAGCGGGCGTTTCGTAGGTGGGGCCGCGAAAGGCGGCGTAGACGCCCTCGGACAGGGTCGGGTCGATCTCTGTGGCCAGGGTCCGCAACCGTCCGGAGTAGGCCTCGGTCAGGTCCAGGAAGGTCGCGCCGGTCAGCGGGTTGGCGCCCGACAGGTTCAGATGATCGCTGATCAGCACGGGGTCACCGACCCGCTGGTGTTCGGGGCGCAGCCCACCGGCTGCGTTGGTGAGCACCACCGTCCCGGCCCCGGCGGCCAGCGCGGTACGGACCGGGTGCACCACCGCGTCGACACCGTGGCCCTCGTACAGGTGCGTCCGGCCCAAGAACACCAGCACCCGCCGCCCGGCCACCCGCACCACCCGCACCCGGCCCGCATGCCCTTCCGCGGCCGGCGGCGCAAACCCCGGCAGATCACTCACCGGCAATTCGGTGTCGGGCTCACCGAGCGCGTCCGCGGCCGGAACCCAACCCGAACCCATCACCAAAGCGACATCGAAAACATCCACGTCCGCCCGGGCACGCAACTCATCCGCCGCCGCCCGCGCCGATTCGAGGGCGTTCATGCGCGCACCAGAGCGCCGGAGCGGGCGACGATCTTTCCGCGCTTCATGACGAGCGTCCGTCGCGGTGGGGCCACGACGATCTCGCCGATCGCCTCGCCTGGGAGGACCACGAGATCGGCGACGTCGCCGGGCTTGAGGTCGTTCGGCGGGGCGCCGAAGACCTCGCGGCCCAGGGTCGTGCCCATGGTGACCGCGAACTCCAAGTCCTCGTCCCTGCGCCAGTAGCGCTTGTAGGCCATGAACATCGCCCTGGTGAGGATGTCGCCTTCGCCCCACGGTGACCAGCGGCTGCGGGCGGAGTCGGAGCCGAGGCACATCCGCACGCCCATCGCGCGCAGGGCCTTGACGTCGGGTACCGGCAGGAGCCCGTGCACGCCGACGGCGACGGCGATGTCCGCGTCGGCGAGCACCGAGGCCAGCCGCTCGAACTGCGACGGTGTCGGTTCGGCCAGGCTGAACACGTCGCAGAGGCTGACCTTGCCCTGCATGCCCAGCGCCTTGACCCGCTCGGCGATCCGCTCGATGAGCCAGATGCCGAGCTCGCCGGATTCGTGCGCGTGGAAGTCCACCGGGACCTGGTATTTGTCGGCGAGGCCGAAGACGATGTCGAGCTGGCGTGCCGCGTCGCCGTCGACACCGGCGGGGTCCAGCCCGCCGATCATGTCGGCGCCGGCGCGCAGGGCCTGTTCGAGCAGTTCGGCGGTGCCGGGCTTGCGCAGGACGCCGAGCTGGGGGAACGCGACGATCTGCAGATCCGCGAGATCGGCCATCTCCTCGCGGACCTGGAGCAGGCCGTGAACGCCGTCGAGGCCGATCTCCGGGGCGACGTCGGTGAAGGTCCTGATGGACGTCGACCCGTAGGCGACGCACATGTCGAGGAAGGCGCGGGCCCGGACGGCGACCGGGGTCGTGGTCTCCGCCCACTGCCGCAGCTGGTCGTCGAACATCTGCTCCATGGTGATCGGCTCCGACGTCCGCCGGACCCACGGCTCGCCCCACAGGCTCTTGTCGGCGTGGGCGTGGCCGTCGACGAAGCCCGGCAGGATGATCTGCCCGGCGAGGTCTTCGACGTGGTCGGCCGGACCGAGGTCGGCCGGGACCTCCGTGCCGACGGCGTGGATCCTCCCGTCGGCGACGGTGATGACCCGCGGGTCGCCGACGCCGTTCACACGGACGTTGGACAGGATGATTCTCGACATGATTCGCCTTCTCGTGCTTCCCGGTGTCCCGGGACGTGAATGGTCGTGCCTTCCGATTACTCGAGGCGGCGGAGCGCGGTGTCCTCCAGCGCCCCGGCGAGGCGGTAGGCCATGAGGGAGGCCATGAGGACGATGGCGACACCGCCCCAGACGAAGTCGTAGTCCGACAGCGTCGCGGCGACGGTCATGGAGGCGCCAAGCCCGTAGCCGGTGGCGAGCCATTCCGCGACCATGGCCGCGCCGATGGACAGCGGTAGCGCGATCTTGACGGAGGCCAGCAGGGCGGGCAGCGCGTACGGCATGAGCAGCTTGGTCAGGTGGTGCCTGCGTCCGGCTCCGACGGCGGTGAGCAGGTCCACGGCGCTGCGCGGGACCGCTCTCATCGCGAGCAGGACGTTGACGAGGATCGGGAAGAACGTCATCACGGCGATCAGGATCGTCACGGCGAGGATCCCGCGGCCGAACACGAGCGCGAGCAACGGCATCGCGGCCACGATCGGGATCGACCGGAGGGCGATCGAGATGGGCATCAGCACCCGCTCGATCACCGGGAACTCGTGCGCGACCACCGCCATCGCCACCGCGAGGACCAGCCCGACCAGGAAGCCGAGACCGGCGTCGCCGACGGTGCGCAGCAGCGACGACAGCAGGTACGGCAGCGGCGCCTCCGCCTCACCGGACGCGGTGACGAGCTGGGTGTCCCCGGTGGCGAAGTAGGGCGCGACCTCCAGCGGGCCCCGTGCCACCTCGGTGCCGCCCGGCACGACGAGGACGAGCAGCCACCAGCCGAGCACGACGCCCGCGAGCGTCCCGACCGCGGCGAACGCGGCGCGCAGCACCCGGGTGGCCGGGCGTGTGTCGCGCCGTCCGGGCCGGGCCGCGCGCGCGTCCAGGACGGTGTCCGCCGAGCGGGTCCACGGCAGGATCAGCCGGACGATCAGCGGCAGCGCCAGGAACGCGACGGCGGCGAGCAGCGAGGTGACGATCGCCAGGCCCCAGGCGCGGGGGACGTCGAACGCGCCCTGGGCCTGGATCATCGCGACGCCCAGCCCCTCCTCGCCGCCCATGTACTCCCCGATGATCGCGCCGAGGATGGCGCTGGGCGCGGCGACCTGGAGGCCGCCGACGAGGCTCGGGATCGCGGCGGGCAGCCGCACCTTGCGGATCACCGTCCACTCCGAGCCGCCCGCGGCGCGCACCACGTCGACCGAGGTCCGGTCCACGCCGCCGAGGCCGAGGATGGCGGCGACCAGGGTGGTGAAGACCACGGCCTGCGCGGCGAGGATCACGCTCGGCACGTTGCCGCGGAACGCGATCGCGAGCAGCGGGGCGATGGCGATCAGCGGCAGCGCGATCGCGCCGACCGCGACCCGCTCGAACAGCGCCTGGACGCGGGGGAACGGCAGCGTGCACAGGGCCAGGGCGATCGCTATGCCGTTGCCCCAGAGGTAGCCCTGCAATGCCGACGACATGGTGACGGTCGCGTTCGGCACATAGTAGTCGGCGTCGTCGCGCATCTGCGCGAGCACGTCGGCGGGCGGCGGCACCAGCGACCCGAGCCCGCCGAGCGACAACACCTGCCACGCGACGATCAGCACCGCGACCGTCAGCAGCGGCGGGACGGCGCGCCGCAGACCCACCGAGACGGTCCGCCGCAGATCCGCGGGGGCGATGCGCCTCGGACGCGGTGCGCGGGGCTTTGCGGTGTGAGGCGGGGCGGAGGCGTTCATGCGGCCGTCCCGTTCCCGTTCGCGGTGCCGACGCCGTTCCCGGCGCCGGTGCCGCTGCCGTTCCCGGTGAACAGTTTTTCCGACAGTTCGTCGCAGAGCGCGTGGAAGGCACTGTCCTGGAGGATCTCGGGCGTGCGCGGCCTGGGCAGGTCGACGCGGACGACGTCCAGGATCGTTCCAGGGCGTGGTGACATCAGGACCACGGTGTCCGAGAGCAGCACCGCCTCGGCGATGCCATGGGTGACCAGCACCGTGGTCGTGCCCCGCTCGGCCCAGATCCGCTGCAGCTCGAAGTTGAGCCGCTGCCGGGTCAGGTCGTCCAGCGCCCCGAACGGCTCGTCGAGCAGGAGGAGTTCCGGATCGGTGACCAGCGACCTGGCCAGCGACACCCGCTGGCGCATCCCCCCGGACAGCTGCGACGGCCGGGCCTTCTCGAACCCGTCGAGGCCGACGAGCCGGATCAGGTCGTCCACCGCGGCGCCGTCACGGTGACCGGCGACCTCCAGCGGCAACCGGACGTTGGCCCGCACGCTCCGCCACGGCAGCAGCCCGGCGTCCTGGAACGCGATGCCGACGCCGTGGCCTTCGCGCAACTCGCGCGGGGTCCGGCCGTGGACCGTGACGGTCCCGGCGGTGGGGGCCTCCAGGTCGGCGAGCATCCGCAGGACCGTGGACTTGCCGCACCCGGACGGGCCCAGCAGCCCGACGAACTCGCCGCGGCGGGACTCGAACGAGAACTCGCGCAGCGCCTCGACCGACGTCCCCTTGCCGGTGAACGTCTTCGTCAGGCCGCTCGTGCGGATCCCCTCGGAAACCGGGGCGCCGCCTGAGGGGGCGCGGGTCGACTCGGTGTCGGGCACTGTTCTCTTCTTCGGCATGGCGTGCCTCACCCCCCGAGCAGCTCGTTGGTGAACAGCGACTTGTCGAGCTTGATCCCGATGCTGGTGAGGCTCGTGATCGTTTCCTCGATGAGCGCGTCGGACATCCAGAACAGCCCCTTTGCCCCGGCCCCGGTACTGGCCGGGGTTCCGGTGCCGGTGCCGCTGACGTACGGGGCGATGGCGGCGAGCGACCTGGTCTGCTCGTCGAGCTTCAGGCCGAGCTTGGCGCCGTACCTCTTGATGATCACGTCGGCGGCGTGCCGCTGATCGCGCAGCGCCGCCTCCCAGCCCAGCCTGCTGGCCGTCATGAACTTGCGGGCGCGCTCGCGGGCGACGGGATCGTCCAGCGTCTTCTGGGACGCGAAGAAGACGCTCTGCATCCGGTTGAACCCGAAATCGGCCAGCGGCATCACGTGCGTCTTGACCCCGCGCAACGCCAGCGACACCGGCTGGTTGGACGCGAATCCCCAGATCGCGTCCACCTCGCGGGCGGCGAGCGGCGCGGGATCGAACTGGATCGGCACCAGCTTCACCTTGCTGACGTCCACCCCGTTGCGCTTCATGAAGACCAGGGCCGTGTTCTTCCCGGCGAGGGTGATGCCGAGCGTCTTTCCCTCGATCTCCTTCGGGTTCCTGACGGGACGGTCCGCGAGCGAGATCCAGGACTCGGGGCTCTTCAGCAGCCCGGCGCCGACGATCTTCAGCTTGGAGCCGCGGGCGACCGCGGTGGCGACGTTCTCCGGGATCGCCTCGACGCCGAGGTCGACGCGGTTCGTGGTGACCATGGGGACGACCGCGGAGTTCGGGCCGCCCGGAAGGATGTCGACGTCGAGTCCCTGCTTGGTGTAGAGGCCGTCCTCGGCCCCGACGAAGACGCCCGCGTACTCCGCGTTCGGAATCCAGGCGAGCTTCACCTTGAACCGGCCCTTGCCCGAGCCGGCGCCGCCGGCGGCGTTCGTGCCGCATCCCGTCAGCCAGGGGACGGCCGAGCCGGCCGCGACAACGGCCGCGCTCCGGCCCGCGACCCGGAGGAAAGAACGCCGGCCCATGCCCGGCGGCGCGCAGAAGTGAGTCATTCGTGCTCCCGAAAGAGTCGTCGTCGTGATCGCTGTGGTGATGAAGGGCTAGCGCTCTACGCGAGGTCGTTTTCCGCGAGCAGCGTGTGGATGACGTGAGCGTTTCCGCTGTTGGCGAAGTGCTCCGTCTCACGGATCATTCCGTCGAGATGCACGACCATGAGCCGCTCGGCAGCGTCGGCATCCCGGTCTGAGATGCTCGCGACGATGTCGCGGTGCTCCTGGTCCCACCGAAGCAGTGCATCCTGCTTGATTCCGATCATGATGAGCAGGCGTTCGAGCAGATCGAGGCGCTCGTCGAACAGGGTCGTGCTGATCGCCTGGATCTGCTTGTTGTGCGAGACCTGGCCGATCATCTTGTGAAAGGCGAGCCGTTCCCGCCAGCGCGCCTCACCGCTCGTCTCGACCATCGCCCGCAGCCGGGTGAGCTCCTCCGGGCGGGCCCGGAGCGCGGCGGCGCGCGCGGCCTCCCGTTCGATGCCCCGCCGGCCGACCAGATGGTCGATCAGGTCGTGGACGTCGCGCAGCGCGAGCGCCTCGGCGAAGGACGACTCCCGCCGGCTGTCCAACTGCTGGTTGGCGGCGACGCGGTTCCCCTCCTCGGTGAGGATCCGCCCCTTCTTGCCCAGTGACAGGGTGAGGGCTCGCTCGTCGAGGTCGTTGAGCAGCCGGCTGACGGTCGACTCGCTGACGTCGAAGCCGCGTCCGCGCAGGTGCCGGGTCGCCGCCCGCGCACCCACCGGGCCCTCCTGGGCGCTCATGAACGCCAGAAGCGCGGACTCCATCGCCGGCGTGTGCCGCACGGTTGCCTCCTCGTCGTCAGGCCGTGCCGGAACGGTAGGTGGCTTGTCCGCGTATGTCAATAGTGACGAACGTAGTCGGCTTATGACACTGTATGGCCGCAATTGACGTACGGAGGAATCTGGATGAACAGCGACAAGGCGGCCCACCACCTGCACCTTCGCGCCCGGGACGTCGGACGGTACGCGCTCCTGCCCGGCGACCCCGGCCAGGTGGCCCCGATCGCGGCGCTCCTCGACGCCCCGGAGTTCGTCGCCCGCAACCGCGAGTTCGAGACCTGGCGGGGCACGGCGGACGGCGAGACGGTCATCGTGACCTCCACCGGCGTCGGCGGGCCGTCCGCCGCACTGGCCGTGGAGGAGCTGGCCGCGCTCGGGGTCGACACGATGATCCGGGTCGGAGTGTCGGGCTCGATGCGGCCCGGCACCGTCAACGGCGAGCTGGCCGTCCTCACCGCGGCGATCCGCGACGAGGGCACCACCAGGCAGTACCTGCCGATCGAGTTCCCGGCGGTCGCGGACATCGACGTGCTGCTCGCGCTGCGCCAGGCGGCGGAACGCGCCGGCGTCCCGTACAGGTGCGGGCCCGCGCACACCAAGGACTCCTACTACGGCGAGACGGAACCGGACCGGATGCCGCTGGCGGCCACGCTGACCGAGCGCTTCGAGGCTTGGCGCCGCGGTGGCGCCGTCTGCTCGGAGATGGAGACCGCCGCCGTGTTCGTCGTCGGGTCCGTGCTCAACGTGCGCGCGGGCGGCGTCGTGATGATGTGGAGCCAGGACGCCATCGACACCGGCGACGCTCCGTCCACCGGCCCGCTGTTCGCCACCGCCGTCGACGCGGTGCGCATCCTCATCACGGCGGGCACACGCCCCGACCCGGCCATGCGACCGTCCCGCGGAGCGTGATGATCCCGAACGGCGGCCCCCGCAAAACCCGCCGGGACGCGCACACGCACACGCCGTTCCAAGAGCCGCCACGCGCCCCCAGCGCACGGGACGCAACGTGACGACCGACCACCCTCCCCTGGACGCGAACGGTCACACGCCGAACCGCCCCGCCACGCCCGCTCAAACCACCCCCGACCCGCCACGAACGCCCGCCGTGCCCGAACCGCCGCCAACGGACGCCACCCCTGAGGTGCCGCGGACGCATGCCACCCCCGAGGTGCTGCGGGCGTCCGCCAAGCCCGAGGTGCCGGGGGCGTCCGCCGCGCTTGAGGTGCCGCGGGTGCGTGCCGCCTCCGAGGTGACGCGGGCGGACATTGCTTGGGCGGGGCGGGTTCGGGGTGTGTTCGGTCGGTCGTGGGTGATGCTGGTCGCGGTCGTCCTGGTCGCTCTGAATCTTCGTGTCGCGGTGACGAGTCTCGGTGCCGTTCTTGACCAGGCCCGCGGCGAGCTGGGGATGTCCACGTTCGCCACGTCGACCGCGGCGACCCTGCCGGTCGTCTGCTTCGGCGGGGTCGCGCTGGCGACACCCTGGCTCATCCGGCGCGTCGGGGCGAAGACCGGGCTCGGCCTCGCGCTCGGACTGCTTCTCGCCGGGTTGCTGCTCCGTGTCGCGGGGGGCGAGGCCGCCCTCCTCGCCGGGACCTTCGTCGCCTGCGCCGGCATCGCGGTGGGGAACGTGCTGGTCCCGGTGATCGTCAAGATCGAGTTCCCGTCCCGTGTCGGCGAAGTGACCGGTGCCTACAGCGCCGCCATGTCGGCCGGTGCGGCGATCGGCGCCGCCGCGACCGTGCCGGTCGGCGACGTCGTCGGCGGCTGGCGCGGTGGCCTCGCGTTCTGGTCCGTCCTGGCCGCCGCCACGCTGGCGATCTGGTTGCCGCTGACGCGCCGGCGTGCCGCCCCGGCCGAGCCCCGCGCGGCCGCGACGGCCATGATGCGCAGCCCGGTCGCCTGGGCGGTCACCCTGCTGTTCGCGACGCAGTCCGTGCTCGCCTTCGTCGTCATGGCGTGGCTGCCGACCATCTACCTCGACGCCGGTTTCCACCCGGGCCGGGCCGGGACGCTGCTGGCCGTCGCGCTCCTGGTCGGCGTGCCGGTGTACTTCGCCGTCCCGGTCCTGGCGGCACGGCTGCGGCGGCAAGGAGCCCTCGGCGCGGCGATGACCGTCATCCAGATCGTCGGGCTGACCGGGCTGCTGCTCCGCCCGCAGTCCCTTCCCTGGCTCTGGGCGGTGCTCATCGGGATCGGCGGCGGCGTGTTCCCGCTGACCCTGGCGCTGTTCAGCATGCGAACCCGCACCGCGACGGACACCGCCGCCCTGTCGGCCATGGCGCAGAGCGCCGGTTACCTGCTCGCCGCGCTCGGCCCGTTCGTCATCGGCGTCCTGCGAGACGTCACCGGTTCCTGGACCGCGCCGGTTTCGCTCCTCATCGCGATATGCGTCGTCCAGGCGGCCTTGTCGTTCAGTGCCGGAAAGCCGCGCCTCGTGGACGTGTGCAGGGGCGAGCGAGGTTAGGCCGCATCCGGCCTGAACGTGGGTCTCCTCGCGTGCGGCGAATCGTGTGAATCTGCTCCTGACTTTGATCTCGCACTCGGGAGTTACCCAATGGTAAAGATCAAAATGATGGCACACGGACTGCTTCTCGTTCTGGTGGCCGGATCGGTGTCCATGATCGTGAACATGGCAGTCAGGCCGGTCGCGGCGGCCGAGGATCCCAAGGCGGGCGATGCCTGTACGGCCTCCGATCTGGGTAAAAGACATCCGTTCATCAAAAGCGCGGTGACCGAACCCACCATCACCCATTTCAAGGGCTACTACATCACCGACGGCTCGACCGGCAGTCAGAGCATCACGATGAGCACCCAGACCGTCATCACGGTCGAGGTCGGGAACACGACCCAGATCAGCAGCGGGTTCAGCATCGGAACCCTGTTCAAGGTCGAAGCGTTCGCCAACCGCACGGTGAAGAAGTCCACCGCCACCACCAACGCCCAGTCCCAGACCATTACCTGGAACTTCCTCAAGCCCGGCTACTACGGCCTCTACCAGGGGACGAGCAAGGTCACCGGCGTCTACGGCAGCCTCAACTGCGGCCGGGTCGACCTGGGCGGCGGCCGGTCCGCCACCCAGTGGATCGAGCGTCCTGGGGGCACCTACACGACCTTCTCCACGATCGAGGAGGGGGCAGTCCGATGCGAGGACAGCGTGCCCGCCGGCAGCATCATGAACAAGGCCCAGAAGATTCTGGGCTGCACCGGCGCCCCGGCACAGGCGGCGCCGAAGGCGCCCGCCCCGGCCGCGAAGGCTCCGACCGGCCGTGTCGCGGCACCCGCGGCACTGCCACCGGGTTTCACCTGTCTGGCGGGCTACTACCGGATCGGCACGCCCGATCGTCTGCTGTTCTGGTGGAACGCCGACGGCACCGCCGAATTCCGGCTGCACGCCTGGGCCAAGTCCACCAGGGTGCAATGGCAGGTCTGCCAGGGACCGGCCACGAACGGCATGGTCGAGCACGTCTTCCTCACCCGTCAGAGCAAGAAGTGCCTGACCTTGCGGGCCGCGGACGCGCCCACGGAGAGCGCCCCGTTCTACGAGGAAGGATGCCGGACCGTCGACGACGGTCAGCGGTTCTACGTCTACCAGGACGTGCCCGGCTCGAACCTCGTCGGCCTCCAGAACAAGCTGACCGGATTCATGATCGGCCAGGAGCGGGTCACCGACAACGACACCATGCGGCAGTACAGCATGGGCAAGGCGGACGGAACAGGAACCTACGTCCTTGAGCCGATCCCATAGGGGCGTGTGGCTCCTCTTCGAAGTCGCGGCGTAGGCGGCGGGTCGATTGATGGCATTATGCAGAGCAGAGGGCAAGATTCTGGTTTGCGGAATGCCAAAAGGGAGTGGTGGCATGGACAAGCCCCTCAAGACCCCGCCGCCGTACGCCATCGCCAGTGTTGACAACGCCCTGCGGGCCGCGCAGATGCTCCAGTTCGAGGGGCCGATGACCGTCACCGAGGTCGCCCAGCGGCTCGGGGTCGCCAACTCCACCGCGCACCGGCTGCTGGCGATGCTCGTCTACCGGGACTTCGCGGCCCAGGGGCCGGACCGGTCCTACCGGGTGGGTCCGGTCCTCGAACTGGCCGCCCACTCCCAGTCGGCGGTGTCCCGGCTCCGCGCCGCCGCGCTGCCGCACCTGCGGCGGCTGGTCGACCTGCTCGACGAGTCGGCCAACCTGACCGTCCGCACCGGCGACACCGTGCGCTTCATCGCGAGCGTCGAGTCCTCGCAGGCGCTCCGGGTCGGGTCCCGTGAGGGGATGGCCTTCCCCGCCCACCGGACGACGGCCGGTCTGCTGCTGCTCGCCGAGCTCCCCAGCGAGGACCTGGAGGCGCTGTACTCGGTGGAGCGCTACGAGGACCACGCCCACCAGCGCCCCGACATGGCGGAGCTGCGCGCCGAGCTGGCCCGGGTCGCCCGCAACGGCTTCGCCGTCAACCAGGGCCGCTCCGAGCGCGGCCTCGTCGCGATCGGCGTGCCCGTGCACGGCCCGGACGCGACGCCGACGGCGGGCCTGTCGATCTCGATGCCGAGCGTCCGCTACGACAAGGCGAAGCTGCCTCAGCTCGTCGCGACCCTGAAGAACTCGGCGGCGGCGCTGGAGCGGGACCTGGCCACCGGCTGACATCGCCGGGCGGAGCGGCCGCTTTGGACAGAGCGGTGCGGGCGCTTCGGTCAGAGCGGTGCGGTGTGCAGCGGGATCGGGCGGAACATCTCCGGCTCCTCCTCGGGGGTCAGCGCCGTGGGGCCGTAGATCCAGTCGACGAACGAGTAGTCGTGGACGTCGCGGTCGCGGAGGAGGGCGTTGCGCCGCAGCCGCCGGGCGCCGTCGAGATGCCACAGGTCGCCCCATGCCCGAGCGGTGGTGACGACCCGGCGGCAGTGCTCGGGACGTACCGTCTCGTAGGCGGCGAGCGCCGCGTCCCAGTCGACGCCCGAGCCGCTCTCCGTCCGGCGCGCCCGCTGGGCGGCGACGTGCTCGCCGAGCACCCAGCCGTCCTCGATCGCCATGATCGCGCCCTGCGCCATGTATTGGAGGGGCGCGTGCGCCGCGTCGCCGAGCAGCGCGATCCGGCCGGTCACCCAGGTCATGATCGGGTCACGGTCGTACATCCGCCACCACCGGTCGCGCCACATCAGCGGCAGCCCTTTGCGAACCTGGTCGCAGGTCCCGTCGAACGCCGCGTCCAGCTCGTCCGGGGTTCCCCAGTCGTCCTCGCCCGCCAGCGCCTTCGGTGACTCGAACACGGCGACCTGGTTGAGCATCTCGCCGCCCCGCAGCGGATACTGCACGAAGTGGCAGCGGGGGCCGACGTACACGACGACGTCCTCGGCCTGGACGCCGTTGCCCGCGACCTTCTCGAACGGCACGGCGGCGCGGTACGCGACGTACGCCGAGCTCACCGGCTCGTCCCGGACCAGCAGCTCACGGGCGACCGAGTGCAGTCCTTCGGCGGCGATCACCACCTCCGCCTCGTCGGTGCCGCCGCCGTCGGCCAGGCGGACGCGGGCCCCGCCGTCGAGGTTCTCGTAGGACGTGCAGCGGGAGCCGGTCAGGAGCTCGACGCCCGCGCGTTCGCAGGCGCGCAGCAGGATCCCGTGCAGATCGCTGCGATGCATCACCAGGTAGGGGGAGCCGTAGCGGCGTTCGACGTCGCGGAGGTCCAGCCAGGTCAGCTCGCCGGAGTCCACCGCGTCCTTCATGACCATGCGCTCGGGCAGCACGCCGAGGGCGGTCGCCTCGTCCAGCAGCCCGTAGCGGTCCAGGATGCGGGTGCAGTTCGGCGCGAGCTGGAGCCCCGCGCCCACCTCGCCGAACTCGGCGGCCTGTTCGTGCACCCGGACCCGCAGGTCCTGGCGGGCCAGGGCGAGCGCGGCGGACAGGCCGCCGATGCCGCCCCCGACGACGATCACGTCGGCGCGGGTGGAAGGCGAGTTGCTCATGGGATCGGTCCCTCCCGTCACAGCCACGCGGGCAGGGCCGGGGGAGGGACGCCGCCCGTGGTGGTCACCGCGGTCCAGGGGCGTCCGGCCAGGTAGGCGGTCACATCGGCCAG
This sequence comes from Spirillospora sp. NBC_00431, assembly GCA_036028775.1. GTDB lineage: Bacteria > Actinomycetota > Actinomycetes > Streptosporangiales > Streptosporangiaceae > Spirillospora. Next base: position 7,327,142 of record CP107927.1, on the reverse strand, counting down.
TGACCCCACGACGTCGGGCACGGCGTCGTGACCCCGCTTGGCGCGGATCTCCTCCTGGAGCGCCCGCAGGAAGCCGTCGGGCAGGTCGGCGAACGTGAGCCCGGTGGCGAGGTCGACGGCGTGCACCATCACCTCCCGGGCGCGCATCCACGGGGTCTCGCTCGCCGGGACGGCGCGGCCCCGCGCGGTCACCACCTCGGCCCGCCACTCCTCCTCGGAGAGCGCCGCCATCGCGGCGGACAGCGTCGCGGCCGACTCGGTGAACCATCGCGCGAGCTCGTCCGCGCCCAGCCGGGAGCCACGCTCGATCCCCGCGGCGCGCGCCTCCGGTGAGGCGTACATCGGGGTCTCCTCGCCGGTGCGCGCCCAGTGGACCAGGTTGCCGATCGCCTCGGCGTTCGCCGCCAGGTGCGCCACGACGTGCTTGCGCGTCCAGCCCGGCAGGGCCGATGCGGCACCGTACTCCGCCTCGGTGAGGCCGGCGATCGCCGACGCGCACAGGCGGGTCCCCGTGTCGACCCAGGCGAGCGTGGTGGGCAGGTCGCGTGCCATCACGCCTCGTCCGGGACGACGCGGTTCTCGAGCCGGCCGAGCCCCTCGATCTCGGTCCCGACGAGCTCGCCGCCCCGCAGGTAGACCGGGGGCCGCTGGGCATGGCCGACGCCGCCGGGGGTGCCGGTGGCGATCACGTCTCCCGGGTTGAGCCGCACCATCGTCGAGACGTAGCGGACCAGGTCGACCGGGTCGAAGAGCAGGTCACCGGTGTTGTCGGACTGCGTCACCCGGCCGTCGACCTCGCAGCGGATGTCGAGCGCGGGCCGCGGGCCGGTCTCGTCCGCGGTGACGAGGAACGGGCCGATCGGGGTGGTCGAGTCCCAGATCTTGCCCTGGAGCCACTCCCGGGTCCGGAACTGCCAGTCGCGGCAGGTGATGTCGTTGAGCACGGTGAACCCCGCGATCGCGGCGACCGCCCGCTCCTCGTCCGCCCGGCGCACCTGCCGGCCGACGACGACGGCGAGTTCGGCCTCCCAGTCGAACCGCGCGGTCTCCGCCGGGCGGCGGATGTCGTCGGTGGCGCCGATGAGCGTGTCGGCGAACTTCGCGAAGAGGGTCGGGTGGTCCGGGAGGTCGCGTCCCATCTCCTTGATGTGGTTCCGGTAGTTCAGCCCGACGCAGATGACCTTGCCCGGTCGCGGGACGACCGGGGCGAAGGCGGCTCCGTCGAGCGGGTGCCGCGGGCCGTCCGCCGCCGCGGCGGCCGTGATGCCGCCGGGCGTGGCCAGTACCGCGCCGACATCGGGCCCGCCCACCTCGACGAGCTGGTCGCCCTCGACACGGACGGCGGCGGTGCGGTGGCCGTCCAGGCGGACGGTGGCGAGCTTCATCGGCTGCCCTTCTCGGTGTGGCTGCGGAACAGGTCGAGCTTGGTGAGGATCGGGGCATCGCTGAACTGGAACAGGTCGAGCGCACCCGAGTCGGAGTCGGACGCCGACGCCTCCGAACGGACCGACAGCGGCTGCCAGGACGGGACGACGAAGAGGTCGCCTCGGGTCACCGTCCAGGAGCGGTCGCCCACGGTGACCCTGCCTGCCCCGTCGAAGACCTGGTAGACCGAGGAGCCGGTCTCCCGGTACGGCGCGGTCTCCGCGCCCGCCGCGACGCGGTGGAACTGTGCCCGGATCGTGGGGAGCACATCACCGGCGGTGGTCGGGTCGGTGTAGCGGACGAGGGCGTGGCCAGGCTCGACCGTCCCCCCGTGGCCCTCCCGCTCCAGCGCGAGCTGGTCGGTCAGCGCGGCGTCGGTGTCGGCCCAGCGGTAGCACAGCAGGGGAGTGCCCTCGCGGCGGCCGAGCCGTGACACCGGCGTCAGGCCGGGGTGCCCCCAGAGCCGCTCCGAGCGGGAGCGGTCGGGGGTGGCGTGCTCCTCCTCGGTGAGGGCGTCCCGGCCGAAGTCGAAGAACTGCGCCTCGACGGCGTACTGGAACGGGATGTCGAGTCCGTCGATCCAGGCCATCGGCGTGCTCGCCGAGTTGTGGTGGGCGTGCCAGCGCAGGCCGGGCTGCGGGAGGAAGTCGCCCCGGCGCATCGGTACCGGGTCGCGTTCGACCACGGTCCAGACGCCTTCGCCCTCGACGACGAATCGGAACGCGTTCTGGGTGTGCCGGTGCTCTGGCGCGTCTTCGCCGGGCATCAGGTACTGGATCGCGGCCCACAGCGTCGGCGTCGCGTAGGGCCTGCCGCCGAGGCCCGGATTGGCCAGCGCGATCGCGCGGCGCTCACCGCCCCGGCCGACCGGGACCAGGTTTCCGGCACGTCCGGCGAGATCGAGCAGCCTGCTCCATTCCCAGCGGTGCGGCTCCGCGCGGGAGTGCGGGTGCCGCGGCATCAGGTCGCCGATCTCGGTCCACAGCGGGACGAGCAGTTCCCGTTCGAAGCCGCGGTAGAGGTCTTCGAGATCGGAGGTGACAGGAGGCAGGTCGGGCCGGTCCTCGGTGCTGATGCTGACCGGCGACGCGACGGCGTTCACATCGGACATGGCTCCGACTATCCGCCAGGACGGCGCCTGAGGAATAGAGGATTCTGCAAAGCAGAACAGAGGCCCGGACGGCCGGGGCTCGCTCAGCGGCCGGCGATGAGCGCCTCGCCGACCGCCACGATGGCATCGGTGAGCTGCTCCATGAACTCCGAGATCGGCTTGCCGTCCTTCGACTGGAGCGAGACGAACGCACCGTCGAACCCCGCCATGCCGAAGTGGGCGAGGGCGTTCGCGACCTCGTCCGCGGTGTCCTCGCCCTCGCTGCGGAACGAGGAGCGGATCATGTGCCGCATGTAGTCCCGGCCCTCGTCGCGCACCGTGATCACGGTGTCCAGCGCCTCCGGCGCGTCGGGTGCCTCCCCGCTCATCACCAGCACCAGCAGCAGACGCAGGAACTCCTCCCGGTTCACGAAGACCTCGCCGGTCTTCTGCAGGTACCAGCCGAGACGCTCGCGCGGTGTGCCGCCCTCCGGCGGGTTCCGGTGGGCCTCGCGCATCGCGTCGAAGAAGCCGCGCGCTCCCTGCGCCATGACGGCCGAGAGCAGCCCCGCCTTGGATTCGAAGTGGTGGTAGAAGGCGCTCTTGGGCAGGCCCGTCTCCTTGACGAGCGTCGAGATCGACGTACCGGCGTAGCCGCGCACGGACATCACACGCGCGGCCGCGTCGAGGATCTCCTGCCTGGATCGGCGGCCGCGGCGGTTTCCGGTGCGCGCCTCCGGCGCGGGCTTCTCCACCCGCCGAAGTCTAGGACTCGCCGGTGATGCCTTCTTGACCTGGTACGGGCCCCTCTTGACACATCGCCGTGGCCCGTTGTTACCCTCGTCACGATTGAACCGAACGTTCGGTCCAAAAGTGCGCGCCGAGCATGTTCGGACGAGAAATCGGAGCCAACGCATGACCGTGAGCAACGACGCGGACGTCGCGATCGTCGGGTACGGCCCGACCGGTGTGACCGCCGCACTCACCCTCGCCAGGTACGGCGTCTCCGCCGTCGCCCTCGAACGGGCCGAGGACATCTATCCGCGGGCGCGGGCGGTGACCGTCAACGACTGGACGATGCGGATCTTCCAGGACCTGGGCATCGACGAGCGGATCGCCCGGGTCATCGAGCCGCAGCGAGCGCTCCGCTGGGTGACCTACGACGGCACGGAGATCATGCGGGTCGAGCATCCGCCGTCGACGCTGGGCCGCGAGCCGCGCTTCTACAACATCTACCAGCCGACGATGGAGGCCGAACTGCGCGTGGCGGCGCAGGAGTACGGCGACCGCATCGTCGTCCACTACGGCGCCGAGGTCACCGGGATCGACCAGGACGCCGACGGCGTCACCATCTCCTCGACGTGCGCCGCGACCGGTGAGAACCGCGTCACCCGCGCCCGGTACGCGATAGGCGCCGACGGCGGCGGCAGCACCACCCGGAACGAGACGGGCGTGCGGCTGCTGGGTGACACCAACGACGTCACGTGGGTGGTCATCGACTGCCACGTCAAACGGTGGTGGCCCGACCGGGACTTCCTGACCTTCTGGTCCGACAGGGAACGTCCGGTCGTCGACATCGCGCTCTCCGCGGGCAACCACCGCTGGGAGATCCCGCTCAAGCCCGACGAGTCCCCGGCGGACTACCCGACCAGCGCCGAGGTGTGGCCGCTGCTCAGCGCGCTCGGCGTCACCGAGAAGGACGTCGAGATCCACCAGCACGCGTTCTACAGGCACCACGTCCGGATGGCGGACACCTGGCGCCGCGGCCGGGTGTTCCTGGCCGGCGACGCGGCGCACATGATGCCGCCGTGGGCGGGCGCCGGAATGCAGACCGGAATGCGCGACGCCCACAACCTCGGCTGGAAGCTCGCCCGTGTGATCAAAGGCGAGCTGCCCGAGAGCTGGCTGGACACCTACGAGGCGGAGCGGCGTCCGAACGCCGCCTTCTACACCGGCCTCGCGGTCCAGCTCGGACGGGTCATCAGGCAGGAGTTGTCCGAGGAGGAGCGGGCCGCGATGGACGCGGTGCCGCGGGACACGGTCACCCCGTTCGAGCCGCCGCTCATCGCCCCGCCGGTGCTCGAAGGCGGATGGATCAGGGGCCCGCTGGGCGACGCCAGCATCGTCGGCCGGATGGTCCCGCAGCCGGTCGCCGGCGACACCGTCGGCCGGATGGCGCGCCTGGACGACCTCCTCGGCAGCGGCTTCGTGCTGCTCGGCGACGACGTCGACCCCGCCACCCTGCTGACGGCGGAGGAGAGGGCGGACTGGGACGCGCTCGGTGCCCGTTACGTCGCGGTGCGGCCGAAGACGGCGTACACCGAGGGCCCGGACGAGCTGGTCGACCTCGACGAGGTGCTCCTGCCGTGGCTGCGCAGGTACGGCGCACGCGCGGTGGCGCTGCGTCCCGACAAGTTCGTCGCCGCGGCCGATGTCAGCGGCCTCGCCGTGCCCGCCTGAGGCCGCGCCCCGATCTGAGAAGGAGAGAGATGTCCCGCATCAAGGAACTCGGCTACGTCGTCTACGAGGTCAGCGATCTCGCCGGCTGGGAGCACTTCGCGACCGAACTGCTGGGCATGCGGCTCGGCGAGAGGACCGGCGACGGGTTCACCCTGCGCACCGACGAGAAGGCCCACCGCTGGGTCGTCACCGAAGGCGCCGCCGACGACCTGGTGGCCACCGGCTACGAGGTCTCCGACACGGCCGCGCTCGACGCCCTGGTCGAGAAGGTGCGCGCGGCCGGGATCGAGGTCACCGACGGCGGCCCCGACCTCGCCGCCGCCCGCGAGGTCGAGCGGATCTTCGTCACCGCGGACCCCATGGGCAACCGGATCGAGCTGGTCACCGGCCTGGCCGACGCCGGCGCGCCGTTCGAGTCCGCGAAGCTCCTCGGCGGGTTCGTCACCGGCGCCGGCGGGGCGGGCCACCAGGTCCTCCTGGCGCACGGCGTCTCGCGGGAGACCTACCTGGGCTTCTACGTCGACCTGCTCGGCTTCAAGGTCAGCGACATCATCGTCGAGGAGCTGGCCCCGGGCGTGGTCGCGGACCTGATCTTCCTGCACTGCAACGGCCGGCACCACACCGTGGCCTTCGGCGATCTGCCGTCGCCGAAGAAGACCCATCACTTCATGGTCGAGGTGACCGACATCCGCGACGTCGGCACCGCCTACGACCGCTGCATGGACGCCGGGCAGCCGTTCGAGATGACGCTCGGCATGCACCCGAACGACCACATGTTCAGCTTCTACGTCTTCACCCCGTCGGGCTTCAGCGTCGAGTACGGCTGGGGCGGGCTGGTCATCGATGACGCGACATGGGAGGTCCAGACGCTCGACCGGCTGCACAGCTGGGGGCACCGTCCTCCGGGTGTCGTCGCCGAGCAACTCGCCGCCGCGCTCCCGAAGCCCGAGGAGGCCGGCTGATGGCCCTCGAACGCGTCGACATCGCGCGCACCGTCCAGACGCGTGACTGGAAGCTCCGCTACTACGAGGCGGGTTCCGGCCACCCGGTCGTCCTGCTCCACGGCAGCGGGCCGGGCGCGACCGGATGGAGCAACTTCGCCGCCAACATCGAGGCGCTGGCCGGGCGCTTCCACGTGTACGCCGTCGACATGCCTGGCTGGGGCGAGTCCGACCCCGCGACGGTCGACCGCCTCGACCATGTGGACGCGGCGATCCAGTTCCTGGACGCCCTCGGCATCGCCAAGGCCGCGTTCGTCGGCAACTCCATGGGCGGCCAGACCTCGCTGCGACTGGCCACGGAACATCCCGGCCGGATCTCGCACCTGGTCACCATGGGCCCGCCGGTCGGCCGGACGCCCACGCTCTTCGGTGCCGGCGACGGCCCGTCCGAAGGGCTCAAGGTGCTCGTCCAGACCTACCGGGACCCGAGCCCGGAGAACATGCGCCGGCTTGTCGAGATCATGTGCTTCGACAAGGCCCGGTTCGCGACTGAGGAGCTGTGCCAGGCGCGTTCGGACGCGGCGCTCGCACGTCCGGAGCACCTGCGCAACTACGTCGACGGACTGCCGAAGGGCGCGCCGCTGCCGAAGTGGGTCAAGCCGGAACTGCTGCCGGCGATCCAGGTACCCGCCTTGCTCATCCACGGCCGCGATGACCGCGTCGTCCCGTTCGAGACCTCGCTGTACCTGCTGGCGAACATCCCGAACAGCCGGCTGATGCTGCTCGGCCACTGCGGGCACTGGGCGATGATCGAACACGCCGACGAGTTCAACCGGCTGGTCATCGACTTCATCACGAACAACTGACCCGCCGGATCGGCCCCGACCCGTCACCGTCGCGCGAACGCAGGGCCTGTGACGTTTCCTGGCGCCGACACAGGTCCCCGCGTTCACTCGGCGTCAGGCGCCGATGAGCCGGCTAGCGCACGACAATGAGACAGCTGGCCTTGTCGTTAAAGGAATTGTTGGAGAAAGAGCGATCCTCACTTTCTCGTCTGGCGGTGTAGTCGCGGCCCCTGCAGCTGTGATCGATGTCTTTCAGGATGACCGGGACCCCCATGTTGTTGATCATCGAGCTGGCGCGGTTATTGACCGTCCTGGTGCTGCGCGGCCACTCGTTGTTGACGAGGTTCCTGTCGGTCCAGCCGAACACCGCCCGCTTTCCGCCGAAGTTGACGTGCTCGAACAGGCAGAACCGGTTGCGGGGACATTTCGTGTTGTCGGCGTGCGCCGCGGGACTGACGACGGTCAGTGCCGTCACAGTGGACATCAGAGCGATGGTGAGGGCGATCGTGCGCCTCATGTTGCTTCCCCTCTTCTTTTGATGGACCGGGAGGTTTCGCCCGTAGCGGCTTCTCCTCGCCTGGCTTGGTCCTCACGTTTCAGGGGGCGGGAGTTGAACACAAGACCCCGATTGCCCTGTTCAATCGACGGATCCCGGACGGGGTCGGGTCGACGATCAGCGGCTGGTCACCGTTTCGCAGTCGGGCCTACACTGATCGTTGCCCCAATGGCCTGATGCGGTCAGGACGTCATTAGTATCGGGTGGTCGAATTTTCGAGCATCTCGGATGAAGGTGCGTGTCGACAGGCTCGTCAACAAATCATCTGGGCCGAGCATCGTGGTATGTCAGCTGCCGACTCTGAAAATGGCATTGGCGTTCGCGGAGACGTGCGACGCTGACATTCAGTGGGTGCAGTTCCCGGCGCCGTAATTAGGACCGGCCTCCTACAAGGCCAAGGGCGCCGATCGGCTCTTCGGGCGGGGCGAGTTGATCGCTACAGGTTCGACTTTTGGAGCGAACCGGGGCCCGGCTTCTGGCACGTCGTACCGCTGGCGTGTAGTGGCGGACGGGTCAGCGGCGGGCGGTGGTCGGTCCGGCCAGGGTGGGTGCTTCGGCGTGTGGGGCCATCTCGTCTAGCAGGGTGAGCAGTTCACCGATGCGGTGGTTGAGAACGTCGCGCAACTGGTCGGCGAGCCGTTCCCAATCGTCCCGCGTGGGGGCTTGGCCGGGCGGCAGGGCGGAGAGGGCCTCGCGTATCTCGGCGAGGGTCAGACCGACCCGCCGGGCCGCGCGGATCATCGCGACCCGGCACAGAACGTCCGCGAAGAAGCGGCGCTGGTTGCCGGCGACCCGCTCGCAGGGAAGCAGTCCCTCGTCGGCGTACCAGCGCACGGCCGATGGCGCGATCCGTGCGCGCTCGGCCACCTGGCCGACGGTGAGCCCGGGGGTGTGCCAGTCGAAGTCCATGATCCGATCGTCCCTGCCCAGGGGTTTGCTCTCAAGTGCACTTGAACCCTTAGCTTCGCTCGCATCGCGACGTCAATGAAGCGGAGGCGAGCATGCCCACTCCTGTCACCCGTCTGGCGATCATCGTCGGCAGCACCCGTCCCCATCGCCGCGCGGATTCGGTCGTCGCGTGGGTCCGCGCCGCCCAGCCGCCGGACTGCGAGCTGACGGTGGTCGACCTCGCCGAGGCCGACCTGCCGATGCTGAGCGAACCGGCCCCCGCGATGTTCGGCCGGTACACGCAGGAGAGCACCAGACGGTGGTCGGAACTGATCGCCGGTTTCGACGGCTACGTCCTGGTGACGCCGGAGTACAACCATTCGACGTCGGCCGTCCTGAAGAACGCCCTGGACCACCTGTACGCGGAATGGGGCGGCAAACCCGTAGCCTTCGTCGGCTACGGCGTGCAGGGCGGGACGCGCGCCGTGGAGCACCTGCGGTCGATCACGGCCGCGCTGGGCATGGCGGGCGTCGGGCCGCACGTCACGCTCGACATCTTCCAGGACTTCGACGGCGACGCATGCGCACCGCGGCCGGACCGGGCGCGGGAACGTGACCGGATGCTGGACGACCTGACGCGCTGGACTACAGCCCTGCGGCCGCTGCGCGTGCCCCGTCCGGGCACCGGCGATGGTGACCGGCCCGCGCTGCACGACCCGGCGGCCTCCGCCGGCGCGCGAGCCGCCGTGGAGATGCTGGTCGCCGAACTGAACGCGGCCGCCGAGGCCCTGGACGCCGACCGCTACGACGGGATGTTCGCCGCCGATGTGCTCTGGGGCAGCCCGTACGGGCGCACGCTGGCCGGTTATGACACCCTCAATGCCGTCCACCGGCGGTTGATGGCCAAGCCGGTGGTGCCGGCCTCGCGGTACGAGATCGTCCAGACGCTGGCTCCCGCGCAGGGCGTGGCGGTCGCGCACGTGCGCCGCCGGCCGGTCGCCGACGACGGAAAGGGCCACCCGCTGCCGGCCGAAATGGCGATGTACGTTTTGGTCGAGCGAGAAGGCCACTGGTGGCTGGCCGGCGGCCAGAACACGCCGATAGCGGAGGCGTCCTGAAGCAATGCCCGAGAAACAACAGATCCACGACAGCCCCACCGGCTGGGTGGCGAAGCACATCCGCGCCTACGTCGAATCGGGCGGACGGAATGGGCACCTCTACCAAGGACTGCCCACGCTGCTGCTGACCACGCGCGGCCGCAAGTCAGGGCTGCTGCGCCGTACCGCCCTCATCTACGGGCAGGACGGCGATCGCTACCTGCTGGTGGCATCGAACGGCGGAGCAGCCGAGCATCCCGCCTGGTATCTGAACCTCAGCGCGCATCCGGAGGTGACCGTACAGGTCGGCGCCGACGTCTTCACCGCGCGGGGACGTACCGCGACCCCCGACGAAAAGGACGCCCTATGGCAGGTGATGACGTCGGTGTTCCGCCACTACGACAAATACCAGGCAGCCTCAGAGCGAGACATCCCACTAATCATTCTCGAAGACGTCACACCATTGACCGAGTGATCCCGCTGTCTCCGGAGGGGAACCGGCCGGATGGGGGTCAGTGGGTGCGGGAGGTGGCGGCCAGAGTGCCGAGGAGGCTGAGCGCCTGGGCGCTGGGAGAGGCGGGCTCGGCGTGGTAGACGACGAGTTCCTGCCCAGGGCCGGAGCGGACGTCGAAGGTCTGCATCGTCAGGGTGAGCGGGCCCACGGCGGGGTGGGCGAAGCGTTTGTGTTCGAGGGCCTTGCCTCTGGCGTCGTGGCGGGCCCAGAGGTCGGCGAAGTCCTGGCTCTGGTCGAGCAGTTCGGTGAGCACCTGGCGTATGCGCGGGTCGGCCGGGGCTTGGCCGTGGCCCAGCCGGAATCCGGCGACCGAATTGCGTGCGATGTCGTACCAGTCCCGGTAGAAGGAGCGGGCGGACGGGTCGGTGAAGACGACGTGCATCAGATTGTGTGAGTGCGTCCAGTCATGGAAGAGCGCGTCGGCTAGGGCGTTGGAGGCGAGGACGTCGTAGGCGCGGTTGTAGACGATGGCCGGATTGTCCGGCCAGGCGTCCATCAGCTGCGGAAGGCCCGGATCGACGCGGTCGCTCACCCCGCCGCCGGGCCGGGCGGCCCGCGGGCTGAGACCGGCGAGCCGGAACAGGTGCAGGCGGCCGTCCTGGTCAAGTCGCAGCGCGGCTGAGAGCGCCTCGGCCACCTGCGCCGACGGCGTGCGTTCACGGCCCTGCTCCAGGCGGACGTAGTAGTCGACGCTGACCCCGGCCAGGTGCGCCACCTCCTCGCGCCGCAGCCCCGGGACGCGGCGATGACCGCCGGTCTTGGGCAGGCCGACCTCGTCCGGCGTGACCTGGGCCCGCCGGGCGGTGAGGTAGGCACCGAGGTCGGAACGCGTCATTTCGCCATGGTAGGCCGGGGTCGGATGGTGTTCCTGGGTGCGTTACTCCCATGAAGATCGCGGCCTGTCTCGGCCGTCCGGGCTCGGCCAGTGTCGAGGGCATGGACACCAGCAAGATCGTTCTCGTCACCGGGGCCAGCAGTGGCATCGGCGAGGCCGTCGCCGCTCGCCTCGTCCACGAGGGCCACCAGGTGGTCGCGGGCGCCCGCCGCGTCGACCGCCTTACGGAACTGGCCGGACGGGCAGGGCCCGGCCTGCACCCGGTGAGCCTCGACGTGACCGAACGGGCGTCGGTCGAGGCGTTCGTTCAGCAGGCCCAGGACCGGTTCGGACGTGTCGACGCCTTGATCGCCAACGCCGGGGTCATGCCGCTGTCGCGGCTCGACGCCGGCCTCGTCCAGGAGTGGGACCGGATGATCGACGTGAACGTCCGCGGGCTCCTGTACGGCATCGCCGCGGCCCTGCCACGCTTCGAGGCCCAGGGATCGGGCCACTTCGTCACGATCGCGAGCGTCGGCGCGCATGAGGTCGCGCCCACGGCCGCCGTCTACTGCGCCACCAAGCACGCGGCGTGGGCGATCACCGAAGGGCTGCGCCTGGAGAGCCCGCCCTCGATCCGGGTCACCACCATCTCGCCCGGGGTCGTCACCTCCGAACTGGCCGAATCCATCACCGACCCCACCGCGGCGGAGGCCATGCGCGCGTACCGCGCCCACGCCATCGCCCCGTCGGCCATCGCCGACGCCGTCGCCTACGCCATGTCCCAGCCGGCAGACGTCGACGTGAACGAGATCGTCGTGCGCCCGGCCCGCCAGCGCTGAAAGGAATCTCCATGACCACCCCCAGCACCTGGGACCTGACCGGCCGGGTCGCCGTCGTGACCGGCGCGGCCCGAGGCATCGGCCACGCCACCGCCGTCCTCCTGCGCGAACGCGGCGCCCGCCTGGTCGTCACCGACCGTTCGGAGAACGTGAAGCGGCTCGCCGGCCCGGACATCGCGCCCCTCGTGGGCGACGTAGCGGACGAGGACCTCGCACGGGAGACCATGCGCCTGGCCGTAGAACGCTTCGGACGGCTCGACATCCTGGTCAACAACGCGGGCCGCACGCTCAACAAGCCCATCACCGAGACCTCGGTGGAGGACTTCGAGGCCATTCTGCGCGTCAACGCTCGCGGCAACTTCGTCCAGGCCCGCGAGGCGTTCCGGCTGATGCAGGCGGGCGGCGGCTCCATCGTCTCGATCGCGTCGGTCTCCTCGGTCGTCGCGTTCGAGACCCAGACCGCCTACGCGGCCTCCAAGGGCGCTCTCGCCCAGATGACGCGCGTACTCGCCATCGAGGGCGGCCCCAGGAACATCCGTTCCAACGCGGTCCTCCCGGGCGTCATCGACACCGACATCATGGAGGGCGTGGTCGAGAACGGCCGCGAGATGCTCGCCTCGTTCGGCGCCGCCCACCCCATCGGCCGCATCGGCCGCCCCGAGGAGGTCGCCGAGACCGTCGCCTTCCTCGCCTCCGACGCCGCCTCCTTCATCACCGGCGCCCTCCTGGCAGTGGACGGCGGCTGGACCGCCCAATAAACAAGGCCCTCTCAAATGAGGCCGCATTCGACCAGGGAAATTTCTGCGCTGCCACCATCCGTTCGGGCGTCTCGCGCGAATATCAGATCGGAGGTAGTCAGCCCAGATCCCCGATGATCGGAGTCCCCCCCATGATCCGCATCCGCCGCGCCGCCGTCGCAAGCGCCCTCGCCCTCGCCTTTCTCGGCAGTACCGCGGCCGCGGCCGCCGATTCCGTGCTCGTCGACGGCGGCGGATACGGCACCACCCGCCCGATCGCCATCGATGCCGCCTTGGACGACGCCCGCGCCACGGCTCAATCCATCGGCTACTACGGGCCCTGCGTCATCGTCGGTGACCCGCAGGTCTTCTTCGACCCCGCCGACCCCTATGGCCGCTTCTACCGAGCCCAGGTGCAAGCCCAGTGCGAGGAGGCGTGAAGCCCTCCAGGTGAGATCCGCGGTGCGGGACGGAGCCGACCGATCGCGACCTGGGCGTGTCCTCGGCTACGCGGGGTGACGAGGTGCTCGGTGCGCCTCGCCGCGCTCGACCGCACCGTCCGACGATCAAGGCGATCGAGGCGGCTTTGCTTGTCAATTGAAATGCAACAAAAGTTGAAAACTCCAGATTGACGGCCCTTAACTCTGAAGTTAATATCCGCTTGGATCCTCGTTCTGCCACCAATGACGGCAGCAGGACAACCCATGCGACCGGCGCTGCCTCCTCGGCCGTCAAGGAACAGATGCGCCGACTAGGCCGGCGCGAGCGCCGAGGAGGAATCGCATGCGTAAAGGGCGTGTCGTTCCCGCTGCAGTCGTCGCTGCGCTCGCCATGGCTGCGACGTCGATCACCCCGGCCACGGCCGGCCCGCGCCCTGTCCGAGGCCCGGGTGAGCTGATCGTTGAGATCGCGTCCATCAAAGGCTCCGGGTGCGCGGCCGGCTCCGTCTCCGTGGCCGTGACTGATGACGCGGAGGCTTTCGCCGTCACCTACAACGACTACATGGCGCAGGCCGGCGGCTCGTCGAAACCGACCGACGCCCGCAGGAACTGCCAGCTTGTCCTGAAGCTGCATGTCCCGCGAAGCTGGACCTACGCCTTCTCCTCAACAGATCTTCGCGGGTACGCATTGCTGGGCCGTGGTGTGAAGGGCCTCCATAAGGAAGGTCACTCCCTCCAGGGGCATTCGGACACCTGGATGATCCCGTACGAGGTGAACGGTCCCTACGACGGCAACTGGAGCTTCACCGACAGCGCGCCCGGGGACCAGCTCGTCTTCAAGCGGTGCGGCGAGGATGGGGGCGTCAACATCCACACCGAGTTGCGGGTCTACAAGAGAAGCGCCAATCAGCCGGAGGTCAGCTTCATGACCATGGGCTCTGTCGACAACAGCCTCAGCACGACCTACCGCATGGCCTGGAAACGCTGCCCCTGAACGGCACCGGCGGGAACGGAACGCTGCTCCGACCGCCGATCCCGCCGCTAGCCGTACCGGGTTGGGCGAAGGTCAGGGCCCCGTCGAGACGAAAGATCGTCCGAGACGGGGCGGCGGGCCCGCCTAGTGGCCGAGGTTGACCTGTGCCCTGTGGTGGTGGCCTTTCTCGATCAGGTCGACGAACCCGAGGGCGTAGTCCGCGGCGGAGATCGCGCCGCCGCCCTGTGGCCGAACCGCGACGTCGTCCCCGAGCCGGTAACGGCCGAGGCGTTCGCCGGGCATGCGTGCGCCGAACCTGAGCGCCGGGCTCACGAAGACCCAGTCGAGGGTCGGGGGCGTGGCCGGGAGGTCTTCGACGATGAGCGCGGCTCCGGCACGGATCTCGTCGTGGAACTCCGCGGGGATGTGGCTGAGGTCGGTGACGAAGCGGGCGGCCCCTGGTGCGGGACGCAGGGAGGAATAGCCGCCGACGACGCACAGGGGCAGGCCCGCGGTATCGGCCAGACGTGCGATGGTGCGGTAGACGTCGCGGAAGGTGGCGGCTAGCGACTGGAACGCGACGGGCTCGTACGCCGTACCGTCTACCCCGAGGTCCCGGTCCGCGTCGAGTACGCGCTGACCGAGGCGGGCCGCAGCCTGCGCGAACCGTTGCGCGCTCTACAAGAATGGGCGATCGCGCACCTCGGTGAGGTGTCAGCGTCGCAGGAAGCCTACGACCACGCAGCCCCACCTCCCTCCAGCTCCCCAAACCGCGACACGTGAGCGATACCCGCGCCACCAACCACCGCTCTCAGAGAACCCCGCGACCTCAGGGCGGAATGGACGGGGGGCGTGGCGGGTGGCGGTTCCGCCGCTGTTCCCGCCACGCGGAGGCGCCGAGTGCCGTCCGCCGTCGAGTAGCGGCTGTTCCTTGCGACTACGGTGCCGGGTTCGGGAACGTTGTCCGGGACGTCATTTCAGTGGGTCGTGGCCCCAGTTCATCAGTGAGTAGCGCCATCTGGTCTCTCTGACGTCACCGGATGGCCGCTGTGCGAGATGGCGATGGACATAGCCGACGACCTTGTTCATATGCGCGTAGTCCCGCTCGGTCAGGTCCGAGCGTTTCGCGCGCAGAAGCTCGACGATCCTGCGGCCGGACGCGTGGCCGGTCGATTCTCCGCCGTCGTCCTTCTGGCCGACCGACTGCGACTCTTCGGTCCCCAGCCAGCGCTCCAGTTCCTCGGGACTCATGTTGACGACCCTGCCGAACTCGGCCGCCACCTCCTCGTCCCTCACGCCGGGATCCTTCGTCCTGTCCTTGCCCATGTGCCTTGCGGTACCCGCCGCCGAGACGGGTAGTCACCACATAACACCTGGTCAACCCGGAGATGGACATGCCCGTAGAACCCGATCGATCCCGCTCGGGCGTCGGCTACCGCCCGCGGTCGCTGCTCGACGTCCAGGCCGGCACGCGCCACGCCGAGGAGTCCGGGGGAGCGTGGCGAAGTGGACGGGAGAGGCCCCGGCCAGGCGGCGGCGCGATCGGCGGCGAGGCGGGAGCCCCGGCAGAAACCCAAGAGGCAGTGGACGCGAACGCCGCGGGTGACCGGCTGTGCCTGGTGACCGGTGCCAGTGGCTACATCGGCGGCCGGCTGGTGCCGGAACTGCTGGCCGCCGGTCACCGGGTGCGGTGCATGGCCCGCTCGGCCCGGCGGGTGCGTGATCACCCCTGGGCCGGACGGGTGGAGATCGTGGAGGCAGATGCCACCGATGCCGTGGCAACGCGCCGCGCCCTGGACGGTGTGGACGTCGCCTACTACCTGATCCACGCGATCGGCGGAAAGGGCGGTTTCGCGGAGGCCGACCGCCGGGCGGCTCGCACCTTCGCCGGCGCGGCCCGGGAGGCGCGGGTCGCGCGGCTGGTCTATCTCGGCGGCATGGACCCCGAGGAGGAACTGTCGGCGCACCTGCGGTCGCGTGCCGAGGTCGGCGAGATCATGCTCGGCAGCGGGGTTCCGGCGGTGTGGCTGCGGGCCGCTGTGATCATGGGCTCGGGGTCGGCGTCGTTCGAGATGCTGCGCTACCTGACCGAGCGGCTGCCGGTGATGGTCACGCCCCGGTGGGTGCACACCCGTATCCAGCCGATCGCGATCCGGGACGTCCTGCACTACCTGGTGGCCGCCGCCGATCTGCCCCCCGGCGTGAGCCGCGGGTTCGACATCGGCGGCCCGGACGTCCTCACTTACGCCGACATGATGCGACGCTACGCCGCAGTGGCCGGACTGAGGTCCCGCATCATCGTGCCGGTTCCGGTGCTGAACCCGTGGTTGTCGAGTCTGTGGGTGGGGGCCATCACGCCTGTCCCCGGCAGTCTCGCGCGTCCGCTGGTGGAATCGCTGCGCAACGAGGTCGTCTGCGCGGAGAACGACATCGCTGAATACCTGCCTCCACCACCCGGAGGACCGGTCGGTTTCGAGCGGTCTGTGGCGTTGGCGCTGCGTCGGGTCCGGGAGGCCGACGTCGCCACGCGATGGTCCTCGGCGAGCACGCCCGGGGCGCCCAGCGACCCGCTGCCGACGGATCCGGACTGGGCGGGCGGCAGCCTCTACACCGACGAGCGAGCCTGCCGGACGGACGCGACGCCCGAGCGGTTGTGGGAGGTCGTCGAAGGGATCGGCGGGGAACGCGGCTGGTATTCGTTCCCGATCGCCTGGCGCGTCCGCGGTGCCCTGGACCGGCTGGTCGGCGGGGTCGGGCTGCGGCGCGGCCGCCGGAACCCGCGCCGGTTGCGCGTCGGGGAAACGGTGGACTTCTGGCGTGTGGAGGAGAACGAGGCGGGGCGGCTGCTGCGGCTGCGGGCGGAGATGCGGCTGCCCGGTCTGGCCTGGCTGGAGTTCGGCGTGCGTGAGGACGGCTCCCGCGCCGTCCTTACGCAACGGGCCCTGTTCCACCCACGGGGTCTGGCGGGGCACGCGTACTGGTGGGCGTTCCGCCCGTTCCACGACCGGATCTTCGGCGGGATGTGCCGAGGCATCGTCCGCACGGCCGAGCAGGCGCTCCCGAGGGACGGCTAGTGGACGTGATGCGGTGGTTGGTCACCGGGTGAGCTGTTTGTCACATGTCATGCTTACTTGACAGGGTTAACTGCATGTCCTTAGTTATTGCATATTAGATGCATTAACGGAGGGAATGCATGGGTTCGTCATCGGTGGTCCGGTCGGCCGTCGTTCCGGAGACCGAGGACGATGACGATCTGGGGGCGTCCTCCCGCCGGCGCCGGTACGTGCTGCTCCTGCTCGGGCTGGTCGCGGTCCTCTGCGGGACGGTCGTCGCGGCGGTCGGGATGGGGGCGGTGTCGGTGTCGCCGCTGACCGTGCTGGACATCGTGGGTCATCACCTGATCGGCAGCCCGGCCGAGGTGACCTGGCGGCCGTCGCACGACGCGATCGTCTGGCGGGTGCGGTTGCCGCGTGTGCTGCTGGGCGCGGCGGTGGGGGCCGGGCTCGCCGTGACCGGGATGGCGTTGCAGGCGATGGTGCGCAACATGCTCGCCGATCCGTACTTGCTGGGGGTCAACTCCGGCGGCTCGACGGGGGCCGCGGCCGCGATCCTGTTCGGGTTCGGTGTGGGGTGGGGCGAGCACGCGCTGCAGATCGCCGCCTTCCTGGGGGCGCTGGCCGCGTCGCTGCTGGTCTTCGTGATCGCGCGGACGGCCGGGCGGATCACCTCGACACGGCTGCTGATGACGGGAGTGGCCGTCGGGTACGCGCTCTACGCCCTCACCAGCTTCTTGATCTTCGCCTCCGACTCGGCCGAGGGGTCCCGGTCGGTGCTGTTCTGGCTGCTGGGCACCCTGGCGCTGGCGCACTGGTCGGCGCCGCTGGTCGTGGTCCTGGCCGCCGTCGCCCTGGTGATCACGCTGCTCACGTTGTGGGGGCGGCAGCTGGACGCGCTGGCGATCGGTGACGAGACCGCGCACACCCTGGGCATCTCGCCGACACGGTTCCGCCTGGTGCTGCTGGTCCTGGTGTCCCTGGCGGTCGGGGTGCTGGTGGCGGCGTCGGGCAGCATCGGCTTCGTCGGGCTGGTGATCCCGCACCTGGCCCGGCGCATCGTGGGGGCCACGCACCGCCGGGCCGTTCCCGTCGCCGCGCTGATCGGCGCCATCTTCCTGCTGTGGGCCGACCTGGCCGCCCGCATGCTGCTGAGCCCGCAGGAACTGCCGATCGGCATCATCACCGCGATGGTCGGCGCGCCGTTCCTGCTCATCCTGGTCCGCCGCCTGCACGCCGGAAGCGAGTGAGACATTCATGATCGAAGGACGCGGGCTCACCTATGCCTACGGCGCGACGACCGTGGTACGCGACGTCGACGTGCGGGCCGAGTCCGGACGGATCCTCGGGCTGCTCGGCCCCAACGGCAGCGGCAAGACCACGGTGGTGCGGATGCTCACCGGGATCCTGACTCCGCGCAGGGGCCAGGTCCTGCTCGACGGAAGCCCGCTGGGCTCCCTCACGCACCGAGCGCTCGCCCGGCAGGTCGCCGTCGTCCTCCAGGAGTCGTTGGGCGACCTGCCGATGACGGTGGCCGACATGGTCATGCTCGGCCGGGCGCCGCACCAGACGACGTTCTCCCGCAACAGCGCGGAGGATCACCGGATCGCGGCGGCCGTGCTGCGCAGGGTCGGTGCCCGGCATCTCGCGGAGCGGGTGTTCGTCGGGTTGTCCGGTGGCGAGAAGCAGCGCGTGATGATCGCCCGGGCGCTGGCGCAGGAGCCCACGCATCTGGTGCTCGACGAGCCGACCAACCACCTCGACATCCGGTTCCAGCACGAGCTGCTCACCATGATCCGCGGGCTCGGCATCACCACGGTCATCGTGCTCCACGACCTCAATCTGGCCGCCCGCTACTGCGACGACGTGCTGGTCCTCCAAGAGGGCGACGTCGTCGCGCACGGGCCGTGCGCCGACGTGCTGACCGCCGAGCTCCTCCAGGGCGTCTACGGCGTCGGCGTCGAACGCCTCGACACCTCCCGCGGCATCCAGTTCCTCTTCCACCCGCTCGACGACAACGAATCCGCACCGGCGTCCACCACCGCCGGCTGACCCACGACCGCCACCGGCTGAACCGCGACCACCACCGGCTGAACCGCGACGCCACGCCGATCACCGCAAGGAGAAGTCCGCCAGATGAAGAGATGCCTCGCCTGGTTCACGGCCGGCCTGCTGGCCGCCACGCTCACCGCCTGCGGCTCGTCCGGCTCCGGAGACGGCGGCGGCGGAAACGCGTCGGCGAACTTCCCCCTCACCGTCAAGAACTGCGGGGTGGACGTCACGCTGGACAAGGCGCCCTCCAGCGCCATGATCGTCAACAGCGCTCCGCTGCAGTACCTGTCCACGCTCGGCGTGCTGGACAAGCTGTCCTCGCGGGCCGGGAAGTTCCCGCCGGAGTACTACTCCAAGGAGACCCTCGCCGCGGTCGGCAAGGTGCCCTCCCTCACCGACCGTCTCGGCTCCGACGGGCACCTGAAGATCTCCACCGAGTCGATCATCGCGGAGGAGCCCGACCTGGTCCTCGGCCTGCCCGACGGCGTCTCGCGCGAGGCCCTGGCGGCCGTCGGCATTCCGGTGCTCAACGAGCCCAGCTTCTGCCCCGACGGGATCAAGAACCCCGGCTACGAGACGATCTACGAGCAGATGCGGCTGTACGGCAAGGTCTTCGACCGGCGGGCCAAGGCCGAGCAGGCCGTCGCGGAACTCCAGAAGCGGATCCAGACCGTCCAGGCCGGCCTGCCCGACCAGAAGGGCCGCAAGGTCGCCGTGCTGTGGCCGTACCGGGGCGAGGGGACCGTCGGGGCCTACGGCGGCCAGAGCATGGCCACACCGCAGCTCAAGACGCTCGGCGCCCAGAACGTGTTCGCCAACACTGACAAGCGCGTCTTCGAGGTCTCGATGGAGGAACTGCTGGCACGCGACCCCGACACCATCCTCCTGCTCCACACCGACGGTACTCCGCAGGAGATCAAGCAGGCGCTGCTGGACATCCCCGGCGCCAAGGAGCTGCGCGCGGTCCGGGACGACGCGGTCCACGTGCAGCTGTTCAACTTCACCGAACCGCCCTCGCCCCTGGTCCTGGACGGCCTGGAGCGCCTGGCGACCTATTTCAAGGGAAAGTGACCGCCATGTCTCCGGACTCTCCGGTCCAGGACCGCATCACCTGGTACTGGGACCAGCACGCCCCCGCCTACCAGCGGTTCCAGGAACAACGGCTCGCGCACCCCGACTACGACGCCGCATGGACCCGCGTCTGGCGCGACGCACTGCCCGACGACGCCGAGACCGTGCTCGACGTCGGCACCGGCACCGGCCACGCCGCGCTGACCATCGCCGCCCTCGGCCGCCGGGTCACGGGCATCGACATCGCGCCCGCCATGCTGGACCACGCCCGCGACAACGCGCGCCGCCGCGGACACTACATCACCTTCGTCCAAGGCGACGCGGTCAGGCCCGCGGCACAGGGCGCCCCGTTCGACGCGCTCGTCAGCCGCTACCTCCTCTGGACGCTGCCCGACGTCGACACCGCGCTGCGCAACTGGCGCCGCCTGCTCCGGCCGGGCGGCCGCCTGGCAGTCGTGGACGCCCCCTGGCACGCCGGCGGAATGCGGCACTCCGACACCGACCCCCGCGCCCGCGCCTACGACGCCGAGGCCCGCCGCGCGCTGGTGCTCGCCGAAGCGGACGACATCACCGCCTGGCAGGAGAGGATCACCGCCGCCGGTTTCGCGGACGTCGAGGTCACGCCCCTGACCGAACTCTTCGAACTCGACGGCGTCCACGGCGTCGCGACCGACCACCACCGCACCCTGCAACACCTGATCACCGCCCGGAACCCCGGCACTCCACAACCGGCTCCCTGACCACGGGACGGGCAGGCGGAGCGGGCCGGTCGCGGTCAGCCGAGGGCGAGGCTCAGGAGCGGGGGGCCGGTCGGCCGGGGGGAGCCGCCCGAGGGTTCGACGGTGACGCCGAGGCGTCGCGCGTCGCCGAGGCCGTTCATGACGACCGGGCGCGGTTTCCCCGGCGGGTCCAGGGTCCCGGCGGAGCGCGGCGCGGCCGGGCCGAGCCACCACAGCTGGTACGTCCTGGCCGGTGGCAGCCGCCCCAGCCGGGCTGTGGTGACAACGGCCTTACCGAGCGAGCGGGACGACACGACGGTGACGGTGGCGTCCCCTTGGGCGCGGGCGGTCGAGACGTGCGCGTCCGGTGCCGTCATCACCGCCGTGACCTGGCGGTCCAGGGTTTGCGCGCGTTCGGCGGAGCGGTGGAAGTGCCATGTCGTGCCGCCGCCGATGAGCGCCAGGATGAGGCACGCCGCGGCGGCGAGCCGGCTCAGCCCGCGCGTGCGGGGGGACGGCAGGCGGCGGCCGAGCTGAGGAGGCGACTGCCGGGTCCGGGCGATCTCCGCCATGACGCGTCCGCGGAGCCGGTCCGGCGGGCGATGGGCGACGGCGAGCGCCAGCCGGGTCGTGGTCTCGCGAAGTCCGGCGGTCTCGTCGGCGCAGGCGGCGCAGCCGGACAGATGGCGCTCGAAGCGGCGCCGTTCGGTGTCGCCGAGCGCGTCCAGGACGTAGGGTCCGGCCAGGTCGTGCGGGTCGTGGGTCATGGCTGCACTCCCAGGCAGTCGCGCAACCGGATGAGCCCGTCGCGGATCCGGGTCTTGACGGCGGCGAGGCCGACGCCGAGCAGTTCGGAGACCTCGCGGTAGGTGTAACCGCCGTAGTAGGCCAGGGTGATCGATTCGCGCTGCGTGCCGGTGAGGCCGCGCATGCAGCGGCGCACCTGCTGGTGTTCGAGCCGGGTGCCGACCTCCTCGGCGACCTCGTCGTAGTCGGGCGCTGGCGCGGCGGCGCGCTCCTCGCGGTCGCGACCGGCCTGGCTGGAGCGGACCCGGTCGACGGCGCGGCGGTGCGCCACGGTCAGGACCCAGGACGTCGCGCTGCCGCGTTCGGTGCGGTAGTGCGACGCTTTGCACCACACCTCGACCAGCACGTCCTGCGCGATCTCCTCCGCCTGAGCCGGATCGCGGACGACCCGCAGCGCCAGCCCGTACACCGGGCCGGACAGCTGCTCGTACACCTGCCCGAACGCGTCCTGGTCGCCGCGAGCGACACGGCCGAGCAACTCGGCCAGGTCGGGCGGTTCCCCGGGCGCGCCACTGACCGGCTTCAGTGCTCTGGGCGGTTTGCCGGTCGGCTCGGTCATCTCCACACGAGGTGTTCGGTGCCGACGCCCTCAGGGGTGGGCCCGGAACTCGTCGAATATTCCGCCCATCCATCCGCCGTCCGGCCCCGAACACCCGATGTGACAGCGAGACGAGCGACCGGGCGGCTGCGGTGGGTCACCGGCGCCCTGCGCGGACTGGTCGCCGCGGCCGCCGCGATGGGAGTCGCGGAGCTCGCGGCCGGCGCGCTCGGACGGGTGTCGTCCTCCCCGCTACTGGCCGTCGGCGCGGGCTTCATCGACCTCACCCCGGTGTGGTTGAAGGACTTCGCGATCCGTCATTTCGGGAGCGACGACAAGACGGTCCTGCTGATCGGGCTCGGCACCGGGATCGCCGTGGCCGCGCTGGCCATCGGGTCGCTGAGCCGGCACCGGCTCGCCTGGGGCCTGCTCGGACTGGCCGCGTTCGGGACCCTCGGGGTCGTGGCGGCCCTGACCAGACCGGTCGCCGAACCGGTCGACGCGGTGCCGGCCACGCTCGGTGCGCTGGCGGGCATGGGCGCCCTGACCCTGCTGACACCCGGCACCCGCCTGGCTCCCACCCCGGCTCGCGAGCACCGTGACACCGCCACTCCGGCCGACGCCAACGCAACCGAGGCCGAGGCCAGGGACTTCACAGCCAGGCTGGAACGCCGCCCCAGCGACACCGCCCCCGACCCCGCGGCAGAGCCCGAGCGGGACGCCGAGCCTGAGCAGGGCGCGGAGTCCGAGCGGGGCGCCGAGCCTGGGCGAGCCTCCGCGCCGGGTGTTGGTGCCGGTGCCGGGATCGGTCGGCGGCGGGTGTTGCTGACGGGTGCGGGAGTGATCGGCGTCGCCGCGGCGAGCGGCGTGTCCGGGCGGGTGCTGCTGCGCAACGGCGATGTCTCGCCGGTCCGGGCGGAGGTGCGGCTGCCGCGTCCGGCCGGACCGGTGCCCCCGGTCCCGGCGGGCGCCCAGGTGCGGGTCGCCGGCATGACGCCGTTCGCCAC
This sequence comes from Spirillospora sp. NBC_00431, assembly GCA_036028775.1. Taxonomy (GTDB): domain Bacteria; phylum Actinomycetota; class Actinomycetes; order Streptosporangiales; family Streptosporangiaceae; genus Spirillospora. Next base: position 7,304,273 of record CP107927.1, on the reverse strand, counting down.
CTCCAACTCCGACTTCTACCGGGTCGACACCGCGCTCGTCCTTCCCCAGGTCGATCCCCGGGGCTGGACGCTGCGGATCCACGGCATGCTCGCCCGCCCCGTCGAGTTGACCTTCGAAGACCTGCTGCACCAAGCGCTGATCGAACGCGACATCACCATCTCGTGCGTGTCGAACCAGGTCGGCGGTGATCTAGCCGGGAACGCCCGCTGGCTCGGCGCGCCGCTCGCACCGCTGCTCCGCAGGGCCGGGGTGCGGCCGGGGGCCGACCAGATCCTGTCCCGCTCGTCCGACGGCATGACGCTCGGCACCCCGCTGGAGACCGTGCTGGACGGCCGCGACGCGCTCCTGGCCGTGGGGATGAACGGCGAGCCGCTGCCGATCGCACACGGCTTCCCCGTCCGCATGGTGGTGCCCGGCCTGTACGGATACGTGTCGGCGACCAAGTGGGTCGTCGACCTCAAGGTCACCCGGTTCGCCACCGACCGGGCCTACTGGACCAGACGCGGCTACGCCGAACGCGCTCCCGTGAAGACCTTCTCCCGCATCGACGTCCCCAAGCCGTTCGCCCGCCTCGGAGCCGGACGCGTCGCCGTCGCCGGTACGGCCTGGGCCCAGCACCGCGGCATCGACGCCGTCGAATGGCAGGCCGACGACGGGCCCTGGCGTCCGGCGCGGCTCGCCCCGGTCCCCGGCATCGACACCTGGCGGCAGTGGGTCGCCGAATGGGACGCCTCCCCGGGCTCGCACACGCTTCGCGTCCGCGCCACCGACAAGACCGGGACGACCCAACCCGAGCACCGGTCACCGCCCTTCCCGGACGGGGCCACCGGCTGGCATTCGGTGGTGGTCACCGTGACCTGACCGCCGTGGCCGACGAAACCGACAGCTCTCCAACCCCGAAGGAGTCCACCATGAAGCGAACCCGAATCGCCGCCGGCGCCCTGTCCGCCGCGGCCCTGACCGCCGGGCTCACCGCCTGCTCCGGCGGGGACGACGACAACGGCTCCGGCGCCGCGTCCCCCGGCACGTCCGCTCCCGCCGCGTCCAGCACCGGCGCCGCGGCGCCCACGACGGACCAGCCGTTCGGCCCGGCGTGCTCGGCCGTCCCCGCTTCCGGCAAGGGCAGCTTCAGCGGCATGTCCACCGACCCCGTCGCGACCGCCGCCTCCAACAATCCGGTCCTGTCCACGCTGGTCGGCGCGGTCAAGCAGGCCGGGCTCGCCGACACGCTCAACTCCGCCCAGAACATCACCGTGTTCGCGCCGACCAACGACGCGTTCAAGAAGATCCCCAAAGGCACGCTCGACAAGGTGCTGGCCGACAAGGAGATGCTGAAGGGCATCCTGACCTACCACGTCGTCGGCCAGAAGATCACGCCGGGCGCGCTGTCCGCCAGCAGCTTCAAAACCCTGCAGAGCGGCGCTCTGACCACCGGCGGCTCGGGCGATTCCTACACGGTCGGCAAGGACAAGGCGAACGTGGTGTGCGGCAACGTCCAGACCGCCAACGCCACCGTCTACATCATCGACACCGTCCTGATGCCGCCCAAGTAGCCAGACGGCACGGCCGGGGCCCTGCGCGTTCGGGCCCCGGCCACACGAAGGACCATCGTCGTCTTCAAATCTTCGGGTCCACGGCCGCCAGATCGAAACGGTGCAACACGAGTAGGCCCTTGGCGTGCCCGATGGCGAGGCTCTCGCCGGTCCACAACAGCGGGCCTGCCGCATGATGTACGGGGATGGTCAACAGCGGAGTTCCGGTGACCGGATTCCACAGTCGTACGGTGCGATCGCTGCTGCTGGTCGCCAGCAGGGTGCGCCCTGACATCGGCATTGTCGTCATTGCTCTGACCGGGCCGGTGTGGCCGGGCATCTCGTGGAGCTGCTGCCCGGTCACCGGGTCCCAGACGTGAAGGGTGCCGCGTCCGTCCGCGGTGACGAGCAGCGGACGACCGGCAGCGGGCACCGTGCCTATCGCGCTCACTCCGCCCGTGTGGTGGCTCAAGGCATGGACCTGGTCACCAGATGCCACGTCCCAGATGCGTGGTACGTGGTCGCTGTCGTCACGCTGGCTCGCGGTGGCCAGCAAGGTCTGATCGGGTGTCGGTATCGCGCTGAGGTGGTTGGTCCAGCCAGTGGGAAGGATGACATGGTGCTGTAGGCGTCCGGTCCGGGCGTCCCGAATGAGCAGGGCGTCGTTGGCCCCGGCGCTGACCAGAAGGGTTTGCTCGCCTGAGTCGAGGACGCGGATCGCGAACACCCATTGCTCGTCGTGCAGGCTGTGCACTTCGTGGCCGGTCACGGGGTCCCAGACGCGCACCGTTCTATCGGCCGCGCCGCTGACGAGGAGTTGGCGGCCGTCGATGCGCAGCGGGCGAACTCCAGCGATCACTTCGGCGTGGTGCCGCAGGACGTGTCGTACGTGTCCGGTGTCGAGGTTCCAGATGCGTACGGTGTTGTCGTTGCTGGCGCTGGCGAGGAAGGTGTGCTCGTCCGTGGTGACGGTACACATCTCTTGCACGAGCCCGAGATGTCCTTCGAGGACCCTCTCCTGCCGTCCGGTCGCGGCGTTCCAGAGCCGGATCGTGTGGCCATCGGCTCCGGCGATCAACGTGTGGCCGCCGTGCCGGACCATGCAGACAGCGTAGATCGCGCCACCGTCGGCCCGTTCGGCCGACCCCGTCGCCGGATCCCAGATACGGACCGTTCCGTCCTGGCCGGCCGTAGCCAGCAGTGTCGGGCCGGCTCTGTCGATCGTGCACACCGCACGGATGCCGCCGCGTCCGGTGTGTCCGTGCAAGGCGCGCATGTGTTCGCCGCTGCCGGGGTCCCAGATACGCGTGTACCCAGCGTCTTCGGCGGTCGCCAGCAGCGCGCGGGCGCCGTCGGAGAACGCGCACACAGCGGTCGCCTTGGTCCCTTTGACAGTCCCCGCCTGTTCGAGGAATCCGGTCGTCCCATTCCAGATCCGTAGGTGGTACCCGTCATGAGGAGGGCCGCTGGGATAGATCACGTTCTCGACGGTCGCCACCATCGGGCGGCCTTCCAGATCGAATCCGCAGATACCGCGAACGTTGACGGCCGAGCCTTCCAACGTCCTGAATTGCTTACCGCTGGTCGCGTCCCACAGCCTCACGCTTGAGTCTCCAAAGTGTCGCTCGACCGCGGCGAGAAAAGTCCGGCCGTAGTGCCGCAGGGCGGTCAGCCGAACCACGAATCCCACCGGAGGCTCCGGCCTTCGCAGTTCTCCACCGGTCACCGGATCCCAGATGCGTACCGTGTCGCTGTCGGCAGTGGCAAGGAGGTGCCGATCGCCGACGGTGACCGCGGCCACCGCGCTGACGCCGAGAAAGCCTCCGTGGCCGGCCAGTTCTCGCACCACCGACCCTGTCGCCGGGTCCCAGATCCGCACGACGGGGTCGTCGCCCGCCGTCGCGAGTAGCGGCCCCTGATCACCGATGAGGACACAGATGTCGTGGAGCTTGCCGGGGTGACCGGACAGACTGCGCTCAGAACGCCCTCCGGCGACGTCCCAGATCGTCACCATGCCGTCGCGCGAGGACGATGCGGTGGCGAGCTTGAGGTACCCGTCCGAGACGAACGGGCAGATCTGGCCGGACCAGACGTTCAGTTCAAGCTCGTGGATCACCGCGCCCGTGCTCACGTTCAGTACCGTGACGTGCCCTCCTTCCTCAAGGCATGCGACCAGCGGCCGGTCGCCGAAGGCGGCGACCCGGTGGATGCGGCGTCCGTTTCTGGTGACTCGGTGCAGCTCGGTCCGGCTGGCCGTATCCCAGATTCGGATGGTGCCGTCGTCACCGCCGCTGACGAGCACCTCCCCGGTGCCGTGCTTGACGACGCACAGGGTGGACGCCCCGCTGTCGTAAGGATGCGGGTCCCTCGGGTCCCCTCCCTGCCAGAACACCGTGGCCGTGGCGGCCGACGAACCTGCCGGGTCGAGATCCCGCGTCGTTAGGCCCGAGCGGGGGTCGACCAGACTCATTCGGCCCGCTCCCTTGAGGAGGAGCCGAGCCTGTCCGTCTTCGACGACCGAACCAATGACGGCGCGCTCGCGGGCTTCCCATGTGTGCCGCTGTCGACCCGTGCTCGGATCCCAGATCAGGACCGTGTCGTCCGAGATCCACGCCGTATCTTCAGCAAAGCCGGCGGTGGCCAACATGACCGCGCCATCTGTTTCGAACGCGTGCAGAGAACGCACGCCGGGACCGGCGTGCGCGGTGAATTCACGGACAAGGCGATTGGCCGAGACGTCCCAGAGCCGCACGACGCCATCCGGGCCGCCGGTCGCGAGAATGGCGTCGTGGTGCTGCGAAAGACCCGTCATCACCTCGACGGCGTGGGCGGTGTTCATTTGTTGCCGCAACTCGGCCGTCACGGTGTCCCAAATCCGCACGGTGCCCTCATGCTGCATGACTCCGCCGGACGTGGCCAGCCATGTCTGGTCGCCTACTGTCACCGCGCGCATCGCCCTGACCAGACGCGACACGTCGGCGATCACCAGTCGCTGCGTACCCGTGGCGATATCCCATATCCGCACGACGCCGTCGGCGCCGGCCGTGGCCAATAGCGTCGTCGCGCCGTCCTGCCAGTGGCACAACGCGTCGACTCCGCCCGGTCCGTGATCGAGCTTCCGGATTAGGTCACCGGTCTGAAGATCGGCGATCCGTACAGTCCCGTCGCTACCGCCGCCGCACAGCAGGTACCGTCCAGCCGACTCGACAACCGTCGAGCAGGTCATCCTCCCTGCGTGCCGGAAGGCCGTGTAGTGACGGCCACCCGTGGGGTCCCACACCTCGACTCCGCGTGCCTGAGCGCCGCCATTGGTCACCAGCCACCTGTCACTACCGTCGGTGAACGAACTCAGGTCGTCGGTGGAGCCGTTGATGTGGCTGTACAACCCGACTCGTTGTCGGCCGGTTGCGGGATCCCATAGCTGCACCGGAAATTGCCCATCGGCGCCCGTCGCCACGAAGGTGTTCCCGCGGAAGCGCACTGAACGGACCACGTTGGCTGACGCGTCCGGGGTCATCTGGTGCAGTAGCCGTCCTGTGGACGGATCCCAGATCCGCAGGTTGTGATCCTGACGTCCGCCGAGGCTGGTGAGCAGTTGCCGGCCGTCCGCCGCGACCGCGCATACGCTGACGACCGGGCCCACGTGACCGGTCAGCACACGTACGACCCGTTGAGCGACGAGATCCCAGATCCGTACCGTCCCGTCGTCCGCACTCGTCGCGACCATCGACTGTCCGTTGAGGACGAACGAACAGCTGTCGGTGATCGCCGCCGAGTGGCCGGACATCGCGGACAGTTGATGGCCGGCGTCCGGATCCCACACCTTGAGCAGCCCGTCGGCGCCACCGCTGGCGACCAGCGGACGCCCGTCGACGGTCAGCGAACACACCGTGGTGGCGCCACCTTGGTGCCCGTCCAGCACGGCCCATTCGGTTCGCGCCGCCGAGTGTGACCAGCGGACCCGGTACGGCGCGGATCCCATGCCGATCGAGAGGCGCTGCCGCTGCTGCTCCAGGGCCTGTGTGACGTCGAACATCGACGCCCTGGCCGCGGGCGGGGCATCGACAGCATGAGGGGTCAGCCGAAGCAGGCGGGCGCGATCGTTCCCCGCCGCCGTGTTCGCGTGGCCGGCGAGCGGCGTCAGTTTTCGGAGGTCCGCATGGAGCAGGTACTCGTCGTCGGCCAGCAGTTCGTCGATCATCCCGGCGGCGGCCGCGTGCTCGGGCAGTGAGCTCCGCGAGTAGGGCGACGCGGACGACCAGCCGTCGCGCCTGCCGCGTTCCAGCAGCGCCACGGTGATCGCCTCCTCTCTCCGGTGGCGGTGCTCGGCGGACGCGGCGGCGGTCGCGGTCGCGGTGAAGTGTTCGACGAATGTTCGGTGCGCCAGGCGATACACGGTCTGCCCGTGCTCGCGGTCCACGGCGATGTACGGGGCCGCCGCGGCGAGCACCTCGCCCGGCCTGACCGCCCCCACGTCCTCGAAGTCGATCGCGGTGGCCACCGTGGACCACACCTCGTCGCTGATCGGCAACCCGCGTCCGCGGCTGAGCGCCAGGGCTTCGAGACAAGGCGCCGCACCCGGCATCCGGGTGAGGATGCGGGCGACGGCCAAGGTGAACAGGTGCCGGTGGTCCGTGCGCAGGATCGCGTCGAGGTCATTCGCCGTCAGCAACTCCGGCCGGGCGACGACCTCGTGCACCAGCAGCCGCGCGAACAGGAAGCCCCGGTTGGCCGCGCCGATCGTGACGGCGGCGGCGTTGATGGCGTCATCGGTCAGGCCGAGAGCGTCCCGCCGGGCGGTGAGCCTGCCGGCGACATAGCGGGCCACCGCGCTCGGGTCATGGTCGACGACGACAATGTCGGTGGCCTGTGCGTCGAGGGCGTCGAGCAGATCGCGGTCGGCCGGGTCGTGGTCGTCGAGCGCTTCGCCGGTGGACCCGCGCGTGCCCACCACGACGCGGACACCGGTCTGAGCGCCCAGCGCGCGCACTATCGGTGCCGTGGTGCCGAGCGGGTCCACCGCCTCGTCGAGCGCGTCGAGCAGGATGGTGACCGGGCCACGGGCGGCGAGCCGTTCCAGCAGCCACTCCAGCCGCACGGCCGTCCCGCCGGCCATGGGAACCTCACCGATCCGCAGTTGCGCGGCGATGTGATCGATGAGTTCGTCGCCGGTCATGCCGACCAGGTGCACGACCACGGTGAACGCGTGGTCAGGCGGACGTTCCCGATCCGGCACCGGTGGGATCAAACGGTGCCGGATCAGCGCTTGCGCGAGTTCGGGTCTGCTCTGCACGACGAGATGCCCGAGCAGCGCGGACTTGCCGGCCCCCGCGGCACCGGTGACGACCAGCAGACCGGATTCGTGATCCGCCAGCCAGTCGACCACGGCTCTGCGCTGCCGATCGCGTCCCTGGAAGTACCACGCCTGCTCACCGAGTTCGCCGCCCTGTGCCCGGGGCACGAAATGGCGGCGTTCGTCGTCGCTCAGTGAATCGAGCACCGTGTTCAACTCTCCGAACACGTCGAGCGGGACGCCGGTGACCGGCTGTGGCACTCGTCGGCGTAGCACTCCATGGTGGATCTGCCGGGGACACACGGCGGCACCCGGCAGGCCGCGCATCAGCTCGCGTGCGAAGTCCCACAACGGGATCTCGGGATTGGCCGCGAACGTGTTCGTCACGATGGAACGCAGGACGGCGCTGAACACGCCCAGCCGCGTGGCTCCCGGCCCGGAGGTGCCCACCAGCAACACCCGGCGCGGGCTGTGCAACGTGTCGAGCTCGGCGTTGAGCAGTTCGACGAACCGGGTCGACTGGCACGCGTCGATGATCACGATCAGCCAGGAGTCGTCATCGGCGCCATGTTCCCGCCCGGCGATCCGCTCCGCGAGTAGTTGCGGTGGCACCCCGTCGGCGCCCACCTGCTGCGGACTGCGACCGGTGGCGAGCGCCGCCGCACTGTGCTTGGACCACCCGTGGCCTACCCAGTACAGCACCGAACGCTGCTCGGACGAGGCGGTCCACGCGTGCAGCCGCTCGTGCACCGCGTCCCGCCCACGATCGGCCATCGGCACATCCCACGGCACACCCCGGCCACCGAAGTCGGCCAGGATCTCCACGATCCGGGCGACCTCGGTATCGACGTCGAGGTCCGGCAGATCAGGGTCGGCGTACGCCCCGATCGCGACAGGAAAGATCTCGAAACCGTCAGACCCGGCCACTTCCGGTTCCCTCGTCAGGCGAAACGGCGAGGGCGAGTTGCGTCACCGGTGACGAGCCACCGCCGTGGAACTCGACCCGGTACAGGCCCGGTGCGGGCAACGTCAGGCTGACCTGTGTCCGCCCGTTCCGTGCCACGGCCGGCGGGTGGTCGACCACGGCGCCGGTGCCGGCGTCGCGAACCACGCACGTTACGGCCGCCGGCGCCGCCCCGGTGAGCGCGGCGGGCGTGGCGACACCCGCGGTGACGATGTCGGGAACGTCCGCCCCGATCCCTCCCAGCCCACTCAACCGGGGCCCGATGTCCGACCGGCCGTGTCGCAGGCAGTCCGACACGAACGCGATGGCCTCGGCGGTCTTGGCGATCGAACCGTGCTGCTGCGGCAGCGGCACCGGTGCCGTGCCGACCGGTAGCGCGGAGTTGCGCGGCACCGTGCCGTCGCCCGCACCCGGCGTGCGCACCAGCGCGCCTTCCCCGTCACGCACCGGCTCGCCCTGGGCGTCCAGCGGATAGGTGTGCCGGTACGGCACCACCACGCCAGCACGCAACCGCATGCCATGAACGGTCGGCTGATCCACACCGATCAGGGCCCGGTGCCCGACCAGCCGGGTCGACGTGCCGCGCCCATGCATCTCGAACGCCGCCGCGGCCAACTCACGGTCGCCGCCGAGCCGCTCGACATCTCCCGGCGTGAGCCGCCGCAGGTGATCGCCGTCCTCCACGCTGCGGTAAACCGGTAACAGGTCGTGGATACCCGGCAGCGTGGCCGCCAGCGCGCGCAGCCTTCGGCGGGGCAACGGCACCGGAGCGCCCCGGCCCGAGTTGAGGATCACCGCCGCTTTCGCGGCGCCGTCGAATGGCGTACCCAGCGTTATCGTCGCCCGGATGTGCTCGGCGAAGCCCGGCGTGGCGGTCGCGGCGCGGCACAGCAGCCCGCCCATCGAATGGGCCACGAGGACCAGTTTGGGCTCGTCGCCCGCCCCTCGCACCGCCTCGTGGTTCCGCCACCGTTCGAGGTGGACCAGCGCCGCGTCGGTCAGACACGCCCCGTTGACCGTGACCGGGAGCCGCCAGTCGTACGCGAATTCCAGCACCGCGGAAGGGTGTGCGACGACCTGCCTCAACCGAGCGCACAACTGTGAGTACGGCTCGATACCAGACAGGATGGGCGCGAACGCGGGGAACCTGAGCAGTCCTGTCGCCTTGACCCGGGTACTTCGGCCGGCCAGTTCGTCCTCTGTGATCGCAAGGTCCCGTAGCGCCCGGCCACTGGTCCACGCACTGGTGTACCAGCCAGGGTTGCGCACTCTCCAGATCAGATCTCCGCTGGTGGTATCGACAAGTTCGCTGCCCATGATCCCCGGAACGACGACAACCGCGTCGACGACACCGGATGCACCTGCCATGTCCAGCCCCCGGGGATGTCGCTGACTACGGTCCCGACTCAGGATGACACCGCCGATCCAGAGCCGGCAGCAGAACGCGGATCACGACGTGCTATCCACCGATGACAGGACGTCATTGGGACGCGGCCGGCGGCTCCGTGTACCCACCCGGTATTTGGGAAGACCGGTGACCGGCTCTGTCATACCGGGGGGATGATCCATGCTGAAGACCGACGAGCTATCCGAGCCAGTGGTCCGGGCGCTGGTGACCGCGATCAACGCCAACGACCGCGACGGCTTCTTCGCCGCGCTGACCCAGGACGCCAAGCTCTACGACGACGGCAGCGAACGCGACCTGGCCGACTGGGCCGACCGCGAGATCTTCGTTTCGCGCGGCCACATGCACGTGGTGTCCGAGAGCGAACAGGGACGTTCGCTGGTCGCCGACTACCGCAACGACACCTGGGGCCAGATGCGCACCGTCTGGCGCTTCGCCGTCGACGACGGGAAGATCAGCCGCATCGATACCGGCCAGGCCTAACGTCGCGTTCGACGATCCGCGGCCGGGCGGCCAGCGGCCGTCCACGTCTAGTGGGTGGGTTGCCACCACCAAGCGATCGAGGGAATCGGCGGGGTGCGGCGGACGGAGTTGTTCGGCGAAGGTGGTCTTGGTGGCTACGGCACCGGGATGGCGGCCGTCGGGGTTGGTGTAGCGGCCGGCTTGCAAGCCCCATTCCAGGTTGCCGGGGATCAGGTTGGCCAAGTGGTCGACGTAGCGGCGCAGCGGTCGGCAGGCGCCGCGAATGACCTGGTCGCGGAGCTGAAGGAATCGCAGGGTGGGGTCGCGCCGGTCGTGGCGGTTCAGTCGCGCGGGGGCCAGGTGCGCAGTGCACCCGCGAGCGCCGCCAGGCACACCTGATTCGGGCTCGCCCCGGTCGCATCGGCCGTCGCCCGCAACCGGGCGGGGGCCGAAGGTGACGCTGTGCAGGACCTGCCGCCCGGTCAGAGGCGCTTCATTGGGCGACCACCGAGCCGTGCTGAACGACACCGCCCCGCGAGTCGGATCAGGTGTCTTGCCGGGGATCTGGGGCCTCCGCCGCGCCGAACACTTCACCGACGGCCGCTGCGCGGAGTTGCTCCAGGACGGTGAGCTGGTCATTCGCGCGAGTCTGAAGCATCCGCAACTGGCCGATATCAAGTCCCGGTTCCTGTTCGGCGACGGCGAGCAAAGTACGCCAGCCGGCGAGTTTTCCTGTGACCCCGAGGCTCAGCGCCTCAAGTTCCACAACGTCACTCAGGGGCGAGCGGTGGAGCAGGCCGCCGTTGAGTTTGAGCCGTCCCACCTTCTCGGCCGTCCACACCGCCAGGCTCTTGTATCGACGGATCGGACACCCGAGTGACCGCATGATCGACAGCAGAGCGCCCCGGTCGGCGGCGATGTCGTCGGCGAGCCGCCCGAGCCGCTCGGCGTCGTCCGAGCGGCTATACCCTTGCGCGAGTCTGCGGGCCAGGTCCACGCCACCGGCCGCCGCGGCGAGGTGGTCGTTCAAGTAGATTCCCAGAAGTTTCCGGGAGTGGGTTTCTCCCATGCGTGGGCGGTACCCGGAGGCAGCCGAGTAAACAGAGTTCATCATTGGCCAGGAGCCGGTTGGCGCCGCCCCGGCCGATGGCGTCACAGCCTTCGGTGGCAGTCGGTCCTAGCTGTCAGAGTGGCCGGTATGGCAACGACGTGCGAATCTGTGCGATCGTTGCCCCTTTACCCGTCCCGGGACATTGCCGAGCGCTGGACTGGGTGTGGGGGTTGTGCGGGCTGTGAGATCGGGGGATGGACACGGTGAACGAACTGTCGCGGACGGCTCCTGAGACCGCGAGCGCGATGGCAGAAGCCGCGGCCGCGTTCCTTGCGGCGTTGACCGAGGCGCAGCGGGACAAGGCCGGTTTCGACTTCGCCGACGAGGCTCAGCGGCGCGACTGGTCGTTCCTGCCCGCCAGGCATCGCGACGGCTTGCCGATCGGCGCGCTCGACGAGGCGCAACGCAAGCTGGCGCACGAATTGATCGTGTCCGGTACCAGCATGCCCGGCTACGCCAAGGTCGTCTCGGTGATCGCCATGGAGCATGTGCTGCACGCGCTGACCGCCGCGAAACGTCCCGCCGCCGCGGACTTGTTCGATCCGGGACGGTACTGCTTCAAGGTGTTCGGCCGTCCCGGTGACACCGGCGCGTGGGGATGGCAGCTCGCCGGGCACCACGTTTCGCTCAACTTCACCGTGGTGGACGGACGTTACGTGTCTCCCACCCCGACCTTGCTCGGCTCGCAGCCGGCCACCTTCGGCACACTCGCCCCGCTCGCCGATGACGAGGAGGCCGGCTACCGTTTCGTCAATTCCCTGGACCCGGCGCAACGCGCCTCCGCGATCATCCACCATCGGCCGCCGCCGGATCTGGCGACGCGCATCACTCCCAGGATCGGTCACGTCGAGCGGCCGGATCCGGTGTTCGCGCCCGAACCCGACTACGTGCTCAGCGAGGCCGAGCGCGACATCCTCAGCTACGTGCGCGACGACCCCCGCGGGCTGCCCGGGAACGCGCTGCGCGAGGACCAGCTCGGCGCCCTGGTCGCCATCGTCGAGGCGTTCGCCGGGCGGCTGCCATCGGACGTGGCGGCGGAGCGGCTCCGCGACATCGAGCGCGCCGGCCTGCGGAACCTGGTGTTCGCCTGGGCCGGCGGCACATCCCCCGGGGACCGGCACTACTTCCGTATCCAAGGACCGGTCCTGCTGATCGAACACGACAACTCCCAAGACAACGGCAACCACATTCACTCGGTCTTTCGCAACCCCGCCGACGACTTCGGCGACGACATCCTGGCCGAGCATTACCGCCAGCACCATATGACCAATGAGAATGATTAATACCGCTTAGACACCCGCTTGGTTCGGGCGAATCCCTCCGAGGGGTATTGGCACGCGAAGCGTGCGTTCATCAATGGGTGTGCGTGTAAGTCTTGTCGGGGTCGGGGACGCCCAACTCGGTATAGCCGGTCAGGGCCTGTTGGCGATGCTCGCGGGCCTCACGGTGGTGGCCGAGGTCGTGGTGGGCGCGGGCGAGGCCGTCGTGGGCGCGGGCCTGCTCGTAGCGGTCGCCGATCTCGGTGGCGATGTCCAGTGCCTCCTGATGATGGGCGCGGGCCGGATCGCCGGTGCGGTGGGCGGTCTCACCCAGCCTGTTCAGCGTCTCGTTTTCGAGCGGACGATTGGCGGTGGCGCGGGCCAGGTCGAGCGCTTGGTGAAGGTGGTCCAGTGCTTGGTCGTAGTTCCTTTTGCGGCTGTAGACGTCTCCGAGTTCGCACAATGCTGAGCCTTCGAGAGGAACGTTGGCGGTGGCGCGGGCCAGGTTGAGCGCTTGGTGAAGGTGGTCGAGTGCTTGGTCGTAGTTTCTTGTGCGGCTGTAGACGCTTCCGAGTTCGCACAATGCTGAGCCCTCGAGAAGGCGGCTGGCGGTGGTGCGGGCCAAGTCGAGTGCCTGATGAAGATGGTTGAACGCTTCGGAGTACCGGCCTATCCGGCCGTAGACGCTGGCGAGTTCGCATAGCACGAAGGGTTCGTGGCGGTGGTTTCCACTGTCCTGTGTCAGAACGAGAGATCGGCTGTAGTGAGTGACGGCTTGGTCGTAGCGTCCCTGCTGCTTGTAAACGGAACCGACGCCCTCCAAGGCATTGCATTGGAGGGCGAGGTCGCCGATCTCGCTTGCCAACGTGAGTACCTGCCCGTAGCGATCGAGCGCGTCGTCGCCGCGACCCAGATACCACAATGTCGAGCCGGCGTTGACGAGGATACGGCCCTGAAGGACGCGATTTCCTGCGTCACGTGCCAGGGTGAGCGCCTGTTCGTAATGGGCGAGGGCCTGCTCGTTGCGCCCTCGATGCCGGTGGAAAAGACCGAGGTAGTGCAGCGCCTGGCTCTCGTATTCGCGGTCGCCGGCGCGGCGCGCGGATTCAAGCGCGTGCGCGTAGAGGTTGACGGCCTCGTCGTAGCCGCAGCGGTGCTCGATGAAGCACCACAAGGTGTTGGTGAGATCGGCGATATGGGCGGCCCAGCCGTTTTCTGCTGCGTACGTTGCGGCGGAGACGAGGTTGGCGCGTTCTGTCTCCAACCATTCAACGGCCTCGTCGAAATCGGCGAAATTTGGTGCCGGGGTCGTGGCGGGGGGAATTATAGGCCAGTAGTACCGGTCGTAGCAGACGGCGAAATTCACGGCTAGGGCGGCGGTGCGTCGGTAATGGTCGAGCATCCGGGTCAGGGCGGCGCGCCGATCCCTTTCGTGGTCTTCGACGTTCGCGAGGTGGCCGGCGTGCAGGCGAAGAAGCCGGTGGAAGCGGTAGCGGTCGGCGGTGCGCTGCTGCAGCAGGTGCACGTCCATGAGTTGTTGCAGGAGCCGGTCGGCCTCGTCCAGATCCATGCCCGCCAACGCGGCGGCCGTGTAGGTGTCGAAGTCGGCGCCGGGGTGCAGCCCCAGCATCCGGTAGAACCGCTGCTCGTCGGCGGTGAGGTGCTGGTAGGAGAGCGCGAAGGCGGCGACGACGCCGCTGTCTCCGACGGCGAGTTCTCCCAGCCGCCGCCGCTCGTGCCGGAGCCGGTCGATCAGATGGGCGAGATCCCAGGCGGGCCGGGTCCGCAGGCGCGCGGCGGCCACGCGGACCGCCAGGGGCAGGCGTCCGCATAGCCGCACCATCTCCCTGACGCCGTCCGGGTCGGCGGACGCGCGGGTGTCGCCGACAATGCGTGTGAACAGCGCCGCCGCCTCGTCCGGGGACAGGACGTCGAGAGAAAGGGCATGGGCGCTCTCCAGGTCGGCGAGCCTGCGCCGGCTGGTGATCAGCACCATGCAGCCGCGGGTGCCGGGCAGCAACGGCCGGACCTGGGCGGCGGTGGCGGCGTCGTCGAGCACCACCACGACCCGGCGCCCGGCGAGCCGGGCACGCCACAGCGCGGCCCGCTCCTCGGCCCCTCCCGGGATCATCTCGCCCGGGACACCCATCGCGCGTAACAGCGTGTCCAGCGCCGCCGCCGCGCTGATGGGCTCCTGCTCGGGACTGTGCGCGTGGAGATCTACGAACAGCTGGGCGTCCGGGTACCGGTCGGCCAGGCGGTGGGCCGCGTGCACGGCCAGGGCGGTCTTGCCGATGCCGGCCATCCCGTCGATCGCGCCGATCACAACGGCTTCGGCGTGCCTCCCGTCCGCCGGCAGGACCGAGAAAAGGCGGTCCAGTTCGGCCGAACGGCCGGTGAAGTCGGTGATGTCGCGCGGCAGGAAGTTGGCGCATGCTGTGGACGAGGCCGGTGGCGGCGTGGAGGTAGCCGGGGAGGGCACTGGTGCGGGTGATATCGGCGCCGGCGAGCTCGGTGCGGGTGGGGTTGGCAGGGACAGCGGGGCGTCGCGGGTGAGTATCCGCTGGTGCAGAAGCTGTAGTTCTTGCCCTGGCTCGATTCCGAGTTGCTCGATCAGTACTCCCCGGACGTCCTGGAAGGCCCGGAGCGCTTCGGCCTGCCGGCCTGACCGGTACAGCGCCAGCATGTAGAGGCCGGTGAGCCGCTCGCGCAGCGGATATTCCGCCATCCATTGCACCAGTTCGACGGAAAGCGCATGGTGCCGGCCGAGAGCCAGTTCCAGGTCGATGCATTCCTCCAGGGCGGCGAGGCGCTTCTCGTCCAGGGCGTTTTGCTGCGGCGCCAACGCGGGACTGTCCAGACCCGCGAGCGCCGTGCCCCGCCACAACGCCAGCGCGGTTCGGAACTCGCTGACGGCGTCGCGGCTTCGCTTCTCGGCGGCGTCCGTTCGGGCTCGGGATACTCGGTCGTCGAAGACATGTGCGTCGAGTGCGTCCGCGTCGACCGACAGCCGGTAGCCGTTCTGCCCCGCCGTCACCAGATCGGCAGCGGCCGTGCCGTTCAGGACGCGCCGTAGGTCCGAAACAATGTTCCGGGCCTGCTTGTTCGCCGTTGCGGGCGGATCTTCATGCCATGCGGCGTTGACCAGGCGGCTCAGCGGCACCACCTGATCGGCGGCCAGCAGCAAGGCCGCCAGTACTTTCTGATGGCGCGCCGTCCCCGGACGCAATGGTTTGTCAGCCGCCCGCAACTCCAACGGCCCCAGGATCCTGAATTCCATCGCCCTCACCATGGGAAATCATCTGACCATCAGCAGACACCGTGTCCACGCGCTTTGCAAGCACTCGTGGTGGAAGGAGACCCGCCCACCGGGTCGACATTAAGGCCATCCGTATCGTCCCTTTTGGCGCATTGTGCTCTGCGTGCCCGAGAGATGGGACGAGAGCAGGACCGGGTGAGGACCGGGCCGGGATGGCGGCATCTACGTTGCTCGCATGCCAAATCAAGATCCGTCGCGGGCGATGAAATCGGTGCCGATGAGTGGGGTGAGTTGATGCTGCGAACGGTGAAACCGAGCCGGTACGCGACGCTCGCGTCGCTTTTCGGGCCGTCCTATCCAAACCTCGCCTTCGTCCACGCCGCCTTTGAAGGGAACATTCCCGCACAGGTGTGGGCGCAGCAGGACGGCGACGATTCGGTGTGTCTCGTTACCACGCGCTCCCATTTCTGCTTCGTCGCCGGGGCGATCACCTCGGACCTCATGGACGAGATCTGCGCGCTGTTGCGTGGCAGGCCGCCGGTCACACTCGTTTACCCCGTGGGATATGACGTCGTGCCGCGAGCGGGCTTCCGCAAGTCTGAGCGTGTCCAGTTCAGCCGTCAGCACGACTCCAACGAGGCAACGCGCGCGCTGCCTGAAGAGTTCGATCTGTTCAGAATCGACGCACAGTCATTCGAAAAGCTGAACTGGCGGGAAATGGTCCTTTCCATCTTCGGGTCGGTCGCCAACTATCTGAGAAACGGGTACGGGTTCTGCCTGGCCCGTGACGGGCATGTCGCGGCGGAGGGGCATGGAGTGGTGGGCGGAGGGCTGGTCGAACTGGGCGGCTTCACCCATCCGAAGTACCGTCGCCGGAATCTGTACACCGCCATGAGCGCGCAGGTCATCGGGTACGGAGCGCGCCTGGGCCTGCGTCCTGTGCTTTCCTGCCAGGCCGACAACGGGGCGAGCGTCGCGGTGGCGAAGCGGATCGGCCTGACCGAGGACTTCCGCTATGAAGTCGCGTTGCTGGGCTCATGAGCGTCCACACACCGGCGCCTTCGCTGGTTGCCGACGCCCATCAGATGATCTCGCCCTATATCCGGCGGACGCCTCTCGTGCGGTCGGCGAGGCATGGGGACGTCTTCCTCAAATGTGAGAATCTTCAGCTCACCGGCTCGTTCAAGGTACGGGGAGCGCTGAGCGGTCTCCTGGGCTACAGGCGCTTCCAGCCCGAAACGTGGGCCCGGATGAGAACGCACGGGGTCGTCACCTGCAGTTCGGGGAACTTCGCGCAGGCGTTGGCGTACGCGACGGCCCGTCTTTCATTGGGCTACACGGTCATCGTGCCCGAGCACATAGCGCCCGCGAAGCTGGCCGGGATCATCGAGAACAATCCACTCACACGAATCGTGCATGTCCCGTACAAGATGTGGCGGGAGACGATGCTGGCCGGGGAGCATCCGGATTTCGCGGGCGTCTTCCTCTCCTGTGAGACGGACGAGTACGTGACCCGGGGCAACGGCACGGTCGGGCTGGAGATACTCCAGGATCTTCCCGAGGTCGACGCCGTGCTGGTCCCTTATGGCGGTGGCAACCTGACTTACAGTCTCGCCACATTGTTCGCCGAGCGGAACATCGACGTCTTCGCCGTCGAGATAACCACCGGCGCCGCCCTGTCCGCCTCGCTGAGCGCCGGAAAACCCGTCGAGGTGGATTACAGATCCTCCTTCGTGGACGGCATCGGCGCCAGCTTCGTCCTCCCGCAGCAGTTCTACCGGGTCAAGGACGTCATCGCCGGCGTCCTCACCGTGACACCGCACGAGGTGGCCGAGGCGCTGAACTCACTGCTCCTCGACGACAAGATGCTGTCCGAAGGCGCCGGAGCCGCGGCGCTCGCGGCAGCGCGAAAGTACCGGAACGCCTACCGGTGGGAATGTCCATGTGCTGTTGTCAGCGGCGGGACGATCGATCTCCACAATCTGCTGAGCGTCCTCAACGACGCGCCCGAGAAAGGAGAAACAATATGCTAACCATCGAACAGGTCAGCGTGGCCGCCGGCGCCAGGGTGACCGGAGTCGACCTTTCCCGGGAACTGTCCGCTGACCAGTGGAAGGAGATCAGGCAGGCGTTTCATCGGCACAGCCTGCTCATCTTTCCCGACCAGATGATCACCATCGCGGACCAGAAGAGGTTCGCCCGCCAATTCGGGGACCTGCTGATCCACGAGCATCTGCTGCCGATGACGGTCGAAGGCCACCCCGAGTGCATGCGGCTGCACAATGACGCGGACAACCCGCCCGGCCTCAACACCTGGCACACCGACAACAGCGGCTGGCCCGAACCGCCTCTGGGCACCGTCCTCTACGCGAAGAAGACCCCGAGCATCGGCGGCGACACCCTGTTCTCCAACATGTACCTGGCCTATGAGGCGCTCTCACCGCCGATCAAGGAGATGCTCGGCCAGCTGACCGCGACCCACGACGTCAAGAAGGCCTTCGGCGCCGACTACCCCGAACTGAGCCAGCTGCTCAAGAAGAAGTCCATCGAGGTCAACGACAGGTTCGGTGGCGGCGAAGCCGTGCATCACCCCATCGTGAGAATTCACCCCGAAACCAAAAGGAAGGCCCTTTACATCTCGGCTCCCTACGTCACGGGCATTGACGGCCTGTCGGCGGCGGAAGGACGGGCCCTGCTCGACTTCCTCTACCGGCACATCGAGACGAACGAGTTCGTCTACCGGCACCGATGGCAAGTCGACGACCTCCTGATCTGGGACAACCGCTGCCTGCAGCACTACGCGGTGGCCGACTACTACCCCCACGAGCGATTGATGCACCGCATGAACGTCCTACAGGGGGAGGAGGGACGATGACCGACGTCCTGAGCGGCAATCCCGCCGCCCTTCCCTGCCCCGCGGCGGCCTATCACCGCGCCCGTCAAAAGGGTGTGCACTTCTCAGCGGCGATGAACGCCTACGTGGTCAGCTCCCATGAGGCCGTGCTCCGCATCGTCCTGGACGCGGAAACCTTCTCGTCCTGCAACGCCCTGGGCGCGCCGGCCCCCGGGCCCGAGGAGGAGATGTCGAACTATCTGCCCTACCTGCTGACCTCGTCCGAGCCCGAACACGCCCACCGCCGGTCGATCGTCAATCGGGCGTTCACCCCCCGGCGCATCGCCGGGCACGAACCGGCCATCGAAGCCATCTGCCAAAGGCTGGTGAACTCGCTGCGGCACAAGAGCGACGTCGACTTCATCAAGGACATCGCGGTACCCCTGCCGATCTCCGTCATCGGTCACGTCCTCGGCCTGCCCGAAGAAGACCTGCCGGATCTGCTGCGATGGTCCCAGGCACTCGTCGAGGCCACCGTGGGCGTGGACGATTTTGATCCCCAGCGGATCGTCCCGCCCGGCCGCCGCCTCGCCGCGCGGATAACCGACCGTTTCATCGGCGCGCGGCGCGGCGTCCTGCCCCTCATCCACCAATCCGGCATTCCACCCGCCGACGCCGCCCGCTTCGTCATCGATCTCCTCGTGGCGGGGAACTTCACCACCACCGCCTACCTGTCCAGCGCGATGCACATCCTCGCCCGCTCTCCCGAACTCGCCGACCACCTGCGTGACCACCCCGCTGACATGGCCGGATTCGTCGAAGAGACCCTGCGCCTGGAAAACCCGCTGCAAGGGATGTACCGGAGGGCGACACGCGACTGCGAAATCGACGGTTTCTCCATTCCCGAGGGCGCCCGGGTCCTGGTGCTCTTCGGATCCGCCAACCAGGACCCGGCCCAGTGGCCCGACCCCGCCGCTTTCGATCCGCAGCGTACCGACGCGGCCAATCACCTCACCTTCGGCCACGGCACGCACACCTGCCTCGGCTCGGCGTTGGTCCGACTGCAAAGCCGACTGCTTCTCCAGACCCTGCTGGCCAATACCGTGCGGATCCGTCCAGCGGACCAGGAGATCACCTACCTTCCCAACCCCATCTTCCGCTGCCCGGCCGCACTCCACCTAGGAATAACCTGGGCGACTCAACAGCCCGCGGTCCCAGGCTGACGGATTCGCAGATCCCGAAGTCGGTCCGGCCGGGTGCCGCACGGCCGGAGCTGCCGGCGGCGTCGACAATGCCGACACATCAACTCGTGGCCTGTGATGCCCGCGCATGGTGGGACAGGCTGGATGAGGGGCCCCACCTTGTCCGCTGGCACCGCATCGTTCACGGCCGCGCCGGGTCGTCGTGCAGGGATCGGAGCGCCTCCTCACACCATCGGATCGCTGAGTGCCCGGTAGCGGTCCGGCGCCCGCGCCTCGGGGCGGGCGAACCAGCGGGGGTCACGTGAGTCACCTGAAGTGATAAATCCGCCTCGGCCGCGTCGCCGAGATTCGGGCGAAATCACGTGGTCGCGCCCGCTCGCACCCTGCAATTATTTCGCCAAGTCCAGGCTAGCAATGAGGCCCGCGACAGGAAAGGAAGCGAGGTATCTCAGTGAAGGAAGAGCGAAAGAATCTCGTCAAGAGGGCGGCCGCGACGGCGGGAATTGCCGGAGCACTGGCCCTTGGTGGTGTGATGACCGCGGGGACGGCGAGCGCGGAGACGGTCAGCAAGCCCAGTTCGAGCGTGCTCACCAATGTCACTCCTGGCGACGTTGATTCCAGCCAAATGGCCAACGGAGTCTGCTGTCAGAACCAGCAGGTTCAAAACATCAGCTGCTGCTGAGTCCTGGTGGGGCGCGGAGGTAGCAGGCCCGCGCCCCACCTTCCATCGACCCATGGAGTGACAATGCGCGCGAGTCAGTTTCTGGTTGCGTCGGATGAGGTTCTGCTCGACGCCGAAGCGAATCCCGTGCGGCTCGTGCTGCACACCGCGTCGGGGCAGGTTTACGTCCTGGCCGAGGACGTCCTGCAACGGCTGACCGGCCGGCCCGCTGCGCTGTCTGACGGTGAGCAGGCCGAACTCGCCGCCGTGGATCTGCTCGTCGCGGATTCGCGGGACGAGTTCAGCGAGGCGGTCGAGCAGAACCGGGCCTATCTGGCGAACCTCACCGATCGCATGTTCGTGCTCATGCCGGCGGCGTACTGCAACATGGGATGCGGTTATTGCGGGCAGAAACATTTCAGGCTGCCGAAACAGGAGCAGCATCGGGATGCGATCAAGCGGCGGTTGATCGCGGCCGCCGAGGATCCGCCGACCAGCGCGATCAATGTCGCCTGGTTCGGCGCCGAACCCATGATGGGATACGCCCAGATCCTCGATATCTCCGCGGCCGTGATTCCGGCCTGTGGCTCCGCCGGAGTACCCTATTCGGCGAAGATGGTGACCAACGGATCGTTGCTCACCCTGGAGAAGATCCGACGGCTTTACCATGACTGCAAGCTGGTCTTTTTCGAGATCACGCTCGACGGAGACGCGGAGTCCCATAATTCCCAACGGCCGCTCAAGAGCGGCCGAAAAAGCTTCGGCCATATCGTCAGCGTGATCCGGCAGGCCTGCGACGCGGACCTTCCCGGGCTCCGGTTCAGCATTCGCACCAACGTCAGCCGGGCCAACCGGGGCAGGCATGCGCAGTTCGCACGCGAGATGCGGGACGCAGGTCTCGCCGACCCGCGGGTGAGCTTCTACGCGACGCCCGTCCGCGAATGGGGAAACGACGTCTCCGACTACGCGATCGCGCGCCGCGATCTGATCGACGTCGAGCGCGACTGGCTGGAGGCCTACAGCGACCACGGTCTCGACACCGGCGGAGTTCTGCCGATCAAACGTCGGCACATGGTCTGTGTGGCGGTGAACGGGCGCGCCGAGGTCATCGCACCCGCGGGGCAACTCCACTCCTGCACCGAGCAACCGCTGGTCCCCGGACGGGAGGACACCGCGATCGGCCACGTGACGCAGGCACAGTCCGCTGAGCTACGGCCCAAGGGCCGTTATGACGACTGGAACAAGAACCTGCTGGGCGACACAAGCGCCTACTGCCCGAGCTGCGCCATCTTCCCCATCTGCGGTGGAGCGTGCCCGTTGATATGGGACGAGGGCAAACCGGCCTGCCCGCCCTTGAAGGTCACCCTGCCGATGCGGCTCACGCGGTACGGGCTGCAGCTTGGGCTGCGCAACCCCGCCGGATGACCAGGGCGCATGGTCAGTGTCCCCGTGAGTCCGGGGGAAAGAGGCGAGTTCAGCTCCAGCGGCCGGCGAGCACGTGGGTGACCACGACGCTGAGGACGCGCACGCCTTGGAGTGAGCCAGGGGCCATTTCGACCAGTTCCTGGACCCGGCGGAGGCGATAGTCGAGCGTTCTCGGGTGGATGCGCAGCGCTCCGGCGGTGTGCAGCCGATTCATGTCGTGCTGGTAGTAGGCGTCCAGGGTGGCGACCAGGTCAGGGCCACTCGCCAGCCGTCGCGCGAGCCCACGCAGCCACTCATCGGCCTGCGGCAGCTCCGTGACGCCGAGCTCGACGAAGACGTCGGCCATGACATGCAGGCGACGCGGCACGGTGTCGACGGGTGCGACCCGGCTGATCCGGCGTGCCAGCGCGACCGTGTCACGCAGCCCGCGCGCCGGTCCGGCGGCCGCTCCGGCCGCGCACGGCCGGCCGACCATCTGGGCGAAGTCGCGGACGAGGCGGAGCGCGTGCTCCTCGGTCGCCGCGACGTCGCGGCAGGGCAGCAGCGCCACCAGCTCATCGGATTCACGCCAGATCATCGGTACAAGATGGTTCTTCAGCATCGCGCCGACGATCTCTTCGCGCCGCCGTCCGGTCGGTAACGGGCCGCCGGAGACCCGGACGACCGTGATCACATACCGGTCGGCGAGCCGCATCCTGAGGCTTTCCGCGAGACCGTCCGCCACGGACAGGTCCGCGAGCAGGGTCGCCGCGAGGTCCTGGACCCGCCGGACGAAGGGCTGTGACCGTTCGTGCCCGTTCAGGAAGCCTCGGGTGTAGGCGTTCTTCCCGGTCAGCCCGTTGGCGGGGAGCCAGCCGATCATCTCCGTGACGTGTTCGACCTCGTCCAGACCGGCCGCCTCGTGGATCTCCCGGAGGGTGAGGACGTCATGCAGATCAAGGACGCGTCCCCGGGACATCAGCGAAACGCCCTGCCGGCCGCGTTCCTCGCCGAAGGCCGTCAGCATCGCCAGGTCCTGGTCGGTGAAGGGGGCGCCGTCGGCTGCGAGCTCGGCCTCCCGGCGTCTGAGCTGCACCGCGAAACTCAGCATCGAGTCTCGGGCCCGCTCATCCACAGCCACCGAACGGAAGTCGGGAAGCTCGCTGACGTAGACGTCGACAGCGTGACGTGCGTTCTTGTCCGCCCGGTCCCAGAGCAGCTTGAACAGCCCGTTCATTTCCCGCCGCCCGTGTCAGCCGTGCCGGCCAGCAAGAAGGTGCCGAGGACAAGCGCCGTTCCGGTGATCAGAATGAGGATGCGCACCACGATGGCCTCCGATCAGGGTCGTTCGCGACTACCCGCTAATTCGCAGCACCACGGCTCGTGGATTGCGCTGGCCGTTTACTCGTCCGGTGGGGGTCCGTCGATCCCCTTCACGACTACGGGTCGTGGCGATCTGTGTGCACCTGCGGGCGGGGGACGGCGACCGTCCCGTTTTAAGGCGTGCAGATTAGTCGGGGAGGTCTAGATGATCTACGGTAACGGTGGCTCCGGCTTGTTCGAAAAACGCAAGCAAAGGCTGTGCTTCCTTGACGGGACCGGCGCCGGTGCGATGCTTCGCTTCACCGATTCGGATGTCCATCCACAGCTTGTCTCCGTAGGCCGAGCAGGTGACGCTGACACGATCAACGTCGGCGGCCGAGTAGGTGCTGGTGCTGTCATTCAGCCTTCGTATGGTGAACTTGGAAGGGGCTGCGGACGGTTCGAACCGGACCTCGACGATGGCATCGCTGCGGCCGTACCACAGGCTGGCGACCCCGACCGCGACACAGGCCAGGGCGGGGTAGACGAAGATCATGGGGTTGGCCCACGTCGAGTCGGAATCGCGCGCACCAAGCGCTGTCCCGATGCCGACAAGCAACAGGACGCCGCCCGCAACGGTCAAAACCTGGCTAAGGGCCGTTGGCGGCGCCCAATTCGGCGCATGCCAAACGACACCCGAATTTCCCTCATGGTCCGAATGGTTCACCACTACAGCCTGCGCCATTCGGTTCCCGGCGGACCACCCCGGCCGGCTGGCCGAATGTGGAGAGTTGCGGCCTTCAGGAGCCGGCGCCGAGCGTTGTCGTCCAGTGGCCGGTCAGGTCGCGGTAGAGGGGGGAATCGGTGAGCAGGCTCTCGTGCGTGCCGAGCAGCGTCTGCGTGCCGTCCAGGAGGAGGATCCGCCGGGCCCGCATGGCGGAGGTGATCCGGTGGGCGATGACCAGGAGCGTGCCCGGGCGGTCGGCGAAGGCCTGCTCCGCGCGTGCCTCCGCGACCGGGTCCAGATGGCAGGTGGCCTCGTCCAGGATGGTGAGCGGCGCGCCGGCGACGAACGCCCGGGCGAGCGTGATCAGCTGCCGTTCTCCCGCTGAGAGGGCCCGGGCCTCGAACGGCTGGTCGTAGCCGCCGAGCCGGTCAACGAGCGGGCGCAGTCCCAGCGCCTGGACGGCGGCGTGGAGTTCACCGCGGCCGGCGTCGGGCCGGTGGTAGCGGAGGTTCTCCCTCAGCGTGCCGGTGAAGACGTACGCCTCCTGCGGGATCAGCACGCGGGTCGCGCTGGGAGCTTCGACGGCGGGGACGCCGCGGAGGCGGATCTGCCCGTGCTGGGGTTCGAGCATGCCGGTGATGAGGCCCGCGAGGGTCGACTTCCCGGCGCCGCTGGGTCCCACTATCGCGAGGTGGTCGCCCTCGGGAACGAGCAGGTCGAGGTCGCTGATGACCGGTTCGGCGTCTCGTCCGTATCCGAATCGCACCCCGCGAAGCTCCAGGGCGGGCGGGGGGCGCTGCGCGGAGGCCGGGGCGCGGGCGGGCGGGGGGTGCCGGTCGGGGACGTCGGCGGACTCGGCGATCCTGCCGAGCGTGACCATCAGCCACAGCCCGCTGCCGCCCAGTCCGCGCACCAGCGTCTGCAGGGACGGCTGGAGTCCCTGCATCAGGTAGGTGAGGGCGCCGAGCACGGCTCCGGTCGTCGTCCCGTGCCGGACCAGCCATGGCGCGGCGAGCAGAACCAGCACCAGCGGCAGCCGGCCCCCCACGCCCAGGGCCGCGGTCCGGACCGCGGTGAGCCGCGCCAGGTCCCGTGTCGCACGGGCCTGGTCGTCGACGTGCTCGCCGATGGCGGCGCGAACCCGCTCTTGCGCGCCACAGGCCAGAATGTCCCGGAATCCGGCGCCCAGCGCGGTCACGCTCTCGGCGATGCGCTCGTCGGCCAGGATGGTCGCCCGCTGTCGTGCCGCCATCGCCCGCAGCGCACCGAGGAAGAGCCCCAGCCCGATCAGCAGCGGTGGCAGGACGAGCACCAGGATCGCCGGTGCGAGGGTGGCCAGGCCGAGCAGCGTGCTCGTCGCGGTGATGACGAACCCCAGCGTGATCATGACCACCGTGGCGTACGCCTCACGGACGACCTCCACCTGGTGGGTGAGGCGGGCCACGCCGGCGGTGTCGGGACGCTGAGGCGGGAGGGTCGAGCGGCGCAGCGCGGCGCCGGCGGCCAGCGTGACCAGTTCGTCGCGGAACGGTTCCACGAGGGACCCGAGACGCAGGTATGCCTGGCGGGTCCCCCAGGCTCCGACGAGCGTGACCGCCGCCATCGCGGCGAGCCAGCCCAGGCCGGACGCGAAGTCCCCGGCGAGAAAGCCGTGGTCGACGGCGCGTGCCACGAGGTGACCGGACCAGAACGCGGGCACCGCCTCCACGAGCGACCAGCCGGCCAGCCTCGCGAACTCCCCGCGCCGGCGCCGTAGTGACGACCGCAGGATCGCTCTGCCGCTCACCGCCTCGTTCATCGATCGGGGCTCCCGTCCGCCCGGTCGGCGCCGAACGCGGCCCGGTAGTCGGGGTCGTTCCAGAGGAGGTGGTGGGGCGCCATGGCCCGCAGCCCGTCGTCCAGCCACACCACGGTGTCCGCCCGTGCCGCGATCGATGCCCGGTGCGCGACCACGATGCGGGTACGGTCGGCGAGCGGGCCGGTGAGCACCCGGGTTATCTGGTGTTCGGTCAGCGTGTCCAGGCTCGCGGCGACATCGTCGAGGATCAGCACCCGCCGTCCTTGGAGGAAGGCCCGGGCCAGCCCGACCCGCTGGGCCTGCCCGCCGGACATCGGCGCGGCGGTGAGCGGCGTCCGATAGCCCCGCGGCAGCCGCCGGACGAAGGCGTCGGCGCGGGCGGCACGCGCGGAGGCCGCGACATCGTCGGCCGTCGCCTCCGGGGCGCCCGATCCGATGGCGTCGGCCACCGTGTCCCCGAAGAGAACCGGGCGTTCGAAGCCGTACGCGACCGCACGTCGCAGCTCGCCGGGATCGAGCAGGACGAGCGGCACACCGTCGAGCCGTACCTCCCCCTCGTCCGGGTCGGCCAGCCTGCCGGCGAGGGCGGCCAGCATCGACTTGCCGGATCCGGACCGGCCGACCACCGCGACCAGGGCCCCGCCGGGGACGACGAGGTCGAGGCGGTCGAAGACCTGACGTCCGCCCGCCCGTACGGCCACGGCCCGGAACTCCAGCCGTCCCGGTCCGGGCGGCAGCCGTTCGGCGCCGGCGGGGGCCGGCGCCTCGTTCAGGACCGCCGCCAACCGCCCGGCGGCCGCGCGGGAGCGGGTGAGCCGCGCCAGCGACTGAACCGCCTGGCCGAGACCGGCCCCCAGCACCACGTACTGCGCGGCGGCGAGCATCTCGCCGGGGGTGATCCGCCCGCGGATCAGCTCCAGTCCCGCCACGGCGAGCACCGCCACTTCGAGCAAGGGCAGGAGCAGTGCTTCCTGCACGTTGATCCGGCCCAGTGCGCGCCACATCCCGACACCGTGCCGGTGCATGTCCCGGAGCGGTGCCAGCACCCGCCGGGTCTCCGCGTCGGCCGTCCTCGCCGCCGCGATCGTCCGGGCGCCGGCCAGGGCGTCGACGAGACGTCCGGCGAGCTCGCCCTGAACCTTCAGGTATCGCTCCGCCGCGTCCGAGGCGTCCCGCACGAAGGCGCGCATCAGCAGCACCAGCACCGGCACGCCGACCAGGAAGGTCAGGCACAGCCACGGGTCGATCAGCGCGAGGGCCACGATTCCGCCGAGCGCCGGGACGATCCCGGCGACGGCCCAGATGACGTCGGGCCCCGCCCGTCCGGTCTCGGCCGCGTTCCCCACCAGGCGGCTCGCCAGGTCACCGGGAACGAGCCGGCGGACGGCGGGCGCTCCCATGGCGGTCACGTGCCGCAGGACCGCGTGCCGCAGTCTCGCGGTCGATCGGGCGATGCTCACTCCGGCGGCGAAATCGTCCACCGCGTCAGTGATCATCGCGATGCCGATCAGCAGACCCGCCGACGCGGCCCAGGTCGCGGTGTCGTCACCGCGCAGGACCGCGTCGACGGCCTTGCCGAGCACGGCGGGCAGTGCGGTCTCCGCCACGACCGACACGAGCGATGTGACCGCCAGGGCGCCGGTCCAGACACCGCCGTTCCGCAGTGCCCGGACGAGCAGCCGGTCAGCGGCGCGGCGATCCGCGTCCCGCTGATCCAGCCCTGTGTGCGCGATCACCTGGCCTCCGCTCGGCGGTGGTTGGCTCGGCCGTGCCGCACTGGCCCGCCGTGCATGGTCGGTCAGCAGACCAGCAGACTCAGCCCGCTGCACCGCTTGCTGGCCGCGCTCTTGCCGCCCTGCGCCGCCGCCGCGGACTGCGGGGGACGCATGCGCTGCAGGTCGAGAAGCGCCATCGTGTTCACCTCCTCACTTCGTCGAGATCATCAGGGGTCGGGGTGGGAGGCGATGGGTGCGCTCCGAAGAACGGCAGGTGCACCGGCTCGCCGTGCTGGGCCGCGCCCAGGGCGAGCAGGACGCCGGCTGTGCCCGACGACAGGTCCATGGAGAGCCGGAGCAGTGCCTCTCCGGGGAACGCCAGATGGCCGCGATAGGTGAGGGCATGCCAGTTCAACCGCCGGATGTGCGCGGCGACGACCGGATCCCGCACCGCCGTGCCCGGCCGGAGCCCGTGGCTGAGGCAGAGGATCATTCCGGCGCGGCCGTAGAAGAGCTGAGGTTCGGCGTAGAACAGGGCCTCGGCCGCCCGCCGGATCGCCGCCGCGGCTTCGGCGAACCGCGTGTCGTCCCGGTGGCGGAGGTACTCGTGCAGGACGAGCCCGACACCGACGCTTCCGTCGGCCAGGTACGGCATGGTGCGCCAGCCCTCGTCCACCTCCATGGACCCGTCGCCGCGCAGAACACAGCGCCGTAGATCCTGACCCAGCGCCGTGGCGGCGAGATCCAGCAGGCCCGCATCACCCGTCTTCTCGTACATCCGGATGAACATCAACGCCGGTCCGGACGATCCGCGCAGCAGCCCGGCGTACGGGTCGTCACCACCGCTCACACCCGGAACGTCGGCTTCCTCGCCGAGCCGGTCCGCGACGACGTCCGCCACCCGTAACGCGTCCGCGAGCATGGACGGCTCGGCGGTCAGCCCGGCGAAATGGGCGAGGTTCAAGCCGATGCCCGCCAGCCCGCCCAGCAGGTCGAGCCCGAGCCTGTCCCATTTGCCCCGCAGCTCGTCGGCACAGACGTCGAGGAGCTTGAACGCCTCGGACCGGTGACCGAGCTGGTCGAGCACGTACGCCACACCGTGCAGGCCGTCGTAGAAGCCGGGCCGCATCCCCGGCTCGGGCCGTGCGGCCCGCCGTAGGAGCCACTCCTCAAGTGCGGGATGACGGCCCGCTCCGGTCACGTCCAAGGCGTACAGCACCCCGGCCGCGCCGTAGGCCATGTCCAGACCGCCCGTCGCGAACTGCTCGATGTCGCCGGGGAACAGCCGGTCGTCCCGTTCGGGGGTGGCGCCGGCCAAGATCGCCTCGGTCATCGAGGCGCGTGCCCGCTCCCAGCCCGCCCCGTCGGGCGTGAGCGTCATCGCCGGCTCCGGCGTCTCCCGTCCGGCGCGTCCCGGCTGGGCCGTCTCCCGTCCGGCGCGCTCCGGTGGCGCGGCCAGGTCGTTCAGCGTGCGGACGGCTTCGTCCAGCCATCCGCGGGGCAGCGGGAACAGGTCCGCGATCTGCGCGGCCAGGTACCTCGCCTTGCCCGGGTCGAGTTCGATCAGGGCGGTCAGCGGCAGGAAGAGGAACAGGCGGAGGCAGGCCATCGCATAGCGGTCGACGTCCAGGCCGGAACGCCCCGCGGGCGCGGCGAACCCCGGGGCGGCGAGGATCTGCCGCCGCGCCTCGTCGACCCCGGAGGCGGCCTCGAAGTCGATCAACACGATCCGCCCGTCCGGCCGGACGAGGATGTTGTGCGGGTGGACGTCGCCGGCGACCACCCCGCGATCGTGGACGGCGGCCAAGGCGCGCTCGACCCGGCCGCACACGTCGACCACCCATGAGGCGTAGCGTGCGGCCTCCTCCTCGTCGAGCGTCCGCGCCGTGAGCGGGTTGCGTTCGCTGACGAGGGCGTTGAGCGGCTCGCCCTCGATGAATTCCAGAACGAGGAACTGATGCCCGGCCACCGTGAACTGATCGAGGACGCCGGGTACCTCGTCGAGCCCGGCGAGCCGCTCCAGGGCGGTCCTCTCGCGGCCCAGCCTGGTCACGGCGTCCGATCCGTCGGTGCTCAGGCCCGCGTACGGCCGCGCCTCCTTGAGCACGACCCGATCGCCGGTGCGCCGATCTGATCCGGTGTAGAGACCGCCTCCGTTCGAGAAGTGCAGCACCGTATCGATCAGATAGGGCATGTCTTCGATCGTCGTGTTGTTCCGCGCCTCCTGATGCGGCTTGAGGAACTCGGGCAACGTCACCCAGCCGGGAGGCTCGAACGCGGGTTCGCGCAGGTCGGGCACCAGCCGGCCGGTGGGATCCTCGATCGCGGGGACCAACGCCCCGGCGGACGAGACACAGTGGCGCTCGGCGAATCCGCCGTAGCGCACGTACAGTGGCCCGTCGCCCCAGCGCAGATCGCTCAGGATGTACGGTCCGGCCTGGCCGTCGAGAGCGTTCCCGAGCTCAACGAGCACCCGCTCCAACTGCGCCTCGTCCGCCGGGTAGATCGTCACGAACTTGCCGCTCGAACCCCGGGACGCGTATTTGGCGTTGTTCATCAGAACGACATGCCGGCCGCGCAGGAACTTGAAGGAGATCTGTCGGGGTATGCAATAGTCCCAAACCGTGGAAAGGACCTCTGTAGCGTTGTCCAGGCACGCGGAAACATGGACCTTCCAGCCCTGCGCGGGTAGCGAATGATTCTTCGAGGTATAAACGATCCACTCTTCCAACTGGGACCGCTCCCACCCCTCGGGAACCGGGGATCCGGCGTACTCGAAGTCCAGGCCCTGATCATTCGCCCGTGCTGGCGAGTCATAGAAGATCGGGTCGATAAGACAGTACTGCTCGATTCGCCCGTCCATATCCCGCCCCTTTTTGGCTGGCTCGCGTTCTCAAGGTTTTAACACCAAGGGGGGCGGGTGGCAAGGCTTCGAGTGTCACGCGGTACCCATGACGAAATCATCGGAATCTTGTGACGAACTCACCTGGTCTGAACGGGCCCACTGTTTTACCGATAATCCGAGGTCCATCTGATGTCGTAACGACCCCACGTGATTCCTGAGATTTGATCTAGGTCGTCGAGCTCGGCAATCCACGCCGCTAAGGTCCGTTTTTGGAGGAGTTTTCGTGCCCAGACCGGAGACCACGAGTCCGCACTCATGCCAGGCTTCGGTGCTGAAGATCCGCGGCCACCTGCCTGGGCAAATCAGCCTTCTGTATCGCGCTCGCGAGGTTGGCCGTGTGAGACGCGCTTTTCAGCCTCGCGATTGAGGGTGGAGCCGGTCCGGGAGGTCGGCCAGCGCGAAGACCTTCCAGAAGTAGGCGTCCGCCGCGTGCTGGTCGCCGGGGTAGTTGATCGCCTCGGCGATCCGGCCCTCCTCGATGCGGAAGGCAAGCGCCCAGGTGACGTCCAGCCCCCTGGGTTTCGTGCTCCATCCGCGGTGCAGGTCGACCACCCAGTCGCCGTCCGCGGCCAGGAAGATCGTCTCGGCCTTGAAGCCGGCCCGGCCGAGCGCCCTGAAGAATGCCAGCACCTCGTCCGGGCCCTTCTTCGTGCCGGCCAGGGGATGGTGTCCGGGAATGGTCCAGGTGATGTTCCGGGCGAAGAACCTCGTGCGCAACGCTTGGAGATCGCCTTTTCCGTAGGCCGCGTAATACTCGCGGATCAGGGTGACGTTCGGATGCTCGCGAGGTTTGCCGACGGGCGCCGCCGCGGCCGGTTCGGGGCCCGCGATCGTCGCGGCGGCCGCGGCCGCCGCGGTGACGCCGGCGGCGCGCAACAGACTCGCGCGAGAGATCTCGGTCAAGAGGAACTCCTTTCGGAAAACGGGACAGCGCTTGTCCCGCTCATGTGGTGGTCTGAGCTCTGGTTGAGAGTGAGCCGACGCTGTCGAACCGGGCGTTTTTCGCGAAGGTGGCCTCGGCCCCTTTCGCGTCGCCCGCGTTGACCGCGTCCAGGAAGCGGCGCGCGACCCGTTCGGTCTCCGCCTTGTCGACGGGCACGGCGACGGTGGACGCCCGAGGGGAATCCGAGGCGCTCATTCCTGTGCCGGCGCCCGCGGAATGTTCCGGCGAACCGCCGGTTTCTCCCGCGCCACCGCAACCTGTGAGCAGTACCGCCGCCACCATTGCGAAGCCGATGTGCTTACGAAAGCGCATGACGGAATCTCCAGCCCCCTGCCATTTTCTTTCCTTCGGTTCCCGGCCGACGAGCGGACCCTGTGCCCCGGCCCGGCGAGCGCGGGGGCTCCCGCCGGGCCGAGGGGAGGCCCTCCGCTGCCGAAGGACGTCCGCTGGACTCAGCAAAGCGCGGGCTCCCCGCGCGAGTCCAAGACCTTTGCCTATGCAAAAAGCGCATGGAGGCCCAGGGGCCGGGTGTCTCACCCGAGGTGGCAAGGGAGTGTGAGACCCGTGCCCATACAGTTGACGCCTAGACCAGCCCTTGGGTAGGGGAGGCGCTGCGCATGGACGTGGACACGCGGTCCCTGCGGTATTTCATCGAGCTCGCCGAACAACTGAACTTCACCCGCGCCTCCGGACGGCTCTTCGTCTCCCAGCCCGCACTGAGCCGGAGGATCCGCCAGCTTGAAGAGGACCTCCGCACACCGCTGTTCGAGCGGACCGGTCGCGAGGTCCTGCTGACCGCCGCGGGCGAGGCGCTCCTCCGGCTCGCGCGGCAGCTCATCGCCGACTGGCAGGCGGCCCAGCGCACCGCGCGGGTCGTGGCCGCGGCCAGGTCCCGAATCCTGCGAGTCGGATTCGAGGCTTCGGGCGCCGGGACGATGGCCACCCAGGCGTACACCGAGTTCATGCGGCGGCACCCCGATTCGTCCGTCGAGCCCAAGCGTTTCGAATGGGGCGGGGAGGTGATGGCGCTGCACGAGGGCCTGGTCGACGTCGCCTTCGTCTGGCTGCCCGCCGACACCACCGGATTGCACACCGAGGTCGTGGCGGTCGAGCGGCGGATGGCCGGGCTGGCCGCCGGGCATCCGCTGGCCGGACGGGACACGATCTCGATCCTGGAGCTGAACGACGAGCCGATCGTCTGGACCCGGCAGGCACCGAGGGCCTGGGTCGACTGGTGGGCGGTGAACCCGCGTCCCGACGGACGGGAGCCGCTGTGGGGACCGGAGAACGACAACGTCGAGGAGATGCTCGAACATGTGGCCTCCGGCCGGGCGATCTGCATCAGCCCCGAGTCGATGACCCTGCACTACAGCCGTCCGGATCTGGCGTGGGTGCCCTTGAACGACGTCTCACCGCTGCGCATCGCCCTCTGCTGGCCGGTGAGCACCACCAACCAGTCCGTCGCCGAGTTCGCCTCCGTGGTCAGGCGCCTGTCCGGACAACCCGCGTCCGGCTCGGCCCGCGCTCCGATCCGCGGGGAAGCTCGCGGGACCGGCGACTGACACGGTGAGGCCGAGCAGCCGCGCGGCGTTGTGCTTGAGGATCTTGGGACGGACCTCGGGCTTGATGTCGAGCGCGTCGAAGTCGGCCAGCCAGCGGTCCGGGGTGATGACGGGGTAGTCGGATCCGAACAGCACCTTGTCCTTGAGCAGCGTGTTGGCGTACCGGACCAGCTGCGGGGGGAAGTATTTCGGTGACCAACCGGACAGGTCGATGTAGACCTGAGGCTTGTGGGTGGCGATCGCGAGCGCCTCGTCCTGCCAGGGGAAGGACGGGTGCGCCAGGATGATCCGGAGCTCGGGGAAGTCCACCGCGATGTCGTCGACCAGCATCGGGTTGGAGTACTTCAGCCGGATGCCCCCGCCGCCCGCCACCCCCGCCCCGATGCCGGTCTGGCCGGTGTGGAACAGCGCCGGTACGCCGAGCTCCTCGATCGCCTCGTAAAGGGGGTAGGCCATCGGGTCGGCGGGGGAGAAGCCCTGGAGGCTGGGGTGGAACTTGAACCCTCGCACGCCGTACTCGGTCACCAGCCGTCTGGCCTCCCGCACGCCCGCCCCGCCCTTCCAGGGGTCGACGCTGGCGAACGGGATCAGCGCGTCGGGATGTTCGGCGCAGCTCTCGGCGACCTCCTCGTTGGAGATCCTCGGGTGCCCGGTCGCGTGCTCGGCGTCCACGGTGAAGACCACCGCGGCCATGCGGCGCTCACGGTAGTACTCGGCCATCTGGTCGATGGTCGGCTGCCGGTGCCCGTGCGCCTTGAAGTACGCCTCGGACGCGCTGAAAAGCTCCGGGCTCAGTGCCCGGTGGCCATCCTTGCCGATCTCGGCGTGGGTGTGCACGTCGATCGCGGTCAGATGCTCTATGTCCAATGCGAGATCGCTCATTTCAGGGCTTGTTGAGTCGCGCGGCGAGATCGACGAAGGCGTTGAGTGACTCCGGTTCGAGGACGGAACCGGGGGTGGCGACCTCGTCGAGGGAGGCGCCGCGCAGGATCCGCTTGACCGGGACCTCCAGCTTCTTTCCGGTGCGGTTGTAGGGCAGTGCCGGCACGGTTTGGATCAGGTCGGGGACGTGGCGGGGCGACAGCGTCCGCCTGATGCGGGTCTCGACCTTCCGCCGGAGGGACTCGTCGAAGTCGACGCCCGCACTGGTCACGACGAACAGCATCAGCACTCCCGAGCCGCCGGCCGGGTCCTCCAGATGCACCACGAGGCTGTCGCGCACCTCGTCCAGCTCCTCGACGACCCGGTAGAACTCGGCCGTGCCGAGCCGCACGCCCCCGCGGTTCAGGGTGGCGTCGGAGCGGCCGGTTATGAGGCAGGTGCCCTGCCGGGAGAACCGGATCCAGTCGCCATGGCACCACACGCCCGGAAACTGCTCGAAGTAGGCGGAGCGGTAGCGACTGCCGTCGGCGTCCCCCCAGAAGCCGACCGGCATGGACGGCATGGGAGAGGTGATCACCAGTTCGCCGAGCTCACCCACCACGGCGCGGCCGTCCTGGTCGTACGCCTTGGCCGCGACGCCCAGGCTGGGGCCCGACATGTCGCCGGCCCAGACCGGTTGCAGCGGCGACCCCTGGACCAGCCCCGTGCACACGTCGGTGCCTCCGCTGCCGACGTTGAGGACGACCCTGTCGCCGAACTGCTCGTGCGCCCAACGGAACCCTTCGGGGGGCAGCGGGCTTCCGGCCGCGCCGAGCTGCCGGATCGCCGTCAGGTCGAACTCGGCGGTGGGCCGGACGCCCTCCTTGCGGCAGGCCATGAGGTAGCCGGGGCTGGCGCCCATCACGGTGGACCCCGTCCGTTCGGCCAGGCGCCACTGGTTCCGCAGATCCGGGTAGCGCGGGTTCCCGTCGATCATGACCACCGACGCGCCCACCAGCAGGCCGGAGACCAGGGCGTTCCACATCATCCAGGCGGTGGTGGTGAACCACAGCAGCCGGTCGCCGGGCCCGAGGTCCCAGTGGAAGGCGTGGTTCTTCAGGTGCTCCAGGAGGATCCCGCCGTGCCCGTGCACGATCGCCTTGGGCTTTCCGGTCGTGCCCGAGGAGAACAGCACGTACAGCGGATGATCGAAGGGGACCGGCTCGAACGTCAGGGGCTCGGCTGCCGCGCCGGGTTCCCGCAGCAGGTCGTTCCAGCTCGTCGTCCCGGACCGGCTCGTCGTCCCGGACTGGCTCGTCGTCTGGGAAAGGCCGAGGCCGCCGTAGGGGACGTGGACGACGTGTTCGAGAGTCGGGAGGGCCGCGCGGATCTGCGCGACGTCCGCTCGCCGGTCGATCGGCTCGGTGCCGTAGGTGTAACCGGCCACGGCCAGGAGAACCTTGGGCTTGAGCTGCTCGAAGCGTTCGATGACGCTGTGCGCCCCGAACTCCGGCGCGCAGGTGGCCCAGACCGCTCCCAGGCCGGCGGTCGCGAGGAAGGCGACCAGGGTCTCGGGGATGTTGGGCAGGTAGGCCACCACCCGATCGCCCCGGCCGACGCCCAGCCGCCGCAGACCCGCCTGCGCCCTGGCCACCTGCTCGCGCAGCTCACCGAACGTCAGCTCGACCGGGCCACGGGTCTGGGAGTACGCGACGACCGTGATCTCATCGGTGTCGCGCTGGAGACCGAGACAGTGCTCGGCGTAGTTGAGCCGGGCGCCGGGGAACCAGACGTGGTCCGGCATCCGGTCGCCGGTGAGGATCTCGTCGTACGGGGCGTGGAACCTGACGGCGAAGTAGTCCGCGATGGACCGCCAGAACGCCTCAAGGTCGTCGACCGACCATTTCCACAGATCGTCCCAGCTCTCGAAGCGGAGGCCACGCTGTTCCGCCAGCCAGGCCAGATAGGCGTTCACCCTGGCCTCGCGCCGTGTTCGCTCGCTCGGAACGTACAGCGGCTCCGCGGCCGCGCCGCCGGCGCGCGGCGGCTGCCCGGGACCGGGGGCGCTCACACCGTTTCCTCGACCTGGTCGCCGAGTCCGGGCCAGATCTTCAGGAGTTCCGGGAGGCCGTCGACCACCAGGTGGGGCCGCCGATGGGCCGGGGCCTCGGCGGCGTCGGCGGCGCTGTGGGTGCCGGTGGTGGTCAGGACGGCGGCGGCTCCGGCGGCGAGTCCCATCTGTATCTCCAGGGTCAGGTCGTCCCCGACGACGAGCAGCCGGGTCGTGTCCACGCCGATGCGGCGCGCGGCCATCCGCATGGCCGTGGGGGAGGGCTTGCCGAGGATCTCGATCCCCGCGCCGGTGACATGTGCCAGACCGTGGGCGATGAACCCGCTGAGGCCCGCGGTCGGACGGCCCCGGGAGGCGAAACTCCGGGCGTCGCTGGTGACCAGCAGGTCGGCGCCGTTCCAGAGGGCCCGGGCGGCACGCTGGAGGCGGTCGTGGCAGAAGCGCCGGTCCCACCCGACGATGACCGCGGCGGCGTCGGTGGGGTCGCCGGCGTCGTCGATCAGTGCGGCGCCGCCGTCGGCCAGGACGTCCAGGAGCCCGGGCCCGCCGAACGCCAGGACCGGACGGCGCGGGTAGCGGCGCGCGACCACCTCGGCGGCGACCACGGCGGGGGTCAGGATCTCGTGCTCGGCTAGCACGATGCCGAGGTCGCCGAGCGCGGCGGCGATCGCGGCCGGCGTGTCGGCGGAGGCGTTGGTGAAGGCCAGGACGGCACGGCCGCCGGCGCGCACGCGCTCGACGGTCTCGGCGGCGCCGGGCAGCGCGACGCTCTCGTCCGGTGTCGGCCCGAACAGGGCCAGGCATCCGTCGATGTCGAACAGCACCCCGTCGGTGGCGGCGAGCCGGTCCTGGATCGGCGCGGTATGGCTCGGGGCGCTCACGAGGTCTCCGCTCCGCCGTGGTCGCGGGTCAGGCTGATCGACTCATCGCCGAGCCGTACCCGCAGCGAACGCCAGCGGGGCAGGCCGGCGACGGCGGTGAGGAAGTCCGCGAGGGTGCCACCGGGCTCGGCGGCGGTGTCCCGCCACGCTGGGGCCGGACCGGCCCGCTCGACGGCGTCGAGCTGGTCGGCGGGGAGCACGGTGCGCAAGACGACGTCCTCCTCGGTCACCGGACGGCCGAGGGCGGCGCGGACACGGTCGTGCAGTTCGGCCTCGGCCGGCTCGGTGAAGGGCCGGTTCAGCTCCCGGGTGCGAGGGGACGCCTCGACCTTCTCGCGCACCTCGGCGGAGATCTCCCCGGGCGGAACGCCGAAGTGGCCGAGCACGTACCGGATGACCTCGTCGGGCAGGCGTTCCCAGCGCGGCCGTCCGGCCCGGGCCGCGACGACGTTGAGCACCGCCTGCGTACCGACGAACTGGCTGTAGGGGGTGACCATGATCGGGTACCCGAGCTCGGCGCGCACCCGGCCGACCTCGGCGAGCACCTCGGGAAGCGCGTCGGGGACGCGCAGCTCGTCGAGCTGGCGGCGCAGCGTGCCCATCATCCCGCCGGGCACCTGGTGGGCGTGCACGCTCAGGTCGAACTCGACGGGCCTGCCGGGTTCGAGGCCCTGCTGGGCGGCGAAACGGTGGAACAGGTCCTCGGCCTCGGCGACGGCGTCCGGGTCGACGTCGGTGCCGATGCCGACGGCGTCGAGGTTCGCCATCAGCCGGGTCGCCGAGGGCTGGCTGGTGCCGTTGGCCAGCGGCCCGATCGCGGTGTGCAGGACGTCGACGCCGAGCTGGGCGGCCAGCACGTACACCTGTGGGGCGAGGCCCGCGGTGCAGTGACTGTGCAGTTCCAGCGGCTTGGCGCCGACCGCCGCCCGCAGCTCGGGGATCAGGGCGCCGGTGCGTTCCATGGTCAGCAGGCCGCCGGGATCCTTGAGGTAGACCGCGTCGATGGCCGGATCGCCCGCGAGCTCGGCGGCGACCTTGCCGTAGAGGTCGTCGGTGTGCACCGGGGACTCGGTGAAGGTGACCGCGCCGACGAC
This sequence comes from Spirillospora sp. NBC_00431, assembly GCA_036028775.1. GTDB lineage: Bacteria > Actinomycetota > Actinomycetes > Streptosporangiales > Streptosporangiaceae > Spirillospora. The sequence goes on along the minus strand of CP107927.1, from coordinate 7,267,028 downwards.
CTGTTCGATGCCCTCCTGCTTGGCCATCCGCGCGACGGCCAGAGCGGCGGCGGCGTCGTTCATGGGTTCGGCGATCTGCAGGCGCCGCATCCCGTGGCGGGCCAGGCAGCGCAGCGACATCCGCATCACCGACGGCGGGGAGCGGTCCCACGACATGAACCGCATGCCGGTGGTGATCAGCGACAACGGGGTGGTCGGGACGACGGCCCGCATCCGCCGGACGCGTTCCCAGGGGTCCTCCCAATGCCAGCGCACCCCGACCGACAGAGCGGTCGAGGAGGTGAAGTCCAGGGCGTGGAAACCGGCACGTTCCAGGGCCGGGCCGACGGCCTCGACCATGCCGGTGGTCAGGCCGGTCGCGCCCCACAGGCTCTGGTTGCCGTCGCGGGTGCTGGTGTCGACGAGACGGATCGTGCGTCGGGTCACGCGGCGTGTCCTTTCCTCCGGTCGCCGCCGGCCGGCTGGGCCGGCGCGGGCCACACGGTGTCCAGCCATCGGGTGGTGACGCCTCCCGCCCGGAAGTCCGGGTGCCGCAGGACGTGCTCGTGCAGATCCCGGGTTGTCCGGACCCCGGCCACGCGGGTGCCGGCCAGGGCGCCGAGCATGGCGTCGACGGCGGCGTCGCGGTCGTGGGCGCGGACGACGAGTTTGGCGAGCAGGCTGTCGTAGTACGGCGGGAACAGGTAGCCGCCGGTCACATGGGTGTCCACCCGCACTCCGGGCCCGCGGGGGAACTCCGCGGCCGTGATACGGCCGGGGGACGGCCGGAACCCCTGATGGGGATCTTCGGCGTTGAGCCGGCACTCCAGCACATGGACGCGCGGTTCGTCCGCCCGCTCGGGCAGGCCGTGGGGTTCGCCGAGGGCCAGGCGGAGCTGGGCCGCGACGAGATCGACCCCGTACGCCTCCTCGGTGACGGGATGCTCGACCTGGATCCGGGCGTTGACCTCCAGGAACACGGCGGCGCCGGAGTCGGTGTCGACGAGGAACTCCACCGTTCCAGCGCCGCGGTATCCGACCTCGGCGGCCAGGCGGGCCGCGCTGGTGCGCAGCACGTCGCGGGTGGACCGCGGCAGCCCGGGGGCGGGGCACTCCTCGATCAGCTTCTGGTGGCGGCGCTGCACCGAGCAGTCCCGCTCGCCGAGCACCACCACGCCGCCGGCGCCGTCCCCGAAGATCTGCACCTCGACGTGCCGGGCGCGGGGAAAGAACCGCTCGACGTACAGCGCCGGGTCGCCGAACCCCGCCCTGGCCTCGGCCGCGGCGACCGGCACCAGGCGGGACAGCTCGTCCTCGTCGCGGGCCAGATGGATACCGCGGCCTCCACCGCCGTGCACGGCCTTGAGCAGCAACGGGAAGCCGATCTCGCGGGCGATCTCCAGCGCCTGCGAGGGGCCGGTGAACTCCCCGCCGGGGGCGATGGGAACCCCGGCACGGGCGGCGGCCGCCCGCGCCGAGTTCTTGTCCCCGAGCTCGCGCAGGGTCTCGGGGCGGGGCCCGGCGAAGGCCACCTTGTTGTCGGCGCACAGCTCGGCCAGGGCGGGCTGCTCGCTGCAGAATCCGTAGCCCGGGTGCAGGACGTCGGCACCGGCGCCGACGGCGGCCTGAACCAGCAGCTCGGGCCGCAGGTACGAATTCGCGGGCGAGGCGGGGCCGATGCACAGCGTCCGGTCGGCCAGGGCGGCGGCCAGGGAGTCGCGATCGGCGGCGCTGACCGCCACGACCGGAGACAGGCCCAGGCGTCGGCAGGCCGCGACGATCCGCACCGCGATCTCGCCTCGGTTGGCGATGAGAACCCGGGTCACTTCTGCCCGCCGGGGTCGATGCGCAGCAGCGGCTGCTCATGCTCGACGAGGTCGCCGTCCTGGGCGCAGATCTCGGCGACACGGCCGGCGACGCCGGCGCTGACCGGGTTCATCAGCTTCATCACCTCGATGATCCCGACGGTCGTGTCGGCGGACACCTCGGCGCCGACCTGGACGAACGGCTCGGCGTCGGGGGAGGGGCGGCGGTAGAACGTTCCCAGCATGGGGGCGGCGACGGCGACGAGCCCGGTGTCCGGCTCGGAGGTCTCCGGGCCAGAAGGCGGTGCGGGTTCGGCGGGACGCGCCCGCGGCGCGGTCGCGGGAACGGCCGGTGTGGTCGTGGCTTGCGCGGTGGTGCCCGGTGCGTCGTCGAACGCCGTCGGTGAGGTGGACATCCGCAGGTGCAGGCCGGGCATCTCGATCTCGACGTCGGCGTAGTCGGCGGCGTCGAGCCGGGTGACCAGTTCGATGACGTCCTGCCAGGTCGGCCCCTCGGGGGTCCGCGGGGTCATGCCGGGTCCTCCGTTCGCCGCCGGCCGGCGGCCTGGACGAGGTCCAGATAGCCGCCGCCCACGCCGGATCGCGCGGTGCGCGCCCGGGCCCTGTGCTGTTTCCAGGTGGTCTCGGGGCGGCTCTGGAGTATCAGGAACCTGGGCCGTCCGCCGCCGTCGCGGGTCAGCGCCCACTCGATGTCCTGCGGGCAGCCGTAGTGCTCCTCGACGCGGATCGCCAGCTCCGCGAGGGCGAGCACGTCGGCGTCGTCGAGACACGGGATCCGCTGGAGATCCTCCGGCACGGCGACGGTGGTCACTCCCCGTCCGGACGGATGCACCACGCACTGGACGGTCTTGGCGGCGACGGTCCGCTCGGTGAGCCGCGGGCCGATCTTGGAGATCCAGAACTCGTCGGGGGTCACCTCGCCGGAGACCACGGCGTGCCCCAGACCCCAGCCGGCGTTGACCGCGACAACGGAACGGTCGCCGGTGCGGGGGCTGACGGTGAACGCCACCCCGGCGACCGCCGCGTCGACCATGGCCTGCACGGCCACCGACATGCGGGTGGCGTCGTCGGCCCGTTCCCCGGGCAGTCCGGCACGGTAGGCGATGGCCTGGGGCGTGTAGAGGCTGGCCCAGCAGGAGCGGACGTGGTCGACGACGCCGTCGGCGCCGACCACCCACAGGTAGGTCTCCTGCTGCCCGGCGAAGCTGTCGGTGTCACCGTCCTCGGCCACCGCCGACGAGCGCACCGCCACGGGCAGGTCTTCGCGGCCCTCGGACAACCAGGTGTAGCCGGCTCGGATCTGCTTCTCCGCCTCGGCGGGCAGCGGCGACGAGAGCACCAGTTCGGTGGCGCGCTCATGGGCACTCCGCAGCGCGGCCGGGCTGGTGTGGTCGAGGCCGCCGACGATGTCGCGCAGCCGGTCGCGCAACCGGTTGGCGTCAAGGAATTCCTCGAAAGCGGCCACGGTCACGGCGAAGCCGTCCGGGACGTCGATCCCGGCACTGAGCAGTTCCCCGAGGCCGGCGCATTTGCCGCCGACTTCGGGCCGGTCCGTGAGCCGCAGTTCACGGAAGGGACGGGTGTAGGCGCCCATCAGTCCGCCAGCACGGTGACGGTGCCTTTGTCGCCGTCCACCCGGACGCGCTGGCCGGTGCGGATGGTGGCGGTGGCGGTGCCGGTGCCGACCACGGCGGGAAGGCCGTACTCGCGGGAGATGATGGCGGCGTGGCACATGACGCCGCCGATGTCGCTGACGGTGGCCTTGATCCGCGCGAACACCGGGGTCCAGCTCGGGCTGGTGGTGGGCGCGACGAGGATCTCGCCCTCCCGGAGCGTGTCGAGCTCGGCGGGATCGTGTACGACGCGGGCCGGGCCCTCGGCGATTCCGGGCGATCCGGCGAAGCCGGACAGGGTTTCGCCGGGGCCGTCCTGCCGCTGGGCGGCGAGCCACCGTTCGACCTGCTCGTCGGTGATGCCCCACAGCATGATGGTCATCGGCTCGACGATCCCGGCGGGAGCGGGTCCGAGCGCGGGCGGCGCGTTCCAGCGGCGCAGCACGCCGTGGACGCGGCGGCGCTCGGCCACGATCGCCGGCCAGCGGTCGGGACCGAGCGGTTGCCCGCCCCCGCACCAGGCCATCTGCAGGTCGACCACGGCGTCGGCGATCTCCGAGCGGCGCAGGAAGAACAGATCGTCCACCTCGGCGAAGAATCCCTCGCGGACGAACAGCGCGCCGAGTTCCCGCATCTTGTTCCAGAACTCGGTCATGTACCAGTGCTCGACGTAGAAGTTGTGGTTCTCCACGTAGGGGAACACCACCCGCGACAGCTCCAGCGCCTCGTCGAAAGCCTCCAAGTCGGCCGGGTCGTCGATGAGGGCGCGGTAGCGGGACAAGGTCTCGTCCCGCCGGGCGGTCACCTCGCCGAGCGGGCGGGACAGGTCCTCGCCGGCCTGGAGGCGGCCGATGTACTCGCCGATCATCTTCATCGGGAACGTCGGGTCGTCCGACCAGCTGCGATGGTGATGGTAGAAGCCGTTGCCGTAGGAGAACTTGAACCACGGGTCCGCCGCTTCGGCGTAGGCGTCCAGCCACCGCCGTCCCGTCTCGGAACCGGCGAGCCTTCCGCGCACCTCCTCAACCGGTCCGCCGGAGGTCAACGGCTCGGCCAGATCCAGGTCGATGGCGAGGGCGGCCAGCTTCTTGAGCTCGTCGTCGGGACGGAACAGCAGGACGTCCACCCCGCTGACCATCGCGGCCACCGTCTGGTCGGTGATCTCGGGGAAGTGCGTCCGGCACTGGGTCAGGAAGTTCAGGTACGCCGCGTAGCCCATGTTGAGCAGTTCGGAGTGCAGGTTCCACGCGGCGTCGATCGACGCGAGCACGGCCTGGTAGGCGGTCAGCAGATCGTTGGCCGAGGTGACGCCGCGTCCTGCCAGGACGCGTTCCCGCGGCTCGAACTCGCCCAGCTCGGGAATCTCGATGGCCCGCAGCGCGGCGATCTGGTCCCGGATCTTCCGCTCCCACCTGGCGTAGAGATCCGGCCAGTTCTGGTAGTAGTGCCCGGCCCGCAGCGCGAACTCCTGGGCGCGGCGTTCGACCTCGGCGGGGTCCTCGACGCCGTTGGCGCTCATGTACATGTAGCCGTTGAGGACCCGCACGTCGATGCCCAGTGCCGGTGGCAGCGCGAAGACACGGGTGTTCATCACGCCGGTGCTCATGAAGGCGCTGTCGGAGGTGACGATGTCGAACGGCGGCATCGGCTCCGGGAAGTGCATTCCGTTGCGGAACCAGGTGCGCCTGGAGTCGCGGTCGCGGCGGTCCCGCAGGAACAGGTTGTAGTAGGGATACATGTCCTCCCAGCCCTCGGCGCCGTCCGGGGTGGGGATCGCGTAGGGGTCGGGGAAGGCCGGGGCGGGCGTCGTCGGCCGGGCGTCGTCGGTCGTGGTCATGGGTGGCTCCTCGGTGCGGGTTTCGGCTCAGGCCGGGACTCGGCCGCCGTTGACGAGCAGCACCTGCCCGCTGATGAACGCGGCGGCATCGCTGATCAGGAAGGCGACGGCCCCGACGACGTCGTCGGGCACGCCGACCCGGCCGAGCGGGGTGGACGTGGTGTCGTAGGCGCGGGGATCGCCGATGCCCCGGGCGCCCTCGGTGTCGGTGAAGCCGGGGCCGACGGCGTTGACGCGGATCCCGGCCGGCCCGGCCTCCCTGGCCAGGGCTCTGGTCAGTCCCACGACGGCGGCCTTGCCGGCCACGTAGTGCGACAGATGCCGCGATCCGCTGACCGCGGTCTCGCTGGTCAGGTTGACGATGCTGCCGCCGCCCGCCCGCGCCAGGACGGGAGCCGACGCCCTGTAGAACAGCCACGGGCCGCGAGCGTTGACGGCCATCACCCGGTCGAACTCGGCGGCCGGGATCTCCTCGGCGGGGGCCCGGGTCACCGCCACGATGGCGGCGTTGTTGACCACCGCGTCGAGCCCGCCGAACACCTCGCAGGCCCGGGCGACGGCGGCCTGGACCGACGCCTCGTCGGTGACATCGCAGTGCGCGAGCTCGGCCTCGCCGTTGGTGAGCTCAGCCGTTCCGGCCAGCCCGTCGTCGTCGATGTCCACGGCGAGGACCCGGGCCCCCATTCCGGCCAGGTCGACGGTGATGGCCCGTCCCAGACCGCGGGCGGCGCCCGTGACCAGGACCCGCCTGCCCCGCAGCGCCAGTTCGCTCATGCCGCCGTCCCGGAGTCAGGCGCGCGGAGGACCGCCTCGGGGTCGATGGCCAGGTCCTGGGCGATCACCCGCCAGCAGTTCAGGCTGCTTCCGCGGCCGATGCCCGAACCGGAGTGCATGCTGGACGAGCACGTGTACAGGTTGGGCAGCAGCGTCCGGTAGCCCGACAGCTCCGGAATGGGGCGGAACCGGCCCATCTGGGACGCGATGGTGCTGCCCTGGCTGTAACCGCCCTCGCCCATGTCGGGATGGGTGGCCAGGACGTCGCGCGGCAGGATGATCCGGATTCCCGCGATGTTGTCGTCGGTCATGTTCGGCGCGTAGCGCTGCCACTGCTCGACCATTTCCGCGCGGACCTCGCGCTCGATGCGCTTCCAGTCGTCGCGTCCGAACAGCCGCAGCGGCGCGGTGAACTCCTCCAGCCCCACCAGATGCTCGCCCGCCGGGGCCCGTCCCGGATCCCAGATGGTGTCGGCGCTGGTCAGGGCGAACATGCGGGACGAGTAGCCGCGCGTCATGATCTCGGCCTGGTAGCGGGTCGCCAGCCAGTCGGGGTCTTTGGGCCCCCAGTAGAGCCGGGGCTGCGGGCCGAGCCGGTCGTCGCCGGTCTTGGCGGCGTAGTCCGGCAGCTCGTGCACCGCGGCGTTGGCCCAGATCAGCTGGCCGCGGTCGAAGTGGATGTTGCGCAGCCGGTGGTCGATCCGCCGGGGGAGGGGGACGTCGGGCAGCAGCTCCAGCAGGGTCTGCGGCATCCCCAGGCCGCTGACCACCAGGTCGCCGCGGACGACGTCGCCGCCGTCGAGTTCGATGCCCGCGGCCCGGCCACCCTCGACCAGTATCCGGGTGACCGCCTTGTGCGTGTGGTACTCCACGCCGCGCCGCCGCCCCGCGCTGACCAGCGCCTCGGTGATGGCGCCCGTCCCCCCGACCGCGATCGCCGCCGGCTCCAGCGACAGGGTCAGCGCCAGGACGTGGACCAGCCCCTGCAGGCCGATGACGTCGTCGGGGTAGGCGCCGGTCGACGTGGTCGCGGCTCGCATGAACAGTGTGCGCAGCTCGTCGGAGACGAAGAAGTCATAGGCCAGCTGGCGCACGCTCATGAACTGGTGCGCCGGCTCGATCAGCTGTCCCTCGCCGACCAGTGCCTCCAGCGGGTCCGGGGTCCCCCACGCCGGCGGGGCGGTGAACCGGTGCCGGCCGAACGCCTTCTTCCAGCCGCCGGCGTACGCGTCGTGGACGCGCAGGTAGGTGTCGGCGTCCTGGCCGGAGAACTGCCGGATCGCCTCCTCGGTGCGGCGCACCCCCTCGTCCCAGGGCTGCTGGGTGCCGACCTCGTCGACCACCCGTGCCGCCGACCACCCGACGAACGCCGAGCCGTCGTCGAACACCATCGCCTCGTTGCCCTCGGGAAACACGTAGCGCAGGCCCTCGTCGTGCAGGTCGAAGTCCCGGTAGGCGGGGTGGGAGTAGAAGCGCGTCCAGTGCGAGTAGTGGTTCATGGTGTAGCCCCGCAGCGGGCCGGGCCCGGACAGCGCGGCGCCCCCCAGGCGACCCGACCGTTCGAAGACGCCGACCGACAGCCCCGCGCGGGCCAGATAGCAGGCGATGACCGTCGAATGGTGGCCCCCGCCCAGCACCACCGCCCCGTAGTGATCGGTCACGCCGCGTCCCTTCTCCCGGCCGGCGGCCGCTTCCCGCCGTGGCAATCACTGTGGTCCAGCGCATACCCGATGTCAGAGACTCTTTCCATGCGATGGAAAGGCACTTAGATTGCGGCCATGCCCAGATCAATACGGCCGCCGGTGCGCACCGCCCCCGGCAGGTCTGTGACCTCCCGGGCTCTGACGGTTCTGGACGCCTTCGACGGCGGGCACCGCGTACTGACGCTGTCCGAAATAGCTCGCCGCAGCGCTCTGCCCGTGGCCACCGCGCACCGTTTCCTGGCCGAGCTGTGCACGGCCCGCCTGCTCAGCAAACGTCCGGACGGCAGCTATGAGATAGGCGCGCGGATGTGGGGCCTCGGACTGCTGTTCCCGCCGGCCATGCTGCGCGAGGTCGCGCTGCCACACCTCCAGGACCTGGTGCTGACCACCGGGCACACCGTGCACCTGGCCGTCCTGGACGGCACTCGCGCACTGGTCATCGACCGCCTCGCCGGATCACGGAGCCTGCCCACCCGGCACCGGCCCGGCGAATGGCTGCCGCTGCACTGCACCGCCGTCGGCAAGGTCCTGCTCGCCCACGCCCCCGAGGACATCGCCGCCGCGTCCATGAACGGCCTGACCCGCCACACGCCGTACACCGTTACCGACGCCACGGCGCTCCGGCGCCAGCTTGACGACGTCAGGCGCAACGGCATCGCGCGCAGCGCCCAGGAACACCGCATCGGGGTCTCCTCGCTCGCCATGCCGGTAAGGACCCACGCTGGGGTCGTCGCGGCGTTCGCGCTGCTGGCACCCATGACGGCCCCGCGGCTGGGAGACGCCATGGCGCCGATGACGGTCGCGGCGGCCACCATCGCGGCCGCCGCCACCCGCGCCGACGTCATCGCCGAACTCGACGACACCCCCTGAGCGGTCACTCGTCCACCAGTTCGGCTGGAGGGAGCCTCCGAGACAGACATCGACGACGCATCCCGCGCACCATCGCCTCGGTCAGCCACAACGCTGCTGACCCCGGGCGAGCGGGCGGATCCGCCGCCATTGTCCCGGCGATCGTGAGCCTCAGGCTGCCTCGGTCGGCCTCACGTATCAGGGCCGGCTCGTCCAGGCACACCCTCCGGCGCTTCGCGTGATCGGCTGTGTATCTCGCTTCGAGTGCTGGCTGAGGAAGGCTCTGATCGCGTCGGCCACGGCGTCGGGGGCTTCCTCGGCCATGTGATGGCCGGATTCGATGCGGTGGCCGCGGACGTCGTCGGCCCAGGTCCGCCAGATCCGCACGGGATCGCCGTACAGGTCTTCCAGGTCGTCTCTGGACGACCACAACGCCAGCGTCGGGCACTGGACGCGGCGACCGGCGCGGCGGTCCTCCTCGTCATGCCGGCGGTCGATGCCCAGGCCGGCCCGGTAGTCCTCCAGCATGCCGTGCACGGTCGCAGGATCGTGGATCGCCTCACGGAAGTCGGCCCAGGCTTCGGGGGCCATGTGCTCGTCGGTGGCGGTGTACCAGGCGTCCGGGTCAGCGCTGATGATCTGTTCTGCGGGTTTCTCCGTCTGTCCGAAGAACCACCAGTGCCACCACGCCGCCGCGAAACGGGCGTCGCAGCGCTCCAGATGCTCGACCACCGGCAGCCCGTCCATGGGGATCAGCGCGGTGACCGCCTCCGGATGGTCCATCGCGGTCCGGAAGGCCACCAGCGCCCCACGGTCATGGCCCGCGACCGCGAATTGGTCGTGGTCGAGCGCCCGCATCAGGTTCACCATGTCGCCGGCCATCGCGCGCTTGGAGTACGGCGTGTGACCGGCATCGGTCTGAGGTTTGGACGACTTCCCGTAACCGCGCAGGTCCGGGCACACGACCGCGAACTGGTCCGCTAGAAGCGGCGCGACCTTGTGCCAGGTGGCATGCGTCCGGGGATGACCGTGCAGCAACAAGACCGGCGATGCCGCCCCACCGTGCCGAACCCGCAGCCTGACCTCACCGACATCGACATAGTCCAGAGCGAAGCCGTCAAAGAACATCGTCCACCACTACCCGCGCGCCACCCCACCATTCACCTCCCTTCGTCCCTCCCAGGCGGTCCCCCCGGCTAGGGCTGGGGCGTTCCAGCATCGCCCTGACCGCCGCCCGGGAGGCGTCCGTGGAGGCCGGGTGTCCATCGGCGCAGACGGGTGAGGGCTGTGGCTGCCAGGAGCAGGCTGGCGCCGCTGGCGATGGTGCGGACCTGGTTGTAGATCTGCCACCGTCCGGAGTAGTCCTCCCAGATCCGCCTTGCCTCCTCGGCCGAGCCGGGGACGGAGACGGCGGCCAGGTCCTCGTTCATGGGGACGTTGACCATCATGGTCAGCAGCAGGCCGCCGGCCAGGTAGACCAGTGCGGCGACGGTCATCAGCACGGCCGATGCGCGACGCCGCGCCCTCCAGGCCAGCAGCGCGACCAGGCCCATCACCGCGGGTGTCAGGAAGAACGCCGGGAAGAACACGGCGTTGCGCACGGAGGCGTTCATGGACTGCATGGCCGCGATCGCGACGCGGGGATCGGCATCATCCAGGCCCCACATGGTGGAGCACACCCAGGCGTAGAAGAAGCCGAAGATGGCGCCACCGAACATCACAGCGACCAGGCCACCGGTGACGGCGGCGTCGAGGGAGCGATTTTCGCGCGGCTCCAAGGCGGTTCCAGCGGTCATGGTTATCCCTCACCAAAAACGAACCAGCAAGTACGTTTTCAGTATCCGAACCCTGCGGTACGATTGTCAATATGGCCAGGGAAACGCAGCCGCGACAGCCCGCCCGCTCCAGCCGTCGGGGCAGGCTGCCCGTCGGCGACCGGGAGCGCCGTCAGGCCGAGGTGCTCGACGCCGCGCTGTCGGTCATTACCGAGCAGGGCTACGACCGCACGACGATGCGCGACATCGCCGTCCGCGCGGGCGCGTCCAAGGAGACCCTGTACTCGTGGTTCGGCAACCGGGAAGGGCTGATCACCGCGCTCATCGAGGCCAACGCCGACGCCTCGGCCGACCGGCTCCTGGCCATCGTCGGAGAGCAGCCCACCACGCCCGGCACCGCACGAAAGGCGCTGGTCGCCTACGCCATCGGGCTGCTGGGGCTGCTGACCGGGCCGTCCTCGGTGACGCTCAACCGCGCCGCGATGGCCTCGCCCGGCCTGGCGGACACCCTGCTGTCATCGGGACGGCACCGCATCGGACCGATCATCGAGGAGTACCTCGACCGCCTGCACGACGCGGGGATCATCCACGCCCCCGACACCACCCAGGCATACCGGACGCTCTACGGGCTGATCGTGCGCGACACCCAGATACGCGTCCTGCTCGGCGAAACCGCACCGACCCAGCAAGAGATCAACGACCACGCCGCAACGGCCGTCACCCACTTCCTCACCCTCCACACCCCCGACCGCCGTTCCCGCCGGCCTTAACGGGACACCGCTGGTCGTCGGCGGCGACCAGTTACCAGGACGGCTTGGTCCGCCATGCCGGTTTGGATCCCGGCCGTCAGGTTGACCAGCGCGACGAGCAGGTTCTTCAGGGCGTTCATCCGCTGGAGCTGTTCCTCCGGGATGAGCACGCCCATCAGGCCGAGCAGCAGAACACCCTGGGCGGCCCCCGAAGTAGCCACCGTAGACGCCCCCCAGGAGGACGCCCGTCCACAGGAGGAGACCACCGTCCTCCCGCCGCCGATTCGGTCGGGAGGCGAGCCTGCGGACCAGTAAGGGCTGGGCCACCACCAGGACGAGCGCGAGAACGATGAGGACGGGCACGATCGAGGAGAAGGCGCCCTCAGGAAGGACACAGCTAGTGGCGCCGCCAGGTCTAGCGGAACGTCCCGCCAGACATCGCCAGCGCGATCCGACGCCCTGTTTCACAGGAACAGGAAGCCGATCGCCAGTGCGGCGATCATGGTGCCGATGACCAACGCGAGGCCGAGCTCGCGCGTGGTGACGCGCTCTTGGCGGCGGACCCACGACAGGTAGTAGGCGGTCGCGGGGAGCGAGACCACCGCCCCGGTCACGGCCCCGGGCGAGTAGTCGTCGAGGACGATCCAACTGGTCAGGTGGAACAGGGCGTTGACGCCGAATTGCCACTGGAAAGCGGTGGACAGCACCACCCATGCGCCGTGCCGTCCCGCGTGCGCCGCCCGCCATGAGCACAGCATGACCAGCAGCATCAGCGGGATGTGGTAGGCGGCGAACGTACCGGTGGTCTCGGGGCCGAAGTGCTCGCTGGACCAGGCGGCGAACCCCGGCAGTTCCTCCAGGGTGTGCAGCACGTACACCACGAACGGGAGCAGGAACAGCAGGGTGGACGGGAGTTGGACCGTCGCGGGCTCCTGCCGCGCGGTGTCCGGGACGATCGACCTGGACATGGCATACCTCCTAGGGGTTTCGAGTCCAGGTAGAATATGAGGAATTCCTCGGCTTTTGTACTCGCATCAGGAGGCCGTCATGCCGCCCGCCCGGTCGCCGTATCGCCCCAGGAAGACGCCCAAACAGCAGCGTGCCTGGCAGACCCGCGAACGAATCCTGGCCGCCGCGGCTCACGTTTTCGCCGAGCACGGCTACGCGTCCGGGACGACCGACCGCATCGCTGAGCACGCCGGGTTGTCGATCGGCTCGCTGTACCAGTACTTCCCGAACAAGGACGCGATCCTGGTCGCGTTGGCGGGGGCGCATTTGGACGAGACCGCAGACACCATCCGAACTCACCTCGCCGAAGCGCGTTCATTGCGGGAGTGGCTATCTGCGCTCACTCGCGCCCTGGCAGATCTGCACGCCGCCAATCCCCGGCTGCACCAGGTGCTGTTCGAACAGGCACCCCGGCCCCCCGACCTGGTGGCGCGCTTCCACAAGGCCGAAGCCGAGGCCGAGTCGCTGGTCGCCGAGCTCCTCCGCAACGATCCCGCCACCCAGGTGCCCGATCCGGCCCATGCCGCCCGGTTCGTCGTCGCATTGGTCGAATCGCTGATCCACCGCTTCACCAGCTCCGACCCTGCGGAACTGACCGAGGAGATTGTCACCATCGTCACCCGTTACCTGGGCGATGGCCACAATATGCCTGATCAAGCGACTACGAACTGACGTACCGCAACCGTGACAACAGGCAGCCGGACGCCAGGGAACACACGCAAACCTTGGACGAGATACTCCTAGTGCGGCAGCAGCACATCGTCCCCGAGCAACATGACGGTGAAGATGCAGCAAGCTGGGGAAACGCAAGAAGCTGTTCAACCGGCACCACGCCAAGGCCCGCGCCCTGAGTGAGCGAGGTGCCGCGCTCACCCCCACCACCAGGACCGATGAGGATGGAATCAGCTCACTGTTCGGCGGCGTGCGGGGTGCGGGCATATCAGGCGCGCAAGCGGGCCGATGAGCGGGAGAAGTTGACGGCAACGGGGATTTCGGAGGAGGAGGCGGCGTGGCTGCGGGGACCGGTGGGGTGGCGGGCGCGGTTGACCGCGTGGAGGCATCACCCGGTGTGCGGCGCGCTGGTGTGGGCGGAGGTTCAGATATGGCCATCCGCTACCGCGTCGACGTGGCTACCGTGCAGCATCGTCCGGAACCACAGGAAGCCCGGCGGGCCTGCCGTGGTGGCCGTGTCTGGTTCATGATCGCGCCTCGCCCCGGGTGCCACACTGCCGTTGCCGACCGCCTCGGCTCCTGTCGGAGGCGAGCGGAGCGCGAGGCTTGCTCGAACGGCCTTTTCGGTTCGTAGCGATTGGATCGAGGTCGGGACGTGAGACGGCCGCTGCCGTGATCATGTGGGTGTGTCGGAGCCATACGATCGGTAGCCGTGGCGCCCAGAGTGGTGAAGTGGACCGTCCGGGTGCGAGGACCGGGGGGAGGGCTTGTTTGCGCAGGCGGTGGCGCTGTTCTTCGGGCGGCGGGTGCCCAGGTTGCGGACCCGGGCCTGCCTGCGGGGCCAGTTGAGGTCGTTGGAGCGTGAGAGGGCGGTCGTTGGGCCGAGTTCGCCGGGGGTGCCAACCGAAACTGCCGCCCGACGATGCCGCTGCCGGCGACAACGGCGCCTCATCGGTCACTAAGTTGCCGACGGGGGGTCGCGTCAGGTCGACCAGAATTCGTCGTGGGCCGTGATGTCCTCGATCCGCTCCTCTCGCTCTGCTATCCGGCCCTGGTCGTCGAAACGAAAGATGTTGATGTTGTTGGCGACCAGTTGGCGCCCTTTGCGCTGCGCTGTCCATCGGTGCAGGGTTACGGCGTAGCGGTCGTTGGCGAGGACGTCCAGTAGTTCGGCGCTGAAGTTGCCCGCTGTCTCCTCGAAGGCACGTCCCAACAGGCCAAGGACTGCTTCGCGCCCCTCGCGGCGACCGGCGACCGGACTGTGTCCCGGCACGGTGGTGACCATGTCCTCGGCCATCATGGCCGTCAGAAGGTCGGTGTCACGGGTCGCCACGGCCTGGTAGAAGGCTCGAATTCGTTCCTCGTTCGGGTGCACCTCACCGGCTCCTTTCATCAGGTGCGCTCGCGCACTTATGACCTGAGGCTGGCGGCACGGGCTGGCGGCACGCGGTCCACGAAGGAACCGTGGGTGTGCCCGTCCCGCCGCTCGTGGTTGATTTAGGTAAGCCTAACCTAATTTGATCCTCCCGGGCGCGAGCGTGTCGAACGGCGCTGGATCGGCCTCGCCGTGTTCGCCGTCGCGGTCACCGCGGCCGGTTGCCGGGCCAGACGCCTTCCCCCTACAGGCCACGACGGCCTGCGAGGAGGTGACCTTGTCACGGTGAGGACGCTGCGGCGTCCCTGGGCAGGCTGATCGGTTCACCCTTCACTGGGGACTGGATCGTGTTCTTCTAAGGTTTCGGGGACCGGCGTGGTGGGCTGGTCGTGGAGGCGGACGGCGATCCGGGGCAGGCCGTCGGGGCCCAGGGTGATGTCGGCGTCGACCTGGTAGACGGTGCGGAGCAGGTCGGCGGTGACCACGTCGGCGGGGGCGCCGTCGGCGACGACGCGGCCCTCGTCGAGCACGACGAGGCGGTGGCAGGCCGCGGCGGCGAGTTGCAGGTCGTGCAGGGCGATGAGGGCGGTGACGCCGAGGCTCCGGAGAAGCCGGAGCAGTTCGACCTGGTGGTGGAGGTCGAGGTGGTTGGTGGGTTCGTCCAGGATGAGCAGGCGGGGCTCCTGGACGAGTGCGCGGGCGAGCTGGACGCGCTGGCGTTCTCCGCCGGACAGGGTGGCCATGGAGCGGTGTGCGAGGTCGGCGATGTCGCAGCGGCGCATGGCGTCGGCGATGAGGCGGCGTTCGGCGGGCGACAGCCCGCCGAGAGGGCCCTGGTGGGGAATGCGGCCGAGGGCGACGATCTGTTCGGCGGTGTTCTCCAGGTCGGCGGGGGCGTCCTGGGTGAGGACGGCGACCTTGCGGGCGAGGGCGCGTGCGGGCGTGCGCCACACGTCGGCGCCGTCGACGCGGACGGTGCCGGTGTCGGGGCGCAGGCTGCGGTAGACGCAGCGCAGCAGGCTGGATTTGCCGCTGCCGTTGGGACCGAGGAGACCGGTGATCTGGCCGGGCGGTATGTGCAGGGTGATGTCGGTCAGCCGGGCGGGGGCCCAGGCCAGGTCGTCGATCTCGACGGAGACGGGGGTCATTGCCACCTCCGGCGGTCCGCGCGGCGCAGCAGGACGAGGAAGAACGGCGCGCCGAGCACGGCGGTGATCACGCCGATGGGGATCTCGTCGGGCTTGTTGAGCATGCGGGCGCCGACGTCCACCCAGACCAGCAGGATCGCGCCGGTCAGGGCGGCCAGGGGCAGGACGCGGCGGTTGTCGCCGCCGACGACCAGGCGGACCGCGTGCGGGATCATCAGGGCGACGAAGCCGATGCCGCCGCTGACGGCGACGACGGCGCCGATGACCAGTGCGCAGCCGATGATCAGGCGCCGCCGGACGCGGTGGACCTCCAGGCCGAGGCTGGTGGCGCCCTCTTCGCCGAGGACGAGCGCGTTCAGGCGTCCGCTCTGCGTCCAGAACCACAGGGTGCCCGCGAGGACGACGGCGATCGGGACGCCGATGTCGCGCCACTGGGTGCCGCCGAGTCCGCCGAGCATCCAGAACAGCGCCGAGCGGACGTCCTTGTCCGGGGAGGTCAGTACCAGGTAGTGGGTGACGGCCTCGGTGAACGCGGCGACCGCGACCCCGGCCAGGATGAGCCGGGTCGGTGCGAGCAGCCCGCGGCCGCCGGCCAGTAGCATCACCAGGGAGAACGTCGCCATCGCGCCGAGGAAGGCGGCGACCGGGAGGGAGAGTGTCCCGAACGGGCTGAGGCCGGCGATGATGACCAGGACGGCGCCGAAGGAGGCGCCCGAGCTGGCGCCGATGAGGTACGGGTCGGCGAGCGGGTTGCGCAGCACCGCCTGGAGCACGGTGCCGACGGCGGCCAGACCGGCGCCGACGGCGGCGCCGAGCAGGACCCGGGGCAGCCGGATGTCCAGGACGATCACCGAGCGCGGCCCGGTGGGGGCGGTGTCCACCAGACCGGGCAGGTAGCGGTGGCCGATCACCTGGGCGACGTCACTGAAGGGGATGGACACCGGCCCCAGCCCGACGGCGGCGATCATCGACAGCGCCAGGACGGCCGCGAGACCGCCGGCCAGGGCGGGCAGGGCGGCGCGCCGGACGGCCGGTGGCCGGGGGGCCTGGTGCCGCGGACGCCGCCGGGCGTCAGGGGCCTTGACCGTCACCGGGCGAGCCCCTCTGTGAGGGTCTTCAGGGCGCGCCCGCCGCGTACGCCCGGCTGGGTGTCGTTGACCGGGACGATGATGAAGCGGTTCTCTTTGACCGCGGTCACGTTCTTGATGGGGCCGTAGGTCTTCATCCAGGCGATGGCCTTGCCGGCCGGTTCGAACGCCTGGTCCTCGACCAGGATGGCGTCGGGGTTCCGTTTGACGACCTCCTCCCAGCTCACCTGCTTGAAGGAGGTGACCTCGGGGAAGATGCCGGTGCCTCCGGCTCGGCGGATCAGATCGTCGACCAGCGCGGTGGATCCGGCCGTGGTGGGCTTCTCCTTGCCGCCCGCGTAGTCGAAGACCTTCGGTGACCCCGGGACCGCCTTGACGGCGTTGATCTCGCCCTGGAGCCGGGTCGCCAGGGCCTCGCCGCGGGCTGGGACGCCGAAGACCTTGGCGAGGGCGCGCACGTCGGCGTACACGTCCTCGACCTTGGCCTTGTGGCCGGGGCAGTTGGCCGCCAGCAGGTAGGTGTTGACGCCCTCCTTCCGCAGGACGGCACGGTCGCCCATGGCCTTGGGGCCGTAGTCGTCGGGGTAGCCGCTGACCACCAGGTCGGGGTCGGCGGAGTAGACGACCTCCTTCGACGGCGGCGGGAACGCGCTCTCGGCGATGACCTTGACGCCGCGCAGGTCGTCGGCGTACTCGGGGACGATGTCCTTGGCGGCCACGGTGCCCGCCAGCCTGTCGCGCAGGCCGAGGGCCAGCAGGACCTCGGTGGCCGGGGTGCTGGAGGCGACCACCCGCCGGGGCGGGGCACCGAAGGTGTAGTCGGCGCCGCAGTTGCGGGCGGTGACCGGGGCGGAGGAGGCGGCGGCGTTGGTGCCGTCCGAGCCGCCGCACCCGGCCGCCAGCGGAGTGATCAGCAGGACGGCCACGGCGGCCGGCGCGAAGGAGGCGATCTTCTTCATCGGGGGGTTTCCTTCTCTGTGCTCTCTCTGGGCTGGGAGGGGACCGGGGAACGGCGGGCCTCGGCGACCCGCCGGGCGTACTCGCCGCGCACCCGCAGCGTGTCCAGGACCGCCGCCTGGATCTCGGCGTCCGCGTGGTCGCAGGCCGCCACCAGGCACGCCTGGTCGGCGGCGAACGCGGCGAGCGCGGCGGGCCCGAGGCCGGCCAGGTCGGCGGGGTCGATCCGGGCGCGGACCCGGTCGATCCACTCGGCCAGCGCGGCGCCGTGGGGACGGTGGCCGCCCGCGTACCGGACGGCCAGCAGTCGCAGTGCCGCGGCGCGTTCGAGGTCGTCGTGGACGCCGTCCCGGCGGAGCCCGTCGATCAGCCGCCGCAGCGTCCCGGGGTCCAGGTCGCCCGTGCCGGGGACGGGACGGGCGGCGAGCCACTGCTCGGTCGGTTCCAGATGGAAGGCGGCCGAGGGCGGTGGCACGCGGGGGAGGAGGTCGAGCAGCGCGACGGCGTCGGCCGCCTTGACCGAGACGCGGCCGGTGGGCAGCCAGCCGGCGAGCGCGCCGGTGGGATCGTGCCGCAGCAGGGCGGGCCAGCGGCGCTCGGTGTAGTGCAGGCGCTTGGCGGCCCCGGCGATCGTCCGACCGGCCGGGGCGTCGATCACCCCGGCGGCCCTCGCGGCGTCCAGGGTGGCGCGGATGTCCACCATGGCCGTGGACA
Organism: Spirillospora sp. NBC_00431; assembly: GCA_036028775.1. Lineage (GTDB taxonomy): Bacteria > Actinomycetota > Actinomycetes > Streptosporangiales > Streptosporangiaceae > Spirillospora. The sequence continues at coordinate 7,248,961 of CP107927.1, read as the reverse complement.
CGGGACGGTGGTCGTCGTCGGGGCCGAGGTGCGCGACGGCGACCTCGTCGTCGTCGACCAGTTCACCCGAGCCGGCCGCCGCGTAGACGCGTCCGGTGCCGATCATGCCGAACGGCGCCAGTTCGGCCGCGCGCAGCGCTCCCATGCTCGCGGCACCGGCGACGGCGACGCCTTCGGAGAGCGCCCACAGGATCTCCTTGTGCCAGACGGCGGGCACCCGCTCGTAGACGCCGTCGATGACGCCGATGACGCGGGGCCGCTCGGTCTCGGGGAGCGCGACCAGGCGGGCGATGTCACCCTGGGCGACCGGGGGCAGCACCGTCGCGCCGAGCCCGGCCAGGCGGGCCGCGACCTCCCCGTCATGGCAGGTCGGCCCGGCGAAGACCACGATCTCAGCCATCGGCGGCCTCCGCCGCCCGCGGGCCCGGCAGGACGGCCGCTCCGGTCAGAGCCGACGAGCCCTCCAGGCCGGGGACCACCACCTTGACGACGGGCAGCCCGACGTCCGGACGGGACAGGTCTACCGCCACGATCTCGCTGAGCCCGGCGTCGTCCAGGCGGCCCAGGAGCCAGTCGAGGTCGGCGCCGAGGGTTCCGTGGTCGGCGCCGGGGCCGTCGTAGGGACGCGCGGCCGAGGCGTCCGACCGCAGCAGGTCGCGCAGGGCAAGGCTCGCGGCGAGGTCCTCGCCGGGGTCGTAGGCGTCGCGGGTCAGGTCGTCGCGGGCGCCGGAGACGGTGATCAGCCTGCTCTGCGCGGCCTCGGTGAGCGCCCGTGCCGCGGCGACGGCCGGATGGGGATGGCAGCCCATCCCGGCGGCGGGCGGCAGCGGACGGAACGGGTCGGGGTCGGCCTCCACGATCTGGCACAGGATCGCGGGCACGGCGATGTCGGAGGTGATGTCGAACAGCGCGACCTCCACCCCGGCGGCCTCGAACCGATCCACCAGCCCTTCGACGCCCGTGTCGCCCAAGGAGCGCGGGTCGGTCCGCGTCGCCGCCTGCTTCTCCGGCTCGCGCAGTTCCCACAGGGCGAGGGCGTCGCGTTCGATGACCTCGCACAGGGCGTGGACCACGGCCTCCAGCGCGGTGTTGCCGCCCGCCAGACCGTTGCTGTCCCGGCACAGCCCGGCGGCGGTGAGCCCCCGGGGCAGGGTGAAGTCGATGCTGACCGCCTCGTACGGCACGGCCACCGGGGCGCCGTCCGGCAGCCGTCGCCCGTCCAGCCACAGCAGCGGGGTGTACTCGTCCACGGTCTGCGCCTGGGTGCGGGGCAGTCGCCAGGGTGCGACGGCCGACGGCAGTTCGATGTGCCGGGCCAGGCGCAGCGGCAGGTCGATCCGCTCGCCGTGGGCGTGCTCGATCGCCTCCATCGCGGCCGAGACCCGGCTCGCCTTCCGGGTGACGCCCTTGCCCTGGCTGACGGCGAGGCTGCGGGAGTTGGGCCGGTACGCGGTGGTGACCGGGATACCGACGGTGTCCAGGCCGGTGATGTCGGCGACGCGGGTGACACCGAACGCGGGCAGCAGCGGCCGGATCCGGGACCATGTGGCGTCCAGGGAGGCGGCGCGGTGCGTGCCCGACCGCAGGGCCTTGGGGCCGGGCCGGTCGGCGTTCCATGGCGGATGGCCGGATGGATGCTCAGGCATGGGGCATCGGCAGCCGTTCGGGGTCGGTGGGGAGGGGTTCGGCGCCGTCTCCGAGGAACGGGAAGGCGGCGGGGCCGGTGGAGCGCAGCCCGGGCACGACGACACGGGCGACCGCCAAGCCGAGCCGGTCCAGGTCTGGAGGGGTGATGTCGACGGTCACGACGGGCAGACCGCGAGCGGCCAACGCGGCGTCGAGGTCGATCCGGCCGGGGTGCCACCGGCCGTCGGGCCGCCCGCTGGTCAGCCGTGCGATGATCCGTCCGGCGAGGCGGGGGTCGGCCAGCAGCTGCAAGGTGCAGACCAGGTCGGTGGCATCGGACAGGTCGGGCCGGTAGTCGTCCGCGTAGCGCCGGTCGTCGCGGTGGGGTCGGAGAACGCCGGACCATTCGGGGATGCCGTCGATCACCGCGTCGAGCGTGTCGAGCGAGACAAGCGCCTCGGCGGCCGCCTTCGCTCCGGCGGCGGCCACCGGATCGGCGGCGTCCGGCACGAGGGCGCAGCCCGCGCCCAGCCGGTCGGCGTCCCCTTGAGCGACGCACAGGACGACCGGGGCGCCCAGCAGGTTCGGCACCTGGAACCCGCGGAGCCGCGCGCCGTCCGGGGCCGGCAAGGGCGGCACGGCGAGCGGGGGGAGCGCCCGGTGTCCGTGCCAGGCGGTGGCCAGCGCGTGCCGTTCGACCACCTCCGCGAGAGCGGCCGAGCGCGCGGCCTTCAGGGTCGGCCCGGCGGCGATGCCCGCCGCCACCGGCAGGTGCGCCGGACGTCCGCCGATCTCGGCGTGCTCGCCGGGCGCCAGCCACACCAGCGAAGCCGGGACCAGGCATTCGGTGCCGGCGGCGGTGCGGCCGGAGACCCAGCCGATCGGGGCGTCGCGGGCCAGTCCGGCGAACGGGAACCCGGGGCGCTCGTGCTGGCCGGGGGAGTACAGCGCCAGCGTCGAGGGATCGACGGCGGTGGACCCGAGCCGCCGCCAGGGGGCCCGCGTCACCCGTTCCGCCGGGACCAGGTGGCCCGCGTAGCGTTCGGCCGCCTCACCGAGGGCGCGCCGGGCGGCCTCGTCCGGGCTCGTCCACGAGGCGCCGCCGACCACCGGGTTGCCGAGCGGCAGCGCGAACGCGTCAGTCGCGGCGAGTTCGGCGACCGCCGTGTGCAGCACGCCGTGACTGCGGCCGGTGTCGAGAACGCGTACCGGCCCGCACCGCGGGTCCAGCAGCGGGGCGCTCATGTGTGCGGGAGCGGGACGAGGTTGATCTCGTCCCCGCGGATCGGGGCCCGTCGCAGGCCGAGCCTGACCGGATCGGTGTACAGGCGCGTGCCGCCGAGGAAGGGGAACGCGGCGGGCGCGTTCGAGTACGCGCCGGGCACGACCACGCGCGTCGCGCGGAATCCGGCGGCGGCGACGTCCGGAGTGGTCACGTCCACCGCGTGGGCGGTCAGCCCGGCGGCGGCGAGCGTTTCGAGGTACACGTCGCAGGGGTCGCCGGTGGGCGACGGCAGCTCCTCCAGGCTGACGGGCGCGTGATCGCCGGTGACGGGCTCCAGGTGCGGACGCATCCGGGGGTCCAGCCAGATCTGGCTGTGGCAGGCCAGGTCGGTCACGTCCCGGTAGTCGGCGCGGTAGGAGTCGGCGTAGCGGCGGTCGGCCCGGTGCGGGCGGAAGAACCCGATCGGGATGGTGCCCTCCCGCGCGGACGTCCAGATGTCGCCGTCCGGATCGAGCAGCCCGAGCGCGTAGCGGCGCAGCGTGACCGCCTCGGCCAGCGCCTTGCGCACGGCCGCGGCCGGGTCGGGCCGCGCCGCCACCCCGAACACCGCCAGCTCGTGCTCGGGGTCCTCCAGCAGGACGCCAAGGACGGCGACGTCGAACACGGTCGGCAGCGCCACGACCCGGTACCGGCACGGCCCGCGCGCACCGGCCGCCCGCGCCCAGCCCGGCCCCGTCTCGGGTTCGGGTGTCAGGATCGCGGCCAGCCGCGGATGGTCGACGTGGACGGGCCGGGCGGGCAGCCGGTTCGCCCACCAGATGACGGTGGCGTCGCGCTCGATGACCTCTTCGAGGGCGGCGGTCCGTGCCATGTGGTCGTCGGTGCCCGCGGCGATCCCCGCGAGCATCACGAAGTTGGTGACCGGCTCGGCCAGCCGGGGCGGCTGGTGGTAGTTGACGTAGACCAGCGAGGCGGGCACCCACACCGGCTCCTGCGACGGCAGCGTCACACCCCGCGTCCACAGCACCGGCAGGTCGGCGGTGAAGGGGACGAACGGGCAGCCGGGTGCGGTGTACTGGGCCGCCGAGTACAGCGCCAGGCCGGCCGGGTCCACCGCGTTCTCCCCCGCCGCGACCAGCTCGGAGTGAGCGGCCCGGGGCAGGGCCGCGGGCACGAAGTTGCCGCAGTATCGCTCCACCGCCTCGCCGATGGCGCTGAGCCGGGCCCGGCTCGGGTCGCCGAACGCGGTGCCGGTGGAGACGCGGTCGGCGGGCCAGGGCAGCAGGCTCGCGATGTCGGCGACATGGGTGGCGCACACGTCCAGGCCGCGGGGCCACCAGGCCTCGGGGCCGGCGCGTACGATCTGGGTGATCACTCCGGTACGCGGGTCGATCAGCGCGTCGGGATTCATCGCGGCTCCTCGGCGGCGGGCCGCGGTAGCAGCAGCGGGCCGGGCTCGATCTCGTACCGGGCGGGTTCGCGCGGGGCCGGGCGGCGCGGAACGCGGCCGGCGGTCAGTTCGACGTGCAGGCGGTCGCCGGCGGGCAGGTCGGCCGCGAGCGGCGGCAGCCGCAGCTCGGCCCGGCCGGTGCCCTCGGGAAGGGGGACGGTGCCGTCGCCGAGGCGGACGCGGACGCCGTCGGCGCGCTCGTGCACGAGGGTGGCCACCAGCTCCACGGGCCGTCCGGCGCGGACCGTTACGGCGAGCCTTGCCGATCCGTGCCAGCGCAGCGGGCCCTCGGCGGTCAGCCGGACGACGTCGTCCCGGCCGGCGACGGCGGCCAGGTCGGCCGAGTGCGGCAGCGAGGGGAACGGATCGGCGGGATCGTGGAGAAGGACGAGCCGGGCAGTGGTCAGCGGCTCCTCTCGATGCCTGGGGCGGCCGGGCGGGCAGGGGTCCCGGTCGCGCCATCCGGCTCCCAGGACCAGGCACCTGCGGGCGTCGGTCCACGCGCCGCCCTCGGCGATCGTGGCCAACCAGCTCAGCATGACGTCAGCGGCGTCGGGCTCGCCGGGCACGTCGATCGCGCACTCCGGACCGAGCCGATGGGTGAGCGGGGACGCCCAGCCGCCCACGACCACGCAGGGGTCGGCGGCCAGCATCGCGTGGCGCAGCGTGGTCTCCGCCGAACGGCAGAACCAGCTCCCCAGATGCAGGGTCGGGACGGACGCGGCCCGAACCGCACGGGTCACCGTGCGGGCCTGGGCCTTGAAGGTGCCGGGTGCCGGCGGCCACGGGCCCACCGGCACCGGCCAGCGCTCGGGCAGCGCCGGATCGTCCAGGCCCTCGCCGAGCCCCGGGGCGAGTGCGAGCGCCAGCTCGAAGAGTCCCGGCCGCACGGCCGGGCCCGTCGCCAGCTCGGTGCGCCACCACAGCTCGTCGTCCAATGGCGGTGTCCCGGTCACCGGCCACGGTTGCCGGGACGCCACCGCCCGGACCGCCGGATGGTCGGCCGCACACCACGCCGCGAACGCCTCGTAGCCCGTCCCGGCCAGCAGCGCCCGGCCGTCGCACCACCCCTGCGCGCCCGCCCATTCCAGGGTGGCCACGCCGTCTGGTCCTTCGTCGCGGCCAAGGACGAACTCCCCGCCGGAACGGTGCCGGCCCCGCAGGTCCTGCACATAGGCGGCGACTCCGGCCTCGGCCAGCGCGGCGGCCTCCGGCCACGCCCCCGCGGCCCCGTACGGGGTACGCAGGACCACCACCGGCGCGGGCACGCGTGCGGGCAGGAACAGATCGCCGACCAGGGACGCGCCGTCGCGGGCCCGGACGGCGACGTCCGCCTCGATCCGGCGGCCGCTCACCGGACCGCCCGCATCGGGCCGGGGGCCTCGCGCATCAGCCCGGCCGGGACCGGAAGCACCGGGTGGCGGCTCACCTGGCCGGTGGCGGGATCCACCCCCACCTGCGCGCCGCGGCCGGGCGGGTCGTCGCCGCACAACCAGCCCCGCACGTCCAAGGCGATCAGCGCGGCGGCGACGGCGGCGCCGAACGCGCCCGCGGGGTCGGGCTCGGGGCGGCCGCCCTCGTCCAGCCAGCGCCAGTAGGCGGCCAGTTCGGCGGGCCAGGGGCTGGCGGCCAGCCGCCGGATCCGGGTGTCGGCGTACCCGGCGTCACCCGGCCCGGTACGGAACGGGCCGGTGTACCACCGGCGGCCCTCCGCGTGCCCCCGGTGCCAGGGAAGCCCGGCCTCCAGGCACTGGGTGTCCAGCTCGGTCCACCTGCGGTCGGGGAGCCAGGGCGCGCACGCTACCAGCACGGCCAGTTCGGGCGCCTGATCGGCCAGCTCCTTCTCTGTGCCTCGCCGGACCGTGACGCCGGTCTGGGTGAGCAGGTCGTCGAGCGTCCCGGCGAGCGGGCCGTCCCCGGCGACCCCGACGATCCCGGGACGGGGCGCGGGCGGGGCGAGCACGCCTTCCTCCCTGAACACCGGCCGCAGCTCCGGCGCGTGGAGGTCTCCGGCGCCGCCGTCCTGGGGTTCGACGGTCAGAAACTCCTCGGCCGGGGTGTGCACCAGCCAGCCCTGACCGGCCGGGATCATGGAAACCCCGCCGGCCCAGCGAAAGTGTTCGTCCATCGGTCTTCCCGCGTCCTTAGTCTTGGAGGACCGGGTGCGGGCGTGATTCGCCCATGCCCGCACCCGGCCGTACCTCATGTCACCGCCTCACCTCAGCGCCAGGCGACGCTGGACTGCCGCGCCGTGGCGTGGTTGGAGGAGTGAAGCCGGCTGCGGCTCTTGGAAACCGCCAGCTTGGTGACCTTCATGCGTGCTCACCTCCTTCCTGTTCTCGGTGGGGATCCGGTCGCCCGGCGAGGCCGGCCGCCAGCAGTGCGGCGGCGTCGGCCTGCGCCTTGACGAGCGACCGGTAGGGCGCGCACCGCGCGAACAGGTCCGTGTGGGACCCGATGTCGGTGATGCGCCCCCGGTCCAGGACCGCCACCAGGTCGGCGCCGCGCAACGTCGACAGCCGGTGCGCGATCACGAGCGTGGTGCGGCCCGTCCGCACCCGGTCCAGGGCTGTCTGCAGCTCCCGTTCCGACAGCACGTCGAGTTGGCTGGACGACTCATCCAGCACCAGCACGGGGGAGTCCTTGAGCAGCGCCCGTGCCACCGCGACGCGCTGCCGTTCGCCTCCCGACAGGCGGGCGCCGCGTTCGCCGACGACGGTGTCGAGCCCGTCGGGCAGCCGTTCCAGGAACGGGGTGACACGGGCATCGTCGCGGGCCTGCCGCAGCCGGGCGGCGTCCGTGCCGGGGGCGGCCAGTTCCAGGTTGGCGGCGAGGGTGTCGTGGAACAGGAATACGTCCTGCGGTACGTGCCCGACCAGCCGGGTCAGCTCGACGCGGGGGAGGTCGCGCAGGTCCACGCCGCCGAGCGTGATCCGGCCGTGCTGGGGGTCGAACCAGCGGAGCAGAAGGTGGGCCAGGGTCGACTTGCCCGCCCCGGTGGCTCCGGCGAGCGCGACGGTCGCGCCCGCCGGAACGGTGAGGTCCACACCGTCGAGCACCCGCGGGCCCTGGTCGGCGTACCGGAAGCCGACGCCCTCGAACACGATCTCCAGCGGCCCCGGGGCGTCGGGCAGCACGGTCAGCCCGTTGTCGGGCACCGGCGCGGGGGCCTCCAGCACGTCGAACACCCGGTCGGCGGCCGAGGAGGTGATGCCCCACACCCGGGTCACATTCAGCAGGGTGGTGATCGGCCCGAACGACCCGGCGGCCAGCACGACGGCCGGAGCGAGCCGCTCGACCGGCATCGACCCCCGGGAGGCCAGCCAGACGCCCGTGCCGAGGACGGACAGGGTGCCGCCGCTGACGAGCAGCCCGCCGAGCGCCGTCTCCAGCCCGCCCCGCGCCGCCTGCCCGCGCTGGGCGGCGGCGAGCCGGTCCCCGGCCTCGGCGAGCCCGGCCAGCCGGCGGTCCCCCGCGCCGAAGGACACGATTTCGCGAAGGCCCTGCACCAGGTCAACGACCTCGACGTTGATCCGGGCGGTCAGCTCCCGAACCCGCCGTCCCTGCCGAGTACCGCGCGCCCGCAGCCACAGCGGCACGCTGGCGGCCGCCACCAGCCAGGGGACCAGCGCCAGGGCCGGCCACGGCGCCAGGAACGCCAGCGCCGCCACCGACGCCGGCGGCAGCACCGCCGCGACCGCCAGATAGATCGAGGTGTGCGCGTAGAAGATCTCCAGGCTCTCGCTGTCGTGCAGGGCCCGCGACGCCAGGTCACCGGTGCGGGCGCGCACCAGCCCGCCCGGGGCGATCCGCTCGAACGCCCAGAACAACCACTGCCGCAGGTCCGCCAAGATCCGGAAGGACAGCTCGTGGGAGACCCACGCCTCCAGCCAGGTCGCCGCGGCGCGGACGACGACCAAGGCGAACGTCACCGCCGCCAGCGTCCACAGACGGCCGGCGCTCGAGCCGGTCAGCGCCGCCACGACGGTGACGGCCCCGAGCACGTTCGCCGCCGTACCGCAGCCCTGGTTGAGGATTCCGAAGAGTACCGACAGGGCGAACGCGCGGCGATGCCCGCCGAGAACGTGCAGCAACCCCGCCGCTCCGCGCCGGTCGGGCGGCAGCCGGTCGGTCCCCCAGCGGACGTCCGAGGTGGCCCGCAGCCGCCGCGTTCCCCGCTCGACGGTCGTCATCGGGCGGCCTGGGCGTGCGCGTCGACCAGCCGGGCCCATGCGCCGCCCGTCCCGGCGAGGAGGGCGGGGGATCCATGCTCGAGCACGCGCCCCTGGTCCAGCACGGCGATCGCGTCGGCGTCGGCGACCGTGGAGAGCCGGTGGGCGATCACGATGGTGGTGCGGCCGGCGCGCACGTCCTTCACGGCCTGCTGGAGAGCGGCCTCGGTACGGCCGTCCACGCTGGCGGTGGCCTCGTCCAGGACGAGAATGGGTGCGTCCTTGAGCAGTGCGCGTGCGATCGCCAGCCGCTGCCGCTCTCCGCCCGACAGGGTGGCGCCGCGTTCTCCGACGACCGCGTCGAACCCGCCGGGCAGCGCCTCGATGACCTCCAGCACGCGGGCCCGCCCGGCTGCCTCCCGCAGCCGGGCGTCGCCGGCGCCGGGTGCGGCGATCCGCAGGTTCTCCGCCACGGTGCCGTGGAAGAGGTGGGTGTCCTGGGCGACGACGGAGACCAGCGCCCGCGCGTCCGCCGGATCGCTGTCGCGCAGGTCGACGCCGTTGATCAGTACGCGTCCCGTGTCGGGGTCGAAGAAGCGCTGGAGCAGCGACACCAGCGTGGACTTCCCCGAGCCGGACCGGCCGACGATCGCGAGGGTGGTGCCGGGCTCGGCGGTGAGATCCACCTCGCGCAGGGCGGCCGACCCGGTGCCCGGGTACCGGAAGGTGACGTTTTCGAACCGGACCCGGGCCGGCGCGGTGCGCGGGATCGCCGCCGGCGTGGCCGGGACGGCGACGAGCGGCTCGGCGTCCAGAAGCTCGAAGACGCCGTGCGAGGCGGCCAGCCCGTGGAAGCCCTCGTGCCAGTAGTTCTGCAGTTCCAGCAGCGGCCGGAAGCACTCGGCCGACAGAAAAAGCACCACCAGCAGCGCGGCGGCGTCCAGGTGCCCGCCGGCCATCCGCAGGGACGCCACCGCCACCGACAGCGCCGTTCCCGCGGTCATCACGAACGCGGTCACGCTGTAGACGCCGGTCGAGGCGGCCAGGTCGCCCATCGTGGCCCGGTACAACTCGATGGCGTCGTCGCGCAGTCGCCGTCCGAACCGCCCGCTTGCCCCCAGGGTCTTCAGGGTGGTCATCCCCTGCAGAGCGTCCAGGACCCGGGCGGCGAACCGTTCGTAGGCCGCCCAATGCCGTTGCCCGCGGCGTCCCAGCAACCGGCTCCACAGCGGACGAGACAGCGGCACCGCGACCACGCAGACCCCGACGGCCGCGCCCACCACAGGGTCCAGGGTCAGCAGCGCGCCGACGATGACCAGCGGACCCGCCAGGCTGACCAGCACCTGCGGCAGGTAGAAGCCGACGTACGCCTGCAGCGCCTCGACCCCGTCGGCGACCGTCGCCTGGATCGCGCCGGACGGCCGGGTGATCGTGTAGCCGGGGCCGAGGTCCAGCAGCCTGCGGGCCAGCCGGGCGCGCAACCGCCGCTTGACCACGGCGGCGGTCCACATCGCGGTCATGTCGCGGGCCCACAGCAGCGCCGACCTGGCGAACAGCAGCACCGCGACCAGCGCGATCGGCCCGGCCAGTTCCTCGGCGGGACGGCCCTCGAAGGCTCGGCGGATCACCTCGGCGATGCCGAACCCCTGGCCCACGGCGCAGGCGGTGGCGCCAAGCGCCAGCAGCACGGTGCACGCGACGGGAACGGGAGTGGCGCGCACCAGTCCCAGCAGCCTCCGGCGAACCAGCACGTCGCCCCCTCCCGCAGCTTCACGTCCCGCCCACGAATTACAGCGATAATGAAAACGGTTGTCAATGTCTTTAGGCTGACCGTTATGAATGAGTCCTCCCGAACCGGGATCGATCCTCCGGCCAGGGGCCTGGTCACACTGCTGACCGTCAACCGCGACTTCCGGCGGCTGTGGCTGGGCAACCTGATCAGTGTCTGCGGCGGATGGTTCAGCGCCGTCGCGGTGTATGCGATGGTCTACGAGCACAGCGGCGAACCCCTCGCCGCGGGCGCCGCCCTCGCGCTGCGCTACCTGCCGGGCCTGCTGATCGGGCCGTTGGGCGGCGTGCTGGCCGACCGGGCCGATCGCCGCACGGTCATGCTCGCCGGAGACGGGCTCCTCGCCGCTCTGGCGCTGGCCTTCCTGCTCGCCGACTCGCCCGGGGCGCTGTGGCTGGTCTACCCGCTGACGTTCGTCTCCGCCGCGACCGGCTTCGTCTTCCAGGCCGCGCGCGGCGCCTGGATGCCATCACTGGTCCGGCCCGAGGAGTACGTGCTGTACTCAGCGGCCGTCCAGGTCAACGGGCTGCTCTTCCAAGCCGTGGGCGGGCTGGCCGGAGCGGCGGTCATCGGCCTGTTCGGCTGGCGCTGGGCGTTCGTGGTCAACGCCCTGTCGTTCCTGGCGTCCTTCCTGCTCACCGCACTGGTCACCGAGGGCAGCCGACGCGGCACCGCCCGTCCGGCACACGGTTGGGCCGCCTCCCTCGGGGAGGGCCTGCACACGGCGCGGCGGATCCGGCTGATCGCCGCGCTGCTCTGCCTGGAGGCGGTGTTCTGCCTCGGCCTGGGCGGCGTGATCACCGCCATGATCTACCTGGCCCTGCGGGTCCACGACCTCGGCGACGGCGGCACCGGTTGGTTCTACGCCGTTCAGGGCATCGTCGGCGCGGCGGCGCTGCTCGCCCTCGCCCCACGCCTCCAGGAAATGCAGCCGAGGACTCGACTGTCGGTCATCGGCCTGTCCTGCCTCGGCGAGGGCATCTGCACCGCTCTGCTCGGCCTGCCCACCGCCGCCTGGGCCGCCCTTACGCTGTGGGGCCTCGCCGCCTTCGCCGACGTCGTCTACGGCCCCACCGCCATCGCGGCTCTCCTGTCCGTCGCGGGCGACGAAGTCCGCGGCCGCATCATGTCGCTGTGGAGCGCGGTCGCCACCGCCGGCCTCACCTTCTCCGCCTTCGCCACGGGCGCCCTCCTCGGCACCCTCGGCCACCGCACCCTGCTCATCCTCCTCGGCGTCCTCATGGCCGTCCCTGGTGCCGCCTGGCTGCTGGCCCTACGCGCGGGCGTCATCACCCGGCCGGCGACGCACGCCGAGAACGGCGTCATGAACAGAACCGAGGCGGAGAAGCATGCGTGAACTCAGCCTGTGACCGCCACTTCACCGCCGCCCGCCGCAGGACGGGCACGGAAGCGGAAGCGGCGCCGCTGGGCGGCAGCGGGAGTGATTCTCTTTGGTGGTGCCCTCCGGGAACGGGGGAGAAGGTGACGTCGGGCGCGCTGTGGCATCCGGCGAGTCTGCGTCGAACAGGCCCTGGACGGCTTCCATCGCGAGGGAGGCCCGGGGGTATCCGAGGTAGCTGGCAAGGAGCGTCATCAGGGCGGTGAGCGCGTCCTCGCCGAGCCCGTGTTGCCGGGCCTGCCGCAGGTGGGTGGCCAGTCGGTCGCCGGATACGCCCTGGGCGGCCAGGGCGGTGATGACGGCGATGTCGCGGTCGCGTCCGGTCAGGCCGGGGTGCGTCCACGCGGCTCCGCCGGCCGCCTGCAGTTGCTCCTCGGCGAACGGCAGCCCGACCCTCGCCGAGAAGGTAGCGAGCACCTCTGGCTCGGGTACGTCGAGGATCTCAGCGTAGACACGGATGCCGCGCTCTCGCCGGCCATCGGCATCGAGGGTTGCTGGGGGTGCCCCATGCGGTTCTTTTCGCGTGTTCATGGTGTGGCACTCAGTCGGTGGAGGCGGCGTCGTAGAAGGCCCGAGCGGCGGAGCTGATCCATTCAGGACGTTCCCAGGTGCTCCAACGGGCGCGGGCATCCGTGTCGATGGCCTTCGCCGCCTCGTCGGCGGAGAGGCCGGCCGCCTGTAGGCGGGCCGCTTCGTCGCGGACGTACGTCAGGTAGTCGCGGACGTCACCGATCAGCGAGGCGTCGGTCACCTCGCCGTGCCCGGGGACGACGACCCTGGGGGCCAGGGCGCTGAGCTGGTCGAGCACGCTGATCCAGCGATGCGGGTCGACGTCGGTGTCGTGGGGCGGGAAGTACGGGGTGATCGGGAAGATGCGGGTCTCGAGCAGGTCTCCGCCGAACAGCACCTGGTCGTCGACGAGCACGACCTGGTCGGCGGTGGTGTGGGCGGGGCCGACAGAGCGCAGCACGGCCGTGTGACCGCCGAGGTCGATCTCGGCCTGGCCGTCGTAGACCAGGTCGGGGTCGACGAACTCGACGTCTTCGAGCTCGGCCGCGATGGCCGGGCTCAGGCCCCGGAACATCTCAAGGTAGGCGGCGCCCTTGCGGTGCAGCTCGTCGCGTTGTCCCCGGTTGTAGACGATGGTCGCGGCACCCTTGAAGGCCTGTGCGCCGAAGCCGTGTTCAGGGTGGAAGTGCGTGACGGTCAGGTACAGGTGCCGCTCGCCGGCGAGGCGGCGGGCCTGCCGCAGGACGTACGCGCCGTTGCGCGGTCCCATGCCAGTGTCGACGACCAGCGCGGCCCTCGCACCGACGACGAGGCCGACGTTCGGGACGAGCTCCACCCGCCGGTCCGGAATCACGTGGACGCCGTCGGAAACCTGGACCGGCTCGCCGCTCACGACCGGCGCGGGGGCGCCGCTGACGTCCGGGCCGGTGGCTTTGGTGAGACACATGATCGCAATCCAATCTGAGCAGTGTTTAGATTCAGCTCCTACCGTACCATTTAATCTGAGCACTGTTAAGATCGGTGCTCATGGGCAAGAGGAGCTATCACCACGGGGACCTGCGCGGCGCGCTGCTGGACGCCGCTGAGGAACTGGTCCACGAGCACGGTGACGCGGGCTGGTCGCTGCGTGAGGCCTCGGCCCGCGTCGGAGTCAGCCCGAGTGCCGCCTACCACCACTTCTCCTCCCGCGACGCGCTGGTCCGTGCCCTGTCCGTGCGCGTGCTTTCCCGGCTCGGGGAGCAGATGGCCGACGCCGCGGCGCGGGCCGCCGATGCCCGGCAGGGACTCGTGGCGGCAGGGTGCGCCTACGTTCGCTGGACGCTGGAGGATCCCGCGGTCGCCCGCCTGGCCTTCGGCTCCGGCGCCCGTGACCGCGACGCCGCGATCTCGCCGCACCCGCACGATGTGCTCGACGCCGAACTGGACCGGCTCGTCGAGATCGGTGACCTGGGTGTCGAAGCCCGCTCCGGCGCCGAGTTCGCCGTCTGGGCCGCCGTCCACGGCCTCGCCGCCCTGCTCGCTGACGGACTCATGACCCTTGACGGTCCCGTGGCGGCCGAGCTGCACACGAAACGCCTCGTCCAAGCCGTGCTCACTGGTCTGGCCCAGGAGACCGCACCGCCGCCAGGTTTCCCGGCGGCACGCTCCGCCCACACCGAACGCCGGTCCAGGGGATTAGCCGGTCCAGGGGATAAGGCGACGCCACCGCGGACCAACCACAGCCGACCACTCCGAACCAACCATCGACCACGACACGGTCACCAGCACGCCCAAGAGCCCCGGCCCCCGGCTCAATAACGCGCATCGCACGACGGCTCAACTGGCCGACCGCAGCCACATGGCTGTCAGGCTCTCCTGTAGAGCCCTCGACCTCGTGCGGGTGGAGCCCCTGCAGAGAGCAGAAAGCCGTGCACGGCGCGGTCGGGGAGTGCCGGCCACTGGCGACCACGCAGGGCGGTGGCCGAAGCGTTCGAGCTGCACCCCATCCCTGATCGCCTGCCATGAAGGCGGCGGGCCTGCGTGTGCGAGCTGACCGCGGCCTGCGAGGTGTCCGCACCGACGATCAGCCACCGCCTCAAGGTCCTCAAGCGGGCCGGACTCATCGACTCCGAACGACGCGGGACCTGGGTGTACTACTGGGTCAACCCGCCGGTGCCGGAGCGGCTGCCGCCGATCCCCATGTTCATTGATTCCGAGAGCGCCGTGGCTTTCCGCGCGGGCCGGGTGTGCTGGTTGCCCACCGCCCGCTGCGTGGTGGCGCCCGGCGTGACCGCCGGCGCCACCACCGGGGCGTTACCTCCTGGGCCAGACGGCGGGGCAGTGGGTGCCTGCGGCGGGGGTGTCCAGCGTGATCAGGTATCGGTCGGTGGCCGCCCGGCCGCAGGGGCTGTGCAGGTAGGTCTCGTGGCCGACGCCGTCGTAGGTCAGCAGTACCGACCCGGGAATCTGGCGCTGCACGTTGGCGGCCCAGGGGTGCGGAGTCAGGACGTCGTAGCGGCTGGTGGTGACCAGGATCGGCGGGGCACCGTTGACCTCCAGTCGATGCTCGGGGTTGGTGACCTTGGCCGGCCACTGGGTGCAGCCTGTGATCATTGCCCAGGTGGACGGGTTCATACGGGTGTGCGGGGCCAGCCTTTCGAGCTTGCGCCGGTAGTTCTCCAACATCTGGTGAGAGGTCGCCCGCTCGCTGTACTCCTGGCAGGTCACGGCCCCTGGCGTGCCTTCGACGAGGTCACCGCGTGCGCTCCGGTCTCCTACGCGGCTGTGCTCGTGCAGGGTGCGCAGCCACTCGGCCAGGTGGTACCAGCCGATATCGGCGTCCAGCGGGTAGGCCATTGAATCCTCCACGTCCCAGACGAAGAACGGCGGCGTGAGCTTGCGTCCGTTGTCTGTCAGTTCACCGCGTTCCGCCTTGGCGTAGAGGCTGTCGAAGACCTCGTGCACGTCTTTACCGTGCAGGGCGCAGTCTGTGGTGCGCGCACACCAGTCGGCGAACTGTCCCAAGGACGCTTCCAGCTCGGCCGTCGCGTCGGACTGAATCCGGTAGCCGGTCAGGCTGTGGTCCATGTTGGAGTCCAGCACCATAGCCCGGATCCGGGTGGGGTAACGCTCGGCGTACATCTGCCCGAGCAGGGTGCCGTAGGAAACACCCCAGTACGAGACCTTCGCCTCGCCGAGCGCGGCGCGGATCGCGTCCATGTCGCGCGCCACGTTGACGCTGTCGACGTGGTCGATCAGCGGGCCGGTGTGACTGCGGCAGTCCGCGCCGAGCTTGCGGGTGGTGGCGGTGAGCTCGTCCAGCTCTGCCTGGTCGGTCGGGAACAGCTTGGCGTACTGCTGCGCTTTCAGCGTCGCGTCGCAAAGGACGGGCTTGCTGCGCGCCACTCCGCGCGGGTCGAACCCCACGATGTCGAACCGCCGACGCAGGTCGGCCGAGAAGTAGCCTTCCGACTCGAAGACCGCCTGCACACCGGAATGGCCGGGGCCGCCCGGGTTGATCAGCAGAGAACCGATGCGCTGCCCGGGGTCGGTGGCCTTGAGTCTGGCGATCGCTATGTCAATCGTCGCCCCGCCCGGCCGGTCCCACTCGATCGGGACCGCGACCGTCGCGCAGTCGATGTCCGCTCGCTCCGGACAAGGCCGCCAGTCGATACCGCTCGGGTCCGGCGTTCGGGACGTCGCGCCGGACGGCGCAACTGAGATGCTCAAGATCATCACGATCAATGCGACCAAGGTCGCAAGAGTGGACCTCTTCATGATCGAGACCCTAAATCGCTTTCGAACCTTCAGCAAGGAAGAAAGTAAAACTGCCGCCCCACTTTGTCGCGGCGAGATATCACGGTGACGAGCCACTGTGCCAGACAGAGCGTCCCGTGATCAAACAGCCCAGCCCCAACCTCCCAGCTCACAGCCTCACCCATCCGGAGCTACACCCATGGACGATCGACATGGGCACACCGCCGAAGTGTTCGAACGCCCGGCGATGGCAGTCGAAGAAGGCCACCAGGTCCGGGCCGGTGGTGAAACAGCAGAACGGATCCCGTGAATAGGACAAGGTCATGTGGAACGAGTAGACCGGCGGGGCAGTCCTGCCAGCTCTTCGGACCGATGCCCATCTCGGCCGCGACCTGCGGACGACCTTCTTACAGATAGAGCTTCCACGCTGGTAGTTGCCGGTGAACCCGTAGTCGGCCACCAGACGCTCATGGATCGCCGTGCCCTTCAGCAGGACCTCCGCTCGCAGCATGGCGTCGATCAACGGTGCGAACTCGTCGATCGTCCACGGCCGCGGACGGCTGCCGGGCGCCCGCTTCGGCGGAGCCACCGGCACCTGACCCGACAGGTACTTGACCACTGTCCGCCGGTTCAGCCTCGTCTCGGCAGCGATCTCCCTCAGGCTCATTGCCGCAGCCACCGCAGTGAAACGCTGCATTCTCATCCGTACGCGGTGGTGCACGTTCAGCCGTACGCCGACATCCGCCTGCCCAGCCCGCTGCCGCTATCGGCCGCGAGACTGGCTGACGATGAGCGCTCTCGGATCACCGACGGCGAACTGTTCTGGGTGAGCGAGGAGATGCCCAGCCGCAGCGAGTTCATGGTGTTCCAGCCCCCGCTGGACGACTCCCGCGTCGACGGGATCGGTCTGGAGATCGTCGCGGTGAGTTGGGGACCGTGCGGCCACCCCTCCTGCTGGCCGAAGGCGACCACGAGGTGCGGGTCGGAACCCAATGGGCCGCCCAAACCGTCTCCATCGCACTGGTGGAGGCTGGCTCTGCTGATGCCCATCGCCCCATCGTGGACCTGTTCCGGCCCGAGGATGTCTGAACCGCGCGCCGGTAATGCCGTCATGGCAGGGCGCCTCCTTATGTGGTCCGGTGGCTTTATCGTGACGGCGGCCGTGGTGGGGCTCGGGGCCTATTTCGCGGTGGCCGGTTTCCGGCTCAACGACACCGTCGGGGTGGTGGGGGCCGTGGTGGGGATCGCGGGACTCGGGCTGGCGGTGTACGGGATGGCCGCCGATCGGCACGGCACGACGGACGAAAAGAAGCCGACCCCAGGCAAGGAGAACGCCGGCGTGCCGGAGAACAGCGCCGAGACACCGGGGCAGAACAATGACCTCGACCGGTCCTCCGGTAACCAGTTCATCAACCAGCCGATCACGATCGGGGGCGGTTCGGTCGGTGCGCTAGTGCTGACTATGGCCGCTTTGACCGCAGTCACAGCGATTCTGATCAGCAAAGGCCAGCAAGATGGCGCCGCCGCCCGCAGCACCTACGCGCCCGCAGCGCCTAACTCACTGGTGAGTACAGCGACCACTTCGCCATCTGCGTCCTCACCGATCTCAGCCAGTCCCGGTACCAAGTCGACACCTGCTCCCAGCACCGGCCCTCCGGCAAAACCGCAGCAACCTCTCGTACCACCTGCGCCGCCCCCCGACACCACACCGCCGCCCGACTGCCCCCCAAACAGGATGTGCTTCTACCCTGGGCCCAACTACAACGGCGAGGTCGAACACCGCCCACCTTCCTACAGCATGTACAAGTGCGTCACCACCGACAACCTTTTCCGGTCCGTCTTCAACAACAGCGACCAAGCTCAGTATGCAAAACAAACCAGCGACTGCAAGGGCAACCTAAGCGAAATTCGGCCCTATACCGGAAAACGCAGCATCTCCCGCCATTCGTTCACCCACACCTGATATTCGGCGCCGCAGAGAAGGTCGATGAGCCCACGACTTCAGGAAAGGTACTCCCTTGTGATGGCCTGTAACAATAGAGCGCACGAGGTCCCCGCAGTCGTGCACGGTAAGAATGAACCCTTTTCATCCTGCGGTGGGCGGGCTGCTGGTCGCAGCGTGATCGCGATGCGCCGGGCTGGGCCATGACGAAGACAGACCCCTGGTTGACGGGTTGATCATCACAATCCCGTCGCCTGAACCAGAGATCTCCGCGTGCAGTTCTACCGTGCCGCCCTCGATTTATCGTGTTCAACGCCGAACTACGTCGCCGGGCTGATTCGCAGGCGGCGAAGGGAGCACGTTCTCCTGAGGGAGCGGATTGATCAGGGCGTTAGGTCGTACTCGCCTTGGTTATGGGTGTGGTGAACACGGTGGTGTTCTTGGTCGAGGCGGTGGTTCCAGTAGGCCGCGAAGTGGCCGTTGGTGACCACGGTCCGCAGTTTCAGGATGGCCTCGGCCCCCTCCAGCCCCCACCTGGCACCACCGATATCCAGGCGGTCGGCCACGAGTGCCGGACCGCTTCCTCGATGACGCCGGTAGCGATCGGCCATACCGCTTCCAGCGTCTGGTCGTAGCGTAGGAACGCAGCATGGCTGGTCAGATAGCGGATGGTTGTGTCGGACTCGCCCCGGCGGTGTTGGCCGAGCGCGGCGGCTTGGCGTCCAGGGCGGTGACAACCTGGTTGGTGTGTCCGGCCAGCAGGGCCAGGGCATAGGTGGCGACCCAGTCCTCGGCTGTGTCGTCGCCGGCCTGGTGCAGGTCCCAGGCCGCCGCCCAGAGCTTTCGATCATATGAACAAAATCCAGAACGATGTGGATCGGTGCCTTCCGCCGGGCGGCCTCCGCACGATCAGATCGAGTTGCTGCCTGGCGCCGTCGACCAGCACGACTCAGGTGCGGGCGTGCGTGAGATCGCGCGATTCGGCGTGGTCGAAGACCTGCGCGATCACTTCGTCCGGTTCGGTGATCACTGAACCCGACAACCACTTCCTCCTCGCGCGCTGGCCGGGCCTGGGCCACGTCCTCCCGTGCCTTCCGCCGGGAACGGCGATCGCGTCATGCGGACGGCGGAGCGCGGGGGCCGCTTCGTAGACCGCCCCGAGGGTGGCCACCCGTTTTCGGGCGGGCTTCTCTCCAGCGGCCAGGCGGGTGCGGAAGGTGTGTTTGGCCTTGGCGGCGGCCGGTCGCAATGCCTCGGGACGCATCCCGATCCCTTTCTGGTCAACACTGACGATCAACAGTTCGTCGGCGGTGCACGGCATCGGCAGGCCCTCGTCCGTAGCCCGGCTCACCTGTGCTTCGGACGTTCCTGGCCATCACGACAGCCCCGGCGAATCAGATGATCATGCCGGGTCTGTCGAGGACCGAGTCGAGGAGTCAGGGGACGGTGATGTAGAAGGCCGAGTCTTGGGTCTTGTGGGTTTCGGCGTTGTAGACGCTCACGCGGTAGGTGTCGGTGCGGTTGCCGCATTGCGGGTGTGAGCCGGCGATGATGGACACGACGCGTGCGTAATTGACAGCGGTGCCCTGCGGGGCGGTCCTGGTGATGTTGTTCTTGCGGACGCGCAGGCAGTAGACACCGCGTCGGGGCTTGCTGACCGAGACGATGTTCTTGGTGTAGCGGATTTTGCCGTTGGCGTCGATCTTTCCCATAATGCCCGCCAGCGGCGGGGCTTGGGCTCGGCTGTCGGCCTGGGCTGTGCCGGTGGTCTGGCCGGTGGTCTGGGTCGTGCCGGTGGCCAGTGCGGGCACGGCGAGGACGGCTCCGGCGGCCACGGCGGCCGCGCCGGTCGTCAGGGCGATGATCGTCATGGTGGTCGGCAAGGGTGGTCTCCTCGCAGGTGGTGGCGTCGCGCGCTCTGGTCAGAGATCGCCTTGGTCCTGGGGGGCGGAGCCGACATCGCCGCGCGCCACTACCGCACCGAGAACCAGCCGATTCGCACCGGCCGCGGCACGCGATCTTCAGGGGTTGGTCGACACAGGCATAACGGGCCCAGCGGGGGTGGGCCACGAGGGCGCGGTCAAGGGACTCGCACGGCTTCGCCTTCCCACTCCAGAGCACTGTTTCCGGGGGTAACGGTCGCGAGGACCTGCCCGGTGCAGTTGTAGTTGCGGTAGACCGAAATGTTCCTGTTGGTGTTGTTGGTGACCCTGAGCGGTGCGTAGGTGGCCTGGTAGCAGCCGCTGGGGTTCTGGTGCACCTGACCGTTGATAGTCATCCGTCCGGTGGCCGCGAAGGCCGGAGCAGTCAGAGTAAAAGTGGTGACTCCGGCGGTGACCAGAGCGCCGAGTGTGGCTGCGACACGTCGCATGCTGAACTCCTCACGGGGTGAAGCGGAGCAAGGACAGGATCCCGTCCACTTCACCACGTACCCAATCGGTTGCAGAGAGTAACCAACGTTGGACCCTGGTGAGGTGAGACTGTGCGTCGACAACCGCGTCTACCTCAACCAGGTGAGCCCGACCGGCGCCTCCGGCTTCCAGGTGGTGGACGACATGCGCGTCACCAGCAACATCGCGATCAGGGACAGCGACTCGGTCAACGCCTTTGAGATCTTCGCCCGGGGCGAGGACAGCCGGGTCTACGCACGCAACCTGTTCGTCATCGGATCGACCTGGAAACCACTGGACGGCGTATCGGCCACCAGCGACATCGCCGTCACCTCCCGGGCCCTTTACGTCCGAGGCGGTGACAACGCCGTCTACGCCAACCCGCAGAACAATGGCAACGGCACTTTCACCGGCTTCCAACGCGTCGAGGGCTCGGTGACCGGCAACCCGGCGGCCTTCACCCTCCAGCCCAACGGAGGCCCGCTGACCCAGTACCCGCTGGCCCGCCAACCCAACGCCCAACTGGCCTTCAACATCCGGCCCGACAACGGAGCACCCACCGGCCCGTTCACCGGCTACACCCCGGTCCCCACCGCCCAGACCAGCCACGACCCTCCAGCTCCCGCCACCCGACAACAGCCAGGTGACGTGCGGCTGGTCCGCGTACGGCGTCCCGAGCCGCGCACCGGTGGGTCCCGACCTGAGACGGGTCAACAGTACTCGGTGCGGTGGTGGGTGGACGGGCACTGGCGCCGCTACCACTGCGGTCCTGGGCGGGAGCGTGTCGAACGGTGCTGGATCGGCCCTTACCTTGCCGGCCGGACGGCAAGCCCGTCCGCGGCGTCCAGAGGGTGCGGGTGTGGGACCGGTAGCGGCATCGGAACCGGCGAGGTGGGTTGTGGCTGGAGGACGAGTCCCGACCGATGAGCGAACAGCGAGCGAACGCGGTGACATACCGGGCCGGAACCGGCGGCCGGCTAACCGGGACATTTTCGCGTTTGGGCTGGTCAGGGTGGTGGGTTGCGTGGGACTCGAACCCACAACCTACGGATTAAGAGCGGTGATTGCAAGGGCATGAGGCCGTGTCGCCGGGGCCCGGCCTGACGGTACATGGCCCCTTTATTCATCGCTCGGCGCACCTACCGCATTTCGGTTGGCGCGTGACATGGGCGTGTCCACTGAATTGGAACGAGCCTGCGCAGAATCGACGCCGCCCCGGGCTTCGAGCCGAGGGCGGCGACCGATGGCTTTTCGTGATTTCTCGGGTGGATGCGTTCGCGGAGCCGCCGGGCGCCGAAGAAGAGGTGCAAGATAGGTGCGATGGGAGCCCCTCGAAAGTCAGGAGCGGTTCCGAGAACTCTGGGGCCGAATGGAGCAGCCGTCACGCAGCCCAACTTTACGTGTGCCTTACGTAAATTGGCGTACGTTATACTCGGAGTGTCCGGGAGCCCGGGGAGACTCGGGTTTGTTGTGTCGTGTCCGGACGCTGGCGGGCGGCGCCGCAAACGGCAAGATCAGGACCGACGATGACCATGGAGCACGGCGACGACCGCGATCTCGGACGCGGCCTGGAGTTGCTGTGGGGTGAGCGGACTCGGCCGGCGCGCGGCCGTCCGCCCGGGCTCAGCCTCGACCGGATCGTCGCGGCGGCCGTCGAGGTCGCCGACGGGCTCGCCCTCGCCGAGGGGATCGAGGCGCTGTCGATGCGCCGCGTCGCGACCCGCCTGGGCGTCGGCACGATGTCGCTGTACCGCTACGTCCCCGGCAAGAGCGAGCTGCTCGACCTCATGCTCGACCGCGTGATCGAAGCCTTGGAGTCCGAGCTGGACCAGGACGCGGAGCGGGAGACGGAGGCCGGACACGGCTGGCGGGAGCTCCTGGCAACCGACGCCCGCGGCCATTGGCGGCTTTGCATGGAGCATCCGTGGTGCCCGTTCGTGGACCAGGGCCGTCCGTTGCTCGGCCCCAACTCCCTACGCGGCCTGGACCGGCTCCTCGGCCTATTGCGCCGTTTCGGCGCCGACGACCGTACGCTTATGATGCTGCTCGGCGTCCAGTACGAGTTCGTGAACGCCGTGGCACGTAGCCACATCAACGAGCTGCGCGCCGTGGCGCGGACGGGCGTCAGCAGCGAGGAGTTCTGGGAGCAGCAGGCGCCGACGCTGGAGGCGGCCCTGAACAGCGGCGCCTTCCCGACCATGGCCGGCATCGACGAGAAGACCTTCGACTACTCCTACGAGCAGCTCTTCGAGTTCGGCCTCGCCCGCCTCCACGACGGTTTCGCGCCCATCCTGGACACCCCTCCCCGGCCCTCGTCGTGACGCCGGTTCAGCCGGGCACGGAAACGCGACGGGGGTTTTGGTGCCCGTCGCGGTCGACTTACGTTTGTGGCGTGACATCGTCACCACGGTTGGCATTAACCGCGCCCACCGGCCACAAGCCAACGGCAAGGTCGAACGCTACCATCGCACCCGGCCAGACGAATGGGTTCATGCTTAGCCTTGCCGGTCCGAACCCAAGCCCCGCTGGGCACCGACCCAATGGCTGCACACCTATGATTAACCCGCGGCCACACCGCATTCGGTGGCCTACCACCCCGCCGATCGCGATCCCCAACTTCATCGGAGAACAGTCAACCCGCGCCTACCGTCGGCCCCCGCCGTGACCGTGGCGAACCTTCCGATCGGCTGATATGACCGTTTTCCTCGTCCTGGAGTGGATGTTTGGTCAGAATCGTCATCAGGCGCTCCGCTGCAAAACTGACGACGAGTCGGGGACAGGTATAGATGGCGACGTCATTGGTGACGCCCACGATCCTTATCAGATGGTAGTCGGCGAGAACGTCGAGTACGCGTTTCGCTTGCACGAGGTCCCACCCGAGCAACCTGGCCGTCGAAGAAACCGTGAACTTGTGCCCGGGAAACATGCTGAGGAACCTGAAGGCGCTTTGTTCCTGAGGGCTGAGAGAATTGTAAACGGTGGCATACCGTGGGCGTATGTCCAGATCCCCGACCCGGAACTCCTCCAACAACTCGTGGTGTGGCGTATGCATGAGCTTGTCGGCGAACGCGGTGAGTGACAGCCCCGGGGTCATCGCCAGGCGAGCGCCGATGCCTCGCAAAGCTAGGGGAATGCCGTCGGTGAACTCGACGATTCGGGCGGCGGTCAGCCGCTCCTTGGCCACCCTGGAATAGCCGATCATATGGGCGAGCAGACCGACGCCTTCGTCGGAGGTGAGTCCGTCGAGCTCCACCTTCTGGGCGTCGACCAGGCCGTGGAGCCGTTGGCGGCTGGTGATGAGGACGGCACACCCTGGATCTCCAGGGAGAAGGGGTTGCACGGCCGCGTTGGAGGGGACGTTGTCCAAGACCAGAAGCAGGCGCCGCCCGGTGGAGACCGAGCGAAACAACTGGCTGCGTTCTTCCCTGCCCACGGGGATCCGGTCCCCTGGCACGTCGAGCGCTCGGAGAAAGCCATAGAGCACCGCTCCGGGATCGGTGATGTCATCATCGGCTGTGCTGAACTCGACATACAACTGGCCGCTGGGGTAGGACTCCCGGAGTCGATGGGCCGCGCACAGGGCGAGCGCCGTCTTCCCGATGCCGGGCATCCCCGTGATCTCAACGATCCTGGATGGAAGGCTCCCGTCACCCGAAGCCTCTGGTGCGAGGTTCTCGTAGAGCGTGGCTATGGTGGCCGCCCGTCCGGTGAAGCTGGCGGCCGCGGGCGGAAGCTGAGCCGGTACGGCATCGCCTCCGCCGGTATCCGGAGGTGGCATCCCGGTGATCGCCAGTGCGGCCGGGGACGGCGTCGCCGTCGTCACCGAAACGGGCGAAGGCGGTGGTTGCGGCAGCGTGTCGAGGAGCAGGTTCTGGTGCAGTTCTCGCAATTCCTCACTGGGTTCGAGACCAATCTCCTCGATCATGTTGTTGCGAATATTCCGGTATCCCTCCAGAGCCTCGTTCCGTCGCCCCGAGCGGTGAAGGCTGATCATCAGTGATTTGTGTAACTGCTCGTTGAGCGGATACATGAGCACCAGGGACTTGAGTTCGCTGATGAGCTCGCGGTGATAACCGAGTTGCAGGTCGGCTTCGATTCGCAGTTCCAGGGTGCGGCGTCGCAACTCCTCGAGCCTGGTCGCATAGGGGGAGAGCACATCACCCAACGTGACGTCGGCGAGCGCCGGGCCGCGCCATCGGGCGAGGGCCCTGCCAAGGAGTTCAGAAGCGCGTGCCGCGGACTCCTCCGCGAGGTGCCGCTGACCGTCGGCGGCATCGCGCTCGAAGGCGTGGACGTCGGTCGATGAGTCGGGAATAGCGAGCATGTACCCGCCGGCACGGCTGACCAGAAGATCTTCCGCATCGTGAGCGGCCAGCGTTTTCCGTAGCTTGTATATGTAGGTTTGGAGCGTGGTCATAGCACTCTTCGGGGGAGCGCTGCGCCATAGTTCATCGATTAGTTCAGGAAGCTGCACCAGGCCGTTTCGGCGGAGCGTGAGAAGGGCCATGACCTGACGTGGTTTTGGGGCGGTCGGCACGATATTCTCTGCCCCTATCAAGACTTCGATCGGGCCGAGGACATTGAATTCCATGGCGCTTTTGGCTCCCTTGTATGCCATTCTCGCAGCCTGGCCGTTCAGGTCGGCTTAGCGCAAGTTTGGGCATGTTCTACGCAGTTATCTGAGCGAGTCTCGTGTACCAGATCATTGGTTGCGGCTCGTGTGAGAAAGGCTGTGAACAGATCCCCGCGGCGTTCCTCGCGGACGGCCACGCGGGGGCTGAACCCCTTCGATATCGGCGGCACCGGTGGTCCGGACGCCCACCGGTGACGGGGTCGTCCGGCGAGGCGCCGGCCACGACCGCCCAGGAACGCGTAAGGTCCGGTCGGACTGCGGAATCCTCTGGCCACCGCTATCGTGAGCCGGTCAGACCTACAAATCTGAACAATCATCTCGGCCTCTCCATCGTGAGTCGCCCCGACAGCTCTGCTCGTTGCAGGAGACTGGCAATCGGGCACTGCCCACCCGCTGGCCCGGCGCTCGAGCTCAATCCGCGATGGGGTGTAATCCGGACGTCATGGATGCGGAAGAATGTGCCGCAACCGAGCTAGAACTACACAACGTGACTGTGAGCCTACGTCGCGATTAAAAGGCCAGTAAACGATGTGCCATGCGCTTAGTCTAACATTGTGGCATTGGTGGTTCTAGGAATCTTGCCAATTATGAAGGACCACTACGAAGCGTTATGCGCAGGAGTCGCAGATGTCAGCTAGTGACAGGAAGCGCGGCGCTTCGTTACTTTTTGACAAGGCGCATTGGGTCAAGTCATGGCCATGTAGATACAGATCGGTGGCGCGTGTCGGTGCCGCCGATCGTCCGGTAGCGCCCCAGGGGCGTCGGCTACCCCGTCGCCGTGACGCCGCCCTCCCGCGGGTCCGCGCGGAGCTCCGCCGCCGCGCTCATGACATATTTTCCATAGCTGGAATGGGGCATCGTCGCGCCGAGCCGGTAACACGCTTCAGGGCTTATGAACCCCATCCGCAGGGCCACCTCCTCCACACACGCGATCCGGATTCCCTGCCGTTCTTCCAGTGTTCTGACGTACTCGCTCGCCTGCTGAAGGGCCTCGGCGGTTCCCGTGTCGAACCAGGCGAACCCTCGTCCCAGGTCGATCAGCCGGGCCCGCCCGCGCCTCAAATACTCCTGGTTGACATCGGTTATCTCCAGTTCCCCACGTGCGGACGGAGAAATGTTCTTGCTGATATTTACTACCTCGTTGTCGTAAAAATAGAGCCCGGTGATCGCTCGGTTGGAACGTGGGCGAGCCGGTTTCTCCGTGATCGACACCAGCCGGCCATCGGCGTCCGTCTCCCCGACTCCGTAGCGTTCCGGGTCGTTGACCGGATATCCGAAAAGCACGCACCCCTCGGGGTCGCCGCTGTTTCCCTGCAAGATGTCGGAGAATTGGTTCCCGTGGAATATGTTGTCGCCAAGGATGAGCGCCACGGGGGCATCATCGATGTGGTCGGCGCCGATGACGAACGCCTCGGCGATGCCGCCTGGCCGCTGCTGCTCCGCGTAGGAGATGCGCAATCCCAGCGCGCTCCCGTCCCCGAGGAGCCGGCGATACTGGGGAAGGTCTCCCGGTGTCGAGATGACGAGAACGTCCCGGATGCCGGCGAGCATCAGGACGGAGAGCGGATAGTAGATCATCGGTTTGTCGCCGACGGGCAGGAGCTGCTTGGAGACCGTCAGCGTGATCGGGTAGAGCCTGGTCCCGGTTCCGCCGGCGAGTATGATCCCCTTCACCTCTGACTCACTCCCGATGGAAAGTCTTCGCGATCTTGCGAATGTCGTCGATGAGCCGCGCCTGACGGAGCGTCGTGGTCTCGCCGACGGGACCGGACCCGCTGTCCAGCACGGTGTCGACGAAGTGCTCAGCGGCGTTGCGGACCTGGTTGTCCGCCGGCATGGCGAGCTCGGTGAGCCGATCCTGCTGGACGATCCGGACCGGAGGCTTGAGGTGTTCCGGCGGGGTGAAGGCGCGTTCGACCTCGATGCGCCCCGTGGTGCCCCACAACACGTAACGGGAGCGATACGCGTGCTGGAACCCGAAGGTGACATGGGCCGTGACGCCGTCCTGCGAGCAGAGCAGGGCCCCGCCGGCCACGTCCACCCCGGTGGCGTTGTCGACGCGTAGCGTGGCGGCGAGCACCTCCGGCTCGCCCGCCAGGTGAAGCTGCGCGGCCCGGAGTGGGTACACGCCCACGTCGAGGAGGGCTCCGCCGCCGAGTTCCGGCCGGTACCGGAAGCCGGAGGGGTCCAGTGGCGGAACCGCGAAGGAGCTCTCGAAGACCTGTAGGTCGCCGGTCACTCCCTCCCGAACCAGCGAATCGACCTCCCGGTGCTGGCGGTGGTGGAGGAACATGAAGTTCTCCGCGAGCACGAGTCCCCGGTCCCGGGCCAGCTCGATCATCTCCAGCGCCTCGCCGTGCGTGGTGCACATGGGCTTCTCGCAGAGCACGTGCTTGCCCGCGAGGAGCGCCCCCCTGACCCAATGGTGGTGCAGTCCGGGAGGCAACGGGACGTAAACCGCGTCGATGTCGTCCCTGCCGAGCAGGGTGTCGTACCCTGCCACCCCAGCGCAGCCGATCCGCTCGCCGATCCGCCGTGCCCGCTCGCCGTCTCGGCTCGCCACCGCGACGAGCCGCGCCGACTTCAGCCCGGTCAGGACTGGAATCATCCGGCGTATCGCGATGTCGGCGCAGCCGAGGATGCCGATCCGTAGCGGCTCGGCGGCCGTCGTCCGCACGCTCACAGCGATCCCAGGACGTCTCGAAGCGCATGGACGACCTTTTCCTGGGTCTCTTGCGGTAGTGCCGGATACATCGGCAGGGAAAAGATCTCGTTCGCGACCCGTTCCGTGACAGGGAGGCTCCCTGCGGTGTGACCGAGGTGCTCGAATCCGCTCATCGTGTGGACGGGCCAGGGGTAGCTGATGTTAAGGAAGATGTCGTAGGGCTTCAGTGCCTCGATGATGGCATCCCGCTTGGGGTGGCGGACCACATAGACGTAGTACACGTGATCATTGCCGGGCGCGAGGGCGGGCAGCGCGAGGTCGGTGTCCGCAAGAGCCTCGGCGTACCGCCGTGCCACCGCGCGGCGACCCTCGATGTAGTCCTCGAGCCGGGTCAGCTTGCGGCGAAGGATCTCCGCGTGCAGTTCATCGAGTCGGCTGTTGTGCCCGGGAGTGCGAACCACGTAGTAGCGGTCCTCCATTCCGTAGTAACGCATTCGGCGCAGGTTTCGGTCGACTTCGGGATCGGCGGTGATCGTCGCGCCGGCATCGCCGTAGGCTCCGAGCACCTTGGTCGGATAGAAGGAGAACGCTGCTGCCAAGCCCATCGTTCCGGCCCGCTTCCCGTGGTGCTTGGCACCGTGACTCTGCGCGCAGTCCTCGAATATCACCAGGTCATGCTTGTGTGCCAGCCGCCGCAGCGGCTCCATGTCGACGCATTGTCCGTACAGATGCACGGTCAGCAGGCAGCGGGTTTTCGAGCCGATCGCGGCCTCGACCTGTTCGACGTCCATCAGATAGGTGTCCTCGTCGATGTCGACGAAGACCGGCGTGGCGCCGACCGAATCGATGGCGATCACGGTCGGTGCCGCCGTGTTCGAGACCGTGATCACCTCGTCGCCGGGCCCGATTCCACACGCCTGCAGTCCGAGCTTGATCGCGTTGGTCCCGTTGTCAACGCCGACGCAGTGCGGTACACCGTGGTACGCGGCGAACTCCGACTCGAAGCCGCGAACGCTCTCGCCGAGGATGAGCCGGCCGGAACGCAGCACCTTTTCCAATGCGTCGTGGATATCATCGCGTTCACGCTCGTACTCGGGCAGGTAATCCCAGACATATGTCGTCATGGTCATGTCTCCAGAGACTGTCGTACGCCGATGAAAAGCCCGCGGCCGGTGGGTTCGCCCGCCAGGTACTCGACGGAGCAGCCGGCGCTCTCGAAAGCCGATACATATTCTTTGTGTGTAAAGAGAGTAATCTTGTCTATTTCGGTGAATTCCTTGATCCCGCTGGCCTCGCCGACCAGGAAACGGACCTCCATCCGCGTCGCGCGGCCTTCCAGCCGCGAATGTGAGATGCGCGCGACCGTCTTTCCGTTCTCGCGAGCGAGGTCTCCGGCGACATATCCCTCGATATGCTTCCCCGGGAACCACCAGGGCTCGACCACGAGTACGCCGCCCGGAAGAAGATGACGCGCCATCGAGCGGATCGCCGAGTGCATGTCCTCGGGGGTGGGCAAATAGCCGATGGCGCAGAACATGCAGGTGACCGCGTCGAACGACCGGGAGAGCCGGATCTCCCGCATGTCCGCCTTGTGCAGCGTGACGTTCGGCAGCCGCCGTCCGGCCAGCCGGAGCATGGGCTCCGCGGCGTCCAGACCCTCCGTGTGCTCGAACAGCTGGTCGAAGGTCTCCAGATGCGCACCCGTGCCGCAGGCCACGTCGAGCAGCGAGTCGGCATCGGGACGGCGTTCTCTGATCAGTTCGGCGACGTAGCCGGCCTCGGCGCCCCAGTCCTTGCCGCGGCTGCGGTAAACGATCTCGTAGACCTCCGCGAGGTCCTCTCCGTACACGGTCCACCTCTCGTCGAGCGTCAGTCCTGCATGATGGCCACCGCCCGGCTCCAGCCCGCGCCGGCCCCGGTGATCTTCGTGGGGAAGCACGCGACCGTGAACCCGTACGGCGGGAGGGCGTCGAGTCCGGCGAGCCGCTCGATCTGGCAGTACTCCCGGTCTCGCCCGATGATGTGGGCCGGCCACAGCACCGAACGATCGCCGGTCGCGCGGTACCGGGCGATGATGTCGCCGAACGGCGCGTCCAGGCTGAAGGCGTCCGTGCCGACGACCCGCACCCCTAGATCCAGGAGCAGGTGGACGGCCGAACCCGCCAGACCGGGGAAGTCGGTGAAGTACCCGGGTGTCCCAGCCCGCGCCGACGCCCCGGTGTTCAGAAGGACGATGTCCAGCGGTTCGGGTGTGCGGCCTATCAGGGCCAGTTCCCTCTCCAACCGGTCCGCCTCGATCGCTCCGGTCGGCGCGTCGGTGAGGTTCAGCACCATGCCGGGCCGGTAGAACCAGTCCAGCGGCATCTCGTCGATGGTGCGAGGCGGCCCCCCGTGCGCGGTCCGTGAACCGTAGTGAGCCGGGGCGTCCACGTGGGTCCCGGTGTGCGTGGTCAGTGTCACCAGATCCAGCGACAGGAACTCCGCATCAGGCAGCTCGTCGGGCTCGAACTCGATTCCGAAGTGTTTCCGCATCTCCGCGCACATGTGCTCGGCCCCCTGGCGGGGAGAGAGCGTCTCGATCGTCACTGGTTCCGGCTCGTGGTAGTCGGCGTCTACAGGTGAGGACAGGTCGATGAGTCGCACGCAGAAATGCTCGGTGTGGACGGCCGGAAAGCGGTGGAGCCTCACTTGGGCACGGTCTCCAGCGATGCTCCACGTGGACGCGAACCGCGCGGCCGAGGATACGGAGCGGCCGGATGGGGCCCATGATGTGCGGGAGGTATCACGGTGGGCATGTACGCCGAGGTTCAGCAGTTCTACGGGCGCCATATGCAGCTCCTGGACGCGGGCGACGGAGAGGGCTGGGCGCGCACCTTCACCGAGGACGGCGTGTTCGCGCCGCCGTCCTCGGTGCCGGTGCGCGGTCGCGCCGCTCTCGCCGAAGGGGTGCGTGCGGCTCATGCCCGCCTGGTCGAGGCCGGCGAGGTGCACCGGCACCTCCTCTCCATGATCTCGGTGGCCGAGCGGGACGACGGAGTCCTGTCCGCGCGGTCCTACGCACAGATCGTCGCGACGCCGCGGGACGGGTCGCCTCGGCTGCACCTGATGTGCGTCTGCGAGGACCTGCTGGTCCGGGAGAACGGTGAGCTGCTCATCCGGGAACGGCGCGTGACCCGTGACGACCGGGTGGAGGCGCCGTCCGCGCGGCGCCCCGGACCGGTCAGGACGGCCTGACCCGGAACGACGAGAAGTCGCGTAGCGGCACGGAACGCCGGCGTACCGGCGGCTCCGCCGCGCGCAGGCCCGGCATCCGCGCGACGATCGCCGCCAGCACGGCTGCGATCTCCATCTTCGCCAGGTTCATCCCCAGGCAATGATGAACGCCTGCGCCGAAGGCCAGCGAGCGCGGCGCCTTACGATGCGGGTCGAATCGGTCCGGGTCGGGGTTGGCCGCCGGATCCCGGTTGGCGGCCCCGAAAAGCACCCGCACCGGGGATCCCGCGGGGACAGTGTGCTCACCGAAGGCCACGTCCTCGGCGGCCACCCGGAACCCGGCCGACGTCGCGCTCGGCGGGTCCCAGCGCAGCACCTCGTCGGCGAACCGCAGCGCGCCGTCGTGCTCCCGGACCTCGTCGCGATGGGCCGGGTGGTTCAGCAGGGTGTGCACCGCGATGTCGATGGCGGTGGCGGAGGTCTCGAATCCTGCGGTGAGCAAGGCGACCAGCATCGCTTCCAGCTCGTCGGCGTTAAGCCGTTCCGACGCGGTGACCAGCGCGGACACCAGGT
This sequence comes from Spirillospora sp. NBC_00431, assembly GCA_036028775.1. GTDB lineage: Bacteria > Actinomycetota > Actinomycetes > Streptosporangiales > Streptosporangiaceae > Spirillospora. The sequence continues at coordinate 7,217,639 of CP107927.1, read as the reverse complement.
CGTCCTGGGGGTCGCGCCGCCGTCGCCGGACCAGGTCGGTGAGTTCGTCTCGGAGGCTGCGCATCGCGTCGTCGGCGGCCTGGAGGGTCGGCTCGTCCGCGGACGGGTCGACGACCTCGATGACCTTCGGAATGAGCACGGCGAGCCGGCGGTCGCTCTCCTCCGGCAGCCCGAGCAGCCGGGCGAGGACCCGCAGCGGCACGGGAACGGAGATGGCCGAGTGCAGGTCGATCACCGGATCCGCCGTGGCCGCCGCGACCGTTTCGGCCGCGATCCGCGTGACGTCGCCCTTGAGCTCTTCGACGCGCCGCGGCGTGAACGCCTTGCTGACCAGGCGGCGCAGCAGCGTGTGGGCGGGTGGGTTGGTGTTGATGATCGAGGTGACGAGGATCCGGAACGCGTCGAACCGTGCCGCCTCCGGCGCGAACGCGAAGAAGGCGGCGGGCTCCGGTGCCGGGAACAGGCTTGGATTGCGCAGCACGTGCTCACAGTCGTCGAACCGGGACAGCAGGTGGGTTCCCATCCGCTCGCTGAAATGGACCGGAGCGTTGGCACGCAGCCACTCGTACAACGGGTAGGGGTTCTCCAGGCCGGGGGAGAGCAACTCGTCGACGACGCCTGCGGCGTCCCGTTCACGAATGCGGGGCGGGCGAGGGTTCGCGGTCATGGCCGGAGCCTGGGACATGTGAATGGAACCCCGCTCGACGGGTGCTCGACGGCCGTTACCGGCGTTATCTTTCCCGCATGAATTGGCCATTCGTACGGCCGCGCACCTGGCTCGTCACCGGCGCGTCCCGCGGTATCGGACGGGCCGTCGCCGAGGCCGCGCTGGGCGCCGGCGACCGCGTGGCCGGGTTGGCGCGCGACGTGACACCGCTCACCGAGTCGGTGACCAGGCACGAAGGCCGCTTGGCGGCCTATTCCGTGGACGTCGCCGACCGGGAGCGGGTGTTCGCCGCGGTCGAGCGCGCGACCGCCGACCTGGGTCCCCCCGATGTGCTGGTGTGCAACGCGGGGCGGATGCTCTTCGGCATGGTCGAGGAGACGACGGAGGCCGAGGCCCGCGATCACCTGGATGTGAACCTCTTCGGGGCGCTTTGGCCCGTCCAGGCGGTGCTGCCGAGGATGCGTGACCGGGGCGGCGGTCACATTCTGCCGGTGACCGTGCAGGACGCGGGGGGCGGCTCGGCCGGCGTGGGCCTCTACTGTGCGGGGAAGGCCGCCCTCAACGCGCTGAGCGAGGCGCTCGCGGCGGAGGTCGCGGGCTTCGGTGTCAAGGTCACGATCGTCGAGCCCGGGCCGCACGCCACCGGCCTGGACGGTCCGGGCCTGACGATGACCGCCGAGCACGAGGCGTACGCCGCGCGTCGTGCCGAGCTGTTCGGTGCGGACTCGAGCGCCGAACCGGTCCTCGGGCGGCCGGCGGACGCCGCGGCCCGGATCGTGGAGGTGACCCGGATGGTGGAGCCGCCCGGCCGGATCTCGATCGTCGCGGAATAATCCGCCTAAGCCGCCACAAGGGGCTTGACAGGACGCTCCAGCCGCGCTCTGCGGGTTCTCGAGGATCGATCCGCACAGTCGTCCACATGCGTGTTCTTTTCACTCCGTTCCCGGCGCGCACGCATGTCAACACGCAGGTCCCGATCGCCTGGGCACTGCGCTCGGCAGGGCACCAGGTGTGCGTCGCGACCCAGCCCGACGTGATCGAGGACGTCACGGCGGCGGGACTCGCCGCGGTCCCGATCGGCGACCCGCTCAACGTCGCGGCGATGATGAACGGCGCCGATGACGGCGACGGGGAGGAGGCGGACTGGCTGGACGTCCTGGACATCGGGGAGATCCGACCGGAGCGGCTCACGTACGAGTACGTGCACGGTGTGCTCACCGCGTGGACGTCGATCGTGTATCAGTCCACAGTGCGTCGGGAGGTGATCGCCGAGCTGGTGGAGTTCGCCCGGGACTGGCGGCCCGATCTGGTCATCTGGGACACCATGTACTACGCGGGCTCCGTGGCCGCGATGGCGGCGGGTAGCGCGCACGCCCGCCTCCTGTTCGGCCTGGACCTCGTTGGGTGGATGCGGCAGCGCTACCACGTGCTGTTGCGGGATCGACCGCCCGGCCGGCACGACGATCCCCTGGCCGAGTGGCTCGGGCCGATCCTCGAGGAGTGCGGCCGTGGTTTCGCGGAGGAGGTGGTCGTCGGCCAGTGGACGGTCGACCCCATGCCCCCCTCCATCCGCCTGCCGGTCGATCACCTTTACGTGCCGGTGAGGTACGTGCCCTACAACGGCGTGGCGGCGGTCCCCGGCTGGCTACGCAGGCCCCCGGAGAGGCCGCGCGTCTGCCTCACCCTGGGGACTTCTTTCCGCGAGCTCGTGGGCGGTGACACGGCGTCGGTCGGTGAGCTCTTGGGAGCCATGGCCGACCTGGACGTCGAGGTCGTCGCGACCCTGAACGACGGTCAGATCACCGGGCTGGCGAAACTGCCGGAGAACGTCCGCATCGTCGACTACGTGCCGCTGGACCTGCTGCTTCCGACCTGTTCCGCGATCGTCCACCACGGCGGGTCCGGAACGGTGGCGACCGCGCTGGCCCATGGCGTCCCACAGGTGATGGTGCCGGCCAGGATGTGGTGCAACCTGCCGAAGGCGCGGCTCGTGGAGCGCGCCGGGGCCGGGCTGTGCCGGGAGGCCGGAGAGCCGTCGGTGGCGGAGCTGCGGGACATGCTGCTGCGCGTGCTCCGGGAACCGTCGTTCGCGGCGGGCGCCGCCAGGCTGCGGCGAGAGATGCTCGGCGCGCCCACGCCCGGGGATATCGTGCCCGTCCTCGAACGCCTGGCGGCCACGCCATGAGCACGGTGGACGGGCGGCCGCGGACGGTGGCCGTTCTCGGCGCGAGTGGATGCGTCGGAAGGCAGGTTCACGCGGTGTTCCGTCGCGCGGGCTATGCCGTGCTGCCGGTCGCGCGCAGGGCGGCGGCTCACGTTCCCGGCGTGACGCGCCTGGACGTGGCCGGAGGCGATCCGGAGGACCTGGCCCGGCTGCTGGTCCGGCACGACGTGGACGTGGTGGTGAACGCGACAGGCGGCTGGGTGCCGACCGAGGACGAGATGCGCAGCGCGCACGTCCACCTGGTGGGCAACCTGCTGACGGCGGTGGCCGGGCTGCCCCGGAGGCCGCGGATCGTGCAGATCGGCTCCATCCACGAATACGGTCCGGTGCCGGCCGGAACGGCCATCCACGAGGAGACCGAGCCCGGGCCGCGGACCCCGTACGCGCGCACCAAGGCGGCGGGGTCCGCGGCCGTGCTGTCGGCCACCGAGGCGGGCGAGGTGGACGGGGTGGTGCTCCGCGCCGTGAACGTTTGCGGCCCGCACACCACCACGGCGAGCTTTCTCGGCGGCGTGGCGGCGAAACTGCGGGCGGCCGGGCCCGGCGAGCGGATCGCCCTGACCATCGCCGAAGCCCGGCGTGACTACATCGACGTGCGCGATGTCGCCGAGGCGGTGCTGTCCGCCGCGGTACGGCCGGTCGCCGGGCAGGCGATCAACATCGGCCGGGGTGAGGCGGTGAGCATGCGCGACCTCGTGAGCATGCTGCTGGCGGCGGCCGGCCGGGGGATGGACGCGGTCGACGTGACCGGCGCCCCGGTGGAGAGCAAGGGAGGCGGTTGGACGATGGCCGACATCTCCCGGGCGCGCCGGCTGCTGGGGTGGCGCCCGCGAAGGGACCTTCGCGCCTCGATCCAGGACATGTGGGATGTCCACAACGACCGACAGGAGACACCGTGAGCGATCGTCGTGTCGCGATCACCGGTATCGGAGTGATCGCGCCGGGGGGGACGGGCGCGAAGGCGTTCTGGGCCCGCATCACGTCGGGGATCTCGGCGACCCGTCCGATCACCATGTTCGACGCTTCTCCGTTTCGTTCCCGGATAGCGGCCGAGTGCGACTTCGACCCCGTACAGGAGGGGATCGCGGAGGCGGACGCCGCCCGGCTCGACCGCGTCACCCAGCTCCTCCTGGTCGCGGCCACCGAGGCGATGAGCGACGCGGAGCTGCGGATCGATCCGGACTGGTCGCACCGCGCCGGGGTGAGCGTGGGCAGCGCGGTCGGCTGCACCCAGCGTCTGGAACGGGAGTACCGCACGCTCAGCGGAGACGGGCGCGACTGGGTCGTGGACCACCGCCGGGCCGACCCGCATCTGTACGACTACTTCGTGCCGAGTTCCATGAGCGCCGAGGTCGCCTGGCTCGTCGGAGCCGAGGGCCCGAACTCGGTCGTCTCCGCCGGATGCACCTCGGGCATCGACGCAATCGGCTACGCCGCCGACCTGATCCGGGAGGGCTCGGCGGACGTAATGATCACGGGCGGATCCGAGGCTCCGATCGCGGCGATCACCGTGGCCTGCTTCGACGCCATCAGGGCGACCTCACCGCGCAACGACGATCCCGAACACGCGTCGAGACCCTTCGACCGCACGCGCAGCGGGTTCGTGCTCGGCGAGGGCGCTGCCGTGCTGGTCCTGGAGGAGCTCGGCCACGCGCGCCGCCGCGGCGCCCATGTCCATGCCGAGGTCCGAGGGTTCGCCTCGCGGGGCAACGCCTACCACATGACGGGCCTGCGCGACGACGGCGGGGAGATGGCCGCGGCGATCACCGCGGCGCTGGCGGCCGCCCGGCTGGACCCCACGGCGATCGACTATGTCAACGCGCACGGCACGGCCACCAAGCAGAACGACCGGCACGAGACCGCCGCTCTCAAGCAGAGCCTCGGGGAGCACGCGTACCGTGTCCCGGTCAGCTCGATCAAGTCGATGGTCGGACACTCCCTCGGCGCGATCGGCGCGATCGAGGTCGCCGCCTGCGCGCTCGCCATCGAGCACGGTGTCGTGCCGCCCACCGCCAATCTTCACGAACCCGACCCCGAGCTGGACCTCGACTATGTTCCACTGACCGCTCGGGAGCGGCCGCTGTCGGCCGTGCTGACGGTGGGCAGTGGGTTCGGCGGGTTCCAGAGCGCCATGGTCCTGGACGGGAGTGCGGCATGACCGGCGCCGTGGTCACGGGATTGGGGGTGGTCGCACCCAACGGGCTCGGGGCACGGGCCTGCTGGGAGGCCACGCTCCGGACGCGGAACGCGATCCGCCCCCTGGGCTTGTTCGACGCGGGTTCCTACCCCCATCGGCTGGCCGGCGAGGTCCGGGACTTCGACCCGGCCGAGTGGGTGCCGAGCCGGCTGATCCCGCAGACGGACCGGATGACGCGGTTCGCCCTCGCGGCGGCGGACTGGGCGCTCGCCGACGCGGCGCTGGATCCCGCGAGCGCTTCGCCGCTCGAACGGGGAGTTGTGACGGCCGGCTCGTCTGGTGGCTTCGAGTTCGGGCAGCGCGAACTGCAGAACCTGTTCCGCGACGGGCCCGGGCACGTCAGCGCCTATATGTCGTTCGCCTGGTTCTACGCCGTCAACACCGGCCAGATCTCGATCCGAAACGACCTGCGCGGGGCCACCGGGGTGCTCGTCGCCGAACAGGCCGGCGGCATCGACGCGATCGCCCACGCCCGGCGCGCCGTCCGGTCCGGCAGCGCGATGATGCTGACCGGCGGAATGGACTCCTCGCTGTGCCCGTTCGGCATGGCCGCGCATCTCGCCCGCGGGCGGCTCTCCGGTGTCGACGACCCCTGCCGCGCGTATCTCCCGTTCGACCGTGACGCGTGCGGACACGTGCCGGGCGAGGGCGGCGCGATCCTGGTGCTGGAGGACGCCGGCCGGGCGCGGGCCAGAGGAGCCCGGGAGTACGGCGAGATCGCCGGGTACGGCGCCACCTTCGACCCTCCTCCGTCCTCCGGGCGGCCGTCCAACCTGCGCCGGGCGATCGAGAGCGCGCTGGCCGACGCCGGTGCGGCGCCTGCCGACGTGTCCGTGGTGTTCGCCGACGCGGCCGGCAGCCCCGTGCCCGATCGCGTCGAGGCGGAGGCACTGATCGAGGTGTTCGGCCCGTACGGGGTGCCGGTCACCGCCCCCAAGACGATGCTCGGACGACTCTATTCGGGAGGCGCCCCGCTCGACGTCTCGCTCGCACTTCTCGCGATGGAGTCCGGCGTCATCCCACCGACCACGAACGTCACTCCCTGTCACGAGATCGACCTCGTGTGCGCCGGGCCACGGCCGTTCGCCGGAACCACGGCCCTCGTGGTGGCCCGAGGCGACAAGGGGTTCAACAGCGCCATGGTGCTCCATGGCCGCCGAAAGGATGGACGATGAGCCAGCTGACCTTGCCCGACCTTGTTCAGATCCTTCGTGAGTGCGCGGGGGAGAGCGACGCGGTGAGCGTCGCCGACCAGTCCGGCATCGGTGACATGGATGTCGACGCGCTCGGCTACGACTCGCTCGCCCTGATGGAGGCGGCCGCCCGCGTGAGCCGCAGGTTCGGGATCGACGTGCCCGAGGACGAGATGGCCGACATCCGGACGCTCAACGAGTTCGTCACGATCGTCAACCGGCTGATGGAGGCGGCGGTACCGCGAGGCGCCCAATGACACCGGTCTACATCGCCGGGTCCGGCTGCTGGCTGCCCCCGCGCGTCCCGACCGAACGGGCCGTGGCCGACGGGCACTGCGACGAGCGGCTGGCTCGCGAGACCGCGATGCTCTCCGTCGCGGTCTCCGACGGTGTTGCGGCCCCGGAGATGGCGGTCCGGGCCGGCCGGGAGGCGCTGGCGCGGGCCGGCGCGGGGAGCGCCGACATCGACCTGGTTCTGCACGCCAGCTTCTTCTACCAGGGACACGATCTGTGGGCGCCCGCGTCCTACGTGCAACACCAAGCCGTCGGCAACCAGTGTCCCGCCATGGAGGTGCGGCAGGTGTCCAACGGCGGGATGGCCGCGATGGAGTTGGCCCGCGCCTATCTCACCGCGTCGCCGGTTCGTACCGCAGCGCTGATCACGACCGGGGACCGCTTCTGCCCGCCGGGCTTCGACCGGTGGCGCAGCGATCCCGGCACCTTCTACGCCGACGGCGGCACGGCACTGGTGCTTTCCCGGTCGGGGGGATACGCCCTGCTTCGCAGCCTGGCCACGGTGTCGGCCCCGGAGCTGGAGGGGATCCACCGCGGCAACGACCCCTTCGGGGCCGCGCCGTTCTCCCACCGGTCCGTCGTGGACCTGGACGCGTGCAAGAAGGGCTTCCTGGCCGAGGGCGGCGTCTCCCAGACGATCGCCAGGGTGAGCGCCGCGCAGGAGTCCGTGATGAAGCAGGCCCTGGCGGAGGCGGAGCTCGAGCTTGCCGACGTCACCGCGATCGCCCTGCCGCACCTCGGTTACCGCAGGCTACGGGCCGCGTACTTCTCGCCGTTCGGCCTCGACCCTGAGCGGACGACCTGGCCGTGGAGCCGCCGGGTGGGCCACCTGGGGGCCGGCGACCCGATCGCCGGTTTCGATCACCTGGTCCGCGACGGCGTCCTGCGGGCGGGGGACACCTGCCTGTTGGTGAGCGTGGGCGCCGGATTCACCTGGTCGTGCGCCGTTTTCGAGCTGCTGGAGGAACCGCGGTGGAAAGAGTAGCGCTGCTGTTGCCGGGACAGGGATCCCAGCACGATCGGATGGCCCTCGGCCTGTACGGCACGGAAACGGTCTTCACCCTCGCCTTGGACGATGCCTTCGCGGCCCTCGGCACGGACGGTGCGCGGCTGCGTCGCGCATGGATGTCCGGCGGCGCCGACATCCATCACGTCACGCTGTCCCAGCCCATGCTGTTCGCTGTGGACTACGCCATGGGCCGGCTGGTGGAGAGCTGGGGGGTGCGGCCCGGCGCGCTGCTCGGCCACAGCGTCGGCGAGGTGGCGGGCGCGGTCCTGGCCGGAGTGTTCTCGTTGCGCGACGCGGCCGGAATGCTGCTCGACCGGATTCACCGGCTGGCCGCGGCGCCCAGCGGGGGCATGCTCGCGGTGGCCGCCACCCCCGCGGAGGTGGGCCCGTATCTGCGAGGTGACGTCGCGGTCGGTGCGGTCAACGCTCCGCGGCAGGTCGTGCTGGCGGGACTGGACGGAGAGTTGGAGGCCGTCAGGTCGTCACTTGAGGAAGCGGGGTTCATCAGCCGCCCGGTGCCGACCACACGCCCCTTCCACAGCCCCGCACTGGCGGAGGCGGTCGCGGGCGCATCGATCCCACCTCCCGCCGGGCCCCCGGAGATCACGCTGTATTCCGGATACACGGCCGAGCCGCTGGGATGGGACGAGGTCCGCGACCCGTCCTACTGGGCCCGCCAGCCGGTCGCCGCCGTCATGTTCTGGCGGGCGCTGGACGCTCTCCTGGCAGAGGAGGACGCCGTCCTGGTGGAGACCGGCCCTGGGCAGGAGCTCGGCAAGCTCGCACGCCGGCACCCGGCCGTACGGTCGGGGCACAGCGCGGTGGTGTCCCTGCTGCCGGCACGGCCCGGGCCGCCCGAGGCGGACCGGGGCGCGCTCCGGGAGGCCCGGGCCGCGCTGGCCGGTATCGGGGTCATCGGCGACGCGCCCGCACGTAGCGCACCGGGGTCGGGATGACGAGTTGGCCGTCGCCCCGCATCTCGTCCAGCGCGGTGATCAGCCGCTCGCGCAGCCGCCGGGCGTCGGTGTCATCGAGGTGGGTCCACAGTAGGCGCATGCCCTGAGTGTGGGACCAGTCCACCCATTCCTCGCCGGAGTTCGCGGTCAGCTGGACCGACTCGTCGATCACCACGACGTCCTGGTAGCCGGCGCGCTCCATGACGCGGCTCAGATCGTCGGGATCCTCCAGCCAGGAGTTGAAGCGGCGCCGCAGCGCGTCCGGGCGCCAGTCCGGGGGCAGCCTCTCTAGCAGGGACCTCGGGATGAGCGGGGTGAAGACGGGCGGCAGGAACGGGAAGGTGCCGGCGGTGAACACCGGGCTGGTGAAGGCGGTCCGGCCGCCGTCGGCGAGCAGTCCCGCGTAGCGGGCCAGGGCCGCAGGCGCCTCCGGAAGGAAGATCACGCTGTAGCTGCCGGTGATGAGGTCGAAGGCTCCCTGTGGAAGCTCCGGGCGTTCGCCGTCCATGACCTGGAAGGTCACGGTCGTGCGGCCCTGGCGCGCCGCCTCCCGCCGGGCCTCCTCGATCATCGCGGGCGCGATGTCGATCCCCAGCACCCGGCCCGCGTCCCCGACTCGCTCGGCGGCGGGGAAGAGCGCCGCGCCGCGGCCGCAGCCGACGTCGAGGACCCGTTCGCCGGGCCGGGGATCCGCGAGCTCGATCAGTCTCCGGCCCATCGGGGTGAAGAACTCCACCCCCATCCGGTCGTATCGTGCGGCCGCGCGGTCGAAGGTCTCGGCGACCGTGGCCTTGTAGGCGCCGCTGTCCAGTCCTCCAGTCATGATCGGCAGCGTGCGCGCGTCGGCTCGTACCCGGGTCCACGGCGGATGGATCGCGGTGGGCCAAGGCGTCGAGCGGGACTCAAGGGAACTCGTGGACCCGCTTCCTACGCTGAGCCCGTGTCAGGACGAAGTGCGACGAATGGCGGATTGAGCAGGCGCGGGCTCCTCCTGGGGACGGCGGCCGCCGCGGCCGGGGGGATCATGGCGCCCGGAACGGCGGCAGGGGCGGAGAGCGCGCCGCCCCAGCCGCCGGGCGGGGGATGCCCGCCGCCGCCCGGCGCCGTGACGGTCGCGAGAGATGACGCGCGCTACGCCGATCTGACGCGCGTCTACAACGGCCGGCACACCGCCCGGCCGGAGTCGGTCCGCGTCGTCTACACCGCGGACCAGATCGTCGCGGTCGTAGAAGAGGCCGTACGAGCGGGCAAGCGTATCGCCGTCCGCAGCGGCGGGCACTGTTTCGAGGACTTCGTCCATGACCCGGACGTCCAGATCATCGTCGACGTGTCCCAAATGCACGCGGTGTACTTCGACAGCCTGCACCGTGCCTACGCCGTCGAGGCCGGGGCGACGCTCGGGCACCTCTACAGGTCGCTGTACCTGGGGTGGGGGGTGACGGTTCCGGGGGGTGGATGTCCCAGCGTCGGCGTCGGGGGGCACATTCTCGGCGGGGGATACGGCGCGCTTTCGCGCAAGCACGGGCTCGTCATCGACCATCTGTACGGCGTTGAGGTGGTGGTGGTCGAGAAGTCGGGGCGGGTCCGCCGTGTGCTGGCCACCCGTGACCCGCGCGACCCCGACCGCGACCTGTGGTGGGCCCACGCGGGCGGTGGGGGAGGCAACTTCGGGATCGTGGTCCGGTATCTCCTGCGCTCCCCATCCGCCGACGGCGACGCCCTGCTGCCCAGGCCGCCGAGGACGGTGCCCGCCACCACCGTCACCTGGCGCTGGGACGACGTGGACGAGCGCGCCTTCACACGGCTGCTCCGCAACCACGCCGAGTGGCATGAACGCGACGAGGCATCAGGCAAGCCGCAGGTGGACCTGGGAAGCTCACTACTCCTGACACACCGCGCCACCGGTCAGTTCCAGCTTTTCGTCCACGCCGACGGGGAGAACGCCGACCGGCTCATGCGCGAGTACGTCGACGAGGTCACGCGGGGGGTCGGCGCCTCGCCGACGACGGAGAAGGACGAACTGCCTTGGCTGACCAACGTGCTCTCCACGGAGAGCTACCTCGGCGGTCACGCGTTCAAGAGCAAGGCTGCGTTCCTGCGCGCGCGATGGACCGACGGGCAGATCGCGACCGTCCACAAATACCTCAACGACGGCGACGAACGTTGGGGGGCCTCCGTCTACCTGACCGCTCTCGGCGGCCAGGTCAACGCTGCCGGACCGGCGGACACCGCCTTCCCCCACCGGAACTCGATCTTCAGTGTCGTCTACGACCTGACCTGGGAGGATCCCGGGAATGAGGGGGAACTGGCATGGATCCGCCGGTTCTACCGGGACGTCTACGCCGAGACCGGCGGGGTTCCGGTCGCGGGGAAGGCCAACGACGGCTGCTACATCAACTATCCGGACGCCGACGTGGCCGATCCGGAGTGGAACACCTCCGGTGTGCCGTGGCACGCGCTGTACTACGGCGACAACTACCCGAGGCTTCAGCGGGTCAAGGCGCGCTGGGATCCGCGGAACGTCTTCCGGCACCGGCTCTCCGTCCGCCCGCCGCGCTGATGGAGATCATCGGTAACGGGTTCCTGGCCCGTCACCTGAGGCCCATCGGCGGCCGGCACGCCGGCGTGACCGTGCTGGCGGCCGGGGTGCCGCGGCACCCCCTCCCGGACTCCGAGCATCGGCGGGAGGCCGAACTCGTGGCGGAGACGCTCCGGCGGTGCCGCGCCCGGGGCCGGCTCATGGTCTTCTTCTCCACGGTCAGCATGTACGGCACGCCCGGCTGCCGCGGCCTGGAGAGCGACCCTGTCGTGCCGGCCCTCCGCTACGGGAGCCACAAGCTGGGGCTGGAGGAGATGGTCCGCCAATCCGGGGCACGCCATCTGATCCTGCGTCTCGGATACGTGCCCGGACCGGACGAACCGAGCTACCGCCTGCTCTCCGTACTGACCAGACAGCTTCGCGACGGCGAGGTGCGCGTGCAGCGCGGGGCCCGCCGCGACATGATCCACGTCGCCGACTTCGTGGCCGTTTTCGACCGGCTGCTCGCCACCGGGGTCACCGACGAAGTGATCAACGTGGCCTCGGGTGACTGCGCCCTGATCACGGATGTCGTGGACCACATCGAGCTGCGCCTGGGTATCCGCGCCGACCGCCGGTTCACCGACGCCACCGTGTCCCACTGTCCCAGCGTGGCGAAACTCAGCGGCCTGATTCCGGAGGCCCGCCGGCCCACCGGCTACTTCCGGACGGTCATCGACCGATGCCTGGAGGCGTCCGCCGTGCAGGAGGGAAAAAATGTCCGACCTTACTGAGCCCACCACACCCGAGGGCGGTCTCCTGTTGGAGATCCTCGCCCGGCACGCGCCGCGCGTCGCCGCGGCGGCCGAGGAGCACGATCGGGAGGGCACGTTCCCGGTCGGCGTCGTCAAGGAACTCGCGGCCGACGGCGTGCTCGGCGCCACCGTGCCCGCCGAGCTGGGCGGCCTGGGGGTGTCCAGCGTGCATGACGTCTGCCTGGCCGTCATGCGGCTCGCGGAGGTGGACGCGTCGCTGGCGCTCTCGCTGCACATGCAGCTGTGCCGCGGACTCACGATGTCGTACGAGCTGGAGCACTCCACCGACGCCGGGCGCGCCCTGGCGGAGCGGATCCTGCGGTTGATGGCCTCCGGGGAAACGTTGATCAGTGGGGCGCTGAAGGATGCCGGTCCGCCGACCGAGCTCGTCCCGGCCTCCGAGGGGTGGCTGCTGTCCGGTCGGAAGATCCTGGTCAGCATGGCTCCGGTGGCCTCGCATTTCGTCGTCTCGGCCCGCACCCGGCCCGGTTCGGGGACGCCACGGGCGGCCTCGGTCTTCCTCCCGGCGCGGACCGAGGGGCTGACCGTCGCGGAGGACTGGGACGGCCTCGGCATGCGGGCCTCGGCCAGCACGGAGATCAGGTTCGACCGGTGCCGGATCCCGGACACCGACGTGTTCCTGCGGGGACCGGTCGGGGGGCGGGACGACGCGGCGCTGGCGGGCCAGACGGCCAGCTCGATCGGCCTGCTCGGTGTCTACGCGGGCATCGCGCAGTCCGCCCGGGACATCGCCGTGGCCGGAGTATCCGGACGGGGCGGGACCCCGGCCGCGGCGGTCCGCACCCTGACGGCGGAGATCGACGTCAAGCTCTACTCCCTGCGGACCGCGCTCGGCGTCGCGTTGATCAACACTGACCGGTACGCGCATCGCGACTTCGACGATCCTGGCGAGCGCGGCCGGCGGATGATGGTGCCTTTCCAGCAGGCCAAGCTGGTGGTCAACCGGTGCGCCGCGGCGATCGTGGAGGACTGCATGACGCTGACCGGCGGCGCGTCCTTCGTGTCCGGGCACCCGCTCGCCCGCCGCTATCGGGACGTCCGGGCCGGGTGGTTCATGCAACCCTTCACATACGCCGACGCCGTGGACCGCCTCAGTGCCTGGGCGCTGGGACTGGATGAGTGAGCCGGTGGGCCGCTGAGCCGTCCGTCCGGTCGAAGGCCGAGCCGGCGACGACCGGCGGGAAAAGCACCTCGTCCCCTGCGAGGAGCTCTCCGGGCCGCATGTGCGCGAGGTGCTGGTCCTGCACACCCGGACGATACGCGGCGCCCGCGTCCACGAAGATGACCCCGTGCCCGACGCGGCGCTCCGCCGTCTCGTTCGCCCCGGCCATGTGGACCGTACGGCAGTGGTGGAAGGCCACGTCGCCCGCGCGTAGCGGTACCGTGACCCGCGACCGCCACGGGAACTCCGGCCAGATGGCGTCGATGTCGGCGAACTCTTCGAAGCTGTTCATGTGCCGCTGGCAGGCGGACTCCTCGCGAAGGTGCGATCCGGGGACGTAGCTGAGGCATCCGCGCTCCACGGGCACGTCGCCGAGGGCCACCCACGCGCTGAGCGTCTCGGACAGGCCGTCGAGGGGGAGGCCGGTCTCGTCGTCGTGCACGAGGGTCGGCGTCGACCTCTTCGGCTCCTTGACCAGCACCTCGCTGGTGTAGAGGCGCAGCGGCAGCCGGGCCAGCCGGGCCGCGATCGCGTGGATCCGGGGGTGCATGGCCAGCCGGCGCAGCGCGCGGTGCTTCCGCCATGCCTGGGTCACGTAGACGACCTCGACGTGCTCGCCCTGCTCGCCGCCCGCCCAGATCTCCGCTTCCTCCGCGAGCAGTTCCTCCGATGCCTCGCGGAAGGCCGTCACCTCGTCCGCGGTCAGCACGCCCGGAACGCGCACGAAGCCATCGGCCCGGTAGCGGCGCACCGTGTCCTCGCTGAACTCCATCTTCCTGTTCTCTCCTTTTCCTTAGGCGGAAGCGGCTGCGAACGCGCCGACGAAAAGGCCGCGGCCGTCGTTGAGCCCCTCGACGAAGTCCACCTCGAAACCCGCGGCGGCGAACGACTCCTCGTACTCGCGCCGGGTGAACAACGTGATCAGATGCGTCTCGGCGAGGTGGCGTGCGCCTTCCTCCGCGTCGGCGACGATGTAGTGCACGTTCATGCGGGAGGCTCCGCCCTCCAACGTCGAGTGGGAGACCCGTCCTACGGTCCGGCCGGGGACGGTCACGATGTCGGCCGAGATGTGGCCGTCGGCGAACCGCTCGGGGAACCACCACGGGTCGACCGCCGCCACGCCGCCGGGGTTCAGATGGCGGCCGAAGCGCCGCAGGACGGCGGTGAGCTCGGCCACGGTGGTCAGGTAGCCGATCGAGCCGAACATGCAGGTGATCACGTCGAACGTGCGTCCGAGACCGAGCTCGCGCATGTCTCCCCGGTGCACGGTGATCCCCGGTAGCCGCGTTCGCGCGGCCCGCACCATGGGGCCGGACAGCTCCAGGCCCTCGACGTGATCGAAGATCTGGGCGAAGGCACGCAGGTGCCCGCCCGTCCCGCAGGCCACGTCGAGCAGCGAACGGGCCCCCGGCGAACGGGCGCGCGCGTGCCGGGCGACATCCTCGGCCTCCCGGCGGTAGTCCTTGCCCCGGACCTCGTGGATCAGCTCGTAGATCTCGGCGATCGTGTCCCCGTACAATTACGGCTCCCTTCGCCGCTAGCGATCATGTGCCGGAGCGCTGGAGGATCGCTGGAATCGCGCTGTCGCGCGGGGGTTCCAGGGAAGCGCGAGCAACGCTCCCTACCGTTGCCGCATGCGGGACCTCAAGGGCGCCGCGGTACTCGGCGGCAGCGGCTGGCTGGGCCGTCACGTGTGCTCCTCCCTCGTGCGGAAGGGCCGGCCGGTGCTGGCGGTGGCCCGCGCGCCCGCCGCCCATCTGACCGGGTGCGCCTTCCACCCGATGGACGCGGCGGCGGCCACCCCGGAGGAGCTGGCGGACCTGCTGCGGTCCCATCGCATCAGGCTCGTCGTCAACGCCGTGGACGCGGCGAACGCCCGCGATGGCTGGCGGCACGACGACGAGACCCTGCACGCCTCGAACGTCCGCCTGGCGGAGTCGCTGGTGGCGGCGGCGGCCGCGCTGCCGTGGCCGGTACGCCTGATCCACGTGGGGACGGTGCTGGAGTACGGCCCGCTTCCCCCGGGGAGCGACATCGGGGACGCGACCGTCCCGGCCCCCCGCGACGCGTACGCACGCACCCGCCTGGCCGGATCGCGGGCGGTGCTCGACGCGGCCGGCTCAGGGGCGGTGGACGGAATCGTGGTCCGGCTCGCCAATCTTTGCGGGCCGCATCCCTCGTCGGCCAGCTTTCCAGGATGGCTGCTGGAGTCGCTCCGGCGGGCAAGGGCGACGGGAAGCGACCTCACGGTCCGGGTCGCCGACGCCCAACGCGACTACGTGGACGTCCGCGATGCCGCGGAGGCGCTGCTGCGGGCGGCGGATGTGGGCGGCACGGGAACGGCGTTCAACATCGGCCGCGGCGAGGCGGTGCCCATCCCGGAGCTGGTCCGGATGTCCGCCGAGGCCGCCGGGCTCTCCGGCCGGCTGCGGATGAGGCGGGATCGGGTGACCGCTCTGGGCGGTGACTGGACGCGCGTAGACCCGGGTCCGGCCGCGTACGCGCTGGGATGGCGGCCCCGGATCAGCCTGGCCGATTCGTTGCGGGACGCGTGGCGGGCGGCCGGGCCCCCACGAACAGCCCGAGGGTGAACGGGCTGGCCCGGACGTATTCCACGTCGCACCCCGCCTCGGTGAACGCCGCCTCGTAGGCTTCCCGTGGGAAGAGCGTGAGCTCGTGGGTGTCGGTGAAGTGCCGGATCCCGTACTCCGGATCCGCGACGAGATAGTGCACGTCCATGGGGACCCGATCGCCGTGCCGCGGCGAGTGGGACACTCGAAGAACCGTCCTGTCGCCCGATCTGGCGATGTCCCCCGCGACGTATCCCTGGATGAAGCTCTCCGGGAACACCCACGGCTCGATCACTATCACCCCTCCGGGGCGCAGGTGCCGGGCCATGGCCCGCAGCGTCCGGTTCAGGTCGGCGGCCGTCGGCAGGTAGCCGATGGAGCTGAACAGGCAGGTGATCGCGTCGTATCTCCGGCCGAGCCGGAAGTCACGCATGTCTCCCTCGTGGACCCGGACCCCCGGGATCCTGCCGCCCGCCACCCTGATCATGTCCTTCGACTTCTCCAGCCCCTCCACCCGGTCGAAGATCCGGCGGAGATGGCGCAGGTGGGACCCCGTGCCGCAGGCGACGTCGAGCACGTCGGCGGCCCGCGGGTTCCGGTCGCGGATCAGTTTGGTCACTGTCGCGGATTCGCTGGCGTAGTCCTTTCCCCGGCTGGCGTAGATCAGGTCGTAGTTCTCTGCGAGATCGGCTTCGTACACGGTCGCTCCCCGGGATCTCCGGCTCAGGCCGTCGATCGGCGCTCGGCGGCGAGCCGCTCGATGGCCGGGATCGTCTCGTTAGGGGTCGGCAGGGACATGACCTCTTGGCGCAGTTCCCCCGCGGCCTTGGTGAACGCGGGGTCGTTCAGCACGCGGAGCAGGCTTTCCCGCAAGGTCTCCTCGGTCAGCCGTTCCAGCGGGAGGCAGACGCCGGCGCCGAGCTCCTCGAGCCGTTCGGCCTCGACGACGGTGTCCCAGCCGGAGCCGATGCTGATCTGCGGGACGCCGTGGATCTGCGCCGCCGCACGAGTGGCGGCGCCGGCCCCGTGCACCACGGCCGAGCATGTGGGCAGTACCTCGTGCAGGGGGACGAACCCTACGAGGCGCACGTTCGCCGGGACCTCGGGCACGCCCGCGAGGTCCTCTTCGGCCAGCGTCATGATGACTTCCCCGTCAACGGCCGCCAGCGCGCGCAAGCAGTCACCCAAGGAGTCGCCGAGCACCCTGGACAGCTCGGTGAGTCCCATGGTGAAACACACCCGGGGCCGGTCGGCGGGTTCGCGCAGCCAATGCGGCACGGTGCCCGGTGTGTGCGGCACGAAGCGCGTGCCGAGGGTATGGACTCCCGTGTCCAGGCGCATGCTCGGAGGCGTGGCGTCGATCGTCCACTGCCCGGTGACGATCTCCTCGTCGAAGTGCCGGCCGAACCTCTCCAGCGTCCAGCCGAGCCATTCCCTTGTCGGGTCCTCCCGGCGGTCCGGCGGCTGGGCCGCCAGCTCCCGCAGGAACGCCCGGCGGACGCGAAGCGCGACGTTGGGGCCGAGGATCATCCGAGCGTGCGCCGCCCCGGCGACGCGGGCGGCCACGGCGCCCGAGAACGTATAGGTCTCCCAGAGCACCAGGTCGGGACGCCAGGAGCGGGCGAGGTCGATCAGGTCTTCCATCATGGCGTCGTTGTTCATGGAGGCGTACAGCGCGGGCACCATGATTCTTTCCAGGGTGAGGAGGCTCTCCCAGGTCCATCGCTCCGGCTCATGCCCGGGGAAGTCGAACGCCTGGACGTAGCCGGCCCCCGGCCACAGGATGTCGCCGAGCAGGTCCTCCGCCCAGGGGTCATCGTTCATCCAGTCGGCGCGGCCCACCGGTGCGGCGGTGAGCCCGGCCTCGACGATGGTCTCCGTGAGATCGGGCTGGCTCGCGACCAGCACATCATGGCCGGCCGTGCGCAGCGCCCACGCCATGGGGACCATCGGCAGGAAGTGGGTGATCCCGGCGAAGCTGGCGAACAGTACCTTCACGGCGTACTCCCTTGGCCGGTTCTCACGGGCAGGAACGACAGACGCCGGGTCACCGGCGCGTTGTTCCACCGCCGGGCGGATCCGGCACGGTTCAGGTCGGGCAGCCGGTCGGCGAGCACCCGCAGGACGACCTCGGCCGATGCCCGGACGCCTGGGAGGAGCGGGCCGTACGGCGGACCGATCGGCAGCGGATCGCGGGGCCCCGGGGCCCCGGGGATGAACCGGGCCGGGGACGGGAAGACATCGGGATCGCGATTGGCCGCGCCGGCCAGGAGCACGACCCGGTCGCCCGCGGCGATCGCGGCGCCGTCCGTCTGGAGGTCCCGCAGCGCGATCATCTCGCGGGCGTGCACGGGCGGATCGAACCGGAGCACCTCGTCGGTGACGGCGCCGGCGCGTCCGGGGTCGGCGCAGAGCCCGAGCCATTCGTCCCGATGATCCAGCAGCGCCAGAACGGCGTGCGAGATCAGGTCGGCGGTGAGGCGGACCCAGGCCACCGAGTACATCGGGTCCGCGCCCATGCCGCGCAGCTCGTCCAAGGCGCTGAACATCGCGGCGGTGGCCCGAAACGGTTGGGGGGAGAGCGCGCTGTCCAGGCTCGCCGCCGCCGCGGCGCAGAGGCGGACGAGTCCGCCGGTCGTGGCGTCAGGAGGGGCGAGCGTCTCCGCATACACCTCGACTGCGAGCCGGTCGGCCAGATCGGCCATGTCGAAGCCGGCGGAGGCGGAGTCCAGAAGCCGGTGGCAGGCCCGCGCGGCGCTCTCCGCGAGGAGAGCCGGGTCACCCTCCGGCGGCGGCGTCCCGGGCGACCCCAGCCAAGGGGGCCCCGTTTCCCAGGAGGGCGGAGGCGCCCCGCAGGCGAGCGGCAGGCCGGACACGGGCACGAGATCCGGATGCTCCGCGAGGCGTGTGACCGTGGCGTGCCGGGCCGCCACCCACGCGCCCGTCGCGCTGCGCCGCACCGGGTCGCCGGACAGCAGGTCCTCGTACAGCCGGAGGTGTCCACCGGGTCGGCTGAGCAGGAGCGCGTAGGGGTCGCCGCGCGTGCCGTGCAGCGCGTGCAGCCCCTTCACGATGTGCAGCCGGCGGCCCAGCCGGTGGTCGGCGACGGCCGTCATCGGAAGTCCGGGGCGTGGTCGGTGGCCCACTCGGCCAGGCCGCGGGCGGGCCTTCCGGTGACCTCCGTGACCGTCGGATGGACGCGCGGCGGCCGGTCCATCCAACGGGCCAGGAAACCCAGCATGTGATCGGCCGCGAATCCCGGCACGCCCTGGCCCACCAGGTCTTTTCGGGCCTGTTCCCGAGAGACCTCCACGCATTCGATCTCCCGCCCGATGCCCTGGCCGATGGCCCGCACCTGCTCGCGCTGAGTGAGGAGCTCCGGGCCGCTGACGCCGTAGGCGCGGCCCGCGTGACCGTCCTCCAGCAGGGCCGCGACCGCCACCGCGGCCACGTCCGCCTCGTGCGCCGGCGCGCCCCGCGCGTCGGGATACGCCACCCGCGCGAGGCCCTCGGCCCGGATCGAGCGTCCCCAGAAGTCGATCTTGTTGACCGCGAATTCGCCCGGCCGGACATGGGTCCACTCCAGGCCCGACTCCTCCACCGCCGCCTCCACAGGAGCGTGGAAATCCGGGTCGTCCCCGTCCGTCACGGAATCCGATGACAACACCACGATCCGATGGACGCCCGCCGCCTTCGCCATCGCCACGATCTCGCGGGCGGTGTCCGGGGCGGGGAACAGGTACATCCGCTCGGCGCCCGTGAGGGCCTCGGTCAGTGTGCTCGGCCGGTCGAGATCGCCCTCCACGACCTCGGCCGCGGACGGAATCTTGGCGGCGGCCCGGTCGCGGGTCAGGGCCCGGACGGGAGCGCCCGCCGCGAGGAGCCCCGCCACGACATGCCGCCCGACGTTTCCGGTCGCACCGGTCACCAGGATGGTCATGTGCCCTCCCCTCACAGCCCGGCCGGGACGTGGCCGAGCTCCCGGTACAGGGGGGAGAAGTTGAACACGTCCCAGTGCTCGACCACCCGGCCCCGATCGTCGAACCGCAGCTCCTCCAGGTAATGCCAGGTGACCCGGCGGCCCGTGGGCGGAACACCCATGAACTCGCCCTTGTGCGTGGCCGTGACCGAGATGCGCAGCATGACGCGGTCACCCTCGGCGACCACGCTCTTGGCGTCGAGCCGCAGGTCCGGGAACGCCTCCAGGGAACCGCGCATGATCTTGGCCAGCTCATCGCCGTCCATGCGGCTGCCGTCCTCGTTGTAGTGCACGGCGCCGGGGGCCCAGTACGCGATGACCCCGTCGACGTCGCCGCGATTCCACGCGGCGACCATGTCCAGCGCGCGCCGTTTGTTCTCCGCCGGGGACATCGTGTGTTCCCGGCTCTGTGCCGATCTCCTGACGTGAGTGATGATCTGGTCGGCGAGCGGCTCGTGAACGGCGCTGGGCAGCGCGTGTCCCATCCCGGGGATCTCCACCAGCCGGGCGCCGGGGACGAGGTCCGCCATATGCCGGCCATGCGGCGGCGGCGCGATGGGGTCGTTCAGCGCCTGGACGACCAGCGTCGGTACCCGCACGCCGGCCAGTTCGCCGGCGCGCTCCCGCGGCGGAGGGGGAACGGCGTGATGCGCCGTGGACTCCGCCGCCCGGCCGGAGTGTTCCATCGCCTCGCGTTCCCAGCGCATGAACTCCGCCGTGTCGAAGGGGACCTCGCCGCCGGACAGGATCCGCCACTTCTCGACCCGCCGCTCCAACTCCGCCTCGTCGCCGTCCACCGGGGTGGACATGAGTTCGAGGACGTCGAGCATGGGCCGCTTCGGCAGGGGGAGTTCACCCGCCGCCGGCTCTCCGTTGAACGCCCGCTCGATGTTGCCCTCGAAGTCCACGTCGAGCGCCCCGCCCAGCATCAGGGTGAGGCTGAGCAGGCGCTCGGGATTGTTCAAGGCGATCAGCTGGCCGATCGTCGTCCCCATCGACATGGTGACGACGTGGGCGCCGGAGATTCCCCACGCGTCCAGCACGGCCAGCGGATCGGTGGACAACTCGGCGTACGTATAAGGATGCGTGGCGATGTCGCGGGTGGTGGAGCGCCCGGTGTCCCGATGGTCATAGCGGATGACGTGCAGCCCGCCGCGTGCCAGCCGCTCGACGAACGGCCCCGGCCAGCTCCGGGAGCACAGGTTGCCCCCGGCGATGAGCAGCACCGGCGGGTCCGCCGGGTCGCCGGCATCGTCGCTCCACAGCCGTACATCCCCTACCGATGCGTAGCGCTCAGCCATGTCACTTCCTTGTCGTCGGCCCGTCGGCGCCCGTGTCCAGGGGCGCCATTTCGATGAGGCAGGAGTCGAACGGTGTGACCGGCGAGGAGATCGGAGAGACCACCGACCGGATCTCCAGCCCGGCCGCGTCCGCCAGGCCCGTCCACTCCCTGATGTCGCGCACCCGGCCGCCGAGGAACACGAGCATGCGCATATCGAGCACGCTTCGGTACACCTGCGAGGCCGCGCTGGTCGCGCCGGTGTCGGCGCGTTCGACCAGGAGGATCCGGCCTCCCGGTTCGAGCGCCTGCCGACAGTTGAGCAGGATCCGCGCGGCGTCTCCGTCGTCCCAGTTGAGCAGGACGAACGAGAGCAGCACGAGGTCCGCGGTGACCGGCGGCGCGGCGAAGAAGTCGCCGGCCAGGACGTCGACGCGGTCGGCCAGGCCGGCGGACGCGAGGTTCTTTCGGGCCCGTTCCGCAGGGCCCGGCAGGTCCAGCAGCGTCCCGCGCGCTCGGGGGGCCGCGCGCATGACGGCCTTCAGCATCGCGCCGGGCGCGCCCCCCATGTCGAGCATGTGGCGTACGGCGGACCAGTCATAGGCGGCGACGAGGGCGGCGGTGGCCGCCTCCTCGTCCGTGGCCATCAGCTCGTCGAAGGACTCCCCGAGAGACGGGACGGCCGAGAGGTCCGCCCAGAACGGCCGGCCGTACGTCGTCTCGTACGCGGGCCGGCCAGTTCGCACCGAGTCGAGCAGCCGGAGAAAGGCGAGATCGGCGCGGCCGACCGCCCCCTGGAGATCAAGCCAGGCGCGTTGCCGGGCTGGATGATCGTCGGACAGGAGCATGCCCACCGCGGTCGGGACGAACCGCCCGTCCCTCTCCTCGACCACGCCGACGGCCGCCAGATGCCGCAGCAGCCGGGTCAGCGCGTCGATGTCGACGCCCGTGAGGCCCGCCAGGCGTTCCGCTGTGCCGGGGCCGTCCAGCATGCGGTCGATCAGGCCCAGGGTGGCCGCGACCCGCAGGCTCATCGGCGTCACCAGATCCGCGAGCCGGGCCAGGGTCTCCATCGGCCGTTCCGTCCCGGCCGGCCGTTCGCCGTCGCCTTCACCCATGGGCGACAGGTTCGCCCCCGGCACTCGCAAGCCCATCGACGCCCGGCCACAGCGCGTTCCACCGCGCCTCGGCGCGTTCTCGAGTCGGCGGCCGGACGCTCGGAAGCGGTGTACGCGCCGCCGGACAGGATGGGACCGCACGATGAGCCTGGAGACGGGTGAGACCGCCGAACTGATCGGGCAGCTGACGAAATACCTGGGGGAGGAACCGCCTGCGATCAGCCTGCCGCCGCGCGCCTTCAGCTCCCCCGAGCTGTTCGACCTCGAACGCGCCCGCGTGTTCTCCCGGTCCTGGTTGCTGATCTGCCACACCGACGAGCTGGCCGAGCCGGGCGACTACGTCGCGACGACGGTCGTCGGCGAACCCGTCGCGGTCACCCGGGCGAACGACGGCGAGCTGCACGCGATGTCCCCGATCTGCCGGCACCGCATGATGCCGGTGGTGGAGAGCGGGTCCGGGCACGTCGACTCCTTCACCTGCCCCCAGCACCTGTGGCGCTACGGCCTCGACGGGCGGCTGATCGGGGCCACCCACATGCGCCGGAACAAGGAGTTCGACCCCGCGAAGTGCCGGCTCCCCGCGTTCGCGGTGGAGGAGTGGCACGGCTTCGTCTACGTCAACCTGGACCGCACGGCTTCGGCGCTCCGGCCCCACCTCCTGGGGGTGGACGAGGAACTCGCCAACTACCGGCTCGACGACATGACGCAGATCGCCTCGTGGGTTGAGGACTGGCACTGCAACTGGAAGGTCGCCGTTGAGAACGCCCACGAGAACTACCACGTCATGGGCTTCCATCCGGAGACCCTCAATCCGTCCACGCCTGGCAGCGCCGACATGGAGCTGCGCGTCGACTCGCCTTGGGCGCTGCGCTTCCTCGTGCCGTTCACGGAACCCCAGCCCGCCGAGATCCTCCCGCTCACCGAGCGTGAGAAGGCACATCTCTACGGGTTCTTCGTGTTCCCGACGGGCAGCCTCGCCGCCTCCGGCGAGATGCTCGTGTGGCTCAGCTTCCTCCCGCAGTCGATCGACCGTACCCAGGTCCGCGGCGGCATGCTCGTGCCCGCGGCGTCCGTGGAGGGGGCCGACCTCGCCGAGGTGCGGCAACAGACCGAGGCGTACGCGGCGGTCATCAACGGCGAGGACCGTCGCGGCCTGGAGGCGGTCCAGCGCTCCGTGGGCTCGCGGTTCGCCGGACGTGGACACCTGAGCACGAAGGAACCGGGCGTCGTGGCCTTCTACCAGAACCTGGCGCGCGCGCTCGTCAGGGACGGGGAATGGCCGGGAGGGCTCTGAGAGCCGCCGTGAACGATACGAATGGTGAGGTTGACATGGGACGTTGTCGCATCTGCGGTGGCGATCTACGGGAGTTCGGCGATTTCGGCATGCAGCCGTTGTCCAGCGGGTTCCTCGACCCGGACTACGTCGGCGACGAGTACTTCTTCCGGCTCGCCGTGGGCGTCTGCGCCGTGTGCTCCATGGTGCAACTCGTCGAGGAGGTGCCGAGGCACCTGATGTTCAACGGCCACTACCCGTACCTCTCGTCGGGCTCGTCGGTGATGCGCAAGCACTTCGAACGAACCGCGCAGCACTTCCTGGACACCGAGCTGACGGATCCGGACGCCTTTCTCGTCGAGCTCGGCTGCAACGACGGGATCATGCTCCGCTCCATCGCGGAGGCCGGCGTGCGCCATCTCGGCGTGGAACCCTCCGAGAGCGTCGCCGACATCGCCCGCCGTCACGGAGTCCGTATCAGCACCGAGTTCTTCCAGGAGTCGACGGCGACGGAGATCCGTGCGGCGGACGGACCGGCCCACGTGATCTACGCGGCGAACACCGTGTGCCACATTCCGTACCTCGACTCGATCTTTCGCGGCGTGGAGGCCCTGCTCGCGCCCGACGGCGTCTTCGTCTTCGAGGACCCCTACCTTGCCGACATCGTCGCCAAGACCGCCTACGACCAGATCTACGACGAGCACTTCTACTACTTCTCCGTGACCTCGGTCGCCGCGATGGCCGACCGGTTCGGCTTCGAACTGGTCGACGTGGAGCGCCTGGCCGTGCACGGGGGGGAGGTCCGGTACACGATCGCCCGCAAAGGCCGCCGTTCAGCTTCCGCAGGGGTGGCGGCGCTGCTCGCCGAGGAACAGGAGCGCGGCCTGACGCGTGCGGAGACCCTCCGCGGGTTCTTCGCCGCCGTCCAGCGTTCCCGCGACGAACTCGTCGAGCTGCTGCGGCGACTGCGGGACGAGGGGCGGACCGTCGTCGGGTACGGCGCGACGGCCAAGAGCGCCACGGTGACCAACTACTGCGGGATCGGGAGTGACCTGCTCGCGTTCATCTCGGACATCACCCCCAACAAGCAGGGCCGTCTCGCTCCGGGGACGCATATCCCGGTGCGGCCCCGCGAGAGGTTCGACAATCCCTATCCCGACTACGCCCTGCTCTTCGCCTGGAACCACGCCGAGGAGATCATCGCCAAGGAGTCGCTGTTCCGGAAGAACGGCGGGCAGTGGATCCTTTACGTGCCGAAGGTCCACATTGTCTAGGATTCGAGTGGTCTTCGCGACATTCGCCGCCGCAGCGCACATGCAGCATCTTGTGCCGCTTGCCTGGGCGATGCGGGCGGCCGGGCACGACGTCGTGGTGGCCAGCCAGCCGGACCTGATCGAAGAGATCACCGGGGCGGGGCTGGCGGCCGTCGAGATCGGTGCGGATCTCCGGCTGAGTGAGCAGATCGGGGACAAGGGCATGATCGCCGAGCCGAGCGGCGGTCCGGCGTTGGACTTCGTGGCCCTGACGGATCTGAGCTGCTCTCAGCCGGAGCGGACGACCTACGACTACTTGCACACTGCCTTCACGGTCCTGAGCATGTGCGTCTATCCGGCTCTGTCGAGCGAACGGGCGATCGGGGATCTGGTGGACTTCGCCCGGGACTGGAAGCCCGACCTCATCGTGTGGGACACCATGACGTTCGCCGGCCCGGTCGCCGCGATGGCCACGGGTGCGGCCCACGCGCGGCTGATGTTCGGCATGGACATGCTGGGGCTGGCCCGGCAGCGGTATCGCGCCATACTCGCGTCCCGACCGCCCGGCCGCCGAGAGGACCCGGTCGCCGAGTGGCTGACACCGCTCCTGGACGTGTACGGGTGCCGGTTCGACGAACAGGCAGTGGTGGGGCAGTGGACGATCGATCCGCTGCCCGCGGCGCTGCGGTTGCCAGTCGATCTGCACTACCTCCCGATGCGCTACGTGCCCTATAACGGGCCGGCGACGGTCCCTTCCTGGCTCTGGCGGGAGTCGTCTCCTACACGGCCCCGCGTGTGCGTCAGTCTCGGCGTCTCGGCTCGCGATCTCCTCGGCGGCGACCAGGTGTCGGTGCGTGAGCTGCTGGACGGGGTCGCGGACCTGGATGTCGACATCGTGGCGACTCTCGACGCGGGACAGCTCGGCGACTCGCCGTCGGTCCCGGACAACGTGCGCGTCGTGGACTTCGTGCCGCTCAACGCACTGCTGCCGACCTGCTCGGCGATCGTCAACCACGGCGGCTCGGGGACCTTCCTGACCGCCCTCAGCCATGGTGTACCGCAGGTCATCGTGCCGGACATGATGTGGGACACCCCCCAAACCGCTGAGTGGCTGGAACGTGAGGGGGCCGGGCTGTGCCTTCCCGCCAACGGGGGCCTGACCGCGGCCACGCTGCGCGAGGCGATCACGCGAGTGCTTTCGGAGCCGTCCTTCGCGGGGCGTGCGGAGGAGGTCCGCCGCGGGTTGTACGGAGCCCCCGCTCCGCGTGACGTCGTCCCGGCGCTCGAGCGGCTTACTGCGGCTTATGGCGGTAGGTGAGGGTCTCCAGAACCGGAACGACATCAGCAGGAGCAGGAGCACCCAACACCTCATCCCGAAGCCGACCCGCCGCCACCCGATAAGACCCATCCAACAACACCGACCCCACCGCACACCGAACCCCATCAGCATCCAACCCCCGCGGATCCACCACCACCCCCGCACCCACCTCCTGCAACCGCACCCCCTTACGCGCCGTATCCCACAACAAATCCGGCACCACCACCTGCGGCACCCCCCACACCAACGCAGCCTGAAAAGCCCCCGCACCCCCATGCGAAACCACCACATCACACTCCGGCACCACCACATCCAACGGCACAAACTCCACCACCCCCACATTCGACGGCACCACCACCCCCGCCACCTGCCCCCCCGACAACGTCGCCACCACCTCCACCCCACCCCACCCACACCCCCGAAACCACCCATCCAACCCAGCCAACCCCGCCAACACCACACCCACCCCCACCCGATCCCCACCCAACAACTCCCGATGCGACACCCCCAACGTCACCAACACCCGCCACCGACCACCCCCCGGCCACCCCCCAAACGACCCCGACACCACACCCCCACCCGAAAACGGCACCCACCGCACCGGAACCCGCACCCCACCCACACCCACACCCACACCCACACCCGACCCCAACCCCGAACCCACACCCGAACCCGACCCCACCAAACCCGCACCCACCGGCAAAGCCAACGAACCCGGCACCGGATCCACACTCCACTGCCCCACCACCAACTCCCCCCAACCCCCCACATCCCCCTCATCCAACCCCACCCCAAACCGCCCCAAACACCACCCCAACCACTCCACCAACGGATCATCCACCACCCCACCACGACCACCACCCAACCCCCGATACCAACCCCACACCCACCCCACCAAATCCAACCCGAACAACAACCGACAATGCGCCGCCCCACCCACCACCGCCGCCACCCCACCCGCAAACGCCAACGAATCCCACACCACCAAATCCGGACCCCACCACCCCACAAAACCCACCAAATCATCCAGGAATCTGTCGTCGGAGTAGGTCTGGAACACCGACATCGTGATCGCCAGCAGCTTGGTCTGCACGTCCTCGTACCCGTGGGTCCCTGGCTCCAGGGCGCCGATGTCGGTCAGTTCGACGTAGTCGAGCGCCTCCGGGGCTTCGGGGTTCACGCGCCCGGCCTCGTCCTGGCGTTCGTCCAGCTCTTCGAGCCTGGCCTTCTGATTCAGAGGATCGCCCACCGGTATCGCGGTCAACCCGGCGCTCCGGACATGCTCCACGCCGTCGGGGTGGGTGGCGACGCAGACTTCGTGTCCGGCCGCCCGCAGAGCCCACGCCAAAGGAATCTGCGCGTACAGGTGGGAACGCGCGGCGAAGGTAGTGAAAAGGACGCGCATCAGACCGTGGAGTCCTTTTCGGCGAAGGCCCTGGCGTGTTCCATGGTGGTTCGGCTGTTGCGGCCAAGTGCCTCACGCACGAACGACCGCGCCCGCCCGATGTCGGCGTCCGCGCCCAGGATCTCCGGGATCGCCTCAGGGGCGATGGTGACCGTGTGTCTGGAGACGATCTCCACGCCGACAGCGGTCTCGGCGACCAGCCATTCGCCGGTGTGCGCGGTGAGCAGGGCGGGTGTGCGGAGTTGCTTGTAGACGATGCGCTTGTGCGGGAAGCAGATCCGCACGGACCGGGTGGAGTGCGTGGAGCCGTCGGCGGTCAGCGTGTCCATATCCATGGTTTGGATGCCGGGAGTGCTCTCCTCCACCGCGCAGGCCGCCACATGGGGCAGCCTGCGGCTCCATTGCGCCGCGTCGTGGAGGAACTCGTAGGCCCGCTCGGCCGTGCCCGTGAAGACCACCGTGTCCTCGAATGAATGGGTCAGGTCGCCGTGACGATCGCGCTCCGCGGCGTCGCGCAGGGCACCGAGTTCGGCCGTGGTGTTCCGGTCGATGACTTCCCTGATCCACTCGACGTCGCGTGGATCGTCGCCCGCCGCCTCGAAGTCATGGGTGAACCGCACTCGGGTGCGCCCCCCGGCTTCGGCCTCCATCAGCCACTCTCCGCCCATGGCCGTGACCGGATGCGCCGGCACCTCCTGCCGGAACCGGACCCGGAGCCCGGCGCGGTCCAGCTCCCGATACGAGGTCCAGGTCTTCACCTCGTCCCGTGCCGTGGCCCAGATGCGCAGCCGTTCGTGATCCTCACCGCGCTCGAGGTACTCCACATGGATGTTGGGCGGGAAAAGCCGAGGCCAGTCGTCGGCCCGTGCGATCAGGTCGAACACACCGGTCGCGGGCGCGTTGACGGTGATGGAGTGCTCGGTGGTGTGAGACGGTTTCACGGTGGGCCTCCCGGCTCAGTAGTTGCCCAGCCCGCCGCAGACGTTCATCGCCTGCGCGGTTATGGCGTCGGCCCGCTCGGAGGCCAGGTAGGCCACGAGCCCGGCGACCTCCTCCGGTGTGGAGTAGCGGCCCAGCGGGATCTTGGCCTGGAACCTCGCCAACACGTCGTCCTCCGTCGTCTCCCAGAAGCGTGCGTAGCCCTCCCGGACGCGGCGCGCCATCGGGGTTTCCACATAGCCGGGGCAGACGGCGTTCACGGTGATGCCCGACTTGGCGAGTTCGAGGCCGAGCGCCTTGGTCAGGCCGACGACGCCGTGCTTGGACGCCGAGTACGGAGCCCCGAACATGACCCCCTGCTTTCCGCCGGTGGAGGCGATGTTGATGATCCGGCCGCGGCCCCGTTCCAGCATCCCGCCCGACGTCAGCGCTTCGCGGGTAACACGGAAGACGCTGTTGAGGTTGGTGTCCACGACGTCCAGCCAGAGGTCGTCGGTGATCTGGGCGGTCGCGCCGCCGCCGCTGCGGCCGGCGTTGTTGACGAGCACGCCGATCGGGCCGAACCGCTCGACGGCCGCCGTCACGAGGCCCTTGACCTGCTCGGTGATTCGGACGTCGCATGCCCTGCCGTCGGCGTCGGCCCCCCGGGCGCGGAGTTCCTTGACCGTCTGCGCGACGGCGTCCTCGGAACGGGAGCAGATGAAGAGCCTGTGTCCCGCGGCCGCCAGCTCCCTGGCGACCGCGAGGCCGATCCCACTGGTCGCGCCGGTGACGAGCGCGGGGCCGGATGAGATGGGCATGAGAACTCCTTTCGTGGCGGGGCTTGTGATCAGGCGGCGAGCGCGACCATTCGCGGGACCAGATCGGCCGGGGTCGCCAGGCTTCGTATCTCCTCCCCGATCCGTGCGCCCGCCGAGCGCAGGGACGTGTCCGTGAGCAGACGCTCGCACTCGGCCTCGCCGAGCGTGTCGGGGTCGGCGATGAAGCCCGTGCCCGCTCCGGTCAGGACGGCCGCGTTGGTCATCTGGTAGGACCCGTGCGGGAGCACGCACTGGGGCACGCCCAGCCGCATCGCGGTCAGGAGCGTCCCGGAACCCGCGTGGTGGATGACGCCGGCACACGTCTTCAGGAGGGGTGCCAGCGGCATCCACTCCACTACCCGCACGTTGCCCGGGAGCTCCCCAAGGAGGGATACGTCGCCCCCGCCGAGGGTCAGCACGAACTCCGCGTCCACAGAGCCCGCGTTGGCGAACAGGGACTTGAGCACGGTGATGCCGCCCCACTGGGCGCCCATGGATCCCAGCGTGACCGCGAGCCGGGGACGGGACGGGCGCGAAAGCCAATCCGGCAGCTCGCCGCCGCCGTTGTAGGGCACGTACGCCATGGACCACTCGTCAGGCCCGGTGAACGAGCCGGGGGATCGGCCGGGCAGCAGGTGCTGCAGGCTCGGTGGCAGGGTGTTGATCCGCGCCGTCGCCGCTGGCTCGCCCGTGACCCGGTGCCGCTCGTATTCCCGCCGCATACCGCTGCGGAGCAGGCGGGCGAGCCGCGGGTCGCTGTCGGCGGGACCGAGCGGTACCTCGACACACGGCAGCCGGAGGGCGGCGGCCACCAGAGCGGCGGCTCCCTGAGCGGCCGAATGAACGATCAGGTCGGGTGCGAAGTCCCGCGCGAGGTCCAGGACGCCGGAGACCTCGGCGCCGGAGACGCGCGCGAAGAGCTCGGCGAGGAACTCGACGCCCACATCCTCGGCGTACATCGGATCCTCTTCGCCTTCGGCCATCCAGAGGGGCGTGTAGTCGAGACCCGGCGTGATGTCGGCGGCGTGCATCCCGGCTTGGGAGACCGCGTGCAACTCGCTGCCGACGGCGTACCGGACCTCATGGCCCGCCGCGAGCAGCGCGTGGGCCAGAGGAACGGTCGGGAAGATGTGGCTCAGCACAGGGGAGGTGACGAACATTACGCGCATTGCCCCACCGTCTCCATGGAGGCTCACCCCTGGGTCGACAGCCGGTGGACCCGGCGTCGTGCCGGACTCGAGCAAGCGGCGGCATCGTCACCGGCATGGTGGATTACTCAGCGGTGCCCGACCATCCGGCCGCGGACGAGACGCAGGACGAGACGCGCGACGAGGTACCGGTCGAGCGCTGCACCCTGCCGGACGGCCGGGAGATCCTGGCGGTGGACGCGGAGGAGGCGCAGACGATCTGGGACGAGATCAGCCAGTCTCCCGCGTACCTGCGTTCGGTCTCGGACCTGACCCCGGACGAGGCGATCGTCGACGTCGGCGCGCACATCGGCCTGGCGTCGATACACTGCGCCGCGGTCTCGCCCGGTTCTCCGGTACTGGCCTTCGAGCCGGCCCGGACCACGTTCGGTTGTCTCGAGGTCAACCTGGCCGCGCACGTGCCGGACGCGGTCGCGATCCGCAAGGCGGTCGGAAGCGAGAGGGGGTCCGCGGAGCTCACCTATCGTCCGTACATCCCGTCGTCCTCGACGCTCTACCTGGACCCCGAGGACGAATCACGCAACCTCGAAGCGAGCCTGAGCAACGTCCCCGTGGACGAGCATCTCAAGGACCTGACCCGGCGGATCTTCGACGTCACCTGGACCGAGACCGTCGAGGTGACCACGCTCAGCACCGAGCTGCGCGAGCGGGCCGTGGAGCGGATCGGCCTTCTCAAGATCGATGTGGAGCGGGCGGAGCTGGACGTGCTCCGCGGCGTCGCCGACGACGACTGGCCGCGGATCAGACGCGTGCTCGCCGAGGTGCATGACATCGACGGCCGCGTCGGCTCCGTCGTGACCCTGCTGGCGAGCCGGGGCTTTTCGGTGAACGTCTCGCAGTGGTGGCTCTTCCAGGGCGGCAGCGTGTACCTGGTTCTGGCGTCCAGGGACGACTGATGCGGGTCCTGTTCACCACCGTCGCCGCCCCCACCCACCTGCACACCCAGGTCCCCCTGGCGTGGGCGATGCGGGCGTCGGGCCACGACGTCCGGATGGCCGCCCAGCCCGACGTGGCCGCCGACATCGCGGCCGCGGGCCTGACCGCTGTCCTCGTCGGCGACCCGATCAACGCGGCGGACTGGGCGGACGTCCCGCGCATCGACACCTCCGACGAGAACTCGAACTCGATCTGGGACGAGCGCGGCGACGTGCCGTGGGCGCTGCTCGACCTCGGCGAGCGGCGCCCGGAACGGTTGACCTACGACTATGTGCACGGCGTGCTGAGCGCGTGGACGGCCCTGGACTTCCTGCGGACATCGTCGCCGCGGATGGTGGCGGACCTCGTGGAGTTCGCCCGCGACTGGCGACCCGATCTGGTCATCTGGGATCCGCTCGCGTTCGCGGGTGGGATCGCGGCGATGGCGGTGGGGGCGGCGCACGCACGCCTCATGTTCGGCCTCGATGTGATCGCCCAGGCCCGGGCGGCGTATCTGGCCGCGATGGCCGCCCGCCCGCCGGCGCTCCGGGACGACCCGCTGGCCGAGTGGCTGGGTCCGGTCCTGGCCGGATACGGCTGTGCGTTCACCGAAGAGGCGGTGGTCGGGCAGTGGACCGTCGATCCCGTGCCGCCGTCGGTACGGCTGCCTGTCGGCGGCCTGCGCGTGCCGATGAGGTACGTCCCGTACAACGGCCTCGCCGCTGTCCCGCGGTGGCTGCGTACGCCACCGGAGCGGCGGCGCGTCTGCCTGACGCTCGGCCGGTCGTTCCGCGAGATCCTGGGCGGGGACCGCGCGTCGGTGGGTGAGCTGCTGGACTCGGTGGCCGATCTCGACGTCGAGGTGGTGGCGACGCTCACCGGGGAGCAGCTCGAAGGCGTGCGGCAGGTTCCCGGGAACGTCCGCCTGGTCGACTTCGTGCCCTTGGACGTGCTCCTGCCGGGCTGTGCGGCGATCATTCATCATGGCGGGTCGGGCACGTCCCAGACGGCCCTGGCCCATGGCGTTCCGCAGGTCATCGTGCCCGCCCGGATGCTGGACAACCAGCTCAAGTCCGAACGGGTGGCGGAGGCGGGAGCCGGGCTCTGCGCGCCCGACCCTGACCGGATCACCGCCGCCGAACTTCGCAAGATGCTCGAACGTGTGCTGACGGAGCCGTCTTTCGCGCACAACGCGGCCCGGCTGGCACGCGAGATGGCCGCCGCCCCCTCCCCACGGGAGATCGTTCCCGCGTTGGAGCGCTTGGCCGGCGCCGCCGAGTCTAGGGGACCACGGGAAGGCTGAGCATCCCGCCCGTCACCGGGGAACGCAGGCGCCGGAACGCGTCCCCGCCCCGGCGGAGCCCCGGTGCGTGCGCGGCGAGGGCGGCCACAGCGGCCTCGGCCGCTGGAACGGCGAAACAGGCGAGGGCCCCGCCGTACAGATCGTCCCGGTAGGCCGGCGGCATCGGGGAGGGCCTGCGGTTCAGGTCGAAGCGCTCCGGGTCGGCGTACGCCTCAGGGTCGTGACCCGTGGCCCCGGTCAGCACCACGACCTCCTCGCCCTCTTCCACGGGCTGCCCGGCGAGCTCGACGGCGCGCCGGGCGAACAGCCGCACCATCCGGATCGGCGAGGCGTACCGGAGTGCCTCGCGCACGGCGTCGCCGGCCCTCGCCGGGTCGTCCCGCACGAGCGTCCACTGGGCCGGGTCGTCGAGCAGCGCGGATACAGTGCCGCAGATCAGCACGCTCGCGACCTCAACGCCCGCCGCGCCGAGCAGGACCGCGGCGGCCAGTTCGCCGTCCGGCCCGATCGTGCTGCTCAGATCGCTCCGCGGCGCGTCCCGGCGGTCGGAGACGAGTTCGGCACAGAGGGTGCGAAGCTCCTCGGCCGACATGATCAGCTTCCGGGCGGTGGGCGTCCTCGGCGGGCACAGGGTGGCGTCCAGCGCGGGCAGGCATCCCGCGCACGCACGAGCGAACCGGTCACGGGCCGCGGCGGGAACGTCGAGATGCGCGGCCAGCGCGTCCACGGCGACATCGAGCGCGAAGTCGTGCAGGAGGTCGAAACCACCCGCCTGCCGTGTCGCCGCCGCCTCGGCGGCCTCCGTGGCCGCGGTCCGGAAGTGCGCTCCGATTCCGTCCCGCACAACTCGGGTGAGCCGCTTGTAGGCGCCTCGGTCGAGTGTGAGGAACACCTCGTCAAGCGGCAGGACCTCGTGGGGGCCGGGTATCCGCCACTCGTCCGGCCCGGCCTCGGGCGGAGGCGGAGGCGGGGTCACGGTGAAATCCGCATCCGCCAGGACGGCGGTGGCCGTCTCGTGGTGGGCGGTGACCCACACCTCGGCGCTGCTGCGGAAGAGACGGCCGCGTTCCCGGACGCGGGCGCCGAGTTCGCGCGGATCACCGTCCTCCGCCCGGAGCAGCAGGGCGTACGGATCCTCCTTGATCCCGTAGATCCATTGGAAACCGCGGATTGTCATCAGCTCGGGGCCCAGCTCGCTGTCACTCTTGGTGGAGATCACGCGATCACGCTATGACTCCCGGGTCGAGCGTCCCTCGACGCGTGGCGGACGCCGCCGCGTCGCGTGCCGGAAGGCTGCGTAGGCAAGCCACAAGGCTGCGCGCTTGGACGTTGAGATAGTGACTGTGCCGCAGCAGTCCAGTGAGCTGGTGCAGGGCCACCCACCGGTAGTCCGGGGGCTCGTCGCCGGCCTCCGTCTCCACGATCATGTAACGGTTGCGGGCATGGTAGAAGCGGCCGCCCTCTTCCGAGAGCACCGTGTCGTACAGAACGTCACGCGCCGGGGCGTCCAGCACCTGGTCCAGGAAGGGCGGCCGCGCGGAACAGGGAAGTGCCCGGTAGCTGCCGGGGATGCACTGTACGGTCGGCGCCAGTTCCGCGACGTCGGCGTAGCCGGGTTCCACGGACGCGTTCATCAGCGCGTGCCATTCTCCGTCGATCATCGTAACGAGGAACGCGATGACCCCTTCACCGGCCGGCTCGATCATCGGCTGCGCCCAACCGCGGACCTCGCGGCCGCCCGCCTCCACCTCCACCCCGATGACGGAGAAGAAGGTCCCGCTTTCGTGCCGGATCCGTCCGCCCGAGGAGTTCCAGCCCGGCAGGCCGCGCAGCGGGACACGCCGGGTCGTGATGTCGGCGCCGGTCCGGACGTCGGTGAGCCAGGACAGCAGATCGGTCATCTCATGCCGCGCGAGGCCGGTGTCGGGGGCGGGGAGGCAGGACAGGACCGTGCGTAGGTCCATGTTGACCAGGTCTTCGACGGCGAGCAGCTCGTGGACCCGATCCAGTGTCAGCCACCGGAACCCGTCGCGTACGGGTACGTCCTCGTCCAGCTCGACGATCATGTTGCGGTTGCGTTTCTGGTAGAACCAGGCGCCCTGCTCCGAGTGGCGGACATCGGCGAGCACCCGGTGCCGCCCGTGGTCCCGGAAATACTCGAGATACGGAACGGACTTGCCCCCGTGCACGCCGGTGTAGTTGCTCCGGGTGGCCTGCACGGTGGGCGAGATCTGGAGACCATCGCGATTGCCCGGCTCGACCTTGGCCTGCACGAGGAAGTGGCGTACCCCGTCGATCTCCTTGGCGAGCAGGCCGAGGATGCCGACCTCCGGCTGGGTGATGATGGGCTGGCTCCAGGTGGGCACCGGTCCGGAGGGAAACCGCACTTCCAGACCGTGGATGGTGAAGAACCGGCCCGTGTGGTGGACGATGTCACCGGTTTCGCGGTCCACCCGCCAGCCGTCGAGGGCATCCAGCGGGACGCGGCGCACCTTCGTGTAAGAGCCGCGGCAGCGTTCGCGGAACCAGCGCAGCACGTCGCCGCCCGGCCCGGTCACCGCGCGGTCCATCGCGACCGCAGCTCGCGTTCGATCCTCCGGCTCTCCTCGTAGTCCGGCAGCAGGCCCGACGCGTCAGCCTCGGCCAGTGTCGGCGCCGCTCTGTCCCGGCCGGACATGATCGGGTCGATGTCCTCCGGGATCGGGAGGCCGAAGGCCGCGTCGAGCACCGCGACCGCGAGTTCGTCCCCCTTCACGTACTCACCGGAGATCATGTACGAGACGACCGTGTGGTCCTCCAGGGCGACGAACGCGTGAGCCACGCCGACGGGGAGGTAGACGGAACGGAACTCGGTCGGGTCGAGCAGGACCGTTTCCCAGTGGCCGAACGTCGGCGATCCCCGCCTTATATCGACCACGATGTCGAGGGTGCGTCCGTGGGGGCAATAGACGTACTTGGCCACACCCGGTGGCGTGCGGGTGAAGTGCAGACCGCGGACCACGCCGCGGCGGGACCTGCTGTGGTTGGTCTGGGCGACGGGGAACAGCGGTCCTCCTGACGCCTCGGTGAAGGCCGACTCCTGAAACGGGGAGACGAAGACACCGCGGTCGTCGCTGAACACCTCTGGCTGAAACTCGATGGCCCCGTCCACGGCGAGCTGGCGTGACTTCATGAGTCCGGATCCTGCGCTCCCGGACTCGCGGCGGGCTCAACGCCGAATGGAGCCTGGTCTCCGCCGTGCACCGCGATCCGCAGCGCCGCGACCAGGTCGCGATACAGCGCGTCGGTCCGGACGAGCGTGTCATGACTTCCCATGGCACGGCACCGCCCGGCCTCCAGGACCACGATGCGGTCGGCGTCCACCACCGTGGACAGCCGGTGCGCGATGGTGACGACCGTGCCCTGGGCGGCGATCCGAACGAGCGCGTCATGAATCGCCGCCTCGGTCAGGCCGTCCACCTGGGCCGTGGCCTCGTCGAGCAGGAGGACCTCCGGCATCCGGACGAGAGCCCGGGCAAGGGCGATTCGCTGTCGCTCGCCTCCCGACACGGTCGTGGCGGAGAGCGGGGTGTCCAGTCCGAGGGTCCGCGCGCGATCTTCCAGCCGTACGGTCCGCAACGCGGACCAGATCGCCTCGCCGTCGGCCCCGGGGTGGGTGTATAGCAGGTTGTCGCGGAGGGTTCCCGCGAGGAGGGGCGTGTCCTGCTCCACGTAGACGATCCGGCCCCGGAGTTCGTCCAGCGTGTACTGGTCCAGCGGCCTCCC
The DNA here is from genome assembly GCA_036028775.1 of Spirillospora sp. NBC_00431. Taxonomy (GTDB): domain Bacteria; phylum Actinomycetota; class Actinomycetes; order Streptosporangiales; family Streptosporangiaceae; genus Spirillospora. The sequence goes on along the minus strand of CP107927.1, from coordinate 7,181,458 downwards.
ATCGAAGGTGATCAGCCCGCTCTCCACCGGGAGGAACCGCAACATGAGGGACAACATCGTGGTCTTGCCGGCCCCAGAAGGACCCACGATCGCGGTGTGGCCGGTCCTCTCGATGTCCACGGTGACGCCGCGTAGCGCGGGCAGGCTTCCGTCCGGGTAGCGCGCGGTGACGTCTCGGAACGACACGATCGGGATCGTGGGGTCCGCGGGCCGACGGGGGATGGGCTTGGGCTCGTCCTGGATGGGCGGCTCCAGGGGCAGGTCCCGGATCTCGCTGATCCGGGCGGCGGCCGCGATGCCGGACTGTAGCAGGGATACCGTCTGGGTGATGTTGGTGACCGGCTCGACCACCATGAACGCGTAAAGCAGGAACGCCACCAGACCGGACACGGCGAGTTCTTCCGTGCTGACCCGCCACGCGCCCAGCGCGAGAATGATCAGGATGGCCGCCTGGAACCCGGCGCCGGCGAGCGTCCAGGTCACCGCCTCGATCCGGACGGCTCGCAGGCGCTGCCGTGCCGAGGCCCTCGCCTCCTCACAGATGCGCTCGGACTCCCGATGCTCGGCCCGGCTGGACTTCACCGTGCGCACCGCGTGCAGGGCGACCTCGAGGACGGCGCCGAGGCGGCCCACCGCCGCCTGCGCGTTCCTTTCCGCCGAGGCCAGGGCCGGCATCAGGGATCCGACCACGACGGCGATGACGAGGAGGGCGGCCAGCGTCGTGCACAGCAGGATCCAGTCCAGGGTGACCATGAAGGCGAGCGATCCAGCTATCGTGACCACGCCGCTGAGGAAGTCCACCGCGGTGGAGGCGGTGGCCTCGCGCAGGAGCGTCGTGTCCGAGGTGACACGGGTGACGAGGTCCCCTGGGGCATGGCGGGTCAGCGCACCGACTCGAACGCGGAGCAGTCGGCGAACCATCATGGCGCGCGCGTCCAGCACGATGCGCTCGGCGAGGTGGCCCAGGATCATCCATTGGAGGAATCCGAGCCCGGAGCCGGCCACCAGGAGGCCGACGAGCAGCCACACCGCGCCGGCGATCGAGGTTGAGTCCGCCAGGGCGTCGAGGATCCATTTGGTGGCCATCGGTGTGGCCAGTGTGGTGGCCGTGGTCACCAGGCTGAGGAGGGCACCGGCGAGAAGTAACCGGCGATGCGGCTGGACGAAGGACCAGAGCAGGCGGAGATTGGGCAATCGCCGCGCTTGGCTGTCTGACATTCGATTACCTCAAAATGAGAGATCAAACTACCATAACGGTAGTTTAGCCACTATTCTGGTGGGGTGAAGAAGATCTCCGCGCCAAGATCGGCGGTCCGCAGCCGTACGTTCCACGCCATCCTCGAAGCCGCCGCGGCGACGCTGGCCCGGGACCGCGCCGCCACACTGGCCGAGATCGCCAAGGCCGCCGGGGTCGGATACAGCACGTTGAACCGCTACTTCCCGGACCGGGCGAGCCTGCTGGACGCGGCGATCGAAGACTCCTGGCGGGTCATCGGCCGCGCCGTGAACGACACCGAACTGGATCATGGGCCACCGGTCGACGCCATGCGCCGGCTGGTCTCGGCGATGGTGGACGCGGGCGACCGGCTGCTGTTCCTGTACGGGGACAGCAGCATTCTCGAGGAGACCGCCGAGGCCCCGGACCCGGCTACCGGGCCGATCACGCTCCTGGTGGAGCGCGGGCAGCGGGAAGGAGTGTTCGACCCGGCGGTGAGTGCCGACTGGATCGTGAGCACCTTGTGGGCGCTCGTTTACAGCGGGTGTGAGGCGGCTCGCCGCGGAGTCCTTCCCCGCCAGGGGATCGCTCCGACGGTGATCCGGACCCTTGAGCACGGGATTCGCGGAGAGTGAGGAACCATGACGATCTTAGTGACCGGAGCGACCGGGAATGTAGGGCGGCGTGTGGTGGAGGAGCTGATCAAGGCTGGCCGCCCTGTCAGGGCGTTGACCCGGAACCCGTCCGCCGCGACCCTGCCGCCGGAGGTGCGGGTCGTCGAGGGCGACCTCGCCGATCCGGGCACCCTGCGTCCCGCCTTCGAGGACGTCGACCGGCTCTTCCTGTTCCCGGTGCCGGAAACGGCCGAGGAGGTGGCCGCGCTGGCCCGCAGGGCGGGAATCGAGCATGTGGTGGTGCTCTCCTCGGCCGCCGTCACCGCCGGGTACGACACCGAGTTCCACCTTCCGGTGGAGCGCGCGGTCGAGCGGGCGAACCTCGCCTACACCCACGTCCGGCCCGGGGAGTTCGCGCTGAACCGGCTCTACCTGTGGGGGCCCGGCATCAGGAGCGAGGGCCGGGTGGTCGATCCCCTTCCCGACGTGGCGGACATCCCCACCCACGAGTGGGACATCGCGGACGTGGCGACGGCCGCCCTGCTGGAGGACGGGCACGCGGGCAAGTCGTACACCTTCGCAGGGCCGGCGGAGCTCACCCATCGGGAACAGGTCGCAGCGATCTCCGCCGCCATCGGGAGGGAGATCCGCATCGACGCCTGCACACCCGAGGAGGCGGGCGAGTACTACCGCCGCCAGGGGGGCTGGGCCGCGGCGAATGCCGACTACCTGGTCGGGCTCGCGGACTATTCGGGGACCGAGGCGGCGCCGGACTGGGAGGAGACTGAGGCTCCCGAGCTCGCCACCGCGCAGGAGTTCACCGGGCGCCCAGGCCGGACTTTCGCCGCATGGGCTCATGATCACAGAGATGACTTCCGCTGATGCGCGTGCTCTTCCACACGATCCCCGCGCGTTCCCACCTGTACGCGCAGATTCCTTTGGCGTGGGCTCTGCGGGCGGCCGGACACGAGGTGTGCATCGCCACCGAGCCCTCCCTGGCGGCCGAGGTCACGGCCGCGGGGCTCACCGCGGTGCCCGTCGGCCCGCTCGTCGATCCAGCCGATCACGGACCGGTGGTCGCAGGAGACCGGTCCCCGGACGACGAACAGACCGTGCCGCTGGACACCTGGCCGGAGTGGCTGGACATAGGCGAGACCCGACCGGAGCGGCTCACCTACGAATACACGCAGGCGGTGCTGTCGGCGTACACGCCTCTGATCTTTCAGTACTACGAGTGGCCGGTCCTGGATGATTTGGTGGGTTTTGTGGGGTGGTGGGGTCCGGATTTGGTGGTGTGGGATTCGTTGGCGTTTGCGGGTGGGGTGGCGGCGGTGGTGGGTGGGGCGGCGCATTGTCGGTTGTTGTTCGGGTTGGATTTGGTGGGGTGGGTGTGGGGTTGGTATCGGGGGTTGGGTGGTGGTCGTGGTGGGGTGGTGGATGATCCGTTGGTGGAGTGGTTGGGGTGGTGTTTGGGGCGGTTTGGGGTGGGGTTGGATGAGGGGGATGTGGGGGGTTGGGGGGAGTTGGTGGTGGGGCAGTGGAGTGTGGATCCGGTGCCGGGTTCGTTGGCTTTGCCGGTGGGTGCGGGTTTGGTGGGGTCGGGTTCGGGTGTGGGTTCGGGGTTGGGGTCGGGTGTGGGTGTGGGTGTGGGTGTGGGTGGGGTGCGGGTTCCGGTGCGGTGGGTGCCGTTTTCGGGTGGGGGTGTGGTGTCGGGGTCGTTTGGGGGGTGGCCGGGGGGTGGTCGGTGGCGGGTGTTGGTGACGTTGGGGGTGTCGCATCGGGAGTTGTTGGGTGGGGATCGGGTGGGGGTGGGTGTGGTGTTGGCGGGGTTGGCTGGGTTGGATGGGTGGTTTCGGGGGTGTGGGTGGGGTGGGGTGGAGGTGGTGGCGACGTTGTCGGGGGGGCAGGTGGCGGGGGTGGTGGTGCCGTCGAATGTGGGGGTGGTGGAGTTTGTGCCGTTGGATGTGGTGGTGCCGGAGTGTGATGTGGTGGTTTCGCATGGGGGTGCGGGGGCTTTTCAGGCTGCGTTGGTGTGGGGGGTGCCGCAGGTGGTGGTGCCGGATTTGTTGTGGGATACGGCGCGTAAGGGGGTGCGGTTGCAGGAGGTGGGTGCGGGGGTGGTGGTGGATCCGCGGGGGTTGGATGCTGATGGGGTTCGGTGTGCGGTGGGGTCGGTGTTGTTGGATGGGTCTTATCGGGTGGCGGCGGGTCGGCTTCGGGATGAGGTGTTGGGTGCTCCTGCTCCTGCTGATGTCGTTCCGGTTCTGGAGACCCTCACCTACCGCCATAAGCCGCAGTAAGCCGCCTATGGCGGTGTACCGCCCACCGAAGCGATCACCCTGGCTTGGCCTTCCGCTCAGACGTCGGTCATCCCGCCGACCAGGTCTGTCGCCCCATCAGCCGGGGCTTGAGCTGCCATGCGCCACCTGTACGGCTCCCACCACCAGCGGTTCTCGCGAAACCAGCGCACGGTGTCAGCCAGGCCTTCGTCGAACGGGACCTGGGGCTCGAAGCCGAGCTCGTCACGGATCTTCGTAGTGTCCAGGGCGTATCTCCGATCATGGCCCTTTCGGTCGGGAACTCGTTTCACCCGGCTCCAGTCGGCGTCGCAGGCGGCCAGCAACCGTCCGGTGAGCTCGATGTTCGTCAGTTCCGTCCCGCCGCCGACGTTGTAGACCGCGCCCGGACGCCCGGAATCCAGGACCAGCTGGATGGCCCGGCAGTGATCGTGGACGTGAATCCACTCACGGACGTTCGAGCCGTCCCCGTACAGCGGGACGTCCGCCCCCTCCAGAAGATTGGTCACGAACAGGGGAATCAGCTTTTCCGGGAATTGCCGAGGACCGTAGTTGTTCGAGCACCGCACGATGGACGTCGCCAGACCATGGGTCCGGTGAAAGGCCCGTACGAGCAGATCCGCGGCCCCTTTCGAGGCCGCGTACGGTGAGTTGGGCTGTAGCGGTTGTTCCTCGTCCCAGGCGCCACGCTCGATGGAGCCGTAGACCTCGTCGGTGGAGATGTGGACGAACCGTTCAATTCCCGTATGAAGGCAGCAGTCAAGCAGGGTGTGCGTCCCTTCGACATTGGTCGCGACGAATTCCGCCGCCCCGGAAATGGATCGATCCACGTGGGACTCCGCGGCGAAGTGGACGACGGCGTCGTGCCCCGGCAGCAGGTTCATCAACAGGCGCCTGTCACGGACATCGCCGCGGACGAAGGTCATGCGCGGGTGATCGTCCGGAAGGTTGAAACGGTCACCGGCGTAGGTCAGCTTGTCCACGACCGTCACATGGGCCTGCGGGCCGTGCGCACCGGCCAGAAGGTCCCGCGTGTAGTGGCTGCCGATGAAGCCGGCTCCGCCGGTGACGAGGACCTTCACGGACGCCAGCCTTCGGGTTCCGGCCACGGCTCGCCGAGCTGGCGCAGGGTGCCCTGGAAGTCGGGCCAGTCCCGATGGTCGCGGATCTTGCCGTCCACCAACCGGAAGAGGTGGACCTGCTCACCGGAGAATCTCCGTCCGGTGGGGGCCATTCCGACGAGGTTGCCCACGTGCCGGCCGTAGAGCACGAGATAGCCGCGGACCCACGCACCGTTCTCCTCCAGCTTCACCTCCTCCAGGCGGGCCTCTTCGGAGAAGGTCATGCGCACCCACTTCACGATCATCGCGAACCCTTCCGGACCCGGCCCAATGCCATGTTCCAGAGTCGCGGGGTTCATGTATTCCTCGTGAATGTATTCCGCGACGTCACCGGTCTCACCGGTGTTGAATGCGTTGATCAAACGCCGCACCGCTTCGATCTGAGGACTCATGTCGCAGAACGCTGCCAGGTCTCGATCGCCTCAGCGTCGACGCCGGCTCGAGGGCGGCATCATGCGGCCTCCATCCGTTCTTGAAGCGATTCCAAGGCACTTCTTGAACTTTAGGTACGGCCTCCCGTGAAGATCCGGAGCCGTTGTGTCGCCGACCCGAGGAGTCAACGTGCAGGTCCTATTCACGACGGTGGCCACGAAGGCGCATTTCTATGCGCAGGTTTCTTTGGCGTGGGCGTTGCGTGCGGCGGGGCATGAGGTGTGCGTCGCGAGTCAACCGGACATGGTCGATGAGATCGTTCGTGCCGGGCTCGCCGCGGTCCCGGTCGGCGAGCCGTTCAACGCCGACGAGGCGATGGAGGCCCGGGACGGTGATACACCGGACGAGGGCGGCGAGGACTTCGTGTGGGAGGCCATGGACCTCGCGCACCTCCTTGGCGAAGACGTCGCCTACGAGGACGTGCATGGTGTGCTCACGACGTATTGTTCGTTGATCTTTCCTTATATTTATGCTGAGCGGACCGTGGATGAGTTGGTGGATTTCGCTCGGTGGTGGGGTCCGGATTTGGTGGTTTGGGACACGGTGACCTTTGCTGGTGGGGTCGCCGCGCGTGCTTGTGGCGCGGCGCATGCCCGGTTGTTGTTCGGTTTGGATCTGGTGGGCTGGATGCGGCAGTTGCACCGGCGGCATTTGGCCGGGCGGCCTGTGGTCCGTCAGGAAGATCCGATGCGGGAATGGCTCGATCCGACTCTGGAACGGCACGGTTCGACCTTCGCCGAGGACGCCGTCACGGGGCATTGGACCATCGACCCGAGTCCCACGTCGCTGAGTCTGCCGGTCGACCATCTGACCTTGCCTATGCGTTATGTGCCCTATAACGGTCCGGCCGTCGTTCCGCACTGGTTGCGGCGCGCTCCTGAACGCCCCCGGGTCTGTTTGACTTTGGGGTTGTCGTTTCGTGAGGTCGTCGGCGCGGACCGTGTCTGCGTCCACACGCTTCTGGACGCGGTCGCCGACCTGGACATCGAGGTCGTCGCCACTCTCAATCCCGAACAGCTCAGTCCCGGGACCGTCCTGCCGCCCAACGTCACCGCCGTCGACTTCGTCCCGCTCAACGCCCTGCTGCCCACCTGCTCGGCCATCGTCCACCACGGCGGCGCGGGCACCTACCACACCGCCCTGGCCCACGGTGTCCCGCAGATCATCGTCAGCACCGACATGTGGGACGCCACCCCCCGAGCACACCGGCTGACACAACAAGGCGCGGGCCTGCACATCCACGACACCGCCTCCGCATCCCCCGACCACCTGCGCGCCATGCTCACCCGCGTCCTGAACGAACCCGGCTTCCACCACAACGCCACCCGCCTGCGCACCGAAACCCTCGCCACCCCCACACCCGCCCACCTGGTCCCCACCCTCGAAAAACTCACCCAACACCACCGTCCGCGCACTGAGACAGGGTGAAAGAGTCTCCATGCGAGTCCTGTTCACAACATTCGCCACGAAGGCGCATTTTTACGCGCAGGTTTCTTTGGCGTGGGCGTTGCGTGCGGCGGGGCATGAGGTGTGCGTCGCCGGCCAACCGGACATGGTCGATGAGATCGTTCGTGCCGGGCTCGCCGCGGTCCCGGTCGGCGAGCCGTTCAACGCCGACGAGGTGATGCACGAGGCGGGGCAGCACTCCAAAGATGCCGAGCATGTGCATGGGCTCGCGTGGGAGCGTTGGCCTGACATCCTGCATATAGGAGAGACCCGAACCGAGAAGCTGACCCACGAATACGTGCATGGTGTGCTCACGACGTATTGTTCGTTGATCTTTCCTTATATTTATGCTGAGCGGACCGTGGATGAGTTGGTGGATTTCGCTCGGTGGTGGGGTCCGGATTTGGTGGTTTGGGACACGGTGACCTTTGCTGGTGGGGTCGCCGCGCGTGCTTGTGGCGCGGCGCATGCCCGGTTGTTGTTCGGTTTGGATCTGGTGGGCTGGATGCGGCAGTTGCACCGGCGGCATTTGGCCGGGCGGCCTGTGGTCCGTCAGGAAGATCCGATGCGGGAATGGCTCGATCCGACTCTGGAACGGCACGGTTCGACCTTCGCCGAGGACGCCGTCACGGGGCATTGGACCATCGACCCGAGTCCCACGTCGCTGAGTCTGCCGGTCGACCATCTGACCTTGCCTATGCGTTATGTGCCCTATAACGGTCCGGCCGTCGTTCCGCACTGGTTGCGGCGCGCTCCTGAACGCCCCCGGGTCTGTTTGACTTTGGGGTTGTCGTTTCGTGAGGTCGTCGGCGCGGACCGTGTCTGCGTCCACACGCTTCTGGACGCGGTCGCCGACCTGGACATCGAGGTCGTCGCCACTCTCAATCCCGAACAGCTCAGTCCCGGGACCGTCCTGCCGCCCAACGTCACCGCCGTCGACTTCGTCCCGCTCAACGCCCTGCTGCCCACCTGCTCGGCCATCGTCCACCACGGCGGCGCGGGCACCTACCACACCGCCCTGGCCCACGGTGTCCCGCAGATCATCGTCAGCACCGACATGTGGGACGCCACCCCCCGAGCACACCGGCTGACACAACAAGGCGCGGGCCTGCACATCCACGACACCGCCTCCGCATCCCCCGACCACCTGCGCGCCATGCTCACCCGCGTCCTGAACGAACCCGGCTTCCACCACAACGCCACCCGCCTGCGCACCGAAACCCTCGCCACCCCCACACCCGCCCACCTGGTCCCCACCCTCGAAAAACTCACCCAACACCACCGCCTGAGGCGCCCCGTCGGCCGAGCCTCCGCAGCGCAGAGGCCCAAGGTGGAGTGGACGGAGAATCCAGTGGATCCGAATAGCGTGCGAACATGGTGATCTCCCACAAGTCGGACACCCAGCTCACCCGGGAGCTGATGACCCTCCGGGGCTTCCAATGGGTCTACGGGCTCGAGGGCGATCCCTTCGCGCTCCTGCTCCGAGCCGAGAGCGACGATCCCCACGAGCTCGGCCGCCGGGTACGGGACCACGGCGCTCTGTTCCGCAGCAGCACCTCGGCCTGGGTCGCCGCCGCTCATGAATCGGCCGCCAAGATCCTTTGGGATCCGCGGCTGAGCGCCCAGCCGCAGGACGCGGCGGCTTCAGGGGATCCGGCCGACGGGAAGACCGAAGACCCGGCCAGTGGAGACGATCCGATGCCGTGGGACATTCCGTCGCTGGACAAGGTGCTGCCGCTCGATGATGCCTGTCTGAACATGAGCGGACGAGAGAACGCCCGTTTGGCGGGGCTGGTCGAAACGGCGATGAACACGGAACTTGAGGAATTCCACACCGCGAGCATCGCCCGGATCCGCCGGCGTCGCTCCAGCGGCCTCGACGGCGAGTTCGACTTCGCGATCGACTACGCCCGACCGATTGTCGCCGCCGCGACGTGCGCGCTTCTGGGCCTGGACCAGGACGCGTCCGAACGTTTCGCCCGCTTGAGTGCCGGCTCAGCCGCCGCGCAGGACGCCATGCTCTGCCCGCCGCAGCTCGGAACCGCCCGGGAACTCGTCACCTCGATCGCGGATATCCGCGAACTCGCCACCGAGCTGACCCGGATGAAGCGGAACGCGCCAGGTGACGATCTCGTCAGCGGGCTTTTGGGGGCGAGGAGAGACGAAGAAGCGGCAAGAGCCGACGCGATCGCGGTTTTCCTCATGCTCTCGGTCGCGGGCGTCGAATCGACGACGAATCTGCTCTGCAACGCGTTGTCCGCCCTACTGGATCACTCTGAACAGTGGAGCCGGCTCTGCCGTGCTCCTCATCTCGCCGCGTCCGCGATCGAGGAGACCCTGCGGTTCGCCCCTCCGGTCCGGCTGCAGCGCCTCTTCGCCCGGGAAGATATCGACCTGTTCGACCACAGGATCGAAAGCGGTGGCATGGTCGTCGTGATGATCGAGGCGGCCAATCGGGACCCCGCCGCGTATCCCGATCCGGACGCCTTCCATCTCACGCGCGCCATCACTCCCGATCACCTGTCACTGCACCGGAACACGTACGCCGGCGTGATCGCTCCGATCGTCCGCTTGCAGGCCACGACCATGCTCGCCGGCGTCGCCACCGACATGCCCGGGATTCACGGTGCCGGCGATGTTCTCCGCCGTCTCAGGTCGCCCGTCTCTGGCGGCGTAGTGCGGATGCCCGTCGCCGTGACCTGAGACCGGTTCGAGCGCATGCCCAGCGGAAGCCGGGCTGGAACCCGGAGACCGGCAGAACACTGAAAGGGCCGCCATGTCCCCGCAGAACCCCGATGACGGGATCACCTTCATCAACAGATTCACCGTGCACACTTCGCCGGAAGAATTTGAACAGGAATTCGCCAAGGTCGCCGCTGTAATGGCGGAACAGCCAGGTTTCATCGGCCACACCCTGCTGAAGCACGCGGAAGAGCCGGGGACTTATGTGAACGTCGCCTACTGGGCGAGCGCCGACGCTCTGCGGCAGGCCGCGTCCACATCCGACTTCCAACGGCATGTCCGGGCCCTGCGCGAGCTCTCCACGACCGAACCCGCGATCTACAAAGCCTGCCAGAGGACGGGGGGAACACCATGACGAAATCCGTGGTCATCACCGGCGGGGGGACGGGCATCGGCCGCGCCACCGCGCACGCCTTCGCGGGCGCAGGGACGGGCGTCCTCATCGTGGGCCGCGACGAGGCGAACCTTCGCGAGACCGCGAAGGGGCACGACGGCATCCAGATACTCGCCGCGGACATCACCGACCCCGCCGCCCCGGACCGGATCGTGGACACCGCCCTGGAAGAGCTGGGCGGCTTGGACGTCCTCATCAACAACGCGGCGGTGTCCATCTATGGCGGACTCGCCGACACCACCCGCGACCAGGTGATGTCGCAGCTCTTCACGAACCTCGCTGCTCCGATCCTCCTGACCCGCCGCGCGCTGGACGCGCTCGAGGACGGGGGCGGCACCGTGATCAACGTCAGCACGTCGGGATCCATCGGCCTGCGGACGTGGCCGGACGCCGCCGTGTTCGGGGCCTCCAAGGTCGCGCTGGACTTCTTGACCCGGACCTGGGCCGTCGAGCTGGCCCCGAGAGGCATCCGTGTCGTCGGCGTCGCGCCGGGTGTGGTGGACAGCGGGATCGGGCTGCGCATGGGGATGCCGGAGGATGCCTACGCCGCCTTCCTCAAGTCGATGAGCGAGCGAACACCTTCGGGGCGCACCGGCGCCACCGGGGAGATCGCCTGGTGGATCACCCAACTCGTCCGTCCGGAGGCCGCGTTCGTCAACGGCACCGTGATCCCGGTGGACGGCGGGCTGTCGCTCACGTGATCGATCGTCCAGCTCCAGCGCGGGCGCGACCCACCAGACGTTTCCAACAGCGGGTTTCGACCGCGCCTGGTGAGCGCGTCGAGCGGAGAGGAGCAGCGTCGCGAGAGGAGCGGCCCACCCGAGGAGGCCCGACCTGATGAGCTCGGACGACCATGTCAAGATCCGATGGCGGAGCGACGGCGATCCGCTACCGGGCGGACCGGCGGACCTGGAGGCCGAGGACGTGCGGCGCGGGGTGGACCCCGACACGTTCCGCCGGGCGATGGCCCATCTCGCGGCACCTCTCATCGTGCTGACCTGTTACGACTCCGCGGGCAGGGCATGGGGTCTGACCGTCAACGCGGTCACTTCCTTGTCGCTCACCCCGCCGATGGTGCTGGTCTGCCTGGACCGGCGGGGCCGCAGTCACGACATCGTCATCGGTGCCGAGGCGCTGTGCCTGCACGTCCTCGGCCCCGGCGAGCAGGATCTGGCCTTCCGGTTCGCCGCGCGGGAAGAACGGTTCCGCGAGGTCAGGGTGGTGCACGGCCGCGTACCGGAGTTGACCGACGTGTCCGTGCGCATCCTGTGCACACCGTGCCGGCGGCTGGACGGTGGAGACCACACGATCCTGCTCGCCCTGGTCGAGGAGGTCATAGCCGCCGACGGTTCCGGTGGTGGCCTGGTGTGGCACCATCGCTCCCCGGCACGGGCGGTGCCGGTCGAGCCGGTCGTTTCCGAGCCCCGGGCCGGCGACGTCTAGAAAATTCCACCTTCGCTCGTGACAACTTCTCCGAGAGGATGTCAGCGGGCTGAAGATGGACTGGAGGCCAGGACACCCCGGAGCTTCTCCGTGGTCTATGGACGACGACCAAATCCGGCAACCGTGCGCGCACCGTGCGGCCCGCTCCACTGGAATGATGCCCGAGTGGTGCGGAAAGATGTAATGCCAGGTTTGGTGGCGGGCCTCAACGGACGCGTTCTTCGTTATGTTTCTCCTGGTCTCGGTGTGTTTGGCACATCAGGGTCGGCGGAAAGGCCCAGTAGAAGCACCCGGTCCGCGTGGCCGCCGCTTTCAGAAGCCGCTCCAATACCCGACGCAGCGTGCCGCACAAGCCATGTCCGTTGCGGTGTGTCATGGGACCTCCTCCGACGGGCGACATTCAATGCTGCGGCAGCCGGGTCGAAGGTCTTTGGACTAATGAGAAGGTGACATGGCAGCGTTGCGAGCGCTTTTCGAGGGAACTGCAAGCGGCCTTCGTCCGGCATGGGCTTTTGTGCGCGGCGGGGCGGGCACACCACGTCCCGTACCGCCCGGGTGCTCAACGACCTGCAAACTTCCGTCCAACACCGGCAGGTGCAGCGGGGGAACCCGTCCGACGACTCGGCCATCTCGCGCACCTCCCGCCCGGCACTGGCCAGCGAACCGGACTGCATCGCCATGCCGGCTCCCGCGAGCGCCCTTACCGCCCGCTCGGTAACCTGGTCGGCAGGACGAACGGCTGACCGAGCCACACTCCTGGCGTGAGCTTCTTCATCGCTACCGTCGGCGCCGTGCTCACCACGTTGCTCGGTGTCTTCGTGGGTGGCGCATTGAATCATCGCCTGCAGCTATGGTCCCGCGACCGCCGGGCAGAGGTCTGCGCGCTCGTCCTACGCGCGTCTTCCAACGTGCATCATGGCGGACGCGGCGTTGAAGTCGTCCTCAATTCCTTGACCGGCCCCGCCCAGGCCGCCGGTCTCGACGTGCTGGCCTGCCGGGGGCGGTTCATCGAGTTGGGCCGATCACCGCGACCGAGGGCCGCTACCTCGGCGGACGCCCACCGTACAGGTACGAGCTGATCGACGCTGGACCTCATACGAACCCGGCCAAGGCGGCGAATGGTAAATGCCTGCGCCGCCTCGTCCCCCACCCCGCCTACGCGCTCGTGGTGAAGTGGATCTTCGCCCAGTTCATCGGGGGACGGGGCATCTTCGACATTGCCGAGGAACTCACCCGCGAGGGCGTCCCTTCCCCGTCGGCCGCCGACCCGACGCGCAACCAGCACCGAGTCCAGGTGGCCTGGTCGAAGTCGGCTGTGCGGGTGATCATCACCAACCCGCGCTACACCGGCCGCCAGGTCTGGAACAAACAGCGTAAGGACGAGGTCTTGCTCGACGTCAACGACGTCGCGCTAGGCCACACCACCAAACTGCGGTGGAACGACCACGACCAGTGGGTCTGGTCAGAGCAGGAGGCCCACGAACCACTGGTGTCGGTCGACGACTTCGAACGCGCCCAAGCCACCCTGGCCACGCGCGGACGCGGGCCCACCACCCACAAGCCCCACCGGACCCGGCGCCCCTACGCCTTCCGAGGCTGCCTGCACTGCGGATACTGCGAACGCAGGATGCAGTTCCCGGCGATCACCGGCGAGAATCGGACGATGCATCCGCTGAGGCGTGGTGGGCGGTGCTGTTCGTGCTGTCGATGCTGGCCAGATACGAGCCCGCTCGGTGGGGTGCTCATATCGCGGTGGACTCCAGCCGCCATGCGGTGACGTTGGAGCGAATCTTGGGGCAGGCGCGGGAAGTTGTTCCGCGCGTGGTCGCCGAGACGCTTCAGGAGGTCGGAGGCTGGTCGTGGACCTCCATAACCGAAACCAGGGTCAACCGAGCGAAGACCCTGATCAACGCCACCGACAACCAGCGTCGTCAGATGGCCGCTGAACTGGCCTACGAGTCACCCTGCCCGGCTGCGCGATGACCGCACAGACAGCCGTCCTGCCCTCGCCGAATCTACTACTGCGCCGCTGGCCACCTGGGTGCCACCGTCCGACTGGTTTGATCTTTGAAGCCCGTGGTGAGCTTTCCACCGCCCTGCACACCCACGCCCAAACAGTAGCCCAAGTCCACGCCGACGGCATTGGCCACGTCGCCCGGGTGCGAACGGCAGCGTTGTGAGAGCGACGGTAACTGCCATGAACGTGGCGACGCCCTCGACATCAGATAGACGGTATCCCGCGACCACAGGAACGAGGTGAAGTCGAACTCGCCGGGACACACGGGTCGATCATGAAGCGCAGGCCGCGGTTGAACATCGTCATTGCTCGCCGGACTTCGGCTCCGGTGCTAGGCGCATCTTGGTACGGCGCTGGCGCGCCTCCTGCTGCGCCCTGACCTCTTGGTGCCGGAGACGGTGAAGTCCTCGGCGCTCTGGGCGGTGACCGGCAGCGGCTGCCGCCCGTGCCTGCCCATCAGCACGAGGGTGTCGTTCGGACCGTCGTGGGGGAATTCCCCCACGACCATGGAACGCCAGCGCATCCCCCAGTCGGCTGGCCTGGCGCCGCAGCCGGACACGAAAGCGTGGACGACAGCCCAGGTCGGCCGGTTCTGCGGACAGCGTCGACGGGCTCAGCCCGGTGATGCGGGCCAGATCGCGGACGGTGAGGCCCGCGCTCTCTCGCAGCCCGCGCAGCGCCGTCGCGAACTCCGCGTATGGCGCTTCGGGAGCGATCGAAAGTTCCGCCCAAAATCTGCTGACAAAGACGCAGCGGTCCGGCTCTTCCACCTGAGAACCGGACCCCGGGCCCGTTCAGAGATGCGCTGGCGATCCGGTGGCCAGCCCGGCCTGCGTCCTTCTTGCACACTCAGACCCCCTGGCGGCCTTGGCTCTCCAGGCAGCCAGCCGAAAACCCTTCGGAAGTGTCACTGCTCGCTGACACACTGAATGTTCATGGGGAATTTTGGGTATCGGTTGCCGGACGGCGCCGAGCTGGTCAGTCACAGCGGCGACGAGATCCTGATGACGGTCAGCATGCCCACTGATGACGACGGCTTCTTCGGTCGGCAGTGCCCTGACTGCTCGCAGCTCTTCCGTATCGACGCCGACGACTACGAGGCGCTCCCGGACGATCTGCAGTTGTGCTGTGTCTACTGCGGCTACCTCGCCGACCATGGCGAGTTCATCACCCAGCAGCAGTTGGACCGCGCGAAACGCGCCCTTGGCGACTATGGGGTCCAGATGATCGGGCAGCAGCTCGACGGCATCTTCAGCCGTCTCGCCCGCTCCTCTCGCTCTCGCCACTCCGGATTCAGCAAGCTACCGGTCCGGGCCGCCGTTCTCGCCCGAGCCGCTGCCTGGGATCATGAGGAGCGGCTGATCCGCATCCGTACATGCGCGGGCTGCAGCTTGCGGTACGCGGTCTTCGCCGACCACCGCTTCTGCCCGCGGTGCGGGCAGCTTCCGGCCAAGGCGGTGGCCGAGGACGCCCTGGCTGCCGAGACTGCCCGCCTAGACGCCCTCGCACAGATCCCTGAGCAAGCGGCCGCCGTCCTTCGCGAGCAGGGCGCCTTCGACCGGATGCTCGCCGACACCCTGTCCAACGCGGTCGGCATCGTAGAGACCTCCGCAGGCACCGCGTTCCGCGCCGCCGTCCCGAACGCCACCCAACTCCTGCAGGGCAAAGGCAACATCTTCCAACGCCTCGACCATGCCGCCGACCTGTTCGTCACCGCTGGTTACCCGGACCTGCGGACCCTCGTCGATGCCGCGACCTGGCAGCGCCTGCCGGAGACGTGGGCCAAACGCCACGTCTTCATCCACAACGACGGCCTGGTCGACACCAAGTACCTGACGAAGGTCCCGACCAGCACGAGCCAGATTGGCCAACGCTTGGCCGTCACCGAATCCGAATGCCGCCAGGTCATCACCGACACCCGCGCCCTGTGCACAGCGATCGCTGCCATCCTCGGCCTCTAGAAGGCATTCACGCACAAGACGGCGAGCTACGACTCCTCACCGGAGCTGCCGTCCGCGCCATCGGTTTGCAATTAGGGCCGCTGCTTCAGCCGAGCAGTTCGGGTCGGCTACAAGCGCTCGTCCAGAGAGCGTTCACTTGGCATCGCCCTTGCCAGAACAGGCGCGCTACCCGCCAGCTATGCCAGACCTATGTTCGAGCCCGACTGCGTCGGGATGATTGCGACCACGAGAAGCAGGAACGTTTGTGCGTCGGTTTGAGCGACGGTTGCGGATTCGCGGAGAAGGTGATGTCGATGAGATTCAGCGACGGTGCGGTGGCGTCGGTAAAGGCGGGATGCGGTTCCGCCGGCCCGACAGCAACGGCAGTTCGTCGCGGACCTGGCTCTGTCCGTGAGTTGCGACCGCAGATGTTCGTGGGTTTCAACCGCGGCAGTCGCGTGTCTGCATGATCAATGTCGGTGAGACTTGACCGCACCGCAGGTGTGTGGGGGCGTCGTCGGGGTGCCGGCTGGGCGCGGCAGTGGGTCACCCGCCTGGCCGGGGCGATCGGCGCGCTGGGGAACCTCTTGGAGTCGCGGGCGGGCCCGCGCTGACCGCGCGAGCATCCGACACTTCGGTGCAGCCGATGAGTTCCCGTGCCGAGCGTGGTCTACCCCTGCGATCCGGGAACCAGCCCGGCAGTCATTGGTGGGGAGATCGCATGGGCAAGATCGTGGTAGGCACGTTTCTCTCGGTGGACGGCGTGTATCAGGCGCCTGGAAGCCCGGACGAGGATCGCGATGGCGGCTTCGAGTACGGCGGCTGGACGGTCCCCTATACCGACTCAGCCGTGGGTGAGCGCATCACCGAAGCGACCCTTCGCCCGGACGCGATGCTGTTGGGGCGCAAGACATACGAGATCTTCGCCGGCTACTGGCCCTACCAGAGTTCCGACAACCCGGTGGCCGCGAAGATCAATAGCATGCCCAAGTTCGTCGTGTCACGCACGCCGCGCGAGCTGGCGTGGGACACCGCGACGCTGCTCAGTGGTGACATCCCGGAGGCGATTGCGGGCCTGAAGGAGCGATACGACCTCGTCGGTGTCACGGGAAGCGGCGACCTCGTCCAGACTTTGCTGAGGCACGATCTGGTCGATGAGCTGCAGCTCCTGGTTTTTCCCGTACTCATCGGCTCGGGCAAGCGACTGTTCGGCGCGAGCACGTCTCCCGGCGCGCTGACCCTGGTGGAAACCACCACAACCGATTCCGGGGTCGGCATCCACACATACCAGCGAGCCGGGCAGATCCAGCTCGGCACGTTCGAATGAGCCGTAGTCAGCAGCGGATCAGTGCCGGCACCGGTGTCGTTGTGGCCGCTGCGGCGGTCAGCTCAGCACGCCGACCAAAGCACCCAGCGCCGTGCTCGGGTGCAGACCATGGGAAACCAAGAACGCCGGCGACTCCGCATGACCGACCGGACCGGCGGGCCGGACGAAGCCATCGCACAACCCGAGCAGCTCCCCGATCAGGACGTCGCGGGACACTCTCACGACGGCGCCGAGTTCCGGCTCGGACACCTCGTGCGACGGGGCGTCGGGCCTGCGCGCGGTACCACCCACCTCCGCGGCCGATGCTGACAGGCCGGACCGGGGCCCACCGGATCCACACCCTCATGGGCGCCGGCCGCCCCACCATCCACCGGATCCTTGAGAGCGCCGCGACCGGCGTCGTCACCGCCGAGGAGCCGATCATGGACACGCAGAACATCACCGACCAAGCCACCACCTCGGCCAGCGACGGCGACGTTCAGCGATCGTCCATGACACTGCAAACCCCGGGGCGTTGCTGAAGCTCATCAACACAGCAACCCGACGATCAGGGGCGTTGCCCAAACTCATCGACAAACGTTGCCGCAAGACGCGGACGAAACCAGTCGGGAAGGCATACGGCACCGACCCCAAGCGCGGACGCCACATCCACATGAACCATGCCAGGGTGAGCTGTACCGGGTGGTGTGAAGCGGCTCGGTACCTGCGTGGCCACGGCGGGGAGGGGAGCATCGTGGTGGTTGCTCCTGGTGGGACCGTTCTGGTTTGGGTGTGCGGCAGGAAGTTCGCCACTGTGCGGTTCGGGCTGGTGTACGAACCTTCATGGTGATTACCAAGAGTGCTGGTGGGATCTACCGGCGATGCGGGTGCGTGGATCCGCAGACGGGGAAGGCGTGGGGAGACCACTGCCCGAAGCTGGCGGCTGGCCGACGGCACGGAAGCTGGTACCTGAGGTTGGAACTGCCGGTCGGTTCTGATGGCCGGCGTCGGCGGATCCGCCGTGGCGGCTTCACCACACGCAAGGCGGCTGAGGAGACCTTGGCTCAGCTTCGCGCGCCGTCCGGGTCGGGTGGTGGACTGGTCACGGTGGGCGAGTGGCTCCACCACTGGCTCGCCACCCGTACCGGCGCGGCGTCCACCATCAGTGGGTACGCGAGCCACGTGCGTCTCTACCTGGCCCCCTACCTGGGCACGGTGGTGCTGGCCGAGCTATCGGTCGCGCACCTGCAGGCGGTGTTCGCGAGCATCGCTCGGGAGCACCAAGCCCGGGCGATGCCGTTGACAGCGGCCACGCTGAACCGGATCCGGGCGACGTTGCGGACCGCGCTGAACGCCGCCATCCGTCGAGGGCTGATCAGCGACAATCCCGCGTCCCGGGTCGAGTTGCCGACGGCCCGGCGCCCGCGTGCGGTCGTGTGGACCGCGGAACGTGTGCGGCACTGGCAGCGGACCGGGGAGCGTCCGCCGGTCGCGGTGTGGACGGCGGCGCAGACCGCCGAGTTCCTCGACACCATCCGTGGCCACCGCCTGTACGCCGCCTACCATCTCATCGCGCTGCGCGGGCTGCGGCGTGGGGAAGCGGCAGGGCTGCGCTGGTGCGATCCTGGACCAGGGAGTCGCATTGATCTCCCAGCAGATCCAGCAGCACCGGGGGCAGTTGACGGCGTGCCCGCCCAAGACCGCCTCCAGCGCCCGTGTCATCGCCCTGGACCGCACCGCCGTCCGCGCCCTGCGCGCCCACCGTGACCGCCAGCAAGCCGAACGGCAACAGGCAGGGGAGGGCTACCGGGACAGCGGCTACGTCTTCACCCGTCCCGGCGGTGATCCGTTGGGCCCTGACCGGCTGAGCTGCACCTTCCGCGCGTTGATCGCCGAGCACGGGCTGCCGCCGATCCGTCTGCACGATCTGCGTCACGGTGCCGCCACGCTCGCGCTGGCGGCCGGGGTGGAGTTGAAGGTGGTGCAGGACATGCTCGGCCATTCCAGCATCGTGCTCACCGCCGACACCTACACCTCCGTCCTACCCGAGGTCGCGCACCGTGCCGCGGAGAAGACCGCCACCCACGTCATGAAAGCGCGAGGCATAGTCCCGGGCACCAACCGGACCCGTCGCCGAACACCCGGCCGGAAGAAGCGCCGTCGCGGCAGCAAGACGGCATCGCGTCCCGGAACTTCGTCGGCTCACCCCGCACGCCAGATAGGTCGCCCGCAGCTACGCTGAACCTCGGCCGTCAGCCGGTGATTGCGCACTTCTAGAGCCTTTCGGCTCCCTCGTCTCTCGTCGACGACTTTGAAAGGGCTAACTGAATAGGCCTCGCGTGTCGCCCTACCCAGGTCGATGCGGTGATCAGTCATGCCCGGCGGGGAGGCGAACCGCCGACCGGGCGGGACGTCGGGCGGCTGTCCGGTACACCCTGGAATGCCCGGGACCCAGGACGGCCTCAGTGCGGCCCCAGGCCGGAGCGGCCGAGGCCGTCCTGGAGTGCGTTTGGGCTGGTCAGGGTGGTGGGTTGCGTGGGACTCGAACCCACAACCTACGGATTAAAAGTCCGAAATTGCTGTATCAATTCGGTGCTCTCAGTGCCAACCTATACCATTCTGTCCTCATCGAGCCCCATTTCTGTGCCGCTACATCCCGCCCTGTGCCGTCGCGTTTCGGAACGGCCGAGCAGACAACGAGCAAACAAGCGGACGACTGCTGCGCTGCCGCCTTCGCCTCCCCTGCGTGCCAGGGAGAAATGGAACGCGGCCTTCGATATCGTGAGTTGAACCCCGTGTCGGCCAATAGCACCCGCTCCGCACGCATGTTCGTCAGAACGGAGGGTCATCGTCGTCGCCGACCGCCCCCTCGCGCGCTGCAAGGTCGAAGAGAGTGTCCGTCGAGGCGGGGCTCTGGGCGGGGGGCCCTGCATGCTTCGGGATGGCACCCCTAATGATCCACAGAACCGACTTGCCGTCTGGTTCGGTGCGGCGTTCTGTCCTCCAGGCCACGTCCTGTTTGCCGACGAGTTGGGTCATGGCCAGGGGAACAATCGAATAGGCCCATCGGAAGGGATCGAGGATGATGTCCTTGCCGGGGCCAGCCTGCGAGAGGAGTCCCTGGACGCGGGCCCACTTGATGCCCTCGGGGCTGTCGAGTTTGTTCCAGAACTCCTCGGACTGCCTGAGCCCCTGGATGGCCTGTGCGCGGTACCTAGCATCGACGTCGACCGGCTCTTCGGCCGTCCCGGCTTCGGCCTCAGTCGAGGCGACCGGTACTGGAGCGTCGGACGATGAGGGAGCTTGCTGGGCGGCCACGTTCACGGCTTGTTGGAATCTCTGGCGGAGCTGGAAGGCGTAGATGTCCAAAGGTGGGCCGTCATTGTCCCGGTCTCGGAGTTGGTGGCTGTCAGAGAAGCTGAGGATGCGTACCGAGAGTGGGTAGGGCCGCGCGTGGGTGTCGGTGCCCGGTGCGCTGGACCAAAAGATGCCGTGCCCGACGAGAGGCTCGTTAAGAAGCGCGGCTAGCAGGTCGTCGGAGAAGTGGGCGTTGGCGCGTTTGAGGGCCGCTAGGTCCGTGGCCGACAACAGGTGGAACACGAAAAAGTTGTCTCCCTGGCTTAGCAGCTCTCCTGGCAAGCTCCCTGGCTGTTGGGTGATCATCACGGCGCCGAGGTCATATTTGCGGCCTTCCTTGACCCAGGCGACGAACGGGCCGTCCTCGGACTGGGTTGATGCGCCGAGGACGGACTGAGCCTCCTCGATGACGGCGATGGTGGGGATCGTCCGGGGATTCTTCGCGGTGAACTCGTTCTGATTGTGCTCAAAGATGTCGCTGAGGATCATGCTGGCGAGCTGGAGTCCCTGCTGGCCGCGCATCTGGGAGATGTCGACGACGCAGAGCTTTCCTTCGCTGAGCGCCTTCTTCAGCGTGGGAAGCAGCTGGCTTGATTTGTCGTGCAACGCGCGCACGACCTTGGACATGTTAGCGATCGCGGCCATGACCTGGACTTCGTCGCCTTGGTGGAGACCGAGGATGTCCTTGACGCGGTCGGGGTCCGCCGCCAGTCCCACTCGGTCGATGATGTCGACGAGTTCGTGCCACTTGGCCGGGGAGAGAGCCTTGAGTTTCGTGACGTTCTGCTGGTCCTGTCTCTCGGGGGCGAGCGCGACACCGAGTACACGCGCTGCGGGGAGCTGCCGGATGTCAAGCTTGACACCGTCGACGACGAACGATTGGTAGGTGGGGCTGGGGGCCTGGCGGTTGGTGAAGACGACGAGTTGGTCCGCGAGGTGGGTGACGTCGCACAGGCCTGGATTCCCGCGGGGATCGGGCCAGAAGTACTCTCCGTCGGGGTCGAAGATCACGGTGCCGACGGGGTCGCTCCGTCCCCCTCGACGGGGCACAGCCGGCTTGGCCGCGTACAGGCTGGAGAACAGCAGCTTGACGAGATTCGACTTGCCGAAGCCGGCCCGAGCGAAGACGTAGGTCCGGCGGGCCAGGAGCTTGGAGATCTGGAACCTCGGCATGATCGCGGGCGACTTGATGACCATCCAAGGCTCTGGGTGGGCGCGCTTGTCGTCGCCGCTGTAGACGAACTCACCGAATGCGAGGTAGCCGATGGGGACCGAGTCGGGGGCGTCGTCGACGGCGTTGGAGACCTCGGCGAGCAGCTCGGGGCTCAGGAAGGCGACGGGTGCGCCGACGTGCGGGAGGCGACGGTGGCTTGGGACGAAGAGGAGCTTGTCGCCCTCACGCCGCAGGACGCCCAGGATGCGGATGTTGACCTTGTACTTCAGGTACTGCTCGCGGAGTTCCTCGGGGATGGGGCGCTGGTCTCGGACGGCGCGGTTGGCGTAGTCCTCACCGATCGGCGACACCAGCCGCCCCTGCGAGGCGATGTTGGTGATCCGCCCGAACACTGCCTCTTGATCGTGCTCTAGCTGGACGAGCACGAACTGTCCGTGCATTGCAGTGGACTGGAATTCGTCTCGATAGGGAAGCACGAGGTCGGCGTGAAACTCCATCCCGCTCTCGGAGAAGCCGCGGAAAGTGCCGACCACATAGGTCTGTTCGAAGAGGGTCATGCCGGTCCTTTCCGGCCGAGGCGATGGGATGTCCTCTGGCGCTATTCATACCGCCGGGCTGCGACATCCGTGGCGAGCCGCAGCGCGTCCACGATCGGAGCGAGGTCCTCGCCGACCTGGTCCCTGACTGCATTTACAAGGTTATCCTCAACGATGTCCAGGTCCATATCGGCGACCCGGGAGAAGGCGTCCGCCTGCTGAAGGCAATGGGGGTAGAGCGGGATCGGGAACCCTGCCACGGCATCGTCCAGAAGATAGCCGAAGACGGCCTGCGCTTCGTTCGTCTGGCATGCGAGCAGGTCTACGGTCCAAACGGGGTCACCCGAGCGGGGGCCGAACCTCACGAAGTACATCTCGCCGATGTTGAACTTGGGATTTTCTCCGCCACGGGCGGTATCGTCCACGCTTCGGTAATACTCTTCCCACTGGTAGACGCGGGACTGCAGCCCGCGTGGGACGGGTACGAAGCACGGCGAGCCGCGGCCGAGGATCTTGGCCAGGGAGATAGCTAGGCGGTAATACTCCAGCACCTGGGTCTTCTTGGCGAGTCCGACAAGCCAGATCTTGCGACGCTCTTCTCTGGCGACGCGGTCGATCGCTGTGCGCATCAGTACGTACATTTGGACGAAGAGATCTCCGGCGAAGATCTTGCTGCGCAGCAGCCCGTCTCTCACGATCAACGTATCGTTGACGTAGTTCCGGTAGCAGATCAGGTCGTAGAGGGTGGCCCACTCACAAAGGTCGCGGTACACCTGAACCCAGCTCGGCGACGAGCCCGACATCATCGGGGACAACTGTCGGAGCGTATCGACTCCGAGGTCAGCCATCAGCCTGCCGAGTGCGGAGACTGGCTGGCCCTGAGCGTCAAAGTGATTCCTGGACAGGGCGTCGGTGTCGACGGTCGGAGATACGACGTCGAGCAGAAGCTCCTTGCCTTGGGAGTCGACGACCCTGACGACCTGGAGGTAGAAGGGGTTGAAGGCGACCTTGTTATTGCCGCCGTCGGAGGCCATGAGGGCGACCGAAGTCGCGGCTCGTGGCTTGATCGTTCTGACCTCTCCCGACATTGGGCGAACCTCCTCGATCAGCTCGTTGAGAACCAGGCCGTCCGCGGAGACTTGGGCGCGGATGCGTTCCTTGAGTTCCGTGAGCTGATCGGGGTCGAACACCTGACATCCTCCTGGGGACGGGCGACCGGGTACGCCTAACAGCCTGTTCACCGATTCAGGACAGATCGTATCTTTCAGTTCGGCGGTGTGATGGCCATACGGTGCGCTGGCCCGCGACGTGCGGGCCTGGAGAGAAGTTCGGCCGTGACGTCGATCTCGTCCACCGCGCGACCAGCCCGTCCGAACTGCTCCGCCTGGCGCCTGGGGCCGGTGGCGGCACCGGCTGGCCGGACGTCCCGCACGGCCCAGCCCACGCCTGCCTGCCGGAGCGAGGCGAGAAGCATCCTCTCCGGATCGACCTTGGACGAAGGTAGCGCCCCGAACCGCACGACCAGGTGCGCCCCGCGATCGCAGCGTTCAGCGGTCGCGCGCCACACCTCGGCCAGCGTGGCGATGAAACTCTCCTGGCTGGGCTGGCGGCCGAGCTGCCCTTTCGTCCCATACTCGATCTCTGGTGGGCCGCCCAGGAACCAGTAGCGCAGCCACTGATCGGGAATGTAGGTGCGCATGGCGTAGTAAGGGGGAGAGGTGATGACAAGGTCGAACCTGTCGCGAAGCGACCGGAGGGTGGTCGCGGCGTCGCCGAGGAGAACCCTTCCGGCCACCGGCGTCGGCGGGGCGGCCAGGACGTGTCTCAGCCGCCGGCCGATGACGTCCAGTGTGTCGACGTGAACCGGCGAAAGACCCCTCTCGCGCCAGTACCTCACGGCGTAGGCCGGCTTGGACGCATAGGTCCTCGGCATCTGGTTCGACAGGTAAGACGGAAGCCCCTTATTGCGAGGGCCGTGCAAGATACCCAGCATCACCGCACGCAGCAGGTTCGCGGTCGGCGAGTCACTGTGACGCAGAAGCGCTTCGCGAAGGGCCACCAGCTCGGCCAAGGTGGCAGGGTGGAAACACCACTCCCAGAACTCCCCGCGCGGCACCTCGGCTGCGGATGTTCTGGTGACGAGCCGCCTCGCGAGCCTCAACACCCCTTCGGGCCTGACGTTGACGGCTTTTGCCCTCGCGATCGCCACCGCCACGGGATTGAGGTCGATTCCGAGAAAGGGTTTGCCTGTCAGCCTTGCAGCGAAGAGAGTGGTTCCCCGACCACAGAAGGGGTCGAGCACACGCTTCGCGTCCGGATGCCCCGCGAGGTGATGCAGCGGAAAATCCAGTGGGAACATCGTGTAGTACGGACAGATGGCGTTGAGGCGCAGCTGGTCCTCGCGCCACGTGCCAGCCGAGATCTCCGTAGACATAGGCGGGAAGCTTACTGCGTCAGGGACTGGACCGGATGGTCAGCCGGCGTTACTCGAGGACCTATAGCGGCGGCAGGGAGTCAACGACCTTCATCGTCGCCAGACTGATGGGTGACCATCCACTTCAGCAAGTCGATGACGTAGCGTGGGTTGTCGGACCATTCGTTGGGGTCGTTGACGGTGCCGCTGGCCTTGAAGTGCCGCGTTCGCGATTATTCGGCGCAGACTTGCGGATCACCATCAGGGATGGATTTGTGCAATGTCGCCGTCACGCTCTCCCTCCCCGCCACACGATCTTAAGATCGTTTCGTGGCCACTCACACCTGGCAGGAAAGCTTAGAGTACAGGTCCGACACCGCCTGAGCGATCACGGGTGATCCATGTGATCCAGATCTTCAAGTCCGAATGCGCGGCGTCGGTGTGGGTGAGCACGGTGGGCGATTCTGTCGGGAGTCTCGGGCCCGTCGGCGCGTCTGGAAAGACGTGGCTAACCGCGCCCCGCCGATGCGGTGCAACGGCTGTGGATCGTGGACGGCACCCTGGTCCCGGTCCGCGACCGGCGGGTGGGATCGTCTGGCCCCAACTACCGGTTCTCGGCGAACGTGCAGGTCGTGGTGGATGCCGACACGCGACTGGGGGTGGCCGCGGCGCCTCCGGTGCCCAGCACCACCGCGGACGCGGCGGCTTGGCGCCGCTCGAACCTGCCCGAATACTGCCGGGGCGTCACCGTGCTGGGCGATGGCGCCTACACCGGCTGCGGACTGGTCATCCCGCACCGCAGACGCCCTGGCCGCCCACTGCTGCCGGTCCAAGAGGCCGACAAGGCCGAGCACCGCAAGGTCCGCGCCCGCGTCGAGCACACCTTCGCCCGGATGAAGAACTACAAGATCCTGCGGGACTGCCGGCAACGCGGCGACGGCCTCCACCACGCCGTCCAGGCCATCGCCCACCTGCACAACCTCGCCCATGCGGCATGAGCGGACATCAGACTTCAACTGTTCCAACGGCGAAAGCGACGACGACTGAGGCTGCCAGGAGCCGGCTCCCCACCTGCCGGAGCCGGCTCCGGCTGCACCGAGCACCATGAAGGAGATCCTGCCGTGTCGACCCCCTATGACTGGCTCAGCGAGTTCGGCGACCTCGAAGGTTACATGTTCGCGGCGTTCGTCCATGGGTCCGACCCGTCCGGCCTGCTGGCGAGTAGGGGGGCGGGGTTGGTGACCGGCGAGATGACCTTCGACGAACTCAAGCAGCCCCCGCCCAGCCTGCGGGAGGTCCCGCCTGATGCGACACGGCTCGGCGCGACTCAACTCGGCGCCTGGACCGTGCTCTGGTCCGACAACGCCAGTGCGTCCGAGCTCACCGGCGCGCTGGTGAAGGCGGCCCCAGAACGCGCCATGGTGATCGTGGCCGGCTCCTATTCCACCAGCAGTCGGTTCCTGTACCGCCGTGACGGCATCGTCCAACTGGCCTTCGAGCCTAATCACCGCACTGCCGTCACCGGACAGGACGCCGAATCCTTCATCCCCCTGATGTCCGCGGCCGGACTGCCCCTCATCCCCGTGGACCGTGCGACGGGACTCCCGCTGGACTCCGACGCCGACGACCCCGGTGAGCCCATCCGCGGGTCTCTGACGCTCGCCGACCAGATCACCGGAACACACCTGACAGCCGAGATCCTCAGAGGCGCCTTCACCTGGGGCCTGTTCACTCGTGACGACTTCCCCGCCAAGCCGGCCAGCACCCACCCGCTGCGTGGCACCAAGGACATCAAGTCCGCCCTGGAAGCAGCCACACCCGCCGCTCGCAGCCGAGCCGTCATGTTCACCTTGCACCACATGGCCGCCAAAGCCCAGGTCACCGACGACCCAGCCGTCACCCGAGTGCTCGAGGCCGTCCGGCAGGGACATGCCACACCGCCAGCCGACCTGGCCCCGCTCCTGGACGCGTGGAGACGGGAGGCCCGCTCCGCGCCCAAGCGGTGGGAGGTCGACCCACGCGACACCGAGAAGATCACCCAGATGCGCCGCAGCGTCGACCGCGGCAACCTCGCCAACGCGCTGGAAGCCGCCTTCGGCACCGACCCCGACCTGGACGCTGCACGCATCATCGCCCACATTCGACGCGACGCCACCGTCCGGCAAGACCTCTTGAACATCCTGAACCAATGAGAGCGTGTCTCTCCCGAAACTGAATTGTGTGCTGTGATCTTGAGATTTCGTTGCGGGATCATGTGGTCGGCACGTGCAATGAGCCCCCCGATTGATTCGGGGAGTCAACGTCCGATGGCCGACGCCTGCGACTGGACGCTCCTGGCCTAAATCAGAGAACTCTCGCCCTTGGCTTCGTTGAACAGGCTGGAGAGTTCCTTCTTCAGTTTGGTGATGGCGCCGGAGCATTCGGTGATGATGGTGAGCCGGTTCTTGAGGAACTAGTCCATGACGCGGTCCGGCACCCGCAGCCTATCGCCAAGCACCCGGGGGAGGAATTCTTCGTGGCGAACAACGTCGCCAATCCCACCAGCAGCCCCATGATCACATTCCGCAGATTGCGGATCACCTCATCCAGCGACCCGGCCGCGGCCAGACTCGTCCCGGCCTCGGCAACCCCTGGTACCAGCAACGCGGCCGCCACGCACCCGCCAGGCCAGACCAGCGATGCCACCACCAGACGGCCCCGGCCGGGACGCCGTCGCCTAGGGCGCTTCGCCGTGGAGGACCAGGCGACGGGCCGGTCAGTTGCGAGTTGTTGCGCGCGACGGATGGACGGTTGCGGGCGGTTTCGGGTGTGCATGGCAGCGCGTCTCCCAGAACGTTGACGACGAGTAAGAGCTGCCAGACGAGACCACCGGCGACGGCGCGGCCAGAGACTATGGGGTGTCCTCCTTGAAGGAACCGAGATGACGGTTGAATACAGCGGGGACCGGGATCGGTTGATGACCGTCCGCCCCCGACCACACCGGCACCGGTGATCTCGACAGGCACCCTGAAGCACCGCGCACCCGCCCCGAATTCACCCACCAACCAGCCACCATTACCAAGACCTGAACCAGGCCAGACTGCGATCAACACCCGCCAAGAGGCGCATCACTCGCCAGAGCACCGCCGGTACTACGCGTGGCGCCCTTCCACCACACTCGACCTCGACCCCGGCCTCACCTTCCGAGGCACTGCCC
This sequence comes from Spirillospora sp. NBC_00431, assembly GCA_036028775.1. GTDB lineage: Bacteria > Actinomycetota > Actinomycetes > Streptosporangiales > Streptosporangiaceae > Spirillospora. The sequence continues at coordinate 7,153,814 of CP107927.1, read as the reverse complement.
GTGGTGAGGGCCGACCCAATCATTGAGCCATCAGCTAGGAGTCTGAACGGACGGTTCTACCTAGCGCCCCTACCCTCAAGAGGCAGGGCTTCGGGGTAGCCGGGTGGCGTCCGATTTGCGCTCAGGCGAGGCCGACCTCGACAAGATCAAGACGGTTCGTGCAACCCCGATGCGCTGCCCACCCTCCACCCCGACCCTTGCCTTCATCTATCGAAATTCGATAGATTGCGATCGTAAATCGATGGAAGGGTAGGCCATGGGAAAGCTGGCAGTCCGCGCGCTGCGCGCCGTGCTCGCGGTGGTACTCACCGGCACCGTCCTCGTACAGGCATTGATGGTGTGGATGTTGGTCAGCGGGAACGACCCGGAGGACGGTTCGCTCCCGCTGACCCCGCTGCGCCTGATCACGATCCTGGGCATCGGGACGGTCCAGGTCATCCTGGTCTGCATCTGGCGGCTGGTGACGATGGTGCGACGCGGAACCGTGTTCTCCCACGCCGCCTTCCGGTACGTCGACGTCATCATCGGCGCGATAGTGGCGGCCGCCCTCGTGTGGTTCACGGTCACGGCCCTCAACGCGCCCGACCAGCGAGACGACCCGGGCGTCACCGTCATCATGGCCGGGGTCGGCGTGGCCATCCTCGGGGGCGCGCTCCTGGTGCTCGTGCTGCGGACGCTGCTCGCCCAGGCCGTCGCGCGCGACGTCGAAGCGGCACAGATGCAGGCCGAACTGGACGAGGTGATCTGATGCCCATCGCCGTCGACATCGACGTGATGCTGGCCAAACGGAAGATGTCCGTCGGCGAGCTCGCCGACCGCATAGGGATCACGCCCGCCAACCTGGCGGTACTCAAGAACGGCCGCGCCAAGGCCGTGCGCTTCACGATCCTCGACGCGCTCTGCGAGGTGCTCAAATGCCAACCGGGCGACCTGCTGCGCTGGGAAGCCGAGGACGCCGCGAGCGGATGACATGCCCCAGAGCGAGCCTGAAACACCTGTCACCACCGACCCGTGACAGCCACGTGTACCACTAGGAAGTGGGCCGCATGGACGTGGATCGCCGACCACCCGCAGCACCGTCCCGACCCCGTTGGGTAGATTCCGGTTCGGCCCGCCCCGCAAAAATCATGGAGTCCTCGACACCTCGTGATCTGAATGGAAGACCGTGCCTGCCGGCGCCGAGCTTGTTGGAGGAGGCTCTGCCGCTCCAGGGCGGTGGAGTTCGAGGCGGTGGTGAGTCCGGGCCGTCATGTGATGCTCCCGCAGTACCAGAGCCTGAAGTTTAGCCCGAAGCTGGTCGGCCGCACCATCACCGTCCGGTTGAGTCACCGCACGGTCCACGTCCTGCTCGACGGGCAGCTGATCCGGACTCGGACGATGTCCTTCACCGACGCCGACCTGCAGACGCTGCTCCTGCGAGGCGGGCGCCCCGCCGGGGCCGAGTCGCAGGGCGGCATCAGTGCCGACAGCCCTCTGGCGCCCACCGCCATCGTCGCAGTCGACCGCAAGGTCACCAAGGACGGTGTGGTCTCGCTCGGACGCACCCCGGTCGCCTTGGGCAGGGACTTGATCGGCAAGCACGTCACCCTGCGCATGGGCGGCAGCACCATGTGTGTCAACCACGCCGGGCTCCTGGTCAGGACCTTGTCCGCCCCGATCCCGCACGAGCTACGCGTCAAGCTCACCAGAGCGCGAACCTCCACCACGCGGCTGCCTCCGCCCCTGTCCCAACCCCGGCAGGCGATCCGGCGCATCGGAGTCGGTGGCACCTTCTCCATCGCCCGCCAGAGACTCCGGCCAGGGGATCGCCCACGCAGGCAAGACCGTCACCGTGATCATCGAGGAGACCTTGGTTTCCGCGTCCTTGACGGGGACGTCGAGATCGCCACCCACCCCCCGCAAAGGCGGCCCTGCCACCCGCTACATCACCGACTTCCGCAAAAGCATCATCCCCGATCGCTGGGAAGCGGCGCTTGCTGTCGGGCAGAATCGGCCGGGTCAGCCACCACGTGAGCGGTCCGCCGAGCTACTGGCCGACCACTTTCAGTCGGGGAGCACGAGTGGCCTGCCGGACGCGGCGGAAGGCGGTGATCCACGCTTGCTGATCGGCCTCGCTGCCGCCGCAGCCGCGGATCATCCCAGCCACGTACTCCTGCCTCAGCGGCACATTCGGGTCGGCGGCGATCAGCTTGGCCGCCGTGGAGTGGCTGAACACCTCACCTGAGGCCGCCGCCACCCGCCGTGAGCCAAGCTCGCCCGCCCACCCCCAGTACTCGCGCAGCAGTTGCCGTAATTCCGCCATCGAATGCGCCATCGCCGGGTCGGGCTTGAATTCCTCGCCTGGCGTGTCCTCGACCACCTTGGGCACCGGACGGGGGGACGAGCCAGGTCGACTCCTGAGCCTGGTCCCGGGGGTCGGCTTCGTGGCCCGGGGCGACTTACCGTTCGCCATCTCGTAGAGTTTGACCAGCTCCGTCTGGGCCCACAGCTGGTCCCGCCCACGATACGGATCAAGTTTATTGCCAACCCTTTCAAGAAGAGTAAACATATCCCCGACGGGCATCCCAAAGCGCTCGGCAACGTCTTTCGGTGTCTCGCCTTTCGCAAGGTATTCGAGCACCTGCCTGGCAGGTGGGGAAAGTGTTCATTCTATCTGGATCAGTTTCGTCTTCGCTGCTTCTTCGCGCGGAAGAAGCGGACTGTACTCGCGGCTGCTGCTCATGGGCGCCTGCTCCGCTTACGCCCGGCGAGGGCCTGGGTAAGCAGAGAACCGGGCAGGGCTGCGAGGGCGGCGGCGACGGCGGTGTGGCCCGGGGCACCGCCTTGCGCGGCGATGTACCAGACAGCGGCCGATGTCCCGAGGGACGATAGGGCGGCAGCCAGTTGCGGGGCGCCGCCCTCGATCGAGATCTTCAGGTGCACGGCGGAAGTCTCCTCGCTCGCGGGTGGAATCCGGAAAGTGCAACAGCCGCGAACGCCACCACGGCACGGGCCTGCATGCCCGTGAGCGCCGCAGAGACGAACTCGATTGGGCTTCATGCTCCCCGGCTCCCACCACATCGCAAGCCACTACTGGAAATTAAAAGCCCGGAATCGCCGATTAACTGGAGGAACCTCGCCTAGTGGCGTCCAGGACTGTAAAAATGCGTCTACGTTCGTCGACAAGAGTCAACGGGGCCAACCGGCCTGACAATTGTGCGCCATACTCACTTCTAACCAGGTGACGAACTTGGGGTGTGTCTCAACAGTCTCGCTCGCGGGTGGAATCCAAGCACGGCAACTTGAGCGCACCGGGTCGGCCGGCTGCATCCGGTGGACCATCAGAGCGCAGGCCCGCCGGGAAGCGTCCGGCGGGCCATGTGCCACGTGCCGTCCCGTGTCTCAAGCCGCCTGACGCTCGGCGCCGCTCGTCCACTCGGCTCGGCACTCCGGACACACCGTCCGGGCCGCCAGCGAACCGTCCACGATCATCGCCACCGGGCCCGGCTCCCGCGCACCCACCGCCAATGCCGAGCCTGGCGCGCCGCACTACAAACCGAGGATCCTGGCGCAACCAGCCCGGAATTGGCTCCCCGCATCCCGGGCACCGCGGGAAACGCGCCCGCGGCCAAGCGGCGTGGCTGCTGATGCGGCAGCCGCTGGCCGTGCAGGGCACCGAGCGGGCACAGCGGCCCGCACGGCGCCGGTTGGCCAAAGCCGGACTGCCGGACGGTGACGTGCGGCTGGTCCGCGTACGGCACCGCGAGCCGCGCACCGGTGGGTCCCGACCCGAGACGGGCAGACAGTACTCGGTGGGGTGGTGGGTGGACGGGCACTGGCGCCGCTACCACTGCGGTCCTGGACGGGAGCGTGTCGAACGGCGCTAGATCGGCCCTTACCTTGCCGGGCCGGATGCAAGCCGGTCCGCGGTGTCCAGAGGGTGCGGGTGTGGGATCGGTAGCGCCGGAACCGGCGAGATGGGGCGTGCCTGGAGGGCGAGTCCCGACCAACGAGCGAACAACGAGCGAACGCGGCAACATACCGGGACGGAACCGGCGGCCGGAGAACCGGGACATTTTCGCGTTTGGGCTGGTCAGGGTGGTGGGTTGCGTGGGACTCGAACCCACAACCTACGGATTAAAAGCGCCGGAACTCGGATGGATAACTACGGGCATCCGCTGCCTTTCCTCGTGATCAACAGCGCGAGGATTCCAGTACCCCGACACCACGTAATTTGGGGCATATCAAGGACTTCACCGAACCCGGGGCACCTCACATGTTCATGTCGGCGGCACCGTGCACCATCGGTAGTTGCCCGGCATGAGCGAGCGATCTGGAAGATGGTTCTGGACACGACGAGCTGGGATTCCTCGTGCTGGTGATCTGCTCTGCGGGCCACGTGCCGGCGCTGGGGAGTCCGGCGAGCGTCGGTCATTCGTGATCGGCGCCGCGACGAAGGACGGGGCGCAAGTCGTCGAGCACCGAGGGATCGTCGATCGTCGGGGGCGCCGGTGCGTCTTCGCCGTCGGCGATCTCGCGCATCGTCTTCCGCAGAATCTTTCCCGAGCGTGTCTTGGGCAGCCCCGCCACCACGGCCACGTCCTTGAGGGAGGCCACCGCGCCGATCCGCTCGCGGACCAGCAGGACCAGCTCACCGCGCAGTTGGTCCTCGTACTCCGGAGTCGGCTCCACGCCTGCCTTGAGCACGACGAAACCTCGCGGCACCTGGCCCTTCAGCTGGTCGGCGACCCCGATGACGGCGCATTCGGCGACGGCGGGATGGCTCGCCAGGATCTCCTCCATCGCGCCGGTGGACAACCTGTGCCCGGCGACGTTGATGACGTCGTCGGTACGTCCCATGACGAACAGGTAGCCATCGCCGTCGAGGTGGCCTCCGTCGCCGGTGAGGTAGTAGCCGTCGAACGTCGACAGGTATGACCGGACGAAGCGCGTGTCGTCGTTCCACAGGGTCGTCAGCGAACCCGGCGGCATCGGCAACCGCACCACGATCGCGCCGTCGGTGCCGGGCCCTGCGGGCGTGCCATCGGTGTCCAGGACCTGCACGTCCCAGCCGGGCAGGGGTCTGGCCGGTGAGCCGGGCTTGATCTCAAGGAGTTCGATGCCGGCGGGATTGGCGGCGACCGGCCAGCCCGTCTCGGTCTGCCACCAGTGATCGATCACCGGGATCCGCAGCAGGCCGGCGGCCCAGCGGTAGGTTTCCGGGTCGAGCCGCTCACCGGCGAGGAAGACGTACTTCAGCTTCGACAGGTCGTGGCGTCCCGTGTGCTCACCGTCCGGGTCCTCCTTCCTGATGGCCCGAAGAGCGGTGGGAGCGGCGAACATGGTCTTCACGCCGTGGTCGCTCACCACGCGCCAGAACTGCCCCGCGTCGGGGGTGCCGACAGGTTTGCCCTCGTAGAGCACGGTCGTGGCGCCGGCCAGCAGCGGGGCGTAGACGATGTAGGAATGCCCTACGACCCAGCCCACATCGGACGCAGTGAAGATCGTTTCGCCCGCGCCGACGTCGTAGACGTGGCGCATCGTCCAATGCAGAGCGACGGCGTAGCCGCCGGTGTCGCGCACGACGCCCTTCGGCTTCCCGGTCGTGCCGGAGGTGTAGAGGATGTACAGCGGGTCGGTGGCCTTGACCGGCATCGGGTCCGCGGGTGTGGCGGCGGCCATGGCCTCGGACCAGTCGAGATCGTTCTCACCCAGCACCGCACGGGCCTGCGGTCTTTGCAGGATCACCCGCGCCGCCGGTCGGTGCGACGAGATCTCGATCGCCCTGTCCAGCAACGGCTTGTACTCGATCACCCGGTGCCCTTCGATCCCGCAGGACGCCGAGACGATCACCGACGGCGCCGCGTCCTCGATGCGGACGGCGAGTTCATCGGGTGCGAACCCGCCGAACACCACCGAGTGCACCGCGCCGATGCGGGCGCAGGCCAGCATGGCGATCACGGCTTCGGGCACCATCGGCATGTAGATCACGACCCGGTCGCCCAAGCCCGTGCCCTGCGCGCGGAGCACGCCGGCGAAGGTCGCGACGGCGTCCCGTAGTTGCGTGTAGGTATACCTGCGCCGGGTACCCGTGACGGGGCTGTCGTAGATCAACGCGATCTGGTCGCCGCGGCCCGCGTCGACGTGCCGGTCGAGTGCGTTGTGCGCGACGTTGAGCTTGCCATCGGGAAACCAGCGGTAGTACGGCGGGGCCGACTCGCACAGAGCCTTGGTCGGGGCCACATGCCAATCGAGCGCGTCGGCCGCGTCCAGCCAGAAACCCTCCCGGTCGGACATGCTCGCGGCGTAGAGCTCCTCGTATCTGCGCACTACCGTTCCTCTCGCTCCTCGGAGTTCGGCTGATGGCGGGCGCTGCGACCGATCCGGTCGCCACTGCCTGTTCCGCCGAACTCCTGGTAGGAACCATGTCCCCCCGTCGAGGCCGGGCACCAGAGGCCGTGTAGCCAACAATCGCAACGGACGAGCCACGAACCTGGTCGGCGATCTCAGCCACGACGGGTGTCGACCATGGTTCGCGGGCCATCGCCTTCAAGACCGTTCGTCGCGGACAGGCCCGGCACCGGCGCGGTCGGCACGCGCCCGGCTACGAGGCCGAGCCGGTCGGCCTCAACTCGCGGGCTCGATACGCCCGCGGCCCCGGAAGGAGGCGCGGTAGGCCGTGGGCGACACCCCGAGCACGGCCTGAAAATGCTGCCGCATCGCCGCACCCGTGCCGAGGCCCGAAGCCGCCGCAATGCGGTCGATCGGCAGATCTGTCTGTTCGAGCAGTTCACGCGCGCGCTGCACCCGCTGGTCGGCAAGCCACCGCATGGGGGAGAGGCCGGTCTCCTCCCGGAAGCGCCGGGTGAAGGTCCGCTTGCTCACGGCGCTGGCGGCGGCCATCTCGGCCAGGCTGATCTGGCGATCCAGATGCTCCAGCGCCCAGGCCCGCGAGCGCCAGGTGGCCGCGGTTTCCGGCTCGGGCACCAGGCGACGGATGTACTGGGCCTGCTCCCCACTCCGATGAGGGGGGACCACGGTGCGCCGGGCCACCTCGTTGGCGACGGCGGAACCGTGATCGCACCGAATCATGTGCACGCACAGATCCACGCCGGAGGCCACGCCCGCCGACGTCAGCACCCCGTCGCAGTCGGTGTACAGCACGTTCGGATCAAGCTCGATATGCGGGAACAGCCGCCGGAAGTCGTCAGCCGAGCGCCAGTGGGTCGTGGCCCGCCGCCCGTCCAGGAACCCTGAGGCGGCCAGCACGAACGACCCCGTGCAGATGGACGCCATACGAGTCTCCGGCCGGACCGTCGCCAACGCCTCCGCCACCGCCGGATCCAGGCGTCCCTGCGTGGGCGGGCCGTAGTCCTCGTCGGAGGCGGTGATGACGATCGTGTCCGCCGTCGAGAGATGATCGAGACCCTTGGCGACGTTCAGCGTGAAGTCGCCGTCCGTCCGCACCGGACCCGGTCTCGATGTCACGGTCACGACCTCGTACAAGGGGGCACCGTCGGGTGTTCGGGCTTCACCGAACAACCGATGCGGGATGCTGAGCTCCAGCGGAATCAATCCGTCCCGGGCCAGCACGACCACCTTGTGAAGCGCGCGACGGCGAGGCGCCTCCATGGCTCGATTGTTGCAGATGTTGTCTCGCGGGCTACTGGCTCGCCACCTTGGCGAGTCTCCACTCTGGGTCACAAGGAATCCCCGTGTTGGAAAGGACCTATCGTGAACGTGCTTTGGGTGTTCGCTCATCCCGAGCGGTCCTCGCTCAACGGTTCGCTGCTGACCGAAGGAGTGCAGGAGCTGGCGGAACGTGGGCACAGCCACCAGGTGTCCGACCTCTATGCGATGAAGTGGAAGGCGACCGTCGATCGCGACGACTTCCCCGACGAACCCGCTTCGCGTCTCCTGGTCGCCCAGGCATCCCAGCGCGCCTATGACGACGGGACGCTGAGCCCGGACATCCGCGCCGAGCAGGACAAGCTCGACTGGGCCGACGCCGTCGTGTTCCAGTTCCCGCTGTGGTGGTACGGAACGCCGGCGATCCTCAAAGGCTGGTTCGACCGAGTCTTCGTCAAGGGCTACGGGTACGGCATCAGCCACCCCGACCACCCGGGTCGCACGCTGCGCTACGGCGAGGGCAAGCTCGCCGGCAAACGGGTGTTGACCGTTCTGACCTGCGGCAGCCCCGAGGCCGCTGTTGGACCGCGCGGCATCAACGGCCAGCTCGACCATCTCCTGTTCCCCTTGCTCCACGGCACGTTCTGGTACGTCGGGATGACCGTGCTCCCGCCGATCTGCATCCACGCGGCCCACCGCCTCAGCGATGAGGAGTTCCGCGAGGCCGCCCGGCGGGTCAGAGAGGGCGTGGCGGCCATCGGCACCACCGAGCCGCTGCCCTTCCGCTACCAGAACGGCGGCGAGTACGACGACGACCTCGTCCTCCGGCCCGAGCACGCCGCCGGTCGAACCGGCCTGGACGTCCACTACACCGTTTGATCCGAAGTGCGCGCCGACGCGGGGAGCAGGGTGATCGCGATGACCACCGCGGAACGCTCTCCCCGCCGGACGCACTTGCCGGGGGGTGTGGGGGGCCGCCCCCCACAGGCAACCGGCCCGTTCAACCCCTGACGGCGGGTGCGCGGTGGGGGTGGGGTTCGGCGTACCCGAACCGGCCGCCGCCGAAGAAGATCAGGGCAGGCTTCTCGGCGAGCGAATGCACCTCGTACATCTCTCCGATGACCAGTGTGTGGTCGCCCGTGCGCATCGTGTTGCGGGTGCGGCAGGAGAAGCCCGCGCCGGCGTCACCCAGGCGCCACCCGGCGCCGGTCTCGACGAGGTCGATGCCGGCGAACTTCTCGGGGCCGCTGCGGGCCAGCTGCCGGGCGAGGTCCGACTGGTCGGCGTGGAGCACGCTGACGGTGAAGTCGGTGCTCCGCACGAAGGCGGGGTGGCTCGACGCGGTGTGACCCACGGAGAGTCCGACCAGCGGGGGCGTCAGCGAAAGCGAGATGAGCCCGGTCGCTGTGAACCCGACCGGATTCTGGGTGGCGGGGTCCTTGGCGATGGCGACGATGACACCGGTGATGAAACTGCCCATCACGCGGCGCAGGTCCACGCTAACCGGACGGGGCCGGGGAGTCACCGCGCGGCTGAGCATCTGAGCGGCGCGCATCGCGCAGGACTGCTCGGTCGCAGGAGTGGTTCCGCGCACCGCTACGGCGAACTCCACGGCGCCCCACTCGCCGACCAGGAGCGAAGTGCCGTGGTCGTCGGCGATGACGTCCTCCGGCGCTTCGGCGCCGAGTCCGGTCCGCCGGTCACGGAGCGCCCGGGAGTCCATGCGGGTGCGTGCGCTCGTCTCCGCCAGCGAGCGTGCCTCGGTCTCGAAGGTCGAGTCGGCATCGGCTCCGCGGCTGGACGCCAGGCAGCGACCCGAGCCGTCAGCGATCGCGATCGCGATCGGCTCGTTGTGGAGTGCCGCCAGGCTCTGTGCCGACTCCAGCGCGGCTTGTGCGGTGTCCATCTCTTGTGCGCCTTCCCTTGAGCAGCGGGTACCGCGTCGACAATGGGCTGTCGTCGGTCCGCGTCCCAAGCGTTGTTGTAGTCCGAGCAACCGGCTCCGGTCGGCGGGCCTGCGGTGTTGCGATACCTGCAACGACGTTTCGCGCCGGTGTGCCTGCTGGGTCACATTGGCGGCTCGTAGGTGCTGAACAGCGGCGGATCGACCGGGGCGGGAGTCCCTCAGAGCCGCTGCACCCCGACCAGAAGCGCCGTCTTTCGGTCTCGTGGAACCGGCGTTCATTTCAGGAGTGTTTCGCGGGTCTTCTCCAGCGAACACTTCCAGAAGAGGCCTTGACCTGCGGCGGAGACGGACCTAACGTCTGCGACGAGAGACTCTAGTCTAGAGACTATAGTCTAGCGACGTCTCGCCATCGGGGTCGGCGGCTGCTGATGAGGAGGCAACAGTGAGTACGACGGAGCAGGCAGCGGAACTGGACGTCGGCGCCGACGAGAGCGGTGGCGCCAGGCCGCTGCGCGGTGGCCGGTGGCATGTCGGCTACACCCAGGCGCGCCACGGGCTGCGGAACTACTGGTACCCGGCGCTCTTCTCGCACGAGATCGAAGAGGGAACGTTCCGTACCCGGCGCATGCTGGGGGAGAACCTCCTGTTCAACCGGGTGAACGGCACGGTGCTGGCCGTCGCCGACATGTGCGTGCACCACATGGTGCGCCTGTCGGCGAAGCCCGGCGGTGCCGAGAGCCACGTGCCGGGGACGGTGACGTGCTGGTACCACGGCTTCACCTACGACATGGAGACCGGTGACCTCACCGGCGTCCTGACCCAGCCGGACTGCCCGCTGATCGGACGGGCGAAGATCACCAGCTATCCGGTGACCGAGCGCCAAGGCGTCGTCTTCGTCTGGATCGGCGACGACGAGCCCGGCCCGCTTGAGGCCGACGTCCCGCCGGGTTTCCTCGGCGAGAACCACAAGGTCGTCGGCATCCGCCGCACGATCGACGCCAACTGGCGACTGGGCGCCGAGAACGGCACCGATCCGACGCACATCTACTTCCACCGCGAAGCCCCCATCGTCACGGGTACGTCGCGCCGGATGGCCCTCGGCCTGAACATGATCCCGGGCAGGGAGCCCGAGTTCGTCTCCGCGCAGGGACGGCGCGGGCTGGTCGACATGCTCCGCGAGAACTACGAGCCGCTCTTCGAAGCCGAAGTCAACGGCAGCGTCGTCAAGGCGGCCGGCACCCAGCGCTCGACGACCGAGGAGAGTTCGATCTGGCTCCCCGGCGTCCTGAAGATCACCAAGTTCCTCCCCGACCCAGAGATGACCCACTTCGAGTGGTACGTCCCGATCGATGAGGGGCGGCATGACTACTTCCAGGTGCTCGTGCGTCCCTGTGCCGATGAGGGCGCGGAAAAGGACTTCGTCGCCCAGTACCACGGCATGTGGGAGCAGATGTTCCACCGCGACGGCTTCAACGACCAGGACATCTGGGCCCGCTGTGCGCTGCAGGAGGTCTTCGCCAACGAGGACGAATGGTCCTCCGAGCAGTTGATGAAGCCCGACATGGTGCTCATCCGCTGGCGCCGGCTGGTCAACGAGCACGCCCGCGGCTTCCAGCCGCCGCCGCGGTTCCCCGCGCCGAAGGACTGGGTGGACTGAACCATGCGCAACCCCCACATCACCGGCGTCCCCCACCATGGCCCTCGTCGCCGGACGCGGATGTCGGCCGTCGCGATCGCGGGCTCGCTCGTGCTCACCGCATGCTCCGGTGGAGGCGGGTCGAAGGACTCGTCCCGCACCGAGATCGTGATCGGGCTCAACCTCGAGCTCAGCGGCGCCGGCTCGTTCCTCGGTGAGGGCATGCAGGCCGGCGTCAAGGCGGCGGTCGCGAAGATCAACGCCGCGGGCGGCATCGGCGGCAGGCAGATCACCGTCATCGCCCGTGACAACGGGAGCGACCCGACACGCGCGGCCGCGCTGGTCTCCGAACTCGGGCGCGAGGGCGCCGACCTGATCATCGGTCCGGGCTTCGCGCAGGACTGCGCCGCCGCGGCCCCGATCCTCACCCGTGAGGACATCGTCGGTCTCTGTGTCAGCGCCGGCGACCTGCCGAAGGACGATGCGAGGACGTTCGGCATCGGCATCGACTACTCCACCATGGAGAAGGCGATCGCCGCGCAGTTCGCGGACGACGGCGTCAAGCGCGTCGGCCTGGTCGCCGCCAAGGACACCAGCGGCGACCAGACGGTCGGCATCTTCGTGGACGTCGCCAAGGCGCGCGGCATCACCGTCGACGTCGAGCGGTTCAACGGCCCGGCCAGTAACCTCACGCCGCAACTGCTCGCACTGAGCCGCAAGAACCCCAGCGTCATCCGCATCCAGGCGACCGGCCCGGACGCGCTCGTCGGTGTCGCCAACGTCAAGGCGCTGGGCATCAAGACGCCGACCTGGCTGCCGAACTCGGCGGCCTCCCGCCGCTTCGCCGACCAGGTCAAGGGCGACGTCGGTGCCGGCAACATCCTGACCTGGATCCCGGCGATGCTGGCGCCCGGCGGCGCCGAGGACCATCCCAAGCAGGCCGAGCAGATCAAGGCGCTGAGCGCGGCGCTTCCGAAGGCCGACACCATCTCCGCCGCCGGCTGGGACGCGCTTCAGGTCGCGGCCGCGGCGCTCAGGAAGGCGGGAAGCGCGGAGACCAAGGATCTGGTCGCGGCCCTGGAGAGCGGCGAGAAGTACTTCGGCGCCTACTCGGTGCAGCAGATCACCGCGGATGACCATCGCGGTGCCAGCGAGGAGGGCACGCTCCTGCCGGCCCTGCTCACGCCCGAGGGTGGTTTCGACCTGAGGGACGCTCCATGACCTTGGCGGTCACCGGCCTTACCCGCGGGGTCGTCCGGCCACAGGCACTGATCTTGCTGATCCTGATCGGTGTCGGCGCCCTCCGGCTCGGCGGCGAGCTGGAGCCGGTGCTGCTGGCGATCGGGATCTGGGGCATCGCGGGCGTCGGGCTCGGGCTGGTGCTCGGGTTCGCCGGCCAGATCTCCCTGTGCCAGGCCGCCTTCGTCGGGGTGGGCGCGTACGCGTACGCCATCCTGACGACGGAGGCCGGACTCCCCGCGGTGGTCGCGCTCGCCGGTGGAGCGGTCGTCGCGGGCGCGCTGGCGGCCCTCGTCTCGCCGATCCTGCGGATCCGGGGCTACTACCTGGCGATCGCGACCATCGTCCTCAGCCTGCTGCTCTCGGCACTCGCGGTCTCGGACATCGGCGTGCCCGGTGGTTCCAGCGGCCTGAGCGGGATCCCCTATGTCGAGGTCGCGGGACTACGGCTGGACACACCTCGTGACTACGCGGCCCTCGCGCTGGGGCTGCTGGTCGCCTTCACCCTCGGGGCGCACGTCCGCTATGGACGTGGCCGGCGGTGGCGGGCGATCCAATCGATCCGGCATGACGAGGCGCTCGCCGGCGGAATGGGCCTCAACGTGGTCGGCGTCAAGCGCGAGCTCTTCACGGTCTCGGGGGCCGCCGCCGGGCTGGCCGGCGGCATCCTCGCCGCGGCGTTCGGGTTCGTCGCGCCTTCGCAGTTCTCCTATGCCGAGTCGTTCACCCTGGCGCTGGCCGTCTTCATCGGCGGGTCGCTGAGCCTGTGGGGTGCCGTCCTCGGGGTCGCGCTCCTGGAGGTCTCCGGCCCCCTGCTCGGTGAGGCCCATGCTCTGCACGGTCTCCTGGTCGGCGCCGCCGCGCTCCTGACCGTCCGGCTGGCCCCCGAGGGCTGGATCCGCCGTCGTGATGACGGTGCGCACGAGCCGGCGCCTTCGGCCGTCGCGGATGCCGGCGCGCTTGCCGGTGACGTGGAGGTGGCCGGGCTTCGCGACGGCGGCGCGCACCTCAGGACGGTGGGCCTGAGCCGGTCCTTCGGTCGTCTGCACGCGGTGCGCGGGGTCGACCTGGACATCGAACCTGGCACCGTGGTCGGCCTGATCGGCCCCAACGGTGCCGGCAAGACGACCCTGCTCAACCTGATCGCCGGCGAGGTCGGCCGCGGCCGGGGCGCCGTCCACCTGAACGGCCGGGACGTCACCGGGCTCTCGACCCACCGCCGCGCACGCCTCGGGCTGGTGCGCACCTACCAGCAGGCGCGGATCATCACCGGGCTCTCCGTCATCGACAACATCCTGCTCGGCGTCGACGCGCTGGTCGCGGCCGGTGTCCAGGTACCGCGGGGCGACCGTCGGGCCCTGGCGGCCGCGGCGGCGAAGGACGCCGGCGCCGGCCACCTGCTGGCCAAGCCGACCGGCTCGCTCACCTTCGGGGAGCGGCGCCTGGTCGAACTCGCCCGGCTGCTGGTGAGCGCCCCGCGCCTCGCCTTGCTCGACGAGCCCTTCTCGGGCCTGAGCCACGCCGAAGGCGAGGCTCTGGGCCAGGTCATCAGGACGCTCAAGGTGCGCGGGACGACCGTTGTCCTCGTCGAGCACGCGATCCCGTTCGTCCTGTCGCTCGCCGACGAACTCGTCGTCCTGGACGGGGGAGAGGTCATGGCGTCAGGCGTGCCCGACGAGGTGATCCGACTGGAGTCCGTGCGCGAGTCCTACCTCGGCTCGGTTCCGGAGAGGGAGGTGTCATGACAGCCGACGCCCTGCTGCTGGTCGAACGAGTGTCCGCCGGATACGGGGACATGACCGTGCTGCGCGAGGTGACGTTCGCCGCCGAGGCCGGCACCGTCACCGCGGTCGCCGGCGCCAACGGAGCGGGCAAGACCACGCTGCTCAAGACCATCCTCGGCCTGCTGCCGGTCACGGGCGGAGACATCTGGCTCGGCGGGACGGCCGTCACCCGGTCCTCGGTGTCGGCGCGCATCGCGCGCACGATGGGGCTGGTACCCGAGGGCCGGGGCCTGTTCGCCACCATGAGCGTCCGCGACAACCTCCGGCTCGGCGGCCGCGCCGCCGGCGTCCGCGGTGCCGCGCTGACCGGCTCGATCGCCGGTGTCCTCGACCTGTTCCCGGCTCTGTCGGCGAAGTTGGACGCACCGGCCGGGAGCCTTTCGGGCGGCCAGCAGCAGATGCTGTCTCTGGCGCGCACGCTCGTGGCGGAACCCCGGGTGCTGTTGCTCGATGAACCGTCCATGGGCCTCGCACCGAAGGTGTGGTCGGAGTTCCTCTCCCTGACCCGGACGCTCGCAGACGAGGGCCGCGCGGTGATTCTCGCCGAGCAGAAGATCCGGCCCGTCCTGGAGATCAGCGACCACTGTGCGGTGCTGCAGCGCGGGCAGGTCGTCTTCGCCGGTGCCGCCGACGACGAGGAGGCGGAGCGTTTCATCAACGGCGCCTATCTGGAGACCGCGATGACCGCGGGAGCCGACCATGACTGAGTTCCTGCAGCTCACCCTGGCCAATGTCACCCTTGCGGCGGTCTACCTGCTGATCGGCCAAGGCTGGAACCTCAGCATCGCGGTCTCCGGTCTGCTCAACCTGGCGATCGGCGGCCTCTACATGTTCGGTGGCATGCTGAGCTTCCAGTTCGCCGCCGAATGGGGCCTGCCGGCGGCCGTGGCCGCCGTGTGCGCCGTCGGCGCGGTGACGGTCATCGCCTATGTCGTGGAGCGCTTGCTGCTCCGGAACGCCGGCGACCGGGTCGTCGTGCAGATCATCGCCACCATCGGTGTCTCGCTGGTGCTGATGGAGGCGGCCCGCCACTGGTTCGGCGTCGACCCGGTGAAGCCGCCCGCTCTGCTGCCCGGCGACCCGTTCCCGGTGGGTCCGGTGCCGGTGACCCCGCAGGCGGTGTGCGTCGTCGCGGTCGCCATTGCCGCGACCGTCGGCCTTCAGCTGTTCTTCCGGCGCAGCGACCCGGGCCGCGCGATGCGGGCCTGCGCGGACAACCCGGACGGCGCCCGCGCGCTCGGCATCGACGTGCCCAGGCAGCGGACGGTCGCCTACGCGGCGGCCGGCGCTCTGGCCGCCCTGGCCGGGGTGCTGATCGCGCCGCTGATCCCGATCACCTATGCGGGCGGTGACTTCGTGGCGCTCAAGGCATTCATGGCGATCGCGATCGTCGGCCTCGGCAATTTCGCGTGGGCACCCGCCGGCGCGCTGATCGTCGCCTCCACCGAGGGCTACATCGCGGGCTATGTCTCCTCCGACTACCGCGACGCGGTCGTGCTCTCCCTGCTGCTGGTCGTGCTGCTGGCCAAGGTGATTCGGCCCGGTGGGGGTCCCCGCGTCCTCCGCCGGCTCGTGCCCCGGCTCTCCGCGGGAGTACGCGGTGACGCGCCCAAGCTCTCGAATCGGATCGGAAGACAGACGCCATGACCGGTGACGTGCCCCTTGCCGACAATGCCCGCGGCTGGACCGGGCGGCCGAAAAGCGCGCAGGAGGTCGCGATGGAGTTCCTGCTCCACGGCCTTCGCACCGGCCGCTATCGCGCCGGTGAGCAGATCATCCCGGAGGCCGTCGCGGACGAGGTCGGCGTGAGCCACGTCCCGGTCCGCGAGGCCGTTCGGAAGCTGGAGGGCCGCGGCACGCTGACCCACCGGCCCCGCAGAGGCTACTTCGTGACCGAACTCGACCTCGACGACCTCGACACCATCGTGGTGCTCGGCAGTCTGCTGGAGAACGAGGCCCTGCGTCGCGCCCTCCCGGTGATCAACGAGGACCAGATCGTCCGGATGCGGAAGGCGGTCGAGGACGGCCGGGCGCTCCAGGGCCAGGATCCGGTGGGCGTGGCGTCGGCGGGCCGGACGTTCCACGAGGTCATGCTCGAACGCGGGGTCCCCAAGCTGCTGCTGCGCCACCTGAGCCTGCTCTGGAGCACGATGGAGCCCTACCGGCCGCTCCTCTACTCGGCGGAGCAGAACCAGGACTCCTCCTGCCTGGAGCACGAGGCCATCCTCGCGGCGATCGAAGGCCGCGACGTCGATGCGGTCATTGCCGCCTATGACGAGCACCGCATGAGCATTGCCCGTGCGATGCGTGACCTGATCCCACCGAAGGATCCGAAGACAGGGTGATCCCTCCATGCGACTTATGGTCAAGCAGATCTGCTGGGAATCCGATGACGTCGTCTCGCTGACGCTCATCGAGCCGAGCGGGGCGGAACTGCCGGCCTGGGAGCCGGGTGCTCATCTCGAGGTCCACCTTCCGCCGGGCCTCATCCGCCACTACTCCCTGTGCGGAGCCACGGAGGACCGCACCCGCTACCGGGTGGCGGTTCTCAAAGAGCGGGAGGGCCGCGGCGGCTCCCGCTTCATCCACGAGGATCTGCGGGTCGGCACACGGCTCGAAGTCGGCGGCCCGCGCAACCGCTTTCCCTTCGCGCCGCCCGAAAGGGTCGAATTCGTGGCCGGCGGGGTCGGTATCACGCCGATCCTGCCGATGGTCCGCGACGCCGCCCGCCGGGGCCTCGACTGGCGCCTCTGGTACGGCGGACGCACGCTTTCGGCCATGGCCTTCGTGGACGAGCTGTCGTCCATCGACGCCGCACGGGTGCGCCTGTTCCCGGCCGACCGGGTTCCGCTCATCGATCTGGACGCCGCGCTCGGGCAGCCGGCGAACGGCACGGCCGTGTACTGCTGTGGACCCGAGTCGCTCCTCAAGGCCGTGCAGGACAAGTGCGCCGCGTGGCCGGAAGGAACCCTGCACTTCGAGCGCTTCGCCGCGCCGAAGGCGGTCAGCGCCCTCCCGGCTTCGGACGCCGAAGCCGCACCCGAGGGCGAAACGGATGCCTTCACCGTGGTGGCCCAAGTCTCCGGAGCCGAGGTCGAGGTGCCCGCGGGCAAATCGATTCTCGAGGCGTTGGAGGACGCGGGCGTCGCGGCGCCGTTCTCCTGCCGTGAGGGCATCTGCGGAACCTGCGAGGTCAAAATCCTCCAAGGGGTTCCCGACCATCGCGACCTCGTCCTCAGCGATGAAGAACGACTTGCGGGCGGCTCCATGATGATCTGCGTTTCCCGGGCGAGACCCCCGCGCATCGTCATCGCTCTCTGAGATCGAGCGGTTCGCAGTCACGCACACGCAGGAAAGGAAGGACGATGGCGGTCGACGCTGCCCAGAAGACCCCGGAAACGCTGTGGATGGCGCTTCTCGGGACGCAGGTCAAATACCTCGGGAACCAGTACCGGACGCGCGTTATCGAAAGTGGTGAGGGCCACCCTCTGCTCCTGGTGCACGGCAACGGCGGCCATGCCGAATCCTACGCCCGCAACGTGAGACGCCTAGGGGCGGCCGGCCATCGCGCGATGGCGATCGACCTGCTGTGGCATGGCCTGTCGAGCAAGCCGGCCTTCGACCCCGACATGGTGCCGGCCTACGCCCGCCAGATCCTCGACCTGCTCGACGCGCAGGGCATCGAGCGGGCGCACTTCGAGGGCGAGTCCCTCGGCGGATGGGTCTGCCTGTGGCTCGCGCTCCACCACCCCGACCGGGTCGACAAGATCATCCTCAACACCACGGCGGGGATCCGCTGGAAGCCCGGAAGCGTGGCGGAGGACGCGGCCGGCGGCCGGGAGGCGCTAAGGGCACGCAGCCTGGACGCTCTCCAGAACCCGTCGAAGGAGAAGGTGCGGCGCCGCCTGGAGTGGCTCGTCTCCGACCCGGCGTTCGTCACCGACGAACTGGTGGCGTTGCGCTACTCCATGATGACCGACCCCGCCGGCCGCGAGGCGCAACTGCGGATCGCGAACAACTCCTTCGGGTTCGGGTCCGGCACACGGGCCGAGATCGAGGAGGGCCGGCTGGCCGACGTCGCCGCCGAGACGCTGGTGCTCTGGACCGAGCACAACCCCGGCCACGGCCCCGACACCGGGCGCAAGATCGCCGAACGCATCCCGCGCGCGCGGTTCCACCTCATCGAGAAGGCCGCCCACTGGCCCCAGTGGGAGCAGCCGCTGGAGCACGACCGCGTCGTCCTCGGCTTCCTTGAGGGGAACCTCGACGACTCTGTGAAGGAGTACGACACATGAGGGTCAAGGCACTTGCCTACCTGGCCATCAACGCCCGTGACCTGGACGCCTGGGAGGAGTTCGCGACCGCCGTCCTCGGCCTGGCGCCGATACGGCTCGGCGATCGCCTGAAGCTGCGGCTCGACGAGCGGTCCTACCGGCTCGACCTCCGCGCCGCCGACGAGGACGGCACGGCGTGGATCGGCTGGGACGTCGCCGATTCCGCCGAGCTGGAGGAGTGCCGGATCGCGCTGGAGCAGGCCGGTGTCGCCGTCGAACGCGGCACACCGGCCGAGAACGCCGATCGCGAGGTCGTCGACCTGCTGCGCTTCGTGGATCCGCAGGGCCTGCGGCACGAACTGTGCGTCGGCGCCGCGTTCGCGTCCGAGCCGGTGACCTTCAGCCGTCCCGGTACCGGCTTCGCCACCGGCGACCTCGGCCTCGGCCACGTCGCCCTCGGGGTCCCCGACCTGGCCGGGGCCGTCGACTTCTTCTGCGGCGTGCTCGGCTTCCGCATCACCGACGTCATGCCCGCGTCGTTCGCGTTTCTGCGCTGCAACACACGGCACCACTCCGCGGCCCTCATGCAATGGGAGCGCCCGGAACTGCATCACGTCCTCTTGCAGGCCCTTGATCTGGAGCAGGTCGGCCGCACTCTTGACGCCGCCACCGAGCGGGGCCTGGTGACCAAGACGCTCGGCCGTCACGCGATCGACGACCTCGTCTCCTTCTATGTCCGGACTCCCTCGGGCTGGGACATGGAGGTCGGTGTCGGCGGCATGCGCGTCCACGACGACGAGTGGGTCGTACGCCAGGTCGGCCGCCCGTTCAGCAGCTGGGGTCACCATCCCGTCGCCGCCGGATAGGGCCGGACAGCGGACGGGCCGCGGATCGGGTCGCGGTTGCGGAGATTGCAAGCCGAATTGCGCCCGCCCCGACACATCCTAAAGAATTGCGTAACAGCCCAAAGACTCGTTGAAAGCGACCGCATATGTGGCAAGCGACTTTCCAGACCGGCGAGGCGAAGATACAGGATGAGGTCGTCTGGGGTACCGCCATGTACCGCGACGACGAAACAGGCGAAATCGTTTTTCGCCGGCACAGCCCGATCGTCGGTATCTCCCCGGGACACAATCCGCCGTTGCCCGACCCGGGCAGCGAAGTGATCCGGCTCGAGGACTTCCTTCCGGTGGACTGGACCCCGAACGATGACGGCGTCTGAGATCGACTCGTCCACGCAGAGCGCGCCGGACCCCGCCCCGCTCTGCGTGGACGAGTACCCAAGCCGCGTCTCGATGCACCACACCGACGCCGCGGGTGTCGTGTACATCGGCCACCCCGTCCAGTGGGCGCAGGTCGGAATGGAGAACCTCTTCCGCGCCGCGGGGCATCCGGTCGAGGCACTCGGCCGCGCCGACGTGCACTACCCGATGGTCCGCCAAGTGATCAACCACCACCGGAAGCTTCGGCTGGGCGACGCCCTCGTCGTCCGCACGTTCGTCTCCCACGTCGGCAACCGTTCGTTCACGACGACCACACAGGTCGCCGGGCCGGACGGCGCGGTGCACGTCACGGTCGAGCTGACCGGTGTCGCCGTGGGCCGCGACGGTTCCAAGCCGGCGGCCGGGACATGGCTGCGCGACCTTCGGTCCGGAGCCGCGCGCCACGGATGGACCGCTGACCAGACGAAGGAGGATCGGTTGTGAAGCTCGGCGTCGCCACCCAGGGATTCGTCGGCCGGCACGGTGACCCGGCCCGCCGCATCCATGAGATCGTGAAGGAGGCGGCCGTCGCCGACGAGGCGGGTCTGCACTCCTTCAGCGTCTCGGAGCAGCACTTCAAGTTCCCGACGAACGTCACCGGCCCCATCGACGTGATCATGTCGGCGATCGCGATGGAGACCTCGCAGATCATCATCCGCCCCGGTGTCGTGATCACCCCGCTCCACCACCCGCTCAACGTGGCGGAGCGCTGGGCGGCGATCGACGTCCTGTCCAACGGCCGTGTGGAGTTCGGGATCGGGCGCGGGAACACCCCACTCACGGCCGAGGCGTTCGGCATCCCGGTGCCGGAGACCGGGCCTCGCACCCTGGAAGACCTCGAGGTCATCCTCGGGGCCTGGACCCGGCCGATCCTGACCCACGAGGGAACGTTCCACAAGATCGCCCCCGTCGGCGTCGTGCCGAAGCCCGTCAACCAGCCGCACCCGCTGATCTGGTGGGCGGCGACGAGCCCCGGTTCCCACGCGGCCGCCGGCGAACTCGGCCTGGCCCTCCTGACCGGCGGTAACGGCATCTACTGGGACCAGGCCGAGCGGCGCGTCGCCCGGTACCGCGAGGCCTTCGACGCGGCGGGCCCCCGATCGCTGCCCGGCCTCAAGCCGCTCAACCGGGTGGCGATCCTGGTCAACGGGCACTGCGCGGCGTCGATGGCCGAAGCGAAGCGCCAGGCCGGCGACTACGTGGTCGGCTACGTGAACCGCACCGTCGAGATGTACGAGAAAATGGTGCGCAAGACGGGGTCATCGGTCTCCTTCGATCGGGCCAAGGCGTTCAAGGACGACCTCGACATGATCATCAATGAGAGCCCGAGCATGTTCGGCGGTCCCGAGGACTGCATCGCCTCGGCGCGACGGATGCACGAACTCGGCATCGACGAAGTCGACGTCCTGTTCGACGGTGCGACCCACGAGCAGCACCTGGAATGCCTGGAAATGCTCGGAAAGGAAGTCGCCCCGGTCATCGCCGAATGGCCTGAACGGCGATGACCGGCAACGGATCGGTCCCGGGAGGCGCGCGACTGGGCCTTTCCAGGCTCCTCACCAACGCCGTTCCGTCGGACCAGAACACGCTGCGCCGCGGCATCGCCGCCCTGTGGCACCTGTCGATGAACGAATCGCTGAGCGTGACCGAACTGGCCAACCTGCTGCCCTGTGACAAGAGCCAGGCATCGCGTGTGCTCAAGGTTCTCGGCGAGTACGGCATGGTCGCCCGCGACGCGGAGACGCAGCGGTACTCCCTGGGCTGGCTTGTGTACGCCTTCTCCGTCCGTGTCAGCGGCCGGCAGATGGTCTCCATCGCCGGCCCCGTGGTCCGCAAGCTGGCCGCACGGACGGGGGAGACCTGCTGGATCGGGGTCCAGTCCGGGCACGAAGTGCTCACGCTCTACACCTCGCGTCCCAAGGGCGGGCAGATCATCGTCAACGAATGGGCCGGGGGAGTGCCCCCGGGAGGTGTCGTGCCGATCTACTGCACGGCGTCCGGGCGCGCCCTGATGTCGGGCCTCGACGATGAGGCCGTCGAGGCGCTCTTGGACGACGCGAGCTACGACAGCGCCGGGCCTGCGGCTCCGCGCTCGGTCGAGGAGGTCCGTGCCCGCTTGGCGGACGCCCGGCGACTGGGTTACTGCATCGCCGTCGACGAGATCCAGCCCGGCATCACGTCCGTCGCGGCACCGGTGCACGACGGTGTGGGTTCACCGGTCATGGCCATCGGTCTCTCCGGGAAGACCGCGTCACTGCGGGATCGTCACGACGTGGTCTCCCGCGAGGTCGTGCTGGCCAGTAAGCACATCACCTCGATGCTGTTCGCCGAGCGCGCCGCCGGTGGGCGGGGCTCCGAGGCCCGGCGCAGGAGCGGGATGCGATGAATGCCCGGCTGACGACGCGGCCCACGCTGCTGGAGCTGCGGGAGCGTTTCCGCACTGGCGAGGACACTCCGCTGGCGGCGGTCGAGCGGGCCCTGGAACGCATCGACGCGCTGGACGGTCAACTCTGCGCCTTCCTGGCGGTGGATCGCGACCGGGCGCTGGCCGACGCGGAAGCGGCGACGAGGGCGTGGCGCACCACCGGCCCCCAGCCGCCGCTCCTCGGGTTGCCGATCTCGGTGAAGGACACCATCGAAGTGGCCGGCATGCCCACGACGTACGGCTCGGCGGTCTTCCGGCACAACCGGCGGCCCGACAGCGTGGTCGCGCAGCGCCTGCGGGAACATGGGGCGATCATCATCGGGAAGACGAACACCCCCGAATTCGCCCTGGTCACCGAGGTGCGCAACCGGCTCACCGCTCCGGGCAGGAACCCGCTCGACCCCACCCGTACCTGCGGCGGGTCCAGCGGCGGCGCCGCGGCGTCGGTGGCCGCCGGGATGAGCGTCGCCGCCCTCGGCACCGATTCCGCCGGATCGATCCGGATCCCCGCCGCCTACCAGGGGCTGATCGGTTTCAAGCCGTCCTACCAGCGCATCCCGTGGGTGCAGGACTGGAAGGCCGCGCTGACCCGCTCGCACATCGGGCCGATCACGCGCGACGTCCGCGACGCCTGGGAGCTGATGAAGGCGCTCGGCGGCCGCGACTGGCGTGATCCGTCCAGCCGCCTCGGCGCGCTGGCCGACGACGAGTTCGAGCACGCCCTCATGAGCGGTACCAGTGGCGTGCGGGCCTGCTTCATCGGCGAAGCGGAGCCGCCGCCGGCGTCACAGGACGCCGACCTGGTCCAGGACCTTACGGCCTTCCTGCAGAACACCTTCGGGACCATCGACCGGCTCCAGTGGGACGACCTCGCGCCGCCGCCGGCCGCCACGCGGGTGTGGCCGTTCGCCGGTGAGCACGTCGCGGCCGCGACCAGGCTCTCACCCGACTTCTTCGACGCCGCGGGTGAACTCACCGACTACGCCCGCCCGATCTACGAGGCGGGGCGAACCCAGCTCGCGGAGGAGTACCTCCACTCGACCGGGGAGGACCGCATGCGCGGGCTGGCCCTGGAGCAGGCCCTCGCGACATATGACTACGCCTTCTCGGCAGTGGCACCCGAGGCACCGCGAATCGGGGACGCCTACGTCCCGCTGGGATTCCCGCGGCTGGCGCTCGTCAACAGCGCCGGGCTCCCGGCGGTCTCCGTCCCCTTCGGCGCCTACCCGTCGGGCATGCCGCGTGCCATTCAGATCATCGGCCGCTTCGGCGACGACGCAGGCGTGCTCGCCATGGCGGAGAAGCTCACCCGGTCGCTCTGACCGGACCATCCCCGGCCACGCACGACCGCCCACCAAGACACTCAGCGAAGGAGACCGAAGCATGGCACAGTGGAGACACGGACAGGAAGGAAGCCGCCCGCAGGACTTGCGAGCGGCCCTTGCCACAGCCATGCACCAGGTGCCGTTCTATACCCGCCTGTGGACTGAATCCACCGGGTCCGTCCCCACCGAGGCGCCCGCCCTGCGGGACTGGCCGACCTGGAGTGTCCAGGAGCTCCGGGCATCCATCGCGGCGCGACCGCCGTACGGTGACCTCTACGTCGAGGAAGCCCTCGCGGATCTGGCGTTCATCCATTCGAGCACCGGTACGACCGGCAAGCCCCGCATCTTCCCGGTGCCCCGCACGGACCTTCCGCAGATGGAGCACGTCTACCGCGAGCACATGGAGCTGATGGGCGTCCGCTCCGACGACATCTGCGCCATCACGCTGACCTTCGGCCTCCCACGCGGCGCGTGGTCGTGCGTGCAGGCGGTCGAATCGGTGGGCGCGACCGTCCTGCCGCTCAGCAGCGGCAAGGTCACCCCGGCCGAGAAGCTGCTGGACGTGATCCAGACCGTTGGCGCGACCGTCCTCCAAGGCGCGGGCTCGTACCTGACCTACCTGACCCGTAAGGCGCGAGAGTCCGGTTTCGGCACGCGCAACTCCAGTGTCCGGCTCCTTCTGGCGAACGGCGAGGCGATGAGCGCCGAGAGCCGCCGCCACCTGGAGGACGCGTGGGACGCACGCGTCGTCATGAACTTCGCCTCGACCGACCTGAGCTGGGTGTCGGCCGAATGCGGGGCGAGCAGCGCCCGCAACGGCCGGCTGGGCATGCACGTCACCACCGGCGTCATCGCCGAGATCCTCGACGAGGACCAGCAGCCGGTCCCTGACGGCGAGTACGGCGAACTGGTGGTCACCTCATGGCTGCGACCGTCCACCCCGCGGATCCGGTTCCGCACCGGCGACCGCGCCGCCATGACACGTGAACCTTGTGCCTGCGGTGAGTCCTCGGCGCGGATCCTCCCCATCCAGGGCCGCGTCGACGACGCCGTGCGATTCCACGGCCAGACGATCTGGGCATCCTCGGTCGAGGACGTCCTGACCGCCAGCCTGGGCGCCCCGGTCGACTTCTTCCTCGAACACCGCGAGCACTCCCAGCGCGGCTCGGTGCTCGCGGTCAAGCTTCCCAACGCGGTCGCCGCCTCCGTGGACGGTGACCTCGCCCGCACCCTGCAGCGAGTCCTCAACGTCCGGTTCCTCGTCGAGTTCATGGACGACGCGGAGATCGTGGAGAAGACCGGCGTGGCCGGCACAGGAAAGGTCAAGCGCGTGTTCGACCTGGTGGGCGGGAAGGCCTGACATGACTCAGCAGATCACCACCATCAGCACCCCGGACGCGCCGGCGCCCGCGGGCCCGTACAGCCAGATCGTCCGGGCCGGCGACTTCGTCTTCCTCGCGGGACAGACCGCGCGCACGCCCGAAGGCCGCGTCGCCGACGGCGCCGACCGGGCCGCGCAATGCCGCCAAGCCCTGACGAACCTCGGCGCGCTGGCCACCGCGGCCGGCGGCTCACTGGCAGACACCGTGAAGGTCACCGTCTACCTCGCCGACCTGACCTGGAAACAGGACTTCGACGCCGTCTACGCGGAGCTGGTGGGCCCCACACCGGCGCGGACCACCGTGTGCGCCGCCCCGCCCACCGGCCACGTAGAGGTCGACGCGATCCTGTACCTGCCGGAACACGCCTGACGTCGACCGCGTCAGCGCATGAGATCCGCCAGCGCCTCGGTGAGGAGGGCGGGCCGCTCGATGTTGACGAAGTGCCCGACACCGGGCAGCAGGTGGCACCGGCCATCGGGCACCGCCTCGACGATGATCTCCCCGGCCCGCCACGGACACGATGTGTCCAGTTCGCCGATGAGGACGTCGACCGGCCCCGTGACGGCGG
The DNA here is from genome assembly GCA_036028775.1 of Spirillospora sp. NBC_00431. Taxonomy (GTDB): domain Bacteria; phylum Actinomycetota; class Actinomycetes; order Streptosporangiales; family Streptosporangiaceae; genus Spirillospora. Next base: position 7,128,405 of record CP107927.1, on the reverse strand, counting down.
CCAGGCGCGGAGTAAGCGGATCCTCACGCATGGAGGCCATTGCCAGGGCCCCGTTCGCAAAGCCCGCCCCGCTGCCGATCGCCCTGAGGCGGGAACCGAGTTGCTCCTCCCAGTCGGCCGGCCGGTGGAGCACGTTGGTGGAGAGGTTCTCCGTCAGGGTCGCACGGGCGAACTCCGTCCCCTCGGCCGTGATACCCGCCGCCCGCGTCCGGAAGCGCTCGGCGGCCCGGCCCCCCACGACACTTGACGTGCAGACCGGCACCACATGCCGGACCAGCCGCGGTTGCCGTGCCGCGGCCTCCAGGACGATCGCCCCGCCCATCGAGAACCCGACGCACACACTCGGACCGATTCGTTCGAGAAACCCGAGCAGATCCTCAGCCAGTTGCCGCAGGGTCCCGTCCGCATTCCCGATGCCGGTGCGCCCATGCCCGCGGACATCGACCGCGTACACCGGCCGCATCTCTGCGAATACGCCCATCTGAGCGCCCCATGATGTGGAGTCCTCCCCGAGGCCGTGTACAAAGACCCACGGGACACCGCTCTGATCGGCACCGCCATGCAGATATCCAACGGTGATGTCTTCGACCCGAACGGCGTTGGCGTTGAACAGCATAAGCCCCATGATCCCTTGTCAATTCGGCTCTTGTCGACGGATTGCCCTAAGGGCGAGACCCACCGCACCCGACGTATCAGTTTGGCGGCCGCCCACACCACTTGCCAACGCAACTTGCGATATCCGCAAGCTGAGATGCCCCGTATCTTCCGGACAGTTCCTCAAATAGAGTTGGGGAGAACAGGAAAGGAAGGTCATTGGCATCCTTACTATCGGCAAACCGTTACCGATGTCGTGTGTTCCTACCTTCGGATGCCTTGTGCGACACGGAGTCGCTCCGGTCGAGTGAGCTGTGAGTTTGGAGGTCCGGTCATGGCGGATGGATAGCCCAGGGAAGAAGCCTAAGGGCCCTGATGAGCTGTACCGGGCTGTGTGAAGCGGCTCGAGACCTGCGTGGCCACGGCGGGGAGGGGAGCATCGTGGTGGTTGCTCCTGGTAGGGCCGTTCTGATCTGGGTGTGCGGCAGGAAGCTCGCCACGGTGCGGTTCGGGTTGGTGTACGAACCGTGCATGGTGATTACCAGGAGTGCTGGTGGGATCTACCGGCGATGCGGGTGCGTGGATCCGCGGACGGGGAAGGCGTGGGGAGACCGCTGCCCGAAGCTGGCGGCCGGCCGACGGCACGGAAGCTGGTATCTGCGGTTGGAGCTGTCGATGCGGTGATCAGTCATGCCCGGCGGGGAGGCGAACCGCCGACCGGGCGGGACGTCGGGCGGCTGTCCGGTACACCCTGGAACGCCCGGGACCTAGGACGGCCTCAGTGCGGCCCCAGGCCGGAGCGGCCGAGGCCGTCCTGAAGTGCGTTTGCCCTGGTCAGGGTGGTGGGTTGCGTGGGACTCGAACCCACAACCTACGGATTAAAAGTCCGGAGCTCTGCCAATTGAGCTAGCAACCCGTCCTAGCAAGGGTACCGAGATCGTTGGGGGGTTTGCGACGGGGTTACGGGGTGGGGGACAGGTGGACGGGGAGGTGCTTCAGGCCGTTCTGGAAGTTGGAGGCCAGGCGGACGGGGGTGCCGGTGCGGGTGACGTGGTGGGGGAGGAGTTCGCGGAAGAGGGCGCGCATCTGGGTGCGGGCGAGGTGGGCGCCCAGGCAGAAGTGGGGGCCGAAGCCGAAGCTGACGTGGTCGTTCGGGGTGCGGGTGATGTCGAAGCGGTCGGGGTCGGGGAAGACGGTTTCGTCGCGGTTGGCGGAGGCGTGGTAGACGACGACCTTGTCGCCGGGGTGGATTGCCTGGTCGCCGAGGGTGAGGTGGTCGGTGGCGGTGCGGCGGAAGTCCATGACCGGGGGCCAGTAGCGGAGCATTTCCTCGACGGCCGAGGGGAGGAGGGACGGGTCGGCGCGGAGGCGGGCGAGTTCGGACGGGTTGTCCAGGAGGGTGAGGAGGCCGCCGGGGATGCCGTTGCGGAGGGTCTCGTTTCCGGCGACGGCGAAGAGGAAGAACATGTTCTCGAACTCTTGGGTGGTAAGGCCGCCTTCGAGCATGCGGGACATGATGTCGCCGGACGGGCGCAGCCGTTTCTCGGCGGCGAGAGCGTGGGCGTAGGCGAACATGTCGGCCAGGGCGGTGTAGGAGCGTGGGTTGATGGGGCGGCCGTCGGGGTGGGTCGGTGTGGAGGGGCGGTGCTTCAGGGCTTCCCGGGCCATGGGGGTCATTGCGGCGGGGTCGGTGGAGAGGGTGGCGTATTCGTCGTCCTGGTAGCCGATGACGCGGGACGCCCAGTCGTAGAGGAGGCGGCGGTCGGCGTCGGGGACGCCCATGATGTGGGCGAGCGTCCAGACGGGGAGGTCGGCGGCGAGTTCGACGAAGTCCGTTTCCTGGTTCAGGGCGGAGGCGATGAGGGTGCGGGCCCTGGTGGTGATGGTCTCCTCCAGGGCGCGGACGGCGCGGGGCGTGAAGGCGGCGGCGACGATGCGGCGGAGGCGGGAGTGGTCGGGCGGGTCCTGGTTGAGCATCATCGCGCGGACGAAGGCGAGATCTTCGGGCGTGTCGGGGTCGCGGATCTGGGTGGCGCCGAGGTTCGAGGAGTACAGGTCCGGGGAGCGCAGGACGTGTTTCACGTCGGCGTGCCGGAAGACCGCCCAGTAGCCGGGGCCGGCGGGCCAGGGGCCGACGGCCGGTTCGGGGACGCGGGTGACCGGGGAGCTCGCGCGCAATTTTCGGAAGGTATCGTAGGGGACCCCGGACGCGTAGGTGGCGGGCAGGAAGATCTCCTCGTGCATGTCCTCAGCGTGCATCATGTCGGGTGTGACGGTGAAGCCCGAAGAGATTCTGCGTGCCAACTTCGCGCCCTGGGTTCTGGAGCTGGGGCTGGTGCCCGAGGAGGTGGGGGAGGACGGCGCCGTGCTGCGGCTGCCCTGGTCGGACCGGCTGGCGCGGGAGGGCGGCGCGCTGTCGGGGCAGGCGCTGATGGCGGCGGCCGACACGGCTGTGGTGATCGCCGTGTCGGCGGCGAAGGGCGGCTTCGTGCCGATGACGACGGTGCAGCTCAGCACGTCGTTCCAGCGGCCGGTGGTCGGACGGGACGTGCTGGTCGAGGCCAGGCTCACGAAGCTGGGCCGGACGCTGGCGTTCGCGGACATCGCGATGACGGCGGATTCCAAGATCGTCGCGCATGCGAGCGCGGTTTACGCGATCATCGGGTGACATGACGCGAATCGAGAAGGTCGCCGTCCAGGACGGCGAGTTCGACCTGCATGTGTGGGGGGCGGGGCCGGGGCCCGGGGTCCTGCTCGTCCAGGAGATCTTCGGGGTCGGGGACTATCTGGAGGCCGTCGCCGAAGATCTGGTGGCGCTCGGGTACGTCGTCGGCGCGCCCGACATGTTCTGGCGGATCGAGCCGGGGTGGGCGGTCGCCCACAACGAGGAGGCGCTGCCGAAGGGGATGTCGATGGTCTCCCGGTTCGACTGGGAGAAGGGCGTGGAGGACGCGGACGCGGCGCTGGCGGTTCTGAAGGGGCTGCCGGGCGTGGGCAAGACCGGGGTGCTGGGATTCTGCTTCGGCGGGACGCTCGCCTACCTGCTGGCGGCCAAGTCCGAGGTCGATTTCCTGGTGTCGTTCTACGGGTCGGGTGTGCCGGGCGCGCTGGACCAGATCGATGCCATTCAGGCCCCTGCGCAGTTCCATTTCGGTGGCTCCGACCCGTACATCCCCCGGGAGGACGTCGCGAAAGTCGAACGTGCCGTGGAGAGTCGGGACGGCATGGAAATCCACGTCCAGGACGACGGCGGGCACGCGTTCCACAACCGGAAGGCGCCGATGTTCTACCAGCCGGAGCCCGCGGCACGGGCGTGGCGGCTCACCGAGGAATTCCTCGCCCGGACGCGGTCATAGCGACGGGTTGCAAGCCCAAGCGGGACAGTTCCTTGCGGGACGAGATGCCGAGCTTGGGATACGCCTTGTAGAGGTGGTACTCGACCGTCCGCGGGCTGAGGAAGAGTTGTGCGGCTATTTCGCGGCTGCTCGTCCCCGCGGCCGCGAGCCGGACGACTTGGAGTTCCTGCGGCGTGAGACGGTCGAGAAGGTCGGGGGCGGTGGGCACGGAGGCGCCGGATTCGCCGGTGGCGCGGAGTTCGGCGCGTGCGCGTTCCAGCCAGGGGGTGGCGCGGAGGCGTTCGAAGGTCTCCATCGCCGAACGGAGGGGGACACGCGCGTCGGAGCGGCGGCGGGCGCGTCGTAGCCATTCGCCGTAGAGAAGTTCTGTGCGGGCCCGCTCGAACGGTCGTGTTGATTGTTCGTGTAGGCGAATTGCTGCTTCGTATGGTTCTTCGCTGTCGGTCAGTAGGGCTTCGCAGTGCAGTGCCACTGCGAGAGCCCAGGGTTGTTTGCCCGCTTCGGCCCAGGCGCGGAACCGTTCGTAGGCCGGGCGGGCAAGGCCCGGCTGGGCGGAGCGTACGGCCGCCTCGACCTGGTCCGCCGCGGACAACAGGCTGCCCGTGCTGTGGCGGCGGGGGCCGTGGGCGATCCCGTCCAGGCGGCGGAGCGCGTCGTCGTAGCGGCCGAGCCCGAGGTCGAGGAGGGCGAGCGCGCTGTCGGCGAGGCCGCCGTGCGGTGCCGGGGCGTTCGCGATCAGTTCGCGCAGCCGGGCCTCGTCGCCCTCGATCGCCGCGATCCGGGACAGCACCGCGCCGAGGCGCCCCTCCCGGTGGGGGCGCCCGGTGTCGCGGGCCAGCGCGATCGCCTCGGCGACGGTGGCCTCGGCGTCGGCGTGCAGCCCGGCGGCGATCTGCGCCTGGGCGAGCGTCTGCAGGACGTTCGGCAGCGTGCCGATCAGGCCGTGCCGGCGGCAGTGCGCGACCTCCGCGGCGGCCAGTTCCAGCGCCGCCTCGTCCGCGCCGATGATCAACGCCAGCTGTGCGCCCCGGACGCGGTCACCCTCCCCGGAGGGCGGGGTTCCGGCTCCGCGTGTCTCGTCTACCAGGGCGGCCAGGAGGGGGACGCCTCGGGCGTGGTCGCCGCCGGCCAGGAAGGCGAGGCCCTGGAGCGTGCGGTCGCCGGGGAGCAGTTCCGCGGCGCGCAGCACGGCGGGGAGTTCGCCGGACGTCCAGCCGTACACGGCGCCGGTCCGCAGCATCGCGGCGCGTTCGCCCGGGGCCGCGTCGGCGGCGTGGTCGACCAGCATGCGCGCGGCGGCGCGCGGGTCGCCGCGCTCGTACTCGACCGCGGCGTGGACGCCGCCGAGCCGGGCCCGTCCGGCGGGGCCGCGGGTGTGCTTGTCCGCCTGGACGGCGAGGTCCTCGGCCTCGTCGAGCCGTCCGGCCTGGAGGGTCAGGGCCGCGGCGGCGCCGAGCCGTTCGGCGCGGGCGGCCGGGTCCGGTGTCAGGTCGGCGGCCTGCCGGTAGAGCGCCGCCGCCGTCGCGTGGCCCATGCGGTCGCGGGCCCGTTCCGCCGCGTCCTGGAGGTCGGCCGCGACGTCCTCGTCGGGGGCGAGGGCCGCGGACGCGCGGTGCCGGGCGCGGCAGTCGGCGTCGTCGGAGGTGTCGGCGAGCGCCTGGTGGGCGGCGATGCGCTGCGCCACGACGGCGCCGTGGTAGGCGGCCGCCCGGATCAGCGGGTGCCGGAACACGATGTTGCGCCCGGTGACCTCCACCAGCCGGGCGCGCTCGGCCGGCTCCAGGTCGGCGACGCCGACCCCGAGGTCGCGGGCCGCGTGCAGCTGGCTCGGCATGTGCCCGCGCCCCTCGGCCGCCGCGATCAGCAGCATCAGCCGGGTGCTCTCGGGGAGCCGGCCGATCTGGTCGCGGAACGAGGCGAGCACCCGGTCTGCGACGGGCAGCGGGTTGGGGCCGTCCGGCCGGCAGGTCCCGGTCGCGGCGAGCTCCTGGAGGGCGAGGGGGTTGCCCGCCGCCTCGCGGATGACCCGGTCGCGGACGGCCGGCGCGAGGTCGCGGGGCGCGAGGAGCCGTTCGGCGGCGTCCGCGGCCAGCCGTTCGAGGCGCAGCTCGGGCAGGCCCGTGCCGGTGAACGCCTCGTCCCGCGCGGCGAACAGCATCACCACGCCCTCGGCCGCCAGCCGCCGCGCCGCGAACAGCAGCGCCTCGGCGGTCGCGGAGTCGAGCCACTGCGCGTCGTCGACGAGGCACAGCAGCGGGGCGTCCGCGCCCGCGAGGTCGGCCAGGTCGGCGAGCAGGGTGAGGACGGCGAGGCCGGTCGTGAACGGGTCCCGGCCGGGTCTCGGCCCGCCGGGGTGCCCGTCCAGCGGGTCGAGGGCGGTGCGCAGCGCGGTGGCCTGCGGGGACGGGAGGCCGTCCAGCCGGTCCCGGACGGGCCACAGCAGCTGGGTGAGGCCCGCGAACGCGATGCCGGACTCCGCCTCTACGCCCGTGACCCGCAGGACGCGCGGAGCGCGCGCCGACCCGCCCGCCGGGAGCGACGCCGCCGTCTCGGCGAGCAGGGCCGACTTGCCGATGCCCGCCTCCCCGCGCAGCACGAGTGCGGCGCTGCGCCGGTGGTCGCGCGCCGCCGCGAGCAGCGTGGTGATCCGCGCCAGTTCGTCGTTCCGCCCGTAGAGCACGGCTCCAAACTACGGGGCGAACTACCGAATCCATACGGATTCGCCCCGTAGTCGGCGGCTCCTACGTTCGTGACCGGCCTTAACGAAGCGCTAGGAGGACGTCATGCGAGAACTGTTCGAGCCGCTGTCGGCGGGAAGCCTGGAGCTGTCCAACCGGCTGGTGATGGCGCCGATGACCCGGAGCCGGGCCGTCGACGACGGCAAGGTGACCGAGCTGACCGCCGAGTACTACAGCCAGCGCGCCACCGCCGGGTTGATCATCACCGAGGGCACGCAGCCCAGCGGCCGGGGCCAGGGGTACATCTGGACGCCCGGCCTGCACTCGGACGACCAGGTGAAGGCGTGGCGGCCGGTGACCGACGCCGTGCACGCCGCGGGCGGACGGATCTTCGCTCAGCTCATGCACTCCGGACGCGTCGGCCACCCCGTCCTGTACGCCGACGGCGGGCCGCCGGTCGGGCCGTCCCCGATCGCGTCGGGCGAGCGGCTGTTCACCCCGGACGGGATGCTCGACCACCCGGTGCCCCGCGAGATGACCCTGGACGACATCGCGCAGGCCGTCGGCGAGTTCGCCGAGGCGGCGCGCAACGCGATCGCCGCCGGGTTCGACGGCGTCGAGGTGCACGGCGCGAACGGCTACCTGGTGCAGCAGTTCCTCGCCGACGGCAGCAACACCCGCACCGACGAGTACGGCGGGCCGCCGCAGAACCGCGTCAGGTTCGCGGACGAGGTCGTCCGGGCGGTCGCCGAGGCGATCGGGCCCGACCGCGTCGGACTCCGGGTGTCGCCCGGCGGGACCGCGAACGGGGTCAGCGAGAGCGACACGCCCGAGCTGTACTCGGCGCTGGTCGCGTCCATCGCCCCGCTCGGGCTCGCCTACCTGCACATCATGGAGCTCGGCGACCGCGGCACCACCCGCCGCATCCGCGCCGAGTGGCCGGGCACGCTGATCCTCAACCCGCACCCGACCCCAGGGTCGTTCCCCGCGCGGCCCGAGTACGGCGCCGAGGCCCTGCGGGACGGTGTCGCGGACGCGGTCTCGTTCGCCGAGATGTGGCTCGCCAACCCGGACCTGCCCGCCCGCATCCGAGCTGGCGGCCCCTACAACGAGGCCGACCCCGCGACCTTCTACGGCGGTGACCACCGCGGTTACACCGACTACCCGGCGCTCACCTGACCCGGGCGTGACCGGCGGGGGTGTGCGGGTGGGACGCGGCGGCGTCTGGGTACCATCACCCCCGAACCACATTCGGTCCCCGACGTAAGGTGCTGCACATGGACCTGAACGGAGTTTCCGCCGTCGTATCCGGCGGCGCGAGCGGGCTCGGCGAGGCCACCGTCCGCGCGCTGGCCGCCGAAGGCGCCAAGGTGGTCGTCGCCGACCTGAACGAGGACAGGGGCAAGGCGATCGCCGAGGAGATCGGCGGCGTCTTCGTCAAGACGGACGTGTCGGACGAGGCCCAGGTACAGGCCGCCGTGCAGGCCGCCGTCGACACCGGTTCCCCGCTGCGCGTCATCGTCAACAGCGCCGGCATCGGCTGGGCGTCCAGGACGGTGAACCGCGACGGCAGCCCGCACGACCTCGGCCAGTACGAGACCGTCATCCGGGTCAACCTGATCGGCACCTTCAACCTGATGCGGGTCGGCGCCGCCGCCATCGCCAGGACCGAGCCCGCCGACGCCGACGGCGCCCGCGGCGTGGTGATCAACACCGCGTCCATCGCCGGGATCGAGGGGCAGACCGGGCAGGTCGCCTACTCGGCGTCCAAGGGCGGGATCATCGGGATGACGCTGCCCGCCGCGCGCGACCTCGCGGCGATCGGCGTCCGGGTCAACACGATCTGCCCCGGCATCATCGACACCCCCATCTACGGGCAGGGCGAGGCGGCGGAGGAGTTCAAGGCCAAGCTCGCCGCGCCCGTCCCGTTCCCGAAGCGGATGGGCCGGGCGTCGGAGTTCGCGCACCTCGTCAAGTCCCTGATCGAGAACGACTACATGAACGGCGAGACCATCCGCTTCGACGGCGGCATCCGCTTCCAGCCCAAGTGAGGCCCTGAATGTCCGATGCTGTTCTGACCGAAGAAGCCGATGGCGTCCTCGTCATCACGATCAACCGGCCGGAGGCGCGCAACGCGCTGAACGGCGCGGCGGGACGCGGGATCGCGGCCGCCGTGGACGAGCTCGACTCCCGCAAGGACCTGTCCGTCGGCATCCTCACCGGCGCCGGCGGCACGTTCTGCTCCGGCATGGACCTCAAGGCGTTCCTCGCCGGCGAGACCCCGGTCGTCGAGGGACGCGGGTTCGGCGGCATCACCGAGCGGCCGCCGGACAAGCCGCTGATCGCCGCCATCGAGGGCTACGCGCTGGCGGGCGGCTGCGAGCTGGCGCTGTCCTGCGACCTGATCGTCGCGGGGCGGGACGCGCAGTTCGGGCTGCCGGAGCCCAAGCGCGGCCTGGTCGCGGCCGGTGGCGGGCTGCTGCGGCTGCCGCGGCGCATCCCGTTCCACATCGCCATGGAGATCGCCCTCACCGGCGACCGGTACCCGGCGGAGCGGATGGCGGAGGTCGGCCTCGTCAACCGGGTCACCGAGCCGGGCGGCGCGCTGGCCGCCGCGAAGGAGCTGGCCCTGCGGATCGCCGAGAACGCCCCGCTGGCGCTCGCGGCGACGAAGAAGGTGGTCAACGGGTCCGGGGACTGGACGTCCGAGGAGATGTGGCGCAGGCAGCAGGAGATCACCCTGCCCGTCTTCATGTCCAAGGACGCGCAGGAGGGCCCGGCGGCCTTCGCCGAGAAGCGCAAGCCGAACTGGTCGGGGGAGTAACGGCGCCCCCGATCCACGCCGGATCATGACGCCCGGAACCCGCCGGTTCCGGGCGTCATCGCGTCGTCCTCCGGCGGGTGAGGCCGGACCTGCCGTTTCGCGAAACCGCGTCGTTCTTGGGTGGGCCACTGTGTGGAACGTGGCCGTTGTGGGTGCCACTTCCGGTGGTTATTGTTCGGTGCGGCGTCCGAATCCTCCGGAAGGGAGCGAGCCATGGACGTCGGTGCCGCGCCGTCGGCAGGTCGGAAGGGAGCACCCCCTTCGCTGGTGGGGCGCTCGGCACTGCTCGCCTCGATGGAGGCCCGCCTCACCGCGAACGGCAGCGTCGTCCTGACGGGGCCGAGCGGCATCGGCAAGACGGCGCTGCTCGAAGCCGTCGGGGCCGCGGCGGCCGCGCGCGGTGAACTCGTCCTGCGGGTCGCCGGGACGGAGACGGAGCGGTGGGTGCCCTGCTCGGGGCTCGCCGAGCTGCTCGACCAGCTACCCGACTCGCTGACCGCCGACCTGCCGCGCGAGCGGCTGACCGGGCTGCCCGCGCCGCATCCGGCGGCGGCCGGTGAACGGGCCCTCGGCCGGTCGTCGTTCGCGGACCGCTCCAGCATGGACCATGTCGCCTGCCGGCTGGCGTTCCGCGGGCTGCTCGCCCGGTGCGCGGGGGAACGTCCGGTGCTGCTGCTCGTCGACGACGCCCAGTGGGTCGACACCGAGTCGGTCCATGCCGTCCGGTACGCGGTGCGGCGGCTCGCGGCCCGTGGTGTGCGCGCCGTCGTCGCCGGACGCTGGCCGGACGGTTTCGCCGCCGGAGACGGCGGCAGCACACCCTGGACGCCCGCGCCCGACGCCCTGCACCTCCCCGTCCCGCCCCTCGGCCCGGACGAGCTGGCCGAGATGTTCGACAGCTACGGCCTCCCGGTCCGCGTCGTGAACACGCTGCACTCCGACTCCGGCGGCAACCCGTACCTCGCCCTGGCGCTCGGCGGGGCGTTCAGCGACCGCGTCCCAAGGCACTGGCGGCCCGCGCCGCTGCCGCAGCGCGTCCAGGCGGTGATCGCCGAGCGGCTGGCGCGGCTGCCGGCGCGGGCGCACGAGACGCTGCTGATGGCCGCGCTGGCGATCCGTCCGACGGCCGACCTGCTGTGCCGCGCCGGACGCGCCGAGGCCGCGCGCGACATCAGGCACGCCGCCGTCCTGGGGCTGCTGATCACCGAGGGCGGCGGGATCAGGTTCACGCCGCCCGCCGTCGGGACCGTCCTCGCCGAGTCCGCCGACGCGCAGCATCTCGCGCGGGTGCACCGGGCACTGGCCGCCGTGGTCCCGGACGCGGCCGGACGCGCCCGCCACCGCGCCCTCGCCGACCCCGGCCCGAACGCCGAGCTCGCGCACTCACTGGTCACGGCGGCGGAGCGGGCCGTCCGGCAGGGCTCGCACCGGATGGCCGCCGAGCTGTACCGGCTGGCCGCCGACCGGTCACCGGCCGAACCGGCCGCCGGACGGCTGGAGTGGCTGGTCGCGGCGGCGGAGACGGGCGCGAACGGCGGCCTGCCCGACCTGGTGCACCGGGCCGCGGAGGCCGTCCTCGCCGCCGACGCGACCCGCGCGCAGCGGGTCCGGGTCAGGCTCGCGCTGCTCGACCTGTCGGGCCAGGGGCTCGCCGAGATGGGCGAGGTGTTCGCCGCCGCGCTGGTCGACGCCGACGGCGACCCGGCGCTGCTCGGCCCGCTCCGGGTGCGGATGGCGATGGGCGCCCTGCTGAACGGCGTGCCGGACCTCGCCGAGCAGGAGACGAACGGCGCGCTGGCGCACGCGCGCGAGGCGGGCGACACGGCGCTGGAGGCCAAGGCCCTGGCCCTGCGCGCGAACATCTCGCTGATCGAAGGACGCGACGACTACGCCGGCGACCTGGAGGCCGCCCTGCGCCTGCCCGAGCCGCCGCTGGACGGCCAGATGCACATGGCGCCCCGCTACATCGCCGCCTACTGCGCCCTCTCCGAGGACAGGCTGACCGAGTCCCGCGCGGAACTGCTGCGGATGCTGGCCCTGGTCGAGCGCGGCTCCGGCGAGGAGGTCGCGCACGTGCTGCGCCACCTGTCCGAGGTGGCCGCCCGGACGGGCCGATGCCGCGAGGCGCTGGACTTCGCCGACCGCGCCATGCGCATCACCGAGCAGGCCGCGCTGAGCCCCGGCCCGGCCTGGTACCAGGGCGCGCTGGCGGAGCTGGCCGGCGGCAGCGTCACCCGTGCGGCGGCGCTCGCCGAACGGGGGCTGCGGGCGTCCGAGCAGGAGAACGACGTCATCTTCCAGAGCCGGCTGCTGCACGTGCTGGGCGTCGCCCAGATGCGTTCCGGTGACGTCCGCGCCGGGGTCGACACGCTGTGGCGCATCGAGGCGCTCGGCTCCGCCCCCGACGAGCAGGGACGCGGCCCGCGGCGCGGGCTGCGGTCCCCGATGGTGCTGCGCTGGCACGCCGACCTCGCCCAAGGGCTGGTGATCCTCGGTGAGGTCGAACGCGCGGACGAGGTGGTCCACGCGGCCCGCGCCGTGGTCGGCGACCGGGCGCGCGGCGCCGGTGTCACCGGACGGCTCGACCGGGCCGAGGCGTGCGTCCTCGCCGCGCGCGGCGAGCCGGACGACGCCGTCGCGCTCCTGCGGCAGGCGGCGGCGCTGTTCGACCGTCTCGGCCAGCCCCTCGAAACCGGGCACTGCCTCCTCGAACAGGCCAGGATCGAACGCCGGCGACGGCGCGCGGGGCCCGCCAGGAAGGCGGCGGCGGACGCGCTGGAGATCTTCCTGCGGTGCGGCGCGCGGCCCTGGGCCGAGCTGGCGCGGCACCGTCTCGCGCGCCTGGACATGGGGTTGCAGGACGGCTCCGCCCCGTTCGGCGCCGTGCTCAACGCGGCGCTGACGGACGGCGAACGGCGGATCGCCGTGCTCGTCGGCCAAGGCGCCACCAACCAGCAGGTGGCGAACCGGCTGTTCCTCAGCGTGAAGACCGTCGAGGCGTCCCTGACCCGCATCTACCGGAAGCTGGGCATCCGCTCCCGGTCGCAGCTCGGCTCCCTCCTCGCCGGAGGGCTCGACGGCCCGGGCGCCACCCTGTCCCGGTAGGGGACCCTCGTCCACCCCTAGGGCGTGTAGGGGTTTCCCTTGCGCTGGAACCGATGTCCCTACGGATACCGCACGCGGCGAACTTTGCGGTGACATGCACACAAATGCATGCGATCGTTCCCGAGTCAACCATTCTCCGGCACTCCGGAGCTCCGCGGGCGCGGCCGCGCCAGGCGGAGCGAGCCCCCCTTCGGCCCGTCCCCCGACACGGCCGGCAGACAAGGAGCACCGCGTGAGATCCACCTCCCCCAGGCGCGCCCGAAGGCGCGTCACCACGAGCACCGCGCTGGTCGGCGTCGCAGCGATCGCGGTGCTCGGGATGCAGGCGGCACCCGCCACCGCCCAGCCCCCCGCCAAGCCCCCCGCCCAGCCCCCCGCCCAGGGAAACCCGGGCCAGCTGCCCGCCAAGGTGAGCGCGAAGGAGTACAGGGCGCTCGTCGGCAACGCCGAGTCGCGGCAGGACGAGACCGCCTCCCAGCTGAAGCTGGGCAGCGAGGTCGAGCTGAAGGTGAAGAGCGTCCAGAAGAACCAGGACGGCACCACCCACACGCGCTACACGCAGACCTACGACGGGCTGCCTGTCATCGGCGGCGACATCATCGTCCACCGCGCCCCGTCCGGATCCATCACGCGCGTCACCCAGTCGTCCGCCCGGCCGATGAAGGTGGACACCGCGCCGGCGACGCTGGCGTCCACCAAGCCCGCGACGCCTAAGGGCGAGGGCAGCGTGGCGCCGCGCAAGGTCGTCTGGATGGCCGCGGACGGCGGCACCGTGCTGGCCTGGGAGACGGTCTACGGCGGGCTGCAGAAGGACGGCACCCCGAACCGGCTGCACGTCCTCACCGACGCCACCACCGGCAAGAAGGTCATCGAGTGGCAGGCCGCCCAGAAGGGCACCGGCCAGAGCATGTACTCCGGCACCGTCCAGCTGGGCACGTCCCAGTCGGGCGGGTCCTACGTCCTGCGGGACACCGGACGCGGCAACCACGAGACGACCGACCTGCAGGGCCGCACCTCGGGCAAGGGCACCCTGTTCTCCGACAGCGACGACCAGTGGGGCAGCGGCTCGGCGAGCAACCGCCAGACCGCCGGCGTGGACGCCGCCTACGGCGCGGGCCAGACCTGGGACTACTACAAGACCGTCTTCGGCCGCTCGGGCATCCGCGGCGACGGCGTCGGCGCGTACTCCCGGGTCCACTACGGCCAGTCGTACGTGAACGCCTTCTGGGAGGACGGCTGCTTCTGCATGACGTACGGCGACGGCCAGGGCAACAGCAACCCGCTGACCGAGCTGGACGTGGCCGGGCACGAGATGACCCACGGCGTCACGTCCAACACGGCCGGGCTGATCTACCAGGGCGAGTCCGGCGGGCTGAACGAGGCCACGTCCGACATCCTGGCCACCGCCATGGAGTTCTGGTCGAACAACCCCGAGGACGTCGGCGACTACCACATCGGCGAGAAGATCGACATCTTCGGCACCGGCGCCCCGCTGCGCTACATGGCGCGGCCGAGCCGGGACGGCAACTCGCTCGACAACTGGCGGCCCGGCGCGGGGAACGTGGACGTCCACTACTCCTCGGGCATCGCGAACCACTTCTTCTACCTGCTGTCCGAGGGCAGCGGGCAGAAGGTCATCAACGGCGTCTCCTACGACTCGCCGACGTACGACAACAAGCCCGTGACGGGCATCGGCCGGGACAAGGCCGCGGCGATCTGGTACAAGGCGCTCACCGAGGAGATGCGCCCGACGACCAACTTCGCCGACGCGCGCCGCGGGACCCTGGCCGCCGCCGCCGGGCTGTACGGCGAGAACAGCACCGAGTGGAAGACGACCGCGAACGCGTGGGCCGCGGTCAACGTCGGCAGCCGCGTGCCGGACGACAACGGCCCGGGCGATCCCGACCCGCCCGGCGACACCACCTGGGCCGCGGGCAACGCCTACAACGCCGGCGACGTCGTGACCTACGAGGGCGCGCAGTACCGCTGCCTCCAGTCGCACACGTCCATGCCGGGGTGGACGCCGCCGAACGTCCCGGCCCTGTGGGAGGCGATCTGACAGTAACGACTTAGTGGTTCTTCCTTCCGGTGCCGCGGTGCCCGTGCTCTCCCACGGGCACCGCGGCTTTTTCCTTTACCGGTGCGTCTTTGCCGAGGCTCCTATGCCGGTGCGTCTATGCCGGTGCGTCGGCGAGCGCGTCCAGGCGCCGGGTGTGGAAATCGGAGCCGGTGAGTTCCTGCCATCTGGTGGCGAAGAAGGTCAGCTCGGTGCGGTAGCCGTCGGCGAGCCGGGCGTAGGACCAGCCCTCTTCGGCCGGGCAGCAGTCGTGCTTGGGCCACGTCCAGGTCTCGTCCAGGCCGCGGGCCGCGATCTGGCGGCAGGCCAGGACGGACGCGGCGCAGGGGCGGAGCAGCTCGAAGGTGAACTCGGTGTCGTCGTAGTAGACGTGGAGCAGGTCGAGCGTGCCGAGGAGGATCTCCTTGGCGCGGGCGAGGTCGCCGGTACGGGTGCAGAACTCCAGGTGAGCCGCGACCTCCCACGGTTTCTCCGCGTTCGCGAAGGTGCGCTCGTGGATCTCGCGCGCCTTGGCGTCCGTGCCGTCCTCGCCCGAACGCAGGTACGGGACGATCAGCCGCGCCTCCTCGTCCTTGCCGGACAGCTCCGGCCCCATCGCCGCGAGCACCTCGTCGTCGAGACCGAGATCCAGCCACCAGTCCGTCCGGCGCATGACGTTCGGCCAGGTGGCGTAGTCGTCGCAGGACGACGGCAGCGCCTCGAACGCCGCCCGGGCCGCGCGGGCCGCGTCCACATCGCCGCGGCGGACCTCCAGCTCGGTCTCGTACCAGCGCAGATGGTGCAGGTCATGGGTGCCGGGACGGCAATGGCGCCGCAGCCTCTCGATCAGCTCGCGGATCTGGACGGCATGGACGGTCGCGCGGCTCAACACCCGGTCCAGGACGACGGGCGCCGCCGTCCACAGCCGGTCGAGGCGTTCGGCGCCGAGCAGGGCCGGGTCCGCGTCGTGCAGGCGGACGAGTGCCGTGAACGCCGCGAACAGGTCGGCCCGCATCGCCTTGGGCTTGTACGCCAGCAGCTCGTCCAGGTGGGCGAAGCGGATGTCGAGGAGCGCGTCCCGCTCGCCCGTCGCGAACGCGTTCTGCATGAGCCGCTGCACATGGACGACCCGTTCCCACCTGTGCTCGAACTCCGGTGTCCGGCCGAGTTCCTTCCGGAGCTCGTCGGTCGTCGCCGCCGTGAGGTGCGGGGAGAGCCGCGGCCTCGCGAGGTGGGCGGGTTCGCTCACCGGGGCGGGCAGTTCGAGGCGCTCGATGATCGGCTCGGCGTGCAGCCGCTCCAGGATCGTCTCGACGTTGAATTTCGTGCCGTCCATCTCGTCGAGGTTCATCGCGAAGTCCAGCGCCCCCCACCGGTGCTCGGCGCCGAGCTCGGCGTACGACCGGATGGGAGCGGCGTCGCAGTCGCATCCCTCCTCCTCGCAGGACCACGCCCACTCCCTGTCGAGACCCCGCTCGGTGACCTTGCGGCACAGCAGCGCCACCGCGGCCGCCGTCCACATCTGCTGGACCGTCGTGACCGTGCCGCGCACCCGGTCGAGGTTGCGGTGCAGGACGTCCAGCCCTCGCTCCTCGTTGCCGGTACGGGCGCAGAACTCCAGGTGGGCGGCGATGTCCTCCAGCTTCATGCCGCCCCGCGCGTAGGTGCTCTGGTGCGCGGCGACCGCCTCGTCCGTCCGGCCGGTGCGCAGGTACGGCATGAGCAGGCCGTCCACGTACACGTGGCCCTCGCGCGGCTGGATCTGGCCGGTCAGCACGGGCGTGAGCGTCTCGATGGCGCGCTCGTCCTGGCCGAGCCGCTCCCACATCGTGGTCCCGACCTCGGCCACGCCGTCGGGCAGGACGTGCCCGACCGGCATCTCCGCCAGGTGGAACGCCTGCCAGAGCCGCTCCACCTCGGCCAGGTTCCCGCGCCGCGCCTCGATCTCCATGCGGTAGCGGCCGAGGACGGTGAACACCTTCGGCCGGGACGGAAGGCACTGGCGTTCGAGCTCGTCGATCAGCCGGTGGACGCGCTCGGCCGGCTCCGGGTAGATCCGGATGAAGATGTCGACGATGTTGAAGAACTGGTTCCACATCGCGGTGACGTTGTGGTCGGGGAACGCGTCCGGCTCGGCCCGCCACATCGTGAGGCAGGTGCGCAGCAGGCCGATCCACTCGGTGAAGATCTCCCGCGAGTCCTTCTTCCACGACTTGCCGCGCAGCGACCAGCCGTACGCGAGCCGGGCCTCGAAGAGCAGCTCGCGGTCGCCGAGCGTCTCGGCGTCGCCGAGGATCTCCTGCATCGTCCGCCAGTAGGTCTCCTTGCCGGCGCCCTCGTTGTCGTCGGGGTCGAGTTCGTAGGCGTCGTCGAGCCTGCACCGCAGCTCGTCCTTGTCCGGTGTCACCGGCATCAGATCCCCGGCTCCTGGTGGATCGCGTGCTCCACGAGGCCGAGGAACGCGCGGTTCACGCCCGCCGCGTCGCCCGGCCGGACCGCGCGCTGCCCGGCCAGCAGCGCGTACCCGTACAGCGCCTCGACCGACAGCCGGACGAGCCGCGCGTTGGCGGTGCTGGTCAGGCGGGCGATCAGCGGGTTGCGATGGTTGAGGACCAGCAGCGGCTTGGCCCGCTCGGCCTCGTCCTCCTTGTCGCCGCCGTCGGCGAACTCCGCCCAGACGTCCCCCGCCTCCTCCAGCGTGGCCCGCAGGTCGGCGGCGCGGCGCGCCTCCCGCCCCTCCAGGTAGAGGACGGGCAGCTCCGCGGGCGAGAAGGACCGCAGCACCGGTTCGCAGCCGTGCGCGGCGACGGCCTCGCGGGCGATGCCGAGGAAGTCGCGCGCCGCGAACTCGGCGGCGGAGTCGAGCGGATCGAACCGGGTCGCGAGCTCCGCCTGGTCGAGCCGCCGCACGTCGAGGTCGGGATCGAGCAGGCGCAGCCGCCGCAGGATCTCCATGTGGTAGGTGTAGCCGCCGTTGACCAGCGCGAGGCCCTGCGCGGCCGCGATCCCCGCGAGCTGCGCGAACTCGTCGGACGTCGCCGTGAAATGGACCGTGCGGTGCCGGTGCCGGAACTGGTTGAGGGTGAGCCTGCCCTCGCTCGTCTCGAACTCGATCCACTCGTCCACGATGCGGAGCATCTCGACGTCGTGCAGCGCGAGCGCCATCACGCCCCGGTAGTGGACGGCGAGGAACATCCGGAGCCGTTCGGGCTCGGTCGTCGCGAGCCGCACCAGCCAGGCGCGCAACTGCTCGCCGAGCGCCGTCCTGGTGTCGGCGAGCAGCTCGTCGTCGTAGAGCTGCTCGCGGCTCGCGGTGGGCCGCAGCTCGTCGGCGTTGATCACGCAGCGGACGAAGAAGGCCCAGCCGGGCAGCAGCTTCTCCACCCGCTCGCCCATGAGCATCCGCTTCAGGTATACCTTGTGCGCCTCCGGCTCGCCGGGATGCGACTCGTACGGCAGGACGAACGCGACACCGTCCAGGCCCGCCTCGGGGACCGCGAGGTCGATGACGTCGAACGGCCGCCGTCCGAGCAGCGCGGCGCCGTGCCGGAGCAGGTCGTCGCGGCGGGCGTCCGGATCCGGATGGCCGGCCCGCCACGGCAGGTCACCGGACGTGATCAGCTCCTCGCCGACGCGCACCTCGTACGGCAGCAGCGAACCGTAGTGCCGCGCCAGCTCCGTGACGGTGGACGCCCCGAGCCAGTGCTCGAAGTCCCTGCGGGCGCGCAGCGTGACGGTCGTGCCCTGCCCGTCGCGCTCGGGCCCGTCCGACACCGTGTAGTGCCCGTCGGCGTGCCCGTGCCAGTAGACGGTCGCGGCGCCGTCCGGCCCGCGCGTCACCACCTCGATCTCGTCGGCGACGAGGAAGCAGGACAGCAGCCCGATGCCGAACTGCCCGAGGAAGTCGTGCCGGGCCAGCCCGAGCGCGTCGCGCTTGGACGACCCGCCGATCGTGGCGAGCAGCTCGTGCACCTGCGGTTCGGTCAGGCCGATGCCGGAGTCGTGGATCCGCAGCGTCCCGTCACCGGTCGTCTCGCGGGGCTCGATCAGGATCGGTCCACCGGGCGGGCCGTTCGCCCCGGCCGCCTGGGCGCGGGCGGTCGTCGCGTCGACGGCGTTCTGGAGCAGCTCGCGCACGTACACGCGCGGGCTGCTGTAAAGGTGCCGGCTGAGGAGATCGACGATTCCCTGAAGGTCCACGTTGAAGCTGTGTCGCACCCGAGCAACCGTAACCGACCCTGATCAACCGGGCGCACCGGCACGAAAACGATCATCACCGCGAATGCGGCTATTCTCTAGCTCATGATCGGCGACGAGGGCGAGATCGCGCCCAAGGGAATCGACGTCACCACGCCGCACATCGCCCGCATCTACGACTACTGGCTCGGCGGCAAGGACAACTACGCCGCCGACCGCGCGGCGGCCGAGCAGGTGATGGCGGCGACCCCGACGATCAAGCCGGGCGTCACCGCGAACCGGGCGTTCCTCAGCCGCGCGGTCCGGTTCATGGCGGGGGAGGGCGTCGTCCAGTTCCTCGACATCGGCACCGGCATCCCCACGGCCGACAACACGCACCTGGTCGCGCAGGCGGTGAACCCCGCGAGCCGGGTCGTCTACGTCGACAACGATCCCATCGTGCTCAACCACGCCAGGGCCCTGCTGTCCGGCGTCACCGCGCCCACCGCGTTCATCGACTCCGACCTGCGCGAGACCTCCCGCATCCTTGAGGAGGCCGCGGGACTGCTCGACTTCGACCGTCCGGTGGGCCTACTGCTGATCGCGATCCTGCACTGCATCCCGGACGACGACGACCCGTGCGGCATCATCGGCGCCCTGCTGGACGCGCTCGCCCCCGGCAGCTTCCTCGCCATCACCCACCCCGGCATCGACCAGCTCCCCGAGCAGATGGCGGCCGCGGAGAAGGCCCTGACGAAGGCGATGGGCTTCCGCGTCACCTTCCGCACCCGCGAGGGCGTCGCCCGCTTCTTCGACGGCCTCGACCTGCTCGCGCCCGGGGTGGTGCCCGTCCAGGACTGGTGCCCGGACGACTCCGGCACCGGCCCGTCCGCCACGACCGGCATGTGGGGCGCCGTGGCCCGCAAACTTTGACACACCCCGCCGCTACGCTGGCGCGATGCGACCCTTGAGATATTCCATCAACATCACTTTGGACGGGTGCTGCGATCATCTCGCGGGCGTCCCGGACGAAGAACTGCACCGCCACCACACCGAGAACATCGCCCGGGCCGACGCCCTCCTCTTCGGCCGGGTGATCTACGAAATGATGGAGGAGGCGTGGCGGCCACCGGCCCAGCCGGGAGCAAGGCCGGACTGGATGGAACCCTTCGCCCGGACGATCGACGCGGCGAAGAAGTACGTCGTCTCAAGCACCCTGGACCAGGTCGACTGGAACGCCGAACTCGTGCGCGGCGACCTGGGAGAGGCCGTTCAGCGACTCAAGCGGGAACCGGGCCGGGGGCTGTTCACGTCAGGCGTGACGCTCCCGCTGGCACTGGCCGAACTCGACCTGATCGACGAGTATGAATTCGTGATCCAACCCAGGCTGGCAGGCCACGGCCCGACGCTGCTGGCGGGCTTGTCAAAGCACGTCGACCTGAAACTCGTGGATCGCAAGGAGTTCGGCTCGGGGGCCGTGGCGATGCGATACGAGCCGAAAAGGTAGCCCTCAGACCCGGGACGTCCCATGAGCCGCGGCTGCGGATGCTCGACCGTTCTGGCCTCGCTCGGCCTTTTCCTGCTCTTCGGTTTCTGGCTCGGCTGGCTACCGGCTCTGGGCGTGGCGCTCGCCGTCGGTGCCATCGGCCTGCTGCGGTTCGTCTTCGATCCGCGCCGCGTCCATCCGGGCAAGGCGATCGGCGTGAAGTCGCCGATGTCGGGCCGCCGGAGAATTTTCCGGCACACTGACATTCCGCCGATCCTCGCGAGGATTCAGCGGGTCGAGCAGGACGATCCGGCGGCACGGCGTCTCGTGGAGACCATCGCGCTCCTGCACACCGACGGCGTCCCCCGCTGGGTGCTGCGCGTTCCCGAGGACGTCCTGGACGAGATCGAGGACGACGACGACGCCCTGTCCATCGGCTTCGCGGGGCTGGAGGTCGACCAGGCCATTGACCGCCTGTGCGACGAGGGCCTCCTGACCGCCGACGGCGACCTGGTGAGGATGGAGCCCAAGGTCGCGCTGGCCGTGCGCGTCCGGGCCGATCAGCAGCGACGCGCACTCGACGCGGCCGTCACCGTGGGCCGGGCCCTGTACGTCCACGCGACCGGCCTCCGCTCGCGCGCGAACCGGATCGCCTTCCACGACGCCGACGCCTCCGACACCGGCGCGATAGAGCAGCAGGCACGCGCCCTGCTCGACCAGGCCGTCACCCTCGCCTGGCACACCGACTACACCTACGACAAGGCGCTGGACTCGATCCTGCAGCTCAACGCCTGCCTGGCCGAGCTCGGCTTCGAGGCCGACGCCTGGGTGCTGGGCAGGCAGATGTCCGCGCTCTGCGCCCGGAAGCTGCCCCCTGGCCATTCGGTCGCGCACGATGCCGCGGCCAGTGTGGAGGTGCTCAGAAAGGCGCGCCTGGAGGGCGGCCTGCGCCCGTCC
Source organism: Spirillospora sp. NBC_00431 (assembly GCA_036028775.1). Classification (GTDB taxonomy): domain Bacteria; phylum Actinomycetota; class Actinomycetes; order Streptosporangiales; family Streptosporangiaceae; genus Spirillospora. Next base: position 7,107,173 of record CP107927.1, on the reverse strand, counting down.
GCCGACGACACCTGACGCCCCGCCCTGCCGTTCTGGGCGTCCAATTACGCCTTGGCGGCACGCCGGTATTCGGCCCAGGCGAACTTGAGGAAGACGCCGGGTGCCCCGACCAGCAGAATGAGACCGCCGACGACGCCGCCCACAATGCTCACCTTGTCGTCGTCCTCGGAATTGACGCTCGCGTTATCCGGATTCTCCGGGTCGTAGCGGACGATGACCTCGGCTCCGATCGACGCGCGGCCCTTGTCCCAGAAATCGTGCCGCTTCCCATCGGGCGTGGTGAAGCTGATCTCGACCTCCACCACGTCGGGCATTCCGGCCGCCCCGCCCGACGAACTGCGTTCCGCGATCACGGTTCCGACGGTGGTGAGGCCATGGCGGGCGAGCCTGCCGGAGTCGCCCCACTCCTCGATCTTTTTGGTCACGATATGGCCGCCCGCGATGGCGAGCGCGACGACCACCGCGAAGCCGATGGCCCAGGCCAGGGTCTTCACCGCGACGCGAGTTCGCACGTTCATCGAACCGGGGCCTTTCCGGGCCGCCGACGCTATTGTTCGCTGAGCACTTTCCAGCTCTCGCCAACACACCATAACTCCCGAAATGACATTCGGGGAGCGTCGCCGCCCGGCTCAATATGGGCGTATCAGGGTGAAGCGCGGGGCCCGCGACGGGCGAGCCGGCCCGGACGCGGTGCGCGGGCTAGCGGTAGTCGTTCTCCTTGAGCTCGGTCACCCAGGCGCGGCGTTCGGCGATCTTGCCGTCCCGCATGACGAACACCTCGGCCATCGACATGCGCATCGCACCGCCCGCGGCCCGCCGCGCCAGGCCCGTCATCTCCGCCATGACGACATCGTCCTGCTCGACCATGCGCACGACCTCCAGCTCGGGCGGGTCGATGAAGTCGGGCGCGCCGTCGATGGCCTTGTCGTAAGCCTCTTTGCCGCTCAGGCGGAAGGCGCCGAAGACCGTCCACACGATGTCGTCGGTCAGGCAGGACAGGATCTGCTCGTGATCGTTCTTGCGGAATCCGTCCAGATAGGTGTTGACGGTCTCGATGTTCCGCGACATGGCGCCTCGCCCCAGATTCAAGTGCTTGCACCCTGCAAGCGCTCCAGAGCGTAACGAGAGTGCAGGTAGAATGCAAGCACTTGACTCGGGAGGTGCCATGGTCGGCGGTCCGCGCTCCGGCTGCCCCATCAACGCGGCGGTCGAGGTGCTCGGGGACCGCTGGACCCTGCTCGTCCTGCGGGACGTGATATTCGGCGACCGCCGCCACTTCCGGCAGTTGCAGTCGCTGTCAGAGGAGGGCATCGCCTCCAACATCCTGGCCGACCGCCTGCGCGCCCTGGTCGAGGCGGGCCTGCTCACCCGCGACGACGCCGGACGAGGGCAGCGCGCGACCTACAGCCTCACCGAACCGGCCATCCAGCTCGTCCCGATCATCGTGCACCTCGGCGCCTGGGGCTCACGGCACCGTCCCACCAGCCCGGAACTGCGCGCGGGCGCGGAGTACATGGAAACGGCGGGCCCCGAACTCTGGGACGACCTGATGGCCGAACTACGCGAACGCCACCTCGGCGTCCCCCGCCCCGAGACCGGCCGTCCACCCGCCACCGAACGCCTGGCCGCCGCTCACGCGACCATCGTCGCCGCCCACCAAGAGCCGCGGTAGCCACCTTTTTGTGGGTACTTGTCGCCGGGCCGGAATGGCTTGAAGCTTGGTCATAGGCGCCCGGAGGCCGCCTGATCCAGAGGGGACGGGGGAGGCAGACGGCTTATCAGGAGACCGACCGGGATTCGGCCAATCGCTCCAGGCGGCAGCCTCACCCGCCGCGTCATCGCACGGGGCCACGGCGCGAACGGCTTCCTCCAGGTCACCGAACTCCTGAAACCCCGCTGACCAGCAGAATCATCGCTCGACGTCGCCGTCGGGCAGGGGGATGCCGGAGAACACACCGTCCGGGTCCACCGACGACTTGATCGCCAGGAGCCGGGCGGTGTTGGCGCCGTACGCGTGCGCGATCTGCTCGGCGTCGTCCGGCCCGAGCAGGTTGGCGTAACCACCCGGAAGCGCATGCGGAGCGAGCAGACCGGACACGGACTCGGCCCACTCCCGATGCGCCGCCCCGTCCGCGCCGGCCGCGTCGCCGGGCCAGATCGCGATGACCTCCGCCATCAGATGCCGCTCCCGCATCGCGAAGGCGGTGCCGGCGACGGGCACGCGGGCGGCGGCGCCATGAAAGTGGTGCAGCGACAACCCCGAAAGCGCCGACGGCAACGCGCCACCGGCCTCGACGAGCGCGGCCCCGACCTGCGACGTCATCCCGGATACGGAACGGGTGCGCATCCTGACATGCCGTCCGTCCGGGAACATGGCATCGCGCCCGGCGACGGCAGCGGCCAGCGGCATCGCGTCCATCTGCACCGCCAGCGGACTACCGAACCGCGTGAGCGCCCTCAGCGGCCCATCGTGCTCAGGGTCACCACTCCAGGTGGGCAGCAGCATCACGGCCGGGCCGCCGTCCGGACCGGCGGTCACGGCGGTCTGCACGGTCAGCTCGTCCGGGACGGTGAACAGCGTCTCGCCGAGCCCGTCGAACACCTGCTCCGCCTGCGCCCACGGATAAATCACCACGCCCGTCACCACGGACGGAATCGCATGCAGCCGAATCCGCGCCGACGTCACCACCCCGAAATTGCCCCCGCCCCCACGCAACGCCCAGAACAGATCGGGTTCCTGCTCGGCGTCGACCTGCACCACCGACCCATCGGCCAGCACCACCTCGGCGCCGAGCAGATTGTCGGCGGCGAGCCCCGCACGCCCGGCCAGCGGCCCGTACCCGCCTCCCAGCGTCAGGCCGACGACACCGACCGTGCCGATGGTGCCGGTCGCCGCGACCAGCCCGAACGGCTCGGCCGCCGCCAACAGCTCGTTCGCCGTCACCCCGCCGCCCACCTGGGCATAACGCCGCTCGGCATCGATGCTCACGTCGCGCATCCCGGTCATGTCCAACGTGAGTCCGCCGTCGCGCAGGGCACGTCCGGCCCAGTCGTGACCGCGCCCTCGCACCGACAGCGGCAGCCCGTACTCGCGCGCCGTCCGGACACCCGCCTGGACGTCCCCCGTTCCGGCGCACCGGACCACCACGGCCGGACGACGCGAGACCGCCCCGTTCCACAGGCTCGTGGCCGCCGTGTAATCGGGGCCCTCCGTCACCACCCGCTCGGCGGGGATCTGCCTGCGCAGCGCGTCGACGGCGTCCGCCGCGGCCTGCCGTCCTGATGTGCTCTGCGTCGTCATGCCGTCATCCCACTTCCCCACGAGAACCACGCGCTACCCACCTGACGGGAAAGCTATTAGCGCACTCATCAGAGTGCAACTCTGATGAGTAAGTGCCTGGTCCAGCCAGTGGAGAGGCTAGGGTCTCTGGCGTGCCTCCGACATCGACCGGCCGCCGCGCCGAGTACGCCGAGCAGACGCGGCAGGCGATCATCACCGCCGCACGGGAGCTGTTCGCCGAGCGCGGGTACTTCGCGACGACCATCAACCAGATCGCCGCGCGGGCCAGGGTGGCGCCCGCCACCGTCTACGCCGTGACCGGCGGCAAGCACGGCCTCATCGCGATCCTGGTGGACCAGTGGAGCACCGCCCCGATCGTCGCCGAACGCGGCGCCCGCATCATCGCGGCCCGCGACCCGCACGACGTCGTCCGGCTCACCGCCGAGGTCGTCCGGGACATGCGCATCGAATACGGCGACATCATGCACACGGCCCGGAACGTCGCACCGCACGACACGTCCGTGGCCGAGTCCCTGAGCACGGCGAACACCCGCTACCGCGCAGCCCTCGACGCCGTAGCCGAACACCTCGACACCTTGGGCGCCCTGGGAGTCACCGTCGACGAAGCGCGCGACGTCCTGTGGTTCTACTTCGGCTACACAGGCTTCGCGACCCTCGTCAACGAGAACGACTGGCCCTACGACAAAGCCGCCACCTGGCTGACAACCCAAGCCACCCAAGCCCTGAAACTGAACGCCCCACGTCCAAGCGACCACTGACCCCGATCACGCTGCCAGAGAAGCGGTTCGTACCGCACCGGTTGTCGGTTCAGCCGGTCAGGAGGGCTTGCATCTCTTTCTGGAGTTTGCCGTCGGGCTCAGTTGCCGCGGCGGCGCGGATCCAGGCCCGAAGACCGCTCGGCCGGTGCTCCGGAGGCCAGGACGTCAAGATCCGGAGCGCACGGCGCCGCGTCGGCGCCATTCGAGCGGACAGGCATCTCCGGAGTATCTCGACGCCGGCGCCGGGATGTTCGTCCAGGTCGTTGATGACGGCGGCCAGCACACGATCCAAGGCGTATTCGGGCCCGACACCGCGGCTGACGGTGGGACCGCCGGTGAGCACGTCGAGCGGGAGGACCCGCATGGCCAGCGCGATCACGGAACCGACGGTCTCGCTGTCGGAGTGTTCGACCGCCCAGCTCCAGGCATAGGCGCTGGACGGATCCTTTTCCAGGTGGCGGAGCGCCTCGGCGAGCACCGGCATATCGAGCTGCCCGGCGCAGGACAGCGCCATGTCGAAACCGTACGGGCCACAGTCGTGTGGATCGTTCAGGGTCGCCAGCACCAACTCGCGCCAGACGGGACCGGCCAGCAGTTCCTCGTAGCGGCGTGTCAAGCGTTCGGGCTCGTCCCGGGGCCAGTCGATGCCCGAGTCAGGCCGCAACGCGCACCGGTTGATGGTCAGCAGATCATGCAGCATGTCCAACGTCGGTTCGGCCGCGGCGGCGAGTTCGGCGTAGCGGTGCATGGCGGGCACCGCGTCGTCGTAGTCGGTCATGTCCTTGGCCGGACCGCCGATGAGGGCAAGCGTGGCGAGGATGTTCCCGGCGCCTTTCAACAGGGGCTCGTCCACCTCGGGTTCCAGGAGGGCGGTGTAGAGACCCCCGGTCGTCGCGGCGATGTGCGCCAGGTAGTCGTTCATGACGCCGTTGCGGAACCCCTCGCGCAGCAGCCATGCCTTGATCTCAGGATCGTCGCTGCCCTTCAGGCGTTCCACCGCGTGGATCCGCCCCCAGTTCTCGACCCGCCGCGCCAGCTCGTAGGCGGCGCGTTGCCGGTCCGGTTGGGTCTTCACCAGGGCCACCACGGCGTACAGGGTGAGTTCTTCAAGTGCGCCGAGCAGGAGCAGCAGCTCGCGGTCGCGTTCGTCTCCGCATTCCCCCAGCACCGCGATGCCCAGCTTGACGGTGTCGCGCGCCGAGCCGTACTCGGCCAGATGCCGTGCCACCCCGTGCAGCGATTCCCGGGGTAGGTCGCGCGCTCGAAGCTCTTTGACCAGGTCATCGGCCAGATCGACCGCAGGCTGCCGGGCGAGGACCTTGTACAGCCGAGGCAACGACGCGAGGTCGGGGAAGGCGAACACGGCCGCTTCCAGGAGATCGGCCACATGCGCCGTGGCCTCCGGTTTCGAGGCGGTGCCGAAGTGATGGGTTTGGACGCCGTCGAGCACCACGGTCGTCATGAGGGGCCCGTCCTCGCCGTCGCGGCGGGGCGGTTCGTCGGGGAGCGGCGCGCCGCCGTCCGGCCAGGGGCCAGGACCGTGCAATGCGTTCAGAGCGAGTGCGTGGGCCAACAGGGTGGTCCGGTCATCGACGGGACCACGCCCTGGCTCCCACGGGCCCGGGTTCACCGGCTGGGGCGCAGGACGCCCTTTCCGTAAGAGATCATGCCGCGATGATGACACCCACCCAACAAAACCGCAAAGCAGAGCGAGGGCGACAGGCGAGCCAGGCCGGTATCCGTGAGTACGACCGATTATCTGCGCGCTGCCGGACCCGAAGTGTGCTTGTGGGCAAGCGAGCCTGCCCCGAGCGGGGCCCGGAGGGACATGACTCGCGTGCGGGTCGGCGTGATCATGGGGCAGGGCCGTGAGATGGGGGGCAGGCGCATGTGGGAGCGGCAGGGCGCGTCGTCAGGACATCGCGAGCGGAACAGTTCAGAGAGGCGGCGACCTCGGCCGCGCAGGTCCCCGCCACCCGGGTCGGCGACCGCCTCAGGGTTGACACCCGAAGCTGTCCTGGCCCTGCAGGCCCAGGCGGGCAACGCGGCGGTCGGCCGGCTGTTCGCCGCGAATCAGGCCCCGGCCCCGCCGCTTCAGCGGCATATGGGCCACGGCACCGGGGGCGCGTCGGACTCGGCGCTCCCCGCCACGGCCGTCCAACGGATGACGCCTGGGGAGGTTCAGAGCCAGATCAGCGAGCTGGATGAGCAGCTCAGTTACTACGGCCCGCAGCAGGGCCTGGCGAGCTCGGATTTCTACCTGCGATTCGCGCGCGACTGGACCGGTGAGGAGGCCGAGCAGACGCTCGCGGAGACCAGCACTCTGCTGTTCGAAAGCATGAGGTCCGTGCACGATCAGCTCGACGAGTCGGAAAAGGTCGCGGCGCGCGGCAATGACCGCGAGGTCCAAGGCATGCTGATCAACGATCGGCTGGTGTTCGCGTCCAACCTCAACTCTTCGGGCGACGCCCTGATGGCGTACGGGGCGAGCACGTTCGGGGAGGAACCCACTCTGTACGGGCTGCTGTCGCTCCACGATGGTGGGGAGCCCCGCCCGCAGGGCCAGTCCAATGCTGCGCGCGAGAACTGGCAGGAAATGCTGGCGAGCTTCCGCCGCAAGAACCAGGCGATCGTCAGCCAGCAGCGCGGCGCCGGCGAGCAGGGTCGGGGCAGGGACGCCACGGCCCTGGCGCTGAGCGCGAAATTGGGCGAGCCGGTCATCCCAGTGAACGTCGAGGACCCGCTGCTGCACGAGTACCTCAGAGCGGACAGCCACCGGGGCCGGGTGTTCTTCCTTCGGGTCAAGGCATTGGACCCACGACCCATTACCTCGGGCATACACAAAGGAAAAATGAGCCTGGAGAGGCAGATGCACGCCGAGCAGAAGCTGCTCTTGGCCCTCCATATCGCCGGTATCTCCCCGGGGGACGTGGCCACGAAGCCCCTGGCCATTATGGGCAAGTTCCGTCCCTGCATGGGTTGCGCGGCGGCGCTGATGTACTACCGGGATCAGTTGGGGTACACCAACCTGAGGTTCGACGAGAATTACGGGCACTACTACTCCGGCTCGGTGGACTCACTGGCCGCCCATCAGGCCCACATCATGGACGAGAACTACCTCGGCTACATGAGGCAGATGATCGAGGAGGGCCTCACCAGCACGCCCGCGAAGCTGGACGAAGCGGCTCCGGAGGAAGCCCAGTACTGGCGTGGCGGCCCTACCCTCCGGATTGAGGCGCAGTATGCCTCCAAGGCGGGCTTCGTGACCCCCTCCAACAGCGACGCCGAGACCGATGAGACCGGGGCCTACCGCCGGGTCCGCCGGCAGCAAAAGAAATGGACCGCCACAAAAGAACTCGGGCCGCCCCGCGCTCGTCCTGGCGTGGCCGCGGAGGAACTCACCGCCGACGAACAAAAAGAACTGCGTGACCTGTGGAAGGGCGTGGATGGGAAACAGCCCACCCGCAAGGATTGGGAAAAGGCGGTGGAACTTGGGCACCGATACGCGACCGAAAGGGATGTGCCGATCAAGTACATGGCCGAGATCGTCGGGCTCAAGACCACCCGCTGGAGGCAACTCCTTCGTGATTATGAGGAGAAGGGGCATACAAAGTACGTGCCGTCGAGGTCCAGGCACGTCGCGAGCCAGTCCGAGCCAAGATCGAGGAAGACGGGCGATCCCGAAAGGCAATTCACCCAGGGCGGAAAAATCGACAAGAACGGTGAGCGTGACCTCAAGGCGGTCATCCGCAGCATCCCCACCGCCTCCGGAAGCAGCCGGCAGGATGTGGATTGGTGTCTGAGGTGGGAACGGAAAAGCCAGGGCCACTCGGGCGAACTCGCCGTCTCTCAGATGCCCCTGGCGCTGATCAAGGAGGCCGCCAAACTCCGTCACAAACACGGCTTCGGCATGCCAAGCATGGCCAGGTACCTGCAGCTCGGCGAAGAGCGCGCTAAGCACGAGGCCTTCAGGAAGGCCGTCCAAAAGGAGGTGGACAAGCTCACAGAACCGTCCCCGGGCCAGGCGGCCATCAAGTCCGAAGAGGTCGAGATGCCCGAGGCGCCGGACTATACGACGGCATTCGCGCCCGAGTCGTCGTATGGAGGAGCGGGCTACGGAAGCACGGCCACCACTTCGTATTCCGCTTCGTATTCCAATCCGTTCGTTTCCGGCTACACGACCGGCGGCCAGACCATGACGTCACCGTTCGACCAGACGACCATGGCGGCACCGGAGGTCGAGCCGGTCCCGGGCTTCACCCTCCAGCACGACCCGTCCACCGGGCAGCAGTACTACGTCCACCAGCAGACCGGCGAGCCCTACTTTCTCATCAATGGTCAGATGTATCCCGCTTACCATTGATGGTTCCAGACGGGCACGCTGATGGTCGGCCAGCTCAGCACGCCCCAACGGCCCAGATGCCGCAGTACCAGCTCGAATTCGTGCGGGCCCGGCGCATCCGGATCGGCTCGATCTCAAACTCGTGCTTCATCGCGATCCAGACTGAGATGAGGCCCGGGGCGAAGACGCCGCCTTAGTACGGCAGCCCGGGATCGTTGTGTAGGTCGCGGTCGGCGGCCTCGTCGCTGGTAGTGGCTTCGCCGGGCGTGGCGGCGACACCAGGCTGCTCGTTCGAGGGCACGACGACGATCACGACGTTACCGATTTTCTGGCCGGTCTCGACATACCGATGGGCATCGACGATTTCGTCGAATGAATAGCGTCTATCGATGACCGGCTTGTACTTCCCGGTCTCGACCAGCTCCTTGAAATACAGCGCCATCGCCCGGTTCTGCCTGGGCAGCGGAAACTTGACCTTCCGGCGGCGAAACAGCGGAGTGACGAGCGCCAGCAGCGGGTTCTGCCCCATCGGGCCCAAATCCGACGAAATATAAATCCCGCCCGCTTTCAGCAGTCGCCGGCACCGGCCGAACGTGCTCTTGCCGACCAGATCGAGCACAACGTCGTACTCCTGCTCGTCCTTGGTGAAGTCCTCAGCCGTGTAGTCGATGACCCTGCCGGCGCCCAGGCCCTTGACCAGGTCCACGTGCTCCGAGCCGCAGGTCGCGGTCACGTCGGCACCGAGACTCCTCAGCAATTGCACCGCCGCCGAGCCGATGGCCCCGGTCGCGCCGTTGACGAGAACGGTCTGCCCACTGTGAATATTTGCCCCTCGGATCGCCGAAAGAGCATAATGCGAACCCTCCAAAATGGGCGCGGCCTCCTCGTAGCCCAACCACGTCGGAATGGTCGCGATCATGCCATCCTCGCGGATCGCGATGTATTCCGCATGACCGCCGAGCGGGTTGTCCCGGTATCCGAATACCCGATCGCCGACCGCGAAAGACGTCACGCCGCCGCCGACCGCCTCGACCTCTCCAGCGAATTCATTTCCGAGGATCGTCACCCGTGGCCGGATCAGTCCGGCGACAAAACGTACGATGAACGGCTTGGCCGCCCGGAAGCCGCAGTCCGTCCGATTCACCGTCGTCGCATGAACCTTGACGAGCACCTCGCCGACCTTGGCCGACGGCTTTTCCACCTCTGCGATCCGGACAGCCTCCGGCGGGCCATATCTGGTGAGGACTGCTGCCTTCATGACTGATCCTAACGACGGCGCCGAGATCATTTTCAACCCTGCCTCCGCCCCCCGACCACAGTCGGCCATACGGCTGCCGCGATCACCCCGGCACCGGATCCGTCATGAGATGCCGTTTCGTCCACCTCGACGGCCTGCCCGTCCGACGTGGCGCAGGCGCCAGCGGCTCCATCCGCACCTGGTGCAGGTGGATATGGGTAAGTCGGCGGCGGCGATGGCCCGCGGGCTTCGCCGGTCGGGCGGTGACAGGGCCGATGGACTACTTGGCCTGGCGATCCAATACGGCGGCTCAGGGATTGCTATGCGCGCGCCAGTTGATAGTTGACATGGTGTCGCCGCTGGTAGCGGCTTTGTCAGGCGCGGGCCGGGCTGGTGGCGGTGTCGTTCTCGGGCGGCGATGATGGTCGAGGTGATCGAGATGGCGTGGGCAAGCATGGCCAAGGTGGTGTCAAGGGCCGCCGCGTGCTCTTCATTCGTCGTCGCGGACTGCGAATGATCACGCGGCGGCCGCCCTACGCTCGCAGACGCTGATTCTTAATGGAGTGGTGCAGGAGAAAGATCCAAAAGCGGCATTCTCGATCTTTCACAAAACTTGCCAGATGAATGTGACCCCCGGGCAACCCTGGTCACTCTTGCCATAACCCCCGTGAAGGACGACTCTAGGAGCCTGTCGGCAGAATGTCCAAGATTGTGGGGGCGGTGAAGAGTCATGGTTAGTCTGCGGCGTCTCGTATCTACGCTGTCGCTGATCTCTGTGCTTCTGGTGGCCTCGTTACTCTCCTCGACGCCACGCGCGCAGGCGGACTGGACAAAAGGAAGCCCTAATTGCGACAGCATCTGGTGGCGGGCCTGTATCGACACCGTCAGGGAAGCCTTTTATGGGCCGATAGAAATTTACGGATACAACTTCTCGCCTGGGCGTTGGGATCTCTGGTATCGCGTGGATTCGAGTTTTACCTGGTACTGGATCAAGTCCCTCGATATTGTTAGTAACAACTTCTATACGGTCGCAGGAGTTTCTCATTGTGCTTACTCCAGCATCACGCTAAGGGCCACGAAGGGCACCGTGCCATCCACTCAGGACTGGGTCCGCTCGATCTGCTGATGACGTTTGCTCGGCATGATCGATATTCGGTGGCGGCACTAACGTGGCGGCACTAACGCGGTAGTTCGATGAGGACGGTCACTTCGAGCGGGTTGCCGGACGGGACCCGGACGCGCAGCCAGTCGCCGTACGGCCGGGGGCGCAGGAAGATCACCCACGTGCCGTCCGAACCCTGGTTGGCCTCGGTGAGTTCGAGCCGGTCGGGGTCGTACCCGTGCTGGCACGCGGCGGCCTTGGCCAACGCGACGGCCTCCTCCTGCACCAAGGGCGGCTCGTCGCCTTCTCCGCGGGAACTGCCGGAGGTACGAAGCCGCCATTTGCGAAAGGTGGCCCTGAACAGCGCGACGGCTCCGGCGTCGGAGCGATTCCCGATCACGCCCCCGACCCCGGCGGCGAGCGCGTAGGAGGCCACCTGGACGATGGTCTCCACCATGTCCGCCGCGGGTGACCCCGGTGGCGCCGCGTCCGTTGCCGACGACGGCCCCAAGTACGCCCCGCAGTTGTCGCAGAAGTGAGCTTCATCGACGCTAACCTCAGCGCCGCACGCCCCACACTGCTCGGAGCCGGTTCGCTGATCCGCTTGCTCCTGCTGCGCGGATTCCTCGGGGCCACCCATCGCGCGTCAGAGGCTGATTTCGTCTCGCTTGGCCAGGGCCAGCAGGTCACCGAAGGCTTGGGGGGTGAGGGTGAGGTGGCCGAGGTCGGGGTTCTTGCTGTCGCGGACGCCGATGCCGCTCGTCAGGTCGGCGACCTCGACGCAATCGCCTTGCTCGGGACCGCTGTGGCTGGACTTGCGCCATACCAGACGGTTCATCGCATCTCCTCCATGAACTTCTGGATCAGTTTGAAGGACGCGCCTTCGTCGAGTGCCTTCGCGCTGATCCGCTCGAACCGTATCCCGTACGTTCTCACGTCGGGTGGAGATGACACCAAACGTCCTGCTCCTGGCGATTCGGTGTAGGCGGCCTCGCCGAAGCCATCGCCGCTCATGAGCTTGAAGGAGCCGCCGAGCCCGGCGTGCGCCCCGACCGCCCACGTCCTCGGGAGCACCCTCAGTATGACGTTGTCCCGCTGCGCCTCCTCGAGAAGACGAGCCAGTTGTCCGTACATGATCTCCGGGGAGCCCACTGGCCAATCCAGGGCGTTCTGGGAGAGCAGGATGGTGAGATGCGGAGGAGAGTCCCGTAGGAGCAGGTCCTGCCGCTGAAGGCGGTCGGCGAGGGTCCGGTCGGGATTTGGCTCGATGCTCGATCGCAGTAGCGCATCGGCGTACTCCGGTGTCTGGAGCAGGCCCGGGATGACGTTGGCCTCGTAGATTCGCTGCACCTCCGACTTCTGCTCGATCTTCAGGTGCTGTGCGAACCATTGAGGGTCGTGGCCGATTGAGGCGTACCAGACGAGCAGGTAGAAAAGCCGTCCGGTGTTCCAGAGTTTGTCGAGCGCGATGGCCTGGTTCGCGTCCAGCCGGTTGCGTCCCGATTCGATGCGGGACACCTGGGCCTTGCTGACGTTGATGACCCGGCCGAGCGCCTCGCCGGACAGTCCTCGCTGGATGCGCATGAACCGCATGTAGTAGGCCGCGAAGTCCCACATGTTGGTCTGTGGCTTGGGGAGCTCCTCGGCTGAGAGTTTTCGGGGCATTGACCGCTCCTTTGTTTCAGCTTGTCGCTCATGCTCAGCGTATGCACGACAGATGACCAAGCCTGAGAAAACCTGTGACCCCGTTCACAAGAATTTGTGGAGGACGAGGTCATGGCACTGTTGAAGAACAAATCGGGCGTGTCTCGGAAATTTGCGGCTTCTCCGGCCGTATCGGGGTTGGCTCGGGATCAGGTTTCCGGGGCGCTGCGTGGGTGGGGGCTGCCCTTTCTCGTTTCGGACGCGGTGCTCGTCGTGGGGGAGCTTGTGGCGAACGCGGTGAAGGTGTCCGGGGCGGCGGACGTTATCGAGGTGCACGTCGGGCTGGGGAACGGCGAGGTCGTGCTGGGGGTGTGGGACGGGTGCGACGAGCGGCCCGTGGCGCGGAACGTCCAGATTTCGCTGGAGACGCTCGACCTCAGCGAGGAGAACCTTGACGACAACGGTGGGCGCGGGCTCGCGATCGTCGAGGCCCTGGCCTGGCGGTGCTGGACCGATCCGACCTCTCCGCATGGCAAGTGGGTGTGCGCGGCGCTCAGGGCCGAGGTCCGCCGGTGATCGGGACCGTCCAGCGGAGTGTCCTTTCGTGGCGGACGCGGCGGCGGCCGGAGACGGCGGTGCGTTATCTGGAGGCGCTGGTCGTCGCGCTGGAGCCGGAGGGGTGGCGGTTCGTCCGGCTGTATCGGATCCAGGAGTTTCCGATTCCGGTTCCGTTGCTGTGGGTGTATGTCCGGCATATCGGAATGGCGGTGAGCGTGCTCGCCGTCCCGGGAGGTTCGTGGGCCTACTACGAGGCGCACCGGGGGCGGGCGGGATACCTGGCGGCGTGCGGCGACGCCGGGACGGCGGCCGACATCGTCGGACGGCAGCTCAAGCGGCGGATGTTCCCGGGCACCTGGTAGCTCGGCGGAACGCCGTGGTGTGCCTCAACGGTAGTCGGCCAGGCCGTCGGCGAGTTCTTCTTCGTCGCCGTCGCGGAGTGCGTAGAGGGCTTGCTGTAGGGCGAATGTGCCGCGTATCGCGGTGATGCGGGTGGAAAGTCCGTGGCTTGATCTGTGGCCGAGGGCGAGCACCCGTTCCAGGAGATCACCACCGTAGCTGGCGCCGATGGCCGCGAGGTCCTCGGCCTGGTCGCCGAGTGTGACATCGTCCCAGTCGAGTACTCCAGAGAGGTGCGGCAGGCCGTGCGTCCACTCCCACAGGACGTTTTCGGCACCGAGGTCGCCATGCACCACTGCTCGGGTGACGTGCGGAAGGCTGTCGAGTGCCGCGAGTTCCCGCTTGGCCCGTAGGCGTCCGCTGCCGGTCATGAGTGGGAACAGTTCCGCGCGCACGTTCTCGGCGAACTGCCGCCACCGGCCTTCTGGCGCCTGAGGGAGAACTGCTCGTACCGTCTCGTCGGTGCCTGCACGGGCCAGACCGGACAGCAGGATTGCGTACTGCGCCGCCACGGTGTCGGCCACTTGGGCATCGTTGAGTGCGTCGGGCTTCAGCGGTTCTCCGGGAATGTGGCCGAGTACCAGGAACGGCACCTCGTCGGTGTTGCGGGTGCCGCCTTGGGACAGCGGCTCAGGAGTGCGGAAGCCGAGGTCGAGGTCGGCGAGCGCGTTTAGTGCGGCCAACCGCTCAGGTAGGCGGGCGGCCGCGGCCCGGGTGCGAGGCAGGCACACGACGCGGTCCGAGCCGATGACCACGATGTGGAACTGCCCCTGACGTACCGCGAGGTCGTCCGGTTCGTCGTCGGGCAGCAGACGGCTCAGCAGAGCGCGATGCGTCGTGAGAATGCTCACGAAAGTGACCTCTCAGGTGTATCGCGGGCGTATGGAAAAACGCATACGCCGGTGCAACGACCCTACGTGTTCGGTGGCGCGTGGACCTAAGCGGGTCCGTGCCGGGGGCGTGATGTGCCCCGGCTTCGGACGGTGAACACGAGAAGGAGAACGACGTGGTGGATGACGGACGACGGGGTCGGCGTTCGCTGCTGCGAGGGGTCGCCGGTGTCGCTGGTGTCGCCATGCTGATAATGGCTCCCGCCGGGCCCGCGACCGCCGCCCCGACGCGGGCCGGGGACGTTCAGAAGGCGATGGAGGAACTGGCCAAGGCGCCCGGGGTGGTGGGGGCCGTCGGCGGTGCTTACGTCGATGGGCGGTCCATCGGGCTGGGCAGTGCGGGCTCCCGGTTGCTGGACGGAAAGGGCGGGAGGATCCCCGCGAACGCTCGCTTCCGGATCGGGTCACAGACCAAGCAGATGGTGGCGACCGTGGTGCTGCAACTGGTCGACGAGGGCAGGCTGGGGGTGGACGACAAGCTCGCCGACCTGCTGCCGGTGGTGGTGGAGAAGGACCTGGTGACGCGGGCCGACGAGATCACGGTGCGGCAGATGATCCGGCACACCTCCGGTATCCCCGACTGGTACGCCGGAAAGCCGAACCCGGACGGGAGCGAGGGAGAGGAACCCTCGTTCGACGTGTTCGACTTCACGACCCACTATCGTCCGCTGGATCTGGTGCAGTGGAGCCGGAGTCGTCCCCGGACCGGGGAACCGGGCGAGAAGTGGTCCTACTCCAACACCAACTACACCCTCCTTGGCATGATCGTCGAGAGGTTGACCGGCCACGACCTGTCCGCCGAGATGGAAACGCGGCTGTTCCGTCCGCTCGGTATGACCAAGACCTACCTTCCCGTCAAGCCGCCGGAGGGCATCAAGGGTCCGCACGGCCACGGCTACTACCCCGACGCCGACGGCAGGCTGCGCGACGTGGACCGGTTCAACGCCAGCATCGCCGGGGCGGCCGGAGGGGTCGTCTCCACCGCGCACGACGTGAGCGCCTTCCAACGGGCGTTCAACCAGGGCAGGCTGCTGCCGCCGGAACTCCAGCGAGTCCTGACCGACCGGCTGCCCGCCGCCCCGCGCACCCGAGACAACGGCCGTTGCGGCGACGATCTCTACATCGTGGGCGGGACCGCGCCCGGCTTCCTCGCGATGACCTTCTACTCGGAAGACGGCCGCCGCCAGTTCGCGATGTCGTTCACCTTGAGCGCCAAGGTCAGCGCCGTCCAGATCGACGTGAGCAAGGCCGTGGAAACCGTCTTCTGCCCGTCCTCGTAGCGGCGGCTCCTGAAGACGAAGGGGTCACGCCCGGCGGACGGTGCGGACGCCCTTGCCGGGGTTCCACGTCCGGATGATGAGCCGGCCGCCTTCGACGGAGGTCAGGACGGCCTCGCGCAGGTCGAGCCGGAAAGCGTGGAAGTCGCCGGGCGGCTCGCCCCCGGTTGTGTAAGCCTCCTTCTCGTCCGGATCGGTGATCTCGATCGCGAACCCGGCCACCTTGGCGTCGCCGCCGCGCTCAGGGTCGGCCGGGTGCGCGTGGATCGCGCAGCGGCCGTCCCGTCGCAAGTCGCGGGCCTTCACCGCGTTGAGCATTGAGCCGAACGACAGATCCGGGCCGCGGAAGTCGACCTCCGAGCCGCTCACCCGCGGCGAGCCGTCCTTGCGCAGGGTGGCGAGCACGTGGGTGTCCGCCGCCTCGAACCGCTCTCGCACCGTCGCGGCCAGGTCGGCCGCCTCCTCTTCGAACCGCTTCCATGTGGCCATCCGGGTAGCGTGCCCATCGGCGCCGACAATCCGATCCATGGTTCACCGGCCGTTCGTGACAGGCGCCGGGGCGGCGGGGTGGTCCTTGGGGACGGGCGTGCTCCTGCCGGTGGTCTTGGGGGCGCCGAGGGCGATCAGGAGGGCCGCCACCGTGAGGGCCGAGGCGGCCCAGAGGCCCGCCTGGTAGCCGTCCGTCAGGTCGGACGGGACGGTGCCCGCCCCGTACACGGCCGCGGCGACGGGGGCCAGGCTCGCCAGGACGATCGCGGTGCCCAGTTCCTGGGAGGTGTTCAGCAGGCCGGACGCCGCGCCCGCGTCCGACGGTCCGACGCTGGTCGCCGCGATCATCGTGGGCGCGAACGCGACGCCGTTCCCCAGCGCCACCAGGGCCAGGCCGGGCAGGACGTCGGTGAGGTAACCGCCTGAGGCGTCCATGAAGGACAGGTGCGCCAGGCCCGCGGCGCTCAGCGCCGTCCCGGCCAGCATCAGGGGCCGGACGCCCAGGCGGCCGACGAGGCGCCCCGCGTACGGGGAGACGACGAGGACGATCGCGGTCACCGGGGCGAAGGCCATTCCGACCCGGGTCGCGGAATGCCCGAGGATGTTCTGGAGATAGAGGGTCGTGAAGAACAGGGCGATCGCCGTGGTGCCCGCGATCAGGGCGAGGACGGCGTTGCCCGTCCGGACCGCCCCGTCGCGGAGCAGCGCGAACCGTACGAGGGGCTCGTCCCTGCGGCGTTCGTAGAGGCAGAAGGCGAGGAACAGGACGGCGGCCGCAAGGCCCGAGAGCCAGGAGCCGGTGAGGGCCACGCTGAACGCCGCCAGGCAGGCGGCGAGGAGCGCGGCGCCCCATCCGTCCAGCGTCGGGCGGACGGATCCGCGGCTTTCCGGAAGCAGCCGTCCGGCCAGGAGCGCCCCGGCCACGCCCACCGGGAGGTTGATCAAGAAGATCGAGCGCCAGCCGAACACGTCGGTGAGGACGCCGCCGAGCAGCTGGCCCGCGATCGCCCCGCCCGAGCCGATCGCCGCCCACACGCCCAGCGCGCGGTTGCGCCGCTCGCCCTCGAACAGGGACGTGACCAGCGCCATCGCCGTGGGGGACACCAGCGCCGCGCCGACCCCCTGGAGGGCCCGTGCCGCGAACAGGTGCCAGCCCTCCTGGGCCAGCGCGGCCAGGGCGGAGGCGAGCGTGAAGATCAGCAGGCCCGTCTGGAAGATCCGGCGGCGGCCGAACAGGTCGCCGGCGCGTCCGGCGACGATCAGCAGGCTGCCGAACGTCAGCGTGTAGGCGGTGCCGGCGAACTGCAGATGCTCGGCGGGGATGCCGAGGCTGTCCTGGAGCGAGGGCAGCGCCACGTTCAGCACCACCACGTCGACGATCAGCATGAACTGCGCGGCGCACAGCACAACGAAGGCGAGCAGAGGCACGGTCGGCTTCCTTTCTACGGTGTAGAATCGGTACTCTACGCCGTAGACTAAAGGAGGGCAATGGCACGGCGCGCGGGACGGGAACCACTGACGCGCGAGCGGATCATCACCGCCGCGCTCGCACTGATCGACGAGGCGGGGCTGGACGCGCTGTCGATGCGGCGCCTCGGACGCGAACTGGGCGTCGACCCGATGGCCGTCTACTACCACGTCCCGAACAAGGACGAGCTGGTGCGCGAGGTCGTCCGGGAGGCGTTCGCGAAACTGCGCGTCCCGGACACGGACGAGACGACGGCCTGGCAGCGGCGGGTGCGCGACTGGGCGGACGCCTACCGCGCGCTCGCGCTCGCCCACCCGAACCTGGTGCTGCGGATTCTCTCCGACGCCACCGCCGTCGCGATAGCCGCCGCCAGCGTCAACGAGTCACTTTATGCCGCGCTCGACGCGTCCGGCCTGGCTCCGCTCGACGCCGTACGGGGCGCCGACGTGATCGTCGACTTCGTGCACGGGGTCGTCCTCGCCGAGGTCAGCGCGGCCACCCACGACCAGGCTGCCATCGCCGCCTTCCAAACCGCTTTGGACGCGCTGCCGCCCGAGAACACCGCCGTCCAGCGCCGCCTCCTCAGCGCCGTCGACCCCCAGGAACGCGGCGGCTTCGAATTCGGCCTGGAAATCATCCTCGCCGGCCTGGAAACCCGCCGCCCCCGATAAGCCCACGCTCAGGTGTCGACGTCCTCGTAGGGGAGGAAGGCGCTGCTGTCGATGGTGTAGCCGCCGGCGTTGATCTGGTCGCCGAACACGTGGTCGTGGCGTGTGCGGTAGCGCGTCCCCTCCGGGGTTGTCCCGGGGTCGCTGAAAACCGTCACCGTTGACTTGCGAGGGTCGATGATGAGGTAGGTCGGGATTCCCATGGCGGGGTAGTCGGCCGCCTTGTTCTCATAGTCGTTCTCGGGATTAGGCGCTGAAACGACTTCAACGACCAACTCCACGTCCTCCGGCCGAAGGTACGTCTGACCTGGCCGGGCCATTGCGGCTTCGGGCACGACAACCAGGTCGGGCCTGCGCAATCTGCCTGTGGCGGGATCGTCTATTTCTGGCGTCCCGGAATGCGCGACCAGGTCCGGCTCGACTTGCGGAAGCAACTGGCGGAGCAGCCGTGAGATCGCGAGCTCGTGCCGGTTGACCGGGCTCATCATGACGTGCACCCCTCGGTCGTCCAGCTCCACGCCATAGGCGTCGAGGTGCTCCATGATGGCCAACGCCGTCGGGCGCAGCAGGTCGTATGCCCTCATGCTCCGTCCTCTGGAATCAGCCGGTTATGGGAACCCCGCGGTCACGGTGCCAGCCTAGGGCATGTAGAGCTCTCGGCCCCGGGAGGAGTCAGTCCCAGCGGGTGGTGCGTTGGCGTTTCAGGGCGCTGCGGCGTTTCTTGTTCTCCAGGCGGCGTTCGTTGATGCCTCGGGGGATCTTTTTCGGGACGCGTTTCTTCGGGGGTGGGGCGGTGGCTTCGGAGAGGAGGGTGGCGAGGCGGGTGCGGGCGGCGTCGCGGTTGCGTTGCTGGGAGCGGTACTCCTCGGCGCGGATGGTGAGGACGCCTCGGACCAGGCGGGTGGACAGGCGGTCCAGCGCGCGGGATCTGAGGGGTTCGGGGAGGGACGGGGAGTTCGCGACGTCGAAGGAGAGTTCGGCGGCGGTGGCGCTGGTGTTGACGTGCTGCCCGCCCGGCCCCGAGGAGCGGGAGAAACGCCAGCTCAGCTCGGACTCCGGGATGGAGACCGAGCCGCGCACATGGATCTCGTCGGGCATGCCTCCAGTCTCGCAGGGTAGAAGCGATCTTGTCGCCCGAGTAATCCCGGGCCGGCGACAGACGCAAGTGCTTACTTACACTGGTGGCCATGACCGAAGGGCTCTTCGAGGACGACGACCTCATCCGCGTCATCTCGCGGGAGGGCGCGCTCATCGCGGCGGGCGGGGCCGCGTCGCTGCTCCAGACCGCGCATCCCAAGGTGGCCCAGGGGGTGTACGACCACAGTTACACGGCGGACGATCCGCTGCGGCGGCTGCGGAACACCATGGGGTGGCTGTACGCGGTGCAGTTCGGGACGCGGGAGGAGGCGGAGGCGTTCAGTGCGCTCGTCCGGAAGGGTCACGAAAGGGTCGTCGGGCCCGGTTACGAGGCGAACGATCCCGAGTTGCAGGTGTGGGTGGCGTCCACGCTGTTCGCGGTGGCGGCGCAGTTCTACCAGGCGCTGTTCCGGCGGACGCTGGACGAAGGCGAGCTTGAGGAGTTCTACCAGCAGGCCAAGATCTACGCGACGATCCTGGGCTGCCCGCGGGAGCGGATGCCGGAGACGTATCCGCGGTTCCGCGAGTACTACGCGGACATGATCCAGAGCCTGGAGATCACCGAGGAGTCGCGGGCCATCGCGGAGCAGGTGCTGCGTCCGCGGCTGCCGGGCGGGGTGGTGAACGCGCCGGGGCTGATGGCGATCCGGCTGATCACGGCGGGGCTGATGCCCGCGCCGATCAGGGAGCAGTACGGGTGGAAGTGGAGCGCCGGGCGGGAGCGGCGGTTCCGGGCGCTGATGCGGCTGCTGGCGGTCGTGTATCCGCGGCTTCCGCTGCGGGTTCGGACGTTGCCGCGTGAGTACTACCTGCGGTCGACCCGGCGGATGCTGGCGAAGGCGGAGCGGCGGCCCTCGATATCGGTCAGGTCCGGGGGAGGTGGCGCGACCGCGTGACCCCGTCTGCGGGTCACGCGGCCGCTCCCTTGCTCGGTCCATCCGGGCCCGGCCCGGCCGGAAGGACCACTGTCCCGGGTCGCCGCCCGTCCGTCCGCTCCCCCCAGGAGCCTGGCCGGACGGCGCCCCGGGTCAGACCTTGGAACCGGCGACGATCTTGTCGGCGGTCCTCTTGGCGGAGTTGATCGGGATCGCGAAACCGACGCCGATGTTCCCGTTGCCGTTCCCGGCGGTGAGGATCGCGGTGTTGACGCCGATCACGCGGCCGGCGGAGTCCACCAGCGCGCCGCCCGAGTTGCCGGGGTTGATCGCGGCGTCGGTCTGGATCGCGTTCTTGATCACGGTCTCCTGCTGCCGGGACAGCTGCCCGCGCAGGCCGGGCGGGAGCTGCGGCTCCTGGTCGCCCTCGCGGACCTCGCGGTTCAGCGCGCTGACGATGCCGGACGTCACCGAGCCGTCCAGGCCGAGCGGGCTGCCGACAGCGAGCACCGTGTCACCGACGGCGAGGGCGTCGCTGTTCCCGAGCGTCGCGGGCTTCAGACCCGACACGCCCTGCGCCTTGATCACGGCCACGTCCGCGCCGGCGTCGGAGCCGAGGATCTTCGCGGGGACCGTCCGGCCGTCGGAGAACTTCACGGCCACCTGACCGGCGTCCGCGACGACGTGCGCGTTGGTGAGGATCACGCCGTCCGAGCGCAGGACGACGCCGGAACCGCCGCTGGTCCCGTTCGGCGTCCGGGCCTGGATCGACACGACGCTGGGCTGGACGGCGGCCGCCACCCGCGCGGTCGGGCCGCCCTTCGCGGACGTCCCCGACACTGCCGTCGGGCTGGAGAAGACCGTGCTGTCGTGCTTGAAGGCCAGCGTGACGGCCGCGCCCGCGCCGCCCGCCCCGAGCGCCAGCGCTAGGGCCGCTCCGGCCGCGGCGATCTTCTGCCGGGTCGTGGCGAGGAAGGGCGGACGAGCCGGTCGCGGGGCGGGGCCCGGGGGCTGCCAGGGCGGTGGCGCCCATTGCCCGGTGGGCTCCCAAGGTGGTTGTTGTGGTGGCCGGTCGGCGGTCATCTGCTCCCCCTTTTCGCTTACTTGGAGAGTGCGTGCCAGGGCTGCAGGCCGCCTGGAGCCAACCTGAAAGTGTGCTGAAAGCCGACGGCGACAAAAAACCGCGGCCGAGGGGACGTGCGGCGTAACGTCCCCTCGGCCGCGGTGCCGGTGGCGCGGTGCCGGTGCCGGTGCCGGTGCTGGTCGCGCGGGCCGGGTGTGAGCTGGCCAGGGCGCGGGCTTCCGCTCCCCGTCGGGAACGGGACGCGCCCTGTACCGCCACTTAAGCGCACTTAGCTGAACGTTGCCTGAATGCTTCCGTCAGTCTTCGTCCAAAGGCAGGACGACCCTGAACGTGGCGCCCTCGCCCGGGGTGGAGTCGGCCTCCACCAAGCCCTCGTGGGCGGCGACCAGCGCGGCGACGATGGCGAGGCCGAGCCCGGTGCCGCCGTCCGCGCGGGAGCGGGCGTCGTCGGCGCGGTAGAAGCGCTCGAAGACCCGTTCCGACTGCTCGGGAGAGAGGCCGGGCCCGGAGTCCGCGACCTCGACGATCACCGCCGGGGCCCTGCGCAGGGTGCCGGGGGACAGGCGCACCTCGACCGGGGTGCCCTTCGGGGTGTGGGTGACCGCGTTGGCCAGCAGGTTGCCGAGGACCTGGCGCAGGCGCGCCTCGTCCCCCCGCACCTGGTACGCCAGCCCTCCCTCCACCAAAAGATCTATCTTGCGCTCGGGTGCGAGAACTCTGGCCTCCTGGACAGAGTCGGCGGCGACCGCGAGCAGATCCACCGGGCGCCGCTCGATCGGACGCTGCCGGTCCAGCCTCGCGAGCAGGAGGAGGTCCTCGACGAGCAGGCCCATCCGGGCCGCGGTCTCCTCGATCCGGCCGATCAGCCGGCCGAGCTCCGCGGGGCTGCGGGCCGCGCCCTGCCGGTAGAACTCGGCGAAGCCGCGGATCGCGGTCAGCGGGGTGCGCAGCTCGTGGCTGGCGTCCGCGATGAACCGCCGCATCCGCTCCTCCGAACGGCGCGCCGTCTCCTCCGACCGCCGCGCCGCGGCCTCCGACTCGGCACGCGCCCCGAACGCCGCCTCGATCTGCGCGAGCATGGTGTTCAGCGACCGGCCGAGCCGTCCCATCTCGGTGCGCGGGTCCGCCTGCGGGACGCGGCGCGACAGATCACCGGCCGCGATCGCGCCCGCCGTCTCCTCCACCGCCGACAGCGGCCGCAGGCTCGCCCGGACGACCCACATCCCGAGCCCGACCAGGACACCGAGCACCAGCAGGCCCACGATCACGTCGATCGCCACCAGCCGGCGGACCGTCCGGTCGATCTCCTCCAGGCTGAACGCGAGGACGAGGATGCCGTCCGCGACCGGCGCCGCCAGGATCCGCCACTGCGACCCGCCGGTCCCGCGCACGGTGAACGGACGGTCGATGCGCTCGCTCACGTCCGCGGGCAGCTTCGGATGGCCGGACTCGCTCCACGCCGGGTTCTGCGCCACGACGGTGCCGCCGCTGGCGCGGACCTGCGCGTACATCTCGCTGGGTATCCGGACGGGGATCTGCCGCTCCCCGCGCCGCAGCCCCTCGGCGACCTGGTCGACCGCCCGGCCCACCGAGCCGCGCAGCTGGTCGTCGGCCCGTCCCACGAGGTACTGCCGCAGGACGGACGTGCTCGCCGCGCCCATCACCGTCATCCCGAGCGCGACGAGGACGAGCATCCCGGCGAGCAGCTTCACGCGCAGCGACGTCCGGCCCCACAGCAGCGCCAGCTGGCGGCGCGGCCAGCGGGGCGGGAGTTCGCCGGGAGTTCCGGGAGTGCCCGGCGGCCGCCGCCCTGGAGCGGGATTCGCCGGGGACGCCGGGAACCGCGTGGCCATCAGCCCGATCTCGACGGCTCGCGCAGGACGTACCCGACACCGCGCAGCGTGTGGATGAGGCGCGGTTCCGCGTTGTCGACCTTGCGGCGCAGCGCCGACACGTACGACTCGACGATGCCCGCGTCGCCGCGGAAGTCGTAGTTCCACACGTGGTCGAGGATCTGCGCCTTCGACACGACGCGTCCCGCGTTGGCCATGAAGTAGCGCAGCAGCTTGAACTCCGTGGGCGACAGCTGGATCGAGCGGCCGCCGCGCCACACCTCGTGGCTGTCCTCGTCGAGCTCGACGTCCGCGAACACCAGCCGCGGCGGCGGCTCCGTCATGCCGCCGCGGAACCGCCGCAGCACGGCGCGGATGCGCGCGATGACCTCCTCCAGGCTGAACGGCTTGGTGACGTAGTCGTCCCCGCCGATCGTCAGGCCCTTGATCCGGTCCTGGACCCCGTCGCGCGCGGTCAGGAACAGCACGGGAGTGTGGTCGCCGCCGGAGCGCAGCCGCCGCGCGACGTCGAAACCGTCGATGTCGGGCAGCATCACGTCCAGCACGATGAGGTCCGGGCGGTGCCGCCGCGCCGACTGGACCGCGTCCGCCCCGTTCGTGGCGGTGACCACGTCGAACCCGGTGAAGCGCAGGCTGCCGGCGAGCAGCTCCAGGATGTTGGGCTCGTCCTCGACGACGAGCAGGGTCGCCTCCGCCTGCCTTCCGCCGGTCGCCGCGCTGCCGCCGCTTGCCGGTTTGCCGCCGTTCCCCGTCCGATCAGCCAATGGCACAGTCCCCCTCCACGATCTATGCAGAGGTTCCCATCTGAACCTGAACGTCCCCTGAATGCCCGCAGAGGATCGGTTGAGTCCTCCCCCTGCCGGTCGAGCGGGTGCTCTAGCGGTTGAGGGCGCGGATGGCGCGCATGGCCTCGCGGCGGGCCTCGCCGGACAGGACGTCGATGTAGACGTTGCCCTCCAGGTGCCCGCACTCGTGCTGGAGGCAGCGGGCGAAGTAGCCGGTGCCCTCGACGCGGACGGGATCGCCCTTCACGTCCACGCCCTCGACGACGGCGTGCGCGTGGCGGGCCGTCTCGAAATGCATGCCGGGCACGGACAGGCAGCCCTCAGGTTCGACGAGCAGTTCCCCGTCGGCGGCCACGAGCCTCGGGTTGACGACGTGGCCGATGTGCCTGCGCCCCTTGTCGTCCTTGCAGTCGTACACGAACACCCGCAGGCCCACGCCCACCTGGTTGGCGGCCACGCCCGCGCCGTCCTCCTCGTACATGGTGACGAACATGTCGTCGACGAGGCGTCGCAGCGAGGCGTCGAACGTCCGGACCGGGTCGCACTCGGTGCGCAGCACCGGATCGCCGAGAAGCCTGATCGGACGGGCGGTTCCGTTGCGCGTGTGGGTCCTCTTGCTCACGCCGAAATCTTATAGACGACCGTGCCCGCCCAAGGCGTGGGCCTTGGGCGGGCACGGTCGAAAACGGCGTCGCCTCGCTTGAAGCTCGGCTACAGCTCGATGGGGCCGCGGGACTGCTGCGGCGGGACGACGGGGCCGGGCGGCGGCGGGGTCGGGCCCGCGTCCTCGGCCGGGCGCGCGGGCTTGGCCTGCGCGGCCGACGGGTCGGGGGTGTCGGCGGGCGGCTCGGGCTTCTTCATGGACGGGCCGCCACTCGGCTGCGCGGGTGTGCTCTGCTGCGCGGGCGCGGCCGCGGGCGCCGGGGTGGGTTTGGTGGCCGCCGGAGCGGGCTTCGCCGGCTGGGACGGCTGCTGCTTGCGCGGTGGGTTCTGCCGGACGGCGTCCTCCACCATCTTCTCCAGCGGGCCCGCCTCGTTCTCCGCCGTGAGGAGGCGGTGCAGGGTCTCGCTGATCTCGGTGAGGCGCTGCAGGGCCTGGGTGTGGTTCTTGGTGAGCGACGTCAGCCGCTGCGTCGCGCCCTCGTTGATCACGCTGGCGCGGCGCTCGGACGCGGTCAGGGTGCGCTCGGCTTCAAGCCGCGCGCTGGTGACCGTCTGCTCGGCCTCCTGCTTGGCCGACCCGAGGACGCTCTCGGACTCCTTCTTGGCGGAGGCGAGCACGTGCTCGGCCCTGTCCTGCGCCTGGGCGAGGTTCTTCTCGGCGTGCGCGCGGGCCTCGTCGATGATCCGCTTGGACTCCTGCTCGGCGTCCTTGCGGATCTCCGTCCCCTTGGCCTCGGCCTCGGCGAGCTTGTCCTGGGCCTCGTCCTCGGCGAGGTTGATGATCTGCCGGAGCCGGTCGCTGAGATCGTCGCCGGTGGGCTTGCGCGCCTCCCGGAGCTCGGCCATCTCGCGGCGGAGCCGCTCGGAGTCATCGTGGGCGCGGGCGAGCCGCGCTTCGAGTTCGCGGTTCTTCTGGAGGAAGCGGGCGATGTAGTCGTCGACCTGGCGGCGGTTGTAGCCGCGCATGACGATCTCGAACTCGTGTGTGTCTTCGTGGAGGAGGTTCGGCAGGATTTCGGCTTCGTTGCTCATGATGCCTTGGGGGTCGTTGGCGGGGGTGATCACCCCGTCAGGGTCGGTTGCTCTCCTCGGCCGCCGGTCAGCGGGTTCACCTATGGAAACGTCAGGACGACTCTCGTCCGGTCCACCCCATTCGCGCAACCGGAACGCGCTTCTCGACGTCGTTTCTTCACCAGGTAAGAGCGACAAACTATCCAATCTCGGAAAATTCGCACTATCCGGGGGTGGTGCGCGGCGGGCCGGTCCCGCTCCCGTGGCCGCTGCTGGCGGGTCCTAGCATCGGCGGCATGACGTATCTCGGAACGTTGGGCGAGGACCGGCCGGACATCCATCCCGAGGCGTGGATCGCGCCCGGCGCCGTCGTCGTCGGCCGGGTCGCGCTGGGCCGGGCGTCCAGCGTCTGGTACGGCTCGGTGCTGCGCGGCGACGACGAGGCGATCGTCGTCGGCGAGGAATGCAACATCCAGGACCTCAGCTGCCTGCACGCCGACCCCGGGACGCCCGCCGTCCTCGAAGACCGCGTCAGCCTCGGCCACAAGGCGATGGTGCACGGCGCGCACGTCGAGACCGGCTCGCTCATCGGCATCGGCGCGATCGTCCTGAACGGCGCGCGGATCGGCGCCGGGACGCTGATCGCCGCCGGCGCGCTGGTGCCGCCCGGCAAGAAGATCCCGTCCGGGGTGCTCGTCGCCGGGACGCCGGGACGGATCGTCCGGGAGCTGACCGACGACGACCGGCTCGTCCTGACCCACACGCCCGAGGTGTACGCGGAGAAGGCCCGCAGGCACCGCGACGCCCGGTGGCACTGACGTCAAGGTCCGATTGAGATCGTCCTGACCTGCGAGGACGCGGTGAAAGCGCCGGTGGAGGAGACCCCTGCCGTCATCAGCTGACTACCATGACCATCGTGGTGTGGGGACCGGGCTATGGCAATGCTCCGCCGCCCAGCCCCCCGATGGGGCAGGATCCGTTCGCGGAGGCAGAGCGGGACACGAGGGCGATGGTGGCCGCCGCGTGGTGGCCGTCGGCGCCTCCGCAGCAGCGCCATCACGCCATCGGCGGCCGCATGCTCGTCCTGCCCGACGGCACCTGGTGGCTGTTCGGCGCCTGGGCGCGCTGGTACCGGCTGCACCCGACCGACGGGCAGTGGTACCTGTGCCCGCCGCCCCGCACGCCCGCCGTCCGGATGGCGGCGCGGCCCGCGCAGCAGGGGCCGGGGCAGGTTCCCGCGCTGCCGCCGCACGTGATCCCGGCCGGACCCGACTTCTCCTATGACCCGCCCGCCGGGCTCCCGTTCGTCGGGCACGGGTTCGCGACCGAGCTGACGTCGCGCGTCCGGTCGACCGTCCAGTCCGCCGCGACGCTGTCCACACCCGACTACCCGCACTGGTCGCAGGAGTTCACCAGCGAGACGCCGTCGACCGTGGCCGTCGCGTGGGGCGTGATGCTGTGGTGCTCGTCCGCGCCCGCGTTCGACTCGCGGCTGGACGCGCAGATGCTCGACCTGTGGCAGCCCTACCGCGCCAAACCGCTCCCGCGCGTCGACGGCCCGCGCTGGCTCACCCCGCCGCCGCTGGAGACGCTGGTCGGGCTGTACGCGGAACGGCTGCGGGCCAGCCGGGTGGACGCGGCGGTCGTCGTCCTGCGGACGATGTGGGCCGTCGCCAGCGCGCTGCGCGACGACGTCCGGTTCCAGGTCAGGGCGGACGCGCTGCTCGCCATCCTCGGCACCACGCTGGCCAACCCGACTGTCGACTACGGGGCGCTGCCGTACGGCGACCAGGCGATCGTCCAGCAGTGGCTGACGCGCTGCCCACCGAACCTGGTCCCGTCGCTGCGGAACGAGAGTTCGCCAGGGGACAACTTCCGGCACGCCTTCTACACGCTCAGCGAATTGATAGCCGACCTCTCGGGCGACCCCGCCGAACCCGCCTACATCGAGCCCCGGCTGGTGGCCGCCGCGCTGCTCGCCGCCGATCTGGACGTCGTCCGCAAGGACATGGTCGGGACCATCGTCCCCTGGCTGGACCCAGAAATCCGCTACACGGTGCAGGCGGTGTCGGAGCAGCAGGGACATCCGCTGCGGCGGCTGTGGCCGCAGGACATGCGCCTCCCCGAACCGCTGCGGTCGGCGGCCGGGTCCGGGTCGGGCGCCGAGACGCTCCTGGCCGCGATGTACGAGGTCGACCTCGCCTGGTGCCGGCTCGTCGGCATGCCCGCGCGCCCGCGGGGCTTCCCCGTCCCGACGTCGATCATCGCCGGGATCATCGGCCGCAACCGGGCCAGGGCGACGGCCGCCACCCCGACCGCCACGCCACCGCCCAACCCGGCGCCGCCGCAGCCGTCCCCGTTCGGCATGCAGAGCCAGCCAGGGATCGCCCCCGGGACGCCTCCGCAGCCGCAGAGCGTGCCGTCCGAGCCGGACCGTCCGTTCGTCCAGCCGCCCGCCCAACCGGGATGGGAGAACGCACCCGGACCCGGCGGGCAGCAGCCGCACGCCCAGATGGCCGCCAACCAGATGGCCGGGCATGGGCAGCAGGCGGCGTTCGCGCCCCCGGACCCTGTGATCAGTGGCGTCCCCGCCGAGGAGGACAAGGACGAGGGGAACGTCGCGCCGCCTTACACAGAGCTCGGTTTCCAGCGTCCGGGCGCGATGCCGCCCGCACCGGCACAGAACCCCGCACCCATGCAGAATCCGGCACCGATGCAGAGCCCTGCGCCCATGCAGAACCCTGCGCCGATGCCGAATCCGGCCCAGATGCAGAGCCCGGCGCCTATGCAGAGCCCTGCGCCCATGCCCGGCCCCGCGCCCATGCAGAATCAGGCGCCTGCCGCGCCCGAGCAGCAGCCCGGCGGGTTCTCCCTGCCGGAGGAAGACAAGCAGGACGAGAACTTCGCGCCGCCGTACACCCACCTCGGCTATCAACCGTCAGGTATCGCCCCGCCGCAGCAAGCGCCACCGCAGCAGGTACCGCCATCGCCACCGCCATCGCCATCGCCGAATGTCTCGCAGCCGCCGCCGAATCCCGTCGCGCCCCCGGAGCCGCAACAGGCGCGGCCGCAGTACCAGCAGCAGCCCGCGCCCGCCGCGTTCAACCCGTACGCCACCCGTGTGGAGGGCCAGGCGGGAGCCCCGGCCGCCGGTCCGGCGGCGGGGCCGCCAGGGACGCGGGTCATGGGGCCCGGCGACATGGAGGACGACCCGGCCCAGCCACCGCCGCCCGTTCCGGGAGCCGGGCCCGGGACGAAGGTCATGTCCAAGACGATGGTCGGCGAGTTCGACTTCCTGGACGACACGCCCTCGCCGGACCAGCCCGTCCACGAGATCCCACCCCCGAAGGACCGCAGCGAACGCCGTGTCCTGGAGCGCTTCGGGTTCGGCTTCGTGTACGGCGACCATGACGCGAGCGAGCTGCTCGCCGCCGTCCGCCGGCAGGTCGAGGAGTGGAACGCCCCCGGCGGCGAGGGCGCCGAGGAGACGCGGGTGGACGGCGCGCCCAGCTCGATCAGGCCGGGGGTGCCCGGCGTGCTGCTCGTCGGCGGCCCGCACTCGGGGCAGCGCCGGCTGTCCCGGCTGATCGCGCTGACGCTGGCGAACGCGGGCCTCGGCGACGGGTCGATCCGCGCGCACGACGCGGAGGACGTCAGGGACGCGCCCGCCGAGCGGATCGGGCAGATCCTCGCCCAGCCGGGCCCGGTGGTCCTGTTCGAGCGGCTGGACGTGGCGATCGCGGGCGCGCGCGACCCGGCGGCGCTCGTCGGCGCGGTGCGCCGGGCCCGCCGCGACCCCGTCAACACGACGCCCGTGATCGCGACGTGCGAGCCGCAGGCGTACAAGCGGCTGCTGCGCGAGCATCCGAAGCTCGTGCAGGCGTTCCGCGTCCACCGGCTGCCCGACTTCAGCGACCTCGACAACCGCATGATGCTGCTGCACCTGCTGGCGGAGGAGCGGCGCGTCACCATCGGCGCGTCCGCGATGGAGGTGGCCCGGGAGGACCTGAACCGTCTGCGCGGGCCGGGCGACCTGGTCAACGCGCGGCTGGTCGAGGCGTACCTGGACCAGGCGGCCCAGCGGAACATGGAGCGCGCCGGGGCGTCCCACGACCGTCTCGTACTGACCCCGGACGACCTCGCGGGCGTCGCGGAGGGCATCGAGCCCGCGCTGCGTCCGCCCGGCGACATCGACGGCTACCTGCGGCAGCTCGAACAGCTCACCGGGCTGGACGACGTCAAGGCCGCCGTGCACGAGCTGGCCGAGGAGGCCGGGCTCGCCGCCGACCGGGCGCGCTACGGGGTGGCCGCCGCCGACGGCCGGCACCTGATCTTCGTCGGTCCGCCGGGGACGGGGAAGACGACCGTGGCGGGCCTCGTCGGCGGCATCTACGCGGCGCTCGGGCTGCTGCAGTCCGGGCACGTGGTCGCGTGCCGTCCCGTCCACCTGGCGGGACGCGACCGGGTCGACACCGAGAACCGGGTCGCGAGCATGGTCGAGCAGGCGCTCGGCGGGGTGCTGCTCATCCAGGAGGCGCACCGCCTCGACCGGAGCCCGCCCGTCGTGGCCGAGCTGCTCCGCCGGATGAACGCGGGCGGCGCCAGGTTCATGGTGGTCTGCTCCAGCCCGCCGGCCGAGATGGAGGGGTTCCTCGCGGGCAATCCCGCGTTCCGCGCCGAGTTCGGCCGGATCGTGGAGTTCACCGGGATGGGCGACCGCGACATGGTCCGGCTCTTCCAGAGCTACGCCGAACGCGACCTCTACGTCCTCGACGAGGAGCTGCGGGTCGAACTGCTGAACCGGTTCGCGCGGCTGCGCGAGGACCCGCGGTTCGCCTACGCCCGGGCGGTCCGCGCGCTGTTCGAGCAGACCGTGGCGCGGCAGGCGGCCCGGCTGGCGGGCGCGGACGTCAACGCCGCCACGGTCGCCCGGCTGACGGCCCGTGACCTGCCCGAAACGGCGCTGGAGCAGATGCTGGGCGACTTCCGTCCCGGAACCTGACCGGCCCGATCACCACGGGCCGCGCCGGGACGTGCATCAGAAGGGTCTGCCTGGGAAGGCTAAGAGGAGTCGCCGGGGCCGGTGCCTAGATCGTTCTGGTGGGCGTGCCCCGGATCGGCGAGGGCGAGGGTGGCCCTCGAATGGCCCTCTTGGGTCATGTGCCCGTCCGGACGGGGCGCGTAGCCTCGACTTGGGTGTGGGGGGAACGAACGGAGGTGGACGCGGTGCGCCAGTACCTCGATTTGCGCGTCCACGACCGTGTTGCGCTGGACGAGATCGAACTCTATGCCGAGATGCTCAGCGCGGTGGCGGCGGCGGAGCGGCCGCTGACCGTCGCGGAGATCGACATGGTGCTCGGGGTACGGTCCGACGAAGCCGGTCGTCGCGAGCTTACGCCACGGGACTGAGAGCCGTCCTCCCGGGGGGATCTGGGAGGACGCCCTTCCAGTCCGGGAGCGGGAGCAGCCGCACGCACCGAGCCGGGGACGCCGATTACGGCGTCCCCGGTTCGTCTTTTCCGGTCCGTCCACCGGCCCCCGACCGGCCGCCGACACGCTCTGTAACGAATCTCACTCGCGATCTTGACCGGCGGTCGGCGAGTGGCCGCGGCACGCCGAAAGGCGTACGTCCCCGCAGATACGGGCCTCGCGAGGGGTATGCACCTGATGATCCGGGGCAATCTTGGAAGTGAGAGGATGGAGGACACCAGCCGAAGCTGGGGCAAAGGTTCTTTTTACGGCTGGTAGCGCCTACGATCCTCTGCGGACTGTTCCGGCACATCAGGAGAACGACGTGCGCTTGCGTCTCACGCCGCGTGAGGACAGCTTCTACGACATGTTCGCCGACTCGGCGAACAACCTGGTAACCGGCGCCAGGCTGCTCGTGGAGCTCATCAGCGACGGTGCCGATCGGGCGGCGATCGCGGAGAAGATGCGCGCGTGCGAGCACGCCGCGGACGAATGCACCCACGCGATCATGCACCGCCTCAACGAAACGTTCATCACCCCGTTCGACCGCGAGGACATCTACCGGCTGGCCTCGACGATCGACGACGTGATGGACGAGATGGAGGAGGCGGCCGACCTCGTCGACCTCTACAAGATCGAGGAGTTCCCCCAGGGCATCGTCAACATGGTCGAGGTGCTGGAGCGGGCCGCCGAACTGACCGCGGAGGCCATGCCGAGGCTGCGGTCCATGAAGGAGCTCAACGAGTACTGGATCGAGATCAACCGGCTGGAGAACCAGGGCGACAAGGTCTACCGCAAACTGCTCGCGAAGCTGTTCAGCGGTGAGTACGACACCCTCACGGTGCTGAAGCTGAAGGAGGTCATCGACCGGCTGGAGGACGCGGCGGACGCGTTCGAGACCATCGCCAACACGGTCGAGACCATCGCGGTCAAGGAATCATGAGCGTGCGGGACGAGCCGCAGGGGCCGCGGCCGCGCGGCCCCGCCGCCCACGCCGTGGGCGGGCCGGTCGGCGCGACCCTGACCAAGGACGCGCAGGGCGCCGCCGAGCCGCCGCTCGGCGAGCAGATCCGCCGCGGCCCGGCCCGGTTCTGGCCCGTCCTGCTGCTCGGCTTCCTCGCGGTGATCCTCGCCGGCGCGCTGGGCCTGCGCTCGGACGCGCAGACCGCCGTGCTGATCCTCGTCGTCGTCATCGCGCTGCTGTTCGACTACACCAACGGCTTCCACGACGCCGCCAACGCGATCGCCACCTCGGTGTCCACCCGGGCGCTGACGCCGCGGGCGGCGCTGCTGATGGCCGCCGTCATGAACCTGATCGGCGCGCTGCTCGGCGTCGAGGTCGCCAAGACCGTCAGCGAGGTCATCACCCCGCCGACCGGGCTGCACGGGCTCACCGTCGTCGCGGCCGGGGTCCTCGGCGCGATCACGTGGAACCTGATCACCTGGTACTTCGGGCTGCCGTCGTCGTCCTCGCACGCGCTGATCGGCGGCGTCGTCGGCGCCGGGTTCGCGTCGTCGTCCACGGTGAGCTGGAGCACCGTCCTGGAGAAGGTCGCCATCCCGATGGTGGTGTCCCCGCTCGTCGGGTTCGGGCTCGCCTACCTGGTGATGATCGCCATCCTGTGGATGTTCCGCCGCGCCAATCCCGGCCGGATCGCCCGCCGGTTCCGCATCGCGCAGTCGCTGTCGGCGGCGTCGATGGCGCTCGGCCACGGCCTGCAGGACGCGCAGAAGACGATGGGCATCATCGTCCTGGCCCTCGTCACCACCGGTCACTCCGACGGCAAGGACGTCCCCCTGTGGGTGATCCTCGCCTGCGCCGGCGCCCTGTCACTCGGCACCTACGCCGGAGGCTGGCGGATCATGCGGACGCTCGGCCGCAAGGTGATCGAGCTGGACCCGCCGAAGGGGTTCGCCGCCGAATCGACCGCCTCCATGATCCTGTACGCGACCGCCTATATATGGCACGCTCCAATTTCCACCACGCACACGATCACGTCCTGCATCATGGGCGTCGGGGCGACCAAGCGGCTCTCCGCCGTCCGCTGGGGCGTCGCCGGCAACATTGTCGCCGCCTGGATCCTCACCATGCCGATGGCCGCCTCGGTCGCCGCCGTCGTCTACTTCGTGGTGCACCTCTTCGGGGGATAGGAGTTCTCGCCTCGGCTCGTCCCGGGCGTGGTCCTAAGGGGTCGTGATCCGGTTCAGGGGTGGGGGCGCGATGGTGGGGTTGGCCGTGAAGTAGGCGACCAGGGCGTCCAGGTCGATGGGGCCCAGGACCTGGTCCTTGCCTTCGGTGAACGTGGTGAAGCCGTCGCCGCCGCCCAGCAGGAAGTTGTTCGCGGCGATCTTGTAGGTGGTGGACGGGGTGATCGGGGTCCCGTCGATGGTGATGGCGGAGACGCGGTCGCCCACGGGCCTGGCGCGGTCGATGGTGAAGCGGAGGTTCGCGGAGGGCTGGAGGATCTTCTCGCCCGCGGCCGTCCACTGCTGTTCGAGGAGGGCGTCGAGCTGCGCGCCGGTGAGGGAGACGACGCCCATCACGTTGCTGAAGGGCTGGACGGTGAACGCCTCGCCGTAGGTGACGACGCCGTCGCCCTCCGAGCCGCTCGCGGCGTAGCTGAGGTCGGCGCGGACGCCGCCCGGGTTCATCACGGCCACCTGGGCGCCGAGGTCCTTGGTCGCGGCCAGCTGCGCGTCGGCGATGACGTCGCCGAGGGCGGTCTCGCCGGCGGGGGACGGGGCGCGGGTGAGATCGGCGGTGATCTTGCCGATGGGCTTGTTCGCGATCTCGGAGACGCGGTCCTGCCACGTCCGGACGAACTTCTCCGTCGCGGGGTCCGGGGCGATGTCGCGGGTGACGATGTGGTTGTCGCCCTTCAGGGCGGAGCGCACGATGTCGCCGGTGCGGCGGTTCACCCTGAGGTCGACCTGGGTGATCACGCGGCCGAAGGAGGAGCCGGACGAGAACAGGCGCGGGTCGCCCTTCGGGTCCTCGACCGAGCAGACGTACTGCTGGTGGGTGTGCCCGGACAGGACGACGTCGATCTCCGGGTCGGCCGCCTTGGCGATACGGGAACCGGCGCCGGGTTCGATGCCGCACTCGTCCGGACGGGAACCGGTCTTGACCTGGTCGCCCTCGTGGACGAGCAGGACCATCGCGCGGACGTGGCGGCGCCTCAGCTCGCGGGCGGCGTGGTTCGCCGCGGCGACCTCGTCGACGAACTCCAGGTCCTTGATGCCCTCGGCGGTGACGATGTTGGGGGTCGTCTTGGTGACGACGCCGATGAAGCCGACCCGGACGCCGTTGACCCGGCGGATCGTCCACGGCTTCATGGCCGGCCTGTGGTGCCTCTTCTTCAGCAGCACGTTCGCCGCCAGGTAGTCGAACTTCGCGCCGCGCCAGGTGCCGTCGGGGGAGCAGCCGTCCACGGGGTGGCAGCCGCCGTGCTGGATGCGCAGCAGCTCCTTGTAGCCCTCGTCGAACTCGTGGTTGCCGACCGCGGCGGCCGTGACGCCCATGTCCCCGAGGAACCGCACGGTCGGTTCGTCGTGGTAGGCGGCGGAGATCAGCGGCGAGGCCCCGATCAGGTCGCCCTGCGCGACGGTGAGGGTGTCGCGGGTCCGCAGCCGCTTGAGGTGGGCGGCGACGTAGGCGGCACCGCCGGCGAGCACGGTGTTCCCGTTCTCGTCGACGGCCCTGCCCGAGCTTCCGGACGGCGGTTCCAGGTTGCCGTGGAAGTCGTTCAGCGCCAGCAGGCGCACGGCCGCGGTCGGCGCGGGGCGGGCCGCCGCGGGCTGCGCGGCCAGGCCCACGACCGTGAGCACTGCCGTGGCGCAGGCCAGGAAGGTGCGTCGTCGAGTCATGCTGCGGACGGTAAGTGCGTCCGGCATACGCTTCCCGGCGGCGCGATGACGTTTCTGTGACAACTTGATCAGGGGTTCGGTCGCATAGGCTGGCGATCATGGACGAGGTGCGTGTCGCCGAGGTGTTGGCGCTGGTCAAGGAGGCGACGGCCGCCGACGGGGTCGGGCCGCTGTCGGAGCATGCGCTGCTGGCGCTGCGCGGCGGCCGTGGCGGGACGGCGATCCTCGACGATGGGGTGACCGCCGCCTACGCGCATCTCGACATGGATACCGGGGGTGAGCCCGCGTCCGGGGAGCTGGTCGTCCATCCGGAGTACCGGCGGCGGGGGCATGGGCGCGCGCTGCTCCGTGCGTTGCGCGCGGAGGCGGGTGGTCCGCTGCGGGTTTGGGCGCATGGAGATCTGCCCGCCGCCGCCGCGCTGGCGCGTGCGGAGGGGATGGAGCGGGTCCGGGCGCTGTTCCAGATGCGGCGTCCGGCGTCCGGCCCGTTGCCGGAGGCGCGTCTGGCGGACGGCGTCACCCTGCGGACCTTCGAGCCCGGACGGGACGAGGAGGCGTGGCTGAAGGTGAACGCCCGCGCCTTCGCCGACCATCCCGAGCAGGGCGCCTGGACGATCGAGGACGTCCGCGACCGCGAGGCCGAAGACTGGTTCGACCCGGCGGGGTTCTTCCTCGCCGAGCGGGACGGGCGCCTGGCCGGTTTCCACTGGACGAAGGTCCACCCGGACGGCGTCGGTGAGGTCTACGTCGTCGGCGTCGACCCGGACGCGCAGGGCCTCGGACTGGGGCGCGCGCTCACGCTGGAAGGGCTGCGCCACCTGCGTGAATCCGGCGTCGACCAGTTCATGCTGTACGTCGACGAGTCGAACGCCGCCGCCGTCCGCCTGTACGAGTCGCTCGGGTTCACCCGCCACGCCGTGGACGTCATGTACGCAGGCGACGCGCTGTCCTGAAGTGGGCCGTTCTAAACCTTACTTACCTGACCCGGGTAGGTTTTTTGCGCTTGTGAGCTGCGCTGTTAACCCGGCGTACATGGCAAATCGGGGCATTCTTCGCAGTAGTGCTCGTCCTCGTTCATTCGTCGTTCACCTGTATCGGTGCGGCTGGTCACCTCGCCTGCCTAGCGTCGCATCCGACGGTGACCCCGGTGTCCGAGCAGAGCGGACCAGGACCCGCTCCGGGGGGCCGCACGACGAAACCAAGAGGAGACCCTCCGGTGAAGAACGGTTCCCGACTCGCTGCCCTCGGCAGCGTGGTCGTCGCGGGGGCGCTCGCCCTCACCGCCTGCGGGAGCGATGACAACACGACGGCGTCGTCCAGCAGCGCGCCGACCGGCGACATCGACTGCGCGAAGGCCAGCGTCAACGCGGCCGGTTCCAGCGCGCAGAAGAACGCCGTCGAGGAATGGACGAAGCTCTACGCGAGCAAGTGCGCCGGCGCCAACCTCAACTACAACCCGAACGGGTCGGGCGCGGGCATCCAGGCGTTCACGAGCGGGCAGGTGGCGTTCGCCGGCTCCGACTCGGCGCTCAAGCCCGACGAGGTGCCGGCGGCGCAGAAGCGCTGCCAGGGGAACCCGGCGCTGAACCTGCCGATGGTCGTCGGCCCGGTCGCCGTCGTCTACAACCTGCAGGGCGTGGACGGGCTGAAGCTGGGGCCCGAAATGATCGCCAAGATCTTCTCCGGCAAGATCAAGAAGTGGAACGATCCGGCCATCGCGGCGGAGAACTCGGGCGCCAAGCTCCCGGCCTCCGACATCAAGCCGGTCTACCGGTCGGACGAGTCCGGCACCACCGACAACTTCACGGACTACCTGAACAAGACCGCGCCGAAGATCTGGACGTGGGAGAAGGCCAAGAAGTGGCCGAACTCCACCGGTCAGGGCGCCCCCAAGTCGGACGGTGTCACCAGCCAGGTGAAGAGCACCGCGGGCTCGATCTCCTACGTGGAGATGTCGTACGCGGAGAACAACAAGCTCCAGACCGCGCAGGTCAAGAACGGCGCCGGCGAGTACACGCAGCTGTCGCCGGAGAGCGCGTCCAAGGCCGTCGCGGGGGCGAAGGTCGTCGGCACCGGCAACGATGTCGCGCTGAAGATCGACTACACGACCAAGGAGGCGGGCGCCTACCCGATCGTCCTGGTCACCTATGAGATCGCGTGCTCGAAGGGGCTGCCGGCGGAGCAGAGCAAGTTCGTCAAGTCGTTCCTGACCTACACCTCCAGCCCGGCCGGTCAGAAGATCCTCACCGACGCCGGTTACGCGCCGCTTCCGCAGAGCGTGCTGACCAAGGTCCAGACGTCCGTGAAGGCCCTGTCCTGACAGCGGACGACGGCACCCGCCGCCCCGCCGCCGAGGACCCCAGCAAGGGGCCGGGCGGCGGGGCAGGCGTGGGTCCGGCCGAAGTGATCCAAGGAGGACCCCCAATGACCAGCGAGAGCGGCGTCGAAGCGCAGTCGGGCGCCGAGACGGCGGTGGCCGGCGCCCGGCACCGCGCCACCGGCTCGCCGATGAGCACCGGACGCGCCGGCGACAAGATCTTCGCCGGGGCGGCCCGCGGCTCCGGCATCATCGTGCTGGCGATCGTCGCCGCGATCGCGGCGTTCCTCGTCTGGAAGGCCATCCCGGCCCTGCAGGACAACGAGGCGAACTTCATCACCGAC
Organism: Spirillospora sp. NBC_00431; assembly: GCA_036028775.1. Classification (GTDB taxonomy): domain Bacteria; phylum Actinomycetota; class Actinomycetes; order Streptosporangiales; family Streptosporangiaceae; genus Spirillospora. The sequence goes on along the minus strand of CP107927.1, from coordinate 7,069,635 downwards.
GAGGAATGGAACCCGAACGCGACGCCGCCGCGGTTCGGCATCGCGCAGCTGGCGTTCGGGACGGTGATGTCGTCGCTGCTGGCGATGCTGATCGCGACCCCGGTGGCGATCGGGATCGCGCTGTTCATCTCGTTCTACTCGCCGCGGCGGCTGGCGTCCGGGCTCGGCTACGTCGTCGACCTTCTCGCCGCCGTCCCCAGCATCGTGTACGGGCTGTGGGGCCTCGCCTTCCTGTCCAAGCACATGGAGGGGATCAGCAAGTTCCTCAACTCGGCGTTCGGCTGGATCCCGCTGCTCGGCGGCGACAGCCCCGGCAAGAACTCCATCTTCACCGCCGGGGTCGTGCTGGCGATCATGATCCTGCCGATCATCTCGTCCATCTCCCGTGAGGTCTTCCTGCAAGTTCCGCAGGCCCACGTGGAGGCGTCGCTGGCGCTCGGCGCCACCCGCTGGGAGATGATCCGGATGTCGGTGCTGCCGTACGGGCGGTCCGGCATGATCGGCGCCTCGATGCTCGGCCTCGGCCGCGCCATGGGCGAGACGATCGCCGTCGCGATGGTGCTGACGTTCGTGCCCGGGATCAACTGGCACCTGCTGGAGAACGGCGGCGCGACCTTCGCGTCCAACATCGCCAACAGCTTCGACGAGGCGACGGTGACCGGCCGCGGCGCCCTGATCGCCTCCGGCCTCGTCCTGTTCGTGATCACCCTGGTCGTCAACATGGCCGCCCGCGCGGTCGTCGCGCGCCGGAAGGAGTTCGTGTGACCACCCTCTCCACCGGCAAGCCCGCCCCCGGCGCCGGGCTCGCCCAGATCTCCGCCCGGCGCAGGATCAAGGACCGGGCCGTCCAGGGGCTGGTCTACCTCGCGTTCGTGCTGGCGCTGATCCCGCTGTTCTCGGTGCTGTGGACCGTCGTCGTGAACGGCGCCAAGCGGTTCGACCTGAAGTTCTTCCAGTTCTCCATGAACGCCGTCAGCGGCAGCGACGCCGGCGGCGGCGCCTACCACGCCATCATCGGCACCCTCCAGCAGGTCGCGATCACCAGCGTGATCGCCGTGCCGATCGCCGTCCTCACCGCGATCTACCTGGTGGAGTACGCGGGCAACGGCCGGCTCGGCAAGGTGATCAGCTTCACCGTCGACGTCATGACCGGCATCCCGTCGGTCGTCGCGGGCCTGTTCATCCTGGCGCTGTGGCTGCTGACCTTCGGCTTCAACTTCTCCGGGTTCGCCGGTTCCCTCGCCCTGGCCATCCTGATGATCCCCACGGTGGTGCGGGCCAGCGAGGAGATGCTCAAGCTGGTGCCGAACGAGCTGCGCGAGGCGTCCTACGCGCTGGGCGTGCCGCGCTGGCGGACGATCCTGTTCGTGGTCCTGCCGACCGCGCTCACCGGCATGATCACCGGGATCATGCTGGCGGTGGCGCGGGTGATGGGCGAGACCGCCCCGCTGCTGCTCACGATCTTCTTCACCAAGGCGATCAACAACAACGCCTTCAGCGGGCCGCAGGGCTCGCTGCCCACGTTCATCTGGGAACAGGCGAAGGACCCGAGCCAGAACTCGATCGACCGCGCCTGGACGGGCGCGCTCGTGCTGATCCTCATCATCATGCTGCTCAACCTGGTCGCCCGTTTCATCGCGGGCCGGCGCAGGCCCGCAGGCCGCTGACACCCCCGATAGGAGCTACCACCCCATGGCCAAGCGGATCGAAGTCTCCGGGCTGCACGCGTACTACGGCGGCGTCCACGCCATCGAGGACATCTCGATGACGGTCGAGCCGCGCTCGGTGACGGCGTTCATCGGACCGTCGGGCTGCGGCAAGTCCACCTTCCTGCGCACGCTCAACCGGATGCACGAGGTCATCCCGGGCGCCCGCGTCGAGGGCAAGGTGATGCTGGACGACGAGGACCTGTACGGATCGTCGGTCGACCCCGTCGCCGTCCGCCGCGTCGTCGGCATGGTGTTCCAGCGCCCGAACCCGTTCCCCACCATGTCCATCTACGACAACGTGGCGGCGGGCCTGAAGCTCAACGGCGTACGCCGCAAGGGCAGGCTGGACGAGATCGTCGAGGAGTCGCTGCGCGGCGCCAACCTGTGGAACGAGGTCCAGGACCGGCTGAGCAAGCCCGGCGCCGGCCTGTCCGGCGGGCAGCAGCAGCGCCTCTGCATCGCCCGGGCCATCGCCGTCCAGCCCCAGGTCCTGCTGATGGACGAGCCGTGCTCCGCGCTCGACCCCATCTCCACCCTCGCCATCGAGGACCTCATCGACAAGCTCAAGACCCAGTACACGATCGTCATCGTCACCCACAACATGCAGCAGGCCGCCCGCGTCAGCGACCGCACCGCCTTCTTCAACATCGCCGGAACAGGCAAGCCAGGCAAACTAATCGAAATCGACGACACCAGCAAGATCTTCACCAACCCCGAACAAAAGGCGACGGAGGACTACATCACCGGCCGCTTCGGTTAAGCCGGGGCTGGAGTCTTTTCTTCGGTGTCGCCTGGGCGGTGGTCGGGGACGAAGCGGTAGCCGACGTTGCGGACCGTGCCGATCAGGGACTCGTACTCGGCGCCGAGCTTGGCGCGGAGGCGGCGGACGTGGACGTCCACCGTGCGGGTGCCGCCGAAGTAGTCGTAGCCCCAGACCTCCTGGAGGAGCTGGGCGCGGGTGAAGACGCGGCCCGGGTGCTGGGCCAGGTACTTCAGCAGCTCGAACTCCTTGAACGTGAGGTCGAGGACGCGGCCGCGCAGCCGGGCCGTGTAGGTGGCCTCGTCGATCGTGAGGTCGCCGCTGCGGATCTCGCCGGGGACCTCGTCGTCGTCGGCCTCGGCGGCGGCGCGGCCGGCGGCGAGGCGGAGGCGGGCCTCGACCTCGGCGGGGCCGGCGGTCTGGAGCAGCACGTCGTCCACCCCCCACTCGGGGCTGAGCGCGGCGAGGCCACCTTCGGTCACGATCGCGAGGAGCGGGCAGTCGAGCCCGGTCGTGCGCAGCAGCCTGCACAGGCTCTTGGCCTGGACGAGGTCGCGGCGCGCGTCCACCAGCAGGACGTCGGCGGGCGGCGCGTCGATCAGCGCGGACGCCTCGGCCGGGGCGACGCGGGTGGAGTGCAGCAGAAGCCCCAGCGCGGGCAGAACCTCGTCGGAGGGCTCTAACGCGTTGGTCAGCAGGAGCAAGCTGCTCAAATGCCGCCTCCCGTCCACAAAAAGACGTAGGACCCAGGCGGCTCACCCTCCAGCCCCCGGCTACGGCCAGCGGCTCAAGGACGAGGTGGCCATGAGGGCTCTCAGATGAACTCCATGGCCTCGTCGCCCGGATCCCTTCCCATGAGCATAACCGAGCGGCTCTCCGCGTCCAGGGCAAGCCCCGGGCCAGGCCCCCGGACGTCGTCGCAGGCAGTATGGACGCATGGGTAAGGGGACTATGCGGTACTGGGCGGCGGCCAAGGCGGCGGCGGGGACGCATGAGGAGCCGTACGACGCCGGGACGCTGGCCGAGGCGGTCGCCGCGGCGGTGGCGAAGGAGGGGCGCGGCGGCGAGTTCCGGCGGGTCGTCGGGCGCAGCTCGTTCCTCGTGGACGGGGAGCCCGTCGGGACCCGCGCGCACGAGTCGGTGGTGCTGCCGGACGGCGGCGTCGTGGAGGTTCTCCCACCGTTCGCGGGCGGTTGATCTCACAGTGGTGTGATTTTTCGGGTTGCCACGTCATTCTCCGGTGCGACCCGTCCAGGGTGTTCCGCGCACTATGGTGTGCGGCGGACGGCCGAGAACGTGCCGCATGCCGGAGCCCGAAGGAGACACATGCGGAAAGTACTGCTGGCTCTGCTGGTCCTCGTCGCCGTCGGCGTGGTCGCCGCGGACCGGCTCGGCGTGCGGGTCGCCGAGGACAAGATCGGCGAGCAGGTGGCGGCGCAGTACAACCTGCAGCAGCAGCCCGACGTCACCATCCACGGGTTCCCGTTCCTGACGCAGGCGATCGGCGGCGACTACGACCACATCGAGGTCACCATCGACGACTGGACGCAGCAGGGCATCACCGTCACCGGCGTCAAGGTCGACATGCGGGGTGTGAGCGCGCCGGTGTCGGAGGTCACGAAGGGCAGCGCCGCGAACGTCGCCGCGCGCACCGCGACCGCGTCCGCCGTCATCCCGTACGACGTCGTCAAGCAGAGGGCGCCGAAGCAGGTCAAGCGGATCGGGCCGAAGGGCGACGACCTGGAGGTCGACTTCCAGAGCAGCTACCTCGGCCGTCAGATGGACGGCACGGCGATCGTGAAGGTCAAGCCGACCGCGCGGGGCATCTCGGTCACGCCCGTGTCGGTGGCGTCCGACGGCGGCCCGCAGATACCGTTGGGCCTGGTGAGGAGCCAGCTCACCTGGACGGTGCCGATCGCCGACCTGCCGGTCGGGTCGCGGATCAGCGTGATCGAGCCGACCCCGGACGGGCTGCGCGTCGCCGCGACGGCCGAGAACGTCCGGCTGAACGATCTCCAGCGGCGGGAGAAATGACGCGGTACTGGTGAACCGGTGCGCAAACGCATACGTGACGAGGGTGTGGGTCCCACCGCGGATGAGGGTTTGCTGCGCGCCCTGTACAGCGAGCACGGAGGTCCCCTCCTCGGCTATGTCCTGCGGCTGACCGGTGGGGACAGAACCCAGGCGGAGGACGTCGTCCAGGAGACCCTGCTGCGTGCCTGGAAGCACCCTGAGGCGCTCGCGGGGCGTCCCGTCCGGCCGTGGCTGTTCACGGTCGCGCGGAACCTCGTCGTGGACGCGCACCGCGCCAGACAGGCACGGCCGCCGGAGACGGGCATAGACGAGCATGTCATGATGACCGCGTCCGGTTCGGACGACATCGACCGGGCGCTGGAGTCCTGGACGGTCGCGGAGGCGCTGGCCGGGCTGAGCCCGCCGCACCGGGCCGTCCTGGTGGAGACGTACTACAAGGGCCGGTCGGTCGCGGAGACCGCGAAGACGCTCGGCATACCGCCCGGCACGGTGAAATCCCGGACCTATTACGCATTGCGAGCGCTCAAACTCGCGTTGGAGGAGCGGGGGTTGGCGCCATGAACGGCTGCGTTGACGTGCGCACCTCGCTCGGGGTGTACGTGCTCGGCGCGCTCGACCCCGCCGAGCGGTCCCAGGTGGAGGGCCACCTGTCGGGCTGCCCCGCGTGCCGGGACGAGCTCGCCGGGCTCGCCGGCCTGCCCGCGATGCTCGGACGGGTCGACGAGGAGCAGCTCGCCCAGCTGGCCGGGCCGCCGCCCGAACTCCTGGACGGCCTGCTCGCCCGCGCCGCCGAACGCCGCACGGGAAGGCGGCTCGTCCCGCTGCGCCGGCGGGCGTCCAGCGGGCACGACAACGGCGGCCAAGGCGCCAGGCGGCGGGCCGCCCGATGGACTCCGCTGGTCGCCGCCGCGTGCCTGCTGCTGGTCGTCGGCGCCCTGTTCGGCGGCTTCGTGTTCCCGGCCGGGACGGACGAGACCGTGTCGCCCCCGCCGTCGGCGTCCCCGACCACCGGCGGCGTGGAGCGGATCGCCGCGGCGAACCCCAAGACCAACATCAACGGCTATGTGCTGCTCAAGAAGAAGAAGTGGGGCACGGAGGTCGAGCTGCATCTGGCGGGCGTCCCGAAGGGCTCGCACTGCCGGCTGCTGGTGATCGCGCGGGACGGGCGGCGGGACGCGCTCGGCAGCTGGTACGTCCCGTACGACAAGGGCTACGGTGAGTACACCGGCTCGACCATGTTCCCCCGCGGGCAGCTGTTCTCGTTCGAGATCGTCGGCCTGGACGGCAAGCCGCTGCTCACCATCCCCGCCTGACCGTCCCGTCCGAGGACGGCCCAGAGAGGACGCCCCAGAGAGGACGCCCCAGAGGAGCCCGATGGAAGAAGTCGCCGCCTTCCGGGGTTGTCGCTTCCGATGAACGGTGCGTTGATCGCGGTGGCGGTGCTCGCCGCCGCCACGCTGTTCGGCCTGCTGTGGCGGCGCCGCGACGGCGTGCTGCGCGCCGGCCGGCGGCGGGGGAGCGGAGGCGACGAGGTGGGCATCACGCTCCGGGCCGACGAGCTGGGCACCGAACTCGGCGAGAAGGCCACGCTGCTGCAGTTCTCCAGCGCGTTCTGCGCGCCCTGCCGCGCCACCCGCCGCGTCCTCGGCGAGGTGGCGGACATGGTCGACGGCGTCGCGCACGTCGAGCTGGACGCCGAGGCGCATCTGGACCTCGTCCGCAGGCTCAACGTCGTCCGCACCCCGACCGTCCTCGTCCTGGACGGCACCGGACGCGTCGTCCGCCGCGCGTCCGGAGCCCCCCGCAAACCCGACGTCATAGCCGCCCTCGGCGAGGCCATCCCATGACCCGCCAAATGGCCCGTCCCGTACCTCCGAACGAGCCCGAACCCACGAGCCATACCCGGATGACCTGGGCTAAGACGAATGTCACTGTCTCGGAAGGCGAGACGGATGTGACAGCGCGTGGATTGTCGGCTTACCATCGTGTCCGTGCGTGACTGGACAGAGCAGATGCTCACGAAGCGCCGCGCGGTCGACTTCTGCCGCGTGGCCGCCTCGCTCTGTCGCATGGCCTGAGGCATCGAGCCCGTCCGCCCCCGAGCACTTCCACTTTCAGCTCGTACGCACGCTTACACTCCGCCAGGAGCACCCCGATGCAGGTTGACCCGCGTGGGCCGCGCTTCGGTGCGTCGGTCACGACAGCGGTTCTCATCGCGGTGCTGGTGACCGGAAGCTGGGCGTTGCTCGCCGCACAGGCCGTCGTGTTCGCCATCGCGACCTTCCTCGGCCTGCGGTACGCCCCGTACGGACTGCTGTTCAAAGTGCTGATCCGTCCCCGGCTCGCTCCGCCCAGGGAACTGGAGGACGCGGCCCCGCCCCGCTTCGCGCAGGGTGTGGGTCTCGTGTTCGCCCTGGCCGGGACGGTCGGTTACGCGACGGGGATCACCTGGCTCGGCATCGGTGCCACCGCCCTCGCGCTGGCGGCGGCGTTCCTGAACGCGGTGTTCGGGTTCTGCCTCGGCTGCGAGATGTATCTGCTCGTCCGACGTGTCACCGCGAAATTTCGCTCCGAGAGGGAGGTTCCCGCATGAGCCGCTCAGACGTCCTGGTGGACACCGACTGGGTTGAGTCCCACCTGGACGACCCCGGTCTCGTTCTCGTCGAGGTCGACGAGGACGTGTCCGCCTACGACAAGGGCCACATCCGTGGCGCCGTGAAGATCGACTGGAAGACCGAGCTGCAGGACCCGGTCCGCCGCGACTTCGTCGACAAGACCGGGTTCGAGCAGCTGCTGTCCGCGAAGGGCATCGCGAACGACGACCTGGTCATCCTGTACGGCGGCAACAACAACTGGTTCGCCGCGTACGCGTACTGGTACTTCAAGCTGTACGGGCACGACAAGGTCAAGCTGCTCGACGGCGGCCGCAAGAAGTGGGAGCTGGACTCCCGCGAGCTCGTCACCGACGTCCCGTCCCGCCCCGAGACCAGCTACACCGCCAAGGAGCAGGACCTCACGATCCGCGCGTTCCGCGACGAGGTCGTGGACGCGATCGGCACCAAGAACCTGATCGACGTCCGGTCCCCGGACGAGTTCAGCGGCAAGCTGCTCGCCCCCGCCCACCTGCCGCAGGAGCAGTCGCAGCGCGCCGGGCACGTGCCGACCGCGCGCAGCATCCCGTGGTCGAAGGCGGCCAACGACGACGGCACGTTCCGGTCCGACGACGAGCTCCGCGAGCTTTACAGCGAGGCCGGCGTCGACCTGAACAAGGCGACCATCGCGTACTGCCGGATCGGTGAGCGCTCCTCGCACACCTGGTTCGCGCTCCGCGAGCTGCTGGGCCTGCAGGACGTGAAGAACTACGACGGTTCCTGGACCGAGTACGGCTCGCTCGTCGGTGTACCGATCGAGCTGGGCGCCCCCAAGTAGACCACCCGAGTTCTCGGAGCGAGTTCACGGAGATGGAGGAGCAATGACCACCACCCAGGGCTGCGCGGCCCCCGAGCAGACGGCGCACTTGCCCGCGACCGTCGACCTGACGAACGAGGCCGTCATCCAGGGCACCGTCACCCGTGACGGCACCCCGGTGTCCAGCGCCTACGCCCGCCTGCTCGACTCGACGGGCGAGTTCACCGCCGAGGTCGTCACCGGTGACGAGGGGGTGTTCCGGTTCTTCGCCGCCGACGGCGACTGGACGGTGCGCGTCCTGGCCGCCGGCGGCGTCAGCGTCGACAACTCGGTGACGGCCAAGACAGGCGAGGTCGCCGGCCTCCAGGTCGCCATCTGACCCGAACCGTCCGAACCGTCCGTCCGTCCGACCCGGACGTCCGATCCGGCGCCACGCGCCGAACGGCACCGGAGCGAACCCCGCCGTCCCGCCCATCCGGGACGGCGGGGTTCGTCGTCTCCGGCGACGCTCGTGCAGGTCCGTGTTCACCCGGTTCGCCGTCGATCCTCTACGATCGGCGCGATGTTCGGACTGTCCGCGCGGTCGCCGCTGATACTCCCGCTGGCCACGCTGAGGCTCGCGGGACGGTTCGTCCTGCCGCTCACCCTGTGGTTCACGGTGGGCGAGCTGCTGCGCTACGGCGCGATCTACGGCGGGTACCGGCTCGGCTCGATGGACGGTCTTGCGGCGACGGTCGCGCCGATCGCCACCATCGGCCTGCTGGTGGTGATCACGCTGGCGGTCGCGGTGCTGATGGTGCACAGCGTCCGCGAGGGCCTGGACGTGGTGCACGCCCGGGAGGCAGGCGGTGACCTCACCCCGTGGGCGGTCGGGAACGAGGAGTCGGTGGTCGGCGCGATGGGCCGCGCCGCGCTCCCGTTCGTGATCTTCTATCTGGCGTGGGGGCTCCAGGGCGAGGACGCCCGCGAGTTCGCCGACATGGCCGCCGCCCGCGGGTTCCAGGAGGGCGGGCTCCAGGGGCAGATCGACGCCCTCGGGATGCTGCTGTCGCTGGAGAAGCACATCGGACTCGCGATCGGCCTCACCGCGGGACTGTTCGTGGTGAAGGTCGCGGCGGAGTGGTCGCTGGAGGAGCGGCTGCCCCGTGCCATCGGCGCCCTCGTCGCCCTCCTTGAGATCAACTTCGCGCTCTTCGGCATCTTCTCCATCGACCATCTGCGCGGCAAGGGCGTCGACTGGATCGCCGGGCGGCAGGTGTGGGAGTGGGTGACCGACGTCGGCGGTCCCGCCCTTGACCTGTGGCCGCCGTTCAAGGACGCGGTGCTCGGCGCGCTGATCTGGCTGGTGATCGCCGGGGTGATCCTCGGGCTGGACGCCGGCGACGAGCAGGTCGTGCTCGGCCGGAGCCGGGCGGCACGGCGGCTCGCCGCGGCGGGCGGCGTCGGCCGGCTGAACAGCCCCCGCGAGATCCTCACCCGCGGATTCCGGGAGATGTGGCTGCCCGCCTGGTACGGGCTGCGGCTCGTCCGGCGGTCGGGGATGATGCCGTTCGCGACGTTCTGCCTGCTGTTCGCGGGCCTGGACGTGGCCGAGGAGGCGTCGCGCCGCTTCGTCTACGAGCTGATCGGGCCGCACGAGGTGACGTGGTGGATCCAGGCGATGCCGTTCGTCGGGTACGGGACGGCGGTCGTCTTCGAGATCCTGCGGATCTGCCTGCTGGCGGCCGCGTTCAACCTCGTCATGGCGAGGGTCAGCGCTCGAACCGCAGCGAAGGCAGTGGGTCCCGCGCATCCTTCCGTGCCGTCTTCGGTGCCTGGATCACCAGTTCCAGCGAGTCAGCCTTGGTACGGGGCACCGTCCCCTTGACGGTGAGGCGCATCGCGACACCCGCCGTTGGGGTTCCCACCCGGAGCCCCAACGCCGACCACTCGCGGCCGTCATCGTCGACGAACCGGTAGACGACGCCGTAGGAGCCGACCAGTTTCGCGCTGGCGGCGTCCCTGGGACGGACGGCGACGTCGATGCGAAGGTCGGTCACGTCGTTGGTTTCGTCGTTCTTCAGTGGGCGGGCGTTCTGCCGTCCTATGACCTTCCACTGCGCACCGATCAGCTCACCGATCTGCCCTGGCTGGACGCTGGTGACCTTCTCTGGCGGCTTGAGGTTCTTCTGGATGTTGTTCGTCTCGTCCGCCCAATGCAAGACGAGGATGGCCGGGATGACGCACAGGAGCGCGATCGCCTGGAGAACGCGCCTGTCCAACGGGCGCATGCGCTGTTCGCGCTCGGGCTCGTCCCCGGACGTCCCCGGCCCGGCCGTTCCGGCTCCGGGCTCCGGCGGGATGATCGGCTGGGGTCTGGTCTCGGCCGCCGTCACTAGTCGCCCACCTCGATGTCGTAGCGCTCGGTGGTGCGCCGGACGAGCTCGTCCGCCCGGGTTCCGGTGAGGCCGAGGTCGATGTCGGCGGCCGCGGACAGTTGCGGCAGCAGCCCGCCCGTCCCGACGACCAGATGCGCGCCTTCGATGCGTTTCTCCGGCAGCTCGAAGACGAACACCGCCGGCGTCCAGATCATCGGCTGGAACGTCGGCTTCGCCCCGCCGGATACGGAGGACGCCCGCGGGTCCTCCTTGTATGTGTAGCCGCCGGGCGTCTCCAGCATGGCCGTCCTCAGCTCCAGCGGCTCGCGCTCGCTCGTCGCCCGGACCCGGACGATCAGGTAGATCCCGTCCGTGCCGACCGGCGGCGGGTTGCCGAGGCCGAGGCCGGGCGCCAGCGACCGCGCCGCCTCCACCTTCTCGACCCGCACGCTGAAGTCGCGGTTGGAGACCTTCTCGCCGATCGTGCCGCCGCCCCGGATCGGCTCCAGCTCCGCCGCCGTGACGTGGGGCTTCACCGAATGCATCCACATCGCCCCGGCGAGCAGCGCCGTCCCCCCGATGCCCGCACCGCCCTTCAGCAGGATCTTCTGCACGTTCATCGGGGGCTCACAGCGGGCCTGGGCGCACGCTTCGTACTCCGCGGCGCGGGACGCGGCGCCGGGTTCACGGCCGACGCCGCGACGGGGAGGGTGAGGCGGCCGACGAGCGTGTCGTCCTCAGGGTCGACCATCCAGTTGAACGTGCTGTCGGTGAACCCGTGGTCGTACGTCCATTTGCGCAGGCCCACGGTCAGCTTCCGCGGCGCGTCCGACTGGCCGAGCTTCCATATCATCGCCGCCTCGACCGGCAGCCCCGGCTGCACCACGCCGGTCCGCGCGCCTCCGGCGACGCCGTCGACCTGTTCGGGCTTCACCCATTTCCCGGCCTTCGTGAGCGCCGCGACGCCGTCCGCGAGCCCGCCCCTGTTGAGCGACTCGGTCTCCTTGCCCTTGTTGACGACCCTCATCCGCACGATGAGGAAGCGTTCCTTCCTGCTGCCGAAGTCGCCGGTCACCAGCCCGATCCGCGCGTCCCGGACGGTGACGGTGAACAGCCCGAGGTCCAGCGCCTTCCCGGCGGGCTGGGCCGGTTGCTTCGGGACCTTCTCGAAGCCGCCCGTCACCCACAGCGCCGGAACGAGGACGGCCACCGCGCACACGGCGCACAACGGCACCACCCAGCGGCGGGCGGACCCGCGTCGCCGCCCCTGCTCGCCGGGGGGCTCCCCGGGGAGTGGGGGGACGGGCGCGTACGAGTGCATCCGCAGATGGTAATACTCCCGGCACGTGTGCTTCTCGCGGCTTTGGGCCGGACTGAGCGTGATGTACGGCCTCGCGACCCCCTTGGAGCCTCGCGATCCCTTAGAGTCGTGGAGGGTTCGCAACGTCAGGAGAGACAAGGTATGCGCGGAGGGCGCCTCGCGGCGGGGACCGGCGGCCTGGCCCTGTCGTCCGTTCTGGTGTTCGCCCCGGCGGCGGCGGACGCCGCCCAGCCGGCCGGTTCGGCGCCGGACCGTCCGCAGGCCGCGCCGACCACCGGCAAGCCGAAGAAGCAGGAGAAGCCGCAGCGGCAGGCGCCCGCACCGCCGGCGAAGTGCAACAAGCCCGCCGGGCAGCCCGCGTCCGCGATCAACGTGGAGCCGTGGGCGCAGCGGCGGCTGGACTTCGAGCAGGCGTGGCGGATCACCCGCGGCAAGGCCGTCGCCGTCGCCGTCGTCGACAGCGGCATCGACCCCCGGCACCCGCAGCTCAAGGGCAAGGTCGCCGCGAGCTTCGACGCGACCAACACCACGACCGACGACTGCGTCGGGCACGGCACGCAGGTCGCCGGCATCATCGCCGCGACCGACATGCGCGCGGGCGACATCCCGTTCGTGGGGGTCGCGCCGCAGGTCAAGCTGCTGAACGCCAAGTTCGCCAGCGGCCAGAGCACCGAGGACAACACGCTCCTCCCCAAGGCCATCACCTGGGCCGCCCAGCAGGGCGCCAAGGTGATCAACGTGTCGGTGGACGCCCCGGACACGCCGGCGCTGCGCAAGGCCGTCCAGACCGCGCAGCAGAAGGACGCCCTCGTCGTCGCGTCCGCCGGCAACGTCGCCCAGGACCAGCGCGGCAAGGAGAGCGCCGCCTACCCGGCGAGCTACAAGGGCGTGCTGTCGGTCGCCGCGGTGGACGAGGCGGGCACGATCACAGGGTTCTCCAACCTCAAGACCCGGGTCGACGTGTCGGCGCCCGGCCAGAACGTCATCTCGACGCTCGGCACGGGCTATGTCGGCGGGCTGCAGGGCACGAGTTTCGGCGCGCCCTACGCGACCGGGGTGGCGGCGCTCGTCCGCGCCCGGCACCCCAACCTGAACTACCAGCAGGTCATCAACCGGATCCTGATCACGGCGGAGGGCGGCAACGGGCAGGGCAGCGGGCACGGCATGATCAGCCCGCTGCAGGCCGTGTCCGCGCTCGTCGACCCGAACGCCAGGCCGGGCACGGCCGGGACGCGGCCGCTTAGCGGCGCCATCCAGATCGCCAAGCCCGAACCCGTCGACCAGCGGACCCGCGACATGGGCCTCGCCATCGCGGGCGGTGCCATCGGGGCGGCGCTCCTCGTCGCGTTCGGCGGGGCCGTCATCCCGCTCGGCCGCAGGCGCGGCTGGAAGCCGGGACGCGCCCAGCCCCCCGCCGACGACCGCGACTGAGACACCGAGACTGAGCCACCTCAGCCGCGACATCCCGGCCGAGCCCGGCGGAGAGCCCCGGGCGGGGGCCCTCCGCGCGGTGGGCTACTGGCCGTAGAAGGCGGTCTGGATGAGGCGTTTGCCGGTGCGGCGGTCGGACTGGGTGCCGCGGCCGGGAGGCAGCGCGCTCGGCCGGACGTCGAACAGGTTGCCCTCGTCCTTGTTGCCGGACATGATCAGCGCGGGGCTGGCCATGTCCTTGAGCCGCTGCAGGATCGGGTCGAACATCGCGCGGCCCGCTCCGCCCATGGTGCGGGAGATGATCAGGTGCATGCCGATGTCGCGGGCCTGCGGCAGCAGCTCGGCGAGCTGCGCGAGCGGGTTGCCGGACGGCGTCGCGACCAGGTCGTAGTCGTCCACGACCAGGAACAGTTCCGACCCGCTCCACCATGACCTGTTGCGCAGCTGGTCGGGCGTCAGGTCCGACGGAGGGAGCCGGTTGACGAGGGCGCCGTGGACGTCCTTCATCAACCCGGTCGCCGCCGTCGAGGACGCGGCGAACCCGATGACATGGTCGCTCTCCGCCGAGTCCAGCAGGGCCCGGCGGTAGTCGAGCATGATGATCCGGGCCTCGTCGGTGGTGTACCTGACCTTGATCGACTCGATGATGAGCCGCAGCAGGTTGGACTTGCCGCACTCGTTGTCGCCGAGGACGACGAAGTGCGGGTCGTTCTCGAAGTTCAGCAGGACGGGCGACAGAGTGTCCTCGTCGATGCCGATCGGGATTCGCTTGCCGGTCTCGGCCACGGCGGGCAGCGACGAGTGCGGCAGCACGTCCGGCAGCATCCGGACGGGCGGCGCGGGCGGGCGCCCCTGCCAGCCGGCCTGGACCGTCTGCACCAGCTGCCGGACCCCGTCGGCGAGGTCGTCCGCCGACGTCCGGCCGTCGATGCGGGGGAGGGCGCTGAGGAAGTGCAGGCCCTCGCGGGTGATGCCGCGGCCCGGCCGTCCCTCGGGGACGTTCGCGGCGTGCTTGCGGTCCATCTCCGACTCGTAGGGGTCGCCGAGCTTCAGCTCCAGCCGCGTCCCGAACAGGTCGCGGATCGTCAGCCGGAACTCCGACCACTTGTTCGTCGCGGCGATGACGTGGATTCCGTAGCCGAGGCCGCGCGCGGCGAGATCGGTGACGGTCGTCTCGATCGCCTCGAACTCCTGCCGGACCGTCAGCCAGTTGTCGACGACGAGGAACACGTCGCCGAAACCGTCCCCGGCGATCTGCCCCTCGGCCCGCATCCGCCGGTAGGTGCCGATCGAGTCGATGCCGCGCTCGGTGAAGAACCGCTCCCGCGACTCCAGCAGCCCGGACACCTCGGCGACCGTGCGGCGGACGCGGTCGGGGTCCAGGCGGGCGGCGACACCGCCGACATGCGGCAGGTCGGCCAGCGGGGCGAGGGAGCCACCGCCGAAGTCGAGGCAGTAGAACTGCACCTCCTGCGGCGTGTGCATCAGCGCGAGCGAGGTGATGACCGTCCGCAGCACGGTCGACTTGCCCGCCTGCGGGCCGCCGGCGACACCGACGTGCCCCGCGGCGCCGGACAGGTCCAGCCACATCGGGTCGCGGCGCTGGTCGAACGGCTTGTCGACGATGCCCGCGAACGCGTGCAGCTGACCGCGCCCCTCCCAGCCCGCGGTCGTGAACCCGAACTCCTGCGTCTGCTGGAGCTGCGGCAGCACCTGGTCGAGCGTGGACGGCTCCGCCAGCGGCGGCAGCCAGATCGGGTGCGGCGGCGGCCCCTGCCCGACGAGCTGCCGGACGACGAGGTCGAACAGGCTGATCTGCGGGCCGCTGTCGTCCCCGCCGGAACTCTGCTCCTGCTGCGGCTGCTCCTGCATGTGCGGCCGCACATAGGCGGGGGTGAACGGGACGATCTGCGCGAGCTGCCGCGGCCCCTGCTGCGAACCCTGCGCCTGCTCCTCCTCCGGCTTGTACGGGCCGGACACGTACGCGGCGCGGAACCGCGTCATCTTCTCGGTCCCGATCTTCAGGTAGCCGTTGCCGGGGGCCTGGGGCAGCTCGTACGCGTCGGGCACGCCGAGCACGACCCGCGACTCCGCCGAGGAGAACGTCCGGAGCCCGATCCGGTACGACAGGTGCGTGTCCAGCCCCCGCAGCTTGCCCTCCTCCAGCCGCTGCGACGCGAGCAGCAGATGGACGCCGAGCGACCGGCCCAGCCGTCCGATCATCACGAACAGCTCGGCGAAGTCGGGCTTGGCGGACAGCAGCTCGGAGAACTCGTCCAGCACCACGAAGAGCGTCGGCATCGGACGGAGCGCGACACCCTGCTCGCGCGCCTTCTCGTAGTCGCGCAGCGAGGCGTAGTTGCCCGCGGCGCGCAGCCACTCCTGGCGCCGCACCATCTCGCCGTGCAGCGCGTCGTACATGCGGTCGACGAGCGGCAGCTCGTCCTCCAGGTTGGTGATGATCGCCGAGACGTGCTGGAGACCGTCCATGCCGAGGAACGTCGCGCCGCCCTTGAAGTCGACGAGGACGAAGTTCAGCACCTCCGACGAGTGCGTCATCGCCAGGCCGAGGACCAGGGTGCGCAGCAGCTCCGACTTACCGGAGCCGGTCGCGCCGATGCACAGGCCGTGCGGGCCGTAACCGCCCTGCGCGGCCTCCTTGATGTCGAGGTCGATCGCGCGGCCGTCGGCGTCCAGGCCGATCGGCACCCGCAGCCGGTTGCGCGGCGCCCGCGGCTGCCACGCCTGGCGCGCGTCGATCCGGGCCGGGTCGGGGACGCCGAGCAGCGTCGTCAGCGTCGTCGCGGCCGACAGCGCGTCCATCTCCGGGCCCGCGGCGGCGCTGGCCCGCAGCGGGGCGAGCTGCCGCGCCAGCCCGTCCGCCTGGACGTAGCTGAACTGGTCGGGCCGGCCGAGCGAACTCGGCACGTCCTTGCCGGTGCGGTCGCGGCGCAGCATCGCCATCTTGTCCGGCGCGACCCGCAGCCGCAGCATCGTGTTGTCGGACGTCGGCGCGACCTGGCCGGTGAGGTCGATGACGCACACGCCCTCGATGCCGTCCGAGCCGATCTGCGAGTCGGGGGTGACGGCGCCGCCGTCCACGATCACGATGTGGTACGGCAGGTCGGTCTGCTGGAGGCCGGGGGTGAACCTGGCACGGTCCTTCACCTCGCCGCCGAACATCCGTTCAAGCTCGGACAGGCTGCCCGCCATCAGCCGGACAGGGCCGGCCGCGTCCGTCACCGTCGGGTGCATCGAGTGCGGCAGCCACTTGACCCAGTCCCAGTGCGGCATCGACTCGGGCGAGGCGCACACGCTGACCCGCATGTCGTCCGGGGAATGGAACGACGTCAGCTGCGCGATCATGGCGCGGACCATGGCCCGCACCGCCTCCGGGTCGCCCGCCGGCAGGATCCGCGCGAACGACGGCAGCGACACCGCCACCGGCAGGTTCGGCACCGTCGAGTGCGCCCGGACGAAACGCCGCAGCGCCCCCGACGTCATCGGCTCAAGGTCTTCGACCGGACGCGTCTCCGGCGGGATCAGCTCGACGGCGAGCTTCTGCGGCCCGGCGCCGATCCGCACGTTCCCGAAGTCGGGGTCGGACGGGCGGCGCTCCCAGATCCGCGCGCTCATCACCAGCGACCACAGCGAGTCAGGGGCGGGACTGTTCCACTCCAGCGACTCGCGCTGCTGCTCGGCGGCGCGGCGCACCTTGCGGCGCGCCTGGCTGAGGTAGCGGAAGTAGTCGCGGCGCGCCCCGTTCAGCTTGAACTTGCGGTCGCCCGAGCCCCGGCCGAGCTGGCCGAGCATCATGCCGCCCATCGCCAGCGCCATCCCGCCGCTGCCGATCATCATGATCGGGCTCCTGGTGCCGCCCCCCAGCATCATCAGGCCCATCATCACCGGCATGATGGCCATGGGCAGATACATGAGCACGTTCTGCATGCCGCCGCTCTGCGTTTCCGGGATCTCCGGCGGCGACTCCAGCAGCAACTCGCCTTTGGGGGCCGGTGGGGGTTTGCGGCGCTCTTTGCGCCTGACGAGAATCGTGCTCACCTGGGCGTTCCTCCGGGAGCTCGCGCCCTGGGCCACCGGCGGGGATAGGGGGTTCGGCGCCCAACGGGATACTTATTAGTACTTGAGGTTGCTTTAACGTAGCCGGACGTCACATCCTAAGCGCTGCGCCCCGCTCGGATCCGCCCCTGATCTGACATGGAGGACGGGAGCTCCCGTGAACTCGCCTGCTACAACCGAACTCTGCAGGGTCACCATCGTCGCCCCGCGGCGGCGGATCGACGTGTCCCTGCCCGCGGATGTGCCTCTCGCGCACATGCTGCCCACACTCCTGCGCGCGGCCGGGGAGCAGATGGCGGACGCCGGCCTCGCCCACTCCGGATGGGTCCTGCAACGGCTCGACGGCGACCCGTTCGACTCGTCCCGCACGACGAGCGCGCTCGGCGTGCGCGACGGCGAGATCCTCTACTTCCGGCCGCGGATGGCGCAGCTTCCGGAAATGTCGTTCGACGACGTCGCCGACGTGATCGCGTCCGGGATCAGGGAACGCAGCGACCGCTGGCGCCCCACCACGACCCGCTCGTTCGGCCTCGGCGCCGGCGGGATCGCGCTGGTCGTCGGCGCGGTCGTGATCGCGCTTTCCGGGCCGCCGTGGATCGTCCCGGCCATCGCCGCCGGGATCATCGCGCTGCTCGTCCTGATCGTCGCGACGGTGCTGTCGCGGGCGGTCGCCGACTCCGGCGCGGGCGTCATCCTCGGCTACGCGGCGCTCCCGTACGCGTTCCTCGCCGGAGCGGCCGCGCCCGCCCGCAAGGACCTCGACATGGTCGACCTCGGCGCGCCGCACCTGCTCGCCGGGTTCGGGGTCGCGGCGCTCGCCGCCGTGATCTGCGCGTTCGCCGTCGCGGACGGGCTGCCCGTCTTCCTCGGCATCGCGTTCGCGGCGATCGTCGGCGTGATCGGGTCCGGTGTCGGGTACCTGTTCGACGACCTGCCCGCCGCGGGCATCGCCGCCGTCTCCGCGGTCATCGTGATGATGTTCTTCGCGGCCGTCCCCTCGCTGTCGTTCAAGCTCGCGCGGATGCCGCTGCCGCCCGTCCCCGCGAGCGCCGAGGAACTGCGCCGCGACACCGAGACGGTCGACGGCCGGCAGGTGCTCAGCCGCACCGCCGCCGCGGACCGCTTCTCCACCGGCCTGATCGCCTCGATCGCGCTCGTCGCGGCCGGCGCGATGCTCTTCCTCTTCGACACCGGCGGCTGGGCCGGCCCCACGACGACCGCGGTCATGTCGGTGTCGCTGCTGCTGCGCGCCCGGATCTTCCGCGGCGTCGCGCAGCGTTCGTGGATGCTCGTGGTCGGGCTGTTCGGCCTGGTGCTGACGACGATCGGCATGGCCGTGCACGGCAGCCAGGTGGTCGCGCTGGCCGCCGCGCTCGGCCCGCTGCTGGTGCTCACCGGCATCGTCATCGCGGTGACGATGTGGCTGCCGAACCACCGGCCCACGCCGGTCTGGGGCAGGTGGGCCGACATCCTCGACATGATCGTGATGATCTCGCTGATCCCGCTCGCGCTCGCGGTGCTCGACATCTACTCGCGCGTGCGCGGGCTGGCCGGGTGAGACGCTGATGCAGAGCCGGCGGGATCTCTACCAGGCGCACCGCCTGATGACGCAGCGGGTCGGGCTGGCCCTGCTGCAGGGCGAGCCCGACATCGCCGAATCGCCGATGCGGCGGCTGTCGGTGGGCGCGTTCGCCGGGGTCATGGTGGGCCTGCTCATCGTCGCGGTGTTCGGCATCTGGGGACTGCTGTCGCCGGGCGGCGCCAAGGGCCTCGACGAGCCCGGCAAGCTGATCATCGAGAAGGAGACCGGGACCAAGTACATCTACGACGCCAACACCAAGAAGATGTTCCCGGTCGCGAACTACGCGTCCGCGCTGCTCGCGCTCGACTCCGACAAGGAGCCCGAGCGGCGCAGCGTGTCGCGCAAGTCGCTGGACGGGTTCGAACGCGGCGCGATGATCGGCATTCCGGGCGCGCCCGACTCGCTGCCCGGCAGCGACCAGCTCATCAGGGGCCCCTGGTCGGTGTGCACCCGCGAGACGGCCGGGCCCACCGGCGTGAAGCGGCAGATCACCGCCCTGGCGGCGGGCAAGAACGTGGGCGGACGCCGGTTGAGCGAGGCCGAGGCCGTCGTCGTGCAGAGCGGCGGCGGAGCATGGGTGATCTGGAAGGACCACCGCATGCAGATGACCGTCCCGGCGGGCCAGGTGACGGCGCTGACCGGCGGGCCCGC
The DNA here is from genome assembly GCA_036028775.1 of Spirillospora sp. NBC_00431. Classification (GTDB taxonomy): domain Bacteria; phylum Actinomycetota; class Actinomycetes; order Streptosporangiales; family Streptosporangiaceae; genus Spirillospora. The sequence goes on along the minus strand of CP107927.1, from coordinate 7,050,305 downwards.
CGCGCTGGAGGTCCCGGCGACCTGGCTCAACGCGATCCCCGCCGCGGGCAACTTCGGTTCGCCGAACGTCCCCGGGCGGGGCAAGGCGGTGCCGGGCCCCAAGGGCGGGACGGCACGCGTCGGCCAGGTGTTCAAGGCTGAGACCGGGGCCGGCGGGCAGGCGCTCTGGTACGTGATGCTCGCCGACGGCCTCTCGCAGATCAACGAGACACAGGCGCAGCTGCTTCTGCGGGACGTCAACACCGCCGCCTCCTACCCGGGCGAGCAGGCCAGGCCGCTGCCGACGGACGTCCCGTCCGCGCAGCAGCTGGCGTCGGCGACACGGCTGCTGGACAACAACCTGCCTCCGACACTGCCGAAGTTCGTCGCCTGGGACACCGGGACACCGCTCTGCTCGGTGTTCCCCGTCGGTTCTTCGACGGCGCAGCTGACGATGGGCGGGTCGCTTCCGTCGCCGTCCGCCGGCGTGCTCGGCTCCGGCACGGCCGGGTCGTCCGGCACGATCGACCAGATGGTGCTCCCGCCCGGCGGCGCGGCACTGATGAGCCTCGTGCCCGCGGGCGGCGACACCACCACCGCCGCAAGCGGCGGCTCCGGGTCGTTGTCGCTGGTCAACGACCAGGGCATCCGGTTCGCGCTGCCGTCGGCCGAGGTGGCGAAGAAACTCGGCTACGACGCCAAGAAGGCCGCGCCCGTCCCGTCGAGCGTCATCCACCTGATTCCGCAGGGCCCGGCGCTCGATCCGACCCTCGCCCGCAAACCGCTCTCCACGTCCAGAGGCTGAGAAATGTGATGCACATCACACGAACCGGTTGATCATCAATCGCGTCGACACAGGTAGCGGAATACATTTATCATCGTTGGGATCTCGAGTTGTAGGAGGACCCCCCGGCCGGTCGATACGCGGCTGGCCGCTCCCCTTCTCCTGTGACACGTAGACCAAAAATCGCAACGGAGGTGACGCTGTGGGTGACACGTCCGCAGTTGACAGAGCAGCAATGCAGCAGGCCGCGACGCGGATCGAGGATTCCGCGGGCATCGTCAAGGGCCTGCAGAGCAAGCTCGACGGGCACAAGGGCCAGCTGATGGCGGGCTGGGCGGGCAACGCCGCAGTGTCGTTCGACCGGGTCTTCACCGAGTTCCAGACCGAGATGACCAAAGTCCGGACCGCTCTCGAGGGCATGCACCAGAAACTGGTGCAGACCAAGATCGTCTACGAGAGCAAGGAGCAGGAGCAGCAGGACGCGGTCAACAAGATCAACAGTCTGCTCAACGGCGGCACCTGATCGAATCGTTCACTCGTCATTCCTCCGATCGCAAAGGACTCCCATCGTGGGCGATAGCTACACAAAGGCCAATTTCAGCCAGATGCAGCAGGCACAGGCCGACTTCACGCTGGCCTACCGCGCTCTGGTCGACGAGCTCGACGACCTCGAGAAGAACCTCGAGAACAACCTCAGCCAGTGGCAGGGCGGCGCGCAGTCCGCTTACTGGGAGGCCAAGCGCCAGTGGGACACCGCCGCGGCGCACATCGGCCAGATCCTGAACCAGCTCGGCGTCACCATCGGTGAGGCCCACAGCAACTACAGCGGCGCCGAGAAGGCGAACCTGAACATCTGGTCGGGCTGACCTGCATCCTGGCCTGTGAGGTTCCGGCAACGTCGTGCGGGTCCCCCACGGGCCCGCACGACGTAGGTGTGCCGGGGGGACGACAGAGGTTTCGCCAGGAGGGCGAACGGTGAGCGATTACTACCTGACAGACGAAGAGCTCAAGCACGTCAAGCTTTTCCCGGGGGCCGATCAGACCGGAATGACCCGGGACCAGTGGAACGACCTCTCGGAGTATACGCAACGGCGGCTGTACTTCGAGTACAGCGCTGGAGCCGACGCGGGCAAATGGGACGACAAGACCAACACTCTTCCGCGTGGTCACGAGCCCGAACGGGCCAAGTGGGACGCGAAGGCCGAAAAGGGCTACGAGGTAGATCCTCAGGAGCTCCGGCAGCTCGCCAAAGACATGAAATACAAGCTGGACATCTGGAAGCGCAAGCTCGACGCGGTCGGCACCACCTCGATATCGCCGAGTGACCTCGGAAACACCCAGGGTGCGGGAAAGTTCGTCGAGGTCGCGAACGCAAGCAAAAGCGGCTTCCAGGCTTACATCACCGCCGTCGAAACCGCCTACACGGGTGTGATCGGCAAGCTGAAGGCCACGGCGGATCAATACGACGCGGCCCACGGCAAGACCAAGAAGCAGGTGGACGGCGTCGATCCGAAGACCGGCGACCCGAATCTCGGCTGATCAGCACCCCGGAAAGGAGGATCGATGGGAAACAACCGGGAGCAGTACCCGATCAGGGACGGGATGAGCTTCCCGTCCTACGACGTCGGCGGAATGAGCCACGAGGACGTCAAGAACAAGCTCAAGAGCTTGAAGCCGGAAAAGGTCGGTGAAGCCTCGACCGCCTACAAGGAGGCGGCGGACGTCCTGGCCGAGATGACCGACGAACTCCGCAACAACTTCGCCAAGCGGATCATCAAGCACTGGCAGGGCGACGTCGCGCAGAAGGCTCTCGATCAGCTCGGGCAGGTGTACAACACCTCCGTGAAGCTGTCGGACGACAGCCACCGGAACGCCACGCTCTACAGCTGGTATAAGCATGACATTCTCGACTGGTACAAAACCCAGGGCGAGACCATGACGGACGGCCTCATCCATACCGGTGGGGACGACGACAACGCCCGCGAGTTGATGAAGAAATTCAACATGCGGATGGGTGAGGCGTTCAACGGTCACCCGCTCCAGATCGAAAAGGATCTTCCCGACCAGAAGGGTGGGGGCGGCGACGATCCCGGTGGCGGTCCCGGCGGTGGCCCTGGTGGCGGCCCCGGCGGGGGGCCCGGAGGCGGCCCCGGGAAGTTCGGCGGTTCCGGCCTTCCGACTTCCGATCCCGCCGGGTCGTTTCCCGGTGCTCCTGGTGGCGGCAGCCCGGGGCCGTTCGATCCGGGTCGCCCCGGCCCGTGGGACCCGGGTGGTCCCGGTGGTCCGGGCGGTGGCATCCCAGGTGGTGGCGTCCCAGGCGGCGGCGGGTCGCTCAGCGGGGCTCCCGGCTCTGACCTGTCGGGCTTCCCCGGCGGCGGTGGCGGTGGCGGCGGTATGCCGCCCGGCGGCGGCGCCGGCGGTGGCTTCGGTGCCGACCCGGGCGGCCTCGGCGGCGCGGGCCAGGGCTCGGGCGCCGGTCTCGGTCCCGGCGGCATGGGTGCCGGTGGCGGCATGGGCGCGGCCGGACGCGGTGCCGGCATGCGCGGCGGCCCCATGGGCGGCATGCCGATGGGCATGGGCGGCGGCCAGGGCGGCGGCAAGGACGAAGAGCGCGAGCGTGAGACCTGGCTGTCCGAGGACGAGGACGTCTGGGGTGGCGATGACGACACGGCTCCCCCGGTCATCGGCTGAACCCACGGTTGAACGCGGGGACTCACGGGCGGTCGGCGGCTTCGGTCTCCGGCCGCTCGGACCGGTGTGACTGACTCGCGACTGACAAGGGAGTGTGCGACAGATGCGGTGGCTGCTTCGGACGGCGGCATCGACGGTGGCGATCGGCTTGGCGGCGGCCCCGGTCGTACCCGCACACGCCGCCCCCGGCCCCTCGGCCCAGCAATGGTGGCTCGGCTCTTGGAACATCCAGAAGGAAGTGTGGCCCCTCACCAAGGGCAAGGGCGTGACGGTCGCGGTCATCGACACGGGCGTCAATGCTCAGCTGCCCGACTTGAAGCCCGCCGTCTTGGCGGGTGGGGACATGACAGGTCGGGGCGGCGACGGCCGTCAGGACCGCGACTCCTACAAGGACGGCCATGGCACCGGCATGGCGAGCCTGATCGCTTCGCGGGGCACCCAGTCGGGGTTCTACGGGGTGGCCCCGGAGTCCATGATCCTGCCGATCACCGCTCCGTCGGTGAGCCCTCCGGTGACGAGCAAGGCCGTTCGCTTCGCCGTTGACCACGGCGCCAAGGTCATCAACCTCTCCATCGGCCTCCCGTCCGCCGACCTCTACCCGAACCAATGCCCGCCGGAACTGCTCGACGCGGTCAAGTACGCGGAGAGCAAGGACGTCGTGATCGTTGCCAGCTCGGGCGACGAAGGCGACACCGTCAACAAGCCCATCTATCCGGCATCGTGCCCTGGGGTCCTCGCCGTGGGGGCGCTGGCCCGCAACGGAAAGCCTTGGGTGTCGACGCAGCAGCAGAGCTATGTCACGGTGGGTGCGCCTGGTCAGGACGTCGGCTGGATCAACAAGACCGGTCATGTCTTCACCGCCGGTGAGGGGACGAGCCAGGCGTCCGCGCTGACGGCCGGGGCCGCGGCTCTGCTGCGCAGCCACAATCCGAAGTTGTCGGCTCGGCAGGTCGTGCAGCGTCTGACCGCGACCGCGAAGGACTTCGGGCCGCCCGGCAAGGACAACATGCTGGGATACGGCGTCATCAGCATCCCGCGTGCCCTCAAGCAGAACGTCCCGGCGAACGCGCCCAACCCGGTGTACGAGCGGCTCGACAAGGTCGCGGGCAGCAAGGCCGGGGGTGGCGAGACCAAGCCGGCCGCCGCGGAAGAGGACGACTCCGGTGGCTTCCCGGTGCTGATCGTCGCCGGTGTCGTGGTCGTGCTGCTCATTGTGGGCGGTGGTGTGTTCCTGCTTCTCCGGCGCCGGAATACGACGCCGCCGTCCGGTCCGATGGGGCCGATGTCGGGCCCGCCGCAGCCGTTCGGGGCCCCGCAGGGCGGGCCGCAGCAGTCGCCGTACCATCAGCCCGGCCCGCAGATGCAGCCTCCCCCGCCGCGGCCTCCGGCCGGTGGTCCGCCCGGAGGACCGCATAACCCGCCGCCCAGACGCTGACGGCCTGATGCACGAAGCTGACCGAGTCGACCCCTCCGGGGCGGCTCGGTCAGTTTTTTTTTAGGGCTTTTGGGCGAGCGCGTGCGGTAGCGCCGAGCTCGTCTACGCCGATGACGGCCGGGATGAAGTCAGGTTTCAGGGGCTGGGTGGGGGAGGTCTGCGGTCAGCGGGTTAGGCATTTTGTGCAGGCTGCGAGGGTGTTCGTGATGCCGCGGGCCACGTTCTCGGCGCCTGAGCGTGCGGGTGCCTCGTCCAGGGGCTTTGGTGTGCTTGCCTTGGGGGAGGCGCCCTTGTCGAGTGGTGATGTCGTTCCCGTGTACCGCACCGTGATGACCGCGTTGCGCAGGTGGACGGTCGCCGCCGCGGTGCCGGATTGGCCCAGCGGACCCTTGAGCGTCGAATAGTGGGTGAACGCGTGTTCCCCGATTCTGGTGGCGACGGGGGCCTCGGCGTGGAGGGCGCCCGCCGCGCCTTTCGCCGTACCGGCCATGGCTTTGGCCCCGGCCCATGCCGCGTCGTACTCGGACTTGGCTCCGGCCTGTCCGTCCAGGTGCAGCCGGATCGCGACGTTCAGCCGATGTGCCGTGAGGGCCTTGGCGCCTGCGGAGCCCTCTGGGGGCTCTGACCATTCGCACGCGATGTACCGTTCGGTCGCCGAGTTCTTGGCCTCGCCCGGGACGGGAGGATCGGAGTTCGGCACGTACTGTTCGAGCGTCCCGCCCGGGACGAGCGAACACGGTTCCGCTGGCATCGACGTGAAACGGGCAGGCTCAGGCTCTTCGTCGGAGCCGTTCAACGCCCAGGCGGTGCCGCCGATGGCGACCGCCACCGCGAGAGCGGCGGCGCCTAGAACCCACGGCCTTCTCGCCATGCCTGGCCATCGGCTCGCCGCGTCCTTCGGCGGTGGCTCTGAGGCTTGTTCGGGAGGTTCGACCGGTGGCTGCTCGACCGGTCGGTCGGAGCCGTCCAGGTGCTGGTCCGGAGCCTCGAACTCCGGACGCGACTCATCGGGCACGGTGCTTCCTACCGCTTACTGGTCGCGGTGAGCACTCCGGTGGACGTACGGGCCCGCCCGGTGCGGCTCACGTCGGTGGGGGGACGAGGATCCGGTGCCAGCGCAGAGTTCGTTTGGCCAGCTCGCGGATGGTGGCGTCGACAGGGGGGACCTGGAAGTCGTTGTCCCTCATGTGCCGGAGGAGGTCGGGCTCGGGGGGGATGTCGTGGTGCTCCAGACTGAAGGGCACCCCGCCCATCCAGACCCATGTGCCGTCGGTCTGGTAAGTGTCGGGGACGACCGAGGGCTTGTCCGGGGCGTAACCGTCGGCGAAGCGGCGGCGGCTGTCGTACACGAGGGGGCCTTCGCGCAGGTAGCGAAGTACCGCCTCGTGCTCTCCGGGCCCGAGTTCGGGGCGCATCATGACGTCGGGATCGCCCGGCACCGGCTTGTTGGAAAGACGCATCGTCTGTTCGTGGACGGCCGCGCGTTCCCGGAGCTCCTCAAGGTTCGGGAGTTCCTCGACGGTCGCGTCCTCGGGGACGGCTCCAGCCGCGGTGTCGGCGGGCAGGGCACGCGCCCGGGCGAGGATCTCCGACGCGGGGACGTTCTGCGCGTAAAGGTCGCGGAGGCGGAGAATCCAGGCGCTCTTGGCCTCGTTGCCGAGGGCGACGGCGTCCTCGCGCGGCAGGAACTGGGCGGCGTTGCCGGTGACGCCCACCCACAGATAGCCCAGGGCGACGTCGTCCTTGACGACGGGCAAGGTCCTTACCGGGCCGGCGGTGTCGAGGTCGTAGCCGGGCGGCAGCTGGAAGGTCAGCGGCCCCCAGCCCTTCGAGCGGTCCTTCGGCGTCCCGTCCGGGAGCTCATCGGGGCGGACGAAGTCCCAGGGGGAGAACTCGACGTCGGGGTTGGCCAGCCGGGTCAGCGTCTCGGTTCCGTCCGTGATCTCCTCCCGCGCGTCGGCGGGGACGCCTCCGCCCACCGGATCCTCGGGACGGCCGGTCCACTGCCGGATCGCCTCGCGGGCGGGAAGGCCCTGCGCGTGGGCCTCCTGCAACCGTTGGATCCAGACGAACGGAGTCTCGTACGCCTCCCGCAAGAACTCGTTGCGTCGGATGAAACCGGCGGACTGGTCGTCCATTCCCGCCCACAGGTAGCCGACGTGGAGCCCGTTCAACATCACCGGGAGGTGGATGATGGGCACACGCGTCCAGTGTGAGTAGGTCGGCGGCGGTGTTTCCGCGAACTGGGGCGGGGGCGGTGGCGGACCTCCCTCGGAGCCCGTCGGGCCGTTCGGCGGGAACGGGTCGCCGGGCGGGGGGACGTTGCTCATGTCGACTCCTCGTCTCAGGCCGAGCCGGTGATGGCCTCGACCGCGGCCGAGCGGACGTCGTCGGCGACGTCGGGCAGCCGGAAGCCGCCCTCCCGGATGTGGGCGACGAGTTCCGGCTCCGGCGGGACGCCGTGGGTCCGCAGGTAGTAGCCGACGGCGCCGGGCCAGATCCACGTGCCGTCCGTGTGGAAGGTCAGCGGGACGTTCCTGGCCTGGCCGGGGTCGAGGGCGTCGCTGTCGAAGCTCCGCGCCGCGAGCACGATCGGGGCCTCCTCCAGGTAGCGGACGACCGCGTCCCGCTCGCCGCCGGGGAGTTCGGGGCGCCGCACCTCGGGACGTCCGTCGGGTGCCGTGCCGTCGAAGGGCTTGGCAATGCGCAACTCCTGTCCGGTGGCGCCCCGCTCACCGAGCCAGGCCGGGGTGTGCTCCGCGTCGCGCGAGAACCTGCGGCGCTCCTCCTCGAACGCCTCCGGCGCCGGCGCGGACGTCCACGCCGGCTCGCCCTCGCGGTCGTACTGGACGCTGTAGGAGAACGGGAACGTCAGCGTGAAGGTCGCCGTGAACCAGGTGCCGAGACCCGGTGTGTGGGCGCCCGCGCGCAGCCGCTCGAACAGCTCGCCGAGCTCGGCGGGGACGTCGAAGGGCGTGGGGAGCCCGGGGCCCGTGACCATGCGGAGCTGACCCACGGTCTCGCTGTGTGAGCCGAGTGAGCGATGCACGACCCTGCATTCGCCCCACCCGGCCGGGAGGGCGTGCGTCAACGCCAGGGTGATCTGCTGGAGCAGTTCGTTCTGCTCGACCGGGTTCAGCGGCCCGTTCTCACTCACGGCGTACCTCTTTCCGTGCGTCCTCCGAGGGGCTGGCCGTACGTCCCGCCGGTGCCGGGAGCGGGGGCGTCCGCCGGGCCGCCGGACCGCTCGCGCAGCCAGCCGGGGATGTGCTCGTTCGTGCGGGCGAACACCGCCAGGTCCTGCCGCCAGGCGTCGGACGGGACGGGCGGGTCCCACCGGGGATCGAATGTCGCGTTGAAGCTCACCCAGTACGCGCTCGGCGGGTCCATCATGAACCGCATTCCGAACCAGGTTCCCTCGCCCGGACGGTACATCATCGCGCGCAGCTCGCCCGCGATGAGCGTGCACTCGCGGGGCGGGTCGACCGCCTGTGAGCCGCCGTCCTGCATGATCACGGTGAGCCGGAGGTCGGCGATGCCGACCAGCATGAGGATCTTCAGATCGATCCGCCGCCAGCCCGGCGGCGCGACCTCGAGCATGACCCGCCCCAGCCGCTGTGTCAGCTCCTGACGTCGCTGGTGGTCGTACGGCCGCGGTTCCAGCGGTGGCATGGACACCTCGGCGGGGGGCTCACTCATCGCGTCGCTGCTCCTCTCCTCGTCGCGCAAGTCTATTGCTCCTGCCGGTCCGGGGCGGGCGCCCCGATCAGCGTGCGGAGCCATGGGGGGACGGCGTCGTCCGTGCGGGGGAAGACGGTGAGATCGCGGTCCCATTCCCCAGGCGGGAGCGGCGGGTCCCACAACGGGTCGAACCTCCGGTTGTAGTTCACCCAGGAGGCGCCGGGCGGGTCGATCATGAACCGCATCCCGAACCACGTCCCCTCGCCCGGGCGGTACATGATCGACCGCAGCTCGGCGGCGGTCTCGATCAGTTCCGGCGCCGGTTCGACGAGCGGCCCGGACCCGTTCCTCCCCAGCACGGTCACCTGGGCCTCGCAGGCGCCGGCCAGCATGAGGATCTTGAAGTCGATACGCCGCCAGTTCTCGGGGGTGGCGCCGATGAGCTCCTGCTTCACCTTCTGGAGGAGTTCCTCGTGACGCGTCTCGTCGTAGGAACGCGGCCGCTGCTCGGGAACGGCGGACGGGTTCACCCGGATGGGGTCTCGTCGGGCCATCGCTACTCTTCCAGATCCCAGTAGTCGTCACTCTGCGGGACGGGGTCGCCGCCGGGACCGCTGATCCTGACCAGGTCTCCGGTCTCGACGAAGTGCATGATCGAACGCTCAAGGCCGTAGATCTGCCCGCGTTCGTCGGGAAGGCGTTTCGGGCCCCTTTCCCCAGGCCGGTAGACGGTTCTGGACTCCATGACGATGGGCGTGGCACGGAGGGGGCGCTGCACCCGGAAGACGTAGTACGGGTGGTCCTCCGGGTAGCCGGTCGGATGCCGTCTTTCGAAAGGCGTGCCGATGATGGCCAGGATCGTCGTGGTCGGCCAGTCGTAGGCGTCCAGCTCCGTGCCGACTTCCAGCACCACCTGGGACGGCGGCTCGCCGGCGTCGTCCGGACCTGGTCCTGGTCTCGGTGCCGTGGGCTTGGAGAGGGAGGCGCCGACGAACCATTCGAAGATCTGGTGGGTACTGACGAAATCGCCTTGGGCGGGTACCGCGCCCGGTTGGACGACGAAATATCCACCTGGCCTGTTATGCAGGGGAGACAACGAAAAGTACTGGCGTCCTCGGGCCGCTGCCCCCTGCGGTCGCTCGGCGGACAGAGAAGCGCGGTACTGACGGCTCCCGTTCTTGTCGCTTCCGGGAAGCGTCCAGGCACTGATGTGATTCTTGCGGTCGGTGACCGTTATCAGCGCACCGGCGCCACGGAGGACCGAGGAATTCACCTCCGCGCCGGCCTCCGCGAGCACCGCGCCCACCGCGAACGCGACGGCGGCCGCGGGGTCGGCGTACGCGTGCTTCTCGACGCAGGCGCCGTCTTCCATACGCACGGCCAGCCATGCCGGTGCGGCGTGGAGCACCGACCAGCATCCGTCGGCCAGCCGGCCGATGAGAAAACGGCCGGCGGACTCCTGCGGCAGGATGCCCAGCAGACGATCACGGGCGGCCGAGAACAGCGTCTCCAGGCCGGCGGGGAGGGCGGCGGCGAGTTCGCTTTCGGCCTGCGGGGAGCGTAGGAACTCCGTCGCGTCGAATAGATCTGCGGGCTCCTGGACGGCCGCGAGCCTCGACATCCATTCGGGAATTCGGTGTGGTTCCTGAGGGAACATTTGTAGTTCCTGGGCGGCGGGGGACGGGGGTATCTCATCCGTCCATGTGATCTCCTCGACGCCCTGGTATCTGACCTCCCACAGGGGGGTGTCTCCGTCGGGAAGCGAGGTTCGTCCGGGGCGGCAATGAACCTTGAGGTTCATCTCCAGCCACGTGCCGTCGCCTTCTTCGTACATGCGGGACCGGAGTTCGCGCACGATCGGGTAGACGCCCGAACGCGGAAGCAGGGCCTCGGTGTCGTTCATCCAGGCGGGCGTGGCGTCGTTGTGCTTGCGCAGTTCCCGAGGGTGAGCCAGCCCGCCACCGATGACGCACTTCTCGTAGGACGTGCCCACGGCCCGATAGTTGAAGTCGGCCAGTTCCCAGCACCCGGGGGCGAGATGGGTGAGCAACGATGCGATGTCGTTGAGATACCTGTCTTGCTCAGACAATTCCAATACCGTTCTCACCTCCTCCTCCTGGCCGTCCGGGTGGGGTCAGGCGCCTTGCCCGCTCTGGGCTTGCCCGCTCTGTGCTTGCCGTTGCGTCTGGTAAATGTGCGTGGCCTCGGCCTCACTGATCTGTTCGATGGCCCCGGACCGGACCATCGCGCTGATCGCTCCTGGCAGCAGGTAGCCCTGACCCTTGGACGCCGGCTCGCGGACGCTGCGCAGGCCCTGCGCGGGCACGGTGGCCTCCCTGACGGGGAAGCCCGGATAGGCCCGGATGGGGCGCCGGACGACGTAGAGCTTGCGCGCGAAGCTGTGGACCGTCCGGGGCAGGCTGCGGCGATGGAACGGCGTGTCCAGGGTGAAGACGTACGGCTCGTCGGCGGTGGCGTAACTGTCCAGGAGCAGGTCGGCCGGCAGTTCGTCGCCGGTGCTGGCTCCGAAATCACCCGGGAGGCGCCTCTGGACGTGCGTTCGGAACAACGCGTGCACGCTGATGGACGGGCCGCTGTCAGGGCGCGGCACCCAGGGACATACGCGATAGCCGAGAGGGCTTCCGAGGACAGGCTCCAGATCTACGACAGAGCCCGCGTGCGAGCGGGCACCTTCGTCGCGAGAAACCTCGGCGAGCCGCTGCCCCTCGTCCGTCAGGGCCCAGACGAAGGGGTCCCGGGGTCCGTCCTGGACGTGGTCGAGGACGTCCAGGTCCCGAAGGAAGTCGGTGTGGATCGACACGTTCGCGTCGACCGCCACACCCGCGACCGCGTACGCGACCGCGTCCTGAGCCGACTCGAACGACTCCGCATGGGAGGGCGTCGCGGGCGTGGTCTCGTCCGCGCAGCGGATCGCGAACCATCCTGTGTCCCCGCCCAGCACTGACCAGCAGCCGGGCTCCAAAGCGCCCACCAGGAAACGCGACACGCGGTCCCCGGCGAGGTCGTGAAGTACGCGGCGACCCCAAACGAACATCCAGGCGCTTTCCGGATAGAGCCGCCCGACGAGTTCGAACTCGTCTTGCGGAACCTCTGGCAGCGTTTCAGGGTCCACTACGCGTCCCCGGGCATCCCCTGGCGTCCCTGCGCGCGAAGCTCCGCCTCGAACAACTCGTGGGTGCGGAGACGCAGCGTGTGTATGAGGGCGTTCTCCTCCGCGGTGAGGTCGCGGGCCTCGGCGCGGGAAGTGTCCACCAGGGAGTTCACCGTCTCGTACAGCGCGTACACCGGCCCGTCGCCCTTGAGCCGCCGGCCGCGGTATTCCTCGACCCGCTGAATGAATTCCTCCCGGGAGACCGTGACGATGTCAGCCGTGGTCCCGAACCAGATCTTGTCCAGGTACCCCATGTTGAGCTCGAACTCGCCGGTCTTGGGGGACAGCGCCCAGACGCCCATACCGCCGTCAGGTGTTTTGACGAAGACGACGGGCCTTCCTTCGTAGCGGTAGTACTGCGGATACTCTTCAGCCACTTCGTTCCCTCACTGACGTGCCAGTTCCCGTAGCGCGTCGAGGCCGGGCAGTTCCCGCTCCTGTGCGTCGCGGCCGATGATTCCCGACAGCCTGTCCTCCGGTGCGAGCGCGCACCTGCGCAGCGCGTCCAGAGACGGGACGCCTTTCCGGTGGGCGTCGCTGAGCCGGAGCTTCCACAGCCCGGCCGCGACCTCGCCCGCGGTCCCCGCGGGCTCCCGGTTCAGGTAACCGGCCGCCTGGCCGTCCACGGACGCCCAGAGGTAGCCCACGACCGTCCCTTGGACGGTGACGGGCAGATACCGGACGGGCGCGGCGGTCTCCTCCGGATAGGTCGGAGGAAGCGTGCTGATCAGCGGCCCGAACCCGTGCGAGCGGTCCACGGGCGTACCGTCCGGGAACTTGCCGTCCTGGATGGCCGGCCCCGCCGGTGCCGGGAACCCGGGTGCGACCACCTCGTGCAGCACCTGGAGGCTGGTCGCCTGCCCTTCCTCCTCGCCCGCGGCGATGGCGCCGGCGACCGGATCTTCAGCGGCGCCCTTCCACCGCCGGACCGCCTCGGCGGCCGGTATCCGCGCCGCGTACGACTCCGCGAGCCGGTCCTCCCAGACGTCGCCGGCGTACATCTGCGCTCCCGAGACGTCCGGAGCGAGCAGGAACCCGGCCGCCGGGTGCTGGACCGACCCCCACAGGCAGCCGATCCGCTTTCCCCGCAGCCGCACCCAGAAGTAGATCACCGGTTCCCGCGTCCAGTGCGAGTAGGACTGCGCGGGCGGCGGCAGCTGCCCGCCTCCGGCAGGGGAGGGGGGCGGAGGCGGCGCGGGCGTCCCCGGAGGAGCGTCCAAGTCCCACGGGGGAGGCTGGTCACTCATCACGTGTCGTACCTTTCACGTCGGCGTTCGCCCGTCACGGCGCCGTCCCGGGCGGCGGGCCTGGGGGCGGACCTGGCGGTGGACCTGGGGGAATGACCACTGCCTCTATATCGTAGGTGGCTCTCTGGAAGCGGGTTCCGTCAGCGCGTGAGACCCACTCGTAGCCGGTGTGGACGACACTGGTGATCTGGTAGCGGGTACCTCTCGGCAGGATCAGCTCACGCTGGTCGGAGAAGGCGCTGCGGGTACCCATCCAGAGCCCGCGGCTTCCCGCGGGCAGCACCAGCCGGACGCGGTTCCCGAACGTCTGGCCGTCGACCGAGGCGGGGTCGCGTCCGAGGGAGGTGGACATGGGGGCGCCCTCGGTCTGCACCGCCCCGACGAGGTTCGCGATCGGGTCACGGCCGCCCAGCGGAAGACCGTCCCGGCCGAGCAAGAACGTCAGGTCCGAAAGCCCGCGCACCGCCTGGACGGGTTCCGGGAGCGGCTGGTTCAACGCCTGGTCGAGCTCGCCGATTCGCCGCCAGAACGCCTCCTCGGTCGGTTCCTCACCGAGGTACTGGCGCATCCAGTTCCGCTCCTGGTGCTCGGCCCGGAGCTGTTCGAGCCGCGCCGTGACCGACGTCAGCGGCGGCGCCAGCAGCGACTCCACCAGCCGCCGCTGGTGCGGGTCGAGGTCGGTCCGGCTTCTCAGCCGGACGATCTCGTCCAGCCGGGTCGGCATCCGGCCGCCGTTCAGGTGGTGGAGCTGGTTGGCGCCCCACTCCGACCAGGCCAGGCGCCGCAGGTGCGCGCCGACGTCCGGCCCCCCGGGACGCAGGAACGGGTTGGGCATGGACTGCCGCGTGTACCACCACGCGGCGCGGCGCAGCGGTTCGGGCAGACCGCGGAACACGTGCCCGAGCCGGTTCTCGCCGTAGCGCCCGCCTTGCTCGTCGGTGCCGAAACGGTGGACGCCGTCCCGGTCCGTCCGGCCTTCCGGCCACAGCCAGTCGCGCAGCCCTCTCGCGGCGGCGTCCGGCGGGCCGTCCCCCGGGTCCCGGCCGGGGGCGTGGCCCGGCGCGTGGGCGTCGTCGGTCGCGAGGACGGAGCCGTCCGGGCCGTGCACGCTCCAGCCGCCGTCCGGAGGCCAGGTCGGGCTCTGCCCTCCGTCAGGCTCGGGGTGCCCGGACGAGGCGAAGACGTTCCCGTTGCTGTCGGACCAGGCGAGTCCACGCGGTGCTATCACCGGTACGCCGAGCCGCTGGGCGAGCCCGGCCGCGAAGTCACCCTCGCCGGTCCGGCAGGACAGCAGCATGACCGCGCGGCCGTCCCAGGTCGGGTCGTTGCGGATGAGCGCGGCCAGGTCGTCCACGGTGAGCCGGCGCCCGTTCACCCTCATCCCGTCCGGATCGCCGTGGCCGTCGACCACGTACGTGTCCGGATCGGCGGCGACCCGCCGGGCGAGGTCGCGCATCGCGTGCTCGTCCGGTCCGAAGAACGACCGCCCGGCCGGAGTGCCCTCACTGTCGCGGTAGATGTCGCGCAGATGCGGCGGCAGGTCAGCGAGCGCCGGATCGGACGTGCCGCTGGTGGCGTCCTCCGTCCGGTCGGGCGCGGGGTCGGCAGAGGCGGGTTCCTGCCCGGGCGCGTCTTGCTGGGGTGTCGTTTCGTGCTGCGGCGCTCCGGGTGCGGGCTCGGTGTACCAGCCGTACTTGGCGGCGATCTCCGGCCGCGAGGACCCTGCCAGCCGACCGGCCGAACCGCCCGACTGGTTCGGGTCCGCGTCGCCGGGGTCTTCGTTTGCTGGGTTGGCGTTGCCGGGGTCTTCGTTCGTTGGGTCGGTGTCGCTGGAGCCCTCGTTCGTTGGGTTGGCGTCGCCTGTCTCCGTGGGGCGGGTGGGCGATGCCGGGTCGGCGAGGGCCTCGTCGAGCGCGTCCTGGAACAGGTTGATGACCCGCCGCTTGATCGCCTCGTCGAGCGCCAGCTCCTCCTGTGTGAGGGGCCGGTTCTGCTCCCTCGCCACGTTCGGCAGGGTGCGGCGCACCTCATAGAGCGAATGCTCGTAAGAGGACACCTCGTCGATCGACCGGAGGTGCAGTCGCAGTTCGCCGATGTGCCCGTTGGGCATGCGGACCGTCAGCTGGACGTCGCGGTAGCCGCTGGCCACCGGGTTCTCCATCCGGTCCTTGATGGAGACGATCTCCACGCCGTGGTTCTCGGCGATCCGCTGGATGTTACCGAGCGCCTGGTAGAGCCCGTCCACGGAGCGGAACTGGATGCGTGCGCCGAGCAGGTCGTTCAGCCGGCTGGCGTCCCCCTCGTAGTCGCCTTCGATCTTGTCGAAGGCGCGCTCCCGTTCCTTGTCGCCGGGGCGCATCTTCGGATCGGCGCCCATCTCCGCGAGTTCCGGATCGTTGATGAGAGCGTTCAGCACCTCTTCGCTCGCGTGCTTGGCGTCGTAGAGGCCGTCGAGGTACTCGTTGAGATACGGGTCGTGGCGGCCCGCGTCCGGGTCGACCCTCGACTGGTCGAAGTCGGGCTGGGACGGAGCGACCCGGGTATCGCGGTCCTCGCCTGGGCGCCGGTTCGCCTTCACCGACTCGGCCAGCTGTTCGCTGATCCGCTGCTGCTCGGGCGTGAGAGGTGTCGGCTGCGCCTTCGGCCCGACCTCGGCCAGGATCGCGTCCGCGCCGCGCTCGTTGACCTCGTGGACGGCGCCTTCGAGGATGCTGATCGCCTCAGGGTGGCTCAGCACGCTGTGCAGGTTCGCGGGACGGCTGAACAGTGCATCGCGGAGGTGTGCCTCCACGTCGTTCAGGCCGCCGCCCGCGACGATGCGCGCCAGTTCGGGATGGTTCGGCAGGGTGTCGCGCAGCTGGGCTCGCAACTGGTCGCCGAGTGCGTCCCCGGCCCGGTCCAGCATTTGCCGGACGTCCGGGTTGTCCTCGATCCGGCGGGTCACCTCGTCGGGCGTAGGCCCTTCCTGGGTGGCCTCGTCTTGGGTGGCGTTGTCTTGGGTGGGTCCGTCCTGCTCAGGTCTGTCTGTGGTTTCGGCTTGTTCTGGGCGCGGGTCGTCCTCTGGGGTGGGGCGCGGGGCGGTCGTGTCGTCCGGCGGTGGCGGGTCGGCCGAGCGGGGCGCGGGCTCCGGTTCCTTCCAGCCGAAGGCCCGCGACGGTGTGCCGTCCGGGTTCCCTGGCACCTGCGCCGGCGAGCCGAGGTGACTCGGCGGGAGGTTGAAGAAGGTCCGATAGTGAACCGTGGTGACCGGTGGGGTCTCCGTGAAATCGGTCTGCGCCCAGCGCGCGTGGATGACCTGCGGGGTGTACGCCGGGTCGCCCGCCGTGTTGACGTTCGGTTCCGCGAAGAACTCGAACCGATCGATCCTGATGTCGTTGTTGGGGTCCTGGTCGATGAGCGCCAGTCGTTCCTCAAGGCCGTACCAGCTGTCCGGGCGCGTGACCGTCTGCTGATTGTGGCCTTGGTTCTCGACCCTCCATTGCGGGAAGTAATTGATGCGCTCTCTGGGGCCACGGCCTTGGTGGCCGTAGATGTGGCCGCCGTCGAAATCGACACCGGGGTATTCCCTGCCGCCCATTCCGCCGACATGAAGCTGTGCGCCGTAACGGCGGCCGCCGCCCACGCTGAAGTCCGGACGGCCGGTGGCCAGATCGGTCTGACCGTTGTCGTCGGTGTGGAACAGGAAGGTGCCGGGCGGAACTTCGTGGTCCGGCACTCGCGGAGGTGTGGATCCGTCGGCGTCGGGGAGCCCGTCCTGTGGAACGGGGTCGGCGTCCCTCTGCGCGCCGAGATCGCCGCGCCGGACGGCGTCGACCGGGTCGAAGTCCGCCGGGTCCAGGTTCATGAAACGGTCGCGCGGTTCGACCATGTAGTTGACGTTGGGAAGCGGGACCCCGTCGTCCTTGTGCTTGAGCACGCCGAGTTCGTTGTTGTAGTGGGCGGCGCCGTCCCTGTCGCCGTACCACGTCCGGACGTGCGTGATGTTGCCGTCGCCGTCCGTCCAGAAGATGCCGTGCAGGTTGTTGTCGGCGTCGTAGACCGCGACCCTGGAGTTCCTGTGCGGGAGCGGTTGCTGTCCGCTGTACGGCCCGTCCGCGGGGTTGTGGCTGTCGACCCTGACCTCGTTGAGGGGAGAGCCGTCGGCCGTGTGGGTGGGCGGATCGAACTGGGCGGCGGCAGGTGAGAGCGCGTCGTCGCCGGGCGAGAAGACGTGCGGGTCGCCCCGGCCGAAGTCGATCTGGTGGACGACGCCGGGCTCCGGCCGCGTGAGGTCGACGTTCTCGTTGGGGTTGGGCAGCGCGGCCGGTTCGCCCTCCGCCTGCGGGTTCGTTATGTGGGTGACCTCGCCGGCCGCGTTCGTGTAGACGATCGAGCGGACGATCTGCCGGCCGCTCGCGTCGACGACGGGATTGCCCTGGTCGTCCAGGGCCATGATGCGGTATCTGCCTTCCCGGGGAGGGAAGGTGGCGTCTCTGGTGGCGCGCTCGTCCGATCTGAGTTGCCGGTCTTGTGTCTGGGCACGGTCGACCTGGGGTGGATTCCAGGGATGCTGGTTCGGCGAGCCTCGGGTCGCGTCGTCGCCGTCCGTCCGGGCGGGGCCCGAGTCGGTGCGGGACACCGGATGGCCGGGCGCGTATCCGTCGCGGCCGGAGCGGGTGACGCCGCCGTCCGGGCGGTGGGTCTGCCATCCGCCGTTCGGCGGCAGGTCGGGGCGCGTACGGCCGTCGGCGTCGGGACGGCCCGACGAGGCGTAGACGTTGCCGTCCGCGTCCGACCAGGCGAGCCCGTTCGGGGCGGTGACGGGGACGCCGAGCCGCTGCGCGAGCTGAGTGGCGAACTGGCCGTCGCCCGTCTCGCACGACAGCAGCATGACCTCTCGGCCGTTCCAGTTCGGGTCATTGCGGATCAGGTCGGCGATGTCGTCGACGCTGAGCCGGCGGCCGCCGACCCGCATGCCGTCCGGGTCGCCGTGCCCGTCGATGACGAACCGGTCCGGGTCGGCCGGCACCCGTCCGGCCAGATCGCGCATGGAACCCTCGCCGGGACCGTAGAAGGCACGGCCCGCTGGAGTCTCCTGACTGCCCCGGTAGACGTCGTGCAGATGGTCGGGCAGACCCTCGGGAGGTGTCTCGCCGCCGTCATGGGGCGCCGAACCGTCGTCGTTCGCGCGGTGCCCGTCGTCGTCCGAACGTGCGGCCGGATCTTCTCCACCGCGTGCCGCGGGACCATCCTCGCCGCGCGCTGCCGCGTCATCCTCAGTGCGCGACGCGGGGTCGGTTTCGGTGCGTGCGGCCGGGTCGGTTTCGGTGCGTGTCGGCGGGGTGGTTTCGGTGCGTGCGGCTGTGCCGTCTCCGCCGCGCGACGCCGGGGGCGGGTCGGTTCCCGGGTTCGGGTCGGAGGGCGGAGCGGATCGAGGGCGAATCGGTGGCCCTGGATCGGACGAGGGCCCAGATCGCGGCGCCGTGCCCGGGTCCGGCGTGGGACCCGAGCCGGGTGCGGGGCCGGAGCCGGATGAAGGTCCTGGGTTTGGGGGCGGGCCGGGGTTCGGTGGACCGGTATGGCCCGGGCTCGGCGGCGGGGCGGACGCCGGGTCGACGGGCGCTGGGTCCGGGGCACCCGGTGGGATGACCGTGGCGTGGATCTCGATGATGTGGTTGCCGTCGATGTCCCGCCCGTCGGGGTTCACGTGCGTGATCTGGTAGCGGGTGCCGCGCGGGAGGATCAGCTCGCGCTGGTCCGAATATTCGCTCTCGCGGCCCATCCAGACCCCGTGCGAGCCCTCCGGGAGGTCGATATGGATCCGGTGGTTGAACGGCCGCCCGTCGACCACCGCGGGCTCCCGCCCGAGTGAGGTCGACATGTACCCGGGCTCGTTCTGGATCGTACCGACCAGTTGCTGCGGGTCCCCCGAGCCGAGGCTGGTGCCGTCGGCGAGCTGCATGAAGCTGATGTCATGGAGCCCGCGCTCGGTCTGCACCGGTTCCGGCAGCCGCTGGTTCAACGCCTGGTCGAGTTCGCCGATCCGCCTGTTGAAGGCGTCGACGGTCGGTGTCTCCCCGAAGTAGTTGTGGAGGAAGGCGTGGGTGCCCGCGTTCGCATTGAGCTGCTGGAGCCGGAGGTCCGGTCGGGGGTAGGACATCACGTGGTCGACCAGGGCGCGCTGCTCCGGCGTGAGATTCGGGTTGGACGACCAGTTGAGCAGGGTGTTCACCGTCGGCAGCGTGTGGCCGCCGTTCATGTTGGTCAGCCCCCGGGCCGTGTTGGCCTCGCTCTGGAGATGGTTCAAGTAACCGGGCAGGTCCGAACCGGGGCGCAGGAACGCGTTCGGCATCGACTGCACCGTGTAGTGGTACAGCGCGTTCCGCTGGTCTGGCGGAAGGTTGCGGTAGGCGTCCGAGAGACGGTTGTCGCCGTAGTGCTGGCCCTCCTCGTCGGTGGTGAAGCGGCGCACCGGGTCGGGTGTCGCTGTCGTGCCGTCCGGGTTGGTGACGGCCCAGCCCGTCGACTCCGGGTTTCCGTTGGCGTCGAGGTCGACGGCGCCCGTGGGGGCTGTCACGCGGACACCGAGGTTCTGGGCGAGGTCCGAGGCGAACCGCCCGTCGCCGGTCTCGTTGGACAGCAGGAGCAGGTCGCGCCCGTTCCAGTTCGGGTCGTTGCGGACGAGGTCGGCGACGTCCGCCGCGCTCATCCGCCGGTCCCCGACCATCATCCCGTCGCGGTCGCCGTGCCCGTCGAGGACGAACCGGCCGGCGGGATCGGGCGGCACCGTACCCGCGGTGTTCCGCATCAGGGGCTCGTCGGGGCCGTAGAGGCTGCGTCCGGCGGGGGTCTCGTCGCTGTTCCGCCAGGTGTCGTGCAGCCTGTCCGGTAGGCCCGAGGGCACGTCGTCCTGGCGGGGTCGCGCCCCGTCGTCGGTGCGCCCGTCGTCGCCGCGCTGCTGGTCATCGCCTAGACGCGGTCGGCCCTCGCCACCGGGTGGCGGCGCGTCCGACCTCGGCTGCCCGTCGCCTGAGTCGCTCCGCCCGTCGTCCGGACGCGGCTGCCCCTCGTCGGAGCGCGACGGGCTGTCGTCGGAACGGGTTTGGCCGTCGTCGGAGCGCGGCTGGCCCTCCTCGGTGCGGGTGGCCTCGTTGTCGGTGCGGGTTTGGCCGTCGTCGGTGCGGGTCGGTTCGTTGTCGGTGCGCGGCTGGAGGTCGTCGGTGCGGGTTTGGCCGTCGTCCGTCCGAGTCGTTCCGTCGTCGGTGCTTGGCTGGGACTCGTCCGTGCGGGTTGTCTCGTCGCCGGGACGGGTTTGGCCGTCGTCGGTGCTGGGCTGGTCGGGTGGCGGGGTTCGGCCGTCGTCGGTGCGCGGAGCGTCCTGCTGCTGAGGCTGGTCGTCGTCCCGGGTGGGTTGCGCGCCGTCGTCGGTCGGCTGGCCTTCTTGGGGAGCCGGACCAGTGTTGCCGTCCTGGGAACCGCTGTCGGCCGGGGTGGCGTGGGGCTGGCTTGGCGTCGTGTTCCCGCCGGGGGTGGCCGAGCCGTCGGGGGCCGGGGCGTTGTTGTTCCCGGTGTTCTGGGCGCCGAGGTGGCGGTCCATCACCTCGCCGATGGCGCGGGCCAGGTCGCGCGGGTTGTCGGAGAGGCGGTACTCGGTGAACGCCTCCGCCATCATCTCGTGCGGATCGCCGGATCCGTATCCTGACAGCGCACCCTCGACCCGCTGCTGCGTGGCGTTGTCATGCGGCTGCGTCGCGTCGTACGGGACGCCGAGCGCCCCGGAGACGGCCTGGTTCAGGTCTGCCAGCATCTGCGGGTTGTTCAGCAGCTGCTCGGCTAGGTGGTGTCCGAACTCGTGTGTGAAGACGCCCTCCGCGGAACCACCGCCGGGCACGGTGAATCCGCTCTGTTCTTCGTCGGCGCCTTGCTCGGCGCGCTGGGCGTTGTCGGAGTAGGAATCCTCGTTGATGTAGATGCCGGGGTTGCTGTCCTCAGGGGTGGCGTAGGCGAGGACGTCGTCGTTGCCCGGTCCCATGGACTGGTTGAAGTCCTCAGAGCCGATGTGGGTCAGGCCCTGCATCGTGCTGGGGTAGTCCGCGGCGAGTTGCTGGATGGCGTTGCTGAACTCCCGGACCGCGGCCGGGTCGAGCGGGTTCGACGTGAAGTCGACGGTCGGTGCGTCGTCACCGAACTGGGCGAGGGCGTCCCGCGCCTCCTGTTCGGCGTCCGCGAGATCCTGCGCCCGGTCTGCTTGGGGGTCGCTGGAGGACGCGTCGTCCGGTGTGGCGCCGTCCGGTGTGGCGCCGTCGGGCGTGGTGCCGTCGGACTCCTTCTTGTGTGGCGCGTCCTCGTCCGACCCTGAGGTCTGGTCCTGCTGCGAGGCGTCGTCCTGCCCCGGCGCCGGCTCGCCGCGGACGACGCCGCCGTCGTCGACGTTCTCTATCGGGCGAGGCTGCGGGCGCGCGCCCGGGTCGTCTTCGCCGGATGACCGGGACGGTGGCCGTGACCCGTTTCCGTCCGTCTCCGAAGGCGTGGACGAGCTGGGTGTGGACGAACCCGGTGTGGTCGGGCTCGGTGTGGTAGAGGACGACGGGGATGGAGTGGGCGTGGGGGAGCCGCCGCCGGACGACGCGGGGCCGCCGGCCGGGGACGCCGTCCCTGGGGAGCCGCCCGTGCCCATGGGCATCGGCGCGACGAAGGCGGATGTGCCGCCGGAATCGCCCTCCCCCGGCTGCTGCGCGGCGTCCTGGGACTCGGACGCTCCATCGGAGCCGCGACTGTTCGGGTCGGCGGCCGTTTCGGTCGTCTCACGGCCGGGTGTCGTGCCGCTGTCGGCGGGCGAGTCACCTCTGGGCGTGGCGCGGTCCGTGCCGCCCGACGTGGACGAGGCGCCGTCGCGCGTGGGCGAACCGGTGCCACCGACGGGGGTGGGAGTGACGCCGCTGCCGCCGCCCGTGGACCCGCTTCCGTCGCCGGGCGTTCGGGCGCCGCCGGGTGTCTGTGTGCCGCCGGACCCCGGAGTGCTTCCGCTGGATCCCGGAGTGGGCGAAGCATCGCCGGGGGCCCGGGGACTGGAGCCGGGAGTTCCGTCGCCAGGGGTCGAAGCCCCGCCGCCCGGAGTCGGCGATCCGCCGCTCGGGGAGTGCGTGCCTCCGCCGCCGGGCGTTGAGCCGCCGGTGGACGAGGAGCCGCCGCGCGAGCCGGAGCCGCCGCCGCTGGACGAGGGCGAGCCGCCCCCACCCGGCGAGGAGGACGAGCCTCCGCCGGACGAGGAGGACGAGCCTCCGCCGGACGAGGAGGATGATCCTCCGCCGGACGAAGAGGACGAGCCCCCACCCGACGAGGACGAGCCACCGCCGCCGGGCGAGGACGACGAGCCGCCGCCCGATGAAGACGAGCCGCCGCCCGACGAGGACGAGCCACTGCCGCCGCTCGAAGAAGATGCGCCGCCGCCGGACGGTGCCGAGCCGCCGCCCGCGGGTGCTCCGCCGCCGCCTCCGCCGCCGACCATTCCTCCGCCCATGGGGGCCGAGCCGCCGCCGGAGGGTGCTCCGCCGCCCGATGGGCTGGAGCCTCCGTAGGAGCCGCCGCCTCCGCCGCCGTACGAGCCGCCGCCGGACGGGCCGGAAGACGAGCCGCCACCGCCGAAACCGGACGGGTTGCCGCCCAGCCCACCGCCGGAAGAGGATCCGCCGCCGTCGGGGCTTGAGGAGGCAAGGGAGGAACCGCCGCCCCCGCCACCACCGGTGTCGCCCAGAAGCGTGGAGATGCGGTTGCCGCCGCCACCTCCTCCTCCGCCGCCCGATCCACCGCCGGACCCGCCGCCTGAGGGACCGCCTCCGCCGCCGTCCGAACCGCCGCCCGATCCGCCGCCCGGGTTCGATCCGCCGCCGCCTCCGCCGCCACTGTCGTTACCGCCGCCGGAAGGCGAGGGTGACGGGCTCGGGTCGTTGCCGCCGCCGCCCGGCGGTGCCGGCGGGTCGCCGCCGGCGCCGGGCGTCGGTGTGTTGTAGCCCTGGAGACCGTCCTTGCCGCCGCCGACGGCACCGCCGAAGGCGCCCGACGTGGCACCCTTGGCGATGGATTCCCAGGTCAGCGGGTCGCCGTGGATCGCGGCCGTGGCGACCGTGCCGGCCACGCCGCTGATGGCCTCCGACATGCCCTCGCGCGCCATTCCCTTGGCCATGCCGCCGAGCGCGGTGTCGGCGCCGTCGCCCAGGCCGGGGACCTTGCCCATGCCGTGCGAGACGCCGCCGGAGATGGCGCCGCCGATCGCGCCGTCCAGGGTGGCCGAGCCGGTCTTCTTCCAGTCGACGCCGTCGCGGTTGCCCTGCGCGATCTGCACGCCCTGGACGAGGAGGTCGAGCCCGCCGCCCTCCAGGGCGCCGACCAGCGCGCCCCTGAGCACGGCGCCGAGGAACCGCTGGCTCAGCCGTTCGAGCAGTTCCTTGGCGATGGTTCGCGCGGTGACCTGCGCCGCGGCCTCCACGGCCGGAATGGCCGCCGTGGAGCCGCCGAAGGTCGCGAACGCCGCCGCGATCAGATAGGCGATCTCGATCGCCGTCACGATCAGCAGGGCGATGAACATGTACTTGGCGTACTCGATGTCGAGCGCGCCGCCGTCGAGCGTCTCGGCCAGCTTGCCGCACGACTCGATGAGCTTGGGCAGGATCTGCGGGTCGGTGGTGACCCACTGCTCCCATTTCTCGCCGAACTTGTCGGCGGCGCCGCTGTCGAGCGCGGTGCGGACGTCGGACGCCGTCTGGTTGAGCTGCCCGATCAGCTCCTCGACCTCGGTGCCGGCGGTCCGCCACGCTTCGGCGCAGCGGCGCATCGCCGTCTCGTCGCCCTCCGGCCAGTCGGCACCGATGATCCAGCCGAGCCACTGAACCGGCTCTGGAATTTCGAGACCCACGGATCAGCTCACTTCAGCCTTGAGGATTCCTCGGCCTGCTTGTAGGTCTTGGCCATCTGGTCCACGCCCTTCTTGATGCCGTCAAGACCCTTTTCGAGCTTGGGGAAGGCGTCCACGACGTTCTGGCTCGGCTCCTTGTAGCCCTCGGCGAACGTCTTGCCGGTCTCGTCCGCGCCCCAGCACTCGCCTTCGGCGCTCAGCGCGGATTTGAGGCGGTCGTAGATCCCCTTAAGGCTGGTCGCGCCGTCGTGGAAGCCCTTGCCGGCGCGCTTGAGTTCCTCGGTGTCGACTTCCAGATAGCTGTCGGTCATTGCGGCAGGATCCCGAGGCGCTCACGGACGGCGTCGATGTTGTCGGGACGCTCGGGCAGCAGCTTGGCGATGTCGTAGTTCTGGTCCGCCGCGCCCTGGGGGGCCAGACCCTGCATCGCCGCGCGCATCTGGTCGGCGACCTGTGCCTGCGCGTCCTTGGACGCCGCCAGGATGGCCTCGCCCAGCTCCGTGACACCGAGCTTGCGCTGGACGCGCGGGTCGAGTTCCAGCGCGGTCAGCCGGCCCTGCCGGTCGACCTTGACCTTGACCATTCCGTCGGCGGCCTCCGCCTCGGCCTCGATGGTCTCCAGCCGGGACTGCATGTCCTGGATCTGACGGCGCTTCTCCTGATAGGTCTGCAGGAGTTCGTCGATATGCGCCTGCCATTCAGCGCGCACAGGTACCCCTCTGTTCGTCGGGAGCTTTGAGAGTCCGCGACCGCGCACGATCACAGGTACACAGAGATTGATCAGTTATAGGGCGTTTTGTGGCTGTCCTGCAACCGGCTGTGCGATGTCCGTGACGTTTGGGGGATCCCGGTGCCGTTATGGAACACTGCGGGGACCGCGCGGTGCGCCGCGCGGCCCGAGCCGAAGACCAGTGAAGGGTGGGCGGACGATGCGCAGGAGGCCGAACATCTGTGACGCCTGCGTGCGGTTGCAGAAGCGGTCCAACCCGGGGGCCGAGACGTCGCTCGATCGCTGGATCCCTTATTGCGACGCCTTCCCGGAGAAGGTGCCGAACGAGATTTACCGCGCCGGGTTCGACCACCGGAACCCGTTCGAGGGCGACCGCGGCATCCGATTCGAGTTGCGTCCCGGGGGTGAGCGGGCGCTCGCCGCGTACGAGTCGTCGATCGCGCTTCGGGAGAGCCAGCGCCGGGACGCGCAGAACGCCGGCCCGGGGCAGGGCGGAGGCTGACCGAGCCCGCCTCGACCGCCGCGCGCAACGGCCGCGCGGACAAGACGTCCATCGCCGGGCCGAGTTGGGGGGCATGGTGGCTCCGGGGGTCGCTGACTTGGCGAGACGGGGGCTGGGGACAGGCTAGCGGGAGACTCTGGCGTTTTCAGGATTGGACGCCAGGGTAAGCCTTCCGGTTCGGTGAGATTCCGGTGTGCCGAGTCTCGTAGGCTGAGCGGTGGGAGGGGAGGCAGGTGACCGACTCCAGCTGGCAGCACGCGGTACTCCGCGACATCGGCGTTTCGCGGCGGGGATTCCAGGTACTCGACGGCGTGCCGGGCAGTCCGGCGCAAGGGTCCTGGGGCGCCGAGGCGCCGCCGCGTCCGGCGCGCGAGCAGCGGCCCGCCGCGGCACCCGTCCCGCAGTCCGCTCCGCAGCCCGTGCCGGACACGGCGCCCGCCGCACAGGCCGCTCCGGAGGTGCCCCCGTTCGCCCCGCCCGCGGAGCCGTCGCCGGCCGAGTCGCAGAACCAGGTGCCGCTGCTTCCGGAACCGCAGCCGGCTTCGCCGCAGCCGCCGGCGCCGTCCCCGCAGCCATCCGCACAGCCTCCCGCGCAGCCGCCTGCGCCGGTGGCGCCGCCTCCGCCGGTGGCGCCGCAGCCGACGGCCGCGCAGCAGGGCGCGGACGTCCCGGGTGAGCCGCAGCGGCTGGAGCCCCTCATCAGCGCGGACTTCGACTGGGAGTCGGCGGTCAACCCCGTTCTCGGCGGGGTGTCGTCCGGTGGTGACGCGGCCCAGCAGGGGGACGGGGCCGCACCCGCCGACGCGGCCGCGGGGCCCGCGCCGCCGGCGCCCGTCCACCCCGGCCCGCCCGGCCCGCCCGGCCAGCAGGGTGTGCCAGGGCAGCAGGGCGCGCACCAGGCCGGGCAGGCGCCCCCGGCGGACGACCTCGTCCGCAGGAACCAGCACGGCGACCCGCTCGCCCGCCGCATGGGGCGCGGCGTCCGCAACGCGATGGGCGGGGGAGCGCGGGAGGCCAGGGAGCGGGCCGCGTTCGCCGACCTGATGCAGCGCCCGGTGCCGAGCTCCCGCCAGATCGCGATCGCGAGCGTGCGCGGCGGCGCGGGCAAGACGACGATGGCCGCGCTGGTCGCGACGGAGCTTGCCCGGCACCGTTCGGACCGGGTGCTGGCCGCGGACGCCGACGCCGAACTCGGATCGCTGCCCCTGCGCCTCGGTGTCCGGCCGCACCTTTCGCTGTTCGACCTGGCCGCGCAGAACCCGAACACTTTCCAGGAGGCGGAGGCGTTCCTGACGCGCACGCGCGACGGCCTGTACGTGCTGTCGTCCACGCGCGGCGGACGCATCGCCGGAGAGTTCGCGCTGGAGACGTTCCAGGCCGCGCTCAGCACCGTCAGCCGGTACGTCGCCGCGACGGTGATCGACTGCGGCGCGGGGATCCTCACCGAGGTGAACCGCGGTGTCGTCGCGAGCTCGCACGGCCTGGTCCTCGTCACGCCCGGCACGGTCGACGGCGCGCTCAGCGCGCGCGGGGCGCTGGAGTGGTACGCGGCCAACGATCAGCGGGGCCTGCTGGGACGCACCGTGATCGCGATGGTCTCGCACGCCCCCCAGGTGGGCGCCGACCTCCAGCGGGCGCACCAGATGCTGTCCGCGTGGGGCCTGCCCGTGGTGTTCGTGCCGTACGACCGGCAGCTGGCCACCGGCAGCTCGGTGGACATGTCCAAGGTCTCCGCGGCCGCCCGGACCGCCGTCACCCGCATCGTGCACGAGGTGTTCGCGCGCGCGCTGGGCGCCGGTGGCCAGCGCTGACGATCAGGCCGACTCGGCCGTGCTCAGCCGGATCTCGGCCGTGCTCAGTCGGGTCTCGGCCGGGCTCAGTCGGACCAGACGAGGGTGTTCCTGACCTCCGTGCCGAGTTCGCCCGCGGTGGCGAAGACGCTGCCTTCCTGGCCACCGGTCGCGGTGCCGGACGACCAGTACGACTGGGCGTAGATCACGTTCGAGCCGCTCGTCCATGAGCGCGTCCAGTAGGCGGGGTCGGCCTTCGGCTGCGGGAGTCCGCTCGCGTCGGACGGGGTGAGCAGCAGCGGCCAGCCCTTGTCGGAGGTGACCCGGCTGACGCTGCTCGCCGCCGACGGGCTGGAGAACTTCGCGATCGACACCGAGGTGATGATCATCTTGGACGGGTTGGCGTAGACGGCCGAGTGCATGATCCCGATGCACGGGTTCGTGCTCAGCGCCGCGCGCATCTTGGTGTTGGCGCGGCTGGTGCACGACGCGGTGCGGGTGCCCGCCCGGGTGAAGGTGTTGCCCTTCGCCGTCCGGATGGTCGGGCCGAGGATCGACGCCGGGTCAGACCCTCCGCCGGACGTCGACGGCGTCGGGTCCGGGGTGTAGCTGGACGAGGGCGGCCTGTAGGTGGGGAACGAGGTCGTCCTGCGGGAATCGTCGTCGTCATCGCCCACGACGATGAACACGGCGACGCCGATCACGGCGAGGAGCGCCACCGCGCCGATGAGCAGCAGCGGGACCAGCGCGCCACCGCCGCCGCGCCGTGGTGGCGGGGGAGGCGGGAATCCGGGCCCGCCGGGCAGTGGCGGACCCGGTGGCGGGGGCGGGGGGAAGCCCGGTCCGCCCGGGGGTTGACCAGGCCATTGGGGGGAGTTCATGGACGCTCCGTGCTGATATCCGTACGAGCCGCTGATTTCGGTCGGACCAGAGTAGCGGTCGGGAGCTGGCGGTTTAACCGGGGATGGTAGGTATGACGGGGATGCTCGCCCGCGCGGACGGCGGCGCGCGCGGATGTCTCATAGGGTTGCGTTGGAGAGGGGAGGCAGGTGTCCGACTCAAGCCGGCGACCGTCCGTCCGCGCTCGCGACCGGGTGCGCGGCGACGGCCCGCCCAGTCCGCCCGACGCTGGGATGACCCGATGAGCAGTGACCTGGTGGCGCTGGTGCGCCGCCGCCCGGATGTGCACGCCGTGGCCGACGGCATGATCGCCATGGGTGAGGAGCTGGAGCTGCGCGGCGGGGAGCCCGAGCCGACCCTCGTGTACGACACCGAGGGCCGCCTGCTCGTCTCGATCGAGGACGCCGTGCAGGTGTCGGCGCAGAGCGAGATCCGGCGGCTGCTCGGCGCCGATTTCGCCGACCGGGTCGCCACGCCGGTGTGGTGGGTGGACGTCCGCGCCGTCGCCGACCTGCCCGACGCGACGCGCGTCGCCCGCAAGTTCGCCGACTCGCTGGTGCACTGGGCCGGCGGGACGGTCTATCCGGACGGTGCGAGCGAGTCCCCGGCGCGCAGCTGGAAGGCGTCCGAGCCGAGCGGTGGCGCGGGAGGCGGCGCGCCCGGGCAGGGCGGCGCCGCGTACCACGGCGGAGTCATCAGCGGTTAGGCCGCGCCCGTCGGGCCTCGTCCGGCCGACTCGTTTCTGTTTCTAGTCGCGCTGGGGCCAGTCGCGGGTGAGGTCCAGGTTCCAGGGGACGACGTTCCAGGGGCCGCGGGGCCCGGTGGCGAGGTCCTCGATGAGGCGTTCGTACTCGGTCTGCGACTTGCCGCCGCCGCCCGACCAGAGCAGCCGCCCCTGGAGGTAACAGGTGGCCATGTCCCGCCAGGACGAATAGCGCCGCTGGATGTCGAGCGCGAGCGGGAGCATTCGCTCCCAGCAGTACTCCTCTGTGAGCCAGCCCACCATGTGGCCCCAGCGGTACAGCATCAGGGCCCGTCCGTAGTCCCAGATGAGGAGACGTCCCACGTTGGCGCGCAGCGCCGGGTCGGCGAGGACCTTGAGGCGGTGCAGTTCCTCGGACACGTGGTTGCGGTCGTTGAAGAGGTGGTGGAGGAACTGGGCCAGTTCGGCGCCCTGCTCGCTGACGTCCGCGCCGGGCTCGTCGCGCAGCAGCGGCGGGACGAGCCGGGCGTACGAGCCGCCCTCGTCGCCGTACCGGACGCGCACCAGCTCGATCAGCCGCTCGACGAACGGGGGTTCGAGCTGGTCGCGGGCGATGAGACCGTCGACCTCGCGCAGCAGCGTCCCGTACTCCTCCTGCGCGGCGGGGGAGCGGGCGGCGAGATGGGCGTCCTGGGCGAAGTCGGCGCGGTGCCCGTCCTGGACGAGCCAGTTGACGGTGCCGAGGAGCTGTTCGAGGTCGAAGGCGCCCCACGGGTCGTGGAGGAGTTCCTGGGCGGTGCGGCGGTCGGCGGCCGCGGCGTCCCCGCCGGAGGCCGTACCGAGCCGGTCGACCCGGAACCCGTTGATCGCGCCGTAGGGGGCGCCGGCCGCGATGATCCAGCGTTGCACGGGGGTGAGGCCGCCGCCGTGCCGCGCCGCGTGGGCGAGGGCGCCGGGCGGGTCGGTCGCGGAGATCAGCTCCCACAGCCGCCGCTGGAACTCCCTGGCCTGCCGTTCCTCGCTGCCGAAGAACCCGGCGAGCTTCTTGCGCAGGGACGGGTGCCGGACGTAGAGCCGCCGGAAGAACCGGCCGTTCTTCCACACCAGATGCTCGGGCCGCAGGTCGCCGAACGGGATGCGGGTCCGCCGGTGCACCATCGCCCGTTCCGCGAACCGCAGTTCCAGGCCGGACCGCAGGTGGCGCAGCGGCGTGCGGCGCAGCAGCAGGACGGGGCCGAGCATGCCCGCGCCGGGCGCGAGCAGCCAGCGCGCCGCGTCCGGGAACCCCGCGAGGGACAGGGCGGCGCCCGCGAGCAGCAGCCCGACGCCGCAGCCGCCGAAGAACCGGAACCAGCCGGCCGTCGGCGCGAGGGACCCTTCGATGCGCAGGACCGCCTCGTCGCCGTCGAACTCGAACGACCCTTCGGCGAGGGTGCCCTGGACGGCCCGCTCCAGCGCGTCGAGCTGGCCGGCCTGTCCCATGGGCAGGACCGTACATCATCCCTTACGGGTAGATCATCGGCGGTGTGCGGCGTCTGTGGCGGCGGATGCTGGAAAGCGTGTTTTGGGTGATGCGTCCACGGATGTCAGGCGGACTGGAGGTGTTGCATGAGCATGCTGTGCCGCTGCCAGCCGTCGGCGGAGCGTCCGTCGCCGAGCGGGAAGAACGTCAGCGGCGCGCGCGGCGGGCCGACCTGCTGGCCGGGCAGGCCGTTCGGTCCGGTGACGGTCCCGGCGACGGCGAGCGCGACCGGGGCGGGGGCGCCCGTCCAGCGGGGCTCGGTGGTGAGGTCGGCACGACCCGGGGTGACCTGCACGAACAGGGACGCGACGGGCTGGTCGGCGGCGAGCGCGCCGACCAGGGTCGGCAGATGTTGCAGGGGCGGCGGGTCTTCCGGCAGGTAGCCGACGGTGACGGTGCTGACCTCGGCGACGATCCCGCCCGCCGCCGCGGTGAAATCGCAGATCGCCTGGGCCGGGCGGGGACCGTCGCCGCCGACGATGAGCCGGGCGGTGGAACGTCCCCGCGCGTACTCGGTGAACCGGTCGGCGCGCCACGGATGCTCCAGCGGCTCGGAGGCGCCGAGCGCGCTCGGCGGCTTTCCGGTCAGCAGTTGCAGGAGGCGCTCGACGGGCCCGCCGAGATCGCCTTCGGCGCCGTGCCGGGTGCGGTAGACGAGGGTGAGCTGCGACCCGATCGGGGCGCTCGGACGCGTGGTGAACCCCGGCGCGTAGTCGCGGGCCTCGGGGACGGGCACGAACGTCGTGCCGCTCCATTTCAGCGGACGACCGGTGAGCCCCTCGTAGTAGCCGTCGCCGTTGCGGACGACCCACTGGGCCTCGTTCCCGGACGCGGCGGTGCGCAGGGGAAGCGAGAGCCGGGAGTCCAGGGGGGTGACGAGCTGCAGGGTACGGCCGCTCGCGGCGCAGTCGCCGAGGGCCTTGGCCAGCCAGCCGCTCAGGGGCACCAGCGGCCGGTCCTGCAAGACGACCATCGCCTGGTCGGTCAGCGCGTCTACTGTGCTCATCTCCGAAGGGAGTCTAGCGAGCGGGCGTGAGACGCGGTACGAACGTGCAGCGGCCGGATTGGGTGGGACGGCGGTGGCTGGTGTCCAGCTTGTGCTGAAATGTTACGGATGCAGCGAGCCGTCGCGCGGGGTCCCGCGCACTCCGCTGACTCCGTGTACTACGCGGACAGCGTCCCGTCGTCGCCGGAAGCGCCGGTGCGGGGACGCCTGTGGCGCGTGCTCGGATGGGTGTCGATCGCGCTGTCGGTGGTGCTGGTCGGCACCAGCCTCACCGCGTACGGGTTCTGGCGCCGTCTCGACGGGCAGATCGACCGCGAGAACGTGGACGGGCGGCTCGGCGAGAACCGTCCCGAGAAGCTCAACAACTCGCTGAACATCCTGCTGATGGGGTCGGACAGCCGCGAGGGCGAGAACGCCCGCTACGGCGCCGAGGCCGGGCAGCGGTCCGACACCACGGTGCTGCTGCACATCTCGCCCGGCGGCGAGAGCGCCATCGGCATCAGCTTCCCGCGCGACTCGATGGTGCAGATGCCGCCGTGCAAGAAGAAGAACGGGACCACCGTGCCCGCCCAGTTCGGGATGATCAACGTCGCGTTCTCCAACGGTGGCCCGGCCTGTACCTGGCGGACCATCGAGTCCCTCACCAGGGTCCACATCGACCATTACGTCGAGGTGGACTTCTCCGGGTTCAAACGGGTCGTGGACGCGCTCGACGGCGTGGAGATCTGCGTGCCCCGCCGCATCGACGACCCCAAGGCCGAACTGCATCTCAAGGCGGGCCGCCAGGTCGTCCGGGGCGAGCAGGCGCTCGGGTACGTCCGCACCCGGTACGTCCTCGGCGACGGCTCCGACCTCGACCGGATCAAGCGGCAGCAGGCGTTCATGGCGTCGGTCGTCAAGAAGGCCACCGACAAGGGCATGCTCACCGACCCGGGACGCACCTACGGCTTCCTGTCCGCCGTCGCCAAGTCGATCAAGGTGGACGACAAGTTCACGCTCCAGGTGATGCAGAAGCTCGCGGGCAGCCTGCGCGGCATGAGCGCCGGGAAGGTGCGGTTCGTCACCGTCCCGGTGCAGGCGTTTCCACAGGACAAGAACCGCGTCCAGTTCGACCAGGCTCTCGCCGGGCCGCTGTTCAAGGCCGTCCGGGAGGACAACGAACTTCCCGAGCCCGCGCCTCCGGCGCCCGTCGCGGCGCAGAACAAGGTCCGGCCCGTCCCGCCGGAGCAGGTCAGGATCGGCGTCTACAACGGGACGGGCACCCGCGGCCTGGCGCAGCGCACCGCGGACCAGCTCGGCGAGCTCGGCTTCAAGGTCGTCAAGGTCGGCACCAGCAAGAAGCGCTACCCCCGCACCCAGATCCTGTACGGGAAGGGCGCCGAGGGGCAGGCCGCACGCGTGGCGCTCGCGCTGCCCGGTCATCAGCCCCGGGCCTGGAAGTCCGCCAAACCGGGCTACGTCTACCTCGTCATCGGCAAGGACGGCGCGGCCCTGCGCGGGCGGAACGCGGCGGTGCCCAAGGTCGCCGGGGAGATCCGCGCCGACCGCGACATCTGCGCGCATGCCTGATCCGTTCTGGTTGCCCGGTTGTCGTCGCGCACCGGTATCTTGGCCCGCGCGTACCTTGTGCGAGCCGCTGACGCTCGCCAACCGACATCATTATTGAAACGTCACATCTAAGACCACCCAACTGAATTCCCCCCGATCTGCCCCGAGGAGCCGCCCCCCGCACCGGGCTCTGCCGGGCGCTCCTGCTCCCCCCGGAACGGACGCATGCAGCCCGAACCCTTCTCTTTGTTGATGACCGTCTACGGCGGTGATCGCGCGGATCACGTCCGGGTCGCCTTCCGCAGCGCCGTGCACGACCAGACGCTGCGGCCCGACCAGGTCGTCCTGGTGCGGGACGGCCCCGTCTCCGAAGAGCTGGCCGACTGCCTGCGGGAACTGGTCGCCGGCAGCCCGGTCGAGGTGTCGTTCGTCGAGATGGAACACAACCGGGGGCTCGGCCCGGCCCTGGACGCGGGCCTGCACGCCGCCCGGCACGACATCGTCGCCCGGATGGACGCCGACGACATCGCCATGCCGCACCGCTTCCAGTCGCAGGTGCCGCTGGTGCGCTCGGGCGCCGACCTGGTGGGCGCCGGGCTGCTGGAGTTCGGCGCCGACGTCTCCGACATCGTCGGGCGGCGCATCCCGCCGAGCGACCCGGCCGACATCGCCCGCTACTCCCGGCTGCACGACCCGTTCAACCATCCGACGGTCGTCTACCGGCGCAGCGCCGTCGTCGCCGTCGGCGGCTACGGCGACCTGCCGCTGATGGAGGACTACTGGCTGTTCGCGCGGATGATCGCCAACGGCGCGCGGGTGGAGAACATCGCCGACCCGCTCGTCTACTACCGGGTGGGGGACGGCGCGTACGAGCGGCGCGGCGGCCGCGACCTGCTGCGCTCCGAGCTCCGGCTCCAGCGGGAGATGCTCGGCGAGGGCTTCATCTCCCGGCCGCAGTACTGGCGCAACGTCGTCGTCCGCGGCGGCTACCGGCTCGTCCCGACGCTCATCCGGCGGCCCTTCTACCGGATGATCATCGCCCCGTACGGAGCGCGCCGCAACCGTTCGCGTGAACGCGCCGACGAACGCGCCGGTGCCGCCGTGCCCGCGGTGTCGTCCTTGCCCGCGGTGCCGTCCATGCCTTATGTTCCCCAGCCCGCCCGTCCGCCCGAGCAGACCCGCGCGCCGGTCGTGCCCCTCCCGGCGCCGCCGGAGCCGCCCGCCGCCCCGCCCGCGCGCTGAGCCGCGCGGGCGGTCCGCCGCGTCAGTTCGCGCGTGACCAGAGGACGGGCTGGTCGCCGCCGCCGTCCACGCTGCGGCCGACGCCGAGCAGCGTGCTCTTGAAGGCCGCGAGGCCGGTGATCTCCTGGTCCCCGACGCCGCCGAGGCCGGTGCCGCCTGGCGTCCCGGCCGTCCAGGACGCGCCGTCCGGAGAGGTCCACGACACCACGTCCGTGGAGCCCTCGGCCACGGCCGTCCCGGTGGCGGCGAACCCCTTCGGCGTCGCGGTAAGCGCGGTGACGGTGACGGCCGTGTCGCCGCTCGGGGAGTCCACCGGCTTCCACGACCTGCCGCCGTCGGCGGAGACGTAGCCGAGCCAGTTCAGGCCCTGCTGCGTCGCCGCTATGCCGGTGGCGACGAGCGTGTTCCCGCGGGCGGCGACATGGGTGAGGTGTCCGGCGGTCACGCCCGTGGGCAGCGGAAGCAGCCGCAACGCCCACTTCCCGCCGTCCGCCGACGACCACACCGACGGGTGGTTGCCCTTGGCGTCGTGGCTGCCGCCGACGGCCGTGTAGCCGGACGAGCCGGCGGCGACGTCCAGCATCCAGCGGGCGGCGGCCTTGGTGCCCTGGAGCATCTTCGGATTGGTGCCGGCGCCGCGGCCCCAGGTCTCGAGGTCCTTGCTGAACCAGGCGGCCGCCGAGAAGCCCTGCGTCCCGACGATCACGTACCCGGCGTTCCCGGCCGCGGTGGCGAAGGTGACCGGCGTCCCCTCCTTGTTGCCCGCGAACGCGGGGGCGGAGTCGGCGGCCTTCCAGGTGGCGCCGTCCTTGGACGTGACGACGAGCGGCCGCCGCGGCGCCGCCTGGTCGTAGCCGACCGCCAGCCAGCCGGACGCGCCGCCGCCGACCTCGTTCAGCTGCTGCGGCCCCGGCCGGGTGAACGCGGCGCCGAGCCCCTGGGCCGGCTTCCAGGCCGAGCCGTCCTGCGACGACCACACCGCGGCGTCGCCGCGCGCGCTGCCCACGGCGACGGCGAGAGAGTCCGTCGCGCCGACCGACCGGACCGAGTGGTCGGGCCGGATCACGCCGCTCAGCTTCGTCAGGTCGACGGGGACGGCGGTGCCCGCCGCGTCCCAGACGCCGAGCATGGGGTCCATGTCGCCGCCGCCCGGCTCGTAGCCGCCGACGATCATCTGGCCGCCGGCCAGCGCGGCGCCGGCGAACTCGCGGCCGGGCTTCGCCTCGGCGGTACCCGCGTCCTTCCACGTCGCGCCGTCGGCGCTGCGCGACAGCAGCACGTCCTGGCCGCGGACGACGACGGCCGCGTAGCCGCCGCCGTCGCCGACGACACGGGCGGTCCGGGTGTAGCCGGCCGTCTGGAGCGCGCCCGCCTTCGTCCAGGACCTGCCGTCCTTCGACGTGTACGCCTGGCCGTAGTCCTTGCCGGAGGCCCTGAGCTCGCGCATGGCCAGGAACCCGGCCGGGCCGCCGCCGACCATGAGGCCGCGGCTGCCCTTGGGGACGGGCACGTTGGACGCCGACCACGTCCGGCCGCCGTCCTCGGAGCGCCAGACGACCCGGTAGGGGCCCGGCCTGCCGGAGTCGGGCGTGACGAGGCCCTCCATCAGGATCACGTCGCCGCTGGCGGTGGCCTCGACCAGCGAGAACTTGCCCTTGCTGACCTGGACGCCGATCTGGTCGCCGACCCGCGCCTCCCAGCGCCGCCCGTCACCCGACAGCCACACGGCCGGCTGGGCGTCGGTGAAGTCGCCCTTCTTGGAGTTCTCGCCGATGGCGAGGTAGCCGCTGCCGGTCGCGGCGATCCGCCGGACGCGGTTGCCCTTTCCGAACACGTCGCCGACGGCGTCGGGCTGCCTGCGCCACCGCAGGCCGTCCTCGCTGGTCCACACGGCGCCGCCGACGCCGGGACGGGAGCCGACGGCGACCCAGCCGCGGGACGAGCCGCCGACGGCCTCGGGGACCCCGCCGGGCGGCGCGACACCGCCGTCGGTGCCCTGCTGCGTGACGGGCTTGAACGTGCGGCCGCCGTCGCCGGAGGCCAGGAAAAGGGCGCGGGCGTTCTGCGGGTCGGTCTCGCCGCCGACC
Source organism: Spirillospora sp. NBC_00431 (assembly GCA_036028775.1). Taxonomy (GTDB): domain Bacteria; phylum Actinomycetota; class Actinomycetes; order Streptosporangiales; family Streptosporangiaceae; genus Spirillospora. The sequence continues at coordinate 7,014,395 of CP107927.1, read as the reverse complement.
GCGACGACGGTCGAGCCGACCGCCGCGACGTCCGTGATCTTCTGGTCGCGGCCGTCGGCGCGGGCGGCGCCGGTCATCGGGAAGGTCGAGGCGGCGAGCTTCGCGCCCTTGCCGCCCTCGCTCGTGCCGTCGTCTTCGAGCAGGCCGGGGACCACGAGCACGCCCGCGGCGGCCACGCCCGCCACGGCCAGCACCGCGACGCCGATGAGGAGGGGCTTCTTGACGCTTCGGCGGGGCCTCGTCGGGCGGCTCTGCGTCCGCCACGGCTCCTCGATCGTCGGTGGCGGCGCCATCGGCTGGACGGCCTCGTGCCCCGGCAGGCCCGGTTGCCCGGGCAGCGGCGGCGGGCCCGGCAGCGGCGGCTGGCCCGGGTGCCCCGCGCCGGGGATCTGCTGCGCCCACGGGAACGGTTCCGCGGCGGGTGGGCCGGACGGCGTGCCCGGGACCTCCTGCGCGTAGGGGAACGGCTCATAGGCCGGAGGGCTCTGGGACGGCGACGCCTGCTGGAAGCCGGGCCCGGGCTGCGGAGGCGCCGGGGGCTGCTGGACCGGGAACGGCTCGGCCCGGGTGGCGTCCGGGATCTCCTGCGCGTACGGGAAAGGCGGCGGCGCGGGCGTGTCCACCTGCGTCGCGTCCGGCAGGCCCTGCGGTTCGGGCGTCTCGGGCGGGCGCGGCGGCTCCGGCTCGTCCGGGACCTCCTGCGCGTACGGGAACGGCGGCGGTGCGGGGATGTCGGTGGACGTCGCCGGAGGGGCGCTGAGCGGCGCGGGCCCGCCGACAGGGACCTGGCGCGTCACCTCCGCGCCGGACGCGTCCTCGTCCGAGGGGTCCTCGTCCTTGCTCGGGGCCGGGGTGCGGCCGCCCAGGATGACGGTGCGCATCCCCTCGTGCTGACCGGAGTCGGAGTCGGAGCCGGGGTCCTGCTCTTCGGGCGCTCCGCCGGACGCGGCCTCCTGCTCCTCCGGTTCCACTTCCGGCTCCGGCTCCGGCGCCTCGTCGCCGTACTCGGGAAGCAGCTGGGCGGACGAGCTCGGCTGCTCGTTCAGCCACTGCGGCGGCGGCGGTACCTGAGCCGGCTGCCCGGGTTCGGGACGCTCCATCTCGTGGTCGTCATCCGGCTTTCCGGTTGGAGTCACACCCGCTCTCCCAGCATCGGCTCATGTATGTGTGTCACCGCGCATTCGCAGTCGTCAGCGATGATAGCGGCGCATAAGGCACGCGATTCCCTCAGCGGCTCCGCCCCGCCGTGGCGCAGCCCGCGCCCGAGCAGTGGGTCAGCGCGTACAGCAGGGCCGAGAGGTGGCGGCGCCGCTGTTCGGGCAGCGTGCGGACGATGTTGTTCAGCTCGTGGGGGTCGCGGCGCCGGTCGTAGTACTCGCGTTCCCCGTTGGCGTACTCGACGTACAGCAGGTCGTCGTTGCGGATCGCGTTGTAGGTGGTCGGGGCGCCGGGGGCGGAGTCCTGCCGGTCCGGGTCCAGGGGGGACGGCGGCGGCTTGACGTGCTCGACCAGCGCCGTCTCCCGCCAGTCGGACGGAGTGGCGCCGCGCAGGAACGGGACGAGCGAGCGGCCGTCGGCCGTGGGCGGCGGGCGGACGCCGCCGAGCTCCAGGAACGTGGGGGCCAGGTCGGTGTTCTGCACGGTCTGCCCGACCTTGTGACCGGCGGGAACGTCCGGTCCGAGCACGACGTACGGGACGCGGACGTCGGTGTCGAAGGCGGTCATCTTGCCCCCGGCCAGCCGGTGTTCGCCCATGTGGAAGCCGTTGTCGGAACCGAACACCAGGTAGGTGTCGCGGTCGATGCCGAGCTCCTTCAGGGTTGTCCGGATCCGGCCGATCATCTCGTCCACCGACTGGACCATCCGGACCCGGTCGCGGAAGCCCGCGTCGATGCGCCCGATCCCCGGCTCGCGCAGCAGGCGGTGCGACCGCAGCCAGGACGGCTTGTCGCGGATGTCCGCCTCGTTGAACGACGGCGAACGCGGCGCGCGGAGCGTGGGGAACTTGCCGACGTGCCGCGGCGCCGGGACGAACGGCCCGTGCGGCGCGAACGTCGAGATCTCCATGAAGAACGGCTGCGACGACCCGTGGGCCCTCTTGATGAAGTCGAGCCCCTTGCTCGCCAGGACGTCGGTCAGATAGTCCTGCGGCCTGCTGCCGTAATGGACGAGCCGGCCGTTCTCGTTCATGTTGTAGTTGTATTCGGGGTAGCCGTTGCCTGTGACGTACCACTCGCTCCAGCCGGGCGGGACGTACGGACGCGTCCCGCCCTGCGTGTCCATCGGCCTGTACTCGTTCATGTACTTGCCGAGCAGCGCGGTGCGGTATCCGGCCTTCTGCAGGGGCGGCGCGAACGACGCCTGCTCGCCGCCCTTCGCCTTGAACACCGCGTGGCCGCCGTCGGGCGGGAAGTTGGTCCGCACCCCGGTGTTGTGCGGGTACTTCCCGGTGAAGATCGTCGCCCGGGAGGTGCAGCACAGCGAGTCCGCCATGAGGAAGTCCTCGAAGGTGAGCCCCTCCCGCTGCATGCCGCGTACCTGGGGCATGTGCGCGACGAGGTTCCAGGAGAGGTCGTCGGTGAGGACGAACACGATGTTCGGCTTCTTCGCCTTGGCCGACGTGCTCTTGTCCGGCCCGGCCCGCTCGCCCGGCGGCCCGATCCCGCTGCAGCCGCCGAGACCGAGCGCGGCGACCAGGCAGAACACGGCCGCGAGCCGCCGATGTCGGATCAACGTCCGTCTCTCCTTCGGGATACGGGTGCTGATCAAGCGTAACGAGCGCGGGGACGTTTCGCGCATGTGGGACGTTTCCCCGTGCCGTTCCCCTGTGTCGTCGTGGTTCGCGGTCCGGTCCAGGTTGTTGGCATGATTCGGGAGCTATGAGGAGGACGGGCGGGGATCCGCGGGCGCTCGCGCCGGTGCTGCCGCTGCTCGCCGGCGCCGCGATCAGCGTGCTGGTGGCGCTGGTCGTCGCGCTGTCGGTCTCGTGGGGCCCGGCGTCCGGCGGGGCCGGGGCGCAGTCCTCGCCGGGCCCGGCGACGACGCGGCCGAACGGCGGCGGGCCGCCGCTGCCGAGCCCGGCCGGGTCCCCGGCGCCGATCGACCCGCCGGGCTACTCGCCCGTCAAGCCGGTGATCGACGGCTCGTTCGCCGACCCGACCGTGATCAAGGCGGCGGGCCGGTACTTCGCGTACGGCACCAACAACTCGGCCGCGGCGATGCCGGTCGCGACGGCGCCGTCCCCGGCCGGGCCGTGGAAGGTGTCGCCCGGCGACGGCCTCGCCCGGCTCCCGGCGTGGGCGACGCCGGGACGGACCTGGGCGCCCGAGGTCGTCCCGCCGCGTGCCGGGTCCGGCTCGTACCTGCTGTACTTCTCGGCGCGCCGCAAGGGCGGCGACGAGCAGTGCGTCGGTGTCGCGACGTCGCCGTCGCCGGCCGGTCCGTTCGTCCCGCGCGAGGGCGCGCCGCTGGCGTGCCCGCTGAACCTCGGCGGCGCCATCGACCCGGCTTCCTTCATCGAGGACGACGGCTCCCGCTACCTGCTCTACAAGAGCGACGCCCGCAAGACGGCGGCGATCTACCTGGTCAGGCTGTCGCCGGACGGGCTGGCCCCGGCCGGTCCGGCCAGGCAGATCATGGGAAGGCGGGCGGACGAGCCGGTGCTCGTCGAGGCGCCCGACCTGGTCAAGCGGGGCGGCAAGTACGTGCTGCTCTACGCGTCCGGCTGGTACTTCAAGCCCAACTACCAGACCCGCTACGCGGTGGCGTCGTCGATCGGGGGCCCGTACCAGAAGGCGGCGTGGCCGCTCCAGTCGACCGGCGGGTACGGGCGCAGGGTCGTCGGGCCGGGCAGCGCGGACGTCCTCGCCGACGAAGGCGGCGACTACCTCGTCTTCCACGGCATCCGCGACTACCACGGCGGTTCGAGGGTGACGCGGGGCATGTACGTCGCCCGGCTCGGCTGGGACGGGGCGCGTCCCGCCGTCCGCGGCGTCCCCGTCCGGTACGAGGCGGAGCGCGCGCGGCTGAACGGCTGCGTGCCGGCGCCGGTGCTGCCGAACGCGTCGGGCGGCCGGGCGATCGGCCCGTTCACCCATGACGGGTGCCGTGTGGACGTGCCCGTGTTCGCGCCCGCCGCCGGGCAGTACTCGATCACCGCGCGGTACGCCAACGGGACCGGCTTCGACGCCGGCCTGGAACTGGCGGTGAACGGGCAGGCCGCGACGTCGGTCCGGCTGCCCGCCACGACGGGGGGCGGATGGGCGTCGGTCGCGGCGAAGGCCGGCCTCGTCGCCGGATGGAACACCCTCAGCCTGCGCAGGCTGGCCGGGCAGGGGCAGATCGACTACCTCGATCTGCGGTAGGCGCCCGTCCGCCGCCGGCGCCCGTCGCCGGACGGGGCCTCGACGCCGATCTCGCGCAGGAGCGCCGCCGTCGGCCTCGGCCGTCCGGACACACCCGCCCTGACCCCGCGGAGCGCGGCACGGCGCAGCGTCGTCCGGTCCGAGGAGCGGGCGAACGTACGGACCCAGCGCCGCAGGGTGGACCCCGCGTACAGGACGCGTTCCGCCGGCGCCAGCCCACGGCTCCCCGTGAACAGCCAGATCTTGTTGCGGACCTCGTAGAAGAAGCGGTCCCCGGGGTCGGCGTCGGTCCCGCCGAACTCCCTGGTCTTGTGCACCGCGACGCTGTCCGGGCAGAGCAGGCCGCGGCGGCCGCGCAGCAGCCGGGTCGTGAACTCGAAGTCGTCGTTCCAGAGGAAGTAGTCGGCGACGGGGAGCCCGCGTTCGCGGACGCCGTCCGCGTCCACCAGCACGGACACGAAGGAGGCGGAGCGGATCGGCACGCAGCCCGCGGCGCGCGCGATCCGCGACTCGGCCGCCGCCGGCCTGGGCTTCGGACGCGGCGTGTTCATCGGATGGTCGCGGCCGTCGGTCCACACGACGCGGCTCGCGACCAGCGCGGGCGGCCCTTCCTCGCCGGTCGAGGCGCGCCGCCGCGCGGCGAGCAGGGCTTGGAGGGCCCCGGGTTCGGGGACGGTGTCGTCGTCCAGCAGCCAGAGGAGGCGGGCGCCGCCGTCCAGCGCACGGGCGATGCCCGCGCTGAACCCGCCCGCGCCGCCCACGTTCCTTGGCAGGGCCAGCAGGTCGGCGTCCGGGAACCGGGCGGCGACCATCTCCGCGGTGCCGTCGGCGGAGTCGTTGTCCACGACGATGATCCGGTCGGGGACGCGGGTCTGCGCGCCGAGCGCGGTGAGCGCCTCGGCCAGGAGCTCACGCCGGTTGTAGGTGACGACGATCGCCGTGACGGACGCGCCTTCCGCGGTCTCCTGGCCGGGGTTCACGGGTTCCGCCTGCCCGTGGCGCGCCGGGCGGCGCGCTGTAGCGGCGGCGACGGGGACGCGGCCGCCTCCAGAAGCCGCCGCAGGTTGTCCCGGACGTCGGCCATCTCGCTCTGCAGATGCGCGAGCCCGATGCGCTCGTGCGCGAGCGTCAGCTCTTCCAGCAGGTGCGCCGCGACCCCGACGGACGCGGTCGCGATCAGCTCGTCCGGGACGTCGCCGGGCAGCATGCCGGGACCGGGATCGCGGGACGTCGTCAGCTCGCCGAGGTCACCGCGCACGTCGTAGCCGGCGTCGCGCAGACGGTCGGCGATCTCCCGGGTGCGCTTCGCCGCCCAGTCCGCGTGCCGCGCGGGCAGGCCCATCCGCCAACGGTCCGTTCCGGGGGGTGTGGGGGGTCGTCCCCCCACCGAAGAACGCCCCTTCGGGCCGGTGCCCCCGGTGAGGCCGCCGCCGCCGATGAGGTACTCGCGGACGACGCGCTCGTAGTCGCCGCCCAGCGCCGGTCCGATCCGCTCGTTCAGCCGCCGCAGCAGCTCCGCCTCGACCGCCGACAGCGGCTCGTCGGCGGGGATTCCCGCGACGTCGCACGCCTCGGCGCCGGCGCCGACCAGGGCGCGGAAGCGGTCCCACAGCGGGCTCCGGCCGCCGTCCGGCCCACCGCCCGGCGCGGGCAGCGTGAGCACGTGCACGCGGTCCTTCGGGACGCCGGCGGACTCCCAGGTCCCGAGCACCCGCACCGGGTCGTGCAGCCCCCAGAACATCTCGCCGTACGGCTCGGGGGCGTCGATGCCGCGCGCGACGAGGTCGTCCACGAACCGCTCGAACGTGATCGTGTGGGCGTGCCGGATCTGCTCCTGCCAGTCGAGGATCAACTGCCAGCCGAGGTCGCGGGTGGCGTACACGACGTGCACGTCGGCCGGTTCCAGCGCCGCCACGGCCCGCTTCGCCTGCTCCTCGGTGGCCCCGCCCAGCAGGCCCTGCGAGAAGACGACGGTGGGGCCGTCCCAGTCGCGGGCACGCTGGGCCGTCCTGGCCCACGCGCCGTCCCAGCCCGGTTCGCGCCGTCCGCCCCAGCTCATCTCCCGCAGGTCCATGACGGCGGCGAAATGCTCCTGCGGACCGGCGACCGGGTAGCAGACACCCGCGTCGGCGAGGCGCCGCCGGTTGTCCCACAGGGCCTTGTGCAGGAAGGCGGTCTCCGCCGTGGGCGCTCCGATGTGCAGGTAGACGGTCTTCTCGCCGTCCATGCGCGTGGTCACCTCGTCCCCGTGTCGGTGTCGGACCGTCCCGTCCTGGCCTGGATCCTCTTGTACGCGCCGCGCAGCCGCCGCGCCGCCGGGTACCGGTCGCTCGCGCTTCGCACCGCCCGCTGGACGAGGGGCGACGCGTCGTGCGCGAGCCGGCCGGTGAACTCCGCCAGGTCGGCGGCGTCCCCGCGCAGCAGGTCGAGCTGGTCGCGGACCGGTTCCCGCGCCCCGGGCACGGCGCCCGCGCGGTCCCCTCTCTCCAGGACCTGGAGCAGCAGCGCGGAGACGGCGTCGACGCCGACGTCCGCGATCTCCGCCCAGCGCGGCTCGTCTGGCGGCCACGCGGGCCCGGTCCCCCGGGCGGGGCCGGACGCGGCCATGGGCATCAGCTCGTACAGGTCGCCCACCACGTGGTAGCGGGCGGCGCGCAGCCCCTCCGCCATCTCGACGGCCCGTTCGGTCACCCACGGGACGTGCTCGGCGGGCAGCTCGATCCGCAGCGGCGACGGCCGCCCGGCGAGCACCTGCTGGGCGAGGTAGAGCTTGACGTCGTCGTTGTAGGCGTGCCAGCCGATCCGGTCGCCGAGCGCCTCGTTGAGCCGGCGGAGGAACTGCGTCTCGGGCAGCCCGAGCGAAGGGTTCGCGAACGTCGTCGACAGGTCGTAGTCGTCCGGGACGAGACCGGTGGCGGTGCAGAAACGCCGCCAGAGGAGATCGCGCGGGGCGCCGGGACGGGGCAGCGTGACGACGTGGACCCGTTCCGGCGGCAGGCCCGCGCCCCAGCGCCGCAGGACCGCGACCGGGTCCTGGAGGCCCCAGAACAGCCGGGCGCTCTCGAACGTGCGCCAGTTCCGCCGCCGCAGCGCCGCGACGAACTCGCCGAACGACGTGGTGAACCGGTTCTTGACGTCCTCCTGCCAGTGCGCGGGGATCTGCCGGCCGAGGTCCCGCGCGGTGAAGATCAGGTGAACGTCGGCGAAGTCGAGGTCGGCCATGGCCCGCCGGACGTCCGCCGGCCCGGCGGGCGCGAACAGCTCCTGCGAGACGATCACGGTCCCGGGCCAGGCGCGGGCCTCGTCCACCAGCGCCCGCCACCCCCCGCGCGTCCACGGGTCGGACTCGCCGGGGAAGAACGTCCCGCGCAGGTCGAACGCCGCCCTGACGTGGGCGGAGAAGTCCGTCCCGGGGTAGAGGACGCCGTGCTCGCGCAGCCGGTCGCGGTTGTGCCACAGCACGTTCTGGAGGAACGTCGTCCCGCTCTTGGCGGCCCCGATGTGCAGGAAGACCACCGGGCGAGCGCCGCGCGCCGCACTGCCGGAAGTGGATGGGGCCACCGCGATCCCTGGATTCCTGCGCCGGTATCGATCAAACCCCGGGTATCTTAGCTGCATTCGGTACATAAGGACCGGCCGGCGCCGTGGGCGCGGCCAGGTCCTCCGCTCCCCCCGCACGGGATGGACTCCGTCCAGTGAATGTTGATCTCGTGGTGGCCGGTTCCGGTTTCTTCGGGCTCACGGTCGCCGAACGGTGCGCGGCCGGGCTCGGCCTGCGCGTGCTGGTGGTCGACCGGCGCGACCACATCGGCGGGAACGCCTACAGCGAGACCGAGCCGGAGACGGGCATCGAGGTCCATCGCTACGGCGCGCACCTTTTCCACACGTCCAACGAGCGGGTCTGGGAGTACGCGAACAGGTTCACCGCCTTCACCGGCTACCGGCACCGCGTGTACTCCACGTTCAAGGGCCGCGTCTACCCGATGCCGATCAACCTCGGCACGATCTGCGAGTACTTCGGCCGTGTCTTCACCCCGGACGAGGCGCGGGCGCTGATCGCCGGGCAAGCCGCCGAGGTGACCGGCCCGGCCAACCTGGAGGAGAAGGCGATCTCGCTGATCGGACGCCCGCTGTACGAGGCGTTCATCCGCGGCTACACCGCCAAGCAGTGGCAGACCGACCCGCGGGACCTGCCCGCCGAGATCATCACCCGGCTGCCGGTGCGGTACACCTTCGACAACCGGTACTTCGACGACACCCATGAGGGGCTCCCGGCCGACGGCTACACCGCGTGGCTGGAGCGGATGGCCGACCATCCGAACATCGAGGTCAGGCTGAACACCGACTTCCTCGACCTGCGCGACGACGCCGTCGGCAACGTGCCCGTCGTCTACACCGGGCCGCTGGACCGCTACTTCGACTACGCGGAGGGCGAGCTCGGCTGGCGCACCCTGGACTTCGAGATGGAGGTCAAGCCGACCGGCGACTTCCAGGGCACACCGGTCATGAACTACGCCGACGAGGACGTCCCGTACACGCGGATCCACGAGTTCCGCCACTTCCATCCCGAGCGGACCGGCTACCCGTCCGACAGGACGGTCATCATGCGCGAGTTCTCGCGTGCCGCCGTGCGCGGCGACGAGCCGTACTACCCCGTCAACACCGCCGCCGACCGCGCCCGCCTGCTCGCCTACCGGGAGCTGGCCGCGCGCGAGGACGGCGTCCTGTTCGGCGGGCGGCTCGGCACCTACAAGTACCTCGACATGCACATGGCCATCGCGAGCGCGCTCGCGATGGTCGACAACAAGCTGCGTCCCCATTTCGGCGGGGGTTCGCGTCTAACCAATGAAGTCGCCGGGGGGTCTGGGGGGTCGTCCCCCCAGATGGAAAACGGAGGTGTGGACGAGTGAGCGGACCCGCCGACAAAGGCGAGAGCGCCGACACGGGAGTCACGGACGGGCTGCGCGTCCTGCAGCGGGTCGTGGTGCCCGTCGACCGCGACCTGGACGTCCTCAAGCTCTATGTCGAGGGCGAGATCGCCCGGGGCGCGGAGGCGTTCGCCGCCGAGGCGGCCGTCGAGGCCGGACTGCACTCGGGCCCCGCCGAGAACGTCGGCCGGCGCAGCGTGGTCGTGCCGGTGGGCCGGCGGGTGTCGTTCGCGACCTACTTCAACGCGTTCCCGGCGAGCTACTGGCGGCGCTGGACGACGGTCGACGAGGTCGTCCTGCGGGTCCGGCTGCGCGGCCAGGCCACCGTGATCGTCTACCGGTCCAGCGCGAAGGGCCACATCCAGCGCGTCGGCTCCGTCCGGTTCGACTCCGCCGGCTCCCGTGAGGAGACCGTCCGGCTGACGCTGCGCCCGTTCATCGACGGCGGCTGGTACTGGATGGACGTCCTCGCCGGGGAGGACGAGGCCGTCCTTGAGCGGGCCGACTGGTGCGCCGACGCGGGCGCGTCAGGGCCCGTCCGGCAGGGGCGGGTGAGCCTGGGCATCACGACGTTCGACCGGCCGGACTTCTGCGTCGACCAGCTCCTGGCGCTCGGCCGGGCACCGGAGGTCCTCGACGTCGTCGACGAGATCTACGTCGTCGACCAGGGCACCCGGCGGGTCCGCGACGACGGGAACTTCGCGCGGGCGGCGAAGGCGCTCGGCCCGCGGCTCCGCGTGATCGAGCAGGGCAACCTCGGCGGGTCGGGCGGCTTCTCCCGGGCGATGGACGAGACGGTCAGGGCCGGGAAGAGCGACTACGTCCTGCTTCTCGACGACGACGTCGTCACCGAGACCGAGGGCGTCCTGCGCGCGGTCGCGTTCGCCGACTTCGCCCGCACGCCGACCATCGTCGGCGGGCACATGTTCAACCTGTTCGCCCGCTCGCAGCTGCACGCCTTCGGCGAGACCATCGGACGGTACCGCTGGTGGTGGGAGGAGGCCCCGCACACCAAGCGGGAGCACGACTTCGCCGTCCCGCCGAGCCCGATCCCGGTCCCCGTCTCCGCCGCGAAGTCGCGGGCGAAGAAGAGCTCGGGGAGCCTGCGGGAGACGAAGTGGCTGCACCGGCGCGTGGACGTCGACTACAACGGCTGGTGGATGTGCCTCGTCCCCGTCGACGTGGTCCGCAAGGTCGGCCTGTCGATGCCGATGTTCATCAAGTGGGACGACGCCGAGTACTGCGTCCGCGCGGGCGAGGCGGGCTTCCCGACCGTGTCCCTTCCGGGGATGGCCGCCTGGCACGTCCCCTGGCAGGACAAGGACGACAGCACCGACTGGCAGGCGTACTTCCACGAGCGCAACCGGCTGGTCACGGCGCTGCTGCACTCCCCGTACGAGCGGGGCGGCAACCTGCCCAAGGAGAGTTTCATCATCTCGGTGAAGCACGCCCTGGCCATGCAGTACTCCACCGCCGAGCTGATGCTCGCGGCGATCGAGGACGTGCTGACCGGCCCGGAGCACATGCACGCCGGGATCGCCACGAAGCTCCCGGAGATCCTGGCGTTCAGGGCGGCCTTCCCCGACGCGCAGAACCGCATCAGCCACGAGGAGTTCCCGCAGGTCCGGATGACCAAGCCACCGAAGCGGGGACGCACCTTCAAGCCCCCGAAGGGAACGGTGAACGTGCTGGCGACCGCGATGCTCGGCACCGTGCGGCAGCTCCGTCCCGTGGACGCGTCGGCGCTCGGCAATCCGCAGGCGGTGGTGCCGGGCATCGACCGGCACTGGAGCCTGCTGTCGCAGCTCGACAGCGCGCTGGTCTCGTCCGCCGACGGCACGAAGGTCGCCTGGTACCAGCGCGACCCCGAGCGGTTCAGGGCGCTGCTGAAGCGGACGTCGATGCTGCACGCGCGGCTCGGCCGGGAGTGGCCCGAGCTGAGCCGCCGGTACCGGGCGGCCATGGCGGAGCTCGCCTCACCGGAGGCGTGGCGCGCGACGTTCGACGCGTCTCCGCCGGAGGACGCCGGGGGCGGGGAGTAATGACGGCCACGCCGATCCGCGCGGACGAGGGGCTCCGGCCTCCCGGAGGCGACGGCGGCCTGCGGCAGACTTTCCGCAGCAAGTATCTGCTGCGGCTGTTGGTGCGCCGGGAGTTGCGCGCCCGCTACAAGGGGTCGCTGCTGGGCCTCGGCTGGTCGTACGTGCGGCCGGCCGTGCACTTCGCCGTCTACTTCTACGTCATCGGCGTCTTCCTCGGCATGGACCGCCAGGTCGAGCACTTCCCGGTCTACCTGTTCTCCGGGATGGTGCTGGTCAACCTGTTCACCGAGACGCTGCACTCCACGACCCGCTCGGTGACCGGCAACGCCGCGCTCGTCCAGAAGGTGTTCCTGCCGCGGGAGCTGTTCCCGACGGCGTCGGCGCTGGTGTCGCTGGTGCATTTCGTCCCGGGCCTGACGATCCTGCTCGGCGCGTCGGTCGTGGCCGGGTGGCGGCCGTCGCCAGGGGGCCTCGCCGCGGCCGTGCTCGGGTTCGCGATCATCGCCGTGCTCGGGCTCGGGCTGGGGCTGCTGTGCGCGGCCGTCAACGTGTTCTTCCGCGACCTGGAGCAGGTCGTGGACATCCTCATGATCGTCATCACCTGGTCGGCGCCGATGATCTACCCCTGGACGCATGTCAGGGAGCACGCGCCCGCCTGGGTCCTGGACGTGTACCTCGCCAACCCGCTCGTCAGCGCCGTGTCCCTGTTCCAGCGGGCCTTCTGGTACCCCGGGACCGGCGGCGACTTCGCGTTCCCGCCCGACCTGTACGCCCGCGCGGGCATCTCCCTGGCCGTCAGCGCGCTGGTGTTCGCCGCCGGGCACGCGGCGTTCGCCCGCATGCAGAAGCGTTTCGCGCAGGAGCTGTAGCCGTTGATCCCCTCGATCGTCATCGACCGCGTCACGAAGAACTTCACGCTGCGGCACGCGCGTTCGATCAAGGAGATGAGCGTCCGCGCGCTCCGCGGGCAGAGCCTGTCGGACCGGTTCCGCGCCCTGGACGAGGTGAGCCTCACGATCGGGCAGGGCGAGACCGTCGCGCTGATGGGCCTGAACGGGTCGGGCAAGAGCACGCTGCTCAAGCTGATCTCCGGGGTCATGCGGCCGGACGAGGGGTCGGTGCTCGTCCGGGGCCGCGTCGCCGGGCTGATCGACGTGGGCGCCGGGCTGCACCCGGAGCTGACCGGGCGCGAGAACGTCTTCCTCAACGGCGCGATCCTCGGCATGTCCCAGGCGGAGATCACCCGCAAGTTCGACACGATCGCGGAGTTCTCCGGCGTCGAGCGCTTCCTGGACGACCAGGTGAAGTTCTACTCGTCCGGCATGTTCATGCGGCTGGCGTTCTCGATCGCCGCGCACACCGAGCCGGACGTGTTCCTGATCGACGAGGTGCTCGCGGTCGGCGACCCGCCGTTCCGGGAGAAGTGCCTCGACCGCATCAGGGAGCTGCGCGGCGAGGGCCGCACGATGGTCATCGTCGCGCACGACATCCGGATGCTGGTCGGGCTGTGCGAGCGCGGCGTCACGATGCGCCAGGGCAAGGTGATCTTCGACGGGCCGACGGAGGAGGCCGGGCGGCTCGTGCGCGAGGACCGCGCGGCCCGCGCCGCCGCGGTCATGACCGGCCCCGCCGCCGGGCCCGCCGCCGGGCCGGGGCCGGGTGTCGCGACGGGGCGGACACGCGGAGAAACCGGTGGATAGGGTGTGCCGGATCGCGGCCCGGGCCGGCCGCGCGGGCCGGTGCGGAACCAGGGGAGAGGTGCGGCGTTGAGCAAGCAGGAATCCGGGAGCCCGTTGCTGGAGGACGTCCACCGCATCATCGCCGACCGGGCGTGCTCCGTGCTGTCCCTCGACATCTTCGACACGGTGCTATGGCGGCGCGTCCCCCGCCCGGCGGACGCGTTCGCGCTGCTCGGCTCCCGGCTGCGGGACGCGGGGCTCTGCCCGCCGTGGATGACCGACGCGACGTTCCGCCGGACCCGGATCGCCGCCGAGGACGCCGCCCGCCGCGGCCGCGACGCCCTCGGCACCGAGGTCTCGCTGTTCGACGTCTGGCGGGCCATGCCGGACGGCGTGTTCGGCTCCGGGACGCGGGCCGCGCCGCCGCCGCTGGAGCAGCTCGTCGAGGCGGAGCTGCGGCTCGAACGCGAGCTGACCGTCGTCGACCTCGACGTCGCCGCGCTCGTGCGCGCCGCCCGCAAGCAGGACCTCCAGGTCGTCCTCGTCTCCGACACCTACTTCACCGAGGACCAGCTCGCGCTCCTGCTCGACCGCCCGGAGCTCGGGCCGATGGAGGACGTGCGGATCTTCCGGTCGAACCGGCACGGCACCGCCAAGGCGAGCGGCCTGTGGGAGATCGTGCTGCGCGACCTGGGCCGCAGCCCGGAGCAGATCGTGCACGTCGGCGACCACGAGGTCGCCGACCATGAGGTGCCGTCCGAGCTGGGCGTCCGCACGGTCCACTACCGCCGGTTCGACGAGCCGTTCCTGGACGTGCTGAAGCGTGAGCGCGAGCCCGTCAAGCCGTTCGGCGACCACGCCCCCGACCTGGACGACCGGCACGGCGACTTCGGCCTGACCAGCCTGCGCGCCAAGGCCGTCCACTCGGACGTGCCGTTCACCACCTCCGCGCTCGACGTGGCATGGCGGTACGGCGCGGGCGTCCTCGGCCCGGTGCTGACCGGCTTCGCGGAGTGGGCCGCCGGCCGGGCGCACGAGACGGGGACCAGGCGGCTGTGGTGCTCGATGCGCGAGGGCGAGCTGCTGTCCCGGCTCATCAACGAGGCGGCGCGGGCGCGCGGCTGGGACGTCGAGGCGCGGCCCGTCTGGCTGTCGCGGTTCGTGACGTCGCTGGCCGGTCTCGACCCGCACGACACCGACGCGGTGCACGCGTTCATCCGGACCGGGTACCGGCTGACCGTCCGGCAGGCGCTGGAGGTCCTGGAGCTTCAGCCGGGCGACGTGCCGAGCCTCGCGGCCGAGCTGGAGACCGTCATCGACAACGGCGACATCGCCGACCGCGTGGCCCGCGCGCTGACCGAGACACCGCACCTGTGCAACCGGCTCGCCGTGACGGTCACCACCGCCCGCGAACGCATGATCAGGTCGCTGCGGAAGGCCGGCGCGCTCGACGACACGGCCACCCCGGGCGGGGACGGCGGCGAGTTGACCCTCGTCGACCTCGGCTGGGGCGGCACGATCCAGCTCCAGCTCGCCAAGGCGCTGGAGATCGCGCGCATCGGCGTCCGGGTGTCCGGGCTGTACCTGGCGACCGGCATCCGGGCCGAGCGGGTGTACCTGGCCGGGCTCCGCGCCGAGGGGTACCTCGCGCAGGCGGGGCACCCGGAGCGCGTCGCCGCGACCGTCACCCGCAGTCCCGAGATCGTGGAGCAGTGCGTCAGCGCGCTGTGCGGGTCGCTGCTCGGCTTCACCGAGGACGGCGAGCCGGTCCTCGGGGAGACCTCCGACGCGCCGACGCAGAACGCCGAGCGCCGGACGGTGCAGGACGGCGTCCTGGCGTTCCAGCACCTGTGGAACAGGTACGTCACCGCGGCCGGCGGCGACTGGCCCGACCTGACCCGTCCGGGACCCGTCCGGGACCGGCTGGCGAGGATCCTCGTCAGCGCGGTCCGGTCGCCGACCGCCGACGAGGCAGCCGTCTTCGGCAACTGGACCCACGAGGACAACTTCGGCTCCACCCTCGTCACGACCCTGCTGCCCGCCGACCTGAAGCCCGCCGTCCCGTACCTGTCGCCCGGCGACCTCGACGACCTGCACATGCGCGACTCGTTCTGGCCCGCGCTGATCGCCGCGTCCGACACCGGGCTCGGCGCCATGGCGCGGGCCGTCGCCGACGGCGCGATCGACCCGGAGGCGTTCGACCCGGGCGGCGAGCCGTACGAGACGCGGCTGCGCTACCGGACGGCGGACGACCGGTGGCACGACCCCATCCGCCGCCGGGTCAGGATCAACCACAACGGCCTGTCGTTCGCCCGGATCGCGTTCGAGCACCACGACACCGTCGACATCTCGCTGGCGATCCCCGGCCGTCCCGCGATCGTGCGGGTCGACTGGATCGAGGCCGTCGTCATCTCCGGCGGGCGCCGCCGCGAGCAGGTGCTGCGCTGGGACCGTCCCGAGGACTTCGTCGGCCTCCACTACGCCGACTGCCGCTACCTCGGCGGCAACCTGATGGAGTTCGACACCTCGTACGCGGCGGTGTGGCTGCCGCTCGCCCGCCGCGCCGGGGTGCCCGCCGTCTCCTCCGCGCAGATCACCGTCGCGTTCGCGATGCTCCCGCAGTCCATGACAGGCATGGCGCCGCGGATGCCGGTGGACCGCAGGGCCGAACGGTCCGCGCGGGCCGCGCGCCTCACCGAAAGGCTCCGTGAGGAGTACCGGACGGCCGGCGTCAAGGGCGTCGCGGCCGGCGCCGGACGAGTGGCCAGGAGGAAGCTCGGTGACACAGGATGAGTCCGCCCCCGCGTCCGGTTCAGGGCGCCAGGTGGTGACCGGGTCCCGCGAGGACCCGCACGCGCAGGCGCGCGCCGCCCGCGAGCAGCCGCTGCTGCTGCACTCGATGTCGGCGTTCCGGGACCTGTTCGAGACGATCTTCGCGCATCGCGAGATCGCCACGGTGGTCGAGGTCGGTGTGGAGTCCGGGCAGGTCAGCTCGCTGTACGCCGATCTCGGCGCGGCCGTGCACTGCGTCGAGCCCGCGCCGGCCGACGAGCTGCGCGCCGTCCTGGCCGACGACCCGAGGCTGAATCTCGTGGAGGGCCTGTCCCCGGCCGTGCTCGGCGAACTGCCGGTGGCCGACCTGTACGTCCTCGACGGCGACCACAACTACGCGGTCGTCCGCGCGGAACTCGCCTGGCTCATGAAGAACGCGCCCGGCGCGGTGATCGTCCTGCACGACGTGCTGTGGCCGTGCGGCCGCCGCGACTTCTACTACCAGCCGTCGCCCGTCGCGCCCGAGGACACGCACCCGGCGACGAAGGACGGGCCGACCGTCTGGCACGACGCCATCACGCCCGCCGGTTTCGTCGGCGACGGCGCGTACGCGGTGGCCGAGCACGCGGGCGGGCCGCGCAACGGCGTCCTCACGGCGGTCGAGGACGCGCTGGACGAGGCCGGCGACGGATGGCGGTTCGAGATCGTCCCCGCCGTGTTCGGGTTCGGCGTCCTGACCCGGACGGACGCGCCCGGCGCGGCGGAGATCTTCGACGCGCTGCGGCCGCTGACGTCCTCGACCCTGCTCGCGGCCATGGAGAACAACCGGATCGCGCTCTACACCCGCGTCCTGCAGTTGCAGTACGAGGCGGCGGCCCGGACCGACGACGCGAACCGCCTGGCCGAGACCGTCACCGCCCAGCAGCGGGAGATCGCGGACCTGCGGTCCGAGCTCGACCGCGCCAGGGCCGAGACCGCGACCGGGCAGCGGGAGCTCCAGCGGCTGCGGGAGGCGTCCGCTCCGCCGCCCCCGACCGAACCGGAGCTCGGCGAGGCCGTGTCGCAGCTGGGCCGGGTGCTCTCCGCCCGCGTCCGGAAGAACCCCCGCAAGAGAGGTATCCGCGAATGACGGACTACATCACGACCGTTGCGATGCACGAGGCGGACTGGGGGACGTTCCTTGAGCCCGACCCCGCCCTGGAGGACGTCGAGAACCTGCACGACGTCCTCGGCATCACGATCCTCAGCGGGCACCACGCCGACCTGACGGCCTTCAAGGGCAGGAACGCCGTCTTCGACCGCATCGCGACCCGCTCGACGGGTGTCGACCTCGCCTACGAGGACCAGTGCAGCGCGCAGCACTATTTCGACGTGTTCGGCTGTGTGGAACGCGAGCACGGCTCACTGACCAGGCTCGTCGACGTCGGCGTCTTCATGGGCGGTTCCGGCGCGGTCCTCGCCGGGTGCGTCGAGCCGATGGGCCTCGAACTCGACCTCGTGGACGTCAACCCGGTGTATCTGCGGTTCGCCTACGAGCGGGTGCGCCGCATCTTCCCGCGCGCCATGGCGCGGGTCCGCATGTTCCGCGGCGACCTGCCGACCTATGTGGCGAACGTGCTGTGCGCCGAGCCGGGGACGCGGGCGCTGGTCCACCACGACGGGGCGCACGACTTCAACCAGGTGGTCAAGGACCTCAGCTCGCTGTACTTCGCCCGCGACCGGATCCACGGCGTCGCGCTCCAGGACACCCACCTGCGCGGCGAGATCGGGTACTTCAACTTCGTCGACGCCGCCGTGTACGCGATGTTCGGCGTCGGCGTGAAGTACGAGCCCCTCGGCGCCCGGTACCCGGAGGGCTCGCCCGTCACGAACCCGAACCAGTGGAACGGGAACTACTTCCTGGCCGACACCCCGGAGGGCATGTACGTCCCGTTCGACAGCGTCGAGTGGAAGTACCCGCACCCGACGATGGAGCTGGACGACTTCCTCCCGGTGAAGACGGCGCCCGCCGGCTGACCGATAGTGGCCGGATGTGGCCATGGGCTTCGACGGCGGTGTCCGATCTTTCCCGCAGGTTGGCGCGGTGACCGAATTGGCGCGGGGAGTCGGGCATCTGGGGGCCTGTTCCATTGAATGAGACGCACGGACGCGGCAAGCTCTTTACCCTGTGCTGTGTAGTCAGACGTAGGAAATCAACCCGGCCACCCCCAGGCGTTCCAATCATTCCCGCGACTCCAGGGGTCTCACGACGTGACGGAGATGGCGAGCGAGCCCGCTACGGCGCGGCTCACACAGCCCGACCGCGTCTACGTGGGCTGGCGCTACGCGCAGGTGCACCCGGACCCGGGGCCGCCTCCGGGGCGTCCCGAACGGCCCGAACGGGCGCCCGCGCCGGCTCCGGCACGTCGTCCGGGCGAGCACATGGCGGCGAGCCCGCTGCGGATCGCGTTCGGCGGGGCGCTCGTCGGCGTCGTCCTGTTCCTGCTGTGCGGCGCCGTCGGCGTGATCCCGTGGACGTTCGCCGCCGTCGCGCTGCTCGCCTTCGCGATCATCCTGGGCATCACCGGCGGGGCGCTGTGGCGGGACGAGCGGTCCGTCCGGGAGCGGATCGCGCGCGAACGTGACCTGGAGGCCCGGGAGCGGGCCGTCCGTGAACGCGAGCTCGACGCGGCCGAGAAGGCGTACGCGAAGGCCAGGTCGGAGTGGGAAAGCCGCCAGTCGGCGTACGAGGGGCAGCGCGAGTGGTATCCGGTCGCCGTCCCGCCGGGCGTCGACCGGGTGGACGTCGTCGGCGGCACCCTCGCCGGATGGTCCGCGGCCGTCACGACGATGGGCGCGGCCCGGCTTGCGGTCGGGGCCAGGCTCACCGTGATCGACCTGTCCGAGGGCGCGGTCGCGCACGACCTGCTGCGGCTCGCCGCCGACCGCGGTGACGACCCGCTCGTGTGGGTGCTGCCCAACGACCTGCCCCGCATGGACGTCACCCGCGGCCTGAACCCGGAGGCGCTCGCCGACGTGCTGTCCCTCGTCGTCAGCGCGGGCGAGGAGGAGCGCGGCACCCGCGACCTGTCGTTCGACAACTCGATCCTGGAGCGGATCATCGACGTCCTCGGCCCGGACGCGACGATCCCGCGGATCACGGCGGCGCTGCGCGTCCTCGCCCAGGTCGGCGACCCGCGCGACGACCTGCGCAAGGGCCTGCTCACCGACGACCAGCTGGAGCGGATCGCGACGCTGTTCGGCCGCGACGCCACCGACCGCATCGTCGTCCGCCGCGCCTGGGCGCTGGAGGCGCAGCTGCGCAAGCTGGAGAAGCTCGCCACCGAACCCGTGCGGCTGCCGCCGTCCCGCCTGCACGTCGTGTCGATGGACAGGCGCGCGGGCGTCCTCACCAACCGGATCCTCGGCACGTACGTCACGACCGCGCTCACCCACCGGATCAGGGAGGCGCCGCCCGGCGGCCGCTGGGACCACACGCTGTTCCTGTGCGGCGCGGAGAAGCTGCGCGGCGACGTCCTCGACCGCCTCATCGACGCCTGCGAGGCCACCGGGACCGGGCTCGTGCTGATGTACCGGTCGATCCCGGGGCACGTCAGGGAGCGGCTCGGCCGCCGCGGGCACGCCGCCGTCGGCTTCATGCGGCTCGGCAACCCGGAGGACGCCCGCGTCGCCGCCGAGCACATCGGCGCCGGGCAGCCGCTCCTCGTCGCCGAGATCACCGACTCCGCCGGGGAGACGCTGCTCGACGTCGCGGGGGAGAGCTACGCCAGCACGGTCGCGTTCGCCCGCCCGCGCGGCGACGGCCTCACCGACCCCGTCTGGTCGCCGCTGCCCGCCCCCGCCGCCGACGACTCCGCGCTCGTGGAGGGCATCAACTCGGCGACGGGGTGGGGCCGTACCGTCGCCGGCCGCCGCGACGACCGCGACACCAAGAACGGCAAGCAGCGCTTCCGGGAGCTGATGGTCGAGCCGCCGCAACTCCAGGAACTCCCGCCGACCGCGATGGTCTTCACCCATTCCGGGACGACGGGCCGCCGCGTCCTCCTCGTCGACGCCAACCCGGGCATCATCACCCTGCCGACGGTCCATTCGATGGAGTTCGAGGAGTACCTGCGCGAACAGGAGACACACGCCCAGGTGCCCGACGACACCCCCGCCGAGCCGCCGCCCCCGGCCCCCGCTCCAGCCTCCGCCCCGGTCCCCGAACCGGCGCCGCCGGACGTCCCCGTCCCGCGCCTTCTCCAGCCGTCCCGCGCCCGCCACGCCCTCCCGCGCGGCGCCGCGGCCTCCCGCCCGGTGCGGATCGTCCCGCCGCTGAAACCGAACGGCCGGCACAAGGCCGACCCCCCATCCTCTTCCTGACCATGCGCTGGCGCGGGGATGGGGGAGGGGAAAGGATGCTGGGGTGACGCCGCCCGCTGGTTCGCCGCCTTCCGGAATGCCGCCCTACAGAAGGGGGCCGGGCGTGCCGCCGGGAGCCCCGCCGCTCGGGATGCGGGCGTCCGCGCGCGACGTCTCGAACGTGCCGCCTGACGAGTTCGCCCTGCCGGGGCCGTGGTACCGGATCCAGGCCATTCCGGCTCCGCAGCGGGAGGCGTCGGCCGAGTGGGATTTCGTCAGCGTGCTGCCCGCGGCGTTGTCGGCGGCGCGGCTCGGGCGGCCGTTCGTCGTCGGGTGGCTGTCGGCGGGCGGTGGAGCGCCGCTTGAGCTGATCACCAACGCGGGGCCGATCAGCGGGGTGGGAGACGGGCTGCTGTTCCCGAGCGGCGCGCGTGGCGTGCCGATCGGCGACGGGTGGCTGCGGGAGGCCGAGCGGATGGCGTGGGCGCGCTGCCCCGGCCGCCTCGCCCCGCAGGTCGGCCGCGCCGACGCCGGTCCCGGGCTGTTCGAGTCCACGCTGGTCACGCTGATGGAGCGGCCGTTCGGCTGGTTCGTGGTCGCCGACCCCTGCGACGAGCGGCTGATCGACTCCGAGATGCGGGAGCTGCATCACGAGCTGCGGATGCTGCGGCGCGGCGAGGACGAGCAGGCCCGGCTGGCCGTGGCGCGTGCGGATCAGCGGCTCGCGGAGCTGGACGCGTTCCGCGAGGCGGGGCTGTGGCGGGTCAGGGTCGTGGCCGGGGCGGCGACGCAGGCCGAGCTGGGGCAGATCGCGCCGGTGCTGGTCGGGTCGATGGAACTCGGTCACCACCCCTACCGGCTGCGGTCGGGGCGGGGCGGCGGGTCGTTCGCCGGGACGCTGCGGCCCGGCGCCGAGCCCGCCGCGGCGCGTTCGGTCGTGGAGCCGGACGAGCGCTTCCCGTTCGTCGCGACCGCGGGCGCGCTCGCGGCACTGGCGGGACTGCCGCGCCGCGAGGTCCCGGGACTGCGGGTGCTGGACTCCGGGTACTTCGACGTCACGTCCGAGACCGACGGGCAGCCGCCCGTGGAGGGCGCGCGGGCGCAGGACGCGCGGATCGAACTCGGCGCGATCCTGGACGGCCAGGACCGGCAGGTCGGACGGCTCACCGTCCCCCGCTCGACGATCAACCGGCACGTGTTCGTGACGGGCGCCACGGGCGCGGGCAAGTCGCAGACCGTCCGGCATCTGCTGGAGCAGCTCACCCGCGCGGGCATCCCGTGGCTGGCGATCGAGCCGGCGAAGTCGGAGTACGCGGCGATGGCGGGACGCATCGAGGACCTCGGCGGCCCGGTCACGGTCGTGAACCCGTCCGACCCCGGCTCGGTGCCGCTGTCGGTGAACCCGCTCGCGCCCGAGCCCGGCTACCCGGTGCAGGCGCACATCGACATGGTGCGCGCGCTGTTCCAGGCCGCGTTCGACGCCGAGGAGCCGTTCCCGCAGATCATGGCGCAGGCGCTCCAGCGCGTCTACGAGAACAACGGCTGGGACGTGGTCACGGGCGCGGGCGTGCCGGGGTCGCTCATCGAACCGGCCGTCCCGACGCTGGAGCAGCTGCAGAACGCCGCGCTCCAGGTGATCTCGGACGTCGGCTACGGCCGCGAGCTGATGGCGGACGTGCAGGGCTTCGTGGACGTCCGGCTCCGTTCCCTGCGCATCGGCTCGGCCGGACGGTTCTTCGAGGGCGGCCACCCGGCCGACATCGGCGGGATGCTCCGCGACAACATCGTCCTCGCCATCGAGGACGTCGCGAACGACGAGGACAAGGCGTTCCTGATGGGAACGCTCATCATCCGGATCGTCGAACATCTGCGCATGCGGGAACGCCGCCGCGACCGGCTGGACGGCCCCGCGCTGCGGCACGTCATCGTGATCGAGGAGGCGCACCGGCTGCTGCGCAACCGCGGCCCCGAGCGCACCAGCTCGCACGCCGTGGAGTTGTTCGCCGGGATGCTCGCCGAGATCCGCGCGTACGGCGAGGGCATCATCGTCGCCGAGCAGATCCCGACCAAGCTCGTCCCCGACGTCATCAAGAACACGGCGCTGAAGGTCGTGCACCGGCTGCCCGCCTTCGACGACCGGCACCAGGTCGGCGCGGCGATGAACCTGGACGACGACCAGTCCCGCGAGGTCGTGTCGCTGCGTCCCGGCGTCGCCGCCGTGTTCGCCGACGGGATGGACCGTCCGCTGCGGGTCCGGGTCCCGCTGGGCGAGGGCCGCGAGGCGGAGCTGCCGGGCCCGCCGCCCCCGGTGGACGGGCGCCGCTCGGCCGCGTGCGGCTGTGAGTGCCGGTCCGGACGGGCCTGCACCCTGTACGAGCTGCGGGAGGCCGACCTCGTCGCCGGGCACGCCGACTGGGCGTGGCTGCGGTTGTGGGCCGACACGCTCGTGCTCGCGCATGTCGTGAACCGTCCGCTGCCGTCCGTCCCGCCCGAGCTCGGACGGGCCTGGTCACGGCTCACCCCGAGGCTGCGCGAATGCGCGCTCGCGACCGTATTGGAGCGTGCCGTGTCGCGGCGGTCGCGGGCGCTGCGGACCGCGTACCCGCCGGCGGAGCTGACCGCCGCCGTCGCGAAGGTCGCCGGGCGGCTCCTCGGCGGCGGCGCGGCCGGCACCGCGCCCGGACCGTCCTGGGTCGTGCCGCAGGTCAGATGGCTGCACGAGCTCGACCGCCTGTTCCCCTACGGCGGGAACGCCCCCGACAAGCACGCCCCGGCACCGCCGCTCGACTACCAGCTTCCCGGCCTGAAACAGCCGCCGGACCCGAAGCTCGGCCACCGCCTCCGCGCGCTGCGCCGCCACCCGCTGTCGATGGAGCTCGAACGCAACCGCCCGATCGCGCTCACCGCGCTCTACGGCGACGACGACCAGGCGGGCTTCTACCAGGACCTGTCCGTCGTCGCGATCGGCGTCGACGAGGAAGAACAGATCGACCACGTCGCCGGGACGATGCGCGTCACCGAATGGCTGGAACCCGTCCTGAGCTGGTGCGAGCGCTTCGTCGCCCCGTTCGAGGACCCGTCCGCCGGGCTGCCGTTCCTCACCCAGCCCGCGGGCGGCGAATGACGCCTCGGAGCGACGGATCAGATGTCGTCGGCGGTGCGGGCGGGGAGCCCGGCCTGCTGGGCGATCGGCGTCCAGTAGCCGATGAACTCGCTCTTGGCGTCGCTGGCGCGCTGGTTGACGTCCGTGACGTCGCCTTCGGACGGGCAGCCGGGCGCGACGTCGAGGTAGCGCTGGTTCGACTCGGCGGACGCCTCCAGCGCCCGGACGAGCGCGTCCTTCATCTGGGCGCCGTTGTCCAGCGCGGACACGTCCAGGGCGCGGGCCTTCTCCAGCTGCCCGCGGCGCGCGTCGAGGACGCGTTGCACGCCGCTGCGCTCGCAGCCGCCGACCACCACGCTGCCGAGGTCGGACCGGGTCGTGCCCATCTCGGCCAGCAGCGCGTCGACCGCCTTGGCCTGCGCGTCGAGGTCGCCGCCGGACGCCTCGCTCTCCGGGACGACGTTCTGGCTCTGCTGCGTGGACGGCCCGCCGTCGCCCGCCGGACCGGCCGGCGAGCCCGACCCGCTCGGCCAGAACACGATGCCGAGCGCCAGCCCGATCAGCAGGACGACGCCCGCCGCCGCGAGGAAGTACGGGGTGCGGCTCTTGCGCGGTGGCGCGGGCGGCTGCCAGATCGCGGGCTCGGCCCACGGCTCGGGGGAGAGGTGGGTCGTCTCCTCGGCCCCCGGCGGCGCCGGGACCGTGAAGCCGTCCGACGGCGCCGGCGGGATCGAGTAGATGTCCGGCGGCGGCGCCGGGATCGGGTGACCGCCGGGCGGCGGTGACCCGGGAGGCGTCTCCCACAGGACGGGACCCTGCGGCGACGAGGACCACGGGGGTGTGGACGGCCCGTCCGGCGCCGTCGCGTCATCACCTGGCGGCGCGCTGCCGTCTGATGGTGCGATGTCGCCCGGTGGTGCGGTGTCGCCCGGTGGTGCGGTGTCGCCCGGTAGTGCGGTGTCGTTTGGCGGGGCGGTGTCGTTTGGCGGCGCGGTGTTGAGCGGTGTGTCGCAGCGCGTGCAGCGAGGCAACCCCGGCGTGGTGTCATTTCCGCAGCCCGGACACCGCATGAGGGCCCCCTACCCGGTCGGTTCCAAACGGTGCCAAGATAGCGGCGCCGTCACCGGGCGGGAACCTTCCGTACGAAGGTCGCAACCGGGTCGTGACCGGACGTCACACCCTGCGCCAGCTCCGCAGCGGCTGGCCGGTCTTCTTCGCGACCGGGTTCCACAGGACGACGAACCGCTTCTTCGCCGACGTCGCCCGCCTCTCGATGGCGGCCCGCCCCGGCACCTGCGCGGCGCTCGGACGCGGCTTGCCGCGGCACCCCGCCTGGTTGCGCTGCGCCCACTGCAACAGGACCTGGTCGACCTGGAGCGACGCCGTCAGCGCCTGGGCCAGCGACCTGCGGAGGCGTTCGCCGCCGTCCAGCTTGTCGAGCTGGAGGTCCCTGGTGCGGTTCAGCTGGTTCTGGCGCTGTTGCGCCACCGTCTGGAAGCCCTGGATGGCCTGCGGCAGCGTCTTGCACTTGCCCGCCCTGCCGAGCGCCCCGGCGAGGACGCGGCGCGTGCCGACGCTGTCGTTCAGGACCGCGTTCATCGCCGCGGCCTGCTCCTTCGTCGCCGCCGGGATCGGGTTCTTCTCCGCGACCTGCTTGTTGGACGCCGACGGGTTGGGCCCGGTGGTCGCGGACGGGTCGTCGCCGGACGGCCACGCCACGAACACGATGGATCCGACCGCGATCGTGACCAGTGCCGCGACGGCGGCGATGAGCGGCTTGCTCGGCCCGCCGCCCGGACGGCCGTCCCCCTGCCCCGGCGGGTAGCCGCCGTAGGCGGGGTCACCCGGCCCGGCGTGCCCCATCGGGCCCATCGGCCCCATGGGCATTCCGCCCTGGTTCATCCCGGCCTGGCCCATGGGCGGCGCGCCCGTGGGAGGCGGGCCCAGGGGCGAACCGTGGTCCATCAGCGTCTGGTCGGGGTTGGCGCCGAAGCCCATCGGGGGTGGCTGCGCGCCGGACATGCCGGGGTTCATCGGCCCGGGGCCGGGCGCGTAGCGCGTCGCGTCGGCGTCGAGCATCGTGTGCGGCTGGCCGCCGACGACCTGTGTCGCGTCCGCCTCGGCCGGGTCGGGCTTGCGCGGCTGCGCGAACCACGAGTCGGGGACGATCGACTCCGTGCGTTCGGGCGGCGGCTCCAGGCCGAACGCGTGGGGCGCGGGCTCCATCGCTCCGGCGGCGGGCAGCGCGGGCGGGCTCGCCGACCAGGCCGGCGGCGGGGGCGCGCCGAAGCCGCCGGAGGGGTCGTCGTCCTCGTCGGGATCGAACGTCCACGCGGCGGTGTCCTCGGGATCGAAGGCCGGCGGCGGCCCGGCGGGCAGCGCGGCCGCCGGGGGCTCGGGCGCCGTCTGCTGCGCCGACGGAACCGGCGGCTGCTGCACGGGCGGCTGCGGGTGCGGCAGGGGCGGCGTCGCGAGGTCGGGTGTCACGGGCGGCCGCTCGCTCGGGGCCCAGGACGGTGTGGGCGGCGGCGTCATCATCGTCTGCTCGCCGAGCAGGTCGGCGGTGCCGACCGCGGGCGGCGCCGACAGCGGGGTGACGGGGCCGACCGAGTAGACGTCGATCGGTGCCTCACAGTGCGAACACTTGCCGAGCGTCCCAGGCGTGTCATTGCCGCACGTCGGACACTGCATCGCTCAGACCTCGCCTTATAGCCGCTTTGCCCACGCTTGCGACCGGTCCGCCGTCCCGGCGGGCGTCGCCTCCCCCGCGAACCAGCAGGGCTCCCGACAAAAGTAGTGGGTGACGCCGTTCTCGGACGCGTGGTTGGGAATCTGGCACACCGCCGTCGGAGGACGCACCGAATCACGACATGTCGGTACTGGTCAAGAATGTCCGGGTTGGTTTACCCGGGAACCCTGTGATGATGCTCACATCATGGCCCGCTCCGGCCCCGGAGTCCCGCATCCCCCACCGCGAGCCCTGATCGGTGCGCGCAGCGGCTAGGCTCGGATCGGTTTCCCGGCGCATCCAGAGAAGACGGAGTCCATGAGCGATCTTCCGCTGCGTTCGCAGCTGGCCGTCGCGCTCGGTCGTACGGCCGCCAAGATGTCCCGAATGGCGGGCCGCGGGGACGGCTCGGTGATCGGCGGAAAGGTCGGCCTCCGCCTCGACCCCGAGCTGCTGACCAGGCTCGCCAAGGACCGCAAGCTCGTCCTCGTCAGCGCCACCAACGGCAAGACGACGACGACCCGGCTGATCACCTCGGCGATGACGCCGCTGGGGGAGGTCGCCACCAACGCGTTCGGCGCGAACATGCCGACCGGTCACGTGTCCGCGCTCGCGTCCGCGCCGGCGGCCCGCTACGGCGTGCTGGAGTGTGACGAGAAATACGTCCCGATGGTCCTGCGGGAGACGGGCGCCAACCTCGTCGCGCTGATGAACCTCAGCCGCGACCAGATGGACCGCGCCGCCGAGATCTGGCTGCTGGCCGGCAAGTGGCGCCGCGCGCTGGAGGCGTCCCCGCAGAGCCATGTCATCGCCAACTGCGACGACCCGCTCGTCACCTGGGGCGCGGCCACCGCGAAGAGCGTCACATGGGTCGCCGCCGGGCAGCACTGGCGCGAGGACTCGTGGTGCTGCCCCGAGTGCGGCGGTCCGCTCGACCGGCAGGAGACCGACGAGAACAGCGACTGGGCCTGCCGCCAGTGCCACTTCCGCCGCCCCCGCCCCGACTGGACGCTCCAGGGCGACCTCGTCACCGCGCCGGACGGCCGGACGTTCGGCCTCACCGGGCTGTCCCTGCCCGGCCGCGCGAACCGCTCGAACGCCCTCATCGCGCTGGCGGTCGTCGCGCAGTTCGGCGTCCCGCCCGAGCAGGCCCTTCCGCTCCTGTCGCAGGTCACGTCGGTCGCGGGCCGGTACACCACGGTCGAGCACGAGGGGCGCTCGATCCGGCTGCTGCTGTCGAAGAACCCGGCGGGATGGCTGGAGGCGTTCGACGTCCTGCAGCCCGCGCCCGGCCCGGTCGCGCTGTCGATCAACGCGCAGGGCCCGGACGGGCGCGACACGTCCTGGCTCTGGGACGTCGACTACCGCATCCTGCGCGGCCGTCCCGTCTGGGTCAGCGGCGAGCGCCGTATCGACCTCGCCGCCCGCCTGGAGGCCGCCGACGTGTCGTTCACCGTCGTGGACGACATCGACCAGGCGGTCATGGCCGTCCCGCCCGGCCATCTCGACGTGATCGCCAACTACACCGCCTTCCAGTCCATCCGAACGAGGTACGGCCGTGTCGTCTGACCGAATCAAGATCGTCTGGATCTACCCTGACCTGCTCAGCACGTACGGCGACCAGGGCAACACGATCGTCCTGGAGCGCCGCGCCGCGCTGCGCGGCATCCCGACCGAGACGGTCAGCCTCCGCTCGGACGAGCCCGTCCCCGCCGACGGCGACATCTACCTGCTCGGCGGCGGCGAGGACCGTCCGCAGATCCTCGCGGCGCAGCGCCTCGCGGGCGACGGCGGCCTCGCGCGTGCCGTCCAGTCCGGCGCGGTCGTCTTCGCGGTCTGCGCCGGGTACCAGCTCCTCGGCCACGAGTTCGGCGGCGAGGAGGGGCAGCCCGTCGCGGGCCTCGGCATCCTCGACATCCGCTCGGGACGCGGCGAGCAGCGCGCCGTCGGCGAGATCGTCGGCGATGTCGCGGGCGAGCTGAACGTGCCGCGCATCACCGGCTTCGAGAACCACCAGGGCGTCACGCGGCTCGGCCCGAACGCCCGCCCGTTCGCGAAGGTCCTGCACGGCATCGGCAACGGCGACGGCTTCGAGGGCGCCTACAGCGGGCGCGTCCTCGGCACGTACATGCACGGCCCGGCCCTCGTCCGCAATCCGGGCCTGGCCGACCTGCTCCTGCGCTGGGCGGTCGGCCACGACCTGCGGCCGCTGGACGACTCCTGGGCCGGGCGCCTGCGCGAGGAACGCCTCAACGCCGTCTCCGCGAGCTGACCCCGGCCGGCTACGGAACCCGGACGTCGCGGACGTCGGGCACAGCGACGGGACGCGAGCCGTCGCGAAGCGACCCGGCTCCGGCCACTCCGACCAGCGAGGCCGCCACCGCCGGCCGGACGGGGATCAGCGGCGGCTCGCCCCGCTCCACCGTCGCCTGGAACCCCTGGAGCACCAGCACGGTGCCTTCGGCGCCGGGCTCCACCGGCTCCCCGCCGAGGGTGAGCGCGGGCGGGGTGCGCTCCTCCTCGTGCGCCGCGCCGTCCGCCCTCGTCCAGCCCTCCGCCTTGACCCGGACCGACCAGGACCGCTCCGCCGGTCCCCGGACCGACTCCGCCAAGCCCCGCGTCCCCCGCACCGACACCCAGCTCCAATGGCTGCCGGGCTCGCCCTGGAGGAATCCGTGGCGGGTGATGGCGAGCGCGCCGTTCGACAGCCTGACCACGAGGACGGCCGCGGTGCGCCGGTCGGTCTCGTCCACGACGAAGGCCGACACCTCCACCGGCCACGCGCCGGTCAGCGCCAGCACGGGCGAGAGCGTGTGCGTGCAGTAGGCGGTCGCGGGGATGCGGCCGCGCCAGTGCGCGGGGTCGCCGATCACCGCGTCGATGGCGTCCGGCGGCATCGCGTGCAGGTAGTCGGTCTCGACCAGCGTGACCCCGCCCAGCTCGCCGCTCTCGACGGCCTGGCCTATCAGGCGCGCATGGGGGTGGAAGACGTAGTTCTCGGCGAAGGAGTAGGTCGCCGAGGAACGTTCCACGGCCGCGATGAGCCGGCGTCCCTCCCGCTCGTCCGCGCAGGCCGCCGTCTCGGACAGCACGTGGACGCCGCGGTCCAGGAACGCGATCGCGAGCGGGGCGTGCGCGTCGAAGTCGTTGGCGAGGACGACCCCGTCCAGCCGGTGTTCCAGCAGGTCGCGCCAGTCCGCCGTCAGCGTGGCGCCGGGCAGCCCCGCACCGGCCTCGGCGCGGCGCGCGGGATCGCGGTCGCAGGCCACGACCACGTCCATGCCGAGACGGCGGCACCAGGCCGCCAGATACAGTCCCATTTTCAGCCCGACCACTCCGATGCGCATGCCCGCACCCTTGCGCAGTCGTACTCACCTGGGCAAACGACTTTCCGGAGCTTGGCCGGGGGCGTGCCGATGAGTTCGGGCGGCCGCGTGAGTCATCCCCTTCGCATCCTCATCGCGCAAGGAGACGCTCATGGAACTTCCGCAGGGTGACCTACGCCTGCTCCAGACCGACACCGCGCAGCGCCTGCTGCATTCGACGATCCCGGCCCGCGTCGCCTACACGGCGACCGACGGGACGCCGCGCGTGATGTCGACGTGGTTCGTCTGGACGGGCGACGAACTGGTGATGTCGACGTACGTCCACTGCCCGCCGATGGGCATGCTGCGTCCGGCGCGCCGGTTGAAGGCGCTGCGCGAACGTCCCGACGTCGCCGTCACGATCGACACCGAGCCGCAGCCGCCGGAGGTCCTGCTCCTGCGCGGCCGCGTGTCGATCACCGAGGTCGACGGGATGGTGCCCGAGCAGGCGCAGGCGGCCCGCCGCTTTCTGGGCGAGGAGGGCGGCGCGGGCTATGTCGCCGGGGCCGAGCACCCCGACCTGCGCATGGCCCGCATCGCCCTGCGTCCGGCCTGGGTCGGCGTTCTGGACTTCCAGACCAGGCTGCCCAGCATCATCACCCCCTGACAAGACGCCGAGGGCCGGTCAGCCTTGCCGCTGTAGTGCGGCGAGGCCCTTTCGCATGTCGTCGGCGTTCATCACCGGCTGGATCTCGATCTTCGCGCCCAGCTCCTGGAAGAGCGGTTCGGCGAGCACCGGGAGCGTCGAGCTGTCCTGCATGTCGAAGACGAAGGTGCAGCAGCGTCTGCCGTGGCTCGGGCCGAAGTAGGCGGCCTCGGGCTTGAGCCGTGCCATCAACGACTCCATGACCTCCGCCAGCCTGCCGTCTTTGAGCGCCTCGTTGGCGAGCTGGACGTCCAGGTGCGCTCTGAGCATCACTCTCATCGCACTGCCCCCCGTGCGTGCGGCCGGGTGGGCGCGGACCCCCGTCCGCGCTCGCCGGCACCCGGCGCCGTTCCGAGTCGGTTGTCCCCCCGTGTGCCGGGCGAAACTTCACGGAGACCTGTTCCGGGCGGGGGGAGTTGTAGCAGCTCAGACACGTTCCGCTACGAAAGGGGTTCCTCTATGACTTCGTATATGTTCTGATATACGGAGCTTTCTGCAAGACGCGCTAGTCGAGGAGGCGCATCCGGATGCTCCCAACCCCCGAACCTCCACCGAGCGGAACCGACCTCACCCGCCACGACGCCATGATCCAACGACACAAGCGTGTCGTGCTCGGCGCCGCGGCCATCACCATCGTCCTCTTCATGGCGTTCCCGATCCTGGCCTCGTTCACCGGCGTCCTCAACGGCGTCGCGAACGGGGTGGGGGCAGGGTACGCGATCGGGCTCGCCGTGGTCGTGCTGCCCCTGTTCGGCGCGGTCGCCTACCGCAGGTGGACGTCCCGCGCCGAGGAGGCCCCGGCCGAGGAAGGGGGACGGCGGTGAACGGCACGGCGGTCTCCATCGTCGGCGCGCTGGTCGCGATCACGCTGGCGCTGACGACCTACGCGTCCCGGCGCAACAAGAGCACCGAGGAGCACTACGTCGCCGGCGGGCGGATCGGCGGCTGGCAGAACGGGCTCGCCCTCGCCGGGGACCAGCTGTCCGCCGCGTCCTTCCTGGGCATCACCGGGGCGGTGGCGCTGACCGGCTTCGACGGCTTCTACCTGGCCGTCGGCGTTCCCGCCGCCTACCTGCTGATGCTGCTCGTGATCGCCGAGCCGCTGCGCAACCTCGGGCGGTACACGCTCGCCGACGCCGTGGCGGCCCGCTTCGACGGCCGCGGGCTGCGCGCCTCGATGGCGGTGGCGAGCCTGGCGATCAGCGTCATCTACATGGTGATCCAGTTCGTCGGGGCGGGGCTGCTCGCGCAGCTGCTGCTCGGCGTGGACTTCCCGGTCGCGGTGGTCGTCATCGGCGCGCTGATGACCGTCTACACGATCCTCGGCGGGATGGTCGGCACGACCTACATCCAGGTGTTCAAGGCCGCCGTGCTGATCGTCACCGTGCTGGCCCTGCTGGTGCTGGTGACGGCCGACAGCGGCGGCAACCCGATCGGCCCCATGCAGGACGCGGCCGCCCGCTTCGGTGACAAGGTGATCGCGCCGCACCAGGGCGGCCTCACCGGGTCGCTGGACACGGTGTCGCTGACGATGGGCATGGTGCTCGGCATGATGGGGCTGCCGCACGTCATGGTGCGGTTCCTCACCGTCAGGGACGGCCGCGCCGCCCGCGACTCCGCCCAGGTCGCGATGTGGATCTTCGGCGGGTTCTTCCTCGCGCTGCCGATCTTCGGGTACGCGGCGCTCAACGAGGTGGGCAGGGCGAAGATCGTCGGCGACAACAAGGCGGGCAACCTCGCCGCGCCCCGGCTCGCCGAGGCCATCGGCGGCAACCTGCTGTTCTCCATCGTCGCCGCGGTCGTGATGGTGACGATCCTGGCGGTGCTCGCGGGCCTGGCGATCGCCACGTCCGGCGCGATCGCGCACGACCTCTACACCGTCGCGCTCAAGCGCGGGCAGGTGTCGCCTCGGCGGCAGCTCCTGGTCGGACGGTTCGCCGGGGCGGGCATCGCGGTCGTCGCCATCCTGATCGCGCTGTGGGCCAAGACGCTCAACATCGCGTTCCTCGGCAACCTGGCCTTCGCCGTCGCCGCGAGCACGACGATGCCGGTCCTGGTCCTGACGATCTACTGGCGGCGCTTCAACCGGACCGGCGCCGTCGCGGGCCTGATCGGCGGGCTGGTGGCGTCGGTCGGCCTGGTCCTGGTCGGCCCGGACGTGATGGGCGACGCGCACCTGTTCCCGCTGACCGTCCCGGCGCTGGTGTCGGTGCCGTTCGGGTTCCTGTGCGCGTGGGCGGGCAGCGTCGCCGGGCGCGGTGACCCCGGCGCGGCGGGCCGGCCCTACGACGAGCTCGCCAGGCGCGCGTTCCCCGTCGGCGGACGGCCCCGTCCCGTCCGCGAGGCGCCCGTCTGACCTGGTACGAACGGCCGCTCGGCTGCCCGCCCTCGTTCGTCGCGAGCGACACCGAGGTCGTGTGGGAACTCGCCGAACACCGGTCGCCGGCCATCGAGCACCGGCCCGAGCACGCCGGCCACGCCATGGTCACGGTCTTCATCGGCGGCGCCCCCGTCTGAGTCACCCGTCTGAGTCACCCGGACGGGGCGTCGCCGCGCCGGTTCACCTGCTCCCTGGACGACCCGGAGACCTGCGCGTAGCCGCTGACGATGGCCTCCAGCGTCGCGGGGTCGATCACGTCCGCCAGCCGGGCGAAGCCGTCCGGCGCCCGCCGCTCGACCTCGTCGATCACGTTCTCCGGCCCGCCCGTCCAGTTGCGCAGCACCATCTCGCTGGTGATCGGCAGGCGGCGGCGACCAGCACGTCGCCCTTCGCCGAGGCTCGCGGTGCGTCATCGCGGCCGCTGAAGTCGGCGCGGACGCGCTCCGCGTCCTGCTCGAACCCGGTGAGCCGATGCCCGGTCCGCACGGCGTCCGGGCCGAGCCGTTCCCCGCACCGCTTCCAGCAGTACCCCCTGGAGCCGGCCGCGATGCACGCTGACCTGCGGATAGTCGAAGCCCGCGTATCGCCCGCACGGGTTGCGCATGATCTCCTGGCCGCGCCGGTGAGCGTAGATCAGCTCACGTGTCGGGATGCCCGCCGCCGCCAGCCGGTCGAGAAGCCCCAGCTCGGCCAGTTCCCTGACCGCGTTCGGCAGCGTGCTGATCCCGACGCCGAGTTCGCG
Source organism: Spirillospora sp. NBC_00431 (assembly GCA_036028775.1). GTDB lineage: Bacteria > Actinomycetota > Actinomycetes > Streptosporangiales > Streptosporangiaceae > Spirillospora. The sequence goes on along the minus strand of CP107927.1, from coordinate 6,981,305 downwards.
GATCCGCTCGCTCTGCTCGTAGATCTCGCAGTCCACCCAGTCCCAATGATATTCCCTGGAAGATTCCAGGGATTCCGCACGCGCAATCTTGGGTGTTACGGTATTCTGTAGCGCCAAAAAATGGCGCAATTTCGCAATTCCATGGGAGGACGCATGGAAAAGGTGAAGCAGGTCGAAAAGGCCGCGCCGGCTCCGGCGGGCGAGCGGAAGAAGATCGCGCTGAATATCAGGCGCCTGGAAAGGGTCGAGACCACGCAGAACCGCAACAGCGGCTGATCTGCTGATCGTCCCGGTCGGCCAAGCCACGGCTTGGCCGGCCTTCCCCATCGGAAGCCGAAACGGAGTCTCCCATGCGCCTCCCTCTGGTCAAGCGCGTTCACGAACCCATGACCCTGCCCGGTGACCGCATCCTCATCGGCCTCATGCAGCAGGGGGTCACGGCCGAGATCCAGGACGGTGAGGACGGCGCCATCGCCCGGCTGATCACCCTGATGGACGGCTCCCGGACGGTCGGCCAGATCTGCGCCGCGTTCGCCGAGACCCATGGCGACATCGACGAGGAGAGCGTCCTCGCCGTCATCGACGGGCTGACCGAGGGCGGGTTCGTCGAGGACGCCGGCGCCCCCGTCCCGGGCAACCTCACCCCGCGCGAGGTCGAGCGCTACGAACCGGCCAGGAACTTCTTCGCCTGGATCGACACGGCCAAGCGCGACTCGCCGTACGAGATCCAGTCCAGGATCAAGGACGCCAGGGTGGCGCTGCTCGGCATCGGCGGCACCGGCTCGGCCGTGGCGGCGGGCCTGGTGTCCAGCGGGATCGGGGCGCTGCGCGTCGCCGACTTCGACGTCGTGGAGGAGCCGAACCTCACCCGGCAGCTCCTCTACACCGAGGCCGACATCGGCCGGCCCAAGGTCGACGCCGCGGTGGAGCGGCTGACCCTGATGAACGGCCTGGTCGAGGTGACCGGCAGCACGCTCAAGGCGGGCGCCGCCGGCGACGTCGCCGACCTCATGGACGGCTGCGACGTGTTCGTCCTCTGCGCGGACGAGCCCAATCCCGAGATCATGAGCTGGACGAACGACGCCGCGCTGCGCACCCGGACGCCATGGTTCTTCAGCTTCTACACCGGACCGATGGCGGTGGTCGGTTCCCTGGTCCCGGGCGAGACGGGCTGCTGGGCGTGCCTTCGCCGCCAGGAGGATCAGCGCGAGCACAACGCGCACGGGGTCTCGCTCACCGCGGAGCGGCCCAATGCCGTGATCGCCGCCAGCGCCAATATCAGCGGCCATCTGTGCGCGCTTGAGATCCTGTACCGCCTCGGCGGAATACCCGCACAGGCGCGGGGACGCGTTTTCCACTGGAACTACGCTTTATGGGACCATTTCTATTTCATCGACGTCCCGCATGACGACGACTGCCCGGCCTGCGGATCAGCGGTCACATGAGCGACGTCGCCGCGGACAGCCGGGTCGCGTTCCATCGGCTCGTCGTCCGTGCGGACGACGACGATCCGCAGATCGCGATCATCGGCAGGTTCGAGACCGGGGAGTTCATCGAGCTCCCTGCCGAGTGCGGCGCGGCGATCTCGCTCATGGCGGGAGGGCTGTCCGTCGGCGCCGCGCAGGAACGGATGGCCGACGACCACGGCGTCGACATCGACCTCGCGACGCTCGTGGAGGCCCTCGCCGGGCTCGGGTTCGTCGTCTCCATCGACGGCGAACCGATCCCGGACCCCGCCGCGGACGCGCCGCCGAGCCATTTCCGCCGGCTGACCGAACGGCATGTGGCCTGGCTCTACGGTCTGCCGATGAAGGTGCTCTGGTGCGTCATCGTCGCCGCGGCGCTGGCCACCCTCGTCGTCCAGAGCGAGTTCGTCCCCGGGCACTCGGATTTCTTCTGGAGCGACTACGTCGGCCTCACGGTTCTGGTCAACACGGTGATGATGTCGGCGTCCATCAGCGTGCACGAGCTGATGCACCTCACCGCGGCGCGGTCGCTCGGCGTACCGGGACGGATCGACTTCGGCACCCGCCTGCACAACCTCGTCGTGCAGACCGACGTCACCGGGGTGTGGGGGGTCGCCCGGCGCTCCCGCTATCGCGTTTATCTGGCCGGGCTCGCCTGGGACGTCCTGCTGATGGCGTCCGTGATCCTCGTCGTCGCCCATGCGCCGCTGCCGGACCGCGCGCAGGCGATCCTTCAGGCGCTCGTCGTCACGGTCCTCATGTCGATCCCGTTCCAGCTCCAGGTCTACATGCGCACCGACTTCTACTACGTCCTGCGGGATCTGCTGCGGGTCCGGAACCTCTTCGACGACGGCATCGCCTATGCGAAATACCTCGGGCGGCGGAGCTGGGACGCGTCGCGGCGCCGTCCGTCCAGGGGCCCCGACCCGACCGCCGGCCTCACCCCTCGCGAGCGGCGGGCCACCCGCGTCTACTCCGTCTTCCTGGTGGGCGGATCGGCCGTCGCGCTCAGCTCCTTCGCGCTGTTCGCCATTCCCATCGCGATCGGCGCCATGGTGCGCGTCGCGGAGGGGGTCGCCGAGGGGTTCACCGGCGGCTCGTCCCTGACCGCACTGGATTCGGGCCTCCTGATCCTCATCGAGGGCGGCATCCAGGCCCTCTTCGCGGTGACCTTCGTCCGCAATCACCGGCACTGGTTCCGGACGAACCGTTCTTCTTGATCATCTTTGGATGTCGTGCTTAGCTCTATCAGCCGAATGCGTCCTCGCCGCCATGGCAAGAGGTGCCCATTCAGAGAATGGTATGGGTAGCTGATATGTCCTTTTTCGCGTCTTATTTGGTTACGCTCCATCAGGTCGATGTCGTGGCACATCGGCGGAGCGGGGGCAACCGGTTCGTCGCAGCCTAGGGAAGGGGCCGCAGTTGTTCCCAACCAGATTGATCACCGCCGTTCTCGGCGGCGTCGTCGCGCTCGTGCTGGCCGGCGCGCCCAGCGCCGGGGCGAGTACCAACGGTGCCGCTACCACTGGCGCTCCGCCGAAGGCGGCCGTGCAGACGACGATCTACTACGACGCGAGCAGGGCCGCCGAACTCGCCCCCCTGGTCGACCAGGCGGCCGAGATCTGGAACACGCGCGTCACCAGCGTCCGGCTGGTCAAGGGCCAGGCGGGCATCAGGGTGACCACCGCCCAGAACGGATCCGCCCCGGGGACGGCGAGCTGCGTCGGCTGCACCCGCGGGCAGATCTACTTCTACCGCAACCAGATCCAGCAGTCGGGCGCGGGACCCCTGCGCGTGGTCGTGCACGAGTTCGGCCACATCCTCAGCCTCCAGCACCCGCCGGACATCGGGAACTGCGACAAGGTGATGGCGGGCGGACGCTGCGAGAACCCCTACCCCAGTGCCGAGGAGAGCGCGGCCGTCGAGCGCTTCTGGGCCCGCGGATGGCATCCCGCCAAGCCCGGCCCGCACCCCGCGGACGAGCACGCGGTCCTCGGGTCACCGGCGCTGGTCGCCAGGTAGCCCCGGTACACGCGGCCGGGCCGGGACGGGTGGTCGTCCGGGCCTGGCCGCCCCCATGTGCCGGACGTCAGCCCGATGGCGTTCGGATCGGGCTGGCGTCCGGAAGATCAGGGACGCCGGCGAGGGGTGAGAATGGCGGGATGGGGCAGGTGCATTCCGTTCTGGTGCGGACCGGAGCGGACCGGTGCGCGGCCGCGGCTCGTCCGGCCGCGGCGCGGCTGCGTCCGTACGTCGCGGGCTACGGCGCCTTCCGCACCGGCAAGACGGCGCCGGACGCGGCGGAGAACGCGGCGGCGGACGCGGCGCCGCGTCGCAGGGTGCTGGCGCTGAACCTGGTGACGCTGATCGTCGACTTCGAGGGGTGCGCCCCGCTCGCGTTCGGCGCGCGGGACGCGCCGGAGGTGCGCGAGGGCGCGTGCTGGCGGAGCGGTGTCACGGTCGGGCTGACGCCCGCCGGGACGCGCGCGCTCCTCGGCGCCCCGATGCGGACTCTCACCGGCACGACGGCCGCGCTGGACGGCCTGCTCGGACGCCGAGCCGATGAGCTGGCCGAACGGCTGGCCGCGGCACCGGGCTGGGCCGCGCGGTTCTCCGTCCTGGACGACCTGCTCGCCCGATGGCTGCGCCCCGTCCCGTCCCCGGACGCGGCGGCGGCGCGCGGATGGCAACGCCTCCAGAAGACCGCCGGACGGACGAGGATTGAGCGCCTGGCCGCCGAGCTGGGCGTCAGCCGGAGGCGGCTGGAGAGCGGGTTCCAGGGCGAGGTCGGGCTGAGCCCGAAGACGGTGGCGCGCGTCGCGCGGTTCCAGCGGGCCGCGCAGGTGCTCGGCGCGCGGGACGGCACGTTCGCGGCGGCCGCCGCCTGCGGATTCGCCGACCAGCCGCATCTCAACCGCGAGGTACGGGCGATGACCGGGATCACCCCCGGCGAACTGCGCGCATTTCTTCAATACGCCGATCCGCTGCGCGACTAGCGTCTGGGGCCATGACGCTCAACGGGAAGAGCGCCCTGGTGACGGGCGGTTCACGCGGTATCGGGAAGGCCATCGTCCGGCGCCTCGCCCGGGACGGCGCGCGCGTCGTGTTCAGCTACCGGGAGAACAAGGACGCCGCCGACGCGCTCGTCCGCGAGGTCCCCGGCACGGTCGCCGTGCACGCCGACCAGGCGGACCTGACGAGCCTGGACGCCCTGTTCGAGCACGTCGAGCACACCGGGAACGGGCTGGACGTCCTCGTCAACAACGCCGCCGTCAACCCCGTGACCGCGATCCGCGACATCACCCCCGACCTGTTCGACCAGGTCATGACGGTGAACGCGAAGTTCCCGCTGCTGGCGATACGCCGCGCGGAGCCGCTGATGCGCGACGGCGGGCGCGTCGTGAACATCTCGACGCTGAACACCGTCCTGCCCGCGCCGGGGCTGGCGCTGTACGCGGCGAGCAAGGCCGCGCTGGAGCAGATCACCGCGGTCGCCGCCCGCGAGTTCGGCGCGCGGGGCATCACGGTCAACACCGTCTCGCCGGGCGCGACGGACACCGACCTGCTCCGCGAGACCAACCCGCCCGAGGCGCTGGAGCAGACCACGACGCTCACCGCGCTCGACCGCCTGGGCACGCCCGAGGACATCGCCGACGTCGTCGCGTTCCTCGCCGGGCCGGACGGGCGCTGGATCACCGGCCAGAACATCCGCGCGACAGGCGGTTTCGTCCTCTAGCCGGTCCCGGCCGTTCCCTTGGCCGATGGCTGGATCGGCTCGCTTCCAGGGTGGGATGTCACGTTGTGGAGGGCTATGTCGTCCTTCGCATATGAGAATGTTCCAGGGGGAGCGGCCGTGAACGAGTTCGCTGAGGTCTTCGAGGCGGAACGGCCACGGCTGGTGCGGGTCGCGTACGCGACGCTCGGGTCGCTGGCCGAGGCGGAGGACTGTGTCCAGGAGGCGTGGCTGCGGCTGCGCGGCCTGGACGACCCGGAGGAGATCCGCGACCTGCCGGCCTGGCTGATCCGCACGGTCGGCCGGCTGGCGCTGGACGCGCTCGGCAGCGCGCGGGCCCGCCGGGAGCGGTATGTCGGGACGTGGCTGCCCGAGCCGCTGGTCGGGGACGTCACGCCCGGCACCGACCCGGCCGACAGGGTGACGATGGACGAGCAGGTCAGCATGGCCATGCTGGTCGTCATGGAGAGCCTGTCGCCCGCCGAGCGCACGGCGTTCCTGCTGCACGACGTGTTCGGGGTGCCCTTCGACGAGGTCGCGGAGGTCGTCGGACGGTCGACGGTGGCGGTGCGGCAGCTCGCGTCCCGGGCCCGGCGGCACGTGGCCGACGGCCGGCCGCGCTTCCCGCCCACGCCGGACGAGCAGCGGGCGGTGGTCACGGCGTTCCTTGAGGCTTGCAGGAACGGCGACCTCGACGCGCTGATGGAGCTGCTCGCGCCGGACGTCGTGCTCCGCGGCGACGGCGGCGGCAAGGTCGGCACGGTCCCGCGCGTCATGCGCGGCGCGGAAGAGGTGGCCGGGGCGCTGCTGGCCTTCAGCGGCGACGCGCCCCGCGGCGGCGCTCTGCGGGTGGCCACGGTCAACGGGTCGCCGGGGGTTGTCGCGCGCGGGATCGACGGCAACCTGTCCGTGGCGGCGATCGTCGTCGACGCCGGGCGGATCGTCGCGGTGAACGTCGTCCGCAACCCCGACAAGCTCACGAGCGTCCAGGAGCCGGACGCCGACTGACCCCCCGGGTCACACAGTCATCTCGCCGCACCGGCGGCGCCCTTCCGTGATTCGGCACACCCACGCTCGGCTACCGAGAGTAATCAATCATAAGGAAAATGTCATGACACTGACGGAGGAAACGTCGACCGAGGCGGCGGACCCGCCCGCAGGTTTCTTCGCCCGCGTCGCCGGATTCGCCTATCGGCGGAAATGGGTCGTCCTGGCGCTCTGGTTCGCCATCGTCGCCGGGATCTGGGCCGCGGCGACGGCGGTCGGCGACGACTACCGCAACGACTACTCGCTGCCCGGCACCGAGTCGCAGGAGGCCGCCGATCTGCTCACCGAGCACGGCTTCGGCCGGGCCGGCGACACGATGCAGATCGTCCTGAACAGCGAGGCCGGGCTGGCCGATCCGGCCACGAAGCAGCGCGTGGAGGCGATGCTGGCCGAGGTCGCCGCGCTGCCGAAGGTCGACCAGGTGCGCAGCCCGTATGCCGACCCGTCCGCCATCGCCCCCGGCGGCAAGATCGGATACGCCACGGCGGTGCTGGACATTCCGTCCAAGGAGATGACCAAACCCGACGCCGAGATCATCCACGAGGCGGCGGCGAAGGCATCCCACGACGGGCTCCAGGTCGAGCTGGGCGGTGACGCGGCCCGGCTGCTCGCCGCGGGCGAGAGCGGGGCGGCCGAGGGCATCGGACTGCTCGCCGCGCTGGTCATCCTGGTCCTGATGTTCGGCACGTTCATCGCCGCCGGGTTGCCGATCATCACCGCGGTGTTCGCCGTCGGGTCGACGCTCGGCGCGATCGTGGTGGCGTCGCACGTGTTCACGATCGCCGACTGGACCCCGTACACGATGATCGTCGTCGGGCTGGGCGTCGGCATCGACTACGCGCTGCTCGTCTTCGCCCGCTATCGCAGCGAGCTGGTGAAGGGCACACCACCGGCGCGGGCGACGGTCGCCGCGCTCGACGTCGCGGGCCGGACGGTGTTCTTCGCCGGCTGCACGGTGATCCTCGCGCTGCTCGGCCTGGTGGCCCTCGGCCTCGGCTCGCTGCAGGGCATGGCGCTGTCGGTGGCGCTGACCGTGCTGGCGACGATGATCGCGTCCCTGACGCTGCTGCCCGCGCTGCTCGGCGTGTTCGGGAAGCGGTTCGCGCGCCAGTTCACCGAGCGGGCCGCGAAGCGCCAGGCCAAGGGGAAGGCCGAGGAAGGCGCGATCTGGCGGCGTGTCGGCGGCGTGGTCCAGGGCCGTCCGGTGGTGGCGCTGGTGGTGGCCGGGCTGCTGCTCGGGGCGCTCGCCCTCCCGGCGCTCGGCCTGCGGTTCGGGTTCGCCGACGCCGGCAACGACCCGAGCGACACGACCAGCCGCAAGGCATATGACACGCTGTCGCAGGGATTCGGCCCCGGGTTCAACGGGCCGCTCCTGCTGGTCGTGCAGGGCGGCGAGGGAGGCCCCGCGAAGGCGGGCGCGGCCGTCGCGCAGACGCTCACGGGCGTCGAGGGCGTCAAGGCCACGGGCGCGCCGATCCCCGCCCAGGACGGGAAGATCGCCACGATGCTGGTCTTCCCGGCCTCGTCCCCGCAGGCGGAGGAGACGACCAAGCTGGTCTCCGAACTGCGCGACGACGTCCTGCCGGGCCTGTCGTCGCGGACCGGCGCCGACGTGCTCGTCGGCGGGGCCACCGCCGCCTCCGAGGACTACTCCGCGAAGGTCGCCGACCGCATGCCGCTGTTCATGGCGATCGTCGTCGGGCTGTCGCTCGTCCTGCTGATGGCGGTGTTCCGCTCCGTGCTGATCCCGATCAAGGCCGCGCTGCTGAACCTGCTGAGCATCGGCGCGGCGCTCGGGACGATGAAGCTGGTGTTCCAGGACGGCAGGTTCGGCGTCGAGGCGGCGCCGGTCGAGTCGTACCTGCCGGTGATGGTGTTCGCGATCGTGTTCGGGTTGTCCATGGACTACGAGATCTTCCTCGTGTCCCGGATGCGGGAGGAATGGCTGCGCACGGGGGACGCGGCCCATGCCGTCCGGGAGGGGCTGGCCCGCACCGGGTCGGTGATCACCGCGGCCGGGGCCATCATGGTCGTCGTCTTCGGCTCGTTCATGCTCAGCCCCGAGCGGCTGCTCCAGGAGACCGGCTTCGGGATGGCGGTGGCCGTCTTCGTGGACGCGGTGATCATCCGCTGCCTGATCGTGCCGGCGGCGATGCGGCTGCTCGGCAGGCACGCGTGGTGGTTCCCGCGCCCGCTGGCCCGCGTCCTGCCCGAGGTCAAGATCGAGAAAGCCTGACCACCCGCCGGGCCGGCTCGACGGCCGGTCCGGGCGGGACCGTCCGGTGGCCCCCGGCCGGACGAGCCCGCCGCCCGCACCGGATCAGCGGGCGGCGGGCTCCTCATCGTGCGGCTGCTTGTCGCGGGGCTTGCGGAGCGCGCCCGGGCGGGCCTTCTCCTCCGGGTGGTGCTGGACGCGGACCAGGCTCGCCGCCGTGGTGACCAGCAGGATCACCATGATCACGCCCAGCGAGAGCGGCGTCGGGATCTCCGGTACCGACTCGGTGACGTCCTCGTGCACGAACTGGAGGATCAGCTTGACGCCGATGAACGCCAGGATCGTCGACAGCCCGATCGACAGGTAGACGAGCCGTTCCAGCAGCCCCTCGATGAGGAAGTACAGGGCGCGCAGCCCGAGGAGGGCGAACGCGTTGGCGGTGAAGACGAGGTACGGGTCCTTCGTCACGCCGAACACGGCGGGGATGGAGTCGAGCGCGAACAGGACGTCGGTGCTGCCGATCGCCACGAACACCAGCAGCAGCGGCGTCACCACGCGGCGCCCGTCCTCGTGGGCGAGCATCCGCCCGCCGTGGAAGTCGGTGCTCACCGGGAAGAGCTTGCGGGCACGGCGGACGAAGAAGGTGTCCTCGACGTCGGGCTGCTCGTTGCGGTGCCGGATGAGCTGCACCGCCGTCCAGATCAGGATCAACCCGAAGATCAGGAACGTGAACGAGAACAGGCTGATCGCCGCCGCGCCGATCGCGATCAGCACGGCCCGCAGGATGAGCGCCGCCGCGATCCCGAACAGCAGCGTCTTCTGCTGGTACTCCTCGGGAACGGCGAACCGCCCCATGATGATCACGAAGACGAAGAGGTTGTCGACCGACAGGCTCTTCTCCACGACCCACCCGGAGAAGTACTCGGTGCCCGCCGTCGACCCGGACAGCGCCCAGACGACGAGGCCGAACACGATCGCGACGGTGATGTAGAACACCGACCAGAACGCCGCCTCGCGGAGCCCGACCGCGTGCGGGCGCCGGACGGCGACGACGAGGTCGAAGACGAACAGGCCGATGATCAGCGCGATCGTCGCGGCCCAGGCCCATGCGGGTATGTCGACCATCCGGGCGCTCCACCTCGCTACGGGCGTCGGGTGTCCTGTCTCCGTCCGTCTGTCCTATATCCGTTCCGAGGCACTTCTACCTTCCCCAGGGCGGGACGGCGGGGCGGGACGGGTCATGGCACTCACCCGGATCTGAGTATCCGCGCCGATGCGCCGGACGCCCGCGAGCGGCGAGGCTGCGGGCATGAACACTTCCAGATGGAGCACCTCCCGGTGGATGCCCCTCGCCCTCCTGGCCAAGGCGGCGCTCGCCGCCCTTCTCGCCCTGGCCGTGGCGTTCCCCGAATGGGACCGGTTCGCGGACAAGGCGATGGGCGCCCGCGTGGCCGCCTATCCCGCGGCGGTCATGCTCGTCACGCTGATCTGGGCGCTGCGCGGCCGGGGCAGGGCCTACCCCTGGGACATCGACCTCCTGGTGACCGCGCCGTTCCTCATCGACGTCGCCGGAAACGCCGCCGACCTCTACGACACCGTCGGCTGGTTCGACGACGCCTGCCACTTCGCGAACTGGGCCCTGCTGTGCGCCGCCGCCGGGCTCGCCCTCCGCCGATGGGGCGGCCTGCGCTCCTGGCCGCTGGCGCTGTGCGCCGCGGGGATCGGCGCGATCATGGCGATCGTCTGGGAGTTCGCGGAGTACGGCCTCTTCATCCTCGACACCCCCGAGGCGGGCACCGCCTACGCCGACACCGTCGGCGACCTCATGCTCGGCCTCGGCGGCGCCGTCGTCGCGGGCCTGGCGCTCGCCGCCACGACCGGGCGCGGCCGGTCAGTACACCAGCGCCTGGACGCCGTCCATGGTGATCTCCTCGACGAACGTCGGCGCCCCGGCGATGCGGACACCGGGCAGGACGTCGTCCGGGCCGATGTCGCGGCGGGCGGCGCACTGCGTGCAGAGGGTGACACGCCCGGCGGTGAGGATCACGGTCAGCAGGTCGTCCAGGGGAGTGGCGTGCGGCAGTGAGAACTCGGCGGCCCTGCCCGGCAGCGCGAACCACGCGGACTCGCCGGTCAGCCACAGCGACACCGGCACGGCGCTGGCGGCCGCCGCGGCGGCCACGGTGAACGCCTGGTTGCAGCGCTCGGGGGCGTCCGCGCCGGCCGTCACTTTGATCACCAGTGGTCTCGCCATAGACGCACTCTAGCCCGGCGGATCCCGGCGGACGCGCGTAGCATCCTGCCGTATGGGTGGGATGGTGAACGCGGGGATCCTCGTCGTCTTCCTGGGGCTCGTGGCGGTCGCCGCCGTCCTCCTGGTGATCCGGCTCGGGCGGCTGAAGTAGCGGGGGCGGCTCCAGGGGCGCGCCGCCGCTACGCTCGGTCCTCATGGATCCTGAGCTGCATCCGGACCTCGAACCGCTGAAGTTCCTCCTCGGCACCTGGGAGGGCGCCGGAGTCGGCGGCTATCCGACGATCGAGTCGTTCAACTTCGGGCAGGAGTTGTCCTTCACCCACATCGGGAAGCCCTTTCTGAGCTACGCGAGCCGGACCTGGCTGATCGAGGAGGACGGCACGCTCGGGCGTCCGCTGGCCACCGAGACGGGCTACTGGCGGCCGCGTCCCGACAACCAGGTCGAGGTGACGCTGGCCCACCCGACGGGCATCGTCGAGATCTACGTCGGCACCGTCGCGTTCGGCCGGGTGGAGCTGCGGACGGACGTCGTCGCGCGCACCGAGTCGGCCAAGGAGGTGACGGGCGGCCACCGGCTGTACGGCATGATCGGCGAGGACCTCGGCTGGGCCTACGACATGGCGGCCATGGGCCAGAAGCTCCAGTCGCACCTGTCCGCGCAGCTCAAGAAGGTCTCCTGACATGAGCGATCCCCGGACCTTCCCGCATGGGCGGGGCGATGGACAGGACGGGTCCATCTGGTCCGGGGACCGGGTAACTGCCTGGGATTCGCCGGTCACCGTCGCGACCGGTTGCCACCGCCGGGGGCGGCGGCGCCGAGGCGGAACGGCGACTAGCGGACAGTCACCTCGCGAGTCCTACAAGCAACCATTGTTTAGGACCACCTCCTTTCGCGCGTACCAGCAAGCTATGTGAGCCCCGCGCGGTGAGGCAAGCGGGTTTTCGCGGGGCGGGCGGGTGCTCCCCGGCGGCGGCGGCCGGGATCCGGGCTCCGGGATCTAGACTCGGAGTCATGGTCGAGTCGTGGCAGCAGGAGTTGCGGGCGAAGGGGTACCGGGTCACCCCCCAGCGCCAGCTGGTCCTTGAGGCGGTCACCAATCTGGAGCACGCGACCCCCGAGGAGATCTGCACCGAGGTGCAGCGCACCGCCCGCGGGGTGAACATCTCCACCGTGTACCGGACGCTGGAGCTGCTCGAAGAGCTCGGGCTGGTCAAGCACGCCCATCTCGGGCACGGCCCGCCGAACTACCATGTCGCGGCCGATGCCGAGCACATCCACCTGGTGTGCCGGGGCTGCCACACCGTGCAGGACGTCGACCCCCGCGCGGCGGCCGGGCTGGCGGACGGTCTCCAGCGCGACTACGGGTTCGAGACCGACGTGCACCACCTCACGGTCTACGGGCGGTGCAAGGACTGCCGCGCGACATAACCTGGGTTCCATGGAGAGCCCGCTGCCGCAGCCGTCCGGAGCCGTACCCGCCGACGCGCCCGACCAGGAGGTCGCCGCGCACTATGGAGAGCCCGCGCAGGAGCAACGGGCCCTCGCCGCCGGTACGGCGTTCGTCGACCGGAGCAACCGGGGCGTCGTCCGGGTCTCCGGGCCCGACCGGCTGAGCTGGCTGCACAGCCTCCTCAGCCAGCACCTGGACGGGCTGAAGCCGTTCGAGCCGACCGAGGCGCTGCTGCTCGGCCCCAACGGGCACATCGAGCACCATATGTTCCTGATCGACGACGGCGAGGCCGTCTGGGCCCATGTGGAGCCCGGGACGGCGCCCGCGCTGGTCGAGTTCCTCGACCGGATGCGGTTCATGCTCCGCGTCGAGGTCGCCGACCTGTCCGACGAGTACGCGGTGCTCACCGTCCCGGAGAGCGTCACCGCTCCCGGCGGGCTCGCCTGGCCCGACGCCGGCGGGACCGTCACCCGGATCGTCCCCCGCGCCGACCTCCCCGGACCGCTCACCGATGGGCTGCGCCCGGCCGGGATCTGGGCGTACGAGGCGCTCCGGATCGCCGAGCACCGGCCCAGGCTCGGCCTCGACACCGACCACCGGACGATCCCGCACGAGGCGGGCTACGTCGAGACGGCCGTCCATTTGAACAAGGGCTGCTACCGGGGGCAGGAGACGGTCGCCCGCGTCCACAACCTCGGACGACCGCCGCGCCGCCTGGTCTTCCTGCACCTGGACGGAAGCGTCGACCGCCTCCCCGCCCACGGCGCCCCGGTCGAGCTTCCGGACGGCGGCCGGACGGTCGGGTTCGTCGGCTCGTCGGCCCGCCACCACGAGCTGGGCCCGATCGCGTTGGCGCTGGTCAAGCGGAACGTCCCGGTGGACGCCGAGCTTCTGGCGGACGGCGTCGCGGCGTCGCAGGAGGTCGTCGTGTCACCGGAGACCGGCGCGAACGCGCAGATCGCCCTCCGGCGGCGCCCCGCGAAACACGGATAGAACACCAAGTCTTTGGGCAAAATCGTCTAAGTTAGACGATCTTTGACCTGTCGTGGCTCGGGGAAGGCGGATTCCTACCGATGGTCGCGAACCTGGGGAAACAGGAGCCTCCGGCGGCCAGGAAGGGGGCCCGGCGGCTTCCGCGCCGGGAGTCCGCGCTGGTCTGGTGGGCCGCGTTCGCCGCGTTCGCCGTCGCCGCCTGGTGGACGGGTTCATGGCGCGTGGCGCTGTTCGGGCTCCTGACGTGGTGCCTGTACGAGTTCCTCCTCGTCCCGACCCTGTGCCGGGTACTGAAGCGGCAGGGCCACCCCTGCGCGGAACGCGTCCGCGGACGCCTGTTCGCCTGCGGCCCGAGCCACCAGCGGCTGAAGACCGACGCGCTGTGGCGCCTCGTAGGGCTCCGCAACCCCTTCCAGAAACACACCGACGACGCCGAGACCGGCGGCGTCGTCCACTCCCCGGACGTGCGCGGACGCCTCACCCAGGCCGACCGCGTCCTCATCCCCCTCGCCGCCCTGGGCACGGTCGCCACCCTGATCGGCACGATCTACGGCTTCCTCTGACCCTCGGGCTCGCGACGCTCGGGCTCAGATGTCCAGGACCAGCGTGATCGGCCCGTCGTTGACGAGCGCGACCTTCATGTCCGCGCCGAACTCGCCCGTCTCGACCTTGGCGCCGAGGGCCCTCAGTTCGTGGACGACCGCGTCCACCAGGGGCTCGGCGACCGGGCCGGGGGCGGCGGCCGTCCAGCTCGGGCGGCGCCCCTTCCGCGCGTCTCCGTAAAGCGTGAACTGGCTCACCACGAGCAGTGGCGCGTTCACATCGGAGCACGACTTCTCGTCCTGCAAGATCCGCAGGCCCCACAGCTTCGCCGCCAGCCTGCGCGCCTTCCCGGCGTCGTCGTCGTGCGTGACACCGACCAGAACCAGCAGCCCCGGCCCCTCGATCCCGCCCACGACACGCCCGCCCACCGACACGCTGGCCTGACTCACCCTCTGGACTACGGCACGCATGACCATGCATTCTGCCGCCTATGGGAGCAACGACGCTCATCACGGTGGCGCCGACGGGGGCGGAGTCCGCGAAGGCGGACGTCCCGGCCTTGCCCGTCACCCTGGATGAACTGGTGCAGACGGCCAAGGAGTGCGAGGCGGCCGGGGCGGCCGTGATCCACGTGCACATCCGCGACGACGACGCGCGGCCCACGCTCGACCAGTCCCGCCTCCGGGACACGGTGACGGCGCTGCGGGAGAGCACGGGCCTGATCGTCCAGCTCTCCACCGGGGGCGCGGTCACCGACCCGTACGAGGATCGCCTGCGCGTCCTGGACGCCGAACCCGACATGTGCTCGCTCACCTGCGGGACGGTCAATTTCGGCGCCGACGTCTTCATGAACCCGTGGCCGTTCATGGCGGAGCTCTACCAGCTCACCCAGGCCATGGAGATCGTCCCCGAATTCGAGTTGTTCGACCTGGGGCACATAGCCGCCCTGCACCGCCTCCTCTCCAAGTACGGGCCCCCGTACGGCGGCCACGTCCACTGCGACCTGGTGATGGGCGTCCCAGGCGGGATGCCGGGCGACGCCCGCACCCTCGTGGCCGCCGTCGAGGCCCTCCCGCCAGGCGCGACCTGGTCGGCCACCGGCATAGGCCGGACGACGATTCCGGTCCTCCTGGCCGCCCTCTCAGCGGGCGGGCACCTGCGGGTAGGCATGGAGGACACGGTCACCTTCGCGAAGGGTCAGCCGGTCACGGCGAACGTCCAATTGGTAGAACGCGCCGCCAAGGCCGCTCACCTGGCCCAGCGTCCCCCGATGCCCGCCGCGGAAGCCCGCACACTCCTGGCGATCAAGCCCCGCCGACCCTAGTTGAACCGTTGGACGGAGCCGACGCGGGAATTGGCTACGTCCGTTTCGCGAGGGAGGACGCGTCCCTGGCCTTCGCAGTCGGGTTCGTTGAAGACGACCCACACCACGTGAGCCCCTTGGGGATCGACCACCCGCCAGTGGTGGTATCGGTAATCGGCGTTCTGGCAGTCGAAGCCGGAGAAGACCTTGTCGGGCGCTCCGCCCGGTCGCTTCCAGGCGTAGAGATCGCCTTGGGCGGCGGTACCGGCGCTCGCGGCCGGTGCCATCGGCGCGGCGAGCGCCACGGCGGCCCCCAGGATGAAGATGAGACGGCGCATGGTACGAATCCCTCTCCTTCGTCGGATCGGTGGATGACCTTGAGTGATTCGTCGCCCTCTCGCCCTCTACCCGGCCGCCGCCCGGCCCAACGCCGAGCCGGGGTCATCCCGCCCTGGCGGGCCGGGTGTGCGGGGTGTGCCGTCAAGGTAAGCGAGCACCGCCCGGACGCGGCGGTGGCCGGAGTCGTCGGGTGCCAGGCCGAGCTTGGCGAAGATGTTGCCGACGTGCTTGTGGACGGCGTTGTCGGAGATCCGCATCCGCTCGGCGATGGTGGCGTTGTCGTGGCCCTGCGCCATGAGGGCGAGCAACTCCCGCTCGCGTGACGTCAGCGTCTCCAGGGGGTCGCCGGTGCGGCGGGCGAGGAGCTGGGCGACCACCTCGGGGTCCATGGCGGTGCCTCCGGCCGCGACACGGCGCAGGGCGTCGACGAACTCGGCGACCCGGCCGACGCGGTCCTTGAGGAGGTAGCCGATGCCGCCGCGGCCGTCGGAGAGGAGCTCGCCCGCGTACTCGCGCTCGACGTACTGCGACAGCACCAGGATCGGCAGCGCGCCGTGCTCGCGGCGGGCCCGCAGCGCGGCGTGGATCCCCTCGTCGCGGAACGACGGCGGCAGCCGCACGTCCACGATGGCGATGTCGGGACGGTGCTCGGCGACGGCGTCGAGGAACGCCTCGCCGTCGCCGACGACCGCCGCGACCTCGCAGCCCTTCGTCGCCAGCAGCAGCTCAAGGCCGCTGGACAGCAGGACGTTGTCCTCGGCGATCACGACCCGCATGGCCCCTCCTGAACGATCATCGCGCGCACGGTATCCGGACGGTGAGCGTGGTGGGGCCGCCCGGCGGGCTGTCGAGCCGGACGGTGCCGTCCATGGCGGCGGCCCGGCGCCGCATCCCGGTGATCCCGGTGCCGCGCGCCTCGTCGGCGCCGCCGCGCCCGTCGTCGGTGACCTCGATGGACAGCGTGTCGCCCGCGCGCTCGACCCGGACGGCCGCGCGTGTGGCGGCGGCGTGCTTGGTCACGTTCGTCAGCGCCTCGGCGATCACGTAGTAGGCCACCGCCTCCACGCTCGCCGGGAGCGCGCCCAGGTCGCCGAGGCCGATCTCGACCGGCACGGCCGACCGGGCGGCCAGCGCCGTCAGCGCCCCGTCGAGGCCGCGGTCGGCGAGGATCGGCGGGGAGATCGTCTGGAGGACCGCGCGGAGCTCGGCCATCGCCTCCTCCGCCGTCTCGTGCGCCTGGCCGATCAGCGTCGCGACCGCGTCCGGGTCGTCCGCGAGCGACTCCCGGGCGATGCCGAGCTGCATGGCGATGGACACCAGGCGCGCCTGCGTCCCGTCGTGCAGGTCGCGCTCGATCCGCTGGAGCTCGGTGCCATGGGCGTCGACCACGCCGACCCGGCTCCTGGTCAGCGCGTCGACCCGCTCGGTGAGCCGTTCGCGGGCCGACGGCGTGAGCACCGCCAGGCACATCCGCGCGTGCAGCCTCGCCAGCGCCGGAAACCCCCACCAGACCGCGGCGCCGAGGACGGCGAGCTGGGCGGAGCCCCCGGCCAGCGCGGTCGGCCAATCGTCCACATGGACGTCGGCGAACGCGAACAGGGTGGGACGCTCCGCGGCGGAGAACGCCCACCAGGACGTCAGCACCACCGCCGCGACCAGGATGTTGCCCAGGCAGAGGATCGCCGCGAGCCCGAGCGGGAAACCGGCGGCGACGTGCGCGAACGTCCAGACGACGGCCCGCCGCCCGGCCGGCCTCCCGCCGGACGGGACGCCGAGCAGCCGCCCGGCCCGCCGGCGGTGCCGGCCCGCCCAGCCTCGCGCCACCGCCGGAACGAGCATCACCGGCAGTGCCACCGCCGTGGCGACCGCGGTGGCCAGCGTGCCCAGCAGGTAGGACGAGCCGGAGAACGCGCGGCCACCCATGCGACCCCCTCAGGACACCGATCTGGGGATCATTGTCGGCCCCCGACCGCACCCGGACACTACAGCGGGCTGTAGCAAGACGCCTGCGGCGGGCTGTATCGACCGGAAGGCCCGGCGGCAATAGCGTCCCCGACCATGAAATCTGTGCGGATGGGCCTGGTCCCGGCCCTAGTCCTGATCACCATTGCCAGCGTGCTCGTGTCTCCAGCCAGGGCCCATGGCGGTCCGCCGCCGCTCCACTGGAAGCGCTGTGCCCAGGGCCACGGCGACGACCTCGGCAAGCGGCTCGACCGGGCGGGCGCGCGGTGCGCGAAGCTCACCGTCCCGCTCGACCACTCCAGACCCGGCGGCCGGACCATCGAGCTCGCGCTGTCGCGCATCCCCGCCACGGACCGCGCGCATCGCATCGGCACCCTGGTCCTCAACAGCGGCGGTCCCGGCGAGCCCACGCTGGGCATGCCCCTGGAGACGCGCCCGGCCATGAAGGACGTCGCCGCCCGGTACGACGTCGTCGGCCTGGACCCGCGTTTCATCGGACGCAGCACACCGCTCGACTGCGGCTGGCCCATCGGCCTGTGGCTCCGCTCGGCCGGTCCGACCCGCGCCCGCTTCGACCACCAGGTGGCGGTGCAGCGCGACCTGGCCGAGCGCTGCGCCCGGCGCCACGGCGACGTCCTCCCGTACGCCAACACGCGCGACACGGCCCGTGACATCGATCTCGTCCGCCGCGCCCTCGGAGAGCGCCGGATCTCCTTCCTCGGCTACTCCTACGGCGCCTACCTGGGCGCGGTCTACAGCCAGATGTTCCCCGGCCGCACCGACCGCCTGGTCCTGGACAGCGCGGGAGACCCGGACAAGTGGGGCCCCAGGGCCTCGCAGGGCACCGAGGACGAGGCGGAACGCGCCCTCCGCGGCTGGGCGTCCTGGGCCGCCGAACGCCACGGCACCTACGGCCTGGGCGGCACGCCCGCCCGCGTCCTCGCCACCGTGAACACCATCGTCGCCGCCGCGGAAGAACGCCCGCTACGCGTCGGACCGTACGAGGTGGACGACCAGACGGTCCCGTACCTCCTCTCCACCGGCTCCGGTAACGACCGTCCCGAGGCCCGCGCCGAATTCGCCTCCACGGTCAAGACCCTGAACGAGGCCGCGCACGGCCGTCCGGCCACCCCCGGCACGGAGCTCGACGGACTTCTCAGGTTCGTCCTGACCCCCGAGGGCTCCTCGCTCGCCAGCCCCGGCGCCGTGATCGCCTGCGGCGACCGCGCCGCCCCGCGCGACCCCGGCACCTACTGGAACGACGTCGAGCGCAGCCGCGCACGCCACCCGCTCTTCGGCCCCCTCAAGCACAACATCTGGCCTTGCGCCTTCTGGCCGAACCCTCCGCGCGAACAGCCCACCCGCGTCGGAAACCCCACGCCCGCCCTGATCGTCTCCGCCACCGGTGACACCGCCACCACCTACGAGGGCAGCCAGGCCATGCACCGCGCCCTCACCGGCTCCCGCCTCCTCACCTTGCGCGACACCGCCGCCCACGGCATCTACGGCGAATACGGCGACCCCTGCGTGGACGCCAGGGTCAACGCGTACCTCACCACCGGCACCCTGCCCCCGACCAACCCGACCTGCTGACCAGTGGGGGGTCCGCGGGTGAATGCGGAACCCCCCAGATCTTGGGATTGGTGGAGAGAAACCCCTCGCCCACGATGTGAACAGCGTCATTCGGCGCTCATCAGTCCGTCCGAGGGAAAAGGCATGAAACTTGCAAATCGCGTGTTAGGACAAAAACTGGCGCTGCTCCTGGCGACGCCGACGCTGTTCATCGCCGGTGCCGGTACGGCGTCGGCACAGCCCGCGGCGACCGCTGACGCCAAGGAGACAATGGCGGTGCGGCACTTCGAGAACGTGCATTTCCAGAAGTGCCTGGACGCCGACACCAACACCGGCGGCGATGGCGGCAAAGTCCAGCTGTGGACCTGCGGTCCCTGGAACCAGCAGGAGTGGGACGTCTGGCCGGACGGCCACCTCTACAACATGCGTTTCCAGAAGTGCCTGGACGCCGACACCAACACCGGCGGCGATGGCGGCAAGGTCCAGCTGTGGACCTGCGGCCCGTGGAACCAGCAGTACTGGACCCTCCGCGCGGACGGCTCGATCTACAACGAGCGTTTCCAGAGATGCCTGGACGCCGACATCAACACCGGCGGTGACGGCGGCAAGGTCCAGCTGTGGCGCTGCGGCCCCTGGAACCAGCAGTGGTGGCGGTGGTGACCAGTCAATCCCGTGCCCGTCTCTCGGAGGCGGGCACGGGGCGCTGCGCGAGGCTCAATTCCGGTCTTGCCCAGTCAGCCCGTAATGGCGGCGAGGAGTTCGTCGCGGCCGCCGGCTCCGGTTTTGCGGTGGATCTTTTTGAGATGGTCGTTGACGGTGTACACCGACAGGCCGAGGCTGCGGGCGACCTGCTTGGGCGTCCGCGCGTCGCGCAGGTGGGTGATGATCTGGCGTTCGCGAGGGGTGATCCTGTACCAGTCGCAGAACGAGGGGAACAGCTGATCGTGGCCGGCGGCCTGGATGATGATCGCCGCATCGTTCTCGCCGTCGTCCAGCGGCTCCGCCTGGAAGGCGACCCAGCGGCCATAGCTGGCGGCCGGGCCCACGGCCAGCGGCGATGTCGTCGTGCGACGGTCCCGGGCATGCCGGCGCGCCTTCATCGCCAGTCCGGCCATGAAGGGTTCGGTGATCCAGTCCGGGTTTGGCTGCCCGTCTCGGAGCAGTTTCACCCAGGTGCGCGCCTGCGGCGTGGCCGCCCGGATCACGTGGTCGGCACCGACGATGAGCACCCCCGCCGGCGGTGCCGGACCTACCGTTGTCAGCGGGCCCGCCGTGACATATCCGCGCAGGGCCGCCAGGAGCGCGGGTGTCAGCCGCGCCACCCGGTGTACGTCCTGCTGGTCGAAGGGCCGGCCGCCCTGGGCTCGCAGCAGGCCCAGCGACCCCCACAGGCCGCGGGCGTCCCGTAACAGCAGCCGTAACTCGCAACCCACTCCGTGGGACGCGAACAGACGCCGCATCATCTGGTCGCGCCTTTCACCGCCGGTGCCGGCCCCCACCACGCCCGCCGGCACCCGCCGCCGAGCCAGATCGTCCGGCGACAGTGGATCCGCGCCCGCGAAGAAGTTGTACAGCCACGTATGGCCGAGGTCGGGCTCGATCCCCTGCCAGAAGCTGAACGACCCCACCTTCGTCGCAGGGCTGGAACCCACCAGGCGCACCCCGTCGTGCGCGACCACGGGAGCCACCGCTCGGGAGATCACACCGCCCAGCTCGGCCGGTGCGGCTCCCTCCCGCACCTGCGCGCACAGGTCTCGCGCCAGCTGGTCCACACCGGCTGGATCCAGGCTCACTGCCATGACACCCCCGCTGCTTCCGGAACGAGCGGACACACCACCCCAGCATCCACGCCGCGGCGGACACCTGGTATCCGTGCAACTACGGACTCCCTGGCCCGCCCGCCCTGTTCCGAGTGGATGGGGCCTACTTTCTGGGAAACAGGGAGACAAGGGGCCTTTGTGGCCGCGTGTGACGGGAGGGGACCCTGGTGGAGAACAACCCTGTGCTGGTCGAGGTGGAACGTTCCGGATTCGTGGAGTCACGGCACCGGGGGGCGGCGGTCGGGCTCGCCGCCGACGGGACGGTCGCGGTGCGCGCCGGAGACCCGGGACTGCCGATCTTCCCGCGCTCGGCGAACAAGCCGACGCAGGCCGTCGCGATGCTGCGGGCCGGGCTCGACCTGGACGGGGAACTGCTCGCGCTGGCCGCGGGCAGCCACTCGGGCGAGGACTTCCACGTCGAAGGGGTGGAGAAGATCCTGGTCGGGGCCGGGCTGGTGGCCGGTGACCTGCGCTGCCCGGAGAGCTGGCCGCTCGACCCCGAGACGCAACAGGACGTCGCCAGGAGCGGCGGCGGGGCGTCCCGGCTGCGGATGAACTGCTCGGGCAAGCACGCCGCCATGCTCGCCACCTGCGTCGCGGCGGGCTGGCCCACCGCGTCCTACCTGGAAGCCGATCATCCCTTGCAGGTGGTCGTGCGGGAGGTCGTCGAGGAAATGGCGGGGGAGGCGGTCACGGTGGTGGGGGTCGACGGGTGCGGCGCGCCGCTGTTCGCCGTGTCGGCGGCCGGGGTGGCGCGGGCGTTCCGGAGCCTCGTCCTGGCCGGTCCCGGGACGGCCGAGCGGCGGGTCGCGGACGCGATGCGGACGCATCCGCAGTGGACGTCCGGCACGCGGCGCGAGGAGCGGCGGCTGATGGACGCCGTGCCCGGCCTGCTGGTCAAGTGCGGCGCGGAGGGCGTCGACGCGTTCGCGCTGCCCGACGGCCGCGCCGGGGCCGTCAAGATCGACGACGGTGCGATGCGGGCCAGGACGCCCGTCACCGTCGCGCTGCTGCGCGCCCTCGGCCTCGACGAGGGCGCTCCGGAGCTGGATGCCGCCACGCTCGACGAGCTGTCGGTGGTCGAGGTGCGCGGAGGGGGCGGGGTCGTCGGCTCCATCCGTCCCGCCCGGGACGCCTTCGTCGGCTAGCGCGGCTGCTGCGGCCGCGCGGCTAGCCCGGCTCGCGGGTGTCCGCCCGGCCGGCGCCGCCCTCCGTCCCCTTGCCCTCCTCCTTGAGCTCCTCGAACTCCGCCTTGAAGATTGTCTGCTCGTAGAGGACGCCCTCGGGCCACGGGGTCTTCGGCTCCCGGCCGGGTTGGGGGTTGTCGCGCCGGAACTCCTCCCACTGCGACTCCCGGCTCGGCGGGTAGCTGTGCGAGAACATGCCGGGGCGGTAGGTGTACGTGCCGCCCTGCTCCATCCCGCGATGGTTGTGCTGGTCGTTCCTGCGCTCGGGGTGGATCTTCCGGGACGAGGCCAGCACCGTCATGGACAGCCGGGCGACGAGGCCGACGACGGCCACCACCGGGATGATCCACGCCCACCAGATGGGGCCTCGGGGGGCCGTGTCCGCCAGCGCGGGGTCGGCCAGGATCGAGGCGAGCATGTCGACCACCTCCCGGTGGTGTCTGTATTCGGCCTGGACGCAGGGTCAATTAGGGATGTGTCCGCCAATTTCCGCGTTAACCCCCTGGGGGGCTGGTTCAGGGGTTCTCTTTGCCTCGATCGAACGGTCGCGTCCCGCGGCGAGGCCGGGCAGCGTCATGAAGGCGCAGACCAGCAGCACGGCGGTCATCGGCACGGACCAGCCGTCCGTGGCGTCGTGCAGCGCGCCGATCACGAGCGGGCCGAGCGCCGCGATCACATAGCCGACGCCCTGCGCCATCCCGGACAGCTGCGCCGCGACCTGCGCGTCATGGGCGCGCAGCCCGATGAACGACAGCGCGGACGCGAATCCGAGCCCCTGGCCCATGCCGAGGACGAACGCCCACCCCCACACCGTCCCGATCGGCGCCCAGGTGGCCCCGGCGAAGCCCGCCATCGTCAGCACCACCGTGCCGATCACCAGCGGACGCTGGTCGCGCGCCCGCCGGGCGATCACCGGGACGGCCAGCGACCCGACCGCCTGGACCGCCGCCGTGAGCGCGAGGACGTATCCGGCCGGGGCCCCGGCCATCCCGCGGTCCTGGCAGAGCGTGGGGAGCCAGCCGAGGACGACGTACGCCATCAGCGACTGGAGCCCCATGAACACCGTGACCTGCCACGCCAGCCTGGACCGCCACACCCGTGCCGCCACCCCGCGCGCGGGCGCGGGCGGCGGCGCGGAACGCGCGGCGTGCGCGGCCCGGCGCGCCCTCGGTATCCAGACCAGCCCCGCGAGCGCCGCCGGGATCGCCAGCAGGCCGAGCGGCAGCCGCCACGAGGCGTCGAGCATGTCCTCGACGGGCACGGCGAATCCGGCCGTGACGGAGGCGCCGCCCGACACCGCGACCGTGTAGATCGCCGTCACCGTCGTGATCCGCGTCGGATGGTCCCGCTTGATGATCGCGGGCATCGCGATGTTGCCGATGCTGATCGCGATCCCGGCGACCAGCGACCCGGCGAACAGCGGGAACGGGGCGTCCAGCAGCCGCAGCACCAGCCCCGCGACGAGCAGCGCCATCGCGGTGACCAGCAGCGTTTCGCTGCGCGGCGGGCGCCGCAGGAACGCGGCGACGAGGCCGTACGAGCCGAAGAACGCCAGCGGCAGCGTGGTCAGCGCGCCCGCCGCCGTCCCGGACAGGCCGAACTCGTCCCTGATCTCGGTCAGCACGGGCCCCACGGTGGCGATCGCCGGACGCAGGTTCACCGCCACGAAGACGATCATCAGCAGGGCCCCGGCCACCCCGGCCCGGCGCGTCGGTGAACCAGTCAATGTGCTGCCTCGGGCAGCGCCGCCGTGGCGGCGTCCTCGCGGCCGGTGAGGGTCTCCAGGACGGCCAGCGTCGGCTCGACCACCGCGGCCGCCGCCGACGCCGCGGCCTGCGGGTCGGCCGCCGCGATGGCGTCCAGGACGGCGCGGTGGGCGGCCGGTCCGGCCTCGGGGACCTCGTGGTCGAGCCTGATCGCGCGCAGCGACTCGTGCAGCCGGTCGATGAAGAAGCGCATCGCCTCGATCAGCACCGGGTTGCCGGAGGACTCCGCGACGCCGAGATGGAACGCCGCGTCGGCGGCGCCGAACGCGTCCGCCCCGGTGGCCTCGTCGCGGGCGCGGAGCAGCGTTTCCAGGCGCGCCAGGTCGTCGGCCGTACGGCGCCGCGCCGCGAGCCGCGCCGCCTGGACGTCATAGGCGAGCTGCAACTCGAAGACGTCCCGGATGGACGCGTGCGCCAGCCGGCGCAGCAGCGGGCGCGGATCGGCGGTGCTGCGGACGTACGTCCCGTCCCCGCGCCTGACCTCCAGCACGCCGACGTGCACCAGCGCCCGGATCGCCTCCCGGAGCGCCGGACGGCTCACACTGAGCCGCGCGGCCAGCTCCAGTTCGGCGGGGATGCGCCGGCCGACCGGCCAGGAGCCGTCGCGGACCTGAGCCTGGAGCTGATCGAGGACCGCGTCGACGGTCGACCCCCCGGGGATTGGGCTCAAACCCACCTAAACCTCCCAAAGTAAGACGTCTGACAGCTTACTTGGAGCGATCCGGTGCCCCGGACCCGCGGTGACCGCCGGGAGGGGTCTCGGCGATCACCGCGGGCGCGGGCGACGCCCGCCGGACGGGGGTGTGGGACGTGGAAACCGGATCCGGCGGACGTCGCGTCCATGTGCGGGCGTTGCCCTGCGGGCGAGTCAAGGAGGCGTGCGGCGGGTCGGCGGGGCCGGGTCCCGGCGCGTCCGCTGGGACGGGCTGCCCGCGATGACCCCGCCCTGGACCGGCCCGCGATGCGGCAGCCCGGACGACCGGCGCCGGGGACGGTGCCGCGGCTCGCGCGCCGCCAGCAACGTCACCGCGACCCAGAGGATCACCGCGAGGAAGATGACGGCCGGCCCGACGGCCAGGAAGGTCGCGTCCCCGAGTCGGGTGGAGTCGGCGAGCGTCGAGCCCGCCAGACCGGGGCTGGGGAGCATGAGGAACACCTCCTCGCCCCCATCCCTACCCGGCGTCAGATCCTTAACCGTCCGCCGGGGGCGCCGGCGCTCACAGGCCGCGCGACTGGGAGATGGAACCGGAGGTCGCGAGGGTGAAGACGCGCATCGACTCGGCGAACTTCGACAGGTCCCATTCGGCCGGGCCCTCGTACCAGTAGAGGTTGTCGGCGCCCTCGGCGCGCTCGCCCGCGTCCTTGACCGTCTCGGCCCACTTGGGGACGACGTCGAACACGACCGCGTACGGCAGGAACCGCGAGAACAGCGCGATCCGCTGCCGGGAGGCGGCCATGTCGCCGTCCGGGATCGCGCCGCGCTCCAGGAACGCGCGGAAGCCGATGGTGTGCGCGAGCACCGTGGCGCCGCGCGCCGTCTTCGCCGGCATGTACTGGCCGCCGTACGCCAGCGCCGCGCCCGCGATGATCACCGCGAGCCCGGCGAGAGCCCATTCGCTGGTGAGCGCGAGCGCGACGGTCCCGGCGACGCCGAGCAGAGTGATCAGGATGCCCGCGACCGTCCACCGCGACCGGACGGTGTCGGGCCGCCGCGCGAACCAGCCCTGCTTCACCACGTCGTCGTACATCGCCGACCTGACCTGCGCGAGCTTCGTCGCGAACGTCCCGCCGAGCTGCGACAGCTTGACCGCGTCGCGGCCGGTGCCGTCGGGGGCGGTGAGCAGCGCGTCCAGCAGGATCCGCTCGTAGGGCAGCAGGTCGACGGGGGGACGGGCCAGGCGGCGCAGCGTCCAGTCCAGGCGGCCGGAGCTGGCCCTGTCCTCCTCCTCGATCAGCAGGTAGCCGCGGACGGCGAGGTCCACGATCGTCGCGGTCACGTCGATCACGTCGGCCTGCTCGTCGATCAGCGTGCCGATCTGGCCGGGCCGCACCCCGTCCGGCGGCTCGAACTCCGCCCCGGCGACCGGTGCCTGGTCGCCCTCGGCGGCCTTGCGCCCGACGACGCGCGCGTCGCGCCCCCGCAGCATGTAAAGCGCCGCCAGCCCGCCGCCGAGCAGCACGAGCAGGCCGACGAGCGCGCCGCCGGTGACGGCGTTGACGGAGAACGCGGTCGCGATCGTGTGGCGCCGCTCGTAGAGGGCCCTGCCGCCGGTCGTCCCCGCCGGGAGACCGGCGACGACCGTCAGATACTCGCCCGGCAGCATCCCCTGCTGCACGTACACGCCCTGCGTGTGCGTGTGGTTCGAGTAGTACTGCGTGCAGCCGATCGTGCTGCCGACCGGCCCGGTGAAGCAGTTGACGCTGCGGATCACGGCGCCGCCGTCCACGATCGCGCGCGCCTCGTCCACCGGCACCTTCCAGCCGCCGATCACCGGCCAGCGCAGCTCCTCCGCCGCCGCCCCCATCGGCGTGATCGCGCCGCGCACGTCGTACTCCAGGACGACCGTGCGGTCGCCGTTCAGCTCCGCGCCGCCGGTCACCTTGACCGTCGTCTCGGTGCCCTCGCTGGACGTGCCGACCTTGGCCGGGCCGCCGTCGGGGCTGCTCGCCCGCAGGTTCTCGATCCTGTAGACGCGGTCCTCGGTGAGGCTCTCGTGGCTGCGCGTCGGGAACGTCCGCTCGAAGCCCTTGCCACCGGCGAACCGGTAGCGAATCGTCTCCTTCACCCGCGCCACACCGCCCTTACCCGTGGTGAGGACGGCCTCGTCCTTCAGGACGCGCTCCGACGCGGCGGCCCCCGCCCGCGCGGGCTCCGCCGCCGAGGCGGGAGCACAGGTCAACACGGACAAGACGGCCGCCGCCGACAGAGCGCCCGACAACACCCCAACCACCGGCCGCGACCGGAACATCGCCGCAAGAGCAGACATGGCCGCAAATGGTATCGGCAATGCGTGCGATGATTCTCTGCTATGGCAGGTCAGTACCCCCCGCCGCCTCCGCCGCGGCGCCCGGCGCAGCCGTATGGGCAACCCGGCTACGGCCACGGGTCGTCCGGCTACGGCCCGCCCCCTGCCTACGGTCCGCCCGGTCCGCCCTACCCGCCTGGGCCGCCGCGTGCGCCCGGCGTCTACGGGCAGCAGTATCGGTACGTTCCGGTGCGGGCGCGGCCTCGCCGGACCGCCGGGGGGACGATCGCGGGCATCTTCGGCGGGCTCACCGCGATGGTCGTCCTCGGGATCCTCGGGCTCACCCTCTTCGCCGGGCAGGGCGGCGTCACCGGTACCGGGGGCGCCACTTCTGCCGGCGGCGGGACGTCCCCGCGCGAGAAGGCCACCGACAGCAAGCTCTACAAGACGGGCGTGCTGACGCCCGTGAACTGCACGCTTCCGCGCATCCTGCCGAGCGCCGCGTCCATGCGCCGGTTCATGGACGTGCTCAGCGACTGCCTGGACGTCGCGTGGTCCAAGCAGTTCGCGAAGGCCGGGATCCCGTTCGACAAGCCCGACCGCGTGTTCTGGCTGGAACCGGGACGCAGCCCCTGCGGCACGTACCCGGCGCCCGGCGCGTCCGCGTTCTACTGCCCGGCCAACAACACGATGTACGTGGGCCTCAAGCACGTGGTCGAGACCTCGGGCGGTGAGCCGCTGTCCCACTACGCCGTGTTCGCGCGGGTCATCGCCCACGAGTACGGGCACCACGTCCAAGACCGCGCGGGCATCCTGCTCTACGCCGACCGGCAGATGGAGAACGGCGACACCGGCTCCCGCAACGAGGCGAGCCGCCGCATCGAACTACAGGCGCAGTGCTTCGCCGGCGCGTTCCTGGGCTCGGAGCGGACGACGCTGCCGATGACGCGGGAGCAGTACGCCGCGATGATCCTCGACCTGCGCGGCCGCGGCGAGGACCGGCTGCCCCCGGACGAGCGCGACCACGGCCTCGGACGCCACTACGCGGGCTGGGTCGTCCTGGGCTTCGACGAACGCCGCCTCACCGTCTGCAACACCTGGACGGTCCCGTCCTCCAAGGTCAGTTAGCCCCTGACCGCCCCGCCGGGCCCGGTCGAGGGCCGCCCGGTCGCGCCGGCCGGACGGCCCCCGGCGGGACGTCAGGGACGCTGACCGGGACGATCCACGACGCCCGCCGCCAAGCGGACGGAAGTGCTCTCGACGGCGCCCCTCAGGAAACGTCCGCCGTCCGGCATGGCTTGGTCCTTGACGATGGTGGTGCGGTGCCCCTGGTAGGCGTAGGTGGACGGATCCAGGAGGATCTCGTCCTTCGCCCAGCCCTCAAGGACGAACGAGACCGAGACCGCTTTGTGTCCCGCCTCGTCCTTGGCGGCCCGGTCGACGGTGACGCCGGGGATCTTCGCCATCGCGCGGTAGGCGGCGGCGGTCTGCGCCGGCGGCAGCGCGCCGTTGTTCAGCAGGAGTGACCCGAGCATCTGGAACGCACCTTCGTTCGGGTCTTTCGGGACCGCCGCTTCGCGGGCCCAGGCGAGCATCCCGTCCGGGTCGGTGGGCAGCTTGGAGACGGTGGCGTAGTCGGTCGGCGGCGTCCCCCCGCCGGTGGCGGACGTGACGAGCCTGCCCTTCTCGTACACCGCCATTCGCGTTCCGTCCGCCCGGACCCACTGCCGGTCGACCTGCCCCCTCAACGGCGAACCCGGCTTGACGATCATGCCCCGGCCGGGGATGGCGCTGCGCTGGTACCGGGTCTCGGTGTAGACCCACTGGCCGGGACGCGGCGCGGTGAACGGCTGCCTCAGCGCGGACGTGGCGGCGACGTTGAGCACGTACCGCGTCTCCGTCCCCGGCGCCGCCGAATGCCGCGGCCCGCCGTCGTTCGTGGCGACGACGGTGCCGGCGATGAGCGCCCCGGCCACACCGCCCGCGGCGATGAGGCGGAACGTCGTCCGGCGGGACGGGCCGGTACGGCGCGCCGCGGACGCCGTGATCCGTTCGTAGGCGGCGCGTCCGGCCGGGTCGTGGGCGGCGCCGTCGAAGGCGCCGTCCGGGCACGGGTCGGCCGGGGCCATGACACGGCGTACTTCGTGGAGGTCGTTCATGCCTGGGTGCTCCTTTGCAGCGGGGCGGCGGGTGCGGGGCGGTCGGCGGCGTCGATCTCGGTGAGGGCGGCGGTCAGGCGGCGCCGGGCGCGGTGCAGGCGCACGGAGAACGTCTTGACCGAGCAGCCCATCGCGGTCGCCGCGTCCCGCGCGTCGAGGCCGTCCCAGCCGACGAGCCGGACGACCTCGCGGTCGCGGGCGGACAGCCGGCCGAGCGCGGCGGCGACGCGCCCGCCCTCGGCCAGACCGGACGCCACGTCGGCGGCGGGGGCGCGCGGGCCGTCGCGGCGCAGCCGGTCCCACAGCCGGGTGCGTCTGCGGTGGCTCCGCATCTCGTTGGCGAGGACGTTGCGGGCGACGTTCAGCAGCCATGGGAACGGGCGGTCGGGCGGGATGTCGCCGCGCCGCCGCCAGGCGACCAGAAACGTCTCCGCGGCGATGTCCCGGGCCGTCTCATGGTCGATCCGGCGTGCCGCGTACCTGAGCACGTCGTCGTAGTGAGCGTCCCACAACCGGGTGAATCTCCCGTCTGGATCCGGCACGCTGCTCCCTTCTCTCGGGTCGCTGTCGCCTAGAGATGTCCGGCAGGGCCGAAACGCCTACAGTGCCGTCCATGTGAGGGGGTTCACGGCCGTGTGCTAGCTATGCTGCTTGCAATTGCAAGCACGATGACGCAGGGTGGAGACATGGCTGGTTCCAAGGTCGGCTCGATCGGGGAGTACATCCGGGAACAGCGGACGCGGGCGAAGATCTCGCTGCGTCAGCTCGCGGACGTCTCGGGGATATCCAACCCGTACCTGAGCCAGATCGAGCGCGGACTGCGCAAGCCGAGCGCCGAGATCCTGCAGCAGATCGCGAAGGGGCTGCGGATCTCCGCCGAGGCGCTCTACGTGCAGGCAGGGATCCTGGAGGCCCGCGAGGCCGACACGGATCTGCAGGCCGCCGTCCGCGCCGACGTCCTGCTCACCGAGCGGCAGAAGCAGGTCATGCTCGACATCTACGCGTCGTTCCTCAAGGAGAACGAGGCCGCGGGCGTGCCGCCGTCCGAGCCCATCGAGCCTGAGCCCGCCGCGACGGACCGGGCCGCCTCCGGACGAGCCATGTCAGAACCACGAGCCATGTCAGAACCAATCGGACCAGTACCGGACGGAAAGGAAGAGGTCGGATGACGCTGGCCAGCAACCTGCGAGAGAACAAGGCCCTGTACGCCGTGGCCGGCGCGGGCGACTACGCGGTGGAGAAGCTCCGCGAGATGCCCGAGCAGATGACCAGGTACCAGGGTGAGGTCCGCGAGACCGTCGGCCGCTACCGCGGTCAGGTCCGCGACACCGTGGAGCGCTACCGCGGCGAGGTCTCCCGGTACCAGGATCGCGTCGACGCCAAGGATCTGCCCGGCGCCGCCGTCGCCTACGCGACGCACGTCGGCACCCGGGCGTACGAGTTCTTCGACGAGCTCGCCGAGCGGGGCAAGAGGGTCGTCCACCGCGAGGACGCCGCCGAGATCACCGGCGCCGCCGCCGGGCCCGAGGCGAAGCCCGCCGCGAAGCCCGGCCCGAAGCCGGGCGCGGGGAGCCGCGCCGCGCAGCCGAAGCGGAGCACGCGGACGCGGTCCACGGCCAAGAAGGACGGCGCCTGAGCGCGTCGTCCGTCGGGGCCCGGCCGGAACACCCGGCCGGGCCCTTTCGTTCTCCCGGGGTCGACCCGCGGGCGCCGCTCGATCGCCCGCGGGCTCTCCGGTGGACGGCGCGCATAGGGTTGGGGTAGTGAGGCCCCGTGTGGGCGACGAGGAGTCGCCGTCCAAGACGAGCAGGAGCGCTGATCGCCGATGTCGGACTTCAATGTGCTGGACTATTTCTTCTGGCTGCTGTTGATCATCGCGTTCGCGATGGAGGCGTGGGCGCTGATCGACTCGCTGACCGTCCCCGAGAGCGCGTTCAGCGCCGCGGGCAAGTGGCGCAAGAAGATGTGGACGATCGTGCTGATCGTCACGGTGGTGGTAGGCGGGGCCTACGCGGTCGCGCCCGCGGCGCTCGGCGCCAGCCCGATCGCGCTGCTGCTCGGCATCCTTCCGGTGGCCGCGTTCATCGCCGCCGCCGTCTACCTCGCGGACGTCCGCCCGGCGGTCGCCCCGTTCAAGAAGCGGGGCGGCGGCAACTCCCACTCCGGCCCGTACGGGCCTTGGTAGACCCGCTCGGCGTGGAGCGTCCGGCCGTCCTAGGGTGAGGGGCATGACCACGGAGATCTTGGGGCGAACCACCCGGCTGGAACTGGACGATCAAGGGCTGCGGGAATGGGAGGCGGTCGTCCTCGACGCCGGGCCGGACGGGATCGTCCTCGACCGGTCGGCGTTCTACCCGGGCGGCGGCGGGCAGCCGCCGGACCACGGGGTCCTGCTCTGGCAGGGCGTGCAGACCCGGATCGCCGGAGTCCGCAAGGGCGACGACCTGGTCCTGATCCCGGTGGACGACGACCCCCTGCCGCCGGTCGGCACCGTCGTGCAGGGCGCCGTGGAGGACGCCCGCCGGTCCGCGCTGATGCGAACCCACTCCGGGCTGCACCTCCTCTGCGGCGTGGTGTTCCGCGACTACGGCTGCCTCGTGACGGGCGGCAACATGGAGCCGCTGACCGCGCGCATGGACTTCGACCTGCGGGAGGTCCCGCCCGGGTTCAAGCAGGACGTCGAGGACGCCTGCAACGCCGAGATCGAGGCCGACCGGCGCATCGACGTCAGGACGCTGCCGCGCGACGAGGCGTTCGAGATCCCCGACATCATCCGGACGGCCACGAACCTGGTGCCGCCGGAGGTGCGGGACGTCCGGATCGTCGACATCGTCGGCCTCGACACGCAGGCCGACGGCGGCACCCACGTCGCGTCCACCAAGCAGGTCGGCCGCATCACGGTCGCGAAGGTCGAGAACAAGGGCCGGGGCTTCCGCCGCCTCCGCATCAGGATCGAGGACTAGACCCCGTCCGAATGGGCCTGGACGGCTTGATCATCTTTCGTTACCTTGCGCCCATGAAGCCGAAGCGGGCGCTGGCCCGGAAGCTGTCGCTCACCGGAGCGTGCGCGGCGATGATCGCGGCGTCCCTCGCGGTGCCGGGCACCGCGAACGCGGACACCACTCAGGGCACGCCCGTCTGGACGGGCGGGCTCGGCTGGCGGCTCACGCCGACCGGCACCGAGGCGCGGTTCCGCGGCCTCGCCGCCGTCGGCCGGAAGGCCGCCTGGCTCGCGGGCAGCGGCGGAACCGTCCTGCGGACCACCGACGGCGGCCGCACCTGGCAGAACGTCGCCCCGTCCGACGCCGCGGGCCTCGAATTCCGCGACATCGAGGCGTCCGACTCCAGGCGCGCCGCCGTGCTGGCCATCGGCGAGGGCGACGCGTCCCGCGTCTACAGCACCGCCGACGGCGGCCGCACCTGGACGCTCGGCTTCAAGAACGACGAGCCGAAGGCGTTCTACGACTGCATGACGTTCTTCGACTCCCGGCACGGCCTGGCCATGAGCGACCCGGTGGACGGCCGTTTCCGCATCATCTCCACCAGCGACGGGGGCCGCAGCTGGCGGGTGCTGCCGTCCAAGGGAATGCCCGCCGCCCTGGAAGGCGAGTTCGCCTTCGCCGCCAGCGGCCAATGCCTGGTGAGCCACGGAAAACGCGACGTGTGGCTCGCCACGGGAGGAGCGTCCCGCTCGCGCGTCTTCCACTCCGGCGACCGCGGCCTCACCTGGACGGTCGCCGACACGCCGCTGCCGTCAGGCGCGTCCCAGGGCGTCTTCTCCGTCGCCTTCCGCGACTCCCGGCACGGCATCGCGGTCGGCGGCGACTACCGTCCGGGCGAACCGTCCCCGGACGCCGCCGCCACGACCAGCGACGGCGGCCGCACCTGGCACCTGGCGCGCCGCCCATCGGCCGAATACCGCTCCGGCGCCGTCTGGCCCCGCCACACGGGCCCGATCGCGATGGCCGTGGGCCCGACGGGCAGCGACCTCACCTTCAACGCCGGCCGCACCTGGACCCGATTCGACAAGGGCGGCTTCGACACCATCGACTGCGCCCCCGACGCCTGCTGGGCCGCCGGCGAAAAAGGCCGCGCCGCCCACCTCACCCTCAACCCCTGACCCGGTCAGGACGCTCAGGCCACAACGGGCCCTGAAGACGCGTGCTCTAATCGTCGGTGGGCTCGGGGGAGAGGGCCGCGGCGGGGGCGGGGGTGCTGCGCTCGACCGTCTCACGGAGGCGCATCGAGCGCGGATCGATGCGCAACCGCACCTGGTCTCCAATGTGCAAGTCGGCCCGGTCGCCGGGTTTCACCGCCACGACGTGCGCGCGGTCACCGTCATCGACCGCGATCCGAGTGGTGTACGGGCCGTCGTGGGCTGAGTGCCAGCGCGCTATGACCTGTCCTGCCAGCTCGGCCGTTGGCCTGGTCGCGAAATGCCGCTCGTAGAGCATCGCCGCGGCCACGGCCGCGAGGACGCTCGGCGCGGCCACGCAGAGCCCGGCCAGCGGATTCGCCGCCACGCCCGTCCAAATCCCGGCCGCCACCAGGAACCCGGCGGCCAGGAGCAGGAAATGCGGGGTGAGCAACGGGTCGGGGTCCGCGGGCGGCAGCGGGACGTTCCTCCAGGTCCCGCCATACGATGACCAGGCCGACTCGGGACGGGACGCGGTCGATTTCTCGGTGATCGGCCCGAGGAACGGCGTGGGTGCTCCGGCGGCGATGGCGTAGGCGAGGGGCTCCGGCCGGGTCTCGGAAACGGCTCCGGCCGGCGGCGGGCTCCATCGCGCGGCCAGGGACCTGCCGGCGCTGGTGAGAAGGCCCTTGCCCGCCATCTCCAGCATCGTGCCGCCCACAGCAAAGTCCACGGGCAGGATGACAAGGCCGTAGACGATGTAGGCGTCCCGGCTGCCCTCCGCCATGGCGAGGAGCAGACCGATCGGGAAGATCAGCAGCATGAGCACGCCGATCTGCCAGTCCGACAGTCTCGGCTTCACCAGCCCGGTGTCGCGCCCCAGCGCTCGGACCGCGTCCTTGAAGGGCTTCCACCAATCGTCCTCGTCGGCCTGCTTGTCCGCGAGCGCCGCCAGTGGCACCGCGTCCACCCCCGCGAGCCGCCGCCCGACGTGCACCAGGACGTCGCGCTCGAAGTCCGCCAAGCCGTCCTGGGCCACCTGGCTTGGCGCCTCGCACCAGAACTCCCCGTCCCGCAGCGTGAGGCCCAACTTTCCGCGCGACGCCAGGTGCAGGACGGTCGCCGCGAAGGCCGACTTGCTGAGCTTGCCGCCCGTCACGACCAGATTCACCAGGGCGGGCGGGGCGTCCTGCGGAGCGTCCACGGGGGAGTGCCGCCAGAAGCGGGTCATCAGCAGGAAGACGGGGACGAGCAGCAGCCAGCACAGCGCTCCCACGCCGGCCGCGATCAGCAGGTCGTCCGACATCGACCCCCCTCGATCACCCCCAATTATGTGCTTCGAAGCACGCCGCCGATACGGCACAACTCGCCGAGCCTCGAGAGGCCGTGATCAACGCGGTCGAACGCGTGACATTGACGCGGCGATCCGCGTCACCACAGTGGAAGACATCACCGGCGCACCCGCACGAACCTTTAGCGACGGGGCGCACGACAACGTTCACCGGTTCCAGTCCGGTGCCGTGACCACCGGCTAAGGGGTTCAGACCAGGACGGAACCTTGCGGGTCGAGCTCGGTCCCCCCTCGGACTCGGAACACGCCGTCGCCGATCTCCTCGGAGTGCCGTTCGATCAGCTCACGCATGTGCACGGGCCAGGTGGTGTCCCGATTCCACACCGCACCCGCGAGCGCTTCGAGATCCAGGTCTCGCAACTGCGAAACATCCACGCCGGACAGATTCACCGGCTCCGCCTCAAGCGCTGAGGCCACCGCTCGAACCAGGACGAAAACGCTCTTCGACGACCAGACGAACCTGTGGTCGAGGTCGGTCGCGATGACGCCGACGACCTCGCGGGCGCAGTGGGCGGGGCCGCGGGCGGGGTCGATGGCGTGGCAGAGGGCGCGGTCGAGGGCGCGGTAGAGCGCGAAGACCTTGCCGACCGCGCGGGCGGATGCGGGATCCCGGGCGAGGTCCCAGGCGATGGCGCAGGCGGAGCCGTAGTCGGTGGTGAGACCGAGGTCCCGGGCGGCGGCGCCTGCGGCGTCGAGGTCCCGGGCGAGGTCCAGGGCGAGGTCACGGGCGGTTTGGGGGTAGCGGTCGCTGACCGTGATGAGGGCCTGCGTGAGGGTCATGAGATAGGACAGATGCTTGAGATTGGGATCTGGGAGGTCCGCGCGGAGCAGCGCGTCACGGAGTTCCGGGAAACCCTCGGGCAGCCGCCTCTGAACGCGGTGCGTGAGATTGCGGAGTTCGAGGATGCGCAGGTCATCGCTGGGATGCACCGGTTGGGGCCGCGAGGGAGAGGCGTTCTCGTCCATGAAGGCCAGCAACCTGGCCGCGGGATCGGTATGCGCCCGGGTGTAGCGCAGCAGGTCATCGTGCGCATCCCACAGCAGGCGGACGAGTTCGGGTTCGGTGAGGGCGGCCGGATCGTCATGGTCGTGGCGCGTCATCGGGCCGTCCCTCCTTCCTGCGTGTGGCTGGAGGACAGATAACGGCGCAGCTGTGTTCGGGCCTTGGTACGCAGGTTGCGGACCTTCTGAGGATCAACGACCAGTTGAGCGGCGATGACGCTGTCCGGGTGGCCGTCCAGGGTGAAGGCCATCACCGCGCGCGCCTGGTCGTCGTGAATGGCATGCAGGGCCTCCAGCACCCTCACCGTCCCGGTCGCCAGGTCGGCCGGATTGGGCTGGGGGCAGGAGCGGTCGGCGAAAAGCCCTTCCAGGCCCGAGACGGTGGGCGGCTCCCGGCGTCGGGTGCCGCCGGGACGGTCGTGGCGGCGCAGCGCGATCGTGCGTATCCAGGCTTCGCGATTATCGATCCGCTCCCAGGCGCCGGGTCTGTGGACGGTGTGCCATGCCTCGATGAACGCCTCTTGGGCCGCGTCCTCGGCGGTGTGGAGCGTGGCGCGACGAGCGATCATCACGAACCGCACCACCTGCGTGTACTGCTCGGTGTAGAAGTCCAGGAAATGCTTGCGCACGTCGCGCACTCTGCCGTCGGGGCCGAGGGGCGGTCCCGGTATGCGCCGCAACCGGTCTGAAACGGCCGGGTGGGGTGGCGGGCCGTCGCGGGTCTCATCGGCGGTCATCGCCGTCCCGCCCGTCCCGGAGACGGCGGTGCCCGGCCGCGAGGGGCAGTAGAGCGCTGATCAGTCCCAGCGCCGACGTCAACAGGTTGATCGCCGTGGCGGCGTTCATGGGGTTCCTTCCAGTTACGCGGGTGTGTCATCCACGTAGTGGGCGGGAGCCGCCATGATCGGTGAGGGTGGGGCTACTTTTTGCGGCCCTTCTTCTTTTCCGGGGGCTTGGGGAGGGGCGGGACGGGGGCCGTGGGCGTGGTGGCGCCCTGGTTCTTGACGGCCTCTATGGCGGCCTTGGCGGCGGCCGGGTCGAGGTATTCGCCGCCTCGTTTGAGGGGGGCGAAGTCGTCGTCGAGTTCGTAGACCAGGGGGATGCCGGTGGGGATGTTGAGGCCGACGATCTGCTCGTCGGTGATGTCGTCGAGGTGCTTGACGAGGCCGCGCAGGGAGTTGCCGTGCGCGGCGACGAGCACGGTCTTCCCGGCGGCCAGGTCGGGGACGATCGCGTCGTACCAGTAGGGGAGCATGCGGTCGACGACGTCGGCGAGGCATTCCGTCCGGGGGATCAGTTCGGACGGCAGTTCCGCGTAGCGTAGGTCGTTCACCTGGGAAAGGGGGTCGTCGTCCTTGATGGGCGGCGGCGGGGTGTCGTAGGAGCGGCGCCACATCATGAATTGCTGTTCGCCGAATTCCTCGCGGGTCTGGGCCTTGTTCTTGCCCTGGAGAGCGCCGTAGTGGCGTTCGTTGAGGCGCCAGGAGCGGCGGACGGGGATCCAGAGCAGATCGGCGACGTCCAGGGCGATGTTGGCGGTGCGGATGGCCCGCTTCAGCAGGGACGTGTGCAGCACGTCGGGGGTGATGTCGGCGTCCAGGAGCAGATCGCCGCCTTTGGTCGCCTCGCTTTCGCCCTTCGCGGAAAGGTCGACGTCCACCCATCCGGTGAACAGTCCTTCCGCGTTCCAGACGCTTTCGCCGTGCCGCAGCAGTACCAGGGTCGCCATGGGACGAGAGCCTAGCGGCATGGCGAGGGTCACCCGCGGTTGGCCGGGTCGGCGAAGGACGCGAAGGCCCGGAGGTTGGCGAGGCTCTCGCCGCGCTTGACGCGCCAGTCCCATTCGCGCTGGATCGACGACTTGAACCCGCGTTCGAGGGCCTTGTCGAAGTTCTCGTCGGAGTAGGTGAGGACGCAGCCCAGCAGGCGGTCGATCTCGTCCGGTGAGACCGAGGCGAGCGGGACCCTGCCGACGAGGTGGACGTCTCCGACGTCGTCCAGCGCGAACGCGACCCCGTACATGCGGCCGTTCTTCTCCAGGAGGAAGCGGTAGAAGTCGGCGTGGTTCTCGTCGGGACGGCGGCAGAAGAACGCCTCGACGTGCAGGCTGTGCTCGCCGACGATCAGCCAGGTCATGGTGGCGAGCTTGTGCTGCCCGGGCAGTTTGACGAAGAACGCGTTCTCGCGCGGCTCGTCGAACTCCAGGTCGGCGGCTCGCAGGGCCGTCCTGATGGTGTCGACGAGGCTCACGCGATGACCTCGGCGGCGCGGCGGGCGGCCGGGATCCGCGGGGTAGGGATGTCCACGGCTCCGGTATACACGTCCAGGAGGTTGTCGACGGTGGCGTCCCAGCCGAACGTGTTCGCGTGGCGGACGGCGCCGCGGGCGAGGCGGGCGTGCAGGCCCGGTTCGGCGTGGAGGCGGCGCAGGACGGCGGCGTAGTCGGCCGGGTCGTGGCCGGAGACCAGGACGCCGGAGTCGCCGTCGGCGACGGCGGTGCGGAGGCCGCCCACGCTGGACGCGACGACGGGCGTCCCGCACGCCTGGGACTCGACGGCGACCAGCCCGAACGATTCGCTGTGGGACGGCACGACGGTCACGTCCGCGGCGCGGTACCAGTCGGCGAGCTCGCCCTGCGGGCTCGGGGGCTCGAAGCGCATCACGTCGGAGATGCCGAGCCCGGCGGCGAGGTTCTGCAGGCCCTCGGGGCGGCAGAGCCCGGAGCCGCTCGGGCCACCGACGACGGCGACGACGAGCTTGCGGCGCAGGGACGGGTCGTCGGCGAGCATCCGGGCGACGGCGCGGAGCAGGACGTCGGGGGCCTTCAGTGGCTGGATCCGGCCGACGAACAGCAGGACGTAGGCGTCGCGGGGGAGCGCGAGGCGGCGGCGGGCGGGCCCGGTGCGGTGCGGGAGGAGGCCGGTGGTGCGGGCCAGGGACGACTCGGGGTGGAACATCGACAGGTCAACGCCGGGGCTGACGGTCGCGACACGCGAAGGGTCGGCGTCGTAGAGCTCGATGAGTTCGTGGGCTTCCTCGGCGGTGTTGGCGACGAGCTGGTCGGACGACGCCACGACCTGTTCCTCGCCGAGGACGCGTTCGGCCGGTTCGGGTTTGTCGCCGTCCGCGAGGGCCGCGTTCTTCACCTTCGCCATGGTGTGCATGGAGTGGACGAGCGGCACCCCCCACCGCTTCTTGGCCGCCCACCCCGCCTGGCCGGACAGCCAGTAGTGGGTGTGGAGGAGGTCGTAGTGGCCGGGCTCGTGCGCCGCCTCGGCGCGCAGCACGCCGGAAGTGAAGCCGCAGAGATACCGGGGGAGCTCGGTCTTGTCCAGCTCCTCGAACGGCCCGGCGACGACGTTGCGGACGAGGACGCCCGGGGCGAGCTCCACCGCGGGCGGCATCGCGCGGCTGGTGGCGCGGGTGAAGATGTCGACCTCGACGCCCCTGGCGGCGAGGCGCCTGGCCACCTCGACGACGTAGACGTTCATGCCCCCCGCGTCGCCGGTACCCGGTTGGTCCAGGGGGGAAGTATGAACACTGACCGTCGCAACTCGGTTGATACGACGCGGCACCGGACACCACCTCCGCTAGCGCAACAACATCGACCGCGTGCCCTGTTCCCCTGAGAACGGGACGAATCACTACTTCTCGCCGCAGCGCCCGGGCCGCGGGGACGGAGTTTGGGGCG
The DNA here is from genome assembly GCA_036028775.1 of Spirillospora sp. NBC_00431. Taxonomy (GTDB): domain Bacteria; phylum Actinomycetota; class Actinomycetes; order Streptosporangiales; family Streptosporangiaceae; genus Spirillospora. The sequence goes on along the minus strand of CP107927.1, from coordinate 6,942,350 downwards.
GGACGCGATGACCTGCCAGGCTGGGGCCATGCGTAAGACCGCGGTGGTGACCGGAGCGAGCAGCGGGATCGGAGCGGCCACGGCCAGGCGCCTGGCGGCGGAGGGGTTCAACGTCGTGCTCGCCGCGCGGCGCCGGGACCGGCTGGACGCCCTCGCCGAGGAGATCGCCGGGAGCGTGCCGGGCGCCGGGACGACGGGCGCCGGAAAGGTCACGCCCGTCACCCTGGACGTGACGTCGCAGGAATCGGTGGACGCGCTCGCCGCGGCCGTCGGCGGCTGCCATGTGCTCGTCAACAACGCGGGCGGCGCACTCGGGCTCGACACCGTGGCGACGGCCGACCTGGACGAGTGGCGGGCGATGTACGAGAGCAACGTCCTCGGGCTCGTCCGCGTCACCCAGGCGCTGCTGCCCAGGCTGATCGAGAGCGGCGACGGCCATGTCGTCAACATCACCTCGCTGGCGGGGCACGTCCCGTACGAGGGCGGCGGCGGGTACAACGCGGCCAAGTTCGCCGCCTACGCGGTGAACGACGTGCTGCGTCTCGAACTGGTCGCCGAGCCCGTCCGGGTCACCGAGATCGCGCCGGGGCTGGTGAGGACGGAGGAGTTCTCGCTGGTCCGGTTCCACGGGGACGAGGAGAAGGCGGCCAGGCCGTACGAGGGCGTCCCGGAGCCGCTGGTCGCCGGCGACGTCGCCGACTGCGTCGCCTGGGCGGTGACCCGTCCGGCGCACGTGAACATCGACCGCATCGACGTGCAGCCGCGCGTCCAGGCCGCGCCGCACAAGCTCCATCGCGAGTAGGGCCTCACCGGGAGGCGGGGGCGACCGCCGTCCAGGCAAGAGTGACCTCACCGAGGCGCCAGCGGTTTCTGCCGCCGTAGGGAGGGCGGGTGAGGACGGGATGCGTCCGGGCGAGGAGGGCGACGGCCTCGACCCAGCGGGCGCGCGGGCCGAACGCGGAATGCGGCGCGGCCGTCGCCCAGCACCGGTCGAACGCGGCTAGCAGCGCGTGGACGGGCTCGCCCGGGACGTTGCGGTGGATCAGCGTCTTCGGCAGCCGCTCCGCCAGCGCCGACGGACGTTCCAGCGTGGGCAGATGGGCCGCGAACGTGATCGTCTGAGGGCCGTCCGGGGTGAGCGTCGCCCATACCGCGCGGCGGCCGATCTCATCGCATGTCCCCTCGACGAGGACGCCGGACGGGTCGAGGCGCGCGGTCAGCTCGTCCCACGCCCGCCAGGCCGCCGCCTCCTCGTACTGCCGCAGGACGTTGAACGCCCTGATCAGGACGGGCGGGCGCGGCACCGGCAGCTCGAACCCGCCGCGCCGGAACGACAGCCCGTCAGGCGCGTCGCTCCGGGAAAGCAGCGCAAGCCCGGCGGCGACCCGGCCGGGGTCGATCTCGATGCCGACGACCTCCAGCCGCGGCGACACGGCGCGCAGCCGGGTGTGGAACTCGACCGTCGTGACCGGCGACGCGCCGAAGCCCAGGTCGGCGGCAAGCGGGCGCGGGCCCGAGCGCAGGGCGCGGGCCTGGGTGGCGGCGATCCAGCGGTCCGCGCGGCGCAGCCGGTTGGGGGCGGTGGTGCCGCGGGTCACCTCCCCCCGCGGCCGCTGCATGGGGGGCACCGGCCAATTCTTCCGCCTCCCTCGCCGTGCCCGGGACGCCAGGGCTGTACGGCCCCCGGCGGGACGGGAGATCCTGACGGGATGCCGGACCTGAACGCCCTTCTCGCCGACCTCGCCGCCGAGGGCGACTCCCTGGACGCCCTGGTCGCGCCGCTGCCCGCAGCGCGCTGGGCGGACCCGACCCCGGCCGAGGGCTGGACGATCGCGCACCAGATCGCCCACCTCGCCTGGACGGACGCGCAGGCCCACGTCGCCGCCACCGACACCGAGGCGTTCACGGCGCTCGTCGAACGGGCCATGGCCGACCCCGACGGATACGTCGAGTCCGGCGCGCGCGAAGGCGCGGCCGAGGACCCGGCGCGCCTCCTCGCTCGCTGGCGCGACGGGCGCCGCCGCCTCGCGGGTGCTTTGGCGGCCGTCCCGGCCGGGCGGCGGATTCCGTGGTTCGGGCCGCCGATGAGCGTCGCGTCGATGGCGACGGCGCGGCTCATGGAGACGTGGGCGCACGGCGAGGACGTCGCCGACGCCCTCGGTGTGCGGCGCGCGCCGACGAGCCGGCTCCGGCATGTCGCGCACATCGGCGTCCGGGCCCGCGACTTCGCGTTCGGCGTCCGCGGCCTCGAACCTCCCGGCGAGGCGTTCCGCGTCGTCCTGCGGGGCCCGGACGGCGACGAGTGGACCTGGGGCCCGGCGGACGCGGCGCAGACGGTCACCGGCCCTGCGCTCGACTTCTGCCTGCTGGCGACGCAGCGCCGCCACCGTGACGACCTCGCGCTCACCGCCACCGGCGCCGACGCCGACCACTGGCTGGACGTGGCGCAGGCGTTCGCCGGCCCACCCGGCCCGGGCCGCGCCCCCGCGGGCTCCTGAGCTCCAGGTCACGTTCAGAAGGCTCGATCAAGGACATGTCTCCCCGCATGACGATTCTCATCGCCTATGACGGGTCCGACGACGCGCGGGCCGCGATCGGCTACGCCGCCCGGCATGTCCGGCCCGAGCCCGTCGTGGTCGTCACGGTGTGGGAGCCGCTGATCACGCAGATCGGCTGGGCACCGCTCGCGGCGGCGACACCGGTGGCCGTCGACCCGGAGCCCGGCGACACCTTCGAGGAGGAGCGGCAGGCCGAGGGGCTCGCCCGGCAGGGCGCCGACCTCGCCGCCGCGGGCGGGCTCACGGACGTGACGACCCGCGCCGAACGCGGCGGCGGACCCGTCTGGGCCGCCATCGTGGACGTCGCCGCCGAACTGGACGCCTCCCTCGTCGTCACCGGCTCGCGCGGCCTCGCGGGCGCCCGTTCGGTGATCTTGGGCAGCGTCTCGACGCGTGTTCTTCATCACGCCGGCCGCCCGGTCCTCGTCGTCCCGCCGCCGAAGGACCAGGACTGACCGGCGCGAGCGAGACTGACCAGGAGTGGCCGTCCGGTGCTCAGGACGTGCCGACGGCCCGCTCGAAGGCGGCGTAGGCGTCCGAGGTGAACAGGACGAAGCGCGCGTCGGTGATCTTGGTCGGGGTGCCGCGGACCGTGCCGACGGCGATGCGGGCGGCGTCCTCCATCGGCCAGCCGTAGATGCCGGCCGACAGGGCGGGGAAGGCGATGGACTCGACGCCGAGCTCGTCCGCGACGCGCAGCGACTCCCGGTAGCAGGCGGCGAGCTGGTCGGAGCGGTCGTCGGAGGCGGAGTAGACGGGGCCGACGGTGTGGATGACCCATCGCGCGGGCAGCTTCCCGGCGGTCGTCGCGACGGCCTGCCCCGTCGGGAGGCCGCCGCCGTACTGGGCGGCGCGCAGCCTGCGGCATTCGTCCAGGATCTCGGGGCCGCCCTTGCGGTGGATCGCGCCGTCCACGCCGCCGCCGCCGAGGAGCGAGGAGTTGGCCGCGTTCACGACCGCGTCCACCTTCTGCTCGGTGATGTCGCCCCGGACGAGAGTGATCTTCATGTGCGCCGTTCCTCCGCTGTGGCCGAACCCGTCAGAAGAGAAGAATTCTCCCTCGTGCCGGACGCGAAACGCGTGCGGTTGCCTCCCGGCGGTACGCTCATGGCGGACGGGACTACGGGGGCGGTGATGCCCGTCCGTTTTCGTCCGGCCGATGCCGTGGGGGGCGCCCATACGGGAGGGCCGGGCGTAACCGCCTGAATAATGACTGCCTATCCTGCCGTCGAGACGACCACAAAGGCGTGCAAGTCGTGGAGGTACCCCCTTGAAGATTCTCCTCGCCGGAGCGACCGGAGTCGTCGGTCGCCGGCTGATCCCGCTGCTCGTCCAGGCGGGCCACGAGGTCACAGGGACGACACGCCGATCCGAGCGCGCCGGTCTGCTCCGCGACCTCGGTGCCGAGCCGGTCGTCCTTGATGTGCTCGACGCCGCCGCCACCCGCGCGGCCGTCACGGCCGCACGGCCTGACGCCGTGATCCACCAGCTCACCGATCTCAGCGCCGAAGACTTCGCCGCCAACTCGCACCTGCGCATCGAGGGCACCCGGAACCTGGTCGACGCCGCCAGGGACGAGGGCGTCGAGACGATGATCGCGCAGAGCGTCGCGTGGCTGTACGTCTCCGGCGACACCCCGGCCGTCGAGACCGACCGGCTCGACGCGTCGCTGCCGCCGTACGAGGGCGTCGCGGCCCTGGAGGCGGCGGTCGGCGAGATGCCGCGCGGCGTCGTGCTGCGGTACGGCGCCCTCTACGGGCCCGGGACGTGGTACGCGCCGGACGGGGCGATCGCCGAGCGGGTGCGCGCCGGCACCATGCGCCCGGCGCCGTCGTGGACGTCGTTCGTGCACGCCGACGACGCGGCGTCGGCCGCGCTCGCCGCCCTCGACTGGCCCTCGGGCGCCGTCAACGTCGTCGACGACGAGCCCGCGACCACCGCCGACTGGCTGCCGGTCTACAGCGCGGCCATCGGCGCGCCCACGCCGGGCAACGCCGGGAAGCACGCGGCCACGATGGGCCGTCCGGTGTCGAACGCGAAGGCGCGGAGCCTCGGCTGGAAGCCCCAGGTCGCCTCCTGGCGCACCGGCTTCTCCCGCGAGGACGGCGCCACCCGGGCGGACGACTCGCGGATGAACGGCGCCGCCCGGACCCGCTGACCCGACGAACCGGATCCTTTCGGACGGAACGTGACAATCGTCAGCCGAACTGGAACGAGCGCTTCGCGAGCCCGAACCAGAAGCCGTCGATGACGGACCGCCGCTCCGGCGAGCCGCCGGCGTGATCGTCCGCGCCCGCGCCGAGCGCCATGAACAGCGGCGCGAAGTGCTCCGTCCGCGGGTGGGCGATGCGGGCCGCGGGGGCCTTGGCCCGGAAGTCGAGGAGGGCGTCGACGTCGCCGCTCCGCACGGCATGGTCGGTCCACTCGTCGAACTCGGCCGACCAGGCGGGCGGCGGGCCGTCCGGTCCGGACGGCAGCTCGCGCAGGTTGTGCGTCGTGAATCCGCTCCCGACGATGAGGACGCCCTGGTCGCGCAGCGGCGCGAGGGCCCGTCCGATCTCGAAGAGCCGGGTGGGCTCCAGTGTCGGCATCGACATCTGCAGGACGGGGACGTCGGCGTCCGGATACATCTCCACGAGCGGCACGTAGGCGCCGTGGTCCAGCCCGCGCGTCTCGTCCCGGTGCAGGCCGGGTATGAGTTCGCCCACGTCGTCGGCCAGTTCGGGGGCGCCGGGCGCGTCGTAGCGGACGCGGTAGTAGCGCTCCGGGAAGCCCCAGAAGTCGTACAGCAGCGGCATCCGGCGGGTGGTGCCGATGCTCAGCGGCGCCTCCTCCCAGTGCGCCGACACGATCAGGATCGCGTTCGGTTCCGGCAGGTCCGCCGCCCAGCGGGCGAGCTCACCCGTCCAGACGGGGTCGTCGGCCAGGGGCGGGGCCCCGTGGCTGAGATAGAGCACGGGCATCCTGGACATGTAGCCCCCCTTTTATTTCACATTTGAACCATAGTCTAACTTGGTTGAAGGTTCAAGTCTTGAGTGTTCAATTACTTGGGTAGAGTGTCCGGTATGACGGACTCGCTCTGGCTCGACGACGACGAACAGGAGACCTGGCGCGCCTTCCTGTGGACGTCGCGCCTGCTCAACGAGGCCCTCGACCGCCAGCTCCAGCGCGACTCCGGCATGCCGCACGCCTACTACATGATCTTGGCGATGCTGTCGGAGTCGCCGGGACGCGCCCGCACCATGACCGAGCTGGCCGAGATCGTCCACTCGTCGCCGAGCCGCCTCTCGCACGCCGTGAACCGGCTGGAGGAGGCGGGCTGGGTGCGGCGGACCAAGAACGGCACCGACCGCCGCACCACCGTCGCCGAACTCACCGACGAGGGCTTCGCCGTCCTGGAGAAGGCCGCCCCCGGGCATGTCGCCGAGGTCAGGCGGCACCTGTTCGACCCGATGACCCGCGAGCAGATGCTGGAGTTCCGCGAGACGCTGCACGCCCTCCTCGCCGTCCTCGACCCGGACGGCGAGGCTCCCTGCGCCCGCGGCGAAGGCTGACCCCCGGCCCCGGCCCCGGCCCCGGCCCCGGCCTCGGCCTTGGCGTCCGCGCCCGCCTCTAGTCCGAGACGAACTCCACGCGGTGCGTCTTCGCGTCGGGGTGGGCGGCCGCGAGCAGCCGCAGGCCCTCCTCCTCAAGCGCCGTCCGGTCCCGCTTCGGGACGGGGGCGAACGGGTCGACGCGCAGCGCCGCCTCGCCCCGCCTCTTCTCGATCTTCCACATGCCGTGGACGAAGCCGTCCACGAGGACCGTCGCCCGGATGATGCCGTTGACCGTGAAGATCCGCTTGCGGTGCTCCTCGGTGACGATCCGGGCCCGGTCGGCGTGGGAGAGCAGCAGGTTGTCGAAGTCCGGGACGAACCGCACCGGCGCCGGAACGTCCGGATCCGGGCGCGGCGCCTCGGGCAGGTCGTAGAGCGCGCGGCCGTTCTCGTCCTGGAACGTGACCAGCCCGGGCAGGAGCCGCTCGACGACCTCGCCCAGCCGGGTCAGGCCCGACCACTGCTGGACGTCCTGCACGCTCGCCGGCCCGAACGCGCCCAGATAGCGCAGCACAAGGTCGTCCAGGGAGAGGCCGGGTTCGGGCTCCGCGTCGCCGTCCAGCCACGTGCCGAGCGTCGTATGCCTGGCCATGCCCGACGCTCCCCAGACGCCGCGCGGCGGAACCTGGACGAGCGGCAGCCTGAGCCGGACGGCCCAGCCGAGCAGCCCCGCGTCGTCGTCCGGCCACCGCTCGGCCAGCAGCGCCCGCAGTTCCTTGTCGGTGCGCGGCTCGTCCGCCAGCAGCCGCCGCGCCTCGGCGACGACCGTGTCGAGGTCGACCCCGCCGAGGTCCGCGGCCCTGGACTTCACGTGGTTGTCCATGATGACCTGCGTCAGCGGCCGCAGCGCGCGGGCGTCGCGGGCGCTGACCAGGTGCAGCGTCCCGCGCATGAGCACGATCCGGAGCGCGCGGCGGGTGGTCATCAGCCGGCCGACCTCGCCGAAGTCGAACCCGGCGAGGCGGCTCCACAGCCCGATGTACGGCGGGTTCGGCGCCTGCGACTGCATGCCGACGAGATGCTCGATCGCCTCCAGCGGGGACATCGCGTGCCGCTCCAGCAGCAACTGCCGCGCCAGCAGCGCCCGGTTCAGAGCCCGCCGCCCGAGCATCAACGGTTCCCCCCGCCTGCGCTCCGTTCCGGGTGCCGGATCAGCCGTCATAGCGCCCCCGAAGTTCCTGCCAGGTGGGAGGAGGGCCCGGCAGTTCCTCCTTGCCGGTGAGGTGCAGGGCGTCGAGCATGAGCGCCAGGTAGCGGTGCTGCAACCGGTTCATGCGGTCATCGTCGCCGATCCGGATGGCGTGCAGGTACTCCAGCATCACCGAGATGTCCCCGACCTCGATCTCCGGACGCAGCGCCCCCGCCTCCTGGGTGCGCTCCAGCAGCCGCTTCGTCGCGAGGTGGATCGCCTGCCCCTTGCGGCTCATCTCCTCGGTGACCTCGAAGGCGCCAGCGAGCCGCATCGTGAGCGAGCCCGCGCCGATGTCCAGGCAGCGGCGCATGAACCCGGCGAACGTCTCCCAGGGGTCGCCGGGGTCGTCGAGCGCGGTCTCGACCTCGGCGAGGTAGCGGTCCATCCCGTCGTCGGCGAGCTTCTGGAGCAGGTCCTCCTTGCTCTTGTAGCGGCGGTACAGCGCGCTGATCCCCACCCCGGCGTGCTCGGCGACCGCCGAGATCGGCGCGCCCGGATCGGCGGTGAACACCGCCCGCGCCGCCTCCCGGATCAGCTCGTCGTTGCGTGCCGCCTGCGCTTTGCGCCCGCTCATGGGCGCCGGTGCCGTGGTCTCCATGCCCCCAGCATAAGGGAACGAACAATTCCGTTCTATGGTGGCTTCGTCCGTTCCCGGGCGGTTAGGAGGCCATGGCGGTTCTGACCTCCTCCAGGGTGCGGTCCGCGATGGCGTTGGCGCGCTCGTCGCCGTCCGCGAGGACGCGGCGCAGGTACGCCCGGTCGGCGGCGAGCTCGGCGCGACGGGCGCGGATCGGGCGGAGGTACTCGTTGACGGAGTCGGTCACGACCCTCTTGAGCGCGGCGGCGCCGCCGTCGCCGATCTCGGCGGCCACGGCGTGCGGGTCGCGGTCCTGGCAGAGGGCCGCGAGCAGAACAAGGGTCGACACCCCGGGACGCGTTTCGGGCGCGTACGTGATGTGCCGGTCGTCGTCGGTCACCGCGCGCCTGATCAGCCGGGCGGTCTCGTCCGGCCCGGCGGACAGGGCGATGGCGTTGCCGCGGCTCTTGCTCATCTTCTGGCCGTCGGTGCCGAGGAGGCTCGGCGCGACCGACATCAGCGCGTCCGGGACGGGGAAGATGGGCCCGTAGCGCTCGTTGAAGCGGCGCGCGATCGTCCGGGTGACCTCCTGGTGCGGGAGCTGGTCCTTGCCGACGGGGACAAGGTTCGCCTTGCAGAACAGGATGTCGGCGGCCTGGTGGACGGGATAGGTGAACATCAGCCCGCTGACCGCCGCCTGCCGCGACGCCGCGATCTCGTCCTTCACGGTGGGGTTGCGGTTCAGCTCGGCGATGGAGACCAGCGACAGGAACGGCAGCATGAGCTGGTTCAGCGCGGGGACGGCGCTGTGCCGGAAGATCGTCGCCGTGGACGGGTCGATCCCGGCGGCGAGATAGTCGGCGATCAGCCCCTCGACGTGCTCGTCCAGATGATCGGCGACGTCCCGGTCGGTGAGGACCTGGTAGTCGGCGACCAGCACGAACAGCTCCACGCCCGCGCGCTGGAGCCGCACCCGGCTCGCGAGGGTGCCGAAGTAGTGGCCGAGGTGCAGCGGTCCGGTGGGCCGGTCGCCGGTCAGGATCCGGAACGCGCCGGGCTCGGCGGCGATGCGTTCCTCAAGCACGCGGCTTCGTCGTTCGGCGGCCCGCAGGCCGTCGACGGTGGCGGTGGGGGTGGCGGTGGCGGTTTCCATGGGTTCTCTCCTCGATGGGCGGGTGGCCGGGTGTCTCGCCGGACCGGCCCCGGTCACCGAGGATGAGAAAGGGCCGTCCGGTGGACGGCCCGATGGCGTGCGTGGGGGTCGGCCGTCCTAGGACGGCCACCAGCCCTGACGCACGACGCGGTTCATGCCCCCAGGGTAGACCATGAAATGCGGATGTTCACAGATAATCTAGAACGAAACCATTGGGTAGGCTGGCCGTATGACGTCGATGGCCCCCGCCCGCACCAGCCCTGACCTGTCGTTCCTGCTCGACCGCACCAGCCTCGTGCTGCGCAGCCGCATGACGGCGGCGCTCGCCGAGATCGGGCTGACGCCGCGCATGCACTGCGTCCTCGTGCACGCGCTGGAGGAGGAGCGCACGCAGATCCAGCTCGCCGAGATCGGCGACATGGACAAGACGACCATGGTCGTCACTGTGGACGCCCTGGAGAAGGCCGGTCTCGCGGAGCGGCGCCCGTCGTCGAAGGACCGGCGCGCCCGGGTCATCGCGGTGACCGAGGAGGGTGCGCGGGTCGCCGCGCGCAGCCAGGAGATCGCGGACGGCGTCCACGAGGCGGCCCTCGGCTCCCTCCCGCGGGAGGACCGCGAGGTCCTGCTGCGCGCGCTGAACGCCCTGGTCGCAGGGCATCTGGCCACCCCTTCGGAGAGCCCGCAGCCGGTGCGCAGGGCACGCGAGCGCACAAAGTAGATCCGATAAGGATCGTCTGTAACGAAACTATCTGCTACGGTCTCTCTCATGACCGTGCCCACACTGCTGCGATCCCGCTGGGCGGCGCTCGGCGTGCTGTCCGCCACGATGCTCATGACCATCCTGGACGGCTCCATCGTCACCGTCGCCATGCCCGCCATCCAGGACGACCTCGGCTTCTCGCCCGCCGGGCTCAGCTGGACCATGAACGCCTACCTGATCCCGCTCGGCGGCCTGCTGCTCCTCGCCGGCCGCCTCGGCGACCTCCTCGGCCGCCGCACCCTCTTCCTCGCCGGGAACGCGATCTTCACCGCCGCGTCCGTGCTCGCGGGCGCGGCGACGACGCCCGGCCTGCTGATCGCCGCGCGGTTCCTGCAGGGCATCGGCGGCGCGCTCGCGACCGCCGTCGTCCTCGGCATCATCGTCACGCTCTTCACCGACCCGCGCGAGCGGACGACGGCCATCGGCGTCTTCAGCTTCACCGGCGCCGCGGGCGCGTCCATCGGGTCGGTCCTCGGCGGGGTCCTGACCGACGCGCTGAACTGGCACTGGATCTTCCTGATCAACCTGCCGATCGGCCTGGCCACGATCCTGCTCGCCCTCCCGGCGCTGCCCCGCGACCGCGGCCTCGGCCTCTCCGCCGGAGCCGACCTCGCGGGCGCGCTGCTCGTCACGTCCGGGCTGATGCTCGGGATCTACACGATCGTCAAGGTCGAGAGCCACGGCTGGATCTCCGCGCACACCCTCGGCCTCGGCGCGGTGTCGCTGGCCCTCCTCGCCGGGTTCACCGCCCGCCAGGCCCGCGCCGCGACCCCGCTGATGCCGCTGCGGATCCTGCGCTCGCGCAACGTGTCCGGCGCCTACGCCGTGCAGATGCTGACCCTGTCGGCGATGTTCGCGTTCCAGGTCATCGTCGCCCTCTACATGCAGCGCGTCCTCGGCTACGACGCGCTCGACACCGGCCTGGCGATGCTCCCGGCGGCCGTCTCGATCGGCGCGGTGTCGCTGCTGGCGTCCGCGCGGCTGTCGAACCGCTTCGGTGAGCGCGCCGTGCTGATGGCGGGCCTCGTGCTCCTCATCGGCGCCATGGCGTGGCTTATGACCGTCCCGGTGGACGCCGACTACGTGAGCGACCTGCTGCCCGTGTTCGTGCTGGTCGCCGGGGGCGGACTCGTGCTGCCGGCGCTGACAGGGCTCGGCATGTCCAGCGCCCGCCCGGACGACGCGGGCCTCGCGTCCGGGCTGTTCAACACCGTCCAGCAGGTCGGCATGGCGCTCGGCGTCGCGGTCCTGACCACGCTCGCCGCGTCCCGCACCGAGACCCTCCGGGCGGACGGACGCGACACCGCCGCCGCGCTGACCGGCGGCTACCACCTCGCCTTCGGCGTCTCCGCGGGCCTGCTGGTCGCCGCGCTCGCCGTCGCCGCCGTCGTCCTGCGCCGCCCGCCGAGGCCGCCCATGCCGGACGCCGCCACGGAGCCGTCCGGCACGACCGCCAAGGCGTGAAAACGCGTTTGTCCGCCGTGCGGAGACAGCGCTACGTTGCGGAAGTGGATCTCTTCTCGCGCTCGTGGACGGCGCTCCGCACGGCGGTCGACGACCTCACCGACCAGGACTGGGAACGCCCGTCCGGCTGCGCCGGCTGGCTCGTCCGGGACCTGGTGTGCCATCTGATCATCGACGCCCAGGACGTCCTGATCACGCTGGTCACGCCCGCCGACGCCGAACCCACCGCCGACTCGGTGACCTACTGGGAGCTGGTCGAGCCCCCGACCGGCGACGACCCGCTCGACGCGCTGATCCCGCGGCTGGCCGCCGCGTACGGCGAGCCGAGGCTGCTGAAGTTCCATTTCGACGACGTCGGGGCCGCCGCCGGTCGCGCCGCCGAACTCGCCGACCGGGCGGCCCGCGTCGAAACCCAGGGCAAGGTGCTGACGGCCGGCGACTACCTGTCCGCGTACCTCATGGAATGGACGCTCCACCACCTCGACCTGATCGCGCACCTGCCGTCGGCCGCCGGACCACCCGCCGAGACCCTCGCCGCCGCCCGCGCGGCACTGGAGAAGATCGCCGGAGTGACGTTCCCCGAGTCGTTCTCCGACACCGACGCGCTCCTCGTCGGGACGGGCCGCCGCACTCCAACGGACGCCGAAAAGGCCGCACTGGGCGACCTGGCCGACGAGCTCCCCTTCGTCCTCGGCTGACGCGCCTGCGGCTGGACGCGCCCGCGGCGCGCGCCTAGTGGGGCAGGACGACGAGCAGCAACGGAACCCCCGCGATCACCGGGATGGCGACCATGGCCGCGAAACGGGTCGTGCGCGGCAGCGGCCGCGGCTCCATCAGCCGGTTCACTCTCGCCAGCACCGGGATATCGCCGTGGGACGCGACACCGAGCGTCCCCGACGGCGCGGCGGCCGGACGGGCGGCGGCGAACCGCAGCAGCGCGGTCGCCAGCTCGCGCGCCGGACGGCCGTGCCTGGCCCGGTCGTCGGCGGCCATCTCGATCAGCAGCTCCACCGCGTCCAGGCACCGTCCGACCAGCCGGAACTGCGGGAACACCTGCCGCAGTGACGTGAACGGCAGCAGCACCAGATCGTGCCGCGCCCGCGCGTGCGCGCGCTCATGCGCGAGGACCGCGGCCAGCTCACCGCGGTCGAGCAGCTCCATCGTCCCGGCGCTCACCACGACCTTGGACGACCGGACGCCCGGCACGCAGTACGCCGCCGCGCCGGGATGATCGAGGACCAGCGTGCCGGGAACCGCCGAGTCGGACCGCGACACCAGCGCGAGCAGCGCCCGGTGCCTCGCCCGCGCCCGCACGACCCGGACGACCGCGTACATCAGCATGGCCAGCAGCACACCGGTGAGGCTGACGGCGGCGAGCAGCGCCGCGACCTGGACGGAGTTCAGCCGCGCGGCCTGGTCGTCGTACAGGCCCGGCAGCCCGCCGAGGACGCCGTTCCCGTACGGCATCAGCGCGAGCCCGAGCAGCGCGCCGATCGTGGCGACGCCCCAGCACAGCCCGAGGGCCTGCCAGAGCGCGATGCCGAGGTGCGGCGTGCGCCACGTCCACCGGGCCTGGGACAGCCAGTGCGCCCCGCCGACGGTCCCCAGGGAGATCAATGCGAGCAGGGCGGTGCCGGTCATGCCGGAGGTTCCTTGCCTGTGAGGCCGGCCAGGGCCTGCCGGAGCACGTCGACCTCGTCCTCGGACACCGACTGGACGAAGTGGACGAGCGCCGCGTCGCGGTCGCCCGTCTCGTCCAGCGCGCCGAGCATCAGCTCGGTCACATAGCCCTCCCGGCTCGCGACCGGACGGTACCGCCACGCGCGCCCGTCGCGCTCGCGCGCGAGGAAGCCCTTCTTGGCGAGCCGGTCGAGCACCGTCATCACGGTGGTGTGCGCGAGGTCGCGGTCACCTGCGAGCGCACGGCTGACGTCCCGGGCGGTCGCCGCGTCGTGGCCGGCGTCCTCCCGCGCCCACAGGACCTCCATGACCGTGCGTTCAAGCTCTCCGAGACCTTTCACGCCAGCCAGATTATCCGACACACCGGACACTGACCACGTCAGGTAGTACTACCGCCGGTAGAGGGCGCGACGAGGCCCATCTCGTAGGCGATGATGACGAGCTGGACCCGGTCGCGGGCGCCCAGCTTGGCGAGCAGCCGCGCCACGTGCGCCTTCGCGGTCGCCACGCTGATGAACAGCTCCGCGGCGATCTCCTGGTTGGACTTGCCGCGTCCCACCAGCGTCAGCACCTCCCGCTCCCGCTCCGTGACGCCGTCGGCCGGCCGCGCCGGCGCGGGTCGCGGCCGGGGACCGGCCGCGAACTCCTCGATTAGCCGCTTGGTGACGCTCGGCGCGAGCAGCGCGTCACCGCCGGCCACCACGCGGATCGCCGAGAGGATCTCCTCCAGCGCCATGTCCTTGACGAGGAACCCGCTGGCGCCCGCGCGGAGCGAGCCGTAGACGTACTCGTCGTCGTCGAACGTCGTCAGCATCAGCACCCGGGCCGCCGTGATCCGCCGGGTGGCCTCGATGCCGTCCATGTCGGGCATGCGGATGTCCATGACGACCACGTCCGGCCGGACGTCCTCGACGAGCCGGACCGCCTCGGCGCCCGTCCCCGCCTCCCCGACGATCTCCAGATCGGGCGTGTCCGCGATCAGCACCCGGAGTCCCGCCCGGATCAGCGGCTGATCGTCGGCCAGCAGGATGCGGACGCTCATGCGGCCGCCGCCGCCACCGGCGTGGGGATCCGCGCCGACACCCGGAACCCGCCGTCCGGACGCGGCCCCGCCGCGAACTCGCCGCGCAGCAGCCCGACCCGTTCCCGCATGCCGATGATGCCGTACCCGGCGCCGACCACCCCGCCGTGCCCGTCGTCGTCGACCTCGATGGACAGCTCCTCGGCCCCGTACCGGACGGTCACCTGGCATTCGGACGTGCCCGCGTGACGCACGACGTTCGTGACCGCCTCCTGGACGATCCGGTACGCCGACTGGTCGACGTCCGGCGGCAGCGGTCTCCGCTCGCCCTTCCAACGGACGTCCACCCGCACCCCCGCGTCCTTGGCCGCCTCGGCCAGCCGGCCGAGATCGTCCAGGCCGGGGGACGGGCCGAGCGGGGTGGCGCCCGGATCGTCCCTGCGGAGCGCGGTGAGCATCCTGCGCAGCCCGGACAGCACGTCGCGGCTGGTGGCCTCGATGGCGTCGAGCGCGTTCCGCGCCTCCGCGGGCTGCGTGTCTATCACCCGTCCGCCCACGCCCGCCTGGATCGCGATGATGCCGATGCTGTGCGCGACCATGTCGTGCAGCTCACGCGCGATCCGCAGCCGCTCGGCGGCCACGGCCTGCGCCGTCGCCTGCTCCCGCAGCCTCCTGGCGTTCGCCTGCCGCACCTGCGCCGAGTCGCCCACCAGCCAGCAGACCGCAGCCGCCAGGAAAACGGTCATGAGCAGGACGCCGCTCGACGAAAGGTAACTGACCGTCGAGAGGAACTGCACCGCGAATGTCCCGGCGGCGACCGGAACCGAGATCCGGCGGCGCCGGGTGGCCGCGATATGGCCGACGCCCAGATCAGTGATCAGCAGTTGCAGGGCGGCGACGCTCCCGATCGGCATCACGAGGACGGCGGCGGTCCAGGAGAACAGCAGTACCCCGTGGGCGGGCAGCGGATGGCGCGGCATCAACGCGGCCATCAGCCCCGTGAGCAGGACCGACGCGATGACCTGCCGGTCGACGAAGCCGCTCTGCCCCTGCTCCATGGTGACGAGCAGGACGACGGGATACAGGACGGCCGCGGACCAGAGCAGGACCGTCCACGCGCGGCTCAGCGGCATGGCGGGCATGCGCCGATCGTAACCGCGCCGCCCTTCCGCGCACATTGGCCCACGGGCCTAATCCCGCGGGCCAACACGCCTTCCACAAATGTAGGCGGCGGCCCGATGCCTTCCGCCCACGGCCCCGTCCACCGTTATTCACATGAAGCGCTGGTTGACGTTGGTCCTGGCAATCGAAGTCCTCGCGATCGCGATCTTCTCGCTCGAATACGACTCGCTGGACTTCCGCATCTACTGGCTGGGCGGCCATGCCATAACGGACGGCGCGAGCCTGTACGAGGAGCAGTTGGCCGAACACTGGTACACCAACACGCCATTCATGGCCGCGCTGTTCACACCTTTGGCGGCGCTCCCGCTAACCTTCGCCAGGCTCCTCTGGCAGTTCGGCTCACTCGCGGCGTTCATCTGGGCCTGCGCGACGACCCTGAAACTGACCGGCGACCGCACATCCCTCAAACTCGTCGTGGTGTGCGGCCTTCTCCTCGCGCCTGTCCACCATTCCTTCTTCCAGGGCCAGGTCAACCTGTTCCTGCTGGCCCTCGTCGTCGCCGACATGCACCGCGTCGCCCAGGGCCGTCCCGCCGGAATCGGCATCGGCCTCGCGACCGCGATCAAGCTGACCCCGGCCATCTTCGTCGTCCTCCTCCTCGCGACGAGACGAACCAAGGACGCCTTCACGGCCACCGCGACATTCGCCGTCTGCACCCTCCTCGCATACGCCATCGCACCGGACGCCTCCCGGGTCTATTGGCTGCACACGTTCTACGACACGTCTCGCGTCGGCGTCCCTTACATCAGCAACCAGTCCCCGTTCGGCATGCTTCACCGCGTCCTCAGAGGAACTGCCGAAGTAGGCGACTGGTACAACGCCATTCCGCTCACCATCGGCATTCTCGGACTGACGATCGCAGCCCTATGGGCGAAACGAGGCGACTGGCTGACCGCCACGGCGGTGACGGGCGTGACCGGCCTTCTGGTCTCTCCCATTTCCTGGGCGCACCACTGGGTATGGATCGTCCCCGCCCTGGCGGTACTGATCCGCAACAACAACCGGGTCAT
The DNA here is from genome assembly GCA_036028775.1 of Spirillospora sp. NBC_00431. Lineage (GTDB taxonomy): Bacteria > Actinomycetota > Actinomycetes > Streptosporangiales > Streptosporangiaceae > Spirillospora. Next base: position 6,926,157 of record CP107927.1, on the reverse strand, counting down.
CGCCGCGTGCGGCTATGTGCTTTTCGTCCTGGCCCCCATGTGGTGGACGCCCCACAACGGCCACCCGCTCCAATACGGCTTCCACCCACTCATCACACCGGTCGCCAACTGCTACCTGATAGCGGGCCTGACCTTCCTGACATACGCGGCCGTCCACCTCCGCCGCGAGCCCCCTCCCCCCGATCCCACGGTCACGGACCCCCCGAGGCTGCGCCGGATCCCGCCTCCCGAACCCGCCACTCCAGCGGCGTGATGCATTCGTGACCTTTCCGGGCTGATACACACTGGAGGGGGTCGGAGTGTGTATCGTGAGGGGCATGGCGAGAATCAACATCACGCTTCCGGATGAGCTCGCCGCCACGTTGCAGGGGCTTGCCGAGGAGAAGAAGATCGCCTCGGTGTCCGGTTTCCTAGCGGACGGGGCGCGGCTCAAACTGGCGTTCCTGCGGGACGCCTCCACCATCGACGACCTGTTCGGCCCGCCGACGCCGGACGAGCAGGCCATGGTCGACCGGCTCGTCGAGGGCGGCACGCCGAACCGCCGGGACGTCGCGTGATCACCGGTCACGTCTTCGACGCGACCGCACTCCTGGACCTCGCCACCGGCAAGACGATCTACGTCCGCGCCCGGCTGCGCGCCTCGATCGCCCAGCACGCCACGATCGTCATCCCCGCCACCGCGCTCGCCCGCGCCTGGCAGCTCGTCCCCGACCACGGGCGCGCCGTGCTGGAGCGCCTGCCGCGCATGCAGGTCGTGCACGTGGACGACCTCGACGACGTGATCGCCCAGCAGACCGGGCTGCTCGTCACCGCGAACCCGGCCCTCGGCATGGACGCGGCGCAGGCCGCCTGGTCGGCGCGCTGGCGGCGCTGGCCGCTGATCACCGCGGAGCCGGGCGTCTACGAGGACGTGCCCGGCGTCCGCGTCGAGCAGATCCCCTGACCCAGGACCCCTGGCTCAGGATCAGGGGCTCAGGTCTCGCTGATCTCATCCGGACGCTGGCCCGTGACCAGGTAGACGACGTTCTCCGCCACGTGCACGGCGTGGTCGGCGAAGCGTTCGAAGTAGCGGCCGGCGAGGGAGATGTCGACGGCCGGTTCCACGCCGTGCTTCCACCTGGGGGAGAGCATGACGTCGAAGAGCTTGCGGTGCAGGCGGTCGACCTGGTCGTCGTCGGCGTCCAGTTCGAGGCCCATCTCGACGTCCTGGGACGCGATCACGCTGCCCGTCTTGGCGATCATGCGCTCGGCGATCTGCCCCATCTCCAGGACGATGGCCTGCAGCTCCGGCGGGACGGCCGACTCCGGGTGCCGCCGCCGCGCGGTCTTGGCGATGTGCACGGCGAGGTCGCCCATGCGTTCGAGGTCGCCGCTCATCCGCAGCGCGGTGATGAGGGTGCGCAGGTCGCCCGCGACGGGCTGCTGGCGGGCCATCAGATCGAAGACCGTCTCCTCGATCTCCGCGTCGATCTTGTTGACCTGCTCGTCGCCGCTGATGACCTCCTCGGACAGCCGCAGGTCGGCGTCCAGGAGCGCCGTGACGGCGCGGGCCATCGCGGAGCGGACGAGGCGGGTCATCTCCACCAGCCTGTCGGAGAGGGAGTCGAGCTCCTCGTGGTAGGCGTCGCGCAATTCGGGATTCCTTCTGAGCCGGGGCACCGGATGTGAGCGGCAGTTAATGCCAGAGCGGTGCATTCTAGGGCGAAACGGGCGGTGTTCTGGGGGTTCGGGCGGACTCGCCCACGCCACAGCTTGCCGTCCAGGCGTGAACGTGTCCGGGAAACAAGGTGAACTTTCGAGGAACGGGATGGCCATGACCAGGGCCTCCGGGTGGACTGGGGCCGGACGCCGCTTACGATCCGTGGTGTGGAGGTCGAGATTGTCGCGAGCCTGACCGGGCTTGCCGGGCTCGCGATCGGACTCGCGACTGGATTGGCGGTGCGGGTGAGCGAGCGTGCCCAGCAGGCTGCGGTTCCGGCGGCGCCGGTGGGCGGTCTGCCGCCCGGTGTCGCGTCCGTGCTCAGCGTCCTGCGGTCGTCGGCCGTCGTCGTGGACGCCGAGGATCGCGTGCTGCGCGCCAGTTCCGCCGCGCGCGCGTTCGGGATCGTCAGCGGCGACCGGCTCGTCGTGGACGAGGTGCTGGCGATGGCCCGGCTCGTCCGGCGGGACGGGGAGATCCGCGAGACCGAGATCCAGGTCGGGCCGACCAGCGTGCGCAGCCGGGCGGACGGGCGCTGGTTCGCGGTCCGGGTGGCCCCGCTCGGGTCGCACGGGCTCGTCCTCGTCCTCGCCGAGGACCTCACCGACATGCACCGCACGGAGGCGATCCGCCGCGACTTCGTGGCCAACGTCAGCCACGAGCTGAAGACGCCCGTCGGCGCGCTGTCGCTGCTGGCGGAGACGGTCGAGGTCGCCGCCGACGACCCCGAGGCGGTCCGCCGGTTCGCGGGACGGATGCAGTACGAGTCCGTCCGGCTGACCAACCTCGTCCAGGACCTGATGACGCTGTCGCGCGTCCAGGGCGACGAGCCGCTGCCCGCGCTGCGTCCCGTCATGCTCGACGACGTCACCGCGGAGGCGCTGGAACGTTGCCAGACCAAGGCGTCCTCCAGGCACATCGAGCTGACCTCCGGCGGCGAGACCGGCCTCCAGGTGCGCGGAGACCAGGAACTGCTGGTCACCGCGCTCCGCAACCTTGTCGACAACGCCGTCGCCTACAGCCCCGAGAACACCCGGGTCGTCGTGGCGACCCGGCGGCGCGACGACGGCCACGTCGAGGTCAACGTGACCGACCAGGGCATCGGCATACCGGACGGTGAGGTGGAGCGGATCTTCGAGCGTTTCTACCGGGTCGACCCGGCGCGGTCCCGCCAGACCGGCGGCACCGGCCTCGGGCTCGCGATCGTCAAGCACGTCACCAGCAAGCACGGCGGCGACGTGATCGTGTGGAGCAAGGAGGGGCACGGGTCGACGTTCACGCTCCGGCTGCCGCTGCTCGACACGCCGTCTCGATCCGCCGGCGCGCACCTGGCCAAGCTCGCCACCGAGAACGCGAACGCCAAGGCGAACGCGAACGCCAGGACCAACGCGGACGGCGCCGGCACCGGCACCCAGAGGGACGCCGGAGCAGAAGAGACAGACGCGGACGCGGGAAAAGACGCGTACGCGGGGAAGAACACTAAGTACACCGCCCGGGAGGCAACACCGTGACCCGCGTGCTCGTCGTGGAAGACGAAGAGTCGTTCAGCGACGCACTTTCGTACAACCTGCGCAAGGAGGGCTTCGAGGTGGCCGTCGCCGCCACCGGCCCCGACGCGCTGGACATTTTCGAGCGCAACGGTGCCGACCTCGTGCTCCTCGACCTGATGCTCCCCGGACTCCCCGGCACCGAGGTGTGCCGGGAGTTGCGCGCCAAGTCGAGCGTCCCCGTCATCATGCTGACCGCCAAGGACAGCGAGGTCGACAAGGTCGTGGGGCTGGAGCTCGGCGCCGACGACTACGTCACCAAGCCGTTCTCCACCCGCGAGCTGATCGCCCGGATGCGGGCCGTCCTGCGCCGCCAGGGCGAGGTCGAGGAACTGGCCCCCGCGACGCTTGAGGCGGGACCGGTCCGGATGGACGTGGAACGGCATGTCGTCAGCGTCGGCGGCGAAGCCGTCCAGCTTCCGCTCAAGGAGTTCGAGCTGCTTGAGGTGCTGCTGCGCAACGCGGGCCGCGTCCTGACCCGGATGCAGCTGATCGACCGCGTGTGGGGCGCCGACTACGTCGGGGACACCAAGACGCTCGACGTCCACATCAAGCGCCTCCGCGCCAAGATCGAAGAGGTGCCGTCCTCGCCGCGGTACATCGTCACCGTCCGCGGCCTGGGCTACAAGTTCGAGCCCTGATGACAGGACGAACGGCCCGTCTCGGCTGAGACGGGCCGTTCCCCCATGCGCGGATCCGGGCTCAGTGGCCGGAGGCTCCGGGAGACTCGCCACCACCGGCGGGCGCCTGGGACGTGCCCGGCTGGGGTGAACCATGCCCAGGCGCGCCGCTCTGCTCCGGCGTCGCACCGGACGGCGTCGTACCGGGCGACTGCGACGGACCGCCCGTGTTCGGCGACCCGGGCTGCGGGGTGGCCGGCGGGTGGACGGCCAGCGGGTAGGTGCTGTACTCGCCCTGCTGCGGCACGATCGGCACCTGGAAGTCGACCGCGCCGGCCTTCTCGAACTGCATCCGCACGGGCACCCTGGAGCTGGCGAGCAGTTCCTGCGTGAGGCCCGGCAGGATTACGAGCGCCTGCTTGCCGTCCGGGGTGGTCGGAGGGGGCGTCTCCTGCGTGCCCCCCGCGTTGCCGGACGGCGGGCTGGTGTTCGGCCCCGGCGTCGTGCCCGCGCCCGTGGGCTCGGACGTCGTGCCCGCGCCGCCGGGCCGGGTCGTCGGGGTGTCCTGCGGCTGCCGCGCGGACGGCGTCGCCCCCGGCTTCTTGGTCTTCTGACCCTCGGGAGCCGTGGGGGCGGGCGGGGTCTTCGGGGCGGACGGCTTGCCCAGCAGGTTGACCGGGCTGCCCGTCCCGTCCTGCGCGGCGGGCGGCAGCACCAGGCCGTCGCCGTCGATCTTCGCCTTGCCGAACAGCGTGGAGCTGACGGACACCAGGCGGTCCTGGCTGCCCTTGACCTGGTTGATCACCACGCCGTACAGCGGGAGCGACGACCCCGGGGGGATCGGCTCGCCGGGCCGCGGCCCCAGCAGGAACACGTTGCGCAGGACGATCTGCGGGTTCTCGGGCTTGTCCTTCGGGACCGAGACGTTGACGCTGTCGGTCAGCTGTGTGGGGGCGGCGGACTGGGGTTCCGCGCCGGCGCCGCAGCCGGAGATCACCGGCGCGATGGCGACGGCGCCCGCGACGGCGAGCACGCCCATTCGACGGCTGTTACGGATCACGGCGTCGGTCTCCTCGCGAGTGGCATGAAAGTGAGAGAAAGGCGTCCCAGACGCCATGGGAAGCGTAGCGACACCCGGCCGGAACCCCCGCCCCGGGGTACCTCACACGCGCGCGCGTGTCTGCGCGCGTGTCGGAAGGCGCGCGCCGATTCGTCAGCCGGTCGTCAGCGCTTTGAGCTTCCCGGTGAGCTCCGGCCCGCCCCTCGGCGCCCGGACGACCTCGTTGACCACGCCGTCCGGCTGCACGAACACGGCGGTGACGCTGGTGGCGGTCGGGCCCGGCGTGCCGGGCGGCGGCGAGTAGGCCGACGCGAGCCGGCCCGCCCGGTCCTCGATGAGCTGCGGCGTCCCGTCGTGGGCGGTGCCCGCGCACGCCTTCAGGTCCTTCAGCGACGTCGCCTTCTTGCCGCCGGCCGGACGCGGGTCGGCGACGAGGTAGAACCCCAGCTCGTGCGCGTGCGTCCCGCCCGCGAGCTCCGCGACGACGCCCTCACATTCGTAGGCGGGCGGGACGATGCCGATGACTCCGGGGCGCAGGTCGCGGATCCGCATGGACACCCGTTCGCCGGTCACGTTGTCGACGCTGCCGGCGGGCAGCAGCCCGCCGACCTTGCCGGGGCTCGCGGACGGGCGCGGCGCGAGCTGGGCGCCCGTCGGACGCGGCGCGGGCTTGGGCCCGAAAGCTGTCATCAGCACACCGCTGAGCAGCGCGACCAGCAGCGCGCCCGCGATGATCGGGATGGCGACGCCGAACCGGGTCAGCGGGCGGCCGACGCGGCGGAACCGGTCCCTGCGCCGCCGCCGGCGCTCCTCGCGCCGGTAGGCCACGACGTCGCGCTCGAGCTCACGGGCGTCATCGGGCACGACGACGTCAACGCGGGGAAGCCCGTAGTCATCGGGCTCCGGGTCGTCGCCGTCCGGCCTCACGCCGCACCTCCGTCCTGGTCGCCGGGGGCGCTCCACGGCCCCGTCCCGGCGGTGCCGCGCGCCGGCCGGGCCGACGCACGGCCGGCAGGCCCAATTCGGACCCTTCCGGGCGCTTCGTACCCGGACCGCCCGGCATGTTCACCTCCAGTATGGAACGCATCTCGGCAGTCGGCAGGGGGGATGCTTGTAACCGGGACCCCCTTACCGGTAATGGCGCTCGGGTGAGATCCGGGTGGTCCAGCGGCTACGCTGAGTACGGAGAACTGGACGGCGATGCACCATTAAAGGGCTTTGTCAATACCTCAATATGTGGCTTGACCTGCGCATTTGTCTGGAAGGTCGGTTCAGCCACGCTCGTTTCCGTGGTACCCTGGTTCTAGCGGAAGGGGTACTTGTCACATGACTTTCCAGGTCGGCGACACCGTCGTCTACCCCCACCATGGGGCTGCTCGGATCGAGGCCATCGAGACTCGCACCATCAAAGGTGAGGAAAAGACCTATCTGGTCTTGAAGGTCGACAAGGGCGACCTGACAGTGCAGGTCCCGGTCGAGAACGTCGAGGACGTGGGTGTCCGCGACGTCGTCGGCCAGGAGGGTCTGGAGAAGGTGTTCGAGGTGCTGCGCGCGCCCTACACCGAAGAACCCACCAACTGGTCCCGCCGGTACAAGGCGAACCTCGAGAAACTCGCCTCCGGCGATGTGAACAAGGTCGCCGAGGTCGTCCGCGACCTGTGGCGGCGCGACAAGGAGCGCGGCCTGTCGGCCGGCGAGAAGCGCATGCTCGCCAAGGCCCGGCAGATCCTGGTCAGTGAGCTCGCGCTCGCGGAGAAGACCAACGAGGACAAGGCCGAGGCCCTGCTCGACGAGGTCCTGGCCAGCTAGCGGCCGGCCGAGTTGAGCGAACGGTTTCCACGGGTGGGCGTCGGTACTGACGTCCACCCGTTCTCGTCGCAGCCGCGCCCGCTGTGGGTCGCCGGGCTCGAATGGCCCGGCGAAGGCCACGGCCTGGCCGGGCACTCCGACGGCGACATCGCCGCCCACGCCGCCTGCGACGCGCTCCTGTCGGCCTGCGGGCTCGGCGATCTCGGCGCCGTCTTCGGCACCGACGACCCCCGCTGGTCCGGCGCGTCCGGCACCACCTTGCTGCGGGAGGTCGCCCGCCGCGTCGACGAGGCGGGGTTCACCATCGGGAACGTCGCCGTCCAGATCATCGGCAACCGTCCCAAGATCGGGAAACGCCGTGCCGAGGCGGAGAAGGCCCTGGCCGAGGCCCTCGGCGGCGCCCCCGTCTCCATCTCCGCCACCACGACCGACGGCCTCGGCCTCACCGGCCGAGGAGAGGGCCTGGCGGCCATAGCCACCGCCCTCGTCCTGCCGCCCGCCTGACGCACCCACAGGACCACGCGCCCGATCGTCCTGGCTGACCGTGCCGCTGGCGTCAGGTGCGGACGGGGAGGTCGTAGTAGCGGCGGGCGCTGGAGCCGATGCGGTTGAGGTCGGTCCCGTAGATGTGCAGGGAGACCGCGACGCTGTCGCTGATGTTGCGGACCCGGTGGATGTCCCCTGGCGGGGCGAAGCCGCTGACGTCGCCCGCCGGGGCGCGGTTGCTCCCGGCCTCGATCAGGGCGGTGCCGTCCTCGGAGAGCGTGTAGAGGTCCTCGTACTCGACGCCGGTCAGGACGCCGAACACGCACCAGGTCACGTGGTCGTGGACGCGGGTCCGCGCGCCCGGCTGCCAGACGATCGCCACCATCGAGAACGAGCCGTCCGGCTCCACGTGCAGGCGGTGCCCGGCGAAGGTGCCGGGCGCGCCGGCGAGCTGGCGGGGGGTGAGCAGCGCGGGCGGCGGCATGTGCTCGCGCAGCGCGTCCGCCACGTGGGAAGCGGTGCCGCGCCAGTCGGCGGGACGGGCGACGGCCGCCCGGACGGCGGTGACCAGTTCGTCCAGATCCGTGGTGGTGGGCGCCGTTAGGGTGTTCATGTTGTGCTCCTCGTGTGCCGGGCCGGTGTGTGCTTCCAGCGTCCGGTGCGAGGGTGCCGGGGTCATCCGTGGCGCCCGCAGAGCATCACGGATGCCGCCACGGAAGGGGGCCGACGGTGGCGGAACGGATATCCGGACGGGAGGCCGAGGTGCTCGCCGCGCTCGGCTCCCGGCTGTCGAACGCGCAGATCGCGAACCGGCTGCACGTGTCCGTCCGGACGGTGGAGAGCCATGTGTCGTCGCTGCTGCGCAAGTACGGCGTGGCCGACCGGTGGGCGCTGGCGGAGCTGGCCCGCTCCGAGGCGCCGGAACCGGGCCGTGTCATCGGGCTGCCCGCGTCCGCGACGACGTTCGTCGGCCGCGACGCCGAGCGCGCGGACGTGCTGGCGGCCCTGGCGGACGCCCGGCTGGTGACGCTGCTCGGCCCGGGCGGCGTGGGCAAGACGCGGCTGGCCGCCGTGGTCGCGGCGGACGCGGGCGCGCTGTTCCCGTCCGGTGGGGCGTTCGTCGACCTGGTACCGGTGCGCGACGGGTTCGTGGCCCGGGCGGCCGCGACCGCGCTCGGCGTGACCGAGGGGTCGCACCAGCCGCTTGCGGACGCGGTCGCGGCCCGGCTCGGCACCGGCCGGTCGCTGCTCCTGCTGGACAACTGCGAGCACGTGATCGACGAGGCCGCCGGGTTCGCCGAGCGGATCCTGGCCGCCTGCCCCGGCACCCGCGTGCTCGTGACGAGCCGGGAGCGGCTGGGCGTTCCGGGCGAGCGCAGCGTCCCGATCTCCCCGCTGCCCGGCTCGGACGCCGAGGCGCTCTTCCACGACCGGGCGCTGGCCGCCGACCCGCGGTTCGTCGCCGACCCGGCGGTCGTCGCGGGCCTGTGCGCGCGGCTGGACGGCATTCCGCTCGCGATCGAGCTGGCGGCCGCCCGGGGCGCGTCGCTGGGCGCCACGGGCCTGCTCGCCGCCCTGGAGGACGCGCTGCGCCTGCTGTCGGGCGGGCGCGGCGGCGACGAGCGGCACCGGTCGCTGCGCGCGGTGCTGTCCTGGAGCCACGACCTGCTCGACGATGAGGAGAAGGCCCTGTTCCGCCGCCTCGGGGTGTTCGCGGGGGCATTCGACATGGACGCGGCCGCCGCGGTCGGCGGGGACCGGGCGGGGGTCGCGGATCTGCTCGGGCGGCTTGTGGACAAAAGCCTTGTGGTGCATCTGCGCGGGCGGGTCAGCCGGTGGCGGCTGCTGGAGACCGTACGGGTGTTCGCGCGGGCCCAGCTGTCGGCCGCCGGTGAAGAGGACGAGATCGAGGCGCGTCACCTGCGCTGGGCGGCGGCCGCGGCGTCCGGGCTTGAGAAACGGCTCGGAGACCCGGAGTGGCGGGAGGATTTCGACGCCATGGCGGCGGATCTGCGGTCCGCGCTGGCCGCGTCCGGCGGTCCGGGCGAGGTGACGCATCGGCTGGCGGCCGCGCTGGCGCACCTGACGTTCGCCCGCAGGCACCTGCTGGAGTCGTTCGCGCACTACCGGACCGCCGCCGCGATGGCGCCGCACGCGGTCGCCGCGGCCGCCGATCTGCGGGCCGGGGCGGGCTGCGCGCATGTGAGCACCACGTCCAACCAGCAGGTGTTCGAGCTGCTGCTGGAGGCGGCGGAGCAGGCGCGGCGGGCGGGGGGGACCGGCGCGGCCGGGCCGTCGACCTGGCGCGCGCGGTGGAGACGGCGTGCCGGTTCCCGGAGGCGTTCGAGGAAGAGGTTCCCCGTGACCGTCTGCTCGGGCTGCTCGACGACGCGGTCGACGACACCGATGGCCGCGACGATCCGGAGCTGGCGGCGTGCGTCGCCCTGGCACGGGCGTGGCTGGACGGACCCGCCCTGGGCACACCGGACGCCGACGGCGCGACGCGGGCCCTCGCCGCCGCCCGGGCCACCGCGGACCCGGTGCTGATCAGCTCCGGGCTGTGCGCGACGGCGACCTCGGCGCTGCGGGCCGGACGGCTCCGCGACGCCAACCGGATCACCCGGGAACGCCTGGCACTGCTGCCGTCCATGGACCGCGACGACCCGCACTGCGCGCCGGAGATCTGCAACGCCTACGGCCGGGCCTGCATCTACGCGATCATGGCCGGGGACCTGCCCGGAGGCATGGCCGCGGCCCGCGCGAGCATGGACGACGACCTGCTGAGCGACACCCACATCACCGCCAACCGCCTGATCCAGCCGCTCGCGCTGACTGGGCGGTTCCGCGACGCGATCCGGTACGCCGAGCGGATGTGGGACCAGTGGGAGCGGGCGGGCCGGCCCGCGCCGGGCTGGACGCTGCCGGGGGTGTGCACGACGGTGCTGGCGTCCGGGATGCTCGGGGAGCCGGAGTCGGTCGCGCTGTGGCGGTCCCGGGCCGGGGAGGTGGCGGGCGGCGCGTCCGGGCCGGCGGTGGGGCCGGCGGCGGGCGGCGCGGCGGGGACGGCCGCGGTCGTGGTGTTCGTCGATGCGCGGCTGGCCGTCCATGACCGGCGGTTCGACGACGCCGAGGCCCTCGTGCGCCAGTGCTTCGCGGTCGACGGGCCGCTGGATCCGTACGTGGCCTACGCGCGGGCGGCGGGCGCGGAGCTGGCCGTGGCGGCGGGGCTGCCCGGCGCGGCGGACCTGGTGGCGTCCGCCGCCCCGCTCGCCGAGGAGAACGCATGGGCGGCGGCCTGCCTAGCCCGGGCCCGCTGGCGCCTGCACGGTGACCGTGCCGAGCTGGCCCGCGCGGCCGAGGGCTGGGAACGCCTCGACGCGCGGGCGGAACGGGACTGCACGCGGGCCCTGGCGGCCCGGCCGGGCTAGGAGAGGGCGGCGTGGACGGTCCCGGTGACCTCGCCGAACGTGACGCGGGAGCCCGACGCGCCCGGAGCCTGGGCCCGGATCGTGACCGTGTCGCCGTCCTCCAGGAACGTGCGTTCGGTGCCGTCGCCCAGCGCCAGCGGCTCCTCGCCGTTCCAGCTCAGCTCCAGCATGCAGCCGCGCTGGTCGCGTTCGGGGCCCGAGACCGTCCCGGAGGCGAACAGGTCGCCGGTGCGCAGCGGGGCGCCGTTGACCGTGGCGTGGGCGAGCTGCTGCGGCGACGTCCAGTACATCGACGCGAAGCGGGGACGGCTGGCCACCTGGCCGTTGATCAGGACCTCCAGGTGCAGGTCCAGGCCCCACGGATCATCGCAGCGCAGGTAGGGGAGCGGGACCGGGTCCTGGACGGGCGGCGAGACGCGGGCGGGCTCCAGCGCGGCGACCGGCACGACCCACGGGGAGATCGACGTCGCGAACGACTTGCCGAGGAACGGGCCCAGCGGCCGCGACTCCCACGCCTGCAGGTCGCGGGCGCTCCAGTCGTTCAGCAGGACGAACCCGAACACATGGTCGCGGAACGCGCCGGTCGGGACGCCCCGTCCCGCCACGGACGGGACCCCGGCGACGAACGCGACCTCCGCCTCGAAGTCCAGCCGCCGCGACGGACCGAACGTCGGCTCCGGTTCGCCGGGCGTCCTGCGCTGCCCGGACGGCCGGATGATCGGCGTCCCGGACGGGTACACGGTGCCGGCGCGCCCGTGGTAGCCGATCGGCAGCCGCTTCCAGTTCGACGGCAGCGGCTCGTCCCTGGGGTGGAAGATCCGGCCCGCGTTCCTGGCGTGATGCTCGGAGGAGTAGAAGTCGACGTAGTCCGCGACCTCGAAGGGGCGCAGCAGCTTCACGTCGGACACGGGGATGAGATGCGGCTCGACCCGGTCGCGGTACGACTCGTCGGTGAGCACCTCGACGAGCCGCGCGCGGTTCCTCTCCCAGGCTTCGCGTCCCGCCACCATGAAGGCGTTCAGCGAGCCCGAGGCGAAGTAGCGGCGGTCCTCGATCATCCCGGCGGCGGACATCGCCGCGAGGTCGAGGACCCGGTCGCCGATGGCCGCGCCGACGCGGGGCAGCTCACCCGGACGGGAGAAGACCCCGTACGGCAGGTTCTCGACGCCGAAGCCGCCTCCGGCGTCGACCTCGACCCAGGAATCGGTCGTCATGGAGCCATATCTTCCCCCATGCCCGCCATTCATCCGGTGGGGCGGGCCGGACCAGGCCGGGGGACCTGGCGGCGGCCCGGCCGCTCAGTCGGCGGGCGGGGTGGGGCCGCTGCGGAAGGCGCTCGACGGCGGCGGATTCACGTCCTGGGCCGGGGAGCCGTCCGCGTCGCCGGCGTCGGGGTCCTCGGCGCGGTCGGCGGGCTGGGCGGGGTCCTCGTCGGCGTCGCCGCCGTCCCGGCCGCCCCCGGTGTAGGCCGCGGGCATCACGATGTCGGGACGGGTCGTCGACGCGCCGGGACGTTCCTCCTCGTCGGCGTGATCGCGGGTCCTGACCAGCTCGACGTCGGTGGGCAGCAGCGAGGGCGGGCCGGCCGGGGGGTCGAGGGGCGGGCGCGGCTCGGGGAGGGTGTCCAGCGGCGGCGGCTCCGGCTCGGACGACAGGCTCCGCCCGGGCGCTCCGGCGGCGAGGTCGTCCTCGTCGTCGAAGGGGATGAGCGGGCCGGGGTCGTCGTCCAGGAAGGCGAGCGGCGACTCCGGCTCGTGCTCCGCCTGCCGCACGTCCACCTGCTCCGCGTCCGCCTGCTCCACGTCCGCCTGCTCCACGTCGACCCGGCCCGCGTCCGCCTGACTTTCGCTCGCCTGGCCCGCGTCGGCGGGCTGGTGGCCCGCCGGGGCCTCAAGGGCCAGCGGTTCGGGCGCCGCCGGTTCGAGGACCTTCACGTGGCCGCGCTGCGGCTCGGCGGGCGCGGCCTCGTCGGCGGCGGGACGGGCCACGCGGATCTGCTTGAACATCGTCAGCCACAGCCAGATCCCCAGCACCAGCATGATGTGCGGCGCCACGGCCACGCCCGCGCGGACCGCGTCGCGGGGCAGCTCGGACATGCCCCAGACCGAGTCCTGGACGGAGATCGCGGCGCCCCCGGCGACGAGGACGAGCAGCAGCGTCCAGCGGGGCAGCCGCGTCCACCAGCGGGCGTTCCGGGTGATCACCAGGGACAGGATCGTCATCGCGGTCAGGGTGTCGGCGATCGCCGGATACAGCGGCGCCCAGCGGCGGCCGACACCGCCGAGCCGGGCGAGGTCGCGGATCACCTCGTAGGTCAGCGCGTACGCGGCGCCGGCCAGCGCGGCGACGATGAGGCCGGCGAGGGCGGTGAGCAGCCGCCGCTGCGCCGGGGTGAAGGAGGGCCGGGTGGGATCAGCTGGCATGTCTCTCGTTCCGGGGTGGGGGCTCCTGGGGGTCCTGAGGCGAGATTAGCCAGCGCGGGCGGCGGTGGCCCGCCCATTACGGATGATCACGTCGCGCTGCGAGCGATATGAACGGAGACGTACGGTATGGACGACGACGACTGCGGAGAAAGGCAGGGTGGTGATTCCGGGGGATCGTCTCGGCGCGCTGGTCCGGACGTTCGACGGCCGGGCCGCCGTCCGCCGCACGTGGGCCTGGGTCGCGCTGCTGGGGCTGGCCTCGGTGGCCCTCGTACCGGCGGCCATCGTCTACCTGCGTGACCGCGTCTGGTGGGTGGGCGTCCCGGCGCTCATCGTCTCCATGGGCTACGCGGGCACGGTCGGCTGGATCGCGGGACATCGCCGGCTCCGCCTCCGCGCCCGGACCGTGGCCCTCCACACCGGTGGCCTGAAGATCACCGGTCCCGGCGGCGAGGCCGCCTACGTGTGGGACGAGCTGACGTCGGTCACCGTGTCCGGGGTGCGGGACGGGCCGGACGAGCGCACCCGCTGGTCGTTCACCGTCCTCGCGGAGGACGGGGCCGTGCTGCGGTTCGGCGACGACATCCCGGACGTGCGGGTCCTCGGGACCGCCGTCGCCGAGGAGGTGACGGCCCGGATCGTCCCGCGCCACGTGGCGGCGGTGAAGGCGGGGGAGACGGTCCGGATGGGCCCGTTCGCGGTCGGCCTGGACGGCGTCGAGAAGGACGGCGAGCGGCTGCCCTGGCCGTCCGTCCGGGACGTCGAGATCGACAACGGGCTGGTGACCGTGCACGCCCACGGCGGCCGGGCCGACCTGCTCACCGTGGCCGCGCAGATGCCGGACGCGCTGGCGTTCACGGCCCTGTGTCACCAGGTCAGAGAGCTGACCGAATCTTCCTGAAGATTTTCTCGCGGGGTATGTCGAGAACGCGTCCGCCGCTCCGATCGATGGGTGACGGGCGGCCCGTCCGGGGTGCGCCCCGCGTCCACACGAATCGAACGAGGAGACACGACCGTGAAATACATGCTGCTGATCTTCAACCGTCCCGGCTTCGTGGAGGAGCTGACCGAGCGGGAGCGCGAGGCGATGTTCGGCGAGGTCGAGGCGATCATGCAGGAGCTGGCCGAGTCCGGCGAGTGGGTCGCGGGGGAGGCGCTGGCCGACCCGTCCACGACCAAGAACGTCCTGGAGAGGGGCGGGCAGCCGGCCGTGACCGACGGGCCGTTCCTGGAGGCCAAGGAGCACTTCGCCGGATACCTCACCGTCGACTGCGAGACCGAGGAGCGGGCCGTGGAGATCGCCAAGCGCTGGCCGGACGTCCGGTACGGCGGGCGGATGGAGGTCCGGGCGATCATGAACCAGTCCGGGACGGAGATGTGACGGTCCCGGCGGCCGTCGAGGACCTGCTGCGCACGCTCGCGCCGCAGGTCCTCGGCACGCTCGTGCGGCGGCACGGGGCGTTCGACGCGTGTGAGGACGCCGTCCAGGAGGCGCTGCTCGCCGCCGCCGTGCAGTGGCCGCGCGACGGCGTCCCGGAGAACGCGCGCGGCTGGCTGCTGACCGTCGCGACGCGGCGGCTCACCGACCAGTGGCGCAGCGAGCGCGCCCGCCGCGACCGCGAGGCCGCCGTGTTCACCCGGGAGCGGGGCGGCGGGGCGAGCCCCGGCCCGGACGAGACCGCCGCCGCCCCCGCCGACCGCGACGACACGCTGACCCTGCTGTTCCTGTGCTGCCATCCGGCGCTGTCGCCGTCGTCGCAGGTCGCGCTGACGTTGCGCGCCGTCGGCGGGCTCACCACGGCGCAGATCGCCCGCGCGTTCCTCGTACCGGAGGCCACGATGGCGCAGCGGGTCAGCCGGGCCAAGCAGAAGATCAAGGCGAGCGGGGCCCGGTTCGCGCCTCCGCCGCCGGACGAGCGGGACGAGCGGCTCCGGGCCGTCCTGCACGTCCTGTACCTGGTGTTCAACGAGGGGTACACCGCGTCCAGCGGCCCCGACCTGCAGCGCGCCGACCTCACCGCGGAGGCGATCAGGCTGGCCCGCGCGCTGCGCCGGCTGCTGCCCGACGACGGCGAGGTCTCCGGCCTGCTCGCCCTCATGCTGCTGACCGACGCCCGCCGCGCGGCCCGTGGCGGCGACGACGGCCTGCTGATCCCGCTCACCGAGCAGGACCGGACGCTCTGGAACCGGGACGCCATCGACGAGGGCACGGCGCTGGTCACCGACGCGCTGACCTGGTCACCGCCCGGCCCGTACCAGCTGCAGGCCGCGATCGCCGCCGTCCACGCGGAGGCGGCCCGGCCCGAGGACACCGACTGGCGGCAGATCCTCGCCCTCTACCGGCTCCTGTCGCGGCTGTCGCCGAACCCGATGGTGATGCTGAACGAGGCGGTCGCGGTGGCGATGGTGGACGGCCCGTCCGCCGGGCTCGACCTGCTGCGGCCGCTCGCGGACGACGACCGGATGTCCGGGCATCACCGGCTCGCCGCCGTCCGCGCGCATCTGCTGGAGATGGCGGGCGACGCGGGCGCGGCGCGGGAGGCGTACCGGCGGGCCGCCCGCACCACGACCAGCCTGCCGGAACGCCGCTACCTCGAATCCCGTGCCGCCGGGCTGGCCAGGCAGGGACATTCCGACTGAACGCATTGGCATGGGGGCCTATGACCAATTGGCATAGCCGCCTTGCGGTGCTAGGCGCTACGGGATACACGCGATTCCAATAACCTGGGTTTGTGAGTCTGCGCTTCTACGACACCGGTACCCGTAACGTCCGCACGTTCGAGCCTCTGGAAGAGGGGCGTGTGGGGATGTACGTGTGCGGTGCCACCCCGCAGGCGTCCCCGCACATCGGCCATCTCCGCTCCGGCGTGATCTATGACGTGCTGCTGCGCTGGCTGCGCGCGTCCGGCTACGAGGTGACGTTCGCGCGCAACGTCACCGACATCGACGACAAGATCATCACGGTGGCGGCGGACCGGGGCGTGCCGTGGTTCGCGGTCGCCGAGGGCAACCAGCGGATCTTCACGCAGGGCTACGACCTGCTCGGCTGCCTGCCCCCGACGATCGAGCCGCGCGCCACCGGGCACGTCCCCGAGATGATCGCGCTGATGCGGCGGCTGATCGACAAGGGCCACGCGTACGCGACCGGCGGCGACGTGTACTTCGACGTCAAGTCCTGGGCCGACCACTACGGCGAGCTGTCGAACCAGCGGCTGGACAACATGCGGCCCACCGGTGACACGCCCAACGAGCAGCTCAAGCGCGACCCGCGCGACTTCGCGCTCTGGAAGGGCGCCAAGCCCGGCGAGCCGTTCTGGGAGACGCCGTGGGGGGAGGGGCGCCCCGGCTGGCACCTGGAATGCTCGGCGATGGCGACCAAGTACCTCGGGCCCGTGTTCGACATCCACGGCGGCGGCGTCGACCTGATCTTCCCGCACCACGAGAACGAGATCGCCCAGTCGCGGGCGGCCGGTGACGGCTTCGCCCGCTACTGGCTGCACAACGGGCTGCTCACCGTGGACGGCGAGAAGATGAGCAAGTCGGTCGGCAACGTGGTGCTGCTGCCCGATCTGCTCGGCAAGGCCCGTCCGGTGGAGGTGCGCTACTACCTGGTCTCGGCGCACTACCGGTCGCTGATGGACTACACCGACGCGTCCCTGGCCGAGGCCGTCTCCGCCTACCAGCGCATCGAGGGCTTCGCGACGCGCGCCTCGGAGATCGTCGGTGCCGTCGCGCCGTCGCCCGCCGTGCCCACCGCGTTCGCCGGCGCGCTGGACGACGACCTGGGCGTCCCGCACGGGCTCGCGGTGCTGCACGAGGCCGTCCGGGAGGGCAACAGCGCCCTCGCGTCCGGCGATCACGACGCGGTGCGCGGCCGGCTCGCGGACGTCCGGGCGATGGCGGACGTCCTCGGCGTCGACCCGCTGTCCGCGCAGTGGGCCCGCGCCGGTGAAGACGACCTGCGGCCCGTCGTGGACGCGCTCGTCGCGGTGGCGCTGGAGCAGCGGCAGGCGGCACGCGCCCGCAAGGACTACGCGTCCGCCGACGCGATCCGCGACAGCCTGTCGGAGGCCGGGATCGTCGTCGAGGACACCCCGCAGGGCGCCCGCTGGGAACTCAAGCGCGGCTGACGCTTCGAGCCGAGCGCGTTTCCCGTGGGGGCGCGTTTCCCGTGGTGCGCGTCGGGTGCGCACGGCGGATAAAATCAGGTGTTCGCGGGGGTTCGCCGCCGTCCCGCTGATATTCCGAGCCGCCCAGGTGAGTCACGAGGGCGGGCGAACCGCAACCGTCGCGAGGGGCGTACCGATCATGGCCAAGCGCAAGGGCAAGGGACCGACTCCCAAGGCCGAGGACCGGCACTGGCACGGCAAGCGCCAGAAGGCCCGTGCCGTCAAGAGCGCCAAGCGCACCGGCACCTCGACGCTCGGCCCCGGCGGGCGCGCGAAGGCCGCCGCCGAGGCCCGCGACCGCGACCGCGCCGCGGGGCGTACCGGCCGTCCGGCGGGGGCGCGGCGCGCGAACGGCGAGGTCCCGGAGCTGGTCATGGGGCGCAACCCGGTCGTCGAGGCGCTGCGCGCCGGGGTCCCGGGGACGACGCTCTACGTGATGTCCAGCACCGACGAGCGCGTCCGCGAGTCGATCCAGCTGGCCGCCGACCGGCGGATCCCGCTCCTGGAGACCGGCAAGAACGAGCTCGACCGGATGACGGACGGCGCCGTCCACCAGGGCATCGCGCTCCAGGTCAAGCCGTACCGCTACGCGCATCCCGACGACCTGCTCACCGGCCCGGATCCCGGAGCGGAGCGCCAGCGGAGTGGAGGGAGCCGGGCCGGTCGGCACTCGCCGGGGGGTGTGGGGGGTCGCCCCCCACAAGGAACCGGGACGGCACCGCTGATCGTCGCGGTGGACGGGATCACCGACCCGCGCAACCTCGGCGCGATCGTCAGGTCCGCGGCCGCGTTCGGCGCCGCCGGGGTCGTCGTGCCGGAGCGGCGGGCCGCCGGGGTCACGGCCGGGACGTGGAAGTCGTCCGCGGGGACGCTCGCGTCCGTCCCCGTCGCGCAGGCCACGAACCTGACCCGCCAGCTCAAGGCGTACCAGAAGGCGGGCTGCTTCGTCGCCGGGCTGGACGCGTCCGGCAGCGTCACCGTGGCCGACCTCGACGTCGCGGACGGGCCGTTCGTGCTGGTCGTGGGCTCTGAGGGCAAGGGGCTCGGACGCCTGGTCGCCGACACCTGCGACCTGCTGGTCACGATCCCGATGCCGGGCGCCGCCGAGTCGCTCAACGCGGGCGTCGCCGCCGGGATCGCCCTGTACGAGGTCAGCCGCCTGCGCTCCTGATCCTCCACCCTTCCTCTCAACGGGAATAATCTCAACGTTCAGAGACTTGACGTTCAGGTAATCGTGCCCGTCGTCAGGCCCCCCGAACGCCGAGGTGATCACGTTGACCGCCCTCGCCCTGCCGCGGTCCCTCCGGACCCGGTACACGACCGACCTCGCCCTCGCCGCCCTCGCGCCCACGAGCTGGGGCACCACCTACGTCGTCACGACCACGCTGCTTCCGGCCGGCCGGCCGCTGCTGGCCGCGACGCTCCGCGCGCTGCCCGCCGGACTGATCCTGCTCGCCGTCACCCGGCGGCTGCCGCGCGGTGAATGGTGGTGGAAGTCGATCGTCCTCGGCATGCTGAACTTCGGGGCCTTCTTCCCGCTGATCTTCTTCGCCGCGTACCGGCTGCCCGCCACCTCCGTGTCCCTGCTCGGCCTCACCAACCCGATGGTCGCCACCATGGCCGGGCTGCTGATCCTCGGGCAGACGCTCACCCCCTGGCAGCTCGCCGGCTTCACCATCGCGCTCGGCGCGCTCGTCGCCGGGCAGACCTTCAACCGCACACGCTGAGCCGCCGCGCCCTCAGGAATTCCAGCTCGGCCGGGTTCTCCGTCCGTTCGATGGCCTCGTCATAGGCGGCCGCCGCTTCCGCGTCCCGTCCCAGCCTCCGAAGCAGATCAGCGCGGATCGCATGGAACAGGTAGTAGTGGCCGAGGTCGAGCCCGTCCACCACCGCCAGCGCCGCCTCGACGCCGTCGACCTCGGCCACCGCCACGGCCCTGTTCAACGCCGCGACAGGGCTCGGCGCCACCGCCATCAGCTGGTCGTACAACCGGAGGATCTGGCCCCAATCAGTGTCCCGCACCCGCGCCGCGTCGCTGTGCACCGCGTTGATCGCCGCCTGGATCTGGTACGGTCCCGGCCGGTTCCTCCGCAGGCACCACCGCACGAGCTCCTGCCCTTCCTCCACGAGCCCCCGATCCCACAACCCGCGATCCTGGTCGGCCAGGAGAACGAGTTCGCCGTCCCGCATCCGCGCGGCCTTGCGCGACTCGATCAGAAGCATCAACGCGAGCAATCCGCGCACCTCGGGCTCGTCCGGCATCAGCTCCGCCAGGACGCGCCCGAGCCTGACCGCCTCCGCCGCCAGCTCGTCCCGACCGCCGTACCCCTGGTTGAACACCAGATAGATGACCGCGAGCACCCCCGACAGCCGTCCCGGAAGATCCGCCTCCTCCGGCACCCGGTACGGGATCCCCGCGTCGCGGATCTTCCCCTTGGCCCGCACCAGCCGCTGCGCCATCGTCTTCTCCGGCACCAGGAAGGCCCGCGCGATCTCCGCCGTCGTCAGCCCGCCCAGCAGCCGCAGCGTCAGCGCCACCCGCGCCTGCGGCGCCAGCGCCGGATGGCAGCACGTGAACATGAGCCGGAGCCGCTCGTCCCGCACAACACCCTCCTCGACCGGCTCGGCCACGTTCACCAGCGCGGCCTGCGCCTGCTTGCCGGTCCGCGCCGCCTCCCGCCGCAGCCGGTCGATCGCCCTGTTCCGCGCCGTGGTGATGATCCACCCGGCCGGACTCGGCGGCGCCCCGTCCACCGGCCACCGCCGCACCGCCTCGGCGAACGCGTCCTGCACCGCCTCCTCGGCGACGTCGACATCGCCGAAGACCCGGACCAGGACGGACACCGCCCGCCCGTGCTCCTCCCGGAAGACCCGCTCGATCAGGCCCCGCCCTGGAACGGCCGCACCTCCATCGGCAGCCCCGTCACCCGCGCGTACCTCGCCGCGATCTTGAGCGCCGCGTCCAGGTCCTGCACCTCGATGATGATGATCCCGCCGATGTGCTCCTTGCCCTCCGTCCACGGCCCGTCCGTCGCGATCACCTCGTCGTCCCTGAGCCGCACCACGGTGCTCGCCTCGGGGCCGTGCAGCCCCCGTCCGAACACCCACGCCTCCTGGGCCTCCAGGTCACGCCGGACCTTCGCGAGCTCCGCCATCACCGGCTCCAGCACCTCCGGCGGCGGCACCTCCCCCACCGGCTGGATCATGTTGAGCGCGTACAGCTTCATGCTTCCTCCCTGCCCCGATACGTCGCGATCACGACCCCGGTCGTCGTCACCACCGAATCCACGAGCCGCAGCTCCGCCTCGACCCCGTCGAACAGCCGCCGCCCCGTCCCCAGCACCGGCGGGTGGACCATCAGCAGCCACTCGTCGACGAGCCCCTTCCGCATCAGCCCCCGCGCGAGCTCCCCGCTCCCGATCACCGTGAGGTCCTCGCCCTCCTTGATCCTGGCGACGTCCCCCACATCCTTCACCAGCACCGAGTTCTCCCACGGAAGCTCCCGCCGCGTCCTCGACACCACGTACTTCCGTGCCCGGTTCAGGACGTCCGTGTACGGATTGTCGGTCTGATGGGGCCAGAAACCGTAGAACTGCTCGTACGTCCACCGCCCGAACAGCATGGCCCCCTCCCGCCCCATGCCCTTCCCCATCACAGCGCCCATGACCTCGTCGTTCCCCGCAACGGCCCACCCACCGCGCGAGAACCCACCCCGCGTATCCTCATCAACCGCCGCGGGCCCCTGCACGACCCCGTCCAGCGTCAGATGCTCCACCAGGACCAGCTTCCCCACGACCCCTCCTCACAACGGCGACCTCTCACACCTCCTACACGAACGCCCCACGCTCATATCGACACCCGACCCGAAAAAACTTCCCCACCCCCCACACACCCCCGTACAAGCCCCCCACCAAGTCGACTACGATGCGGAACGAGCCCGCCGGCGTAGCTCAATTGGCAGAGCATCTGTCTTGTAAACAGAAGGTTAGGGGTTCAAGTCCCCTCGCCGGCTCCCACGTCAAAGGCCCCTTCCGCTCTCGGAAGGGGCCTTTTGCTACCGGGTTTGCTAGCAGCACGTGGCAGCGCCTCAGGTCTTGTCTGCTAGGCGCGCGGGGGCGAGCCTGAGCGTCACTGTGTGGCTTGCCTTGGTGGGAGCCCCGCTACGCTTCGTCGGCGTGTGTGAGGACGTCGACGAGCCGCCGCTGGACGAGCCGATTCCTGAGTCGGACCGGGTGTGGTTGCTCAACCTGGGGTTCGGGCCTGAGATCCGGCGGACCTTTCGGCGGGTGGTCGATGACCGGGTTGAGGCGGGTCGTGTCCCGATTCACGCACAGGTGCTCTATGACGCCGAGTTCGGTCCCTTTTGGGACGAGAGAGACTTCCTCGGGTTCTTCTATAACGAAATCCTCCACCAGGACACCTGCGACCCGCACACCGCCGATGGCGTCGAGGTGGTGGCCTGGTTGGCGGTCGACGATCGGGTCCCCGCACCGCACCGGATGAGCCTGGTCCGCTTCCTGTCCAGCATCGCGACCGTCCATGAGCGGCACGCCGCCGAATGCTGGCCCGACGAGCACCCCAACGCGAACCTGGTCAGCGAGGCCCGCGCGCGGGCTGCCGTGGAGGCCGTCACTGAGCACGTGCTCGCCCGGTGGGACGAAGAATGCACCGCGGTGCGGCTGGCGCTTGCGCAACTGGCGGCCGTCTTCTCTGGTCAGGTCGGCACAGCTGTGCTGGCACGTGTGCGCGGACTCGCCGATCTGATGCGCGGAACAGCCGCGGGTGAGCTGCTCGAATTCGCCGCTGAGGTGATCGACGGTGACGGGGCCGCGGTTTTGGTCGCTATCGAGCACCACACCAGCTGGGACACCGACAATGACTTTCGAGGGTCTGCACGCGAGCTTCCGGTCAACGTCCGCGCGCTGCATCTCCTGGATCAGATGGGCTTCCGCGAACGTCGGCGGATGCTGGAGCTGTTGCCTCCAGAAGCGAGGGTGTAGCCGATCGTCCCTACTGACCGCCGCTGTTGGTCGCGGTCATTTCAGCGCTGCTTGGCTGTCCTAGTGGGGCGGTACGCTCCGCCCGTCGATGAGTCTGAACGGGGAGTGGGCATGGGAGCGAAAACTGGGCTGCTGGTATACGCCGACAGGGATATTAGGGAGGCTCTTCGCACGGCGCCTGCGGCGGATGAGGGGCGGATCTCGGTTCTGATTGAGCGCCTTTATCCTGGGTGGACGGTTCGGGACGAGCGGGCTTCGTCTCTCGGTGATGGGTGTTACCCGCCCACCGGGACGACCTACGCCACGAGCCTTTCGGGTGTTGACATCATTTGCGATCAGCGGATCATGCTCGATCGGCCTTCGCGGCTCGCGGGTCATCTGGTCGGGGCGAGTGCGGGTCGTAGATTGGTTCTGCATGCGATGCACAGTGTTGTGGACTGGCTGGCCTTCGCCGTATGGGAGGACGGGCAACTGATCCGTTCGCTCAGCCTGTCTCCTGACGGCGGGGTCATGGAGAACATCGGCGAACCGCTTTCATTCGAGGCGCCCTACTGGGCGGGGGAACATTCCGTCCTGGACGATCCTGACTGGTCGGACGAGCCGTACGGGTTGCCGTTCCACCCTCTTGACCTTGGTGAGGAAGCGTTGCGCGCGTTGCTGGGTTTCGTCCTGGAGGGCGTGCCAGAGCCGGACGACGTCGATCCGTACGAAGTCGGCCTGCTCGGCTTTCGGCTCACCAATCCATCCGGCCCGGACGAGTTGCAGGCTCCCTGAACCGGGCGGCGGCATGTCTTCGTCGGCGTCGAACCGCAGGGTGAAATAGGGCGAGAACTCCGTGAAGAGCGCCCACCCTCAAGGTCAAGGTGGCGGTGGCCGGGAGTTGGTCGCGTGTCAGACTTGGCGTGTGAGTGAGCGGTGGCCGGAGATCGATGAGCACATCGTCAACCACCGGATTCTGCCCGCCATGATGATCTTGCGGGAGGTGTTCGGCTACGGGATCCGCGAGGCGATCGAAGTGTTCGACGTTCGGTACCGCCACCTGCGGGAGACCAGGCCGGACGACTTCACCGTGAGCCGCGAGGAGTACGGCCGGGGCTTCTACAGCTAGCGCGCGGGATCCGGGACATGGGCGAAATGCGTGGATGCCAGGCAGGTTTGGCGGAGTCCATGGTGGGGGTGGGGTTTTCGGGGGTGGGTGCTCACCTGGGGTGGGAGGGGATGTGGACAAGGCGTTGTTGAGGGGTTTGTTGAAGATGACCTTGTTTGGGTCTACTTGGTGGGCGATGTCGGAGATGAGAATGAGCCGCAAGCCTTCACTCACCGACGGGATGTGCCCCCATGAACCTGCGCGACGAGATCGAGACCCTTCAGCGGGCCTGGGACGCCTACGAGGTCGGCCACGGTGGATCACCGATCGTCGATTTCGACTGTGCGCCGGGCCAGAACACCGCCGAACCGGCAAGCGACCGGCTGAGCGTCCATCGCCGGTTCACTGAGCTGCGCGCCTGCGCGACGGGGCAGCTGGCGGCTCGTATCGACGCTGACCTGGCCTATCTCGGGGCGCTCATCGGGGAGCGGCGTCCTCTGGACGACTATGTCCGCGCGACCCAGGGATGCGGCACGGCCGGGTGGCCCGACGAGTACCTGGCGGAGCTCGGGGAAAAGGCCCGTGCCGCGTGCGCCGATCTCGGGATCGGCTGGGGTGCGCGCACCAACGCCGAGTTGCGGGAGGCCGAGGGGCTCCTGGACGTGAGCGAGGCTCCGGACGCGATCCGCCAGGCCACCGAGGAACTGGAGCCCATCGTCCGCGAGGCGACCGGCAGCACAGCGCCTTACCGCCTCACCATCGAGGCCGCCGAGGTGGACGCCTACTGGGCCTACTGGCTGGACGGAGCGGGACAGGACGTCCGCCTACGTCTCAATCTTCCGAACGTCGAATTCACCCAGACGGGTGCCCGGCAGTTCGCGCTGCACGAGGTACTCGGCCATGGCCTGCAAAGCGCCGGATACACCGCGCACGCGGAGGCCGAGGACGTCCCGTGGGTGCGGTTGTTCAGCATTCACGCGCCGTTGCAGGTCATGTTCGAGGGCATCGCCCAAGCCTGGCCGCTGTTCCTGCTGCCCGAGGACAAGGTGCTCATCGCACGCGTCCGGCTCTCCCATTACAGCCAGCTCATCCTCGCGGAGGTGCATCGGGCCATCAATGACGGCACGCCCGTCGGTGAATGCGCCGACTATGTTCGGGCCGCCGTTCCGTGGTGGACGGACAAGAGCATCGCCCGCTACCTCTCCGACCGCGGGGCCGACCCCCACCACCGTAGCTACATGTGGTCGTATCCGGCCGGGTTCGATTGGTTCGCGGCTCTCGCCGAGGCCGATGCCGACGTTTCCCGGCAGGTGCTCCGGGCCGTGTATCGGGCCCCGCTCACACCTGCCGACCTTACCGAGCTGTGGCCCGAAGGGCCGGTCGTGGGCGGGCCGGGAAGCCCGATCCGGTTGGGAAAGCCCCCGGTTTTCTGACGCCCGAGCTGGCGAGCGGCCTCCCACACTCCCCGGAAAGAGCCGTCCGGCTCGGCTCCCTACATTCCGCCGGCGCTCCGCTCCGGGATCCGGGCCGGGGCTCTCAGTGCGATAGCCGAGGCATTGAGCGGCCTCGATACCGCCGATGCGGAGCGTCTCGGAGGATCCTGGACGGGCACGTCCGCTGCTCGCCGAGGTCGAACGCATCGCCCCGCACATCGATATGCGAATACTCGGAGGGCGCGTGCTCGTCGACGCCGCCGAGTTGCTGGCCGACTTGGACCGTGGCGACGCCCCAATTCGCGCGAGGCATTGCCGACAGGGCCTTTCAAGTCTTCGCGCGGTGAAAGTGGCCGGGACACTGACCGATGCCAATCTCGGACGTGCCAGAGAACTGGTGGACGAGGCCGAAAGCCCGCTCCATACGTGTCGGGCCTTGGCGGCGATCGCCCGCGTGTGGACGGCGGGGCGTTGACGGTCTGTCCTGGCCGGAACCGGGCACCTACGGTTAGGGCATGAGGTTGCTGACGTACCAGCGGAGTGTGGCGGGGCCGAAGCCGGGGGTGGAGGCTGCTCGGTGGTGGGGGCGGATGGCCCGGGATCCGCTCGGAACGTACGGCGCGCTCGCCCGGCGATATGGGGACGCGGTTCAGGTGCCGTTCGGCAGGTCGCGGGCGTTCTTCCTGCTGTCGCGGCCCGAGCACGCCGAACACGTCCTGGTGGCGAGGCAGGACAACTATGTGAAGGCGTTCACGTATCGTCCGCTGCGGGCCTTCCTCGGGGACGGGCTGTTGACGAGCGAAGGCGAGACGTGGCGGCGGCATCGGCGGCTCGTGCAGCCGGTGTTCGCCCAGCGGCATGTCGTGGGGTTCGCGCCGCGGATGGTGGAGATCACCCGCGCGGCCGTCGAGCGCTGGCCCGACGGGGTGCTGCTCGACGCGGCGGAGCAGCTGCGGAGGCTCACGCTGGACGTGGTCGGGCGCGCGCTGTTCGGCAGCGAACTGGCCGGAGAGGCCGCCAGGACCGGACGGTCGCTGGAGGCGCTTCAGCGGGCCGCCGTCGTCGGGACCTTCCTGCCGGGTGTGGCGGCGCGGCGCGGGGTGTACGCGCGGGTGCCCCGGTTGAAGGACGGGATCGCGCATCTCGACGGAATGGTCGAAAGGGTCGTCAAAGGGTCCGGCGGGGAGCTGCTCGATCTGCTGAAAGAGGGCGGCGGGCTTTCCGAGGACGAACTCCGCGACGAGGTTCTGACGCTTCTGCTGGCCGGGCACGAGACAACGGCCGCGTCCCTGGCGTGGACGTTCGTGATGCTCTCCCGATATCCGGCGGCACGGGAGCGGCTGGAGAACGAGGTCGACGAAGTGCTCGGCGGAAGGGACCCGCGGGCGGAGGACGTCGATCGGCTTCCCTGGACGCGGGCCGTCCTTTCGGAGTCCATGCGGCTCAATCCACCGGCGTGGACCATTGAGCGCGACGCGGTCGAGGACGACGACGCCGCGGGAGTGTCGATTCCGGCCGGGTCGACGGTGGCGATTCCGCCTTATCTGCTGCATCGGAACGAGGAGTTCTGGCCCAATCCCGAGGGCTTCCGGCCGGAGCGGTTCATGGGGGAGCCGGAGCGTCCCAGATATGCGTATCTGCCCTTCGGGGGCGGTCGGCGAATCTGTGTCGGGGCCGGGTTCGCGATGCTGGAGGCGACGCTGCTGCTCGCGACGATCAGCCGTACGCACCGGCTCGATCTGGCGCCCGGAATGACCGTGCCCGGACGGGCGGAGATCACCTACCGTCCGGCCGGACCCGTCCCGATGCGGGTGTCGCGCCGCTAGGCCGGGCCCGGGCTTCCAGCGCACGGCCGCCGCCCGGGCAACGGGTCACTTGCGGGGGAGGAGCAGCGCGGGGACGACGGCGAGCGCGCCGATGACCAGCGCGATCCAGAAGGCGTGGCCGAAGGCGGTGGCCAGCATGGGCGCCACCTGGACGCGGGCCTCGTCCGGAAGCGGTGCCAGCGCCGACCCGGCGAGCCGCGGTGACCCCGCGGTGATCTCGTGTTGCAGGATCACCGCCAGCGCGGTGGTCCCGACGGACGCGCCCATCCGCTGCAGGGTGTTGATCGCGCTGGTCGCACGCGGGATCAGCGGTCCGGGCAGGGCCTGGTAGGCGGCCGCCATCGACGGCATGATCGTCGCGCCCAGGCCGAGCCCGATGACGAACAGCGCGGCGGCCAGCAGGACGGGTGAGGTGTCCGCGCCGACCTGGGTGTACGCGGCCGTGCCCAGCAACCCGAGGACGATCCCGGTGGGGACGACCACACCCGCGCCGAGCCGGTCGGTCAGGCGCCCGGCCAGGGGCATCGCCACCGCGGCGCCGGCCGCCTGCGGGGCGAGCAGCAGACCCGTGGCGAGAGGGCCGTGACCGCGGACGACCTGCCAATACAGCGGAAGCAGCACGAGGACGCCGAACAGCGCGACGGCGACGACGACGTTGGTGACCGCGGCCGCGGTGAAGGCGCGGTTGCGGAAGAGCGCGATGTCGATCAGCGCCTGCCGGGTGCGGGCGTGCAGGACGTACAGCCCGATCAGCACGGCCGCCGCGCCGAGGATGGCCCAGGTGCGGGGATCGTCCAGGGCGCCGGGCCGTCCCGCCTCGGTGGTGCCGTAGACGAACACGGTCACTCCGGTGCAGAGCAGGAGCAGACCCCGGACGTCCAGCCGTGCCGGGCGCGACGGCGTGCGCGGGAGCAGGCGGAGCGCGGCGACGACGGCGATCGCGCCGAGCGGCAGGTTGGCGAAGAAGATCCAGCGCCAGCCGGCCGTCGAGACGATCAGTCCGCCGACGACCGGGCCCGCGACGGAGCCGACCAGCATCGGCATGCCGATGAAGCCCATCACGCGGCCCATCCGCTCGGGCCCGGCGGCCCGCGCCAGGATCGTCTGCGCCACCGGCATGATCATTCCGCCGCCGATGCCCTGCACGACGCGGAACACGATCAGGCTCGGCATCGACCAGGCGGCGCCCGCGAGGGCGGAACCGGCGAGGAACAGCAGCAGCGCGGCGATCCAGACGCGCCGGGCGCCGAACCGCTCGGTGGCCCAGCCGGTGATCGGGATGACGCCCGCCAGGCCCAGCATGTAACCGGTCAGGACCCATTGGACGGTCGTGATGGAGGAGCCGAAGTCCTCGGCGAGCGTACGGGTGGCGACGTTGACGGCGGTCGCGTCGACGATCGACATGATCGCGCCCAGCACGACGACCACACCGAGGGCGACGAGTCTCCGGTCGAGCCCCCGCGCGGACGCCGGGGAAGGGGACGTAAGGGCGGCGGTCATTTCGGTCACCTCGCATTCCAAGCGATTTCAGGCGGGCTTGATGTTGTGGTTGCGGTGGAACACGTTCTGCGGGTCGTAGGCCCGCTTGACCTCGCGCAGGCGGCGGAAGTTCTCCGGCGTGTAGGCGGTGGCCGTCCTGGACGTGTCGTGCAGGAAGTTCAGGAACGACCCACCGGTCGCGTAGGCGGCCAGCGGCGCGGCGTCCGCGGCGGAGCCGTCGATGGTGAGGGAGAAGGGGACGTCGCGGTGCCCGACCGGCCCGGCACCGGCGGCGGGACGGGCCATCGCGCCGCCCCAGTGCTTGATCTCGACACCGGCCGCGCCGCTGCCCGCGATGGCGGC
This sequence comes from Spirillospora sp. NBC_00431, assembly GCA_036028775.1. GTDB lineage: Bacteria > Actinomycetota > Actinomycetes > Streptosporangiales > Streptosporangiaceae > Spirillospora. The sequence continues at coordinate 6,897,728 of CP107927.1, read as the reverse complement.
GATCAGCGGGTCCGGCAGGTCGGCGAACAGGTGGAAGTGGTGGGGCGGGGTGCCGCCGAGGGACTCGGTCTCGGCGTACGGCATCGTCCGGAAGTCCTGGTGCAGCGCCGGGCCGCCGGCCTGGAGCAGTGACCGCAGGGCCCGCGCGCCGCCGGCGGCGCCGCCCGCGTGGACGCCGCGCACGATGACCACGCGGCCGTGCTCGGGATGGTCCGTCACGGCGATGGAGACGCTCAGCTCGTCGGGGCGCGTGGCGGCCTCGTCCCGGAACCGGGTGAGCACGTCGCCGGTCCGTTCGGCGGGGAACACGGCGGTCCCGGCGTAGACCGTGGACACCGGGTGGAGCCGGAACTCCAGCGACGTGACGATGCCGAAGTTCCCGCCGCCGCCGCGCAGCGCCCAGAACAGGTCGGGGTTGTGGTCGGCGTCGGCGGTCAGCGCCAGGCCGTCGGCGGTGACGATCCCGGCGCGCAGCAGGTGGTCGGCGGCGAAGCCGTAGCGGCGCGACAGCCAGCCGACACCACCGCCGAGCGTGTAGCCGGTGACACCGACGGACGCGTGCGAGCCGGACAGCGGCGCGAGCCCGAGCGGCGCGGCGGCGGCGATGACGTCGCTCCAGCGGGCGCCGGGCCCGACGCGGGCGACGCGGCGGGCCGGGTCGACCAGCACGCGCGCCATGCGGGACGTCTTCAGCAGCAGGCCCTCGTCCGGCGGGACGACGGTGCCGTGCCCGGTGGCCTGGACGGTGAGCGGCAGCCCCCGGTCGCGGGCCGTGAGGATCGCGGCTCGGACGTCCGCCGTGCCGGTGGCCTCGATGACGAGGAGGTCGTCGGTGCGGGTCGCGGTCGGGGTAGTCATGATCTTCCTTCTTTCTGGAGATTATTTCTCCACTTATTCGCACCGTAGCACCGAGCCGGAGGATCTGTCTCCACTTATTTCAAGATCTTTCCGGAGGTCCGGATGGAGGGGCGGTGCGCGCTCTGTATGGAAGCTATAGTCACATATCTTGATAGTCAAGATTAGTGACTAAATACAATTGGAGGATAAACCTCCGGATGCTTGCTACGCTGAGCCCATGGGCCAGCAGCCGAACACCGCCGAACGCCCGCTCCGGGCGGACGCGCGCGACAACCGCAACCGGATCCTCGCCGCCGCCGCGGAGGTGTTCGTCGAACAGGGCCCGGGCGCGCCGCTGGAGGAGATCTCCCGGCGCGCGGGCACCGGCATCGCGACGCTGTACCGGCGCTTCCCCGACCGCAAGGCGCTGACCAGGGCCGTCGCGCTGGACGCGCTGGAGCGCACGGCCGCCGAGGCCCGCAGCGCACGGGGTGAGGAGCCGACCGCGTTCGCCGCGCTGGTCCGCTACATGCACCGCGTCCTGAACATCCGGATCGGCGCGGTGTTCCCCGTCCTGCTCGACGAGATCCCCTTCGACGACGCGGAGCTCGTCGCCGTCCGGGACGGCGGCGTCGCCATCATGCAGGGGCTCGTCGCGTCCGCCCAGGAGGACGGCGACCTGCGCGGCGACGTCACGCACGCCGACATCGGGCTGCTGCTCGTGCGGCTGTCCCGTCCGCTCCCCGGCCCGATGCCCCGCGACCTCGCCGACGAACTGGCGCACCGGCATCTCGACCTGCTCATCGACGGCCTGCGCGCCTCGCCCGGACGGCCGGAACCCCTCGGCGGCCCGGCACTGACGTTCGGCGACCTACAGTCCATGAGCGGCGCCCGGAAGCCCCCGGCCGACTAACCTCGAACCGCCGCCGACCTGTGCCGATGTGACTGCGCAGCTTGATTGGGCACAGGGACGGCATGAACATCACAGGCATCATCAGCGCGATCGTCATCGGCGCGGTCATCGGCGCGCTCGGACGGCTGCTCCTGCCCGGACGCCAGCCCATCGGCGTCATCCTGACCGTCCTCGTCGGCATCGCCGCCGCGATAGCCGGGACGGCGATCGCGCAGTCGGTCGGCGTGGACACGACCAACGGGATCGACTGGATCGAACTGGTCTTCCAGGTCGGCCTAGCCGTCCTTGGCGTCGCGATCGTCGCTGCCTTCAAGGCACGCCGCAAACAACAACGCCGCTCCCCACGCTGAGCAGCACACACCCCAGACCCGGCCCTAAAGCACTCGGGTCGCAACGTGCCGTGGCCGGAGTCCGCCATTTCCGCGGCGACCGATGTGACGCCGCTGCTTCGGTGCCATGCTCGGACCCAGCCGGCTCCCGACTGTGATCGCGCGATCACAGTGGCCAACGACGCATGTCAGCCGACATGAGACATGCCTGGTCGAAACGGAGAGTCGCACGTGCAGCGGATGCTCAAAGGCGCCAACGTCGAACTGGCCGACCTGACCGAGGCGACGGGACCGGTCACCGTCGCGCTGCGGTGGTCCGACCCGTCCGGGGACGGCGAGGCGGACGTGGCGGCGCTTCTGGTCGGGGCGTCCGGCAAGGTCCGCGACGACGGGGACTTCGTCTTCTACAACCAGCAGTCCACCGCCGACGGGTCCGTCCAGCTGCTGGGCAAGTCACCGACCGGCGGCGGCAGCGAGGACCGCATCCTGATGGACCTCGGCGCTCTTCCGCCGGACGTCGAGCGGGTCGTCGTGACGGCCAGCCGGTACGGCGGGGCGACGTTCGGTGGCCTGGACGATGTCGGCCTGACGCTCTTCGACAGCGCGGGCTCGGCGCTGCTGGGGTTCGAGATCGGCGACGCCTCGTCCGAGACCGCCTTCGTCTTCGGTGAGCTGTACCGGAGGGGCGGCGGCTGGAAGTTCCGGGCGATCGGGCAGGGATACGAGACCGGCCTCGCAGGGCTCGCCGGCGACTTCGGTATCACCGTCGAGGACGGTGCGGAGCCCGAAGAGGCCGAGCGGGACGAGGGCGGCGAATCCCGTGGGGACCAACGGGAGGACGGCCCGGCCGTGGCCACGGAGGAAGCGGCTCCATCGAAGGAGGCCGCGGACCCCGGTAAGGCGGGGCCCGAGTCCGGTGGCGCCCGGCGGGCCGGGCGTGTCAGGACGGCGAAGAAGCCGCGCAGCACCCTGCCGAAGGCCGCCAAGGACGACCTCGCCGATCACCCGTCCTGGCGAGGGGCGCGGCTCTTCTCGGTCTCGGGGCTGCGCAATGACCACGAGCGTGAGGCGCGCGCCACCTCGACGCTGCTGGCGGTGATGACGCAGGTCCCGGAGTTCGGGCGGCGGCTGACGGCACGGCTCAGCGCGCACGCTGCGGCCCGGCGACCGGCACGCGGAGCGGGTGGCAGAGAGCTGGGAGAAGCTGATCAAGCAGCTCTGCCTGCGGTTGAGCGGTGAGACCGGGCTGAACGTCGCACCGGTGACGCGGCGGAGGCGCGGCGGCGCCGGCGGTCGGCGGGCGGACGTGGTGACGTCCCTGGTCGCGTCTGGGCGGATGTGTGCGGAGTTGCGGATGCCGGCCGCGGCCGGGCCGGTGCGGGTCGAGGCGGACCTGAGGACGGGGCAGATCGAGACGACCGCCGAGGTTCCCGCCGCGGCCCGGGCGCGCGCGCTCACGCGGGTGCGGTGGCTGCTGCGGCGCCTGGCCGAAGCGCCGGCGGAGTTGCGGGTTGAGGCGCTGCCGGACGGGCGTGCCGAAGGCCCCTGCGATCTGCTCAGGAACCTGCGCAGCGAGCCGGGGCTGCTCGTTCCCGGCGGCGGGGAGATCGCCTCGTTCCGGCTGACGCTGCCGACCGGCATGGGAGCCAAGCGGGGGACGGACGAGACGGGGTTCGTCCGCAGCGTGGACGTCGCCGTGAATCGGTTCCACCAGCAGGTCCTTCAAGCGGTCGGTGCTGAGACGGGGTGACGCGGCGCCGAGGTATGCATCTCGGCAAATGGGGGTTGGGGTGCGTGAAGGTTTGATCTCATAGGGCGATCACGGAAGTGCGGAGGGTCACGTCCGGTCCAGGGGGAGGCCAGATGGTGGGGGACTCGCAGGTCGCGGGGCGCAAGCGGGAGGAGCGGGAGGAGCGGGGAGAGCGGCGGGAACGGGGAGAGCGGGAGGAGCGGGGGGATTTGCCGGGGCGGTATGCGCCGGTCGCGGGTTCTGCGGCGTTTCGGTTGCTCAGGAGGAGGTACCGGCGGGTCGCCGCGATCGTCGGGACGCTGTTTCTCGGGTGGTATTTCGCGTTCGTCGGGTTGTCGGCGTTCGCCCGGGACTTCATGGCGCGGCCGGTGGCGGGGCATGTCAACGTCGCGTTGCTGCTCGGCGTGCTGCAGTTCGTCTCGACGTTCGTCCTGGCCGGCGCGTACGCCGCGTACGCGCGGCGGCGGCTCGATCCGCTGGCCGGTGAGCTGCGGTGACCGGATCTGGGCTGACGTTCGGGCTGTTCGTCGCGTTCATCGTGATCACCTTGGGGATCACGGTGTGGGCGAGGGCGAACACGCGCGGCGCCGACGACTTCTACGCCGGCGGGCGGACGTTCTCCGGCCCGCAGAACGGGATCGCGCTGGCGGGCGACTACATGTCGGCGGCGTCCTTCCTCGGCATCGCCGGGATCATCGCGCTGTCCGGGTACGACGGGTTCCTGTACTCGGTCGGGTTCCTGGTCGCGTGGCTCTTCGCGCTGCTGCTCGCCGAGCTGATGCGCAACGCGGGCCGGTTCACGATGGGGGACGTCCTGTCGCGGCGCGTGCGGCGGCAGGCGCCGGTGCGGCGGGCGGCGGCCGTGTCCACGGTCACCGTTTCGGTGTTCTACCTGCTGGCGCAGATGGTCGGGGCCGGGGCGCTGGTGTCGCTGCTGCTCGGCGTCCACCCGGGCGGGCGGTTCCTCGGCATGACCGCGGACGCCGCCGAGACGGTCACGATCGTCGTGGTGGGCGCGCTGATGATCTTCTATGTGGCGTACGGCGGGATGAAGGGCACCACCTGGGTGCAGATCATCAAGTCGGCGCTGCTGACCGCCGGCGCCGCCGTGCTGACCGCGCTGGTGCTCGGCAGGTTCGGGTTCGACGTCAGCGGCGTGCTCGGCTCGGCGGCGGACGCGAGCGGCAAGGACGAGGCGTTCCTGCGCCCCGGCCTCCGCTACGGGCAGGACGTCCCCGGCGACACCTACCGGACCATCGTCAACAAGCTCGACTTCATCAGCCTCGCGCTCGCGCTGGTGCTCGGCGCCGCGGGCCTGCCGCACATCGTCAACCGGTTCTTCGCCGTCCCGGACGGGCGCGCGGCCCGCAGTTCGGTGACGTGGTCGATCGGCCTGATCGGCGTCTTCTACCTGATGACCCCGCTGCTCGGCTTCGGCGCGGCGGCCCTGGTCGGACGGGACGAGATCGTCGCGCAGGACCCGTCGGGCAACACCGCCGTCCCGCAGCTCGCGCACGCCGTCGGGGAACACCTCGCCGGGCACGTCGGCGGGGACGTGCTGCTCGCGTTCGTCGGCGCGGTGGCGTTCGCGACGATCCTCGCCGTCGTGTCGGGCCTCGTGCTGGCGTCGTCGACGTCGCTGGCGCACGACTACTTCGGGCAGGTGCTGATGCTCGGCCGCCCGCGCGAGTCGCAGGAGGTCGCGGTCGCGCGGCTCGCGGCGTTCCTCGTCGGCGCGCTGGCCATCGTCCTCGCGGTCGTCGCGCGGAACCTCAACGTGGCGTTCCTGGTGGCGCTGGCGTTCTCGATGGCGGCCGCCGCGAACCTCCCGGCCATCGCGCTGACGCTGTTCTGGCGGCGGTTCAACTCCGCCGGGGTCGTCGCGGGCATCTACGGCGGGCTGGCCGGCTCGGTGGTGCTGGTGCTCTTCTCCCCGGTCGTGTCCGGGAAGACCGACCCGGCGACGGGGGAAAGCCTGTCGCTGCTCCCGGCGGGCGTCGACTTCCACCTGTTCCCCCTGGAGAATCCCGGCATCGTGTCGATCCCGGTCGGGTTCGCGTGCGCGGTCGCCGGAACCCTTCTCGGACGGGAGAAGGCCGACCGGGAACGCTACGACGATCTTTCCGTGCGGGCGCTCACGGGGGCGGGTGCGCCCTGACGTCGTGTTGTTACGGAGAGCGAGAACCATGCTGTCCGGGAGCGTGCCCTAATGTGCCGAGTGCCCCGGCCGGGACGGGTTTCGCGTGGCACAATGTCAACCCGTCGTGGAGCGTGGCAATCTGCCTGGGAGGGGAGGTGCGGCGGCGTGTCCGAAGCCGGCCGGCGCCGTCCGTCCCGTGCTCCGAAGGCCCGCGTCCGGCACGCCCGCGCTTCGCGGGTCCGCGTGCGGGTGACGGCGGCCCTTTCCGTGCTGGCGCTCGGCGCGGCGGTGGCGGTGCCCGTGGCGACGGCCCAGGGCGGAGCGGCGACGATCGTCCGCGGTGCCCCGGCCGGAGCGCCCGTGGGCGCGGCGGCCGACCAGATCCGCGCCCGCGAATGGCACCTGGACGTGCTGCGCGCCGAGAAGGCGTGGAAGTACTCGAAGGGACGCGGCGTCACCGTCGCCGTCCTCGACACCGGCGTCGACAAGCGGCACCCCGACCTCATCGGACGCGTCGTCAACGGGCCCGACCTCACCGGCGGCGTGCGGCGGCCCGGCACCCGCTACTGGGGCCTGCACGGGACGTCGATGGCGAGCATCATCTCCGGCCACGGCCACGGTCCCGGGCAGTCGCAGGGGATGATGGGCGTCGCGCCGCTGAGCAGCGTCCTGTCCGTCCGCGTCACGCTGGAGAACGACGACCCGATGCGCCGCGACGACGGGCAGCAGTCGGGCGGCGCCGACCGCGACGCCGTCGCCCAGGGCATCCGCTACGCCGTCGACCACGGCGCCGACATCATCAACATGTCCCTCGGCGGCGGCCGCCAGTACTACAACGGCACCGCTTCGCAGGAGAGCGCGATCAAGTACGCGCTGGGCAAGGGCGTCATCCTGATCGCGTCGGCGGGCAACGACGGCTCCACCGCCAACCGCAAGAACTTCCCCGCCGCCTACCCCGGGGTCATCGCGGTCGGCGCGCTCGACCGCAGGCTGCGCCTCTGGAAGGACAGCAACCGGCGGTCCCACGCCGCCGTCTGCGCGCCCGGCGTCGACATCGTCAGCGCCGACGCCAGCAACGGCTATGTCGTCGGGACCGGCACCAGCGCCTCGTCGGCGATGGTCGCCGGGGTCGCCGCGCTCGTCCGGTCCCGGTACCCGAGGCTGAGCCCCGCCGAGGTGCGGCAGTCCCTGCTCCAGGGCTCGCCGGCGCGCCCCGGCCACCCGACGGGGTCGCCCACCTGCCGCGGGACGGTCGACGCCGTCCGCACGCTCATCGCCGCGCACAAGCTCAACAAGACCTCCAGCGGGCCGTTGGAGACACCGCCCCCGACCCCCGCCCCGAAGCCGGCGGCGGAGTCGTCGGACGAGGGGGCGGGACTGCTGCTCCCGCTCGTCCTCGGCGGCGGCGGGCTGCTGGTCGTCCTCGGGCTGGTGCTCGGATGGCGGCAGCGGCGGCGCCCGGAGGACGACGGCGCCGACACCGACGCCGTGCCCGACTACGGACTGCCGTCCGCGCCGTCCGTTCCGCGCGAACCCGCGGTCTTCAGCCCGTCGGTGGCGGCGGCGCCGGTCGGCTCGCCCGCCTACTCGGGCCTTTCCGGGACGGCAGGGGAGCCGGGAGAGCCGGCGGAGGAGGACGCGCGGCCTGAGATCGCGCCGGTCAGCGTCCCGCTCTGGCAGAGCACCGAGGTCCGCCCGGGGCCGCCCATACCGGACATCCCGCCGGCGGATCCCTCGCCCTTCGACGCGCCGCCGTCCGACCCGCTGCCCGTGGACGCGCCGCCGGCCGATCCCGTGAACGGCTCGTGGGACGCCCTGTCCTGGGACACGGCGGACCCCTCCTGGGACACCGAGGCAGCGTGGGACACGGAAGCGTCGTCCGACCTTGACCAGCCCACGGAGGCGTCGCCGAAGCAGCCGCCGATCATGCCGGGCGAGCTGCGCCCGTTCGACCCGGGCGAGTTCCTCGCGGACGGCCGGAACGGGATCGGCACCAACGGACACGCCTTCGGCAACGGCCACAACGGCGAGCACCTGAACGGAACCAACGGCGCCGGCCGCAACGGCTTCGACCTCAACGGCTCCGGCCTCAACGGCTCCGGGTTCGAGGGTTCGGCCGGCCATGGCGACTCCGCCTCCGATGACGACGAATGGGAGGCGTTCCGGCGAAGCTCGCTCGACCGCGCGGATTCGGCGGACGGCAGCCTCACCGCTCCCATCCCCGCCGTTCCGGACGACGACCTCCCGCCGCCCCCGGCCGTACGTCCCGGGGACGAGGAGCCGACCGGCGCCTTCCCCGCCGTCCCGGCCGATGAGGAACCGCTGTTCGGGCCCGTCCAGCCCCCGGCCGGCCCCGGCGACTCCGCCGACCCCCTGGCGGGCTGGCCGGGCGACGAGCCGCGCGGACGGCATTCACGGCGCTCACCCGCCTCCGACGACGAGGACTACCCGCCGCCCTGGTGGTGAGCCGGTGACCCGCGGGTGAGCGAACACCGCCCGCGGTACTACGCCGGGCGTATCGCGGGAGCCTCCGGCCAGACGATGCAGGCCCCCGTACCCGTCGCCGAGCATCGACTCATCCGAACAACACAGGAAGGGCCGATGAACCATGTTGACGACGATGGCGGCACAGGCGACGGCGATGCACCCGGGTCCCTGGAACGACGGTGGGGACCCGCCCGCCTTCTGGCCGGTGTTCCCGATCACGTTCGGGCTGTTCTGGCTGGCCGTGCTGGGCACGGCGTTCTACCTGATCCGCCGGCGGATGAACACCGGCGCCGCGGCGGCCGCGGCGGCCGCCGACCCGATGGCCAAGGCGCAGTCGGTGCTGGCCGAGCGGTTCGCCCGCGGCGAGATCGACGAGGACGAGTACCTCATGCGCACCTCAACTCTCCGCAACGGAGGCTGACCCGCCCCACGGGGCTGCCCCGTCCGACCTGGCCGACCCATTCGGCTTGGCTGACCTGGGCAGTGCGGGCGGCGCGAGCGGAGGCCGATGCCGTGACCGTCGCCGACGACCTAGTCCGCGGCGCCGGCCTCCTTGAAGATCTCGTCGATGCCGTCCGAGTACCGCGGTGCTCGGACGGCGGCGTCCGCGAAACGGGTGAGCAGCCGGGCGAACTCGGCCCGCTCGTCAGCCGACCAGCCGGTCATGAGCTCGTCGAGGTAGGCGCGGCGGAACCGGTCGGCCACCTGCTTGACGCGCCGTCCCGCCTCGGTCAGCCCGAGGTTGGCGCGGCGCGCGTCGACGGGCGAGGGCCGTCTCGACAGCAGCCCGGCGTCGATGGCGTGCCCGACCAGCCGGCTCGCCGTGGACGGATCGATCTCCAGCCGCTCCGCGACCGCACCGACGGTGACCTCGGAGGACGACCCGTCCGCTGACCCCGCGTCATCCTCCGCGCCGGATCGCTCGACGGCCGCGGTGACGGCGGCGACGGCGTTCACCACCGTCAGGTTGGAGATCTGCAGCGGCCGTGCGTCGGGGCCGCAGGGCGCCTGGGCGCGGATCCGCTTCATGAGGTCGGGCTTGGCCCAGACCCGGCGCAGATGGAACAGCGCCGCCCCGATGTCCGCGAGGGCAGGATCGGCATGCGGCTCCGCGGCCCCGCGACCGGCGTCGGCGCCGTCTGTGACTTCGGGCGCGACGGCTTTCTGCTCGGCGTCGTCCCGTTCGGCGGCGGTGGTGGCGCGCTCGGGCGCGTTCCGGCCGGTGGGCCGCCCTGTCGCGGAGGTGTCCGTCGGCATACGAGGTCTCCGTTCGTGCCGTCATGGCGGACGCCGACCACCACTCTAACGCATGTAGTGTGCACATGTTTGGAGACTGCTGGGACGGACGTTCGCCGTGTGACACACGGCATTGAAGATCCCCAGGTGAACGGGGATGTGATGCACTGAACCACCGGCCGTCGTTCCCCGGGAACCGCCGGAACTTGTCGGCGCGGACGCGTAACATGACACCCGCCCGAACCCGGACGACCCGGGATCAGTAACCACAGAGGGGACCTGATGCGAGCGGCGAACGCCCCCGGTGACCCCCGCGGTGACGTCCCCCCACAGGACGGAAGCATGGACGATGGCCCTGCCGCACCACCCGTGACCGATGAAGAGGGCGGGGCCGACGACGCCGCCTTCCCCACAGACCTGCTCTCCGAGCGCGACCGCCACATCCTCGCCTTCGAACGGCAGTGGTGGAAGTACGCCGGAGCCAAGGAACAGGCCATCCGCGAGATGTTCGACATGTCGGCGACGCGGTACTACCAGCTCCTGAACATCCTGATCGACCGACCCGAGGCGCTGGAGTGCGATCCGATGCTCGTCAAGCGCCTGCGCCGGATGCGGACGCAGCGGCAACGCAGCCGGGCGGCGCGCCGCCTCGGCATCCGCCCCTGACCACGGCCGCCCGACCGGCGGATCGGCAGCCCGCCCGACCCCCTGACCGGCACCGAAGCGGTGCACCGGCATCGAACCCGCCCAGGAACCTCCCTCTCCCGGACAGAGCCCTGTCGCCCAGGTGGCGCGCCATGCCGCGCGTCCCTGGCGACACGCCAGGCGAAGAAGGTTCACTGGTCCTGTGAACTCTCCCCGCTCTGTGACGGCCGCCGGAACCGACGGCCTTGACGCGATCCGGAAGGCCCCGGCCGAGGCCGTGCTCGGCTTCGACTTCGACGGCACGCTCGCGCCGATCGTCGACGACCCGGCCTCGGCCAGGGCCCATCCGCGCGCCGCTCCGGCGCTGGCGCGGCTCGCCCCGCTGGTCGGCGCCGTGGTGATCGTCACCGGACGGCCCGCCGAGGTGGCCGTCGAGTACGGCGGATTTGAGGGCATCGACGGGATCGTCGTCCTCGGGCAGTACGGGCTCGAACGCTGGGAGTCCGGTGTCCTGACCGCGCCCGACCCGCCGTCCGGCATCGCCGAGGCGCGCGCCAAGCTGCCCGGCGTCCTCGCGGCGGCGGGCGCCCCGCCCGGGACGTTCGTCGAGGACAAGGGCCGGGCGCTCGCCGTTCACACCCGCCGCTGCGCCGAGCCGCAGGTCGCGCTCGAACGGCTGCGCGGCATTCTCGCCGCGCTCGCCGAACGCGCCGGGCTCACCCTGGAGCCCGGACGCCTCGTCCTCGAACTGCGCCCGCCTGGCATGAACAAGGGGGTGGCACTGCGCACGTTCATCGCCGGACGTGCGGATCGTCCGTCCGCCGTCCTGTTCGCCGGGGACGACCTCGGCGACCTCGCCGCGTTCGACGCCGTCGAGGCGCTGCGCGCCGAGGGTGTGCCCGGCGTGCTGGTCTGCAGCGGATCCACCGAGGTCACGGCGCTGGCCGAACGCGCGGACCTGGTGGTGGACGGACCGTCCGGCATCGTCGACCTCATGGAAGCGCTGGCCGACTCCCTCTGACAGGCCCCTGTTGTTAGACGGGTGACAAGAGTCGCCCGCGATATTGGCGGATCTCGCGTGACCCGGGGGGCGCGCGTGGACCGTACGTCCCATTGGGGCCAAAATATGGTGGATTGCGTATGTGTGGTTCACGGGGGACCGCACGCGACCACGGGAGGCTTGACGGTGGGCACGGATCAGGAAGTCCCGCGCCGTCCGGGCGACATCAGCAACACGCCTCCCCACGGCATCTCCACCAGAGCCACCCCCGCGCAGGGCACCCCGCTCCCCGCTGAACGCTCCCCACAACCGCCGACGGCCCCGATCCCACCCGGCGCCCCAACCCGCCCCATCGTCCAAGCCCCCAACCCCCACCCGCCCGGCCAAACTCCACCCACCCAGTTCCCACCACCTGGCCCACACGCGCCTGGCCCACACGCGCCTGCCCAGTTGCCGCAGGTGTGGGATCGTCCGGCTGGATCGTCTTCGCGGACGGAAGCGGAATATCGGGCCGATGCCGTCCCCGAGGCGCAGGGTGCCTACGTCGAGCAGGACGAACCGTCGTCCCCGGCTGGGGCGATGGGCGTTCGGGAGACGAGCGGTGTGCAGGTGCGGCTCGGATCGCGCGAGCGTACGCGGGAGAAGGGCCGGGACGGCAGGGCGCGCCTGCGGGCCGGGCGGCGGGGTGGGCTCGCCGCCGCGGGGGTTCTCGTCCTGGCCGGGCTGGCCACGATCGGGCTCGTCCTGACGCGCGGTTCCGGGGACGGCGGCACGGGCACCGAGACGACGGCGAGCGAGCGGCAGGGCCCGAACGCGCAGCTGCCACGTGCCGGGACGGCCATCGAGGTCGGCACGGCCGACGGGTCCAAGTACAGGATCGCGACGGTGACCAGCGGGGTGAACGACGGTGTGACCACGTTCCAGTCACCGCCGTCCGGGTCGTCGTTCGCCTACGTCGAATACCTCCTGACGAACCCGACGAGGCAGAAGGTGCTGCTCGACTTCCCCGGCGACGTGTTCGTCAAGCGCGCCCTCGTCACGCCGGAGGCGCAGGGCCGCTGCATGCCGCAGGCCGGGGTCCCCGAGGACATGTGCACGCCGCCGACCAAGAGCCGGGTCGTGCGGCGGCTGGCGGGCGGCGAGCTGATCGGCGGCGAGGGCGGCGACAAGTACATGCCGCCGGGGTCGACGTACCTGGTCCGCGCCACCGTGGACGTCCCCGTCCGGCGTGAAATCACCCGCAAGGACATGGGTCTGTACGTGTGGAAGCAGCTCTACATGGCCGACCAGCTCGCGAAACAGGCCCCGTTCCCACGCTGACGCGGACCCGCCGCGGCTGTTCGGTTCAGTCGCGGCGGGTCCGGTCGGTGCGAGTTCACTCTGCGGGCGCTCATCCGGCTGCTTGCTCATTCGGATTCATACTCATCCGCTTTCGTGGTCACCCTGGTTCGGGGCATTCGCGTCGGGATCGTTCGGCGGTGGGGTCATTCGGCCTCGGGGTCGTCGGCGAGGATGCCGTAGAGGCGGCGGCGGGCGTCGTTGACGACGTCCAGGGCACGCGCCTTCTGCGCCTCGCTGCCGACCGCCATGACCTGCTGGAGAGCGACCATCAACTGGCCGATCGCCTCGCGTCCGCGCATGACGTTCTCGCCCGCGGCCTCGGTGACCTCGTCCCACGGGGCGGTGGTCTGCGCCGACGCCTCCTCGCGGCCCGCGTCGGTGAGGGAGAACAGCCGCTTGCCGCCGTCCTCCTCGCTGCTGACCATGCCCTCGTCCTCCAGCATCTGGAGGGTCGGGTAGACCGAGCCGGGGCTCGGCCGCCAGACGCCGCCGGTGCGCTCGTCCAGCTCCTGGATCATCTCGTAGCCGTGCATGGCGCGTTCGGCGAGCAGGGCGAGCAGAGCCGCCCGGACGTTCCCGCGCCGGGTTCGCCGGCCACGTCCACCGCGTCCGCGATGGCCTGGCCCGGGGCCGAATCCGGGACCGCCGCCCGGGCCGCCGGGACCCCACGGTCCGAACGGATCTCCGCGGCGCCCGCGCTCCTGGGGACCCCGGAAGCCGCCGCGCCTTCTCATCTTGTGCTCGTTCATCGCCGTCTCCTTCGATAGTGATCGGTTGCGATGCATTAACGATATATCGGAAACAGGTCGCGATGCAACATCGAGATTCAGGGACGGCGGCGCGAGGAGAGCGGACGGCGCCATGGCCGTCACGCTCCGGGGACGATCAGTGGAGGTGAGAGGCGGGCGTCAGGGGCCCGTGACCTTGAGGCTGTCGAGGATGTCCTTCGTCGCCTGGCGGTCGTCGGTCTCCTTGACGCGAATCCACAGCCCGAACTTGCCCGACTTGTCGCGCAGGCCGACCTCGGTGACGGACGGCGTCCCGGCCTTGCAGGCGGTGAAGCGCGTGATGGTCCCGCTGAGCGCCTTGTCCGGAGTGGTGTAGTCCTCCGGCTGGGCCTTCGTGCACTGCGAATGGGCGGCCGCGCTCGGCGGCGGCAGCTGGCCGTCCCGCACGTCCGTGGTCACGCCGATGAAGACGCCCGGGCCCTTACCGTCGCCCAGGAACGCGGCCTTGTTCGGCGTCGCGCGGAGCACCGGCCGGGGCTGGGCGTCGTTGAGGTTCACGGTGGACGGCGTCCAGGTCGACTCCTGCGTGCCCTTCGGCCAGGCTTTCGGCACCGCGGCCTTGATCTTGCCCGCGTTGTGCGAGATCGCGACGAAGTCCTTCGGGATCTCGGAGGTCTTCTTCTTGTCCTTGTCGCCGCCCTTCTCGTCACCGGAGAAGAGCAGGCCGAGGGTCAGCCCGCCGATCAGCGCGACCACGAGCACGACCACGGTGATGAGCAACGGCGTGACGAACTTCTTCGGGGCGCCACCGCCACCGGGCTGCCCGGCCCCGGCTCCGGCCCCGGCACCGCCGCCTCGGAGCCTGCCCAGCAGGCCGGACTTCCCGCCCGGCCCCTGGCCCTGACCTTGCACCGGCGCCGGAGGCGGCTGGAACCCGGTGGGAGGCGGCGGGACCTGCTGCTGCCCTCCGAACGGCTGCGGACCGCCCTGGCCAGGACCGCTCATCTGCCCCATGCCCTGCGGCGCGCCGTTCTGCGGGCGCTGGGTCGGGAACACGGCCGTCTTGCCGTCGGTGTTACCGCCGCTGCCGCCGCCCTGCCCAGGCCCGGGCGGCTGCGCCGGACCGGGATACGGCGGTCGCATCGGACCCGCACGGCCGTTGTCGGGGGTGGTGCTCGGCTCGCCCTGTCCGAACGGCGTCGCCCGCGCGCTCGGATCGTCCACGATCGTCCGCTCGCCGTCCGCCGGTGGGCCCGGCGGGAGACGCATCTCGGACGTGCGGGCGTCATCTTCCCCGGGCTGGTCGAAGCGGGTCTGCATGTCGCGCGGCCCGCCGCCCTGGCCCGCGGGCAGCCCCGGGCCCTGCCCAGGCGCGGGCGCCTGACCCTGTCCCTGCCCTTGGACGGGCGCCGGCGGCTGCGCGGAAGACTGTGCCTGCGTGGCGGACGACGCCTGCGCAGGCGACGACGCCTGCGCGGGGCCCGGTGGCTGGGCGCGCTGGCCGTCGCGGTAGAAGTCCTGGACGGTGGCGTCCGCGTCGACGTGCAGAGGAGACGGCACGAACGACGGCGCGGCCGCGCCGGGTACCGAAGTCGGACGCAACGTGGACAGCGCCTCGGCGAACGCCTCCGCTGTCGGCCACCGCTTCTCCCGCTCGACCTCCAGCGCCCGCAGGACGACCTGGTCGAACGCGGGTGACACGCCCTCGCGCAGCTCGCTCGGCGGCGACGAGACCGGCGCCGGTCCCGGCGCCCGTCCCGTGAGCATGTGATAGGTCAGCGCGCCGAGGCCGTACACGTCGGCGCGGACGTCCAGCCCGCCGCCGAACCTCGCCTGCTCCGGCGACATGTAGCCGGGCGTGCCCACCGGCAGCGTGAACGCCCCGGACGCGTGCGCGAGCGCCTTCGCCAGCCCCAGGTCGGCGATCAGCAGCTTCTCGCCGCCGTCCGGCGTCGACTGGAACAGCACGTTGGACGGCTTCAGATCGCGGTGGATCACGCCCAGCGTGTTGATCACCTCGACGCCGTAGGCGATCTCCTCCGCGAGCACCACCGCCTCGCTGACCGGAAGTGGCCGCTCACGCATGCGGTCGCCGAGCGTCCCGCGGTCCGCGTACGACATCACGAAGTAGGGCCGTCCGTCCGGCAGCTCCCCGATGTCGTGCACGCGGACGAGCCGCTCGGAGTCGGCGCGGCGGAGAATCCGGGCCTCCTCCAGGAAACGGTTGCGTACATCGAGATCGTCGATCAGGCTTCCGGACAGGACCTTTATGGCCACCTGGGAGTCCAGGGCGTCGTCGTGACCCAGCCAAACAGAGGCGAACGCCCCCGAACCCAGGACGCGATCGATCCGGTAACGGCCTACTGATGGTGGGAAAGACACTCCCGTATCATCCCAACAACGGGGTGAGTGTGCGAACAAGCATTGAGGCGGCATGGCATTCGACGAGAGGACCGAGGAGCTGGCGGTCAAGGCCGCGGCGGGCGACCAGGGCGCCCTCAACGAGCTCCTCCGCAAGATCGAGCCGGACGTCCTGCGGCACAGCTCCCGCTTCCTGCCCTGCCGGCAGGACGCGGAGGAGGCATGCCAGGACGCGTTGCTCCAGGTCGCACGAAACATCCACCGGTTCGAGGGCCGGTCGAGGTTCAGCACATGGCTGCACGTCGTCGTCGCCAACTCCGCACGCTCCACCTACCGGTCGCTGAAGCGCCGCTCGGTGGAGCAGGCGGGCGAGCTCCCGCAGCAGCGCCCCGACCCGCGCCGGACCAGCGTCATCGCGGGTTCCCGCGTCGACATCCTCGACGCCATGGAAGACCTGGAGGCCCGCAAGCCCGACCTCATCCAGGCCCTCGTCCTGCGGGACGTGTCCCAGCTGGAGTACGCGGAGATCGCCGAGCAGCTCGGGCTTCCGCTCGGCACGGTCAAGTCCCGCATCCACGAGGCGCGCAAGCAGGTCAGGCAGACGCTCGGCGACTCCTACAACTGACACGCGCCGGCCTTGGCCCGCGGTGACCACTCGTCCAAACGTCGGTAATCGACCGGCAACGGTGCGTCCATGACCAAGGCCGTCGCAAGGGCGTCTGAGCCACGATGCCGTGCATGTCAACAGGCCCGGACCCCCGACCCGACCGTCCGATCTTCATCCTCGGATGTCCCCGTTCGGGGACGACGCTGCTTCAGCTGATGCTGCACTCGCACCCTCGTATCGCCATCCCGGCGGAGACGAGGTTCCTCCTCCCCGCCTATACGGCGAGGTGCGAGTTCGGTGACCTCGGGGTCAGGGAGAACAGACGCGCGCTCGCAGAGTGGATCACCGGAGACCGGTCGACGAAGTTCCACGCGCTCGGCCTGGACGCCGCCGAGGTCGCCGACGAGATCGTCGCCGGGCCGCCCACGCTGGGATCGGCGATCGGCGTCGTGCTGCGCGCGTACGCGCGCCGGTTCGGCAAGGCGCGCTGGGGCGACAAGCGTCCGAGCTACTACCGGCACGCCGGCGCGCTGCTGCGGATGTTCCCGGACGCGCAGTTCGTCCATATCGTCCGGGACGGCCGTGACTGCGTCGCCTCGCTCCTGGAGATGCCCTGGTACGACAGGGACGTCCACCACGCCGTCAGCACCTGGCGGGAGGCCATCGACCGCGGCCGCCGGCTAGCCGAGCAGCTCGGCCCCGACGCCTACTACGAGATGCAGTACGAGCGTCTCGTCGCCGATCCCGCCGACGAGCTGAGCAGGCTCTGCGGATTCCTCGGCGAGGACTTCAACCCGGCCATGACCCACCCGGACGGTCTCGCGCAGAAGAACGTCCCGCAGCGTGAGAAATGGCACGGCCGGACGAAGGACGCCGTCACCACCTCGCGCGTCGGCTCGTGGCCGCAGCGCCTGGACTCCTGGCAGATAAGTCTGGCGGAGGCCGCGTTCGGTGAGCGGCTCGCCGAGTACGGATACGAGCCGAGCGGCCTGCCCAAGCCGCCCGCGTCCCAGCTCACCCGCTTCGCCAAGATCAGCACCCACCGCCGGATGGCGCAGCGCAAGGCCGCGCTGCGCGAACGCTGGAAGCAGCGCCACGAGCCGAACCCGGTGGAATGCCTCCTGGCCCCGGAACCCGCCACCGCCGCGGCCCGCTGACCACGCCTGACCCTGAGCCCGCCGCCGCGGCGCGCTGACCGCGTCCCGCCGGTGTCCTGCTCGCTAGTCGAGGGCCGCGAGTTGGTCGGCGAACCAGCGTCGCGGTGGGAGTGCCGTCGCGGCGGCGGCGAGCCGGCCGCACCGTTCGGAGCGTTCGCCGCGCGGCATCAGCAAGGCACGATGCAGCGTCTCGGCGGTCTGTGACACGTCGAACGGGTTGACCATCAGGGCGTCCTCGGACAGCTCCGCCGCCGCGCCCGCCTCCCTGGACAGGACGAGCGAGCACCCGCGCTCCGACAGCACCGGCCCCTCCTTCGCGACCAGGTTCATCCCGTCCCTGATCGGGTTGACGAGCAGCACGTCGGCGAGCCCGTAGGCGGCGAGCGAACGCGGATAGTCGTCGTTCACCTGCAAGATCAGCGGATCCCAGTCCGCCGTGCCGAACTCGTCGGTGATCTGCTTCGCCATCCGCTCGACGGCCGCCGTGTACTCCCGGTACTCGGGCAGGTCGTACCGCGACGGGTAGGCGAACGCCAGATGGACCACACGCCCACGCCACTCGGGATGGTTGACGAGCAGTTCCCGGTAGGCGGCGAGCCCGCGCACGATGTTCTTGGACAGTTCCGTCCGGTCGACCCGCACGATGAGCTGGCGGCCGCCCACCTGTTCACGCAGCGCGCGCGCCCGTTCCACGACGTCCTGTTCGGTGGCGCGTTGGCGAAGGGCCGTCCCGTCGACGCCGAGCCCATGCACGCCTATGCGCGTGACGTGTCCCGAGCAGGTGACGGTGCGCGCGGCATGGTCGACGCGTGCGCCCGGCAGCGTCTCGCAGCAGTCGAGGAACGCGGACGCCCACCGCTCGGTGAGGAACCCCGCATGGTCGGCGCCGAGGATGCCCAGAAGGATCTGCGTGCCGATGTCGTCCGGCAGCAACCTGTAATACTCAGGCGGCGCCCACGGGGTGTGCGAGAAGTGCACGATTCTCAGGTCGGGACGCCGCTCGCGCAGCATCCGCGGTGCCAGCGACAGGTGGTAGTCCTGGATCGCGGCCTTCGCACCAGGCGCGGCGTCGCGCGCCAAGGCGTCCGCGAACGCCGCGTTGTACGCCTCGTAGGACTGCCAGTCGCGGCGTGCGCGTGCGTCGAAATGCGGGCTGCGCGGCGTGTCGTACAGAAGGTGGTGGACGAACCACAGCGTCGAGTTGGCCACGGCGTTGTACGCGCGGTGGAACGTCCCCTCCGGGATGTCCAGCATCCGAACCGCCGCGCCACCCGTCTCGTACCCCGCGAGGTCGATGCGGCCATCCGGTGAACGCCGAGCGGCCGCCCGATCGGCCTCGCCCAGACTCGCACACACCCACAGCACACCCGGACCGCCCGCGTCCGGCGCACCCGTGACGGCGGCCAGGCCCGACACCAACCCGCCGCCCCCGCGCCGCATGGTGAGCTCCCCGTCCTCCGACAACGAGAACGACACCGGGCCCCGGTTCGACGCCACCAGCACTTGGCTCATACCGGCAGGGTCTCAGTTCGCGCAGAGCCGCTTCAAAGCGACCCGCGCACCCGCCCGCGCTCCCGCCCCGCGCTCCTGCCCCGCGCACCCGCACACGCTCCGCGCATCCGCACCGTCCGCCCGCGTCGTGGTCCGGCGGAGCACGCGTGATCAAGAACGCACCCGGGTAACGTCTCAATCGGTGAACCCACCTGTCTGGCATCCGGTCAGATCATGTAAAGTCACGCATAGAAGCTGTAAGTGCTCGTACTTCACAACTGAATACCGCTCATCCAGAGGGGTGGAGGGACCGGCCCGACGAAGCCCCGGCAACCACCCGGCTAAGGCGCGCTCGCGATCCTGCGAGGCCGGCCGGGGGATGGTGCCAACTCCGGCCTGCGACCAAGGTGGCGCAGGAAAGATGGGAAGAAAGGCCTCGCCCGCATGGCAATCACGCCTGCCACCGACCTCGGACCAGCCACCGCTCTCGTCTGCCGCGAATGCGGCACGTCCCGCGACCTCGGGCCCCACTACGCGTGCGAGGAGTGTTTCGGCCCCCTGGAGATCGCCTACGACTTCGGGGGAGTCACCCGCGCGAGCATCGAGTCCGGTCCGCGCAACATCTGGCGTTACAAGGGGCTGTTGCCCGTCCCGTCCACCATCGCGGAGACGCCCAACACCGAGCCGGGCCTCACCCGCCTCGTCCGCGCCGACAACCTCGCCGAGGCCCTCGGCCTGCAGAGCCTGTGGGTGAAGGACGACAGCGGCAACCCGACCCACTCGTTCAAGGACCGCGTCGTCGCCGTCGCGCTCGCCGCCGCCCGCGAGCTCGGCTTCAAGGTGCTGGCCTGCCCGTCCACGGGCAACCTCGCCAACGCCGTCGCCGCGGCCGCCGCCCGCGCCGGTATCCGCAGCGCCGTGTTCGTCCCGTCCGACCTCGAAACGCAGAAGATCATCACGACGGCCGTCTACGGCGGGACGTTCGTCACGGTCGACGGCAACTACGACGACGTCAACCGGCTGGCCTCCGAGATCGCCGGGGAGCAGGACGACTGGGCGTTCGTCAACGTCAACGTCCGGCCCTACTACGCGGAGGGCTCCAAGACCCTCGGCTACGAGATCGCCGAGCAGCTCGGCTGGCGGCTGCCCGACCAGATCGTCGTCCCGGTCGCGTCCGGCTCCCAGCTCACCAAGATCGACAAGGCGTTCCAGGAACTGATCAAACTGGGCCTCGTCGAGGACAGGCCGTACCGCGTCTTCGGCGCCCAGGCCACCGGCTGCGCCCCGGTCGCCGACGCGTTCAAGGCCGGCCACGACGTCGTCCGCCCGGTGAAGCCCGACACCATCGCCAAGTCCCTCGCCATCGGCAACCCCGCCGACGGCCCGTACGTCCTGGACGTCGCCCGCCGCACGAACGGCGCCGTCGAGGACGTCACCGACGCCGAGGTCGTCGAGGGCATCCGGCTCCTCGCCCGCACCGAGGGCATCTTCGGCGAGACCGCCGGCGGCGTCACCGTCGCGACCCTCCGCAAGCTCGTCGCGTCCGGCGCGCTCGACCCGTCCGCCGAGACCGTGATCATCAACTCCGGGGACGGTCTGAAGACCCTGGACGCCGTCGCGCCCGTCGTGTCCCCGTCCGCCAACATCGCCCCGACCCTGGAGGCGTTCCGCGCCGCGGGCCTCGTCTGAAAGGAGCACCATGAGCACCGTGTCCGTCCGTATCCCGACGATCCTGCGGACCTACACCGGCGGTGAGTCGGAGGTGAAGGCCGAGGGCGCCACCCTCCGCGCCGTCGTCGCCGACCTGGAGGCCAGCTACGCCGGCATCTCCGCCCGCATCCTGGACGACGCCGGCAAGATCCGCCGCTTCGTCAACGTCTATGTCGGGGACGAGGACGTCCGCTTCGCCGACGGCCTGGACACCCCGACCCCCGCGGGCGCCCAGGTCTCGATCATCCCCGCCGTCGCCGGCGGCTGACGCCCCTCCGCCGCCCCGGCCCCGGCACGTTCCCGGGGCCGGGTTTCGCGACCGTCCCACGGCCCAACCACAGCGCGGCGGAAATGCGCTGAGCGACGCACCACCCACCCCGACCGTCGGCTGAGCACGGCGAACAGCGAATTCTCCCCCTTTGTCCGGGCGGACGATTGGGATCCTCCACCATGGCACAGGTGATCACGCCTGGCCGGGGCCCCGGCCGCACCGGACAGCCGGCGTCCCTGCCCGGCCATCCGGTCTGGTGCGCCGCCTGCGAGTGGAGGCTGGACGCGCCTCAGGCACCCCGGAAGGGCATGCGCGGACGCTTCGACCAATGGTCGTCCCGGAAGCTCCAAGCGTCCACGAGGAGTTCGTCCGCGCTCCGGCCGGGACAGGACGCCGCCCGCGTGATCTCCCTCGCCATGGCGCTCTGCGTGCACGCCTTCACCATCCTCCTGCTCACAGTCGCGACCTGGTTGCTCGTCGCCGTGCGCAACCCCGTCACGATCGCCGCCGCCATGCTGTGCCTGATGACGGCATGGGCCCTGCGGCCCCGGTTCGGCAGCCCGCGCCGCCTCCCCGACGTCCGCCGCCGCTTACGGGACGGTCGGCCTGCGCCGCCGTCGCGTCCTTTACCTCGGTATACCCCTGTGGGACGTGCTTCCGCCCAGCAGAAGGTCGCGCTCCTCGGCCACGAGGTCGCCCACGACGTCAACGCGGACGCCCGGCACGGTGTGGTCGTCGGCATCTCGCTGGCGACGCTGGCACAGCTGCACGCCATCCTGCTTCCGGGCCCGTCCGACAACCGCGTCAACTACCTCATCGACCTGTGCACCCGCGCCGCTTTGGCCCTGCTGATGATCGCCAGGGCCCCCGCGACCGCTTCAGGCGCCGCTGGCTCTCGACAGGGTGGAGTGGCCAAGAAGCCAACCAACTCCGCAATTCCGACCGTAGAACGCTGTAGACCAGCCTGGTGGACAGCGTGATGAACGAGGGGCGTGCATGGCCTACCAACTCATGTTCTTCTGCATGGGGTCAGGGGAGGAGACCGGTGCGGTGGCCATGGACCGTGTTCTTGATGCCGTGCTGGAGAACGGTCCCCCTCTACTCGGGGAATACCTAGGCGCTCCAGAGCCGCGACCGGGCGAGTGACCATCCCGATTGGCCGCTGGTCGATCGAATATGGGCGGCGCTGGAAAGTCTCTGGCCGACGGTGCCGTGGGATGGAACCTCGGGCTTTGCGATCGCGGCTGAGACTCGAAGGCCACTTGGGGGCGGCACTTCCCTCTGACTTCGCATCTGCCGTCGTCCCGCATTCTTCCTCGTCCGGCTCCGTCGTCCCCCGGTACAGACCGCAACACACGGACATACCTGTCCGGGAGCTCCCGCGCGAATGGTGCGCAACCCATGGCAGATCCATCCGCGCGGGAGTGCCTTCCGGCTCCAGAAAAGATCTGGAAACCACGGGATTCCCCAGTAGCGCACGCTAAACCACTCGCCCCGAACGAATCTGTGAAGAACCGCAATACGCCTGGACACGGCCTGGTGCCCATTGGCGAACGGCTTGGCGGACGTCCTTCGACGCGACGACGCCGCCTCGCTCTGAGCGGTGGCACAGCCCCCGGGGACTGCCGACAGCTGCCGCGCGGCGCGGTCTCGGCACGGGCGCGGCAGGCGCCCCCTGCGCGTACAACCACCCACCCAAGATCGTCTCATCCGGCTGTTAGCGCCACCGCGAGCACGCGCACCCCCGTCCTGTAGGGGCGACCGCGCGAGGGGCACGGCGACCGACGGCGACCCACACACAACCTGACCAGGATTACATCAATCAGCAGTGGATCAAACCGGTCCGTGGCCTCAGTCGGCCGAACTTTGAAACGTCCTTAAAATGATCATAGATATGTGTTTGGGTCGTTACTCTCGGGTGGCGCACTGTGATGAAGCATTGGCCACATTCGGTCCTGACGACAAAGGATGGCGACGCTTTGCGGGAGCTCCTCATCACCGTCGTGGTGACGTTGGTGACGGCCGGACTTCAGATCACGCTGAAGGGGCTCAGTCGGACGGAACTGCCCAACAAGAGGCATGGCCTGACCAGGGAAGACGGCCTATTTTGGACGGATTGGACGATCGCGGCCGGCTTGGCCCTGGCGTCCACCCTGGTCGTGGCCTCGTCCAAGAACCTGCCCGTGCCGATGTCTCAGGTGCTGCTCTGCCTCGTAGCCATCTTGCTAGGTTGTACTGCCTTCCCCTTCCTTCTCCGCCTATTCGCCTACGAGAATGGGGCGAAGATTAAGGAGTGGGGCTGGCTCAAGATGGGCTGGATCTTCATCGCCAACGGAGCTGGTGGCATGATCTTGCTGAGTGCTGTGGCCGTGGGGGTGAAGGTGTATGGCTGACAACCCGCCCGACAGCAGCCCGCCGGTTCCCGCTTCGCAGAAGGTGCCGGCGGTAGTGGGCTCTGTCGGTTCCATCGGAGCGGCAGCCGCTGCGGTCGCCGTCTCACTCGGCCCGGACGCCATCCCTGTGGTGATCGGCGTGATTGCAACGTCAGTCGCATTTTGGGCCTGATCGAACGCTATATTAAGCATAGGAAGAAACAAGAAGAACCCGAGATCACGGATGTCTAGCTAGACAGCCCAACACCCAGCGGATGTCCGTCCGCCGCGGCGGGACCAGCACGAGCCATATGCTCCACGAGACATATGCTCACCGCATCGACGGCGACGACGAGATCATGAATCGGCACGCGGGACGAACCGTCCCCTGCCGTCCCGCCCTCGGGTGCGTGTTCCGCGCCTGTTCCGGGAACACCGGCGGACGACCGCGCACAGTGGATCACAGCGGCACGCTCTGACGTCCCCGGACGAGGCTCCGACGCAGGTGGAACGGGTCGGGGCCGATTGGTGACGGTTCCGTGGACGACGATGCGCGCCGCTTGCACTCGGCAGGGTAGAGTGCTAAAAAACGGTTGGCACTCTGCTGTGGAGAGTGACAACTTCACAGTCTGGGTCGGGGCGATGAGGCCCCAGTTCGGCGGCGGAATGGCAGTCGTCGACGGGGGCCGTCCGTCGCGGGCGTCGGCTCGATCCGTCTAAGCCACCTTGTTCCGGGAGGACTGGAGCCTATGGCTGCAAAGATGATCGCGTTCGACGAGGAGGCCCGCCGCGGTCTTGAGCGCGGCATGAACCAGCTCGCCGACGCCGTCAAGGTGACCCTTGGTCCCAAGGGCCGCAACGTCGTGCTGGAGAAGAAGTGGGGCGCCCCCACGATCACGAACGACGGTGTGTCGATCGCCAAGGAGATCGAGCTCGAGGACGCGTGGGAGAAGATCGGCGCGGAGCTCGTCAAGGAGGTCGCGAAGAAGACCGACGACGTCGCGGGTGACGGCACCACCACCGCCACCGTCCTGGCCCAGGCGCTGGTGCGCGAGGGGCTGCGGAACGTGGCCGCCGGCGCCAACCCGATGTCGCTGAAGCGCGGCATCGAGTCCGCGGTGGAGCGGGTCAGCGAGGAGCTGTCCAAGCTCGCCAAGGACGTGGAGACCAAGGAGCAGATCGCCTCCACGGCCTCCATCTCCGCCGGCGACCCGCAGATCGGCGAGATGATCGCCGAGGCGATGGACAAGGTCGGCAAGGAAGGCGTCATCACGGTCGAGGAGAGCCAGACCTTCGGTCTCGAGCTCGAGCTCACCGAGGGGATGCGCTTCGACAAGGGCTACATCTCGCACTACTTCGTGACCGACCCCGAGCGGATGGAAGCGGTCCTGGAGGACCCGTACATCCTGATCGTTCAGGGCAAGGTGTCGGCCAACAAGGACCTGCTGCCCGTCCTCGAGGGCGTCATGCAGTCCGGCAAGCCGCTGCTGATCATCGCGGAGGACGTCGAGGGCGAGGCCCTGGCCACCCTGGTCGTCAACAAGATCCGCGGGATCTTCAAGTCCGTGGCCGTGAAGGCCCCGGGCTTCGGCGACCGCCGCAAGGCCATGCTGGGCGACATCGCCACGCTGACCGGCGGCCAGGTCATCAGCGAGGACGTCGGCCTCAAGCTGGAGAACACCTCGGTCGACATGCTCGGCCGGGCGCGCAAGATCGTCATCGCCAAGGACGAGACCACCATCGTGGACGGCGCCGGTGACGCCAACGAGATCGCGGGCCGGGTCAACCAGATCCGCACCGAGATCGACAACACCGACTCCGACTACGACCGCGAGAAGCTCCAGGAGCGCCTGGCGAAGCTCGCGGGCGGTGTCGCGGTCATCAAGGCCGGCGCCGCGACGGAGGTCGAGCTCAAGGAGCGCAAGCACCGCATCGAGGACGCCGTCCGCAACGCCAAGGCCGCGGTCGAGGAGGGCATCGTCCCCGGCGGTGGTGTGGCGCTGCTGCAGGCCGGCACCAAGGCGTTCGACAAGCTGGAGCTCTCGGGCGACGAGGCCACCGGCGCGAACATCGTCAAGCGCGCTCTGGAGGAGCCGCTGAAGCAGATCGCCGTCAACGCCGGCCTCGAGGGCGGCGTCGTGGTGGAGCGGGTCCGCAACCTGACCCCGGGGGAGGGCCTCAACGCCGCCACCGGCGACTACACCAACATGTTCGAGGCGGGCATCCTCGACCCCGCCAAGGTGACCAGGTCCGCGCTGCAGAACGCGTCGTCGATCGCCGCGCTGTTCCTGACCACCGAGGCGGTCATCGCCGAGAAGCCCGAGAAGAACCCGGCCCCGGCGGGCGGCATGCCCGACGCCGGCGGCATGGACTTCTGATCCTGCCGGATCGGGTCCACGCGTCCTACTCGGTACGCCTTCGCGAAGGGACGGTCCTCAACGGGCCGTCCCTTCGTCCTTTTCGCGTCTTGCCGGTTGCGAGCGAACCCGCCCGGACGCTCGCACGTCAAACAACACGATCATGGTGTTCGTCCGGGCGCCGACGCCGCCCGCCCGCTCCGGCCATGTGGCCCAGGCCACCCGGCCCCCTCCGGACGTCCACGCCGCCGGACAGCCTAAAGAGGACATGTGAGCGATCTCTTCAGTTCTCCCGTGCTCAGGATCGAACAACCGCGCCGCCTCCCCTCCGCGAAGTCCCAGTACAAGGTGTTCGACGCGGGCGGCACCCTGCTCGCCAGGGCGGAGGAGCGCTCCGTATCGCTGAAACGCCAGGCGTGGCGGGCGGTGATGCTCGACGGCAGTGATCAGCGGACCGTCCAGGTGGAGGACACCCGGGGCACACCGATCCTGATGATCGAACGCCCGAAGACCACCCGCGCGGCATGGGTCAGCACACCGGACGGCGTCCTGCACGGCTCGATCCGGCAGGACGGCTACCAATGGCGATACGCGCTGCTCGACGCGGCGGAACGCCCCGCCGGACGGCTGGAGGGCAACAAGACCGCGAGGAAGTTCAAGGTGCTCGACAACGCCGGCGCCCACGTCGCGCAGGTCGACAAGAAATGGAAGGGCGCGGCGACCGAACTGCTGACCACCGCGGACCGGTACGCGGTGACGTTCTTCCACACGCCGCCCGATCCGCTGCGGATCCTCATCGTGGCGGCGCCGATCGGACTCGACCTGATGCTGTACGAGGGTAAGGACGTACCCAACTTTCTCGACGGCCTGTCACCCTGACGTGGCCGCTGCGCCGGACACAAGTCGGTTTCCCGGACGTCATACTCGAACGCACCCGCGCAGGTCAGCCGGGCGACCGGCGCCCGGCGTGGGTGGCCGGCCCAGGCAAGGTGCTTCCGCTGCGGGGCCGGGCTTGGCAGTATCGCCGCTTGGGCGGCGCCGCGCGCCTACGGGTGTGCACGCGCCGGGACGGTGGACAGCGAGGTCGCGAGGGCGGCCGACGAGGCAGGAGAACACGTGACCGAAGTGTTCAGCTCCCCGGTGCTCAAGGTCGAACAGCCCCGGCGGGGCCCGTTCGCCAAATCGCGCTACAAGGTGCTCGACGGCGACGGCGTCGTCCTGGCCATCGCGGCGCCCACGGACGACCAGGGCCGCGCCGACATGCGTGGCGTCCTCGCCGGCAAGTCGAACCTCGACGCCCGGGCCGTGCTCATCACGACACCCGGCGGGGACCCCATCCTGATCGTCGACAAACAGCGCGGACGGGAATACACCGAGATCCTCGGCCCGGAAGGCGACGCCTTCGGCTCGTTCGTCACCGAACGGGTCGGACGCCGCTACGTCGTCTATGACGGCGAGGGCAGCCTCATCGGCGCCGTGGCGGTGGACGTTCCGCGCAACAACTTCGAGGTGACCGACAAGGACGGGGCCAAGGTCGCCCACGTCCGGAAGAAATGGGCCGGCCTCGCCACCCACCTGCTGACGACGGCCGACAAATACGCCGTGGAGATCTTCGACCCCGTCCCGGAGCCGCTGCGGACCATGGCCGTCATGACGGCGATCGTGATGGACATGAACCTGCACGAGGCCAAGGAGATCACCTGACCGGGGCCATCGCGTCCATATAGGGCTTCCCGGTCGTGCCGCCGCGAGGTACGTTCCGTTCGTGCAGGCCATGCCCGGACGTTCGAACAGCTGGTGGATCTCGCCGGCGATTCCGACGATCGCGAACTGCGTGCTGGCCGTACTCTGGGCCTTCTCCGCCCTCGGCGGCTGGGGCGCCACCGCCTTCTGCGGCGAGGACGAGCGGCGCGATCCCGGATGCAGCGCGGGATTCGACGATGCCGTCCTGATCTCGGCGCCGGTCGCCGCTCTCGCCGCGATCGTGGCCGTGACGGCCTGGGCGATGCCGGGCGCCCGGCAGAGGCCCGATCGGCTGGACGCTCTCCTCACAGTGGCGGCATTCGTGTGGGTCCTGGCCGAAGGCGTCCTCTTCATCGGCGGATACCTCGCGAAGCCATGAACCGCCCGGCCCTGACGCCGTTGCCAAAAAGAAATATTCGCCGCCCGGCCCACGATGGTCGGCGCCAAGATGGCGAAAACCCTGACAAAACCCAAGGTAGGACGGGTGCATGGGCGGAGGTGTAGTGGCGTCCCGGCTGATTCGGTGCCGCCAAGAGGTGCGAGCCGGTTTGACGTTCGCACCTCAGGGGCATACTGTTCACTTCGCCCCACGGGGTAGCGGACGCCGTCAGGCGGCCGACCCGAGGGGAACCCACTACCGAACCAACCGACGCGGCTTTGTCGCGCCCGGTCTGTCGCGGTGGGATGGAACGGCTCGATTTTGCTAATCGCGCCGAATCTGGTGAAATAGCTCCACCGCCTCGGAAGAAGCCGCGCAAGCGGCAACGTTCGAGGCACCGGAAAAGGCCGAAATTGACAGTTCGATCGAATCCGGTAAAGTAAGAACAGTCGCCCCGGAGCGGGAAACGCGAAAGCGGGTCCGGCGCGGTGGGTGTCCGTTTCTTGAGAACTCAACAGCGTGTTAAAAGCCAGTGCCTTTATATGGTTCGGCCCTTGGGGTCGGACCGCCCCGTGGACTGCCTCTGCTTTTTGGGTGGGGGTGGTTGGGGATTTCTTTGAGGCAATGCGACCCCTTCTTTTGTGGGGGTTGTGGTGCTGGGATTGTTTCCAAGGTTTGGCCGGTTCGGGGGTTCGCCCTTCCTGCTGGTCGTGTGGCCTTAATGGAGAGTTTGATCCTGGCTCAGGACGAACGCTGGCGGCGTGCTTAACACATGCAAGTCGAGCGGAAAGGCCCCTTTGGGGGTACTCGAGCGGCGAACGGGTGAGTAACACGTGAGCAACCTGCCCCTGACTTCGGGATAAGCCTGGGAAACTGGGTCTAATACCGGATATGACCATTCTGCGCATGTGGGGTGGTGGAAAGTTTTTCGGTTGGGGTTGGGCTCGCGGCCTATCAGCTTGTTGGTGGGGTGATGGCCTACCAAGGCGACGACGGGTAACCGGCCTGAGAGGGCGACCGGTCACACTGGGACTGAGACACGGCCCAGACTCCTACGGGAGGCAGCAGTGGGGAATATTGCGCAATGGGCGGAAGCCTGACGCAGCGACGCCGCGTGGGGGATGACGGCCTTCGGGTTGTAAACCTCTTTCAGCACCGACGAAGCGGAAGTGACGGTAGGTGCAGAAGAAGCGCCGGCTAACTACGTGCCAGCAGCCGCGGTAATACGTAGGGCGCAAGCGTTGTCCGGAATTATTGGGCGTAAAGAGCTCGTAGGCGGTTTGTCGCGTCTGTCGTGAAAGCCCACGGCTTAACCGTGGGTCTGCGGTGGATACGGGCAGACTAGAGGCAGGTAGGGGAGAATGGAATTCCCGGTGTAGCGGTGAAATGCGCAGATATCGGGAGGAACACCGGTGGCGAAGGCGGTTCTCTGGGCCTGTACTGACGCTGAGGAGCGAAAGCGTGGGGAGCGAACAGGATTAGATACCCTGGTAGTCCACGCCGTAAACGTTGGGCGCTAGGTGTGGGGTTCTTCCACGGATTCCGCGCCGTAGCTAACGCATTAAGCGCCCCGCCTGGGGAGTACGGCCGCAAGGCTAAAACTCAAAGGAATTGACGGGGGCCCGCACAAGCGGCGG
The DNA here is from genome assembly GCA_036028775.1 of Spirillospora sp. NBC_00431. Classification (GTDB taxonomy): domain Bacteria; phylum Actinomycetota; class Actinomycetes; order Streptosporangiales; family Streptosporangiaceae; genus Spirillospora. The sequence continues at coordinate 6,868,237 of CP107927.1, read as the reverse complement.
AGCATGTTGCTTAATTCGACGCAACGCGAAGAACCTTACCAAGGCTTGACATCGCCGGAAAACTCGCAGAGATGCGGGGTCCTTTTTGGGCCGGTGACAGGTGGTGCATGGCTGTCGTCAGCTCGTGTCGTGAGATGTTGGGTTAAGTCCCGCAACGAGCGCAACCCTCGTTCCATGTTGCCAGCACTTCGGGTGGGGACTCATGGGAGACCGCCGGGGTCAACTCGGAGGAAGGTGGGGATGACGTCAAGTCATCATGCCCCTTATGTCTTGGGCTGCAAACATGCTACAATGGCCGGTACAGAGGGCTGCGATACCGTGAGGTGGAGCGAATCCCGTAAAGCCGGTCTCAGTTCGGATCGAAGTCTGCAACTCGACTTCGTGAAGTCGGAGTCGCTAGTAATCGCAGATCAGCAACGCTGCGGTGAATACGTTCCCGGGCCTTGTACACACCGCCCGTCACGTCACGAAAGTCGGCAACACCCGAAGCCCGTGGCCCAACCAGCTTGCTGGGGGAGCGGTCGAAGGTGGGGCCGGCGATTGGGACGAAGTCGTAACAAGGTAGCCGTACCGGAAGGTGCGGCTGGATCACCTCCTTTCTAAGGAGCACCCAACTGGCCGAGCTGGCCCCTCTTGCAGGGGATGCTCGGTCGGTGGCCGCTGTCGGCAGCGCATGTCTGCCGGGTGGCTGCTCATAGATGTGGAGCACTGGCTACTCAGCCTGCTGGCCGTGCGGCTCAGCTAGTACCGCCCTCGACGGGCCCCTTTTGGGGTCCTGGGGGAGTGGGAACGGTGAGTCTCGGGCGGTTGGCAGGTTGGACACGCTGTTGGGTCCTGAGGAAACGGGCGCGAGCTCGGTGGCCTCTGGATTGCGGGACCAGATACCTCGCTCTCTGTCTTGAGGGTGGGGTGCTGGTGGGCCCGGTTGTTTTTTGAGAACTGCACAGTGGACGCGAGCATCTCTGGTGAATGATGAGGGCTCGGGTGAGGCGCCTCTGATTTTTTGGGGTGTGTTCATTCGGGTTTTTGTTGTTTATCTGCGATTTGTTTTGATCGTTTTGTGTGTTCAAGTTTTTTAGGGCATACGGTGGATGCCTTGGCATCAGGAGCCGATGAAGGACGTGGGAGCCTGCGATATGCCTCGGGGAGTCGGCAACCAGACTTTGATCCGGGGATTTCCGAATGGGGAAACCTGGCACTCGTCATGGGGTGTCGCCGCCGTCTGAATGTATAGGGCGGTTGGTGGGAACGCGGGGAAGTGAAACATCTCAGTACCCGCAGGAAGAGAAAACAATTGTGATTCCGTGAGTAGTGGTGAGCGAAAGCGGAGGAGCCTAAACCGTGCGCGTGTGATACCTGGTAGGGGTTGCGTGTGCGGGGTTGTGGGAGCATCCGGCTGGGTCTACCAGTCCAGCAAGGAGTTACAAACTGCTCGGGTAGTCGAATGGTATGGGAAGGCCGACCGTAGACGGTGAGAGTCCGGTAGACGAAACTCGAGTGGCTTCTGGGTGTTTTCCCGAGTAGCACGGGGCCCGTGAAATCCTGTGTGAATCTGCCACGACCACGTGGTAAGGCTGAATACTTCCTGGTGACCGATAGCGGACCAGTACCGTGAGGGAAAGGTGAAAAGTGCCCCGGTGAGGGGTCGTGAAAGAGTACCTGAAACCGTGTGCCTACAAGCCGTCAGAGCCTCCTCAATGTCTCCTTGTGGGGTGTTGTTGGTGATGGCGTGCCTTTTGAAGAATGAGCCTGCGAGTTATGGTGTGTGGCGAGGTTAACCGGTGGCGGGTAGCCGTAGCGAAAGCGAGTCTGAATAGGGCGTTTTAGTCGCATGCTGTAGACCCGAAGCGGGGTGATCTAGCCATGGGCAGGGTGAAGCGCCGGTAAGACGGTGTGGAGGCCCGAACCCACCAGGGTTGAAAACCTGGGGGATGACCTGTGGTTAGGGGTGAAAGGCCAATCAAACTCCGTGATAGCTGGTTCTCCCCGAAATGCATTTAGGTGCAGCGTTGCGTGGTGCTTGCCGGAGGTAGAGCTACTGGATGGCTGATGGGCCCGACAAGGTTACTGACGTCAGCCAAACTCCGAATGCCGGTAAGTTGAGCGTGGCAGTGAGACTGCGGGGGATAAGCTTCGTAGTCGAGAGGGAAACAGCCCAGATCATCGGTTAAGGCCCCTAAGCGTGTGCTAAGTGGGAAAGGATGTGGAGTTGCCGTGACAACCAGGAGGTTGGCTTAGAAGCAGCCATCCTTGAAAGAGTGCGTAATAGCTCACTGGTCAAGTGATTCCGCGCCGACAATGTAGCGGGGCTCAAGCACACCGCCGAAACCGTGGCATCCGCACCTGTTGTGGTGTGGGTGGGTAGGGGAGCGTCCTGCAGCCGGTGAAGCCGCCGAGTGATCGAGTGGTGGAGGCTGTGGGAGTGAGAATGCAGGCATGAGTAGCGAGTCACACGTGAGAACCGTGTGCGCCGGATGACCAAGGGTTCCTGGGGCAGGCTAATCCGCCCAGGGTAAGTCGGGACCTAAGGCGAGGCCGACAGGCGTAGTCGATGGACAACGGGTTGATATTCCCGTACCCGCTGGTATGCGCCAACGCTGAATCCTCTGATGCTAACCGCCCGAACCATCCGCGGGGCCTTCGGGCCTGGTGTGGTGGGGAGCGTGGGACCCGAGGGGGTAGTAGGTGAGTGATGGGGTGACGCAGGAGGGTAGCTCAGCCCAGGCGATGGTTGTCCTGGGGTAAGCATGTAGCCCGGTGTGCAGGTAAATCCGCATGCCATGAAGGGTGAGATGTGATGCCGAGCCGTTTTAGGTGAAGTGAGTGATCCCATGCTGTCGAGAAAAGCCTCTAGCGAGTGTACTGGCGGCCCGTACCCTAAACCGACTCAGGTGGTCAGGTAGAGAATACCAAGGCGATCGGGTGAACTGTGGTTAAGGAACTCGGCAAATTGCCCCCGTAACTTTGGGAGAAGGGGGACCTTGCTTGGTGAGCCGTCTTGCACGGGGAGCTGGGTGGGGTCGCAGAGGCCAGGGGGAAGCGACTGTTTACTAAAAACACAGGTCCGTGCGAAGTCGTAAGACGCGGTATACGGACTGACGCCTGCCCGGTGCCGGAACGTTAAGAGGACCGGTTACACCTTCGGGTGGACGCTGAGAATCTAAGCGCCGGTAAACGGCGGTGGTAACTATAACCATCCTAAGGTAGCGAAATTCCTTGTCGGGTAAGTTCCGACCTGCACGAATGGCGTAACGACTTCCCCGCTGTCTCAACCACAGGCCCGGCGAAATTGCAGTACGAGTAAAGATGCTCGTTTCGCGCAGCAGGACGGAAAGACCCCGGGACCTTCACTATAGCTTGGCATTGGCGTTTGGAGCGTCTTGTGTAGGATAGGTGGGAGACTGTGAAGCCGGCACGCCAGTGTCGGTGGAGTCGTTGGTGAAATACCACTCTGGTCGTTTTGAGCGTCTAACCCGCGCCCGTGTATCCGGGTGGGGGACAGTGCCTGGTGGGTAGTTTAACTGGGGCGGTTGCCTCCTAAAGAGTAACGGAGGCGCCCAAAGGTTCCCTCAGCCTGGTTGGCAATCAGGTGGTGAGTGTAAGGGCACAAGGGAGCTTGACTGTGAGACGGACGTGTCGAGCAGGTGCGAAAGCAGGGCCTAGTGATCCGGCGCCGGCGTGTGGAAGCGGTGTCGCTCAACGGCTAAAAGGTACCCCGGGGATAACAGGCTGATCTTCCCCAAGAGTCCATATCGACGGGATGGTTTGGCACCTCGATGTCGGCTCGTCGCATCCTGGGGCTGGAGTAGGTCCCAAGGGTTGGGCTGTTCGCCCATTAAAGCGGCACGCGAGCTGGGTTTAGAACGTCGCGAGACAGTTCGGTCCCTATCCGCTGCGCGCGTAGGAGAATTGAGAGGGTCTGTCCCTAGTACGAGAGGACCGGGACGGACGGACCTCTGGTGTGCCAGTTGTCCCGCCAGGGGCACGGCTGGTTGGCTACGTTCGGTCGGGATAACCGCTGAAAGCATCTAAGCGGGAAGCCTTCCTCGAGATGAGTTCTCCCACCCCCTTTGAGGGGTGTAAGGCCCCCAAGAGACGATTGGGTTGATAGGCCGGGTATGGAAGCATCGTAAGGTGTGGAGTTGACCGGTACTAATAGGCCGAGTGGCTTGAACACACAATTCGTTCAATCCAAATCGCTGCAAGAAACGTTCGCGTCCCTGTGTGGTTCCCAGAAAACAACCTCGGCAACCCGCAAACACAACACAACAGAATGATGATGTTGTGCCGGACTGCTGGTTTGGACACCCAAAGGTTTGCCCACCCCCGGTGCGGGGGTGGTGCGTTGGGCGTTCGGTGGTTTTGGCGAGGGGGAAACACCCGGTCCCATCCCGAACCCGGAAGTTAAGCCCTTCAGCGCCGATGGTACTGCACGGGAGACTGTGTGGGAGAGTAGGACACCGCCGGACACTACATGATGGGGGGAGGCCCCGCCGACAACGGCGGGGCCTTCCTCATTTCTTAGGACTTTGTTCGGATTTGTTCCGGTATCGATCTTGAGTTGCACAATTCGGTTCCAAGGGACGTGTGCTCACACCCGTCCGCTGCGCGGAACTCAGCGATCCGGTAGGCGATTGGTGCACACCCTACGCGAAGTGCGTGGGGCGTCCCAGTGTTGATCTCCGCGCGACCCGGTGCGGCCGCTGCTCAACGCAACCGGCTCAGCAATCGACCGTGAACGCCGCGGCTCTTCCAGTACGTGCTGCCTTGTCGCCGCACGCGCACGTGCGTCGGTGACTGTCGGGCATGCTGGCGTGCAGCCGTTCGCGGTCCGAGCTGTACGCGGATCCTTTGGGATTTCCGTGCAAGGGCACACTTCGCTGGGTGGCTTCAGGTCGTGAGTGGGGAGGTCGGCTCCATGGTTGGGGTGTGCGTTTGGTGCGGCTCGGGCGATGTCTGCGGGCTTTGGCGGGAGGCCCCGGCGCGCGAGGGTTGCTTGGGAAGGGTGGTGGGGTGGGCTGGCCCGGCTACTCCGGTGGTGGCGTGGGGTTAGATTTCGTCGCCGGCGAGGACTGTGTCGGCGTCGACGATGCGGTATGCGTAGCCCTGCTCGGCGAGGAAGCGCTGGCGGTGGGCGGCATAGTCCTGGTCGAGGGTGTCGCGGGCGACGACGGCGTAGAAGCGGGCCCCGTGGCCGGACGCCTTCGGACGTAGGAGGCGGCCAAGGCGTTGGGCCTCTTCCTGACGCGATCCGTAGGCGCCCGATACCTGGACGGCGACCGAAGCCTCCGGAAGGTCGATGGAGAAGTTCGCGACCTTCGACACCACCAGGACGCTGATCTCGCCCGAGCGGAACGCGTCGAAAAGGCGTTCCCGTTCGCGGACGCGCGTCTCGCCCTTGATGACGGGCGCGTCCAGAAGTGCGCCGAGTTCGTCGAGCTGGTCGATGTACTGGCCGATGACGAGGGTCTGTTCGTTCTTGTGCCGGTCGACCAGGGCCTGAATGAGCTTGGTCTTGGTCTCGGTGGTGGCGCAGAAGCGGTACCGCTCGTCGGGTTCGGCGGTCGCGTAGGCGAGGCGTTCGGCGTCGGTGAGGGTGACGCGGACCTCTACGCAGTCGGCGGGTGCGATCCAGCCCTGCGACTCCATGTCCTTCCAGGGCGCGTCGTAGCGTTTCGGGCCGATGAGGGAGAACACGTCGCCTTCGCGGCCGTCCTCCCGGACGAGGGTGGCGGTGAGCCCGAGGCGGCGGCGGGCCTGCAGGTCGGCGGTCATGCGGAAGATCGGCGCGGGCAGCAGGTGCACCTCGTCGTACACGACGAGGCCCCAGTCGCGGGCGTCGAAGAGTTCGAGGTGCATGTAGGCGCCCTTCCGGCGCGTCGTCATGATCTGGTAGGTGGCGATCGTGACGGGGCGGATCTCCTTCTTCGCGCCGGTGTACTCGCCGATCTCGTCCTCGGTGAGGGACGTGCGCCGGAGAAGCTCCTGCTTCCACTGGTGCGCCGACACCGTGTTGGTGACGAGGATCAGCGTGGTCGCCTCGGCGCGGGCCATGGCGGCGGCGCCGACGATCGTCTTGCCCGCGCCGCATGGGAGGACCACGACGCCGGAGCCGCCGTGCCAGAACGCCTCGGCGGCGTCTCGCTGGTAGGAGCGCAGTTCCCAGCCGTCCTCGGCGAGGGAGATGGAGTGGGCCTCGCCGTCCACGTAGCCGGCGAGGTCCTCGGCGGGCCAGCCGAGCTTCAGCAGGGCCTGCTTGAGGGCGCCGCGCTCGCTCGGGTGGACGGCGACGACGTCGTCGCCGACGCGGTCGCCGATCATCCCCTTGATCTTCTTGGCCCGGAGGACCTCCTCCAGCACGGACCGGTCGGACGACGCAAGCACGAGCCCGTGCGCCGGGTCCTTCTCCAGCCGCAGCCGCCCGTACCGCGCCATCGTGTCGGCGACGTCGACGAGCAGCGCGTGCGGGACGGGATAGCGGGAGTACCTGATCAGCGTGTCGACGACCTGCTCGGCGTCGTGCCCGGCCGCGCGGGCGTTCCACAGCGCGAGCGGCGTCACCCGGTAGGTGTGGACGTGCTCGGGCGCCCGTTCGAGCTCGGCGAACGGCGCGATCTCCTTGCGGCAGGCGCCGGCCAGATCGTGGTCGACCTCCAGCAGCAGCGTCTTGTCGGACTGGACGATGAGCGGACCGTCGGTCAACGCGAAGCCCCCCGTCGGGAATCGGTGATCAGTGCCCCGTCCGGACCCGGGCACCGAACTTGTGAACGTTACCCGAAGCCCGCCTCATTCCGCTCTCCGCGCCCCCGAACCCGCACCCCCACGCGCAACGACCTCAGCTTCCGACATCAGCCACCAGACGCCCCCAACGGCTGCGGTAGCCGAACGACCTCAGCCCCCAACACCAGCCACGCGACAACCCCGACGCCCGTAGTCGCGAACGACCTCAGCCCGCGACATCAGCCGCGCGACGACCCCAACGGCTGTGGTCGCGAACGACCTCAGCCCGTGACATTAGCCGCGTGGCGACCCCGGCGCTTGCGGTAGCGAACGACCTCAGCCCGTTACATCAGCCACGCGACGACCCCCGCCGCCTGCGATCGCGACCGAAGGCAGGTTTCGAGCGAAGCAAGAAACCTGATCGCGCAGCGAGCCGCCAGGCGAGCCGGAGCGATGCAGCGATCGCGCGCATCGCCCGACGATGGAGGCCCTCCGGGGGCCGAAGGAGGAGGGCGGTGCCATGAACACAGCAGCGATCGCGCCGCGTTTCTCGACGATGGAGGGCCCCCAGGGCCCGAAGGAGGAGAGAAACGCAATAAACACAGCACTAGATTCCGTTGGAGGAGTCGTAGTCGGGTTCGGCGGCGGCGATGACGATCAGGTAGATCACGAAGAAGGTGATCCCGATCGCGAGGGCGGCGCCGAAGAGGGACCAGCTCCAGATGGTCAGCTTCCGGGCCGAGCGGGGGTCGGTGTTGTTGCGGCCCAGCGCGATCGCGGCGGTGATGACGCCGGGGATCGCGACGATGTTGCAGCACATGACGACGGCGATGGAGTTGCAGACGAGGGCGGCGATGGTGGAGCCGCTGCTCCGCGTCCCGTACGGCACTCCGGGGGGTCCGTAGCCGTAGCCTTGCCCGTAGCCGTATCCGGGGGGTGGGTAGCCCTGGCCGGGGCCGTACTGCGGCCCGTATGCGCCGCCCGGGTCCCAGCCTTGCGATCCGCCGCCGTAGGGGTCCTCCCAGCCCGACGGCGGACGCCCTCCGTACCCGCTCATCGGTGGCCTCCTCATGCGTTGATCAGGACACGCTATCGGTCCGATGGGGTACCGGTTGGACCGTATGTGAGGTTCGCCGGTTCCGAGCATCCGCCGAAACATGCGGAAAGGTCGGGAAACCCAGGAACGGTCAGGGGGCCGGGTCGTCGGTGAGTTCGGCCACGCCGGTGATGCGGTGGAGCGCGAAGCGGTGCACGGCGGCGCGGGTCGCGTCGTAGCCGGTGAGGAAGCCGCCCTCGACGCGGACGGGCTCCACGATGCGGCTGGACGCCTGGCCCTGCTGGTCGAGGTAGCCGATCCAGACGCGTCCGCCGCGGTCGACGGCGGAGCGGAGCCGGTCGACGGTGGCCATCGCGGGGGAGCGCGGCGGTTCGCCGGACGGGGCGTCCGCCCGCAGCCTGGCCTGCTCGGCGCCGTGCATGGACGCCTCGTCGCCGGCCCGCAGCGCCCGTACCGCGGCGGAGATCATCGAGGCGTCGGTGCGTTCCTCCGGGCGCAGCCGGACGATCTCGGCGGTCGGTGGCGGGTCGGCGCGCTGCGCGTCCGGGCGGGTCACGATCACGCCGCCGCCCGGGGACTCGGCGACCGGGGCGAGGCCCATGGCGCGCAGGCCGTCGAGGAGGTCGGCGCGCTGCAGCCCGGACGCGAGGACGGTCGGGGCGAGGCGGTGCAGCCGCAGCGGGTCGGAGCGCCGGTCGGCGAGGATCTCGTCGAGCGTGGCGGACGAGTCGGTCCGCACGTAGGACGCGAGGGCGCCGACGCGCAGGTGCCCGTGCCGGCGGGCGACGTCGTCGATCAGGTAGGTGAGGGGCTGCGGCAGCGGCGTCGCCGAGTGGCGGGTCAGCAGGCCGGTGACGTCGGCGGCGGTGCGGCCGGCGTCGAGGGCGCGGCGGATCGACTCGGGGGTGAAGCGGTACACGGTCGCGGCGCCGGTGGACTCGACGTCGGCGGCGAGGGCGAGTTCGCGGGCGAGTTCGGTCACCAGCGGGCCGGGCGCGACCGCGGTCAGGTCGGCCTGGATGAGGATCTCGTCGACCGGGGCGGGAAGGTGCTTCTCCAGGGCGGGTTCGGGGTCGGCGCCGGTGAGCAGGTCGCGGGCGAACGGGGCGAGCTCGCCGAAGCCGGTGAGGCCGAGGGCGGCCGCCTCGCGCAGCGTCCAGCCGATGATCCGGTCGCGGGCCGGGCCGCCGCGGCGGGGCCGCAGCCACGCGATCCGGTCGCGGAGCGCGTCCTCGCCGACGGCGCCCTGCGGCGCGTCCGCGAGGACGTCCAGGGTCGCGCGGCGGGTGGCCGGGGCGCTGCTGCGCACCATCGCCTCGCTGAGCGCGTTGATGAGCCGGTCGCGGTCGTCGCGTTCCCCGGCGAGGCCGGCGGCGCGGTCGGACTTCAGCCAGCCGCGGGCCAGTTCCGTCCAGCGGCCGGCGGTGTCGCGCATGAGCCACAGGTCGTAGGCGGGCGTCGGGAGCCATTCGCCGTCGAGGTCGCCGCTGCGGGTCAGCAGCCCGGCCGCGTAGGCGACCTCGACGAGCAGCGCGGCCTTCCATTCGGGTACGTCCAGCAGCACGGCGGCGGCGCGCAGGTCGCGGACGGCGAGGCCGCCGCTGCGCAGGACGGGCGGCGGCTCAAGGCCCCAGCGTTCGAGGAGTTCGCCGGTGAGCCGGACGGCGTTGAACGCCTCGCCCGCCGCGGCGCGGATCACCACGTCCTCGCGGCGCGGTTCCCCGGGCGGGGGCGTCAGCGGCGGCGGCTCGGCGGGGACGTCCCGGAAGAGGCGGCCGCCGCGCAGATGCAGCGCGACCTCGCGCGGGAGGGTGACCGTGCGGTCGTCCTCGGCGGCGAGCAGGCCGCGGGCGAGGAGCCGTTCGATCGGGGTGGACGCGGTTTCGACGCGGACGGGACGGCGCGCGTCGGCGACCCGTCCGACCGGCGGGCCCCAGGTGAGATGGTCGAGGGCGGCGAGCGCGTCGGGGCCGGCGTCGTCGATCAGCGCGCCGGGGTCGGTGAGCAGGTCGGTGAGGCGTCGCAGCAGGCGCGCCGAGTCGGCGAACCCGCGCGGCGCTTCGCCGTCGAGATCGGTGACCAGGTCGGTGAGCCGTTCGCGGGAGTACCCGGCGAAGACCTCCTGGACGGGCGGGCCGAGCCCGGCCGGATGCGGCAGGGCCTGCCGGACGCCCGGTGCCGGGTTCAGCGTCCCGTCCTCGTTCCCCCAGGCAAGCCCGTACTTTTGCAGCGTTCCGAGAGCGTTCTCGACGTGCGCGGGCGTGGCGTCGAGCGCGGTGGCGAGCGCGCCGAACCCGTCCCGTGGGGCCTTCCCCCCACGGGAGGAACGCCCTGACGGCGCGGGCAGGACGAGCAGTGCCTCCAGGACGGCGAGCGTGAACCGGTCGAGACGGTCGAGGGCGCGGGAGATCGCGGCGGGTGTCGCGGCTCGGGCGGCGAGCGCGGTCAGATCGGCGGGGACGGGGGCGAGCAGTTCCGGGCGCGCGGACAGCAGCGCGCGAAGCTCGTCGTCGTTTCGCGCGCGCAACCAGTCCGCATACGTTTCCATGCCGTTCCCAAACTTTAGGCGTGCCGAGCGCAGCCCGGGCCCCTCAAGGGTAGGAGGCCGCACGCCATGCCTGGTAGGACGAACATGCCGTGTGCTGGAGGAACACGTGCCAAGCCCGTCGAGGGCGGGGCCGGTCAGGGGGCGGGGGCGCGCTCCACACGGACCAGGCCGAGCCCGAGCCGCGCCCAGCTCTCCACGAACCGCTTCTCGTCGATGCCGCTGGGCGGCTCGTACATCGACTCGTTCGCCAGCCAGTAGTTCACCACCGCGCCGCCGAGGATCGTCGCGACCGCGGGCCAGTCCTCGTCGGCGCCCTCGAACTCGGGCTGCGCCGCGAGCCAGGTCGCGATCCCGTCGTACAGGGGGTTGACGATGCCCTCGCGCATCTCCGCGACCAGGTTCGGAAACTGGTCGAGGTCGCGGAACAGCACCCGGATGAGGTCCTGCTCCTCCCGCATCTTCGCCAGCCCGGCCTGGCACGTCATCCGCAGCCGCGTCTCCAGCGGACGGTCCTCGTAGACGGTCGCCTGGTCTAGGACGTCGTTGATCTGGCGGCGGGTCCGGTCGATGTGCTCGCGGATGGCGGAGGCGAGGACCTCCTCCTTGGACCGGAAATGCCGGTACAGGCCGCCCGCGCCGGGCGAGAGACCGGCGGCCGCCTCGATCTCCGCCACCGACGTGGCCGTGTAACCCCGGTCGGCGAACAGCCGGAGCGACTCGGCCACGATCCGCTCGCGCGTGGACATCGACATCTGCCTTACCTCCATGGACCCGCCGCACGCTTCGAACGTACGTGCTAATCTACGGGCGCCCGGTCGGCGGGAACCACGCTGATCGAGCCTACCGCCGGGCCGGTCGGCCGACGGGAGGCGAGGCCCGCGGGGCCGGCGTGAGACCGTTGCGCGGTACCCCGTCCCTTTGGCGTTCGCCCGGGTCAGCGGGTGGTTGCCGGTGACGCCCCCCGGGTCTGGTCGCCGTGGGGTGTGTTCACAGTGTGTTACGCCTCGCCGCGACCCCGGGGCCGCTAGAGTTTCGATGCCGCGCCCCGTCGCCGGAAGGGGCGTTGTCGGAAAGGTCGTTGTCGGAAAGGTCGCGATGTTCAAGTCTCCGCGGAAGGCGGCCGACGGGGCCTTCCTGCCCGAGGACTTCGTGGTGCCCACGCTGGTGGCCGGCTCCCGGTTCCAGATCCGTCCGATCACCGTGCACGACGTCGTCCAGGACTACGGCGCCGTGATCGGCAGCCTGGACCGGCTCGCCGGGCGGTTCGGACCCGAGTGGGGCTGGCCGGACAGCGAGTTCACCTTCGAGCAGGCCCTGATCGACGTCGCCTGGCTGCAGAAGCAGGGCCAGCTGCGGCGCTCGTTCAGCTACGTCGTGATCGAGCCGGACGGGGACCGCCAGCTCGGCCGCATCCATGTCGCCCCGTCCGACGCTCCCGGCGCCGACGCCGTGGTGGTGTTCTGGGTCCGCGCGGACGAGGAGAGCTCCGCGCTGGAGAAGGAGCTGGAGGAGTTCGTCCGCGAGTGGGTCACGACCGCGTGGCCCTTCGACACGGTCCGCTTCCCAGGGCGGGACTAGCTCCTTGGGAAGGGCCGGGGAGCACCGCCGGGATGATCGTCCTTTGGCCCGGGGTGGTTCGTTCGGGTACTGCGTTTTCCCTGGTCAGGTGGTTTGTGGCCGGGGGCCGGGGTATATCGGCAGCACGGGCGGCCGTTCCCGGTGGACCGGGCACGCCAGTACCGGTCACAACAGAACGGTTCCCCGCGCGAAGTTCCCGCGCTCTCCTACTCGGATCCCGTCGCATCGCCACTACCAGGAGGGCGCGGGTACTCGCGTCCGTGAGGGCCCCTTACCCTGTGGGACGTGCGCGATCTCTCTCCCCTCGACTCGGTCGGCCCCCTGGACTCGGTGGGCTTCGACCTCGACCTGACACTGGCCGACACGCGGGCCGGGATCAGCGCCGTGTACGCGGCCCTGGCCGCGGAGACCGGCGTCACCATCGACACCGATCTCGTAGTGCGGCGCATCGGGCCTCCGCTGGAGGAGGAGCTCGCCTACTGGTTCCCGGCGGACGAGGTGCCCGCGATGGTGGCGCGCTACCGGGCGATCTACGCCGGCATCGCGATCCCGGCGACCGTCCTAATGCCGGGTGCCGCGGCGGCGGTGGACGCGGTGCGCGGCAGAGGCGGGCGCGTGGTCGTCGTCTCCGGCAAGAACCAGGCCGACACCGAGCGGACCGTCCGGTACCTGGGCCTTGAGGTGGACGTCGTCGTCGGCGGCCTGTTCGGCGCGGACAAGGGCGCCGCGCTGCGCGAGCACGGGGCGGGCGCCTACATCGGCGACCACACCGGCGACGTCGACGCGGCGCGGGCGGCGTCGGCCGTCGCGGTGGCCGTCGCGACGGGCGCCTACGACTCGGCGGCCCTCACGGCGTACGGCGCGGACGTCGTCCTGGACGACCTGCTCGCGTTCCCCGAATGGCTCGGCGGGTTCCGGGCATCCTGAACTGCGGCGCGATATTCGGGTGCCGTTGTCGGACGGTCCGGATAGCGTCTAATCGTCGGCCCGCACGGGCTTCGCGGCGGGTGCCGGTGTGTACACCGGCCCTCGGCGAGGCACTAATCTTGGGGTCGATTCATGACGATTACCGAACGAGGTCTCCGGTGCCGACTGGCAAGGTCAAGTGGTACGACTCCGACAAGGGGTTCGGCTTCCTCACGCGCGACGACGGCGGCGAGGTCTTCGTGCACTCATCGGCGTTGCCGGGCGGGGTCACGACGCTCAGACCGGGCCAGCGCATCGAGTTCGGCGTGGTCGAGGGACGCCGTGGTCAGCAGGCGCTCCAGGTGAAGGTGCTGGACACGCTGCCCTCGGTCGAGAAGACGATCGCGAAGCAGCGGCGCAAGAAGCCGGACGAGATGGTCGTCATCACCGAAGACCTCATCAAGCTGCTGGACGGGATCTCCAACACCTACCGGCGCGGCAAGCATCCGGCCCCGGCGGAGGCGAAGAAGATCGCCACCGTGCTGCGGGCGGTCGCCGACGACCTCGCCGCCTCCTAGCGGTCCCGCCCCTTCCGGACGGGCCGCTGTCAGGGGTGCATCTCCGGATGCGCGTCCTTGATCGTGGACGGGCGGTGCGGTCGGTGGCGTTCGCGGCGGCGGGCCACGGCCCGCCGCCGCAGCAGCACGGCCACCGAGACGGCGAGCGCCGCGGACACGATCGCTAGCGCGACCCGTCCGTCCGCGACGATGGACATGCCGAGGCCGACGAGCCCGCCGACGACCCAGACGAGCTGGTGCAGGGTCTCCGACACCGCGAACGTCGACGACCGCATGTCCTCGCCGATCTCGCGCTGCACCACCGCGTCCATCGACAGCTTCCCGAGCACCTGCCCGAGGCCCGCCGCGAGCGCCACCGCCAACGCCGCCCACAGCCCGAAGAACGCGGCGCTGACGGCGGCGACGGCGGTCACGGACGCCAGCGTCGCCGAGACGATCAGCCGCGGCGCCCGCGCCTTCATCCACGCGCCGAGCGCCGTGCCGATCAGGCCGCCGGCGCCGGCGGACGCGGCCAGCAGCCCGAGCGCGACGTTGTTGGACACCGGGTCGAACCGCTCCTGGCGCAGCAGGAACGCCAGATAGATGATCAGGAAGCCGGAGAACGCGCGCAGGACCGCGTTCGCCTGCATCGCCTCCGCGACGACCGGGCCGACGCGCGGCAGGATCCGTCGGCGCCTGGCCTCCTTCGGCCGCTCGGCGCCCTCCGGTTCCGGGCCGGAGGCGCGCGGCGCGGGCTCCGCCTCCGGGACGTCCACGCCCTGCGGCAGCCGCATGGTGAACACGATGCCCAGCAGGAACACGACCGTGCCGATGCGCAGGACCCAGTCCGCGCCGATGAGCCACACGAGGCCCGCGCCGATCGGCGCGGTGATCGACGCGGCGATCAGGCCCGCGAACGAGGCCCGCGCGTTCGCCGTCACGAGCGTGAACTCGTCCGGCAGGACGCGCGGGGTCACCGAGGCGCGCAGCACGCCGAACGCCTTGGACAGCACGAGCACGCCGAACGCGGCGGGCAGGAACGTGACCTGGTCGCCGTGCGGCAGCGCGCTCGCCATCGCCCAGCACAGCAGCGCGCGGACGACGAACGTGCTGGAGATCGCGTATCTGCGGACGTGCCGCGCCCGGTCGAGCGCCGGGCCGATCAGCGGCGCGACCAGCGCGAACGGCGCCATCGTGACGACGAGGTAGAGGGCGACCTGGCCGCGCGCCTGGTTGACGTCCAGGCCGAAGAACAGTGTCCCGGCGAGCGCGACGGTCACCAGGGCGTCGCCGGCGGAGTTGACCGCGGACGCCTCGATCAGGCTGCCCAGCCCGCTGCGTCCCGCGCCCTGGGCGTGCGTGACGCGACGCGTCAGCCGTCCGGTGCCCGCCATCGCGGAACGCGCGCCGCGCACCGTCCGCGCCACACCTCCCGCACCGGCGCGTACGGATCGCCCGAACCGTGTCCGGTCACCCATGCGCCCTGATCTCCCCTGCGTCGTCGGGTTCTCCGCCGAGGCACGACCCCCTGATTGAGGGTACGTTCCCCGCTGGGAGACGGGCTCACCAACGGTCCGCCGGTGGTTGTTTTCCCTTGGGCGGACGGGTGAGGTGCCCGGCCACGCCGTTCCATGGGCGAGAATTGACGTGTGAGCCCACTGCCTCAGTCCAGCCCCGGGCGTTCCGCGTCCGCGCAATCGGCCGCCGGGTCCGCCCGCAGGGCCCGCACGCCCGCCGTCGACACCGCCTGCGCCGAGGCCGTCGACCTCGCCCGCGAGGCCGCGCGGGAGACCGCCCGCCCCGGCCAGGCGGGCGAGCATCTCGGTCTGCGCGCCGAAGGCGACCGCGTGGTCACGCACTATTTCGAGTGCCTCGACCCCGCCTACGCGGGCTGGCGGTGGGCCGTGACCGTGACGCGGGCGTCCCGCGCGAAGGTCGTCACGGTCAGCGAGTGCGTGCTGCTGCCCGGCGACGAGGCGCTGCTCGCGCCGCCGTGGGTGCCGTGGCTGGAGCGGCTGCGTCCCGGCGATCTCGGTCCGGGCGACCTGCTGCCGACCGCGCCCGACGACGTGCGGCTCGCGCCCGGCTACACGCAGGTCGACGACGACGCCACCGACCGTGAGGCGCAGTGGGAGCCGGGGCTCGGCCGCGTCCGGGTGCTGTCCAGGGAGGGCCGGGACGAGGCCGCCGCCCGCTGGTACGAGGGCGTCGCGGGGCCGCGCGCGCCGATCGCCGCGTCCGCGCCCGCGCAGTGCTCCACGTGCGGGTTCTACGTGGTGCTGTCGGGCGAGCTGCGGACGATGTTCGGCGTGTGCGCCAACGAGTACGCGCCCGATGACGGACGGGTCGTCTCCGCCGACCACGGCTGCGGCGCGCATTCGGAGGCGGTGTCGCTTCCGGCCGTGTCCGAGCACAGCCCGCCGGTCATCGACGAGCTCGGCTACGAGGTACTGCCGTCGCCGGGCGCGGCCGAGGACGCGGTGCCCCCGGCCCAGGAGGAGGCGTCCGTGGACGACGCGGCGGTCTTGGACGAAGAGGCCCTGGGCCACAGCTGACGATGCCGGAGTTCGGGACGGGGGCCCTGCGGGAGCGGGTGCTGCGCGCCTGGAACGAGTCTCCCGCCCGGTTCCGTGAGGACGCCAACACCGAAGAGGACTTCGCTCTTGGCGGCTACCGCGACCGTGTGGTGATCGAGCTGGCGCAGAACGCCGCCGACGCCGCGTCGCGCGCCGCCGTGCCCGGACGGCTGCGGCTGACGCTTCGTTCGTCGCCGCCTGGGGCGGTGCTGAGCGCGGCCAACACCGGGGCGCCGTTGGACGCGGCGGGCGTGGAGGCGCTGTCGACGCTGAGGGCGTCGTCCAAGCGCGACCACGACGCCGATACGGCCGGACGGTTCGGGGTCGGGTTCGCCGCCGTGGTGGCCGTCAGCGATGAGCCGTCCATCGCTTCCGGTGGGGGCGGTGTGGTGTGGTCGCGGTCGCGGGCTCAGGAACTGGTTGAAGGGGTACCGGCGCTCGCCGACGAGTTGAAACGGCGTGCCGGGCATGTTCCGCTGCTCCGGTTGCCGTTCGCCATGGACGAACCGCCGGAAATCCCGGCGGGGTTCGACACGGTGGTGCGGCTGCCGTTGCGCGACGACGCGGTCGAGAACGTCCGGCGGCAGCTCAGGCGTGCCGGGGCGGCGTTGATGCTGGCGCTGCCCGCGCTGGGCGCCGTGGAGATCGATGTGGACGGGGACGTCCGTGAGCTGACCGCCGACCATCACCCGCCTGGCGAGGTGGTCATCAACGGGTCGGTGTGGCGGACGGCTGAGGCTCACGGGGAGATCCCGGCGGCGCTCTTGGAAGACCGTCCCGTGGAGGAACGGGCACGGCCGTTCTGGCAGGTTCGGTGGGCCCTGCCAGAGGACGGGCTACCAGAAGACACCCCGGCCGTCGTGCACGCGCCCACGCCTAGTGACGAACTGCTGGATCTGCCCGCGTTGCTCATCGCGTCGTTCCCGCTCGCGCCGGACCGGCGGCACGTCGCCCCCGGCCCGCTGACCGACTTCATCGCGGAGCGGGCCGCCGAAACCTATGTGGGGCTGCTGAGCGGGCTTGAGGTCTCGCCGCGCGTGCTCGCGCTGGTGCCCGGACCGGTCGGCGCCGGGGAACTCGACGCCCGGGTACGGCGCGGCATCCGCGAACGCCTTCCCGAAGCGCCGCTGCTGCCGCACCGTACGCGCGGGCGGGACGCGGTCGCCGTGGCGGCCCCCGCGGAGTTCGTCGAACTCCTCGGCGGCGAGGACGGCGTCGTGTCCGGTCTGCTTCCGCCGGAATGGCCCGCGCGGAGCCCGGCGCTCGGTGCGCTCGGGGTGCGGCGGGTCGAGCTGGCCGACGTCATCGATGAGCTGGCCGCTGTGGACCGCGAACCGGCGTGGTGGCACCGGTTGTACGGGACGCTCGCCGGGGCCGCCTCAGACGCTCTGGGGGCCGTCCCGGTGCCGCTGGCGGGCGGCCGGGCCGACGACCCGGCGGGTCCGGGCGCGCGGATCGTGCGCGGCCCGCGCGGCCTGCTGATCGCGGACGGCGTCGATCCCGGCGGCCTGGACGTGCTGGGCCTGCGGTTCGTCCACCCGGAGGCGGTGCATCCGCTGCTGGGGCGGCTGGGCGCCGTCGAGGCGGGGCCGCGGGCCGTCCTCGCCGACGCCGCCGTCCGGGCGGCCGTCGAGGAGTCGTTCGAGGCCGACGACCCTGACGCGGTCGCCGAGGCCGTCCTGGGGCTCGTCTCGGCCGCGCGGATCGATCCCGGCGAGGAGCCCTGGCTGGCCGAGCTGGCCCTGCCAGGAGACGACGGTGACCTGTATCCGGCGGGTGAGCTGCTTCTGCCGGAGAGCCCGCTGCGCGGGCTCATGGCCGACGACGCGCCGTTCGGGGTGGTCGGCGGCGACCTGCTGGAACGGTGGGGCGCGGAGACGCTCACGGCCGTCGGCGTCCTGGACGGGTTCGCGCTCGCGAAGGCCGAGGACGTGAACCTCACCGGGCTCGCCGCCGAAGCGGAGACCCTGGAACTCGACGACGAGGACCTGTGGGCGGACGACGTGCTGCGACGCATCGGCCCGCAAGAACTTCCACCGCTCGTGCCGGAGTTCGTGGCCGTCCGTGACCTCGAACTGGTCGACGGCTGGTCCGCGGCGTTGCGCGCCCTTGCGGAGCCGCCGTGGCGGGCGGCGATCGTCGATCCCGTCCATGTGGCCTTGCACAACGGTAGGCGCGTGGCCGTCCCGTCGTACACGGCGTGGTGGCTGAGCCGTCACCGTGTCCTGAAGCGCCGCAGGCCCGGCGAGTTCAGGCTGAGCGGGGACGAGGCGCTGGCAGGGCTCTACGACGTCGCGCCGCCGGGCCTCGACGAACGGCTCCTGCTCGCCTTGGGCGTCCGTACGTCACTGGCCGACCTGCTGGACGAACCCGAAGGCGTCCAAGAGCTCCTCGACCGTCTAGGTGACCCAGGACGGTCCGTCACCCGCGCCCAGCTGGGCCGCCTTTGGACGGCCCTGGCCGACGCCCCGGCGGACACGACCGTCGAACCACCCGACCATGTGCGGACG
This sequence comes from Spirillospora sp. NBC_00431, assembly GCA_036028775.1. Classification (GTDB taxonomy): domain Bacteria; phylum Actinomycetota; class Actinomycetes; order Streptosporangiales; family Streptosporangiaceae; genus Spirillospora. The sequence goes on along the minus strand of CP107927.1, from coordinate 6,849,785 downwards.
GTCGTGGACGGCGGCGTCGAGGTCGTGGACGCGGCCGACGCCCTCGTCCTGGACACCCCGGACGTCCTGCCGCTCCTCCAGGGCCAGCCGCTCGTCATCGCCGCCCAAGGACGCGACGAGCGCCTCGCCGAACTCCTCGATCTGCCCTTGGCCGGGGACGAGGTTCCAGGCGTCGTCCAATCGGAGGGCGAGAAACGTCCTGTGCCGGACGCCGTCAGAGCCGTCCTGCCAGAAGCTCCGTCCGACTACCTCGCGCATGAACGCCTCATCGTGGACGGCCAGGACGTGCCGTGGTGGACGAGAGACGGCGAAGTGCACGCGAGCGGAGCCAACGGCCTCGCCCGCGCACTCGCGTGGTCAACGGGACACTGGTCCGACCGGCTCCTGGTCGAAGCCGTCCTACGCGACCCAGAGACGCTGCCCGACCTCCTGACCGAGGCAGACCTGGAGCCCTAGTCGGCGGACTCGCGCTCCACAGCCCTGTCGCCAGGCCCCGCCTCCCCGTCAACGGGTTCGGCCTCGGTGCCGGCGGGCTCGGTGTCGGCCTCGCGTTGGGCGGCGCGGGCGGCCTCCTGGGCGGCGCGGCGGGCCTGCAACCTCGGGACGTACCAGACGCCGAAGAGACCGCTCCCGAACCCCGTGGCGCACACCCACAGCCACCACCGGTCATCGGAAGGCAGCCCGACGATGAGCAGCACGACGAACGCCACCGCCCAGGCGCCCGCTCCCGCGGCCGCGATGCGGACGTCGTTGGTCTGCATCGGCGGCGGGTCCGGGCGGCGCGGTCGGGTCATGCGATCAGGTTACCGAGCAGGTCACCGAGGACCGTCGGCGCGGCCGCCGGGCAGCCCGCCGATGACCATCGTGATCAGCAGCTCGTAGCTGACCTCCAGGTTCTCGGGCAGGCCGAAGCCGCTCATGGCCTCCAAGACGGCGAACCCGTGCACGGCCGAACGCAGGCAGCGGGCCGCGTGTACGAGGTCCGAACCCTCCAGGTCGTACGCGCGCAGCGCGGCGAAAACGATGGACAGGAGACGATCGCCCGCCGCGTAGCTCTCCGGTGAGGCGTCCGTGGACTGGTCCATGGCCGCGTACCGTCCCGGATGCTGCACCACGTACGAACGGTAGGCGCGCATCAGGGCGCGGACGGCGTCGTCCCCGGAGCGTCCCAGCGCGGCCTCACCGAGACGTTCTGTAAGTTCTTCGAGCACGCGTACGGTGAGTAGTTGTCGCAACTCGGCCAGGTTGCGGACATGCTTGTACAGGGAGGGCGTCGCGACTCCGACCCTTCCCGCCACCGCGGCCAGCGTGAGGGCACCGGGGCCCTCGGCGTCCACAATGGCGACGGCGGCGTCGACGACCGCCGCCGGCGACAGTCCGGCACGTGGCATGACCCACCCCTCATCTAATCGAGATAGCTATCAGGCTAATAAGCCTAGCCGCGATGTCAAGGCACGGCGTGGCAGCATGGGAGACCAATGACGATGACAACGCCACCCACCCCTGGTCATGCCGCGTCCGTGCCGGGTCTGGCCGAGGAACTGCGCATCTCGATCGCCCGGCTGTCGCGCCGGCTGCGCACGCTGCGTCCGGCGGGGGAGGGCGGCGAGCTCGGCGCCGGCGGCCGCAGCCCGCTGTCGCTCACGCAGTTCGCCGCGCTCGCCGCGATCGAGCGGCACGGCTCGATGACGCCCCGCGAGCTGGCCGACCACGAGAAGGTGCAGCCGCCCTCGATGACGCGCGTGATCGCGTTCCTGGAGGAGCGCGGCCTCGTCGCGCGCAGCCCGCATCCGACCGACGGGCGCCAGGTCGTCCTGAACGCCACCGAGGAGGGCGCCGCGCTGCTGGCCGACGAGCGGCGCCGCAAGGAGGCGTGGCTCGCCAGGAGGCTCGGCGAGCTGACCGACGACGAGCGGGAGACGCTCCGCCGGGCCGCCCCGATCATCGACAAGCTCAGCCGCTCCTGACGCGCGCGCCCGCCCCCGTGCTCGCGGCGCGCGGGGGCCTGGCGGGCTTGTCGCGGGACGGTGTGGGTTGGCCCGGTTTGGGCGGGATTTGCCGGAATGTTGGGGCGGCGATTATTGTTAGCCCCGTTAATGACTTCCGCTAATGAAAGCCCCCGCGAACCCGAGGGGACCGCGACGCGCGGTCCCCACGGCCGCAGGCCCGCGCGCACCGGCCGGGCCGCGGCCGCCCTCCCCCTCACCTCCAAACCCACCGGGCCGAGCCGCCGCCGGCGCCCCGCCCACCCGGCCGGACGCGCGAGAGCCGCCGCGCCGCCGGCGGCCTCCCCGCACGCCGACGAACCCGTCGCCGCCCAGACGTCTCTGCACAAGACCGAAACGTCCCCGTCCGCCGAAACCCCGCTCCCCGCCGAAGGGCTCGCGGACGCCGAACCCGGCCTGGACGGCGACGAACCCGGCCCCGACGAACCACGCAGCGGAGGCATGTTCCGGTCGCTGCGCAACCGCAACTACCGGCTGTACGCGGCCGGTCAGGTCGTCTCCAACACCGGCACGTGGATGCAGCGGATCGCGCAGGACTGGCTCGTCCTCGAACTCGCGCACGGCAGCGGCACCGCGCTCGGCATCACCACCGGCCTGCAATTCCTGCCGATGCTGCTGTTCGGCCTGTGGGGCGGCGTCATCGCCGACCGCTATCCCAAGCGCCGCGTGATGATGATCGCGCAGGCGTCGATGGGCGTGCTCGCGCTCATCCTCGGCCTGCTCGCGGTGACCGGCGCCGCGCAGGTGTGGCACGTGTACGTCCTGGCGTTCGGTCTCGGCCTCGCGACCGTCATCGACAACCCGACGCGCCAGTCGTTCGTCGTCGAGATGGTCGGCAGGCGCGACCTGCCGAACGCGATCGCGCTGAACAGCGCCTCGTTCAACGGCGCCAGGCTGCTCGGCCCTGCCGTCGCCGGCGTGCTGATCGCGCTGATCGGCACGGGCCCGGTGTTCCTGGTGAACGCGGCGTCGTTCGGCGCCGTCCTGTTCGGCCTCTACGCGATGCGCGCGGACGAACTGCACCCGGCCGAACCCGTCAAGCGCGCCAAGGGCCAGCTCCGCGAGGGCCTGCGCTACGTCCGCGGGCGCCGCGACCTGATGCTGGTGCTGATCCTCGTCGGGTTCCTCGCCATGTTCGGCATGAACTTCGCCACCACCGTCGCGCTCGTCGCCAAGGAGGTCTTCCACACCGACGCGACCGCGTTCGGCATCGCGTCCAGCATGCTCGCGCTCGGCGCGTTGAGCGGCGCGCTGCTGGCCGCGCGGCGGGTGACCAAGCCGCGGCTGAGGTTCCTGGTCGCGGTGGGCCTGCTGTTCGGCGTGCTGGAGGTCATCACCGGCCTGATGCCGACGTACTGGTCGTTCGTCGTGCTGCTGGTCCCGACCGGGATCGCGATGATGACGATCATGACGGCGGCGAACGCGACCATGCAGCTGAGCGTCGCGCCGGAGATGCGCGGGCGGGTGATGGGCCTCTACATGCTCGTGTTCCTCGGCACGAACCCGCTGGGCGCGCCCACGATCGGCTGGCTCGCCGAGCACTTCGGCGCGCGGACGGGCCTGGTCGGCGGCGGGCTGATCTCCGTCGTCGCCGCGTTCGCCGTCGGTGTGCTGGCCGTGCGGACCGCGCCCGGCCGGGAGGACGGACCGGACGGGACGATCCGGCCCGCGCTCGCCCGGCTCCGGGGCCGCGCCGTCTCGGCCGGTTCGGGCGCGCGCTCGGCGTGACGGGATCACCGCCACGGCGTGACGGGATGACAGCGACGGCGTGACGGTGTGACAGCGACGGCGTGACAACGGGTGCCATCTGCTGAAATGCTGGCCTGGTGGCCCTCCGGACGCTTCCATGAGGCTTTTCGTGGCGCTCGTGCCGCCACCGGACGTTCTGGACGAGCTTGAGGAGGCCGTCCTGCCGCACCGTGACGCGGTGCCCGAGCTGAGATGGGTGCGGCGCGACCTGCTGCACGTCACGCTCACGTTCCTCGGCGAGGTCGACGACCGCACCCTGGACCGGCTCCTGCCCAGGCTGGAGCGCGCCGTCGGCCGGCACGAGCGGATGTCGCTCTCGCTGGCGGGCGCGGGCGCGTTCCCCGGCAGCGGGACGCACGCGCGTGTCCTGTGGACGGGACTGTTCGGCGACCGCCGCCGGGTGGCGCGGCTCGCGGCGTCGACCACGGCCGCCGGACGCCGCGTCGGCACGCTGCCCGACAAGCACCGGGGCTTCCGTCCGCACCTCACGTTGGCGCGGTCCAGAAGCCCGGTGGACGTGCGCCCGCTCATGGAGTCGCTGTCGGCGTTCGCCGGAGCGCCGTGGACGGCCGGTTCCGTCCATCTGATGTGCAGCCACCTGCCCGGCAAGGACTACGGCCAGCTGACGTACGAGACGCTGAAGACGTGGTCGCTGCGTCAGAGCTCGGGCGGCGGCGGCGCGGGACGGTCGGCGTCCGGCGGCCCCCAGGGCAGGCCGTAGCGTTCGCAGGCGCGGCGCAGCTCGTCCAGGTCGGGCGGGAACGTCACCTGCCGCAGCACCCGCCCGGCCGGGCTCCACACCACCAGCCGGGGCGCCCGCTCGGTCGCCTCGTCGATGCCGACGCCGCCGACCCGGTCGCGGGCGAGGTCCCACTCGACCCGGCCGCGCCGGGTGACGACCGCGAGCCCGGCGGACGACACGCGAAGCTGCGAACGGTTGCGGTCGTACAGCCAGTAGCCGGCGAGGCCGATGAAAAGCCCGGCGGGCACCGACCAGGACGCCGTGGCGTTGAACCCGCCCAGCTCGGGGCCGAGCCACACCGCACCCAGCAGCGCCACCGCCTGGCAGAGCAGGACGCTCATCCCGTACGTCCCGACACGGGAGCGGCGGGTCGCGTCCAGGAGCGCGCCCGGCGCGGTCACCGGGCCGGGCGGCGCGGCGACCGGGAACGTGACGTCGTGCTCGTCCGGACGGTCCGCCGACGGCGGCCCTGGGGCGTCGGGCCCGACGGCGCTCTGCGACGACACCGACGCGGTGGCCGGTTCGGCGCCCGCGGGCGCCGGGTCTGTGGCCGACGGGTCCGCGGGGGTGGAGTCGGTGAGCGTCGTGACCGCGGAGTGGAACGCCGCGCTGAGGTAGGCGTCGTACTCGGCGTCGTTGACGGGCAGCCCGGCGCGGCGTGCCGAGTCGCGCAGGTCGGTGCGGGAGATCCGCAGCGCCGACAGGGGCGCGGCGAAGAACTCGTCGCCGTCGGTGTCGTAGAGCCGGACCCAGGCGTGCCCGGCGATGGTCAGCAGCTCGATGCCGCCGATGCGGTCCTCCGGCATCTTCAGCACGACGTCGCCGGCGGCGTCCGCCCAGCCGAGCCCGCCCTCCGCGACGACCAGCCGCCCGCCGGGGACCTGGGCGAAGATCTCGGGCAGCCCCTCAAGGCCGTACTGCGGGCGGCGCGGCGCCCGCGCCCCCGGCGTGATCACGCGGTAGCCGTGGTCGTCGAGGGCGTGCGCGAGCTGGAAGCCGTCCAGGCCGTGCGCGGGCAGCCGGGCGACGAGCTCCAGCCGGTGCCCGAACGCGAGCGCGGCGAGCTCGGCCCGGCGCGGCTCGCCGCTCACCGGGTCGAGCCGCAGGCCGGGACCGACGACGACCGCGGCGACATCCCCGGCCGGCAGGTCCTGCACCTCGCGGCGGCGGCCGGGAAGGGCCCGCACCAGCAGCCGCTCCGCCGTGATCGTCCAGCGGACCCGCGCGGCCCGCAGCAGCCGGCGGCGCGCCGCGAGGACGCCCACGATCGCGGCGAGTGCCCAGCAGCCGGCGGCGAGCCGGGCGCCGAACTCGCCCGTGCCGTCCACCGCGATGCGGACGATCATGACGGTGCCGAGCAGCGCGGTCAGCGCGGCGAGCAGCACGATCCGGCGGCGGCTCGGCAGCGGCTCGGGCGTGTCCAGCCGCTGTTCCTTGGCCGGCTCCCCGTGCGCCCCCGGGCCGGTGCTCACACCGGGAACGGGCGAGGACGGTTCATGGGCAGCGGCGAGCAGGGCCGCCTCCTGGTCGAGCAGCCGCTTCTCCGCCGCGTGGTCACGCGACAGGGAGCCGCCGCCCGGGACGTCGTCGTCCGCCCCCGCGACGCGCAGGGCCTCGTCCAGCGCCGGATCGAGCAGATCGGACGCCTCACCGTCCAGTACGTGCATGGGGATGCCCAGGCGCCTCGCCGTCACGAACACGGTGAGCGGCTCCAGGCCCATCGCGGTCATCCCGCCCACGGCGGTACGCCCGAACCGGTGGAACACGGTCAGCACGCCGTCGCCGGTCGTGATGGCCAGGCCGTCGATCCGGGACCGCTCGTAGGAGACCATGGTGAGCCCGCCGGGCCCGATCCGCTCAAGCCCGCTCGCGGACAGCCGCCAGTAGGGCCGCGGGCGGCGCCGCCGCGCCTCCGGGGCCGCGCCGAGCAGCCACGGGATCGCGGCGACGACTCCGATCAGCGCGGCCCACAGCCACACCGGACGGATCGGCAGCAGCGCCAGCGCCACCGCGAGCAGGGCGAACGGTCCGGTGGCGACGGGACGCCACCGGCCGCCGGGCCCCGCCAGTCCCACCAGCTCATGCTCCACAGTCCGCATCCTCACACGGGTCCCCGCGGGCCCGTCGCCTCCTTCCACGATCTCTCGCCGTCCGGAACCGACTTCCATCGTGCCGGTCAGGTCGGCCTTTCCGCGCCGCCTGCTCGCCCCTGCTCGCCCCTGCTCGCCCCTGCTCGCCCCTGTTCCGCCCCCGTCTCCGCCTTCGCGGGCCGCCGCTCACCGGCCGCCCGATGACCCTCCGCGCCGGCGCAGCAGCCCGTAGCCGACCGCCGCGGCGATGGCGAGCGCGAGGAACAACCCCATCCTGGTGTTCCTGGTGTCCCTTTCGAGGTCGCCCGCCGCCTCCCCGCTCTTTGACCCCTTCTCGCCGGACGGTGCCGGACGCGCCTTGTCCGGCAACGGCATCCGGTACACCGGCTGGTTCTTGCCCTCGGACCCCATCAGCAGGGACCTGCCGTCCGCCGTGTAGGTCAGCGACTCGCCCTGCGACTGCAACGGGACGTCGAGCGATCCCATGGACTTGCCCGGCCTGCCGTCCGAGCCCACCGAGTAGAGACGCGCGCCGAAGTAGGACCGGATGACACAGGTGCGCCCATCGGGGGAGAACGCGCCGTCGGTGGCCATCGCCGGCGCGTCCGCGACCTTCCGCATCACGTTGTACCCGCTGGTCCGGAGCTTGGCGGGGGCCTCGTACACCTTGCCGCCGAACACCTTGCTGGCGATGTAGAGCCGGTTGGTCCGCGGGTTGATCATGAGGGTCTCGGCGTTGCGCGGGCCGTCCGCGTACTTGATCCTGAACGCGGTCGCGCGGAGTGTCTGGCTCCTGAGCTCGGCCGGCTCGGGGATCCGGTACACCGTCACGTACGGCCACGCGCCGCCGAGATTGTCGCCGATGTCCGCCGCGAAGATCGCCGGGCGGCCGCGTCCGTCCTTGCCGAGGGCCATGCCCTCCCAGTCGCGGGCGCCCGCGCCGGCGAGCGTCAGCACGGCCCGGCCCCGGCCGCCGCCGTCGAGCGCGTAGATCTTCGGGACGCCGCCCGAGTCGTTGTGCGTGTAGACGATGCCGGGATGCCGCGCGCTCGCCGCGAGCCCGCTGGACTCGGTGATCCGCGGGTCCTTGATCGTGAACGCCACCTCGTCGTCCCGCGCCGAACCCGCCGCGGCGGCCGGGGCGAGGACGCGACCGGACGTCCCCACGAGCACGAGGGCGGCACAGGCGCGGGCGGCGCGGCTCACTGACATGCCCTGATCATCCCCGTTCCGCGCCCTGTCGATCATACGACCCGCGTCAGTTCAGCAGCGCGCCGACGACCACGGCCAGGACGAGCGCGGTCAGCACGGTGGGAAGCAGCCAGCGGGGCGCGCGGTTCACGCTCCGAGCCTATTCGGCGCCATGGCCGTCGCGAACCGTCCGCCCATGATCTGCATCTCATCTGGCATGTGCGGATTGTTCGGGATGGTGCGCTCGCCGTTCGCCGACGACCCGGGGCCCGCCTCGGACGTGTTCGTCACGCTGGGCGCGCTCGCGGAGGAACGCGGCACGGACTCGGCGGGCCTGGCGCTCCTCGGCGGCTGGCCCGGCCTGGGCGGCTGGCAGGGGGCCTGCGGGCCGGGGACAGGCGGGCCGGAGAACGGCGGCGGCGCACCGGTGGTCGGCTGCCGCGTGGTGAAGGGACGCGGCCGTTTCTCGGCCATCTGGCGGCCGGAGTTCCTCGCCGAGCTCGACCGCGCGCCCGTCGTGCTCGGGCACACCCGCTGGGCGACGCAGGGCTCGCCCGCCGAGGCCGACAACGCCAGCCCGATGGTCGTCCCCGGAACGGCCGCGGCGGGCCGCCGCCGGTCCGCCGGCGTCGTCGCCACCCACAACGGCGACATCGACGCCGCCGACCTGCGCTCGCGCTTCGCGCCGCCGCCCGCGGCCGGGGCGACCGACAGCGAACCGATCTTCCAGATCCTCGCGGGCTGCGCCGGCCCGCCCGAGGTGACCAAGGTGCTGGAGGCCCTGGTCGGACGGGCCGCGCTGGTGTGGGTCGACCGTGACCGTCCGACCGAGGTGCATCTGGCCCGCGCCGCGCTCAGCCCGCTGTCCGTGGCCGTGGACAACGAACAGAACATCTACTGGGCGTCCAACCCGCGCTGGTTCCGGGAGGCCGAGCGGCACACGCGGGTGGAGTTCGCCACCGTCGTCATGCTCCGCGAGGGCACCTACCTGAAGGTCGGCATGGAGCGCCGTCCCGGACGCCGTGACCTGCCCGAAGTGCTCACGTCGGCGACCTTCCTGCCGACGGCCCGCGACACCGACCTGGACGGCCGCGTCTGGACGGGCTTCACCCGCGCGGACGAGGAATGCGACCGCGCGGGCCTGCGCCACCGCGTGGTGGAACGGCTCGGCGGCACCGGCGGCCTGCTGTCGGTCGCCTGACCGGCGGCCGGACCGTTCGCCCCGCCGCCTAGAGGCGTTCGACGACGTAGTCGACGCAGGCGGTCAGCGCCTCGACGTCGTCCGGGTCGATCGCCGGGAACATGCCGATGCGGAGCTGGTTGCGGCCCAGCTTGCGGTACGGCTCGGTGTCCACGATCCCGTTGGCCCGCAGCGCCTTGGCGACGGTCGCCGCGTCCACGTCGTCGTTGAAGTCGATCGTCCCGACCACCTGCGAACGCTGCGCCGGGTCGACGACGAACGGCGTCGTGTACGACGTCTTCTCCGCCCATGTGTAGAGCCGCTGCGACGAGTCGGCCGTGCGGGACGTCGTCCACTCCAGGCCGCCCTGGCCGTTCATCCACTCGATCTGCTCGGCCAACAGCAGCAGCGTGGCCACGGCCGGGGTGTTGTACGTCTGGTCCTTGGCGGAGTTGTCGACGGCCGTCTTCAGGTTGAGGAACTCGGGGATGTACCGGTCGGACGTCGCGATCTCGTCGATCCGCGTCAGCGCCGCCGGGGACGCGAGCGCCACCCACAGGCCGCCGTCCGCGGCGAAGCACTTCTGCGGGGCGAAGTAGTAGACGTCGGTCTCCGTCACGTCCACGGGCAGGCCGCCCGCGCCGGACGTGGCGTCGACGAGCACGAGCCCGTCGCGCGCGGTCGTGCCGGCCGGGCGGCGGATCCTCATCGCGACGCCGGTCGAGGTCTCGTTGTGGGTGAGGGCGTAGGCGTCGACGTCCTCCTCGGCCGACGGCTCCGGGTGCGTCCCGGGCGGGCCGGTGATGACGGTCGGGTCCCCGAGCCACGGCGCGCCGGTGGTGACCTTGGCGAACTTGCTGGAGAACTCACCGAACGTCAGATGCTGCGACCGCTGCCGGACGAGCCCGAACGCGGCCGCGTCCCAGAACGCGGTGGTGCCGCCGTTGCCGAGCACGACCTCGTACCCCTCGGGCAGCGAGAAAAGCTCGGCCAGGCCCTGCCGGACGCGTCCGACGAGAGACTTCACCGGCTTCTGCCGGTGCGAGGTGCCCAGGTAGGTCGATCCGGACTCCGCGAGCGTCGCGAGCTGCTCGGGGCGGACCTTCGACGGACCGCATCCGAAACGGCCGTCCGCGGGCTTCAGATCGGCGGGAATGTCAATGGCTGGATTCGCGCTTTCGGTCACTCAGGAGAGGCTACTTCACCCGCCGCACGGCCCAGGCAATCAGGGTCACCAGCGCGATCGCACAACCGGAGGCGATCACCGCGGGCGGGTAGATCCAGTCGTCGCCCCGGTCATGGGCCCGCATGGCCGTGGCCACCGAGTCGTAGATCAGGAACGCCAGGAAGAGCGCGGTGGCCGCGACGGCGGCCCGTCCCGACACGGCGTTGGTGCGGCGCCGCCGCTCCTCGCGCTCCGCCTCGTACCGCCGCAGCTCGGCGGCGGGTTCCGCCTCGGCCGTGCGCGGTGAGGGCGCCGCCGGGCCGATGTCCCCGTCGAGCGGCTCGTCGCGGTCCTCACCCATGGCGCCCATGATGGCAAAGGCGTCCGGCTCCGACGAGCCCCGGAACGGGCCTGGAACGGGTAAGGCCCCCGGCGGAACCGGGGGCCTTGGGTCTTGGTAGGGGGACGGGGGGATGCGGGGCCTCAGCCGGCGTGGCGCTTGAGGACCTCGGCGGAGCCGGTCACTTCGTCGATGGAACGGCTTCCAGGACCGGTGTACCTGGCGCTCGGCCGGACGAGGCGGCCAGTGCGCTTCTGCTCCATGATGTGCGCGGCCCACCCGGCGGTGCGGCCGCAGGTGAACATGGCGGGCATCATCGCGGTCGGGACCTCGGCGAAGTCCAGGATGACCGCGGCCCAGAACTCCACGTTCGTCTCGATCGGACGGTCCGGGCGGCGCTCGCGCAGCACGGACAGGGCGGCGTCCTCCAGCGCCTTCGCGGCCTCGAAGCGCGGCGCGTCCAGCTCCCTGGCGGTGCGGCGCAGCACGCGGGCGCGCGGGTCCTCGGCGCGGTAGACGCGGTGGCCGAAGCCCATCAGCCGGTCGCCGGAGTCGAGGATGTCGGTGACGACCTTGCGGGCGTCGCCGATCCGCTCCACCTTCTCGATCATCGGCAGGACACGGGCCGGGGCGCCGCCGTGCAGCGGCCCCGACATGGCGCCGATCGCGCCGGAGATGCAGGCCGCCACGTCGGCGCCGGTGGAGGCGATCACCCGCGAGGTGAAGGTGGAGGCGTTCATGCCGTGCTCGGCGGCGGAGACCCAGTAAGCGTCGATGGCCCGGACGTGCTTGGGGTCGGGCTCACCGCGCCAGCGGACCATGAACCGCTCGGTGATCGTCTCGGCGGCGTCGATCCGCCCCTGCGGGACCATCGGGACGCCGATGCCGCGCGCCGACTGGGCGACGAACGACAGCGCCGTCACCGACACCCGGGCGAGGTCGGCGCGGGCCTCCTCGTCGGAGATGTCGAGCAGCGGCCGCATCCCGTACGCGGGGGCGAGGGTGGGAAGGGCGCTCTGCACGTCCACCCGGACGTCGCCGGAGGTGACGGGCAGGACGTGCGGTTCGGCGGGGGTGAGCCCGGGGGAGAAGCTGTCGTCGACGAGGAGCCCCCACGCGTCACCGAAGGAGACGCGGCCGACGAGATCCTCGATGTCGACGCCCCGGTAACGGAGGGCGCCGCCCTCCTTGTCCGGTTCGGCGATTTCGGTCTCGAAGGCCACGACCCCCTCGAGACCAGGTTTGAAGTCGGACATGTGTCGTCCTGCCTTTCGTCTCCAAGAGAACATCTCCCCGTCCGGCCCGTGCGCGGCGGCGTGGACGGCCGGGCCGATCGGCCCGGCCGGTGGAGGACGCGGAGTGTTCAGCTGATAAGGCGGTGCCGTGCCATTGAACCCTGTGTGCTTTACCGTCCAGTACCCAGGGCCCCTGCGAGTTGCACAAGGCCCAGGTGAGAGGCTCTGACGCTGTGGATTCCCCAACGCCCGACCCCGCCCGGCTCCGCAGATCCTACGAGGGGGGCGAATTGTCCGAGTCGGCGCTGCCCGCCGACCCGCTCGCGCTGTTCGCCGGCTGGTTCGCCGACGTGCACGCGTTCGGGCTGCACGAACCGAACGCGATGATCCTCGCGACGGCGTCCGGCGACGGCGTGCCGAGCGCGCGGACCGTCCTGCTGAAGGGGTACGGCCCGCAGGGGTTCCGCTTCTTCACGAACCTGACGTCGCTGAAGAGCCGCGACCTCGCCGAGAACCCGCGGGCCGCGCTGGTCTTCCCGTGGCACGCGATGCACCGGCAGGTCCGCGTCGCGGGGCCGGTGGCCGAGCTCGCGCGGGACGAGTCGGCCGCCTATTTCCGGACGCGGCCGTACGGTTCGCGGCTCGGCGCGTGGGCCAGCGAGCGGCAGTCGGGCGTCATCCCCGGACGCGACGTCCTGGAGCGGCGCTTCGCCGAACTTTCCGATCGCTGGCCGGAGGAGCGGGAGGACGGGGCCGGGGACATCCCGCTGCCGGACTTCTGGGGCGGCTACCGCCTCGTCCCTGAGTCGATCGAGTTCTGGCAGGGCCGCCGAGACCGCCTCCACGACCGCATCCGCTACCGGCGGCCGACCCGGGACGAGCAGGGGGAGTGGGTGAGGGAGAGACTGTCTCCGTGACACCGGAACAGCAGCCAACCCCCACCCACACTCCTGACACCCCGGAACCTCCCCAGGCGGCGGACACCGACCCCGACCATTCCGCCAAGCCGCGCGCGAAGGCCGTGAAGAAGACCGCGGGGAAGGCCGCGGGGAAGGCCGGGAGGGCGCGGCGCGGCGGGCTGCGCGGTGGGCTGCGCGGGCTGGCGATCGACACCCGGCCGCTGGCGCACCCGGCGTACCGGCGGCTCTGGATCGGGCAGGGCGTGTCGTTCGTCGGGTTCCAGGTCACCGCCGTGGCCGTGCCCGTCCAGGTGTACGACATGACCGGGTCGTCGTTCTGGGTCGGCGCGCTCGGCGTCGCCAACCTCGTCCCGCTGATCGTGTTCGGGCTGTGGGGCGGCGCGGTCGCCGACCACATGGACCGGCGCAGGCTGCTGTTCGTCGCGTCCTGCGTCATGTGGGCGGCCACCCTGTTGCTGTTCGCCCAGGCGGTACTCGGCATCGACAACCTCGGGCTGATCATGGCGGTGGTCGCGGTCCAGGCCGTCGGGTTCGCGGTGTCCTCGCCGGCCCGCAGCGCGATCATCCCCCGGCTGATCGAGGGGCCGCTCGTCCCGGCGGCCAACACGCTCAACTACACGGTCCTCATGGGCGGCGGGCTGGCCGGGCCGCTGTTCGCGGGCGTGATCCTCGCCCGCTGGGGCTACGGGGCGGCGTACGCGCTGGACGCCGTGCTGTTCACGGTCGCGCTGTACGCGGCGCTGCGCCTGCCCGCGATGCCGCCGCTGCGCGACGTCGTCGGCGCGCCGGGGGTGCGGGCGGTGTTCGACGGCCTGCGCTATCTGGCAGGGCAGCCGGTGCTGATGATGTCGTTCGTCGTGGACATCATCGCGATGGCGATCGCGATGCCGCGCGCCCTGTTCCCCGAGGTGGCCGAGACGCGGTTCGGCGGGGAGGGCGCGGTCGGGTACCTGTTCGCCGCGATCGCGGTTGGAGCGTTCCTGGGCGGGCTGTCGTCCGGCTGGATCGGACGCGTCCGCAAGCAGGGCATCGCGCTCGTCGTGTCCATCGTGATCTGGGGGCTGGCGGTGGCCGCGTCCGGGCTGACCGGACATCTGTGGCTCGCGGTCGCGCTGCTCGCCGTCGGCGGGGCGGCCGACCTGGTGTCGGCGGTGTTCCGCCAGTCGATGCTCCAGACGTACGCGCCGGACGAGATGCGCGGCCGCCTGCAGGGCGTCTTCACCGTCGTCGTCGCGGGCGGCCCCCGGCTCGGGGACGTCCGCGCGGGCGCGACCGCGAGCGTCACCGGCGCGACCGCGTCCTGGGTGGGCGGCGGGCTGGCGTGCGCGGTGCTGGTGGTCGTGGCCGCGTTCGCCGTCCCGGCGCTGCTCCGCTACGACACCCGCACCGCCGAGAGCGTCTCAGGAGACCTCACGTCCCACCGCGGCGCCGACGTCTCACCGGAGCGCTGACTTCACCGGAGCGCTGACGCCGCCACCTTGAGGTCGTCCACGAGACCGGCGTACATCGCGTCGCGGTCCTCGGCGCGCAGCACGGCGGAGGGGTGGATCGTCGCGACGATCTGGACGTCGGCCCGCTCCGGCGGCTCGTCGCCGAGGCTCCGCCCCGCGGCCGGGGTGCCGATCGTCTCCAGGTCCGGGAGCGGGAGCAGGCGCCCGCGCTGCCTGGTGACGCGGAACGACGAGCCGAACAGCCCCTTGCCCGCCGTGGCGCCCAACACGACCACGACGTCAGGGTCCACGAGCCGGAGCTCCGCCAGCAGCCACGGACGGCACGCGCGGACCTCGGCCGCGCCCGGCGGCTCGTGGATGCGCCGCTTGCCGCCGCCCTCCTGCCGCTTGAACTTGAAGTGCTTGACGGCGTTGGTGACATAGACGTCGCCGCGCTCGATCCCCGCGTCGGCCAGCGCCCGGTCGAGGACGCGTCCGGCCGGGCCCACGAACGGACGGCCCTGGCGGTCCTCCTGATCGCCGGGCTGCTCCCCGACGAACATGACGCGTCCGCCCGGCGAACCCTCGCCGAAGACGGTCTGGGTGGCGTTCTCGTACAGGCCGCAGCCGCGGCAGTCCGCCGCCGTGCGGCGCAGAGTGGCGAGATCGGAGCGCCCCTCCGGGGTGTCCGGAAGGAAGGCTTCGGCGTCTTGGGAAGTTTTCGCGTTCATCTTGCGTTCCCCCTACCCGGCTTCAGGGGGATATTCGCCGGGCCAGGCGATGGGAGGTCCGAGCAAGTAGACTCCTGATCATAAGACTGGGCACTTTTCCCGTCCGACCTGTCCGCAGGGAGTTGCCCATGTGCGGGGCCGGACGAGGACCAAAACGTGCTCGCAAGGAGGGAGCTGTGACCTCACACGGCCTGATCGATACCACGGAGATGTACCTCCGGACGGTTTTCGAGCTCGAAGAAGAGGGGATCATCCCCCTTCGCGCGCGCATCGCGGAACGGCTCTCTCAGAGCGGCCCGACGGTGAGCCAGACGGTCGCGCGGATGGAGCGCGACGGGCTCCTGCGGGTCGAGGGCGACCGGCATCTCGAACTCACCGAGAACGGCCGCGGCCTCGCCACGCGCGTGATGCGCAAGCACAGGCTCGCCGAATGCCTGCTGGTCAACGTGATCGGGCTGCCCTGGGAGGACGTCCACATCGAGGCGTGCCGCTGGGAGCACGTCATGTCGGAGGACGTGGAGCGCCGCCTGGTCTCCCTGCTCGACAACCCGACCACCTGCCCGCACGGCAACCCCATCCCCGGCCTTGACGAACTGGGCGGTCACGGCGACGACTCCGACCCCGCGATGCTGTCGGTGATGACCGCGATCGCCAGCCCCGCGGGCGCCGACGCCGTGATCCGGCGGATCAGCGAGCAGGTGCAGAGCGACAGCGACCTGATGCTTAGACTCAAGCAAATAGGGATACAACCGGGACGAGAGGTGACGCTTCGGGCGACCGATGACGGGGTGCAGGTGATCAGTGACGACGAGGCCGACAGTCCCGCGACGGAACTGCCGCGCGATATCGCCGAACACGTCTTCGTCAGCAGGCGCTGACACGCTTGGCGTGCGTGCGGCGGGGGTGCGCCCAGGCGTACCGGCGGATGTCCGGGCGGGTGTTCCGGTAGGCGTGTCGGCGGGCGTACGGGCGGGCGTACGGGCGGGCGTACGGGGCGCCGTCTCGAAGGTCTATACCGAAGATCTCCATAGCAGCGGGCCTTTCGGGCGTTACCCGGCGGCGGGTTCGTCGTTCAATACGACGGAAGGCGTACACGCGGCAGCCGCTCCGCGACGCCCGGTGATCATGGCGCCGGGCCGCGGCGGGTGGCCGCGCCGGGAGAAAGCGGTCACCGGCGGGCTCGCTACTGGTATCGGGATGGGGAGATGAAGCACTGGGGGGAAGCGCCTGACGAGGCGCATCTGCCACCCGAGACCGTCCTCAACCAGATGGAGATGGCGGTCATCGTCTGCGACCGCTTCAGCAACGTCATCTACGGCAACGCCTTCGCCCGCCAGCTGTTCGGGTTCGGCGGCGACGACATCATCGGCCACTCCATCCTGTCCCTGGGCATCGCCGAAGAAGACCACGAGCAGGCGACCGAACTGGCCAAGCACGTCCTCAAAGGCGGCGTGTGGGAGGGCACGTTCTGCAACCTGCGCCTCGACGGCACCACCGTCTACACGCGCGCGCACGCCGTCCCGCTCCGGCACCCGTCCGGGGCCGTGGACGGCGTCGTCATCTTCGCGCGCGAGGCGCTGCGCTCCAACCAGCGCGAACAGGACCGCTACGGCCTGATGGAGCGCATCGGCGAACGGCTCGCCGGCTCGCTTGAGCTGGAGAGCACGCTGCGCCGCGTCGCCGACACGCTCGTCCCGCAGTTCGCCGACCACTGCTTCATCGACCTCTACAGCGGCGACCGGCTCTACCGCCGCGTGTCGCGGCACGCGGGCGGCTGGGAGCCGCCGCCCGGCACGTGGGCGGAGGTAGGCGAGCCCGTCCACTACCCGCCCGGGCACTTCAGCGAGAAGGCGATGAGCCGCCGCGACGCCGTCCTCGTTGAAGACATGGTCCAGCACCGGTTCTCCGCGCCGACGGAGTCGTCCCAGCGGCTCGGCGACGCCATGGGCATCACCTCGGTGATCTCCGCGCCGCTGCTGGTGCGCGGCGAGCTGCTCGGCGTGATGAGCCTCGCGCTGTCGAACCTGTCCAAGCGGCCCGACCCGCACTACGACGGCTTCGACCGCGACCTGCTCGGCGCCATCGCCAGCCGCGTCGCGCTCGCCGTCGACAACGCGCTGCTGTTCGAGGAGGAGCGCGACACCGCGCTCGCGTTCCAGAAGCATTTGCTGCCCGGCGACCGGCCGCCCCGGCTGGACGGCCTCCAGATCGCCTGGCGGTACGAGCCGGCCCGTCCGATCGAATCGCACGGGCACGGCATACAGACCCAGGTCGGCGGCGACTGGTACGACGTCATCCCGCTGTCGGCGGGCCGCGTCGGGCTCGTCATCGGCGATGTCGAAGGTCGCGGTGCCCGCGCCGCCGCCGTGATGGGTCAGCTCCGCGCCGCGCTGCGCGCCTTCGCGCAGGACGACAAGCCGCCCGCCGACATCCTCCGCAAGCTGGACGAGTGGGTCCGCACGATGACGCGGCCAGAGCGGATGCGGTCCGGCTGGAACAGCGACGACCTCGTCCGCCCGCCGCTGGTGTCGTGCACCTACTTCGTGTACGACGCGTGGTCGCGGGTCCTGGAGTTCGCCAACGCCGGGCACGACCCGCCGATGCTGGTCGTGGACGGCCAGGTCAGCGAGCTGACGTTCGAGAGCCAGGGCGGCATGCTCGGCCTGCGCGCCCCCGGCATGGGCGGCGAGATCCTGTTCAACGAGGAGACGGCGGAGCTGAAGCCCGGCTCGACGCTCGTCCTCTACACCGACGGGCTCATCGACCGCAGGCCCAAGGACGACGGCGACTACTACACCCGTGAGGAGTCGCGGGAGCGGGTCCGCGCCGCCGTCGCCAAGGTCGCCCGCGGCGGTGTCGAGACGATCGCGAACGCCGCCTACGACGCCGTCCCCGGCGACATCGCCGACGACGTCGCGATCGTCGTGATCCGCACCGCCGGCGACGAGCTCGCCGTCGAGGACCGCACCTTCACCGCCGAGCCGATCATGGTGTCGGAGGCGCGCCGGATGGCCGCCGACACGTTCGCGTCCTGGGGGATGCTCGACGAGCAGTCCGAACTCGCGTGCCTGCTCGTCTCCGAGGTCGTCACGAACGTCGTCCTGCACGCGACCGCCACTCCGGCGCCGCGCCGCGAGATGGTCGTCCCGGTCCCGGCCGGGCAGCCGGGACGCGGCGGGGAGCCGCTCGGCGCGCCGCCGCCCGTCCAGTTCAACACCGGCTTCGGCACGGGCACGCTCGACGCCGACCCGTTCGAGGGCGGGTCCTTCGACACCGGTCACTTCGACGGACGCTCGTTCGACGGCGGCGCGTTCGACGAGGACGACTGGAACCTGAGCGCCGACCCCGGCGCCGAACTCGGCCGCCGCGAGCCCGCGACCAAGGAGTTCCGGCTTCGCCTGCGCCGCGGCGCGGACGCGATCTGGGTCGAGGTGTTCGACTCCGACATGCGGCTGCCGCGCATCCGCAGCGCCGGCGAGACCGACGAGGGCGGGCGCGGCCTCTACCTCGTCGACCAGCTCGCGACCCGCTGGGGCGCCCGGCCGACGTCCGACGGGAAGGCCGTCTGGTTCGAGCTCCCGCTGGCGCCCTGACGCCCGCGTCATGCGCGCGTGGACGGTCGAGACCCCGGCTCCGATCTCATCGGGCCCGCTGCGCCGCGCCGACCGCGACGTGCCGCCCCCGGCCGGGGAGAGCTGCTGGTGCGCGTGCTGGCCTGCGGCGTCTGCCGGACGGACCTGCACGTCGCCGAGGGCGACCTGCCCGTCCACCTGCCGGGCGTGACACCCGGCCACGAGATCGTCGGTGAGGTCGTCTCCGCCGGTGCGGGGTCCCTGCACGGTGCCGGAGACCGCGTCGGCGTGGCGTGGCTGCGCGGGACGTGCGGCGCGTGCCGGTTCTGCCGCCGGGGAGCCGAGAACCTGTGCCCGTCGTCGGTCTACACCGGGTGGGACGCGCACGGCGGCTACGCCGAGTACGCCCTGGCCGTCGACGCCTACGCGTACGCGCTGCCGGCGGAGCTGGACGACGTCCGCGCGGCGCCGCTGCTGTGCGCGGGCATCATCGGCTACCGGGCGCTGCGCCGCGCCGACGTCCCGCCGGGCGGGCGGCTCGGCATCTGGGGGTTCGGCGGGTCCGCCCACCTCGCCGCGCAGATCGCGATCGCCGAAGGCGCCGACGTGCACGTCTTCACCCGCAGCCCCGCCGCCCGGGAGCTGGCCCGCGAGCTCGGCGCGTCCTGGGCGGGCGACTCGTTCGACGCCGCGCCCGCCCCGCTCGATTCGGCGATCATCTTCGCGCCGGCGGGGGAGCTCGTCCCGGCGGCGCTGGAACGTCTCGACCGCGGCGGGACGTGCGCCATCGCGGGCATCCATCTGAGCGACGTGCCGTCCCTCGGCTACCAGCGGTATCTGTTCCAGGAGCGGCAGGTCAGGTCGGTGACGGCGAACACGCGGGCGGACGGCGAGGAGTTCCTGACGCTGGCCGCCCGCCTGGACGTCGCCGTCACGACCCACGCCTACGCGCTGGACGACGCCGACCGCGCCCTCGCCGACCTGGCCGGGGACCGCTTCACCGGCGCGGCCGTTCTCGTCCCCTGAGCGGCCCTGGGCGGGTCAGGGGATCGGTTCGGCGGCGACGTGCGCCCACGACTGGGTGAACCACAGCTCGCCGCCGATGATGCGGGGTTTCGCGCCGGTGCGGGGCCCGCCGTCCACCTCGGCGACGAGGGCCTTGCGGATGCGTTCGGCGGTCGCGTCGTCGCACGCCCCCGCGAGCCACGGCTCCACCGGGCGTTCCACGGTGAACACGTCGAGGCGGCGGATGCTGCCGCCCGCCGAGGTGATCATCTCGGTGAGCCGGGCGATGGACGGGGTGCCGGGATGGTCGGGGTCGCGGAGCCGCTCGATCCGGTCCCGGTCGGGCCCGGCGAGGTTGCCGCGGACCAGATCGGCGATGATCACCCGTCCGCCGGGGCGGCACACCCGCAGCAGCTCGCGCAGCACATGATCGGGATCGCCCAGGTTGTAGAGCGAGAACCGGGCCGTGACCAGGGAGAACGTATTGTCCCTGTACGGCAGCGCGGTGGCGTCCGCCTTGATCGTGGGACGGTCCGGGTCGACCGGACGGGGTCGCGGGTCCTCGCGGGTGGTGGCGGCCGCGGGCGGCGAGTCGCCGTCGGTGATGCGGACCGGACCGGTGCCGAACTCGACCGTCGCCATCCGCCGCGACGTGCCGGGCGCGGTGTCGGCGGGCGCGGGCATCGCGTCCACGGCGGTCAGGTGGCGCACCTGCGGGCCGAGCGCGGCGGGCATCGGGCCCTGGCCGCGCGCGACGTCCAGGCACACGTCGTCCTGGGCGGGCTCGACGAACTCCAGCAGCCGTCTCAGATGCGGGGCGATCGCGCCGCCGTTCCCCTGGGTCGCGGTCGCGGGATGCGGCAGCGGCACTGGTGCACTCCCTCGCTCGGTCCGGTCTCGCTGGACGGGGTACCGTCCCCGCCCAGCGGACGGCGAACGGGCGTGAGGCCGGATTCGCCAGTTATGACTCTCTGCCGGGACGGTAAGTTCGGGTCGCGCCGGTCACAATTCGTTGAGTGTGCACTCAGGTGCGCAGCTGGTCGCCGTACAACGTCAGCACCACCAGGACGAACACGGTGAGCACCGCCATCCTGGTGGGCATCGGCAGCCGGAGTCGCACCGCGGCCCAGCGCACGCAGTACATGGCGAGGAGTGACACGACGACGAGGGCGAGGATGCCTTCCATGGTCACCTTCCGTCCGGGGGAGAGCCGCCTCCTAGAACGATAGACGTGTAAGGACGGGGTTACCCGGGTCTCGGCGGCGCGGGCGGGCCCGGATAATCTCCACTTGTGGCAGATGTGAAGGAAACAGACGACAGGGGCGAACCCGGCGGCGCGGACGGGCTCGACGGCCTGATGACCAACCTCGCGCGCGGCCGGATCGCCGTCGGCCTGGCGGCGCTGGCCGTCCCGGGGCTGACCGCGCGGGTCATGGGCATGGGCTCTGGTGCCGACGCTGGCCGTGACTACCTCGTCCGGGCGTTCGGCGCCCGGGAGGTCGCCCTCGGCGCCGGTTACCTGCTCAGCGGCGACGACTCGGGGCGCAGGCTGTGGACGCGGCTCGGCCTCGCCGTCGACGCCCTCGACGTGCTGAGCGCCGCCAAGACCCGTCCCGGTCTCCCGCTGTGGGCCACCGCCGGGGCCGTGGGCATCGCCGGAGCCGCCGCCGGACTCGGTGCCGCCAAGACGGCCCGCGACCTCCTCGGCTGACTCCGCGCCCCCGCCCGGTGATCCTTTCGGGCTCGTGGGTACACCCTCTCCCGGTCGTTCGGGGAGGGCGATGGGATGGCGGCAGGGGCGGCGCCGGGGGTGGACGAGCGGGCCATGCCCAAGGGCAGGGACCTGTACGTCATCCTCGGCGCGCTCATGCTCGCCATGCTGCTGGCCGCGCTGGACCAGACGATCGTGTCCACGGCGCTGCCGACGATCGTCAGCGACCTCGGCGGGCTGAACCACCTGTCGTGGGTCGTGACGGCGTACCTGCTCGCCGCGACCGCGTCGACGCCGCTGTGGGGCAAGCTCGGCGACCAGTACGGCCGCAAGCGGCTGTTCCAGTCGTCCATCGTCATCTTCCTGGTCGGGTCGGCGCTGTGCGGGCTCGCACGGGACATGACGGAGCTGATCGTCTTCCGGGCCCTCCAGGGCCTCGGCGGCGGCGGGCTGATGGTGCTCGTCGTCGCGATCGTCGGCGACGTGGTGCCGCCCCGCGAACGCGGCCGCTACCAGGGGCTGTTCGGCGCGGTGTTCGGCGTGGCCAGCGTGTGCGGGCCGCTGCTCGGCGGCTGGTTCGTCGACAACCTGACGTGGCGCTGGGTGTTCTACATCAACGTGCCGATCGGGATCGTCGCGCTGCTGGTGATCGCGGCGGTGCTGCGCACGGCGGGCGAGCGCGAGCGGCACCGCATCGACTACCTCGGGACGCTGCTGATCGTCGGCTGGGCGGTCGGGCTCGTCCTGGTGACGACGTGGGGCGGCACGACCTACGACTGGCTGTCCGCGCCGATCGTCGGGCTCGCCGCCGGGTCGGTCGCGCTGATCGTGGTGTGGCTGCTGGTGGAGCGGCGCGCCGCCGAGCCGATCATGCCGCCGCGGCTGCTGGCGAACCCGGTGTTCTCGCTGGGCGCGGCGATCAGCTTCGCGGTCGGCTTCGCGATGTTCGGCGCGCTGACGTTCCTGCCGATCTTCCTCCAGGTCGTGCACGGCGTGTCGCCGACGCTGTCCGGCGTGCACCTGCTGCCGATGATGCTCGGGATGCTGGTCGCCTCGATCGGCTCCGGGCAGCTGATCAGCCATTTCGGCCGCTACAAGATCTTTCCGGTGGCCGGGACGCCGCTGATCGCGCTGGCCCTGTATCTGTGCTCGGGGCTGAGCGAGGACACGTCCGTCCTGTCGATGAGCCAGCGGTTCGCGCTGCTCGGCTTCGGGCTGGGGCTGGTGTTGCAGGTGCTGGTGATCGCCGTCCAGAACGCCGTTTCGTACGAGGACCTCGGCGCGGCGACGTCCGGTGTCACGTTCTTCCGGCAGATCGGCGGGTCGTTCGGCGTCGCGGTGTTCGGATCCGTGTTCAGCAACCAGCTCGCCCGCCATATCGAGGATCTGGCGCGGGTGCTGCCGCCGGGGTTCGACGCGTCCGCCGTCCAGGGGAACCCCGCGCTGCTCGACAGGTATCCGGCCGAGGTGAAGGACGGCGTCCTGCACGCCTACGCGGAGTCGATCGATTCGGTGTTCCTGTGGGCCGTTCCAGTAGCGCTCGTCGGGTGCGTCCTGACGTGGTTTTTGCGCGAGGTACCGCTGCGGGCCACCTCGCAGACGCGCGACTACGGCGAAGGCTTCGGCGCGGCGCCGACCGTCAGGTCGTCCAGGCACGAGATCGAGCGCGCGCTGAGCGAGCTCATGCGGAAAGACCCGAAGGCCCTCGAAATGTACGACCGGCTGGGTTCGCTCTCGGGTGTCGCGCTGCCCGCGGGCAGCGTCTGGGCCCTGTGCCGGATCGCCAAGGACGGAACGGTCACCGGCGAGGATCTCGCGGAACGCGCGGGCGTCACCGTCGAGCACGGCCGCCCTTTCGTCGACCGGCTCGTGGAGTCCGGCTACGTCCGGCGCGCCGAAGGGACGCTCACCATCACCGGTTCCGGACGGGCCGTCGCCGAGCGGCTCTTCGACGTCCGCCGCGCGGGCCTGACCCGCCACCTGGACGGATGGTCGCCCGAGGACCATCCCGAGCTGACCGACGTCCTGCGCAAGCTCGCGGAGGCGTCGCTCGGCGACGACGCGGACGGCGAGGTCCTGCGCCCCGAGGCGAAGCCCGCCGGAAGCGCGACCTAGCGTGTCGTGGCCGTGGCGTGTCGTGCTTCATATCGCATGGGGCGCCCGGCGATGTAACCTCATACCTACTAACCGAATCTCGCTCGGTTTCGGGACGGAACCCCGGAGTTTGGAGGCGCAGTGGCCGAGGCGTACATCGTCGGCGCGGTCCGTACCCCCGTCGGCACCAAGAAGGGCGGCCTGAAGGACGTCCATCCCGCCGACCTCGCGGCCCACGTGCTCAAGGAGCTCGTCAACCGCACCGGCGTCGACCCGTCCGCGGTCGAGGACGTGATCATGGGCTGTGTCATGCAGGTCGGCCCGCAGTCGGTCGACATCGCGCGCACCGCCTGGCTGTCGGCCGGGCTGCCGGAGTCCGTTCCCGGAGTGACCATCGACCGGCAGTGCGGGTCGTCCCAGCAGGCGATCCACTTCGCCGCCCAGGGCGTGCTGTCCGGCACGCAGGACCTCGTCGTCGCGGCCGGTGTCGAGCAGATGGCGATCGTCCCGATGGGCTCGTCCGTCGCCATGGCCCTGGAGAAGGGCATGCCGTTCCCGTTCGGCGAGGGCTGGATCGAGCGGTACGGCATGCAGGAGATCTCCCAGTTCCGCGGCGCCGAGCTGATGGCGGAGAAGTGGGGCCACAGCCGCGAGGACCTGGAGAAGTACGCGCTGGAGAGCCACCGCCGCGCCGTCAAGGCGATCGAGGCGGGCTACTTCGACCGGGAGATCGCGCCCATCGCCGGCGTCACGCAGGACGAGGGCGCCCGCCCCGACGCCAGCCTGGAGAAGATGGCGGGCCTGAAGGTGCTGCGCGACGGCGGCCGGATCACCGCCGCCCTGGCCTCGCAGATCTCGATCGGCTCGGCCGCGCTGCTGATCGCGTCCGAGGAGGCCGTCAAGCGGCACAACCTCACCCCGCGCGCCCGCGTCCACACCCTCGCCGTGTGCGGCTCCGACCCCGTCTACATGCTGACCGGCCCCATCCCCGCGACGGAGAAGGCCCTCGACCGGGCCGGGCTGAAGATCGGCGACATCGACGTCTTCGAGGTCAACGAGGCGTTCGCGCCGGTCCCGATGGCGTGGGCGCACGACACCGGCGCGTCCCTGGAGAAGACCAACCCCAACGGCGGCGCCATCGCGCTCGGCCACCCGCTCGGCGCCACCGGCGGCGTCCTGATGACCAAGCTGCTGCACGAGCTGGAGCGCACCGGCGGGCGCTACGGCCTCCAGACCATGTGCGAGGGCGGCGGCCAGGCCAACGCCACGATCATCGAGCGGCTGTAACCCCCGGGCCGGGAATGGACGCGAGGACGCTCTACTCGGTCGACGGCGGGATCGCCCGGATCACGCTGAACAGGCCCGAGGCCCGCAACGCGCTCAACGACCAGATGATCGGCGAGCTGCTGGACGCGTTCGAGCGGGCCAAGCGGGACGACGCCGTGCGGGTGATCGTCCTGACGGGCGCGGGCGACCGGGCGTTCTGCGCCGGAGCCGACCTCGGCGGCCTCGGCCGGACCGGCCTGGACGTGGACGAGATCCGCGACAGCGCGCCGTTCCGCCTGTTCACGGCCTTCCCCAGGCTCGGCAAGCCGATCATCGCCCGGCTCGCCGGGCACGCCGTCGCGGGCGGTCTGGGCCTCGCCGCCGCCTGCGACCTGGTGATCGCGGCCGACGACGTCAAGCTCGCCACCCCCGAGGTGAACGTCGGCCTCTGGCCCATGATGATCATGGCGATCGTCAACCGGAACGTCGCGCCGAAGCACGCGTTCAAGCTGTACTACACCGGCGCCCGCGTCACCGCCGCCGAGGCCCGCGACATCGGCCTGGTCACCGAGGTCGTCCCACGCGCCGACCTGGACGCCCGGGTGGACGAGCTGGCCGGGGTGATCGCGTCCAAGAGCCCGCTGAGCCTGCGCCGCGGCCGCGACGCGTTCTTCGCGACCGAGGGCCGCCCGCTGGAGGACCAGGTCGCCTACCTGCTGTCCGAACTGGTCGGGTTGGCCCGCACCGAGGACGCGAAAGAAGGGATAACCGCCTTTTTAGAGAACCGTCCACCGGACTTCCAAGGCCGCTGATCCGACCCGGTCAGCGGGGGGTGGCGCGGGTCTCGGTCGGGGTGCGGCCGAAGCGGGCGCGGAAATGGCGGGCGAAATGGGCCTGGCTGGAGAAGCCCCAGCGGTAGGCGATGTCGGCGATGGTGGTGCCCGCGGCGCCGGGGGCGGTGAGGTCGTCGTGGGCGCGCTGGAGGCGGCGTTCGAGGATGTGCCGGGACGGCGTCGTCCCCGCCGATTCGAAGATCCGGCCGAGATGCCGGACGGACACGCCCATCACCCCCGCGACCTGGCCGGGCGTCAGGCAGGCGTCGTGCAGATGCCGGTCGATGTAGTCCTCGGCGACGATGAGCTGCGTCTGGTAGGCGGCGGGCGCGGCGCGTCCGCCGGAGCGCTCGGTGGCCAGCAGCCGGATCAGGTCGAGGACGGTGCCGCGCGCGCTCTCCGGCCCCGCCGCGCCCGGATTCTCCAGGACGGACCGCAGCGCCACGACCAGCTCGCCCTCGCGGGCCGTCCCGCGCCCGAACAGCATCGGGCCCTGGACGCCGCCCGCCATGCACTCCTCGACGAACCGGTCACGCGGGATGTCGACGAGGAACTGCCGCATCGACGAGGAGAACCCGAACAGGTACGGGCGGCGCGTGTCGTAGACGACGAGGTCACCGGCGGTGGCGGCGAGGCAGCCGTTCTCGTGCAGGAACACCGCCTCGCCCTTGAGCAGCAGCGTCGCGAACACCGAGTCCTTCGGCGTCGACCGCGCGACCTGCGGGGTGCGTTCGACGGCGTGCGCGTTCCCGCTGATCTCGGCCAGCCGGACGTCCCCGAGCCGGAAGTTGGCCTGCCGGGCGAGCAGCCCCCGCTCGGAGTAGGAGGAGCAGGCGAGCCCGACCAGCGCCCTGCGGTTGTAGTCCTCCCAGAACTCGATGCGCTCGCGCGGGTCGACGTCCTCCGTGCTGGCCTCGGAGATCATCTGGGCTGGTGCCGGCATGGTCCGCTCCTCCCCGGGTCGGCTGGTCCTCCGCCTGGTCAGAGACTATGCGGTGATGGGCGTCATACCGCCAGATAACCTCCGTCCACCGGAAGGATCGCGCCGGTGATGTAGGACGCGGCGGGCGAGCACAGGAACGCCACCGCGGCGGCGATCTCCCTCGGCCGGCCGTAGCGTCCGGCGGGGATCCGGGCCCGGACGGCCTCGGCGGCGGGCGGGTCGTCCAGCAGCCCACGGGCCAGCGGCGTGATCACGAACCCGGGCGCGACCGCGTTCACCCGGACGCCGTCGGCGGCGTACTCGGCCGCCAGCGACCGTGTGAGCTGCGAGATCCCGCCCTTGCTCGCGCTGTAGGCGGGCCGGTCGCGGCTGCCGGAGTAGGCGAACATCGACGACATGTTCACGATCGCGCCGTTGACGGGGGAGAGGCCGGGACGGGCGGCCTGGCACGCCACCATCGTCGCGGTCAGGTTGACCTCCAGGACGCGGCGCCACAGTTCGAGGTCGTACTCGTCCCTGTCGTGGCTGACGCCGGCGCAGTTCACCAGGGCGTCCAGCGGGCCCGCGTCCGCGATCAGCTCGGTGAGGCCGCCGCCGTCCAGCACGTCGTGCTCCACCACGCGGACGCCGGGATGGTCCGGCAGCTCCCCGGCGTCGGCGGGGCGCAGGCCGAGCGCGATGACCTCGGCGCCGAGGTCGGCGAACAGCACCGAGGTCGCGGACCCGATCCCGGACGTGCCGCCGGTGACGAACACGCGCCGCCCGCCGAACAGGCCCGCCGCGAAGCCCTCGGCCTCGGCGGCGAAACCGCCGATCCCCGCCGCGAACCCCTCGCTCATGGCCGCACCAGCACCTTGATCTCCTCCATGGTGTTCATCAGCGTCTCGAACCCGTCGCGGACGACCTCCGCCAGCGGGACGACCGAGGTGACGATGGACGTGAAGTCCATGCCCTCCTCGGCGGCGAGCCGGATCAGCTCGGGATGGCAGTCCCGGTATCCGACCGACCCGATGATCGACTGCTCGTTGTTGACCAGGGCGAACGCGTCCACGGAGAGGATGCCGCCGAGCCCGAGCAGCACGACCCGGCCCCCACGACGGGTCGCGTCCAGGCTGTCGCGCAGCGTCCGCTCGGCGCCGACGGCCTCGAACGCCAGGTCGGCGGCCCCGGGCGGCAGCTCCCCGGCGTCCACGGCCTCGGCAGCGCCCAGGTGGCACGCCAGGGCGCGGCGGCTCGGCGACGGGTCGCACGCGATCACCCGTCCCGCCCCGTACCGGACGGCCAGCTGCACGACGAGCAGCCCGATCGGCCCGAGCCCGACGACCGCGACCGTCTCCCCGTCCCGGAGCCCGGACCGTCGCACCCCGTGCAACGCGACCGCCGCCGGCTCGAACACGGCGGCCTGCTTCAGCGAGACGCCGTCCGGCAGCCGGTGCAGCATGTACGACGGCAGGACGGCGCGTTCGGCGAGCCCGCCGTCGCCCATCAGCCCGGCGAACCCGAAATGGCGGCACAGGTTGTACTCGCCCGCGAGGCAGCGGGCGCACGTGCCGCAGCGGTAGTGCGGCTCGACCGCGACCCGGTCGCCCGGACGGAACCCGGTCACGCCGGGCCCGACCTCGGCGACCGTCCCGCTGAACTCGTGCCCGAGCGTCAGCGGCGCGGCCCGGCCCGACTCCGGATGCGGCTCCCCGACCGGGATCGCGTGCGGACCGTCCGCGTATTCGTGCAGGTCACTGCCGCAGATCCCGCAGTACGCGACGGTGACCGCGACCTCACCGCGCCCCGGGGCGCGCCGCGCCACGTCCTCGACGCGGACGTCCCGCGCCCCGTACCAGACAGCCGCTCTCACGCCCGCACCCCTCTCCGCCGCAGGACGGCGGGGGCCGTCTCGCGGAGCCCGAACGATAGCGCCACGACGATCGCCGCGCCGCCGGCCGCGATGAACATCGCGGCCTGCAAACCCCAGATGTCGGACGCGCGTCCCGCGACGAGCGGCCCGAGGAACCCGCCGGCCAGCTCGCCCACGCCCATGATCACGCCGAGCGCGGTGGCGAGCGCGGCGCGCGGCACCGTCTCGGCCGGGATCGTCGCCATGAACAGCGTGAAGCAGCCGAGGCCGGTGTAGGTGAGGATCATCAGGGTGCCGAGCAGCAGCGGGCTCTCCACGTACACGACCGCGATCGGGCAGAACACCGCGAGCACGGTGAAACCGGTCAGCGCCTTGCGCCGCCCGATCCGGTCCGAGATCCCCGGCGTCGCGAACCCCCAGAGCACCCATGCCACGCCCAGGCAGGTCATGACGGCGCTCATCGTCCCGGAGCCCCAGCCCTTTTCGTCGGTGAGGTACTTGGGCGTGAACGTGATCAGCGTGACGAACCAGGTCAGGTAGCAGGGCGCGATCAGCATGCAGATCACGACGTTGCGCAGCCGCAGCACCTCCCTGACCGGGACCTTCGGCGCCTTCACCGGCTCCGCGTCAACCGGCTCGGCGTCAACCGGCTCCGCGTCCTCCCGCCGCGCGACCGGCGGCCGTTCCAGGACGAGCTTCGCGATCAGCCCCGCGATGATCAGCCCGGGGACGATCGTGACGAAGAACGCCGTCCGCCAGCCGAAGGTGTCCGCGAGCCACACCACGACGACCGGGGCGACGATCCCGCCGAGCAGCCCCGCCGACGACCCCTGCAGAAGCCCCATGTTCAGCCCGCGCCGCGACTCCCGGGACGCCTCCACCATCAGCGACTGCGACATCGGCAGCACCGCGCCCTCCGCCGTGCCCATCAGCGCGCGGGCGGCGAGCAGGCCGAGGAACCCGGTCATCAGCCCGGACGCCGACGAGAACACCGAGAACAGCAGGACGGCGACGATGAGGATGGGCTTGCGCCGTCCCAGCCGGTCCGACAGGCTCCCGGCGAACATCCCCGACAGCGCCCACGTCAGCGCGAGCACCCCGGACAGGACGCCGAGCTGCGAGTTCGACAGCCCGAAGTCGTCGTCCATGTAGGGGGCGAGGAAGGCCAGCGCCTGCCGGTCGAAGAACACGAAGCCGAAGGCCAGGAACAGCACGGCCAGCAGCCGGTTCTCGTACCGGTCGGGGGAGACGGGCGGAGCGGCCCGTTTGAGCAGGGTCGTCATGGTTCAGCGGAACAGCGAGTTGACGTAGTCCGCGCCCAGGCCGACCTTGTCGTAGTGCTTGCGGCACATGTCGATGTAGTCGTGCACGTCGAAGAAGCCCTCGGGGTCGCCGTTCTCGTCCAGCCAGACGAGCGGGCCCTTGACGATGAACAGCGTCTTCATCGGCTCCTCGTGCTCGTAGGCGACGAGCGTGTGGCCCTCGCCGGGCGCCTCGTAGATGAAGTCGCCGGCGGTGGCCGTCCAGGGCCGCTCCAGGTAGCCCCACTTGCCGGAGATCGTGTAGGCGAACACCTCGTGCGGGTGGTAGTGCCGGTTGACGAGCCCGGCCTCCTTGGACCGCAGGATGTCGGACCACGTGTTGTCCTTCACGTTGATCCACAGGGGGCGGGACCCGACCGTCTCGGTGAACGGCACGTAGTACCGGTCGTCGTCGGTGGCGACCTTGGACAGGTACACCTCCGGCAGGGCGTCCGGCTTCTGCGAGTTCTCGATCGGCTTGAGGTCCTTCCAGAACTCAGAACCAGGGGTTTCCGGCATGTTAAGGATTCCTCTCACTCGTGTTGCCGAGAGTGAACCCCCTGCCCGCCGCCTCCGTCTTTCTTGTGGCGGACGCCACCCTTTGCAGATCCCAGACATCGCGCCCGCGCCCGGTGGTCGTCCAGGCTGATGCCATGGCGTTCGCGATCAGACCGGCCGTGGCGGCCGACTCGCCCGGCATCACCGTCCTGCTCGACCAGCTCGGCTACCCGGCCGACGCCGACGACGTCGAGACCAGGGTGCGGCACTGGCTCGACGAGCCGAACAGCGTCCTGCTGGTGGCCACGGTGGACGGCGCCGTGGCGGGCGTTGTGGCCCTGCACGCCCTGCTGATGCTGGATCACGCCGCCCGCCGTGGCCGCCTCGTGGCCCTGGTGGTGGACGACGCCTTCCGCGGCCGGGGCATCGGCCGCGCCCTGCTCGACGCGGCCGAGCGCAGCGCCCGGGAGATGGGATGCCGCGACATGGAGATCAACAGCTCCCGGCACCGCGTCGCCGCCCACGCCTTCTACACCCGCCTCGGATACGGCGACGTCCGCGCCCGCGCGGCCCGCTTCATGAGAGACCTCTGACCACGCCGCTTCGCGGAACCTCACCACGCCGCCGAGCCTCGGCCGATGAATCTCGGCCGCCGCGTTTGTCGGTATAGGCGAGGCCGTGTCAAGGCCGGTACGAGAACCGACGAGAGAAGAGGGCCCGATGATCGACCTGAAGCCCCCCTGCCATCGCATGATCGAGCTCGTGGCGGGCGTCGATGACGCCCAGCTGTCCAGCGCCACCGCCTGCGCCGGCTACAGCCTCGGTGACCTGATCGACCACGTCGACCTGGTGGCGGAGGGGTTCGCGGCGCTCGCGCTGGGAAAGCCCGGCGAGGCCCCCGACCGTGAGCCCGCCGCGGCGAACCTCGGCGCCGGCTGGCGGGACGGCGTCGTCGAGCACCTGCGTGCCCTCGGCACGGCCTGGGACGACCCGGCGGCCTGGCAGGGCAGCACCGAGACCGCGGGCGTGGAACTGGCGAACGAGGTGTGGGGCAAGATCGTGCTGACCGAGCTCGTGGTGCACGGCTGGGACATCGCGAAGGCCGTCGGCCGTCCCGCCGACATGCCCGAGGAGGCGGTGCGGCACTGCTACGAACACGTGGCGGTGTTCGTCCCGAACGCCCCCGTCCCCTCCCTGTGGGGCCCCGCCGTCGACGTCCCCGCCGACGCCCCGCTGCTCGACCGCGTGGTCGGCATCACCGGCCGGACTCCGTAGCGGTGCGGTAGTAATAGGCGCTGACCTCGCTGAATCCCGACCGTTCGTAGAGCCGGAGGGCCGGGCCGTTGTCGCGCTCTACCTGAAGGTACATGTGGGCGGAATCCTGGGATTCGGCCCAGCCCGCCAGCGCGGCGAGCACGGCGCGCGCGGCGCCTTTTCCGCGTGCCGCGGGAATGGTGGCCATGCTGAACACTCCCGTCCAACCGGCGTCGGCGACCGCGCGGCCGACCGCGACGACATCGTCCCCGATCATCGCGCGCACATAGGCGGACGGCCCTTTCACCCGGGCGAGCATGTTCCGTTCGGAGCGCGGGTCGCCGCCGTGTACGGCGTGCCACGCGTCGAACCACGCGGGCGCCGGATGATCGTCCACCCTGACCCGCGGCGATCCCGGTGTCCGCTCCAGAATCCGCCCGGTCGGCGCCACCTGCAACGACACCGGGCTCCGCCGCCGGTAGCCGCGCTCCTCCAGGACGGCGTCGAGCCCTTCCGGGCACGCGCCCGGAGTGACCTGGAACCGGGCATCCGCGCCTCGCGCGGTGTAGAAATCCTCTGCCTGGACGACCCTGCGCACCAATTCGCCAGGGCTGGCTTCGCCGTGGGGAAGGACGGTCCCCACCCACCAGGAACAGTCGGGGGCATGGCGCAGCCACCATCCGCCGAGGTCCCGGACTTGTTCTGCCGGAAGTGCGCGGGCCGCTCTTTCTTGCAGACCTCGCACCATTTCTTTTCCGCTCATCAGGTTCAGCCGGTGGTGAGGTTCTCGTAGTACTCCACCTGCGCGGGGTAGTAGTCGTCGAAGTCTGGTTTGGGGCCGCCCTCGATGGCGGCGGTGAGGAGGTCGAGGTAGTACTCCCAGCCCGGGCCCGTCGTGCTGACCTCGGTGTCGGGGTCGAGGTGGTGCAGGAAGGTCAGCGTCGTCACGCCGGCGGACTCGTCCAGGCGTGCCTCCAGGTGCCAGCGCCCGTACTCGTCGACGGTCTCGACCTCCAACCGGTGGGGCGGCTCGCAGGCGATGATCGTCATGTCGCTCTCGGGCTGGCCGTCCTCCTGCGTCAGCTTCAGCCGAACCGTGGCGCCCGGCCTGCCCTCGCCGCTCCAGTGCCCGAACCACCTCGCCGTCCGCTCCGGCTCGGTGATGCTCGCCCAGACGTCGTCGATCGTCGCCTTGTACTGGCGCGTCATCCGCAGGTCGGTGCCGGTCGCGGTGCCGAACAGCCGTCCGGTGGGTGTGGGTTTCATCCTGCGCTCCTCGATTGCTCGGGTGGTTCCTCGCCGTCCGCTCGTTGTTCCGCCGCCGCCGCCGGACGGTCGCGGCGCGTGCGGTGGATCTCCGTCCCCAGGGCGTCGAGGCGCTGATCCCATGCCTGCCTGCGGACCGTTGACAGCCACCGGTCGATCTCCCGCAGCGCCCCGTGGTCGGCCCGGTAGTACCGCTCGCGCCCCACCGTCTCGGCCGCGACCAGCCCCGCCTCGCGCAGGACCCGCAGGTGGCGGCTCACCGCGGGACGGCTGATGTCCGGGAACGCGGCGGCCAGCGCCCCCGCCGTCAGCGGGCCGTCGCCGAGCAGCACGACGATGCGGCGGCGCACCGGATCGGCCACGGCGGCGAAGACGTCCACGGAAGATGTGTAACCTATGTGTTACGCGTTTGTCCAGTCCGATGCCGGGAGCGGGGTGGAGGGGGCAGCGCCGACGCGGCGCCGGAGGTCAGTGCCGGTGGATCTCTTCGAGGGAGGCCCCGGCGAGGTGCGCCGCGACCCCGGCGGTGAAGGTCGGGCAGTCGAAGATGTCCTCGTGCGGGCAGGCCAGCCCATGGGCGACGGCGTTCCGGGCCGTCTGGGCCCGGGCGATCCACGCGTCCAGCTCGGTGAGCTTGCGCTGGAGGAGTCCGCGCCGCGTGTCGGCCTTCGGCGGGGAGGCGGCGATGAACGTCTTGAGATCGCGCAGCGTGAAGCCGACGTCCCGGAGCAGCATGATCGCGCCGACCAGCTCGACCGCCGACGGTGGATACCGCCGCCGGCCGGAGACCCTGACCGGCCGGGGGAGCAGGCCGACCTCTTCCCAGTACCGCAGGGCGGACGCGGCGGCCCCGGTGCGGTCCGCCAGCTCGCCGATCGTCAACAGTTCATCCGGCATCGTGGCTTCGAGCGTACTGACCCGGCCGGGAACCCCGGGCCCGAACCCGGAGCAACCCGATTACGCCGGCCCCTTCAGGCGCGGATCAGGCGCGGATCAGACATGGATCAGGCATTGATCAGGCGGCCTCGGGCTAATCTCGTCGCTGTCCGTGGGAAATGCTGAATAGATGGGTTTCGCAATGCGCCGTATTGTTGGTGTGTCGGCTGCCGTGGCTTTGGCCGCCGGCCTTGTCGTGACGGTTCCCACCGCCGCGTCCGCGACGGCGAGTGGGGACCACAGGCCCATCGTGGGCGGACAGGCAGGCGACGCGTCGACGCTGGGGACCACCAAGCCCTGACCCCGGGCGAGTGGACGGGCGAGGGTTATTGGAACGCGAACCTTTACGCGCGGTCGGGAGTCACACGTGACAGCGATCATCCGAGCGCGGGGGTGCGTGTGTCGCGGAGCAGGAAGCATGTGGCCGTCGGCGGAGCCGTGGTCTTGGCGGCGGCCGCAATGGTGATCGGCGCCGTCCGCGTGTCAGGGGACGACGGGCAGAAGGGAACGTTCACTTTGCTGGACGCGAACCTGGCCGTTCCCAAGGCGGTCGCCGATCGGGTACCGGCGGGCGACATCAAGTTCGACGTATGCGCACTCTCCGCCGAGACCGCTCGTGAGCTCGTGGTCGAGAAGCAGAACTCCGGCTCCGGATGCTATTGGGAGGGCAGTGACACCAGGCCCGGCTTCCGGAGCAATCTGTATGTCAAGCTGAACCGGTTCCAGGACGACCTGGCGGATCTGCCGTTCGAAATGGAAACGGCCTATGCGGAGAAGCAGGATCCGCCGAAGGTGGTGTCCGGTCTCGGGGACCAGGCCGTCGTCCACTATCGCGACCGGGAGGACGACTCGGAGGCGGCGGTGGCGTTCCGATGGAACGGCCTGGAGATGGTCGTGATCTACCGGGCCTTCGACTACGACCCGAGCACCGGCAAGAAGCCCCGGCCCGAATCGGAAGTCACCAAGAATGCCATCAAGGCCGCGCGGGAACTGGTCGCGAGGCAGAAGGTTCGGCCGTACACCGTCCCGCTCAGCCCCACTCCACCGATCACCACGGTGCCGGAGAGAGCATGCGACGAAGCTCTCCACAGGACCCTGGCGAAGGGATCCGGAGAACGCCCGCCGTACAGAACGCCCAGCCACGTGGAACGGGTCCCCCTTGGTGACGGAATTCGCGGGGTCAGGACCGCGGCCTGCCGACTGCCCACGGGCCATGGCGACGACGCGAAGGCGACGGTGAGAATCGACCTGGTACCGGACTGGAAACCCGGCGCGGGAACCCAGGCCGCGACCCGGCGCTATCTCGACCTGCACCGCATGGCGCGCGATGGTTCCGGCGGTACGTCCACCGACCTCAAGATCACCGGATATGCGCGGGAACCCCAGAAACCCTTCCAAGCGGTCGCGGGATTGGGGGACCAGGCATTCGCCACGACAGCGACAGGGTCGCGCAGCGTCGATGGCCGCGTGGTCCTTCGGATACGGAACGTCCTCGTCGAGGCACGCTACGGAGAGGGAGACCCTCCCGGCGAGGCCCCTCGGGACAAGCTGGTCCAGGCCGCCTACACCCTCGCCGCCGAAATGGCCAAGAGACTCCAAAGCAGCTGAACCCGGCCCGCCGTCCCCGTCCAGGGCACCACAATAGGGCGACCTGGAGCGCGGAGAGCTGGAGGCGGAAATGGGGACATGGGACGCCAGCCCATTTGGCAACGACACGGCGGCCGATTTCGCGGGCGACCTTGATGACCTGCCCTTGGACGAGCGTTCGGAGGCCATCCGGGAAGCCCTGGAGGCCGCGATCCGCGAAGCGGATTACCTGGACAGTTCCGAAGGCGATACGGCGGTCGCCGCGGCGGCGCTGGTGGCGGCGCAGTGCCCCGGCGGCCCACCGGCCGACACCATCTACGGACCGGACGAGCCCGTACCGGACCTGCCCGGCGACTTCCGGTCCCTTGCGGTGGCGGCCCTTGACCGCGTGGTCGGCCCGGAATCGGAGTCACGGGAACTCTGGGCCGAAGGCGCGGACGGCCTGAGGGAATGGCTCAGCGAAATCGAGCGACTCCGGAAAGCCCTCACCGCGAACCCGAAGTGACCCGATTACCCCGTTCCCCTTCAGACCTGGATCAGGCAGGGATCAGGCGCCCGCGGGCTAATCTCATTCCGGTCAGCAAGAACTGCTGAGGAAATGGGGTTCACCATGCGTCGCACCATTGGTGTATCGGCGGCCGTGGCTTTGGCCGCCGGCCTTGTCATGACGGTTCCCGCCGCCGCGTCGGCGGCGCCGGACGGGCACCACAAACCCAATGCGGTCGCGCAGGCCGCCGACGCGTCCACGCTGAGGACCTACCACCGGAGCCAGAAGTGCGGGTATCCGAACAAGGATCAGAAGGTCAGCTACTCTTACATGCCAGGTAAGTCATCCACGAAATTCACTTACAAAAATCGCTGCCTGGGCACGAAACGTATTCGAATCTGGTATCAGTCGAATGGCACGAGGTGCAAGAACATCACTCTCAGGGGCGGGGTTTCCGGTACCAAGAAGGTGAACGGAATCACCAAGAACAACCTGAAGAACGCGGACTTCGGCAAGTGCCCGAGGATCCCGGCCGCCGCCACGTCCGGCTGACGCGCCTCGAACCTGAGGCTGCCCGGCCCGGCATCCAGAGGCAGCCTCAGGTTCTCCGGGATCAGTTCCGGCCGGGCGGTCGTCAGGGAGGCGGGCATCGGTCCCGGACGGCCTGCAGCACCGTCCCGACGGCCGGACGCTGACGGCCGCTCGCGCGCGTCACGGCGAGCAGATCGCGCGCCGCGTCCACGGCGTCGACCTCCCGGATCACGACGCCGGGCCACGACCCGAGATCCGCGGACGCCGGGATGAAGGCGACGCCGTGACCTGCCGCGACGAGCGAGGCGATGCCCGCGGAGTTGTCGTTGCGATGCGCGATGTCGGGCTGGAATCCGGCCTGGTGGCACAGCCGCGGCACGAGCCGCCCGAAGAAGCTGCCCGGCGCTCCGGCGATCCAGCGTTCGCCCGCCAGGTCGGCGATCCGGACCGGCCTCCGGCCGCGCGCCGCCGGGTGATCTTCGGCGACGGCGAGCCGTACCGGGTCGTGGAACAGCAGCTCGTGGTGCAGCCCGTCGGGCACGTCCAGCGGTGCACCGCCGTAGGAGGGCACGATGTCGATGTCGACGTCCCCCGCGCGCACGGCGACAAGGGCGGTCTCGGCGGTCATTCCGATGCTTTCGACGCGCAGCCCGGGGTGCTGTTCGCGCACGTCGGTGAGGACCTGGGCGAGAAGGCGGATCGCGACGCTCTGGAACCAGCCGACACGGACCGTCCCGGCGAGGCCGCCGCGCAGCCGCTCGATCGCGGCGCCCGCGAGCTCGATCTCCTGGAGGACGCGCTCGGCCCGCAACGCCAGCTCGGTGCCCGCCTCGGTCAGGCGAAGCCCGCGTCCCACCTTCTCGGTCAGCGGCGCGTCGACGGCCCGCTCCAGCGTGGCGAGCTGGTGGCTGGCCGCGGAGCGGCTGAGGAACAGTGCCTCGGCCGCGGCCGTGAGCGTCCCCCGCAACCGGAGTTCGTGGAGCAGCCGCAGCGCGGAGAGCGACATCATAGGTGAACAATATCGAACGATGACGGGGGAAAGGTTGCGCTTGTGCGCCGCTTCGCGTGCTGGTGTTCTGAGACTCCATGAGGAGAGCACAAGCGAGGGACGCCATGAGCACCGCCGACGATCGCGGACCTGACCGGGCGGACGCACCACCATTGACGACTGCGAATTCG
The DNA here is from genome assembly GCA_036028775.1 of Spirillospora sp. NBC_00431. Lineage (GTDB taxonomy): Bacteria > Actinomycetota > Actinomycetes > Streptosporangiales > Streptosporangiaceae > Spirillospora. The sequence goes on along the minus strand of CP107927.1, from coordinate 6,812,691 downwards.
TTGGTGAGCGAGTGCCCGCGCTGCGGTCAACCGGCGTCCACCAGAATCGTGTCCCGGCATCTCACCTCTGACGGCGTTGTGAATTACACGCGGTGTCCGTGCGGCGAGTACCAAGTCCGAATCGAGCCCCGTGGCACCAGTCAGATCATCAAGCGAACGGGCACACCGATTCGACGGTCCGCGTCCAGTGATCCGCCACTCAGGCTGTGATGAGCAGGAAGCCCACGAAGAAGACCACGAACAGGAAGATAAGGGCGGACACGATCAGATAGGGGTGGCGGTCGGCCCACGGCACCAGGTCGGGACGCATCTTGCCGAACTTGGCGAGTGTGAGGGGCTCGCCGGGGCCGTCGTCGCAGGGCAGCCCGAGCGCGTCGACCAGCCGATCGAGGTCACTGGTTTTGAAGCCCTCGCAGTTCACTTGGAAGAGCTCGCTGCCGTGTGCGTCGAGCACGAACAAGACTTCGGCGGGCGAGTGGTCGATGATGACACCCGTCGAGCCCGGCAGCGGGGCGATGGCCACGCGAACCAGGCTGGCGGCGTGCGCGAGAGACCGGCGCCGCCGCCGGAACTTGCCTTTCAGGATGATCTCGTGCTCGGTCAGGGTGATCTTGGAGCGCTGCACGTCATGTTCCAGCAGGACGACGCCCACCGCCCACAACGCGAACAATGCCGGTGCCGCCCCCTCAAGGGATTCCTGCACTAGGAGCAAGTACAAAAGCACCGACGATGCCGACAGAGTGCCCAGCTTCTGCCAAAACGCCAGGCGGCCCTTCCGGAGAACGAGAACCTTTCGCGCACCACGCACGCGGCACCAGCCTTTCAGCCACCCCATACAATGACCTGACTTTATCAGAAACATTCTGATTGCGGCCGGTTGTAGTCGACGTGGCCAAGCGTGATTTCTGCAGCGAGCCATCTCAGGCATGGCTCAGGCGAAATAAGGCGAAAATAAGGCGGAAATAATGCGGCCTCAGCAGCGACCATCCGTCATTGAGGTCGTGACCGCGACCTTCGCTTTTTGCGCGGTCGATTCGGGTAGCCGGTCGGCGAAGACCGTCAGGCAGACCGGATGTTCGCCGCGAGTATTGGTGATCTCGTACTTCAGCCCCGTCGCCGAGAGCACACCGGACTCCTTGAATCGCGCCCGGTCCCCGGCGGCGGCGCTCACCGCCGTGCGGGCCTTGTTCCAGAGGTCGGTTTCCCGGACGTTCTCCAGCGGGCGTCCCTCCAGCCTGGCGGCCGCCTGCATGGCGACCAGCCACACGTCTCGCCGGTCGTAGCCGGTGGAGTCGCGGATCGGACCGTTCACCAGGACGGCCCCGGCCACCAGGATCCCTGCCGTCACCAGCTTGATCACGCGTCCGGCGGCCAAGGCGGCGTCCGAGGGTTCGTTAGCCCGTGGGTCCCGGTACCGCCATGCCTGAGTGCGCCACCAGAGCTTCCGCTGATTCCGGCACGCGGCGATGCCCAGCACCGCCGCCATCAGCGACAGGACGACGAGCACGGACGTGAGCATGCTTGACCTCCGCGGGAACGATCTTCGAGGAGGTCAGATGCCACCCAACGCGCGTTTGTTCACCCGACCAGAACACCCATGGCGGTCGAGTCCGCTGCCCTTTTGATGCAGCTGACGAGCCCGGCGACGGCGCCGCGGCCGAACTGGAGCACCGGTGCCACGGTGAACTCAAACCAGAGACATGGGCGTAGAGGTCGAGCAGAACCGGTGGCATCGTCGCCTGTTCAGATGCGCGACCCGCCGCATGCGACTCCGCCGGCAGCGCCTGGCGCAGCCGATCCCACACGCCCGCCTCGTGCTAATCGCTCCAGTTGAGTCGCGGCGGTCCGGGCGTCCGGGCGGTGCTCAGGGTCTCGGACGAGCAGTGCGCTGATCAGTGCTGCGAGCGGGCCCGCTGGTCTCCCCTCAAGGCATACACCAAACTGATCTTTGCGTCACTGATTCATTGAACTGGAGCGATGACGATCGTGTTGCCTCATACGGAGATCGACGGGCGTCCGCCCCGCGTCGATGAATTGCTGGCCCCGGCCCTGCTGAACTACGGCCACATCACCGTCATGCAGGTGCGGGACCGGGCCGTGCGCGGGCTTGACCTGCACCTGGACCGCCTGGACGCGGCCAACCGCGAGTTGTACGGCGTCGGCCTCGACGGCGACCGGGTCCGCGACCATATCCGGCACGCGCTCGGCGAAGTGGCCGCCGCCACTGTGCGTGTCACCGTCTTCCGGCGCGACACACAGGTGTCGGTCATGGTCACGGTACGCCCGCCCACGGAGGCGCCGACCGTCCCCCAGGGCCTGTGGTCGGTCGCCTACCAGCGGCCGGTCGCACACATCAAGCACACCGGATCATTCGGCCAGATCCACTACGGCCTCCTCGCGGAACGCGAGGGCTACGACGATGCCCTGCTGATCGACGATGACGACGTGGTGGCCGAGGCAGGGATCGCCAACATCCTCTGCCACGACGGTGACACGTTCGTCTGGCCCGACGCCCCGGCCCTGCCCGGGATCACGATGCTTCTGCTGGACCGAGCCGGGCTCGGCGCCCGCCGTCGCAGGGTCCGCCGCACCGACCTGCCGTCCTGCCAGGCGGTCTTCCTCACCAACTCCAGCGGAACAGCCTCCGTCGGCCGCGTCGACGACAAGGCGATCCCGCGCGACCCGGCGATCACCGAACGGCTGACCGCCCTGTACGCCTCGATTCCCTGGGACGTCATCTAGGTGCTTTTGTCCACCCGACCAGGACATGGCGCCGGGCGGTGAATCCTTTCCGGGCCTGCCCGCCTCTTGTTCGTGTACCGGCTGAACGGCCGGGCGGAACCGGGAGGAACCACCAATGATGGTCACCAGCATCGTAGGGATCGGAGCCCTGCTAGTCGGGGCGTGCGGCTGGCACCTGATGCGACGCTACAAGAGCCGAAGCTGACCAGCGCCTACGCACGGGCGCCTTCCGAGTATGAGTAGCGCATGAAGCAACGCTTACCCTGGCCGGACGAGCGGCTGATCAAGGCCGCCCAGAACGGCGACGTCCCCTCGCTCACCACCGTCGTCATGAAATCGCAGCCTCATGTGCGCAGGTTCGCCCTGTCGCTGTGCGCCTCACCGCAGGACGCGGAGGACGCGGCGCAGGAGGCGCTGATCATCCTCTATCGGAAGATCGGCACCTTGCGGGCCACCGGTGCGCTCGCCTCATGGATGTTCCGGATCGTGCGCAACGAGTGCCTCCGGCGGCTACGGCCGCTCGTCCCGCGGAGCGACGGCGCGGAGGCCGGACCGGAGGCTTCCGCGGAACCGTCCGCCGAGGACGCCGTGCTGCACAAGCTGGAGGCGGAACGGATCGCGGCCGCGGTCAGCGCCCTTCCCCGTGACCAGCGGCAGGTCCTGATCATGCGGGACGTACAGGGCCTGCCCGGCAAGGCCGTGGCCGATTCGCTCGGCCTGAGCAACGCCGCGATGAAATCACGGCTGCACAGAGCACGTGCGGCCCTGCGTCACTCACTGGCAGTGACCGGTCAGGCCATCGACCGACCACTCGGGGGAGAGTCATGACCGCGAACAGCACGTCCGTCCCGCGCCAGCTGGCACGTGGCGCCATCGGCTTCGGGCTGATCATCGGCTCGATCGGCCTGATGCCCGTCCTTGGCCCGGCCACCCTGCTGGCGGCCCCGTTGGCCCTGATCGCCTTCCGCGGCTGCCCCACCTGCTGGATGGCCGGCCTGGCGCAGACCATTTCCCGCGACCGTCTGGAGCGCCAGTGTGTGGACGGTGTCTGCACCCTCACCAAGGCGCACCTGGTGGCAGGGCCCGCAGACGAGGTCGACCGGCTCTAGAGCGTGGCGAGGCGGGTGAAGGACGCTTCCCCGTGTCCGGCGTCGATCGCGCGTTGCACGACGGCTCGCGCGGAGCTGAGTACACCGTTGTCGAGGTCGTTCGCCTGGATGGTGTGGAGGACGTGGTCCATGCTCGCCGCCGCGGAGACCAGCGTGGACTCGTCCCCCGGGTAGTGGTCGGCGGTGAGGTGCTCGGCGACCACGTCGATCAGGTCCGGGAGAAACCCGGTCGCCACCTTTACGTAACCGGCGATGTCGGAGGGGGCGATGCTCTCCGCGGCGGCGAGCCGGAACGCGTGCACGATCCCGATCAGCGACGTCCAGAACGCGTCCAGCATGGCCGCGTCGAACCCTGCCGCCCGTCCCGGATCCTCGCCGACGTACGTCGCGTTCTCGCTGAGCGCGGCGAGCGTGGGGCGATGCGCCTCGTAGACGTCCTTCGGCCCGCTGAACAGCAGGGTCGCTTCCGGGCCGCCGATGTCCGCGGGCACACCCATGATCAGGCCGTCGAGGTAGCCGATGCCGTGCCCGGCGGCCCAGGCGGCCAGCTCGCGGGCCTGCCGCGGTGAGCCACCGGACAGGTTGACCAGGACGCGCCCCTTCAGGGTGTCGGCATCGAGGACGGATCGCGCGGCCTGGTAATCCAGGACGCACACGACCACGAGCGGGCTGGCGGCGATCGCCTCGGCGGCGGTCTCCGCGATTGTGGCGTTGAGGTCGTCTCCCTTACCGGGCGTGCGGTTCCACGCGGTCGTGGGGTGGTGGACGGCGAAGGCGGCGGTAAGCGCACGCCCCATCGGGCCGAGGCCCAGGACGGTTACAGGTGTCATGCCGGTTAAGCTAAACCTTCACGTTGATGTCAGAGTCAACTCGGGAGCCAGAATGCGGATCGGACAAGTCTCGCGGCGGACGGGCGTCAGCGAGCGTTCGCTGCGGTATTACGAGGAACAAGGTTTGCTGCGCCCCGAACGGCGGCCGAGCGGCTACCGCGTGTACGGCGACGCCGATGTGGCGGCGGTACGGCGGATCAGAATTCTGCTCGCGGCCGGGCTGAACACCGCGCAGATCTCCCAGGTGTTGCCGTGCATCGTCGACGACGACGGCCTGCTGGCGCCCAGTTGCCCCGAACTCGTCGACGAACTGGTGAAGCAGCGGGATCGGATCGGCGCGGCCATCGACGAACTGGCAACCACCCGCGCCAACCTGGACACCATCATCGCCAGCCAAAAAGCAAGCTGACGAGCAAGCAGCCCAACCCGAGTAAGCCCCTCCGACGTCGGTGCTGCCGGGGATTGCCTACCGATCGAGTTCGCCAGCCTTGATACGGCTGACGAGCGCGGCGACGGCGGGACGGCTCAACCGGAGAACCGGGCCCTCAGGATCGGTGCTGTCCCGCACACCCACGCTGATGTGAAGGTCGGCCAACTCGACGCAGGCGCCGCCCTCCTGGCTGGCGTAGCTGCTCGTCCGCCATGTGAAGGGGCCCCTCGGCATCTGCTGGACGAGCCTGGCAAGCTCGACGCACTGCCCGGCTTCGCCGCAGCTGTAATCGACGCCGCCACCGGCAAGCCTGGGGATGGTGGAATCGGCTTAATGGGGCGCCCTGGAGTGCGGAGGCCTGAAGGTGGAATGGGAACCTGGGGCGCGAGCCGGTTCGGCACCGACAGGGCGGTCGCCGCGGCCGCATTGGCGGCGGCGCGGTTCCCGGGTGACCGACTCAGAAGTGTCTCACCGCGCACCCGGAGTAATCCGATGGCGGCGGTGGCCCTCATCTCACCGCGTGGGGAGCGAGCCAGTTGCTCCAATTGAGTCGCGACCGTTCGGGCGCTCGGTCGGTCGCCCGGGTCTCGGGCGAGTAATGCGTTGATCAGTGCTGCGAGCGGGCCGGACCGCAACTGGCGTGTGGATCTGCCGTTCAACACCGCCGCGTCGATCACGGCGGGGGACGAGTGTTCCTATCAGCAGGCCCGTCCGGGTGAAGCGTGCGTCGCCCTCGATTACGGCGATGCCGAAGTCGGTCAGCACCACTTCGCCATCGTCGGCGAGCAGCACGTTGGCGGGCTTGACGTCGCGGTGCACGATCCCGTGCCGGTGAACGGCGTCGAGTGCCTGGGCGAGGACGGCGCCGACACGGGCGCTCTCGGCCATTGACAGCCTGCCAAATTCCGCGAGCCGGTCGCTGAGCGACGGTGCGCGAACGAGGTCCATGACGATCCAGGGATGCTCGTCCTGGGTCACCACGTCATGGATCGTCACGATCGCCGGATGACGAACCTGCGCGGCGGCTCGCGCCTCCCGCATCGCCCTGCCCCGCACGGCGGCCAGTTCCGTTTCGTCCAGACCAGGGGGAAGCAAGATCTCTTTGACGGCGACATCGCGTCCCAGAACCTCGTCGTACGCCTGCCAGACCGTACCCATTCCGCCGCGCCCCAGCCGGCGGACGAGACGGTAGCGACCCATAAGCACCCGTGCGCCCGACGATGCGTGGCCGGCCCGGATTCGGAGTCGCGGGAGTGGCTCTTTAAGGCGTGAAACCCGCCGCCTCAGCCGCCCTTGAGTTCGGTGGGCGGATTCTTCAGACGCTGGGAGGCGATGCGGGAACCGTTGTGGCCGTACGCGGTGTACATCGGGTACTCGGAGTCTGGGATCTTACGGTAGTCGTCGGCGTTAACCGGTAGCTCCTCCGGAGCAGGGTCTCCGCGACGAAGCATCCAGAAGATCGTCACCTTCGGGTTCTCGCTCCACCGTGTGTACCGTGCGTCCTGCCGGTGTCCCCCGGCCTCACAGGAAATTTTGTTCGCCGCTCCGGTGAAGGCGCCGAATTCGAAGACCTTCCCGTCACCGGCATAGAGCTGTTGCATCCCGTTGAAACCGGGCGTCCCGATCGTGAGAAGACGCTTCTGCGTCGTCTCGCCCACGATGAGCGGATCGCGCGGAAGCGCGGCTATGCTTTTCCGCCGTATTTCCGGCAGGATCGAGCGCACGCTCCCCGTACGGGTGTTCCGCCACGCGACGTCCAGATTGTAGTCGGACTGAGGACCACGGCTCTTCCAGACGAAAAGCACCGGTTCCTCGTCGCCGATCCGTACCTCGGTCGGGATGGTGTCTCCAACCGTCTCGGCATGGGGGTTGTCGGTGACGAGCACGCCGCCCCGCGGGCTCATCGGCCCGCCCGGCGAGGCTTCGAAGCCGTCTCGGAAGGCGCGCGGCACCAGGATGGCGGCGACCACCGCCGCAATCGCGACCGCGATGGCGACGATCGGGATGACGCGGGAGCTTGACGGGAGTCTCATGCGGCGAAGCTACTAAGGCCGACCGCGATCGATTCGAATGTCACAAAATCCAGATATTCCGCACGGTCACCGGTCGAGTTCGCCGGACTTGATGCGGCTGACAAGCCCGGCCACCGCAGGACGACTGAACCAGAGAACCGGCCCCTCAGGATCGGTGCTATCCCGCACACCCACGCCGGTGCTGAGGTCGGCCAACTCGACGCAGGTGCCGCCCTCCTGACTGGAGTAGCTGCTCGTCCGCCAAGCGAACGTGCCGCCTGGCATCTGCTGGACGAGCCTGGCAAGCTCGACGCACTGCCCGGCTTCGCCGCCGCTGTAGCTGCTCTTGCGCCATGTGATGCGGTCAGGTCTCATGGCCCTCATGTTCCTCTCGTGGAGGCCGGTTGGCGATGTTGTGCTGTGTGGCTGAGCAGCCGAAACATGAGTAAAGCCCCCTCCGAAGAGGGGGCCTGTGAGGATGGTTAGCGGTCCAGTTCGCCGCCCTTGATGCGGTTGACGAAACTAGCAACTGCGGGGCGGCTGAACTGGAGAACAGGGCCCTGGGGGGCGGTGCTGTCCCGGACGCCTACGGCGGTGTCGAGGTCAGCCAGTTCGACGCACTGCCCGGCTTCGCCGCCGCTGTAGCTGCTCTTGCGCCATGCTCGAGCCGAGGGATCCTTCTTCACGTCGCCTCCGAGATGCCGCGGATCAGAGCCTCTGACTCCGCGGCAGGTAGTGCCATAGACCTGATCAGATCGAACCCTACTGCAAGTTCTGTGACATGAGGGCCCGCCTCGATGAGGCGTCCGTGCCCGCCAAAACTCTCCTCGTAGCCCATGTCTGGCTCATTGTCGAAGCTCAGCAGAGCAAAAGACCCCTCGGGGTAGATCTGGGCCCCGTTGGGCACCACCTGGATCGTGATGTGAGGTTCTTTGATCAGGCTCAGGAGATGTTTAAGCTGATGCCGAGTTATCTCTCGGTCGCCCACGATTTTTCGTAGGACGCTCTCATCCAGCAGCACGACGATGTTCGGTGGGTTCTCTTTGTGGAGAAGTTCTTGTCGCCCGAGCCTGGTGGTGACCAGCTCCTCTATCTTGTCGGCGCGCTTTCCTGCCTTGAGTACCTCTCTCGCATAGGGCTCGGTCTGGAACAGCCCGGGGATCAGGTAGTGGTAGTACATCTTGATCTGGGAGGCAAGGGCCTCCTCGTCGATGTACTCCAGGAAGCCGGGCGGGAGGCCCGCCTCTTCGGCGATGCGGGGGAGCAGGGCCTCGAAGAACTGGGGCAGCTCGAAGTAGGTGTCGAGGCCCGTCGAGAGGATCTTGTTCGGGCGCCGCTTCTTTGTCTCCACGAGGCCGATGAACTTGCCGCTGTAGCCGACCTTGGGCCCGAGCGCCTCCTGGGAGAGACCTGCGGTGTTTCGCAGGCGGCGCATGTGGAACACGTAGAAATCGTGGACCGAATCCATGGGGTTTATGTCCGTCATGGGGGACCTTCCGGACGTCCTACAAGGGCCTGTAGGCGGCTGTAGGGAGGGCGGTCGTTTCGTAGGCGTTGTTCCGTTGTCGAGGATAGCTCGCCGCTTCACGATGTGTGCCAGAAAGGACACAGCGAGCGATGGGAGTGGTGGGCGAAATGATCATCTGGCGGAATCGGCGGAGCGATGGGTTCGACATAACGGACTGTTTGGTTCGAACGGACAGGACGGCTGCGGGGCCGCGGGCCTTGCGGCGCGGGTTTCGGGCCTCGCCGCAGGTCGTGCGGGAGGGGCGGCTGATCGTTGAGTCGCAGGCGCTCCAGTGGGGGCTGGCCGACGAGACTGTCGACGCGGCGGTCCGGGTTGTGTCGGAGCTGTTGACGAACGCGGTGGAGGCGACGCCGTCGCTGCCGATCACGTTGCGGATGGGGCTGGTGGGGGACGGGGTTCAGGTGGAGGTGTGGGATTCGTCGCCGGAGCGGCCGCGGAGGTCTGTGCCCGATCTGTCGATGCCGGACGGGCCGGTGGGCGAGGACGTTCCTGATCCGGGTGGGTGGGGGCTCGGGATCGTCGAATACCTGTCTGAGGAGCATGGGGTGCGGACGGAGTTCGAGGGGAAAAGTGTCTGGGCGGTGGTGAAGGCAAAGCGGCGGTAGCCAAGTGCGGGGTGTGTTTTGGGAACGGGGGCGGAAGGTCTGCGTTGTGGGGGAGTGGTTCACGCGGGAAATCGCGGAGACAGGGCGGCTGCGGTTGTCCTGCTTCCTTCTGGCGTTCATCGTCGGGTTCCTGTTCATCCGGTTCAGCGTCCGGATGATCCGGCGGCAGGTGCGGTGGTGGCCGGGGAACGTCGCGCCGGGCGGGCAGCACATTCACCATGTCGTGTTCGGGCTGGTGTTCATGTGCGTCGGCGGTGTGGGCGGGCTGGCCATCGAGGACGGGACGTCCGGGTGGGCGGGGGCCGCGGCGGCGGTGTTCGGGATCGGGACGGCATTGGTGCTGGACGAGTTCGCGCTCGTCCTGCATTTGAAGGACGTCTACTGGAGCGAGCAGGGCCGGTTGTCGGTCGAGGTCGTGTTCATCATGATCGCGTTGTGCGGGCTGCTGCTGCTCGGGCTGCGGCCATTGGGCATTGACGAGGTCGCCGGGGACGGGTTGTGGACGATCGCGTTCGTCCTCGTCCTCGATCTGTGCCTGGCCTTCGTCGCGCTTCTGAAAGGCAAGGTCTGGACCGGGCTCATCGGCTTGTTCGTCGGGATATTGGCGTTCGTCGGCGCCGTCCGGCTGGCGCGGCCCGATTCGCTGTGGGCCCAGCGCCGGTATGCGAAAGGGTCACGGAAGGAGCGCCGCGCGCAGGCACGGGAACGCCGGTATCGGCGGCCGATCCAGCGGCTGGGGGATTGGCTGAGCGACCTCGTCGCCGGACGCCCGTCCGGCTAAGAGAACAGCGACGTCCGGCCCGCATGACTTCACGCGACTCACCGCCGGGCGCGTCTTCCGCGGCACGCATCGTCACCAGCAGGAGAGAGCGCGCGAAGCTGACGAATCCGCGTCAGGTATCGCCCTTTCGCCTGGCCGTCGGCGCTCTCGCGTCCTTACCGTGGTGTCCCCGTCCAGTGAGGAGTGCGATGGCCGTCGTCACCGAGTTGTACACGTACCCGGTGAAGGGGTGTGCGGGCGTCCTGTCGGCCGAGGCGGCGCTGACGGAGGCCGGGCCGGCGCACGACCGCAGCTTCATGGTGGTCGGTGAGGACGGGGTGGCGCGTACCCAGCGGCGGGATCCGCGGCTCGCGGTCGTCCGGCCCGAGATCGACACCGGCGGCACGCTGCTGGCACTCCGCGCCCCGGGCGCCGGTGTGCTGCGCGTCGAGGTCGATCTGGGCGGCGACCGGCGGACGGTGGAGATGTTCGGTGCGCCGTACCAGGGCATTGACCAGGGCGACGCCGCGGCGCGGTGGCTGACGAAGGTGCTCGGGAAGCCGAGCAGGCTGGTCCGCGTGCCACCCGAGCACGAGCGGGTGACGGACGGATGGACCCCGGGTACGTCCGGCTACGCCGACAGCAGTGCGGTGCTTCTCATTTCCCGTGCCAGTTTGAAGGGCCTGAACGCGCGGCTCGAAGGCACGGCACTGCCGATGGACCGTTTCCGTCCCAATATCGTGATCGACGGCTGGGACCGGGCCCACAGCGAGGACGAGGCCCGCCGGATCACCATCGGCAACGGCGAACTGGGCTATGCCAAGCTCGCCATCCGGTGCGTCGTCACCACCGTCGACCAGCGCACCGGCATGAAGTCGGGCCCCGAACCGCTCCGCACCCTCGCCACCTACCGGCGGGCGTCCGCGGGTGGGTGGCGTTCGGCACGAAATTCGCTGTGGTGCGTCCGGGCAAACTGACCGTGGGCGACGAGGTCGTCGTCACCTCCTGGCGAGAATCCGAACTCTGAAAGGTGGGCGATGACCGATAGGGAGGAGTTCTGGGCCAATCTGTGGCCGGTACGGAATTGACCGTCGACACCACCCACAATCCCGGCGACAAATCGTGCCCTCGGGTGTGCCCTCCCGTACCTAGGGCATCGGTCCTTACCCGCTCTACCATCGGGACGCACCGCCGTAGCGAGGGGGGCCACCATGCGAGAGCAGGAGCAACGGCCGGACAAGGCGCGTCCACCAGCGGGTGCCCGCCAGAGTACTCGGTCGTCCGTCACCGGGCGGGCGGCGCAGGACGCTGTCGCGGGTGCGGGCACGCCGCTCACCGCAGCGGGGATCACGGCTCTTCAGCGCAGGGTCGGCAACCAGGCGGTGACCTCGATGCTCGAAGAGCAGAACCAGTCCGCCGTACACGATGTTCTGCGCTCCCCAGGGAAGCCGCTGCCGAAGCCCGTGCAGACCGATATGGAGGCACGCCTGGGATCCGATTTCTCCGACGTGCGCCTGCACACCGACAGCGTCGCGCACACCGCCGCTGAATCGGTGCAGGCGCACGCGTTCACGTCGGGCTCGGACATCGTCTTCCAACGCGGCAAGTACGACCCGACGTCCGCGGCGGGCAGGCACACGCTGGCGCACGAGTTGACGCACGTGGTCCAACAGCGTTCAGGACCGGTGGCGGGCACCGCCACCGGTCACGGATTCAAGGTCAGCGACCCCGCGGACCGCTTCGAACGCGAGGCCGAGTCCACTGCCGCACGCGTCATGTCGGACGCTTCCGGAACCACCCGGGAAACAGAAACGGAACCGGACCCGGGAGTCCAGCGGAGCGCCGTGCCCGGTCTGGTCCTGCAGTTGGCATCGGACGACGACGCCATCACACCGGCCCCGGCCCCGCCGGTGCAGGACCCCGGAGCGGAGATGGAACCGATCACCGAAAGGGACATCGAAGCTCTGCAGGAATATGGGCGGGAAACGTCGGACATGGAAGTTCAGCGGATACTGAACGAACTGATACCGATGCTGGAGCGGGTACGACGTTTCATTTATGATCAGCAGCTCCGTTCGGGCGGGACCACCACCAAGGTCCCCGACCCGGTGGGAGACCGGAAATACCAGGTCAGGTACTCTGGCGAAGATTTGGAGGACCGGATCGCCGTGCTGGCTCATGAGCTGGTTCATGTCCTCGTCGACTCTGATCAGGACGCGGACATGCTGAACTACTATCCGCTTCCTCAACTCAGCGGTGAGAAACCCGAAAGCGAGGAGCAAAGGCAGCAGGCCCGGCTCGGGATGGTCCCCGAGGGGGATCGCGACCGCTTCCGTGTGCACGTCCTGCACAATGTCGAGCGGCTCCAACGTCTGCTTCCCGGCTCCGGCCTTCCTTTCGAGATGCAGCAGAAAGCGGAAGAAAAGCTCCGTTCCCATACCGCTCAACGGCCCGAGCATGAATACGATGCCGTTCTGGTCCACCTGCTGATATGGCACGATCAGCATGCCGAAGTGAAGAACTCGCCATTCCGACAGGAGTTGGCCGAGATGGTTCAGGAGACTCGGAACTGGCGCTCTGCTGGGCGGGTGCAGCCGGGTGAACACCCAGACAAGACGCTGGGGGGCCTCGCCGGGGATATAGGGGAGAACGCCCGCGCCTTCCAGGCATCGGCGACACGAGCGGCACCGGCGGGTAGACGTGAAGGCAGGCTGCGCCAGCGGGTCGAAAGCGTGCTCGACAAGATCAAACGCAACTTCTCCCATTCGCGTCATCGACGACGCGGCTGAGTTAGCGGGTCAGTGCGGGTATTGGCGGGGCGGGCGGCGGCGGATCTCGTCGCGGAAATCCTCGATGATGGAGCTGATCTGGCGCATGAGCCGGGTGTTCTCCAGGCGGTCCAGGTAGAGGTTCCGGCGGGCCAGGCCGTCCAGGTCGACGGCGAAGTACATCGCCATCAGCGGGTTGATGAACAGCTCGCTGTTCCTGGTCCGGGTGGTGAAGCGGACGTCGCCGAACCGGCCCCGCAGGGCGGCGGAAATAGAGCCGTTGACGATGCTCGGACGCGTGGGCGTCGAGGCTTGGGCGTGTTCGACCGCGTCCACGTAGAGGGCCCCTTCGCGGCTGTCGCGGGGAATCGAGAAGGCGCCAAGGTATGAGCCGTCGGCGGTCAGCGCGGCGAGGTTCTCCAGGACGTGGGAGTGGTTGACGCCGTGATAGGCGTCCACTCCGAAGCCCAGGGACACGACGATCTTCTCGGCGACGTCCAGGCCGTGGACGGCGGCGAGGCTGGCCATGTCCTCTTCGGGCGTGCCGAGGCCGGATTCGTCGCCGCGCATGAAGATGTCCGTGCCGCCGTCCACGAGGACGACGGCGTCCAGGTCCAGGTGGCCGGTGAGGTGGCGGTAGGCCGCGCGGAGTGGCTGGACGCCCACTTTCGGGAACGCGTAGACCGTGGACGGCAGGCCGTGCCGGTCGAGCCAGCGGGCAAGGGTCGCCTCAGGGAAATAGTCGCCGCGGGCGAGGGTTTCGGGGGTCACGGCGGCGACGTCGGCTTCGAGCCACGTGTCGGACGGCAGGCCGTAGAGGGCGCTGAACGACAGGTTGGCCAGATGGACGTCCTTGCCCTCGTTCAACAGCGACAGGGCGAGGGGCAGGCCCGCGTACACGTCGAACCCGCCGCCCGCACCGGCCACCAGGATTCGCTGGGCCTTCTTCAGCCGGGTGAACAGCGGGGGCTCCTGGAGGGAGAACATGCCGTGACCGTAGATCTTTTCTGGAAAGACCGCGAACTATTACCGGGGGTGTGGACGTCTGACTGTGTGGTGGCCGTGGACATCGGGGGACCACGGCCACCCCGACTTCATGAGTCAGTAGGGCGACGGGCCGCCGAACATCTCGCTCAGGCGCGGCGCCAGATAGTGGTCGCCGCGTAGTTCGAGGCGGCCGTCCATGAGGAGCGACGCCGGGTTGACGTCGCCCGCGAGGACGCGCAGGAAATCGGCCGTCGCCATGGTGACGGTGAGGGCCGGGTCGGCGGCGGGCCCCGGGCGGGCGCGGGCGCGGGATTCTTCGATTCGCAGCGTCCAGACAGCCTGGGCGTCGGCGCGGGTCAGGCGGAACTCCAGCTCGCCAGAGAACCCGGGCGACGCGGACGGGACGTAGGCACGGGCCATTCCGGCGAAGAACACGCGTTGCGCGCCCGGCCCGAAACGCTTTTCGATCTGCGCGTCGGAACGGCCGTGGACGAGCTTGTAGAAGCCCTGCTGGAACCGTCGCCGGGCCGCCGCGCGAACGTCCGGGCGGACAGGCCGCCGTGCTGAACGAGACGCGCGGTGCGCGCGGGCGACTTCCGCGTCCTCGTCGATGCGGTAGCCGGGCGGCGGTTTCCGCGCCGGTTCCCGGCGGGCGAGGGCGGCTTCGATGGCGGGCGCGAGCCGTTCCGCCTTGGCCGCCTCGCGTTCGTCGCGTCCTTCGGTGAAGCGCGGCAGCACCGATTTCCCGAACAGTTCGAGGGATTCGCAGATGTGCTCGTGCTTGTTAGGCCCCGCCTGGAGGACGAAGGAGATCTGGTCGACCCCGGCCGACTCGTACCGCCGGATCAGTTCGGTCACCTGGTCCGGTGTGCCGACGGCCCCGCGCAGCGACCCCACATTGACGTTGAGGCTTTCCGCGTTGGCGATGATCTCCTCGCGGGAGAAACCGCGGGAGTCGCGGCGGCGCAGGAACTCCTGCCACACGTCGGTGCGTCCTGGGTCGTGCGGGGTGGTGCCGTAGTAGTGCGCGAGCGCGAAGGCGAAGAAATGCGCGCCGTCGATTCCCCGGTCGATCGCGGTGGCCTCGTCCTGGTGCAGCATCATCGGCAGGACGACGGCCACGTTCGGGTTCACCGCGAAGCCCGCCGGGACGCATTCCTCGGACGCGAGGATGCGGTAATAGTCGTCCACCCAGCGGGCGGCGTCCTCCGGTTCGACGAACGAGAACGAAAGGGCGCCGATGCCGTTGCGCGCCGCGAACTGGATGGTCTCCCGGCGCGAGCACGCCACCCACAGCGGCGGATGCGGTTTCTGCACGGGCTTCGGCAGGACGTTGCGCGGCGGCATCGTGATGTCGGCGGAGTTCCATCCGGCGAACGGCTCCTCGATGAACATCCGGGTGATGGCGTCCATCGCGTCCTGCCATTGGGCGCGCTTGTCGGTGCGGCGCACACCGAACGCGCCGAGTTCCGCGCTCGCGCTCGACTCGCCCGTCCCGAACTCCACCCGGCCGTTGGAGACGAGATCGAGCGTCGCGATCCGTTCGGCGATGCGCGCCGGATGATTGACGGCGGGCGGCAATTGGACGATCCCGTGCCCGAGCCTTATCCGCTTCGTCCGCTGCGACGCGGCGGCGAGGAACACCTCCGGCGCCGACGAGTGCGAATACTCTTCCAGGAAATGGTGCTCGACCTCCCAGACGTAGTCGAAGCCGACCCGGTCGGCGAGCTCCACCTGGTCCAGCGCGTCCTGGTAGAGCTTCAGCTCCTGCCCGTCCTCCCAGGGCCGCGGAAGCTGGTGCTCGTAGAACAGCGAGAAGCGAATCTCGATCACCTCCGGAGTGGTCTGCCCCGCGACCATCCGGCCACACACGCCAGCGTCACCGGAACCGGGCCGCCGGGTCAACACCGCGTCCCGTCTTCCGGAGTGCCCGGTGGCCTGGGCAGGTAACGCCGTCCGCCCGTGCGGCCAAGAGGGGTGACAAGCGAGAGGAGTGATCGTGTGGCCAAGACAGGACTGGCCCGGATCGGGCACGATTCCGACGCCTTCGAGGAGTTCTACCGGCGGCACATCGAGACCGTCGGGCGCTTCGTGGCGCGGCGCGTGTCCGATCCGCACACGGCGGCGGACCTCACCGCCGACATCTTCCTGGCGGTCATCGACTCGGCGCACACCTTCAACCCGTCCGCGGGGACCGAGGTCGGCTGGCTCTACGGCGTCGCGCGGAACGTGCTGGCCGGCGAGCGCCGCCGCGCCGCCCGGGAGCGCCGCGCGGCGGCGGGCTGGGTCGCGGGTCACCGGCTGCTGGACACCGACGACATCGCGCGCCTGGAAGAACGCATCGACGCGGAAGGCGCGGCACGGCGCGCCTACGAGGCTCTCGCGGCACTGCCCAAGGGGACGCGGGCCGTGCTGGAACTCATCGTGGTGGACGGTCTGACCGTCACCGAGGCGGCCGCCGCGCTGGGCATCCGCCCCGTCACCGCCCGGGTCCGGCTGCACCGGGCCCGCAAGCTGATCAGCGAGCTCGGTCCCGTCCCGGCCCTGGCCCTCGTGGAGGAGTGATCATGCCTACCTTTGAAGACCGGCTTCTGGAGGAGCTGAAGGGCGTCGTCGCCGAACGCACCCCCGTGCGGACCCGCCGCGGGAAGAAGGGGCTTCGCTTGGGGCTGGCGGCCTGTGCCGTTACCGCGGTGGCCGCCGGTGTGATGGCCGTTCCCGCCTTCACCGGCGGTGACAGCGCCTCCGTGGCGAACGCGATCGTCCGCGAGCCCGACGGCTCCATCAAGCTCACCCTCGTCGACTTCACGCACCCCGAACGCGTGGAGGCGATGCTCTACTCCTTCGGCGTCCCCGCGAGAGTGGACTTCCTGCCGTTCGACACGCAGTGCGAGGGCCGCGAATTCGACAACAACGACTTCTGGGGCATGGAACTGCCGGACAACGGGGTCTTCGGGGACGATCCCTGGGCCGAAGAGGACATGAGTGGCCCGGTCATCATGCGCATCTACCCGAAGAAGCTCAGGCCGGGCGAGCAGGTCCTGCTGAGCGTGTGGCACTCACCGCCCGCCGGTCCGGATTCGGCGATGATCGCCAGTTCGGTGGTCAAGAAGACCGACGGGTTCCCGCCCTGCCGGCGGGTGCCCGGCGGCCCCACCGACGGCCCCGACGGCGTGGGCGGCTGACGGCTCCCGCACCGGGCCCCCGCGCCGGGCCCGGTGTCCGGCTTCGGCGTCCCACCCGGATCTCACGGAGTGAAATCCAGGTGGGATTGTCCGATCCGTTTGGCATGCTTGTGACGTGAGTCCACGTGCGATGAGTTCCGTCCTGGTCGGCAGGGCGGCCGAACTGGCGGAGCTGGGGGACGCCCTCGCCGCCGCACCGGGCGCCGTCCTCCTCGGCGGTGACGCGGGGCTCGGCAAGACCCGGCTGATCCGCGAGTTCACCACCACCGTGGACGGCGACCGGGCCAGGGTGCTCACCGGAGGCTGCCTCGAACTCGGCTCCGACGGCCTGCCGTTCGCGCCGTTCACGACCGTCCTGCGGGGCCTCGTCCGCGACATCGGCATCGACGGCGTCGCCGGGCTCGTGCCGCGCGGCGACACCGGCTGCCTCGCCCGGCTGCTGCCGGAGTTCGGGGAGCCGGAGTCCGACGCCGCGTCCGGTGAGGAGCGCGCGCTGCTGTTCGAGGTCATGCTGACGATGCTGGAGCGGCTGGCGGAGCTCGGCCCGGTCGTGCTCGTCATCGAGGACGCGCACTGGGCCGACCGCTCCACCCGCGACCTGCTGGCGTTCCTGATCCGCAACCTCGGCACCGCGCCGGTTCTGATCGTCACGACGTACCGGTCGGACGAGCTGCACCGCACCCATCCGCTGCGTCCGCTGCTCGCCGGACTGGAGCGGGTCGAACGCGTCCGGCGGATGGAGATCGAGCCGCTGACCAGGGTCGATGTCGCGAATCTCGTCACTGAGCTGCTCGCCGACCGGCGGCCGCCACCGGCCGGGCTGGTCGACCGGATCGCGGCGCGCAGCGAGGGCAACCCGCTGTTCATCGAGGCGCTGCTCGACGACGACGGGACGCTGGCATGCGAGCTGCCCGAGTCGCTGCGTGACCTGCTGCTCGCGGGCGTCCAGCGGCTTCCCGAGGAGACGCAGGAAGTGCTGCGCGACGCCAGCGGCGGCGGCACCCGGATCGAGCATGCCCTGCTGGCGGCCGTGACGGGGCTCGGGGACGCGGCGCTGACGCGCGTGCTCCGTCCCGCCGTGGCGGCGAACGTCCTGGTGGTGGACGGCGACGGCTACGCCTTCCGGCACGCCCTGATCCGCGAGGCCGTCCACGACGACCTGCTACCCGGCGAGTACACGCGTCTGCACAAGCGCTACGCGGAAGCCCTGGAGGACGACCCCGGGCTGGTTCCGGCCGGTCGGCTTTGGGTCGAGCTGAGCTACCACTGGAACGCGGCACACGACAGTACGTGGGCGCTGGTCGCCTCCTGGCGCGCCGCCGCGGAGGCCCGTAAGGCCCTCGCGTACGCGGAGTGCCTGGCGATGCTGTCCCGCGTCCTGGAACTGTGGGACCAGGTCCCGGACGCGGAAGAACGCATCGACGCCAACCACGTCAAGGTCCTGCACGAGGCCGCGACCGCCGCCGACCAGGCCGGGGAGTACGACCGCGGCATCAAGCTCGTCACCGCCGCGCTCCGCGAGGTCGAGACCGACGCCGAGAACGGCGCCCCGGCCGACCCGGCACGCTGGGCGGTGCTGCTGGAGCTTCGCGGCCGCATGCGCTACCAGATGGCCCGCCCCGGTTTCGTCGAGGACATGCGCGCCGCCGTGGAGGCGCTGCCGGCCGATCCGCCGACCGCGCTGCGGGCCAGGGCGCTGGCCACGCTGGGCAACTACGTCCGCCTCACCACCAGCATCGGCGAGGCGCGCAAGGCGGCGGCCGAGTCGCTGGCCATCGCCCGCCGGCTCGCCGACCCCGTCACCGAGGCGGAGGCGCTGATCACCCAGTTCTGCGCCGACATCGACTACGACAACGAGGACGCGCTCGCCGAGGTCGAGGAGACGGTCGAGCGCAGCGGCAACCACCGGGTGCTGCTGCGCTTCTACGTGATCAAGTCGCATTTCCTCGAAGGCTGCGGACGGCACGAGAAGGCCGCCGCCATCGCCGGACGCGGCAAGGAACTCGCCCGCGAGTACGGTGTGGCCCGCACCCAGGGCACGTTCATGTCGATCAACCAGGCCGAACCGCTGGTGTCGCTCGGCCGGTGGGACGAGGCCATGTCCGTCCTGAACCACGCCATGGAGCAGGATCCGGCGGTGACCACGCGGACGTCGCTGCTCGTCCTGTCCGGATGGGTGGCGCTGGCGCGCGGCGACGTGGCGACGGCGTCGAAGCGGCTCGTCCTGTCCCGCGAGATCATGAACCTCAAGATGAAGTGGCTCAAGACCCAGGACTACTTCGCCACGCTGTGGCTGGAGTCGCAGATCGCGCTCGCCGAAGGGCGTCCCGGCGCCGCGCTGGACGCCGTCCGTCCCGTCGTCGACCATGGCGGCCTGCCCGACGACGCGCGATACGCCTGGCCCGCGCTGGTCGTCGGCGTCTCGGCCTGCGCCGACCTGGGCGAAGCCGCCGCCGGCGACCTGCGGCGCATCGAGGACCGCGCCTCCGGGCTCCGCGTCACCGGCCCGCTCCAGCGGGCGCACAGCCTCACGTTCAGGGCCGAGCACGCCCGCGCCCGCGGCGTCCTCGACGTCGCCGCCTGGGATGAGGCCGCCGCGGCCTGGGACGGGCTCGACAACCCCTACTACCGGGCGCGGGCGCTGTTCCGCGCGGCGGAGGCCGCGGTGGGCGGCGGCGACCACGACGGCGCGGCCGAACGCCTGCGTGTGGCCGCCGACCTGGCCGACCGCCTCGGCGCCGCACCGCTCCGCGAGCTCGTCGCCGACCTGTTCCGCCGTGTCCGGACCCGGCGGGCCGACGACTCCACGCCGCTCGGCCTGACGCCCCGCGAGTACGAGGTGCTGCGCCTCGTCGCGGAGGGCCGCAGCAACCGCGACATCGCCGAGGCGCTGTTCATCTCGGTGAAGACGGCCAGCGTCCACGTCTCCAACATCCTCGGCAAGCTCGACGTGACCAGCCGCGGCGAGGCCGCCGCCACCGCCCACCGCCTCGGCCTGTTCAAGACCGGCGGCACGAGGAACGGTGGCGCGGGGAACGGCGGCGCGGCGAGCGGGGAGGCCGCCGCGGCGCGCGCGTGATCCGGCGGCGGGGATCTCCCCTCCCAGGATCCCCGCCTCCGGACCGTCGGACCACACGGGAACTTCGTGGCCGGCCGTCGCGGTCGCGGCACGCGGAAGCAGGCGGTGCTTCTCCGCCCGGAGAGGCGGGCCCGGGACCGTTCCGGCCACGACCAGTGTCGTGGTCGGCACGCCCCGGAGCACCGATAGACATACCGAAGGGCGGGACGTAAAAAGGCGACGGGAACGCGCCGCCTCCCGTGATCGATTCCCCTCAGCGGGGAACGCGGGCCACGCAGAAGACCGTCTGGCCGAACGGCGGCCGGACGAAGCGCTCGATGCCGCGGGTGAGCGGCACGACCGTCCGGTCGTAGATCTTCACGAGCTTCGGGTCCGGGTAGCCGGCGCCGCCGCGGCGGACGGCGAACCACCACGCGATCCCGCCGAGGAAGTTGATCGGCTTCAGCACCTCGGGGACGAGCCCGGCCGCGCGGACGGTCTCCTCCAGCGTCGCCGGGGTGTAGCGGGTGACATGCCCGACCTTGCGGTCGAAGTCGCCGTACAGCTGCATGTAGCCGGGCACCCAGATCACGATGCGGCCGCCGGGCTCGGTGACGGCGGCGAGGTCGCGCAGCGCCTGCGCGTCGTCCTTGATGTGCTCCAGGACGTTCATCATCACGACGGTGTCGACCTTCTGCCGGATCTCGATCTCGGCCGGCAGGGCCAGGTCGATGACCTCGACGTCGTCGCTGCCAGCGTAGCGTTCGCGCAGCTCACCGACGCAGTACGGGTCGTTGTCGCTGACGACGAGGTAGTCGAGGCGCCCGGCGAACTGCTCGGAGAAGTGCCCGAGGCCGGAGCCGACCTCCAGCATCGACCGGCCGACATGGGGCGCGACGGTGTCGAACTCGTACTTGCGGTAGTTGCGGGCCTCGTCCCCGCCCAGATGGTTCTCCAGCGCCCCCTCCCCGGCGGCGGGCTGGACGACGTCGCCGTCCGGGCCGGGCCCCCGCTCGGCGGCGCCCGGCTTCTTCGGACGGCTGCCGACGAGGTTGAGGAGCGTTCCTGCGATGGACTTCTTCTGACCAGGTGACTGCATTACTTCCCGCTCGCTGGGTGCGTTGGCGTTCGGCTCTCGCCGCGGTGCTGTGGACGCCGGACCGAATGACCTGATCCGCTCGGGACGGTTCGATCACCGGCGCAAAGTCGCGCCAGCCTACCAACCCCCGCGCGGGACGGTGCGCGACCCGCGCGGCGGCCCAGGTCAGGGGATGGTGCGGTGGACGTCTTGTTTCTCGGTCGGGCCCGGGTCGGACGGCGCGATCCACGGCCCGGGGATGGACGGGTCGAGGACGCCCTCCTCCATCCAGGCGAAGTCGCCGGCCAGGACGGAGCGGGCGAGCCGCACGTCCATCGCGTCGGTGTTGCGCCACAGGCCGTCGAACAGCTCCTCGACGCGGACGCGCGACTGGCGGCAGAACGCGTCGGCGAGCCGGACGGCCGACAGGCCCGGCGCCGTGGCGGGGGCGCCGATGGTGCCCGGAGCGAGCGGGCCGTCCCCGGACGAGTCGGCGTGGGCGCGGACGCAGACCGCGCTCATCGCGTACAGCTCGGCGCCGATGTCGACCATCCGGGCGAGGAAGCCCTGCCGGTGTTCGAGACCGCCCTGCCAGCGTCCGGCCGCGTAGAAGATCGACCTGGCGAGCTTGCGGGACGCGCGTTCGACGTACCGCAGGTGCTTGGCGAGCGGCCCGAACTCGGCGTAGGAGCCGGGGCGGTGCCCTGGCCCGGTGACCAGCGTCGGCAGCCAGCGGGCGTAGAACCCGCCCGCCTTCGCCGCCGCGCGCGCCTTGTCCCCGGTGGACGCGTCCGGGTCGATGATGTCACCGGCCACCGACAGATGCGCGTCGACCGCCTCCCGCGCGATCAGCAGATGCATGATCTCGGTGGAGCCCTCGAAGATCCGGTTGATGCGCAGGTCGCGGAGCAGCTGCTCGGCGGGCACGCCGCGTTCGCCGCGCGCCGCGAGCGACTCGGCGGTCTCGTAGCCGCGGCCGCCGCGCAGCTGGACCAGGTCGTCGGCGGCGCGGCACGCCATCTCCGACGTCCAGAGCTTCGCCAGCGCCGCCTCGATGCGGATGTCGTTGCGCTCGTCGTCGGCGAGCTGGCTGGACAGGTCCAGCATGGCCTCCATCGCGTACGCGGTCGCCGTGATGAACGCGACCTTGCGGGACACGGCCTCGTGCTCGCCGACCGGACGGCCCCACTGCACCCGCTCCCGCGACCATTCGCGCGCGATCCTGGCGGCCCATTTGCCGCTCGCCGCGCAGACCGCGGGCAGGGAGAGCCGTCCGGTGTTCAGCGTGGTCAGCGCGATCTTCAGGCCCGCGCCCTCCGCGCCGATCAGGTTCGCCTTCGGGACGTAGACGTTGTGGAAGCGCGTGACGCCGTTCTCGATGCCGCGCAGCCCCATGAACGCGTTGCGGTTCTCGACGGTGATTCCCGGCGTGTCCATGTCGACGATGAAGGCGGAGATGCCGCCGCGATGGCCGTCCGACCTGGGCACGCGGGCCATGACCACGACCAGGTCGGCGATGACGCCGTTGGTCGTCCACAGCTTGACGCCGTTGAGGATGTAGCCGTCGCCGTCCGGGACGGCGGTGGCGCGCAGCCGCGCCGGGTCGGAGCCGACGTCGGGCTCGGTGAGCAGGAACGCGCTGACCTGGCGGGCGCAGCGCGGCAGCCATTCGTCCTTCTGCTCCCGCGTCCCGAACAGCTTGACCGGCTGCGGGACGCCGATGGACTGGTGCGCCGACAGCAGCGCCGCGAGCGCCGGGCTGACGGAGCCGACGACCATCAGCGCGCGGCCGTAGTAGAGCTGGCTGAGCCCGAGCCCGCCGTGCTTCTCCGGGATCTTCATGCCGAGCGCGCCGAGCTCGCGCACGCCCGCGACGACGTCGTCGGGAATGCGCGACTCCCGCTCGATCGCCACCGGATCGATCCTGGTGGCGCAGAACTCGGTCAGCCTGGCGAGGAACTCCTCGCCCTTGCGCCGCGCCTCCGCGCCCGGACGGGGATGCGGATGGACGAGATCGAGCCGGAAATCGCCGAGGAAGAGCTGCTTGCCGAAGCTCGGCAACCGCCATTCGGCCTCGCGCGCCTCTTCGGCGACCTTCCGCGCCGTCCGCTCATCGACGTGCCCGCGTCCGCCCTGTGAATTTCCAGACGTGTGCGTATTCCCGGACTTCCCCCTGCTCCCATACATGAGCACGGCCTTTCCCGTGGGTGGATCGGGAAACACTGCCCCACCGGACAGCAGAAGTGATCCAATGGGGTGGACTGTCGCCGAAGCCCTTGACCGGACCAGGGCGGAGGGGTTCGCTTTGCGTGATGAGTGAGACACGCAAACCCACTCTCATCGCCTCGGTGCAGCGTGCGCTGCATCTGATGGAGGCGGTGGCTTCGCATCCGAGCGGCGCCCCCGCCAAGCTGCTCGCCCGCGAGGCCAGGCTCCCGCTCGCCACGACCTACCATCTGCTGCGGACGCTCGCCCACGAGGGTTACGCGACCCGGCTGTCGGACGGCGTCTGGGTGCTCGGCGACCGCGTCGAGGCCCTGCACGGGCGGAGCCGGACGCAGCAGCTGCTCGCCCGCGTCCGCCCGAACCTGCTGTCGCTGCGTGACGAGCTGGGCGCCGCCGCCTACTTCAGCATGCACGTGGACGGCGAGATCCGGCTCATCGACGTCGCCGACGGCCCGCGCGCCCCGCGCGTCGACCTGTGGGTCGGCTTCGAGGACGCCGCGCACGCCACCGCCCTCGGCAAGTGCGTGCTGAGCCAGTTCGACGACGACCGCCGCCGCGACTACCTGTCCAGGCACCCGCTCGTCGACCTGACCCCGCACACGATCACCGAGCCCGGCCGGCTGCTGCGCTCGCTCGACTCGTCCCGCGACCTGCTGTTCGACCGGGAGGAGTACGCCCTCGGCACGGGCTGCGCCGCCGTCCCGGTCACGGACGCGTCCGGCGCCGTCATGGGCGCGCTCGCCATCTCCTGCCGTCCCGGCAGGCTCCCCGGGATCGAGAAGGCGGCCGGCCGGATGCGCGCGACCGCCGACCGCCTCCAGCGCGCCCTGACCTTCTAGGATGGCCCCTCTAGGACGGCCCCTCTAGGAGAGGCGGCGGCGCGTCCAGTAGAAGCAGAAGCCCGTCATGCCCAGGGCGAGGACGGCGAACAGCCCCGTCTCGGCCCACTGGAGCGACCAGAAGTGACCGGCCGGATGGTAGGAGACCTTCTGCCGGTAGCCCTGCTGCCTGAGGTAGTCGAAGCAAGCCTGGGACGGGCCATCGGGAGGTTCACCGCTCGGCCCCGGGGGCTGCGGGAGGCACGCGGCCCCGGTGGACTTGGAGAACGCGATCTCGCCGACCCTGTTCCCCGACGCGTCGAGCGTCTCGTTCGACAGCGTCCAGGCCCCGCGTTCGGCGTCCACCTTCACCCGCATGCGCAGCGCCTCCGAGTCGTGGTCCAGCATGATCTCCCCGTGGTTGTCCGCCGTGACCGCGACGGTCCTGGTCACGGGCGAGACGAGATGGGGCCGGACGAGCATCGGCATCGCGATCTGGACGGCGGCGAAGACGGCCAGCGTGATCGCCATCGCCGGCAGGGTGCGGCGGACGAGCACCCCGACGGTGACGCCGAGCGCGAAGGCGAAGGCCGCGTAGCCGATCGGGACGATGCCGCGCGCCACGAAGACGAGCGGCCCGACGCGCGCGATGTTGGAGCCCGCCGACGGGTCGAACGCCGTCTTGTCGAGCGGGTCGGACCACCAGTCCACGGCGAGCGCCGTGAGCCCCGCGGCGACCATGGCGGCCAGGCCGACCAGCCCGAGCTTGGCGGCGAGCCAGCGGGTCCTCGTGATGCCCTGGTTCCACACGAGCCGGTGCGTGCCGTGCTCCAGCTCGCGGGTGATGAGCGGCGCGCCCCAGAAGACCCCGATGATCCCGGGGAGGAACACGACGACGGCGAGCAGCCCGCCGAAGGCGTACTGGTGGTCGATGAAGAAGGACCGGGTGAACCGCGAGCAGCTGTCCGGGGAGCCGCAGGACGCGAGCCCCTCGGTGTAGTCGTCGGCCAGGCCGGGCCCGGTGAGGAGCAGGACGGCGGCGAGGACGGCGAGCCCGCCGAACACCACCGCGCCCTGGACGCGGAACTGCCGCAGCGTCAGCCAGATCATCGGACGGCCTCCAGCGGGGGACGCGCCGGCTCGGCGCTCATGTAGGCGAGGACGAGGTCTTCGAGCCCGACCTGCCCGACGGTCCACGCGGGGTCGTGGATCGGCTCGCCGGTCCGGACGAGGAAGGTGCTCTGCCGGTCGGTGTGGCTCTCGGACACGACGTGCTGGTCCGCGGGCAGCGTCGAGGCGTCCCGGCGCGGCCCCGACAGCCGGTGGTGGGTGGCGAGCAGGTCGTCGACGTCCCCTGCCACCCGGACCCGGGACTCCACGAGCACGACCAGGTAGTCGCACGTCCGTTCCAGGTCGGACACCAGGTGGGACGACAGCACGACGCTGAGCGAGTGCTCCACGGCGGCCTCCATCAGGCCCTGGAGGAACTCGCGGCGGGCGAGGGGGTCGAGCGCGGCGACCGGCTCGTCCAGGATCAGCAGCTCGGGCCGCTTCGCGATGCCGAGCGTCAGGGCGAGCTGGGCGCGCTGCCCGCCGGACAGCTTCCCGGCCTTGTGCGCCGGATCGAGGCGGAGGCGCTCGATGCGCTCGCGGGCGACGGCGGCGTCCCAGCGCGAGTTCAGGCGGGCGCCGAGCCTGAGGTGGTCGGCGACGCTCAGCCCGGCGTAGGTGGGCGTGTCCTGCGCGACGTAGCCGACCTTGGCGAGCTGGGCCGGACCGTCCGCGGGACGGCCGCCGAGGACCCGGATGGTGCCCTCGGTCGGCTTGAGCTGTCCGACGGCGAGGTTCAGCAGCGTCGTCTTCCCGGCGCCGTTCGGCCCGACGAGGCCGACGACCCGCCCGGCCGGGATGTCGAGCGTGCAGTCGGACAGCGCCCACCGCTTGCCGTACTTCTTGCCGAGGCCCCGGGCCTCCAGTGCGCCGGTCATGCTATTCGCTCCTGACCGGCGGACCGAAACGTGGTCATGAACAGCGCCTCGATGCTCTCGTCGTCCATCCCGGCGAGCCTGGCCTTGGTGAGCCAGCGCTCCAGGTCCTTGCGCAGCGGGCCGTGCGCGGCGAGCGCCTCGCCCGCCAGCGTCCGCGTCACGAACGTCCCGACGCCCGGACGCGGCACGACGAGCCCCTCGCGCTCCAGCTCCCGGTACGCCTTCAGCACGGTGTTCGGGTTGATCGCGAGCTGCGCGACGACGTCCTTGACCGTGGGGAGCTGGTCGCCCACCCGCAGCAGGTCGAGCCGCAGCGCGTGCTTCACCTGCCGGACGAGCTGCATGTACGGCGACACCCCGGACTCGGAGTCCAGATGGAACTCGATCACCGCAACCTCCATTGAACTATCATGTTAGTACTTTAGCTCTATGGCGCCGCCCGCTGTCAACGGACATCCGTTTTGTGCCGGGGGCCCGGTTCGGCGATGCTGGAGGCGTGTCAACGGAGACCACATTCACGAACACGCCGAACACACCGAACGCGCGGACCACGGCGGCCGAGCTGCGCGCCTTCCTGCACGGGCTGCCGGGCGTCGACCAGGTGGGCGCCGAGGAGCGGGCCGCGCGCCTGGCGACCCGGTCGATCAAGACGACGGCCAAGGCCGAGGCGATCGACCTGGCGATCTCGATGGTCGACCTGACCACCCTGGAGGGCGCGGACACGCCGGGGAAGGTGCGGGCGCTGTGCGCGAAGGCGGCCCGTCCCGATCCGTCCGACACGTCGGTGCCGAAGGTGGCGGCCGTGTGCGTGTACTCGGACATGGTGGACGTCGCCGTCCGGTCCCTCGCGGGGACGGGCATCGGGGTGGCGAGCGTCGCGACGTCGTTCCCGTCCGGGCGGGCGCCGCTGGAGGCCAAGCTCGCCGACACCCGCGCCGCGGTCGCCGCGGGCGCGGCCGAGATCGACATGGTGATCGACCGCGGCGCCTTCCTGGCCGGTGACGTCGGGAAGGTGTTCGACGAGATCACGGCGGTCAAGGAGGCGTGCGGGACGGCGCATCTGAAGGTGATCCTGGAGACGGGCGAGCTGGCCACGCTGGACAACGTCCGGCGGGCGTCATGGCTGGCGATGCGGGCCGGGGCCGACTTCATCAAGACCTCGACCGGCAAGGTGTCCCCGGCGGCGACGCTTCCGGTCACGCTGGTCATGCTGGAGGCCGTCCGCGACCACCGCGCCCGGACGGGACGCCAGGTCGGCGTCAAACCGGCGGGCGGCATCCGCACCACCAAGGACGCGATCCGGTACCTGGTGCTGGTCAACGAGACCGCCGGGCCCGACTGGCTGTCGCCCGAATGGTTCAGGCTCGGCGCGTCGAGCCTGCTGAACGATCTGCTCATGCAGCGCCGCAAACTCGCCACCGGCGTGTATTCCGGTCCCGACTACTTCACACTGGACTGATCATGGTTTCTGGTGGCAGCACTTCTGGTGGCAGGGCCTTCGAGTACGCGCCGGCGCCCGAGTCGCGGGCGGTCGTCGACATCCGCGCCTCCTACGGGCTGTTCGTCGGCGGCGAGTTCGTCGACGGGCACGGCGCGCCGTTCAAGTCGATCAACCCGGCCGACGAGAGCGTGCTGGCCGACATCGCCTGCGCCGACGAGTCGGACGTCGACCGCGCCGTCGCCGCCGCCCGGAAGGCGTTCGACACCGTCTGGGGACCGATGCCCGGACGGGAACGCGCCAAGTATCTCTACCGGATCGCGAGGATCATCCAGGAACGGTCGCGCGAGCTGGCGGTGCTGGAGTCGATCGACAACGGCAAGCCGATCCGCGAGTCGCGCGACGTGGACGTGCCGCTGGTCGCCGCGTGGTTCTTCTACTACGCGGGATGGGCCGACAAGCTCCCGTACGCCGGGTTCGGGCCCGACCCGAAGCCGGTGGGCGTGGCGGGGCAGGTGATCCCGTGGAACTTCCCGCTGCTGATGCTGGCATGGAAGATCGCGCCCGCGCTGGCCTGCGGCAACACGGTCGTGCTGAAGCCCGCCGAGACGACGCCGCTGACCGCGCTGCTGTTCGCCGACATCTGCCGGCAGGCCGAGCTGCCGCCCGGCGTCGTCAACATCGTCACGGGCGCGGCGGAGACCGGCCGGGCGCTCGCCGCGCACGACGGGATCGACAAGGTCGCGTTCACCGGGTCCACCGAGGTCGGACGGCAGATCGCCCGCGTCCTGGCGGGCACCGGCAGGAAGCTGACGCTGGAGCTCGGCGGGAAGGCCGCGAACATCGTGTACGCCGACGCCGCGCTCGACCAGGCCGTCGAGGGCATCGTCAACGGGATCTTCTTCAACCAGGGGCACGTGTGCTGCGCCGGGTCGCGGCTGCTCGTCCAGGAGTCGGTCGCCGAGGAGGTCCTGGAGCGGCTGAAGGCGCGGATGGCCACGCTGCGGGTCGGTGACCCGCTCGACAAGAACACCGACATCGGGGCGATCAACTCGGCCGAGCAGCTCGCCAAGATCCGGGAGCTGTCGGCGATCGGGGAGGCCGAGGGCGCCGTCGCCTGGTCGCCGCCGTGCGAGCTGCCCGCGCAGGGGTTCTGGTTCGCGCCGACCGTGTTCACCGACGTGGCGCAGTCGCACCGGATCGCGCGGGAGGAGATCTTCGGGCCCGTCCTGTCGGTGCTGACGTTCCGGACGCCCGACGAGGCGGTCACCAAGGCCAACAACACCCCGTACGGGCTGTCGGCCGGGATCTGGACGGAGAAGGGCTCGCAGATCCTCTGGACGGCGCAGCGGCTGCGCGCCGGGGTCGTGTGGGCCAACACGTTCAACAAGTTCGACCCGGCCTCCCCGTTCGGCGGCTACAAGGAATCGGGGTTCGGCCGCGAGGGCGGACGCCACGGGCTGGAGGGCTACCTCAATGTCTGAGCGGCTGGCCGTTCGCAAGACCTACAAGCTGTTCATCGGGGGTGCCTTCCCCCGTTCCGAATCGGGCAGGTCGTACGTGGTGACGGACGCGAAGGGACGGTTCGTCGCCAACGCGTCGCAGGCGTCGCGCAAGGACGCCCGCGACGCCGTCACCGCCGCCCGCAAGGCGTTCCCCGGCTGGTCCGGGCGGACGGCCTACAACCGCGGCCAGATCCTGTACCGCGTCGCGGAGATGCTGGAGGGGCGGCACGACCAGTTCACCAGCGAGCTCCGGCGGGCGGGCGCGTCCAAGAGCGGCGCGGCGGACGAGGTCGACGCGGCGATCGACCGGTGGGTCTGGTACGCCGGGTGGGCCGACAAGCTGGCGGCGGTGGCGGGCGCGTCGAACCCGGTGTCGGGGCCGTTCTTCAACTTCTCCACGCCCGAGCCCGCCGGTGTCGTCGCCGTCGTCGCGCCCGACTCGCCGCTGCTCGGGCTCGTGTCCGTGGTGGCCCCGGTGATCGTGGCGGGGAACACGTGCGTCGTCGTCGCGTCCGAACCGGCGCCGCTGGCGTCGATCACCCTCGCGGAGGTGCTGGCGACGTCCGACCTGCCGGGCGGGGTCGTCAACGTGCTCACCGGGCGGCGGAGCGAGATCGCGCCGTGGCTCGCCTCCCACATGGACGTCAACGGCATCGACCTCACCGGCGCGGCCGCGGACGACGTCCCCGACCTGGAAGGCGAGGCCGCCGGGAACCTCAAACGCGTGCTGCGGCAGGAGAACCGCGCGTGGACCGGCGACCCCGGAACCGCCCGCATGACGGCGTTCCTGGAGACCAAGACCGTCTGGCATCCCGTGGGCGTGTGAGCAGAAATGACTCCGCGTGTGTAGAGCATCACAAAGCGTGGAATAGATCTCCCCGTAACTGATCATCACTGGGGGGAGATCAGTGCCTACCAAGACGGCGACACGTACGAAGAGCACAACGACCAAGTCGGCGGCCGCCCGCAAACCGGCGGCCAAACGCACCTCGGCGGCGAAGGCGTCCACGAGGTCGACGACCAGCCGGACGACGGCGGCGAAGCGCGGCACGTCCAAGAGCACCACGTCCAGGAGCGGCACGTCCAAGAGCTCCACCGCGAGGAAGCGGACGACGGCGGCGTCCAGCCGGACGTCGTCGGCCGCCGCGACCCGCGTCACCAAGGCCGCGAGCCAGGCCAAGACCGCCGCGACGCAGATGAAGTCGGTGGCGACCAAGGCGTCCTCGTCGGCGAAGGCCATGACGGCGATGACCAAGGCCATGACCAGCGCGACCAAGGCGATGTCCGACGCCGCCAAGGCGATGGACGCGGCGGCGAAGGTCATCACCACGACGGCCAAGTCCACCGGGACGCGCGGCACCGCGGCGAAGAAGACGACCGCGGCGAAGAAGAGCACGGCGTCCAAGTCCGGGACGGCGCGCAGGTCGACGGCGGCGTCGAGCCGGTCACGGTCGACGGCGTCGGCGCGGACGGGCACCACCGCGCGCAAGACGGCCGCGTCGAAGTCGGGCACGGCGAAGAAGACCGCGCCGAAGTCGCGGACGGCCGCCGCCCGCAAGACGACGACGTCGCGGACGACCAGGTCCACCGCGGCGAAGCGGCCCGCCAGGACCGCCACGTCCCGGACGGCCGCGGCGCGCAAGTCGCCCGCGAGCCGGGCCGTGGACGCGGCACGCAGCGCCGCCGCGTCCGCGTCGTCCATGGTCGAGCCGAAGCCCGGCTCGCTCCAGCACTCGACACGGACGGACGGCGGGTTCCTGAGCGGGCTCACCAGCTCCGGCCGCGGGCGCTGAAGGCCGACGGGCCATGCCGGTGGACGAGGACGACATCCTCGCGCGCATCAACGAGTACGTCGGTGAGGAGCAGCGGCTCCGCGAGCGCTACCAGCGCCGCGAGCTCGGCCGGGAGGAGGAGCACCGGCGGCTGGAGCGGCTGGAGGTGGCGCTGGACCAGTGCTGGGACCTGCTGCGCCGCCGCCGGGCCCGGCTGGAGGCAGGCGAGGACCCGGACCGATATCCGGGCGAGGACGACGTCAGACCGCCGGACGAGGTCGAAGGCTACCTGCAGTGACGCCCGCGAGCGGGCGCAGGCCGCTGCGGTTCGGGGTGTCCCTGGCGCCGGACGCGTCGGTCCCGCTGCTGCGCACCGCGCAGGAGGCGGACCGGTTCGGCCTCGACCTCTTCGGCGTCCGCGACCAGCCCTACCGGCGCGACACCGCTGACGCACTCACACTGGTGTCGGCCGTGCTGGCGGCCACGTCCAGGATCCGGGTGCTGCCGGCGGTGGCGTGCCTGCCGCTGCGGCCGCCCGCCATCCTGGCGAAGGCGGTCGCGACGATGGACCGGCTCAGCGGCGGCCGCGTCGAGCTCGGCCTCGGCGCGGGCACGGACTGGGACGGCGTCGAGGCGTACGGCGGCACGCGCCCCGGTGGTGGGGGAGCCGGTGGTGGGGGAGCCGGTGGTGGGGGAGCCGGTGGTGGGGGAGCCGGTGGCGAGGGAGGCGGCGCGGCGGCGGCGCGGCGCGCCCTTGAGGAGGCCGTGCGGATCATCCGGCTGCACTGGAGCGACCAGAACGGGCTCCGGTTCCAGGGCGAGCACTACCGCTTCACGGCGTCGCAGGCCGGTCCGGCGCCCGTCCACCAGATCGGGATCTGGCTGGGCGTCACCGGACCGCGCGGCCTCGACCTGGCCGGACGCGTCGCCGACGGCTGGATCGCGCCGTCGTCGCTCGTCCCGCCGAAACGGCTCGCCGACGGGCAGCGGCGCCTCGACGACGCCGCCGCGAACGCGGGCCGGGGGCCGGAGGAGATCCGCCGCGTCTACGTCCTCGAAGGTTCCCTGGACGCGCGGGACGCGCGCGGCTTCCTGCACGGGCCGCCGCGCCAGTGGATCTACGAGCTGACCGAGCTGGCCATCGGCCACCGCGTCGACTCGTTCCTGTTCGGCGGCCGCCCAGAGCAGCTCACCGAGTTCGCGCTGGAAGTCGTCCCCGCCGTCCGCGAACAAATAGCCCGCGAACGGGGAAGCACGGTCGCCGTCCGAGGCTGAGCCCTTTACATGCGGTCGGGGGTGGGGACGCCCAGGAGGTCGAGGCCGGTGACGAGGGTGCGCAGGGTCACGGCGCACAGGGCCAGGCGGGACGCCTTCGTCTCCTCGTCGGGGGCCTTCAGGACCGGGCAGTTCTCGTAGAAGCTCGTGTAGGCGTCCGCGACGGCGAAGACGTAGTTCGCCAGCCGGTGCGGCTCGGCGGTGTCGCCCGCCTGCTGCACGGCGGCGCCGAACCCGAGCAGTTCCAGCGCCAGCGCCCGCTCGGCCGGGTGGCCGAGGACGATCGGGCCCGTGGCGTCCTCGGGGGCGAGGCCGCCCTTGCGGAATATCGACCGGATCCGGGCCGTGGCGTACTGGAGGTACGGGCCGGTCTTGCCGTGGAACGAGATCATCCGGTCGAAGTCGAAGGTGTACTCGCTGTCGCGGGCCACCGACAGGTCGGCGTACTTCACCGCGCCCATGCCGACGTCCCGGACGATCGCGTCGCGGGTCGCGGCGTCGAACGGCTCGTCGTGCTGGATCTCGTCGAACGCGGCGCCCGCCCGCTCGACGGCCTCGTCCAGCAGCTGGGAGAGCTTGACGGTGCGGCCCGCCCGGGTCCGCAGGAGCTTGCCGTCGGTGCCGAGGACGCTGCCGATCTGCGCGTGCTCGGCCTGGACGTCGTCGCCCAGCCAGCCCGCCATCCGCGCGACCGCGAACACCATCTGGAAGTGCAGCGCCTGCGTCGTGCCGACCACGTAGATCATCCGGTCGACATGTTCGGTGTCGACCCGGTACCGGATCGTCGCGAGGTCGGTGGAGGAGTAGTTGTAGCCGCCGTCGGACTTGCGGATGATCACGGGGAGGGGTTCGCCCTCGCGTCCGGTGAAACCGGGCGGGAACGCGCACAGCGCCCCGTCGCTGATCACCGCGATGCCCTTGTCCTCAAGCTCCTGGACGGTCGGGGCCAGCGCGTCGTTGTAGAAGCTCTCGCCCTTGATGTCGGCGTCGGTGAGCGTGACGCCGAGCTGTCCGTAGACGGCGTTGAAGTACCGCTTGGACACGTCCACCAGGACGTTCCAGAGCCGCAGGGTCTCCGGGTCGCCCGCCTGGAGCGCCACGACCCGGGTCCGGGACCGGTCGGCGAACTTCTCGTCGCCGTCGAACTTCTCCCGCGCCGCCTGGTAGAACGCGGTCAGGTCGCTGACGGACGAGTCGCCCCGCGCGGCGGCGTCCTCACCGAGGTCGAGCAGGTGCTCGATCAGCATCCCGAACGGGGTGCCCCAGTCGCCGACATGGTTGTCGCGGATCACCTCGTGGCCGAGGAACGCCAGGACGCGCGCGATCGCGTCCCCGACGATCGTGGTCCGCAGATGGCCGACGTGCATCTCCTTCGCCACGTTCGGCGAGGAGTACTCGACGACGACCTTCTGCGGCTTCTCGGCCGCCGGGACGCCGAGCCGGTCGTCGCGCAGCGCCCGCTGCGCCTCGGCGGCGATCCACTCGTCGCTGAGCGTGAGGTTGATGAAGCCTGGACCGCTGACCCGCACGTCCGACACGACGTCCGCGGTGTCGAGGTTCGCGACGATCTCCTGCGCCACGTCTCGCGGCTTGCGGCCCAGCTTCTTGGCCAGCGGCAGCGCCACGTTGGCCTGAAGGTCGGCGAACGACGACGGCCGGATGACCGGGTCGGCGCCGGCGTAGGACGGTCCGAAGGCGGCGCTCAGCGCGGCCTGGACCCGGGCGGCGAGGACGAGTTGCGGATCGGGCATGTTCCAAGGCTAGCGGCGCCGCGACCGCGTCCGGACCTGGTTTTCCGCCGTGCCGCCGTGCCGCTGGGCCCCCGCTCCTCGGCTCCGCGCCTAGGCTCCGACCGGCGGGTCCTTGAGGTCGGGTTCGTCGGGGGCGTGGGTGCGGCGGCCGAAGCGGGACGTGCGGGTCAGCGCGACCTGCTCGCGGATCCGCTCGACGATCCGCCCGGCGGCGAGCCGGTGCGCCAGCTCGCACGCCGACGTGATCGCGCGGGCGCGCGACGCGCCGTGCGCGATCACGACCGTGCCGGTCAGGCCGAGCAGCACGCCGCCGCCGTAGGTGTCGGGGTCGAGGCGGTCGCGGAGGTCCTGGAGGCGGCGGCGCTGGAGCAGCGTTCCGACCCGTGCGGCCCTGCCGGCCGCCATCGTCTCGCGGACCTCGGTGAACGCGGTCCGGATCGTGCCCTCCATGGTCTTCAGCGCGACGTTGCCGGTGAAGCCGTCGGTGACGACGACGTCCACGCGCCCGCCGAGCAGCTCGTCGCCTTCGATGTTCCCCACGAACTCAAGGCCGTGGCTGCCCCCGGCGAGCAGCTCGTAGGCCCGCTTGGTCACCTTGCCGCCCTTGCCCGGCTCGGCGCCGATGTTGAGCAGCCCGACGGTCGGACGGTCCAGGCCCAGCAGGATCTGCGCGTACGCGGTGCCGAGCGCCGCGTACTGGACGAGGCCCTCCGGCTTGACGTCGGTGGTGGCGCCCGCGTCCAGCAGGATCGTCGGGCGCGGACGAGTCGGCAGCGTCACCGCGATCGCCGGGCGCAGCACGCCCTGCTGGCCCTTTAGCCGCAGCCGCGAGGTCGCGACCACACCGGCGGTGCTGCCCGCCGACACCAGCGCCGACGCCCGGCCCTGCTTGATCAGACGACAGGCGATCGCGACGGACGAGCGGGGCTTGCGCCAGCTCGCCAGCGCGCCCTCGCCCATGTCGAGGGCCTCGTCGGCGTGCACGATGGGGATCTTGTCCAGGTAGCCGTACCGGTCGAGCTCACGGCGGATCCGCGGGGCCTGCCCGACGAGCACCAGCCGGACGCCGTGCTCGCGGGACGCGTCCACCGCGCCGGCGATGATCTCCTCGGGGGCGTGGTCGCCGCCCATCGTGTCGACCGCGATCGGCAGCGGACGCACGGTCGCCCCGCGGTGGGGCGTCGTGGTCCCAGTCCCGGTCATGGCCGCTCCAGGAGGGGTGAAGGGAAACGCGGTGCGCCGCGACGACGCAGCTCATCGCATCGTAGGACGTTCCCTCACCCGTATTGACGGCGCCGGGCCGGAGGTGGTGATCGTCACCCTGTCAGCTTGGTCAGCCCCCGGCTTGGCCAGCCGTCCGGCCCGGTCAGCCGTCCGGCCCGGTCAGCCGTCCTGCTCGTGGCAGTCGGCGCCCAGGCACGAGACGTTCTCCACGAGCGGCCGTCCGTCCACGAGGATCGTGTAGTAGCTCTTGCGCGTCTCCTGCTCGCCGCTGCCGAGCACCTCGACGGACTTCTTGTCGGACGTCGTGCCCGAGCAGGACACGCGCATCTTCGACTTCGTCCAGCCGGGCAGGTCTTCGCACTTGAGCGGTGACGCCAGCGCCACGCCGCGCTTCTGCAGCTCGGCCGACGCCGTCGCGGGCATCGCCCTGCGCAGCGCGGCCTGCGTCTTGTAGTCCAGCTCTTCGCGGCCGGTCAGCACGAACGCGACACCGCCGCCCACCAGCACCAGCATCAGCAGCACGGCGGACCCGAGGAACAGGGCCTTCCGGCGTTTCGTGCCCGTGACCCGGCGGCTCATCTCTACGGCCTTGCGACGTATCTCCACAACAACACCGTCACCGATAGTGCTGAGACATATGCGCTGGGTGGTTGGTTTTTCCGTTCCGTATGCGGATTGTTTCCAGAAGATCGCGCCGGAGCGTGACGGCCGGTGGGAAATCGGAGGTCGTTCGTCCGTCGGGCGTCCGGAACGTCCGGGACGACCGGCCGTCGCAGAGTCTCGTGACGCAGAAGTCAACGTGCCGTTGTCGTTGTACTAGGGACGGTACGTCAACGATGATGTCGAGGCGATTTGTCGGGATCGTCCATGACCAGCTTTGTTCCTACTGGGTGGGGGGCATCAATTCGGCATGAACCCGTCTTAAAGGGTTGAATGGGGGGTGTACTGAGCAGTTCTGATCACGGTCCGTGACGACGCATCTCGGGGGTGCGCCTCCCCGCTGACAGCAAGGAGTACCAACACGTGACACTGGTGAACGACGCGGCTCCCGCAGTGCGATCCACAGGTCGCAAGTTCCGCGCCTTCACGGCGAAGCACCTCGACGAGCTCACCGCTCGGGCGGGGCTCTCGCCCGCGCAGCGGCTCGCGACCAGGGCGGTGGCGACCGTGCTGCCGTTCCGGACGAACGCCTACGTCATCGAGGAGCTCATCGACTGGTCGGCCGCGCCCGACGACCCGATCTACCGGCTGGTCTTCCCGCAGGAGGACATGCTTCCGGCCGGGGACGTCGCGCACCTGTCCGATCTCCTGCGCCGCGAGGCGCCCAAGGCCGAGATCGACGCCGCCGCCCACGCGGTGCGGATGCGGCTGAACCCGCACCCCGCCGGGCAGATGGAGCTGAACATCCCGAGCTTCGGGGACGGCAAGATCCCCGGGATGCAGCACAAGTACGACGAGACCGTCCTGTACTTCCCCAAGCAGGGCCAGACCTGCCACGCCTACTGCACGTACTGCTTCCGGTGGGCCCAGTTCGTCGGCGAGGCCGACCTCAAGATGGCCGGTGACGACGTCACCGCGCTGCGGGACTACCTCGTCCGGCATCCCGAGGTCACCAGCGTCCTGTTCACCGGCGGCGACGCCATGATCATGGGCGAGCCGGTGCTGCGCCGCTACGTCGAGCCGCTGCTCGACCTGGAGCAACTCGAATCCATCCGGATCGGCACCAAGTCGCTGGCGTACTGGCCGCAGAAGTTCGTCACCGACCCCGACGCGGACGACATGCTGCGGTTGTTCGAGCAGGTCGTCGAGTCGGGCAAGAACCTCGCCTTCATGGCGCACTTCACGCATCCGCGCGAGCTCGAACCGCTCATGGTCACCGAGGCGTGCCGCCGCATCCGCGACACCGGCGCGGTCATCCGCACCCAGTCGCCCGTCATCCGGACGATCAACGACGACGCCGTGACCTGGGAGAGCATGTGGCGCGTCCAGACCCGGATGGGTCTCGTCCCCTATTACCTGTTCGTGGAGCGCGACACCGGGCCGCAGGACTACTTCGCCGTGCCGCTCGTCCGCGCGTACGAGATCTTCCGGGACGCCTACAAGAACGTCTCCGGGCTGTCCAGGACGGTCCGTGGCCCGTCGATGTCGGCCACGCCCGGCAAGGTCTGCGTGGACGGAGTCGTCGACATCAACGGCGAGAAGGCGTTCGCGCTCCACTTCATCCAGTGCCGCGACTCCGACCTGGTCGGCAAGCCGTTCTTCGCGCAGTACGACCCCAACGCGGTCTGGCTGGACGACCTCAAACCGGCCTTCGCCGACCGTTTCCCCTGGGAGAAGTGACGCGAGCGGCGTGCCCGGCGGGGTTCGGGCACGCCGTCAGCGCAGATGGCGGTGCAGGCACAGGCTGACGGCGATCGCCGCCGCGCCGCAGATCGCGATGACGCGTCCCGGCGCGGCGAACTCGGCGAGCGCGCCCGCCGCCGCGATGCCGAGGGCCTGGCCCGTCATGACCCCGGTGTTCGCGAGCCCCATCGCCTGGCTCTGGATCTCCGCCGGGACGGCGTCGGCCAGGCGCCGCTGCACGGTCAGCTCGTAGCTCAGCCCGCACGTCGTCGCCGTCATCAGCAGGGACGCCGCGACGAGTCCGGGGCCGAACACGAAGAACAGCAGCGGCACGCCGGTCAGCAGCGCGAGCGGCAGCGTCAGCCGCGGCCGGACCCCGGGCGGCACGAGACGGCCCACCACGAAGTTGCCGAGGCCCATCCCGACCGCCGCGGCGGCGAGGATCAGCCCGGCCGATCCGGCGCGGCCGAGGCCCGTCGCGTACGGGACCAGCACGCCCTCGGCCCCGACCGACATGGTGATCGGGAGCCAGCCGGCCAGCATCAGGCCGCGCGTGGCCCGGTCGCCGAGCAGCACGCGGTTCACCCGCCACGTCGCCCGCGCCGTCCCGGCCGAGCCGCGCTCCTTTGCGACCGTGCCCGGCAGGCCCAGATGCGCGATCAGGGCCGCCAGCCCCGCGGTTCCCGCAGCCAGCCACAGCGTCCCGGACGGCGTCAGCACCGACAGCAGCAGCCCCCCGACGCCCTGCCCGACCACCTGCGATGACGCCGACGTCATCGTGAACAGCGAGCGGCCGAGGACGAACCCGTCACCGGGCAGCAGCGCGGGCAGCCTGCCGTGCACGGCCGTCGACCCGACCGGCGCGAACAGCCCGACCACGATCAGCAGCAGGATCGTCACCGGCAGCGGGGCGGCGTCCAGCGCGAAGACGGCGATCACCGCGAACCGCATCAGATGGAACGCGGTCAGCAGCCGGCGGCCGGAGACGTGATCGGCGATCGAGAGCAGGAACGCGCCGCCGACCACGTACGGGAGCATCCCGGCGCCGAACACGACGGCCGCCGCGAGCGACGAGCCCGTCTCCTGGAAGGTCAGCACCGACAGCGCGATGATCCGGATCGACTCGCCGCCCGCCAGGAGCGTCTGCAACGCGAACAGCACCCGGAACTCGGGAACGCCGAAGATGTCGCGGTACCGCGCGGACGCCGCGGAGGGAGCGGTCATGGCGCAACTGTGCGGCCGTGCCGCCCGCCCCCGATAATGTTTCGGGGAGGAACGAAACATGTACCGGATCGAGGTGGGCCCGGCCGATCTGGCGGCCAGCAGGTTCGGTGTCGCGCCGCTGCTGGAGGTCCTGAACGCGCTCGGCCTCGCCGCGGGCCGGGTGCCCGCGGGGCCGCTGGGCCCGTGGGTGGAGCGGGCGCGGCCCCGGTACCAGCCGATCGCTGGCGACCCGGCGATCCGGACGCTGACGTTCCTGCGCCGCCGCGCCGGCTACATGGCCGACTTCATCAGCCCGCCGCCCGCCCGGCCGAACCTCACGGTCGCCGAGCAGCTCGCCACGATGCGGGCGACACCGCTCGGCCAGGCGCGCGGGGAGATCGCCCGCAACCTGGTGGGCCTGCCGGAGCCGGACGCCGTCGTCCGGGGCGTGCTGGACGCGCCGGACATGGTCGAACGCCTCGCCACCGGCCTGGAGACCGCCTGGCACGCGCTGCTGGAGCCGGACTGGCCGGTGCTGCGGTCGATCGTGGAACGCGACATCGCGCACCGCGCGGGACGCCTCGCCGCCTACGGCTGGGCGGAGGCGCTGGACGGCCTGTCCCGCCAGGTGCGCTGGCACGACGGCGTGATCGAGGTGGACATCCTCGGCGGCGGTGACGCCACCCGCGAGCTGGGCGGCGCCGGGCTGATGTTCGTGCCCGTGGTCTTCTCGGAGCTCGGCCTCGCGGTCGAGCAGGACTGGCCGCACACGCTGATGTACCGGGCCAGAGGAGTGGCGGCGCTGTGGGAGACCCGGGCCCCGAGCCACCAGGACGCGCTGGCCAGGCTGCTCGGCCGCACCCGAGCCGACCTGCTGCGGCTGCTCGCCGAACCGGCCACGACGACCTGGCTGAGCGCCCGGCTCCGGATGAGCATCGGCGGGATCGGCGACCACCTCGCGGTGCTGTACGCGTCCGGGCTGGTCACCCGGGAGCGCAGCGGGCGATCGGTGCTCTACCGGCGCGCGGCCGTCGGGGACATGCTGGTCGGTACGGACTGACGGCGTCCTGGCGTGTGGCCGTACTCCTTGGTGAAGGCCGTGATGAAGGCCGACGGGCTCGCGTAGCCGACCTGGTGGGCGACCGTGCCCACGGGGTGCGAGTCGAGCAGGACCCTGGCGGCGCGCAGGCGCAGGCGCGTGCGCCACCGCGTGTAGGGCATGCCGAACTCGCGGACGAAGTCGCGCTGCAACGTCTTCACGCTGACGCGGAGCCGGTCGGCCCATTCGTCCAGCCGGGTCGGGTCGGCGGGATCGTGGGAGAGGCTGCGCGCGACCGCCAGCGCGAACCCCGTGCCGCCGCTGCCCGCCCGCGGCGCGAAGGGCGCCGGGGCGCCGATCCCGGCCATGATGCGGGCGCGGGCGGCGAGGGCGGCCGGCTCGGCGCAGGCGCGGCGGGCGATCGTCTCGATCAGCCGGGCCGCCTCGTCGTCGATCGGGACGGGGCCGGCGCGCAGGCCGTCCAGCGCGGGCGGCACCTCGCGCAGGCAGATCCGGTAGACGGTCTGCCGGTCGC
Source organism: Spirillospora sp. NBC_00431 (assembly GCA_036028775.1). Classification (GTDB taxonomy): domain Bacteria; phylum Actinomycetota; class Actinomycetes; order Streptosporangiales; family Streptosporangiaceae; genus Spirillospora. Next base: position 6,772,482 of record CP107927.1, on the reverse strand, counting down.
CGGCGCGCACCTCGTGGCTCACCGCGCGGCGCGCCCAGAACGCCTCACCGGCGCCGACGAACCGGACGGACGGGCCGTGCAGCGTCGCGAGCGGCCCGTCGGGGGACCAGTACAGCTGGTGCAGGAAGTCCTGGCGGCTCTCGCCGAACGCCAGCGCGCCCGCGGCCCGGTACCGGAGCACGAGGATGCCGCCGGGGTCGCCGAGGCCGTAGCCGAACTCCTCGCAGATCTCCGGATCGTCCGAGGGATGACTCGTCATCGACACAGGGTGTCCTCCCAGCGATATGGCAAAGGGTTAAGTAAGGCTTACCTTAGTCGCCATGCCTTTTGCTTTGACCAGGGGACTTGCGGTTGTGGCGGCGGCGGCGTTCGTCTTGGCGTCCGCGTCCGCCTGTGGCTCCGGCGACTCCTCGGACGGCTCCGGTTCCGGCTCCGGCGGGACGCGGACCTTCGCCGCCGAGAACGGCAAGATCGACATTCCGGCCAGGCCCAAGCGGGTCGTCGCGACCGGCTACGCGGTGCCGGTGCTCATCGAGTTCGGCGCCCCGCTGGTCGGGATCTCCACGTGGAAGCGCGGCATCCCGATGATGAGCGCCGAGGACCGCGCCACCTACGACAAGCTCGACAAGGTGGCCGGTGAGATGGCCGCGGAGACCAACTACGAGGCCGTCGCGAAGGCCGACCCCGATCTGATCGTGATCGGGGTGCCGAAGCCCGTCCTCGGCGACATCAACATGAAGCGGCTGGAGTCGGTCGCGCCGGTCGTCGTGCTGGGGCCGTCGTCGCCGTCCGACTGGCGGGACCTGTCGCGCCGCCAGGCCGACGCCGCCGGGGGCGTCGAGGGCTACACCAAGGCCAAGGCCGCGTACGAGCAGAAGGCCGCGACGATCGCCGCCAAGTACAAGGGGGCGCTGAGCGGCCTCAAGTTCGGGCACGTCGGCGCCTACGGCAAGGTCGCGTCCGGGTCGTTCATGCGCGAGTACGCGGGGTCGTGGGGCACCAACATCTCCGGTGACATCGGCGTGAAATACTACGGCGAGGTCAAGGAGAAGCGCGGCGGCGGGACCAACGTGTCCGAATACCCGTCGATCGAGAAGCTCACCGAGAGCCTCGGCGCGGCCGACGTGATCACCTACACGCTCGAACCGGACGGCTCGGTCGGCCCGGCCGTCAAGTACGTCCTCGACTCCGACCTCTGGAAGAACCTGCCGGCGGTGAAGGCGGGCCGCGCCTACGGGATCCGATACACGCAGGCGGCGACGTACCCGTCCGCGCTGAAGACGCTCGACGGCCTCGACCAGGCGCTCGCGCCGCTGCTGAAGTCATGAGGATGAACCGGAGCGATCCGCGCGGGCGGGTCGCCGAACACCACCGCGCGGGGTCGGGCATCGCGCGGATCGGCTACCCGATCGAGGTCCGGACGGCCACCGTCGCGCGCCGCGAGCGGCTGACGCCGAACCTGCTGCGGCTCACGCTGGGCGGCCCCGGGCTGGCGGGCTTCCACAGCTACCAGTGCGACGACCACGTCAAGATCGTGTTCCCGGACGCGGACGGCACCCTCCGCGCCCCCGTCCCGGGCGAGCACCAGGAGCTCGACTGGCCGCACCCGCTGCCGAGGACGCGCAAGTACACCGTCCGCCGCTACGACGAGGAGGCGCTCGAACTCGACCTCGACTTCGTGCTGCATCCCGGCGGGCTCGCGTCCGCCTGGGCGGACGGCGTCGAGATCGGCGCGGACGTCACCGTCGCCGGGCCGCCGGGCGCCAAGGCGTTCCCCCACAACTACGACCACTACCTGTTCGCCGTCGACGCCACCGCGCTGCCCGCGTTCGCGCGCTGGCTGGAGGACGCCCCGCCCGGCGTGTCCGCGCACGTCGTGATCGAGACCGACGACGCCGCCGACCACGCCTACCCGCTCGCCGGACGCGACGGCGTGACGATCGAGTGGCTGACCCACGGGGGCGGCGGCTCCGCGCTCGCGGAGACGGTCGCCTCGCTGCCGCGTCCGGACGGCGCCCGGACGTTCCTGTTCGCCGCGGGCGAGGCCGACGCCATCAAACCGCTGCGCGCCTGGAGCAAGGGCCGGGCGGACGCGCTGTTCACGGGGTACTGGAAGCGCGGAGTGGCCGGATTTGACGATTGACCTGACCCGGCGGATCACGTTCCTCGGGGCGGCCGTGCTGGTCCTGGCCGTGCTCGCGGGCGCGAGCGTGTGCGTCGGGGCGCAGGCGGTCCCGCCGGAGGAGATCTGGCGGGCGCTCACCGGGCACGGCGGGGCCGAGGCGGAGGTGATCGTCCGCGACCTACGGGGGCCGCGGACGATCCTGGCCTGCTGCGCGGGCGCGGCGCTCGCGACGTCCGGGACGCTGATCCAGACCATGACCCGCAACCCGCTCGCCGAGCCCGGCGTCCTCGGCGTCACGGCGGGCGCCGCGTTCGCGATCACGCTCGGCACGGTACTCGGGGCGACCGGATCACAACCGGCGCGGATGGCGCTGGCCGTCGCCGGTTCCGCGCTGGCCGCCACCGCCGTGTACGCGGTCGGACGGACGTTCCCGCTGCGGCTCGTCCTGGCCGGGACGGCGCTCACCGCCGTGCTGGCCGGGCTGACGCTCGGGCTCCGGCTGGTCTTCCCCGACGCGCTTGACGAGTACCGGTACTGGCATGTCGGGTCGCTGGCGGGACGCGAGCAGACGCCGCTGGCCCTGCCGCTCGTGACGATCGCCGTCGCGCTGGCCGGCGCCGTGCTCGTGACGCGGCCGCTCGGCGGGCTGATGCTCGGCGAGAGCGTCGCGCACGCGCTCGGCGCCCGCGTCCGCCGGATCAGGATCTCCGTGCTCGTGCTGATCACGCTGCTGACCGGCGCCGCGACCGCGGTGGCGGGCCCGATCATGTTCGTCGGGCTGATCGTCCCGCAGCTGGCCCGGCGGGTGGCGGGCGGATCGCTGCCGTGGCTGATGGCGTACACGATGGTGCTCGGCCCCGTGCTGCTCGTCGCCGCCGACATCGGCTCGCGGATCCTGCTCCCGGCGGGTGAGGTGCCCGTCGCCGTCGTCACAGCGTTCATCGGCGGGCCGGCGCTGATCTGGGTCGTCCGGCGGCACGGGACGGTGGCGCTGTGAGCACGCTCGTCGTGCGGGCCGGGCCCGTCTCGGTGCTGCTGGAGCGGCGGGCGCTGCTGGCATCGCTCGTCCTGGCCGCGGGGATCGCGTCGCTCGCGCTGGCCGCGCTGTGCCGGGGCGACACCTGGGACCCGCCCGGCGACGTCCTGCGCGGGCTGACCGGACGCGGCGACCTGGCGGTCATCGTCCAGGAGTGGCGGCTGCCGCGCGTCACCGCCGCGATCGTGTTCGGCGCGGCGCTCGGCGCGGCCGGGTCGGTCTTCCAGAACCTCACCCGCAACGCGCTCGGCAGCCCCGACGTCATCGGCCTCGACGCGGGCTCCTACACCGGGGTGCTGATCGTGATCACCGCGTTCGGCGGGACCGCCGCGGGCATCGCGCTCGGCGCGGTGGCGGGCGGGCTCCTCACCGCCGCCGCCGTGTACGCGCTGTCGCTGCGGTCCGGGATCAGCGGGCTGCGGCTCGTCGTCGTCGGGATCGCCGTGAACGCCATGCTCACCGCGCTGAACTCGTGGATCGTGCTGCGCGCCGAACTCGACGTCGCCATCACCGCCACCGGATGGCAGGCCGGCACCCTCAACGGCCTCGACTGGGCGACGCTGCGGCTGCCGTTCCTCGTCATCGGCGTGCTGGGCGTGCTGCTGGCCGCGCTGTCGCAGGGGATGCGGCAGTCGGCGCTCGGCGACGACGTCGCCGCGACGTCCGGGCTCGGCCTAGGCCGGTTCCGGTTCCTGGTCGTGCTGGCCGGGGTGGGGCTGACGGCGAGCGTCACGTCCGCCGCCGGGCCGATCGTGTTCGTCGCGCTCGTCGCCCCGCAGATCGGCCGCCGTGTCGCGGGCGCGGCCGGGGTGCCGCCGCTGCCCGCCGCGCTGACCGGCGCCGCGCTGCTCCTCGCCGCCGACCTCGCCGGGCAGACCGTCATGTCGCCCGTGCACCTCCCGGTCGGCGTCGTGACGACGGTGCTCGGCGGAAGCTACCTGTGCCTGCTGCTCTCCAAGGAGGTCAAACGCGGATGAAGGGACGGCTGACCGCCCAGGACCTCACCCTCGGCTACGGCGACCGGGTCGTCTCGACGCGCCTGGACCTCGACGTCCCGGACGGCTCGTTCACCGCCGTCGTCGGCGCCAACGCCTGCGGCAAGTCGACGCTGCTGCGCGCCTTCGCGCGGCTGCTGGCGCCGTCGTCCGGGCACGTCGCGTTCGACGGGCGGGACGTGCGCGGCTACCGCCCGAAGGCCATCGCCCGGGAGATCGCGTTCCTGCCGCAGGGCGTCGTCGCGCCGGAGAACATCGTCGTCCGGCAGCTCGTCGCCCGCGGCCGCTACCCGCACCAGACGCTCCTGTCGACCTGGTCGGCCGCCGACGAGCGCGCCGTCGCCGCCGCGATGGACGACGCGGGCGTCACCGAGCTGGCGGAACGGCGTGTGGAGAACCTGTCCGGCGGGCAGCGGCAGCGGGTGTGGATCGCGATGGTGCTGGCGCAGGAGACGCCCTACCTGCTGCTGGACGAGCCCACCACCTTCCTCGACATCACGCACCAGTACCAGCTGCTCGCGCTGCTGGCCCGGCTGCGCGACGACGGCCGGACGATCATCGCGGTGCTGCACGACATCAACCAGGCGTGCCGGTTCGCCGACCACCTCGTCGCGATGCGGGACGGGCGGATCGTCGCCGAGGGCGCGCCCGCCGACATCGTCGACGCGGGCCTGATCAAGGAGGTGTTCGACCTGTCCTGTGTCGTCGCGCCCGACCCGGTCACCGGCACCCCGATGATCGTCCCGACCGAGGAGTACGCCGGCCGATGAGCCGAGCGTAGCTCGTCCGTTGAATGGCGGTGGGTGGGGGCTGGAGGACGGTCAGGTTCCGTAGACGGGGATGATCGAGGCGCGGGCCAGGGTGTGGGCGGTGATGTTGAATCCCACGGCGGCCGGGGACGTGTCGGAGCCGATGCCGAGCGACTCGACGTCCAGGGCGTGGACGGTGAACACGTACCGGTGCGGGTCGCCGGGCGGCGGTGCCGCGCCGCCGAACGCCTTCACCCCGTAGTCGTTGCGGGCCTGGATGCCAATCTTGGCGTCCTCGGTGCCGGCGCCGGTGGGCAGCTCGGTCATGTTCGCGGGGATGTCGAACAGCGACCAGTGCCAGAAGCCGCTGCCGGTCGGCGCGTCCGGGTCGAAGCACGTCACCGCGAAGCTCTTGGTCTCGGCGGGGAAGCCGGACCAGCTCAGCTGCGGCGACTCGTTGCCGCCGCCGAGCCCGCCGCCGTCGAACACGTGCTTGGCCGGGAGGCGCTCACCGTCGGTGACGTCGTCGCTGGTCACGGTGAACGACGGGACTTCGGGCAGGAACTCGTGCGGAAGCGGCGGCTTGCCGGCCATGGGGGCCCTCCTATATCGGGAACGGCTGTGTGCCCCCATCTCTATCAGGGCCCGCCGCGCCCTGACACGCGAGGCACCGCCTACCGGCTCGCCTACTTGCCGGTCGCCTCGGTGTAGGCGGCGGTGACCTCTTCCGGGTCGCCGTCCATCCGCATCCGGCCCTCATCGATCCAGATGACGCGGTCGCACATGTCCTTGACCGTGTCGAGCTGGTGCGCGACGAGGAACACCGCGCCGGCCTCGCCGCGCAGCTCCTCGATCCGGCGCTTGCTCTTGACCCTGAACTTGGCGTCGCCGGTGGCGAGCGCCTCGTCGATGAGCAGCACGTCGTGGGTTTTGGCCGCCGCGATCGCGAACCGGAGCCGGGCGCCCATGCCGGACGAGTACGTCCGCATGGGGTACTGGATGAAGCCCTCCTTGAGACCGGCGAAGTCGACGATCTGGCCGTACCGGGCCTTGGCCTCCGCCGGGGACATGCCCATCGCGAGGCAGCCGAGGATGATGTTGCGCTCGCCGGTCAGGTCCTTCATCAGGGCCGCGTTCACGCCGAGCAGCGACGGCTGGCCGTCGGTGTAGACGCCGCCGCTGCGCGGCGGCAGCAGCCCGGCGATGGCCTTCAGCAGCGTCGACTTGCCGGAGCCGTTGCTGCCGATGATGCCGACGGCCTCGCCCCGGTAGGCGACGAACGACAGGCCCTTGATCGCGTGGACCTCCGTCATCGACGGGCGCCGCTGGCGGCGCACGACGCGGGAGAACGCCGACGCGGCGTTGCCCTTGCCGCCCGCGCCGTACACCCGGTACACGATGTGCAGGTCGTCGACGACGACGATCGGCTCCCGGTGCGGGTCGATGTCGACGGCCCCGCGGACCTTGGTGTCAGCCACGGCCGTACCGCTCCTCGGCTCGGTAGAAGTAGATGAACCCGCCGACCAGCAGGACCACCGACCAGACGCCGGCGTACAGCCAGAGCTGTGTCGCCGAACTCGCGTTCAGGTCGCCCTTGACGTAGTCGCGATACTCGCCGAGCAGCACGTACCGGCTGAGCTCGATGTACACGTGCGCCGGGTTGAGCTGCAGGATGTCACCGATGATCGGGTGCTCGGCCAGCTTGCCCCGCTCCATCAGCGACGGCAGGCTGAAGATCACACCGGACGCGTAGAGCCAGGTCCGCATGACGAACGGCAGCAGCTGGGTGATGTCGCGGTTGAACGCGCCGAGCCGCGCCATCACCATCCCGATGCCGACGTTGAACATGAGTTGCAGCGCCACCACCGGCATGAACAGCAGCATGTGGACGGTCATCGGCTCGCCGAACGCCACGATGATCGCGAACAGCACCACGAGGGCGAGCAGCAGCTGCTGGAACTCGACGACGGCGATCGCCAGCGGCAGCGTCGCGCGCGGGAAGTGCAGTGCGCGGATCAGCGACAGGTTGTCGCCGACGGACTTGGCGCCCGACGTGACCGACCGCTGCGTGAACCCGAACAGGAAGACGCCGGTCACCAGGAACGGGATGTAGTCCGGGATGCCGCGGTCGGTGTTCAGCAGCAGCCCGAAGATCAGGTAGAAGACCGCCGCGTTCAGCAGCGGCGTCAGCACCTGCCATACCTGGCCGAGCCGCGACTGGCTGTACATCGAGATGTTCTTGGCGGACGCGAACGCCCAAATGAAGTTCCGGCGCGCCCACACACTCTGGAGGTACTTGCGCAGCGGGGGGCGCGCGGCGCTCTGCCTCAGCCCGTGGCGGGCGGCGTAGTCGGCCAGCGTCTCGTTCACGTGAGGAGGCTCCGCGATCGTTCCGACCGACTCGCCACCCTGGGAACCGAGCCGTTCCGGGTGACTCATGCCGCGAAGCTTATTGCAGTCGATGAGTCCAGAGTGACGTTCGCCCGCATGTGACCCCCGATTTGAGATCTTTAGGGAATCTTGTCGGCGTCCCTGGGGATACCCGGGGCATGCGCGTCAACCATTCACGGCGCATTCTGGTGCCGTCACGCTCCGTGCTGATCCGCCGCCCGCAGGCGGCGGCCGAACCGCGATACCGGCTGCTGCGCAGGCTCGGGCGGGCGGACCGGTGGGCCTTCGACCGGGTGGCGGCGGCGCGGCTGCGCGGGCTGGAGTACGTCCTGCCGAGGCTGTCGCGGTTCGCCGACCACGGCGTCCTGTGGTTCACGACCGCGGGCGTGATGGGCGCCACAGGACGGCCCCGGCTGCGGCGGGCGGCGCTGCGCGGCTCGATCGGGATCGCGGTGGCGAGCCCGATGGTGAACGTCCTCGGCAAGCACGCGTTCCGCCGGAAACGGCCCGTCGTGGATCTGGTGCCGCCGATCCGGATCAGGTGGAAGCTGCCGACGTCGCACGCGTTCCCGTCCGGCCATTCGGCGTCGGCCGCCGCGTTCGCGGCGGGTGTCGCGCTGGAGGCGCCGCGCCCGGTGGCCGTGCCGGTCGCGGTGACGGCGGCGGCGGTCGCGTTCTCGCGCGTCTACACCGGCGCCCACTATCCGGGCGACGTCCTGGCCGGGGTCGGGATCGGCGCGCTGGCCGCACTCGGGACACGGCTGGTCTGGCCCGCCCGTCCGCCGGTGGCCGGTGTGGCACCGGCCGGGTACGCCTCGGACGCGGTCACCGCCGACGGGGACGGCCTGGTCGTGGTCGTCAACCCGGGTTCGGGCCACTCCGGCGGGGCGACCGCCGCGATCATGCCGGGCCGTCCGGAGCTGGCGGTCGAGCTGCTCGAACGGGAGCTGCCCGCCGCGGAGATCGTCCGGCTCGGATCGGGCGAGGACGCCGACAAGGTGCTCGACGAGGCCGCCGGGCGGGCCGCCGTGCTCGCCGTCGTCGGCGGGGACGGCACCGTGAACGCGGGCGCCCGCGCCGCGCTGGAGCACGGCGTTCCGCTGCTCGTCGTCCCGACCGGCACGTTCGACCATTTCGCGCGGGCGCTCGGCGTGGAGTCGGCCGCGCAGGCGATCGAGGCGTACCGGGGCGGGCGGCTCGGCCGCGTCGACGTGTCCTACGTCGTGCCGGCGGTCGATGATCCCGCCGGGGAGGGCGAGCGGCTGTTCCTGAACACGGCGAGCTTCGGCGCCTACGCCGAGCTGGTCGACCGGCGGGAGCGGCTGGAGCGGCGGCTCGGGAAGTGGCCCGCGCTCGCCGTCGCGGCCGTCCGGACGCTGCGGAGATCCGAACCGGTCGAGCTGACCGTGGACGGCCGGGAGCGCAGCGTCTGGCTCGGGTTCGTCGGCAACTGCGTCTACGGCTCGCGGGGCACCGCCGCCACGTGGCGCGACCGGCTCGACGACGGACGGCTCGACGTCCGGATGATCGCCGCCGGGCGCCGTGTCCCGCGCGTCCGCGCGGTCGCCGCCGTCATGGCCGGGCACCTGCGCCTCGCGCCCGGGTACCGCGCGTGGCGGGCGACGGGGGTGGACGTCGTGTCGCGATCTGGAGATCTGCGGCTCGCCCGCGACGGCGAGGTGTCGTCGCTGCCCGCCGCCGTGCGGTTCGGCAAGCACGCGGGCGCGCTCACGGTGTTCACTCCGGTCGGCGCCGGGTAGGGGACGGGCGCCCATGGAGGAGGGGGCCGGACATGACGAGTGACGACACCGCGCCGGGCGTCGACCCCGGCGAGCTCACCGACGACGACCTGTTCCGCGAGCTCGGCCACCTGTACGCGACGCGGCTCGACGCCCTCCGGCACGCCGCGGACCAGGCGTACGGGGAGCACACGCGGCGCATGAACCAGCTGGAGGCCGAGTACCTGCGGCGGTTCCCGGGCCGCGAGATCGACCCCGAACGGCTCCGCGAGGGTGCCCGGGCCCGCTGACGCTCCGGATCCCCTGAACCGGCACGGCTTCGTTGTTGTTCGGGTCTTGTTCATGTAAAAGCGCGGGCGTTGGCGGTGGGAGCGGGGCATGGTCCGGTGCAGGATCCCGCTTGGGGATCTTCGGGGGGTGTGATCTGTGCGGCGGACACCGCGGTGTCACGGGAGCCGCCAGTCCGAGCTGCGCGAATGCGTCCAGCGGTGGTGGCCGTTCGTCGCGGGGACGCTGGCGACGACCGGGCTGCTGCTCGGCGCCTACCTGGGGGTTCCCCGGGAGCCCGGCGCGTCCGCGAAGCTGGCCGTGCTCGGCGGGCTCGCCCCGGACGGCGCGCCGCCGAAGAAGATCGTCCCGGATCGGCCGCCGCCCGAGCGGCCGATGAGCAGCTACACGACCCGGTTCAAGCCGGGTGAGCCCAGGGTGCGCAACATCGAGCTCGGCGCCCAGATCCTGAACGGCCACATCGTCGCCTCCGGCGCGACGTTCTCGTTCAACGACGTCGTCGGCCCGCGCACGGCGAGCCGCGGCTACGTGCCCGCGCCCGCCATCATCGGGCCGCGGCTGGTGAACGACGTGGGCGGCGGCATCTGCCAGGTGTCCGCGACGTTGTTCAACGCGGTGTTCCGCGCGGGCATGGACATCCGGAAGGCGCGCGCGCACAGCATGTACATGCCGGGGTACCCGGAAGGGCGCGAAGCCGCCGTGGCGTACCCGGATCTGGACTTCACGTGGCGGAACGACACCGGACGTCCCGTGCGCCTCCAGGTCACGTACACGGCGTCGTCGCTGACCGTCAGCCTGTACGGCGAACGCAAGTACCAGGTGCGGTCGAAGACGTCCGAGCGGTACGGGTTCATGCCGTACACCACCGGCGTGGGACGGGGCCCGAAATGCGTGCCCACCACCGGCCGCAGGGGCTTCGAGATCGACGTGTGGCGGACGCTCCTGGAGAACGGCCGCAAGGTCCGCCGGGAGAGGTTCCACACCGAGTACGCCCCCCAGCCGCAGGTGAGATGCGTCTGAGCGAGGTGTGCGATGGTGGGTGGATGGCGGTACGAGAAGGAACGTACGAGCTGGGCCCGGGCGACGGCACCCTGCTGGTCAAGACCGGCCGCAGCGGCCTCGGACGCCGGGCGGGGCACGACCTGACCATCGAGGTCACGCGCTGGTCGGCGGTGGTCGAGGCCCGCGAGCCGCTGGCGGAGTCGTCGGTCAGGGTGACCGTCGAGGTGGACGGGCTGGAGGTCCGCGAGGGCACCGGCGGCGTCAAGCCGCTGACCGACCAGGACCGCGCCGAGATCAAGAAGAACCTGCGCCAGGTGCTGGACGCCCGCGGCTACCCGGAGATCACCTTCGTGTCGACGGCCGTCGGCGAGGACGCCGTCGAGGGTGACATGACCATCATGGGCCGGGTGAAGCCGAGCCGGATCCGGGTGGCCGTCGACGGTGATCGCGTGCACGGCGGCGTTACGGTCACGCAGAGCCGCTGGGGCATCAAGCCCTACTCGGCCTTCTTCGGCGCGCTCAGGCTCGCCGACGACGTCGAGATCGCCTTCGACCTCACCCTTCCCGGCTGAGAGCCGTCCCTGAAGATCGACATGTACTAGGGTCCGAGATCCGAACAATCCGGACAGTCGATCTTGGGGGCGAGATGTCGCGAACGGACCGGGCGGCGCTGACCAGGCGGGACCTGGGCAAGGCGGCGGGCCTGGCGGCCATGGGAACGACGGCCGCGGGAGCGACGCTGCTGACGGGCTGCTCGTCCGGGTCTCCCAAGGAGGTCCGCGCGGCCGCGGCGGCGCGTTCGTGGCGGGTGAAGGGCAAGGCGCTCGCCGGTCTCGGGAGCTTCGACGCGACGCTCAAGAGCTTCATGCGGGAGCGCGACATCCCGTGCGGGCAGCTCGCCGTCGTCCGCAAGGGCAAGCTCGTCCTGGCACGCGGCTACACCTACGCCGAGGACGGCCACCTCACCACGCAGCCGACGTCGCTGTTCCGCGTCGCGAGCCTCTCCAAGCCGGTGACGGCGGCGGCGGTGCTCAGGCTCGCCCAGGACGGCAAAATCAAGCTCACCGACCGCGTGGCGACGCTGCTGAGCCTGCACACGTCCGCCGACCCGCGGCTGAAGGACGTCACCGTGTGGCGGCTGCTCCAGCACCTCGGCGGCTGGGACCGCGACGTCTCGTCCGACGTGATGTTCCAGGACGCGGCGATCGCCAGGGCGCTCGGCGTCCCGCTGCCGGTCACGCGGGCGAACATCATGAAGTACGCGTCGGCGCGCAGGCTCGACCACGCGCCGGGAACGAAGTACGCGTACTCCAACTACGGGTACCTGCTGCTCGGCCGGATCATCGAGAAGGCCGGCGGCCAGGGCTACGCGAAGTACGTGCAGCAGAAGGTGCTGGGGCCGCGCGGCATCACGCGGATGCGGCTGGGGCGGACGCTGACCAGGGCCAGCGGTGAGGTCCCCTGCTACTCGACCTACACCGGGACGACCGTCTTCGACGGCAGCGGCAAGAAGGTGCCCTCCCCGTACGGCGCCTTCAACCTGGAGAACATGGACGCGCACGGCGGATGGCTCGCCACCGCCATGGACCTGACGCGTTTCGCCTGCATTTTCGACGGCGGGACGTCCGTGCTCAACTCGTCGTCCATCAACAGGGCGTTCGCCAAGCCGGAGACGGGCATCAACGGCGACGGCTGGTACTACGGGTGCGGCTGGTCGGTACGGCCCGTCAGCGGGGGCGGCCGCAACACCTGGCACAGCGGAAGCCTGCCCGGGACGTACACGTTGCTCGTCCGCCGCCACGACGGCCTGTCCTGGGCCGTCCTGTTCGACCAGCGGCAGGAGGGCGACGCGGCGAACTACGCCGGCATCGACTCGCTGTTGCACAAGGCCGCGAACGCGGTGACGCGGTGGCCGTCCGGCGACCTCACGTCTACTTACTTCTAGCGCGGGCGGCGCGGGTGAACTGGTCGTCGAGGGTGCGGGGGAAGGGCAGCACGCGGTGACGGTCCCGCCAGGGCGCGAACTGGCGGACGGCGTTGAAACCGGCGGCGGTCACGATGCGTTCGACGTTCGGGCCCGGCTGGGACGCGGGGTAGGCGTTCAGGTGCGCGACCCCTGGGGGCAGACCGTCCGGCTTGTGGGGTGACACCAGTGTCATGGGCGGGCGCACGCCTTCGACGGCCGCCATGTCGCGCGCGTATGCGACGAGTTCGAGTGTCTCCGCGTCGGGTCCGCTGTGGACGATGAGCCAGCCGTCCACGTCGATCGGTTCCGCCGGGGGATCGGTGAGCGTCAGCGGGGTCACCTCGCCGGAGACCGCACGCAGGTAGGCGTGATGGGCCGGGGCCAGCGGTTCGAGGACGAACGTGCGGTCGAAGCGGGGCGGATCGGTGGGGAGAAGCGGCTGGTAGGCGTCCCAGCGCAGCAGCCGCGCCAGGTGCGTGACCCTTGGACCTGGCGGAACGCGGGTCAGCTCGCCTTTCAGCCCGGCGGGGAACGCGTCGATGATCACCTCGTCCGCGGTCACGGCCGCGAGGTCGAGGGAGGGCGCGACGCGCCAGCCGTCGGTGACGCGCGGGTCGGCGGCGAACGGGGAGGCCGTCACCACGGTCACCGGGCCGTCCAGGCGCAGTGTGTGCAGGACGGAGCGCAGCCGCGTCAGGTGGCCGAGCCCGTCACCGGCCGCGTAGCAGACGATCAACGCGCCGCGTCGAGGACGGCGAGGTATCCGGCGGTCTCGGCGGCCGGTGTGAAGTCGCGGCGGACGCGTTCCGCGCCCGCGGCGCCGAGCTTCGCGAGTTCCGCGTCGCCCGCCCGCGCCGCCCGGTCGATCGCGGCGCGGCAGGCGTGCGCGTCGCCCGCCGGGAACACGAAGCCGATGTCGTCGTCGGCCACGTCCGCGAGCCCGCCACCGTCCGAGGCGAGGAGCGGCACGCCAAGGGCCGCCGCCTCCAATGCCACGTTAGGCATCCCGTCGTAGAACGACGGCAGGGCGACCAGGTCGCAGCTCGCGTAGACGGCCGGGAGGTCGTAGCGCTCAAGGAAAGGCAGGAACGAGTGCGGGACGGCCTCTTCGTGCTCGTCCAGCCAGTCTCGTACCGGCTCCTCGACCTCGCCGACGAGCACGAGATGGAAATCCTCGCCGTGCCCGGAGGCGGTCAGGGCGTCCAGGAAGAAGCCGACGCCCTTCTTGACCTTCAGCTGGCCGATGAGGCCGATCGTGCGGCGGCCCGCCCGGACGTTCTCGTCCCGCCACGCCCGGCCCCGCCGTTCCTCGGACGGCAGGATCCGCCACTGCTCGGTGTCGACGCTGTTCGCGACGAACGTCACCGCCGCGTCCGGGGCCAGCGCGGCCACCAGCGGGGCGTGCGAGCGGGCGACCACGCACACCCGGGACGAGGCGCGCAGCGCGTCCGTCAGCACGCCGCGCCGCCGCATCGAGAACACGCCGACGTCGATGTCGTTGCCGCGCAGCAACGTCACCAGCGGCGCGTCCAGCAGCGCGGACAGGACGGGCCCGGCGAGCGTCGCGTACACGCCGCCGAACGCGACGACGTGGCTGTAACCGGCGAGGCCCGCGGCGTTGATCGTCGTCCACAGCCGGCGCAGCGCGTGCTCGGAGTCGTCGCCGAGCGGCGCCGAGATCAGCCGCCCGCCGTGCTCGCGGGTGACGCCCCACGGGCGGGCGCGGCGCGTCAGATGCGCGACGTCGACCTCGGCCCCGGCCGCGCGCAGCCCCCGCACGATCCGGTCGCACGACTGCGCCATGCCGCCCCGGCTCGGCGGATAGTGCTCGGTGATCCACAGCAGGCGCGTGCCGGCGGCGGGCATCAGCTGTCCACGAAGCCGGTGTCGTCGTCGCCGTCCCAGTCGCCGCCGTGCGAGTAGTCGTCGCCGGGGTTGAACGCGCCACGGTCGTACTGGTCGAACGACGAATACCAGTAGGTGTCGTTGTAGGCGTGGGAACTGCTCTGGTAATAGCGCCGCCGGAAACCACCCGTCCAGGACGGGTGATGCGGGTCCTGGGTCCCGTAGCCCTGGGCCGTCGCGCATTCGGTGCAGAGCCCGCCCGGCCCGACGTGCGCGGCGCAGACGGGACGCGCGCACTGCGGGCACGACGCGACGGCCTGCCCCCCGCAGCGTCCCAGGACGAAGAAGCCGGTGGTCACGGTGCAGCGGTTCACGTCGTCCTCCCCATGGCCTGACCGGGCGGATTCGCCCGGCCGGGCGGCGTCCAGCGGAACGGCTCCGTCGACACGTGCAGGATCCGGTCGGTCAGCTCCGCCTCGCCGAGCGGGCCGGGAAGCTTGGCGTTCGCGCGGAACGTCATCCGGCTCCCCCGCTTGACCCGCACGCCGATCCAGGGCGGGGGCGGCGTGGCCGGCCGCTGGACGGACGCGTCCTTCGCCAGCCGCCGCGTGACCCGCACCAGATGCGTGGTCTTCGTCTTCGTCTTGATCTTGACTTTGCCGCGCGGGTTGCGCTTGCGGCGCCGCCGGTACCGCACCCGGTCGGTGACCGACAGCTCCACGACGCTGCCGTCCCGCAACTCCGCGCGCATGCGCAGCCACGGATCCATCGCGTACCACTGCTTCAGCGACAGGACCGGACGCCGGACCGGCACGTCGTGCTGCGGCCCGGTCTTCTCCGGGATCTTCGGGCCGCGCAGGTCCGCCGCGACGGACAGCACCCCCTCCGGCCGCATGTCGGACGCCATGACCCGCAGCATCGGCACGAGGACGCCCGGAACCCGGTCCGGCAGCAGCCATCTGCGCCGCCGGATCTCGGCGCGGTGCCCCGCGAGGCTCTGGATCACCGGCTCCCACTCGTCGCGCCGCAGCGAGACCGCGAAGCCCTTCTCCAGGGTCAGCGCCCGGTGCAGCGGGTGGAACCGCTCGATGGCGGCCTTCTGCTTACGCCAGAACATGACGAACCACCTATCGATCCGAAGACGGCGCGATCGTACGGTAGACATCGGCCAGCAGCGCACGTGAACGTGTCCAGGTCATGTCCCGTTCGACGCGCCGCCGGGCCCTGGCGCCCATGGCGGCGGCCTCGTCCGGATACTCCAGCAGGATCCGGACGGCCCTGGCCAGCTCGGCGGGACGGTCGGCGGGGACGAGCCGGCCGTGCTCGCCGTCCGCCATCAGCTCCCGCACGGCCGGCAGGTCGGAGGCGACCACCGGCACGCCCGCCGCCATCGACTCGATCACCTTCAGCGGCGCGCAGCCCTGGTCGAGGTTGCGGGCGCAGCCGGTCAGCGGCGCCACCGACACCTCGGCGTGCGCGAGCCAGGCCGCGATCTCCTCGTGCGGCAGCGTGAACCGCCAGTCGATCCGCTCGGTGACGCCGAGCCGCTCGGCCAGCCGCCGCACCGGCTTCGCGCGCCGTTCCGGGACGGACGAGCAGATCACCAGCCGCAGACCGGGCAGGTCGGCGAGGCGCGCGAACGCGCGGATCAGGACGTCCAGGCCCTGCCAGGGCTGCAACGCGCCGACGTACACGACGTATCGTGCGGGCGCGTCCTCAGGCCGCTCAGGCTTCTCGGAGACCTCGGCGCCGTTCGGCACCAGGTGGATCATGCCGTCCGGCACGCCGAACCGCCGGACGGCCTCGCCGATCACCCGCGACGGCACGACGACGGCGTCGCTGCGTTCCAGGCAGAAGCGCTCCAGCTCCCGGATCTTGTCGAGCGTCCTCGGCGCGGCCCACGGCCAGGTGTGCGCCATCTCGATCGACGGCAGCCCGTTGACCTCGTACACGACCTTGTGGCGGCGGCCGTCCGCGACCGCGGGCAGGGCGCTCCACGGGTCCCGGACGTGGCAGACCTCCAGGGTGTCCCAGTGCGGCTCCAGATGGCCCGCGACCCAGTGCGAGAACGCCTCCGCGCGGTCGATCAGATTCGACACCTGCGCGTCGAACCGCGCGATCTCCCGCGTCCCCTCCCGCTGGTAGCGCGGCAGGTCGCCGCCGCCGATCACGCCGAGCAACCCTCCGCCGAACCGGGTGAACAGCTCGTCGGCCATCTGCGCGATGTGCACCGCCGACCCCTTGCTGGACGGGAACCGGTCGAACGCGACATAGGCCGCCCTGTGCGTCATCCGACCCGCACCCCCTCGACCCGCTTCTCACGATGCCAGGCGATCTGGTCGGCGAGGCCCTCGGCCAGGCCGGTCGTGGCCGTCCACCCGAGCAGGCGCCGGGCGCGGGCCGTGTCGGCCCAGGTGCGCTCGGCGTCCCCGGCCACCGGCGCCTCCCGCCGGATCTCCGCCCGGACGCCCAGCACGCCGGTGAGCAGCGCGATCGCGTCCGTGACCGCCACCGGCTCGTCATGGCCGACGTTGACGGCGATCCCGGGCGCGAGATCCTCGGCGGCCGCCACCAGCGTCGCCGCCACCACGTCCCGGACGTGGGTGAAGCTCCGCGAGCGGCGCCCGTCGCCGAACACCGGCAGCGGGCGTCCGTCCAGCGCCGCCTCCGCGAACCGGTGGAACGCCATGTCGGGCCGCTGCCGGGGCCCGTACACCGAGAAGTACCTGAGCAGGACCGTGCGCAGCCCGTCCCGCGCGGCCAGCCCCGCCAGCCGCTCCACCTCGACCTTGCTCGCCGCGTACGGGCTCGCCGGGCTCAGCGGGTCGTCCTCGCGGTTCGGCCGCCGTCCCGCCGACCCGTACACCGACGAGCTGGACGCGATGATCACCTTGGGCCTGAGGCGCGCCGGGCGGGCCGCGCAGGCCGCGAGCAGGCGCCGTGTCGCCAGCACGTTGTCGCGTTCCACCAGCGCCCGTCCCGCGCCCCACGAGTCGCGGACGCCGGGCCGTCCCGCCAGGTGGACGACGACGTCCGCCGCCGCCACGGTGCCCAGGTCGTGCAGCGCGAGATCGACCTCCGCCGCGACGACCCCGGGCCGGCCCGCGATACCGGCCCATGTCCGCCGCGCCACGTCGGGGGTGGGTGATCGTCCGGGCACGTCGACGGCGAGCACCTCATGCCCGGCGTCCGAGAACGCGTCGACCACATGGCTCCCGATGAACCCGGCCGTACCTGTGACAACCACCCGCACCCGGGCACCCTACCGATCGCGGAACCAATGTGGGCAGGAGGGACCGTCCCTGGTCACGTGGGTTTATCCGGGCGGTCTCCGGCGTTCCGCGCGAAGGCGTCCTCGATGTCGCCCTGCTCGACCGGCGGTCCCGGGACGTCGAGCGGGCCGTCGCCCGCCAGCGAGTTCAGGAAGATCGCGATCTGCCGCCGCACCATGCGCGGCCAGTCGGGACCGTACGAGAGGGGCTGGGTGAGCAGGGCGGCGAAGACGATGACGTCGGTCGCGTTGACGCCGGCCCGGACGCTGCCGTCCGCCCGGCCCCGGGCGAGGAGATCGTTCAGGCGGCGGTCGATCGTCCGGCGGGCCCGGACCGCCTCCGGGGTCAGCAGCGGAGGCGCGCCGTGCAGCGGCAGGACGAGCTGGTCGCCGGCGGCGAAGCAGCGCGCGAGGTACTCGCCGATCGCGTCCAGGCCCGTGCCCGGCAGCCCGTCGATCTCCTCCAGGACGCCGACGAGCAGGTCGTAGGCGCGGTGTTCGAGATCGTGCAGGAGGGCCTGCCGGTCGGCGTACCTGCGGTACAGCGTCCCGATGCCGACGCCCGCCTCCGCGGCGATGGTGGCGAGCGGGACGTCGCGTCCCTCCCGCAGCATCGCGGTGACGGCCGCGGCGAGCAGCCGCTCCCGATTGGCCTCGGCATCGCGGCGCGGACGGCGGCGACCATCGCTCATGGCTCTGAACCTCTACACCCCCGGTGACACCGCCGTCGTCCTCATCGACCACCAGGCCGGTACCGTCGGCTGGGCCCGCTCGACCGACGGCCAGCTCACCGTCGGCCGTTTCGACGTGACCAGGGGCGAGGCGCCGCCGTTCCACACGCACACCCGCGAGGACGAGATCTTCATGCTGATCAAGGGCACCGCGCTGCTGTGGGCCGGTGATGACGAGATGGCCGGACGCGACCTGTCCACGCCCAGGCCGGACGGCTTCGAGATCTCCAAGGAGGCCCTCGGCGCCGCGGCCGACGCCTACGGCCAGATCGTCGTCGGCCCCCCGCGCTAGGGTCTGCGCGGGGCCGCCGCGCTAGGGCTTGCGCGCGACCGCGCCGTACCCGTGGACGTGTGCGGGCTCGGGTTCGTCCTGCCGGGGCCGCCATCTTGAGATGGTGACGAGGCCCGGCTCGACCTTCTCCAGGCCGTCGAAGAAGGCGTCGATCTCCTCGACGCCGCGCAGGTTGTAGGGCACGGTCCCGGACTCGGCGTACCTCTCGGTGCTGCGCCTCGCGGCCTCGGACGTGTTGGTGCAGTCCCACAGGACGAGGTAGCTGCCCGACGGCACACCCGCCATGGTGTCGGCCACGATCCGCTTGGCGGTCGGGTAGTCCTGGCAGAACCCGAGCACGCCCATGAACATCACCGCGATCGGCTCGTTGAAGTTCAGGACGTTGGCGGCCTCGTCGAGGATCTGGCGGGGATCGTGGAAGTCGGCGTCGAGGTAGCCGGTGACGCCCTCCGGGGTCGTGCCGCGCATCAGGGCGCGCGCGTGGACGAGCACCATGGGATCGTTGTCGACGTAGACGATGCGGGCGTCGGGCGCGGTCTGCTGGGCGATCTGGTGGGTGTTGGACTCGGTGGGCAGCCCGGCGCCGATGTCCAGGAAGTTGCGGACGCCCGCCTCGGCCGCCAGGTGGCGCACGACGCGGATCAGGAACCGCCTGCCCTCCCTGGCCTGCCGGATGAGCTCGGGGTTCACCGCGGCGGTGGCGTCGCCGACCACCCGGTCCACCTCGTAGTTGTCCTTGCCGCCGAGCCAGTAGTTCCACGTCCGCGCGGGGGAGGGGATGTCGGTCCGGAACCGTGCCTGGACGTCCCCGGGCAGGCTGGGCGGCCGGTTCGCGGGTGGCCCGCCGGGAGTGCTGCCGGGTGGGGGCATCGTCGACTCCTCCAATTGCTCTGGCCGCCTAGGAGGGATCCTACGTTTACCGCCACATGGTATGTGAATGATCAATGAGATTCCGTCTCACCGACCATGATCGGCGCGCTCCCGGCTAGCGGGGGCGGGCCACCCGGCCCTCATTCCAGACCGGTTCCGGGGATTCGTAGACGGAGCCGTCGCCGCCGAATACCAGGTAGCGGTCGAAGGAGCGGGCGAACCAGCGGTCGTGGGTCACCGAGAGGACGGTGCCCTCGTAGGTTTCCAGACCTTCCTGGAGGGCTTCGGCGCTGGCCAGGTCGAGGTTGTCGGTGGGCTCGTCCAAGAGGAGAAGTGTCGCGCCGCCCAATTCCAGCAGGAGGATCTGCAGGCGGGCCTGCTGTCCGCCGGAGAGCGTCTCAAAGGGCTGTTCGGCGCAGTATTGGAGTTCGTAACGGGCCAGAGCGCTCATCGCGTCGTTGCGGAGCCGGGCGTGCTCGAACATCACGATCTCGCACGGGGTGCGTCCGGCCAGGTCGGGACGGGCGTGGGTCTGCGCGAACAGGCCGGGGACGACACGGGCGCCCAGCCGGGCCCGGCCGGTGTGCGCGACCGGGGCGGCCGGGGTCGCGCCGCGCGGGAGGGTCTCCGCGATGGCGGCGAGGAGCCGCAGGAAATGCGATTTTCCGGAGCCGTTCGAGCCGAGCACGGCGACGCGCTCACCGAACCAGATCTCGGTTCCGAATGGCTTCATCAGGCCCGTCAGTTCCAGATCCTCGCAGATCACCGAGCGTTTGCCGGTGCGGCCGCCGCGCAGGCGCATCTTGAGGTTCTGGTCGCGGGGCGGAATCTCGGGCGGGCCCGCTTCCTCGAACTTGCGAAGGCGTGTCTGGGCCGCGCGGTAACGGGACGCGAACGAGTCGTTGGTCGTCGCCTTGTTGCGCAGAGTGTTGACGAGTTCTTTGAGTTTCGCGTGTTCCTCGTCCCAGCGGCGGCGCAGTTCCTCAAGGCGTTCGATTCGATCGCGGCGGGCGGCGGCATAGGTGGAGAACCGGCCGCCGTGAATCCAGACCTGTGCCGCTTCGACGGTGACGATCCGCTCGGCGGAACGGTCGAGGAGTTCACGGTCGTGCGAGACCAGCAGGACCGTC
Organism: Spirillospora sp. NBC_00431; assembly: GCA_036028775.1. GTDB lineage: Bacteria > Actinomycetota > Actinomycetes > Streptosporangiales > Streptosporangiaceae > Spirillospora. The sequence goes on along the minus strand of CP107927.1, from coordinate 6,752,052 downwards.
TTGGACGTTTCCCGCAACCGTTCTTCGAGCCATTGTTTGCCGGGGACGTCCAGGTAGTTGTCGGGCTCGTCCAGGAGAAGGACCTCGTCGGGGCCGCGCAGCAGGGCTTCGAGCGCGAGGCGTTTCTGCTCGCCGCCGGAAAGTGTGCGGACCTCGCGCCAGCGGCAGGAGTCGTACGGGACGCCCAGCGCCGCGACGCAGCAGGCGTCCCAGAGCACCTCGATCTCGTAGCCGCCCGCGTCGCCCCAGCCCGCGAGGGCCGTGGCGTAGCGGAGCTGGGTCGGCTCGTCGTCGCGCTCCATCATCGCGAGCTCGGCCGCCTCGACGGTCGCCGCGGCCGCGCGGACCCTCGGCGGCGCGACGGACAGCAGCAGGTCGTGCACGGACGAATCGTCCCGCAGACCGCCGATGAACTGCCGCATCACGCCCAGGCCGCCGCTGTGCGCGACGGTCCCCGACTGGGGCGTGATGTCCCCGGCGACGAGGCGCAGCAGCGTGGTCTTGCCCGCGCCGTTCGGGCCGATGAGCGCGGCGACGACGCCGTCCCCGACGCGGAACGACACGTCGTCCAGCAGGACGCGCCCGTCCGGCAGCGTATGGCGGACGTGCCCCACCTCGACATGGCCCATGGTCGTCGAGTCTCGGAAACGCCCGCCCGGCAGGTCAAATGGTTTTCGCGCCAGAGCGAGTCAGGGGCGAGTCAGGGGCGCGCTAGAGGCGGCGGAGAACGGCCTGTTTCGCTGCGGTGAATTCCTCTTCGGTGAGGATGCCTTCCTTGCGTAGATCGCCCAGTTCCCGGAGCCGCCTCAGGAGCGCGTCATGGTCGTCGGAAGAGTCCTTCGCGGCGCCCTTCGCGGCGTCCTCGGATTCGGGCGCGGCTTCGAGTTCCGGAGGCGGCGGCGTGTCGTCGACCGCGTACGGATGCGGCAGACGCGCCGTCACCGCCGCGGCCAGCGCGATCGCCGCGGCCGCCTCCTTCTTGAACCCCCACAGCATCATGCAGCGCGGGTCGAGGATGGGCTCGGGCTGCTCGGCGCCGTCGTCGATCCGGAAACGCAGATAGCCGTTGTCCAGGCCGATCGCGGGATGCAGTTCCACGCTCGCGATATCCCGCATCGGCAAATGCTGGGGCCCGGCGTCCTTCTTGGCGGACTCGGCCATCCAGTTCCACTCCAGCCGGACGGAGTCGCCGTCGAACGCGGCCGATCCGTCGCCGCCCGACGCGCGGATCGGCACATCGGGCCCGGGCAGCAGATAACGATCCACCCGGCCGGTGCCGACCTCCTCGATCAGCAGCGCGTTGCGCACCTCGTCGACGAGGTACTCGGCCACCGCGAACCGGCCGCCGTCCACGTTCAGGCGGTACGGGTCGGACGAGTCCTTCAACGCGCCCGCGGCGGCCTGGAGCAGCGGATCGGCGCCCTGCCGCAGCCGGGCGCGCAGCAGGCCGCTCTTGCCGCCTGTCTCGAACGCGACCCCGGCGAGCGCCTCCAGCGGGAGGGTCAGCTCGCCGAGCAGGCGCCGCAACCGGTGCACGCCACGCCCGTGACCGGGCACGATGCGGAGCGTCTCCCCGTCGAAGGTCCAGGTGCCGTCGGTTCCGATGATCTCTGCCATGGCCTCTTCCGGGAGTCGTCGTGCCGTCCTGCCATTCTCAGCGACCGGCGAGGGACCGGACATGGTCGACGACGGCGTCCAGCGGCACCTTCTCGGTCTCGCCGGTGGCGCGGGGCGTCACCTCCGCGACGCCTTCGGCCAGGCCCCGGCGGCCGACCGTGACGCGGAACGGGATGCCGGTCAGCTCCACGTCGCGGAACTTCACGCCCGCCCGCTCGGACCGGTCGTCGATCACGACCTCCACCCCAGCGGACGCCAGCGCGGCGTAGATCTCCTCGGCGGCCCCGGCGACTCCGGCGTCGTCCGACTGCGCGGCCACGACGGCGACCTGGAACGGGGCGACCGGCAGCGGCCAGACGATGCCGCGGTCGTCGTGGTGCGTCTCGACGATCGCGGCCATCGCGCGCTCGACGCCGAGGCCGTAGCTGCCCATGATCACCGGGACGCGGCGGCCGTCCGGGTCGAGCACCTCCGCGCCGATCGCGCGGGTGTAGTGGTCGCCGAGCTTGAAGATGTGCCCGACCTCGATGGCCCGCTCGACCTCCAGGCGCTCGCCGCAGCGGACGCAGCGCTGCCCCGCCTCGACCTCGCGCAGGTCGGCCCACAGGCCGACGTCGATGTCGCGGCCGACGTCGACGCCCCGCAGGTGGACGTCGTCGGTGTTGGCACCGGTGAACATGCCGTGGCGGCCGCGGAGCGCCTCGTCCGCGATCACGGGCAGGGACACGCCGACGGCGCCGAGGCTGCCGGGCAGCGCGCCGAGCGCGTCCTGGATCTCGGCCGGGTCCGCGGCCCGGATCTCGGCGGCGCCGGTCGCGTCCGCGAGCTTCTGCTCGTTGAGCGGATGATCACCGCGGAGGAGGACGAGCGTCAGCGTCCCGTCCAGGATGTGGACGAGCGTCTTGATCTGGCGGTCGGCCGGCGCGTCGAACGCCACCAGATCCTCGATGGTGCGGACGCCCGGGGTGTCGAAGCGCTCGGGGGAGGGGAGGCCGGGGGCGTCGGTGGCGGGCGCCAGGACCGACGTCGCGCGTTCGATGTTGGCCGCGTAGCCGCACGCCGGGCAGCGGACGACGAGATCCTCACCGACCTCGGACGGGCACATGAACTCGGTCGAGCCGGAGCCGCCCATGGTCCCGCTGGACGCCTCGCACGGCAGCGCCTGGATGCCGAGCCGCTCGAAGATCCGCGTGTAGGCGGCGTGGTAGGCGTCGAACGACGCGTCCAGTCCCGCGCGGTCGATGTCGAAGCTGTAGGCGTCCTTCATCGTGAACTCGCGGGTGCGCATGAGGCCGCCCTTGGGACGCGGCTCGTCCCGGAACTTCGTCTGGAACTGGTACCACTGCTGTGGAAGCTGCCGGTAGGAGTTCAGCTCGCGGGCGACCGTCGCGAAGATCTCCTCGTGCGTCATGCCGAGCGCGTGGTCGGCGCCGCGCCGGTCCTGGAGGCGGAACAGCTCCCGGCCCATCAGCTCCCAGCGGCCCGAGCGCCGCCATGGCTCGGCCGGGTGCAGTGCGGGCAGCAGCATCTCCTGCGCGCCGAGCGCGTCCATCTCCGCCCGCACGATCTCGATGATCTTGGCCCGGACGCGGACGGCGAGCGGCAGCAGCGAGTAGTGCCCCGCGGTGAGCTGCCGGACGTAGCCCGCGCGGAGCAGCAGCCGGTGGCTCGGCGCGTCCGCCTCGGCGGGATCGTCGCGGAGCGTGGGCGCGAACATCTGGGACCAGCGCATCTCGCGAGAGTAGCGAAGGGCCCGTGAGCGGGCTAAAGCGTTCGTGACGGCTCCCGGCAGTCAGTACCCTGATGGCCGTGAGCCGAGAAGGTGTGACGCCGCAGAGCGAGGATTTCTCCGCCTGGTACAACGAGCTGGTCGTGCAGGCGCAGCTCGTCGACCGCGGACCGGTGCGCGGCACGATGGTCATCCGGCCGTACGGATACCGGGTGTGGGAGCTGCTCCAGGCCGACCTGGACCGGCGGATCAAGGACGCGGGGCACGACAACGCGTGCTTCCCGATGCTCATCCCGGAGTCCTACCTCAAGCGCGAGGCCGAGCACGTCGAGGGCTTCTCCCCGGAGCTGGCGGTCGTGACGCACGCGGGCGGCAAGGAGCTGGACGAGCCGCTGGTCATGCGGCCGACGTCCGAGACCGTCATCGGCGAGTACATGGCCAAGTGGATCGACTCGCACCGCGACCTGCCGCTGCTGCTGAACCAGTGGGCGAACGTCGTCCGCTGGGAGATGCGGCCCCGGCTGTTCCTGCGGACGACGGAGTTCCTCTGGCAGGAGGGCCACACCGCGCACATCGACGAGGACGACGCGATGCGCGAGACCATGTGGGCACTGGACGCCTACGCGGGCGTCGCGCAGGAGCTCGCGGCGATGCCGGTCGTGGCGGGGGAGAAGACGCCCGGTGAGCGGTTCGCGGGCGCCGTCCGCACGTACACGATCGAGGTCATGATGCGGGACGGCCGGGCCCTGCAGTCCGGGACGTCCCACTACCTCGGCACCAACTTCGCCAAGGCGTTCGAGATCCAGTACCAGGACGAGGCGGGCAGGCTGACGCTCGCGCACACCACGTCCTGGGGGATGAGCACCCGCATGCTCGGCGGCGTGGTCATGACGCACGGCGACGACAAGGGGCTCGTCCTGCCGCCGCGGCTCGCGCCGTACCAGGTCGTGATCGTCCCGATCGGGCGCAAGGAGCAGGGCGAGCAGGCCGCGGCCGAGGCCCGCAGGCTCGGCGCCGCGATCAAGGCGATGGGCATCCGCGTGCACGTGGACGACAACCGCCCGCAGCTGTCGCCGGGGTTCAAGTACAACGAGTGGGAGATGCGCGGCGTCCCGGTCCGGATCGAGCTGGGCAAGCGCGACATCGAGGCCGGCGTGGGCACGCTCGTGCGGCGGCTGCCGACCGTCGAGGGGCAGGGCAAGGAGCAGATCCCGCTGGAGAAGCTGCCCGAGCTGCTGCCCGGCATTCTCGCCGACTTCCAGTCGTTCCTGCTGGCCAGGGCCGAGAAGTTCCGCGACGACCACACCGCCGCCGTGGACGGCTGGGACGCGTTCACCGCGCAGGTCGGGTCCGGCTGGGCCCGCGCGTTCCACTGCGGCGACACGGCCTGCGAGGACGACATCAAGGCCGAGACAGCCGCGACGCCCCGGGTCATCCCGGCCGACGCGCCCGCGGAGACGGGCGTGTGCGTGAAGTGCGGGCGCCCGTCCGACCACGGCAAGCGCGTCATCTTCGGCCGCGCCTACTGACGCGGTCGGCCTACTGACGCGATCACGGGCGACCCCGGCTCCTGGCCGCGCGGGGCGCGGTCAGGAACCGGGGTGGATCAGGGGCCCGTTGCCATCAGCCGTCGTTCTTGTCGACCGGCGTTCTTGTCGACCGGCGCCATCAGCCGTCGTCGTCGCCGTCCGGGTGGCCGTTCGCGGTCAGCCGCGTCAGGTAGGGCTGGACGAACCAGGCCCACCCGCACAGCAACACGAGGATCACGGCCACGGCGACCGTCAGCGTCGCCTCCTCCTCCAGCGACTCGACGATCAGCGTCGTCGCCGCGGTGATCGAGACGCCGAGTGCGAACGCGCCGAGGATCCCGAACCGGTTCGCGCGCCGGATCAGCAGCGGCTTCTGCCCCAGCTGGAACAGGATCCGGTGCTGGAACACCGGCGCGATGAAGCAGACGGACGCGACCGCGGCGCCGAACAGCGCGATGTAGAACAGCGGGAGGCCGGGGCCGTCGACCTTGTCGAAACCGGCGGCGAACGGCACCGTCAGCAGGAACGCGAACAGCACCTGCACGCCGGTCACCGCGACGCGGAACCCTTGGAGCAGTTCCATCAACTGCCGATCGAGACGTTCGTGCCGTGTCTCGTTGCGCGGCTTGTCGGCGGGATCGACGCTCATGAGCACGACATACCCCGCAAAAGGGTCATCAGTCAGGAAAGCGACGGCGGCTCCACGCGCAGCGCGAGCATCGACACGTCGTCGCGCAGGTCACCGTCGCAGTACTCCAGCAGCGCCCGCTCCACCCCGGCGAGCATCCCCTGCGGCGTGTCGCCCGCGTGCCCGGCCAACGCCTCCAGCAGGCGCTCCTGGCCGAACTCCTGGCGCATCATGTCGCACGCCTCGAGGACGCCGTCCGAATGCAGGAACAGCGTGTCGCCGACGGCGAGGTCGACGGTGTCCAGACCGGGCTCGAAGTCCTCGAACAGGCCGAGCGGGACGCCGCCGCGGGACGCCGACCTGATCACCCCGTCGGCGCGGACCACGATCGCCGGGGGATGGCCCGCCGTGCCGAGCGACACGATGACCTTCTCGGTCTCCATCGTCAGCCCGGCCATCACGGCGGTGACGAACCGGTCCTCGTCCAGCAGCGCCTCGTTCACGACGCCGAGGACGTCCCCCGGACGCGCCTTCCACCGCGACGCCAGCCGCGCGCAGTGCCGGGCCGTCGCCGTCACGGCCGCAGCGTCCTCGCCCTTGCCGCACACGTCGCCGAGGATCAGGCCCCAGCCGTTCTCGGTGCGGAACACGTCGTAGAAGTCGCCGCCGACCTCCGAGCCGTGCGTCGACGTCAGGTACTTCGCCGCCACGCTCACGCCGGGAATGGGCGGCAGCGACCTCGGCAGCAGCCCGGCCTGGAGCGTCTCGGCGACCTCGGCGCGGCGCCGGTACAGCCGCGCCGCCCTGATCACCAGGGCCAGATACCGGCCGAGGCGCTGCACGACGCCGAGGTCCATCAGGTCGAAGGGGCCGTACTCGCCGCTCGCCGCCAGTGTGATCGTCCCGATGGCGCGGTCGCCGTCCTCGACCGGGACGCTCAGCACCGACGTCGCGCCGATCTTGCCGCAGACGGGCTGGCCGTCCGGGCACACGCCGAGGACGTCCAGGTTCTCCACATGCGGCCGCAGCGCGCTCTGCCTGGTCACGAACACGGTGTGGGGGAGGGTGCCCTCCGCCGGGTCGACCTCCCCAAGCGTCCGCGCCGCCTCCACGGAACGCTCGTCCTCCGGCCCCATCACGACCTGCCGGCGCAGTAGCGGCGCCGCGCGCGACGCGGACCCCGCCACATGCGCACCGCCGCTGTGCGACGACGCTCCGGGACCGCCGCCGGCGGGCCCGATCAGGTCGATGAACGCCCAGTCGGCGAGTTCCGCGGCCAGCAGCCGCGCGCACCTGCGGACCGCCACCGTCTCGTTGAAGACGGGCTCGTCCAGCAGCAGCTCACCGGCGGTGGCGACGACGTCCATCCGGTGCACGATCGTCGCGACGGCCTCGTCGTCGGGCGGCACGCCCTGCCCCGCCCTCGCCTGCCCCCTGGCCGGCGCCGGCCCGGCCGGGACCTGCTTGACCTGCTTGTCCTTGGCGCGGTCCGCCGTGTCGTCGCCGGACGGCGTGTTCGTCGAACCCGCGGCCACCACGACCATCGGATCGGGCTCGCCCCTGATCCACACCCGGGCCAGCGTCACCACGGCGTCGACCGGACGGTCCCGGCCGAGGAACCTGACCTGGACCCGGCGGCGGCGTCCCGTCCGGACGACCGCGGCCAGCTGCGACCGCACCGCCGCCCGGGTCGCCATGTCGCAGAACGCCGTGAACTGCTTGCCCGACACGTATCCCGACGACGTGCCGAGCATCGCCGCCGCCTGCCGGTTCACCCGCCGGACGCTCGTGTTCCGGTCGAGCAGGAACAGCGGCACGGGGGCGTCCTGGAAGACCGTGCGCAGCACCCGGCGCTCGCTCTCCGCCGCCGCCGACCCGCCCTGCTCGCCGGCGTGCTCGGTGCCCATCGTCCGCAGCACCGTCAGCGCCAGCTCCAGCTCGACCAGCGCCGCGTCGAGCGTCGCCCGCAGGTCGGGCGCCGGCATGCCGGCGGCCTGGCGCAGCTCGCCGATGCGGCCTTCGAGGTCGGAGATCTCCCGCAGCAGGGACTCGGGTTCGAGCTGGTCGGACCGATCGTGCATCTGGACTGCCTCTCATCCGCGCCAGACGGTGGAACCAGGCGGGCTCCCGGCCGCGCCGGGCCGGGCCACGATCGCCGGGACCGCGCCGCGCGGCCCGGCGGCTGTGCGAAGCCTATGCGCCGCGCGCGCGTGCGACCGCCTTCGCGGCCCCGCGCCCGTGTTCACGGCCCCGCGCTCGCGTTCACGGCCCGTACCCGGATCCATGACCTACCGGTCCATGACCTAGGGGAGGCCCTGATGACCGACGATACGCTGGGCGAGCGCGGTGAGCTTCACATGACGCGTCTGTGAGATGCGCTGCATCTCGGCGAACGCCTCGTCGGCGTCGCAGCCCAGCGCGTGCATGAGGATGCCCTTCGCCTGATCGACGACGGCCCGCGCCTCCACGGCCGCCTGCAACTGGACGGCGGTGCGGTGCACGTCGTCGTATTGCTGGCTGTTCGTCACCGCGGCACTGCCCTGCGCGATCAGCAGGGACGCGAGCGCGTGCCGTCCATGGGAGATCGCCCTCGGCGTCACCCCGTACAGGGTGAGCGTGACCAGGACGGGCGGGTTCAGCTGCGGCATCGTGGTGAAGCACCGCACCCCCCGGCGCAGCATGTCCGACATCGCCTCCGGCCAGCGGGTCTCGCCGAGGATGTCGTCCGACGTCAGCACCCGGCGGTCCAGGACCACGTCGAAGATCGGCCCGTGCCCGCGGGACAGCTGCCGGTCGGTCACCTCGGCCAGATCCGGATGGCTGGCCGCGGCGGCCAGCGGCTCCGGCCTGGTCTCCTCCGGCGCCGGGACGTCCGGCGGGACGGCGTCGGGCCCCGGGTCCTGCGGCGGGACGCGCGGCAGGTCATGGGCGGCGTCCGGGGGCAGCCCGAGCGCCGAGCCCGGATCGTCCCCGGGCATGTCCGGCAGCGCCCAGCGCACGCTCGCCGCGCCCGCGCACCCGGGAACGGCGCGCGTGGCCAGCTCCGTCACCCGGTGCAGGGTGCCGATGTCGGACGATTCCCCGACCATCCCCAGCCGGGCGATCTCCAACGCGAGCTGGTCCGTCAGGACCGTTTCGGTGAGCGTCACCCCTCCGACATTATCCTGCGCCCCGGATCCCGGCACGGGCGGCGCCTGGCCCGCGCCCCGGCTGTGATATCCCCTGTCGTTCATGCGTGACCTGCGGCTCAGTTGTTCGGCGGGGCTTTGCTGATCTCCGACAGCGGACCGAACCCCCCGTCCGCGACGGCCAGATCACCGATGCACACGATGCCCACGGGACGCTGCTCGTCGTCCACCACCGGCAGCCGCCGGACCGCCTGCTCCGACATCAGCCGCGCCGCCGTCCCGGTGTCGTCGTCGGGACGCACGGTGGTCAGCTCCGCCGTGCACACGTCGCCGAGGGGCGTGAGCGACGTGTCCCGGCTCTCCGCGACCGCTCGTACGACGATGTCACGGTCGGTGATGACCCCGCAGAGCCGTCCGGCGTAGGTGACCAGGACGTCCCCGATCCCTTCGTCCCGCATGACCCGGGCGGCTTCGTACAACGTCGCGTCCAGCGGCAACGTCTGAGGTTCCACCGTCATGACGTCGCTGACCCTTGGTGGCATCGCGCGCATCCTTCCAACTGCCGGGCGGTTCGCGTGACCCGTGTTCGCGTTACCCGTGTGCGCGCTGTACCCACGCCCGAAGACTTAATGCGAAGTGGCGTTTACCGCGACGACAGACTGTGCGGGCTAATGGGCGATCCCGCGGTCACGGGGCGACCGCGGGATCGGGAGCTGCCACGTAGCCATGGCGTGGCCCAGGAGCTATGCGGCGAGTACGTGGGCCGAGCGGTGGTCGGCGAGGGATTCGCGGAGCTGCTTGCGGCCGCGGTGCAGGCGGGACATGACCGTGCCGATGGGGGTGCCCATCATTTCCGCGATCTCCTTGTAGGGGTAGCCCTCGACGTCGGCGAGGTACACGGCGTCGCGGAAGTCCTTGGGCAGGGCGCGCAGCGCGGCGACGACCTTGGAGTCGGGGATGCGGTCGAGCGCCTCCGACTCGGCGGACCGGAACCCGGACGCGTGCGCCTCGGCCTGCGCGATCTGCCACTCCTCCAGCTCCTCGGAGCCGGCGCGCTGGGGCTCGCGCTGCTTCTTGCGGTAGGTGTTGATGAAGTTGTTGGTGAGGATACGGTGCAGCCACGCCTTGAGGTTCGTGCCTTCCTGGAACTGGTGGAAGTTCACGTACGCCTTGGCCAGGGTCTCCTGGACGAGGTCTTCGGCGTCGGCCGAGTTGCGGGTCATGCGGACGGCGCTGGCGTACAGCGGGTCGGCGAGCGGCAGGACGTCGCGCTCGTAGCGTCGCGTGCTCTCGACCTTCACTGCGTCCTTCACTGTGGTGACAGCGGTCATCGTCGCTCCCCGTAGGTAGTGGCCCCCAGGTGGAGGCCGGCTGCTGGCGCGTGTTCGGGGGCACGCGCGGACCGGGCGGACGAACCGCCCACCGTCAGGTGATACGTGCCACCGTTCCCGGCGGGTTCGCACCCGGCCCCGCATGGGCGGGCCGAGGCTTTCGCGTGCGATCGGCAACGCCAGGGCGACCCCGGTTTCCGGGACGTCGCGGGCCGTGCTCGATTGGAGGGTCCACCCGCCGGTGGTCTTCCTGCTGTGTAAGACGCCTGGGAGGGGCCGGATGGTTGCGTGTGTCCGCGTGTCGTTCGTCACATGAGGCTGCGCGTTTTCTGATCTTGCGATATAGGAGCCCCGGGAGCCCGGTGCGGGCCGGGCCCCCGGGGATCGGTACGGTCCCCGGGGGGTGGAGGACGGTCAGTCGATCAGATGCCGGAGCGCTCTGATCATCAGGGTCCGCTGGTCGGCGGCCTGCTCGATGCCGAAGCCGAGCAGGACGGTGTCCCTGGTCGCCACCGACGAGACGGAGTCGATCAGGGCCTGGGCGCGGACGTACTCGGCGCCGTTGCCGGGGCTTCCGGCCGGGGCGCCCTGGACGGCCCAGGCGCCGAGCCCGGTCTCGAAGCCCTCCGCGCCGGACTCGCCGCCGGACGTGGTGAGCCTGGTGTCGTCGATGAACAGCCCGGTTCCTCCGGTGCCGGGGTCGCTGACGTAGGAGATGGACACCTCGACCTTCTTGCCCGCGTACGCCGACAGGTCGAACGCCACCGGGACCCAGCCGTTGGAGTTGCCGGTGATGGCGTTCCACGAGCCGGACGAACCGGTGTTGCCGCAGGGGTTGCCCCTGGTCAGGTAGTGGCCAAGGAATGGGTGCATGTCGAGGAGGTAGCCCTGCTCGCACTGCTCGGGCACGGTCGTGCTCGACCGGCCGTTCTTGTCGGGGAGTGTGGTCCAGTCATCGGCGCCGGCGGTGTGCGCCTCGACGATGATGTTGTCGAAGCCCGTCTCGGTGCTGTACGAGAGCTGGGCCTGGAGGGCCGGTGCCTGCGCGGCGGTGACCGTGGACAGGTCGATCGTCCGGGTCAGCCGCCGGTAGAGGCCGTCCTGGTGCGGTCCGGCCACGTACCACTGGCCTTCGATGGGTTCGGTGGGCGCGGCCGCGCCCGTGTAGTCGCCTGCCTTCCAGCTGTTGAACTGCGGGAAGTCGGCCTTGGGCAGGACGGTGGAGGTCACCTGGAAGCCGCCCGCCTCGTTAAGCGGGTTGGACGCGGTGCCGGGCAGCTTCGACGTGACGTCGTCGAACGGCGACTTCGTCCCGGTGAACGTGGTCGGCGTGCCGATGCGTTGCCGGTCGTACGCGCCCAGGTAGTACTGGAAGAAGTCGTCCGACAGCAGTTCGCAGTCGTCCCGGAAGTTGCTGGTGACCACGCAGGGCCGTTCCGGGTGTCCCTTCAGGCCGTAGTAGATGCCGCCGCCGTTGAGACGGCTGACGGGGCCGTAGTAGCCGGTCGTCTCACCGGTGTGGAGGAGTTTTCCGCCCTCGTTCAGGTAGGAGCGGATGTTGAGCAGCAGGTCCTTCGCCCGGTCCGCGACCTGCGAGTCTGGCCGGTCGCCGAGGTAGGTCTTGATCGGGTCGTCGGCGGCGTCCTGGGTGAGGCGGTTGTCGCCCAGGTACCAGACGACGGCGTCGAAGTGCTTCAGGACGCCGAGGTCGTGCGGGACGCCGTCCTTGTCGATGTCCCAGACGAGCGGCTTGTGCCGCGCGCCCTTGACCAGGTCGGCGTACTGCTGGGCGTAGCGGGGCTTGTTCGTGCCCGGCGGATAGGACGGGTTGATGCCGGTGTAGTCCTCGTCCGCGATGACCAGGACGTCTGCCTTGTTCTGGTCGCGGACGGTGTAGGTGAAGTGCTTGCTCTCGACCCGTTTCCAGCCCTTCCAGCCGGTGAACCACACCTCGACCTTGTCGCCGGGCCGCTGCCGTTCGATCCTGCCGCGGTACTCGGCGTAGTACGTGTCGTTCTCGTCCCCGAACCGTTCGCCGCCGCGCCACTCGCGCACGCCGGTGCGGTGCTCGCGGCCGCCGTTGATCCGGTAGCGCAGCTCCTTGTTCCGCAGTGACCTGCGGATCACCGAGGCGGCCTCCTGCGAGCGGCCGAAGGACGTGCTGAACCCGTCGGGCTCGAAGTCGGGCGCGGTGCGTCCGACGGCGGAGACGGGCTCGTCCGGCTTCTGTGCCGACTTGCCGACCGACAGGGCGAACGGCAGATTCTTCTGGAATTCCTTCTGGATGAGCGTCTCGTCGTCCGGGAACTCGAACCCGCTGGCGCAGTCCTCGGGCTCCCACTCGTCGTCCGGATCGGATCGCGCGGCCGACGCGCAGGTCGCCATCTCCGGCGTGATCGACAGGGCGCCGTAGACGTTGTCGGCCTGGCCGTCGGTGTCGCCGTTGGTCGTGTACAGCTGGGCGCCCAGCTCCGGGGTGTAGCCGGGGACGGCCGGGTGGTCGATGTCGCCGAGCAGCGCGTCGTGGATGGCGTCGTCCGGGCTGCGGGTCAGGGCCTGCCAGCCCACGCCGTGCAGCAGCAGCTCCGCCGCCGAGTGGTAGTTGACCAGGTAGGCGGGACGGAGCCGCTTGTAGAGGTCCATCTGCGCGCGCGTCTCGGGCTCGGAGGCGGGCGACTTGCCGCGGTAGGTCTGGCTGGACGGCTGGTCGGACGAGCCCTCGTTGTCGTAGCCCCACTTGTAGGGGAAGTTGCGGTTGAGGTCGACGCCGTCCGCGCCGGTGATCTGGCCGTCGCCGTCGTTGTCGCGGGTGTTCTTGCGCCAGAGGCGGAACCCGTCCTGGAACGTCAGGTCGTAGCCGTCGACGTTGACGACCGGGACGAACCACAGCTCGGTCGTGTCGATGAGCTTGGTGACCTGGGCGTCCTTGCCGTACCCCTCGACGTAGTGGTGCAGCAGCCGGCGCACCATCTCCGGCGTGATCCACTCGCGGGCGTGCTGGGCCGCCTGGTAGACGACCACGGGCCGCTTGTGGCCGTGCCCGAGGCTCCGCACGTCCTTGGTGACGCGGACGGCGGTGATCGGCTGCCCCTGGCCGGACTTCCCGATGTCCACCGCCGTCGCGATGGACGGGTGGCCGGAGGCGACGCCGAGAAGCTCCTCGCGGATGTTCCCGGGGCCGCTGTAGGGGCGGAACACCTTGGGCGCGGCGGCCTGGGCGCGCTGGCGTGCGTCCTTCCCGCCGACCCTCTTGACCGTGAGCCCGAGGCCCAGCCGGTTGAGCGCGGCGGCCTGGGTGGCGCTCATCACGGCTTCGACGTGGACGCTGCCCTTCTCCGCGCTCGTGGAGATCCGGACGTCCTCGCGGTCGAGTCCCGAGCCGTTCAGCACCTTCACTTCGTCGGGTTTCAGTTCGGCCGAGTAGACGTCCACGGCGGCGCCGGCGGACGCGGGTCTCGGTGCGGCGCCCGCGGGGGCCGGGGTCGCCACCAGCGTTCCGATCAGGAGCGTGGCGGTAGCGAGGACGGGGGTGAGTCTTCGCGTCGGTTTCTGGAATGGCAGCCGGAGCGTTCTGCGCGGCATCGCGCCTCCCTGGCAGGGATCACAATTGGGGGTTGCGTGATCTTCTGCCGGGGGGCGAAGGGTGTCAATGGGGCATTAGTGCCGCATGCCGCTTTCGGCCACACGGGGGTTGTCGAGGGGTCTCGTCCGGCGGCCTACAGCGGCCTTCAGCGGCCTCCGGTGGACTTCAGGACGCTGCCCGCGGCAGGTGGCCCGCCAGGACCGTCCGGACGAGCCGCGTCGCGAACTCGTCCGGCGCGGCGGGCAGCCTGGCGCCCGCGGCCACCGCCTCCGGACCGGCGATCCGGGTCAGGAAGGCGTGCTGCTGACAGCCTCCGAGCAGGGCGGCCGCGAGGAAAGGCGGCGAGGCGTCCGCGGCGAGCCGTCCCGCCCGGCGCTCCGCCTCCAGGTATCCGATCAGCGCGGCGTGGCCCATCACCGGGCCGCTCGCCGCCCCGCCCGGGACACCGGCCGGGGGACCGCCGGGCGCGCCGGCCTGCGGTGTTCCGCCGTCCTGGCCACTCCTGGCCCGCGCCCGCGACTTGGCGGCGGCGTCCTTCTGTGCATGAGCCTTCTGCGCATGGGCCTGCTGTACGTGGGCCTGCTGTACGTGGGCCTGCTGTACGTGGGCCTGCTGTACGTGGGCGGGGCCGTTGTCGCGCAACCACGCGATCAGATCGGGGTCGGCCAGCACGGGCCCGGTCATCGGCAGCAGCTCGCCGTAGAAGCGGACCATGTCGGACGCCAGCCGGACGAGGTTCTCCTCCACCGTCGCCTGGCCGACCGATTCGGCGAGCGCGCGCATCGCGGTGCGCGCCGTCCCCGTGACCTCGCCCAGGGCCGCGGCGAACAGCGCCGTCTTGTTGGCGAAGTGGTTGTAGAGGCTGCCCTCGGAGACGCCCGCGTTGCGCGCGATCTCCTTGGTCGTCGCGGCGACTATCCCGCGCGCGCGGATCACCTCCACCGCCGCCGCCAGGATCCGCTCCCGCATCGGCCGCGCCGACGCCGACCCCGCTGCCACCGGACCTCCCGCCCGCGTCCCGCCGGTTTCCCTGGACGTTAGCATGACCGAACGCTCTGAGTGAGCGCTCACCCGGACGACTTCGACGGACTCCCAGCACGATCTGCTTACAGCAGGTAACGTCTCCTTTACCAGGAGTTGCCGGGGGCGTCGTGCAACCTTCGCTCCGGGGAGGGGGACCGCCATGGTCATCGCCGACCTGCTGGGTGTGGCGCGGATGACCGCCATCACCCTCAACGGGCGCGGCCGCATCAGCAACTGGGACGACACCGCCACCGAGCTGTTCGGCGTCGGGCGGCTCCAGGCCCTGGGCCGTCCGCCCGACTCGCTGCTGCGCCTCCCGCCGGAGCACCGCGGCGCCTTCGAGCCGGAGATCTTCGGACACGTCTGGTGCGGCGCCTGCACCATGCCGCGCGTCGACAACGGCGAACTCGCCGAGGTCGGCTGGTGGGTCTACCCGATCGACCCGGGCGCCGGCGGCCATGACGTCCGGGTGCTGGCGCTCGCCGCCGACCTGCGCAGGCTCCGCGAGCACGGTCCCGGAGTCTCCATCGGCGAATGGCCCGTCCAGCCGCCCGACGGCAGGGCCCGCCGCGCGGCGGGGGCGCGGCTGCTGCGCGTCGAGCCCGCGTTGGCGAACCCGTCGCCCGGGCCCGGGTCCGCCCCGTACACCGCGCCGTTCGCCGCGCGGCTGGCCGAACTGCTGCCCACGGTGGGCCCGGCCGCGTCCGAGCGGATCGCCTCGCGGGTCCTCGGCCTCGGCTGCCCGGCCGTCTCGCTCGGCCTGACCATCCGGCTCCCGATCGTCCCCGACGTGGACGGCGTGCCGCCCGGCCCGCCGTCCGCCCCACCGCCCACACCGGTCACGAACGCTCCGCCCTGGGCAGCCGGTCCGCCCGGTGCGGGCCCGCCCCAAGGCGTCTGTCAGCCACCGCCCCGTGCCGACCGGCCGCCGCGCGCACATCGACCGTTCCGCGCGGATCAGTCGCCGCCCCGACCGGATCAGCCGCCCCGAGCGGACCGCTCGACGCGCAGCCCACGCCCGGATGCCACCCATCCGCCCCCCGACCCGAGTCCGCACCCTGCGAAGGGATTGGAGACGATGGCCGTGAGGGAACCCCTGACCTATCTTGGCGAGGCCGGACAGCAGATCGGCAGCTCGCTCGACCACCTGCAGGCCGCCCGGACGCTCGCCGAGGTGCTCGTGCCGAGGCTCGCCGACTTCGCCGCCGTCGAGCTGCTCGAACGCGTCGTCGCCGACTCGGCGCCGCCCGCCGCCGAGGTCGACGAGACCACGCAGATGCGCCGGGTCGCGGTCGTCCACAACGACGAGCCCGGACGCTGGGACGACATCGCCCCCGAAGGCGAGCCGCTGCTCCTGTCGACCGGCACGCCGTTCGTCCAGGCCATGCGGACCGGGCGTCCCGTCCTGATCCCGCGCGTCGGCCCCATGCGGGCCGCCGAGCTCGCCGCCTCGTTCGGCGACCACGACGACCTGCGCGCGCTGTTCACCGGCCGGGCCCTGCTGATCTTCCCGCTGATCGCCCGGGGCCGGGTCCTCGGCACGTTCACGCTGCTGCGCAAGCCCGACCGCGACGCGTTCGGCGAGCTCTGCCTCACCATGGTCGACGAGCTGGGCCGCCGCGCCGCGCTGTGCATCGACAACGGACGGCTGTACCGGCGCGAGGTCCAGGTCGCCGAGGAACTCCAGCGCAGCATGCTGCCCGACGACCCGCCGGACGTCGCGGGCGCGCGCGTCCGGTACCGCTACCGGCCCGCCGAGCAGGCCGCGAAGGTCGGCGGCGACTGGTTCGACGCCATCCCGCTGCCCGGCTGCCGGCTCGGCATCGTCGTCGGCGACGTCATGGGCCACGGCCTCACCTCCGCCGCGATCATGGGGCAGCTGCGCACCGCCGTCCGCACCCTCGCGGCCGAGGACATGCGGCCCGCGCGGCTGCTGCGCCAGCTCGACGGCCTCGCCCGCCGTCTCGGCGAGGACTACCTCGCCACCTGCCTGTACGCGGTGTACGACCCGGTCGAGCGGCGGTGCACGCTCGCCAACGCGGGGCACGTCCCGCCCGTCCTGGTGTCGGCGTTCGGCGACAGCCGCGTCCTGCCCGTGCCGCCCGGCGTGCCGATCGGCGTCGGCGGCGAGCCGTTCGAGGCGATGGAGGTCCAGGTCGAGGACGGGTCGCAGCTCGTCCTGTGCACCGACGGCCTGCTGGAACGCCGCGGCCGCGACATCGACCACGGCCTGGAGGAACTGCGCGGACGGCTCACCGACGCGACCCCCGACCTCGACCTGACCTGCGACTCCCTCCTCGACACCCTCGCCGAGCCCACGCCCGCCGACGACATCGCCATCGTCGCGGTCGGGTTCGACGGCATCCCCAAGGACGACGTCGCCGCGTGGGAGCTCGAACCGGATCCGAGCTCCGTCCCGTGGGTGCGCGCGCAGGTCGCCGGCAAGCTCGCCGAATGGGACCTCGAACCGCTCACCGACACCGTCCAGCTGCTGGTCAGCGAGCTCGTCACCAACGCGCTCGTGCACGGCGCCGGCGCCATCGGGCTGCGCGTGATCAAGGGGCTGAGCCTGCTCTGCGAGGTCTACGACGACGGCGCCGACCTGCCCAGGCTCCGCCACGCGGAGGCCACCGACGAGTCGGGCCGCGGGCTCCAACTCGTCGCGCACCTGTCCGCGCGCTGGGGCACGCACCGCGCCGAGCCCGGAAAGGTCGTGTGGTTCGAGCACGATTTACCGAAACCCCTCATGCCCGGTTGACCTGCATGGACAAGGGAGTAATGGCGGCATTGTGAGGCAAATGTCCCGTTGTAACGGATAGTTTCCAACGCCCGTGTGGGCTCTGATCGGATACGTCGACGCTCATCGATGCCCACGGGGGAACTGTTGGGTCAGAATCTGACACTGCCCGTCCCGGAGACGCTCTACGGCACCTATGCCGTGGCGCTCACCGAGCCGATCACCGACCCGGCCCAGCTGGCCCACGACGAGGTCGCGCGGCGCACCGAACCGCCGCTGCGCGGCCTCGTGCTCGGCATGCTCGACAGCCCCATGCTGACCCTCGACCAGCGCCCCGCGTCCCGGTTCCCGCCGCTGCCCCGCGATCTCCTCGCCGCCTACGGCGCCGATCCGGCCGGCCTCGCGGCCATCGACGACGCCGCCCACCTCATCGCCGTCCGCGCCGCGTACCGGCCGGGCCGCCCGCCCGCGCACGAGTGGTCCGCCCGCACGGTCGCGGGCGCCATCGCGGCCGCGCGGTCCGCGCCGGTCGTCGACGTGTTCACCCCGCGGATCCTCACCCTCGGCCACCTCGAACGCTCCCTGCCCGGCCCGGACGGCACCGTCCGGCTCACCGACTGGATGCTGATCCCGCACACCCCGGGCCCGGACGGTTTCTACTTCACCACCAGGGGCCTCGCCCGGTACGGGCTCCCGGAGTTGCAGACCGAGAACGTCCCGCCCGATCTCGTGGATCCTTGGGGACGCCTCCTCAACGGCCTCGCCCGCCGCGTCCTCGACCTCTGGCTGGACGAGCTGCCCGCCGGTGAACAGCCCCTCGCCATCGACATCCCCGAGATCGTTTCCGTCGGCCTGCGGGACATCGCCGCCGCTCAGGGCGCCGACGAGCCGCTGCGCCGGGAGGTCGCCGTCCGGCTTCGTCTCGACGCGGACCCGGAGCCGGTGCTCACCGTCCTGCCCGAGCACGACGGGCCCGAGGGCATCGAAGCCCTGTGCGCCGGCCTCTACGGCACACCCGAAAGCCACCGATGAGGTTGCCGATGATCTTGATCTGAGCGCAGGATCGACAGCGTGAGAATCGGCCCGCGTGACCGTCCAAGCCCCGACGAGCCCGAGGACCCCGGCCCCCCGGCGCCAGAGGACGCCGAACCACCGCGTACCGGCCCCTATCCGGAGGACGTCCGCGTGGCGGGCAGACCCCCCGCACCCGAGAACGACCAGCCCGCCTCCGACTGGGTCCCCGTCCAACCCCCGCCGGAGGTCCCCGGCCCGGCGCCCTCCTCCGCCGCGCCGCCGCCGGAGGCGCCACCGACCGAGCCGCCGTCGAGCTGGGGCACCGCGTCACCGGCCGGCACCTCGTGGACGGCCCACCCTCCCGCGCCCGAGGCGGACCCGTCCTGGCCGGCCCCTGAACCGCCCGAGCCCCCGACCGCCGAGCCGCCGACCTGGGCGTCACAGCAGGCGTCGCCCCCGTGGACGCAGTCGGAACCGGCCGCCCCAGCGCCCGAGCCTTCGTCCGCTGAGCCGCCGGGGTGGGCGCCGCGGGATGCTTCGTCCTCGTGGCCGTCTCAGGAGCCGCCGGTACCTCCGGTCGAGCCGAGCCTGGAGGCGCCGCCGGGGGTTCCGCAGCCACGGGGGCGCCACGAGGCGGGCGGCGGGGAGCCGCCGGCCTGGACGCCGCACGAATCGACCGGCGGCCCCGGATCTGAGCCGCCGCTCGGCGACACGCCATCGCACGAGTGGCCGCCGGGTTGGGCCACGCACGACACGGCCGCCGCGTCGCCCTCCCCGGAGAGTCCGCCATCGTGGGGACGGCACGAAACGGCGGAGTTCCCAGGCGGGACGGCCGGGCGCCACGAGCGGCCCGATGACGAACCGTTCCTGCCGGGAAAGGGCCTGACGGCCGAGCCACCGCCATCCATGACCAGGCCGGACGTCACGGTGCCGGAGCCGCGCTGGGAGGCGGCGCGGGACACGGCCGCGCGGCCGGGGCCGATGGCCGATCCCGGACGGCGCAAGGCGCTGGCGGACGCGTTCGTCGCCGAGTTCGTGGGCAGCACCACGTGGCGGGCCACGCTCGCCGTCCTGGAGGGGGCGTTCCCCGGCCTGGGCATGGCGACGAGGCTTTCGCGCGAGACCGACGAGTTGTGGCGGACGATGGACGCCGTCGACCGGAAGGCGGCCGCCGAACTCGGCGTCCCGGTGTGGCTGGACGACGCCGGGATGGTGTTCGACCTCAGCGCCCACCTGGGGCCGCGGGCCGTCCGGGGCCCGATGGCCGGACGTGCGGGCCCGCCACGGGCGTCGAAACCGTACGCGGGGGCGTTCGTCATCGACACCCTCGACCCGCTGCGCTACCACCGCGCGGTCGGCGGCCCACGTGCGCCGCGTGACCTGCCCGGTCAGGGCGCGCCGGTGCCGCCCACGGCGGAGGACGACGACAGCGGGGTCGTGATCGTCGCGAACCTGACGTCGGCGGGCGTCCGGGTGCTGGACTCGGCGGCGCTGTGGCGGTACGCCGACCAGGTGGTCACCGGGACGCTGCACGAGGTGGCGCGTCCGGAGACGCGGGTCCGGGTCCGCGGTGCCCTGTGGGCGCTGCGCCGGGTGGTCTTCGTCGACCCCGACCTCGGACTCGGCCTGTGCCTGCAGATCGACGCGGCCCGGGTACCGCGCTGCCTGCTGGCCTTCGGCGTGGACCGCACGGAGGGCGCCCCACGCTTCGTCCACCCCTGACCACCCGCGCCCACCCGCGCCCGTCGCGATCACCGCGATCACTGCGACCAGCCGCGACCAGCCGCGACCAGCGGTGACCGACCGCGACCAGTTGCGACCAGCGATGATCGGCCGCGTCCAGCCGCGACCAGCGATGATCGACCGCGTCCAGCCGCGTCCAGCCGCGTCCAGCCGCGTCCAGCCGCGTCCAGCCGCGTCCAGCCGCGTCCAGCCGCGACCAGCCGCGACCAGCGGTGATCGGCTGCGACCAGACGCGATCGGGGGCGCCCAGCGGCGGCCAGTCGCGCCCAGTCGCGATTGGCCGTGACCAGTTGCGACCAGCGGTGGTCGGCCGCGACCATGCGTCCAGCGGCGACCAGCCGCGACCGTCGCGATCACCGCGACCAGCCGCGACGGTCGCGGCCACCGCGCCCAGTCGCGATC
Source organism: Spirillospora sp. NBC_00431 (assembly GCA_036028775.1). GTDB lineage: Bacteria > Actinomycetota > Actinomycetes > Streptosporangiales > Streptosporangiaceae > Spirillospora. Next base: position 6,731,588 of record CP107927.1, on the reverse strand, counting down.
GGCCGCGACCAGCGGGGCTCAGCGGTGACCGGCCGCGACCGGCCGCGTCCGGCGGTGGTCGGCCGTGACCAGTTGCGATCAGCGGTGATCGGCCGCGATCGGTTGTGACCAGTGGTGATCGACGGTGAGCAGTCGTGGAGGGCAGTGAGCGGCAGTGAGGGGTCGTGATCAGTCGTCGGAGCGTAGCCAGGACAGGTCGCTTTGCCGGTCGGCGGGGAGTTCGCGCAGGCCGTCCACGAGCTGCCACGGCTCGGTCGGCGGGGCGCCGTCGTCCGGGAGGACGCCGCAGACCAGCGCGCTCGGCGTCGCCACGGCGGTGAACGGGCCGAACCGCGCGACACCGCCGCCGCGCAGCGCCGCCAGTTCGGTGAGCAGCGCGTTGAGCGCGGACGAGTCGCCCGGGTCGTACAGGCCGCGGACGTAGGAGAGCAGGTCTTCGGCGAGCACCTCGGGACGGCGTCCGGAAAGGTGGTAGAGCGTCCCGCGGTAGGCGCCCGTGGCCTGCGCCGAACGCTGGTCGCGGACCCGGACGCGCAGCCCGTACTCGGCGGCGCAGCGCTCGTAGGCGTCCGCGAGCAGCGTCTCCGCCTCGCCCTCCTCGCTGAGCACGACGCCGCTGACCACGCCCTCCTCGCGGTCGAGGCGGTCGAGCATCTCCCGGTGCAGGTCCAGGACGTCGCGCTCCACGGCGTCCAGCGACCGGGCCAGGGCGTGCTGGGCGTCGCGGTCGAGATCGATGCCCGCGAGGTCGCCGGAGATGTCGCCGAACTGCTTCTCCAGCCGCTCCACCCGGCCGGTGAGCGAGTCGAGCCTGTCGAGGGCCTCGGTGAACGGCACGTCGTCGAGCTGCTGTTGGTGCTGCGGTGGCGGCGGGATCGGGATTCCGGCGGGCTCGGTCGCCTCGTCCACCACCACCGTGAGCGCCTCGTGGCGCCGCGCCAGTTCGGACACCTGGTTGCGCAGTTCGCGCAGTTCCGCCTGCGCGCGAGGTAGCCGCTTGTCGGACGCCAGATACAGCTCGCGTCCGCCGATCGCAAGGCAGAGCAGGACCAGGATCACGGTGGTCATGGTCACGACGATAACCATCCGCGGCCCGGTTGGCCGAGGGCGCGGCGGATCTCGTCCGAAAGGCCCCGCAATTTTCCGGCTGGACGGTTCAGCTGCGGCGGCTCGGCCCCGGTCGGGCGACGAGCACCGGTGGCCTGCCTGAAGGGTCGGTCTGGTGGCTCTCGCGCTCGGTGGTCGGGCTCCGGTTTCCGGCTGGACGGTTCAGCTGCGGCGGCTCGGCCCCGGTCGGGCGACCACCACCGGTGACCTGATCGAGGGGCTGGTCTGGCGGGCTTCGCCCTCGTGTTTGGCGGCTGGGCTCCGCCTGGACGCTTCGCGCCGGGGCCGGGAACGGTCAGCCGAACAGGCCGCCCAGGAGGCCGCCGAGGATTTCCGCCGCGCCGCCCGCGATCTCGCCGGCCACGTCGCCCGCGACGTCGGCGGCGACGTTGCCCGCCACTTCCCCGGCGATCTGGCCCGCGGACTGGCCTGCGTAGCCGGCGACCGCGTTGCCGAACGCGTCCACGGGGTGGCCGGCTACGTAACCCGCCACGTTTCCCGCGTATCCGGCCACGTCGCCCACCGCGCCGACGGCCATGCCGCCCGCGATCCCGGCCGCGGCGGCGCCGCCGACCAGGCCCGCGGCGGCGGCGTGGCCGTAGTGGTGGCCGCGGTAGCCGGGCGAACCGTGATGGACGTGCATGGGCGGCGGGCCCGCATGGCCGGGCGCCGCGGGCGGATAGGGAGCTGGTCCCGCCGGAGCGGGAGGCGGCGGACCGGCATGGCCGGGCGGCCCGTACGGTGCGGGCCCGCCCGGCGGCGCGGGCGGCGGCGGGCCCCCGGGCGGCGCGTGGCCGGGCGGAGGGGGCGGCGCGCCGTGGCCGGGCATCGGCGAATGAGCCGGGGCGACGCCCGGAGGCGGCGGCGGAAAGCCGTGGCCGCCCGGGCCGTGCGACGGGCCCGGCGGGTACCCGGGACCCGGGCCAGGCGGAGGCGGGACGTGGCCAGGGCCGGGAGGTGGCGGTGCATGGGCCGGGCCAGGAGGCGGCGGCGCATGGGCCGGGCTGTGCATCGGGGGCGGCGCCTGGCCGGGGGCGGGCGCGGGCGGCGGGAACTGCGCGTTGCCCTGGCCGTACTCGCCGGGGCCGCCGTAGGCCGCGGCCGCGGGCTGAGCCGGTGACGGTCCCGGCGGCGGTGGCGGGAACTGCGCGGGCCAACCGGGAGGCGGCAGCGGTGCCTGCCCCGGAGGCGGTATCGGGGCGCCGCCGGGGACGCCCCGGCCGCCGGACGGGCCGGACCGGGACGCGCGCGGCAGCGCGACCGCGGCCTCCAGCCACTCGCTGATCTTGGCGTTCCAGTCGGTCTCGGCGGCCTCGGCGTGCGGGACCTGGAAGACGCCGAACGACTCGTCCGAGGGGCGCTCGCGGTCTTCGGCGCGCAGCACGAACGCCATGCTCCGCGGGCTGGCGACGAAGCTCAGCCCGACCTTCGCGATCCGCGCCTGGTGCGACGACGGCGGGTTGAGGTGGATCTCCTGGTGGAACGGGAGCTGCTGGGAGACGCCCCGCAGCTTGGACGACTCGAACGTGACGTTCGTGATCTGGAATCCGAGCCGGGCGATCGCGGCGAGCACCCACTGCTGCGACTCCAGCGGCTCCACGGAGATGGGGTCGACGTCGCCGGGATCGGGCTGCCCCTTCGCGTCGACCTCGGTGCACAGCCCGATCGTGAAGCCGGGCAGCTCGTGGCCGAGGACGGTGGTGAACGGCAGCTCGTACGGCAGCGGGATGGAGAACGACAGGTCGCGGTTCTGCGCGGCGTCCAGCCGGAACCCGCGCGTGAGCGCGCCCCGGTACACCTCGGGCCCTGCCGTCTCGCCGCCGTACCCGTTCTGCATGCGCGGCATCAGCGCCAGCGTCACGTGCCGGATCTCGACGGGCCCGGCCCCGCCGCGCAGGTGCACCTTGCCCGCCACGACGCCGCCCGGTTTGCAGTTCGGCTCCGACAGGATCGTGTCGACCGACGGTCCGCCGCCTGCCATCTGCCCGTAGGACACCGGCCCGTTCCCCTCTTCCGACCGCGAGGACGTTCCCCGCGCAAGTCAGCCCGCGCGTTCCGGCCGGGTCCGACCGGACCGGGCCAACGCTCGTTAGACTTAGTCCACCATGCCATCGGTTCACCCCGTAAAGCAGATCACAGCCCTATTTCGTCCGATGTATCCCCGTGGGTCGGCGGACGGGACCGTCCGCATGGCTCGCGGCCGCCGTTCCCGCGCCCTGCGGAACACTCGTGCGGGCCGAGCGGTGGCGAAGCGGCCGGCCGTGAACGACCACCAGGTCAAGCGGACGAGCAGCCACGCCAGGTACACCACGGCGTCGGTGCCGCGCAGCAGCGGGACCGGCGGTGACCGGGCAGCCGATGTCGCGGCGGTGAGCGACACGGCGCGGGTGCCCTGCTCCTGCTCCTGCTCCTGCGCCTGGCAGCGTCCAGTGCTCGCCCGGCGGCTTCGGCTTTCGGGGCCGGGCACGCCGCGGGTAACGGCGGGATGTCGGCGTTACTCCTTGGCGGTGACGGTCACGGGGGCGTAGCCGAGCTTTTCGAGGGGTTCGCGGATCTGGGCGGCGTCCCCTACGGCGATGATGGTCAGCGCCTCGGGGTCGACGTGCTTGCGGTAGGCGTGGGCGACGCCGTCCGGGGTGGACGCGCGGACGGCGGCCAGGTAGGCGCTGGGGTAGTCGGCGCCCAGGCCGTTGGCGGACACGTCGGCGAGTTCGGCGGCCACGGCACGGGCCGTCTCGTACTCGGCGGGCGCCCGGTCGGCCAGCGCGCGGACGGACGAGCCGTGCTCCTCGGCGTCGATTCCGCGGGACACGATGCCGCGCAGCTCCGTCAGCGCGTCCGTCACGGCGTCGGCGGTGACCTCGGTGTGCACGGCGCCCTGCGCGATGAACAGGCCGCAGTGCCGTATCCGCAGCAGGCCCGCCCGCATCCCGTAGGTGTAGCCCTTCTCCTCGCGCAGCACTGCGTTGAGCCGGGACGTCAGCCCGCCGCCGAGCACGTGCGAGGCGACCATCAGGGACGGCCAGTCGTGGTGCGAGCGGTCGGGGACACCGTGCCCGAAGCTGAGGTAGGTCTGCACCGAGCCGGGACGGTCGACGACGACGATCCTGGCGGCCGACTCCGGCATGATCCGGTCGGCGGTGGGCAGCGGGGCCCCGGTGTTCGCCCAGCCCTCCAGGGCGGCTGTGAGCGCCGTGTCGGCGTCGGCCCCCGCCAGGTCGCCCGCGACCACCGCGGTGGACTCAGCGGGCACCACGGAGCCGTAGAAGGCGCGGACGTCGGAGCCCTGGAGGGCGTCGACGGAGCCGCGGGTGCCGCCGGTGGGGCGGGACGCCCGGGCCTCGGCGGGGAACATCACCGCGCGGAGCTCGCGCATGGCGCGCGACCCCGGGTCGGCGTCCTCCTGCGCGATCTCTTCCAGGCGCTCGCGGACGAGCCGGCGGACGTCGGCGTCGTCGAGCGCCGGGCGCCGGACGACGGAGGAGAACAGCTCAAGGGCGGCGTCGAGCCGTGTCACCGGGACGTCCAGCGCGACGCGCAGGGCGGTCAGGTCGGCGGCGGCGTACAGGCTGGCGCCGAGCCGCTCGAACGCGGCGGTCAGCGCGGTGCCGCCGCCGGGCTCGGTGCCCTCCAGCAGCGCGCGCGCCGTGAGCGTCGCGACGCCGTCGAGGTCGCCGGGCTCGCGGCCCGCGCCCGCGTGCAGGACGAGCCGGACCGCGGCGAGGCGGCGCCCCGGCAGGTCGCAGCGGAGGGTGGCCGGGCCGGCCGGGACGCGGCCCGCGGAGGCGGCCGGGAAGGCCCACGCCGGGACGGGCCCCGGGACGGGACGGGGCTGCAGTTCCAGGCCGCTGGTCATGACGAGCCTCCGTAGGTCAGGGCGGTGCGGGCGCCCGGCGCGAGCCAGCGGCCCGCCATCTCCTTGATCGCGTCCCCGGTGACGGCGGCGGCGCGGCCGGGGGCGGTGAAGACCCGGGCCGGGTCGTCGAACTGCGTGGCGTTCTGCGAGAGCGCGTTGGCGAGGCCCGTGACGGTCTCGGTCTGCTCCAGGAAGCCCCGCTCGGCCTGGGCGGTGGCGCGGGCGGCCTCGTCGGCGTCCGGGCCGTGGGCGGCGAACCGTTCGAGCTCCTCGTCCAGCACCGCGGCGATCTTGTCCGGTTCCGGCCCGACCGCGTCCACGATCGCCAGGGACGGGCCGGACGCCAGCCGGGTCACCCCCGCCCACACCTCGGTGGCGATCTCGTCGCGCCGCACCATCCGGTCGTAGAGGCGGGAGCCGGAGCCGCCGCCGAGGATCTCGACCGCGAGCTCGGCGGCCTCGACGTCGTCGCCGCCGTCGGTGGGCAGCGTGAACATCGCGAAGTAGGCGGGGGAAGGGACCTCCTCGTCGAGGGCCTCCTCGCGGACGCCGGTCAGCGGGCCGAGCTCGCCGGGCCGCGCGGGCGGCTTGGCCGGGCCCGCGGGGAGGCCGCCGAAGTAGCGTTCGACCGCGGCCAGGGTCGCCTCGGGGTCGACGTCGCCGACGACGGACAGGACGGCGTTGCCCGGCGCGTACCAGGTGGCGAAGAAGTCGGCGCAGTCTTCGAGCGTGGTGGCGTCCAGGTCTTCCATGGAGCCGATCGGGGTGTGCGCGTACGGGTGCCGCTCGGGGAACGTCAGCGCGCACAGCCGTTCGAAGGCCGTCCCGTAGGGCTGGTTGTCGTAGCGCTGGCGGCGCTCGTTCTTCACCACGTCGCGCTGGTTGTCGAGGTTGGCCTGGGTGAGCGCGGCGGGCAGCGTGCCCATCCGGTCGGCCTCCAGCCAGAGCGCGAGCTCCAGATGGCTGACCGGGACCGTCTCGTAGTAGTTCGTGCGCTCGAACGAGGTGCTGGCGTTGAACGCCGCGCCCGCGCTCTCCAGCAGTGCCGCGTGCTCGCCCTCCGCGACGTTCGCCGAGCCCTGGAACATCAGATGCTCGAAGAGGTGGGCGAGCCCCGTCCGGCCGGCGCGTTCGTGCCGCGACCCCACCCCGTACCAGATGTTCACGGCGGCCAGTGGTACGACGTGGTCCTCGCAGACCACCACGCGCAGGCCATTGCCGAGCGTGTGCTCATGCAGCGGCTGTTCTGCCACGGAGCGCTCCCGTCCGTTCGATGGGTCGGCTGGCGGACAGCACCGCGCGCATCGGGAGGGACGTGCCCAGGCGGCGGGCTTGATCTCGGTCTCACCGTACCGGGTACTCGGGACCGCGGGAGCGTCCCCTCGAACTGTGGATAACCGGGAAAACAAACCCGTCCGACCACGGGCAAACGCAGACAAAGCCCCGGGCCATGGGGGTGAGGTGCGGGCGGGGGAGGCGGGGGCGGGGCCTAGGCGGACTCGTGGGCCGCGATGGCGTCCTCAAGGGAGTTGTGCAGGACGAAGATCTTGGTGAGCTGGGTGACGTGGAAGACGCGGCGCACCCGGTCGTTGACGCCCATGAACGACATCGAGCCGTCGCGCGCGCGGAGCCGGTGATAGACGCCGACCAGGACGCCGAGGCCCGTCGAGTCCAGGAAGGTGACCTCGCCGAGGTCGATGACCAGGTGCGCGCCGCCGTTGTCGATGATGCCGAGCAGGGCCTCCCGCAGCCGCGGGCTGGTGAAGACGTCGATCTCACCGCTGATCTTCACGACCGTGAGGCCCTTTTCGACGCGGTGCTCGACGGCGAAGTCCACCGCTGCTCCTCTCTGCCGGTCCGCGGGCCCGCCGGTCGGTTCCTCGTGGGCCGTGGTAGGGGACTCCTTAGTTACCCCTGCGCAGCGCCGTTACGCGCGGCTCAGGAGGAACGGAACAGTGCCCACACCACCTTTCCATGGGGCAGGGCACGCCAGCCCCACCGGACGCTGAACGACTCCACCAGGTGGAGCCCGCGTCCGGTCTCGGCGATGTAGTCGGGCTCCCTGCGGCGCGGCGCGGCGCGGCTGGTGTCCATGATCCCGCAGAGCAGCCACGGCGGCTCGTGGCTGAGCCGCAGCCTGATCGCCGCCGGCGCGGAGCCCAGCGGATCGGCCGGGTCGTCGTACACGCCCTCGTGGTGTACGTCGTCGCCCGGCCGACCGCGGGACGTCCCCCCGCTGTGCCGCAGTGCGTTCGTGACGAGTTCCGAGACGACGAGCCCCACGTCGTCGGCCAGTTCGGACACGTCCCATTCGGCGAGCCTGCACACGGCGAAATGCCGCGCGGCGGTGACCGATTCCGGATCGGGCTCGACGGTGAACGAGACCGCGGCGTGCTCCGGCTCGGTCAGCGCCGTGACGGCCGTGTCCAGGCTCGGGGGCAGGTCGGACGACTCCGGGACGGGAGCCGACGGCGCGGCATGATCGTGCGGATCGGCCGGCCCGATGACCGGGCCGAGCTCCCACCGCGTGTCGTCGTGCGCGTGGCGTGACGTCATTCCAACCGGACCCCGCAAAGTGATCTTGTTGTGCAGCCGTGGCTTGGAAGTCTCGTGCGTTATCCTGCGCATCGTAGCGTGCGAATGCAAGGCCCAATGCACGTGCATCTGCGTCGTGAGGGTGTGGGGCGGCGCGGGTAGCACGCAAGTGATCGGAGGTAACCGCAGGACACAGAGGCCAATGGCACACTAGGTTCGCTGTCCGCCGAATAGCCGGGAGGTTGGGCGTGACTCCAGAGACGCCGGGAAGCGGGTCGACGGTCCGCCGCATCCTGCTCGGGTCGCAGCTTCGCCGTCTCCGCGAGGAGAAGGGCGTGACCCGTCAGGACGCCGGCTACGTCATCCGTGCGTCGGAGTCGAAGATCAGCCGCCTCGAGCTCGGACGGGTCAGCTTCAAAGAACGTGATGTGGACGACCTCCTCTCGCTGTACGGCGTCAGCGACAAGACCGAACGCGAGGCGCTGCTACAGCTGGCACGGGAGGCCAACACTCCCGGTTGGTGGCACCGGTACAACGACGTGTTGCCCGGCTGGTTCCAGACCTATGTCGGCCTGGAGGAGTCGGCGGCGTTGATCCGCACATATGAACTGCAGTTCGTCCCGGGACTGCTGCAGTCGGAGGGGTATGCGCGAGCGGTGATTCGCCTCGGCAACGCCGGAGCCGCCGAACAAGAGATCGAGCAGCGCGTGGAACTGCGCATGCGACGGCAGGACCGCCTCACGGGCCCGGAAGCTCCGCGCCTGTGGGCGGTGGTCGACGAAGGGGCGCTGAAGCGTCCCATCGGAGGCCCGGAGGTGATGCGCGGCCAGTTCGAACACCTCATCGAGATGTCGAAGCTGCCCAACGTCACCATCCAGATCATGCCGTTCAGGTTCGGTGGCCACGCCGCCGAGGGAGGCGCGTTCACGATCCTGCGCTTTCCCGAGCAGGACCTGCCGGACGTGGTTTACGTCGAGAACCTCACCGGCGCGATGTACCTGGACAGGCGCGACGACGTCGACACCTATCTGCAGGCGATGGAACGCCTGTGCGTCGACAGTGCGACCCCGGAAAGCACCGTCGAGCTTCTCGGTGATTTTCTCAGAGAGACATGATGCTCCAAACCGATTACGACAACGGGATGCCGGCCACGGACCTGCAAGGGGCCCGGTGGCTGAAGTCCCGGAGAAGCAACTCCCAGGGGAACTGCGTCGAGATCGCTGAGCTGCCCGGCGGGCAGGTGGCGATGCGCAACTCTCGTCATCCCGAGGGCCCGGCCCTCATCTACACCCGCCCCGAGATCGAAGCGCTCATCCTTGGTGCAAAGGACGGCGACTTCGACCATCTCATCGCCTCCCGTAACTGAAACGTCCGGAAACCGCCGAATGACAGCCGCCCCGTCCACGCTACAGGGGGACGAGTTCTCACCTGGGGCGAGCGTCTTAGCGGTCAGCTGAAACGCGACGGGTCGGCTCCGGGGAACCGAAGGTCGACCCGTCCGTCCGCCAACAAAGCAGAGGCCACCCCGGCGCGAGGGTGGCCTTTCTACTTAACTGCCCGGGACCTGGCCGGCGAGATCAGCCGCAGTTGCCGTACGAGGACGTGCGGCCATTGCCGCCGAAACGGACGCAGGTACCTGGCGCCTTCACGTACACCGGGCCCGCGTACCACTCGAACGACCCGCTGTCGGAGATCGTGCTGCCACCCTGTTTCTGGATCCAGCTCGACACCGCCGATTTCTTCCCCACGTTCTTTGTCTTCATCGTGACGGCGCAGTTGTAAGTGGAGCTGCTGTAAAGCAGGTAGGCGACGCCACCGGAGACGCTCATCGAGCGTTGCACGTAATAGCCGCCTCCATGGCCGCCGCTGTTGCACGCCTGCTGCGGGGTGTATTTGTTCGGCGGTTCCTTGGGCGTCGTTCCTCCGCCGCCTCCGCCCCTCGTCGGCGTCGAGCCTCCGCCCGGTGGAGTGCCCGGCTTCTGGGACGAGTTCGGATCCGCGGGGTTCCGCTTGCCGTTCGGCTGCCCCGATTTCGTGTTCCCCGGATTCTGGGCGTCACCGCCGGGGCCGGTCGTGGTGCCGGGACCGCCTTGCGCGCCCTGGTCGTCCTTGGACGCGGCGACCTGATGGTCCTTGCCCTTGTCGTCACCGGAGTTCGTCGCGGCCCAGACGGTGCCGCCCGCGACGAGCGCCACCACCGCGGCGGCGGCCGCGATGGGGATGAGAAGCGCGCGCCTCTTGCCGCCCGACCCGTGGGCGTGGGACGGGCCAGGAGGGGCCGGTGGCGGCATACCGGGCGCGCCCTGGGGGTGTCCATGGGGCGGCGGCCGCTCGCCGAAGGGAGGGGGCTGCGGAGCCGTCCTGTGCCTGGGGGCGGACGGATCCGTGACGTGGTCGGGTGGGAGGACCGCTCCAGCCATGGCGTTCGGTGCCGCGTGCGGGTCCGTCGAGCCGGGCATGGAACCCGGTGGGCCGAGCGGGGCCCGGGACGCCGGCAGGGGCGCCGGGAGCCCCGGGAACGCGGGCAGCGGCTGGACGGGCGAAGCGGACATCGACGTTCCGCTGGCCGCGCCCACCAGGCGCTCCTGGGCCTCGCGGGCGGTCGGACGCTGCGCGGGCTCCTTGCTCAGGCAGGCCGAGACCAGATCGCGCATCGGACCGGTCAGGTCGCCGAGATCCGGCTCGCCGGTCAGGATGCGGTGCATGACCGCGGCCATCTCGTCGTTGCCGAACGCGGGACGTCCCGTGGCGGCGAACACCATGCTCGTGCCCCACGCGAACATGTCGGACGCCGTGCTGACCTCTCCGCCGGTGAAGTGCTCGGGCGCCATGTAGGCGGGGGTGCCGACGTTCTGCGTCTCACCGGCCGCGCCCAGCGCGCGTGCGACGCCGAAGTCGATGACGCGCGGGCCGTCCGGGCCCATCACCACGTTGTGCGGTTTGAAGTCACGGTGGACGATCCCCGCCTGATGGATCGCGGTCAGCGCGGTGAGGGTGCTGACGGCGAGCCGCTCCAGGGCGCCGCCCGTGCGAGGCCCCTCCGTGCGCACCACGTGGTGCAGGGTCGCGCCGGGGACGTACTCGCTGACGATGTAGGGCTGGTCGCCCGCCACGTCGGCGTCGAGGACCTGGGCGGTGCAGAACCGCGCCACGCGCTTGGCGACCTCCAGTTCGCGGACGAAGCGCGCGCGGGCGGACTCGTCCCCGGCGAGCCCGCCGTGCAGCAGCTTGATCGCGACATGGTCCGTGGTGCGGACCGACTCGCTCTCACCGGCCGGACGGCCCACGAAGACCGACCCCTGACCGCCCTCGCCGAGGCGGCCCAGGATCTCGTACCCGCCCAGTTCGGTCGGGTCGCCCGACCGCAGTGGAAGGGCGTCCGGCATCGTCCTGTCCGTCACACCACTCGCTCCCCATCAGCTTTCGGCTCGTCGCCAGAGCGTGCACCAGCCTATGGGCAGATGATGGTAGGCGCTCCGCAAAGTAGATGATCTAGTGCGTTGGCGTTGTGAACATAAGTGGACTACAGTCCGAATCATCTGGGAGGAGACGGCGATGGACCGTGGTCCGGCCGGGGGAAGGCGCGTCGACCTGGAGTTGATGCGGACGCCGCCGCCCAAGGAGCGGGCGGACGCCGCACGCAACCGTGCCAAGGTGCTTGAGGCGGCCGCCGCGCTGTTCGCCCGGCACGGCGTCGAGTCGGTCTCCATGGACGCGGTCGCCGCCGCGGCCGGAGTCGGCAAGGGAACCCTCTTCCGCCGGTTCGGCGACAAGGCGGGTCTGGCCGTGGCCCTCCTGGACGAACGCGAACGTGACTTGCAGGACGCGATCCTGTCCGGCCCGGCGCCGCTCGGTCCCGGACGAGGGGACGTGTCCGTCCCCTCGTCCGAACGGCTGCGCGCCTTCGCCGACGCCTACCTGGACTATGTGCTGGACCATCTGTCCCTGGTCCGCATGTCGGAAACGGCTTCGCCGGGCGCGCGGTACCGCATCGGTGCGTACGGCTTCTGGCATCGGCACCTGACGATCCTTCTCGACCAGACCGTGCCGGACGCGGAGGCCCTTGCGCACGGGCTGCTGGCCGTCCTCGGCGCGGAACATCTCACGGCGATGGTCGAGAGCCTGGGCCGGGAACGCGCGCGCGCCGCCGTACACGCGTGCTTCGACGCGGCGGGCTCCTAGGGGGCGGGGACGGGTCAGGCCGGGTCGGGGGTGCGGCGTTCCGCGCCGCCGCCGGCCCGGCCGCGCTCGTTGCCCGGTGGACCCTCCGGGGCGTGATTGCGTTCCAGTCGCGCGGCGATCACGAGGGCGCGCAGCGAGGTGGTCTTCACGTGTTCGCGCGCTGAGTTCGTGCGGGTTCTGGGGATGCTGCTAGGCACGGGTCACCTCCATGGGGCGTGGACATGGGTACTTACCGGCTCACCGGTTTTCGAACAGTAGTTGCAACCGCAAGATCTTTAATGCTATTCCGAGTGATCGTTCCGTTTAGCGGGCCGTCCGGTTCCGGCCGTGGCTCACCAGGGGCGGCCGTTCTGCCGGGAGTGCAGATGGGCGAGGAGCTGCCGGTGGCGTTTCCAGTACTCGGGGGAGTGCCCGTCGCCCAGCGGAAACCACGTCATGGGGCCGAGGCGCCGCCTGGAGAACCCCGGGGCGCCGGTGAACGCGCCATGGATGGCGAGACCTACGGGGGCGGCCATGCCGGTCCAGCGGGGCTCGGTGGTGAGATCGGCGCGTCCGGGGTTGAGCCGCGCGAGGAGCGACGCGATCGGGTGCCCGGTGGCGAGTTCGCCGATCATGGACGGCAGATCCGCGATCGGGGGCTCGGCGCCGGAGGTGTAGCCGACGGCGACGGTCGTCTGTTCCGTTCCGCCGTTGAAGGTCAGGAGGGCGATGGCGGACGTGCCTACGGCGATGACGCGGGCGTCCCGCCTGGGCAAATCTGACGAATTCCAGAGGTGTTCCAAGGGCTCAGTGGTGCCCCAGCCGGCCGGGGGCCGTCCCGTGAGGAGGCGCATCAGGTGTTCGACCCGTGCGCCGCGGTGCTCGGTGGGGGCGGCTTGGAACGTCAAGACGAGCTGGCTGCCGACGGGCACGGACGCGGGTGCCTTGTAGGCGGGGGCGTAGTCGCGGGCGTTGGAGTCTGGGGTGAAGACGTTGCCGTTCCAGCACATCGGACGCCCGGTGAGGCCCTCGTAGTAGCCGTCGGAGTGGACGACCCACTGCGCCTTGGACGACCGCAAGGGCAGGGTTATGCGGCTGCTGGACGATGTGACGACCTGTAAAGCACGTCCGGTGCTTTCGCATTCGCGGAGGGCGGTCGCGAGGGCCGCGCTTAAGGGGACGACAGGGCGGTCCAGAAGGAAAACCATCGCGCCGGGTGTGAGGAACTGTGCGGCCGTCTCGTGAACGGGGGGCGAGGTAGTCCGTGGACGGTCGGCCGGAGGGACCAGGCCGGTGTTCAGAGCGCCGAGGTCGCGCAGCACGGCATGCCGCCAGTCTCGATCGGACACCGAACCCCTTCCAGCGCCGTGAACCGGTGCCGTGACGAGTCTAGGACGGCGAGGGTGGACGGCTCCGACCGATCGTGTGATACAGGGTCAGTGCGGATGTCGACGGGAGGGCGAACAATCGTGCATTCTTCCCGCCGGCCGGGATCTGTCGCTTTGTTCTCGGCTCTCGTCCGCCCCGGACGGCTGTCCCTGCCGCTCCACTGGGTAGGTATCCGAAGATTCCGACGCCCTCGCGCCGCCTTCTCCTGGAGAACCACGTGATCACGAAGCTGCTCGTCGCCAACCGTGGCGAGATCGCCGTGCGGGCCTTCCGCGCGGCCTACGAACTCGGCATCGCCAGCGTCGCCGTTTACGCGCACGAGGACCGGCTGTCCCTGCACCGGCAGAAGGCCGACGAGGCGTACGAGATCGGCGAGCACGGCCATCCCGTCCGCGCCTACCTGAACGTCGAGGGCATCGTGGAGACCGCGCTGCGCGTCGGCGCCGACGCCGTCTACCCCGGCTACGGGTTCCTGTCGGAGAGCCCGGAGCTCGCGGAGGCGTGCGAGCGCAACGGGATCAAGTTCGTCGGCCCGCCGTCGCGGGTGCTGAGCCTCGCGGGCAACAAGATCGAGGCGCTCGCGGCGGCGCGGCGGGCGGGCCTGCCGGTCCTTCGTTCTGCGACGCCCGAGCCTGGCCGGGAACTGGCGGCGGCCGACGGTGCCGATTTCGTCGGTTCCGCCAACGGTGTCGGCTTCCCGCTGTTCGTCAAGGCGGCGGCCGGTGGCGGCGGTCGTGGCCTGCGCCGTGTCGACCACCGCGAGGACCTCGCGGCCGCCGTCGACACCGCGCGCCGCGAGGCGGAGAGCGCGTTCGGCGACCCGACGGTGTTCCTGGAGCAGGCGGTGGACCGGCCGCGCCACATCGAGGTGCAGGTCCTCGCCGACGGCGCCGGGCACATCGTCCACCTGCGCGAACGCGACTGCTCGGTGCAGCGCCGCCACCAGAAGGTCGTGGAGATCGCGCCCGCTCCGGGGCTGGACCCTGACATCACCCGGCGGCTCTGCGAGGACGCGGTCCGGTTCGCCCGCGAGATCGGCTACGAGAACGCGGGCACCGTGGAGTTCCTCGTGGACGACCGGGGCGAGCACGTCTTCATCGAGATGAACCCGCGCATCCAGGTCGAGCACACCGTGACCGAGGAGGTCACGGGCGTCGACCTCGTGCAGAGCCAGCTGCGCATCGCGGGCGGGGAGACGCTCGCCGACCTCGGCATCGCGCAGGACGAGGTGGCGGTGAGCGGCTTCGCCGTCCAGTGCCGCATCACGACGGAAGACCCCGCGAACGGGTTCCGTCCCGACACCGGCAAGATCTCGGCGTACCGGTCGCCGGGCGGCGCGGGCGTCCGACTGGACACCGGCACCGCCTACGGCGGCGCGATCGTCTCCCCGCACTTCGACTCGCTGCTGGTCAAGCTGACCTGCCGTGGCAGGACGTTCGAGGAGGCGGTGCGCAGGGCGCGCCGGGCCGTCGCCGAGTTCCGCATCCGCGGCGTCGCGTCGAACATCCCGTTCCTGCGGGCGCTGCTGGACGAGGCGGACTTCCGCGCGGGCGGTGTCACGACGTCCTACATCGCCGACCATCCCGAGCTGCTCACCGCCCGGTCGAGCGGCGACCGGGCCACACGGCTCGTCCGGTACCTGGCGGACGTGACCGTCAACAAGCCGTATGGCGACGCGCCCACCGACCTGGATCCGGCGACGAAACTACCGCCGCTCTCCACGGACGGCGTGTTCCCGCAAGGTTCGCGGGACCGGCTCCTAGCGCTCGGCGCGCGTGCGTTCGCCGAGGAGCTCCGCTCCCAGAGCGCCCTGGCCGTCACCGACACCACCTTCAGGGACGCGCATCAGTCGCTCCTGGCGACCCGCGTACGTACCTACGATCTGCTCGCCGCCGCGCCCTACCTCGCCCGTATGACTCCGCAGCTTTTCTCCATCGAGGCATGGGGAGGCGCCACGTACGACGTCGCGCTCCGCTTCCTCGGCGAGTCGCCCTGGGACAGGCTGGCCGCGATCCGTGAGGCCGCCCCGAACCTGTGCATCCAGATGCTTCTGCGTGGCCGCAACACCGTCGGCTACACCCCGTACCCCGACTCGGTCGCGCGCGCCTTCGTCAAGGAGGCCGCCAGTACCGGGGTCGACATCTTCCGTGTGTTCGACGCTCTGAACGACGTGGAACGCATGCGCCCGGCCATCGACGCCGTCCTGCAGACGCACGCGGTCGTCGAAGGAACCCTCTGCTACACCGGTGACCTGTCGTCCCCGGACGAGCGGCTCTACACCCTCGACTACTACCTGCGCCTCGCAGAGGAACTCGTGGAAGCGGGCGTCCACATCCTGTGCATCAAGGACATGGCGGGCCTGCTCCGCGCGCCCGCCGCCCGTACCCTCGTCAAGGCTCTCCGCGACCGTTTCGACCTGCCCGTCCATCTGCACACCCACGACACGGCGGGCGGGCAGATCGGCACCTACATCGCGGCCATCGACGCCGGTGTCGACGCCGTCGACGGAGCCGCCGCACCACTGTCGGGCACCACGAGCCAGCCGCCCCTACAGGCGATCGTCGCCGCGACCGACTCCACCGGCCACGCCACCGGAATCGACCTGGACGCGCTGACCGTCATGGAGCCGTACTGGGAGGCCGTCCGGAAGCTGTACGCGCCGTTCGAGATGGGCCTTCCGTCGCCGACCGGGCGCGTCTACCAGCACGAGATCCCCGGCGGGCAGCTTTCCAACCTCCGGCAGCAGGCCGTGGCGCTCGGCCTCGGCGACCGCTTCGAGGAGATCGAGCGCCTGTACGCGGCCGCCGACGCGATCCTCGGACGGCTCGTGAAGGTCACCCCGTCCAGCAAGGTCGTCGGCGACCTCGCCCTGCACCTGGTCGCGGCCGGGGCCGACCCCGGCGACTTCGCGGAGAACCCGGAGCGCTACGACATCCCCGACAGCGTCATCGGTTTCCTGAACGGCGAGCTGGGCGACCCACCCGGTGGATGGCCCGAGCCGTTCCGCACCAAGGCCCTCGCAGGACGCCAATACACGCCCGTCCGTGCCGAACTCGACGGCGCCGAAGAGAAAGCCCTGGACGGCCCCCACGTACGCGACACGCTCGACCGCCTTCTCTTCCCCGGCCCAGCCAAGGACTACCGCGAAGCCCGCGCCGCCTACGGAGACCTGTCCGTCCTGCCGACCGGCCCGTTCCTCTACGGGCTCCGCACCGGGCACGAGGTCGCGTTCGACCTCGAACCCGGCGTGCGCGTCCTGGCCGGGCTGGAGGCGGTCGGTCCCGTCGACGAGGCGGGGGTGCGGCAGGTCATCTGCACGGTGAACGGCCAGCTCCGCACGCTCTCCGTCCGCGACAAGTCCGTCGTGACGGACGCCCCGCCGGTCGAGCGGGCCGACCCGTCCGAACCCGGCCATGTCGCCGCCCCGTTCGACGGCTCGGTCACCCTCCGCGTCGCGAAGGGCGACGAGGTCGCCGCCGGGGACGTGGTCGCCACCATCGAGGCGATGAAGATGGAGGCCGCGATCACCGCCCCCATCGCCGGAACCGTCGCCCGGCTCGCCGTTCCCGAGGCCACCCAGGTCCAGGCGGGAGATCTGCTTCTGGCACTCGAGCCCTAGGAAGCCCTTCCGTAGTCCTTGCCGGGGATCGGCACCCCGTTCGAAGCCGCGCCGCAGGAAGAGGCGCGCCGCCTGGTTCGAGAAGTTCTTCGATCGGGTACTGAGAACGGGTGACCCGTTCCCTCCCGGCCGGACGAACAAAGGACACCGCCCTGAACGCCACCGACGCGCGAAGCGCGGCCCCCCGTGGGATCCCGCGTGCGACCGTGAACCTCGTCGACCCGATGAAGGACTACCTCTCCCGCATCGGCCGCACCGCGCTGCTCACCGCCGAGCAGGAGGTCGACCTGGCCAAACGCATCGAGGCGGGGCTGTTCGCCCGCGAACGCCTCGAGACCCGCGGCGACGAACTCAGCCTTCAGGACCGCGCCGACCTCGAATGGATCGCCGCCGACGGCCGCCGCGCCAAGGAGCACATGGTCGAGGCGAACCTCCGGCTCGTCGTGTCGCTGGCCAAGCGCTACATGGGCCATGGCCTGCCGCTGAACGACCTCGTCCAGGAGGGCAACCTCGGGCTGATCCGCGCCGTCGAGAAGTTCGAATACCGGCGTGGCCTGAAGTTCTCCACCTACGCGGTGTGGTGGATCAAGCAGGCGATCAGCCGCGCGCTGGCCGACCAGAGCCGGACGATCCGCATCCCCGTGCACGTCGTCGAGGTGCTCAACCGGATGACGCGCGTCCGGCGGCGGATGATGCAGGACCTCGGCCGGGAGCCGACGTCGCAGGAGCTGGCCGTGGAGCTGGACGTCACGCCGGAGAAGGTGGAGTGGCTGCGCCGGCAGGCCCGCGAGCCGCTGTCGCTGCACACCCCGCTCGGCGAGGACGGCGACGGCGAACTCGGCGACGTCATCGAGGACCCGGACGGCGGCGACCCCGCCGACGTCGTCGCGTCCTCGATGCTGCGCGGCCGCCTCGACGCCGTGCTGGAGACGCTCACCGAACGCGAGGCGGGCGTGATCTCGATGCGGTTCGGGTTGTCCGGCGGCGAGCCCAAGACGCTCGAAGAGGTCGGCAAGGTCTACGGGGTGACGCGCGAGAGAATCCGGCAGATCGAGTCCAAGGGAATGCACAAGCTGCGCCACCCGTCCCGGCGTGAGACCCTCGCCGACCTGCTGAGCTGACGTGCCGGGCTGACTTGCCGGGCCGCGCCGCGGCCCGGGGCCACGCTCCGGGAGGAGACGAGTTCCTTCCGTAGTCGGATGACACCATGGATGATCTCCGTGGAGACTCTCTCTGGACGTCCCGGCGACTGGAGATGAGGGCGATGGCGAAGCGGCTCGGACGGCACAGGCGCCTCACGGGCGCCGGGGCGGCATGGGGCGCCGCGGCCGGCGCCGCGGTGGCGCTGACGGTGGCCGCGGCCACGGTGGTGGTCTCCGCGCGCCCGGAGCCCGTACCGGTCACCACCACGGCCGCCGGGGCGCCTCCGCAGGCCGGGCCGTCCGATCCCGCGAAGCTGCGCGCCACCCTCGACGCCACCCACGAGGCCGGCATGTTCGGGCTGTTCTCCGACGTCCGGGACGGACGGGCCTCGTGGAACGGGGCGTCCGGTGTCGCCGACACCCAGACTGGACGGCACGTCACGCCGCACATGCGGCACCGCGTCGGGAGCATCACCAAGACGTTCGTGGCGACGGCGATCCTCCAGCAGGTCGAGCAGGGCCGAGTCGCGCTCGACGCACCGGTCGGCCAGTACTTGCCCGACGTGCTCCCCGGACGACCTGGCAAGCAGATCACCGTGCGGATGCTTCTCAACCACACCAGCGGCATCGGTGACTACGTCGCCGTGGCGTTTCCGTCGTTGACGGAGATCTCTCCCAAGAGCCTGGACGAGAACCGCCTCCGGAAGCTGTCACCCGAGCAGCTCATCAGGTGGGGGTTGCAGAGCCCGCGCACGGGCGAGCCGGGCGAGCGCTGGTCCTACTCCAACACCAACTACGCCATCGCCGGACGGCTCCTGGAGAAGGTCACCGGGACGGACGCGGAGAAGTACATCGTCCGGAACGTCATCGGCAAGGCGGGGTTGAAGCACACCTACTTCCCGGACGGCCCACGCATCGCCGGGCCGCACTCGCGGATGTACGAATCGCTCTACCGGCACGTGAAACCGCCCCGCGACTACAGCACGTTCAACATGAGCTGGGCGTGGACGGCAGGCGCCCTGGTCTCCACGATGGACGACCTCAACCTCTTCTACCGCAAGCTCCTCAGCGGCGGGCTCATAGGCAAAGGCGCGCTGGCGGAGATGCAACGCACCGTCCCTGTGAAGGACCAGGACGGCAACGTCCTGATGAACTACGGTCTCGGCCTTTACGCGACCGACCTGCCGTGCGGGACGTTCTGGGGCCACGACGGATCCGTCTTCGGGGCCGGTACCCAGTCGCTGTCGTCGGCGGGCGGCGCGCGGCAACTCTCGTTCGCGCTGAACCTCTCGAAGTACCACAAGCTCGACGCCAACGGTGTTCCCGTCCCGGACCCGATCGACAGCGCACTGAGCGCGCACGTGGTGGAGGCGCTCTGCGGGAGCGGGCCCGAGACCCGGTCGACCGGGCCGGAACGTCCCGTCCGGCCGCTGCCGTTGCAGTCGCTCCGCGTCAACGGCTGAGCCGCCGCCGGGCCCGGCCCCGATCCGGTGCCGACTCGGGCATTGACCGGCCGGTGAACTGTCAGTGGGGGCCTCTAGTGTCCGGGGCATGCCGAGCGCAACGCAGTTACCAGCCCTGGACGCCGCCCGCGCCTGGGAGACGGTCGCGGCCCTCATCGACGAGCGGAAACCGGAGGCGGTCGCCGACGCCGTCCGCGACCTCGACACCGCCGGGCGCCGCGCGGTCGCCCGGGCACTGCCCGGGCACGTCAAGGACGTGCGGTCGCGGCGCGAGCCCTGGGAGGGCATCGACGACTACGCGCCCGCCTTCCGCGCCGCGGGCGCGGGCACGCTGACCGGCGCGGCGGCGGTCGCGGTGTGGCTCAACCGGCGCGAGTTCAACTCCCGCTGGCTCGGCGACCACGACGACACCCGCCTGCTGCTCTACCTCTGGGAAGACCGCGACGACGCCTGGCTCGACGACCTCGCGCGGCGCCTCACGCTCCGGCTGCGCGGCCCGCGCCACATCGGGCTCGACCTCGTACTGGCGCTGCTGGCCGAGACGGGCATGGAGCCGCCCGAGCACGACCCACTCGTCGTGGGCTGGGTGTCGTCCGCGCCGCCGCGCGAGCGAGACCCGCTGTTGCCGTTCCTGCTGCCGCGCGTCTTCGAGGCGGACGGCGTCGGACGCCGGCTGCGCGACAGCTCGTCCTGGCCGCGCACCCTTTCCACGCTGGCCGAGCGGGGCGCGGTCGACCGGCGGATGCTGCTGGACGGCTGCGTCCGCCGGTTCCTGCGCGGCGGGACGGCGACCGACCTGCGGTTCTTCGTCCGGCTGCACGGCCTGCTCATGCCGGACGCCCCGGCCGCCAGGGAACGGGAGATCCGCGAACACGCGCTCGACTACGTGCGGCTGCTCCCCACCGCGCCCGGCCCGGTCGCCGATCTCGCGCTGGAGCTGCTCAGGGAGGTCCCCGGCCTGCCGTCCGGGCACGTGGTGGAGGCGCTGGACGGGGTGCTGTTCCGGCCCGAGACCGGGCTGGTGAGGTCGGGGCTGTCGTGGCTGGAGCAGACCGTCCAGCGGCGGCCGGGGCTGGCCGGCGACTGTGCCCCGGCCCTCGCCCAGGCGTTCGCGCACGAGTCGTACGGCGTCCAGCAGCGGGCCGTCCGGATCGCGCTCAAGCTTCCCGCCGCGTCCGACCCCGCGCCGATCGCCGACGCGGTGCCCCTGCTCCCGCCCGATCTCGGCGCCAAGGCCGCCGCGCGGTTCGGCGGCGACGTCGCCGTCCCCGAACCGGACGAGGAACCGGCACCGCCGCCGCTCACCCCGCCTCCGCCTCCGCCCGGCGACGCGCTTCCCGGGCTTCCACCGCCGATGACCACCGCCGCCGAACTGGCCGAGGCCGTCTACGACATCCACCTCGGCTGGGCGGCGACGGAAAGGGCGATGGCTGGGTTCGTCCGGCTCGCGCACGACGACCCGGAGGCCGTTCGCGCCGCGCTCGCGCCAATCCTGACGCCGAACTTCTACCCGCACCTGGAGTCGGGCCTGCCCTGGACGAGGCCCCACCAGTGGCTCGTGGCGGCCGGGCGCCTGCTGACCGGCACGGCGCCGGTCCCCGCGGACCGGCGCGGCACGCTCCCCTCCACCCGGGACCACTCCGCCCCGCATCTGCTCTACCTGCGCCGGTGCGCGGAGATCTTCGCCGCCGTCGAGCGGGGCGCGCCGCCGCCGCTGCTCCTCGCCGCCCCGACCGAGCCGACCGGGCATCTCGACCCGGTCACGTTCGTCGAACGCCTGGAGTCGCTCCAGGCCGCGGGCGCCGAGACCGGGCCCGCCGACCTCCAGCAGGCGCTGCTGCGGCTGCCCCGCGACATCGCCCCCGAGGCGGTCCGGCGCGCGGCCGCGCTGACCTCACCGGCCGGGCGGACCGCCGCGCGATGGCTGGCCGAGGGCGGGCCGCCCAGGCCGGAGGTCTCGATGCGGCCGCTCGAAGACGATCGCCCGGAGGCGGTGATCAGCGCGCCGCCGACCGGGCTGGCGCTGGTCGACGAGGTGTTCACGGCACCGCCCAAGTACGTCTACGACCGTCACGGCTGGTACCGGCAGGCGTGGCCGCGGCTGCTGCCGTCCCATCCGGAGGTCGTCGCGGCGCACGTCCTGCCGCACCTGCGGCATAGGACATCGGTCGGGGAGTTCGTCCGGCTCACACCGGGAGACGGGCCGTTCGCCGAGGCCGTCGGGCACTTCCTGGCGCGCCAGCTCGTCCTGCGCCACCACGGCGCGGCCGACGAGGCGCTGCTCACCATGGCCGCGCGCGGCGACCTGCCCGCCGCCGAGTTCGGACGCCACCTCGGCCGGCTCGCGCTCGGCGGCGACATCCAGCCGGTCAGGATCATCGAGGCCCTCGAACGGGCGGCGGAAGCCGGCGCGTACGCGGCGATCTGGGACGCCATCGCCGCCGCCCTGCCCATCCTGTGTCCCGGGCCGCGGGAGCGTCCGGTGCACGGGCTGAGCCGGCTGATCGCGCTCGGGCGCCGGACCGCGTGCTGGTCGGGCGCGCGCGGCCCCATCCCCGAGATCGCGGCGCTCGCGGCCAGGAAGGGCTCGTCCGGCCTCGTCCGCGAGGCCCGCGCCCTCCACGGCCACCTGAGGTCGTAGCGTCAGACTGAGGTCGTAGCGTCAGACTGAGGGCGTAGCGTCAGACCAGGTCGGACGGGTCGGTGTTGGCGCCGCAGAGAACGGCCATGACGCGCTCGTCGGGGGCCGGGCGGTAGGCGCCGGAACGGAGCGCGGCGACGGCGGTGGCGGTGCCGTGCTCCACGACCAGGCGGTACTCGTCCCAGACGAACCGGCGCGCCGCGACGATCGCCTCCTCGGTGACGAGCACGGGCCGCACCCCGGTGCGGGACGCGACGGAGAACGCGATCTCGCCGAGCCGGGAGGCGCCGAGCGAGTCGGCGGCGACGCCGGAGACGTCCACGTCGACCGGGCGTCCCGCGTGCAGGGCCCGTTCGAGGGTCGGGATCCGCTCGGGCTCGACGCCGACGACGCGGGCGCGGCCTTCGAGGGCGGCGGCGACGCCCGCCATCAGCCCGCCGCCGCCGACCGCGAGCAGGACGGTGTCGATCTCCCCGCCGGTGTCCTCAAGGATCTCCAGGCCGAGCGTGCCCTGCCCGGCGCAGACCTCGGGGAGGTCGTAGGCGTGGCAGAGCAGCGCCCCGGTGTCGGCGGCGCGCTTGGTGGCCGCGTCGTGCGCCTCGGCGTACCGGGTGCCGACCTGGACGACCGAGGCGCCGAGCGCGCGCAGCCGGGCGACCTTCACCGCGGGCGCCGTCTCCGGCACGTACACCTCGGCCGGGACGCCTGCCCGCGACGCCGCGTACGCGAACGCGAGGCCCGCGTTGCCGCCGGAGGCCGCGACGACCCCGGCGTCCGGCAGCCGCCCCTCGTCGCGCGCGGCGAGGATGTGGTTGAACGCGCCGCGCGCCTTGAACGACCCGGTGTGCTGGGCCAGCTCCAGCTTCAGCCACATCCGCGCGGCGGGCGCGAGCGGCGCCGGGTCCACCGCGAGGACCGGCGTGCGGCGGACATGGCCCGCCACCCGGCCGGCGGCGGCCTGGACGTCTGAGTGATCGATCACCGGGGTTCCCCTCCGAGGTTCGGCCTTCCCCATAAGCAGCGAACAACGGTCGGCGCGTGTTCCGCATCGGACGGCGATCTTCACGCCGCGTCCGCGGGCTACCGGGCGCTTCCGTCGCCGGGGCCGTCGCCGGGGCCGTCGCCGGGGCTGTCGCCCGGGTTGGTGGTCGGGCTGTCGCCCGGGTCGGTGGTCGGGGCGGTGGCCAGGGCGGCGGCGCGGGCGAGGAGGATCTTGCGTTCGGGGGCGTTGCGGGTCAGCTCCGCGGCGCGCTCGAACTGCGTCCTGGCCTCGTCGGCGCGGCCGAGCCGGGCGAGCAGGTCGCCGCGGACGCTCGGCAGCAGGTGGTAGCCGCGCAGGGACGGCTCGTCCACGAGGGCGTCGGCGAGTTCGAGGCCCTTCTCCGGCCCGTGCGCCATGCCGACCGCCACCGCCCGGTTCAGCTCCACGACCGGCGACGGGGCGAGGTTCGCGAGGATCTCGTAGAGGGACGCGATCTGTGCCCAGTCGGTGTCCTCGGCGGTGAGGGCCTGCGCGTGCGAGGCGGCGATCGCGCCTTGCAGGACGTACGGGCCTGGTGTCTTGTGGGGGGACGACCCCCCACACCCCCCGGACCCGCCCTTGGGCTCACCGAGGGCCTTCGCGCGGAGCAGGGCGGCGAAGCCGCGGTGGATGAGGAGGCGGTCCCAGCGGCCGCGGTCCTGGTCGGCGAGCGGGACGGGCTCGCCGGACGGCCCGGTGCGCGCCCTCGTCCGGGACGCCTGGATCTCCATCAGCGCGACGAGCCCGTGCACCTCGGGCTCGCCGGGCGCCAGTTCGGCGAGGATCCGGCCGAGGCGCAGCGCCTCCAGGCACAGGTCCGCGCGCACCCAGTCGTCGCCGGCGGTCGCCGCGTACCCCTCGTTGAAGATCAGGTAGATGACCTCCAGGACGGACGACAGCCGCGCGGCGCGGTCCGGCCCCTCGGGAACCTCGAACGGCACGCCCGCGTCCGACAGCGTCCGCTTCGCCCGGACGATCCGCTGCGCGACGGTCGGCTCGGACGTCAGGAACGCCCGCGCGATCTCCTCGGTGGTCAGCCCGCCGAGCATGCGCAGCGTCAACGCGACCCTGGCCTGCGTGGACAGCACGGGATGGCAGGCGGTGAAGACGAGGCGGAGCACGTCGTCCTCGATGTGCTCGTCGTCCGGGACGTCGATCTCCGGCGGCGCCTGGGTCTCCAGGTCGCGGCCGATCTCCTCCAGCTTGTGCCCCAGCCGCTGCCGGCGGCGGATCCGGTCGATGGCGCGGCGCTTGCCGACGGCCATGAGCCAGGCGCCCGGATTGTCCGGGACGCCTGACTCGGGCCACTGTTCGAGCGCGGCGACCAGCGCGTCCTGCGCGAGTTCCTCGGCGAGCCCGATGTCGTGCACCATCCGGGCGAGGCCGGCGATGATGCGCGCGGCCTCCAGCCGCCACACCGCGTCGACGCTCGCGTGCACGCCGGACCGGTCCGCGCCGGACCCGCCCTTGCCGGGCCTGTCCGCACCGGGCCTGTCCGTGCTGGGCTCGTCGGCTGTCGTCACGCTGCCGATGAGAGCACCCGCACCGGCCGCCGCGCAAGCTCGGCGGTCGCCTACCGGCCGCTCACCGGCGGTTCACTGGCCGGGAAAGGGGTCGCCGGGGCCGAACACCTGCTTGATGACGCCCTCGCCGTCCCCGACGATCGAGTAGAACCGCTTGGACAGCTCGATCGCCTCCTCCCGGCTGCGCACCTCGACCAGCGCGAACCCGACGACGGACTCCTTGGCCTCGGCGAACGGGCCGTCGGTGACGGTCACCTTGCCGCCCGACGAGGCGATGCGGACGCCGTGCGGCTCCAGCCCGCCGGTCGCCAGCAGCACCCCGGCCTTGGACGTCTCCTCGATGAACTTGCCCATCTCGGCCATCATCGCCTCGTCCGGCGGCGTGTCGGCGGAGTTGTCGTCCGTGGTCATCATCAAGAAACGCATCATGGTCTCCCTGGTCTCGCGGTCGGCCGGTCCCTCCCGGCCCTTCACTGACGCGTCGAAGAGGGGCCGACCGGATCGACATCGCGGCCCGAACTTCTTCCAAGATTTTCTTGGAGCCGTATCGTGCCAGCTCATGAGGGGTACGCGCGCGGCGGAATGGCGCATCCACCGAGATTGCCACGAAATCGGACATTCGGGATAGCTGGGCAAGTCAGGGATTTACGAGTAACTTCTGCGAAGAGAAAGGTTCTTGCGCGTCCGAGGAGGCGTTCGTGGGAGACCCCGCACCTGGGCATCCGGACGACGTGGCCGACACCTGGCCCGGGCGGATCGTCCCACCGCGGTCGCGCCCGCCCGGGCACCGGACGGCGGGCCCGACGGTGCTGCGCATGCTGGTCGGGTCGCAACTGCGCCGGTTCCGCGAGGCGGCGGGGATCTCCACCGAGGACGCCGGCTACGAGATCCGCGGCTCGCACTCCAAGATCAGCCGGATGGAGCTGGGCCGGGTCGGCCTCAAGGAACGCGACGTCGCCGACCTGCTGAGCCTCTACGGAGTGACCGATCCCGACCGCCGCGACGCGCTGCTGGAGCTCGTCGACCTCGCGAACCGGCCGAGCTGGTGGCAGGAGTACGGCGACACCGTGCCCGCCTGGTTCGAGCCCTATCTCGGGCTGGAGCAGGGCGCCGTGGTCGCCCGCGTGTACGAGGTCCAGGACATCCCCGAGCTGCTGCAGACGCCCGACTACGCCCGCGCCCTTCTGATGGCGCGGCATCCGGAGGCGCCGGCGGAGGAGATCGAGCGGCGCGTCGAGCTGCGGATGCGGCGCCGCCGCCGCGTGTTCGAGCGCCCCGGCCCGCTGAAGCTGTGGGCCGTCCTGGACGAGGCGGCCCTGCGCCGCAGGGTCGGCGGCGCAGAGACGATGCGCGACCAGCTCCGCTTCCTGATCGACATGGCGTGGCTGCCGAACGTGACCGTGCAGATCCTGCCGTTCGCGTCCGGCGGGCACGCGGCCGAGTGCGGCCCGGTGACGCTGCTGCGGTTCGCCGAGCCGGAACTGCCCGACGTGGTCTACCTGGAGCAGCTCGCGGGCGCCCTGTACCCGGACAGGCCCGCCGACATCAGCCGGTACCGGGACGTCCTCAACCGGCTCGGTCTCCAGGCGGAGCCGCCCGTCCGGACGCCCGGCATCCTGAAGAGCGTGCTCGACCAGCTTCCCTGAGACCGGGCGGTGAGGAGCCGGGCGGCGCTCAGCAGGCAGGCGCCGCCCGGTGCCCGGGGCCCCGGCACGTGGCCGCTACTTCGCGACCGGGGTGTAGGTCGCGACGATCACACCGGTCTTGAACGACTCGGTGCCGGCCAGCTCGAAGGTCGCGGAGAAGTCCGGGCGGGTGAGCAGCTCCGCCGGGTCGCCGGTGCCGACGACGACGGGGTGGATCCACAGGCGCAGCTCGTCCAGCAGGCCGTTGTCGACGAGCGTGCGCGAGACCGCGCCGAAGCCGTACTGCAGGATGTCCTGGCCGTCCTGCTCCTTCAGCTTGGTGATCTCCGCGACGGCGTCGGCCCGCCGGATCACCTTGGTGTCGCCCCAGCCCGGCTTGTTCAGCGTGTCGGACACGACGTAGTGGGGCAGGTTGTTCATCCGGGCGCCGAAGTCGCCGGTCGACTCCTCCATCGCGGGCCACGCCTGCGAGAAGCCGTCGAACGTCGCGCGTCCCATGAGGACCGCGTCGCAGGAGAACAGCAGGTCGCGGGCGTAGGCGGCGGCCTCGTCCTGGAAGTAGGCCGACGTCCAGTTCTGCGGGTTCTCGATGACGCCGTCGAGCGAGATGTAGGTCGAGCTGATGATCTTGCGCATGATGTCCTCCGTGGTCGATCGTTCGCCTTCCGGCGACCTGGAACCACCTTGCACCGGACCCATTACCGGATTCTTACCGTCCCTTTTCGGAGGTGGGCGCGGCTAGGGTGCGGAGGGTGCGCTTCGGGGTGCTCGGGCCGCTCGCCGTCTGGACCGACGACGGCGGGCTCGTCGCGGTGCCCGGTCTCAAGGTCCGGGCCCTGCTGGCGGACCTGCTCGCCAACGAGGGACGTCCGGTGCCCGCCGACCGGCTGATCGACGACCTGTGGGGCGAGGCGCTGCCCGGCAACCCGATGGGGTCCCTGTCGGCGAAGGTGTCGCAGCTGCGGCGGGTGCTGGAGGACGCGGAGCCGGGCGCGCGGGCGCTGGTGGAGTCGCGTCCCGCCGGATACCTGCTGAACGCGGGCGGCGAGCAGGGCGGCGAGCAGGGCGGCGTCCAGGACGGCGAGCAGGGCGGTGGGCGGGTCGACGCGCGGCGGTTCCAGGTCCTGGTGGACGAGGCGCGCCGGGCGGGCGAGCCGAAGGAGAGGGCGGCGCTGCTGGCCGAGGCGCTCGGCCTGTGGCGCGGCCCGGCGTTCGCCGACTTCGCGGACGAGCCGTTCACGCGGGCGGCGTCCGCGCGGCTTGAGGAGCTTCGGCTGACCGCGCTGGAGGAGCACGCCGAGGCGCGGCTCCTGCTGGGCGAGCACGGGGCGCTGGCCGGGGAGCTCGGGGACGCGGTCGCCGAGCATCCGCTGCGTGAGCGGCTGCGGGCCGCGCACATGCTGGCGCTGTACCGGGCGGGCCGGCAGAGCGAGGCGCTGGAGAGCTTCGAGCGGCACCGGACGGTGGTCGCCGACGAGCTGGGCCTCGACCCCGGCGCCGAGCTGGCCGACCTGCAGCGCGCGATCCTGCGGCAGGACCCGGGCCTGAAGGCGCCGGTGCCGCCGCGGCCGGCCGGGCCGCGGTCGAACCTTCCGGTCCCGCCGACCGAGCTGATCGGGCGCGAGGACGCCGCCAGGGAGATCCGCGCCAGGATCGGCACCGACCGGCTGGTCACGTTGACCGGGCCGGGCGGGGTCGGCAAGACCAGGCTCGCGGTGGAGGCGGCGGCCGGGCTGGTGGACGCGTTCGGCGACGGCGTGTGGATGGCGGAGCTGGCCGGGTCGGAGCGCTCGACGGTGCCCGAGCTGGCCGAGGTCGTCACCGCGATCCTGGACATCAGGGACGCGCCCGGCGCGCCGGAGGCGGCGCTCGACCGGCTCGCGGCGGCGCTCGGCGCCCGCCGGCTGCTGCTCGTGCTGGACAACTGCGAGCACGTGATCGAGCAGGCCGCCGAGCTGGCGGAGCGGCTGCTGCGGCGGGTCCCCGGGGTGCGGATCCTCGCGACGAGCCGGGAGCCGCTCGGGCTGCCCGGCGAGGTGGTGTGGGCCGTCCCGCCGCTGGAGGTGCCCGGCGCCGGCGACGATCCGGCGGCGGCGAGCGCGGCCAGCGCGGTGCGGCTGTTCGCGGCGCGGGCGGAGGCGGCGTCCCGGGGGTTCCGGCTCGACGACGCGACGGCCGGGCCGGTCGGGGAGCTGTGCCGCCGGCTCGACGGCATCCCGCTGGCGCTGGAGCTGGCCGCGACGAAGGTGCGGACGCTCGGCGTCGAGGGCCTCGTCGCCCGGCTGGACGACCGGTTCCGGGTGCTGTCGTCCGGGCATCGCGGCGCCCCGGCCAGGCAGCGGACGCTCACCGCGGTGATCGGCTGGAGCTGGGATCTGCTGACGGCGCAGGAACGGGCCGTCCTGCGGAGGCTGTCCGTGCACGCCGACGGCTGCGCGCTGGAGTCCGCCGAGGCGGTGTGCGCGGGCGCGGACGTCCCCGAGGCGGAGGTCCTGGACGTGCTGGTCCGGCTGGTCGACCGCTCGCTGGTCGTCATGGCGGAGCCGCCGGGCGAGCCGCCCAGGTACCGGCTGCTGGAGTCGGTCGCCGCCTACGCGGCCGAGCGGCTCGCCGAGGCCGGGGAGGACGAGGACGTCCGGCGGGCGCACAGCGGCTACTACGTCGACCTGGCCGAGCGCGCCGAACGGCACCTCTACGGCCATGACCAGGCCCGCTGGCTCCGGACGCTCGACACCGAGGCCGCCAACATCCGGACGGCGCTGGACGCCGCCGTCACCGCCCGCCCGGCCGAACGCGCGTTGCGGCTGGTCAACGCGCTGGCCTGGTACTGGTTCCTGCGCGGCAGGCTGACCGAGGCGCTGCGCTCGCTGGACGCGGCGCTCGCGCTGGACGGCGGGCCGTCCGTCCCGCGGGCCAAGGCGCTGACCTGGCGCGCCGGGGTGGCGGTCCTGAAGGGCGCCGGAGGCGACTGGACCGCCCGCCGCGACGAGGCGCTGCGGGCCGTGGACGCGTCCTGCGACCCGGGGACGCGGGCCTGGGCGCGCTGGTTCCTGACGTTCTCCCACTTCGACGTGGAGGACACCTCCGCCGGCGCGGCGACGCTGGACGAGGCGCTCGCCGGGTTCCGCGCGCACGGCGACCGGTGGGGCGAGGCGGCGGCGCTGGTCCTGCGGGCCAAGCAGGCGCACGCGCACGGCGAGCCGGCCGCGCTGCGGCGCGACGCCGAGCGCGCGGCCGTGCTGTTCGGCGAGACCGGCGACCGGTGGGGGCAGCTCCAGGCCGTCGAGTGGCTCGGCGGGCTGGCCGAGCTGACCGGCGACTACGACCGGGCGGAGCGGCTCCAGCTCGACGGGCAGCGGATGGCCGAGGAGCTGCACATGTGGCCGGACGTCGCCGTCCGGATGGCCTGGCGCGGCTGGATCGCGCACCTGCGCGGCGACCCGGCCGCCGCGCGGCGCCTTTTCGGCCGGGCGCTGCGCGTGGCCGTGGAGCAGGGCCACGCCCCGGCGATCATGTTCGCCGAGATCGGGCTCGGCCTGGCGGCCTGCGCCGAGGAACGGCTCGACGACGCCGAGGACCGCCTCGAACCCCTGCTCAGGGCCGCGCCGCCCGAGGAGTTCCCGCCGCTGTACCTGCCGATCGTGCAGAGCGCGCTCGGCCGGGTCGCCGGTGCCCGCGGCGACGCGGCGGCCGCCGTCACCTACCAGCGCGACGCGCTGACCGTCGCGCTCCGGCTGGAGGCGCCCCGGGACACGGCCGTGGCGCTGGAGGGGCTGGCCCGCGCGCTGACGTTGTCCGGACATCACCGGGAGGCGGCCGAGGCGCTCGGGCGGGCGGCGTCCGTCCGGGATTCCAGCGGCGTCCACCCCGGCCAGGGCGAACGGGCCGAAGCCGCGCTCGCCGAGGAGCATGCGCGGAGCGCGCTCGGCGACGGCGCGTTCGCGGCGGCGTTCACGGCGGGGGCGGCCCTGGAGACCGCCGAGATCCTGCGGCGCGCCGAAGGCGTCCCGCCGGAAGGCACCTCGATCTGGGCCCATAATGCGTAATTTGTCCAAATTGCAAGTGGGTTGCGAAACGGCACGAAATCATCACGGACCCTTGTGGCGCCGCCGCCCGTGAATGATCATGGCCGGTCGTGAGGCGACGGGGGCTGCTGCTCAGGCGGATGGCGGGCGACAGGACGCTGATCCTGGCCGCGTGCGCGACCGCGCTGTTCGCCACGACCGTCCTCGCCGCCCTGGTCGGCTACACCGGGTCGGTGACCCGTGAGGGGCTGCGCCGCACCCTCGCCGACGCGACGTTCGAGTCCGTCGGGATCACCGTCGGCACGCACGTCCCGGCCGACGGGCTCGACAACGTGCGCGGGCAGGTCGGTCAGACGCTCAAGAAGATGTACGGGGAGGACGTCCCGCTCACGGTCTCGGTGAGCGTGCGCAGCGACTCCTACACCCTGCCCGGGCAGGAGAAGAGCGAGCATCCCGAACTGACGGCGTTCGGGACCTACACCGGGATCGAGAAGCACGCGCGGCTGACCCGCGGACGCTGGCCGGGCGCCGACCCGGCCGTGGCGCGCGAGGGCGAGGTGCAGGCGGCCCTGCCCGGCGCCGCCGCCCGCGCGATGCGCGCCGGCGTCGACGACGTGCTCACCGTCCGCGGCCGGGTCGACAAGAAGTCCGTCGTGAAGGTCCGCGTCGTCGGGCTGTTCGACGTGCCGGACCCGGAGAGCTACTTCTGGCAGGGCGACCGGCTCGTCACGAGCGGAGTGGAGAGACTCGACTACACGACGCACGGGCCGTTCGTCGTCCCGCCGGACGTGTTCTCGGCCCGCTTCACCGGGACCGGCGCCGACGCCCGGTTCACCGTCATGCCGGACCTGCGCGGGGTGGAGTCCGGCGACCTCGGGCCCCTCGGCGGCCGCGTCGCGAACGCGGAGGAGGCGTTCAAGGCGTCCGGCGGCGGGTCGCAGTTCTCCGTCGTGACCAAACTGCCGGAGCTGACCGCGCAGCTCGACGACGCGGTGCTCGTGGCACGATCAACGATGCTGATCCCGGTGATCCAGCTCGTCCTGCTCGCCGGGGTCGCGTGGCTGCTCGTCGCCCGGCTGCTCGCCGACCACCGGCGCGGCGAGGTCGCGCTGCTGCGGACCCGCGGCATGGGGATGTGGCAGCTCGCGCGGCTCGGCCTCGCCGAGGGGCTGCTGATCGCGCTGCCGGGCGCGGTGCTCGGCCCGCTGCTGGCGCGGCCGCTGCTGCGGCTCGCCGCGCACGCCCCGACGGTGCGCGACTCGGGGCTGCGGCTGGACGCCGGGTCCGCGGCCCCGCTGTGGATCGTGTCGATCGCGACCGCGCTGACCTGCGCGGTCGCCCTCATGGTCCCGACGCTGCGCGGCGCGAACCGCACCTTCGTCGAGGCGCAGGCCGGGATCGGCCGGACCGGCCGGCTGCGCGGATCGGGCGCCGACCTGGCCCTGCTCGTCGTGGCCGGGCTCGCGATCTGGCAACTCACCCGGTACGGGGCGGACGGCTCGGGCGGCGGGAACACCGCGTCGGGCGTCGACCCGTTCATCGTGTCGGGGCCGGCGCTGGCGCTGCTCGCCGGCGGGGTGCTGCTGCTCCGGCTGGTGCCGCTGACGTCCCGGATCGCCGAACGGGCCGCGACGAAGGGGCGCGGGCTCGTCCCCGCCCTCGGCACCCGGCAGGTCGGACGGCGGCGCCTCCGGTACGCGGGGCCCGTTCTGCTGCTCGTCATGGCGATGGCGGTCGGGGTGCTGTCGGTGACGACGATGTCGACCTGGCGCCGCTCGCAGACCGACCAGGCCGACTTCCAGGCCGCCGCCGACCTGCGCGTCACCCGCGCGAGCGGCCCGGAGGCCCCGTCGGTGCTCGGGCAGTCGGGGCGGGTCGCGGCGCTGCCCGGCGTCACGGGCACGACGGCGGTGCTGCGCACCAGCGCCGACCTCGGCAACGCGCCCGCGACGCTGCTCGCCGCCGACGCCGGGGAACTCGGCCGGATCCTGCGCGTCCAGCCCGGCCTCAGGGACGGCCTGCGCCTGGACGCGCTGGCCAAAGGACGCCCCGCCTTCCCGGCGCTGACCGTCCCGGGCAAACCGCGGCGGCTGCTGTTCGACCTGCGGCTCAGCCGCGCCGGACCGGCGCCCGCCGACTCCTCGAACGGCAAGCCGCCCGCGGCCTTCAAGATCGCGGTGACGGTCGCGGACGCGCGCGGGCTGGCGCGGCGGGTGACCCTGCCCGGCCTCGTCGCGGACGGCCGCGAGCACACCCTCGCGCTGGACGCCGCCACCGTGGCCGGACCGGGCGGGGCGCCGACCTACCCGCTGTCGGTCCGGGGCGTCCACTACTCCTACGACGACAACACCTACTCCGGGCCGCTCGACCTGGAACTCCTGCACGTGCGCGGCGACGGCACCGGGGAGGCGGCGCCGCCCGCCGGGGCCCGCTGGGACGCGTTCGTCCAGCCGTACGAGACGCGGCCGCTGGCGTTCGCGAAGGCCGCGAGGGCCGCGCTGACGAAGCTCGCCATCGCCCCACCTCCGTCCTGGGCCATGGAAGGACGCACCTTCGACGTCATCGGGACCGTCAACGCCGTGCTCGTCACGGGTAAGCCGCCGACCCGGGGCGGGGATCCCGGGGCCGACACCGACCTCCAGCCGCTCGTGCCGGGCGTCATCACCGAGGAGACGGCGCGCCGCGCCCGCGTCGGCGTCGGCGGCAAGGTCACGGTCGGCACCGTCGACGGCCGGCAGCCGGTGGAGGTGGTGGGGATCGCGCCCGCGCTGCCGAGCGTCCCGCCCGGCGAGCCCGGCGTCCTCGTCGACCTGCCGACGCTGACCGGCACGCGTCTCACCGCGGACGGCACCGCCCCGGCGAGCATCGCGCCCGGAGAGTGGTGGACGTCCGTGCGCGACGGCCGCACCGGCCCGGCCGCGCGGTCGGTGGCCGACCATCCCGCCTGGGGCGAGGTCGCCGCGGACCGCGCCGAGCTGCGCATCCGCCTGCGCGACGCCCCGCTCGGCGCGGCGCTCCAGGGCGCGCTGGTCCTCGGCTTCGGCGCGGCGCTGGCGTTCGCCGTCATCGCGTTCGTCGTGAACGCGGCGGTGACGGCGGGCGAGCGGACCCGCGAGTTCGCCGTGCTGCGCGCGCTCGGCGTCCATCCCCGGCAGGTCACCGGGGTCATCGCGATCGAGCAGGCGTACCTGGTCACGATCGGCCTGCTCGGCGGGACGCTGCTCGGCCTGGTCGTGGCGCGGCTGGTCGTCCCGCACGTCGTGCTCAGCGTGCAGGCCGCCGAGCCGTACCCGCCCGCCGAACTGATCGTCCACTGGCCGGTGGTGCTGGGCATGGTCGCCGGCGTGGCCGCGGTGCTCGGCCTGGTTCTGCCACCGGTGATCCGGATGCTGCGCCGCAAAAATCTTGGGGCCGGGCTGCGCGTCGGGGAGGATCGATGACCGGAGCGGAGCGAGGATCATCGGCCCGACCGCTCGGGGGTCTGGGGGTCGCCCCCCAGAAGGGCAGGGATCGATGAGGGGGCCTGCGATGCGGCTTGTGCGCGCGCAGTGGGCGCCTGTCGTCGCGCTCGCCGTGCTGACGCTGGTGTCCGCGCTGCTCGCCGTCGTCCTCCCCGCCCGGATGGCCGCCGGTTACGACCGCGGCGCGGCGGCCGCAGCCGGGCAGGGCGCCGACATCCGGGTCGAGGGCAGGGCCGCGGACATCGCCGCGAGGACGGCCGTTCCGAGCCAGGACGCGCTCGTCGCCCACGGCCTCATGTGGCAGGAGATGATGCCGCCGTCCCTGCGCGAGGTGACCGGGCAGCCGGAGGCGTCGGCCACCAGCGACCGGATGCACGTCCACGGGCGGTTCTCCCGGCCGCGGCTGCTCTACCTCGGCTGGGACGTCGGCGCGTGGGAGCGCGTCCGCGTCGTCGCCGGCTTTCCCGCCTACAACTACGACCTGAAGCCCGGCGAGGACCCGCGGGTCATGGTCTCCAAGCAGTACGCCGACCGGCTCGGCTACAAGGTCGGCGACCGCATCACGGCGGGCGGCGTGTCCGAGGGCACCACGCGCGTCCAGATCACCGGCCTGTACGCGCCGGTGAAGGCCGCCGACCCGTACTGGGCGCCGCGCGCCAGGATCCTGCACCCGACGAGGGAGTCCATCGAAGGGGACGAGGGGCTGGAGGCCGACGCGGGCACGGCGCTGATCGACCCCGCCGGCTACTTCAGGCTCGCGCACACGCCGGGCCGGTTCTTCACCTTCAGCTGGCGGTTCCCGTTCCGCCCGGACGCGATCAGCGCGAGCGACGCCCGCGAGACGGCCGGCGACATGGACGCGTTCCGCTCCGCCGTCGAAGGCCGTACCGGGATGTTCCCCCGCTCGGTCGTCACCGCGCTGGACGACCGGCTGAACGACTTCGCCGACAAGCTGCGCACCGCCGAATCCGTCCTCGGGCTGGCGCTCGGCGGGCTCGTCGCCGTCGCCGCCGGAGTGCTGCTGCTGGCCGCCGGGCTCCTCGGCGAACGGCTCAGGCCCGTCCTCTGGACGATGCGGGCGCGCGGTGCCTCGCCGCGGCAGCTCGCCCTGCCCGCCTGCCTGCTGACGGCGCTCGCCGTCGTCCCGTCCGCCGCCCTCGGATACGCCGCCGGACGCCTGCTGGACGCCGGACCGGCGCGACCGAGTTCGATCTACGCGGTCGCGGTGCTCGCCGTCGCCGTCCTCGCCGTGCCCGCCGTCATGGTGCTGCGGGAGCGGAACGCCGGCGTGGGGTCGTCGTCGGGCCGCCGGGACGACCTGGTCTCGGCGCGGCCGTCGCGGCGGCGGTTCGTGCTGGACGCGCTGCTCGTCGCGCTCGCCGTCATCGGCGCCGTGCTGCTGCGCCAGCGCGGGGAGGGCGCGGGCGACGACCCGCTGATCGCCGCCGTCCCGGTGCTGCTCGGCGGGGCGCTCGCCGTGCTGGTCCTGCGCGGCTACCCGTACCTGCTGCGCGCCGCCGGGCCGCTCCTGCGGCGCCGCAGCGGCGCGGTCGCCTTCATCGGCGTCGCCCGCGCCTCGCGGCAGAGCCTCGTCGGCGCGCTCCCGCTCGTCGTCCTGCTGCTCGCCGCGACCATCGCCGGCTTCACCGCCACCGTGGACACCGCGCTGCGGGACGGGCAGGAACGCGCGTCCTGGGCCGAGGTCGGCGCCGAAGCCCGCGTCGAGGCCGGGCCGATGGACGACGCCGGCCTGAGCCGGATCCGCGGCGTCCCCGGCGTGACCGGCGCCGTGCGCGTCCGCGTCATCACCGAGGTGACGACCGAGTCGGACACGGCGCCCATGACGGTGGTCGGCGTGGACCTCGGCACCTACCGCGACCTGGCGCCCGCCGTGCCCGGTGTCCCCGAGCCGGGGTCCGGGGTGCTGGCGTCGCCGCTCGCCGTCCGCACCATGGCCCCCGGCGGCGCGACGCTCAGCCGCGCCGGGATGGACCCGGTCCGCGTCAAGGCCCCCGGCGTGATCGAGCACTTCCCCGGGCAGTCGCCGGGCAGCGCGTTCGTGATCGTCCCGTACAAGGCCGTCGCGGGCGCGACCGGCTTCCCGTCGCAGGTCTTCGTGTCCGGGAGCGGGCTGGACGTCAAGCGGCTCCGCGCCGCCGCCCCCGGACGCGGCGTCCAGTTCCGCCAGGACGTCCTGCGGGACATGACCGGGACGCCGCTGGTGGCCGTCGTCCGGGACACGTTCCGGGACGGCTCGCTCCTCGGCGGCGCGTTCGGGCTCCTCGCCGTCCTGCTGGTGCTCGTCGTCGGGGCCCGCGCCCGCGGCCGCATGGTCGCCCATCTGCGGGCCCTCGGCCTCAGCCGGGGGCAGAGCCGCGGCCTGGCCCTGGTCGAGATCGCGCCCGTGCTGCTCTGCGCGGTCGGGGCCGGCTGGGTGCTCGGGCTGCTGCTGCCCGAGATCACCGGCCCGGTCGTCGACCTGCGCCCCTACACCGGCGGCCACGCCGAGACCGTCCATGTCCCGAGCCTGCCCGCGCTGCTCGGGCTCCTCGGCGCGCTGCTGCTCGCCGCCGTGGCGGCGGTCGCCGTGGACCGCGCCTTCGACGCCCGCCCCGGAACCGTCCTGAGAACGGGGGACTGATGAGTACGAACGCACCCGACCTCGCCGAGCTGGAGAGGCGCGCCGCCGAACGCGGCCCCGTGTACGGCGAGGGCGCCCACATCGTCTGCGACAACCTCGTCCGCATCTACAAGACCGACGGCATCGAGGTCGTCGCGCTCCAGGGGCTCGACCTGCTCGTCGACCCCGGGGAGCTGGTGGCGATCGTCGGGGCGTCGGGCTCCGGGAAGTCCACGCTGCTGAACATCCTGTCCGGGCTCGACGTGCCGACCGCCGGGGTCGCCCGCGTCGCCGGGTCCGACCTGCTGACGATGACGTCCAAGGAGCGGCTGCGGTTCCGCCGCGAGCAGGTCGGGTTCGTCTGGCAGCAGACGTCCAGGAACCTGCTCCCGTACCTGACGGCGGCGCAGAACGTCGAGCTCCCGATGCGGTTCGCCGGACGGCACCGCCGTGCGCGCGCCACCCGCGCCGCCGAGCTCCTCGGCATGCTCGGGGTCGGCGAGTGCGCGCAGCGGCGCCCGGAGGAGCTGTCCGGCGGCCAGCAGCAGCGCATCGCCATCGCGGTGGCCGTCGCCAACGAGCCCGACGTCATCCTCGCCGACGAGCCGACCGGCGAGCTCGACACCGCCACCGCCGCCGAGGTCTTCGGCGCGCTCCGCCGCGTCAACGAGGAGCTCGGCACGACCGCCGTCGTCGTCACCCACGACGCGCAGGTGTCCGAGCGCGTCGACCGGACGATCGGCATCCGCGACGGCCGCACCAGCAGCGAGGTCCGCCGCCGCTCCGCCGAGGACGGCACCCGCACCGCCGAGGAGTACGCCGTGCTCGACCGCGTCGGCCGCGTCCAGCTCCCCAAGGGGTTCACCACGGCCCTCGACATGCGCGACCGCGTCCGGCTGAACCTGGAGACCGACCACGTCGGCGTCTGGCCCGACAGGCCCGACCGCCCCGAGGGGAATGACCGGACGGAGAGCGATGACTGAGCCGATGGTGGTCGTGGAGGCGCTCACCCGCACCTTCCGCACCGGCGACGTGGAGGTCCACGCGCTGCGCGGCGCGTCCTTCACCGTCCGGACCGGCGAGCTCGTCGCGATCGAGGGCCGCTCCGGCTCGGGGAAGACGACGCTGCTCAACCTGATCGGCGGCCTGGAGACCCCGGACGGCGGAACCGTCCGCGTGAACGGCGGCGACGTCGGCGCCCTCGGCGAGGACGAGCTCCTCACCCTGCGCCGCGAGCACATCGGCTACATCTTCCAGGCGCACGGGCTGATCCCCGTCCTGTCGGCCGCGGAGAACGTCGAGGTTCCGCTGCGCCTCGTCCGCACGCCCCCGGCGGAGCGCGACGAACGCGTCCGGGTGCTGCTCGGCCTCGTCGGCCTGGCCGACCACGCCGCGCAGCGCCCCTACGAGCTGTCCGGCGGCCAGCGCCAGCGCGTCGCGATCGCCCGCGCCCTCGCCAACCGCCCCCGGCTGCTGCTCGCCGACGAGCCCACCGGTCAGCTCGACTCCGAGACGGCCGCCGCGATCATGCCGCTGCTGCGCGCCGTCGTCGCCAGCGAGGGCGTCACCGTCATCGTCGCCACCCACGACGAGGCCCTCCTGGCCGAGGCCGACCGCGTCCTCCACCTCGAAGACGGCGTCACCACCGAAGCCCCCGTCCCCGCCCCCGGCTGACGCCGGTTGCCCTTCACCGTCCGGGGAATCGGTATCGGGATGGGAGGGGTTCATGGCGACAGTTGTGCTGGTGGGGACGCTCGACACCAAGGGGCCGGAGTACGCGTGGCTGCGTGATCGCCTACGGGAACTGGGCTGCGACGTGGTGCTCGTCGACGCCGCGACCGGGCCGCCGCCGGAGATCGACGCCGACGTCACCGCCGAGGAGGTCGCGCGGGCGGGCGGGGCCTCGCTGGCGGCGCTGCGGGACGCGGGCGACCGGGGCGCGGCGGTCACGGCCATGGGGGAGGGCGCGGCGGTCGTGCTCGCCGGGCTGGAGCGGATCGACGCCGTGCTCGCGGTCGGCGGCAGCGGCGGGTCGTCGATCGCGGCGCGGGCCGTCCGGGACCTGCCGATCGGGCTGCCCAAGCTGATCGTGTCCACCATGGCGTCCGGGGACGTGACGCCCTACGTGGGCGCCAAGGACGTGACGATGATGTACAGCGTCGTCGACATCGCGGGCGTGAACCGGGTGTCGCGGCTGATCCTCGGGAACGCGGCGGCAGCGGCGGCCGGGATGGCGAAGGCGCACGTGCCTCCCGTGGCGCAGGAGCGCCCGCTCGTGGCGGCGTCGATGTTCGGCGTCACGACCCCGGCGGTCGACGCGGCGCGGGAGCGCCTGGACGAGCTCGGCTACGAGGTCCTCGTCTTCCACGCGACCGGCGCCGGGGGCCGTGCCCTGGAGGGGCTCGTGGAGAGCGGGCTGCTCGCCGGGGTGCTCGACCTGACCACGACCGAGCTGGCGGACGACCTCGTCGGCGGCGTCCTGTCGGCCGGGCCCGACCGGCTCACGGCCGCGGGCCGGCGCGGTGTGCCGCAGGTCGTCGCGCCCGGAGCGCTCGACATGGTCAACTTCGGCCCGCGCGACACCGTCCCGGAGCGGTTCGAGGGACGGAACCTCTACGTTCACAACCCGACCGTCACCCTCATGCGGACGACGCCCGACGAGATGGCGGAGCTGGGCCGCCGGGTGGCGGCGAAACTGGGCGCCGCGACCGGCCCGGCCGTCCTGTTCCTCCCGCTCGGAGGAGTGTCGGCACTGGACGCGCCCGGCATGCCCTTCCATGACCCGAAGGCGGACGAGGCGTGCTTCGCGGCAATGCGAGGCGCCGTCGAGACGGAGCGGCTCGACATGAACATCAACGATCCGGCGTTCGGCCGCGCCATGGCCGACCGGCTGCACCGGCTGATCTCGGGGGGATCGAGATGAACCGTCAGGACGTCCTCGCGAGGCTGCGCGCGGCCGTCGCGGAGGGCAAGCCCGTCATCGGCGCGGGGGCGGGCACGGGCCTGTCCGCCAAGTGCGCGGAGGACGGCGGCGTCGACCTGATCATCATCTACAACTCGGGCCGGTACCGGATGGCCGGACGCGGATCGCTCGCGGGCCTGCTGCCCTACGGCGACGCGAACCAGATCGTCGTGGACATGGCGTCCGAGGTCCTGCCCGTCGTGAAGGACACGCCCGTGCTCGCCGGGGTGTGCGGCACCGACCCCTTCCGGCTGATGCCGGTCTTCCTCGACCAGCTCAAGGCCATGGGCTTCGCGGGCGTGCAGAACTTCCCGACCGTCGGCCTCTACGACGGCGTCTTCCGGCAGAACCTCGAAGAGACCGGCATGGGCTACGACCTGGAGATCGAGATGGTCCGGCTCGCGCACGAGCGCGACCTCGTCACCGCGCCGTACGTCTTCGACGAGGACCAGGCGCGGGCGATGGCCGAGGCGGGCGCGGACGTCCTCGTCCCGCACGTCGGGCTCACGACCAAGGGCAGCATCGGCGCGGGCACGGCGCTGAGCCTCGACGAGGCGGTCGCCCGGGTGCAGGCCATGCGGGACGCCGCGTCCGCCGCGCGTCCCGGCGTCCTCGTCCTCTGCCACGGCGGTCCCATCGCCGAGCCGGACGACGCCGCCTACGTCCTGTCCCGTACACAGGGCGTCGTGGGATTCTTCGGCGCCTCGTCCGTCGAGCGGCTGCCGACCGAGCGCGCCATCACACAGCAGGTGACCGCCTTCAAGAACCTGGAGATCTGATGCTGGTCAATCCCGGCGACGTGACGACGATGGCCTTCGACTGGGGCTCGATCAAGTGGTTCGTGACGCCGTCCAGCGTGGCGGGCGCGAGCAGCACCCTGGGCGAGGTGATCGTCAACCCCGGCAGGGGGCACGCGCGGCACAACCACCCCGACGCGGAGGAGGTCATCTACGTGATCTCCGGCGACGCGACGCAGATGGTGGACGACGGCGACCCGTTCCCCATCCGCGAGGGCGACGCCGTCCACATTCCGAAAGGCGTCTGGCATTCCACGTACAACACGACCTGGCGCCCGCTCCGCCTCATCGTCACCTACACCCCCGGCGGCGAGGAGAAGGCCCTGGAGGCCGCCCCCGACCTCCGCCTGCACGCGCCGGGCACCGTCCCGGAATGGCGCCAGACAGGACTGTGAGCACGGGCCGGTCAGGACGCGCCGCCGGCCAGTTCCCGGGCGGCGTCGCGACCCGCGTGGACCATCCGCTCCAGGAAACCCGCGAGCAGTTCGAGGTCGGCGTCGTCGTAGTCGCCGCAGATCTCCTCCACTGACGCGTTCATGCCCGCGAACAGGCCGAACAGCTCGGCGTTGCGGTCCTGCACGGCCCTGACCAGGATGGCGCGGCGGTCGGACGGGTCCCGCTCGCGGGCCACCCAGCCGCCGCGTTCGAGCCGGTCGAGGACGCCGGTCAGCGTGGCCGGATGAAGCCCGGCGAGCCTGGCGAGCGCGCTGGGGCCGAGCGGGCCGTGCGCGTGGACGAGGTCCAGGCAGTCCAGGTCGACGTCCCGGAGGTCGAGCCGCGTGCCGACCTGCCGGTTGAGGAGCGACAGCTGGAGGCCGAGCTCGCGGAGCGAGGCCCTGATCGCCATGGCCGGGCGCCGCCGTCCCGGCGCCCTCCCAGATGATACGGATCCCATATCATCTCCTTCTCAAACTAATATGTTATGGTTTCCGTATCTTACGATGCCCGAATATTTGGGGCGGGGAGGAGAGCATCGTGTTCCTGGTGACCGGAGCGACCGGACATGTCGGCCGTGAAGTGGTGAACCTGCTGGCCAAGGCGGGCGAGCGGGTGACGGCCGTGACCCGGAGCCCCGCGAGCGCGGACCTGCCGGATGGCGTCCGGGTCGTGGCGGGCGATCCGTCCAGCCCCGCGACGGTGGCCTCGGCGTTCGCGGGCGTCGAGGCGATCCTGCTCGCGCCGCGCGCGGTCGGCGCCGCCACCGCCGACCTGCTCGCCCTCGCCACCGAGCACGGAGTGCGGCGCGCGGTCCTCCTCTCGGCGATCACCGTCGAGTACGGCGGCGGCTACCGGCGCTTCGCCGAGGCGTTCGAGGCGGCCGAAGAGGCCGTCAAGGCGTCCGGCCTGCGATGGACGTTCCTGCGGTGCGCCGACTTCGCCGCCAACACCCTGGCCTGGGCGCCGCAGGTCCGGTCGGCGGGCCTGGTGCGGGGTGCCTACGGCGACGCGGCCACGGCCGCCGTCCACGAGCACGACATCGCCGACATCGCCGCCCGGGCCCTGCGCGACTCCACCCACGACGGGCGCTCGTACGCCATCACCGGCCCCGAACCGCTCACCCAGCGCGAGAAGGCCCGGCTGATCGGTGCCGCGACGGGCCGCGACGTCCCGTTCGTCGAGATCCCGCCCGAGCAGGCCCGCCGGGACATGCTCGCCCAGGGACTTCCCCAGGACGTCCCCGACCGGATGCTCGGCTACCTCGCCACCTGCCGCGACCAGCCTGGCCCGGCCACGGGCACCGTCGAGGAGATCCTCGGCCGTCCCGCCCTCGGGTTCGGCCGGTGGGCGACCGAGCACGCCGCCGTCTTCTCGGCGCCGTAGGCCGCGGGCCGCCCTTCCCGCGAGGGCGCGTCAGAACGGGATCGGGGTGGTGACCACGGCCGCGTGGGCGAGGAGTGTCGCGGCGTCGTCCACGGGAGGGCGGATGACGTCCATGATCCAGCGTTTCACCCAGCGGCCCTCCGCGCCGGAGAGCGCGATGAGACGGTCCCAGCCGCGCGCGTAGACGGCGCCCGCCGCGCCGAGGTCCAGGCCCGTGACGTACGGAGCGGGGGCGAAGTCGATCAGGGGGAGGCCGAGGAGGTCGGCCGCGGCGTTGTGACCGGCCGTCTTGCCCATCGGGACCGCGTGCTGGCAGCTCTGCACCGTCCAGTGGTCGCCGTCCGCGCGGGCGGCGGCGACGTCACCGGCGGCGAACACGTCGCCGTCCACCCGCAGGTGCGCGTCGACGGTGAGGCGGCCGAGGTGGTCGCGGTCGCCGGGGATCCGCGCGGTCAGGGGGCTCGCCTGGAGGCCGGCCGTCCAGATGACCGCGTCGGCCGGGATCGGGGAACCGTCCGAGAGGACGGCCCCGCCCTCCCGCACCTCGGTGACGGTGGTGTTGAGCCGCCGTTCGACGTTCAGCCGGTCGAGCGCGACCTCGATCGCCGGACGCGGGCCGAAGCCCAGGTCCGGGGCCACCTCCCCGGCCTTCTCGACGAGGACCACGTGGCCCTTGCCCGCCAGCTCGGTGGCGACCTCGAGACCGGCGAAACCGGCGCCGACGACGACCGCCCTGTAGCCGTCGCGGTCTCGCAGATGGCCGCGCAGGCGCCGGGCGGCGGGCAGGGTGTCCACGTCGAAGAGACGCTCGGCGCCGGGGACGCCTGGACGGACCAGCCGGCTCCCAGCGGCCAGGACGAGGCGGTCGTAGCCGATCGTCTCCCCGTCCGCGATGACCCGGTGGCCGCCGACGTCGATGTCCTGGACGGCGGCCCGGACGTGGTCGACGCCGATCGGCCCAAGGATCCGCTTCAGCGCCACGGCCGCCTGTTCGGGGTCCGGTTCGTACAGGCGGGGCCGCAGCACCAGGTCGCCGCCGGGGGCGATCAGCGTGATGCGCAGGTCGCTCTCCCCGCGCAGGCGGGCCGCGGCGGCCGCGCTCCAAACTCCGGCGAATCCACCGCCGACGATCACTATGTGCGGCATCGCGTTCTCCCTCTCGCTCGGTCTGCGCCAGGGAGACAAGATGGGACGGTCAGATGTGACCGAGCTTGTCCGGGTTCGCCACGCGCCGGACGGTGCTGATCCGTCCAGCGGCGACCTCGATCGTGTCGATCCAGACG
The DNA here is from genome assembly GCA_036028775.1 of Spirillospora sp. NBC_00431. GTDB lineage: Bacteria > Actinomycetota > Actinomycetes > Streptosporangiales > Streptosporangiaceae > Spirillospora. The sequence continues at coordinate 6,688,516 of CP107927.1, read as the reverse complement.
ACACGGCCGTCCTGGTAGGTGGCGAGCGCCGGCTCCCCGTTGAGCTCGATGAACGCGAGCCTCTCGATGCCGAGGCGGGTCGTGATCCCGGCGAGCAGGCGGGCGATGCGAACGCCGCCGGTCACGGGACGCCGGGACGCGACGGCCTTGCCGCCGCCGTCCGCGACGTACACGGCGTCCGGATGCAGCAGTTTCACGAGCCCTTCGAAATCGCCCCGCTCCGTCGCCGCGCGGAACGCCGTCAGGACCCGTTCCCGCTCCGAACGGCTCGCCTTCGGGTGCTGTTCGCGGGCGTCCGCGACCCGCCTACGGGCCCGCGACGCCAGCTTGCGGGACGCCGCCGCCGAGTTCCCGAGCACTCCGGCGACCTGGTCGAACGGCACGTCGAACACGTCGTGCAGGACGAACGCCACCCGCTCGGACGGGGTCAGCTCCTCCATCACCAGCAGCATCGCCGTGCCGACCGACTCGTCCGCGATCACCCGCTCCGCGGCGTCGGGCCCCGTGGGGAGCGGTTCCGGGAGCCACGGGCCGGAGTAGACCTCGCGCCTGGCCCGCGCCGACTTCAGGACGTTGTAGGCGAGCCGCGCCGCGATCGTCACCAGCCACGCGCGCGGATCCGCGATCTTCGACCGGTCGGCGGCCGCGGCCCGCAGCCACACCTCCTGGACGACGTCCTCGGCCTCCGTGACGCTGCCGAGCAGCCGGTACGCCGCGCCGAACACGGCGGGACGGTGCGCCGCCCAGTCCAGGTCGTCCACGGACGGGGAGCCTACTTGGCCGGTCCCGGGCCATCTCTTGCGGGCGGTGACCCGCTCCCCAACGATGAGGAGCATGGCCCCAGACGAGCCCGCCCCGGACGAGCCCGCGGACATCGACACCACCCGGCCCCATCCCGCCCGAATGTGGAACTTCTGGGTCGGCGGGAAGGACTACTACCCGATCGACAGGGAGGTCGGGGAGCAGGTCGCCGCGGCGTTCCCGGGCATGGGCGACGTCGCCCGCCATTCCCGCGCCTGCCTGTGCCGCATGGTCCGCCATCTGGTCGCCGAGGAGGGCGTCCGGCAGTTCATCGACATCGGCACCGGGCTCCCGACCCACGACAACACGCACGACGTCGCCCAGCGCATCGCGCCGACCTGCCGTGTCGTGTACGTCGACAACGACCCGCTCGTCCTCGTGCACGCGAGGGCGCTGCTGACCAGCAGGCCGGAAGGGGCGACCGACTACATCGAATGCGACGTCCGGGACCCGGACCGGATCCTCGCCGAGGCGGCCCGCACCGTCGACTTCGACCGGCCCATCGGGCTCATCATGTTCGGGATCATGGGCAATGTCGTCGACGACGGCGAGGCGTACGAGATCGTCCGGCGGCTCGTCGGGGCGCTGCCCGCGGGCAGCTTCATGGCGTTCAACGACGGCACGGGCGTCCTCGACGGGGCGGGCCGCGCCGAGGGGAACCGGATCGCGGTCGAGCGGGGCTCGACGCCGTACATCGCGCGGACGCCCGAGCAGATCGCCGCCTTCCTCACCGGTCTCGACCTGCTGGAACCCGGCGTCGTCAGCACGTCACGGTGGCGCCCCGAGCCGACCCCGTTCGGCGAGGTGCCCGAGGTGGACGCCATCTGCGCGCTCGGCCGCAAACCCTGACCACCGGCTCTGACCACCGGCTCGGTCACGGGGCTCCGCCGTCGCTCGGCGGCTCGGTGCCGGAGACCGCCCGGGCGCCGTTCGCGCGGATGACGACGCCCGTGTCCGGGACGGCGTCGAGGTCGGCCGCCGTGTAACGGTCGGTGAACAGGTGCACGGTCTTGTTGGACGAGCCGCGCAGCCCGTGCCGGATACGCAGGTCGCGCTCGTACCGTCCGGCGAACAGGACGTCCACGCGCTCGCGCAGCGCCGCCGCGCCCGGCATCCGGACGAGCTCGTCCCAGCTGTAGCCGGTGAGCACCAGCACCGACAGCGCCGTCTCCGCCCGGATCCGCGTCAGCAGCCGCAGCAGTGGCCGGAACTGCTGGAGCGGCTCGCCGCCGGTGATCGTCACGCCCTCGATCCGGCCGCCGAGCACGGCGATGTACGCGAACAGCTCGTCCGCGGTGATCTCGTGGCCGCCGGACGGGTGCGTGTCCGGCACGAAGCAGCCGGGGCAGCCCAGCGTGCAGCCCTGCAGCCACACCACCGCGCGGACGCCGGGACCGCCGGTCTCGCTGTACGGCTCGAAGGAGTGCAGCCGCAAAGGCCGCGGCGGCGTCGGCGGGCCGGTCATGCGCCGGGCTTCCGCCGGACCCGGATCCAGGACCGCCGCTCCGGCACCTCCCGCGCGGCCGGCTCCGGGCCGATCGTCACCTCGACTCCGTGGAGTTCCATCCTCGCTCCTCACGTGGGCTTCTCGACCGGGTGCTCCCGGCGCGTCGCCCGTCCCGGCACCTTGTTGCCACCGTCGCCGCCGCGGCCGGAGAACCGTCCATAGTCGAGGATGTGCAACGACGCCGCCCGCCCGGCCGCCTCGTCCCAGACGGCCGCGACCGCGCCGCGGGCTCCGAAGGCGATTCCCAGCCGGTCCGCCATCAGCCCGCCTCCCCGGCCGTGCCGTCCGCGGCCTCGACCCCCGCCTTGCGCACGACCCTGCCCTCGTACAGCAGGCCAGGCACCCGCACCACGACGGGACGCCCCGCCGGGACCCTCCTCGCGGCGGCGCTCAGCGGGTCGTGCCGCGCCGGGTCGTACGGCTCCACCGCGCCGGGCTCGCCGACCACGTCCACCCCGGCCTCGCGCAGCCCGCGCACCAGCCGGGCCCCGGCGTCGAGCATGTCGCCGACCTGTACCCGCGCCGTCCCCGCGCGGTGCGGGTGTGCCTGCGTCATGAACTGCGCGAGCGGGACGCCGATCGCCGCGACGAGCCGCTCCACGCCCGCCCGCGACCGCTGCCGCGCGTCCCGTCCGTCGGTGTCGCGGGCGCGTTCCAGGTCGGCGCGCGTGCGCTCCGCCGTCCGTCCGCGCTCGGCCAGTTCCAGGCGCGCCTCGCGCAGCTCGCGCCGCAGCCGCGGGACGTCCTCGCCGGACGCGGTGCGCGACCGGTTCCGGCACCTGCGCAGCAGCCCTCGCTGGCGGCGCGGGACGTCGCCCGGCGCGCCGCTTTCTCCGCGTTCGTCGGTCACGTCGCGATTACACTGCCGTCACGCCGAGACCGGTCCCGGGGGCACTCTCCGCGATTGTCGTATTACTGATGGGAGACGAGAGGGGAACGGCGGTGCTACCGCTCCAGCGTCCCGATCCTGACCGGGTGGGCCCGTACCGGCTGCTCGGCCGGCTCGGCGCGGGCGGCATGGGCGTGGTGTACCTCGGCCGGTCGCCCAGCGGCAGGCCCGTCGCGATCAAGGTGATCCAGCGGAGGTTCGCGGGCCAGCCCAGGTTCGCCGCCCGGTTCCGCCGGGAGGTGGCCGCCGCCCGCCGGGTGACCGGCGTCTTCACCGCGCCCGTCCTGGACGCCGACCCCGACGCGGCCGCGCCGTGGCTGGCGACCGCCTACCTGCCGGGCCTGACGCTGCGCGAGGTCGTGACGCGGTTCGGGCCGCTGCCGCCGGCGGCCGTCCGCCCGCTCGCCGCCGGGCTGGCCGAGGCGCTCGGCGAGATCCACCGCGCCGGCGTGGTGCACCGGGACCTGAAGCCGGGCAACGTGATGCTGACCGCGGGCGGGCCCCGGGTGATCGACTTCGGCATCTCCCGGCCCGAGGACTCGGTGACCATCACGCGCGCGAACTCGACCGTCGGCACCCCCGGGTTCATGGCGCCCGAGCAGTTGCGCGCCGAGAAGACCGGCCCGCCCGCCGACGTCTTCGTGCTCGGCTCGACGCTGGCGTACGCCGCGACCGGGAGGGAGCCGTTCGGGGACGGGGCACTGGAGTCCCGCGACCTGCGCGTCCTGCACGGCCGGGCCGACCTCGGCGCGATCGCCGAGCGCTGGCTGCTCGACCTGATCAGGGCGTGCCTGCGCCCCGAACCCGAGCGCCGTCCGACGGCCGCCGGCGTCCTCGAACTGCTCGGCCCCGCGGACGACGGCGCGCCGTCCCTGCTCGGCACCCGCTGGCTGCCCGCCGCGGTCGCGGAGGAGATCGACCGCTGCTCCGCCGAGGCGGCCGCGCCGCGCGGGCCCGCGCCGCGGCCGGCCGCCGGGGATCTCGGGCTCGACAGCGCGGTGACCACCGACACGGGCTCCGGCGAGGGCCCGGTGACCCGGCCCCCGGCCGCCGGGACCGCCCGGCGGACGCTGCTCGCCGGCGCGGGCGCGGCCCTGCTCACCATGACCGGGTTCGGGACGCTGCTGTGGCGCCTCGCCGGCGACGACCCCGGCGACGACGACGTCAGGTCCGCGACCTGGCGTACCGGGACCGCGGCGGGCCCGCCGCCCGAGGGGGTCTCGCGGTGGAAGCGCCGCGTGACCGAGAGCAGGCTCGAACTCTTCGCCGCGGGCGGGGTGCTGCTGGCGAACGGGAGCGACGAGAAGGGCGAGAAGGCCCACGTTCGCGCGCTGGACCCGCGGACCGGCAAGGTCCTCTGGTCTCGCGAGGGCGCCTCCGCGTCCCGGCCGTACGAGGACGTCGCCTACCTGAGCTTCGACCGGGCCGCGAAGGTCGGCGCCGTCCGGGCCGCGACCGGCGAGGCGCTGTGGACGCACGACGTCCCGTTCGACGTCGACGGCGGCGGGACCGGGGACATCGTGGCCACCGGCCAGATCGTCGCCTACGGCACCCAGAAGATCACCGGGCTGGACCCGTCCACCGGACGCAGACGCTGGGAGACCAGACCGGGCGGGCGCGTCACGCTCTTCGCCGCCGGCGGCCTGCTCCTGGCCGTCGCGGAGACCGCCCTGCTCGCCCTGGACGCCGCGACGGGCAGGACCAGGTGGAAGTACCCGCTGGACTACGGCGACTTCCCGGTCGCCGCCGACGGCATGGTCTTCGCCGTCGACCGGTTCGGGACGCAGCACGCGGTGCGCGCCGGCACCGGCGCGCCCGCCTGGAAGCTGCCGAACGCCGGCGGCTGGGGCGGCCAGGCGGGCGGCGGCCGCCTCTACACCGAGGCGCGCCGCGACGGTGAGGTGCTCGCCCTGGACGCGGCCACCGGCCGGCGGATCTGGTCGCGCGCGCTGCTGGCCCGGCCGAAGGACGACCCGCGCGCCCAGGCCACCGCGCTGTGCCTGGCAGGCCCCACCCTCTACGTCGGCTGCACCGACGACGTCCTGTACGCGCTGGATCCGGCAGACGGCCGTATCCAGTGGACGTACGGCGCCGACAAGCCCGCCGCCGTCCAGCCCGTCAGCACCGGCGGGCTGGTCATCCTCGGCGCGCCGGACGGCCACGTCCGGGCCGTCGCGCCGCCGTCCGCCCAGCCAAACCCCAACGGAGGCCCACGTGCGACCCCTTGACCCGGACGACCCGCGATCGGTCGAGACCGCGGGACGCGCCTACCGCGTCCTCGCCCGCATCGGATCGGGCGGGATGGGCGTGGTCTATCTCGGCCGCTCCGCCGGCGGCCGGGCCGTGGCGATCAAGATGGTGCATCCGGAGTTCGCCGCCGACCCCGAGTTCCGGGACCGGTTCGCCCGCGAGGCCGGCCTCGCCCGGACGGTCGGCGGCGGGTTCACCGCCGCGGTCATCGACGCCGACCCCGAGGCGGAGATCCCCTGGCTGGTCACCGAGTACCTGCCGTCGGTGTCGGTGCGCGACGCCGTCCACTCGTCCGGGCCGCTCGCGGCGGACGCGGTGTGGGACCTCGCCGCCGGAATCGCGGAGGCGCTCGTGTCGATCCACGGCGAGGGCGTCGTGCACCGCGACCTGAATCCCGCGAACGTCCTGCTGACCGCGGACGGCCCGCGCGTCATCGACTTCGGCATCGCCCGCGCGATCGAGGCGTCGAGCGTGTCCCGTCCCGGGGCGCGGGCGGGCGCCGCCGGATTCATGTCGCCGGAGCAGGCGGCGGGGGATGCGGTCGGCACGGCCGGCGACGTCTTCTCGTTCGGCTCGACGCTGGTGTTCGCCGCGACCGGCCGGGAACCGTTCGGCGAGGGGCCCTGGCATGTGCGGATGCGCCGCGTCCAGTCCGAGGCGCCGGACCTGGACGGCGTCGAAGGCGACCTGCGCGCGCTGATCGAGTCGTGCATGGAGCGTGATCCGGAGCGCCGCCCGACCGCCGCCGAACTGGCCGAGCGCCTCACCGGACGCGCCGGAGCCTCGGCCGAGGGCGCCGGAGCGGCAGGGGAGGGCGGCATGGCGTCGCTGCCGCCGGCCGTCACCGCGGAGATCGCCAGGCGCCGGACGGCCGCGGAGAACCCGCCGGTGCCGCGCCCCCGGCTGGAACCGCCCGCGCCACTGGCCCCGCTGCCGTCGTCGCCGCAGCCGTGGCCGGCCGGGCCCGGCCGGTACGCGCCGCACTCCACCATGGACCCGGCCCAGGCCCGCCGCCCCCGGACGCCGCTGATCGCAGCCGCGGCGTTCGTCGCGCTCCTGATCACCATCGGGATCCCCGGCGGTCTCTGGTTCACCGTGCGCGACACCGGCGGCGGGGTCGAGGCCGCGCCGTCCGCCGGGCCCACGCCCACCGCCTCGGCGGCGCCGGCCTCGCCGTCGCCGACGGGGATCCGGGGCGAGCTCACCTTCACCATCGAGGGCAGCGGCAGGGTCTCCTCGCTCACCTACATGTTCAACGGGAAGACGACGAAGCTGACGAAGGTGAGGCTGCCGTGGGAGAAGACGCTCCAGATCCCGTCCTGGCCCCCGCGGATCCCGTGGAAGCTGTCGTACACGTGCCCGCCCGGCGGGTCGTCCGACAGCGTCGCGGTGGACGGCAACGTGATCATCAGGGGGCAGGGCAGCTCGGGCACGAACATGCGGTCCGAGGGCGTCCTGTAGAGCCCAGGCCACACCGGCCGGACCCCCAGCCACACCGGCCGGAGCCCAAGCCGCACCGGCCGGGCCCCATGCCACAACGACGCCGGTACCCCTCCCGCGCCCGCGGGTTACGCTGTGCGCGGGTGCGCATGCAGAAGGGACGGGACGCATGTCGACGATGATGCGGAAGCCGCCGGGCAAGGTCGACATCCTTCCGGAGGAGATCGGGAGCCTGGCCACCGGCCTGCCCCCGGCCGAGCCCGGGACGTTGTTCGTGAAGGGCACCAACGGGGGCATGCGGGTGTCCCCCGACGCCAGGTTCAACGTCGTGTTCGGACGGTGCGCGCCCGACGTGCACGTCTGCGTCGGCGGGGACGACACCCGCGTCAGCCGGCAGCACGGCATCATCACCCGCGAGCACTCCCGCTGGGTGCTCTACAACGTCGGCAAGCTGGCCATCAGGTTCCCCGGGGCGAAGCTCGTGCTCGGCGGGCACCGGGCGGAGCTGCCGGTCATGTACACGCCGCTGTTCATCGTCGCGCCGGGCCAGGAGCATCTGCTCGAAGTGCGGATCGCGGCGGGGCAGGTGTCGTCCGGCCCGGTCGACGTGCACGAGCTCGCGACCTACGACCCGGACAACCCCGACAGCGAGCGGCCGCACCCGTGGCGGCTCACCGACCAGGAGCGGCTCGTCCTGGTCTGCCTCGCCCAGCGGTACCTGCGGCAGGAACCGTGGCCGCAGCCGCTGACCTGGGCGCAGGTCGCCGACGAGATCGCCGCGCTCCGCCCGTCGGAGAACTGGAACTGGCGCAAGGCCGCCCGGGTCGTCACCGAGGTCCGCAACCGGCTCAGCCCGTACGTGGGCGGCCTGCGCGAGGAGGAGATCCCGCCGCCGATCGGCAACGCGCTCAACCACAACCTGATCGTCGCGCTGCTGGTGCACACCAGGCTCCGCACGCAGGACCTGGCCCTCATCGGCGGCTAGCCGCCGGGCGCCGCGGCGCGTCACTAGGCGGGCAGTTGCGTGGCGGCGGCCTCGGCGAGGTGGGTCGCCATCGAGCACAGCCGTTTGGTGTCGGGCTCGCCCTCGACGACGAGGAACAGCATCTCGATCGCGTCGTCGCCGTTCTGGTCGGCGTAGGTGCGGTGGACGACGCGGACGAGGCACGTGCCGTCGCCCTCCCCGTCCGGCTCGACGAAGGCGCGATGCCTCCCGAGCCGGGTGGGGCTGCCGCTGTCGGCGCCCAGCGGCTGGCCCCGGTCGAACCGGAGCTTGACCAGGATCTTCCGGGTGGTGCTGCGCCACTCGCAACTCCAGCCGCCGTAGTTGATCTCGGGGTCCTTCGCGTCGATCCCCGGGACGGCGTCGAGCGCCTCGTTGCCGAGCATCGTGCAGGTGTCCTTGTGCGCCAGCGACTCGGCCGGGAACGGCGGCGACCGGCGCGGGATCGGGCCGCGGTTCAGCACCGCGACCGCGGACGCGACGGCGGTGTCGGCGATCGGGCAGAGCGGCACGGGCGTGCCCCCGGCAGGCGGCTCGCCGTCCAGCCGGGCGTCGATCGAGATGGTGGTGCGGGCGTCCGGGGCGGGCAGGACCAGCATCCGGCTGCACTCGTCCTCCTCGGGCGCCTTCGCGAACACCTGGACGCGTCCCATCGTCCGCGCGGGGACGCCCGTCTCCGGGCCCGAGCCGGTGGCCATGCCGATCCTGACGTCGACACCGTCGCTCTCACCGGCGGACACGAGCACGTCGCACCGGTCGAAGTTGCCGTAGTCGTTGTCGAGCCTCGTCTCGCCGAACCGGCCGAGGGCGGCCGGGTCGGCCAGCGCGCAGGGATCGGCGGTGCGCGGGTCGCCGATCAGCGACACGGGCTTCTCGCGCGCGGGCGCCTCGTCGCCGCCCCGCGGGATCACGACCGCGGCCGCGACGGCCGCCGCCACGACCAGGACCGCCGCCGCGACGGCCCGCGGGTGCCGCCGCGCGTACGCGACCGGACGGCTCCACGCCCTGTCCCGCTCGGTGCTCGGCCCGTCGTCGGTATCGGCGGAGTAGGGAGGCTTTTCCGGCCGCTCGTCTCCGGCCACGGCCGCCAGCATCCGGCGTGCCTCGTCCACGCCCGGACGGTCGCCCGGCGCCGCCCGCATCAGCGCGTCGACGACGTCGCCCAGCGGCCCCGGAACGCCGCCGGACCGAGGCTCGGCACCGGCCGCCTCACCGGCTGCCTCATCGGGCGCCTCACCGGGCGGTTTGCCGGTCGTCAGCGCGTAGACCGTGGCTCCCAGGGAGTACACGTCCGACGCCGGTTCCGGATGGCCGCGCCGGACCTCGGGCGCGGCGAACGCGGGGGTGTGGCTGACGGGGCCGTTCGGCGTGATCGTGTCGCTGCCGCCCATCCGGTAGGCGGCGCCGAAGTCGGCGAGCTTGGCCGTCCCGTCCTCGGTGACGACGATGTTGGCCGGCTTCACGTCGCAGTGCACGATGCCCCGGTCGTGCAGGGCCGCGAGCGCCTCCGCGATCTGGGCGCCGATGCCGGCCGCGGCCTCCGGGGACATGGGCGGCCAGCCGTCCAGGCTCCCGCCGGGCACATGCTCCAAGACGAGCCAGGACGTCACCCGCCCGCCGGCCTCCTCGTCCGTCTCCTCGACGATGTCGTGCAGCGTGACGACGTGCCGATGGCTGAACCGCGCCTGCGCGCGCGCCTCCGACCACAGCCGGTCGAAGGCGCCGGAGCCGTCGTCGCGGAACCTGGCCCGCTTCAGCACGACGGTGCGCGACAGGCGGACGTCCTCGGCGTGCCACACCTCGCCGGTGCCGCCGCTGATGGGCCCCTTGGTCAGCCGGTACCGTCCGGCGATCAGCGCTCCCAGACGCACCGTGACTCCTCTCGCCCGGCGCCCCGTCCGGCGCCGCCCATCCACGGCCCATAAACGACATACCCGGCAATGCGCCGCGTCGCGCGACCAACCTACTGGGTGACAGAGCAGACACACACCGTTTCGCGGTCAAGCCATTTGGACCGCCGGGGGGGCGTCGCTGTACCTGCCCGGCCGTCCGGGCGCCACCGCGCGGCGGACGCATGAGGCGCCGGTGAAGCTCGACGGCCCGAACGGCGACACTGTCCGTAGCGTGGCGACCGTCTCCTGAGGGGGGCCGGGCCCAGAACCCTCCCAACTGGGCCCGGCCCGGCCGGGCGAATACCGCCCCGCAATTCTCCGGCGCCTGTCACATTTTGGCGGCCGTCCCGTGCTTTTCTGATCCGGACCTTGGCACTACCTGACAGCATCAATAATTTCCGGGTGCCGTGGCCTTGTCCGGCGCGCGCGGCCGCCGTAACAATACGTGTGCTCCACGCAGCGTGACGCGGATTATCTCATCATCTGATGATCAGAATACAACAAATCACGGGGAATGGTAAAGCAACGGAGATTCCCGATGAGAAAACGCCCCCTCGCGCTGGCGGCGGCCGCTGTGCTGGCCGGCACCTCGCTCGTGCTCCCCTCGGCGCTCGCCGAAACGAGCGGCTCGCACGGCTCCCACGGCTCGTACGGCAAGCCCCCCGCCCAAGCGCCCGCCCAGAGCGAGCCCATCCCGCACCGGTACCGGGTGACCGGCCCCGACACCCGCGAAGAACGGACGACCATCGCCGGTACCGGCGTCTCCATCGACGAGGTCAAGGACCGCGCGGTCGTGATCACCGGGCAGCCCGCCCAGGCCGAGCTGATCAGGAAAATGGGTTACCGGGTCGAGGAACTCGCCCAGAAACTCGGATATCCGCCGGAGGACGCGCTCTACCACGATTACCGGGAGATCGTCGCCGAGCTCGACACGATCGTCCGCGATCACCCGCAGATCGCCAAGCGGGTGACCGTCGGCAAGACCCATGAGGGCCGCGATATCCCGGCCATCAAGATCAGCGACAATGTGGCGGCCGACGAGGACGAGCCCGAAGTCCTGTTCACCGCCAACCAGCACGCCCGCGAACACCTCACCCCCGAGATGGCGCTCTACGCCGCCAATCTGTTCACCGACGGTCACGGCTCCGACAACCGGATCACCGAGCTCGTCGACGGCCGGGAGATCTGGATCATCGCGTCGGTGAACCCGGACGGCCTGGAGTACGACATCGCGACCGGCCGGTACCGCATGTGGCGCCACAACCGCCAGCCCGTCCAGGGAGCGATCGGGATCGACCTGAACCGCAACTGGGCCTACAAGTGGGGCTGCTGCGGAGGCTCGTCCGGCACACCGGGCGCCGAGACCTACCGCGGACCCGCGCCGGAGGCCGGGGTCGAGACGAAGACGGTCGCGAACTTCGTCCGCGGCCGCGTGGTGGGCGGCAAGCAGCAGATCAAGGCGCACATCGACTTCCACACCTACAGCGAGCTGGTGCTGTGGCCCATGGGCCACACCTACGACGACACCGGGCCCGACATGAGCGCGGACGCGTATCGCACCTTCGCCACGATCGGCCGCGAGATGGCGGCGACGAACCGCTACACGCCGCAGCAGTCCAGCGACCTCTACATCACCGACGGCTCGGTCAACGACTGGATGTGGGCCGAGCAGGACATCTTCTCGTACACGTTCGAGATGTATCCGCGCAACGCCGACTTCTACCCGCCGGACGAGGTCATCGTCCGGGAGACCACGCGCAACCGGGCGGCGGTGCTCGCCCTGACCGGTTACGCGGACTGCCCGTACCGCGCGATCGGCAAGCAGGACCAGTACTGCTGACGCGCCCGACGGCCGGCACTGCATACGCCAGGGCAGCAATACCTAGGTCTACCTAGAGTTCTCCGGATTGTTCCCTCATCCGGCGCGCCTCATCGTGGTGGCGCCACCGCCGAACCGGCGGTGGCGCCGCACCGCCCGGCGCATAGACCGCTAAAGCCGAATGGGCAAATGGACGGATGGGCGTTCCCGCGTCAAACTCGTTCCGCGGTCAGTGACGCAAACAATAAATAGGTAGGGCCGCGTAGCTTTTCCCGGATTGTTCTGGCCCGCTTTCCAATCGATCGTGTGGTGGACGTCGATCACGATGCGAAAGAGAGGAGCGGATGCCCCCTTAAGAGAACGTCCGGGCGTATCGCCACGATTTCCGGAGATGTCGTTCTGGCCGGGGCCGCGGCCGTGTCCGTGGCTGTCCTGTCCACGGGCACGGCCACAGCCGGTCAACCGGGCCCCACCGGCGCCGCGCTCTACAGCGGCGGACGGCTCGCCTGCACCGTCTGCCTCATGGCGGCGCACTGGATCCTGACGGCCGACCACTGCATCGGCGTCTCCTCTACGACCGGGTCGGCTCGCTGCGGCGCAAGAGGGGCGGCCAGACCAGGACGCGGCGGCCCACCCCCGCATCCGTAGAGCGGGCCGCCGGGCCGCTTTCGTCGCGATGCGCGAAGAGAAAATCACAAAGAGAGACATGATCATGCGTTCCGCCCATAGAACTCCGGCACGCGGCTGTTAAGGCCGAACTGGAACGTGACTTTCCCGGCCGGAGATTTCCGCGCACCGACCGGCGGCACGGTGGGCGCTGCCCGGTCCGCCGCCGTATGACCAGGTCAACCAGGTCGACGCGGTGGACGCGGACATCCCCGAAGACCTTCGTACACAACTCGCGCGAGTCGTTCGGACGGCCGTGAACAGAACGCCGTGGCCCCCGGACGATGTCCGCACACGGCCGCCTCCGCCGCGTTTATCGATTCGGCACCCTCTCAATGGAACGGTCCTTGTCAAAAGATTGGCGTTGACATTCGATAATCGATGATCAAGCTTGAAGGTGCGCCCTTGTCAACCAATTGAATCCAGGTCAAGAAAAGTTAAAAACCGGTGATTGACAGCCCTAGGCGTGAAAGTTACGCTCCGTTCAGATCCTGGATCAAAACCCCATTGACGAGTGTCGATTAATCCGGATTAGCGACACTCGCCTCTTCGGTCGCCGAAGAAAATGCGTCCACTCCCAGCGAAGAGGAATCACATGCGTAAAGGGATCGCCATTACCGCCGCGGCCGCCGCGGCGCTTGGGCTGACCGCGGTGTCCGTCTCTCCGGCCGCCGCGTCACAGTTCGTCCGCGGGCCCAAGGGCGTCACGATCGACATCGCGACCGTCAACGGCTCCGGCTGCCCGGCCGGCACCACCGCCGTCGCCATCTCCGACGACGCCGAGGCCTTCACGGTCACCTACAGCGACTACCTGGCGAAGGCGGGCGGCGACGCGACGCCCACCGACGGCAGGAAGAACTGCCAGATCAACATGAAGGTGCATGTCCCGCAGGGCTTCACCTACGCCATCGCGCAGACGGACTACCGCGGATACGCGTACCTGGAGAAGGGCGCGAAGGCCGTCCAGAAGGCCAGCTACTACTTCCAGGGCAGCTCGCCGACCGGCACGGTCACCAACAACCTCTCCGGCAACTACGACAACAACTGGCAGTTCACCGACAAGATTCCGGTGGGCGCGCTGGTGTGGAAGAACTGCGGCGAGCAGCGGAACTTCAACATCAACACCGAGGTGCGGGTGACCAAGGGCACCGACGCGTCGAAGCAGAGCTTCATCATCATGGACTCGACGGACGGCAGCCTCAAGACGATCTACCACTTCAAGTGGAAGACGTGCCCGTAATCCCCGCATGACCCCCGCGCAGTACCCCCAAAGGAGAGATCCATGCGCAAAGGACTGACCGCTTCGGCAGCCTGTCTCGCCGCTCTGACAATGTCGGCGGGCGTGGCCCCCACGGCTACGGCGAACACGCCGTCCGCCCCTGACCGGATCACGATCGACGTCAAGACGGTGAACGGCTCCGGCTGCCCCGCCGGCACCTCCGCCGTGGCCCCGTCGAGTGACGCCACGTCGTTCACGGTGACCTACAGCGACTACATGGCGCAGGCCGGCGGGGACTCCAACCCGACGGACATGCGCAAGAACTGCCAGCTCAGCTTGCAGATTCACATCCCGCAGGGCTTCACCTACGCGATCGCCAGCGCCGACTACCGCGGCTTCGCGCACCTGGAGAAGGGCGCGACCGGGATGGAACGCGCGAACTACTACTTCCAGGGCATGTCGCAGACGACGCCCGTCACCCACAACCTCAAGGGCCCGTACTCCAACAACTGGCAGTTCACGGACCGTACGGACGTGGGCGAACTGGTGTGGAAGCCGTGCGGTGAGGAGCGGAACCTCAACGTCAACACCGAGCTGCGCGTGAACAAGGGCAGCTCCAAGGGGACGAGCTTCATGGCCTTCGACTCCACCGACGGCAACATCAAGACGATCTACCACATCTCCTGGAAGACGTGCCCCAAGGTTTGATCCGGATCGATCGGGCCGCGCCTTCACCCAGAAGGCCGCGGCCCGGTCTGCTGTGACCGGTCCGCTGTGACCCGGTCTGCTGTGACCGGTCTGCTGTGACCCGGTCTGCCGCGTGACCCGCACAGGCCGCTCACCAGCGGCGGTTCGCAGTCCGCCGTCCGACGGCGGCCCCCGCTCGCCCGCCGTCGGACGGGCCCGAACAGGTAAGGCGGCCGGACGCCCCAGGCCGGCCAACGGCGACAGCCCGAGGCGCGGCCGAGGAGGGCGTCCCGACCGGTCAGTCCTGCCGGACGCCCAGCAGGTGCGCCGGCTTGCCCGCTCGGCTCGCCGCGTCTATCTGACGACGTCGGCCAGCAGGCGCACCTGCTGAGGATCGGGGCTGCACGGAAAGAGAACGAGCTCGTCGCATCCGGCCTCTTCGTAGGCGGCGACGGCGTCGCGGACCGCCGCGGCGCCGGTGAGCGCCAGGGACGTGACCTTCCCGGCGTCCCATCCTTCGACGGCGTAGTGGTCCAGGAGAAAGCCTTCGGCGTTCTCCCGTGCCCGGGGGCCGAGCGAGAAGTACGGCTGCGCCATGAGCCGCGGCTCGCCGTCGCGGCCCTGCTCGGCCCACGCCCGCCGGACCGCGTCGGCGCCCTGCCGGAACGATTCGACACCGCGGCTGCCCGCGATCCAGCCGGCGCCGCGGGCGGCGACCCTGGCGAAGGGCCGTGCGCCGTGCCCGCCGAACACGATCCGGGACGGCGGCACACCGGGACGGGGACCGATCGCCCCGGCGGCTCCACGGGCTTCACCGGCCCAGATCCGGGTCATCTCGTCCAGCATCGCGTCGAAGCGGCGGCCCCGTCCGGAGAAGGGGATGCCCGACGCGACGTAGTCGTCCTCGTAGCCGCCGACGGCCATGCCGAGGACGAGCCGTCCGCCCGACAGGTGGTTCACGGTCGCGGCCTGCTTGGCGACCAGCGCGGCGTTGCCGCGGAACGGCACGAGCAGGATCGAGGTCATCAGCCGGATCCGCTCGGTGACCGCCGCCGCCGCGCCGAGCGTCACGAGCGGTTCGCAGTTGCCGTACACCAGCCGGTCGATCACACCGAGCGTGGCGAATCCGCGTTCCTCGGCGACCCGCGCCCACTGGACGATCTGCGCGCCCGGGGTGCCGGGGATGGTCGCGGGCAGGCCGATTCCGATGTCCATGCGCGTCCTTCCGATCGCGAGACTCGCGGCGGACGGAGCCGCCGCTCGCCGGGCAGTCCGCTGAAGGGCGCCGCGATGGCGGGCGGGTTCGTCCCGCCGTCCAGCCGGACCCAGAACAGGATGCCCGCGTCACGCGCCACATCACCCGCACAGGCGCGATCACCGAGTCCGGGCCCTAGGCAAAGGGACAAAGCTGTCCCAAACGGCGTCTAACGTCGTCCGTAGTGCCATGATGCGACGACGCGTAGCGCGGGCGCGGATGAATGCGGAGGAGGCGGTTGATGACGGTGCGGTTTTCGTGGGAGGACGTGTGCGCGCGGCGCCTGGCGCGGCATGCGTTGTCAGCCCCCTCCAAGGAGGGCTGCGCGCAGGTCGCGGCGGGGATGGCCGGTGTCCACGCGCAGGTCATGACGGCGGCCGAGCTCGGCATCGGCCTGCGGGTGGACGGCGCCACCCGCGCCGACGTGCGCCGGGCCCTGTGGGAGGAGCGAAGCCTCGTCAAGACCTACGGCCCGCGCGGGACGGTGCACGTCCTGGCCGCGCGGGACCTGCCGATGTGGATCGGGGCGCTGTCCGCGCTGCCCCCGGCGCCGAGCCCGTTCCCGGACGGTGTGCGGATGACCGCCGAGCAGACCGAGGAGGTCGTCGCCGCCGTCGCCGGCTCCGTGGACGAGGCCGACCTCGCCGTCGACGAACTCACCGACGCCGTGGTGGAGCGGACCGGCCCGTGGGCGGGCGACCTGGTCATGCCCGCCTTCCAGACGCTGTGGCCGCGCTGGCGGCAGGCGATGGCGCTGGCGGGGCAGCGCGGCGCGATGTGCTTCGGTCCGGTGCGGGGACGCAAGGTCACCTATTCCAGCCCGCGGCGCCTGCGTCCCGGTTTCGAGCCCGCTCCGGCTGACACGGCGCTCGCCTGGCTCGTCCACTCCTACCTGCACGCGTACGGACCGGCGACGCCCGCCCGGTTCGCACACTGGCTGAACGTTCCCGCCAGATGGGCGACGAGCCTGTTCGCGACCCTTGACCTGGAACGCGTAACAGTGGCGAGCGCGGATGCGGAGGACGCGGAGGCTTGGGTCGCGGCGGGCGACACCGAGGCGCCCGTGGACGCGCCGCGCGGCGTGCGACTGCTGCCCTATTTCGACGTCTACGCCTACCGCGTCGGCAACCAGCCACCCGAACTGCTTTATCCGGGACGTGCCGCCGAACGGGCCTTGCCCGGCAACTTCCAGCTCCTCCTCGTGGACGGCGTCGTCGCCGGCCTGTGGCACCAGCGCCGCTCCGGCCGCCGCGTCGACGTCACCGTGGAGCCGTTCGGCACCCCGACCAAGGCGCAGCACGCCGATCTTGAGGAGCAGGTCGAGCGCGTGGCGCACGTCCTGGAGGCCACCAAGCTCACCTTCACCATCGGCCCGGTGACCGTAGGCGGCCACGCCTGACAAACCTTTCCGCGCGCGCCGCCCCGGTGGCCCACCCGGCGGGTCAGACCTTCTTGCCGACTCCCGCGGCGACCTTGAGCCCGGTCCGCGGGGCCGGTTCGTCGGGCCACCAGTCCTGGACGTCGACCACGCCGGGTTCCATCAGCTCGAAGCCGTCGAAGAACGTGACGATCTCCTCGCGGCGGCGGAAGCACATCGGGGACGGCGAACCGGCGGAGATCTCTTCGAGCTTGGCCCTGGCGGCGGGATCACTTCCGTCGGCGCAGAACTGCGACAGCATCATGTGGCTGCCCGGAACCATCCGGTCGCGGAACCGCGCGATCAGCCCCGCCGGGTCGTGCTCGTCGGCGACCAGGTGGAACAGCCCGACGAACAGGACCAGCAGCGGACGATCGAAGTCGATCAGCGCGGTGACCCGCGGATCGCTCATGAGCGCGTCCGGGTCGCGCACGTCGGCCTCGACGGACACCACGCCGTCACCGTCCGCGAGCAGAGCGGAATTGTGCACCGTGACGAGCGGATCGTAGTCGGCATAGACGACATGGGAACGGGGATTGACGGCCTTGGCGGTCTCATGCACGTTCGGCGCGGTCGGAATTCCGGCGCCGATGTCGAGGAACTGGTCGATGCCCTCCTCAGCGCACATCCGGGTGACCCTCAGCAGGAATACGCGCTGTGCCCTTCCGAGCGCGGGAAGGTCCGGTGCCAGGTCGATGACCTGCGCGGCGGCCTCACGGTCGACCGCGTAATTGTTCTTTCCGCCAAGGACGTAATCGTAGGCCCGGGCGTGGCTCAGCTGGGTGGGGTCCACGCCCGGAGGGACGAATTCCTGCTCATTCATGACCGTGGCCGTCCTGCCCTCGCTGGATGTACGCGTTCGACACCGCCCGAGAGATTCAGCCTAACCCGGCCGCCATCTTCGTCCACCCCCCTGCGCGGGGGTCAGAACTGGTCGTCGTCGACCTCGTAGCGGCGCGAGGTCGTCCTGAGCGTCTGCTGCTCACGCTCGGGCGATATCTGGTCGACCACGCGGATTCCGGGCCGTCCGGCCTCGACCTCGAAACGCGCGGCGGTGGAGATCGTCGTGTCGCGCGGCGTCCACACCGTGCTGACGACGCGGAGCGAGGCCAGCAGCCGGGACGGGCTGACATCGCAGACGACGTACCCGCGCCGGTTGCCGATGTACTTCCAGTGCGGGCTCTCGGCCATGATCGGGTCATAGGTCCGGTGGAACGCGACGGGGTCGGAGTCGCCGCCCGAGCTGATCGACGTCCCGGTGATCTCGGCGCCGGTGACCGGGGACTTCTCGTCGTCGAAGTCGGGCTTCAGGTCGCACACCCAGGTGGCGTGCCGGTCGCCGGTGAGCACCACCGGGTTGGCCGTCCGGCCGGAGCCGAAGAACTCCAGCATGCGCCGGCGCTGCACCCGGTAGCCGTCCCAGTTGTCGAAGTCGAAGACCTTGTCGGGCCCCGCCTTGCGGTCGTTGGACGCCCACATCACCTGGTTCGCCAGCAGGTTCCAGCGGCTACCGGAGCGGGACATGCCGTCCACCAGCCACCGCTCCTGCGCGGCGCCGGTGAGGGTGCGGGCGGGGTCCTCCGCCTCCGCGAGGGTGGCCGGCTGGTCACTGCGGTACTGGCGGGTGTCGAGCACGTGCACGGTCGCGAGCCGTCCGAACCCGACCCTGCGATGCAGCCGCATGTCGATCCCGCGCGGACGGGTGGAGCGCCGCAGCGGCATGTGCTCGTAGTACGCCTGGAACGCGGCGGCGCGGCGGGCGATGAACGCCTCGTGCGGCTGCTGGTCGGGGTCCTGGGGGATCTCGTCGGCCCAGTTGTTGTCGACCTCGTGGTCGTCCCACGTCACGATCCAGGGGAACGCGGCGTGCGCGGCCTGAAGGTCGGTGTCGCTCTTGTACTGCGCGTGCCGGTTGCGGTACTCGACCAGCGTGTACGGCTCGTCCTTGCCCTCATGGGTGCGGACGGTCGTCGTCCGCGGCACGGACTCGTAGATGTAGTCCCCGAGGAAGGCGACGAACGCCAGATCCTCCTGCGCAAGGTGGTGGTAGGCGGGGAAATAGCCGTCCTGCCAGTTGTGACAGCTCGCGAACGCGAACCGGAGCCGCCGGTTGACCGCCCGGTGGGACGGCGCCGTACGGCTGCGGCCGGTCGGCGAGACCTCCCGTCCGACCCGGAAGCGGTAGAAGTACTCGCGGTCCGGCCGCAGCCCGCCGACCTCGACGTGCACCGAATGCCCGAGCTCTGGCCGCGCCACCTCCACCCCCTGCGCGCGGACGCGCCGGAAACGCTCGTCCTCGGCGACCTGCCAGGCCACCGGCACCCGCCGGTCGGGCATGCCGCCCCCGTCGACCGGCCGCGGCGCCAGACGCGTCCACAACACGAACCCGTCGGGCAGCGGGTCACCGGAGGCCACACCGAGCGTGAACAGGCCGTTCGGCAACGGGACGCCACCGTGCGAATGGACCGCGGCGACGGCCCCGTCCTGGCCGAGCAGCGCCGGTCCGATCAGAATCTGCCCGGTGGCCAGCGCCGACGCGGCACCGCCTGTCGCCAGGAACCGGCGTCGGGGATACATTTCCGACATACAACCTCCTTATGATCAATACAGGAGGATGATCGCAGACCGGTTAACGTCGGCAGGCGCGGAAGCTGTCACCGAAGCGACAGGAACACGAACAACGGCGTCGCACATGCGCATTGGCCTGCCCAAACGCCGTCCGCACACCCTGGGCGGCAGCCGTCGAGACCGCCCTCGCCCTGAATCCCACCCTTCGCGAGGCGAATTCCTCACCGGTCGACCGGGTCGAATAAAAGCCCGATCCTTGAATTCAAAGGCGTGAGGATTTTGTTGAGTGACCTTCGGCACGCCAATTACAAAACCGAGCCCAGGAGAACCGCCGCTCGAAGTGGAGCGGCCAGCCCTCAGGCTCTGCCATACGGCGGCGGAAACCCGGATCGATCCGGAGAACATCTCATCGTGATCGCCAGGTCGTCGACGCCCATCCAGCACAGGGAAGGCCAGGCCCCGAGGCCGTCCGCCGCGACCCCGCCCACCGCAGCCACGCCGAGAACCGGCCACTCGTAGCGCGGCGCGTCCCGCCTGGACGAAGCGACAGCCACCGCGCCACCCGGTCTACGTGCACCGCTTCGCCGCGGACGCCCACGACCGCGACCTCCAATGGGAATCCCGCATGCAAGGGATTCGGGTTTTGGTAGGCGAAGAGTTGTCTATGGATTTCGCCAATAGCGAGTCGGGAACTGTTTGGGTTCTTCGAGCCGTGGATACTCTGACTTGCGCTGTTACGCACACAACGGCCGCGCTGCCTTGAGGTCTCCGCGACCAGCACAAAAGCTCAAAACGAAAGCTCTATCTCAATATGTGACTAATTAAGCAAATAACGGACACCGCCGTTGCTGGAGACGGCTCCTTAACGAGGGTTGATGATGTTCGGTATAGACGCAGCCATACGTGATCGGGTAAAAGCGGTTGCTCTACGCGATCGAGTGACGGCACCCGAAAGGGGCACGAATCGGGTGCCCTGGTGGCCGGTGCTGCTGGTGGCCGGCTGGTTGGCGCAGGTGCTGTTCCGAGTGGCACTCGCCAGCGGACGCAATGTCCCGCTCTACGTACCGGACGAAATCGGATATCTGCTGGCGGGGCGGTTGTTCGCCGGCGGATCGGTCGGCGACCTCACCGGGCGGCCGTTGTACTACGGCGGCTATTCGCTGCTCCTGACACCGGCGAACTGGATCAGCGATGACCCGACGACGGTTTACCGCACCGTCCTGGTCATCAACGCCATGCTTGCCGCGACGGTGCTTCCGTTGGCCTATCTCGCGCTCAGACGGCTCGGGATGGCTCAGATTCCGGCGTACATCGCGGCGACGCTGACCGCGCTCATACCGTCGAATGTCCATTACAGCCAGTTCGCCCTGACCGATGCGGTCCTGCCGGTCATCGTCCTGGGCTGGTTGCTGCTGGTGCATTCCTGGCTCGCGTCCGGGCGGCAGATCTCCGGCGCCGCGGCCAGCGTGCTGGCGGCCTACACCTCCTGGGTTCATGTTCGTGGTTTCGTCATCGTCCTAGTCTTCGCGGGGACGCTGGGCGTGGCGTGGTGGCGGCGCTGGGCGGACCGGCGTGGCATAACGGTCACGGCCTGGCTCCTCGTCATGACCACCATCGCGGGAATCCAACTCAACGACTGGTTGCGTTCACAGTTGTATCCGCGGGGGACCTACGGGTTGGAAGGGCTACTGGTCGACCGCCTCACCAGCATTTCCGGACTGGGCTGGACGCTCTCGCTCACCGCCGGAAAACTGTGGTACCTGATCGTCTCAACCTGGGGAGTGGCCGGGATAGGGCTGGTCGCCTTGGTCATCGCGGTGATCCGCCAGCGCGAGCCCCAGGTCACCCGCATCATCGCGGCCCTGGCCCTCATTTGCACATTCGGCCTCGCACTCGCCACCTCGGCAGCGACACCGGACGAGAACACGGTCGCCAACTTCGTCTATGGCCGGTACCTGACCTGCATCGCCCCGATCCTTTTCATGGCCGCCGCCATCCTGGTCGTCCGCTCCCCGATGGTGACCGCATTCCGGGCGGCGCCCGCAGCGTCGGCCATCACACTGTTCACCGGCGCCCTCGTATGGTTGCACGCCGGCAACCGCCTCTCCGAGGACTTCTTCCTCTCCACCGATTTCGCCGAGATCAGCTTCCTCACCTGGAACTGGGAAGAATTCCGCCTGTGGCCGGCGACCGTCACCGCGCTGTTGCTCCTCGCCGGAGCCGCCGCCCTGATCGCCTACGGCGGCGGACGCGCGATATTGGGTACCGCGGGAATGATCGCCGTACTCAACCTCGCGGCCGTGCTCGCCGGCAGCGGTCACATCGTCGGGCACTGGGACCAGCGGTACTCCGCGGTCGCCAGCCTTGAAAAGGAGCTGCGTGCCGAAGACAAGGTCGGAGTGAACTTTCCTGGCCTCGGCTGGCGGGTATGGGTGCTGCACGCGTTCGAGTCCCGCCATGGGCTCGTACCGATCGACCGGTCCGGCCGCTTTCCGCTCCCGGCGGACCTGACCCTCGTCGTCGTCCCATGGTCGCCGGGCACGACACTGGCGCAAAGCTGGCCGACCGCGCCACCGAACTGGTACATCACCTCCGCACGCAAACCCGGCTTCGGCGGCTGGGTGGCATGGCGCCGCTCGCACTGACCCACAACACCTCCCGCCTCTGGCTGAATTCTCCCGTCCGCGTATGACTCAATCACCTTCACTTCGTCGGAAACATCGCAACATCGATCATGGCGACGAATCGGGCGAATATCGGCTATACGGTGGCGCGTGCGCGCCAAAATTGGCAGTTCTTTAGCGGGATACCATCCAGCGAGCCGGGGGCCGGCCAACCTCGTCGCGTCTTCTTAAACGCACACTAAGAACACTTGCAAGAAGTTGCAAGATGCGCGATTCGCGGTCATGTTTGATCGTCACGCGGGGACCGTCAGAAGAGTCCGCTCTCTGCCGCCCACGTTGCGGACGTCACTGGCAGAGGGCTCAGATGAGAACGGGCCGTGCAGGGACGTCATTGGGCGCACCCATGTCCACCGGGGGAGTAACCGCGTGTTCTACTGGATCTCGCTGCGAAGACATATCGTCAGAGCTTCTCTGATCGTGGCTGTGCTGCTTTTGATCACGCTGGTCCAGCCGCTGATCTCCCAGAGGTCTTCTGCGTCCGCGACACCCAATCAGCGGAAGCATGTCGCCAACAAGCCATCGCAAAGCCGCGAAGCGGATGAGCACGGGGACGGCTGCGGCGGAAAGAAATGCTGCACCAAGAATAAATGCTGCAAGAAGTCGAACTGCTGCAAGAAACCAAAGTGCTGCAAGAAGCACGAATGTTGCCCTTGCAAGCCCGGCCCTCACGGCCCCACCGGCCCTACTGGACCGACTGGCCCGATGGGTGAGGACGGCGAGGAAGGCGCGACCGGCCCAACCGGCCCCACCGGAGCGGACGGCGCGACCGGCCCCACAGGAGCCGACGGCATGGACGGCGCGACGGGCCCGACTGGCCCCACGGGTGCTGATGGCGTAGATGGTGCCACCGGCCCCACCGGCCCAACGGGTGCCGATGGTGCAACTGGTCCAGCTGGCGAGGACGGCACGACTGGCCCGACCGGCCCGATGGGTGCGGACGGTCTGGACGGTGCCACCGGTCCGACGGGTCCCAGTGGAGCTGATGGCGCCACCGGTCCGACCGGTCCGACGGGCGCTGACGGCATGGATGGTATGGACGGTGCCACGGGCCCGACAGGAGCCGACGGCGCGACCGGCCCCACGGGCCCGATGGGTGCGGACGGTCTGGACGGTGCCACCGGTCCGACCGGTCCGACTGGACCAACCGGCGCCGATGGCCTGGATGGCGCGACCGGCCCGCCTGGTGCTGACGGCGCCACCGGCCCGACCGGCCCGCTTGGTCCGACCGGTCCGATCGGCCCCACGGGCGCTGATGGCGCCGATGGTGCGACCGGAGCGGACGGTGCGACTGGCCCGACTGGTCCGATGGGTGCGGACGGCGCGACGGGTCCGACCGGTGCCGATGGCCCGACCGGACCTGCGGGTGTCGACGGCGAGGATGGAGCGACCGGCCCGACCGGGCCTACTGGTGCTGACGGTCTGGATGGCGCGACGGGTCCGACCGGTGCCGATGGCCCGACCGGACCTGCGGGTGTCGACGGCGTGGACGGTGCGACCGGCCCCACTGGCCCGGCGGGTGCTGACGGTCTGGATGGCGCGACGGGCCCGACGGGTCCGACGGGCGCCGACGGTCTGGACGGTGCGACTGGTCCGACCGGTGCCGATGGCCCGACCGGGCCTGCGGGTGTCGACGGCGCGACTGGGCCGACTGGTCCGACGGGGTTTGGTGCGACTGGCCCGACGGGGGCCGATGGGCCTACCGGTCCGGCAGGTGCGGACGGGGCGACCGGTCCCGCTGGTCCGGCGGGGGCTGATGGTGCCACCGGTCCGACGGGAGCTGCCGGTCCCGCCGGAGCCGATGGTGCGACGGGGCCGACTGGTCCGACCGGTGTCGGCGCTACAGGGCCGACGGGCCCGACCGGGGCGAGTGGTCCGGCGGGGACCGTTGGTGCGACCGGTCCGACCGGTCCGACGGGAGTTGGTGCGACCGGTCCGACCGGTCCGGGCGGTGCCAATGGTGCCAATGGTGCCACTGGTCCGACGGGGCCGGCCGGAGTCGGGGCCACTGGTCCGACGGGTGCCGCGGGCGCAACCGGGCCGACTGGGCCCACCGGGCCCCTGGCCCAGGGCGTGACCGACACCATTCGCGTACAGACGATCATCAATGTTCCGGGGACCAACCAATCGGTCCAGGGCGCCGTCTACTGCCCCGTCGGCTACACCGTCACGGGGGGCGGGGCGACCATGGGGCTCACGGACCTGGGGACTCTCGCGTCCACCGAGCCCATCCAACCGGCCGGCCAGGGATGGAGCGCGTGGGGCCGGTCACCGGCCGCCACGACGATGACGGTTCATGCGATCTGCATGCGGACGAGTACGTGACCGAATAGGAGTCCCCGAACGGGCCGGCGTCTTGGACGCCGGCCCGTTCGGCGTCAGCGAAAGCCGAACACCAGCTCTTTCCGGCTCATGTTCTTCGACATGCCTATTTCGTTGCAGCCATGGCCACGGCACGTAAATCACAGTGATATACGTCGAATTGGTATGTGACCAAGGCCGTGTGGAAGGCTGCTGCTCCGGGTCCAGCCGTGCACGCGGCGCCGGAGGAACAGGACCTTCGGGCGGCATCCCGGCCACGGCATCAGGGCAGCACGGCGACGGAGGGCAGGCTGTGGACGCGTTCGAGCCGGGCGACCCGCGCGTGGTGGGCGACTACCGGCTGCTCGGCCGGCTGGGCGCGGGTGGCATGGGCGCTGTCTACCTCGGACGTTCACCCGGGGGCCGGACGGTCGCCGTCAAGATCATCAAGGAGCGGTACGCGGCCGACGCGGTGTTCCGGGCCCGGTTCCGGCGGGAGGTGGCCGCGGCCCGCAGGGTGACCGGAACGTTCACCGCGCCGATCCTGGACGCCGATCCGGACGCCGCGGTGCCGTGGCTGGTCACCGCATACCTGCCAGGGCTGACGCTGCGGGAGGCGGTCGGGACGTTCGGTACCCTCGCGGCGCCGTCCGCCCGCGTCCTGGCGGTGGGCCTGGCCGAGGCGCTCGCCGACATCCACCGGGCCGGGCTGGCGCACCGGGATCTGAAGCCCGGCAACATCATGCTGACCGCCGACGGCCCACGGGTGATCGACTTCGGGATCGCGCGGCCGGAGGACGTCACGGCGATCACGAAGGTCGGCGCCGTCCTGGGGACACCGGGTTTCATGTCGCCCGAACAGGCGACCGGAGGCACCGCCGGTCCGAAGAGCGATGTCTTCTCGTTCGGCGCCGTCCTGGCGTACGCGGTGACGGGGAAGGAGCCGTTCGGCGGCGCCGACAGGGCCGCCGCGCTCCGCGCCGTCGCCGAGTCGAAAGTGGATCTCAGCGGCATCCCCGATCCCGGGCTGGCCGGTCTGGTCGCGGCCTGCCTTCGCCGGGAACCGGGGGAGCGGCCCTCGGCCGTCCAGCTCCTGGACATGCTCGACCGGATCGGCGAGGACGCGCCGCCGTCGCCTGACGAAGGCGCCGGATGGTTGCCCGCCCCTCTGGCAGAAGCGATCGACCGCCGTATCGCGGAGGTCCGGCCGAAGGCACAGCCGTGGAAACGTCCCCGGGAGGCGCCCGCCGCCGACGTGGCGCCGTCCGCCGACGTACCGCACGACGCCCGAACCGCCGAACCGCGGGATCCGCAGACCGCGGCACCGCGGGCTGGTCGGTCTGCTGAGCCGCGGGACGCACGGACCGTTGAGCCGCAGGACGTGCGGGCCGGTGCGCCGTGGGACGCGTCTACCTCGCAGGACGTGGCGGGTGCGGATTCGGTGGACGGGCCGGGGGCGGCGTCGCGGGGGCGAGGGGCCGCGCCCGGTGATGTCTCGGCGGGCGGTGCGCCGCCCGACTCGCCGTCCGGCCCCGGCCCCAGGTCGTCGGCGCGGGTTTCTCGACGAGCGCTGGTCGTCTCCGCGCCCGTCGCGCTCGCGGCCTTCGGGGCGGTGGCGCTCGTCCGGGCCTGCGACAGCGAGCCGCCGCGCGCGAGCGTGTCGCGCTCCCCGAAGCGTGCGTCGCCTGCGCCGCCCCCACAGGGCGTACTGCGCTGGAAGTCCAAGGTGAGCGACTACTACCCGAAGGTGTCCGTTGCGGACGGCCGGGGCGGTGCTAACGGCGTGGTTGTCACGGAGGGGCAGGAGGACAAGGTTCGAGCCTTGGACGCTCTCACCGGCAAGACCCTCTGGAAACAGAATGCGGGAAACGGGAGCCACACCCTGGGCGATGCGGTGTATCTGAACCGTCCCATACAACCGTGGCTGACGGCTGTCGAGGCCGCGTCCGGCGACACCCGGTGGCGGGGAGGAGCGTTCCGGGAAATCGCGGTGCACATGGCGGTCTCCGGGACGGTGGCCTGTTTCGGTTATGACAGACCGATCAGGGCGGTGGGCGTGCGCGACGGTGAGACGCGCTGGGTGGCGAACGTGTCCGCCAAGTTGGCGCTCGCGGCGGATTCCAGTGTGGTGGCCGCGGTGAACGAGAAGGGCGTGGTCGGGCTCGACCCGCGCAGCGGACGGAAGAAGTGGACCTACCGGCTGAAGCTGGACAAGCTCATCTACGCGTTCCTGGTCAGCGACGGTCTCGTCTTCATCAGCGACCGCGATGGCGCCCTGCACGCGGTCCGTGCCGATGACGGCACCCTGGCCTGGCGGAAGGAGCGGGGCCCGACCTGGTACAACGCCTTCTCGCTCCACGCGTCCGGCGGTGTGCTGTACGCCGACGGCAGCCATGGCAGCGTGATCGCCATGACCGCCGCGACCGGTGAGGAACGCTGGTCCCGCTTCCTTGACGCCGACAGCAAGCTCGCCTCGTCCGGTGGGACGCTCTTCGCCGCCTGCGCCCACCCCAAGATGGTGTACGCCTTGAACGCGGCCGACGGACGCGTCCTTTGGACGTACAAGGTCGACCTGGACAGGTTCCCCACGATCGCGAGCACCGCCGGCCTGGTCTTCATCGGTACCCGGGAGGGGCACGTGGAAGCCATCGCCCCTCCCCACGGAGGCCCCCGTGCAGGCTCTTGAGCCACACGATCCACGCACGATCGGACGCTGCCGGATCCTGGCGCGGATCGGCGCGGGCGGGATGGCGATGATCTACTTCGGGCGTTCCGGGAGCGGACGTCCGGTGGCGGTCAAGCTGATGCACGCCGAGTTCGCGTCGGAACCGGAGTACCGGGAGCGCTTCCACCACGAGGTGGCGGCCACGAGAGCGGCCAGCGGACGCTACAGCCCCGGCCTCCTGGACGCCGACCCCGACGCCGCGCGCCCCTGGCTGGCGACGCAGTTCCTGCCGTCGGTGTCGCTGCGGGAGGCGGTCGGCCTGGTCGGCCCGCTGCCGTCCGACCTGGTCTATCCGCTGGCGGTCGGCATCGTCGAGGCGCTCGCGTCCATCCACGGCGCCGGAATCGTCCACCTGGACCTGAAGCCCGCGAACGTCCTGCTGACCGCCGACGGACCGCGCCTGATCGACTTCGGGATCGCCGCCGAGCTACGTCCCGGTGCGGCCCCGGCAGGGGGCGAACCGGCAGGCACCTGGGGCTTCATGCCGCCCGAGCAGGCGTCGGGCGGCCGGGTCTCCGCCGCGAGCGATGTCTACTCCTTCGGCGCGACGCTGGCATACGCCTGCACGGAAATGCCACCGTCGGGCGAGGCGCTGGACGGGATGACCGACGACCGCCTCCGAACGGTGATCTCCGATTGCCTGCGTGCCGACCCGTCCACCCGGCCCACCGTGCCCGAACTGGCCACCGAACTGGCCTTCGCGACGACGGAGGAGCATCCCGGCCTCCAGCTGCCAACAGCCGTGACGACACAGATCGACCGCCGCGCAAGCGAAGCAGCGAACCCCCCACTACCCGTCCTCCCAAAGCCCACCACGCCTCCGGGGCCCGCAGCGGGCCAAGCTGGGAGTTCCGCACAGGAGACCACTCCAGACTTCTCACCGGGGCCCGCGCCGGACGCCACGCGGAGGCCCGCGCCAGGGCCTGCGCCGGAGGCGGCGGCGGGCACCACCGTGGGCGACGTTCCGGGCTCCAGTGCGGGGGGTGCGCCGCTGCTGCGCCGTGTCTCTCGCCGGCGCGTGCTGGTGCTTTCGGGTGGAACTTTCGTGCTGGCCTCGGCATTGGCCGTTGTCGCGATTTCCGTGCTGCCCTCGGGCGGTCAGCCGGAGCCGGAGTCGCCAGCCGCCGGGCCGAGCGTCACTCCGGCAGCCAGTGCGGCCGCCCCTCCGTCCACCTCGGCGCCCGCCTCCAGCCCGGCGGGGACCCGAACGCTGGAGTTCTACGTTTTCGGCACGAGCACCGCCAAATCGCTGACCACCACGGTGAACGGGCGGAGCGTGACGGTGCGCAACAGACGGCTGCCCTACCGAAGGACGGTCCAGATACCGCCGGAGCCGCAACGCACCACCTGGCGGATCGCCTACCGCTTTGGTGCGGGCACTTTCGTCACCAAAGTGATTGTGGACGGCGAAGAGCGCTCAAGCACGGGAGGCTCCAGCGTAAGGCCGGACGTCACCGATTCCCACAAAGGTGCCGTCTGATCCCGACCCGCCAGGCCCGGGGTATTCAAGCCACCTGCTGATCGTTTTCAAGGCGCACGAATCACCCAATGAGACAATTGAAACCCTCGTCGATGCGGTAAGGAACATGTGCCGTACGCAGTCGCGACGATGCGCAGAACTGCCATGACGAACTCGAAATCTATGACACTTCACGCCACTTGTTACCCATCGGCGACGTTAATAGGGTCGGGCCGACCCCAACGCGGGTCAACCGCAGTAGCTCCCAAGAACTCCGACCAGAGGAGGCCCCCCGCATGCTGCGAAAGTTGAGCGTCGGCGCGATGATCGGCGCCGCCGCGATCACACTGTCGGTGGCCCCGGCGGCCACGGCGGCTCCGGCCCACGCCCCGGCTCCCCGTCCGGTCCAGCAGACCACGCTGTACTACGACGACAGCCAGGCCGCCGAGTTCCAGGACGCGGTGGCGGCCGGCGTCAAGGTGTGGAACGAGAACGTCCAGAACGTCCGGCTGGTCGAGGCCCAGCCCGGCGGACGCGCGGAGATCCAGATCATCGCCGACAACGGCTGGCCCCGTGCCATCGTCGGGCCCGTCCGGCCGGGTGGACGCGTCACGGTGTGGTTCGGCCGCCAGGCGGTCACCCAGGGGTACGACACCACCCGGATCGCCGCTCACGAACTGGGCCACAGCCTCGGCCTGCCCGACGTCAAGCCCGGTCCGTGCTCGTCGCTGATGTCAGGGTCCAGCGCCGGTGTGAGCTGCACGAACCCCATCCCGAACAGCTCGGAACGGGCACGGGTGGACGGCAACTACGGTTACGGTCCCGCCTCCCGTACCCCCTTCGACGGGCGCATCGTCGTGGACGCACCGTGACCGCGAGTTCGCCCCTGAGCGGACACCCGCGATAGCGATCAGACGGGTGCCATAGCCCAGCCAGGTCCTGAGACGGCCCCTGGAGCGTCTCAGGATCAACACATCACCTGGGCGCATCGGGACCTGGGCGCATCGGGTCGCCACGGCGTTCGTCCGACCGCCGGAAGTCCGACTGCGGAAGTACGCCGTGGCGTCCCCCCGATCTCCCGTTCCCCGGCGACTAATCGCGCAGACCGCGGGTCAGTCCCGGCGATTTCCGCGTGTGGCGTGTCGTGGCCGTGGTCAGGACGATGACGAAGCGGCGTTGCCGATCCCGACGATCTGGTCGGCGAGTGCTTGCGGCGCGTCGAGCGGGACGAACGTCCGCGCTCCGGGGATCTCGATGAACTCGGCGTCGCCGAACGCCTGCGCCAGCCGCCTGCCGAGAGCCGGCTTGAACGCTCGGTCGCGCATCCCCCACACCAGCCGGACAGGCCCGTGGAAGCCGGCCAGCCGCGTGGAGACATCGTTCAGATCGCTCGGGTCGACCGCTCGGAGGAACCGGGCCGCGTCCGACCGCACGGCCGCGCTGGTGAGCGCCGGTTCTATCCACCCACGGGTTTGCGCGGGATCGAATTCCCGCGCGAGCAGGCCGAACCCGAGCATCGAGTGCCGGAACGGGCGCAGTCTCATCGGCAGCAGGTTGAACCGGAGGCGGCGGGGGCCGTTGAGCAGCCTGAAGATCACGTTGAAGGGGAACGGCGGGAAGGTGTCGAAGGCGTCGCAGTTGGTGAGGACGAGGCGGCCGACGCGGCTCGCGTCGATGTCGACGACGTACTGGCACAGCGCGCCGCCGGTGTCGTTCCCGATCAGGGTGACGTCGGTGAGGTCGAGGGCTTCGAGGAACGCCAGGATCTGCCGGGCGACGCCGCGCGGCGACTGATCGGCATCGGGCAGCGGCACGCGGTGGGAACCGAGCGGCCAGTGCGGCGCGTAGGAGCGGACGCCTTTCTCAGCCAGGCGATCCGCGACGCCCGACCAGAGCGAGCCGTCCACCAGGAAACCGTGGACGAAGACGACCGGCGGGGAGGCGGCGTCCTCCGGTCCGGCGGCCCGATAGCTTACGGTGCCGTGGGGCAGATCGATCATCTCCATCCGCCCACCTCCTTCAAGTAACATACAACCTGCATGTATCTTACGGACAGACTGTATGAAACAACCTCGTCGAACGCAAGCGGACCGCTCGGCCGGCACCCGGGCGGCACTCGTGCGCGCGGGCCGGAAGCTGTTCGCCGAACACGGCTTCGCCGGTGTCGGCACCGACACGATCGTCCGTGCGGCCGATGTCAGCCGCGGCGCGCTCTACCACCATTTCTCCGACAAGACCGGCCTGTTCGCCGCCGTGCTCGACGAGCTGGAGGGCGAGGCCGCCCGGCAGGTGGCGGAAGCGGCGTTCGCGGCACCCGAGGCCGGCGTCGCCGAGAAGATGTCTCTGGCCCTGCTCGCCTGGCTCGACGCCTGCGAACGACCCGAACTACAGCGCATCCTTCTCGTCGACGGACCGTCCGTGCTGGGCTGGGCCCGCTGGCGCGAGATCTGCCAGAACCACATCCTCGGCATGATCGAGGGCGTCCTCGCCCAGGGAATGGCCGACGGTACCGTCCGCGAACTGCCGGTCAGGCCGCTCGCCCACGTGCTGCTCGCGGTGGCGGACGAGGCGGCCCTCCTGATCAGCGCGGCCGAGGATCCGTCCGCCGCACGACAGGACGTGCTGGCGACCGTGGAACCGTTCTTCGACGCCCTGAAACGATGAACCGACCAACCTGCTCTCACCACCGCCGGCCGGAGCGGCGACCGGGGTCGTGGTCTTGCCGCGGTTTGAGGGGCGGGGTTGAAGGGCGTGTGAGGAGGGCGTAGGTCAGGAGAGCGAGTCCTTGGAGTCCGGCCGCCGTGAGGAGGGTGCCGGGCAGGGACAGGTCGACGAGCAGGCCCGCGAG
The DNA here is from genome assembly GCA_036028775.1 of Spirillospora sp. NBC_00431. Taxonomy (GTDB): domain Bacteria; phylum Actinomycetota; class Actinomycetes; order Streptosporangiales; family Streptosporangiaceae; genus Spirillospora. The sequence continues at coordinate 6,657,089 of CP107927.1, read as the reverse complement.
CGCCGCGCCGAGCGCGAACGCCGTGATCTTCAGGCTGGCGCCGGTGGTGAAGACCTGGCCGCGCATGCCTTCGGGGGCCTCCCGGTGGCGTACCGCGAACAGCGCGGTGAGCTGGGGTCCCTCGCCCAGGCCCGCGAGCACGGCCGCACCGGCGAGCGCGACGGGGTGGCAGGACGCGGCCAGCACGAGCGCCACGGCGAGGACGGCGGTGCTGGCCGCGATCACCGAGTCCGGCCGCCACCGGGCGGGGCGCCGGGACAGCGTCGCGTTGGCCGCGAGGGCCGCCCCGGCCAGGACGGCGAGCAGCATCGTCCCGCGGTCGGCCGAGCCGAAGGCGCGCAGGCCCAGCGGCGGGACGCAGGCGATCAGCATCCCCTGGCCCGCGCAGGAGATCACCGAGACGGCCGTGGCCCGGGTGAGCGACGGTGTGTGGACGAGCGCGCGGAAGCCGGCCGCGAGCGTCGCGGCCACGGGTTCCGGATTCCGTACGCCGGCACCTGAGGCGGATGGCAGCGCGACCGAGCAGGCGGGCAACGCGATCGAGCAGGCGGGCAGCGCGATCAGGATCAGGAGCGCCGAAGCGACCACGGCGCCGGTCGCGCCCGCCGTCCCGGTGACGGCCCCGGCCAGTGCCGGGCCCACGAGACCGGCGACGTTGTAGGTCATCGCGTCGAGCGCGTTGGCACGGGGCAGACCGTCCGGCGGCACGACGCGGGGCAGTTGCGACGTCCACCCGCCGGACAGGGCCGGGCCCAGGAGCCCGGCGCCGACCGCGACCGCCACCGGGACGGCGAGGGGGACACGGCCCAGGATCGCCAGGACGACGATGAGCGCCGTCGCGTACCCGGCCAGCGCACAGGCCAGGGCCAGCCCGGGCCGGGGCGAGCGGTCGAGGACGGCGCCGAGCGGGGGGCCGCCGACCGCCGCGGTGACCGTGATGCCGGCGAGCAGGAACGACCCGGCCGCGGCCGATCCGGTGGCGGCCAGTCCGGCGAGCATCAGCGCCGGGCCGGACATCTCGTCACCGGTCCGGGCGGCCGCGGCACCGGCCGTGTAGGACCAGAGGGTGTAACGGTTTCTCACTCCCGTTACGTTACGAAGGTAACGTAATTGTGGTCTAGATGCGTTACATTGGGACGGTGGAGCCCGCAGCCGACTGGTCGACCCGGCATTCGGTCACGGCCACCGCACGACGGACCGTCGACCTCGTCAACGTCCTGTCCGTCCCCGAAGACTCGTCTGAGGACGCGTCCGAGGCGGTGGCCGGAGTTCTTCGGGCGCATGGGGAGGATGGCCCCCTGGACGTCTCCGCGCGAGACGTCCAGGAGATGCGGGCCGTCGCCGGGCTCCTGCGCGAGGTCTTCGCGGCCGCCGACGTCGATCGGGCGGCGTGCGTTCTGAACGGCCTGCTCCAGCGGAGCAACGGGAGACTCCGCCTGACCTCGCACGGGTCGCGGTCTCCTTGGCATCCACACCTGGACGCCGACGACGACGCCCCGTGGGCGGAGTGGTTCCTGGCCTCGTCCTGCCTGGCCCTCACGGTCCTGATCTGGGACCGGCAATGCCCGCCCGGCGGCGTCTGCGCGTCACCCGGCTGCTCGAACGTCTACCTCACTCAGGGCAGCGGGCCGCCTCGCCGATACTGCTCCCGCCGCTGCGCGACCAGGGAACGGGTCGCGGCACACCGGAGAAAGGCGCCCGGCTAGGGCTCCGGCGGCGCGGTAACCCGCTCGATCACCGAACCCCGCGCCGCCGCTCGGCTTCGATCTCGGCTTCGAGCTCGTCCGCGAGTGCCGATCGCTCGGCCCGATGCCGAGCCAGGAGTCCGGCGCTGTAGTCGGTCCACGCCGCGTCCTGTTCTTCGGTCATCTGCGCTCCGTGGACCTCGGATTCGACATCGGGATGGGCATCGAGGAATTTCGCGAACAGCAGGCCCATCTCACGGCTGTGCCGCTTGTTGAGCTGGATTCGTCGCGGGTCCATCGTTCTCACGCCTCCGGCGAATTCTCGCGAGCACCAAGTGAGCACCAACGGTCGAAGACGTCCAAGCCTATTTGAATTTGTGTGCATCGGCCGTGGCTAGGCCCGCGGCGGGTCGTCGTTCTCGGGCCGGACGCGCAGGGCGATCATGGCGATGTCGTCGGTGCCGGTGCTGGGCATGGTGTCCAGGAGGCCGTCGCAGAAGTCCTCCAGGGGGCGGGGCGCGAGTGCGGAGGCGTGCCTGCGGAGCCGGTTCAGGCTCGTGTCGGGGTCCTCGCCGGGGCGCTCGATGAGGCCGTCGGTGTAGAGCAGCAGGGTGGAGCCGGCCGGCAGCGGTTCGGTCGCGCCGCGGTAGGGCTCGTCGAGCGGGGAACCGAGCAGCGGGTCGGCCACGTCGTCCAGGAAGCGGCCCTCGCCGCCGGGGGTGAGCAGGAGCGGTGGCGGATGCCCGGCGATGGCGTAGTTGAGCTGCCACCGTCCGGGCTCGATCTCCTCGACGCGGGACAGCACGCAGGTCGCCGTGGCCTCGGGGTCCACCGTCTCCATGGCGGTGTTGAGGCGGCGGAGGATCTCGGAGGGCGGGGTGAGGCGGTCGGCGGTCAGCACGCGCAGCATGTTGCGCAGCCGGCTCATCTCCACGGCGGCGGCCAGGTCGTGTCCGGCGACGTCCCCGATGACGAGCGCGGTGGCGCCGTCCGGCAGGACGAACGAGTCGTACCAGTCGCCGCCCACCCCGGCCGCGGCGGGGCTGGCCAGGTACCGGGCGGCGAGTTGCAGGTCGGCGAGGACGGGCGGGTCGGCGAGCAGGCTGTGCTGGAGGGCCAGGGCCAGCTGCTGGCTGCGGTGGTACTGGACGGCGCCGCTCAGCGCGTCATGGGTGTGGTTGAAGACCTGCTTCATGAGGGCGATGTCGTCCGGCCCCAGAGGCGCGCGGTCACCGCGCCGGGCGGCGGTGACGGCCGCGGCCACGGTCCCGTCGACGATGACCGGCATCAGCACGACGCTGGTGGCCCTGGCCTCGGTCAGCCAGGCGACGGTGGTCTGGGGCAGCAGATCCACGGGCGGGCGGCCCGGCGGGAAGTTGCGGTGCAGCGGACGGCGCTGCTTGATCGCGCGGGCGAACCCGCTGTCGGGGGAGAAGCGCTCCTCGCCGGTCGGCGGCTGCCGGCGGACACCGCCCCGCGACGCGGTGGCGACGCGGTGCGCGACGATCGGGGCGCCCGCCGGACGGTCGACGAGGTCGGGCAGCAGGTGCACACCGCAGCCGTCGGCGAGTTCGGGGACGAGCACCTCGGCGAGCGCGGCGAACATCCCGGCCAGGTCCGTCTGCTCCCCGGCCGCCGCGGCGGCGCGATCGAGCAGCTTTCCGCGCTGCCGCTCCTGCACCTGGTCCTCGACATCGGTGCAGGTGCCGACCCATTCCACGACGACGTCGTCCTCGAACACGGGCGCGGCGTGCACGTCGAAATGCCGGTACCGGCCGTCCCGCCCCCGCACCCGGTACGTGTAGTGCCACGGACGGGCCTGCCTGCACGTCTCCGCCCATGACCGCAGCGCCGGCTCACGGTCGTCGGGATGCAGGACGTTCGACCAGCCCTCGCCGCGGTACTCCTCCCAGTGCTGCCCGGTCACCCGCTCCCAGACCCCGCTCGACTCGGTCACCTGGCCGGACGGATCGGCCACCCACACGATCTGCGCGCTCAGCCACACCAGGCTCTCGAACCGGCGCCGCACCCGCTCCTGCTCCTTGGTGGCCCGGTCCGCGCGCCGCGCCGCGGCGACCTGCTCGGTCACGTCCACCGCGATCATCAGCACCCCGGGCCGCCCATGGGCGAACCGGGACAGGCCGACGGACAGGAACCGGTCCGCGCCGCCGGTGCCGGGGTCCGCGGGCCGCACCGGTGCCTCGATGAGGCTGACCGGCTCCCCGGTGGCCAGCACATGGTCGAACAGTCCGCCGTAGTTTCGCTGTGCGGGGTCGCCGAACACGTCCACGATCGGACGGCCGAGCGGATGGTCCCCGACAAGGTCCTGATAGGCGCGATTGGTGTAAGCCAGCCGATGCTCGGCCCCGACCGTCAGGGCTACCGCGACCGGCGCCGGGTCGAACGACTCCAGCGCGAGCCACTGCATCTCACGGTCGCCAGCGTCATGCATCACGTCCCCCGGTTGGTACGCCGCACCCCCGCGCTAACTACCCCGTACCCGCTACGCCGGGCCGTATCTTGACCTCGAACCAGTTTCGGTGACAATCTGCTTACGTTTGAACGCCATCCGTGAACCCTGGCGTGCAGATTCGGCTTCGCCTTCGCCCTCGTCCCCCCGGACGGCCGTCGCCCGCGCGACTCCGCGCACGGCTCGTAAGGACGTTCGTTCAACCACCCGCGACGGACGCCCCGGGTACCGTCGCCGGGCGCGTCACCGGGTGGACGCGCCCGGCGGGAGCCGGTCTCGGCTAATCCTGGAGGGTGATGGCGCCCTTGGGGCAGGCGCGGGCGGCCTGCTCGACGTCGCTCCGCAGGGCCGGCGGCGGGGACTCGTCGAGCACGTACAGGAAATCGTCGTCGCGCACCTCGAAGACCTCCGGAGCCGCCGCCATGCACAGGGCGTTGCTCTCGCAAAGGTTGAAATCCACGGAAATCTTCATGGCCACATTATGCGTCATGGGCCGCTCGCCCGTCTTAGCGAAACGCTGTAAGCATGACCGACACCGCGAAAGCCGGCCTCCGCGTCCTCGGGAAGGCACCGGACGCGCCGAGCGGCAGTGCCTGAGGAGAACGGCCCGTAAACGGCTGGTCATCGACAACTCGCGGTGGCGAAATTGCTTTTCGTCGAGATGGCTAAGGCGGCATTGAACGCCTCCTGGTCCACGCGGTCAGCGAGCCGCCTCCTGGGCGATGGCGGCGACGAGCCCGCGCGGGTCTTCGACGATCTCGATCGTGGCCTGGTCGACGAGGAAGTACTGCCCCCCGTCCTCGCGGGGATTGGTGTAGGCGGCGGTCGCCACCAGCCGGTGGAAGTCCGCCACCACCGCGATCGGATAGCCCTGGTCGAAGACCTCGCCGTGCGCGGCCGTGGCGACCGTCCCGCCCTCGTACCACGTGATGAAGTACTGCCCCGGCGCGGTCTTGAAGACGCGCAGCGTCGGCTCCGTCTGCCGCACACCGGTGAAGTCGCCCGCCACACCGCTCCACACCATGGTGGACTCGTCCGCGTAGTGCTGTTCCAGCACGTTGCCGGATCCGTAGTGGAAGTTGGCGCGGATGCCGACGAGGTCGGTGCTGACGGGATGGGTGGCGGGGACGGGGAAGAAGCGCGTGTCCAGTGCCATGCGGGCGGCCTCCTTGGGGCGGTTTCGGAACTCCCGTGCGGCGACGGCGAATTTCGTTTGCTACCAAACAATATCCTCAGGTGGCCTCGCCGAACAGCCTGGCGGCCATCTGGAGCGAGCCGTCGACGGTGTCGAAGCCGCGGGGGAGCATGACGCGCTCGTAGGCGGCGACGGCCTCGGCGAGCGGCTTGTCCGCCAGCAGTTCGGCGGCCAGCGTTTCGGCGTCCTGGAGTGCGGTGTTCGCGCCGACGCCACCGGTGGGCGGCATGGCGTGGACGGCGTCGCCGAGCAGCGTGACCGGCCCGGGCTCCCACGCCGGGACGCGCCGCCCGGCGCGGATGGCGATCGGGATGAACGAGTCCCGGTCGGCCCGGGCGACGATCTCCCTGAACTCGGGATGCCAGGTCGCGGTCTTCTCGACGGTCAGCTCCCACAGCCTCTCCGGCGCGAGCGCGAACAGCCGCTCGTCCGGCACGCCGAGACGCTCGGGGCTCGCGAGCAGGGTGATCATCAGATAGTCGGGGACGCCGTACGGGCTGGAGCGAAACCTCACCGGGGCGAACCCGGCGCCGCGGCCGGTGCCATCGGAGACCCAGTTGAAGCCGCGGCCGACGGCGGCGGGGAGCGCCGCGCCGGCGAGCGGCAGGCGGCCGTATAGGCAGCGGAGACCGACGTCTCGCACCTCGGCGTCGGGGAGGAACTGGCGGCGCACCGCCGACCCGACCCCGTCGGCGCCGACCAGCAGATCGCCCTCGTCGCCGCCGCCTCCGGCGAACTCCACCCGGACGCGGCCGGAACCCGTGATCCGGTAGCCGGACACCGTGTGCCCGAAGTGGACGGCGTCGTCCAGGCCGCTGAGGAGGCCCTGCCGGAAGGTGTAGCGGTCCACGTTGGTGATCAGGTCGTCGGTGATGCCGGGGAAGTGCTGGACCATGACCTGTTCGAGCTGGTGGGTGTAGGCGCCCATCACGTCGTCGTTGACGCCGCTGGTGTCGCGGACCAGGTCGAAGGTCTCCGGAGGCAGGCAGGCCCGCAGCGCGGAGTTGCCGTTGGCGTCGATGTGGATGCGGTAGCCCTGGCCGCGCGTCCGCGGGTCGGGGTCCTGTTCGTGCACGGCGACGTCGAGGCCGCCGCGGCGCAGGGCCTGCGCGAGCGCGAGCCCGCCGATGCCGGCGCCTGCGATGAGGATGCGTCGGGTGGTCGTCATGGCCTCATAATCACGCGGCCGTACAGCTCTGTCAAACATTCATTTGATTAAGCCACGGGTATGTATGATCGACCGGTGTCCGAGTCGAAGCCGCGGGGAGCCGAGTCGAAGCCGCGCCGGTCGCCCAAGCCGCGGGAACGACAGCGCGATCCGGAACGCACCCGCGGCCTGATCCTCGACGCGGCCGAAGCGGAGTTCGGCACCCACGGGTACGCGGGCGCCCGGGTCGGCGCCATCGCCGCCCGGGCCGGTGTCAACGTGCAGTTGATCTCCTACTACTTCGACGGCAAGAAGGGCCTCTACCAGGCCATATCGCAGCGGTGGCAGCAGCGGCAGCGCGACCTGGCGCCACCGGGCACGCCCCTGCCCGAGCAGTTGCGGCGCTACGCCCTGGAAGGGGTGCGCAACCCGGCGGGCGTCCGTCTGCTGGCCTGGATCGGCCTGGAGTACACCGGTCCCGAGGACGACCCGGACCAAGAGCCACGCGCCCGGATGCTCGACGAGACCGTCGGACAACTGCGCGCGGCGCGGGAGGCCGGCCGGCTTCCCGCGGACGTCGATCCGGCCTGCCTGCTGATCATGCTGATGGCGGCCGCGATGGCGCCCACCACGCTGCCGCACGTGATCGAGGGCGTGTGCGGCACCGACCCGCGCTCAGCGGAGTTCGTCGAGCACTTCGCCGAGCAGGTCGCCCTCATCGCACGGCACCTCGGCCTGGACCCCCCGGACCACGTCACCGGCTAACCACACCCGCCCGGACAGGCCGCACAATCAGACCACCACGGGCCGATCGGCCTGACGCCGGACGACCTGATGACCGCCGCCGCAGCGGGAGCGCTCCGCCGGCTGCCACTCACCCCCGCCTTCATGCTGATGACCCCCTTCCGGCGGGCCCCCGTCACGGACGTTCCGCCCGCCCTGGTGAAGCTCGCGGTGAGGGCGTCAAGCCGAGCCGGTCGACGTTCGCGGCGACCGTCCTGCACCTGGCGCCGCGCGGACGACTGATCCCAGCCGCAGATGGCTTGTGACGGTTGTCGTTGCGGGCGCGACTTCCGCCTCCGTCGCAGCATGCGCCATGTAGTCGCCGTAGCCCAGTTGACCACCTACATCGCCAACTCTAATGTAGGCGGCATGATCGCTGATGACGCCTACACCATCCTCGATGTGGCCCGCCGCCTCCACGTACTCGGTGACTGGGATCACGCCGCCGCATTGCTGGCCGAAGACGAGAGCACCGAGGCGCTCGAACTGAAGGCCGAGATCCTGTACGAGCGCTTCTTGTTCCGAGTCGACGGCATCGAAGCCGCGGCGGACGCGATAGCGGCCCTCGATCCGGAATCGCTGCAAGCTCGTCTACTCACCGCCCGGCTGGCCTACACGCGCCTGCTCTTCCAGTTGGACCCGCTACCGGACGACTACGAGACCGCAGGGGCCGGATACCGTTTCGCTGCCGCCGACCCGAAGACGCACGGATGGGCCGAGTTCCACTGGGGCGCGCTCCTCGACAACGTCCGCGAAGACGGTGCTGCCGCGAATGCCCACTACGCCAAGGCTCTGGAAGCCTCCCATCGCGAAGGAGACCCGATTCTCGAGTCCATCGTGCTCCGCCACTTGGCCTGGCGTGTGATCGCCGACGGTGATCGCGAAGAGGGGCTGCGCATGCTGCGACGGTCACTTCATCTGCGCTCCGCGGCGGGCCTGCGTCCGCAGATCGCCGCGGCCCAGCTACTTGCTCGCCGGTGAGCTGCCCGAGGACGATCCCGAGCGAGCCACCCTCGTCGAGGCGGCCCGAAACCTGGCCGACGAACTGGACCTCAGCTGGGTCCGAACCGGCATCGAGAAGCTAGCAGCCTAAAAGAGCTGAGAAGTCGCTTGTCAGGTTCGGGCGTTAGTGTTCGCGGCTATGCGGATCCCCTGCGAGTACGTCCGCCTTTCTCCCGCTGACCTGGAGCGATCACTAAATGACTCGTCCTGGGCACAGGAGCTAGGCGGTGAATGCGGTGAGGAGTTCGTCTCGGCCGCTTGCGCCGGTTTTGCGGAAGATCGCCTTGAGGTGGTCGTTCACCGTGTGCACGGACAGGCCGAGGTAGCGCGCGATCTGCTTGGGGGCCCTCGCCTCGCGCAGGTGGGCGATGATCTGGCGCTCGCGCGCGGAGATGCCGTACCAGTCACAGAAGGCGGGCAGCAGCTGCTGGGCGCTCGCCGCCTGGACGATGAGCGCCACGTCGTCGGTGCCCTCCAGGACCTGCCCGTGCGAGGCGACCCAGCGGCCGTAGGTCGCGGACGGGCCGACGATCAGCGGGGGGACGGCGCGCGGGTCGCGGGCGTGCCGGCGGGTCTGTTCCGCCAGCCCGGTGGTGAACGCCTCTCGGGTCCAGCTCGGGGCGCGGGTGTGGTTCTCCAGATGCTCCCGCCACCGGTACGCCTCCTGGCTGGCCGACCGGATCGCGTCGTCGGGGCCGACGATGATCACGCCCGGCGGCGGTGAGCCCGGCGAGGCCAGCGGGCCCGCGGTGACGTAGGAGCGCAGGAAGGTGATCAGCGGCGGGGCGAGCTGCGCCGCCCGCCGCGCGTCGGTCTCGTTGAACGGCCTGGCGCCGTCGGCCCGTACCAGGCCGATCTGTCCCCAGAGGCCGCGGACGTCCCGTAGCAGCAGCCGTATCTCACCGGCGATCCCGTGCGCCGAGGCAAGGCGCCGGGCGGCGCGGTCGTGCCGGCCGCCGTCGTTTCCCGGCAGGACGGTGAGCGCCGGCCGTCGCGTGAGATCGCTCGGCAGGTACGTGTCGTGGCCGGAGTAGTCGGTTTCCAGAAGGGCCTGACAGAAGTCGGGTGCGTAGGCGTGCCAGAAGCCGAAGGACCATAGCGCGGACCCCGCGTTCGGGCTGGTGCCCACCAGTCTCAGCGCATCGTGGGCCACCACGGGCCTGATGGCGCTGGACAGCGCCTCCGCGAGTTGCGTCGTGCCGGAGCCGAGTGCGGCCGCCTCTTTGAATTCGCCCAACAACTGATCATCGACAGTCGTCACGGCGCAAGCCTGACACCGTCGCGGGCAAGACCACAACGGAAATTCGCCCGCGCCGGGGCGCCGCTTCCGGCCACGGATCGCTGTCAATCCCAGAATCTGGGGATAGGCCCGCGGTCCTCGGTTGGGCGACTCTCTAGGGGCGTGCCGAGGGGCACCGCAGCAGGGCGGAGACATCCTTGTGAGAAGCATTCATGATTACGAGCCGTTCTATATCGCCGATCCCGATTTCTTCGAGTCGCCGGACCGCATCCCTGATCAGGACGGCCGTTTTCAACTCCTGTCGGCGCCGCCGCCGGGATGGCGGCGGGAAGAGAACGGATGGTGGGTCCGGTTGCGTCCGGTCTCCGGCGCGGTTCCCGAGCAGGGATGGATGATCCACGTCTCGGTCGCCAAGACCCTGGTGCCGCGCGCGGTCGAGATCGCCTGCGGGTACTGCCTGAGGCACTCGATCGCGTTCGAGGGCATCCGGAGCCCGGCGGCCGCCCGCGCGTTGAACGCCAAGCGCGCCGACCGCGGGAGGAGCGGCAGGTTGATCACGGTCTTTCCGGACGGCGAGGCGCGGTTCGCGGCCGTCCTGCGCGATCTGGACGCGTTGCTCGGCGGCGCGTCCGGCCCCTACGTTCTTGGCGCGCTGCGTCACGGCTCCGGCCCGCTCTACGTCAGGTACGGCTCGTTCGCCCTGGTCAGCGGCACCGGCGAGCACGGCGAACCGGTGCGGTCGCTGCGCCGTCCGGACGGGCGGCGCGTCGAGGAGAGCCGCGCGCCGGTGTTCCGCCCGCCCGCCTGGGTGCAGATACCGGACGTGCTGGCCGCAGACCTGCGCGCGATGCGGCAGGGCCCGCCGGACGCGTTCCCCTACCGGATCGACCGCGCGCTGGCCATGGGCAACGCGGGCGGCACCTACCTGGCGGCGGATCGGCGTACCGGCGCGCCGGTCGTGCTGCGCGAGGCGCGTCCGCACGCGGGCCTGGACGACCGCGGCGACGACGCCGTGACCCGGCTCGACCGGCACCGCGCCGCGCTGGAACGGGCCGCCGGCCTGGACTGCGTGCCGGACCTGCTCGGCTACCGGCCATTCGGCGGGCACCGGTTCCTGATCGAGGAATACGTCGAGGGGACGTCGCTGACCGATTCCGTGTTCGCCACCCTTCCGCTGCTCGCTCACCAGGAGACCGTTCGCGATTCCGAGGACACCGCCGCCTACACGAAATGGGCGATGGACGTCCTGGACAGGATCCGGGACGCGCTCGACGAACTGCGAGCCCGCGGAATTCGGCTGGGCGAACTCGACCCCGACAACATCATGATCCGCCCGGACGGACGCGTCGCGCTCGTCGATCTCGAATCGGCGGTATCGGTCAACGACGACCGCGCTCCAGCGGCCGACGACCCGCAGTTCCGCGTCCCGGAAGGAGTCCGGGGAGCGGTGGCGGCGCATGATCATCTGATCGCCAGGCTGCGGCTCTGGTTTTTCCTTCCGCTCCCATATCACGAGCGGACGAAAGTGCGGACGCTCGCAGAGGCCGCCGTCCGGCATTACCCGGTGCCGTCCGATTTCGGCGCGGGCCTGGTGCGCGTGCTGGGAAGCCCGGACCCCGACCTCGCCGGGGATGTTTTCGCCCACCCGGCGGCGAACTGGCCGGACATCCGCGACTCGCTCATCGGCGGCATTCACGCGTCCGCGACCCCGGACCGGCGCGACCGGCTGTTCCCGGGGACGCCCACGACGGTGACGACGATCGGCGGCCATCCGCTCGGATACGGCGCGGCCGGGGTCGTCTACGCCCTCGCCCAGGCCGGTGCCGAGATCCCGGACGAGTACGTCGAGTGGCTCGCGAAGGCGGCCCTCGACGACCCCGCCCCGGCGCCGGGCCTCTACGACGGGCTGCACGGGGTGGCGTTCGTCCTCGACCGGCTCGGGCGGCGCGAGGCGGCGCTCGCCGTGCTCGAACGATCTCGCCCGCTGGAGGAGCCGGCGCGCTCGGCCGATCTCAACGGCGGCCTGGCGGGCATCGCGTTGAACCTCCTCCACTTCGCCCGGGTGACCGGCGACGGCGAGCTGGGGGAACGGGCCGTCCGCATCGGCGACGACGTCGCGGGCCGTGTCCGCGACGGCCTCCCGGCCATTCCCGGCGGGCCGGAGCCGTTCGGGCTGCTGCACGGCCCGACCGGGCCCGCCCTGCTCTTCCAGCATCTGCACGCGTACACCGGCGAGCCCCGCTACCTGGATCTCGCCGACGCGGCCCTGCGGCACGACCTCGACCGGTGCGTGACCCGTCCGGACGGGACGCTGCACCTGTTCGACGGCGTCCGCTACCTGACCTATCTGCACGGCGGAAGCAACGGCCTCGCCTTCGTCCTGCGGAACCAGCTCCGGCATCGTCCGGACCCCGGCCTGCGCGCCGCCCTCGACGGCGTCAGACGCGCGTGCCAGCCGGCCTGCGTCCACAACGCCGGACTGCTCCGCGGCCGGGCCGGGATGGTCGCGACGCTCGCCGGGCTCGGCTTCGCCGAGGACCGCCCGGCCATCGCCGACCAGGCCCGGCGGCTCGCCTGGCACGCCCGGCGGCACCGCGGGCACCTGGTCTTCCCCGGGTTCCGCATGCGCCGGCTGGCCATGGACCTGGCGACCGGATCAGCGGGCGTACTGCTCGCCCTCAACGCCGCGTTCGGGGAGCGCACGGGGCTTCTGCCTCTCCTCGATCCGCGGACGGCCATGACCGACACGACCGAGGGAGGGAGGTGAGAACCGTGGAGCAGATCCTCGCGCTGCAGGAGATGGAGGAGGACACCGTCTTCCTGCCGTCCGTTTGTTACAGCTACACGTCGAGCAACACGGCCTTCTGACCCCAGAAGCCAGATGCCGACCCCGGTGCCGGCCGGCGCGTTGAGCGCGACCGGCCGGCACCGGCCAGCACCGGCCAATCGACTCGGAGGGGAAATGCTGGCCGAAGCGTTCCTGGCGGCGGACCCGTTGTTCGCCGACACGGTGGAGAACCTCGACGACGGCGCGACCAGGTTCCGGCCGCGCGTCCCGTCCGGATGGACGCGGGTGGAGCGCGGCGGCTGGTCGCAGCTGGCCAAGCCGGGCATGGCCATGCCGGACCAGGGCTGGAAGATCCACGTCTCGGCCGTCCCGGCCGACGCGGCCCGCGTGATCGACGTGGTCTGCGGCTACTGCCTGCCCCGCGACCTGAGCCTGAAGTTCCTGCGCAGCAGGCAGATCATGGAGATCGCCAACAGCAAGGTGGCGGCCCGCGGGTCCAGCGGGAAGCTGATCACCGTCTATCCACCGGAGGAGCGTCTCGAAGCGGTCCTGACCGGCCTCTCCGAGCTGCTCGCCGGTGTCGAGGGCCCGTACGTGCTGAGCGACCTGCGCTGGGACGACGGCCCGCTCTACGTCCGGTACGGCGCGTTCAAGCACCTGACGTGCCTGTCGGCCGAGGGGGAGCACGTGCCCGCCGTGCGCGGCCCGTCCGGACGCCTGACACCCGACCTTCGCGGGCCCGTGTTCCGGGTGCCGCCCTGGGCGCCGGTCCCCCCGTTCATCGAGAAGCGGATCGAGGCCAGGCGCGCGGGAGCCGCCGAGCCGCTCCCCTACAAGGTCGAGAAGGCGCTGCGCCTGTCGAACGCGGGCGGCGTCTACCGCGCGACGGAACGCGAGACCGGCCGGACGGTGGTGCTCCGCGAGGCGCGGCCGCACGCCGGGCTGGACGACGCGGGCGACGACGCGGTCACCCGCCTGCTGCGCGCGCGGGACGTCCTGCGACGGCTGGAAGGCGTCGAGGTCGTCCCCAGGGTGATCGCCCATCGCGTGCATTGGGAGCACCATTTCGTCGTCGAGGAGTTCATCGAGGGCGAGTCCCTTCAGGACGCCGTCGCCCGGCGCCATCCGCTGCGCCGTCCGGGGAACACGGCGGCGGGCCGCGCCGAGTACGCGCGCTGGGCGCTGGACGTCCTGGACCGCGTCGGCTCGGCGCTGGACGAACTGCACGCCAGGGGGATCGTCTTCGGCGACCTCCAGCCGGGGAACGTGATCGTCCGCCCGGACGGCCGGGTGTGCCTGGTCGACTTCGAGACGGCGCACGAGGTCTCGGACGACCCCGCGTCGGGCCTGGCCACCGCGGGTTTCGCCGCGTCCTGGGCACGGTCGGGATTCGACCCCGACCACTACGCCCTGCACTGCCTGCGGCTGGCCCTGTTCCTTCCCATCACCCAGCTCGTCCGGCTCGACCGGGCCAAGATCGGGGTCCTGGTGGACGCGGCCGAGGACCTGTTCCCCCTGCCCGACGGCTTCGGCCGCCGCCTTCGAGAACGCCTCGCCCCACCCCCGAACTCCGCATCCGGGACGGCGGCCCGTGACCGGGAGGACGCCCCGTCCTGGCCCCGCGACCGGAACTCGGCGGAATGGCCCACAATCCTGGACGCGATGCGCGACGCGATCATCCGCACCGCGACCCCGGAGCGCACGGACCGGCTCTTCCCCGGAGACCCCCGCCAGTTCGAGGGGCAGGGCGCCACCATCGCCTTCGGCGCGGCGGGCGTCCTCCACGCGCTGCACGCCACGCGGCGAACCGGCTACCCGGAGTTCGGCGAGCACGTCGACTGGCTGGTGCGGGCGAGCGGCCGCGTCGACCCGCCCCGCGCCGGGCTCTGCGACGGGCTGACCGGGATCGCGTGCGTCCTCGCCGAGCTCGGACGGCCCGACGACGCCCGCGCCGTGCTGAGCCGGTTGGCCGGCCTCGACCTGCGGGGGAGCGCGGTGGGCCTGTTCGGCGGTCTCGCCGGGATCGGCCTCGGCCTGCTGCACCTCAGCGCCGGGCTCGGCGGCGACGGCCTGGCGGACAAGGCGGCCAGGATCGCCGACCGGCTGATCCGCCTGGTCGACGGGGAGGTGGGCGACGTCGCCCCGGTGACCCGTCCCGGCCTCATGCACGGCTGGTCGGGTGTCGCGCTGCTGCTCGTCCGGCTGTACGGGCTGACCGGGCAGGGGCGCTGCCTCGACGCCGCCTCGACCGCGCTGGCCAGGGACATCGCCCACTGCGCCGTCCCGGCCGATGGGTGCCTCCAGGTCCAGGGCGAGACCGGCGGGACCGACTGGCAGCTGAGCCTCATGCGGGGAAGCGCCGGCATCGCGATCGCGCTGCGGGAATTCCTCGCCCACCGCGAGGACGACCATTACCGGCGCGTTCTCGACGCCGTCCGCGCCGGGCTGGCGACGGACCTGATGCTGTCCGCGGGGCTCCTTGACGGACGGTCGGGAGTCCTGGCCGTCCTGGCGCGGCTGCCCGGCGCGGACGAGGACCCCGCGATCGACATGCACCTGCGCCGTCTCGGCTGGCACGCCGTCCGTTATCACCGGCATCTCGCCTTTCCGTCCGGCGACCTCAACCGGCTGTCCATGGACCTCGGCACCGGGACGGCGGGCGTGCTCCTCGCCGTCCACGGCGCGCTCGGGCACGGCGGCGGCGTTCCGCTGCCGGCGCTGACGGCGGGCGCGTCCCGTTGACCTCGCCGCCGACGTCGAAGCGCGCGGACGGGCGGCTGACCCGCAACCGCGACTTCCTGATCCTGTCGGCCGGGAACGGACTGTCGCAGCTCGGCACGGCCGCGACGGGCATGGTGCTGCCGCTGGTGGTGCTGCACTCGACCGGGTCGACGCTGTGGGTCGGCGCGGTCGAGGCGGTCTGGGCGGCGTCCGTGGGGCTCGCCTGCGTCCCGGCCGGCCCGATCGTGGACCGGTTCGACCGGGGCACCGTCCTGGTGATCTGCGAGGCGGGACGGGCCCTGGCCAGTGCCGCGCTGGCCGTCGCGGCGCTCGGCGACGGCCGCCCGCCGCTCTGGATCCTGCTGGGCGCGGGCGTCGTCCTGGGATTCCTGGGCGCACCCGCCACCGCGGCTGTCCTCGCCTCGCTCCGCAGGATCGTCCCCGAGGAACGCCTGTCCGCGGCGGTGTCGGTGACGCTGGGACGAATCCAGGCCGCGAACCTGATCGGCCCGGTCGCCGGCGGGTTCCTGTTCAGCGTCTCGCCCAGCGCCCCGTTCTGGTTCGACGCGGGCTCGTTCGTCATCTCCGGGGTGTGCGTGTTCGCGGTGCGCGGCTCCCTGCGCGGCGACTCCGCGGGCCCCGCGCCGGACGTCAGATCCCGATTCCTGAGCGACCTCACCGCCGGATTCCGGTTCGTCTGGAGGGAACGGCTGCTGCGGACCTGCCTGCTGGCCACAGTGGCGCTCGGCCTGATCCTCCAGGGCGTCCTCCTGCTCGTCATCATGGTCAGCGCGCAGCGCGGCGCGGGCGGCCTGTCGGTCGGGCTCATCGTGTCCGCCGCCACCGGCGGAGCCCTCGCGGGGACCTTGCTCGCCCCGGTCGCCGGGCACCGGCTCCCGCCCGTCCGGCTCGTCGTCGGCGCGACCGCGGCCACCGGCTGCCTGGTGCTCGCGATGGCCGCGACCCACGACCGGATCGTTCTGGCCGTCCTGCTCGCGCTGGCCCTGGCGGTGATGTCCGTCGCCGGGAGCGTGCTGACCACGACCCGCCTGCTGCGCACACCGGACGGCCTTCAAGGACGCGTGAACAGCGTCTTCAACCTCACCCAGTTCGCGGCGGCGCTCGGCCCAGCCATGGCCGGGTTGCTGCTCGACCGGCTGTCCGCAGGCGCCGGCCTGCTGGTCTTCGCCGGGCTCCTGTGGACCCTGGCGCTCCTCCTGCCCCGGCTGAAGGCCGCCCTCCCCGATACACCGGACCCAGGAGGCCGCACATGACCACGTACTCGATCATGATGCCGTTCACGCCCACACGCGCCGAGCAGATCCTGCCGTACGCCGCGCTGACCCAGTTCAGCGAGGCGCACCGGCTGTGGCAGGGCCAGTCGGAGATCGGCGACCCCCACCAGAGCTTCACGTTCGCAGCCGCGTCGGGCTTCCGCGTCCCGGCCGGGACGGGCGTCCTGCTCATGCCGCACCGCCACCCCGCCGCCGCGGCGGCGCACGCCCAGGCGCTCGCGGTGACCATGGGACACCCTGTCGTCGCGGGCTACGGCCCGGGCGCGGAGATCCTGCAGCGCGCACTGCTCGGCGCCCCCTACCGGAGCCCGCTGACCGCCACACGCGAGTACCTGACCATCGTCCGCGAAGCCCTGACCGGCAAGCCGGTCGAGCATCGGGGCGACCACTTCTCCTGCCGCTTCGCGCTGAAGCCCGTCCCCGGCCCACCGGTCGAGGTCGGCGCCGGCGTCCTCCGACCGGCCATGGCGCGGGTCGCGGGGGAGTGCGCCGACGTGGCCATCACCTGGCTGGCCCCCGCCGACTACCTCAGGGACGTGATCGTCCCCGCGCTCCGCGAAGGCGCCGAGGCGGCCGGACGTCCCACGCCCAGGCTGGTGTCCCTGGTGCCGGTGGCCCTCGCCGAGGACGGCCGGGACCTCCCCGCCATGGTCGCCGCCGCCCACTCCGGACACCTGCGCCTCCCGCACTACGCCGCGATGCTGCGCCGATGCGGCATCGACGTCGACACGTCCGACCTGCCCTCCGCCGCAAGGGCATTGATCAAGACCGGCGCCTTCGTCGGCGGACGGCTCCCCGAAATCCGCGACCGCCTCCACGCCTACGCCGAGGCGGGCGCCGACGAGATCGCCCTCAACCTCTCCGCGGTACACGTGTCCGAGGGCGGAACAACGTCCCTCCGAGAACTCCACACAATCCTGAAGGAAATGACGTCCTAAAGACCCCCTTCATAGAAGATCGGCTTCGTGGACGTCATCGCCCAGTGGGTGCGCGCCTCATGGACCAAACGATCCCGTGGTGCTCCAGCGGCCGCCCGCCGCAACGCCGCACCCACCACCCGACCTCTTCCTAGGCACCCCAACCCACCACAGAGAAGAACTAGCCAACCTACGCCTATCGCCCACCCCGTCGTCCGCACCGTCTCGGAGCACCGCGTGTTCGGTCACCAGTGTGGGAGGGCGTGGTAGCGGCGGCCCGCGTAGACCAGTGGGCTCCCTTCGGCGGACGGCAGGCGGGTGTGCGTCACGGTGGCGATGAGCAGTGCGTGATCGGCGACGAATGTCTGCTCGGTCACCAGGCAGTCCAGACTCGCGAGGCCGCCGTCCAGCACCGGGGCGCCGCCGGGGGAGGGGTGCCAGCCGAGCCCTTCGAACTCCGCTTCGCCCGGCTGGCGGCGCTTGGTGAAGTGATCGGCGAGGGGCCGCTGGTCGGCGGACAGGATGTTCACCGTGAACCGGCCCGTCCGCTCCAGGATGCCGTGGGTACGGCCGTTCCGGGCGAGGACGATCAGCAGTGTGGGCGGGTTCAGCGACACCGAGAGCAGGGCGTTGACCGTCATCCCGTGGGGGCCGTCGGGGCCCGCCATGGTGATCACGGCGACGCCGGACGCCCAGCGGCGCATGACGTCCCGGAACCCGTCGGCGCTCACCACGCGGGCTCCAGCGGCGAGGGGGCCGACAGCGCCGGGAAGTGGGGCACGACCTCCTCGCCGAGCTGCGCCACCACCTCGGCCGCCGGGCGCCGTCCGTGCTGGACGCCGAGGGCGGCGTGGTTGACGCCCTCGTCCCGCCAGCGGTTCAGGAGTTCGAGAAGCCCCCGTGTGCCGGTGCGCAGCACGAAACCCCCGCGCAGCGGTGTCGGCGGGTGTGCCGGGTCCTCCATGAGGTCGATCCACTCGTTGGTGGCGACCGGGCGGAACTCCTGGCCGGGCACGAGTCCGCGCCATTTGGCGATCTTTCGGCCGAGGGCGCGGGGCCCGTCCTCGGACGAGGTCGGACCCGGGTAGACGAGCCAGCCGTCGGCGTTCTCGGCGATCCACTCGGGCGACTGCTGCGACGACCCGGTGACCAGCAGCGGGACGCGTCCGTGCGTCGGCTTGGGGAGCAGGTCCACGCCTCCTTCCGGCCTCGGCTCCAGCAGCCCGCGGAAGGCGTCGACCGTCTCCCGGTACCGCGCGCCGCGCCTCTCGTAGTCGACGCCGTAGGCCGGGAACTCCACCGGACGATCGCCCGAGGCGACACCGAGCACCAGCCGCCCGCCGCTGAGATGGTCCAGGGAGGCCGCCTGCTTCGCCAGGTCGATGGGGTGGCGCAGCGTGAAGATGACGCTGCCCGCCGCGAGCGAGATCCGCGACGTGCGCGCCGCCAGCCAGGTCAGCGCCGACCAGGGGTCGTACACCTGGCCCACGTCACCGAAGCCGGGATCGGCGAGGGGGACGTCCCGTACCCACGCCCCCGCGAAACCGAACCGCTCGGCCTCCTCCACCACGGCGCTCTGACCGCGCATCGCGGCCATGTCACCCGCATAGGGCCACAGCGGTAGGAACAGGCCCACCGTCAGCTTTCCGGGGGCGAACATGCGCCCGTATCCAGGGTGCCCCGCCCATGAAGCCACTGTCTCTGTCATCTGTGCACCCATCCTGGTTGGAACGTTCGATCCAGAGACTAGCAACATTAGAAAGAACGTTCCAACCAGTAGAGTGGGACGCATGAGAGCCGAACGCTCGCCCGCCGACAGCGACACCCGTGACCGCATCGTCCAGGCCGCCGCGGCACTGCTGCAGCGCCAGGGGTACGAAGGCGCCTCGGTCAAGCCCATCGCCCAGGCGGCCGGAGCCTCGGTGAGCTCGGTCTACCACTTCTTTCCCGACGGCAAGCAGCAACTCGCCATCGAGGCGATGCGGTACGGCGCGGAGGAGTTCAGCCGGATACTCGAGCGCGGTCTGTCGTCCAGCCCCGACCCCGCCGAGGCCGTCGCCGCCTGCGCCGTCATCCAGGCCGGCACGCTCAGGGAATCCGACTGGACCGATGGTTGCCCCGTCGCCGTCACCGCGCTGGAGACCGTCGGACGCGTCCCCGGCATCCAGCAGGCCGCCATCGAGGCCCTGGCGCATTGGCAGAGCATGGTCGCGGCCAAGCTGGAGAGCTGTGGCATGGCCCCGCCCACGGCCCGGTCCCTCGCGGGGACGATCATCGCGATCCTGGAGGGCGCCGAGCTGCTGAGCCGCGTCACCGGTGACGACACCCCCCTCAACGACGCCGCCGTCCACCTCGCCCAACTCGTCCAGGCACACTCACCCAAAGGCCCGCTCAGCCCTACGGCCGGGTAGGTCGGGGTTTACCGGAGCGAGGCGTGTTCGCTTGGGCGCCTCACCGGGCTACGGCCGTATGGTCTTGGTCGCCGTTTCCGTGATGAGGGGGACGGGGCGGAAGCCCTTGGTGATGAGCCAGACGCCCAACGACAATTCCCAGACGATTTCTGGTGCCGTGAACAGGAAGTTCACCGGGGACTCCTGTTCGTAGGCGTCGAACAGGACGGCGGTCGCGGTGACGCAGGCGATGGGCCCTCCGACGAGCCCGATGAGCGCCAGCGGGCGCGGCATCAGGCCCGACCGGTACATCAGGTAGCCGAGGAGCAGCCCGTTGCCCAGGCCCGCGCAGAAGGCGGGGCCGAGCAGGAACGTCTGGTCCTTCAGCGCCACCAGTGACTGGCCGATCAGAGCGGCGTCGGCGCCGCCGTCGCCCGCCAGATCCTGCCGCAACGCCACGACGGCGAGAACGCTGACGACCCCGATCACGATGACGGTCGATTCGAGGATTCGCAGGCCGACGTAGCCGAGGGCGATGCTCTCGCTCTGCCGTTTCAGGATCGGGAACAGCACGACCGCGGTGGCGACGTTCGCCACGGCGGTCAGAATCTCAAGGAGCGCTCCAAGCCGCACCCGGGTGTCCGCGCCCTCTCCCAGGATGTAGTTCGCGTCGTTGAGCACCGGGTCGTACAGCAACACCGCCGGGATCGAGAAGGCGAAGGTGAGGATGAACCAGACACCGGCGATTCTGGCGGTCCGCTGAGCGGTGTCCACCGAGGTTTCCGGCGCCCGAGTTTCGGTCGTGTTCACGTGACTCCCAAGGCTTGAATCCGCCCCCGATCACGGGGCATTCGTAGAGAACCACGCAGAACGGGCGTTGTCCCCACCGGCTGGTGGCCGGTTCAAGCCGTACCTCTGTCGCCGGGAAGGTGGTAGCTCCCGGCCCGGGTCGATCCTCGGGGGAAGGCGGGGCCGCGAACGTGGCCGCGGTCCGACCACTTCGGCGGCGAAGAGCGGCTCCTGCGTGCGATGGCCGGACGTGCGATGGCGCCGGTCAACGGGGCGCGGCTTCGGGTGGCCGGATGATGCCGGTTGCGGGGAGATTGAGAATCTCCGCTCAATGCACGGCTCAGAAGATGATCTGTAAGTATACCTAAAGAGACATCCTCAGTGCACCTTCTGGGCGGCTTTAATAAACATTGAAAATTGCTCTCCCTGACTCGCTGGAATGAAATAGAGCGCTGAGGCTAGCATCACGGGATTGTGGAACGCGCGACACGACCTGGGCGAAGTCGCGGGCGTCTCGACGGGCGCCTGTTCGGCTTGCTGGTCGTCGTTGTCTTCCTCGCCTACGGCTCGCCGTGCGTGCCTTTGGGGCACTGCCACGGCCAGCATGTGGTATCCAGCGCCGCGGATCGTCCAGAGACGTTGGTCAGCACGGTGGCCGGCCCATCATCCGAGGTGGCGGCGGACGTAGAGCCGTGTCATGTGGATCCGCCGCACGGGGTGATGCCCGACTCGCAGGCGGCAGGTTCACTCGTCCTCGCGTCCGCACCTGTGGCAGATGTCCTTCCGGCCGCCGTGGAACTGAACCCGTACAGGGGCGTTCCACCCTTGTCAGGCGAGCCATTAAACGGCTTCGGCCTGGCGGGATACCGCACCGGTGCCAGCGCCCTGACCGCACTTTGCATTCTCCGAACCTGATCAGTCGCGTGCGCCGACCCCAGAAGTCGGCGCGTACATGCCCATGCCATGCTTCGCGACTGATAAGGACCGTCACCCATGAAGTCGACACGCCGTGTCCGCCTGCCACAAATCCTGGATGTCATCGGCGGAACGCCCGTGGTGGGTCTGCGTAATCTCACGACCCCCGGCGAGGCGAGACTCGTCGTCAAGCTCGAGAACGCCAATCCCGCCGGCAGCCTCAAGGACCGGCCCGCCTGGTACATCGTCGAGCACGCCGAACGGACCGGCCTGCTGCGCCCGGGCGGCACGCTCATCGAGTCCTCCTCGGGGAACTTCTCGATCGCGCTCGCGATGATCGGCGCGTCCCGCGGCTACCGGGTGGTGGCCGTCGTGGACCCGAAGATCACCCCCACCAACCGCGGCCTGCTGGAGGCGTTCGGCGCGGAGATCATCGTCGTGGACGAGCCCGACGACTCCGGCTCCTACCACAAGACGCGCATCGAACTGGCCAACCGGCTGCACCGCGAGACCCCGGGCTCCTTCCGTCCGGACCAGTGCTTCAACCCGCTCAACAGCCAGGCGCACTACGACGCCACCGCCCGTGAGCTGCTCGCGCAGACCCGCAACCTGACCGCGGTCGTCTGCACGGTCTCCACCGGAGGCCAGCTCGGCGGCATCGCCCGGGCGGTCAAGGAACACGCGCCGCGGGTCGAGGTGATCGGCGTCGACGTGCACGGCTCCACCGTCTTCGGCGGTGAACCGCACGCGTACCTGACCCCGGGGGTCGGACTGAGCTGGACGCCGTCCAACCTGCCGGACCTCTCGCTGCTGGACGCTGTCTACAAGGTCACCGACCAGGACGCCTTCCAGGCATGCCGCACGCTGGTGCGTTCCGAGGGGCTGCTCGCCGGCGTGTCGACCGGCGCGGCCCTGACCGTCGCGCTCGCCAAGGCCATGCGGGGCAAGCCGAAACAGCAGGTGGCCTTCCTCGCCGCGGATCGCGGCGAGCGCTACCTGGCCACGGCCTTCAACGACGACTGGTTGAAGGCCAACGGCCTCAGCGCCGCAGCCGCCCCCGAAGATCTCCGAGAACGCGCGCGGCTGCTCGTCCCGCACTCCACCCGTCCGGCCGAGGAATGCGCGAACTACCTGCCGGGCCTGGCCGCCGAACTCGGCTCTCCCACGCTCGTGCTGGCCCGCTCGGAATGGCGGTGAAGCGATGCTGACGCTTCTCCGTGAACGCCCGTTCCGGCGCCTGTGGCTGAGCTACTCCGCCTCGGCCGCGGCGACCGGGATCATGCCGACGGCGCTGACGCTCGCCGTCCTGGACGGGCCGCACGGCCTGTCCGCGCTCGGCCTGGTCCTCGGCGCGCGGACACTCGGGTTCGTCGCCGGGTCCCTGCCGGGCGGGGTCGTCGCCGACCGCTACCCGCGCACGCGGGTACTGGCGATCTCCAGTGCCGTCCGGGGCGCCGCGACCGCGGTCGTCGGCCTCGCCGGCGGCCTTCCCATCCTGGCCGTCTGCGTCGCGATCGGCTGCGCGGGCGCGGGCGAGGGCACCTTCCGCAGCGCCTACCAGGCCCTCGTCGCCGACCACGTCGGAAAGGACCGGCTTCAGGAGGCCAACGCCGCCACCACCCTCAGCCTGCGGATCTGGCTGGTCGGCGGTCCCACGGCGGCGGTGGCGCTGTACGCCGGGTTCGGCCGCGGCGTCAGCCTCACGGCGGCGGCCGCGTTGTGGTTCGGCTCCGCGCTGCTCGCCGCCGCCGTTCCGGCGAAGGACTCGACGGCACCACGGCCGGACGCGAGCACCGGCATGCTCACCGAGTTCCGCCAGGGCCTGGACGAGGCGCGCCGCCACCGCTGGTTCCTCGCCGGGCTCGCCGCGCTGATCGCCTGGCTCGCCCTCGGCGAGGCCGCCAAGTACGTGATGCTGCCCGTGGTGAGCCAGGAGAAGTTCGGCTCCACCGCGCTCATCGGCCTCGCCCTCGGCGCCTACTCGGCCGGAGCGGTCGCGGGCGCGATGCTGATGAGCCGGTGGAGGCCACGACGCGTCGGAATCCCCGCCATGATCATGCTGGGGAGCTACGGGCTCGTCCCGCTCTCCCTCACCTACGCCTCGCACAGCTGGATCATCATCGCCGCCTGCGCCATCGGCGGGATCGGGATCGAGGTCTTCAACATTCCCTGGTTCACCGCCATCCAGCGCGAAGTGCCCGGCCACCTACAGGCGCGGGTCTCGTCGCTGGACTTCCTCGTCTCCTACGGGATGAGCCCGGTCGGCTTCGCGCTCATCCCGCCCATGGTGGACGCCGCCGGCGCCCAAAGCGTGCTCACCACCGCGGGCCTCCTGGTCATAGGCAGTGCTCTGGCTACGCTGCTCGTCCCAGGTATGACCGGGTTCAGCGACCCACGCAACAAGAAAACGGAACGCCCGTTGGTGGCCACCACTGGATAACCGCCGCTCCGGCCGGCCGGTGGGTGCGGCGAGAGACCGTCGCACCCACCAGCCAGGACCGGCAGGCGCCCAGCCGACACGCACGCCTCCGCCGGACGTGTCCCAGCGATCGAGCTGACCTTGACGATGCCCCCGACCGGCGGGGCGTGCCCCATACTTCCCACCGCCGACGCACAGACCCATGGTGCAGGTCCCTGCAGAAGAAGACCACGCCGTCGGGCCAGAGCGGGCTCGGAGCTGTTCACCGACCAGCTCCGCGTGATCGCTGCAACCTCGGCCGCAGCGTCCCAACGAACCCAGGACGCAGCCAAGAGGCTCCTGAAGCAGCAAAGTCTCTGGAGAAGCACGACCGCCGGTGCTCATGAAGTTCTCACGAGAGTATTGAGCGGACTGCGGCGACGCGTTGGGCCAGATCTCCGGCCGGGATGTCGATGAGCTCGTAGCCGAACGCTCGATAGCTCTGTTCGTGAATCCGTTCGAATACTAGTGACTCCTGGAAACTGATCCGCCGGGCCTGGGTGGGCTCGCAGAATCCAAGATTGCGGACGAAGAGCACCTGCCGTTCGTAAATCCCATCGGAGTCGATCCGTTCGAGCTCGGCTTCCAGCGCCGGGGACGTCGGCCGCCCCAGGTAGGTGGCGAGCGCATGAGTGCAGACCGGTGACCGGTCGAACACCTGGATAGAGTCCCGCGTGGAGGCTTCCAACTGTCGCCGGCGCTGCAGAGCGACGATCTCTTCGATGAAGGACGGCCGCGTCCATGGCTCGTCTTCGCCCTGCGCCTGCGCTTGTGCGATGAGCGCCGTCGCCGCCTCTTCGACGACCCCGTAGCCAAGATCAGCCAGGCACCGGAGGATGGATGTCTTGCCCGCGCCCGGGGTACCGGTGAGAATGTATCGCCGCATAATTCGAAGCCTTTCGTACGTATCTGGACAGGCTCCGTCTGAAGAAAAAGTGCTGTCGCTTGTTCGCTACGTGGGATTGCGCCAGGATATGTGGTCTGGCCTGCTCCATCACGACCGCCTCGCTGTCGGGGCCGCGGCCGAACTCCGGCGCACCGTGCGCGGCAGAGCTGCGCCGGGTCAGCGGCCCCGGTCCAGGGTGCTTCCGGAGGAGGTAGTCGCATTCTCCGCCATGGCGTCAGTCTCGTACCTGGCCGCCTCCTCCGACACGGACCGTGCCAACGCCTTGGGCTGGTTGCCCACGAGCCCTGTGGATCCCCGGACGCCCGGCCGCCTGCCCCTGCCCGCGAGCGAGCGGCGGCTGACCCGCGTCCTGTTCCCCCGCAACCGGTTCCTCGCCGCCGTGGGCGGCGCCCTCACGGCCGGTGCGACCCAGGTCTGGTTCCCACAGGCCGCAAAGCCGCAGCGCTGCGAGCCCCCTACCCCTGCTCCGGCCCCGGCGGCTGTTCCGGATGTACCTGCTGCGGCTGCTCAGGCTGCAGCAAGCGCAATGGCGCCTGCCCCGGCACCTCTGGCAACTGCTGGACCGCCTGCCCCGCCGGATCGGGTACCGAGCTGTACACATGCTGCGACTACACCCAGAACGGCAGGTTCTGCGTGTGTTCCCGTCGCGTGGGCAGGTGCTGACAGCACTCATATGAGGTGACAATAGTCGGCACCGGCGCGGCCTCGGGTTGCGCGGGTGACCGACCGAACGCCGAGCGGAAGCCACCCGCCTCGCCAGAACAGTCCGTACAAGCGACAACGCCGCCGGTACTCCAGATCCAGGCGTTCAACGGTGTTTCAGGAAGCCCGGAAGGGACGTGCGTAGACGTCAAAGAAAGGCGCGATGTGCGATCAGGTGGAATCGTGGCGGGAAACTTTCATGCCGCACGGATCCAATTCTCTGACCAGGGCACCAACCAAGGCGACGCCCGAGTGAAAATCTACTGGACCCCGCTCCACGCCTCCAGCAAACCCTGGACTGGCCCACGCCTGACCGTTCACCTCACCCGGCTCTCCGGCACCCGCATCACTCGGACCCTCCATCAGCCGACGGTGGCGCATGGCGCAGACGGCCGCAGCTTCTACCCAACGGACACCCCGATCCCCGCGCCAGGCCGTTGGAAGCTGGAAGCAAGCACCGGACAGGACACAGGCTGCTTCATCGTCACCTTCACCTGACGCATTCGCGGCAGCTCCCTCCTCTCGCCGCTCCCAACACCAAAGCCCCACGCTGGCCAAGAAAGACGAGAACAATCAGACCCAATAGGCGAGTTTTTCGCCGCAATGGAGTACGGCGTACCGAGCCCTGCCCTCTCGGCTGAGCGAATCACTGTGGGCAGAAGATCAGGGTGCTACCTGACATGGGAGGTCGTTGACGGTGAATTGGGACGGTGCGCCGCTCGTGCCGACGGCGCGGAAGCCGATGTCGATCGAGCCGCCGGGCCGGACCACGGCGTTCCACTGCCTGTCGCGCGCGGCGACCACGCCGCTGGCCGACAGCAGGTCGCCGCTCCAGAATTCGACGACCGTCGCGCTCGTGTCCAGCGGGAACCTGAGGGTCCAGCCGTTGATGGCTTCCGTACCGATGTTCCGCACCGTGATCGCGGCGGTGAACCCGCCGGTGTACGGAGACGGCTTGTAGCGCACCTCGCACGCCGCGGGGGCGTCGGCTCGGGCGATTCCGGCAGGCCCGGCGATGCCCGTCACCGTCAGCGCCACTCCCAGCACCATCCGTCCGATTTGTGACATATGCGGCTCCTCGCTGTCGCTTGTACCGGATCTGATCGATAAGCTATCGCCGAGCGATTCTTGACAACCGATTGGACCGGAAGTGGACGCGAGCTTGACACTGCGGATCCAGGTGCTCGGGCCGATGCGCGCCTGGCTCCACGACGAGCCGCTCCTGCTCGGGCCGCCCGCCCAACGCGCCGTGCTGGGCCTGCTCGTGCTGGCCGGCGGGCAGCCGGTCGGACTGGCCAGCCTGATCGACGCCTTGTGGGGCGATCAGCCACCGGCCAGCGCCGTCAACGTCCTCCAGACGCACGTGAAGCGGCTCCGCCGGCTGCTGGAACCCGGGCGGGCGCCGCGCTCCCGCAGCGAGGTGCTGCCTTATCTGGGCGACAGCTACCGCCTCGGCGTCCCCGCGGACCAGATCGACATCATGCGCTTCCGCCGCCTCGTCCGCAACGCCGCCGACGGCGGGGAGGTGGCGGCCCTGACCGAGGCGCTGGCGCTGTGGCAGGGCCGGCCCTTCGCCGACCTCCCCCTGCTGGCCGAGCACCCGCGGGTGCTGTCGATCGTGGCGGAGCATCGGGCGGCGCTGGGCCGGTACGGCGCCGCCATGCTGGCGACCGGGGCGGTGGACCGGGCGATCAGCGCATTCGAGGAAGTCGCAGCGGCCGACCCGCTGGACGAGCTGGGGCAGGCTCGGCTCGTCCGCGCGTACGCCGCCGCCGGCCTCAGGGCACAGGCGTTCACCACCTATCATGCGGTGCGGCGCCAGCTGGCCGACGAGCTCGGCGTCGCCCCGGGGCCGGAGCTGACCGCCGCGTACCAGGAGATCCTGGACGAGGATTCGCGGGCACCCGTGCTGACCGGGCCGCCCATCGCGGTCGACCGGACGGTGCCCGCCGAGTTGCTGGCAGACGTTCCGGTTTTCATCGGACGGGCGTACGAGCTCGGCGAGCTCGACCGGCTGACCACCGCGCCGGAACCGGACACGATTGTCATCGCCGTCGTGTCCGGCACCGCGGGCGTCGGCAAGACCGCTCTCGCCACCCGGTGGGCGCACCGCGCCCGCGACCGCTTCCCGGACGGTCAGCTCTACATCGACCTGCGCGGCTACGACCGGGAGCAGCCGGTGTCCCCCAGCGCCGCCCTGGCCAGGTTCCTGCGCTCACTCGGCCTGCCGGGCGAGCAGGTGCCGGGCGACGTCGAGGAGCGCGCCGCCCGGTACCGCAGCCTGCTCGACGGGCGTCGCATGCTGATCCTGCTGGACAACGCCGCCTCGGTCGACCAGATCCGGCCGCTGCTGCCCGGGTCGGCCGGCAGCGTCGTGCTGGTGACCAGCCGCGACAGCCTGCCCGGCCTGGTCGTGCGGCACGGTGCGCGCCGACTGGACCTCGACGTCCTGCGCCGGGAGGATGCGCTGGCGCTGCTGCGGCGACTGGTGGGCGAGTGGGCGACCGCGGAGACCAGCGCGGCCGAGGCGCTGGTGACACAGTGCGCCAGGCTGCCGCTCGCAGTGCGGATCGCGGCGGAGCTGGTGCACCGGAGGGCACCGGTGGCCCTCGCCGAGGTGGTGGGCGAGCTCGCCGATCACCGGAGGCGGCTGGACCTGTTGTCCACCGGGGATCCGCACTCCGACATCGGCGTCGTGTTCTCCTGGTCGTACCGGGACCTGCCGCCCGGCGCGGCCCGCATGTTCCGGCTGCTGGGGCTGCATCCCGGTACTGATGTGGACGGCTTCGGGGCGTCCGCCCTCCTCGGCGGCGAGGAGGCGACGGCACGTGAAAGCCTGGAGCTGCTCGCCGGCAGGCATCAGGTGCAGCGCAACGGGGATCGGTACGGCATGCACGACCTGCTCCGGGCGTACGCCAAGGATCTGGCCGTCCGGAACGGCGAGGTCGACCTGCCGCGCCGCGTCCTGGAGTTCTATCTGCACACCGCGGCCACGGCGATGGACGTGTTGTATCCCGCCGAGCGAGACCGGCGGCCCCGGGTGCCGCGTCCCGCGGGCGCGTTGCCCACGCTGCATGACAGCACGGCGCTGGCCTGGCTGGACGCCGAGCGCGCCAACCTCGTGGCCACCGCGGTGCACGCGGCGGAGCACGGGCAGGCCTGGTACCCGGTGCAGCTCGCCCTGGTGCTTCTGCGTTATCTGGAAAGCGGCGGCCACTACGCCGACGCCGTCACCCTGCACGAGCACGCGTTGCGGGCCGCCGAGAGCGTGCCCGATTACCGCAGCGCTGCACAGCTGCGGATCAACCTCGGGATCGTCGCCATCCAGCAGGGCCGGTACGCCGAGGCCAGCGCCGAGCTGCAGCGGGCGCTGGAACTCGCGTACGAGGTCGGGGATGACCTTGCCCGGGTGCGCGCGCTCGGCAATCTCGGGCACGTCTACCAGTGGCAGGGTCGGTATCCCGAGGCCGCGCGGATGCTCGCCGAGGCGATCGCCCTGGCCCGCCACACCGACGCCAAGGGCACCGAGGCGCGCGGCCTTGGCAACCTCGGCCATGTGCGGCTGCGTCAGGGCCGGTACGCCGACGCGGCGGAGGACCTTCGCGCGTCGGTCGCCATCTGCCGGGATATCGGCGACGCCGTGGGCGAGGCCTACGCGCTGGTGTACCTCGGCCATGTCGAGTCCGCCCTCGGCCGGTACGACGAGGCGGGCGAGCACCACGAGCACGCTCTCACCCTGTTCCGCGGCGCGACCGAGCCGGCCGGCGAGGCGTACGCACTGGACGGCCTGGGCGGCGTCGACCTGTTGCGCGGTGAGCATGAACAGGCCCTCGACCGCCTCAGCGAGGCGCTCGCGCTGTTCCGGCGGGTCAGGGAACGGGCCGGCGAGGCGCGCGTGGCGAACAGCCTCGGGGAACTCGCCGCGGCCATGGGCCGCCCCGCCGAGGCCCGGGGGCATCACCTGTCCGCGCTGCGCCTCGCCGAGGAGATCGGCAACCGGTACGAGCAGTCGCGCGCCCAGGCCGGCCTGGAACCGCCGGTAGAGGTCGAGGGCCAGCTCGCGTCGAGCACGATCGCCACGACGGTGACGTCCAGCGGGGAGACACCCACCATGCTCGACGATCCGGTGAGCAGGTCGATGCTGTAGAACGTCTGGGGGCCGTCCGGGGTCGCCCGGGGTGAGGCTGGCGAAACGCTGGCTGGGACGTTGGCAGTCCGTTGGTCAGGTCACCGTTCGAGGCCACCCTGGCGATGGCCGGGGTCCGGATCGCGGTGGGCCAGATGACGATCCTGCGCCGCCGAGCTGGGCATCTGACCGAAGACGATGAACAAGTGGCGCAGGCGGTTTTGGAACGGCGGCTCGACGGGCTGTGGACGATCTGCATCCCGGCGCCCCGCGGAAGATCACCGACGAGCAGGTCGAGGCGGTGATCTCCGCGGCGCTGGAGTAGGCGCCGCCCGATGCGACGCACTGGTCGCGGGCGTCGACCTTGCCTCACATCTTCAACGAATTCCTGACGCACGACACTAGCGGGTGCTTTTTCGGACCTGTTGATGGTCGGTTTTGTCGATCAGGGTCGCGCCGGTCCGGAAATCCTCGAGGACAGCCGTGATCGATACGTGCGTTATCACACACGTGAAGCCGGAAACCTTCAACCCCATCACCTTGAGCGGCACACTGGCGACGCCTTCGACGGTGCCGTCGTCGCTGATCGGATAGTCCTTCACATCCAGGGCCGTCGCCGACCGGTGAATGTGAAGGATCGAAACGCCTCGCCTGCAGGCGGCGTCCACCTCGGCGGTCACCTGGACGGAGATCGTGGTCACGTCCGCCTGCAGCACCACATCCACTTCACGGAACGTAACGGTGGCGACGGTACCATCCCAACTGGTATCGGTAGCCTCCGGCACGAAATGCGCGCCGTCCGCGAGTGCGGCGCTGGAGCCGCCGATCAGAAGCATTGCGGCGGCCGCCATTGTTGAAATGGTGGCCGTGGCGAATCTCTTCAGAACGCGCCGTGCCGCACCCAGTGATATGCGAGGAACACCAGGTTGCCGGCTGGTGATCGATATCGGAGTGTTCGTGGTGGATGGCATGTCAGCCCTCTCGGTCAATATAAGTGTGAAAAGGAAGGCGGTCCGCATTCACGCGCCACGGGCCGGCCCCAATGAGGTTCGGCGGCGACTGGTGCCGGTGCCTGCCCGGAACCAATCGCCGCCGTCGTCAACGCATCATCGGGTAGGTCAGCTCAGAACCCACCGGGAGGCCTCGGTCAGATCGGCTCGAAGTCGATCGGGACGTCGTCACCGTCCTGGTCCTTTGCGCCGCCCGACTCCGGGTTGACAACCGTGAAGTCCTTGGTCGTTCCCTCGAGCTGCAGCCTCAGCGTCTCGAACCCGATGCGCAGGGTGGACACCCCGTGCAACGCGGCGGCTTTGACTCTGAACGTGATGTCGATATCGACTTCGATCAGCTGCTCCCGGCGGAAGACCTCCTTCAGGACGCTCTGACTGGTGTCCTTCTTGAAGCTGGCACCCCACACCTTGTAGCTGGTCGATGACGGAAGGTTGTAGACCTTCCACAAGCTCTTGAAGTCGTGGCTCCGAAGCTTGCCCCGAATACGTCCTTCGAGATCGAAGCCCTGCGACTGAATCGTGAGTTTCTGGAAGGTGCTGAAACCGTGGAACGCCGTAACGTTGTCCGCGGCCGCCAGCCTCCCGACCTGAGAGTTCGAAAGGATGACGTTGAACCGACCGTTGGTGACGTCGATCACCGGCGGTCTCGACGGGCTGGCGGCGCTGGCCGGGCTGGCGGCAGTCAGAGTTCCGCCCGCGGCGAAGGCCACGACACTAGCGGTAATCGCCACTGCGATCCGGGAACAAGCTCTCCACAAACGATGTCGCATGTCCCTTCCTTTCCTTCATTTCCGGTGTGACGTGATCCGTTGCGGTACAAGCTATTCAGCTGCACTGGACAGGCACTGGATAGGCACTGGACACCCTCTGACCGACGCGGCCGGACCCGGGGGTGCCGCCCGGGTCGGTGTACTCCTCCAGCTCAACGGCGCGCCACCGTAGATCTCGTCCCTGCACGAAGGCAGCGGCCGCCTCTTTGACACCCTTTCCATTTACGAACACTGACCGAGGATCGCCCAGAATGGATGGCAGGCCCAGTTACGGGCGGCCTACGGAGAGGAGTACGAGAAACTCGATTACCCCTGACCGTCATCGTGTCCGAGACGCCGGATGCCATCGACCTTCGATTGAGTTACACCAAAGAACTGTTCGACGGTGCCATCATGAAGCAATTGCTGATCACGCAGCACAACCTTGCACGACCGGGCCGGGGGGTGCGGAATTCTGAGGCCCATACCCCCGGCCGCAGCCTCATACGGAAGGATGCTTTTCGTGTCCCTCGCTGAGAAAGAGCCGGCGCTCTTGGCGCCGGCGGCGGTGAGTGTGATGTCCGCGCTTCTGGTGGCCTTGGGAGCGCCCGCCTTCGACGTCGTCACGGTCTCGCTACAGATAGTAGGGCTCGTGATCCTCTATCTCCGATCTGGCCCGACCCCTCCGCGACGTCCCAGCTAGCGCCCCTGTGTGCGCACTGCGGAGTGTGGGGACGCATTGGGCACAGCCACCCGCATAGGCTCGCAGCGAGCCGCACACAACCGCACATAGCGGAAAGCCCCTGATCGGCGTTTGTGCTGGTCAGGGGCCTGTGTTTGCTGGTGATCGCGGCGCCTCCGGCAGGATTCGAACCTGCGGCACCCGCTTTAGGAGAGTCACGTCCATCGTGGGGCTCAGGTTGGCCGTGGTGGGTTTGGCGAGGTCAGCGTGGCTTCGCGATGGTCCTTCGTGTGGGCTGGAGGGGTCTTGTGGGGTGCGGGAAGGCGCCGTTTGTGCCATCACGGTGCCATCACCGGACGGTCCTCGCGGACCGCGGATCAATGTCCCGCACGTCTGTGGAACCTGTGGATGAATGGTTACGGTTCCAGCTTCGTACGGCCCCGGACGTGGTGGCAGAGCCTGTCCGTCCGGGGCTCATGCGCGATAGGCGGCCGTGGTACACGCCGCGCAGCGGGAACGGTGTCGTGTCGAGGGCGGCCATTTGTGTCCGTTCGGTCGGTGGCCCGAGCAGATGAAGTTGGGCCTCAAGGTAGGCGGCCGCCGCTTGCTTCAGCTCGTCGTTGGCGCCGGGGCCGTCTTATTGGCCGAGTCCAGCTCGATCTCTTACTCGGTCGTGGCGGCCGAGTCCGCCAGCGGCCACGGCGTCATGAGCCCGAGCGAGTCGGCCAACGCGATCAACTCGCTGGCCCGGACGGGCCGCTGCCCCTTCTCGATCTTCCAGATCGTCGCTTGGGTGAAGTCGAAGCATCGGTCGGCCATGTGCAGCGCCAGTTCCTCCTGGCTGATGTCGTGCCTCCCGGTAAGTCGACTTGCCTGCCAGGTCGTCGTCGAACCCGACGAGGACCTCGAGCTCGGCCAGGGCCTTCTGCCCGGTATCGACGCGGCGCAGGGAGTGCGGGAGGGTGCGGGCCACGTCGGCGATGATGTAGGCGTCGCGGGCGTCGGTTTTGGCGTTGCGGGGATGCAGGTCGGCCAGGCGGCGCATGGTCAGCACGGGCAGGTGGGCGACCTGGCAGCCCCGGGCGCGGGCAACGGCGACGGGCAGCGCCCCGATCGAGGCGGGCTGATCGACCACCACCATTACCCGGCTGCGGCGGCCGAGCTGGGTGAACAGGGCGCGCAACCGCTGTTCGTCGTTGGGCCGTGGCTTGTCGTGCAGTTTCTTGCCGGAGGGTCCAGGGCGCAGGCGTGGTGTTCGCCCTTGCCGACGTCCAACCCCAGGAACACTGCGTACTCGACGCTCACGTCTACCTTGATCGGGGAGTGTTCGGCCTGGTCACAAGCCCTGGCGCCGACTGCCGGCATCCACGTTACGGCGAGACGATGACTTCGTCACCAAAGGTTGCATTGTCTCTATAGGCGGTCCACCGACGCCACCCGGACCCGGTGACAACACCCCCCGGATCATTCCTACGACAGGGGGCTTGAGTCATGCCGGGCCGGGTGACCTGGCTCCCCCACAACGGGCGGGGACGTGAAACGGTAACGGGGGCTGGGGTCGCGAGCCCCCCGCTTTGCGCTAACGTGCGAGCCGTTTGAGCGAACTGCCAATACCCTAACGCCACTGTCGCAGCCGGGGCCGATTTCGCCACGGGCAACCTAGCCACATGTCTAGGCGCTACCACGGAGTCGGTGGGGAAAGATGATCCAGATCCAGCTCTTCAGAGCGCAGGTACCGGTCATAGGTGAACTCATCTTCACCTATAACTTCGGCTTCGATCGCCTCGACTGCTGTAGCGTGCTCGCTCGCCAACCCGGAGGAAAGGCAATTATCAGCCAACGCATCGCCTAGCATTTGCCACAAGTGCGTAAGGTCGACAGGATCCGCTGCGTTGGTTAGTTTGCTGGCTATCTGAGCGGGGCTACGGTACAGAGATCCGGCCTTATAGGCCCAGTCGGCGAGCTTTTTAGGTAGAGGGCGAAGGGAATCATCAAGATCGGGAAGGACGCCCGGAGCGACGACTATAAGCAAGACCAAGTTGAAGGGCGGGCTTGAGCGCCACCCTCCGGTGGACTCTAGACGCAGAGTGGTGACGGACTCCAGGGCAAGGCCCAAGGGGCTTGCAGTCTTGCTGGCCTTGCTTTGAAGTAGATCCTGAAGAGGCTTGAGATAAGGGTGTAGTTCGTCAGGGAAAGGAAAGCGGGAGAATCGACGCCCCACCGCACGTCCGAACCGGCCACCAGTATTATCGCTCTCAGGTACGCCAGGCTTCCTGGCTAGGGTCGCCAGATAGTCTTTGGAGACTGTTGCGATAACTTCAAGATCGGCAAACAGGTTTGCGCCGTACTCGGGTAGTGCCACGAAACGCGGCCGCTTCCCACTTGCCGCTTCCTTTGCTCTGATCGGGTCCAACTCCCGCACCAGAGCCAATTGGGCGGTTACTCGATCGGGCTGCACGAGATCGCATGTTTGGGAGATGACTGCTGCTCCGAGCGGTGTCCTATGATCCTCTACGTTTCCGGCCCCTCCCAAGAGCGGGATGGCTGGCACCGACACGATGTCTCCCTGCCGAAAGTCCAGCATCTTCGACTGAAGGTCTTCGGAGCCCCGCTGCTCTTCCTCTGAGCCGTCAGTAACGTCCACGTCTCCCCGTTGGCTGCCTTTCAGGGCGATGTGCTCTGATCTCCTCGATCATGCATCGCGCTAAGAAGAGCCTCCGGTTGATACGGGGTGCCGCCGACCGGAACACCACGCTCCACCAGAGACCGCATGATGTCGTACATACTACGCCCATTCTCCTGCGGTGCCAGTAGACGCGCTCGGCGCTCGCCGGGGGTTTCTCCTCCGACTTGTCGGACTGCAGTCACGAGGGCTGCGAGCCGCTCCGCATGCGCAGCGTTCATGCGACCTCCTGCTGCCCAGTGATGGAGGGCTCGTCTGCTGACGCCGAAGAGTTTGCTCAGTTGGTTCCATGTCAGGCCCGATTCGTCATGGAGACCGGTTACTGCAGCCGAAAGGTCAATTCTGGCGTGACCGATATCGTTGATGGATTCGATCCCGAGACCTTCGGTGTCTGTGCTGGCCCCCGCATCAGAAGTGATGAAGGCCCCAGATGACGTCCAGTCGGTGACGTTACGGATGGCAGAGACGGGTTGTTGAATCCGAACCCCTGTCCCTGCCACGCCGCTCAGCGCTCCCAAGATCATGCCACCTGTAACTAGCCATACGCTAAGCCGTACTCCCTCTTGTTCTGCATTCGCTTGGAATGTCATTGGGGCGACTGTGGACATGCTGTCGAACGCGATAGAGCCATTCATCGCGAGCCCCTGAATTCTTCGATGAAGCTATCTGTGACTATCCAGCGGAACATTCGGTAGGCTTGCTCTGCTAGTCCTTGAGCGCGATTTATGATCTGGTCAGCTTCCGCCTCCATGCGAACGCTGGCGAAGCTATCTAGGTC
Source organism: Spirillospora sp. NBC_00431 (assembly GCA_036028775.1). GTDB lineage: Bacteria > Actinomycetota > Actinomycetes > Streptosporangiales > Streptosporangiaceae > Spirillospora. The sequence continues at coordinate 6,621,657 of CP107927.1, read as the reverse complement.
GAGAATCCAATTTTCCGCATCCACTCTGGGGATGCTTGGATCTAGGACCGCATTTGCGGGCAGCATTCCCCACCTGGCTTGAAGGGAGTTCTCTCCGGTATGGAATAGTGCATCAGAGATAGCGTGGCTGCGCTTCGTTCCAGGAGGGGTTGGTATCGCCATAGCGCCCATGATTGCAGGCTGTATATAATGGTCCATTCTTCTCAGTTTGTCTTGCTGATAGATTCTATTAGTATAACGAATACCTATTCTGTTTATATATGGCACCCTGACAATGTCGGAGAAGGTCTCGATCAGATACCGCAACCTTTGGAGAAAATCCGTGCGGCCTTCATAGCTCGAAGTTTCGAGCGCTAGTGAATTTAGTGTTACGGTCACAGCCCACTGTTCATCAGCACTCCGCAAGTACCAGATCGGTGCCTGTTGTTGCTGCTGAGTCACGGCCTCTCCAGGGGAAATGATCAAGCTGATTTCGTGCTTTTGCTGGAGGAGCGGGTACTCTGCCGATACCTTTGTTGTGAAACTTTTGACGATTGTTGAATCATCGAGAGCCGCAAGTCTCGGAAACCGAATTTGGGCTAGCACGCGGACTAGCGGTGCGTGAGTGAGAGGAATCTCATCGATCGACGCGAGGTCAAACGGGCTAGTCAGTCGTGGGACGTTCATGCTTCACACCGTACTTCACAGCAAACCAGCTTGCCTAGCTATATCCCACTGTTGGCCAGGTTGACAACCCTGACTCGGGGGAGTCTTTGGGTGTGGTTTGCCTGGTGGTAGACAGGCGAAGTAGGAGGACATACGCATAGTCCTGCTTTAGGGGTGGCTTGGCTCAGCGGGACCGGCCAGAATAGGCCGCACGCCTGCGGCGCCAAGGCACCTAGCGGCACCTAGCGGCGCCCTTGAAGACCTTGGGAAGGTTCTCACCGAGTGCGGAGCGGGGTCGCTGACCTGGGGTTATGTCAGGAGTCCGGTGAGGGTTCGGCGGGGTTGGTCGGCAAGGCTTACGGCTGCGGCTAGGCGGTTGGCGTTGGTGAGGTGAGCAACCTGGGGCGGGTTGTCGTGGGCGAGAGTGTTGGTGTACTCGGCCAGTTGGCGAGATTCCAGGCGTCGCGTGGGGCATCGCGGAGTCGATGCAGCGGCGGGGCCTGCTGGTGCTTTGCCAGTCACACTGTCTCTCAGTTGGGATCCACCCCATCAGTCAGCCAGCAGCCAGTGGCCAAGGTCAGCGGCTGCTGCTGGGCTGGGTTGGTGGTCGATGGCCTGGGTTGGTAGCCAGTAGTCACCAGCTAACCAGGGTTAATGGGTCATGGCGGTTTGGTGAGTGGACGGACCGGTGGTGTGGGCGTATGCCGGTGGCATGGCCAGATACCCCCAGGGCGGCGGGATGACCGACGCGGGCCGTGAACGGCGAGAACAGGTTCGGATGCAGGCCGCGCAGTGGTTCGGCGAGGGCCGGCCCAACGCGTGGATCGCCGCGCGGCTGCGGGTGGGGCTGCGGCAGGTGGAGAAGTGGCGGCAGGCCTGGCGCCGGGGCGGGCCGGAGGCGTTGCGGTCCAAGGGTCCGCATCGGCGGGCGCGGCTGGACCAGGCGGCGTTCGCGCGGTTGGAGGCCGAGCTGAACCGCGGGCCGGCCGCGCACGGGTATGCCGATGACCAGCGCTGGACGCTGGGCCGGATCGCGCAACTGATCAACAGCCTGTTCGGGATCGAGTACACCCTGCCGGGGGTGTCGCTGCTGCTGCGCCGCAACGGCTGGTCGGTGCAGGTACCCGGGCGCCGCGCGATCGAATGCGACGACCAGGCCATCGAGGTGTGGAAGACGCAGGTGTGGCCGCAGGTGGAAGCACCGCGGGCGACCTGGGCGCCTGGATCTGCTTCCACGACGAGACAGGTCAAGGGCTCAGGCCGCCCCGCGGACGCTCCTGGTCCCCGGCGGGGGCACCGGCCGCAGGTGAGGGTGCACGGCGGCGACCACGGTGGGCGGGTCTCGGTCGCCGGGATGGTCTGCTACCGGCCCGGGCACCGGCCCCGGCTGATCTACCGGCTGCACCATTACCGCCGCCGCAAAGGCGAACGCGCCGCCTTCACCCTGAACGAGTACAAAAGCATGCTGCAAGCCGCCCACCAGCAGTTACCCGACGGGAAGATCGTGCTGGTCTGGGACAACCTGAACATCCACCACTCAGCCGCGATGCGCGCGTTCATCGACGCCCACGCCGACTGGCTCACGGTGCTCTACCTGCCCGCCTATGCCCCCGACCTCAACCCCGCCGAGAGCGTGTGGTCGCTACTCAAGCGCTCCATGGCCAACTTTCTGGCCACCGACCTGGACCACCTCACCCGCATGATCAAGCACCGCCTCAAAGTGATCCAGCACCACCCCGAAGTGATCCAGCACCACCCCGAAGTGATCGATGGCTGCCTGACCACCACCGGCCTCACCCTCACCACCACACCCGCCAACACCATTTAACCCTGGTTAGTCGACCAGGCCAGCTCTGACGAGGTGGCTTAGATGCGCACTCTGGTGGGGGTGAAAATGCAGGTCGGGGTAGTAGCTCGGGGTGCGGAGTGCCTTGCTGGTCACACTGTCCCTCAGTTGGGAGCCACCCATCAGTCAGCCAGCAGCCAGCAGCCAGCAGCCAATGATGTGCTCTGAGTTCCGTGGTATGGAGTCCCCCGGGTTTGTTGAAGTCCTTCAAGCCAGCGTGATCTTGGCTGGCGGGGAGGAGAATCACCGCGATGTCTGCACCACGCAAATACCCGCAGGAACTTCGGGACCGGGCCGTGCGGCTGGCCATGGAGTCCGACCGCCCCATTGCCCAGATCGCAGCCGATCTGGGCATCCACCGCGAAGCGCCGCGCACCTGGGTCCGGCAGGCCCAGGCCGACGCGGGCCAGCGACCCGAGCAGCTCAGCTCGGCTGAGCGGGAGGAGCTCAAGCGGCTGCGCAAGGAGAACAACGAACTCAAGCGCGCCAACGAGATCCTCAAAGCGGCCTCTGCGCTTTTCGCCGCCGAGCTCGGCCAGCCCCGGACGAAGTAGTCATGGTGGTCGACCACCTGCGTGACCGCTTCGGGGTCGAGCCGGTGTGCCGGGTCCTGGACCTGTGCCCGGGCACCTACTACGGCCGCAAACGCCGGCCACCCTCCGCCCGCGCCCAGCGTGATGCGGTACTGATCGAGCAGATCACCGACGTCCACCAAGCCAGCTACGGCACCTACGGTGCCTACCGCGTGCACCAGCAGCTACGCCGCCAGGGCGTGCAGGTCGCCCGCTGCACGGTGGAACGGCTGATGCGCGCCCATGGCCTGCACGGCGTGCACCGCCGGGACCGGCAGCGCACCACTACCCCGGACCAGACGTCGCCGCGGCCGCCGGACCTGGTCAACCGGCAGTTCACTGCGGACCGGCCGGATCGGTTGTGGCTGGCGGATATCACGTATGTGCGCACCTGGGAGGGGTGGGTGTACGTGGCGTTCGTGCTGGACGCCTTCTCCCGGCGGATCGTCGGCTGGCAACTGGCCGACCACCTGCGCACCGACCTGCCGCTGGACGCGCTGGAGATGGCGCTGTGGCAACGCGGCCGCGAACGGCCGGTGCAGCCCGGCACCCTGATTCACCACTCGGATCGTGGCTGCCAATACGTCAGTTTCCGCTACACCACCCACCTGACCGACCTGGGCGTCACCGCCTCCGTCGGCTCGGTCGCCGACTCCTACGACAACGCCATGGCCGAAGCAATGAATGGCACCTTCAAGACCGAACTGATCCACCGCAGCACCTGGCGCACCCGTGACCAGGTCGAGTACGCCATCGTCGAGTGGGTCGGCTGGTACAACCACCACCGGCTGCACACCTCCATCGGCGACGTCCCACCCATCGAGTACGAGACCGCCTACTACCGTTCGACCAACACACCAGCGCCAATCGGCGCCAGGTAGACCGGGCTTCATCGAACCCGGTGGACTCCAGTATCGGTTTACCGGAATCTCATGCGCCAGCGCTGCCGGTTGAGGAGCTCGGTCTGCATCCGGCCCCAGAACGACTCGATGACCGCATTGATGCCTCTTTGTCAAGGTGTGGCGGCGAGGGGCTGTGTGGGTGTGAGGGCGGCGTTGGTGATGCCGCGGTAGATCTCGCGGGCGATGTAGCGCTTGAGCCGCCGGATGATCTCTTTGCAGTTGTCTCCGTGTGTGGTGCGTTTGGTGGCGTAGGCGCGGGTGCGGGGGTCGTGCACGAGCCGGACGTGGGCGATCATCAAGAGGGCTGCATTGGCTGCGTGGTCGTCGTCCTGGTTGAGGCGGTGACGTTGGGTTTTCCCGCTGGAGTGCGCGACCGGGCTGGTGCCGCAGAGGGTGGCGAAGCTGGCCTGGTTGCGCAGCCGGTGTGGGTTGCCGCTCGCGGTGACCAGCAACTGGGCGGCGGTGATGGGCCGATGCCGGGGCGGGTCAGCAGCACTGTCGCGGCTATATTCACCACCGTGGTGATGTGCTGGTGGAGTAGGCGTACTTCATCATCGAGCTGCAGCCACCGTCGGCCGAGTGCGCTGAGCGCTAGGTGGGTTTCATCGATCGGGCCCAAGGCGGGGCAGGCCTGTGCGCGGCGGGCGAGGCGGCGTTGGTCGAGCTGGTGGCGCAGCGCGTCGTGCAGTTCGCAGATCAACGCCAGCAGCTGGTTGGTGGCCTGCGTGCGGGCTTTGATCGCAACGGCGGCACCCTCGCCCGCCAGGACGGCGCGGGCTACTGACTCGGCGTCGATCGGGTCGCTCTTGTCCTTACGGCGGCGGCGTGAGCGGTCGGGCCGGTTGACCTCGATGACCTGAATGTCCGGCTCTGCGGACGTGTCCGGCCTGGTGCGAACAGAGCCACACACCGATCGAGCTCGACGACGGGTATCACTGCGGACCACTTCTGTCTGTTCGTGACGTCGACCAAGACCTATTGGCCGAGGGACGCCGCGTCCTGGACCTGCTGCTGTCCTTGCGCTGGCAGCCCCGGGCCTGAAGGGGCCCGCGTCATCATGACCGGATTGAATCCAAAGAGGAGTTCCTGCTCACCCCAGACGAAGCAACGGAGCTGCAAGCAAGCCTTTGGAACTGGTGGCCATCGTTGAGGCGGAGCGGGATCGGACGGCAAAGGGCTGAAGTTGGATGATGCGCGTGATTGGCTGCGACGTATCGCCAACACCTGCTGGCGGAGGGCGGCCCGCGATCAGGTCAAGGGAACCAGCGATCTTGGTGGGCGTCGGTGCGGAGAACCCGCCGATTGGCGGACTCCTGGGCTATTCGGTGGCCTTGGGTGAGGACTGTCCGTGCGGCGGCCTGTAGGTCGTCGGGGAGCCAGTTGGCGAGGCGGGCGGCCTGCACTTGGGAGATTGGTTGGCTGGGGCTGCGGGGACGGGTGAGGAGGAGGCGGTAGAGGCCAGTGGCGGGTTGGATCGCGGGAAGGTTGTGATCGAGGGCGGTCGCGCTGGTGCGGGCGGGAATATCGAGGCCGTCGGCGTCCAGGTCCCCGTAGTAGAGGATGCGGCGTAGGCCTGGGAGGTGTGTGAGTTGGGTGATGGATGCTTCGAAGGCGCGGCCGCAGCCGAACAGGACGTGGCCGATCGGGCCAGGGTTAGGGGTGAGAAGTGTCAGCAGGGTGGCGTATGTGTCGCTGTTCTCGATGACCAGGGCGGTGGATTGGTCGGAAATCTGCTGGTGCGCGATGGGTGGCGCTTGCCGGTAGGTGGCGAGTTGGTCGAGGGTGAGTCGCGAGGGAGCGAACAGGGCGGTGGAGACCAGGGCATCGAGGCGTTTCTCGTCTCCAAAGATCTCGTGCGATCGCTCCCGGAGGGGAAGGGGCATGCGGGCGTCGGAGCTGCCACTGGTGTCGCGGAGCCAGCGGTTGACGGCTTGGAGGTCTTCGGTCTGCTGAGCGGTTAGCCGGGCGTCGTAGGCCCAGGTGAGTTCGGGTCGCCAAGACGTCATGGGGCGTGGCCCGGGGGTGGTCTTGGTGGGGCTATTGGCGGGGATGCGGATCCAGTCGGGGAGGGGTGGGGAACCGGGATCCCATTTCTGTCGGTTTGCCGGGGCGGTGATGAGGCCGGTGCGGGTGAGTTCGTCGAGGAGGGCGGCGAGGGTGAGCCGGTGATGGGGGTGGGCGGCGGCGCCGGGGAGCGCGGTGTGGAAGGCGTGGAGGTAGGTGCTGCGGGCGAGGGTGGTGGTGTCGGTGGCGTGGAGGGCGGCGCTGAGGGAGGCAGCGGCGGGCGAGAGAGACTCGGGATCGGGGTGCGGGGGTGTCATGGACGGGGATAGTTGGTGTGGAGGTGGGCGGTGCTGATGTAGCCGTCGGCGGGTGTGCCTGCGGGGTCGGGGGTTTCGGGGTGAGTGGCAAGGAGGTGGTTGGCGATGCGGTCGGTGACCGACAGGATGGCCAGGCCGTCGCGGGCGCTGGCGTCGTTCCGGAGCTGGATGCGCAGCGGGAAAATGGTGGTGACGTGGTCGTCGCCCAGGCCGGTGGTGCAGATGAGCTGGATGCCGAGAGCGGCGGCCATTTCGTGTTGGAGGCGGACGAGGTAGTCAGCGTTGGCGCGGCCGAGCGGGTTGTCTAGGAGAAGGAGGCCGCCGTGCCGGGTGCGGGTGCGGCCGGTAGGGGATGTTTTGAGGGCGGCGAGAGTGCAGTAGATGAGGATGGCGCTGGTGAGTTCCTGGCCGCCGGAGAAGATCTCGGCCATGTCGGCGATCGGGCGGCGCTGGCTGCGGTTGGCGGGGGTGGGCTTGAGGACGGTCACGGTGAATCCGCCGGGCACGGCTTTGTGTAGGCAGCGCATGACCAGGTCGACGCCGGCCATCTTGGCGGCGCGCGGGGAGACAGAGAGTTCGTCGGTGGCCATACGGAGCAGGTCGTGGAGAGCTTCGTTGCCGGGTGTGGCGTATGTGATGGACAGGAATGGTTGACCGGCCCAGACGGTGTCGCTGTCGTCGGGGAAGGTAGAGAAACGGGTGGCTTGGCCGAGCATGCGGAGCAGGTTCGACACGTGGCCGGCGAGGAGTTTGACGATCTTTTCGTGCGCTTCGGCAATGACGGCCAGGTCCATGTCAATGGAAGCCACTTTGTTGCTGAGTTCGGTCTCCCATTCTTCGGCGAGTCCTGGGATGTGGCGGCTGTCGAGGGCGGAGATCTGGCGGCGCAGCGGCAGATCGATCCCTTCGTAGCTGACGTCGATGGCGGCTTCCTTGAGGCGGGCAACCGCGGAGTTGAGTTTTCGCTCGGCAGCGGCGGCGTCTTTGCGGGCCGTCTGGTAATCGGTGATCGCGGTTCGTGCGGCTTCGGTGAGGTGGTCGAGCGAGACTACGGCGTCGGTGTCCGCGTCGTCGGTGAGGGTGAGGTCGTGGGTGAAGCCTTCCAGCCGCGCCCACACGGTGGTGACCGCCGACAGTGTGGCCTTGTGCTGTTCGAGGATGCCTTTCACCTCAGCTTGGCGGCTGTCCGCGGTGGTTTTGGCGTGTCGGGCGGCGGCGGTTTTGGCATCGGCTTTGGCTCGAAGCGACACCGCCGATGGCGGCGAGTGGGGTGTCCATTGTTCGCGTTCAGCTGCGGTGAGTTCGATCTGGGCGACTGCTGGGGACTGTTGTTCCATCCGGGTGGTGAGCTGGGCCTCGTGTGTTGCCAGTTCAGTGAGCCGGACCGAGCATGCGGCGGCTTTCGCAGCGTGTTCGCGGGTGATCGCGTCACGGTGGAGACTGTCGGCAGCTCGCCGGTCGTCCTTCAGGGTCCAGGCGGTGGCTTGGATGTGGTGGGCGATGTCGGACCAGGTTTGCTGAGCGGTGCGGAGCTGGTCGGCTGCGGTTTTCACGGCTTCGTGGAGGTCGTCGCCGACTTGGACCGCGTGCAGGTCGGTCTCGGCTTGGGTGTAGCGCTGTTGGAGTTCGGGCAGTGGCGCGGGCGGTAGGGGCTCGGTTTGGACGGCGCGGATGGCATCGGGGGTGGTGACGATCTCGTCTCGCCGGTGAGCGTGGTCTGCGGCTTGGCGTTCGGCTGCCTCTCTCGCTCTTCCCCGAGCGAGGGCGTCGCGTTCGGCCTGAACATCTTCGTCTTTCAGCTGCGCCAGTTCCCGGGCGCGAGTGGTGGCGCGTTCGCCGAGTTCTTCGAGCATGTCTTCGGCGCTATGGGCTGCTGCCTCTTGGTCAACGAGCGATTGGAGCGGCGGCAGTTGGTCGTAGGTGGCTTGGTGGGCGTCGCGTAGTTCCTTGAGGTCGTCGGCGGCTTTCTGGTGGACCACCTCCAGACTGTCGGCTACTTCGGCGGCCGCCTGGGACGCTTTGTTGGTCGCCTTCTTGTCTGTCTCGGCTTGCAGGAGATCGGACAGGAGCTGAGGGACGGGCACTCCGCACAGCGTGCGGCGCCAGGCATCCAGCTGTGACAGGAGGAGACGCGCCTGCTCCAGGTGGGGCCCGAGCTTGCCCACCTCTTCCGTGTTGGCGTCCAGCCGCTGGGCGATCTGTTGCTGCTCGCGGCTTGCGGCGTCCTGGTCGTGTAGAGCGGGGTTGGGTTCGGCGACGAACCTTCCCTCGGCGGCGCTGTCGTCGTGGAGGCGCTCCGCGATGCCGACGGCGATGGCCGCTGAGGGGAAGGGCCGTTCCTGGGTGAGGAGGGCGTGAGCGGCATCCAGGCGCGTCTGGTCGGGAACGATGATCCCGTCGATGAGGTCGGGGTGCCGGGCGATGAACGCGGCGTGGTCGACGGCGGGGACGTTGTCATGGAGCCATTGCCAGCCGGGGTGGGCGGGGATGCCGCGGCCGGTGAGCAGGTCGCACAGGTGCCGCACCGGTTCGCGAGCGGGGCGCAGGCCGCCGCTGGCGTCCAGGAGGTCGAGGAGCCGTTGATCGGCGCTGATGGCTGTCTGAAGCTCGCCGATCAGCCGCTTTTGCTGAGTCGCGTATTTGGTGGCGAGATCATTGAGGGTGGCCACATGGCTATCCAGCCATAGGAGGGCCTCGTGGTCGTCATGCGGTGATGCCTGGATCTCGAGAAGATCGGTGACCATCGGGTCGCCCGCCAGGCTTAGTGCTGTGGCCGCGGCCTGGCTGACGGCGGCGCGTCGAGCATCGGCTGCGGCTGCGGCGCGTTCCGCGGTGGTGGCGGCTGCGGCTTGGGTGCGCATTGCGGCGATGAGCTCTGTGTGGACTCGGCGTTCGGTGATGGTCTGCTCACCCAGTTTGAGGGCGAGTTGCTCTGTGCGGCTGCGGAGACGCGCGAGAGCTTGGCTCGCGGACTCGGCGTGAGCGACGACGCCTACCTGACGGGCGGCGGCTAGAGCCTGATCGTAATCGCGGATCGCGGTGTTCGCCTGGCCAGTCTTCTCCTTGTCGACGCCCTCTTGCACACGCAGGGTGCTGACGCGGTCATCCCTTGTCCGCGCCTGCTCAGCGGCCTTTTGGTCGGCTTCGTCGAGGGCATCGAGGATCGCGCGAGCGTCTTGCTCGGCCCGCTGGTGCCCGGCGCGCAGGCGGGCCGCGGCTAGATCCCGCTGGAGGACGAATGGTGCGGCACCGGTTTGTGCGTCGGTGAGGACGCGCTGGGCGGCGACGTGGGCAGCTTCAGCTCCGGACAACTTCAGCGCGGCGGGGACGGCATGCCACGCGTCGACGACATCGACGGCTTCCTGGTGGTCGCTCTTCAGCTTGTCTCGGGTCGCGCGGAGGTCAGCGAGCTCGAGGTCGGAGGCCGTAGTGGCGACGTGCCAGCCGATGGCCTGAGCCCGTTGGAGGTTCTCGTGAGCGGTGCTCGCCTCGGCTGCCGCGTCGTCCAAGGTGCCGGTGAGTTCGGTGACCGTGGCCTCCGTCCGCGATTGCAGCGCGTGAACGGCGCTGGCGATCTCGGTGAGGGCGGTGGTGGCATGTTCTTCGGCGGCGTGGGCGGTCTGGTGGGTGCAAGCATGCCGGGCCACGACGGCGGCGTGGGTCTTGACGGAGAGGGAGAACGTGCGTTCTGTGCGCAGATGGTCGTTTTCGGAGCGGTTAGCGCTGAACCGGTTGAACATGTTGCCGAGCGATTCGTAGGTGTCGGGGTCGACGGCTTTGCGCAGTAGCCATTCGACGAAACCGCCCGGCGTGGTGGTGGGGACGGCGTCGGCGGCACCGCTCTCTTTGGCGTTCATGCGGCGTTGAACGTCGAAGAGGTCGGGTTCCAGGCCGAGGGCCTGTTCGTGGCGTTCCCACCGTTCTTTGCCTTCCTCGATGTGGAGTTCGAGGGCGGGATTGCGGGCTTGGAGGTCCAGGAGTTGTGTGAGGTAGTCGTCGAAGGTCAGCCAGTGGCCGTCTTGGTGGAAGGGGAGGGCGTCGGCGGTGAGCATTGCGTTGGGGGAGAAGCAGTAGAAGCGGCGATCGAGGCTGCCGTCTTTGCGCTTGGTGAACAGGTGGCTGGTGACCAGGAGGGTTCCTTTGGTGACCTCGGTCCACTCCAGCACAATGTGGGAAGGCTGGGCGGGGCTGCTTTCGAAGCCGCGCAGGGCTTTGGCCTCGGTCTGGTGCCGGTAGGGGATGACCGAGGACAGCAGCCCGGTCAGCAGGACGCCTTTGCCGCCGCCGTTTTCCAGGACGAGCAGGCTGACCGGCGATGGCCGGTGCAGTACCTGACCGGGTAGGGGAACCAGGGGTGGCATCGGGATCGGCGCGCCGGTGCCGGAGAAGTCAAGGTCGACGTATTCGTAGCGGGCGTCGAAGGGGCCGTAGCTGCGCAGCAGGATCCGATTCAGCTCATACATGCCGGTCTTCGACCTCCGTTCCGTCGATCACGTCGGTGGTTGTGGTGCCACTGGTGCCTTGACTGGCTGTGGTGCTGGGGAGCGCGGCTACGCCGAGGCGGGCGAGATCGTCGAGCAGGCGGGTGGAGGCGAGTTCACGGATGTGGATGCGGTATTTGACAGTCGTGGCGTAGGTGCCTTTACCTTCGTCGCTGACCTTGCGCATGAAGCCGTAGTCGACCAGGTGGGTGAACGCTCGGCTGATCAGTTTGAATGTGGTGGCTTGCGGTGGCCCGTCGGCTTCGGGGAGCTTTCCGGTGGCGTTGCGGCGCAGGTAGGACCGCCACAGCGGTTCCAGGCCCGGCTGGTCGGCGGGGGCGTGCTGGTCGGTGGCCGTGCCCTCCAGCCGACGGGAGATGGCGGTGGCGTAGGTGCGGACCTGCTGGTCGACCTCCATGACCGAGACCCGGTTGACGAACACGTCGTCATCGAGGTTGTCGGGGGAGGGGAAGGCGAGGGCGGCGATGGTGAGATGGGCCAGAAGATAGAGCGGCCGGTCGGTGCGTTCGCGGACGAGTTTGGTGACGCTGACGGCGAATTCGGTCTCGAGGGTGGTGCCCAGGATCAGGCCGGACCGGCGGTCGACGTCCAGCACAGTGCAGTCGAAGCCGCGGGCAGCCGCGTGGACTGCCGAGGCGAACTCGGGGTCGGTGTCGTACCGGCGGACCATCCGGACGTATTCGCTGGACTGGGCGGGTGCCTTACCGCGCCCCATGGCGAAGGACACCATGCGGGTGGCATCGGCGATGAGTTGGCCGTCGGTCATGGCTGTCCCGTCTGTTCTCCGACGTCGGCGGCCGGATGGATGAGGGTAAGGAGGAGGTCGGTGCCGGAGAAGACACCGTCGTCAAAGACCGTGCCGTCGTCGATCGCGATCACGGCCGGGGCTCCACGGCGCAGGTCGACGGCAGGGAAGTTTCGGAAGACCGAGCAGGCGTGCAGGACGACCAAGTGGTCGGTGCCCGTGGCCGGTAGGTCTTTCAGGTCCTGATCGTGTGCCCGGGCCTGGGCGATGAGTTTGGACAGGCGGATGCCGTGTTCGTCGATGATGCCGATCAAGTCGTTGGCGGTCGTCTCCTGGTCGGGAGTGAAGACGGCATGTTCGGGGCTGGGCGGGTACTCCTGTGGCAGGACGATGGGGACCGGCTCGTGGTCGGCGGTCTCGCGCCAGTCTGCGAGGGCTTCGAAGAAGTCGGGCAGGAACATCACATGGGGTTTATCGGTACCCATCAACGCGTTCCCGAATGCGGTGAGAGGGCTGAGTGCCTCTTCGACCGATAGTTCCAGGATCGGGAGGAGTAGCTGGTTGCGCAGGTGCACCCGGACGGAGCTGGATGGGGCCACGAACACCTGCCGGTCCTGCTGAGCACGGAACTCTGCGCCGACCTGAAGGAGCATGTCCATCAGCGCGGCGTGCCGGCTCCGGCAATCCTCGATGGTCCGCGCCAGGCTCGTGAGGTGCTCACGGCTGGTCTGCTGATCGCCGTGAGCATCGTCGGTGGCCGCGTCGAGGAGGTCATTGACGTGTTTCTGCATCTTGCCTTCGGCGTCGATCCGCGCGTCAAGGTGCTCCATCGCTTCCTCGACCTCGGTCTGCACCTGGGACCAGACGACGGCGCGCACGTTACGTTTCATTGCCTCGATCCGGTCGCGGAGATCACGCGCATACCGCCGACTCTGAAACAGGGCGTCGAGCGCCGCTTGGCGGGCCTCGGGCAGACGGGCTCGCTTCAACAGCGCGTCGAGCTTCGCCTCAGCCGCGACCTGGGAGGAGGCGACATCCACATCGATGGCGTGCATCAGCACGTTGATCGCCTCATTGGTGACGGTCAGCGCGGGCTGGCCCGCCTCATCAGGCACCTCCCTCAAGATCTGGAACGGGAAGCCGATCAGCTGGAACCGTCCTTCCGAGGCGGTCCCGACGGGATACCGGAACTCCCGGACTCGATCCTCGACATTGATCAGCCGCTCGATCACCCACCGCGCCACCGCGTGGTACTCCGCGCTGGGCCGACCAGGGACTTGGAACTCGGCGAACTCGGCGATCTCTTCGACGATCACCTCCTGGCGGACCGCGGTCTTCAGATCCGCCCTCAGCGCGACTACATCAATCGTCGCCAGAGCCAGCTCCGTCAACCGGTAGTCCTCCCACCCGCGCTCACCCTTGACCTTGCTGGCATCAAGAGCCAGGAGTGGACGGGCCACGGCCAGCGCCATCATCCGAGCGGTCAAGCTCTCGTAGGCACCGATCGGTCCAGCGAAAAACATCGCCGTCGAGCCTCCTTACCAGGGGTGACCGAAGGTCAAGTTAAGTGACGATGCCGATCTCGCGGTGCTATTGCCTGGAATCGTCGGAAAGGAGGGGGTATATGGGTTTCTTGTCTCTGGCTCGAGGTGAGCTGCGGAGCTGGTTTGGTCAATGGCCACCTTCATCGGGTTCGTGGCCAGCCATGGCCAGTAGGCCCGAGGTGGCCTGGCCGAAGATGAAGGCGTCGCGTTGATCGGGAGTGAGCCAGGTGGCTTTCGATCCGGCAGGGGAGCGCTCGACAAGCAGGACGTCGTCGACGGCTTCGGCGACGGCGTGGAGGTGGCTGATAACGGTGACGAGTTTGTCGCCGCCGCTTTCGGTGCGCAGAACGTTGAGGGCGGTGTCGAGAGTGGTGGTGTCGAGGGCGCCGAATCCTTCGTCGAGGAAGAGGGAGTCGAGGCGGGCTCCGTTGCGGCTGTGGAGTTCAACAAGGGCTAGGGCCAGGGCGAGGGAGGCCAGGAAGCTCTCCCCTCCGGACAGGGTCTTGGTCGTCCGGGTGGCTCCAGTGAGACGGTTTATGATGCGGAAGTCGTCGGTGAACCCGAGTTCGCCACGGGTGAGTTGGCTGAACAGGTGGTGGCCGACTCGCAGAAGTGCGTGGGTTCTGCGATCGATGAGGTAGCGGAAGAATTGGCCTCCGGTCAGTGTGCCGCGCACACCGTTGAGGGCGGCTTGTCGTCGAGTCCCGGCGTTGATGGCCTTGTCGAGTTGACGGGCAGTGTCGATCTGGTCTTCGGCGGTCTGCGCGGTGACCTCGTGGGCTCTGGCCTGCTGGCGGAGCATTCCGACGTAGGCTGCGATGTCAGTGAGACCCTCCGGAGCGAGGGGCGACAGGGTTTCCGGGAGTTGCTGCCCGTGGTCGCCGAGAGCGCCGCTGGCCTGGGCGACCAGACGGTTGAGTTCGGTTGCGTGGCCGGCCAAGTGATCTTCGGCTTTGGTGCGTTGCTGCCGGAGTGCGGCGGCGATGTGCTGACCGGATGCGGTGACGGTTTCGGCGTACGCGGACACCGCGATGCTGGACAACTGGTCCGGCGAGACGAGTTCAGGAAGGCCGGGGCCGTTCAGGGTCCTCTGGCATGTTTGCAGCGCTGCGGTAAAGCCGACCAACGTTTCGAGCATGTGCCGCAGGGGGGTGCTGACCTGGGTGTCACGTCGTTGTGTGAGTTCGGTTCGCCGTCGCAGCGCGGTGGTGATTGCGTTGTTCGCCTCGGCTAGCGCGGCGCTGTCCCGCAGAAAAGCGGTGTTCAGGTCTTTGAGGGTCTCCGCGGCGGCGGAGACATGGCGGTCGGTGATCTGTGTGATGTCCCTGGGTAGCTGCACGCCGACCTGGGGAGGAAGCTCGGCGAGGAGCACGGCGAGCCGCTTGTTGGTCGCGTCGCGGGCGCGGAGCTGTTCAGCGAGGGCGTGTTCGCCGCGCGTCAGGGAATCGGCCCGTTCCTGTAGGCGCTCAGCGTTTGCCGTGACCTCGGCTTCGGTCTGGTGCTGGGCGTCGCGCAGGTTGCTGACGTGCTCGGCGCGGTATGCGGCGAGTGCGCCGAAGGGGCGGCAGAGGTCGTCGATGAGTGCTGCGTCACGGCGACGGTCAGCTGCGGAACGGAGCTGGGTTGGCTTCTGTTGGCAGATCTCAGCGGTCGCCTGAGCTAGAGCGCCGCGAAATGCATCGAGGTCGATGGGAGAGGTCTCGTCGTGGAAGATGAGCTCGGCGGCGTGATCTGACAAGACGGCGGCGAGCGCGTCGCCTAGTGCCTGCTGTTCGGTTGCGGCTTTGCGGCGGGCGGCGGCGAGATCCATATCAGCTGAAGCGAGGGCTGCCCGGGCGGCGGCCAAGTCCGCCTTGGCGGTGTCGTACTCCTCGCGCGCCAGTCGGGCGGTGCTTTCGGCGGTTGCGACCTCTGTGGGCGCTGTGGATGGTGGGCGCCGATAGTCATGGGGGAGCGGCTGAGCGCAGACGGTGCAGGGCTCTCCCGCTGACAGGCCGTCAGCAGCGGCATGTGCGGCATCGGCTCGCCAGAGCGTGCTGAGTGCTTCGGCTGCCTGTTCGGATACGCGCTGCCGGTCGCTGGCCTGGCGTTCAAGGGCGGGGAGACCGCTGCGGAGCTGGTCGGCTTCGGTGAGGGCCGTCGCGTGGGCGGCATTGGTGGCGGAGACCTTGCGGGCGGTGGTGACCGCTTCGCGGACGTCTTCCTTGACCTGGGTCGTGGCGGTGGTCGTCGCGTCGGCGCGCTTCTTGGCCGCCGCCGCCTGCGCGGCGAGCTGTGTGGTGTGTTCGGCTCGCGCGTCGTGCCGGGTTCGGGCGGTGTTGAGATCGGACGCCTCTGCGTTGAGACGTGCCCGTTCGGCGCTGTACCTTTCGCGATCGTCTTTCAGCGTCTGGAGGTGGTGGGGGAGGTCGGTGAGGAAAGCGTTCGCCGCCGACAGGGTTTCGGTAGTTACACCGAGCCGTGCTGCTTCGGAGAGTCGTTTCTTGGCGTCCTGGACTCGTTTCCTGGCGTCGGCCTCCTCTCGGCTGCACTGGGCCTCGACCTCCGCCAGTTCCCCTTCGGCCTGTGCGATAGACGGCAGTTCGCCGAGGTCGACGCTGGCTTGAGCGGTGGCGAGGGAGTCGAGGGCCTCGCTGAGCCGAGTGTGCCGGGCATGGGTGGTTCGTGCGCACTGCTGGACGCTCGTCATCTGTTCGTGGATGGCGTGAACCCGGTCGGCGTGCGACATGGCGGTCCGCGCGAGGTCGGAATGTGCGCGGCTGGTCGCGGATGGGTCGTCAAGGAGTCCGGCGCGGCGGATCCTGGCCTTCTCGAGCAGGTCCGTGATCGTCTCGTGGTGGCGGTCGGCGATTGTGTTGAGGGTTTTGAGTTCCCTGGTACCGAAGATGCCTTCGAGAAATTCAATGCGTTGCGTGCCGGTAGCGTGCAGCAACTGGTCGAACCTGCCCTGCGGTAGCAGGACAGTGGCCTTGAACTCCTTGAACGTGAGCCGGAGCAGTTGAACGATCCGCTTGTCGACGGGTCTGCGGTCGTCGATCTTCTCGCCGGTGTCGAGATTTTCCAGCAGATGGGTGCTTCCGGTCCGGCCACGGTGGTACCGGCGCCGAACGCGCCATGTTTGGTCGTGACAGCGGAACGTCAGGTCCACGGTCATCACATCGACGCCCTCGGCGATGAGGCCTTTGATCTCGCTTTGGTCCCAGGAGGCCGTCCCGTACAGGGCCAACGTGATCGCTTCGAGCAGGGTGCTCTTGCCGGCGCCGGTGTCACCAACGATGCCGACGCGAGACTTTCCGGTGAAGTCGAGGGCAGCCATAGAGCCGGGGTAGCTGCGCAGGCCGGAGAAGGAGAGGGAGACGGGACGCATGACTGGGCTCCCTTACGGTGCGATGGTCGCGGGGTCGGGGGAAGCTACGGCGGCGCGCAGGAGTGCCTCAGCGGAGTCGGTGACGAGCTCGGCGTCGGGACCGCTCTGGGCCAGAAGCTCAGCAAAGGTGGAGCCGAGCAGTTCGGCGTCATCGGGTGCGGTCTTGGTGGTCGCCAGGTATTCGGCGAACAGGTCAGGAAGATCTGGTTCCGACTCGGGGTCGTGATTGAGTTCGGGTAGTTCGCGATGCTGTTCCCAACCGGGAAGACGTGGTTGGACCTCGACGAGGGTCGCGTCCGGGAGAAGTTGGGTGACGGTCGCGGCCAGTCCGGGGGTGGATTCGGGGACATCGATGTAGACCTTGACGAACGCGTCACCGATCTGGGGGGCCTGACGGGCGAGCGCGTCGAGGTCTCCGGCGAAGGTAAGGAGCTTTCGGCCCCCGTGCAGCGGCCTGACTTCGATCTTTGTCGGTCGGCCGGGGTTGGCGTCGACGATGACGACGCTCTTCTGCTCGGGCTGGCCGTCGGAGATTTCTCCGAAATCCATCTGTAGGAGGCTTCCGGCGTAGCGTGCTGTCAGACCGGGCCGGATGATCGCCTGCGGTTTATGAATATGGCCGAGGGCGGCGTAGGCGACGGTTGGCAGTGCTGCTGTGGCGCTGGCGTAGTCTGAGGCGATGTCCAGGCGCCGTTCGGTGTAGTCGGGGAGTGCGCTCTCGACGTACATGTGCGCGGCGAAGATCAAGACATCTGCGGCCGGGTCGAAGCCGTCACGGAGCCCTACGGCAAGATTTGCCTGGATGGCGCGCAGGTAGTCGGCGAAGGCCAGGCTCGCGGACTCCGGCCGGTCGAATCCTGCGACGGCGCGGTTGCGGTGGACGAACGGCAGCGCCGCCAGCCGGATCCGCTGGCCGCCGCGTGCCGGGTAGTGGAGGATGCCGCCGTGGGCTGAGGGTCGGGCATGGGCTATGAACCGCAGCGCGGGGATGCCATCCCTGGTGTTCAGCGCGGCCATGGCATCCAGTGCCTGGAACAACGGTGGCGAATCGTGGTTACCGCGGATCACCACAGTAGGGGCGATCGCGGAGAGCTCGACCAGGGCCCTCACCGCCAGCTCAAAATCCTCGGGCGAGGGCACGTGGCGGTCGAACACATCGCCGGTGTGGACGATGAGGTCCGGCTGCACGTCCCCCGCGATGCCGACGATCTCGGTGAGGACGGCGGCGAAGTCGGAGTACCGGCTGTGGCCGCGGCCGGTGCCCGCGGTCACCGTGCCACCGATATGCGAGTCGGACATGTGAAGCAGCTTCATGAACACCCTCCGAGGTCGGCCGTGCGCATCTCGCTGAGCACGAAGCTACACCAGAGTTTGGGAAACATTGGAAGAGTTCGGAAAACTGGTAGCGTTGGTCCATGCACGGTAGCGAGGAGACCCTGGACGAGCTCGAGCGCCGACTCACGCAGCTGCGTCGAGCCCTGCGCTCGGCGATGCTCCAGCGCGAGGCTGCGAAGATCGCTGAGATCCGCGCGGAACTGAAGCGCATCGAGTCCGTCTGGGAGGAAGCCGCAGCCGCGGAAGATGGTGGGGCCGGTGTCGTCTCGCCGATGGCCGCCGCGCCTCCATCGGGCGTCGACAAGCCGGCGCCGGCCGGGTTGTTGCCGGTTCGTGAGCAGGCCCATCAGGTGCTGACGCTGCTCGGAGTGGCGGCGGCTCCGAAGTTGATCAGCGCGGTGCAGGGGGCGTTCTTTGCTGACGAACTGCAGCCATCACGGCTGGCGAGCCTGCGGCGTGATGAGGAGCGGTCCTACCGGACGGCACCCAACGCCCGCCCGTACTACATCTGCCCGGCGCTCACCGCCGACAGGCTGGCCCCGGTCCGCGCGCTGCTGACGATCAGTACCTGGCCGATGGAGCAGCGGATCATCGGCGGCCACAGCCCGCGCGTCGATTTCCTCACCGCAGCCCGCAAGATTGCCGAGGCGGTCGTCACGCGCCGTCAGCTAGGCCAAGCCTGGCGCCCCGAGGCGATGGTTCAGGCCGAGCAACTGCTGCGCAACTTCGCCGCCAACATCCCCGGCGCGCTGCCTTCGCCCTCACCGGGCCACCATGCGGGCCTGATCGATCCGGACCAGGTCGCCGCCGCGGCCGCGGCCGAACTCGCCCTGCACGCTGACCTCGACGAGCAGGAAAGGGGTGCGGCTGTCGAACGCGCCCGCCGATTGCCGGAGGCAGAACGCCTTTTCGGAACTCGCCTCGCAATGGCGGGACGAACAGCGACCATGGAGCGCTGAGCCACCTCACACGCGCGATTTAAACTTCCCCGACCCCTGCGCACCCCTTCAAGGTCAAGCACTGTGGACTCAACAACTGCTCGTCTCAACATGCTTCGTGGGCACAGCAAGCCCGTGAACCACAACGCCCGCACCCTGGTGGGCATGACTGCCAACCCCGGCTGCGGCCGCCGGACCCTTCTGGACGCCTGCGGCGCCGACAAGGATGCAATCGCCACCCAGGCGGGTTTCGCCTGGCCGTTCGGCCAGTCTCCGTTCGCGATCAGCCGTGGGAAGAGCTTCGAAGCCAGCATCACCGAGCATGGCGGCGCGAAGCTGCTGACCCTGCTCCGTGATCTGCTCGACCTCCCGCTTCCCGAAGTCGCCTACAAGCCCGTGGACGAAGTCGGCGGTAACGCCCAGCGGGAACTGCGCTACCAGCAGACCTGCAAGCTGCTGCTCGAAGCCGCACGTGGCGGTGACTGGCCGGGCACATTGTTCGACCATCCGATGCTGCGGCTCACGGTCGGCGGTGTCCAGGTGTACTTGGAGCCTGACGTCATCGCCTTCAAGGTCAAAGACCTGTTCTACGTCGTCGAGATCAAGTCGTTCCCCGTCATCGACCGGCAGGCCGACCCCGACCAGGTCGCCGCCGCGATCCGCCAGGCATCGGTTTACGTGATCGCGCTCCGGGAGATGCTGGCGGCTCACGGCTTGGACCCCGCCATGGTTGCCTCCTCGGTGATCTTGGTGACGCCGAAGGGCTTCTCCAACAGCCCCGTCGCCACGTTGACCGATGCCCGTAAGCAGATCGCCATGCTCGTCCGCCAGTTGCGCCGCGCCGACAACGTCTCCGACCTCCTGAACGAGGTGCCCGACGACACCACGTTCGACCTCCGCCCCAACGAGCTCGGGGTCGCCACCCGAGCCGCGGCCGACCTGGTCAACCACCTGCTTCGCATCGAGGCCCGCTACCGGCCGGCCTGCACCCAGCATTGCGAGATGGCCGCCCTGTGCCGCGATGAAGCCGTCCGCGGCGACTCCCTTGACCTGTACGGAACCGGAGTCTCGGACGTCTTCAACGGCGTCGATTCGGCCAGTACCGCGCGCGCTCTAGCCGCGGGCACCAGGCTGCCGTCACTTGACCAGCAGGATGTCGCCCGCACCCTCCGGCGCGCCCAACGGCTGCTTAACGAATTGGGCGGTGTGGCGTGAGCGCGCTGGCCGCGCTGGCCCGCCTGCATGCGGCCGCCGAGGGGTTCGCCCAGCCGCTGCGGCGCGTCCGCCATCACACACTGATCACCGAACCCCTGTTCTTGGTGATCTACAACATGTCCGGTGAAGCGGCCGCGCCCCTTGGATGCATGATCGGCACACCCCATGCCGACCCGGTAACTCTGGTCGTACCATCGCCTCGCAACCGCGACCTGCGCCAGGAGTTCTACCTTCGCCTCGCTGACGTGATCCTCCCCTTCATCGACCAGCACGCTTGCACGTTGCAAAACGTGCCCACCCGTGGTGACAAGCCCGACCGGCAGCGCTGCGCGCGCGCTCCGCAGATCCTGGTGCCGAACACCTCCACGATCGACTACCTCCGACGGGTCGCACGATCGATCCGCTTCCAGCAGGCACCAACGCCGGAGTTTCCGCACGGAGACCCGCAGGTCGGGTTACTCGGCCGCTGGCTGACCTTTTTCACGGACCGTGCGGGCTACCCGGGGTCGTCGCTGATGCTGCCCATGACCGATCTGCTGGCAGCGCACTGGGCTACCGGGCAGAGCAGCTTGGAGGATGCGAGTCTCGCGCTCCTCCTCGGCTGGATCGACCCGCCCGCCGGAATGACCGGAGCACAGGGCGCCGCGGCTGCAGCGCACCCGATTGACTACCCGCCGGCCGGTCCTGCGACCGACCCGACATTTGACCGCGTCATGCTTGACCCAAAGATCAGCGCATACCTGGCCGCCATCAACAGCAACGACGCCAGAGCCGAGGCCCGTGTCATCGACGCACTCGAGAAGGAAGTCGCCGAGCAACTGAGGCCGACCTGGGAACAGATGCGCACCGCCGTGACCCTTCTGACCGGTATTCCTGAAGCCGCCCGGTGCGCCGGGCGTTGGGACGCTGACCGTGACGCCTTCACCGGTCACGTTCAGCACATCGCCGCAGGTGGGTTCCCTCAGCCGGTCTTCGACAAGCCCATCGACGCGGCCGCCCGGCTTGCCCGCATGGAACGTGCTCAGCTGAGGTTCGAGGACGAGCAGGCCCTCGATGATCCGTTCGTGTTGGCCGAGCGCCGCTCCTCCGGCATGGCGTTCGCGGGCGTCATCGTCGAACGCGACCCCGACCGGACCCAGCTATCGAACAAAGGTCGGCCGCAGCTTAGGCCTCGCTTCACCGTCCGGACCGCCGACCCACCGCCGCTCGCCCAAGGCAGGATGACGTGTCCCTCCGATCCCAAGCGACTTGTCGAGATCCGGGAGGTCATCCCGGACGGGCCCGAGCAGCACCTAGTCGTGCTCGAACTCGTCGTCGGTATGGGTCGTGTGAGTAACCCTCAACGGGGGGCTGTCCCCGAACTGGGCGAGGTTCGGGCCTACACCGCCGTCCCCGAGCAGTGGAAGACGCCCGACTTTCCTTCCCGTGACCAGACACCGTGGACCCACGGCGGGCCCCCAGAACAGGACCAGCCCGGCCCACCGGCCGACGATCTCACCGGCGGTGCAAATCGATGACTCCTTTCCTCCCAGCGGCCACCCCACGAGACGACGATCCATCAGCGGCCGCTGCTACCGCCGTCAACGGCGTTCTCCGCGACCTGGAAGCCCTGACCAGTGACCGCACGCGCAGGGGCGTCGTGGTGGACTCGCCTCCCGGCGCCGGCAAATCCACCCTGGTTCGACGTGCCGCCGTCGCTCTCACCCAGGCAGGGGAGCTGGTGAGCATCATTGCGCAGACCAACAACCAGATCGATGACCTCATCCGTGGGCTCTCCGCCACACAGCCTTCACTTACCATCGGCCGTATCAGCAGCGCCGACTACCTCGCCAATTCCTCGCCGGTCGGCGGGTTGGCGAACGTGCGGCTCAGCAGCGACATCAGCGACTTGGCAGACTGCGCGCTCGTGATCGGAACCGCCGCGAAATGGGCGCGGGTCACCGGTCACCACCGGCCCTGGGCGATCGTGGACGAGGCGTACCAGATGCGGTCCGACGCGCTCCTCCTGGTCGCCTCGCAGTTCGACCAGGGACTCTTCGTCGGGGACCCCGGGCAACTCGACCCCTTCACCATCGTCGATACGGACCGGTGGACCGGTCTGTCCTACGACCCCCGCCAGAACGCCGTCGACGTGCTGCTCAACCACAACCGCGAAACCGTGGTCGAACGCCGCCTCCCGGTTACGTGGCGGCTCCCCGCAACCGCTGCCCCGCTGGTGTCAGCGGCGTTCTACCCCTACAACGGATTTGTCGCGGGGACCGCGCGAGAGCTGCGGACGCTGGAATTCAGGACAACTGGTTTCCGATCTCCCCTCGACGAGACCCTCGACATGGCACGCCGCACCGGCTGGGCCATCCACCAACTCCCCGCACGCCACACCCAGCGCACCGACGCCGAAACCGCCGACGCAGCTGCGGCCCTCGCTGCACGCCTTCTCACCCGAGGCGCGATCGGCTACTGCGAGAACCATTCAGATGGACGTATCCTCACTCCCGCCGACCTGGCCATCGGCGTCGTCCACCGCGATCAAGCCGACCAGATCCGACGAGCTCTCGCAGCCACGAACGTGCCTGGATGCCGCGACGTCGCCGTCGACACCGCCAACCGGCTCCAGGGCCGCGAGTTCGAGATCGTCATAGTGGCCCACCCGCTATCGGGTCGCCGTGACGCTACTGCCTTCCATCTGGAAGCCGGACGACTTTGCGTCCTGATGTCCCGCCACCGGCAAGCCTGCATTATCGTCACCCGCGCAGGGATCACTGACCTCCTCGACGCCCACCCGACCACCGATCCCGTCCATCTCAATGTCCCCGTGAAATTTCCCGACGGCTGGGAAGCCCACCACACCGTCCTAGAGCGCCTTGAGGCTCACGTCATCACTGCTATGAGTGTGTCGAGCTAACGGCTCCTCCAAGGAGCTTGTAACTCCAGGGTGATGTGTCCCATCACGGTGGGCTCAACGAGCCGGAGTGCGAGCGGACCGCCACGGGGGTCCGGCGGGGCCTGCCAGACGTTTCCTGGTGGTGAGGACGCACGAAGGTCATCGTGACCGTCGCGGACTGCGGATTCGGGAGACCAGTACCGCCATTTGTGCCGGGCGTGGTCCTGCCCACGTCATTTCAGCGAATACGTACAAGTACGAGTTCTTCGGCCGTGACTCGGGCGGACGCCCAACACCAGGTGCCTTTGCGGCGCTATCGATGGGGACCTGGTTTCCCAAAGCCGCCAGCGGCGACGCGGCGCCGCAGGGTGCGTTCCGCCGCCGGACCCGATCACTGAGACGCCCGCTTCGGAGACCGAACGCGCTGAGCTGGCGAACCTGCGCCAGGAGCTGGAGCGGCTGGGGGAGCAACTGACCGCGGTGAGGGTCAGCCGGGACGAGCAGGTGTCCCAACTGGAGGCCGAAGCCCGCGCGCCAGCAGGCCGAGCTTGAGATCGCGAAGGTCCTGGCCGTCCAGGAGGCGTTGCCTGCGCTGGTCGAGCGGACTCAGCAGCAGCTGACCGAGACCGAGGAGTGTTTCGGCGGGCAGGCCGCCAGTGCGCCGAAGGTGCGGGCGGTCGATCGTGATGCGTTCATCGCACGAGCCCGGCACGCTGCCGCCAAGCCGTTGACCGATGCTGAGGTTCGCCACCGGACGGGTGAGATGCTGCGGCTGGCCGACTGGGACGTTTCAGGACGCGAAGGCCACCAACCTGTTCGCCGCACAGGGCGTGGCGCTGCGGGAGGCGACCGCCGCCTGGTGATTCTTCGTGTGGCCCGGTGGGTCTCGTGGGGTGTCGGAAGCCGTCGTTTGTGCCATCACTGGATGTTCCTCGCGGACCACCGATCAAAAGACGCTCAACCGAACTCGGGGCACTTCAAGCTGGCTGCCGCCACTGCCGCGGCTTTCCGGCACGGCCCGACCATACCCAGCCGGGGGTACCGGATGTCGTCCAAGAAGATGGTTTGACGAGTAGGGGGAAGGATGTGGCGGGCAGGCCCGGACTGGGGCTCCACCCACCAGTCCGGGCCCAGAGGGCCGCCGGACATCACACGGCCTTCTTGACTGTCTCCGGTCGCCCGTCCGATCCACCGAATCAAGCTGATGGAGACCGCAGTGATCCCCGGCCAAGGCCGGACACGATCACATGGCGATTAGACATCGGCCCGGGGGCAGCGGCGGGCTTTGGTGTCGTTTCTTATCGAGAGTCAACAGTTCTAAACAGATCTTATCCAAGGTGGAAAGATCTTATACTCTGCAGGGCGAATAATTGTCTCATTTGTCTGTTTGTTCACCATGCGCGCCTGTTCGGTCAATGGGGAGGGCTTGCGCTCGTGGCATGATATTTCGTCGAAGCCATCGATCTGTGGAGGCTCCACCCCTCATTGATCATTCCGGCTTTGAAGAAGCCCCGTCCGATCCGCCGAACCCAACTGTGGAGGCCCGTGTGGGTGCAGAACCTCCCTCGCTGCCCGATGGGGAGCGCAACCCCGTTCCGAGACGCCCGCTCGCATCGGCTGGGCTCGATACGGTCATCGCGACGCTGGCCAGTTTCTGTGGACTGCTGATCCAACTGGGATACCCAGCCCTATACGCCCTGTTCGTCACATTGGCGCTTGGCGTAGGTGGCGCTCTGACCATGCAGATCCTGATCAACAGAGCAGGTTCCGCTGGCGATGACCCCCCCTCACTGCAGTGAACGCAGATGCAGACTGAGGTCACCCAAACGACTCGGAAGGCCTGGCGGACGGATGAGGGGCTAGAGTTCGTCAAGGCGCGTCTGCGTAGCATCAAGACCGATGAGGAATCGGTCGACCGAGAATTTTGGGAGGTTCAGGAGGAGTTGCATCGCACCAAGGCGCAACTTACCGCGCTCCTTGGAGCCGCCTTCATCGATCGCGTCGATGCAGGGGCCGACCCCTCCGATATCGCTTATCGGGCACTGATATCAATCGATGAACTCTGGCTAATCCTTTCGGGAACGTACGAGGTTACGGAGACTGCCTGGCTTAGAAGAGTTGCCGTCGGGTTCATGGCGACAGGACGAAAATGGAGCGTTGACAGGCTTCGTCGCTGCCTCGAAAGTTTTGAACAAGCTGTCATACGTTCTCACGCTGTCACGCAGCGACGTGAAGCGCTACGTCAGCGCATCTCGGACGCAGAGGATAACCTAAGGAGAGTCACTGCCGACCTGGCAACTCAGACAGTGAAGGAAGAACTTCGCCGCGTTCGGAATGCGCCTGGTGAGCCTGGAGCCGAACCCAGTGCGATACCCGACGCTCAGGGATATGATTGCAAGCCGGATCCTCTAGCGGCGGCCAGTGTAGTCGAGTTTATTGATTTGCTCCGCCGTTATCGGGAATGGGCGGGCAATCCGAGCTACCGTGACATGGCTGAACGAGTGCCGGGCGGGCCTTCATACGGCACTTTGGCAAACATTCTTCGCCTCAATGTGTTGCCAAAGAAACTCGCGACCTTGGAGGCCTTCATACGAGGTTCTGGCGGAGGAGATGAGGATGTGCGTAGCTGGGCTACCGCCTGGCGCAGACTCACCACTTCACTAGATAATCATTCGTAGCGCTCCGGCGGATGGTCTGCCTTCCGGTAGGACAGTCGGCAGGATCGTGGGTATCGCGAGCCGGGTTAAAGCGAATGCCGGACCTGCCGCCCACTGAATCCCATGGCAACACTCGTTTCGACTCTCCCCCGGCAAGGTTCACTCCTCGACACCTGCGGCTGTGTCGGCCACCGCCTCATCGGGGAGGCGACACCTTCACCACGCGGCGTTGAGCGTGTCTCAACGCCATAGAAGTGCGGCTTACGGCCGGGATCTGGCTGTCTATTCTTTGCGCTATCATCGTCATGGTCCTCGGCCTTCCCTGCGTCGAGACCACTCCTCCCCCACCTCGCGCTGGTACCTCGCGATAGTGCTGGCCGTGACAGTTCTCGTCATTTCGATCGGCCTGGTACTCCAGAGAGATGTTCATCGTTGATGCGTCTGTCGGCTCGGAGACGAGTTAGTGAGCGAGGCCAAGTGCGCCGAGAAAACGCTGCAACGCCTTACCCTTCACCGTTAGTGCTGCGAACGTTCTGGGCACGAATAAGTCGCTGGTGGAGACAACTCCGCAGTTAGTCTTTGAGCTCAAGCCAGCCGTCACGCCAGACCGGACCTGGTCAGGACGTTTGCGTGTGTATGCAGCGACCGCGTCCGAGACGGCGGGCTTCCAGTTGCCAGTCGTGCTTTTGGTGAGAATCGCTAGGAACCGGCTCTGCTGTCAGGTCGTACCACACCGGGCACAGCGAAGAACGCCGTGAAGATCAACGCCCAGCCGATCTCCGCACGAACGCGACTTTGTGCCGCCCGGCCCGCCGAGCGGTTCTCGTGATGAGGCAAATACTTTGCCGCACTTACGAACCACGTCGGGGTAAAGGGCCGAGTCACTAGGGCTACTTCATCCGCGATGGCTTGGTGCGGCTGCCGGGTACCTGGATGGTGATGATATGTCTTGGAATCGGATCGCAATCGATGTCGAACTCGGTGTGACCGATGAGCGTGCTCAGGTGCGGCGGTGGCCCCGAAGCGTCGAACGCCTTGTGCCGCAGGGCGACGAGAAACCCGATACGAATGTCGGTGCCCTGGTAGGCGGCCGCCTGCTTGAGGTAGGCGGTCTTGTCATCGACCGGAACCTTCGTTGAGTCCACCTTCATTTCGATGTGGATTGCGAAGCCGTCAAACTTGAGGCGAAGGTCGATGCGTCCGCCACCGACGTGCTGCACCTCGAACTCCGTGATCGACCCAAGTTCGGTGCTAGTGAGGTAGTCGTACAAGTTCCGGTGAATCGCATTTTCGTCCGCGTTGGGATCGAACAGGAAGGGGTAGAGGTTGGATTGTGCGTTAGTTCGCGTGGTGACAAATCTGATAATGAGCCGCAAGACGATGTCGACGGCGTCCGCCGCATCATCGCAGTAGTCAGGGCTCGTCGCCAAGGCGGCACGTATCGCGGAGTACACTCGGCTCTCGACAAGGTTGAGACTGTGCTTGCCAATAGTGGTGTCGTCGATCGCCCGAGCAAGGTCGGTCAGTGTCGATTTACTCATTGCGCCGAGCTCGGTGGCAGCGGCGGAGCCGGCTGGGACAAGTTGGTCAAGTGGTGGCGGTAGGTGCATTGAAGCCATACCGCCGTCGCCTTTTCCCTGACCGGCGCCTCCTAATGCGTGAGCTTTCGCAGCCTCCAGAACCGCTCGGCTGGCATTGAGTTGCTCGGTGAGGGCACTTTGCCGGTCGTTGGCTGCTACCGCGACCTGCTGCTGGAGAGCGTGGGTGTGGTCCTCTAGGTTGCTCAGGAGCCCCGCAGTCCTTGCGAAGCCAGATTCGATAACCGGCTGTACGAGGGTGAGCAGACCGTCGGCGTCCTGTTCTCGACGTGCGATCCCCACCGAACGCGAACCCATGTAGATCTGCAGCAGGTTGTCGACGACGACCTCAGCCTTGTAGAAGCTGTTGCGTGCGAACTCCTCACGGAGCCTGCTGAGGTCGTCCGCGAGGCGGTTCCAGGCAAGAAGTGCGGCTCGCTTCGGGTCGCCGTACCAGTGGTTCAGGCCGCTAGAGGCGACGTTGAAACGGCGGACACGTCCGGCCAGGTCATCCAAGACCTCCGGCTGCAATTGCGGCATCGCCAGTGTCTCTACGCTCGGCGGGATGCCGGACTCGTGGAGGAGACCGCGTAGGACCTCGACGACGGTGAGCAGTATGCCGGCGTCTTCGCGCCCGTAGGCGTCGCGGGCGACCTTCAGATATGCCGCAGATCCCTTCAGGCTCTCGGCCATTGCTGGGAGATCAGGAGCGCGCAGGGCACGAACCAACTCGATTCCGGCCAGCACCCAGGCGGCGTCGGATGCGACGTCGTCCGCGTCGGTCTCCGCGCGGATCTCTCCCGCAGGCGGGTCCATGCCCGCGACGAGTCGGACGACACTGGCGAGGCTGGCGGCGTGAGGCCACTGGTCGACGGCCGTGGCGACGGCCCGTATTACAGCTTTTCCGAGGGGTTTCGGCACTGGCGCATTAAAGCGTTCCAGGATGGCGAGAAGCCCGAACGACGACCCGACTCCGGCCAAGTTGAGCTGGGTGAGCGCCTCCAGGGCGTCCGCTGCTCTCTGGGCGGTGCGGGCATTCTGGTCGTTGAGTTCCCGAAACGAATCGAGTATGGCCTCCAGAGACTTGGCCAGGGTCGCGCCGACGGTGTCAGGGGCCGCGGGGCTGTCGATCAGCATGCGCAGGCTGTCGCCGAAGATGGCGGGGCTCTCGGTTGCCGTTACCGCGGCGGCGACGGCGCGCAACGCGTCAGCGTAAGAGTCGGGCCGGTTGTCAGGGCTCGCGGTTTCACGCACGATCAGCCCGACGAATTGGACGAGCACCGGGCTATCGGCAAGGGCGGCGCCGTCAGCGGCCAAGCGCTCCCACCCGCCGAGAGACGCAATCGTGTCCTCGCTCGGCGGTTGGCCCGGATTCGCTGCCAGAAGCGCCATCATGCCTTCAGTAAGGCTTGCGGACGGTTCGTTGCTCATGCGCCCCCTTTGGAGCTCGGCCTCTAGTTAACGAAGTTCACGGCCATGTGACGACGGACTCTGCGGCACCATCCCACTCTCGATCACCAGACATAGTTGTCGCCTTCGGCGACGACACGATTCGCCTCAGGAAGCAACTCGACGAGCGGGGTAGCGTTGCGTGTTGCGACGAAGATCTGCATCTCGGCCTCTTCGGCGACGACCCCGAGCGCCTCGACCATCGTTGCGAGGTCCGACTCGGGCATCTCTTCGGCGGCCGGCGAGTCCAGGACGAGCAATCCCGGATGCCGACCGATGCTCTCTGCGTAGCCGTGCTTAATGAGAGCGATGGCGGTCGCAATCTTCAGGCGGAGCTTCTCACCGTCGGTGATACCCGAGTAGGTGACCGGCGTGCCGCCCTTGAGCATGAACATGTTCGCCGCACCGCCGAGCTTGATATCGCTGAGGCTGTCGGCACCAAAGCTCACCGCAAGCCGCTCGATGTCGGCGGAGATCCGCAGCAGCAGCGGGTCCTGACCGTCCTTCACCCACTTCTTCAACACCTGCTCAGCTGCGTCGGCGACCGCCGCGCGCACAGGGTCGACCGGGTCGACGGTGTTTGCGTCACTCGACTGGGCCAACGCCGCGATGGCGCCCTCGGCGCGCGCGAGTTCGAGTTCAAGCGTGCGGCGTGCGTCGATCACTGTGAGCAAGTCACCCACGCCCCCTGCCTTCGCCGCTGCTTCATCGCGCTGCGCCGTTAGCTCGTTGATATGGGTGACCAGCGCCGCCCTCGTCGCCTCCGCCGCAGCGACGGCAGCCTCAGCTGCTTCGATATCGTCCTGCGGACCCTCGTCGGACGCCGCCTCATCGCCACCATCTGCAGCCGCTCCCGCGACGAGGGCGGAGGTAACGGTCTTGGGCACAGACGCGGCGACAATGACATCGGCTTTGAATGCTTCGAGGTTCAGATCGCTCGCGCAGACCGAGCACTCGTGTTTGTCGGGTTCAGCTGCCTGCCGCTCAGCTGTCACCTCCGCAGTGCAACGCGGGCACACGCTCGGCTGCATCCGGTGGAAGAACTTGGTCGCCAGTGCGTCCTCGTGGCTGGCGTGGATCCGCGCCTTCGCTGCCTTGAGCTGCCTACGCGCAGTCTCGACGAGCGACACCTGCTCGATGAGCCGCCCCTGGAGCACATGCACCTGTCGTGAGAGATCGGAGGCACGGTTCGCAAACTGCAGCATCGCCTCAACGTCAGGCGACCCGACCGGAAGCGCTGCGAGCTTCGCCTTCACTGCTTCGACGGCCTTGTGCGCTCTATGCCGATTCTCCTGCACGGCTTCGCCAGCAGCCTTCGCCTTCACAGCCGCAGCCGACCGTTCAGAATCCATCCCGCGACGCGCCGTCATCGCGGCAGCCTGCGCGGGAGCCCAGTCGGTTCCGACGAACATCTGCATCATCCGCACGCCGATGGTCTGCTCGTTCCCAACAAGCGGGTCGAGCTGATTGGCTCGCACGACGAACGAACTGGAGTACGCAGGCCAGGCATGCACACGTGCCTTCGCATCAGTCCAGACCGGAATGTGCTCCAAGCGCAGCCGGGCCATCATCAGCGAACCCATAACGCCCTCGAAGTCGGCACCGTCGAACTCACCCAGGACGGTGACCTTCTCCGGCGCGCCGACGTCGCCGAGCTTGACGACTTGTCCCGTTGCCTCTCCGTCCGCTGCGTCGAAAGACACCCGCAACTGCTCGGTGCCGACCGTCCAATCGACCTCGACGTGCTCGATCCACCGCCTGATGTCGGGCTGGAACCGGGCGCACCGGCCAGTCAGCGCCCACATCAGGACGTTGAGGACCGTCGACTTGCCGCGCAGGTTACGGCCCGAGCCGATACCGTTGACACCCGTCTGCGGCTCCCACACGAAGCTGAACGGGACCCGAACCAGCTGCACCCTGAGCACGGCCGCGTCCATGCCGCCTTCTCCGCCGCCACGGTCTTCCTCGACGCTCTCCGTGACCGTCGCATCGTCCTCAACGGGCAGACCGTCCCCCTCCGCTTCGTGGCCCACGGCGTCCGGGTGCTTGGAATCGAGCATTTTGGTGCCGCTGAAGTGGATGCGGGTGGCGCGCAGTGGAACAGGGACGGCCTTGGTTGCCGAGGTCGGGACGCCGAGGTCGGCGAGGATCTCGTCAACCTCGGCAACGGTAAGGCTGTGTCGCCGTCCCCGTTGCCGCCTTGCGAGGTTCTTGACAATCTCGTCGGCCAGAGTGCTCACGCACCACCTCCACGATCGCTCACACCCTCGGCAGTTGCGCCCACCGGAGCCGCTGTGAGCGCCTGCAAGGCGTCGAGCCGCTCCCGTACCCGTGGCGCAATTGGGGCAATGACAAGACCCAGTTCGGTACCCGCGTAGGTGGCCTGCTCGTACTGCCGGTCCTTAAGGCGCTGGCCGGAATCATCGCCAGCGACCAGAGCCACAAGGTTCACCTGCCTGGAGTACCACCCCAACACCGGGTCGTCAGCAAGTTCGGCGGTCGCGTCCGCACCGGCCTGTGTCAGGTAGAACTGGTTCCGCTGGCTCCTTTTCCCCGGTTGACCGGTACGCCTCAAGGTCGCCAGGCCGTAGGTCTCTAGCAGTGAGAACGCGTCGTCGAACTGCTCGTAGGCACCAAAGAACCAGCGCGGCATCGGATACCAATGCAGGTCCGGCTCGGCGTCATCCAAGAGCGACCGAGCAGTATTCAAGAAACTGTCGGAGATCTTGCCGACCTCGACCGTGGTCACCAGTTCGTCTGCAAGGTAGTCCGGATTCCGCATCCAGAAATCCATGGCTTGGAGCCTCAGTTCGCTACGGATAGCCTTCACAGCGCCCGTTGGATCGCCATCAACAGCGGCTTCTCCGCACTCCACGAGCAGAACAAGTAACCGGACAGCGTGTTGGGTCCGAGTAGCCGACGGGCGCCCCTCGGCTTCGGCAGCCGCTCGGAGCTTAGCCATCGCTACCCACCGATCTCGACAGTCGTACTGGGCTACTGGCAGTCAACGATACAGGCGATATGACACTTCGTATCGGCCTGAGTCGGCCATCTGGGCCCGATGTTTCACTGTGGGCGTCAGCTCGCGATCTTCGTCCGCAACCTGGCCACGCCTCGACGGGTTCGTGCCGCGCCACCTGTTATGCGCCGCGATCTCCAGGCCGTCGAGATGGGACACAAGTGATGCACTTCAGCTCCGTAGCAGTTCACCATACAAGAGAAATCTGCGGGGACGTTCGCCTTATTCTGGGGATCCCCTGAGCGGTGCTATCGACGGCCGACAACGCCTCAGACTCGCGCCGCTGTCTCTTGATATCGCCTTTCGCTCTCGCGCTGATAGAAAGGTGCAGGCGTGTACTTTGGAGCGCGGGCGCTGCCTTGGGTAGCGGTCGCAGCATGCTTCTGTCTCGGCGCAACTGGAGGAGGCGTGACTTTGTTATGACTGCTCCGACGCCGATATATTATGGTGGAGGCGGTGGCGTGTAGGCGGCGAGCTGCAATCGAGTGGAATGACCGTTGGGTTCATTTCCTGGGTGGTGCATAGTCATGAAGCCTTACAAGGCGTGCTGGTGCCGGGACGGCGGCGGCAGGCTGCTGGGGAAGAAGTGTCCGGCGCTGGGGAAGCGGAGTCACGGCAAGTGGTACGGGCGGTACGAGGCTCCACCTGGTCCGGACGGGAAGCGGCGGCAGCCCCGGGTTGGGCCGTACGACACCGAGCATGAATGCAAGGCCGCGCTGTACGCCGCGGCGGCGAAGACCGCGCAGACCGGCCGCGTCTACGACTTGAAGGTCACATTGGGTGAGTACTTGGAACTTCGGCACGGCTGGCGGCTGGCCGAGGCCGCGGCAGGTGGGGGAGTGAAGCGATCGACGCTGGCCACCGACCGGGAGATCATCGACCTGTATCTCAAGCCTGGGCTGGGGCATCTGCGGCTGGTCGATCAGCTCGGTCCGGACCAGATCCGGCAGTTGTACGCGGCGATCCGGCTCATCCATCGGCCGGCTGAGTCGGGCGCGCTGCCGGATCTGCTGTATCGGTTACTGGCGGCGCGGTCGGTCGTCGATCGTCATCCCGGGCGGCCGATCTCCCCAGCGCGTATCAAGCGAGTTCACGTGGTGCTGCACGCGGCGCTCAATGATGCGGTGAAGGTGTCGCGGATCCGCAATGACAACCCGGCCGACGGGGTGCTGCGTCCCAAGGGCGGGAGAGGCCATATCGCACTGGCTCGGCCGCTGTTGTGGACCGGTGAGCGGGTCGAGCGTTGGGAACGGACCGGAGAGGTACCGGCGAAGGTGATGGTGTGGAGCGCGGCGCAGTGCGGCGCGTTCCTGGACTTCGCTGAGGGCGACCGGCTCTACTCGTTGTGGCATCTGGCGGCCTATTGGGGGCTGCGGCGTGGTGAGTTGGTCGCCCTGGACTGGACCGACCTGAGTCTGGACTGGCGGCGGCTCAGCGTCCGCTGGTCCCAGACCGACGACGAGGTGAACGGTGCCAAGACGGCGAGTTCGGAGCGGACCATCGTGGTGGACCCGGCGACCGCGCAGGTGCAACGGGAGTGGCGGCTACGGCAGCGTGATGAGCACGACCAACAGGGTCACGCGTGGGTTGAGTCGGGGCGTGTGTTCACCCGTCCGGACGGGCGTGCGCTGCGCCCGAAGTGGGTCTCTGAGCGTTTCGCCTATCTGATCCGCCAGTATGGCAAGGCCCGCCACCGCCATGACGTGGATGGTTGGACGACCGAGCAGATCGCCCGCCGGCTGCGGATCAGTCGGCAGCAGGTGTCGGTGGCGCTCGCCGGTCCGCCCCTTCCACCGGTGCGATTCCACGATCTGCGGCACGGATCGGCCACGATGCTGCTGGCCGCCGGTGTCGATCTGAAGGTTGTCAGTGAGATCCTGGGTCACGCCTCGGTGGCATTCACCGCCGATGCCTACACGACGGTGGTCGATGAACTGGCCGAAGACGCGGCCATCAAGATCTCCGCCTTCGTCCCACGACATACCCAAGTTAAATCATAAAGTGGCGGCGTTGCCGGATGTGGTAAAGAACCTGGAGTCACCGATCATGCCGGTGCGTCACCATTGCTGCGGCGTGTCGGCAAGACCCGTGTGACAGCGGCGTGTTGCTCCGGGATGTCCTTTGCCGGTTGACTACCGGGCAGTTGGCGGAGTAACGGCTCGGAGCAGTGACGGGACCGAAAGTGGCCGCTGACTTCGGGGCGTGTTGTCCGGTCCGCCCGGCTGGTTTTCAGTGGGCTGGGCGCACTTCGTTTCTAGAGGATTAGTAACTGATTAGTGACTGGTCTGCCCTCAAATGGGGTAATCGTGCAGACTCGGGGTCCTGAAAGTCGGGTTGGCTCCCGTGTCGCGCTTGCCGCTCGCGAGATCATGCAGCCGCTCTGTAGTTTGACCCTCGACCAAACACAACTACGCCCCGAAGGGTCTGCCGGACCCGCCGAGCGCGGAGGCCAGTGCTATCGGGGAGCTGGAACGCTCGGCGATCATCGATGCGCTGTCCCGACTCCCGTCACGCCAGCGGGAGGCGCTCGTCCTGCGTTACAACGCCGACCTGTCCGAAGCGGAGATCGCCAACGCCATGGGAATCAGTTCGGGCGCAGTGAAGTCCCACACCGCGCGGGTAATGGTGGCCCTGAGAAATGTCCTTGAGCGCTTCGCATGAATAACTGTTGGGTTCAGCCGACTTCCATTCCCCTGCCCGGCTCGACCACTCCGACCTCTCGCCGAGTTCAGTGTCATTGCGGAAGCTCTAGAATTGCCGAAGCTCTAGCACAGCCCGCTGGGGCATGCCGCGATGACAGGCTTCGACTGCGGGGGCGTCTGGCTCGACTGTCCAGTTTATGATGACTATTCGTTTGCTAGGGGTTTTGTTCGATGTGTTCGAAGATGTCGGCGTCTGTTTGTTGCTGCCATTTGGGGAGGTCATCCCAGTCTGCCACGTAGGAGGGTTTGGGGTTGGGTATGTGCCTGTGGATTTGGGCGATCCAGCAGGTGGCGACGAAGCGACCTTTCTGCTCGCGGGTCAGATTTGAGGTGTTTCCGGCGCTGATATCCACGAAGGTGCGGACCTGGTCGTAAACGGCTGCGGCGGCTTGACGTTCCCATTCTGGGGTTTCGTCCCATGGGGCGATGTAGCCGGGCTTGGGTTCGCCAGGGTAGTGCTTGTTCACTCCGGCGATCCAGGCTTCGCGGAAGATGCGGCCGTGTTCGTCCGTGCTGGTCGGCATCGAGATCCTTTCGTTTATTCAGCGGTCGACAACTGCGCGATTCGATCGTTGAGCTGTGCCACGCGTCGGTCAGTCAGCAGGGGCGCGAGCTGGCTCTGGAGGCCTTGGAGTTTGCGGCCGACGTAGCCGGAGGAGTGTGTCTGCTCGGCCACGGTGACGGCGTCGCTGGCGTAGGAGAGCAGTTGGTCAAGGTCGCGGCGTTGGAGGCCAAGCATGGCCAGGTCGGTGAGGAGGCTGCCGCGGCGGCGCAGCGAGATGGTGCGGGTCAACGCTTGGGTGAGTGCTTCTTCGGCGCGATCCTGTTGGCCGAGTTTGAGGTAGCAGGTGCCGCGTTCTTCGGTGAGGCGGGAGCCGTCGAAGCGAAGCCATCCGCCGGGGTTGGCGGGGCCGTGAAGGTCGAGTACGTGGTCTGCGGTGTCCAGGGCGCGGTTGCAGGCGTCAGGATCGCCGAGGCCGGCGAACGCTTGGGCCTGGACGGCTGCGATCCAATGGCGGGTGGACAATTGGCTGTCGCCGTGGTGGGCGACACGTGCGGCGACCGAGAGGACTGACGCTGCCTGGGCGTGTTGCTTGTCGTACATGTTGACGAAGGCCTGGCGGGTGAGTGCGCAGGCCCACCGGTCGTGGGAGTTCGCTTCGCGGCCGGCGGCTGCGGCGAGGGCGTAGCAGTGGGCGGCGTCGGTGTATTGGTTGCTGTCGAAGAAGATCTCGCCGGCGAGCTGGAACAGGTCGCAGGCCGATACGCAGAGCTTGTTATGGACTGTGGGTGAATGGGCCCTGTCCATCTCCTGGATGAGCTGATTGAGCTGGTCGTGGACGAGTGGGTAGACCAGGCGTTTGGATTTCGATAGTCCGAAGACTTGCCATAGGTGGGCGTTGAGTTGCGTGTATTGCTCAAGGTCTCCTGCGGCCTCGGCCGGGAAGGTCCAATGCAGGTCTGCGGCGTCGGCTGCTGGTGGAAGGGCTACGAGGGTGCCCGCGATGCTCAGCAGGCGGAGCAGGTCACGGCGGAACATATCGTCAAACTCACCCGTCGGATCGGGCTCGGTCACGATGCGGCCGTTGATGGCCGGTGCCGGGTGCGGTGTGGGCAGGGACAGTTCGTCGTCTGAGGTCAGCAGGGTGTCCAATTCGTCGTCTGTGACGCGGAGGACTTGGCGGAGCTTGGGGCGGATGTACGGGTAAGGGTCGGTCCTTCCGCGTTCCCAACGGCCGACCGTGGTGCGGTCTGTGCCGAGCTGCTCGGCGAGGAGCTCCTGGCTGTAGCCGAGGGCCTTGCGACGTTCGGCGAGGCGTCGCCGTCTGGCCGTCAAAGGGGCACCTCCGCCCGCCTCGTGGTCATCAACGTCAGCGTAAGCCAGGCGTAGGTGAGCGGCGCAGATGCCGCATGGATGCAGCACAGATGCCCCATCGCTGCCGTGGCCGCACGGGCTGCCGCCGGGTTGCCTTGAGGGTGCTCGTTGGGACTTGGATCGAAGGAGATCAGGTGCTCACTGCCGCCCATCCCGACACTGTCCATCAGCCCGTGGCTCCGTTGCCAGGGTCCACCGCCATCGACCTGGGGGCCGCTGAACGGGCTGCTGCCGCGCTGCTGGCCGCTCTGGGCGTGCCCGAGGGCACGGAGGCCGCTCGTCGTACGCCGAAGCGGATGGTCGCCGGCCTGGCGGAGCTGCTGACCGCGCCGACGTGGGAGTTCACGACCTTCCCTAACCGTGAGGAGCAGCACGAGCTGGTGCTGGCTCGGGACGTGCCGTTCACCTCGGTGTGCGCACATCACCTGCTGCCGTTCACCGGCTGCGCCCAGGTGGGTGTGCTGCCCGGTGACCGCATCGCCGGCTTGTCCAAGCTGGCCAGGACGGTGGAGACGTTCGCCGCCCAGATGCAGGTCCAAGAGGAGCTCGGTCAGCAGATTGCCGCGTTCTTGGAACAGCGGTTGGAGTGCCGCGGTGTGGGCGTCGTGCTGTCGGCCGAGCACATGTGCATGACGCGCCGCGGTGTCCGGTCGCTCGGCGCCGATACGGTCACGATCGCCACCCGTGGTCAGCTACGTGAGGATCCCGCCGCGCGGTCGGAGTTTCTGCAGCTGGCGATGCCGCGGACGCGGAGGGTCGCATGAGGTATCGGATCAGCAAGCGGTTCGCCTTTGAGGCCGCTCACCGGCTGGACGGGTTGCCCGAAGGGCACAAGTGCGGGCGGCAGCACGGCCACTCCTACACCGTCGAGGTCGTGCTGACCGGGGCGCGGTTGTCGGGACCGGGCTTCGTCACCGACTTCGCCGACCTCGAACCGGTCAAGGCGCACTTGGCCGACCTCTACGACCATCAGAATCTCAACGAGGTCATCGACGTCGAGCCGACCACCGAGAACCTCGCGCGGGTCCTGTTCGACTGGTGCACCGCCAACGTGCCGCTCCCAGGGGACGCGACGGTCGAGTCGGTCCGAGTCAGCGAGACGTCCGCGACCTGGGCTGAGTACGGCCGCGCTGGCGCTCCTGCCTGATCACTCCCAGCGGTCGAAACCTCACCTGCTACCCACGCACGCGAGAGGAAGTCCATGTCCTCCAGCATCCCCGTGGCCGTCCATCCGACCGGCCTGCGGTCGGCGCCGGTCGTTGAATTGTTCTACTCCTTCCAGGGCGAAGGTGTGAACCTCGGCCGGCGGGCTCTGTTCGTCCGCTTCAGGGACTGCAACCTGACCTGCGGCTACGCCAAGGCTCCGCGCATGGCGGACGCTCCGGTCGAGGACCGGATGCGCTGCGACACCGAATACACCTGGAACCGCGCCGCGCACGACCTCAATAAGGGTGTGCATCACCTAACCCCGGACGAGAGCTGGGACAAGCTGATGGCGCTCGACCCATCCACCAACGACCCTTCCGTCGCGCCCGTGGATCTGATCGTCGTCTCCGGCGGGGAGCCGCTCCTGCACAGGGACACCCTCGTGACACTTACGCACCGCGCCACGTCGCAGAGCCGGCGGGTAGAGATCGAAACCAATGCCACCATCCGACCCGGCAGCGATCTGATTGCAGCCGGGGCACGGTTTAACGCCGCCCCTAAGCTCGCCTCCTCGGCGATGCCGCGCAAGAAGCGCATCAAACCGGACGCGATCAGCGAACTCAGAGACAGCGGCCAGGCCCGCTGGAAATTCGTCGTCTGCGGCCCCAACGACCTGGCTGAGATCGCCGAACTCCAGCAGGAGTTCGGTCTGACCGAGATCTGGCTGTCGCCAGAGGGCACGACCCCAGCATCGGTCATCGAGCGAATGCGGATGGCCGCCGACGCCGCCCTGACCCACGGCTGGAATCTGACTACGCGCGAGCACGTGCTGATCTGGGGTGACGAACGTGGCAGGTAACCCGGCCAAGAGCATCACCGTGTCGGTGATCGCGCCCACCGCCTACTTGCGGGAATTCGCCGCCCAAGACCCCGCCACCGTCCACCATGTGGCCGCGCAGCGGGTCCTGTCCGACCCGGTCTACCGGGCGTTCTTCCTCGAAGAAGCGGAACGGGGCGCCACGATCATCGTCGACAACGGCGTCTTCGACCTCGGCGAGTCGCTCAAACCAGCCGACCTGGTGCGTGCCACCCAGGCAGTGCGCGCCGAAGAAATCATCCTGCCGGACGTGATGCACGATGCCTCCGCAACCATGCAGACCAGTGATCTGGCCGCCCGGCAGATCCGGGAAATCACCGACGACTTCCGGCTGTGCGCAGTCGTGCACGCCACTGACGACGACCAGTGGCGTCGCTGCTACGACCACTTCGCCGCCAGTCCCCACATCGGAGCGATCGCCTTTCCAGCCTCACGCCGGAAAGACCCCAGCCCCGCGCTATCGAGGAACCGCGTCGCGGCCACCGACTACCTGGAAGACCACGGACTGATCGACCCGAGCAAGGTGTACCGGCTACTCGGATTCGGCCGGACCGGCCATCTGGAACTGTTCGAGCAGCGCGAACACGAGTGGATCAGCTCGATCGACGGCACCGCTCCCGTCCTCCTCGGCGCGATGGGCATCCGGATGCTGCCCGACGGCCCGTATGACAAGCCCCCCACACCGCGGGTGGAAACGGTCGAGCAGATCGACCCCGGCCGGTTCCCTCTGATCCGCCACAACATCAGGACCGTCCGATTCGCGGCCAACTGCCCCATCCAGATCCGGGACGCGGCATGACGGCCCCGGCGTTCACTGACCTGCGCGCACCCCGGTCGACGCTCCTGGGAGCATCACCCGTTGACGCCTACCGGCACACCATGAGCGTTGCGAGCCTGCGCCGCTACCTGGATATCAAAGTTCACAACCTGGTCCAGGACTACGACTGGGCCCGAGTCCACGTGATCGGCGACTACGACCGGAGCTGCATGGTCTCGGCCAACGAGAAGAACGACAAGATGTTCAACTGGCAACGCCCCACGGCCGAAGTCCAAGACGACGAACTCGTCGTCAAGTGCTTCCCCGGGCGGGATTACGTCCGCCACTACGCCCTCATCATCGCCACCTATCTGAACATCGCCAGGCGATACCGCGGCCAGGTCGACTACGAGTTCCCTACCGAGACCGTATGCGCGGCGGCCGTCGACCGATTGTGCATCGATCCTTCCGGCGACGATCTCGTCGTCTTGGGATGGGGACTCGGCCACTTCCACAACGGCGCTTCCTGGACGCACGGACATGGCTACGCCTGGCAGCGCGCCGAGATCCAGGGACGACGCGTGCTCTACCTGGGCTATCTGCACAGCATCTGGGGAGATGCCGCTGGCCGTGTCGTGTCCCGCCTAGCCGACCTCGGTGCCCGCCGCGTCGTGTACGTCGGCAAGGTCGGCGCGCTCGACCCCGACATCGCCCCCAACACCTGTCTGGCCACCGGCAATATCAGCGTCCTGCCCGCGCGCCCGACCACCTGGCGGAACTTCTTCGGGGAGACGGCCGCCCAGCAGCCCGACGTCCGAACCGGAATCCACGTCACCTCGCCCTCGACCCTGCTGGAGGACAGAAACTGGCTGGCCCGGCACCACGGAAACCAGTTCGTCGATCCCGAGATCGGCCACATGGGACATGCCGCACACACGGCCGGTATCGAGTTCGGCTACCTGCACGTCATCTCCAACAACCTGGCCCGCCCTTATCCGGCCGACCTGTCCAACGAACGGCTCAGCATGGTCATCGAACGCAGAACTGAACTCCTCGACCGCATCCAAGAGATCATCCAGCGCCGACTGGGGACACTGGACGACCCCCGCGAACGGAGACGATCGCAATGATCACGACAGCTCCCGGAAAACTGATCGCGGTCGCCGGCATCGACGGCGCCGGGAAATCAACCCTGGCCGCAGCGCTTCATGCGGCGCTGAAGAACACCGGCCAAGAGGCGGTCCTGATCGGCAAGCACACCACCGAGGTACCGATGAGCGCCGATCTGTCCACCTACGTCGAGCAGCTCAACATCGTCGTCTACAAACGCAACGCTGACGTGGGCGCCGCCTGCGGCGACCACTACTGGCTGTTCGCCCTCGCCGCCTGGTACACCCTCCAAGACCGGCTCATCATCCAGCCCGCTCTGCAAGCCGGGAGCCACGTCATCCTCGATAACGCCCACCACAAGATCCTCGCCCGGTATGCCGTCAACCCCGACGTGCCCACCGGCCTCGCCCGCCAAGTATTCGCCCACCTCACCTCTGCCGACGTGGTGCTGTTCCTCCAGCTCACCGCAGAGGAAGCGCTGCGCCGCAAGCAGGAGTTCAGTGCCCTTGAGGCCGGACGGGGTGGAGCAGACAACGAGGCCTTCGTCTCCTACCAGGACGATGTCGCCGTCCAGTTGCGGCAGCAGGCCGACGAACACGCGTGGACGTCCATCAACGTCAACGGAAAGACCCCCGATCTGGTGCTGAACGAGGCCCTCACGCAGCTGACCGAACACCTCGGTCTCCAACTCGCCTGACCGAGCTGGCGACGGCCGACTGGAACGAGCGGAACACGAGAGGACACCGGTGGATCTCCAACCCGGCCACCAGTACCTATGCCACGGCGTCACCTGGGCCTCGGGAACCCCGACGCTCCTGCTGGCCGACACCACCTCCGCCAGCCTCGCACGCACCAGCCTCATGAGGCTGAATCTGGAATTCAAGGTGGCCGCCCCGGCTCGGTTCTGTACCGGCCGCTACCAGTTCACCCAGACGTTCCAGGTCGAACCGCAGGCATGTCCTCATCAGGCGGAAGCCGACGCCGGTGGCCAATGCCCAGACTGCCTACAGGGGGACGAGTTCCGGTTCGCCCACCAATTTCACAAAGGCGGCTACACCCCGCCAGCACTGGCGACCTACATGAACCAGCCCCACCTGCTCTACATCGCCACCTTCGCCAACGCAGTCAGCAAGGTCGGAACGGCAGCAGCAACCCGCCAGCAGTCCCGACTCGACGAACAAGGCCCGATGCACGCCACCTACCTCACCGAAGTGCCCGACGGCCGAACGGTCCGCCACCTCGAAGACGCCCTCAGCCGTCTACTCGGCCTTACTCAAACCGTCCGCACCACCGCAAAACTCGCCGCTCTAGCCGAACCAGACCCCGCCAGTGCCCGCATCACGCACGAGAACATCGTGACCAGCGCGCTATCAACGCTGGCAGAAATGGGGATCCGCGCCAACAGGCACGAGTGGAAGCCGCCGACCGAAGGTCAAGAACTCCAGTCCCCGGAGCAACCGGGACGGCGCGTGGTCTACCCACATGACCTGCGCACCGGCGAACACGGACTCCTCATCCAGTCCTGCTCGGGCAGCCAGGCACTCGTCCGCCTATCAACCGATGAGCAGGACACCCGATACGTCCTGGACCTCAACATCCTTAAAGGCCGCCGGATCCTGATCGGCGACTACACCTCACCCCAGACCACGCACCAAGCATCACTTTTCTAAAACCAGCCGCAGGGCGGACCACCAGTTCCAACCAAGGAGAGGAGACCCATGCGACCCCCCGACGCAATCGTCGGATGGAATGACGAAACCAACGCCGAACTATACGACCAGTTCACCCGCACCTATCCGCTCTACGCCGCATCCAGCCGTGAGCTGGCCGTCCGCGCCGACCTCGCAGAGAAGGGTCTCGTCGTCGACCTGTGCGGCGGTACCGGCATCACCGCCTCCGTCCTCCTGGAGACCTTGCCACCGCGGGCCCGGGTCATCTCCGTCGACGCCGCCAATGCCATGCAGGCCGTCGGACAGCGCACCCACACCGACCCCCGGATCACCTGGATCTGCTCCCAAGTCGAAACCGTCGCCGAGCACATCCCCGAACCGGTCGATGCCGTGGTGTGCAACTCGGCGATATGGAAGACCGACACCCCCGCCGTCTTCGCCGCCGTAAAACAGATCCTTCGGGCCGGCGGCCGGTTCGTCTTCAACATCGGCGGGGCTTTCGCCGGACTCGACCGCTCCAGTGACCAACCAGAGCGAACACCGCCGTCCCTCAACCACCTGATCAACGCCATCGCGGTCGCCGACCACGGATACGT
This sequence comes from Spirillospora sp. NBC_00431, assembly GCA_036028775.1. Lineage (GTDB taxonomy): Bacteria > Actinomycetota > Actinomycetes > Streptosporangiales > Streptosporangiaceae > Spirillospora. The sequence continues at coordinate 6,579,408 of CP107927.1, read as the reverse complement.
TCCGCCCCGCCAGAAACACGTCGACCCCACCTTGACGCCCGCGATCGTCCGCAACCAACTCACCGCAGCCGGCTTCGGGTGCGTGGACATGGACACGGTCTCCTATGCCTGGACCGTCGAAGAGAAACGGGCGTGGCTGTCCATCCCGCTGTTCGCTCGACCACCAGGTCCGCTCACCCATGACCAGCGCATGACGATCCTCCAGAAGGCCTACGACAAGGTCGACAAGACTCGACTGATCAACACAACCTGGCTCATTGTCACCGCCGAAGCCTGACCAGGGGGCCAACGCCTGTGACTCCCTGACCCGACGTCCCATGTGACAACGCCAGCATCGGCGTCATCATCATCGACAGCCAAGACCGTTACCTGCTCATCGATCGAGCAACGGCACCCTTGGGCATGGCCCCGGTCGCCGGCCACATCGATCAGCTCAGCGGGCCCGAGCTCGCCGCGCGCAACGAAGTCTGAGAGGAGGTCGGCCTTACCGTCGTCAACCTCCGCCGGCTCAGCGAGACCTGGTTACCCAGCCCATGGCGCCGCCCGGCCGGGCACGAAGGCATCGGACACCACTGGACCCTCTACCAGGCGACCGTCGCAGGCCAGACCCACATCGCTCCTAGACGAGGCTCGCGGCATCCATTGGGGGCACCGTTCCGAACTCCAAACCTTGGCCGAACGCGCTATCGCCAACGCGCGAATAGGCCTCGCCGACCAGTGCGTCCATGAGAAGCCAGCCCTGCAATCCGTCTGGGTGCTACTCCTGGCGTCCCAGAACCGGATCAGCGCCAGCGCGGCCGACCTAGCAGTATTCGACCTTCCGCACTGAGGATGCGTCTCAGGTGGCGCTGCCCGCCCTGCGCGAGCCCAACTGCCGCGCATAGTTGCGGATCCGAGGCCGATCCTCAGGGAAGAACCCGCTCCAGTCCTGTGCCAACGGCATCCACGCCGCCGGCTGGTGGGGTTCTCCAACGACGGAGACCGCGCGATCGACGACCGCTACGTACGACAACCCGAGAGTGGGCGTCCAATCCGACCGATAAGAGCGCACCGTCACCGCCGCAGGCAACTCTAGCAAGTCAGCCTTGAGGCTGGTCTCCTCGCGGAATTCACGAACGGCGGCCTCTCGCGGCGTCTCACCAGGCTCGACGGTTCCACCGGGCGGAACCCACCCGCGCCACCGGTGCTTCACCAGCAGCACGTACTGGAAGGTCTCCTCGAACGCCCAGACTTCAGCTGCGATGGGGTCCATCGACCCCTTCACGGTAACCTCCAGCCAGGAAACCGCGTCGTCATACTCGGTGACCGCAACCCGGGCATCGGCGATCGCAGCGCGACACGTTCGCTGTTGAGAACCCTCAAAAGCCACCGGCCAAGGCTACCGGCGGCAGCCGCGCGAAAAGCTAACGGCGACAACAACGTAGCTTGCCAAGCTCGGCGACCTCCATGCTCCACCTGACTGATGGTCGGCGTGGGCTCGGTGATCGGGCTAGGGGCGAAATGGAATGCTCGGCCTGCGACTCAGCCACTTCAACAGCCCAGGAAACCCCTAGGCCCATGGCAGATCCAGCGAACGGCGGCCGGAGATCGAGCTGATCTTGAGGACGTCGCCGGTCTGCGGGGCGTGCACCATCTTGCCGCCCCGATGTACAGGCCCATGTGGTGCAGGTCGCTGTAGAGGAAGACCAGGTGCCGGGCCTGAGTCGGCTCTGTGAGACGCGAGTACTGGCGGTTGACGGTGTTGAGGTTGACAGGGACCGGGGTGCCGGGCTATTCGGCGTTGGTACCGGTCAGTTCGGTGAGGCCTGTTCAGGGGCCGCTGCGAAGTGGGTGCCGAACAGCATCAACACCAGAGCCGAGCCGGTGGCGAGGGGCATGGTCATGGGGGCTTGCTGTCTCGGGTCCGCAGTCAGGGGCGTGGAGCGTGCCAGGGCAGGTCAGTGGTCACGGAGGGGGGCTGGCCCGGGCGGTCAGCTTGCCGTGTGGTGTGACAGGAACAGCGCCCGTTGGCGCCCGGCGCCGGGCCAACTGGGGTCCTCATCGAGCCATGCCTGCAGAAGCCGTGACCTGCGTATATGTCGAGTGAATGCACCGCTTTCTTGGTGCGGTACGTCCTCCATGTGGGGATGCTCCGCGCGGTGGTGGACAAGACGGCGGCGACGTCCGACTCGGACGCTGTCGAGATGAACTGGGTTCATCTCGATCTTGAGTAGTGACCATGTGCGTTTTTCCACGTCAGACCGGATCCTGCAAGCGGTGCAGCGGTGTCTTGAGGTTGATGCCGCGGTGTTCGCCGTTCATGTCGGCCGCCTTCGTCGGCAGGCGAGCGGCTGGGGTTGCGCGCTCTGTCGATCCGGTGTTGGAGGCACGTTGCGAGGCTGCTCAGTGTCCGTTTGTGCCATCAAGCGACAGGGGATCACTGCCCTTTGTGTAAGTAAGTAAGTATTTGCGCTGGTCAGAGTCCTATTTTGGCGCCTCCGGCAGGATTCGAACCTGCGGCACCCGCTTTAGGAGAGCGGTGCTCTATCCCCTGAGCTACGGAGGCGTGTCGTCGCTGCGGCATGAGCGTAGCGGACGGCACCTACAGGGTAGGGGACGGGGCGCGTTGAGCGCTCCCTCTTATGGGGCCGCCGGTGCCTCTAGGCCGGGTGGGGGCGGTGTGGGTACGCTTCGTTGCCGTGACGGGTCGGCATCGTGGGCAGCCGCAGGACCAGCCTGCCGAGGACGAGGTGGTCGGGCGTTCGTCGCGGGCCAAGCGGATCGGCGTTGTCGCCGGTGCCTTCGTGGTGCCCGTCGTGCTGGCGTCGCTGATCGCGTTCGGGTTGCGTGAGGAGCCGGTGCGGGAGAGACCGGAGACGGCTGGACCGTCGGCGCCTGGCGGGACTCCGGCCGCGACGCCGGAGGGGGAGCCGACGTACGGGGAGTACGTGCCGCCCGAGTCGGGGCCGCAGGCGGGGACGAAGCAGCCCAGGCGGGCGCCCGTTCGGGAGGCGGCGCCGCGGAAGGCGAAGACGCCGAGGCCGTCGCCGTCGGTCAGGACGCGGAGGCCGTGCCCGCGGGGCTGGGAAGACGTGTGGTGGATGCGCCGGTGGTGCGAGCGTCCGCATGGTCACAGTGGCCGCTGAACCGATTACGCACAGGTCATCGTAGAACCTGTAGTAGCGTTCTGCCGCTGTTCCGCATTCGGGCATCAGGAGGAAAACCACCGTGCCGAACCCCCGGTCGGCGGCGCTGACCGCGGTCTTCCTGGTGATGATGATGATCTCACCGCATAGCGCCGCCACAGCGGCCGAGGGTCGGGCCGACCCTCTGGAGTCGCTGCGCCGTGAAGCGTCGAAGGCCCGCAGCGAGCTTGAGAAGGCCACGAAGCGGATGGAGGGCAGGAAGAAGGATCTTGCCGCCTCCCAGGTCAAGCTGCGGGACACGCTGAAGGATCTCGCGGCGGCCGAGGCCGAGCTGAACAAGATCCGGGAGCCGCTGGCCCGGCTGGCGAACACGTCGTACCAGCAGCGCGGGGCCGCCGGGTCGATGTCGATCTTCGGTGGCGGGGACCCGGGGCAGGCGCTGCGTTCGACGGCGGACGTGACGCTGCTCGCCAAGACGCAGCAGGCGCTTGTGGACCGTGCCGACGATTTGCAGGAGCGGCGGAAACGGCTCGCCACGACCGCTCAGGACCTGCAGTCGCGCAACGCCGTCGAGCAGACCCGCCTGCAGCAGGAGGTGGACGGGCTGAAGAGCAAGTCGGCGCGGCTGACCGAGCAGCTCAACTCGATGCTCGACAAGCTCGCGGTAAGTCGTCTGAAGCGCTTCCAGCTCGGTTGTGACAAGGGGCTTTCGAGCGACGCGAAGCAGTTCCCGAATGGACTGATCCCGGCGAAGTACCTGTGCTCCCTGCCGCAGAAGGGGCACAAGCTGCGGGCGGACGCGGCGCAGGGGTTCTACAAGCTGAACGCCGCGTACAAGCGCCGGTTCGGCCGTGACATGTGCGTCACGGACGCGTACCGGAACCTGTCGGACCAGCATCGGATCTACGCGCAGAGGCCGGGCTTCGCCGCCGTCCCCGGGACGAGTAACCACGGCAAGGGGCAGGCCGTCGACCTGTGCGGCGGTGTGCAGAACTCCGGATCCGTCCAGTTCAACTGGATGGAGGCCAAAGCCGGGAAGTACGGGTGGATCCACCCGTCGTGGGCCTACAGCAACCCGTTCGAGCCGTGGCACTGGGAGTACGGCACCGAGAACGACGAATGACCGCCGCCCGCCGCCTCGGTGCGCACCTCGTAGCACCGCCGTTTCCGTCCGACTTGCGGCGAGACTCTGGCCGTTTGGCTTGGGGTCGCCTGTCCCGGTCGGTCTGTCTCTTTCAGTAGGAGGGGGCCTCGGTGGCGGGGACGATCTCGGAGGTGCAGTGGCGGCAGCGGCTGGCCTTGATCGGGATCTCGCCGAGGCAGTGCGGGCATTCGCGTTCGGTGGCCGCCTTGCCGCGGTCCATCCGCTCGATCAGCTTGGTCGTCGGCAGCACGACCAGGAAGTACACGATCGCGGCCGTGATGGCGAAGGCGATCGCGGAGGTCACGAAGATCCCGTACGGGAACGCGGTGCCGTCGATCGTGACGGACAACCGGGTGTAGTCGGGCTTGCCGCCGATCAGGGCGATCAGCGGGTGTGATGAAGGAGTTGGCGAAGTCCTTCACGAGGCCGGCGAAGGCGGCTCCGACGACGAACGCGACGGCGAGGTCGATGAGGTTCCCGCGGAACAGGAACGTCTTGAATCCACTCATACCGAGCTCCCAGGTGTCGGGGGTGCGCAGGGTGGGGCTGCGCAGGAACGGCTACGGATCGTAATGAAACATCCTTGGCTTCGCCAAGTCAGGACGAAAACGATCTCTGACGTGCGGACTTACCAGGACAGATCGCCGGTTGTCAGTGGGTGATCGTCAGAGTGAGGGGAGTGCCGGCGGCGGCGAGCGCCGCGGCCTGGGCCCGGTCGGTCGCGATGACGACCAGGGCGCCCTCCCGTGTGGCGTCGTCGTCCGGGGGCGGGACAGTGACGACGGGCACGGCCGAGACCACCACGCGCGCCGGGCCCTGCTGCGGTGTCGTCTCGAGTGGGGCGGACGGAGCGGGGGCGGTCAGGACGTCGATGCGGTCGCCGGGGTGGAGGAGGCGGACGGCGTCGGCGTCGGCCATGCGGACAGGGGCGGCGACCGTTCCGGGGCCGTAGCCGCGCAGGAGCGCGGTGCCGACGACGCGGGCGTCGGTGAGGGGTTCGCCCTGCCGCATGGGGGCGGCGAGGACGTGGCCTGCGCCGCGCGAGAGGGCGCCCGACGGGACGGAGGCCGCAGGGAGGTTCAGCCGGCGCAGGTCTGAGGGGGTGAGCGTCCGTCCGGCCGGGAGATCGCGGGCGGCGGCGAGGACGTGGACGGACGGCGGCGGTGCCGGGCGCACGGCCATGAGGGCGAGGCCGGCGGCGGCCGCGGCGAACAGCGCCGCCAACGGTCGCCTCAGGCGGGCTAAGCGGGCGTTCACGGGAGCTCCAGGGGGAGCTTGATGCCGTTCAGGACGTCCGGGCAGGGGCACGAGCGCTCGGCGGGCAGTGCCTTGACGATGTCGGCGACGACGGTGCGGAGGCGGCCGATGTTCTCGCCGAAGACGCGGAGCACCTCGTCCATGGTGACGCCCTCGCCTTCTTCGATGCCCGCGTCGAGATCGGTGACGAGGCACAGGGGGGTGTAGCAGAGCGCCAGCTCGCGGGCGAGGACGGCCTCCGGGAAGCCGGTCATGCCGATCAGCGTCCAGCCCTGGGCGGTGAACCACCGGGATTCGGCCCGGGTCGAGAAGCGCGGCCCCTCGATGACGACGAGGGTGCCGCGGTCGACGGGCTCCCAGCCGGAGGTGCGGGCGGACGTCACGGCGGTACGGCGGCCCACCGGGCAGTACGGGTCGGAGAACGGGACATGGACCGCGGCGCCGTCGTCGTAGTAGGTCTGCTCCCGTCCGGACGTGCGGTCGGCGAGCTGGTCGGGCACGGCGAGCGTGCCGGGGCCGTGGTCGGGGGTGAGGGAGCCGACCGCGCTCGGGGCCAGCACCTGCCGGACGCCGAGGGATCGCAGCGCCCACAGGTTGGCCCGGTAGGGGATCCTGTGCGGCGGGAAACGATGGTCGCGGCCGTGCCGCGGGACGAACGCGACGCGGCGGCCCGCGAGCTCGCCGACGGCGATGGGGTCGCTCGGAGGGCCGTACGGTGTCTCGACGCGCACCTCCTCGACGTCGTCGAGGAAGGAGTAGAACCCGGAGCCGCCGATGACCCCGATCTCGGCGGCGGGCTGGGAGGTGGAGGGCTGAGCGGCGGGCTGGGAAGCGGAAGGTTGAGTGGGCATGGCGCTGACACTAGCCACCGCGCCGCGGGCTCCGGGAGACCGTCCGCCGATTGTGGATAACTCAAGCGAAGGGGCCCGGCCTGAGCCGGGCCCCTTCCTTCCCCGTCCCGGCCGCGGCCGGGGGTCCGCGCACGTCAGCCTGCCTGTGGCGGCCGATCCGCACGGTGTCTCAACCGGCTAGCCGACCGGGTCGAGGACCTTGGGCCGCTCGACCGGCGGCTCCTCCTTCCCGGCCAGGCGGCCCGGTGTCCAGATCCGCCGGCCGATGTCGTACGACAGCGCCGGAAGCAGCAGGGACCGGACGATCAGGGTGTCGAGCAGGACGCCGAACGCGACCGCGAAGCCCATCTCGACCATGAACACCAGCGGCAGCGTGACCATGGAGGCGAACGTCGCCGCCAGGACCAGGCCGGCCGAGGTGATCACGCCGCCGGTGACGGTGAGGCCGCGCTGGATGCCGCGGCGGGTGCCGAGGGCCTGCGACTCCTCCCGGACGCGGTGCATCAGGAAGATGTTGTAGTCGACCCCCAGCGCGACCAGGAAGATGAAGGCCAGCAGCGGGAATCCGGCGTCGGTGCCCTCGAATCCGAAGACATGCTCGAAGATCACCGCGCAGGCGCCGAGCGAGGCGAGGAACGACAGCACGACGGTGCCCATCATCAGCAGCGGCGCGACGACGGCGCGCAGCAGCGCGATGAGGATCAGGAACACCACGCCGAGCACGATCGGGATGATCACCTTGTTGTCGCGGGTGGACGCCCGCTTGATGTCGAGCGAGGTCGCGGTGGTGCCGCCGACCTTGGCGTCTGCGGACGGGACGCCGTGCACGGCCGTCCGCAACCGGTCGATGGTGTTGCGCGCGGCCTCGCTGTCGGCCGAGTCCTTCAGGGTCGCCTCGTACTTGACCAGGCCGTTCGCCGTGGCCGCCGGGCCGAGCTCGGCGATGCCCGGAGTGCCGCGGACGGTCTCGGCGATCCGGTCGGACGCCGGCGCCTTGCCGATGACGACGGCCGGGGAGCCCGATCCCGCGGCGAAGTGCCGGGCGACGACCTCGGAGCCCTTGATGGAGTCGGGAGTTCCGGTGAACTGTCCGGCGTCGGAGATCCCGTCGGCCTTGAGCGAGCCCAGGCCGAGGGTGAGGACGATCAGTCCGAGCATGGTGGCGGCCCAGAGCGCGCGCGGGCGCTTCCCGACCAGACCGGCGATACGGCTCCAGATGCCGTGTTCGGCCTCGTACGCCTCCGGCTGCAGGTACTTGGCGTCGTACCGGGGGATCAGCGGCCAGAACAGCCAGCGGCCGCAGATGACGAGGAGAGCGGGCAGGAGGGTGGTCATCGCGCCGAGTGCGGTGAGGACGCCCGCCGCGGCGACGGGGCCCATGCCGGCGGTGGAGTTCATCTCGGCGAGCAGCAGGCACAGCAGGCCCACGGCGACGGTGGCGGCGGACGCGATGAGGGCCGGGGCCGCGCGGTGCAGCGCGTACGCCATGGCTTCGTGCCGGTCCTCGTGCCGATGCAGTTCTTCCCTATAACGGGCGACGAGTAGTAGTGCGTAGTCAGTGGCTACACCGAAGACGAGGACGGTCAGGATTCCGGCGCTCTGGCCGTTGACGGTGAGGTCCCCATACTTGGCGAGGAGATACACCAGCGATTGGGCCAGCCCCAGAGCGAAGACCGCGCTCAGCACAGGGACGAACCAGAGCAGGGGGCTGCGGTAGATGATGAGCAGCAGGACGATGACGACGCTGCCCGCGGCCATGAGCAGGAAGCCGTCGATGGTCTCGAATACCTCGAACTGGTCGGCGCCCATGCCGGCGGGTCCGGTGACGTGCGCGGTCAGTCCGGGTGGTCCGCGCTGGGTCAGGTCACGTGCCTCGTCTATGGCGCCGGTCAGGTCCTCATCTGTGAAAGGCACGATCGTCTGCAGCGCCTTGCCGTCCTCGGACGGGAACGGTCCCTGCGCCTTCTGCGCGCCGGGCAGCTTCTGCAAGGCGGAGACGTCCGAGGCGGCCTTCGCGCGGTCCTGCGCGGTGATCCCGCCGGAACGCTCGTAGACGACGACCGCGGGCATCGTCTCGTCCTTGCGGAACTGTTCCTCCATCTTGACGACCTGCGTCGACTCGGCGCCACCGGGGAGCCACGACGCGGCGTCGTTCTCCTCGACGTCGCCGAGCTTGCCGGCCAGGGGGCCGAGGGCGACCAGCAGGACGACCCACAGGGCCAGGACGGCCCACTTGGTGCGCCGGCCGGCGATCAGTCCGGCCAGGCGGTAGGCCCGTGATTTGGGGGGTGCCGGGCTGTGTTCGCTCATGTTCCTCTCCTGTGCGATCCGAGATTCCAGTACGGCCTAGGATCGAGATATGTCGCGTCCGCCATAGATTGTCTCGGTCGTCGAGACATGTCAAGTAGTATCGCGAACCTCGATGCCGCTTGCTTCGAGCTTCTCGATTGAAGAGTCTCTCTAAAGACGAGCTTTGTCAAGCTCGGGAGAGGAACGTCCGCCGGTCGCCTCCCACGTCCTCAATCGTCGCGAGACGGCTCCGGCCTGCGCGTCCAGCGCGAGATGGGACCCCGGCTACCTCGGCCGAGGCACGCGTGAGCCCGCGAGTACCTCTTGAGGTGTAGAAACCGGCGGCCCGCGCGGGACTTGATAAGGAGGCCGGATCCGCCTCTCCGCCGAGGGCGGAAACCGGCCGGGCATGACGAAACCGAGGGTCCGCCGACCGGACATGGTCTGGCCGATGGACCCCCGGTTCAGCGCCTATGGGGGCGTGAGGTAAGTCCAAGCCCGGAAGGTCAGGCGACCTTCTCGGAGGACGAAGACGACGACTTGCTGGAGGACGACGACGAGTCGCCCCCAGACGACGAAGAAGAAGAGGAAGACGTGGGCGACGACGTGTCCGACTTGGACGAGTCGCCGCTGGAGGAAGAACCACCAGAGGAGCCGTTGGCCGACGCCCCCGCCGTCGCGGTCTTCCCAGAGCCACGGCTGTCGGTGCGGTAGAAGCCGGATCCCTTGAAGATGATCCCCGCCGCTGAGAAGACCTTGCGAAGCTTGCCGTCGCAGGCCGGGCATTCGGTCAGCGCGTCGTCGCTGAACTTCTGCACGATCTCAAGAGGCTCGCCGCACTCGGTGCAAACGTACTGATACGTCGGCACGGTTCCTCCTCGCTGACTCAACCCGGCTGACCCGGGCTGGCACTCACTTCAAACGACTGCCAATGGTACCGATGCTTGGAACAGGATTCGCCCCCGGTCTGTTCCCTGGCCCATCGTCACCTGACGGGCCGGTCATACGCCCGTTTCGCCGAACCAGCCCGCCAGCCGTCCCTTCCGGCTGACCGCGCGCAGACGGCGTTCAGTTGCGTCGCGCACGGCGTCTGTAGTCACGACCAGGAGCGTGTCACCCGCTTGCAGAGGCGTGGTGGGTTCCGGGACGAAGCTCGACCCGTTCCGCACGACCAGGGTCACCGACGCCCCAGGCGGCAACCGGAGCTCGAATATCTCCACGCCGCTCAGCATGGAATCGAGCGGTATCCGAACTTCCAGCAGGTCGGCGTGCAGTTCTTCCAAGGGGGCGGCTTCCACGTCCAGTTCGCGGGTCTGCTCGTCGCTCTTCAGCCGGCACAGGCGCGCCGCCAGCGGCAGCGTGGGGCCCTGGAGCAGGGTGAACACCACGACGATGTTGAAGACGATGGCGAACATCCGGTCGGCGCTCTCCACATGCTCCACCATCGGGATCGTGGCGAGGACGATCGGGACGGCGCCGCGCAGCCCCGCCCAGGACGCGAACATCTTCTCGCCCCACGACAGCTTGAACCCGATCGTCGACAGCACGACCGACACGGGACGGCCGATCAGCAGCAGGACGAACCCGACCACAAGCGCGGGCACGATCTGGCCGGGCAGCTCACTGGGAGAGGCCAGCAAGCCCAGCATGACGAAGAGACCTATCTGCGCGAGCCAGCCGACGCCTTCGGCGAACCCACGGGTGGCCGGACGGTGCGGTAGCCGCGCGTTGCCCAAGACCAAGGCGCTCACGTACACGGCCAGGAAACCGCTGGAGTGCAGCAGCGACGCCGCGCCGTAGGAGCCGACCGACAGCGACAGCACCGCGATCGGGTAGAGGCCGGACGCGGGCAGCGCGATGCGGCGCAGGCCCTGCGCGCCGAGCCAGCCGACGGCGAAGCCGACGATGCCGCCCGCGACCAGCTCGTACACCATCACGCCGAGGAGTTCGGCGAGGTTGGGGACGCCGGTGTGCGCGCTGAGCGTCACCACGATGATCACGACGGGCGCGTCGTTGAAGCCGGACTCGGCCTCCAGCAACCCGCTCAGCCTGGACGGCAGCGGCAGCCGCCGCAGCACGGAGAACACGGCGGCCGCGTCGGTCGGGGCGAGCACGGCGGCGAGGAGGAACGCGGGCCGCCAGTCCAGGCCGACCAGCCACATGGAGGCGAGCGCGACCACGACGATGCTGATCAGCGTGCCGATCGTGGACACGCTGAGCGCGGCGGGCACGGACGGTTTGACGTGCCGCCAGCTGGTGGTGACGCCGCCCTCGGCGAGGATCAGGACCAGGGCGGCGAGGCCGAGCGTCTCGGCGAGTTCGACGTCGTCGAACTGGATGTGGGCGGGGCCGGACTCGCCGATGAGAAGGCCGAGGCCCATGTAGGCCAGGAGGGTCGGCAGGCCGGCCTTGTGCGACAGCCTGACCGCGACGATGGCGCAGAGTACGAGCGAGGCCCCGATGAGTAGCCAGATGTCGAGATGCACATCCCACCCTTCGGGGTCGTCAAACTTGATCGTTAAGGGATCCTACAGATTCACCCGCCGATCGCACACTTGCGGTTGAGGGACGGCATGTCGGATGGCCGATTATCGTCGCCTGACCTGCGGATTTACCCCGTTGACGACGTTCCGCACGTCATGCCCCAGGACGGCGGCGGTCACGTTGTCGCGCACCATCACGGCGAGGTTGAGTTGTGACTTGGCGGAGCCTCCGGCCGCATGCGGGGACAGGAGAACATCCTCGTGGGAACGTAGCGGATGCTCTGGCGGCAACGGCTCCTCGTCGTACACGTCCAGTGCCGCGCCCGCCAGCCGTCCCGATTTCAGGGCGTCGAGGACCGCGTCGTCAGGCGCGATACCCCCACGGGCGACATTCACCAGCAACGCGTTGTCCGGCAGTAGGGCGAGACGTTCGGGACCGATCAGGCCCCTGGTCTCGTCAGCCAGCGGCAGAGCGAGAACGAGGATGTCGGACGTCGCCATCAAGTCGTCCAGTTCGCGGTACGTGGCCGTCGCCTCTGGGCGCTTCCGCCTCGTCCAGTACGACACCGCGCAACCGAGTGCCGCGAACAGCCGTGCCGTCTCCGCGCCTATCGCGCCGAAGCCGACGATGCCTACGCGCTGCGTATGGATCTCCCGTGGCAGTCGCGCGGCCATCTCCATCTGCGGCCACCCTCCCGCGCGTACCGCGCGGTCGCCCCAGACGAGGTTGCGGCAGAGGGCGAAAGCCGCGCCGACGGCCCACTCCGCGACGCCGCGCGCGTTGAAGCCCGCCGCGTTGGCGACCGGAACACCCGCCGCCGTCAGCCCGGCGACGTCGATGCTGTCCGTCCCCACCGCGGGCACCTGGACGAACGCCAGCCGCGGCGCGGCGGCGACCGCCTCGGCGTCCAGCGCTAGCCGTCCCGCGAAGTCGGCGATCACGATGTCGGCGCCGGCGAGCGCGGTGAGCAGCCCGGCCCGGTCCCTGGTCCGCGGGAACGTCACCTCGGCGGCGTCGCCCAGCGGCGCGAACAGCCCGCGGACGACGTCCTCCCCGATCGGGGGCAGGGACAGGATCCGCCACGGCGCCGCCATCTCGAACCTCCTGTTTCGCCCCGCCACCCTAGAACCCCGCAACCCTAGAACCCGCCCCTAGAAGCCGCCCCTAGAACCCTGGGAGCCGGTCAGCCGAGGCGTACCAGACCCTCGGACGGCGTGACGGCGGCGCGGACGCGCTGGTCATGCGGCTCCGACGGCAGGGCCGCCACCAGTTCCGGGTCGTACAGGAGCGCCACGGTCAGGATCGCCGGGCCGACACGCGCGAGCGCCCTGTCGTAGGAACCGCCGCCGCGCCCGAGCCGCATGCCCTGACGGTCGACGGCGACGGCCGGGGCGAGGACGACGTCGGCGCTGGCCACCGCGCCCGGCCCGCGCGGCGGCTCGGACGGCTCCGGGCAGCCGCGCGGCCCCGGGACGAGCGAGTCGGGGCCCTCGTAGGACGCCCAGTCCAGGTCGCCGTCCGGCAGCAGCAGGGGGAGGAGCACGTACGTGCCGCGCTTCCACAGGGCGAACAGCAGGCCCCGCGTGTCCGGCTCCGTGCCCATCGAGACGTAGGCCGCGATCGTCCCCGCCATCTCGATCTCCGGGACCGACAGCAGCGCGTCCCGGATCGAGCGGCCGGCGGCGGAGCGGGCCTCGGGCGGCATCGCCGCACGTCGGCCGAGCAGTTCGGCCCGGAGGCCGGTCTTCGAAGCGATGTCGTGCACGCTGCTGTCCTCACGGATGGCTAGGGTCTCTACATGGCCGACTCTGCACCTGTGCTCAAAGCGGTCGTCCCGGCGGCCGGCCTCGGTACCCGATTCTTGCCCGCCACCAAGGCGACCCCCAAGGAAATGCTGCCCATCGTCGACAAACCGGCGATCCAGTACGTCGTCGAGGAGGCGGTCGACGCCGGTCTCAGCGACGTCCTGATGGTCACCGGCCGCAGCAAACGATCCATCGAGGACCACTTCGACCGGGCGTACGAGCTTGAGGAAGCGCTGCGCGCCAAGGGCGACGAGGAGCGGCTCGGCGCCGTGCACGCGTCCAGCGACCTGGCCATCATGCACTATGTGCGGCAGGGCGAGCCGCGCGGGCTCGGGCACGCGGTGCACTGCGCCCGCCAGCATGTCGGGAACGAGCCGTTCGCGGTGCTGCTCGGCGACGACATGATCGACGCCCGCGACAACCTGCTGCGGCGCATGATCGAGGTGCGGCAGCAGTACGGCGGCAGCGTGGTGGCGCTGATGGAGGTCGAGCCCGACCAGGTCTCGGCGTACGGTTGCGCGGCCATCGAGGCGACCGATGAGGACGACGTCGTCCGGATCTCCGACCTCGTCGAGAAGCCCTCGGCCGAGGAGGCGCCCAGCAACTGGATCATCATCGGCCGGTACGTCTGCGACCCGGCCGTGTTCGACGTACTGGAGAAGACCCCGCCGGGGCGCGGCGGTGAGATCCAGCTCACCGACGCGCTGCGCACCCTCGCCGACACGCCCGCCGACCAGGGCGGCGGCGTCTACGGGATCAAGTTCCGCGGACGCCGCTACGACACGGGGAACAAGCTGGAGTACCTCTGCACGGTCGTCCAGTTCGCTTCGGAACGTCCTGATCTGGCGCCCGAGTTCATGCCGTGGCTGCGCGAATTCGTCCGCCGTCAGGACGCCGAGGGCGGCGCCGGCAGCGGCTGAGGGGCGGCCGGCGCCGCCTGAGACGGCGTGGGCGGCGCCGGAGACGCGTGACGGCACGTCACACTGGGTCGGTGGGTATGAGATCGGTCGACGAGCATCTGACGGACATCCTCGGCGGCGTCGCGGCGCTGCCACCGCTCGATCTGGCGCTGCTCGAGGCGCAGGGCACGGTGCTCGCGGAGGCCGTGTCCGCGCCCGTGCCGCTGCCGCCGTTCGACAACTCCGCGATGGACGGCTACGCCGTCGTCGCGGCGGACGTCGCGGCGGCCACCGAGGCGGAGCCGGTCGCGCTGCCCGTCATCGGCGACATCGTCGCCGGTGACACAGGCGTGTCGGCGATCCGGCCCGGGCTGACCGCCCGGATCATGACGGGCGCGCCGCTGCCCGCCGGCGCCGACGCGGTCATCCCGGTCGAGTGGACGGACGGTGGCAACGCCACCGTCCGGATCTCGCGGCCGGCGCCGTCCGGCAACTACATCCGCCGCGCGGGCGAGGACGTCTCCGCGGGTCAGGTCGTCGTGGCCGCGGGCACGCGGCTCGGCGCCCCGCAACTCGGCATGCTCGCCGCGGTGGGACGGTCCCGGGTGACGGTCCGGCCGCGGCCGCGGGTCGTCGTCGTGTCCACCGGGGACGAGCTGCGCGAACCGGGCGAGCCGCTGGCCCCCGGCCAGATCTGGGAGTCCAACAGCTACATGCTCACCGCCGCCGTGGTCGAGGCGGGCGGGGTGGGCTACCGGCAGGCGACCGTCGAGGACGAGCCCGCCAAGGTGCTGGAGATGCTGGAGGACCAGCTCGTCCGTGCCGACGCCATCGTCACCACCGGCGGCGTTTCCATGGGGACGAGGGACGTGGTCAAGGAAGTCCTGGCCGGCACTGGGACGGTGGATTTCCACAAGGTGCGCATGCGTCCAGGCAAGCCTCAGGGGTTCGGCCTCCTCGAAGGCACCCCCGTCTTCACCCTCCCTGGGAACCCCGTAAGCGCGTACGTGTCATTCCAGGTTTTCGTGCGTCCAGCACTGCGTGCCATGCAGGGATTGGCGTCCGACCCGCTGCCGACGGTCAGCGCCGTCCTCGCCGAAGACGTGAAGTCGCCCCCGGGGCTCCGTCACTTTCTGCGTGGAAAGCTGTCGTTCAGCCAGGGCTCTTACACCGTCACGGCAGCCGAAACGCAGGGTTCGCATCAGCTCGGCTCACTCGCGTCTGCGAACGCGCTCATCGAGCTACCGGAGGACATCGAGGCCCTACCTGCCGGTTCCCACGTCGAGGTCATGAGGTTGCCGTCTTGAGTGGCACGAACTCCGAATTCACCCATCTGGACGACACGGGCGCGGCCCGCATGGTCGACGTGTCGTCCAAAGATGTGTCGGCCCGGACGGCGACGGCGACGGGCTTCGTTCGCCTGTCGGCCGAGTGCGTCGCTCTACTGCGGGCGGGCGACATCCCCAAGGGCGATGCCCTCTCCGTCGCCCGAATCGCCGGGATCATGGGCGCGAAACGCGTTCCCGACCTCGTCCCGCTGTGCCATCCCATCGCGCTGCACGGCGTGACCGTCGACCTGGAGATCCGGGACGGCGGCGTCGCGATCACGGCCGTCACCCGCACCGCCGACCGCACGGGCGTGGAGATGGAGGCGCTGACGTCCGTCAGCGTCGCGGCGCTCGCCCTGGTCGACATGGTCAAGGCAGTCGACCCCGCCGCCGTGATCACCGACGTCCGGGTCGAGGAGAAGACCGGCGGCAAGACCGGGAGGTGGCGGCGATGATCAGGGCGATGGCGGTCACCGTGTCCAACCGGGCCGCCGCGGGCGTCTACGCGGACAAGTCCGGCCCGGTGCTCGTCGCCATGCTGGAAGACCTCGGCTGCCAGGTCGACGGCCCGGTCGTCGTCCCGGACGGGGAACCGGTCGCGGACGTCCTGCGGGACGCGGTCGCCGCCGGCTACGACGTGGTCGTGACCTCCGGCGGGACCGGTCTCACCCCCACCGACCAGACCCCGGAGATGACCCGCCGGGTGATCGAGTGGGAGGTACCGGGCATCGCGGAGGCCGTCCGGCTGGAGGGACGCGACCTGGTGCCCGCCGCGATCCTGTCCCGCGGCCTCGCCGGCGTCGCGGGCGGCACGCTCATCGTCAACCTGCCGGGCTCGTCCGGCGGTGTCCGCGACGGCATGACGGTCCTCGGCCGAGTCCTCGCGCACGCCGTCGACCAGATCAAGGGCGGCGACCACCCCCGCCCGTGACCGGCCGCGCTCCCACCTCCCGCTACGCGGTGATCACGCGGACACCGGCCTCGGTGAACGCGGCCGCCTCAGCCTCGTCGATGGTCGCGTCCGTCACCAGGATGTCGATCTCGTCGGTGGCGCAGATCCGGGCGAAGGCGCGGCGCCCGACCTTGGAGCCGTCCGCCACCACGACCACCTGGTCGGCGCGCTCGGCCATCAGCCGGTTCACCCCGGCCTCGCCCTCGTCGCGGCAGGTCGCGCCGTGCCGCGCGGCCACCCCGTTCACCCCGAGGATCGCCACGTCCAGCGTCACCTGGTCGAAGATCCCGGTGGCCAGCGGCCCGGTCAGCTCGTAGGACTGCGGGCGCGGCACCCCACCGGTCAGGACGATCTTCACATGCCGCCGGACGGCCAGCTCGCTGCCGATGTTGAGCGCGTTCGTCACGATCGTGAGCGACGGCGAGGAATCCTCGGCGTGCGGGTCGGCGCGGGTGGCGAGGACCCGCGCGACCTCCGACGTCGTCGTCCCGCCGTTCAGCCCGACGATCGAGCCCGGCCTGACCAGCTCGGCGGTCGCCGCCGCGATCCGCTGCTTCTCGGACGCGTGCCGCGCCGTCTTGTAGCGCAGCGGCAGGTCGTAGCTGACGCTCTGCGCGACGGCGCCGCCACGCGTGCGGGTCAGCATCTGCTGCTCAGCGAGCTCGTCGAAGTCGCGGCGGATCGTCGCGGCCGAGACCGACATCCGCCGGGACGCGTCCTCGACGGTCAGCCGCCCGGCGTCCGCGAGAAGTTCGAGCAGTGCGTTCCAGCGCTCGTGCCGCGTCACACCGGTCCCCTTCCCAGCGGGCGGCTTTCCAGCGGACGGGCCCGCGCGAGCACCTGCATCAGGGGATTCTAGCGACGGGCGACCTTGGACTTTCATGCACATTTCCACCATGGAACAATCAACAACGATCATGCCGAACAGCGGGACCCCGCCCCCCGAGGGAGATCGATGACCGTCCTCACCGATGCCCGGATCGTCCTGCCGGACGGCGTCCACCGCGGCGACCTGCACATCTCGGACGGCAAGATCGTGGAAGCGGCCGCGGCCTCCGGTGCGGAGACGATCGACCTCGGCGGCAGGCACGTCGTCCCCGGATTCGTGGACATGCACGTCCACGGCGGAGCGGGCGCGTCCTACCAGCTCGGAAAGCCCGACGAGGTACGGCGCGCCGCACGTTTCCACCTCGCCCACGGGACGACGACCACGATCGCCAGCCTCGTCACCGGCCCCCCGGACGAGTACGCCGACGCCGTCGCGAGCCTCGCCGACCTCGCCGCCGACGGCGTGATCGCGGGCGTCCACCTGGAGGGCCCCTACCTCGCCCGCGACCGCTGCGGCGCCCACAACCCGGCGCTCCTGCGCGCCCCCGACCTCGCCGAGTTCCGCCGCCTCGTCCGGCTCGGGCGCGGGCAGTTGCGCATGATCACGCTGGCGCCTGAGCTGCCGGGCGCGCTCGACCTCGTCCGGGAGGCCGCCGACACGGGCGTGATCGCCGCGGTCGGCCACACCGACGCCCCGGGCGCGACGGCCAGGGCCGCGATCGACGCGGGCGCGCGCGTGGCGACGCACCTGTTCAACGCGATGCGGCCGCTGCACCACCGCGAGGGCGGCCCGGTCGCCGCCGCGCTGAACGACCCCCGGGTCACCGTCGAGCTGATCAACGACGGCGTCCATGTCGAGCCCGCCGTCGCGCGCCTGGCGTTCGCGGCCGCCGGCCCGTCCCGCGTCGCGCTGATCACCGACGCGATGGCGGCGGCCGGGATGGGCGACGGCGACTACAGCCTCGGGGGCATGGACGTCGAGGTCCGCGACGGCCGCGCCGTCATCGCCGGCGGGACGTCCATCGCGGGCAGCACGACCACGATGGCGGACGCGTTCCGCCGCACGGTCGTGGATCTCGGCGTGCCCGTCCATCAAGCGGCCGAAGCCGCGTCCCTCACCCCGGCGCGCGCGCTCGGCATCGCCTCGCGTGTCGGATCGCTGGAGCCGGGTAAGGAAGCCGACCTCGCCGTCCTGGACGACGACCTCCGCGTCGACTGGGTGATGAAACACGGGATCCGCGTGTGACAAACGGAGCCCGAACGTCCCGCGTGCCCGATTTCTCGGTGACAATTGATGGCGTCCAGACGTCCGACCAGGGAATCATGGAATCGTGGAACGTTTGCGGGGATGGCCGGTCACCCTGACTGAGGGGGCCGTCGGGTTGCGGCCGCTCCGGCATCGCGACGCCGCCGTCTGGCGTGAGCTGCGCGTTCGTAACGCGGACTGGCTCCGTCCCTGGGAGCCCACCAATCCGGAGACCCCGCTGTTCCGCAGTGGCCTCGGGCCCTACCTCAGCATGGTCCACACCATGCGCCGCGAAGCCCGCCAGGGCCTCGCCCTTCCCTGGGTCGTCACGCACGAGGACGAGTTCGCCGGGCAGCTCACCATCGGCGCGGTCGTCTGGGGATCGGCCCGTTCCGCCCAGATCGGCTACTGGGTTGACCGGCAGGTCGCCGGCCGCGGCGTCATTCCCACCGCCGTGGCACTCGCCGTCGACCACTGTTTCTTCACCGTCGGCCTGCACCGCCTGGAAGCCAATATCCGCCCGGAGAACACGGCGAGCCGCCGCGTCGTCGAAAAACTCGGATTCCGGGAAGAGGGAATTCGCCGCCGCCATCTGCACATCGACGGAGCCTGGCGCGACCACATCTGCTACGCCCTCACCGTCGAGGACGTCCCCGGCGGCCTGCGCGCCCGCTGGCTCGCCGAACGCAAACAGGCATTTCCCCGGCACACTTGAGTCCGCCGTGACTTTCTCTCCGTAAGAATCCTGCGATCGACAAGCCCTGGCAAACGGAGAGTAACGGCGAGATCGATCTCGCGACACACCGCCCCTTATGCTCGTCAACCTCTGACAGCCCCTCGTACCGTGCGGGACGTGACCCTGCTCCCATTGCACGCTCGCGCGCCGAAAGTCGGCCCGCCGGTCGAGCGCGCCCTGGGACGGTGGGGCCGATGAGCAGCGCGGTCCTGTACCTCGCCATCGTCGCGGTCTGGGGCGTCGTCCTCGTCCCGATGTGGCTGCGCCGCGACACCGAGACGACCGGCATCACCCGGCTCCTCCACAAGCGCTCCGACGAGACCCACGCCGAGGACGAGGAGACCGGCGCGGAGGCCGAGGAGGAGGAACCCGAGGAGATCCCGGAGCCCCGGCCCCGCCGCCGGACGACCCGCGCCACCGTGATCGCCCGGCGCCGCCGCCGCACCACCGGCCTCACGGCCCTCGTCCTGACCGCCGTGGCCGTCGTCGCGTCCGGCTTCGCCCCCTGGTGGGCCACCCTGCCTCCGGTCGTCCTCCTGGCCGGCCACCTGGCCCTCCTCCGCGTCGCCGTCGGCATGGACACCGCCCGCCGCCGCGCCGCCGCCGACGCCCGCGCCCTGGCCCGCGCCAGAGCCCTGGAGGCCCGCCGCGCCGCCGAGGCCGCCGCACCCGCGGAGGTCATCGAACTCCTCACCCCCGAGGAGGTCTTCGACCAGTACGCCGACGACCGCCGCGCCGTCGGCGAATGACCCCCCACACGCCACGACCCCCGAATAACCGGTGCGCGACCACCCCCCGAAGTTTGCTAACCTTACGGAGTCCTCGGGGCTGTAGCGCAGTCCGGTAGCGCACCTCGTTCGCATCGAGGGGGTCAGGGGTTCAAATCCCCTCAGCTCCACCGAGAAACCCCAGGTCACGGCCCTGATCGAAGCATCCTTCGGCCAGGGCCTTGATCGTTTGTCATCACGTTGTCATCAGGACTGTCCGGCACCAGATGACACGACCCGAAACGAAGACCTATCCCTCGCGCCACCTCGCCACGGGTCGAACGCACGCCAGGTCTGCTCAGACCACTGACCGCAGTCGATTGACCGCCCACCCCTGCGGCGGCCCGAACAAGCGCCGCCGGCGCACCCACCAGTGGAGAGACGCCTCAACGGTGCACTGGACCAAAGGGCACGTCCCCAAGCTCCACCAACGCGGTATCGAGACCAACAAGCTTTGACGTACTGGGACCCAACCGGTCGCTGATAAGACGCCTCCAACTCACCGGAGTCTCGCCTGACCTCGTTGATCGGACGGCACTCCGCCGATCCAGACCGTGAATGCGGAAGTTCGCTGCGGTTGGATGCCGACTACATGGTCGACGGCATCGTGTCTGCCGGTCGGAGTGAGGCCGTCCGATTGACCATCGGCAAGTTGAAGATCCCGCGGTGGCTAGGTCGTGTCTCCTATTGCCTGGTGAGGCTCGCGGCATACTGAGCGAGTGAGTTCTTCGCGTTACCGGGCCCTGACCGACGAGCATCGGCGGGACCGGCCATCCGAGCCGGTGATCGGCCCTTCAGGCCGATGAACCAGGGCCCCCATCCCGAAGAGCTGCCGGCCGAGGTCCTGGACGACGTGGCCAGCGTGGCCGGGGCAGAGGTCATTCTTCTCAGTCGCCTACCCGGAGGTGTCAATGGGGGTGCCATGCGCGTCCAGTTGGCCGGAATGGCAAATGCAGTGCTCAAAGCAGTGCCCCTGGCACACTCCAACCATCTGGACGAGACGTTGCGAGCCCAGAGAGTCGTCGAGCACATGCGTAGGCGCGGTTATCCCACCCCGGCCTGGCTCGGAGTGGGGGCCACAGCCACTCATGTATGGCATCTGATGGACTTCGTTGACGCGGCTCCCGCGCCAGAGCTGACCTCGTCCCTCGTTGAGCAGCTGATGGAGATCATCGAACTCCAGGCCGGCCAAGCCTCCGAGCTCTACGACCACTGGTCGTACGCCTGGCGAGTCGCCACCGGTCAGGAATCGGCAGTCGCCGGGCTGGATTTCAACGAGACGCCGGAGCAGTCGCGTCTCCGCCAGTCCGTGGCCAGGCTCTCGGGGTATTCCTCCGTGGTGTCGGCCTTGGTTGAGCGCCTGCGGCTCGTGTGTGCCGACATCCCACCACCACCAGAGGCACCTGACATGGTCCACGCCGATCTCTCAACCCCCAGCAATGTCCTGGTCCGTGACGGAGCGGTGGTGGCGGTCGTGGATATCGGGAACGCAGGTAGCGGCACGCGGGCGACTGATCTCACCACCCTCGTGTGGTACACCTTCCAGGATCCGCTGCTGGACGGTGTCCGAAGGCGGCTGTGGACGAGAATCCTCGACCTGGTCGGCTGGGAGGGGGCGGCGGTGCTCGCAGCGACACAGATCCTCCACATGCTCGAGATCCCCATCCGTCACGGGCGCCACGATGTCGTTCCAGGGGTGGCCAAGCGGGGCCATCGCGCCCTCGACGAGCTGAACGCGCTTCGCTAGGGCATGCCTCCAAAAGGCGTAGCCAGGTGATGCAGACCGACAGCATGACGGCGGCGCGGTAGGTGATCGCGAGTTTGTCGTAGCGGGTGGCCAGGGCGCGCCATTGCTTGGCCAGGTTGAAGGAGCGTTCGACGACGTTGCGGCCCTTGTAGGCCACGGCGTCCAGCGTGGGCGGCCTTCCTCCGGCGGAGCCTTTGCGCTTGCGGGCGGCGATCTCGTCCTTCTTCTGCGGATCACGGCCTTGATGCCGCGGGCTCGTAGCCACCGCCGGTTGGTGCCGGAGGTGTACGCGCCCGGTCGGCGATCATGGCATCCGGTCGGATACGCGTGCGGCCAGGCCCCAGGCGCGGGACGCGATGTCGGCCAGCACCTCGGTGAGCATCGCACCGTCGTTGCGCTGCCCGCCGGTGACCACGACCGCCAGAGGTCTGCCGCGGCCATCGACCGCGGCGTGGATCTTCGTCGTCAACCCGCCACGGGACCTGCCGATACCGTGACCCGCGGGTTCACGCTCACCCCGAGCGGGCTGTGGACGAACCCATCCGACGTCGGCGTGTAGTTCGACCTAGCCCCCTGTGTCCTGGTCCGGACGCGTCGTGTTCGTCGCGTGCTGGTGGGCACGGGTGATCGTCGCGTCGACCGACACGTTCCAGTCGATCTGCCCGGCCGCGTCAGCCTCCGCGAGCAGCCGGGCCAGGACCTGGTCCCACGTCCCGTCACGGGAGTAGCGGCGGTGCCGCTTCCATACCGTCTGCCAGGGCCCGAACTCCTCGCGCGGCAGGTCCCGCCATGGAACCCCGGAGCGGTACCGGTAGATGATCCCCTCGACCACCCGCCGACTGTCGCCGAACGGGCGACCCTGCCGGCCGACGTTCGAGGGCAACAACAGCTCGACCCGCTCCCACTGCTCGTCCGTCAAGGCCCGGTACCGCGAAGAAGTCACCCACGTAGTCTGCCCCGCGCCTGCCCGACCAATAAGGAGACACGCCCTTAAAGCCTGTTGCAGATTGCTCTGGTTTGGGCACGTTCTGTGTATGGGTGGGTTGCTGCGGGCCGAGTCGTTGTGGGTCGAGGTGTTCACCGGGCTGCCAATGGCGAAGTTCCAGCGGCTGGTGCGGGCAGTGCGCGAGCGCGGCGGTAACGGCCCGCGGACCGGGCGGCCGTGGTGCCTGCCGCTGGCCGACCGGGTGCTCGTGGTGGCGATGTACTACCGCACCAACCTGACCATGCGGCAGCTGGCGCCGCTGTTTGGGATCTCGCCGGCCACGGTGTGCCGGGTGGTGCAGCGGCTGGGGCCGCTGCTGGCCCTGGAGCCGGCGTCGCGGCCCGCCGATGCGGTGGAACGGTTGTGGATCGTGGACGGCACCTTGGTCCCGGTCCGTGACCGGCGGGTGGGCTCGTCTGGCCGCAACTACCGGTTCTCGGCGAACGTGCAGGTCGTGGTGGACGCCGACACGCGGCTGGTGGTGGCCGCGGCCCGTCCGGTGCCGGGCACCACCGCTGACGCTCAGGCCTGGCGCGGCTCGCACCTGCCCGAGCAGTGCCAGGGGGTCACCGTGCTGGGCGATGGCGCCTACACCGGCTGCGGACTGGTGATCCCGCACCGCAGACGCCCCGGCCGCCCCCTGCTGCCGGTGCAACAGGCCGACAACGCCGAGCACCGCAAGGTCCGCGCCCGCATCGAGCACACCTTCGCCCGGATGAAGAACTACAAGATCCTGCGCGATTGCAGGCAACGCGGCGACGGCCTCCACCACGCTGTCCAGGCCGTTGCCCACATGCACAACCTCGCCCACACACCCGCCCCCGCAGCATGATCGAACACCGGCACCCGACAGCTCGACCCTGCCTACTCACCGGCTTCTGCAACAGGCTTTAGAAGGCGTTCGTCGGAAAGCGGACCACAGGTGCTTGAACCACCGCCGGGACGAGCGATGCTCGGTTGCGGCGAATCTGCTGACTGCGGGTACCGGAGCGCGTTGGGACTGTGTGGTGTGGGAGAAGACTGGGTCTCCCACACCACACCGGCTCGATCTCCGCGGGTGCTTTAGGGCAATGCGGTCGAGGAGCGAAGCTCGCTGGCCGCTTGTTGGGCGGTCAGGAGTTTGATTGGTTGGCGTGGAAGTGCTCGGGGTCCGTCGTGGTCGATGAGGTGGGTGGGGCCGTAAGGCCAGGCACCGGCGATGAGTGCGATGAGATTGTTGCCGGGCCAGTGCTGGAGTGTTTGGTGGACGACGTCGGTGTCGGGGCCGGGTGAGGTGAGCCAGAGGACGGACGAGTTGGTGAGCGGACGGTGGTCGATACTGAGCGCGGCGATGGCGTTGGCCTCGAATTCCAGGTGCTCGATGGCGTCCTCCAGGGCTTCAGTTACGTGGAGGCGTGCGGAGTACTTGGTGAGGAGGGTGCCGTCGAGGGTGTTGGCCCAGAGTGCGTTCAGGTCGTGTCGGGTGGCGATGATCCAGGACACGCCGATTTTGCTGGTGAGGGCTTCGGTGAGGATGGCGCGCAGGAGGCCGTCGGCGCCGGGGCCGATGAAGCCGGCGCCCTGGGCGTGGCCGAAGACACGAGCGAGCGGTTCCCTCGGTTCGTCCGGTGTGATGGAACTTTGGGGCGGGTTTGCGGCGCGGCGGTGAAGCAGCGTTCGCAGGCGGACAAGGCCGTACGGGTGGGCGAGCCTCGTGGTGAGGGCGGGGCTACGGTGAGGCTGGCGCTTCGTTGCGATCAGCTTCTCGCGGGGGCAGGTGCGGGTCAGGACGTTCAAGGGATGACCTCCGGGTCGGTTCGACTGATGAGCCCCGATGAAACCGGAGAAGATCGGGCCGATCATGTGGTCGAAACTCGTGGTGGTGAGAATTGGTCAACTTCCGTGGCCGACCTGGAGGGAGCGAGGAGTGCGATTGGCCGCGAGGTGAGGCAGTTGGCGGGGTGGTTGGTAGGGGTGGTGACTTTCATTCATTGAGCACTAGCTGTCACCCGGATGCCCCGTCACCTTCGCGGATCCAAGGTTGATCCTGGGTGGCTGTGTCGGTGATGCGGTGCCCCTCCTGGGGTCCTCGGGGCTGGTGGAAGCTCGACCCGTGGGGCGCCGGACGCGGATACGCTGCATGTTCCGAGGACTTGACAGTCGCTGTTCTATGACGCGGGGTGGAATGTTGATCAGTCCGTACGTGCGACGGCTGCGGCTGGCGGCGGAGTTGCGTGAGCTGCGGGAGCGGGCCGGGGTGTCTGCACAGGACCTGGCCAAGCAGTCGGGTGTGTACCGGCAGATGATCAGCAAGTTGGAGAACGCGCATGTCGCGCCGGGGCAGGAGGATGTGCAGCGCTTGCTGGACGTCCTCGGTGTGGAGGGCGATGCGTGGACGCAGTTGGTGCAGATCACCGCGGAGGCGGCTTCGCATGGCTGGTGGGAGTCGTCGGGGATCGGTGAGCGCCAGGCCAGGTTCGCCAACCTGGAGGCCGGCGCCAGCGTGATTCGCGAGTACCAGCAGAACCTGATCCCTGGGTTGTTGCAGACCGAGGAGTTCATCTCGACGCGGTTGGCCAACACCGGGTTGCCGTTGCCGCCCGATGCCGAGGTCAGTGGGGTGTTGAAGGGGCGGGTGGGGCGTCAGCGGATGTTGCACCGTCCGAATGGGCCGTCCTATGAGGTGATCCTGGACGAGGTGGTGCTGCGTCGCCGTTCGGTTCCGGCCGAGGTGTTCGGGCGCCAGCTCGGGCACATCGTCAACATGTCCCGGCGGGACGAGCGGGTGACGGTGCGGGTTCTGCCTGTGGATGCTGAGATCCCCGGGTACAACATTCCTGAATGTTCGTTTTCGATGTACACATATCCCGACAGTGGTGATCCGGATGTGGTGGCGCTGGAGGCGGTGACCACCGACCTCGTCCTCACCGATCCGGAGCAGACCGCGCAGTTCGAGATGGTGTATGGCGGTCTCGTCCGCGCGGCTCTGTCGGTCGAGCGGTCGCGCGAGATGTTGGCGGACGTTTCGGAATCCCTCCCGTCGCAATAGGAAGATCATTATGACCAGTCGTGAGCGATACTTCGGATGGCGCAAGTCCTCGTACAGCGGAACGGGCAACAACTGCGTCGAGGCTGGACGAGCCGGGAAGCGTGGGGTCGTCGGCGTGCGGGACACGGCGTCCGGTGGTGCGGGGCCGGTGCTGGAGTTCGAGGTGGACGTGTGGGCGGCGTTCTTGATGGAGGTCCGGGGAGGCGTGCATAGCCTGCCGTAGTTGATCAGGTGAGACGTAGGGGTCGAAGTGTCGTACTTCGACCCCTTTTCGTATGCCTGGGTGACTGAAGTTGTGCGGAACGTCATCGAAATCCCTTGCGGCGAGGCTGGGACAGTAACATACTTCTGACAGTCACAGAGCAAGGACAGTCGGTGACTCGGTGTTCGCCTTCTCCCCCTGAGCACATCTCGAACGGCCCTGTTCGTGAGCCGGCTGTCGTCCGTCTGCAGGCTCACAGTCAGGAGTGACCAACCATGTCTGTGTCACCGACCGCGCTCCCGCGGTCTGATACGGCCTACCTCGGCGTCAGGCCACCGGAACACGATGGCGGCCAGAGGGAATGTGTGGGTTTGGCCGCCCGCCCCACCGCCGTCCCGTTGGTGCGCTCCTTCGCTCGGGCGAAGCTTTCTGCGTGGGGGCTTGACGGCGCGCACGGGTGGGAGTGCCAGCAGGTGCTTTCCGAGCTCGTCACCAACGCGTTCGATGTTTCCGGTGGTCCGTGCTCTGGAGACCCGCTCGTTCTCGACGAGTCGGCGATGATCCTCATCCAGCTCCGGATATCGGCAGGGCGTCTCGTCGTGGAGGTCCGTGACTCCGGGGACGGCTGTCCGCTGATCCCCGACACCGACCTCAACGACGAAGGCGGACGCGGCCTGAGGCTGGCGACGATGCTGGCGGGCGAGTGGGGCTGGTATTCGATCACGGCGCCGGAACCTGACAAGGTCGTCTGGGCCTCATGGGCTCTCGACAGAGACGACGCTTTGTGAGGCTGCCCACGAAGCTGCGCGGGTTCGTCCGGCGCCCGGATGCAGGGCCTCCGTCTTTCGCGCTGATCGTTCCCGACCATCTGACCGGGCTTGAGCTCGTGGAAGGGATCGGGCTGGCTTTCGCCCTCTCCCGTGATGCTCTGGCTGATGGGGCGAAGCGGGCGCGGCTAGAAGCCGGCCGCGAGGAAGATCGAGCACAACGTGCCTACCTCACCGGCCGAGCGGACGCCCTGAACGAGGCCGTCGTCCGTACCGACGCCGTGATGAAGAACATACTCTCCAGCTAAGCGCTGGCCCCGAAGACGGGCGGCTCCCCAACTTCAGGTGGGGGAGCCGCCCGCGGTGTTATCGCCAGGGCCCAGCGAGCGTCAGTCGTGGCGATTCCCGTCATCCGGACGAGGCCGAGGACATCCCGTTCGGTTCAGATGCGTACCTGTGTGACCAGAACTCCTTGAGACGGCTGGGGCCTGTCGGTGGTTGAAGCCTTCAAGGCTGAGGCTCCCAAGGTCTGATGGACGACATCGGTGCCGATCCCCAGCGGCGCCATCCTCAGACCACCCAGGACGAGCCGGTACATGGCGGGCGGGTTGTGTCGCCTCTTCGTACTGGTGGCGTCCAGCAAGGTGCGGGTCACGTGGACTCTGCCGGGGGGCTCGTCCGGGATGCGAGCTCAACGGTGCGAAACACACCCTCATCCGGTGACCCAGATAGTAAAAATCATTACTCTCTGTGCTCGGAGGTGAGCGGTGAGCCCTGAGGCGGGGGAGGCGGCGATGACACTGCTGAAGGGCATCGTTGACGACGACGTCCTCCGCTCGTACAGGGAACTGCTGGTGCACGGTGGTTGCCCGAACCGCGAGGCCGCCGACCTCCTCGGAGGCCCGCGTATGGTCGCGACGCTCACCGAGGCGGGGATGGCCTATGTGGAGCCCGCCGGTCTGGCGCTCGAACCGCGCTTTGTCGCCATCCCGCCCGATCTTGCCTTGCAGAGCAGCCTTGCCTCGCTCTCTCGCAGACTTGTCGCGCGTCAGGAGCGGCTCTTGGAAGGGCACCGGCGGATGGCCGACGCGCATCCATTCCCCGGAGCTCTTGAGGCCGTCGAGAACCGGTTGGTCCGGATCCTGACCAACAGGGCGGAGATCAGCGATGTCTCCCGCGCGCTTCTCAGCACCGCGCGGCACCACTAGCTCACCCTCGAGAACTTCGTCATGGAACGGCCGCTGGAAGAACTGGTCGCGATGCCGCCGTTGCCCACCTTTGAAGGCGAGGTCAAATGCCGATGCATCTACCAGGCGTCCTGCGCTGAAACGCCGGTGGGCGCTCGCATCATCGAGATCCACAGAGACGGCGGTGAGGAGGCCCGTATCGTCCCGAGGATCGGCATGAAGATGAAACTCGCCGATGAGGCGGTGGCATTGCTGCCACTGATGCCCACCGGCGTTTCCGGGGCGCTGCTGGTGCGTTCGCCTCTCATAGTCGGAGCGCTGCGGCAGTACTTCGAGCTGCTGTGGGAGCGGGCGACGCCGATCGGTGCCGCAGAGCCTGAATCGCCGCTGAGCGCCGTCCAGCAAAAGATCCTGCAACTGCTTGCCCAGGACATGACCGACGAGCGCATCGCGCGCCAGGTCGGTCTGAACGCCAACAGTGTGCGACGGCACATCGCCGCCATCCGTAACGAGCTGGGCGCCGTGAACCGGTTGGCCGCCGGCGCCGCCGCCGCTCGCCGGGGCTGGATCAAATAGCGCCATGGAGAGTGGAGAATCCGTGCCCGATTACCGCGACTTCGTACCCCGGGAGCGCTTCCGTCCGGCCCTCGCCGTCAGCCCCGACGGGACGACGGTCGCGTTCTCCAGCAATGCGGGCGGCACCTTCGACCTCTGGACCATCCCCATCGAGGGAGGCAGACCACGCCGGCTAACACGCCTGACGAATCAGGCGGTTTCGCAGATCGCCTATTCCCCGGACGGCAAGAGCCTGGTATTCACCGCCGACCAGGCAGGCGACGAGCAATACCGCATCTACACGATCGCCACGACCGGCGAGGACCTTACCGAACTCAGCTCCGGCCCTGATTGCCAGCGCGTTCTCGCCGACGATCCTTTCGACCAGGACGGACGCCACCTTGTCTATGCGGCCAACGACCGCGAGGCGACCGTCCAGGACATCCTCGTCCGAGACCTGTCCGACGACTCCGAACGCCGGATCAGCCCACCCTCCGGCGTGATTTTCACACCCGCGCGCATCTCTCCCGACGGACGATGGCTGACGGCCGCCGGAAGCCGCTCGAACACCGATGTCGCCGCATACCTGATCGACCTCGCCGACAACCGCTCCGACCCTGTATGCCTCACAGCCGAGCACGAACGATGCTTCTTCGCTCCCGGGCCATGGACATCGGACTCGTCCGCCTTCTACCTGCTCACCGATCTGTGGGGAGAGTTCAACGCGGTCGGCCTGTACTCCCTTCGCGGCGCGTCGCTGACGCAGATCACCACCGGCGACTGGGACGTGGAGCTGATTGAAACCGCCGGTGACAAGTTGCTGTGGGCCCTGAACGAGAACGGACGATCGACCCTCCACCTAGCCACGAATGGCAGCATCATCCAGCTCCCGCAGATCCCTCCCGGTGTCGTCGACGCACTAGCTCCCAACACAGACCGGATCGTCCTGCAGATCGACTCAGCCACCCGCCCCAAGGACATCGGGGTGCTCGACCTCGCGACCGGTTTCCGGTACCTCACCGACACACGCCCGCCCGTGCTCCGGACGTCCGTTGCTGCTATCGCGCCCGACATGGTGGCCTATCCCACGGGCGACGGACGCCGCGTGCACGCCCTGCTGTACCGGCCGAACACGCCCGGACCGCATCCCCTGATGTTGTCGATCCACGGTGGCCCCGAAGCCCAGGAACGTCCCCGATACGCATACGCGGGCCTCTACCAACACCTTCTGGCCCACGGCATCGCGATCCTCGCGCCGAACATCGCCGGCTCCACCGGCTACGGCCTCGCCCACCGGATGCTGATCTACCGCGACTGGGGCGGTGTCGACCTGGACGACCTCGACCACGCCGTCCGCTACCTGCGGTCCCGACCCGACGTCAACGCCGACCGCATCGCCGTCATGGGTGCCTCCTATGGAGGATTCGCCGCGCTCTCCTGCCTTTCCCGCCTTCCCCACCCCTGGACGGCCGGGGTCTCGATCTGCGGCCCCGCCAACCTGCTCACCCTCGCGCAAGCGTCCCCGCCGACCTGGAAACCCCTGGTCGCCAGCGTGCTCGGCGACCCGGACACCGACGCCGAACATCTGGTCCGGCGTTCGCCCGTCACCTACTCCGACGCGATCGACACACCACTCTTCGTCGTTCAAGGCGCTCGCGATCCACGCGTCCCGCAGGACGAGTCCGACCAGATCGTCACCCGGCTCCGTGACCGCGGGGTCAACGTCCGCTACGACATCTACCCGGACGAGGGACACGGCTTCATCAACCGCGACAACGAGATCAAGGCGTACGGAGACGTAGCGGAGTTCGTCATCACTCACCTGCTCGACAAGTAGGGCATCCACCAATGTTGGGGTACCTGTCTCCTCTGGCGCTGTTCAAAGACGCGGCCGTCAGACCGCTACTGGTGTCCCGCGTGATCTCCAGCACCAGCGTGGGAATGGGACACCTCGCCCTCGCCTGGGGCGTCATGAGCATGGGCTACGGCGCACGCGAACTGTCGCTCGTCCTGGCCTGCAACGCCTTCCCCGCACTGCTCATCCTCTGCGGCGGCATCATCGGCGACCGCTTCCGGCGCCACCACGTACTCATAGGGGCAGAACTGACCGCCTGCCTCGCATGGCTGGCGCTGGGAGCGTCCTTCACCATCGACCAGGCCCCACTCCCGCTGCTCTGCTCACTGGCCGGCCTCGGCGGCGTCGCGACAGCGATCTTCCTACCGACCATCCGCGGAGTCATCGCCGATCTCCTCGGCGGCGACAAGCGCCTTGCGGGGAACGCGCTGATCAACCAAACCGAATCGATCGGCCACCTCATCGGCTTCGTCTCATCGGGCGCGGCGGTCACCCTGGTCGGCCCAGCCTGGGCAGCCGGCGCACGAGGCGCGCTGTGCGGCATCAGCGCGGCCCTGCTCACCCGTCTCGCGACCCACCGACCCAGCCGAACCGCCGCCAGCCCCCTCCAGGACCTTCGCCAAGGCTGGCAAGAATTCATTCGCCGCCCGTGGGTCTGGATCATGACCTTGCACTACACAGTGATCACCACGGCCCTGGTTTGCTATATGAAGATCGCTGGCCCCGTCTACACCCAGCACGGACACGGCGGCGCATGGGCCTGGGGCATCATCAGCGCTGCCCAGCCCCTCGGCGCCCTCGCGGGCGCCCTCATCGGCGCCCGATGGAGGCCGCCCCGCCTCCTATTGATCACAGCGACCTTGCCCGCCTCCATATCGCTGCCCATGCTGGTGATGGGCGGCGGATCATCGTGGCAACTCATCGCCCTAGCCGCTGTAATCCCGGGCGTCCTGCAGGCCGTCTACTACGTCTTCTGGACGACCGCACTACAGAACCGAATCCCTCACGAGGTACTGGTGCGCGTGAACAGCTGGAACATCGTCACGAGCTACATGATGATGCCGCTCATCGTCCTGCTGTCCGGACCGCTAGTAGCCGCCTTCGGCCCGCAACCGATCATCCTCGCAGCAGCCACAGCCACCATCACAGCAACAGCCGCCACGCTGATCACCCTACGACTCACCCCCACAGCCCACCTCCCCACGGAAAAGCCCCAGCCGCAGAACAAAACAACTCCCACAGGACCCCAACCCGACAAGACCCCCACCGGCCAACCACACCCACAACACTGGCTTCACAAGAGCCATCCCCCATGGGCGCGTACCAGACGAACCCCCACGAGCTCCAAACGCACTGATCTGCCGAATTGAGGATGTGGGGGCCGCTGGTGGACAGCACTCGAACCAGTCGGCGACTCGGGAGCTGGTTGGCCAAACAGCGCGATCGCGGCAAGCTGACTGAATGCGGCCCTGATGGTTCATGTGCCCGGGAGTCGGCCGTGCCGGGGGCGAGCGGGTCGCCGGTGCGGCGGCCCGAACACCGCCGGAGCACGTCCGCCGTCCCAACGGTCCACCCGAATCACTCACGCTTGGGCTGTCGCACCTGCAGTTGGAGGCCCTGTTGCCGACCGCCCGCGCCTCGGCCAACCCCAACGACTTCGCTCTGATGGCGATGCTCGGCCTGCGGATCTTCGAGGCTACCCGGGCCGATATCGGCGACCTGGGTGAGGAACACGGGCACCGGGTGCTGCGGGTGGTCGGCAAGGGCACCCGGGTCGTGTTGCTGCCGCTCCCGCCCGCTGTGGGCAGGACGATCGAGCGAGTTATCGGCGACCGCACGGTCCCGGACGCCCGAATCGGCCGTATGGTTGCCGCGGATGCACCCGCACCTGCTTCTCCACACCTTCGCCACCACCGGTTTCGACGCAGGAGTCGACCTGCGGAATGTACAGATCGTCGCCCGGCGCACCGACCCACGCTCGACGATGAAGTATGACCGGGCCCGCAACAACCTCGACCGGCATCCGAATTACATCCTTGCCGTCTACATGGCCTCCGGCACCTGAACCAGTTTCGAGTGGAGACGCCATGACGGATTGCTCAACCATGGCATTCCAATGCGCCGTCCGGGGAATGGGCCTACAGGCCCTATCCGTTTTTCAGCGGCACGCTTCTTCTTGGCGCGTGCGCTGCCTCAGTAGTTGCCGAGCGTCCCTTCGCCTGGTTAACCCATCACATTTTTCTGGTCAAGTCCCGGCCGTCTGCGTTCGCGCTTAGACTCATTTTCGGCGAGCTCCTCCAGCGAGCTCGTTAGGTGAAGCCACAGCAGGGGACAAGGGCGAGGACGTGTCGGACAACGGTGACCAGCAGAATCGCCAAGTCAAGGGGCCGGTGATCTTGTGTACGATCTTCGCCGCGGTGATCATATTCGGTGTCACATTGGTTCTGGACCTCTTGGTGAGCGAACGGATCCAGCTGAGTTGGATGTGGGTCGTGCCGCTCGTGGTGAGCGGCGGCATAGCGGAGGGCCTGAGGCAGTACCCGGAGTTCGCGGAAGACCTAATGCGGAGGCTGCGGCAGGTCCTGGCGCCGGTCTGGCGCCGGGCCCGCCGGTGGCCTGCGGCCATCGTCGCCGGGATGCGGGCCAGGGTGTCCGGCCTGCGCAGCGTCGGAAGATGGTGGTCGCCGGTCACCTATGTGGTCTTGGGGGCCGTGGCCGCCGCGGTGACGTGGTCGGTGTCACCGCAGGTGTGGCCGGGCCCCGAATCCGACGGCGACGGTCCTTGCGGTCCTTCTCTGGAACTGCGGGTGCTCGTCCCGCCGGAGGATGAGGGCGCCTTCCAGACCGCTGCGGATGAGTTCGCCGCGGCCCAGACCGGGTCCAACGATTGCCGTCTGGTGCACATCACGGTCTTCAGCAGCACGTTCTACGACATCAAGCACGCCTTTCAACGTGGCTGGAGGGGGGCGGAATCGGTGCAGGGCGCGGTCGTCACGCTGATGCCCGGACCGCAGCCCGACATATGGGTCGCGGGCTCCACCGCCGTCGTGGACTCCGTCCGTGACCTGGTCCCGGAGGAAGTCAAGCTGGAGCACAGGCGGTCAGTTGCGACGTCACCGCTCGTCCTTGCCGTGCCCGACCCCAAGGGGGTGCAGGATCACCTGGCCGGTGTGACCGCGCCGACGTGGAATCAGTTGGTCTGGGCCGCCGGGCAATTCGGATTGCGCCTGGCGCGTCCCGACCCTGATCTGTCTGAGGCGGGAATGCTGGCCACGTCGGATCTCTATCGGGGGCTGCCCGAAGAGGGACCGAAACGGGCGAAGGCGCGCATGGACCTGGAACGGAAGGTCGCCTCCGTCGGCGTGCCCCTGAGCAGTGTCAACGGCCTACTTTGCTGGATCCGGCGGCAGGCCGACGAGCGTCGTGCGATCATCGTGCCTGAGCGGGCATTACGGGAATACAACACTGGAAACCCGCTAGGCGGCGAATGCGCCCGTCCGGTAGCCCAGCCACGAGTGCCGTTTCACGCGCTCTATCCCCGCGACGTGTCCACCCTGAACTACCCGTTCGTACGCGTCACCTGGAGGAGCCAGGCCAAAAGAGATCGTGACGAGATGATCGATCGATTCGGCGAATGGCTGGCGAAGGAAGGGCTGCGGGGCAGGGGGTACCGCGATCTGGCCGGGCGGCTTCCCAGCGAGGGCGCGCCAGTAGATGAACCCAGGGTGACACCACGCGGATCCACCACCGAGGAGGTGATGCGGGCGCTCGCCGAGTATCCCCAGGGACGACCTGCGGTGACCGCCGCTTACGTCGTGGATGTGTCCGGCTCGATGGACAAGCCTACCCTGGAGGGTATTTCCCGGCTCGACCGTGCCCGTGACCTGGCCACCCAGGCGCTGGGGCTGCTCGGATCACCGGACTCGATCGGCCTGTGGTCCTTTCCCGCGCGCGGGGCGGCGAACGACCGTGGAGTCAAGGAAAGGGTGGGGCGGCAATCAGTGAACGATGAGCACCGCGAGGCGATGGCGCGGGCCCTCGCCGGCCTGGAAAAGGCCGAAGGCGGAAGCACACCGCTCTACGACGCGATCGCCGACGTCGGCATGCGACTCGCGGGCAGGGGCCAGAATCCGGCGATCATCGTCTTCTCGGACGGTGGCAACCGTGTCCGCGGCGGAATCGACGTTGCTAGGCTCCGCGCAAGCCTCGCCAGGACGCCCGGCAAACTCCAGGTCGTCATCATGGCGATCGGAGAGAAGGAATGCGATGAACCAGCCCTCAAAGCCCTGACAGGCGATTCCACCATCGCCGCGACCTGTTACGGGGCGACCCGCGGTGAAACTGCTCGACTGATCAGTAACATCTTCGCCGAAATTAGGAGCGCTCAGGACAAGGAGTGACAGGTGAGGCGCACCGTACCGGCCATGAGACTGCGGACGGCCGCGATCGTCACCGCCGTCGCTATGGTGACCACCCTTGTCGTCCAGTTGAACTTTGATCGTTACACCGACGGCTGCGAACGAGACCCCGAGGACGACAACAGCATCGTGATGTTCAGCGGTGAGGACGTGAACCCGGGGCGGCGCCGCCATGAACTGATCAACACCTGGAACGCTGAGCATCCGAGGGGCCCAAAGGTCGAGCTCGTCGAGCTGGTCGGCGGCGCGGATCACGAGTACAGCCAGTTATTGGCCGCGCACCAGCTGGGAAGCTGTGCCTCCGACGTGCTCAGCCTGGACGTCGTGTGGACGCCGCCTTTCGCCCGCGCCGGCCTCCTGGAGCCGTTCCCGAAAGAGCAGCTCAAACAACAGTTTGACCAACGCAACTTCCTGCACGGCCCATGGCGTACTGGAACCGGCGACGACGGCGAGCAATACGCCATTCCGTTTCACAGCGACGCACCGCTTCTCTACTACCGCAGGGACATTGTCGGTAACAGCCCGCCGCGCACCTGGGACGAACTTCGAGGCATGAGCTCACCAGAGAATCTGGCGCGCCTCCGCGCCCGGGACGCGGCGGGAATCGTTACCCAGCTCGCGGACTACGAAGGTTTGACCGTCAACGGGCTGGAGATCGCGGCGAGCGGCGGCGGGACCATCGGGAAGGATCCGCGACAGGAGAAGATCACCATCGACGCCGCCGCGGAGCGGGCGCTCGGGCAGATCATCAAGGACTTCGAGTCGTCCGTCATCCACGGTGAGTCACTGAACTTCCGGGAGAACGACAGCGTCGCGGCTTTCGCTCAAGGGCGCGCGCTCTTCCTGCGCAACTGGCCGTACACCTATCACGTGCTCCACGCCGATCCGATGATCAAAGACCGGTTCGGCACGGCGCAACTCCCCGACTCGAACCCCTCGACGCCCGGCCCCGGAATTCTCGGGGGCCAGAATCTGGCGGTATCGAGGAATTCGGTGCACAAGAAGGAGGCGCGTGAATTCATCGAGTGGATTACCCGGCCCCGTCAGCAATTGCGGCTCTTCGCCTGCGGCGGCTACGTCCCGGTACGCACCGAGGTGTACGCGAACCCCGAACAGTGCAGCAAAATACCGGGCCAGCAGCCGCAGAGCGAGCCGGAACAAACTGAGCTGAGCGACGCGGAGTTGACCAAATTCGCCCGGATCCTGAGAACCGCCATTTCCCAGGCTGGAACAAGGCCGGACGTGCCGAACTACCCGGGCTTCAGCAGGGCCTTCCACCGCAGACTGCACAACAGCATTGTCCAAGGTGCAGCCGTCGACAGACGGAACTTCGCCGACTACCTGACTGCCTGCGCCGGCTGGAGGCCCCCGGGAAAGGACTGCCCCTGACAGCCCGGCCCCCGGCGCGACTGACCCGTTGCCGTAGATCCTGGGTGAGGTTCAACTCGGCGGTCAGGTTCAGGTTTTCCACCACCATCACCACCACCCCCTCGTCGAAGATTCTAAACCCAAGCAGCGGCGCCTTTGGAAACGTCTCCTTAACCGGGACGGCGCCGAAGCACCAGGCGCTCAGCGCTCATGAGCCGAACATGAAGAACCGGCCTCACCTTCACCTCACTCACGCCTCAGAGATGCCGGGCACCACTCGCCTACGGTCGACGACGTCCTGCAAGACATGAAAAGAGCACACTGAACAAATGCACGAGACCGGCAGCGACGGTTGGACTTAATGAGCTTCGAGACTGGGGATCTGGACCACTTCCGCTTGAATCGGCGCCCATGCCCGGGAGAAGCCCAATCATCGGTGTGCCGGTCGCAGAGGTTGGCGAAGATCTCTTGGAGGCGAGGCTTCTGAACGGGGTGGGCACCACTTCGCCTGTGGTCGGCACCATGTAGCCGACAAGCTGTGGTACGTGACGTCGAGATCTCCTCGATCCGGATCCAGGGCGTGCGCAGAGCCTTGACGGTTGCTGGCGAAGAGCAATATTCGTTGACGTCGAATGGTTCGGCCTGCCGTAACGCAGAGTGAGCTCCTCAGGGTCTCTGCTCTACAGGGGAAGCGTTGATAAGAGGCCAGTGTCGCCTCGGTTCGCCTCTCGAACCGAGGGGTGTGCGCCGGTCGGTGCTCACGCGACCGCAGGCCGCGTGGCGCGTTGTGCCCGGGAGTTGCTGGCGTGGGTCATGGCGTTGCCGCTCCGTCCTTTGTCGTAGCAGCGGCGCTCAGCCATGCACGGCACAGGTTCTGGTCTGGGTTGAAGTCCGCTTCACCTGCATCAAGCAAGGTGATCTCAGTTAGGGGCCAGCCGGAATACGCCGGTAAGGGATCGCGGAGCCACGTTGTAGCTGGTCGGGCTAGGGATGCAAGGGCAGCCGAGCGTTCGGCGCGGGCGTCGCCCAATGTTCGGGGGCAGCCAAGGTGGGCCCGAAAGGGGCTGGCCGGCCCGCGAGGAGGATGAGTGCAGAAATTGGCGGTAGGAAGCGATCGCGACCAACGGTGCTCTACCTGGCCTTTATTCGCTCGCTCTATCACCGAGACAGGCTTACCGTTTTGTCGCATGAGTGAGGAGAGTGACGAACAGGAGTTCCTGGGCAAGCTGGTGAGGCTTGCCCAGCGGCAGTTCGAGCGACATCGGGCCTTGGAAGCACGGCCGCAGGCGTCGGATGTCCAGCCGGGCAGCCCGCTGGCTGGCGATGAGGCCAAGTCGCATCCCTACCAGGTGGGGCATGGCGCCTGGCACGCGTTGACGGTGGCCCAGGACCACCTGCTGTGTCTGCACTCCTCCCTGCACGGTGAACCTGGACGAGTCCTTATCCACACCCATGCGCAGTTCACCCTGATCCGCGCCGGGCTGGAGAACGCCGCGCGTGCGGTATGGCTGCTCCACCCCAAGGACAGGGCCACCCGTATCACCCGGCGGCTGGCGATGCAGCGCAACGAAGTCCGCGCCTCCTACAAAATGCGCGAGCTGGTCGGAGATCCGGGCCGACGCACCAAGCAGCAGGCGTTGGAAGAGCTCAACACCTTGCTGGCCGCAGTGCTGGGAGTCACTGACGCCGAGGCCGAGCAGGTGCTGAAGCACACCCCTGCCTCCTACAAGGACATGGTCCGTGATGCCGCGCCCGTGGCCGGAGTCCCAGCCGATGCCGTCGAACTGATTTGGAGCGCCGGCAGCGCCATCGCACACGGAGACACCCACGGCACCTTGAGCGTGTTGGACAAAGAGGTGTCGGCCGGCCGGTCGGCCAAGGGACATGGCGTTGCGATGGCTCGCGTCACCGGATCGGTGAGCGGCCTGTACTGGTCCATGCTGGTCGCCACGTTGCTCCTGGACACCGGCTACGACCTCTACACCCAGCGCGCCAGGTCGCCCTTCGGCTGATAGCCGGTGCAGGCCCCGCTCCGCAGGTCGGGGGTGCGGCGCAGCCGATTTCCGCGGTCAGCGGGCGCGTCGGCGGGCGGCGGGGTCGGTGCCAGCGGTGACTTTAAGCGGAGGTGTGTTCGCCGAGACGGACGTAGGCGCCGAGGCTGGCCAGGTGCGCGTGGCGGGACTTGGCCTGGAATTCGGCGGCGGTGCGGCCGGCGGCGCCCAGATGCCGCAGCGCCGAGGGGCGCGGCGGGTGCAACGTCCAGCCGTGACCGTGTTGGTTGAGGGCGCGGGTGGCGGTCTTGAACAGGTATTCGGCGCGCGGGTAAGACAGCTGGCCGCGGCCGGTGGCGGGACAGATGGCGGCGGCCGCGGGGGCCGGTGGTGGGGCGCGGCGGTCGGCCAGGAACGCCGGTCCGGCGGTGCGGCCCTTGAGCAGGCGGGGCAGCAGCCGGGCGGTGCCGGTGGCCCAGTGCACAAACTCAATCGCGCCGCCCTTGGAGACCACCCGGGCGCGGCGGAACTCGGGGTCCTCGATGTTGAGGGGAGGATCCCTTGGCGCGGGCGGCGGTCTCATACAGCATCCGCCACAGCACCCGCTCGCGCAGCTGTCGGCGTACATCTGGACGTGCGCCACAGGGTACGGATGAAGATGCACCGTTCGCCTGTGGTGAGCGAGGTGTCACTGAGAGTCTTGGTGCCTTCTGCTCGGGGTCGGTGGAGGGTGGCTGACGGTGGTCTTGGACCCTCATCACGGCCTGGACCGATGATGCTGGTGTGGCCACGCAAGTGAAACCCGGTGTCTGGGCTGCGGGCGTTTGCTGAAGCCGCAGGCGCGGGTCGATGCCCGGCATTGCGGCCCCCGGAGTTGGGCCCGGCATTGGCGCAGCTCCCGGCGCATCCAGGCGCGAACAGCGGTGATGCGGGAGAGAAAGCAACCCATCGGCGGATCTGCCCGGAAGTGCGGCGATGAGTGGATCGATGGGATTGACCGCCGCCCGCGCCGCGGCATGAGCTTCCTGCAGGAGTTGGTCGGCCACGTCCAAGGCGTCAGGCACGAAGCGCAGGACCGGTTTAGTTCGGCGTGTTCTGAGGTCAACGGCCGCCCGCAGGGCAACCGCTCGGGCGGTTGCCCTGCCTCTGAGGGCTACTGCTGTTTCTTGGTACAGGTGGCGCTCTGGACACTCGTGAGGGTGTCGAAACGATCTCGCACCGTGACTACCGCTCGATAGGGTTTGCCTACCACGCAGCCGGTCCTGATGACGGTGTTGTTCAGTAGGTCCGGACGTTCCGCACCGTTGATGTTCCACGAGGCGGTGACCGGTGGCGTCCCGCCCTCGAAGGTCACACTGCAGACAAGAAGCGAGGCGCCGGTGTCGCAGTCGAAGTAGGTGAGCTTGAGAGGCTTGCCCGGGCACGTGACTTGCGTGCTCCCCGTGTTCTGGTCGACCTCGTCGATGAAGCCGACCGTCACCCCGATCTCGAACGTCTCGCCGGGTGTGCAAGGCACCGAGATCGACCGGATGTCGTCGGTGTCGGGAATGGCTTTGTCATCCTTCGTCCATGTGATGAAGTCGATCCTCAGACCGTCGGTATCCACAGGGACGGTGCAAATGACAGCGGGTGTGGGTGGGTCGGCCCGGGACGGTCTGCACACGGGTGGGGACGCGTGGGCGGCGCTTGCTCCGGTCAGCAGACCTCCGAGCACTGCGGTCAGCAGCACGAAGACTGCGCTCAATCGTCGCATCTGATCTCCTCAGCAGGTAGACACTGATCGATGCGTGGCCCGCGCGCGGGCTACTTGGGTAATTCGCGCACTGGGGCCCTGCGGATGATCGGTTCCGTGACGAATCGCAACCGGTCACCGAATCGACGGCGGAGCACCTAGTTCTCCTGGCGGAGCACGAGGCGCCAGGACCAGGCTCGATCGAGGGACGACAGCGGTGGCATCGTCGGCGGCCGGCTGGGGGACGGGCTACCGAACGGACCAAGCGGGTTCGACGGCAAGCACTGAACTGGTGCACACATCTTCGTACTGGTTGGAGCACTCAGAGGAGTACGCCGACACGCAGCCCGTGCGCGTCATCGCCGAACAGTTTGTCAGGCGTGCGCGCGATGGAGCAGTCGCCGCGGCGGGCGGTGGCCATGACGTTCACGATTGGCCCCAGTAGGACGTCTTGAACTGGCCCCACTGGTGGGGCCAGTTCGAAATGTCATGACGGTTTGAAGTGGCCCCGCAGGACGGCTTGGTTTGGCCCCGGGGCTTGTGGATCAAGCCGTGCTGTCGTGGGGTGAGCCTGTCCTTCGCCAATGAATCCGAGGTATTGCCATCGAAGCTGTCCGATCTCATCGAAGGCGGCCGGTCGCGAGGCGTTGACCTGGGCGGACGTGATTGACTTGAGACACGTCACCCACGTCGTTCTTGCTCAATCTGGCCGACGGTGCCGGTCGGGCCATGTTCGATGAGACGAGCGACGCTCCGACCTCGCCGGACGTGCCTCGCAAGGGGCTACCTCCGGTTCGGGCCGGATTCATTGAAAACGGGCCGAGATCGGTGAGACCGGGCAGAAGCCGAGGCATCCGTCGGCTGGTCTCGCTACGGTCGGGTGCTTTGATCATCGGGCTCTGGGGGAGCCGTTGTCGCCTCCGGGTACGGCCAGGGCTGTGGAACCGGCTGGGCGGGCGGCAAACGGCCGCGCGCTCGGCCGCCAGCGCCTCCCGCAGTCCGCTCCCACGGCCGCGGCCCGCAAGGACGATGCAACACGCCCAGGGCCTCGCCCCGGAGGTGTTGTTCCTCGACCAGGACGGTGTGGAGGGTCGTGGGCCATCGCCGCTGGCTATGGGACGTTCCGTTCGAGTGGACGCGGCCATCGCGGGTGTTCATTCGGCCCTGCCAGGGCGTTGTAACCCACACCCGGCAGATTCTCCTTGAAGTCCTGGAGTCCCGGCGGACCCGAGCGGCTCGGCCTCGACCGAGTTTTGCTACCGGAATACAAGCAGCTGGCTCTACCCCAGATTGGAGGGCTTGATCGCCCGGTTGACCCGCTCCTGTCCATCGTCGTTAGTCGGTGATGCAGCAGGGGATGCAGTACATGCTCGTTGGTCACGGTTGAGCGGAATCGGGGACGTCGCGCGGGCCGGTGTTCATGATGGTCCGTTATGAGGGAGGATGGCAGGGCGGCACGGGTCTGGATAGCGGGCGGGCTTTTGCTGATCGTGATCGGTTTCGCGGCGAGCATGGTGGCCTGGCATGGCCTTCGCCAGACCAAATGGGGGGACGTCGATCCCGGCAGCGCGGTGCTCGCGCTGGTCGCGCTGGCGGCAACGATCACAGGGATGGTGGTGACCTACCGGCAGGCCGCCAGGGCGTTGTGGGTCGCCGACACCGACGTGGACCGTTGGACCAAAGACCTTGCCTATGCCGTCCAGCGCTCCGAAACACAGCAGCGCATCCAACTGCTGGGCGGCCAGGACGGTGCCATCGACGTGGGATTCACCTTCCGGCCTGCCCCCACCCATGAGGCCGTTGTTGGCGCCGCAGCGACAGGGACCTTGGCCGGGGTAGTCGCCCATTTCCGGGAGTTGCGCCCGCAGCGGCTTGTGATTACCGGAGAGCCGGGAGCGGGCAAGACGGTTCTGGCGATCGAGCTGATCCTGGGCCTGCTTGACGATCCGGGCCGTAAGCCCGACGATCCTGTGCCGGTGCGCATCCCGGCGGCCAGTTGGAACCCTGACGTTGGGGTGGATGACTGGCTGGTCGGATACCTACGGCAGACCTTTCGGATGAGGGAGGCCACTGCCCGCGCGTTGGTGCATGCCTGGCGCGTTCTGCCAGTCATTGACGGCCTGGACGAGATGGACAACACTCAGACTCCCGGTTACGGCTCTCGCGCCAGCCGTGCGTTGCAGAAGTTGAACGCCTATCAGCAGGGGCAACGCAAGGCCCGTTTAGTGCTGACCTGCCGCAGTAGCCAGTACGCCGCTCTGGGCCGCCCACAGGTAGGAGTGCGGGGACAGGACGCCGCCCATATCGAGATCAAGCCCATAGACACCGGCACCGCGCAGTCCTTCGTGGAGCTTCGGGTCGGCGCTGACAATCTCTCACGCTGGGCTCCCGTATTGGACGCGTTGGACTTCCATCCGGACGGCCCTTTGGCCCAAGCGCTGGACAGCCCTTGGCGGCTCACTCTGGCTGTCACCGCCTACCAGCACCGTGCTGGGTCCCGCGCCCATTTGCCCGACCCCGCCGAACTGACCGCGTCTGACCTCGACACCCCCGAAAAGGTCGGCGATCATCTTCTGGCGGCCTACATTTCCACGACTACCAGGGTCGCCGCCGAGGCGTCCCGTAATCCTCACGGATATCGGGCCGATCAGGTCCGCTCTTGGTTGAGCACCTTGGCAAGTTATCTCAACTCCAACGCTGACGGGCGATCGCCGGACGGGCGGCCCCGGTCCAGCGTCGACCTCATCCTGCACGAACTCTGGCCGATAGCTGGCAACCGGGCTCGAATCCTGAGCAACGCTTGCAGCGCCGTCCTCCTGGGGGTTCCCGGTTTGATGTTTGCCTTGTCCGTGTTGCTGGTGATGGCCCCTTGGTGGTGGCGAGTGTTCATCGGGGTCGTGATGGGGTGGACTCTGCTATCCATGCTGAAATTGGTATGGGCCCTTATGCCGGTAGCCGACACGATGCGCATCGACCTGTCTAAACTCAAAACTCTCAGAGGAGGACGCAGGCTCGTATTGGGATTCGTGTTTGGATTCGTGTTCGGGTCCGGGTTCGGAACCTGGGTTGGACCTGGATCCAAGTTCGGGTCTCTACTAGAAGATGGATCCATTATCCAGTCCGGAGCAAAGAGTTCCCCCTACTGGCCCGTGTTCGGTCTCCTGTTCGGCATCGCGTGCGGGCTTGCATTCGGAGGAATGACCCCTGGCATTAGGTCCGGCACAGATCCTCGCAAGCCAGTCCGCGATGACCTTGTCGTTTGGCTCGCAGGCGGGATCAGTTTCTCAACTGTGTTCATGACCTTTTTCGTGCCTATCTTCGGGCCCCCTCTAGGGGTTCTATTTGGGCTGATGTTCGGCCTCGGGTTTGGACTGTTAGGACACACGGGTGGGCTCGCAGGATCTCAATACATAATGCTAATAGCGTCGATGCACGGGCATCGGCTGCCATGGCGCCTCGGGCGATTCCTGCACTGGTGTTACAACGATGCCGGTCTGCTTCGTGTAGCCGGCATCGCCTACCAGTTCCGCCACCGTCAACTTCAGGATTACCTCGCCAGCCAACCCCACCCCTGACCAGCAAGAATCACCGCACGTATACCGCCTGACAGCAGCTTCGCTGACAGGTCGTCGTTCATATCCCGAATGCGGGCATCTCTATCAACGCCGTTGATCTTCCATTGCGATCATTTAGTTGATGCATCAGCGGAGGTCAGGCGGGCAAATCTAGTCGGGCTCGGTCGGTAAGGCCGCTGCCACCAGACCACCTACCGTGAACGCCAAAAAGCCGACCGACTAGATCGACTTCGACAGCACCGAATCCGCCGATCCAATGAGCTGCCTCAGTTTCGATGGCGGACACAGACCGTCCGCATCGCCGCTCAACCCAAGGCACCGCAGGTAACCCCACCTTGTCTCGTTTCCATCGTCACAGACATCAGCGGGTGGAGGGGAGGTTCTGGCGGGCTTTGGAGTGGGCGAGGCGGTAGGACTCGCTTCCGGTTTCGATGATGGTGCCGTTGAAGGTGAGCCGGTCGATGATGGCGGCGCAGAGCCGGGGATCGGAGA
Source organism: Spirillospora sp. NBC_00431 (assembly GCA_036028775.1). Lineage (GTDB taxonomy): Bacteria > Actinomycetota > Actinomycetes > Streptosporangiales > Streptosporangiaceae > Spirillospora. The sequence goes on along the minus strand of CP107927.1, from coordinate 6,535,795 downwards.
AGGTGGTGCCCCATTCGCTGAAGGAGGCGTTGGAGGCGATCGCGACGCTGTTCTTCTCCTCGCGTTCGGTCAGGACCTGGAAGAGCATCTCGGCGCCGCGGCGGTCGAGTTCGAGGTAGCCCAGTTCATCGATGCAGAGCAGGTCGACGCGTCCGTAGCGGGCGAGGGTCTTGGTGAGTTGTTTCTCGTCGGCGGCCTCGACCAGTTCGTTGACGAGTTTGGCGGCCAGGGTGTATTTGACCCGGTATCCGGCCATGGCTGCTGTGGTGCCGAGCGCGATGAGCAGGTGGGACTTGCCGGTGCCGCTGTCGCCGATCAGGCAGAGCGGTTCGCCGCGGCGGACCCAGTCGCCGGTGGGCAGGGTGTTGATGACGGCGGGTGGGATGTTGGGGTTGGCGTCGTAGTCGAAGTCGCGCAGCGACTTCTCGCGGGGGAAGCGGGCGGCCCTGATCCGGCGTTCGAAGCGGCGGCGGTCGCGGTCTTCACACTCGGCCATCAGCAGTTCGGCCAGGAACCCGCGGTAGGTGAGCTGGTCGCGTTCGGCGCGGTCGGCCAGGTCGGTGAACTGGGCGCGGATGGTCGGCAGGCGAAGGGACCGGCAGGCGGTGTCGATCGCGGCGTCGACGGCCGGGTCGGTCAGGTTGTGCTGGCGTGTCATCGCGATCCTTCCTTCCGGGCGTCTTTGCGGGTGCGGTGCAGCAGTTGGTCCCAGTTCTCCAGGCGTGGCCGTGGCCGGGTGTCGTGCAGCAGGGCGCGGCGATGCTCGTCCAAGCTGGTCACCGCGGGCTGGCCGGCCTGCGCTGCTGGTGCGGGCGGCTCCAGGTCGCTGGTGACTGTGGGGGAACGGCTGTGGGCCTCGGCCGATTTGCGGGCCTCTAGCGAGATCGCGTCGATCGAGACGGTGCCGCTCTGCAGGCAGCGGCTGATGCCGGCCAGCACGTCCTCGCCGTGCAGGTGGCGGTGCAGCAGCAGGACTTGGACCAGAGTCTTGGTGCCCTCGGTCTCGCCCAGCCGCCCGGTGGCCTGCGCCCACAACGCCTCGTGCACCCCGGTGAAGACGCCTTGACGGCGGGCTTGGTCCAGTGCTTCGGATCCGGCCAGTGCTCCGGGCTTGGTCAGCAGCACCTCCAGGTAATGGTCCAGCACGATGCGTTCGGCGCCGCGGCCCGTCTGTCGGCGTACTGACCAAAGTGCTCAGCCGTGTACGGCTGAACGTGCTCCGGTGCGGGGCTGGTTCGATCGCCCGCTCGGCGGTCTGGATTTGGCTGGTGGCTGGTGGCTGGTGGCTGGTGGCCGACCTCGTGATCGGGGCGAGGATGGGCGACCGGGTGTCGTCGCCTTACCGGGCGTCGAAAATGGGGTGAGGAGCGCATGGTCGTGGGCGTAGTGTCGGCGAGCGTGATCGGTGAGGCGAACGCAGGAGATGACCCGGCGGACGGCTGGTTTCCCGAGAGCGTGGCCGCGGGCTACGACGCTCCAGGCGGCGTGAACGTGCCCGAGGTGGTGACGCCCGCGGTGGACGTCCTCGAAGACCTGGCCGAGGGCCCGGTACTGGAGTTCGCCGTCGGCACCGGGCGGATCGCCGCGCCGCTGGCCGCTCGTGGTGTGCCGGTGAGCGGCATCGAGCTGAGCCGGGCGATGGCGGCGCGGATCGCGGGCAAGCCGGGTGGCGACGCGGTCGAGGTCACGATCGGCGATATGGCGAGGACGCGGGTGGCCGGTCAGTTCTCGCTGGTCTATCTGGTGTTCAACACCATCAGCAACGTGACCACACAGGACGGGCAGGTCAACGTCTTCCGCAATGCGGCCGCGCACCTGCGGCCGGGCGGGCTGTTCCTCGTCGAGGTGGGCTTGCCGGACCTGCGCCGGCTGCCGCCCGGGCAGGACAGTGTCCCGTTCACGGTGGCGCCCGGCTCCGACGGCGGCGGCTACGTCGGGTTCGACCAGTACGACGTCGTCACGCAGCAGTTCACGTCGAACCACGTCACCGTGTCAGCGGACGGGACGGGACGGTTCCGTCGTATTCCCTTCCGATATGCCTGGCCGGCTGAAATGGACCTCATGGCGCGCATCGCCGGGATGAGCCTGAAGTACCGCTGGGCGGACTGGGACCGCTCGGAGCTCACGGCTGAAAGCACCAAACACGTGTCGATCTGGGCAACAGACCCGAGCGCGTGATGGTGTGAGGCCACACCAGCCTGGGATCGTGGCGTCGTCGATGTCGCTGCTGGCCGATTCCCGTGCGGGTCGTCGTAGCAGTCTGCTGCCGTGGGCGTTGCTGGTGATTGGTAGCGCGGCGAGCCTGGCGGCGAACGTGGCGGTGGCCGAACCGTCTGTAGTCGGCCGGGTGATCGCGGCGTGGCCGAGTTGCGCGCTGATTGGCGCCTATGAGCTGCTGATGCGCCAGGTCAGGCAGGGCTCACAGCGTGAGCCAGCCGTCATGGGGAGTCCACGTATGAGGTGGCGAAGAACGAGCCGGATGCCCTCTGACGCCGCTCCTGACGTCGTTCACGCGGGTCCCTCTAAGAAGCTGGTCAGGGTAGGCGCTTCCTACGGGATTTTTGCCTCCCGTGCCGGGTGGTCGAACGGCTCCGATGGTGCGCACGCGAAGGGTCCGAGAATCTCATACGGGCCGCGGGCCCGGGCGCAGGAGGCTCCTGGGGATGAGACTCGGGTGCATCCGCGGGGCCGGTGGGCCGGTCTCGGTGCTGCAGCGTGAGGCGTGGCAGTGGGCTCTGGCTCATCGCACACCGGCGGGAGATCTTCCTTCGGGAAGGTGATCGCGGAGCGTTTCGGGCGCCGCGAACGTTGGGGGCGGCTGGTCAAGCAGGCCGGGGCGACCGGCCGCCTGAATCCCCAGCCGCCAGGTAGTCGGAGGGCATTGATCCTCGACATCGAGCGGGGCACGGGCGGACCGCGGGTTGTGAGCGCGACAGCGGGGTCGGCACGTTGATGTTCTAAGTGCCACGAGGCCCATCCGCTGCTGGGGTCGGCCAGTGCTGTGGCGACAGACGATCTTGTTGCCCACTGTCTTTGGCCCGCATACAAACGCTGACTAGTCCGTTACCTGCGCAGAAGCCACAGGCGATCACTGTCGAGTAGCAGACAGAGTCTTGGGCGAACATAACTGTAGCCAAAAGGGGAGAGATAGTTCCTGGAACCAGAGCCTTGACGTTGGTCGTCTAATCATCGGAGAGGGCAGCTAGCAGCCTAGAGGTCAGGGGCATGGTTGCATGGATCCCTGGGATGCAATAAATCAATGGCTAGATGGAGACTCTATTGTTGACCAGACTATTTGGGGTTTGTCGATTATATGGATCGTACGTATAGGTAAGATCCTTCAATTTCTCGCGGCATTGGCCGTCATTCTCGACCTTGTGGGGCCCGAGAAGTTGAAGGCGATAGGCGATGCGGCACTGGACCGACTTGCGCAACGAAGAGAGAGATGGCGCAGCCGTCGGAGGTTTAAGTTAGGAGAGGTGTTTGGCGTCATCTTCCTGGCCCAGTTCCCTCTGACGCTTATCATTGTCCTTGGGGGGTTTATTTTTAGTTCAGGTTTCCTGGAGTGGGTGCGGTATTGGTCTGAGCGTCGCGGGAGTCTTGAGTACATAGTGATGGATTTTAAGATGACGCTTATAGCGAATATTGTACTGTGGCCTTCCATAGCCCTGCTTCGCCTTTTGGTTAACTATGCAATCCCTGCCGGGTTCTATGTGCTTGTCTGTGTTTGCATCTATCCGCTACAATTCTGCTTTCGCAAAGAAAACCCGGGCCATCCGCTCAGGTGGATTGCCTTCTTTCTTTTTCTAATTGGATTTGCAATGGACTTCATGGGGTCTTAGTTTTAGCCTCAGTGGCCGAATAGTCGCCAACTGGATTGGAGGCTTACTGGTGCCGGGAACGCCTTTCGCAAAGTGATGTGCAGAGATTTGGTTCTAACTCCGAGCAAGAATTTGTCTAAAAGCCGCCGAGAGCCCTTCTGTGTACGGGGCCAGCGTGTAGCGAATCGGCGCGTCGTGGCCCAGGGCTGGGGGTTCGGTAGCCAAGGCCGCACAGGAATGCGAAGGCCGCGGCTGTACTCCCCAGCCGCAGCCCTTCCGTGTTTGGTTACTTACCTAGGATCGCGGGGCCGCTGCTGTTGACGGACAGAACGTGGAACGGGGGGTTGTGCTGCGCCGCTGCGCACCCAGACCGCTCGCAATGAGAGTATCAGGCGCCGGCGGGGGTGCCGTTCGAGGTTGGCTATCCGATGGATGAGGACATGTACGCGGTGAAGATCGGCCTGGGCGAGTTGTCGGGGCACCCACCCTGAACTCCGACGTGATCCACGGGCTGACCTTCACGGACCTCGGCGAGAACGTGAGCCGTACCGGGTTGGGGGAAGCGCTTGCACCAAGGGTGTAACCAGCATCCAGGAGGGAAAAATTTGATCGTGGCAACTGATTGTGTTGTTGCGATGAGAGGCGCTCATGGCAGACAGCGTCCCTAAGTACCTCCAGATCGCCAAGGACCTCCGCACCCAGATCGAGAGCGGAAAGCTCGCAGTCGGCGCCCAGCTACCGACTGAGAAGGAACTGGCCGATCGCTGGGACGCGTCCCCCAACACGATCAAGAAGGCCCTCAACGAACTGCGCATGGACGGCCGCGTCGAGACCATCCCGCCGACGGGAAGTTTCGTCACCGCGGCCGACCAGCCCTTCATCATTACGCTGAACCACGCAGACCTCGGCGATGAGCACGCGCCGGGACCGGGCTTCGGTGGCGGCGAAGGCAGGGCGTTCGAGGCGGAGGCGGAGCGGCAGAAGCACGAGGCCGTCTCCTCGCAACCCGAGGTGAAGGTCCAAGACGCCGAGAACTTCCACCTAGAGGCGTTCGGCATTCCGCCCAGCCCGGCAGGTCAGCTCAGGCCGCAGATCGTCCGCCGGTCCCAGGAGCGGTATTTGGACGGCAAACCGAACTCGCTCCAGCACTCCTACTTCAGGCTGGAACTGGCGCTCGAGGCGCGGCTGCTGCTCAATTCAGCGGACATCGCTGAGGGCACCGTCGCCTACCTGCGAGAATGCGGCCACGTCCAGACCGGTTACGAGGACGTGTTCAACGCGCGCCCGCCCACGGCAGAGGAGCGCAGGTTCTTCGGCTTGTCCAAGGACAGCCTCGCCGTGATCGAGCACACCCGAACTGCCTACAATCAGAATGGTGAGCCCTTCCGTCTCACCATCACCGTGTACAAGCCCGGTGCCAATTTGATCCGGTTCATTGCCGGACAGGTGCCCGACGACGTGTGGGATAAGGGATCATCCTGACTCGCTGTCGTCATCCCTCACCAACATCAGTAAGGTTCATATGCCCCATTTGACATACCCGGCACACCACCCGGACCGGGAGGTCGACACTGCGCAGGTCGTAGTCCTGCAGCAACACTTCCCCTGCCATGCTCCAGTCCAGGTCGTCGGGATGCTCGGGCAATGCAGACGGACTCTCTTCCAGTTCAGCCCAGTCGTCGGCGTCGGCGGCTGGTGCGTCTTGCAGCATCAGATGTAGTGCCATCTCTTCTGCAGGGCATGTGGGCTGTGGCCATGCTCCCGACTCGATGTCGTTGACCAAATCGTCGAAGGCGCGGGCGGCCTGCCGCCGCCACACTGCTATGACCCATTCGTGGTGATGCGGTGACGAGGTGATCCCGGCCGCTGATGGCGCGGCGATACATGCGTCCGTTCCGCGCCTGGCGTACGTTCGGCGCTGCGGGTGTGAACTCCGGATTGTGACGGCGGGAAAACACTTCCTGACCTGAACACCGCCGTCGACGACCTTGAACGACGTCGCCGACCAGGCCCCCGCGGCGACCATGTAGACCCTGGGGCTGTGGCGGTCGTCGACCGTAGATGCGGTCATGCCAGAACTCCTTGTCTCGGACGGCCTCCGTATTGTTGTTGGATATAGATGCGACTTCCGCGAGATCCCCCCGCGGAGGACCACCGGGCCGTCGGCGGGCACGGGCACAGAAAACGTTGAAGTCGGGCGTGGGGTAACGCGGATGGCGGCATCTACAGGTCAGCGAGTTCGGCCACGCTTCCCCGAGAAGGGATCCCTTCTGTGTCCGAGAGCCCCTGGGAGCAGGACGGGGACTCCTCGTATCTAGAACGTGGAGACCCGCCGCCGCCCCCGCCCGTCCCGCCGTGGGTCACCGGCGACGACGCGGCCCGCACGGCCGGGGCGATGCTGCCGTCCGGGCCGCCGGAGGACGCGAGCGACCCGCTGTCCCGCGAGCAGGCGCGGACCGAGAACCAGGACCTCACCGAACGGGAGCGCGCCCTCGCGGCGAACCTCGCCCGGCGGCAGGAGAACAGGCGGCTGCTCGAACGGCTGGCCAACGCCGACTTCTGCGGCGCCGACTGGGACTATTTCGCCAACGACCTCGCCGCCTACGCCCTCCCGGTGCTCATGTCCTGGACCCGGACGGGCAAGATCGCGCGGCTGTGCGCGCTCAAGGGCCGCCCGATCCGGCCGGCGCCGCCGGACTGGACCTTCGAAGACCGGTCCAGCATCGTCACCATGACCATCGCCGTCGCTCTCAACCGGTTCCGCGACCGGTTACGGAAGGACGGCTGGAGCCCGGACGGCGGCGCCACTCTCACGACCTATTTCATCGGCGCGGTGATCCTGCAGTACCCGAACCAGTTCAACCGCTGGCTGGACGAGCGGCGGCGCGTTCGTGAGCTGACCGGACCGGCTCCCGTGACCGACGCGGCCGGCAACGTCATCCTGATCACCCCCCGGTCGGACGACGACCCGGCGCGCACCGCGATCAACCACGTCTACCTCGCGTATTTACTGGACGACATGCCGCCCGCGCTGGCCGAGGCGTGCCGGTTGATGTACACCGGGCACACGCAGCGCGAGGCGGCCGATGCCGCCGGACGGACAGAAGGTGCACTCGGCGAGCAACTGCGCCGCTATAGGGAGAAGAAGAAGCGGGAGGGAGATCAGTGATGACGATTCCTCCTGCCAGTGCGGCCGGACATCGTGAGGACCTGCTCGCGCTGCTGGAGAACCTAGCGGAACAGTGCCGGATACTCGGTGACTCAGGCCTGCGGCCCGAGCTGCGACATCTCCTCCCCGCGATCGGTGAACTGCGCACGCGGCTTTCCGAAGGGCCCGACACCTTGGTGGACGAGTTTCACGCCGACATCGACCGCCCAGAGCAACTCCAGACGCTGCTCGCCATTCATCTCAGCAACGCGCCGCCGGAGACCATCGCCACTTTTGCCGACCTGCTCTCGACCGCCGCCTGCATCGAGCGCACTTCGCTGGGCACACGAGTTGCGCGTGAGATCCGCCAGAAGGCCGCGCCAGAGGATCTGCGCCGGGTGGCATGGCTGAGGTGGCTACTCGAACTCACCGAGAACACTGAGGGCCATGCCGAGGGTCGCGCCGGAGGAATGCCGCGTCGGCCCGGCCCGAGCACGCGGCGAATCGCGGTGGCCAGCGTCCGGGGGGGTGCCGGTAAGACGACCCTCGCGGCGCTGGTGGCCACCGAACTCGCGCGGCTCCTGCCCGACGGCGTCCTGGCCGCCGACGCCGACACCGGGCTCGGGTCCCTGCCGCGATTCCTCGGGGCCGCGTCGTCCGACCTCGATGCCGGCTCCGAACCGTCCGGGGAAACAGATCTCCTTCTGCGCCGGACGGTCAATGGCCTTTGGGTTCTGCCTCGCGACTCGGGCACCCGGCTTCGCGAACACCCCGATACCGCGACACTCCAGACCACCCTCGCAGCGAACAGCCGCCGCTTTTCCACGGCGGTGATCGACTGCGGCGTGGGAATCAGGACCCAGCTGAACCAGGCACTGATCGGCAAGTCCCACGGCCTGATCCTTGTCGCACCGGCCACGGGCCCCGGAATCGACAGCATCAACGGCGCGCTGGAATGGTTCGCCGAAACCGGGCATACTGGGCTGCCCGCACGCACAGTCATCGCCTTGGTCGAACATTCTCCCGAGCAGAATGCCGACCAGGCAAAGGATCAGCTTTCGCCGAACGGCCCACCCGTCATCGCCGTCCCCTTCGACGCCGACCTGGCGGAAGGAAAACCCCTGGACGCCGTTCAAGTGTCGGCGGCCGTCCAGGACGCCGTCGCGCGCATTACCTACGAGGTCTTTTCCAGGGCTCTCCACGCCTAGGGCGTGTCCCGTGATCTTTGATGGCGGTTTGTTGTAGATGATCCGTGTGGATGAGGAGCGTCTGAAGCGTCATGACCTGACGGACGAGGAGTGGGCGCGGCTGGCGCCGCTGCTCCCTATGCAGAACGTGCGCGGGGCTAGGTGGAGCGATCATCGGATGGTGATCAACGGGGTGTTCTTCCGGACCCGGGCGAGCTGCGCCTGGCGGGACCTGCCGCCGTGTTACGGCAGGTGGAAGACGGTCTACAACCGGCATCGCCGGTGGTCGCTGGACGGGACGTGGGAGCGGATCCTCGACGGGCTGCGCGCCGGGTGCGACGAAGCCGAGGCCGAGGACTGGACGGTCAGCGCCGACTCCACGATCGTGCGGGCGCACCAGCGCGCCGGGCGGGGCGCGGCACGCCCCGGCCGTCGACATCACCCAAAAGGGGCCGGTAAAGATCACGAACGGATGACGAACGGCGGTCGCGAAGCGCTTGGCCGGTCCCGGGGTGGTCTGACCACGAAGATTCATCTGGTCGCCGATCGGCGGTGCCGTCCGATCGCCCGGCTCACCTCGCCCGGGCAGCACGCCGACTGCCCGAAGTTCATCGCGCTGATGGAGTCCATCCGCATCCCGCGCCGCGGCGTTGGCCATCCTCGCAAGAAGCCGGCACGCGCCTTGGCTGACAAGGCGTATTCCTCCCGCGCCAACCGTCGCTACCTGCAGCGACGCGGTATCAAGGCCGTTATCCCGGTCAAGAAGGACCAGGCCGCCCATCGCGCCGGCCGCGGCTCCAAGGGCGGACGGCCGCCGGTCTTCGACCGTGACGCCTACAAAGAACGCAACACCGTCGAACGCTGCGTCAACAAGCTCCGCCAGCACCGCGCCGTCGCCACCCGCTACGACAAGAGAGAACGCATCTACCAGGGCACCATCGACGTCGCCTCGATCCGCATCTGGCTCCGCCACCCCGCCAAATGATCAAGGGGCAGTCCCTAGTGGAGGCGTGCCAGCAAGTGGGCGTCGAGGAAGCCCCGTTCGGAGGCCGGATCGTGGAGCAGCCTGGCGAACGTGACAAGCCCGACCCCGGCCAGCAACTCGGCGAGCCGGTCCACCGGCCAGCTATAGGCGGGCGTCACCTTGTGGTCGAAGCGGACCGGCTCCGGTCCGTCCGTCGCGAAGAACGAGACCAGGAGCAGGCCCCCTGGGGCCAGGACACGTACCTGCTCGGCGAGGAGCGCGGGCATTTCCCCAGGCGGGGTGTGGATCATCGAGTAGTGAGCCAGCACGCCGCCGAGAGCGCCGTCCTCGACCGGCAAGGCCTCCATCCGCGCCTCATCAAACCGCAGCGCCGGATGGGCCCTCCGGGCGTGTTCGACCATGCCCGGGGAGAGGTCGAGCCCGAAGGCGTCCAGCTCCAGATCGTGCAGCATGGCCGTCAGATGTCCTGGCCCGCACCCGACGTCGGCTACCCGCGGCTTCCCGATCCCGCGCACCAACTCGGCGAAGGTGCCGATCATGTTCCGCGAGAACGGCTGATCCTCCAACCGATCGGCGAACATCGACGCATACAGCTCGACGACCCCGTCATAGGCCGCTCTGGTCTCGCCCTGGTGCTCCGTCACGGGAAGGGAAACTAACACCCGCGCACCTCCGCACCTTCTCCGGGCCCTATGCCGACCCCGCCCCTGGAGCCTGACCGTCCCAACACATGATCACGGGACAGGCCCTAGTGGGCAGACCACTAACGTTCGCCGGTTTGAGCCCTCGGAGCTGTGGGATCTGTGATCATCTCGCTGCAGGTTCAGACACGCGCTCGATGCGCGTTTGCCTGGATAGTCGGCGCGGCGCTAAGAAGGATTTCGTGTGGCGAGAGGAGATCTGGGTGGCGCGGATGCTGACCGGCGTGCAGCAGGACGTGTACGTCGTGGATGGCATGTTGAACTGCGGCTGGGCGCGTCGGCGGTGGAACGGTTGGGCCCGATACTGCGAGAGTCCGGTCAGCTCATCGCCCTGTCGACGACCGAGGCAAGGGACGGGCCGATGATCGAGCCGGCCGCTACAGAGCCGGCGGATCCAGCTTCTGCCGCCGTCAGGGTCGGTGAGAACGTGGAGGAATGGGTGCGGATCCGGATGGACGGTCAAGCCGACATCTCGCTGATCCTGTCCCTAGCGAGCATCGCGATCGCCGCCGGCACACGCACGGTCGCCGGCCTCGACCGCCGCGAACCCGCATGCCCGCGGGCCCGGCGGCTCGCCATCCTCAGCGGCCGACACCAACCCTCAGTCCGTTCGCCCGGCCCGCCTGCGAGCACGTCGAAGTCCAGGCCAACCGGCCCACAGCGACCACGCGCTGGGCGCACGGAGCTGTGATAGAGCCGAACGGGAACTTGAGGCGGAGTGCCGCAGCAGGGTTGGCGGGCCCGCAGCCCGACGATCGTGATCGGACACCCCGCTGAGGCGGAACCGGTGCGCGACAAGCGCCGCCCGGCCGGGCATGTGCGGTCCGCGAAGGCGAGCCCCGCCGTCAGCTACGCAGGTGGGCGACTGACCAGACGGTGACCCGGCACAAGCTCGTTCGACTCGGCTGAATGGCGTTGACGAGCGCCAGGCGCTGGCCGCGACGAGCAGGCAAGATGTTGGCGAGCCGCACCGTGGCCAGGGCGCCCCGGGTAGTCCTGGCCACGGCGAGGTCTTGGAGGTGCAGCGTGTCAGCAGGTGTTGAGCATGCTTTGCAGCGCCGATTTCTCGGCGGATTGGAGCTTGAGTCCCCAGTGGTATTTGGAGCGGATCCACATGCGGGCGTAGGTGCAGTGGTAGGAGGTTCGCGGCGGCTTCCAGGCGGAGGGGTCTTTGTCGCCCTTGGTGCTGTTGATGTTGTCGGTCACCGCGATCAGCTGGGGGTAGCCGAGGTCGTTGGCGAAAGCCTGGCGTCTGCTGGTGGTCCAGGTGTTGGCGCCTGATCGCCAGGCTTCGGCCAGCGGGACGATGTGGTCGATGTCGATCTCGGAGGCGAGGGTTTCGGTGATGCCGTCATACGGGCTGTACCAGGTACCTGAGTCGGGGTAGCAGTCGCTGCCGACAAGGACATTGCTGCCGTCGCGTTTGAGGACGGTTTCGCGGGTGTTGCACGCACCGGAGGTGGTGATCCAGTGCGGGAACAGATCACGGCTGTAGCCGTCAGTGTCCCCTCGGCCGCCACGGTGAGTGCGTTGAGTTCGGCTTGGGCGGCGGCAGGGCTGGGGATGTTCGGCGGGGTCGCGGCTGCCGTCTGCGCGCCGGCGACGGCCAGCGCGGAGGCAGCGGCTAACGCCACGCCGGTGGCCAGGGTGCGAGCGGTGAGTTTGCGCATTGCGGCTCCCTTACGCGCGGTGTGCGAGCGTGTGCTCACGCATCGTCGGGAGGCCGCATGGCCCCAGCATTCACAGGGTGTGACTGACTAGATATGAACTCGCGAAGAGTGGCCGAGTCGAGCTTGGACTAACGGGATGCGAGGACCAATGACCTCGCCATGCGCGGCGTTGACGGGATGGTCACATCGCGACGACACAGCTTAAGTCCGCGAGAAAGCAGCACTGAGGCGGCCGTCCCAGAAGGGCAAACGGCAACAGAGAGTTGGCCGAGAGTCCTTGCCGCATCACGCCGGAGCGCGGGTCGCGACCTCGTTGACGCACGCTCTCGCAACCTGCTCGAGCCGGGCGGGCGGCGTCAAGACAAGCAGCGGCGTTTGCGCTGTTCCGGCTGCCCCATTGAAACATCATCTGGCCTGGCGTCGCTTCTTCCATTCGGCGACGACGGCCTCGACGTGTTTGCGGATGTCGTCACTGCGATCGGTGCTGCCGTTGATGTCACGGCATGCCTGGTCGTACTCGGCCCACAGGACATCGTCGGCGAGTCGGAACTTTCGTTGCCGGCTGCCGGGTGTAGGCATGTCAGTCGCTCAGCTTGGCGATCAGCGAGCGCAGGTGAGGTGCTGCGGCGTTCTCCTGGCCGCGCTTCACCCACGCTGCGATGTGGTCGCTGACCAGCTCGGTGAGACTCGCTCGCTCGTCGTCGCTGAGGTCGACCGTGGTCGTGGTGTCGGTCCGGCGGTGGTAAGCGGTGAAGAGGATGTCTCCGACCGCCTGTTCGGCCAGGGAAGGCTTGCGGTTGTGCTGGGCATGCCAGGCGGCGCTGTTGTTGACGACGCCCCAGCCGTGCAGGGCCTCGTAGTTGGTGAGTTCGAGCCTCATGGGGCCGGTACCTCTCGCCGCAAGGGTGTGGCCCCACCCTATGCGCCGCACGCACCCTACGCAGGCGTGACCGCACCGACCAGCCGGATGACACGCCCGTCACCGGCCGCGCAGACCCACCGCCCCAAAGCCCTGCGGGACCAGGCCGGTGAACGCGCCGCCAGAGGCCCGTTCATCGGGGGCTCGTCAGGCGCCCGTCCGCCTTCGCGCCCGCCTTCGGTTACGGCGCGGGGGACTTGAGGCCCGCTTGGAGCGTCCGCCGTCGAGGGAAGCCGCTTCGATCGTAGGAGGCCCGAGGGGATCCCCCCTGCATGATCGCCACGATCGGTTTTTCACTGGAATTGCGCCGACGGGCAGGGCCGCTTGCGCGGTCCTGCCCGTCGGTGGTCTGCTGCTGGCGCGCGTTGTTAGAGCGCGCGGACCATGTCGGCCTGCATGCCCTTGGGGCCGCGGCTGGAGGTGTACTCCACCTTCTGGTCCTCCTGGAGGGTGCGGTAGCCGTTGCTGTCGATCACGGACTGGTGGACGAAGATGTCGGCGGTGCCGTCATCGGGGGCGATGAACCCGAACCCCTTGTCGGCGTTGAACCACTTCACGGTTCCCTGAGTCATGTGGTGTCCTCCCGTTGGGCGACGGACCACGCGGCTGCGTGGTCCGGGCTGCTGGCCGTACGCCCGCCTGGAGTGACCCCCAAATGACAAAAACGCCCGCCGGAAGAGAACTCCGCGGGCGTTTCCACGTTCGCAAAACTCGACTACAACCATTGCTATCTACCATACACGACAGCCACCCGAGCACCAGTGGCCTCCCTCGCTGGCAGGCCGGATCCTGCTCAGGGACCGCGACCGGCGTCCTGGGCAGGGTTCTGGTCGAGGCGTTGCCGGAGTCGGGCGTTGATGCGCTGGGCTTCGGCGAGCTGGTCTTCCAGGATGATGATGCGGCAGGCCGCCTCCAGCGCGGTGCCTTGGTCGACCAGGTCGCGGGCGCGGTGCGCCAGGCGCAGCTGGTAGCGGGAGTAGCGGCGGTGTCCGCCCGCCGAACGTTGCGGGACGAACAGTTTCGCGGTGTCCAGGCCGCGCAGAAACCCGGGGGTGACGCCGAGGATCTCGGCGGCCCGGCCCATGCTGTAGGCCGGGTAGTCCTCATCGTCGAGCTTGTCCTCCAGTGCGGTGTCGGCCACCGCGCCGAGCGCGGTCGCGGGATCGCCCTGCATCAGACCAGCCTGGGCGGGGCGCGGGTCACGGTGCGCCGGGTGGATGCCGGTCTGGACCGGCTGAGGTGCTCTCACAGAACCTTCCGTACTGTCGTTGGGACAGGTGCCTGGGGGTGCAGGTGCCTGGGGGTGCAGGTGCCTGGGGGTGCAGGTGCCTGGGGGTGCAGGTGCCTGGGGGTGTAGGTCGATGGGTGCAGGCGCCGGAGGCGTCCGGGGTGAACGACGAGGGCCCCGGCGCCAAAGGGCGGCGCCGGGGCCATTGAGGTACAACACCATCTATCCGACGCTGTGGCCGGTTGACTTCCACGCCGACCGCCTGTGGCGGGGGCGCGAGGATCGCGGATGCGTGACCGTAGACCACCGTCCAATCTGTGGAGCTGCGGTACCCGCGCGGCGTGACTGGAGCCCGCCGCTGCGGGCGATCCCGATGGTGCCGAAACCCTCCTTCCGTATTCCCTACCTGCGTTACCTGTGTTTCCTGCGGTGTTGCGACTTGCCTTCGTGCCGCAGGCGGCCCGTTGGCCGCTGGGCGCGGAGCCGACTGCCGGGGTCCCTTCCACTGCGTTGACCCCGGCACGCCCGGCCCGCGTCATCCATCTGTGCGGGCAGTTCGTCATCTGCCGCGTCTCATGGACTTGTTCTTCTTCGATGACAGGAACCATACCCCACACCGCAGCGAATATCTACCTTGATCGGCACAGGTTTTCGTAGATCGGTTGATGTGGTTGTGCCGGCGGTGCGGGGACGCGCCGGGGCTGGGGGTGTCCCCGGACCGCGGGGCGAGCCGTTTCAGCAGGTGAGGTCGGTCAGGTGGGTGATGGCGCGGCCCAGGGTGGCGGTGACGGTGATGTACTGGTCCAGGCCGGTGCGGTGCAGGATCCGCCGGCACATCTCCGGTGCCCGGGCGATGACCAGGTCGCCGTCGGCGGCGCGGACCGCGTTGCCGATCGCCACCAGCGCGCCCAGCCCGGAGGCGTCGCAGAAGGTCACCAGGTCCAGATCCAGCACCAGCCGGGGCGGGCAAGCCGACCGCGCGGCCGAGACCGCGGCCGAGATCGCGTGCTCGCGCAGCAGTCCGGCGGTAGCGTTGTCGATCTCCCCGTCGACGTGCACCACCACGATCTGGCCGCCCGGGTGGAGCTCGGTGCGCACCCTCAACCGTGCCCCGGGCACCGACGGCGACCGCCCGTCAGCATCGTCGTTCACGCCGATCACCTCCGCCCGGGTACCAGCCGGTACCCGGCCCCGCCTGCGGGAAACGCGCCTGACCAGTGACGGACTGGCCAACCGCCGCCGACCCCGGCTCAAGCCGTTGACTCCCCGATGTCTGAGGCCGCGTTCAAGCAAAGGACGCCGCACCCGCCGGTCGGCCCGCCGCAGTTCGAGCAACGACGTTCGACACAAGCACCACACCAAACCCGCCTGGCCGCCCAAGCATCGCGCACGTCCGTGACCTGCGTGAAGGTCAACCTCCCCGGAGGGTCAGCTCCGTTCAGCCACGCGCCGCCGTCACCGACGTGCCGATTCCAGCGCAAGACCTTCAGTCCAGGTGCCGCTCGACCGCGGCCATGGACACCGGGCGCGATGAGTTTTGGGTGAACCGGTGGTCTGAGTGTGTGAGTGATCACCACTGAGTACGAGTTCATCGAGCGGTGGATGCTGATCGGCGATGAGCTCGGCCAAGCGCCCCTTAAGGGCGTTGGGCCCGTGCTGGGGCAGTCCCGGCGCGGGAAGAGACACCTGGAGGCACCGATGCGGAAGTTGATTCTGGGCTTTTACGTCTCGCTCGACGGTAAGAGTGCTGACGGGGACAACGGAATCCTGGGACGTCATGATGAGCATCGACGACCCCGAGCAGGAGGAGTACTTCGTCGACCGGCTGTGGGACGCCGGGGCCTTCCTCATGGGCCGCAACACCTACGAGATCATGGCCGGATACTGGCCCCACTCCGACCACCCGTCCGCCAAGGCCATGAACCAGATCCCCAAGGTCGTGTTCTCCCGCACCCTGACATCGGCCGACGACTGGCCCGAGACCCGGATCGCCAGTGGTGATACCGCCGAGGAGATCGTCAAGCTCAAGGCCGAGCCCGGCAAGGACCTGGTCGCCGCGGGCGGCACCGAGTTCATGCATTCGCTGATCAAGCTCGGCGTGGTCGACGAGTACCGGCTGTGGGTGCTGCCCGCCGTCACTGGCAAGGGCGCCCCGCTGTTCCCCGAGCTGGATCAGGCCGTGAAGCTGCGCTTGGTGAAAAGCACGGCTTTCCTGTCCGGAATCCTCGAACTGGTGTACACGCCGGCCGACAAGTAAGACCCGGCAAGCGATGAACCGTCACGGTGGTACCAGGGACAGTGGGCAGACGTCTCCTAGGAGGCGCTTTGTCCTTTGACAGTGGATCTGAGGCATGGATGAAGCCCGACCTGGGGTGCCTCGGATTCGCTGGCCATCCGGTGGCCTCTGTTCGCCACCGAACCTGAGGCAGGCGATCTGGTCGGCGGGGCCCGGTGCAGCCGCGTTCGCGGGGCCAGGATGCAGCGGCGTGTGAGGACTTCCTGTCAGACGTCCCAGTCGAGGACGCCATTGATGACGACAGGGTGATAATGGCCGATGGCGGTCTGTGTCTCCAGGGCGACGGCCAGGTCGGCGAGCAACCTGCCGAGCGACGCGTGGCCCCACAATGCGAAGTCGACTCCGTCGTACTTGTGATACTCCCCGACCCGGCCCTGCGTGCCGCCCGGCCGCTGGTCGATGATCACGCCGTCGCCGGTGATGCCCCACGCCACCGGAACCCACTGCAAGTGGAACCACAGGGGCTCATCCTCGTCGTCGGCGGCGGGTGCCAGCCGCCGATAGATATCCACGATGCCCGCGACGGACAGCAGCGCGTGCCCGCCGGGCAGGAAGCCGGCGCTCCGCCAGTGGTCTTTCGACGTTCCGTCGTTGTGTGACAACAGTTCCGCCAGCTCAGGAAGGAACGGCATGCCGAGCTCCCGCTCTGCGGCCAGCACATCTGAGGGATCGGCCGGAGGGTTCAACGAGGCGTGGCTCAGTGGAGCGTGCGCTGCCAGCCATCGGACAATCTGCGCCCATGACTCATCGAGCGGGGGAGGGATGTTCATCTACAAGCAATACCACCGACTATCACGACCCGCGCCACCATAGACAGACACCTCACCTGCCGCCGACCCGTCAATGAGCAGCGGGGGAGCGGTCGAGCTGACCGAACCCACCTCGGACGGGTCCCTAGAGCCTGTCCTCAAAGGCGGGGTGGGTGATCTGGTTTGATCTTGTCTCGTGGTGCGCAGGCATGAGCTGACCGATGAGCAGTGGCGGGTCATCGAGCCGTTGCTACCCGCGTCCGGAGTGAACGGGCGTCCGCGGGTGGATGACCGGCGGGTGATCAACGGGATGTTGTTCAAGGCCAAGACCGGGGTGGCCTGGCGGGATCTACCCGAGCGGTACGGGCCGTGGAAGACGGTCTACAACCGGTTCTGGCGCTGGTCGCGCAACGGGACGCTGGCGATGCTGGTGTCGCGGGCGCGGGTGATCGCCGAGGCGATCGATGAACTGGACCGGGAGGTGTCGGTGGATTCATCCATCGTGCGCGCGCACCAGCACGCCGCCGGCGCCCGCCGGCGGCCCGCGCAGCACACAGGGCGGGACCGCGCGGCGGGCATACCGAGCCAGGTGATCACGCTATCGGCCGGTCCCGAGGCGGGCCACCACCAAGATCCATCTGGCCTGTGACGGGCACGGCCGGCCGTTGTCGGTCGTGCTGACCGGCGGGAACGTCAACGACTGCACCATGTTCGAGCAGGTGATGGCCGGGATCTGCATCCCCCGCCTTCCCGGCATCCGCCCGGGCCGCCCCTGGCGGCGTCCGGTGCGGGTAATCGCTGATAAGGGGCTACAGCTCTCGGGCGATCCGCGCCTACCTGCGCGGTCGCGGGATCACCGCGACCATCCCCGAACGCCGTGACCAGCAAGCCGGCCGTATCCGCCGCGGCTCGGCCGGCGGCCGCCCACCCGCCTTCGACGCCCGGATCTAGCTGTACTCGGCCAGCGGGTTGGTGACTCGCCGGAGCTGGTGGTTGATCAATAGGAAGACCTCCGAGTGCGGTGGAGATAGCCGTCTTCACCGTTCGGAGGTCTTCATGGTCCACGCTAATGCGCGGTTGACGTTTCATGGCCGTTGTCTGCTGGTCGAGCGTGTCCGCATCCACCGGCGCCCGGTCGCGCATGTGGCCCGCGAGCTGGGTGTCTCACGGCAGTGCGCGCATCGCTGGGTGCGCCGGTTCGACACCGAGGGCTGGGACGGGCTTCACGACCGCTCGTCACGGCCGCATCATGTCGCCAATCGCACCCGCACGCAGGTGGAGGAGCAGGTGGTGGCCTGCCGCCGGCAGCAGCGCCGCGGCCCGGCCTTCATCGCCGCCGCGACGGGCGTGGCCGAGCGGACCATCACCCGCATCCTGCGCCGTCACCAGGTGCCCAGACTGACCGAATGCGACCCGCTCACCGGCCGACGCATCCGCGCAGCCCAGCACACCACCATCCGCTACGAACGCGACCGGCCCGGCGAGCTGATCCACATCGACGT
The DNA here is from genome assembly GCA_036028775.1 of Spirillospora sp. NBC_00431. Classification (GTDB taxonomy): domain Bacteria; phylum Actinomycetota; class Actinomycetes; order Streptosporangiales; family Streptosporangiaceae; genus Spirillospora. The sequence continues at coordinate 6,517,589 of CP107927.1, read as the reverse complement.
CAAGAAGATCGGCCGCATCCCCGACGGCGGCGGCTGGCGCGCCCACGGCCGCCCCGGCAGCCGCACCTGGCAGCACCGCAACACCCGGATCGGGTTCGACTACGTGCACGCCGCCGTCGACGACCACACCCGGCTGGCCTACGCCGAGATCCACCCCGACGAAAGGGGCGCCACCGCGGCCGGTTTCCTACGCCGCGCCGCGATCTACTTCGCCGCCCACGGCATCACCGGTATCCACCGGGTCATGACCGACAACGCCTTCGCCTACCGCCACAGCCGCGACTTCGCCGCCGCCCTGGCCGCACTCGGCGCCCGCCACAAACTCATCCGCCCGCACTGCCCGTGGCAAAACGGCAAAGTCGAACGATTCAACCGCACCCTGGCCACCGAGTGGGCCTACCGGCAGGTATTCACCAGCAACACCCAACGCACCCAACGTCTGGCACCCTGGCTGGAGTTCTACAACACCCAACGCCCACACACCGCCCTCGGCGGCCTCCCACCGATCAGCCGACTGACAGCAACGTGATGGCCGAGTACATCTAGCGGCGCCGCAACACCGTCGAACGCTGCTTCGCTCACCTCAAGCAGTACCGCGCCATCGCCACCCGATACGACAAGACCGCCCTGTCATATCAGGGCATGATCGACCTGGCCACCCTGCTCATGTGGCTTTGAGGACAGGCTCTAGGGCGACGATGGCCGCGCCAGCCGCGTCCGGCATCGGAGCCGCATTGGTGAGATGGGCCGATTGCGTCCATCTTCTGGAACGGCGGGGCAGGTCAGGCGATGGCGCCTTGCCACTCACTACACCAGTGGTTTCGACTGCCGCCTACAGTCGAATAGCACCCTCTCAGCCACACTTTTTTGCCTTCGGCAATGTCTAGATCATCGTCAACGACCTTGCCATCCCCGCATGCGCTCACCCGCCCAATTGTCACTCCCCCGAGTTTTAGCTCAGCGGTAATGCAGTATCCGTCCTTACGGCTATCTGTGGCGTGCAGAATTTCGCCATATGCGGTGAAGTGCACGCCACCACCGGTGAGACTGATATGTTGGTTGTCCCCGGCATTAGCGGGCACGGTGACACCTGCGATCAGCGCCGCCGTGGCGATGCCCACCACGGCGACCCGGGCTCCGCTCTTCATCTTTATGTCTCCTCGAGGTAGATGCGCATAGGCTCACACTTTCCGGCCAATCAAATCACTTTCGATTTAGTGTGGAAGGATGAGTTCGGAGCGGTCCGTCGGCTCTTCATTGCGCTCGGTTTCCCGTGGGAACTTAACGCATCGGATGTCGATCACCGCACGGTCGGCCACAACGAGCCTTCGATTGTAGACCGCCTGGCGTGTTTGCTAACTGGTCGCGTAAGTTCCTTTATTGATTTCGTGGAGTTGCGTTGTCGACATATCCATGGGGCCCGCTTAAATTGCTTGGAAGATCAATAATGCCAGGCGATGCCATAGCGGCGCCACAGTGCCGCCATATTGGCCGGCCGCAGCCGGTCGCCATCGCGTCGGCCGACACCGCAACAATCCGGGACGGATAAGCCCCGCCGTCCATCAAGTCGCCATGCGCCCACCGAACTTTCTTGTCAGCACCGTCTTGCGGATATGGCCGGTGATGTGCGGGGCAGATGTGGCGGGCGGCTGGCAGGTCCGTGCGCCGCTGGGCGACCCGCGCCGGGATCCCCCGCTGGATCCGCGCGGTGTATCCGGCGATGTCGTGAAGTTCCGCGGCCGAGGGGTTAGGTCAGTGCGCTAGAGCCTGTCCTCAAAGCCACATGAGCAGGGTGGCCAGGTCGATCATGCCCTGATATGACAGGGCGGTCTTGTCGTATCGGGTGGCGATGGCGCGGTACTGCTTGAGGTGAGCGAAGCAGCGTTCGACGGTGTTGCGGCGCCGCTAGATCCGGGCGTCGAAGGCGGGTGGGCGGCCGCCGGCCGAGCCGCGGCGGATACGGCCGGCTTGCTGGTCACGGCGTTCGGGGATGGTCGCGGTGATCCCGCGACCGCGCAGGTAGGCGCGGATCGCCCGAGAGCTGTAGCCCCTTATCAGCGATTACCCGCACCGGACGCCGCCAGGGGCGGCCCGGGCGGATGCCGGGACGGCGGGGGATGCAGATCCCGGCCATCACCTGCTCGAACATGGTGCAGTCGTTGACGTTCCCGCCGGTCAGCACGACCGACAACGGCCGGCCGTGCCCGTCACAGGCCAGATGGATCTTGGTGGTGGCCCGCCTCGGGACCGGCCGATAGCGTGATCACCTGGCTCGGTATGCCCGCCGCGCGGTCCCGCCCTGTGTGCTGCGCGGGCCGCCGGCGGGCGCCGGCGGCGTGCTGGTGCGCGCGCACGATGGATGAATCCACCGACACCTCCCGGTCCAGTTCATCGATCGCCTCGGCGATCACCCGCGCCCGCGACACCAGCATCGCCAGCGTCCCGTTGCGCGACCAGCGCCAGAACCGGTTGTAGACCGTCTTCCACGGCCCGTACCGCTCGGGTAGATCCCGCCAGGCCACCCCGGTCTTGGCCTTGAACAACATCCCGTTGATCACCCGCCGGTCATCCACCCGCGGACGCCCGTTCACTCCGGACGCGGGTAGCAACGGCTCGATGACCCGCCACTGCTCATCGGTCAGCTCATGCCTGCGCACCACGAGACAAGATCAAACCAGATCACCCACCCCGCCTTTGAGGACAGGCTCTAAAGCCTGTTGCAGAAGCCGGTGAGTAGGCAGGGTCGAGCTGTCGGGTGCCGGTGTTCGATCATGCTGCGGGGGCGGGTGTGTGGGCGAGGTTGTGCATGTGGGCAACGGCCTGGACAGCGTGGTGGAGGCCGTCGCCGCGTTGCCTGCAATCGCGCAGGATCTTGTAGTTCTTCATCCGGGCGAAGGTGTGCTCGATGCGGGCGCGGACCTTGCGGTGCTCGGCGTTGTCGGCCTGTTGCACCGGCAGCAGGGGGCGGCCGGGGCGTCTGCGGTGCGGGATCACCAGTCCGCAGCCGGTGTAGGCGCCATCGCCCAGCACGGTGACCCCCTGGCACTGCTCGGGCAGGTGCGAGCCGCGCCAGGCCTGAGCGTCAGCGGTGGTGCCCGGCACCGGACGGGCCGCGGCCACCACCAGCCGCGTGTCGGCGTCCACCACGACCTGCACGTTCGCCGAGAACCGGTAGTTGCGGCCAGACGAGCCCACCCGCCGGTCACGGACCGGGACCAAGGTGCCGTCCACGATCCACAACCGTTCCACCGCATCGGCGGGCCGCGACGCCGGCTCCAGGGCCAGCAGCGGCCCCAGCCGCTGCACCACCCGGCACACCGTGGCCGGCGAGATCCCAAACAGCGGCGCCAGCTGCCGCATGGTCAGGTTGGTGCGGTAGTACATCGCCACCACGAGCACCCGGTCGGCCAGCGGCAGGCACCACGGCCGCCCGGTCCGCGGGCCGTTACCGCCGCGCTCGCGCACTGCCCGCACCAGCCGCTGGAACTTCGCCATTGGCAGCCCGGTGAACACCTCGACCCACAACGACTCGGCCCGCAGCAACCCACCCATACACAGAACGTGCCCAAACCAGAGCAATCTGCAACAGGCTTTAGAGAACCAGCGCGGGAACGTAGTTCCTCGGCGTGGCTTCGGAACCTGCACACGGAGGCCACCTGGACCGCGCGTGCTCCTAAAGATTCCCGAACCGGGCGTCCACTCGGAACCGTCAAGCCGCTCGCTTGTAGGTGTCGATTGACTACGCGGGTGCATGTCGATCCTTGAGGCGAGCATGGGGGGCGCTACTCTCGGCAATTGTGCGGGATGTGGGCGATGGTGCTTTGGGTTCACGGGCGCGGCGGCTTCTAGAGGGCATGGTTGCGGGAAAGTTGTTGTCTGACTACGTCTCATTGCTTGAGCGAGGGCGCCTCTCGATGGAAGACGCCCTTGGTCTCCTCGGCGGAGCCGGGTACATCGACGCTCTTGTCCGTGGTGGCATGGCCTACCTGGGTGAGGATGGCGCTTCTACTTTGGTGCCGGCCTCGCCGGATCTTGTGCTGCAGCGTGCCTTGGCCCGTATGGCCGACGACCTCGCGGTCGAGCATCGGACATTGCTGGACGGGCAGGAACGTCTTCGTGCCGTCCAGGCCGTGACAGATGCGGCGGAGACCGGCGTGATGGACCAATTGGTCCAAGTCCTCACCGATCACGCAAGGGTCGCTGAGTTGACCTCGACGGTGATCGGGTCAGCGCAACGTGACTGGCTGCTCCTTGGCACGGGCATGGCTGTGGACGGATCAAGCGCCATCCCGGCTGGGGCGAAATGCAGGGCGATCTACGAGGCGCAGTGCGTTGAGTCGGCTGCTGAGCGTCGGAGTGTGGAAGGCGTCGTCCAAGCCGGCGGTAGGGTGCGGCTGCTCCCGAGGGTCGGTATGAGTATGAGGCTCGCGGATGAAGCGATCGCGCTCCTGCCATTGACCGAGAGGGTGTCATCGGGCGTGTTGCTCATTCAGTCGTCTGTGATCGTGGGTGCGCTGAGGGAGTACTTCGAGCTTCTGTGGGAGCGTGCCACGCCTTACGGTGCGACTGACGCGGAAGCGGGACCATTGCCGCGGATCCAGATGAAGATCCTGCGTCTGCTCGTTCAAGGGCTCTCGGACAATGCCGTTGCTGAACGTTTGGGTGTGAGCGTCACGACGGTTGGTCGTCATGTCACCTCCATCCGCGAAGCCCTCGGTGTGCAGCACCGCTTCGCGCTCGGAGCCGTGGCCGTGCAACGGGGCCTCATTGAGTAGGCGCCTGGGCCTGCGCCCGGCAAGCGCATGAGTGCGCTGACGGCCCTCCATGCTCGGTCCCAGTGGCGCTGATGTCTTCGCTGGGCGAGGACATCTCGCTCACCTATCACGCTGGGCGCTCCGAGGGGATAGTCGGAGCAATGAACGCTGCCAGGTAGACGGGTCGTCACCGCGCCCTGAGTGGGTTCGCGATGTGGTGGTCGAGTGGAGTCCGCCTGGAGGGTTGGCGTCCCCCGCAGTTGTCTTCGATGCTGGCCTCTCGTAGTCGTCTCTCCGTGCTTCGTTGACGGACGCTTCGGGTCTCTATGAGTCCGATCCCCATCGGTACCCATATCGGAACGAAGTCGGACAGCGTCTGGACGGCTGAGCCTGCACAGCGGCAACACGCCGTTCTGGCGTGCTGGGCATGGCTGTAAGGGTGAGGGAGTATGGAGCGCAAACAGCCTGATCTGCCTTGAGTTGGCGTCAGATGCTGTTAATCGTTGCCTAGGGGAGAGGAGTGCCGCATGGTCGGATCCCAATCGACATTGGAGAGCACCCCACGTGCACGAACATGAGACCCGTACCGACGAGGACATCGAGCGGCTTGCCGGCGAGCTGCATGAGTGTGTCCGAGCGCTCAACCATCTGACGCAAGACCCTGGGCTGTCCGATCCGGCGGCGACGTACACGGTCTTGGGGAACCTCGCCCAGACGTCCTTCCGTCTGGGGCAGACGGCCGAGCACGTCGACGCGTTCCTGACGCGTGAGCTCGATGCCGGCAGACTCGGGCATGATCGCGGTGACGACCCCGCCCCTGCCGTGACAGCCGCGCACGACGCGCTCGGGCGGGTGATCGAGCAGTCGGCCGACCTCGGTGAAAGCTTCCGGCGAGCGGCAGGCGCGCTTTCCCCGATCCATGCTGTGGAGGCTGGCGGAGAGTCACCGGTCGAGCAGCTAGCAGCGGCGAAGCTGGCGGAGCGGAAGGACGCTCAGCAGGGGCAGGCAAGCGAGGACTTCCCCAGAGCAATCAGCGAGGTTCTGCAAAGCCCGGACTCTGCTGCGGACGTCCCCTCGGAGCTTCGGTCGCCGCCACAGCCACCGCATCCGCGTCGCGAGCGGTGAGCCGAGGCCGTGCTACACGGTCGGCTAAGTCAGGCTTCGTCGGCGAGCTAAAGACAGGCCGTGGTGGTGAAGGGCTTGGCGCAGCGTTCTTATCGTGTCGGCCCCATCCAGTGCAGCGCCGCGATGTCGGCTTCCCTGGGCTGGGCGAGTTGCTCAAAAGCGCTGAATCCAGCGGCTGTGAGCGCTCGTCTGGCCGAGGGAGGTGAGCTGGGAAGGTCTGTTTGGGTGTTCACCGCCCATCGGCTGGCTCCTCCAGGCCATCGGGGGTCAGGCGTGCGCGTGCGACTGCGAGCCGTTCGGCGTAGTGCGGTGCGAAGATCCATGGCAGCTTCTTGTCGAGCGTGCCAGCGATCCGGTGCAACGGCTCCCAAACGGCTGGGTCGTCAACGATGCGGCTGAGGTCGGTCATCTGGACGCGATCCAGCCAGTCCGACAGCCCTAGGGCCTCGTCGGCCGAGAGTCTGATGACGAACTCGGCCCTCTCCATAGCCACAAGCTAGTCGTGCTTGCTTGGAGAGAAACGGAATGCCTTGCGTTGGTGTATCCGTCCACGGGGCGCGAGCCGTCAACCGGGGCTCCGCTGGCGCGGGGCAAGAAATGGAAATCGTGCACTTATGGCGGCAGGACCGGGCGCGGTCCTGTTCGGCTAGGGGATCGAGCGCGATCCGGGGGCAGGTGGGAGCAGTAACCGAAGAGGACGAGGGACGGCAACGAGCGGCGCGGTTGAATCGGCGGGCGCATCGGACTCCGCGTCGAGGGCGGTCGGTGCGGTTCTCGTTGTCGGAGGAGGAGCATGCGTTGGTCGTCTCGGCGGCCAGGGGAGAGCGGCTGGCGGTCGGGGCGTACGCGGCGCAGGCGGTGCTGGTGGCGGCGCGGGGCAGCGTCCAACCGCAGTACGCGTTGTTGCGGGAGACGCTGGCGACGGTGATGCACGCCGCGGGGCAGGCTCGGCGGATCGGGGTGAACCTCAACCAGGCGGTTGCGGCGTTGCATTCGGGGGAGCCGCCACCGCAGTTGCGGTGGTACGCCGAGGCGGCGGTGCGGACCGTCCGGAATCTTGATGACCTGGCTGACGAGCTGCGCCGGCGCCTTCCTTAACATGGTCGGCGAACGTTGATCGGGAAGGTGTTGCGGGGCAAGCGGGTGCAGGGGCTGATCCGGTATCTGTACGGTCCTGGCCGGTGCGGGGAGCATCACGGTCCGCACATCGTGGCGGGCTTTCGCAGCCCGGCCGAATTGGAACCGGCATTGCGTGCGGATGGTGGCCGCGATTTTCGGCGATTGGACGGTTTGCTCACGCAGCCTCTGGCTTTGCTGGGTGAGCGGAACTATCGCAAGCCGGTGTGGCATTTGTCGGTGCGGGCGGCGCCGGAAGATCCGATTCTGAGTGATCGGCGGTGGGCCGAGGTCGCGGAAGAGATGATGTCCCGCACTGGATTGGCCGGGGAAGGGGACGAAGGCGCCGTCCGCTGGATCGCCGTTCGGCATGCCGATGACCATGTGCACATCGTGGCCACATTGGCGCGTGCGGATGGTGCCCGGCCGGAGGTGTGGAACGACGGGTACCGGATCCGGGACGCGTGCCGGGAGATGGAGCGGCGGTTCGGGCTGCGGCGGACGGCCCCGGCGGACCGGACGGCGGCGCGGCGGCCCAAGCGCGCCGAGACCGAGAAGGCCGCACGGGTTGGACGCGTAGAGCCCGCTCGCGACGCCTTGCGGCGGCATGTCTCGGTTGCCGCGGCGGGGACACGGACGGAGGACGAGTTCTTCGCTGCGCTAGGGGCTGAAGGCGTTCTGATCCGGAGGCGTTATGGCACGCGGTCGGATGGTCAGGTCACTGGTTACGCCGTCGCGTTGGCCGATGACGTTGATGGGTCCGGACAACCGGTCTGGTTCGGCGGCGGGAGGCTGGCCGGTGATCTGACCCTGCCGAAGTTGCGGCATCGATGGGCCTCGGGCGGCGCTGATCGTCCAGGGTCTCCGCCGCAGTCCGGACCGCCCCTGTCCGCGCGGACGGTGCGCGGGGTGCTGCGGACGACCGTCCGCCGCGCTGCGGACGAGACCCAGACGGCTACTGGGTTCTTTCGCCAGCTCGAACAGCAAGGAGTGCTCGTCCGGCTCTGGTACAGCAAGACCGATTCGGAGCAGATCACTGGCTATGCCGTCGCGCTTTCTGGCGCCGAGGAACCCGTTTGGTACAGCGGCGGCCGGCTCGCCGACGACCTCACATTGCCCCGCCTCCGGCAACGATGGAATGACCCGGCAGGGAGTGGTGATTGCCCGGCTGACGAACTGACGTCATCCGCCGATGGCCTGACTCCCGAGGAGCGTCAGGTGTTCTACGACGACGCGGCCCGCGCCGCTGCCTACGCCACGTCCCATATCCGGCGGCATCTGGTCACCAACCCATACGCCGCTGAGGACGCTTGCTGGGCCGCGTCCGATGTGCTGCATGTGACCGCCAAGGTCACCGGCAACCGTCACCTTCGCCGCGCTGCCGACGTCTATGACCGGGCGGGCCGGACACCGTACGGCCGCATCCCACGCCCGACAAGCGAAGGGAACGCGCTACGCGCGAGCGCTCGGCTGCTGACGCTGGCCGGTGCCCAAGACAGCATGACGTTGTCTGTCCTTGTGCTGTTGAGTCGCTTGATCACGTTGCTTGAGACCATCACGCAGGTCCGGGCGTTTCAGCAGCGTCAGGCGCAGGCCGACGCCACGCGTCACGCCAACCGTCACCTTCAGCGAGCGCAAACCGCCGCTGGTCATCCCCAAGAGCGTCAGCGGGGTGAACTCCCGGCATGGTCGCAGGCCCAGCTGGCTATCGCCGGATTCCCCGGCCGTTGGGCTCCCGCTCCCATCGCCGGTCCGGTGAGAACTTCTCCCAATGCATCGCGCCCGTCGATGGACCGTCACAGCGCCCCGCGGCGCTCTTAAGCGACAACACGCCAACTCGCACTCTGTAGTTGGCCATCTCCGAAGTGTGATGCATGTTCTTGATCAAAGACTTTAGTTGATGGCCATGCCGGTTCATCGGCTGACATCACCGGGGGGAACGATGGAGTCGCAGGCGACCACCACACAGAACGAGCTGGCGGAACGACGTGCCCGCCTCCTTCGGCTCCGCTACGAGCTGTAGCGCATCGGTCTCAACGTCCGGGCACGCAAACCGCGCAATGGTCGTTGGCGCCTTCGGATCCGCCACAACGGGTGGTCTGAAACCGTCCTGTGCGCAGGCGCCGAAGGCGCGTACGCCTACGTGACCGCCCACGGTCGGCTGCTCGGCACCGCTGACGAGCCCCGGTACGTCGCGCGGCTGCTGTTCTGGATGGTGGAGAGGCGCACACGGTGACGACCGTCCAGCCGTTCCAGACCGCGGACTCGCCGAGGGGCGGAGCGCGGCGGTCGCCGCAACCCACAATCGTCAAATGGGTGTCCGGCGGAGTCGCTCCGCTGATCGCGGCATTGGCCGTCCTCGGTGGACTCGGGTCGTTCACCACCATCCGTGAGATGGCCGAGCCACACTTCGGTGGGCTGGCGTGGATCGTTCCGGTCGGCATGGACGTCGGCATCTTGATCCTGCTGGCCTGGGATCTCCTGATGGAGTATCTGGACCTGCCCTGGCCGGTGCTGCGCTGGGTCGCCTGGATCTACATCGCCGGCACCGTCCTGGTGAACGTTTCCGCGGCGCAGGGGAGCCTGGCCGGAAGCGTGATGAAGGCGGCCATGCCCGTACTGTTCATCACGGTCGTCGAAGGCGTCCGGCATCTCATCCGCCGATGGGTCGGACTCACCTCCGCCAGCAGGATCGAAAGGATCCCGACCACTCGCTGGCTGCTAGCGCCGGTGTCCAGCCTCCTGCTGTGGCGACGCATGATCCTTTGGCACATCACCGAGTATCGGGACGGTCTCGATCTGGAGCACCACCACCTCCTGGCAGTCTCCCGGCTCCAGCAGGACTACGGCAGATGGTCATGGCGATGGCGAGCACCACTGGCCGACCGTCTCGCCCTCAACAGGTTGCCCGCCCAGCGTTCGTCGCATACGGCTCCCGACCACGATGCAACCGAGGAGTCGCGGCAGGACGACCAGCTCATGGCCGTCGCCCGGCAACTCCAGCGGGAAGTGGAACGCGAAGGCGTCCAGCTCAGCCGGGACAGGCTCGGCGGCCGACTGCGCGAGTTGGGCTTCACCATCGCCAACCATCGGCTCACGAAGATGATCGCCGCCGTGCGTGAAGAGTCCGCCCGGCGGGAGTCGTGATGGCGCCCGACGATGAGCGGCAACAACGCCCGCTCGACGTCCTGCAAGGGATCGCCGATCACGCCATCGCCCGGCTGGCCGACGGCCACCTCCAATGGGACGCGTGGCTGGTTCGGGCAAGCCGGCATGGACGGTACGGATTCACTAACACCCTGCTGATCCCGGCACAGCGACGGTCCGCGACCGATGTCCGGTCCTATGACGCGTGGCAGAAAACGGGGCGGCAGGTCCGTGGCGGCGAAACCGGAATCCGGATCATCTCAACCCGCGGCAGACCGCGCGCCGTCTTCGACATCGAACAGACCGACGGCGCCGCCATCGAGAAACAGACGCTCTCCCCGTCCGAAGGGCTGCGGCGAGTTTCCCAGGTAGCTGCCCAACTCGGGTTCTACATCGACCGCGGGCAGGGATGGACCTACCTCGGACGGCCCGGTCGCCGTATCCCGGTCCCTCCGGAACTGGACGACACCGCAGCGGCATCACTGCTCGCCCACCAACTCGCCCACGCACTGCGACCTGGCGGGCATCTCGACACAGCCAGCGCTTACTCTGCCTCTTGCCAGGGAGCTCGGCGCGTCTTCGCAGACTCGGTTGCTTATCTCGTCCTGGCGGAGTTGGGGCTGCCGGTCACGCATCTTTCCTTCCCGCCGGCCCAGCACTGGGCGGGGACTGACGGCCGCACTGACTCACCTGCCGTCGTCCGCGCTGTGGGAGACCAGATCGTCCGCACGAGCACGCGACTCCGGCGCCAACTGCGAATCCTCGCGGAGGCGTCCGCCCTCGAGCCTCACGCAACCACCACACCAACCCAAGTAGCCGAATCCCCGCAGGCTCGGCAGACCAAGAGCACGGCTCGCCATACTCGGCGGCCGCCTGGTGAACGTCCATCTCACCTTCAGACCGCGCTAGCCGACGCCCACAGCTTCTACATACGACAACTGAATGGGAGCTGGGGAGCCCGCTACCTTGCAGGTCGTGGGTTCAGCCCGGACGTGCAGGAGCAATGGGAAATCGGCTTCGCCCCCCGCTCCCGCCGCGCCTTGCTGCAACACATGCGCGCCCTGGGACACCGCGACCAGACCCTGATTCGGACCGGCCTGGCGAAGCAGAAGAACGGCGAAGAGCCCTTCGACCTGCTCCGAGACCGCGTCCTGTTCCCGCTCCGGGACCAGGACGGACGGGTCGTCGGCTTCATCGGCCGCCGCCGCGACGGCACCCAGGGTCCGAAGTACCTCAACACCTCCGGGACCGAACTCTTCCGCAAGGGCGAGATCCTGTTCGGACTCCACGAGGCCCGCGCGCAGTTCGCGAGCACGGCACGCCCGCTCCTGGTTGAAGGCCCGCTCGACGCGATCGCCGTCAACACCACCTTGCCGGAGGAATACGCCGCGGTCGCCCCATGCGGGACGGCGATCACTGCGTCACAGGTCAATGCGATCGGCGCTCACACCGACCTAGCCACCACCGGCCTGGTCATCGCGCTCGATGGCGATCTTGCCGGACGAGCCGGAGCCATCCGAGCCTGGCGCACCATCCACCCCATCACGTCCGGAACCGAAGCGGCCATCCTCCCTCAGGGGCGAGACCCGGCAGAGCTACTCTCCCCGACGGGACAATCGGCTGTCCGCGATGCACTACTTTCAGTAACACCCCTCGCTGACCTGGCGATAGATGAGAGAATCCGGACGTTCGGGGGACGGCTGGAGTTCGTCGAGTCCCGGCTGGCCGCCGCACAGGCCGCCGCCCACCTGATCGCCGAGTTGCCGCCCGATCAGATCGTCCGCCAAGTCACGCGCGTCGCCGCCAGGGTCGGCATGGCGCCCGCCGAAATCACCGCCCTCGTCACATCGGTGATCAGCCCAGACCCGGAGCCGGACGCGCCTTTACGCCCGCCCCCTAGCTCTGGCCAGCAGGAAATAGGCACCAGGCACCCGCCCCGCGCCACCTCGCCAAAGCCCACCACCCGGACGACGGCATGACCCAAAAACATCCAGACCCGATCGCCGAAGGACTCCAGCACGGCGGGCAACGACTCGTGCAACTCGTGTCCGCCGCCGCAGCCGGACAACAACTCCTCGCCCAGCGCCGGCACCGCTTAGAAGTCGCGCAGCGGGCCATGGACCGAGATGCCGAACGAGCAGAAACCAAGGCACGGCGAATAGCCCTCGCCGAAGCACGCTCGCACTGGACCCGTGCCCACGACCGTAAGTGGCTTCACAACGCGAACCTCATCGACGTCGCCGAAACGTGGGGAGTAGCCGTCCCCTACGCCGCCGACAACGCCTCCGCAGCCTTCGCCGTCCGCCAATGCGAAGAACAACTACGCCGCCTGCACCCACACGGAATGACCCACTACGACCGGCTCCGCAGCGAAGGCAAGGACCCGCTAGGCGCCATGGCCCAGGCCGCGCCGTTCTTCACCCGAGACCCGAATGTCCGCACCGGTGAGCCAGCACCCCGACGCGAAGAACTCCCCGAAGGCACCGGCGCCGAATGGGTCGCACGCGTCCACGGCCCAGACCGCGGCGAGTGGGAGCAGGCCCGCCAGGAGCAGCGCGCGAGCCAGCTCGCCGACGAGCTACGCAGCAAGCTCCACCTCCAGGGACGCGAGCCCAGCCCCACAGAGTTGCGAACAGTCCTGGAGACCACCACGAACCTGCCAGCCCGCATCATCGCCAAGGCCGTCCCGGAAATCCCACGTGCACATCCCGACCGAACTCCGGACATCACCGGAGCCGCCGAAGACTTCCCCTTCTCTATCGACGAGGCGCTCGACATGACCGCCGAACAGCAAATCGAAGAATCGCGCGCACGGCGAACGACACCCCAGGTCCCCGACCGCAACCGACGACGGAACCGCTAACCGGGAGCTCAGAAGGGAAGGACGATGACCACCCTCCAGAACAGCATCTACTTCTGGCTTGCGCTGATCGGCCTCCTCGCCTTCCTGGCGGTACTGCCCACGCTTGTCGCACTAGCTCGCGGCGTTGACGACATCGCCATAATCATGCTGTTCAACGCGATCTGCTGCACCACCGTCTTCGGCTGGCCCATCGCACTAATCCTCGCCATCCGATGGCCCCGCCACGACCCGTCCCGCACCGAATTCCGTCAACGCCACCATGCAGCCCCCACGCACCCATCACGGGAGCCTCGCTGACGGACGAGGCCTGTCTGTCTCCGTGCCTGCCAAGAGGCACCGCCGCAGAGCACAAGACCGGCCGCGAACAGCGCGGCTTTCGACGGCGGTGAGACACCCGGGTCTATGGCGAGCCCGTGACAACGCATGGAACAGCGACTGCGAGAAATGAAGCTGCCAGCGTGGCCATCGCCCTGAAAGCCCGTCTACCGCCGGGAGCAACGCCGAGAGGTAGGGGTTCCGGGATCTGGTGCAGTCCCTGACCGACGACGAGCACGAGCACCGCGATACTCGGCAATTTGTCCGTCCTATCCGCGCCGCCACGTCCAAGGAACAGGTCGCCCTGGCCTTAGCTGTCCGCGAGTTCACTCGCGAACGAAACTCAGGGCCTTTACGGGCTGATCACCACTCGCCCCGGCAAGTCGATGATGGTTATCTCCGGACGGCGGCCCAAGGGGTTGGTACAAGCTCTTCACCGAGACGGCGCTCGCCGAAGCGTTCCTGGAACGCCTGGTCAACACCAGTCACCAGCCACCACGTCTTCATGGACGGCCCCAGCTGCCGCTTCCAGCAGCGCCCCGGCTGCGGGACCGACCAAGCCGCCCAACCCGGCCGCAGAACACGGCGAAATGTCTGCCCCGCTGTCCAGCCGAGCGTGGCCGGCATGGCCGTGACCCGGGTGTACGAACGCCCACATCCGCCGCCGACAAGGTGGAGACCTGGATCAACTCCTCCCGCCCGAGCCTCGGGAACGACCGCAACCGTTCCAACTGGTCACCAAAGAACAGCCGAGTCGCCACCCACTCACCCCACGATTCGTACCGTCGCGCAAACGGTACGAACCGTAGCCGCCTTCGCTGGTTTCAGGCTTGTGCTAACGGTATCCCGCTGAGTGCGGTCAGGGACGGCAAGGACGTCGGTGTCGGGCCGCTCGGGCAGATGACTGTGGGCACGATAGGTCGCGCCCACTTCTTTCTGTCATATTCTGTAACCACCCCAACTATTCGGCCCATGCAATCGCGCCCGCGCTCGCACTGAAGGGCCTCGATCAGGGGAGAAGTGTGGCCTCGTCCGGCCAAGGATCCATGAATATGTAAGGGTATCCCACGATACTCGAAGGTGGCTGTTCATGGTACGCAGGATTGTGAAGTCTCATCACTGAGAGCAATGATTCCTGGTCAGGCGAGCGATTTGCCATTACATGGCACGTCAATTGGAACATGAGTCAATAATGATCCAAAATATATTGGATTGACTCGACTGGTTAAGCTCGGTGACTATCGAGTTATGAAGATCAAACACTGTGTCGCCATAATGGCGATCCTGACCCTGCCGGTCGGGCTGCTGGCCCCCAGTGCGGTGGCCGCTCCAGGGGCGGCTCCGGGCGCGTCTCCAGGAGAGGCCCCGGCTGCGGCTCCGGCGCAGCAGCCGCAGCCGCTGCCGCCCAACCCCAAGGAGGCAGTCAGGGCCGCCGCCTCGTGCGCCACCCCCGCTCTGCTCGACGCCGCCGCAAAAGCCAAGCCCATCACCGCCGCACAAAACGCCGAGATCAACTCGAGCCTCGCCGAAGCCGGTGAGAAGCCTGAGAACGTCGAAGGGATGCGGCTCGCGAGCTGCATCAAGGTCGACGACAAGGCCAGCGGCGGTGCGATCGACAAGGCTTTGGCTCGGCTACGGAGCCAAGCCCCAAAAGCCCGTAAGGGCGCCGACCCCAAGGATCAGGAGGAACGCCCGATCCCGGAATGGTGCATCGATCACGCCCTGCAGGGCTGGTGGGGCTACCGCAGGGAGCTGTGCCGCATCGGCGCCGCCATGGTGCTGATCTACGTGCGTACACCGAACGGTCAATTGGTTTACATGGGCAGTGCCCAGGCGCTCCACTACAACCTCACCTCCGCGAGCCCAGTCACCGACTATTTCCTCAACCAGTTCAGCGTCGAGAGGATCGAATGCCAGCGGTTGGGATGCAACCCGTTCTCGACCGTGACCGCTGGGGCGTTCTGCAACGGTGACTGCAAGCTCGACTACACGACGCCGCTGCGGCCCGGCAGGTTCATAGAAGGCATCCGCGGCACCGCCGAATCGGGCTGGCGCAGCCTCTACACCGGCGGGATCGGCCACTCCGAGATCACCTGGGAATGGCAGGTGACATATCCCGGCGCGGTCCCATCCAGCCCGACGCCCGCCATCGGCCCCGACACCCGTTGCGACGGCGTGTTCGAAGACGACGGCAACGTGGTCGGCGACCCCGAAGTCGCCGACCGCCGGGCGCCGTGGCTCCCGAGCTGCGTGTTTCCGTTGATCATCCCCACGATCGAGTACTCCAAGACCGGCATCCACCCCGACTTCGCCAGGCACGTCGAAGAGGCACAGAAGTCCGGCTTGCCCGGAGCGCCCGGCAAGACGCCGCTGACCCGCCTCCAGAGCAGCGCCGACCGGCGGCGCAACGGTGATACCGCCTGCCCGGAGGCGTGGGGACGGCCGACTGGCAAGTCCTGCGACGAATACCCGTTCCGTTCCAGCTATCAGGGTGCGTACACGCAGAACCCACAGGGCAGCGCCCGAACGTTCGCGCCGCCGAACACTTCCTGGTGTGAGATGGACCCGTCCTGGCGTGTGCCGACCGGGGTAACCGGCAGCACCGGATGGTCGTCGTGCATGATCCCACGCCGCCAGAACAGCGGCGCGGGAGGACGACTCGCCCCGTTCTACTTCAACAACCGGATCCTTGACCAGGACCCCTTCCATGTGAGGATCACACCATAACCGGCCTGCACTGACCGGATAAAACAATCGCCCTCGACGCTCGTCCCGCCCCCGCGATCCTCATGGTGTTCCTCCGGAGGGGGCGGGACGAGCTCGACGATCAAGAAGAGGCCGCGATGCCCACCGAAACGATCCTCCCCGAGTACAACCGGTTCCTCGTCGGCCCGCCCGGCTGCATGCCGGGCTCAGCAGACCCGCCTGCAGCCAACGGGTTGGCAGAGGCCGCTCACGACCCCGCCGGGGCCGCCCTGATCGACACCGGGGTAAAAGACGATCCCATCACCGTCACCGCTGAACTGGCCGACCGGCAGCCTCCCATCGACGCCGAAGCGTGGGAGGACATCGTCATCATCGGGATCGACTGGATCGGCGGTCCCATGCAGGTCATCGGTGCCGACGACGTGCCGCCATCGCTGATGACGTTCACGCCCGACCTGCCACCAGGCCGAATGATGCTTCTCGTCGCCGGGCGGAACCGGGACCACGGAGAAGCGCGCGGCGACCTCGGGCCCACCGAGGAATACCTGATCACCGCATGGCCAGGTGATGAACCGGACCAAGTGATCAAACAAGAAAGCCTCCAGGGGGCGGGCATCCGCCAGGACCGTCAAGAGCACGACGCCCTGGTCGCTGAAGGCAAGGGTCCCTGAGCGGCCGGACTTCCAGCCGCTCCTCGACATGCCGGCGCTGCGCTCGCAACCCCGAGCCGCCCGCCGCCCACGATCAAGACCGTGCCGGGCGGTGCCGGCGGGCGACCGAGGTGAGCATGCAGTGGCGCCAGGTGGTCGACACCGGGCCCTGACCGCCCGGTGCGCGGCCGACCTAACCACCCCAAACCCGCAAACGACCTGCCGCAGCGTCCGGTTGGTGCGGTAGTACACCGCGATCAGCAGCACCCGGTCAGCCAGTGAGAGGCTCCAAAGGCGCTCGGTGGCGGTCTGCTAACCGCCCTGGCCTGCAACGATCCGCGTCAGATGGCGGAACTGCCGCACCGAGCAGGTCGGCGAACACCGCCAGCTACTCGTCCCGATCGGCGTGGTTCGCTGCGTCATAGCAAGATCAGTGTTCTTGATCATTCGTCGTTGCGGGACACCACCCTTTGGGCGCCTAGTTCTTCGCGGAGTCTGTTCAGGGCGTGAGTGGCGTTTGCGTGGGTTTCGGGGAGGAGTTCGCCTGCGGTTCGCATGATCCGTTGGAGTTGGTGCGGGAGGCGTAATGCGGCGGCTTCGCGGGTGGCGGTGTCCAGGCATTCGCGGGCACCGTTTCGGTCGCCTGCTCGTAGGTGGACGTCTGCCACGGTGACCTGTTCGATGACGTGCCATTGCGGGGCCACGGTTGTGGTGGTGGGGGGCGGTGGGGCGTCGGCGAGGCGGGTGGCAATGTTCGTGCGGCCGGTGGCGATCAAGCCCCGCAGGCGGATCTCGTGGAGTGCGTAGGGGTTGAAGAGCGAGGTGTGGTTGGCGTGGTTCAGCAGGTCGTGAGCTTGCTGTATGACGGTGTCGAACAGGTTCGGGTCCCCGAGCGCGCCGGCGGCTCGTGCGAGCAGGGGGAGGGCGGCGGCGTGGGCTGCGGGGGTGGGGGCTAGGGCGAGGGCGTGTTGGAGGCGGTGGACGGCGGCGCCGCGGAGCCCGGCTTTGCGTAGTTCGTTGCCGTGCAGGCGCAGGACGTCGGATGAGAAGACCGGGTCTTGGAAGTAGAGCGCGATATGCAGGCTTTTTGCGGTCCAGTGTGCGGCGGTGCCGAGTCGTTCTTCTGGCAGGACGTTGCCGAGTGCGACGCCGAGCCCGGCTCGGGCGCGGGCGAGTAGACGGAGTGTCTCTCGTTCGGTGTGCCCTGCCTGTATGCGTGATTCCAGGCGTGCGACCAGCGGCCAGAGTTCGGCGACGGCTTCTGAGGCGTGACCGGACTGGCGGGCGATCTCGGCGAGGCGGACTGTGGATTCGCCGAACTGAAGCATGGCTCGGTGATCGGTGTCGGCCGGATCGGTGATGCCCAGGACATGTGGTGGCAGATGCAGCAAGGAGACGATCCGGCGCCGTGAGCCCAGGTCGTCGAGCGTCCGCTTGCCGAGCTCGAGCGCTGATACGTAGGTTTTGTCGTAGCCGAGGATCTCCCCGAGCCCGGCCTGGTTGAGGCCGTGGACCTGGCGGTGAAAGCGCAGGATCTTGCCCAG
Organism: Spirillospora sp. NBC_00431; assembly: GCA_036028775.1. Taxonomy (GTDB): domain Bacteria; phylum Actinomycetota; class Actinomycetes; order Streptosporangiales; family Streptosporangiaceae; genus Spirillospora. Next base: position 6,499,369 of record CP107927.1, on the reverse strand, counting down.
ATCGTTGGTGGCGAGGACGCGCTGAGCCTGCGGAGTGGCCCAATGCCAGGCCGCGTAGCCGGCTGAGGATCGCGGCGCCGAGGCGCTGCCTGAGTTCTCAGGACCGCCTGCGGAGCCGGGCGTCGTCATGGCCGGCTGAACCAGGCCTTGATCGACTGTTTGTAGCCGTCCGGCATGCGCAGGTCGGGGATCTGATCAAGGGGGAAAAGGCCAAGTTGTTTGTGCTCATGGCTCACGACGGGTTCGGCGTCTGGTGTCAGGACCGTGCAGCCGTAGGTGACGATCACGACGCGCCGCTCCGGCAACGTCTCCGGCAGCGGCTGATAGATCCACACATCCAGGAGGGGACCCGCCTTCACGCTCCAGCCGGTCTCTTCCTCGATCTCTCGCTCAACCGCCGCCTCGGGGCTGGCGTCGTCGGGCTCCAGACGGCCGCCGGGCAGCTCCCACTCGTCGCGTTCGTTCTTCAGCAACGCCACGCGCCCGCCAGCGACTGCGACGCCTTTTACGGATACCGGCCAGGTCGGCGGCGTGTTCACCATGGTGGTCCTCGCAGTCGGCTACCAGGGCGTGTGGCGGGTGCATCTGGTTGGCAGGGCCGCGCCCCAGCGTGGGGCGCGATGGTGCGGAAACTAGCACGTCGTCATTGGAACGGGTCGTGTGTGGGCGAGATGCCCGAATCGACAATCTGTCGCTTTACCGCTCATCGAGCGTGCGTGGACAGTGGGCTCAGCCGTCGAGCGAAGGAGCTGGTGATGATCCACGTTCTCCCCGATGTGCGCGAGCTGCTCACTCCCCATCGTGTCCGCCCCGGCACACCGGAGGTCATCGAGCAGCGGCTGCAGCGAACCGGGTTGATCGTCCTGGAAGGGCTGACCTCCCGTGCCGCGGTCCTGGATTTGGCCTCGCGTGTCATGACCATTACGCCCCACCGTGACAGCGACATCGACGGCCTCACGACGCTCCGCGACACCGGGCGTCACGAGCAACGCGCAGGTTATGCCGGGTTCACCGGCACCGAACTGGCCCCGCACACCGAGCGCTCCGGGATCCCGGTGCCGCCACGGCTGATGCTGCTGGTGTGCGGCCGTCCTGCCGGACAAGGCGGCGAATGCCTGCTGACCGATGGTCGTTCCGTTTATGACGGTCTGTTCATCAACCACTGGAAAGCCGCCCACGCCCTCTCGCAACCGCGCACCGCGTTCTTCGGTGGTGGGGTGGGCGCGGGTAGCGGCCACCCGGGCCAGGTCTTTGCCGCCCGCCCAGATGGGCGCGTGTCGGTGCGATTGCGGCTGGACGGGTTGGCGCGCTGGAGTCCCCTGGTGCAGCCCTACCTTGGCGCGCTGCGGGCCGCTGCCGTCGCTCATCAACTTCGGCTTCGGCTCGCGGTTGGTCAGGGGTACCTGCTGGACAACACGCGATGGCTACATGCTCGCGCCGCGTTCACGGGAGATCGCCTGTGCTGGCGCGCCCTTGGCGAGCCAACGTTCTCCCTTCTCCCGGGATTCGTCCCCGACCTCCAGTCCGGGACGGCCGCCGGTGCCAGCCGCTCGGACGGGTCTACGCCGATCCACAGCGGGCTGGTCCACGGTTGGCCGAACTCACGGTCCTGACTACCGGACTCCGACGAACCCTTGAACGTGCATGAAGCCCTGGTCCAGCTCGGGCGTGGGCGAGCGTGAAGAGTGGCCGATGCGTGAGCTCTATGAGGAGGAGAGTGCGATGCCGCAAGGAACGACGCCGTGGCTGGGGAGTTGCTCGGCGCAGGAACGTGTCGTAGGCGGCATGGACGCTGAGGTGATCGGCCCGGTCATGGTGACGGGCGTGTGCGGGTTCATTGGTTCTCACGTCGCCCTCGCCCTGCTGCGACGAGGCGTCACCGTGATCGGAGTGGACAAGCGGCCGTTCAACTCCACCGCTCATCCCGTCGTCCAGTTGCGGGACCTGCACCACCAGCACGGACTCCGGTTGCTGACGGCCAACGTGGACGCGCCGGAAGTCGTTCGGCGGCTGGCCGGTGTTTCCGCAGTCGTGCACTTGGCGGCCGCGACCGATGTGGGTGCTTCGTGGGGGCCTGGGTTCGTTGACCACATGGCGTCGGTGCTCGGTACCCAGCGGCTCTTGGATGCGTGCGTCCGGGAGGGGGTGCCGCGCATGGTGGCGGCTTCGTCGTCTCACGTGTACGGCCCGACGCGCGCGGGGATCGGGCGAGAAGATCTGCCTGCGGAGCCAACGTCCCCATACGGGGTTGCCAAACTCGCGGCTGAACGGCTCGCCGTGGCGTACGCGCGCCGCCCCGGATCGCCGCTCGCCACGGTGGCACTGAGGTTCTTCACCGCGTTCGGTCCGGGCTGCCGACCGGCGATGGTCGTGCCGAGGCTGTTCCGTGCAGTGCTCAGCGGGGACACTATGCCGCTGTACGGTGACAGTGCCGCCCCGCACACCTGGACGTACGTGAGCGACCTGGTGGACGCGACTCTGCGTGCCGTCACACTTCCGCTGGACCCCGGACAAGCCGAAGTCATCAACGCAGCCGGCCCCGAGCAAGCCTCCTTGCGGCAGGTCGCCGATCTGGTCGGTGACCTCGTCGGTCGTCCTGTCCCATGGGAGGCGGCGGGGAAGCGGGCCGGTGACGCTACTGGTACCCGCGCCGATCTCACCCGGGCAAAGCAGGTCCTGGGGTTCACCCCGCAGGTCTCGCTGAAGGATGGCCTGGTGCGCTACTGGCAGCACATGAGGTCGTCCCCCCACTCCAACAGGAGCGGGCCGGTGCCCGGCGCCGCCGTCCGAGCTTGACGGGGTGAGCAGCATGATCGACTTACGGGCGACGTCCGCCAACCGGCTCTGGACAGAAGCTGTCGGCGCTGTGCTGAATACGGGCGCACCGTGCGATCCGCGCGGCCTGAGCACCCGCGAAGTCATCGGCGCCCACCTGACCTTGACCCAACCTCGCAGACGGCTGGTGAGCCTGCCGCCCGTCCGCGTCATCAACGCGGCCTTCGCCGTCGCGGAAACAGTATGGATCTTGGCCGGTACGGACGACGCCTGGATCTACACCTACAACCAACGGCTGCGGGAGTTCACCGACGGGCAGGTGCTCCGTGGCGCCTACGGGCCCCGATTGCGGAATTGGGCGGGGAACATCGACCAGCTCGATCAGGTTCGCCGCGAGCTGCTCGCCGACGCCTCTACCCGTCGCGCGGTCGTCCAGCTGTGGGATCCCGCACGTGACCACCGTGGGCACAAGGACGTGCCGTGCACGCTGGGCTACTGGTTCGTGCTTCGGGACGAGCGGCTCGACATGCACACGATGATGCGCAGCCAGGACCTGTGGCTTGGGTTCTGCTACGACATCTTCGCCGCGACCGTCCTGCACGAGCTCATGGCCGGATGGGTGGGCACGGGCCTGGGCGACTACCACCATCATGTCGGCTCGCTGCACCTTTACCAGGAGCATCTGCCCTACGCCCGCCAGCTGCTTGCGAGCACCCCACGCGACGCACCTGGCGCGGACGAGACCGACTCCGACAGCTCTCTGATGACGCCGCTGGCCTTCCATGGGACGACCTGGACCCCGTCCTACGGGCAGTGATCGACGGCTTCCCGTGTGGCCACTCCGGTTGGGACGAGTTCGCCGAGGTGATGCGGAGTTATCGGCTCCACAAGTCCGGAGACCCCGCCGGCGCCCGTGACCTGGCTCGCCAGACGCGCGGGCCGCTCGCCCGAGCTCTGACCGACTGGTACGCCCACCTGGACGAGGCGGCCGCCCAATCCCGCGCAATCGGCGGCAAGGAAGGAGAACCCTGATGGGCGCTGCGTTCACTTCCCCGTCCCCAGCGAGGACGCCCCCGGTTGTGCTCGGGCTCTGCTCTGGCACCCATGACTCGGCCGCCGCCCTGATCGCGGACGGCCGCCTGATCGGCCTCGTCGAAGAGGAACGCCTCAACGGAATCAAGCACACCAACGCCTACCCCGAACAGGCCATCGACTGGCTCCTGGACACCGCCGACCTCGCGCCCGGACAGGTCACCCATGTCGCCTACAACTTCGATCCGCGCCGCTACTTTGCCGCGGCCCCGGCCGCATTGACCTATCTGGCACGTCCGGGAGGAGCTGGCCGGGCGGTGCCGCGCGCCAGATCGTTCGCGCGCGTCTACCGCAACGCCCGGATCCGCTTCCGCGTGTTCCAAGCCAGATTTCCCGACGCCAGCATCATCTGTGTCGAGCACCACCTCGCGCACAGCCTGTACGCCCTCGCTACCGCTGGACTCGACGACTCACGACCGGCGGCGGGGCACGACGAAGCGGCGGTGCTGGTCGTCGACAGCCTTGGCGAAACCGCGACCACCACCATCTCCCACGCCCGCCGCTGCGGCACCGCGGTAGAGCTGCGGCGCAGGCTCACCGTCACCGACCCCGCCTCGCTCGGCTACGTCTACGGTGCGGTCACCGCGCACCTGGGATGGCGGCGCGGTGACGAGGAGGGCACGGTGATGGCGCTGGCCGCGCTCGGCGAACCGTCCCGATTCCGGGATGTGTTCCGCCGCGCCATCACGATCACCGCCGACGGTTTTCGTGTTGACCTGCGCTGGTTTCCGCTCAGGGTGCTGTCCAGCCGATGGCCGCGAGTCACGCTTGAGTTCTCCGCCGCGACCTGTCCGCCTCGCCCCGCCGGCGCACCGATCGAGCAGATCCATATGGACCTGGCGGCCGCACTCCAAGAACGCGTCGAACAGGTCATGGTGCACTTGGCCCGCCGCGCTCACGCCCTGACCGGTGCTACCACCTTGCTGGTAGGTGGCGGCGTCGCGATGAACTGTGTGGCGATCGGGCGCATCTGCCAACAGGCCGGATTCGAGCGCGTAGCTGTTCCGTCCGCCCCCGGCGACTCCGGGACGTCGGCCGGTGCCGCCCTCAGCGTCTACCGCGACTTGAGGGGCGACCTGCCACACGGTTTGGTCGGCGCCTGCTACTTGGGCCCCGAATACTCGACACTTCACCTGCCACCGCAACCCCGCCCTGGCCTGGCAGCGACCCGTCTCGCCGCACCAGCGGCCGCACTCGCCGAAGCCTTGGCCGAAGGGAAAATCGTCGGGCTGTTCCAGGGACGATTAGAGGCCGGGCCACGCGCACTGGGCAATCGGTCGATCCTGGCGTCTCCGCTGACCTCCAACGTGGTCGACCGGCTGAACGCGACAGTGAAATTCCGCGAGTCCTTTCGGCCGTTCGCGCCAGTGGTTCTCGCCAATCACGCCGCAGCGTACTTCACCCTGGGGCAACCTTCGCCCTTCATGTCGATCGCTTCAGGCGTCACCGACGAAGCCTGGCGAGCCATCCCCGCCGTGATCCATGCCAACGGAACCGCCCGCGTCCAGACCGTCACCGGCCGGCAGAACCCATTCCTAGCCGAAGTGCTGGCCGAATTCGCTGCTCGCACCGGCCACCCCGTCCTGATCAACACCAGCCTGAACATCAAAGGCAAGCCGATCTGCGGCACCCCCGACGCCGCACTGGACTGCCTGATCGAGTCGGGACTGGACGCGCTCCTACTGGAGAGCTGGTGGGTCACCAAAACCTCTATCACCGCCGAGACCGCCCCAGCTCAGGAACAGCAATGAAACTCGGCTACAGCTTCTGGGGATTCCTCGGCACGGGGATCACCGACACCCCTGACGGCGGACGCAGTCATCGCCGCACCCTTATCGACGGTCTCACCACCAACGGCACAGGGCTCGGCCACAACGTGGTGTTCCTGCAGCCCAACCGCGATCTCACCGAGGCCGGACAGGACCTACGCGACGCCTACACCTGGAACACTCGCCTCCCGGACATCGACGCATTGTTCTGCGAATGGCGATGGCCGATCCATGGCCGCAACACCACCCCGTGCGGCAGTCCCGGCCACACCTGCGACCTGCACCGCCAATCCGAACTGATCGACCACTACACACACCGCCAACAGACCCCCACGTTCATCTGGGACAAGGACCTACAGCTCCCCGCCGACCACCAGCTTCGCCATACGCACAACGTCACTGTCTGCGAGGCTGCCCTGCACCCTAAGCCCGGTGCGGCGCAGTTGCTGTTCCCGGTCGCCGACTTCGTCCTCGACCACGCCGCCTCTGCCGTCCTGGCCGCACTCCCTCGAGATCTGCCGCTGGTATACGTCGGCAACCAATACGACCGTGACGAACCCTTCGACCGCTTCTTCGCTCCCGTCGCCGCTGCCGTCCCGCACCTGGTCGCCGGGAAATGGACGTCCACCGAACGCTGGCCGCAAGTCGACTTCATCGGCCGGATACCGTTCCCCGACGTCGAGCGCCTCTACCGCCGAGCCCTCGCCACAATGCTGCTCGCGCCTGACCGGCTCGCAGTCCAAGGCCAGTTCACACAGCGCCTTTTTGAAGCAGTCCTAGCCGGATGCCTGCCGCTCGCACCGTCCTACCTGCGATCCGTGGAAACACTCGTCCCAGGCGAACTCATCGTTGACGATGCCCAGCACGCCCTTACCGTCCTCACCCGACTCACTGCCATCGCTGGCAGCAATGAACACGCCGAGCTCATCGACCGGTGCCTGCGCCTCCTGGCCCCCTTCCGGCTTTCCCGCCAGCTGACGACCCTCGATCGACTCCTCAACGAAGCCGCCCCGAACCGCGGAGCAGCACGATGACCACCCCACCCACCGCCGCGCCGCCGCGAGACATCCGCTCGACCATCTGGCCGCTCCGGCCCAGGCGCCACCAGCATCTGACTGCGCCCTGGCGGGTCTGGCCTCCCGTCCACTCGAAGGTCGGTACCGTCGAAACCCATGGAACCGATGCAGCGAGTGGCCCTCATCGGCTGCGGAGGCAGTGGCAAGACCACCCTCGGCCGGCGCCTCGCCGCGGCGATCGGCACCCAAATCACCCACCTGGACGCCCTCTACTACGACGACGAATGGAACAAACTGCCGCAGGACGAATTCGCCGCCCTCCAAGAGGAGCTGGTCACTGCGGACACCTGGGTGATCGACGGCAACTACGCCGGGACCATGCCCATTCGCCTGCGCCGCGCCACCCACGTGATCTTCCTGGACCTGCCCGCCACCACCTGCCTATGGGGCATCGCCCAGCGCCGATGGCACTACCGCGGCGGTCAACACAACGAGACCGGCGTGTACGACCGCATCACCTGGGGCTTCATCACCTACATCTGGGGCTACCGCCGCGACATGGCACCACGCGTCCGGAGTCTGATCGCCGAGCACGCCCGCCATGCCCAGTTCCACATCGTCCGGTCCCGCCGCGCCGCCAACCGGCTGGTCAATCAACTCGTCGAAGCCACGACCAACGATCAGTAACTCCCAACGGGTGGTGAAAATGCCACCCGCACTCACTCCATCCGCCGCCCGATCCGGGAAGCCGCAGCCTTTTCTCGATCCGCAACAGATCGCCGCCCTTTACGCCGACATGGCTCGGGTCGATCGACGCAGCAACACCCTCCTGGACGCCAAGACGAGCGGGAAGCACGTCGGCGAACACGTCGCACACCTCCTTGCCTCCGCCGCCCCGCACCTGACTGCGAACCCGGCACTCATTGCCGACTTGGGCTGCGGGAACGGCCGGCCAACCAGAGCCGTTGCGCAGCACTTCCCACAAGCCAACATGCTGGCCATCGACGCCTCAACCACCATGCTCAGCGCCGCCCGAGCACACCTCCACAACCGCCTCGGCGCCGATGCCGACCGCATCGCCTACCTACGAGCCGACTTCCATCAACTCCCCATCGCAGACGCCGCAATCGACGCCGCAACCGCCATCTTCTGCCTCTACCACTCCACCGACCCATCCAAAGCGATCACTGAAATCGCCCGCTCTCTGACACCCGGTGGAGCCGCACTCCTAGTAACGAAATCAACCAACAGCTACCACGAACTCGACGAACTCCTCGCACAAACCGGCATCGACCCAGACGCCACCGGCCGCCCGAGCCTTTACCAGAGCGCAGCCGGACACCTTCTCCCCGACATCGCCGCCACAGCCCTGACCGTGGACGCCGTTATCCGCGACGAACACACCTTCTGCTTCCGAACCGCCCAGCACCTCGCCGACTACCTCACCACCGTGCCCAAATATCACCTCCCCTCCTCACTCCACACCGACCCCGAGGCGCTTGCCGCCGAGCTGCGCCGCCGCCGAGGCGACGAACCTGCCACCACCACGTCCACCATCACCTACGTCGTCGGCCACCGGCCCCAGCGACCATGAACGTCACGACCCCCCACCATTGGACGAAGCGCTTCCCGACCCCGGCGTCATGCCAAGCAGCAGCCGCCCACCACCACTGGCTAACCGAACTCGGCACACCCGTCCCCCAACTGCACACCACCACAGCACGACACTTGGTGTTCGACTACGTCACCGGCCGCCACGCCGAACCCCACGACCTGCCCCACCTCGCCGAACTCCTCGGACGCCTCCACAACCGCGCCTACACCACCGAACTCCACAGCGCCCGACTCGACCGCCCACACACCACCCCGAACGGCCTGACGATCCCCGACTTCGTCACCACACGCACCCGAGCCATCAACCATCTGCTCTCCCAAGGAACCGCACCGCTCCCGCCACTAACCACCACACAAACGATTCGAGCGATAGAAGCCGCAGCCGGCGACCAACCCTCGTTCTACAAGGACTGCAACCCACGCAACTTCCTGATCGCCCACGAGACCCCCACCGGCTGCGTACTCCTCGATTTCGACGTCCTCACCCTCGCGCCCGCCGGATACGACCTGGCCAAACTCATCGTGACCCTCACCATGACCCACGGACCGCTTCCCACCTCCACCGCCCAAGCAGCCCTGACCACCTACAACACGTCCCTCACAGCCAAGACCACAGATCTACGCCCCGTCCTATGGAACACACTGATGACCTGGGCCGACATCCACCACATTCTCACCAGCCCGTACCTCGGCCGCAACGGCTACCGGCACCTGTGGTCAGGAACGACAACCCCTGAGCCAGAACAGTTGAGCCCATTCCACCCGTCTGGCCTGGTGATGGAGGGCGAGGATGGCCTGCACGACGGCGGAGCGGCGGCTGGGTGAGCAGCGGGCTTTTCGTAGGAAGCGCCGTTCTCTTGAGTGCAGCGGCGGCTCACTGGCCCAGGGCGCGGAGCTGGCGTGGCGCCGGGCTCGATCACGCCTGCTGCTTGACGACTGATCTGGCAGCTGGCCGCGCTAGGCGGGAAGTCGCAGCGGGCATGCCGGGACGTCCCCGGGGCGCCGTGCTCTAGTCCTATGACTTCTGCTCGCTGGCACGCGGCGGGGGCACCTGACTCGTCGGCGGGGCAGAAGTCCTGAGCGCGATGGCCCCAATTGACCAGAGCAGGATCCCCAGCGGGAGGGCATGTGAGCCGTATGCCGCGGCGTAGAGGCCCGCGTGCGCAGGCGGGTCCCAAGCTGGGTTGGGGATGGACATGACAATCCCGGTGATCACCGAAGCGGTCGCCAAGTAGCCAAGCGCCAGCCGCGCCAGCCATTTGACACGGTCGTTGCGCTTGTCGGGGCTGAGAGGGGTGTGGCGCTTGCGATAGACCGCTGTGAAGCCTGTCGCGATTGCTGCTAGTGCGGTGGCGCCCATGACGACTGCGTGGAAGACGAGGTTGGTGCCGACGGTGGTCTGAAGGAATCCGAAGGAGGAGACCGCGAGCATGATCGCTGCGAGGGTGAAGATGAAGTAGACGACGTGGCGCAGGAAGGGCAGGATCTCTTGGTTGTAGCGCTCGTAGGCCGGGAGTAGCCAGGTGAGCGTGATGCACATGCAGATGACAGAGGTTGCGAGGACGCCGCCGGTGATCGCGAACCCGGTGTAGGCGCGTGTGCAGTTCTGTTCTCCGGAGAGGCCGGCGGTGAGGTAGGCCATGGTCAGGAAGCCGAAGAACGCCGTGATGAGGAGCGTGAAGGCGTTGGTGGCTTCCTGTCGGCCCTTGGGGTCGGTGCTTAACAGGAACACGAGTCCGGTGAAGAGGAATCCTGCGATGCCGCCGGTGAAAGGAACCCAGCTGCTGGCGGTGGCGACGGGGTTCCAGTCATAGTCCGGGCAGGTGACTTGGGCCTTGAGGGTCATGGTGAGGGTCAAAATTTGCTCTCCTTGAGTGTGTGGAATTCGGGACATTAGCGGTGACTGCCGGGTAACTGTGGGTGTTGTCCAGCGGCGGTCAGGCTGTGAACCGAAATGCGTGATCCGGAGTCGAGCGCTGGTGGCCTGCCATCGATGGTGGCTGTGGGGTGCCGGCACTTTGGCCCTCGGCCATCGCATCGGCAGGCGATTGTCGAAGCGTGAGTTGTTTCTCCTGGAAACGCTGCCCTATTACATGAGCTTCCGTGGCTGACCGCAGGCTGGGGGCCGTTCACATCCTCTGGCTTGATCGTTAGCACCGCTGCGCCTGATACTGAATCCCGTGCATCAAGCATTCGCCCACGAAGCGGTCGTCGAGATGGACCCCGGTGAGGACGTCCGGGCACCAGGCGCGGCCATCACGGTCGCGTTGTGTGGACATTGGGAGCACCGGATGTCGTGCCCGCTGGCCCCACACCACACCGACGCACGGCGTTCCGGAACCCGTGTGCGACTACGCGTGCTGTTCGCCAGCGAACCCGCGGCAGAGGCCGATGTCCGCACCCGCATCGAACAGGCCCTGTCCGCGTCCGTGCTCACCGGCCCGGACGGCGTGACCACGCACTGGAGATTGTTGACCGCACAGCCGAGCGCCGTCCACGCCGACGAAGCCGAGCACGCCGCACAACTTACTCAAAGCTGAAAATCCCGCGAACACCATCAAAGTGCCGGTTGGGGATCCGGTTGGAAAGTGTGTTCATGCCTCGCGGTTTCCTCTATAGAGGAAAGGCGGATGTAACTCAGCGAACCGCTTCCGCAGGCCGCCGCCTGCTGTGGAGTATCAGGTAGACGTTGAATGCGGTGATCACGCCGAGTCCGGTCAGCCCCAGCCAGAACCCGAGCCCGACCTCGACTTCGCTTCCGATCTGGTCGAATAACTTCGCACGTTCGTTCGGCGGCATAGCCGATGAAAGATCTGACAGATATTCATTTCGTCCTGCGTCCAGCGAGTGTGAAGTCCACAGTGCGGCCGCGACCAAAAGACCGCCGGAAACCGTCCCCGCGACAGCGGCGGCGAAGCTTCGCTTCTGCGGACCAGGTATCAGGGCGGTACCCGCACTTACCACCAGAGCGACGAGCAGCGCGACCATGAGAACGTGGACCCCCACGGAAAACGCGTCCTCTTCAACGATGTCCCGGCCGGTGAACGATATATCGAAGATCCGCTTCAATCTCACATCAGGTGAGCTCGTGCTGGCGACGACGAAGGGCGCGAACAAGAAGATCAGCAGAACAATGACGAATCCAATCGGGTTGACCAGCCACATCACCACCCGTCCAGCGGAAGGAGCTGTTTCATGCCTCCGCATCTCGCTCATTTGCCGAATTTTACCCGAACCCTCCGGGACCGGTCCCTGGATCGGTACCCCTCACAGAGGCCATTCCATCCTGATCTTGCCGGTCACAGGTGGTCGCGAGGCGCGGGAAGCGATCACGACGTGGTGAAGCTCCTGGTAGATGCGGACCAAAACGAACTGCCCTGCCAGGAGCTTCTGGTGTTGTTCTCTCGTGCCGCGCTGGATCTGTCGCCTGCTGCCCGCGAATTCGTGACCGGGGGCCTGATCCGTGACCACCGTCGTCGGATCGGACCGTGTCGGCGGGTGCCGCCCCGGCCGACAAGCGCTGCCGGTCTTGGTACATCCGCGGCGCAACGAGACTTTCGCCGGTCTGGCCACGGCGTTCGGGATTGGCGTCGCGACCGCCCACCGGTACCTCACCGAGGTGGCGGAACCGCCCGCCGCGTTGGTCCCCGACTCGCGTGAGGCGCTGCGGGTCGCGCAACGCGAGGCCTACCTCATCCTGGACGGCACCCTCGTCACCACCGACCGTCTCTTCCCCGCCGATCCGCACGGCGAGCCGATCTGGGCGTCGGCGGCGCTGCCGAGCCCGGCCCACGACCTGACCGCCGCCCGCGAACACGGCATCGTGGCCGGGCTGACCACGCGGGCGATTCGCCCGCTACGCCAACAACCGTTATGCCGGCGCAGGTGATGCGATCGGCACCCGTGCAAGCGGCACAAGGGCCGCAAGCCGGGCAAACGCAAGAAGCTGTTCAACCGGCACCACGCCCAAGCCCGTGCCCTGGACGAACGAACCACCGCAACCCTCAAGAACCGGCACACCCTGCGAAAGCTTGCTGCTCACCCAGCCGCCTGACCAGCACCGTCCAAGCCATCTCCCTCCATCGCCAGGCCCGATGAAGTTGGAATGGGCTCAGTGGGGCCAGTTCAAGACGTCCTGCCGGGGCAGTTGGCCTAATGTTTTGAGTGGCCGTTAGAAATTTGAGGAGGGAAGTGGATGCTACTCGCAGGCGGCGATTCTTGTTTGTCTAGACAGTCGGTGACTGTTGTCGGGAAGTCGGATGCGGCCAATTTTGGTTGGAGCTGGTCGACGGAAATGGTGGTGCGGTGGATGATTAGTCGTGCTTCCTCTGGGATGGGGGACCTTAGGTTTTGGATAGCCTGGCCGAGTGTGGTTATCGATTGGTGGCCTCGTTCTTGTGCTGTGTTGTATCGGGTTGAGAGTTGGCGGGCGGGGGCTGTGACGCGTGGTTGGTGGGTTGGGAATCTTTTCTGGCGGTTGAGGACGCTGATTGCGGCTGCGTCGTGGATGGCGGTGTGGTGACCGGCGATGGTGTTGCAGGCTTCGGTGGTTTTGAGGGTGATGGTGAGGAGGTCGGCCGCGTGGGTGGGGTCGGGGGCCAGATCGTGGGGTGGTTTGAGGCGGGGCGAGGCGCGGGGGCTTGGGGTCCAGGCGGGGTCGGCGTGGATGAGGCGGCCGAGGCGGAGGATGAGGTCGCTTGCGTCGGTGGCGGGGCCGTCTGCGGGGTGGCCGTAGTAGCCGATGTGTTCGTCCCAGTGCCGGATGATCGTTTTCCACGCGCGGCCGGTGTGCCGGACGTCCGCCGCCGCCTGTTGGAAGGCGGGTAGGTGATCGAGGTCGTTTAGCTCGTTGAGGCGGTAGATCAGCTGCTGGACGGTCTTGTGGTTGAGGTCGCAGATGATGGCTGCGGCGCGGGCGAGATAGCGCCAGGTGGGGATCGAGGAGCGGGTAGTGGGGGTGGTCAGGCGGTGGATGCTGGCGTTGATGCCGGCCAGGGTTTCGTTCTTGTGTTCGTTGAGCTGTGGGGGGATGCGGTCCGGTATGTGGTGGAGCGGGACTGCGGTGAGGGTGGGGGTGGTCTGGCTCTCGCTGTAGATGTGGGCAAGGATCGCGGCTTTCAGAAGCAGCGGGCCAGCTTGGTTGGTGGGGGCGTTGGTGTGGCGTGCTAGATGGCCGATGGTGGCGGTGTGGGTGCTTAGTTGGTGGAGGAGGGAGCGGGCGGTGTCGGGGGCGGTTATGACGGTGGCGTTCGGGGAGATCGCCTGGTCGGTGGTGGTGGGGAAGTGGGTGGATAGCAGGTCGAGCCCGCAGCCCAGGGCGATGGAGGTGGCGCGGAGTTTCTGAGCTAGGGCGGATCTTGGGGTTTGGGTGTGCGCGGGTGGGCCGAGGAAGTGTTCGGCCTGCCGGAGGAGGGCGCTGGCGCGGTGCGCGGCGTCCCGCACGCCGGTGTTGGCTGGGTGCGGGACGCTGAAGCCGTCGGCCAGCTGGTCGTAGTAACGGGCCAGGACGTGGGTGAGGCGTGCGAGTTCGGGTGGGATGGTGCGGCTGCGGATGTCGCGGTCGAGGTGTTTCGTGTGGAGTCTGCGTTCGAGGTCGGTGAGGTGCTCGGCGGCGAGGGCGGTCATTTCCCCGAATGTGGCCACGGCGGCTACCGCAGGGCGTCGTGGAGGCGTCCGGCGTGCAGGGCCGCTCGGAGGCAGGCCATCTTGTCGTCGGGGTCGTTGGCCAGTTCGGCGGCTCGGACGAGGCTCTGCGAGATCTTCCGTGCGAGTTCGAACAGGGCGTCGGCGGTCGCGTTCACCGCGTCGTAGTTAGCGGGGACTGCGGCGCGTAGGGATGGGGCCTGGCGGAGCGCCTGGTGGGCTTGGATGGCTTCGCCTTCGGCCATGCCCCAGGCGATGAATCCGTCGGGGGCCTGGGAGGCGTAGGAGGTGATGACTCGTTCAGCGTGGGCGAGGTCGTTGAGTGCGCTGTTGAGGATCTCGGTGAACCAGCCTCGCCGGACGTCCTCGTGTTCGCGTTCGTGCGTCATCGCGGTGTCCTCGGGTTGAGCGGTTGGGTGGTGGGCGGCGTCGACCTTGACGGTCCGGGGCGGATTCGGGCGTGGGGGCGATTGAGAGTGGTGGCGGGCATGCGGGACTCCTTCGGGTGGCTCAGGCGGCGGGTGTCGGGTCTGGGGACGGTGGTTGCTGATTGCGGTGGTCGTGGGGGTGCGGTGTCGCCCCGGGGAGACTCTGATTGATGGCGATGGAGGAGTCTGCGGTGGGTGGCTTGGTGTTCGTTGGTTGGCGATTGGGCGTGGGTGGGCGCGGGGCGAGCTCGTTGTGGAGGCGGGTTTCGGAGATGCCGCTCCAGGAGCTCAGTGCGGCCAGGAGGCGTTGGCGGTCGTGTTCGAGCGTCTGCCTGGTGGAGTCTGGGGCGTTGGGCAGGTGGGTGGTGATGCTGATGTAGAGCTGTTCGGCCTGGTCGGCGTGGTGGACGGTGCCCAGGGTCGTTTGTATGGGTGGGAAGCCGGGCGCGGGTGCCAGGTGGGCTGCGGATTCGGCGTAGATGTAGGGGATGCCTGGGACGGCGATGAGGAAGTACGGCTCGGCGTCAGGGGCGGTGGTCTGCCAGCCGATGACGGTGCCGCATCGGTCGTCTTGGCGGGGGAGGCGTGCCTGGTCGCCGACCTTGTAGTGGGTGTCCTGGGCGACCTCCTGGGTGTTGATGGCGTGGCCTGCCTTGAGCACGGCGGAGAAGTCGATGTCGTGGTGATGGGTGTAGTGCTCCAGATCGCAGATCAGGGCGGCCAGGAGGGCTTCGGTGTAGAACGCGTCGCGTTTCAGGAGTGAGGGCTTGCCGGGGAACGCGTCGAGTTCGTAGGCGGTCAGCGCGTGGGTGGCGCGGTCAACGCGCCTGGTGGCGTGGGGCATGGGCGTCTACCTCAGTGCGGCGTGGACGTTGCCGGCGTGGTGGGCGGCCCTCAGGCAAGCCACCCGGTCGGCGGGTTCAGTGGTCTTGGACGCGACGTTGAGGATGGCTTCGGCGACGGTCATCACCATGGCGGCGATGGAGTCGGTGAACTCCTGGAGCTCGCGGTCGGGCAAAGAGCCGTCTGGCCAGGCGAGAGTGGGGGCTTCGGCCAGGGCCCACCAGGCATCGGTCGCCTCGGTGAGCGCGGTCTGGTGGGTGTCCCGAGGCGCGGTCTGGGCGAGGACGGTGGTGGCACGCTCGATCAGTTCCATCCCCATGAAGGCGGCCGTGAGGAGAGCGGGGAGCGAGTCGGCGGTCCTGATCTGCCGGGTCATGTGGTCGAAGAAGTGCTTCAGAGGAGTCTCCATGTATCGATGTCCACCCCTTGAAGGCGGCATGGGTGCATGCAATCAACTTAAGTTGATCGTTTGTAGGGTTGTTGCTTGGGATCTGAAGATCAACTGTGCTGGGGTGCGTGTCATGGACAGGGCTGCTCGTGAGTCCGGTTTATCGGTGACGGTTTTGGTGGGTGTCGGGCGGAATTGCCGGGCGCGATGTCGACCGAGAGTCGGCGTGATGGCTGGTCAGCCCTTTGTCGAGCGGTACGGGAAAATCCTGCGCTGCGATTTGGGCAGGGCTGAGCGGTTGGCTCGGTGCTGGGGGCAGGGGTTCTGGGGCGGATAGGCGCGGTTCTACTTTGGCCAGGAGCAGGTCGGAGACGCTGTACTTGTCCATGCCGTTCCAAGCGACCAGGGCGTCGAGAAGGGCCTGTCGATCGTTGAGGTCGTCTTGCCGTTGCTGGAGTCCGTCGATGTCGGCCTGGGCGACTCGGATCATGGTTTCGACCAGAGTTTCCTCGGCCCGTAGTGCGTCGTTTATGACGCCTTGGGTAGTGGGTGTGGTCGGGAAGGGCGGGGCTGATTCCAGGTCGGCGGCGATGATGGTGTGGCTGCTGGTCTCGCCGATGAATTGGACTTCGTATTCGGTAGGTCCGTCGTGAGGGACGAGGAGTCCTGTGACGGTTCCCCGCGTTGGTTGGCCCAGCAGGATCGCCTCATCCGCGGCCGGGCCGTGGAATTGGACGGCCGAGCCGATCGCGAAGACGTCCGGGCTGTTCTGCTCGCTGAGGTAGTAGCCGTGCGCCTGGGCGAAGATGTCGTTGAACTCCAGGCCGCGGCGTTCGGAGTAATGCATGAGGTCGATCAGCAGGTCACCGAGGAGTTCGCGAGCGTGGGCGTCGTTGTTGCGGTGGTCGAGGTGGTTGGTCTCCTCGAAGAGGGTTTGGAAGGAGTCCAGTGCGGCGGCTCCGAACTCGGCGAATTCTTCGGTGCCGGCTTCGGCCATGCAACCTCCATGCGGGTCGGTATGGGGTGAGGGACGGTCATAGGCGGCGGTGTTGGCGCTGACTTGGCGGGTTGTCCGGCTTGGCCCCGGTGGCGTGTGGTGGGTTCTCGGAGGGGACGGGCTCTCGCGGGAAGTCGGTGGCGGCGAGGCGGGCGGCTGCTGCCGGTCCGGGACGTACCTTGGCCGGTTTCTGGGCGGCGTTCAGGATGCGGTCGTGGAGCTGGCGCATGATCGTTTCGGGGCGTCCGCCGGACCATCTGCCCAGCCTCGTGGTCAGCTGGGCGAGGTCGCGGAGTGCCTGCTCGTCGGCGACGAGCCCGTTGTTGGCGGCGCGTTTGAGGCGGACGGCGATGTCGATGATCGTGGACTCGGCGTCCTGGGCGGTGGAGACGAGCCCGGCCGTTCGGGTGTGCAAGGGGAGCAGCGAATCGGCCGGTTCCAGCTTGGACGCGGCGACGTGCAAAGTTCTGTTGACGCCCGGGACTTGTACTGTGCATCGGGCTTGGCCGTCGGGTGATGCGGCGAGTGCTGTGATGAAGCCGCGCCATTGCGGACCCGGCCTGCCTCGCGCGGCGGTGCGCTGCTGGCGGAACTGCACCTCCGCGCCGAGCCGGAAGCTGCGGCTCGGGTCGTGGTCGAGCCCGCTGCGGTCAAGCCGTTGCTGGTGAAGCTCGGCGAAGGTGTCGTGGACTGCCAGGCCCTGCTTTTCGGCGTAGCGGGCGAGTTGCTCGATGAGCGACTCGATCAGAGGCCCGGCCGTTGCGGGGTCGGTGCGGTGGTTTGGGGTGTGGTCAGGCAAGAGCTGCTGCTGGTAGGCGTCGAGTGCGGTGGCGACGGCCTCATCGTGGTCGGGCATCTGTGTGTCTCCGTATGGTCAGGCGGGGCGGGTGGCGGGGCGCGGCGTGGTGAGTCACATTCGGCGAGGATGTGAGTTGGAGGCCGGGTGCCGCGGGTGGCTGTGATCTGCTGGACCGGGCTGCTCGCCAGCCAGGAGCGCGGCGATGTCGTTCGGGAATGAGGCGGCAGCGCGTTGAGCGGCAACGGATCGATCGTCCGGTGCGTGATGGACGTCGTCGGCTAGGTGCCGCAGATGGTGCAGCACTTGTTCCGGCTTGGTGCCTGACCATGTGGCAAGTGCGGTGGAGACTTCGGTCAGGTCCGCCAGCACCTGCGGGTCAGTGGCGTGGTCTTGTCGCGGCAGGGCCCTGATGAGTTCGATGACGGTGTCTTCGGCCTCCAGGGCCGAGAAGACGATCCCGCAGGTACGGGTTGGGAGAGGGACTATCCGGGTGGCGGGTTCTAGTTGCGCTGTGCTGGAGTGCTGGGGGTCGATGACTCCGGGAATGCGTAGTACGCATTCGGCCTCTTGTCTGGGGCCGTCCAGCCTCAGTTGGGTGATGAAGCCCCGGTGGTGTTCGGCGTCGCGGTCGCGGAACTGGACCTCGGTGTTGAGCCGGAAGCTGTAGCGAGGGTTGCTCAGGGCGCCGCCGCGGTCGATCTGGGCTTGGACGAGGGCGTCCAGCAGGTCGGCAACGTTCAGGTGATTGCCTTCGCCGTAGCGGATGAGGTCGGCGACCAGGGCATACAAGAGCCCTTCGGTTTCGGCGTGATCGGTTCGGTGGCCGTTGGTCAGATCACCGAAGAGGTGCTGTTCGTAGGCGTTGAGCGCGAGCGTGGCGGCTCCGATGCGGTCGGGCATGTGGTGTCCCCCGGTGGTGGCGTGAGCTGTGGTGATGCGGTGTCAGGCGCCGGCCGGGACGGGAGCGTCCGGGACGGGGCTGAGCCACCACGTGGGGACGGGGACGACGCGTGCTTCGTGCGGGGCCAGGTGCTCGTTCTCGGTGCACTGGTAGAAGGGGCCGCGCGGTCCGAGCAGGACGGGGAGCTGGTGGTCGAGGTGGTCGCGGTACCACAGGGCCATGCCGGTGGCGCCCTGCAGACGCATGGCCTCCCAGGAGAACCAGAGTGCGGTGAGGCGAGAAATGGCTTCGCCGTGGCGCCACCATTCGGCGCACCAGCGGAACTCGCCGCCGAGTGTGCGCCGGTACATCGGGACGAAATGCTCGGTCACCCAGGCGGTGACATCCGGGTAGAGCGACTCGGGGCGCTTGTCATTGGTCGCGGATTCATCAAGGTTGGGCATGAAGCCTCCAGAGCTGTTGGTGCGTGCATGTGAAGGCCCCCTTCTTGTCGACGTGGCTATGGCGTGGACGGGTTGTCCGGGCGGTTGTAGTGGCGGCGGGCGGCGTTGGCGATGGCTGTGTCGGCGGTCTTGACGGCCTGGTCGATGGATGCCGCGTGTGGCCCGTCGTACCAGGGGCGTAGCCGGATGAGAGCGGGTTTGGTGCCGGTGGCCAGCAGCAGCGCGGTGCCGGTGGGCAGGGCGCGGATGTCGGCGGCTTCGAGGATTTCCTGGCGGCGTAGCGAGATCTGCTCGCTGGAGCGTCCGTCCGCGTAGGTGATGGAGCGGACCGGGACGTCTTGTTGGCCGATGAGGGTCGCCAGGTCCCGGACGAGACGGGGCGAGTCGATGCCGGCGCCGATGAGTTTGCGGGTCGCGGCACCCCACAGGGCGGCCATGCCCGGCTCGCCCCAGACGGTGACGCCCTGTTCGTAGCTCTGCAGGATGGTGACCGGGATGATGCCGCGCGAGCCGAGGTGTGAGTACAGCTGCGGCAGGTCGGCGATGCGGCAGATGTTGGCGGCTTCGTCCAGCGCGACGATCAGGGGTGGGTCGAGGCGTCCTCCGCCTTGTTCGGCGCGGCGTTCGGCGGCGCGCATGGTGGTGTCGGTGAGCGCGGCGATAAGCGGGGCCGCGGCCGACAGCGACTTCGACAGCAGGTAGAGGGTGTCGCGGGAGCCGGCGAAGGCGTCGGGGTCGAAGACGGGCAGGTCGCGGTCGGGAGTGACCCAGGCGAGGATCTCCTGGTCGCGGAGGGATTTGGCGGCGGTCCGGGCGGTCTGGTAGATCCCGTCGCGGGTTTCAACGGCGCCGTTCTGTGTGCCTTTGAGCGACGAGGCCATCAGCTGGAACCCGGCGTCCTGGAGCAGCTCGATGGGGGTGGGGACGGCGGGTTCGTCCAGCCATTGCGCTACGTGGTGGAGCGAGCGGCCGGATGTGGCGGCGGCCAGGAACAGGGCGCAGAGCAGGTCTTGGGCGGCGGGGCCCCAGAGGTCCTTCTTTTGGCCGTCGTCGACGGTGAGGACGAAGTGTCCGGCGAGGCGGTGGGCGTCCTCGACGGTGGCGAGCCCGGCGAGCGGGTTCCACCACCAGGTTTGTGGCTGGTAGGTGATGTGTTGCGGGTCGAACAGCCAGATCTGCCCGGCGGTGCGTTCGGCGCGGACGGTGGCGATCGCTGACCACAGGTCGGCCTTGTTGCTGGTGGCGATGACCGGTCCGGGTGCCGAGAGTACGTGCGGGATGGACTGGGTGGTGGTCTTGCCCGAACGGGGCGCCATGAACGCCACGATGGTGTCCTCGAACGAGGCGAACAGTGTGGGGCCGCTGCGGTCGCCGGGGAGCAGGACATCGCCCAGGACGAGACCGATTTCTCCCGGCTCCAATTCTTCGGGAGCTGTTTTGGAGAGGGAGCGCCTTAGCGCGATGGCCTTGTTCGCGGTGGCCTCGGGTTGTAGCGCGGTGAGGGCGGGGTTGTGGGCGAGAGCGGCGACAGGATCCCCAGGCTGTGGAAAACGTTCCGCGATGTGTCGACAGAGCGTCCACAGGGCGCCCGCGAAGCCGAGTACCAGGAGCGCAAGGATCAGGATGACCAGCGGTGTGGGCGTTCCCGGCCAGGTGAGATGCGTCTGCCGTCTGATGAGGGCAACTGCGAAGTCGGTGCCGAACGGCATGACGGTTCCGCCGGTCACTGTGGCGGCGGTCTTCGCTGCGGCCCACACGATCCACAGACCGGCGATGGGCGTCCAGCAGGCGGCCAGCACCATCCACCCGCCGCCCGCGTTCGAGTGCAGAAGCGATGCTCGCGGCCCTAGCGCCCGTGTCATGTGGTGATCCGGATGGCCTGGTCGGTGTCGTAGAGGTCGACCTCCGCGCCGACGAGCGACAGTTCGACCGGGATGCCGAGGCGTTCGCCGGTCTTGATCAGATACTTGCCGCGTCCGGGGTGGCGGGCGCCGGGCTGCCAGGAGTCGGGTGCCGACCATGAGGTGACGAGCTGCTGCTCCGGTCCCGTCAGCGGGGCGATCTCGTGGACGCGCGCCAGCTCGCGCGGCGGGAGCCCGGCCAGGACGGTGATCGCCGAGCGGTCGGCGAAGCCCTTGGCTTTGGCGCGGTCTTCCTCGGTGGCCAGGGCGTCGAGATCGGCCAGCGAATGAGTGATCATGATCGACGCCATGCCTTTGGCGCGGTTGAGGCGGGTGAGGGCGTCGGCGTGCTCGACCAGGCCGGGAGCGCCGCGCAGGGCGCGCCACAGTTCGTCCATCACACCGAGGTAGGAGCGGCGCGGCCCGGCGCCCAGGTCGGTGAGGGTGGTGGCGGCGTCGACCATGCCGAAGGCGTAGGCCCAGGTGCAGAGCATCGCGGCGGTCAGGAGCTTGTCGCCGGCGGCGCGGACCCGGGAGATGTCGACGCTGATCGCGGGCGCGTCGAGGTCGAGCGGACGGGTGGTGCGCGAGTCGAAGACGCCGGCCAGGGACCCGGAGATGAGCAGGTCGAGGGTGAAGACGAGGTCGCGGGTCTGCGCCCGATAGGCGTCGCCGGTGTCGGTGCGGGTGGCTGAGCGCAGTTCGTCTGGGCCCTCTTCCAGTATGTGCAGGACGTCCACGACGGTCGGTTCGTGGTCGAGTCGATCGTCGAGGAGGTCGATGGCGCGTCCGAGGACGACTTCCTCGGCGTTGGGGATACGGGCTTCGCGGACGAGGGTCGCCAGCGCGAGCAGCAAGGAGAGCCGCCGTGACCGCACTTCCCATCGCAGCGTCTCGGCGTCGGCTCCGGTCAGGCGTCGCCGGGCCTCGTCCAGGGGCCCGGCGTCAAGGGGGTTGATGCGGTCGAAGCCGCGTCCGACGCGGATGACCTGGCCGCCGAGGTACTCCACCAGCATGGTGTAGTCCGGTTTGGTGTCGCCGAGGATGATCGGTGTGGTGCCGGTGGCGACGGCTCCGGTGACCAGGCGTTTGACGAGCGTGGACTTGCCGGTGCCGGGCTCTCCGAGGACGAACATGCCGGGGTTGGTGACAAGCCCTTCGCGGAGCCAGGCGAGCGGGTCCAGGCATACGACCTCACCCCAGAGTTGGTGGCGTCCGACCGGTGTGCCGACGGTCGGTGTTCCGGATCCGGCGGTGAACGGGTAGAGGCCGCATACCTGGCTGGTGGTCGACTGGAACTCCGGGGCGGCGCTGATGTGCGCGGCACGTCCGGCGCCGCGGCCGCGCCAGCCCCACGAAGGAGCGAGTGGTTCGGACATGGCTTGTGCTTCGACATTGGGCAAGCGCTGTTCCTCCAGTTCAGTGGATCAGGCGGCTGGACAGTTCCGGTGGGCAGATTCCGCAGGGGAGGGTGGTGGCGAATCCGGCGGCCTGGCTTCCCCACAGACGGCGCAGCCGGATCTTGGCCGAGTCGGCCGCCGTCTCGACGTGGGCGACGGCGCGGCGGAGCCGGGCGGGATCGGTGACGGTGACGGTCGCGTACATCGAGACCAGGCAGACACCGGCACCCATCGCCTCCTCGGCGGCGGCCTGGCGGGCGCGAGCCGCGTCCCAGGTGTCGCGGGCGGTTTCGTCGCGTCCGGTCCGGCGGCGGAATTGGCTGCGGAACGCGGCTGCGTTCACTTCCTGTTGCAGGACGCGGCTCGCCGCTGCGGCGGGTAGTGCTCGGTATAGGAGGGTGACGCGTTTGGGGAACGGGCCGGGAGCGACCAGCCGGGCGAGGACGTCCGAGCGCACGTTCTGTCGGGGCGGCTCGTGCCATGCCCAGGTCACCGAGACTCCGCCGTCGTGTTCGTAGCGGTCGGTGTGCTCGGTCGCGGCGACCGGTCCCGCGTCGTCCCACGACAGGGCGTCGTCCGGGCCTGGACGGGTGAGCAGCCGGTTGACGTCACCGCGGGCTTGCGGGTCGAACGCCGTCCGTACCGCGCCCGCGATCTCGGCGGCGGTGGCCCGGCCCAGGACGGAGACGCCACAGCCGCCGAGCCTGGAGGCGAGCCCGTCGAGTGTGCGGCCCAGTTCGGCGACCGCCTCGTACAAATCCTTCGGGTTGGCCGAGGACGTCTTGGGATCGAAGGTGATCGAAACGCGGGTGTCGACGTCGGCGGCGGCAGCCGGCGCAGCTTGGACGAGCTCGCTCATGATCGTGCGCGCCGGAGCAGGCGCGGTCGCAACGACGGCTCGCTCGACGGTGTCGGCGAGTGTGGACCCGGGCTCGGGCGCGGTATCCACCGTCACCGACACCCACCGGACCGCCGGCATGTGGCCGAGCCCGGCGAGCCAGCCGCCCCAGGACGCGACCCAGGGGTCGGCGTCGCTGCGGTCGGCCAGCCACGTCGAGGTCGGAACAACGCGCAGGGTGGCGGTGAGGAGGCCGGTGCGACGGTCCCACACGATCCCGTACCGGCCGCCGTATCCGTCCTCGGCGCTGAGCAGCGTCAACGGCGCCAGGACGCCCGGAAGCTGGAACGCACGCGGGTGATCGATGACGACCCCCGCGCGATAGCGATTCTGACCACGCAGCAGCCCCCATTGCCAGCGGCACCGCGCCAGCGCCAAACGCGCGAGCGGAACGCCTCCGACCCGGACGAGCCCCAACCCGCCACCGATGGCCGCAACCGGTAGCACGTAGATGAGCAAGCGCGGAGCGATGGCGGCGACCAGGACGAGCAGCATCGCGGCGCCGAGGGCCACGAACGTTGAGGTGGTGTCGAGGCCGAGCAGGCCGATGCCGTGCCGTCGGCGCCAGCCGCCGTAAGTACGGACGTCATCTCCCATGGTCGCCTCCTTCACCGACCGCACCGGTCGGACCATCGGAGCCGCTAGAGCCGGCTGCCCCTCCGGTGGCGGCCCAGCGGATCGCCTCCTCGCCCTGCTCCCGTTCGCTCTCCGCCGTCCGGATAAGGGATGGAGCGACCGGCTCACCACGACCGCCGTCCGGCGGCGCCCATCCGTGACCACCCGCAGTGCTCTGGCTCGTTCCAGACTGGTCGGCGCCCGCCTGCCCGGCCCCCGACGGAGCAGCCGGGTCGGGGGTGGGATCGTCGACGGTCCCGGTCGGTGCTTGCCCGTCGTCCATCTGTCCGGGTGAGGTGGGCGCCGTGCCCGGACTGCCGTCGCCTGGCGGGGAGCCGTCCTGGCCTCCGAGTTGCTGGCCGAGGTAGTCGGCGTGCTCGGCCGCCGAGCCGGCCCGTCCGGATCCGAAGCCGCCACCGCCATAGGCGCGCAGCGCACCGAGCGCGGCCACGCTTGCCATCAACGTGCCGAGGACACCGCCGCCGCTGCTCGACTCGGTACCACCGGTCGTCCAGGTGAAGAACTTCAGCAGGACGGGGAAGGCGACCAGGCCGATCAGCATCATCGCCAAACCCATCAGCATCGCGTGCAGGCCCTCGCCCTTTCCGACCAGGATGAACGCGGTCGCATAGACCGTCGCCGCGATGGGCTTGTAAAAGCCCAGCGCAAGCATCCAGCCCGCGACGGTGCTGAACCATGACTGCGTCGGCTTGGTGATCGAGCCCGAGGCCGCCAGCGGAAGAAGCCCGGCCAGGATCACCAGGGCCGCGCCCCGGAACAGCAGCAGGAGCGCCTGGATGATCCCGATGACCAGCGCGAGCAGGGAGAACAGAAGTACCAGCGCGCTCGGCGTCCCGGACGGCGACTTCACGATCGCGGTCATCCGCTTCGCGAAATCGCCGTCCGCTGAGGCGTCCAACACCCAGCCGCACCACTCGTCGCCCCACTGCAACACCAGGTTCGCCACGACCGTGCCTATCGCGGTGACCGTCACCAGCATCACCAGCCCGCGGCCGGCGTCGATCAGCGGGACGGTCCTGCGAGACAACGCCATCCGCGCGGCGACGACCAGCATCGCGGTGACAGCCACAGCGGCCGTCAACGGACGGACCAACGTCTGCAGATAACCGACCGCCGGCTCACCTTCTAGATCGGGCGAAGGTGTATTGACCCACCAGGACGCGGTGTTCGAGACGAACCATCCGACCGCCGATTGAAACGACTCGGCGATCTCGTCCAGCACGTTCGCGCCGATCGCAGCCGGGATGTCGGGCATAGAAGGAAGGAACGGGTTACCGCCCTCATCGTTGTCCACCTGCTGGACGCACGCCGGGTCGACCACCGGTGAGCAGGGCTGGAGCGGAAGCATCAACCACCCCCGTTCCGAAACCGGACGTAGCCGTCCGGTGATTCGATCGGGGACGCCGCTCCGGCCCATGTCCCGCCCGGTGGTGCGATGACTCGCGCCAACTCACCAACAAATCTGATTCTCGGAGGCTCCACCGTGCAGTCCATCAATTACGCTGACCTCGCCGAGCTCCCCAGCGTCGTTGACATCGTTACGGCCGCCCGCGTACTCGGTCTCTCTCGCACCTACGCCTACCAACTCGCCAAGAACGATCGCTTCCCGTGCAAGGTGCTACGCATCGGCAATTGTTACCGCGTCCCCACTGCCGCTCTCCTGAGCCTCCTCGGCGCTGACCGTAACCCCAACGACGAATCGCTTCGGCGACCCGGGAGGATGATTGATCAGCTCGGCAAAACGGGCGACACTGGTTCGGCAGTACAGAGCTCCTAGTGGCGCTGAGGCATCAGACGGCCGCCCGCTGTGCATCATCGGTAACACCGAACCGTCGCGTCGCCGGTAAGGTGACCACGAGCCTCCAAAGCCAGGTTCGACTTGGTCGACGACCATCTACGGAGTCCTTCTCTCCCGTTCCAAGGCGGGCTACCGCCCGTCGCGGCCCGGGGAACGCTTCTTAGACGCACCACCAAGAGCGAAATGTCCGAATCTTTGAAAGTGCTCAAAAACGGCCCAGCCCTGACCTAAACACCCAGGTCGGCCAGGGTGCTCCCCGCGCACGCGGGGATGGTCCCGGCCGGACGGCGGCACACGCGCTGGGCTGCGAGTGCTCCCCGCGCACGCGGGGATGGTCCCCGACCGAAACGGACCGGCTTGCCGACGCGCTAGTGCTCCCCGCGCACGCGGGGATGGTCCCTCCGCATGGGCATCAAGGAGGACGGCTCTGGAGTGCTCCCCGCGCACGCGGGGATGGTCCCTCCGCATGGGCATCAAGGAGGACGGCTCTGGAGTGCTCCCCGCGCACGCGGGGATGGTCCTCAGAAGCTCGCGCGGGACATGGCGCGGGAGCTGTGCTCCCCGCGCACGCGGGGATGGTCCCCGGGGCCCCGTCCCGGCCGGTCGCCGAGGCGGGTGCTCCCCGCGCACGCGGGGATGGTCCCGTGCATGATCCGAGCGGCGCCGCGCTGGACACGTGCTCCCCGCGCACGCGGGGATGGTCCCCCGCCCCATGCGCGCTCCAGCAGCTCGGGGCCGTGCTCCCCGCGCACGCGGGGATGGTCCCGAATCGAGGGGCGTTCTTCATTTCTCGGGGCAGTGCTCCCCGCGCACGCGGGGATGGTCCCCCGGGAACGAAAATCCCCGATGGTGCCCTGGAGTGCTCCCCGCGCACGCGGGGATGGTCCCGCCTCACACCGGAGCAGCAGGCCAAGCTCGCCGTGCTCCCCGCGCACGCGGGGATGGTCCCATCACGTGCGGGTTGTCGACCCGGCGGCTAATGTGCTCCTCGCGCACGCGGGGATGGTCCCGCTCTTGCGCAGGCCGACGTCATGCCGCATCTGTGCTCCCCGCGCACGCGGGGATGGTCCCAGGTCGGTAAGGCCAAGGGCCGGATGGACGGGGTGCTCCCCGCGCACGCGGGGATGGTCCCGCCCCGGGCCCACCTCAACACGAGGCAGGGCAGTGCTCCCCGCGCACGCGGGGATGGTCCCCATGGTGATGATGCCGGGGTAGTAGAAGATCAGTGCTCCCCGCGCACGCGGGGATGGTCCTCCGAGGAGCGCAACAAGGCGCTCGCCGCGCAGGTGCTCCCCGCGCACGCGGGGATGGTCCCGCCGTCGTGGTCGGGCCGACGCGCACCGAGGGGTGCTCCCTGCGCACGCGGGGATGGTCCCGTGTAGGTGTAGCCGGTCTTGTCGTGCAGCTTGTGCTCCCCGCGCACGCGGGGGATGGTTCCGCGCCGAACCGGGGAAGATCACCGGGCGGCGGGTGCTCCCTGCGCACGCGGGGTTGGGGGCGGTTGGCCTCTTGTGGCCGGTCGTGTTGATTAGCTGGAAAACGATCGTTCCTGGTGTGTTAAATCCGGCTTATGTCTGAGGGGGAAGTGGCTGACTCATGGCTGCAAGGACAGTTGTCCGTCGCGGCCCGGTCGGTTTGGGCTAAGCATGATCGAAAGTCGGATGGGTGGTTGCCGTTGTGGCGTCATCTAGCCGACAGCGGTGCTGTTGCTGGGCTGCTGTGGGATTTGTGGGTGCCTTGTCAAGTTCGCGCGGTGGTAGCTGCTCAACTTCCTGGAGGCATCGAGGACGCTCGTCGTCTCGTGGTGTGGCTCGCCGCTACTCATGACATTGGTAAGGCGACGCCGGCGTTCGCATGTCAGGTCGATTCGCTCGCCGACAAGATGCGTGATGCCGGGTTGGACATGCCGTCTTATAAGCAGCTGTCCAATCGTAAGCTTGCCCCACATGGCCTGGCGGGACAGGTCTTGCTGCAGGAGTGGCTGATCACCCGTGGCTGGCCACGGTCTGCGATGTTGTCGTTTTCGATTATTGCGGGTGGGCATCACGGGGTGCCGCCTACTCATGAGGGTATCCGTGAACTGAAGGTGCATCCTGATCTGCTTCGGTGGCCGGGTTGTGAATCGGCTTGGCAGAGTGTCCAGAAAGAAATCTTGGACGCGTGTGCGGTGATGTGCGGGGTGAATGATCGCCTCGAAGAGTGGCGTCAGGTGAAGCTTCCCCAGTCGGCGCAGGTTGTGCTGACCGGGCTTGTCATTGTCGCCGACTGGATCTCCAGTAATTCCGATCTGTTCCCATACTTTCCCGATGGCTTGGACACGGGTGACCGGGAGCGAGTGGAGGCGGCATGGCGAGGACTTGCCATTCCGGCGCCGTGGCGCTCGGTGGAGCCGGTGATGGACGTGGAGGAGATGTTCTTCTCACGTTTTGACTTACCGGCCGATGCTTTCGTTCGGCCCGTCCAGAAGCGTGCAGTCGAGGTGGCGAAGGGGATGTCGTCGCCGGGGCTAATGGTGATCGAGGCGCCGATGGGGGAGGGGAAGACCGAAGCTGCGCTGGCTGTGACGGAGGTGCTCGCGGCTTGTTCCGGCGCGGGCGGTGTGTTCCTGGCGTTGCCGACGATGGCCACGGGCAATGCGATGTTCCCCCGGATGCTGCGGTGGCTTCGGCAGGTTCCGGACGCGCAGGGGGCGGCTTTGAGGTCGGTGATGCTTGCGCATTCCAAGGCAGCGCTGAACACGGACTTTGGCGAGCTGGTGCGAGCGGGGCGGCGTGTGGTCAGGGGCGTCGATGTGGACGGCGGCGGAGACGAGTGGCAGCCGCGGGGTGACCGGCAGGTCGCCTCGGCGGAGTTGGTGGCGCACCAGTGGCTTCACGGCCGTAAGAAGGCGATGTTGTCGTCGTTCGTGGTGGGGACGGTCGACCAGCTGCTGTTCATGGGCCTGAAGAGCCGGCATTTGGCTTTACGTCATCTGGCCCTGGCGGGCAAGGTCGTGATCATTGATGAGGCGCACGCCTACGACACCTACATGAACTCCTATCTGGACCGGGTGTTGTCTTGGCTGGGCGCGTACGGGGTGCCGGTCGTGGTGTTGTCGGCGACACTGCCGGCCGGGCGGCGCGGTGAGCTGGCCGAAGCGTACGTCGGGCGGAGTGGGGCAGACCTCACCGATGTCCGGGAGGCTCAGGGCTATCCGCTGCTGACGGCGATCGAGCCTGAGAAACCGGCGGTGGTCGAGGAGGTGGCGTCGTCAGGGCGTGGCACCGATGTGCGGCTGGAGCCTCTCAGTGACGACCTCGGTGTGCTGGCGGATCGGTTGGAGTACGAACTCGCCGATGGCGGTTGTGCCTTGGTGGTGCGCAACACGGTCGGCAGAGTCCTGGAGACGGCCCAGTTTCTGCGGGCTCGGTTCCCGAAGGTCGACCTCACCGTGGCACACGCCCGTTTCGTTGATCTGGATCGGGCCCGCAACGATGCGGAGCTCCTCAGGATGTTTGGCCCGCCAAGGGAGAACCAGGGGGAGCGTCCTGCGAAGCACATCGTGGTGGCCAGCCAAGTCGCCGAACAGTCATTGGACATCGACTTCGATCTGCTGGTGACGGATCTGTGCCCCGTTGACCTGCTGTTGCAACGCATGGGCCGACTGCACCGGCATATGCGCGGTGAGGGGCAGTGCGAACGTCCCGAGCGTGTACGCGACGCACGCTGCCTGGTGACGGGCGCGGATTGGGAGACCGTCCCTGTAGAGCCGGACAAGGGGTCGCAGCGTATCTATCGGCGCCATGCGCTGCTGCGTTCGGCCGCGGTGCTGGAGCCGTACCTGTCGGGGACGGCGGCGACCGGTCACGTGGTGAGGTTGCCGGAGGACATCAGTCCGCTGGTGCAGGACGCATACGGGACCGGGCCGGTCGGCCCGGCGGCCTGGCATGACGCCATGGAGCAGGCGTACAAGGAGCACGTCGTGCTTCAGCAGACGCAGCGGAGCAAGGCCCTGGACTTCCAGATCAACGAGGTGGGGCGTGCGGGGCGCGCTCTGATCGGCTGGGTGGACGCTGGTGTCGGGGACGCCGATGACACCCGTGCGGGCCGTGCCCAGGTGCGCGACAGCCGTGAGTCGCTGGAGGTTCTGGTGGTGCAGCGCCTCGCTGACGGGACCGTCCGGACGCTGCCATGGCTGGACGACGGACGTGGTGGTCGGGAGCTGCCGACCGAGTCCGTCCCGTCGTGGGACCTCGCACGGACCGTGGCCGCCTGCGGATTGCGGCTGCCGTTCCAGTTCTCCATCCCGGAGGTACTCGACCAAGCGATCGAGGAGCTGGAGGCCGAATGCGTGCCGGCCTGGCAGTCCAAGGAGAGTCATTGGCTGGCCGGTGAGCTGATCTTGATGCTCGATGAGAACTGTCGGACCCGCTTGGCAGGCTTCGACCTGCATTACACCCGTGCCGATGGCCTTGAGGTGACCAGTGCAAAGTGATCTTCCGGCGGCAGGTTTCGATCTGACCCGTGAGCCGTGGCTTCCGGTGCTCTACGAGGACGGTACCGAGCACGAACTGTCGCTGCTGGATGTCTTCGTCGAAGCCGACAGAGTGCGGCGTCTCGTCGGAGACGTCCCAACGCAAGATCTCGCGCTGCTGCGTCTGCTGCTGGCCGTTCTGCACGATGCGGTGGACGGCCCCCAGGACCTGGACGACTGGCAGCAACTGTGGGAGGACGGCTTACCCCTGGACGGTCTCAAGGGGATCGCCGCCTACCTGAACCGGCACCGGGGCAGGTTCGATCTGCTGCACCCGGAAACCCCGTTCTTCCAGACCGCTGGGCTGCGGACCGCGAGGGACGAGGTCGCGTCTCTGGACCGGCTGGTCGCCGACGTGCCCAACGGATCACAGTTCTTCACCATGCGTGCTCGGGGTGTCGAACGGCTGTCGTTCGCTGAAGCCGCCCGCTGGGTCGTGCATGCGCACGCTTTCGACACCTCCGGCATTAAGACCGGCGCGGTCGGTGATCCCCGGGTCAAGGGTGGCAGGGTCTATCCGCAGGGCGTCGGCTGGACCGGGAACCTCGGCGGCGTGTTCGTCGAGGGCGAGAACCTGCGCGAGACATTGCTGCTCAACCTGATCGCCTTCGACACCGACAACCTCAGGATCGACGCCGAAGACGACCGTCCGGCGTGGCGCCACCCGGCGGCGGGCCCAGCGGAGACGGGTCCGCTGGAATTGAGCAAGCGCCCGGCGGGCGTGCGTGACCTTTACACCTGGCAGTCCCGGCGGGTCCGGCTCGCGTTCGATGACGAAGGCGTCCACGGCGTGGTCCTCGCCTACGGCGACCCGCTGAATCCGCGCAACCGGCACATGCGGGAGCCGATGACGAGCTGGCGGCGCAGCCAGGTCCAGGAGAAGAGGCTTGGCCTGGCCCAGGTCTACCTGCCGCGCGAGCACGACCCGAGTAAGAGCGCTTGGCGAGGGCTGGGCGCCCTGGTCGCAGGACGGGCACCGGGAGGCGTGCAGCGCGAGGAAGCCGCGGCGATCGTTCGGCCACGGATCCTGGATTGGGTCGCGCGTTTGACCGTCGAAGGTGACTTCCCGGAAGACTTCCTCGTCCGGGCGCGGCTGGTAGGGCTGCGGTACGGCACCCAGCAGTCGGTGATCGACGAGATGATCGATGATTCGGTCGCCATGCCGGTGGTGCTGTTACACCAGCGGGACACCCGGCTCGGCCAAGCCGCGATCGATGCGGGCACCGACGCCGATGCCGCCGTGAACACGCTGGGCGACCTGGCCGCCGACCTCGCCCGAGCGATCGGAGCCGACCCCGAACCCGCCCGAACCCGTGCCACAACACAGGCATATGGCCTGCTAGACGGCCCCTTCCGTGACTGGCTCGCCGCCCTGGCCCCAGAGACGTCACCCCATTCCCAGCAGGCGGCGTGGCAGGACCGCGCGCATGCACTCCTCATCCGGCTCGGGGCCCAAGAGGTCGCGGACGCCGGCGACGGCGCCTGGGAAGGACGTGTCATTCAGACCAGCAAGGGTCAAGAACTGTGGCTGACCGCCTCCCGTGCTGAGGCGTCCTTTCAGTTCCGGCTCCGCAAAGTGTTGCCCGGGACGGTCCGCGAATCCGATGAGCCGACGGGTGGAGCACCCGCAGAGTCCCTGGAGGTCAGCTCATGACCGCGACGATCCCCGACGAGCGGCAGTACGCATCCGACCTCGTCCGCCAGGTCGTCGGCGAATTCGTCAACGAGCTGCAGGACGGCTACCTGCGCGACACGAGTGTGGCCGTGGGGCGCCTCGCCCAGTTGCGGCGCGGGGCCGGCAAGCTGCCCCAGGACGTTCCGGAGCTGTGGGGTCTGACCGGAGCCGAACGGCTCTACCAGGACCAGACGCTCGGTGAGGTGCAGGCAACACGCGGCGAGAACGCGTTCTTCTTGGCCGTGACCCTGTACGCATCGCATCAGCAGTCACGCACCACCCAGAGGATGCACGTTCCCGGCGTCGACCTGGGCGCTGCCGTCCGACGGTTGATGCCGCCGGAGAAGATCGATGAGCCGATCCGTCGACGGTTCGTCCGCGTGGGGACGGCGGGGAGCCTGGACGCGCTGGCCTACCGGCTCCGGGAAGTCGTTTCGCTGCTGCGCCGTGACTCGATCCCGTTGGACTACGCGCTACTGGCGGCGAGCCTCTACCGGGCCCATACGCCCGATGGGTTGGCGCAAGTCCGTCGGCAGTGGGGCCGCAGCTTCCACGCCTACCGGCCGCCCCGCGAGCACGGCGACAAGGGCGACCAGAGCCGGCACAGACAGACCGACCAGCCTGAACTGGCGCCGCAGGGTGAGGCCACGACCGACAAGGACGTCACATGACTCGCACCATCATCGACCTGCACGTGCTGCAGAGCGTTCCGCCGAGCAACCTCAACCGGGACGACACCGGCACACCCAAGACCGCCGTCTACGGCGGGGTGCGACGAGCCCGTGTGTCCAGCCAGGCGTGGAAGCGCGCCACTCGGAAGAGCTTCCACGACCTGCTCGACCCGAGTGAACTGGGTGTGCGTACCAAGCGGGTGGCCGAACTGCTCGCCGACCGCATCCGCGCCCTCGATACCTCCATCGCCACGTCCGAGGCGTGGGCCCTCGCCGCTGAGACAGTCCAGAACGCGACCGGCTCGAAGATCGAGGTCCCCAAACGCCGTGGCAGCGCTGCCAAGGACGACGAGCCCACGGCGGCTCCGGAATCGAAGTACCTGATGTTCCTCAGCGCTCACCAGCTGGACGGCCTGGCCGAACTCGCCGTGGAAGGCCGCGACGACATCAAGACTTTCCTCAAGGACAAGGACAACAAGGCACGGGCGAAGCAGATCGCCAACACCCGTCACTCGGTCGACATCGCGCTGTTCGGGCGCATGGTCGCCGACGGCGCCGACATCAATGTCGACGCCGCCACGCAGGTCGCGCACGCGCTCAGCGTCCACCAAGTGGAAAACGAGTCGGACTACTACACCGCCGTCGACGATCACAAGGAACGGGAGGACGACGACCTCGGTGCGGGCATGATCGGCACCGTGGAGTTCAACTCCGCGACCCTCTACCGCTATGCAGCCCTGGACGTCGACTTGCTGGGCGCCAACCTCGGCAGCGGGTTGCGTGACGACGAGCGGGATGCGGAACCCGTGCGCCGCGCCGTGGAGGCCTTCGTCCAAGGCTTCATCACGTCCATGCCAACCGGGAAAGTCAATACCTTCGGTAACCACACGCTGCCGGACGCCGTTGTGGTGAAGATCCGCTCGTCCCGTCCGATCAGCTTCGTAGGCGCATTCGAGGAGCCCTGCAGAACTGAAAGAGAGAGCGGCGGGTACATGCTGGAGGCAGCCACGCGGCTGGCCCGCTACGTCCCGGAGGTCGAGAACGCCTACGGGGTCGCCGACGGCGCCAGTACGTGGGTCTTGCGTGTCGGTAAGCACACCGAGCCGCTGTCAGACCTCGGTATCCAGGCCTCCTTGCCTGAGCTGGTCAATGCCGTGGGCGAGGAGGTCGCCCGCCGGCAGGAAGCACAGCCGTGAGCGTCCTGACCATGCAGCTCGCCGGCCCTCTGCAAGCCTGGGGGGCATCGGCGCGGTTCGCGCGCCGCACCACCGAGCAGGCTCCCACCAAGAGCGGTGTCGTCGGCATGCTTGCCGCCGCCCTGGGCCGCCAGCGCACCGACGACATCACAGACCTGACCGCACTGCGATTCGGTGTCCGCGTTGACCAGCGCGGCACCCCCGTCCGCGACTTCCAGACGGCGCACCACTTCGAGAGCGGCAGGGCCATGCCGGTGTCCGAACGGTTCTACCTGGCGGACGCGGTATTCGTTGCTGTGGTCGAGGGCGACAATGATCTGATCGAGCGACTGCACCAGGCGCTGCGCCACCCCGAGTTCCTGCCTTATCTAGGCCGCCGGTCCTGCCCGCCGTCCCGCCCCATCGAACTGGCCTTCCATCACGACCAGACCCTCGATGAGCGTCTGAACGCCGAGCCCTGGCGGGCTTCTCGCTGGCATCAGCGCAAGCACCACGAACCGATGGTGCGGTTGGAGACCATTGTCCAGGCGGATGACGGCCGTCCCGCGGACACCGTACGCGACCAGCCGCTCAGCTTCGACCCGCGGCACCGCCGGTACGCACTACGCGGCATCCGTCGCGACCACGTGGAGATTCCCGTTCCCACTGCCCGCAGCAAGATCGCCGACCACGACCCGACCGCCGTTCTGCGAGGCCAGTGATGTATCTGACGCGCTTCCGCATAAATCCCGAACGGATCGGCGCCCGCAAACTACTCTCCTCCCCGCAGGTGCTGCACGCGGCCGTCATGTCGTCGTTCGCCGAACTCTCCGACCAGACGGCCGGTCCGCGGGTGCTGTGGCGGCTCGACCGCGATAACCGGCACCGCACCCACCTGTGCATCGTCAGCCCCTACAAACCCGACCTCACCCACTTGGTCGAGCAAGCTGGCTGGCCCACCACCGCCCGCTGGGAAACCTACGACTACGGCCCCTTCCTCGATCGCCTCAGCACCGGCGACCGGTGGGCGTTCCGGCTAACGGCCAACCCCGTCCACTCCGTCCGTAACAAAGACGGTGTGCCGACCAAGACCACCGCGCACATCGGACCACGCAACCAGTTGCGCTGGCTGCAGCAACGCCAAGAAAGCGGCGGGTTCACCATCGTTCGCAAACCATTAGCGCACGACCAGCAGAATGAACTGGCTCAGCACGAACTGATCATCCACAACCGGCGCCAACACGCCTTCAACAAGAAGGGTGCGGACAAGCCGGTCACCCTGGTCACCGTCACCTACGACGGCCGTCTGGAAATCACCGACCCTGACGCGTTCCGCCACGTCCTGACCCACGGACTCGGCAAGGCCAAGGCCTACGGCTGCGGCTTGATGACTCTGGCAACGGCCTGACGTATGTCCACCGCTGGCAAGCGTGGCGCGTCCTCGCCATACGAGCTCACGCGAATGGGCGACCGCCTCTCGTTCATCTACCTCGAACGTTGCACTTTGCACCGCGAAGACAATGCCATTACGGCCGAGGACGCCGACGGTGTCACCCATATCCCGTCAGCCACCATCGGCACTCTTCTGCTCGGCCCTGGCACGCGCGTCACTCACCAGGCCATGAGTGTCCTGGGCGACAGCGGTGCCGGAGTCGTCTGGGTCGGTGAGCAAGGCGTCCGCTTCTACTCCGGCGGTCGGTCCCTCAACCGTTCCTCCGCCCTGGTCGAAGCCCAGGCCACCGCTTGGGCGAACCGTCGCACCCGTCTGGACGTCGCCCGCGCCATGTACCGCATGCGTTTTCCCGGCGAAGACCCCGCTGGCCTCAGTCGGCACGAACTCCTCGGTCGAGAAGGACGACGCGTCAAGGAGCGCTACCGCTATGAGGCCACCCGCGTCGGCCTCACTTGGAACGGCCGCCAGTACGCTCCCGGCGACTTCGACGCCGGCGACCCGGCCAACCAGGCGGTCACCGCCGCCGCTCAATGCATGTACGGCATCGCCCAGACCACCGTCGCCGCCCTCGGCTGTGCCCCCGGCCTCGGCTTCATCCACTCTGGGCACGAACTGGCCTTCGTCCTGGACATCGCCGACCTGTACAAGACCGAGATCGCCATTCCCGTCGCCTTCGAAGTCGCCGCCGACAGCCCCGAAGACGTTGGCTCCCGCACCCGTCGCGCCATCCGCGACCGCGTCAACGAAGTCGGCCTGTTGCGGCGCTGCGTCCGCGACATCAAGAGCCTCCTGCTTCCCGACGAAGACGCCAGCGACCCCACCGGCGCCGACACCGACCACGTCACGCTGCAGAGCGACCACGGCATGAACGTCGAGTCCGGACGCAACTACGCCGAAGACGTGCACTGGTGACCATCATCATCCTGACCAACTGCCCCGCCGGCCTGCGCGGCTTCCTCACCCGCTGGCTGATAGAAATCGCCCCCGGCGTCTTCATCGGCGGCCCGTCCGCCCGCATCAGGCAAGCCCTCTGGGACGAAGTGCATCAGTACGCCGACACCGGCCGCGCGCTGCTCTGCTACACCACCAACAACGAGCAGGGCTTCACATTCGAGAGCCGCGACCACAAATGGCACCCCATCGACCACGAGGGCCTAACGCTGATCCGCCGTCCCAAGGCCCAGCCGACGATCTCGTCCAAGCCCCCACCCACCGGCTGGAGCAAGGCCTCCAAACGCCGCCGCTATGGCAAACGCTGACCCGTGCCCGAAATGTCGGAATCTTGCAAAGTGCTCCAAAACAGCGTCCCCCGCCGACGAACATGCAGGTCAGCAAGAGTGCTCCCCGCGCACGCGGGGATGGTCCCATGGGCCAGAATCCAGACTCGCCCGCGAACTTGTGCTCCCCGCGCACGCGGGGATGGTCCCACGACCCGGCCACGTGCGGACCGGAAGACCTGGTGCTCCCCGCGCACGCGGGGATGGTCCTTGCACGGAGTGCAATTCGCAGTGCGCAATAAAGTGCTCCCCGCGCACGCGGGGATGGTCCCAGGCCGTGACGCGAAAACCCACCCCTAAGACCGTGCTCCCCGCGCACGCGGGGATGGTCCCTACCACCGTGACGCCGAGGAGCCCGAGGATGAGTGCTCCCCGCGCACGCGGGGATGGTCCCGCGACTCGTACGGGGCGTTCACCGGGCCACCTGTGCTCCCCGCGCACGCGGGGATGGTCCCCCCTTCAACCACGGCCGGGAGGTCACGGCGATGTGCTCCCCGCGCACGCGGGATGGTCCCGGCATGGTCTCCATGGCGAGCTGGCTCGGACGGTGCTCCCCGCGCACGCGGGGATAGTCCCGGACCGGCCGGGTCGACGTTGTTGATCCGGACGTGCTCCCCGCGCACGCGGGGATGGTCCCTCCTTCAGGGACCCCCGGGGCACCTGGACGTCGTGGTCCCCGCGCACGCGGGGATGGTCCCTCCAAGTACCACGGCATGGCGGAGCTGGACGAGTGCTCCCTGCGCACGCGGGGATGGTCCCACCGGGCGGCTGCTGGTCAACGCGGGCAAGAAGTGCTCCCCGCGCACGCGGGGATGGTCCCGGCCGTCCCATGTGCTCCCCGCGTATGTGGGGATGACGCTGGACACGCGAGCTTCGGTATCCGCCGCCATGTGGCGGACTGTCCGGGTTCCGGCTCTGTCGCCCTTTGGTGGTAGCGGAAACGAAGGCCGGGCAGCTGACCTGGGACGTCACGAACAACCAGCGGGGCCTGCCGTCTTGAGGTCTACGAGACTGATCCCACTGAGGAGCCCGGCCCTGCCGGGTGGGAGACCGTACTCGTCTTCAAACTCGCCCGCCACCCCTGAAACACCCCTGTGGAGGAGTTGGTTCGTGGCTGAATCCAGCCCGCCGCTAGGCGGATTAGGCCCAGGAGTTGGCATATCCGTGCCGCTCCGAACGCCGACCGGCCCTCGCCGTCGTGGGCCGGTTGATGCTTCTCTCACCGGTCCCGGCCACTGCTGCTCTCTATGCTCCACGTGCGGCGGGATCTGCACTCGTCGTAGCCAGTGGCCAGGACCTACACGCGATCAGACGGCGCGTATCGTCGTGTTGGGCTTGGAGCGGTTGCGGATCCTGTCGAAGGCATCGAGGACGGTGTCGTCCTCGTCGGGGAGGGTGTGGAGGTACTTCTCGGTCGTGGTGATGCTGGCGTGGCCGAGGCGTTCCTTGACGATCTGGAGGTCGGCGCCACCGGCTAGGAGCCAGGACGCGTGAGCGTGGCGGAGGTCGTGGGGACGGACGTGGATGCGGAGGCCGGCGGTCTTGATGGCCGGTTTCCAGACATGGTCTCGGAACCAGCTGCGTGGGATGTGTCCGTCGGTGTTGACCATGCGGCGGCGTCTGGGGGAGTCCTTCCCTGCTTCTCGGCGGCGGGCGCGGCGGTCGGCGTAGACGTCTTTGCAGTGCTGGCAACGGCATTTGCCTGCTGAGTAGCCGCTCAGAGTGCCGTGGCGGTAGCGCCGGTCGGGCTGGATGTATCCGAGGACCTGCGGGTCGAGGAGGACCCGTAGGCGGCGCTGGCGGGGGAGTTCTTCCTGCCGCAAGAAGAACAGCAGGGCGTCGTCGGCGAGTTGTTCCGTCTGGATGTAGGCCTTGATCTTTCTCGCGAGCTGGGTGCTGATCCTGACGGTCCGGTGTTCCCGGTCCTTGGGGTAGTCCTTCACAAGGAAGCGGCCGCCGCTGGGGTGATGCTTCGGGCTGAGTTCGATGACGACGCGGCTAATCTCCAGCGTGCGCGCGGTGAGGTCGATGTCCTTGCTCCGAAGTTCGGTGACTTCGCCCCAGCGCAGGCCCGTTTCGATTTTTAGCTCGGCGAGAAGCTGCATCCGT
Organism: Spirillospora sp. NBC_00431; assembly: GCA_036028775.1. Classification (GTDB taxonomy): domain Bacteria; phylum Actinomycetota; class Actinomycetes; order Streptosporangiales; family Streptosporangiaceae; genus Spirillospora. The sequence continues at coordinate 6,461,155 of CP107927.1, read as the reverse complement.
GAATCCGCGAGGGCTTCGTAGAGAGCATCGAACTGCTCAGGCGTGATGATGGTGCGCTTCTTCTTTGGAATTGGTGGTGTCTTTACACCTTTGCATGGGTGGAGGACGATAACCAGGTCGTTCAGTGCGGTGGTGAAAATCGCGCTTAGGACGGTCATGCAGTAGCGGATCGTCGGTGGGTTGACGCCCTCTTTCTGCAGGTGCGTCACCCATTCGCGAACATCGATGGGCATGATGTCGATCATTCGCATATCAGCGAACCAGGGCATGATGTGGCGGTTGATCTCGTAGTCGTAGTTCTCTCGGGTGCGAAGCTCGATGATGTGGTTGGGGAACCAGGTGTCCTCCACATATCGGCGAAACCGTTGACGGCCCTTTCCCGCGTCGGGCAACCGACCTAATGTCAGTTTCGCCTCGGCTTTTTGCCATGCTTTGTCGGCCTGAGGCATGGTCGAATATGTTCCGGCGGAGCGGACGCGACCTCGCTGGTCGCGGTAGAGGGCGGTGTACCGCTCTTGGCCGTCCTTGCTTTTACGAAGCCGGGCGAACCCCATAGTGCACTCCAGGGTGGTGATCGTTTGTCATCGGGTTGTCATCAAGGACAGCAAAGTCGATCTTGAAACTTGATGACACGAGGCGGCATGGAAGCTGTCTCTCACCAGGCAACTTACCCTGAAGTTGTTGAACTCAAGGTATTGTTTTGTTTGGTTGATCTCGTTCGCATCGAGGGGGTCAGGGGTTCAAATCCCCTCAGCTCCACCCAGGTCAAAGGCCGGTCCCACAGCGGAACCGGCCTTTTCTGATCTTCGTACAGCAGTGTCTTGCGGCCGGGGCCGGTGGATGTTTTGAGGGGTCCAGGTTAGTTGTCGTTGGTCAGGATTCGCTGGGAGGTGCTTCGGTGACGTTGCCGACGACCTGGGGGATCTCGAACAGGTTGCCGGTGTCGCCGGTGTGCAGGAAGGCCACGTTGCTTCCGGGTTCGACCCTGCCGGAGCGCACATGGTCGAGGAGGCCGGCGAAGCCCTTTCCGGTGTAGACGGGGCCCATGAAGACGCCGTCGGACAGGGCGAGTTCCTTGATGGCGGCGACACCCTCGGGTGAGGGTACGGCGTAGTCCTCTCCGATGAACCTTTCGTCGATGTCGATTTCCGCGCGGATGACGTCATCGGCGGGAACCGCGGCTCCCAGGAGAGTCAGGATGTGCTTCACCCGGTCGACGATCACCTGGGCGTTCATCCATTCGCCCGGCTGGTAGGTGCAGATGGCGATGGATCGGAACTTCGTCTGGACGCCCGTCATCAGCTTCGCCGCGATGAGCCCTGGCAGCGCGGTTCCCGTCCCGGCGGTGTGGTAGACGTAATCGAGGCGGACGCCGTGTTCTCCGGCCTGCTCGACCATTTCCTTGAATGTCAGTGCGTGACTGACGAAACCGTAGGGGTGGGCGCCGCCGGTCGGGACGACCAGCACCTTGTGCCCTTCTGCTTCGAGTTCGGCTTTGCGGGCGGTCATCGCGTCGGCGATCCGTTGCTGGTCGTCGTCGGCGTCCCAGTAGGCGCCGCCGCTGGTGGGGAGGTAGTGCACCTCCACGTCCATGATCTTGTTGAGCAGCAGATTTCCCCTGTACTCGGTGATCTCGCCATGCCGGGTCTCGTCGCGGGTGAGGTACAGGACGGGCGTCAGTCCGGCGACCCGGCAGGCCACGGCGAACTGCATTCCCGAGTTGGTCAGGTAGACGCCCTGGGTGATGACGTGAGTGATTCCGTCTTCCAGCGCCTGCCCGAGGATGAACTCGGCCAGGCGTGTCTTGCTTCCGCTCAGGGTGCCGGGGCCGGCCATGTCCTCGCGCTTGAGGAAGACGTTGACGCCGTGGGTCGCCGACAGATTGTCCAGCCGGTGGAAGGGCGTCGGGTAGAAGCCGATCCGCTTCCGCGGCAGTTTCGCGACCAGACGGTCCAGGGCGGCGAAGTCCATAAGGCTCCTTGTCGTCGAGCGGCGGCGCGGTTTCCCATCCATGGTTCATTCGGGTGAACATAAGTACAAGCGAACATTTCTAATTTGTACATCAGGTAGGCTTATGTTCATGGTCGGACGGATCGATCCGCGCCTCCTCGCCACGCTGGAAGCGGTGGTCAGAGCGGGGTCGTTCGCGGCCGCCGCCGAGGCCCTGGGCTATACGCAGTCGGCCGTGTCGCAGCAGATCGCCGAGCTTGAACGGCGGGCGGGGGTGCGGGTGCTGGAGCGGCGTCCGGTCCGTCCGACCGCCGCGGGCGCGGTCCTGCTGGAGGCCGAGGGCTCGATCCGCGCGGCGCTGACCCGCGCCGACGCCGAGCTGACCGCACTGGACGACGGGCTCTCCGGCGAGGTGCGGCTGGCCGCCTTCATCTCGGCGTCCGGCAGCGTCGTGCCCCCGGCCCTCGCCCGTCTCCGCGCCGAGTGTCCCGGCGTGCGCGTCACGCTGAGCCAGCGCGAGACCGAGGCCAGCTACCAGGGCCTGCTGCGGGGTGACATCGATCTCGCCGTCACCTTCGACTACGACCGCCACCCCGTGCCGGAGCCCGCCGGAGTCCACCGGACCTTGATCGGCCGGGACCCGGTCGTGGTCGCGCTGCCCACCCGGCACCCACTGGCGGGCCGAACGTCGCTGAGCCTGGCGGACCTGGCCGACGAGGCGTGGATCGGCACCCCCGTCACCGCCCAGCAGCTCGGCCTCCTGGCGGAACTGGCCCGTTCCGCCGGGTTCACGCCGCGGCTCACGTTCGAGGGCGACGACTTCAGGACCGTGCTCGCACTGGTCTCGCACGGGCTCGGCATCGCCCTCCTGCCAGCCCTGGCCATCACCGCCGCGATGGACGGCGTCGTCGCCCATCCCATCGCCGAGGAACCCCTCGTGCGCTTCATCTACTCCTGCCGTGTCGATACGCCACGGACGCCCGCCGTCGTCAAGCGGCTCCAGAGCGGTCTGGCGGCAGCGGTATCCGACCTGACGGCACGCTGAACTCGCGGCCGTCGCAGCCTGCGAGGTGGACGTCGATGCCCACGAATCGGTCGTGTCGGAGCCGACCTGACGAGCTGGGTCTTGTGACGGTTGGCGACGACGTCACGCACGTCGCCGTTCTTCTCTTCCTGTGCGTTTTCATCAGTTCGTCCAGGGCGGCGATTCGGCTGGAGGGGCGTGTCGTTGTCGTGCTCCGGGCCGGCGTGTACTCCGCCGCGTGGTAGGTGCCATCGCTGCGGTCGGCTTTCTCTTCCGAGGGGAATGGCCGGAACACTGCCGATTGGTGAATGTCGGATACCTGGTAATCGAACGGTCGCCAAACTCCGGGCATTCGATCAGGGACACCGTGAACCGTATCGAGGGCGAGGTCGACCGGCTCGACGAGCGGTGACCGCGCACATCACCCACCACCCGGGAGGCTGACGTGGACGAGACCGAACCCATGCCGCAACGGCCGAAGGACGGTGCCGGCGCGACGGAGGCCGACGAGGAGGCCATCCTCCGGGAGCTGTACGGCGAGCCGGACGCCGCCGGGTTCTTCAGCGAGGAGGAGTCGGGATGAGCGCCGCCGGAATGATCGCCGAGGCTCGCAAGTCGATCGGGATGTCGGGCCGTCCGAACAAGATCACCCGCGAGTACGCGTCCCGTCACGGGGACGACTTCCTCCGCGCCCCGTGGTGCGACATGGCCATCACCTACTGGGCTCGGCACAGCGGGAACGCGAAGGCCGTCCTGCCGGGTGGGGATCGTGCCTACACGCCTTGGCACGCGGGCGATTTCCAGAAGGTCGGGCGGTGGCACAGCGGGACCACCGCGAGCGTCAACCGGGCGAAGCCCGGGGACATCGTGTTCTTCGACTGGGGCGCCACCGACAACGTGAGCGCGATCGACCATGTCGGCGTGGTCGAGAAGGTCCTCGGTGGCGGTCGGGTGCAGACCATCGAGGCCAACACCGGCGACGCGGTGAAGCGCCGCGTGCGAGGCGCCGGCGTCATCGCCGGACTGGGCAGGCCAGATTACTCGGGCTCGTCGAACGGGTCCGCGAGCGAGGAGGATCCGTTGATCGGACTCAAGAAGGGCGACTCCGGGCAGGCCGTCTTGGCCCTCCAGGAGATGATCCGCCACGCCGGGCAGGGCAAGGCGCTCGGCGAGTCGGACGGCGAGTACGGGGCGAAGACCGCGGAGGCGCTGCGCCTGGTGCGTAAGAGCGTCGGGTCCGCGGCGAAGCCCGGTTTCGGTGACCGGGTGGACGGCTGGACCTACGCCCAGCTGCACGCCGCCGTCGCCCGCACCCAGGGCAAGCTCGGACTGAAGACCTGACCTCTGGGCTCCGACGTGCGTGACCCCCGCTGACATGTGTCCAGAAGAACACCCGGGTCAGAGGCCGGTTCAGGGTTCTCCTGAACCGGCCTCCGGTCATTTGGGAACAACAGGTCGCCGCGCCTGTCCGATCCGGGCGCGTGAATCCGGCGACCGGCGATGGATGATCTTTGCCGGTGCGGGGCGGGGGCTGACCTCCGCGCGGGTAGGCCGATCTCGCGATGGGTGCGCAACGCTCGGGGAGGCTCGTGTGGGGGAGCGTGGATTGTCCGCTGCGCCGCTGGTGAGAGGGCTGCTCGTCGGTGGGACGGCGCTGCTGCTCGCCGGTGCGGGCGGTGTGCTGGCCGTGGCGGCGCCGCCGGAACCCGGGGGTTCGTGAGCGGCTCCCGGGGGCAGCGGAGGACGATCGCGGACTGCGAGAACGTCAGCGTCGACCCGTCCCGGCTCCCCGAGGGTCCTGAGTCTCGCTGAGGCTGGACGGCCGGAGCCTGACCGTTGAGAAGGCGTTCAGGGTTCTGACGGCGCCGCGCCTGCGGGTGAGTCTCGCTCCGGACGCCGTCCGGACGATGCGCGGCTATCGGCGCGAGGCGGTGGCGCCGGTCACGCGGCAGAGTCCGCCCCCGCCGCGTGCATTCCCTCCCCGGACGGCTCGGAGAAGGCCGTCACCGCCCCGGCCGTTGACCAATTGACGCATCCTCTCCAGGTCCGGAGTGAGGTCCCTGTCGTCATGGAGTTCGGCGACCGCGCCGCGTACGACGCCCTGAATGCGCCGGGTTCCGGCACCGAGCCGCAGCACCGTGTCGAGCCGGTTCTGGTTCGCGCGCAGATTGCGGGCCGACGCCATCGCCGTCTGACGGGCGGAAGCGATGCTCAGCCGTGGGCGAATGTCGCGGTGATCATGTCTGTCAGGGCGACCAGGTCGGCGACGACGACCAGGGCCAGGACCGCGTAGGCGGCGTACCGGGTGGTGGGCCGGTCGGCGAGCGGGCCCATCAGCGTCCGGTCGGCGGTGAGCCGGATCAGGACGAAGATCACGATCGGCAGCGCCAGGCTGAGCACGAGCTGGCTCAGCATCAGCGCCCGGACCTCGCCCACGCCCAGGAGCAGCACCAGGACGGCCGGGACGAGCGCGACGGCGCGGCGGGCCAGCAGCGGTGGACGGAGCCCGGTGAGGCCCTCGATCACGAACTGGCCGGTGACGCCGCTGGTGGTCGTGGAGGCGAGCCCGGCGGCCAGGAGCGCCAGGCTGAACGCCCCGGTGGCCAGCGGACCGAGCACGGGTGACAGCGACCGTGCCGCTTCGGCGAGCGTCTCGGGGACGTCCCCGCCGCCCAGGGTGTCGGCGGCCACCACCAGGATGGCCGCGTTGATCAGCAGTGCGACGTTCAGCGCCAGGGCGCTCGCCAGCGTGGTCCGCCGCAGTACTGATCTGCGGGGCGCGTCCGCGGCATCGGAATCACCGCTGGAGGGGTTGCGCTTCGTCTGGCTTTCCAGCGGCCAGCGCACCACGCGGGAATGCAGGAACAGGTTGTGCGGCATGACGGTGGCGCCCAGCATCGCGATCGCGACGGGGGCGGAGTCCGGCGGGAGCGTCGGCGCCAGCCCGGCCGCGACCTCCCCGCCCGGACGGCTGAGCCACAGCTCGTACACGTACACCCCGGCCACCACGGCCAGGAGCAGCATGATGCAACGTTCCACCGCCCGGTTGCCGGCGGCCACCGTGAGTATCCCGACGACCAGCGCCGCGCCGAGGACGACCGCCCACACCATCGGGACCCCGAGCAGCAGCCGCAGCGCCAGCACCACCCCGAGGAACTCCGCGACCTCCGTGGCCAGCAGGATCGCCGCCACGACCGCGACGACCAGCGCCCGCGGGACGCCGGACAGCCGGCTCCCGAGCAGCGCGGCCAGGTCCGCCCCGGTGGCCAGCCCGAGCTTCGCGGCCAGGTATTGCAGGAACAGCGCGATGCAGTTGGCGAGGACCAGCACCCACAGCAGCCGGTAGCCGAACGAGGCGCCGGCCGCGATGTCCGTCCCCCAGTTGCCCGGGTCGATGTAGCCGACCGCGACGAGGCAGGCGGGACCGGCGTAGGCGACCGCCGCGAGCCTCCGCCGCCCCCGTCCCGGGGTGGGCCCGGCCGGGGGCGCCGGGGGCCGGGCGACCGTCACGGCGCGCAGAGCCGCTGTGCGCCGGCGCCGCGGACCTGGTCCATGTGGCCATTGTTGTGCGGGTGGTCGCTCCCGTACAGGTGTTCTCCGGGGAGAACACCTGGGCTCGGGGTGTCCGGCGTGGAAGCGTGTTGAAGCGGGGAGTGGTTCAGAGTCGCCGGAGTTGAGGAGACCCGATGACCGCGGCGGAGCGGGAATGATGGACGAGGAAGGTGCGTCGTCCGCCGGTCCGGTGGACGGGCGGGGCGCGATGGATCCCGTGATCATCATTGGTGGCGGGCCGGTGGGGCAGACGGCGGCGCTGCTGCTGGCCCGCTGGGGGGTGCCGGTCGTCGTGCTGGACCGGCGGCCCGCCCGCGACCTCGCCGGGTCGAAGGCGATCTGCCAGCAGCGGGACGTGCTGGACGTGTGGGCGGCGGTGGGCGCGGGCGCCGTCGCGGACGAGGGCCTGACCTGGACGACCGCGCGCACCTACTACCGCGGCCGCGAGCTGTTCTCCTGGAGTTTCGCCGACCCGGGGGCGTCGCCGCTGCCGCCGTTCGTCAACATCTCGCAGTCGCGGACGGAGGAGATCCTGGACGCCGCCATCGCGCGCGTCCCGCACATCGACGTCCGCTGGGGGCACGAGGTCGTCGGGCTGGAGCAGGACGCCACCGGGGTGACCGTCACCTGCGCCGGTGGCGCCGTGCTGCGCGGCCCGTACGTGCTGGCCTGCACCGGCGCGCACGGCGGGGTCGTCCGGGAGGCGCTCGGGCTGTCGTTCGAGGGGGACAGCTTCGACGACCAGTTCCTGATCTGCGACATCCGGGCCGACCTGCCCGGCTGGCAGGACGAGCGCCGGTTCTACTTCGACCCGCCGTGGAACCCGGGACGCCAGGTCCTGATCCACCCGTGCCCCGGCTCCACGTTCCGAATCGACTGGCAGGTGCCCCCTGAGTTCGACCTGGCGGCCGAGGAGGCGTCCGGCGGGCTGGGGCGGAGGATCCGGCAGGTCATCGGCGACCGGCCGTACGAGCTGGTGTGGCATTCGGTCTACCGGTTCCACTCCCGCGCGGTGGACAGGATGCGGGCCGGCCGGGTGCTGCTGGCGGGGGACTGCGCGCACCTGGTGGCGCCGTTCGGCGCCCGCGGCCTCAACTCCGGGGTGCTCGACGCGGAGAACGCCACGTGGAAGATCGCCTACGTGCTGCGCGGCTGGGCGCCGGAGGAACTGCTGGAGTCGTACCAGGCCGAGCGGCATCCGGCCTGCCTGGAGAACCTCGGGATCACGGCGGCGACCATGCGCTTCCTGATCCCGCGGGACGAGGAGGAGCGGCGGCACCGGCGGGCGACGCTGGAGGCCGCGGCGCTCGATCCCGAACGCGCCGCCCGCACCGTGGACTCCGGGCGGTTCGCCGAGCCCTTCTGGTACGTCGACTCGCCGCTGACCACGCCGGAGCCGGGCCGTCCGTTCACGGGCCGTCCGCCCAAGGGGCGCAGCCACCCGCCCATCCCGGGCCTGATCCTGCCGGACGCGCCGATCGCCGCCGCCGGGGCGACCAGGCTTCGGGAGATCGTCCGCAGCGGGGTGACCGTCCTGCTCTGCGGGGACGCCCCCGGCCTGGCGGACGCGGCACGGGCCGCCACGCCGTCCCCGGTGTCGGTCCGGACGCTGGCCGAGCTGGACCCGGGAGGAGAGCTGGCCGAGCTCCTCGGCGCCGAGCCGGGTGAGGCGTGGGTGATCCGGCCCGACGCCCACATCGCCGCGATCCTTCCCAGGCCGGACGAGGCGTCCCTGTGCGCGGCGATTCACCGCGCCCTCGCCCTCCCCGAGGCCGGCGCGTCTGGCGTCAGGTGAGGTGAACGCCGCCCTTGACGTCGCGGAGCTGGACGACCTTCCCGGCGTGGCCGTTGAAGACGTTGACGACGCCGTCGCCGGTCGCGGTCACCTGCGTCTGCGCCTGGTTCCAGAGGGTTTCCAGCTCGCCGCGGAAGGCGGGGTCCTCGTCGAGGAGGCGGACGACGGCGCCCTGGAGGATCTCGGGCTCCTCGTCCGCGCGTGACAGCGCCGCTTCGTCGGCGGGGCGGCCGCGGAACCGCTCGCGGACGCGCCGGGAGATCTCGGCGACGGCCGCGCGCACCGGTTCGCAGGCGACCTCGACGGCCTTGCCCGCCATGGCGGTGGCGATGGCCACGGTCATCTCATCCGTCATTCGCTCAGTCCATCACGTCGGGCGGCACTAGGCCAGGCGCATTGTTCGTCCTGGGCCGCGGGTGACGGAAGTGTCGCGGATTCCCGGCGAGAGCGATGCGTTGATGCCTGGACACGTGGCCATTTCGGCAATCTCCGGTGCCGCGACGGCCAGGTCGAACGGGCCGCGCGGAAAGGGACCAGGGAAGAGCCTCGCGGGCTTCGCCCCCCGGTCTGCCGGTGTCACCAGACCCAGATCACGGGGGGCCTCAACGCGGATCTATATCAAAGACATCCACACAGGCTGCGCCCGTGCGGATGTCGTATCTGTTCAGCGCCCGGGAACTCCCAGCGGGCCGAGCATGCGGTCCACCTTAGCCCGGTCCGGCGGGGCGCGGGAGGCGAATGATGTTATCCCGTACGTGTCATAGGCATCCGTTTAGCTCGCTTCGATCATGATAATTGCAGTCAAACGGGCATCGTGGCTCGGAGAATGGTATTTCGCATGAGACTCCGCTCAGCGGGGTCATGTGGAGGGGGCGGGGGTCCCGCTTCTCGGCCCGGTCGAGTCTCCCCGCCCTCGGACGCGGTCCGGGTGCGGAGGGCCGACGTCTGTGCTGCCCGATGATTTTCGGTCGTGCGCGCGGTCTATAGAACATCGGGTCCACTGAACGACAGGACTCGCAGATCAGAGGCAATCACCACGATTGGAGCGGCGGATGCACGAGCCGACGAATGCGCCGCCCCCCGTCCTTCTGGACGGCGGGCCGCTCGGGCGCGCGATCGGTTTCGCGCTGACGTCCGTCCAGGCGGTCACGCCGGACATGCTGGCGCGCCGGACGCCGTGCGAATCGTGGGACCTGGAGATGCTGCTGCTGCACCTCCGCGACTCCCTCGCGGCGCTGCACGACGGCATCGGCCACGGCCGGGTCGGCATGGCGCCGGAGCCGCCCGCGCCGGAGGAGGACCCGGTGTCGGCGGTGCGGGTGCGCGCCGTCCGGCTGCTGCGCGCGTCCGTGTCGCCGGCGCGGGTCGACATCGGCGACCGCCTTCTGTGCGGGGAGCAGATGGCGGCGGCCGGGGCGATCGAGGTGGCCGTGCACGGCTGGGACATCGCGCAGGCGTCCGGGCGGCGGACGCCGATCCCGCCGGAGCTGGCGGACGAGTTGCTGCGGATCTGCCCGCTGGTGGTGCCCGACTCGCAGCGCCACCCGCTGTTCGCCGAACCCGTCGAGCCCGCCCCGGACGCCGCGCCGGGGGACCGGCTGGTCGCCTTCCTCGGCCGCCGCTCCCTCCGCTGAACCGTCACGTTGAGGCGTCCCGTTGAGGCGTCCCGTTGAGGCGTCCGGCGGGTGGTTTCGGGGGTCGGTCAGATGGAGGCGGTGGTGAGCCGGCCGGCCTGAGACCGGCGGCGGTTCCCGGGCTCCAGGGCCCGGACGCCCGCGCGGTGGTCGATGCCCGCGATGTCGGTGCCCGGCGGGACGACCTCGTCGATCGCGTCCAGGGCGGCGGTGTCGAGACGGACGTCGGCGGCGGCGAGCAGGTCGTCCAGCTGCTCCATCGTCTTCGGGCCGATGATGGTCGAGGTGATGGCCGGGTGCTCGGCGACGAAGCCCAGCGCCAGGTGTGTCAGCGACAGGCCCGCGTTCTCGGCGAGCTTCGTGAGGCGTTCGACGGCGTCGTAACGGACGGGGGCGTTCGGGTCCACGTCCACGGCCCGCCGCTCCCACGCCGGGTGCGACGACCCGGAGAACCGGGACCCGGCCGGGGCCTGCTCGCCGCGCCGGTACTTGCCGGTCAGCCAGCCGCCCGCCAGCGGGCTCCACGGGATGACGCCCATGTCGTGCCGCCGCGCCGTCGGCAGTATGAACTCCTCCACCGACCGCGCGAAGATCGAGTACTGGGGCTGCTCGCAGACGAACCGCGCCGTCCCGTGCCGCCGCGCCGCCCACTGCGCCTCGACGATCTGGTCCGCTGGATAGGACGACGAGCCGATGTAAAGGATCTTGCCCTGGCGGACGAGGTCGGTGAGGGTGCCGAGCGTCTCCTCCAGGTCGGTGTCCCAGTCGCGCCGGTGCATCTGGTAGAGGTCGATGTGGTCGGTGCCGAGACGGCGGAGGCTGTCCTCCACGGCCCGGACGATCCACCGGCGTGACCCGCCCTGCCTGTTGCGGTCCTCGCCCATCGGGAAGAAGAACTTCGTCGCGAGGACGATCTCGTCCCTGCGGTCCTTGATGGCGCGGCCGACGAACCTCTCGCTCTCCCCGCCGGAGTACATGTCGGCGGTGTCGATGAAGTTGATCCCGGCGTCCAGCGCGCGGTGGACCATGCGCTCGCACTCGTCGTAGTCGGGCTCGCCGACCTCGCCGAACATCATCGCGCCGAGGCACTGGACGCTGACCTCGACGCCGGTACGGCCGAGCTTGCGGTACTGCATGCGGATGACTCCCTCGGATAGCGATCGCGCTCGAACGGCGATCGCGCTCGAACGTACGAACTGGAGCGCACTCCAGGTCAAGCGGCACGCGGGCGCGCGCGAAGGCTCGGTGAAGGCCGCGGCAGGCGTCCGGCATGGCACCGGAAAATCTCCCTAATCCCCGCGGCCGGGGCTTGCGGCCGGTGTTTCGAGCCGTTCCGGCAGGGCAGGCAGAACTGGTGATGATCATGAACGGGCCGCCGGAGCTCGGCCTGGAGGTGCTCGGCATCGAGGCCGGGACGTCCGGGACGTCGGCGGTGACTCCGGTCCTGAGCCTGCGCGTCGGGATGCGGCGGATGGACGGCGGGCCCGTCCAGTGCGTCCTGTTCACCACGACCGTGACCATCGCCTCCGCCGGGCTGTCGTGGGCGCGCGCCGGTGCGACCGTGCCGTCCTTCCACGGCGGGACGGAGCTGACGCTGACGCTGCCGTGCCGGCGCAGTTGTTCTTGGGAGGCGACCCTCCGTGCCGGCCGGTACGGCCATGCCGAGCACCACCCGCGCACTCTCGGCGATGGCGATGGCGACGGCGGCGGCGGCGGTGTCCAACTCGAACTGGCCTTCGACGGGACGGTCTTCTACACCGGCGACGACGGTGCCCGCACCCGCCAGACCCCCTGGCGCCACGAGACGACGGCGACGTTGCCCGTCCGGGCGTGGCGGCACCTCCTGGACGGTCACGACCCTCGCGGCACCGAAACGGTCCGCGAGGAGGAGCCGACCGCATGAACGTGGCCGGGCGGCGACCGTCCGGCCACCCGTAGAGAACGCCGAATCCGCAGGGAGGGGGGAGTGGGAGATGAGGAAGGGATTTCGTTTCGGCCCGGCCGTGATCCGGCTGATGATCGCGCTGTTCGTGCTGGCCGTGCTCGCCGTGGCCGTCAGGGAGCTGCCGACGCCGCGCGGGCAGCGCAAGAGGAAGTCCAAGTGACGGGGCTTGCCGCGTGACGACGATCGACGGGCAGCTGATCGGCTACCTGAAGGACGCGCACGCGCTGCAGCAGCACGTCCAGGCCGCGCTCAGCGAGCTGCTGACCACCGCGGCGGACGAACCGGAGATGTGCGGGCCGCTCGGCCGTTACGCCGAGCGGTCCCGGGCCCACACCAGGGCGATCGAGGCCCGGCTGAAGGCGCACGGATCGGCGCCCTCCATCGTCCGGGACGCGGGGATGCTGTTCGCGGCGGTGGTCGAGGAAGGACTCGGCCGCAGCCGCCGCGACCCCGCCGGCCGGCACATGCGGGACGCCTACGTCGCCGCGCACCTGCAGATCGCCGCCGGGGAGATGCTGCGGCGCGTCGCCGGCCGCGCCGGCGACCGGGAGACCGCGCGGGCCGCGGCGGCGATGTGCGACGACGCGTACGCGATGTCGCGGGACCTGTCCGACCGGTGGGACCTCGCCGTCGACATGTCGCTCAAGCAGCACGGCGTGAAGGACATCCCACCGCCGACCGCCTAGGGGTCCTGACTCGAAGCCGGTTCTCCTAACGTCCGGCGGCGTCCCGGCCGGGGATCTTGACCGCGGCGCCCGACACGCGGACGCGGGGATCGCCGTCGCGCAGCTCCACCGTGAGGAGTCCGGGGCGGCCCATGTCCTCGCCCTGGTGGAGCGTGAGCGTGGCGGCGGAGGCGACCTCGCCGAGCTCCCGCAGGTACGCGCCGAACGCGGCGGCCGCGGCGCCGGTGGCGGGGTCCTCCACGACGCCGCCGACCGGGAACGGGTCGCGGACGTGGAAGACGTGCCGCGACGCGCGCCACACCAGCTGGACGGTCGTCAGATCGTGCTTGGTCATGTACTCGGCGAGGCGGTCGAAGTCGTAGTCCAGGTCGGCCAGGCGTTCGCGGGTGGCGGCCGCCAGGATCAGGTGGCGGGCGCCCGCGTAGGCCACGCGGGGCGGAAGGGCGGGATCGAGCTCGTCCTTGCTCCATTTCAGGCGGTCCAGGGCTTGGGCGAGCTCGGCCGCCTCTTCCACCCGCGGCTCCACGCTGGTGAGCGTCGCGCGGAGCACACCGTCGGTCTCGGCGACCTCGACGGGGACCGTGCCGCTCTGGGTGGCGAACGTGAGGGCGCCCGGGCCGATCCGTTCCGCCAGGGCGACCGCGGCGGCGACGGTGGCGTGACCGCAGAACGGGACCTCGGCCTTGGGGCTGAAGTAGCGGAGCGTGAACGCCCTGCCCGGCTCGCCGGGCTGGCCGAGCCCGTCCGGCGGCGCGGTGGCGAACGCGGTCTCCGAATAGCCCAGGTCCGCCGCGATCGCGAGCATGGACGCGTCGTCCAGCCCGGACGCGTCCAGGACGACCCCGGCCGGGTTGCCTCCGGCGGGGTCGGTCGCGAAGGCCGTGTAGTGCAGAACGTCGCTGCTCAGATCGGTCATGCCGCCATCGAACACCAGGGACCGGCCGGCAGGTCAAGGTCGGCCCCAGAAATGGGCATCTTTCCGTTTTGTCGGTATTGCCAGGTGCAGGGCTCGGGCACATCACGGTCGCGCACCGGCGCGCACAACCTATGGGGGGACACCACATGAGCGACCTGATCGCCATCGCCTATCCCGACGTCGCCAAGGCCGTCGAGGTCCGTGACCGGCTGATCGACATGCAGCGTCAGAACATCATCGCGCTCGCCGACGCCGCCGTCGTGGAGAAGCGGCCCGACGGCAAGGTCAAGCTCCACCAGATCCACAACACCACCGGGCGCGGCGCCGCCTGGGGCACCGTCTGGGGCGGGCTGCTCGGCATGCTGTTCTTCGCCCCGCTGGTCGGCATGGCGGTCGGCGCCGCCGCCGGTGCCGCGAGCGGCGCGGCGACGGACGTCGGGGTGGACGACGCCTTCATGCGCGAACTCGGCGGCAAACTCCAGCCCGGCGGCGCGGCGCTGTTCCTCCTCGTCACCCGCGTGACCCCGGACAAGGTCATCCCGCAGGTCGTTCCGTACGGCGGCGAGATCCTCCAGACCTCCCTCAGCGAGGACGCCGAACAGCGCCTCCGCGAGGCCATCGACGCCGACGCCCGCGTCCACGCCTGACCCCCGCCACCCGACGGCCTTCGGCTGCGCGGTCGCTCACATGTCCGCGGCGGACGAATGCGCCCACCATTCGGCGAGTGCGTGCAGCGGAACGAACAGCCGGCGGCCATGCGGGGTCAGGCTGTAGAAGACGCGGGCCGATTGCCCGGACCCTTGCATCATCCGCTTCACCAGGTCGGCGTTCTGGAGCCGGCGTAGAGCCCGGGTGAGTTGCTTGCCGTCCAACCCGGTGGTGTGCAGAAGGTCGTTGTATTGCCGGGGCCTCCCGGTGAGCTCGGCCACGACCAGCAGGTCCCACTTTCCGGAGATGAGGTCGACCGCGGCATGGGCGGCGCGCCAGTCTATGGCGAGGTCCGGATCGTTCTGTGCCGCCGGCGTCCTCATGCGCTCGGCCGTTCCAGCTCGGAGTCGCGAACGGTTTCGCGCATCAGTACATAGGTGGCCAGGGAGATGAGGACGCAGGCGGTGACGTACCAGAAGAACAGGCTTTCCGCGCCGCCTCTCTTCAGCCACAACGCCACGTATTCCGCCGTCCCGCCAAAGATGGCGACGGTGATGGAGTACGGAAGCCCCACGCCGAGCGCGCGAATCGAGGTGGGGAACATCTCCGCCTTCACCACCGCGTTGATCGAGGTATAGCCCGTCACACAGCACAACGCCAGGAGCATCAGCGAAAAGGCGGCGAAAACGTTCTGGGTGTCTGCCAGAAGGGTGAGCAAGGGCACCGTCATCACAGTGCCGCCGATCCCGAAGCCCAGCAGGAGCGGGCGGCGCCCGACCCGGTCGGACAGCATCCCTGCCAGAGGTTGCAGGCAGATGAAGACCAGCAGTGCCAGGAAGTTGATCCAGGTCACCGTTTCCTTTGCGATGCCGGAGGTGTTCACCATGAATTTCTGCATGTACGTGGTGTAGGTGTAGAAGGCGACTGTGCCGCCCAAGGTGAGGCCGACGACGGTGAGCAGTTGCCTGGGATGTCGCAGCAGCAACCGCACGCTGCCCTGCGCCTGAGCCTGCGCCGAGTTCTGGGCGGCGGCGTTCAGGAAGCTCGGCGTCTCGTCCATGCCTCGCCGTAGCCACAGGACCGCCAGCGCCCCGACCGCGCCGATCAGGAACGGCAGGCGCCAGCCCCAGTCGTGCAGTTGCCCGGACGTGAGAGACCGTTGCAACACGAGCTGGACGCCGAGGGCGAGCAGTTGCCCGCAGATCAGCGTGACGTACTGGAAACTCGAGTAGAACCCCCGCCTGCCGCTGGTCGCCACCTCGGACAGGTAGGTCGCCGAGGCGGAGTACTCGCCCCCTACGGACAACCCCTGGAGAAGGCGGGCACAGACCAGCAGCACAGGTGCGAGCACGCCGATCTGGGCATGGCCGGGAGTCACGGAGATGACCAGTGATCCGGCGGCCATCATCAGCACTGAGAGGGTGAGCCCGCTACGCCGTCCGAAGCGGTCCGCGTAGACGTTGAGCAGCCACCCTCCGAGCGGTCGCATGAGAAAGCCGACGGCGAAGACCGCGGCGGTCTTCAGTAATTGAACCGTCGAGTCTCCGTGCGGGAAGAACACCGGGGCGAAATAGATGGAGAACGCGGCGTAGGTATACCAGTCATACCATTCAATGAGATTGCCGATCGAACCACGAGTGATATTGGCCGCGACTCGACGTTCACCGAGCTTTCCAGGGCCCGGTGCGATAGCTGCCTTCGCTTGTTCCGCATCGCGCACGTCCTGGCTCCTCCTGGCCGCCGACTTTCGCGCGGGGTTGACCTGATCTTACGAGGAGAATCGTCACCCCGTAATGTCGGCGGCACAGATTTGAGCTAGCTTTGAGGTGATCAACCGGAATGCCGCTCGCGGGAGGGCATATGCGGATACTGCTGGTCGAGGACGATGACCGCTTCGCCGGAGCCCTGACCACCGCCCTACGGCGCACAGGCCACGAGGTGGATCGCGTGGCCTCGGGACGAGAGGCGCTGACCGCGCCGGAGCCCGAACTGGTCCTGCTCGATCTGGGGCTGCCCGACGGTGACGGCATCGACGTGTTACGGAGGATCCGTACGCGCGCGGCGGTGGCGGTGATCATAGTCACGGCTCTCGGCGAAGAGGGAGATCTGGTGCGCGGCCTGCGCGCGGGCGCCGACGACTACGTGGTCAAGCCGTTCGGCATGGCCGAGCTGGAGGCTCGTATCGACGCGGTGATGCGGCGGGTCATGGCCCATCGCCGCGAGCCGCGCTCATCGACCCGCATCGGGCCGCTCGAGGTCGACTTCGAGCGCCGCTCCGTCCGCGTGAACGACGCGGAGGTCCCGCTCACCCGCAAGGAGTTCGACCTGCTCGCAACGCTGGTGCGGGCCGAGGGCGCGGTGGTCTCCCGCGAGCGCGCGCTCGTGGAGGTCTGGCGGACCACCTGGGGCGGCACCGCCCGGACCCTGGAGGTGCACGTGGCGAGCCTGCGGACCAAGCTCGGCGATCCGGGCCTCATCGAGACCGTCCGCGGTGTCGGCTACCGGATGCGGGTGCGGTGACATGCGGCGGCGCCTCCTCATCGTCTACATGTCCCTGTTCGTCCTGACACTGTCGGCGTTGACGGTGCCGTTCGGCATGACGCTGGTGGCGCGGGAGAGCCAGGCGCTGTTCATCGCGCAGCAGAGCGACACCGTCCGGTTCGCCTCCCTGGCGGCCTCGCTCCCGCGGGGGCACAGCACCCGCCTCCGGGACGACCTGGCGCGCTACCGGAGCCTGTTCGGTGTCGACGTCGCCGTGGTGGACCAGAACGGGCAGGTCATCATGGCCGCCCGGCCGTCCTGGACTCCGCGCCGGAAACTGATCGACAGCGGGCTGTCCGGCAACCGCTCGGAGAGCGGACTGCGGCTGTGGCCGTGGACGAACGACCACCTGGAGGTCGTCGAGCCGGTCGTCCGCCGTGGTGAGGTGGTGGGCGCCGTCGTGACGTCCGGCCCGGCCCACCGGCTGCGCGCCCGCCTCGCGCGGCAGCTGAGCGTGGTCACGCTGTTCTGCCTGGTGGCCCTCGTCCTGGTGTGGCTGGCCGTGAGATTTCTGACGCAGTGGATCCTGGTGCCGGTGCGCGAACTCGACAAGGCCACCCAGGAGGTCGCCGCCGGGCGGCTGGAGATTCGCGTGGCGTCCGCGACGGGCCCGCCGGAGCTGCGCGGGCTCGTCCGCTCCTTCAACGCCATGGCCGACACCGTCACCCGGACGCTCAGCCGGCAGCGGGCCTTCGTCTCACAGGCCAGCCACCAGCTCCGCAACCCCCTGGGGACGCTCCGGCTCCGGGTGGAGAACCTCGCCGAGCATCTGCGGCCGAGCGGCGCGTGCGAGCACGAACTGACCCTGGAGGAGATCACCCGCATGGTCGGCACGCTCGACGGGCTGCTCGCGCTGGCGCGGCTGGAGGAGCGCCGGCCCGAGCTCGTCGAGGTCGACGCGGACGACCTCATCGACACGCGGCTGGCGTCCTGGCGGCTCCTGGCCGGGTCGCACGACGTCACGCTGGGTCGCACCGGCCGGATCGGGGCGCCGGTACTGTGCGTGCGCGACGGTCTCGACCAGGTCCTCGACGCGCTGCTCGACAACGCGCTGAAGTACGGCGCCCGGACCGTGATCGTGAACACGCGGTGGTCCGAAGGGGCCGCGGAGATCACCGTCCGCGACGACGGTCCCGGGCTGTCCGCGGCGGAGCGCGCCCGCGCGCTCGAGAAATTCTGGCGCGGGCCGTCGCACCAGAACATCGAGGGCTCGGGGCTGGGGCTGCCCATCGTCCGGATGCTGGTCGAGATCTCAGGCGGGTCCCTCGCCCTGCTGGCGGGACGTCCGCGGGGCCTGCACGTCCAGGTGCGGCTGCCGACACGCGCCGCGAGCCGGCCGGCGCGCCTCAGGGGCGCAGGCCGCGGTAGTAGCGCACGGCCCCGGGATGCAGCTCGACCGGATAGGTCGAGTACCCCAGGCGAGAATTGAGACGTCGTGCCTCTGGATGGGCGGCGGCCAGCTGCTCTCGCTTGTCGAACAACAGGGATGTCAGCGCGAACGCCACATCGTCGTCCATGTCCGGCCGGACGATCAGGTAGTCCGAGGCGCCCACCGTTCCGGTCTCCGGCAACCCGTAGGTGGACGCCGGGATCGTCCGCTCGACGTAGAAGTCGCCGTAGTCGTGCACCATCGGGGCCGCGTACACACGCAGGTCGACGAGCCGGATCCTGCCTTCCGCGGCCAGCTCCCTGACCGTCGTCGTGGGCAGGCCGCCGGAGAAGAAGAACCCGTCGATCTCCCGGCGGCGCACCGCTTCCGCCGAGGCTTCCAGGCTGTCCCGGCGAACGGTCAGGTCGCGCCGCGGGTCGATTCCGGCGGCCAGCAACAGGCGGCTGGCGGTCAACTCGGTGCCCGATCCGAGCGCGCCCAGGGCGATGACCCTTCCCCGCAGCTCGGGGAGCGAATCGATGCCCGCGTCGGCGCGTACGACGAGATGGAGGTAGTTGTCGTACAGCCTGGCGATCGCGCGTATCGGCTGCGGCGCCGTGAACGGCGGCCGGCCCCAGGCGGCGGCCGCCGCCGAGTCGGAGAGCGCGAAGGCGAGGTCGGCCCGCCGCGAAGCCAGCAGCCCCAGGTTGTCGAGGGACGCGCCGGTGGTCAGCACCCGCGGGCGGGCCCACGGAAGATGGTCCCTCAGCACTCCGGCAAGCCCCTCGCCGTAGGCCACGTAGACCCCGCCGCGCTGACCGGTGGCGATGCGCAGATCCACCGGCGCCCGCCGGCCACCGCGGCCCGGCGCCGTCTCGACCGTGGCCGACATCGGCAGGAAGCAGCCGACCAGCAGGATTCCGGCGAGAATCGACCGCGATCGCCGCATATGGCCGTACCGCCTTTCCGCACCTGACCTCCCGATTTATGACTCATTATCGGTGCCGATAGTCAGATCGATCGCGACCGCGCGGATGGCTGTCCGGATCCGGCCATGCCTGAAGGCCGCACAGGTCTTCCAGGAAAAGCCGAGATGGCGCCAAATGACGTCGACGTCACCACGATTCACGATCGATGGACGGTGACGCCGGCGTCCCTTGAAACGCGAAGAACGTCGATCACATTCTATGAACACCGGCCGGGACGCCGATCGCCTCGAAACCCCGTTCGCGCCGGTACCGGCGGAATCCGCCGGGATCTACCAGCACTAGGAGAAAGGGAGCTCAATGACTGCCCTGGTGGAGAAGGTCAACAATGGCCCGCTGGCCACCGCCGCATGGCACGGAGAGGACATCGGCGCCAACCCCGACGCCCAGGTCGTCCTCACCACGCCGGCCATCGCGGTCACCGCCGCGGCGACCATGGGCGCCGGGCTCGGCGCCGGGCTGGCCGTCGCCAAGAACCACGGCTACCTGGGCGGCTGACGCCGTCGCGGCCGGTGCCGGCGGCTCGTCCGCCGGCGCACCGGCCCTCGCAACGACAGTAGGGAGAAGGTTCGATGCCCACCATCATCGATAAGGTCAACGCCGATTCACGGCTGACCGAGATTCAGCTGGACGGACCCGAGATCATCCGGCTGGACCACCACTCGATGCCGATCCTCACCACCCCGGCCACGCCGACGATGGGCGTTACCTTCGTCGCCGGCATGGCCCTTTGCTACCAGGTCACCAAGAACGGCTAACGGAGCCGAGAGGAAATCCCCGAGGCGGGCACGGCGATGCCCGCCTCGGGGTCACGGTGAAGAGGAGGCATGTTGTCCTGGATATCGAAAACGACGCGGGCGCTGTTCTCGGCACCGACGCTACGTCGCTCTACCGCGCTCACTCTTACTGAGCGTTTGGGTGCGGTCACCACTTTGCTGTCGAGCGGGGAATATCTCGTCCGGCCGGCCGACAGGATGAAGGGCGGCCTGAACGACTGGTCACTGACGCGCAGGGATTTCGAGAACAGGCGCCGGCTGCTGCGGCTGCTGGACCTGATCTCCGACCCCCGTGTCACCACCGCCGCGCACGCGACAAGGGTCGCCGCGGCGGCCACCCTGCTGGCGGCGCCGTCCTCGGCGCGGCGCTCGCGGCTGGCGGCGAACTCGATCCTCGCCTCCACGACGGCCCTGCTGTACCCCCGGCATCGGTATGGAACCGACGGGTCCGACCAGGTGTCGCTGGTCGTGCAGACCGCGTCGGCGCTCGCCCGGATGGACCAGCGGCGTCCGCGGACCGTGGACGCCTGCCTGTGGTTCGTCGCGCTACAGTCCGCGCTCTCCTACACCGCGTCCGGCTACGCGAAGCTGGTCAGCCACACCTGGCGCAGCGGGCAGGCGATCCCCGGCATCCTCCGTACCCGGTCGTATGGCGACCAGGCGACCTGGGAGTTTCTGCGTCGCCATCCCCGGTCGTCGAAAGTGCTCGGGCACGGGGTGCTTGCTCTTGAGTGCACCTTCCCGGTGGTCCTGCTGTCCCGCGGCCGGCTGGCCCCGGCGTACATCGGCTCGGCGGCCGCCTTCCACCTCGTCAACGGCCGGGTGATGGGGCTCGGACGCTTTCTGTGGTCGTTCGTGGCGATGCACCCCGCGCTGCTGTACGTCAGCGCGCCCCGATCCCGGGGAACGGTGACGGCCGGGGGCGAGGCCGGGCGCGACGACGTCATGCCCGTGCTGTCGGGCGCGCTGCTGGCCGGGGCGTTGGCCGCCGGCCTGGCCGGGCAGCGGCACCGGTGCCGGATCGTCGATCGCGGCCGCGGCGACGAGATCTCCGTCCAGACGACCTCGGGTAACCGTCTCGTCTACCGCCGGACGGGGCCCGCGGACGCCACCGGGCCGGTGATCGTCCTGGAGGCCGGCATGCTCTCGACCGCCGAGACCTACGAATGGGTGGCGGCGGATCTGGCGGCCCGCCGGACGACGGTGACCTACCGGCGGGCCGGGTACGCCGGTTCCGGCTACGGGGCCGGGCCGTACGACCTGGACGTGTCGGTACGGGACCTGGTCGACCTCGTCAGGCACGCGGCCGGCAACCGGCCGGTCGTGCTCGCCGGGCATTCGCTGGGCGGTTACCTGATCTGGCTCGCGGCGAACCGGCTGCCGGGACAGGTCACCGGAGTCTGCCTGCTCGACTCCAGCCATCCCGCCGAGTTGCAACGCTCGGCAAAACAGGCGCAGAGCGCCGAACGCCTGGAGTCGGCGCTCGCCACCGTCGCGGCCACGCTCCGGCTGGGCGCGGGTTCGATCGTGCAGCGGCAGCCCTGGATCGAGGAGTTGCCCGCCGAGGTGCGAGGGCTCGCGCACGCTCAATACTGCGACCACCGGACCTGGCTGACGGCCCGGCGCGAATGGCGGGAGGTACAGCGCCACTTCCAGTCCTATGCCGGAACGCTGCCGCACCTGGACGTTCCGGCGCTGGTGTGCACGGCCGAAGAGACGATGCGCAACGATCCCGTGCAGCGGGAACTGCACGACGAGTTCGCCAAGCTCGCCCTGGTGGCGGAATCGCACGTCATCGAGAACGTCGACCATATGCAGATCGTGACGAACCAGAAGGCCGCGGCCGAGGTCTCCGGCCTGATCCATTCGTTCGTCGACGCGCTTCCCGCCTTCACCGGAGCCGCGGAGGGGAACCAGAAATGACGGGCGACATCGCCGAGAGGGTATTAGGCGGCAAGGGCCGGACGGGTGCCCACAATGGGCCGGCGCCCAGCACACTGGCCATCGCGGCCGGACTGGCGGGCTGGCTCGGTGTGACGGTGCTCAGCCAGCATCCCGAGCGCCTGTTCGACGGCCTGCGCAGATACGACCCGGTGGGGGCGCTCATTCCGAACTGGCGTTTCTTCGCGCCGGAACCGGCGCAGCACGACTTCCACGTGCTGCATCGGGTGATGACCGCGGACGGCGCCTCCACGGAATGGAGGTTGACCACCCAGATCGCCGACCGGTCCTGGAAAGACTGGATATGGTTCCCCTCCCGCCGGCAGGAGAAGGGTCTCTTCGACATATGCAGCGAACTGATCACCCTGATGTCCATGGGCGAAAAAGACCTCGCCGGCACGACCGGATTCCAGGTGCTCCGCAACTTCGTGGAAAGTGTCGTCCGCGCGGAACGAGCCGATGAGGACCCGCCCCGGGGGTTCCAGTTCGTGATCGCCCGGTACACGGGATACGCGGAAGACGGTGATCCGGAGTACCTGCTGGTCTCCGCGTTCGTGCCGCTGGCCTCGTCCGCCCCCGCGCATGTCTGAGAGCGGCGGCGCCGTCGACGCGGTGGTCGTCGGCACCGGGCCGAACGGCCTGGCGGCCGCGCTCGTGCTGGCCGGCGCCGGGCTGGCGGTCCGGCTGTACGAGGCCGCCCCCACCATCGGCGGCGGCGCGCGGACGGCCGAACTGACCCTGCCGGGTTTCCGGCACGACGTCTGCTCGGCCGCCCACCCGATGGCGATGGCCTCGCCGTTCTTCCGGAGCTTCGACCTGGCCCGGCACGGTGTGCGGATGCTCCAGCCGGAGATCGCCTACGCCCACCCGCTCGACACCGGAACCGCCGGCCTCGCCTGGCCGGACCTCACCCGCACGGCGGAGGGGCTCGGAGCGGACGGGGCCAGGTGGTCGACCCTTTTCGGGCCGCTGGTCGAGGACTGGCACGGCCTTGTCCAGGACGCATTGTCGGACCTGCGGCACTTTCCCGCCAGCCCGTCGACCGCGACGAGGTTCGCCCTTCGGGTGCTGGGAGCGTCCGTACCGCCCCGGCGGACGCGGTTGCGGACTCCCGAGGCGGCCGCGCTGCTGGCCGGGGTCAGCGCACACGCGATCGGCCCGCCGTCCCGTCCGGTGCCCGCGGCGGTCGGCCTGCTGCTCGCCGGTCTCGCCCACGCGGTGGGATGGCCGGTTCCGTACGGCGGCAGCCAGTCAATAGTCGACGCGATGGCTTTGGAACTGACCCGTCGCGGCGCGCAGATCGTCACCGGCCATCGGGTCCGGAGCCTGGCCGAACTGCCGCCCGCCCGCGCGGTGTTGCTGGACGTCTCACCCGCCGGGCTCCTGGCCCTGGCGGGAGACCGGCTGCGGCCGCGTCACGTGCGGCGCCTGCGCAGATTCCGCTACGGCCCCGGGGTGTGCAAGGTGGACTTCGCGCTCAGCGACCCGGTGCCGTGGGCCGCTCCGGGTTGTGACAGGGCGGGCACGCTGCATCTGATCGGCTCCCGGGAGGAGGCCGAGACCGCCGAACTGGAGGTGGCCGCCGGACGGCACGCCGAGCGGCCCTTCGTGCTCGCCGTCCAGCCGGGGGTCGTGGACGACACCCGGGCGCCGGGCGGCTCGCACACGCTCTACACCTACGCCCACGTCCCGCACGCCTCGCCCCTGGACGTGAGCGGGGCGGTGATCGCCCAGGTGGAGAGGTTCGCCCCCGGGTTCCGCGAACTCATTCTCGCGCACAACGCCGTCCCGGCCGCTTCGGCGCAGCGCTACAACGACAACTATGTCGGCGGTGACATTTCCGGTGGAGCCTTGACGCTCAAACAGTTGCTGTTGCGTCCGAGAACCGCATGGGATCCGTATTCCACACCCATACCCGGGGTCTATATGTGCTCGGCCGCCACCCCGCCCGGCCCCGGTGTGCACGGCATGTGCGGCGTGCACGCGGCACGACGTGCGCTGAAGCGCGAGTTCGGCCGTTCCGTTCCGTATCCCGCGGGGTACACTGAGAGTTCGCCGAAACGAGATCATCATCGTGCTTTATCCACGCCGGGCGAAGGGTGCGAAGCATGGAGAAGAAAACGGTAGTCGGCAATTCGGCCGGGCTTGGCGGAGCGGCCGGCCTGATCGCGGGGATGTGGCTGGACTACGTCTTCGTCGGGGTTGGGGCCGGGATTGTCCTTGGAATCGTCTGCGGCCTTCTGGTGGCGTACATCAAAGGTTCCACACGCCAATAACGAGGTGGCCGCCCAAGTCGGTGAGGTGACCAATGGACGGGCTGGAGCTCGTCGATCTGTGGAAGACCTACGGAAACGAACCGGCGCTGGCAGGAATAAGCTTGACCGTTTCGGCCGGCCAGATCGTCGGATTCGTCGGCAACAACGGCGCCGGGAAGAGCACCGCGATGCGCATCGTGCTCGGTATCACGGCCCCGGACTCCGGAGACGTGCGCTACGACGGTGAACCGGTCGACGCCGCCATCCGCAAGACCATCGGCTACATGCCCGAGGAACGCGGGCTCTACCCGCAGATGCGGGTGGCCGAGCAGCTCACCTTCCTCGGGCGCCTCACCGGGCTCCCGGGAGCCGAGGCGGAGGAGGCGGCCGGGCGATGGATGGTCCGGTTCGGCCTGGGCGGCGCCGGCCGGACCAAGATCTGCGATCTGAGCCTGGGCAACCAGCAGCGCGTTCAGCTCGCGGCGGCGCTGCTGCACGAACCGCGGCTGCTGATCCTCGACGAGCCGTTCTCCGGACTGGACCCGGGCGCCGTGCAGATGATGAGCGAAGTACTGCGGGAGCAGGCCGCGGAGGGAAAGCCCGTGCTCTTCTCGAGCCACCAGCTCGATCTGGTGGAGCGGCTGTGCGACGAGGTCGTGATCATCAACCGCGGCCGGATCGTGGCCGCGGGCCCGGTGACCACGCTGCTGGAGACGCCGACCGTCCAGTACCGGGTGCGGGGCGACGGCGTGGCCCCCGGCTGGACCCGCTCGCTGCCCGGCGTGCACGAGGTGCGGCGCGGGGACCGCGCGAGCGTCGTCGAGACCGGCCGGGATCGCGTCCAGGAACTGCTGGCGCTGGCGCGGTCGCTGGGGCCGGTGCACGAGTTCGCCCCTGTGCGGCCGGGGCTGGCCGCCATGTACAAGGATGCGGTGGACACCGATGCGCAAGGCTGAACGTGATTACTCCGCCCTGGCGGTCGTCCGGCTGATCGCCGGTCGTGAACTGCGCGTGCGAATCCGGTCCGCGTGGTTCGTCGCCGGGACCGTCATCACCGTCGTCGTGATCGCCGTCCTGGTGTTCATGCCGCGGTTCATGCCGGGGGACGACGACCATGAGATCGCCGTCGTCGGGCTCTCGGCGCAGCAGGAAGCCGTTCTGAAGACCGATTCCGCCCGGCTCCGCCGCGCCGGTGACGCCGGACAGGCCCGTGCCTGGCTGGAGGGGGACGAAGTGGACGCCCTGGTGGCCGGCACGCCGAGCTCACCACCCCAGGTCACGATCGCCGACCGGTCGAACCTCGCGCTGGCCGGGCAACTGCGCGACCGGCTCGAACGCCACGCCTACGCGGCCCGGCTCCAGCATCTGGGGGTGACTCCTCCGTCGGTGCGGATCGAGCCGATGGGGAACGTCCGAGGCGACCGGTCCGACCCCGGGCAGCGGATGGTGTTCGCCTACATCGTGTCCCTCATGCTCTTCAGCCAGATCGTCGGTGCGGGCGGCATGGTGGCCCAGGGCGTGGTCGAGGAGAAGCACACCCGGGTGATCGAGATCCTGCTCGCCAAGGTGCGCCCGACGGTCCTGCTGGTCGGCAAGGTGATCGGCATCGGGATGGTGGGCCTGATCCAGTTGCTCGCGGTCGCGGTCGCCGGTGTGAGCATCGCGCTGGCCGCCGGGACGCTGGACATCGGGTCGACCATCGTCCAAGTCGCGGCGACCAGCCTGGTCTGGTACGTCCTGGGCTTCGTCTTCTACGCCTTCGTCTACGCGGCGGTCGGGGCGATGGCGTCCCATCCCGAGGACCTGCCCGGAATGACCGTGCCGCTCCAGGTATTCAACACCGCGGCGCTGCTGGTCGCGGTCGTCGGACTGCAGGACATGGGAGCACGCTGGCTCGCCCTGATCAGCTATGTGCCGCCCTTCTCGGCGGTGCTGGTACCGATGCGAATGGCCGGGGGCCATGCCGGCACCACCGACGTCGTCGTCCCGGCGATCATCCTCGCCATCGCGACGGTCTGTGTCGCGATGGCCGGCGGACGTCTCTACCGGCGGTCGATCACACACCTGGGCGCCCGGAAGCGCCTTCCCAAGATGAGGAGACGGGCCGGTGCTCCGGCCAAGGCAGATGTCTGACCTGGAGAAAGGAGAGCTCATGCTGGTCGACAAGGTGAACGGCGACGATCGGCTCCGACAGATCCCCCTGGACGCCGCCATGCCGACGTCGTTGGCACCGGCGTCCGCCCCGACCCTTTCAGCGGCCTACCTCACGGGTACCGCGGCGGTCTGCCCCCATGTCAGCACGTACGTGACCTTCATCCCCGGGGCCGCCGGGGGCGTCGCGAGAAGCCCTTCCCGACGCTGAACGCGGTGCGGCGGACGCGCGGTCAAGAGCCGTGCGTCCGCCCTGGCTCACCGGGTGTCGCGGAGGGTCTTCTCAATGGCGGCCAGTTGGTCGGCCAGGTGGAGGAGGGCTCCGACGGACGGGTCCTCGGCGCTGCCCGACAGGGTCTTGGCGCGCTGGTAGGCGGATTTGATTTCTGTCCAGCGGCCGGCCTGGGGCTGGGTGAGGGTGTCGCGGAGTTCGGAGAGTTTGAGGAGGTTCGCCTCGGCGTCGGAGGTGAGGGTTTGGGATTCGGCCTTGTAGTGGTCGTCGATGGCGGCCTCTAGTTCGGGGGCGTTCATTACCGGGAGGACTCGTTCGGCGAGTTTGTTCATGTCGCGGTACGAGCCCTGGAGGCGGAACGGTGGCTCGGTGCGGGCGGGATCGTCCTGGGCGGCTGAGGCCATGTAGGCGCGGTTGACGGTTAGGACGATCCGCTGGACGTGGAGGAGTTTTTCCAGGACGGAGAGGATCTCGTCCAGTTCTGTTTGCGAGTAGGGGTGAGAGAGGCGGTCGGGGCGGACGGTCTCGTCGCCCGAGGCCAGGCGGACGAGGAGTTCTATGTCGGCCCGGTCGTGCGTTGTGAGGGGTGCCAGGACGGGATTGGAGGTCAGGGCGTTCTCGATGTAGCTGAGCGCGAACAGGTCGTCTTTCCCGGACAGGACGTCGCCCAGGTTCCACACGTCGGCGCGGTTGGCGAGCATGTCGGGGATGCGGAAACGCCGCCCGGACTCGGTGTACGGGTTCCCGGCCATGCAGACGGCGAAGCGTTTGCCGCGCAGGTCGTAGGTCTGGGCGGCTCCGTCGATGCGGCGTTGGGCGTCGCAGAGCGGGATGAACTTCTGCAGGAATTCGGGTGACGTGTGCTGGATGTCGTCCACGTAGAGCAGGACGTTGCTGCCCATTTCCAGGGCGAAGTTGATTCGCTCGACTTCGCGGGCGGCGGTGGCGTTCGGGGCTTTGGCGGGGTCGAGTGAGGTGACCTCGTGTCCGAGGGCGGGGCCGTCCACTTTGACGAGGGCGAGGCCCAGGCGGTCGGCGACGTATTCCATAAGGGACGTCTTGCCGTAGCCGGGCGGGGAGATGAGCAGAAGCAGGCCCATGTGATCCGTGCGCTTGCCGTCTCCGGCGGCGCCCAGTTGTTTGGCGAGATTGTCGCCGATGAGGGGGAGGTACACCTCGTCGACCAGGCGGTTGCGGACGAACGTGCTCATCGTGCGCGGTTTCAGGCCGGCGATGCCGAGCCGTTGTTCGGTGTTCTTGATCAGGTCGTTGCGGTGTTTCTGGTAGGCACGGAATTCCGGGACTCGTTCGGTGCGGAAATGGTGCGTGCGGGTTAGCAGCTCGTCCAGGCGCAGGTCGAGGTGACGGCCGGTGACGCGCGGGTGGTCGCCCAGGAGGCCGTCGACGGTGGCCGTCAGCGCGGCGGGGGAGTCGTAGCGGGTGGCGGCGCACAGGAGCGTCGCGACCGCCTCGGGGACGTCGGCCTCGCCGTCCGGCGCGAAGGAGCGGAGCCAGGCGTCGGCGAGCTGGTGGCGGGCGGCGAGGTCGTCGCCGAGGGCGCGCAGGTCGTCGTCCAGGGCGGCGCGGTGTTTCTGGCCGAAGCCTTTCAGCAGGTCGCGGGCGCGCTGGCTGGTGACGAAGCCGTCCGGGGACGTGGCCAGCTCCTCGATGAGGTATTCGGCGGCGAGCGAGGCGTCATGTCCGGGCAGGCCGGTGTGGCCGGTGAAGGCGGTGATGGACGCGGTCAGCTCGGTGGTCAGGTCGGTGAGGGCCGTGGTGCGGCCGAACGTCTCGCGGGCGCGGACCAGGGATCTCGCGCGGGCAGTCCAGGCCGTGCGGGCGGTGGGTTCGGTGCCGAAGGTCCAGAAGAACTGGGCGGTGGCGCGCGACGGCCCCGGGTAGCGGAGCAGACCGGCGTCGGTGTGGAGGCGCAGGAGTGTTTCCAGGATGCGGGCCGCGTCGTGGTCGTGGACGCCGCGTTCATAGCCCTCGTCGTAGCGGTCCGCGGCCACTTCTTGGACGAGCGCGCGCAGTCGTCCGTCCGCAGCGGCTTGATGGAGGGTGTCGGGGGCGGTATCCGTGAGGATCGACGTCGCCAGGTACTCGGCGCGGTAGGTCTCCTGCGTTTCCGAGACCAGGGACTGGTTCCACAGGTGGCGCGTCGCGGCGAAGGCGGGGTCGTCGACGGGGGCACGGTAGTCGGTGCCGGTGATCGCGAAGGCGACCGCGCCCCGATGCGGGACGAGGGTCAGCTCGATCGGGCGCGTGTTCACGGTGAAGCGGTGGCGGCCGAGGCGGATCGTCCCGCCGTCGTCGCCGTACAGGTCGAGGCGGTCGCGGAGGGCGCGGCTCGCCTCCTGGCGGGCGGCCTTGACGCGGCCCTCCAGTTCTTCGGCGCGGACGCCGTCGTCCAGGCCGCGCAGCTCATCCGCGATCGAGCGGAGCCGCGCCACCATCGGGTCGGTGGCGAAGTAGGCGGCGGCCTCGTCCGGTGACGCGAGCGCGGCGGCGCGGCGGCGGACGCCGGACAGGATGCGGTCGGCCGACTCGATGAGCCGGTCGGTGCGGCGGGCGCGCTCGTCCAGCAGCGTCTGCTTGCGGGACGAGAACGCCTCGTAGACCTCCGTGCGCTTCGTCTCCAGTTCTGCGAGGAAGTCGTCCAGGTCGGCGAAGCGGGCCTGGAGGGTCTCCAGGCGGAGGAGCAGGCGGCCGAGCTGCTCGTCGCAGGCTTCGGGCGTGGCGGCGGTCGCGAGGGCCCCGGCGATCGAGTGGTCGAGGAGGGCCAGCTCGGCGGCGAAGGCCGCCCGGCCCTCGCGGGCGAGGAGGTCGCGGCGCCGGTTGCCCAGGACGGCACGGGCCCGGTTGAGGCCGCCGAGCACCTCCCCGACGTGTTCGAGGATCGCGGTGCGGGCGGTCGCGTCGGTGATGTCGAGGTCGCCGACGACCCCGGTGACGACCTCCAGGCCCTCGTGCTGCGCGTCGAGGAGATCGGCGAGGGGCGCGGCTCCGGCGGCGGTCTCGATGGTGCGCGCGTCCTCGGTGATGCGGTCGATCTCGGCGTGGTAGGCGGTGAAGGCGTCCGCTCGCTGAAGGAACTCGACCGCTCCCTGGCCTGCGTCCTGGAGGCCGGACTGGATGGTCGCGGACAGCTCGTCGATTCGGGGCGTGTCGACGTAGCGGAGGTCGCGGAGGGTCTCCAGGCGGCCCTGGGCGCGGCGGAACTCCGCGAGACGGGTGATCCAGGCGTCGGCGCTCTCCGGCACCTCGGCGTGTGATCGGCGGATCAGCGCGGCGACGGTGTCCGCGGCCTCCGTCACGGACGCGGCGGCCTGGTCGGTCAGCGCGCGGACCTTCTCGTACTCGTCGAGGACCTGACCGGCCGTCGCGCGGACGTCCGCCAGCGGCGCGGCGAGATCGCCGAGATCGTCGGCGGCGAGCCAGTGGTACAGGTCGGACGTCCGCGTGCACGCCGCGATGAGCGCCTCGAACACGGGCGTCGACGGGGACATCTCGTCCACCATGCGCGCGACCGACAGGCACTCGGACACCCCGCGGACCAGGTCCGCGTTCCCGATGCGCTCCAGCGGGCCCGTGCCGACGGGCTGCGCGGCGGCGTGCGCGTCGGACACGAACGGCGTCGCCCACATCTGCATCGGGTGGACGCGCGCGGGCTCGTCGGACAGCGCCCGCATGACGACGAGCGTGCCGTCCTCGAACAGCGAGTAGCCGTGGCAGGTGATCGGCGTCGTGACCTGCTTGCGGATCACGTTGTACGGCAGCAGCAGCGACCTGCCGTCCTCGCGCGAGTGGAACACGTACAGGACGTCCTCGCCGTTCGGAGACCGGACGACCCGCTCGTACTCCAGCCCCCTGACGTCGGTGTCGAACGTCTTCGCGGCACCCGTGTCCAGGTGGTAGCCGCCCGGGAAGATGATCCCGTGGTCGTCCGGCAGCCGCCGGCACGCCTGCGCGATGCCGTCCAGCCGCACGACGTCCTTGGTGCGGACGTTGAACACCAGATGCCGCCACGCCGTCTCGTTGTACGGCCGGATCCGCAGCAGGATCAGCGCCCCGACCCGCGCGTACAGGACGTCGGCGTCGGCGAGGGACTGGAGCGGCTCGTCCACCGGCTCGGAGTGGATCCCCGCGCCGGTGCCGGTGTTGTCCTCGATCTTGACGGTGAGGGTCCCGCCGATCGTCTCCACGAACACCTCGCCGCCGATCGAGATGTGCGGGTGGCGGCCGGGGACGTGGTCGTCGCGGGTCGTCTCGATCCAGTCGACGTCGTGCGGCCGCGGGAACTCGTGGTCGCGTTCGCCCTGGTTGTCCTCGTAGGCGACGCGGCCGTCCGGGGACGTCCGCCACCGCAGGACGCGCAGGTCCGACAGGCGCGGCCCGGTCTGGAACACCGCGAGCAGCCGTCCGTCGACGAGCCTCAGCTGGAGCAGCCGCGCCTGCCGGTAGTACCGGTACATGTCGGAGAAGTCGCGCTGGAACCGCGGATCGTCCAGGAGGCCGGGGACCGCGTCCGGCCCGGCCTGGACGAACGCGATCCCGCCGCCCTCGCCGCGGGTGAAGCGGTGCAGGGAGAACACGTCGCCGACCGACGTCTCCGGCTTCAACCCGAGGAAGACGTTGTAGCCGAACAGCATCACGTCGCCGAGCGCCACCACGTCGCGGGGCACGCAGTCGTGCGCCGTCCGGATCCGCTCGGTGCCCGCCAGCCGCAGCTCCGCGCCGCCGAACACCTCTAGCCGCCGGACGTTCAGCGCCTCCGCCCGCCGCGCCAGCTCCCCGGCGTGCTCGGCGAGCCGCGCCCGCAGCACCTCGTACGTCCCGTGGTCCAGCTCCGCGCCGGGCTCTCTGACGTCCTCACTCACCGCTTCGTCTCCCCTCCGTTCTCGCGGGCGGCGCGTCAGTTCGGGACGGCGTCGACGGCATGGTTGGGCTCGGCGGCCAGTGACGCGGCGGCCAGTGGCGCGTCGGCGACGCCGAGGCGGCGGGCGGCGTCCAGGAGGTTCTGGAGCGCCGGGCCGTCCGGGCCGCCGGACCTGATCAGCCGGACGAGCAGCGCCGAGAGCGTCAGGTCGCGGACGCCGCCCGCGCCGGCCCCGAGCGAGCCGAGGAGCTTGGCGGCGTCGTCGGTGAAGCTGCCCGAGCCGTCCAGCCACGGCCCCGCGACCGCCTGCGCGACCTCGGAGTTCTGGACGAACCCGTCCACCCCCTTGCCGAGCGCGATCGACCCGACGAGCCGGTCGAAGAACACCGAGTCGCCGCCGACGATGCTGATGTCGGCCTTCTCCAGCCCGGCCGCGAGCACGCCGGCCTGCGCCTCCGCGACCTGCCGCTGCACCTCGATGCCCGCCAGGCGGACGTCCTTGTCCGCCTCCAGCCGCAGCCGGTACTCCTCGTGCTGGCGGGTGGCGTCGTCGAGCGCCGCCATCGCGCCGGCCTTCTCGGTCAGCCCCTCCGCCTCGGCCTTCAGGTTGTCGCGCACGCGCGCGGCCTCCACCAGCGCCTTCTCCCGCGCGACGGCCGCCTCGGCGCGGCCGACCTTCTCGATGGCCTCGGCGTCGCGCTCCCGCACCTGCACCTCGGCGAGCCCGGACGCGGCGGCCTCCGCGCGCAGCCCCTCGGCCAGCCGGATCTTCGCCTGCGCGTCCATCTCGGCGGCCTCCTGCCGGGCCTGCGCCATCGTGAGCTCCTCGCGGGCGCGGTGCGCCGCGGCGGCCTCCGCGGCCTCGGCCGCCTTGATGTCCTTGACGAGGTTCTCCTGCGCCTCCGCCTCCGCGTGGATGATCACCGACTGGCGGGCGCGCTCGGCCTCCTCGACCGCGCGGAGCCGCTTGATGCCCTCCTCCTGCTCGGCGACCGTCCGCTCGACCGCGATCCGCTCCCGGACGACGTTCGCGATCTCCCGCTTCTCCGCCTCGACCTCCTTGTCGGCGGCGATCCGGGTCAGCTCCGTCTCCCGCTCGCGCGCGATGACCTCAAGGACGCGGTCCTTCTCGATCCGCTCGCTCTCGATCGCGAGGACGCGCTCCTTGTTCTTCGCGGCGACCGACACCTCGCGGTCCTTGTTCTCGTGCTGGACGCCGAGCTGCTCGTCCGTCCGGATGTGCGCGGTCTGCGCCCGGAGCCGCTCCTCGGCCTTGACCCGCTCGATCTCCGCCTCCTCGCGCGCCCGGACGGTCTCGACCTCGCGCTCCTGGCGCAGCTCCGCGTCCGCCTGGCGGCGTTCGAGCTCCAGGATCGCCTCGCGCGCCTCCACGTTCTGGCGGGTGATCTCCTTCTCCTCGTTGCGGGCGTGCTCGTTGGTGCGGACGTGCTCCAGCGCGGTCAGCTCGGTGATCTTCCGGATGCCCTGGGCGTCCAGGATGTTCGTCTTGTCCAGGGACAGCAGCGACGTCTGCTCCAGGTGGTCGATCGCCGCGTCCTCCAGGCTGTAGCCGTTCAGGTCCGTGCCGATGACCCGGATGATGTGGTCGCGGAACTCGTTCCTGCGCGTGTAGAGGTCGGCGAAGTCGAGGTGCTTGCCGACGGTCTTCAGCGCCTCGGAGAACTTGGCCGCGAACAGCTCCTGGAGCGTCTCCCGGCTGCTGGCGCGCTCGGTGCCGATGGCCTGCGCCACCTTCACCACGTCCTCGGCGGTCTTGTTGACGCGGACGAAGAACGTGATGCGGATGTCGGCGCGGATGTTGTCCTTGCAGATCAGCCCGTCCCGCCCGGTCCGTTCGATCTCGATTGTCTTGACCGAGATGTCCATCAGCTCGGCGCGGTGCAGGACCGGCAGGACGATCGCGCCGGTGAACGTGACGTCGACCTTCTTTATCTTGGAGATGATCAGCGCGCGGCCCTGGTCGACCTTGCGGAACAGCCGGGTCACCATCAGCACCAGGCCGAGGGTGACGAGCAGGGCGAGCGCGAGGAGCACACCGGCTCCGATCGTGATGGTGTCCATCGATATCCCTGTCTGTTGGGGGATGTCCGGGATCAGGTCGCGGGGTTCAGTGGGCGGTGCCGTCATGCGGGTCGAACGCCGCGTCGTGCGGCATGACCCAGAAGAACTGGCCGACCGGATCGAAATCGAAGATCAGGGCCCTGCTGCCGGCGGTGAGCCCGGTGCCCGCGGCGTCCATGGCGGCTCCGGCGACGGGCACGTCCATGGCGGGCCGGCGCACCTGCACGATCGCGGACGACCCGTCGGCGGCGGTGACCTCCGCCTGCCCGAAGTCGGGGCCGACGCGTCCGGTGCGGATGACGCAGGGCAGGCCGACGAAGTCGCGCAGCGACGCGGCGGCCGGGCTCTGGAAGACGCGGCGCAGCGGCAGGACGGTGAGGCGCGTCCCGAACCACGCGACGACCAGCGCCAGCGGCAGGACGAGCGTCCGCGCGGCGGCCCCGTCGACCAGCACCGAACCGGTCAGGCTGACGAACCACGCGAGCGCGATCAGCAGCGACAGCACGACCGTGGCGGGGACGCCGCCGAGCCCGAGGAAGGCGAGCCGTTCGGCGACGAATCCGTCCGCGCCGTCCCCGGCGTCCGCCGCGTCCGTGCCGGCCGCGGCGCCGATGCCGGCCCCTGTGTCGGCATCGGCGCCGCCGAGGAGGTCGACCCCGAGCCCGCCGAGCAGGACGAGCGTCCAGTACGCGGTGACGACCAGGAGAGAGAAGGTGAAAAGCGCGGTCGGGAAACCGAGTACCGCGTCAACGAATTCGCCCATTTGAGTGCACGCTTCCGCATTGAGCCGTCATTGACCGCGCCGGGACGTCCGAGAACGTTTCACCGGGCGGGAAAGGGAGCCGTGAGGAAAGACTCCGGTAAAGGGTGAAAGAGCTGCGGCTCAGCTATCTGGGAAAGCGTTCGCCCAGGCCGCGACGGTCAGGCCGCGCGGCGGGACGAGGACGGTACGCCGCGGCCGGTGCGTCGGCGCAACAAAAAAGTGCCGGCGGGTCATCGCACCCCTTCTGGTCGGAGACAAATCCTGCCTCGCCGACCAGACTTCCCGGCACACCGGTCGTTACTCTAGCTTATTTCTCGCCATAAGGGAAGTCATTTGGCGGACTGATTGCCGTGCGGCAAGGAATGCCGGGGCCTCCGAATGGTATGGCTGCCCCTACCCGGGGGCCACCGGCCAGCCGTAATGATCTCCGGCCCGCGGGCACGATGTGATCGGCTCATGACCCTCCCACGCATCGCGGTGGCCGCCGCGGCCGTCGGTACGGCCGCCGGCGCGGCGGTCGCCACGGCGGGGCTCGTCGGCTGGACGGGCACCGCCGCGGCCTCGCCATCCCCGCCCCCGCGGGCTTCCTCGCCCGAACTGGCCCGCTATGCCGGTCAGCACCTGGACTGGGGCGCGTGCCCGGCCGGGGCCACCGACCTGGTGAAGGCGGGCGCCCAGTGCGCGCGGGTGACGGTGCCGCTCGACTACTCCGCGCCCGGCGGCGCCACCATCAAGCTCGCGGTCTCACGGATCAAGGCCAAGGACGGCGCGCGCCGCCGGGGCATCCTGCTGGCCAACCCGGGCGGCCCCGGCGGGCCCGGGCTGGACTACGCGGCGCACCTTCGATCGGCGATGAAGGACGCCGCGGACCGGTACGACCTGATCGGCTTCGACCCCCGGTTCGTCGGCCGCAGCACCCCGATCTACTGCGGAATCTCCCCGAAGGCGCAGCCGGCGCACTCCCGCCGCGAGGCGTTCGAGGCGTCGGTGCGGAACGCCCGCGACACCGCGCGGCGCTGTCACGAGCGCGGGAACAACGCCGCGCTGCTGCCGCACGCGTCCAGCCGCAACGTCGCCCGCGACATGGACCTGATCCGCGCCGTGCTGGGCGAGCGCGCGCTGTCCTACTACGGCATCTCCTACGGCGCCGACCTGGGCGCCGTCTACGCCCAGCTGTTCCCCCGCCGCGCCGACCGCATCGTGATCGACAGCGTCACCGACCCGGCGCTGACGCAGTACGAGAACTTCCAGGCCGCCGGTCCGGCCCAGGAACGTGGCCTGGACGAGTGGGCCGCCTGGACGGCCCGCCGCTCCGGCCAGTACCGCCTCGGGCGCACCCCGCGCCAGGTCAGGGCGTCCGTCGAGAAGCTCGTCTCGCAGGTGGACAGGGGACCGCTCCGCATCGGCGGCGAGTACACCGTCGACCCGAGCGCGCTCGGCCTCATCCTGCGCCAGTTCGTCAGCACGGAGGAGTACAACGACGTCATGGCCAGGGCCGTCCGCAACCTGGTCGACGCGGCCGCCGGACGGTCCGTCGAGCCGACCCCCGAACTCCGCGGGTGGCTTGAGGTGTTCAACACGCCGAGCGACGAGCTGGACAACCTGTTCAACAGCGGCAACGCGATCCTGTGCGGCGACGGCGGCTGGCCCGCCGGTGGCTGGCCGTCCGACCCCGAGCGGTACTGGCGGAACATCCAGCGCGCACGCGCCACCCAGCCGGTCTTCGCGGCGACCGCCAACGCGATCTTCCCGTGCCCGTTCTGGAAGACCGAGCCGCGCGAACCCGGTGTCGGCATCGGCAACCGGGTGCCGCTGCTGCTCCTCCAGGCGAAGGGCGACAACAACGTCCCCTACGCGGGTGCCGTCGCCATGCACCGCAGGCTCAAGGGCTCCCGCCTGATCTCGGCGGACATCCGCTCCCACGGCGTCTACGGGCGCGGCGCCGACGGGCTGACACCCGTCCCCTGCGCGGACCGCGCCGTGAACGCCTACCTCCGCACCGGCGCCCTGCCCACCACCGACATCAACTGCGACCACCCCAAGGAGACACGATGAGGAGGCGCACCATCGGTGCCCTGACGGCGGGAGCACTGCTGACCGCACTCGTCCCGTCGACCGCCGTGGGGCGCAGGAGATCCATGACCGTGTCATCGAGCCGCTCGGCCTGCGGCACACCATGGCGCCCGGCACCTCGGCGTACGTCCCGCAGCCGAGCGCCACCGCCTACACGCGCTTCCCCGGTCAGAAGGTGAGCGGACGCCTGCTGAGACCCGCCCAGCTCGCCCAGATGAAGCAGACGGTCAAGACCGGCGACTCGCTGTTCGGCCGCTACGGCCTGGGCCTGGGGTGGCGGCCCGCCAAGGGATGCGACGGCGGACTCCGGTTCCACGGCGGCACCAGCTTCGGCGTGATCTCGGAGTCGGGCGTGAGCCCGGACGGCCGCCGCACCGCCACCGCCGCCGTGTCCACCTTCCGGCTCGGCGGCGACGAGCAGGAGACCCAGGACAGGGCGTCGCTCCGCCTGGTCGACAACGCGGTCTGCCAGGGCTGAACTTTCAGGTTTCGTTGATGCGGCTTTGGGCTGCGGCTTAGGGGGCGTGGGTACGTTCCCGGCCCATGACGCCGCAGACCAGCCGTCCGATCTTCGTGCTCGGCTGTCCCCGTTCCGGGACGACGCTGCTCCAGCAGATGCTGCACTCGCACCGGCGTATCGCGTTCCCGTCCGAGACCCTGTTCGTGCACACCTCGTACGCGGCGCGGCACGGGTTCGGCGATCTGGAGCGGGCGGAGAACCGGCGGGCGCTGGCCGAGTGGATCACCCGCGGCGAGCACACGAAGTTCCGGGTCCTGGAACTGGACGCCGAGGACGTGATCGAGGAGATCGTGCACGGGCCCCCGACGCTCGGGTCCGCGCTGGCGATCGTCTTCCGCGCCTACGCGCGCCGGCACGGCAAGCCGCGCTGGGGCGACAAGCGTCCGAGCTACTT
The DNA here is from genome assembly GCA_036028775.1 of Spirillospora sp. NBC_00431. GTDB lineage: Bacteria > Actinomycetota > Actinomycetes > Streptosporangiales > Streptosporangiaceae > Spirillospora. The sequence continues at coordinate 6,424,043 of CP107927.1, read as the reverse complement.
CCGCCGGGTGCCGATGCTGCGGCGGATGTTCCCGGACGCGCAGTTCGTCCATCTCGTCCGGGACGGCCGCGACGCGGTGAGCTCGCTGGTGAGGATGCCGTGGTTCAGAGGCGACATCTACGCCGCGGCGCTGACCTGGCGGGAGGCGGTCGACACGGGGAAGCGGCTCGGCCCCAGGCTCGGCCCCGGCACCTTCTACGAGCTCCGGTACGAGGACCTCGTCGCCGACCCGGAGGACACGCTGGTGAGGCTGTGCGCGTTCCTTGGCGAGGAGTACGACCCAGAGATGACCATGGCGTACCGGCACGCCCGCCGGACGGTGCCGTCCGGGCGCCGGTGGCATCTGCGCACGCACGAGGAGCCCAACACCCGCCACGTCGGCGTGTGGCGGGACCGCCTGCGCGGTTGGGAGACGGACCTGGTCGAGCACGTACTCGCCTCCCGTCTGCTCGACCATGGCTACGCGCTGTCCGGGGCGCCGCGGCCCCCGGCGGCGGACCTCGCCAGGTTCCACCGGATCGCGGCGCACCGCTGGCGCTCGCGGCACGCGCACGCCGTGCTGGACAGGCTTGAGCAGCTCCGCGAGCCGAACCCGGTCGTCTCCCGGCTCCACGGCCCGGTACCGGTGACCCGCCACCTGGAAGGGACCTGACCCTGGCCGGAGGCTCACCGAAGCCGGGAGCTGGCGGCGTCGCGAGGTGTCGGTTGCCCTCGCGCGAGGGGCGCCTTGCCCTGCCGCGCTGGACGGTCTGGGGGTTGTCCGAAATTCTCATGGAACGTGCCGCGATGCCGTGATTGGACGGGCGTCCCCGGCCGGGCTCGCGGCGGGTCGGCTGGGGAACGGCGCAGGTCGCGTGCCAGGGGACCGTCCGCGAGAAGGAATTGGTGGGTGGGACTCCCGGGGACGGCGGTTCCCGATCATGGTTCTGGTGGGTCCCTTAACGGAACACGTTACCCAGCGGTAACTTTGCGCCGATTTACCGCGCCGCTGACATAATTTACGGAACAGAGACATGGTTGTGTCCGATCGTTCACATGTGGACCTGAGACACAACATCCATTTCCCTGTATCTTGCGTGTTGCTCGTCTTCCGATAGCAATCGCGAATGCTTCGAAGATCCTCTTACATAAGGAGGAGTGCGGTGACCAGATCGGAAACAATTGCCCACGGCGAGCTGCAATCGTGGCTTATTGACAGGATCGCCTTCTACCTCGACAAGCCCGCCGAAAACATCGATCCGGCGGTCGAACTCGCCCGCTATGGCGTGGACTCGGTCTACGCCATCAGCATCATCAGCGACATCGAGGACCATCTGCAGGTCGAGGTCGACGTGGCCGAGGCGCGGCGCCGGGAGACGGTGGCCGCGCTCACCGACTACCTGCTCGAACTCGTCGCGTGATGGGCGTCGCGTGATGGGCGCCGCGTGATGGGTGGCGGCACGCTGGGCGGCGGCGTCGCCGCGCCCGTCATGGTGGTGCTCGGTGACAGTGTGGCCGAGGGCCAGGACGACCCCGACCCCGCCGGCGGATGGCTCGGCTGGGCCGGCCGTCTGGCCTGTCACCTGGGCATTCCTCGCGAGGAGATGCTCAACGCGGCCGACCCGGGCGCGACGGTCGAGGACGTGGTCCGCGACCAGCTGCCCGCCGTCCGGGACCTGCGGCCGGTCCTCGTCGTGCTCGGCTGCGGGATGAACGACGCGCTGCGCGGGTTCGAGCGCGCGGCCGCCGCCGCCCGGCTGGACGAGCTGTTCGGGTGGGCCGCCGGCATCGGCGCGGTGGCCCTGGCGATCCCGGTGCCCCGTCCGCCGCTGCTCGACCTGTCCCCGATCTCGCAGTTCCGCAAGAAACGCACCGTCCAGCGGATTCATGACTTCAACGAGGAGCTCGACCGCGCCGCACGGGAGTTCGGCACGACTTTTCCCGCGCGTGAATCGGTGGCGAAAGTCACCGACCCCGCGATGTGGAGCGCCGATGGAATCCACCTCAACCCGAGAGGACACGCTTATGTCGCGGAGGTGATCGCGAACATCGCCGCGGGCCTGCTCGGCCAGCGGGCGATCTGAGTCTCGGGGGCCAATTTTCGAAGTCTGGGATAGAGATGAAGAAACCATTCACCTTCTTGAACGGACGCTGGCGCGTCCCCAGCTCGATGTTGCTCGTCCCGCTCGTGCCGGTGCTGGTCGTCCAGGCATGGCGGACGGTGCGCCGCACGCCCCGGCTGGACCCCGCGACGGGCGACGAACACGGCTTCGTCCCCGGCGCGGACCCTGGGACGGGCCCCGTCTTCCGGGTCGTGGTGATCGGGGAGTCCACCGCCGCCGGGGTCGGCGCGTCCCAGCACGCGGAGGCGCTGCCGGGCTTCCTCGCCGAGGCGCTGAAGGAGCGGCTGCGGCGGAGCGTGGCATGGTCGGTCACGGGTGAGAACGGCGCCACCGCCCGCAGGGTCGCGACCCGTCTCGTCCCGTCGGCGATCGCCCCGCCCGGCCCCGGCCCCGCCCGCGCCGCCGCCCACGATCCCGCCCTCGATCTGGTCGTCGTCACCGTGGGGATCAACGACCTGATCCGGCGGCGCCCGCTGCGGCGGTGGGCCGGCGACATGGCCGGCCTCATCGCCGTCCTGCGGGGCAGGTACGCGGACGCGACCCTGGTCGTCGCGGGGATGCCGCCCGTGCACCGGTTCCCTGCCATCCCGCAGCCGCTGCGCCACGTGCTCGGCGCGCGGGCGCGCACCATGGACCGGATCATGCGCGACGTGGCGGTCGCGGGCGGCGCGGTGCACGCTCCGATGGACGAGGCGATGGCACGCGACCGCCGCCTGTTCGCCGCCGACGGCTTCCATCCGTCCCCCGCCGGCTACCGGGCCTGGGCCGAGGGCCTCGCCCGCGCCGCCGCCCCCACCGCGCACCCGTTCGCCGATCTGCCGCGCATGCCGCCACCGGGCACGCCGGCCGCCCGCCCGCCCGCCCCGCCCCGGACGCTGAACTGACCCGTCTCACGGAAAGTGAAGGGAGCGGCCCAGGTGACGGCCCGCGGAACGTTCCGAGAGGCGGTGGAGGCCAAGGACCTCGCCGCGATCACCAGTGCGCTCGACCCTGGCATCGAGTTCCACAGCCCGGTGATGGTGAAGCCCTACCTCGGCCGCGACCCGGTCGCCGCGCTGCTCGGCGTCCTGCTGGAGGTCTTCGAGGACTTCCGGTACACCGACGAGCTGGTGAGCTCCGGGTCGATCGGCGTCCCGCCGGACGAGGGCGGGGAAGCCTCCGCCGTCCCGGCCCTGGCGCTGATCTTCACGGCCCGGGTGGCGGGCAAGGCCGTTCAGGGGCTCGACCTGCTCAGGTTCGGCGACACCGGCCTCGTCACCGGCCTCACCGTCATGGTCCGCCCCCTGCCCGCGGCGATGACGCTCGCCCGCGTGGTCGGACGGCGGATGGAGGCGGCCGGCGGCCCCGGAGCCCCGCCCGATCCCGCTCAGCCCTAGAGCCGCCCCCACCTCTAGAGAGTCGAAGGAAACGATGGACAGTCTCCCCGCAACCCCCATGAGCCCAATGGCCCCCGCGACCCCCGCGCGGTCCACGGTCCCCGCGCGCGAGCTGTCGTCCGCGCATCGCATCGCCGCCGAACTGGACGGCCATCTCGGCGACCCGATGGACGACGGCGCCGGGCCCTTCTCCTACAAGGCGATCGTCGAGGCGGAGGAGCGCGACGAGCTTCCGCCGGGCGCGGCCGACACCGTCCGGGCCTGGGGTTTTCCGAAGTACCTGGTGCCGAGCGGGCTCGGCGGGCGGCTCACCACGCTGGAGGAGCTGTTCCTCGTCACCCGCGGCATCTCGCGCCGCAGCGTCACCGTCGCGGTGATGTACGGGTCGGGCCTGCTCGCGGTGAACCCGGTGTGGCTGTGGGGGGACGACCGGCAGCGCAGGACGGTCGCGGACGGCGTCCTGAACGGCGACCTGGCCTGCTTCGGCGTCTCGGAGGCCGACCACGGCAGCGATGTGGCGGCCTCGGAGTCGGAGGCCGAGCTCCAGGGCGACGAGCTCGTCCTGACCGGCACGAAATGGCCGGTCGGCAACGCCACCCGCGGACGGTTCGTCACCACCTACGCCAGGACCGGCCCGCGCGACTTCTCGCTCATCCTCGTCGACAAGGACGAGCTGGACCCGGCCACGTGGTCGACGCTGCCGCCGGTGCGGACGGTCGGGCTCCGCGGCCACGACCTGAGCGGGGTCGCGTTCTCGGGCGCCCGCGTCCCGGCCGACCGGGTGATCGGGCGGCGCGGGTCCGGGCTCGTCCAGACGCTGAAGACGCTGCAGATCACCCGGACGGCGATCGCGGCGCTGTCGGTCGGGACGATGGACGCGGTCGTCCGCATCGGGATGGAGTACTCGCGGCGCCGCACCCTCTACGGCTCGGACATCTACCAGATCCCGGTCATCCGCGACCATCTGCTCAAGGCGCATCTGGATCTGCTGATCGCCGAGTGCGTCGCGATCCCGGTGGCGCGGTGCCTGACGGTCGCGCCCGGACGGCTGAGCCTGTGGTCGTCGATCGTGAAGTACTTCGTGCCCGTCCTGGGAGAGGAGGTCGTGGCCAGCATCGGGACCGTTCTCGCGGCGCGCGGCTACCTGCGCGAAGGCGTGGCGCACGGCGTGTTCCAGAAGCTCCAGCGCGACCACGCCATCGCGAGCATCTTCGAGGGGACCACGCATGTGAACCTCGCCAACGTCGCGGCTCAGCTGCCGTTCCTGATCGACCCGCCGGAGGAGACGGGCGGCGAGGACGAGCTGCTCGCCGGCCTGTTCCGCTGGACGCGGACCCCGCCGCCCTGGGCACCGGACGGCCGCATGCTCCAGCTCACCAACGAGGGCCGCGACGAGATCGGCCAGCGGTTCGACATGATCTCCGATGAGCTGCTGACCGCCGCCAACGCCCACGCCGCACCCGGCGTCGCCGCGGAGCTGAAGGAATTGATGTCGGACATCGGCGGCATGCGCGCCAAGGTCGAGCAGGACATCAGGGCAAGCGAAGGCGACACCTCCTCCGTGGCCGCGCTGGCGCGGGCCAAGCGGTACTGCGAACTGCACGCGATGTCGTCATGCGTACTGACCTGGCTGCACAACCGTCACGAGTTCGGTGGTCCGTTCGCCGACGGGCAGTGGCTCGTGCTGTGCCTGCAACGCCTGCTCCAGCGCGCCCGGCCCGACACCCTCCTGGCCGAGGAGTTCCTCCCGTCGCTGGAGGACGCGATGTTCCGCGATTTCGACGAGGGCCGCTGGTTCTCCCTGCTGTCCCTGGCCGAGTTGCTGACCGACGCCGACTTGCTGACCGATAGAGAGGACGAGTGACCGGCGATGCAGAAGCATCAGGATTTCGTGTCGCTCGTGTGGGAGAACGTCCAAGCGCACGGTGACGACGGGTCGTTCACCTTCATCACCGAAGAACGCGGCGGGAAATACAAGGAGAACGTGCTCGGGTTCGCCGAACTCGACCGGAAGGCCCGCGCGCTGGCCTGCCGCTTAGAGGCTCGCGGCCTGCGGGACAGGGCCGTCCTGCTGCTGTATCCGGAAGGGCTGGAGTTCCTGACGGCGTTCCTAGGCTGCCTGTACGCGCGCGTCATCGCCGTCCCCGCGCCCCTTCCCGACCTGGACACCGGACGCTGCGAACGCACCCGCCGCATCATCGAGGACGCGGGCATCGCCTCGATCCTCACCGACACCGCCCACCGCGCCGCCCTCGGCACATGGCCGCCGGGCACCGGCCCGAAGGGCCGCCTCCCCATCCTGGACACCGAGGCGGTGGAGGACGACCCCGCCGGCTGGACGCCGCCCGGGCACCGTCCCGAGACCCTCGCCTTCCTCCAGTACACGTCCGGCTCGACCAGCGAACCCAAGGGCGTGATGATCACCCACGCGAACCTGCTGTGCAACGGCGAGGAGATCGCGCGGCGGATCGAGGGGACGCCCGGCACCGTCGGGGTCGGATGGGTGCCGCACCACCACGACATGGGCCTGGTCGGCCAGTTCCTGCAACCGCTGTACCTCGGCTGCCGGTACGTGTTCACCTCGCCGATCACGTTCATCAAACGTCCCGTGCTCTGGCTGGAGCTGATCACCCGCTATCGCGGGACGGTCACCGTGGCACCGAACTTCGGGTACGAGCTGGCGCTGCGCCGCGTCACCGACCGCCAGCTGGACGGCCTGGACCTGTCGTCCCTGCGCGTCGTCAAGAACGGCGCCGAGCCCGTCCGGGCGGCGACGCTGGAGCGGATGGCGCAGCGGTTCGCGCCGGTCGGGTTCCGGCCCGGCATGTGGATGCCGTGCTACGGGATGGCGGAGACGACGCTGCTCGTCACCGCCGCCCCCCGCGGCTCGGGCGCCGTCGTCCGCGACTTCGACGCCGACGCCCTCGCGCTCGGCAGCGCCGTCCCGGCGCCGGCCGGTGGGGAGGACGGGGCGCGGCGGCTGGTGAGCTGCGGGCGGCCGGTCACGCTGGACGTCGCCGTCGTAGACCCCGATACCCGGGCGAGCCTCCCCGAGGGGCGGGTCGGCGAGATCTGGGTTCGCGGCGGAAGCGTCGCCCAGGGCTACTGGGAGAACCCCGACGCAACCCGCGAGACCTTCGGCGCGCACACGTCCGGCGGCGATGGCCCCTACCTCAGGACGGGCGACCTCGGCTTCCTCGCCGCCGGCGAACTGTACGTCACCGGACGGATCAAGGACCTCATCATCGTCAACGGCCGCAACATCCACGCCCACGACATCGAGGAGGCCGCCCGGGACGCCCACCCGGCGGCCCTCACCGGCGCGGCGTTCGTGCTCGATGACGGTGCGGCCCGCGAGCACGTCGTCATCGTCCAGGAGATCAGCACCAGGATCGCGGCCGGGACGCCGCTGGACGAGCTGGCATCCCTCATCAAGACGGCCGTCGCCCGCGCGTTCGAGCTGCCCGCGCTGAGCGTCGTCCTGTCCGGACGCGGCACGGTGCGTCGGACGACCAGCGGAAAGACGCAGCGCCGTCAGACCCGGGACGCGTTCCTCAGCGGGCAGATCAGCGGCCTGGCCGGTGACCTCGAAGTCTCGGTGGACCAGAAAATTCACCTCGACCGAACCTAGTCAAAAGCATGACTATTCATGTCGTTGTCTGCTACCGTCGGGTTCACCCTGAGTCAAGGCGGGGAGAGAAGGCCGATGGCGCTACGTCACGCGGTGCTGGCGGCGCTGCTCGACGGCGAGTACAGCGGCTACCAGCTGGCCAAGATCTTCGATATGTCGGTGTCCAACTTCTGGCACGCCGTGCCGCAGCAGCTCTACTCGGAGCTGTCGAGGCTGGAGACGGAAGGTCTGATCAGCGGGCGGCAGATCATCCAGCACGACCGTCCGAACAAGCGCGTGTACACCGTCACGCGGGCGGGGCTCGACGAGCTGGAACGGTTCGCCGCGACCCCCGCCAAGCCGGGCATCATCCGCGAGAACCTGCTCGCCATGGTCCAGGCCGTCGACCACATCTCCGCGGCTTCCGTCATCGCGCAGCTCGAAGACCGGGCGGTCGCGTCCGCCGCCAAGATCGAGGTCTTCGAGCACACCATGAAGCACCTGCGCGGCGACATGGACGAAGAGACGTTCCTGCGGACCGGTTCCCCTGTCGGTCCCTACCTGACCTGCATGCGCGGCCTGCGCTTCGAGCAGGAGAACTACGAGTGGTTCACCAGCACCGCCCGGTTGCTACGCACCCGTGCGGGCACCCAACCCGAGGACGGCGAGCCGGCATGACCGTCACAGCGCGCCGGCCGCTCCGCGTCCTCGACCATCGTGCCGCCGCATGCCCGAACAGCGGCGGCACCGGCACCACCCCCCGCGCCCTTCCCAGCCCCGCGTCCCGGCCGGGCTGGATCCGGGCCATACGCCTTAGTCAAGGAGGCGTCCATCATGTCGGGCGAACACCACACCATCGAACTCCCTAGCACCCGCAACGGCACGGCCCCACCCGTGCCACCCAGCAGCCCCACCCCGTCCAACACCACCACGCAACCGAACGGCACCGCGCAACCGACCGGCGCCGGGCAGAAAAACGGCACGGCGCAACCGAACGGCAGCGCGCAACCGAACGCCGGCGCGCAGTTGAACGGCACCGCGCAGTTGAACGGCACCGCGACCGAGGCGATCCTGCTGGGCGAGCTGGAGCTGCCCGCCGAGCACGAGTCGGTGCCGCGGGCGCGGCGTTTCAGCAGGTCGGTCACCACGGGTTCCGGCATCGGGCACGTCGGCGACGACGCGGAGATCCTCGTCTCCGAACTCGTCACCAACGCCGTCCGGCACGCGACGGTCCCCGGCTCGGCGCTCTCCCTGAGGCTGCTGCGCGCCGGTGCCCGGCTCCGCATCGAGGTCCACGACCAGGGCTCCGGCGTCCCGCGGACGCGGTTCGCCGACGGCCGCGGCGTCGACCTCATGGAGGAGACGGGACGCGGCTGGTTCCTCGTCGCGATCATCGCCGACCGGCACGGCACCGACCACACCCCGTCCGGCAAGGCGGTCTGGTGCGAGATGCGCGCCTGGCCACGGGACGCGCGTCCCGGCCGCTGAGCCCGCCTTTCCTCGCAGAACCCCGCGCAGCGATGGGAAGCACCATGTCCGTTGACTACTACCGCTCGGACGGGAGACGCGCCACCTCCGACGAGGCCCAGCGGCTACTGCTGGACGTACGGGGACGCCTGCTGGCACAGGACGTCATCCGCGTCGGCGGCGTCGTGGTGGTCGTGTCGACCTGGTTCACCGTGATCGACCTCGGCTTCGCCGCGGACGGCAGACCGCTGCTGTGGCAGACGATCGTGTCCGACCTCTCGATGCACGCCGACGTCGGCCGGTACGCCACGCGCGAGAAGGCCGTGCACGGGCACGCCAGGGCCGTCGTCATGATCACCGGCCGTCTCCGTGGCCTGGTCGCACGCGCGGCCGTGGACGAGGTGCGGCCCAGCTGAGTCAGAGACCGACAAGCACGGGCCACGGCTCGCCGCCGGCCCGTCCCTCCCGCATGAGGTTGTGATCCGATGATCGGCGAAGGCCGGCCGCCGCGCCCCTACGCGGCCGCCTCGAACAGTGAATCCCCGCACGACGCGTCCGCCCGCGAGCGCAGGAGCGAGCGCCGAGGCGAGCGCCCGCGCAAACCCGGGCGAAGGCGTCCCATCCGCATGCGGATCACGGCTCTGCTGCTGGTTCCGCTGGTCTCCCTCGTCGCCCTGTGGGCGTTCGCCGCGAACATCACCCTCGGCGACGCGTTCGACAAGTACGACTTCTCGACGACGTACGAGAACGTGGGGCTCCCCGGCCTCCACCTGGTGAACCAGCTTCAGGCCGAGCGGTCGCTCAGCGTCGTCGCGCTCAGCACCCGCGACGCCGCGGACAGGCAGAAGCTCGGCGCGCAGCGGGCGCGGGTCAGCGCCGTGGAGAGGTCCTTCCGCACGACCGCGCTGTCGGCCGAGTCGAGGGACGCCGCCGAGCCCGAGACGAACAGGCGCCTGGCCGTCGCCGTCGAGGCGCTGGACACGGTGCCGCGGCTGCGCGCGAAGGTCGACGCCGGGAACGTCGAGCCGCTGGACGTCATCAACTCCTACAGCACCGTCCTCGACGAGGTCATCAAGGTCTTCAACGGGCTGGTCACGGTCAACGACGTCGCCATCCTGACGCAGGGCCGCGCGCTGATCGGGCTCGGCAACGCCCGCGCGTACATGCTCCGCGAGGACTCGCTCGTCACCGCCGCGATGGCGCGCGACGGGCGGCTCACGCCCGCTGAGCACACCGCGTTCGTGCAGTGGGCGGCCGAAGGGCGGCGCGAGTTCGACGCCGGGCTCGCCGACCTGAACGCCAAGATCCGCGGGCCGCTGGAGCAGCTCGCCGCGTCCGACGGCTTCAAGCGCTACCGCGCCGCCGAGACCGCGATCGTCAACGCGCGCGGCGGCCGGCTGCCCGCCGAGGTGTCGGACTGGCAGGCGACCACTCAGCTGCTGTCGCAGGCGTGGGCGCAGCGCGTCACGCAGGCGAGCCTGGCGCTCAACGAGATGGCCAAGCCGATCGGTGAGCGGATCGTCATGCGGCTCGTCCTCGCGGGCGGGTTCGGGCTGCTCGCCGTGGTCGCGTCGATCGTGCTGTCGCTGCTGGCGGCCCGGAGCCTGTCCCGCGAGCTGCGCGGGCTGCAACGCGCCGCGCTGCACCTCGCCGAGGACCGGCTGCCCGCGGTCGTGGCCCGGCTGCGCCGCGGCGAGGAGGTCGACGTGGACGCGGAGGCGCCGCCGCTCCTCGGGCTCCTGGACCGCGGCGGGACCAAGGAGGTCGCCAGCGTCGGCGACGCGTTCACGAAGGTGCAGCACACCGCCATCGACACCGCCGTCCGCGAGGCGTACCTGCGGCAGGGCATCAGCCGCGTGTTCCTTAACGTCGCGTGGCGCAGCCAGTCGCTGCTGCACCGCCAGCTCCGCATGCTGGACGAGATGGAGCGCGGCGCGTCCGACCCGAAGGCGCTCGAAGACCTGTTCCGCCTCGACCATCTCACCACCCGGATGCGGCGCCACGCGGAGGGCCTGGTCATCCTGTCCGGGACGTCCCCGGGCCGCGGCTGGAGCAGGCCCGTGCACGTCGAGGACGTGCTGCGCGCCGCCGTCTCCGAGGTCGAGGACTACACGCGCGTCGAGGTCGTCGTCGTGACCGGACAGGCCGCGGTGATCGGCGAGGCCGTCGCCGACATCATCCATCTGCTCGCCGAGCTGATCGAGAACGCCACGGTGTTCTCGCCCGCGCCGACCGAGGTGCTCGTCCGCGGCGAGATGGGCGCCAACGGGTTCGCCGTCGACGTCATCGACCGCGGCATCGGCCTCGACCAGTCCGAGCTCGACGCGCTGAACCTGCGGCTGTCGCGGCCGCCCGAGTTCGACCTCGCCGTCACCGACCGCCTCGGCCTGTTCGTCGTCGCCCGCCTCGCAGGCCGGCACGGCATCCGCGTCGCCCTCCAGCCGTCGCTGTACGGGGGCGTCAGCGCGGTCGTGCTGATCCCCCGCGAGCTCATCGTGGACGTCGACCAGCCCGAGGACGAACAGGCGCCCCCCACGTCCGCCCCCGGACAGAGAAGCGAACCGTCGTTGGTGAACGGGGCGCTGAAGCCGTGGCCCACACCGGCCGCGCCGGGGTCCACGGCACTGCTCAACGCACCGACCTACGACACCACATCGCCCGATGCCCCGGCCTCCCTCGCGGACCAGCCGGAGTACGACGCGACGGCGGGGTTCAGCGCGCCGCCGTCCAACGAGGACCGGCCCTCGTACGAACGGTACGAGACCCCGCCGTCGTACGAGACCCCGCCGTCGCCGTCGTACGCGCAGTCACCGCACGAGACCCCGCCCTACGGGACCCCGACCTTCGGCGAGGCCCAGGCCCAGGCCCAGGCGGGCAACGGCGGACGGACCCCGCTGCCACGACGCGTCCGCGGCGGCAACCTGGCCCCGCAGCTGCGCGGCGGCGCCGGATCCGCCCCCGCCGAACCCGAACCGGGTATCGGCGAGGACCGCTCGGCGGAGGCGTCGCGTGACCTGTTCGCCTCGTTGCAGGCGGGCTGGCTGCGCGGCAGGGACGACGACGAGGGACCCGTCGACGACATGGAGGGAACATCATGATCCGGCAGGGAGTCGCGACCGAGCTGAACTTCCTCCTCGACGATCTCGTCGACCGCGTGCCGCAGGTCCGCAAGGTCGTCGTGCTGTCGCGGGACGGGCTCGTCATGGGCAAGTCGCGCGGTGTCGGCCGCGAGGATGGCGAATACCTGGCGGCGCTCGCCGCCGGGTTCCAGAGCCTCGCGTCCGGGGCGAGGGAGCAGCTCGCCTCCGGCGAGATCCGGCAGACGCTCATCGAGATGGACGACGGGCTGTTCTTCGTCGTCCCCGCGGGCGCCAACAGCTGCCTGGCCCTGCTCAGCGAGGTCGGCGCGAACGCCGGGCTCGTCGCCTACGAGATGACGATGCTGGTCAAGCGCGTCGGCCGGCAGCTGTCCACGGGCCTCAGGCAGAGCGGGCCCGGCCCGGGAACCAGGTGACCCGCGATGGACCCCGGCGACGCGCCCGGACTCCCCGAGCACGGCGTCCCCGACCACGGCTTCCCTGACCACGGCGTCCCCGACCATGGGGCGCCGGGCAGGGAACGGTGGCTGGACGCCGCCGCCGGACCCATCGTCCGCCCCTACGCGATGACCCGCGGCCGCACCCGCGCGAACGGTGAGCCCCTCGACATCGTGACGATCCTCGTCGCGACCGGACGGCGGCCCGCCGAGCCCGGCCGGCTGTCCCGCCAGCAGCGCCGGATGCTGGCGCTGTGCCGGCGCCCGTACGCGCTCGCCGACCTCGCCTCGGACCTGGACCTGCCGCTCGGCGTGATCCGCGTCCTGACCGGTGACCTGCTCGACTCGGGCCTGCTGGACGTCCAGCGCTGGTCCGTCCCGTCCGACTCGCCTACCACCGGCCCCCTCACCGCCGGCCCGCCGACCGGGGGCTCGCCGTACGCGCCCGGGCCGTACGCCGACAGGCCGCACGCCGATCCGAACCTGCTCAGGAGGGTGCTCGATGAACTCCGCGCGCTCTGACTCCCCGCCAAGCGCGGGGAACGCGCCCGACGACCACGACGATCACGAAGAACACGACGAGAGGGCGGACGGGCCGCGCGTCGCGTTGAAGATACTCGTCGCCGGCGGGTTCGGCGTCGGGAAGACGACGCTCGTCGGAGCGGTCAGCGAGATCCGTCCGCTGCGGACGGAGGAGGCGCTGACCGACGTCGGTGCCGGTGTCGACGACCTCGACGGCGTGGCCGCCAAGACGACCACCACCGTGGCGATGGACTTCGGCCGCATCACCCTGCGCGACGGCGTCGCCATCTACCTGTTCGGCACGCCGGGCCAGGAACGGTTCTGGTTCATGTGGAACGAGCTGTCGCGCGGCGCGCTCGGCGCGGTCGTCCTCGCGGACACGCGGCGGCTGGGGGCGAGCTTCGCCTCGATCGACTACTTCGAGCAGAAAGGCACCCCGTTCATCGTCGCCGTCAACTGCTTCGACGACGCCGAGCACTATGACCCGCCCGAGATCCGGACGGCGCTGGCCATCGACGCGCACGTGCCCGTCATGCTCTGCGACGCGCGCCACACGGTGTCGGCGAAGCAGGTGCTGGTGTCGCTGGTCGAGCACGCGCTCCGCCTGGCCGGCGGCACCGCCCACCGCCCCTAGCCGCCGTATCCGGCCGAGGGGTCATTCCCCTTCTTCGGACCTCCCGGGCTCTCCGGGTTCACCGGGCTCTCCGGGTTCCTCGGGCTGGGGCGGGCGCATGATGATCTCGTCCACCGCGACGTCATGGCCGTCGGCGCATCTGACCTGCGACGTCACGGCCTCGCCGCAGCCGGCGTGCGTGAGCATGACCTGGCGGCCCTCGTCGCCGGGCAGGTAGGTCTCGCCCCATTCCATGAGCCCGACGAGGGTCGGCGCGAGGTCCAGGCCCATCTTCGTCAGGTGGTACTCGTAGCGCGTGCGCTGCCCCGGTTCCTGGTACGGCTCCCGGCTGAGCAGCCCGGCGTCGACGAGGTGACGCAGGCGTGCCGTGACGGCCGATTCGGTCATTTCGAGATTGCGGACGAAGTCGCCGAACCGGTTGGTCCCGAAGTACGCCTCGCTGAGCACGAGCACCGCCGACGGCGGGCCGAGCGCGGCCAGGGTCCTCGCGACCGGGCAGTTCTGCATCGACCAGCTGTCACGGTCGGCGAAGTGCCCCTCAAGTGCGATTGTCACCCGCCCACTATAAACCTGCTGACTTTGCTTGACCAAAGTCAGCAGGCTCGCTAGCCTCCCTGACTATGGTGGAACAAAGTCAGGTACGCCATGACCCCCACAAGCCGCGCCGGCTCGGTCCGGTGCTCGCGGTGCTCTCCGTCGCCTCCTTCATGGCGGGCCTCGACCTGTTCATCGTCAACGTCGCGTTCGACGACATCGGCCGGGACTTCGCCGGCCGGTCCATGGCGGATCTGTCCTGGGTGCTGAACGGCTACGCGATCGTGTTCGCCGCGCTGCTCGTCCCGCTCGGACGGCTCGCCGACCGCTACGGCCGCAAGCCCGGGCTCATCGCCGGGCTCGTCGTCTTCACCCTCGCCTCGCAGGCGTGCGCCGTCGCGCCGTCCCTGTGGTGGCTGGTCGCCTTCCGCGTCGTCCAGGCCGCCGGCGCGGCCGCGCTCATCCCGACCAGCCTCGGGCTCCTGCTGTCGGCGTACCCGCCCGCGCGCCGGGCGGGCGCGGTACGGATCTGGTCCGCGTCCGCCGCGCTCGCCGCCGCGGCCGGGCCCGCCGTCGGCGGCGTCCTGGTGGACGTCTCCTGGCGCTGGGTCTTCGAGGTCAACATCCCGATCGGGATCGCCGTGACGCTGCTCGCGATCTTCCTCGTCCCCGGCTCCCGCGCCGCCTCGGGATCCGGCGAAGGCGCCGCGGACCTCGGCTCAGGCGAAGGAGCCGCGGCCCGCGTCCCCGACCTGGCGGGCACGGCGGTGCTCACCCTCGCGACGGCGCTCCTCGCCCTCGGCCTCGTGAAGATCAACGACTGGCCGTCGGACCGGATCGCGGTCGTCATCGCCGTGGCGCTCCTCGGCCTCGCCTGGTTCTGGCTCCGCTCCCTGCGCCACCCGGCACCGGTGATCGAACCGGCCCTCCTGGCCGTCCGCAGCTTCGCCTGGTCGAACGCGGCGATCCTGCTGTTCTCCGTCGCGTTCGCCGCCAACCTCCTGCTCGGCGTCCTCTGGATGCAGCAGATCTGGCACTACTCGCCCATCAGGACCGGGCTCGCCGTCGCGCCCGGCCCGCTGATGGTCCCGATCATGGCGGTCGTCGCCGGACGGCTCGCCGCCGCGCGGGTCCCCGTCGGTCTGATCACCGCCGTCGGGTGCATGCTCTGCGCGTTCGGCGTCGTCATGATCGCGATGAGTCTCGGCCCGGCACCGGCCTACACCTCCGAGCTGCTGCCGGGCTGGCTCATCGGCGGGACGGGCGTCGGCCTCGCCCTCCCCACCATCCTGTCCGCCGCCGCCGTCGAACTGCCGTCCCACCGCTACGCCACCGGCAGCGCCGTGGTGAACATGAGCCGCCAGATCGGGACCGTCCTCGGTGTCAGCCTCGCCGTCGCCGTCCTCGGCACCCCGCACGGCTACCCCGACGCGCACAACGGATACGTGAACGCCTGGCTGATGGTCGCCGGGTTCATGGTGATCGCCGCGATCGCCGCCCTTGGCATGACCCCGCGCCGGCCCAGGCCGTCCTCGCCCACCGTCCCCGAGACAGAAACGGAAGTGGTCGCCGGCACCCCATGACCCCGCCTTGACATCTACCGCGCGTTGACGCGCCACAGCCCGGGGCACCGGTCGAAGCCTTGACCCGGACCCGACGGCCCGGTTCGCCCGGACGCCCCGAAGCACAACAGGCACCCCATCCGGAGGGGGTGCCTGTTGTGACGTTCGCGGACGTCCGCGAACGTTCGCGGACGTGGGCGGACGTGGGCGGACGTGGGCGGACGTGGGCGGACGTGGGCGTCGCTCAGTCGCCGGGCTTGGACTCCAGGGACTTCAGCTCGGCGTTCAACCCGTCCAGGATCGGCGCGAGCCTGCGCAGCTCGGCCAGGTGCATGGCCGTCAGCTCGGCCAGGACGCGGTCGGCCGCGGGCGTCAGCCGCACCCGGATCACCCGGTTGTCGTCCGCGTCGCGTTCCCGCGTGACCAGGCCCGCCGTCTCCGCCCGGTTGACGAGCTCGACGGTGCTGTGATGGCGCAGGAGCAGGTATTCGGCCAGGTTCCCGATGGTCGGGCGCCGGTCGGGACCGTGACCCTTCACGGCCAGCAGCAACTGGTGCTGCGCGGGTGTGAGGCCCGCCGCTCGCGCCGCCCCCTCGCTCCAGCGCAGGTAGCGCCGCAGCCCGGTGCGGAAGGCCAGCAGAGCGGCGAAGTCCTCCTGGGTTAGTTTCTGCACGGGGCTCCGTTCCATGGACGCGAACGTCCAGCTTCCGGTGCTGCGATCGTACTTCACTTCGCATATCCGGGCAGGTGGACCGGTGCATGGACGGCCCGCCGCCGCTCCTCCGCGCGCCCCGGTCACCCGGGTGGCCGTCCGGCGATTATGGTTACGCCGTGAAGGATTCCGCGAAATGGTTGGGTTGCGCCCGCAATGCCTGGGCTGGGGATTGTGAGGTGCCGTAATGGGTGCGTTTGGGGTTTCCCGGATTCTGGCCGCGGGCGCCCTCGCGGCCGGATTGCTGACGGCGTGCGGGCAGGGCGGAGAGGAGTCGCTCCTCGACAAGTCGACGCTGGTGGTCGGGGTCCGGCCGGACCTGCCCGGGCTCGGGCTGCGGCAGCCGGACGGGCGGTTCGAGGGCTTCGACATCGACGTCGCCCGGTACGTGGCGGACCGGCTCGAGAAGAAGGTCCGGTTCGTTCAGGCGCTGGCGTCCGAGCGCATAACGATCCTGACGTCGGGCCGCGCCGACATGGTCCTCGCGACGCTGTCGGTCACGCCTGATCGCAAGACGCAGATCGCGTACGCCGGGCCGTACTACATGTCGAACCAGGACGTCCTGGTGCGCGCCGACGAGCGCGGCGTGAAGGGCGTCCGCGATCTCAAGGGACGCAGGTTCTGCGCGGTCGAGGGAGCGGATCCGACGAAGCGGCTGCTGGCCATCAACGGGATGACGGCGCGGATCGTCCAGGCCAAGGACTACGACGAGTGCATGTCCATGATCAAGGAGCGCCGGGTGGACGCCATCACCACCAACGACGTGATCCTGGCGGGCCTCATCCGGCGTGAGGGCAGCGGGTTCCGGTTGGTGAACGCGCGGATCAGCGAGCAGAACACCGGGATCGGAATCCAGAAGGGCGACCCGGACGGCTGCGAGGCGCTCAACCGCGCCATCACCCAGATGTACCAGGACGGGACGGCCGCCAAGCTGATGCACAAATGGTTCGACGGCTCGGGCATGGACCTGTCGATCATCGAGATCCCCCAGTTCGAGGGCTGCGTCTGATCGATCCAGACGCGGTCCCTCCTGTCAGGTCTGGATCGTCGCGAGGACGCGGTTCAGCTCGACCGCGACGTCCCGGGACAGGGCGCGCTCCCGCTGCCGGACGACGATCTTGCTTCGCAGCAGCGCGATCCGCCGGTTCACGTCGCGCCGGTTCACCTCGCGGTTCCGGCCGGGGGCGAGGTCGTCCTCCAGTTCCGCGATCAGGTTGTTGAGGTCGATGGCGGCGTCGGACCGGATCTCGCCCGAGGTGTAGCCGCGGCTCACGATCGGGCGCAGCCGTCCGAGCGCGTCGGTCACATCGCGCACGGCGGTGCTCGCCGGGGACGGCGGCGGCACCGCGCCGGGGGAGCGCGGCGCGGAAGCGAGCATCGCGACGGCGGCGGTGACGGGGATGGCGACCACGAGGGCGAGGACCGCCGCCAGCCGGACGCCCGCGTCGCGGCGTCGCGGGGGCGGGAGCGGGCGCATGGCCTTCGTCCGGTGGTCGCGGGCCGGTACGACCCCTCGCGCGGGGCCGCCGGCCAGGCCCTTCCGTGGCGTGAACACCGCGTTCGACGGTCCGTCGTTCTGGTTGAGGAGACCGGCGATCTCCCTCGCGGACGGCCCGTCCACGACGGTCGCGCCCCGGCAGCGCGCGGCGATGGCGGCCAGCTCGGACGGCCTCCCGGACGTCCCGGTGGGCAGGCAGGCGGAGATGACGGCGCCGAGCGCACGCACATCGGCCGCCTCGGCCTCGGCGCCGGCACCGGCAGGCCGGGCCAGAACGCCGATGCCGGTGTCGATGACCTTCACGTCGTCCACAGCACCGCCGACGAGCAGGACCCTGTCCGGGGTCAGGTCACCGTGCGCCGTTCCGGCCTTGTGCGCGGCGTCCAGCGCTCCGGCGATCCGCGCGCAGACGCCGGCGGTCTCGGACGCGGTGAGCGGGCCACGCCGCAGCCTTTCGGTGAGCGTCTCGCCGTCCAGGAACTCGGTCACGACGTAGGGCACGGGACGCCCGGACGCGTCATGCGTCTGATCGCTGTCGTAGACCGTCTCCAGCGCCGGATGCGAGAGACCGGCGGCCCGGTTGACGCCCTCCTGGAACGCGCGCCGAAGATCGATGCGCGTGGACGCCGGCAGCTTCACCGCGACGGGACGCCCGAGCAACTCGTCCCAGGCCCGCCAGACCTCCATCACCCCGCCGCCGTCACCCCGGACACGCGAGACCCGGCCTACACGGCTGGTGCGGCGGGTTCGAGAAAGCCTGTTCGTGGACGAGTCGAGGCGCTCCAGGAGGCGGTAACGCTCCGTCAGCCGCAAGCCCGATTCCACTCGAACCAACCCTTGTCGCGCTTCCCGGCCGGGCGTGGTCCCCGGCGTACCCGCTGATACGCGCCGTCCGGGCGGCCGGGTTCGACCGGCCGGTGAAAACTCGGCAAAGAACACTGACCGGACCTTTGGCCTGGAAGTACGACAAGAAGCCATCAGGAGGTGATGTTGAGATTCCAGGGGGTAACTGGGAAGATTTGTGGCTCATGGACCCCAAGCGGGCAGGGGTGACGATGACCGAAGTTTCCGTAGTCGTTCCTATCGTTCTCCTGGCCTTGGCGGCGATTCCGGGCCTGCATTTCGATCTGATCCGCGGTGGCCGGGAGCGGGGTCGTCCGGGAAGCATGGGAAGCACCGGCCCGCGCTTCGCCCGCGGGGCCATCGCCGGTACGCTGATCACCGCCGGTACGCTGATGGTCCTCGGCCTGCTCGGGCAGGACTCGCAGCTGAGCCTGCGTCCCCTGCTCGACGAGAACGCCGCGGCGCTGCGCTCGCCGCTGGTCGCGGCCTGGTCTGTCACCTGCTTTCTTGGTTTTTCCCTGACTTTGTCCGCATTTGCGGCAGTTGTCATGATTCGGCTGGAGAACCGTCCCGGCCCATTCCCGCCCACGTCCCGCATGTCGATCGCCGCACGCGCCGACTACTCCGACCGCGACATCGAACTGGAAATCACGCTGAACAGCGGCCAGACCTTTCGCGGAATGCTGGGCGAGGAATGCGCCGCCGGCCGCGGCCACGGTGTCCGCTTCATCGTCCTGTACGGGCCGATCTTCCAGCTCGACGGGCACGGGAAACCGCTCCCGCTGGACGCCCTGCACTGGGACCAGATGATCGTCCCGACCCGCGCGGTGACGAGCGTCCTGCTGCGTCCCATCGAGGAGCGGCCCGCGCCCCCGCCGGACACGTTCCGGGGCGTCCCGTCGCGGCACTCCGCACCCCGCACCAACCTGACCGACCAGCTCAAGACCCTGGCCGAGTGGTGCTACGAACGCCGTCTCGCCCCGCGCGCCCTGGCCAAGGTCCTCGCCTTGCAGCTCGTCCTCATCGCCCTGGTCGGCGCGCTCTCCAACACGGTCTCCTAGGGCGCGTCTTCCTGGGACGCGTCCTGCTAGGGGCGCGTCAGACGGCGGCCGCGGCGGAGCGTTCCGCGCGCCACGCGGCCAGCAGTTCGCGGAGCCGCTCCTCGTAGCGGACGATGTTCGCGGTCTTGACGTCCTCGTAGCCGCGGACCATGTCGGGCAACTCCGCGATCCGGACGGCGAGGTCGTGTTCGGCCTGCCCGGCGGCGCCGTCCTTCAGCCCGGCGACCAGCTCGTTCACGACGGCCACATAGCCGATGACAAGGCGGCGCTCGGCGCGGCGCTGCGCCGTCATGCCGAACGGGTCGAGGGGCGTGCCGCGCAGCCGCCGCATCGCGCGCAGCGCGTGGAACGCGGGCCGTGCCGTCCGGCCGAGCGCGATCTTCCTGTCCATCCCGAACGCCCGCAGGATCGGCGGGTGCAGCATGTACCGGACGGACGCGCCCGCCCCGAACCGCTCCTCGACGTCCCGCGCCAGCGCGGGGTCGAGATGAAGGCGGGCCACCTCGTACTCGTCCTTGTAGGCCATCAGCTTGTGGAGATTCCGCGCGACGGCCAAGGCGAGCCGCTGCCCGTCCGCACCGAAGGCGCGCTCGGACTCCGCGACGCGCATGACGGCGTCCAAGTACCGCTCCGCCAGCGCGAGGTTCTGGTACGCGGCGAGATCGGGGACGCGGACCCGCAGGACGCGGAGCAACTCGCCGTCCGCGCCCGACGCCTCGACCAGGCTCATCGCCGCAGGCGCCGTGTCGTCCAAAGGACGGGAACGCGGGGCCTCCGGAGAAGCCGAGGGCTCGGCCGCCGCCGCCCAGTCCGGTTCGAGGACGAGCCGCCGGCCCGCGCGGAACGCCTGGACGTTCGCCTCCACCTGGACGCCGTTCAGCGCCAGCGCCTCCTCGATCGCGTCCGCCGACAGCGGCAGCAGCCCCGACTGGTACGCGGCGCCGACCACGACGAAGTTGGCGGTGGTCGTGCTCCCGAACCAGCGTTCCGCGAGGCCGAGGGCGTCGAGCGCGACGAGACGGTCCGCGTCCGTCCGGTCGGCGATCCGCGCCACGAGTGACGCCGCCGGTGGCAGCGACGCCGCGGTATCGGTGATCATCCGTCCGGTCGGGACCTCGCTGGTCGACACGATCGCGGCGGTGCGGCCCGGCGCGCAGCGGCGCAGGTTCGGCTCGGACGTCCCCGCCAGCGAGTCGAACACCAGGTAGGCGTCGGCGCCGCCCGCGCCGACCATCCCCGGACGGTCCCGGTGGGCGTCACCGATCCGCAGGTGTGAGACCACCGCGCCGGCCTTCTGGCTCAGCCCGGTCTGGTCGAGTGCGCGGGCGTGGCGCCCGTCGATGAGCGCGGCCATGGCCAGGACCTGGTTGACCGTCACGACACCGGTTCCGCCGATGCCGACGAGCAGGACGTCCGCCGACCGCGGCCGGGCGTCAGGCTCGGCCAGTGCGCCGATCTCCGGCGGCGCCTGGCGGGCCTTCCGCTCACCCGGGATCACCGTGACGAACGACGGGCAGTCGCCGTCGACGCACGAGTAGTCCTTGTTGCAGGACGTCTGGTTGATCTGCGTCTTGCGTCCGAACTCCGTCTCGACCGGCTCCACGCTCAGGCAGTTCGACTTCGCGCCGCAGTCGCCGCAGCCCTCGCACACCGCCTCGTTGATCAGCACGCGGGTCTGCGGGTCGGGGACGAGCCCGCGCTTGCGCTTGCGCCGCGTCTCCGCCGCGCACGCCTGGTCGTACAGCAGCACGGTCACGCCCGGCACCTCGCGCAGCTCCCGCTGGACGGCGTCGAGATCGTCACGGTGCCGGACCCGGACGCCGGGCGCCCACCGCGTGCCGCGCGGGTAGCGGGACGGATCGTCCGCCACCACGACGATCTTCGCGACGCCCTCCGCGTGCAGCATCCGGGTGATCGCCGCTGGGTCGGAACCGCCGTCGGCGTCCTGCCCGCCCGTCATCGCCACGGCCGCGTTGTAGAGGAGTTTGAAGGTGATGTCGGTGCCCGCCGCGACAGCCTGCCGGACGGCGAGGCTGCCCGAGTGGAAGAACGTCCCGTCGCCGAGGTTCTGGAACATGTGCCCGGTGTCGCTGAACGGCGCGGCCCCGACCCACATCACGCCCTCGCCGCCCATCTGCGTCGTGCCGATGCTGCGGTCGGTGAACACGGTCATGACATGGCAGCCGATGCCGCTCGCCGCGATCGACCCGTCCGGGACGACCGTGGACCGGTTGTGCGGGCAGCCCGAGCAGAAGAACGGCGTCCGCGCGGGCGCGAGCAGGTTCACCGCCGGTTTCCGCGGCCGCAGCACCGGATCGCGCAGATCGACATGCTCCGCCCCTACACGTTCGGCGAGGAACCGGGCCAGGACCTTGACGATCCTGTCCGCGTCGAGCCCGCCGTCCGCGGGAATGAGCCCGGCCCCACCGAGCCCGGCCCCACCGAGCCCGGCCTTCCCGTACACGACCGGACGCTCGTCCACCTCGTACAGGACGTCCCTGATCTGCGTCTCGACGAACGCGCGCTTCTCCTCCACCACGACGATCTCGCGGAGCCCGCGCGCGAACTCCCGCACCTTCGCGCCGTCCAGCGGATAGATCATCGCGAGCCGCAGCAGCCGGACACCCCGCCGGGCCAGCGCCGCCTCGTCCAACCCCAGACGGTCGAGCGCTTCGCGCAGCTCCAGATACGTTCGCCCACTGGCGACCAGCCCGAGGGACGCGTCCCGGGCGGCGCCCTCGATCCGGTCGAGCCCGTTCGCCGAGACGTACGCCGCCGCGGCCCGCAACCGGCCCTCCAGGACCTCCGCCTCCAGCGAGGTCGTGTCCTTCAGGTCGACGCCCGGCCTGCGCGTCGGCCGCCACGGACGCCCCCGCCACTCGAACTCGGGAAGCACGGGGCCCGGCACCGGCGCCACGTCGACGATCTCGTGCGAGTCGGCGACATCGGTCACGACCTTGAAACCCGTCCAGGCGCCGCTGAACCGCGACATCTCGAACCCGTGCCGGCCCAGCCGCAGCAGGTCCCCGACCGACGCGGGCACGAGCACCGGCATGAACGCCTCCGCCAGCGCACCCTCTGTCGCCGACGGCAGCGTCGACGACTTGGCGGACGGATCGTCGCCCACCACCGCGAGCACCCCGCCCCGCTCGGACGTCCCGAGCCAGTTCGCGTGCTTGAACGCGTCCAGCGACCGGTCGACACCCGGCGCCTTCCCGTACCAGAGCCCGAAAACACCCTCGTACCGAGGCCCCGGCAGATGCTCCACAAGCTGCGACCCATAAACGGCTGTCGCCGCCAGCTCCTCGTTCACCCCCGGCACGAACCGGATGTCGTTGCCCTCCAGGAGCCGCGCTTCCCGCATCAACTGCTGGTCGAGCCCGCCCAGCGGCGACCCCCGGTACCCGGACACGAAACCGGCGGTCGCCCATCCCCGCCGCGCGTCCGCGCGCCGCTGGTCGAGCAGCAGCCGGACGAGCGCGTGGACGCCGCCGATCGCGATCCGCCCCCGCTCCAGTTCGAGCCGGTCACGGATCGCGGAAACGGTGGTGCTCATTCCTGCATTGAGCCGCCCCGCTGAGCAGTGTGCAAGATGAGAGAACGATACTTGAGCAGATTGCTCAAACCAGACCGACCGCCTTCGCCGGAGCTGAGCATTGTGACCCGCACCACCCTTCTCGACCTGCGGATACTGCGCCGCCTCGTCGAGCAGCCCCGCATCGGCGTCACCGAGCTGGCCGCCAAGCTGGGCATCGCCCGCAACACCGCCCACGCCCGCGTCGAGAGGCTCGAACGCGAGGGCGTCATCGGGCACCGGGGCCGCGAGGTCGACCTCGGCGCGCTCGGCTTCGAGCTGACCGCGTTCGTCACACTCGAAGTCGCCCAGGGGCGCATCCGCGAGGCCGCCGCCGCGCTGTCGGCGATCCCACGCGTCCTGGAGGTTCTCGGCATCACCGGTCAGGGCGACCTCCTGGTCCGTGCCGTCGCCCCGAACGGCAAGCAGCTCCACGAGGTGATCGACTCGATCCTCGCCTGCCCCGGCGTCCGCCGCAGCATCACCTCGATCGTCCTCACCCACCAGGTCCCGTTCCGCGTCGGCCCACTTCTGGAGGACGAGGAGAAACGCGCCCGCGAGGCCCGGAAACCGAACCGCTGACGGCCGCTCGAATAGCATCGGCGTCGGAAAGAAGGGGCGGGGCAATGCCGATCGAAAGCGACCATCGCGGTTCCGACTCGCCGTACATCGCGCGCGTCTGGCGCGGACGTACAAGCGGGCAGGAGACCCTGACCTCCGTCGCGACATCGAACTGGGAGCTCGTCTTCTGGGAGTTCGAGGGCACCCCGCACGCCGCCCTGCGGGGACCGGAGACGACCGCGTCGACCGCGCGGATCGACGGCGACTCGGAGGCGTTCGGGATCACGTTCGCGCACGGGACGTCGATGCCGCACCTGCCCATCGGCCGGCTCGTCGACGCCGAACTGGAGAGCCCGTACGCCGACGAGCGCAGGTTCGTCCTGCGGAGCGAGGAATGGGAGATCCCCGGCTTCGAGAGCGCGGAGGACTTCGTCGACCGGCTCGTCCGCGCGGGCGTGCTCACCCGCGACCCGCTCGTCGACGAGGTCGTGTGGGGCGGCATCGCCAAGGTCGGGGCCCGTTCCGTGCAGCGGCGCGTCGTGTCCGCGACGGGCCTGACCCAAGGCGGGATCCGGCAGATCGACCGCGCCCGGCACGCCGCCGTGCTCCTCGCCGAAGGCGTGCCGCCTCTCGATGTCGTCCACCGGCTCGGCTACTTCGACCAGCCGCATCTGGCGCGGTCGCTGCGCCGGTTCATCGGCCGGACGGCGACGCGGCTGCGGCGCCCGGACGACGGCGACGGGCCCCTGTCGCTCCTGTACAAGATCGAGGGCGACACACGTTTCTAGGGTTGGCGCCATCGCGTTGATCGCAGCGCGGCTCCGACCACGAGAAGGGTGTGACCCGATGTCCCAGGGCACCGTCACCTCGGCCGACGGCACCGCCATCGCCTACACCGCCTGGGGCGGCGGCGACCCGATCGTCCTGATCGACGGCGCGACCGCCCACCGCGCCACGACCCCCGAGAACGCCCAGACCGCGGAGCTGCTCGCCGGCGAGTTCCAGGTGATCAGCTATGACCGCCGGGGGCGCGGCGAGAGCGGGGACACCGCCCCCTACGCGGTCGAACGCGAGATCGAGGATCTCGCCGCGATCATCGAGCAGGCGGGCGGCGGCGGCCCGGCGACCGTGTTCGGCTGGTCGTCCGGGGCGCTTCTCGCGCTCCACGCGGCGCAGGCCGGCGCCCCCATCGCGCGCCTGGTCCTGTGGGAGCCGCCGGTCGTCGTCGGCGACGTCCGCCCGCCGCTTCCAGCCGACTATGTCGAGCGGCTCGACGCGGCCGTCGCCGAGGGCCGTCCCGGGGACGCCGTCGCACTGTTCATGACCGCCGCCGCGGGAGTGCCCGAAGACGCCGTCGCCGAAATGCGCGAGAGCGACTTCTGGCCGGGACTCGAAGCGATCGCGCCGACGATCGCCTACGACGGACGGATCGTCGGAGACACCATGTCCGGCCGGCCGCTCCGCACCGGCCTGTGGGACAAGGTCCACGTGCCCGCACTCGTGCTCCACGGCGACGAAACCTGGCCCGCCCTGGCCGCCGGTGCGAAAGCGGTGGCCGACCACCTGCCGACCGCCACGTTGAGGGCGATCCCGGGCGAGAACCACAGCACGACCGCGGACGTCCTCGCGCCCGTGCTGGCCGAATTCACCAAGGGAGCCTGACATGGGAAAGATCGTCGTGACCGAGTTCATCTCCATGGACGGCGTCGTCGAGGCACCCGGCGGCGAGGATTTCAAATATCCGAACTGGAGCTTCGAGTTCGACCGCGGCCCGGACGGCGAGCAGTTCAAGACCGACGAGGCCCTCGCGGCCGAGGCGCTGCTGCTGGGCCGTACCACCTACGAGGGCTTCGCCTCCGCATGGCCGGGATACGAGGGCGAACTCGCCGACAAGTACAACGGCATGCCGAAATACGTCGTCTCCAGCACGCTCACCAACCCCGAATGGCAGAACACAAAGGTCCTCCCAGGCGACCTGACCGACGAGATCACCCGGCTGAAACAGGACGTCGACGGTGAGATCTCCGTGCCCGGCAGCATTCAACTCGTCCAGGGCCTGCTCGCGCGCGATCTGGTCGACGAGATCCGCCTCATGTGGTTCCCCGTGATCCTCGGCCACGGCCGCAGGCTCTGGGCGGAAACACCCGACAAGAGCGCATGGGCCCTCACCGAACCAAAGACGTTCGGTGACGGCATCCTGGTCACCACCCACCAACGCACCCGCTGACCGTCCCGGACCCCTTAAACGATCAAGACCGGCATCCCCCACCCGTACAGACCGAAAGGGCACGCATCCGGTCGTCCAGCTTCCTGACCAACCGCGCGTAATGCTCCCGTCCCTCGCTCGTCGCCAGGAGATTACGCAACTGATAAGGGTCCTTCTTGAGGTCGTAGAGCTCGTATTCGTGCGGCCGGTCGTCGGCGGCGTACCAGCGCACGTACAGATACCGCCCGGTGCGCACGCCTAGGAAACTGGGCAGGTCGAACCCCTCGTCGGCGCGCCGCCCCACCGGGCCGGGCGGCCTCTCCTGAGCGATCCCCAGACCAGGCGTGCCGACGTACTGGACGAGGAAGTCACTCCGCCACCCCTTCGGAGGCGGCGCGGACCCGGTCAGAAGGGGCCGCAGCGAGCGGCCGTCCATGTCGGCGGGAACGGGCCGCCCCGCGAGGTCGAGAAATGTAGGAGCGAAGTCGATGTTCAGCACGGTGCGCCGATCGACGCCCTTGCGGATACCTGGCCCGGCGATGGCCATCGGCACACGGATGGACTCCTCGTAGGGCGCCTGCTTGTCCAGGAGCCGGTGGGCACCGAGGTTGTAACCATTGTCAGAGACGAACACCAGATAGGTGTCGTCGAGCCGCCCGGTCGCCCGCAACGCGCCGACGATGTCCCCGACCATGTCGTCGAAGGCCATCAGCGCCCCCATGCGGTCGCGATAGTCGGCGTCGTTGAGCTCGTCGACCGCCTTGGACCGTGCCTCCGCGGACTTGCGCAGCCAGGCGGGCTTGTCGGAGACGTCCCGCTCCTGGAAATTGGGCCGTTCGGGCGCCCGGGCATCGGCCCAGGGATGGTCGCGGTAACGGCTCGGCGGCTTGAGCCCCAGGTGCGGCGCGGTCGGCGAGGCGTACAGCATGAACGGCTCGCCGGACGCGGCCGCCCGCTCGATGAACTCGACGGACTTACGGGCCACGACATCGGTCGAGTAATCCGACTCCTTCGACCCGTACCGGACGAGCGTCCCGTTCTCGTTCAGCACGTAGTCATAACCGTTGTAGAAATTCTTGTCGGCGGCGCCGTACCATTCCGTCCAGCCCGGCGGGACATGCCCTGGCCGATCCTCGTAACGGTTCAGGTATTTGCCGACCAGCGCCGTCCGGTACCCACCATCGGCCAGCCCTTTCGCGAACGTCCGCTCCTCATTGCCGTTGCGCACGAACGTAGGCCATCCGCCCTGGTCACCGGCATTGGTGAGGACCCCGGAGTTGTGCCCGTACTTGCCCGTCAGGATGGCCGCACGCGCAGGGCAGCACAGAGAGATCGGCACGAACGCGTTGGAGAACGTCAGACCCCGATCACGGACGAGCCGCGCCGTCTTGGGCAACGCGTCCCAGTAGGGCATGGTCGTCCCGTCCAGATCATCGGCAAGCAAAAACACAAAGTTCGGCCTCTTGTGCTCCACCGCCCCGGACATCCCACCCGGCACGCCCAAGGCCACCGCCACCGCAACAACACAAACCAATAAGGCCAACCCCCGCACCCGCCGGCCCCACCCACCTCCACACATAGAACCCGCTCCCTGAACTCCGAGTTGATCAGATGATAAGCACCATCACGCCATTAAGCCGACGTCAACCCCGGCCGAACCCAGACAGGCAACCGCTACCGAACACCCACCAGAACCAGCGCGTGCCCCATGATCTTGATCGAGCCTGAGCGGGTCCCGAGACCGTAACCTGCCGTGGTGGCCGAGGAGACGGAGCTGTTGGTCGACCTGCGGGGGCAACAGATCGAGACCCTCGACGACTTCTGGGACGCGGTTTCCGGCCCCTGCGGACTGCCCGAGTGGTTCGGGCGCAACGTTGAGGCGTGGCGGGACACCATCCAGTCTCGGGGAATCTCCGAAGTCATCGACCGCTACGACGTTCTGGTGGTCCACGTTGACGGGCAGGGCATCTTCGCTAGTGGTGGCCATGAGGTCCAAGCATTGAGATGTGCATTCGGGGGGCCGTCACGGCTGGTGGTCCACGAGGTGCCCTGAAGGCGCGTCCGGCAGTCACGTGGCCGGGCCTCGGAGCCAGACGCGGATCGAGGCGACGTCGATGGCGCCCTGGTAGACGCGTTCTCTCGCGGTCGACGGTGTCGCGTTCGGTGTCGAAGTTCGGCGGACAGCCTCTCGGCTGAGCCTCGATTACGCCAATGCTGCCTCTGGCCTTCCTTGATCGGGATGACCGCCTGCACCCTGAGCCGACGCACACAGGCGCGACCGCGCAAGCGACCCGCGCCATTTGGGCCATGTCTCAGAAGTCCATTAGGGCTGGGAGTTGCGCAGTCTGGCGTGGGCGCGGGCTGTTTCGGTGGTCCAGTGGGTAACGGCGTTGGCGATCTTGTCGGGATTGGCGTCGGTGCTGAGCTGGTGTCGGCGATGGGGCGGGTCGCGGAATTCGACTTCGTATCGGCCGTCGTCGAGCAGGGACACCGAGGCGAACCAGGCGGGGTCGTCTTCGTCGGGCTCGATGATGACAAAGGTGTTGTCCGGGCCGGCCAGCTCGACGATCAGCCCGAAGATGGCGTCCTCGGACGGCTCGCTGATGAGCTCGCCGTTCTCGGTTTCGGCCTTCAACGCGATGTAGTCCTGCCCCATCAGCCTGTCCCTCACCGTCGTCGCTCCGCGCTGAACGTCCACCATCGCC
This sequence comes from Spirillospora sp. NBC_00431, assembly GCA_036028775.1. Classification (GTDB taxonomy): domain Bacteria; phylum Actinomycetota; class Actinomycetes; order Streptosporangiales; family Streptosporangiaceae; genus Spirillospora. Next base: position 6,395,541 of record CP107927.1, on the reverse strand, counting down.
GGTCGGCCCACACCGGTCATAACCACTCATTGATCACGGCAACCAAGGGGTGGCCTCGAACCTGACGGCGAGCTTGCCGTACCTGGTCGCCGCGACCCGGTGGCGTTTGAGCCGGTTGATGCCACACTCGACCGCGTGCGGAGCCTTGTAGTCCTCGGGTCGAAACTGGGCAGGCGTCCGTCGACCGAGCCGCGTCACTTGCGCTTACCGATCCGGTCGGCAGATTCGGGATCGTGTCCGCGCTTCCGCATCGCCGCGGGTACAAGCGATCGGCCCAGGACGACTAAGCCTTATCGCCACTAAGAGCGTGTCTCACGTGGATTCGGTAGGCGGTGCGGCATGATCGGTGATCGTGTCGTCGGATCTTGCGCTCCGGTTGGTGCCGGATGAGTTGTGGGCGATTGTTGAGCCGTTGATCCCGGAGTTCACGCCGCGTCGGCAGGGTGGTGGGACGGTGCCGGTGGATGATCGGGCGGTGTTCACCGCGATTGTGTACGTGCTGACCAGCGGGTGCGCGTGGCGGCACCTGCCGGGTGAGTTCGGGGTGAAGGTGCCGACGGCGCATCGGCGGTTCACCGCGTGGACCAGGGCGGGGCTGTGGCCGCGGCTGCACCGTGCCGTGCTGGACGAGCTCTGGGCGCGGGGGCAGGTGGACTGGGCGGCGGCGATCGTGGACGCCGCCGCCGTCCGCGCGAAAAGGGGGGCACGCTGACCGGCCCCAACCCTGTCGATCGAGGCAAGAAGGGCAGCAAACTCCACGTGCTGTCCGATGCCGCCGGGCTGCCGCTGGTGGTCGCGGTCTCGGCCGCCAACGTCCACGACAGCCGGGCGTTCAAGCCGCTGCTGATGGCGTTACCGGCGATCCGGTCACGGCGCGGGCCACGGCGTCGGCGGCCGGTCAAGGTCCGCGCCGACAGGGCCTACAACTCCGCCGAGCACTTGGCTTGGCTGCGCAGACGCGGGATCGTGCCGCGCGTTGCCCGGGCCGGCATCGAGTCCAGTGAGCGTCTGGGGCGCCATCGCTGGAAGATCGAACGGACCTTGGCCTGGCTGTTCGGCTACCGGCGCCTGACCGTCCGCTACGAACGCCACGGCCATCTGTTCAACGCCTTCCTCGTCCTGGCAGCCGCCATCACCTGCTACAAGAAACTTGCCAAGCTATCCACGTGAGACACGCTCTAAGCCTTATCGCCACGCACGCGATCGGGCCGCCGAGCAGCCCCGGCCCTTGCCGGGCCGCGCTGACGTTCTCCAGCACTGCCTGGTTCAAGAAGTGGATCACCCAAGCGACCCACTTCTGAACATGCCCTAAGCGCTGGATGGACGATGTCGGTCATGACAAGAGGCGTGCTGGCCATCGCGGGCAGGCCGACCGCCAGGGTTGTGCCGGTGGTGGGCGGTCGGTGCAAGGTGGTCAGGTTGTTGAGCGGCCAGTGATGGCGAGTGGGGCGACGGATCCAGGTTGCCGGGGGCCTGGGGTGGGTGTCGGGGTGGGGTGGGGTTGGTGCTCAGCTTGGTCGAGGCTCGTCGGCTCCCAGTGCGGGCAAGCCGTCGCTCGTAGGGCTGGTGGGTGGTTAGTGCGGGGTGGTCAGGTTGTCTGGGTGTTGAGCGGCCAGGGATGGTGAGTGCGGCGAGGGATCCAGGTTCCGGGTCCTGGGGTGTTGGGGGGTGGTGCTCAGCTTGGTCGAGGCTCATCGGCTCCCAGTGTGGGCAAGCCGTCGCTGGTAGGAGCTGGTGCGGGCGGCCGGGTCGTCTGGGTACGGAGCGGTCGGGGGGGGGGGGGCAGGTGCGGGGCATGGGTTTCAGGTTGCCGGGAGTTGGTGCTCAGCTTGGTCGAGACTGGGCGGCTTTCAGTGCGGGCAAGTCGTCGCTGGTAGAGGCCGGTGCTCAGCGTGGCTGAGACCCGCGCGCACGGCCAGGGGGCACCGGGGTGGTACGGGCTGGTGGTCGGGTGGCGATGGGGTTGGGAACGTGGTGGAGGTGATGCGGTGGGGCTGGTTGTCGGTGGGTGTGGGTGGTGGTTTAGGCGGCTTGGAGGCGGGGTGGTGGGCGTCCGGTGGTGAGGGGTGTTCGGCGGTGGAGTAGATGGTGGAGGCGGTAGGTGTAGCGGCCACTTTGTGGGTCTTGAGTGATGTTGATCCGGTCGGGGTGGGTGTGTTTGAAGCGGTTGTGCCAGCCGCAGGTGAGGGTGAGCCGGTCAATGTCGGTGGGGCTCTTGCCTAGGGCCCAGCCATGTACGTGGTCGACCTCGCACAGCGTCCCCGGTACTTCGCAGCCCTGCACGACGCAGGTGGGGTACATGGTTTGCAGGACGCGGCGTTGTGCGGCGGTGGCGATTCGGACAGTGTGGCCGAGGTAGAGGGGATGCTGGCCAGTGCCCAGCAGCAGAGGGGACAACCCCGCGTTGAGGGCGATGCGGCGAGCGTGCTCGGCCGGGATCGGGGTGCCGTCGGCGAGCCGGGCCGGGGTAGTGCCGCCGGTGAGGGTGTCCAGGTCGCAGATGATGGTGACGCGGGTGGCCTTGTGTCCACCGGCCAGGATCGAGGACAGTGCGGCCGCCGTACGTTCGGACAGGTCTCGACGGTCGTCGACTCCGGCGGGCTTGGCGAGCGGCGCGAGGGTGCCGTCCCAGATGGCGGCGTCTTCGGCGTTGAGCCAGCCTTTGATGTAGCGGCCCCCGTCCAGGGAACGGGTGGAGTCGATCCAGGAGCGCTCGTATCCGCGCTTGACCTCGCTGTCGGAGGGTTCGGTGCCGTCGCGTTCGGCGATCACGTCGCGGATGCGCTTACCGAACGCGGCGACCTTCCCGGGTGAGCATTCTTGGTCGGCGAGACCGAGCAGGATGTCTTCGGCCGCCTGGCAGTCTTCGTCGTCCAGTCGGGCGACCGCGCCGGCGATGGTGGCGGCGTATCCGAACGAGAGGTCGCCGACCGCCCACCGCTTCGTCACCTGACCGAGCCGGTCACGCTGCCGGGCCAGGGTGAGGCGTTCCTTCGCGCGGCTGTCGCGCATGCCGAGTTGGTGACGTAGCCAGCCTTGGGTGGACGGATAGCCCCAGCGCTTCACTTCCCCGGCCCGGTCGACCGAGGCCACCAGTCCGGCGAGGGCGGCTTCGAGTTGGTCGGTGGCGGCGGCGAGGGTCTCGGATAGTTCCTTGCACGAGGCCGCCGAATCCGGGGCGGGACGCTGTGCGAGTTCGGCGGCGATCATCGAGAGAACGTTCACCATTTCGGCGGTGGACGCCCCATCAACGTCGATCGAGATCGAACCCATGTTCTAATTTTACCACGTCAAAACTCAATGCAACCCCTCAAGAGAAGCATAATCCCAGGTCCTGGCTCAATATCGGCACCAATCCAAGCATTTCGGACTACTTGCCCATCCAGGTCATTTTGAATTCCTACTTCGTGGCTGGGCGGTGGGGGCGGCGCGTCGGGCGGGGCAGGCGGAGCCTGCCCGACGCAACCTGCATGAGGGGCCGTAGAGGCTCCGAAGTCAAGGGTGGGACGGAGTCCCATCGCGAAGCGACGCCGAAGGCGCCCTTGACTTTGGAGGGGCGGCCCCGTACGCGCCCGCCGCGCCCGCCGCGCCCGCCGCGCCCGCCGCGCCCGCCGCGCCCGCCGCGCCCGCCGCGCCCGCCGCGCCCGCCGCGCCCGCCGCGCCCGCCGCGCCCGCCGCGCCCGCCGCGCCCGCCGCGCCCGCCGCGCCCGCCGCGCCCGCCGCGCCCGCCGCGCCCGCCGCCCCCGCCGCCCGAATTGCCAACTTCGTTCCGGGGACTTAGGGATCTCCCGAACTCGGCGCCTGGGGAAACAAATTCTCACTATGTGCGTGTAAGTTCGACGCCGTCGCCGTTGTTGGAGGTCGACTCGCGCCATGTGGCAGTGTATATGCCCTTTTCTCTTTTGCTACCTTTGCTATCATGATTTTGAGGCGATCGGTGGTCGTATCACCGTCGGTCGCATTGTCTTTGTGTCCTACCCCCTTTCCGCCTGGGAACGATCCGGTGGTGGCGTGTTCGGTATGGCACGCCACAGCGGGATGGCATCTGGACGGGCTGCGTTGAGTGTCAGGGCCAAAAGGGTCCGTGTGCGGTGGGTCCACTGGATTTGGCCTTCCATCGAGTACCCCGTGCCATGCGGTCGTCCGGGTGGCAACCCTGCTCAACGACGTATTGCGGGACCGGATGGGCCGTGACACGGTCGGTGTTGGGGTGGAAAAGCGGTTGCTTTGATCGGGAGTGCTGGCGATGGTGAGGGTATGGACGTCACGTTCCACCGGCTCGCCGGGAACCTGTACTTCACCACCGCGGTCCGCGATGACGGGGTGACGGTGACGGCCCCTGGTTACGATCGCAGTGCGATCCCGCATGATCTCGCGCATTTCGTCTCCGAGCGAGAGTTCGGAATGACGCGAGGTTTTTGGGGGAGCGTCGCCGCGGGGGCGTTGTTCACGAACATGGCCGTCACGGCGGGACGGCAGAAGCCGCACGCGGCCGAACGGTCAAAGCGGACGATCAAGGCGCACGCGGAGGACATCGGGCTCGCCGAGGCGGTCGCCGGAGCCGTGCATGACGCGGTGGAGCGCGATCTCGCGCCCGAGACGGTCATGGCCCGGCTGCGCGCGCATTGGGGAGCCGTCAGTTCCGGCCCGCTGCCGATGGCGGATGCCGACGTGGCGGCCGCGGTCGCCGCACTGCGTCGCGAAGCCGAGCGGTGGTCGGTGGTGCCTGTCGACCAGGGCCTGACCCTGACCTGGCCGTTTCGTGGAGAACGCCTGCCCGGGGCAGGTCTCGGCAAGGCGCGCGCGGGTCGCCATCCCCGGTCGTCCCACCGTCGTCGGTCTGGGCGACGTTGGTGAGGCCGTCGTTGGTGAGGCCGTCGTTGGTGTGGGCGGTGTCAAAACAGGGCGTGTCAGAGACGGCGCGTTAGAGAGGCCCTGGGTGGTGATGGCGAAGGTCTGGCCGTCGTTCGGGAAGATGATGTTGGGACGGGAGGAGCCCTTGACCTCGTCGCCTAGGTGGGTGGCGATGAGGCGCAGGTCGGTGTTCGTCGGCGATCGCCTCGACGTCGTCCAGGCCCATGTGGCCGAAGCGTCCCTTCAGGAAGGACGTGTCGAATACCAGGGCCGGGCTGTCGGCGGCGAGGGTGTCGACGGACGGGCAGCGGACGGTGTCGCCCGTGTAGCCCAGGTGTTCTCCTGTTCGGGCGGTGATGTGGTAGCCGAGTGTCGGGACGGCGTCCTCCATGGGGAGGGCGCGGATCTGGTAGCCGCGCTCGGTGCAGGCGCCGTCTTGCTCGCCGAACTCGACGTAGCGGGGCGAGACCTTGCCCTTGATGTCCGCCCAGATGCCGGGGCTGAGCTCGAAAGAGCTGGTCCACCCGGTCGGAGAAGCCGGTGGGGCCGATCAGGAGTAGCTCGCGGTCCCTGGCGGGCTCCAGGCCCTGCTCCAGCAGGAGGAAGATCACGTCGAAGAAGTGGTCGGGGTGGAAGTGCGTGATCAGGCAGAGGTCGACGCCGGACGGGTCGAGCCCGGTGCGCCGCATCGCCTTCATGGAGCCGTTCGGTGCGTCGATGAGGAGCCTGTCGTCGATGAGCGCGCTGGCGTTCATCCGGGCGGTCAGGGTGGCGATCCTGGGGGCTTGAGTGTCTGTCTGACTCCGGTGGCTATTTCCAGGTCTTCGCGGGCGGTCACGACGAGGGTGCGGACGGAGGCGTCGGCGGACGTGATCTCGGTGTCGGTGCGCGCGGCGGTGTTGAGGTCCGGGTCGATGGAGGTGCCCAGGTAGGCGAGGTCCTCGGTGAGGCGCATGCGGACGGACGGGTCGTGCTCGCCGACGCCGCCGGTGAAGACCAGTGCGTCGAGTCCGCCCAGGGACGCGGTCATGGCGGCGGTGCAGGCGCGGAGGCGGTGGTGGTAGGCGTCGAGGGCGGCGAGGGCGTTCACGTCGCGGGCTTCGGCGAGTTCGCGGATGCGGCGCATGTCGCCGGTGCCGGTGAGGCCGCGCAGGCCGGAGTCGCGTTCGAGGGCGGAGTTGACGTCCTGGGGGGCGAGGCCGTGTTTGATCAGCCAGAGGGGGATACCGGGGTCGATGCTGCCCGCCCGGGACGCCATGATCAGGCCCTCCAGGGGTGTGAAGCCCATGGTGGTGTCGACGGAGCGTCCTTCGGCCACGGCGCAGAGGGACGCGCCGGAGCCCAGGTGGCAGATGACCATGCGGGGTGGGGTGAAGCCGAGCAGTTCGGCTGTGCGGCGGGCGGCGTACGAGAACGACAGTCCGTGGAAGCCGTAGCGGCGAAGGTCGAATCGTTCGCGCCACTCGGCGGGCAGGGCGTAGGTGGCGGCGGCGTCCGGGAGGGCGGCGTGGAAGGCGGTGTCGAAGCAGGCGACGGCCGGGACGCCGGGCAGGGCGTCGGTGATCTCGGACAGTGCGTGCAGGGACGCGGGCTGGTGGAGGGGCGCCAGGTCGGCCAGGGCGTGCAGGTGTTCTGTGACGGTGGCGTCGATCGGGGTCGGGTGTGTGTAGGCGGTGCCGCCGTGGACGAAACGGATGCCGATCGCGTCGGGTTTCGGGAAATCGGCGATGGTGTCGGTGAGTTTGTGGCCGGGGGGCGAGTCTTCGGCCAGGACGGTGTCGTCGGAGGCGAGGAGGCTCAGTTTCAGGCTGCTCGAACCGGGGTTGACGGTGAGGACGCGCATCAGTGCGGCCACGTCCAGTCGCGGATTTCCGGTGCGTCCTCGCCGTGCTCGCGGGTGTGGGCGCGGAGCCTGAGGCGTTCGTCGGACATGCGCTGGCGGATGTGGGCGACGCGTCCGCCGAGCGATGGGACGCGGTCGATGACGTCCATGACGAGGTGGAAGCGGTCCAGGTCGTTCAGCATGACCATGTCGAACGGGGTCGTGGTCGTGCCTTCCTCCTTGTAGCCGCGGACGTGCAGGTTGGGGTGTCCTGCGCGGCGGTAGGTGAGCCGGTGGATCAGGTACGGGTAGCCGTGGAAGGCGAAGATGACGGGCTTGTCGGTGGTGAACAGCGCGTCGAAGTCGCGGTCCGGCAGGCCGTGCGGGTGTTCGCTGGACGGCTGGAGCCGCATGAGGTCGACGACGTTCACGACCCTCACGCGCAACTCGGGGAAGAGCTGGCGGAGCTGGTCGGTGGCGGCGAGGGTTTCGAGGGTCGGGATGTCGCCCGCGCAGGCCAGGACGACGTCGGGGTCTGCGCCGCCGTCTGTGGAGGCCCATTCCCAGATGCCGATGCCGCGGGTGCTGTGGGCGATGGCCTCGTCCATCGGAAGCCAGTTCAGCGCGGGCTGCTTCCCGGCGACGATCACGTTGACGTAGTCGCGGGAGCGCAGGCAATGGTCGCCGACCGACAGCAGGGTGTTGGCGTCCGGGGGCAGGTACACGCGGACGATCTCCGGTTTCTTGTTCATGACGACGTCGAGGAAGCCGGGGTCCTGGTGGGTGAAACCGTTGTGATCTTGCCGCCACACGTGCGACGAGAGCAGGTAGTTCAGGGAGGCGATCGGGCGGCGCCAGGGGAGGTGGCGGGTGACCTTCAGCCATTTGGCGTGCTGGTTGAACATCGCGTCGACGATGTGGACGAACGCCTCGTAACTGTTGAACAGGCCGTGCCGTCCGGTGAGGAGGTAGCCCTCCAGCCAGCCCTGGCACAGATGCTCGCTCAGCACCTCCATCACCTGGCCGGACGGGGCCTGGTGCTCGTCGGTCGGGAGCCGTTCGGCCTGGAAGACGCGGTCGGTCGCGTCGAACACGTCGCCTAGCCGGTTGGAGGCGGTCTCGTCGGCGCCCATGATGCGGAAGTTGGACGGGTTGGCCTTCACGACGTCGCGTAGGAACGTTCCGAGTGCGCGGGTCGGCTCGGACGACGTGGTCCCGGGCTTTTCGACCGGGACGGCGTAGTCGCGGAAGTCGGGCAGGGCCAGCGGTTTCAGCAGCAGGCCGCCGTTGGCGTGCGGGTTGGCGCTCATCCGCCGGTCGCCCTCGGGGGCCAGGGCGCGCAGGGCGGGGGCGGGGCGTCCGTCGGGGTCGAACAGTTCGTCGGGACGGTACGAGCGCAGCCATTTCTCCAGTTGCGCCAGATGTTCGGGGTTGTCGCGCACGCCGGGGAGGGGGACCTGGTGGGAGCGCCACGTGTTCTCGACCGGTTTGCCGTCGACTTCCTTCGGGCCCGTCCAGCCCTTGGGGGAGCGCAGGACGATGACGGGCCAGCGCCGGCGTCCGGTGACGCGTCCCTCGCGGGCGCCGTGCTGGATGTCGGCGATCTCGTCCAGGGCCTGGTCGAGCGCGGCGGCCATCTTGCGGTGCATGGACGCCGGTTCGTCTCCGCTGACGAGGAACGGCTGGTATCCGTAGCCGTCGAGGAGCTGGACCAGCTCCTCTTCGGGGATCCGCGCCAGCACCGCCGGGTTCGCGATCTTGTAGCCGTTGAGGTGCAGGATCGGCAGGACGGCGCCGTCCTTCACCGGGTCCAGGAACTTGCCGGAATGCCAGCTCGCCGCCAGCGGACCCGTCTCCGCCTCACCGTCGCCGACGACGCACGCGACGACGAGGTCCGGATTGTCGAACGCCGCGCCGTACGCGTGCGCGAGCGAGTAGCCGAGCTCGCCGCCCTCGTGGATCGACCCCGGCGTCTCTGGCGCCACATGGCTGGGGACGCCGCCCGGGAACGAGAACTGCCGGAACAGCTCGCGCATGCCGGAGGCGTCGAGCGACACGTCCGGATACACCTCGCTGTAGGTGCCCTCCAGCCAGGCGTTCGCGACGGCCGCGGGGCCGCCATGGCCCGGCCCCATGATGTAGATCATGTCGAGGTCGCGGGCCCTGATGACCCGGTTGAGGTGCGCGTAGCAGAAGTTCAGGCCGGGTGAGGTGCCCCAGTGGCCGAGCAGCCGCGGCTTGATGTGCCGTGGTGCGAGGGGTTCGCGGAGCAGCGGATTGTCCAGCAGGTAGATCTGCCCGGCGGACAGGTAGTTCGCCGCACTCCAGTACGCGTCGATCCACCGGACTTCGTCGTCGGTCATACCGGCCGGGTCCGTGGGGGAGCGAGTCATGGGGACCACGTCCCCTCGATCGGCCGCGTCAACCGTCACCGCACCTCGAACGGGCCATGGGGGCCGGGGTGGCGACAGAGCCACGGCGGCGGGTTCGCGCCTTCGCCACTGCCGCCGTGGCTTTGTCCCCCCACCTGTCGACGTCACCGGTTACAGGGGCGGTGACCGCGTCCGGAATCGGAGTGGCAACCGCCCCGCCCCCCAGCGAACCGGTGGGTGCGTCTGACCAGGTGCGTGCAGCCTGCCGCGTACTCGCGCGTAGGTTCGCGGGTTCGGGGGCGCGCTCGGCGGGCGGTCGGGTATCTGCGACGAGAGGCGCACGCTCGGCAACGAAACGGTGGCGGAGCGCTATATGTAGTGCTGGGCGCGTTGTGGGGCGGTCTGGCATGCTACGCAGATCGGCAGGGCCGTCTGGACGAGACGGTACTGATAGGAGGCGGTATGGGCGGGTTCTTCACCGGACGGACGCTGGCGGACCTCGGGCGCGAGCTGCGTTCCGGCGACGCGTCGGCGGCGGGGCTGCTGGCGCGCGCGTTCGAGTCGGTCGACCCGGAACTGAACGCCTTCGTCACCCTCGACCGGGAGGGCGCCGAGGCGGCCGCCGGGCAGGCGGACAAGGAGCTCGCGTCCGGCATCGACCGGGGCCCGCTGCACGGGATCCCCGTCGCGGTGAAGGACATCATCGACGTCGCCGGCCTGCCGACCGGGATGGGCTCGGCGCATTTCGACGGGCACGTGGCGGAGACCGACGCGGCGTGCGTGACGATGCTGCGGGACGCGGGCGCGGTGATCGTCGGCAAGACCGGCACGCACGAGTTCGCGTACGGCGGCAGCGGCGACGTGTCGGTGAACGGGCCGGTCCGCAACCCGCACGACCGGGGACGGATGTCGGGCGGTTCCAGCAGCGGCAGCGGCGCGGCCGTCGCGGCCGGCACGGTGCCGCTCGCGCTCGGGACGGACACGGGCGGGTCGGTGCGGATCCCGGCGGCGTTCTGCGGGATCGCCGGGTTCAAACCGCCGTACGGCGCGATCCCGACCGACGGGGTGTTCCCGCTGTCGCCTTCGTTCGACCATGTGGGCGTCCTCGCCCAGTCCGCGGATGACTGCCGGATCGCGTACCACGCGCTGACCGGCGCGCCCGAGGACGTGGCGGCGGGCGTGGCGGCGGGCGTGGCGGCGGGCGCGGTGGAGGCCGGGGCGGTCAGGGTCGCGTGGGTCGAGCCGCAGGCCGCCGACCCGGACGTGGTGCGGGCCGTCCGGGCGCTGTTCCCGGACGCGCCGTCCGAGCGGATCGACCTGTTCGAGCTGCGGCGGATCTTCCGCGCGATCCAGGACAGCGAGGCGTACGACGTCCACGCCGAGCGGATGGAGGAGGCGCCGGAGCTGTACCAGCGGCCGACGCTGGAGCGGCTGGAGCAGGCAGCGCGGACGCCGGGCTGGCGGTTCGTCCGGGCGGTGCGGGAGCGGAAGCGGTTCGCGGCCGAGGTCGCGGAACTGCTGGAGCGCTACGACCTGCTGGCGCTGCCCACCCTCCCGATCATCGCGCCGGAGATCGGCTCAACGGAGGGGCCGCTGGGGTCGCACGCGCCGACGCTCGTCAGCCTCACCTGTGCGTGGAACGTGCTGGGGCTTCCCGCGCTGAGCGTCCCGGCGGGGACCGTCCGCGGGATGCCGGTGGGGGCGCAGCTCGTCACGCGGCGCGGCGCCGAGAGCCTGCTGTTCGACATGGCGGCGCGGCCGGCGGGGGTCACGGGCTGACGGTGTCGATGAGGACCTCGGTGATGAGCGCGGGCGGCACGTCGACGCGGGACGCGACCCGGACGACCTGACGCGCCGCCTCCGCCGGGCGGACGGCGATGACCCTGGACGCGGCGCGGATCGCGGCGAGGCGCTCCTCCGGCGTGCCGAGCGTCCCGCCCGCCCGTTCGACGGCGGCGTCGACGACCGCGTCGATCAGCGGTGCCCGGGTGCGGAGGGCCCGGAGGACGGCGGCGCGGCCTTCGGCCTGGAGGACGGCGGCCGGGTCGTGATCGATGGGGAGGGCGGCGAATTCGAGCGGGCCGCCGACTCCGGCGAGGCGTTCCCAGGTCCGGACGGTTCCGGAGCGTCCGGCCGGGTCGGCGTCCAGCGCGACGAGAACGCCCGCGGTGTCGAGATCGGCGGCCGCGCCGAGCGCGCGCAGCTGCGCGGCGGTCAGGGCCAGGCCGCAGGTCGCCACGGCCGCGTACTCGGCGGGGCCCGCCATCGTCACGGCGATCGCGTCCAGCGGGCCCTCGACGAGGACGGGACGCGCGCCCGCCGCGAGCCGGTCGCGGGCCTCGTGCAGCCCGTACAGCAGCTCGCCCTTGTGGAACAGGGACGTGTCGGGGCCGTTGAGGTACTTGGGGCCGGGGGCGCCGTCGCGGCGGCGTCCGATGAAGCCCGCGACGGCGCCGCCCGGGGTGCGGATCGCGAACATGGCGCGGTCGCGGAACGTGTCGCGGAGCCGTCCGGTGCGGTCGGGACGTGCCAGGCCCGCGGCCGCGATCTCCTCCTCGCCGTGGCCGAGGGTGCGGAGGTGGCCGGTGAGGGCGTGCGGATCAGGCGGTGCGTACCCGATCCGCCAGCGGCGCTGCACGCTTGGCGGGAATCCGCGTCCGGCCAGGTAGCCGGGGACCCAGCCGGTGGCGAGCCGTCCGTGGAAGAAGCGCTGGGCGTCGGCCGTGATGCCGTGCTGGGACGCGTCCGACACGCGCGCGTGCAGGCGCCGGGCCGTTCGGAGGACGCGGTCGCCCAAGCCCGGGCCAGCCCAGAAAGCGCGGGCCGGGAAGGCGGGCATGGACGGTTCCAACCCGAGCCACGCCGCGACGAGGAACGCGACGGAGTCGGCCTCGATCCGCCGCACACCCCGGTCGGGGGTGTTGGCGGTGATGGCCGCTAGCCGGGTTCGGGCGTCGGGCGGCGACAGGGCGGCGGGGTGGTTCGGGAGGGGGAGGCCGTCCGTCTGCGCGACGTCGAAGACGGCGCGGGGTGCGCCCGTCCGGCCGAGGACGCGGATGCCGGTCTCGCCCCTTCTGACCTGGCGGCCCGCGGCACGCCACTCGTCGTAGGAGCGGACGTCCGTGGCGCCGCGCCACTGCGCGCCGATCAGGAGGATGCCGGTGTAGCCGTGGCGGCGGCCGTGCAGGACGGCGCGTTCCAGCCACCACGACCAGGGGCGCGTCCCGTCCCGCAGCCGGGCCGTCTCCTGGTCGGCGATGCTCAGCAGCAGACGGCGGTCGTCCGGGTGCATGGAAGCCTCCTCGCCTTCGGCGGGCGGGGAAGCCGTCTATGTCATACCCGCTCGGCTACAGGTACAGGCCGAAGAATTCCTCGGGGTGGTCCAGCAGCGGGGGCAGATCGTCGGCCGTGAGCGTGATCAGTTCCTTCTTCGTGGGCGTCCGGAGCTTCTTCTTGCCGGTGCCCTCGTTCTTGGCGCCGTCTTCCTTCTTCTTCGCCGTCTCCTGTTTGCGGGCGGCGAAGGCGGCGGACGCGACGCGGTCGGCCTGGTTGGCGACGGCCACGTCCAGCATGTTGCGCATGAGGCGGCCGTTGCCGAACGACGGGCCGCGGGGCGCGCGGCGCAGCATCGCGAGCAGGACGTCGTCGGTCCCCGGCGCGAGCCGGAAGCCGTCCGCGGCGGCGAGCTGCCCGAACACGGTGATCAGCTCGTCGTCGGAGTAGTCGGGGAAGTGGATCTGCTTGGGGAAGCGCGAGTCGAGGCCCGGGTTGGCGGCGAGGAACTCCGCCATCTCCTGCTGGTAACCGGCCACGATCACGATGAGGTCCTCGCGGTGGTCCTCCATCAGCTTGACCAGCTCGGCGATCGCCTCGTGCCCGTAGTCGCCCTTCAGCGGGGACTGGGTGAGCGTGTACGCCTCGTCGATGAACAGGACGCCGCCGAGCGCGCGTTCCACCAGCCGGCGGGTGCGGGGCGCGGTCTGGCCGATGTACTCGCCGACCAGGTGCGCGCGGGACGCCTCGATGAGGTGCCCGGACGACAGCACCCCGAGCCGCTTGTAGATGCGGCCGAGCAGCCGGGCCACCATCGTCTTGCCCGTCCCGGGGTTGCCGGTGAACACCATGTGCCGGGTCGGCGGCGTGATCTGGAGCCCGGACTGGCTGCGCAGCCGTGCCGCGTGCGTCCCGGCGACGATGAGCGCGATCTCGTGCTTGACGGTGTCGAGGCCGGTGAGGTCGTGCAGTTCCTTCAGCGGGTTGCCGGCGGCCTGTGAGGTGTCCAGCGTCTCCGGGATGTCGTTCTTGCGGACGACCACTTCCTTGGCGGGACGCGCCGCTTCCTGAGCCGGGTCCGTGGTGTCGGGGCCCGGGGCGGGCACGTTCTGGGTCGAGTCCTTCTGGGTCGAGTCCTTCTGTGTCGAGTCCTTGGCGGTTCGCGCGCGGGCGGCGGCGACGACCTGTTCCGCCAGGTGGGGCGCCAGCCGCGCGTTGCGGAGCGTCTGCATCGGCGGCGTCGCGGCCAGCAGCGCGCCCGCCGCCTCCACGGCCTGGCGGGTGCCGCGCGCGCCCCGGGCGTCCAGCGCGCGGCGGAACAGCTCGGCGTGGCCCTCCGCGGTGAACGGGCGCGTCCGGGCGATGCGGAAACGCTGCGGCAGGACGGGGTTGATCTCGCGGATCCGGTCCTCGCCACCGGCGTCGCAGAGCGCCACCAGGTGCAGGTCGGGGTGGACGGCCAGCAGCCGGTGCAGCTCGGCGGCGATGGCCTCGCCGTTTCCGGGGTCGGTGACGATGCCGTCCAGGCCCTCGATGATGAGCAGCCGGTCGCCGGCGCAGTCGCGGGCGTCGGCGTGGAGTTTGGCGACGGCGTCCGACAGCCGCTGCCCGGTGAACAGGTTGTCGGTGACCCAGTGCGGGTCACGCCCGAGCGCGAGGGCCTTCGCGAGCTCCTGCGCGGCGTCGCGCTTGCCGGTGGCGTCGGGCCCGGAGAGCAGCAGCCGGACGGGCTCGTCGCCGCGGGTCAGCTCGTCCAGCACCTGCACGACCTCGGGCTGCCCGACCAGCGACGTGGCGATATCCGCGCGGCCGCGCGCGCGTGCCGCCGCCTGCCCGGGGGCCTTCGCCGGGGCGCCCTTCAGCGTCTCGGTGAGCGGGTTCACGACGCGGCGGCGCGGCGCGTACAGGCGCCGCAGGTCGGTCTGGAACTGGCCGACCGGGATCCACTCCGCCTTCGGGAACCACGGGTCGCCCGGCAGCCCCTGGACGACCGCGATGAACCGCATCGCCATGTCGAGCCAGCCGCGGCAGGCGTCGGCCGCCCCGGCGACGAGCGCCCGGACGAGCCACGCCCGCGTCCGTTCCTGCCATGCGCCCGGTTTGAACCCGCGCCGCTCGGCGGGGAAGCGCTGTTGCAGGTCGCCGTACCTGTCCTCGCCGAGCGCGGCGGCCAGCTCGGCCGGGACGTGCTCCATGCTCCCCTGAAGAAGCAGCTGGATCAGGTGGACCTCGACGCTCTCGTCGCGCGGCGCCGCGTCCGTCAGGTGCTCGTAGGCCGCGAGCAGCCCCGCGCACACCCATTCCAGGTAGCCGACGGGGCCGAGCAGCTCGGGGACGGCGGTGACGATGTCGTCGCCGGCGTGCGCGTGCCAATGCTCCCGCAATTCCATCTTCGGCAGATTGACGTCGCAGGCGGGCGGGTCGTCGTACATCCGCAGCAGCGCCTTGCGGCGCTCCTCCAGCGGCTCCACGCCCTCCAGCACCGACAGGCAGTCGCGGGCCAGGTCGATCGCGAGCTCCCGGTCGGGCGCCTCGATCAGCCAGTCGACCGGTGGCCGCCACCGGCCACCGGGCGCGTCCCAGCGGGTCATCCGGGTGCTGATCGGGCCGGGGTTGACCAGGTGCCGGTACAGCAGCCGCTCGGGAAGCTGCGACCACGAGCCCGCCTTGATCGCGCCGCCGCCGGGCAGGAACGCCAGGATGCCGAAGATCTCCGCGGTGACCAGCGACGCGGGCAGCGTGAGCAGCTTGTGCTCGTCGGTGGTGAGCTCCGCGGCCCGCGGGTCGGCCGCCAGCCCGTCGATCCGCGCCGAGATCTCCTCGAAGAGCCCGTCCGGGACGCGCCACGGGCCGTGCGAGTAGACGTCGAGGACCGGCTCGTCGGTGAGCAGTAGCTCCAGGTGCTCCGGCAGCCGCAAAGAAGTCTCCCCAAGAACGATCAAAGCAGGGGTACAGCCTACGTTTCCCGAGGGAGTGCCGGGTTAGTGGTCCGCCCAATCGGAGGTATTGGGGCTGTCACGTTCAGTCGTGCGGGCGGTCGTGCGGGCGGTCGTGCGGGCGGTCGTGCGGGCGGCGCAGCGACTCGACGGCGACGCGGGCGGCGGTGCCGATGACCGCGTCGGCCTGCGGCAGGACGGCGACGGGCAGCGACGACCTGGTGAACACCGCGACCGCGTACCGTCCGCCGTCGGGGTACTCGACGACGCCGACCTCGTTGCGCAGGGTCGGCAGCGTCCCGGTCTTGCCGCTGACGCGGACGTCGTCGTAGGGGAACCCGGACGACAGCCGGTGCGGCCACACCTGGAGCCCGAACAGCCGCCGCATCGCCGCGCAGCCCTCGGGCGGGGCGGCCTCGTCCCGCCAGATCGCCGACAGCAGCCGGGTCATGTCGCGGGGGGTGCTGCGGCTCGTCCGGGCGGGGTCGAGGGCGCGGAGGCGGGACCGCAGGCCGGGATCGTCCAGCTTGGCCCACACGTCGGCGACGCTGCTCACCCCGGCGTCCGCGAGCAGGGTCTCGTGCAGCTCCCGCCCGCTGACCTCGACGACGGTGTCGCGCAGTCCTAGCGCGGACGACGTCGCGTTGACCGCGTCCCGGCCGACCCGGTCCAGCACGGTGTCGGCGGCCGCGTTGTCGCTGACGGTGATCATGAGGAAGGTGAGGTCGCGCAGGGACAGGCGCGCCTCGTCGAGCATCCCCGACACCCCGGTGGGGCCGGTGGTGCGGCCCTCGGCGGGCAGCGTGACCTGCTCGGACGGGTCGATCAGCCCCTCGGCCGCCTGCCGGTGGAACGTGACGAGCAACGGCACCTTGAACACCGACGCGAGCACGACCGGGGCGTCGGCGCGGACGGCGACCTCCCGTCCGGTGTCCAGGTCGGTGGCGTGCAGGAAACCGGTGACGCCGGCGGAAGCGAACTCCGCGTCGATGCGCTCCGCCACGCCCGCGCGGACATCCCGCGACGCGCTCATGCCCGCTTCTCGTGGGTGGTCGACCCCCCACACTCCTCGTTTCGCTTCGCTCATGCCAGAAACCCGGACGAAGGGCGCTGGACGACGCGGCGGGCGGGGGCGGCGTCCAGGGGCGTCATCGCGGCCTGGGTGCGGAGGACGGCGGTCGCGACGGCGGTGAAGTCGGCGATCGCGCGGGCGTGGTCGGGATCGGGGGCCCGCCGCCACACGCACGACGTCCGCCAGGCCAGGGGCTCGCCGACCAGCGGACGCCACGTCACCCCGGCGGAGTCGTCGGTGCGGGGGACGAGCGCCACCGCCGTCCCCGCGAGGACGAGTCCCAGCGCGAACTGCGGATGCCGCGCCTCGTGGACGGCGGCGGGCGCGTACCCGTGCCGCCGGCAGGCCGCCAGCAGGTCGTCGTGCGCGCCGGGCGCGTCCTCCCGGGGCGGCACGACGAGGTCGAGCCCGCGAAGGTCGGCCAGATGCACCTCGTCTGGCGGGTCCGGCGCGGCGGGCAGCAGGACGCCCAGCGGCTGGCCGAGGAGCGGGCCCAGTTCGAGGTCGCGGGTGTCGCAGGGGTGGCGGACCACCCCGGCGTCCAGCGCGCCCTCGGCGAGCGCGCGGACCTGCTCGGCCGTGCCCGTCTCCCGCAGGTCGAGGCGCAGGTCGGGACGCCGGGCCCGGAACGCGGCGATCAGCGCGGCGACGATCGGGCCGCCGAGGTCGCTCGGCACGCCCGCGCGCACCGTGCCGGCCTCGCCGCGGCGGGCCCGCTCCGCGACCGAGTAGACGCGCTCCACGCGGGTGAGGATGTCACGGGCCTCGTCCAGGAGCAGCCTGCCGGGCGCGGTGAGCTCCACGCGCCGGCTCGACCGGTCGAACAGCCGGACGCCGAGCTCCCGCTCCAGCCGCTGGATCCGCTGGCTGAGCGGTGGCTGCGCCATGCCGAGACGTTCCGCCGCGCGCCCGAAGTGCAGCTCCTCCGCGACGATGACGAAGCACCGCAGATGGCCGACGACGTTCACGACCAGAGATCATATCAATTTGGATATAGCTATGAAATAGATATCAATCTTGGACATTTCGGCGTGTGGCTGGTGTTCTTGTGTCTTCATTCAGGGGGGAAGGGAGATCGATGATGCGCCGATCCCGGATGGCGTCGCCGCGGTTGTGGATCGCGGCGGTCGCCGTGGCCGTGGTGGCCGTGGGGGCGGGGACGGTGTGGTTCCTCACCAGGGGAGACGACCCGAGGGACACCGCGGAGCAGTACCTCGTGGCCTGGACCGAGCGCGACTACCCGGCGATGAAGGCCCTGACCGACCAGGCGCCCGCCGACTTCGAGCAGCGCCTCACCCGGATGTACGACGACCTGGAGCTGACCTCGCAGCGCTTCACCGTCGCGTCCGTGGGCAGTGCCGACGGCGGGAAGGCGGGCGCGGCCTACAGCGCCGAGCTGCTCCTCGCCGGCACCCGGACGTGGCGGTACGAGGCGCCGCTGCCGCTCGTCGAGCGGGACGGCGAGTGGCGCGTCCGTTGGTCGCCGCAGCTTCTGTACCCGGAACTCAAGGAGGGGCAGCGGCTGAGCGCGGGCCGCGTCTGGCCGGAGCGCGCGGCGATCCTGGCCGCTGACGGCAGCTCGCTGAGCGAGTCGCCGTCGGGGTCGGCGCGGCAGCTCGCCGGTCCGGTCGGGGCCGCGTCCGCCGAGGTGGCCCAGAAGCTTCGCGCGCCCTACCGCAAGGACGACCCGGTCGGCCTGGACGGCCTGCAACGCCAGTACGAACGGCGGCTCGCCGGGACGCCCGGGCTCGCCGTCCAGATCGTCGGCGCGGACGGTAAGCCGGTCAAGACCCTGAAGCGGTTCGACGACAGCCCGGGCAAGCCACTGCAGACGACCATCGACCCGAAGGTGCAGGCCGCCGCCGGGAAGGCGCTCAACGCGGCGAAGAAGCCCGCCGCGATGGTCGCGCTGCGTCCGTCCAGCGGTGAGATCCTCGCCGTGGCGAACAAGCCCGGCGGCTACAACCGGGCGCTGATGGGCCAGTACCCGCCCGGATCGACGTTCAAGGTCGTCACCGCGGCCGCGATCGTCGCGGGCGGCGTCGGCGCGGGCACCAAGGTCGCGTGCCCCGCCACCACCACGGTCGGCGGCCGCTCGTTCCACAACTACAAGCATGAGGACTTCGGGACGATCCCGTTCCGCGAGGCGTTCGCGCACTCGTGCAACACGACGTTCGCGCGCTTCGCCGTGGACAGGCTCGGTGAGAAGCGGCTCGCCCAGGTCGCGGCGCAGTTCGGCTTCAACGCGCCGATCGTCGCCGGGGTGCCCGCCGTCCGCGCCGCGTTCCCCGCCAACAAGGACGACACCGCGTTCGCCGCCGCGTCCTTCGGCCAGGGCAAGGTCCTGACCAGCCCGCTCAACATGGCCGCCGTCGCGGCCGCCGCGGCGGACGGCACCTGGAGGTCGCCCCGCCTGGTCAGCCGGGCCGACGCCGTGCGGGCCGAGGACGCCGGCGGCCGCAGGCCCGAGCCGCCGAAGAAGCTCGAACCCGCCGTGAAGAGGGCGTTGCAGACGCTCATGCCCGCCGTCGTCAGCGAGGGCACGGCGTCGGGGGTCGCGTTCCCGTCCGGGACGGCGGGCAAGACCGGGACCGCCGAGTTCGGCGAGGGCGCGAACCCGCCGACCCACGCCTGGTTCATCGGCTACCGGAAGGACGTCGCCTTCGCCGTCATCGTCGAGGACGGGGGCACCGGAGCCGAGGCGGCCGCGCCCATCGCCGCGAACTTCCTCAAGGGCCTGTGACACCCGTTCCGCCTGGCCTCGGCTCCGCCTAGGCCAGGGCCTGGACGAGGATGCGGGTGGTCTCCGCGATGGCCGCCTCGTCGGTCTCGGCCTCCGCGCCCGGCCTGGTCGTCAGCACCGCGATGACCAGCGGGGCGCGGGACGGGGGCCAGACGACCGCGACATCGTCGGCGTTGCCGTAGGTCCCGCTGGTGCCGGTCTTGTCGCCGGCCGTCCAGCCCTCGGGCAGCCCGGCGCGGATCCGCTCGTCCCCGGTCACGGTCGCCTTCATCCACGCGTTGAGCCGGTCGCGGTCGGCGGGCGCGAGGGCGCCGCCGGCCGTGAGGGCCCGCAGCGAGGTCGCCCAGGCGCGCGGCGTGGTCGTGTCGCGCTTCTCGCCCGGCCCCCACTCGTTGAGGCCGGGCTCCCAGCGGTCGCTCCGGCTGACCGTGTCGCCGAGGGAGCGGAGGAAGGCGGTGAGACCGGACGGCCCGCCGACCTGCTTCAGCACGAGGTTCCCGGCGGTGTTGTCGCTCTGGGTGATCGTCGCGTGGCACAGGCCGGCGACGCTCATGCCGGTGCCGACACGCTTCTCGGTGACCGGGGAGTGGGGGAGCAGATCACTCTTCTTGTAGGGCAGCACGCGGTTCAGCAGCCCCGGATCGGAGTCACGCGCCTTCCGGAGGACCGCGCCGCAGGCCACCGCCTTGAACATGGACGCGAACGGGAACGTCTCGTCCGCTCGGTGCCCGGTGAAACGGCCGGTGCCGGTGTCGACGGCGTACGCGCCGATGCGTGTGCCACGGGACTTCTCAAGGCGGCGAAGCTTCCCGGTGACCTCGGCCTGCGCCGGCGCCGGCCGCGCGGACGTTTGCGCGGAGCGCTGCGGGCTCGGGGACGCGCCGCTCTTCGGGGCGGCCTCGGAGTCGCAGCCGGCGACGGCGGTGAGGGCCGACAGGGCGATGACGGCTGCGCCGAGCCGCGTCCGGAACCGGGGAGCACGAGTGTTCATGAGGGAGAGGAGAACAGAACGGGCGCGGACGTGTCCAATATTGATATTGGACGAGCAATGATCGCTGTTCTCATATGAATAGCGTCTGACCTGGAACGATGTCAGGCCGGCGGCGGCGCCGTGGAGCCGCGGACGGTCAGTTCCCCCGGCAGGACGCGCGGCGCGGGACGGCGCCCGTCGAGGAGGTCGAGCAGCGACGTCATGCCCTGCGCGCCGAGCTCCTGCGCGGGCAGCCGGACCGTCGTCAGCTCGGGCTCCAGCGCGGTGGCGAGCAGCACGTCGTCGAACCCGGTGACCGACAGGTCGGCGGGGACGTCCAGGCCGCGGGCCCGCGCCGCCTTGTAGGCGCCCGCGGCGATCAGGTCGTCGTCGCAGATCAGGGTGGTCGGCCGGTGCGGACGGTCCAGCAGCCGCGCGGCGGCGTCCTTGGCCGAGCCGACGTCGATCGCGCAGGACGCGCGTTGCAGCGTCGCGCCGGGCAGCGCGGCGACGGCCTCGGCGAGGGCGTCGGCGCGGGCGCGGAACGTCCACTGGTCGACGGCCGCCGCCACGTGCCCGATGCGGCGGTGGCCGAGCGCGGCGAGGTGCGCGGCGATCTCCCGCATCCCGTCCGCGACACCGAAGTCGACCGTGGGAACGCGGTGGCCTGAGGTGTCCGCCGGGCCGCTGTCGAGCATCACCACGGGCGTCTGCCGGAACTCGCCGAGCGCCTCGACGGCCAGCGAGGACGCGAGGACGCCGTCGATCGCCTCGTGCGGAGCGGCGAACGGGCTGTCGGCCCGGCCGCCCGCCACACCGCCCGGTTCGGCCGCCGCCGCGCCGTCGTCCGACCAGGTGGAGACGACGACGCCGAAACCGTGCCTCGACGCGACCCGTGCCGCGCCGGTGTAGACGGGTCCGAAGAACGGCGCGGTCAAGGTCGGGACCATCAGCAGGACGGTCCGGGTGGTGCCGAGCCGCAAATTCCTGGCCGCCTGGTTGGGCCGGTAGCCGAGGCGCTCGGCCGCGCTGCGCACGCTGCGCGCCGTGGCGGGGGAGACCCGGCCGGTCCACTTGCCGCCCAGCACGAGCGAGACCGTGGACTGCGACACCCCGGCCTCGTGAGCCACGTCCTTGCTGGTGGGACGGCTGACTGCCGGCACCTGCGCCTCCCCTGGCGGATCATGGAACGAATTCAGACTAGCGCCGCGCGCCCCTGGAGTGGTACGTATGACCCGGCGGGTAATACGTATGACGGCGTTCGGGCACGGGGGGCAGCATGCGGGGATATGTCGTCTTCCTGAGGAGGCCGTACGCGGGCCGGCTGCTCGGCGCGACCCTCCTCGGACGGCTGCCCAACGGCATGGGGATGCTCGCCGTCGTCCTGCACATCCGGGCGGACGACGGCGGCTACCCGCTCGCCGGCACGCTCGCCGCGATCCTCGGCCTGGCGACCGCCGCCGGGCAGCCCGTCCTCGGCCGCGCCATGGACCGGCTCGGCCAGCCCCGCGTCCTGATCCCCGCCGCGTGCGCGTCCGCCGCCGGCTTCGGGCTGCTCGCCGCCGTCGGCGCCGCGCCGCTGCCGGCGGCCGTCGCCGCGGTCGCCGCCGCCGGGTTCGCGACACCGCCGCTGGAGGCCGGGCTGCGCGCCCTGTGGCCGGACGTCCTGGACGGCCCCGAGCAGGTCGACGCCGCCTACGCGCTGGACGCCGCGTCCCAGGAACTCCTCTTCACCCTCGGGCCGCTGCTCGTCGTCGCGGCCGCCGTCGTGAACACCGAGACCGCGCTGCTGCTGACCGGCGCGCTCGGCATCGCCGGGACACTGATCGTCGCGCTGTCCGGGCCGTCGCGCCGCTGGACGGGCGAGCCGCGCGCCTCCGACTGGGCCGGTCCGCTGCGCTCGCCCGGCCTGCGGGTGCTGCTGCTGTCGCTGGCGTGCGCGGGCATCGCGCTCGGCGTCTACGCGGTCGCCGTCGTCGCCTACGCCGAACGGGAGGACAGCGGCGTCGCGTCCGGGCTGCTGCTGGCGTGCATGGCGGGCGGCGCGCTCACCGGCGGGATCGTCTACGGCGCCCGGCGGTGGGCGGGCGAGCCGCACCGGCGGCTGCGATGGCTGCTGGCCGCGCTCGCCGCCGGGTACGTCCCGCTCGTCCTCGCGCCCGGCCTGACCGCGATGTCGGTGCTCGCGTTCGTGTCCGGCGTCTTCCTCGCGCCGGTGCTGGCGTGCAGCTTCACCCTCGTCGACCGGCTCGCGCCGAGCGGGACCGTCACCGAGGCGTTCGCGTGGGTCGTCGCCGCGGTCGGCGCGGGCGGCTCGGCCGGGTCGTTCGCCGCCGGGCTCGGACAGGACCTCGCCGACGTCCCCGGCGCGTTCGCCGGGGCCGGGGCGGGCGGCGTCCTCGCCCTGGCCTGCTGCCTCCTCGGCGCCAGGACGCTCCGCCCGCGCACCGCCCCGGCCGTCACCGCCGAGGCCCCCGCCTGATCCGAAGACCGGGCGGACGGGGTCAGACCCAGGAGTCGAACCAGATCCGGGCGTGCCAGTCCTCGTACGGGATCGTCTGGGCCGACAGGATCGGATAGAAGTACGCGAAGTTCGCCAGCACCACCAGCATGAACGCGCCCGCGGCGGCCGCGCCGACCAGCCGCCGCGTCCCCGCGCCCGGCGGCGGGCCCGGGTGCGCGGACGCGTGCGCCCCGCCCTGCCCGTAGCCGGGGAGAGCGGACGCGTCGTCCTCGTGCCCGTCCTCACCTGGACGGGCGGCGTGCGCGCCCGCGTACACGGCGGGCGCGGGCCCCATCAGATAGCCCAGGACGAGGACGACCGCCAGCGCCATGAACGGGATCAGCGGCGTCGCGTAGAACAGGAACATCGTCCGCTCGGCGAACGCCGACGGGAACCATGTGAGCCAGCCCGCGACGAAGCTCCACAGGATCGCCCCGGCGCGCCAGTCCCGCAGCATCACCCAGATGAACACGAGCGCGACCAGCGCGGCCAGCGCCCCCCACCACAGCGCGGGCGTGCCGATCCCGAGGATCTCGCGGGAGCAGCGCTCCGCGCCGCCGCAGGCGTTCTTGGGTTCGGTGTAGAAGAACGCGACCGGACGCTTCAGGACGGGCCAGTCCCACGGCCACGACTGGTACGGGTGCTTGTCGTCCAGCCCGGTGTGGAAATCGAGGATCTGCTTGTGGTGACGCCACAGGTCCGGCATGGCCTCGAAGGGCCGCCACCACACATGGCCGGACGCCTCACCGCGCCCCCACGCGCCCGGCTTGAAGATCCACCCCGACCAGGTCACCAGGTACGTGACCAGCCCCACCACGACGAGCTGCGCGAACGCCGGGACGGCCTCCAGCACCATCGTCCCGGTGAGCGGCGCCCGCACCCCGGCCGCGCGGCGGGCGCCGTAGTCCCACAGGACGACCATGACGCCGAAGAAGGCGACGTAGAAGATCCCCGTCCACTTGGTCGCGCAGGCCAGCCCGAGGCAGATCCCCGCGCCCCACCGCCAGCCGTGCATGAGGAACGGCCCGTAGAGGGACGTGTCACCCCCCTCGATCCTCTCGGCGAGGACGCGGCGGGAGCGGTCCCGGTCGTTCACCAGGCAGGCGAAGCCGGCGAGGACCCAGAACATCACGAAGATGTCGAGCAGCGCGGCGCGGCTCGTCACGAACGCCAGGCCGTCCACCGCGAGCAGCAGCCCGGCGGCGCAGCCGAGCAGCGTCGACCCCGTCATCCGGCGCGCGACCCGGCACAGGATCAGCACCGACAGCGTCCCGGCGAGGGCGGGCATGAACCGCCACCCGAACGGCGTCGCGCCGAACATCCACTCGCCCACGGCGATCATCCACTTGCCGAACGGCGGATGCGCGACGAACGAGGGCCCGTTCTCCCAGATGTCCGCGTGCTGATCGGCGATCAGCATCTTGTCGGCGTCCTTCTTGGTGTTGTGCTCCCAGCCGAACTTCAGCAGCGCCAGCGCGTCCTTGGCGTAGTACGTCTCGTCGAAGACGACCTGCTTCGGCGACCCGAGCCCGTCGAAGCGCAGGTAGCCGGCGAACACCGTCACCAGGAGCGGCCCGAGCCAGGACAGCAGGGGGTGGCCCGGAATCGCGGGAGCGAGCCATTCCCTCAGCGGGGGCGGTCTGCGCCGCGAGCCCGCGGCCGGGGCGTGAACGAGATCCGTCGTCGCCATCCAGACATCGTACGGGCGGGGCCGCCGCGGTTCTCGCGCGGAGAACGCGGGGTGGGAGACTGGGCCGCGTGATGGGGACCCTGGTGCTCGCGGCGGCGCCGATCGGGCGGCCGCAGGACGCGTCGGCGCGGCTCCGCGACGCGCTCGCGGGCACGCCGGTGATCGCCGCCGAGGACACGCGCCGGCTCCGGCGGCTGGCCGGCGACCTCGGCGTGCCGCTCACCGCGCGGATCGTGTCGTACCACGACCAGAACGAGAAGGCCCGGGCGGACGAGCTGCTCGCGGAACTGCTGGCCGGGCGGGACGTCCTCGTCATCACCGACGCGGGCATGCCGGGCGTCTCCGACCCCGGGTACCGGCTCGTCCGCGCGGCCGTCGCCGAGGATGTGCCGATCTCCGTGCTGCCCGGCCCGTCCGCCGTCACGACGGCGCTGGTCGCGTCCGGGCTGCCCACCGACCGGTTCTGCTTCGAGGGGTTCCCGCCGCGCCGGCCGGGCGAGCGGGCCCGGCGGCTGGACGCGCTCGCCGCCGAGCCCCGCACCATGGTGTTCTTCGAGTCCCCGCGCCGCCTGCCGGTCACGCTGACGGCGATGGCGGACGCGTTCGGCGCGGACCGTCCCGCCGCCGTGTGCCGCGAGCTGACCAAGACCTACGAGGAGATCCGCCGGGGACCGCTCGGCGAGCTGGCCGCGTGGGCGGAGGGCGGCGTGCTCGGCGAGATCACGCTGGTCGTCGGCGGGGCGCCCGAGCCGGAGGGGCTGTCGGACCCGGCGGAGCTGGCGGCCGCCGTCGCCGCGCGCGAGGACGCCGGGACGCCCCGCAAGCAGGCCATAGCCGAGGTCGCCAAGGAGAACGGCGCCCCCAAGCGCGTGGTCTACGACGCCGTCGTCCAGGCCAGGAAATAGCTGGGAGGTAACCCGGAATCGGAGCGGTCCAAACGGTTCTTTCGGGGAATGAACCGCGTCGGTGGCGCGCGGCGGGCGCACTATGGAAGTGGTGGCGTCACCA
Organism: Spirillospora sp. NBC_00431; assembly: GCA_036028775.1. Taxonomy (GTDB): domain Bacteria; phylum Actinomycetota; class Actinomycetes; order Streptosporangiales; family Streptosporangiaceae; genus Spirillospora. The sequence continues at coordinate 6,370,298 of CP107927.1, read as the reverse complement.
CGGATGCGGAGGTGAGTGCCATGCGGGACGCATGGTCGAGCCACGAGGTCTGGGTCTTCGAGTGCCTCAACTGCGGAGCGGCCTGGGACGAGGAGCTCGAGGTCCGTCACTACGGTGACGGGCACGGGAACGCGGCCGTCATCTACGAGCGCGGCGGACTGCCCTGCACGACACCCTGGGTGGACCGTTCCTGCCCGAAGTGCCAGAGCCAGAACGTCAAGGCGCTGTCCACGACGAAGGGCAGGCATGGCGAGGCGCCGGAGGTGCGCAGCGGCGGTGACGTGGCGATGATGTTCCATCTCCGCCGCATGCACGCCTGGTAAGGCGCCGGCTGAGCGCTAGCCCGCCGGAGTCTCGGAGGGCTTGGGGGTCTCGGAGGGCTCGGGAGTCTCGGGGGCGTCCTGGGGTGCCGCCTTGCCTGGGCCGCGGCCCGTGCGCGCCTTCGGGACGGCGGCGAGGCGGCGTGTCCAGACGGCGACCGTGTGGCGCGCCTCGGGCCTGAACGCGGCCCCGGCGGCGAGCGCCGCGAGCGGGATGGCGGGCAGCACGTACCGGTAGTCGAACTCCGCGGTCGCGGCCGGTGCCAGCAGCAGGCCGGTCGCGAGCGTCCACGGCAGCAGCGCCTCGCCGCCGAACCGCCGCCACAGCGGGACGAGCCCGGCCAGGCCGACGAGCAGGATGGCGCCGATCATCGTCCCGCGCAGGTAGAAGACGTCCTGGTAGCCGCGGGCGACCCCGGCGAACGGCTCCACGACCTGGGTGCGGGCCTCGCCGCGCTCGTAGGCCTTGGCCTCTGCGGACGCGATCCCGCCGCCCGCCATGTTCCAGTCGGGCAGCGGCTTGCTCTTCTTCTCGAACTCGTACTGCGAGTACGTCGCCTTGTCGGGGAACACCGTCCGCTCCCACCGGAACACCCGGAAGAAGTCGTGCGCGACGACCTGGAGATAGTCGAGCGGCTGCGCGATGATCGCGCGCTTGGCGAAGTCGTTGCCGAGCGCGTTGTTCTCCGGGCTGAACCGCGTGCCGGTGTAGCGGTTCAGCGGCGACTGGACGTTCCAGATGCCGTCCTGCGAGTTGGGCAGCCGGTTCGCGGGCTCGGTGCACAGCGGGTACTCGCTGACCGGCAGGTCCTTCATCTGGTGGCAGTCGGCGAACTTGTAGACCCGCGCGTACAGGAAGATCCCGTTGCTCTCGGTGATCGCGAACTTGTCGCTCTCGGCCTTGTACCAGCCCATGTAGGCCAGCACCGGCAGCATGCACGCCACCAGCGTGGCCGCCAGGAGCTTCCAGCCGCTGCGCCGGATCAGCATGTACACCAGCACGCCGAGCAGCACCGGCATCCCGACCGACCGGGTCAGCCAGGCCATCCCCACGATCAGGCCGACCGCCGCGCCGATCTTCCAGGACGGGCGGTCGTGCCACAGCAGCAGCGTGACCGCGCTCATCACCAGGAACGTGAACATCGTGTCCGACAGGACGAGGTGTTCGAGCTGGAGCTGGTAGGCGTCCAGCAGCACCGGCGCGGCGGCGAGCGCGGCGCCCCAGCCGGGCAGCCGGAACTTCCGCCGTAGCAGCGCGTAGATCATCACGCCCATCGCGAGGCCCATGAGGTGCTGGACGGCGGCGACGAGCACGAAGCTGTGGAACGGCTTGAGGACGAGCAGGAGGAACGAGTAGCCGTCGGGCCGCAGCGGATGCGGGTACGGATCGGTCGCGACGTGCAGGTAGTCGAAGCTGTCGTTGAAGAACATCACCGGCTGGTAGCCGAGCATCGCGATCAGCCGGAGCAGTGCCGCTGTGGCAATGATCACACTGAACGCGGGGTGCCGGCGCGCCAGCTCCCACAGCCCCCGGCCGCGCCGCCCGCGCCGGGAGTCGGACTCCTTGTCCGGCGTGCCGTCCGGGTCGCCGGACTCCGGGTCGGCCGGCGAGCCGGTCTTCCCGTCGCCTTCGCGGGCGTCGCCTTCCAGGGATTCGTCTTCCAGAGCCTTGTCGGGGACCGGGACGGTCGTCGTCCCGCCGGGGGTGTCACCCGTTTCGCCTGCTCCGGCCGTGCCGGGCGGCCCGTCCGCGCCGTCGGCGGTGAGCGCCACGGCCGTGTCGCCGGTGCCGGCCGTGGCCAGGGCCGTGCCGCCCTGCGGCGTCTCGTCCAGCCCCGGGCCGGCCGTGGTGCCTCGCGGCGATTCGCCCGCCACTGCCGCACCTTCCCTTCGGTGTCCGGCCCCCTGTCGGGCGGCACTACGTTGTCCAGCGGTACCGCGTCCGGCGGCACTACGCTGTTCGGCGCGCGTCACAGCCGACCCACCCCTTCCGGGCCGCTGTGCCCGTATGCTTGACGACCTAGCCTGCCGCCCGCGACCGTGGCGGTGACGTTATTTGGGTTGCGATAGGGCAACACGATACGGGTGCTCTTGACGAGAGCGGGCATCAATACCCTTCGCCGGCGGGCATCATGAACCACGGGATTCATGAACCACGACGGGCCGCCGCGCGGAACAACAGAGATTAGTAGATCACCCCGCAGCCGGTCACCGGGGGAACCGTCACCAGGGGAAACATCACCAGGGGTAACGAAGGAGATCGCGTGGAACTCTCCGTAGTGATGCCGTGTCTGAACGAGGCCGAGACGGTCGAGACCTGCGTCCGCAAGACGATCGGGTTCTTCGAGGACAAGGGCATCGACGGCGAGGTCGTCATCGCCGACAACGGCAGCACCGACGGCAGCCAGCAGCTCGCCAGGGACGCGGGGGCGCGTGTCGTGCCGGTGATCGACAAGGGGTACGGCAACGCCCTGATGGGCGGGATCCGCGCCGCGCGCGGCAGGTACGTCGCCATGGGCGACGCCGACGACTCCTACGACTTCACCACCCTCGGGCCGTTCCTCGACGAGCTGCGCGACGGCGCCGACCTCGTCATGGGCAACCGGTTCAAGGGCGGCATCGCCGACGGCGCCATGCCGCCGCTGCACCGCTACCTCGGCAACCCGGTGCTCAGCTTCGTCGGGCGGCTGTTCTTCCGCAGCAAGATCGGCGACTTCCACTGCGGGCTGCGCGCCTTCGACAAGGACGCGATCCTGCGGCTCGGCCTGCAGACCGGCGGCATGGAGTTCGCCAGCGAGATGGTCGTCAAGGCGACCCTGCAGGGCTACGACATCCGGGAGGTCCCGACGACGCTGTCGCCGGACGGCCGGACCCGCGCCCCGCACCTGAACACCTGGCGTGACGGATGGCGTCATCTCCGCTTCCTCATGCTCTACAGCCCGCGCTGGCTGTTCCTCATCCCCGGTCTCGTATTCATGACGCTCGGACTGCTCGCCGGGATCGCACTGTCGACCGGCCCGGTCACGGTCGGGGAGATCGCGTTCGACGTCGACACGCTGGTCGGCGCCGGCGCCGCGCTGGTGATCGGCTTCCAGGCGGTGCTGTTCGCGCTGCTCACCAAGGTCTACGCGATGCAGGAGGGATTCCTGCCGCACGACCGGCGGGTGCAGAAGATCATCGACTGGTGGAGCCTGGAACGCGGGCTGCTGCTCGGCGGGCTGCTCGCCGTCGCCGGTCTCGGCGGCCTCGTCGCGTCGCTGCTGCACTGGCGGGTCAACAGCTTCGGCGAGCTGGACCCGCGCGAGTCGCTGCGCATCGTCGTCCCCGCCGCGACCGCGCTCGTGATGAGCCTCCAGGCCATCTTCGCCTCGCTGTTCGTCAGCATCCTCGGCATCCGCCGCCGTCAGCACCCGCCGATCATCGACGCGGCCGAGGAGGCCGCGGGCGTCGTGGACGCCGCCGCCCGCAGGGTCGCCGAGGACGAGGAGCCCGCGAAGGTCGCCGCCAAGTCGGGGGCCGGGAAGACCGGCGCCGCCAAGACCGGGGCCGGGAAGACCGGGGCCGCCGAGTCGGGCGCCGTCAAGTCGGGGGTCACGAAGGCGAAGCCGGCCGAGAGCGGCGACGCCGACGAGGGCGGCGCGCCGGAGAAATAGCGGAAATCCGGTAGCGAACCCGCCACGCGATGATTGTCAACATCTGAAAAACAGGCGGGACAGACCGCCGTGAAAGCCGAGAACTCGCTGAGTGTTTCCGGGCCCGAACCGGTGCCCCGCCCGCGTTGTGACAGGCTTGATCGGCGATGGATCACCGTTCTCTCACAGCCCGGCGCCCGGGGGGCCGAACGTCGATGAGCACGCCAACGCCGGCGGGCGCCGAGACCACCGCGTCACCGGCCTCGTCACCGGCCCCGGCAGCGGGCCGTTCGGCGGCCCGGTCGGCGGTCGGCGCGCGTCCGCCGGTCGCGCCGCCGGACCGGCGGGACGCCCCGTCCCGGCCGAGCCGCCGCCGCTGGGCCTGGCTGTTCGTGCTCGGCTGGGCCGCGCAGGTCGCCGTCCGGCTCTGGCTCGCCTCCGGCCAGACGGTGCCGGTCGCGACGCCGGACGAGTCCGGCTACCTGTTCGCCGCCCGCGTCCTCACCGGCGGCCCCGACGCCGACATGTCGTTCGGGACCGTCTACCGCGGCGGGTACCCGCTGCTGCTGACGCCCGCGTTCTGGTTCGCCGACGACCCGGTGACCGTCTACCGCGGCGCCCTCGTGATCAACGCGCTGATCAGCGCCGCGATGCTCCCGCTGGGCTACCTGCTGCTGCGCCGCCTGGGGGTGCGCGCGCGCTGGTCGTACGTCTTCGGGCACGTGACGGCGGTGCTGCCGTGCGTGCTGTTCTACTCCGAGTTCGCGCTGACCGACGCGATCCTGCCGGTGATCCTCGTCGGCTGGCTGCTGCTCGTCCACACGTGGCTGCACGCCCCGCCGCCGGCCGGGCGCCGCTCGTCCGCCCGGCTGGCGCTGGCCGGGACGGGCGCGTCGCTGCTCGTCGCCTACGCCTACGCCTGCCACACGCGCGGCGCGGTCCTGCTGGCCGCGCACGTCGCGCTGCTCGCCGCCGCGGCGGTGTTCCGATGGCGGTCCTGGCGCGCGGCGTCCGTGGCCGTGCTCGCCGCCGCCGCGGGGACGGGCGCGGGGATGCTGCTGAACCGCTCGTTGCTGCCGCACATGTACCCGCAGGGCGACAACGACCTCGGCGGCAACGTGGTCCGGCGGCTGACGTCCGAGGACGGCTGGGGCTGGATGCTGTCGCTCGGCACCGGCCAGGTCTGGTACCAGGGCGTCGCGACCGGCGGGATCGCGGCGGTCGGCCTCGTCGCCGTCGCGTTCGCCGCCGTCCGCCCGCCCGCCGCGGCGCCCGGGAGCCCGGGACGGACGCGGGCGCTCGCCCTCGCCGTCATCGCGATCGTGGCGGGCATCGCGTTCGCCACCTCGGCGGCGCTGCCGGTCGAGTACCGCATCGGCAACTACGTCTACGGCCGCTACCTCGCGTCCATCACGCCGGTGCTGTTCGCCGCCGGTGTCGCGGTGCTGCTGCGCGCGTCGCCGCGGACGCTGCTGCGGGCGGTGGCGTCCGCGGCCATCCTGACGGTCGTCGCCGCGTGCGTCGTCCAGTGGTACGCGGGCGACCTGCTCACCCAGTACACCTACACGGCCTACGACTTCCCGGAGACCGCGTTCCTGACATGGGACTGGACGTCGTTCCGCCTCTGGCACGCCACGTCCGCCGCCCTGGTGCTGCTGTGCGCGTCGGCGGCCGTCGTCCGGCTGCGGCGCGGCGGGCCGCTGCTGCTCGCGGGCGTGCTGGCCGCCGTCGCGGTCGGGATGTGCGTCACCGCGACCGACCGGATCGCCCGCCCGCTGGTCCGCGACGAGACCGCGCACACCGACATCAGGCGGAGCGTCGACCTGTACCGGCAGCGGTCCGTCGCGGTCGACTGGAACGTCCCGTGGACGATCCGCCTGTCGCACTACTACTGGGCCTGGTGGAGCGACGGCAGCGTCTTCGACGCCCGCTGGACCCCGCCGCCGCAGAACGTGGACATGGTCGTCCTGGCCTGGCCGAAGGACCGGCCCGCGACCGCGTCCTGGCCGAAGGGCGCCCCGCCCGGCTGGCGCGTCGCCGACAGCCGCCGCACCATCCAGGGCGACTGGGTCGCCTGGACCCGCTAGTCGCCAGGCGGTTGCGGCGGCGGGTTCCAGAGTTGCAGGACGCCGTCGGACGAGCGCCACATGAGGCGCCAGCCCTGTGCCGGGTCCGGGCGCCAGCCGCTGGCGATCTGCGACTCCATGCCGCGCCACCGCGTGTAGAGCATCGGCCCCTCGGTCGCGTTCCGGGGGAACTGCGGCATGTAGTGCGGGAAGTCGCGGATCTCGCCGCGCCAGATCGGGTCGCCCCAGACGTCGCGCGTGTAGAACGTGAGGGTCTGCGCGAGCCGCCGGTCGGCGCAGATCAGCGTGATGTCGCGGTGCCCGGCGAGGTAGCCGCGCAGTTCGCTCCACGCCTTGTCGCGCGGCAGGTCCGGGACGGCGCGGACGGCGGCGACCGCGTACGTCCCGCCCAGCGCCAACGCCAGCGCCGGGACGACGAGCGTGCGCAGGCGGAAACGGGAGATCAGGCCGTCCGGCAGCTTCTGGAACATCAGGATCAGGGAGCCGAAGCCGCCCGCGAGCAGGGCGGGCAGGACCGCGAACCAGTAGCGCTGCAACCAGGCGCGCAGCGAGATGTCGTTCGGGTCGAGGACGCCGGAGAACAGCGTCAGCGGGACGGCGAGCGTGAAGAACCACACCAGGACGAGCGCGAGCCGCCGGTCGCGGGTCACGGCCCAGCCGGCGATCGTGAGCCCGAGCGCGGCGGTGAAGACCAGGCCGAGTTCGTTCCAGTCGTGCATGGCGCGCAGGAACGAGCGGGCGGCGAGGCCGCGCGTCACGTAGTCGCGGGACTGCCCGCCGTGCTCGGCGGCGGAGATCAGCCCGGCGAGCGGGCTGCCCCACACGATCTGGTTGTGGACGAGGTTGACCGCCAGGACCGCGACCATCGGCGCGCCGACCGTGACGTTGCGGCGCCACGGGATCCGCAGCAGCGCCAGGTAGAGGGGGATGGCGAGGAACAGGAACGCCAGGAACTCCCGGACGAGGAACGCCGAACCCATGAACACCCCGGCGGCGACGAGCATCCGGGTCTGGGCGCGTCCGGTCCTGCGGCTCGCGACGACAAGGCCCGCCATCCCGATCGTGAACAGCCCGGCGCCGGGCATGTCCGGCAGCATCACGCCGGTCGACCAGGTGATCTCGTGGCCGAACGGGTTCGTCATGGTGAAGAACGGGTGGACGAGCAGCACCGCCGCGGCCGCGACGCCCGCCAGATCCCCGAACAGCGACCTGACGACCAGGTACGTCCCGACGAAGAACGCGCAGCCGCCGAGCGCCGCGATGACGAAGTAGGCCGCCTGCCCGTCCCCGAGGATCTCCTGGACGAGCCGCGCCGGCAGCACCAGGCCGATCCGGGTGACCTGGTGGGGGACCTCGTCGAACGGCCACACGGTCAGCGGCACGTCGGGCCATTCGCGGGCGGAGAGCCACACGTAGTACGGGTCGAAGTACAGCGGCGGTGTCATGATCACCCACTGCACGAGCACCGTCGCGGCCGTGACCAGCAGGGACAGCCACACCACCCGCCGCGTCCGCCGCACCCGCATGGCCAGCCGCCCGGCGAGGCGCGGACGGGGCGGGTCGTCCGGCCCGGTCCCGGTCGCCGCCTCGTCGGTGGCCGGCCCGCCGGTGGCCGGCTGGTCGGACGTCGTCTGGGCCATGCCTGGCTCCGCTTCCATGGATCGTCGGCTGCGACGACCGACCAGGCTACTCGCGTGCCGGGGTGTCCGTGACGCGACTACCCTTGATTCCATGTCCTCGTCAAGCCGTCATATCTTGACCGCGCCCGCCTGGCCGTACGCCAACGGGCCCCGTCACATCGGGCACGTCTCCGGTTTCGCGCTGCCCGCCGACATGTTCAGCCGCTACCAGCGGATGGCGGGCAACAAGGTCCTGATGGTCAGCGGCACCGACGAGCACGGCACGCCGATCCAGGTGCAGGCCGACAAGGAGGGCGTGTCCGCGCGGGAACTCGCCGACCGCTACAACGGCGTCATCGCGCAGGACCTGCACGGCCTCGGCATGACCTACGACCTGTTCACCCGCACGACGACGCGCAACCACTACGCCGTCGTCCAGGAGATCTTCAAGGGCCTGTACGACAACGGCTACATCTTCCCGCAGAAGACGATGGGCGCGATCTCGCCGTCCACCGGCCGCACGCTCCCCGACCGCTACATCGAGGGCACCTGCCCCATCTGCGGGTACGACGGCGCGCGCGGCGACCAGTGCGACAACTGCGGCAACCAGCTCGACCCCGTCGACCTGATCAACCCGGTGTCGCGGATCAACGGCGAGACGCCGAAGTTCGTCGAGACCGAGCACTTCATGCTCGACCTGCCCGCGTTCACCGAGGTCCTCGGCCGGTACCTGCGCGGCAAGCAGAACGGCGCGCTGGCGTGGCGGCCGAACGTGCTGAAGTTCGCGCTGAACCTGCTGGACGACATGCAACCCCGCGCGATCAGCCGCGACCTCGACTGGGGCGTCCCGATCCCGCTGGACGGCTGGCGCGACAACCCGGCGAAGAAGCTGTACGTGTGGTTCGACGCGGTCGTCGGGTACTTCTCCGCGTCCGTGGAGTGGGCGCGGCGGTCCGGCGACCCGGAGGCGTGGCGCGCCTGGTGGCAGGACCCCGACGCCCTTTCCTACTACTTCATGGGCAAGGACAACATCGTCTTCCACGCCGAGATCTGGCCCGCGATGCTGCTCGGCTACAGCGGCCAGGGCGACAAGGGCGGCACGCCCGGGTCGCTGGGCGCGCTGAACGTGCCGACGGAGGTCGTGTCGTCGGAGTTCCTGACGATGGAGGGCAGGAAGTTCTCCTCGTCCCGCCAGGTCGTCATCTACGTGCAGGACTTCCTCGCCCGCTACGACGTCGACGCGCTGCGCTACTACGTCGCCGTCGCCGGGCCCGAGAACCAGGACACCGACTTCACGTGGGCGGAGTTCGTCCGCCGCAACAACGACGAGCTGGTCGCGGCGTGGGGCAACCTCGTCAACCGGTCGGTGAACATGGCGGCGAAGAACTTCGGCGCGATCCCGGAGGCGGGCGACCTCACCGACGCCGACCGGGCGCTGATGGAACGCAGCCGCAACGCGTTCGCGGCCGTGGGCGCGGAGCTCGAACGGTCCCGGTTCAAGAACTCGATCACCGAGGCGCTGGACGTCGTCCGCGACGCCAACAAGTACCTGTCCGACCAGGCGCCGTGGAAGCTGAAGGACGACCCGGCCCGCGTGAAGTCGATCCTGCACACCGCGCTCCAGGTCGTCGACGACGCCAAGACGCTGCTGACGCCGTTCCTGCCGCGCTCGTCGCAGAAGGTGTACGAGATGCTCGGCGGGCAGGGCGAGTGGAGCGGCATGCCGGACCTGCGCACCGTCTCCGAGGACGGCGGGCCCGACTACACCGTCCTGACCGGCGACTACGCGACCGAGGCGCGCTGGGAGTCCACGCCGATCAAACCGGGCGTGCCGCTGGCGAAGCCGGTCCCGCTGTTCACGAAGCTGGACGCGTCCGTGGTCGACGAGGAGCTCGCCAGGCTGGAGAACCGGTGAGCCGGAACGGAGAGGACGGGCAGAGCTCACGCTCGTTCCCGCCGCTTCCCGAGCGGCTCCCGGTGGACGTGTTCGACAGCCACTGCCATCTCGACATCGTCTCCACCCCGGTGCAGGAGCAGCTGAGGTCGGCGAAGGCGGCGGGCGTCACCCGGATCGTCACGATCGGCTGCGACCTGCCGTCGTCGCGGTTCGCGGTGGAGACCGCGGGCGAGTTCGACGACGTGTACGCGGCCGTGGCGATCCATCCGAACGAGACGTCCGGGATCTCCGACGCCGTCCTGGAGGACGTGGCGCGGCTGGCCGCGCACCGCAAGGTCCGCGCGATCGGCGAGACCGGCCTGGACTACTACCGCGACTGGGCGCCGAAGGCCGACCAGCACCGCGCGTTCCGCGCCCACATCGAGATCGCCAAGCGCACCGGCAAGGCCCTTGTGATCCACGACCGCGACGCGCACGACGACGTCCTGCGCGTCCTGGACGAGGAGGGCGCGCCCGGCACGGTCGTCTTCCACTGCTACTCCGGCGACGCCCGCATGGCCGAGATCTGCGCCGAGCACGGCTATCTGATGAGCTTCGCCGGGAACGTCACGTTCAAGAACGCCGAGCCGCTGCGGGAGGCGCTGCGGACCGCGCCGCTCGACCTGCTGCTCGTGGAGACCGACGCGCCCTTCCTGACGCCGATCCCGCACCGGGGCAAGCCGAACGCCTCGTACCTGATCCCGCACACCGTCCGCGCCATGGCGGAGATCAAGGGCGTCGGCGTCGCGGAACTCTGCACGGCCATCGCCGCCAACGGCGAACGCGCCTTCGGCCCCTGGTAGGGGCCGATCCGGGAGGTGCGGCGGCGCCGGAGTGGGGCGGTCCTGGGGGACCCATGTGGGCGATGAGGTGGCGGAGACGCGGCGGGCGGCTCTAATCTCTGGCCTCTGAGCGGGCGCCCCCGAGCCCGACCCCCCTGGAGGTACCCCGTGCGTCGCCACCCCCTGCGTCCTGCCGTCCCGGTGCTGCTGGTCCCCGTCCTGGTGCTGGCGGCGGGCTGCGGGGGTGACGGATCGGCCGGGCCGGGGAAGGCCGCCGCGGACGCGCCGCGCACCAGCGCGCCCGCGCCGCGCAAGGTCGTCATCGTCGTCGACGGCAAGCCGACCGAGACGATGACGACCGGGACGACCGTCCAGCAGGTCCTCGACCAGGCCAGGATCGCGCTGGGCCCGCACGACCTGGTCAAACCGGCCGTCGACCAGCCCGCCGGGGAGATCGTCAAGGTCCTGCGGCTGCTGACGGCGCCGAAGACCGCGGTCGTCAAGGTGCCCGCCAAGACGATCCGCAAGAAAAGCGCCTCGGTGCCGCCGTGGGACGAGAAGGTGCTGCGCGCAGGCCGCCCCGGCATCAAGATCGTGACGTGGGCGTACGTCCGGCCTCCGGCCAAGAAGGGCGCGAAGGGGGCGAAGAGCGCGACCGGCGCGCCGGGCGCGGCGGCGGGGAAGGGCAAGCCGGTCAAGAAGATCATCACGCAGCGGATCAAGCGCAAGCCCGTCGCGCGGATCGTCGCGGTCGGCCCGAAGGCGGCGGGCACGGGCGCGGCGGCGGGCCTCAACTGGCGCGGCCTCGCGAACTGCGAGTCCAACAATAACCCGAAGGCCGTGAACCCGGCCGGGTACTACGGCCTGTACCAGTTCTCGATGGCGTCGTGGGCGTCGGTCGGCGGCAAGGGCAAGCCGTCGGACGCCGGCGCGGCCGAGCAGACCTACCGGGCCCAGCTGCTCTACAAGCGGGTGAACGGCCGCTGGCAGGGCCAGTGGCCGCACTGCGGGAAGTACCTGTTCAGCTGAGCTGGAACAATCGGGGCCGTGGGGGAGACACAGGCGGCGCTGCTCGGCCCGGCCGACGTGCGCGAGCTGGCGGAACGGCTCGGCGTCCGGCCGACGAAGACGCTCGGGCAGAACTTCGTCATCGACGCCAACACCGTCCGGCGGATCGTCCGGACCGCCGGGCTGCGGCCCGGCGACGTCGTGATCGAGGTGGGGCCGGGGCTGGGGTCGCTGACGCTGGCGCTGCTGCCGGCGGCGGAACGGGTCGTCGCCGTGGAGGTCGACGCGGCGCTCGCGGCCGCGCTGCCCGGCACCGTGGCGGCACGGGCCCCCGATCTCGCCGGCCGGCTGGAGGTCGTGCACGCCGATGCGATGAAGATCACACAGGTGCCCGGGCCGGAGCCGACGGCGCTCGTCGCGAACCTGCCCTACAACGTCGCGGTGCCGGTCGTCCTGCATCTGCTGGCGGCGCTGCCGTCGCTGCGGAACGCCCTCGTCATGGTGCAGGCCGAGGTCGCCGACCGGATGGCCGCCGCGCCCGGCGGGAAGGTCTACGGGGTGCCGTCGGTGAAGCTCGCCTGGTACGGGGACGTCCGCCGGGCCGGGGCGGTCGGGCGCGCGGTGTTCTGGCCGGCGCCGAACGTCGACTCGGGCCTTGTCGCGTTCACGCGCCGCGACCCGCCGCCGACGGCGGCGACGCGCGCGGAGGTGTTCGCCGTGGTCGACGCCGCGTTCGCGCAGCGCCGCAAGACGCTGCGCGCGGCCCTCGCGGGCTGGGCCGGATCCGCGGCCGCCGCCGAGGAGGCGCTGCGGGCGGCGGGCGTCGACCCGCGAGCAAGGGGAGAAGGTCTGGACGTGGCCGCCTTCGCCCGTATTGCCGAGTATGGTCCTTCACGCCGGGAAGATCGGCTCCCAGCCCCCTAGGGCGTGTTCCCGGCATGACGCGACCCGAACAGGGCGCGGACCGGGGAGTTGAGTGGGGGCCGGGGCCTTCACGGGGGGACATGGACAGCCTCCACGGGGGAAGACCAGACAGCACGAACCGGAGGTCGATGTGAAGGGGCGTTCGCGGACGGCGCGGGCGAGGCTGCCGATCATGGGGACGGCCCTGCTCGCCGCCGCGGCGATGGTCGCGACGGTGGCGGCGGGCTGCGGCGGCGGCGCGGGCGCCGCGCCGAAGATCACGACGACGGCCCGGGCGGGTGTGGCGCCGGTGCCGCCGAAGGAGGGGGCCTACTTCGGGGCCTGGGTGCCGCCGGAGGGCGAGGGCGGGCCGTCCGCGCCCAAGTCCGGCTCCCCATCGGAGTCACCATCGGAGTCACCGTCCGGTTCACCGTCCGGGTCGCCGTCGGGCTCGGCTTCCGGGTCTCCCTCGGTGTCGGGGTCGCCGTCCGCGAAGCCGACCGGGAAGGACGCGGGCAAGCCGGGCATGGCCCCGGTCGTCGGCTTCGAGCATGAGCTCGGACGGCAGCTCGACATCGTGCAGAGCTACCGGAGCTGGACGGCCGCGTTCCCCGCCGGGCTCGAAAAGTCCGTCACCGACGGCAACCGGTACCTGCTGCTGACCTGGGGCGAAGCCGACACCCGGAAGATCGTCCAGGGCGAGTACGACGAGCTCGTGCGCAGCCGCGCCCGCGCCGTGAAGGCCCTCGGAAAGCCGGTCTTCCTGCGCTGGTCGCGGGACATGGACAAGGCGGCCGGCAAGAGGAGGGTCCACTCGCCCGACGACTTCATCGCGGCCTGGAAGCATCTGCGGGCGATCTTCAAGCAGGAACGGGTCGACAACGTCGCCTGGGTGTGGTGCCCCACCGCCGCCGGTTTCGGCGGCGGCGGTGACGCCCCCGCCTTCTACCCTGGGGACGATCAGGTCGACTGGATCTGCGCCGACGCGCAGCCCGGCGCCGACTACGACTACCGCGACCTGTCGGAGGCCGTGAAGATGTTCCTCCAGTGGGCCAGGGGCCGCGAGAAGCCCATCATGATCGCCGAGTTCGGGGTGCCGAAGTCGTACGGGGAGCGCCGCGCCGAATGGCTCAGGGAGGCGGCGAAGACGCTGCAGGACCCGCAGGTCAAGGCCGTCGTCTACTTCAACTCCGACGAGCAGGCCGCCGGCGTCCGCGACAAGCGCCGGGCCTACTCGGTGACCGGCGACAAGCACACCGTCTCGGCCCTTCGCGAACTCGCCACAACTCCGTACTTCAACCCCCGAAATCTGCCCGTGACCAGCGGAGACTGATTCGTCAAGGGAGAGCGGGGGAACGCCTTCGCGCGACGGCGCCGTCCGGGGGAGCGTCGCGCCCGGGATTGGCCGTAGGGTTTCGGACGTGACCGCAGTGAGCGTACGCGTCCCCGCCAAGGTCAACCTCCAGCTCGGCGTCGGGCCCATTCGCGACGACGGCTACCACGACCTCGTGAACGTGTTCCACGCCGTGTCCCTCTTCGACGAGGTGACGGCCGGGCACGCGGCGCGGCTGGAGGTGCGCGTCCAGGCCGCCCCGTACTCGCGGGTGGACGTCGGCGGCGTCCCCGTCGACGACGACAACCTCGCGGCGAAGGCGGCCAGGCTCGTCGCCGCGCGGCTCGGCGTCGAGCCCCGTGTCGCGATCCGGATCCGCAAGGCGATCCCGGTGGCGGGCGGCATGGCGGGCGGCAGCGCCGACGCCGCCGCCGCGCTGGTCGCCTGCGCCCGGCTCTGGGACGACCGGGACGATCCGACCCTCACCCGCGACGACCTGCTGGAACTGGGCGCCGAACTCGGCAGCGACGTGCCGTTCGCCGTCCTCGGCGGCACCGCCGTCGGCCTCGGCCGCGGCGAGCGGCTCACCCCCGCGCTGACCCGCGGCACCTTCCACTGGGTGTTCGCGACCGCCGACGGGGGGCTGTCCACGCCCGCCGTCTACGGCGAATGCGACCGGATCCGCGAGGCCCGGGGGGAGACGGCGGCGCCACCGGTGGTCTCCGAGGCGCTGATGACCGCGCTCGCCACCGCGGACGCCAAGGGGCTCGGCGCGGCACTGACCAACGACCTCCAGGCGGCCGCGCTGTCGCTGCGGCCCTCGCTCGGCCGCGTCCTGGAGACCGGCCGTGATCTCGGCGCCGTCGGGGCGCTGGTGTCCGGTTCCGGCCCCACATGCGCGTTCCTCGCGGAGACCGAGGAGGAGGCCGGCGAGCTCGCCGAGGCGCTGGACGGCGCGGGCGTCGCCCGGCAGGTGTTGCGGGCCCACGGGCCCGTCCCCGGCGCGGCGACGATGTGACGCGCGCCTCCCCGCGACCTCCGCCGCCCCCTTCCCAACAAGAAGCTTTCCTAATAAAAAAGGGTAGATGCGCTCGTCACACAAGCGAACTTCTTGCACACGACAGACGTCTTGTACCCGTGACACCGATTCACGCAAGCGCTGACTCCCGCGGCGAGGTGGAGCGATGACGTACCTGTCCGGGCTGCTGGCCCTGCTGGCGATCGCGATGATGGCGACGCTCGTCCTGCTCGCCGTGCGCCGCGACCGCGACCTGCGCCGCAACGCGCCCGGTTCCGTCGTCGCGGGACGCGCGCGGGCCGCTAGCCTTGAGGCGCAGGCCGACGGCGGTGCGTCGCCACCGGCCATGCGCTGACCCCTGTCCCCCATTCCCGACCTGGCCGATCGATCGATCGATCGGCCGAGGACGACGACGATGACGACGGTTGGACCACCCATGGCGCTTCTCCTGCTGCTCCTGCTCGTCGTCCTCGGGCTCGCGGCGGTGGTCGTGGTGATCATCGTCGCCGTGTCCGCGAGCAGGAAGAAGGGCCAGAACACCGGCGTACCGCCCGGATACGGCCCGCCCGGCTATGGCCCTCCACCGCCGCCCGGCCCCGGCTACGGCCCTGGCCCCGGCTCGCAAGGGCCGCAGGGCCCGCAGGGGCCACCGCAGGGGCCGCGGGCGCCCGGCGTCTGACGGGGGCGGCGGGGCCTCTAGGCTTGGTGGCGTCGTGAATCTGATCAACCTTGAGAACGTCGCCAAGGCATACGGGCCGGAGCCGCTGCTCGACGCCGTGTCCCTCGGGCTGGACGAGGGCGACCGCGTCGGCGTCGTCGGCCGTAACGGCGGAGGCAAGAGCACCCTCGTGTCCGTCCTCGCGCGCGAGACCGAGCCCGACGCCGGGCGTGTCACGCATTCGCGCGGGCTGCGGCTCGGCCATCTGACCCAGCGGGACCACTTCGCCGAGGAGGCGACGGTCAGATCCGTGGTGTTGGGCGACCGCGCCGAGCACGAGTGGGCGGGCGACGTGCGGGTCCGCGACGTCCTCGGCGGGCTGCTCGCCGACCTCGACCTGGACGCGCCGCTCGCGGGCATGTCCGGCGGCGAGCGCCGCCGGGTCGCGCTGGCCCGGCTCCTCGTCCCCGAGTCCGACCTGCTGCTGCTGGACGAGCCCACCAACCACCTCGACATCGAGGCCATCGACTGGCTCGCCCGGCACCTGAAAGGTCGCGCTTCAAGGGGAGGCAGGGCCGCGGTGCTGGTCGTCACCCACGACCGCTGGTTCCTGGACGAGGTCACCGACCGCACCTGGGAGGTCGTCGACGGGAGCGTCGAACGCTACGAGGGCGGCTACTCCGCGTACGTCCTCGCGAAGGCCGAACGCTCCAGGATCGCCGCCGCGACCGAGGCCAAGCGGCAGAACCTGCTCCGCAAGGAGCTGGCGTGGCTGCGCCGCGGCCCGCAGGCCCGCACGTCCAAGCCGAAGTTCCGGGTGGACGCCGCGCAGGCGCTGATCGCCGACGAGCCGCCGCTGCGCGACGCGGTGGAGCTGACCCGGTTCGCGACCGCTCGGCTCGGCAAGACCGTCTACGACGTGGAGGACGTGACCGTCCGGGTCGGCGAGGGAGATTCCCGGCGCGGCATCTTCGAGCGGATGACGTGGCGTGTCGGGCCGGGTGACCGCGTCGGGCTCGTCGGCGTCAACGGCAGCGGCAAGAGCACGCTGCTGCGCCTGCTGGACGGCTCGGTGCCGCCGGTGTCCGGGAAGGTGGTGCGGGGCAAGACCGTCCAGCTCGCGCACCTGACGCAGGACCTTGAAGACCTGGACCCGGCGCGGCGCGTCCTGGAGTCGGTGGAGGAGATCCGCCACCGCATCACCGTCGGCAAGCGCGACTGGACCGCCGGCCAGCTCCTCGAACGCCTCGGCTTCCAGCGCGAACGCCAGTGGACGCCCGTCGGCGACCTGTCCGGCGGGGAACGGCGCCGTCTGCAACTGCTGCGCCTCCTGATGGGCGAGCCGAACGTCCTCCTGCTGGACGAGCCCACCAACGACCTCGACATCGAGACGCTCACCGAGGTCGAGGACCTCCTGGACGGCTGGCCGGGGACGCTGGTCGTCGTCAGCCACGACCGGTACTTCCTGGAGCGCGTCACCGACCACGTCGTGGCGCTGCTCGGCGACGGCCGCGTGTCGATGCTGCCCGGAGGCGTCGACGAGTACCTCGAACGCCGCGCCGCCGGGACGGCCCCGAAGCCGGCGCGCGCCGGGAACGCGGCCGTCCAGCCCACGAAGCCCGCCTCCGCCGACAAGGCAGCCGACAGGGCCGCCGACAGGGCCGCCGGCAAGGCCGCCGACAAGGGCGCGTCCAAGCCCAAGGGCGGGCAGGACTGGAAGGCCCGCAAGGAACTCGACCGGCTCGAACGGCGGCTGGAGAAGCTCGCCGGGCAGCAGGCCGACCTGCACGAGCAACTCGCGGCGCACGCCACCGACTACGCCAGGCTCCAGGAGCTCGACGGACGGCTCAAGGAGCTCCAGGCCGAGGCCGCCACGGTCGAGGAGGAATGGCTGATGCTCGCCGAGGACCTCGGCTGACCGGGCTCTTTCGGGCCGCTACTCGTCGAACGGGATGAGCAGAGTGCGGAGCAGGTCCGCGAGGGCGTCGCGCTGGGTGGGGCTGAGGCTTTCCAGGATGACCTGCTCCCTGTCGAGCAGGTCGGCGAACGCCGCGTCCACCCGGGTCAGGCCCGCGCCGGTGAGGCGGACCAGGACGCCGCGCTTGTCCTGCGGGTCGGGGTGCCGTTCGACGAGCCCGGCCGCCGCGAGCCGGTCGATGCGGTTCGTCATCGTCCCGGACGTGACGAGCGTGGCCCGCAGCAGCCGTCCCGGGCTGAGCTGGTAGGGGCTCCCGGCCCGGCGCAGGGCCGTGAGGACGTCGAACTCCCACGTCTCCAGATCGTGGTCCGCGAACGCGCCGCGCCGGGCGCGGTCGAGGTGGCGGGCCAGCCGGGACACGCGGCTGAGGACCTGCAGCGGCCGGACGTCCAGGTCCGGACGCTCGGTGCGCCACGCCTCGACGAGCCTGTCCACCTCATCCTGCGACATGGTCGACACCCTATCTGTATCTTGATATCGAGAATCAGGGTCGACGGCGGGGTCCACCGATCGGTGGACACGAGGTTCAGCCGGTCGGGCCTCATGCGGGAAGGGGCCCCGCGACGAGCATTTCCAGCATGAAGAACCCCTCAGTACGCACACTGACGACAAGCGCGGCCCGGTGGAGTGCCGGGCACCCCTGGCGGGCGATCGCCGGATGGTTCCTGTTCGTGACGATGTGCCTCGGGATCGGGATCTCGGTCGGCGGGAAGGCCGCCACCACCGAGGACTTCTGGATCGGCGAGGCCGGCCGGGCCGAGGCGATCGCCACCGAGGGCGGTCTCCAGCAGCGGCCGGACGAGCACATTCTGATCACCGCGAAGCCCGGCACGGGCGCGCTGGACGTGCGCGCCGCCGACGCCGCCGCCCGCGACGCCGTGTCCCGCATGAAGCGGCTCCCCGAGGTCGAGTCGGTGTCCGCGCCGATCCGGTCGAAGGACGGGACCGCCGTCCGCGTGGAGATCGCCCTGCGCGGCCCCGAACGCGACGGCAAGAAGCACGTCGATCCGCTGATCGCGCAGACGGCGGAGGTGCGGACCGCGCATCCCGGCGTCCGGGTCGAGGAGACCGGCGGGGCGTCGATCAGCAAGGGGATCGACGAGCTGCGCGGCGAGGACCTGTCGCGCACCGAGGTCATCGCGCTGCCCATCACGCTGATCACGCTGCTGCTGGTGTTCGGCTCGGTGTCGCTGGCGGTCGTGCCGATCCTGCTCGCCCTGACGTCGATCGTGGCGTCCGTCGGCCTGTCGATGCTCGCCTCGCATGTCTTCCCGGACGTGGGCGTCGGCGCCAGCATGATCCTGCTCATCGGCATGGCCGTCGGCGTCGACTACACGCTCTTCTACCTCAAGCGGGAACGGGAGGAACGGGCCAGGTCAGGCGGACGGCTCTCCCCGCAGGCCATCGTGGAACTGGCCGCGGCGACCTCGGGACGCGCCGTCGTGCTGTCCGGGCTCGCGGTCGCCATCTCCAGCGCCACGCTCTACTTCGCCGACGACGTCATCTTCTCGTCCATCGCCACCTGCGCGATCGTCGTCACGCTCGTCGCCGTCGTCAGCTCGCTGACCGTCCTGCCCGCGCTGCTCGCCAAGCTCGGGCAGCGGGCGGAGCGCCGCGCCGAGCGCCGCGCCCGCCGCGGCAAGCCCGCCCGGCGGACGAGGTCGAAGGACGGCGGCCGGATCACCACGGCGATGCTGCGTCCCGTCGGCCGCCGCCCCGCCGCGACACTGGCCATCGGTGTCCTGGTGATGCTCGCCCTGGCCGCGCCGCTGCTGAACCTCAACCTGACCGACATGGGCCGCGAGACCCACCCGCGCGCCATCCCGGCCATGAAGACCTACGACCGGCTGAACGCGGCGTTCCCCGAGCTGAAGGCGACGCACCGCGTGGTCGTCCTCGCCGACCCGGGCCGCGCGGACGAGGTGCCCGCCGCCCTCCGCGCCCTCGCCGACCGGACCGAGGAGGACGCGCGCTTCGCCGGCACGTCCGAGCTGACCACCTCACCGGACGGCCGGATCAGCCTCCTCAAGCTCTCCGTCCCGCACTACGGCAGCACGGACGAGGCGCAGTCGTCCCTCAAGACGCTCCGCGACAGGTACATCCCCGAGACCGTCGGGAAGACCGGCGCCGAGGCGG
The DNA here is from genome assembly GCA_036028775.1 of Spirillospora sp. NBC_00431. Classification (GTDB taxonomy): domain Bacteria; phylum Actinomycetota; class Actinomycetes; order Streptosporangiales; family Streptosporangiaceae; genus Spirillospora. Next base: position 6,350,888 of record CP107927.1, on the reverse strand, counting down.
CCGTCACCGGTGACGTCGCCCGCTACACCGACTACCCCGAGCATCAGGAGAGCAAGCTGCCCATGGTCATCGGGGCGCTGCTGCTGGTGACGTTCGCGATGACGGTGTGGGCGTTCCGCTCGGTCGTGCTCGGCCTGATCGGAGTGCTGCTGAACCTGCTGTCGGCGGGCGCGTCGCTCGGCCTGCTCACCCTCGTCTTCCAGGGGACATGGGCGGAGGGCGCGCTGGACTTCACCTCCACCGGGTCGATCGGCACCCGCGTCCCGCTGTTCCTGTTCGTGATCCTGTTCGGCCTGTCCATGGACTACCAGGTCTTCGTGATCAGCCGGATCAGGGAGGCAGTCGAGGCGGGCGCGTCCACGCGGGACGCGGTGCTCGGCGGGATCCGCCGCTCCGCGGGCGTCGTCACCAGCGCCGCGTTCGTGATGGTCACCGTGTTCGCCAGCTTCGTGCCGCTGCCCATCATGGAGATGAAGCAGATGGGCTTCGCGCTGGCGGTGGCCGTCCTGCTGGACGCGGTCGTGATCCGGATCGTGATCCTGCCGTCGCTGCTGCTGCTTCTCGGGGAGAAGAGCTGGTGGCCGTCCCGGCCGGGCCCGTCGATCCCGTCGGCCCACCCCGCACAGCAGGCGCGTGACTCCGTGGTCACCGGTCCGTCCGCGGAAAACGTAGTCTGAGCGCATGGCGCAACGGGCACTCCGCCGGTGGTACGTCGCCCTCTGGATGACCCTCGGACTGGTCCCGCAGGCCCTTGCCGTGTGGGACCAGCCGAGCGCGACGAGGTCGACGACCCTGGCGACGCTCACCGTGCTCGCGCTCGCCTACCCGATCACCGGCAGCACGTTTCCGGGGAACGCCGCCGCCCGCCGGTACGCGTTCCTCGGCGTGCTCATCGCCGGGCTCGGCGGCCTCTCCTACCTGGCCGACGGCGCCGCGTCCCTGCTGATCGTCTCGCTCCCGCACTTCTGGATCTTCGCGGGAGGCCCGCGGCGCGCGGTCGCCCTCAGCGGCGCCGCCGCCGTGGCCACGGTCGCCGGGAACGCCGTCCAGCAGGGACGGGACGGGGAGATCCTCACCGGCAACGCGATCGCCGCCCTCATCGGCTACGCGGCCGCGGTGCTGTTCGGGTTGTGGATGCACCGGGTCGCCGGGCAGGGCGACGAACGCGCCCGCCTCCTCGCCGCCGACCTGGAGGAGACCCAGCGGCGGCTCGCCGAGGCGCAGCGCCGCCAGGGCGCCGCCGACGAGCGGGAACGGCTCGCCCGCGAGATCCACGACACGCTCGCGCAGGGGTTCGCGTCCATCGTCGTCCTGGCGGAGGCGGCCCGCAACGGGATCGCCGCCGACCCGGACCGCAGCGCCCAGCAGCTCATCTCGATCGAGCAGACCGCCCGCGAGAACCTCGCCGAGGCCCGCGTCCTGGTCGCGTCGGGCGCCGGCGGCCCCGCGGTGCCGGGCGGGGCGGCGCCCGCGTCCGTCGCCGGGGCGCTGCGCCGCACCCTGGACCGGTTCGCCGAGGACACCGGCCTCACCGTGACCGCCGAACTGCCCGACGTCGACTGCGACCAGACGACCCGGATCGCGCTGCTGCGCTGCACGCAGGAGTCGCTGGCCAACGTCCGCAAGCACGCCGCCGCGACCACGGTCGGCGTCGTCCTCGAACGGCACCCGCACGGCGTCGAACTGGAGATCACCGATGACGGCCAGGGCTTCGTCGTCGGCGACGGCGACAGGGGCGACGGTTCCCGCGGGTTCGGGCTGGACGGCATGCGCCGCCGGCTCGCCGAGCTCGGCGGCGAGCTCACCATCACCAGCTCACCCGGCGACGGCACCCGCGTCCTCGCCATGGTTCCCCTGCACACGATTCCCGGAGAGGCGTGACATGACCGACGGCAGACTCCGGATCATCATCGTGGACGACCACACGGTCATGCGCGCGGGCGTCGTCGCGCTGCTGGCCGCGGAACCCACCATCGACATCGTCGGCGAGGCCGGCGACGGGCGCGAGGCCGTCGAGCTCGTCGACCGCCTCCACCCGGACGTGGTGCTCCTCGACCTGCGCATGCCCGTCCTGGACGGCGTCGCCGCCACCACCGAGATCACCCGCCGGGGCGGCAGCCGCGTCCTCGTCCTCACCACCTACGACACCGACACCGACATCGAGCACGCGATCGAGGCCGGCGCCATCGGCTACCTGCTCAAGGACACCTCCCGCGACCAGCTCGTCGAGGCCATCCACTCCGCCGCCCGCGGCGAGACCGTCCTCGCGCCGCGCGTCGCCGAGAAGCTCGTCGCCCGGATGCGGCGGCCCGCGCCGGTTGCGCTGACCGCGCGGGAGATCGACGTCCTCAACGCCGTCGCGGACGGGCTGTCCAACGCCGACATCGGCCGCCGTCTCGTGATCGCGGAGGCGACCGTCAAGACGCACCTGCTGCGCGTCTTCGCCAAGCTCGACGTCAGCGACCGCACCCACGCCGTCATCGTCGCCCTCGACCGCGGCCTCATCACCCGCCCGGAGCCCTGACGGCCGGGCCGATCAGGCGTGCCGCGTCCGGGGCCTGGCGGAGGCCCTCCCGGTAGGCGGGCGCCCAGCGCGCCATGTCGCCGACGTTGTCGCCGAACGCCTCAAGCGCGCGCTCATCGGGGACGATCCGGACGTCGGCGTCCGAGCCGTCCGACATCTGCGGAAGCGGCTCGACCAGCACCACCACGCCCGCGCCGACGTCGCCCGCGCCGCGCGCGAGATGCGCGTTGGAACCGCCGCCGAACGCGCCGTCCATGTAGCGGCGGCCCCCGATGGTCACCGGTTCGGCGAACCCGGGCGCGGCGCTGCTCGCCGCGACGGCGGCGGTCAGCGGGACGCCGCCGGTCCCGTCCCACACGACCGGCTCGCCCGACTCGACCTCCACCGCCGTGACGAGCAGGCGGGGCCGTCCCGTCCGGCGGACGGGCCATTCGTCCGTCCCGACGAGGAACCGCATTCCGGCGCGATGCCGCTCCTCGGGCAGCGCCTCGGCCTCCAGGGCGAGCCGTCCGATCCGTCGCCTGACCTCGTCCGGGGCCAGGTCCTGGGCGCCGGTGAGTTCGAGTGCCCGGACCATCACCGAAAGGTCCGCGGGCGGCCTGTCCCGGCTCTGCGACGGCAGCTCCGCCACCGCGGCGAGTTCGCGTCCCGTCGCGATCATCGCGCCCGCGATCGCGCCCGCCGACGTCCCGACGATCGGCTCCGCGGCGGCCGGTTCGACGCCCGCGCGCCGCAGCCCCTCGGCGAGGCCCGTCAGCCACGCCGTCCCGACCGGCCCGCCCGGCCCGAGCACCAGCGCCCACCCGCCCGATCCTGTGCTGAGTGTCATGCCGGTGAGCCTAGAAAGCATCCCGCCGGGGCGGCATCCGCCGGATGACCGGGCCGCCCGTACTCTTGACATCAAGATATGCGGTGAGCACGCTGTATCTCGATGTCGAGACATGTGAGGCGGACTATGAACACGGTGTGGGACCCCGCGCAGTACGAGGCGTTCGGCGGCGAACGCGCCAGGCCCTTCCGCGAACTCGTCGGACGCCTCACCGGGCCGGGGCCCGCCCGCGTCGTCGATCTCGGTTGCGGGACGGGAGAGCTGACCGCGACCCTCGCCGACCGATGGCCGGACGCGGTCATCGACGGCATCGACGGCTCGGCCGAGATGATCGCAGAGGCCCGCAGGCGCGAGATTCCAGGGCGGCTGGGCTTTCGCGTCGGGGACGTCGCGGCCTGGAGGCCCGAACGGCCCGTCGACCTCATCGTCAGCAACGCCGTCCTGCACTGGATCCCGGAGCATCCCGACCTGCTGCCCCGGTGGGCCGACGCGCTCACCCCGGGCGGACGGCTGGCCTTCCAGGTCCCCGGCAACTTCGGCGAGCCCAGCCACGTGCTGCTGCGCGAGCTGGGGCGGTCCGACCGGTGGCGCGACAAGCTCGGCGCGTTCCAGCGGGACGCCCCCGTCCTCACCCCGGCCGGGTATCTCGACCTCCTCGCCCGCCACGGCTGCGCGGTCGACGCCTGGGAGACGACCCACGTCCAGGTCTTGCAGGGGGAGGACCCCGTCCTCGAATGGGTCAAGGGGAGCACGCTGCGGCCCGTGCTGTCCGTCCTCGACCCCGGGGAGACGGAGGAATTCCTCGCCGCCTACCGGGAGCGGCTCAGGGCGGCGTACCCGCCCGCGCCCTACGGCACCGTGTTCCCGTTCCGGCGGATCTTCGTGATCGCCACCCGCGCGGATTCTTGACATCAAGATACGGCGCCGGGCATCCTATGTCTTGACGTCGAGAGAAGTCGTGCGGGCACGCCACGCGTGCACGTTACGCCCGCATGTCACGCCCGCATGTCACGCGCAACCGCGGCGCCCAAGGACGGGACGCCGCCCCGGTCCGGCCGAGGGAAGCGACTCGTTCCCCTGCGGTGTGCCAGCTCGGACGGTCCGGCGGCGTCCGGCGTATCCCGGTCTCGTGACCCGAGACCGGCGACCCCTGGCCGGTGGCCGTCCAGAAGAACTCCGGGCGGTCACCGGTTCGGCACCCGGGAGCCACAGATGATCGGCGGTTTCCATCACGTCCTGCTCGCCGCCCCACCCGGCAGCGAGGACGTGCTCCGCGCCTTCTACACCGGCGTCCTCGGGCTGGAGGAGACCGTCAAGCCGCCCGAACTCGCCAAGAGGGGCGGAGCCTGGTTCCGTGGCGGCGGCGTCGAACTGCACCTCGGCATCGAGCGCGACTTCCGGCCCGCCCGCAAGGCCCACCCGGCGCTCCTCGTCGACGACCTCGACGCGCTCGCCGCACGCCTGCGCGCCGCGGGACACGACGTCGTCCCGGACGGCCTTTTCCCCGGCTACCGGCGCCTCTACGCCGACGATCCGGTAGGCAACCGCCTCGAATTCCTGCAACCGTCGCCCTGACGGCGCGTTCAGCTCTACAACGGCTACGACGGCAGGCGCGGCGTCACGCGGACGGGTCGGCGATCTCGGAATCGCGGCGGCTCTTGCGCTGTGCCCGTACCGCCTTCGCCGCCGCCTTCTCCTCCTTGGCCGCCGCCTTCTCCTCGGCCTTCTCCGCCTTCGCCGCGGCCCGCTCCGCGCGCTTCTCCATGCGCTCCAGCTCCTTTCGCCGCTGGCGCGGATCGAGCGACGGCTTCGGCTCAAGCCCCGACAGACCGTTCCACGCGAGGTTCACCACGTGCGCCGCCACCTCCTCCCGGCGCGGCTTGCGGACGTCCAGCCACCACTGGCCCGTGAGCGCGACCATGCCGACCAGGCTCTGCGCGTACAGCGACGCGAACTTGCCGTCGTACCCGTGCCGGTCGAACTCCTGCGCGAGGATGTACTCCACCTCACCGGCGATCTCGCTCAGCAGGCTCGCGTAACTGCCCGTGCCGGTGCCGCCGTGCGAGTCGCGGACGAGGATGCGGAAACCGTCCGGGTTCTCCTCGATGTACTCCAGCAGCGCCAGCGCCGCCTTCTCCAGCTTGCTCCGGTAGTGGAGCGCCGAGTTCAGCGCCTCCGTGACAAGCCGCAGCAGCCGCTCGAACTCCCGGTCGACGACGACCGCGTACAGGCCCTCCTTGCCGCCGAAGTGCTCGTACACCACGGGCTTCGACACGCCCGCCGCGGAGGCGATCTCCTCCACCGACGTGCCGTCGAGCCCCCGCGCGGCGAACAGCGTCCGGCCGATGTTGAGGAGCTGCTCGCGGCGTTCCTTGCCCGTCATCCGCTTTCTGCGGGTCCTGGGAGCGGGTTCTGTCACGGGATCAATTGTGGCGGTCAAACCGCCCGCTTGGGGTTGTTCCTGGGGGTGTGGGGGGTCGTCCCCTCACGGGAGCCAGTGCGCTTCGCCGCCAGCCGGTCGTCGTTCGGCCACCGGACGTCGTACGCCCAGCCCGCCTTCTCGAACAGCCAGATGATCCGCGCGCTGATGTCCACCTGCCCCTTCAGCACCCCGTGCCGCGCGCACGTCGGGTCCGAATGGTGCAGGTTGTGCCACGACTCGCCCAGCGAGGGGATCGCCAGCCACCACACGTTCCTCGACTTGTCGCGGACCTCGAAGTCCTCCTTGCCGAACGTGTGGCAGATCGAGTTGATCGACCACGTGACATGGTGGACGAGCGTGATCCGCACGAACCCCGCCCAGAACAGCGCCGTCAGGAACCCGGCCCACGACATCGACACCATGCCGCCGATGAGCGCCGGGAGCAGGAACGACACCGCGACCAGCCCGGGGAACGCGAGATGGATGCGCCTGATGTCCGGGTCGTTCAGCAGGTCCTTGGCGAACCGCCGCTTGGACGTCCTGTTCCCGTCGAACAGCCACCCGTAGTGCGCCCACGCCAGCCCCTTCGTGAGCGCCTTCCAGTCGCTGCCGAAGCGCCACGGCGAGTGCGGGTCCATCTCCTTGTCCGAGTGCTTGTGGTGCCGGCGGTGGTCGGCGACCCACATGATGACGGGCCCCTCGATCGCCAGGCTCCCCGCCAGCGCCAGGAACACCTTCAGCGGCCGCTTGGCCCGGAACGACCCGTGCGTGAAGTGCCGGTGGTACCCGACCGTGACGCCCCCCGCCGACAGCACATAGAACACGGCCATGAGCACGATGTCCGTCCAGCCGAGGAACCTGCCCCAGGCCAGCGGGATCGCCGCGAACAGGGCCAGGAACGGAACACCGGTGAACACCGCGACCAGCGCGCGTTCGGCGTTCCCCTGGGGGACGGGCTCGATCTCCGGGCGCTTCTGTGGACGAGGCGTGTCCACGGTCGGCGCTGTCGTCATTGCGTCACCACTCCCTGCGGCATTGAGGTCACCGCTCGCTGCGGCTTCGAGTAGCCCTACCTACGCCAACGTAACCTACGGAACCGTAGGTTGGACAGTACCGAACGGTAAATTCAGTGAGAAACTGCCCCATCGGCCACAAAACACTCTTCTGACATCACCGTCCGGCAGCGCGTCCAACGCGCACGGCCCGTGCCTCCTGGCCGCCCGCCGGCCGCCCCCGCCGGCCGTCCCCGCTGACGGCCCCGGTAGTAATGGGTACGGGCGGCGGCGGCTCGACCGGTATCGTTGGTCCGGCAGGTGATCCCCCGGTGGGGAAGTGTCCCGTTTGATCCGGCGTGGTGTAATTGGCAGCACCTGGGTTTTTGGTACCCATAGTTCAGGTTCGAGTCCTGGCGCCGGAGCTGTCTGGAATGTCGCGGCGATGTCCAGGTGGTGAGCCTGGGTGGGCGGCGGGGTGACAGGTGGGGCGTGGGCGGTATCCTGCCCGTGTCGGGTGCGTTCGGCCTGGTAGGCAGTGATGTCGCAGGTGGACGCGCTCGGCACCGATTCCGTCCGCGATGCCGAGGAGCCTCCTTGTGAGCGCTGCGAGCCGCCCGGCCGCCGTCATCGTTCTCGCCGCGGGCGAGGGCACCAGGATGAAGTCCCGTACCTCGAAGGTGCTGCACGAGCTGTGCGGGCGAAGCATGCTCGGCCATGTGCTGGCCGCCGCCCGCGAGCTGGAGCCGGAGCGGCTCATCGTGGTCGTCGGGCACCGGCGCGAGCAGGTCGTCGAGCACCTGGCCGGTGCCGCGCCCGACGCCGAGTCCGCCGTGCAGGAACAGCGGAACGGGACGGGGCACGCCGTCCGGATGGCGCTGGAGCAGACCGGCGCCCTGGACGGGACCGTCGTGGTCCTGAACGGCGACGTCCCGCTGCTTCGGGGCGAGACGCTCGGCGCGCTCGTCCGCACCCACCGGGACGAGGGGAACGCGGCGACCGTCCTGACGACCGAGATGCCGGACGCGACCGGCTACGGCCGTATGGTCCGCGCGGCGGACGGCAGCGTCGAGGCGATCGTCGAGCACAAGGACGCGAACGAGGCGCAGCGCGCCATCAACGAGATCAACGTCGGCATGTACGCCTTCGACGGCGCCCTGCTGGCGGACGCACTCAAGCGCGTCACGACCGACAACGCCAAGGGCGAGGAGTACCTCACCGACGTGGTCGCGATCGTGCGCGGCGACGGCCACCGCGCCGGCGCGCACCTGGCCGCCGACTGGGTCGAGACGCAGGGCGTGAACGACAAGGTCCAGCTCGCGCAGGCGCGCAGGCAGCTGAACGACCGGATCCTCGAAGCGCACATGCGGGCCGGGGTCACGGTCATCGATCCCGCGACGACCTGGATCGACGTGGACGTGACCGCCGAGCAGGACGCCGAGGTCCACCCGGGGACGCAGCTGCACGGCCGCACGCACCTGGGCGAGGGCGCCCGGGTCGGCCCGGGCTGCACGCTCACCGACACCCGCGTCGGTCCCGGCGCGTCGGTGATCAACGCGGTGTGCGTCGAGGCGGAGATCGGGCCCGAGGCGTCGGTCGGCCCCTACGCCTACCTGCGGCCGGGCACGAGGCTCGCCCGCAAGGGCAAGATCGGCACCTATGTCGAGACGAAGAACGCCGACATCGGCGAGGGCTCGAAGGTGCCGCATCTGACCTATGTCGGTGACGCGGAGATCGGCGAGCACTCCAACATCGGCGCGAGCTCGGTGTTCGTGAACTACGACGGTGTGAGCAAGCACCGCAGCGTCATCGGGTCGCACGTGCGGACGGGAAGCGACAACATGTTCGTCGCGCCGGTGACCGTGGGCGACGGTGCCTACACGGCCGCCGGTTCGGTGATCGTCCAGGACGTCCCGCCGGGGGCGATGGCTGTCGCGCGGGCGCGGCAGCGCAACGTCGAGGGCTGGGTCGAGCGCAAGCGCGCCGGAACGCCCGCGGCGGAGGCGGCCCGCCGGGCCCAGCAGGCCCAAGGTGCCGACGAGCCGGACGGGGCCGACGGTCCCGGAGAGGCCCATCAGGAGGGCGCGCCGTAACCTCGGCGCGTCCGGCGAAGACTGCCCCGCGGTGTGGCGGGGAGGCGGAAGACAGCGGCGTCCTCCGCGAACAACAAGGCGACCCCGTGCCCCGGACTCTTGTGGTGCGCGGGAGTGGGGACGACAACCCACATGAAGGCATTTTTCCATTGAGGGGGAGTTGTCAGAGGTGAGTGGCATCAAGGCGAGCGGTCAGAAGAAGCTGATGCTCTTCACCGGCCGGGCCCACCCGGACCTGGCCCAGGAAGTAGCCGACAACCTCCACGTCGATCTCACGCCGACGTCCGCGTACGACTTCGCCAACGGCGAGACGTTCGTGCGGTTCCTGGAGTCGGTCCGCGGCTCGGACGCCTTCGTGATCCAGAGCCACACGGCGCCGATCAACCAGTGGATCATGGAGCAGCTGATCATGGTGGACGCGCTGAAACGCGCGTCGGCCAAGCGGATCACCGTGGTGGCGCCGTTCTTCGGATACGCCAGGCAGGACAAGAAGCACCGCGGCCGTGAGCCGATCTCGGCCCGGCTCATGGCGGACCTGTTCAAGACCGCGGGCGCCGACCGGTTGATCACCGTCGACCTGCACACGGCGCAGATCCAGGGTTTCTTCAACGGCCCCGTCGACCACCTGTTCGCGCTGGACCTGCTGGCGCACCACTTCGAGAGCCGGCTGGACACCTCGCAGGTGACGGTCGTGGCCCCGGACGCCGGCCGCGTGCGGGTCACCGAGCGCTGGTCGGACCGGCTCGGCGGCGTCCCGATGGCGATCATCCACAAGAAGCGTGATCCGGACGTGGCGAACGAGGTGAAGGTGTTCGACGTCGTCGGCGAGGTCGAGGGCCGCACCTGCGTCGTGGTGGACGACATGATCGACACCGGCGGCACGATCGTGAAGGCCGCGGACGCCCTGTTCGACCACGGCGCCGCCAAGGTCGTCGTCGCCGCCACCCACGGCGTGCTGTCGGGCCCGGCCGTCGACCGTTTGAAGAACTCGCGGGTCTCTGAGGTCGTATTGACGAACACGTTGCCGATCTCGGAGGAGAAGCGGTTCGACAAGTTGACCGTCCTGCCCATCGCCCCGCTGATCGCCCGCGCCATCAACGAGGTCTTCTCCGACGGCTCCGTCACCAGCCTCTTCGGCGGGCACTCGTAATATTGCGTTTCTCTCCTCCTTCGGGCCCGGGGCCCTCCATCGTCGAGAAACGCGGCGCGATCGCTGCATCGCTTCGGCTCGCCTTGCGGCTCGCTGCGCGATCAGGTTCTCGCAAGCTCGAACCTGCCTTCGGTCGCGATCGCAGGCGTTGGGCTTGTTGCGGGGTCGGGGTGGTGGCTGGGGTTTGTGCGGAGCGGGGGTGCGGCGCGAGGGTGCGGTGGGGACGGGGGTGGCGCAGCCGTTGTCAGGATGGCGTGAGCGTTGCCTGGGTGGTGGCGTGAGCGTTGTGCCGGGGTGATGGCGTTGCCGGGGGGTGGTGGCGCAGCTGTGCCTGGGTGACGTGAGCGTTAGCGGGGTGGTGGCGTGGGCGGTGTTTGGTGGGTCGTTGGGGGGCTGGGGCTGTGGGCTGGGGTGGGTCTGCGATCGGCTAGACTTGGTCGACCGCGTTTGCCTCAGGTCGTTCAGTGCGTGCCGGTTAGGTTCCGCGCTCCCTGGGTAACGCAATGAGTCTTTGAATCGCCCGCCCAAGTTGGCGTGCGTGGATCGCTACTGTCCGTAGCGGACGTCCGATGACGGACGGCCGTGGATCGCAACAATGAGGAGTTCTCGCCGTGTCCGAGGTACGCATCGCCGCCGAGCCGCGCACCGAGTTCGGTAAGGGTGCCGCGCGGCGCACCCGCCGGGCCGGCAGGGTGCCCGCCGTGCTCTACGGTCACGGCACCGACCCGCAGCACATCTCGCTGCCGGGCCACGACCTGATGCTGGCGCTCAAGACGCCGAACGTGCTGCTGACGATCGAGGGGCTCGGCGACGGCGCCGAGCTGGCGCTGCCGAAGGACGTGCAGCGCGACCCGATCAAGGGGTTCCTCGAGCACGTCGACCTGCTGCTGGTGAAGCGCGGCGAGAAGGTCGTCGTCGACCTGCCGGTCGTGCTGGTCGGCGACGTGGTCGCGGGCGGCCAGATCGCGCAGACGGTGGTGGAGATCTCCGTCGAGACGGAGGCGACGCACATCCCCGAGTCCGTCGAGCTGGACATCAGCGGCCTGGAGATCGACAGCCAGGTGCTGGCCAAGGACCTGAAGCTGCCGTCGGGCACGACGCTGGTGGCCGACGACGAGATCCTCATCGTCCAGATCCGCGACGCGAGCGTGTCGACGGAGCCGGAGGTCGAGGCCGAGCCCGAGGGCGCGGAGGCCGCCGGCGAGGGCGCCGAGGGCGAGGGCGAGTCCGGCTCCGAGTGACGGAGGCCGCGCGCGCCGCGTAGCCGGCGGCCGGCTCTCACGTCTTGTGTTCTTCATGGCCCCCGCGGGTGTGCGCACCGGCGGGGGCCGTGCACGTTCTCGCAGTGGAGGGTCGCGTGAGCGGGGATCTCTGGCTTGTGGCCGGGTTGGGCAATCCCGGGCCGTCGTACGCGAAGAACAGGCACAACGCCGGGTTCATGGTGCTGGACGTGCTGGCCGCGCGGGCGGGCGGGCGGTTCAAGGCGCATCGGGCGCGGGCGGAGGTGCTGGAGGGACGGCTGGCGGGCACGCGGGCGGTGCTGGCGAAGCCGCGCTCGTTCATGAACGAGTCCGGCGGTCCGGTGAAGGGGCTCTGCGACTTCTACAAGGTGCCGGCGGAACGGCTCGTCGTCGTCCATGACGAGCTGGACATCCCGTTCGGCGCGGTGCGGCTCAAGGAGGGCGGTGGTGACAATGGCCACAACGGGCTGCGGTCGGTCACGAAGTCGCTCGGCACGAGGGAGTACCTGCGGGTGCGGTTCGGGGTGGGCCGTCCACCCGGGCGGATGGACGCGGCGGCCTTCGTGCTGAAGGACTTCTCCGCGGCCGAGCGCAAGGACCTCGATCTCGAGGTGGACCGGGCCGCGGACGCGGTGGAGGCGCTGATCGCGGACGGCCTCGGCGCCGCCCAGAACGTCTTCCACGCGGGCTGATCCGGTCGGCACGATTCGGGCTTGAGGGCGGTCTCATAAGGGCTGACCGGATCCGGCCATCGGGTAGGGCCGTAAGATCCTTTGGACGGACGGCCTTGTGCACGGGGTGTTTCGCCGCACATACGGCCTGGATTGTCCCGCTTGCCGGGGTGATGGGCGGGTTCGCCCGCTGACCATGGCAAAGCGGTCGTAAGATGCTCCTCGCATGAGGTGCATGATGTTTGTGAACCTCAAGCGACATTCAGCCGTCTTCGGTGTGAATCGCGCTGTCGGGGCGCGCGCGTTACAGGGGATTGGTGAGAGCTTATGGCCGTCGTTGACAAGGTTCAGGCCGAGTCATCGATCAGCCATGAGCAGAGGCGCGTGACGTTCCAGAGCTGGAGCGGATTGTACCGCCGGGTCGCCGGATACCTCGATTTCCTCAGCATGCTCCTGGCCGGCGTGATCGCGTTCGTGCTCCGGTTCCCCGGGGTGCCGACCGACCCCACGGCGCCGTACGTGGCGCTGACGGTCGCGCTGCCCGTGCTGTGGGTGCCGACGCTGATGATGTGCCGCGCGTACCAGCCGAGGTACATCGGCGTCGGGTACGAGGAGTTCCACCGGGTGTTGCGCGCGGGGTTCATCTTCACCGCCGCGCTGGCGATCGTCGCCTACGCCACCAAGACCGAGGTGGCGCGCGGCTACGTGGTGATGGCGATGCCGCTCGGCACGTTCCTGAACATCTTCGCCCGGTACCGGCTGCGCAAGTGGCTGCACCGCAAGCGGTGGAACGGCGAGTGCATGCGCCGCGTGGTCGCGGTGGGGCACCGCACGTCCGTCGCCGACCTCATCCGGGTGCTGCGGCAGAAGCGGTACCACGGGATGGACATCGCGGCCGTGTGCCTGCCGCCGGCGCTCGCCGCGGGCGACGACGCCGTCAGCGAGGTCGAGGGCGTGCCGGTGCTGGGCGACTTCAGCCAGGCGGCCGCGGTCGCCGACCGGATCGGCGCCGACTCGGTGGCGGTGCTGGCCTGTCCGGAGATGGACGGGACGGCCCTGCGCCGGCTCGCCTGGCAGATCGAGCGCGACGACGTCGAACTGGTCGTCGCGCCCGCGCTGATGGACGTGACCGGCCCGCGCATCTCGATCCGCCCGGTGTCGGGGCTGCCGCTCCTGCATGTGGAGCATCCCGAGCTGGACGGCGGCCGCAAGGTCCTCAAGGGCGCGTTCGACCGGACGGCGGCGCTGGGCGGCCTGGTGCTGCTGAGCCCGCTGCTGCTGGTCGTCGCGTTCCTGATCAAGGTGACGAGCGCGGGTCCGGTGATGTTCCGGCAGGTCCGGGTGGGCCGCGGCGGCCGCGAGTTCACGGTGCTGAAGTTCCGCACGATGGTGCGGGACGCCGAGGCCCGCAAGGTCGAGCTGCTGAAGCACAACGAGAACGACGGCGTGCTCTTCAAGATCCGCGCGGATCCGCGGGTGACCAGGGTGGGCCGCTGGCTGCGCCGGTACTCGCTGGACGAGCTGCCGCAGCTGTTCAACGTCCTGCGCGGCGACATGTCGCTGGTCGGCCCGCGCCCGCCGCTGCCGGAGGAGGTCGCCCAGTACGGCGGCGACGTGTACCGGCGGCTGGTGGTCAAGCCCGGGCTGACGGGCCTGTGGCAGGTGAGCGGCCGTTCCGACCTGACGTGGGAGGAATCGGTCCGGCTCGACCTGCGGTACGTCGACAACTGGACGCTGGCGCTCGACCTGCAGATCATGTGGAAGACCTGGTCGGCCGTCTTCCGTGGCTCAGGCGCGTACTGACCGGCCCGTGCCGGAGACCCGCGTGCCCGGCGGGCGCGGGTGCGTGAGAAAGTTGACCGGGCAGATCAGTCGAGTCGGGAATGTGATCCAGGGATGACGGTGGAAGCGGTGGCGGACGACCACGCGCTGGCGGCGGAGTTCGCCGCGGCGGCGGGGCGGCTGCTGCTGGACGTGCGGGACGAGCAGGGCTTCGCCGACGCGCGGGCCCTGAAGGACACGGGCGACCTGCGGGCGCACGAGTACCTGATGGCGGCGCTGGCGGAGCGCTGTCCCGGCGACGCCGTCCTGTCCGAGGAGGGCCGCTCGTCGGTGGCGGGCAAGCGGGCGGAGGGCGATGACCGAGCCCCGACCCGCAACACCTCCGACGCGGAGCGGCGCACCGCCGAGCGGGTGTGGATCATCGACCCGCTGGACGGCACCCGCGAGTTCTCCGAGGAGGGCCGCCGTGACTGGGCCGTCCACGTGGCGCTGTGGCGGCGCGAGCCGTCCGGTGGCGGGCGGCTCGTCGCCGGGGCGGTGGCGCTTCCCGCGCAGGGCCTGACGCTCCGGACGGACGCGACCAGCGGCGCGTCCCTCGTCCGCGTTGACGCCGGTGGGCCCGACCCCGCGATGGCCGGAGAGGGCGCGGCCCGCGGCGCGCTGCCGCGCGAGGTGCCGCTGCACGTTCCGGCGCCGGACGCGGGCAAGCTCCGTATCGCCGTCAGCCGCACCCGGCCGCCGGAGTTCGTCCGGCTGCTGGCCGAGCGGCTCGCGAAGGCTGGTCCGGGCGATGGTCCCCCCTCGGACGGCATCGACGTCGAGCTGGTGCCGATCGGGTCGGCGGGGGCGAAGATCTCCGCGGTGCTGCTCGGCGAGGTCGACGCGTACGTCCACGCGGGCGGGCAGTACGAGTGGGACTCGGCGGCGCCGGCGGCGGTGGCGCTCGCCGCGGGCGCCCACGCGTCGCGTGTCGACGGGGCGGCGCTGGAGTACAACCGGAAGGACCCCCGGCTCCCGGATATCCTGGTGTGCCACCCCGTGTCGGCGCCGACGTTGCTGGCCGGCATCCGGGACGTGCGCGGCGCCCTGCCCGACTAAGCCGCCCGACCGAACCGCCCGCCGGAACCGACCGCCCGGACGGGCTCTCCGGCCAGGCGGGACTGATTCGCGGCGGGCCGGCGTTCGATCCGGTGTGGCCGCGTCCCGTCGGCCACCGGTGCACCAGCCACAACAGCGTGAAAAGAGCCCTGAGACCATGCAGCGTTGCGATTATCTGTTGTCCCAGCTAGACGTCCTTGAAGCCGAGTCGATCCAGATCCTCCGGGAGGTGGCGGCCGAGTTCGAGCGGCCGGTGCTGCTGTTCTCGGGCGGCAAGGACAGCATCGTGATGCTGCGGTTGGCGCAGAAGGCGTTCTGGCCGGCGCCGGTCCCGTTCCCGGTGATGCACGTCGACACCGGGCACAACTTCCCCGAGGTGATCGAGTTCCGCGACCGCAGGGTCGCCGATCTGGGCGTCCGGCTGGTGGTGGCGTCCGTGCAGGAGTCGATCGACAGCGGCCGGGTTGTGGAGGAGAAGGGGCGCCGCGCGTCCCGGAACCGGCTCCAGACGACGACGCTGCTGGACGCGATCGAGGAGCACCGGTTCGACGCGGCGTTCGGCGGGGCGCGCCGCGACGAGGAGAAGGCGCGGGCCAAGGAGCGGGTGGTGTCGTTCCGGGACGAGTTCGGCCAGTGGGACCCGAAGAACCAGCGGCCCGAGCTGTGGAACCTGTTCAACACCAAGATCGTCCAGGGTGAGCATGTGCGGGTGTTCCCGCTGTCGAACTGGACGGAACTCGACATCTGGGACTACGTCCGCCGGGAGGAGCTGGAGCTCCCGGCGATCTACTTCGCGCACACCCGCCGCGTGTTCGAGCGGGACGGGCTGCTGCTGGACGCGCAGACCGGGTACGCCAACCGCGGCGACGACGAGCCGGAGTTCGAGGCGACCGTCCGGTACCGGACGGTCGGGGACGCGTCCTGCACCGGCGCGGTGAAGTCGTCCGCCGAGACGCTGGACGAGGTGATCGAGGAGATCGCGGCCACGCGGATCACCGAGCGCGGCCAGACCCGCGCCGACGACCGCACCAGCGAGGCCGCGATGGAGGACCGCAAGAAGGAGGGCTACTTCTAATGGCCGGAACCGAGCCCGCACAGCGGCCTTCCACAGCAAAGCAGATGGATCTTCTGCGGTTCGCCACGGCCGGCAGCGTCGACGACGGCAAGTCCACGCTGATCGGGCGGCTGCTGTTCGACTCCAAGTCGATCTTCGAGGACCAGCTGGAGTCGGTGGAGAAGACGAGCGCCGACCGCGGCGAGGAGTACACGAACCTGGCGCTGCTGACCGACGGGCTGCGCGCCGAGCGGGAGCAGGGCATCACGATCGACGTGGCGTACCGCTACTTCGCGACGCCGCGCCGCAAGTTCATCATCGCCGACACCCCGGGCCACATCCAGTACACGCGGAACATGGTGACGGGCGCGTCGACCGCCGATCTGGCGATCATCCTGGTGGACGCCCGCAAGGGCATCCTGGAGCAGTCGCGGCGGCACGCGTTCCTGACCACGCTGCTCCAGGTGCCGCATCTCGTCGTGGCGATCAACAAGATGGACCTGGTCGACTACGACCGGGGCGTCTACGAGCGGATCGTCGACGAGTTCACCGCGTTCGCCTCCAAGCTGGAGGTGACGGACATGACGTTCATCCCGATCTCGGCCCTGCACGGCGACAACGTCGTCCAGCGCAGCGTGAACATGCCGTGGTACGAGGGGTCGTCGCTGCTGCACCATCTGGAGCACGTGCACATCGCGTCCGACCGGAACCTGATCGACGTGCGGTTCCCGGTGCAGTACGTGATCCGCCCGCACGCGTCGACCGACCCCGAGCTGCACGACTACCGCGGCTACGCGGGGCAGGTCGCGGGCGGCGTGCTGAAGCCGGGCGACGAGGTGGTGCATCTGCCGTCCGGGCTGACCACGACGATCACGCACATCGACGGGCCGCGCGGGCCGGTCGAGGAGGCGTACGCGCCGATGTCGGTGACCCTCCGGCTCGCCGACGACATCGACATCTCCCGCGGCGACATGATCGCGCGTCCGAACAACCGGCCCGAGGTCGCGCAGGACATCGACGCGATGGTCTGCTGGATGACCCCCGACCGCACCCTCGCGCCCCGCTCCAAGCTGATCATCAAGCACACGACGCGGACGGCGCGGGCGGTCGTGAAGGGCCTGCACTACCGCCTGGACGTCAACACGCTGCACCGCGACGAGCAGGCCGCGGCCCTGGAACTGAACGAGATCGGCCGGGTCTCGCTCCGGGTCACGCAGCCGCTGTTCGTCGACGACTATGGCCGCAACCGCCTCACCGGCGGGTTCATCCTCATCGACGAGGCCACCAACAACACCGTCGGCGCCGGCATGATCACCGGCGCCCGGTAGTGGCCGGCGGCGACGAGCGCGCGGACGCCGGGATCCGGGTGCTGTTCATCGGCGGGCTCGGGCGCAGCGGCTCGACGCTGCTGGAGCGGATCCTCGGCGAGCTGGACGGCGCGTTCGCGATGGGCGAGGTCGTCCATCTGTGGCAGCGCGGTGTCGTGGACGGCGAGCGCTGCGGCTGCGGTGAGCCGTTCCACGACTGCGAGCTGTGGCGCGAGGCCGGGGAGAAGGCGTTCGGCGGCTGGCCGGCGTTCGACATCGCCGGCTTCCTGGACGCGAAGGCGGCGGCCGACCGCACCCGCTTCATCCCCTCCCTCGCCCGCGCGCGGCTCTCCGACGACCTGCGCGGCCGCGTCGACAAGCACAACGCCGTGTACGCGCGGCTGTACGGCGCCGTCCGCGAGGTGAGCGGCGCCAAGGTGCTGATCGACTCCAGCAAGTCGGCGTCCATGGCGCACTGCCTGCGGTGGAGCCCGGACATCGACCTGCGGATCGTCCATGTCGTCCGCGACCCGCGCGCCGTGGCCCACTCGTGGGCGAAGACGGTGCGGCGGCCCGAGGCGGTCGGTGAGACGGCGGAGGGCGAGTTCATGGCGCGCTGGTCGCCCGGGAAGACGGCGGTGCACTGGGACGCGCAGAACTTCGGGTTCGACCTGCTGGCCCGCGCGGGCGTCCCGACGCTGCGGGTCCGCTACGAGGACTTCGCCGCCGCGCCCGCCGGCACGGTGCGCGGCATCGCCGGGTTCGCCGGGCTGGACGGCGCCGAACCGCCGTTCACCGACCCCGCGACGGTGGAGCTGAGCGCGAACCACCAGGTGGCGGGCAACCCGATGCGGTTCCGCACCGGACGCGTCGAGCTGCGGGCGGACGAGGCGTGGCGCGCCGCGACGGGACCCGTCCACCGGGCGCTGGTCACGGCCGTGACGATGCCGATGCTCGGCCGGTACGGCTACCGGCGCCGCCCCGGAGGCTGAACCCCACCCCGGCCCGCCTGTGTGTCTTGGTTGTCCGGTTGTGGCCGGGGATGCGCGCGAGGTCGCGGTACGGCTAGGTTGCTGCCTGTGCGACGTCCACCCGATCGTTCCGGCCGGTCCAGGCGGTGGCGCCGCCGTGCCGCGCTGGCCGTGGCGGCGAGTGCCGTGGCCGCGTCCGGCGCCGTCCTCGTGTTCCACGACGGGCCCGGTGTGGCCGATGCCCGTCCGGCCGCCGACGCCCGGCGGCCGTCGCCGTCGGTCGGCACGCCCACCTCGCGTCCCGCGCCCCGGCCGTCGTCGTCCGGCGCCGGGCCTGTGAGCAGGGAGTCCTACGCGCCGCGTCCGCGCGGGACGGGCACGGGCGACTGCGTCATGCGCGCGAACCTCGTGCCGCGCTGCGGTGTCCTGTGGGGCGACAGCCCCGGCATCGACCCGCTGCACGTGCTGGAGGCCAAGCTCGGCCGCCGGTTCGACCTGGTGCACTTCTGGCACGGCGTCGACCAGACCAAGGTGCCGAGCCGCGAGGCGAAACGGCTGGCCGCGCAGGGACGCGTCCTGCACATCAACATCGCGTCCCGTCCGTTCTCCGGGTCCGGGTCGGCCCGGTGGAGCGACATCGCCGCCGGACGCTGGGACTCCGCGCTGACCGCGCAGGCACGCGGTGTCGCCGCCTTCGGCGAGCCGATGTTCCTGACGTTCGACCACGAGCCCGACACCAAGGTGAAGGCGCGGACGCGCGGCACCCCGTCCGACTTCGCGCGCGCCTGGCGCCGCGTCCACGACATCTACGAGCGCAACGGCGCGACCAACGCCGTCTGGGTGTGGGTCCTCACCGGCTACTCGGGCAACCTCCCGCGCGCGGCGGGCTTCTACCCGGGCAACGCCTACGTCGACTGGATCGGCTGGGAGAACTACCTCGGCACCCTCTGCGACGGCCGTGTCTGGGAGAACCGCCGGTTCCGGTCGTTCGAGGACACGTTCAGACCGTTCTACGACTGGCTCAAGACGGACGGCGCGAAGGCCGGGATCGACCCGCGCAAGCCGTACATGCTGAACGGCATGGCGTCGGTGCGGTTCGCCGACCCCGCGCTGTCGGTGCGCTGGTACGAGCAGATCCCGGGCACACTGAAGCGCTACCCGCAGATCAAGGCCGTGCAGCTGTGGCAGCCGCCGAAGGGCATGCACTGCCCGTACCGGCTGATGGACAGGCCCGCCGAGGTCGCGGCCCTCAGGGACGCGGGCCAGGCCCCCTACACCATGAAGCTCCGCGTCTCCGGCGACTGACCCTCCCCGAGGGCCGGTCCCAGGGAGGCTGAGGCGTCAGATCCGCAGGGGTCAGAAGCCGCCGGGGGTCAGATGCCGCGGCCGCGGCGGTGCAGGAACCGGACGATCCGGTCCGCGCCGACGAGGCGGCAGGCGATCGCGACGGCCAGATAGGCGCGTGGTTCCCGCCAGTTCGCCCGGACGGTCCTGCGCACCCATCGCAGCGCGGCCCGGCGGCGGCCCGACGCCGCCTCCGCGAACGCGATCTGCCCCGCGATCCGCCCGTACCCGGCGGGCATGAGACGGAACTCGGGGAACCGCTCCAGCAGCCAGGTCAGTGCCTCGGCGATGACGCGCCACCGCTGCGCGAAGTACGACCGCTTGTGCCACAGCACCTCGACGTGCACGTCCGGGACGTTGACGATCGGCGCGTCCCGCGCGGCGCGCAGCAGGAACTCGTAGTCCTCGCCGTGACTGCCGGGGACCTCCTCGCTGACCAGGCCGATCCGCTCGATCAGCGCGTCCCTGCGGAGCAGGAACGTCGACGGGTGCAGCTCGGTGAGGCGGGAGCGCAGCAGGTCGGTGAAGGCCACCTCGCCGCGGTCGAGCGTCCGGTCGACCTTCGTGTCGTCGTACAGCACGCGGATGCCGCAGCAGGCCAGGCCCGCGCCCGGCGCGGACCGCAGCGCCGCGACCTGCGCGGTCAGCTTGCCGGGCAGCCACCGGTCGTCGTCGTCGCAGAACGCGACGAGGTCGCCGGCCGCGGCGAGGATGCCCGAGTTCCGCGCCCCGGCGAGGCCCGCGACACGGGTGTTGGACATGACCGATATCCGCCGTCCCGGCTTGTCGACGGCGACCGTGTCGTCGATCTCGCTCTGGTCGTGGACGACGAGGACGTCGACGTCGCCGGGATAGTCCTGGGCGACGATCGAGTCGAGCGCGACGCGCAGCAGTTCGGGCCGGTCGCGGGTGGCGACGACGACGGTCACGCTCGGGAACCCGTCCGCCTCGCCGGTGCCCTCGGCTTGCTCCGCCTCCACGGCCGGCCCCTCGACGGCCGTCCCTTCGGGCGTCTTGGCGCGGACGTTCATCAGGGTGTCGATCAGCGAGCCTGTCCGCTGGACGGCCGCCGCCTGGACGGCCCCGGAGTCGCCCTCGGCGAGCAGGAACGCGTCCGGCTCGTCGAGGAGGCGGTCGAGCCGCGTCCGGAGGTCCTTCTCGGTGGCGCAGGCCGCGACGAGACCCTTCTCCTCGATCCGCCGGAGGAAGTCGATCTGGTGGCCGTCGACGATCTCGTCGAGGGCGGGGTCGCGCGGCACGATGACCGGCAGCCGGCCGAGGCGGCGCGCCTCCCCGATCGTCGACGCGCCCGCGTGCGTCACCACCGCGGACGCCGCGCCCATCAGCTCCAGCAGCTCGACATGGTCGAGGAAGTCGCGGGGCTCGGCGTGCTCGGGCGCGCGGGACGCGCCGTGCTGGGCGACGCAGCGGACCCGGCCCCGCCCCATCTCGTCGAACCAGCGGTCCACCCACTCGATCAGCCGGTCGAAGCGGTGGTGGTCGGTGCCGACGGTCACGAGCACCAGCGGGAGGTCGTTCACAGCAGGTTCCCCACGACGACGGAGTTCGGGTAGAAGCGCCGCTGCTCGTCCCACTGGACGAGGAAGAGCGACGCGAAGGGGCGGCAGAGCCGTCCGGTCAGGGTAGGCGAGTCGATGCGGTCGTAGACCTCGATGTAGACGGACGGGATCCGCATCAGCTTCGCCAGCACGAAGAACGGCAACGCGACCCCGGCGCCGGTGGAGACGACGACGTCCGGCCGCGACCTGCGCAGCAGCCGCCAGGCGAGCCGGGTGTTGCGGAGCAGGTTCGGGATGTTGCGGGTGGTGGGCTGGTACGCCCAGGACACGTTCTCGCCGTCCAGCAGCGACTCCGCGTGCCGGGACTCGAACGTCACCCAGGAGCGCTCGTGCGGACGCCACCAGGCTTCGAGGGCGAGCAGCTGCGTCAGATGGCCGCCCGCGGACCCGATCAGCAGGACGTGTCTTCCGGTCGGTGGCATTGGGCTCCTTCACGGGCGAGGGGTGGGGGGAGGGGAACGACGGGGGTCAGGCGGGGGCGGCGCGGCGGCGGATGCGGCGGATCTCGTCCAGCCGCAGGACGTCGCGGCGCAGCAGGCAGCCCGCCCCGTAGAGGCAGGCTCCGACGAAGGTGGCGACGAGCAGGGGGAGGAGACCGTCCAGCAGCAGCCGCGTGGTCAGCGGCAGGACGCCGAAGCCCACCCCGGCGAGCGCCGCGGCGGTGAGCGTCCCGCGCCCGAACGGATGCAACCGCAGCACGTGCGCGATCTGCGCCAGCGGCACGGCGTTCTTGACGAACAGCGCGATCGCCCACCCGGCCGCCGCGCCGCCGATCCCGAGCCACGGGATCAGCAGCAGGTCGGCCACGATGTTGACGGTCATCGCGGTCACGATGTTCGCGAGGTTCCAGGTCGTCTTGCCCGCCATGATCAGCACGGTGTCGACCTGGCCGCAGATCGTCGCGAACAGCATCGTCAGCGACAGGATCAGCACCACGTCGGCGCCCTCCTCGTACCCGCCGCCGAAGAGCCGCAGCGTGTACGGCGCGAACGTGGCGAACACCAGGTAGACGGGCCAGGTGAGCAGGACGAGCCAGCACGTCGCCGTCTGGTACAGCGACCGGGCCCCGGCCATGTCGCCGCGCGACAGGACGGCGCTGAGCTGCGGCTGCACCGCCTGGCCGAGGGCCTGGTTGCCGATCTGCCCCACCACGACGTAGCGGGTGGCCGCCGTGTAGACCGCGGCCTGCACGGGGCCGAGCAGGCCCGCGACGAGGATGATGTCGAACCGCTGCAGGACGATCTGCGCGAGCGACGCGATGGCCCGCGGTGCGGTGTAGCGCCAGAACTCCCCGGTGGTCCCGCCACGCGCCGTCTCCTCGTCCGGCGGCGTCTCCCGGGACTCGGCGCGGGCGGCGGCGGCCGGTTCGACGGGGCCGGCCGGGCGGCGCATCAGGCCCCGCAGGAGCAGGACGGCGATCACCGCGGTCACGATGTAGGGGCCCGCCCAGGCCGCGCCCAGCAGCGAGGTGGCGCCGAACCACGCGAGGCACGCCAGCAGCGACAGCTGGAGGCCCTGCCGGGCGATGTTCTCGACCAGGGCCGTCGGCCGCATCGCGCGGTACCCGCGGGTGGCGGCCAGCGCGGCGTCGGACACGGCCGCCGCCGGCAGGAACAGCGCGAGCGCGCGCAGATAGCGGGCGCCGTCGTCCGGGGGGCCGTCCACCGCGACCTCGGCGATCCACGGCGCGGCCGCGTACAGCGCGGCGGCGAGCACGAGCGCCGCGACGACGGTCGGCCCGAACGCCGCGCGGACGTAGGCGGCGACGCGGTGCCCGAGACCGAGCGCGCGCGTCCGCGCGATGAAGTAGACGAGCCCGACGTCGGTGCCGAGCCGCGCGAGCGCCAGGCCCATCAGGAAGACCGTGGTGGCGGCGAAGAAGACGCCCGCCTCCTGCTTGCTGAACCCGCGGGTGAGCACCACCACGGACAGGAACTGGGCGACGGCGGCGAACCCGGCGCCCATGACGTTCAGGGCCCCGCCGCGCGCCAGCGCCCGCAGGTCCGCGGTGCCGCGGGCGGTGGTCCCGGTCTTCTCGGTGCCGGTCGTTTCGGAGGTGGACGTCATCGCCAGGACGGAAGCTTCCCGAGCCAGCCGGCGAGACGTTCGTCCTCGGACCGGAAATAGTCGGACAGCTCCTGGCGCACCTCGTCGGAGAGCTTCGACGCGCGGGGCGCGGCGTTGTGCCGCTCGAACGACGGGTACTGCCCGCCGGGGAGGCCGAGGAACGTCAGCACGCCGTCGTAGACGCTCTCGGGGCTCGTCGCCAGTTCGTGGTTGTCGATGACGTGGATGCGGTCCCGTCCGACGAGGCCCTCCAGCCGTTCCAGCTGCTCGGCGTAGCGTCCCCGGGCCCGGTAGGCGTGGTGCTGGACGGCGAAGCTGAGATACGACGGATCGGCGACCATCTTCTCGATCTCGCCGTCCAGCCGTTCCTCCTCCAGCTCCAGCGCCCGCTCGAACGGCTCCGTCTCGAAGCCCCGCCGCACTTCCTGGGCGTGCGCCGAATAGGCACGCTCCACCGGGTCGCGCACCATCACGATCAGTTTCACGCCCGGCAGGTCTTTCGCGATCCGTTCGGGGGCGAGCGGGTGGAACATGTAGAACGGGCTGGCCTCGAAGGTCTGCGGCCGCACCCCGACCCGGCGCTCCACGAGGCGGGCGGTCGCCTTCAACGGGAAATGCGCGCGGTACCACGGGAAACCGCGGTCGTAGGCCATGTCGAAGTAGTGCACGCCCTTGTCCATGCGGTCCCGCAGGACGGCCGGGTGCGCGCGCAGGTAGCGGAACAGCGACGTGGTCCCGCCCCGCTGCGCCCCGACGATGAGGAAGTCGGGGACCATCCGCGCCTCGTGGGTGAGGCGCCCCACGGCTCGCACGCCCCTGCGGACCGTCTGCTTGGCGGATCCCGTCAGCGCCTGGGGACCGGTCACGGCCGCCTCCTTCCGTCGGGGTTGAAATAGGACGACTGGGCGAGCTCACGGAAAGCGCGCATCGATTCGGGGTGGCCGCGCAGCGAGTAGTACATGACCGTCTTCTTGTTGTGCCGGTGGTTCTTGTCGTAGTAGGCGAGCGCCTTCACCTGCGGCTGCCGCCGGATGTAGTCGCCGAACGAACGCAGCCATTCCGCGCGGGCGCCGCCGTTCTCCTCGGCGCCGTACTCGCCGATCACGACGGGCTTGTCGTGGCTCCGCGCCCACGTCAGGAACGTGCCGAAGACCTGCTCGGGCGGGCGCGGTGTCGGATAGGCGTACCCGTCGGCGCAGATCCAGTCGACCTGCCCGTCGCCCGGGTAGTAGGCGGGGGCGCGTCCGGCGTCGAAGCCCTCGACCGTCGGGCACCACGCCCAGCCGACGTTGGTCGCGCCCTCGGCGTGGAAGATCCCCCTGATGCGCCGCCACGCGGCGATGTACTGCTTCGGGGAGCCGATCTCCTTCCGGAGGTTCGGCCGGTCCATCTCGCCGCGCCACGCCAGCAGGACGGGCTTGCCGAGTTTCTTCACGTCACGGGCGCGGGCGCGGATCACCTTGTCCTCGCGCCCGTCGATGATCGAGTCGGTGCGGGTGCCGCCCCAGCCGATCATCATGACGCGGCCCTCGGACGCGAACCGCTGGTCGATCTCGCGCGGGAACGGCTTGTCCCACGGGTAGTAGCTGCGGACGATGTCCATCGGCCCGGCGATCCGCCGGTCGAAGTCGGTGACCGCGTCGATCTGGCCCTGCTGGGTGTGGTCGCCGCCCCTCGGCTCGACGTACGCGCCGAACCAGGCGCCGCGCTCCGGCGGACGCGGCCCGCCCGGCGGATAGGAGTCGAGCTCCCGCACGGGCGCGGGCCCGTCGTCACGGGCGGCCCAGACGAGGCCCGCGACGACCGCCAGCACGACGGCCGCCGAGCCCGCGGCGAGCGCCAGCGCCCACGGACGCGCGACCGTGCCGCGGCGCCGCGGCACGTTCCCGTCCTGCGGGGAAGTGGTCGGCTCCTTCAAAGTTCAACGCCCCCCGATACTCGTTCAGCAGTCGCTCAGGTCGTCCCGCCCGGCCGGCCGGGCCCTGGCGCACCGGACGCCGCCCGCTGTGTCGCTTGCTGCGGCGCGCGCCGTGCCGCCCGCCGCGCCGCCCGTCCTGTCGGCCGCTGTGTCGCCTGCTGGGGCGCGCGTTCGCCGTAGGTGTGGGCTGGCTGCGGCCCGGCGAGATCCACGGCGGGGTCCTCGTCGCCGAGGGCGACGCGGGTCGCGAGGTTCAGCGCGACGAGCAGGAGCACGCCGAAGACGAGTCCCGCGATCACGTCGGTCACCCAGTGGACGGCCAGGTAGGTGCGAGAGTATGCCTCGATCCAGGCGAGCAGGGCCAGGACCGTCCAGCCGATGACCCGGCCGCGGCGTCCCGTCCGCGCGCTGAGGAAGAAGAAGATCGCCACGATCCCGTAGACCGCGACGACCCGGACGTTCCCGCCCGACGGGTACGTGCCGCCAGAGTTCGGCGGGGCGGGCCGGTCCATCAGGTAGGTCAGGCCGAGGACGAGGTAGTGCGAGGCGAACAGCATGACGCCCATCGCGGCGGCCGGCAGCCAGCGATGCCGCCGCCACACCAGCGCCAGCATCAGGACGGCCCCGACGCACGTCCCACGGACGAGCCACGACGTGCTGACGTCGGTGATCACCTCGTTGAGCTTCTTCCAGGACCCGATCTGGCGGTCCACCGTGCCCTCGTAGACCCAGTCGTCGAACGGCTGGGACGCCACCGCCACCGGGCCGAGCGCCGCGCCGATCCCGTACGCGACCGCGAGGGCGCCGGCGGCCACGACCGTGAAGCGCCAGAACGGGCTCAGCCGGCCGAGCGGTCCGCCGCGCAGCATCGCGACGAGCCCGCGCCGGCCCGGCGCGGGACCGGCTCCCCGGACGGTTTCTCCGTGGTCGGCGCGGAAGTAGGCGGCGGCGCCCGCGAGCGCTATGAGCAGAAGGCCCAAGGGGAGCAAGAGGGCGATGATGAGGGACATGTCACCTTGAGAGTTCGGGCCGGAGGGCCATGACGCCGCAGCGTAGGAGGGGTTTCGCGCAATTATGCCGTAACACGGCAGATGAGCCGTCCGGCCGATCCGGCTGTGCAGAGGGATGAGCGGTAGACGCTTCTACCGGGAGGCAGGTTTACCGCACTCAGGCATGAATCACTTTGCGTAGCGGACTTTTACCTTACGTACATAACAATTTATGTAACACCGGATGACCTCTGGGAACTCGTGAGCCGGGCGAAGCATGAGCGGTAACGTTCTCGCGCAACGGTGGTGCGCGGGGGCCGTCCCCTCATCTGATCTCCGCGCCTCGGTGGGCCCCGACGGGGCGATTCCAGGAGTGACCGTAGATGGTTCGAACGTGTAGAGCGCTGGCCGCGTTGGTGCTTGTCGTCACGGGGGTCTTCGCCCTCGCGGGGCAGGCGTCCGCGGAACGGCTGACCCAGGACCGGCTGGTGAGCCCCGACCCGGTGAACTGGTCCCCCAACATCCTCGACGGCACCGTCTTCGCGATCGAGCAGATCGGCGACAAGGTCATCGTGGGCGGCAATTTCACGCAGGTGAAGGAGGTCGGCAACAGCACGGCCTTCGCCCGCGCGAACATCCTCGCCTTCAACGCCACGACCGGGAAGATCGACACCGCGTTCGTGCCCAAGCTCGACAAGACGGTGTACGACCTCCAGGCGGCGCCGGACGGCAAGTCCGTCTACGCCGCGGGCCTGTTCAACAACGTGAACGGCGTCGCGCAGAAGGGCGTCGCGCGGCTGAACGTCTCCAACGGGGCCACGGTCACCACGTTCAAGCCGCCGCTCGTCGACGGCATGGTCCGCACGATCGGCCTGTCCAAGGAGCGCCTCTTCATCGGCGGCTCCTTCGCCAAGATCGCCAACCAGTCGCACCCGGCGCTGGCCGCGCTCGACGCCACGTCCGGCAAGCTCACCGACTTCGTCGACCTCAACGTCGGCGGCCTGCACAACGGCGGCACCACCAAGGTCTGGCAGTTCGCGATCAGCCCGGACGCCGCCAAACTCGCGGTCATCGGCAACTTCACGCAGATGGACGGCAAGACCCGCGACCAGTTCGCCATGCTGGACCTCACCGGCGACAAGGCCGCGGTGGCGAACTACTACACCAAGGCGTTCGAGGCCCAGTGCACCCGCTCGGTCGAGACCTACCTCCGGGACGTCGAGTTCTCACCCGACGGTGACTACTTCGTCATCGTCTCCACCGGCGCCTACTACGCGAACACCCTCTGCGACACCGCCAGCCGCTGGAAGACCGACCAGAGCGGCACCGACCTCAAGCCCACCTGGGTCAACCACACCGGCGGTGACACCCTCAGCGCCGTCGCGATCACCGGCGCGGCCGTGTACGTCGGCGGCCACAACCGCTGGCTGAACAACCCGTTCTGCGCGGACCGCGCCTGCCAGGGCGCCGTCAGCCGGCCCGGCATCGCCGCGCTCAACCCCGTCAACGGCATCCCCTACGCCTGGAACCCGACGCGCGACCGCGGGCACGCGGTGGAGGACATCGTCCCCACCTCCGACGGGCTGTGGTTCGGCGCCGACACCGACCAGGTCGGCGGCGAGTACCACGCCAAGATCGCCAAGTTCCCGCTGGCCGGCGGCAAGGAGATCCCGAAGAACAACACCGGCAAGCTGCCCGGTGACGTCTTCATGGCCGGCGGAAGCGCGGACAACAACGTCGACAAGCGCCACTTCGACGGCACCACCGCGGGGGCGGCCACGTCCGTCCCGAACGGCGGCACCCCCTGGTCGGCCGCGCGCGGCGCGTTCATGATCAACGGGCAGCTGTACTACGGCGCGTCCAACGGCACGTTCAACCGCCGCAGCTTCGACGGGTCGGCCTTCGGCACCGCCCAGGTGATCAACACCGCCGACCAGCTCGCGAACATGACGACCTGGCACAGCGAGGTCGACGACATCACGGGCATGTTCTTCCAGGACGGCCGCGTCTACTACACGCGGTCGGCGGCCGGCGCGACCGGCAAGCTCTACTACCGCTACTTCGAGCCGGAGAGCGGCATCGTCGGCGGCGAGGTCTACACCGCGTCCACCGGTGTGACCGGGCTTAGCTGGACCGACGTCGAGGGCATGTTCGTCGCCGGAGGCAAGCTGTACTGGGCCAGCAAGGCCAGCGGCGACCTCAAGAGCGTCGACTTCAAGGACGGCGCGCCCGTCGCGGGCACCGTCAAGACCGCCGAGCCGACCGCCGACTGGCGCGCACGGGCCCTGTTCCTGCTCGCCGGAACGGCCAACAAGGAGCCGGTGGCGGCGTTCACCACGTCCTGCGAGGCGCAGGAATGCACCTTCCAGGGCGCCGCGTCCGCCGACGCCGACGGCCAGATCACCGGCTACGCGTGGGACTTCGGCGACGGCAAGACCGGCACCGGCGCCGCGCCGCGGCACACCTACGCCGAGAGCGGCACCTACACGGTCAAGCTGACGGTGACGGACAACGACGGCGACACCGGCACGGTGAGCAAGAGCGTCCAGGTCGTCGACAAGGCCATCGCCTACCGCGGCGGCGCCGGCGACAACCGCAACACCAACGCGCCCGCCGTGACGGTGCCCGCCGCCGTCGCACCCGGCGACGGCATGGTGCTGATCATGACCAAGAACAGCAGCACGGTCACGGTCACCGCGCCGCCGCCCGGCTGGACAAAGGTCGACGAGGTCACCGCGGGAAGCATGACCAGCACGGTCTGGAAGCGGGTCGCCGCCGCCGGTGACGCCGGTTCCGCCGTCAAGGTCGGCCTGAGCGGCTACGCCAAGACCGACATCCGGCTGGTGACCTACCGCGGGACGAGCGCCACCGACCCGGTCGCGGCCGCGGCCGGCGGTGTCGGCCTCACGACCGCCACGGCGCACGTGACGCCGAAGGCGAACGTCGCCGCCGCGGGCAGCCTGGTCATCTCCTACTGGTCCGACAAGGGGACGACCACCGCCTGGACGGCACCGCCGGCGGTCACGACGCGCGGGACCGAGGGCGGCGGCAGCTCGTCGAGCATCAGCGTTCTGGTCGGCGACTCGGGCGGGTCCGTCCCGCTCGGCGCCTACGGCGGGCTCACCGCGACCGCGAACGTGGCGGCCAACAAGGCCGCCATGTGGACGATCGTCCTGCGGCCGCAGCAGTAACGCGCTGAAGAACGATTGAGGGGCGGGCCAGATTCTGGCCCGCCCCTCAACCTTTCGTGACGCCTGTCAGCTCAGTTCAGCTCGGCTCAGTTCAGCTCAGCTCACACGGGTGTCAGCTCACCCGGGCGGACCAGGAGGTGAGGACGGGCAGGAGCCACGTGTCGAGGCGTCCCAGCCGCGCACCGGCCTCGTCCTGCCGGTCCGTGAGATAGCGGGTGCCGAGCTCGGCGAGATACAGCAGGGCCGCGAGCGTCGCCTCGTCGGGTGTGAGCCCGAGCGGAGCCAGCAACTCCGGTGCCCCGGCCACCCCTTCGTCGGCGGCCTGCCGGGGATCGGCACCGCCCTCGGTGATGGCGTCCTGCGTCACGTAGTGCACCGCGTCGAACCCGACCGGCACGCCCGTGCCGAAGCGCTCCCAGTCCCAGACCAGCATCTGGTCGGGCAGCGCGGCCATGTTCCAGGCCGTCCAGTCGCCGTGCCAGGCGCCGAAGGGCAGCACCCGGTCGCCCGCGCGCTCGGCGAGCCGGTCGAGCACCGTCGCGATCTCCTGCCCGGCGCCGGACCCCGAGCCGGTGCCGAGTGCGGTGACGCGGGAGCGCAGCGACTCCCAGTACGGGGACGCGGTGAGCGCGAGCCGCTCGACGCCGTCGACCTCGACGACCTCCGCGACCGCCGCCATCATGCGGTCACGGGTGAGCGTGGCATGCCGCGACCACACCGGCAGCGGGTCCAGGACGAGGATCTCCAGCCCGTTCCACTGCCCCGCGTGCGCGATCGACGGGACCCGCACCGTGGGCATCGGCCGCTTCGCGAGCTTCTCCAGCGCCGTCCGCTCGGCCCTGACCAGCTCGCGGGTCAGCTCGTTGACGCCGATCTTGGCGTAGCCTAGCGTCCGCCCGTCGCGTCCGAGGACCTGCGCCACGGGCTTGCGGTTGGCGCGGTCGGGTCCGATGTGCAGGGCGATGACCACGTCGGCGCCGAGGACACGGCCCAGATATCCCTCGATGTCCGGCGCGGCGGCGTCACCGGCGGGCGGGGGCGTGCCGTCGGTGGCGGGGCCGGACTCGTAGACGCGGACGCGGTCGCGCAGCAGCGGGGCGCCGACGCCGGTCCGCAGGCCGATCGCCAGCGCGCGGGACAGCAGACCGGCCTTGCGGGAACGGTCCTTGTTGAATCCGAGCACCGCCGTCGCGCCCGGACGGCCGGCCGCGGGCAGCATCAGCCTCGGCTCCCGCGCGTGCGGCACCAGCAGATACTCCCGGATCGGCCGTCCGGCACCCGCGCCGGAGCCGGTCGCGACATGCCGCGGCGGCGGCCACAGCAGCGCCGCGATCTCCGTCACATAGCGGGCTCGGCCCGACACGGCGGTGCCGCGAGTGCCGTCGGAGGTTCCCACGTGCTGATCACCCGGTTTCTTGTCGTCGGCGCGCCTGGTCGCTGCGCCACAGCAGGGCAAGGCTCACGAAGGTCAGCGACAGCGGCGACCCCGCGGACGTGTAGGCGGTGCTGAACCAGAACGACAGCAGCACGACGAGGGAGCCGCCGATGCCGTACGCGGTTCGGTCATGCCGGTAGCGCCACAGCGCGTGCAGGAAGAAACCGAAGAACAGCGCCGTCCCGACGAAACCGTTGGAGATCAGCAGCAGCCAGAGCTGCCCGGTGCTGCCGACCGTGGAGTTGCCGCACTGCGCGCAGCTCGGCGTGCGGCCGATGGCGATGGACGACGGGCTGCCGCGCAGTGCCCGTCCCGACCCGTAGCCGAGGACGGGCGAGCTGGCCGCCGCCTCCAGCGACCGCAGCGCGAGCGTCGAGCGGATGTTGTCGCTGTGCCCGTTCTCGGCGCGGGCCTTGACCATGGTGCTGAGCGGGGAGAGCGCGAACACCAGCATCGCCACGATCAGGCCGAGCGCCAGCGCCCCGAGCACGAACAGGCGCCCCTGCAGCATCAGCCGGAACGCCACGTACAGGAACGCGATGACGATCCCGAGCCACATCGCCCGGTTGAGCGAGTAGACGGTCGGGATGGCGGCGACCACGGCGAGCATCGCCACCGCCCATTTCGCGCCGCGGGAACCGGTGGACCACCAGCCGACGAACACCCACACCATGAGGACGACGAGGTTGTTGCCCCAGATGTTGGTGTACTCGAACGGCGCCTTGGGACGCGCGTTGGCCGTCTCGCCGAGCACGTCCTGCACCTGCGCGAGGCCGGGGTGGACCATGTCCTGCACCCACTTGCTGGACGTCATCGACTTCGGCAGCAGCATCTCCACCGGCGAGTTGAAGCTCACCTCGGGGAACAGGACGCCCGCCACACCGCCGATCACCGTCACGATCCCGAGGAGGCCCAGCAGCCGCGCCAGCCTCCGCAGCGGCATCTGCTCCTCGGTGAGGTTCCCGATGTAGAGGAACATGACGGTGGCGGCGGAGTACAGGACGATGCGCTGGCCGAACCCGAGGAAACCGCCGGAGTCCGGCATGGTCCCGGGGGCGACGAGGCCGAGCGAGGCGGCGCCGGCGACTGCCCAGAGCAGGAACAGCACCCAGATCCCGAAGCCGGGCGGGACCTTGATCCGCCGCCGCCGCATCAGCAGCCACGCCATCGGGGCCGCGGCCACGGCCCAGATGATCGAGGTCATGCCGAGCGCCCACCAGACCGGGTAGATCCCGAACAGCGCGTACAGCGGCCAGGTGGGAAGCGGCCGGCCCGGCGGCCCGGGGGCGGGTCCCGGCACCGAGCTCAGCGGCCGCGCCGACGTCCGGCCCTCCCGCGGCAGATCGACGATCATCGCGCGGCCGCGGCCGGGGCGGCGACGCCGGTTCCGGACGGGTGCGACGGACGCACGGCCCGGCCTTCTAGCGCCGCCATGTCGTGTCGGGGAGCGTCTTGCCGTTGGGCGAGGCCGTCGGGTCGAGCCCCTCAAGGATGCCCTTGGTCTTCTCTCCGCCGAGTTCGTCGGAGCGCCGCTCCTCGTGAGGCGCGGCGTGCTTCGCGCCGGACGGCTTCTCACCGGCCTGCGCGTCCCGGGTGTCACGGGCGGGCTTCTCGGCGGACGGCTTCTCGGCGACGCGCTTGTCGGCCATCGGCCTGTCCCTCACATCGGGGGCCTTGAACCTGAGCGTGTCACCGTTCTCGAAGCGCTTGCGCTCGTCGTCGCTGTCCGGCCGCTCCCGCGCGGGACGTGCCTCGCGCGCCGTGGGTGTCTCACGCGAACCGCGCGTGTCGCGTGAAGTGCGCGTCTCGCGGGAGTCGCGGGTGCCGCGTCCGCCCGCCGTCCGGTGGCGGGACATGCGCGGTTCCGCCGGCGCCTGCTGCGGCGGCGCCGCCGAGCCGAAGGCGTCGGGCGGGCTCGGCTCGATCGCCGCCTGCGCGGGCGCGCCGGGGCGGCGCATCGCGGCGGGCGGGTGACGCCGGGCGGCCGGCTGGGGGGACGGCTTCGGCTCGCCCTGCTCGGGCACGCCGACGGCGCCGAGCACCGCGGTGCCCATCCGCTCCAGCTGCCGCAGGCCGAGCGCGACATCGTCGTGCTTGGTCAGCGGGATCTCCACCACGACCAGCGCGGCGTCGGCCGCGTCGGCGAGGGCCTGCGCGTCGGCGCTGACGGTGGTGGACGCGGTCTCGATGATCACGTAGCCGACGGTCCGCCGCAGCCGTTCGATCAGCCGGTCCATGTTCTGCCGCTGGAGCAGCTCGGACGCCATGTCGACGTCCACGCCGGAGGTGATCACGCGCAGGTTCGGGACGCGCGGCGACACGCGCGCGACCTTGGCGAGGTCCTCCTGCTCCAGCAGCACCTCGGCGAGGCCCGGGCCCGGCGGCACGCCGAGCAGGTCGGCGGACGCGCTGGAGTCGAGGTTGGCGCACACCAGCATCACCTTGGACTCGGTCCGCACGAAGGCGGCGGCCAGGTTCGCGGCGACGACGCCGGGGCCGACACCGGACGCGGCGCCGGTCACGAGGATCACATGGTTGCCGTGGCCGAGCGTGGCGGTGACCAGGTGCGCGAGCTGGTTGAAGCTCTGCCCGATCCGGCTGCGGCCGAGCTGGAGGTCGAGCGCGGCCTCGCGGCGGCCGAACGGCGTCGTCATCAGCACCGGCAGCCCGGTCGTCCGCTCGATGTCCCTGGGGTGGCGGATGTGCTTGTCGGCCCGGTCGCGCAGGACCGCGATCAGCAGCCCGATGAGGAGCCCGGCCATCAGCCCGGCGGGCAGGTAGAGCCGCGGGTTCGGGTTGGACGGCGTGTCGGGCAGGGACGCGCCGGTGATGACCGTCCCGGGGGTGATGTTGCTCGCCTTGATGTTGGCCGAGGCCAGCCGCTCGTTCAGCGCCTGGATCTCGCCGGTGATGATCCGCTGCTGGTTCTGCGCGTTGGCCCGCGCCGCGGTGCCCTTGGTGGTCAGCCGCAGCGTGGCGACGACCTCCTGCAGCCGCGTGGTCAGCTTGTCGAGCCGGGCGGTGGCGTTCTTGACGTCGGCGTCGAGCTTGCCGCGCGCGGTGGCCGCCCGGTTGTCCAGGTACGCCTGCGCGAAGAACTTGGCGCCGTCGCGGGCCTCGACGCCCGAGGGGCCGTCGTAGGCGATCGTGAGGATCGTGGAGTTCGGCGGGACCGTCACCGTGACCCGGTCGGCCAGCGCGCCCGGGGTCTCCGACGACTTCAGCAGCTCCTTGGCCCGCGCCGCGACCTCCGTGGACTTGACGATCTGCGCCTCGGTGTCGAGGTTGGCCCCGCCGCCCTTGTCGTTGGACGGGGCGTCCTCGGCGCCGGTCTGCGTGACCTGGACAGACGCCTGGGAGGTGTACGTCTTCGGGGACACGAGCACGAGGGCGAACGCCGCGACGAGCCCGGCGGCCGCGGCGAGGAGCACGATCCGCCAGCGTCGGCGGAGGATCGCCGGATAGTCGGTGATCTCAATCGAGTCCGGCCGGGATGACGAAACCATGTTTCGGAGTCTCCCTCGATCATCGGTCGGCGGGCGGCCGGCGGACGGTGCCATCGGGCCGAGCGACAGTATCGGCCGAAGTTACATTACCTTGACTCGTCCGGTGCCATGAATTGAACGATGCCGGTCTGGGGGACCATTCCGGTCGAGGGGCGGGTCGTACCGATCATCCTTCGCCGCGCGGCCCGCCGTCCCGCCGAGGCGGGTTCCCGCCACCCTGCGCGCCGCCACCCGGCCTGTTCCCGCCCTGCTGGGCGCCGGTCGGGTTCGCGCCGGCGGCCCTGCCGCCGCCGGGCCGGCCATTGGCGGGCTTGGCCGCGTCGGGCCTGCCGCCGCCGGGGCCGCCGTTGGTGGCCTGTGGGTTGGCGGGGTTGCCATTGGTGGGCTTGGGGGCGGCGGGAGTGCCCGGCTTTCCGGCGTGCTTGCGCGTGCCGGGCTTCGCGGCGCCGTTTCCGTTCGGACCGTTCTTCTTGCGCCGCAGGAACAGGAACGCGCCGGCGGCCGCGAGCGCGGCGACGACGACGATCCCCGCCACGATCAGGATCGTGCCGGTCGAGCCGGAGTCCTCTTTCTTGACGGGCGGGATGTAGCGGCCGCCGTTCGCGGCCCGGCCGGGAGCCGAGGTCTCCTGCGGGGCGGTGCCGGCGGCCCGGATCAGGTTCCCCATCACCTTCAACCGGTCCTTGCCGCCCTGGCTGGTGGCCTGCTCGATCAGCTTCTCGGTGGTCGCCGGGCTCAGGGACGTCGAGTGGGCGCGCAGGCTGGTGCCGGTGAGCAGCACGTACGTGCCCGACCGTCCCACCTCCTTGGCGACCTTCCTCAGCATGTCGTCCTGGGACGCGGGGTCCGGGAGGTCTTTGCTCTTCGGCAGCACCATCACGTAGACGGGCAGCTTCTGACCGCTCATCGCCTTGCGGAGGTAGTCCAGCGCGGGATCGGTCTCCCACTTCCCCGTGCCGGTGGCCACATAGAGCGCGTTGTACGACGTCAGCGCGTCGGCGAGTTGGACGGGGTTCACGTCGGCCCGCGCGGCGGGCAGCCCGGGGGCGGCGAACAGCGCCACGCAGGCGGCCAGAACGGCGAGCGCCAGGCGACGGACTCGCGGGACCTGGACGCGCCGGATGGAGTGCGGCATCACGGAAGACGGTCCTTCATGCTCAGGGCGGGATGCTCAAGGTGAACGGTAGGTGACCACCGTACTGGTGACCGCCGGGCTTCTGGTCCTGTTTCCGGCTATTTCCGGTGCTCAGCCCAGCCGGGGACGATGGCGCCCGAGGAGGACCCGGAAGGACGAGCCTGGGAGGCGGGGCTCAGGGGACGAGTTCGTCCGCCGTCGCCGTGCGCGGTGCGGGGCCGGGGGTCCGGGCGGCGCGGCGGCGCAGGACGAGCCAGGTGGCGGCCGCGGCGGCGGTGAGGCCCGTCAGCGTCCAGGCCAGCGGCACGGCGCCGAGGCCGAACATCTTCAGGGACGACGCGACCAGGACGAGCGTCAGGACGCGGCGGATGATCCCGCTGGGCGCGCGCGAGGAGATCCGTGAGCCGAGGTACACCCCGGGGATGGAACCGACGAGCAGCGCGGTGGTGACCTCCATCCTGAAGTCGCCGAACAGCAGGTGGCCGATAGCGGCCGCGAACACCAGCGGGACGGCCTGGAGCAGGTCGGTGCCGACGAGCTGGTTGGCCTTGAGCGCCGGGTAGAGGGCCAGCAGCGCGACGATGATGAGCGAGCCGGAGCCGACGGAGGTGATGCCGACGACGAGCCCGCCGATCGCCCCGACCAGCACGGTTGGCACCGGCCGCACCTTCACCCTCGGCGGCGTCCCGTCCGCCTCCTTCGCGGTACCGGCGTCTTTCTCGGCGTTCGCGGTGCCGTCGCCCGGGGATGTGCCCGCGCGGCGGGACAGGTAGCCGCGCAGGACGAGGCCGACGGCGGCGATCATGAGGGCGGCGCCCATGGCCTTGCTGATGATGTCCTCGACCTGGTCGCCGTGGCCGAGCGCCCGCGCGAGCAGCACGCCGGAGAACGCGGCCGGGACCGAGCCCGCGCACAGCCACCCGACCAGCCGCATGTCGATGGTGCCCTGGCGGTAGTGCACCGCGCTGCCGACGGGTTTCATCACCGCGGCGGCCACCAGGTCGCTGGACACGGCGGCGAGCGGGCTGACCCCGAAGAACGTCACGAGCATCGGCGTCATCAGCGCGCCGCCGCCCATGCCGGTCAGCCCGACGATGATGGCGACGAGGAAAGAGCCCAGCGCCATCGTCCAATCGAAGTCCATCGGCATGACCTACCTGCTTTGTAGGGAAACTCGCCCATCACAGTAAAGGAGGTCATCCAGACCTGCTAACCCTGGTATCCCTCTCGAACCCCTCGGTTCGGGATTTGTTACCTTTCCGTACCCAGGTCTACGCGGAGCGTACCCAACCGCCGCCGACCAGGAGGTCAAGGACCTTCGCCACCGCCTCGTCCGGCGTCATCCGGGACGTGTCGAGCGTCAGGTCGGCGTCCGCGGGCTCCTCGTACGGGTCGGAGATGCCGGTGAACTCGGGGATCACGCCCGCGCGCGCTTTGGCGTACAGGCCCTTGCGGTCGCGCCGCTCGCACTCCTCCAGCGGCGTCGCGACGTGCACGAGGATGAAGTCGCCGACGGCGGACACCATCCGCCGGACCTCGGCGCGGGTCGCCGCGTACGGCGCGATCGGCGCGCAGATCGCGGTGCCGCCGTGCCGGGTGATCTCGGCGGCGACGAACCCGATGCGCCGGATGTTGAGGTCGCGGTCGGCGCGGGAGAACGTCAGCCCGGACGACAGCATCCGCCGCACGACGTCGCCGTCCAGCAGCGTGACCGTCCGGCCGCCGCGCTCGACCAGCGCGTCGGCGAGACCGCGCGCGACCGTCGACTTCCCCGAGCCGGACAGGCCGGTGAAGAACACCGTGATGCCGCGCGACAGCTTCGGCGGGCGCGCCAGCGCGAGCTCGGCGGCGACGGCGGGCGGGGTGAACCAGTCGGGGATCGGCTCGCCGGCGTCCAGCAGCTCGTCCAGCCGCTCCCGGGTCAGCTCGGCCTGGACGTGGTCGGGCTCGATGCGCGCGACCGGCCGCCACACCTCGACGTCGGCGTCGTAGGCCCACGGCTCCGGGACGACCACGGGGATCGCGGTGCCGTCCACCTCGTCCTCTCCGAGCAGGTGCGTGGCGCCGTACGCGGCGGCGACGTGCGCGCGCAACAGTACGTCCCGCTCCTGGTGTGCCCCCGCGTGCCCGCCCGCGTCTCGGCGTTCCGGGAGGGGGACGGGGATGATCCGCGTCCCGTCCGGCAGCTCCTTGCGGACGCCGAGCAGGGCCCGGACGAGCGACTCGTCGTGCTCGCCGCCCAGCAGCGGCAGCACGATCACCTCGGCGCCGAGCCGCTCGGCGACCTGCCTGAGCTGGCCGAGCTGCTTGCGGTGCAGCGGGACGCGCGTCGCCACCGCGAGCACGTTCCCGTCGGCGTGGTCGATTTCGTCGGGGCGGCGGCGCAGGCCGTGGAACGGTCCGTGTGCCGGAGCGCGCAGGGCCTCCAGTGGGCCGGCGAGCCGCCATCCCTGGCTCGTCGGGTCCTGCCACGCCTCCGCGACGCGCAGGACCGCGACGGGCACGCCCTCCGGGTCCTGCAGGACGATCCGCTCGTGCCCGGTCAGCTCCTTCGGGACGGGAAGCGTGACCGGGACCGGCCACGGGGTCCCGTCCGCGAGCCGTCCGCCCGCGATGACCATGGCGGTGTCGTACGAGCCGAGGAACCCGGTCAGCGGCCGGTACACGCCGGCCAGGACCAGCTCCAGGTCGGCGAGCTCCACCGGACCGGGGGTCCAGGCGGGAAGGTCGCGCAGCGTGTCGGGAAGGCCGGGCTCGGCGGTCACCGCGATCTCCGATCTTGCGTCGCCGCCGCCGCGCGGCGCGCGACGGCCGGCTGAACCGTGGGCATGGGGTTTCCGCAGGAAAAATACTGCGCCGGGCCCGCCATGCGCACCACCGGCCCCGCTCGCGCGGGAGTCAGATAACCCTGGCGAAACGGTTCTCCGGTTTCCGGATCACGAACGTGACCTCGCTGTGGTCGGCGGGGAGGCGCCCCCTGCTGAGCATCGACACCAGCCGGCACACCAGTTCGGCGAGGCCGGTTCCGGCCCCGAGGGCCTCGATGGCCTGCCTGGAGGTGTACTCCTCGGCGATGACCAGCCCGCGCATCACGCAGTACCACTGCATGCCCGACCGCGACGCGACCCGGTCGTAGACCGCCGGGGGCGGGCTCGTCCGCACCACCGGCCGCGGCGACAGCCGCGCCGTCTCTTCCGGTGCCGCCTCCTGGGCCGCCACCTCGACGGCGCTCACCGGGCCGGTCTCGTGGACGGGTACCGGGCCGGGCTCGGACTCGTCGCCGCCCCCCGGGTAGGGGGCGCGGGCGTGGGCGCCGCGCGGGGCGCGTCCGGGGCGCGTCCGCCTGCGCCGGCGGCGGCCGCCGGCGCGCATCCACCGCGGGAGCGTCCGGTCGAGGAAGCCGAACGCGGTGTTGCGGTCGCGCAGATGCACCAGCAGCAGCCCGCCGGGCTTCAGCGCGGCGACGAACCGGTCGAGGACCAGCTCGGCGTGCGGCACCCGCTCGATCAGGTACGAGGCGTGGACGACGTCGAAGGCGCGCGGCGGCAGCGGCACGGTCCGCAGGTCGCCGAGATGCCAGGAGTCGAGGTCGGGCCGCTCGCACGTGTAGGCGCGCAGCTCCGAGGACTCCATGTCGACGCCCGTGACATGGTGGTCGCGGTCGCCGAGGTCCAGGCCCGTGCCCCAGCCGCAGCCCGCCTCCAGGATGTGGATCCGCTGCAGGGGCTTCTCTAGGGCGTACTGACGAGCGCGTTCTGAGAAGAGATCGCCGTCGTTGACCGGCGGCGTACGCAGATCGGTCACGGTATCGCAGCGTAATCGTCTGACTGCGGTCCGTCCGCTATTTGCCTATTCTTGGCCGTCGTCGTGTCGCGCTGCGTCGCCATGCCCGTCCCGTCCGTGAGCTGCGGCGCTTGCCTGAACGAGCGGCGCCCGCGGCGCGTACCCTGGAACGCGGTACCGGGGTCCGGTGGGATTCCGGGTTTTCGGGCTGCCCTGCTCCCGGCTGACGAAACGGCGAAGATGACGCTTTCTGGACTTGTTGATCTCGCGTGCGCCGATCCCGGGTTGGCGCGCGCCCTGAAGACGGCGCGGACGGATCACGAGCTCGTCGCGCCCCCCGCGCTGTGGCCGATCCTGGCGGCCGCGCTCACCCGCCGCGTCGGCGGGAGCGCCCCCGGGAACGGTGCCGCGGGGGGCGGTGCGGCTGGGGACGGTGCGGCTGGGGGCGGTGTCGTGCTCGCGGTGACCGCCACGGGGCGCGAGGCCGAAGACCTGACGGCCGCGCTGACGAGCCTGCTCGACCCGGGCCGCGTCGCGCACTTCCCGGCATGGGAGACGCTGCCGCACGAGAAGCTGTCGCCGCGCTCGGACACGGTCGGGCAGCGCATCGCCGTGCTGCGCCGCCTCGTCCACCCCGAAGCCGTCCAGCAGGACGCCGCGCGACAGGAGGAGAGCGCCGGCAAGGGCGGGGCGCTGGACGTCGTCGTGACGCCGATCCGCGCGGTGCTCCAGCCGATCGTGTCCGGGCTCGCCGACCTGGAGCCGGTGCGGCTGGTCTCCGGCGCGGACGCCGACATGGACGACGCCGTCCGCGCCCTCGTCGAGGCCGGGTACCACCGCGTCGACCTGGTGGAGAAGCGCGGCGAGATCGCGGTGCGCGGCGGGATCCTGGACGTGTTCCCGCCGACCGAGGAGCACCCGCTCCGGGTGGAGTTCTGGGGCGACACCGTCGAGGAGATCCGCTACTTCAAGGCCGCCGACCAGCGTTCGCTCGAGGTCGCGCAGGACGGGCTGTGGGCGCCGCCGTGCCGCGAGCTCCCGCTGACGGAGAAGGTCCGCGAGCGGGCGAAGCTGCTGGCCGAGGAGCATCCGGCGCTTGAGGAGATCCTCGGCCGGATCGCCGACGGCGACACCGTCGAGGGCATGGAGGCGTTCTCGCCCGTCCTCGCCGAGAGCATGGAGCTGCTGACCGACCTGCTGCCGGACGGGTCCGCGCTGCTGGTGTGCGAGCCGGAGCGGATCCGCACCCGGTCGGAGGAGCTCGTCCGGACGAGCCAGGAGTTCCTTGAGGCGAGCTGGGTCAACGCCGCGGCCGGGGGAGAGGCGCCGATCGACCTGGGCGCCGCCGCGTTCCGGTCGCTGGAGGAGGTCCGCGCGCACAGCACGGAGCTGGGCCTGCCCCGGTGGAGCGTGACAGCACTCACCCCGGAGGGAGAGGCGTTGAACCTGGGCGTGCAGCCGGCGGAGGCGTACCGGGGCGACACGATGCGGGTCGTCGGCGACCTCAAGGGCTGGATCGACGGCGGCTGGCGCGTCGTGATGGTCACCGCCGGGCACGGTCCGGCGGAGCGGCTCGTCCAGCTCGTCGGGGAGGAGGGGGTCGGCGCGCGGCTCGCCGATCTCGAAGGGCCGCCGGACCCGTCGCTGGTCACCGTCTCGACGGGGCTGCTGGAGAGCGGGTTCACCTGGGAGTCGGTCAAGCTGGCGGTGCTGACCGAGACCGACCTGTCCGGGCAGAAGTCGTCCACCAAGGACGCGCGGCGGATGCCGTCGCGGCGGCGCGGCGGCATCGACCCGCTCCAGCTCAAGGCCGGCGACTACGTGGTGCACGAGCAGCACGGCGTCGGACGGTACGTCGAGATGGTCAGCCGGACGGTGCAGGGCGCCACCCGCGAGTACCTGATCCTGGAGTACGCCAAGAGCGACCGGCTGTTCGTCCCGACCGACCAGCTGGAGGAGCTGACCCGCTATGTCGGCGGCGAGGCGCCGAGCCTGCACCGGCTCGGCGGCGCCGACTGGCAGAAGGCCAAGTCCCGCGCCCGCAAGGCCGTCAAGCAGATCGCCGGGGAGCTGATCCGGCTGTACTCGGCGCGGATGGCGAGCCCCGGCCACCCGTTCGGCCCCGACACCCCGTGGCAGCGGGAGCTGGAGGACGCGTTCCCGTACGTGGAGACGCCCGACCAGCTCGCCGCGATCGACGAGGTCAAGTTCGACATGGAGAAGCCCGTCCCGATGGACCGGCTGATCTGCGGCGACGTCGGCTACGGCAAGACTGAGATCGCGGTGCGGGCGGCGTTCAAGGCCGTCCAGGACGGCAAGCAGGTCGCGGTGCTGGTCCCGACGACGCTGCTGGTGCAGCAGCACATGTCGACGTTCACCGAGCGGTTCGCGGCGTTCCCCGTGGTGGTGAAGCCGATCAGCCGGTTCCAGTCCGACGGGGAGATCAACGAGACGCTGCGCGGCATGGCGGACGGCACCGTCGACGTCATCGTCGGCACGCACCGCATCCTGTCGTCGCAGACCCGGTTCAAGAACCTCGGCCTGGTGGTCATCGACGAGGAGCAGCGGTTCGGCGTCGAGCACAAGGAGGAGCTGAAGCGCCTCCGGACGCAGGTGGACGTCCTCGCGATGTCCGCGACCCCGATCCCGCGGACCCTCGAGATGGGCCTCACCGGCATCCGGGAGATGTCGACGATCCTGACCCCGCCGGAGGAGCGGCATCCCGTCCTGACGTTCGTCGGGCCGTACGAGGAGAAGCAGATCGCCGCGGCGATCCGGCGCGAGCTGCTGCGCGAGGGCCAGGTGTTCTTCGTGCACAACCG
The DNA here is from genome assembly GCA_036028775.1 of Spirillospora sp. NBC_00431. Classification (GTDB taxonomy): domain Bacteria; phylum Actinomycetota; class Actinomycetes; order Streptosporangiales; family Streptosporangiaceae; genus Spirillospora. The sequence continues at coordinate 6,308,984 of CP107927.1, read as the reverse complement.
GGTCCGGTCGATCAACAAGGTGGCGGCGAACCTGGCCAGGCTCGTCCCGGAGGCGCGGATCGGCATCGCGCACGGCCAGATGAACGAGCACGAGCTCGAAAAGGTCATGGTCGACTTCTGGGAGAAGAACTACGACGTCCTGGTCGCGACCACGATCGTCGAGTCCGGGCTGGACGTCCCCAACGCCAACACCCTCATCGTCGACCGCGCCGACATGTACGGCCTGTCGCAGCTCCACCAGCTGCGCGGACGCGTCGGACGCGGCCGCGAGCGCGCCTACTCCTACTTCCTGTACCAGCCGGAGCAGCCGCTGACCGAGACGGCGCACGAACGGCTCGCGACCCTCGCGCAGCACACCGAGATCGGCGCCGGCATGTACGTCGCCATGAAGGATCTGGAGATCCGCGGCGCCGGCAACATCCTCGGCGCCGAGCAGTCCGGACATGTCGCGGGCGTCGGGTTCGACCTTTACGTCCGGATGGTCGGCGAGGCGGTCCGGGACCTGAAGGAAGGCGGCGGCCGCGAGCCCGAGACCGTCGAGACGAAGGTCGAGCTGCCCGTCGACGCGCACCTGCCGCACGAGTACGTGCCGGGCGAGCGCCTCCGCCTGGACGCCTACCGCCGCATCGCCGCGATCACGTCCGAGGATGAGATCGGCGCCGTCCACGACGAGCTGAAGGACCGGTTCGGGCCCCTGCCCGTCCCCGTGCTGAACCTCCTCGAAGTCGCGCGGTTCCGGACGAAGGCGCGCCGCGCCGGGCTCAGCGACATCACCGTTCAGGGCAACTTCATCAAGTTCACGCCCGTGCGCCTGCCCGACTCCAAGCAGGTCAGGCTCCAGCGGATGTACCCGAAGAGCATCCTCAAGCCCGCGACCGACACCCTGCTCGTCCCGGCGCCGAAGACCGCGCAGATCGGCGGCCGCCCCCTCCGCGACCAGGACCTGCTCCGCTGGGCGACCGACCTGCTCCAGGCGCTCTTCCTGGAGGCGCCGTCGGCCTCGGGTAGCCGGTAGTCTGGCGCGACCCCAGCCGATCACCATGAGCTCAGCACGAGCCGATCATGACGAGACGAGGAATCCGTGCCCGGTAGATCTGTGAGAGTCGCGGTGGCCGCCGTGGTGGCGGCCGGTGCGCTGGCCGGCTGTGGCGGTTCGCAGAAGCCCGGCGCGGCCGCGCTCGTCGGTGACGACCGCATCACGGTCAGCGAGCTCAGCCAGACCGTCCGCGACTGGCGGGAGCAGTTCAGGGCCGACCCCGCCGCCAACGAGCTGCGCGCCAGCGCGGGCAACCCGGTGCAGCAGCTCGCCGGCGACTCCGAGTCCGACCTGCGGGGCGCGCTCACCATGATGATCAACTTCCGGGTCGCGGACGAGGTCGCCGAGCGTGCGGGCGTGACGGTCACCGAGGCGCAGGTCGACCGAGCGGTGGCGCTGCTCGACCAGGAGACGAACCAGAAGCTGCGCCGGCCGCCGGGCACGCCGGGCGGGGCGGTGTCGACCACGCTGGACAACGGGCTTCCCCGCCGGTACACCCGTGACCTGGCCCGGCTCATCGCCACGCAGATCGCGGTGACGCAGGCCGGCAAGCCCTTCCTTGAGCTGTTCCCGGCCGCCGCGCACGGCCTGGACATCGAGGTCAACCCGCGCTACGGGAACTACGACCCGGCCAAACTCGAACTCGGGCCCGTCCGGAACCGGCTGTCCAGCCCCGATTCGGGTATCTGAGGCGCATGGGCCTGACACTGCTCGCGACCACCCACCGGGTGGCTCCGGGCCTGCTGACGTGGCGCGCGTGGGACGCGCTCAGGTCGGCGTCCGCCGTCCGGGCCCGGGCGGGGCATCCGCTGCTGGCGGCCCTCGGGGACGCCGGGGTCGTCCCCGAGATCGTGGACGAGCCGGACGCCGCCCGGCTGGTCGCGGACGCGCGCCGAACCGATGTCCTGTGGATCGCGGCGCCGGACGGCGACGAGGCGCTGATGCGCGAGATCGGCCAGCTAGTGGTCGACGATCCGCTGGACGTCGAGGTGCTGCACGGGTCGTACGACCTGCCCGGCGCGCGGCTGCTCGACCTCGTTTCCGTGATGGACACCCTGCGCCGCGAATGCCCGTGGGACCGCAAGCAGACCCATACGACGCTCGTGCCGTACCTGCTGGAGGAGGCGTACGAGGTCCTCGACACCATCGAGTCGGGCGACTACGGCGCGCTGCGCGAGGAGCTCGGCGACGTGCTGATGCAGGTGGCGTTCCACTCGGTGGTCGCCGCCGAACGCGACGACGACACCGCGTTCACCATCGACGACGTCGCCGGCGCGATCGTCGACAAGCTCGTCCGCCGCCATCCGCACGTGTTCGGGGACGTGACCGTCTCCGGCGCCGACGAGGTCAACGCCAACTGGGAGCAGATCAAGGCCGCGGAGCGGGCGGAGAAGAGCGGCGCGGACGCGTCGGCGCTCGACGGCGTGCCGATGGGGCAGCCCGCGCTGTCGCTGGCCGCGCAGCTCCAGCGCCGCGCCGCGCGGATCGACGCTCCGCCGAGCCTCGCGGACGATCTCACCGAGCCCGACGACGTGGGCGGACGGCTTTTCGGGCTCGTCCGGGAGGCGGCCGGGCGGGGGCTGGACGCCGAGGCGGAGTTGCGAGCGGTATCCAGGGTATTCCGCGATCGTGTCCGATCATGGGAACGGCGATGACGGGGATAACGGCGCGACTGATTCGCGAGGTATCCACCCGAAAATCGTCGATGGGGTAGTACGGCCGGGGAGGCGCGTCTACTCTGAGCGCGTGTCGGCTGGGGCTGAAGGTGACTCCGAGGAGCCCGACGTAGCACAGGGCGTCCCGATGGACGAGGGCGCCCTGACGCCGCGGCGCCGGCCCCGCCGCGTCTTCACCGCGTCCACGACCCGCGCCGAGAAGATCCGCGCGCTCCGCGGCCTGTTCACGCTCGGCGGCCTCGCGGGCGGACTCGTCGCGCTGATGCTGATGCCCACCACCTGCGCCGCCGGCATCGGCGCCCGCGACGCCGCCGACTGGTTCCTCAGGGAGCCGGAGGGGCTGACGACGTCCGGTGTGCCGCAGCGTTCCACGATCCTCGACGCGGACGGTCACACCATCGCCACGTTCTTCTACCAGAACCGCGTGGACGTCCCGCTGGACAAGATCGCGCCCGTCCTCCGGATCGCGGTGCTGGCCATCGAGGACAGCCGCTTCTACCACCACGGCGCCATCGACGCGCAGGGCACGCTGCGGGCCCTCGCGAGCAACCTCGGCAGCGGGCAGGTGACGCAGGGCGGCTCCGGCATCACCCAGCAGTACGTCAAGAACCTGCTGATCACCCAGGCCGACTCGGCCGACGAGCGGGCGGAGGCGCAGGAGGTCACGGCGGCGCGCAAGGTCCGCGAGCTGCGGTACGCGGTCGCGCTGGAGAAGCGGTTCAGCAAGGACGAGATCCTGCGCCGCTACCTCAACATCGCCTACTACGGCGACGGCGCGTACGGCATCGAGGCCGCGTCCCGGCACTACTTCTCCAAGCACGCGTCCGAGCTGAACCTCGCCGAGGCGACGCTGCTCGCCGGCGTCATCCGCTACCCGTACGCCTACGACCCGACCCAGCATCCCGGCGCGGCCCGGCAGCGCCGCAACACCGTCCTCAACCGGATGGCCGAGCTCGGCTGGATCGACCGCGCCACCGCGCGGAGCACCGCGCGGCTGCCGATCAGGCTGAAGGTGGACGACGTCAAGAGCGGCTGCGTCACCAGCAAGGCGCCGTTCTTCTGCGACTACGTCCAGCGGGAGATCCTCACCAACCCGGTGTTCGGCGAGACGGGCACGGAACGGGAGAAGCTGCTCAAGCGGGGCGGCCTCACGATCCGGACCACCATGGACGCGCGGGCGCAGAAGGCCGCGCAGCGCGCCGTGAACCAGCACGTCCCGCCGCGGAACTCCGCGCGCAAGGCGGCGGCGGAGGCGATGGTCGAACCGGGCACCGGCGAGATCAAGGCGCTGGTCGTCGACCGCAAGCTCGGGCCCGACAAGGAACGCGGCAAGACCTGGATCAACTTCGCCGCCGACGCCAGCCACGGCTCCAGCATCGGCATGCAGGCCGGGTCGACGTTCAAGGTGTTCACGCTCGCCGCCGCGCTGGACGAGGGCATGCCGTTCGGGACCAGGCTGATGGCGCCGCGCGAGTACACGCCCGTCGGCTACCGCAACTGCAAGGGGCAGCGCGTCGGCGATCCGTCGGTGTCGCTGGGCAACGCCGCCGACGGCGAGGGCGGCAAGAAGTTCAGCATCGTCACCGGCACGCAGCACTCCGTCAACACCTTCTTCCTCGCGCTGGAGAAGGAGGTCGGCCTGTGCGACACCGTCAAGATGGCCGAGCGGCTCGGGATGCGCAAGTCCGACGGGCAGCGGCTGGAGCAGGTCCCGTCGTTCACGCTCGGCTCCAACCCGGTGTCCCCGCTGCGGCTCGCGGCGGCGTACGCGGCGTTCGGCGCGCGCGGTGAGTACTGCCGGCCGATCGCCATCAAGGCGATCAAGGACGCGTCCGGACACAAGCTGAAGGTGCCCCCGCGCGAGTGCGACCAGGTGATGGACAAGGGCGTCGCGGACGCCGTCAGCCATGTGCTGAGCGGCGTGCTCACCAAGGGCACCGCCCGCGGCATGGGACTCGGCCGCGACGCCGCCGGGAAGACCGGCACCGTCGACGACTTCTCCGCCGCCTGGTTCGCCGGGTACACGCCGGACCTCGCGGCGGCCGTGTGGGTCGGCGACCCGCGCGGCGGTTACAAGTACCCGATGGACGGCCTGTGCATGGACGGCCGGTGCTACGGCAGCGTGTTCGGCGCGACGATCCCCGCGCCGATCTGGAAGCAGAGCATGCTCGGGGCGCTGTCGGGGACGTCCGCGACGTCGTTCGTCCGGCCGCCGCACCGCTTCTTCAGCAAGGGGTCCGGCGAGGACAGGGTCAAGGTGCCCGACGTCCGCGGCATGAAGCCGGGCGAGGCCATCGAGAGGCTCCGCGACGCCGGGTTCAAGGCCCGCGTCGGCAGGCCCGTCGAGTCCCGCGAGTTCAAGAAGGGCACCGTCGCGGAGATGTCGCCGGGCCCCGGCTCCGCCGAACCCGACGAGACCATCACGCTGCGCGTCAGCAAGGGCCCCGGACCCGGTGGCGACGGCGGTGACGGCGGTGACGACGGCGATCCGCCGATCCCGCCGATCTCCCCGCCGCCGACCTTCCCCGCCCTCCCCGGCGGCGGCGACCGCAGCCAGCTGGCACCGCCCTGACCTGCTGATTCCGTGTGATCGTGCGACCTTCGGGTAGATCACCGGGGAATCCGTTCGGGGGACGTTCGGGGGGACGATTCTCATGCGAGCCATCGCCGTGTCCGAGTACGGCGCCACACCGGCGCCGATGAGCCTGCCGCGTCCGGAGCCCGGGCCCGGGGAGATCCTCGTGAAGATGATCGCCGCCGGGCTGAACCCGTTCGACTGGAAGGTCGCCGACGGCATGTTCAAGGACTCCGTCGACGCGTCCTTCCCGCTGATCCTCGGCGTGGACGGCGCGGGCGTCGTGGAGGACGTCGGCGAGGGCGTGACCCGGCTGCGGCACGGCGAGCAGGTCTACGGGACGTTCTCCTCGGTCAGGCGGGGCCTCGGCGCGTTCGCCGAGTACGCCGTCGCGCGCGACGACGGGCCGGTCGCCAGGATGCCGGAAGGGATGATCTACACGCAGGCCGCGGCGGTGCCGACCGCGAGCACGGCCGCGCTCGCGATGGTCGAGGAGGCGCGGGTCGACGCCGGGCAGACCGTGCTCGTCGTCGGGGCGACCGGCGGCGTCGGGCAGGGGCTGGTGCAGCTCGCGTCCCTCGCCGGCGCCAAGGTCATCGCGACCGCCCGCGCCGACATGGCCGGGACGATGCGCCGCCTCGGCGCGGACGAGACCGTCGACTACCGCCGCAACGGCGCTACCAACGGCGCTACCAACGGCGCTTCCGAGAACGGCGCCAAGGGCGGCTCCGGGGGCGGCGACCTCAACGCAGAGGTGCTGGCCGTCCACAAGGACGGGATCGACGCCGTCCTCGACGTGGTCAGCGACACCCCGGCCACCGAGGACATCGCGCAGCTCCTGCGGCCGGGCGGGACGTACGTCAGCTCCGTCTGGTCGGTGAACCCCGACTCCATGGAGGCCAAGGGCCTGCGCGGCGTCAACATGGAGAAGAGCCCCACGGCCGACGTGCTCGACCGGCTCTCCCACCTCATCGACGCGAGCGACCTGCGCGTCCAGGTCGAACGCGAGGTGCCGCTGGACGACGCCCCGGACGCCCTGGCCGCCAACAGAGCGGGCGGCGCGCGCGGCAAGACCGTGATCCGCATCTGATCTCCACCGCGCGCCCGGGCGGATGAACCGTCTCCCCACGGGCATGCCGACCCACAGGAGGAACACATGGATCAGAGCGACGCAGATCGCAACGGCACGGGTCAGAACGACATGAGCCAGCCCGACGAGGACAGTCGGCGCGCCCGGCTCCGCGACATCGACGAGTCCCTGGACCGGCTTCGCGCCGACCTCACCCCGCCACCCGCCGACGCCGGCGACAACGTCGACTCCGGGCAGTATCTCGCCGCCAGGGAGGAACTGGAGGGTCAGATCGAACTGCTGGAGTACGAACGCGAACGCCTCCGCACCGACCTCGAAAACTCCTGACCAGTCCCCGCAAGGACGTCATCGCGGTGTCAGCGGGGGAGGCGCAGGACGAAGCGGGCGCCGGGGACGCCGTCGAGGCGGTCGGTGAGGATCAGCGAGCCGCGGTGGGCCTCCGCGATGTCGCGGGAGATCGCGAGGCCGAGGCCGGTGCCGCCGGCGTCGCGGTGCCGTCCCTCCGCCAGCCGCGCGAAACGCTCGAACACCCGTTCCCGGTCCTCGGGCGCGATGCCGGTGCCGTCGTCGATCACCTCGACCACCGCGGTGGACGGCGACTCCGTCCGCAGGATCACCGTGACCTCCGACGCCGCGTGCCGGTCGGCGTTGTCGATCAGGTTCGTCAGCAGCCTGGCCAGCTCACCGCGGCCGCCGTGCACCGTCACCGCCCCCTCCGCCAGGACGGTCACCTGCGTGCGGAACGGGCGGCGCAGCACCTCCTGGTCGGTCAGCTCGGTCAGGTCGACCGGCTCGCGCGGGAAGTTCTTGTCGGCCTCCAGGCGGGACAGCGCCAGCAGGTCGTCCACCACCGCCGCCACCCGGTCGGTGTTGACCAGGATGGCCTGGAGGGTGTCGCGCACGTCGGTCTCGTCGGGCGCTGACAAGGCCAGTTCCAGCTCCATCCGCAGCGCGGCGAGCGGGCTGCGCAGCTCGTGGGACGTGTCGACGACGAACGCCCGCTGCCGCGCCACGGCCCGCTCCAGCCGGTCGAGCGTCGCGTTGATGCTCACCGCGAGCAGTCCGAGCTCGTCGTGGCGGGACGGCTCCGGCACGCGGCGCTCCAGGTCCGTCGCGGTGATCTCGTCCAGCTCGCGGCGGATGTCGTCCACCGGGCGCAGGGTGCGGCCCACCGACCGCCACGTCCCGTAGCCGACGATGGTGGTGCCGATCAGGACGCCCATCAGCAGCAGCAGGGCGAGCTTCGGCTGCGGCAGCAGCCCCGGCTCGGGCGTCAGCGCGTAGACGTACCTGGTGGTCTGCCCCATCCCCACCCGGTACTCGACGATCAGGAAGCAGGGCCCGCCGGGCGCGTCGATGTCGCAGCTGCGGCCCTCCCGGCGGTCGTCCAGCGCCTCGGGCGGCGGGAACCGCACCGGCGGGCGGCCGCGCATCCGCGGGGACGCCGCGACCACCCGGTGCTGCCCGTCCACGACCTGGAGCAGCTCACCGCCGGTGCCGCCGACCTCGTCCGTCAGGGTTCCGGCGTTGATCTCGGCCGCGACCCGGCGGCCGTCCTGCGAGATGTCGTTGACGGTGTCGTCGATCGCCTGCGTCCGGCCGCCCGCCAGCACCAGCCCGGCCATCGCCGTCGTCAGGACGAGGGCGACCAGCGTCGGAGTCAGCGTCACCCGCGCCCGGAGCGCCAGGCCGCGCGGAACGGCCCGCCGGGTCCACCGGCTCAGGCGCGCGAACGGCCGTCGGCGCCGGCCACGCGCCGCGGACCGGCCGTGCCGGACACGTATGGCGACCTCCCGGGTACGCACTCCTGCCAGTACCCGGTCTTTCTAACCTGAACAAGGCAAACACGACCGTGGGCGACGGGTAAAGGATCGTTCAGCCGGGATGCGCCGTAAATGCTCCGTGATCGTCCGATTTGTACGGCGTTCGGCGGAGGACGGCGAGCCCGTTCGGCGGTGCGGGGGCGGCGCGGCTAGGCTCGGTGCCTGCACCCGAGACCCTGTGCGCGGACCAGTCGCACAGGCAACCGCACCATCAGGGGGTTCCCCGTGTCGTCGATCGAGGCCGTACTCGCCCGGGAGATTCTGGACTCCCGCGGCAATCCCACCGTCGAGGTCGAGGTGCTGCTCGCCGATGGGACCGAGGCGCGCGCGGCCGTGCCGAGCGGGGCCTCCACCGGCCAGTTCGAGGCCGTCGAGCTGCGGGACGGAGGCGAGCGCTACGGCGGCAAGGGCGTCCGGAACGCCGTCCGGGCCGTCAACGAGACCATCGACGAAAAGCTCGTCGGCTACCCCGCGTCCGACCAGCGCCTGATCGACCAGATGCTGGTCGACCTGGACGGCACCCCGGCCAAGTCGGCGCTCGGCGCCAACGCGATCCTCGGCGTCAGCCTGGCCGTCGCCAAGGCCGCCGCCGACTCCGCGGGCCTGCCGCTGTTCCGCTACGCCGGCGGCCCGAACGCGCACCTGCTGCCCGTCCCGATGATGAACATCCTGAACGGCGGCGCGCACGCCGACACCAACGTCGACGTCCAGGAGTTCATGGTCGCGCCGATCGGCGCGGCCACCTTCGCCGAGGCGCTGCGCTGGGGCGCCGAGACCTACCACGCGCTGAAGTCGGTGCTGAAGTCCAAGGGCCTCAACACCGGCCTCGGCGACGAGGGCGGCTTCGCGCCCGAACTGCCGAGCAACCGCGACGCGCTCGACCTGATCATGGAGGCGATCCGCAAGGCGGGCTTCACCCCGGGACGCGACATCGCGCTGGCCCTGGACGTGGCGGCCACCGAGTTCCACGCCGACGGCCAGTACACCTTCGAGGGCGCCAAGCGGTCCGCCGACGACATGGCCGCCTACTACGGCGAGCTGATCAGCGAGTACCCCCTCGTCTCCATCGAGGACCCGCTCGACGAGGAGGACTGGCCCGGCTGGGAGGGCCTCACCGCCGCCGTCGGCGACCGCGTCCAGATCGTCGGCGACGACCTGTTCGTCACCAACCCCGAGCGGCTGTCCCGCGGCATCAGGGCCCGCGCCGCGAACGCGCTGCTGGTCAAGGTCAACCAGATCGGCACGCTCAGCGAGACCCTCGACGCCGTCTCGCTCGCGCAGACCAGCGGCTACCGCTGCATGATGAGCCACCGGTCCGGCGAGACGGAGGACACCACGATCGCCGACCTGGCCGTCGCGACCAACTGCGGGCAGATCAAGACCGGCGCGCCCGCGCGCAGCGACCGGGTCGCGAAGTACAACCAGCTGCTGCGCATCGAGGAGCTGCTCGACGACGCCGCCCGCTACGCCGGCGCGGCGGCGTTCCCGCGCTTTGACGCACAGGGCTGACAACCGGCGGACCGGCCCGGCCGCGGCGCCGGGCCGGTGCGACCCGGAGCCGGAACCTTGTTCCGGTCTCCGGGCCGGCGGGTTTCGGACGGACGAGCCCGACCGCATACCGGAGACACGCGAGTTCCGTACGACCACGCAGGGGACACGATGGCTGACGGCAAGGCCGGCCCCAAAGGCGGGCACGACGACGACGAGACCGGCCCCGAGAACGGGCACGGTGGCGGCACACGACGCGCGAACCCGGCACTGACCAGCCGTGCCGCGATCCTGGCGGTGGTGATGTGCGCCATCGCGCTGAGCCTCGCCTACCCGGTCCGCGAGTACATCGCGCAGCGCAAGGAGATCGCCGACCTCCAGCGCAAGGAGGCCGTGGCCCGGCGGCAAGTGGAGATCCTCGCCCAACGCAAGCAACAACTGGGCGAGAAGTCGTACATTGAGCGGGAGGCGACGCGAAGGCTCCATTACTGCCGTCCTGACGTAAAGTGCTACATCGTCCTGGACGGCGGCGGGGGCGACGGACGGCAGGCGCGCAAGGACGGACCAACCACCAGGCCGCCCTGGTACGAATCACTGTGGCGGTCGGTGGAGGCCGCCGACCGGCCACGCTGACCGGCGCGTCCGGCGGGAGGGGCCGGGCACACTGACCGGGGCCCTCGGCACGGACCAGAGCCTTTGGGGCGTCCGAGACGTCGCAGGTCGGAGGAGTATCGCCGGTCGAAGAAGGGCGCCGGTCAAGGAGGGGTGCCGGTCGGAGGGGCGTTGTCAGCCGGAGGAGCGTTGTCGGCCGGACGGGCGTTGTCGGCCCGAAGGCCGTTGTCAGCCGGAGGGGCGTTTTTAGCCGGAGGGGCGTTGTTAGCCGGAGGGGCGTGGTGAGCCGCGCCGTCGAGGCGGATCGGGGAGATCCGCGGGTGGGGACGCAGATGATCGAAGCACGTGACACGGCCGCGGTCGCGGCCCAGCTCGGACGGGAGCCGCGCGGCATCCGCCGGGTGGCGAGCCGCTGCCCGTGCGGGCTGCCCGCGGTGATCGAGACGGCGCCGCGGCTGCCCGACGGGACGCCGTTCCCCACGCTGTTCTATCTGACCTGCCCGAAGGCCGCGTCCGCCATCGGGACGCTGGAGGGCGGCGGGCTCATGCGGGAGATGCAGGACAGGCTCGCCGACGATCCGTCCCTGAGAGCCCGTTACACGGCCGAACACGAGGACTACCTGCGGCGGCGTGGCGACGCGGCGCGCGCGGACGGCATCGAACCGCTCCCCGAAGGCACGCAGAGCGCGGGCGGCATGCCGGAACGCGTCAAGTGCCTGCACGCCCTCGTCGCCCATGAGCTCGCCGTCCCCGGCATCAGCCCGTTCGGCCGCGAAGCGCTGGACGCGCTCCCCGAATGGTGGCGCTCCGGCCCCTGCGCCCAGCCCGACGCGAACGCAACGGATCCGGCGGGCTCGGCGGATTCGGGGGTGGGACGGTGACGCGCGTCGCGACCATCGACTGCGGGACGAACTCCGTCCGCCTCCTCATCGCCGACATCACGCCCGGCGAGGCCGGCGGCACGCTGACCGACGGCGGGATCCTCACCGACGTCGAACGCCGGATGGAGATCGTCCGGCTGGGGGAGGGCGTGGACGAGACGGGACGGCTGTCGCCCGCCGCGCTGGAACGTACCTTGACCGCCATGCGCGGCTACGCCGACCTGATCGAACAGCATGGAGCGCAGGCCGGGCACGGTCCGATCAAGACGCGCGTGGTGGCGACCAGCGCCACCCGCGACGCCGAGAACCGGGCCGACTTCGTCAGCGGCGTCGTCGACATCTTCGGCGTCGTCCCCGAGGTGATCACCGGGGACGAGGAGGCCGCGCTGTCGTTCACGGGCGCCACCCGGGAGCTCGCCGAGCTGCGCCCGGCGCGGCCCTACCTGGTCGTCGACATCGGCGGCGGCTCCACGGAGTTCGTCGTCGGCAGCTCCTCCGTCGACGCCGCCCGCTCCATCGACATCGGCTGCGTGCGGATGACCGAGCGGCACCTCAGGGACGGCGACCCGCCGTCACCCGAGCAGATCTCCAACGCCGCCGCCGACATCGACGCCGCGCTCGCCGCCGTCCGCGAGACGGTCCCGGTGCACGAGGCGCGCACGCTCGTCGGCCTCGCCGGGTCCGTCACCACGGTCGCCGGGATCGCCCTCGACCTGCCGGTGTACGACTCGTCCCGGATCCACCTGTCCCGCGTCACCGCCACCCAGGTCCACGAGGTGACACGGCGGCTGCTGCACGCCACCCGCGCCGAGCGCGCCCAGTTCGGCGTCATGCATCCCGGGCGTGTCGACGTGATCGGCGCGGGCGCCCTGATCTTGGACCGGATCATGCGGGAGTACGGGTTCGGCGCCGTCGTCGCCAGCGAGCACGACATCCTGGACGGCCTCGCCTGGTCCCTCGTCTGACCCACGCCCCGGTCTCGGTGCCACTCTGGTCTAGATGTCGGCCGGGTCTAGGTGTCGGCCGGGTCTAGGTGTCGGCTGGCTTGGGGCGGCTCGGCCTGGGGATCGGCTCGGCCTGGGGTCGGCCCGGTCTCGGGATCTGCTTGGCCTGGGGATCCGCTTGGCTTGGGGCCGGCCTGGTCTCAGTGTCAGCCGGCCTGGCCTCGGGATCGTCCTGCCTGGGTGGCAGCCTGACCTTGCGTCGGCACGGCCTGGAGGTAGGGGGCCGTGGGTCAGTGTTTGAGTTGGGACAGGAGGGCCGGGATGAGTACCGCGTTCGGGTTCTGCTGCGGGATGTAGAGGACGGGCGCGGCGCTGCTGGCCTGCTGGATCCACACCCGTCCGCCGTCCACGGTCGCGCCGGAGATGGCCGCCCAGCTCAGCGAGACGCGGTTGCCTCGGACACCGCCCGGATGCACGGTCAGGCCCTGGGCCACGTCGACCGACTCGCCCGACCTGACACGTCTGGCCAGCTCTGCCACCAGCCGCTGCTCGGCGTGCACCTGGCACAACTGGATCAGCCGCCCCCACACCTGCTCGGGCTCGCTCTCCGTGTCAGGGGCCGTGTTCGCCCTTCCGGCCCTGCCCGGGTCGGTGGTCGTGAGCGGCGAGTCCTGCTCGATGACCACCTCGACGCGCGGGCCGCCGCGGAACGGGTACCGGCCCGCCTGGAAGACCCACTGGGTGCCCGCGGCCTGGCCGTATCCGGCCGGACGCTCCGCCGCCCAGTACGCCACCCATTCCACATGTGGCCACTGGAGCGACGCGTTCCCGTACGCCACGAACCGGTCGTCGGCGTAGAGGTGCAGGCCGCGGACGTTCATGTCCAGCGGCTGGACGGCCGGGCGCGCCTCCCAGGTCGGCTGCTGCACGTGCGGGGCCGCGTAGTGCTGCGTCCCGTACTGTGTCTCCTCGTAGTCGTCCCGCGGCCGCTGCTCCTGCGCGGGAAGGCGCAGCCGTGGCGGACGGGACGGCTCCGGGTTGAGGCGCTCCGTCCAGTTCTCGCCGTCCCACCAGCGCAGGCTGCCGGTGCCGTAGGGGTCTGGATACCAGCCCGGTTGCGACACTGCCTGCCTCCGCTTTGCCAATGGCGTGCCGGACATCCCCGCCTCCCCGACCGGCGAACGCATCGTACCGAGCGAGACGGCCCGTGCAGAGAGATGGGCGGAACCCGGCCACGGCCTGTGGCGTGCGACGATCGATGGTATGCCGACCGCCAACGCCTCGTTCGTGCCGCCCGGATCCGGCTGGCCTGAAGATCCGGCGACCGCCGCCACGCCCGTCGCGCACGGCGCCGGAGACGTCATCGAGCTGGCCGCCGGGGCGCCCGATCTGGACGAGCTGTGCGCCCGGCAGTCCGTGTGCCGGGCGTGCGACCGGCTCGTCGAATGGCGGGAGAAGATCGCCGTCCAGCGGCGGCGGGCGTTCGCCGACGAGGAGTACTGGGGGCGTCCCATCGCCGGATGGGGCGAGCCGGAGCCGCGGATACTGATCGTCGGGCTCGCCCCCGCCGCGCACGGCGGCAACCGCACCGGACGGATCTTCACCGGGGACCGCTCCGGCGACTGGCTGTTCGCGTCGCTGCACCGCGTCGGGCTCGCCGCGCAGCCGACCAGTGTCCACGCGGGCGACGGGCAGCGGCTGATCGGCGCGCGGATGGTGGCGACCGTCCGCTGCGCGCCGCCCGACAACAAGCCGACGCCGATCGAGCGGACGACCTGCCTGCCGTGGCTGTCGGGCGAGGTCGAGCGGGTCGCGGCGAGCGTCCGCTGCGTCGTGTGCCTCGGCGGGTTCGCGTGGCAGGGCGTGTGGCCCGCGCTCCGGCAGGCCGGGTACGAGCTGCCGCGGCCTCGGCCGAAGTTCGGGCACGGCGCCGAGATCGAACTGCCTCCGCCGCCCGCGGCGGCCGGGCGGGAACCCGTCCTGATGCTGGGCTGCTACCACCCGAGCCAGCAGAACACCTTCACCGGCCGGGTCACCGAGGACATGCTGGACGCCGTCTTCACCCGCGCCCGCGACTACAGCTAGCCCGGCACGCGATCTCGTACGATGCGCGTTCACGTGTCGCGCTCGCGCCGCCTTGCCGGACGGCGGGGCAGGGCCTTGGCCAAGCGGCCGGTGCTGTCGGACCGGCCCTGTACCGGTCCGGCGTCCGCGGCCGCTTGGCGCCCCCGTCCGGCCCTGACCCCGCGTCTTCTCGCTGCCGGGACCCCACCCGAGGGTGGTCCCGGTTCCTTCTGATACGTCCGGTGAGATGCGGATTCACTCAGTGAAGTTCGCCTGATACGCGTATTCGCGGAATCGGGCTGTTCGCGGCGAACGTATTCGCCGGACCGACATGTGGTGAGCAGGCCCTGGATGCGGGTATCGCTCCCGACATGCCTTCCGATCACAACCCTTCTGGTCACAACCCGTCCGGTCGCGGCTCCGCGACGCACATCGTGATCGTCGGCGGCGGGTACGTCGGCATGTACACGGCCCTGCGCCTGCAGAAGAGGCTGCGCGGCGAGCTGCGCCGCGGCGAGGTGATGGTGACGGTCATCGATCCCCAGTCCTACATGACCTACCAGCCGTTCCTGCCGGAGGCCGCGTCCGGGAGCCTGGAGCCGCGCCATGTCGTGGCGCCGCTGCGGCGGGTGCTCAGGCGCTGCCGGATCCTGAACGGGTACGTCACGCGGATCGACCACGCGTCCAAGCGGCTGACGATCCGGCCCGCGGGCTCGGAGACCGCGGGCGTCCCCGAACGGCACGTCGGCTACGACCTGCTCGTCGTCGCGGTCGGGTCCATTTCGCGGACGCTGCCGATCCCGGGCCTCGCCGACTGCGGCATCGGGTTCAAGACCGTCGAAGAGGCGATCTTCCTGCGCAACCACGTCCTGCACCAGCTCGACATCGCCGCGTCCAACCCGGACGACGAGAAGGTCAGGAAGCGGGCGCTGACGTTCGTGTTCGTCGGCGCCGGGTTCGCGGGCGTCGAGGCGATGGGCGAGCTGGAGGACATGGCGCGGGACGCCTGCAAGTCGTACCCGACCATCGACGCCCGCGAGATGCGCTGGGTGATGGTCGAGGCGGCCGACCGGATCCTGCCCGAGGTGGGGCCGGAGATGGGACGCTGGACCGCCGAGGCGCTGCGCCGCCGCGGCATCGAGGTCAAGATGGAGACGCTGCTGAAGTCCGCGGAGAAGCGGCACATCGTCCTCAGCGACGGCGACGAGTTCGACGCCGGGACGCTCGTCTGGACCGCCGGAGTCAAACCGCACCCCGTCATCAAGAACAGCGACCTCCCCCTGGACGACAAGGGACGGCTCAGGGCGACCGCCGAACTCACCGTCGACGGGGTCGAAGGCGTCTACACGGCGGGCGACAACGCGGCCGTCCCCGATCTCAGCGACAGCGACACCGGCGAGTTCACCACGCCCAACGCGCAACACGCGGTCAGGCAGGCCAAACGTCTGGGTGACAACATCGTGGCGGATTTGCGCGGGAAGCCTAGAAAGCCGTATGTGCATGCCTATGTCGGCTCGGTGGCGAGCCTTGGCCTGCACAAAGGCGTGGCGAACGTCTACGGATTGAAGCTCCGCGGGTTCCCTGCGTGGTTCATGCACCGTACATATCATTTGTCGCGGATGCCGACCGTGAATCGCAAATTCCGGATCACCATGGACTGGACGCTCGCCGCGTTCTTCCGGCGCGAGATCGTCTCCCTCGGCGAACTGGAATGGCCCCGCCAGGAGTTCGAACTCGCGGCCGGCCGCCAGCAAGACACCTGACGGCCCGCCCGTCTGCCCGCCTGATCATCGCTCGTCTGATCATCTGACCGCCCGCCCGTGGAACACGGGCTGGACATCATCCCCGCGAGGAGGCGCGCCCTGCCATGCACGAAGCCGCCACGCACGATGCTGACATGGGCGGTGGAGACGCCACCTGGAGCGAGGTGCCCGCTGAGCTGGAGGCGGCCGATCCTTCCGAAGCCGCCGATGACACCGCCGAGCGCGTCACCGAGGGGGGCACCGGGACGGGTGCCGTGACGAGGGGTGTGGCGTTCCGGCTGGCGCCGCTGCTCACCAGGATCCTGCTGGGGGAGGGGCGCGACGGGCGGGAGGCGGCGGACGAGCTGCCCATCCGTGTCCTGGCCTGGGACGGCAGCGCCATCGGCCCACCCGGCGCGCCCGCGTTCGTGGTCCGCCATCGGCGCGCGCTGCGGCGGCTGCTGTGGAAGCCAGGCGAGATGGGCCTCGTCCGCGCGTATGTGGCCGGTGAGCTGGACATCGAAGGGGACCTGTTCGCCGCGCTCGACGCCGTCCAGCGGGTGCTGCGCAACGGAGACGAGCCGATCCGGCTGAGCGGGGACGACAAGCGCGACATCGTCCGCACCGCCGTGACGCTGGGCGCCGTCGGCCCCGAGCCGAAGCCGCCCCCCGAGGAACTCGGCACCGGACGGCGCGGCGCGTCCAACGCCTCGAACTCGTCGAACGACGCGGACACCGAGCCCATGAAGGAGCCCGCCGCGTTCTTCACCCGGCTCCTCGGTGACGGGCTCGCGCACGACACCGGAGAATGGGACGGCGCCGCCGACCTCCATGACGCTCAGACCGCCGCCCACGAGGCCGTCGCCGAGCGCCTCGGACTGTCCCCCGGTGCCCGGCTCCTCGACCTGAACTGCGGCTGGGGCGCGTTCGCCCGGCACGCCGCCGTCCACCACGGCGCCCGGGTCGTCGCGCTCGCCCGCACGCCCGAGCAGGCCGGCCACGCGCGCGGGGCGACCGCGGACGCCGACGTGGAGATCCGCGGCTTCGACCTGGACGAGGCCGGCGACGGGCCCTACGACGCGATCGTCGGGCTGGCGGGCGTGGCGCCGATCGACCGTCCGGCGTCCCGGCTGCGGGAACTCCTCGCGCCCGGGGGACGGCTCGTCCTGCGGCAGCCGGTCCGCCGCCCCGGGCCGAACGAGGCCCGGCGCACCTTCATCACCGGCTACCTGGTCCCGGACGACGGCGAACCGCGCCCGCTCGGCGCGCTCGTCGACGACCTGGAAGAGGCCGGGCTCGAAGTACGCGCCGTGGCGGCCCTCCGCGAGGACCACGCGCGCACGCTGCGCGCGTGGGCAGCGGGCCTGCGACGCCACTGGACCGAATGCGCCGAACTGGCCGGACCCGGCCGGGCCCGTGTCTGGCTCCTCTACCTCGCCGCGTCCGCCCTGGCCTGCGAGAGCGGACAACTCGGGCGGCACGAGATCCTCGCGATCCGGAGGCCTCACGACGCCCGCGCCACCGCGGACGCCGCCACGGTCGCGGTCAAGCCCGCCTGACCCGTGCTGACCTGCGTGGGTCCGTGCGGTGCCGGTCTCGCGGCGTTGGGTGACAAGTCCGCATGACGGGTTGCTTATGGCGGTGCCGGCGTGATCGTGCCCCACATGACGGTGTCGATACCACGGTGTGGGCATGACCGGTGTGCCTATGACTGTGGCGGAAAGGACGCACCGTGATGGGTCGCTGACTCGATATGATTGCGCCGCCCCTGTAGCCCAATGGCAGAGGCGGGCTCCCTAAAAGAGCCAACGTGTCGGTTCGAGTCCGACCAGGGGCACTCAACAGTCGGCCGGCGCTCTGCCGAGGGCGCCGGTCCGCTCGATGGGCGCTTTCACGTTTAGGCTGAAGCGGGGTCGCCGGACGCCGCCGTCACCATGTGACGACCCACCAGATAGCAGAAACCCGGCATTTCGGAAATTGCTTTCAAGTGCCCGCCCGGAGGACCCCGTATACGCCTCCCTGAATTGCGCGGCTCCCGGATACGACTCGGGCCCCATGCTCGGCCCGGCTCCGCCTCCGCGCAGGTAGCCGTCATGCCGAGATGGCTGGCGGTCTCGTCCAGTCATCGGTCCGGCGGTGGGCGAGACGCCGAGCGACCTGATGATCACACATGTGCCGATGTACGCCTTCGGTGGCAGTGGCGGTCGCGCTCGTGACTGGCGCTTGCAACGGCCTGGGGGCACCGTGGCTGCGTGGCCGGGGTCTTGGTGAACGATTGGCGGGAGGCCGGGGGGATGGAGCGTGTGCCTTCGTCCGCCGGGTTGTTGTTCCGCGGCTGTGCGGCGCTGTGCGCGGTTGTGGCAGTGATCAGCCCCGCGCGTGCGCGAGGGGCTGATCATCGTGGGATCTCTGCGCCAGAGTCGTGGCGCGATCATGGCGGCACGACAGCGGGGGCATCCGTTGGCGGGATCCCACCAAGTCGGTATGAAGTTCTACGGGAGCCTTGCTCTCCGCTCGGCGCGCGATGCGCTCGGCCTCAGGCTCGGTACGTCAGGCTCGGTACGTCAGGCTCGGTACGGCTCAGACTCAGTAGTGCCTCGCACGGCGGGCGCGCTCGTGCTCGCGCACCAGCGCCGCGGCGTAGCCGTGGGAGAGGTTGTGCTCTTCGGCCAGCCAGGAGCTGCGTTCCTCGCAGCGGGTGAACGACGGGCCGTTCTCGATGGCGGTGAACCACTCGGGGATGTCACGTCCTGTGACTTGCGGAATGCGGGCTATCAGCTTGCTGTGCGTCTCCGGCGAGTGGTTCAGTGACAATTGGCACCTCCAGGTCGCGGGGCTCTTCCTGCTGACTCTGCAACAGGAGACGGGATGTGACAACCCCCTAACGGGGACCTATCTATCACGTTACGTAGATCGTTAATAACGGGGATGTTCTCCGGAAAACCCGCAGGTGGACCGGTGGGTAGGGGACGAATCGGGCGGTGGCCGCGCGGGCGGGCGGACGGCCCGCCGGGGAACGCCCAGGGCGTTCGGTGGCGTTCCGCGGCAGGCCGCCGCTGGGTCGGGTGTTACTCGGGTGGTGTTTGAGGTCTCAGGAGAGGCGCTCCACGACCATCGCCATGCCCTGGCCGCCGCCGACGCACATCGTCTCCAGTCCGAACTGCTTGTCGTGGAACTTCAGGCTGTTGAGCAGTGTGGAGGTGATGCGGGCGCCGGTCATGCCGAACGGGTGCCCGACCGCGATCGCGCCGCCGTTCACGTTCAGCTTGTCGATGTCGATGCCGAGATCCTCGGCGGACGGCAGCACCTGCGCGGCGAACGCCTCGTTGATCTCGACGAGGTCGATGTCGTCGATCGTCATGCCCGCCTTGGTGAGAGCTTTGCGGGACGCGCCGACCGGGCCGAGCCCCATGATCTCGGGGGACAGGCCCGTGACGCCGGTCGAGACGATCCGGGCCAGCGGCGTGATGCCCAGCTCCGCGGCCTTCGTGTCGCTCATGACGACGACGGCCGCGGCGCCGTCGTTCAGCGGGCAGCAGTTGCCGGCGGTGACCGTCCCGTCCGGACGGAACACCGGCTGGAGCTGCGAGACCTTCTCGTACGTCGTGCCGGGCCTGGGGCCGTCGTCCTTGGCCAGGACGCTGCCGTCCGGGAGCGTCACAGGGGTGATGTCCCTTTCCCAGAAGCCGTTGGCCAGCGCCTTCTCCGCGAGGTTCTGCGAGCGGACACCGAACTCGTCCTGCGCCTGCCGCGACACACCGCGGAGCCCCGCCACGTTCTCGGCGGTCTGGCCCATCGCTATGTAGATGTCCGGGAGGCCGCCGTCCTCGCGCGGGTCGTGCCACGTGGGCGTGCCGCCCTCGCCCGCCTTGGCCGTGCGGGCCTGGGCGTCGGCGAACTGCGGGTTCTGCGTGTCGGGCAGGCCGTCGCTGCTGCCCTTGGCGAACCGGCTCACGGTCTCGACGCCCGCGGAGACGATGACGTCCGCCTCGCCCGTCTTGATCGCGTGGAAGGCCATCCGGGTGGTCTGGAGGGAGGACGAGCAGTACCGGGTGATGGTTGCGCCGGGCACGTCGTCCCAGCCCAGCAGCACGGACACGACCCGGGCCATGTTGTAGCCCTGCTCACCGCCCGGCAGCCCGCAGCCGAGCAGCAGGTCGTCGATCTGGCTGGGGTCGAGCTGCGGGACCTTGCCCATCGCGGCGGTGATCATCTGAGCGGTGAGGTCGTCGGGCCGCATTTCCTTCAGCGACCCCTTGAATGCGCGGCCGATCGGCGAGCGCGCGGTTGCGACGATGACTGCCTCGGGCATGTGCGGGTCTCCTGTCTCAGCGGCCGTTCCTGCGCGTGACCACACCGACTGGTCGTACGGCCCTGCCGCCCACCGTGCCGTGCGACCGTGTCCCGGGACGCCGCCGCACGTGTGCCGTGCGGCCGTGTGCTGTGACGGTCGGTGTTACTTGTCGGTCACCAGCAATCTAGCTGCTGCCCCATGGGTGTGAAGGACGCGGGTCGCCGATCTGTTGATGGCGAGTCCAATAAGGGGCGGTTGGGTGGGCGTCGCTTGGCTGGTCAGCCGGCGGGTCGCCCGGTCCCGGCTCGGTGATGACATCCGCCCCATGTGGGCGGGACGGCGGGCGCCGGACGCTGAACCCGGCACCACCGGACCGGCCGCCGCAAGCGCGGGCGGCGGCCGGACGGCGGGGTCGAATGGCTGACCGGGGCTCGTCGATGGTGACCGGACGGGCCCCGGTCCTTATCGTGGTTTTGGCTCTTTAGGCGTGTTTCATTCCGTAGTCGTCGTGATTCGTTTCTGGATTTGTTGCACTGGTCTTGGAAGTTCCTGCTTGTCGGATATGTGTTGTGGTGGCCCTCGTTTTTGGGAGACCTGGGTTCGGGGCTGGGGACGGCGCTGCGTACGGGGCCGCCCCTGGTGCAGCTTTCGTCGGGCAGGCTCCGCCTGCCCCCGCCCGACGCGCCGCCCCCAGCCTCCAGTTCGGTAATCATGCTGGCTCTCCTTTTTGTTTCGCTTTTTGGAATGCATTCTTGGTTGGGCTTTCTGTGCTGTCTTGGTGGTGACAAAAGTGAGACTCCTTTTTGTGTATTGGGTGGTGAGTATTTTCGATAATATTTAGTTATGTGTTCGGTTGAGCTGGATCTTCGGTCGGCGTCCGTTGGGGAATTGGTGGACGCTGTCGCGGTGATCGCTGGTGAGCTTGCCGGACGTGCGGTGCCCGAGTCGGCGGCCGTGTGCATGGAGCTCGCCGAGACGCTCGCGCGTGCCTCGGATCAGCAGGAGAGCGCGCTCGCCGGATTGGTCGAGCGGGTGGACGCCACCGGCGAGATGCCGCGCTGGGGGCTGCCGTCCACCCAGGCGTGGCTGCGGTCGCGGCTGGGGATGCGCGAGAGCCGGGCCCGGGAGCGGATCACGCTGGCCCGCCAGCGGCGGCGGCTTCCCGAGGTCAGCAGGATGCTCGCGGTCGGGGAACTGTCCTACGGGTACGCCGCCACCGTCGCCGACGCCGTGGCCCGGCTTGGTGACGAAGAGTGCGGGGCGGCCGAGAACCTGCTGCTCGGCATGGTCGACCAGGGGTTCTCGGCCGGGAAGGTCGCTGGAGACGCTGTACCCGACGTGCGCCGTGCAGGGCTGTGAGGTGCCCGGCAGCCTGTGTGAAGTCGACCACGTTCACGGGTGGGTTCTCGGAGCAACCACCGATATCGATCAGCTCGCGTTGTGCTGTGGGTGGCATAACCGCTTTAAGCATTCCAACGCTGATCAGGTCCAGGTCGTTCACGGTGGTACCGGGCGTCATGTCTACCGCGTCCATGGGCCGCCCGACGAGATCGGCCGGTCAGGCCGGGTCGGGGGTGACGCTGGGAGGCTGGTCGCCGGTGGGCACCGTGCGGCGGCGTAGGAGGGTGGCGCGGCGGGGGCGGTCGGAGGTGCCGCGTACCTCGGTGCCCGAGACCTCGGCCGCCTCGGCGGCGGCCAGGTAGACCGGCAGGACGCCCTCGCCCGGACGGCCGGCCAGCTCGGGCTCCAGGCCCAGCGCCGCCGCGATCGAGGGCAGGACGGCCGCGGACGCCGCGGCATAACCCCGCGCGGACGGGTGGTAACGATCCTCGCTGAACATCGAGAGCGGATCGGCGGCGAACTCGCGGCCCAGGAGGTCGCCCAGGGAGATGGAACGGGCGCCGCGTTCGACCGCCGCGATCGTCTGGGCGGCGGCGAGCTGGCGGCTGGCGCGGCGGGCGATCCACTTCAGCGGCGGCCGCAGGGGCTTGACGGAGCCGAGGTCGGGGCAGGTGCCGACGACGACGTGGCTTCCGGCGGAACGGAGGCGTTCGACGGCGTCCGCCAGGTGGCGGACGGAATCGGCGGGCGGGATGCGCCCGGTCACGTCGTTCGCGCCGATCATGATGACGGCGATGTCGGGACGGGTCTGCAACGCGCGGTCGACCTGGCCGCGCAGCGACGGCGAACGGGCACCGGAGCGGGCGACGTTCGTCAGCCGGACGGGGCGGTCGGCGATCGCGGACAGGCCCGTCGCGAGCAGCGCGGCCGGGGTCTCCTCCGGGGTGTGGACGCCGAGCCCGGCGGCGGTGGAGTCGCCGATCATGACCAGGGACAGGGGCGCCGAGCCGAGGTCGCCGCCGTACAGGCCGTCCGCGGCGGGCGGGTCGCCGTTGGGCGTCGCCTCGATGATCCTGCGGGCGAGCTTGGCCTCGACCACGACGAGGCCGAAGGTGATGCCGCCCAGGGCCGTGATCCCGCCGCCCCCGTACGCCGCGGCCGCCGCGATGCGGCGCGCCGTGAATGCTCTCCACATGCGTCGTTGACCCTCCGTGATCAAGTTCTACCCGCGAGCCGACGCGTTGATGCCTGCGGTCGCCCGACTCGGCTACCGTCAGAAATGGGACCGACCGGACCCGCGTCGCGGTGTGAACTGGGACGCGACCACTGAACGACAAGGATGTCGCGGTGCACGTACACGATTCGCTCGTCGAGCTGATGGGCAACACCCCGCTCGTCCGGCTGCGCAAAGTGACCGATGGCGCGGCCACAGGTGGCCGGGCACAGGTGCTCGCCAAGGTGGAGTACTTCAACCCCGGCGGCTCGGTGAAGGACCGGATCGCGGTCCGCATGATCGACGCCGCGGAGCGGTCCGGTGCGCTCGGGCCGGGCGGGACGATCGTGGAGCCGACGTCCGGGAACACCGGGGTCGGGCTCGCCATCGTGGCGCAGTACCGGGGATACCGGTGCGTCTTCGTCTGCCCGGACAAGGTCGCCAAGGACAAGATCGACGTGATGCGGGCGTACGGCGCGGAGGTCGTGGTGTGCCCGACGGCGGTGTCGCCCGAGCATCCCGACTCGTACTACTCGGTGTCGGACCGGCTGGCCGCGGAGATCCCCGGCGCGTGGAAGCCGAACCAGTACACCAACCCGCAGAACCCGGTGTCGCACTACGAGACGACCGGGCCGGAGATCTGGGAGCAGACCGAGGGGCGCGTCACGCACTTCGTGGCCGGGATCGGGACCGGCGGGACGATCAGCGGCACCGGGAAGTACCTCAAGGAGGTCTCCGGGGGACGAGTCAAGATCATCGGAGCTGATCCGGAGGGGTCGGTCTACTCCGGCGGCAGCGGGCGGCCCTACCTCACCGAGGGGGTGGGGGAGGACATCTGGCCCGAGACCTATGACCGGGACATCTGCGACGACGTCATCGCCGTGTCCGACAAGGACTCGTTCAACATGACGCGGCGGCTGGCGCGCGAGGAGGCGCTGCTGGTCGGCGGGTCGTGCGGGATGGCGGTCGTCGCGGCGCTGCGCGTCGCGGAGCGGGCCGGGCCGGACGGTGTCGTCGTGGTACTGCTGCCGGACGGCGGCCGCGGCTACCTCACCAAGATCTTCAACGACGAGTGGATGGCGGACTACGGGTTCCTCATCCCGGCGACCGAGGAGGCGCGGGTCGGTGAGGTGCTGACCCGCAAGGGACGGACGCTGCCGGAGTTCGTGCACGTCCACCCGCACGAGAGCGTGCAGACCGCGATCTCGATCATGCGGGAGTACGAGGTGTCGCAGCTTCCCGTGATGAAGGAGGAGCCGCCGGTCATGGCGGCCGAGGTCATCGGGTCCGTGGTGGAGAGCGACCTGCTCGACATCCTCGTCCGGGATCGGGCGAAGCTGACCGAGCCGGTGGAACTGCACATGTCCGAGCCGCTGCCGACGCTCGGGTCGGGGGAGCCGGTGAGCAAGGCGGTCGGGGTGCTGGAGAAGTCCGGTGCCGCCGTGGTCCTCGTCGACGGGAAGCCCAAGGGGCTCGTCACCCGGCAGGACCTGATCGCGTTCCTCGCGGGCGGGAGCTGATCCAACGGCGAAGCGCCGGAGACCTGGCTGGTCTCCGGCGCTTCTATCTTGGAGGATGTCGGGTTGCGCGGCCCGGCCGGTGGGCGGCATTTCGGGCCGGGCCGCGCAACCCGACGTCTGTGGGGCCGGGCTACCGGTACCCGGACGGGAGGAAGTCCTCCCGGGTGTCGGCGGCCTTGGCCTGCTTCTTCGGTTCGTCGCCGTGTCCCGGCCACCAGGCCTTGTGGCCCAGCAGGGCGGTGAGGCCCGGCACCAGGAACATCGCCATGACGAAGGCCGACAGCGCGATCCCGAGCGCGATGGAGAAGCCCATCTGCTGGAGCATCGACACCTTGGCCAGCAGCATCACCGAGAACGTCCCGGCGAGGATCAGACCGGCCGCGGCGACCGTCGGCCCGCCGTGCTCGACCGCCAGCGCGGCGGCCTTGCGCGGCTCGTGGCCCTCCTTGGCCTCCTCACGGAGCCGCGCGGTCATCAGGATGTTGTAGTCGGTCCCGATGGCCAGCACGAACAGGTACAGCATGATCGGCAAGTGGAAGATCTCCCCGGGTTCGCCCTTGATGCCCTGGAAGACGTACACCGCGGAGCCCAGCGTCGCGGCGAAGCCGAGCAGCACCGCCGGGACCAGGTACAGCGGCGCGACCACCGAGCGGAGCAGCGCCAGCAGGATCAGCGCGATCAGCGCCCCCGCGATCGGCAGGATCACCGACAGGTCGCGGTTGACGACCTTGTTGATGTCGCTGTAGATCGCGGTCTCGCCGCCGACGAACACCTGGGTGCCCTGGGGCGCGATGTCATGGACGGCCGGTCCGAGATCCTCCTTGACCAGGGTGATGGCCTTGTTGTCGACCGGGTTTCCGTTGAGCACCAGGTTGACCTGGGCGATCTTCGGGTCCGCCTTGCTGACCTCGGCGGGCTGCACGCCGCCGACACCCGGCAGAGACTTGGCCTTCTGGCCGAAGGCGTCCAGGTCGGACTTGGCCAGCGGCTGGCCGTCGCTGGACCGGATCATGACCTCGACCGGCGTGTTCTGCCCGGCCGGGAAGCCCTTCTGCAGGTCCTTGGTGGCCTGCGCGGACTCGGTGTCCTGCGGGAAGCTGGACTGGAAGTCGTAGTCGGACTTGAAGTTGAGCGCCCCGGACGCGAGCCCGAGCAGCAGCCCACCGGCGACGATCGCGACCACGGCGGGACGCTTGCCGACCATTCCGCCGAGCTTGGCCGAGATGGTGGCCTTCGGCTGCTTCTTCCAGGACTTCGACGGCCAGAACACCGCGGGCCCGACCAGCGACAGGATCGCCGGGAAGAGCGTCAGCGAGGTGATTCCCATCACCACGACGCCGATGGCGAGCGACGGGCCCCACGCGGCGAAGATTCCGAAGGACGCCAGCATCAGCACCAGGAACGTCGCCGCGATCGCGGCCGCCGCGGAGGTGATGACCTCGCCGACCCGCTCCACCGCCGAGATCAGCGCGGCCTTGCGGTCCTCGCCCGCGCGCAGCCGCTCCCGGTAGCGGAACAGCAGGAACAGGTAGTAGTCGGCGCCGACGCCGAACAGCACGATGGTGAGGATGATCTGGAGGCTGTCGTCACCGTTGAAGTCCAGCACCTTGGACGCGGCACCGATCAGGCCCATCGACACCTGCTCGGTGGCGATGATCACGATGATCGGCAGGATCGCCGCGATCGGCGCCCGGAAGATCAGCAGGATCAGTCCGATGATCAGCCCGAAGGTGGCGAACGTGATCAGCACGAAGGAGTCGGTGAAGGAGTCCTCGTTGTCGACCCAGGCCGCGGGCTCACCGCCGACCTTGGCGTCCAGCTCGCTGCCCAGCTCCTTGGGCAGCTGGGTGCGGATGTCCTTGATCGCCTGACTCTGCTTCTCGGCGGAGTCACCGCCGGTCGTCGCCTCGACCGGCACGCTGATCAGCTGGATGGTCTTGTTCGGGGCGACCGCGTCGGGGCCGGTCTCGAAGCCCTTCACGGTCGGGTACTTCTTGGCCGCCAGGTTCTTGGCCGCCGCGTCGATCTTGGCACTGTCCGCCGGGGTGATCTTCCCGCCGTCGCCTCGCTGGACGATGATCAGGGCGGACGCGTCCGCCTGGTCGGGGAAGGCGTCCTCGGCGACCTCGGCGGCCTGGACCGACTCATACTTGGAGGGCAGGAACTCGCCTTGATCCGACTCGGTGGCGAGCTTGGGGGACAAGGCGATGATGAGGATCGCGGCCACCAGCCAGGCCCCGATCGTCCACCATGGATGTCTCACGACGAAGCGCGCGAGCCCAGCGAACATGCGATTTCCTTAGTTCAGGGTGATGTGTCTCAGGATTGAGTAGGTACCCGTAAAACGGTAGAGAATCGGACGGGTGCTGTAGTCAACCCCCGAGCCGAATTAGAGGCTGATACCTGCGGGGGAGATCCTCATCCTCTAGGAGGGGAGCGCGGTGGATAGCCTCGTACCCATGGACAACGAGGTTCACCAGGCTACCCGGCTTCAGGGAACCGGCAGCGGTCGGCAGGGGAACGGCGGACGGCGACAGGGCTTCGACACCGTTGCCGTTCACGCTGGTCAGGAGCCCGATCCGACGACCGGCGCGGTCGTCCCGCCGATCTACCAGGTCTCCACCTACAAGCAGGACGGCATCGGCGGTCTGCGCGGCGGCTACGAGTACTCCCGGTCGGCCAACCCGACGCGTAGCGCCCTGGAGGTATGCCTCGCCGAGACCGAGGGCGGCGCGCGGGGGCTGGCGTTCGCGTCGGGGCTCGCCGCCGAGGACGCCCTGCTGCGCACCGTCTGCCGGCCCGGTGATCACGTGGTGATCCCGGACGACGCCTACGGCGGGACCTACCGGCTGTTCGCCAAGGTCGCCGAGCCCTGGGGGCTCGCCTTCGACCCGGTGCCGCTCGGGGACGTGGCCGCGGTGCGGGCGGCGATGCGGCCGGAGACGAAGATCGTGTGGGTGGAGACGCCGACGAACCCGCTGCTCGGCATCGCCG
Source organism: Spirillospora sp. NBC_00431 (assembly GCA_036028775.1). GTDB lineage: Bacteria > Actinomycetota > Actinomycetes > Streptosporangiales > Streptosporangiaceae > Spirillospora. The sequence goes on along the minus strand of CP107927.1, from coordinate 6,281,691 downwards.
GCATCGCGGCGCTGGCCGCCGTCGCGCACGAGACGGGCGCGCTGCTGGTCGTCGACAACACGTTCGCCTCGCCCTATCTCCAGCGGCCGCTGGAGCTGGGCGCCGACGTCGTCGTCCACTCGACCACCAAGTACATCGGCGGGCACTCCGACGTCGTCGGCGGCGCGCTGATCGCGGCGGACGCGGAGCTCGGCGAGCGGCTCGCCTTCCACCAGAACGCGATGGGCGCCGTCGCTGGGCCGTTCGACGCGTGGCTCACCCTGCGCGGGATCAAGACGCTCGGCGTGCGGATGGACCGGCACTGCGCGAACGCCGAGCGGATCGTGGAGATGCTCGTCCGGCACCCGTCCGTCCGGGGGGTGCTGTACCCGGGGCTGCCCGGCCATCCGGGGCACGACGTCGCGGCCAAGCAGATGAGGGCGTTCGGCGGCATGGTCTCGTTCCGGATGGAGTCGGAGGAGGCCGCGGTGCGGGTGTGCGAGCGGACGAAGCTGTTCACGCTCGGCGAGTCGCTCGGCGGCGTCGAGTCGCTGATCGAGCATCCGGGGCGGATGACGCACGCGTCGGCCGCCGGGTCGCCGCTGGAGGTCCCCGCCGACCTGGTGCGGCTGTCGGTCGGGATCGAGGACGCGGACGATCTCCTTTTGGATCTTGAGGCCGCCTTGGCCTGAGGCTGCCTTGATCACAGGCTGGCGGGCGGGCGCCGGATCGGCGCCTCTGCGAAACTAGTTGATCTTTCCCCTGGTGCTTGATCGACGATCTATAATCAGCGCGCCGGGTTCGTGAGGAAAGGGCCAGGGGTGCGCAAAACACTGGTGTGTGGGGCGGCGTTCGCCGCGGTGTGTGTCTCGGCCGTCGCCGTTCCCGTGGGTGCCCACGCGACCGCGCCGACGCCGCCGGCACCGTCCGGCCCGGCGGTGGCGCCGTCCGGCGAGCCCGGAGGGGCCGGTGGGGAGTCGCCGTCCACGTCGTCGACGTCGCTGCCCCAGGGCGGGCAGCCGGGCGGACCGGCCGCGCCGGACGGGGAGCCCGACGGCACCGTCACCGCGCAGGCGGTCATGGTCACGCCCGAGCTGCCGAAGTTCCGCACCTACGCCTACGGCAAGGCCGCCGCGCAGCGGGTCGACGCGTACTGGCGCGACACGGGGCCGCGGGCCACGCCGCGCCCGGCGGTGCTGATCCTGCACGGCGGCTACTGGCTCGGCGGCGACAAGGGCGCCGGCTGGAAGTACTTCGCGCGGCGGCTGACGGAGCAGGGCTACGTCGTCCTGTCGGCCAACTACCGGCTCGCGCCGAAGGCGCAGTGGCCGGCGCAGCGGGACGACTCGCTGTCCGCGCTCGCGTTCATCAAGCGGCACGCCCGGCTGTGGAACGTCGACCCGCGCCGCGTCGCCGTCATCGGCTCGTCGGCCGGCGGGCACCTCGCGACGCAGCTCGGCGCGTTCGGGACGGGCGGCCACCAGGTCCGCGGCGTGATCGCGCTGTCGCCGCCGAACGACCCGCTGCTGGCCTTCGAGAACGGCGCGAAGCCCGGCGCCACGAGGCAGCAGGCCAAGCTGCGGCAGGCCGTGACCTCCCTCGTCGACTGCGTGCCGGGCTCGATCACGGACGTCGCCGGCCTCGCCGGGGACTGCCTGGCCCGGCTGGACGACGCCAGCACCGTCACGCACGCCTCCGCGGGCGACGCGCCGATGCTGCTGATGCACGGCAGCGGCGACTTCGTCCCGGTCGCGCAGAGCGACGAACTGGCGGGCGCGCTGCGCGCCGCGGGCGTCCAGGCGACCGTGAAGACCGTCAAGGGCGACCTGCACGCCGCGCAGATCCTGGAGGACGAGCAGACCTTCCCGCTGATCGTCAGCTGGCTCAGGAAGCAGCTGAAGCCCTAGCGCGGGCGGGGCCGGCGCGGGGCCCGGGGGCTCAGCCGTTCCAGACCATCAGGACGAGGATCACCAGCCAGATCAGGGAGACGACGCCGGAGAGGGCGGCGATCCGGCCGCGTTCCACCTGCGCGATCTCGCCTTCCGTGGCGGGTTTGGCCGGTTTCTCCTCGTCCTTGGCTGCCTCGTCCTTCTCGCCGTCCTTCTCTTCGGTCTTGGGGTGGGACGGTACCTGTGCGGGTGCCTCGGCGGCCGCGGCTTCCAGGAGGTGCGTGGCCTTGCGCTGGTCGCGTTCGACGATCAGCAGCAGCACCAGCGCGACGATGAACAGCGTCATCGACACCGACAGCCACATCTCCGCCAGGTCGCCGTCCGCCAGCAGCAGCCCGAACAGGAAGATCCCGAGCGTGCCGATGCCGTAGATCTGCGTGGTCCGGTGCAGGTAGCGCACGACGGTCGCGTTGCGCTTACGGATGTAGCGCGGGGTGGAGTGGGTGGCGGCCGTCAGCGGCCCCAGCATGAAGATCGCGAACCCTATGTGCAGGACCAGTAGCAGGCGGTCGGAAGTCGACATGAGCCGACCCTAACCCTGGCAAGGGCCCATCCGGGGGGAGTGCGGGGGCGTCTCCCCACATTGACAGGGCTTCAGCGGCGGCCGCGGCGCACCCTCAGGTAGTCGCTGACGACGTATTCGCCCAGCCGGTCGGCGTCTGGGGCGAAGACGCGGCCGCCGTTGCGGCGCGCGACCTCCTCCACGAACGACACCAGGCGGCGGTCCTCGGCGAGCATGAAGAAGTTCATGCAGGCGCCGCGCCGGGTCATCTTGTCGACCTCCGCGAGCGTGAGGACGAGCGTGTCGGTGGACGGCGGGTAGTCGAACAGGGATCGGCCGTCCGGGCGCAGGTGCGCGGTGGGCTCGCCGTCGGTGACGACGAGGACGATCGGCTCGAAGTCGGGATGCCGGTCCAGATGCCGTCCGGCGATCATCAGCGCGTGGTGCAGGTTGGTGCCCTGGACCATGTCCCAGTCGAGGCCCGCCATCTCCGTCGGGTGCAGCACCCGCGCGTAGTTGGAGAACCCGATGATCTGGATCGCGTCCTGCGGGAACTTGCTGGTCACGAGGGTGTGCAGCGCGAGGGTGGTCTGCTTGGCGACCGCCCACGTGCCGCGCAGCACCATCGAGTACGACAGGTCGACGAGAAGGCAGACGGCCGCGCCGGTGCGCCGCTCCGTCTCCTGCACCTCGAAGTCGTCCACGCCCAGCTTCACCGCGTTGGGACGGTGCGCGCCGTTCCCGTTGGCCCGAGGCTCGACCACCCTGGCGGTCGCCGGACGGGTCACCAGGTCGGTGTTCGTTTCCCCCGTGCTCGGGTTCGGGTCTGCTGGGCCTGTGTCCACCGTGCTTGTGTCCACCGTGCTCGTCTCGACCGTGCTCGTCTCGACCGTGCTCGTGTCCATGGCGCTGCGGCGGATGGCGTTGCTGACCGTCCGGACGACGTCGAGCGGCTGCTCGTCGCCGAACCGCCATTCGCGGCTGGCGCCGGTCAGCTCGCCCGCCTGGCCCGCGTCCCGCTGCTCGTGGTCGCCCTGCCGGGCGGACGTCAGCTGCGAGAACACGCGGCGCAGCGCGGTCTCGCCGAGCCGCCGCACCGCCTTCGGTGTCAGCTCCAGCTTGCCGCGCTTGCGTTGCAGGTAGCCCTGGCGTTCCAGCTCGGCCTCGATGCGGCGCAGCTCGGCGAGGTCGTCGACGGCCTGGCGGCCGAGGGCGCGGCGGACGGCGTCCTCGTCGATGTCGTCGAGCCGCGCGCCCGGGTACTCCTGCCCGAGCGCCGCCTCCAGCTCGCTGAGGTCGGCGAGCTCGGCCAGCGCGGTCGTGGCGTCGCCCATGCCGAGCGGGTCGTCGCCGGTCATCTGCTCGGCCTGGCCCCAGCCGAGGTCGGGGCGCCGGGCGCGCAGCGCGTCGCCCAGCCGGGTCATCTCCATGGCGAGGCCCGCGTCCTGCATGGCCTGCTCCATCAGCCCGGCCAGCTCCGCGCGCTGCTCCGGGCTGAGCGAGGCGAGCAGCCGGTCCATGGCGGCGGCGCGGCGGGCGAGGGAGTCGACGAGCTGTTCGAGGTTCCGCGGACGGTCGGGGAACATGTCGCCGTACTCGTCCATGAACCGGTCGAAGTCGTCCTGGGTGTGTTCGCCGCGGGCGTCGCGTTCCAGCATCGCGTTCAGCGCGGACATCATGTCCTTGACGCGTTGCATGGCGGCAGGGTCCTGGTTGGCGAGGGCCTGCTTCATGCCTTGGAACTGGGCGTCCAGCACCTCGCGGCGCAGGAGGTCCTTCAGGCGTTCGAACGTCTGCCGGGCGGCGTCCGAGCGCCAGTCGTAGCCGGACAGCCGCCGGATCGCCTGGGACGTGTCGGACGGCAGCGTGTCCAGCTCGGCCTCGCGCAGCCGCGCCTCGTCACTAGGGTCGGGGAACAGCTCGGCGCGCTCCTGCCCGATCGCGGTGTCGAGCAGCGCGCGGGCCTGCTCCAGCGTGCCGTCGAGGCGGCCGCGGTCGCGGAGCGCGCGGCGCCGGTCGCGGACCTGGCGGAGCATGTCGTCCAGGCCCCGTATGGTCGACGGGCGGCCCTGCGCGCCGGGCAGGCCGCGCCGCAGCAGCTCCCGCAGCGCGTCGTCCGGACGGGTGCCGTCCAGCACCGAGTCGCCCATGGCGTCGAGGGCGTCCCGGACGTCGTAGGGCGGCGCGAGCGGGTCGGGCCCGTCCTCGTACGCCCCGTAGCGGTAGCGGCTCATCGAATCCCCTCGCGTGGAGATCTCAGGTGCGGTAGGTGGCGGTCCCGTCCGCTCGTCCGCCGGCGACGTCCTTGGACAGCCGCCGGGTGAGGAACAGCCCCTCCAGGGCGAACTCCAGTGCGGCGGCGGCCTGGCCGGGGGACTCCCCGCTCATGCCGAGCCGCTCCATCATCTTGGCGAGGCCGGAGACGTGCCCGACCCGGCGCAGCAGCTCCGTCGCCGCGACCAGCTCGCCCGACTCGACGGACTCGCCGGCGTCGAACTTGTCGAGCAGCCCGTTCAGGTCGGCGGGGCCGAGCGTGCGCCGGTAGGTCTCGGCGACGGCCCGGCGCAGCAGGTGTTCGAGGACCTCCTGCTCGCGGCCCTCCTCGCTGACCTCGAACTCGACCTTGCCCATCAGCGACGGGACGATCGCGGCCAGGTCGCAGACCCGCGCGACGGCGTGGTCCTCGCCGGTGAGGGCCGCGCGGCGGACGGCGCCCGCGGCGACGGTCTCCGCGCCGGCGAGCGCGAACCGGGCCGACACGCCGGACCTGGCGTCCACCGCCGTCGAGTCCCGGACGAGCCGGGTGAACCGGCCGATGACCTCGATGAGGTGGTCGGGCACCTCGGCGGGCAGCCCGGCGAGGTCGGCGAAGTCGGACTCCTGCCGGATGAGGGCCAGCTCGGCGTCCAGTTCGAGGGGGTAGTGGGTGCGGATCTCGGCGCCGAAGCGGTCCTTCAGCGGGGTGATGATGCGGCCGCGGTTGGTGTAGTCCTCGGGGTTGGCGGACGCGACGAGCAGCACGTCCAGCGGCAGCCGCAGCGCGTACCCGCGGATCTGGACGTCGCGCTCCTCCAGGACGTTCAGCAGCGACACCTGGATCCGCTCGGCGAGGTCGGGCAGCTCGTTGATGGAGAAGACGCCGCGGTTGGTGCGCGGCACGAGCCCGAAGTGGACGGTCTCCGGGTCGCCGAGCGTCCGGCCCTCCGCCACCCTGATCGGGTCGACGTCGCCGATGAGGTCGCCGACGCTGGTGTCGGGCGTGGCGAGCTTCTCCCCGTACCGGTCGTCGCGGTGCCGCCACTCGACCGGCAGGTCGTCGCCCAGCTCGGCGGCGAGGCGGCGGCAGCGCACGCACACCGGCGCGTACGGGTGGTCGTTGATCTCGCAGCCGGCGACGACCGGGGTCCATTCGTCCAGCAGCCCGGCGAGGGTGCGGATCAGCCGCGTCTTGCCCTGCCCGCGCTCGCCCAGCAGCACCAGGTCGTGCCCGGCGAGCAGGGCGCGCTCCAGGTGGGGGAGGACGGTGTCGTCGAACCCGAGGATGCCGGGGAAGCGCGGCTCTCCCGATCTGAGCCGGGCGAGCAGGTTCCGGCGGATCTCTGCCTTCACGGAAAGCTGGACGTGGCCGCTGGCGCGCAGCTCGCCCAGAGTGGATTCACTGGGATGTGATTCCCGGGTCGTGGAATCACCCGGTGCTGAATCACGCGGTATGGAAGACGGCACGCGATCGACACTACGTCGCGGGCACGCGGAATCGCACCCCGCGCTTGGTGATTCGTCCGCTCTGCCCGTCCCGTCCGGGTCGCGGAGAGTGGTTGTTCGGGTTTGGGTGGATACCCCGCTGGAGGGGACACTGGAGGGGTGAGGAAACCCCGGCGAACGGATGAGGGAGGCGGTGCCGATGGCGCGGTTCGGTGATGGCCTGGCCCTCGGACCCGACCTGTCCAAGGCGGCCGCTTCGGCGGTGGAGCAGGCGCTCGCGCCGCTCAGCGCGGCGCCCGACCTGGTGTGCGTCTTCATGACCGGGGACGACCCCGACGCGATCGAGGAGGCGGCGCTCGCCGCGGCGCGGGCGGCCGGGCCCGCGGTGCTGGTCGGCTGCAGCGCGTCCGGGGTGATCGGCGCCGGGCGCGGCGTGGAGGACACCGGCGCGGTCAGCGCGTGGGCGGCGGTGCTGCCCGGCGCGCGGCTCGACCCGTTCCGGCTGGAGACGCTGAAGGCCGACGACCGGCTCGTCGTGGTCGGCATGCCCGAGGGGCAGGCCGACGACGTCGTCGGGGTGCTGCTGACCGACCCGTACAGCTTCCCCGTGGACGCGTTCGTCGAGCGTTCCGAGGACGCGCTGCCCGGCCTGCCCCTGGTCGGCGGGCTCGCCGAGGGCAGCGCGCGCGGCGACGCGCGGCTGTTCCTCGGCGGCGACGTGTACGCCGACGGCGCGGTCGGCGTCGTGATCGGCGGGCCCGTCGCCGCCGCGACCGTGGTCAGCCAGGGCGCCCGCCCGATCGGCCCCGACATGGTCGTGACGCGGGCGGAGGAGAACGTCCTGTACGAGCTGGCCGGGGTGCCCGCGCTGGAGAAGCTGGAGCAGATCGTCCTGGAGCTGCCGGAGGACGAGCAGGAACTCGCCGGTCGCGGGCTGCTGATCGGCGTCGCGATGGACGAGTACGCCGACGAGCACGAGCACGGCGACTTCCTCGTCCGCGGCGTCGTCGGCGCCGACACCGACAGCGGCGCCATCGCGATCGGCGACGTGGTCGACGTCGGGCGGACCGTCCGGTTCCAGGTCCGCGACGCGGGCGCCGCCGAGGACGACCTGGCCGCGCTGCTCGACCGGTTCGACATGGCGCCCGTGGAGGGCGCGCTGCTGTTCGCCTGCAACGGGCGCGGGCAGGCGATGTTCGCCGACTCCGACCACGACGCCCGCGTCCTGGACCACGCGTTCGGGCCCGCCGGGGTCGGCGGCTTCTTCGCCGCCGGTGAGATCGGCCCGGTCGCGGGACGCAACCATGTGCACGGGTTCACCGCGTCCATCCTCGCCTTCGGCAGGGCCGGAGAGCTCGGGGAGCCCGGCGGGGACGGAGAGCTCGGCGGGGACGGAGAGTCCGGCGGGGCTGGAGAGCCTGCGTGAGCGAGACCCCGCCGTCCGAGGGTCTCGTCCTGGCGGTGGACGTCGGCGGGACGAAGCTCGCCGCCGCGCTCGTCGAACCGGGCGGGCGGATCGCCGCCTACGAACGCGTCGCCACCCCGAACCCGGCCGCCCCGGCCGCCGGGGGACTGGACGCCGAAGGGCTGTGGCGGACGCTGGAGTCGCTGCTCGTCAAGCTCGTCGCGGACGCCGGGGACCCGGTGCTCGCGGGCGTCGGCGTCGGCTGCGGCGGGCCGATGACCTGGCCCGCCGCCGAGGTGTCGCCGCTGAACATCCCCGCCTGGCGGGACTTCCCGCTGCGGGCGCGGCTCCGCGCGCGATATCCGGGGCTGCCCGTCCGCATCCACAACGACGCGATCTGCGTCGCGGTCGGCGAGCACTGGCGCGGCGCGGGACGCGGGCGCGGCAACGTCCTCGGCATGGTCGTGTCGACGGGCGTCGGCGGCGGGCTCATCCTCGACGGGCGCCTCGTCAACGGCGGCAGCGGCAACGCCGGGCACATCGGGCACGTCGTCGTCGACCCCGGCGGACCGCCCTGCGCGTGCGGGGGCCGCGGCTGCCTGGAGGCCGTCGCGCGCGGGCCCGGGCTGGTCGCGTGGGCGCGGGAGCAGGGCTGGCGGCGCGGCGCGCCGGGCGCCGCCGGTGTGGAGCTGGCCGCCGACGCGCGCCGCGGGCATCCGGTCGCCGTCGCGGCGATGCGGCGGGCGGGACGCGCCCTCGGGATCGCGATCGCGTCCGCGACGCACCTGTGCGACCTGGACGTCGCGGCGATCGGCGGCGGCCTGTCCCAGGCCGGGTCCCTGCTGTTCGACCCGCTGGAGGAGGCGTTCCGGACGCACGCCAGGCTGGAGTTCGCCCGCCGCGTCCGGATCGTCCCGGCGGCGCTCGGCCAGACCGCCGGCCTCGTCGGCGCCGCCGCCCTGGTCTTCGCCCCGGACCGCTACTGGACGGCCTGAGTCCGCGCCGGTGCGATCATCAGAGGATGAGCACAGTCACTCTGGACGAGGTGCGCGCCGCCCGGGAACTGCTTCGCGAGGTGGCGGTGCCCACCCCGATGATCCCGTCCCGGGCGCTGTCGGAGCAGCTCGGCGGGCCCGTCCTGCTGAAGTGCGAGAACCTGCAGCGCACCGGTTCGTTCAAGATCCGCGGCGCGTATGTGCGGATCGCCGGGCTGAGCGAGCGGGAACGCTCCCGCGGCGTGGTCGCGGCCAGCGCGGGCAACCACGCGCAGGGCGTCGCGCTCGCCGCGTCCATGCTCGGCTGCAAGGCCACCGTCTTCATGCCGGTCGGCGCGCCGCTCCCCAAGATCGCCGCGACCCGCGGCTACGGCGCCGAGATCGTGTTCCCCGGGCCGACCGTCGACGACTGCCTCGTCGCCGCGCGCAAGCACGCCGACGAGTCGGGCGCCGTGTTCATCCACCCCTTCGACCACCCGGACATCGTCGCCGGGCAGGCCACGATCGGCCTGGAGATGCTGGAGCAGTACCCGGACGTCCGGACGATCGTCGCGCCGGTCGGCGGCGGCGGGCTGCTGGCCGGCGTCGCGGCGGCGGCCAAGGGCCTGGCGGAGGAGTCCGGCGGCGACCGGAAGATCAAGATCATCGGCGCGCAGGCCAAGCGCGCGGCCGCGTTCCCGCCCTCCCTCGCCGCCGGGCGGCCGACGCAGATCGAGATCGAGCCGACGATGGCGGACGGCATCGCCGTCGGACGGCCGGGCGAGCTGACCTACGCCATGTTCACCGACCTGGTCGACGCGGTCGTCACCATCAGCGAGGAGTCCATCTCGCAGGCGCTGCTGCTGTGCCTAGAACGCGCCAAGCAGGTCGTCGAGCCGGCCGGGGCCGCCGGTGTGGCGGCGCTGCTGGAGCACGCGTACGCGGTCGAGCCGCCCGTGACGGTGCTGCTGTCGGGCGGCAACATCGACCCGCTGCTGATGTCGAAGGTGCTGCGGCACGGCCTCGCCGGGGCCGGGCGCTACCTCGTCGTGCGGTGCCGGTTGAAGGACCGTCCGGGCGCGCTGGTGACGCTGCTGAGCGAGCTCGCCGAGCTGGGCGTGAACGTCCTGGACGTGATGCACGAGCGGATCGCGGCCCGGCTGCACGTCGAGGAGGCCGAGGTCCTCATGCATCTGGAGACGCGCGGCGCCGACCACTCCGAGGACGTCATCGGACGGCTCCGCGAGCGCGGCTACACCCTCACGCTGAGCTGACCTCCGTCCGGCTCAGCGCGAGGGTGCGCCTGCCGGTTCACAGGGCGGGCTTGCCTTCGGAGTAGAGCCAGGCGTTGGCCCAGCCGCCCAGGTCCTTGCCCGACAGTCGTTCGGCGAACCGGACGAAGTCCCGGGTCGAGGCGTTGCCGTGCAGGTGCGCCGCCGGCCATGCCTTGAGCAGCCTGGAGAACGACTCCTCGCCGATCGTCTTGCGCAGGACGTGGATGGCCATCGCGCCGCGGTCGTAGACGAGCCCGTCGAAGATGTGGTCGCGGCCCGGGTCGGCGACCTTGCCCTTCCACAGGGCCTCGCTCTCCGGGGTCGCGTAGACGGCGTCGAAGCTTTCCTGGACGGGTATGCCCTCGAACTTCTCGGAGTACAGCCACTCGGAGTACGAGGCGAAGCCCTCGTTCAGCCAGATGTCCGCCCATTTCGCGGGCGACACCGCGTCCCCGAACCACTGGTGGCCGAGCTCGTGCGCGAGCAGCGTGCCGCGCGGAATGGTGCCGGGCCTGCGGCCGAGGTCGTACACCGGACGGCCCTGCGTCTCCAGCGCGTAGCCGACACCGGCCTTCACCGCGATCCCGCCCGTGGAGGTGAACGGGTAGCGCCCGTAGAGGCCCGACTGGAAGTCCGTGACCTGGGCGGTCTGGTCGTGGAACTTCCGCGCGTCCGCCGGGTCGATCGCCAGCGCCTGGTCGGTGGCGGTCAGGTTCGGGACGCCGGCCTCCGTCCGCCCGGACAGGACGTCGTACTTGCCGATCGCGAGCATCGACAGCTCGCTGGCCATCGGGCGACGCATGTCCCAGCGGGTGGTCGTCCAGCCGTCGCGCGTCCACTTGCCGCGCGGGTCGCCGTTGGCGAGCGTGGTGAGGTTCTCCGGCGCGGACAGGACGAACGTGTACGTCGCCTTGTCGGTCGGGTGGTCGTTCACCGGGAAGACCGTCGCGGCGCCGAACGGCTGGTTGAGCATCACCGCGCCGTCCGGCGTCGGGATCCAGCCGGACGTGCCGAGCGTTGCGTCGTTGACCGTCTGCGGGACGCCGGAGTAGGCGACGGTCACCGTGAAGTTCCGGTTCTTCCGCAGGCCCTTCCGCGGGGTGATCACGAGTTCCTGGGCGCCCGTCCGGGTGAAGGCCGCCGCGTGGCCGTCCACCCGCACCGACGAGATCGTCAGCGGGCCGAGGAAGTCCAGGTCGAACCGCGACAGGTGCTGCGTCGCCCGCGCCTTGATCCGGGTGACGGCCTCGATCCCCTTCGTCCCCGGGTCGTACTTCAGGCCGATGTCGTAGTGGGCGACGTCGTAGCCGCCGTTGCCCATGTCGGGGAAGTAGGGGTCGCCCGCGCCCGGCGCGCCGGGCGTGAAGGGCTGGTGGCCGCGGTCCGCCGCCGCGGCGGGAGCCGCGGAGACGGCGAGGGCCGCGGTGACGCCCAGCGTCACGGCGGCCAGGGCTCTGGGGGTTCTGCTCATCGACCTCGTCCTCGGTGATCCTCGCCTGGCGGCCCCCTGTCAGGCGCCAGGACCGCGATCAAGACTTTCCTGGGACCGCGCCCCGTGCAAGCGCGATATGGTCTCAAATCCGCTGGTACGGGGTTGAATCCGTGGCCGGATCCGGCACCCGGCGACTCATGTGCGGCCGTGCGGCGGGCGACGAGGGCTGTGGACAGGACTGTGGACAAGGTGTGGCCGCCCGCCGCTCCGCCCCACTCACCAGACAGATGGTGACGATGACCGCGACCGGGGCGCACCCCGACCGGCCGGTCTTTCCCGGCCCCTTGCCGGACGTTCACCCCCTCATTCGGCGGGGCGGCCTCACTTGGCCGGGCGGCCCTCCTGGTACAGCCAGTCGTTGAAGAGCGAGTCGAGCTTCTTCCCCGAGACCCTGTTCGCCGTCGCGATGAACTGCGGTGTCGTGCCGCTGGAGTGCCTGCGCTCCTTCGTCCACGCCTGGAGGATCTTGTAGAACGCGTCCTCGCCGACCTTCTTGCGGAGCGCGACCAGCGTCATCCCGCCCCGGTCGTACACCGAGCGGCCGAACATCTGCTTGCGGCCCGGGTCGCCGGGCGGGACGTCCCACAGTTCCCGCGCCATCGGGCTCTCGTAGCGCTGGTCGAACTGCTCCTGGACGCTCTTCCCGCCGGACTTCTCCTCCCACAGCCACTCGGCGTAGGTGGCGAAACCCTCGTTCAGCCAGATGTCCTGCCATTTGGTGACGCTGACGCTGTCGCCGAACCACTGGTGCGCCAGCTCGTGCGCGACGATCGTCGGCTGCAGGCCGAACGACCCGTACACCGGGCGGGTCTGCGTCTCCAGCGCGAAACCGACCTCCGCGTTGTCGATCAGCCCGCCCGTCGAGGAGAACGGGTAGGGGCCGAACAGCTTCGTCCACTCCTCGGTGATCTCCGAGTTGAGCCGGTGGAAGGCGTCCAGGCTCACGCCGGTGATGCTCGGGTCCACCGCGGTGATGACGGGAACGCCGCTCGCGGTCTTGCTCGTCCGGACGCCGAAATGCCCGACGTCGATCGTCGCCAGGTACGTCGCCATCGGCTCCTTGACATGCCACTTGGACGTCGTCTCGGCCGCCTTCCCGGCGCGGTGCGCGATGGGGCTGACCTCCGGGCCCGGCGGGGTCGGCTCCCCGGACGGCTCGCCCGGACCGCCCGGCGGCACGCCGGGCATGCTGGGCGTCGCCCCCGGCGGGGCGGGCGAACCGCCGGAACCGGCCGGCGGCGTCTCCGGCTCACCGTTGGCGATCGCGGTGAGGCCGGGCGGCACCGTGAGCTCGAAGTCGAACGTGGCCTTGTCGCTCGGGTGGTCGTTGCTCGGGAACCAGGTGTGCGCGCCGCTCGGCTGGCACGCCACGAACACGCCGTCGGGCGTGCGGATCCAGCCGTACGTGCCGAGCACCGGGTCCGACACCGGCTCCGGCGTCCCCGAGTACGCGACGACGGTCGTGAACTTCCTGCCCTTCTCCAGCGGCTTCGCCGGCGTTACCTCCAGCTCGCTGCCGCCGCGCTGCTGCCGCGCCGGCGCGCCGTCCACCGTGATCGACGAAACCTCGAGCCCGGTCAGGTCGAGGTTGAACCTGGCGAGCGGCGACGTCGCGACCGCGGTGATCGTCGCCGTGCCGTCCAGCTGCGCCGGGCCGTTCGGCGTGACCTTCAGCTTCAGCCCGTAGTGCTGGACGTCGTAGCCTCCGTTGCCGTCGCCCGGCACGTAGTTGTCGCCCGCCGTCGTCGGCCCTGCCGGACCGGTCGAGGCTTGCCCCGACGACGAGCCGGACGGCGCGTCCCCGTCGTCGTCGAAGGGGGCGACCTGGCAGGCGGCGGTCAGCGACCCCGCGACGGCGAGCGCGGCCAGCCCCGCGCCGCCGCGGAACAGCCGCGCGTGACGGGACCGCGGTGCGCGTGCGGACCGCGGCGCTCGGCGGGAGCGCGGTGCGTCTTCAGACACGGCCCGCGCGTCGTCGCGGCGAGGGCTGGGGGAGTTTCCGGCCATATGCACGCCGCCCAGCCTGCCCGTGCCAGGCCCCGCCCGGCAACTCGCGACGGTTCCGTCAGCGGTGGGCGTAGGGGTTCGGAACGTCCGGCCCGGCCTTGGTGACGACGGTGTGCGCCACCTTGCAGTGCAGGGCCTGCTTGCGCGGATCCCAGAGGATCCACAGGACGTCGATCAGGCCGATACAGCCGCAGACACCGCCCAGCACGCTGTAGAACGCCGAACGTCCGGCGGCCTGGCCCGTGGTGATCGCCTGCCGGTCGTCCTCCCGGACGACGCGGATCCGCAGCAGCATCTTGCCGAGCGTCTGCCCCCACTTGGCGTGCATCAGCCAGTAGTAGAGGAACCCGATGAGGATGCCGATCGCGTTCGTTCCCGCCTGGCCGCCGCTGTAGAACGAGTCGCCCGGCTCGGGGTCGAACACGCGGTCCCAGTCGATGAACGGGATCGAGATCAGGCCCGACACGATTCCCAGGAGGATGAGGTCGACGAGTGCGGCGCCGAGCCGCGCCCAACGGCTCGCCAGCCCCTCGGCCGGATCGGCGTACCCGCCCATCCCGCCGCCGTAAGCGGGCGCGGCTCCGTACGGCGGCCCGTAGGGCTGCGGTCCGTAAGGCTGTTGCCCGTACGGCTGCTGTTGCCCGTATCCCGGTTGTTGCCCGTATCCCGGCTCCTGGCCGTATCCCGGCTGGCCGTACCCGGGCTGTTGGCCGTACCCGGGCTGTTGGCCGTAGGGGTCCTGGCCGTGTCCGGGTTGCTGGCCGTACGGGCCCTGCCCGTAGGGCGGCTGCTGCTCGTGCGGTGGATGCTCGTCCTTCGGGCGCTGCTCGCCGTAGGGCGGTCCGCCGTACGGTCCTGGGCGTTCGGGTTCCGGCCGGCCGTGCGGCGGCCGGTCGTCCGGCTCTTCCCCGGACGCGGGGTCGTTCGGCGGTTGCGTCATGCCGTCAGGGTGGCCGTGCCGCCGCCGTCAAAACCTCGCCGCGTCCGGGGGCAGCGCAATGTTTACCCACGGATGATCAGCCAATGATCAAATGGCCGTCCGGCCCGGTGGCGTTCAGGACTTGGCGTACGGGTTCGGCATCCACGGCGCCGCCTTCACCACCACCGTCCCGGACACCTTGTCGTGGAGGGCCTGTTTCTTCGGGTCCCACAGGATCCACGCGTTGTCGAGCAGCCCGGCGAGCCCGAGGATGGCCAGGGCGGGCGAGAGGAAGTTCAGCGCGCCCGTCGTGATCGTGATCGCGTAGACGAACGCCTGCCTGCCGATGGCCTGGCCCCAGGTCACCGCGGAATGGTCGGACGCCTTCACCACCCGGATGCTCACGGCCTTCTTGCCGAGCGTCTGACCCATCTTGGCGTGCATGACCGTGTAGTAGACGAAGCCGAGCAGGAACACGACGGCGTAGCCGATCAGCAGCCTCGGGATGTTGTAGAGGTCCAGCGGATCGGCGATCGGCTCGCCGGAGTCCACGGACTCCTCCAGCTTGTCCCAGCGGATGGAGGACATGACGGCCGGTATCGCGAAGATGCTGATGAGCAGGCCGTCCAGGATTCCCGCGCCGAGCCGCGCGCCGCGTCCGGCCAGTATGTCCGGCGGGCCGCCGTAGCCGGGGTGCGGCTGGCCCGGAGCGCCATAACCCGGGTGACCGTAGCCGGGTTGAGGTGGCCCGTAGCCGGGCTGGGGCGGGCCGTAGCCGGGCGGCGGCTGCTGCGGGTGCGCGGGGTAGGCGGGCGGGGCGTGACCTGGCTGGCCCTGCCCTCCCGCCGGTCCGGGAGGCACCTGACCAGGCGGCACTTGCCCGGGAGGCGCCTGCCCGGGAGGCGCCTGGCCGGGCTGGGCGCCGTACGTGCCCTGGTAGGGCGGCGGACGCTCGGGCGTGGCCTCCGCAGGGGTCTCAGCGGGGGTCTCCGCAGGGGGCTCCGCGGTGGGGGCGTCGGCGCCGGGTGTGTCGTGGACCTGCGGTTCAGGGGGTTCCCTGTCGCCGCCCGCGGGCCGGGGGTTCTCAGGCGGTTCGCTCATGGGCCAACAGTGTGCCGGTAAACCCGCCGGTGCGCCCGTGAACATGGTCGCCGTGACGGACGTGCTCGCGGGAAGGACGACGGCCCTGGACGCGCAGGCGTCCAGGGCCGTCGTCCCCCCGAGCGATGGAAGATCGGTGGAGGATCAGGGACTGGTGGAGGATCAGAGGTTGCCGCGCAACTCCTGCTCCCGCTCGATCGCCTCGAACAGCGCCTTGAAGTTGCCCTTGCCGAAGCCGAGCGAGCCGTGCCGCTCGATCAGCTCGAAGAACACCGTCGGACGGTCCTGGACGGGCTTGGTGAAGATCTGCAGCAGGTAGCCGTCCTCGTCCCGGTCGACCAGGATCCGGCGCTTCTGCAGCTCCTCGATCGGGACCCGCACCTCGCCGATGCGTTCCCGCAGCTCCGGGTCCTCGTAGTAGGAGTCGGGGCTCTCCAGGAACTCCACGCCCGCGGCCCGCATCTGGTCGAGGGTGGCGAGGATGTCGTTGGTCGCGAGCGCGATGTGCTGGACGCCGGGCGAACCGTAGAACTCCAGGTACTCGTCGATCTGCGACTTGCGCTTGCTCTCCGCCGGCTCGTTCAGCGGGAACTTGACCTTGCGGGTGCCGTCCGCGACGACCTTGGACATCAGCGCCGAGTACTCGGTCGCGATGTCGTCGCCGACGAACTCGGCCATGTCGGTGAACCCCATGACGCGGTGGTAGTACTCGGCCCACTCGTCCATGCGCTCGACGTTGCCGACGCAGTGGTCGATCGCCTGGAAGAACCTCTTCTCCGGCGGCGCCACGATGGGGTCGGCGGGCACGAAGCCCGGCAGGTACGGGCCGGTGTAGTTGGAGCGGTCGACCAGCGAGTGCCGCGTCTCGCCGTACGTGGCGATCGCCGCGATCGTCACCTTGCCGTGCTCGTCCTCCAGGACGTGCGGCTCCTCCAGCCCCGTGGCGCCCTTCGCGACCGCGTGCCGGTACGCCGAGTGGACGTCGGGGACCTCGATCGCGAGGTCGACGACGCCGTCGCCGTGCGCGGCGATGTGCCGGCCGATCTCGGTGCCCGCCCTCACCGGGCCGCGGAACACGAACCGGGCGCTGCCGGACTCCAGCACGTGCACCGCCTCGTCGGGACTGCCGTTCTCCGGGCCGCGGTAGGCGACCCTGCGCATGCCGAACGCGGTCGAGTAGTAGTGCGCCGCCTGCTTGGCGTTGCCGACGGCGAAGACGACGGCGTCCATGCCCTTGACCGGAAACTCATCCATACCACCCAATCTCGACATGCGCCTACAAGGTGCGCAAGAGTGAGTTGAAACGCTGGACAATCTGTACGGTCTTACCGGGTGGTCGCCGGACGGTCTGTACATCATGACCATGAGCCGGAGCGACCGAGCGAGCGGGTGGGCGAGCGGGTGGGAGGGTGCCGTGGCGATCGACGAGCTGGACGGACGGCTGATCGAGCTGTTCACCGCCGAGCCCCGGATCGGCGTTCTGGAGGCGTCCAGGCGGCTGAAGGTCGCGCGGGGCACCGTCCAGGCACGGCTGGACCGGCTGGCCCGCGACGGCGTCATCGCGGGCTTCGGCCCGGAGATCGACGCGGCGGCGCTGGGCTACGGCGTCACCGCGTTCGTGACGCTGCAGCTTCGGCAAGCGGGTGGCCACGATCCGGTGGCGGCGCGGCTGGCGCAGGTGCCCGAGGTGATGGAGGCGCACACGATCACCGGGCCGGGCGACGTGCTGTGCCGGGTCGTCGCGCGCAGCAACACCGACCTGCAACGCGTCATCGACGTGATCGTCGACGTGGCGGGTGTGGAGCGCGCGTCCTCGGTGATCTCCCTGGCCACCCAGATCCCGTACCGGACGCTGCCGCTGGTCCGCGCCGCGTCCACCCAGCGGAACGCCCCCCTGCGCCCGTCACGCCGACCGGGCTCACCATGACGGCCCGGAAGGTCCCGGCGCAGCGGGCACAGCGGGTACGGCGGGCATGGCGTGGAGACGTGTCAAGGCCGGGCGGCGGTGGAGCTCGCCCGGCCTCAGCCGTCGGTTACCGCGAGGGATTCAGCCGGCGCCGTAGGGCGTCGCGTCGATGATCTCGACGGTCATGGCGCGGCCGTTGGGGAGGTTGTAGGTGGCCTTTTCGCCGACCTTCTTGCCGTTGATCGCCGCGCCGAGCGGCGACTTGGGGGAGTACACGTCGATGGGAGCGCCGACCTCCTCACGGGACGCGAGCAGGAAGGTGACCTCCTCGTCGTCGCCCTCGAAGGAGACCGTGACGGTCATGCCGGGGCCGACGACGCCCTCGGTACGGGGCGCCTCGCCGACGCGGGCGTTCTCCAGGATGCCCTGGAGCTGGAGGATGCGGCCCTCGATCTTGCCCTGTTCCTCCTTGGCCGCGTGGTAGCCGCCGTTCTCGCGCAGGTCGCCTTCCTCCCGCGCCGCCTCGATCTTCTGAGCGATCTCGATGCGGCCCGGGCCCGACAGGTGCTCAAGTTCGTTCTTGAGCCGGTCGTACGCCTCCTGGGTGAGCCAGGTGACGTTGTCAGCGCGGGTCTCGGTCACGGGTACTCCTCATCCACATGTTGCGATCTCGCCCGCCCGCGGTGGAACGGGTGTCACATCGACATGAAGTGCGGCCAGGTGAAACCTCTAGCCTATCCGGTGTGTTCGAGTAAAGGTTCCCTGAACTCGGCGTCTGCAATCCGCCAATCGTGATTCGTCCTTCACCGGGCGTATCGGCGCCCAGTTGGGGGCGGGATCGTCAGACGACGCGGCAGCCGTGGATCCTCGCGCCGGTGGCGCGGCGGGGGGTCTGGAGCGTTTCCGTCCCGTCCACGCTGGATTTCCCGGCGGGAACGGTGACCTCCTTCGCGTCGAGGACCACGAACTTCTCGTCGAAGGCGTCGACGGTGCACCGCACCTCGTCGCCCTTGCCCTTGGCCACCGAGTAGTCGATCTCGACCGAGGTGTCGGCGATCTTGAAGGTGACGGTCTGCGCGACGATGCCGGGCGTCTGCCCAGCGTACGCCGCGATGATGCCGAAGCCGCCCGCCGCGAGGGCCGTCACGACGCCGATGACGACGAGCCCGGCACGTCCCCGGCGGGACTGCGCAGGACCCTTCCCTGCCTCTGCGGGCGGCGCTGGATCCGGCACGCTCGTCGTCATGGCGGGGAATCTCCGTGCGGTGGGCGGACGTTGTCAGGGACAATTCTCGTCTGTCATCGCGCGTGCCTCGAACCGGGGTCCGCTCATCACGGTCCGAACAGGAGAACCCCAGGTGTCCGAGGTCATCGATACGACGGTCAATGACGATACGGCGGTCGTCGACGACGCGGCGGCGCGCGGGGGCGGCGAGCCGCTGCGCCTCATGGCGGTGCACGCCCATCCCGACGACGAGTCCAGCAAGGGCGCGGCCACGATGGCGAAGTACGTCGCCGACGGTGTCGAGGTCCTCGTGGTCACCTGCACCGGCGGTGAGCGCGGCGACATCCTGAACCCGGCGATGGACCGTCCCGAGGTCAAGGCCGACATCGGCAAGGTCCGCGAGGCGGAGATGGCGCGGGCCCGCGAGATCCTCGGCGTCCGGCAGAGCTGGCTCGGCTTCGTCGACTCCGGCTTCCCGGAGGGCGACCCGCCGCCGCCGCTGCCGGACGGCTGCTTCGCGCTGGAGCCGCTGGAGTCGGCGTCCGAGCCGCTGGTGCGCGCCGTCCGCGAGTTCCGGCCGCACGTGATGCTGACCTACGACGAGAAGGGCGGCTACCCGCATCCCGACCACGTGAAGTGCCACGAGGTGTCCGTGGAGGCGTTCGAGGCGGCGGGCGACCCGGAGCGCTACCCGGGAACCGGCGAGCCCTGGCAGCCGCTGAAGCTCTACTACCACATGACGTTCAACAAGCACCGCATCCTCGCCCTGCACACCGCCATGCTGGACGCGGGCCTGGAGTCGCCGTACGAGGACTGGCTGGAAGGCTTCGAGGAGAAGAAGGACAAGCGCGCGAGCTGGGACGTGACGACGCGCGTCCCCTGCGCCGAGCACTTCGAGACCAGGGACCGCGCCCTGCTCGCCCACGCCACCCAGATCGACCCCAACGGGTCCTGGTTCGCCGTCCCGATGGACGTCCAGCGTGAGGCATGGCCGACCGAGGACTACCATTTGGCCAGGTCCCTGGTCGACACCGAACTGCCGGAGAGCGACCTGTTCGCCGGCGTCCGGGAGAAGGTGTGTCTGTAGTGCCGTCCCTGAAGGCCGCCGTGGCATCCGGAACCGCCATGCCGTTGAACGACGACACGGTCAGTCCCGGTGTTCTGGGTTTCGCCGTCTTCCTCGGGCTGGTGGTCGCGACGGTTTTCCTCATCCGCTCGATGAACAAGCAGATGAAGAAGATCCAGGCGCCGCGTGAAGCGGACCTGAAGCAGCAGGAGTGGGAGCGCGCGCAGGCCGCGAAGGCCGCGCGCGCCGCCGCCGACGAGGCGGCGCCCGCCGAGAACGCCGCTGCGATCGACAAGTCCGGGACCGCGCCGGCGGACGGCGACGACCCCCGCCCCTAGCACCCGGCCGAGCCTCCTGCGAGCACGTCTGGGATCACTTGGGCGGCCATTGAGCACCGCGTCCGCCGGGGCCGCTGAAGGCCGGATGACGTCCGGGTGACGTCCGGTTGGACCCGGGCGCGTCCGGGGAGAACCCTCGACGTGCGCGCGAACCTCGAGGACTCCTACCAGGGCCTCGGCCCGGCGGCGGCCCGGCTGTTCAGGCTGCTGGGGCTGTACCCCGGTGACGACGTCGGGCCCGTGGCGGCCGCCGCGCTGGCGGACGTCCCCGAGGCCGAGGCCCGCGGGCTGCTGGAGGCGCTGGCCGGACGGGGGCTCGCCGAGGCGTCCGGCGAGGGCCGGTTCGGCCTGCCGGAACCGGTGCGCGGATACGCCCGCGAGCTGGCCGAACGCGAGGAGGCCCCGGCCGATCGGGACGCCGCGCTCCGCCGCGTCCTCGACCATCACCTCGCCGCCATCGGCGAACGGGAGCCGGACGCCGAGGCGCTGGCGCTGCTCGACCGGGAACGCTGGGCGGAGGCGGCCGAGACGCTGGAGGACGGCCTGCGCCGCGCCGAGGCGGACGGCGACCCGCGCGCGATCCTCCTGGCCCGCCACGACCTCGCCCGCGCGCTGACCATGGCCGGCGACCTCGACCGCGCCATCGACCTGCTCGGCCCCCTCCCGGACGGGTTCGCCGCCCTCCCCGAGCCGGACGAGCACAACCGGGCCCGCGCGCTGTCCACCCTCGGCGAGGCGTACCTGCGCGCCCGGCGCCCCGTCGCGGCGATCAACTTCTTCGGCCAGGCCCTGGAGATCCTGCGGAGGCGGGACGCCGTCGACGAGCAGGCCGGCATGTTCGTCCACCTCGCCGAAGCCGCCCGCCAGCGCGGCGACCGTGCGGCGGAAGGCGCCGCCCGCGACCGTGCCGCCGAGCTGTACGCGTCGCTGCCGGGCCGCGGCGACCGGGGAGAACCGTCCGGCGGGTGAGCGCGGGGGCGGTCAGAGCTTGCGGTGGTCCCAGCTGACGACGTTGCCGGGTTCCATGACGATGAGGACGCGCTTGGCGAGCGCCTGCTCGATGCCCGCGGCGACGGCCGGGTCGATCGGCTCGCCGATCGCGGGGACGGGCAGGCCCGCCATGCGGGAGCCGACCACCATGCCGACCTTGTTCCTCGGCTCCGGGTCCTCGATGACGACGCCGCGGCCGTAGAGGGCGACGCCGCGCAGCTCGCCGTACTCCACGCCGTCCTCGACCAGGCAGGTCATCGTCGGGTCGCGGCGCAGGTTCAGCACCTTCTGCGACGCCCGGTAGGTGGTGAACGCGATCTTGCCGTCGAGCAGCGCGTAGAACATCGTCACCAGGTGCGGTGCGCCGTCCCTGCCGACCGTCGCGACCTGGACCTTGAAACCGGCGGCGAGGAAGGACGCCACCTCGTCCGGCGCCATCCGGATCTTCTCGCGCTTGCCACCGGCCACGGAACCCCCCTGTCGATCGAGCGTGTCGATCGCGGACGCGCTCAGCATAACCGGGCGCTTACCGGCGCCTGAGGGCGGCACCATGGGGGGATGTCGGTTCGCGATCTCATCGTCCTCGGTTCGGCCAGCGCGGTGCCCACCAAGGCCCGCAACCACAACGGGTACCTGCTGCGCTGGGACGGCCACGGCGTGCTGTTCGACCCGGGCGAGGGGACGCAGCGGCAGATGACCCGCGCCGGGGTCTCCGCGCACGACGTCAGCTGGATCTGCGTGACCCACTTCCACGGCGACCACTGCCTCGGCGTCCCGGGCATCGTGCAGCGCATCGCCCGCGACGGCGTCGAGCACCCGGTGGACGCGGCGTTCCCGGCGAGCGGCACGCCGTACTGGGAGCGGCTGAGACGCGCGGCCGCCTTCCGGGACACCGGCGTCATCCGCGAACATCCGGTCTCGGGCGAGCACATGGAACTCGACCCGGGCGGCGGCCCGTTCCGGCTGGTCGCGCGGCGGCTGTCCCATCCGGTGGAGGCGTACGGGTACCGGCTGGAGGAGCCGGACGGCGTGACGATGCTGCCCGGCGAACTCGCCGCGCGAGGGGTGCGCGGCCCGCTGGTCCGGCGGCTTCAGCAGGACGGCCGCGTCACCGTCCCCGGCGGGCGGACGGTCACGCTCGACGAGTGCGCCGTCCGCCGTCCCGGGCAGAAGGCCGCGTTCGTCATGGACACCCGGCTCTGCGACGGCGTCCGCGAACTCGCCGACGGGGTCGACATGCTCGTCATCGAGTCCACGTTCCTCCAGCGGGACGCCGCCCTCGCCGCCGAGTACGGCCACCTCACCGCGGCGCAGGCGGCGAAGGCCGCGGCGGACGCGGGCGTCCGGCACCTGGTCCTGACGCACTTCTCCGAGCGGTACCGCGCCGACGAGGAGCCCCGGTTCCTGGACGAGGCGTCCGCCGAGTTCACCGGCGAGGTCACGCTCGTCCACGACCTCGACCGGATCCCGATGCCCCGCCGCCGCGACCCGGCCCGCCAGAATGACCGGCCCGCCAGAATGAACGGGACCGCCTAACAGGACTGGATCTTGGGCAGGAGTCCGGGCATGGCTGAAGAAGTGGATGTCGTGGTGATCGGTCTCGGGCCCGGCGGCGAGGACGCCGCCGGACGGCTGGCAGAGGCGGGGCTGTCCGTCGTCGGTGTGGAGTCGCGGCTGGTCGGCGGTGAATGCCCGTACTACGCCTGCGTGCCCACCAAGATGATGGTGCGCGCCGCCGGGCTCCTCACGGAGGGCGGACGCGTCCCGGGGATGGCGGGCGAGGCGTCCGTGCGTCCCGACTGGGCGCCGGTCGCGGCCCGGATCCGCGACGAGGCGACCGACTCGTGGGACGACAAGGCCGCCGCCGACCGCCTCACCGGCAAGGGCGTCACGCTGGTCAGGGGCCAGGGCCGCATCACGGCCCCGCACGAGGTGACGGTGGACGACCGGGTGTTCCGGACGCGGCGCGGCATCGTCCTCAACACCGGCACGTCTCCGGCGGCCCCGCCCATCGAGGGCCTCGCGGACACCCCGTACTGGACGAACCGGGAGGCCGTCCAGACCACCGAGGCCCCCGAGTCGCTCATCGTCCTCGGCGGCGGTGTCGTGGGCGCCGAGATGGCGCAGGTCTTCTCCCGCTTCGACACCCGTGTCACGGTCGTCGAGGCCGCCGGCCGGCTGCTCCTCAACGAGGAACCGGAGTCCAGCGACCTGATCCGCGACGTCTTCGAACGCGAGGGCATCGGCGTGCGCACCGGCGTGGGCGTCACCGCCGTCACGCACGAGAACGGCACGCACGAGAACGGCGAGTTCACCATGCACCTCGGTGACGAGAAAATCGTCGCCGACCGCCTCCTTGTCGCGACCGGCCGCCGTCCCAACCTGCGAGGGCTCGGCCTGGAACACGTCGGCCTGGACGAGACCGCACGCGACGTCCCCGTGGACGGCCGCCTCCGCGCCGCCGACGGCGTCTGGGCGATCGGCGACATCACCGGCAAGGGCGCGTTCACGCACGTGTCGATGTACCAGGCGGCGATCGCCGTCCGCGACATCCTCGGCGAGGAGGGCTCGCCCGCCGCCTACCGCGCCGTGCCCCGCGTGACGTTCACCGACCCCGAGATCGCCTCCGTCGGGCTGACCGAGGCTCAGGCGCGCGAGCAGAACCTTCCCGTCCGCACCGGCATGTCCCAGATCCCCGAGTCGTCCCGGGGCTGGATCCACAAGGCCGGCAACGACGGGTTCATCAAGCTCGTCGAGAACGTCGAATGGGGCACGCTGGTCGGCGCGACCGCCGTGGGCCCGTCCGGCGGGGAGATCCTCGGGTTCCTCTCGGTCGCCGTCCACACCGAGACGCCCACCGCCGCCCTCCGCGAGATGATCTACGCCTACCCGACCTTCCACCGCGCCATCGAGCCCGCGCTCGCCGATCTGGCCCGCCGGTCCGGGTGAGCGCGTGAGGCGCCGCCCGGATCGGGCAGGATCGGTGGCATGAACCGCCTCAAGGACGCGACGAGCCCGTACCTGCTCCAGCACGCCGGCAACCCGGTCGACTGGTGGGAGTGGAGCGACGAGGCGTTCGCCGAGGCACGGCGGCGAGACGTCCCCGTCCTGCTGTCCGTCGGGTACGCGGCCTGCCATTGGTGCCACGTGATGGCGCACGAGTCGTTCGAGGACGCCGAGACGGCGCGGATCATGAACGAGCTGTTCGTGAACATCAAGGTCGACCGCGAGGAGCGGCCGGACATCGACGCCGTCTACATGGAGGCGACCCAGGCCATGACGGGCCAGGGCGGGTGGCCGATGACGGTGTTCATGACCCCGGAGGGGCATCCGTTCTACTGCGGGACGTATTTCCCCCGGGCGCAGTTCCGGGCGCTGTCGCAGGCCGTCCACAAGGCGTGGGCGGAGCAGCGCGACGAGGTGGTCGGGCAGGGGCGGCAGGTCGTCGAGGCGCTCACGTCGCGGGGTTCGGGGCTCGCCGGGACGGAGGCGCCGGGCGCGGAGATGCTCGCGGAGGCGGTGAAGGCGCTGGCCGGGTCGTACGACACGGCGCGCGGCGGGTTCGGGGGCGCGCCGAAGTTCCCGCCGTCGATGGCGCTGGAGTTCCTGCTGCGGCACCACGCGCGGACCGGCGACGACGAGGCCCTCGCCATGGCCGCGCACACCCTGGAGGCGATGGCGCGGGGCGGGATGTACGACCAGCTCGGCGGCGGGTTCGCCCGGTACTCGGTGGACGAGCGCTGGGTCGTCCCGCACTTCGAGAAGATGCTCTACGACAACGCGCTGCTGGCGCGGGTGTACGCGCACTGGTGGCGGCTGACGGGGACGCCGTTCGCGCGGCGGGTGGCGCTGGAGACGTGCGACTGGATGCTCCGCGACCTGCGGACGGACGAAGGCGGCCTCGCCTCCGCGCTGGACGCCGACAGCGAGGGCGTCGAGGGCAAGTACTACGTCTGGACGCCCGCGCAGCTGCGCGAGGTGCTCGGCGACGACGACGGCGCGTTCGCCGAGACCCTGTTCGAGGTGACGGGGACGTTCGAGCACGGGACGTCCGTCCTCCAGCTTCTGCGAGACCCCGACGACGACGAACGCTACGAGCGTGTGCGGACGGCCTTGCTGTCAGCGCGCGCGAGCAGGATTCCTCCCGCGCGGGACGACAAGGTCGTGGCGGCGTGGAACGGTCTCGCGATCGCGGCGCTGGCCGAGTGCGGGGCGCTGTTCGACCGGCCGGATCTCGTCCGGGCGGCCGAGGAGGTGGCGCGGTTGCTGGTCGACGTGCACCTGCGTGAAGGGCGCCTGGTGCGGACGTCGCGGGGCGGGCTGCCCGGCGCGAACGCCGGCGTTCTGGAGGACTACGCGGACGTGGCGGAGGGGCTGCTCGCCCTGCACGGCGTCACCGGAGGCCCGCGGCACGTGCGGCTGGCCGGTGAATTGTTGAACACCGTCCTGGAACGGTTCGGTGACGGGTCCGGCGGGTTCTACGACACCGCCGACGACGCGGAGCAGCTCTTCCGGCGCCCGCAGGACCCGACGGACAACGCGGTGCCTTCGGGGCAGTTCGCGGCCGCCGGCGCGCTGCTGTCGTTCGCGGCGCTGACCGCGTCGGACTGGCATCGTCAGTCCGCGGAGGCCGCGCTCGCCCCGGCGGGGACGCTCGCCGGCAAGCACGCCCGGTTCGCCGGCTGGGGCCTGGCCGTGGCGGAGGCGCGGGCGGCGGGG
This sequence comes from Spirillospora sp. NBC_00431, assembly GCA_036028775.1. GTDB lineage: Bacteria > Actinomycetota > Actinomycetes > Streptosporangiales > Streptosporangiaceae > Spirillospora. Next base: position 6,256,143 of record CP107927.1, on the reverse strand, counting down.
CCGGTGGAGATCGCGGTGATCGGCGACCCGGACGACGAACGCACCCGCGCCCTGCACCGGACCGCGCTGATGGCGGGCGCGCCGGGCGCCGTGGTGAGCGTCGGTCCGCCGGACGCGGAGGGCGTCCCGCTACTGGAGGGGCGCGGCCTGGTGGACGAGGTCCCGGCCGCGTACGTGTGCCGCGGGTTCGTCTGCCGGCGTCCCGTGACGTCCCCGGCCGGTCTCGCCGGCGAGCTCCGCGAGCAAGCGGGCTGACGTGGACAATTGGACCAAAAGTCCATTTTGTGGCAGCGTGACCTTGCTCTCGTTTCCGCTTGGTGTTACCACTGGGTAGCAGGGACGAGGCTGACCCAACGAGGCTTCGCGGACGAGGGTGGCGGGTCACCCGCCGGGTATCTGGACGGTGGCCGACCGACTGCGCCATAGTCGGTTCTGGAGCACAGCGCGACCGACACACCGACCTACATACAGCAGACCCTCAAACAGGGCGACCTTTCGAGGAGTGTGGCAGTGGGAAAGCCGACCCGCCGGGCCCTACCGACGATCATCGGCGTTTCGGTGCTGACGACGCTCGCCGCGAACGTGGCCGTCCTGGTGGCGCGCGGCGACGACGCTCCGGCGACGGCCCAGCGCGGTGAGCAGCGCGCCCGGTTCGTGGCCGCGTCCGGCAGCACCGGGCTCTCCTCCTCCGCCGTCGCGCCCCAGGGAAAGCGGCTCACCCCGCACGTCATGGTCGCCGCGCCGTCCACGCTCCCGCCCGAACTGGTCTCGAAGGTCCGCGGCGCCGAGAACGTGAAGGGCGTCGAGGTCGTGGACGCCGTGCAGGGCCTGGTCGCGGGCAAGCGGGTCGGGCTGATGGGCGTCGACCCGTCCACGTTCCGCAACTACACGCCGAAGCCCACCGCCAAGTCGGACGCGCTGTGGCGCAACGTCGCCGCCGGCGACGTCGCGATCTCCTTCACGATGGGCAACGACGGCGGTGTGCAGCTCGGCAGCCAGGTGCCCGTCGGAGGCAGGCGGAGCCCGCTGCCGCTGCGCGTGGGCGCCTACGCGACGATGGGCATCGGCGACGTCGACGCGGTCGTCTCGCACGCCACCGCGCAGGCGCTCGGCATGCCGACCGGCAACGCGATGCTGATCAGCGTCCCGAAGACCGAGCCGAAGTCGTTCATCAGGAAGCTCCGCAAGGTGCTGCCGAAGAACGCCAGGGCCGTCGCCGTCAACCCGGAGATCGACTACCCGGCGACGGGCCAGGTGCCGAACGGCCAGGTCATGACGACCGCGCAGGTGCGGACCGTGATCAAGGCAGCGTCCACCCGGCTCGGCTGGCCGTACGTGTGGGGCGGCGAGTCCGAGGCGGAGGGCGGCTACGACTGCTCCGGCCTCATGCAGTACGCCTTCGCCAAGGCCGGCATCAGGCTTCCGCGCGTCGCCGCCGACCAGGCGCGGGTCGGCTGGGTCGTCCCGTACAGCAAGGCCAAGCCGGGCGACATGCTCATCTGGGCCAACGACCCGACCGCGCCCGGCTACATCTCGCACATCGCGCTCTACCTCGGCCAGGGCAAGATGCTCGCCGCGCCGCGCAGGGGCACCGTGGTGCAGGTCCAGAACGTCTACACGCGCAACATGCGCGGCGCCGTCCGGGTCAGCCCCAAGATCGCCAACGGTCTCGCCCGCTGAGCGGGCCGCCGCGCCGGCGCGGCGTCCGCTTCACAGCGGGCGGCTTCACAGCGGGCAGCCTCGGCTGAGGAAGTCCAGGTTCCGCTCCATGAGGACCACCAGATCCTCGTCCTTCGGGCCTTCGAGCCACTGGTACAGCGCCGCCTGCATGACGCCCAGGACCGCCCAGTTGAACGCCTGGACCTCGGGGTCGTCGCGGCGCCGTCCGGTCCGCTCGGCGATCATCTCCGTGAGGACGGCGTGCGTGCCCTCCCGCATCGACTCGAACGTCCGGGCGCGCAGGGCCGGGACCGACGCGGTGAGCCGCAGCCGCGTCTCGATGGTGTGCAGATCGTCCTGCTGCATGACCGGGAGGACCTCCCGGAGCGCGGCGCGGAGCGCGTCGATGGGCGACAGGTCCGCCGGCTGGACGCGGAACACCTCCGCGATGATCGGGTCGTACTCGTCGGTGACGACGACGTCCTCTTTGGTGGGGAAATAGCGGAAGAACGTGCTCGGCGAGATCTCCGCCGCCGCCGCGATCTGCTCGACGGTCGTGTCGTCGTAGCCCCGCTCCGTGAAGAGCCGGAGGGCGTGCTCCTGGATCGCTCTCCGGGTCTTCAGCTTCTTGCGCTCGCGCAGCGGGAGGCGGGCGAGCCGGTTCTGCAGCCGATCGATCGCGTGTTCGGGGGACGACGCACTCATGGGTTGATTCTGTGTCAATTGTGATGGTCGGCGCATCTTCGGCGCCGCGTCCGGCCGGAAGGCTGGTGCGTGCGGACACTACGGTGTAATTTTGATTACATGAGTACGAGTGAAGCGGCGGAGCAGCTCCGCGGCTGGTTCTCCGGACGGCTTCCCGACGACTGGTTCGAGGGGCCGCCGGACGTCGTCCTCGACCGCGAGGAGGTCAGCGTCATCGGCCGCCTGCCCGAGCCGTCCGCCCTCGCCAAGCAGGCGGAGGCGTCCACGGGGGAAACGTCCTCGGCGGCCCAGGTGTCGGAGGCGGAGCGGGCCGGGGCGATCGCCGGTCACATCCAGCGCTTCCGCGAGGAGACCCGCGAGCGGCGCATGGGCATCGCCCGGGAGGCCGAGATGCGCTTCGGCCACAGGGTTTCCTGGGGCGTCGAATGCGGTGGCGAACGGGAGATGTTCACCACCCTGTCGGTGCCCGTCATGACCCGGCTGCGGCAGTCCGAACGGCGCGTCCTCGACACGCTCGTCGAGGCCGGCGTCGCCCGCAGCCGCAGCGACGCGCTCGCCTGGTGCGTGCGGCTCGTCGGCAAGAACACCGACGAGTGGCTGTCGGAGCTGCGCACCGCGCTCCAGCACGTCGAGCGCGCCCGCGCCGCCGGCCCGCGAGCCTGACCCCGGTCCGCGGGCCTGAGCCCGGCGCCGGGCCACCGCGGGGGCGGGCCCGGCTTCATTACCCGATCTCAATGATCACTAGGTGTGATCATGGTGCTGACCTGGCCTAATGTGCCTTCAAGGCGAGCCTGAGGGCCGAGGGCGAGGGGTGGTGGTCGGGTGGGGCACGGGCTGCGCTGCCTGGACGGCTCCGACCTCGCCGTGGTGCCGGTCGCCTCGCTCGACCGCGGCGGCACCCCGTTCGAGGTCACGCTGGAGCTGTGGCGCGACGGCGACGCCTTCGGCGCGGTGGGGGAGCGGTGCGGGTACTTCCTGGCCGACCTCGCCGTCCGGGTCGCCGAGGCGAGGGCCGACGGGTCCCCGCAGGCGGCCCGCTGGCCCGACCCCGACGACCGGTTCCCCGAGCCGTCCGGCGGCGCGGGCGCGGTCCGCGAACCCGAGCTGTTCTCGTTCCGCTACCGTGATCGCGGCGACGTCGTGAGCACCGGCGAGCTGCGCTGCGCGCTGCGGACGTCCTCGATGTGGGTGGGCCGGCAGCGGTCCGCGGCGGGACGGTGGCGGATCGCGCGGCGGGCTGTCATCGAGGCGTGGGGCGCGAGCGGCCGGGGCGTCCGCGCCGTGCTCACCTCCGCCGACCTCGCCCGCTTCCTCGCCGGGATCCTCGCCGACGCCGCCGAATCGGTTCCGGGAGGCGTGGGGGGCCGCCGCTTCACCGGGACGGGGCCCGCTCCCGGAAGCGCGGGGCCGGACAGGCCGGAGGTGGACGAACGGCCGGGCAGGAACGTTCCACGGATTAGCCTGACATGACGGGAACGGTGAGATAAGTAGCGCCGTCGGGCCATAATTGAGCGTTTTCCCACCAGGGACGGCCGCTCGAAGGGAAGCCCATATGGGGGTTCGGCGTACGGAGGAGCCACGCGCGCGCATGCCGCGCGGCATGCGGAAGGCGGGCGGGCGGCTGGGCTCCGCCATCCGCGGCAGCGGTCCGTACGCGGCCTTCCGCGACGCCATATACCGGATGTACGAGCACCGGGTCGAGGCGTCGCTCCCTAAGGACGTCACCCCCCGCCACGTCGGCGTGATCCTGGACGGGAACCGGCGCTGGGCCAGGTCGATGGGCATCGCCGACGTCAACACCGGGCACCAGCGCGGCGCCCAGAAGATCTCCGAGCTGCTCCAGTGGAGCGCCGAGGCCGGGGTGGAGCACGTCACGCTGTGGCTGCTGTCCACCGACAACCTGAGCCGTCCGGCGGCCGAACTGGACCCGCTGCTGGAGATCATCGAGAACACCGTCCGGCGGCTCGCCTCCGACGGCTGGCATGTCAAGCCCGTCGGCGCCCTCGACCTTCTGCCCGATAAGACCGCACGTGTCCTGAAAGACGCGGGTGAGACCACATCGGACGCACCCGGCCTGATTGTGAACGTCGCGGTTGGGTATGGGGGTAGGCGTGAGATCGCTGATGCGGTGCGCTCACTGCTCATCGAGCAGGCGAGCCGGGGCACCAGCATCGAGGAACTCGCCGAGATCCTCGACGTGGAGCACATCGCGGAGCATCTCTACACGCGCGGCCAGCCGGATCCGGACCTGGTCATCCGCACCTCGGGGGAGCAGCGTCTCTCCGGCTTCATGCTCTGGCAGAGCGCCCACTCGGAGTTCCACTTCTGCGAGGTCCACTGGCCGGACTTCCGCAAGGTCGACTTCCTCCGGGCCATGCGCTCGTACGCCGCGCGGCACCGGCGCTACGGTACCTGACGGCCACACTGCGGCCCCCACCGCCCGCGCGGCGGACCGGCGCGCCAATGAACACCTTTCATCCTCGGGAGGTCCGGGGCAGGCCACGCCTGCGCGGACAGGCCGGATGAGAAATGTTCACCGGTAGATTCCCCATGATCAGGGAGATCGAGTGGCCACAACCTCCGCGCGCCGTCCCGGTCCGTCCGGGATCCCTTCCGGGGCGGTCTCCGTCCCGGATCGGCGCACGTACGTCCTCGACACCAGCGTCCTGCTCGCCGACCCGGGGGCGTTGACCCGGTTCGCCGAGCACGAGGTCGTACTCCCCATCGTCGTCATCTCCGAGCTGGAGGCCAAGCGTCACCACCCCGAGCTCGGGTACTTCGCCCGGCAGGCCCTGCGCCTGCTGGACGATCTGCGCCTGCTGCACGGCCGCCTGGACGAGCCCGTGTCCGTGGACGGCCCGCTCGGCGACCAGGGCGGCACGCTCCGCGTGGAGTTGAACCACGCCGACCCGAGCGTGCTGCCGGACGGGTTCCGGCTCGGCGACAACGACACCCGCATCCTGTCGGTCGCGGCGTGGCTCGCGCGCGAGGGGCATGACGTCGTCCTGGTCTCCAAGGACCTGCCGATGCGGGTGAAGGCGTCCGCGGTCGGCCTCACCGCCGAGGAGTACCGGGCGGAGCTGGCGGTCGTGGAGTCGGGCTGGACCGGCATGCGGGAGCTGGAGGTCCCGGCCGGGGCGCTTGAGGACCTGTACGAGTCGGGGACCGCGGACATCGAGGCGGCCAGGGACCTGCCCTGCCACACCGGCCTGCGGCTGCTGTCGGAGCGCGGCTCGGCCCTCGGCCGGACGCAGCCGGACAAGTCGGTGAAGCTGGTGCGCGGCGACCGGGAGGTGTTCGGGCTGCGCGGCCGGTCCGCGGAGCAGCGGATCGCGCTCGACCTGCTGATGGACGAGAGCGTCGGCATCGTCTCGCTCGGCGGGCGGGCCGGCACCGGAAAGTCGGCCCTCGCGCTGTGCGCGGGCCTGGAGGCCGTGATGGAGCGCCGGCAGCACCGCAAGGTCGTGGTGTTCCGGCCCCTCTACGCGGTCGGCGGCCAGGAACTCGGCTACCTGCCGGGCTCGGAGAACGAGAAGATGTCGCCGTGGGCGCAGGCCGTCTACGACACCCTTTCGGCGGTGACGACACCGGACGTCATCGACGAAGTGGTGGACCGTGACATGTTGGAGGTCCTGCCGCTCACCCACATCAGGGGCCGGTCGCTGCACGACGCGTTCGTGATCGTGGACGAGGCGCAGTCGCTGGAGCGCGGCGTCCTGCTGACCGTGCTGTCGCGGATCGGCGCGGGGTCGCGGGTCGTCCTGACGCATGACGTGGCGCAGCGCGACAACCTGCGGGTCGGGCGGCACGACGGCGTCGCGGCGGTGGTGGAGAAGCTCAAGGGGCATCCGCTGTTCGCGCACGTCACGCTGACGCGGTCGGAGCGCTCGCCGATCGCCGCGCTGGTCACCGACATGCTCGGCGACGTCGGCGCCTGACACGGGCGGCTGAACCCACCTGAGACGGGCGCCTGAAGCCCTCTGGGACGGGTGAACCCCGGCGGTACGCTGTGCGCGGCCGCCGGGGTTCGCGCGTCCGCGTACGCGGCCGGAACCGGTGTACGGAACGTGATCGTTAAACCCCGTACCGTGTGGCTGTGAGGAAGGTCACAGAATCCTCCACCGAGGGCGAGAATCCCAGGTGTCGTCGCGGTTTCGACGGGTCGCCCGGGCAGTTGACAACCGCCCCAGCCGCAGCTTTTGTCTCGTTTCGGTTGCGGAGCATCCCTCGGCCTCAGGCATTGTGTCTCCCCGTAAGCACCCCCCGAACGGTGCCGGACCGGAGCGCGTCCCCTTCACGACACGCGCGACGGGCACGGCGCCGACCCGGGTCCGAGGCCGCCGGGAGCACCGGGCGGCCGGACGGGCCAGGGGTGAGGCACCTCGGACGCGTGTCCATGCGCGTGCGACCGTCGGAAGGACCGCCTTGTACGGAGACCATCAAGGGTCCCCTAGGCGAGACGATCGACAGAACTTCGACTCCGGAGAGCCGTGGACGCCCGCGGCCCCTCCCGCCCCGGCCCCCCAGGTTCCGATCCAGGCCACCGGCGCGTTCACGGCACCGCCCGCGGAGCCCGGCCCGCTCGCGGCGCCGCACGAGGACGACGTCAAGGTCGCCGGCGGCGCCCAGGCCGCCGGGCCGGCCGGTGACACGCTCGGCTTCCAGGCCGTCGCGCCCGAGCCGCTGCGCACCGGCGTCTCCGCCGGGGAGGCCCGCGACGAGATCGCGTCCGGCGGCCCCGGTGGTGGTGCGGGCCCCGGTGGTCCCGGCCGTGGTGGCGCGGGCCGTGGTGGTGCGGGCCGTGGTGGTGCGGGCGGCGGCGCGGGCAGGCGCAACGGGATGCGGATCGTCGCCGTCGCCGCGGGCGCCGCGGTGGTGATCGGCGGCGGCGCGGCCGTCGCGCTGGCGCTGACCGGCGGTTCCGGCGGCGACGACGCGACCGTCAAGCCGACCAAGCAGCTCGCCGACGCCGCGCCGAAGGTCGACCCGAAGGTGCTGGAGGAGCAGCGGCGCAAGCTGGCCCTCGAACGCGCGTCCCGCGCGGCGCGCGAGGACGGGGTCAAGGCCCCGTCGCTGTACCCGAAGGGCAAGCCGGTCCCGACCAAGAAGCCGGACAAGGGCGGCGGCGGTGGCGGCGGCCCGAGCGGCGACCCGGTCCCGGCGGGCGAGGCGCAGAGCATCGCCAAGAAGCTGATGCCGAGCTTCGGTTTCACCGGCTCCGGCCAGTTCGGCTGCCTGGTGAAGCTGTGGAACAAGGAAAGCCACTGGAACGTGCACGCGGACAACCCGTCGTCCGAGGCGTACGGCATTCCGCAGGCCAATCCGGGTTCCAAGATGTCCAGCGCCGGGCCCGACTGGCAGAACAACGCCACCACGCAGATCAAGTGGGGCCTCGGCTACATCAAGGGCCGCTACAACACCCCGTGCGGCGCGTGGTCGCACTCCCAGTCGGTCGGCTGGTACTGATTCGTCCGGACGCGTCCCGGGCGCTCAGGAGGGCTTCCGGGGCGCGTTCGTCATCCCGAGGACGTCGAGCGCCGCGTCGAGCTGCTCGGCGGTCAGCTTCCCTTCGTCGACGTAGCCGCGTTCCAGGACGACCTCGCGGATCGTCCTGCGTTCGCTCAGCGCCTGTTTGGCGACCTTCGCCGCCTCCTCGTACCCGATGTAGCGGTTCAGCGGCGTCACGATCGACGGTGACGACTCGGCGTACTCGCGCATCCGGTCGGCGTCGGCCTCGATGCCGTCGACGCAGCGGTCGGCGAGCAGCCGCGACACGTTCGCCAGCAGGCCGATCGACTCCAGCACGTTGCGCGCCAGCACCGGCAGCATCACGTTCAGCTCGAAGTTGCCGGCCGCGCCGCCGAACGCGACCGCCGCGTCGTTCCCGATGACCTGCGCCGCGACCTGCGTGACCGCCTCCGGGATCACCGGGTTCACCTTCCCCGGCATGATCGACGAACCGGGCTGCAGATCGGGCAGCCGGATCTCGGCGAGCCCGGCGCGCGGCCCCGAGCCCATCCAGCGCAGATCGTTGGCGATCTTGTTGAGGCTCACCGCGACGGTGCGGAGCGCGCCGCTCGCCTCGACCAGGCCGTCCCGCGCGCCCTGCGCCTCGAAGTGGTCGCGGGCCTCCGTCAGCGGCAGGCCAGTGACGCGCGCGATCTCGGCGATGACGCGCCCGCCGAAACCGGGCGGGGTGTTGATGCCGGTGCCGACCGCCGTCCCGCCCAGCGGCAGCTCCGCCAGCCGCGGCAGGACGGCCTCCAGCCGCTCCACGCCGTGCCCGATCTGAGCCGCGTACCCGCCGAACTCCTGCCCGAGCGTCACGGGCGTCGCGTCCATCAGATGGGTGCGGCCCGCCTTCACGACCGTCGCGAACTCGCGGGCCTTGCGGTCGAGGGCGTCCCGCAGGTGCCGCAGCGCGGGGATCAGGTCGTTCAGGACGGCGCCCGTCGCCGCGATGTGGATGGACGAGGGGAACACGTCGTTCGACGACTGCGACGCGTTCACGTGGTCGTTCGGATGGACGGGACGTCCGAGCCGCTCCTGCGCCAGCGTCGCCACGACCTCGTTGGCGTTCATGTTCGACGACGTCCCCGACCCGGTCTGGAACACGTCGATGGGGAAGTGGTCGTCCCAGCGGCCGTCCGCGACCTCACGGGCGGCGGCGGTGATCGCGCGGGCCAGGTCGTCGTCGAGCACCCCTAGCTCGGCGTTCACGGTCGCCGCCGCGGCCTTGATCTGGCCGAGCGCGGCGATGTGCGCCGCCTCCAGCGTCCGTCCCGAGACCGGGAAGTTCTCCACCGCGCGCTGTGTCTGCGCCCGCCACTTCGCCGCCGCCGGTACGCGGACCTCGCCCATCGAGTCGTGCTCGACACGGAACTCCTGCTCGCCCATCGAAAGCCTCCCCTGCGCGTCCGTAGCCGCCATTAGAGGCAGCCACGGCGGGTGGCTCACGCATTCCCCGGCGTGGGGCGTGTCACTCCCCGGTGAGCGTGTAGTTCTTGCGCTCGCCGGGGGAGCCGAGGGGCTTGCGCAGGCCGTTGACCCAGACGTCGCAGGAGGACGCGTCGTAGATGACCGCGTTGAGGCGCGGCTGGTAGTACCGGCGGGCCTCGCTCTCGCGGAGTGTCTCGTCGGCGAGCACGGCGCCGCCGGGCACCGACACGAAGATCTTGCAGACGGCGTTGCGGGCGCGGACGACCAGCGTGGCGGACTCGACGCCGGGCGGATCGTCCTGCCTGCCGCTCCCGGTGGTGGGCGGCAGCCCCGTGGGGGACGGGCCCGGGCTCTCCCGCAGCATGCCGACGGCGAGCGCGGTGGCGCCGATCCCGCAGGACGCCACCGTCGCGCCGATCAGCCCGATCACGACCATCAGCCGGTAGCGGGGCGTGTGCGCGTGGCGGCCCGACCGGGGACCGGCGACGGCGCGTTCCAACCGGTCGACGGCGCGGGCGTGGCTGAGCCTGCGGGTCGGGTTCTTCTCCAGCAGCCCGATGATCACGGGTCCGAGCGCGCCGGCGTTCTGCGGGGACGGGGTCGACTCGTTCGCCAGCGCGCTCAGCGTCGCCATCACGTTCTCGCGCTCGAACGGCGGGTGGCCCTCCAGGGCGGCGAACAGCGTCGCGCCGAGCGACCACAGGTCAGAGCGCGGCGTCGCCTTCTCCCCGGCGGCCACCTCGGGCGCCACGTACGCGGGCGAGCCCATGAAGTGGCCCGTCTTCGTCAGGCTGGCCGAACCGGACGAGAACGCGAGCCCGAAGTCGGTGAGGACGACCCGTTCGCCGTCCAGGATCACGTTGCTGGGCTTGAGGTCGCGGTGCACGATCCCGGCCTTGTGCGCGGTGTTGAGCGCGTCCAGCAGCGCGCGGCCGATGTGCGCGACGCGCTCGGGCGGCAGCGGGCCCGAGCGCTCGATGAGCTGTTCGAGGCTGGGCGCCTCGATCATCTCCATCACGATCCAGGGCCGGCCCTGCTCGATGACCACGTCGTACACCTCGACGATGGAGTGCGTGCGCAGCTGCGCGGGCGCGCGCGCCTCCCGGAGGGTACGGCGGTAGAAGACCACCCGGTCGTCCTCGGAGAGGTCATCGGGGAGCCGGAGCTCCTTGATCGCCACGGCACGATCGAGGAGCTCGTCATGCCCTCTCCACACGGTGCCGTTGGCACCCTGTCCTATCTCCGAGACCAGCCGGTAGCGCGTCGCTAGAACGAGGCGCTCTGACTGTGACATGGCGGAAAAGATACCGGAGAGGCCAGTCGGCCATCGGGGAGACGTCGGGACCAACCTGGATTTTGTCCGGCAATGTGACCTGCTGGCAGGAATCCCCAAGAAACCGGGACGCAGGCGCCCTGTGGCCGGCGTCGGCCGTGGCCGGCCCGGGCCGCTGATCAGCCGATCAGCGGCGGCCGATGGTGAGGACGGGGCCGGTGGTGTCGGCGAAGAAGTCCTCGCCCTTGTCGTCCACGACGACGAACGCGGGGAAGTCCTCGACCTCGATCTTCCAGACGGCCTCCATGCCCAGTTCCGGGTACTCCAGGACGTCGACCTTCTTGATGCAGTCCTGGGCGAGGCGGGCGGCGGGCCCGCCGATCGAGCCGAGGTAGAAGCCGCCGTGCTCCCGGCAGGCGTCGGTGACCTGCTTGGACCGGTTGCCCTTGGCCAGCATGACGAGCGAGCCGCCGGCGGCCTGGAACTGCTCGACGTAGGAGTCCATGCGACCGGCCGTGGTCGGGCCGAACGAACCGGACGCGTAGCCCTCCGGGGTCTTGGCCGGGCCCGCGTAGTAGACGGCGTGGTCGCGCAGGTACTGGGGCATGGGCTCGCCCGCGTCCAGCCGCTCCTTGATCTTGGCGTGCGCGATGTCGCGGGCCACGACCAGCGGGCCGGTCAGCGACAGCCGCGTCTTCACCGGGTACTTGGTCAGCTCCGCCCGGATCTCCGCCATCGGCCGGTTCAGATCGATCTGGACGACCTCGTCGTCCAGATGCTCGTCGGTCGTCTCGGGCAGGTACTGGGCGGGGTCGGTCTCCAGGCGCTCCAGGAACACGCCGTCCGCGGTGATCTTCGCGAGGGCCTGCCGGTCGGCGCTGCACGACACCGCCATCGCCACCGGGCAGGACGCGCCGTGCCGCGGCAGCCGGATCACGCGGACGTCGTGGCAGAAGTACTTGCCGCCGAACTGCGCGCCGATGCCGAGCTTCTGCGTCAGCTCGAACACCTGGAGCTCCAGGTCCAGGTCGCGGAACCCGTGCCCGAGCGGCGAGCCCTCGCCCGGCAGCGTGTCCAGGTAGTGGGCGGAGGCGTACTTGGCGGTCTTCAGCGCGTACTCGGCGGACGTCCCGCCGACGACGATAGCCAGGTGGTAGGGCGGGCACGCCGCCGTGCCGAGCGAGCGGATCTTCTCCTCCAGGAAGGACAGCATCCGCTTCGGGTTCAGGACGGCCTTGGTCTCCTGGTAGAGGAACGACTTGTTCGCGCTTCCGCCGCCCTTGGCCATGAACAGGAACTTGTACGCATCGCCGGGCGAGGCGTACAGCTCGATCTGCGCGGGCAGGTTGCTGCCGGTGTTCTTCTCGTCCCACATCGTCACCGGCGCCATCTGCGAGTAGCGCAGGTTCAGCTTCGTGTACGCGTCGTACACGCCGCGCGAGATGTGCTCCTCGTCGTTCCCGTCGGTCAGGACGTGCTGGCCGCGCTTGCCCATCACGATCGCGGTGCCGGTGTCCTGGCACATGGGCAGGACGCCGCCGGACGAGATGCCCGCGTTCTTCAGCAGGTCCAGGGCCACGAACCGGTCGTTGGGGGACGCCTCCGGGTCGTCCAGGATCCGGCGGAGCTGCGCCAGGTGCGCGGGACGCAGCAGGTGCGAGATGTCGCGCATCGCGGTCTCGGTGAGCAGCCGCAGAACCTCCGGCTCGACCTGCAGGAACGTTCGTCCGCCGGCCTCGAACGTGGAGACCCCCTCGGAGGTCAGCAGACGGTAGTCGGTCTCGTCCGGGCCGAGCGGCAGCAGGTCGGTGTAGGAGAACTCAGGCATCTCAGGCAGATCCTCGCGCGATTCCGAAAGGGGCGGTGTCTACGGAATCACAGGTTACGGGCTCGGGAAGCGCGGATTCACTGGGGGTGACGGGCTCGCGGGCGACGGGCTCGCGGGCGGTGCCGGGCTCGTGAGTGGTGGCGGGCTCGTGGGGGGTGACGCGGGCGCGCAGGCCGAGGACGACGCCCGCGGCGACCAGCGCGGCGCCGATCAGGTCGGCGGGACCCGGCCGGTCGATGCCGAGCGCCACCGTCGTGATCACCGCGCTGACCGGGATCAGGCCCGCGAACAGCCCGGCGCGGTCGGTGCCGAGCCGTCCGATGGCGCTGTACCAGAGCAGGAACGCGATCGTGGTGACGACCACCGACAAATACGCGAAGCCCGCCAGCTCGCCGCCCGTGGGGGTGCGGAGCACCGCCGTCCCGTCCACGGCGACGCCGACGGCCAGCAGCATCGGCGCGGCGAGGGCAGCGGAGTAGGCCGAGACCCGCAGCGGGCCGAGCCTGGGCAGCAGCGGAACGGCCAGCAGCGAGAAGCACACCTCTCCGGCGAGCGCGCCGAGCGACAGCAGCAGCCCGCGGAGGCTGCCGCTGCCGAGCCCGTTGGCGAGCGCGGCCCCGGCGGCGACGACGCACGCCGACAGCACGAGCCCCGGGGCCGGACGGCGGCCCTCCAGCAGCGGGCCCGCCAGCGCCAGGACGATCGGCACCGTCGCGATCACCGTGCCGATCGTGGCGGGGCTGGTGTCCTGGGTGGCGAAGACGATGCAGACGTTGAAGGCGACCAGGCCCGTCCCCGCCAGCGCCGCCAGCAGCAGCCAGTCCCTCAGGGTGGTGCGCCGGGATGGGCCGCCGGCGAAGCGGGCGACGAGGAGCAGGACGAGCGCGGCGACCGCGTACCGTGCCGCCTGACCGCCGAACACGGGGTAGCCGGCGATGGTCGCGGACACGGCGGTCAGCGTCCCGACGAGGAACATCGCCGACCCGGCCCCGGCCATGCCGCGCTTCTGGGAGGTGTTCATGGACGGAACGCTATGGGCAGACTTGGTCTATCAACCAGGGCCAATCGTCGCGTGCGAATCCGGACCATTTCGCCGCCCGTGACGCTCGCACTCCCTCTTGACGCTGAGAGTCATGTGACCGACCTTCATCTCTCCCTCGACCGGTCCGCCGGACGGCTCGCGGCCCAGATCGCCGCCGGTTTCCGCACGGCGGTGCGCACCGGCAGGCTGACCGCCGGGACGAGGCTGCCGTCGAGCCGCGACCTGGCGCGCGACCTGGACGTCTCCCGCGGCGTCGTCGTCGCCGCCTACGAGCAGCTCACCGCGGAGGGGTTCCTGGTCGCGCGGCGCGGCGACGGCACCCGTATCGCGCCGCTGGCCCGTCCCGACGAGGCGTCCGCCGCGGCCGCGGCGCCGGTGTCGTCGAACGGCGCGCCCGATCCGCCCCGCGAGCCCCGGCCGGTGCCCGCGGCCCCCTACGACCTGTGGCCGGGCAAGCCGGACCTGTCGGCGTTCCCGCGCGAGCGCTGGATCGCGGCGGCCCGTGCCGCGCTGCGCGCGCTGCCGCACGAGGCGCTCACCTACCCCGACCCGGGCGGCGTCGCCGTGCTGCGCGCCGAGCTGGCCGGCTATCTCGGCCGGGTCCGCGCCGCGCACGCCGACCCCGCCCGGGTCGTGATCATGAACGGGGTGGCGCAGGGGTTGTCCGCGCTGCTCCGGCTGCTGCGCGCGGGCGGGCACACCCTCCTCGCGGTCGAGGACCCGACCAGCGACCGGCAGCTGCCGATGCTGGACGCGTCGGGGCTGCGGGTGCTCCGCGTCCCCGTCGACGCCGACGGGCTGGACGTCGCCGCGCTCGCCCGCACCGGGGCGCGGGCCGTCCTCGTCACGCCCGCGCACCAGTACCCGACCGGCGTCGTGCTGTCCCCGGCCCGCCGCGCCGAGCTGATCGCCTGGGCGCGGGACGTCGACGGCCTGATCCTGGAGGACGACTACGACGCCGAGTTCCGCTACGACCGCGAGCCCGTCGGCTGCCTCCAGGGCGTCGACCCCGACCGCGTCGTGCTGCTCGGCTCGGTGAGCAAGTCGCTGGCCCCGGCGCTCCGCCTCGGCTGGGCCGTCGCGTCGCCGTCGGTCGCCAAGCGGCTGCGCGCCCACCGCGGCACCACCGATCTCGGCGCGCCCGTCCTGGAGCAGTACGCGCTGGCCGAGCTGATCAGGAGCGGCGGATACGACCGGCACCTGCGCATGATGCGGCGGCGGTACCGGTCCAGGCGGGACGCGCTGGCCGGGGCGCTCGACGTCCACCTGCCCGGCGCCGCGGTTCGCGGCGTCTCGGCGGGCATCCACCTCTATGTGGAACTTCCCCGGGGATGTGACGAGGACGCCGTCGTGGCCCGTGCCGCGAGGGCCGGTGTGTCCGTCGCGGGCGCCCGTCCCATGTGGTCGCCCGGACGCGCGGGCCATGCCACGCCGGCCCTCGTCCTCGGTTACGCGGGCCTCTCCGAGCCCCGCCTGGTCAAGGCGGCGCGACTGCTGGGTCAAGCGGTTACCGAACGTACCTAGGGGTAGGACAAGCATCCCCGAGGTAGGAGTGATCCATGAGTCTCGAAGAGGCCGCACGTCAGCTGAAGATGGCGGGCCACGACGCGCAGGTGGCCTTCGACTGTGTCGGCCTGGGCGACCTCGAAAGGGCACAGGAGCATGCCGTGACCCTCCGGGCCGCGGCCGACGCCGCCGAGGTGGCCCTGAGCCGCGCCCTGCAGGACATGACCCCGGAGCAGGCCCAGGCCGAAGGCGAGCGGGCCATCCGCCTGATGGAAGACGCCTGACCCTTCGTTCCGAGCCCCCGTTCGCGCGTCCCGCGTGAGCGGGGGCCCGTGCGTTGCGGCCCGTGAGTGGGGGCCCGTGAGTGGGGGCCCGTGCGTTGCGGCCCGTGCGTTGCGGCCCGTGTCAGGCGATGGGGCGTTCCATGGCGGGGGCGTCCGGACGGCCGCCTTTGACCGGGACGGGATCGAAGCCCTTCGCGGTGGCGAAGACGACCAGGATCAAGGCCGTCGGGACGATGAAGGCCAGCCGGAGTCCGTGGTCGGCGCTGAGCGGGGCGATGGCGCCGACGATGGCGGCGCCCAGGACGAAGCCGACGTAGTTGAAGATGTTCACGCGGGCCACCGCCACGCCGAGGCCGGTCGGGTCGACCCGTCCGGCGGCGGAGAAGGACACCGGGGCGATCACGCTGAGGCCGAGCCCGGCGAGCGCGAACGCGGCGATGGCGAAGCCCGCGCCGGGCGCCGCGACCACGCCGATCATCCCGATCACGCCGACGGCGCCGCCGAGCCGGACGACCCGGACGGGGCCCGAGCGGCGGACGGCGAGGTCCGCGACGGCACGGCTGATCACCATCGCGATCTGGTACGCGACATAGCCGAGCGGCGCGATCCAGTCGCTGCCGGACAGCTCGTCGTCCAGGTACTTGGCGCCGTACCCGGAGATCGCGGAGTCGGCGAGGTAGGCGACGGCCATCGCGGCGCCGACGACGAGGATCGGCCGCCACGGGACGCTGCGCCCGGCCGCCCTCAGCTCCTCGGCCGTCGGGCCTTCGCCCTCCTCCGCGCGGCGGTAGAGCCGGTGCCCGGTGGCGAGGGACGCGGTGATCCCGACGGCGGCGGCGACCGCGAAGCCCGTGAACAACGACAGGTCGATCTTGTTGGTGAGGGAGGCCCAGAGCCCGCCGAGGATCCCGGCGACGCTCCACACCGCGTAGAAGCCGGTGATCAGGCTGACGCCGTAGCGGCGTTCGACCGCGACGGCCTGCGCGTTCATCGAGGCGTCCACGGCGCCGACGAACAGGCCGAACGCGGCGACCGCGACGTAGAGGGCCAGGTCTTCGATGATCTTTGGGGGCCTGGGGGTCGTCCCCCAGAATGACAGGTCGCCGGTGAGGCCGATGAGGGCGACCGTGGCGGCGACGGCGGGCTGGGATACGCGCAGCACCAGTCCGCTGCCGAACCGCTTGAAAAGGGCGCCCGACGCGACGCTGCCCACCCCGGCGACCAGCGGCACCATCAGCAGGACCAGCGACAGCGTGGCGTCGCTGAGATGGTGCGCCTTCTGCATCCGCGGGACCTGCGTCACGAGCGAGGCGAAGCACAGCCCCTGGACGGCGAACGCCGCGTACGCGGCGAAGCGGGCCTGGCGGTCCCGGACGGTGATGCCCTGACGCATGCGCCCCCATCTCTCAGCGGCACGCAATGTGAAGAAGATTCGCGTCAGGGTACCCCGTCAGTCGATGAGCCGGTTGCGCATGCCGCGGACGGCGATGAGCCACATCAGCGCCGCGAACACCCACAGGGCCGCCAGATGTCCCAGATCGGCCAGCGGGTCAAGGCCGAAGACCGCGTCCCGGACCAGCTCCACGCAGTGGTAGAGCGGGTTCAGGTACGAGACGTTCTGCGCCCAGCCGGGCAGCGACTCGATGGGGAAGAACGTCCCGGCGATCAGGAACAGCGGCGTCACCACACCCGTGATCACGTAGTCGAACGAGTTGATCGACGGCACCACCGAGGACGTCCACATCCCGAACAGGCCGAACCCGAGCGCGGTGAAGAACGTCACGAACGGCACCAGCAGCATCCCGAACGCCGGATCGAGGCCGAAGAACATCCCCACCACGATCGGCGTGCACGAGTACACCGACGACTTGGCCGCGATCCACAGGGCCTCGGCCGTCACCAGCTCGTGGACGTCCACCGGCGCGGCGAGCATCCCGTCGTAGGTGTGCTGGAACACGCGCCTGATGTAGCCGTTGAACATCCCCGGGAACACCGACGTGAACAGCGCGGCCGTGCCGACGACGCCCGTCGCGACGAAGTCCAGGTACTTGTAGTCGCCGATCACCGCGACCATCGAGCCGAACCCGTAGCCGAAGGCGAGCAGGAAGAACGTCGGCTCCACCATCGAGGCGAACGACTGCGACTTCCAGTACCGCTTGTAGAGGGCCAGCTCGTGCCGCCAGATGCCCGCCACCGGCGCGAACTCGAACCGCCGCAGGCGCGGGGCGCGCTCCGCCCGGCCCTGCGCCGCGACCACCGTCATTCCACACGCTCCCCGGTCAAGATCACGAACACGTCCTCAAGGTTGGCGGCGCGGCGGACGCCGTCGGGGCCCAGCTCGTCCTCCAGGGACGGCGGGATGGTCTCGGCCTTCAGCACCGACACCGAAGGGCCGGTGCGGCGCGTGGGGAGCCCGGCCGCCTTGGCCAGCCGCTCCACCTCCGTCAGCCGGTCGGGCGGCCCGTAGTGCTCGACGACCCGGTCACCCGCGTACTCCGCCACCAGCGCCGTCGGGGAGCCGCGGGCGATGACGCGGCCGTGCGACATCAGCGCGCACTCGTCCGCCAGCCGCTCGGCCTCCTCGATGTAGTGCGTGGACATCAGGACGGTCGTGCCCCCGGCGCGCAGCCCGTCGATCAGGCCCCACAGTTCCGCGCGGACCTGCGGGTCGAGGCCGACGGTCGGCTCGTCCAGCAGGACGAGGGCGGGCCGGTGCACCAGCCCGCGGGCGATCAGCAGCCGCCGCCGCATGCCGCCGGACAGATCGTCCACCTTGGTCAGCTGCCGCTCGGTGAGGTGCGCGATCGCCAGCGCGTCGTCCACCGCCTGCCGCCGCGCCCGGCGCGGCACCCGGTACAGGTGCGCGAACACCTCCAGGTTCTCGCGGGCGGTCAGCTCCTCGTCGAGGTTGTCCTGCTGCGGGACGACGCCCATCGCCGCCCGCGCCCGCTTCGACTCCTGCGGGACGCGGAAGCCCAGCACGTGGATGCTGCCCTCGGTCGCGATCGCCTGCGCGGTCAGCATCTTCATCGTGGTCGACTTGCCGGCGCCGTTCGGGCCGAGCAGCCCCAGGCAGATGCCCGTGGGGACCTTCAGGTCGAGCCCGTCCACGGCGGTGAAGTCGCCGAAGCGCTTCACCACGCCGCGAAGGCTGATCGCCAGGTCGCCCTCCGATCCGGTGGCGGACTCGTCCTGGGCGGCCGCGATCTGCGCTCGTTGCACCGTCATAGTTCTCACACTAGGGAAATTTCAGGACAAAACCCCACTCGTTTTACGCGGGGCGGGGCGGCCGGCGGGGGGCTAACCTCTTGGGTGTGGACGTCCCTCGCCCAGACGGTCGATCGCGACCGGCCGCCCAGAAGGTGACGCGCGTCCGCGATCTGCGTGCGTCCGACGCCGACAGGGAACGCGTCGTCACCGTCCTCGGCGAGGCGTTCGCGGACGGGCGGCTCACCGCCGACGAGCACTCCGACCGCACCGCCCGCGCCTACGCCGCCCGCACCCTGGGCGAGCTCACCGGCCTCACCGCCGACCTCAGCCCCGAGGAGGCCCAGCCGATCCTCGTGGACGACCGTCCCGTCTCGGTCTTCTTCGGCCGCACCCGCCGGGACGGGCGCTGGGTCGTCCCCGTGAAGCTTCCCCTGCTCGCCCTGTTCGGGACGGTCGAGCTGGACCTGCGCGAGGCCGTCCTGCAGCGCCGCCACATCGTGGTCGACTCGATGGTCCTCGGCGGCCGGATCCGGCTGCTCGTCCCCGACGGCGTCCGCGTGGACGTCACGGGACGCACCATCCTCAGCACCCGCGACCTGCGGGACCGTCCCATCCCGGACGGCCCGACCATCGAGGTCGGCGGCACGATGATCTTCGGTTCGGTGCGCGTCCGGGCGCCGAGGCGGACCCTGCGCGCACGCGTCCGCGGCCGCTTCACCCGTGGCGGCTAGGGCCCGCCCCCGCCCTTTAGAGCGCTTGTCTAGACGGCGGTGTCGAAGTTGATCGCGCTGTAGGCGCGGAGCTTGCTGAGCTGGTGCTCGCTGTCGATCGTCCGGATCGTCCCGCTGCGGGAGCGCATGACCAGCGAGTGCGTGACGGCCGTGCCCTTGCTGTAGCGGACGCCGTCGACCAGTTCCCCGTCGGTGATGCCCGTGGCGGCGAAGAACACATCGTCCGAGGTCACCAGGTCGTCGGTGGTCAGCACCGCGCCGAGATCGTGTCCGGCGTCGGCCGCCTTCTGCCGCTCCTCGTCGCCCTGCGGCCACAGCCGGCCCTGGATCACCCCGCCCAGCGCCTTGATCGCGCACGCCGCGATGATGCCCTCCGGGGTGCCGCCGATGCCGAGCAGCACGTCGACGCCCGTGCCGGGACGGCACGCCATGATCGCGCCCGCCACGTCGCCGTCCAGGATGAACTTGATCCGCGCCCCCGCCTCGCGGACCTCCCGGACGATGCCCTCGTGCCGCGGACGGTCCAGGATGCAGACCGTCACGTCGTGCGGCGAGGACCCCTTCGCGCGGGCGATCGCGCGGATGTTGTCGGCGATCGGGCGTTCGATGTCGACGGCGTCCGCCGCCTCCGGGCCGGTCACCAGCTTCTCCATGTAGAACACGGCCGACGGGTCGAACATCGACCCGCGCGGCGCCACCGACAGCACCGCGATCGCGTTGTTCATGCCGAGCGCGGTCAGCCGCGTCCCGTCCACCGGGTCGACCGCGACGTCGCACTCGGCGCCGGAGCCGTCCCCGACCCGCTCGCCGTTGAACAGCATCGGCGCGTTGTCCTTCTCGCCCTCGCCGATCACCACGACACCCTGCATGGACACGGTGTTGATCAGCTGGCGCATGGCGTTCACGGCGGCGCCGTCCGCGCCGTTCTTGTCGCCGCGCCCGACCCAGCGGGCCGCGGCCATCGCGGCGGCCTCGGTCACCCGGACCAGCTCCATCGCCAGGTTGCGGTCCGGGGCCTCGGGCTCGGTCGCGAGGGGAGAGGAAACGGTGGTCTCATCGGACATGACGGCCCAGCCCTTCGGTCGGTGTGTCTCGGATTCTCCGTGGACGGGACGCCCGGCCACAAATTGGACCAGACCAGCCGGGGTCACGGATCGTACCGGCGCCGACGGCGTCGCCCGCGCCCCCGCCGGATTCGGCGGCCGCGCAGGCAAAGGATCGTTTCCCCCTGGGAGAGGGCGTAATCTCAGGCGTCATGAGCAGCCACATCGACGTGCCGTCCGGCGAGGTGACGCGCGCCGGGGACGCGGGGCCCGCGGGCGCCCCCGCACGCCCTTCGGACCGCGGTGCCGCCACGCGCGGCGCCCTTCTCGCCGCGGCGAGGGACGTCTTCTGCGAGTCGGGCTTCGCCCAGGCCGCCGTGACCGACATCGTCGCCAAGGCGGGCGCGAGCGTCGGCAGCCTCTACCACCACTTCAACGGCAAGGCCGACCTGTACCTGACGCTGTTCGAGGAGTTCCAGGTCGGGCAGCAGGAACGCACCCGCGAGGCGATCAACACCGTCCGGGAGGCGGGCGAGGCCGACCCGATGCGCCAGTTCCTCGCCGGCGCCCGCGCCTACCTCGACGGCTGCCTCGAAGAGCGCGACGTCTCCCGGCTGTTCATCTCCGGCGACGGCCCGCCCGGATTCGACCGCGTCATGCGGCAGCGGCTCGGCAAGTGGGCCAGGCGCAGCGCCGCGCTGTTCCACACCGCCGACGGCGGCGTGGACGAGGCCCTGGTCGTGGTCCTGACCGGCGCGATGGCGGGCGCGGTGTCGGAGATCTCGCTGATGGACGACGAGGACGCCGCCCGCCGCCTCGCCGACGAGATCATGGTCATCGTCGGCACCATCACCAACCCCCGTACGGGGCAGCGCTGAGCGTGCGGGATGCTGGAGGGGTGACCGACAAGGCAGAGGACACCCGGCGGCAGGCGCCATCGGTGATCAAGGTGAGCCCGGGCGTCCACAAACGGCTGAACACGGGGCTCGGCGGCTTCACCATGGCGATCGGCACGTGCCTGCTGGTCGTCCTGGTGATCTACGGCATCACGCCCCGCAGCAACGAGGAGGTCCTGCCGACCGTCGACTACGGCTCGCAGCTGTGGGCGATGCGCAACGGCGCGCCTTACACGTCGTACGCGCCGGAGGGGCTCTCGTCGCGGTGGCGTCCGACCAGCTCCCGGCTGGACGGACTGGAGGAGGGCGGCAAGAAGCCCGTCGCCTGGCATCTGGGTTTCGTGACGCCCAGCGACGAGTACGCGGCGCTGGAGCAGAGCAACCAGAAGGCGTCCGAGTACGTCCCGCGCATGACCAACAGCAGCAAGCCGATCGGGACGCACCAGGTCAACGGCGTCGCCTGGACGAAATACCACCGCAAGGACAAGAAGGCGAACTCCCTCGCCCGGACCCTCCCGGACGGGGTGAGCCTCGTGGTGACCGGCACGGCGTCCTACGAGGAGCTGGCGTTCCTGGCCGCGTCGCTCAGACCGCAGAGCAAGAGCGATGTGGGCCTGACCCCGTCGGCGACACCCGCGCAGCCGCGTTCCTGATCAGAACGGTGCTGTCAGAACGGTGCTGTCAGAACGGGGCGGCGGCGTCGCCGTTCTCGGGCCTGTCGAGCGCGGCGGCCAGCCGGGCCCGCGCGCCTTCGAGCCACTCCTCGCAGACGGCTGCGAGCCTCTCGCCCCGCTCCCACAGGGCGAGCGACTCCTCCAGCGTCAGCCCGCCGGCCTCCAGCCGCTTGACGACGTCGGCCAGCTCGTCGCGCGCCCGCTCGTACGACGGCTTCTCGGCCGTCCCCTTCTCGTCCGCCACCTGCCCAGCCTATGCCTCCGCGCGATCCGGATCCGTACTGTCCGAGACGGTCGCGCCGAGACGGCCGCGAGCCAGCCGGACGTGGACCCGTTCGCCGTCCTCGACCGCCGCCGAGTCCCGCACCACCGCCCCGTCCTCCCGCTGGACGATCGCGTACCCGCGCTCCAGCGTCGCGGCGGGGGACAGGGCCAGCAGCCGGGCGCGGGTGTGGGACAGCTCGTCCCCGGCCCGGTCGAGCGCGCCGGACAGGCACCGCCTCGATCGATCGCGCAGCGCCATGACCTGCTCGGACTGCCGTTCGATCTCCCGCACCGGATCGGCCAGCGCGGGCCGCGACCTGATCGAGCGCAGCCAGGCCAGCTCCCGTTCCACGCCGCCCGCCAGGCAGCGCCGCCCCCGGTCGCGGAGCTGCCGGACGAGCTGGAGCTGCTCCCGCACGTCCGGGACGGCCTTCTTCGCCGCGTCCGTCGGGGTGGACGCCCGCACGTCCGCGACGAGGTCGAGGAGCGGGGCGTCCTGCTCGTGCCCGATCGCGCTGACCACGGGCGTGCGGGCCGCGGACACCGCGCGGACGAGCGTCTCGTCCGAGAACGGCAGCAGGTCTTCCATCGCGCCGCCGCCGCGCGCGATGATGATCACATCGATCTCGGGATCGGCGTCGAGCGCCCGCAGCGCCTCCATCACCTCGCCGACCGCGTACGAGCCCTGCACCGCGGTGTTCTCCACCCGGAACGCCACCGCCGGCCACCGCCGCCGCGCGTTCTGCAGGACGTCGTGCTCGGCGTCGGAGTCGCGCCCGCAGATCAGCCCGACCTTGCCGGGCAGGAACGGGAGCGGCCGCTTGCGCTCCGGCCGGAACAGCCCCTCGGCGGCCAGCACCCGCTTGAGCCGCTCCAGCCGGGCGAGCAGCTCGCCGACGCCGACCGGCCGGATCTCCATGACGCTGAGCGAGAACGTCCCGCGGTTGATCCAGAAGTCGGGCTTGGCGTGGACGACGACGCGCGCCCCGTCCGCCACCGCGGGCCCGGCGGCCTCGAACACCGCGCGCGGCCCGACGACCCGGACCGACATGTTCGCCACGGGGTCGCGGAGCGTCAGGTAGACCGTCCCGCCCCGGGCGTTGAGGTCGGTGATCTGGCCCTCGACCCAGATCCGGCCGAGCCTGCCGATCCAGCCGCTCACCGCTTGCAGGACCGTCCGCACCGGGACGGGGGATTCGGCCGTGGTCTCCATCGCCATGCGGGAAGCCTACGGCGCGTGCCACCCTTCGCGGGCGGACGGACCGTGACCGACGGGACACCGCCCGCCCCTCGCTTCCTCAGCCCAGGAGAGTCACCGTGACCGCATCCGAACGCGAGCTGGCCGAACAGCTCAACCTGCGCCTGCGCCATGTCGTGCTGATGCTCCGGCGCGCCGGGGCCGACCAGCCGATCACGAGCCAGCAGCTGTCCGTGCTCGGTTCCCTGGAGCACGGACCGTGCCGGATGACCGGGCTGGCCGCCGAGCACGGCGTCCGGATGCCGACCATGACCGCGCAGATCAACCGGCTCGAACGCGACGGGCTCGTCGCCCGCGGCCGGGACGGCGCCGACGCCCGCGTCGTCACCGTCCGGCTCACCGAGGCGGGGCGCCACCGGCTGGCCGCCGGGCGGGAACGCCGGATCGCCTTCCTCGCGGAGCGGTTCGCGGACCTGACGGACGAGGAACGCGCGGCCGTCGCCGCCGCCCTCCCCGCCCTCGACAAGCTCCTCGGCGCGGCGGAGACGCGTGCTCCGTGACCGGCGGCGTGTCGTCGGCTGGTCGTCGGCCGGTCGTCAGCTGGTGCCGTTGAGCTTCGCTATGCGGCGCTCGTACATGCCGATGACGTCCTCACGGGCGGCGTGGTCGCGCTCGTACTCGCGCAGGAGCTTCACCTGGTCGACGGACAGGCCACGCAGGCGTGCGCGCAGTTGAGGCAGGGTCGCGTTGTCATAGTCGGGCACCGGCAGCTCCGCAGCAGGCTTCGCGGAGTTCGCGGGCTTGGCCGCCTTCGGGCTCGGGGCGGGCTTCGCGTTCGCCTGCGGAGAGGGCTTCGGGTCCGGGGCGGGCTCGGTGACCGGCTCCGCCTTCTCCGCGTTCTCTGCCTTCTTCGCGTTCTCTGCCTTCTTCGCTGCGTTCTTCGCCGTCTTCGCGTTCTTCGCCTTTTCCGCCGACTTGTGGTGCCTGCCCAGCGCGCCGGGCTTCGCGGGCTTCGGCGGTGCCCCCGGACGGGCGTGCTTCGGCGTGTGCCGCGTCTCGGCGTCCGGCTTGCCGATCGAGATCTCGTCACCGGACTCGGCGGGCTTCGGCCCGGCGGGCGGCTCGGCCACCCGCGTGCGGCGGACGGGCCCGGGCTCCGGTTCGGGCTCCTCGCCGCGGACCCGCTCCACCACGCGTCCGACGACCTTCCCGGCCGTGCCCTGGACGTCGTCGCGCAGCCGTCCGAGCACCGGCTTCACGCCGCCGCCCTCGGTGATCTCCTTGTAGTCCCGGCTCACCCGGTCGCCGAGGAGCAGGGCCCGGCCGACGCCGAACATGGCCAGCCGGACGGCGTGCAGCGGAAGGTCGCGGACCTGTTCGCCCACCGTGTCCTGCACCTGCTGTTTGAGGCGGCGCGGCGATCTCGTCATCGTCTTTCCTCTTCCTTGCCGACGTGAACACCGGAACATGTCGTGCTGCCGGGGTCGTGCGGCGCTGACTTGTCGAATGTCACTCTGCCCGATGGGTACGGCGTGGTCACCTCGGGTTAGTGGATTTCTGTCCAAAAGCGGCGTGCGGTGAGTCACAAAACGCGTCCCACCAGCGCATCGTCCGCCATCGGCGGCCCGACGCCCCCGGCCTGACGGCCGCGTCCGCCGCTGTACGGGCCTTTGGCCGTCACTCGTACGATAGACGCATGACCGTAAACGCCAAGCGCCGTGTCCTGCTCGCCAAGCCGCGTGGTTACTGCGCCGGCGTAGACCGCGCTGTGCAGACGGTCGAGATCGCTTTGGAGAAGTACGGGGCCCCGATCTACGTCCGGAAGCAGATCGTCCACAACGTCCACGTCGTCAAGACGCTGGAGGAACGCGGCGCCGTCTTCGTCGACGAGACCGAGGAGGTCCCGGAGGGCGCCATCGTCGTGTTCTCCGCGCACGGCGTCGCGCCGGCCGTGCACGAGGAGGCCAGGGGCCTGAACCTGCGCACGATCGACGCGACCTGCCCGCTGGTCACCAAGGTCCACAAGGAGGCCGTGCGGTTCGCCGCCGAGGGCTACGACATCCTGCTGATCGGGCACGAGGGCCACGAGGAGGTCATCGGCACCACCGGCGAGGCGCCCGACCACATCCACCTCGTGGACGGCCCGGGCGACGTCGCCAACGTCACCGTCCGCGACCCGGAGAAGGTGGCGTGGCTGTCGCAGACGACGCTGTCGGTGGACGAGACGATCGCCACCGTCGAGAAGCTGCGCGAGCGGTTCCCGAAGCTGACCGACCCGCCGTCCGACGACATCTGCTACGCGACGCAGAACCGGCAGGTCGCGGTGAAGGAGATGGCGGCGCAGGCCCAGTTCGTCATCGTGGTCGGCTCGACGAACTCGTCCAACTCCGTCCGGCTGGTCGAGGTCGCCAAGGAGCACGGCGCCGCCGACGCCCGCCTCGTCGACTACGCCGAACACATCGACCCGGCCTGGCTGGAGGGCGTCAGCACGGTCGGCGTGACCAGCGGCGCGTCCGTCCCGGACGAGCTGGTCGAGGAGGTCCTGGCCTGGCTGCGCGAGCGCGGTTTCGGCGAGGCGGAGGAGATCGAGTCGGTCCCGGAGAGCATGCGCTTCTCGCTCCCGAAGGACCTCCGCAAGGACCTCCGCATCACACCCGTCTGATCACCGTCTGAGCGTTAGTCCGCGTCGCCGTGGCGCAGGCGGCTGCGGCGCCGGTCCTGCGTTGACGTGGGGGACTCGTCCCAGCGGACGGGGTTCTCGTTCTCCTCCTTCTCGAAGAGCCGGACCCCGGCGAGCTTGTCCCGCAGCTCGTTGACGTTCGTCCTGAGCCCCCGGGCCAGGCAGATGACCACCACCAGCACCGTGCCGAAGAACAGCCACGGCGCGGTGGCCGCGAGCGCGGTGAGGACGCCGACGGTCATGCCGCGCAGCAGCGACCCGTCGCCGAGCGTGGTGACGAGGACGACCGTGAACGTGGCGGCGAAGAACACCAGCGGCGGGCTGACGACCAGCGTCAGCAGATCCGCCGGCCGGGTGGCGAACGCGGCGAGCGCGCAGCCGACGGCGAAGCCGCCGCCCGCGAGCAGCGGGACGCCGAACCAGCGCGACAGCAGCCCGCACACCACCCCGGCGCCGAACATGACGACGATCCCGCCGCGCCCGGTGAGGCTGATCGGACCGCCCGGCGCGGCCTTCGGGCGCGCCCGTGCGGAGCCGCCGCCGCGCTCACGTCCCACTGGACCCTCCAGGGCCGGCGAGGCGCCGCCCGGCGCGTCGCTTACCGTCGATGAACTCATCGCCACCCCTCACTCTGCTCGGGGACGGCCCGTTCGCCGAAACCTATCGGTTCGGGGGCCGATCCAGGCTGAGACCATTCCTCGTCGGGCATGCGGTCGGCCATGCGGTCGTCCTTAGCGTCTGTGTCCCCTTCGTATGCCGTGCTCGCCGCGTTCGAGGTGCTCGCGGGGTTCGCGGGGTTCGTCACGTTCGAGGTGTTCGCCGCCTCCTCCAGAGCGTCGAACGGTTCGTCGTGTGCGGTGAGTTCCGCCGCGGAGAGCGCGCGCGGGCTCTCCTCGACCGGACGGGCGCCGTCCAGGGCGTCGTCGACCACGCCCAGTTCGTTCAGCTTGCGCGCACTGACCAGGACGCGTGTTTCCAGCGTTCCGATCGTCCGGTTGTAGGACTTGATGGCTCCGGTCAGCGCGCGGCCCAGTTCGTCTACGTGCTGCCCCATCGTGCCCAGGCGCTCGTACAGTTCCTTGCCGAGATCGAAGACCGCGCGGGCGTTCCGGGAGAGCGCCGCCTGCTGCCACGCGTACGACGCCGTCCGCAGCATCGTGATGAGGGTCGTCGGCGTGGCGATGTGCACACGGCGCCGCATCGCGTACTCCAGCAGGCCCGGGTCGCGGTCGAGGGCGGGCGCCAGGAACGCCTCGCCGGGAATGAACAGGACGACGAACTCCGGCGCCGGGCTGAACGCCTGCCAGTACGACTTCGCCGCCAGCCGGTCGACGTGGTCGCGCATGTGCCGGGCGTGCGCGTCGAGCCGTACCGGATCGCCGCTCTCGGCGGCCTGCAGATACGCGGCCAGCGAGACCTTGGAGTCGACGACGATGCTCTTGCCGCCGACCAGCCGCACCACCATGTCGGGACGCACCGTCCCGTCGGCGGTCACGGCACTGGCCTGCTCGTCGAAGTCGCAGTGGTGCGTCATCCCGGCGAGTTCCACGACGCGGCGGAGTTGGAGCTCGCCCCACCGTCCGCGTGCCTCGGGCCGTTGCAGCGCCCTGACCAGCGACTGCGTCTCGCGGCGCAGCTGGTCGGAGCTCTGCCGGACGAAGTCGACCTGCTTGGCCAGCATCGCGTGCGACTCGCGGCGGCCCGTCTCGACCTCGCGGAGCTGCTCCTCCACCTTCGCGAGGGTCTCCTTCAGCGGCGCGACCAGATGCTCGACGGCCTGCTGCCGCCGCTGGAGCTCCCCGGCCGCCTCGACGCCCGCCGCCTTCAGCCGCGCGTCCGCCAGCTCCAGGAACCGCTGGTTGCTCGCGTCCAGCGCCTTCGCCGACAGGTTCTCGAAGTGCTCGGCCATCCGCTCCTCGGCGTAGGCGAGCTTCTCCTCCGCCGCCCGCGCCCGCGCGATCAGCGCGCCCTGCCTGCTCGTCGCCAGCGCGTACCCGGCGACGGCGCCGAACACGGCGCCGACGAGGAGGCCGGCGAACAGCGCGAGGTCCATCCGTTCATCGTGACAGCGCCGCCGCGAACGGCGACCGCGACTCGCCGGTACGCCCACCGTCCCCGGACATTTGGCCCACAGTTCACTTAGCCGCGGCCCATCGGATGATCTGGTCAGCCCAACAGGTCGCGGGACGCCCATAAACTTGACCGCCGTGAGCCTCTCCATCGGAATCGCCGGGCTGCCCAACGTCGGCAAGTCCACCCTGTTCAACGCGCTGACCAAGAACGACGCGCTGGCCGCCAACTACCCGTTCGCGACCATCGAGCCGAACGTCGGCGTGGTCGGCGTGCCCGACCCGCGGCTGGACGTGCTCGCGGAGATCTTCGGCTCGCAGAAGATCATCCCGGCGACGATGGAGTTCGTGGACATCGCGGGCATCGTCAAGGGCGCGTCCGAGGGGCAGGGCCTCGGCAACAAGTTCCTCGCCAACATCCGGGAGACCAACGCGATCTGCCAGGTCATCCGCGCGTTCGAGGACCCGGACGTCACCCATGTGGACGGCGACGTCGCCCCGTCCCGCGACATCGAGACGATCAACACCGAGCTGATCCTGGCCGACCTCCAGACGATCGAGAAGGCGCTGCCGCGACTCGACAAGGAGGCCCGCACCAAGAAGGACAAGGAGAAGCTCGCCGTCGTCGACGCCGTCAACGCCGCGCAGAAGCTCCTGGACGACGGCGTCACCCTGTTCGCGGGCGCCGCGGCCGCCGGCATCGACCTGACGCTCCTGCGCGACCTGCACCTGCTGACCGCGAAGCCGTTCCTGTACGTCTTCAACCTCGACGAGACCGAGCTGACCGACGAGGCCCTGCGCGCGCGCCTGCGCGACCTGGTCGCCCCGGCCGAGGCGATCTTCCTGGACGCCAAGATCGAGGCGGAGCTGATCGAGCTGCCGGACGACGAGGCGCTCGAACTGCTTCAGGGCATGGGCCAGGAGGAGTCGGGCCTGTCGCAGCTCGTCCGGATCGGGTTCGCCACCCTCGGCCTCCAGACGTACCTGACGGCGGGCCCCAAGGAGTCCCGGGCCTGGACGATCCGCAAGGGCGCCACCGCGCCGGAGGCCGCCGGGGTCATCCACACCGACTTCCAGCGCGGCTTCATCAAGGCCGAGATCGTCTCGTTCGACGACCTCACCGCCGCCGGGTCCATGGCCGCCGCGCGCACCGCGGGCAAGGTCCGCATGGAGGGCAAGGACTACGTCATGCAGGACGGCGACGTCGTCGAGTTCCGCTTCAACGTCTGACTCGCACAGCTGCCGTCGAGAGGCCCGGCAGCGTGAACGCCTCGTCCCGGCGCGCGGTGTGGACGTCCTGCCACCGGTCGCCGACGTCCGGCGCCGGAATCCGCCCCGCCCGCCCCCCTCACGCCTTGGCGTATGTGAACAGGGTCGTGACCTGTGTGATTTTGACAACAGCGAGGCCGTGCGGGGTGCCCCAGAGGCTTCTGGGGTCAGAGAGGCCGGTGAGATCCGGGTGGCCGCTGAGCTGGGCGTTCTGTCAATATATGTCCTAAAACGGACACTTTGTCGGGTTGTTCCGGGAACGGATTGCGGTTGAGCCCGTCACCCGGTAACCAAGCAACTCCCGAGTCGCGGCGCTTGTCCGGATCCTGGGCCTGCGCACCGTTCGGAGCCTTGGATAGGGGATCGTCACCGTTTGGCAATCTTCCCTGTTCCTGCTGAGGTGGATTGCATTATCCACAACCGCGTGCCGGGGCTGTGCTTCGCTGCGATGCGCTGGAACAATTGACGCTCGTGGTTACGCTGGGCCCGGGGTGGGTTCAGAAAGGCCACTCGGGCAACACGACCAGGCACACAGGACCGCGCCGACCGGGGGCGAGGCGCGAGCGGAGGCAGGATGGCTCGCAGGTCGGCCGTGGGACGCGGCCGTGACACCGCCGTCGTCGACGAGACGGCGCCGCACGCCCGGGCGCTGGCGTCGTCCGCCGACCCGTGGGACCTGCCCGCCGGCGATCCACCCGACCGCCGGCGCGGCGGCCGGGGGAACGGCGGCGGCCGCCCGCGCGGCGGACGCTGGGGCGGATCCGGCGGGCGCTGGTGGGTGTGGGTCGGACGCGCCGTCCTCTGGGCGCTGATCCTCGTCATCCTCGTCAACGGCGTCCGCGCGCCGTTCGAACGCTTCACCTCCGAGGAGGAGCCCGCCACCACGACGGCGGCCGGGCAGAAGCCCGCGAGGGGAACCGGGTTCCCCAGCAGTGCCGCCGGCGCGTTCGCGCTCCAGTTCGCCAACGTCTATCTCAACTACGACCAGAAGAGCGCCCCGGCCCGCGAGGTCGCGTTGCGGACCTTCCTGCCCGAGGGCGCCGATCCGCAGTTCGGCTGGAACGGTGCGGGCAAGATGCAGTTGCAGTCCGTCCAGGTCGCCGGGGTGGACGCGCGCGACGCCCACAACGCGACCGTCACGCTGCTCGCCAGCACCGCCGACAAGTGGCTCCGCCTCGCCGTTCCCATCTACGCCGACCAGAACGGCTCCCTGGTCGTGTCCGCCCGTCCAGCCCTCCTTCCTCCACCGACCAAGGCCAAGCTTCCCCAAGGCGGCGTCGAAGACCGCGACACCGCGCTCGAAAGCGAGCTCCAGCCGTTCCTCGGAACGTTCTTCCAGGAGTACGCGACCGGCAACCAGGCGGCCCTGTCCCGCTTCTCCGTCGGCACGACCATCGCCGGCCTCGCCAACACCGTCCGCTTCATGCAGGTCAAGGAGGTCGTGGTGCCGAAGGGGGCCGCGGGCGAGCGGACCGTGACCGCCACGGTGACGTGGCAGCTCACCGAGGGCGGCGGTGGTGAGCTGGAGCAGACCTACCGGCTCACCATGGTCAAGAAGGGCACGACCTGGCTCGTGCGCGACATTCGCGGCACCACGGAACCGAACGCATCATGAGAGGCCGCGACTTGAGGAGTCCAGTGGAAGCTTTTCATCCTCGGTCTGCGCGCGCAGGCCGTGCAAGCGGCGGCAAACTGGATGAAAGATGTTCAGCCCCCAGCCGATCCGCCGACCGAGGAAGGTAGCCAGTCGATGCTGCACCACA
Organism: Spirillospora sp. NBC_00431; assembly: GCA_036028775.1. Classification (GTDB taxonomy): domain Bacteria; phylum Actinomycetota; class Actinomycetes; order Streptosporangiales; family Streptosporangiaceae; genus Spirillospora. Next base: position 6,225,110 of record CP107927.1, on the reverse strand, counting down.
TCATGGCTTCGATTCCGCACGAAATCCTGGCGGAGCCCAATGACGAACTCAAGACCGATCAGCTCGCCGATTGGCTGCGGCAGATATTCGGTCCGCTCTTCCTGGTGATCGTCTCCATTGTGGCGATCTTCTTCCTGTTCACCCGTGAGATCACGCGGTTCGTCCAGTTCATCGTGCTGGCGATCGGAATCGGCGTGGTCTTCTACGTGCCCAACATCATCGAGACCACGGCCAAGGCGATAGCCAAGGCCCTTGGCGTCGACGTCACCTGACCCGGACGGAGGATCGGCAGGCGGACCCGTGCTCGCGCAGTTAGGGGAGTAGGGGCGTGGATCTACCCACGTACACGAACATCTGGCGCATCGAGAAACGGTTGTACAAGCTGTACGACCTGCGGCTGCCCATGCCGCTGCCGCTCGTCCAGATCGGTGTGTTCCTCGGCGTCTTCGTGCCCTGGATCGTCCTGCTCCAGCTCGTCGGCGTCCCCTTCGAGTCGCCGTGGCACGTGCTCTACATCGTCCCGCCCGGCGTGCTGACCTGGCTGGCGACCCGTCCGGTCATCGAGGGCAAGCGCCTCACCGAGCTGCTGATCTCGCAGACCCGCTACCTCGCCGAACCGCGCACCTGGTGCCGCCTCACCCCGATCCGCGAGCCCCGCGAGGTCGTCATCGTGGCGCGCGTCTGGCGCCGCGCCGAGGCCCCCGCCCCCGTCGCCGCCCCGGAACGCGCCGCGATCAAGTCCCGCAGGAAGCGCAAGCGGGCCGCCGCCGTCCAGCCGGTCGCCGCCGCTCAGCCGGTCGCCCCCGCCCCACGGGTCGCCGCCGCCCAGACCACCACCGCCCCAACGGCCGCGGCGGTCCCCGTCCTGCTTCCGCGCCCGTCGGCCGCCCCGGCGCCGCCGTCCCTCGACGACTACGCCGCCCAGCGGGACGCCCCGGCGGCGCCCGCGCCCCCCAAGCCGTGGCGCCGCACCACCCGCGACATCAGCCATGAGGACGACGTCCAGCTTGTCCCGGCGGAGCTCGAAGCACCCCCGGCGAGCCCTCAGCTGGAAGTCCCCCCACCCGCCCCGGCCCCGGAGGCCCCCGGCTCCGGCAAGCGCGCCTTCGCCTCCGGTATCCGCAGGCCCGGAGCCCCCGCCGAGGTCTGGCAGGCCGCCGCCCCACCGGCCACCCGCCCCGACATCCCCCTGCGGCAGACCCCGCCGAGCGAGGTCCCCGCGACCACTGGTGAGGCCGCGACCGCCGCCGCCACCCCACCCGCGCCCCCGGTCGAGCCGCCGGAGACGGCACCGTCCCAGCCCGCCGGGCCGTCACCCGAGGCGTCACCCGAAGCGGAGCCCGCCGCGTCCGGGCAGGACCGTCCCGCCAGTGAGGCGGGCGATGTCCGGGTCGCCGGACGGTCGGCGGCCGGGCCCGGTGAGCCGCACCGTGAGCAGGTCTGGTCGGAGGGGGAGACGCGCCGGGACGTCCGGCAGGAGCGGCCCGCCGCCGAGCGGAGCCGGCAGGACCTCACCAAGCGCGACGCCGACCGCACCCCTGCCCCGGACGAAGAGCGCAGGCTGCCGCAGAAATCCAACGGAGAGGTCGGTGACAAGAAGGTCGCCGGGTGGCGGTCGTCCCCGCCGCGAACGCCCCCGGCTGTCCCACCGCCCGCGGCTGCTCAGGCCCCGCCCGCCCAGCCCGCGGCCCCGGGCGAGACGCCCGGCGTGCGCGAACCGCAGCGGGACGGGCCGTGGGCGCCCGGCCCTCAGCGGCAGCGCCCGCAGCAGCGTCCACAGCAGCGGCGTCCACAGCAGCAGCCTCCACAGCAGACTCCGCCCGCGACGCGGCCCGACCTTCCGATGGTGCCGGGGGCGTTCGGGGCACGGCCGGAGGAGCCGCCCCCGAACGGGCGACCGGCCGAGGACGTCCCGGCCCCGCGGATGGAACCGCCGAGGCCGTGGTCGAAGGGCCTGTCCAAGCCGCTGCGCCAGGTTCCGGAGCCCGCCCCGGCACCAGAACCGGAAACGCCGCAGGTGCAGGAGGAGCCGTCCGGCACGGTGGAGGAGGAGCAGCAGGCTCCGCCGCGCGAGGTCCGGTCGCAGCCGGCCTCGCCCGTCCGGCCGAGGCCGCTGCCGCCGCCACCGGCGCCGCCGCCGACCGGGCCCGCGATCACGCCGCCCGACCCCGAGCACGAGGTCACCGGCGGCGGGCTGCGGCGGCTGTTCCACGCCGTCGGCGGCGGGCACGGCGACGTCGACGCCGACTACCTGCAGCGGCTCCAGCAGCCCTTCCACGGGACGCGGCACGTCGTCGTGCTCGGCTGCACCGGCGGCGCCGGGCAGACGGTGACGTCGCTGATGCTGGGCCACACGTTCGCGCAGCACAACGGGGAGCCGATCGTCGCCGTCGACGTCAACCCGGGGCCGGGCGCGCTGGCGCGGCGGACGCGCAGCGACACCAACGAGACGCTGACCGGGCTCATCACGCGCGCCGACCAGGTCGGCTCCCTCACCGCGATGCGCCGGTACACCTCGCAGGCCAAGTCGGGGCTGGACGTCATCGCGGCCGGCAAGAACCCGCTGCAGGCGCTGGACGACCGCGACTACGCGCTCGCGATCCGCACCATCGACAGGTTCTACTCGGTGACGCTGCTCGACGCGGCCGCCGCCGTCGTCGCGCGCGTCCTGCCGTACGCCGACCAGCTCGTGCTCGTCGCCCCGGCCAGCGCCGACGCGCCGCGCGCGGTCGCGATGACGTTCGAGTGGCTGGACGGCCACGGCTACGAGGAGCTGCGTTCCCGCGCCGTGACGGTGATCAACGGGGTGAGCCGCCGCAGCATGGACGACGTCGAGCAGGCGGAGTCGATGGCGCGGGGGCGTTGCCGGGCGCTGGTGCGCATTCCATGGGATGATCACCTGAGCATGGACCGCGCGCCGCGCAACGAGCTGAAGTCGTTGCGCACGCCGACGCGGCGTGCCTATCTTGCCTTGGCCGGCGTGGTCGCCGGCGGTTTCACCGTGATGCCCGAGCGTTACCAGCAGTTCGAGCACGAGCAGGAGGCCACCCGATGAGCGCCCCTCGCGGGCATCGAGCGGAGACCTACATCAGCCGGGCGCACATCGGCCGGGCGCACACCAGCCGGGCGGAGCCCGATGTCAGCCGGGTCCTCCTTGCGGGCCCGCCTGACGTTGATGACCATCCGGAAGGCGAACACTTCCCCGCGCGGCCCTTCGCGACCGCCCGCGCCTCGGGACAATGGACCGGGATGGGGAGGGCGGCATGAGCAAGTCGAGCCGGCTGGCCGTGCGGTACTTCGACGACCGGGTGCTGCTCACCGACAACGCGGCCTGGACGTACTTCCGGCTTCCCACGGTGTCGTACGAGTTCACGACCGGGGAGGAGCGCGAGGCGCTCGCCACCAACATCACCATCGCGCTCGCCGGCATCCGCATGCAGGACGCCGAGGTGCACCTGCGGATCGCGCACCGGACGTACCCGGCCGCCGACTGGGCGCTCGCGCTCGACCGGACGTCCGACGACGGCGCCGGATGGCGGGAGTACCTGGAGGAGACGTACGCGCACGTCTGGGCCAAGGACTTCTGGACCAAGGAGGTCTACCTCGGGGTCCGGCTCGGGCCGCGCGGTATGGGCGCGCACCTGTCCGGTGGTGTGCTGTCGCAGTTCCTCGGGTTCTACAAGCGCAGCGAGAAGGTCCTCGGCGTCCACGACGACGCGATCGACAAGAAGGAGATCGCGCGCTGGACCGAGCAGGCCGAACGCATCGGCCGCGCGCTCGGCGGATCGGCCCTCTACGCGCGGCACGCCACCTCCACCGAGGTGGCGTGGCTGTTCCAGCACGCGGTGACGGGGTCGCTGGCCGATCCGCCGCCGTCCGCCGTCGCGCGCAGGACGTGGGGCAAGGGCGAGATCGAGTCGCTGGTCGAGGGCGCCATCCACAACGGGCGCTCCTATCTGCGGATCGAGCAGCCGAACTTCACCGGCGCGGGCGGTGGCGCCACGGCCGCGTCCTACGTCGCGTACCTGTCGTTCGCGCGTTTCCCCGACCTGATGCCGTTCCCGGACGGCGAGCCGTGGTTCCACTACGCCGACTCGCTCCCGTTCCCGGTGGAGATCAGCGCGCGGATGAAGCTGATCCCGCCGGCGAAGGCGTCCAAGGACGTCTCGCGCAAGCTCGCGCACGCCCGCGACATGGACCAGCACATCCGGGAGGCGGGCGCGGAGGCGCCGATCGCGCTCGCGGAGCAGATCGACGCGGCGCGGATGCTGGAGCACGGCATCACCAAGGAGCGGCTGCCGTTCGTGTACGGGTGGCACCGGCTGATCGTGTCCGCGCCGACGGAGGAACTGCTCGCCCAGCGGGTGGACGCCGTCGTCGAGCACTACCGCGACATCGGCATCGACGTCGTCAACTCGACCGGCGACCAGTTCTCGCTGTTCCTGGAGTCGCTGCCCGGCGACCAGATCAGGCTGAACGCGTACGCGCAGCGCCAGCCGCTGCGGACGATCGCGGGCGGCATGCCGGTCGCGACCGTCGACCTCGGCGACCGGACCGACGAGCACGACGAGGGCTGGATCGGCCCGTACGTCGGGGAGACCCTCGGCAGGGCCCGCTCGATCGTGCACTTCGACCCGCTGGTCGCGGCGGCGCGGAACCGTCCGACCGCGGTGGCGATCACCGGCGAGCCGGGCGGCGGGAAGACCACGCTGGCGCTGCTGCTGATCTACCAGATGGCGCTGCGCGGCGTGACCGTCGCGGCGATCGACCCGAAGGGCGACGCCGAGTCGCTGGTGGAACTGCTGAAGGCGCGGGGCAGGAAGGCACGCATCCTGCCGCTCGGGTCGGCGGCGCCCGGCCTGCTCGATCCGTTCTCGTTCGGCGACGACCTCGCCACGATGAAGACGATGGCGACGGAGACGCTGCGGCTGCTGCTGCCGAGGATGTCGGAGGAGCGCGAGTCCGCGATGATCCAGGCGGTCGGCGCGGTCGCGAACGCGGAACGGCCCTCGCTCGGACGCGTCGTCGACTACCTCGAAGGCGCGGACGACCCGGCGTCCAAGAACCTCGGCGCGGTGCTGCGGTCGATGTCGGAGATGCGGCTCGCGCGGCTGTGCTTCGACCCGTCCGGCGGCGAGCGCATCGACACCGCCGGCTGGACGACGGTGTTCACGCTCGGCGGCCTCACCCTGCCGGACGTCGCGATCTCGCGGGAGGACTACTCCTACGAGCAGCGCCTCTCGGTGGCGCTGATGTACCTGGTGTCGCAGTTCGCGCGGCGGCTCATGCACGGCCTCGACCGGCGCATGCCCAAGGCCATCTTCCTGGACGAGGCGTGGGCCATCACCTCGACGCCCGAGGGCGCGAAGCTGGTGCCCGAGGTGTCGCGGATGGGCCGGTCGCGCAACACGGCGCTGATCCTGGTGTCGCAGAACGCGGGCGACCTGCTGAACGAGCAGGTGACGAACTGCCTGTCCTCGGTGTTCTCGTTCCGGTCGACCGAGCGGGTCGAGGTCGGGAACGTGATGGCGCTTCTCGGGGTGGAGGCGTCCGAGGAGCACAAGGCCGTGCTGCGCAACCTCGGCAACGGCGAATGCATCTTCCGTGACCTCGACGGCCGTGCGGGACGCATCGGCGTCGACCTGATCTCCGAGGAACTGCAGCGTTGGCTCGACACCAACCCGACCCGGTCGCGTCCGGGGTCGTCCGAACTCACCGCCGCGGGGGCCGAGGTCGAGGAGGTCAGTCGATGAGTGGTCCCCGCGACGGGATGGCGCGCCTGCAGCGCTCACCCGGCGAAGGGCTCGACCCTTCGGTGCTGAGGCGGCCGCGCCGCCCCCGGCGGGGCCGCCGCCCGGAGCGGCGGCGCGGGCATCGGCGCACGCGCCGTTCGGTGCTGCTGCTGGCCGTCATGGCGCTGTTCCTGATCGGCCCGCTGTCGCCCGCGATGGCGTCGGTGCCGAACCCGGATCTGCCTACGCCGGGCGACGCGTGCGCCCCGGCGGACAACCCCGCGCCCGAGCAGTACGGTTCCGGGCCGGACGGCATGATCAAGCCGCCCGACTATCCGAGCGAGAAGCTGCAGAAGACCCCCGTCGAGAACCTGACGTACTACGACCGGTACGGCACGGCCGGGCAGTACTGGTACGCGGTCGACATGGGCTGCTCGGACGCGATGGCGCTGATGGGCAACGGCCTCGCCAACACCGTGTTCACGTTCGTCCGGGCGATCGACCGGACCACGATCAGCGTCTACCAGGCGGCCGCCTCGCCGTCGCTGCTCGACTGGCTCAAGGAGACCGTCGACGACGTCATCAGCGGGATGGGCGAGACGTTCAACGCGCGCTACTGGTCGTGGGTGGTCATTCTCGGGGCGATGTGGCTGGCCTGGTGGGGGCTCGTCCGCAAACGGGCCAGCAAGGTCACCGAGGGCGTGATCTGGATGGTCGTCGCGATGGTGGCGCTGGTCTGGCTGATCGCGCGGCCCTCGGACTTCACCACGCTCGGGACGACGACGTCGGAGGCGACGAGCGCCGCGTTCAACGCCGCGCTGCCGCAGAGCGACACCAAGGGTGGAGTGTGCGTGCCCGCGCCCGCCGGGAAACCCGATCCGTCGGCGTCGGAGGACCTGGACGAGACGACCCGCAACGCCAACCGGCTGTGGGTGGCGCTTGTCTGCAAACCGTGGCTGCAGGGCGAGTTCGGCACCACCGATCCCAACGCGAAGGTCGTCAAGGACAACGCCGACAAGCTGCTCTGGGCGCAGGCGGTCGACCTGCCGGAGACCTACAGCGACAAGAACAGGGCCGATCTCGGGAAGAAGGCCGACGCCTACAAGGACGTCAGCAAGAACATCAAGGAGGAACATCCCGGCACGTATGCGCTCTTCCAGGGCAAGAACTGGGAGAACCGGCTGGGGGTGGCGTTCGGCGGGCTGCTCGCGGCCATCGTCGCGGGCGTGCTCATCATGGTCATCGCCATCGCGCTGATCGTGGTGAAGATCGCGTTCCTGCTGCTGCTCGTGGCCGGGCCGATCTTCCTCGGGATCGGGATCCATCCGGGCATCGGACGGGTCATCGCGGTCCGCTGGCTGGAACTGCTGCTGTCCATGCTGCTGAAACAGGCAGCGCTGATCGGCGTCCTGTCGCTGCTGCTGTGGGCGTACGGGCTGATCCTCGGCGAGACGCTGCCGTGGGGACTGCAGATCCTGCTCATCGCGCTGGTGACGTTCGCCGCGTTCGTGTACCGCAGGCCGTTCCAGCATCTGTTCTCCGCTGTCGGCTATGGCGCGGTCGGGTCGCGGGAGAAGAGCGAGGCGCTGCTCGACCGGTCGGTGTCCGAGACGCGCCGGAGCACGATCGCGGCCGTCGCGCCGTTCGGCGGTGCCGGGCTCGCTCGCTGGGCCAAGCGTGAGGCGGCGTCCGAGGCCGTCCCGACCGCCGCGCAGCGCGACACGGCGCCCGGCACGGCGGTCGCGGCCGACCGGCGCGGAGCCGGCGCGGTCGAGGGGCAGTCGCCGGAGGACGCGCCGGTGCTGGCGGCCCGGCCGCGCGGTGGCGGAACCGGTGTCGCGGCACGCCAGGGCCGGTCCCAGCGTGGTGCCCCGCCGCTGAACCTGCCGTCCCGCGCCGCGGCGGGCGACGGCCGTTCGGACGGCGGCGGCCTCGAAGGCGTCGTGGTCGGCGGAGGCAAGACGTCCCCGGCCGCCGGGTCGGGCACGGGAACCAAACGCCCGTCATCGTGGTCGGGACGCGCCGGCTCAGGAGGAGGCGCCAGCGGCGGCGCCAGCGGCGGCGCCAGCGGTGGCGCCAGCGGTGGCGGCAACGGCGGCTCCGGTGGGGCCCCGGCCGGCGGCTCGGGCCGTGCGGGCGGTGGAGGCTCTGGCGGAGCTTCCGGTGGCGGCTCCGGCGGGAACGGCGGCGGCGGTGGCGGCGGCTGGTTCGGCGGGGGCGGCGGTGGCCGTTCCCCCGGCGCGGCCGAGCGCGGCCGTGGCCGAGGCGGCGGTTCCGGCAACGGCAGCGGTGGCTCCGGTTCCGGCAACGGCGGTGGCGGCGGATCCGGCAACGGCGGCGGTTCCGGTGGTGGCGGCGGGTCCGGGTCGAACGTCCCGAGGCCGCGCGGCGGTGCGGGCGGCGCGCCGTCCAGGTCGCAGCCGGGGCAGCGGCAGCAGCCTCCGCCGCTGTGGGGCCGGAGCGGCTCGGGCGAGGGCCCCCCGCTCCCGTTCTGGCTGCGTCCCGTCGACCGCCCGTCCGGTGAGGCGGAGCGGGACGACTGATGAACCTGAACGACCGGCAGCGCAGGTTCCTGTTCGGGGGGCTCGTGGTGCTGCTCGCCGCCGCGGGCCTGTACCTGACGCTCGCCGCACCCGAGGACGATTCCGACAATCCAGAGGCGCGCCCGAGCGGCACGCCCAGCGCCGGCCCGACCGGTCCGGCGTCCCCGCCGCCCGGGATCCAGAACCCCGTGAACCCGAACGACTTCGACATCTACCGGCTGCTGCCGTTCACCCGGCAGGAGTTCGCCACCGCGGCCGACCTGGCGCAGCGGTTCGTCGCCGCGTACGGGACGTACCGTTTCGACGAGCCGCCCGAGACCTACGCGTCGCGGATCTCCGGATTCGTCACCGAGGAGCTGAAGTCGGAGCTGGCGCGGGCCGCGTCCACGCCCGGGGTGCTGGAGGAACGGCGGCGGGACAAGATCGTCGCGCAGGGCTCGGCGAGCCTCGACCAGGTCCGCAATGTCGAGGACAACTCGATCATCTTCGTGGTGACCGGCACGCAGCGGGTCACCGGGGGCGGCTCCGAGAGCAACGACCGCAAGCGGTACGCGGTGACCGTGGCGCGGGACGGCGGCTCGCTCAGGGTCTACTCGGTCCAGCCGGCGGAGGCCGGGCAAGCGGGTGACACGGGTCAGGCGGGTGACCGCGGATGAACCGCCGCGTCCTGATCGCCGGGGCGCTCGGCGCCGCCGCGGCGATGTTCGCCGGCCTGATCGTCGTCCCCGTGCTGCTCGGCGCGAGCCGCTTCATGTTCGGCGGCGGTGTCGCGGGCGGCAACTGCGTGAACGCCTCGGGCGCGGAGGCCCAGCCCGCCGCGGCGACCGACGCGAAGGCCATTCCCTCGAACTACCTGCAGCTCTACAAGAAGGCGGGGCAGCAGTCCGGCATTCCGTGGAACGTCCTCGCCGGTGTCGGCAAGGTCGAGACCAGCCACGGCACGTCCAACCTCCCCGGCGTCAAGAGCGGCGAGAACTACGCGGGCGCGGGCGGCCCGATGCAGTTCCTGAAGCCGACCTGGGACGCGTTCGCGGTCGACGGGAACAAGGACGGGAAGAAGGACCGGTACAACCCCGAGGACGCGATCCCGTCCGCCGCCGCGTACCTCAAGCACAACGGCGCCCCGCGCCGTATGCGGACCGCGATCTTCCAGTACAACCATTCGTGGGACTACGTGAACCTCGTTCTGGACTGGGCGAAGCGGTATGTGGGCGGCGACTTCAAGGTCGTCCAGGCGAACGGGATCGTCTGCGAGGACAACGATCTGCCCGGGAACGCCCCCGCCCTCGTCAAGCGGATCATCTCGTTCGCGATGGCGCAGCGCGGCAAGCCGTACGTGTTCGGCGCCAACGGTCCCGACGCGTGGGACTGCTCAAGCATCATCCAGGCCGCGTACCGGACGGTCGGCCTGAACATCCCGCGCACGACGTTCCAGCAGTGGCCGTACGGCGTGAAGATCCCGAAGGGCAAGGAGCAGCCCGGCGACCTGGTGTTCTTCAACTCCGGCCCGGGAACGTCGTCGAACAACCCCGGCCATGTCGGGATGGTGATCGGCAAGGGCAAGATGATCGTGGCGAGCTGCTCGACCTGCGTCCCCGCGATCGGCGTGAAGCCCTACAAGCGGTCCGACTGGATCGGGGTGACCCGTCCGCTGGCGCGTCCCGACCTGAAGAAGAAGGTCGGCGAGCTCGCCGCCGGGTAGCCGGCCGTCACCGGAAGCGGCGCTTCCCGATGACGAGGAGGATCTCGCGGAGCGCGTCGGCGGCGGCCCGCACGTCCCGCGGCGCCACGCCCGCCATGACCTCCTCGTGCGCGACCCCCGACGCCTCCAGGGCGCGCTCGGTGATCCGCAGCCCCTCGTCGGTGAGCTGGACGAAGCGGCTGCGCGCGTCGCCGGAGTTGGCCTCCCGCTCGATGTACCCGGCCCGTTGCAGCCGCTGCAGGACGTTGCTCGTCCCGCCCGAGGTGAGGAACGCCGACCGGGTGAGCTCGCTCGGCCGCTGCCGGTACGGTTCGCCCTCGCGCCGCAGGACGGTCAGCACCTCGAACTCGGCGTAGGTGAGGCCGAGTTCGGCGAGCCTGGCGCGCATGGCCTGCTGGACGAGCATGGCGATCCGCCCGGCCCGCTTGCTGACCTCCAGCATCGCGACGAGCGGCTCGGAGACGCCGTCCCGCCGCCACGACTCCGCCACGGTGTCGATGTCGTCCCGCGGCCCGCCGTCTTCTTCCCGCACGTCCCGAGAATACGCGTCCGCCGTCGCCGCACCTGCCGCGCCCCGACACTGTGGATAAATGCGGAGGGGAACCGGGCGGCGGCGTGGCATGCTGATCGCGTGGAGCGCGAGATAACCATCCGAGTCGCCGACGAGCTGCTGATGTTCCTGCCCGCCGCGCGCCGGGAGCCGGTGAGCCGCGTCCCCTGGGACGGCACCTCGACGCTGGGGCATCTCGTGGAGTCGCTCGGCGTGCCGCTGCCCGAGGCCGGGCCGATGACCGTCGCCGGCGTGCCCGCCGGCCCCGCGACGCGTCCGGACGCGGGCGCCGAGGTGCGCGTGGCCGCCGTGCCGCGCCCGCAGCCCGTCCCGCTGGACCCGGGCCAGGCCGCGCCCCGCTTCCTCCTGGACGTGCACCTCGGGACGCTCGCCCGCCGCATGCGCCTCCTCGGCCTCGACACCGCCTACCACAACGACATGGACGACCCGGCGCTGGTCGTCCAGGCCAACGAGGAGCGGCGCGTCCTGCTCACCCAGGACCGCGGCCTGCTCCGCCGCCGCGCGCTGTGGTTCGGCGCGTACGTCATCGGCTCCCGCCCCGACGACCAGCTCCGCGACGTCCTGGACCGCTTCGCGCCCGCGCTGCGGCCCTGGACCCGGTGCACCGCCTGCAACGGGGAGCTCGTCCCCGTCGACAAGCAGGAGATCGAACGCGACCTGGAGGCGGGCACCCGCCGCAGCTACGACGTGTACGGCCGCTGCGCCGACTGCGGCCAGGTCTACTGGCGCGGCGCGCACGGCGGCCACCTTGAGAAGATCGTCCACGAAGCGACAAGCCTGGTCGAGAAGACGCAGAGGAGCTGGTCGGCATAACTCTCGTGGTGGTGGGCGCGGCGATCATCTCGGACGGACGGCTGCTGAGCGCCCAGCGGGCCGAGCCGCCGCACATGGCCGGCGGCTGGGAGCTGCCGGGCGGAAAGGTCGACCCCGGCGAGTCGGACGAGGACGCCCTGGTCCGCGAGTGCCACGAGGAACTCGCCATCAAGGTCCGCCTGGACAGCAGAATCGGCGGCGACTGGCACCTGAGCGAACGAGCCCTCCTACGCGTATGGACGGCCCGAATCATCGAGGGCGAACCCCAGGCCCTGGAACACCTGGCCCTACGCTGGCTCTCCCAATCCGAACTGTTCGACGTCGACTGGCTCCCAGGCGACCGCCCAGTAATCAACACCCTCGCCAACCAACACCTATTAGACCCCTGACACCCCAGCACAAGGGCCTCCTGCCGCGCCGCAAGAGGCCCTTGTACGTTCGGTGGTTTCCAGTTCGGTGGTCTTAGGAGATTCGGTTGGCGCCGGCGTAGTCGGAGCGGTCGGAGAGCTTGGAGATCTTCACCACATCGCCGGTCTGGGGGGCGTGCAGGTATTTGCCGCCGTCGAGGTAGATGCCCATGTGGTGGAGGCTCGCGCCGAAGTAGACCAGGTCGCCGGAGCGGAGTTCGCCGCGGGAGACCTTGGTTCCCAGGCCGTACAGGTCGCCGGTGTAGTGCGGCAGCCCGGGCTTGCCGACCTTGGCGTACGCCCAGACGACGAGGCCGGAGCAGTCGAAGCTGTTCGGTCCGGCGGCGGCCCAGACGTAGGGGGAGCCGAGTTTGGTGAGCGCCTTGCGGGCCATCTTCGCCGGGAGGCCGGAGCCTTTCACGGTGGCGCGCAGGCCGCTGCGCGGGTCGCGGACGTGTGTCGTGGTCAGCTTGTCGAGGCGCTTCATCACCTCGGCGACCTTGGTCTTGGCGGCCTTGCGGGCCTGTTCGGCGTCCGCGGCGGCCTTCCTGACCTGGGTGATCTTCGTCTGGGCGGTGCGCTGGGCGGTCTCGGCCTGGTCGATCTGCTTCTGTAGCGCCCGGATGGCGGTGGCCTGGTTCTGCGCGAGGTAGGCGCTGTCGGACAGGCCGTCGGGTGAGCCGCCGGTGCCGAAGATCGCGTTGGGCGAGCCGGACATGTAGTTCGCGGCGGCCAGCTGGCCGAGCCGTGCCCGGGCCGGTTCGGCGGCGGCGCGGAGTGTCGCGGCCTGCTGGGCGGCGGCCCGCTCCTCCTTCTGCGCCTTGCCGAGTTCCACGCGGGTCTTGTTGTACTTCTCGGTGAGGATCTCGGCTTCTTCGTTCAGCGCGTCCAGGCTCTTGCGCAGGCCCTGCTCGCTCGTCGGAGCGGGAGCAGGGCTCGGGGCGGCGGCCGCGGGGCGGCCGGAGGGCTGGGCGGCGTTCGCGGCGGCGGGCGCGCCGGCGCCGAGACCGATCAGGAGCATGGTCGCCGTGGCGGCGGGCGTGACGCGGCGCCGCCGGTGGGGATCCGGTGCCAAGCCGGTGCTCTCCTCTCCTCGCGCGCCTACCGGGTTAGCTGACGGGTTCGGGCCAGGAGTCGCCCTACGACGTACGTCGATTCACCCCGAGGGAGTGGGTCCCCGGTTCTCCCGTCGGCGGGAGATTCGGCGCTCCGGCCGCAGCCCCGGGGGGTGGGGCTCCGGACGACCGGATCTCGGGCAGATTACAAAGGATCAGCAAAGTTGGCGAATCCGCCCCCAGGGGAACGGCCGTCCGGGACGGGGCGGCGCCGCCGGTCCGGGATGGGTGGTATGCGGGGCCAAGTAGAATAGGGCCGTGCCGCGTGTCGGCGGCGAATCCCGAACTCTCACGCAAGGCGAGCCCGCATGCCCTTCTCCACGCGCGACGACCTCCGGAACGTCGCGATCGTCGCTCACGTCGACCATGGAAAGACGACGCTGGTCGACGCCATGCTCTGGCAGTCCGGGGCCTTCCGCGAGAACCAGGACGTCGACGACCGGGTGCTCGACTCCAACGACCTGGAGCGCGAGAAGGGGATCACCATTCTCGCGAAGAACACCGCGGTCCGGCACGGTGGGTTGACGATCAACATCATCGACACCCCGGGGCACGCCGACTTCGGCGGCGAGGTCGAGCGCGGGCTGTCCATGGTGGACGGTGTTTTGCTGCTCGTCGACGCCAGCGAGGGCCCCCTGCCGCAGACGCGTTTCGTCCTGCGCAAGGCGCTTGAGGCCAAGCTGCCGGTGATCCTGGTGGTGAACAAGACCGACCGGCCGGACGCCCGCATCGACGAGGTCGTGGACGAGACGTACGAGCTGTTCATGGACCTCGACGCCGACGAGGGCCAGATCGACTTCCCGATCGTGTACGCGTCCGGGCGGGCCGGGCGGGCGTCGCTCGACAAGCCGGGCGACGGCGAGATGCCCGCCAGCCCCGACCTGGAGCCGCTGTTCACGGTCATCACCGAGACGATCCCGGCGCCGTCCTACGACCCGGACGCGCCGCTCCAGGCGCACGTGACGAACCTGGACGCGTCCAGCTACCTCGGCCGGATCGCGCTGTGCCGCGTGCACGCCGGGACGATCAAGAAGGGCCAGCAGGTCGCCTGGTTTCGGCATGACGGCAGCGTCGACCGCGTCAAGATCACTGAGCTGCTGATGACGGACGCGCTCGCCCGCAAGCCCGCCGACGAGGCCGGGCCCGGCGACATCATCGCGATCGCCGGCATCCCCGACATCATGATCGGCGACACCATCGCCGACCCGGACGACCCGCGCCCGCTGCCGCTGATCACCGTGGACGAGCCCGCGATCTCGATGACCGTCGGCACCAACACCGGGCCGATGGCCGGACGCGAGAAGAACACCAAGGTCACCGCGCGGATGGTCAAGGACAGGCTCGACCGGGAGCTGGTCGGCAACGTGTCGATCAGGGTGCTGCCGACCGAGCGTCCGGACGCCTGGGAGGTGCAGGGCCGCGGCGAGCTGGCGCTGGCGATCCTCGTGGAGAACATGCGCCGCGAGGGCTACGAGCTGACGGTCGGCAAGCCGCAGGTCGTCGCGAAGACCATCGACGGGCGCAAGCACGAGCCGGTCGAGCGGCTCACCGTCGACATCCCCGAGGAGCACCTCGGCGCCGTCACGCAGCTCATGGCCGTCCGCAAGGGGCGCATGGAGCACATGACGAACCACGGCACCGGCTGGATCCGGATGGAGTTCCTCGTCCCCGCGCGTGGGCTGATCGGGTTCCGTACCGAGTTCATGACCGAGACGCGCGGCACCGGCATGGCGCACCACGTGTTCGAGGGCTACGAGCCGTGGTTCGGTGAGCTGCGGACCCGTCCGTCCGGGTCGCTGGTGGCCGACCGGCAGGGCGCCGCGACCGCGTACGCGATCACGAACCTGCAGGACCGGGGCACGTTCTTCGTCGGGCCGACCACCGAGGTGTACGAGGGCATGATCGTCGGGGAGAACTCCCGGTCCGACGACATGGACGTCAACATCACCAAGGAGAAGAAGCTCACGAACATGCGCTCGTCCACCGGTGACGAGCTGGAGCGGCTCACCCCGCCGCGGCTGCTGTCGCTGGAGGAGGCGCTGGAGTTCTGCCGCGAGGACGAGTGCGTCGAGGTCACGCCGGGTGCCGTCCGCATCCGCAAGGTCGTCCTGGACGCCAAGGAGCGTGAGCGCACCCGCGCCCGCTCCAAGCGCGCGGGCTGACCCGGAAACGGGCGGCAGGACCGGCGACACGTCAGGCGACAGGTTCGACGTCGAAAGGGGCGGTCCCGCGGTTCGATGACCGCGGGGCCGCCCCTTTGCGTGCTGGTGTCCGGTGCCTGCTCGTCTCCGGTCCGGCTCGGGGACCGGTCAGTTCAGCTGGACGGTGCCGGTCACGTCGGCGGCCAGGCGGAGCTGGTCGCCGTTGCGGAGCGGGGCCTCCACGCCGCGGGGGAGCCGTTCGCCGTTGACGAACGTCCCGTTGGTGGAGCCCTCGTCGCGCACCCACGCCGTCCCGGACGGGTCGAGCCACACCGTCGAATGGCGTCGTGACACGTTGTCGTACTGCGTGAACGTGGACGCCACCGGTGACTGGCCCGCGTCCCGTCCGAGCACCAGATGCTGCCCGACGGAGACCTTGAGCTCGCCCGTGGGGAACATCACGCGCAGGATGGGCGCGCCCTTCGACGGCAGCGGGCGCAGGCACGAGTCGCACTGCGCGGCGCTCGGGTTGGGCAGCACCGCCTCGCAGTACGGGCACATGAACGCCGTGCCGTCGGGCTGCCTGCCCTGGTTGTGGTCGGGTGGCAGCAGCGTCGCCTCGCGCCCGTGCGGCGGTGGCATCGGCGGCCCGCCCTGGCCGCCGTGCTGCGGCGGCTGGCCGAACTGGTCGCCGCCGGGGCCCGGCTGCGGCGCCCCCCACTGGTCCTGCTGCTGTTGCTGCGGTGGCGGTGCGCCCCACTGGTCCTGCTGCGGCGGGAACTGCTGATCCTGCGGCGGGAACTGCTGGTCCGCCGGGGGGAACTGCTGGTCGGGCGGCGGGAACTGCTGGTCGGGCTGACCGTAGTCGGGCACCGGGGGCTGCTGTTGCTGCTGCGGCGCGCCCCACTGGTCCTGCTGTTGCGGCTGCTGCGGCGGTGCGCCCCACTGGTCCTGCTGCGGCGGGAACTGGCCGCCGCCATGCTGCGGCGGCTGGCCCTGCTGCGGCTGGCCGTAGGGCGGCTGCGCGTGATGCGGCTGGCCGTGCTGATCGGGCGTCTGCTGCTGGGGCATGGGCGGCGGGCCCCACGCGTCCGGCTGCTGCTGTTGCTGCTGCTGCCCCCAGGGGTCGGACGACTGCCCGGGGGGCGGGCCGGGCGGCTGGGGCGGGCCCTGGTGTTGGGGGGCTTGGTGCTGGGGGGCCTGCTGCTGGTACGGGTCGGGCGCCTGCTGGTAGGGCTGGCCGCCCTGCGGTCCAGGCGGGGCGCCGTACTGGGGCTGGCCGCCCTGCTGCGGGCCCGGCGGCGGGTAGCCGGGCTGCTGGTCGCCGTACCCGCCCGGGCCCTGCCGCTGGCCACCGCCGGCGCGGGCCAGGTTGGCCCCGCAGCTCATGCAGAGCAGGTCACCCGGCTGGAACGGTTCGTCGCAGACAGGACATTTCAAGGTCGCCATGACACATCCCCCGAGCGCACCCCGGCGCGGTCGAGACTCGACATGAGGTGATCCATGTCACCCCTTCGCGGGATCCCGATGTAGTACACCCGCCTTCCCTCCGGCCCTTCGTCCACGGACACCTGTACTCGGGGCCCTGTTACTTCCTCAGTCTTCCCGATGTCGGCCAGTGCCCCGTACCGCTCGCGCCCCAGCGGGGAGAGCGGCACGACACGCTGGTTGGCCGACCCCCTCCAGAGTAGAGAGCCGCCTCTGGAGTGTCGCCCCCCCGGGTTGAGCCGATCGACGTACGGCCCTGCGATCACTGCGTCGCACATGTCCAGGATCTCGCGCGTCTCAGCGGTGCGGGAGAGCCGAGAGTAGACATATCCGCTGTAGACCAATATGTCCAATGCAATCGTCTCATGGTCGTGGCCGTCCCGCCATGCGCGGACTCCCCGCAGGAGCGCCGCCAGCGCGGCCGGCTGCTGGAACGGTTCACCACCGGAGATCGTGACGCCGTCGACCCGTCCGGGCAGGGATTTCAGCCAGCCGAGCACCGTCTCGACGGGCACGGCCTTGCGCGGGTCGGCGTCCCAGGTGTCGCGGGACAGGCAGCCGTTGCAGTGGAGGGTGCAGCCCTGCGTCCAGATTCCGGCGCGGGTTCCGGGGCCAAGTGTGGTCACCGGATAGTGGGCCTTCGCGAGCAGCAGCGTCCCCGCGGATGACCCCGCGGAGGTTCCTGACGATGTCTCCGCTGGCGTCACTGGATTTCCAGATGGACGATGCTGCCCTCGCGCCGGATGCCCGACACGGTGATCTTCTCGTCCGGTACGAGGTCGCGGTTGAAGAGCGCGCGCGCCAGCGGGTTCACGAAGTGCGACTCCAGCGCCATGCCGATGCCGCGCCCGCCCTTGTCCAGCTCCTCGGTGCACCACTCGCGGAGCGTCTGCAGGGCCTCGCTCTTCACGGCGAGGACGAGCCGGTGCTCGTCGGTGACGCGCCGGCAGATGTTCGCGAACTGGAGGTCGAAGATCTTGTGCGCGGCCTCGCCCGCTATGAAATCGAACACCACGATGTTGTCGCCGAACCGGTTGAGCAGTTCGGGACGGTTCAGCACCTCGGTGAAATGGTCGGCGACGGCGCCCTTGATGCGCTGTTCCACCTCGTCGTACGGCATCCCCGGTGTGATGTTCTGCACACGGCTCGGCGACCCGTACGGGGCCGCGTCCCGGGTCGTGAGGTCGCGGCCCGGGACGTACATCCCGAGGTTCGAGGTGAAGATCAGGATCGACTCGGAGAAGTGCACGGTGTTGCCGCGCCCGTCGGTGAGCCGGCCGTCCTCCAGGATCTGGAGGAACTTGTCCAGGATCCGCGGATGCGCCTTCTCGATCTCGTCGAACAGCATCACGCGGAACGGGTCCTCGCGGACGGCGTTGGTCAGCTCCCCGCCCGCCTCGTGCCCCACGTATCCGGGCGGCGACCCGATCAGCCGGTCGCCGGACCCCTCGCCGGAGAACTCGCTCATGTCGAACCGCAGGTAGGCGGACTCGTCCCCGAACACCAGCTCGGTGATCGCCTTCGCCAGCTCCGTCTTGCCGGTGCCGGTCGGGCCCGCGAAGAACAGCACTCCGCGCGGGCGGCTGCCCGACCGGGTCGCCTGCGCGCCGGACAGGCCGAGCACCGCCCGCTTGAGGATGTCGAGCGTCTTCGTGACGGCCTGCGGTTGCCCGATCACCCGCTCCGGGACGCGCTTCTCACCCTCCAGCACCCGGCGCCGCAGATGGCCGCGGCTCCACGGATTATCGAGCACGCCGAGCTTGTAGGTGCGGACGGCGTCCGGCAGGTCGGCCAGGTCGACGCTGCGTTCCTTCGCCAGCCGCGTCACCTCGATCATCGACTGGAGCGTGAGGCCGTCGGCCTGCTCGGCGAACGCGTCGCACGCCGCGGCGGCGACCTCGTCCGCCCCGACGTCGCTGACGCCGAACGCGCGGGCCAGCAGCCGCGCCGTCTCCTGCCGGTCGCCGAGATGCGGGCGCGGGATCGTGATCTCGCGGATCGTCTCGTTGTCGGTCGTCAGCCACGGCGGCAGGTCGCCCGGCCGCTCCACCAGCCACACGATCGGGTTGTAGAGCGGCTTCGGCCGCGGGCCCGTCACCCGGACGGGCCGGGCGCTGCGCGACAGCTTCGCGCAGAACCGGAAGAAGTCGCGCTCGGACGGCTCCAGATCGGTCGGGGTCCGGGCGATCCGCGACGCCGAGTCGATCACGAACGCGGCGCGGATGTTCTCCTTCGGCCGCGCCACCGACGCCAGATGCCGGGTCAGCGCCTCCAGCGACGGCTTCTCGTCCGCCTTGACCTTGCCGAGCAGCCGCTCCGCCGACCGCGCCGCCTCGTCCCCGATCTCGTCTCCGGCGCCCGGATACACCTGGAGACCGTCCACCGGGTCGTACACGATCATGCAGGACGCGCCGCTGGAACGCAGCGTCTCCCACAGCAGCTCGCGCAGCGGCAGCAGCCGCGCGGGCCCGGCGGCGATGTCGAGCGGCGGCGCGAGGAAGCTGTCGTACAGGTTGCCCGACAGGACGTACTGCGAGTGCACCGAGAGGGTCGCGTCCAGCTCGCGGATGAACGGCGGCCAGCCCTGCAGCCGCCCACCGAGTGTCGGCGATTCAATGCTCATCGGGCTTGCTCCACTCGCTCTCATCACGTCTCATCGCGGGCCTCCCAGGCGTCATGTGGGACGCTCGCGGCTGCGTTCGCGTTGGCCCGCACGGGTCCTAGTCTGCCGTGACCTGGTGGAAACCGGCAGCTCGCGGACCCCGGGGTCGAGTCGCCACGACACGTCCGAGCGGATTCCGGCGGCTTCCAGGCGGGTCCTCGCGTCCTCGAACGCCTCGCACCACTCCCGTTCCCGTTCGACGTCGACACGCCGGTCGTCCTCGCTCTCGGCGGGCCGCTCCCGCACCATCGACGCCCGCACGTGCGCCGCGTCGTCGACTCGCATCCGGACGCTGTGGTCGGGCCAGGCGCCCTTCGTCAGCGTCACCGTGCCGTCGTCCGCCGTCAGGGTCTCGAAACCCGGCTGGACCTCGTACCCCATGTCCTCGAACGCGGTGGTGATCGAGTCGAGGACGTACCTGCGCTCGGCCTCGGCCTGCTCGGCGGCGTCGCGTTCGGCGGCCCGGCGCCGCTCGTCCTCCCGGCGTTCCTCGGTGCGGCGGTTCGCGTCCTGGATCCGGAGGCGCACCTCGTGGAGGACGGCCTCGGCCTCGTCCGGCGTCCCGAGCTCGGCCAGCAGCCGCGCCGCCTCCGCCACCGCCCGCCGTTCCGCGTCGGCCGCGTCCGGGAGGAGACGCGCCATGATCCGGGCGAGGTTCCGCTGGACGTCTGCCTTTTCGTTCTTTTCAGCCTTCGGCGGTTTTTTCGCCGTGTCGGCCTGGAGGCCCTCGGCGGGGACGGCGAACACCTGCGCGGTGACCTGCGCCGCCAGGTGCTCCGACAGGTGGCGTTCGGCTTCGTCCAGGAGCCGGTCGGTGGCCGCGCACCAGCCGGTGAGCTCCTCGGCCGGACGTTCGTCCAGCGGCAACCCGGCCGGGAGCGCGACGTCGGCGCCGAGCCTGTCGCGCGTCTCGGCGAGCGCGGCGATGCGCGCGTTGCGGGCCACCACCTCGCGCAACGCCCGCTCCCGCGTCTCGACCTCGGCGAGCGCCGCCGCGCGGGCCTCGGCCCGTCCCTCCGCGAGCGCGGCGAGGGCCTCCGCGCCCCGGCCAGCCACCCCCGCGCCGTGCCCGAGGACGCGGTTCATGCCCAGGGTGAGGACGACCGCCATGTCCAGGACGATCTCCGCCTCGACGCCGCTGCTCACGCGATCCCCCCGCTGTGCACGCCGTCCCCTCCGCCGTTCCCTTTGCCGGTTCGCGACTCTTTCCATCTGTGCAGCCGCATGCCCGCCATGACGGCGTGCGCGAACGCGCCCACGACGATCAACAGCAGCCACAGCAGCGTCCCGAGCGGCATCACCGCGCCCAGCAGGATCAGGACGATCAGCAGCGGAAGCATCCCCGCGAGGAACAGGACCCCGCAGCCCTGCCGTCCGGTACGTCCCGCCCGGCCCGACATCCCCCGGGACGCCTTCGACACCCTGGACAGCATCCGTCCGCCCGTCCCGAGCACCTTGGAGAACAAGGACCACGGCCCGCCGGGCAGGTAGTCCGTGCCTTGCGTGCGCGCGAGGAGCACCTCACTTCCGCACTGCACCGCCCACGCGCCCAACGACGCCGTGACCAGGAGCCCCAGCGGCGCGCCGGACGACCGCTGGAACCCGCCGACGGTGCTGGAGCCGCTGTCGTCGGCGCCGAACAGGGTGTCGACGATCCAGCTTCCGAGCAGCCAGAACGCCAGCAGCGGAAGGGTCCACAGGACGGCGCGGGCGGTGGCGGCGCCGCGTCCGGCGAGCCGTTGCCGCTCTTGGTCCGCCCACCGCGCGCGCAGCGCCTCGTCCTGCCGTTCGGCGGCGAGCCGGTCACGCGCCCGCGTCTCGGTCTCCACGACGGCCTCGGGCGCGGCCAGCGACAGCGCGAGCAGGCGCAGCGGATCGTCGCCCGCGCCGTCCGCCATCCAGGCGAACCACGACGGGGGCTCGGTCACGGACGCGCGCGCCC
Source organism: Spirillospora sp. NBC_00431 (assembly GCA_036028775.1). Classification (GTDB taxonomy): domain Bacteria; phylum Actinomycetota; class Actinomycetes; order Streptosporangiales; family Streptosporangiaceae; genus Spirillospora. The sequence continues at coordinate 6,203,994 of CP107927.1, read as the reverse complement.
GCGCCGCGCCGTCGGCGAGCTGCCGCGTGGTCCGCTCGGGGCTCGCCGCGAGCGCGAGCAGCGTGAGGAGGACGACGGGCGGGTCGTCCGCTCCGGTGCCCGGGCCGGCGTCCGGGAGGCGTGCGTCGAGGCCGGGGGGCGTCACGGCCTGGGAGCGCAGCCAGCGGGCCAGCTCGTTCCACGCCGTCGCGTAGGCGCGCCACTGGTCGTCGACGCGGACGAGTTCCCGTCCGCCGGCGAACCCGGCCAGCGTCCGCAACAGCCCCCCGTTCCACAGGTCGCGGCCGATCCGGCACGCGAGGTGGTGGTCGGGGTGGCGGCGGTCCTCGGCGAGCGCGGCGAGGTTCGGCAGATCGGCGGCCGTCATCCGGCGGCCCAGGTAGTGGGGCGGGAGGTCCGGGTCCAGCCAGCGCACCAGGTGCAGGAGCTTCACATCGGACGGCTCGCGGGTGGCGAGATGACCGTCCACGAGATCGATGCGCCCGTCGTCGTCGGGCATCTCCGCGATCCAGTCGTGCAGGCTCCGCCACGCCAGCCCGGACTCGCCGCGTCCGAAGAAATACCGGGCGGCGTGGTCCCAGTCTTCGATGAGCGCGCGTGCCAGCTCGTCCCGGCGGGTGTAGCGGCGGCCCTTGAACGGGAGCCCGCCGGTCGTCTCCGGCTGGACGCTCTCTTCGACCTCTTCGGCGACCGGTGGTGAGGCGCCGTCCAGCCACTCCTTTATCTGCGCGCCCGTCCACCTTCTGCGCGGGTCGCGGGTGAGCAGGCCCTGGCACAGCAGCCGCAGCCTCGGGTCGGGGACGTCGTCCGCGCTCACCGGCCGCGTCGCCAGATGGTCGACCACCACGGTCTCGCTCAACCCCTGGAACGGGGCCCGGCCCGTCGCCAGCTCCCGGACGATCATGCCGAGCGACCACCAGTCGCGGGCGGGCGACACCTGACCGGACAGCGACTCCGGCGCCGCGTACGCCAGCGTCCGCGACGACGACGCGAACACCACGCTCTGGTCGAGCACCTTGCTCAGCCCGAAGTCGGCGATCGCCAGCCGTACCGGGGCGGTGCCCAGCACCAGGATGTTCTCCGGCTTGAGGTCTCGATGGACGATGCCCGCCCGGTGCAGGGCGGTCAGGCCGTCCGCGAGCTGCGCGGCGAACTCCCCGGCGGTATCCGCGGGCAGCGGGCCCTCCCGCAGCAGCGACCGCAGGTTGCCGTCGGGCGCGTAGGCGGCGACCTCGTAGTCGCGCCCGTCCGCGTGACCGGTCTCCAGGATCCGCAGGACGTGCGGCGAATCCAGCGCGGGCAGCTTCGCCCAGACCTCCCGGTCGGCGCTGTACCCGCGGCGGAAGATCTTCGCGACGTACTCGTCGCCGCGCGCGTCCCGGACGAGCAGCAGATCCGACTCGGCGCCCTGGACCGGTAGCTCGGCGACCGCCTCGTACCGCTCGGCGAGCACGGCCGGGAGCCGCATCAGCGATCCGCCGCCGGCCGCCGCGTCCCGCCGCGTCTCGAACGCGGGACGCTGCCCCGGCACGTGTGACTCGCGCCGGGTGGCTCCCGCGTCCCTGCGCGTGTCCTGCGGCGGCGTCCCGTCGCCGGGCCGGGTCTCGTCGAACTCGCCCACCAGCAGCCCCGTCTAGTCCTTGTCCTTGATGATGCGCAGATACTCGCTGATCTTGAACTGGTTGATCACGAACTCCAGCAGGGTGCGGATCGCCAGGATCTGGAAGAGCCAGATGAAGGGGGATGAGAGCAGCAGCAGGTAACCGAACGACGAGCCCTGGTCGAGCCAGTCCAGCCCGTACCCCGCCATGAGGAGCGACACCAGCGTGATCGGGACCAGCGACAGCGCGTAGATGATCTTGATCAGCTTGGCCGTGACCATGTGGTCGAAGTTCATGTCGAACAATGCCCCGAAGACACCCTTGTTCGACGGGTCGCGTGGTGGGGGCGTCCAGCCCTGTTGCTGGTCCGGTGATCCGAACATGGGGCCGGGCGGGCGGGGGCCCGGGACCGGGCCCTGGCCTGGGCCCTGCGGGGGACCCGGCTGGCCCGGGCCCTGTTGTGGCGGGCCCTGGTGCGGTGCGCCGGGCGGGGGCGGGCCCTGTGGTGGTGGGCCCTGCTGGGGAGGGCCGGGGTGCGGTGGTTGCGGCGGCGGGCCGTAGGCGTCTCCCGGGTGACCCGCTCCGGGCTGGCCTGGGGCCTGCGGGCGCGGTGGGTGACCGGGGTCCGATGGGTGCGTCATCGCCGTCGTCTCCAGAGTGGGGCCGCCTACAGGAAGACTCTAGAGCGCCACGCGCAAGTGTGGCGCGTTCGGCGAGCCGAACCGTCGACATGGCGGAGACGGCGCCATGACCGGGGAGCGCGCGCCCGCCGCCGTGCCCGGCATATCGGCGATGCGCCGATTTTCGGTTCGATGCCGGCGCTTCGGGGCGTGACCGTTTCTAGGTCTCCTCGCTAATTCGCCGACCGGTGAGTGGGGTCCCCGGCGGGTCGTTGACCACTATTTGTCAGCTCGCAGTCACGGTTTTGATCACTGTCGGTGAGGAGAGATGTTTTGGCCCGTTCCATCCGCTGTCATGATGGGGACAGATCATCAAGTTTAGGGCGTCGGTCCGGCTTAATGGGGGTGGGTGCATGATTGTCAATGCAGGTCAGGATGCCTATGCTGCCGATCCAGTAAATTTGTTGTCCAAACGTGGGAACTTGGGCACTGTAGGTGGCGTCGAACAAAGCAATCCTCATCATTAGTGCAGCTCAGCGCGGCGTGCCGGGTTGTTTGCCCGAACGTTGACGGCTGCGGTGACTGGTGACGACGTCCGGGGTCAGATGGATTGTCGACGGATGATCATCCGTTGGTTCTGCGACGGGAGGGGGCGGCAGATTATGCCTGTAGACCATTCGGGGTACCCGTGACGGCGGTCGTGCTCGTCGGTGACTTTCCCAGTACCGGCATCCTGCGGACCACCGTCGCCCAGCGGCTCGTCCTCGACGGAAACGAGGACACCGCACCCACATTCATCGCCCAAATGGAGTACGCCCTGCGGCAGAGGGGAGCCGTTCTGGTGATCTACCCCGAGTGGAAGGGAGCGCGCACGCGCCGGCTCGTCCGGCTGGCACGTGCGGCCCTGCTCACCGACCGCATCGCCGGGGTGGCGCTCGACCTGCCGCCGATCGCGCTCTCGCTGGTCGCCGACCAGTTGACGTTCGCGTCGTCCTATATGCGGCCCGCCGTGCTCGTGAGCCTCGCCCACAGACTCCGCGAAAGCCATTACGCGGGCGCCTGGGTGAACAGCGTCGCCGGCCTGGAGCACATCAGAACCTCGCTTGGCGCACACGTCTCGTCCTACCTGCCGGGCGGGGCCTTCGCGGTCACGGCCGGACCCGGTGCGGGAGTGCACCGCATCACCGCGGTGCAACCGTTGCCGCCTTCCGGCACACGACCGACCGATCCCGTGCTGCTGCTTTTCAGCGACATGAACGGTGACACCGAATGGCTGCGGCACAAACTGCAGCCGGCGGTCGCGGCGGTTTCGGCGACGATGATCGCGCCCCAGCCGCTTGGCGCCGAGTACTGGGGCACCAAGAAATACGTCGAGTTCGTCGCGTTCAGCGGCCATCCGCAGGCAGTGCAAATGCTCCTGTCGGGGTGCGTCTTTCGGTCGTGCGGATGGTGCGGTGAGCCGATCGCGCTGCCGCAGTGCCCGCTCTGCCTGATGGCGCAGGCGGACGCACGGCCCGTGCCCGTGCCCGTGCCTGAGCCCGCGCCCGTGCCTGAGCCTGAGCCCGCGCCCGTGCCTGAGCCCTTGCCCGCGTCTGAGCGCGAGCCCGAATCGCTTCCTTATGACGACGGCCGCGGCGGCTCGGAGGATCCGCCCACGCGTCCGGATGTCATCCCCGTCCCGCGGTCGACCGCACCCCAACCGACGGCTCCGCAACCGTCCCCTTCCGCCGGACGAGCCCATAACGGGGCCGGGGCCGGCCGGGCGCACCGCAACGGGGAGGCGGACGAGATCGCGGAGCGGCTCCCCGAGCCCGCGTCGCGGCAGGCCGCGACCCCGGATCCCGCGCTCGGACGGGCGCCCGAGGTGACCTTCGGTGACGGATGGCCCCGCGCCGGCACGGTCGCCTTCCACCCCCAGGACCGTTCCTCCTAGAACCCTCCCCCTACCCCCTGGATCGAGAACGGAGTTCCATGAATCCGCGCCAGCGACGTGGAGTTCTGCTGATGATTCTGGCTGTGCTCGGCGCAGTCTTCGTGTTCGTCAGTGTGGTCGGATATGTCGGCTCGGTGCGTGCCGAGGTCGGGCAGATGACCCAGGTACTGCAGCTCACCAAGCCGGTCAGCGCCTTCAGCCCGATCGACGGGAGCATGGTCCGCAAGGCCAGGATCCCGTCGAAATGGGCGTCGGCGTCGATGCTCACCGAGGCGAAGCAGCTCAACGGCAAGGCCGCCGTGACGAACATCCAGCAGGGCGCCTATGTGGACAAGGGCATGCTCACCGACCGTCCCACACTTCAGCCGGGACAGCGTGAGATCGCGAGCCTCATCAACGCCGAGACCGGAGTCGCGGGCCAGGTCAGGCCCGGGATGACGGTCGACATCTACGCCACCTTCCAGGAACAGCAGCAGAACCGGCAGCGCGCCTGCGCGCTGCGGATCATCAGCAGGGCCCTGGTCAAGGAGGTCGGGCAGCTCAAGAGCCAGCAGGGCGCCAATGCCAACGACGTCGACCAGGTCGTGCCGATCACCTTCGTGCTGAGCGCCGAGGACAGCCTGAAGCTCACGCACGCCGAGAGCTTCGCCCAGGAGGTCCGGCTCGCGCTGATCAGCCGCCAGGGCGAGCCGCAGTCCCCGAAGCTCGGTCCCGTCTGCCAGGCGACCCCGTCGATTTAGGTGAGCGCATGAAGGTCCGAATCCTGCTGGGCGTCACCGACGCCGGGATGGTCGACGCCCTGCGGACGCAGCTGGGCGAGCTCGCCGGTGTCGAGATCGTCGCGGTCGAGCGCTCGTCCAACGACGTGACGGGCGCCGTGAACAGCGTCCCGGCCATCGACGTCGTCCTGATCGACCAGAACATCGCGGGGCTTCCGGCGTTCGACCTCATCCGCGACCTGACCCGCAGGCAGCCGCAGCTGGGACTGGTGCTGATCTCGGCGGACCAGTCCGCGGAGACCTACCACCAGGCGATGTCCGTGGGGGCCCGCGGCGTGATCTCGCGGGAGCCGGCGCTGTCGGAGCTGCAGAACCGGATCGAGGCGGCCGCCGACTGGGCCCGTAGCGTCAAGCGCCACATCGACCCGGCCCGCGTGTCCGCCGTCCCTGGCCGGTCCGGACGCCTCGTCGCCGTGGTCGGTGCCAAGGGGGGCACCGGGACCACGACGCTGGCCGTCCACTTGGCGGGCGCAGCGCTCGCCGCGCGGCAGACCGTGTGCCTGGTCGACATGGACCTGCAGAAGGGCGATGTCCCCGGCTACCTCGACATCACCCACCGGCGCAGCATCGCCGACCTGATCGGCGCGGCCGATGAACTGGACGGATCGACCCTGGCCGAGGCGCTCTACGTCCACCAGGACGGGCTGCACGCCCTGCTGGCCCCGGCCGAGGGGGAGCGCGCCGACGAGATCACCGCGAAGGCGGCCCGGCAGATCCTCGCGGCGCTGCGCTCGCGCTACGACCTGGTCGTCGTCGACTGCGGCGCGTTCCTGACCGACGGCAGCGCCATGTCGATCGAGATCGCCGACAGGCTGCTCGTGACGGCCACCCCCGATCTGCCGTCCATCCGCGCGGTGAAGCGGTTCGTCGCGCTCTGTGGCCGGCTCAACCTGCGCAAGCCCGACGACCTGTCGGTCGTGCTCGTCCGCCAGGACCGCAGGAACGAGGTGCAGCCGGACTTCGCGCGCAAGGTGCTCGGCCTGCCGATGCTGAAGGCCGCCGTCCCCGCCGTCTTCCGCGGGCTGGAGGAGGCGGCCAACACCGGGTCGCCCGCGGCCGTGGAGAACTCGGCGTTCCGCCGGGCGATCGGGCAGATCGCGATCGAGGCCGGGATCGTCGACGCACGGGCCGCCGCCGCGGCCGGCCCGAACAAGGGGAGGGGACGGGGCGACAAGGACAGGGGAGACCGGGACCGGGGCGTCGCGCTCACCGAGTTCGCCGGGATCTTCCCGATGATCGTGTTCCTCATCATCCTGTCCTGGGAGGTCGTCCTCCTCGGCCTCACCTCGATGTACACCGGCCATGCCGCCAACGAGGCCGCGCGCGCGGTCGCCGTGCTCGGCTACGAGACCCCGCAGGCGCGGGCCGAGGTGCGGCGCCGCACGCAGGAGCGCATACCCGGCATGTTCGACGCCGACGACCACCTGCGGATCAGCGTCGTGGACGGATACGCGGTGGTCAGCATCGACGCGCCCGCCGTCCTCGCCTCCTGGCACACGCCCTTCGAGATGACCGCCAAATCCAAGATCGTGAGGGAGGGCGCGCCATGACCGGCGACGCGCTGGACGATGCGCCGGACGACGCGCCGCGGTCCGGGGAGACCAGGTCCGGGCGGATCGCGGCCGGCGACCGTGGCGGGGTCACCCTGGAGTTCGCGGGCGTCCTGCCGAGCATCCTCGTAGTGATCTTCTTCTGCCTGGAGTTCCTGCTGGTCGGCATGACCGTCGAGCGGGTGGAGAACGCCGCCAGGACCGGGGCGCGGGTCGCCGCGCAGCGGCAGGACGCCGGCGCCTGCGAGAGCGCGGCCATGGCGGCCATGCCCGGCTGGCTGAACGAGAAGAAGGTGACCTCCGAAGCGCGGGACGGCGGTGTCGTCTGCCGGGTCCAGGCCAAGGTGCCGGTGCTGGTCAAGGGAATCCCGCTGGACTTCACCATGAACCGCACCGTCGAGATGCCGCTGGGATGAGGAATGGGACTCAGGGATCGGCTTGAGCAGGACCGCACCGGCCAGCGGCGCGATGTGGCCCAGGGTGTGGCGCAGTGGCGGACGCGGCTGCTGGAGGAGGTCGACCTCGACGAGATGGCCGCGCTCGACCTGCCGCAGCGGCGGGCGCGGCTGGAGAAGGTCACTGACCACCTCATCAGCAGGGAGGGCCCCGTCCTGTCCGCCCGGGAGCGCGCCGCCCTGATCCGCAGGGTGGTCGACGAGGCGCTCGGGCTCGGCGTGCTGGAGCCGCTGCTGGCCGACTCCGGCATCACCGAGATCATGGTGAACGGCCCCGACGATATCTACGTGGAGCGCGCCGGGCGGGTCCAGCGGATCGAGAGCACGTTCGCCAGCGAGGACCAGCTCTACCAGACCATCGACCGGATCGTCGCCCAGGTCAACCGGCGGGTGGACGAGTCCAGCCCCATGGTCGACGCGCGGCTGCCGAGCGGGGAGCGGGTCAACGTCATCATCCCGCCGCTGTCCCTGGTCGGGCCGGTGCTGACCATCCGCCGGTTCCCGCGCGCGTTCACCATCCACGACCTCATCCAGATGGGCAGCGTGGACGCGTCCGCCGGCCTGCTGCTCGCCGAGTTCGTGAAGGCGCGGTTCAACGTCGTCATCTCCGGCGGCACGGGCACGGGCAAGACCACGATGCTGAACGCGCTGTCGGCGTTCGTCCCGGCGTGGGAGCGCATCGTCACGATCGAGGACTCGGCGGAGCTCAGGCTCCAGCAGGATCACGTGATCTCGCTGGAGTCCCGTCCGCCCAATATCGAGGGCACCGGCCAGATCACCATCCGCGACCTGGTCCGCAACGCCCTGCGGATGCGGCCCGACCGCATCATCGTCGGCGAGGTCCGCGGGCCCGAGACCGTCGACATGCTCCAGGCCATGAACACCGGTCACGAAGGGTCGATGGTGACTGTGCACGCCAACTCGGCGGACGACGCGATCTACCGGCTGCAGACGCTCGCGAGCATGAGCGAGGTGAAGCTGCCGTTCGAGACGATCCGCGACCAGATCAACAGTGCCGTCGACGTGATCGTCCATCTGAACCGCGGGGCCGACGGGTCGCGCCGCATCGGCGAGATCGCCGTGGTCGCCTCCCGCCGGCAGGAGCAGTTCAGGCTCCAGCCGGTCTACCGGTTCGAGCCCGAGCCGCTGAAGGCCGACCGGATCGTGCGGGGGCGGGTCCGCCGCTCCGCGCTCCCGGAGACCCTCCAGGAGCGCCTCTTCGGCGCTGGGCTGGAGACTCCCGAACCCTTCCGGGCCGGCGACCCGTCGGCGACGTTCCAGGGGGTCACATGAACATTCCCTTGCCGGTCATCCTCGTTTGCCTGGCGGTCGTGCTCGCCCTGGGCACGTGGGGCCTCTACGAGTACTTCCGCGGCGTGAACCAGCGCCGGATCCTCAGCGCGCGGGGCGCGCTGGACGACGGCGAGCGGGTCGCCTCCGGCGCGCTGGACCGGCTGGACCGGGCGCTGCGCAGGACCGAGCTGGGCAGGGCGATCGACCGCCGGATCGTCGCGTCCGGCTCCCGGATGAAGGTCTCGACGTTCGCCTTCATCGCGACCGTCGGCGGCGGGACGGCCGTGTTCGTCCTCGGCTCCTGGATGGCGCCTGTGTTCGGCGTGGCCGCGGCGATCGGGGTCGTGTTCCTCCTGCTCACCTACCTGCGCCGCAAGGAGGAGCGGCGCCGCGACGCGTTCGTCGCGCAGCTCCCTGAGCTGGCGCGGGTGCTGTCCAACGCGACCAGCGCCGGGCTCGTGCTGCGCACCGCCCTCGAACTCGCCGCCGACGAGCTCGACGATCCCGCCCGCGGCGAGCTCAAACGCACCTCCGACGCGCTGCGTCTCGGGCAGCCCGTCGAACAGGCGCTCAGGGACCTCGCCGACCGGATGCCGTCGCGGGAGCTGGCGGTGCTGGTGTCCACCCTGGTCGTGTCGGCCCGGGCCGGCGGGTCGCTGGTCACCTCGCTCCGGACGATCGCCGACACCCTCGAGGAGCGCAAGGAGATCCACCGCCAGATCAAGACGATCATGGGTGAGGTCGTCGTCACCAACTACGCGGTCGGCGCCATGGGGGTCGGCGGCCTGGTCATGCTGAACATGATCATGCCGGGGTCGCTCCAGGCGATGAGCGAGAACGTCATCGGCCAGGTCATCCTCACCGTGGCCGCGGTCGCGTTCACGCTCAGCGTCCTCATCATCCGTCGGCTCACCCGGGTGGAGGTCTGAGGCCGGTGCTCACCGCCTACCTCATGGGACTCGGCGCCGCCGTCTGCGTCCTGCTCGGCGTCCGGGGCTTCCAGCTCGTCCGCGCGGCCGAGCAGGTGTCGATCTCCGCGATCCCGCAGGCGCCCAAGCGCAGGAACGACCTGTCGGTGTTCGTGCGCATCGCCGACCGGGCCGGTGCCCCGCTGTCCAGGATGACGCAGGAACTCCTCGCCCCGCAGCGGACGAAGATCCTCAAGCGGATCGAGCAGGCCGGCCGTCCCGGCGGGATGACCTACGAGTCCTACTGCCGGCAGTCCGCCGGGTTCGTGGTGCTGTTCGGTGTCCCCAGCGTGCTGCTGATGCTGCAGGGGGAGATGCTGTACGGGTCGGCGTGCCTGCTCGGCTCCTTCCAGCACGAGGGCATGATCAGGGCGAGGATGCGCAGGCGGCAGGACCAGATCCAGCGGTCCATGCCCGACTTCCTCGACGTGCTGGCCGTGACCGTGGCGGCCGGGCTGAGCTTCCGGCACGCCCTCGAACGCGTCGCCGAGAGCATGCCGGGCCCGCTCGCGGACGAGTTCACGATCGCGCTGCGCCAGATGGACCTGGGGACGCCGCGCCGGAACGCCTTCGAGGACCTGCGCGAGCGGAACGACTCGCAGGCCGTCGGCCAGTTCGTCACGGCGATCCTGCAGGCCGAGGAGCTGGGCGCGCCGCTGTCGGCCGCGCTCAACGAAATCGCGCTGGACATGCGCCGGGAGTCGGCCCAGTGGGCGAAGCAGAAGGCGCAGAAGATCTCACCGCAGATCACCGCGGTGACCGCGTTCCTGGTGCTGCCCGCACTGCTGGCGGTCATGGCCGGGGCGATGTTCATCGGGGCCGGCGGAGGAGGTCTGGGTGATCTCGGCAACCCGTGAGGGCACGGTGCACGAGCAGATGGTCCTCGAACGAGTCGGCAGCGCGTTCTCCCTGCTGATGCAGGTGCGGATGCTCATCGCCGCCATCACCCTGGGCCTGATCCCCGCCGGCCGGATCTCCCCCCAGGTGTTCGTGCTGGTGGCGCTGCTCGTCCTGGTGTCCTGGCAGGCGGCCAGGCGCTGGCGGACGATCGTCCCCTGGCTGCTCAGGCGTCCCGCACTGGCGATCGTCGACGTGGCGCTGTCGTTCGTCGTGCTCGGCGTCGGCGGCAGTTCGGGGCCGTTCCTGATGGCCACGGTCGCCACGGCGGGCGTCGCCGGGCTCCTGTTCGGCTGGCGCGGCATGCTGGTGATCTCCGTCCTCCAGATCGCCGGCTACTACACGGCCTTCGCGCTGACGCTGGAGAAGACTGGCGGCGACATCGCGACGTTCCAGACGGTGCTGGGCCAGCCCGTCTACTACCCCTTGGCGGGCTACGCCGGAGTGGCCATGCGCCGCCTGTTCGACCAGCAGACACGCGAGGCGCTGGCCCGGGCCCGCGCGGAGGCGCGGGCGGCGGCCGCTGACGAACGCGGACGCTTGGCCAGGGAGATGCACGACTCGCTCGCCAAGACCCTGCACGGCATCGCGATGGCCGCCACCGCGCTGCCGATCTGGGTCCGCAAGGACGCGGAACGCGCGCTGGAGGAGGCCGTGAACCTCGCCTCCGCGACCGCGATCGCGTCCAGGGAGGCGCGCACTCTCCTCGACGAGATGCGCACGGACAATCTCACGCGCCCGCTCGCCGGCGCGTTGCGGGAGACCGCCGAACGATGGGCCTCCGCCAGCGGTGTCGCCGTCCGGTGCGACCTGGAGCCCGAGATCGACGTGGAACTGCGAAAACGATCCGAGGTGCTCTCGATCCTCTCCGAGGTCCTCGCCAACGTAGAACGGCACGCGGCGGCGACTTCGGTGGACGTCCGGCTCACCCGTGACGATCAAATGGCCATTCTCTCGGTGCGCGACAACGGCAGGGGATTCCGGCTCGAAAACGTCGAGAAGCTCGCGCGGGAGGGCCACTACGGCCTGATCGGCCTGCGTGAGAGAGCGGAACGGGCCGGTGGCACGGTCGTCGTCGGCTCCGAACCGGGTGTGGGAACCACGATCGTGCTCCGGCTGCCGGTCGAGGCACCGGTCGGCGCGTCCGGAAACGACCTCGCGGAGGTGGGGTGAGATGACGGGGATCAAAGTCCTGATCGCCGATGACAACCCGGTGGTCCGAGCCGGACTCGCCTCCATGCTGGAGGCCGCGGGCATAACGGTCGTCGCGCAGGTGGGGGACGGGCAGAGCGCCATTGAGAGGGCGGATCTGCTCCGTCCGGACCTGGCCCTGCTGGACGTGCGGATGCCATTGCTCAACGGAATGGACGCCGCCGCGGTGATCTCCAGGCACACCCCGGTTCTGATGCTCACCTACACCTCGGCCCCCGAAGTGATCCGCACGGCACTGGCGAACGGGGCCTCCGGGTATCTGGTGCACGACACGTTCTCACCGGACGAACTCCTGAAGGCGGTGGAGGACGTGGCGAACGGCGGCAATCCCATTTCGCCGGCCGTCGCGAGCTACCTTGTCGGAACCCTGCGCGAGCAGAACCCGTCCGATTCCGAGGCGGCCGGTCATGGCAGTGCGGGCCAGTTCCCCGCGCCCGCCGGACGGGACGGGCAACAAGGGCAACAGGGGCAACAAGGGCAACCGGCCCGGACGAGTGCGGACGTGGCGAAGGACCATTGGCTGTCGGGCCGTGAGCTCGAGGTCATGGAGCTCGTCAGCCAGGGCTGCTCGAACGGTGAGATCGCCCAGCGGCTCTTTCTCGCCGAGAAGACCGTGAAGAACCACATCAACCGCATTTACGCGAAGCTCGCGGTCACCTCCCGGGGCGCCGCCATCGCCCGCTGGCTCGGAACCGAGCAGGATGCCCCGGGCCCAACGGCAGGCCCATCAGCGGGCCGGGCGGCGGGCCCAGCCGCGGGCCCAGCGGCAGGGCCCCAGGCCCCAACGAGAAGACCTCGCTGAATTGGGTTTACGGGCCCTGTGAGCGTGGTCTGCCTCTCCGTAAATTAGTCCTCAGTAAACAGGCGGGGCAAAAACGGGAGGCACAAAATGAATCTACTCGTCCCCATCTACGTGACGACTTCTCTCTTCCTGCAGGACCGCGTCGACACCTACTTCGAGAAGCGCAAGGACTTCGACCGCGGTGCGAGCTTCTTCGAGTACGCCGCCCTCATCGCCGTGATCGCCGGCATGATCGGCGTCTGGCACCAGTTCAACCTGGGCGAGAAGGTCACGAAGAGGCTCGAGCCTCTCCTCGAGAAGATCAAGTGAACTGGCGATACCCAGCGGAGGGGCGGCGATCTGGCCGCTCCTCCGGTTCGCTTTCACCGAGGTAAGGTCACTGTGCTCTATTGGGTCCGTAGACCCTTCCTCGTTTCTGGCTATCGGGTACTACCCTCGTGCCGTCCACCTGATTCGGGCGATGAGTGGGAGGACTACGTGCGAACGAGTCCGGCAGTGCTGACGCTTGGCTTTGTCCTGGTGCTCGTCACCGGGTGCAGTTCGTCAGGTGGGGGCGGTGAGGCCCGCAAGTCGAACGCTCCCACGAAGATCGCGGCGAGTGGCCAAGGTAAGGACGACCGGCCCGCCATCGCTTCCACGACGAGCTTCATGGATCCCAAAGTAAAAGTTGACCTGGTCGGACTCAACCGCTTCGGTGGAAAAGACGTGGTCGTGCAGTTGCGGTTCACCAACGGCGGCTCCGAGGACTACACCGCCGACCGCGCCGTCCAGGACATCGCCGTTCCCCGCGACTCTGGAACGGGGAGGGACCAGGCGTCCGGGATCGGAATCATCGACGCCGCCGCACGACGGGTCCTGCTGCCCTACCGAGGAGGCGGTCAGTGCGCATGTACATCGGACAACTGGGGGGCGCAACGTAGTGTCCTGAATCCTGGCGAGTCGGCGACCTTCTTCGGTGTGGTGCCGGCTCCGTCGGGCGGCGCCAAGACCACGACGGTGATCACACCGGATACGGCACCCCTTCCCAACGTTCAGATCAATGACCAGGCGCCCACCGCCCCGCCGGGTCAGCAGATCTCGCCGCCGTCGCCCGGTCTCCTGCCGATCAGCCATGTGATCACCTCCTCCACCGAGGCGGTGGACGACAGCGACGAGATCCAGGACGACGGAAACAACCTCCGGGTCAACCTGCGCGCGGACGTGCTGTTCGCTCTGAACAAGGCCGAACTGTCAGGCAAGTCGCAGGTGATCCTCAAGGAGGCCGCCAAGCGAATCGACGAGTCCCCGGCGACCAAGGTCCAGGTCGAAGGGCACACCGACAATTCCGGCAACGACGCCATCAACGAGCCGCTGTCGCAACGTCGGGCCGACAATGTCGCCAAGGCTCTGCAGGGGCTGGTCACCCGCTCTGGGGTGGGTTTCGAGGCGAAGGGCTACGGCTCCAAGAAGCCGCAGTACGCGAACGACAGCGATGAAGGGCGTCGCCGCAACCGCCGGGTGACCGTGATATTCGCGCGTCCGAAGCCGCCCGTTCAGACACCTGCTCCCGGAGCGCCCACGAACCTGGCGGGTCCGGTCAGCCTGACGGTCGACGATCAGCCCTTCAGTGCCCAGGTCACCGGTGTGAAGCCCATCGGCAACGGCCTGGGAGTTCTCGGCTACAGGCTGACGAACAGCGGCACGACCGAGACGAGCGTGAGTGAGCTGCAGTACGGTGACGGCTGGATGAAGATCGTTCAGTTCTTCGCCAACAACGTGAGTGTGATCGACACATCCGGCAAGCGGAGGTACCAGGCGGCGACCTACCCCACGGACGTGCCCGGCAACGATCAGGCCGCCTGCCTGTGCTCCCCCACCGCGGGCACGTGGGCCGGGGAGGACCGAGTCGCGCCGAAGGGAACCCTGGACTTCTGGGCGGTCGTGCAGCTTCCGGCGAACCTGTCCTCGTTCAGCGTCCAACTGGCCAAGTTCCCCCGCATTAATGGCGTCTCGGCAGGCTGAGCACGCGTTCTACGCAAGACCCATGGGCGGGCCGACGGCGATCGGTCCGCCCATCGCCGTTCACCGGCCTTTCAGATCCAGCCGCCCTCGGAATCTTTGATCAAGTCGTTCAGCACTATCTGTGCCTGCAACTCGGCCTCCGTGCGTACGGCGGCTGGGAACTCGGGTGCCGTCAGCCGTTCGAGATAGGGGAGTGCCGACTCCCGACCTGTGGTGCCCAGGCCTGCTATCAGGGAATACCTCAGGCCCTTTTCCTCCGTCAGTGGAGCGAATTCGGTGACCAGTTCCATATAGGTGGTCAACTGTGGTGACTCGCGACGCTTCCGCAGGGCGTCCTCGGCCCAGTGCAATGCGTCTGTGGCGAGCTGGCTGCTCAGGTAGCCGAGCCACCCCGTCATCAGGTCGGGCGCCACCCTGCGGGCGATCTCGGGAGGAATCGCGGCCCGTGGTGCGAACTCACAGGCGACTCTGCGGACTCCTGCCTCACTGATGCTGGACAGGCGCGGCATATCGGAAACGAGGTGTGGCAACAGCACACCCCACGCCGTCCACATGCCGGCGGGCAGCATGTCTTCGAGTGGTCTCCACCACTCAAGCCGTGGTTCAGAGGTCTTCGCCACCAGAGCGCTCCGGAGCGCGTCCAGAGCCTCCGCGATGTGCGCATCGGTGCGTGGAAAGTCCTCGAGATAGAGGAATCTCAGATAGGAGGACGTGAGGTCCCAGGGCCACCCGAGCTCGTGCCAGCCCGCTGGGAGCCAGGAGTTTGCTTCCGAGTCGTCCGCCATCACTAGTCCCAACTTCCCTGCGCGGCGACTTTGCGCAGCTCACTGGGAGTATAGACCTTGTCGCCGAGCCGAACGGACATGCCGGAGTTCGCCAGCTTCTGGATCAGGCTGGTTCGGCCGTCGACCTTATAGAAAGCGAATTGCTTGTCCGCGGCGGACTCGATGTGTATTTCGGATTGCCGGCCGGTCCCTTTCCCCGCCCAAGCTTGCATTCGCTCGAGCTGGTCGCTCTTCTGGGTCTTCTCCAGGAGGGCCCTCATGGTGTTCTTGACTTCCACCAGGTGGACCTTGCCGGCGCGGTCGATGTAGGCGGTGTCGATCTCGTGGATGTCGTCGAAGCGGACCTTGCGGCCCGCCCCGAAGTCGAGCTCGATGGCGGGTTTGCCGTTCTTCCAGCGTTTACCGGCGTAGATCTTCGCGCCGGGCGCGTTCCTGCCCTCACGGATGATGCGGGCCACCGTGCTGACCTCGGCGCCGTTCTCCGCGAGTTTGAGGTTGGCCTTCCTGACGTCGGCGATGCCGCCTGCCTCGTTCATTTTGGCCATGAGGCCGGCCCAGTCCGCCGGGTCCACGCCCTCCCGTGCCTTCGCGAGGTCCTTCGCGAACTTGGCGAGCTTGGCCTGGTCCAGGTCCGACCTCCTCAAGAGCGTGTTGAAGCGGTCGAGCACCAGGGTGTTCTTTCCCGCGCCCTGGATGATCTGCTCGATCTCCTGGGGGCTGAGGCCGAGCTTTTTCAGGCCCGCCCTCGCCGCGTCCTGGGCCTTGCGGCGTTCCTCGACCTTCTTCCGGCCCTTTTCCGCGGCCTCGTCGGCCTTGCGTTTGGCGTCGTCCGCTTCCTTCTGCGCGTCTTTCGCCTTCTTGCAGGGTTCGTCGTCCGCGCCTTCTAGTAGTGCGAGGACGCCGCTGACCAGTGTTCGCGTGCGCACGGTGAACGCGCCGGACGGGACGGAGCCGTGCCGTCTCGAAGGTGCGAGGCCGAACGCCTTGCAGCCCTGTTTTCGTGCTTCTTCCTTGGCTTCGTCCGCCTTGCGCTGGGCCTCTTCGGCTGCCTTGCGGGCCCCGTCGGCGTCCCCCGCCTTGGCGGCCTTCCGTGCTCGTTCGGCCGCCTCGGCGGCCTCCTTGGCGAGCTTCGCGACCTTGCCGAGTTTGCCCATCTTCCCGAGCTTGCTGATTTTCCCGACGGCCTTGCCGATGTCGTAGTAGGGGATGAACCAGGAGCCGATGTTCCAGCCGAGGCGGCCGCCGACGCCCCAGAAGTCGCCCTTGTCGAAGAGCTTCTGGGTCTCGTCGTCCCAGACGAGTTGTTTCGCCGCGCCGAGGGGGTCGGTGAAGATGTACTTACCGGCGTCGATGATGGTGCTCGGGTCCTTTACGAGGTCGATCAGGCCCGTGATGTCGTCGACGAACGCGTCGCCGATCTGCCAGGCCGTGCTGGCCGGTCCCTTGAGCCAGTTGAGGGAACCCCAGTCCGATCCGCCGTCGGCCCCGTCGCCGTCGCCGTCCCCGCCCGGGTCCTCGTCGTTTCCGGCCTGGGTGCCGCTGCCCTGGTCCCCGCAGTCGGAACCGCCGAACGCCTTGCAGATCGTCGTCGCGGTTCTGGACAGGACCGTCTGCGGGATTTCGGCAAGGAACATCGAGGTGATGATCCCGGCGACCACCGCGAGTAATGCCGCGTATTCGAAGAACGACGCACCCCGGTCACTCCGCCGGTCGGCGGCTCTCGTCCAAAAGCCCACCATGCCTCGGCTACCTCCGCATCGACCCCGAATAAATGAGGCTAGGCGGGCGGTGATCCTCGGGCATGGGTCTGCGGGCCCAATTGAGGGCCCAATTAAGGGGCCCATTCAAGTGAACGTGACACATTAATTTACTTGCGGGATAGAGGTACTGTTATATAGTCTGGGGCCTTCGTTCTTGCGGCCATTCTTCCTACGTCGGCCGTTCCTGAAGGCGGTGTGATGCCCGGACCTGTGAAGGCGATACGGATACTGATGTTCGTGGTGGCCGGGATCACCTTCCTGACCACGCTGGCGCTCCTGGTGGCCGAAGGTGTCAGCTCGGAGAGCGTCGGGACGGGGATCTGGTACACGGCGCCCGCGGTGGTGACCCTCGTCCTCGCACGGCGCATCCCGGACGGCGGGACGAGACTGCGCCGCGGCATCATCGCCCTGGAGATCTTCTACATCCTGCTGGCGCTGGGCCGCATCGGGCAGGGCGACCCCCGCGGTCTGCCGAACCTGATCATTCCGATCGTCCTGCTCGTACTGCTGTTCCGGTCCACGGTGAAGAGCCACTTCTCGGGGACGCGCAGAGCGGCGGGCGCCGGCGGCTACTTCTGAGTCAGGGCCCGCCGTTGAGCCTGCGGACCCTGGGCGTCCGCCGCGGCCGGACCTACCTTTCCGCCATGGGCATCGGGGAATCCACGTCAGGCTCCTCCGATGGCGCGCCGGCTCCCGAGGGGCGGAGCGGAGAACGGGCGGCCGGCGGGGGCGCCGCGGAGCCGCATCGGCGCGGCTGGCAGGATCCGGCGCGAGGGCCGCTCGGAATGGGCTCGGCCCACCTTCCTTCGAAGCGGCGGGGCCCGGCTCGGGACACCGAACCCGAGCCGCTGGCCTGGGTGCCGCGCTCGGACGGCAGAGCCGCCGGCACGCGTGCGGCCGTCGCACGCCTGTTCATCTCGTGGACGGTGGCCCTCGGGATCTGGGTCTTCGGGACGCTGCTCGCACAGCGGCTGATGCCGTCCGGCGACGCGGCCGTGCCGGTCGACGAACTGGGCGAGATCCTGAGGGGGCACCTGCCCCACATCCTGACCGGACTGCTCGCCACCGTGGCCGCCGGCGCCTACCATCGCGACGGTTCCGCGGGGGCCTACCGGCTGGCCGGAATTCTGCTCGTGCCGGTGCTGGCCGCGCCCGCCGGGGTGATCATCGGACTGCCGATGGCGGCCACCGGGCTCGGTGCCCTGATGTATGTGACCGAAGTGCTGCTCGGCGCCGCATTCGGCCTGCTCATCGCCAATTGGTTCCGGACGGGCGGCGACCACTGGTGACCATTGGGCCCAAGGGCCCTGTTCCTCGGTCCGCGGTATTTCTTATTCTTCTCCGCGAAGCATTTTCTGATCGTTGCCGGACAGGCCGACGGGGTTTCACGGGGATAACGGATGATGGAGCGGTTCTCGCGCGGCCGGACGGGGCGGCGCGACGACAAGGGCGCGGGCACGACGATCCTGATGGTCGCCATCGCCCTCGCGCTGTCCTTCGTGTCGGTCCTGTTCTTCCGGATCACGCATATGAACGATCTGCGGACCAGGGCGCAGGAAGGAGCGGACGCCGCCGCGCTCGGCGCGCTCGCACCACTGCGCGAGGAGGCGGTCACACTCGCGCTGAACGGGGTCGCGCCGGACATGATCGGCTACTGGGCGACGGGCGCCGATGCGACGACCGCGGCGCGCAAGTACGCCGTCAGGAACGACACCGACCTTGTCGGCAAGGTGCACCAGACGAGCATGCTCGGATACGTGGCCAAGGCCGATGTCTCCAGCAGGTACTGCGACCTCAAGCGCAAGGACGAACTGACCCTCCAGGAGAAGGAGGACCTGCGCGCTCGCCGCAATCTCTGCACCGACGGCAGCGGCGAGGAAGGGATCGGGCGCAAGGCCGGCGCGACGGCGATCGCCAAGTTCGTCCCGCCCACCTGCACGCCGTTCTGGGCGGCGGGGGAGGGCCTCCCGGACGGCGGTGGCTCGCCATTCCAGGCGGGATTGACTTGCAAGGACGCCCAGGGGAATGAGGTCAGGGCGGCACCCAACGGGAATCGCGAGCGGCTGTCGAAGCTCTTCAAGATCCGGCTGGTCGCGAAGGAGGACTCGCAGAAATACACCGGCCTTCCCTACGGGCTGTGGAACAACGGGCCGCTGCCCGACCCGGGCCCGCTGCCGCCCGGCACCCCCGAAATGATCAAACGGGCGATCGCGTTCGCCATGGCCCAGCTCGGCACCTGGTACCAGTGGGGCGGCACCTGCACCAACGCGAGCCGGGCGTCCGCGACCCCGGCCAACTGCGACTGCTCCTCGCTGACGCAGATGGCCTACCGCGCCGCCGGCATCGCGATCCCGCGGGTCACCTACGATCAGGTGAGGCACGGACGGCATATTCCGCCCGGCCAGGTCAAGGCAGGAGATCTGGTGTTCTTTCGTCCCGGTCCGCGCGGCCCGGAACACGTCGGGCTGGTGGTCGACCCGGCGAAGGGGATCATGATCGAGGCTCCGCGTACCGGCGCGGTCGTCCGGTACAGCGACTACAAGTCGCGCGGCCCGATCGCGTTCGTGCGGCCTTACAACGAGAGCACGACCACCTGATGCCGGAACCGCTCACGCTGACGCCGGAGTCGCTGGTGCCGGAATCGCTCACGGGGCTGCGCGGATGAACGTCCTCGTGATCCCGCTGGTGGCGGCGGCCGGGCTGGTCGCGGGCTGGTTTCTCGCCCCGCTGTCCGAACGGTACCTCGACGAGCTGACCCGGAGGCGCCGGACGGCGACCGCGGTGGCGACCGCGTTGGTCTGCGCTGCGCTGGGCTGGCGGTTCGGCGCCTCGCCGATCCTTCCCGCCTATCTGTACTTCGGGGCCGTCGGGACGTTGCTGACCGTCATCGATCTCGCGGTGAAACGGCTCCCTGACCTGTTCACGCTGCCGTCGTACGGAATCGGCCCGGCGCTGCTCGCGGTCGCGGTGCCCTTCGTCGACGACGGCGTCTCACATTTCGTGCATGCCGTCATCGGGATGACGGCGTTGTGGGTCATCTACTTCCTTCAGCACTTCTTCATGCCGCAGGCGATCGGCCGCGGGGATATGAAACTGTCCGGCGTGCTGGGCCTCTATCTCGGCTGGCTCGGCGGTGACGCCTGGCTCACCGGGCTCGTGGCCGGTGCCCTGCTGGGCGGGGTCGTCGCCGTCGGCCTGGTGCTAACTCGCCGTAAGTCGTGGAAGTCGGAACTGCCGTACGGGCCGTTCATGCTGGCCGGAACCCTGATCGGCATCATCGGCGCGGGCGGCTGAGCGGCGCCCCGCGCCCGGCGTCCCCCACGGCTCCTTCGAATGCCCACCGGAACGGATTCGGCGGCTGCGACTTTGGGTCTTCTTTGGGCCCTGAGGCTCATGCGCTTTCCGGGCGGTCTCCGTAGCATCGGCAGCGTCCGTGTGAATCTGGTGCTTCCCGGACCACGAACGGGCGGGGACGCAAATGCTCGGGGGTGCGATGAACTTCTGGCGCAGGGGTGCCAGGCGCCGGCTCGATCGGGGAGCGTCCTTTTTCGAATACGCCGCGTTGCTCGCCGTGGTGGCCGGAATCATCTCGGCCATGGTGATCGCCGATATTCCCGAAAACATTCTCTCCAGAACGGGCACGGTCATATGCAAGGCACTCGGCGGCGCGGATTGCGGAGAACCCGGGAATGGGCGTCCGCAGGCAGGCGACGACGACCGGTCCGATGACGACGGAGACGACGGGGGCGGTGGCTGTAAGGGGAACCTGTTCCAGAAGGGGTTCTGCCACACCAAGAACGGGGTCACCAGCGCCGTGTCCGGGACCGGGAACTTCTTCAAGGGAGCAGGTCTCGGCGTATGGGATGCCGGAGTCGGCATCTATGAAGGCGGCGCGTTCGTCGCGTGCCTCGTCCACATCTGCAGCCATGAGGGCTTCAAAAGCAATTGGGGCGGTCTAAAGAATCTCGTGACGAACCCCAAGGATTCGCTCAAGGCCATCTGGGACGACGTCACCAAGCATTGCCGGAACTTCACCTCGAGCGCCGAGGAGGCCGGCCGATGCACCACGGGCATCATCGGTTCGGTCATCGGCGGCAAGGGCCTGAACAAGCTGAATAAGCTGAATAAGGCGCCCAACGGCCGGGACGGCCCGGGCGGCCCGAAGGCGCCGAACCTGGGCGACGATGCCAAGAGATCCGCCGACGAGGCCGAGAAACTCGCCCGGAAAGGCGATCTGGACGGGGCGCAAAGAGCGGCCGACGACGCCCGGAAGAAGGCCGACGACGCCGAGCGGAAAGCGAGAGAACAAGGCTGTCCCGTCGCCTTGGGACCGCCCGGCCTTCCGCTGAGACGTCCGTTCTATGGGCGCGCCGGGGCCGTGGTCGTGGTGAGTACCGCCATGTGCCCCGCCGGTCAGAGCGCCAAGCAGGCGAGGCGTGAGGCGGGGCGCGCGCAGAAGGTCGTGCTCGACGCGAGGCTCAAGCAGCTCGGGCTGAGCCAGGAGCAGGCCGACGCACTGCTCAAGAACATCAAGGACACCGACACCAAC
This sequence comes from Spirillospora sp. NBC_00431, assembly GCA_036028775.1. Lineage (GTDB taxonomy): Bacteria > Actinomycetota > Actinomycetes > Streptosporangiales > Streptosporangiaceae > Spirillospora. The sequence goes on along the minus strand of CP107927.1, from coordinate 6,182,789 downwards.
TCCCTCGACGCGTTGCGGCGCACCCTTGAGCACGCCGACGACCCGGCGAAGGCACCGCATATCAAGAGCGCTCTCGACGACCTCGCCGCGCTCTCCAAGGACGGCCGGATCACGGCCCCGTCCTTCCAGGGGACGATGGCGAAGCTGAAGAACGCCAGCGGTGAGCGGCTGGACGCCGAGCACCGTGCGCTGCCCTCGCTGACCGCGGAAGTGAACCGCGCGCGGCACATCGTCGATTCGGGCCAGGCCAAGCCGGGAACGAAGGTGGCCATCGGTGGTAAGGGGACGATCGACTTCGGAGGCGGGCACCGGGTCACGTTCCCCCAGGGGGTCGACGCGGATGTCGCCTATGTGGACGCCAACGGCGTGGTCCATTTGAACGAGGTCAAAGATGGCATGAACGCTTTCCTAGGCACCCTGACGAGCGACAGCCAGATTCCGAAGTACTCGCGGTGGGCCACGGACACCGGTGGGCAGCCCAAGTTCGTGGTGAACAGTCATGGCAGGGCCAATGACCTCTTCCGCAATCCGGCCGAACTGCAAAAGCTGATCGACTCCAAGATTCCGCTGGAGATCGACGGGAAGACCTACGACTCCGAGGCACTGCGGCGAGCGCAGGAACGGGGACACTTCTGAACGCCGGCCGTCTGTGGGCGGCGGCCTGGGAGGCTGGGGATATGGACGAGCTCGTTCCCGGCGGGCTGGCCGGTGTCGCCACCCCCTGGGACCGCACCGATGCCGGCCTCCGCATGGAGGCCGCGCAGCGGCTCGCGACGACGGCGGAGACGGTCGACCGCGCGCTCGACGTCCTCGACCGCTGCCGCGCGCACGCCGTGGCCAACCCCTCTTCGGCCAGCCTGGACGAACACGTGTCCACGGCTCCCGGGCTCGCGGCCATCGAGCACACATGGCCGCGACTGCTGCCGTATCTGCCTCGGACGATGCCGACACTGCGCGACGTCACCGGCGATGGGATCGCCGAGGCCCGAGCACTCGCCGCCGGTGATGGTGTGCGGGTCCCGGACATCGAGCCCATGCGGACGTTCGCCCGCGGCTGGCTGCGGGCGGAGGTGCCCACGCTGGCCCGGCAGGCCAGCCAATGGCTGAGCGAACGGCTGGTGGACGCCCCCATGCCGCAGGCCCGGGAGCGCTATTTCCGGCTTCTGGCCGCACTCGTCCCGAACCTGGGGGAGTCGGGGAACGGCCTCGTCACCCATCTGGAAATGGTGGGCGCCATGGACGCCGCCGCATATCTGCTCTGCATCGCGCGGCATCCCACCACGGCAACGACCGCCCGCGAAACAGCCCGCGAATACCTGGACGTTCTCGAACGGCGCGCATATCCGGATGGCGCGGATCTGCCCGCCGAAGTGTGGGCCGTGCGTGGAAGACGGCTGACCGCGATCCGCCGGCTCTACGTCGATGAGGCCGACGGCATCCCGCAGGACCAGATGGTGGAACTGACCTTCGACGAGGGCCCGGCGATCCAGCTCTGGGCGGGATATGAGAGGACGCTCCGCGTCGAATCGGGCCGCTACGACGCCGACCCCGGCGAAAGCGCGCTTACCGTACCGGGCGCGGTTCAGGCCGTGCTGTTGACCGGTGACGTGGTGGCCTGCCTGGTCGACGACACGGGACACGAGCCGCTGAACAGCGCGGTGCGGCGCAGGCTCACTGACCAGCGTCCCATCCTCCACGAGGGGAGTCTCACCGGCCTGCGTCTTCGCTTCGAAGGCGCCGTCGTCGACGTCCGGACCATCGGCGACCTGATTCTGGAGATCAGCGCGGAAACGCCCAACGGAAGCGAAGGATGACGATGACCGCCACCCGCACCACCCCGCTCCCTTCGTCATTACGTGCTGCCCGAGTGCTGATGTTCGTCGTGGCAGGCCTTTCCGTGGTGTGGAGCCTGACCTTTCTGGCCGGCTACGGCTGGACCGCCGAGAACTTCGGCGTCGTTCTTTTCCAGCTGGTTCCCGGTGGTCTCAGCCTCTTCCTGGCACTGCGGATCGCCCACGGAAGTCGGCGGGTGCGGACCGGCGTGGTGGCATTGGAAATCGCCTGGATACTGATCGCCCTCGGCCGACTCGGCCAGGGCGACGCGACGGGCGTCCTCGGCCTGCTGATACCGGCGGTCATCCTGATCCTGGTCACCCGGCAGACGGCTCGCACCCACTTCAAGCCAAAAGGCTCCGGCTATTTCTGATTCGACAGGTCACGTCCTGGGCCTAAGGGCCCTACCGCCGGGCCCGCGCCGATATTGAGCGTCGCACCGTTACCGACCTGGTCGTGCCGTTAACGAGGGCCGCACCGATACCGAGGTCTCCGCCGGTCGCGGCCGCAGACAGGTCTGTCAATCGCAGAGCTTCTGGCCGCCCTTGACCCCTCCGCTGATCTTGTTGATGGCGGGCGGGGCGAGCCGCAGTCCGTTCTTACCGATGACGAGCCGCACGCCGTTCGCGGGGGCGCTCGCGTCGGAGGTGAGCAACGCCTCGGGGAGATCCCGCGCGAGCGCCGACGCCTGCGCTTCGGCAGCTGGCGCGAAGACGATCCGGCTCTCGGGCGTCGCGGCGCCCCTCTCGACCTTCTTCGCCACCTTGAAGCCGCGCTGGCGGAGCTGCTTCACGACACGCGTGACCTGCGCGTCGCGTCCGCCCGCGGCGACGACGGTGACGTTCACCCTGCCGGGGGCCGGCGGCGCCTGCTCGGCCTTGGCGGGCCCTGCGGGCTCCGCGGGCAGCTCGTTGTCGTGGCGGACCGCGTCGAACAGCGGCCTGGCCAGCTCCTGGTTCCACTGGACGCGGTTCGGGTCCGGCGCGTACCGCTCGACCGGGACGGTCACGAACCGCACCTGCCCCGCGCTCATGCCCTTGAGGCCGTCGGCCAGCTTCCGCATCGCGGACAGGTCGAGCTTGTCGTCGGTCGTCACTGACTTCGTCGCGGCTTTGAGGAACTTGTAGGTCTTCGCCGGATCGGAAAGGACCTCGCCGCTGGTCGCCTTGTCGACGACCGCGGCCATGAACTTCTGCTGACGTTCGATCCGCTCCAGGTCGGATCCGTTCCCGAGCGAATAGCGGGCCCGCACGTAGCCGAGGGCCTGCTCGCCCTTGACGGTCTGCTTCCCCGCCTTCAGATAGAGCTCTGCCCGCGGGTCGTTGATGGGCTTGTCGACACAGATCTTGACGCCGCCCAACGCGTCCACCATCCGCTTGAAACCAGAGAAGTCCACCTGGACGAAATGGTCGATGTGGATGCCGGTGAGCGACTCCAGCGTCTTCCACGTACAGGACGGACCCGCGAACGCGAACGCCGTGTTCAGCATCCCGAATCGCCCTGGAGCGGTCCCGCCCTTCTCCTTCTCGCAGTCGGGGATCTTCACCATCGAGTCGCGGGGGAAGCTGATCCCGACCGCCTGGTCCCGGTTGGGCGACAGGTGCAAGAGAATCGCCGTGTCCGACCGCGCCCCCGATATCTCGGCCGATCCGCCGTATTCGGCGTTGTCGCCCTCACGCGTGTCCGACCCGATCAGCAGAATGTTCAGCGACTTGTTCAGCTTCTCCGGACGGTCGGTGCCGAGCTGATCGGTGACGTGCTTCGTTTTGATACCGCCGACCAGGTCGTGGTACAGCCACGCCGCCCCCGCACTCCCGAGAAGCATGACGATGACACCGCCGAACGCGACCCTTCGAAGCACGTTCCGCCGCCGCTTACCGCTCTTGCCACCACCGCTCGGCGCAGGCTTTTCCCCGTCCTCGGGCCCACCGCCCCCGGTACCGCCCCCCACGTCCGCCGACTCCGCAATGGCCGAGGCGGCGGTCTCCGCCGTCGCGGCGCCCTCAGTGTCGTCTCCGGCCACGGTCTCCGTAGATGTGCCTTGGCCGGACGTGGTGGACGCGTCGTTCCCGGCTTCGCCTTCCCGCACCACGTTCACCGATTCGGCAAGGCCGGAAGTGGCTTCCTCGGCTGTCACCGCTTCTTCGGTGCTGTCCTGTCGTGCAACAGCTTCGGCGTCCCTGGGGGTGTCCTCGTCGAGCGTGACCGACGGATCGTCCGCTGCCGCCGCGTCCGTCAACTCTGCGAGTCGGGGTGCCTCGGAAGGTTCGCCCAGGCTGTCCAGGGGGGAGGCGATGAGAACGCCTTCCGGTCGTGTCTCGGACGGCTGGCCGGTGCCGGGGGTGGTCTGCGCCTGGGGCGTGCCTGAAGGCCCTTCTGTGCCGCGTATCTGGGTCTCGTCGAACACGATGTTGGCGGCTGGTGAGGTGTCTTCCTCGCCGGACGCGGGTGAGCCGGGCTCGTCGGCGGGTGCCGGGTCGTTTCCCTTGCCCGAGGGGGCGGAAGGGGTGCTGTGGGCGGCTTTTTCCCGCGCGAGGTCGTCGCGGCCGGGGTCGTCGTCGCTCATCGGTCCCGTCTCGGCGCGGGCCCTGGTCAGGGCACGTGGTTTGCGTAGTCCGTCAGTGTATGAAGGCGGCGGGAATCACGGGGCGAGCGTGCACCTCCACTTATGAGATGCGCGAGACGTCCGTTTTGTTGACAAGGGTGCCGAAAACCTGATCACGCGACGGGGCGGTACCGGTTCGTGGCTTTCCGTACGATCGGTTCCGTGAACGCGGGGTGGGTGATCGGCGGACGGTTCACCATGCTCGACCGCATCGGAGCGGGGGGAACGAGCCGTGTGTGGCGGGCCTATGACCATGGGGCGGAGCGGTACTGCGCGGCCAAGCTCGTCCGGCAGCGGGGACCGACGTCGATGCTGCGGGTTCTCCGGGAGCGGGCGTTGCGGCTGGCGCATCCGCATGTGCTGACGCCCTACGCGTCGTGCATGGCGGACGAGGACGTGCTCCTGGCGATGGACCTGGTGAGCGGTGGCTCGCTGGAGACGTTGCTCGGGGATTACGGGAGGCTTCCGCCCGAATACGCCGCCGAGGTCCTTGACCAGGTGCTGGCCGCGCTGAGCCATATCTACGGCGCCGGGGTGGTGCACCGGGACGTGAAGCCCGCCAACTTGCTGCTGGAGCCGAGCCCGGTCGGGGCGCCGCACGTCCGGCTGGCCGATTTCGGCATCGCGCTGGGCGACGACGGGATGCGGTTCACCACGACCGGCTTCACCGTGGGCACACCGGGATATCTGGCACCCGAGGTGCTCGACTGGGACCGGCCAGGCCCGCGACAGGATCTGTACGCCGCGGGGATGGTCTGCTGGCGGATGCTGACCGGTGCGGGAGATCCCGTCCCCCGCCAGCGGGTGGGCGCTCCACCGCCCGGAGTGCCGCCGAGGCTGTGGGCGGTGGTCGCGCGCCTGTGCGCGCCCGACCCGGCCCAGCGCCCCGACGACGCCGACGCCGCCCGCCGGGCCCTGGCCGCGTGCGACCTCGAACTGAGATTCCCGGTTCGCACGGTGGACGGCGAGCCCTTGCAGATCTTCGACCACCTCGGCCCGCCACCCCGCTGACCCCGCGCATCCCCGATCACCTGGAGGCTGCCCTCTCTCCACGAGGCGCCGCCCACGGGCTGCCTGCTCGGGTGGTCGGTGTGGGTCACCCTTTCTCGTAGGTGATTTCTACGCGGCGGTTCTTGGCGCGGCCTCTCGGGTCGTCCTTGCCGGCCTGTTCGTTGGGGGCCACGGGCTTTGTCTCGCCGTGGCCGCTCGCCTCTATTTGTAGGTTCGTGCCGTTTAGGACGGTCTCCAGCTCGGCCTTGACGGACTCGGCGCGTTTCTTGGAGAGGGTCATGTTGTAGCCGGGGTCGCCGACGGAGTCGGAGTGGCCGGACACCTGGACGGTGCCCTTGGCGTCGCGCAGGCGGGGGGCGAGGGCGGCGATGCGGCGGCGGGCGGTGTCGGTGAGTGTCGCCTCGTTGAAGGCGAACAGGACGTCCGCCGAGATCCGCACGGTGACCTGAGCGCCGTTGGTCTGCTCTTCCTCCAGCGCGATGACCGCGTTGGACAGGTCGATGCCGTGCACGGCGGCGTTCGCGTCCAGGGACAGGACGCTCTTGGTCAGGTTGCCGTCCGGGACGGTGGGGTCGGCGCCGGCCACTCCGGGGACGGTGAGCGCCAAGGTGAGGACGCCCGCGATGACGACCGGGCGGCGCATGCGGGTCACCTCTCGACCGGGATGCCGCGGAACGTCGGCCAGGAGCCGATCTGCACGTCGACGGATTTCACGTTCTCCGGGGGAGCGGCGAACGTGTAGTAGAGGGGTGCGGGCTGGTTGTTGGTGAGGTTGGTGAAGATGTCGTCCGTCTCCAGCTTCTTGCCGCCCGAGTCGCTGACGACCACGTACCGCTTGAGGTTCACCGGGTCGATCAGTGAGGTGTCCAGGCTGCGCTGGCCGTTGAGGGTGTAGGGGTTCGGGCTGCCCGGGCCTCCGGCGGGGACGCGCGGGGTGAAGCGGACGTTCAGGGTGGCGAGCCTTCCCTTGGCCCTGAGGCCCATGATCGCGATGTCGACCTTGGTTCCCGCGGCGGCGGCGGAGTCGAAGGTGCCCTCGACCACGGGCTTGGCGGCGTTGTCGAAGCTCGCCTTGCCGGCCGCGACGTCGGCGTCGCCGGACGACGAGCCGGAGCCGTTGCCGCGCGACGACGAGCCGGAGTCGTCGCCGCCCATCGAGCAGCCGCCGAGGACGCCGGCCAGCAGCGGTGCCGCGGCCACCACGGCCGTCACGCGATGGGACAGATGCATTTGCTAATTCCTCTCCGGTGTCGCATATGCAAATAGGAACACTCATGGCACCATGACCTTGAGAGCACCTGATCCTGTGTGCAGCTGAGAAGATAGCGTTTGCATCTGCTAATCGTCAAGGGGGTCGTCGGAGTGAGCGTCGCCGAGGACACGGTCGTCCGGAATCGCGCGCTGCAGACCGAGTGGTACGGCAGGCCGCTCGGCGATCGCGTCCGTCCGCTCCTCGCCCGCCTCGGGCTCTCGCAGTCGGGCCTGGCGAGCGTGCTCGGGCTGTCGGCGCCGATGCTCTCCCAGCTGATGTCCGCACAGCGCGCGAAGATCAGCAATCCGGCCGTCCTGCACCGGCTGCTGGCCGTGGAGGAGCTGGCCACCGCGCCGGGGTTCGACACGCTGACCACCGCCGAGATCAGGGCCCGGCTGGACGAGATCCGCGCCGAGTCGGCCATGACGACCTCGGGGGTGAGGTCGCACACCGCCGAGCGCGTCCCCGCCGGAGGAGGGCCCGGCGCGGGTGACGCGGGCTATCCGGCCGATTCGGCGCGCCTCGTCCAGGCCGTGCTGCGGGAGGTCGCGTCCGCCGCCGAGCTCGAGGCCGCCGCCGCGCTGCTCGCCGACCGCTTTCCCGACCTCGCGGAGGTTCTGCGGGTGTACGGCAACGGCCGCGCGAGCGAGGCCGAGGCCCATTTCGTCCGGACGATCCTCCGAAGCGCGTGACCCCGCCGATGGGGCGTGATCCCGATCGGGGACGGACGCCGCCCGCCATGCCGTTGTGTGCTCGTCTCCATTCCGCTTGGCAATAACAACTGGTTATGGATGGCGGGCGGTGCCGAAGGGCCCTTCGGCGGCTAAAGTCTGTGGTCAGACTCACAGGGCGGTTCTCCCTGTTAGGTGTGTCACAGCTCCCGTCAGGTGGCGTAAGGTCGCTTCGCTAGAAGCGCACACGAGGCGTCACCGCCCGCATGCGGCACGGCCTCCGTCCGCGGCCATCGGCCGGGCGTGACGGGCGCATGGGTGCGCGCAGACCGTGATACGGGGACACGAAGACCCGAGCTCAGGAGAGCGATCGATGAGCACTGTGGAGGCGCCGGCCAAGTCGCGCGCCCAGATAAAGGAACGCACGCTCCGGAAGGACAACTGGCGCCTGTATCCGGTCACGACCTTCGTGATCTTCACCGCGTGGGTGGTGTACGCGACGGTCCGGGCCTTCTGGGGCTCGGCTTTCTTCGTCCCGGAGTTCCACTACCTGACGCCGTTCTACTCGCCGTGCTTCAACGAGATCTGCAACAACGTGACGGTGGACGGCCACACCGGTGACGCGGCGGAGTTCGGGACGTTCCTGCCGGAGTCCACCCGCGGCTTCATCCCCTTCGCGGCGATCTCGCTGCCGTTCCTGCTGCTTTTCCGGCTTACCTGTTACTACTACCGGAAGGCGTACTACCGCTCGTTCTGGGCTTCGCCGTCCGCGTGCGCCGTCAAGGAGCCGCACGGCAAGTACACCGGCGAGCGCCGCTTCCCGCTGATCGCGCAGAACCTGCACCGCTACTTCTGGCTGGCGGCCGTCCTCATCTCGCTCGTCAACACCTACGACGCGATCCTCGCCTTCCACGGCAAGGACGGCGGGTTCGGCATCGGGCTCGGCACGATCATCCTGGTCGCGAACGTGGTGCTGCTCTGGCTCTACACCCTGTCGTGCCACTCGTGCCGGCACATCGTCGGCGGGCAGTTGAAGAACTTCTCCAAGCACCCCCTCCGGTACAAGATGTGGGGCTGGGTGTCCAAGATCAACCAGCGGCACGGCATGTACGCCCTGATCACCCTGGGCTCGCTGGTGGTCGCCGACCTGTACGTCGCGTTGGTCGCCAGCGAGACCATCTCCGACCTGCGTATCTTCAACTGAGGCCAAGGAATCATGACTGAGATCGAGAGGCACTCGTACGACGTCGTGGTCATCGGTGCCGGCGGTGCCGGGCTGCGTGCGGCGATCGAGGCGCGCCTCCAGGGCAAGAAGACCGCGATCATCTCCAAGTCGCTGTTCGGCAAGGCCCACACGGTGATGGCCGAGGGCGGTGCCGCCGCCGCGATGGGCAACGTCAACTCCAACGACAACTGGATGGTCCACTTCCGCGACACCATGCGCGGCGGCAAGTTCATGAACAGCTGGCGGATGGCCGAGCTGCACGCCAAGGAGGCCCCGGACCGGATCTGGGAGCTGGAGCACTGGGGCGCGCTGTTCGACCGCACCAAGGACGGCAAGATCAGCCAGCGCAACTTCGGCGGGCACGAGTACCCGCGGCTCGCCCACGTCGGCGACCGGACGGGCCTGGAGCTGATCCGCACCACCCAGCAGAAGGTCGTCGCGCTCCAGCAGGAGGACCGCGCCGAGCACGGCGACTACGAGGCCCGGCTGAAGGTGTGGGCCGAGACGACGGTGACGCGGCTGCTGAAGGACGCCGACGGCAAGATCTGCGGCGCGTTCGGCTACGTCCGCGAGACCGGGAAGTTCGTCGTGTTCGAGGCGCCTGCCGTGGTGCTCGCGACCGGCGGCATCGGCAAGGCGTTCAAGGTCACGTCCAACTCCTGGGAGTACACCGGGGACGGGCACGCGCTGGCGCTGCTGGCCGGCGGGACGCTGCTGAACATGGAGTTCGTGCAGTTCCACCCGACGGGGATGGTCTGGCCGCCGTCCGTCAAGGGCATCCTCGTGACCGAGTCGGTGCGCGGCGACCGCGGCGTCCTGCGCAACTCCGAGGGCAAGCGGTTCATGTTCGACTACATCCCCGAGGTGTTCAAGAACCAGTACGCGACCTCCGAGGCGGAGGGCGACCGCTGGTACGACGACCCCGAGAACAACAAGCGCCCGCCCGAGCTGCTGCCGCGCGACGAGGTCGCGCGCGCGATCAACTCCGAGGTCAAGGCGGGACGGGGATCGCCGCACGGCGGGGTGTTCCTCACCGTCGTCGACCGGATGCCGGGCGGCGCCGCCGAGATCGTCAAGCGGCTGCCGTCGATGTACCACCAGTTCAAGGAGCTGGCGGACGTCGACATCACCAAGGAGGCGATGGAGGTCGGCCCGACCTGCCACTACGTGATGGGCGGCGTCGAGGTCGACCCCGACACCGGAGCCGCGCTGGTGCCCGGCCTGTTCGCCGCGGGCGAGGTCTCCGGCGGCATGCACGGGTCGAACCGGCTCGGCGGCAACTCGCTGTCCGACCTGCTGGTCTTCGGACGGCGGGCGGGGCTCGGCGCGTCCGAATACGTGGACGCGCTGGACGCGCGTCCCGCCGTCCCGGACGCCGAGGTCGAGGCCGCGACCACCGAGGCGCTGGCGCCGTTCGAGCGGGAGGGCGGCGAGAACCCGTACGCGGTCCACGCCGAGCTTCAGCAGACGATGAACGAGCTGGTCGGCATCATCCGCAAGGAAGAGGAACTGAAGCAGGCGATCGAGGGCTTGGCCAAGCTCCGCGAGCGGGTCGCGAACGTGAGCGTCGAGCCGGTCGCGGTCAATGACGGCCGCGGCTACCACCCGGGCTGGCACCTCGCGCTCGACTTGCGCAACATGCTGCTGGTGTCGGAGGCGGTCGCGAAGGCCGCGCTGGAACGGCAGGAGAGCCGCGGCGGCCACACCCGCGACGACTACCCGGGGATGTCCGCGGACTGGCGGAAGGTCAACCTGGTCTGCTCGCTGGCCGGCGACCCGTCCTCCCCGCACGTCGCGCTGAAGCGGCAGGCGATGGAGCCGATGCGGGACGACCTGCTCGAACTGTTCGACAACGACGAGCTGAAGAAGTACCTGACCGCCGAGGAACTGCCGGCGGGCCTCGCCAAGGACACCAAGGACGCCAAGGCCGAGGAGGCCAAGGCCGAAGAGGCCAAGGCCGACGACGCCGAGGCCGAAGCCGACGGGGTGAAGGCCGATGAGGCGGAGGCCGCCGCGGGTTCGGGTGCCACGGCCGCGGGCGGCGGCAAGGACGACGAGGAGGACGGCCGATGAGCTACGAGGCCAAGTTCAAGGTCTGGCGCGGCGACGACGGAGACGGCGAGCTCACCGACTACACCGTCGAGGTGAACGAGGGCGAGGTCGTCCTCGACATCATCCACCGGCTCCAGGCGACGCAGGCCCCCGACCTCGCCGTCCGGTGGAACTGCAAGGCGGGCAAGTGCGGCTCGTGCTCCGCGGAGATCAACGGCATGCCGCGGCTGCTGTGCATGACCCGGATGTCGACGTTCGACCCGGACGAGACGGTCACGGTCACGCCGGTCCGCACGTTCCCCGTCATCCGCGACCTCGTGACGGACGTGTCGTACAACTACCAGAAGGCGCGGGAGATCCCGTCGTTCGACCCGGGTGACGCCAAGCCCGGCGAGCTGCGCATGCAGCAGGTGGACGTGGAGCGCTCGCAGGAGTTCCGCAAGTGCATCGAGTGTTTCCTGTGCCAGAACGTCTGCCACGTGATCCGCGACCATGAGGAGAACAAGGCCGACTTCTCCGGCCCGCGCTTCCTGATGCGGATCGGCGAGCTGGAGATGCACCCGGCGGACGTGGCGGACCGGCGCGAGATCGCGGCGAAGGACCACGGCCTCGGGTTGTGCAACATCACCAAGTGCTGCACCGAGGTCTGCCCCGAGCACATCAAGATCACCGACAATGCGCTGATCCCGATGAAGGAGCGGGTCGTCGGCCGCAAGTACGACCCGGTGGTGTGGCTCGGCACCAAGCTCGGCATCGTCAAGAAGGGCCAGGACACCCCGTCCGCCTGACGCGGCACCGCCGGCGATCGGGCAGGCCGCGTCAGGGCAGGCCGCGTCAGGGCAGGCCGCGTCAGGGCTGGTCGCGTCAGGGCTGGTCGCGTCAGGGCTGGTCGCGTCAGGGCTGGTCGCGTCAGGGCTGGTCGCGTCAGGGCTGGTCGCGTCAGGGCTGGTCGCGGGCCGAGGTATTCGCGAGCGTCCCCCGCCGCCCCGCGCGACGGGGGACGCTCGCGGTTCCGCCACGCGAGGACGGCGCTCTGGCATGCGACGTTCCCGTTTCGCGACGGGCGGCGTGCCCCCGGGCCGCCGCCCGTCGTTCCGCTGTTCCCCTGAACGCGGTGGACGTTGGGTGGCCTCCCGGCCGCACACGCCACGAGCAACACTCGTCCACGTCCGGCGCCGTGAAAAGGGATTAGTGCACACAACGCGTGATTGAACCGTGATTGATTTTCGGGACCACGGGAAGCCCAGGTCCCTTTAGCGTGGTGGGCATGAGCGCCCTCGAACCGGGCTCGTTCCTCGCCGATCTCACCCAGGCGGAACGCGAGGACCTGGAGTCACGTGGCCGCGTCCGCGATTTCGGACGGGGGGACACGCTCTTCGTGGAGGGGGAGGAGCCCGGCTGGGTCGCCGTCCTGCTGAGGGGCCGGGTGAAGGCGTTCTCCTACCGTGAGCAGGGCGGCGAGGCGCTGCTCGCGGTGCGCGGCCCGGGGGCGCTGCTCGGCGAGGTCGCCGCGATCGACGGGCAGCCGCGGTCGGCGTCGGTGGCCGCGCTGGAGCAGGTCCGGGCGCTCGCCGTCACGGCGGACGAGTTCATGGCGTTCCTGCAGGCCCACGGCCGTGTCTCCATCATCATCATGCGGATGCTGTGCCAGCGCTGGCGTGACGCCGACCGCAAGCGCGCCGAGTTCGGCATGTTCGACGCCACCGGACGCGTCGCGCAGCGGCTCGTCGAGCTGGCCGAGCGGTTCGGCGTCCCGTACGAGCGGCGGACGGGCCCGGGGGCGGGCGGCCAGAGCGTCCGCATCACGCTGAACTTGTCGCAGGAGGAGCTGGCGGGCTGGGTCGGCGCGTCCCGGGAGGCGGTCAGCAAGGCGCTGCGCACGCTGCGCGCGCACGGCTGGATCGAGACGGGACGGCGGCGGCTGATCGTCCACGACCTTCAGGCCCTGCGCCGCCACGCCCGCTAGCCGTATCGGCTTCGCCCTTGGCGATGACCAGGCGCGCCGGCGGATCGGCGCAAGCGGCACCGCGAGTGCGGGCGGCCGGGCGGGCGGGCCGTACCCTGTGCAGGATGCAGTTGCAGCAGCTCGCCTACTTCGTCGCGGTCGCGGAGGTACGCCACTTCACGCAGGCCGCCGAGATTCTGCGGGTGGCGCAGCCTTCGCTGTCCAAGCAGATCCGCGCGCTGGAGACGGAGCTGAACGTCTCGCTGTTCAGCCGCGCCAGGGGCAACATCACCCTGACGCCCGCCGGTGAGGCCCTGCTGCCACTGGCCAAACGCATACTGGCCGACGTCGACACCGCCCGTCTGGAAGTGCAACAGCTGGTGGGGTTGAAGCGTGGGCGGGTACGGCTGGGCGCCACACCGTCCCTCTGCGCGGGCCTTCTCGCGGACGTTCTGCGCCGATTCCACGACGCCTATCCGGGGATCCAGCTCATCGTCGAAGAGGGAGGCTCGCGGGACCTCGTCCGGGAGCTGACCCGCGGGTCGCTGGACATGGCGCTTGTCATCCTTCCGCTGCACGGCGACGCGCCCCTGGACACGACGCCGATCCTGCGCGAGTACCTCGTGGTGGCCTCTCCGGCGGGCCCGTCCGATCCGGAGCACGGTGTCGCGGAGCGGTCGCTCAAGGCGGCGAAGCTGCCGCGCCGGCCGTACCTGCGCATCGAGGACCTGCGGAACCGTCCGCTGGTGATGTTCCGTCCGGGCTACGACCTCCGTGAGGCGACCATCAGCGCGTGCCGCGCGGCCGGGTTCGAGCCCAGGTTCGCGGTGGAGGGCGGCGAGATGGACGCCGTGCTGCGGTTCGTCGAGGTCGGGCTCGGTGTCGCGGTCGTTCCGAGCATGGTCCTGTCGGGACGGCCCGGGCTGCGCGGCACGCCGCTCGTCCTGCCCGACGAGGAGGCACGGCGCGGCCGGCACGGGGCGGGCCTGCTCCGGACGATCGCGCTCGCCCACCGCAAGGACGTCGAGCTCACCCACGCGGCACGCGCCTTCCAGGAGACCTTGCAGACGTTCCTCGTGGAGGCGGGCCTCGCCGGAAGCCTCCCCGCCGGTGTCGAGACGCTCGTCCACGGCTAGCGCCCGGCCGGACGGCGGGGTCAGGCGGCGGGGTCAGGCGGACAGGAGGGTGTTCAGGAGGCGGGCGCGGACGGTGTTCTCGTCGTCCCGCGGCGGGTGCCAGGGGCAGGCGATGTCCAGGGCGGCGACACGGCCGGTGGCCATGACGCGGCGGACGGACGCGAGCACGGCACCGGTCGACGGCCCGTCACCGACCGGGTATTTCAGGCCGGGCAGTTCGGCCGCGTCGATGACGTCCACGTCGATGTGGAGGAGGAGCGGCCCGTCGGGCAGGACGACGTCGTCCACCGGGCAGTGCCGTACCTTCGACGTGGCCAGGAACTCCCGCTCGCCCGGGTCGAGGTCGCGGGCGTCGACCAGGACGGCGCGCTCCTCGGGCAGCGGGCGGAGCCCGATGCGGTCGGCGAGGAGCTCGGGATGGTCGCCGACGATCTGCCGCAGCGGCATCCCGCCGAGGTACCCGGACGTGGAGCTCTCCGGCGAGTGGATGTCGCCGTGCGCGTCGAACCAGACGACGGACGCGTCCACCCCCGCCCGCTGCACGCCCGCGAGGACGACCTCGGCGACGAGGCAGTCACCGGACACCACCGACGGCACCGACCCGCCGGTGACCTGGTCGGCCACCTCGGCGGAGACCAGCTCGTAGAGCGCGGCGAGGCGCGTCCAGACGTCGCCCTCCGGCAGTTCGCGCGTCACCGGGATGACGTCGAGGCCGGGCAGGGGAAAGGACTCGCCGGGCAGCCGTTCGTCCTGGTGGTAGGGGACCAGTGTGACCGTCATATGGCCACCCTAGGAGACGCGGGTCAGTGCCTTCTGCCGCCGGCGGTCGCCTTCAGGTAGTCGTGGTTGAGGCGGCCGATGACGTCCAGCGGGATGCCCTTGGGGCAGGCGGCGGTGCACTCGCCGGTGTTGGTGCAGCCGCCGAAGCCCTCCGCGTCGTGCGTGTCGAGCATGGACACGACGCGGTCCCAGCGTTCCGGCCGGCCCTGCGGCATCAGCCCGAGGTGCGTGACCTTGGCGCCGAGGAACAGCGCGGCGGACCCGTTGGGGCAGGCCGCGACGCAGGCGCCGCAGCCGATGCACTCGGCGGCCTCGAACGCCTGGTCGGCGTCCGGCTTCGGGACGGGCATCGCGTGCGCCTCGGGCGCGGTGCCGGTCGGTGCGGTGATGAACCCGCCCGCCTGGATGATCCGGTCGAACGCCGAGCGGTCGACGACCAGGTCCTTCACCACGGGGAACGCCGCGGCGCGCCAAGGCTCGACGTCGATGACCTCGCCGTCCTGGAACTTGCGCATGTGGAGCTGGCACGTGGTGGTGCTGCGCTCCGGGCCGTGCGGGGTGCCGTTGATGACGAGCGAGCACATGCCGCAGATGCCTTCGCGGCAGTCGTGGTCGAACGCGACGGGCTCGCCGCCGTCGGCGATGAGCTTCTCGTTGAGGACGTCGAGCATTTCCAGGAACGACGCGTCGGGGGAGATGTCGTCGAGCTCGTACTCGACCATCGCGCCCTTGTCGTCCGGGCCGCCCTGGCGCCAGACGCGCAGTGTGAGCTTCACTTGTACGACCTCTGACTCGGCTTGACGTATTCGAAGTTGAGGGCCTCCTGGTGGAGGACGGGCCGTTCGCGTTCCCCGGCCCATTCCCATGCGGCGACGTAGGAGAAGGCGTCGTCGTCGCGCTTGGCCTCGCCGTCCTCGTCCTGGCTCTCGGCGCGGAAGTGGCCGCCGCAGGATTCGGTGCGGTGCAGCGCGTCGATCACCATCAGTTCGGCGAGTTCGAAGAAGTCGGCGACGCGTCCGGCCTTCTCCAGTTGCTGGTTGAGCTCTTCGCCCTTGCCGGTGACCTTGACGCGTTCCCAGAATTCGGCGTGCAGCGCGGGGATGAGGTCGAGCGCCTTGCGCAGCCCTTCCTCGGTGCGTTCCATGCCGCAGTACTCCCACATGATGTGGCCGAGTTCGCGGTGGAACAAGTCGACGGAGCGGTCGCCGTCGACGGAGAGGAGTTTGTCGATGCGTGCCCGCACCCTGTCCTCGGCTTCGGTGACGGCCGTGTCGGCGACCGGCGGAAGGTTGTTGCGGGCGATGTAGTCGCCGACGGTGTTCGGCAGGACGAAATAGCCGTCCGCCAGGCCCTGCATCAGCGCGGACGCGCCGAGACGGTTCGCGCCGTGGTCGGAGAAGTTCGCCTCGCCGATGACGAACAGTCCGGGAATCGTCGACTCCAGGTCGTAGTCGACCCACAGGCCGCCCATCGTGTAATGGACGGCCGGGTAGATGCGCATCGGGGTGTCGTACGGGTTCTCGCCGGTGATGCGCTCGTACATCTCGAAGAGGTTGCCGTACTTGGCCTCGACCTTGTCCCGGCCGAGCCGCTCGATGGCGTCGGCGAAGTCGAGATAGACGCCGAGCCCGCCGGGGCCGACTCCGCGCCCTTCGTCGCAGACGTTCTTCGCGGCGCGGGACGCGATGTCGCGCGGGACGAGGTTGCCGAACGACGGGTAGATGCGCTCCAGGTAGTAATCGCGCTCGTCCTCGGGGATCTCGCCGGGACGACGGGTGTCGCCGCCCTTCTTCGGCACCCAGACGCGTCCGTCGTTGCGCAGCGACTCCGACATCAGCGTCAGCTTGGACTGGTGGTCTCCGCTGACCGGAATGCACGTCGGGTGGATCTGCGTGTAGCACGGGTTGGCGAAAAGCGCGCCATGCCGGTGGGCGCGCCAGGACGCGGTGACATTCGAGCCCATCGCGTTCGTGGAAAGGAAATACACGTTGCCGTAGCCACCGGACGCGAGTACGACCGCGTCCGCCGTGTAGTGCTTGATCTCGCCGTTGATGAGGTTCCGGACGACGACTCCGCGCGCGCGTCCGTCCTCCATGATGAGGTCGAGCATCTCGTGGCGCGGGTACAGCTCCACGTTCCCGGCGTCCACCTGCCGCATCAGCGCCTGGTAGGCGCCGAGCAGCAGTTGCTGGCCCGTCTGCCCGCGCGCGTAGAAGGTGCGGGAGACCTGCGTCCCGCCGAACGAGCGGTTGTCGAGCAGGCCGCCGTACTCGCGGGCGAACGGGACGCCCTGCGCGACGCACTGGTCGATGATGTTCCGGGAGATGTCGGCGAGCCGGTACACGTTCGACTCGCGGGACCGGAAGTCGCCGCCCTTGACCGTCTCGTAGAACAGCCGGTACACGCTGTCGCCGTCGTTGCGGTAGTTCTTCGCGGCGTTGATGCCGCCCTGCGCGGCGATCGAGTGGGCGCGGCGCGGCGAGTCCTGGAAGCAGAACTGGACGACGTGGTATCCGGCCTCACCGAGGGTCGCCCCGGCGGAGCCGCCCGCCAGGCCCGTGCCGATGATGATGATCTTCTTCTTGCGCTTGTTGGCGGGGTTGACCTGCCTGGCCTCGAACTTGCGGGTCGTCCAGCGCTCCTCGATCGGACCGGCCGGGGCCTTGCCGTCGGCGATCGGCGCGCCGGTGGTGTAGAAGGCGTCGTTCATGATCAGCTCACCCATCCGAACGTGATGGACAGGGGGACGGAGACGAAGCCGAGCGTGACCAGCCCGGCGACGGACGCGGACAGGCCGCGCAGGGCGCGCTCGCGGCGCGGGGTGCGCAGCCCGAGGGTCTGGAACGCGCTCCAGACGCCGTGGTGCAGGTGCAGGCCGACGAGCACGACCGCGAGGACGTACCAGACGGTGATGTACCAGCGGGACGGGTCGAAGTCGGCGACCACCCGCTCGTACGGGGTGGCGTCGGAGCCCTTGGGGTTGACGACGAAGAACGTCAGGTCGAGCAGGTGCCAGACGACGTACACGGCGATGATGACGCCGCCGTAGCGCATCGTGCGGGCGGCGTAGCCCTGCGCGTGCGACTTCTTCTTCGACCGGTACTTGACCGGACGGGCGGCGGCCGCGCGCCGGGTCAGCGACACCGCCGACCACATGTGCAGGACGACCGAGACCCCGAGCACGACCTCGATCAGCGTCAGGACGGTGCGGCGCGGCACCGCGGGCTCGCCGAGCGTGCGCAGCCAGTGCGCGTAGTGGTTGAAGTCCTCCGCGCCGAAGAAGATCTTCAGGTTCCCGACCATGTGCGCGATCAGGTACGCCACGAGGACGCCGCCGGTCACCGCCATGACGGCCTTCTTGCCGACGGTCGACCGGTAGATCGCGGGTATCGCTATAGCCACACGGCGAACGCTACGTCTGCCTGGGGAAAGAGTTCCAAGTCATCACGGCACTCGTTTCGATAGCCGCAGGCTATGACGCAAGCGGAACGGGTATTAAGTCCCTTCGGCGACAAACTGGGAGGTGAGTGACTTCACAGGGCGTCCGGGAACCCGTTCGGAGAGTGACGCAGGCGACAGGGTGATCCTGCCGACAGGAGTGTCAGCCCTGGCGGGACAGGAGGAGAACAGCCAGGTCGTCGGTCAGCGCGCCGCCGTTGAGACGTTCCACTTCGCCGACCAGCTCGTCGATGAGGGACCGTCCGGCGGTGCCGCCACCGCGCGCGGACCGCGCCAGCTCGACGAGGCCGTCGGTGCCGAGCCGGTCGGAGCCGTCGCCGACCCGCCCCTCGATCAGGCCGTCGGTGTAGAGCAGCAGGCTCCACGACTCGCCGAGGTCGATCTCGGTCGTCGGCCACTCCGCGCCGGGCACCAGGCCGAGCGCGGGCCCGTGCGCGTACTCAGGCAGCGCGATGACCTCGGAGCCGCCCGCCCCCGAGAGGCCGGGCGTGGGCGTCTCGCGGAAGAGCAGCGGCGCGGGATGGCCCGCGAGGTGCATGCGGGCGGTCCGCCGGGACGGCGCGATCGTGATCATGCAGAGTGTGGTGAAGATCTCCTCGCTGCGCCGCTCGTGGCCGAGGACGGTGTCGAGCGTGCCGAGGAGTTGCTCGCCGGTGTGCCCGGCGAGCACGAGCGTCCGCCAGGCCATCCGGAGCTGGACGCCGAGGGCCGCCTCGTCCGGGCCGTGGCCGGCGACGTCGCCGATCATCAGGTGGACGGCGCCGCCCTCGGTCTGCACGGTGTCGTAGAAGTCGCCGCCGAGCAGCGCCCGGCGCCGTCCGGGCCGGTAGCGGGTGTGGTGGCGCAGCGACGGGTCGTCGATCAGCGGGACGGGCAGCAGCCCGCGCTCCAGCCGGGCGTTCTCGCGGCCGAGGATGCGTGCCTCGACGAGCCGCCGCTCGGTCTCCTCCGAGCGCTTGCGCTCGATGGCGTAGCGCACGGCGCGGGCCAGCAGCGGCGCGTCGACCTCCTGCTTGACCAGGTAGTCCTCGGCTCCGGCGGCGACGGCCCGGACGCCGAGGTGCGCGTCGTCCAGCCCGGTGAGCACGACGACGGCGGCCGACCCGGACAGGGCGAGCACCTGCCGCAGCCCCTCAAGGCGGTCGATGCCGGGCGTGGACAGGTCGACGAGGATGCACTGGGTGCGCCGGGTCAGCGTCCGCCGCGCGGTGGCGAGGTCGCCGGCGACGGTGATGCCGACGTCCAGGCCGCTCTCGGCCAGCATCTTCTCGACCATGAGGACGTCGGAGGGGTCGTCGTCGATGAGGAGCAGTTCGATCCTGTCCTCTGCTCCGGGCGTGAAGGGATGCGTCTGATGACTGATTGTGCTCACTGGGCTTCCGAAGTCGGGCTGGTCACAGCACTTGCGACGGCACTGGCAACGGCGTCCGTGGTCCGCTTTATTCCTGCGGCCGCAGGGGAGCGGTACGGGCCGCGCCGGGGGAGCGGCATTTGCCTAGCCGCCGGGGTCCCGGCTCATGGAGCGGAGGAAGCCGCGCTCCGTCCGTCCGACCCTAGCGCGTCCGAACGGCCAGGCGCACCCTAGGGGCGCATCCGCAGACGTGTTTATGGACGGACCGGAACTAGATCGGGGCTGTTGAAAAACCAGTCGAACTTCGGACGATCGGCCGCATAACCTTCGTCCGTGAAGCCGTTGCCGGAGAAAGATCCTGGCAGCCCCGACCACAGCTCCCCAGCGCGATTCCTGCTGTGGCTGCTGCGCGTCCAGTGGCGCACCTGCGCCGCGGGCGCGCTTCTCGGCGTGGTGTGGATGCTCAGCCAGGCCCTGATGCCCGCCGCGATCGGCCGCGCCATCGGCGACGGCGTCGCGGCGCGGGACGAGCACGCCCTGCTGCTGTGGGGCGGCGTCCTGCTCGGGCTCGGCGTGGCGCAGGCGGTGACCGGCGGCGTGCGGCACCGGTTCGCGGTGTTCAACTGGCTGTCGGCCGCGTACCGGACGGCCCAGCTCGTCACCCGCCAGTCCACCCGGCTCGGCGGGACGCTGCCGAAGCGGCTGAGCGCGGGCGAGGTCGTCAGCATCGGCCTGTCGGACGTCTCGCACATCGGCGACACCCTGGACATCGTCTCCCGGGGGTCGGGCGCCGTGGTGGCGATCGTCGCCGTGGCGGGCATCCTGCTGTCGACGTCGCCGCCCCTCGGCCTGATCGTGCTCGTCGGCGTCCCGCTGATCCTCGCCATCGCGGCGCCGCTGCTGCGCCCCTACCGGGACCGCGAGCTGGCGCACCGCGAGCTCGTCGGCGAGCTGAGCACGCACGCCACCGACCTGGTCGGCGGGCTGCGGGTGCTGCGCGGCATCGGCGGCGAGCCGCTGTTCTCCCGCCGCTACCGCGCCGAGTCGCAGCGGGTGCGGGCGGCGGGGGTGGCGGCCGCGCGGGCCGAGACGCGGCTGAGCGGCGCCGAGGTGCTGTTGCCCGGGCTGCTGATCGCGCTGGTGACCTGGGTCGGCGCCCGGTTCGCCGTGGACGGCAGGATCGGCGTCGGCGAGCTGGTCGCGTTCTACGGTTACGCCGTCTTCCTGATCGTCCCGCTGAAGACCCTCGGCGAGGCCGCCGGCAAGATCACCAAGGGGATGGTGGCGGCGGGCCGGGTCACCGCGCTGCTGTCGCTCGACCCCGAGCTGCCGGCGGCCGGGACGGCCCGTCCGGCGGCCGGCGCCGAGCTCACCGACATCGCGTCCGGCCTGGTCGTGCGGGCGGGTCGGGTCACCGCCATCGCGGCGGGCGACCCGCGCGACGCGCAGGCCATCGCCGACCGGCTCGGCCGGTACGCGCCCGGCGAGGTCGACTTCGGCGGCGTCCCGCTGCACGCCGTGGCCGACATCAGGAAGCGGGTCCTCGTCGCGGTGAACGAGGACCGCCTCTTCGCCGGGCCGCTGGCCGAGACCCTCGCGCCGGGCGGCGCCCCAGGGACGGACGAGGCCGCGTTGCGGGCGGCGATCCACGCCGCGTGCGCGGACGACATCGTGGAGTCCTCCGGCCTGGACGGGCATGTCGCGGAGGCCGGACGGGAGTTCTCCGGCGGCCAGCAGCAGCGTCTGCGCCTGGCGCGGGCGCTCGCGGCCGACCCGGACGTCCTCGTCCTGGTGGAGCCGACCAGCGCCGTGGACGCGCATACGGAGGCGAGCATCGCCGAGAGGCTCCGCCCAGCGCGCGCGGGACGCACCACCGTGGTGTGCACCACGAGCCCGCTGATGCTGGACCGCGCCGACCACGTGGTCTTCGTCCAGAAGGGACGGGTCGTCGCGGAAGGAACACACCGCGACCTGCTGAAGACCGAGCCGCGCTACGCGGCCACCGTCACCAGAGGCGAGTCGTCCGAACAAGCCGAAAGGGCGGGAAGGTGAGCGCGGAGATACTGCCGGTCGCGACGCCGGCGCAGGTGCGCGCGTACGCGCGCCGCCTCGTCGTGCGGCATCCGCGCGACCTCGCCGCCGTGCTGGCCCTGCACGCGCTCGCCACCGTGACGGGCCTCGTGACGCCGTGGCTGCTCGGCGAGCTCGTCGAGGACGTCCGCGACGGCCGCGCCGACATCGACACGACCGGCCTGGCCATCGCCGCCTTCGTGATCGTGCAGGCCGTGCTGACCAGGTACGCCTACTTCGCGTCCGCGCGGCTGGGCGAGCGCGTGCTGGCGGAGCTGCGCGAGGAGTTCGTCGACCGCGTGCTGGCGCTGCCGCTGTCGAGGGTCGAGCGGGCGGGCACCGGCGACCTGGTCACCCGCGCGTCCCGCGACGTGGACACGCTGGCGACGTCCGTCCGGTACGCCATGCCGGAGACGCTCGTCGCGATCGTCGTCAGCGGGTTCACGGTCGGCGCGCTGCTGCTGACCGGGCCGCTCGTCGCGCTGCCCGCGCTGGTCGCCGTCCCGATGCTGTGGGCGGTGATGCGCTGGTACCTGCCCCGCGCGCACGGCGGCTACCTGCGGGAGAACGAGGCGTGGTCGCGGATCGCGGACGGGCTGACCGAGACCGTCCAGGGCGCCCGCACGGTCGAGGCGCTCGGCCTCGCCGGCCGCCGCCACGCCCGCGGCGACGCCGACATCGCCCGCTCGTACAAGGCCGAGCGGTACACGCTGCGGCTGCGCATGGTGCTGTTCCCGGTCGCCGAGTTCGGTTTCGTGCTGCCCGTCGTGTCGACCCTGGTGGTCGGAGGCTTCCTGTACATCCACGACATGGCGTCACTCGCGCAGGTCACCGCGGCGACCCTGTACGCGCAGCAGCTCATCGAGCCGGTGGACACGCTGCTGTCCTGGCTGGACGAGCTCCAGCTCGGCGGCGCGTCGCTGGCCCGCATCCTGGGCGTCGGCAACGTCCCGCCGGACCGGACGCCCAACGGGCGCACCCCGGAGGGGGAGCGGCTCACGGCCCGTGACGTGCGCTACGCCTACCGGCCGGGACAGGACGTCCTGCACGGCGTCGACCTCGACCTGAGACCCGGCGAACGGCTCGCGATGGTCGGGCCGAGCGGCGCGGGAAAGTCGACGCTCGGCCGCCTCCTCGCCGGGGTGGACGGCCCCCGGACCGGCTCGGTCACGGTCGGCGCGGACGAGTGCGCGGACGAGGGCGCGGACGAGGGCGCGGACGGCGACGGCGCGGACGGCGGCGTGCCGCTGGTCGAGCTGCCGCTGGACGAGCTGCGCGGCCATGTCGCCCTGGTCACGCAGGAGCATCACGTGTTCCGCGGCACGCTCCGCGAGAACCTCGTGATGGCCCGTACGGACGCGTCCGACGCCGACATCGAGCGGGTCCTCGCGGCGGTCGACTGGGACGGGCCCGGCCTCGACACCGGCGTCGGGTCCGGCGGCGAGACGCTGTCGCCCGCGCAGGCGCAGCAGGTCGCGCTGGCGCGGCTCGTCCTCGCCGACCCGCACACGCTCGTCCTGGACGAGGCGACCTCGCTGCTCGACCCCCGCGCGGCCCGCCGCCTGGAGCGCTCGCTCGCCGCCGCCCTCGACGGCCGGACGGTCGTGGCGATCGCGCACCGCCTCCACACCGCGCACGACGCCGACCGCGTCGCCGTCGTCGAGGACGGCCGCGTCACCGAACTGGGCACCCACGACGAACTGATCGCCGCGAACGGCTCCTACGCCGCCCTCTGGCGCTCTTGGCACGGCGCCTGAGGGCGGCGCGCGGGCGGCTCACTTTGTTAGTGCGGACTTGAGGAAGTCGACCTGCAAGTGCAGCAGGTTCTCGGCGACGACCTCCTGGGGGGTCATGTGGGTGACGCCCGACAGGGGAAGGACGGTGTGCGGGCGGCCGGCCGCCACCAGGGCCGATGAGAGGCGCAGGGTGTGGGCCGCGACGACGTTGTCGTCCGCCAGGCCGTGGATGATCATGAGCGGGCGCTTCAGCTCACCGGCCATCCCGATGAGGGAGTTGGCGGCGTAGTTCTCCGGCTCCTCGTCGGGGTGGCCCAGGTAGCGCTCGGTGTAGTGGGTGTCGTACAGGCGCCAGTCGGTGACCGGCGCGCCCGCGACACCGGCGTGGAACACGTCCGGGCGGCGGAGCACGGCGAGGGCCGCGAGCCAGCCGCCGAACGACCAGCCGCGGATGCCGACGCGGTCGAGGTCGAACGCGGCCTGGTCGCGGCGGGCCGCCTCGATCAGCGCGGTGATCTGGTCGTCCAGGACGGGTTCGACGAAGTCGCCGTGGACGGCGCGGTCCCAGGCCGGGCCGCGGCCCGGGGTGCCCCGGCCGTCGGCGATCACGACGGCGAAGCCCTGGTCGGCCAGCCACTGCGACTCGCAGTACATGCGCTGGACGGCGAGGACGCGCTGCGCCCCCGGCCCGCCGTAGGGGTCCATGAGGACGGGCAGCCGCCCGTCGCCCGGCTTCCACCCCGTGGGCAGCAGCACCGCCGTGCGGATCTCGCGGTCGCCGGAGCGCAGCAGCTCCACCCGCGGGGTGATCACGGGCGTCTCGGCGAGCGACACGATCGGATGGGTGCCGGACGGCGTGCGCACCTCGACCTCCGTGCCCGGCCGGTCCAGCCGCGCCCCCGAGACCACGGTGATCTCGCCCAGCGCCGTCCCGCCGAACACGCCCCGCCCCTCGGTGTGCCGGGTGACCTCGCCGTCGTTCCAGGTGTAAAGGTGGACCTCGGTGGGCTCCTGCGATCCGGTGAAGAGGATGGACCGGCCGTCCACCCCGAGGACCGACCTGACCTGGAGGCCGCCGGGCGTGGCGGGCTCCCCGGCGACGGTGATCCGGCGGGTGCCGGTCTCGCGGTCCTCGGTGACCCAGACGAGGTCGCCGCCGCCGGTCCGGGCGGGCAGCCCGGCGACGATGTCGGTCCACACCGGGTCGTGCTCGGTGTGCAGGAGGGTCGTCTCGCCGTTCGCCGGGTCGACGCTCAGCACCCGCTGGGACCGCTGGTCGCGCGGCTGGACGACGATCAGCAGGCCGTGCCGGTCCCACGCGGCCGTCACGACGTAGGGGAACATGCCGCGGTCCCACGCCACGCCCACGCGGGCGCCGGGCCGCCCGCCGTCGATCTTGAACAGCACCAGCGACACCAGCGCGTTCGGGGTGCCGGCCGCCGGGTAGGCGATCTCGGCTGGCGGCGCCTCGGGGTTCGCGGGGTCGGCGATGTGCCAGCGCAGCACGGGCGTCTCGTCGACGCGGGCGGCCAGCAGCGTGGCGCCGTCCGGCGACCACCAGTGCCCGCGCATCCGGTCCATCTCCTCGGCGGCCACGAACTCGGCGAGGCCGTAGGAGACCTGGTCGGACTCCGGCTGGACGAGCGCCCGGTCGTCCGAGCCGTCCATCTCGATCACGCGCAGCGTGCGGCCCGACACGTACGCGATCCGGTGCCCGGCCGGGTCGGGGCGCGGGTCGAACACGGGCTCCAGCGCGGGCAGCTCGCGGACGATCCCGGTGTCGAGATCGGCGACGTGGAGGCGTCCGCCCAGGGTGAAGGCGGCCTGCCGCATGGCCCGGTCGGTGGCGTAGCCGACGATGCCGCCCGCCTGCTCGCGGGCGCGCTCGCGCCTGGCCCGCTCCTCGGCGGGCAGGTTCTCCTCGCCGGGGACGTCGAGCGCGGCCGGGTCGGCGACGCACCGCTCCTCGCCGGTCACCGTGTCAAGCGTCCACAGGCAGGTCACCGGATCGTCGCCCGCCCTGGTGCGCAGGAACGCGACCCGGGACTCGTCCGGGGCGATCTGGAAGGCGCGCGGGACGCCGAGGCTGAACCTTCGCGTGCGGGCGCTCTGCCGCGGATAGCTGATGCTCATGGCATCCGAGTCTGCCAGCCGGAGGCCGGCCCGCCGCAGGGCGGCCATGGACAACGGCGGCGCGGAAGTGGGGCGCGGGACGGGCTCCTGCCCCTATGATCACGGGTCGTCGCCTGGTGAGCCGGGAATGTCACGCCCCCGGCACCTGGGCTCGCGTAAGCTCAAGGCTTCCCCAAGCACATTTGTCGTCGCGCTCTGAGGAGTGGTCAATGCCGGAGCTGCAGCCGGGAGATCCCCGGCGGCTTGGCTCGTACGAGATCGTCGAACGGCTCGGTGAGGGCGGCCAGGGCGTCGTCTACGCCGGCGTCGACGCCTCCGGGAACAAGGCCGCCATCAAGCTGCTGCGCGCCGACCTGGCCGCCGACGCGATGGCGCGCAACCGGTTCGTGCGGGAGGCGCAGGCCGCCAAGCAGGTGGCGCGGTTCTGCACCGCGCAGGTCCTGGAGGCCGACGTCGCGGGCGACCAGCCCTACATCGCCAGCGAGTACGTGCCGGGGCCGTCGCTGTACAAGCAGGTCACCGAGAGCGGCCCGATCTCCGGGGCGACGCTGGAGCGGCTCGCGATCGGCACCGCGACCGCGCTGGTCGCGATCCACCAGGCCGGGATCGTGCACCGCGACTTCAAGCCGCACAACGTGATCATGGCGCCGGACGGGCCCCGGGTGATCGACTTCGGTATCGCGCGGGCCTTCGACACCGACCAGACCAACGCGACCAAGGCGATCGGCACGCCGTCCTACATGGCGCCCGAGCAGGTCGCGGGCGCCACCCTCACCGAGGCCGTGGACGTGTGGGCGTGGGCGACCACGATCGTGTTCGCCGCGACGGGACATCCGCCGTTCGGCGACGACACCGTCGTCGCGGTGATCAACCGGGTGATGCACGAACCGCCCTCGCTGGAGGGCGTGCCCGCCGACCTGCACCGGATGATCTCGGCGTGCCTGGTCAAGGAGCCGGAGCGGCGGCCGACCGCGCAGCAGCTGATGATGGCGCTGATCGGCAGCGGCCCCGGCGGCTCCGAGCAGACCCGCATGGACGACCCCGCGCAGGCCAACACCATGCTCGCGGAGGGCTCCACGCTCGCGGCGGGCGGAATCGCCGGCGCCGGGATGGCGGCGGCCGGCCGGACGCAGCCGGGCGGGGCGACCCGCCGGGTGTCCCCGGCCGAGTACACCGGGAGCCTGCCGCCCGCCCGCTCCCCGTACGGGGCGGGCCCGCCGCCCGGCGGGGGCAGGGGCCGGTACGACGACTGGGAGCCGGAGCGCAAGTCCAAGTGGCCGATGGTCGCGGCCGTCGCCGCGATCCTCGTGCTGGCGATGGTCGCGGGCGTCTACGCGGCGACACGCGGGAGCAACGACCCGTCCACGCCCGTCTCGCCGACGGTCAGCGACTCCGAGTCCCCCACGGACACGCCGACCACCGAGGACGAGGACGAGCCCGCGCCGACCCGCAGCAAGACGCGCGAGAACTCGCCCCCGCCGGACACCCAGCAGCCGCCGACCGACCGGCCGACCGACGACAACACGCCGACCGACCGGCCGACCGACGACGACACGCCGACCGACCGGCCGACCGACACGCCCACGACCGGCGGAGGCGGCGGTGAGGGCGGCGGAGGCGGCGCGCCCGCCGGGACGGGCGGCCGCTGACCCGTGACCGCGGGGACCTGCCGGGAAGGGCCGCCGGGCGGCCCGGCGGGCAGGGCGGTCACGCGAGGGGCCCCGGGCCCTGAGTAGGCTCGTTTCCTATGAAGGAGCCGCGGATCCTGTTCGTCCACGCCCATCCGGACGACGAGTCCATCGGGACCGGGGCGACCATGGCCAAGTACGCCGCCGAGGGCGCCCACGTCTGTCTCGTCACCTGCACGCTGGGCGAGGAGGGCGAGGTCATCCCGGAGGAGCTGCGCCATCTGGCGTCCGACAAGGAGGACCGCCTCGGCGAGCACCGGATCGGTGAGCTCGCCGCGGCGTGCGCGGCGCTCGGCGTCCGCGACCACCGCTTCCTCGGCGGCCCGGGGCGCTGGCGCGACTCGGGCATGATGGGCGCGCCCACCAACGACGACCCGCGCTGCTTCTGGCGCGCCGACGTCGACACGGCGGCGCACGACCTCGTCACCGTCATCCGGGACGTCCGGCCGCAGGTGATCGTCACCTACGACGAGCGCGGCAACTACGGCCACCCCGACCACATCCAGGCGCACCGCGTCGCGTGGCGGGCGTTCGAGCTGGCCGCCGACCCCGCCCACGTGGACGGAGCCGAGCCGTGGCGGGCCGCGAAGTTCTACGCCTACGCCACCCCGCGGACGGTCCTGGCCCGCGCGATAGCGGTGATGCGGGAGGCGAAGCTGCCGTTCGCGCGGGTCGCCGGGCTGGACGAGCTCGGGTCGGGCGTTCCCGACGGGCAGGTCACCACGGTCGTGGACGCCCGCGCGCACCTGCCCGCCAAGCTCTCCGCCCTGCGCGCCCACCGGACGCAGATCGTCGTGGCGCCGGAGCAGGTCGGGCCGTTCTTCGCGCTGTCGAACAACCTGGGGCAGCAGGCGTTCGGCACCGAGTACTACATCCTCCAGGCCGGCGAGCCCGGCCCGGTCGGTGCCGGGCGCCGCGAACGCGACCTGTTCGCCGCTCCCGCCGCTCCCGCCGCTCCGGACCCGGGCGCCTGAGCGTCTCGGTACCCTGACGTCCGTGGACGAAGACGACGAGACCCGCCGGGTGAGCCTCGCCAAGCAGGGTCTTCCCGCGCACGACGGGCCGCCTGGCGCGCCGGGTGGGCCGTCCGCGCCGTTCGGGCCGGACGGCGAGGCCCCGCTGGACGCGCTGGTGTCCGGCGCCGCCTACGCGGTCCTCGGGCTCCTCGGCGCCGTGTTCGGGCTGGTCGGCTCGTTCGTCCAGGACTGGACCGTCGACCGGGTCCCGGTCGCGTCGATCGTCCTGGTCCTGCTGCTGTTCGCCATGGTGCGGCTGGCCGGATGGGGGATGGGCGGCCGGACGGGCCCCGTCATCATGACGCTGACCTGGCTGATCGTTGTGTTCATCATGTCGAACAAGGGCCCCGGCGGTGACCTGGTCATGCCGGCGGAGCTGAGCGGCGAGGCCAACTACGCCGGGTACGTCTACATCATCGGCGGGCTGGCCGCGGCCGTCTTCGCGGTCGCGCGCGTCCGTCCCGCCGGGCCCTCGGGGCAGTGGCTGCTCGGCAAGGCGGGCCGCACCGGCAACAGGTGACGGCCCGGCCCGGCCGGGTCTCCCCGGCCGGGCGCCGCGCTCAGGTGGCGGCGTGGGCCGGTTCCGTGTCGACGTCCTTGGGAGTGCCCGACCGGTGTCCCTTCAGCGCCAGGCAGGCCACCGCGCTGAGGAACATGACGCCGATCGGGAGGATCATCGCCGGTTTCATGGCGTCCACGAACCCGTGCGAGAACACCTGCGTGGCCAGCTCATGGACGCGCTGCGCCACGGTCGGCGGGATACCGGCCGGGAGCTGCTCCTTCGCGCCCGTCTGGCCCGCGCCGACCTCCAGGCCGCCCTTGGCGGCGTCCGCGAAGCCCTGCACGAAGCCCGGGCGCACGTCGGCGGGCAGGGCGGACGAGCGGGTGGACGCCTCGTCCCGCAGCGACGACGCGAGCTGGTTCTGCAGGAGCGCGCCGACCGCCGCGGCGCCGAGCACGGAGCCGATCTGCCGGATCGTGTTGTTGACCCCGGACGCGGCGCCCGCGAGCCGCGGCGGAACGTTCCGGGTCGCCTCGGTGGCCATCGGCGCGAACACGCCGCCGATGCCGATGCCGGCGACGACGAGCGGTGCGATGAACGCCTTCCAGTCGGTGCCGACCTCGGCGACGAGCGCGACCCAGCCCATTCCGACGGCGTAGAGCGCGAGCCCCGCCATCAGGATGTACTTGCCGCCGATGCGGTCCGACAGCCGCCCGGCGACGGGCGCGAGGAACATCGACATGAGCGAGGACGGCGCCAGCACCAGCCCCGCCTTGAGGGCGCTGAACCCGAGCACCGACTGGAGGTAGATCGTCAGCGGCAGGATCATGCCGATCATGCCGATCGACACGGCCGCGCCGACGATGTTCAGGATCGTGAAGTTGCGGTCCTTGAACAGCGAGAACGGGACCAGCGGCTCGCTGTCCTGCCGGGTGCGCTGATGCGCGACGAACACCAGGAACAGGACGAGCCCGGCGGCGATCAGGCCCCAGATGACGGCGTTCCACTCGTACTTCTGGCCCTCGGTGAGCGCGAACGTCACGCAGAACAGGGCGGCGGACGCCAGCAGCACGCCGGTCAGGTCGAACCGGTGCCGGACGGTGGGCGTGCGCCCCGGCAGGATCGGGATCGCCATCGCCAGCACGAGCGCGCCGATCGGCAGGTTCACGAAGAAGATCCACCGCCAGTCGAGGTTGGTGACCAGCAGCCCGCCGAGCGTCGGCCCGGTGATGGTGGACACCCCGGCCACCGCGCCCCAGACGCCGAGGGCGGTGCCGCGCCGCTCCGCCGGGAACACCCCGATGATGATCGACATGGTCTGCGGCATCAGCAGCGCGGCGCCGAGGCCCTGGACGGCGCGGGCGGCGATCAGCTGCGTCGGGTCCTGCGCGATCCCGCACGCGAGGCTGGACAGCGTGAACAGCGCGACACCGGCGATGAACAGGTTCTTCTTGCCGAACAGGTCACCGAGCCGGCCGGCGGTGATCAGCAGCACGGCCAGCACGAGCACATAGGCGTTGACGACCCAGAGGACCTGGTCCAGCGAGGCGTCGAGTTTCTCGGTGATGCTCGGGATCGCGATGTTCACGATCGTCAGGTCGAGCAGCGTCATGAAGAAACCGAGCGAGAGCGTCAGCAGGATCGCCCAGGGATTTCCGCGCCATCTGCTCATGTGGTCCCCCTGTTCATGTGGCGTGTGTCGTAGTCGGGGCCGATGTCGCCGCCGGGGTCGTTGTTGCCGCCGGGGCCGATGTCGTCTCGGGGGTCGGGGTCGTGCTCGCCGGGCGGGAGACAGCTGGTCGCGGCGCCGGTGTCCTTCCAGGTGAGACGGCCGGATTCGAGGTCGTCCGCCAGGCCCAGGGTGAAGTCGAGCTCGGCGCGCATCCGCGTGATCGTCCACTCCAGGTCGATCAGCTTGTACCGCTCCAAGCCCCGCTTCAGCAGCGCCTCGGAGGCCGTCTGGTGCGCCGCGAGCTGGGCCTCCAGCATCACGGCGCGGCGCCGCAGGTGCCGGGCGACCTCGGCCTCCGGCAGCAGGTTGACGAACGCCAGCGCGGTGCCGAACAGCGGGAACTCCCCGACCGGACGCGCGAGCAGCTCGGCGAGCCTGCTGTTCGCCGCGTCGCGTCCGGCGCTGGTCACCGCGTAGACGGTGCGCTCGGGCCGGCGGCCCTCGCGGCTGGTCTCCAGCGGCTCGATCAGCCCGGCGCCGGCGAGCCGCTCCACCGAGTGGTACAGCGCGCCGTGCGTGATCTTGACGGCGTGGTCGTAGGCGTGGTCGCGGATCCGCTGCTGCATCTCGTACGGGTGCATGGGCCCGTCGCACAGCATGCGCAGCACGGTCAGCGCGAGCGGTGTGAGGGGTCGGGACATGTGACGGCCCTTGGGGTCGAAGTGGATTAGTCCGGTTAGACTAATCCACCTAGACGGGTTTCCGTCACATCAATTTATGTCGGATATGTCACCCGGTCGGGGGGTGGGTGTTCAGCGGACGGCGTCGACCGTGTTGCCCGCGCCGTTCCGGCTCACGTACTCGCCGACCCGGTCGTTCCGAACGGCCGTGAACAGGGCCCGCGCACCAGCGTCGTCCAGGAGTACGACACTCTGGTCGCCGCGCCGCGCCGTCCCCGCGACCGGGGTCGTCAGGTACTCGCGCAGGGACGTGCGCAGCAGCCGTTGCGCCAGCCCGCGCAGCGCGCCGGACGTCACGGAGTCGTCCACGGTCACCGACCGCGTCGCGGCCCGGATGAACCGGTCGATCTTGATCGGGTTGCGGGTGTCGAGCGCCTTCTCCGCCAGCGCGTACAGGAACGCCTGCTGCCGCTTGATCCGGTCGAGGTCGCCGTCCGGGAGGTTCCAGCGCTGCCGGACGAAGTCCAGCGCCTCGACGCCGTTCAGATGCTGGCGCCCCGCCTCCCACGTGCGGTCGTGCTTGGGATCGTGGGTCCTCTTGGTGATGGTGACGTCGACGCCGCCGAGCGCGTCCGTCATCTGCACGAACCCGCCGAAGTCGAGCGCGGCGTAGTGGTCGACGCGGACGCCGGTGAGCTGCTCCACCGTCCTGATCAGCAGCGGCGGCCCGCCATGGGCGAACGCGGCGTTGATCTTCGTGGTGCCGTGCCCGGGGACGGGCACCCAGCCGTCCCGCGGGATCGCGATCACCGACACCCGGTCACCGCGCTCGGACAGATGCACCACCATGATCGCGTCGGCCCTGGCGCCCATCGACGGGATCTCCGCCCGCCGGTCCGACCCGATCAGCAGCCAGTTCTCGCCGCGCCCGCCAGGGGGACGCCCATCCCGTGGCAGCGCCCCCGAGATACGCCGCACGTCCCCGTCGTAGGTCCGCTGCAACAGG
Organism: Spirillospora sp. NBC_00431; assembly: GCA_036028775.1. GTDB lineage: Bacteria > Actinomycetota > Actinomycetes > Streptosporangiales > Streptosporangiaceae > Spirillospora. The sequence continues at coordinate 6,150,966 of CP107927.1, read as the reverse complement.
TAGAGGCCGCCCCCGGCCAGCAGCAGCACGCCCAGCGCCACCGCGCCGCACCCGATGATCACCCGGCGCCTGCCCTTGATCGGCAGGACCCGCCTCCCCTTGATCCGCAGCACGCGCCTCCCCTTGATCCGCAGCATGGCGCCCACCCTGCCCGCCGGTCCGGCCCCCGCCGCCCCCGCCGGGCGGTGGCGGACGACTCTTTGACGAGATTCGAGCCCGGGTTGGGCAAGGAGCGCTGGACAAAGGGCGCTGGACCAAGATCCTTCGACAAGGAGAAGGCGCCGCCGGTGGATCACCGGCGGCGCCTTCTGCGGCGCGTCACCCCTTGAGGGCCGTCTCCAGCTGGTCGAGGGCCCAGTCGAGGTCGGTGGGGTCGATGGTCAGGGGCGGGGCGAGGCGGAGGGTGGTCTCGTGGGTCTCCTTGACGAGGACGCCGAGGTCCATGAGGCGCTCGCTGACCGGGCGCGCCTTGCCGTGCAGTTCGACGCCCGCCCACAGGCCGCGTCCGCGGACCTCGCGGGCGATGTCGCCCGGCAGCCGGCCGAGCCGGTCGTGCAGGTGCGCGCCGAGCGTCCTGGAGCGTTCCTGGAACTCGCCGGTCTTCAGCATCGCGACGACCTCGCGGCCGATGGCGCAGGCGAGCGGGTTGCCGCCGAACGTCGAGCCGTGCTGGCCGGGCCGGAAGACGCCGAGGACGTCGGCGTCGGCGACGACGGCGGAGACCGGCACGATCCCGCCGCCGAGGGCCTTGCCGAGGATGTAGACGTCGGGGACGACGCCCTCGTGCTCGCAGGCGAAGGTGGTGCCGGTGCGGCCGAGACCCGACTGGATCTCGTCCGCGATCATCAGGCTGCCGTTCGCGGTGCACAGCTCCCGCACCGCGCGCAGGAACCCGCTCGGCGGGACGTTCACCCCGGCCTCGCCCTGGATCGGCTCGATCAGCACGCCGACGGTCGAGCCGTCCATCGCGGCCCTGAGCGCCTCGATGTCCCCGTACGGGACGGTGCGGAACCCCGGCGTGTAGGGGCCGTAGGAGTCCTTGGCCTCGGCGTCGGTGGAGAAGCTGACGATCGTGGTGGTGCGGCCGTGGAAGTTGCCCTCGAACGTGACGATGTTCGCCTGGCCGGCCGGGACGCCCTTGACCTCGTACCCCCACTTGCGGGCGGTCTTCAGGGCGGTCTCGACGCCCTCGGCGCCGCTGTTCATCGGCAGCACCATGTCCTTGCCGCACAGCTCGGCCAGCTCGGTGACGAACGGCCCGAAGTTGTCGTGGTCGAACGCGCGGCTCACCAGCGTGACACGGTCCATCTGCCGCTTGGCGGCGGCGGTGAGCCGCGGGTTGCGGTGCCCGAAGTTGACCGCCGAGTAGGCGGCGAGCATGTCGAGGTAGCGGCGGCCTTCGACGTCGGTGAGCCACACGCCCTCGGCCTCGGCGACCACGATGGGGAGCGGATGGTAGTTGTGCGCGCTGTGCTCGTCGGACAGCGCGCGCAGCTTCTCGGTCGGCGTCACGGCGCTCCTTCGCGGCTCGCGGCCCGGCCGGTCGGGGCCCGGGCACGGCTGGGGCACCGGACGGCGGTCCGGTGCGTCGGGGGAGGGGCCGGGCGGTCGGGTGGCCGCCGGTCCACTATCCAGCGTATGTTCGGGATCGACCGTCGACCAATGACGAGAACTGACTTCGGGGGTGTTATTTGTTGCGTCTTGACGAGCTTGACCGTCGAATCGTTGCGCGGCTCCTGGAGGACGGTCGCGCCTCGTACGCGCAGATCGGGGACAAGGTCGGGCTGTCGGCCCCGGCGGTGAAGCGGCGCGTCGACCGGCTCCGCGCGGACGGCGTCATCACCGGCTTCGCCGCCGTCATCGACCCGGCCGCGCTCGGCTGGACGACCGAGGCGTTCATCGAGATCTTCTGCACCGGCGCGACGTCCCCCGAGGAGATCCACTCAAGCGTCCGGGGGCATCCCGAGGTCGTCGCGGCGTACACGATCAGCGGTGACGCCAGCGCCCTGGTGCATGTGCGGGCCCGCGACATCCAGCACCTGGAGCAGGCGCTCGAACGGCTCCGCCGGGAGGACAACATCACGGCGACGAAGACGGCGATCGTCCTGTCCCGCCTGATCGGCCGCCCCATCGACGCCCCCTCACGCTGAGCCCCCGTGCCGAGGGGCCATGCCGAGGGGCCCGTGCCGAGGGGCCCGTGCCGAGGGGCCCGTGCCGAGGGGCCCGCGCCGGGTGATTAGGGTCGCGGGCATGGAGTTCGCCACCGCTGACCTCATTGACGAGTTCGGGGACGAGTTGCGCAGTTGCGCGACGCAGTTCCGGCAGTACGGGGCGCGCGCGTCGTTCGCGGGACGGGTGTCGACCGTGCGCTGCCATCGCGACAACGGGCTGGTGAAGCGGCTGCTCAACACGCCCGCCGAGGGCCGGGTGCTGGTCGTGGACGGCGCCGGGTCGCTGGAGTCCGCGCTGATGGGCGACATGATCGCGGCGGCCGCGGTGGCGAACGGCTGGGCCGGGGTTGTGATCAACGGCGCGGTCCGGGACGTGGTGGCGCTGCGCGGCCTCGACCTGGGCGCGAAGGCGCTCGGGTCCAACCCGCGCAAGAGCGCCAAGGACGGCACCGGAGAGGCCGACGTGCCGGTCGCGTTCGGCGGCGTGGAGTTCCGCCCGGGCGATTGGCTCTACAGCGACGAGGACGGGATCGTCCTGGCCGAGCGCGACCTGCTGCCCTGACCCGCTGCTCTGACGCCGTCCTGACCCGCCGTCCTGACCTGCTGTACTGACCTGGCGCATCCCGGCCGCGCCGCTCCACTGGCCTACCGGCTGACCTGGGCGTTTTGTCCGACATGCCATGCCAAACAGTGCGAGATCGGCTAAGTCGGCCCTAGCCGGGCGTATGCCCCTTTCTTTACTTTCTCCCCGCAACACCCACCTGAGTCAGGGGAGACATGCGCGCCAAGAAGATGCTGTTGGTGCCCGCGGCCGCGATGGGGCTGGTCGTGGCACTCGTGGCCGTACCGGCCGCCGCGCAGCCGAGTCCGTCGATACCGAAACCGACCGCCAACCCGTGGCAGATGCGGCACTGGCCGCAGACGCAGCCGTGGCAGCGCGCCCAGGAGTCCCCGCAGAGCTTCGCGCCCGGCGCTCCGCGTCCCATCGACCCGCAGAACTACGAGCTGCCCGACACGATGACCTGGGACGACTACAAGAAGATCCCGGGCACGAACTGGTCCGACCCCGCCAAGAAGGGGTCGCTCAAGAACTTCAACGGCGCGGTCGTCCTGGTCGACTACTCCAACCAGCCGTTCGCGGTGACGCAGCCGAAGAACTCCACGATCTTCGGCAACCCGGTGGCGGTCGGGGACGTCCCTCGCGACAAGGTCGCCAAGTTCTACGAGGACTTCCTCAACAAGCCGCAGAAGCTCAACAACGGCCACACCCTCCACGAGTACTGGATGGAGGACTCCGGCGGCCGCTACGGGGTGAGCCTCACCGGGTTCGGCGCGTACCAGATGCCCGCCAAGGACCACGAGTACGGCGTGGACGGCATGCAGGGCGGGACGGGCTGCCCCGCCGGCGACACCTGCAACCGCGACCTGCGCAAGGACGCGCGGGCCGCCTGGATCGCGGACGTCGGCGAGGAGACGGCGAAGAAGTTCGACTTCGTGTTCTTCCTCAGCGCCGGGCAGGACGAGTCGTCCACCTGGCAGGAGTTCGGGGAGATGAAGTTCGGCACGAAGGAGAACGTGCCCGCCGAATGGGGTCCGGGCGACCCGGGCCTGACGAACTGGGTGCGGACCCGGTACATCCCCTGGACGTCCTGGCAGTCCGGCTCCACCATCTGGCCGAACGCCATCTTCGGCGAGTCGTCCACCCAGGCGGAGAGTTCCGGCATGTCGGTCTTCGCCCATGAGTTCAGCCATATTCTCGGCATCGCCGACAACTACAACAACCCGTACAGCAACCCGCCGCGCCGCGCCTACAGCGGGATCTGGGACATGCTGAGCCGCGGCACCTTCAACGGCCCCGGCGGCCCCCACAGCCGGTGGACGATCCCGGCGACGGGCGGCGGCTCCATGGGCGCGCAGCACATGCTGCGCAACAAGCTGAAGCTCGAGATGGTCGACCCGAACCACGTGCTCCAGCTCGACCGGGAGGGGCTGGCCTCGTCCGGCACGGTCGTCGCGCGGGTGACGGCCCGGTCCGTCGTGCCCGGCAAGGGCGGCCTCACGGGCATCAACCTCAAGCTCGGCGCGGGCGGCGACAAGAGCCCGAAGTGCGACCCCAAGACCGATCCCCTGTGCGACGAGGGCGGTTACGACAACTACACCCTTGAGGTCGTCGACCGGATGGGCACCGACTCCTTCACCCCGGACTCCGGTGTCCTGCTGGCGAAGACCAAGGACAAGGACGATGCCCCGTTCATCTGGGTCCAGGACGCCAACCCGCAGGACATCGACAAGACCGACTTCGTCCTCCCGGACGGCACGCCGGTGAAGATGACGATCGGCGACTACCGCCAGCTGTCGGACGCCCTCTACCACGCGGGCACGAACTCCGGCAGCGAGTACGAGTTCGTCGACAAGGCCAACCGGCTGCACTTCTACGTCCTGAACGTGCAGCGTGACCGCAAGGGCGTCCTGTCGTACACGGTCGCGATCCGGTCGCTGGACGGGGCCGGGCCGCAGCGGCGCGGCGTCCAGCTCGGCAACGGCCACGCCAGGCCGGCCGGCTCGGGCTGGGCGAAGTGCACGCTGACGCTCCAGAACAAGGGCAAGGGCGGCACCGGCTACCACGGCTCCGACGTGTTCCGGCTCAAGGCCGGCGTGCCGGGCGGCGGCTGGACGACCTGGCTGCCGAACGAGCTGGCCACCGCGCAGGTCAAGGGCCGCACGGAGGTCGAGGTCTGGGCGAAGGCCAAGACGGGCCCGCACCGCCGGGGCACCCTGTACGTGACGGGCACCTCGGAGAGCGACCCGTCGAAGTCCGACACCGGGACGTGCAGGCTGCGCTGACCGGTACTCCCGGACGGGACGGTCCTCAGGACCGTTGGGCGGGACGGTCTCCGGGCCGTCCCGCCCTTCCCACGCGACGTCTGGCGCGGGTCCGCGGTTCACCCGCGCGACGTAATGGTGTACGAAAACTAAGTTGCATATCCCAAGATCATGTCTTCACCAAAGGCGAGGCCCGGCCGGGATACGTTGCGGAATGTGATCATCTTGCAGCGTACAGCGACCGGGGCTCGCCGGCGGGACCTCGTGGCCGCCGCGGCGGCCGTCCCGTTGGCCGCGCTCGCGGCGAGCATCGTCCACGCGCCGCCCGCCCAGGCGTCACCCGCCCAGTCGGCGGAACAGTCGGCGGCTCCGAATCGTCATGATTTCGACCTGCGCCGGGGTTCCGACCGCGGCGGGCCGCTCCGCGCGCTCGGCGGCAGGCTAGAACGCAGCGGCGTCGGCGCGCTGCTCGACTCGTCCGGCCAGCGGAGGTTCGGCCACGGCTGCGGCCGGCCGGCCGCGGTGCCCGCCCGCTCGCTCGTGTACTGCTTCGACAAGGCGGACAGCGTGACCGGCGAGTGGGTCCCGCAGGGCGTCACGACCGTCTCGGACGCGGTGGCGGGCGAACGGTGGTCCGGCGGCGGCAGGCCGATCCTGGTGTCGTGGCACGACAGCGGACGCGTCCGCCTGACGTTCGTCAACCCCGACAGGCGCACGTACCGGCACGTCCTGCTCGTCTACCCGACGATGAAGGGCGGGCGTCCGACCTACACCGACATCGGCATCCACGCCGGGGGCATCGCCTGGTACGGCAACACGCTGTACGTCGCCGACACGCGGCACGGCGTCCGCGAGTTCGACATGCGGCAGATCTACGACCTGGGCAGGAGCAAGGCCGGGTCCACCGGCCACCCGGGCCGGGTCGGGCTGCACGGCGGCAAGTACTACGGCCACGGCCACCGCTACGTGATGCCGCAGACCGGCAGCCGGCACTTCACCGGCGGCCCGACCGGCGGCACGTGCCGGGGCTCCGGGCCGCTGCGCATGTCCTGGGTCGCGGTCGACCGCACCACGTGGCCGCACGTCCTCATCGCCGGCGAGTACTGCAGGCCGAGGGCGCCGCAGGGGCGGGTCGTGACGTGGCCGCTGGGGGCGCTGGCGGAGTCGGACGTCGTCCGCGCGACCTGGGCCGCGAACCTGCCCGGCGACAAGATCCAGGGCGGTGTCAGGACGCACGGCCGCTGGTGGTTCACCCAGGGCCGGGGCAACAAGCGCGGACGGCTCCTCATGACGTCCCGCGGCTGGTCGGAGTGGGGCCGCGTCACCTACCGCACCATCTCGCACGGCCCCGAGGACCTGTCCTGCTACCGCGGCCAGCACCGCATCTGGACGATCGCCGAACACGCCCGCAAACGAGCCCTGTGGGGCTTCCAGGCGGACGCCTGCGGCTGACCGCCGAGACCGGCCGGTCATGCGTTCACCTTCGTGCGGGGCCGGTCTCCGACGGTCGCGGACGTCCGCTCGCGGCTCTGGCCGAGGGCCACGGCACCCAGCGCCAGCGTCCCGAGGACGGCCCCGATCCACGCCGTGGACGCCAGCCCGGCGCCCGCGTCGATCGCGAGGCCGCCGAGCCACGGACCGGCGGTGATGCCGACGTTGAACGCGACGACGTTCCCCGCCGCGACCAGCGCGGCCGAGCCGTCCACCATGCCGAACGCCTTCGAGTTGAGCGTCGGGTTCGTCGCGAACCCGACCAGGCCCAGCAGGAACACCAGCGCCACCGCCGGCGCGGCCGACTCGGCGGTCAGGGCCAGCGCCACCGACACCAGGACGAGCCCGCCGAACCCGGCGTACAGGGTCGGTACGCCCCGCGCGTCGGCCGTCCGCCCGCCGGTGACGATGCCGATGAGCGCGCCCGCCCCGTAAAGGGCGAGCACCGCCGGGACCCACGCCTCCGCGACGCGGGTCGTCTCCTCCAGCAGGGCACCCAGATAGCTGAAGGTGACCATGAGCCCGCTGGTGGCGAGGGCGATCGTCCCGTAGTGCAGCCACAGCCGGGGGACGGCGACCGCGCGCAGCTCGTGCCGCATCCGGGGGACCTCGCCGTCCGAGCGCCCGGCGGGGATCGTCGCCGCCACCCCGGCCATCGCGGCCACCGACATCGCGGCGACCGTCCAGAACGCCGCCCGCCAGCCGAGATGCTGCCCGATGACCGTCCCCGCCGGGAGGCCCACGATCGCCGCGACGGTGAGCCCGCCGGCGATGATCCCCATCGCCCTCCCGCGCGCGTTCGCCGGTACCAGCCCGATCGCCGTCGCCGCCGCGACCGCCCAGAATCCGGCGTAGGCGAACGCGCCCACCACCCGCGTCGCGAACAGCACCCGGTAGTCGGACGTCAGCGCGCCGACCGCGTGGGCCAGGGCGAACGCGGCCAGGAACGCCAGCAGCGCCCGCCGGTGCGGCCAGCGCCGCGTGAGGACGGCCAGCACCGGCGCGCCCGCCAGCATCCCGATCGCGAACGCCGAGATCAGCAACCCCGCGTCCGGCACGGACACGCCGAGGTCGTCCGCCATGCCGGGCACCAGCCCCGCCAGCATCAGCTCCGACGTCCCCTGCGCGAAGATCGCCATCCCCAGCACATAGACGGCCAGTGGCATCGGTGTCGCCTTCCTGTATTGGACGGTTCAGTTCAAAATCAGGGCGTGAAAAAGGGACGGGCACGTGCCCGTCCCCGGCTCAGATGGCGTCCATGGCCGTGTCCGCGATCGAGGCCAGCGTGCGCCGGTCGGTGCCGCCACGGGCCACGACCTGCATGCCGCTCACCGTCGAGACGACGAAGCGCGCCAGGACCCGCGCGTCCTTGTGCGCGTCGATCTCCCCGGCGCGCATCCCCTCCTCGATGGCGGCGGTCAGCGCGGTCAGGCGCCGCCGCTCGTCCCGCCCGAGCCGCTCGGCGATCGCCGCGTCGTGCGGCGCCAGCTCCACCATCGTGTTGACGACCAGGCATCCGGCCGGGTCATCGGCCCCCGGGTCGACGGCCCACCCCAGGATCGTCCGCAACCGCTCCCGCACCGGACGGCCGGTGTCCTCCAGCACCTCGACCATCTTGGCCGTGTTGACGTCCATGTAGTGGACAAGGGCCTTCTCGAACAGGTCGTGCTTGCTCCTGAACGTGTTGTAGATGCTGCTGCGCCCGATGCCGGTGGCCTCGCACAACTCCTGCGTCGAGGTCGCCTCGTACCCGTCCGTCCAGAAGGCCCGCATGGCGGCCTCGACCGCCCGCCCCTCCTCGAACTTCCTCGGCCGCGCCATACGGCCCACCGTAACACGTTATGGACTGTCCGATCCAATACAGTTGGCTAAGACTCGATGAGCCGGATCCGCCGCTGGTCATCGCCACGAACCAGCACACCGTGCCCCTGCGGGGTCGATTTGTGGAGCTCGGCGGGCACTCCCCACGTCCGCGCCGTCCGCCCCAGTCCGCTCCCCGTCAGCAAGAGCGCGGCCTGGAGTTCACGCAGTCTCGCGACCACCCGGTTGTGCGCCTCGCCACGGCGGTCACGATGCGACACCACGAGGTGCAGGCCGGACGGGCCCGACGCGAGATAGCCGAGTAGCGGCCCGAACACGTCCCGCGGCACCATGCGGTTCGCCACGAACACGTAGCACTCAGGACCGCGCCCGCCGCTTCTCAGCCGCTCGGTGGCGATGGCGGCGGCTTCGGCGATGAGCACGGGGATCTCGTTCATGTCGTGGGAATAGCGGACGCCGAACCGCGTCGCGAACTCCGGATAGGACAGCGCCGGAGTCTGCGGCTGGTTCAGGAAGTAGAGACGCGGCTGCGATCCGTCCGAAGCGGGGCCGCCCTCGGCGATCTGCCGGATGAGAGCGCGAATCAACGTCGCCTTCCCGGATTCGGGCGGACCGCTGATCAGCAGATGCCGGTCGGTCGCGAAGTCCAGATGGACGGGCTCGCCCGCCTCGCCGGTGCCGATCAATATCCGGCCCACCGGTGCCGAGGGACGCGGCTCGTCGAAATCCACGATCCGCGGGAACCGATCGGCGAGGCTCGGGTCGGCTCGACGGAACGCGGACACTTCATCCGCGTCTCCGCAGATGACGACGGCCGGGTTGTCGCCGTGCTCGTCCATCATCGCCCGCATCGCGGCGTGGATTCCGGTGCGGACGCCGAGAGAACGCATGTGTTTCAGGTGAAAGAGCAGAACTCCGTCGCGGCCTTCCTCGAACAGGTCGCGAATCGTCGTTGACGGCTCCTGAATCGGCCGGCCCGCCGGATCGGTCCGGGGCATCTCGCGTATCTCACCACCGGACAGCACCCCGTGGTCGTGGAGCAGCTGCCCGTACAGGCGAGCCGCACGGACCATCTGGCGCCGGTCCGAGCCCTCGAAGATCAGGTGGTGCCTTCCTTCCGCTGCCAGCCAGGTGCCGACCTCCTGGAGGGAGAACGTGAGCCGGTGGGGGGCGGGTGCGGTCTGCTCCTGCTGGCTTCGTGCTCGTTCGATGAAGGCGTCGATGACGGGTTGTGAGGGTTCGGGCGCGAGGGTGAACGGGCGGGGGGTGCCGCCTCCTGCCAGCAGATAGGCCGTCCGCTCGTCGGGGAACGGGAGGCTTGCGCGGCCGAGGACGCGTCGTAGTTCGGCGGGGGGCAGGCGGCTCGCCGCGATCCGCCAGCCGAGGAGCGGGAGGAAACGGTTCCAGATCGTGGTGTTCTCGACGGTGGCCGAAGCGAGCAGCAGCTGCATGCCGAGGGCCCTGCCCCGCTGGGCCAGGGAGAGCAGCGTCTCGCCCACCTCGCGTCTGCTGGACGGGAACGTCAGCGACACGTCCGCCACCACCAGCAGCCGTGGCAGGGACTCCGGGGCGGTCACCATGGCCCGGGTTTCCAGCTCGTCGGTAAGGCGCGTGATGGACAGATCGAGCGCGTCCGACCGTCCGAGTATCTCGTCGTCGGAGTAGCTGACATGCGGTAGGTCGACGGGCTCCCCGAGGGGATGCTCACCCAGCCCCGCGAAGATGAGCCTGACGTCCGAAGGGGAGTAACTCGCGGCGAGCGCGAGAGTTATCGCGCGGATGACGCGCTGCCGCGCCTCGGTCTCACCCACGACCAGCCCGTGCGGAATTCCCGACGAAACGTCGAGCGGGTAAAGGGTGACGACGTTTCCATCGGCGTCGCGGCCGATGACCGGATCCCGGGGAGTGGATGAGGAAAGCGCCCACCGCTCCTCGAACGTCCCGCCGGGGCCGCCGCCGTTGAGGCCGAGCACGTCGGGATCGGGCGGGTCCTGGAGGGAGGCGGATCCGGGGTCTGCCGGTGGTGAGGGCCGATCGTGCGCCGGACGTTCACGTTGGGTCATCTGGACCAGGGCGGGTTCGGCGAGCGCGGGCGGGAGTCGTGCCGGGCGGAAGCGGGTCGGACCCTGTTCCTCGGACCAGAGTTCGGCGTCCCCGGGGCCGGTGACATTGATCCGCAATCCGATGAAGAAAGGCCAGGGGTCTTCGTTTTCTCCGGCGGTGTAACAGATGAACCGCGCACCCAGGTCGCGCCCTTGAATGAGGAAGCGGAGATATTGGAGGAGGATGGAATCAGTTTCCCCTTGGGGCGGATCAACGCCGAGGAAGACGACCAGGGCGGGGAGCGCGTCAAGCCGGTGTCCACGCGCAATGGCGGCCTGGTATTCGTCCCACGACGAAACACCGGCGTCCTGGAGGATCGCCGATCGGCGTCGCATCTCCGCTTCGAGTGGCTCTGACCCGGAGCCGCCGTCCGGCCGGAAGGGGGCGGCGAAGTGCGGGAGGTCTGAAAGGCCGAGGTAGGAGTCGCTTTCGCGAAAGTCGGAGCAGTTGAGCAGGGCAACGGACAGGCTGTCCGGCAAGTGGCTGAGGGCCAGGCTCAGCAGGATGGTCCGGAGCATCTCGAACACGCCACCGGCGGGACCGTGAATCCCCACGGTGGAGGCTCGCCGGCCGTCCGGGAGGAAGTCCATCCAGAGCGCTTCGCCGTTGTCGTCCACGCCGATGGGGACGGGGCGGGGGATGCGGTGGTCCGGGTCGGAGGCGCCGATGAGGTCGAGCAGGTCGGGGATGCCGGGGAGTTGCGGGGTGGGGGTCAGGTGGGTGCGGGTTCGGGGGGTGAGGAGGGCGAAGTGGTCGGTGTCGGCGGTGAGGCTGACGGGGCCGCCCTCGGTGGGGAGGAGGGCGCGGAACTGGTCGGTGGACGTTCCCGCGCGGCGTTCGATCTCGGCGGAGACGGCTTCGAGGACGTGGCGGGTGTGCTGGGCCTCGGGGCGGGGGAGCGTGTCGAGGAGGGCCTCGCGGGCGCCGGGCACGAACTCGTAGTGGACGCCGCCGGTCGGGCGCAGGAGGCCGCTCAGCAGGACTTCTGCGAGCTGTCCCGGGCCTGAGCCGCCGAGGACGCGGTGCTGGATGAGCCGCATCACCGGCAGGGACGGGACGGAGACCGCGACATGGGCGGCGAGCTCGGCGGCGTCCGGGGACGCGGTGGCGAGGAAGCGGCGGACGCGTTCGCCGATCGGCAGTTCGCGTTCGCGGTGGAGCGGCGCCGTCCCCGGGGAGCGGGCGGGGCGGGACGGGAACGTCGCGACGGCGGCGGGCTGCGGGCCGGAGCCGGAGACGAGCCGGGCCCACGCGCCGAACCAGCGGGGCGCCAGTTCCAGGACGGGGACGGGCAGTCCGGGCGCGGCGGCGCCGTCGTACGGGGTGAAGCGCAGGTCGGTGTTCGGCGCGGCGGGGCGGGGCAGGAAGGCCAGGCCGGGGGTGGCGGGGGCGGCGGTGCGGCGCCAGAGGCGTTCGGCGAGGGGTTGGAGGATCGCGGTCGGGCCGGTCCGCGCCCAGCGGCGGACGGCCCGGGCGGCGTGCCCGTCCCACCAGTGCGGGCCGGAGCAGTCTGACAGGACGAGGACGGCATGGCGGCCGGAGGCGTCCAGGAGTGTGCCGGGGTCCTGGCGGGGGCCGTCGGGGGTCGCGGTGATGGCGCCGGTGGTGTCGAGGTAGCCGAGGTGGACGTCCTGGAAGGCGCCCTGACGCAGGAGCGTCTCGGTCAGCTCGCGGGCGAGGGGCCGCCACAGCCGCATCGTCGGGCCCGTGTCGACGATGAGGCTCAGGCTCAGCCAGCGTTCGGGCGACGGGACGAGAACGGGCGTCCACAGGCGGGTGTCGGCGATGCGGGCGGCGGTCGCGTCCTCGTCCAGCTCGACGCGGCGCCTGGACGGGACGCGGCGCTTGAGCGGCCGCAGTGCCCGCTGCACGCCGAGCGGGTCGGCCAGCATCGGCGCGGTCGGGACGAGTACCTCGGCCGCCTCGCCGGCCGGTTCGGCGCCGGGCGCAGGACGTGGATGCAGCCGTGTGCGCGGCTCGCGCGGGGGCGGCGGGGCCGGGGCGGCGGCGGGCGGAGCGGCCGGGTGGGGAGCGTCGGCGGGCTCGTCCCGGGTCTCCGGCGGGGGCGGCGAGTGAGGGCCGGGTTGCTCCGCGGGTGGTGAGATGTGGCAGGCGAGCCACAGCATCTCGCTGAGTTCGCGGGCGTCCGGCGGCGGTCCGATGGCGGACAGCGCCTCGCTGAGCCGGTCAATCGTCATCGATGGGCTCCGACAGGTACGGCATGATCCGGTCGGCCAGGGCCCTGCGGTCCTCGGTGTCGGCGTGGCGGCACAGGTAGACGGCGTTGAGGAGCTGGTCGGTCGCGAGGGTGCCGGACGTGGAACGCTCGAAGAACCGGCGGACGAGGTCGTCGCTCTGGTCGGCCAGCGCCCCGAGGTGCTCGCGGACGATCGCCGACAGCTCCGCCTCGCCCGCCGGCTGCCGCAGCTCGACGGTGACGCAGCGGCGCAGGAACGCGGGCGGGAACTCGCGTTCGCCGTTGCTGGTCATCACGACCAGCGGGAACGCGCGGCAGCGCACCGTACCGGCGGTGACGGTGACGCGCGAGCCGGGTCCGTCGGCGGTCATGACGTCCGCGGACGGGTCCGCGCGCCGGGTCAGCTCCGGCAGCTCGTACTCGCCCTTCTCGAAGATGGTGAGCAGGTCGTTGGGCAGGTCGATGTCGCTCTTGTCGATCTCGTCGACGAGCAGGACGCGCGGGCGCTCGTGGGGGAGCAGCGCGGTGCCCAGGGGGCCGAGGCGGATGTAGCGGCCGATGTCCTCGTCGGACGGGGCCTCGGCTTCGGCCCTTCCGGCGGCGTAGAGGCGGGTCAGGGGGTCGTACTGGTAGAGGCCGTCGCGGAGCGTCGTCCGGCTGGTGATGGGCCAGTGCAGGACGGGTCCGAGCCCCAGTTCGTGGGCCACGGCGTAGGCGAGCGTCGATTTCCCCGTGCCGGGTGGGCCCGTCACCAGGAGCGGGCGACGCAGATACAAGGCGGCGTTGACCTGCTGCACGGCATCGTCAGACGGACGGTATGTGGTCGCCTGGTGCGCGTTCCCCGAGGACCCGGACGGGGTCGGCAGGACGGGCCCGCCGTCGAACGCGCGCCAGGGCGGCGGCGGAGGCAGCCGGTCGATGCCGTCGTGCGGACGACGGCTCCCTGTGTAGAGCAGCCAGTCGGGCACCTAAACCTCCATGGCGAGCGGGGGATCGGGGAGCCGGGACGGATCGTCCCACAGCAGGGTCAGTTCGCGTCCACAGTGCGGCTTGTCCTTGGGGGCCACGAGCGCCTCTTTGCGTAGGGCGAGCGCTACCTGGGGCAGGTCGCCGGGGTGTTTGTCGCCCACGGCGGTGGTGAGCTCGTCGAGGACGCGGTGTCCGCGGCAGTCGCCGTGGGCGGGCGCGTCGCACGGCGTACGCGTCCACAGCATGACGGGGATGCCGTTGTTGAGCGCCGCGGTCAACCGGCTCTTCACCGGACGCGACCCGTAGACGAGCACGCAGAAATCGACATGTGCTTCCAGCCAGTCCTGGAACTCGCTGCCTTTGCGTGGTTCGTCGCATGGGATCGGGTGCGGTTCACTGCGGCCGCGCGCGTTGAGCAGCTTCCAGCGGTGGTGGGCCTGGTCACGGCGGATCGAGTCGGGGCGCAGCCGCTCGACGTCCCGTACGACCACCGGGTACCGGCGCATCGGGATCCGGTTGCGCGGGTCGACGTACCACTGTTCGAACGGCTTGCCGAGCCAGCCCTCGGGCACCGCGAACTCAATCATCCATTCGTGCCCGAACAGCTCCGGCGCGAGCGCGCAGACGCCCTCCTCGACCGTCTGCCGCACCCGCTTCTCCGGGACGCGCACGGTCGGCCTGGACGGCCCTCCGGCGCCGTCGATCCAGGTGTGCACGGTGACGTCGAAGGCGTTGTCGAACGTCACCCGCTCCAGCTGGACGATCACCGACGCGGGCCCGTACCGCGCCGGTGCCGGGCCGGCGGGCGCCGCGCCGGGCAGATGCCGCGCCGACCAGCCGGCGAGCCGCTGCCGCCGCGCCTCCGGCAGATGCCGCCCGAGCGCCGCCAGATACCGGACGAGCCGCTCTTCCGCGAGCCCCTCCGCGACATGCCGCACCGACGCCCACGCGGACCGGAACCCGCCGGTCGGGCGGCGGCCGAGGACCCGTTCCAGCTCGGCGCCGAGCGGTTCGGTGAAGCGCACGCCGTCGAGCAGTTCGCGCAGCTCGCGCCGCGCCTCGGCGGTCGACCAGCGGTGCGGGAGCAGGTCGTCCAGCTCCTCCCAGTGCTCCCGGATGCTGGTGACGGGCAGCATCCAGCCGAGTTCCGCGCGGTCGCCGTGCCGCAGCTCGGCGTTCGTGACCATGCCGATGACCTCGCCCGTCGACGTGTCGTACACCGCCGACCCGCTGTACCCCTCCTCCAGCCAGTCGCCCGGCCCGGTCTTCAGCTCCCACCACTCCTGCCGCATGGCGCGGAACGGGGACGTCGTCACGGCCGCGTGCCGCTCGTTCTGGTCGGGCCGCCGGGGGAAGCCGCAGACGTCGAACGTCCGCCCGCCCGCGGTGCGTTCGTGCAGGTCATCAGGTGCGGCGAGGCGGGCGGGCGGGTACGGCACCGGCTCGCGCAGTTCGAGGACGGCGACGTCGCCGGTGTCGCCCTCCCGCCGCCATTCGCCGCGCCACACGACCCTCGCGGGCAGCCCCTCCCGGAGGCCGGGGAAGCCGACCAGCGCCTCCTCCAGCCCGTGGACGGTGTGCGCGCAGGTCAGCAGCCGTGTCGCGGTGACGAGGAACGCGGCTCCGAGCTTCCCGCCCGGCACGCCCGCGGCGCCCGCCGCGCTCGCTGGATGGCCGACCCAGGCGCGGCACTCCCAGCCGTCCACCCGGTTACGCCTCCTCCGGGGCCCCGGTTCCCGTTCCCGGCCGGCCCCAGATCATCTTGACCTTGAGATGCCCCTCGACGGACGTCTTGGCGATCACGGCCCCGGCCGCCGCGTTCAGCTTGACGCCGAACTCCAGCTCGACCGCGTCGGGGTTCAGCTCGCCGCCGCGCAGCGCCCCGAGCGCCGCCTCCGCCGCGTCCCTGACGTGCTGGAACGCGTCCTCGAACCTCCCGGCCGCGTCGTGGATGACCCCGCCGGCGCGCGACACCGAAGAGAACCCGGGCTCCCGGTCGTCGACCTCGACGACGACGGTCCCGTTCTCGGACTGCCAGCGCACCAGTTCGTTCACGATCGCCCCCTCGTCACGGAAATCTATCAAGATCATGCGGTGTGTGATGCTTTGCTGAGGGCACTCCGGCCCCGCGGCCACGGCCACAGGAGGACAGGATGATCACCGTCGACCAGGTGCGGGCGCTCGCGCTGACGCTCCCGCGCACGTCCGAGCACTTGATCAGGGACCGGGTGAAGTTCCGCGTCGGCTCGATCGTCTACGTCGGCTTCTCGCAGGACGAGACCGTGATGGGCTTCGCGTTCCCCAAGGAGGAGCGCGCGGCGCTGATCGAGTCGGAGCCGGAGAAGTTCCACCTTCCCCGTGAATCCGATCTGCGTTTCAACTGGGTGCACGCCTGGACGGAGGCGCTCGACGAGCCCGAAATGCGGGAACTGGTCGTGGACGCGTGGCGAATGGTCGTCCCGAAAAAGGTCGCCGCGACCATCGTGGGCCGTTCAGGCGGCGGAGTGTAGTCCGGTTGCCACGGCGTTCCGGCCGGGTTCAATGCGGCGGCGGCATCGGGTCGATGGCGTTTCCGGCGCCGCATCCGCCCTCGCCGGGCATCCGCTGGATTCTCGGCGGCGACCACACGCTCGTCCGTCCGGGCGCGACGCGTGCCAGGACGCAGTCGAGCGCCTCGGACAGATACGGCCGCACCGACAGCACCACACCCACGACGGCGCCCCGGGTCGCGAACTCGACGCGTACGGCCGGGTCGAGGCGCAGCGACGCGACGGCCTCCCGGACCTGCGCCTCGTCCGCGCGGCCCCCGGCCGGGACGCGCGGCAGCGCCTTCCCGAGCCGCCCGGACGGGATGTCCGGCGTCTTCGGCCACGGCTCGAACCGGAGCGGCTCCCCGCGCGGGCAGGGCACCTCGCGCGGGACGTCGTCCCATTCGGTGCGCGGGCTGAACCGCAGGTCGAAGCACCGTCTCACGTTGACCGTTCCGGTGTCGGGCCAGTCCTCCGGAGCGCTCCCGGACGTCCGGACCGTCACCCGGACCCCTGCAGGCGTGCCGGTCGTGGTGCCGCTGACCCGCATGACGTCCACCTCGGCGAGATCGGCGGCGCGGTGCCCCATCTCCCGCGCGGACCACACCCGCGAGCCGTACAGGACGTTCCCGGCGCGGCGCGCCTTGGCCCGGGCGTCGTCCACGGCCCGCTCCTCGGCCGAGGCCCCCGGGACGCACCCCGTGATCAGCAGCCCCACCAGGACGATCGCGATTCGTCGCATGGGCTCATGATCGAGGCGCCGGGCCCGGGACGGTATCCGCGTTCGTACTCAGTTCGCGGTCGCGGGCTGCGGTTCCTTCTCGTCCGGCGTCTCCCGCGCGGGCTTGGGCTTCGACCGGCCGCCGCCGGATGGGACGCTGCGTCCCCAGGCCATCGCCGCCGCGAAACACGCGAACGGCAGCGCGGGCAGCAGATACCGGTAGTCGAAGTCGACGGTGATGGGCGGGACGGCCAGCAGCATCACGCTCGACGTCCAGAACAGCGCCGTCCGCGCGCGTGCCCGCCGCCACACGATCCCGGCCAGACCGGCCAGCAGAATGCCGCCCAGCACGGTGCCGGGCACGCTCACATGCTCCTGGTAGCCGCGCATGACACCCGCGTACGGATCCACTATGTGGGTGCGTCCCGTGCCATGCGAATACTCCCGCACGACCGTCCGGCGGTCACCGCCACCGAGCACGGGCAGTTCCGGCTTCTGCGCGGTCGGCCTCGTCGGGAAGTGGTACCGGGCCTCGGTGCCGATGGTCGGATAACGGCTCCGGTTCCAGGAGAACGTCCGGACGAAGAAGTCGTACGACACCACCCGCGCGTAGTCGAGCGGCTGGTTCCGGATCGCCCACAGCGCGAACCGCTGCGCGTCCGCGTTGGTCTTCTGGTCGAACGCCTCGCCGTTGGACCATCCGGTCGGCGAGCCCTCCCGCCAGATCTGGTGGGACGAGGCGGGCCGGTCGTCCTTCGGGCCCTGCGGGCAGAGCCTGGCGATGTCCGGGGGAGGCGTGAACGCGTCGCAGTCGGCGAACGCGGCCGTCCGCCCCCACAGGAAGATGCCGTCCACCCCGGTCATCGCGAACCGGTCGTGCTCCTGCTTGTACCACGTCGCGTACGCGCCAACCGGCAGGACGAACGTCGCCACGAGCGCCACGTACGCCGGCCACCGCGTCCGCCGGACCAGCAGATACAGCACCGCGATCAGGAGAAGGGGCACGCCGACCGTCCGCGTGACGGCCGCCACGCCGAGCAGCGTCCCCACCAGCGCCGCCCGCCGCCACCCCGTCGCGCCGGGCTTGGCCAGCAGCAGCATCGCCCCGAGCGCCAGGACGGTGAACAGCGTGTCCGACAGCAGCAGATGCTCAAGCTCGATCTGGTACGAGTCCAGCAGGATCGGCGCGACGGCCACAGCCGCCCACACCCGCCGGACGTCGAAGTCGCGCACCAGCATCCGGTATCCGACGACCGCCAGCCCGACGATCGCCGCGTGGTGCAGCGCCGTCACCAGCGCCAGGCTGTGGAACGGCTTCAGCCCCCACAGGAAGACCCCGTAACCGGACGGCCGCAGCGGATGCGGAAACGGATCGTTGGCGATCCGCACGAAGTCGTAGCTGTCGTTGAACCACAGCACGCCCCGGAAGCCCAGCATGGTGACCACGCGCAGGACGACGCCCACGACGAGCACCACGGTGAACAGCCGGTTCCCCTTGACCGCGTCCACCAGGGCGCGGCGGCCGACCAGAGGGGAGAGCAACACCGGGACCCTAACTGTGGGACGTGCGGGCGGACAGAATCCTGTGCCGACCGGACCTCGGCCGCGTCACGCCGGGGGCGGGAACCCTGGGCTCGTCGTACTCCTCCGCCCACGCATCGGCCGCGATCCTACCAGCGCCCCTCGGCCCCCTCAGTGGCCCAGCCCATATGTCACGAAATCATGACATTGCAGGGCCCGCCCGCGTCGCCTCGGTGTGGCGAGGCGGGCGGGGCGAAGTCCACGGACACCCCCGGCGACGGTGACGGCTCAGGTCAGCCCTTCATCGCCGTGCGGACGTCGGTGGCGATGGCCTCGTCGATCCGCCCGTCCGGGGCGCCGCCGACGCCGATGCCCGCCACCGGGAAGCCATCGCGGATGATCGGGACGCCGCCGGGGAGTACCAGGGTGCCGGGGATCTGCTTGATCGTCTCGTTCCCGCTCAGCGCGCTGGTCGGCTGCCCGAACGCCACGGCCGTGTACGCCTTGCGCTTCGCCGACTCGTAGGTCTGCGGGCCCGACCTGCGCGTCCTGACGACCAGCCGGATGACCCCCGAACGCTCCATGATGACCATCGTCACCCGCTGGTTCCCGCGCTTCTTCGCCGACCACACCAGCGCCTTGGCGGCGCGGGCGAGCGACCCGTCCGACAGCACGGGATCGGACGGCCCGCCCCCGTGCCCGGTCATGACGGTCCCGGTCGCCCGCGCCGCGCCGGCGTGCGCCGGCGGCGCCACGGTGGTGACCGCTCCGGCGGCGACGGCGCCCAACACGGCGACGCCGATGAGATGTCTGTACGACATGTCTCCCCCAATCCAGGAATCACCTGGAGTAATCGCATTATTTCAGTGAGTGACCTCCCCTCGGAATCCGCCAGGTGAACCGCCATTGAGACTCCTTGGCGATCACCTCGCCTTTGATTTGCGAAGCCATGACATACCCGGACTCGATGATCGAATGGCGTCGCGAACACATCGAAACGGGATGGACCAATGGACTTCGAGGGAAAGAAGGCCCTGGTCACCGGCGCTGGCGCGATCGGTGGCCTCGGCCACGCGGTGGCCGGGATCCTCGCCGCGGGCGGCGCGGACGTGGTGGTCACCGGACGCGACCCGGAGCGCGGTGCCCAGGTCGTCGACGACATCGGCGGCGGCGTCCGCTTCGTCCAGGCCGACCTGGGCGAGATCGAGGACGCGCGACGGCTGGCCGACTCGGCCGGGCGCGTCGACATCCTGATCAACAACGCGGCGATCATGCTCGGCGCGCCGCGTGACCTGGACGAGTACGACGCGGCGTTCGCGGTCAACGTGCGGGCGCCCTACCTGCTGACCACGGCGTTGGCGCCGCGGATGGCCGCCAATGGCGGCGGCAGCATCGTCAACGTCACCTCGACGGCCGCCGGGCTCGGCACGCCCCGCATCGCCGTCTACGGCGCCACGAAGGCGGCGCTGGAATCCCTGACCCGCGCCTGGGCGATCGAATTCGCTCCGGCGAACGTACGCGTCAACGCCGTCGCGCCCGGCCCGATCCTCACCGCGAAGGCCGTCGCCGCGCTCGGCCCGGACCTCGGCGGCCATGGCGAAACGGTCCCGCTGGCCCGTCCGGCCGGCCCGGCCGAGGTCGCCGAGGTGGTCGCCTTCGTGGCGGGTGACCGGGCGAGCTACATGACCGGCGCGATCGTCCCCGCCGACGGAGGCCGGGCCGCCACCTGACCCCCGCGCTCCTTCGCGCGGGGGTGAAAGATTCCAGCACGCCCCGGACATGTGCAGTTGACCCGAACAAGACATGCTCAGGAGGCCAGATGCTGAGGAACCCGGATGGGTGAGGACGAGTTCGCCGAGGTCTACGCGGCCACCTACAAACCCCTGCTCGGCTACGCCCTGCGCCGCTGCGACTCGCCCGAGGACGCGGCCGACGTCGTGGCCGAGACGTTCACGATCGCCTGGCGGCGCGCCACGGACATGCCCGCGGGCCCGCAAGCACGGCTGTGGCTGTACGGGGTGGCACGCCGCGTCCTGGCCAATGGGACCCGCCCGCGAGCTAATGTCCCGCCGCCGGCCGCCGCGTCACCGGCGCCTGGACACGCAGCTCCAACTTGGTCGGCCTCCTGCTCACCCCCAAGAAATCCGACCCCGAGCCCACCCCGGCCAACTGACCGGCCAAGACGCCGGCCGCGGTTCCCGCGGCCGGCGTCTTGGGGATTCCTCTCGGCGGACTGGAGGGTCAGTGGCTGAGGCCGTAGGCGTGCACGATCGTCTGGTCGACGGTCTCGCCCGTAGTGGTCTCCGCGCGGGCGCGGAGCGACATGTGCGTGGCGTCCTTGGCACCCGAGTTGCGGACGGTGGCCCGCCAGCCGCCGCCCGTGTGACGGACCGTGACCGGGGTCCAGGTGGCGCCGTCGTCATGGGACGCCCACAGCGAGAGCTTGCCGACCTTCGGCCGCGGGCGGCCCGGGTTCGTCCGGACGTCCAGTTCGATGGGCTGGTCCGCGCCCGCGGGAGCACGGTTGTGGGAGTCCAGCCGCGTGCGCAACGCCACGGTCGGGAGGGGGATCTTCCTGTCCTCGCCGGTGGGGCGCTGTGTGGTGAACGTCCACTCGGCGTGCTGGCGGGTCGACAGGTCCGACCAGGGCACCCGCTGGACCGCGTCGGTGGTGAGCCGGTACTTCGCGCGCTCCGGCGGTAGGGGGAAGTCGCCCTCCCCGGGCAATTCGCTCGTGCCGAGTACCTTGCCCTTGGCGTCGCGCAGCGTGGTCGACCCGGTCATGGAGTCGCCGGACCACCCCTCGGCTGACCATGTGCTCTTCATCCGGATGTCGAATCGCGCGGTCTCTTCGTCCTCCCAGAGGTTGTCGCCCGGCCCGGGGCCGAACGGGCCCTTGTTCCATTCGCGGGTGTACTTTCCAGGGGCTGGGAACTGGTCCTCCCAACGCACTGTGGACTCCGAACCCGGGCCGTCGGGATTGGTGAACGCGCAGTCCTGCGCTCCGATTCCGACCTCGGAGTCCCATACGGCGCGTGGAGTGAAGTACTCCGTACGAGTGGCGGGCAGTTCACCGACCACTTCCGGGAAGGAAATGCCTAGCTCGGTGTCCCGGTCGTAGTCGCCGACCCGGGTGACGGAGCAGCCCGGTCGTCCCTGGTCGGCGTACTCGGTGCGCACTTCGGCCAGGTCCTTGGTGCGGACGCGCAGGGACGGGTCGTCGGGAATGACTCCGCTCGCCACCGGACCGGCGACGTTGTAAACGTAGGGACTGCCCCGCTTCGTGCCGTTCTTCGTCAGGCGTGCCGTGACGCGCAGCTCGAGCCCGGGCGCCGGACCGGTGGGCGTGACGAATATCTCGCGACTGCTCCACTCGTCGTTCAAAATCCACCCGATGCCGGCGAGGTTGCCGCCGATCTTCTGCACGATCCGGGCCCACCCGGCGAACGGTGCGGCATCGGCCCGATCCGTGGCCACCTTCACCGGCTTGCCCTTCCGGGCGTCCAGCGTGATCGCGCGGTCTTCGTCCAGCGCGAACCGCGAGAGATAGACAATGGTCGTCGATGTCTTTCCGTTGTCTTCGGGTGTGTTCACAGGGGCGAACACGACGTATTCACCGGCGGGCAGCTCGCCGGTGATGTGGCCGTCGTTCAGCTTGCCTACCACGGCGGTCTCGCCGTCCAGCGACTGGAAGAACACCTCGGGGGCATCGGCGGTCTTCGGCGGCAGGCCCCGCCGGTCCACCGCGTTCACCGTCACCTTGTGGGTCGCGTCCGCGGGCGCCTTCGCGGCCTGGGCGGTCATCGGCGTGAACCGCTCATGCCCCGCCGGTTTGGCGCGCGGTCCCGGAGCACCGAAGAAGACGCCTTCGGGCTGACCTCGGAAAACTGGACCACGCCGGTCGGTCGCATGGGAACCGGTGGTTCCCGCGCCGGTGGCGCCGTCCGTCGCGCCCCAAGCCGGAATGACACCTAACGCGATCGTGATACTCGCCGCCGTCAGCATTGCCGTACTTCTCGTCCAGTTCAGGCGGTCGAGGCGAAGGAAGACACTTCTACGTGGCAAAATCATTCGCTCCCTACGTAGTTCGTGTGGCCCCCATAAGGAGAGGCGTCCAGAATGGACGGGAGCATTCAAAGTAGAACGCTCGTCCGTCCTGGAGAGGTCCCGGGCCTGGACGGGTTCCTGCCGCCCGGCGTCTCAGGCGCCGGGGGCGAGCTGGGCGGTCAGGTCGCGGGCGTGCCGCGCGATCAGGGCGCCGATGTCGGTGAGATCGTCGTCGGTGATCCGGTAGGTGGGGCCGACGACGCTGATGGCGGCGGCCACGCCGCCGCGCGGCCAGTGGACGGTCGCGGCGATCGCGGTGACACCGGTTTCCACGGTGTACCGGGTACTGACGAAGCCGCTGGACCCGCACTGGTCCCGTAGCGCCGCGCCGATCGCGGTGCCGCGCACCGGAACGGTGCGGCCGAGCCAGTTCGCGTGCCGGATCGGCTGGAGGCTGTCGGCGATCCGCGCGTACAGGACGGTGTCTCCCGGGCCGGGCACCCCCAGGTAGGCCGACTCGCCCGTCGCGTCCCGCATGGCCTCAAGGTGCGGGGTGGCCAGCCGGTAGAGCGGAGTGCTGGTCATCGCGGTGACCGCGATCTGATGCAGCCGCCCGCCCGCGTGGTAGGCGCGGTCGCCGTCGCGCTGGACGAATCCCTCCTCGGCCAGCGTGTTCAGCAGCCGCGTCGCGGTGCTCAGCGACAGCCCGGTCGCCTGGGCGGCCTCGGTCAGCGCGATGCCGTCGTGTTCGGCGACCTCGCCCAAGAGCGCGAGCGCCCGCCGGACGGTCCGCGTTGTCCCCTTTCCCGGCTCCGCGTCGGAGTCGTCGCGGGAGCGGCGGGACGGTCGGGCGCCGGGGTCGGTTGCCACATCTCCTCACATGTGCTGTCATCAGTTGGGAGTGAACTTCCACTAAGTGGCAGAGTGGCAGATGACGGACGGGCTGTCCAGTTCCGGAAACCGCTGATCATCGCCCCCGATGTCCTTGACGCGGCTCACGGGCGGGCCGCCGGCTTCCGGAGAAGGGAGACTCCGCCCGCTCTCCCTCTGACGCCGGGCGTGCCGCCCCCACGTCGACTTTCCGTAACTCACCCCCCCCACCATTCCCGCCCGCTTCGCCGAGCCGGGCTATTCGCACGCCGCCATCGATCCGGACGAGCCGAGACAAGTCCAGTTCATTGGCGGTCGGCGGTTTTTGAGCTGCCCAATGTGACCGGGCCGCCGCGTTTCTGTCGACGTCTCCCCGGAAGGAGCATCATGGAGCAACGACACAATGGCCCTTCGCGCCGCACGTTCCTGGGCGTGGCCGCGTCCGCCACCTTGGTTCAGGTCATGACCGGTGCCGTCCCGGCCAGTGCGGAGACCGCGCCGACCGGCCTGCTGAGACCGGCGCGGAAGAAGGGAGGCGGCAAGACCGTCGCGATCCTCGGCGCCGGGATCGGCGGGCTGACCGCCGCGCTGAAGTTCGCCGAGGCGGGCTACCGGGTGACCGTCCTGGAGGCACTGGGCCGAATCGGCGGCCGCAACTTCACCGTCCGGCGCGGCGACACGGTCACCGAGGTCTGGGCGGACGGATCCACCCGCACCCAGACGTGCCGGTTCGACCGCGGCCTTTACGCCAACCTCGGCCCAGGCCGCTTCTCGCAGCATGACCAGCGGGTCTTCGCGATGTGCCGCAGGCTCCGCATCCCGCTCGAACCGTTCCTCGTGCAGACCAGCGCGAACCTGCACCAGACGGACCTGGCGTGGCAGGGGGCGGCCGTCCGGGGCGGCCGGATCACCAACGACGTTCGCGGATACGTCGCCCAATACGCGGCGGCCGCCGCCGAGAAGGGGCTGCTCGACGACGGGCTGAGCGGCGCCCAGCGCGACATGTTGCAGGCCCTGCTGGCCGAGTTCGGTGATCTCGACGAGACCGACCACACCTACACCGGGTCCCTGCGCTCGGGACTGGCCAAACCGCTCGGCATGACGCAGCAGCCCGAAAAGCTCGACCCGCTGACTCTCCGGGACCTGCTGGCGAGCAGATTCTGGGAACGCCAGTTCTATTTTGAGTTCGAGCACGATTACCAGCCGACACTATTCCAGCCGGTCGGCGGAATGGACGTCCTCACCCGCCGTCTCGCGGCCGCGCTGCCCGAGGGGACCGTCACGCTCGGCGCGCCCGTCCACGCCATCAGGTCCGCCGAGGACGGGGTGCGGGTCGCGTGGAAGGACGCCGACGGCGAGCACGACAAGCGGTTCGACTACTGCCTGAGCAGCATCCCCATCCCGATCCTGAAAAAGAGCGTCGAACTCGAAGGGTTCTCCAGCGAATTCGCGCGCGCCGTCGCGAACGTCGAGTTCGCGCCCGCATGCAAGATCGCCTGGCAGGCGAACCGGCGCTTCTGGGAATCGCAGAAGTACCGGATCTACGGTGGCATCAGCCGGGTCGACAGCGAGATCAGGCAGATCTGGTACCCGTCCTCCGACTACTTCTCCCGCACGGACAAAGGCATCCTGATCGGCGCCTACAGCTCCTACGAGAGGGCCGAGACGCTCGGTGACCGTCCACATGAGCAGCGCCTCAACGTCGCCCGGGCGGCCGGAGCGAAACTGCACGGGGAATTCACCGACCCGTCCATCGTCCCGGACCGGCAGGGCGTGTCCATCGCCTGGCACAAGATGCCCTACCAGGCCGGCGCGTGGACCGACTGGGACCACACCGTCCCCGAACAACGGGAATGGTATGAGACCCTGATCAACCTCCAGGGCCACGGCAACGTCATGGTGATCGGTGATCAGATCGGCCCGCTGCCCGGCTGGCAGGAGGGCGCGATGATGTCCGCGGAATGGGCCTTCGCGTCCATTCACGGCGACCGTCCCGGCAAGCGCGTGACCGTCCAGCGGATTCCCAATTCCAAACTACTGATGGGAGGCCGCTGACTCCACCGGCCCAGCGAATCCGCCGGCCCAGCGAAAGGGGGGCAGGCGGTGCTCGCCCAAGGTCACTGGCCGGTGTTCGTCTGGATCTCGCTGACGACGAGTGGGGTGGGCTGCGAGGTCATGGTCCGGGGATCGAGTTCGCCTTGCTGGGGCTCGCAGGCGGGTCCCTGACACGTCCACCTGAGGTTCCAGGTGATGGTGGCGGTGATCTCGTACTTCCCGCCCGGCTGACCCGCGGAGGAGCGTTTGTAGGTGTAGTAGCAGGTCTTGCCGTCCCTGCTGCCCGCGGTGTTGCAGACCTTCTGCGTCTCGCCCATGTTCCACGTGACGGACGCGGGCTCCGCGATGGCCTGGATCATCTGGCCGTTCCCGCCGATCGGACGGGTCCTGACGACGTTGAAGCCCTCGACCCAGAGCGAGGTCCGCACCCTGACGTAGGTCTTGCCGTTCGGGGCGGTGTGCACGACCGGTGTGGGCAGCTGGGCGGAACTGCTGGCCGCCGCGACCCAGTCGAGAGTGGTGGCGGGGGCCGCGGCCAGCGGGCCGCCGTTGTCGACCGGGACGAAGCCCGCCGCCTCGTTCTCGGTCAGGCCCTCGGGCGGCGGGGGCTGCACGGGCCCGGAGTTCCCGCCGGCTCCGCCCCCGCTGGATCCGCCGCTCCCGCCACCGCCCTTGTCCGACCAGTTGCAGGTCAGCCCCTTACAGGGAGCGGCCAGGGCGGGCGCCGCGGCGATCAGGGGCGCGGCGAGGAGCACGGCGGTGATCGCGGCGGAGGACGCGCGGCGGCTGTGGGTGTGGGGAGACATCGTCTGTCCTTCCCTGCGGACCGTCAGCATGGCTTGTCCCGGACGGCGGCGGCGACCTTCCACGCGCCGGAGTCGTACTGGACGGTCGCGCGGTAAACGTAGGCAGCGCCCGGGCCGCCGTCGAGGCGCTTGCCCGTCTTCGCGGAGAATCTGTACGCGGCGAGGGTGCGGACGCAGTCGATGACGTAGATCTTCGTGCTGTCCTTGGCGCGGGCGTAGACGCGGGGGTTGAAGGTGTTGGTGAACCGCCAGATCTCGCCCTTGGCCCTTGTGGCCTCGACGTCCTTGGTCACCTGGCCGAGGAGCGGGTCCATGGCGACGGAGGGGAGTTCGGCGGCGTTGTTGGTCTCGTACGCCTTCTTGTACGCGGCCTGGTAGGCGCGGTAGCCGGCCAGCGCCGTCTTGTAAAGCTGCTGCGGCGGGATGCCGGACGGTGGCGCGGCGGCGGGTGAGGCGGCCGGGGCGCCGTCGTTGAGAGAGCCGTTGGGGGCCAGTTCGCCGTTGGAGGACGAGCCGGAAGAGCCGCACCCGGCGACCAGGCAGACGCTCAGCAGCAATCCCAGTGCGGGGGAACTGACCAACCGGGCGCGCATCGCCATCCCTGAGCGGCAGCCGACAACGGGGCGGAATACGCGCAGAAGCTTACAGAGGCGCGTCTGGTGAGAAAAGGGATTCGTTGGGGACGGCTTGACCTCGACCGGGCTTGAGGTAGCACGCTCCAGGTAAACGACGGGTTGGAGGGGGTCTCATGCGCGCGGTGTGGTTGAAGGAGTTGGGCGGGCCGGAGGTGCTGGTGGTCGGGGAGGCGCCGGATCCGGAGCCGGGTGAGGGGCAGCTGCTCGTCGCGGTCGAGTTCGTCAACATCACGTTCGTGGAGACGCAGGCACGTGCAGGGGCCGGGCCTGGGCCGAGGCGGGTGGAGTTGCCGGTCATTCCCGGGAATGGGGTCGGGGGCGTGGTCGCGGCGGTCGGGGCGGGGGTCGACGGCGGGCTTGTCGGGCGGCGGGTGGTGAGCAGCACGGGAGGTTCGGGGGCCTATGCGGAACTGGCGGTCGTCGACGCCGCGGGGGTCTTCGAGGTGCCGGCGGGGCTGGCGCTCGATGACGCGGTGGCGCTGCTGGCGGACGGGCGGACGGCGACGATGATGCTCGACGCGGTGCGGCCCCGTCCGGGAGAGCGGGTGCTGGTGGAGGCGGCGGCCGGAGGGGTCGGGACGCTGCTCGTCCAGCTGGCGAAGGCGGCGGGCGCGACGGTCGTCGCGGCGGCCGGGGGCGCGCGCAAGGGCGAGGTGGCGCTGGGGCTGGGGGCGGACGAGGCCGTCGACTACGGCGAGCCCGGCTGGGCCGGGAAGGCGGGGGAGGTGGACGCGGTGTTCGACGGTGTCGGCGGTGACGTGGCGCGCGAGGCGTTCACGCTGGTCCGGCGAGGTGGGCGGATGGTCAGCTTTGGCCTGGCGAGTGGTGAATGGGCGAGCATTCCCGAGGAGGACGCGGTGGCGCGGGGCGTGACGCTGGTCAAGCCGGCGGCAACGCCGGAGGAACTGCGGGAGTTCACGCTCAGCGCGCTGGAGGAGGCGGCTGCCGGAAGGCTGCGGCCGGTCATCGGGCAGCGATTTCCGCTGGGTCAGGCGGCCGACGCGCACAGGGCCATCGAGTCGCGTGCCACGGTCGGTAAGACGCTGCTGGAGGTCAGGTGACCTTCTTGAGGAAGGCGCTGAGCGCGTTCTCGTAGGCGGCTGGGTCCACGTTCCATGACTCGGTGTGGCCGCCCGGTGTGGCGATGTGGGTGACCATGCCTGGCGGGGCCTTCCTGGTGAAGGCGTAGGCGGAGCCGTTGTCGACGGTGGCGTCGTCGTTGGCGGTGAACAGGAGTACCGGTGTGCGCAGCTTCAGCGCGTAGCGGGGTTGGTCGAAGTCCGACAGATCCATGTCTATTCGCCATTCCAGGACGCGTTTGGCGATGTTCGTGACGAAACCGGGGAGATTGCGGGCGTCGCCTTGCTTGTCCAAGGTGGCGCCCCAGTCGAGGACGGGGGAGTCCAGGACCACGCCCCGGATGAACGATGGGTCTTCGCGGAGGGTCCGCATGGACATCGCGCCGCCCATCGACCAGCCGTACAGGACGACGCCCGTCGCGCCGTGCGCGCGTGCGTAGCCCATGGCGGAGACGACGTCATGCCATTCCGTGGCGCCGAGATGGTTTCTCCCGTCGCTGGACGGTGGCGCGCCCACATCGTTGCGGTAGGCGATGGACATCATCGGTACGCCGAGCGCGTGCACGGCCCGCATGGCGCGGAACGTCTCGGCCTTGTCCGCGTTCCGTCCGTGGACGGCGATGACCCATGTGCTCTTGGGCGACCTCCCTGGAATCAACCACGCGGGCATGGGCCCGGCCTCGGACGGATACATGACGTCCTGGAAGTCGAGCCCAAGGGCCCTCTTGGGGTCGCCGTCGTACACCCAGTGGTCGACGGTGGCGGGGGAGCCTTTGACCGGCGTGCCTTCGAGCACGGACGAGACCCGCCGTACGACGTGCTCGTCGTCGCCCCCGGTGACGGGGCCCAGGAGGGCGCGTCCGCCCTTCCAGGCGAGGGCCCACGTTCCCGGGTGTTCCGTCGACTCCTCGCGGGGCAGCGTGACCGTGCCGTTCGCCGCGTCCACGATGGTGAGCCCGTAGCCGGAGGAGTGGTCGACCGTGGTGGCGACGCCCGCGAAGTACCAGCCGATCCCGCCGAGGGCCGCGCACAGCAGCACCATGACCGCCAGGGCCGCCGCCATCAGCGGCCGGGCGCGGCGCCGGCGCCGCCGCCGAATCGGTGGTTCGGGGGCGGCGGGGGCCGGTGACTCCGGAACCGCGGTCGACACGACATATGAACTTAGCCTCCCCTGAGCGTCGCGGACGCTCGGGTCGCGCCGCAATCGGGCGATCGGTGCGGTTAATCTGCCGGACAGGTGCCATTGATCGGACGGATCGATCGGACGGGTCGATCGGGAGGAGGGACGCGTGGCGTGACGGGGCAGAACGACCGCATCGCGGAGATCGAGGGCGAGGTCATCGCGTTCGCGCGGCGGATGGCGCCGCCCGGATGGCGGCGGATCGACCTGCACTGCATCGCGACCGTCGCCGTCAACGACGTCGCGGTGACCGTGCTGACCGGCGACGACAAGACCGTGACGGCGGAGACCGTCCCGCCGGAACTGACCGCGTTGCTGATGGATCTGCGCCGCGCGCACTACCTGTCCGAGCAGGGCACCTGGTTCTCGATGGTCGCCATCATCGAGCCCGAGTCCGCGCGGCCGCTGTACAATTACGACTTCGACCCGCTGTGGGACCCGCCGATCCCGGTGGACTGCTGGCGGCGCGACCAGATCGTCCTGCCGCGCGACGGCGCGAACGTGCCGGGCTGGCTGCGCGACCGGATGGACGGACGCGAACCGCCCGCCGAGCCGCCCGCCGCGCCCGAAGGCGAAGGCGCCGGTGTGGCGGCGATGAATCCCGTCGAGCAGATGGAGTTGCTCTCGAACCAGGTCACGGTCGTGATCGCCGATCACGCGCCGCCGCTGTGGCGGACGATCTCCGGGTACTACCAGGCGGTCGGCGGGCACGTGGAGTTCCCCGCGATGACCTGCCACCGCGCGGACGGCGCCGTGACGCCCTGGACGGCGCCCGCCGCCACCGCGGCCCTCCTCGACCGGCTCCGCGCCGGGACGCACGCGTTCCAGGGGTCCACCTGGTGCCGGATCGACTTCGAGGTCGTGTACGAGGACGGCGACGTGCGCTGCCGGGCGAGCTTCAGGCACGACGACGAGCCGCACTGGGACGTCGAGCCGTCCTCCGCCGACGTCCGGCGCGAGCTTGAGCGGTTCCCGCGCGACGAGGTCCCGGAGTGGATGACGGACCGGCTCGGCGGCCGTGCCCAGCCCGCGACGGTCGCCGACGTTCCGGTCCCACCGGCGGGCGGGCTCCGCCGGGCGCGGATCTTCGACCATGCCGGGCCGGACGGCGCCCGCCCCGCGGTGTCGCGTCCACCCGTCCCGCCGGACGAACTGGAACGCGTGACCGAATACCTGCGGGACGGTGCGATCGTCATGGCGGCCCGTTCGAATGCCCCCGACAGGCTCGATTCTTCGCGGGGCGCAGTAGTGCCTCTCACCTTTCACACCGATGGGACTTGGGTGTGGTCCGGCGCGGTGGCCTACTACCTGAGCGAGCACGGTGTCGCGCCAGAGGCCGATCTGGTCGCGCACATTAGGGCCAATGGGTTCCAGGTGCCCGCGGTCGATGAAGACACCATGAACGCCGCGAACGCGTCTGTGACGGGGCAGGCGGTGCCCGAACGCGTCTTGGCGGAACCGGAGCCCGTCGACTGGACGAACGCCCTTCAGCACCGTCTGGACCAGCTTCGTGTCGATCGTGCCGCATACCGCATTAATGACACCGCGGAAGGTGTCTGGTGCCTCCTGACAGAAGAAGACCGGTGGTCGGTGTTCCAGATGCGGGACGGTGCGCGGCGCAAGGAAATCACGTTCGACGACACCGAGCAGGCCGCCGCGCATCTGCTCGGACGTCTCCTCATCGACCCGCGCTACACCGTCCAGGACGGCCCGTTCGAGCCGCTCAGGGGCGAACCTCCGCTGACCCTTCTGCGTGACCGCCACGTCATGGAACTGTCCGCAGGGACGGAAGTGGACCGCTATGGCGGCTCCGAAGGGAACGTGACGTACGCGGCGCGCACCCCGTATCCGCGCCGTTCGCTACCGCGCGAGTGGCAGGACCGTCCGTATCACGTGTACCGGCTCCAAGAGCCCGTGGAGACGCTGACGGGGACGGCCGTGCCGTGGTTCGGGCAGCCGGGAGGCGGGACGGCGCACGTGTTCCGCCGTTCGATCGCTGAACTCCTCGCCGCCGGTGTTCTCGTCGAGGTCGACGTGCGGAAAGGCGACTGATCAGGCTTGGCCGATCGCGGAGACCAGGTCGAGCCCTAGCAGCAGGTCCAGGTGGATGAACGTTTCCAGTTTCGCGCCCGGCGGCACGTCCGCGTCACCGGCGATCCGGTCCAGGACGGCGAGGGCGCCTGGGCTGCCCAGGTCGTCCGCCAGAGCCGCCTCCGCCTCCGTCGCGTAGGCGCGATTCATGGGACGGCCCGGCGCCGTCGCCCATTCCGCGACCTTGCCGCGCCACCTGTCCAGCCGTTCGGTGGCCGCCGACAGCCTCACATCGGAGAGCTCCAGCGGCTCCCGATACGGGATCTCCAGCATCGCCAGACGCGCCGCGAGCCCGTCCACCGGCGCGGACGTCTCATGGCCCGTCTCGCGTGGCACGGCCAGGCAGAGGGCGTCCTGGCGGGGCTCGTCCGCGATGTAGACGTCGGCGTCCGCCATCGGAGCGTCGAGCAGCTCGAACGACGCGACGTTGTAGCCGGCGAGGTCGCCGCCGTCCACCACGAAGGACGCGGTGCGCGCGACCCGGACGCGGCGGCCGGCCCGTCCCGCGACCCGGCGGAGCAGATCGGCGACCACCGGGACGCGGTGTCCGGACCCGGCCATGAGCTGGACGCGCAGGCCGGGACCCGCGGGCAACGGCTCGGCTTGGCCGGTGCGATGGTCGTACAGCCGCAACATGCCCCCAACCCTAGGGCGGGCGGCCCCGGGATCAGAGCTGCGGGCCGGACGGCATCGGGCCCGCCGGCATCGCGGACATCGGCATCGGGGCGGCGCCGTCCGGCTTGCGGACGGCCGCGAACCGGAGCCGCACATAGTCGGCGACCCAGCCCGACTCGCGGCGCAGCGCCGGGGCGGCGAGGTCGTTGACCCGGGCGAGCAGCGGATCGACCAGCTCCGGCGGGACGTCCGCCAGCGCGCTGGCCGCGTAGGCGCGGACCCAGTCGGCGGCGCCGTTCGGGCCCTCGGTCATCCGGGTCGGGCGGTCGGCGTGCTCCAGCAGCCGCAGCGTGAACCCGGCCTCCTCCAGCTTCGCCGCGTACTCGGCGGGGCTCGGGAAGTACCAGGGCAGATCCGGTTCGCCGAGGCCGAACACCCGCCAGGCGGTCTGCATCGCGACGATCAGCTCGGCGCAGTTCCCGGCGCCGCCGAGCTCGCCGACGAACCGCCCGCCGGGCCGCAGCGACGCGTGGACGCGGCCGATCACCGCGTCGGGGTCGCGGGTCATCCAGTGCAGGGCGGCGTTCGAGGCGACCGCGTCGAACGACTCGCCGACGGTGAAGTCGTGGGCGTCGCCGACGACGAACGACAGGCCCGGATGCATCGCGGTCGCCTGCGCGACCATGTCCGGATTGCCGTCGATGCCCAGCACCTCGGCGCCTCGCTCGGCGATCTCCGCGGTGAACGCCCCGGTGCCGCACCCGAGGTCGATGACCCGTTCACCGGGCTGGGGATCGAGCAGGTCGACCAAGGGCGCACCGTGCGCGGAGACGTACCCGAAGGCGGAGTCGTACGTCGTCACGGCCCAATTCACTGTCACAATTTATCGGACAACTCCCGGATCCGACGCGGCGTCCCGCCGATCGGACGACCCGGACCTTGACGGCATGTGTTTCTTTCGTGACGGAGGGTATGAAGTCGCCCGAGCGACACGTTCGGGGGTGCGTGGTGCGGATCACGACAATCACCGTCATCGGAACCGGGCTTCTGCTCATCACCGGCAGCGCCGTGGGCGCCACCGGATGCGGTGGCCCGGAGGAGAAACGGGCGCGGACCGCGGGCGGGAACGCCGCGCTGGAGAAAAAGGCCCAGCCCAAACGGCCGCCGGTGATGGCGCCGCCACCGCCACGGAAGATCGACTGCGACAGGGTCAGTTGCGTCTCGCTGACGTTCGACGACGGGCCGGGCCCCCACACCGCGCGGCTGCTGGACACGCTCAGGGCCGGCGGCGCGCGCGCCACGTTCTTCATGCTGGGCGAGAACGTCCACGCCCACCGGGACGTGGTGCGGCGGATGGCCATGGAAGGACACGAGGTCGCCAACCACACCTGGTCGCACCCGGACCTCACCACCCTGCCGCCCGCCGAGGCGCGGGAGCAGATCCAGCGGACGCAGCGGGCCGTCAAGGACGCCTCCGGGGTCGCGCCGACGCTGACGCGTCCGCCGTACGGGGCGACGGACAAGCAGGTGGGACAGGCCGTCGGGATGCCGCTGATCCTGTGGAGCGTGGACACGCTCGACTGGCGTTACCGCAGCGTCGGCCGCGGCACCAGGGTCGGGATCAAGGAACCGGAGCGCGGCGGCATCGTCCTGTACCACGACATCCACAAGCCGAGCGTCGACGCCATCCCGAAGGTGGTGGACGGCCTCAAGAAGCGCGGTTTCACGCTCGTCACGGTGTCGGAGCTGTTCCAGGGGAAGCCGCTCCAGGCCGGGCGGACCTACAACGAGCGCGTCCACAAGGCCGCACCGGTGACGGCGAGCCCGCCCCCGTCCGGGTCGCCCGCCGGTACCCCGGCCGATTAGCCGCGCGGGCTAGCCGCGCGGGCTAGCCGCGCGGGCTAGCCGCGCGGGCGGACCAGGGCGTTGTCGAAGGCGAACACGACCGCCTGGATCCTGTCACGAAGGTCCAGCTTGGCCAGGACGCGCTTGACATGCGTCTTCGTCGTCGCCTCGCCGATGTGGAGCCGCGCGGAGATCTCGGCGTTCGACATCCCGCGCGCCATCAGCAGCAGGACCTCGTGCTCGCGTTCGGTGAGACGGTCCAGGCGCCGCCGGACGCCCGCGTCCGGCGGGGCGGGCGAGGCGCGCGCGAACTCGGCGAGCAGCCGCCGGGTCACCGACGGGCCGAGCAGGCCCTCGCCCGCCGCGACGGTCCGGACGCCCTCGATCAGCGTCTCCGGCGGGGTGCGCTTGAGCAGGAAGCCGCTGGCCCCGGCCCGGACGGCGGCGAAGACGTACTCGTCCAGCTCGAACGTGGTCAGCACCAGGACCCGGGACGCCGGATGCCGCGCGGTGATCTCGGCGGTGGCGGCGACGCCGTCCAGCACGGGCATCCGGACGTCCATGAGGACGACGTCCGGCGCGAGCGCCGAGGTGCTCCGGACGGCCTGCGCGCCGTCGGACGCCTCCGCGACGACGGTGATGTCGGGCTGCGTCTGGAGCATCATGCGCAGGCCGCCGCGCATCAGCTCCTCGTCGTCGGCGAGCAGGACCCGGATCACGCGACGGCCCGCGCGGTGAGGGGGACGCGGGCCTCGACCCGCCATCCGCCGCCGTCCGGTGCGGGACCGGCCTGACACGTCCCGCCGAGCCCGGCTGCGCGCTCGCGCATCCCGGCGAGCCCGCGAGCGGACGCCCCCCGCACGCCGGCCGGCCGCGACGGGCCCGGCGTGCCGTCGTCGGTCACGGTGAGCCGGACGCCGTCGCCGTCGCGGGCCACCAGGATCTGGACGGTTCCGGCGGAGGCGTGCCGGACGACATTGGTGAGCGACTCCTGGACGATCCGGTACAGCGTCTGCGCGACGGGTTCGCCGAGCGGGGGCAGGGCGCCGTCCACGGTCAGGTCGGCGCGCAGACCGGGCGGGAGACCGGCGACGAGGCCGCGCAGCGCGGCGGCCAGGTCGGGCGGGTTCGGCGACCCGGTCTCGTCCAGGAGCCCGAGGACGCGGTCGAGATCCCCGAGGGCGGCGCGGCCGACGTCCTCGATGCTGCCCAGCGAGCGGCGGACGTCCGCGTGCTCCGCTCCGGGGGCCAGCGACAGGCGGGCGGCTCCGGCGTGCGTGACCATGACGGTGACGGCGTGCCCGACGGCGTCGTGCAGCTCGCGCGCCATCCGGGCGCGCTCGCCGGCGAGCGCGCGCCGCCGGAGCGCCTCGGCGCGCTCGGCCTCGTGCGCCCGCAGCGCCGTGGCCGCCTCCCAGCGCGAGCGGGCCCCCTCCCCGGCGAGCAGCGCGCCGCCGTGCAGGACCGCGCCGAGCACGAGGGCCTCGGTGCTCTCGGCGGCGAGCGCGGCGAGCGCCGCCGCGACCGGGACGGCGGCCAGCCGGGCGGCGCGCGGCCGGGGCCGGGTCTGCGCGACCATCGTCAGCGCCAGCGCCGACGCCGCCGACAGGTTGGTCAGCGGGTGCCCGGCGAGGACCGTAGCGACGGTCGCCGCCGCCGACGCCCACAGCGCGGTCGCGGGCGCGAACCGGCGCCCGGCGATCGCGGCGAACCACACCACGGCGGCGGCCCGCACGACCACCGGCCCGTGGAACGCCGACGCGGTGACGTCGGAGTCCCCGATGGTGATGGTCGCCGAGACGTAGGCGACGAGCACGTCCAGCGCGACCCAGTGCCACCGCCGTCCCGGGACCCGGTCCGGGCCCCACCGTCGAAGGTCCATGGCGGTCAGCGTATGAAACGTCCGTGATCTGGGGAATCGCCCGGCCGGAGGACGATCCGTACCCCTCCAGGGGGACGAACCGGATCCCGGCCGGGGGACGACCGCGCCCCGCCGCCGTTCCTAGCGTCGCGGCCATGACCTCCACACAGACCTCCGCGTCCCTGCCGCGCCGGCTCGGCGGCGGCGCGCTGATCACCATCGGGGCGCTGGCCGGGCCGCTCGCCGCCGCCGTCGCGTTCCTGCTCGGCGCCGCCGCCGGCATGCCCCTCCCCGCCTGCGCGGCGGCCGCTCTGGCCGCGGCCGTCCTGGTCTCCGGCGGCGTCGCGTACCTGGGCGGACTGCTCGCCCGTACGCGCCGCCGCGGAATCGGCGCGCTCCTGACCGCCGCGGCCATGGCCGTGGTCGTGGCGGCCGGGGGCCATCTGCTGGTCTTCCGCCCGCTGGGCGTCCAGGCCACCGCCCTCCCGGCGCAGGACACCCGCTACTGGCGGCTCTCCACCGGCTCGCGCATCGCGTACACGTTCACCCCGGCGCGCGGTCAGCGGCGGCCGGATCCGGTCGTGCGGCTGCACGGCGGCCCCGGCACCCCGGGCGCCGGCCCGGACGACCTCGACCGCGCCTTGGCCGCGACCGGCTTCGACGTCTACACCTACGACCAGCTCGGGTCCGGGCGCTCGGAGCGGCTGGACGACCCCACCGGCTACACCGTCGCCGGGCAGGTCGCCGATCTGGAGGCGATCCGCATGCGGATCGGGGCTAACCGGCTGGTCCTGGCGGGCAGCTCGTGGGGCGCCACGCTCGCCGCCGCCTACCTCGCCGCGCACCCGGACCACGTGGCCCGCGTCGTCTTCACCTCACCCGGCGCCCTGTGGGCGCCGGAATGGGAGAAGCCGGGCGAGGGCGAGATCTGGGACCGGCTCACCCCGGCCCAGCGCGAGCGCATGGACGAACTGGAGAACCGTCCCCAGCTCGTCGCCTGGTCGCTGCTCATGGCCGTGAACCCGCGGGCCGCGCACGAGCTGCTACCCGACGAGGAGATCGACCCCCTGTTCGACGCGCTGCTGTCGTCGGTCGGGTCCGCCGCGACCTGCCGTCCCGGGCGCCCGCTGGACGAGCCCGCGTCGCGTTCGGGCTTCTACTCCAACCAGATGATCTCCGACGACGCGCTGAAGGTTCCCGACCCGCGTCCCGCCCTGCGGCGCGCCCGGGTTCCGGCGCTGATCCTGCGCGGCCGGTGCGAGTACAAGAAATGGGAGATCGCCCGCGAGTACCGCGACACGATCCCGGGCGCGAAGCTGGTGCAGTTCCCCCACGCGGGCCACGTGATCGACGCGGAGCAGCCCGAACTCTATCGCTCGACCGTCACCGCGTTCCTCACCGGGCGCCCGCTTCCGCTGACCCCGTACACGGGACGGAACGCCCCGCCCGCCACCATCCGCTGACCCCGGCGCCACTCCGGCGAACCCCGCGCGCGGGGCTCAGTCGTCCCGGCGGGGACGGCGGCGCGGCGGTGGCCGCGGCGGGACGACCTTCGCCGCGACCATGATCTTTTCTGGGATCTCGACCAGCTCGCCGGTACGGCGCCGCACCGTCAGGACGCCCCCCGACCAGGATTCGAGGACGCCCACGACGTCGCTGTACTCTCCCGTTGGCAGGCGACGGCGCAGTGAGATGCGCCGGCCCACGTCCGCGGCGCTGATCGACACCACCAGGCGTGCGGCGAAGCGGCCGGACATGTGCTGACCCCCGTGTCGAATCGGCGGCGCCGTGATGGCCATACTATTCACAGCGAGCTTTGCGGTGAGCCGTGACGTTGCGGCGGGGCCGGTAATCCGAGAGGAGTCACTGACGTGACCTACGTCATCGCGCAGCCGTGCGTGGACCTGCTCGACAAGGCATGCATCGAGGAGTGCCCGGTCGACTGCATCTACGAGGGCAAGCGCATGCTGTACATCCACCCGGACGAGTGCGTCGACTGCGGTGCTTGTGAGCCGGTCTGCCCGGTAGAGGCGATCTACTACGAGGACGACACGCCTGACCAGTGGAAGGACTTCTACAAGGCCAACGTGGAGTTCTTCGAGGACCTCGGCTCGCCCGGCGGCGCCTCCAAGGTCGGGAAGATCGACAAGGATCACCCGATCGTCGCCGCGCTGCCTCCGCAGAGCCAGGAGGACTAGCGCGGCGGCCCTTCGGAACGCGCCCGCGAGGCACGTTCCGAAGGGCCGCCTGTGTCGTTTCCGGGCCGTGGCCTCCGCATTCGCGGGACGGCCACGGCCCTCGGGTTTCAACTGGGGACCCGGGTCCCGGTCAGGGGCTCGGGTCTCGGTTAGGGAGATGTCGTGTTCACGTTGCCGGACTTTCCGTGGGACCGGCTGGCGCCGTACAAGGAGCGGGCGCTGGCGCACGCGGACGGCATCGTCGACCTGTCGGTCGGGACGCCCGTCGACCCGACGCCCGAACCGGTACGGGCGGCCCTCGCGGGCGCGTCCGACGCGCCCGGCTACCCGCAGACCTACGGGACGCCGCGGCTCCGCGAGTCCGTCGCCGGATGGCTGCGGCGCCGCTTCGGCGTGTCCGGCGCCGACCCGGACGCGGTCCTGCCCGTCCTCGGCACCAAGGAACTGGTCGCCTGGCTGCCGACGCTGCTCGGCACCGGACCCGGCGACACGATCGTCTTCCCCGAGCTGGCCTACCCGACCTACGACGTCGGCGCGCGGCTCGCCGGGGCCTCGACCGTCTCGACCGACGGGCTCCTGTCCCTCGGCCCCGTGTCGCCCAAGATCGTGTGGGTGAACTCGCCGTCCAACCCGACCGGCAAAGTGCTGCCCGCCGAGCATCTGCGCAAGGTCGTCGCGTGGGCGCGCGGGCGCGGCGCGGTCGTGATCAGCGACGAGTGCTACCTGGAGTTCGGGTGGGACGAGGATAGGCCGCCGGTCTCGGTCCTGCACCCGGACGTGTGCGACGGCTCCCACGAGGGGCTCCTCGCGATCAACTCGCTGTCGAAGCGGTCCAACATGGCGGGTTACCGGGCCGGGTTCCTGACCGGTGACCTCGGGATCGTGAAGCGGGTGCTTGAGGTGCGCAAGCACGCGGGCATGATCGTCCCGGCTCCGGTGCAGGCGGCGATGACGGTGGCGTTCGACGACGACGCGCACGTCGACGAGCAGCGGGCCCGGTACGCGCGGCGCCGCGCGGCCCTGCGCGCCGCGTTCGAGGGGCACGGGTTCCGCGTCGACCACTCCGAGGCGTCCCTCTACCTGTGGGCCACGCGGGACGAGCCGTGCTGGGACACCGTCGCGCATCTGGCGTCCCTCGGCGTCCTCGTCGGGCCCGGCGAGTTCTACGGCCCGGCCGGCGCCCGGCACATCAGGATCGCGTTCACCGCGACCGACGAGCGCGTCACCGCCGCCGTCGCCCGCCTCTGACCGTCCGGCCGCCGACCCGCATCCCCGACACGGGGCCCGCTCTCCGGTCCGATTTTGTTTCGGTTAGTGGGTTTTCGCGTGAAACCGAAGATTCATTTGATACGTCTGAACGCGGTGTGGGCATGAGACGCCACAGTCGGTAGGATCCCGCAGGCCGGTGACCGCGGGTGGGGACGAAATGATGGAGGTGTCCGTGAGCGGAGCGGCGATAGTGATCCTGCTGGCGCTGATCCTGGTCGCCTTGATCGTGCTGATCGTCGTCCTGCTGCGGCGCCGGTCGGGGACGGCCGGGCCGCCCCCCGCGCCGGCCCCGCCGCGCGACCCGTTCGCGCCCGGCGACCAGGTGGCCGGCGACCCGCGGACGCTGAAGGCCGGCGACATGGTCGAGTACCTCGGCACCCGCTACTTCGTGCGCGGCTCGCTGCGGCTGAAGGAGGGCGGCTACACCTGGAGCGAGCACCTCCTGGACGCCGACACCATCGAGGGCACCAAGGTGTGGATCTCCGTCGAGGAGGACCCCGACCTGGAGGTCGTCTGGTGGACCGAGCACGACATCGGCGACCTCACCCCCGGTGAGCGGACCATCGTCGTCGACGGCGTCGAGTACCGCCGCGAGGAGCACGGCACCGCCGACTACACCAGCGAGGGCACGACCGGCGTCGGCGTCCAGGGACGGGTCGAGTACGTCGACTACGAGGGCCCGCGCGGGAAGTACCTGGCGTTCGAGCAGTACGGCGGCGGGCAGTGGGAGGCGGGCCTCGGCGAACGCGTCCCGACCGGATCGATGACGATCTATCCGGGCAGCGGTGGCTGACGTTGCGGACCCCCCTCGACACGCCCTACGCGGACGCGCGCGCCGACGCGCTGTCGTTCGCGCTCGGCCTGCCGCCGCTGGACGCGCTGGCGGTGCTGCCCGTCGAACACGGCGGGCTGACCGTGGAGTTCCGGCTGCTCGGCGCGTCCCACCAGGTCATCGCCGGGCCGCTGAGCGAGACGGTGGCGTGCCTGCCCGGCGCCGCCGAGCCGCTGCCCGGCCGCGCGAGCACGGACGTGCCCGGCTGGGCGTACGAGTTCGCCGCGACGACGGCCACCCTCAGCGACCACACGGCGTTCCGCCGCGCCGTCGAGGCGGTGTGCGCCCGGCTGGCGGACCGCGCCGACGCCCTGACCGGGGACTTCCCCGGCTCCAGGCACGCCGTGACCGCCCTCGCGCTTGAGCAGACCGTTCGTGAACGCGCCGTCCCAGGGCGCGTGGCCACGCAGACCCCCGCAGTGGAAGAGTCCGGGATCGGCTGGCGGACGTGGCACGCCTACCCCCAGACCCGGGAGATCGTGATGACGCGGAGCCGGCTGGTGAGACCAACGTGAACAGCAGACAGCGGATGATCGGCGGCGTGTGCGCCGCCGTCCTGGCCGTCCTGGCGCTCGGGGGCTGCGGCAGCACCTCGAAGGAGTCCTGGATCAAGGACAAGTACAAGAAGAGCGGGACCGACGCCTACCGCTCACCGAAGGCTCCGCCGGCCGTGGCCACGGAGATCAACAAGAAGTTCAAGGCGATCGACCGGGTGGACGACCTGGCGACCAGGGGCGCGGCGGGCGGCATCTTCCTACGCTACCCGCAGCTGGTCGTCGGCGTCCTGCCGAGCGGAACGGGCAGCCAGATCACTCTGTCCGACCCGAGCCGCGGCTACAACCGCTACTACTCGCACGTCAGCGGATACTGGGCCAGGCCCGGCAGCGGCGGCTGGACGAGCGGCGGCGCCGCGTCCTTCCGCGGCGGCGGGCCGGGGTCGGGCAAATAAGGAGCAACAGATGGACGACCTCCTGGACGAGATCGGCGCCACCTTCGCCTACGGCGCGATCGGCATCGCGCTGATGGCGATCGGATACCTGGTGGTGGAGGTGACGACCCCCGGCCGGCTCGGCAAGCAGATCTGGACCGAGGGGAACCGGGGCGCGGCGCTGCTGCTGTCGGCGAAGCTCCTCGGCATCGGCGCGATCGTCACCACCGCGATCATCACGAGCGACAGCGACCTGAGCGACGGCCTGATCGACACCGCCGTGTTCGGCGGGATCGGGATCGTGCTGATGGTCGTCGCGTTCCTCCTCCTCGACGTGACCACGCCGGGCAAGCTCGGCGCGACCCTCGTCGACACCGAGCGCTCCGGGACGAGCATCCACCCCGCCGGGTGGGTGGTCGCCGCCGCCGACCTGGGCGTCGCCGCGATCGTGGCCGGGGCGGTCTCCTGACGTCCCGCGACCTGCACGAGCCGCCCCCGGCGCCCGAGGCGGCGTCGGAGGCGGCGGCGCGGGACGGGCCCGAACGGCTGCGCGTCCCGGCGCGGGCAGCACGGGCGCTTGTCCTCGCGGCCGTGTTCACCTGCGCGGCCTGCGGGCTGGTGTACGAGCTGGCCCTGGTCGCGCTCGGCAGCTACCTCGTCGGCAACTCCGTCACGCAGGCGTCGATCGTCCTGTCGGTCATGGTCTTCGCGATGGGGATCGGCTCGCTGGCCGCCAAGCCGCTGCAGAGCCGTCCCGTCGTGGCGTTCGCCGTCGTGGAGGGCGCGCTCGCGCTGACCGGCGGCCTGTCCGTGCTGGTGCTGTACGCGGCGTTCGCGTGGCTCAACCTGTACGTCCCGGCGCTGGTCGTCGTGGCGTTCGCGGTCGGCGCGCTGATCGGCGCGGAGATCCCGCTGCTGATGACGCTGCTCCAGCGGATCAGGAAGCAGGACGCGGGCAGCGCCGTCGCCGACCTGTTCGCCGCCGACTATGTCGGCGCGCTGATCGGCGGGCTGGCGTTCCCGTTCCTGCTGCTCCCGGCGTTCGGGCACATCAAGGGCGCGCTGGTCGTCGGCGTCGTGAACGCCGTCGCCGGGATCGCCCTCGTGCTGTGGCTGTTCCGCGGCCAGATCGGCCGGGTCGCGCGGGTCGCGCTCGGCCTCGGGATGGTCGCGGTCCTCGCCGTCCTCGGCGGGACGTACGCGCTCGCGGACGGGTTCGAGGTGTCGGCGCGGCAGGCGCTCTACACCGACCCGATCGCCCTGTCGAAGCGCACCAAGTACCAGGAGATCGTCATCACGAAGGGGGTCTCGCTGTCGGGGAGCACCGACCTGCGGCTGTTCCTGAACGGCGACCTCCAGTTCTCGTCCGTGGACGAGTACCGGTACCACGAGTCGCTCGTCCATCCGCTGATGTCGGGCCCGCACGGCCGGGTCCTGATCCTCGGCGGCGGGGACGGCCTGGCG
Organism: Spirillospora sp. NBC_00431; assembly: GCA_036028775.1. GTDB lineage: Bacteria > Actinomycetota > Actinomycetes > Streptosporangiales > Streptosporangiaceae > Spirillospora. The sequence continues at coordinate 6,108,846 of CP107927.1, read as the reverse complement.
CTGCGCGAGGTGCTGCGCTACAAGGACGTCCAGTCGGCGACGCTGGTCGAGCTCGACCCGGAGATGCTGCGCCTCGCCCGGACGTACGGGCCGATCGCGTCCCTCAACCGCCACGCGTTCGACGACCCCCGCGCCAAAATCGTGGCCGCGGACGCGTTCTCATGGCTGCGCGGCCTGAGGCAGCAGTTCGACGCCGTGATCGTGGACATGCCCGACCCCGACGACGTGTCCACCGCGAAGCTGTACTCGGTCGAGTTCTACGGCATGGTGAAGCGGGTGCTGGCGCCCGGCGGGCGGATGGTCGTCCAGTCCGGGTCGCCGTACTTCGCGCCGAGGTCGTTCTGGAGCATCGAGAAGTCGATCGCCGCCGCTGGCCTGGCGACGACCCCGTACCACGTGGACGTGCCGAGCTTCGGCGACTGGGGTTACGTCCTGGCGTCGCCGTCCGTGAAGCCGGTGCCGGCGCTCGGCCCCGGCGCCCCCGGCCTCCGCTTCCTGGACGGGCCGCTCCTCCAGGCCGCGACGGTGTTCCCCAAGGACCGCCGACACCGCGACGTCGAGGTCAACACGCTCGTCCACCCGAGGCTCGTCGAGTACGAGCGCCAGGAGTGGAAGAACGCCTGACCAGCGCGGCCAGTGAAGGCGTCCCGGCGTAGATTGATCCTGTATCAGGACGCACTTACAAAGGGGAGCGCCGGATGGGAAGCGACATCTACACGCGGGGCATCTACACGGAGGAGCACGACGCCTTCCGTGACATGGTGCGCTCCTTCATCGCGAAGGAGGCGGCGCCGCACCACGAGCAGTGGGAGAAGGACGGCATCGTCTCGCGCGAGGTGTGGCTGGCCGCGGGACGCGCGGGCCTGCTCGGCATCGACATGCCGGAGGAGTACGGAGGCGGCGGCGACCCCGACTACCGCTACTACGTGATCCTCAACGAGGAGCTGGCGAGGGCCGGGATCCACGGGCCGGGCTTCGCCGTCCACAACGACATCAACGGCGGCTACCTGCGCCGGCTCTGCACCCCCGAGCAGAAGGCCCGCTGGCTCCCCGGCTACTGCTCCGGCGAGATCATCACCGGGATCGCGATGACCGAGCCCGCCGCCGGCTCCGACCTCCAGGGCATCAGGACCACCGCGATCAAGGACGGCGACCACTACGTCCTGAACGGGGCGAAGACGTTCATCTCCAACGGCATCCTCGCCGACCTCGTCATCGTCGTCGCCAAGACCGACCCGTCCGCCGGGTCCAAGGGCGTCAGCCTGCTCGTCGTGGAACGCGGCATGGCCGGCTTCGAACGCGGCCGCAACCTCGACAAGGTCGGCATGCACGCCCAGGACACCGCCGAGCTGTTCTTCGACGACGTCCGCGTCCCCGCGTCGAACCTGCTCGGCGAGGAGGGCATGGGCTTCATCTACCTCATGCAGAACCTCGCCCGCGAACGCCTCTCGATCGGCGCCACCGCCCAGGCCGCCGCCGAGGCCGCGTTCGAGCAGACCCTCGACTACTGCAAGACCCGCGAGGCGTTCGGCCGCCCCATCGGCAGGTTCCAGCACAACCGCTTCACCCTCGCCGAGATGAAGACCGAACTGACCGTCACCCGCGCCTTCACCGACCAGTGCATCCTCAAAGAGAGCGAGCTGACGGCCGAGGAGGCCGCGATGCTCAAATACTGGAACACCGAACTCCTCAAAACCGTCGTGGACCGCTGCGTCCAACTCCACGGCGGCTACGGCTACATGACCGAATACCCCATCGCCAAGGCATACCAGGACGTCCGCGTCCAAACCATCTTCGGCGGCACCACCGAAATAATGAAAGAAATAATCGGCCGCTCCCTCGGCGTCTGACCCACCCGCCGCCCTGGCGGCGGTAGAGCTCCGCGCAGATCACGGCGGTCCCGGTCGTGGCGTCGGCCGCGAGGGCGTGGGCGGGCCGTTCCGCTCGGTCACGGTGACCCCGACGGCGCCGGGCGGCCCGCTCGTCGCCAGCAGGACGGTCGACACGTCAGTGGGGAGCCGGGCCAGATCCACCCGCACCTGGCGGGTCGCGGTGTCCAGCTCGACGGCTCCATCGGAGGAGACCGGCTGATGGCAGAAGTTGAAGTCGGCGTCGGAACGGACCTTCGGGGCTGTAAGGAGCGGGTGAGCGTTGGCGGTCACCGGGGCGAAACCGGGTGGGTGGCACGGTTTTGCGCGTGGAGAGACGTGAGGGAACGGTCGTGCGGCTTGAGGCCGTGCGCAAGGCATACGGGGACGTCGCCGCGCTGGACGGGGTGACGCTGGAGATCCGGCGCGGCGAGGCCGTGGCGGTGATGGGGCCGTCGGGGAGCGGGAAGTCGACGCTGCTCAACATGGTCGCGGGGCTGGATCGTCCGACGGCCGGGACGGTGACGGTGGACGGCGCGGACCTCACCGGGATGCGGGAGGCGGCGCTGGCCCGGTTCCGGCGGCGCCGGATCGGGATGGTGTTCCAGTTCTTCAACCTGCTGGACGATCTGCCCGCGCTGGAGAACGTGGCGCTGGCCGCGCGGCTGGTGGGCGTCCCGGCGCGCAAGGCGCGGGCGCGGGCGCTGGAGCTGCTCGACGAGCTCGGCGTCGCCGACCGGCGCGACGCCTATCCGGCGGTGCTGAGCGGGGGCGAGCGCCAGCGGGTCGGGGTCGCGCGGGCGCTGGTGAACGGGCCGGCGCTGCTGCTGGCCGACGAGCCGACCGGCGCGCTCGACAGCAGGAACGGCGAGCAGGTCAGCGAGCTGCTGCTCGACCTCAACCGGCGGGGCCAGACGCTGCTGCTGGTCACCCATGACGAGCGCCTGGCCGCCCGGTGCGCCACCCGGGTCGTCGACTTCGTGGACGGCCGGATCGACCGGGAGGGGAGCGAGCCGTGGAGCGTCCGCTGAGCGCGGTCTGGGCGGCCTCGCGCGCCGGTGTGCGGCGGCGCCGGTCGCAGACGGTGAGCGTCGGGGTCGTGGTCGCGCTGTCCACGGCCACGCTGGTGTTCGGTCTCGGGTTGCTGGCGGCGTCGGACTCGCTGTTCGGCGACGCGTTCACGCGGGCGCGCGGTGCGCACGCGGTGGCCTCCTTCGACGCCGCGAAGGTCACGGAGGGGCAGCTCGCCGCTGGTGCGAGGGCGTCCGGGGTGACGGCCTCGGCGGGGCCGTTCCGGACGGCGGTGCTCCCGGCGGAGAAGGGGCCGGGCAGGATGCCGATGCGCCAGGGCGATGAGCTCACGGTGGCGGGACGGGCCGACCCCGGCGGGTCCGTGGACCGGCTCACGATCACCGCGGGGCGATGGGTCCGCGGGCCCGGGGAGATCGTCCTGCGCGGGCGGCCCGAAGGCCCGATGGCGCTGGGCGGCAAGGTGACCTCACCGGGGCTCCCGGCGCTCACCGTCGTCGGGTTCGCGACGTCGATGAGCGAAGGGCTCGGCGGATGGGTGACGCCGGAGCAGGCCGGCGCGCTCCGGCCGAGCGGGTTCCAGATGCTGTACCGGTTCGCGAGTGCGGACGACGCGTCCGAGGTGCGGCGGAGCCTCGCCGCCGCGACCCGCGGGCTGCCGATGACCGGCCACGAGTCCTATGTGACCGCCAAGAAGGAGTTCGAGGCGGAGTTCGACGGGCCGATCCCGTTCATCACGATCTTCGGGGTGCTGGCGCTGGCCGTTTCGGTGTTCATCATCGGCAACGTGGTCAGCGGCGCGGTCGTGTCCGGCTTCCGGCACATCGGCGTCATGAAGGCGCTCGGCTTCACCCCCGCGCAGGTGTCGGCGGTGTACGTCGCGATGATCGCGGTTCCGGGGCTGGCCGGCTGCGCGGCGGGCCTGGTGGCGGGGCATCTCCTCGCGGCGCGGGTGGCGGGGGACCTGGCCGAGGGGTTCGAGCTGCCGTCGGCCGGCGGAGTCTCGATCATGCCCGACGTTGTGGCGGGCGGCGGCGTCATGGCGCTGGTGGTCGTGGCGGCGCTGCTGCCTTCGCTGCGGGCCGGGCGGCTCCCGGCGGTGCAGGCGATCAGCGCCGGGACGGTGTCGCGCCGCGGCCGGGGCCGCCGGGTGCAGCGATGGCTGGCCCGGACCCGGCTGCCCGTCCCGGTCGGGCTCGGGCTGAGCCTGCCGTTCGCCCGCCCCGGCAGGACGGCGCTCACGCTCGCCGGGCTGTGCCTGGGCGTGACGGCGGTGACGATGGGCCTCGGCCTGCACCAGACGGTCACGAAGATCCTCACGGCGGACACCGAGGGGCACACGTCCGTCAGCGTCGGCGTCGATCCACGCGCGCCGGGGAGCGCGAACCTGTCGGAGGGGCAGGTGTTCGCGCTGCTGAAGGCGCGGAAGGGCACGGCCCACGCCATGTCCTTCCAGCCCGTGGACGTGCGAATTCCCGGGTTGCCGTCGAAGCTGTCGGCCGAGACCTACAGCGGGGACTACCGGGCGTTCCTCGGTGACGGTCTCGTCCGCGGACGCTGGTTCACCGGGCCGGGCGAGCTGGTGCCGACCGAGGCGTTCCTGCGGCTGCACGACCTGGACGTCGGCGACACCGTCTCGCTGCGGACCGGCGCCCAGCAGGTCAAGGTCCGCATCGTGGGCTCGTTCGCGCATTCCGACACGACCCGGTTGATGCTGGACGCCGCGACCCTGCCGCGCGCCGGCGGCGGCGAGGGGGAGCCGCGGCCGTTCGCGGTGATCGTGACGCCGGGCACCGACCCGGCCGCCTATGCCGGGAGCCTCAACGCCTCGTCCGGCTCCACCGGGCTCTTCGCCGAGGTCACCGAGCCGGACCTCGGCGGCAGCGCCGTTTTCGACGGTCTGTTCCTGCTGTTCTCGCTGATCATCTGTGCGGCGGCGGGGCTGGGCGTGCTCAACAGCGTGGTGCTCAGCGCCAGGGAGCGCGGCCGGGACCTCGGCGTGCTGAAGGCCGTCGGGACGACGCCGCGGCAGGTGATCGTGCTGATGGTGACGTCGATGGCCGCGCTCGGGGTCGTCGGCGGTGTGGCCGGGCTCCCGCTCGGCGTCCTGGCCCACCACGGCGCCGTCGAGCTCACCGGCGAGATGATCGGCAGCGGGATGGCCGCGTCGTGGATCCACGTCTACGACTGGCGGTTGCTCGTCCCGCCCGCGCTCGCCGGGCTGGTGATCGCCGTGCTCGGGGCCTGGGTGCCCGCGGGCTGGGCCGCCGCCACGCGCACCGCCACCGTGCTCCGCAGCGAGTGATCACGCCCGCGTGTCGTGCGGCGCCGTGAGGACGGGAAGGGCCACGGTGACGGTGAGGCCGCCGCCGGGGTTCGCCGTGGCCCGGACGGCGCCGCCGTGTGCGTGCGCGATGGCGGAGACGATGGAGAGGCCGAGGCCCGCGCCGCCGTCCTCGCCCGATCCCGTCCGGTCGCCGTGCAGCCTGCGGAACGGCTCGAACAGCTCGTCCACCCGCTCGGACGGGACGAGCGCCCCGCTGTTGCGGACGACCAGCCCCGCGTCCGGAGACAGGCCGACATGGACGTGCCCGCCCGGATGGTTGTGCCGGATCGCGTTCTGCACCAGGTTCGCGACCATTCGGGTGAGCAGCACCTCGTCACCGGCGACCGTGACCGGGCGGACCGCCGCCCTGACGGTCACGCCCCGGCGCTCGGCGAGCGGCAGCTCGTCCTCGACGACCTGCTCGGCCACGACGCCGAGGTCGACCGGCGCCCGCGCGTCGAGCCCGCGCTCGCCCTGCGCGAGGACGAGCAGCCCGTCGATGAGCCGCTCGGAGCGCCGCGTGTTGCGGAGCATCTCGGCGCGGATCCGGTCGAGCCGCTCCGGCGACGGGTCGGCGAGGCCGACCTCGATGGCGGTGCGCTGGATGGCGAGCGGGGTGCGCAGCTCGTGGGAGGCGTTGGCGACGAACCGCCGCTGGCTGGCCACGGCGTGCTCCAGCCGGTCGAGCATGGCGTCGAAGGTGTCGGCCAGCTCCTTCAGCTCGTCGTCCGGCCCGGTCAGCGCGATCCGCTCGTGCAGGTTGGACAGCGAGAGCCGGCGGGCGGCGGCGGTGACGCGCCGCAGCCGCCGCAGCAGCCGCCCGGTCAGCCACCAGCTCACCGCGAACGCCAGCACGATGATCACCACGATGGCGCCGAGGATGACGAGCCGCTGCGACCCGGCGAGGTCGTCCTGGAACTCCTCCTCCCCGATCACCCGCTTGCGCGCCTCCTCCGGCGGGACGGCCCCCTCCGGCGGGATGGGCGCCCCCCGCACGAACGGCGCGCCCGCGTCGTCCGGGCACGGCGGCTCCATGCCCTGCGATCGGCACTGGGCCATGTCGACGATGGAGGGAGCGTCCTGCACGCTGTCGTCGACGATCCGCTGCTGGATCCACAGCACGGCGCTGAGCACCCCCAGCGTGATCACGGTGAACAGCCCGCCGTACAGCAGCGTCATCCGGGCCCGCACCGAGCCGCGCACCCGCCGCCTGAACCCCAGCGGTGTCACAGCCGGTACCCGAATCCGGGGACGGTGACGATGACGGGCGGCTCGCCTAGCTTGGCCCGCAGCTTGCTCATGGTCACCTTGACGACGGTGGTGAACGGGTCGGTGTGCTCGTCCCAGGCCCGTTCCAGCAGGTCCTCGGTGCTGACGACCGTGCCGCGCGCCTGCATCAGCACCTCCAGCACGGCGTACTCCTTGCGGGACAGCGGCAGGTAGCGTCCGTCGCGGAACGCCTGCCGGCGCGCCGCGTCCAGTGTGATTCCGGCGTGCTCCAGCACCGGCGGCAGCGGCGGGGCGTTCCGCCGCGCCAGCGCGTTGACCCGCGCCACGAGTTCGTCGAACGCGAAGGGCTTGGCCAGGTAGTCGTCGGCTCCGAGATTGAGCCCGTCGACCCGTTCGTGCACGGCGCCGGACGCGGTCAGCATCAGGATGCGCACCGCCGCGCCGCGCTGGGCCAGCTCGCGGCACACCTCGTCGCCGTGCACGAGCGGCAGGTCACGGTCGAGCACGAGGACGTCGTAGTCGTTGACGGCGAGGCGTTCCAGTGCCCCGGCCCCGTCGTGGGCGACGTCCACGGCCATCGCCCGCTTGCGCAGGCCCTCGGCCACCAGGTCGGCGAGGAACCACTCGTCCTCGGCCACGAGTATCCGCATCCTGCCATTGGCGCAGATCGCCGATAAGGCGGAGGTTAACGCTCGTGGCACCGCGCACGCGTCGCCCGGTCACCAGTCCGCCCGGCGCCGTTTCAACGGATGAGAGCCTCACGTCCACGCCCGGGGCGTGAGGCTCTCGTCGTCCGGGATCAGCGCCGAGGCCGTGCCTCGAGGAGGCGGTGCCGCGCTTCAGGGGAGCGGGGTGCGGTGCGGATCACCACACCGACATGACGCTGTGGCCCTCACCGGGCAGGTTTGGCGCGGACGCTCCGCGCGGCAGGGAGGCGAGGTGCATGCCGGTGCAGTTCTTGCCGGAGTAGACGGCCAGGACGACCGGGATGCCGACACCGCCGCCCTTCCACGTGTTGGCGGCGGACCGGAGCGGGAACGGCGGCGTGAGGCAGCCGCCGCCCGGCGGGAACGTCGTCACCTGTCCGGTGAAGCTGGACCCGGACCAGCCGCACAGCGAGGTCTCCGGGCAGCCTGGGAGCCCGGCGGCGACGGTGGTGGCAGTGGCAGTGGCAGGGGTGGTGGTCGCGGACGCGAGCGAGGCGGGCAGCACGACCGCGGACGCCGCCACGGCCACGGCGAGCGAGACCCGCCCTAATGATCGCTTCATGGATGCACTCCCTTCGGTGGGTGGTGCCTCACACGATCACCGGGTGGGCGAACCCGGTCCACCAAAGAGATCAACATTGCCGGAAGCGGACAGCCCGTCCGGGAGGGCCGGTCGGTTCAGCCCGGGGTCTGGATCTCCTGGACGTTCCAGCCGTTGCCGTCCGGGTCCTTGAAGAAGACGAAGCGGCCCCAGGGGAAGTCGTGGATGTCGCTGACCTCGACGCCGCGGGCGGCCAGTTCGGTGCGGGCCGCGTCGGCGTCGGTGACGACGAGTTGCAGGCCCTGGACGGAGCCGGGGGCCATCTCGGCGCCCAGGCCGGTGCCGATGGCGATCGAGCAGGCCGAGCCCGGCGGGGTCAGCTGGACGAAGCGGATCTCGTCGTTGACCCGGTGGTCGTGGTCGGCGTTGAAACCGGCCTTCTCGACGTAGAAGTCCTTCGCGCGGTCGACGTCGGAGACGGGCACCGCGACCAGTTCGAGTTTGAAGTCCATGGGTCTCTTTCTATCCCGAGAGTGACACTCCTATCTCCTCTTGCGGATCTTTCCGCCCGTGCCCGCGTCCGTGCCGGGGGAGCGGATGAGGAACGTTCCAGCGATGACCACCAGTCCGGACAGTGCCAGGACCAGGCGGGGCGGGACCATGCCGAGCGGGCTGACGTCCCACCGTTCGAGCAGGTCGGACGCGGCGCCCGACAGCAGGGCGGCGAGGGCCAGGCCGAAGCGCAGGACGGCGTGGAACGCGGTGAGGGCGAGATTGCGCCGGAAGCCCTCCAGGCTCTCCTGGAGGTAGGTGATGCCGCCCACGAGCGCGGCGGTGGCGGCGCCGCCGAAGACGACCGCGCCGGCGAACGACCAGGCGATCGAGGCGACCACGCCCATCGTGGCGATCGTCGCGCCCTGGAGGGCGGTGGCCGTCCGGATCTGGGTCATCAGGGGCCAGCGCCCGTTGCGGACGATCACCAGCCCGGTCACCGCGCCCACCCCGAACAGCGCCACCAGGACCCCGAAGCCGACGGGGCTCGCGTCCAGGACGTCCTTGACGAACACGACGCCGAGCGAGAACAGCGCGCCCAGGCCGAGCGCGACGACCGCCACGCCGGGCAGGACGCCGCGCACCACGCGGAGACGGAGCGCGTCCATGAAGCCGCCCTGCCGCTTCTCCTCCTGCGCGGCGGCCCACCGTTCTCCGGGCGCGGGGCCGAGGTCGGGGATGGAGCGGATCGCGAAATAGGACACCAGATAGGTGAGCGCGTTCAGCCAGAACACCACGACGTAGCGCCAGTGGCCCTCCCAGCCGGCGTTGTTCGACGCCCAGAGCATCAGCCCGAACAGGCCCGCGCCCACGGGGATCATGCCGTAGGAGGTGGCCATCGTGATGCCGTTGGCGACCTCCAGCGTCCCGGTGTCGTGCTCGCGGCGGTGCTTCTTCTCGTCGTGGTCCTCGATGAGGTACGGGATGGCGGCGTCCCTGGCGGGCAGGAAGCACAGGCCGACGACCTCGATGGCGAACGCCCAGAAGTACACCCACCACAGCCACGGCAGGACGGGCAGCGCCACCGCCATGCCCACGCGGATCAGGTCGGAGGACATCATGACGCTCCGGCGCCGCCACCGGGTGACGACCCGTGCCGCGACCGGCGCGCCGAGCGCGGAGGGGAGCAGCCGCAGGACGAGGACTCCGCCCACCGCCGTCGTGGAGCCGCTCAGCTCCAGGACGAAGTACATGAGGGCGAGCGTCCCCGTCCAGTCGCCTAAGGAGGAGACCGTCTGCCCCACCATGAGCCGCCGGAAGTCGCGGCGGTTCAGCTGCTCCTTGAGTCCCATGCGGGATCGGCCCCCCGTACCGCGTCCCGGGGCCGCGCGTCCCGCCCGCCCGGTCCGCCGTGGGGCTCTCCGGGCGCGCCGGAGGGGACCGGTGGTTCGGCGGGGGCGCCGCGGAGGAGGTCGGCGAGCCGGGCGGCCGCTCTGTCCCAGCTCCATTTCTCGCACACCCAGCGGCGGCCGTTCTCGCCCATGCCGCGGGCGCGGGCCGGGTCTGACAGCAGCTCGTCCAGGACGGCCGCGAGACCGTCCGCGTGTGCCGCGTCGACCAGGACGCCGGTGCGCCCGTCGAGGACGGACTCGGGGCTGCCGCCGGACCGTCCGACCACGACCGGCAGGCCCGCCGCCGACGCCTCGAGGACCGACAGCCCGAGCCCCTCGACCTGGAGCCCGCGGCGGGTGTCGCGGCACGGCAGGACGAACGCGTCCGCCGCGGCGTAGTAGCGCGGAAGGTCCGCCGCGGCGACCGTTCCGGGGAGGGTGACGGTGCCTGGCGACGTCCTCGCCGCCTGGTCGGTCAGGCGGCTCCGCATGGGACCGTCCCCGACGATCACCAGCCGCGCACCCGGATGCCGCCGGACGACCCCGGGCCACGCGTCGAGCAGCAGGTCGTGGCCCTTGCGGCGGACGAGCCTTGAGACGCTGAGGACGACCGGCCCCTGCCCGAGGCCGTGCCGCCGGCGTACCGCCCGTCCGTCCAGCCCGGGACGGAAGCGGACGGAATCGACGGCCCCGGCGAGCTGGACCAGGCGCGTCCGGTCGCCGAGGGCGGCCGCGATCTCGCCGCGCGTCCCCATGCTGAGGAAGGTGAGCGCGTCGAAGGCCGGGGCGACGGCGCGCAGCGCGGCCCGCGTGGGCGCGCAGCGGAACCAGCCGAGCTCCTGGCCGTGCGTGGAGCCGATCAGCCGGCGCACGCCCGCGGCCTTCACCAGCGGCGCGTACATGGCGAACGGCGCGGCGGCGGTGATCCAGCCGACGTCGGCGCCGTGGTGCGCGGCGAGCCCGCGCAGCCCGCGGAACAGCAGGTAGGCGTGCCGCCGGACGACCGGGAAGTCGAGCCGGGCGTCGAAGCGGGCGTCCCCGGGCCAGGCGGGCGCGACCACGAGCAGCCGGTCGGCGGGCAGCCGGCGCACCAGTTCCCAGGTGAACGTCTGCACGCCGCCCGGCTCCGGCGGGAAGTGCCCGGTGATCACGAGGGTCCGGGGAATCTCCATGTAGAGCCGCTTCCCCGGGAGCGGGCCGCCATTCACCGGGGGATGAGGTCGCCGGGTCCGGTGCCACCCACACCGGACCCGGCCGCCTCCTCAGTGGACCGCCATCCCGGTGGACCGGCGTCGCCATCGCACACAGCGAATCACGCCGCCACCGCCATAGTCAACAATTCATACTCGAATAGTGGGAAAACTCACTCGTCCTCGTCGATGTGGGTGAGCTTGTCCGGGTTGGTCACGGCGTAGACGCCCCGGACGCGGTCGCCGTCGGCGTCGAGGTCGAGGACCATCACGGCGAACGGCGCGTCCGCGTCGAACAGCACCGCGGACGGGTCGCCGTTGACGGTCCGGTACCGGATGTCGAGGTTCTTCGGCGTGTACCGGGCCGTGACCTTGGTGATGGCCCCGGCGACCTTGGCCCGGCCCTGGATCGGCCGCAGCGGCGCCGGCCTGCGCCTGCCGCCCCCGTCGCTCCACAGCGTCACGTCCGGCGCCATGAGCTCCAGCAGCGCCGCGATGTCACCGCCGAGGGCCGCCTTGAGGAAACGCTCGGTCACCTGCCGCTGGACCTGCGGGTCGGCCTGGTAGCGGGGGCGCCTGGCGTGGACGTGCTCGCGCGCCCGGTGGGCGAGCTGGCGGACGGCCGACGGGCTCCGGTCCAGGATCGGGGCGATCTCGGTGTGCGCGTACCCGAACACCTCGTGCAGGACGAACACGGCCCGCTCCAGCGGCGTCAGCGTCTCCAGGACGACGAGCAATGCCATCGACACCGCCTCCGTCCGCTCGGCGCGGTCGCCGGCGTCGGCCTCGGCGCTGCTCACCAGCGGCTCGGGCAGCCACGGCCCCACGTAGGTCTCGCGGCGGCGGCTGATGTCGGCCTGCCGGGACAGGGCGGCGTTCACCGCGACCCGCACCAGGTAGGCGCGGGGGTTCTCGATGTCGGCGCCGGCCACGGAACCGTTCCTGGCCGACCACGCCAGCCACGTGTCCTGCAGGACGTCCTCGGTGTCGGCGACGCTGCCGAGCAGGTTGTAGACGACCGAGAACAGCAGCTCCCGGTGATCGGCGAACACCCGTGTCGCGGCGTCCTCGGTGATGCCCTCGGGCATGCCTGCCTCCTGTTCCCTCGTCCCTTGAGAGGGACGCGGCCCCTCGGAGTGTGACATTTCCTGACCGGAATGTGATGTGAACCTCATCCCTTGTCGTCCCCGTCACAATCCCGTCCGCCGATCCGCTCATGGGACGCGACTCGAATCGACCCGGAGGTCACCATGACGGACAAGCCGTCCAAGGGGGCGGGCGCCGAACCGTCCTTCCTCGCAACCGGGCGCGGCAAGCTGACCCTGACGCTGCTGTGCGCCATCGCGTTCCTGGACTTCATCGACGCCTCGATCGTCAACGTGGCGCTGCCCGCGGTCAAGCGGGATCTGGACTTCTCCGTCCAGGACCTGCAATGGGTGCCGAGCGCCTACCTGCTCACCTACGGCGGGTTCATGCTGCTCGGCGGCCGGCTCGCCGACCTGCTCGGCCGCCGCCGCGTCGTCCTCGCCGGGACGGTGCTGTTCTCGCTGTCGTCCCTCGCCGGCGGCCTCGCCGTCAGCTCCGGGATGCTGGTCGGCGCGCGGCTCGCGCAGGGCGCCGGCGCGGCGCTGATGCTGCCCGGGACGCTCTCGATCCTGACGACGATGTTCAAGGAGGGCGGCGACCGCGCCAAGGCGCTCGGCGTGTGGGGCGGCGTCGCGGGCGGCGCGAACGCGGCCGGTGTGCTGCTCGGCGGGCTGCTCACCGACGGCCCCGGCTGGCGCTGGGTGATGCTCGTCAACGTCCCGGTCAGCGTGCTGGTGATCGCCGGGCTGTTCCTGCTGGTGGAGGGCGACCGGCGGACCGCGCGGCTCAGGAACTTCGACGTCGGCGGGACGATCCTGGTCACCGGCGGCATGCTGCTGCTCGTCTTCACCCTCGTGAAGGCCCCCGAGGCCGGCTGGGACTCGGCCCGCACCATCGGCGGCCTCGCCGGGACCGCCGTGCTGCTGGCCGCGTTCGCCGTCAACGAGCAGCGCCACCGCAGCCCGCTGCTGCCGCTGTCGATCTTCCGGGTGCGGGGCCTCGCCGTCACCGACATCGCCTACCTCGTCGCCGTCGCGGGGCTGGCGTCGATGTTCTTCTTCCTCAGCCTCTACATGGTGAACATCCTCGGCTACTCGCCGCTGGAGACGGGCCTGGCGTACCTGCCGCTGTGCTTCGGCGTCGGCATCGCCGCCGGCGTCACCCCGATGCTGCTCGCCCGCACCGGCACCCGCCCGCTGATCGTCGCGGGCCTGCTGGTGACGGGCGGGGGGATCTTCTGGCTGTCCCGCATCCCGGTGGACGGCTCGTACCTCGCCGACCTGTTGCCGGGCCTGCTCGTCACCTCGCTGGGCCTCGGCGTGGTGTTCGTCGCCATCACCACCGCCGCGAACGCGAACGTCCCCCCGGACAAGGCGGGCCTCGCCGCCGCGCTCCTGAACGCCTCACAGCAGATCGGCGGCGCGCTCGGCCTGGCGATCTTCTCCGCGGTCGCCACGTCCAGGACGGACACCCTGCTCGCCGACGGCAAGCCGGTACCGGAGGCCCTGACGTCAGGCTTCGCGAGGGCCCTGCTGGTGTGCAGCGTCTTCCTCGCCGCCGCCGCCGTCCTGGCCCTCCGCGCCGCCAACACCCGAGGCGAGGCCACCGACACACAGTCGGAGTCCCACCCAGAGCCACTCCCCGTCAAGTAGGGGCGCGGGCGGGTTCCGGTTCACTGGATGGTTCATTGGATGATGACGGCGTCGGGGCGGGCGGGTTTGTCGTCTGTCCAGCCGTCGTGGCCGGCGTCGGCCTCCCAGTGGCGGCCCGCGAAGCGGACCTCGGTGAGGCCGTACGCCTGTGCGTGCGTCACCGCCCATGCCGCGATCGCCCAGCCCGCCCGCGTGTTCGTGACCTTCACCGCGTTCCAGGAGCCGGGGCGTGCGGGCGCGTCCTTCGCGAGCGGGCCGGGGCCGCTGACGCGGAGCTTGGTCCCGAACGCGCGGCGCATCTCCCGGATCGCCTCGGGACGGCGGGACGCGGTCCGCTTGCCCGGGGGGTACCAGCAGCGTGCCGTGCCGGCCTCGCGTCCGGTGAAGGCCGCGGCGAGGAGTTTGCCGTCGTCCTCGTGCTGGGCGTAGGCGCTGCCGTCCGCGCTGCGCTGTACGCGCTGCGCCGCGTCGTGCAGGTCGCGGTCCAGGTAGCCGCGCACCTTGACCAGCGCCCTGAAGAACTTGCCGGTGGACTCGACGGGGTCGCGCAGCTCGCGCGGAGCGCCCCAGCCCTGCGACGGGCGCTGCTGGAACATGCCCACCGAGTCGCGGTCGCCGCCCGGCAGATTGCGGATGTGCGACTCCTGGATCGCGGTCGCGTAGGCGATCACCGCGGCCCGCTCGGGCAGCCGCTCGCGGAACGCGACCGCGGCGATCGTGGCGGCGTTGGCGCCCTGCTCCAGGTCGAGCGGCATCTTGCCGGCGCTCGTGCTCACCTCGCAGCCGGTGCCGTGCAGGTAGGGGCGGGCCTTCTGGAACAGCGCGTAGGCGCCCGCGCCGAGCAGCAGCACGACGACCGACACACCCGCCGCCCAGCGCCGGCCGCGGCGGTGTCCACCGTGGTCAGGCCCCTCCTCGGGGCGCGCCTTCAACCTCGCCCAAACAGCCACGCGATGAAGGTACCGGGGAATGGCCACCAGTAAGCTCATGGCCCATGACCGAAACGTTCACCAGCCCGATCTCCGGCGGCATCGACGAGCTGTGGGAGCGGCGCGCCGAGCTCACCCCGGACGACGTCGACGCGCGCGCCGCCATCGTGGCCGCCGTCGACCAGATCGACGCCGGCGAGGCCCGCGTCGCCCGTATCGATCCCGGAACCGACGAGGTCCTCGTCGACGAGCGGGCCAAGCGGGCGATCCTGCTGAGCTTCAAGGTGCTCGGGATGGTGCGCTCCCAGGTCGGCGACTTCCGCTACCACGACCGCATCCCGCTGAAGACCCGGCTGGACGGCGTCCGGGTCGTCCCCGGCGCGATCGCCCGCTGGGGCTCCTATCTGGCGCCGGGTGTGGTGCTGATGCCGTCGTTCACCAACATCGGCGCCTACGTCGACTCCGGCACGATGGTCGACACGTGGGCGACCGTGGGGTCGTGCGCGCAGGTCGGCAAGAACGTCCACCTGTCGGGGGGCGTGGGCATCGGCGGTGTGCTGGAGCCGCCCAACGCCAAGCCGGTGATCATCGAGGACGAGGCGATGATCGGCAGCCGGTCGATGATCGTCGAAGGGGCCCGGGTGGGGCGCGGCGCGGTCGTCGGGTCGGGCACGAACCTGTCGGCGTCCATGCCGGTCATCGACGTCGAGACGGGCGAGGAGGTCGCCCGCGGCCGCATCCCCGACTGGTGCGTCGCGGTCGGCGGCACCCGTCACAAGGAGTTCAAGGGCGGCACGTTCGGGCTGCCCGCGGTGCTGATCCTCAAGCGACTGGAAGAGGGACAGCGGCACGACAAGGCGTCCCTGAACGACATCCTGCGGGACCACGGCGTCAACACGTGACCTCGGTGATCTTGAGGGGGCGGCCGGTGCGGACGGCGGCCGCCGCGGCGTAGCCGGGCCCCGGAGCGAGGTCGGCCAGCCGGATGGGGGAGACGGCCGCCTCGTCGTCCCAGGCGATGACCTCGGCGGGCGCGCCGGGGGCGGAGACGTGGATGGCGGACATGGACGAGGCCAGGCCGTGGCCCGTCGCCTTCAGGATCGCCTCCTTGCGGGTCCAGTAGTGGTAGAAGCCGCGCCGCCGGTCGGCCATGGCGGCGAGGGCCGCGCGCTCGGGATCGGCGAGGACCATCTCGGCGAGCCGGTCGACGTCGCGGCCGCTCTCCTCCTCGACGTCCACACCGACCTCGGCGCCCTCGGCGAGGATGAGGACGACGCGCTCGCCCGAGTGGGAGAGTGAGAAGTCCAGGCCGGAGCCTGGAAGGCGGGGTTTGCCGTGCGCGCCGCCGCAGTGCGGGCAGTCGGTGGTGAACCGGATGTCGCCGGGGGCGAGGCCGGTGGCCTCGGCGAGGGCCGTGCGGGCGAGGAACCGCCCGGTGACGAAGCGGGCCTTGTCGGCGGGACGGCGGAAACGGTCGTAGCGGTCGCGTTCGCCGCCGTCCAGGAGGGCGCGCATGCCGGCGTCGTCGGTGGGGCGCGCCCAGCGGACGGAACACTCCAGTGCGGTCATGTCCACGACGGTGATGATAGGAGTTGAGGATGGGGCTTGATCTGTTCTCGGACGTGGCCGGCCTCACGGCGGCCATCGTCGACATCGAGTCGGTCAGCGGTGGCGAAGAGGCTCTCGCCGACGCTGTTGAGGAGGCGTTGCGGGGGCTTCCGCACCTGGCGGTGGAGCGCGCCGGGAACAACGTCGTCGCCCGGACCGAGCTGGGGCGTGCCGAACGGGTCGTGCTGGCCGGGCATCTCGACACCGTGCCGCTGAACGGGAACCTTCCGTCGCGGGTGGACGGCGACCGGCTCTACGGCTGCGGGACCACGGACATGAAGAGCGGCGTCGCGGTCGCGCTGCGCCTCGCCGCCACGATCACCGAGCCGGTGCGCGACGTCACGTACGTGTTCTACGAGTGCGAGGAGATCGAGGCCGAGCACAACGGGCTGCGCAAGCTCGCCGCGACGCGTCCCGAGCTGCTCGCCGGCGACTTCGCCGTGCTGATGGAGCCGACCGGCGCGCGGATCGAGGGCGGCTGCCAGGGGACGCTGCGCGCCGAGGTCACCGTGACCGGGGAGCGGGCGCACAGCGCGCGGGCGTGGATGGGCTCCAACGCGATCCACTCGGCCGCGCGGATTCTGGACGTGCTGCGCGCGTACGAGCCGTCCTGCCCGGTCGTGGACGGCCTGGAGTACCGGGAGGGCCTGAACGCCGTGTTCATCAGCGGCGGCGTCGCCGGGAACGTCATCCCGGACGAATGCGTCGTCACCGTGAACTACCGGTTCGCGCCCGACAAGTCCGAAGCGGAGGCCGAGGCGTACGTTCGGGAAATCTTCGGCGGCTTCCAGGTGACGGTCACCGACAGCGCCGCCGCGGCCCGTCCCGGGTTGACGCATCCGGCGGCCGCGGCGTTCGTCGCGTCCAGCGGGGCCGACGTCCGCGCCAAACTCGGCTGGACGGACGTGGCCCGCTTCGCCGAACTCGGCGTCCCGGCCGTCAACTACGGCCCCGGCGAACCGACCCTCGCCCACACCAAGGACGAATACGTCGACATTCCCCTCATCGCCGAGTGCGAGCAACGTATGCGCATGTGGCTGGAGGGTCCTACTAACGTGGGTCCATGACATCGGAAGTGAACTCCCGCTCCCGCCGGCAGGGGCCGGCCATGCTGCGGGGACGGGCCGTCCCCCAGACCACCACCGACCAGCGCCTGCTCGACGGCCGCGGCCCGGCCGACTGGGTGCACGCCGACCCCTGGCGCGTGCTGCGGATCCAGGCGGAGTTCGTCGAGGGCTTCGGCCTGCTCGCCGAGTTGCCCAAGGCCGTCAGCGTCTTCGGCAGCGCCCGCACGAAGCCGGGCAACGAGGAGTACGAGCTCGCCGTGGACATCGGCGCCCGGCTGCACGACGCCGGCTACGCCGTGATCACCGGCGGCGGCCCCGGGATCATGGAGGCGGCCAACAAGGGCTGCGACGAGAACGGCGGGCTGTCGGTCGGGCTCGGGATCGAGCTTCCGTTCGAGCAGCGGCTCAACGACTACCTCGACATCGGGCTTGAGTTCCGTTACTTCTTCGTAAGAAAGACCATGTTCGTCAAGTACTCGCAGGCGTTCGTGGTGCTGCCCGGCGGGTTCGGCACGCTGGACGAGCTGTTCGAGGCGATCACCCTCGTCCAGACCAGGAAGATCACCCGGTTCCCGATCGTGCTGGTCGGGACGGAGTTCTGGGGCGGCCTGCTCGCCTGGGTCAAGAAGACCATGCTGCCCAGCGGCAAGATCTCCCCGCAGGACATGGACCTGATCCACCTCACCGACGACCCGGACGAGGTCGTCCGGATCATCACCGACGGGCACACCAAGGCCGAGCAGGAGATCATCGAGGCCCGCGCGGCGGCCGAGGCCGGGGAGACCGCCGGCGAGTGACGTCGGTGCGGGACTCGATCGCGTGGACCACCGCCACCATGTCCGCCTCGCCGTGCCCCAGCGCCAGCGCCTCGCCGTAGAGGGCGTGGCAGACGTCCAGGAGCGGCGAGGCGACGCCGGTGCTCCTGGCGGCCTCCGCGACCAGGCGGTTGTTGTCCAGGACGTTCGCGATCGAGGCTTGGACGGCGAAGTCGCGCGCGACGAGCTTGTGCGACTTCGCCCGTGACACGGTGCTCGCCATGGGGCCGGCGTCGAGGACGTCCAGGAGCCGCTTTTCGTCCAGGCCGTGCCGGGCGGCGAAGTGGAACGCCTCCGCCAGCCCGGTGACCATCGTGATCAGGAACAGGTTGACCGAGAGCTTCATCAGCAGCGCGTTCGGGACGGGCCCGCACGCGAACGACTCGCCGCACATCGGCCCGATCAGCGGGCGGACGGCGGCGACCGCGTCCGGGTCGCCCGCCAGCATCGCCACGAGGCGTCCCTCCTGGGCGGGCCCGCGCGAGCCGGAGACCGGCGCCTCGACGTAGCGGCCCCCGGCGGCGCGCACGGCGGCTTCGAGATCGCGCGAGTAACCCGGCGACGTCGTGCCCATGTGGACGATCACGCGCCCGGCGACGTTGGCGGCGAATCCGGGTGTGCCGCGTCCCAGCACGGAGTCGATCGCGTGGCCGTCGGCCAGCATGAGGAACACGACGCGGGCCCGCCGGCACACGTCGGCGGGGCTCGCCGCGACCTCCGCCCCGGCGGCGCGCAGCGGCTCGGACTTCGCGGCGGTGCGGTTCCAGACGACGAGGCCGCTTCCGGCGCGGGCCAGGTTGAGCGCCATGGGCCGTCCCATGACGCCGAGACCGATGAAACCGATGTCCGAACCCATTCCCGCCTCCGGCCGCGCCGCCGTACGATCTTGCGAGTTATGACACTGGTCATGATAATAGCCCAGGTGAAGGACGCAATAGGCGAAGGTTGCTGATGGCGACGGCGGAGCGGGGCCCGCGAGAGCGGATGGTGTTCAGCGCGGCGCAGCTCATCCGCCGCGACGGGGTCACGGCCACGGGCCTGCGGGACGTCGCCGCGCACGCCGGGGCGCCGCGCGGCTCGCTCCAGCACTACTTCCCCGGCGGCAAGGAACAGCTGGTCAACGAGGCCGTCGAGTGGGCGGGACGGTACGCGGGCAAGCGCGTCGCGCGGTTCGTGGCGGCGATGTCGCGTCCGACGCCGGGCCGGCTCTTCGCGGCGATGGTCCAGCAGTGGATCGACGAGTACCGCACGGCGGGCTTCGCGAAGGGCTGCCCGGTCGCGGCGGCGACGGTCGACTGCGCGGACACCGCCGAGTCGACCCGGGCCGCGTCCGCCGCCGCGTTCGCCGGCTGGCGGCGGCCGGTCGCGCGGGAGCTGGCCGCGATGGGCGTCCCGTCCCGCCGGGCGGACGCGCTCGCCACGCTGATGATCGGCTCGCTGGAGGGCGCGATCCTGATGGCGCGGGCGGAGCGGAGCGTCCGCCCGCTCCGGACCGTGGCGCGTGAACTCGGCCCCTACCTGGACTCCTGTGTCGAGCGGCCCGCCGGAGGGCCCGTCGAAGGGCCTGCCGGAGGGGCCTGAGCGGCGCGCGCGTATGGAGCGCGTGAAGATGGCGGGGGCGGGCGTAGGGAACGCGTCAAGATCGGCCTGAAGCGTCCGAAACGGGTGTTTTCTTCGGGCATGGCAGATTTTGTGCTTATCGTGCTGACGCTCGCGGTCTTCGCGCTGCTCGGCCTCATCGTCAAGGGGGCGGGACGGCTGTGAGCGTCGAGAACGCGGTCGGGCTCGTGCTCGCCGCCGGGCTGCTCGTCCTCCTCGTGGTGGCGCTGATCCGTCCGGAGAAGTTCTAGATGGGGGCGACGGCGGCGGGGATCCTGTTCATCGGGTCCCTCATCCTGGTGCTCGCCGCGGTGCACGTACCGCTGGGCGACCACATGTACCGGACGTTCACGTCCCGCCGGCACTGGAGGGCGGAGCGGCTGATCTACCGGATCGTCGGCGCCGACCCGGACGCCGAGCAGGTCTGGAGCGTCTACGCGCGGAGCGTGCTGGCCTTCTCCGTGGTGTCCGTGCTCGCGCTCTACGGGCTTCAGCGGTTGCAGGGGCGCCTGCTGCTGAGCCTCGGGTTCGACGGCGTCGACCCCGACATCGCGTGGAACACGGCGATCAGCTTCGTCACGAACACCAACTGGCAGGCGTACTCCGGTGAGAGCACCATGGGCCACCTGGTGCAGATGGCCGGGCTCGCGGTGCAGAACTTCGTGTCGGCGGCGGTCGGCATCGCGGTCGCGATGGCGTTCGTGCGGGGTCTCGCGCGGCGCAGGACCGGCGAACTGGGCAACTTCTGGGTGGATCTGACGCGGGCGGTGACGCGCGTCCTGCTGCCGATCTCGGTGGTGGCGGCGATCGTGCTGGTCGCGGGTGGAGCGATCCAGAACTTCGCAGACCCGAACACCGTCACCACGCTGACCGGCGGAGAGCAGACGATCACCGGCGGTCCGGTGGCGTCCCAGGAGGTCATCAAGGAGCTCGGCACCAACGGCGGCGGCTTCTACAACGTCAACTCGGCGCACCCGTTCGAGAACCCGGCGAGCTGGACGAACTGGTTCGAGATCCTCCTGATCCTGCTGATCCCGTTCTCGCTGCCGAGGACGTTCGGCCGGATGGTCGGCGACCGGCGGCAGGGCGGCGCGATCGTCGCGGTGATGGCGGGGCTGGCGCTGCTCAGCGTCGTCGCGCTGAACGCCGCGCAGCTCACGCACCACGGGACGGTCCCCGAGTCGGTGACGGCGGCGTCGGAGGGTACCGAGACACGTTTCGGGGTCTCGAACTCGGCGACGTTCGCGGCGGCGACCACGCTGACGTCCACCGGGGCCGTCGACTCGTTCCACGACTCCTACACCAGCCTCGGCGGTGCCGTGGCCATGCTGAACATGATGGTCGGCGAGGTCGCGCCCGGCGGCGTCGGATCGGGCCTGTACGGGATGCTCATCCTGGCGGTCATCACGGTGTTCGTGGCGGGGCTGATGGTCGGCCGGACGCCCGAGTACCTCGGCAAGCGGATCGGCGCCCGCGAGATCAAGCTCGCCTCGCTGTACTTCCTGGTCACGCCGATGATCGTGCTGGCCGGCACCGGGATCGCGATGGCGTTCGAGACGCCCCGCGAGAGCATGCTGAACTCGGGGCCGCACGGCCTGTCGGAGGTGCTGTACGCGTTCACCTCGGCGGCCAACAACAACGGCTCGGCGTTCGCGGGCCTCACCGCCGGGACCACGTTCTACGACGTCGCGCTCGGCCTGGCCATGGCGTTCGGCCGGTTCCTGCCGATCGTGCTGGCGCTGGCGCTCGCCGGGTCGCTGGCGCGGCAGACGCCGGTGCCGGTGTCGGCGGGCACGCTGCCGACCCACCGGCCGCAGTTCGCCGGGATGGTCGCCGGCGTGACCCTCATCCTCGTCGCCCTGACGTTCTTCCCCGCGCTCGCCCTCGGGCCGCTCGCAGAAGGGATCCGCTGATGCCCGCAAGCACAGTGCCCGCAAACACAGAGCCCGTTATCAACGTGCCCGCAAGCACGGGGCGCGCAAAGACGGTTCGCGCGAGCACGGTGGCCGCGTCGGTGCCTCCGGCGCTGCGCAAACTCGACCCGCGTGTGATGTGGCGCCACCCGGTGATGCTCGTCGTGGAGATCGGCGCGGTGTGGACGACCGTCATGGCCGTCCTGGACCCGTCGGCGTTCGCCGTGCTGATCGCGGTCTGGCTCTGGCTCACCGTGATCTTCGCGAACCTGGCCGAGGCCGTGGCCGAGGGGCGCGGCAAGGCCCAGGCCGACACGCTCCGCAAGGCGAAGACACAGACGACGGCGCGGCGGCTGACCGAGGGGCGAGAGGAGGTCGTCGCGGCGGGTGAGCTGCGGCGGGGCGATGTCGTGGTCGTCGCGGCCGGGGAGGTCATCCCGGGTGACGGGGACGTGATCGAGGGCATCGCCAGCGTGGACGAGTCGGCCATCACGGGCGAGTCGGCGCCGGTGATCCGCGAGTCCGGCGGCGACCGCAGCGCGGTGACCGGCGGCACGCGGGTGCTGTCCGACCGGATCGTCGTGAAGATCACACAGCGGCCCGGCGAGTCGTTCGTCGACCGGATGATCGCGCTGGTGGAGGGCGCGTCCCGGCAGAAGACGCCGAACGAGATCGCGCTGAACATCCTGCTGGCCGCGCTGACGATCATCTTCCTGGTGGCGATCGCGGGCATGCAGCCGCTGGCGATCTACTCGGTGGCGAACGACCCGGGCGCCGTGGGCGGCGCCGCGCTCGACGAGCACGGGGTCACCGGGATCGTGCTGGTGTCGCTGGTGGTGTGCCTGATCCCGACGACGATCGGGGCGCTGCTGTCGGCGATCGGCATCGCCGGGATGGACCGGCTCGTCCAGCGCAACGTGCTGGCGATGTCCGGACGCGCCGTCGAGGCCGCGGGCGACGTCAACACCCTGCTGCTCGACAAGACCGGCACGATCACGCTCGGGAACCGGCAGGCGTCGGAGTTCGTCCCGGTCGGCGGGACGACGGGCGCGGAGCTGGCGGACGCGGCGCAGCTGTCCTCGCTGGCCGACGAGACGCCCGAGGGGCGGTCCGTGGTCGTCCACGCCAAGGAGGCGTACGGGCTGCGCGAACGGCACGCGGGCGAGCTGTCGCACGCGGAGTTCGTCCCGTTCACGGCGCAGAGCCGGATGTCGGGCGTCGACGTCGACGGGCGGCGGCTGCGGAAGGGCGCCTCGGGCGCGGTGACCGACTGGGTCCGTGACCAGGGCGGCGAGATCCCGAACGCGCTCGCGGGCGTCGTGGACGGCATCTCGGCGTCCGGCGGAACCCCGCTGGTCGTCGCCGAGGCCAAGGACGGCAAAGCCCGCGTGCTGGGCGTCATCCACCTCAAGGACGTCGTCAAGGCGGGCATGCGCGAGCGGTTCGGCCGGATGCGCGCCATGGGCATCAAAACGATCATGGTGACCGGGGACAACCGGCTCACCGCGAAGGCCATCGCCGACGAGGCGGGCGTGGACGACTTCATCGCCGAGGCCAGGCCCGAGGACAAGATGGCGTTCATCAGGTCCGAGCAGGAGGGCGGCCGGCTCGTCGCGATGACCGGCGACGGCACCAACGACGCGCCCGCGCTCGCGCAGGCCGACGTCGGCGTCGCGATGAACACCGGCACGTCCGCCGCCAAGGAGGCCGGGAACATGGTCGACCTGGACTCCGACCCGACCAAGCTCATCGAGATCGTCGAGATCGGCAAGCAGCTGCTCATCACCAGGGGCGCGCTGACGACGTTCTCCATCGCCAACGACATCGCCAAGTACTTCGCCATCATCCCGGCGCTGTTCGTGGCGCTGTATCCGGGGCTGGACGCGCTGAACGTGATGCGGCTGTCCGGCCCGGAGTCGGCGATCCTGTCGGCCGTCGTGTTCAACGCGCTGGTCATCGTGGCGCTGATCCCGCTGGCGCTGCGCGGTGTCCGGTACCGGCCGGGCTCGGCGTCCCGGCTGCTGAACCGCAACCTGTCCGTCTACGGCCTGGGCGGGATCATCGCCCCGTTCATCGGCATCAAGCTCATCGACCTGCTCGTCCAGTTCGTTCCGGGGATCGACTGATGAACCTGCTACCCGGCTGGCTCCGCCGGCACGTCGCGGCGCTCCGCGCGCTGCTCGTCCTCACCGCCGTCCTGGGCGTCCTCTACCCGCTGGCCGTCACCGCCGTCGCGCAGGTGCCCGGCCTGAAGGACAACGCGGACGGCTCCTACGTCAGCGCCGGCGGACGGCGGGTCGGCAGCGAGCTGATCGGCCAGTCGTTCACCGACAAGGAGGGCAATCCGCTCAGGCAGTACTTCCAGAGCCGTCCGTCCGCGGCGGGCGACGCCGGCTACGACCCGACCGCGACGTCGGCGAGCAACCTCGGCCCGGAGGACGTCGTCGACAAGGACGGCGAGCCGAGCCTGCTCAGCACAGTCTGCGCCCGCGGCAAGGCCGTCGGGGAGCTGGAGGGGGTGGACGGCTCGCGGCCGTACTGCACCGAGGGCGGTGCGGGCGCCGTCCTGTCGGTGCTCGGCCCCCGGGACGGCGCGGGCGCCGTCGTCCACCCGACCAGGGTGATCAGCGTCAACGAGCCCTGCCCGGCCGTGCCGTTCATCGACCGGTACAGGGGCGTCAAGGTGGAGTGCGCGGCGCCCGGCCGGGACCCGGGCGCCGGACGGATCGTGCCGATCCGGGGGAGCGCGCCGGAGAAGCCGGCCGTCCCGGCGGACGCGGTCACCGCCGGCGGCTCCGGGCTCGACCCGCACATCTCCGTCGCCTACGCCGACCTTCAGGTCAGGCGCGTCGCGCAGGCGCGCGGCCTCCCCGCCGGCAGGGTCGGCGAGCTCGTCCGCGACGCCACCACCGGACGCGCCCTCGGCTTCATGGGGCAGCCCGCGGTGAACGTGCTGCGGCTCAACATCGCCCTGGACAAGGCCGCCCCCTACCGGGGCTGAGAGGATGGACACCATGGCCAGGGGGCAGCTCCGCATCTACCTGGGGGCCGCCCCGGGGGTCGGGAAGACCTACGCCATGCTGTCGGAGGCGCGGCGGCGGCGGGCCCGCGGCACCGACGTCGTCGTCGGCTACGTCGAGACGCACGGCCGGGCCAGGACCGCCGCCCTCCTCGACGGCCTGGAGGTCCTGCCGCGCGCGACGACGACGCACCGGGGCGCCGAGTTCACCGAGCTCGACGTGCCCGCCGTGCTGCGCCGCGCCCCCGAGGTCGTGCTGGTGGACGAGCTCGCCCACACCAACGTCCCGGGCAGCCGGCACGACAAGCGCTGGCGGGACGTCGAGGAGATCCTCGACGCCGGGATCGACGTCGTCTCGACCGTGAACGTCCAGCATCTGGAGTCGGTCAACGACGTCGTGGAGAACATCACCGGGGTGCCGCAGCGGGAGACCGTCCCGGACGAGGTCGTCCGCGGCGCCGGGCAGGTCGAGCTGGTCGACATGGCGCCGGAGGCGCTGCGCCGCCGGATGGCGCACGGCAACGTCTACACGCCCGAGAAGGTCGACGCCGCGCTGTCCAACTACTTCCGCGTCGGGAACCTGACCGCGCTGCGCGAGCTGGCGCTGCTGTGGCTCGCGGGCAAGGTGGACGAGCAGCTCGACCGGTACCGCGCCGAGCACGGCATCGGCGGCACCTGGGAGGCGCGGGAGCGGATCGTCGTCGCGCTCACCGGCGGGCCCGAGGGCGAGACGCTGCTGCGCCGCGCGACCCGCATCGCCGCCCGGTCCAGGGGCGCCGACCTGCTCGCCGTGCACGTGACGCGCGGCGACGCGCTGAGCGGCTCCCCGGGCGGCGCGCAGGCCCGCGACCTGGCCCGGCAGCGGGAGATCGTGGAGGGGCTCGGCGGCACGTTCCACCAGGTCGTCGGCGACGACATCCCGCGCGCCCTGCTGGAGTTCGCGCGCGCCGTCAACGCGACGCAGCTCGTCCTCGGCATCTCCCGGCGGGGCCGGCTCGCGCGGCTGCTGCGGCCGGGGATCGGGGTGACGACGACCGCGCTGTCGGGGACGATCGACGTCCACATGGTCACCCACGACCAGGCCGGGCAGGGCGTGCGCGGGCCGGTGGGCGACCGGGGCCTGTCGCCGCGCCGCCGCGCCGCCGGGTTCGCGGTCGCGGCGGGCGGGCTGCCGCTGCTGACGTTCGGGCTGGCGGAGGCGCGCCCGGCGCTGTCGCTGCCGTCGGACATCCTGTTCTTCCTCGCGGCCGTCGTCGGGATCGCGCTGCTCGGCGGGATGTGGCCGGCGCTGTTCACGGCGGTCGCAGGGTTCCTGCTGCTCAACTGGTACTTCACCCCGCCGCTGCACCGCTTCACCGTCGCCGAGCAGGAGAACCTCATCGCGCTCGCGGTGTTCGTGCTGGTCGGCGTCGGCGTCAGCGTGGTCGTCGACAACGCGGCGCGGCGGTCGCGGGAGGCGGCGAAGCTGGGCGGCGAGGCCGGGCTGCTGTCCACGCTCGCGGGGAACGTGCTGCGCGGCGAGCGCGCGCTCGACACCCTGCTCGGACGGATGCGCGAGACGTTCGGGCTGACGTCGGTGACCCTGCTGGAACGTCCCGTGCCCGCCACGCCCGACAGCCACGGCGACCCGGCCGACTGGCGGATCGTCGCGACCGTCGGCGGGCGGCCGTGCACCTCGCCCGGCGAGGGCGACACCGAGGTCCCCGTGGGCGACGGCCTCACGCTGGCGATCCGGGGGCGTCCGCTCCCGGCGGGGGACCGGCGGGTGCTTGAGGCGTTCGCCGTCCAGGCCGCGGGCGCGCTGCGCCAGCAGCGGCTGGAGGCGGAGGCGGAGCGGGCCAGGCCGCTGGAGGAGGCCGACCGGATGCGGACCGCGCTGCTCAACGCCGTCAGCCACGACCTGCGCACCCCGCTGGCCTCGGCGAAGGCCGCCGTCGACAGCCTCGGCACCACCTCGGTCGAGTGGACGCCGCAGGAGCGCGCCGAACTGCTCGACACCGCCGCCCAGTCCCTGGCCCGGCTCGACCGGCTGGTCGCCAACCTGCTCGACATGAGCCGCCTGCAGGCCGGCGTCCTCGGCATCGCCGCGCAGCCCATCGCCCTGGACGAGATCATGCCCCGCGCCCTGGACGACGCCGGCGGCACCGGCGACGGTGGCACCGGCGACCGTGGCACCGGCGACCGTGTCACCGCAGACCGTGTCACCGTCCGGCTCGACCCGCGGCTGCCGGACGTGACCGCCGACCCGGCGCTGCTGGAACGCGTCCTGGTCAACCTGATCGCCAACGCGCTGCGGCACAGCCCGCCGGACGAGCCCGTCCTCGTCACCGCCGGCGCGATCAAGGACCGGGTGGAGCTGCGGATCGCCGACCGCGGCCCCGGCGTCCCGCCCGCCGACCGGGAACGGATCTTCCTGCCGTTCCAGCGGCTCGGCGACCGCGACAACCACACCGGAGTCGGGCTCGGCCTCGCGCTCGCGCGCGGGCTCACCGAGGCGATGGGCGGCGACCTGTTCCCCGAGGACACCCCGGGCGGCGGCCTCACCATGATCGTCGCGTTGCCCGTCTACAAGCCTGGGGATGCGCCATGACGCGAGTGCTCGTCGTCGACGACGAGCCGCAGCTCCTGCGGGCCCTGCGCATCAACCTGCGCGCCCGCGACTACGACGTGGAGGTCGCCGCCGACGGCACGACCGCGCTCCGCACCGCCGGGACGTCGCCGCCCGACCTGGTCGTCCTCGACCTCGGGCTGCCCGACATCCCGGGCGTCGACGTCATCCACGGGCTGCGCGGCTGGACGCGGGTGCCGATCATCGTCCTGTCCGGCCGGGCGGGCAGCCAGGACAAGGTCGAGGCGCTGGAGGCGGGCGCCGACGACTACGTCACCAAGCCGTTCGACATCGAGGAGCTCGTCGCCCGCATCCGCGCCGTGACCCGCCGCGTGGCGGTGCCGGGCGAGGCGCCGCGGGTGGACGTCGGCGACCACACCGTCGACCTGGCCGGAAAGACGGTCAGCGGCGGCGTCCGGCTGACCCCGACCGAATGGCATCTGCTGGAGATCCTGCTCCGCAACCCCGGCAAGCTCATCAGCCAGCAGCAGCTCCTCACGACAGTCTGGGGGCCGTCCTACCGGCGCGAGACCCACTACCTGCGCCAGTACATGGCGCAGTTGCGCCGCAAGCTCGAAACCGATCCCGCGCACCCGAGGCACCTGCTGACCGAGCCCGGGATGGGGTACCGCTTCCAGCCCTGAGCTCCCATGCCTGATCTCCGGGAGGAGGGAAGGAACCCGTCCGGGAGGTGGGGAGCGTGGACAGGAACACCGGGTCCAGGAACGCCAAGGTCAGGGCATGTGCGGCGGTGGCGGCGGGGACGCTGGCGCTCGCCGGGTGCAGCGGCGGCGAGGAGCACACGGCGTCGCGGGCCGCGCAGACGTCCGCCCCGGTCGGCACCGGGCCCGCGGCGGATCTCCAGGAGCAGTACGAGAAGGTCGTGGACGCCGTCCTGCCCTCGGTCGTGAAGATCCAGACCGACAAGGGCGAGGGGTCGGGCGTCGTGTTCGACGGGCAGGGCGACATCGTCACGAACGCGCACGTCGTCGCCGGGGCGAACAGGATCCAGGTGACCGCGGCGAGCGGCGGCTCCCCGCTGAACGCGAGTCTGGTGGGCGCGTTCGCGGCCGACGATCTCGCCGTGGTCAAGGCCTCCGGCGGGTCGCTGCGGCCGGCGTCGTGGGGCGAGTCGAGCAAGGCCGAGGTCGGGCAGATCGTCCTGGCGATGGGCAACCCGCTGGGCCTCGCCGGAAGCGTCACGAACGGGATCGTGTCCGCGCTGCACCGGACGGTCTCCACCAAGGGCGAGGGCGACGCCCAGGGGTCGACGATCGCCGACGCCATCCAGACCAGCGCGGCGATCAACCCGGGCAACAGCGGCGGGGCCCTGGTCACGCTGAGCGGCCAGGTGATCGGCGTGCCCACCGCCGCCGCGTCGGACCCGTCCATCGGCGGGGCGGCGGCCGGGATCGGGTTCGCGACGCCGAGCGACACGGTCAAGCGGATCGTGCCGCAGCTCATCGAGTCGGGGAAGGTGTCCGATTCGGGGCGGGCGGCGCTCGGCGTGACGGTGCGGACGATCGTCGACCCGCAGAGCGGGCGGCGGTCCGCGGTCGCGGTCGTGGAGGTCGAGCGGGGCGGCGGCGCGGCCAAGGCGGGGATCGAGCCGGGCGACCTCGTCCTGTCGGTGAACGGCACGGCCACGCCCGACCAGACGGCGCTGTCGTCGGTGCTCGCGAACCTCAGGCCGGGCGGCATCGCGAACGTCGAGATCCAGAAGCCGGACGGCAGGAAACAGCAGGTCCAGGTGACGCTCGGCGAACTTCCCGGCGGCGGCTGACCCCGATTGGACAGCACCGCCTGTACGGCAGTACAGTGTTCATCTGTACAGCTTACTGAACGAACGTACAGGTGGTGAGGATGCCGGGCACGGAACGGGCCGAGGATCTGACCGGAAAGGCCCGTATCAGGGACGCCGCGCTGCTGGAGTTCGCGGAACGCGGGGTGAAGGGCGCGACCATCCGGGGCATCGCGAAGGCCGCCGGCGTCTCGCCCGCGCTCGTGCAGCACCACTTCGGGACCAAGGAAGCCCTGCGCAAGGCGTGCGACGAGTACGTCTCACGGGAGATCCGCCGGGTCAAGGAGGAGTCGCTCCACGGCGGGATGGCCAGCCCCGGGTTCACCCAGCTCGCCCTGAAGACGACCCTGCCCATCCAGCGTTACATCGCCCGGGCGATGACCGACGGCTCGCCGGCCGCCACGGCGCTGTTCGACGACCTGGTCCTCTACAGCAAGGAGGTCCTGGAGACCGGCAAGCCCGGGGTGTCCAAGCCGAACACCGACGACCTGCACGCCTACGCGGTCGTCATGACCGGGATGAGCCTGGGCACGTTCGTCCTGCACGACCACCTGTCGAGATCCCTGGGCGCCGACGTCCTGACGAGCGAGGGCTACCCCCGGATGGCGCTCGCGATGATCGAGATCTTCGACGACAGGCTCCTGTCGCCCGAGCTGGCCGCCCAGGCACGTGCCGCCATGAAAAGCATGCTCGCCGCCGGCGAGCAGTCACCCGATGAGGAGAACCGGTGACAGAGAAGACGCCCCCCGTCGAGATCCACGGTCTGGTCAAGACCTTCGGCCAGACCCGCGCGCTGGACGGCCTGGAACTGACCGTCCAGCCGGGAGAGGTGCACGGCTTCCTGGGCCCGAACGGCGCGGGCAAGTCGACGACCATCAGGGTCCTGCTCGGCCTGCTGCGCGCGGACGCGGGCACCGCCAGGCTGCTCGGCGGCGACCCCTGGCACGACGCGACCGGCCTGCACCGCCGGCTCGCCTACGTCCCCGGCGATGTGACGCTGTGGCCGAACCTGTCCGGCGGCGAGGTCATCGACCTGCTCGGCCGGATGCGCGGCGGCATGAACCAGCGCCGCAAGGCCGAGCTGCTCGACCGGTTCGAGCTGGACCCGCGCAAGAAGGGCCGCGCCTACTCCAAGGGCAACCGGCAGAAGGTCGGGCTGGTCGCCGCCCTGGCGTCCGACGCCGAGCTGCTGCTGCTGGACGAGCCGACCTCCGGCCTGGACCCCCTCATGGAGGAGGTGTTCCAGGAGTGCATCCGCGAGGAGCGCCGCGACGGGCGGACCGTCCTGCTGTCCAGCCACATCCTGTCCGAGGTGGAGGCGCTGTGCGACCGGGTGACGATCATCCGCAACGGCGCCGCCGTGGAGTCCGGCACCCTGGACGAGCTGCGGCACCTGACCCGCACCTCGATCCACGCGGAGCTCGCCGCCTCGCCGGACGGCCTCCCGCTGCCCGGCGCCCATGACGTCCACATCGACGGCACCACCATCAAGTTCGAGGTCGACACCCCGCGGCTCGACGAGGCGCTGCGGCAGCTCACCGAGATCGGTGTGCGGAGCCTGACGAGCCGTCCGCCGACGCTGGAGGAGCTGTTCCTGCGCCACTACAAGGACGAGCTGGAAGAGGTCACACGATGAGCGCAGCGAACCGGGGGGTGCGGGGGGTCGTCCCCCCGCAGAGGACACGGCTGACCGCGCTTGTTGGAACGGGGGGGCTGATCCGGCTGATCCTGCGCCGCGACCGGTTCCTGCTCCCCACCTGGGTGATCTTGTTCGCGGTCATACCGATGGGCTTCGTCGGGGCCACCGACAACCTGTACCCGGAGGCGGCCGACCGGCTCAACTACGCGAACACGACCGGCACCAACCCGACGTTCCTCGCGCTGTACGGGCCGCTGTACGACACCAGCCTCGGCTCCATCATCGCGCAGCGCTCCGGGTTCATCCCGGTCGTGGTCGGGCTGATCAGCGCGCTGATGGTCGTCCGGCACACCCGCACCGAGGAGGAGGCGGGACGCCGCGAGCTGCTCGGCGCCACCGTGACGGGCCGCGGCGCCGGGCTGGCCGCCGCGCTGATCGTGACGATGGCGGCGAACCTCGTCCTCACCGTGCTGCTCACCCTCGGGCTGACGGCCCAGGACCTCCCGTTCGCCGGGTCGCTGGCCCTCGGCCTCCAGCTCGGCGCGGCCGGCTGCCTGTTCGCGGCGGTCGCGGGCGTCACGTCGCAGCTCAGCGAGGGCGCGGGCGCCGCCCGCGGGATCGCGCTCGGCGCCCTCGGCGCCGCGTTCGCGGTCCGGATGTCCGCCGACGTCGGCGGCGACGACAGCGGCCTGACCTGGCTGGGCTGGCTGTCGCCGTTCGGCTGGACCAACCGGCTGCGCGCCTACGGCGGCGAACGCTGGTGGACGCTCACGCTGGTCGTGGCGCTGATCGCCGTGCTGGTGGCGGCGGCCGCGGCGCTCCAGGCACGCCGTGACGTGGGCGCCGGCATCCTGCCCCCCAAGCTCGGGCCGCCCGCCGCGTCCGCGCGGCTGGCGGGGCCGTTCGGCCTCGGGTGGCGGCTGCAGAGCCGTCCGATGTACGGCTGGCTCGCCGGGTTCGCCGCGCTGGGCGTCATCTTCGGCGCGCTCGCCAAGAGCATCGAGGAGATGGTGGAGGACAACCCCGACCTGGAGGAGATCTTCACCAAGATCGGCGGGCAGTCCGGCATCACGGACGCCTACTTCGCCTCGGTGATGAGCATTCTCGGCATCATCGTCGCCGCGTACGCGGTGTCGGCCGCGCTGCGGCTGCGCACCGAGGAGTCCGGGCAGCGCGCCGAGCCGCTGCTCGCCACCGCGACCGGACGGCTCAGGTGGGCGTCCAGCCATCTGGCCTTCGCCGTGCTGGGGTCCGCCGCCGGGCTGGCCGTCGCCGGCGCCGCGGCCGGGCTGACGCACGGCCTGAACGCCGGCGACGTCGGCGGCGAGCTGCCCCGCGTGTTCGGCGCCGCGATGGCGCAGCTGCCCGCCGTGTGGCTGGTCGCGGCGATCGCGATCGCGCTGTTCGGCCTGGCGCCGCGCCTCACCGCGGGCGGCGCCTGGGCGGCGGTCGGCCTGTTCGGGGCGATCTCCATGTTCGGGCCGAGCCTCGACCTGGACGAGTGGGTGATGGACGTCTCGCCGTTCAGCCATATCCCGAAGATCGGGCAGGACTTCGCCGTCATGCCGCTGGTGTGGCTGGCGGGCCTCGCCGCCGTCCTGGCCGTCATCGGAATGCTCGGCTTCCGCCGCCGGGACCTGGCTATGCACTGACCAGCGTCCGGAGCGGAGCGCCAGCGGAGTGGAGGACGCTGGTCAGTGCTCCCTCCGGGGGGTGTGGGGGGTCGTCCCCCCACACTGAAATGGACCATTTCCCCAGGAGGGCCGTCCGGTGCCAACCCCCCGTTTGGCGCCGGGCGGCCCGTAGGATTGGGCCGGTGGAATCCCCGAAGCCCCTTGCCGTGTGCGTCTTCTGCTCGTCCTCCGGGACGATCGACCGCCGGTACGTCGACCTCGCGGCGGAGGCCGGCGCCGAGCTCGCCCGGCGCGGGCACAGCCTCGTCAGCGGCGGCGCCCAGGTCTCGTGCATGGGCGCGGTCGCGCGCGCCGCGCGGGCCGGCGGCGCCCGCACCGTCGGGGTGATCCCCGAGGGCCTGGTCAGCGTGGAGATCTCCGACGAGGACAACGACGAGCTGATCGTCACCCCCGACATGCGCGCCCGCAAGGGCGAGATGGACCGGCGCAGCGACGCGTTCCTCGTCCTGCCCGGCGGCATCGGCACGCTTGAGGAGCTGTTCGAGGTGTGGACGGCCCGCGTCCTCGCCATGCACAGCAAGCCCGTGGTGATCCTCGACCCGACCGGCGTCTACGACCCGCTCCGCGAGCTGATGCGGGGCCTGACCGAACAGGGCTTCGCCCGCGCGAAGATCTGGGACGCCATCGGCTGGACGGACTCCGTCCCCGAGGCGTTCGACCTGCTGGAGCGCTCCCAGCCCCGGATCGAGTTCTCCCCCGAGGACTACGCCGAGGCCGAGCTCTAGCCCGCGATGAACGCCGGCGCGGCACTCGGATAACGTCGGAATGTGCGTGCCCGTGAACTCGCCGCCGAGTACCCGACCGTGACGCCGTCCGACAGCGCGCTGGACGCCGCCCGCCTCCTCGCGGGGCAGGGCCTTCCGGGCCTCGTCGTGGTGGACGAGGCGGGCCGCGCCGTCGCGGTGGTCCCGGGCTCGCGGCTGCTGCGGCAGATCGTCCCGGGGCACGTCCGGGACGACCCGGCCCTGGCCCGCGTCTACGACGAGCGGCACGCCGACCGGCTCTGCGCCAGGCTCGCCGACCGGACCGTGGCCGACCTGCTGAAGGACGACCGGATCCCGCTTCCCGTCGTCGACTTCAACGCGACCGTCATGGAGATCGCCAGCGTCATGGCGGGCGCCCGGAGCCCGGTCGTCGCCGTCACCGACGACGAGCGCCGCCCGGAGGAGGGCGCGGTCCTCGGCGTCATCACCGCCGCGCGCCTGCTGGACCGCATCCTGCCCGCCTGACCAGCGCACCGTCTCACCCGAAGGAGCCGCATGAACGCCGACGTGCCCGCCTCGCGGGAGCTCGCCGAGATCGCCGAACTCGCCGCCCGCACCACCGGCGGACGGCTGCGGGCGGCGTTCCGCTCCCGCCCGGAGGTGGATGTCAAGATCGACTTCCACGACCCGGTCACCGAGCACGACCGCGCGGCGGAGGAGACCATCCGGGAGGTGCTCGCCGAGCACACCCCGGGCAGCGTCGTCGTCGGGGAGGAGGGCGGCGCGCGCGGCGGCTCGGCCGGTTCCAACGGCGACCTGCGCTGGTACGTCGACCCCATCGACGGCACCGCCAACTTCGCGGTCGGCCTGCCGTTCTTCTGCGTGTCGATCGCCGCCGTCGCGGGCGACGAACTGGTCGCGGGCGCCGTGTACGACCCGGTCCGCGACGACATGTTCACCGCGTCCCTGGACGGCGCCACCTGCAACGGCGAGCCGATGCGCAGCAGGGGCGCCACCAAGGACGCGACCGCCGTGGCCGCCACGTCCTACCCCAGCCCGCGCGACCTCAGCGACGGCGACCGCGACGAGACCCTGCGGCGCTTCGGCCTGATGGTGGACGCGTTCGCCACCGTCCGCAGGCCCGGCAGCGCCGCCCTCACCCTCGCGCACGTCGCCGCCGGCTGGACGGACGTCGCCTACGACTCCGCCATCAACGCCTGGGACATCGCCGCCGCGATGCTCCTGGTCAGGCAGGCCGGTGGCACGTACCTGCCGCTCGGCGGACGGCCCGGCGGCCACGACTGGGACGCCCCCGGATACCTGGCGTGCGTCGGCGGCTTCGACCTCGCCGGCTCGGTCATGACCGAGGTCGCCGGGCTCGCCGGTGCCGGGACGCGGTGACGCGGTGGGCCGCGGACTCGTCGCCGGACGCTCGCCGCTGTACCCCGCGGACGGCGATCTCACCGGTGCCGTGGACGCCGCAGTGGGCGTCCTGAAGTCCGGAAACTGAAGATTGTCCTGGGGGTTTGCCGCTCGTCCGGTGCTCGTTCACCGCCGGTTAAGGGGCGGCGACCAGGCTCCCGCGTGATCCCCTCACGTGAAGGAGTGCCCATGTCCGTGACCCGTCGCGGAGTCGTCAAGGGCGGCGCGGCCGGTGCGCTGTCCATAGCCCTCGCCGGAAGCCTGGACGGAATCTTCCAGACCTCCGCGGGCGCCGACACCGGAGAGGCGTTCGGCTACGGCCCGCTCGTCCCCGACCCCAAGGGCGTCCTCGACCTGCCCAAGGGTTTCTCGTACAAGACGCTGTCGGTGGAGGGCGAGCCCATCTCCGACGGCGTCGTCGTCCCCGGCAAGCACGACGGGACGGCCACGTTCCCCGCGCGCGGAGGCCACGACCACTTCCCGCACTGGCCCGACTTCCCCGACTTCCCTGACTGGCCCGGCTGGAGCGCCGGGGAGCGTGACCGCGAGCGCGGCCACGGCCGCCGCGGCCGGACGATCCTCGTCCGCAACCACGAGCAGAGCAACGGCGGCACCCGCGCCGTCGCGCCGCCCGAGCTGACCTACGACCCGGCGGCCACCGGCGGCACCACCAACCTGCTGGTCGACGGCGACGGCGACCTGGTGTCGCAGTACGTCAGCCTCGCCGGGACGGCCGTGAACTGCGCGGGCGGCCGCACCCCGTGGGGGACGTGGCTGACCTGCGAGGAGACCGAGGGTTTCAAGGGCGAGACGAAGAGCCACGGCTGGGTCTTCGAGGTCGACCCGTACGGGCGGCGCACCAAGCCCGTCCCGCTGACCGGCCTCGGCCGGTTCGCGCACGAGGCCGTCGCCGTCGACCCGCATACCCTCACCGCCTACCTCACCGAGGACGCGGCCGGGCCCTTCGGGCTGTTCTACCGGTTCCGTCCCCGCGCCCACCGCGGCGGCTACCACGCCTACCTGCGGGGCGGCCGGCTGGAGGCGCTGAACGTGCGGGACGTCCCGGACCTGTCGCTCGTCACCGAGCCCGGGACCAGGCTGCGCGCCCAGTGGGTGGACGTGCCCGACCCGTCGGCGAAGCAGACGTCGGTCCGCAAGCAGTTCGACACGATCACGCGGAGCCAGAAGCTCGAAGGCGCCTGGTGGGGCCACGGCAAGGCGTACTTCGTGGCGAGCTTCTCCAGCAAGGAGGACGGTGCCGCCGGCGACCACGCCGGGCAGGTCTGGACCTACGACCCGCGCCGCAACGAGATCGAGCTCCAGCTCATCTTCAAGCCCGGCGGCCGGTTCGACGGCCCGGACAACATCACCGTCTCCCCGTACGGCGGCGGCGTGATCCTGGCCGAGGACGGTGACGGCGAGCAGTACCTCGTCGGCACCACGCGCAAGAACAAGCCGTTCGCGATGGCCCGCAACGCCCTCAACGGCAGTGAGTTCACCGGGGTGACCTTCTCCCCGGACGGCCGCGTCCTGTTCGCCAACCGGCAGTCCGACCCGGGCGCGACGTTCGCGATCACCGGCCCCTGGCACCGTCTGCGCGGCTGACGGGGGCCCGCGGTCAGGCGAGGCCGAGGGGCGGGCCGGGCGAAGGCCAGTCGGTGGTCAGGCGGCAGGCGGTGGTCAGGCCAGGCCGCGGCGGGCGACGGCGGGGGGCCGGGCGCCCTGGATGGACGCCACCATGTCCAGCACCTGCTGGACGCCGTCCACCTGCGAGCCGGGCACGCGGAACACCGCCACGCCCAGCCACGCGTAGACGGACGCCGCGGCGAGCAACCCGGGATCGGGCTCCCGCGCGTCCGTCTCCAGCGTGACCAGCACCGCGTCCCCGGCGGCCGTGAGCCGCTCCACACGGTCCGCCGGGGGCGCCGTGCCCGCGTCCACGACACCGTCCGGGACCGGCGCACCCGATGCCACGACCTTCCGCTCTCCCACGTCCATGACCAAAGCGTGGCACGATCTGGATTCGGGAATCGTCCTTCACAGAGGGACACCAGTCAGATCGGAGCGTGCGCGTGATCGTGGTTCTCGTCCTGGCCGGCGTGGCGGTGCTGGGCGCCGTCGTGCTCCTCGCCATGGGCAGGGGCGGCGAGCTGGCCGAGACCCATCCCGACTATCCGCGGCTCCCGCTCGGCGCCGACGGCCGTCCCATCACCGGGCCGGACGTCGCCCTGATGCGGTTTCCGCGCACGTTCTGGGGCTACCAGCCGCACGTGATGGACGAGGCGCTCCGCAGCGTGACGCACGCGCTGTCCGAGCGCGACCACCGGGTCGCCGTCCTCGAACACCAGCTCTACGAGCTGCGCCACGGCTCGGGCTCGATCGGCGCCCTGCACGGCCTGGAGGAACCGCCCGTCCTGGAGAAGCCGCTTGGCCTAGAGGAACCGGCTGTGAACGGCGACTCACCGCCGTCGCTCATCAAAAACGAAACCGGCGGCATCGAGGACGAGACCGGCGGCGAACGGGAGGACGAACCCGTGAGCCCCGCGGCGGAGGAGCGCCCGTGAGCAGCGTCGCCGTCCGCGCGGAGGCGGTCTCGGCCGCGTCCCCCGACCGGGTCTTCGAGGTCCTGACCGACTGGCCGCGGCACGCGGAGTGGATGCCGTTCACCAGCGCGGAGGGCGGCCGTGACGTCGGTGACGAGCTGCGCGCGTGGACGGGCGTCGGCCCGGTCGGCTTCCTCGACACGATGGTGATCACCGGCTGGCGGTCCGGCGACCATGTCGCCGTCCGGCACACCGGACGGGTGGTGCGCGGCAGGGCGTGGTTCAAGGTCGTCCCGGAACCGGCGGGGACCCGCATCGTGTGGGCCGAGCGCCTCGATCTTCCGCTCGGGCCGCTCGGCGCCGTCGGCTGGGTCGCCGCCGGGCCGGTTTCTGATCTAGTCTCGGACACCAAGCAAGACCAGGCA
This sequence comes from Spirillospora sp. NBC_00431, assembly GCA_036028775.1. Lineage (GTDB taxonomy): Bacteria > Actinomycetota > Actinomycetes > Streptosporangiales > Streptosporangiaceae > Spirillospora. The sequence goes on along the minus strand of CP107927.1, from coordinate 6,071,548 downwards.
AAACAACAGCACAAGATCGTTAGGGAGCCATAGCGGGAGCCGTAATCAAGGTCCCCAGAACGCGGGAAGTTGATCAAGCTTTCTCGGCTCTGACAGGCGGAGAGGCCGGGTGTTGGTAGCACCCGACCCCTCCTGACACCCCACCGTCACACAGGGACAGGGAGCGTCTGATGGCAAGCGTACTCATCAACGGCTACAGGGGCAGCATCTACCGGGAGGGCAAGGGATACACGGGCGTCCTGGACCTGGGAACCAAGCCCGACGGGTCGCGGAACCGTCCCAAGCGCAAGGGTCGCACGAAAGCGATCGTCGAAGAGAAGCTAGACACGCTCTCAAAGGACCTGAAAAGCAACGTCAAGGCCACTGCGCGGCGTACCGTGCTCGAAGTGGTCACTGAGTACGTGGACAGGATGAAGGGCAAAAAGGCTCCATCCACGATCAAAATCTACCGGGGATGGATCCGGAACCACTTCAGCGAAATCGGAGCCATCCAAATCAAGGAACTCGAAGCGGCGCGCGTGGAGCAATGGCTGATCAACCTGGCAGCCAAACTGTCCGGCGAAGTCCTCCGCAAGGTTCACGCGCTACTGACTCGCGCCATCAACCGCGCCATTGTGTTCAACTACGTCGCACGCAACGTCAGTCAGCCGGTCGAACGCCCCGAGGGCGCGAACGTGCAGCGGGAAAGCAAATCGTTCTCGGTGGACCAGACGAATTCGATTCTGACCGTGTGCGTGGCCCCGTTCCAGCCGCAACGATTCGGCGGATACATGGCTCTGGCCCTGACATCCGGTCTTCGGGTGGACGAAATGCACGGGCTGACGTGGAAATGGCTGCACCTGGACAGCGACGAACCTACGGTGTACGTCGAGAAGGCGGCGCGGACGAACGAAAAGTTGAAGACCGAAAATAGCAGGCGCGGCCTGACGCTCGGTGCCACGGCGGTACGGGCACTGAAAATCTGGCGTGAAATCCAACGGCGGGAATTCTCCGCTATCGGTGCGGAGGTCACTGACAATACGCCCGTGTTCACGCTGCCGGACGGAAGCGCCTACACGCCAGAAAAGGCGCGGCCGGAGTTTCGTGCACTTCTCAAGGTCGCGGGTATCAGCAATCCCGGCGCATGGACACTGCGCGAAACCAGGACGACTTTCGTGTCCGTCATGAGCCACAACGGCGTAGCGCGGGAAATCATCGCGGACATGTGCGGCCACACTCTCAAGACTCTTGAGAGGCATTACCGCAAGGTGTTGGCACCGGTACACCGGCAGAGCGCGGACGTGATTGACAGGGTGTTCGGCAAGGCCGCATAACCCGCACCCGCCCAGAACGGCCCCTGACGGACGTCAGGGGCCGTTCTACGTTGTCTCTCGACTGGCCTACTGGAGAACGGCGCGGAAACGGTCTGTGCGGCTCTCGCAGCCCTTGACGGCACTCGACTATGGAGAAGGGCGCGCGGGGGCTTCTGCGGGACTCTGAGAGCCGTCTAGGGACTGTCCCGTTGAAGTGCTGCTCCCGGAACTGGTCATAAAAGGGCTGACTGCCCTAAGCAGTGCCCGTTGGCTTGTCACGCTGCGCAGGATCAGACGGCCGTTAATGGCTTCGCTGAAGCAGAATTCAAGCCATTCTGCGCGGGCGGCCCGCCTGGCGGGTACGCCACGAGGTGAGCCGACCGGTGGGGGGACGAAGTCGCCCCGCCGGTCGCGAACGAAGTGATCCCGTTCGTCTGCCGGGCCAGGCGAGGCTGTGACCAGGGTCGATGCTGACGGCCGGTGCACCCCGAGCGGGTCACCGGCGGGTGCGCCGAGCGGTGCGCCGAGCGCGGCGCGGACGGGTGCGCCGACCGGTGCGCCGAGCAGTGCGCCGAGCGTGTCAACGAGGTACGCGCCGAAGGGGGCGCCGAAGAAGCGACAAGCGGCACGCCTCCGCGCCCTTCTCGTGCCACGCGATGTGGCCCATGAGAATGCGCGCGCTAAGTATCTACAAATGATGTGAGAAACGAGGCAGTAAACGATGGCCAAGTTTCTTTTAATTTCGACACATCAGAGCGCTTGACAAGTCGATTAGCATTCCTTTTGTGTAGTGGAGAAAAGAGATGAGGAGGCGAGCGTAATTGGGGTAGTAGGGGGGTTGGGGAGGCTTCCGAGAGGAGCGGAGCGACGACCGGGCGGATTTCCGTAGGAAATTTAGCCAGCCGTTTGGGTGGCTGCGCAGGCCCCGACCTGGGCGGATAGGCTGGGACGGGTTTCGCGCGATCGAAGGCGGATACGAAAGGGGACGTGAAGACCGACGCGAAGCATCGCATTAATGACGCCCAAACAAATTACCAATGATTCGGTGACCCCTTCACGGGGTACAAGTTTGAGTGTTCTTCGGCCTTTGGAGGTATGGGATGTCCACAACTAGCAAGATTGATTTCACTTCTTTGGACGGGCTTCGCCTTTTCGGTACTCTGGTCGTGCCAGATGGTATCCACGGTCCGGCAACCGTGCTCGTGCATGGTGGCGGTGTTGACCGCGAAGAAGGCGGTTTCTTTAGTCGGTTGGCTCTAGGTTTGGCTAGTGCGAACTTTTTGTCTCTTCGCTTTGACTTCCGTGCTCACGGGGAAAGTGAAGGCCATCAGGAAGATCTAACGTTGTCGGCAATCGTGAACGATATTCGAGCGGCAGCCGATCACGTGAGGACGCTCACGCGAACCGATAAGGTTAACCTGATTGGGGCAAGCTTTGGCGGCGGAATATCTGCTCTCTTTGCTTCGCAACATCCACAGGCCATAAATCGGCTTGTCTTGCTTAACCCCCTGCTCAACTACAAGAAGCGCTTTATAGATGATAAACCCTACTGGCATGACGACAGGGCCAGTGAGAGCGCCGCCCAACTACTGAGATCGCAAGGCTTCATAGAGCACTCGGCAACTTTCAGACTCGGACGTGCCCTACTCAACGAAGTGTTCTGCGTGCAGCCGCACCGAGAACTGAAACACGTACTTGCGCCTACCCTTATCGTTCACGGCACAGGGGACACATTCATTCCGGTCCAATCATCGCGGGATGCAATAGCACTTTTTGGCAACCAAGCCGAACTCCGTGAGATAGTCGGGGCACAACATGGGTTTGCAGTTCACGACGATCCCCTATACAGGGATCCGCAGACAAAAGAGTGGCAGTCGCAGGTGATTGATATCGTCACCGAGTGGCTAAGATATGATCGAGAAGTATAGTTCGCGGACCTTTCCGTCTTCTCGCCAAGGGCGTAGTTCTTGCGCGAGACGCAAGACCTCCTGATGTGTACGGGCTGAATTGGTCTCACGTGCTACCGCCAATGCCTCCAAAGCGGTGGACGCCGCCCGACTCGGTGCGTTCATTTTCAGGTCGACGTTGCTCTTGAGAGCCAAGAAGTAGCCATAATCGCGACGCGAGAAAAACTTAGGCAAGAGCCACTTACTATACATTTCACAAGCTCGCTCAACATCTCCCGCTTCGCAATAGCAAATAGCGATCTGAAGCTCAAATGTCGCCTCGTTGTAGTGTTGAGCCAAACCCGTCGTCTCTCTATCCTGTGCAAGCAATTCTCTCGCACGCTTCAATCTCGGTTCGATGAGGGACGGATCGTCGTTGAGCATCGCCCGACCGCGTGCCTCCTGTTGCACGGCTTCTGCCTGAACACGTAGTGGCAATTCCCATGGGCCATCCTGGCACGCCTCAGCCAAAGTCAGCATTCGTACCGCATTTCGGTCATCCCATGCCGCCTGACTCTTCTTGAGCAATACATAGCCCTGCATTGGAAGGTCTCTCGATGCCTGTGCCCATTCGACCGCTCGATCGCGCCAGTAATTGGCGAGATCTGGCATGGTCGCGTCACGATAGAGCCAACCGATAAACTCAGCGACCTGTGCACCGACTTGAAATAGTGAACGGCGAACGTCCGTCTTGGCTTCCGCCGCGATTTCCTCGATGGCCGCCACCAAACCGAGCGAGATGGGAATGCTCTGCTTCGGGCCATATACCTGATCTCGTTTCGCGCAGTCGTCAAGTTGGCGCCTGAAATAGCTGACGACCTCGGCGTCTGCGTATCGACGCGCATTCTGCAATGCGGCAGCAATATGCCTTAGTTCGTCCAGCCCCACGGCCGGCAAAGCGATGGCACTTAGTCCACGTTTTAGAAACGTGCGTCGCAGCAGTTCACTCGTTTGCTCCCATTCTTCGAGATTTGGCAGCAAATCCGAGAGTGCTTTGGGACGCTTCTTGGGCTCGTCGGGCGCCAATGCCGCTAGGCGACCATTTGCATTTAAAGCCCTGTCTAGATTCTGGGCGATCCTTTCGGATGGCGTGTGCTCGTTTCGGGAGAGTTTGGACAGGTAGCTGTGATTACAGTGCGCTTTGCGTGCAAGTTCCCGAAATGAGACATCTTGCTCTCTCATGAGAGAGAGCAACAGCTCACCGAAAGACATTCGGCTGCCTCCTTGCTCCTATGTGCGTAGGACGGTTCGGGGCGTGGTTCAAGTTGGGCTCCGCCCCACGAACCACCTTCACGGTAACCCCGCAAGCTGGCTTCATGTAGGGCGAAAGAAAAAGCGGCCCCGGTCCCGATGCGGGCAACATCGGGGGACCCCGGGGCCTCGGCCCGACAGGGAGGTCGGACCTATGGCTGATCCTACGGGTAGGCCGCTGGATGAGTTGGCCGTGGAGCTGGTGGAGTCCGAGTGCCGCGCCCAGGTGTCCAGCGGGAGCCTGGTCGTGGCTCTGGAGGCATCTGGGAGCGTTCAGCGGGTCATCGCTACCGACGGCGAGCGGTTCCGCTGGGGCAGCGAACACGGTAATGATCTCGGTCCCATCGATGACGTGAAGGGCGCGGCCGCCCGCGTGCTCTCGGTCCTGTCGGGAGGCAGGCGGGAACGGGGGTGCGCGCCGTGACCGAGTCGACTACGCCCGAAAGCAGGCTTGCCGCGCTGGGCTCGCATTTGTCGGGGCGCGGCTTTCAGGCAGATCTTTCCGGATCGGCGCTCAAGGTCATCAATCCGTGTGAGTCCGGTTGCTGCGCCCAGCACCTTTGCGATTCGATCACGTGCCGGTCTCGGCGGGAGGACGGGGGACGGTTGTGGTTCTTCACATCGTGGAATGACCCCATCGGACCGGCGCATCATGTCGTTGACGCTGGCGTGCGGGTACAGGGCTACCTGCGACCGGCGAAACGGTAACGCCATGCGAGCATTTCCGATACCGGCCGATCATTGGCACGTGGCCACCTCGCGGGACAGGAGACTACAAGTATCCACGGACCGGTATGACCATGTGACCGCGATTGCGACGATGCGTGGCCTGCTTACTGGCATCGTGGACGCGACCGGTGACCCCTTTTTCACCGAAGCGCTTCGGGCACTCAACCGAGGGTGCGACTCGTACATCATTCCCGGATTCTTCTACGTCGTGTTCGCGTGCGCGTGTCCCCCACCCATTCACCAGATCACACGGAACGAGGAGAGTACACAACTTTGGATTCGTTGACCTTTCGGAAATCGTCACGGTGCGAGGAGTTGAATCAAGACGGCTGCGTGGAAGTCGCAGGCGCGCGGGGATATGTCATCGTGCGTGACTCCAAAGACCCTGACGGGACGCCGCTGTACATGCCCGTGTGGCTATGGCGACGCGTGGTCTTGGCCGTTTGGTTGGATGATCCACCTATCAGCGTTTGCGGGGGATAGAGCAGGGAACGCGGCGGCATTGAACCCCTAAAGATCGCCAATGTCGCCGCGTTCCCGCGTGCACGATAGGACACGGGATTCTCCGGGCGATTCGTGGAAGTGCCCGGCGCGCGAATGAGATGATTCATACGGAAGAGAGGGTCACCCAGAGTGGATGAAGCTGAATTCGCACACGCCATGAACATTCTCAGGAAGAACATTGCCAACTGCTGCACACGAAGCGGGACGATAAGCCACATCGATAAGTCGTACAGGCAGCGCGATGGTGAGCGCATGGCGGTAATGTCGTTGTCCTGGATGGAACCCGAGGACGCTGCTCCGAAAGAGCCAGGTCTGGTCCACATGGACCTGCATGTTCCCGAGGACCTGCTATTCGCCGTCATGCGCGAGTTTACGGGCCTGCGCTGGCCCCGCCGTCCAAACGTTGCCCGCCGTGCTCTCACGCGGGTTACCAAGCTAACCCCGCCATGGTGGCAGTAGTTCATACCGAACACCCATCGGGGGGTTAGCGACGCGTCCCCCACCGTCAGGAGCGACCCCCGCTGACGGTGGGGGACGTGTCATGTGAACCCACGGGAGCCACCCATGGGAGCCAACTCCCCCATATTCCGCCGTATGACTCCCTACTCGGTCAGACGCAGCGTCCGAGTATCCACAGGTCAGAGCCTACTTTGAAGACTCTGTCAGACTCATTGGTGCAAGCCCTTGTGTCCGGGCCGGTCGTGCGTGCGGTCATGCGGCTCGGGCTCCGCCGACTTGCCGCGCTGTCGGAGGCGTGAGGTAGAACGGGCGGGTGAGCACCGCGATTCTGGGCGATGACGGGCTGGCCCGCTGCCCCTGGGGCCTCTCGGCGCCCGACTACGTCGCCTACCACGACGACGAGTGGGGGCGTCCCGTCCGCGACGACCGTGGCCTGTACGAGAAGCTCTGCCTGGAGGCGTTCCAGTCCGGGCTGTCCTGGCTGACGATCCTGCGCAAGCGCGAGGCGTTCCGCGCCGCCTTCCACGGCTTCGACCCCGAGAAGGTCGCCGCGTTCGGCCCCGGCGACGTCGAGCGCCTGCTGGCGGACGCCTCGATCATCCGCAACCGGGCCAAGATCGAGGCGTCCATCGCCAATGCCCGCGCCGCCCTCGACCTGCCCGGCGGCCTCGCCGCCACCGCCTGGCGCTACGCCGACCCCGACGCCCCCGCGCACGCCGACATGGACGACGTGCCCGCCTACACCGACGGGTCGAAGGCCCTGGCGAAGGAGCTGAAGAAGCACGGCTTCCGCTTCGTCGGCCCCACCACCGCCTACGCCCTCATGCAAGCCTGCGGCCTCGTAGACGACCACCTCACCGGCTGCGCCTTCCGTGGCGTTGCTCGCGACGACTGAGGTCGTCGCGGATCTGGTTCACTCGGCCTTGGCGGCCTCGAGGACGGGGACGGCCGCGGCGTGCCGGGCCGGGAGGGCGGACGTCGCCAGCGTGACGGCCCCCGCGCCCGCGATGACCACGGCGAACAGCCACCAGGGCGGGTTCGGCGCCAGGTACGAGCTGCCCGTCCCGATGTGCATCAGGAGGCCGGTGCCGAGCGCGGTGCCGAGCCCGAGGAGCGTGCCGAGCAGCACGACCGTCGCGGCCTCCCAGCGCACCACCGAGCGGATCTGCGCGGCGGTCGCGCCGACGGCGCCGAGCAGCCCGAACTCGCGGGTCCGTTCCCCGACGCTCATCGACACCGTCGTCGCCATGCCGAACAGCGCCAGGACGAGCGCCATCCCGATGAACCCGTAGATGACGCTGATCCCGTTGGTCATCGCCTTCGCCGCCGTCTTGATGTAGCCGGACTCGTCGAGCACCCGCGCGCCCGGCACGTCCGCGACGGCCCGCGCCAGGTCGCCTTCGGTGCCGCCGCGGACGAGCACGGCCCGCGTGCCCGCGCCCGGATCCAGCCGGTCCATGGTCGCCGGGGACACCAGCGCCTGGTCGGCGAACAGGTGGGACGGGTCGTGGTAGGCCCCGGCGATGGTCAGCGCGACCTTGCCGCGCACGCCGCGCACCGCGACCCGCTGCCCCTTCTTCAGCTTGTTCGCCTTCATGATCGTGGACGTGATGCCGATCTCGCCGGGGCGCAGCGGCCGCAGGCTCCCGCCGAGGTCCAGGACGGACGGCAGCGCCGCCGGGTCGGCGCCGGTCACGTCGAGGAGCACCGGCTCGGGCGGCTCCTCGGGCGACGGCCGTTTCGGCGGCGGGCTGACGACCTCCGCGGAGGTTCCGGTCAGCGCCATCGCGCGGGACACGCCCGGCACCGCGGCGGCCTTGGCGACGGTGTCGGCGGGCAGCGGCGCCTGGCCGTCGGAGGTCTTCTCCTTCGCGGCGATCGCGTGCTCGGCCAGCATCACCTCCTTGCCCGCGGTGTCGAACCGGTCGTTCACCGACAGGACGATCATCGCGGTGGCGGAGACGAGCGCGACGCCGAGCATGAGCGACGACGCGGCCGACGACACCCGGCGGGGGCTGCGGGTGATGGTGGCCCGGGCGAGCCGTCCGGCCTCCCCGCTCACCGCCGTCCCGACGCGTCCGACCAGGCCGCCGAGCGGCCCGACGAAGAACGGGGCGAGGACGGCGAGCCCCGACACCGCCGTCATCGACCCCATCAGGATCAGCACGCAGACGCCGACCGTCCGCTCGACACCCGGTGGTTCCTCGCTCCGGATCCCGAACACGGCGCCGTACAGCATGCACGCGAAGGCGAACACGGTGAGCGCGCCGAGGATCCGGGGCCAGCGGCGGCCCGCCGACTCGGTGCTCGCCGCGCGCAGCGCCTGCATCGGCGCGATCCGCGACGCCCTGCGGGCCGCGCGCCACGCGGCGAGCTGGGTGACGAGGATGCCCGCGAGAGCGGGCGCGGTGAGCGCGATCCAGCCGAAGTTCGCGTCGGCGACGGAGATGTCGAACCCGTCCTTGGCGAACAGGTCGGTCAGGGCGCCCGACACCGGATACCCGACCAGGACACCGCCGATCGACGCGACGATGCCGAGCGCGAGCGCCTCCAGCCGGATCAGGCGCTTGATCTGGCGCGGGGTGGCGCCGATCGCGCTGAGCAGCGCGAGCCGCCTGGTCCGCTGCCGCACGAGCGTGCCGAACGTGTTGGCGACGACGAACAGCCCCACGAACACCGCGATCGACGCGAGCATCCCCAGCGAGCCGCCGACCGAGACGCCCGCCGAGTCCAGCATGGCCGACTGCGCGTCCCGGACGTCGCGGGCCGTGCGGACGGTGGCGTCCGCGCCCCGCAGGTCGCGGGCCAGCCCGGCGCGCAGATCGGCCGCCTTGACGCCGGGCGCGGCCTTGACCCACACGCCGTGCCACGTCCCGGGCGGCAGCGCCGCCGCCCGCCGGACGGTCTCCGGCGGCGCCAGCACCAGGTCGCCGCTCGCGACGGCGCTGCGCCCCTCCACGGTGACGATCCCGACGATCTTCATGGCGCGGGTCTGCTTCGGCAGCGTCGTCCGCAGCGGGTCGCCGACGTCGAGCTTCCCGGCGCGGGCGATGTGCCGGGTGACGGCGACCTCGCCGTCCGCGGTGGGGGCGCGGCCGTCCTCCAGGTGGTAGGCGTTCAGCCGCTGGTCGGGCGTCCACGGCCGGAGCTGGGTGGACGCCCCCGCGGGCGGCAGGATGATCTTGCCGTTGGCGCCGGTGGCGGTCACCGGGACGGTCGCGTCCCCGGCCACCGCGGCCACGCCCGGCCGTCCGGCGACCCGGTCCAGCGGCACCTGCCCGTCCGGGGTTGAGTAGACGTCGCCGGGGTCGGCCGTCCCGCCGAGGACCAGCACGTCCGCGCGGGCGTACTCGCTGGCGTCGGTGCCTCCCACCGCCTCCTGCGCCCGGAAGGTGAACTGGAGCGACCCGGCGATCAGCCCGATCGCGAAGATCGCCGCCAGGAGCGTGGCGGTCAGCTGCTTCCAGCCGCCGGTGAACGAGCGGCGCGCGATGAGCCACACGGCCGCTCAGCCCTCCATCCGCCGCATGGCGGCGTGGACCTGGTCGATGGTGGGGGAGTGCAGTTCCCGCACGATCATCCCGTCGGCGAGGAACAGCACCCGGTCGGCGTGCGCGGCGGCCACCGGGTCGTGCGTGACCATGATCACCGTCTGGTGGTAGGCGTCCACGGCACGGCGCAGGAATCCCAGCACCTCGGCGCCGGACCGCGAGTCCAGGTTGCCGGTCGGCTCGTCCGCGAACAGCACCTCGGGCCTGGTCAGCAGCGCCCGCGCCACCGCGACCCGCTGCTGCTGCCCGCCCGACAGCTCGCTCGGACGGTGCCCCAGCCGCTCCCGCAGGCCGAGCGCGTCCACGATCGTGTCGAACCACCGCCGGTCGGCGCGCCGGTTCCCGAGCCGCCCGGTGAGCCGGATGTTCTCCTCCGCCGTCAGCATCGGCAGCAGGTTGAACGACTGGAACACGAACCCGAGCCGGTCGCGGCGCAGCTTGGTCAGCCGGGTCCGCGTCAGCGTGGTGATGTCGACGTCGCCGATGAACACGGAGCCGGACGACACCGCGTCCAGCCCGGCCATGCAGTGCAGGAACGTCGACTTCCCCGAGCCGGACGGCCCCATGATCGCGGTGAACCGGCCACGGGGGAACGCCGCCGAGACGCCGCGCAGCGCGGTCACCGCGCCGTCGCCCGTCCCGTACGACTTGACCACGTCCCGGGCCACGGCGACATGGTCGTGCACCTGCCCGGCAGGGGGTACGGCAGCTGTCTGGGTCATGCCGTCCAGGAAACCGCCGGCCACCCCTCGCGCACATTGACGCCCGCTCCCGAACCCGCGGTGGGGACAGCCCCACCCGCGACCGGCGGCTAGCGGCCCTCGAAAGCCGGCTGCCGCTTCTTCAGGAACGCCTCGGTGGCGTTGCGGTGGTCGCTGGTCTTCTCGCACTCGTCCTGGAGCTCCGCCTCCCGTTCGAGCGCGGACGCCAGATCGTGCGTCGCCGCGAAGTCGAGCGCCGCCTTGACCGCGCCGTAGGACACCGTCGGGCCGGCGGCGAGACGGTGCGCCAGCTCCACCGACGCGGGGGCCAGCTCGTCCGCCGGGACGACCCGGCTCACCAGGCCCAGCTCCAGCGCCTGCTCGGCCTTCACCGGCTCACCGAGCAGCAGCAGTTCGGACGCCTTCGCCCGGCCGACGAGCCGTTGCAGCGTCCACGACATGCCGCTGTCGGGCGCGAGCCCGATCCCGGTGAACGCGGTCGCGAACCGGGCCTTGTCGGACGCGACGACCAGGTCGCACGCGAACGCCAGCGACGCGCCCGCGCCCGCCGCGACCCCGTTCACCGCCGCGACCACGGGCTTGCGCATCCCCGCGAGCGCCAGCACGATCGGGTTGTAGTGCCTGCGGACGGTGTCGTCCAGCCCCTTGCCCGCCGCGAGGTTGTCACCGTGCTCACGCAGGTCCTGACCGGCGCAGAACGCCCGGCCCGCACCCGTGAGGATCACCGCGCGGGCGGCGGGGTCGGCGGCGGCCCGCACGACCGTCGCGCGGAGCAGTTCCTTCATCTCGGCCGTCAGCGAGTTCATCCCGTCCGGACGGTTGAGCGTGATCGTCCCCACCCCGTCGGTGACGTCATAAAGCACGGTCTCAGCCATGGTCGTCCTTCCCTTCGGGCCCTCCGCCGATCCTTTCATCTTCCGATCTGGAGGCTGATCGTTACCACTTCGCGCCCGGAAGACGAGATAATGGACCACTACTGATGACGCGGATGCGACACGCGGCCACGCGGCCAACGGTGTGCGAAGGCCGCGGCCCTACGCAGGAAGGGGATAACGCATGGCGGCGATGAAGCCGCGGACGGGAGACGGTCCGCTCGAAGTGACCAAGGAGGGACGCGGAATCGTCATGCGGGTCCCACTGGAAGGCGGCGGACGTCTCGTGGTCGAGCTGTCCGCCGACGAGGCCAAGGAGCTCGGCGAGGCACTCAAGGGCGTCGTGGGCTGACGGCACAGCCGTTCCCGGCTTGTTGGTGACGGTCCCGGCGTCTTCGCCGGGGCCCTTGCCATTCCCGCACCGAAACGACCCACCACAGCGACCGGACCACAGCGCCGTAACACAGGGGGAAACCGCCGCCATGCCCATCGAGACCCGCATCCACGGAGCCGGCGGCACCGTGTCGCAGACCGCCGCCGACCTCGGCGCGGAGATCGTCGCTGTGCCCGTCGCCGCCGGTCCGGTCGCACCCGCCGCCGAGGTGGCCCGGTCGCTGCCGTTCACCCTGGACGAACTGCTCGAACTCCACCGGGCCAAGGGCGAGCCCGGCGAGATCACGGCCACCCAGGTCAGGATCGGCGACCAGGTGCGGGAACTGCTGCTGTACGGAGTGGGCGACGCGACCCCGGCCGACCTGCGCAGGGCCGGGGCCGCGCTGGCCCGTCGCGGCAGGGGCCGCACCGCGCTCGTCGCGGGCGTGCCCGCCGGCGATCTCGCGGCGCTGGTCGAGGGGGCGCTGCTCGCCGGCTACGAGTTCAAGATCGGCGCCCCGCCCGCGAAGAAGGCGCTCGGCACGCTCGCCGTCCTCACCGAGGCCGGGCCCGAGTCGGACGCGCCCGCAATCGAGCTGGGAACCGCGCGGGCCCGCGCCACCGCGATCGCGCGTGATCTCGCCAACACCCCGTCCCGCGAGAAGGACCCGTCCTGGCTCGCCGCCCAGGCAGAGCAGATCGCCGCCGCCACCGGCCTGACCGTCCGCGTCCGCGACGAAAAGGAGCTGGCCGGCGAGGGCTTCGGCGGCCTGATCGCGGTCGGCGGCGGATCGTCGCGCCCGCCCCGCCTCATCGAGCTCTCCTACGATCCGCGAAGCGCCGGGGGGTCTGGGGGGTCGTCCCCCCAGATGGAGCACGTTCCGGACGGGCCCGCCGAGCGGCATGTCGTCCTGGTCGGCAAGGGCATCACGTTCGACAGCGGCGGCCTGTCGCTCAAGCCGAACGACGGCATGAAGACGATGAAGACCGACATGGCGGGCGGTGGGGCCGTCATCGCCGCGATGAGCGCGCTGCGCGGCCTCGGCGTCCGCGACCGCGTCACCGGGCTGGTCGCCGCCGCGGAGAACATGCCGTCCGGGTCGTCGATGCGGCCCGGGGACGTGATCGTCCACTACGGCGGGAAGACGTCGGAGGTGCTGAACACCGACGCCGAGGGACGGCTCGTCCTCGCCGACGCGCTCGCCTACGCCGCCGCCGAGCTCGCCCCCGACACGATCGTGGACCTCGCGACCCTGACCGGCGCGGCGAAGGTCGCGCTGGGCCTGCGGCACGCGGCGCTGTTCGCCACCGACGACGCCCTCGCCGCCGCGCTCACCGAGGCCGGGGAGGCGGCGGGCGAGCGGGTGTGGCGGCTGCCGCTCGTCGACGACTACCGCGCCGCGATCGACTCCGACGTCGCCGACATCAACAACATCGGGCGCGGTGGCTACGGCGGCGGCTCCATCACGGCGGCGCTGTTCCTGCGCGAGTTCGCCGGCGACCGGCCCTGGGCCCACCTCGACATCGCCGGGCCGGGGCGTGCCACGTCCGACGACGCCGAGCTCACCCGCGGCGCGACGGGCTTCGGCGTCCGCCTCCTGCTGACCTGGCTGACAACCTGACAACCCGACCGGCTGATCACCTGGTCCGGCGGTCGATCACCGGCACGGGGCGGTACCGCCTGGCCTGCTTGACGATCTGCGGGAGCGTCGCGTCCCAGCCCGGCTCCACCGCGAACGACCACGGGACGGCCTGCGCCGTGGCCGGCACGTCCCGCAGCGTCAGCGCCACCAGCCGCGGCCGCTCCGACGTCCGCGCCATCTCCGCCAGCTCGGGCGACGGCAGGAACACCAGGTAGTCCTGCTCGCCCCTGCGGGTTCCCGCGGCGCCGCGCCGCAGCGCCGCGATCGCCGCCACGTCCGGCCAGGGCAGCGCGCGCCCGGCGCGGCGGGGCAGCGGCCAGCGCGCCGGACGCCGCACCCCGCCACCGTCGAACTCCAGCACGGGACGCCGCGCCAGCATCCCCCCGGCCGAGGCGAGCAGTCCCGCGCCGAACAGCCCGAGCCCCGCCACCCCCAGCACCATCACCGTGACGCCGGCGATCCCGGCGCCCCGCATCGCACCGCCCGCGATGAACGCCACCGACGCCAGCGACATGATCAGGAACGCGGACAGCCGCCACAGTCCCCGCCACGTCACCCGCTGCCGAACCGCGAACACCTCACCGGCGGCAACGGCCTCCGCCTCGCTCATGGACTAGTCGCGCTTCACCGCGCACAACAGGCCGTCTCCCACCGGCACCAGCAGCGGGACGAGCCGGTCGTCGTCGCGGACCATCCGGTGCACCTCGCGGATCGCCTCGGTCTCCGGGTCGCGCCGGTCGGGGTCGGCGACCCGGCCGCCCCACAGCGCGTTGTCGAACGCCACGACGCCGCCGGGCCGCAGCAGCCGCAGCGCGTCCGTCAGGTACTCGGGGTACTCGCGCTTCTGCGCGTCGCAGAACACCATGTCGTAGGCGCCGTCGGTGAGCCGCGGCAGCACCTCCAGGGCCGGCCCGATGATCATCCGGGTGCGGAAGGAGCCGAGGCCCGCCTCCGCGTACGCCTGCTTCGCCAGCCGCTGGTGCTCGGGCTCGATGTCGACGCTCGTCAGCACCGCGTCCTTGGCCATGCCCCGCATCAGCCAGACGCCGGACACGCCGCAGCCGGAGCCGATCTCCACGACCGTCCGCGCGCCGAGCAGCGTCGCGAGGAAACGCAGCGCCGCCCCGCCCGCCGGGCTGATCGGCGCCGCGCCGATCTCCTCGCCGCGGCGCCTGGCGTCCAGCAGCGGCTCGTCTTCGGGGAGGAAATCCTCCACATAGGCCCCTGTGGCCTGGTCGGCGTCGATGGCTGCCTCCTCGCGGGACCCCCGCCTGGCTCATGCTGGAAAGACCATATCGTTGACAGGGAACCAACTGGAGTTTCAGCGCGTTGCAAGGGGAGAAGGAACCCGTCATGCACGGGTTTGACCCACGAGAACCCAGTCGGTCCAGCAACGCCCCAGCCCAGGCGAGACCGTGCCGTTCCAAGGCGAGACCTTGGCTCACGAGAGAGGAACAGCCCGGCACCATGGGAGTCGCAGCACTCAGTTTCAGAAGCGCTGTGGGGGTGGGCCCCCGGCAGGGGCTTGGTAGCGCCGCGGGCACTCGCGAGAACGCCCCCGAGGCCGAATGGGCGCCACCGTCCTGGGACGAGGTCGTCCGCGAGCACTCCGCGCGCGTCTACCGGCTCGCGTACCGGCTGACAGGCAACCAGCACGATGCCGAAGACCTTACACAGGAGGTCTTCGTCCGCGTCTTCCGTTCGCTGTCGAACTACACGCCGGGGACGTTCGAGGGCTGGTTGCACCGGATCACCACGAACCTGTTCCTCGACATGGCGCGACGCCGCCAGCGGATCCGCTTCGAAGGGCTCGCCGACGACGCCGCCGAACGCCTCCAGGGCCGTGAGCCGACCCCGGCGCAGGCGTTCGACGACAGCAACTTCGACGCCGACGTCCAGGCCGCCCTCGACGCCCTGGCCCCCGAGTACCGCGCGGCCGTCGTGCTGTGCGACATCGAGGGCCTGTCGTACGAGGAGATCTCCGCGACGCTCGGTGTCAAGCTGGGCACCGTGCGCAGCCGCATCCACCGGGGGCGGGCGCAGTTGCGCGCCGCGCTGGAGCACCGCGCGCCGACCAGGCGCCGGCCCGGGACGCGCAACGAGTTCCAGCCCGTGGAGTCCGTGCAGGTCATGGACGCCGCGGAGATGGACGTCAGGGGGCCCGACGAGGACGGGGGCCTGCACGCGGCAGGCGGCCGGCCTCAGCCGGAGGGCGTGTAAAGCTGTGCTTACCGCGTGGTGACGGGACCGCGTGGATGACAGAACGGGAAAGACGGAGGCCGCGTGAGTTGTCTGGGGGAGCGTCTGACCGCTCTGGTCGACGGCGAGCTGGGACACGAGGAGCGCGACCGCGCCCTCGCCCACCTCGCGTGCTGCGACCATTGCAGGGACGAGGTCGCCTCGCTGCGCAAGCTCAAAGGACGACTGCGGGGGCTCGACGAGACCGACGAGCTTCCGTCCTCCGACTTCCTCACCCGGCTCCGCTCCCTGCCCGCCGCGGCGGGGGCCGCCGTACCCGATGAGGCTCCCGCCGAGCTCGCCGGCACCCCCGCGCGGCACGGCACCCGGCCGCTCCGGTCGGCGGCCCGCCCGGCCAGGCCGTCGTCCGCCGTGCGCCCGCGCGACAACCGACCCGCCGGACGCGCCACCGCCACCGCCGCCACGGCCGCGCTCACCGTCCAGCCCCGGCGCCGCTACCTGGTCGTCGGCGCCGCGACCCTGTTCTTCGGCCTCGGCGCCGCGTCGTACGCCGTCGGCGGCGGCGACGACGCCCCGACCGTTACCCCGGCTTTCGACCGCTACGCCGTCCAGCACGCGCTGACCTCAGGGGACGCGCCGATGACCGATCCGCTCACCGACCCGGTCAACCAGGTCCAGGTCTCCCCGGGGCCGTGATCGCGAAGACCGTGACCCGTCCGGGACGGCGCAGATCCACCGTCCTGGTTTGCGGGCTTGCGGGCGCGCTCGTCCTCGGCGCGGCGCTCGCCGGTGACCCGGCCGCCGCGCGCCGCGTCCGCAGCGACCCCGGCGCGGTGGGCCTGCTGCGCGCCGCCGCCGACGCCGCCCGCCGCGTCCCCTACGAGGGCAGGCGGTTCCTGACGACGTGGAGCCGCAGCCGCTCCAGCACGTCCCGCGTCGCGGTGTCCCACACGCCCGGCGGTGGCCTGCGCTACCGGTCCGGCTCCGGGACCGGCGCCGGCTCCGGGGAGGGCTACCGGCCCGACTCCGCCGCCGGTGACCCGACGGGCTTCACCCCCGCGACGCTCGACCTGCTGACCCGCAACTACTCGGTGGTCCGCGGCGCCGACTCGGCCGTCTGCGGCCGGTCCGCCCGCGTCGTCGAGGCCCGCCGCGAGGACGGCAGCCCCGCCGGACGGTTCTGGATCGACTCCGAGACCGGGCTGATGCTGTACCGCGAGCTGATCGACGCAACCGGCCGCCCCGTCGTCGCCACCGGCTTCAGCGAGATCAGCTACGCCGTCCCGGCGCAGGTGCCGGCGCCCTACGCCCTCGGCGTTCCCCGCGGCGGCGCCGCGCGCTTCCCCGCCACCGGCGGCCAGGGCACCGCGGCCGTGTGGGGCGACCGGCTCGACGGCGCCGCCCTCGCCACCCTCCGCGACCACGGCTGGCCCGTCCCCAAAGTCCTGCCGGGACGGCTCACCCTCCACGACGCGCGCCGCGACACCGCCGGCGGCGCCGTCCACCTCAGCTACTCCGACGGCCTCGCCGCCGTGTCCGTGTTCGTGCAGCCCGGCGCCATCGACGAACGGGGCCTGCCCGGCTGGCAGAAGACCGTCCGGCGCGGGCGGACGATCTTCCACCGCGAGTCGCTGCGGCGCTGGGCGGTCTCGGCCGGCAACGGCTACGTGTACACCGTCCTGACCGACGCGCCGCAGAGCACCGCCGACACGGTGGCCGCGAGCCTGCCCCACGACACCACCTCGTTCTGGACGCGCGTCTCCCGCGGCGCCCGCCGCCTCGCCGGCACCGTGAACCCGTTCGACTGACCCTCCTCCAGCCCCCGCCCACCGCCATTCAACGCTCGACGGAACATTTCGAGAGGATGATCACGCGGGATGAGCGCTTTGCCCTAAGGTCTTATGCTCGCCACATGCCATTCCGGGCAGCATGAGCACCGACGACGATGACCATGCTCGGTAGGAGAGATGGGGATGACGGAAGACAACCGCGGGCCGGTCAGGGCGCCGTCGGAGGACGACGACGTCGTCCCCGGCCAGGAGCCTGAACGGCCGGAGGCGGCGGCTCCTCCCGAGACGGTGACCGACCAGGAGATCCCCCTGGAGCCACCGGCCGACACTTTGGTGGAGCCACCGGCCGACACGCCGGAACCCGAGTTCGAGGCGGACACGCCGCCCGCGGCCGAAGACGACCCGCCGCCGGAGAGTGAGCCCGACCACAACGGCGACCGGCTCGTCGCGGGCGGCTTCGCGCCGCCGGACTCGCTCGGCGACCCGCCCGACACCAGCGAGGACGTGCTGTCCGGCGGGAGCCCGTCCGACATGGGGCCGCAGGAGGTGCCGCTGCAGGACGCCCCGCCCCGCGACATGCCGCAGCCGCCGCCCGTCCCGCTCGACAAGCCCATCATGGACACGCCCGACGACCGCGGCCGTCCCGGGTTCGTCCCGTACGACCAGGACCCGAGGGCCGCGCACGCCCAGCCCCCGTACGGCGGCGGCTGGCCGCAGCAGTCTCACCAGGGCCCGCCGCCCCCGCCCGGAGCGGGCAGGCCGCCGATGGGCCCGCCGCCCGCCCCGATGGGCCCGCCGCCCGGCGGCCCCCGCCCGATGGGCGGCTTCGGGATGCCGCCCGGAGGCGGCCCGAACTGGGCGCCCGTCCCGGCGCTCCCGCCGTCCTCGCGCGGCGGTCCCGGCCTCGGCCTGTTCGCGATCGTCGCGCTGATCATCGCGCTGGTGGCCGGCGCGGTCGGCGCCGGCGTCGGCGTCATCGCGACCGACGACGGCGACGACGGCTCGGTGAGCCTCGGCGGCGGCGACAGCGACGACTCCCAGGTGCAGGCCCGCCCGCCGGACTCGGTCGCGGGCGTGGCGCAGCGCGTGCTGCCGAGCGTCGTGATGATCCGCGTGCAGGCCTCGCAGGGCGAGGTCGGCGGCACCGGCTTCATCGTCAACGGCGGCTACGTCATCACCAACAACCACGTCGTGGCCGGTGCCGGCGGCCAGATCCAGATCGTGTTCAACGACAAGAAGATGCTGCCCGCCACGGTCAAGGGCGCCGACCCGAGCTCGGACGTCGCCGTCCTGAAGCCCGAGGGCCAGCACTCGCTGCCCGCGCTCACCGTCGGCGACTCCAGCAAGATCGCCGTCGGCGACCCGGTGATCGCGATCGGCTCCCCGCTCGGCCTGCAGGGCTCGGTCACCACCGGCATCGTCAGCTCCCTGAACCGCGCCGTCCCCACGCGCGGCGAGGGCGGTGGCGACGCGTCGTTCCTCAACGCGATCCAGACCGACGCGGCGATCAACCCCGGCAACTCGGGCGGCCCGCTGGTGGACGCGAAGGGCCGCGTGATCGGCATCAACACCGCGATCGCGACGCTCGGCGGCGGCGGCCTCGGCGGCGAGCAGCAGAGCGGCAGCATCGGCCTCGGCTTCGCGATCCCGATCAACCAGGGCAAGCGGGTCGCCGAGGAGATCATCCGGACGGGCTCGGTGCGGCAGGCCAAGCTCGGCGTGCTCCCCGACCCCCGCTACCAGCAGGGCGGCGCGCGGATCATGCCGCAGGCCGTCAACGGGCAGGAGCCGGTGACCAAGGGCGGCCCCGCCGACAAGGCGGGCCTCAAGGCCGGTGACGTGATCACCTCGGTGGACGGCAAGCCGATCGAGGACGCCACCGATCTGATCGCCCAGATCCGCAGCCGCGCCCCCGGCGACCGCATCAAGGTCACCTACCGTCGCGGCGGCCGCGAGAGCACGGTCGAGGTCACGCTCGGCTCCGACTGATCTTGGCAGGGATGTTCAGGTCCGGTTCATCCGGGCTCGGGATACGCTGGGGGGACCGGTCCGCCGCAGGGCCGGCCCCCTTCGGCGGCTTGTGGAGGACGAATGTTCGGCGTCGGGCCCTGGGAGATGGCGGCTCTCGTCGTCATCGCCCTGGTCATCTTCGGTGACAAGCTGCCCCAGGTCGCCGGTCAGGCGGGCCGCATGCTCCGCCAGTTCCGCCAGATGGCCAACTCCGCGAAGGCGGACCTTCAGGAAGGGCTCGGCCCGGAGTTCAAGGACTTCGACATCGCCGACCTCAACCCGAAGACGTTCGTCCGCAAGCACCTCCTAGAGGACGACGACGACGATTTCCTGAACAGCAAGAACGGAATCTTCGACGACGAACCCTCCCTCGCCGCCGCGGGCGGCGAACTGGCCTACGGCGAACGCCCCCCTTTTGACCCAGAAGCCACTTAGCGTCCAACCTCAGCCGGGTCCCCGGAAGCTTGAACCTGAGCCGGGTCCACGGAAGTTTGAACCTGAGCGGGGTCACGGGTTGTGCGGCCGGAGGCCCTCCAGGGCCGGAGGTCGCCCACCGTGCCGGCGGGGGTTCCAGGGGGTCGCCCCCCTGGGTAAACAGGGTCAATCCCGCTTGGGGGAGATGTTCAGGGACATTCCCGCCAGGCCGCGGGTGCGGCCGCCCAGGCGGTCGGCTATGGTGCGGAGTTCCTTCGCGGCGGCGGCGTCCGGGTCGGACAGGACCAGGGGGACGCCGGTGTCGCCGCCCTCGCGCAGGCGGGGGTCGATCTGTACCTGGCCGAGCATCGGGACGCGGGTTCCGAGCGTCTTGGTCAGCGCGTCGGCGACCCGCCGGCCGCCGCCCTCGCCGAAGATGTGCTGCCGCTCGCCGCAGTGCGGGCACGTCAGGTACGACATGTTCTCGATCACGCCGACGACCTGCTGGTGGGTCTGCGCGGAGATCGCGCCGGCCCGCTCGGCGACCTCGGCGGCGGCCTGCTGCGGGGTGGTGACCACGAGGATCTCCGCGGACGGCAGCAGCTGCGCCACGGAGATCGCGATGTCGCCGGTGCCGGGCGGCAGGTCCATGAGGAGGATGTCGAGGTCACCCCAGTAGACGTCCGCGAGGAACTGCTGGAGCGCCCGGTGCAGCATCGGCCCGCGCCACACGACGGGCTGGTTCCCGGCGGTGAACATGCCGACGGAGATGACCTTCACGTCGTGCGCGGACGGGGGCATGATCATGTCCTGGACCTTGGTGGGCGAGCCGTCGACGCCCAGCATCCGCGGCACCGAGTGGCCGTAGATGTCGGCGTCCACGACACCGACCTTGCGGCCCTGCGCGGCCAGCGCGGCGGCCAGGTTCACCGTCACCGACGACTTGCCGACGCCGCCCTTGCCGCTCGCGACCGCGTACACCTTGGTCAGCGAGTCCGGCTTGGCGAACGGGATCTCCTTGGCCGGTTCACCGCCGCGCAGCTTGGTCTGGAGGTCCTTGCGCTGCTCCTCGCTCATCACGTCCAGCTCGACCTGGACGGCGGAGACGCCCTCCAGTTTCGCCACGGCCTCGCGGACGTTCTTGGTGATGGTGTCCTTCATGGGACACCCCGCGACGGTCAGGTACACGCCGACGCGGACGGTCCCGTCCGCGGCGATGTCGACGTTCTTGACCATGTCGAGCTCGGTGATGGGCTTGCGGATCTCCGGATCGATCACCGTGGAGAGCGCCGCGGTCACCTGCTCGGTCGTCAACTGGGAGGCCATGCCCCCCATGGTATGAACCGGACGCCGCTCTCTCCTAATCAGGGTGGCCCACCGCACAGGAGGTGTCCCGTGTTCATCGCGCGGGCGGCGGCGCGGTCGTACGATCGGTCCGTGACAAGCAGCACCCTCTCGGCCACAGAGCTGACCGTCTGGCGCACGATGCTGCGCGCCCAGGCGCGCATCTCCCGCCGGCTCCAGGCCGACCTGCTGGCCCGCCACGACCTCGCGCTCGGCTCCTACGAGGTGCTCATGCATCTCGGCGAGGACCCGTGCGGACGGCTCCGGATGAACGACCTCGCCGACCGTGTCCTGCTGTCCCGCAGCGGCCTGACCAGGCTCGTCGACCGGCTCCAGCGCGAGGGCCTGGTCGTCAGGCAGTCGTGCCCGAGCGACGCGCGCGGGCTGTACGCCGTCCTCACCGCCGCCGGGCGGGCCCGTCTCGCCGAGGCGACCCCGACCTACCGGCAGGGCGTCCGCGACGACGTGCTCAGCAGGCTGGACGAGCCCGACCTGCGCACCCTCGGCACCATCCTGGACAAGCTCGCCGACGAGAAGATCCCCGCCTGAGCCGCGCCCGCCCGCGCTCGCCCGCGCCCGCCTGTGCGGTGCTCGCTAGTGGCGGGTCTCCTTGGCGTCCAGCTCCTTCATGATCTGCTGGAGTTCGGAGCGCACGAAGTCGCGGGTAGCGACCTCGCTCAGCGCGACCCGCAGGCCCGCGATCTCCCGGGTGAGGTACTCGGTGTCGGCGATGCTGCGTTCGTTCCTGGACCTGTCCTGCTCGTACTGGACGCGGTCCCGGTCGTCCTGCCGGTTCTGCGCCAGCAGGATCAGCGGCGCCGCGTACGACGCCTGGAGCGACAGCATCAGCGTCAGGAAGATGAACGGGTACGGGTCGAACTTCAGGAACGACGGCGCCGCGAGGTTCCACACGATCCACACGCTGACGAAGACCGTCATGTAGACCAGGAACCTGGCCGTCCCCAGGAATCGGGCGATGCGCTCTGAAAGGCGTCCGAACGACTCCGGGTCGTAGTGGACGCGCGGCACGAAGGTCCGGCGGATCTCCCTCGGCTGGTCCAGGCGAGCGCTCATCTGGCGTGTCGTCATCACAGGTCCCCCCGGAGAGCCTCTTCCTCGGGATCGCGGGCCGCGGACTCCTCCGCGGCGGCGTCCATCACGGTCTCGCGCCAGTCCTCGGGCAGCAGGTGGTCGAGGACGTCGTCGATGGTCACCGACCCGAGCAGATGGCCGTTCTCGTCCACGACGGCGCCCGCGACGAGGTTGTAGGTGGCCAGGAACATCGCGACGGCCTCCAGCGACAGGGTCGGCCGCAGCGTGTCGAGTTCGGCGTCCACGATGCCGCTGACGAGCGTCGGCGGCGGCTCGCGCAGCAGTTTCTGGAAGTGCACCGTGCCGAGGTACTTGCCGGTCGGCGTCGCGGTCGGCGGGCGGCACACGTACACCTGCGCGGCGAGGGCCGGGTTCAGGTCGGGGCGGCGGATCAGCGCGAGCGCCTCGGCGACCGTCGCGTCCGGCGGGACGACCACCGGCGCGGTCGTCATCAGCCCGCCCGCCGAATGGTCCGGGTAGGTCAGCAGCCGCCGCAGCGGCGCCGCCTCGTGCGGCTCCATCAGCGTCAGCAGCTGCTCGCGCTGCTCGGTCGGCAGGTCGCCGAGCAGGTCGGCGGCGTCGTCGGGGCCCATGGCCTCCAGGACGTCCGCGGCCCGGTCGACGCCGAGCTTGCCGAGGATCTCGATCTGGTCGTCCTCGGGCAGCTCCTCCAGGATGTCGGCGAGCCGCTCGTCGTCGAGCGCGACGGCGACCTCCGCGCGCCGCTTCTCCGGCAGCTCGTGCATGAGGTTGGCGAGGTCGGCGGGCTTCATCCGCTCGAACGCGGCGATCAGCCCGGCGGCGCCCTGCCCGTGCTCGACGGCGGAGAACCCTTCGACGTCGTCCCAGTTCACGACCAGGCTCTCCCCGCGTTTGCGGAGTCCACGCCCCGTCCGGCGGCGGACGGCGACCTTGCCGACCAGCCAGTCGCGGGTCCGGGTCGGCTCCATCGCGACGTCGACGACGGCGACGGGCTCGCCGGTGTCGCGGAACCGGACCGTCCGGTCGAGCATCTGCCCGAGGACGAGCGTCTCCGACTCGCGCTTCTGGAACCGGCGGACGTTCAGCCGCCCGTCGAAGATGACCGCGTCCGCCTCGAACACCGTCACCCGCGTGATCGGCAGGAACACGGTCCGGCGGGAGGCGACCTCCACCACCAGCCCCAGCACCCGCGGCGGCCGCGGCGCCAGCCGCAGCGCGACCACCACGTCGCGGACGCGTCCGACCTGGTCACCGGCCGGGTCGAACACCGCGACGCCCGCGAGCCGGGCGATGAACACCCGTGTCGGAGCTCCGCTCATGGTCCGGACACTACCCATGATCGACCCGCTGATCCGGGACAAAGGGGGCCGATACGGGGTGCGGAACACGCATGAGAAGCTGAGAGTCGTGAGCGACGTCATGCCCGGGCCGTTCGAGGAGCACCGCGGACTACTGTTCGGGGTCGCCTACCGGATGCTGGGCACGGTGGCCGACGCGGAGGACGTCGTCCAGGACGCCTGGCTGCGCTGGTCGGCCGCCGACCGCTCCGCCGTCGCCGACCCGAAGGCGTACCTGATCCGGATCACCACGAACGTCGCGCTCGACCGGCTGCGGTCGGCGCGGGCCCAGCGCGAGACCTACGTCGGGCCGTGGCTGCCCGAGCCGATGCTCACCTCGCCGGACACCGCCGCCGAGAGCGCCGAGCTGGCCGAGTCGGTGTCGATGGCGATGCTCGTCGTCCTGGAGACGCTGAGCCCGCTCGAACGCGCCGTGTTCATCCTCAAGGAGGTCTTCGGCTACCCGTACACCGAGATCGCCGAGGCGCTGGAGCGCTCGGAGGCGTCGGTGCGCCAGCTCGGCACCCGCGCCCGCAAGCACGTGGAGGCGCGGCGCCCCCGCTTCGAGGCCGGCGGCGCTGAGCGGCGTGCCGCCACCGACCGGTTCATGGACGTCGTGCTCGGCGGCGACATCAACCAGCTCATGGAGGTCCTCGCCCCGGACGTGACGCTGTGGACGGACGGCGGCGGCAAGGTCAGGGCCGCCCTGCGGGTCATCGAGGGCGACCGGAAGGTGGCCCGCTGGCTCGCCGGCGTCACCGGCCGGCCCTACGCGGGCGTCGAGCCCGAGGACATGCTCGTGCGGCGCGTCCACCTCAACGGTGAGGCCGCCCTGATCGTGGAGGGTCCGGACGGCCCGCTCGGCACCGTCACCGTGGACATGGACGGGTCCGGAAGCGTCCGCGCCATCCACCTCGTCGCCAACCCCGACAAGCTGGCCGCCGTCTCGCAGGGCCGCCGCCTGCCGGTCTGAGGCCCCCGCGACCGGCTCATGTGACGCCCCCGCGACCGGCCTACCGGCCTACCGGCCTATCGGTCGACTCGGCGGCGCTTCCCGCCGTACAGGCGCGGCGGGGCGCCCGCGGTCGTCGCGGGCGTCGGGACGGGACGGACGGTCGCGTACTCCTCCGCCGCCTCCACGACCTCCTCGGCCGGGGTGAGCCGGATGATCCACGACTCGTCCGCCCACCGCTCCACCTGGCCCTCGTGGGACCCGGCGTTCAGGCGGTCCTTGGCGAGCTGCGGCGTCACGGCGTCCCACAGCTCCGACCCCGGCTCGACCTGCTCGGCGTCGGCGACGAACGTGATCAGCCGCCCGCCCTTGTCCTTGCTGCGCAGGATCACCGTCACCCGCGCGGCCTCCGGCAGGCCGGGCAGCGGCTGCTCGCCGTCCCCGCCGGTCAGCACGTACGCCGACCCCTCGTGCCACAGATGCCAGGCGGCCCTCGGCTGCGGGAGGCCGGGCAGGTCGAGCCACAGCAGCCCCGACTTCCTGGCCGCCTCCTCCACCAGCGCCGCGTTCAGCTCACCCATGTTCCGAGGGTCTCACATCGGCCGGATACGATCCGGCCATGCGCGCTCGCCGAACCACCCTCTCCGTCCCTGCCAGCAACCCCCGCTTCATCGAGAAGGCGCAGGGTCTCCCCGCCGACGAGGTCCTCCTCGACCTGGAGGACGCCGTGGCGCCGTCCGCCAAGGAGGACGCCCGCAAGCTCGTCGTCGCCGCGCTGAACGAGGGCGACTGGACCGGCAAGACCCGGGTGGTCCGCGTGAACGACCTCGACACCCACTGGGCGTACCGGGACGTGATCGAGATCGTGGAGGGCGCCGGCGCCAACCTCGACGCGATCATGCTGCCCAAGGCGCAGGACGCGAGCCACGTCCAGTGGCTCGACCGGCTCCTCACCCAGATCGAGTCGGCGACGGGCCTGCCCGCGGGCCGCATCGGCATCGAGGCCCAGATCGAGGACGCCCGCAGCATGGTCAACATCGACGCGATCGCCGCGTCCTCGCCCCGGCTGGAGTCGCTGGTGTACGGGCCGGGCGACCTGATGGCGTCCATCAACATGAAGACCCTCGTCGTCGGCGAGCAGCCGCCCGGCTACACCGAGGGCGACGCCTACCACTACATCCTGATGCGGATCCTGATGGCCGCCCGCGCCCACGACCTCCAGGCCATCGACGGCCCGTACTTCAACATCAAGGACGTCGACGCGTTCACGCGGGTCGCCCAGCGCTCCGCGGCGCTCGGCTTCGACGGCAAGTGGGTGCTGCACCCGACGCAGATCGAGGCGGGGAACGCGGTGTTCTCCCCGTCCCAGGACGACTACGACCACGCCGAGCTGATCCTCGACGCCTACGAGCACTCGGTGAGCGTCGAGGGGCGCGGCGCCGCCCGGCTCGGCGACGAGATGATCGACGAGGCGTCCCGCAAGATGGCCCTCGTCGTCGCCGCCAAGGGCCGCGCCGCCGGGATGAGCCGCACCAGGCGACTGGAGGATGCGTCCTCGGGGAACTGACTCCCCGTACGATTCGTCCACGAAGGCGAAGCCATCACGGGAGGTCGCACGTGCCAGAGCCAGGGGACACCGACGGCTGGGCCCCGCTGGACCCCGACCTCCCCACCGGCCCCGAACCGCCACACCCGGCCGAACCGGCCCACCCGGCCGACCAGCCACCGCACCCCCCGGCGGCGCCCCCCGGCCCGCCCCAGCCACAGCACCCGCCCCAGCCACCGGCCGCCGGCGAGCCGTACGGGCAAGCTCAGCCGTACGGACCAGGTCAGCCGTACGGGCCAGGTCAGCCGTACGGGCCAGGTCAGCCGTACGGGCAAGCCCAGCCGTACGGGCAAGCCCAGCCTTACGGCCCGGGGCAGCCCTATGGGGCGGGTCAGCCGTATGGTGGCGGGCAGCCGGGGTGGCCCGGTGGCGCCGGGCAGCCTGGTGGGTGGGGGCAGGGGTACGGGGCCGCGCCGCCCTACGCGGGCGGGCCGTACGGGCAGTACGGGCAGGCGTACGCGGGTTACGGCGCGCCGCCGGTCAAGCGGCCGTGGACGGTCGCGGCCGCGAAGGGGACGCCGTTCCACCGGCTGGCGCGCACCGAGGCGCACCGGTGGTGGCGGCCGCTGGTCGGGACGCTGTCGCTGGCGGTCACCGGACTGATCCTGGTCGTCGGCGTCATGTTCGTCGGAATGATCGTCTACGCGGTGGCGACGGGCGGGCTGCCCGAGTCGGTCGATTCGGGCGGCGACTCGATCTTCGGGGACGAGACGGCCGACCTGGCGTTCAACCTGGCGGCGCTCGCGGTGTTCCTGCCGGTCGCGCTGCTCGTGGCGTGGGGGATCCAGCGGCGGCGGCCCGGCACGCTCGCGTCGGTCGCGGGGCGGCTGCGCTGGCGCTGGATGCTGGCGTGCGCCGGTCTGGCGGTCCTGTTCTGCGTGGTGTCGTTCGGGACGTCGGTGCTGGCGGGCCTCGCCGTCGACGACGAGTCGAGCGGCGACGATCACTGGGTCGGCTGGGGGGACTTCATCCTCCCGGCGATCGTGATCGTCCTGCTGGTGCCGTTCCAGGCGGCGGCGGAGGAGTACGTGTTCCGCGGCTGGATGCTCCAGGCGGTGGGCGCCTGCACGCTGGAGAACGCCAAGCGCCGTGTCGGACGGGCCCTCAGCGTCGTGTTCCGCACCCCATGGCCCGGCATCGTCGTCGGTTCGGCGCTGTTCACGTCGGGGCACGGCTACACCGGCTGGGGCATCCTCGACATCTTCGCCTTCGGGGCGATCGCGGCGTGGCTGGCGGTGCGGACCGGCGGCCTGGAGTCGAGCATCGCGCTGCACGTGTTGAACAATCTGATGGCGTTCCTGTTGCCGGCGGCGGTCGGTGAGCTCGACATCGAGCAGGGCGGCGTGCCGTGGCAGGTCGTCGTCGCCGACATCGTCCCGATGGTGCTGTACGCGGCGGCCGTCGTGTGGCTGGCGCGCCGGATGCGGGTCCAGACCGTCACGACAGGCCCGGAGGACGAGGACGACGTCCCCGTGGCGGCGGCCGCCCAGCCGACCCCGGTCTCATAGGAGCCCCCACAGGACGAGCGCGTCCAGCAGGCCGGGCGTGACGGGCAGCTCGCGCAGCTCGTCGGGTGAGATCCACCGCACGTCGGACGCGTCGTCCCCGGCCTGGAGCGTCCCGCCGGTGATCGTCGCGGCGTAGTCGTGGATCTCGTAGACGACGCCGCCCGGCCCCGGACGCTCCACCGCCCCGGCCTTCGCGCCGGCGACGACGTCCAGGCCGGTCTCCTCCCGCAGCTCCCGCGCGACGGCCGTCGCGTCGTCCTCGCCGGGCTCGACGCGTCCGCCGGGGATGGACCACAGGCCCTCGCCCGGCGGGCGTCCCCGCCGCACCATGAGCAGCCGCCCGGCCTCGTCCCGGACGATTCCGCCGACGCAACGCACGCGCATGACCCCATTTTGTCCCCCATTTCCCGCGCGGCGACCCGGCCGAACTTGACGAGCCGGGACGTCGCCGCGCAGGGTGGGTAATCATGAGGGCGGAGCCCAGCTGCCCGCGCTGCGCGGGTCCCGTGCAAGAGCCCAGCCTCTGGTCGAGCGACTGGATCTGCGGCGTGCACGGCGCCGTCCTGCCGAGGCAGCCGTCCAAGCGACCCGGCCCGGACGGGCTGGCCGCCGTGCTGCGCGACACGCGGGTCCCCGTCTGGACGCCCTGGCCCCTTCCGCTGGGCTGGCTCGTCACGGGCTTCGCCACGGTCGGGGACGACCGTTCGGGCGCGCGGGCGACGGCCGTCGCCGCGTCCGGGCCGGGGCTGCTCAGCGGGCCCGCCGACCTGGTGCTGATCGCCGAGGAACCGGGCATCGGCCTCGGCGCGTACTACGCGGGCCTGGACGGCGCCGACCCCGGCGAGATCTTCGACGGCAGCCCGCCGCACGTCAAGCTCGACATCAGCGGCCCCGCGGCCACCTGCGGCCACACCCTGCCGATGTGGGCGGTCGGCGAGCGGCCCGACCGCGCCGTCTACGTCGGGGAGGCGATGGGCGACTGGCTGTGGGCGGTGCTGTGGCCCCCCGACGCCGGCGCCCTCATGCTGGAACGCCAGAACCTCCTCGACCTGCGCGAACCCGGCATGGACCTCGACCTCCCGTACGGCGCCCAAAGCCCCCGTCTCGACGATTGACCCGAGCACCCACGACCGAGAACCCACCACCGAGGACCCGATCCGATGCGCATCGACCTGCACAGCCACAGCGACGTGTCCGACGGCACCCGCCCGCCCGCCGAGGTGGTCCGGCGGGCGCGCGAGCGCGGCCTCGACGTCCTCGCGCTGACCGATCACGACAGCGTCGCGGGCTGGGACGAGGCCACCGCCGCGCTGCCGGACGGCCTGACCCTCGTCCCCGGCATAGAGCTGTCGTGCAAGCAGGACGACCGCAGCCTGCACATGCTCGGCTACCTGTTCGACCCGGGGGAGCCGGTGCTCGCCGCCGAGCTCGCCCGGATCCGCGACGACCGGGTGATCAGGGCGCGCGGCATGGTCGACCGGCTCCGCGAGCTCGGCGTGGACGTGACATGGGCGATGGTCCGCGCGCTCGCGAAGGGCGAGGCGGTCGGGCGCCCCCACATCGCGCGCGCGATGGTCGAGGCGGGCGCGATCGAGTCGCCGGACGAGGCGTTCTCCGAGCAGTGGATCGCGCAGGGCGGCCGCGCCTACGTCGAACGCTACGCGCTGGACCCGGTGGAGGCGCTCGGGCTCGTCCACGCCGCCGGGGGAGTGTGCGTCCTGGCGCATCCGCGGGCGAGCACCCGCGGCTACGTCTTCGCGGACGAGGTGATCGAGCGGCTCGCCGCCGCCGGGCTCGCCGGGATCGAGACCGACCACCCGGGCCACGCCCCCGAGGACCGCGCCCACCTGCGCGATCTCGCCGTCGGGCTGGGCCTGGCAGCGACCGGTTCCAGCGACGACCACGGCGAGCTGACCGGTGACCGGCTCGGCGCCGAGACCACCGACCCGGAGGTCTTCGAAAAGCTCGTGGCCGCCGCGTCCGGCGGTGATCCACGCGTGCCGTCCGGGGGTCGCGAAGCACGGTAGGGTGCCTTCCGTGGACGCGCGCATCGAACAGGTTGTGACGTCGGGGAAACTGACCCTGGACGACACCGAGTACGACGTCGAGAACAACACCTACATCGTCGGCAACGACGACGAGGTCATCGTGATCGACCCGGCGTACGACGCCGAGG
Source organism: Spirillospora sp. NBC_00431 (assembly GCA_036028775.1). Lineage (GTDB taxonomy): Bacteria > Actinomycetota > Actinomycetes > Streptosporangiales > Streptosporangiaceae > Spirillospora. The sequence goes on along the minus strand of CP107927.1, from coordinate 6,041,797 downwards.
CCATCCTCAGCGAGGTCGGCGAACGCGAGGTCATGGCCGTCCTGCTCACCGACGGCAACGAGCACCGCCTCAACGCTGTGCTCGAGGTCGCCGCCGCGGGCGAGGACGACGAGGAGAACTGGGCCCCGATCGCGTTGCACCGCGCCGACCGGCTGCTGTGGCGCGACTACTTCGCCCGTCTCGCCAAAGAGGAGGACGACGAGGACGACGCCAAGGCGCTGCGCGCCCTCGAACCCGACATCTGGCTGGAGGACGGCGGCGTCTTCGAGATCGCCGACGCGCAGCTGGAGATCGTGCACACGCCCGGTCACACGCCCGGCAGCGTCTGCGTGATCAGCGAGCAGCTCGGCTCGCTGTTCTCCGGCGACACCCTGCACCGCGGCCGTCCCGGCTCCATCGGCGGCGTCTACGAGGACCTGCGCAAGCAGCTCAACTCGATCGGCGCGCTGCTGACCCCGCTGGCCAAGGACCTTCAGGTCCTGCCCGCCCAGGGCGACGAGACCACGGTCGGCGACGAGGACTCCCGCTGGGAGTCGTGGGGCGCGCTGGCGCAGGAGTCCGACGACTAGCGGTGGAGCAGCTCGGCTTAGAGGGCATGCCCCGACGGCTGTACACGTGCACGCCGTCAAGGCTGAACGCCTGGCTGGACTGCCCGCGGCGCTACCGGATGACCTACCTTGATCGTCCGATGCCGCAGAAGGGCCCGCCGTGGGCGCACAACAGCGTGGGCGCCAGCGTCCACAACGCACTCGCGGGCTGGTGGCGGCTGCCCGTCCACGAACGTACCCCCGAGGCCGCCGGACGGCTGCTCACCCGCGGCTGGCTGACGGACGGCTTCCGCGACGAGGCCCAGTCCGCCGAATGGCGCGACCGGGCCCGCGACATGACGGAACGCTACGCCGCCGGGCTCGACCCGTACGACGAGCCGCTCGGCGTGGAGCGCACCGTCGCGACCCGCACCGACCGCATCGCCGTGTCGGGCCGCATCGACCGCCTGGACGCACGGGGCCCCGAGCTCGCCGTCGTCGACTACAAGACGGGCCGGCGCCCCCTCACCGCCGACGACGCCCGCGGCTCCCTCGCCCTGGCGATCTACGCGGTCGCCGCGTCCCGCGTGCTGCGCCGCCCGTGCCACCGCGTCGAGCTGCACCATCTGCCGTCCGGCGAGGTCGCGGCGTGGGACCACACCGACGAGTCGCTGGCCCGCCACATCCGCCGCGCCGAGTCGATCGCCGCGGAGGCCGCCGAGGCGGACGAGACGTACCGCGCCCGCGTACCGAAACCCCGCCGCGGCGAGACGCCGCCCGCCTCCGACGCGGCCAAGGTCGACCACGCCCCGCACGACGACCTGTTCCCGGCTCGTCCAGGCGTCCTGTGCTCCTGGTGCGACTTCGCCCGCCACTGCCCTGAAGGGCAAGAGGCCGCCCCGCGCAAAGACCCCTGGTCAGCCCTTCCGGTGGACGCCGCGTAGGCGGGGAACCGGGCCGGCGTGTCCCTGATCAATACCCCCGCGAAGCGGTGACGCCGGGCGCGGCGCCGCTCAGGAGGCCGTGGCGAGCGTGTTCTGGGTGCCGGACGGCCAGCGGCGCGGATCGCGGAGCCCGTAGAGGCCCTTGCTCACGTCATAGCCGTCCGCGGCGAGGCGCTGCCTGGCACGTTCCAGCATGTCGCGGGTGTTCCTGGCGAAGGCGTGGTCGTGCAGCCGCTCCGGCATGGCGTTCAGGTGGAGTTCCCGGACGCGGTACGCGGCCTTCTCGATGTCCTCCGGGCTGCCGAACGTGCCGACACCGACGAAGTCGGCGGTGCGCCGGAGCCGTCCGAACGGGTCCCGCTGGAAGTTGGAGTTCTGCCACACGCCCCACATGGTCATGGGGTGCAGCGCCTGCAGCATGAGGCTTCGCACCCCGCCGACCCACATGGCCCGGTCGATGTGGACACGCCAGGTGACACTCTCGGGGGGCTGGACGGTCGCGGGCATGCACACCTCCAGAGACGAAACTCTAGTAAGTGTGCCATTACTTCCGTCACCCCGGCGACATGGCCCCTGTCACACGTCGCCGCACTCCGGCCTGCTGGGTTCTCAACTGGAGACCGGCCGGGCCGGTGAGCGGCCCGGCCGGTCTCACGAGGCTTCGCGGTCAGCTGACCTTGAGAGACGTGATTTCGTTCCGCCAGTCACCCTCTTTCAGGTCGATGTCGTGGTCGAAGTAGCGGGAGAAACTTCTGCCGAGGTAGAGCGGGGCGCTCCAGGCTTTCATGTCGCAGTTGTTGCGGGTGACGAAGGACTCGGCGCGATCGCTCCAGTTACCGAGGTACCAGACCGAGCCGTCGACGTCGGCGGTGCTGGCGGAGCATTTGCCATTTCCTCGAATTCTGTACGAAGCACCTGAGTAGCCTGTCTTGTCGTACAGGATGACCCGGACCACCCGCGCCGAAGTGATCGCGTCGGCGTCGCTGAAGGCGTCGGCCTGCTCCTCGGTCGGGAAGCAGATCATGGAACTCATGTCCTCGTCGGCGACGCAGTGGCGGTTGGTCGCGGTTTCGTGGGGAGTGGGCCCGGTGGTGGCGGCCGACGCTCCGGGGGCGAGGACGGTCACGGCCCCGGCGGCGATACCGGCGCCGATCGCTCCCAGCCTGGTGAACCTTGAGATCGCATTCATTACCGGTTTCTCCTTTTGTGTGCTGTGCATGCGTTTTGACTCCTGTTCGGCGTCGGCTGAGGTCGGATCGCCTTCCGATCGGGTCGCCGGCGTTGATGATGACGTTCGCGGGGCCGGAAGTTGAACTCAAGACCCCGATCGCGCTGTTCAACCGGCGAAATCTCGGAAGGTCGAGCCCATGATCAGCGGCTCGTCACCGCCGCACTACTGGCCCGCACCTGCCGGTGCCCTTTAATGGCCTGATGCGGACACTGGCGCGCCGACCTCGGCGGTTGTGAATTATTTGGTTGTCAATCGTGGCGGGCTGTGCGTGGACTAGACGGCATGGGACGTCCCGAAAAACCGTTGGATCCAGCAGCCGGGCCGGTCGAGGAATTTGCGGCCGCGTTGCGAGAATTGCGGAACGAGGCGGGCCGGCCGACATATCGTGTGCTCGCCGGGCGTTGTGGCGTATCGGTCACGGCGTTGACGGCGGCGGCGCGCGGGGATCGGCTGCCGACATTGAAAGTGGCGTTGGCGTTCGCGCAGGCGTGCGGTGCCGACCGGGCCGAATGGGAGCGGCGCTGGCACGCCGCCGAAAGCGCGGCCGTATCGGCGGCCGGCGACGGTGGCGGGGGAGCGGACAACGATGGGCGGGAGGGGGCGGAATCCGCGGCGCCGTACCTGGGATTGGCCTCCTACGAACCCGAGGACGCCGATCGGTTCTTCGGCCGGGACGAACTGGTCGCCGATGTCGTCGGGCAATTGGACGAGACCCGGGTGGTGGCGGTCGCGGGCCCGTCCGGCTCGGGCAAGTCGTCGGTGCTGCGCGCGGGAGTGATCCCCGCGGCGCGGCGGGCCGCGCGGGGACCGCTGGCGGTGGCGCTGCTGACTCCCGGCGCCGACCCGCTGACCGCGCTCGCCTCCGCGCTGGCCTCCGCGCTCGGTTCGGCCTCGGGGCCCGAGCCCGGACCGGAGCCGGACGGCGGGAGGCCGCCCGATCCGAAGGCGGCCGGCGCGGATCTGGCGGAGTGGGCGCGCCGGACGGGGGCCCTGCCGGACGGCGGTGGCCTGCTCGTCGTGGTGGACCAGTTCGAGGAGGTGTTCACGCTCTGCGGCGACCAGGACGAGCGCACGGCGTTCATCGACGTCCTGCTGTCGGCGTGTACGCCGGAGAGCCGGATACGGGTGGCGCTTGCCCTGCGGGCCGACTTCCTCGGGCATTGCGCGGGGCACCGGGAGCTGGCGTCGGCGCTGCGGACCGGCACGGTGCTGGTGGCTCCGATGTCGGCGGCCGAGTTGCGGGAGGTGATCGTCAAACCGGCGGCCAGGGCGCGCGTCTCGGTGGAGCCGGCGCTGGTGGCGACCATCGTCGCCGAGGCCACCTGCGGGCCGGCCACGCTGCCGCTGGTCTCGCACGCGTTGCGGGAGACGTGGCGCCGCCGCCGCGGCCGCACCCTGAGCCTGCACGCCTACCGGGCCACCGGGGGGATCAACGGAGCGGTCGCCCAGAGCGCGGAGGCGCTGTGGTCGACGCTGCCCGCCGGGCGGCGCAAGGTCGCGCGGCGGATCCTGTTGCGGCTGGTGGCGATCGACCCCGACGGCCAGGTCACCCGCCGTCCGCTGGCGTACGCCGATCTGCCCGGCGGCAGGCACGCGGAGCGGGTGCTGGACGAGCTGGCCCGCGCCCGGCTGGTGAGCGTCGGCGGGCAGGAGGTGTGGCTGGCGCACGAGGCGTTGATCACGGCCTGGCCGAGGCTGCGGGACTGGGTGGACCGGGACCGCGCGGGGCTGCGGGTGCACCAGCAGATCACCGAGGCCGCCCGGACATGGCGTGACCTGGATCGCGACCCCGATGCCCTGCTGCGGGGATCGCGGCTGGCGATCGCGCGGGAATGGGCCGAACGCGACGACAACGCCGCCTCCCTCACCGACACCGAGCGTGCCTTCCTGGAGGCGGGGATCGCCGCGGAGCGGGCCGAGGACGACACCGTTCGCTGGCGCGACCGCAGGCAGCGCACGCTGTCGGCCGCGCTGGCGGTGCTGCTGCCGGTGGCCGCCGTGGCCGGTGCGGTGGCCGTCCGGCAGGGCGATCTGGCATTGGGGCGCAAGCACCAGACGCAGTCGCGCGAGCTGGCCGGCCGGGCCGCCCTGGTGGCCGAGACCGACCAGGCCGAGGCGATCCGCCTGGCGTTGGCGGCCTACCGGCACGCGCCCACCACCCAAGCCCGCGGGAGCCTGCTCAGCGTCGCCGCGACCACGCGGTTCAAGACCGGGCTGCGCGGGCTCCGCGGCACGCCGGTGAGCGCGGTGGCGCTCAGCCCCGACGCGGCGTGGCTGGCCGTCGCCACCGAACCCGCCCCCGCCTCCCCCGGAGAGGTCGAGGTGTGGAGCACGCTGAGCGGCGAGATGGTGGCGGGTCTCGATCAGGCGCGGGTGGACGCCCTGGCCTTCAGCCCCGACGGCCGCCGGCTGGTCACCGGCGGCTCCGCCGGTGACAAGGCCCACGCGCTGGTGACGGTCTGGGACGTGACCCGCCGTGGGCGTGTCGCGGCCTCCACCATCCCGGCGTCCGCACCTGTCACCGTGGCCTTCACCCCCACCGGACGGGCCCTGGCCGCCACATCCCGCCCGAAGCGGATTTGGAACGTCACCACGTCCACGCCCTCGCCGGTCACCGACCGCCGCGCGCTTCCCCCCGGCCTCCTCACGGGGGACAGCCTGGACGGACGGATCCACGCGCGGACGGTCCAGATCGAACAGCAGGCCATCAACCGGCAGAGCCTCGACGACGCGTCCCAAGACGAGCAGGTCAAGGTCATCACCGTCCCCGTCGAGGTGGTGGACCGCCGGACAGGGCGGCGCCTGTGGCGCCTGGACGCCAAGAAGAAGCCCACCGACATCACCGCCTGGCACCTGTCGGGCGACGGCCGCGTCCTCTATCTCGCCGACATCGACAGCGACGAGATCATCGTCTGGGATCTGGTTCGCGAATCCCGCCTCCCGGCGATGGACATCCGGCCCCTCGGCATCGAGCACCTGGCCCTGAGCGCGGACGGGCGCCTGCTCGTCTCGGTGTCGGGCGAGGGCGCCGTCGAGCTCCACGACCGGCGCCGGCAATTCCCGCTGGGCCACACCGGCGCGGTGGACAGCCTGGCCTACAGCGCCGACGGCCGCGCCCTCGCCTCGGTCAGCGGCGCCGACTCCCAGATCCACCTGCGCGATCCGGCCACGCACCGCCTGCGCGGCCTGCTGCCGGCCTCGCCGCGAGAACCCGCGTACCTGATGGACCTGGCCCGCGACCCGCGCGCCCGGGGCCTGACCTTCAAAGGGGCAGCGCTGCGGACCTTCAGACCCGGCGGGCCCGGAGTCCGGTGGGACTGGGGCCTGCCGGACGACCTGGGCGTGATGGCGGTCAACCCTGCGGGTACCCAGGTGGCCTGCGCCTCGTCCGGCTTCATCACTGTCGTCGACGTCCGTCCCCCTGACGGCCCGAGCGAGTACGTCTCTCTCAGAGATCTGTTCCCGCACGCCTACGACAAGGGCCTGCGCGGTCTCGGCTACACCCCTGACGGCAAGCGCCTGGCCGTCCTGAACAGCCGAGGGCAGCTCGGTCTCTGGGACGGCACCACCGAATCCGGAGTAGGCGAGCTGCCGCGCTCCCAGTTGCCCCTGTCCCGCGCGGTCGCCTTCAGCCCCGACGGACGCCTCCTGGCCCTGGGCGGCGACGACCGCACCATCACCCTGTGGGACCTGGAGCACAACACCCTCTGGGCCACGCTCACCGGGCACGCCCAAGCCGTCACGAGCCTGGCCTTCAGCCCCGACGGCCAGACCCTGGCCTCCGGCGGCGCGGACCGCGCGATCATCACCTGGCCCCTCAACGTCACGACCGCCAAGAAACGTCTCGAACACCGCCTCGACACCAAGTACGACACGCCGTCCCCGTGACGCCCGGTTCAGTTCTGCCAGAGGGAGCGGCAGTGTTCGTCCAGCCACCTGGCGCACTGGTCGAGCGTCAGGCCCGCGTACTCGAACGGGTAGGGGCCGTGCGGGCCGGTGATCAGATCGAGCGAGCCGGGACGGGCGATGAACACCGTCTCCAGCCGGGCGCGGGGCTCGCGCCGGTAGCCGGCCGGGAAGAGGAACTCCAGCTCCTGCCAGAACTTCGACGTCTGGTTCCGTCCGCCGTTGACCCTGCCCGTCTTGACCTCGGCCTCGTCGAACCGGAACCCGAGCGTCTGATAGGCGCCGAAGAAGAGGTCCTGGGCGGGCAGCGCGTGCACGGCGATCTCGTCGAAGTCGCCCCGGTCGACCGCGTTGTCGATCTCCAGGATCGTCCGGACGGCGGCCCGGGTGCCGCGCAGCCGCCCGCCGAGGGCGTGCGTGATCGGCATCTCCCAGGGGACCTCGATCGCGAGCCGGTGCTCCCGGACCTCGCCGGACGCCAGCTCGAAGGCCGCGAGCGCCTGGGACGCGACCACCCCGGGGTTGTCCCAGCTCTTCCCGGTCGGCTCCGCGGCCTCCACCCGGGTGACGAGCTGGACGGCGATCCGCTCGATCCGGACGTCGCCGCCGCCCTTGACGTTCACCCGGGCGTGCACGGTTCCGCCCGGCCTGACCTCGTCCGATTCCAGGACCGTCGCGATGTCCGGGGCGTTGATGCCGAGCGAGCCGAGGAACGTGCGGAAAGCCATGTGCGCCTACCTTCGGAACGGTCCCGAGCGGACGCCTCAGATTAGGGTCTGGCGCGTCCGCCGAGGCGCACGCCACGACGAAACCGCCGATTCCGGCCATTTCGGGAATTCAGTTGATCGTGTCGAGTACCTCACGGAGACGGACGGCGAACGCGGCGGGGTCCTCGGTGAAGCCGATGTGACCGCCGGGAAACAGCACGGGCGGCGCGCCGAGCTCGCCCGCTAGCGCCTTGGACGTTCGGTCGCAGATCTCTCCGCCCGAGTCCTCGCCGATGCCGACGACGATCCGCGTGCCCACGGACTTCAGCGCGGTGATGTCGGGCTTCCAGAGCGTGGTCTCGCGCATCTCATGCTCGAACCAGCGCCGTTCGTCGGTTACCTGCCGCGGGTCGCGGTCCCCGCCGAACATCTCCTCCAGCGCGCCCGGCGGCAGCTGGATGTTCGCCTGCTCCATGAACTTCCCCCACGCCCCGAGGACGTCGCCGTCGGCGTAGGTGGCGATCATGTCGTCGGTGCCCTTGCGGAGCGCTTCGCGGTCGTCCAGCAACTCGGTCAGCGGCGGCTCGTGCGCGATGACGGTCCGGACGCGCTCCGGCCGGACCTGCGCGAGCGCCAGCACCGAGCAGGCCCCGCCGCTGGAACCGAACGCCACGGCCGGTCCCACGCCGACCCGCTCGATCAGCCGGGCCAGGTCGTCCGCGCGCAGCGGCGGCGTCGAGTCCTGCTCGGGGTCGTCGACCGGGCTCCGGTGGATGCCGCGGGGGTCGGTCGTGAGGACGGTATGGTCGGCGGCGAGCAGGTCGGCCAGCGGCTCGAACGCCCGCGCGTCCATCGGCGAACCGGCCAGCACCACGAGCGGCCCCCGCCCGCGCACCTCGTAATGCAGGCGCGCGTCGGCGACCCTCAGCGTGGACGAAACGGTTGTCATCGGACCTCCCGGAATGAGCACGGCCTTGCGTACGGAGATACAGACCTCCGAACCCGGCCGAACTCATCGCCGGACGGCTCCGCCCCCGCATGCTCACCGCATGGCGGGTTGTTCGTCCTTCAGCATGCCGCGGATCTGCTCCCGGAACTCAGGAGTGTCCTCGTGCCCGTGCACCGATGCCGCGTGCTCGGCGGCGGCGCGGACGACCTCGTCCTCCTCGCCGCTGATCGTGAGCGTGCAGCCGGACTCACTGGGCTCGTCCCGGCAGTCGGCGACCTTCCGCATGGCGCCCCCCTTCATGGCCGGTCGGCCCGCGAGGAGCGACTCCACGGCGCCGACCGCGATCGCACTCCCTTCCATCGTCGCATAAGCACAGGTCAGAGTGAAGTTCGGGGGAAATGTCGGACGGAGGGCGTAGGGTGGCGCGGCCGGTGAAGGGAGACGAGATCGGTGGATTGGGTCGAGTCCGGCGGAGGGCCGCTGCTGCTGGCGCCCGCGTCCCAGCTGGCGCACTGGGGCGGCGTCGACGACGATGACGGCCCCGTCGAGACCTGGGGCGACTACGGCCGCGCGTGCGCGGTCGAGGGCTACATCGGCCTCGTCAAGGTCGGCGCCCTTGACGGCCTGGTCCTCGGCGACGAGCCCGCCCTGACCACCTACCTGCCCGACGAACGGCTCTTCCTCCGCTGGTCCGCGGCCGACTCCGAAGCCGAACTCGTCGCCGCCGCCAAGAAGGCCGCCCCCACCGCCCCCTGGGAGGAGCACCTCGTCTGGGACGTCGACGGCCCGGTCGTCCTCATCGACTCCGCGTGGCCCGGCGCGTCCCCGGAGCCCGGCAACCACCTGGTCATCGACATCGTCCCGTCCCGCTACGACGTCCACGCCGCCTACGTCCAGTCCGGAAGCAACTGGATGATCCTCGTCCAACTGCGCCCCGGCCGGCCCGACATGGGCCCCGGCGCCGTCCCCGCCTAGGCCGGCGGTTCGGCGATCCCGGCGATGAAGTTGGAGCCGACCGCCCGCACGTCGCCCGTCCACCCCCACCCGCGCAGGTCCTGGACGAGCCGTTCCGGGTCATGGAACACCTTCACGACCCGGTGCTCGCTGCCGTCCTCAAGCCGCCGCCGCACCGCCGGAACGCCCTCCTCCTCCAGGACCTCCTCGATCGCGGCCTCGCCCGGCCCGTTGTCGAGGAAAACGGCCTTGCCGCCCGGCGCGAGAGCGTCCGCGACCGTCTGCCAGAACCCTGGCAAATGGCTCGGCGGCACATGAGAGAGCCAGAAACCGAAGAAGACCGTGTCGTATCGGCGCGCGGGACGCCAGCAGAACAGATCGGCGCACACGAAATCCACCTCCGCGGGCGCGACCCGCTCCCGCGCGATGGCCAGCGTCTCGGGCGCCGCGTCGACGGCGGTCAGGGAACGCGCCCGAGCCGCGAGCGGCGCCGTCCACTGCCCGGTCCCGCAGGCCAGTTCCAGCACGTCACCGGCGATCGGAAGCCCGTCGAACACCGGCCGCAGCTCCCGCATGTCGTCGCGCTCGGCGTACTCCCGGTCGTATTCCGGCGCGCGGGCCCGGTAGTAGGCGATCTGTTCCCGCACCGCGGCATCGACATCAAGCGCCATCCCGCCACGGTAGACCGATCACCCCGATCGAGCCACAGCCCGGCGACTCCGGAGGGTCCTTACGGACGGGCCGGCTTGGACGGTTACGGCCAGGGACGCCGAAGTGGTACTGGGTCGGCCGGCCGCGCGGAACAATCGACGTAGACGGGCGGCGGTGTCGTCCGGGTCGGTTTCGCGGGAGGCGTGGTGAGCGGTGGGGTCATCGGACGGCGGCAGGCGTCCGCGGCCGCGGCGGGTGTGGCGGTCGGCGCGGTCGTGAACGTGGCCACGGGCATGCTGACTCAAGAATGGGGACTGGCATGGCTGGCGGCGACGGTCGCGTTCGTGGTTTCGGGCGCAGGTCTGCTGGCCTGGCTGACGTTCCGCGCGACACCTGATCGGGAACCGTCACGCCCAAGCCGCGTGTCGGCGTCCGGCGACGGCGCCATCGCAGCCGGAGGCTCGATAAAGGGGTCATCGACCAAGGTCACGCGACCGCCCGCGTCCGCTCCGAACCCACCGGCCCCAGGCTCCGCCGACGGAGTCAGTGCCACGGGGCTGGGCGCGGTAGCCGCGTCCGGCGACGTGGAAGACTCCCACACCCAGGTCACCCGCGACGACCCGGCCGCGCCATGAGACGCGGACACCAGCGTGTCGAAGCCCTTGGCATCGGGGCGATGGCGGCGTCCGGCGACATCATCGATTCGTCCACGCACGTGGGCGACGTGTACCAGGCGGCGCCGCTCCCGCGTCCCGAAGAGGTCGAGCCACCATCGTGGACGCCCCCGACGCTGCCCCCGCGCACGACGCTGTTCGTCGGCCGGGACGAGGCACTGGCCGAGCTGGACACCGCGCTGGCGGGCCCGGGTGGCGTGGTAGTGCAGGCGATTCACGGTCTGGGCGGCGTAGGCAAGAGCACGCTGGCCGCCCATTGGGCGCACCGCCACGCCAACGCCCACGTCCTGACCTGGTGGATCACCGCCGACTCCGCGGCGGGCGTCACCGCAGGGCTGGCCGACCTCGCCGGGATGTTGGTGCCGGAAATGACTCGTGGCACACCGGGCGCGGTGCCGCTGGACGAGCGCGCGGCCTGGGCGCGACGGTGGCTCGCCACGCACACCGGATGGCTGGTGGTCCTCGACAACGTCACCGACCCCGCCGACGTCGCCGACCTGGTGACCAGCGCGCCGGGAGGCCGCTTCCTGGTGACCACCCGGTTGCGGGAGGGCTGGTACGACCTCGTTCCAGCGCTGATCGAACTCGACGTACTCAGCGCACCCGAGGCCCAGGAACTACTGACCCGAATCGCCGCCAACGGCCGCCCGGCCGCCGTCGATCTGGACGATGCCGCAGAGCTGTGCGACGAGCTGGGCCATCTGCCGCTGGCCGTCAAGCAGGCCGGTGCGTACATGCGCCAGACGCACCTGTCCACGACGGCCTATCTACAGCTACTACGCACCGACCCGGCCGTGATGTACGACCAGGCCGGTCGCGGTGCTGACGGTCAACGCACCATCGCCCGGATCTGGCGCCTCACCCTGGACCACCTGACCGCGACCACATCGCTAGCCGGGGACTTGCTGCGCGTCCTGGCCTGGTGGGCACCCGAGGACATCCCCCGCCACCTGCTCGCTCCTCTGGACGACCCCGCCCCGCTCGCCACCGCCCTGGGCGACCTGGCCGCCTACAACATGATCACCCTGGACGCCGAAACCATCACCGTCCACCGCTTGGTCCAAGCCGTCGCCCGCACACCGGACCCGCGTCCCGTCCAGGATGACGGCGACCCCCACCGCCGCCCCGACGACATCGACCGCGCCCGCACCCAGGCCACCGACCTGCTCAACCACGCCCGCCCCGCCCCGCCCGATCAGTTGGTGGGCTGGCCCGCCTGGCAGATCGTGCTTCCCCATATCACCGCCCTAGCCGACCACACCACCCCCGACACCGATACCGCCGACACCGCACTTCTGCTTCACGTGACCGCGTATCTCCTTCACGAGCAGGGAGCCGTGAATCGCGCCATTGCCTACGGCCGGCGTGCTCTGATCGGCCGTGAGCGGTTGCTGGGCGATGACCATGCCCTCACCTTGGCGACCCGTAGCAATCTCGCTGGCGCTTATCGAGCAGGTGATGACCTGGAGCGTGCGATCGCGCTGTATGAGCGGGCTCTGGCCGACTGCGAGCGGACGCTGCGCGATGACGATCCCCTCACCATGACGTGCCGCAACAATCTCGCTGGCGCGTATCGGGCGGCCGGTGATCTGGGACGCGCGGTCCCACTGTACGAGCGGACTCTGGCCGATCGGAGGCGGGTGCTGGGTGATGATCACCCCTTCACCTTGAGGTGCCGCAGTAATCTCGCGGTCGCGTATCGGGCGGCCGGTGATCTGGGACGCGCCGTCCCGTTGCACGAGCAGACTCTGGCCGACTGCGAGCGGGTGTTCGGTGACGACCATCCCCTCACCTTGACGTGCCGTAATAACCTCGCTCGCGCATATCGGACGGCCGGTGATCTGGAACGCGCCGTCCCGCTGTACGAGCGGACGCTCACCGACTGTCGCCGCGTGCTGGGTGACGACCATCCCAACACCTTGAGGACTTGCAGCAACCTCGCCTACGCCTACTGGATGGCCGGTGACCTGGGGCGTGCGGTCCCGCTGTTCGAGCGGACCCTGGCCGACTGCGAGCGGGCATTGGACGATGACCATCCCCTCACCAAGAGGGTCCGGACACACCTGGGCAACGCGCGGCGGTGAGGGAACATCCCGGGACGATCAGCGCAGGTCGAGTTGCCCGGACTTCACGGTGCTGAGGAAAGCGGCCCAAGCCTCGACCCCGAACCCGAGCACCGCCCCATCCGGATCCTTGGAGTCCCGCGCCAACACCACCGCCTCGTCCGCCCTCACCTCGACGCACTCTCCGCCGTTGCCGATGCTGTGACTGCTTTTGTGCCATGGGCTGATCTCAACGCAGTGGCCCTCCACGCCACTGTGGCTGCTTCTGCGCCAAGCTCCGATCTCGACGCAGTTGCCCTGTTGGGTGCTGTGGCTGCTTGTACGCCACTTGACGTGGGGAAAGTCCATGATGACCGTACTTCTCTAGTAGTTGGCTCTAGACCAGTTGTGCCGCGACACTCTCCATCAAAGCGCGTGATTCGTCTGGGCTGAGCGCTCGGGAACGTAGGTGGTCGAACAGGTCAACGTAAGCGTCGACTTCGGCAGCATCTTCTAGATAGATGCTTCCCCGGCGATATTGGACATACACGACATCGGGATCGGCCGGTTCTGGGAATCTAAGCACGTTGCAAGGGCCGTCCATGGACGGGTGCGCACCTGCGCTGTAAGGCAGGACGACGATGTTGATGTGGTTGAGACGAGACATCGTGGCGATGTGTTCGAGTTGCTCGATCATCGTCGCGGGCCCTCCGACCTCCCTTCGGATCACCGCCTCGTTGAGAACCGCCCACATTTTTGGGGCATCGGCACTGGTCATCCGTTCCTGTCGCTTCCGGCGGAGCGAGACCTGGCGGTCGATCTCCTCGTCCGCCGGGAGGCGGATGTCCGCGAGGAGCATGGCCCGCATGTAACCCTCGGTTTGAAGAAGCCCCGGAACAGCTTCGGACTCGTAAGTGAGGATCTCCGAAGCTTCCTCTTCGAGTCCGACGTAAACCTCGAACCACTCGGGGATGGAGCCGGAGTACTGGTGCCACCAGCCGCGCTTGCGGGCCTCGCGGCACAGCGTGAGCAGGACGTCGTACCGCTTGCCCTTCACGCCGTAGAACTCCAGCATCCGCGCGACGATCGGCACGGTTCCGGCGGTCTGAGCGCTTTCGATACGGGTGATCGTCACGGGGGAGCAGCCGACGAAGTCGGCTACCTGTTCACGCGTCTTGCCCGAGTCGCGTCGGAGCTGCCGGAGTTCCTTCGATAGGCGACGACGGCGCACCGTGGGGCTTGATCGACCAGCCACTATGTCTCCTTTGTAGTGGTAAGTGTATCGATTGCTCGAAGATCAAATGCACTAGTCCATCCAAACCCTTTACGCGAAGTAGATCGACAGGGCACACTCTGACCGTAGCGAGGATTACGGACGGTGTGCGGGTGATCACGGAAGAAAGTCGGGGTTTTGTGGTACCCGCGTGCCTGGGAGAAGGGACGTCCGATGTTTTCAGTGGATCAGCGGCCGTACGGGGTGCCGGTGGGTGTCCGGTGAAGCGGCATCATCTGGGGACGTGCGTCATCCCGGCCGCGCCGGAGAACGTGGCGAACGGGCGGCGGTGGCTGCTGGGGCGCCTCGAACCGATCCTCGGGAAGCGGCACAGTGCGTGCGATGACAGTGTCCTGCTGCTTTCGGAGACGCTGACCAACGCGATCGTGCACGGGACGGGTCGGCTTGTGGAGGTGGACGCGTACGTGGACGCCGCGAACGTCCGGATCGAGGTGACGGACGAGGGCGGCGGCACCGTCCCGCACCGCAGGGACGACCCGGACGGCCTGCACGGGCGCGGCCTGCCGATCCTGGCGATGCTGACCAGGGCGTGGGGGTTCGAGCAGCTCGACGACGGCCGCCTGCGGGTCTGGTTCGAGGTGCCGCATACCGCCGTCCCCAATCGCGGCAACCTCTTACACGCCGAGCCCGGCGGCGCCCCCACGGCTCCCCGCGCGGACGGTACGCACGAGACCCTCGCGTCCGCGATGAATGACGCGAGTCATCGGGCCGGGGGCTGACTCACGGGGGTATTAGTGCTTGCGCGCGATTCCCGCGAGGGGCTGGATGGCGGGCGGGGGCTCGACGGGGGTGACCTCGGGACGCCAGTCGAGGCAGGGGACGATTCCGGGGTCGAGGAGTTCCAGGCCGTCGAAGAAGCGGCGGATCTGGTCGGCCGAACGGAGTTTGTAGGGCACCGATCCGCCTTCGTCGTAGGTGCGTTGCGCTTCGGCGAATTCGGCGGAGATGGTGTTGGCGCCGTCGGCGATGGCGAGGTGGCTTCCCGGTGCCAGGCGTTCCATCAGTTGCGCCACCGTGGCGGCGGCACGCTCGTCGTCCTCGATGTGGCCGAGGACGCCCATGAAGGTGAGGCCGACGGGCTCGGAGATGTCCAGGGTGCGCGCGGCGCCCGCCAGGATCGCGTCCGGGTCCTGCATATCGGCTTCGACATATTCGGTCGCCCCCTCGGGCGTGCTGGTGAGCAGGACGTGGGCGTGCAGCAGGACGAGGGGATCGTTGTCGACATAGACGACGCGGGCGTCGGGTGCGATGCGCTGGGCCACCTCGTGGGTGTTGTCGACGGTCGGCAGGCCGGTGCCGACGTCCAGGAACTGGCGAATGCCGGGGTCTTCGGCGAGGAATCGGATGGATCGTTTCAGGAAGTGTCGGGTGAGGCGAGCGATGGCGATGATGCCGGGGAAGGTTTCCACATATTGATCGCCCGCGGCCCGGTCGACCGGGAAATTGTCCTTGCCGCCGAGCCAGTAGTTCCAGATTCGCGCCGAATGTGGTATGGACCGATCGATACCGGCGGCATGCTCCTGTTCGGCGTTGTCGAAGAACTCGTCGTCGCTGCTCATGTGCGCTCCACCAGGAGGTCCGGACGGGGTGCCCACCCATACTGTGTTTCCGGGTTGGGTGGGGCAACCCCGTTGCCGCGATAGGCCAGAGCAGCGCTAAAGGCAGTCCCGTAATGCTCAGAAAGATGTTGGTGGAGGACACAGTTGCCGGTCGCCGGTCGTGGGCTACCACCGTTCCTGCCCCGATCTGCCCCCGCTTCCCTGACCATTACTCTACATATGGCTCGGCGAGGAGGCGGAGGACGGTTTGGTCGGCCTTAGCAGACGGATCGAGTCTTGCCAGTATCTCGCGTCGGGCCGCCAGTTCGCGGAGAATACGACCGGGACCGTATCGGGAGATTGCGAAGCCTGCCTCCGGATAGACGGCGGCCTCCCAGAGAGAACGGCCGTCACCGTCGATGACCAGGCCCTGGCCATCTTGGCGGTCCACTTCCCGCCAGGTGAAGTCCAGGCCGGCTTCATCGGCGGCCTCGCGGGCCAGGCGTTCCTCGCTCTGCCACCGCTCCAGCAAGAGGCCGGTGATCGGGTCAGAGGAGACGCGGCGCTCGGTGAGGGTCGGCTGCCAGGAGGGCCGGTAGCCGGGCATCGCGGCGTACATGTACGCCAGCAGCCGAAGGAACACCGGGCGTTGGGTGCAACGGGCCCGGATCTCCTGGTCAACGCGAGACCGGGCGGCTGAATGCCGGGCGCAAGAACGCAGATGCCGATCGAGCGCCGGAGACAACGAAGGGCACTCGTCCAGGTCTATCCGTCCGCCATATTTAGCGTCCGCAGCCAGCTGGCGGTCAAGGAACGTCGCGATGACGGTCAATGGACACTCCAGTTATACAGGGCTCGCAAGAACTGTATGAGGATGTGGCCGTGCAGCGCAGGGGGTTGTAGAGCTCTGTCAGTCGGCCATGGCCAGGTTGCGCATGAGAGCGACGCCGCGAGTGGCGTGGTAGACGCCTTCGCGTTTGCGGCGGCGGTTCCGGTGTTGAGCTCGGCCTGCCAGGCGAGCAGTTCACCACCGTAGCGCGGGCGCCGGCAGGGCATGATCGGCCATCACGTGCGCGCCACGACAGGCGTTTTCGACACCCGAGTCGCGGAACGCGGTGCAGTCGTTGTGGTCGCCCGGCACCGGGCGACCGACCGCCACACCAGGCGGGTGTTGGCGTCGATGACAACTTGCATATTCACCGAGTACCGATAGTTCTTCGAGGACGCGGTGATGCTCCGGTCTTGCGTCGGAACAAGCGTGCCGGCCACGATCAGCACGGTGTCCGGACCCTGCCGCCCACTGACCGGGGCCAGAGCGAGCAGCGGCGCCAGGTGGTCCACCACCCGGTGCGCGGCCGACTTCGACACCCCGAACAACAACGAGACGGCAAGATCATCGGCCCGGGCGCCCGACCGTTACGGGACGGGCCTTAGATCTCGGCTTCGATTCTTCGCAGGAGCACCCGGGACGGATCGGGCTTCAGCGCGGCGAGACCGAGTTTGTTGATCGCGTGCAGATAGTACGCGCGGTCTTCCTCGTCCGACGGGTACAGGCCATTGTCGGCGTGTTCCAGATACACGAGGTCCGGGAGTTGGAGTGAGCCGAAACGCAGAATGGTGATGGGGCCGTCGGCCGAATCGTGAGCCGGGTGGGAGACGGGGATGACCTGTATCCGCACATGGGGGCCGAGCAGCAGGAGGTGGCGGATCTGGGCCCGCATCGTCGCGGCGCTGATCAGGCCGGACCGCAGCGCGCCCTCGTTGAGGATCGCCCACATCGACGGCCGTCCCCAATCGCGGCGGCTCAGGTGCCGCTGCCGGTGGGTTCGCAGATTCACCCGGCGGGCGAGCCGTTCCCGGGGCTCGTGGTCGTACTCCAGCCTGAACACCTCGGCCGCGTACTCCGGTGTCTGGAGCAGTCCCGGGACGTAAAGGGGCTCGTAGCTGAAGATGAGATCGGAGAGCGGTTCGTGGTTGAGATAGCGCTCAAGCCAGGCGGGGACGATGTCGGAATAGCCGCTCCACCACGCCTGGGCGCCGTCCGCCGGGACCGGGGAATCGCCGGCGTCGGCGACCGTCATCATCGGGCTCCGCGGCGAGGCCGGTTTCGCCGCGTGGAACGCGGCGGCCGCCGCCTCGTGCTTGTCCTTCCATTCGGCGAGGGTCCCCACCCGGGCGGGATCGATGTTCCGCTCGGCGGCCGCGGTGTGAAAGACCTGAATGAGCAACGACACTTTGTCCCAGGCCGGAATCTTCTTTCGGTTTCCCTGGAGGATCTCCCACGCGGTGGACATGCAGAGGGTGGTTATCCGGTGCCTTCCGGGGGCGGTCTCGTTGCTGACCGTGTCCAGCCGCTTGCTCAGCTCGCGGTAGGAGGCGATTCCCGATTTCTGGTAAGCGTCGTACAGATCGCGCGAGAAGGCGTCGATGATCTGCTTCTGTTCGGCCGGCACTGAGTCACCTCACCGCTAGCTCGGTCCAGTATGCCGCCAAACCATACATCGGGAGCGCGCCCGGGGCACGGACTGTGAATTAGTGCACACAACGGTGTGTGTTACTCGGACACGGCGTGCGAGCCTGAATTGCGCTCGGGTTGGTGTGCCGTTCCTGACCTGGGCCCGGAACAAACAAGATCGCGTTCGTATTTGTCCAGAGTTGTGTATCTCGCCCGCGTGCGCGGCGGCGTGGGGTCAGAATCGCTTCCGACCCTCCAGCCATCCGTAAGGGGCCGTCTCCACCGATGTTGTGCTCGATCCCGCTGTTCGACGAACCCGACGCCTTATGGCGTGAAGTGGCAAACGCGCTGTTCGTCATCTGGGCGACGCGGACCGGCAGAGGGCTCCGCTCGGTCCCCGTCGCACAACTCAGCGCCCGGGAACTCGAAGAGTTCTGGGCCGACGACCAACTCGACCGACCCGCTCCCGGAACCGGAAGTCACCGACCATGCACAGACCCCTCCTCGCCGTCGACATCGTGGCCTTCGGCGACCAGCGTCGCGACCTCGACCTTCAGGTCAGAATGCGGTCGAGCATGTATCAGGGAGTGGCGGAGGCCTTTACGTTCACCGGCCTGTCCCTGGCGGACTGCCACCATGAGGACCGTGGGGACGGGGCCTTCATCGTCGTTCCCGGCGAGGTCGACCCCTGCCGGTTCCTGGACCCGTTCGCCCACCACCTGGCCGCGCTTCTGCGGCGCGAGAACCGCTACCCCGCCTCGGCCCACCGGCTCCGCCTCCGCGTCGCCGTCCACCACGGATACGCCGTCCACGACGACCGGGGCGTGGTGGGCCGCGCGCCGGTGGAGCTGTTCCGGCATCTGGAGGCCCCCGCCTTCAAACGGATCATGGCCGACACGCCGGCCGCCGACCTGGGGCTGATCGTCAGCGGTTCGCTCTTCGACGAGGCCACCCAGCGCGGTGGCCTCTTCGACCGCGACGCCTACCAGCCCGTCCACGTCGTCGTGAAGGAGACCCGGACGAAGGCGTGGATCTGGCTTCCCCCGCGTCACTCGCACCACCCCGCCCTGCCATGACACCCGTCCGCGCGGTACAGGCTGCTCTACCGTGGATGGCGCGTTGGCTGGATCGTCCGCCATGGGCCGTGGCTTCTAGCGTCGGAACGCATCCACCGACACTGGAAGGACGTGCACCGTGCGCGAACTCCGTTTCTTGCTGATCGCTTCGGCGGCGGCACTGCTGTGCCTCAGCCTGACCGCACCGGCCGCGCTGGCCGGGCCCGAGCCGCCGGGGACGGACGGCGGCGCCTCCACAATGATCGTCGGCGGCGAGGACGCGACCGAACCGTACTCGTTCATGGTCTCGTTACAAAAGAACGGCGAGCATTTCTGCGGAGGCAGCCTGATCGACGCCGAATGGGTCGTCACCGCCCATCACTGCGTGGCCGCCGGCACCGAGCCGAAGGACGTCGAACTGCGTATCGGAAGCCTGCGCAAGGACGCGGGCGGGAACGTCCGGGGCGCGGAGCGGATCGTCCCGCATCCCGAAGGCGACCCGGGCCATTTCGACATCGCGCTGATCAAGCTCGACGAGCCGGTGCCGAACGCGCCGGTGCGATTGGACGCGCGGCAGCCCGCCGGTACCCCGGTCCGGATGCTGGGCTGGGGCTGCACCAAGCCGAACCCGGTCCTGTGGGGCTGCCCGACCGAGGGCGTGCCCGAGGTGTTGCAGCAACTCGATTCGGGGATTCGCGAGCCCGACGCGTGCGTGAACGTGAAGGCGCCCATCGAACCGGACAGCGAGCTGTGCACCGGCAACCCGGACAGCGACGCCGGCGCCTGCTTCGGTGATTCCGGTGGTCCGCTGGTGCGTCCGGCCGAAGGCGGCTGGCGGCTGCTCGGCGCGTTCAGCCGGGTCGAGATCCTCTCCGATGACCACACGCCCGACTGCTCCACGGGAATGGGCATCTACACCGATGTGACCGTGCATCGGGAATGGATGGAAAGCGTGATGTCGGGCGCGTAGCCCGGGGGGAAGATAGGCGACCGGCCCGGCTTTCCGGGGAGATGAGCCGGGCCGGTCGCTATTCGCGCAGGGTGCTGCGGTGGGCTTCGAGGAGGGTGCGGGACTCGGCGGGGGAGAGGGTCACCTCTTCGATCAGCCGCCAGGTGTCCCAGAGGTCGACCGGGGTGGCGTCGATGCCGAGGGCGGTGTGGACGACGGAGACCCGGTCGGTGACGGCGGGGAACTCGAACACGTCGAACGAGCCGTGCAGACCCGCGTGCGCCCCGGTGGACGGGGGGATGACGCGGACGGTCGACCGGCCGTCGTCGGAGAGTTCGAGCAGGTGGGTGAGCTGCTCGTCCATGATGTCCGCGGGGCCGCCGTGGTGCTCCAGGGTGTGGCCGTCCAGGATCACGTCGAGGGTCCGGGGCTCGCCGCCGGGGCGGTGCCGCTGGCGGTGGAGCAGAAGATCGAGTTCCTCGTCCACGTCCACCCTGGGGATGTGGTGCTCGAACGCCAGGCGGGCGTAGGACTCGCAGCGGGCGAGGTCGGGGATCCGGGCGATGCCGTAGGTGTGGATGAGCGGCGACTCCGACTCGATGGTGTAGAGGTCGCGGACGAGCGCCTTCAGCCGCTTGACGTGCGCCGCGAGCCAGGGCGGGCCCTCCGGGCGGGACGCCAGGTCGACCAGGACGTCCCGCATTCCGCGCGGCGCGCCGTAGGCGTCGAGGATCTCGGCGACCTCGGTGGGGGTGATGTGGCCGAACCCTGTCTCGACGCGGGCGAGCCAGTCGGCGTTGCGGCCGATGCGGGACGCCGCGTCCAGATAGGACAGTTCGAGGATCTCCCGGATTCTCCGCAGATGCTGCCCCAGGCTCCGGGCGTTGATGTTGGGGGCTCGGTAATCCACCGGCATGCGTCCACCCTAGGACGGATCCGGTTTCGCTGCGCAGCCTTTCGATCGCCGAACGTGGTCAGCGGCAGGATTGTTCTGCCTGGGCCCAGAAGGCGGTCAGGGCCGTCGCGGTGGTTTCTGGGGCGTCCCAGGCGGGGGAGTGGGCGGCGCCGGGGATGACGACCTTGGACGCGTTGAGCCGCTCGGCCATCGCCGCCTGCGCGGCGGGCTGCCAGACGTCGTCGTCCTCGCCGTAGAGAACGAGGACGCGCAGGCCCGTGTCGGCGCAGTGCTTGACGAGTTCGTCGACGCGGTCCGGGGCGGTGAGGATCCCGTCGGCCATGCGGACCAGGCCCGTTTCGGAGTTGCCGAGCGTGCGGGCCTTGATGAAGTCGATGATGTCCTGCGGGACGCCGCGTTTGGTGTAGTCGGGCTCCAGGGCGATCTCCCAGATCGCCTGCATGCCGAGCTCCGGGACGGCGTCGCGCAGCAACTCCGCCTTCGTCGCCGCCTGGCCCGTGACGGCGGACGGGCCCGAGCTCATGAGGGTGAACGAGGCCGGGCCGACCCGGCCGCTGAGGACGGTCTCGCGTCCGACCAGGCCGCCGAACGAGTGGCAGACGAGGTGCGCCGGGTCGGGGCCGAGCGTTTCGAGGAGGACGGCGAGGTCCTCACCCAGCGCGGCCCGGGTGTACGCGGACTCGTCGTCCGGGCCGACGGTCTCGTACTGGCCGCGCATGTCGATCGACACGACCCGGCGGCCGGACGCGGCGAGCGTCTGGAGGACGGCGAGGAAGTCTTCCTTGCTGCCGGTGAGGCCGGGAACGAGGAGGGCGGGACTGCGTTCGGGCACACCCGATCCCGGGAGGGCCTCCAGGGCGGCGAACGGGCCGCGGGACGTCTCGATGGTCGTCCGGCGAACGCCGGGGGGCAGCTTCAGGAACCGGGGCGTACTCACAGGTGACCACCATAGTCAATGCGTCACGGCGGGGCTGGGCTGGAAATCTTGCGGTGATAGCGTCGCAGGGTGCGTCCGAAGCCTGCCGTCTCCGCGCATCGCCGCGACGAAGCGGGCCTGACGGGCCTCACCGAGGCCGTCGAGTCCGGTGCCGAGTACGTGGAGATCGACATCCGCCGGACGGGGGACGGGCGGCTCGTCGTCCACCATGATCCCGATCTCGCCGGGCTGCCGCTGAAACGCCTGTCCTACGAGCGGGCGCAGGAGCTGTCGCCGCGCCCGATCCCGCTGGTCGAGGAGGCCATGCGGATCATCGGGGGCCGCGCGCAGGGCCACCTGGACCTGAAGGAGCGCGGCACCGAGCACGAGACGGTGGCGCTGGCGGTGGAGGCGTTCGGGCGGGACGGCTTCGTCGTCACCACCCGCGACGTGCTCTCGCTCGTGGAGATCAAGAAGAGTTTCCCCGGCGTCCGGACGGCGCTGTCGGTGGGACGCAACCTGTGGGAGCGCGGCGCGGCGCACGACTTCGCGCCGCTGCGGCTCATCAGGAAGGCGGGCGCCGACATGGTCGCCGTCAACCACCGGCTGGCCCGCGTGGGGGTGCTCCGGCAGTGCGGGCGCGCCGGTATCCCCGCCATGGTGTGGACGGTCAACGCCGAACCCGTGATGCAGAGGTTCCTGCGCGACCCGCGGGTCGCCGTGCTGGTGACCGACCACCCGACCATCGCGCTGAAGCTGCGCGACGGCGGATAGCGGACGCGGGGCAGCGGCGGAAGATCCGGAGGCGACGGAGGCCGCGAGACTGAGCGGAGTCTCGCGGTCGGCTCCGTCGATTATGCCGTCTGGGACTCGGCGGTGTCGGTCGTGGCCGTGGCCGTGGACGGCTTGCCCGCACGGGTGCGGCGGCGCGGGCCGCGGCTGCGCTTGCGCTCGGTGGCGACGGCGTCGACGACATTGTCGTCCACCGGGGCCTCCGACTCCGTCGCGGTCGCCTCCACCGGCTTGCCGGCGCGGGTCCGGGACCGGTTGCGCTTACGGCGGCGAGGCCGCGGGCGCTCACGGTCACGGTCGCGGACATGGCTGCTGCGGACCTTGCCGGTCTCGCCGATGTCCTCCAGCTCCTCGGCGTCCAGCCCGGCGCGCCCGTGCCGCTGCTCCGCCGGCAGGCGCCCCTTCGTGCCCTCGGGGATGCCGAGCGCGGCGAAGAAGTGCGGAGACGTGGAGTACGTCTCCTCCAGGTCGGCGAACGGCAGGTCGAGCGTGCCGTTGATCAGCTTCCAGCGGACGATGTCGGACCAGTCGACCAGGGTGACGGCGACGCCCTCCTTGCCCGCCCGGCCGGTCCGGCCGATGCGGTGCACGTAGGTGTCGGCGCTGTCGGGGCACTCGTAGTTGACGACATGGGTGACGTCGTCGACGTCGAGGCCGCGGGCGGCGACATCGGTGGCGACCAGCACGCCGATCTTGCCGCTGCGGAACGCGCGCAGCGCCCGCTCGCGCTGGCTCTGCCCGAGGTCGCCGTGCACGGCGGCCGCGTCGAAGCCGCGCTGGGCCAGGTCGGCGGCGACCCGGTCGCAGGCCCGCTTCGTCTGGCAGAAGACCATGGTCAGACCACGGCCGTCGGCCTGCAGAAGGCGGGCCAGCATCTCCGGCTTGTCCATCTGGTGGGCCTGGAAGACGTGCTGGACGACCTGCGGCGTCGCGTCCGACTCGGTGTGCGACTCGGCGCGGACGTTGGTCGGGCGGGTCAGGTACCGGCGCGACAGCGCGACGATCTCGCCCGGCATGGTCGCGGAGAACAGCATCGTCTGCCGCTGGGCCGGGATCCGCTCGATGATCCGCTCGATGTCGGGCAGGAAGCCGAGGTCGAGCATGCGGTCGGCCTCGTCCAGCACCAGGATCCCGACCTGGGACAGGTCGAGGTGCTTCTGCTTGACGAGGTCGAGCAGCCGGCCCGGCGTGCCGACGACGACCTCCACGCCCTCGCGCAGCGCGGCGATCTGCGGCTCGTACGCGCGGCCGCCGTACACCGACAGCACGCGGGTGCCGAGCTTGCCGCCGGCGACCAGCAGATCGTCCGTCACCTGGAGGGCCAGCTCGCGGGTCGGCGCGACGACGAGCGCGCGCGGCGCGCGGCCGCCGTGCTCGATGCGCTGCAGCAGCGCGGCGCCGAACGCGAGGGTCTTGCCGGTGCCCGTACGGGCCTGGCCGATGATGTCGTGCCCGCCCAGCGCGATCGGCAGGGCGAGCTCCTGGATGGGGAACGCGTCGACGATGCCCTCCGCTTCAAGGGCATCTGCTATCTCGGGGACGACCCCGAGTTCACGAAAGGTAGTCAGGGCTTTCAGCCTCCAATATGCGGGGTCTCCGCTCCCGGGTGCGGCGCGGCACATCGGTGGGCGGCGCCTTCCGGGCGTGCCCGCCGATCGCTCTTCCTGTGGCCGCGCGCTCGCGCGGGAGGGACCAGCCGTTGCTCAAAATCGTTCGGCGACCGCAGTCAGGGGTCGAAAGCAGTCACTCGCTGTGACTGCGTGCGGTCACACTCCGCGACGCAGTGTACCGACCGTTGATTGCATACACCAATAGCCGATCACCCTACTCAACGTTTGCATGGTTTGATCTATTCCGCACCTTGCCCGCCAGGGCGTATCCCTCGCGCGCGGGGCCCGCGGGGGAGGCCGCCGAGCCGGTCGGCGGACCCGGTGGGGCGGCCACATCCGGACATGAGCACGGCGAAGGCCCCCGCCATGTGGCGGGGGCCCGGGGTTCTCAGGGTCAGTAGTGGGTGCGGCGGCGGGGGCGCCAGCCGTGTCCGCCGCCCCGGCCGCGCCAGCGGCCGTGGCCGCGGGTGTTCGCCGAGGCGAGCGTGGCCACGCCGAGCGCGGCGATCAGGACGGCGAACACGACGGCGATGAGGGTGCCCGCGCCGAGCGCGTCCGCGATGACCCCGCCAAGGATCGCGCCGGCGACGCCGACGAGGATGGTGAGGCCGACGCCGATCGGGTTTCGTCCCGGAACGAGCAGCCGTGCCAAGGCTCCGATGACGGCACCGACGACGATGAACCAGAGGATCGTCGTGAGCATGTCGATCATCCATTCTTCTTCCGTTGGGCCGAGGCCCGTGGTCGAAGATCGGTGTGCCCGTGCTGCCGGGACCAAACAAAGCGCAGGTCAAACCCCGGTCAGTGCGCCCGGGTGCCAGGCGCCGGGTGCCTAGTGCCTAGTGCCTAGTGCCGGGTGCCGGGTGCCGGGTGCCGGTCAGGTGTACTGGGTGCCGAAGCCGACGCTGCGCTGCTCGTCCTCGACGATCTCCAGATAGGCGAGCCGTTCGGCGGGGACGACGACGCGTCCGGCGCGGCGGTCCTGGAGGACGAACACCCCGCGCGGCTGCTCGGCGAGCGCGTCGGACAGCGCGTCCTGTACCTGGTCGGCCGACTGGTCGGTGTCGACCACGAGTTCCTTCGGAACGTTCTGCACGCCGATGCGAACCTGCACGCGATGCTCCCGTCGTCCATCACGTCCCGCCGACCACCGGCGGGCCCCTCCCGATGTTCGCACGCGAAGCAGCCGATGCGCCGTCGGGGGGTTCGGCCCAGGGTGAAACAGCCGGGCCCGGCCCCGGCGGGCTACGCGTCGCCGGCGCGGGGGAAGCCGGAGATTCCGCGCCAGGCCAGCCGGGCGATGATCTTCTCGGCGGTGTCCTTGGGGATGGGGCGGTGCTGGGACAGCCAGTACCTGGCGCTGACCTCCGCCATGCCGACCAGGCCCATGCCGAGCAGGCCCATGCCGAGCAGGTGCGCCTCGTCGCTCGGGGCGTCGGTGTCCTCGGCGATGACCTGGGCGATCATCTCGGCGCACTGCTGGTTGGCGCGGTCGACGCGGGCCCGGACGGGCGCGACGTTGCGCAGGTCGGACTCGAAGACCAGGCGGTACGCCTCGCCGTCGCCGGCCACGAAGTCGTAGAAGGCCCGGATGCTCGCCTGGACGCGCAGCTTGTTGTCCGTGGTGGCGTCGAGCGCCTCGCGGACGATCTTCACCAGGGCCTCGGCGTGCTCGTCCAGCAGCGCCAGGTACAGCTCCAGCTTGCCCGGGAAGTGCTGGTAGAGCACGGGTTTGCTGACGCCCGCACGCTCGGCGATCTCGTCCATCGCCGCCGCGTGGTACCCCTGCGCGACGAACACCTCCTGGGCGGCGCCGAGCAGTTGCCTGCGGCGCGCCAGCCGCGGCAGCCTCGTGCCGCGGGGGCGTGCGTCCGGGGTCGCGGTCACCACACTCTCCGATCACCGATATGTGCGGCGGCGGATGGGGGGGCGTCCGCCGCGCGGGAACATTCCCATCATCCTACGCGTGAGTAACTCCGCCGGTCACGGGCAAAGCCCGCCGACGTTGGTTCACGCAGGTCAGTGTATTTCCGGCGGAGGGCCGGGGGCATCTCCAACCGGATCTTCGGGCGACTTTCCCATCTGTGGGCCCGGCGTGCCGCCCGCGGGCGCCTCAGCGGTAGTCGTCCTCGTCCAGGCGCACCTCGCGCCGCTGCTCGGCGGCGTCCGCCTCGTTGACGTCATCAGGGACCTGCGCGAACCACTCCCGCGGGCCCTCGTCCTCGTCGAGCGCGGCGCGCTGCTCGGCGGCGTCGGCCTCGTCGGCCTCCCTGGTGGCGCCGGCCTCGGTGTCGGGTGCCGGGTGCTCCAGGTCGTCGGTCTCGCTCATCTGCGGTGTCCTCCTTCCGCGTCGTGCCGGGACTGGCTCACGGGTGTCCGGCCAGTTCCCGCAGCGGCGCCTCGACCGACTCGCCGAGGGTCGGGAACGCGTGGACGACGTCGGCGAGCAGGCTCAGCGGCGTCTCCGCGCGGATGGCCAGCGTGATCTCGCTCATCCACTCCTCGGCGTTGAGTCCGGCCGCGGCGGCGCCGATCAGCAGTCCGCGGGAGCGGTCGGCGTACAGTTCGACCCGGCCGCGCTCGTCGGCCTCGACCGCCGCCCGGGCCGTCGCGGCGAGGTCGTACCCGGCGGTGCGGAGGTCTATGCCGAGTTCGGCGGCCCGCGTCGGCGTGACGCCCACGGAGTAGACGGTCGGCGTGGTGTAGACGACGCGGGGGATCGCCCGGTAGTCGGCCTCGCGGTGGTGCCCGAGAAGGTTCGAGAGCGCGACGCGCGCCTGGTAGCGGGCCGCGTGGGTGGTGCGCGCGACGCCGGTGACGTCGCCCGCCGCCCACACGCCGCCCGCGTCGGACCGCGCCTTGCAGGTGTTGTCCACGGGGATGCCCTGGCCGGGGGAGACGGTGATTCCGAGCTGTTCGAGGCCGAGGTCCTCCACGCGGGGGCGGCGGCCCGTGGCGACGAGGATCCGGTCGGCGTCGAGCGTCCCGCCGTCCGACAGCCACAGCCGCAGCCCGGTGTCCTTGCGCTCGACGTTGCCGAGCGCGGCGCCGAGCCGCAGGTCGACGCCGACCCGGCGGAGCGCGTCGGCGAGCACCTCCCCGGCGAACGGCGCCTCGGCGGTCAGCAGCCGTCCGGACGCCTCGATCACCGACACCTGCGACCCGAACGCCGCGTACACCTGCGCCAGCTCGCAGCCGACCGGGCCGCCGCCGAGGATGACCAGGCGGCGGGGCAGGTCGGGAACGGACAGCGCCTCGTCGCTCGTCCACACCGGGACGTCGGCGAGGCCGTCGATCGGCGGGATCACCGGTTCGCTGCCGGTGCAGACGACGAGGTCGCCGTACCCGTGGACGGTTCCGTTCACGGCGACCCTGCCCGGTTCGAGGACGCGGCCCCGGCCGCGCAGGACGGTCACGCCGGCCTCCGCCATCCGCGCGACCGCCGGGTCGTCGCCGCGGCGGCCGGTCAGCTCGTCGCGCCGCGCGACGGCCATCTCCCAGGTCTCGCCGCGCCGCGCCGACAGCAGCAGCGACTTGGACGGCACGCACGCGAAGTACGGCGACTCCCCGCCGACGAGGCGGTTCTCGACGAGCGCGACGTCCCGGCCGGCGCGGGCGAGGCCGGACGCCACCAGCTCGCCCGCCGTTCCCCCGCCCAGCACCACGGCGTCGTAGTGATGGTTCTGCGACAACTTCGTTCTTCCTTCCCGGCCGCGTGGTGTCCCCTCTGACATGGTGGCGGAACGCGGCGGCGGAGAGTGCCTGTTCGACCACATAGGGCGTTCGACCCCGGCAGACCAGGGCGGGCGGTGCTCAGGGGAGGGGGCGGTGGTCCTTGAGCAGGGGCTCCAGGAGGTCGCCGTGGTCGTCGACGCGGTCGAGCATCTCGGCGGGGCCGAAGGCCAGGTCGGCGGCGTCCGCGCAGGCGCCCAGCTCGTCCCAGGTGACGGGCGCCGACACGGACGGACGGCTCGCCGCCCGCAGCGAGTAGGGCGCGACGGTCGTCTTGGCGGGGTTGTTCTGGCTCCAGTCGACGAAGATCTTGCCCTTGCGGAGCCGCTTGTCCATCTTGGCGACGACGAGGCGGGGGTGCTCGTCGGCGAGGCGCTGCGCGGCCGTCCTGGCGTACTCGGAGGTCCGCTCGGCGTCCTTCGGCTCCTTGACCGGGACGTACAGGTGCAGGCCCTTCTTGCCGCTCGTCTTCGGGTAGGACTCCAGGCCGTCCTCGGCGAGCAGGTCGCGGAGCAGGTGCGCCACCTCGCACGCCTCCACGATCGTCGCGGGGGCGCCCGGGTCGAGGTCGAAGACCACCAGGTCGGGGTTGTGCACTTTGTCGCGCGGGCCGAGCCTCCACTGCGGGACGTGCAGTTCCAGCGCGGCGAGGTTGGCGCACCACACGAGCGTCGGGAGGTCGTCCACGACGACGAAGTCGAGCGTATCGCGGCCGGTGGAACTGCCGGGCGTCGGGATCGTCGCCGTCCGGACCCAGCCGGGGGTGTGCGACGGGGCGTTCTTCTCGAAGAACTTGAGGCCGTCCACGCCGTCCGGCCAGCGGATCCGGGTGGCGGCGCGGTTCTTCAGATGCGGCAGCATCACCGGGGCTATGCGGGCGTAGTAGTCGATGACCTCGCCCTTGGTGAACTCCGGGTAGAGGTTCTTGTCGAGGTTGGAGAGGGACACCTGACGTCCGTCCACCTCGACGTTCGTGCGTTTGGCGTTCACGGGGCCTCCCCCGGGTCACTGTTCACTGGTGACCTCCAGCGGGTCCTTGTCGTCGCGCAGGCCGCGCCAGGACGGGAAGCGCAGGCGGCCGTCCCTGGTGCGCGCGCTGTAGGCGACCTCGCCGACGAGGCGCGGTTCGACCCATTGGGCGTCGCGGGCGAACTCGCGCGGGACGGCCTCGTCGTACGGGCTCGTGGCGCGGCGCAGGGGCCAGAGGGTTTCGTAGAGCTCGTCCAGGGCGCGGTCGGAGAAGCCGGTGCCGACGTGACCGACGAAGCCGAGCCCGCCTTTGTCGTCGTACTCGCCGAGCAGCAGCGAGCCCACGCCGCCTTCGCGCCGGCCCTTGCCGGGCTTCCAGCCGCAGACGATGACCTCGCGTGTCATGAAGTTCTTCACCTTGCGCCAGAAGTCGACGCGGCGTCCGGGACGGTACGGCGAGGTCAGGCGCTTGGCGAGCAGCCCTTCGAGGTGCTGCTCGCGGGTGAAGGCGAGCAGCTCGTCCACCTGGTCGGTGTCGCCGCCGTGCAGGTACGGGGGCACCTCGACCGGCCCCGTCCCGGCGAGGTCCAGATCGGCCAGCAGGGCGCGGCGCTGGGCGTACGGCATGTCGTAGAGGAGGTGCCCGTCCAGGTACAGGACGTCGAAGACCACGTACCTGACGGGGACGTCGCGGATCAGTCTCGGGTCGGGGTGGGCCACGTGCATCCGGCGCTGGAGGCGTTCGAAGCTGGGCCGTCCGTCCTCGAAGGCGACGACCTCGCCGTCCAGGATCACGTCGTGGTCGGGCAGGAGGTCGGCCAGCGCGGACAGCTCCGGGTACCGGCTCGTGACGTCGCCGCCGCGCCGGCCGCCCGCCCGGACGCCGTCGGCGGACACGTGCGACAGGACGCGGACGCCGTCCCATTTCAGCTCCAGACCCCATCTTTCGCCGTCGGAGGGGAGGTCCCCGGTTGCGGCCATCATCGGCTCAACGGGCCACGGCATGGTCATACCGGCGTCTTACCCGGTCCCGCCCAACGGAAAAGGATCAAGGGGCCGATGTGGCGCAAATCGAACGCGATTGCGAGGCTAGGGGCCTGAACGCACTGGGTAAGGACTGGTCATGCGCAGTATCTGGAAGGGCGCCATCTCGTTCGGGCTGGTGACGATACCGGTGAAGCTGTACTCGGCGACCGAGCAGCGGGATGTCAGCTTCCACCAGGTGCACAGGGAGGACGGGGCGCGCATCAAGTACAAGCGGGTCTGCACGGCCGACGGCGAGGAGGTGCCGTACTCCGACATCGCGAAGGGGTACGAGCTGCCGAGCGGGGAGATGGTCGTGCTGACCGACGAGGACTTCGCCGACCTTCCGCTGTCGTCCAGCCGCCGGATCGACGTCCTGCAGTTCGTGGAGCGGGAGGAGGTCGACCCGATCTACTTCGCCAAGTCGTACTACCTGGAGCCCGACGCGCAGGGCGCGAAGCCGTACGTGCTGCTGCGGGACGCGCTGGAGAGCTCGGGGCAGGTCGCGATCGTCAAGATCGCGATCCGGCAGCGGGAGTCGCTGGCGACGCTGCGGGTGCGGGAGGGCGTGTTCGTCCTGGAGACCATGCTGTGGCCGGACGAGGTCCGCACCGCCGACTTCCCGTTCCTGGACGAGGACATCGAGGTCCGCAAGCAGGAGCTGTCGATGGCGACCTCGCTGATCGAGTCGATGGAGGGCGAGTTCGACCCGTCGGAGTACAAGGACGCCTACCGGGAGGCGCTCCAGGCGGTGATCGACGCCAAGGTCGAGGGGCGGGAGGTCGCGCGGCCCGCCGAGGAGGCCGCCGAGGAGCCGGCGGCCGACCTGCTCAGCGCGCTGCGCGCCAGCGTCGAGGCGGCGAAGAAGAGCCGCGGCGAGAAGCAGGGGAAGGCGGCGTCGTCCTCGGCGTCCTCGGGGAAGAAGACCGCGGCGCGCAAGTCGTCGTCCTCGAAGTCCGGGACGGGGTCGGAGAAGAAGGAGCCCGCGAAGGGACGCGGCCGCAAGTCGGCCTGACCCCGCACAGACCTGGGCTTGCGGCCGCGAACCGGTGTGTCCCGGTGCTCAGAAGGGAACCGTGGTGCAGAGGTTCCGCGCGCCCGCGCCGCCGGTGGCGGGGTCGGTGGGCAGGGCGTGGATGATGACCGATCCGGCCGCCTTCTCGGCGACCCGCCACGGCACGACGTCGCCGGAGTGGCCGGTGCCGTCCTTCGCGACCGTGACGTCGAGCCAGATCTCCATCTGCTCCATCGGCAGGTCGTGGGAGCCGTCGGGGTTCATGTAGTGCGGGCCGGCGTCCTCGCCCTTCGGCCCGCACGGGTTCACGTGCACGTGGACGCCGAACACCTTGCCGGCGGCGTCCGCCGGGAAGCCGGACGCCTGGAGCAGCACGCTCGTCGAGCCCTCGTCGCGAACGACGGTGATCTTGGTCTTGACGTCCTTGTACGCCTGGTCGTAGACGTAGGTCGGGCCCTTGACCTCGATCCTGTCCTGGCCGGCGAGGGCCGGGGCGGCGAGGGCCGGGGCGGCGAGGGTGACGAGCGCGACGCCTGCCGCCGCCAGCGGGACGGCGGCGCGGACGGGTGATCGCATGACGATCCTCTCCGGGTAGCGGGAGCTTGCGGGAACCGTTCGCGGGCCCGGTGCCCGCGCTCGGTGGCTCACGATCATGCCCATCGGGCGCGAGATGTCACCCGCCTGTCGGCGGGAGGCGGCAGCGGTGCGCCGAGCGGAGCGGAAGCCTCGGCGGACGGCGCGGACGGGGTGGCTCGGCGGGTGCGGGTCAGTTGTCCCGGCGGGTGGTGAGGACGCGGTCGAGCGCGGCCGCGGCGGCCGCCGGGTCGGCGCAGGAGCCGATGTGCTCGCCCCAGGCGTAGAAGTAGGACCAGCCGCCGCCCGGCCGTTCCCGCGCGGCGATGACGTTCTCGTTCAGCGCCGGCGTCCGCGGGTCGGCGACGAGGGCGGAGGGGCGGCGGTCGTGCGGGGCGGCCACCTCGACCGTCCAGCCGCGTGAGCGCAGCTCGGCGGTGAGCTGTTCCAGATGCCCGAGCGCCTCCTCCGCATCGGTGATCACCTGCGCGGACATGATTGCCTCCAAGAAACGCACGATCGGAAACGCGCGAGCGGCGCGGGGGGTGGAATTGGGTTCAGTGTTCCCGGTGGGTGAGACAGATCACAAGCGCTTTAGCCACATCGGTAAGGGGCCGCGGGGAGGCGGACGGTGAACACCGCACCGGCACCCGGACGGCCGTCCGCGCTGATCGTGCCGCCGTGACCGTCCACCACCTCGCGGGCGAGCGCGAGACCGAGGCCGAATCCGGACGTTCCACCCAGAGCGCCTGAGGAGGAGCGGCCGGCGGCGCCGCCGGCCGAACCGCCGGCCTCCTCGCCGGACGAGCCGCCGGTCGAGCCGTTGAAGTAGCGGCGGAAGAGGCGCTCGGCGTCGCGTGGGTCGAAGCCGTCGCCGTCGTCGCGGACGGTGAGCTCCACCGTCCCCCGCGCGCAGGACACCGTGACCCTGACGCGCCCGCCCGGGGTCGTGTGCCGCAGCGCGTTGTCGACCAGCGCGGACAGCACCCGCCGCAGCGCGGGCTCCGAGCCCCGGACGACCGGGCGGTCCGGGCCGTCCCGCCCGACCTCGATCGTCACGCCGCGCTCCAGCGCCCGCGCCGACTCGGCCGCCGCCAGCTCGTCGGCGAGCGCGCCGAGGTCGACCGGACCGAGCGCGGCCGGGGCGGCGGCCCGGCCGAGCCTGGCCGACTCCAGCACGTCCTCGACGATCTCGCCGAGCTGGCGGGTGCCGGTGACGAGCCGGTCCATGTCCGCGGCGGCGTCGGTGCCGGTCCGCAGGCGGCGCGCGGCGAGCTGTGCGCGGGTGTGCAGGCGGGTCAGGGGGGCGCGCAGCTCGTGGCCGACGTCGGCCGCGAACCGCCGCCGGCGGGCGAGGGCGTCCGCGAGCGGCGCGAGCGTCCGGCGGGCGATGAGGCGGCCGGTCAGCAGGGCGAGCGGCACGCCGGCGGCCTCCGCGGCGGCGAGCGTCCGCAGCAGCCTGCGCCGGGCGGCGGCGTCGAGACGCGGCGCCGCCCCCCGGTAGACGGCCGCGCCGAGCGCCCCGATCAGCAGGACGGCCGCCGCCGCGACCGAGACGGTGACGCGGCGGCGGGCCCGGTCCAGCAGCCGCAGGTCCGGGTCGAGCACGTCCCGCTCGTTCACAGTGAGCCCAGGCGGTAGCCGACACCGCGCACGGTGCGGACGACGTCCGCGCCGAGTTTGGCGCGCAGGTAGTAGACGTAGGTGTCCACGATCGACTCCGTCCGGGCCTCGTCGAACACCCGCTGCCGCAGCGAGGCCCGGGTGTGCACCTGGGCGGGACGCGTCGCGAGCGCCATCAGCAGCCGCGCCTCCCGGCCGGACAGCTCCACGTGCTCCCCGGTCGGCAGGCTGACCAGGCGGGACCGCGGGTCGAGCCGGCCCGCGCCGAGCGGCAGCACCTGCGCCCGGTCGAGATGGCGGCGGTGCAGCGCCCGGACCCGGGCGAGCAGTTCGTCGATCTCGAACGGTTTGACGAGGTAGTCCTCGGCGCCGGCGTCGAGCCCGGCGACCCGGTCGGCGAGCGACCCGTACGCGGTGAGCAGGAGCGCGGGGGCGGTGACGGCCCGTCCGCGCAGCCGCCTGAGCAGTTCGACGCCGTCGAGCACGGGCAGCCCGCGGTCGATGATCAGCGCGTCGTAGTCCCGGCTCAGCCCGAGGTGCAGACCCCGCTGGCCCTCGGCCGCGAGGTCCACCGCGTATTCCTGCTCGGCGAACAGACCGGCGAGCATCCGGGCGAGCTCGCGGTCGTCCTCGACGATCAACAGCCGGCGTGGCGGGTCGCCGGGGCCCGTTGGATCGGCCACGGTCCAACGCTCCCACCGCTTTCGGTGGACCACCAGCGGTCCGGACAGTACTGGACAATTTTCTTTAAATTTGAACCGAGTGGGCACCTGAGCCGTCATGGGTCGATCACCACCTTCCGGTGCGGCGGCCCGCCGGGCGGCCGCCGGGAGCCCGCCGAGCGGCCGTCGGGAGGGTGTCAGGCGGCCCGGGCGACGGGCTCCGGCTCCGGCCTGTCCGGGAGGCGCTCGCGTTCCAGCCGCTCCGGCAGCGCGAGCCGGTAGAGCGGGACGGCGCCCGCGGTGGTGATGACCGCGACGAGCACCAGCATCGCGAACAGCTCCCGGGTGATCATCCCCTGTGCCAGCCCGATGTTGATGAAGATCAGGATCATCAGGCCGCGCGCGTTCATCAGCCCGCCGACCGCGTAGGAGTCGCGCCAGCCGAACCCGAGCCCGCGCATCGCCAGCGCGCACCCGAAGTACTTCCCGCAGAACCCCGCGACCATGATCGCGACGAAGGCGAGGATCATGGTGGCGCCGGTGATGCCGCCGAGTTCGGTGTTCAGCCCCGAGAAGGCGAAGAACACCGGCAGCAGCAGCGTCGAGACGACGCCCATCATCCGGGCGTGCACCGCCTCGCGGAACGCCGGGTCGCGGGGCATGGCGAGCCCGGCGACGAACCCGCCGAACACCGAGTAGACGCCGATCCAGTCGGTGGCCCAGCCCGCCATGAGCGGCACGATGATCACGATGTAGAGCGCGGTCGGGCCGAGCGTGCCCGTCCTCGCCACCTCCCGGCCGAGCGGACGCAGCAGCCGCGAGACGACCAGCAGCATCACCGCCGCGAACACGGCCGAGAACCCGATGGTGCGGATCGCGTCGCCCGAGCCGGTGCCGAGATGCCAGGCCGACAGGATCGCGAGCAGGCACCACGCCGCCGCGTCGTCGATGGACGCGGCCAGCAGCGACAGCCGTCCGAGCCGGGAGTTCTCCAGGCCCCGCTCGTACAGGATCCTGGCCAGCATCGGGAACGCGGTCAGCGACAGCGCGCCGCCGATGAACAGCGCGAACTCCCACCGGCCGACGTCGTCGCGCGACAGGGTGCCCCAGAACGCGGCACCGACGGCGAAGCCGAGGATGATCGCCGGAAGGATCCCCGACAGCGCCAGCAGCGACGCCTGCCGTCCCTCGCCCGGTGTCCGCGAGCCGTGGTCGAGGCCCGCGCCGACGAGGAACATGTAGAGGGTCAGCCCGATGGTGCTCACCACGTAGAGGATCGGGACGACCTCGTCCGGGAACACCTTCTCCTGCGCGTCCGGCCACACCGCCCCGAACAGCGTCGGGCCGAGCAGGACGCCCGCGACCATCTCGCCGAGGACGCGCGGCTGGCCGACCGTCAGCGCGAGGCGGCCGCACACCCCGGCGGCGATCAGGATGACGATGAGGGCGGGGAACACCTTGAGCGCCAGCTCGAGGTTCGGGTCTTCAACGGGTGCCGCTGCGAGATGAAGCATGGCTGGCCTCCAGTTGTGCGAAGTGGCGTTCGCAGAGCCGCTGCCGCCGCGCGTCCCACACCATGTAGGTGCCGAGGACGAGCTGGACGAGGCTGCGCCACACGTCCTCGGCGCGGTCGCGCGTCCACATGAACCGCAGCGCGGCGTGGTGCGTCCAGGCCCGCCGGGTCAGGGGAGCGTGGCGGGGGATGAGCAGGCACGGCCCGCGGTTGGGCATCGACCTGGTGTGCGCGGCGGACGAGGCGAGCGCGTACCGGCGCAGCACCTCCCGCGCGGCGACGCGCATCGTGATCGGCGCCAGCCGCCAGGCCGGGCAGGGCCGGTTGGCGGCGATGCCGAACGGGATGTGGTTCATTTCCCTGGCGGCCGGCCCGTCCCGGAACCTGTCCGGGTCGAAGCGGCCCGGGTCGTCGAACCCGGCGCGGTGGAACTCGGGGTAGCCGAAGCACAGCACCGACCCCTCCGGGATGGACGTCCCGTCGTCGAGGTCGATGTCGCCGGTGGTGATGCGGTGCGCGACGCCGAACAGGGGGTAGAGCCGGAACGTCTCCTGCATCACCGCGTCGAAGGCGCGGTCGTCGCCGGTGAGCGCGACGGCGGCGGCGTCCGGGTGCCGCGCGAGGACCATCAGCAGGTGCGCCATCGCCTCCGACATCTGCACGACCGCCGTGTTGAAGAACGTTCCTTGCAGGTAGTAGGCGCGTTCCTCGTCGGTCAGGCCCGCCGGGAGCGGATGGCGGACATCGTCCAGCCGCCCGGCGAGGTAGCGGGTCAGGCGGTGGCGGCGGTCCATGTGCCGGAGCCCGCAGCACTTCAGCGAGGTGACGACGTCGTCGGCGTTCCCGACGATCAGGTCGCGCGCCTCGCGCGGGCAGGGCTCGCCGAACACCAGCTCGTAGTAGACCTCCGCCCAGACCGGCATCATCAGGTCGCGCAGCCGCACCAGCCGGGCCGCGTCGCCGCGCCCCGTCCCCCTGCGCGGGGCCTGCTCGTGGAGGACGCCGGAGACGCAGCGGAGCGTCAGCTCCTCGGCCTCGGCGCGCGGGACGGCGAGAAACCGGCGCGTGGCGCGGGCGACCTCGTCGTAGCGCTCGCCCGCCTCCAGGTGCTCCTGGTGGACGTGGGCGCCCGGCGACAGCCAGTACCAGAACAGGTCCGACAGCGCGGCGCCCTTGCTCCGGCCGCCCGCCGCCGGGTGCCCGTAGACCTCCCTGAACCGTTCCAGGCCGACCAGGTCGCCGGGGACGGGGATGCCCTCGTCGCCGTTGATCCGCGCGAACAGCCGGCCGCGCAGCGCCACGATCCGGCCGGGCAGCCACCACGGCAGGCTCAGCACGACGGCCACCGCCGCCATCGCCACGATCAGCGCCGTCACCATGACCGCCCCAGCCGCCGTCCCGCCCGTCCGCCCAGCCACCGCACCATGCCCGGCTCCAGATCGCGGACGGACGCCAGCCCGCACAGCGCCAGCGCCTCCTCGACCTCGGCGCGCAGGATTTCCAGGACGCGGACGGCTCCCCTCTCGCCGTCCGCGCCCAGGCCCCAGACCACCGGACGCCCGACCGCGACCGCCGCGGCCCCGAGCGCCAGCGCCTTCAGCACGTCGGTGCCGCGCCGGACGCCGCCGTCCAGCAGCACCGGCGCCGCGCCGCCCACCGCGGTCACGATCTCCGGCAGGACGTCGACGGTGGCCGGGACCGTGTCGAGCTGCCGACCGCCGTGGTTCGAGACGATCAGCGCCGACACGCCGTGGTCGAGTGCCGTGCGGGCGTCCGCCGGGTGCAGCACGCCCTTCAGCACGATCGGGAGCGAGGTCAGCTCGGTGAGCCGGGCGACATGGTCCCAGGTGATCGTGGGGGAGAAGAGGATCGGCCGGACCCGGTCACCGTCGCGCATGTTCTCGCAGGTCAGACCGTTGGGCAGGTCGTGGAAGCCGTTGCGCTCGTCCCGGCCGCGGGTGCCGAAGACGGGCGAGTCGACCGTGACGACCAGCGCGCCGCAGCCGGCGGCCTCCGCCCGCCTGACCAGCGTCTCGGTGAACGCCATGTCCGGCTGGACGTAGAGCTGGAACCACAGCCGGGCTCCGGGCGCGGCGGCGGCGACGTCCTCGACGGCCACGGTCGAGGCCATGCTCACCATCATGATCGTCTCGGTGGCGGCGGCGGCCCGCGCCGTCGCCCGCTCGCCCTCCGGGTCGGCGAGCCGGTGGAACGCGGTCGGCGCGATCAGGACCGGCATGGACGCGCTTCCGCCCGGCGCGTCGCCGAGCAGGGTGACGCCCAGTTCCGGCTTCTCCGCGCCGCGCAGGACGCGGGGGAGCAGCGCGAGCCGCCGGAACGCCGACTCGTTGGCGCGCAGCGTGACCTCGTCGCCCGCCCCGCCCGCGAAGTAGTCGTAGTGCACCGGGTCGAGGCGCTCGCGGGCGGCCGCCTCGAACTCCCGCACGCTCGCCAGCGGCTGCGGCTGCGCCGGCCGCGCTTCGGTCGGCGGGGGGTCTGATGGGCGCATGGTCAGACCGGGGTGGACGCGGTCTGCCGGGCGAAGAACGCCCGCAGCGGCTCGACGTGGACCTCCTCGGACGTCCACTCGTTCTCCAGGTTCTCGGTGACGTGGTGGACGGCCGTCACCGCGCCGTCCCGGTGATGCCGGACGATCGGGTGCAGGTAGTGGCCCTCGTGCGCGTTGCCGGAGTCGCTCTGCGCGATCCGCGCGACCGAGACGTCGAACGGGTCGATCTTGTCGTGGTCGGGCCCGTAGTCCAGCGTGATCGTGAAGAAGCCGCCGGGCCCGGCGGCGGAGACGGGCGCGTCCCGGTAGTCGGCCGGGACCTCCTCCAGGTAGCGGGCCCCGCCCGCGTCGTCCAGGACGATCATGTCGGCGAGCGTGCCGAACTGCTGCCACAGCGCCGAACTGCGGTTCACCCGGGCCAGCACCGCCGCCGCCAGCTCCTTCGGATCGGTGGTCAGCACCTCGCCCGGCCACTGCGAGCCGTGGTGGCGGTGCTCAAGGATCCGGTGCAGCGCCCGCGTCCCGTAGCGGAAGCCGTGGATGAAACCGCTGGTCCCGCGCTTGAAGTCGCGCGACTGGGTCAGCGTCCCGGCGAAGTACAGGCCGGGGACGTTGACCGACTCGTAGGCGGGCGTGAGCGCGGGGAACCGGTCGTTGATCGTCAGCTCCGGGCGGGCGCCCGCGCCGAAGACCGACGCGTCCAGCCGGAAGCCGGTGCAGACGATCACCCGGTCGTACGGGATGTCCTTGGTGACCTCGTCCACCCGGGTGAACGCCACCGTGGCCAGGTAGCCGCCGTCCGCCTGCCGCTCGATGCGCCTGACCTCGCCGTCCAGGATCGCGTTCTGCGACTTCAGCTGGTAGGTGTCGAGGAAGTTGTTGTTGGTGGCCCGCAGATGGCCGACGAAGTGCGTCCGCCACGCCAGCCGGACCGAGCGCGGCCCGGCCACATGGATCACCGCGGCAGTCTCGATCAGGTTCTCCGCCGTCTCGAACGCAGAGTTGCCCTTGCCGAGGATCAGCACCCGCTTGTCCAGGTACTCGGCCGGGTCGGTGGAGTGGTCGCCGTACAGGTCGGCGGTCTCGATGCCCGGGATCGGCGGGACGTTCGGCCGGGTGAAGCCGGCGGCGATGATCAGCCGCTCCGCCCGGTGGGACGCGCCGCTGCCGTCGACGACCTCGAAACGGCCCTGCTCGTCTCGCGTGATGGCGGCGGCGCGGGTGCCGTAGGCGATGTTCAGGCCGGTCCGGTCGGCGAAGTCGGCGAGGTAGCGGACCATTTCGTCGGCAGGGGGGAAATAGCGGTCGCTGTAGCGGGTGAAGAGCAGTTCCGGGTCGTCGGAGAGCAGCGAGTTCCAGTCCATCCGCAGGTTGAGCTCCGGGTCGTCGGTCCCGGTGTGCTTCTTGTTGTTCGAGATGAGGGTGCGGTGGCGCGGGAACGTCTGGAAGAACGTCCCCGGCGTGGAGCCCGCCTCCAGGATCCGGTACCTCCGTCCCGACTTCTTGAGGAGGTAGCCAAGTTGCAGGCCGGCGGGACCGGCGCCGATCACCAGGTAGTCCAGGATTTGGTTCGCCACGACACCCTCCACCACGACGATGATGTGATTGAACGGTCAACCCGAGTCAAGGCGCCGAATCTCAGAGATTGATCAGAGACGACCGCCGTGCCGCCTTTTCCGGCTGATCTTGAGGAGTGCCCGTTTGTCGGGCTTGCCGCTCGGCGCGACCGGCACGCCGGGAACGACGGTGATCGTCCGCGGAACGCTGTCCTCGCCGAGCTCGTCGTGGACGAGCGCCGCCAGTTCCTTCAGCACGGTTTCCTTCAGCACGGTTTCCTTCAGCACGGTGGCGTCCAGGATCTTCGGATGGCGGCGCGCGGCGGACGGGACGACGAACGCGTGGACGGCCTCGCCCGTCTCCTCGTCCGGCGCCCCGACCGCGTACGCCTCGGCGACGTCCGGATGCCCGGCCAGGACCCGCTCGATCGGCCCCGCGTACACCACCATCGCGTTGACCATGACGGCGTCGCGGGCACGGCCGTCGAGGTGGAGGAAACCGTCCTCGTCGAGATGGCCGAGGTCGCGGGTGCGGATCCAGCCGTCCCGCAGCGTGTCGCGGCTCTCCTCCGGGTCGCCCCAGTAACCCGTCATCATGGCCGGGCTCCGCACGTGGATCTCGCCCGTCCGTCCCGGGGCGGTCTCCGCGCCGCCGTCGTCGCGCACGCTGATCGCCACGCCCGGATGCGGACGGCCGACCGATGTCAGCCGGCCCGCCGCGATGTCGGCGGGCGTCAGCATCGAGACCGACCCCGCCTCCGTCTGCCCGTACCCGTTGTAGACGACCGGCCCGAGCAGCTCCACCGCCTCCTCCAGCCGGTGCGGGCCGAGCGGCGACCCCGACACCATCAGCGCGCGGAGGCTCCGCACGTCGGTGGCCGGGTCGCGGCGCAGCACGTCGAGCATCTGGCCCAGCCGCGGGACGGTCACGATCGACCCTGTGATCCCGTACCGCTCGATCGCGTAGGGGAACAGCGGGCGGCCGTCGTCCTCGGGGATCACGGCGGTGCCGCCGCCCAGCAGGCACGGCGCGACGAACTCGAACACCACCATGCTGGCCAGCGTCCCGAACAGCATGTACCGCTCGAACGCCGCGGCGAGCCCGGCGGCGACCGGGCCCCAGGCGCGCGGCTGCCACGCCCAGTGCTCGCTCAACGCCTGGTAGGTGACCGCGCAGCCCTTCGGCCGTCCGGTGCTGCCGCTGGTGAACGCCAGCAGGGCCACATCTCCGGGACGCGCCGTGACGTCGAGTGAACCGCCACGCGACGTCTCCAGGAGGTCGACCGCCCCCGGGCACGGCCCGCCGAGCGACAGCACCGGCACCTCACCGGCCGCTTCGAGGAGATCGGGCGACGCGGACTCCGGGTCGACCAGGAGCGCGTCGACGCCCATGCCGAGCACGTGCGCGAGCTGCCCGGCGGCGTACCCGGGCCGGACGCCGACGACGCGGCAGCCGACCACGTGCGCGGCGATGTGCGCGGCGAACGCCTCCGGCGTGACGGTCGTGCGGACGGCGATCCCGTCGCCCGGGCCGAGCCCCGCGTCCCGCAGACCGGCCGCCAGCGAGCCGATGAGCCACAGCGTCTCGGCGCGGGTGACGACCCGTCCGGAATGCTCGAATGCCGCCGTTCCAGGCGATTCGCGCAGCGCGTCCAGAACCGATCCAGGAAAGAGACCCATTGCCCGACTCCTCGATTCCGCTCACAATTCGATGCGTCAATGCGAACGTAAGCGGCCAGGATCATAGGTTGATCAGAGGCGGACGAGCGGAAACGGAGTCGGCATGAAGGTGATCGGCGCGGGTTTCGGCAGGACGGGCACGGCCTCGCTGAAGGCCGCGCTCGAACGGCTCGACTTCGGCCCGTGCTACCACATGTCGACCGTCATCGCCGAGCCGCACCGCGTCCGGCACTGGCTCGACATCGGGGAGGGCGGCGCCGCCGACTGGGACGAGGTCCTCGCCGGGTACCGGTCGGCGATCGACTGGCCCGCCGCGTCCTACTGGCGGGAACTCGCCGACCACTACCCGGAGGCGAAGGTGATCCTGACCGTCCGCGACCGGGAGCGGTGGTACGACAGCGTCGCGTCCACCATCTTCGCCACCGCCCTCGCCGAACGGCGGCTGCCGCTGCGGCGCAGGATCGTCCGGTGGCTGGTGGCGCGGCGGTCGCCGGACTTCGCCCTCTACCCCCGCATGGCCCGGACGACGGTCATGGACCGGGTGTTCGACGGGCGCATCGACGACCGCGACCATGTCCTGCGCGTCTTCGACGAGCACATCGCGGAGGTGAAGGCCGCGATCCCTGCCGGTAGGCTGCTGGTCTTCGACGTCAAGGAGGGCTGGGAGCCGCTGTGCGCGTTCCTCGGCGTCCCCGTCCCGGACGAGCCGTTCCCGCAGTCGAACGAGCGCGCCGCCTGGAAGCGCAAACGTCCCCGCCGCCTGGCGAGCCTCATCCTCCGCGGCCGCTGACCCCCCGGAGAAGACCCAGTGCAGCAGGTACAGAACGGAGTCGCCATGAAGGTCATCGGAGCGGGCTTCGGACGGACGGGCACGGCCTCCCTCCAGACCGCGCTGGAACTGCTCGGTTTCGGCCCGTGCTACCACATGTGGGGCGTCATGGCGGAGCCGCACCGGATCCGGCACTGGCTCGGCAGGGAGGACGGCCGCGGCACCGACTGGGACGAGGTCTTCGCCGGTTACGGGTCGGCGGTGGACTGGCCCGCCGCGTCGTACTGGCGGGAACTCGCCGACCACTACCCGGACGCGAAGGTGATCCTGACCGTCCGCGACCGGGAGCGGTGGTATGACAGCATCGCGTCCACGATCTTCAACCACATCCTGGAGGAGCGACGCCGGCCGTCGCCGCGCAAGCGGCTCGTCCGGTGGCTGGTGGCGCGGCGGTCGCCGGCCCTCGCCGACTTCCCCCGCCTGGTCGAGTCGAGCATCGTGGAGCGCGCTTTCGACGGGCGCATCGACGACCGCGACCACGCCCTGAGCGCCTTCGACCGGCACATCGCGGAGGTGAAGGCCGCCGTCCCGCGGGAGCGGCTGCTGGTCTTCGACGTCAAGGAGGGCTGGGAGCCGCTCTGCGCGTTCCTCGGCGTCCCCGTCCCGGACGAGCCGTTCCCGCGGTCCAACGACCGCGGCGAGTTCCACCGCCACATGTCGCGGCACCTCAGGCAGGTCATCCTGCACGGCGGCTGACCCACGGGGAGTCACCCGGTGCGGTCGTCCTTGTCGCCCGCGATGCCCGCCAGCGTCGGACGCCGGTGCGACGCCAGAAGCACGAGCAGGATGACGACACCGATGCCGAGCCAGATGAACCCGAGCTCCTGCGCGGCGACGTCCGCGTTGTAGACCACGTAACCGAGGACGCAGAAGCCGATCACCGGCGCGACCAGGTGGGCCCACCAGTTCCGGCTGCCGTTGCGGACCACGTAATGGACGACGACCGACACGTGCAGCGTCAGGAACGCCGTCATCGCGCCGAAGTTGACCAGCGAGCTGAGCAGCGTGATGCCGTCGTCGCGCCGCTCCATGTAGAGGCCGAGGACGAGGGAGACGGCCGCGACCAGCAGCGTCGCGTTGACGGGGACCTGCCGCCTGGCGTCCACCCTGGCCAGGAAGCGGGGGAGCTGCCGGTCCCGCGCCATGGCGTACAGCAGCCGGGACGTCGCGGCCTGCGCGACCAGCGAGTTGGCGAAGCCCCACGCGATCGCCGTGGCGGCGGCGGTGAGCTTGGCCAGCCACACCCCGCCCGCGACGTCGGCGGCGTCGTAGAAGGCGGTGCCCCCGGGGTCGCCCTCCGAGATCAGCTTGTCCGGGTCGGCCACCAGCAGCGACGCCACCCACGTCTGGACGATGAACAGCACGCCGACCAGCAGCAGTGCGGCGACCATGGACCGTCCGATGGCGCGGGCGGACTCGCGGTTCTCCTCCGCCAG
Source organism: Spirillospora sp. NBC_00431 (assembly GCA_036028775.1). Classification (GTDB taxonomy): domain Bacteria; phylum Actinomycetota; class Actinomycetes; order Streptosporangiales; family Streptosporangiaceae; genus Spirillospora. The sequence continues at coordinate 5,998,567 of CP107927.1, read as the reverse complement.
CGTCGAGATGCCGTCGAACCCGAGAAAGCTCAGGACCGCGATCGACACGGCGCCGAACACCAGGCTCCACGAGAACGTGGCGTCGTTGTAGAGCGGGGCGAACCCGCCGCCGTCGTGGCCCTTGCCCTGCGCCAGCGCGACGACGCCCACCACCAGGAAGACCGCCAGGACGATCAGCTCGGCGACCAGCATGACGCGGGTGATCCGCGCGGTCATCTCGATGCCGGAGAAATTGACCGCCGTGTTGAGGACGACGAAGCCCACCAGCCAGAGCCACACCGGGACGTCCGGCACGAGCGAGTTCATCGCCACGCCCGCGATCAGGTACAGCAGTGCCGGCACCAGCACATAGTCGAGAAAGATCATCCAGCCGGACAGGAACCCGACCGGCTGCGCGATCCCGCGCCCGGCGTAGGTGTAGACGGATCCTGCCATCGGGAACGCCCGCGCCATCTGCCAGTACGACGCGGCGGTGAACAGCATGACCAGCATCCCGACGGCGTACGCGAGCGCGACCATGCCGCCCGAGCCCTCGAAGACACTGCCGAAGATCCCGAACGGCGCGATCGGCACCATGAAGACAAGCCCGTAGACCACCAGGTCTCGGAAGCCGAGGGATCGCCGCAGCTCCTGCGTGTACCCGTAGCGCTCGATGCCCTCGGGCCGCGCTTCCTCGACGGTCACGGTCGTCCTCCTCCGCCGCGAGGAATACCTGGCCTCGCGGTCCAGCGCGCAGCCTAGAATCATTCTTTTCAAATGAAAAGCTTTTGGACGAAAAGATCTCGCAGGCGGGTGATCACCCTGAGGTCCAGGCCGTCCGCCGGGCCAGATGGCCGCCCGTCCGCGGCGCCCCGAGCGGCGCCCCCGCCCAAGCCCGCCGCACCTCCGCCTCCCCGACACCGCCCGCGCTCGCGAGGAGCCGGGCCGACGCCCCCTTCGCCCGCCGCGCGTCGAGCACCCCCGCGACGGCGAGCGCCACCAGCAGATGGACGCCGTCGTAACAACCCTCCGCGTAGGCGTCGAGAACCGGGCCGTCCGGCCCGAACGCCGCCCGATGCCGCTCCGCCAGCGCGATCCGCCGCTCGTCCCACCGCCGGGCCGAGTTGCCGCCCCGGCTCGTCGCCGAGCAGCACCACACCCTCCCCGCGCGGTCCCCCTTCGTGCGGCGGTGTGAACACATAGGGCACTCTCCCGGCCAGCGCGACGTCCAGGACACGGTGCACGTCGCTCGTGTGGAACCCGACGAAGGCGTCCACCAACCCCGCGCCGGCGAGGAAACGCGCCTCCGCCGCCACCGCGCCCGGCGACCGTCCGGCGTCCACCGGCACGAGCTCCACCCCGCGCCCCGCGGCCCCGCCACCCGCGTTGACCTCGGACGCGGCCAGGCACGCCGCGCTCAGCCCGGACGGCCCGGTCAGCCCGAGCGGCCCCGACAGCGGCAGCAGCAGCCGAGCCGCAGCACGGCGGCGTCCGGCCCCGAGACCGACAGCTCCATGCTGTCCCGCAGTACCGCTGAACCGTCCATGACCTGGCAAGTATGCTCGCGGCAGGGCGGCCGGGCGAGGGAGGGCACAGCGTGGCCGAGCGGCACGACACGACTCTGGACCGGACGGCGAGCACCGAACTCGTCGACCTGCTCACCCGCGCCCAGCGCGCCCTCGCCCGCGACCTGGGCACCTTCCTCGAAGAGGAGAACACGTCCGTCGAGCAGTGGCGGGTACTGCGCGCCCTCGCCGGCGCCGACGACATCTCCATGGGCGAACTCGCGGTCATCGTGGAGATCCCCCACCCCACCCTCACCCGCATAGTCGACGCGCTGGCCGACTCGGCCTACCTGTACCGCTCCCACTCGTCCCGCGACAGGCGCCGCGTCTCCGTCCACGTCTCCGACCGGGGCCGCACAAAACTCGCCCGCCTGGAATCCCTGGCCCGCGCCCACGAAAAAACCCTCACCGCCAAACACGGCCCCGACACGATCCGCGATCTGACCACACTCCTGGCGCACCTCTCGAACACGCCGCGCTTGATCCCCTGAGGCCGGCCCAGGGGGATCCACTTCCGAGGACGCCTGGCTGCACAAAGACCACCTGGCCGGCCTGGTCGACTGCCCCACCGCCGGGGCGCCCGCCAAACAGCCCCAGTTGAACCCGCTGCTCGACAACGTCGAAGGCATGGCGCTCGGCGGCACCAGACGACCAGAATCTACAAGCTCAGCGTCGACCTGCCCTGACCCTTGAAAGGCTCCACCGGGGGCAGCGGCTCCGCGTCGCGGGTTGGCTGGGTGTTTGGGGTTGCGAGGAGAAGCCCCCGAACCCTGTGGAATGGGTTCGGGGGCTTTGGGGTGGGTGTTAGTAGCTGGGCTGGCTTGGGTCTATCTGGTTGACCCAGGCGAGGATTCCGCCGCCCACGTGGACGGCGTCGGAGAAGCCGGCGTTCTTGACGACGGCCAGGGCCTCGGCCGAGCGGGCGCCCGACTTGCAGTGCAGGACGATCTTCTTGTCCTGCGGGAGGCGCTCCAGGGCCGCGCCGTTCAGGAACTCGCCCTTGGGGATGAGGGTCGCGCCGGGGATCGAGACGATCTCGTACTCGTTGGGCTCGCGGACGTCCACCAGGAAGATGTCGTCGTCGCGGTCCTGCATGGCCTTGAGGTCGGTGACGGTGATCGTGGAGTCCTGCGCGGCCTCGGCGGCCTCGTCGGAGATGGCGCCGCAGAACGCCTCGTAGTCTTCGAGGAGCTCGGTCTGCGTCGGGTTCTTGCCGCACAGGACGCACTCCGGGTCCTTGCGGACCTTGACCGAGCGGTACGTCATCTCCAGGGCGTCGTAGATCATCAGGCGGCCGACGAGGGGCTCGCCGATGCCGGTGAGGAGCTTGATGGCCTCGTTCACCTGGATGGAGCCGATCGACGCGCACAGGACGCCCAGCACGCCGCCCTCGGCGCACGACGGGACCATGCCGGGCGGCGGGGGCTCCGGGTAGAGGCAGCGGTAGCACGGGCCGTTCTCGGCCCAGAACACGGACGCCTGGCCGTCGAAACGGTAGATCGAACCCCAGACGTACGGCTTGCCCAGGAGGACGGCGGCGTCGTTCACCATGTAGCGGGTGGCGAAGTTGTCGGTGCCGTCCAGGATCAGGTCGTAGCCGGAGAAGATGTCCATGATGTTGTCGCGGTCGAGCGCGGTGTTGTGCACGACCACGTCGATCAGCGGGTTGATCTCACGGACGGTGTCGGCGGCGGACTCGACCTTCGGCTTGCCCAGCGACGACTGCCGGTGGATGATCTGGCGCTGCAGGTTGGACTCGTCCACGACGTCGAAGTCGATGACGCCGAGCGTGCCCACGCCCGCGGCGGCGAGGTAGAGGAGAGCGGGGGAGCCGAGACCGCCCGCGCCCACGACCAGGACCTTGGCGTTCTTGAGGCGCTTCTGCCCGGACATCCCCACATCGGGGATGATCAGGTGCCGCGAGTAGCGGTTGACCTCGTCGCGGGTGAGCTCCGCTGCGGGCTCGACCAGAGGTGGCAACGACACGGTGGGTGCTCCTGTGCTGACGCGTGACTAGGCGGGACGCCTTCGTCCTCTCTCACCGCACAACCTTGCCATGTGCTGCGGCATTCCCGGGCGTTCGGCGTCCCGGACGGGCTCCTCACTCCAATGTCAGGGCGGAATGTCGCGAAGCAAAGCTAATCTTGACTCTTGTGGCATTCCGGCCCCCCTCCCAGCAGCCGCCCCCGCCGCGGCCCCCGCAGCAGCCCGGCACGCCCGCCGGTGGTCCCTCCGGCATGCCCGCGGGCGGCCACGCCGGTGCGCCCGGGGGTACTCCTCCCGGTGCGCCTCCAGGCGGTCCGGGCGGGCCGCCCGGACCGCCCGGCGGTCCGCCGAGTGGGCCGCCGAGCGGGCCTCCCGGTGGGCCTCCGGGTGGTCCGCCCAGTGGGCCTGGAGGTGGTCCTCCCGGTATGCCTGGGGGGCGGCCTCCCGGTCTAGTACCGGGCGGCCCTCCTGGTCCGCCCGGGAGTGGTCCTCCGGGGATGGCCTTCCGTCCGCCTGGCATGCCCCACGTGGGGCCGCCGGGTCTGATGGGGCCACCGGGGCCGCCTGGGCCGCCGTCCGTGACGGTGCTGGGGCTGCGCGCACGGCAATGGATGGTCGTCGCGCTCGTCGTCGGATGCTGCTACCTGGTCACCACCGGCGTCTCGCTCACCGGCGCGTGGACGACCCTCAACCGCGAGCCGACCAACGCCGAGCTGCAACTGGCCGCGAACAAGGAGGTGGCGCGCCGGTGGCAGGCCTGGCCGGCTGAACGCGTCTTCCCCGAACGGGTCACCTATCGTCCGCAGACGGGCCACGCCGAGTACGCGGCCCGGACGGGCATCGTCCCCGACAGCGGCTGCGCGCAGGCCGTCGACGAGGAGATCGCGAAGACGATCGGCAGGCACGGCTGCCGCGCCGTCCTGCGCGCCACGTACGTGGATCAGCTTCAGGGGATCGTCGTCACGGTCGGCGTGGTGGTGTTCGCGGATTCGTGGAAGGCCGACAAGGCGTACAAGGAGCTGCCCGGCTCGCAGGGCCCGGACGGGAGCGGCACGGTGCGTCCGGCGCTGCGCGCGGCGGCGTTCCCCGGGACGGCGTCCGCCCGGTTCAACGACCCGGCCCGCCAGGACCGCACCATCGACCGCGGCGGCCCGTACGTCGTGCTGACGACATCGGGCCAGACCGACGGCCGTCCCGCCACGGCGATCAAGAAGGCGCGGCCAGGCGAGCCCTTCGTCGTCGCGCCGCAGGTCGGGCACGCGATCGCGCGGTCGATGGCCGCGAAGTCCCTGCCGGACTGCGACAAACCCGAGTGGGAATGCTGACGGGGGCGGGAGCACCGATGCCAGGGCGCCACCAGGCGGGCGGTACGCGACGGACGCGGCGGACGCGGGCGGTGGGGGCCGTGTGCGCGGCGGTGGCCCTGGCCGGGACGTGGCTGGTGCCCGTCCCCGCGCACGCCGACATCGTCCGCGACCGGCAGCAGCCCATCCTGAACCTCCTCGGCGCGAAGGCCGCCTGGAAGGTCACCAAGGGCAAGGGCGTGACCGTGGCGGTCGTCGACTCCGGCGTCGACGCCGGGCAGGCGGACCTGACCGGCTCCGTCACCACCGGGCCCAACATGCTCGCCGAGATCGACGCCGGGACGAAGCCGGCGCGGCTGCACGGCACCGGGATGGCGTCGCTGATCGCGGGCCACGGCCACGGCTCGGGGGGCGGCTCCGGCGTCATCGGGGTCGCGCCGGAGTCCCGCATCCTCGCGATCCGCGCGATCGGCGAGCCGGAGGACGACAGCTACATCCGCTTCCGGACGTCCGAGCGGGCCGACACCGCCGTGGCGCGCGGCATCCGCTACGCCGCCGACCACGGCGCCGACGTCATCAACCTCTCGCTCGGCAAGGACGAGGAGGTCGCCGACGAGCGCGACGCGATCGGCTACGCCATCGGCAAGGGCGTCGTCGTGGTCTCCGCGGTCGGCAACGACGGTGACGACGAGCGCGCTCTCGACGGCGACGGGTACGCGCCGTACTCCTACCCCGCGTCCTATCCGGGCGTCATCGCGGTCGCCGCGACCGAGCCGGGACACGCGCGGGCTCCGTTCTCGAACCGCAACTACTCGGTGCTGCTGTCCGCGCCCGGCGTGGACGTGCCCGTCGCCGCCCCGGGCGGCAAGTACTTCGCCAGCGGCGGGACCAGCGACTCCAGCGCGCTCGTGTCCGGTATCGCCGCGCTGATCCGTGCCAAGCACCCGAAGATGGCGCCGGCGCTGGTCGCGCAGGCGCTGATCCAGAGCGCGCGGCACGGGCCGTCCGGCGGCTACGACTCCGAGGTCGGGTTCGGCGAGGTGCACGCGCCGCGCGCGCTGTCGGCCGCCGACACGCTGGCCGCCGCGGGCAAATCTGTCGGTAAGCCCGCCGGTCAGCGGTTCGGGGAGGAGGACCCCGGACCGGTGGAGGTCATCGAGCGGCCCGGCTGGGTCGTGCCGCTGATCGTCGGTCTGGTGCTCGCCGGGATCGGCGGGACGGTCACCGCCGGCGCGATCGCGAGGACGTTCCACCGCCGCCACCCCCAGCCCGCCGGCGGTCCGCCGATGGGTCCGCCCATGGGGCCGCCCATGGGGCAGATGGCGGGCCCGCCGATGGGCGGTCCACGTCCCTTCCCGCCTCCGGGAGGGCCTCGGCTCGGCGGCCCGCCGCCTCCTTCGCCGTACGGCCCACCAGGCTCTATGCCGCCTCCGCCCGGACCAGCCGGGCCGGCTGGTCCGCCCGGGCCAGGCGGGCCGGGCCCGTCGTCTTCGCCGAGTGGACCGCCATCCGAGGCTCCTGATCCGCAGCGGCCGGAGCCGTCTGAACCGCCTGACGCGGCGTCGGAGTCGTCTGATGGCTCCCCGCCGCTCATGCCGCCCTCCTGAGACCGCGAGAATCACCGGATGCCGCCTGAACCCGATGACTACGCCGAGGCCGTCCTGGACGCGGTGGAGCGGATCCCTCCCGGCCGGGTCCTCGCCTACGGCGATATCGCCGAGCTGATCGGATGGGGCGGCGGGCCCCGGCAGGTCGGGCGCGTGATGTCGCTGTACGGGGGCGGTGTGCCGTGGTGGCGGGTGATCCGCGCGGACGGCCGCCCGCCGAGCGGTCACGAGATCGAGGCGCACGAGCACTACCGCGCCGAGGGCACGCCGCTGCGCCCGGACGGCCGCCGCGTCGACCTGTCCCGCGCCCGCTGGACGGGGCCGTCCTGAGCCCGTCCCGCCACCTTCCGGCGGTTTGCGTCACCTCCGGCAGCCTCGCGCCGTGGTGTTTCTCGTGCGACATGCGTGCGTTGTGGTCAGAACCGCCCCGCTGATCTGTTCCAATGAACTGTTGTGCCGTCTGCTTCCTACCGTCTCGTACGCCGCGCGGGTCCCGCGCGGGCCGTCCCGCCCGTGCTCGACGAGCAGCAGCGGCGGGTGGTGGAGCATGCCGGCGGGCCGATGCTCGTGCTGGCGGGGCCCGGCACCGGGAAGACGACCACGATCGTCGAGGCGGTCGTGGACCGGATCGAGAACCGCGGCGTGGACCCGGAGCGCGTCCTCGTCCTGACGTTCAGCCGCAAGGCGGCCGGGGAGCTGCGGCAGCGGATCACCGGCCGCCTGCACCGGACGACGCGGACACCGCTGGCGCTCACCTTCCACAGCTACGCCTACGCGCTGCTCCGCCGGGACGCCGTCCTTGACGAAGAACCAGCGCCTCGCCTGCTTTCAGGGCCTGAGCAGCTACTGGAAGTGCGGCGGTTCCTAGAGGGGGAACTGGCGGACGGTGCGTACGGCTGGCCGGAGCGGTTGAGGGCCGCTCTGGCTACACGTGGGTTCGCCGAAGAACTGCGTGACTTCACCTTGCGTGCCGTAGAGCGGGACGTCTTCGGAGAAGACCTCGTCGCGCTCGGACGCATGCGCGGCCGTGACGACTGGCCCGCCATAGGCGAATTCATGGAGCGGTACGCGGACCGGTTCGCGCTCGATCCCGTCCCCACCTACGACTACGGCGAGCTGATTCACGTCGCCGCGCGCATGCTCGCGGACGAAGAAGTGCGCATCCGGGAGCAGGACGCCTACGACATCGTGTTCGTGGACGAGTATCAGGACACCGACCCAGCGCAAGAAGCCCTCCTGCATTACCTCGCCGGAGACGGCCGTGACCTCATCGTCGTCGGTGACCCGGATCAGTCCATCTACGGGTTCCGGGGCGCCGACGTGCGCGGCATCCAGGAGTTCCCGAACCGGTTCCGCACGCTGGACGGCGACCCCGCGTCCGTGGTGGCGCTCCAGACGTGCCGCCGGATGGGGCCGGAGATCCTGACGGCGTCGCGGCGGATCGCCCGGCGCCTGCCCGCGGGGTCGGCGACCGCCGCCGAGCATCGCGCGCTGCGCCCGCTTGAGGAGCTTGAAGAGGGCGAAGTACGTGCCGTGATCGCCGATTCCGAGAGCCAGGAGTCGGCGCTCGTGGCGGACGAGCTGCGCCGCGCGCATCTCCTCGACGGTGTTCCCTGGTCGCGGATGGCGGTGCTCGTGCGCAGCGCCGTACGGCAGGTTCCGGTACTGCGGCGGGCACTGGCCCAGGCCGGTGTGCCGGTGGTCGTGGCGGGTGACGAAGTTCCCCTCATGGGTGAGCCCGCCGTCCGGCCGTTCCTTGTCCTGCTAAGGGCGGCGCTGAAGAAGGGCTTCCTGGACGAGGTCGTCGCAGAAGACCTGCTGACGGGTCCGCTAGGCGGCGCTGACGCGCTGGCCATGCGCCGGCTGAAGCGAGCGTTGCGCGACCTGGAGGAACTGTCGGGAGGGCAGCGTCCGCTAGGGGAGCTTCTTGTCGCGGCGGTGAACGACCCGCGTGAGCTTGTTCTCGTCCACGAGAGGGTGCGGGCACCGGCCGAACGGGTCGCGCACCTGATCGATGTAGCGCGACGCAGCGTCCACAACGGCGACAGCGCCGAGGACGTGCTGTGGGCCGTCTGGCAGGAGAGCGGCCAAGCGGACCTGCTGCTGGAGCAGAGCGCCAAGGGCGGGACGCGCGGCGCGGCGGCCGATCGCGACCTCGATGCCGTCGTGGCGCTGTTCGACCATGCGGCGCGGTTCGTCGACAGGCTTCCCCAGGCGGGGCCCGACCTTTTCGTCGACAACATCGCGTCCCAGGAAATCGCCGGGGACACCCTTGCCGAACAGGCACCGGAGGGCGAGGCCGTCCGGATTCTCACGGCCCATCGCGCCAAGGGGCTGGAATGGGACGTGGTCGTGGTGGCCGGTGTCCAGGAGGGCGTCTGGCCGGACGTACGGTTGCGCGGTTCGCTGCTCGGTATCGAGGAGCTGGTGGAGCACGCCGCTGGGGCCGAGCCGGAGGGAGTCGCGGCGGCCGGTGCGTCCATGGCGGCCAAAATGCTGGACGAGGAACGACGGTTGTTCTACGTGGCCGTGACGCGGGCCCGGAAACGGCTCGTCGTGACGGCCGTAGGTGGCGATGACACCGAAGAACGTCCGTCGCGGTTCCTGAACGAACTGCTCCCAGGCGCCATCGAACAATCGCAGCTGGACGAGAAGACCCGGTGGCTTTCCCTGTCCGCACTGGTCGCCGACCTTCGTTCGGTGGTCTCGGATCCCTCTCGTCCAGAACCGCTGAGGCGTGCCGCGGCCGGGCACCTGGCTCGCCTAGCGCGCGCGGGCGTGCGCGGCGCGAGACCGGAGAACTGGTACGCCATCACGGCGCTGTCCGACTCCGGGCCCGCGTTCGCCGAGGACGAGCCCATCACCATCTCCCCGTCCCAGGTAGAGGCGTTCACGACGTGCGGGCTGCGCTGGCTGCTCGCGTCCGCGGTCGGCGCGCAGGAGGGCGGCCCGAACGAGTACAGCACCATGGGCAAGGTCATCCACGCGGTCGCCGAGCTCGCCGGGGCGGACGACGGCGTCAACGAGGTCCACGTCGCCGAACGGCTCGACGAGATCTGGAACGACCTGGAGTTCCGCAGCGCCTGGTATTCCGACAAGCAGCGCGAGCAGGCCGGCCGGATGGTCGACAAGTTCCTCTCCTGGCACCGCGACAACCCCAACGAGGTCGTCGCGCTCGAAGAGTCGTTCAAGGTCGACCTCGGCCGCGTCGTCATCAAGGGCCGTATCGACCGCGCCGAACGCGACGAGGACGGCCGCGCCGTCATCATCGACATCAAGACGTCGTCCACCGCCGTCCCCAAGGACGACCTGGCACGCCACCCGCAGCTCGGCGTCTACCAGTACGCGGTGATGCTCGGCGCGTTCGAGCGGCACGGGCTGATCGAGCCGGGCGGCGCCAAGCTCGTCCAGGTCGGCAAGGCCGCGTTCACGGCCAAGGCCCGCGAACAGGAGCAGCCGCCGCCCGCCGAGGACGACGACCCCGAGTGGCCCAAGAAGCTCGTCGAGATCGTCGCGACCGGCATGGCCGGGGAGGTGTTCCAGGCCAGGGCGAACGACAAGTGTCGGACGTGTCCCGTACGCTCCTGCTGCCCGGTTCACGACGAGGGCGGCCAGGTCGGAGACTAGGGCGCATGTCGATACTTAGCTCGGGGGGAGCGGGGGGAGCGGGGTGATCACGCCGGGAGAGCTGGCCCGGCTGCTGGAGATCCCGGAGCCGACGGAGGAGCAGGCCCGGGTGATCGAGGCGCCGATGGCGCCGATGGCGGTGATCGCGGGCGCCGGGTCCGGCAAGAGCGAGACGATGGCCGCGCGCGTGGTGTGGCTGGTCGCGAACGGGTTCGTCCGGCCCGAACGCGTGCTCGGCCTCACCTTCACGCGCAAGGCCGCCGCCGAGCTGGGCGTCCGCGTGCGCAAACGGCTCGACAAGCTGCGTGAGGTGCTCCCCGGCGACGAGCTGGAACGGCTCGGCGGCGAGGCGCTGTTCGACGGCGAGCCGATGGTGTCGACGTACCACTCGTACGCGGCCCGGCTGTTCGGCGACCACGCGCTGCGCGAGGCGCTCGAACCGACGATGAGGCTGATCTCACCGGCCGTCGCCTGGCAGACGTGCTCGCGTGTCGTCGACACCTACCACGGGCCGATGGACCACATCGAATGGCAGCCCGACACCGTGACGAAGGCCGTCATGGAACTCTCCGGCGACCTGTCGGAGCATCTGCGGACGGCCGAGGACGTCCGCAAGGTCGGGACATGGCTGGACGAACGGTTCGCCGCGCTGAAGAAACCGCTGAAAGCGCAGCGCGACATCCTCGCCAAACAGGCCGTCCGGGAGCAGCTCATGCCGCTGATCGAGGCGTACGGGCGCGCCAAGGCCGACCGGGAGGTCATCGACCACGGCGACCAGATGGCCTTGGCGGCGCGGATCGCCTACAAGCATCCCGAGGTCGGGATGATCGAGCGGTCACGGTTCTCCGTCGTACTGCTGGACGAGTACCAGGACACTTCGCAGGCGCAGCTCGTCCTGCTGAGGTCGCTTTTCACGGGCGGGCATCCGGTGACGGCGGTCGGCGACCCGTGCCAGTCCATCTACGGGTGGCGCGGGGCGAGCGCGGGAAATCTGCTGCGGTTCGCGTACGACTTCCCCTTGCAGGCCGCGGTCGCCGGGGGACGTCCCGTGCCGGCGCCGGTCGTCCAGCTCAGCCGGTCGTTCCGGAACGGCGAGCGGATCCTGGACGCGGCCGCGAAGATCCAGGAGGAGCTGCGGGCGGAGACGAAGGCCGTGCCGCGCCTCGTCCCGGGCGCGGGGAGGGAGGGGCGCGGACGCGTCGAATGCGCGCTGTTCGACACCGTCGAGGACGAGGCCGAACGCATCGCCGAACGTGTCGCCGCCCTCATGGCCGCCGACCCCGAGACGTCACCGGACGGCGCCCCGCGGGTCGGCGACGGGCCGGAGTACTCCGACATCGCCGTCCTCGCGCGGAAGCGGTCGCAGTTCCCGCTGGTCAGGCGGGCACTGGAGGCGCGCGGCATCCCGGTGGAGGTCGTCGGGCTCGGCGGGCTCCTCACCGTCCCCGAGGTGCAGGACGTCGTCGCCACGATGCGGGTCATGCACGACCCGACGGCCGGGGCGTCGCTCGCCCGGCTGCTCACCGGCCCGCGCTGGCGCCTCGGCCCGCGCGATCTCGTCGCCCTCGGACGGCGGGCCCGCACCCTCGCCCAGGAGTCCGCCCGCGACGTCACCCCACCGGAGAAGTCCCAGCCGGAGCCCCCGGACGAGTCCCCACAGGAATCCAGCGAGCCCGGCGAGACCGGCGAGGCGGGGGACGATCCGCTGCGGCAGCTCGTCAGCGAGCTGAACCAGGAGACGGGAAGTCTCGTCGACGCGCTCGACGACCTCGGCCCGCCGGACGCCTACTCCCCGGAGGGTCACGGCCGTCTCCGCCGCCTGCGCGATGAGCTGCGCGTGCTCCGCGGTCAGGTCGGCCTGCCGCTGCCCGATCTCGTCAGCGAGGTCGAGCGCGCCCTCGGGCTCGACATCGAGGTCGCCGCGCGCTCCGGGCTCGACCCCGTCACCGCCCGCGCCGACCTCGACGCCTTCATCGACGCCGCCGCCACGTTCGCCGGCGACGCCGAGGATCCCACGCTCGGCGCGTTCCTCGCCTACCTCAAGGCGGCCGAGACGGAGGAGTTCGGGCTGGAGGCCGGACGGGTCGGCGAGACCAACAGCGTCAAGCTGCTCACCGTCCACGCGTCCAAGGGGCTGGAATGGCCGGTGGTCGTCGTCCCCGGCCTGTCGTACGTCCCGCAGAAGAACGGCGCCCCGGCCAAGGGGTCGATCTTCCCGTCGCCGCCGCAGAACGCCACCCGCTGGACCGCGAACCCCCGCGTCCTGCCGTTCATGCTGCGCGGCGACCGCGCCGACCTGCCGCCGCTGAACGGGCTGGAGAAGGACGACCTCACCGCGTTCGACGAGGCGTGCGCCGAACGCGACCTGCGCGAGGAGCGGCGGCTCGCCTACGTCGCGGTGACGCGCGCGTCCAGCCTGCTCATCGCCACCGGCTACTGGTGGGGGGCGTCGGGGCGGCCGCTCGGCCCCTCACCGTTCCTGGAGGAGGTGCGCGCGGTGTGCGCGGCGGGCGCCGGATCCGTCACCGAGTGGGCCGACGCGCCGGAGGAGGGCGCCGCGAACCCGCTGCTCGCCGACCCCGACGAGGCGCGGTGGCCCGTCGCGCCCGGCGACCGCGGCGGCTCCGACGGCACGTCCCGCGAGCGGTACGAGGCCGTGGTCGAGGCGGCCCGCATGGTCGAGGACGAGATGGCCGGACGGACGCGGCACTGGGCCGGTCACTCCGGGCTGTCCGACGCCGACCGGGGCCGCATGACGGCGTGGGCGCGCGACGTCGAGCTCCTCCTCGCCGAGCGGGACCGGGGACGCGGCGGCGACGGGCTGCTCGTCGAACTGCCCCCGAACCTGTCGGTGTCGTCGCTGGTGTCGCTGGCCCGCGACCCGGCCGCGCTGGCCCGGCAGATCCGCCGTCCGATGCCGCGCCCACCCGCCCCGTACCTGCGGCGCGGCACCGCGTTCCACGCCTGGCTGGAGGGCCGCTGGGGCCAGCAGCGCCTCCTCGACCCGGACGAGCTGCCCGGCGCGGCCGACGAGGGCGCCGCCGACGACGCGCAGCTCGCGCGGCTGCGGGCCCGTTTCGAGGAGTCCGAGTGGGCGTCGCGGGAGCCGCTCGACATCGAGGTGCCGTTCGAGACCATCATCGGCGACCGGCTGATCCGCGGCCGCATGGACGCCGTCTTCCGGGCGGCAGGCGGCGGCTACGAGATCGTCGACTGGAAGACCGGCTCGCCGCCGTCCGCGCAGGAGGCCGGGTTCGTCTCGGTGCAGCTCGCCGCCTACCGGATGGCGTGGGCGGAGCTCGCCGGGGTGGACGTCGGCCAGGTCAGCGCGGCCTTCCACTACGTCAGCGCCAACGTCACCGTACGCCCGGCGGACCTGCTGGACGCGCGGGGCCTGGCCGCGCTCCTGGAATCCGTCCCCGCCGCCTAACCGGGGGTGCGCGGCGCCTGGGGCCGTGATGAGCCTCACTCACCCCTGTTCACAATGCGTGGTTTCGGGGATGATCCGGGCAACCACCCCCAGGAAGGTGAGGCGACGTGACGGTGACGCATGACGACAGGGTCGTACGGGAGTTCTCCAAGCAGGCCGCCGGGTTCGCCGACCCCAGGTTGAACGTGCCGTTCACCCGGCATCTGGACCGGCTCGTCCGGTTCATGGAACCGGAACTCGACCCCGAGGACGTCGTGCTGGAGGTCGCCGCCGGAACCGGGATCGTCTCCCGCGCGGTCGCCGCCCGCGTCCGCCACGTGACGGCCCTCGACCTCACCCCGGCGATGCTCGCCGAAGGCAAACGCGACGCCGACCACGCCGGGCTCACGAACGTCACCTTCACACGCGGCGACGCGACCGCGCTGCCCTACGTCGACCGGTCGTTCACGCTGGTCGTCACGCGTTTCTCGCTGCACCAGGTCGCCGACCCGGCGGCGGTCGTGGCGGAGATGGCCCGGGTCAGCCGGCCGGGCGCCGCGCTGATCATCGCCGACCTGGTCCGTCCGGACGGGCTGGAGGGCGACCCCGACCGGATCGAGCGGCTCCGCGACCCCTCGCACGGCACCGCGCTCACCGAGGCGCAGATAACCGACCTCGTCACGGCGGCGGGCGCCGAGGTGAAACGGGCCGAGCGGTTCGACTATGTCCGTCCGCTCGATCCGTGGCTGGAGTTCTCGCGGACACCGGACGACGTCGCCGCGCGGATCAGACAGGAGCTGGAGGACGAGCTGGCGGGCGGACCCGCGACCGGGATGCGGCCCAGCAAACCGGATGATGTCCTGCATTTCACCCACTCGTACCTTTTCCAGCAGGCGATCGCCGGATAGCTCAACCCTCTTCGATCAAACGTTCGACGAGTGTCACCCGTGTGGTTTATGTTGTCGAACATGGGTTCTAACAGTGTGCGCTCCCTCGAACGCGAGCCGGCCGCGCTGGCGATGCGCATCGGCGTCGTCGCGGCCGAGGCCGCCCTCGCCACCTTCGCCCGCAACCTCGACATCGACGACCTTGCGGACGGCGTCGACTTCCAGGGCGCCATCGGCCCCGCCGAATGGCCCGTGTTCTCCCTGGTCATCGACACTCTCGCGGAGGCCGGTCCGGGCGACCGCCGGTCCCTGGACGAGCGCCGCGCCGACGCGCTCAACGACCTCGCCCGCATCTGCATGGCCGCCAAGAACCGAGCCGGAGCCGCCTGACCGAGGTTGCTTTCCCGGCCCGCCTCGGCCGGAGTAATTGGATCCCGGGGAGCGGCCTGGGGTGGGTAGTGTCCTGGCATGCCCCGCCCATCCGGTGCCGTCACCGCGGACGATCTCGACTTGGCCGTCCAACTCGCCGTGGCCACCCTGCGGAAGGCGCCCCCGGAGGGATGGGACGCCAAGGCGGGGTCTCTCGAATGGACCTGCTGGGAGACCGCGGAGCATCTGAGCGACGACCTCTTCGCCTACGCGGCGCAGTTGGGGCCCAAGGCGCCGCCGATGGACGGTGAGGTGCCGTTCGTGTGGGAGAGCCGGAGGCCGGGCGGGCCCGCGAACGCCGTCCACGCGAACCGTGCGGCCGGGCCCGCCGGCCTTCTGCAAGTGCTGGAGGCGTGCGGCGGGATGCTCGTCGCGATGGTGCGGGGCACGCCGCCCGGCGTCCGCGCGCATCACGTGTTCGGCGCGTCGGATCCGGAGGGGTTCGCCGCGATGGGCATCGTGGAGACCCTCGTCCACACCCATGACCTGGCAGCGGGCCTCGGCCTGGTGTGGGAGCCGCCCGCCGCGCTGTGCGCGCGTGTGCTCGAAAGGCTGTTCCCGGACGCGCCACACGACACCGATCCGTGGCCGACCCTGCTCTGGGCGACCGGCCGGGGAGAACTCCCCGGCCGTCCGCGCCTCACATCCTGGCGCTGGCACGGCTCACCGCCGCCGTGATCACTCATTCCGGCTTGAAGCCGCGCGTCACCGGATGTAGTGGAAAGCCGGTTTCGGGTGCATGAGGAAATCGTGGTGAGAGATGTTCCAGGCGTAGGCACCGGCCATGGTGAACGCGATTATGTCACCGGGGATCAGCGGCGGGACGAGCACATCCCGTGCGAACACGTCCTTGGGGGTGCACAGCTGGCCCACCAGAGTGGCAGGGCTTTCGGGGCCGCTCGCGGTGAGGGTTTCGAAGGGCTGATTGTGGCCTTTCGTCACGGGGGTTCTCAGGTGGTGGGTCCCGCCGCGCAGGATCACGTAGGTCTCACCCCGGGTCGTTTTCACGTCCAGGACGTCGGTGACGTACCAGCCGTGATAGGCGGTCATGGCGCGGCCGGGTTCTATGCGGACTTTCGCGGGGATGATGCTCAGGCCCGTTCCGTAAGCCTGCCAGTCGAAGCGGGACTCGGGGGACGCGTAATCGACGGCCATGCCGCCGCCCAGGTTCAGTTCGGGATTGTTCACCCCGAGGGACTTCAGCCAGGGCAGCGCCCATTCGGTTATCTGGTCGGCCAGGTCGAGCATGGTGGGCGCGTCCAGGCCGGAGGCCAGGTGGGCGTGGATGCCGCGAAGGGTGAGCTGGGGGTTGTCGCCCAGTAGGCAGGCGCATTCGTCGAGCGTGTCCTCGTCCATGCCGAACGGGCCGCTCATGGTCAGCGCGGCGTTCGGGGTGCTCAAGGGAAGGTTCGCGCGGAGGAGGATGTTCGCGAAGCCCTGGGCCGCGAGGCGGGTCAGCTCGCTCGGGCTTTCCACGTGGATTCGGTCGGCGTGAAGGGCGAGAGACAGTTCCTGGGTGGTCTTGCCGGGGCCGCCGAACGCGATGCGGGTTCTCGGCAGGGTTTCTCGGACATGGGCGAGCTCGCCGCCGGACGAGACCTCCACACCGTCCACATGGGGTGCGAGAGTGCGGAGGATCTCGGTGTCGGGATTGGCCTTGGCGGCGTAGAAGAGCTCCGCCGGGCCCATGGCCGCGCGAATGGATTTGACGTGTGATTCCAGGCCACGCAGGTCATAGATGTAGGCCGGGTACCTGTCGAGGTTGAGGGCGTATTTCTTCATAGCGGTCGGGGCGCGGCGAGCGGGTTGGGGACGGTGACATAGGTCGCGCCACGGTCGGCCGAACGGGACCAGCGCGTCCGGAGGTTCGCCTTGGCCGGGAGCGGCACTCCGGCCAGCAGAGCCCTTATCTCGGGATGGCGGTCGTGGACGATGAAATGTTCTCTCGCTGTCAGCCAGAGCGTTCTCTCCAGGCGTGGGTGCAGGTCCGCTATCGCGGCCGCGATTTCGGTCAGGTGGTTGACCAGAAGGCAGTAGATGACGCGGTTCCAGCCCCGCTCGGGGGCGTAGGTGAGGCTTTCTGCGACGCGGGATGGAAGGTGCGTCAGGTCCCAGCGGCCCGCGGTGAGCTTCGTCCCCTCCAGATCACGGAACGCGGTGTGGACGGGCATGCCGTCGGCGTCCACGCAGATGAGGACGTTCTGAAGGTGAGGTTCCAAGACGATGCCGTGGTCGAGGTAAGCGCTCAGGACAGGTGGTGCCACGTGGGCGACGTAGGCGTCCCACCAGGCTTGGGCGCTGTCCGGGGTCGCCAGGGCGGGCAGGTCCGCGAGGGACGAGCTGTAGGGGTCGGCTAGCGCTCCCGCAAGGAGCGGAGTGCCGGGGAGGGCTTTGACGCCTTCGCGCAGGATCACGCCCAGGCCCTCGTACAGGCGGCGGTCGGCGAGGGTGACGCTGCGGTACGCGGGCTCTGCGAGGAGCGTGGAGTTCAGCTTCCTGAAGATGGGCGGCAGCAGGTCGTTGAGGGCGATCGCGCTGGCCAGCTCGTACCAGGCGTTCTTGCGGACGCAGTTGGTGATGCGTACGTCCAGGCTGAATTTGCAGAACACGTCGGCGTCCGGCAGGTAGGCCGTTCGGACGGACGACGTCGGCACCGCTTCGGCGTCGGACGGGCCGAGGTTGACCAGCAACCCCTGCGCCATTGCCTTCTGCAGGACGGGATGGTCCGTCAACAGAGAGAACTGCCACGGGTGGACGGGAATCAGTTTGCGGCCCCGAGGAACGCGAGGCCCGTAGGTCTCCAGGGCCGCGAACGCCTCAGGCGTTCCCTCCTCCGCGATGAAGTGCTCGGGGATGGCCAGCCACAGCGGACGAAAACGGGCCCCGGCCTCTGGCGCGTACCGCAGCCAGTCGGCCGGTGAACCTTGGCGGGACTTCGGCGACGGGTGGAAACGGTGACCCGCCACCAGAGACTGCTCAGAGTCGATGTAGGGGTTGTGCGAGGGTTCGCGCCGTGCGGCGGCGATCGCTTCCAACGCGGTGTGGCTGTCGTGCACCTGGATGAGGAATTCCGGGTTCGGGCTGCCGGTCGCCAGTTCCAGCTCACCGGCCACCAGATTCGCCAGCCTCGTCCAGGAGGCTCGGACCCACTCGTCCCCGCACCGCTCCTCGTACGGTGGCGCCAGACGGTAGGTCGCGCCCACCGGTGGACGGGCGAGACCCGTGCGCAGCACGACTCCCGCACGGGGCAGGCGCGCGAGGAGATGGGCGCCGTCCGGCCAGACCTGCTGTTCGGGGGCGCACACCTCCCGGATCAGGCAGTTGAGCAGCGCGGTGGAGGTGGCGTCGTCGGCGGAGACCGCCGATTTCCCGGATTCGGTTTGTGCGATGGGCACGTCGCGTCCAGTGGGTAGGGCGGCGTGATCGGTCGGTGCGGGTCCGGTCACGGGCACGTCGCGTCCAGTAGGTAGTTGGGTCCCGGTGGGCCGTAGTGCTTGTTGATGTCGGCCGCGCCTGTCCTGGCCTTGTCGACGAGGGTTCCGGCGGTGACCATGGCCTTGCCCGGCAGTGATCCGGCGTCCAGCGTGCGGGAGCGCAGGAACGCGTCCTCTGGGCCGAGCGCCTCGTCCAGCCGTTCGCGGATCAGCGTGAGACCGGTGCGCCAGGGGAGCAGGCCGCGCTCGGCCAGGCCGAACGCGGGGGCCGCCGCGCACAGATGCAGCGTGATGGTGACGAAGACGCGCGCGAGCGCCTCGTCGTCGCCGGTCGTCATGCGGTGGTCGATGAGGTCGCGCGGATCCGTGCCGGGGGACGGGGTGAGCCGTTCGCGCAACCTGGACGTGTTGATGAGCGCACCGTCGTTGTCCTTGACCAGTAGCCGAAGTGGGGCGTCGTCCAAGACCAGCGCGACGTTCTGCTGGTGTGCCTCTAGCGCGATGCCGTACCGGAACAGCGTGACGTTCCACGAGAACAGGACCGCCAGGTACGCGTCGAAGAGCGGCCGGATATCCCAGCTTTCGACCACGTAGCCGTTGCTGGGAGCCTCCGCCAACAGCGCCGCTATGGGGACGATGTGCGCGCGTGCGGTTTCCGGTGGGAAGCGCCGCACGAGGTATCCGAGCAGAGGGTCCTGCGCATGGCCGTAGGTCTGCTCGTCGGCGAGGAGGACGGGGAGCGCCGGTTCCCGTCTCAGGACGTCGCGCAGGAGTCGTTCGACGAGCGCGCCGTCCGCGAGCGTGCCGGGCATGATCGTGCGGCGGTTGCGGAGCCCCAGCGTGGCGGTCGGCAGCGGCATCTTCAGGTGGTCGAGCGGCGCGGCGGCCACCGTTCGCATCGAGAGGGTGGGGGTGACCTGGAGGTACGGCTCCGGCGCGAGGGCCGCGCCCGGGAGTTCGCGCACCTGCCGCACCGCCAGCGGATGGACGGGGAACAGCTCGCCGGGGCCTTGGGAGAGGCCGACGTCGGACGGGGTCGGCCACCAGCCGGGCAGCGCTCCGGCGAGCACCGGATTCCGCACCGCCGCCCAGCGCAGCGGGAACGACGGCGCGAACTCGGGCGCGTAGCGGCTCAGATCGGCCATGGACAGCCCGGCGCGGCTCCGGCCGGTCGGATGTACCGGATGGTCGTTGTAGGCCGCGAGCGTCTCGTAGAACGTCCCGGGGCCGGTGCGCAGCTCGTCCGGGAGGCGCGCCAGCCGCCGGTGCACCGCCGGACGCGCGTCGAGATGAAGCTTGATCGTCGCCAGCGCGTCCAGGCACTCCCGCTCGAACGCGGCCGTGTCGTCGCGCGGGTCCGCCAGGGCGCGGACGGCGGTGAAGACGTCGCTCAGCCTGAGGTCCTGCGCCGGGTCCACGACGAGCTCGGACAGGAACGCGGGCCGTGCTCGCAGAAGGCGCACAACACGGTGCGGGAGCCGCAGAGTGGTCTGTTCGACGAAGCGACGTAGGCCCGCGTAGTTCTCGCGTAGGAGCGCGTCCAGGACCCGGGCGGCCAACGAGTTCTCGACGTCCGGGGCGCCCGGGTGCGCGAACTCCGGGATGGTTCCGCCGGTCACGTGATCGTCCAGTCGTGGGCGGCGCGGAAACGCGCCAAGGCGGCGTTCACCTCGTCCGGTCCGGGGCCGATGGCGCGAACGGTGCCCAGGTAGTCGCGGTTCGTACGGGTGATGGCGACGGTGTCTCCCACGGCGCGCTGGGGGAGGTAGGAGAGCCGTACCGGGCCGTCGTCCACCTCAAGTGAGCCGGGTGCGGCCGTCAGTGTGCCGGGCCGGTCCGCGATGACCGGTTCGGCGATGGCGTGCCGTCGATCGGCGCCTGGCCAGGCGCCGAGGCGGCCGCCTAGGTGGACGGTCAGTATCTGCTCGAACAGTGGCACGCCCAGTAGATCGGCTAAGAGGAAGTCACAGTGGTCGCCGATCAGCCTGTAATTGACCTCGATGATGCGCGCGCGTCCCTCATGAACGACGAACTCCGTGTGGCAGGCCCCGAAACCGATGCCGAGCGCGTCGAGCTGCGCAAGGATCTGCGGGGTCTCCGGCGGTGGGGCGGCCCACTCAAGGCGCTCTTCGACGAAGAAGGGCGGCGGGGAGAGCGTCGTCCGGAACGAGCCGAGAACGCGCAGTTCCCGTCCATCACCGAGCGTTTCGAGCGTATAGAGGCGGCCTGGGAGATATTCCTCGGCGACCAGCGGGTCGTCCCGGCGCGTTGCGATTTCGTCGACGCGCTTGGCCAGTTCCAGGGCGTCCTGGACGAGGAACACGTCCTCGCTGGCGACGCCTTCGCGTGGCTTGAGGACGAGCGGATACGGCGCGTCCACGGGTACACGACGGGCATCCGCGGAGAAGACCGGGTCGATGGACGCCAGGTGGCGGCGCATGAGGGCCTTGTTCTTCACACGGGCCGCCGCGCGCCAGTCCTTGGCCGGAAGCCCGAAATAGTCGGCGGCCAGTGCGGTGGGCGCTTGCAGGAAGTCGCTGTTGGAGAAGACCGCCGCAGGTTCATCGCCGACCACGGCGACGATTTCCCGGAAATCGGTGACGTCGCATTGGACGATGGGTCCGTCGTGGGTCCCGGCATGGACGGACGGACGATCGGTGAGGAGCGTCACGTCCAGGCCCATGCGCGCGGCGGCGGGCAGGAAGCCGTGCGTCACCGAGTCGGTCGCCTTCCCGGCGGCCAGGTAGACAGAGACGGCCACGGATCGGCCTTTCCAGTGCGTGCGCCAACGCGGTCAGTGAGGTAAGGCTTGCCTAACCCGCAGGCCCACCATAGTGGCGGGGCCCGTCCGCATGGGCAAGGACGGTGAGAGCGCGTGTCCCGCGCGCGGGCCGATCCGCCAGGATGGGGCCATGGACCTTGTCGACCGGTGGGTCGCGCTCGCCGGGCCGCACACCCGGCATATCGGGACGGAGCTGGACGCCCGCTACGGCGAGCCGCATCGTCGCTACCACACTCGCGAGCATCTCACCGCCGTCCTCGACCTTGTGGACGAGCTCGCCGGGCACGCCGCCGCCCCCGGCGTCGTCCGCCTCGCCGCCTGGTTCCACGACGCCGTCTACGACCCCGAACGCGCCGACAACGAGGAGCGCAGCGCCCGCCTCGCCGCCCGCATGCTCGCCGACACCGACCTCCCGGCACCGGACGTCGACCAGGTCGTCCGGCTCGTCGAGCTGACCGCCACGCACGCGCCGGCGGACGACGACCGCGACGGCCAGGTTCTCTGCGACGCGGACCTCGCCATCCTCGGCTCGGATCCCGCCCGGTACGCCGCCTACGCCGCGGCCGTCCGCGAGGAGTACGCGTTCGTCCCCGAGGAGATCTTCCGCGCCGGACGGGCCGAAGTGCTCAACGGTCTACTGGCGCTGCCCAAGCTCTTCCATACGCCCCCGGCCCGCGAGCGCTACGAACGACACGCGCGCAATAACCTCCGCACAGAACTGATGCTCTTGAACGCCACGCCCACCTCGCCACGACCTAGGCAACGAGATCCTTTACTGTGAGTTTCTCGTCTCCTGAAAGCCCGGAACCAGACGGCGCGATCGGGAGCCCGCAAGTGACTCTGCCCGACCGTACGACATGCGAAGGGGCATGCAGGTGAACGACGTTGTGGCGTACATCCAGGCCGGCAGGGACCGGTTCGTCGCCGATCTCAAGGAGTGGCTGACGATCCCGTCCATCTCCGGAGACCCGGGGCACGCCGGGGATGTGCGGAGGTCGGCCGGATGGCTCGCCGACCACCTGCGCGGCCAGGGCTTCCCGACCGTCGAGATCTGGGAGACCCCGGGCCACCCGGCCGTGTACGCCGAATGGCCCGCCGAAGACCCGGACGCCCCGGCGGTCGTCGTCTACGGGCACCACGACGTCCAGCCCGTAGAGCCCCTGGACGAGTGGGACACCGACCCCTTCGAGCCCGTGGAGGACGGCGACCGGCTCATCGGGCGGGGCGCGTCCGACGACAAGGGGCAGATGTTCTTCCACACGCTCGGGCTCCGCGCGGGGCTCGCCGCGTCCGGCCGGCAGGCCCCGCCGGTCACGATCAAGCTGCTCGTCGAGGGCGAGGAGGAATCGGGGTCGGTGCATTTCGCTGAATTGCTCCGAGCCCATCGGGACCGGCTCGACTGCGACGCCGTCGTCATCAGCGACACGACCATGTGGGCCGCGGACGTCCCGTCGATGTGCACCGGCATGCGCGGGCTCACCGAAGCCGAGGTCACGCTGCGCGGTCCGTCGTCCGACCTGCACTCCGGCTCGTTCGGCGGCGCAGTGCCCAACCCGCTCCAGGCCATGGCGGACCTGCTCGCCGCCCTGCACGACGCCGACGGCCGCGTCACCCTCCCCGGCTTCTACGACGACGTCGTCCCGCTGACGGACGAGGAGCGGGAACTGTTCGCGCGCCTCCCGTTCGACGAGGACGAATGGCTGCGCACCGCGGGCGACAGCCGCGCCGCGCACGGCGAGAAGGGCTACACCACCCTCGAACGCATCTGGGCGCGCCCCACCGCCGAACTCAACGGCATGTGGGGCGGGCACATCGGCCCAGGCGGCAAGACGATCGTGCCCAGCGAGGCGCACGCGAAGGTCTCGTTCCGGCTCGTCGCGGGCCAGGACCCCCGCAAAGTGCAGATGGCGTTCGACGCGTGGGTCGCCGACCACGTCCCGCCTGGTGTCGAGGCTGAGGTGCGGGTAACGGGCGGTGGCGTCCGGCCGTGTTTCTCACCGATCGACTCCGCCGGCGTGAAGGCCGCGCGGCGCGCGATGGAACGGGCGTTCGGCACGGAGGTGCTGTTCACGCGCGAAGGCGGCAGCGGACCCGAGGCCGACCTCGCAGACATTCTGGAAGCACCCCTGATCTTCGTCGCGGTCGGCCTGAACGGCGACCGCATCCACGCCCCGAACGAGAAGGTCGAGATACCGCTGCTCCTCAAGGGCGCCGAAGCCGCCGCGTACCTCTGGGAAGAACTCGCGACAGCTCTTCGCTAGAACGGTGCCGGGTTCCGGATAGGAATCGCGGGTGCCAGAGGGGCTAGCGCGTGCGGGACGAGTACTGCGAGTGTGTCCGGGTGACGGGGGGACGGTGGGAAGTGTGAACGACGGTCCCCTGGAGTGGCTGGCGCTCGCGCGTGGCACGCTCGACCGGGTCGCGCTGAACCGCCGCGACGACGCCTGGCTGGACGCCGCCTGGACGAACCCTGACACCCGCGTGGTGGTCGTCCAGGACGGCGAGTCGCTCGTGACGTTCGAGCCCGCCCCCGCGCTCGTCCTCGTCCCGCCGGCGCAGGCACCGGACGGCGACCGCTGGCTACTCGGTGAGGACGAGTCCGGCACGGTGTACTTCGGGACGTCCGGGCCGCTGCCCGCCATCGAGGGCGCGCGACCGGCCGGGCTGCGCCGCGTCGGCGCGCTCCTCGGCGACCGCGACTCCGGCCTGATCACGCACGCCGTCGCGCTGGAGCACTGGCACGGCACCCACCGGCACTGCCCGCGCTGCGGCGCCGGGACGCGGGTGGCGTCCGCCGGGCACATGCGCGTCTGCCCTGAGGACGGCTCGCAGCACTTCCCGCGCGTCGACCCCGCCGTGATCATGTTGCTGACCGACGACGCCGACCGGATCCTGCTCGCGCGCGGCCCGCACTGGCCCGCCGATCGCCGCTCGATCCTCGCGGGCTTCGTCGAGCCGGGCGAATCGCTGGAACAGGCCGTCGCGCGGGAGGTGAACGAGGAGGTCGGGCTGCCCGTCCGGGACGTGCGCTACCTCGGCAGCCAGCCGTGGCCGCTGCCGCAGAGCCTCATGCTCGGCTTCACCGCCAGGACGGACGGCGACCTCCCGCTGCGCCCCGACCCGGAGGAGATCCTGGACGCGGCCTGGTACACCCGCGAAGAACTCCGCGCCGCCATCGACGCCGGCGAGCTCGTCGCCCCCGGCCCGCTGTCCATCGCCGCCCAGCTCATCATGCGCTGGTACGGTGGCGACCTCCCCAGAATGCCGAACTTCTGAGGGATACGGACTGTAAAAGGTTGCTCCCCACGCACGCAGGGATGCGAAGGCCCGCCGACCTGATAGGTGGTCGGCGGGCCTTTCGTTGTTAGTGCGTCTTCGCGATCTCCGCCAGGCGGCGCTTGACCTCTTTGGCGCTGGGGTTGGTGGCGGCCGTGCCGTCGGGGAACAGAACGGTCGGGACGGTCTGGTTTCCGCCGTTGACGCTCATGACGAAATCGGCGGCGGCGGGGTCGCGCTCGATGTCGACCTCGATCATCTCGATGCCGTCCCGGGCCAGCTGGCTCTTGAGTCGCCGGCAGAAACCGCACCAGGACGTCGTGTACATGGTGAGCTGGCCGGTCGGGTTCTCGACCCGGTCGGTCGTCGGCGTCGCCATCGCTGCGTCGTCTCCCTCTTCGCTCGTCCGATCCGCCTACCCGAGAACAGTAGGCGGGCGTTCCGCATTCCTGCTTGTCCACAGGTGGAGGTTCTGGCGTTACGGGTGGGGCGGGCTGCGAGTATGGGGGGATGTCGACTGAGGCGGTGCTGGAGGGACTCGACCCCGAACAGCGGGCGGTCGCCGAGGCCGTGCAGGGTCCGGTGTGCGTGCTCGCGGGCGCCGGGACGGGCAAGACCAGGGCCATCACGCACCGTATCGCGTACGCCACGCTGACCGGTGTCGTGTCCCCGCAGCGGGTGCTCGCCGTGACGTTCACCACGCGGGCGGCGGGGGAGCTGCGCAGCCGGCTCCGGCAGCTCGGCGCCCCGGGCGTCCAGGCGCGCACGTTCCACGCGGCGGCGCTGCGCCAGCTCACCTACTTCTGGCCGCGGGTCGTCGGCGGCGAACCACCCAAGATCATCGAGTCGAAGATCGCGCTGGTGGCGGACGCGGCGCGGGCGTGCCGGCTCCCGCTCGGCCGGACGGAGCTGCGTGATGTCGCGAGCGAGATCGAGTGGGCGAAGGTCACCCAGCACCGCCCCGAGGACTACCCGGCCGCCGCCGCCAAGGCCGGCCGCCGCCCGTCCGCCGAGGTCGTCGACGTGGCCCGCGTCTACGCGATGTACGAGCAGCTCAGACGCGAACGCAACCTCCTCGACTTCGAGGGGATGCTGGAGCTGACCGCGGCCGTCCTCACCGAGCACCGCGAGGTCGCGAACCAGGTCCGCGAGCAGTACCGGCACTTCGTCGTGGACGAGTTCCAAGACGTCAACCCCCTGCAGAAGATGCTGCTCGACACCTGGCTCGGCGACCGCGACGACCTGTGCGTCGTCGGCGACCCGAACCAGACGATCTACTCCTTCACCGGCGCGTCCCCGTCGCACCTGCTCGACTTCACCCGCGAGCACCCGGACGCGAAGGTCGTCAAGCTCGTCCGCGACTACCGCTCGACGCCGCAGGTCGTCCGGCTCGCGAACGGGGTGATCGGGCAGGCGAAGGGCGAGCGGCACCGGCTGGAGCTGCTCGCGCAGCGCGAGCCGGGCCCCGAGCCGATGTTCAACGAGTACGACGACGAGGTCGCCGAGGCCGACGACGCGGCGCGGCGGGCCCGCAAGCTCATCGACGAGGGCGTCCCGGCGCGGGAGATCGCGATCCTGTACCGGATCAACGCGCAGTCCCAGACCTACGAGGCGGCGCTGGCGGCGGTGGGCGTTCCGTACGTCCTGCGCGGCGCCGAGCGGTTCTTCGAGCGGCCGGAGGTGCGTGAGGCCGTGGTCAGGCTGCGTGGCGCGGCACGGGCGGGCGCCGACGCGGAGACCGACGGGACGGGCCTGATCCTCACCGTCCGGCACGTCCTGTCCGGCGCCGGGTTCTCCGACCGACCCCCCGACGGGGCGGGCGCGGCCCGCGCGCGCTGGGAGTCGCTCGCCGCGCTGGCACAGCTCGCCGAGGACATGGCCGCCGACGACCCGAGGGCCGGTCTCGCCGATTTCGTCGCCGAACTGGAGGAACGCGCCGCCGCGCAGCACGCGCCGCCCCTGGAGGGCGTCACGCTGGCGTCACTGCATGCCGCCAAGGGCCTGGAATGGGACGCGGTGTTCCTCGTCGGCCTCACCGAGGGCACTCTGCCGATCGTCTACGCCGAGACGCCCGCGCAGGTCGAGGAGGAGCGGCGGCTGCTGTACGTCGGGGTCACGCGGGCGCGCGTCCACCTGTCGCTGTCGTGGGCGCTGTCGCGGTCACCGGGCGGGGCGCGGCACCGCCGCCCGTCCCGCTTCCTGAGCGGCCTGACCGGCAAGACCGCCACGCCCACCCCGGTCCGCGCCGACCGGACCAAGCGCCGCGCCACCAAGGGCCCGCAGCCGTGCCGGGTGTGCGGACGCCCGCTGACCGCCGCCGTCGAACGCAAGCTCGGCCGCTGCGAAGACTGCCCGTCCGAGCTCAACGAGGAACTCCTCATCGCGCTGAAGGAATGGCGCGCCCAGGTGTCGGCGGAGCAGAAGGTCCCCGCCTACGTCGTCTTCACCGACGCGACACTCCAGGCGATCGCCGAACACAGCCCGGAATCCATGGAGGACCTCGCCCGCATCCCAGGAGTCGGCAAGGTGAAACTCGACCGCTACGGCGCCGCCGTCCTGACCCTCTGCGGCCACTGACCATCGGACCACAGGACCGCCGGGGTGAGACCCTGGTCACGTGGGGGGATAGGGAAGACTGGCGGCCGTGAAGGAATCGTTGAAGGCGCTGCTGGACCTGCTGGACCTCGAACAGATCGAGAACGACATCTTCCGCGGCCGCACGTCCGACGAACGCCGGCAGCGGGTCTTCGGCGGGCAGGTGGCGGCGCAGGCGCTCGTCGCCGCCGGACGGACCGTTCCGGTCAACCGGCCCGTGCACTCCCTGCACGCCTACTTCATCCGGCCCGGCGACCCGCTCGTCCCGATCGTGTACACCGTCGACCGGGTCAGGGACGGACGCTCCTTCACCACGCGGCGCGTCCTGGCGATCCAGCACGGCAAGGCGATCTTCACGTTGTCGGCGTCGTTCCAGATCGTCGAGGACGGCCCCTCCCACCAGGCCGCGATGCCGGACGCGCCCGCCCCCGAGACGCTGCCGGACGCCCTGACGCGCATGACCCCGCTGTTCGGCGAGGTCGCCGCGGGCGAGCTCGTGAACCGGCGGCCGTTCGACATCCGGCACGCGACCCCGCTGTCATGGGAGGCGGCCCAGGACCGCTCGCTCGTCACCCCGGAGTCGAAGGTCTGGTTGAAAGTGGTCGGGGAACTGCCCGACGACCCGCTGCTGCACGTGTGCCTGATGACGTACGCCTCGGACATGACGCTGCTCGACACCGTCCTGCTCAACCAGGGGCTCACCTGGGGCGACAAGCGGACGATGGGCGCCAGCCTCGACCACGCGATGTGGTTCCACCGGCCGTTCCGCGCCGACGACTGGCTGCTGTACTACCAGGACACGCCGTTCGCGGGCGGCGCCCGCGGCCTCGCCCGCGGCCAGGTCTTCACCAGGTCCGGGGAACTGGTGGTCTCCGTCATGCAGGAGGGCCTGATCCGCGTCTCGGCGCGGCCCGACACCGAGCGTTGACGCGGCGGCGGAGGCGGGGACGGATCATCCTGGCGATCGAGCTCGGAACAGACTCGGATCGATACGTGTAGAATGATCGTTTCGTACGGGACTCCCTAGAGTCTTCGACGCCCGCCAGGTGCCGTGGGTTCCCCGGGAAAAGGGTGAAGTCGGCCACAAAACCGCAGGTCAAAAATACCTTGATTGATTCGGCGGAACCCCCGTACGCTCTAACGCGAACGATCAACCGGCCCGCCGGTGCGGATCTTGAATCCGCCGGTGCGGCCCGAGGAGCCAGGAAGGTGGTGAGCAGTCCGGTGAGCAGCACGTTGTTCAAATCAGCCGAGTCCTGGACTGCCGCATGCCCCGGCGCCTCGATAGCCGTCTCCCCAGCCGCCTATGCGGAGACGTATGGCCCGCGACTGCGCGACCCGCGCGGCGAGCGCGGCCTGAATCTGCGCGATCTGCGCGATCTGCGCCTTGAGCAGCGAATCCAGGACCAGGGGCGGAGTGTCTTCGACCACCTTCTCGAAGGCATGACCGTCCCGGCTCCGGCCACGGCCCACGTGGGCGTCACCGTCACGGGTGACGTGTCGGGTCCGTACCCCTGGAGGCCACCGGTTTAGCACCACACCGGCAAGCCCCCAGGCCGCGGATCCAGACCGGATCCGCGGCCTTCTTCTTTGCCCAGACAACCCACCGACACGCCCGTTGAGATCCAACGAGAGGAACAAGGGTGACTGTGATGCAGGGGGCACTCGCAGTAAGCGAGGAGGACCTCACTCTTCCGTGCCGGACCGACCCGGAGCTGTTCTTCGCCGAGGCTCCCGCCGACGTCGAGCTCGCCAAGGCCCTGTGCCTGGAGTGCCCGCTCCGCAAGGAGTGCCTCACCGGGGCGCTCGAGCGCAAGGAGCCCTGGGGCGTCTGGGGCGGCGAGCTGTTCGTCCGCGGTGTGATCGTTCCGCGCAAGCGGCCGCGTGGCCGCCCGCGCAAGCACCCGCGGCCCGACGAAGTGACCGTCTGATGCCGGCGACGCCGGCTCCCGTCGACCCCGGAGGCGCGGCCCCCGTGCGGGGCTCGCGCCTCCGGGCCTCGGCCGTCCGGGCGCGAACGGCCGACGTGGCGAACCCGTCCGTTCAGATCCGCGAGATGCCCGGTGAGCTGGCCGTTCGGCTGCGCGTGCTGCGGCGGGCGCGCCGCGACGCGCAGACCAGGGCGTCGCGTGTGCGGCGCGTCCTGCTCGCGCCCACCGTCCCCGCCGGGGCCGGCGAAACGTACACGCGGCCGTCGAAGTCGCTTCACCGGGACTGAAGATCCCTTGGCCTGCCTGGTCAGGCCCTCCTACTTGAAGACCAAAGCTTGAAGACCGAAGAAAGCCCGTACTGGTCGCAGGCCGCCGCCCGCCCTTCTTGGATGGTTTGGCGGACGAGTGCGCCTCCCGGCGGGTGTCTGGAGCGCGTTCCGATGGCCCACTCATCGGACGCGCGAGAAGCGGGGCCCCGCGCGTCTCATCAATGTGCGGGGCCCCGCTCGGCTTTTCGGTTCGGGCTTGGCTTCCGGGTCGGCTCGGTGGTCGCCGGTCAGCCTGAGATGAGTTCGCCGTCCTCGTCGTCGGCGAAACCGGGAACCCACCTGAGCGACTCGGCGCGGGCCGGGATCTCGCATTCCAGCTGGCACAGGACGCCGGTGCCCGCCGACAGCACCCGATGGATGATCACATATTCGGGCGGCAGGTTGAGCTGCCGGACCACGTTGCCAGGACGCAGGTCCGTGACCCTGGCGGCCATGTCGCGGAGCCATTCGCGGCTGAACCTGAACGTCTCGGTGACGAACGGCTCGGTGATCGGCGCGAGGAACGCCTGGAGCGAGTCGGCGTCGACGTCCACGCCCTCGCGGATGAAGTCCTCGCGGCGCAGCGCCTCCTCGACCTCGTCGATGTCGGCCATCGTGCCGATGCGCAGCAGCAGGCCGAGCCGCCGCTGGAATCCGCCGGGAATGCGGTCGACGGCGCCGAAGTCGAGGACGCCGAGCCGGCCGTCGTCCAGCAGCCGGAAATTGCCGGGGTGCGGGTCGCCGTGCAGCATCCCGCACCGTTTCGGCCCGGAGAGCAGGAAACGGCAGTAGAGCAGGGCGGCGTGGTTCCGCGTCTCCTGATCTCCCTCGCTGATGATCTTCGAGAGGGGGACGCCGTCCATCCACTCGCTGATCAGAATGTCGCCGTTCTGCGCGATGACCTCGGGGACGAAGAAGTCGGGGTCGTTGTCGTAGGCGTTCCGGAAGATCGTCTGCGATTCGGCCTCGATCGTGTAGTCGAGCTCCTCGACCACCCGCTCCTTCAGCTCCGCGAGCATCGACTTGACGTCCAGGCCGGGCATCAGCACGCCGAACAGCCGGCCGAGCCGGGCGAGCTGGTTGAAGTCGCTGATCAGGGCCTTGCCGGCGCCCGGGTACTGCACCTTCACGGCGACGGGCCGGCCGTCGTGCCAGACGGCGCGGTGCACCTGGCCGATGGACGCGGCCGCGGCGGGCTGATCGTCGAACGACTCGAAATAGTCGCGCCAGTCGTCCCCGAGGAACTCGGCGAGGACCGTGTGGACGGTGGCGACCGGCAGCGGGGGAGCGGCCTCCTGCAGCTTGGTCAGCGTGGCGCGGTAGGGGCCCGCGATCTCCGGCGGCAGCGCCGCCTCGAAGATCGACAGCATCTGGCCGAGCTTCATCGCCCCGCCCTTGAGCTCGCCGAGCACCTTGAACAGCTGCTCGGCGGTGCGCTGCTGGATCTCCAGCGCGACGGTCTCGGCGGGACGCCCGAACGTCCGCTTCCCCATGCCGAGCGCGGTGCGCCCCGCGAAGCCGATGGGGAGGGACGCCAGCTTTGCTGACCGCGTCACCGCGCGGCGGGGAAGATCGCTCACGCGGACCATTGTCCGTGATCGACGGTCGTTCACGCCACAACCAACCCCAAGTATCGCCGCGGCCAAGAAGCATGAATCGAGCTGACCTGCGACGACCGGGTAAGTGTGCGCTTTCTCACGCGTTCGGAAGGGGGCGTGGGGCGGGCCGCGGCGGGCGGCACGGTACGGTGCGGGCCATGCCCGGAGATCTTGGTGACGTGCTGCTCGCCGAACGCCGTCCCGGCGGGATCGCCGTCCTGACGCTGAACGACCCCGCCCGCCGCAACGCGATGTCGGACGAGATGACCGCGGCCTGGCGGGCCGCGATCGAGGACCTTCGCGGCGACACGACCGTGCGCTGCGTCGTCGTCACCGGCGCGGGCAGCGCGTTCAGCTCCGGCGGCGACCTGGCCTGGCTCGCGGACACCAGCGACGTCGCCGTCCCGGCGCTCCGCGACCGGATGCTGACCTTCTACCGGACATGGCTGACGATCCGCGCCCTGGAGGTCCCGACGATCGCCGCCGTCAACGGGCACGCCGTCGGCGCCGGGCTGTGCCTCGCGCTGGCCTGCGACCTGCGGTACGCCGCGTCCGGCGCCAAGCTCCTCGCCCCGTTCACCGCGCTCGGGCTGCACCCCGGCATGGCCGCGACCTGGCTGCTTCCCGAGATCGCCGGGCTGCCGCTGGCCCGCGAGATGCTCCTGGCCGGACGGGTCGTCACCGGCACCGAGGCCGAGCGGTACGGCCTGGTCAACCGAGCCGTCCCCGGCGACCGCGGGGCGGGCGAGGGCGGCGGCCAGGTGCTGGACGAGGCGCTCGCCGTCGCCGGCCGGATCGCCGCGCAGGCGCCGATCGCCACCCGGCTCACGAAGGCGGCCCTTTCCGGCGGCGGGCACGGCGACATGGAGGCGGCGCTGCGCTGGGAGTCGCTCGCGCAGCCCGTCACGATGGCGTCGAAGGACATGCTCGAAGGGCTCGCGGCGCAGCGGGACAAGCGCATACCCCGGTTCACGGGCGAATGAACGCCTGTCAAAAACATAGCCTCTGACCTGCGATAACGTCAAACACCCCCTGTGGCGCACGCAAATTTTCGAGTACGGTTCAGGCGTGCCCCCTAACGTTGAGGTCCGTCGAAGCGCGAGGCGCCGGCGAACCGTGTCCGCCTACCGCGACGGCGACAAGGTGGTGGTGATGGTTCCGTCCAGGCTGAGCAAGGCCGAAGAGGAACAGTGGATCGCGACCATCCTGGAGCGCCTCGAAGAGAGGGAACGCCGCCGGCGTCCGAGCGACGCCGACCTCCAGTCACGGGCCAGGGAGCTGTCCCGCCGCTACCTGGACGGCCGCGCCGACCCGGTCAGCGTCCGCTGGGTCGCCAACCAGCGGACCCGCTGGGGTTCGTGCACCCCCGAGGACGGCACGATCCGGCTGTCCACCCGCCTGCGGGGCATGCCGGGGTGGGTGGTCGACTACGTTCTCGTCCACGAGCTGGCGCACCTGCTCATCCCGGGCCACGGCGCCGACTTCTGGGAGCTGGTCGGCAACTACCCGAAGGCCGACCGGGCCCGCGGCTACCTGGAGGGCGTCGCCGCCGCCGCGCACCTGCCCCTTGAGGCGGACGCCCCCGACGACGAGGTCGTCGGCGACGGCGTCCACCACGGGGACGACTTCCCGCACGAGGTCGCCGGGTGACCCACCCGCCCGACCCGGCCCCGATTCCCGGAGTCGTGGCACGGTTCGCCGCTGTGCTCTCGCTGCCCGGCAGCCCGCCGGACGTTCCGCCGGGCATCGACCCGGACGAGTTCCGCCTCGCGCTGCTCGAAGACACCTACGAGGTCGTCGCCGGGCTCGAACTGGTCACGTCGGCGCTCGTTCTCGACCCGCCCGACCAGCCGGACGCCGAGGCCGTGACCTGGCCGGGCACGCCGATCGTCCGGGAACCGACGCTCGCGGGCGCGTTCGCGGCGCTGCACGCGCTCGGCGCCGGCGCCGCCGCGCTGGTCGCACCGGACGCCCCCGACCTGCCGCCGCTGCTGATCGGCAAACTGTTCCGCGCCCTCGGCCACGCCCCCGCCGGCGCCTGCACCGCCCAACCGGCCACCCCCGCGACCCGCCCCGACGATCACGCTGCCAGGTCTTCCGGGCTGGTCGCGCTTGCGGCTCGGCTGCCGCTGCCGGGCTGGCTCGCCGCGGTCCTGGGGGAAATCGATCTTGACACGCCGGACGCGCTGGCGCGGCTGCGCGCCGCCGCGCCGCGGCCAGGGCTCGTTCCGCAGGGGCCCGGCTGGCATCGCCTGCGCACCGTTCATGACCTGCGGTTTCTCGATCCGGGGCTGGAAGGCTGGGAGAGCACGCGGGCGCTCCTCGAAGGTCACCCGCTGAGGTCCTGACAGCGCGCCACGAGCCGCCGGAGGGCGTCGTCGGTGGGTTCGGGGAGGCCGTCCACCGGGAACCAGCCGAGGGCGTCGGACTCGTCGCTCAGCGTGTGCCGCGCGTCCTCCGGGGCGATCGCGGCGTACTGGACGTCCAGATGCCACGTCCCGTCCGGGTGGCAGCGGACCGCGTGCCGGTCGAGCTGGACGGGCCCGGGCAGCAGCCGCAGGCCCCCGATGCCGGACTCCTCCGTCGCCTCCCGCAGCGCCACGCCCGCGAGCGTGGCGTCACCGGGCTCGCAGTGCCCGCCGAGCTGGAACCACAGCTTGAACTTCGCGTGCAGGGTCAGCAGCACGCGGCCGCGGGACGCGTCGAGAACGGCGGTGCTGGCGGTGATGTGCCCCGCCGCGCACTCGCGCCACATGCCGTCCGCCGGATACTCCTCCAGATGCCGCAGGAAGCCGAGCCGGACGTCCTCCTGCCCGGCGTCGGGCGCCTCCCACGACGACAGGACCCGCACGGCGTCGTCGTACAGGGGGCCGGACGGCACGCCCAGCGTCACGTGCGGCCCACGCGCGGGTAACGGGAATTGGCGGGATGGCGGCGCCGCCGCTCCTGGTCGACGGGCCGGTGCCAGCACAGGCTCGCCCTGGCGGTGCGCCTCCTGATCGCGTTCGTGGACGACCCCGGCGCGTACCGGCAGCCGTTCACACGCGACACCGGCGCCCCATGCGACTCACGCGACAGGCTCATGCGCGGCGCCCGCCCTCGTCCGGACCCTCGTCCGGGCCCTCGCCCGAGCCGTCGTCCGGCTTCTCGCCGGACGCGTCGCCGGGTTTCTCATCGGGCTTCCCGGCCTCGCCCTCGTCCGGCGCCTTGGTGAGCTTGGACAGGTCCAGGTCGGACAGGCCCTCGATCTCGTCGCGCCCGTGGACGAACCCGTCCGGGTCGTCGAGGTCGTCGGACGTCGGGAGCAGGTCGGGGTGGTCCCAGATCGCGTCCCGGCCCTGCGTGCCGCGCACTTCGGTGAGCGTCCGCCACAGCGCCGCCGCCTCGCGCAGCCGCCGCGGCCGCAGTTCCAGGCCGACGAGGGTCGCGAACGTCCGCTCCGCCGGGCCGCCCGTCGCGCGGCGCCGCCGCACCGCCTCGGCCAGCTTCACCGAACCGGGCAGCCGGCCCCGCGCCGCCTCGTTGACGACCGTGTCGACCCAGCCCTCGACCAGCGCGAGCGTCGTCTCCAGCCGGGCCAGCGCCGCCTTCTGCCGCGGCGTCTCCTCCGGCTGGAGCTGGATCTCGCCGCCGAGCGCCTCCTGGATCGCCTCCGGGTTGGACAGATCGAGGCCCTGGACGGCCTGCTCGATGCCCGACAGGTCGACCGTGATGCCCCGCGCGTACTCCTCGACCGCGCCCAGCAGATGCGAACGCAGCCACGGGACGTGCGTGAACAGCCGCTGGTGGGCGGCCTCGCGAAGCGCCAGATACAGCCGGACCTCGTCGCCGGAGACCTCCAGGCCGGAACCGAACGCCTCGACGCCCGCGGGCAGCAGCGCGCCGACGCCGTCCGGGGCGAGCGGCAGGCCCACGTCGGCGGAGCCGGTCACCTCGCGGGCCAGCCCGCCGAGCGCCTGCCCGGCCTGGCCGCCGACCATCGCGCCCGCCATCTGCTTGACCATCCCGATCAGCGGCCCGGCCATCGCCTGCATGTCGGCGGGGATGTCGCCGCCGGCGCCGCCGAGCGCCCCGCCCATCGACTCGACCATGCGGGTCGCGATCGGGTCGCACACCTTCGCCCACACCGGGAGCGTCTGCTCGATCCACTCCGACCGGCTCCACGCCTGCGGCGTCCGGATGCCGGCGGGCAGCGTCGTCTTCTCGTCCAGCCACAGGTCGGCCAGGCGCAGCGCCTCCTCGACCTGGCGGCGTTCGGCGTCGACGACCGACGGGTCGCCCTGCTCCACCACCTGGTGCCGCGCGATGTTCTTGGCCAGATCCCAGTTCAGGGGGCCGCCGCCACCGGCGCCGCCCATGCCCTGGCCGCCGATCATGTCGGCGAACCGGTGCAGCATGTCGGCGAACTGCGCCATGTCGCCGCCCATGCCCTTGAATGGATCCTGGGGCCGGTCGTCGTCGTCACCGTCGCCGGGACGATTGAAGCCGAAGGGAGTGTTGCTCATCGGATCGCCCCTGGGATGCATGATGGGCTCATATCCGCAACGTTAGCCGGTCCTGGCAAGGTCGCGTACACAAGGAAGGGGGCACCCCCGTGGCAACGGGCAAGGTTCGCCCTCGGCGTAGCAAGGGCCCGGTCGTCGCCGTCACCGGCGCCGCCTCGGGTGCGGGGCAGCTGCTGGCCGCCCGGCTCGCCGACCGGCAGGAGATCCGCAAGGTCGTCGCCATCGACGGGCAGCGCGGCGACGTGCCCGGAGTCACCTGGCGTGTCGTCGACATCCGCGACCCGCTGCTGTCCAACCGGCTGTCGGACGTCGACGTGATCGTCAACCTGGACGTCGCGCACTCGCCAGACCTGGACCCCCGCGAGCGCCGCACCCACAACGTCCGCGGCGCCCAGACGGTCGTCACCGCGGCGGCCGCCGCCCGGGTCCGCCGGGTGGTCCTCGTCACGTCCGCGATGGTGTACGGGGCCGAGCCGGGCAACGAGGTCCCGCTGCACGAGGACGCGCCGCTGCTCGCAGAGGCCAGCACGTCCATCGCCGGGGACTACCTGGAGATGGAGGAGCTGGCCGTGACCGCGCCGGTCACCCATCCGGGGCTGGAGGTCACCGTCGTCCGTCCCGCCGCGCTCGCCGGGCCCGGCGTCGACACCGTCATCACCCGGCACTTCGAGGCGCCGCGGCTGCTGTCGGTCAAGGGCAGCACGCCCGGCTGGCAGTTCTGCCACATCGCCGACCTCGCGTCCGCGCTGGAGGTCGTCGTCACCGAGGAGATCAGCGGGGCGCTGGCGGTCGGCTGCGAGGGCTGGCTCGGTGCCGACGAGGTGACGGAGATCACCGGGAAGCGGAGCTTCGAGCTGCCCGCCGCGCTGACCTTCGGGATGGCGCAGCGGCTGCACCGGCTCGGCATGACGCCCGCGCCCGCGACCGACCTGCACTACGTCGCCTACCCCTGGGTGGTCGACTGCGCGCGGCTCCGCGCCGCCGGGTGGAAGCCGCTGTACGACAACGCGGCCGCGCTGCGCGTCGTGATGGACGAGACCGCCGGGCGGCACGCCGTCGTCGGACGCCGCGTCGGCGGCAAGGAGGCCACGATGGCGACCGCCGCGGGCGCCACCGTCGCCGCGATCGGCGCCGCGGCCGCCATCCGCCGCGCCCGCAAACGCCGTCGCTGACCCCCGGGCCGCCCGCCGCTCAGCTCGTGGACGGTGAGGCGGTGGGGCTCGGGGAACCGGACGGCGTCCCGGACGGGCTCGGTGACGGGGACGGCTTCGACGCCGGCGGGGTCCCGCCGGCCGACCACAGCGCCGCCTCCGCCGCCTTGATCCGCTTCCACGCCTCGCCCATCTTCGCGTAGTCGCCGTTCTTCTGGGCGGTCTCGAAGTCTGTAAGGGCCTTGCGCAGGTCGGCGCGGGCCTTCTGCAGCCCCGGACTCAGCTGCCCGCCCGGCGGCGTCCCCGTCTCCGCCGGCGGTGCCGGGCCCGCGCCGCCGAGGACCTGCGCCAGCGCGTCCTCCAGCGTGTCGGCGGCGGCGATGCTGTTGCCGTACCGGACCAGGATCTTGCCGAGGATCGGGTACGGCTGGTTCTCCTTGCCGCCCGCCGCCTTCGTGTACATCGGCTCGACGTACAGCAGGCTCCCCCCGAACGGGATCGTCAGCAGATTGCCCGGCACCGTCTTCGTGCCGCCCTGTCTCAGCGCGAACAGATCGCCCTTCACCTGCGTGTCCGTCTCGAACGAGTTCTGCACCTGCCCGGGACCCGCCGGCTGGCCGTCCCGCGGCATCTCCAGGATCTGGATCTGCCCGTAGTCGCGTCCCGGCGTCGACCCGACCGCCATGAACGCGGCGAGCTGCGGGTTGCCGCGAGGGTTGAACGCCGTCGTCAGCGAGAACGACTCGGTGGCCTGGCCCGGCATGCGCAGGCTCTGGTAGTACGGCGGCTGGCGCTTGTCCTTGGCGGACGGGTCCTCCGGCACCTCCCAGAAGCCCTCGCCGTTGTAGAACGCCGACGGGTCCGTCACGTGGTACTGGGTGAGGATCTTCCGCTGCACCTTGAAGAGGTCCTGCGGGTAACGGAAATGCGCCGCCAGTTGCGGCGGGATCGACGACTTCGGCTGGACGGTCTTGTCGAACACCTTCATCCACGTCTTCGTGATGGGGTCGTTCTCGTCCCACTGGTACAGGCGCACCGAGCCGTCATAGGCGTCCACCGTCGCCTTGACCGAGTTCCGCATGTAGTTGATGTGGTCGTCGGCCTGCCGCGCCACCGCCGACCGCGTGTCGGTGATGGTGTCGCGGGTCGCGTCCCCGAGGCTCATCTCCTCCGAGTACGGGTAGCTGTTGGACGTCGTGTAGCCGTCCACGATCCACAGGATGCGGCCGTCCACCACGGCCGGGTACGGGTCGCCGTCCAGCGTCAGCCAGGGCGCCGCCTTCTGCACCATCTTCCGCGGCTCACGGTCGTAAAGGATCTTCGCGTTCTTGTTGATCGCGCCGGACAGCAGGAGGTTCTTGTCCTGGAACTTCGCCGAGAACAGCAGCTTGTTGAAGAAGGAGTCGATGGGGACGCCGCCGTCCCCTCCATAGGTGCTGTAGTTGCTGTTCTCCTCGCCGGGCTTGCTGGTGTCCGGGTAGTTCAGCTCCTGCTGGCCGCGACCGCCGACCACCGAGTACCTCGGCGAGCGCTCCCCGAAGTAGATCTCCGGCCTGTCCACCCTGATCTTGTGGCTGGGGGAGACCGGCATGTCCCTGGTGATGAAATCGGGCAGGTTGCCCTCGGCGAAGCGGTCCCCGTAGGCGGACACGAACCCGTAGCCGTGCGTGTAGACCACGTGGTCCTTGACCCAGCTCCGCTGCGCCGACGGCGCCCCGGACAGCTCCCGCAGCGCGACGATCGTGTCGACCGGCTGGCCGTCCACCTGGTAGCGGTCCACGTCCAGGGTGTCGGGGAACCGGTAGAACGGCCTCTTCTCCTGAAGCTGCTCGAACGTCTGGCCCACGACGGCCGGGTCGAGGACGCGCACGCCGCCGAGCGCCTTCGCCTCCTGTTGCAGCTTGTTCTTGTCCGTCACCGGTTGCGTCCCGTACGGGACGACCTTCGCGCCGTCCACCCCGTACGCCTGCCGGGTGAACTCGATGTTCCGCTGGATGTAGGTGCGTTCCTTGGCCAGCTCGTCCGGCTTCACCTGGAACTGCTGGATCAGCAGCGGATACACGCCGCCGAGCAGGATCGCCGACAGCACCAGCAGCGTGAGCCCGACGCCCGGCAGCATCATCCCGCGCCGCAGCAGGTTGCTGAAGAACATCACCGCGCACAACCCCGCGATGATCATGAGGATCGTCTTCGCCGGAAGCAGCGCGTTCACATCGGCATAGGACGCGCCGGTCGTCGCGCCCCGCTCCGAATGCACCAGGCCGTACCGGTCGAACCAGTACGCGACCGCCTTCAGCGCGATGAACAGCCCGAACAGCACCGACAGGTGGGCGCGGGCGGGCGGGCTCGCCTTGTCGCCCGGCCCCTGGAGCCGCAGCCCCCCGTACAGGTAGTGCACCATCACGGCGGACAGGATCGACAGGATTATCGTGGCGAACACCACGCCGAGGACGAGACGCAAGAATGGGTACGTGAAGACGTAGAACGACACGTCCTTGTGGAACTGCGGATCCTTCACGCCGAACGGCGTCCGGTTCAGGAACGCCAGCCACACCGGCCACTGGCCCGCGACCGACGAGCCCGTCAGGATCCCGAGCAGCCCCAGCAGCGACCACGCGATCAGGCGCCGCCGCGGATCGATCACCGCCCGGTACCGCTCCAGACCCTGCTGCTCCACCGACAGCGGGCGGTACGCGGGCCGCAGCCGGTACGCCACCGCCACGTTCGCGCCCACCACCAGCGTCATCAGCAGCCCCGCCCCGAAGAACAGGACCACCTTCGCCTGGAGCTGCGTCGTGTAGACCTTCTGGAAGCCGATGGAGTCGTACCACAGCAGGTTCGTGTACGTCGCCGTGAAGACCATGAAGGCGATCAGGAGCACGGCGAGCGTCACCAGAGCGGGCAGCACCAGCCGCGTCCGCCCGGTACCGAGCCGGCGCCCGAAGCCGGGAGTCCGGAAGGTCACTGACCCCTCCGATCGAGATCTCGCAACCGGCCGCCCGCCGGTGCTGTACAAGCAACTTACCGACTGCCGCGGGGGTTCCCGCATGTCCATGTGCCGAAAGGAGGAAAGATGGGCCCCGTGAGTCTCCTCGAAGAAGTCGTCCTGGACCTCGAACGCCACTCGGCGCGCGAGGGCTGGGACGCGGCGCCCCGCCTCTACGCCCTCGTCCGCAGCACCGAGCTCCGCCAGGCGGAACCCGACCTCGCCGACCAGCTCGGCCTGCCCCCGGACGCCAACACCCTCGCCGCGCTCGAACAGCCCGCCCTCCCCGAACGCGACGCCGTCGAGGACGCGCTGGCCGCCATCGCCTGGCCCGACACCGTCGAAGGCTGCGCGCTCGTCATGGAACGCGTCGTGCTGCCGCCCGAGGCCGAGGACGACATCCCCGAGGACGACGCCGAAGCCGCCGAGTTCGCCGCGTCCCATCCCGGCCGCGAGGACGTCCGCATGATCGTCGGCGTGCTCCGCGACGGCGCCCGGCACTCCGCCCTCCGGCTCCGCCGCCACGACACCGACGACGAGGTGCTCACCGGGCCCGACCTCGTCCCCGCCCTAGCCGAGGCCCTCGCCGCCACCTTCGATCCGGACGAACCGGGCGACCAGCCCGCCGGGTAGCCTGCGGGACGTGACCCACGACAGCGCGACCCAGCCCGGCGCCGACTCGCCCGACGCCGACTCGGCCGGTGCGGGCCGGGACGAGGTGATCAGGCTCGCCGGCGTCCGCGACGAGGCCCTGTCCGTGGACGAGGTCCTCACCGCCGTCTCCGCGCCCGGCGCCGGCGGCATCGCCATATTCGTCGGCACCGTCCGCGACCACGACCACGCCCGCGCCGTCAACGGCCTCGGCTACACCGCGCACCCGAGCGCCGAACAACAGCTCCGCGCCGTCATGGAAAAGGTCGCCGCCGACCACCCCGTCCACGGGCTCGCCGCCGTCCACCGCGTCGGTGACCTGCGCGTCGGCGACCTCGCCGTCATCGCCGCCGCGTCCAGCGCCCACCGCGCCGAGGCGTTCGCCGCCTGCCGGCAGCTCATCGACGACCTCAAAGCCGGCGTGCCCATCTGGAAACACCAGACCTTCACCGACGGCGGCGACGAATGGGTCGGCGCGTGCTGACCGCCCCGACCGCATAGAGTTTCCGGCATGTCCCGTCGTGCCGCCACGCTCACCGCCGCGAGCGTGATAGTCCTCGTGCTCGCCATCATCGGCTCCGCCATGCCGGTCCCGTACGTCGCGCTGATGCCCGGGCCGACGAGCAACACCCTCGGCACCAACGACAAGGGCCAGCCCCTCATCAGGATCGAAGGCCGGAAGACCTACGACGACACCGGCCATCTCAACTTCACCACCGTCACCTACCGCGGCGGCCCCGGCGGCCGAATCGACCTCTTCACCGCCCTGCGCGGCTGGCTCGCCGGCGACACCGCCATCGTCCCCGAAGAAACGATCTTCCCGGACGACGAGTCGCCCAAGAAGGTCGACGAAGAGAACACCCGCCAGATGCAGGACTCCCAGCAGTCCGCCGAAGCCGCCGCCCTCCACGAACTCGGCGTCCCCGTCACCACCCGCGTCGTCATCGACGGCATCCAGAAAGGCCGGCCCGCCGACGGCGTCCTCAAACCCGGCGACGAGATCACCGCCGTCGACGGCACCAAGGTCACCAACGTCGCCCAGATCACCGGCACCATGGCCAAGCACAAGATCGGCGACAGCGTCACCCTCGCCTACACCCGCGCCGGCAAGAGCGGCACCACCACCCTCAAGACCGTCGCCACCCCCGGTGGAGACCGCGCCGCCGTCGGCGTCGTCATCTCCGACCAGTACAAGTTCCCCTTCAAGATCGACATCAGCGTCGGCGACATCGGCGGCCCCTCCGCCGGCCTCATGTTCTCCCTCGCCATCATCGACAAACTCACCCCCGGCCCCCTCACCAAAGGCCAGTTCATCGCCGGCACCGGCACCATCACCCCCAAGGGCGAAGTCGGCCCCATCGGCGGCATCCAGCAGAAAATGATCGCCGCCCGCAAAGCCGGCGCCACCGTCTTCCTCACCCCCAAGGACAACTGCGCCGACGCCGCCGCCTCCCGCCCCGACGGCCTCCGCCTCATCCGTGCCGACACCCTCCACAACACCGTCCAGGCCATCAACGCCCTCACCACCGGCAAAGGCGACATCCCCACCTGCAAATGAGCCGTCCGTTCGCACCACCCCACCCCATGCCATAGACTTGAACCATCACCGCGGGGTGGAGCAGTTCGGTAGCTCGCTGGGCTCATAACCCAGAGGTCGCAGGTTCAAATCCTGCCCCCGCTACGGATCCGGGGATCCCCTGGTCGCCGCTTTGCGGCTTCCCGGGGATCCTTCGCTTTTGCCCGGGGGGACGACCCCCCGGACCCCCCGTGCCGCCGCCATCCCCCACCCGCCCGCCCCCGGGGCTCCGCCCCTGGCCCCCCTCGGGCTGGGCTTAAAGAATTTGATTTGGTGCTGGTGTGCCCCTTTTTGGGGGTGGTTGTGGTGGTGAGGGGCGTGGTTATGATCACGCACGTCATTCAGGTCGTGTGACGTCTTCGCAGGTCGTATGTCGTGTGTGGGCCTTGAGGCGGGTGGGGAGGGGTGAGTGCTTTGTCGCAGGAAGACGTTGCTTGGGCTCGGCGGCATTCGGTCGGGGATCTTTTGCGTCGGACCGCGCGGCGGGTTCCGGGGAAGGTCGCCGTTGTCAGTGGGGAGCGGCGGGTCACGTATGCCGAGTTCGACCTTGCTGTGAACCGG
This sequence comes from Spirillospora sp. NBC_00431, assembly GCA_036028775.1. Lineage (GTDB taxonomy): Bacteria > Actinomycetota > Actinomycetes > Streptosporangiales > Streptosporangiaceae > Spirillospora. The sequence goes on along the minus strand of CP107927.1, from coordinate 5,956,420 downwards.
GCGGCTCATGCGCTGGCGGAGCGGGGGGTCGGTAAGGGGGACCGGCTCGCGTTGCTCAGTCACAACTGCTGGGAGTACGCGGTGCTGGCGTTCGCCACCGCGAAGCTCGGGGTCGTGCTGGTGCCGGTCAACTTCATGCTGAACTCGGACGAGATCGCTTACATCGTCCAGCATTCGGGGGCTTCGGGGATCGTTGCTGAGGACGCGCTTGTCCCTACCGCGGAGAAGGCGCTCGCGACGGCGGGGGTCGAGGGTGGGGTGCGTGGGTGGATTGGGCTGTCCGGGGGTGTTCCTTCGGACGGGTGGGAGGATGTTGGTCGTTGGTGGAGTGACGGGGTTGGGACGGCGCCCGAGGTTCTCGTCGAGGACGATGATCCGCTGCGGCTCATGTACACGTCGGGGACGGAGTCGCGGCCCAAAGGGGTCATGCTTTCCAGCCGCTCGCTGATCTCTCAGTACGTCAGCTGCGTCATCGACGGCGGGATGGCCGAGGACGACGTCGAAGTGCACTCGCTGCCGATGTACCACTGCGCGCAGCTCGACTGCTTCTTCTCCGTCGACGTGTATCTGGGGGCGACCAGCATCATCGTGCCCGGGCCCGACCCGGCCGTGCTGCTGGAGACGATCGAGCGGGAGAAGGTCACCAAGCTGTTCTGCCCGCCGACCGTGTGGATCTCCCTGCTGCGCCATCCGGATTTCGACAGGTGGGATCTGTCCAGCCTGCGCAAGGGGTACTACGGGGCGTCGGCCATGCCCGTGGAGGTGCTGCGGGAGCTTCTGCGGCGGCTGCCCGATGTGCGGCTGTGGAACTTCTACGGGCAGACCGAGATGGCGCCGCTCGCGACCATTCTGCGTCCGTATGAGCAGCTGGAGCGGGCGGGGAGCGCGGGACGGGCCGCCATCAACGTCGAGACCGCGCTCGTGGACGACGACGGGAACCCGGTGCCGGTCGGTGCGGTCGGGGAGATCGTGCACCGCAGCCCGCACGCGACGCTCGGCTACTACCGCGACGAAGAGAAGACCGCCGAGGCGTTCCGGGGCGGATGGTTCCACTCCGGGGACCTCGGGGTGATGAGCCCGGACGGGTACCTGTCCGTCGTCGACCGCAAGAAGGACATGATCAAGACCGGGGGTGAGAACGTCGCCAGCCGGGAGGTCGAAGAGGCGATCTACGAGCTGGAGGGCGTGGCGGAGGTCGCCGTCTTCGGCATCGGCCACCCCCGGTGGATCGAGGCCGTCACCGCCGTCGTCGTGCCCAAACCGGGCGCGGGCCTGAGCGCGGACGACGTCGACGCGCACGCGCGGGAGCGGCTCGCCCCGTACAAGCGGCCGAAATACGTGGTGCTCGCCGACACGCTGCCGAAGAACCCCAGCGGCAAGATCCTCAAGCGCGAACTCCGCGCCCGGCATGGCGGTCTCGCACAGTCCTGACCAGGTAGGGGATCAGCTTTTTGAGCGCCACGGCCGCATGCCAGGACGCGATGCCGTGGTGGTCGTCGTTCTTGGCGGGGTTCGCGTCGTCCGAGATGCCGCGGACCACGACCCAGCCGTGCGGCCGGGCAGTGCTCGCGGAGCGTTCGTGGCATGCCTGGCCGACGCCCGCCGCTTCCATGTCCACCGCGAGGATCTTGTCGTTGAAGCCCGCGAGGAAACGGACGATCCCGGAATCGCGGTCGGCGACCACCGCGTCGCCCGAGGCGATGGGGCCATGGTGGAAGCGGACGGTCCTGGCGGTGCCTCCCGGGTCCTTGACGGAGAACTCGCCAGGATGGTGGTCGGTGAAGAACGCGTTGACAGCGTGGCCGACGCCTGCCGGTGCGTGACGTTCCTCCCCGCGGCGCTGCGTGCCGTCCGGCGTCTCCTTCCGGAGGTCGTAGTAGACGACGCGGGTCGCCACGACGACGTCGCCCTTCCGGACGTCCTTGTGGAGCCCGCCGCCGATCCCGGCGAGGACGACCACCGTCGGGTCGTGGTGAGCGCAGAGGTTGTCGTAGGCCAGGATCGCCGAACGCTGGCCCTGGTCGAGGGCTCTGATCGCGGCCACCGTGACGGGTTTCCTCGCCGCGGGAACCTCGCCCGTGTAGAAGCGCAGGGAGTCGATGGGGTCTTCCCGGAGGTCCAGGGCCAACCGGACCGCGTCCGTCTCCACGTCGAGAATCGTGATGATGCCGACGTCCACGCCGGCGGGGGCGTCCTGTGCCCGGGGCGCGGTACCCACGTTGACGACCGGGTGGTCGCCGACCGCCGATGAATGGACGTTCGTGGTGCCGCCCATTGTCAAGATTCCGCTGACCTGCGTGCGACTCATTGCTGTGCTCCCTGGGGCGCGGGGGCCGTGGTGCCGTTCTGATTGACCTGCGAGTTGGGACCGACGGCCGAATTGCTGATGTCCATGTGGCCCATGTTCAGCACGTTGGCGCTGATGATCGTCTCCGCGCGTTTCTCGAAGTCGGACGTGTCGACGTCGTGGTCCCGCAGAAAATCCTCGGTGAGTTTGAGCAGGTGGCCTTCGAGGATCTTCATGTGGTCGAGGATCGTGGGCTTGTCGAGTGTGGACCTTTCCCAGTCGGCCGCCTTCTCCTCGCGGATGCTCGCCTGTGGTCCCGCGAGCGGTGACTCCACCGGGGCCCGCCTTGCTCGCCACGTCCCGAGCAGTACGCCGGGGGCCTTGACGAGGTGCCACGCCTGCGTGAGCTCCGCCGGGAGATGCCGCGCGCCGCCCAACGCGCTGCGGAGGAGTGCGGACCTGCCATCGGACGCCAGCCGGGCGTGAAGTTCGTAGTCGTCGGGGGTGCGGGTCAGGGCGCACGCCGCGAAATCGAGGCTGAGGAAGCGGCCCTTGACCGTCACGCGCAGGTACGCCGTGGTGGCCAGCTCCCCGGACGAGGTGACGCGTATCTCCAGGAAGTGCTGGAGTGGGGCGTCCGGGGCGTTGATGATCCCGTTGAGGGTGCCCGGCCTGTCGCCGGCCGCCATCTGGTCGCGGACAGAGGGGACATCGGCGGCCGCCACGTACACACGGTCTTTGACCTTGTAGCCGGGCAGCCGGATCGGGTCCGACCTGTGCCCGATTCGCGGCATCTTCCGGCGGAGATAGTCGACCAGTTCGTGCGCCTGGAAAGGCGGTTCGACGTGCTCTCGCCGGGCGACGTCGTCGGGTGCGGCCATGTCCTGAAGCGGGCTGTCCCGCGGCCGCAGCAACTGGACCGTGAGTGGAGGCAGCCACCGGTGCACGAGCTCGCCGCTTCCGACGAACATTCCGGGCTCGTCGTCGGGTTCCGCCACCCGGGGAGCCGCCTCGGGATCCGGCTTCGGCGGGGGCCGGCGATAGATGACGACGGTCTCGTCCTGCTGGTTCTCAATGGCGCGCAATCGCCGGCCGAGCCACGCGGAGCGGGGGCGACCTGGTCTCTGGGTTCGCACGACGAAACGGTGCCTGGCGGCGGCGGTTCCCGCGATCGCCGCGGCGATGAGGAGGAGGACGGCCGCGGCCCATACGGTCACCGTCCCGAACGGCGTCCCTTCCGCGCCCGCCAGGACCACTGGGACGACCACCAGGAGGATCACGCCGCCGGAAGCGAGTTTGAGGGCGCGCACACGCTCGGCCAGGTCTTGGTGATCAAGCTGCTTCGGGGACGGGGCGCGGTGCAGGAAGTGGTCGATCCGCATCCTCGCCTTCTGGGCCAGCACTTCTGGGGCCAGCCGCACGAGGCGGCCGGCGAGGCGCAGTTGACCGGCCGCGCATAAGGCCGTGATCGCGACGGACGGGCTCAGGACGGCCGTGACGATCAGCACCGAGACCACGCACGCGTGCTGGAGGGCGTCGAGCCGCCACGCTCGCCAAGCGTGCACGGCCACAGCGGCGAGGTCGAAGCCGTATGACGGGGGCACGCGGTGGCGGAAGTCGGTGACGACCCGGTGAACGACCAGGTCGCGGAACTCTCGGTCGAAATACACCCCGGCGCAGAGCCGGCGGGTGGTCTCGTCCCCGCTGTGACTCCGCTCTGTCGGCCTCTTGGTCAGTAGCACTTGTCCGCTGCCCATGGCGCCCTCGCTGGAGGCTATTTTGGTAGTTGTGACCTTAAATAGCCGGGACATTAAAGTCAAGTGGACCTTAAAGGAGCGTGGGTGTGAGCGAGCGTGGGGCGGCGGTGACCGTTGACCTGGTGATCTTCACGATCCGGGAGGGCGGCTTGCAGGTGCTGCTGATCGAGCGCGGGAAGGAGCCGTACCTCGGCCTTCCGGCGTTGCCGGGCGGGTACGTCCGGGACGGTGAGCCGCTCGACGCGGCGGCGCGGCGGGAACTGCGGGAGGAGACGGGGCTCGACGGCGGGCGGCTGCACCTGGAGCAGCTGCGGACCTACGGGGATCCGGGACGTGACCCGCGCGGGCGGGTGATCACGGTCGCCTACCTGGCGCTCGGGCCGGATCTTCCGGTGCCGATGGCGGGAACGGACGCGCGGGCGGCCCGCTGGGTGCCGGTCCGGGAGGTGGCCGGTCTCGCGTTCGACCACGAGGTCATTCTCCGGGAGGCGCTGGAGCGGGCCAGGTCGCAGCTCGAATACACGACGGTGGCGGCGGCGTTCTGCCCCGAGCCGTTCACGATCGGCGAACTGAGGCGGGTCTACGAGGTCGTCTGGGACGTCGTCCTGGATCCGAGCAACTTCCGGCGGAAGGTCACCAGGGCGGACCAGTTCCTGGAGCCCACGGGCGAGCGGAGGGTCCCGGAGGCGGGACGGCCGGCGGCCCTCTACCGGCGAGGGCCCGCGTGGTTGCTCTCGCCTCCGCTGCTTCGTTCGGGAGACGTGGCGCGGGCCCAGTTCTCCGCGGTCTCGCTGCGGTGAGGGTCAGTCGAGGTGGGGGGAGAGGGTCAGGGCCAGGTGGAGGGTTAGGCGGTCTTGGCCGTTGGTGAGGGTGAGGGAGGTCAGGGACTCTATGCGGCGTAGGCGGTGGTAGAGGGTCTGGCGGTGGATGTTCAGGGACTGGGCTGTTTTCTGGACGTTGCCGGCCAGGTCCAGGTAGGTGCGGGCCGTTTCGGTCAGGTCGGGGTGTCGCAGGAGGCGGTCGGTGCCTTCTGTTCGGGTTGATTGGGCGAGGGCTTCGTCTCCGGCGGTGCGGAGGAGGCGGAGGACGCCCAGGGACGTCCAGTCGCGGGTCTCGCCTGGGGCGGCGGTGCGGGCGGCGGTGCGGGCGCGGAGCCAGCCCTCGTGGACGTGGTCGAGGGCCGGGCAGGGGGAGAAGGCGCCTGCTTGGACGGGCGCGTTGCGTTCCTCCAGGAGGCGGCGGGCCCGGTCGATGGTCGTGCTGGCCGCTGTTTGCGGGAGGACTAGGACGTGGTCGCGCTGCCAGACCGTTGCCAGGGCGGAGTGGGGGAGGAGCCAAGGGTTGAGTGGTTCCGGGCTCGGGGTTCGTAGGACGGCCACGGTGAAGGGTGGTTCGAGCGCCGCGGCTTCTGTGAGTTCCGTTGCCGCCTGCGTGCGCGTGTCGGGGTGGGCGGAGAGGAGATCGGCGACCTTCCAGCCGAGGTCGTCGCGTTCCCTGGTCTGGCGGGCCATGAGGAGGGCGGCGCGTTCGCAGAGGGGCATCGCGTGGGCCGCCTGGGTGGGGGTGATGCGCTCCTGGTCGTCCAGCAGCCACAGATAGCCGTAGGTGACGTTGTTCCAGCGGACGGGCAGGCACAGACGGCCGAGCTGGCCGACCGAGGTGTCGGCGGGGATGCGGACGGGGCCCGTGGCGCGGGCGATGCCGTGCCGCTCGAAGCGGGTGCGGACGGCATCGGTGGCGCGCCGGTGCAGGATCGAGTCCATCCGGACGGGATCGATCGTGTCTCCGTGGGCGGCGTAGGCGACGAGATGGAAGTCGCGGTCCTCCAGGGTCGCGGGGGCACGGAGGAGGTCGGCGGCGTGTTCCGCGATTTCCTGGAGATCCATCGTCCTGCCTGTTGTACGTTTGTATGAAGATTCGGCGTCAGGAAAGTTACGTTTGACTATACGGGTTCGGGGTGGGCGCTTCTAACGTGCGAGGTGTTCCTCGTCGTGGGAGGTTCCGATGCTCAGTCCTGTTCTTCTCGCCGCCGCGCGCAGCCGGCGGATGCGTGGCGTCGTCACGTCCATGCCGCTGACCAGGGGAGTCGTCGACCGGTTCGTCGCCGGGGAAGATCTCGGGGCGGCGCTCGGCGTCGTCCGGGCGCTCCAGGCGGACGGGCTGCGGGTCACCCTCGACCATCTCGGTGAGGACACCAAGGAGCGAGGACAGGCCGAAGCCACGCGGGACGCCTATCTGGAGCTGCTCGGCGCGTTCGCGGATGAGGGCCTCGCCGGTGGCTCGGACGCGTCGGTGAAGCTGTCGGCGCTCGGACAGGCGCTCCCCGGCGACCTCGCGCTCGACAACGCGCGGGAGATCTGCGCGGCGGCGGGACGGGCCGGCATGACCGTCACCCTCGACATGGAGGACCACACGACCGTCGACTCCACGCTGGAGATCCTCGGGAAGCTGCGCGCCGACTTCCCCTGGGTCGGCGTCGCCGTCCAGTCGATGCTGCGGCGCAGCGAGGGTGATCTGCGGGATCTGGTCGGGGACGGGTCGCGCGTGCGGCTGGTCAAGGGTGCTTATGCGGAGCCCGCGTCGGTGGCCTACCAGAGGAAGGTCGATGTCGACCGCGCCTACGTGCGCGGGCTGCGGATGCTCATGCGGGGGGACGGGTACCCGATGGTCGGCAGCCACGACCCGCGGATCATCGAGATCGCGCTGGCACTGGCCGCCGGGAGATCCCCGTCCTCGTACGAGTTCCAGATGCTGTACGGGATCCGGACGGCCGAACAGCGGCGGCTCGCCGAGGCCCACCAGATGCGCGTATATGTGCCTTATGGCGCCGACTGGTACGGGTACTTCATGCGGCGCCTCGCCGAACGGCCCGCGAACCTCGTGTTCTTTCTTCGTTCGTTCGTTTCCCGCTGAGCAGGAGGGTTCCCCTTATGGACGCCGTGACCAACGTTCCGGCACCGGTGAACGAGCCGGTGCGCGGCTACGCCCCCGGCAGCGCCGAACGGGCCAGGCTGGAGGCGAAGCTCGCCGAACTGACCGCGGCGGCGCCGATCGACCTGCCCATGACGATCGGCGGGACACGCCGGCTGGGGGCGGGCGCGAAGGTCGCCGTCGTCCAGCCGCACCGGCACGCGTCCGTCCTCGGGACGTTCGGCACCGCGACCGAGGACGACGCCCGCGACGCCATCGCCGCCGCGCTCAAGGCCGCCCCGGCCTGGCGGGCGCTGTCGTTCGACGACCGGGCCGCGATCTTCCTGCGCGCCGCCGACCTGCTGGCCGGGCCATGGCGCGAGACGCTGCTCGCCGCGACGATGCTCGGGCAGTCCAAGACCGTTCAGCAGGCGGAGATCGACAGCCCGTGCGAACTCGTCGACTTCTGGCGGTTCAACGTGCACTTCGCCCGCCGGATCCTCGGCGAACAGCCCATCAGCAGCCCAGGAGTGTGGAACCGGTCCGACCACCGGCCGCTGGAAGGGTTCGTCTACGCGATCACCCCGTTCAACTTCACCGCGATCGCCGCGAACCTCCCGACCGCGCCCGCGCTGATGGGCAACGTGGTCGTGTGGAAGCCGTCGCCCACGCAGACCTACTCCGCCGTTCTGCTCATGCGGCTGCTTGAGGAGGCCGGGCTGCCGCCCGGCGTCATCAACCTCGTGACGGGCGACGGGCTCGCTGTTTCCGATGTCGCGCTCCAGCACCCTGATCTCGCCGGGATCCATTTCACCGGGTCGACGGCGACGTTCAAGCACCTGTGGAAGACCGTCGGGGCCAACCTCGACAAATTCCGCGGCTACCCGCGCCTCGTCGGCGAGACCGGCGGCAAGGACTTCATCGTCGCGCACCCCTCCGCCGACCCGGCCGTCCTGAAGACCGCGCTGGTACGCGGCGCGTTCGAATACCAAGGGCAGAAATGCTCCGCCGCCTCCCGCGCCTACATCCCCCGATCGATCTGGGAAAGCGGCTTCAAGGACGAGCTCATCGCCGAAGTCGACGGGCTCACCATGGGAGACGTCGCCGACCTGTCCAACTTCATGGGCGCGCTCATCGACGAACGCGCCTTCGCCAAGAACAAGGCCGCCCTCGAACGCGCCCAGGCCGACCCCGACGTCGACATCGTCGCCGGCGGCACCTGCGACGACAGCGTCGGATACTTCGTCCGGCCGACCGTCCTCGTCTCCGGCGACCCCGGCAACGACATCTTCCGCACCGAATACTTCGGCCCGATCATCGGCGTCCACGTCTACGACGACGACCGGTACGAGGAAATGCTCGCGCAGATGGAATCCGCCGCCCCCTACGCCCTGACCGGCGCCGTCATCGCCGACGACCGCGCAGCCGCCGCGCACACCGCCGACGTCCTCCGCTACGCCGCCGGAAACTTCTACATCAACGACAAACCCACCGGCGCCGTCGTCGGCCAGCAACCCTTCGGCGGAGCACGCGCCTCCGGCACCAACGACAAGGCCGGATCCGTGTTCAACCTGCTGCGCTGGACATCACCGCGCTCCATCAAGGAGACCTTCGTCCCCCCGACCGACTACCGCTACCCCCACATGGGCTGAACCCCCGGCAGCGCACCCCGAACGCCCGCCCCACCCCCCGGAATTGGTTTGCGCAACCACCCCCCGCCCCATACAGTTAACCCATCACCGCGGGGTGGAGCAGTTCGGTAGCTCGCTGGGCTCATAACCCAGAGGTCGCAGGTTCAAATCCTGCCCCCGCTACGGATCCGGGGATCCCCTGGTCGCCGCTTTGCGGCTTCCCGGGGATCCTTCGCTTTTGCCCGGGGGGACGACCCCCCGGACCCCCCGTGCCGCCACCATCCCCCATCCGCCCGCCCCCGGGGCTCCGCCCCTGGCCCCCGGGTGGTCTTAGGCTGGAGTTATGCGTAGAGCGGGGGTGGGGTTTGGGGCTGATGTTGGGTGGGTTGTTTTGTTTGTGGGGGTTGGGCGGGCTACGCATGATGAGGGGTGGAGCTTTGCGGGGCTCGGCAATGCCTTGTGGCCGTTTCTTGTTGGGCTTGGGGTTGGGTGGGTTGTGTGTCGGGGGTGGCAGCGGCCGGACGTAGTCGTGCCTGTGGGAGTTGTTGTCTGGGGGAGTGTCGTGGGGGTGGGGATGGGGTTGCGGGTCGTGTCGGGGCAGGGGACCGCGTTTGCGTTCGTTGTGGTGGCGGTCTTGTTCCTGGGGATTGGGCTGCTCGGGTGGCGGTTCGTTGTGGGACGTCTCCAAATGACCGGGCGATCTGTTTGCTGATCGGCGCGATTGACTCTGACGTGGCCTGCTGATGAAGTTACCGGCGAGTCAGGCTGGTGAGGGGACACGGATGGCATCTGCGCTGCGCGACTGGCTGGACGAGCCGAACACCGGACGTGGCGTCCATCTGGCGGCCGACGACGGCGGCTGGGAGTACCGCGGCTACGGTGAGCTGGCGTCCGCCGCGCGACGCACCGCCGGGGCGCTCATCGAGGAAGGGGTGCGGCCCGGTGATGTGGTGTGTCTCGTTCTGCCTACCGACTTCGAGTGCATCGAGACCTACTTCGGGGTGTGGGCGGCGGGGGCGACCGTTTGCCTGATCACGCCGCCGTTGTTCCAGGACGGGGACGACTACGTCGCGCATGTCGCGGCGATCCTGCGGCAGGCCGCGCCCGTGCTGGTCATCGCGTCCAAGGGGCTGACCGAGTACGCGGGGCGGGCCATGGACGCGGCGGGGATGAGCGGGGAGCCGTGGCAGCCCCGGCAGGCCGGTGAGGCGGCGGTGCGGCCGGCCGGGGAACTGGCCCTGTTGCAGTTCACGTCCGGGTCCAGCGGGGCGCCCCGGGGGGTGATGGTCACCTGGGAGAACCTTGAGGCCAACACCGAGCTGATCGCGCGGACCGCGGGGTTCGCCGAGGACGACTCCGTCGCGTCGTGGCTGCCGCTGTATCACGACATGGGGCTGATCGGGTGCTTCCTCACGCCGATCGCGCGGCAGGCCACGCTGAGACTGATGCGGCCCGATCACTTCATCCGGGATCCCGCGAGGTGGATCCGGTGTTTCGCGGAGGCCGCGCACACGGCGGCGCCGCCGTTCGCGTACGCCTACTGCGCGCGGCGGGTCAAGCCGGAGCAGCTGGAAGGGGTCGACCTGTCCGGGTGGCGGACGGCGATCGTCGGGGCCGAGCCCATCGACCCGCATGCGCTGGAAGGGTTCGCGCGGCTCCTGGAGCCGTTCGGCTTCTCGCGGGCCGCCTACAAGCCCGCCTTCGGGATGGCGGAGACGACGCTGCTGGTCACGATGGACGCCGTCTGGCGTGATCCGCTGGCGGTGCGGCCCGATCCCGAGGCGCTGTCGTTCGGGGAGCCCGTGCGGATCCTGGCGGAACACACGCTCGGGGCGGAGTCGCTCGGCGCCAAGGCGGGGTGGGTAGTCGGGTGCGGGACGCCTGAGCCCGACGTGCCCGTGATGATCGTGGACGATGGCGGGCGCGAGCTGGGTGAAGGGCTGCTTGGGGAGATTGTGGTGGGGGGCGCTTCGGCGTGTCCCGGGTATTACGCGGGAGCCGAGGGGAAGTCGACTCGGTTCTTGGACGGGAAGGTCTATTCGGGGGACGCCGGGTTCTTCTATTCGGGGCAGTTGTTCGTTCTCGGGCGGATGGGCGACAGCATCAAGGTGCGCGGGCGGTCCGTGTACGTCGAGGATCTCGAAGCGAAGATCGCCGAGGCGAGCGGGCTCGGGAAGGGGCGGATCGCGGTCGTCAGCGTGCCCGGGGCCGGGCGCAAGGGGATCGCGCTGTTCGCCGAGACGCAGGACGAGTCGTGGATCGGTGACGTCCGGGAGATGCTGCGCCGCAGGCTCGGCGGGGACGTCGAGGTCACGATCGTGGTGGGGACGGGGCTGATCCACCGGACGTCCAGCGGCAAGCCGCGGCGCCGGTACATGTGGGAGCGGATGCGGTCCGGGCAGATGGACGGAGCACGCGTCGTCCCGGGCGAGATCAGCTGAATTGCTAAAGCCGGTGACGGCAGGACACGATGGCGTACACGCCGTGAGAGGTCGACGATGCCGGCTGTTGCCAGAACGCTGTTCCGTCTCGGGGCCCGAATCGGGTCCACCGCCCAGAACGCCCTGGAGGTCGCCAGGTTCGGCGGGTTCGACACCGACGAGGACGCCTCGCCCTGCGAGGTCGTGACCGAGCAGCGGGTCTACCGGCTCCGGCACTACTTCCCCGACGGTGGCGGCGGGCCCGTGCTGCTGCTCGTCCCGCCGCTGATGATCACCGCGGAGGTGTACGACATCTCGTCGCGGGTCAGCGCGGTGCGGGTGCTGCGGGATCTGGGCGCCGACCCGTGGGTCGTCGACTTCGGGGCGCCGGAGCGCGAGCCCGGCGGGCTGGAGCGGACGATCACCGACCATGTGCTGGCGGTGAGCGACGCCGTCGACCGCGTCCGGGCGCTGACCGGGCGGGACGTCCATCTCGCCGGGTATTCGCAGGGCGGCATGTTCGTCTACCAGGCGGCGGCGTACCGGCGGAGCGAGGGCGTCGAGTCGATCGTGACGTTCGGCAGCCCGGCCGACACCAGTGTCGGGCTTCCGTTCGGGCTTCCCGGCTGGCTCGCGTCGGAGGGTGTGGAGCGAGTTCCCGACTGGGTTCTTGGCGGGTTCGCCGTGCCGGGGTGGGTGACGCGGTTCGGGTTCCAGCTGCTGAGCCCGGTGAAGTCGGTGCGGTCGCGGGTCGACTTCATCCGGCAGCTGCACGACCGGGAACGGCTCGCGCCGAGGGAGCGGCAGCGGCGGTTCCTGGAGCGGGAGGGCTGGGTGTCGTGGCCCGGGCCCGCGCTGGCGGAGTTCGTCCGCCAGTTCGTCCAGCACAACCGGATGCTCACCGGCGGGTTCGTCATCGCCGACCGGCTCGTCACGCTCGCCGACATCACCTGCCCGGTGCTGACGTTCGTCGGCGAGGTCGACGAGATCGCGCCGCCGCCGATGGTCCGCGGGATCCGGCGGGCCGCGCCGCGCGCCCAGGTGTACGAGGCGTCCCTGCGCGCCGGGCATTTCGGGCTCGTCGTCGGGAGCCTCGCGATCGCGCGGACCTGGCCGGCCGTGGCGGAATGGGCGAGCTGGCGTGCGGGTGAGGGCGGGCTGCCCGAGATCGTCGTGCCCGTCAGCGGTGATGAGGAGGCTGTTTCGGCGGGGTTGCCTGGAGGGGCCGCCGGGTACGGGCTTCAGCTTCTGGTGGGTGTGGGCGGGAGTGCGGCACGGTCGGCCTACCGGACGGCGTCGCGGGCGATTCACGGGACCCGGCAGCTCGGCGGCGAGGCCGCGCAGAACCTTCCGCGGCTGGCGCGGCTGGAGCGCATCCAGTCGGACACGCGCATGTCAATGGGGCTGCTGCTGGACGAGCAGACCCGGCGCATGCCCGGCGAGGTGTTCTTCCTCTACAAGGGGCGGCCGTACACGCATGACGCCGCCAACCGCCGGATCGACGCCGTCGTCCGCGGGCTGATCCACATCGGGGTGCGGCGGGGGGACGCGGTCGGCGTGCTGATGGGCACCCGGCCCACCGCGCTCGCGCTCGTCGCCGCGCTGAGCAGGCTCGGCGCGGTGGCGGTGCTGCTGCGTCCCGACGGGGACCTGGTCGCGGAGACGCGGCTTGGCGAGGTGACCCGGGTGATCGTCGATCCGGAGCATGTGGCGCGGGTGGAGCGGGTTCCGGGTGTTGACGCCTATCTGCTGGGCGGTGCTGGACGGGGCGAACGCGGGTCGTTGATGGACATGGAGAGCATCGATCCCGGGTCGGTCGAACTGCCGGGTTGGTACCGGGCCAATCCGGGGCGGGCGGGTGATCTCGCGTTCGTGGTGTTCCGGGGGGACGGCGACCAGGTGCGCGCCAGCCGGATCACGAACCGGCGGTGGGCGCTGTCGGCGTTCGGGACGGCGTCGTCGGCGGCGCTGTCGCCGTCCGACACCGTGTACAGCATCACGCCGCTCCAGCATCCGTCGGCGTTGCTGATGAGCATCGGTGGTGCCGTCGCCGGTGGGGCTCGGCTGGCGTTGGCGACGGCCTATGACCCGGAGACGTTCTGGGACGAGGCTCGTCGGTACGGGGTGACCGTCGCTTCCTATACGTGGACGCTGCTGCGTGATCTCGTGGAGGCGCCGCCTGATCCGGCGGAACGGCATCATGCGGTCCGGCTCTTCATCGGTTCCGGGATGCCGCGCGGGCTGTGGCGAAGGGTCGAGGAGCGGTTCGCCCCAGCGCGGGTGCTGGAGTTCTACGCGTCGACGGAGGGCGAGTCGGTCCTGGTCAACCTGAGCGGCAAGAAGCCCGGCTCGCTCGGACGGCCGCTGCCCGGCAGCGCCGAGGTCCGCCTCGCCCGGTACGACCTGGAAGGCGGGCGGCTGGCCGAGGGACCGGACGGCCTCGCCGTCGAATGCGAGCCCGGTGAGATCGGGATGCTGCTCGCCCGGGTGCGGCTGGCCGCGGCCGGCACGGCGGCGCGGTGCGTCCGGGGCGTGTTCGCGCCCGAGGACGCCTGGACGATCACCGGCGACCTGTTCCGGCGGGACACGGACGGCGACTTCTGGCTGGTCGGCCGGGAGGCCGAGCTGATCAGGACGGCGGAGGGCATCGTCCCGCCGGGCCCGATCAGGGACGCGCTCGGCGATCTGCCCTACGTCGACACCGTCGCCGTCTACGGGATCGCGGCGGGGGAGACGGAGCTCGCCGCGGCCGCGGTGAGCCTGCGCGGCGCCGCCGAGGTGAAGCCGCTCGATCTCTCCGAGGCGCTGCTGCGGGTGGAGCCGGGGCTCCGGCCGGCGATCGTGCGGGTCGTGGACGAGATCCCCGTCACGGCCGGGCGGCGGCTCCGGACGACGCCGCTGAGAGCCGAAGGAATCCCCGCGGCCGGTGAGGGAACGGCCTTCTACAGGGACAAGGCGGGCGCGTACCGGCCGATGACGGACGCGGCCAGGCGGCGGCTCAGCAAGGCGCCGCCCGACCGCGAGGCACGCTGACCGGGGAGTCACAACTCACGGGAGATAAGTCTGGACTTACTGTCGTCCGCCACGTTACAAACAGAGCGACGGAGACCGATCGTCCGTCGCACGCGTCCGGAGGGGTCATGACGAGCGTCCTCGCGCCGCCGCCGGCGGGCAGCGGACTGAAAGCGGTCCCGGGGGTGGGCGGCATCCCGTACCTCGGCAGCACCATCGCCGTGATGCGGAACCCGGTCGGGACGGCCCGCAAACGCTACGCCGAGTACGGGCAGGTCTCCTGGGGGTGGCTGCTCGGGCAGCGGACGGTCACCGTGCACGGCCCGGAGGGCGCCGAGGTCGTCCTGGTCAACCGGGACAAGGCGTTCGCGAGCGGGCCCGCGTGGAGCTACTACATCGGGCCGTTCTTCAACCGCGGCATCATGCTCCTGGACTTCGACGAGCATCTGCACCACCGGCGCATCATGCAGCAGGCGTTCACCCGTCCGCGCCTGGACGCCTACATGGACGCGATGGCGCCCGGCATCGTCAGCGGCCTGGACGCGTGGAAGCCCGGCCCCGGCTTCAAGGTGTACGACCACGTCAAGCGGCTCACACTCGACCTCGCCGCGGACGTGTTCATGGGCGTCGAGCTGGACGGCCCCGAACGCGCGCGGGTCAACGGCGCGTTCATCGACGCCGTCCGGGCGGGGACGGCCTACGTGCGCTTCCCCGTCCCCGGCCTGCGCTGGCACCGCGGCCTCCAGGCCCGCAAGGCGCTGGAGGAGTTCTTCCACCGGCACCTGCCCGCCAAGCGCCGCGACGGCGCTGCCCTTCGAGGGGGGACGACCCCCCACGCCCCCCGGGATGCCTCCGGCGGCGGCGACCTGTTCGCCGCGCTGTGCGCGGCCGAGTCCGACGACGGGCAGCGGTTCACCGACGAGGACGTCGTCAACCACATGATCTTCGCGCTGATGGCGGCGCACGACACCACGACCATCACGCTCACGTCGATGGCGTACTACCTCGCCAAGCACCCCGAGTGGCAGGAGCGGCTCCGCGCCGAATCCCTCGGCCGGGCGGGCCTCGGGCACGCGGACCTGGACGCGCTCACCGGCATGGACCTGGTGATGAAGGAGTCCATGCGGCTGATCACGCCCGTCCCGGCGCTGCCGCGCAAGGTCGTCAAGGACACCTCCATCCTCGGCTTCCACGTACCCGCGGGCACGACCGTCGTGATCCCGACGCTCAGCAACCACCGCATGGCCGACTGGTGGCCCGACCCGGACACCTTCGACCCCGGCCGGTTCTCCCCGGAGCGCCGCGAGGACAAGGTCCACAAGTACGCGTGGTCGCCGTTCGGCGGCGGCGCGCACAAGTGCATCGGGATGTACTTCGCCGGTATGCAGGTGAAGGCGATCCTGCACCAGGTGCTGCTGAGATACCGGTGGAGCGTCCCGGAGCGGTACGAGATGCCCCTGGACACCACGTCGCTGCCGTCGCCGAAGGACGGTCTTCCCGTCCGCCTCGACCGTCTGGAGCAGAATCCGTGAGCAAGGTCGTCGTGATCACCGGGGGCGCGCGGGGCATCGGGCTGGCCACCGCCCAGGCAGTCAAGGCCACCACATTTGACGGGCAGGGGGCCGCGGTCGTCATCGGCGACATCGACGAGACGGCGGTGCGGGAGGCGGCTGAGTCGCTCGGGGTCACCGGGCTCCCGGTGGACGTGACGTCCCGCGCGTCGTTCACCGCGTTCCTGGACGCCGCCGAGGAGGCCGCCGGGCCGCTCGACGTCGTGATCAACAACGCGGGGATCATGCCGATCGGGCCGGTCGCGGACGAGAGCGACGCCGACGCCCGCCGCTGCGTCGACATCAACGTGCACGGGGTGATGCTCGGCACCAAGCTCGCCCTCGGCCGGATGCTGCCCCGCGGCCGCGGGCACGTGATCAACATGGCGTCGCTGGCCGGTGTCACCTTCACGCCCGGCATGGCGCTCTACAGCGCGAGCAAGGCCGCCGTCGTCGCGTTCACCGAGGCGGCGCGGCTGGAGGTCCGGGGCCGGGGCGTGCACGTCAGCGCCGTGCTGCCGACGTTCACCAACACCGAGCTGATCGCCGGGACGCGCAGCCCCAGGGGCCAGCGCAACCGCGAGCCCGAGGAGATCGCCGCCGCCGTCGTGGCGCTGATCGGACGGCCCCGGCCGCGGGTCGTCGTCCCGGCGAAGCTCGGCCGGCAGGTCAGGCTGGCCGCGCTGTTCCCCGACCGGCTCAAGGAGGCCATCGCGCGCCGCTACGGGCTCGACACGATCTTCCTCGACTTCGACGCCGACGCGCGGAAGGCGTACGACGCGCGGATCCGGACCGGGGCCTGAGGCCGCCCTCGGGGCCCGCGTGAGCGTCCCGTAGGCTCTGGCTGTCGAACTTGCCGAACTTCGTTCTAGAACCGGAGGCGTGTCATGGCGGCGGGGCGGGGCGCGGTGGTCCAGACGGCTTACGGGAAGGTCCGCGGCACGACCGGGGACGGCGTCACCGCGTTCCTCGGCATCCCCTACGCCGCGCCTCCGTTCGGGCCGAACCGCTTCCAGGCGCCGCGCCCGCCGGAGCCGTGGGACGGGATCCGCGACGCCGTCGAGTACGGGCCGACCGCGCCCAAGCCCGGCTACCCCCAGCCCTACGGCAGGCTCCTGCACGACCCGGACATCCCGGGCGACGACTGCCTCAATCTCAACGTCTGGACGCCCGGCGGCTCGGGCCTGCCGGTCATGGTGTGGATCCACGGCGGCGCGTTCCGCAACGGGTCGGGCGCGATCTCGGTCTACGACGGCGGCAACTTCGCCCGCGACGGCGTCGTCTGCGTGACGATCAACTACCGGCTCGGCGTGGAGGGCTTCGCCAACCTGCCCGGCGCCCCGCCGAACCGGGGCCTGCTCGACCAGATCGCCGCGCTGGAATGGGTCCGCGACAACATCGCGGGCTTCGGCGGCGACCCGGACCGGATCACCGTGTTCGGAGAGTCGGCGGGCGGGATGAGCGTCACCACCCTGCTGTCGCTCGACCTCGGGCTCTTCGGCCGCGCGGTCGCGCAGAGCGGCGCGGGAGCCATCGCGCAGGACCCGGCCGACGCCATGATCGTCACCAGGGAGATGGCCGCGCGGCTCGGTGTGGAACCGACCGCCGAGGGGTTCGCGGCGCTCGACCCGGCCGCGATCATCCCCGTCCAGTCCGCGGTCGCCGCCGAGGTCGCCGCGCTGCCCGACCCCGGCCGGTGGGGCGCGACGACGGCGGCGGGCGCCATGTCGCTGACCCCGGTCCTGGACGGCGACCTGCTGTCCCGCAGGCCCGAGGACGCCATCGCGGACGGCGCCGGACGCGGCGTCGACCTGCTCATCGGCTACACCTCGGAGGAGTTCCGGTTCTTCCTGATGCCGTCCGGGGTCGCCGCGTACGTCACCGAGGACGTCGTCGGCTTCGTCACCGCGGGAATGGGCGTCCCGGCGGGGCTGCCCGCCGCCTACCGCGACCGCCATCCCGGGCAGACGCCCGGCGAACTGCTGGCGACGATCATCACCGACGGCATGTTCCGCGTCCCCGCCAACCGGGCCGCGGCCGGGCACGCCGCGTCCGGCGGCCGGACCTGGATGTACGAGTTCGCGTGGCGGTCGCCCAACCTCGACCTCGGCGCCTGCCACGCGCTGGAGCTCGGCTTCGTGTTCGACAACCTCACCCGCGACCCCGACGGGCTCGCCGGGCCGAACCCGCCGCAGGAACTCGCGGACCGGATGCACCGCGCCTGGGTCGATTTCGCCGCCCACGGCGACCCCGGATGGCCGCGGTTCGACCCGTCCACCCGCGCGGTCAAGGTCTTCGACGGCCCGCAGGACGCCGTCGTGAACGATCCTCACGGCGACGACCGCAAGCTCTGGGACTGACCCGCTAGATCCGGCCGGTGAGGTGCTCCGCGATCGCGAGCGACGACGTCGCGGCCGGAGAGGGGGCATTACGGACGGTCACCACCGGGCCCACCCGTCCGATGCGGAAGTCGTCGACGAGGGAGCCGTCGAGGTCGACGGCCTGCGCGCGGACCCCGGCGGGCGCGGGGACGACGTCCGCCGCCGCCAGGCCGGGCACGAAGCTTCGCGCCTCGGCGACGAACGCGCGCTTCACCGCCGATCCGTACAGCTCCTTCGCGCCCGTCCGCCAGTGCTCGCGGGCCAGGCGCCGGAAACCGGGCCAGCGGACGGTCTCCCACACGTCCGGGGGACGGACGTCACGCCACCGGTACCCCTCCCTGGCCAGGGCCAGGACGGCGTTCGGGCCGATGTCCACGCCGCCGTCCACGCGGCGCGTGAAATGCACGCCGAGGAACGGGTAGCGCGGGTCGGGCACGGGATAGATGAGGCCGCGGACGAGCTCCGTCCGGGACGGGACCAGCCGGTAGTACTCGCCGCGGAACGGGACGATCGCCGGTTCGGGCGAGTCGCCCGCCAGGCGCGCCACCCGGTCCGATTGCAGGCCCGCGCAGACGACGAGCCTGTCGAACGTCAGCCGCTCGTCCGGGGACGCGGCCGTGACGCGGTCGCCCCGCCCGGTCAGGCGGACGACCTCGAAGCCGAGCCTGACCTCGCCGCCCGCCTCCGTCACGTCAGCGGCGAACGCGCGCGCCACCGCCGGGAAGTCGACGATCGCGGTGGTGGGGGAGTGCAGGGCGGCGACCCCGGCGGCGTGCGGCTCGATCTCGCGCAGCCCGCCGCTCGTCAGCCGCCGCAGGCCGGGCACGCCGTTGGCGGTCGCGCGGCGCTCGATCTCGTCCAGGGCGGCCAGCTCGGACGCGTCGCGCGCCACGACGACCTTGCCGCATTCGGTGTAGGGCAGGTTCCGGTCGGTGCAATATTCCTTCAGCAGGCCGATGCCGCGCCTGCACAGGGTGGCCTTCAGCGAACCGGGCGCGTAGTAGAGGCCCGCGTGGGCGACGCCGCTGTTGTGGCCCGTCTGGTGCGCGGCGACACGGTCCTCCTTGTCGAGGACGGTGACCTTCACGTCCGGGCGCGTGCGTGCCAGGTGGCGCGCGACCGCCAGCCCGACAATGCCCGCGCCGACCACGCCGACCTGCACCTCCGCCACACCCGCACCCTAGCCGGGCGCCTCGCAAGCCGACTCGGGGGGCCGGGCCCGGCGGGTCAGCTTCCGAGGCGCTTGCGGCCCTGGGCGCGCACCCGCTTGCGCTGCGACGAGTCGAGCATCAGGTAGCCCACGACCGGTGTCCCGAGCACGCCGAGGATGATCAGCGCGGTCAGCCACCAGGGGAAGATCCACAAGGTCAGCAGGCCGACGACGACGCCGCCGATAACGAACTTGGTCCGGGTCGACATCTGGTACCTCCGTTAACTGGCCACCCCTGTATACAACGCCCGCCCCGCGGCCGCTGTTCCACGATATGTCGCGAGTCGGCCGGATGGCCACAGCCGATCTTCCCATGCTGGCCGGCCGCCGCCATGGTGATCTTCCCGGGAGCGGCGCTCAGATGCGCAGCGAGAGCTGGCCGCCGCCGAGCGTGCGCAGGACCTCGGCGTGCAGCTTGCCGTTCGTGCAGACGACGCTGCCGCCGTCCGGGCCCGGCACGCCGGACAGGTCGGTGAACATCCCGCCGGCCTCCTCCACGATGACCTGGAGCGCGGCGAGGTCCCACAGCGACACCTCCGGCTCGGCGGAGATGTCGATCGCGCCCTCGGCGACCATCATGTGCGACCAGAAGTCGCCGAACGCCCGCGTCCGCCACACCTCGCGGGTCAGGTCGATGAACCGGCTGAGGCGGCCCTGCTCCTCCCAGCCGCTGAGGCTGGAGAACGACAGCGACGCGTCCGCCATCGCCGTCACCGACGACACGTTCATCCGGGTCGCGCGGGTCAGGCTGCGACCCGTCCAGGAGCCGCCGCCGCGCGCGGCCCACCAGCGCTTCTGCAGCGCGGGCGCCGACACGACCCCGACGACGATCTCCTCGTTCTCCATCAGCGCGATCAGCGTCGCCCACACCGGGACGCCCCGGACGAAGTTCTTCGTCGCGTCGATCGGGTCGATGATCCAGCAGCGGTTCCCGAACCCGGTCCTGCCGTACTCCTCGCCGACGACCGCGTCGCGCGGACGGGCCCGCTTCAGCGTGCCGCGGATCTGCTCCTCGACGCTGCGGTCGGCGTCGCTGACCGGCGTCAGGTCCGGCTTGGTCTCGATGGCGAGATCGAGGGCACGGAAACGCCTGGTCGTGATGTCGTCGGCCCCGTCCGCCAGCACATGCGCGAGACGCAGGTCATCGGAATAGCCCGCCACGGCGTGCAACGCTACCCTGATCACGTCCGGTCCAGACACACTTACCCGGCCGATCCGGCTTTTCGGTCGTCCCGGCAGGGTATGCCGGGGCGTTACCGGCCCGTCCCTTGTGGGGGACTACCCCCCCACACCCTCCGGAAGAGATCGTGTCGCAGGCCGGGGGATGGCAGCATGGCCCCATGCCGCACGACCTTCCCGCATGGGTGGCCGAGCTGACCGACCCGCGCCGGGCGCGGACGCTCGACGAGCTCGCCGACCGCCTCGTCCCGCTGGCCGAGCACGCGATCGACGTGTCCCGCCGGTTGCAGGCGCAGCTCAACGAGCTCAACGACCCGTTCAAGCGCGAGGCCCTCTACGGGCGCGTGGAACGGCTGAAGGCCCGTGTCGGCGAGGCCCTGGACGAGATCACCGCGGAGATCGCCGCGTCCGGGGAGGAGCGCATCGAACGCGTCGTGGCCGACTGCGCCGACCGGGCGGGGCCCGGCGAGCGGGGCGCGCGGGAGCGCGAGGTGCGGCGCAGGCTGGATCGTGACATCGTCCCGGTGCTGTCCAAGCGGCAGCAGGACGTCGCCGAACGGGTCGCCGAACGCACCTCCACGGCCCTGGAGGACGCGACGCAGACGCTGCTGACCCGCGTCGAGGAGCTGGCGAAGGCCGTCACCGACCTGATCCACGACGTGCTCCCGCTGGCCCGGGAGGGGCTGACGCTGGCCAGCCGCATCTCGACCCTGTCCGGCCACGCCAGGAAGGCGGGCCGGGGGCCGGTTCCGGACGAGCTGAAGGACGCGGGCACCGAGACCGCCCGCGCGTTCGACGAGGCCGTCGCGCGGCTCGAACTGGAATGGGCCGCGCTCGGCGCCCGCTCCGCGAGCGTTCGGGCTGCGTTGCGCGGCGCCGAGGAGAGCGCGTTCAGCTGGGTCACCGAGGAGATGACCCGCTGCGTGGAGGAGCTCGCGCCCGAGCACGTCAAGGCGCTGAACGACGCGGAAGACAGGGCGCGCCGCCTGTTCGAGGAGCCGCCCGGCGGCTGACCGGTCAGACGGCTTGGGGGAAGCCGAACAATCTGCCCGGGTCGTGGGCGGCCTTGGTCTTCCTGAGCCGGTCCAGGTTGGGGCCGTAGTACGCGTTCGCCCAGCCCTTGAGGTCGGGGTCGATGTAGTTCACGTAGGCCGTGCCTCCCATGGACGGCTCCATCGCGGCGTGCGTGCCTCGAAGCCAAGCGCTGTCCGGTGCCAGGTACTGGACGCAGAACAGGGCCTTCCTGTGCGGGAAGGCCGTGTCGCCTGGGCCCACGCGGCCTACCGCGCCGCCCATGGCGTCCATGAGGACGGAACGGTTCTGGACGTCGTTGCCCTTGTCCAAGCGGGCCAGGAGGGCGTTGATGGACGCGTCGGGCAGGGGCCTGTAGGCGATGTGGGATTTTCCGGCGTAGTTCGTTCTGGGGAAGGTGCCGGAGGGGTGCCGGCCGGGCAGTGTGCCTTGGGCGTGGCATTGGTCGACGGTCTGTCCCGCGCACCCGCCCAGGAACTTCATGGCGTCCAGGTAGGGGCGGGACTGTGCGGTGGACGATGCCGGTTCGGCACCTGTCGCCGCTGTGAGCGCGTCCATGTGGCGGGTGGCGTCCGCGAGCGCGACACCGATGACCTCGACGCTCGGCGTCGCCTGCCCGGGGCGCGTGTCGAGGCGCAGGCCCGTCCAGACCTCGTCCGGCGCGGCCGGCGCCCAGCGCTGCCAGCCGCGTATCACGTCGGCCGCATCCGGCCAGGCCCAGCGCAGGCTGAACGGCGTGACGTCACCGGCCTCGTGCGTGCGGAACGTGAACGAGACCGCGACGCCGAAATTGCCTCCGCCCCCGCCCCGGCACGCCCAGAACAGGTCCGGGTTCTGCTCGGTGTCGCAGGTCAGGACGCGTCCGTCCGCCGTGACGACCTGGACCGACTCCAGGGCGTCGCAGGACAGCCCGTACGCGCGGCACGTCACGCCGAGCCCGCCGCCCAGCGTCAGCCCCGCCACGCCGACCGTCGGGCAGCTCCCGGCCGGGACGCTCACGCCGTCCTCGGCGAGCCCGGCGTACAGGTCGATCAGCCGGGTCCCGGCGCCCACGACCGCGCGGGCACCGTCGCGCCGCACCGTGTCCATGGGGGAGACGTCGATGACGAGGCCCGTGCCCGTCGACCAGCCCGCGTAGCTGTGGCCGCCGCAGCGCACCGCGACCGGCATCCGCCGCAGCGTCGCGAACGCAATGCATTCGGACACGTCCCGCGGCGTCTCGCAGTAGGCGACGCCCGCGGGCTCGACGCGGTCGTAGCGCGGGATGTACAGCCGCCGGGCCTGCGCGTACGAGGCGTCGGACGGGCGGATCAGCGTCCCGTCCAGGCCGCGTTCGAGCGCGTTCCAGTCGGCGGGCCCGGTCGGACGCGGCGACCGGGACGGGACGTCTCCGGACGGCTTGTCGTCCGGCTTGTCGTCGGAGCATCCGGCGGCGGCCAGAGTGCCGAGAAACGCCGTCAGGAGCACCGCGCGCCGGTTCATGGCATCAGGCCGTGCTTCGCAGCGTGCGGAGGAAGGTCTCGTAGACCGGGACGACCCCGTCCCAGTCCTTCTGCCCCGCGACGAGGAGGACCTGGTAGATCGCGCCGTTGAACTTGAACACCCGGACGCGGACCCGGCCGGGAATGCCGTTCTTGACGAAGGTGAACTGGGCTTCGGCGGCCGTGCCTCCCTGGAAGGCGACGTCGCGGTCGAGGCTCTCCTGCCTGAACTGGGGATACTCGGCGGTGTCCGCCTTCATCCGGCCGAGCGCGTCGGCCAGGCCGTCTCCCGGGTCGGCGCGGTCGGTGTTCGCGACGCGCTGGATCACCAGGCCGCGCCGCACACCCTGGGCCGGGTCCTTGAACGTCACGTCGTCTCCGGAACTCTCGTCCGTCCAGCTCTGCGGGACGGCCGCGACGAAGGCCGAGCCCCGGTACGGGCGGAATCCGGAGGGCACGGAGACATTCGTCCCCGAACCCGAACCCGACGCCGCCGAGGACGAGCTCGGGTCGCCGCCCTCACCGTCGCCGCTCCCGACGAACACGATGACGGCGACGACGGCGACGACCAGCGCGGCCGCGAAGATCCCACCCGGGACGATCAGCTGCCAGGGCGGGCGGCGCCGCACGGGTCGCGGCGGCCCCGGCGGCCCCGGCGGTCCCGGTGGACCCGGCGGGGCGAACGAAGGCTGTGCCGGCCCCGGCGGAGACCCGATCGTCGGCGCGGCCACCGGTGGTTCCAGCGTCACGTCGTGCGGCGGCGCCGGAACGTGGGCGGGCGGGCCCTGCACGATCTGGCGGAGGAGCCGCGCGGCCTCGTCGGCGCTCATGCGCTGGTCCGGATCCTTGCGGAGCAGGCCGTACAGGACCGGGGTCAGCGGACCGGCCAGCCGGAGCGGGTCCGGGTCGTCGGACAGCAGGGCGGCCATCATGCCCCACACGTCGGGCCGCTTGTACGGGGGACGGCCCTCGACCGCGGCGTACATCGTCGCGCCCAGCGCCCACAGGTCGGACGCCGGGGTGGCCCGCTGGTGGCGGGCCTGCTCGGGGGCCAGGTAGGCGGGCGAGCCGACGATGGCGCCGGCCTGGGTGAGGGTCTCGTCGCCGGTGACGGTCGCGATGCCGAAGTCGGTGAGGACGGCCCGCGCCGGCGGCAGCAGCACGTTCCCTGGCTTGACGTCGCGGTGCACGACCCCGGCGGCGTGCGCGGTGTTCAGCGCGTCCAGCAGGTCCAGGCCGATCGCCGCGACCCGGGCCGGCGGCAGCGGCCCCTCCCGCGCGATGACCCTGTCCAGGCCCTCGGCCCGGACGAGCTGCATCACGATCCAGGGCCGCCCGTCCTCCTCGACGACGTCGTGGACGGTCACGATGCCGGGATGGTCCAGCCGCGCCGCCGACCTCGCCTCCCGGAACGTCCGCGCGTACATCCGCTCGACCTGCGCGTCGTCCAGGCCCTGCGGCAGCGACACCTCCTTGACCGCGACCTCGCGGCCGAGCGTGCGGTCGCGGGCCCGCCACACCGCGCCCATCCCGCCGCGGCCGAGCACCTCCACCAGCTCGTAGCGCGCCGCGATCAACTGGACCATGGGGGCGACGATACCGACGCGAAGCCGGGCAAGTCGCGGAGTGTGCCAGAGTGTGCCCGGCTATTCGGGGTCGCCCTCGCGGCTCGCCAGGAGGCGGCGGAGGGAGTCCAGGCGGGCGCGGCTGGCGTGGCCGTCGCCGGCCCACCCGTCGAGGCCGCAACTGTCCTGAAGGTGGTCGCAGTGCGGGGGGCAGCGTTCGGCGGCGCCCTCGGCCAGGTCCTCGAACGCGTTGATCACGTTCTCGGGCTCGACGTGCGCGAGGCCGAAGCTCCGCACCCCCGGGGTGTCGATGATCCAGCCGTCCCCGCCGGGCAGCTCCAGCGCGATCGCCGACGAGGAGGTGTGCCGGCCGCGTCCGGTGACCGCGTTGACCTCGCTGACGGCCCGCTCCGCGTCCGGGACGAGCGCGTTCACCAGCGTCGACTTGCCGACGCCCGAATGCCCGACCAGCACGCTCGTCCGCCCGGACAGGTGGCCGCGCAGCTCGTCGAGGTCGCCGCCGCGGCGCGTCACGACATAGCGGACGCCGAGCGGCGCGTACTCGGCGACCAGCTCGGCGGCGCCGCCGAGATCGGCCTTGGTCAGGCAGAGCAGCGGCTCCATCCCGGCGTCGTAGGCGGCGACGAGTTGCCGGTCGATCATCCGCGGACGCGGCTCAGGGTCGGCGAGCGCGGTGACGATCGCGAGCTGGTCGGCGTTCGCGACGACGATCCGCTCGAACGGGTCGGTGTCGTCGGCGGTGCGGCGCAGCGACGACGTCCGCGGCTCGACCCGGACGATGCGGGCCAGCGTGTCGGGGTCGCCGGACACGTCCCCGACGAGCGCCACCCGGTCGCCGACGACGACGCCCTTGCGGCCCAGCTCGCGGGCGCGCATCGCGGTGACGGCGCGCTCGTCGCCGGTGCCCGGTTCGACGAGGCAGCGGTAGCGGCCCCGGTCCACCGCGGTCACGAACCCCGGCGAGGCGTCCGCGTGCGCCGGACGGCGGCGGGTGCGCGGCCGCGACCCGCGGCGCCCGGGCCGCACCCGGACGTCGTCCTCGTCGTAGTCCTTCGTTCGTCGTGCCAGTGGTCCGGTCCCTGCGCTCAGGCGGGCGCCGCCATCGGCGCCCACAGCTCGGTGAAGTTCGGAAGAGTCTTGCCCACGGTGCCCGGGTTCTCCACCTCGATGCCGGGAACGGCCAATCCGAGCACGGCCGCCGCCATCACCATCCGGTGGTCGTCGTAGGTGCGGAACACGCCGCCGCGCAGCGGGCGGGGGCGGATCTCCAGGCCGTCCGGCAGCTCCCGGACGTCGCCGCCCAGCCCGTTGATCTCGGTGACCAGCGCCGCGAGCCGGTCGGTCTCGTGGCCGCGCAGGTGCGCGATGCCCGTCAGCCTGGACGGCGAAGCGGCCAGCGCGGCGAGGGCGGCGAGGACGGGGGTCAGCTCGCCGACCTCGTGCAGGTCGGCGTCCAAACCCTGGAAGTCGCCCCTGAAACCGGCGGGGCCGCGGACGGTGAGGCCGTCGGGGCCGTGAGTGACGTCCGCGCCCATCCGGGCGAGCAGCCCGCGCAGCGCGTCGCCCGGCTGGGTCGTCTCCTCGGGCCAGCCGGGGACGGTGACGCGGCCGCCGGTGACGAGCGCGGCACCGAGGAACTGCGCCGCGTTCGACAGATCGGGCTCGATCACCCGCTCGCCGCCGCGCAGCGGGCCCGGCGCGACGCGCCACAGGTCGCGCTCCGTCTCGACGATCGCGCCCGCGTCCCGCAGCATCCGGACGGTCATCGCCAGATGCGGCGCCGACGGCACCGGCGGGCCCTCGTGCCTGACCTCCACGCCCTTCTCGAAACGCGGCGCGGCCAGCAGCAGCCCCGACACCAGCTGCGACGACCCGGACGCGTCGATCACGACCCGGCCGCCGTTCACCGTCCCTGTCCCGCGCACGGTGAACGGGAGCGCGCCGCGCCCGCCGTCGTCGATGGCGGCGCCGAGCGCCCGCAGCGCGGTGATGATCGGGCCCATCGGACGTTCCCTGGCGCGCGGATCCCCGTCCACCGCCACCTCGCCGGACGCCAGCGCCGCGACCGGCGGCAGGAAGCGCATCACCGTCCCGGCGAGGCCCACGTCGACCCGTGCCGGGCCCGTCAGTTCGCCCGGAAGGACCTGCCAGTCGGCGAAGTCGTCGCCGATGCCGACGCCAAGGGCGCGGAGCGCGTCCGCCATCAGTTCGGTGTCGCGGCTGCGCAGCGGCCTGGTGACGCAGGACGGCGCGTCGGCGAGCGCGGCCAGGATCAGCGCCCGGTTCGTCATCGACTTCGACCCGGGCAGCGGGACGACCGCGTCGACCGGGGCATGGGCGACCGGGGCGGACCAATGCGGAGAGGGCATGCCCCAAGGCTATCCGGCCGGGGTCCCCGTCTCGATGATCAGAGCGGGATGGTCAGCAGCGTCCCGCCGTCGTCGAGGCGGACCTCGAAGCGGCTGATCTCCTGGCGGGTGAGGCCCGTGCCGCCCCGCATGACGAGCGGCTTCGGCTGGCCCGGCACCCCGTACCCCTTGTCGGGGACGCGCCAGCCCGCGACGACGCTGCGCTCACCGTCCCGGGACACCGCGGCGAGATGGCACCTCAACGGGCCCTTGACGCCGCGCAGCTCCAGGCCGACCTGTGTGCCCCAGCCCTTGTCGACCAGGCCGACCGTGCCGGACGCGCCCGTGCCCGGGTTCGTCCCCGTGAACCGCTCGCCCGCGATGGGCGGCTCCGGCGGCGGGTCCGGGGCGGCGCCGTCGTCGTCCAGCGTCGTGCCCACGCCGACCCCCGCGGCCAGCGCGGACGCGGCGGCGGCGGTCCCGGCGGCGAGGACGGCGCGGCGGGAGCGCCGCCGGTCGGCCGTCCGCCTGCGGCGCACCATGTCGATCACGGGCGGCGGGGGTGCGGACGGCTCGTCCTCGCCTTCGGTCACCTCCGCGAGCGAGGAGAGCGCCTCCGCCGTTCCCGACATCTCCCTCAGCTCGGCCTGGCACGCCCCGCAGCCGCGCAGATGCGCCTCGAACGCGCGCCGGTCGCCCTCTTCGAGAAGGCCCAGCGTGTACGCGCCGACATCGGTGTGCGCGACCTGGGAGCTCATGAGGTCACCCCCCTCTCCTCCAAGGCGACGCGCAACGCGCGCAACGCGTAGTAGACGCGGGACTTGACCGTCCCCACCGGGATGCCGAGGTACTCGGCGGCCTGGTTGACCGTGCGGTCGCGCAGCACCGTCTCCGTCAGCGCCTCCCGATGCGCCGGGGACAGCGACTCCAGCGCCTCCGCCACGACGACCTTGCGCAGCAGCCCGTCGAGCTCGTCCGCCATCGGCAGGTTCTCCAGCGGGCCGTCGCCGACCTCCGGCGGCCGGACCTCACGATGCCGCCGGTTGTCGATCACGATACGCCGGGAGACCGTGGCCAGCCACGGCATCAGCGAGGACGTGCGGTCGTCGAGCCGGTCGGCGCTGCGCCAGGCCCGGATCATGGTCTCCTGCACCACGTCCTCGGCCCACGGGCGGTCGCCGCCGGTCAGCCGGAGGACGAACGCGAGCAGCGGCCGATGGTACTCGCGGTAGAGCCGGGCGACGATCTCCTCGTCGGCCGGGGCGTGCTCGACGGTCCGCGCGGGGGCGGACCGTCGGAGCAGGCTCCGCAACCCGCCGGTCTGGCGACCGGTCGATCCGGGAACTGCCATGGCCGGGGCGTCTCCGTCGTGCTGGTGTACGGGGTGTCACCTGGCAGTACGAGGCCGTTCAGGCAGGCGGTTCAACGGATTTGAGGCCCTCTTAAGGTTCTCTTCGGGAAGTCAGCGCTTGACGGCCTGCCGGACCTTCCCCGCCTGGACGGCCGTTCCCGCTTTCACGCTCCGGCCCGCCTTCATGGCCCTGGCCGCCTGCGCCGCCGTCCCGGCCTTGACCGTCTTGCCCGTCCGCGCGGCCCGGTTCGGCTTGCACGCCCGCCCGGCCATGAACGCGGCGCCGGCCTTCGTCGCCTTCGTGGACTTCGCCGCCTTCAGCGACTTCGCGGTCCGCTTGGCGGCCTTGCGCCCGCCCTCGGCGCGGGCGACGCGGATCTGCCTGGCGGCCTCGCGGCGCGCGTCCCGAAGCGTGACGGCGGCCTCGCGGCGCAGCGCCTTGGCCTCAGCGCCGCTCTTGATCCGCGCCTCCCGCGCCTGCCGCCGCACCTCCGCCATCCGCGGCGCGCGGCGCGGCGCGGACGCCACCATCAGCAGCGCGCCGAACAGCCCGGCGTTCTTCAGCAGATGGGACTTCTCGCCGGCGCGCCGCTCGGGGTCGTCCTCAGTCCAGTAGCGGTGCTCGGTCGCCAGGACGGGCACCATCTGCGCCGCGAGCAGCAGCGTGGTGAACCGCCGGAGCCTGCCCGTCAGCAGCAGCGCGCCGGTGCCGAGGCTGAGCGCGCCCTGCATGCGGACGAGCGTCTCGGCGTCCTTCGGCAGCCAGTCGATCCGGTCCGCGACCGGCTTGACCGACGGACCGACCCGCTCGGCACGCTCGCGCGGATCCCGGATGGCGTCCAGGCCGTTCATGATGAAAGGGGCCGCCACGAATGGGCGGGCCAGAGTCGTGAAGGGTCGCATGACCCGCTACATGCCCAGCGCGCCGCGCCTCAAGCGCGGCAGGATGGGAGCCATGTGCGGACGTTATGCCACCACCCGCGCGCGTCAGGAGCTGCTGGACGAGTTCCAGGTGCAGCTCGACGCCGTCGACGGGGACATCCAGCCCGACTACAACGTCGCCCCGACCAAGCAGGTCCCGGCCGTGTTGAACCGGCGCCCGAAGGACGCGCCCGAGGAGGAGCCGGCCGTCCGGCAGCTCCGGACGGTCCGCTGGGGGCTCGTCCCGTCCTGGGCGAAGGACCTGTCGATCGGCTCACGCATGATCAACGCGCGGTTCGAGACGGTGCACGAGAAGCCGTCGTACCGCCGCGCGTTCGCGCGGCGCCGGTGCCTGCTGCCCGCCGACGGCTATTTCGAGTGGTACACCCTTCAGGATCAGGGCGACTCGCCCGATCCCGCCGAAGGCGAGAAGAAGGCCAAGAAGAGGAAGCCGCAGAAGCAGCCGTTCTTCATCCGCCCGAACGACGGCGCCGTGATGGCGATGGCGGGCCTCTACGAACTTTGGAAGTCGCCTCAAGGCGGTTCCGGGGGGGCTGGGGGGTCGTCCCCCCAGATAGGGCCAGACGAATGGCTCTGGACGTGCACGGTGATCACCACCGACGCGCCCGACGACCTCGGCCGCATCCACGACCGGATGCCCATGATCGTCGAACCGGACCGGTGGGACGCCTGGCTCGACCCCGAGCTGACCGACACCGAGCAGGTCCGCGGCCTGCTGGTGCCCGCGATGGCCGGGACAATGGACGCCTATCCGGTGTCGAAGGCCGTCAACAGCGTGAAAAACAACGGGCCCGAACTCATAGAACCGGCGGCTTCTGGGGATAGTCCTGGGAACCATTCCGACGGCTTGTTCTGACCGCTGCTCCCGCGGCCGGAACCACCGGCCCCCGCATCGCCCGGAATCCCCACCGGGAGGAGTTCGCAGCAATGGACACCGCCGTAGCCCGTTCCCGCCTGGAGTCCATGCTCGACGACCTGGATCGCTCAATCACCATTCTCCGGGGGGAGAGTCCCGAGCGCGACAGTTCCGCCGCCGACGCCGGCGCCGGCCTCACCGCCCACGACCGCGTGGAGGCCGCCCTGGAGTCGCTCGAACGCCACCGCCGCGCCGTCACCGCGGCCCTGGAGCGGATCGGCGCCGGCACCTACGGCCGGTGCGTCGGCTGCGGCCGCCCCGTCCCCGAAGGCCGGCTGGAGGCCCGTCCGGACGCCGCCCGCTGCCTCCCCTGCCAGTCCGCCCACGACCGGAGGCACTAACTTCTGCGGCGAGCACTGGCGAGCAGGTGGATGCCCAGGGACTCGTCGGCGTGGGGGGCGTTCAGTTCGGTGCGGACGAGCCTCGCCAGGGATCGGGGGGAGTCGGCCAGGACGTGCTCGACCGTCGAGGGGGACAGGACGGTCCTGGGCCGGATCCACTCGACCTCCAGGCCGGCGTCGGCCAGCAGCTCGCGGAGCTGGTGGGCGGAGAACGAGCGGGTGATCGTCCCGTCCGGCCAGGGGACGAGGACGACCTCGGCGCTCGGCACGTCCGACAGGTGCGCCCAGTAGTTCCGCTCGGCCAGCAGCGCCATGCCGAGGGTCAGGCTGTCGACGCAGAGCAGGACGCGGCCGCCCGGGCGCAGCACGCGGGCGATCTCGGCGATCGTGGACTCGGTGGCCAGGTGCCGGGACAGGACGCGGTTCTCGGCGATCACCGCGTCCACGGCGGCGTCGGCGAGGAAGGCGAGCGTGCCGGTGTCGGCGATCAGGGGGACGGTGGCGCCCTTGGCGGGGCCCTCGGGCGTGTCCGTCCTGACCGGGTCGCGCACCTCAAGGACGGTGTGGCCCGCCTCGGCGGCCTGGGCCGCGCACTGTCCACCCGAGATGTCCAGTACGCGGGAGGGTCTGCGCGGCAGCCATCTGGTCAGCTGGGCGGCCGCGACCGCCCAGTAGAACGTCCAGTAGCGCGCCAGGGAGTCCCCCGAGATGTCGCGCAGGCTGGCGATGGTCGGTTCGGATGAGTCCGCCGGTCGCAGCACCGGATGCACCGCATGCTCCTGTTCTCGCCGTATATGTCAGGTCTTCCCCGTTAAGGGTGATCATCACCCTCCGTGCCGGACGGGGGGTGCTCGGACGCGAGTTCGTTTCGTCACTTCCTGACGGGGAATCGGCGCGGACGTTGCGGTGTTGCACCGTCTCACAGGCAAGTACAGCGGAGGTGCACACCGATGACCACAGCCGTTGCCGATCTGCAGCGGAGACCGCGTGGCGACATGTCGGCACCCGTCCGCGTGGGCAGGCCGCGCGGGCCGATATCGTCTGTGGGGAACGACGCCGACGGCCGAGTCAGGGCCACGGGCGCCACAGCCGAGGGGGTGGGTCAGGTACAGGGCACCACGGAGACCGTGGAGCAGCGCCAGGAGCGGTTCCAGCGCGACGTGCTCCCGTTCTTGGACCAGCTGTATTCGGCCGCGCTGCGCATGACGCGCAACCCGGCGGACGCCGAGGACCTCGTCCAGGAGACGTTCGCCAAGGCGTTCGCGTCCTTCCACCAGTTCAAGGAGGGCACGAATCTCAAGGCGTGGCTCTACCGGATCCTGACCAACACGTTCATCAACTCCTACCGCAAGAAGCAGCGCCAGCCGCAGCAGGCCGCCACCGAGGACATCGAGGACTGGCAGATCGCCCGCGCGGAGTCGCACACCTCCAGCGGGCTGAAGTCCGCCGAGGCGGAGGCGCTGGAGCACCTGCCCGACACCGACGTGAAGCGGGCGCTGCAGGAGCTGCCGGAGGAGTTCCGCATCGCCGTCTACCTCGCCGACGTCGAGGGCTTCGCGTACAAGGAGATCGCCGAGATCATGGGCACGCCCATCGGCACGGTGATGTCCCGCCTGCACCGCGGCCGGCGCCAGCTGCGCGGCATGCTTGAGGACTACGCTCAGGACCGGGGCCTGACCAGGGCGAGCGGAGGTTCCCGATGAGCGGAGCAGGCGTACCCCCGCGGACGGCACAGCCGAGCGCAGCGATGGAGGGGGAATAGCCATGAGCTGCGGCAACCACCATGAGACCCCCTGTGACGAGGTACTGGCGCGGGTCTACACCTATCTCGACGGCGAGCTCGACCAGGGCGGCTGCGGCGAGGTGCGCGAGCACCTGGACGAGTGCGGGCCGTGCCTGCGCGAGTACGGGCTCGAAGAGGCCGTCAAGAAGCTGGTGAGCAAGTCCTGCGGCTGCGAGGCGGCGCCGAGCGACCTGCGCGAGAAGGTGCTCGGCCGCATCGAGGAGATCTGCGGCGAGATCAAGGAGTCCGGCGCGGCGGGCAAGTCCGTGACGCCGGAGACTTCTGAGACGTCCGGAAGCGTCTGACCACCGGTATCGTTCTGCGGGTGCTCGCACTCGTCACCGGCGCGGCCGGTTTCATCGGATCCCATCTCGTCGACCGGCTGGCCGCCGACGGCCATGAGGTCATCGGCGTGGACGATCTGTCGTCCGGCGGAAACGTCCGTCCCGGCGTGGAGATGTGGGAAATGGACGTCGCGGACCCCGGGCTCGTCGAGAAGGCGGCGGTGCGGCGGCCCGAGGTGATCTGCCATCTCGCCGCCCAGGTGAGCGTCCGCCGCAGCGTGGCCGACCCGCTGCACGACGCGCGGACGAACGTGGTCGGCACCGCGAACGTGCTGGAGGCGGCGCGGGCGGCGGGCGGCCGCAAGGTCGTGTTCACGTCGAGCTGCGCGGTCTACGGGGTGCCGGACGCGCTGCCCGTCCCGCCGGACGCCGAGCTGCGGCCCGCGTCCCCGTACGCGGCGTCGAAGGTGTCCGGCGAGGTGTACGCGCGGATGTCCAGGGAGCTGCACGGCATCGACTTCACGACGCTGACGCTGGCGAACGTGTACGGGCCGAGGCAGACGCCCGAGGGCGAGGCGGGCGTCATCTCGATCTTCACCGACGCGCTGCTGGCGGGCCGTCCCACGAAGGTGTACGGCGACGGCACGCAGACCCGCGACTACGTGTACGTGCTGGACGTGGTCGACGCGTTCGCCCGCGCGGCGGGCGACCAGGGCGGCGGGCTCCGGTTCAACGTCGGCACCGGCCTGCAGACCGCGGACCGGGACCTGCACACGCTGGTCGCGGAGGCCGCGGGCGCCCCGGACGACCCGGAGTTCGCGCCGCCGAGACTGGGCGACCTGCCCGCGATGTCGGTCGACCCGCGGCGGACGGGCGAGGTGCTCGGCTGGGCCCCGGAGGTGGACCTGCGGGAGGGCCTCGCCGAAACGGTCGCGTGGGCGCGGGAGCGGAACGCTCCAGCCGCTCGCTGAATGCCGATCCCGCCGGGTGCCGCCGTTTTCTCGCCCCATTTAAGGTGGTTATTCAGGTGGTATTGCGGATGCACGTGCATTGTCGATGTCAACGGATATCGTCTACACCCGTATCCCGCATTCGAGCTGGACAAATGATCACTTAAGGTGACGATAAGTTCACGCTTTGCTCACGTTTCCTTGCATGCCTGTGTGAGCTGGGCCGTCCACGTTAGGCTTGTGCCGAAATCAGCGACGAGAGCACGTGCATACCCGTGAATTCGGGGTATGTGCTCGGCCGGAAGCCTGGACCGTCCCGGTCCCGGCGGCCGGCCGCGAGGCCGGACGGCCCGGTTCGCGGGGGGAGGCAAGGAGCCATGCTCAAGCGCGTGACGCCGGCGGGACACGTCCGGCGCCGGAGCGCCTCGGCGTCGTCGCTGATGATGTCCGAGGGCGTGTCCTGGGTGTAGGCGCGGGTGCCGAGAGGCACGCGCCCGCCCGGTGACGGCCCGCCATTCGTCACCGAACGCTTCTCGTCATCGGCAGGCCCGCGCGAACCGCGCCGTCGCGGACCGGCCGGATGAGGGGCGTTCCCTCCCTGAGGGGCGGCAATGCGTGGACTACCTCTCGCTGCCTGGGCGTACATCTGCGGTGTGGTCGCCCTCGCGGCCGGCCTCATCGCGACGTCGTCATTCGAGGACATCGAATGGGACCAGCTCGCCGTGCTGGCCCTGCTCTTTCTCATCTGCGACTCGCTGCCCGCCCGGCTGAACCTCGAACGGGCCCGGGTCTCGATGAGCTTCGCCGCCAGCCTCGCCTCAGTGGTCCTGCTCGGCCCGGCCGGCGCGGCACTCCTCGGCTTCTGCGCCGTGGTCACCGGACAGCGGTTCTTCGCCCCCGTCAAGCGCGTCTTCAACGGCGGGCAGCTCGCCCTCAGCGGCTTCGTCGCCGGGACGGTCTTCGTCCTGCTCGGCGGCGACGAGTTCCACCCCATGCAGGCCCGCTGGGTCGAGAACGTCATCGGCCCGTTCCTCGGCGCGCTCGTCACGTTCGTCCTGGTCAACCTGACGCTCATGGGCGGGGTGCTGCTGCTCAGCAGGCAGGCCGCGCCCCGCGAGCTGCTGCACGAGAGCGGCCGGCTCGCCGTCGGCTGCCTCGGCTACGGCATGGTCGGCCTGCTCATCGCCGGGCTGTGGCCGCGCGTCGGGCCGTTCGCCGCCGTCCTCGTCCTGCTGCCGCTGCTCATCGCCCGGTGGGCGATGGACCAGGCGTTCGTGCAGCAGCAGGCGCACTCCGCCACCCTCGCCGCGCTGTGCCAGGCCGTCGAGACCAAGGACTACTACACCCGCGGCCACTCCGAGCGCGTCTCCCGCGGCTCGGTGATGATCGCGCAGGAGATCGGGATGCGCGCCGACCGGGTCGAGGCGATCCGCTACGCCGGGATGCTGCACGACGTCGGCAAGCTCGGCGTCCCGACGAAGGTACTTCAGAAGAACGGGCCGATGACCGAGGAGGAGTTCGCCGCGATCCAGCTGCACCCGATGCGCGGGCTGGAGATCGTCCGGGAGATCGGGTTCCTGGACGAGGCGCTCGCCGGCATCATGCACCACCACGAGAAGATGAACGGCCGCGGCTACCCGATGGGCCTCGCCGGGGACGAGATCCCCGAGTTCGCCCGGGTCATCGCCGTCGCCGACGCGTTCGACTCGATGACCTCCACCCGCTCCTACCGGCCCGCCCGCAGCGTCGACGACGCCGTCGCCGAGCTGCGCCGCAGCATGGGCGACCACTTCGACCCGGCGATGGTCGAGGCGTTCCTGCGGGCGCTCGACCGCGACCCGTGGGTGCCGCCCGACCCGGTCGTCCTGCCGGACGACGACGTCGTCGAGACCACCCAGCAGGACCACGACGACCCGAGCGCGCCCCTCCAGGTCGCCGGTGACGCCTCGTCCGACGGCAGGGCGTCCGGCGGCGGGTCGTCCGGGGGCGGGCGGCGGCGGTCCGGCGGCCGGGCGCGGCGGTGACGGGGCGTCCATGAGCACTGAGAGCGGGGCCCGGGACCGGGCCGCCTGGCAGACGATCGACTCCGGCCAGCTGCTGCTGATCGCCACCGTCGGGCTGTTCGTCGTCGTCGCACTCGCGCAGGTCACCACCGTCGGGCTGCGGCAGCCCGACATCGCGATCATCTTCGGCGTGCTGATCGCGCTGGGCGAGCTGTTCCGGATGGTGATGCCCGGCAACCGGGAGGTCGCGCCGATCGCCAGCGCCGGGGCGATGGGGTACGCGCTGCTCGTCGGCGTCGGACCCGAGGGCGCGCCGCCGGACGCGCGGCTCGGCGTCGTCGCGGCCGACCACTCGGCCCTTCAGGTCGTCGCGGTCACCGCGGCCGGGATGCTGATCGGGTCGCTGCCGCACATCGCGGTGGGCAGGTCGCCGCGTCCCGACGCGATGGCACGGCGGCTGTTCAACGTCACGGTCGTCGCGCTGTGCTTCCGTCCCGTGCTGTCGCTCGACCTGCCCTGGCAGGTGGTGCTGGCCGTCATGGGCGTCGTCGTGATCGCGTCGTGCTTCACCGACGTGCTGATCGCCGCGGTGATCCGGGCGGAGGCCGTCCGGGCGCGGTTCGGCATCGCGCTGCGGGACGAGGTCGAGGCGAA
Source organism: Spirillospora sp. NBC_00431 (assembly GCA_036028775.1). Classification (GTDB taxonomy): domain Bacteria; phylum Actinomycetota; class Actinomycetes; order Streptosporangiales; family Streptosporangiaceae; genus Spirillospora. The sequence continues at coordinate 5,920,412 of CP107927.1, read as the reverse complement.
GATGGCGCTGTGCGCCGCGACCAGCGCCACCGCCATGCTGATCGCGGTGGCGACGACCGCGATGGGCGAGGCCGCGCTGCTGATCTTCACGGTGCCGATCCTGGTGACGCAGTTCGCGTTCCGCCGCTACGCGGGGATCCGCGCGACCTATCTACAAACCGTCCGGGCGCTGTCGCGCGTCACCGAGGTCGGCGGCTACGTCGAGACGGGGCATTCGCGGCGGGTGTCGCAGCTCGCGGTCGCGATGGGGCGCGAGCTCGGCATGTCCGAGGAGGAACTCCTCGAACTGGAGTACGCGGCGCTCATGCACGACATCGGGCAGCTCTCGCTCGGCGACCCCATTCCCGGCGGCGCGACCGTGCTGGCGTCCCCGGCCGAGCAGCGCCGCATCGCCGAGCTCGGCGCCGAGGTGATCAAGCAGACCGGGGTGCTGGACCGGGTGGCGCACATCGTCCAGCTCTCGTCCCACCCTTACCGGACGGGGCCCGACTTCTTCGCCGACGACCCGTCCGAGGCGGGGGGCGCGGGCGGTGAACCCGCCGGGGCGGGCAGGCCCGTCCCGCCGCCGCTCGCGGGCCGCATCATCAAGGTCGCCAACGCCTACGACGACCTGGTCGGCGACTCCGCCGACCGGGACCGCGGCGCCGCCGTGCTGGAGCGGCTCAGGCTCGACTCCGCCGCCGAGTACGACCCGACCGTCGTGGAGGCGCTCAGCCGTGTCGTGGACCGCCGCCCCCGCCAGTAACGCCCGCCAAGCGACACCGCGAGCGTGATGGCGGCGGTGGCCGTCCAGAGGAGCAGGGCGCCCAGATGCTGGTCGTCCAGCGGCGACGCGCCCCATCGCCTGCCGAGGTCCTCGTACCAGCCGCCGAGGACGGTCCCGTGCCGGGTGAGCGCCACCCCGGCGAGCACGTGCAACGGAAGGACGGCCAGGGGGATGAGCGTCCCGGCCGTCCCGTGGAAGTACGCCAGCCCGATGGCCAGGAAACCGAGCATCGCGATGGAGTGCAGCGCGTGGTTGGCGAGGGCGGCGCCGAACAGAGGCGACACGTACCACGCGTAAAGGCTCAGCAGGAGCAGTGTTGACGCGACGGCCGGGTGCGTGAGCGCGCGGATCCCGCGGCTGCGCGCGGCGGCGGTCAACAGCTCGGCGCCTTCGTCCCGCATGGCCTGGCGCGCCAGTCGCAGCGGGGCCCCGTAAAGGAGCAGCAACGGGCCTACCACCCCGACCAGGACGTGCTGGACGGCGTGGGCGCTGAACAGAACCATGCTGTACCGGGAGATGCCGCCGCCCGTCGCGAACAGCACGACCAGCAGCCCGGCGGTCCAGGACGCGCCGCGGTGCCAGGGCCAGTCGCGAACGCGCACGACGCCCACCCCGTACAGGACGGCGCCCGCCGCGACCAGCACGAGGAACAACGGGTCGAGCCACCAGTCGAGCAGGTAGGGACCGGGACCGGCCGGGCCCGGCAGCGGGAAGCCGAGACGCAGCGCCACCACGTCGAGCGTGCCCGGCGGGTTCTCGGGCGGCGGCGTGCGGGACAGACCGGTCGCGAGCGCCATCGTCGCCGCCATCACGAGGAGCTCGACGGCGCCGAGCCGCACGAAGGCCCGCATCCCCCGGCCGTTCGCCAGCGCCGGGATGGTGGCGCGGCGATGCCACCATCCGAAGGCGCCCAGGACGGTGAGCGCCGCGATCTTCGCGATGACCAGCGCCCCGTACCGCGACCCGAGATGGACGCCGCCGAGCCGCACCCACGCGTTCAACGCGCCGCTCACCCCGACGACGGCGAACGACACCAGCGCCAGCCCGCTGTACCGTCCGACGACCCGCGGGAGCCGGCCGGGGACGTCCGGCGCGACGGTGACCAGCGCGACGAGCCCGCCGATCCACAGCGAGACGCCGATGACGTGCGCGGCCAGGCTGTGGACGGCGAGCGCGTGGTTCGAGGCGTTCGCCGCGTGGCCGGTGAACAGCGGCGGCAGCAGGCCCGCGAGCGCGCCCGCCAGCAGATAGCCCGCGCCGCCCGCGGCGCGCGGCAGGCTCGCCGCCACGGCCAGTGCGACCGCGACCGCGAGGACGAGCAGCAGTGCCCGGCCCTGCGGCAGTTCGAGGAGGAACGTCCGCATCATGTCGCCGGTGACGCCGGAGGGTCCCGTCCCGAACAGGTCGAGGACGGTGAACACGATCAGCGCCAGCGTGCACAGCGCCCAGGCGAGCGCCGTCAGCGTCACCGCGCGCAGGCAGCGGTCCGCCGAAGGCGACGGCGGCCGGACGAACACCGCCGCGACCAGCAGCCACCCGACCGTCAGCACCGCCGCGACGTTCATGCCGAGCTTGGCCACCGACAGGCCGGCCTTCGTCACCGCGCCCGTCTGCGACAGGCCCGGCGCCGCCGTGGCGCTGAACGCTCCGCCGAGCCGTACCACCAGCGCGAGGACGACCAGCGCGACCGCCGCGGCGCCGATCGCGATCATCGCCCGGTCGATCGGGGGCGCCTGCCGATCCGCTGGTGGCGCCTGCCGCACACGTGTCACCACGGCCGGAGATACGTATAAACCCGTCCGGAAGGTTCAGGCGGCAATAAGGTACCGCCAACCGACCCGGGCGTGAGGAGCGAGATGAGCGGTTCCGATCAGGGCAACACCTATCTGGAGAAGGTCGTCGCGCAGCAGGCGGTGCTGGAGGACGACCTGCGGTCCAGACGGGCTCCCGCGCCCGCGCCGGCGGGCGTCGCGCCGCCGCCGTCCGGGCCGATCGCCAAGCGCAACCGCGCCCTCGCCAGCGCGCCTTCGAGCGACGGCCCCGCGCCCGGCCCGGTGGACGTGCGGATCAGCGGTTTCTGGCGGTGGAAGAACGTGCTCGTCCCGCCGAACGCGTTCGTCGTGCACACCCGGCGCGGGCGGGACGAACCGCTGCACATCGGGCTCGGGGTGTCGTTCCGGTTCAACCCGTCCACCGACTCGTTCCTCGTGGTGCCGGGCGCGACGCAGACGATCCTGATCAACGCGTACTGCATCTGCCGGGAGCTGCAGGGCGTGCTCGTCCAGGGCTATGTCCAGTGGATCATCCAGGACTTCGGGACCGCCTACCGCAAGCTCGACTTCGGCGACTCAGACGACCCGATGCGCCTGGTCAATCTGCAACTCCGCGAGCAGGCCGAGGCCGCGATCAAGGACAAGGTGTCCACGATGGGGGTGCGGGACGTCCTCAGCGACAAGCAGCCCATCATCGAGGAGCTGACGGCGCGGCTGCGCGCCGTCGCCGAGGGTTCCGGCGACGGGAACGGCGGCGACCAGGGGCTCGGGCTCCGCATCGTCACCGTGCAGATCAAGGAGGCCGTGGTCAGCTCGTCGCGCCTCTGGGAGAACCTGCAGAAGCCGTACCGGGCCGAGCAGGGGCAGATCGCGCGGCTGGCGGAGCTGGAGGCCGAGGAGGCCGTCGCGGAGCGCGAGATGGCGGCCGCCCGCATCAAGGAGACGCAGCGCCTTGAGCACGAGCGGGAGCTGGCCGAGCTGCGGGCCCGCAACGAGTCGCAGCTGTTCGACACCGAGGCGGCGGAGAAGCTGCGCCGGACGAAGCGGGAGCACGACGACGCCCGCGAGGTCGCCGAACTCCAGACCGAGACGATGCGGCACGCGCTGCCGCTGGAGCGGGAGCGGCACGAGGAGGAGGCCGAGACGGCACGGCTGCGCGCCGAACGCGACCACGAGCTGGCACGGCTCAAGGCGGAGGGCGAGCTGGCGCTCGCCGAGCTGCGCGCCAGGTCCCGGCACGAGCAGGCGCTGCTGGACCTGGAGCGGGACGGCGCCCGCGCCGCCATCGAGAACGACCGGACGCCCGCCGCCGTGCAGACCCGGCTCATCGCCTCGCTGCCGGAGATCATGGCGAAGCTGCCGAAGCCGGACGAGCTGCGCACCGTCACCGTCAACGGCGCCGACCAGACCAGCGTCGCCGGGCTGATCACGCAGCTGACCGCCGTCATCGGCGCCCTGCGCGCCGCCGCCGACGGGTCCGCTACGGACGGCCCGCCGGGGGGCCCGCCGGGGGCGCGGGCGGGAAGGTGACGGGGAGGGCGGTCAGCGCGCGGTGGAACGCGCCCGGCCGCCACTCCAGCTCGCCGGGCGCGACGGCGAGCTCCACCTCGGGGAGGCGGTCGAGGAGCCGCTCGATGGCCACCGACGCGATCAGCCGGGCGTGGTTCTTGGCCGGGCAGGTGTGCGGCCCGCCCGCGAACGCCAGATGCGCCCGGTTGCCCGTCCGGTTCGCCGACGACCGGGAAGGATCGGTGTTCGCGGCGGCGTAGCTGATGATGACGGGCTGGTGCGCGGGCAGCCGGTACCCGTGGAAGTTCACGTCCCTGCGGGGGAACGTCGGCCCGTAGTTGGAGATCGGCGGGTCGGTCCACAGGATCTCGTCCAGCGCGTCCTCGACGGGCAGGCTGCCGCCGGACAGGTCGCCGCCGAACCGGTCGTCGGACAGCAGCAACCGGATGCCGTTGGCGATGAGGGAGTTCTCCGGCTCGGTGCCGGAGGCGAGCAGCAGCCCGACCTGGTTCGTCACCTCCTCGTCGTCGAGCCCGGCGGGGTGCCGCAGCATCCAGGACGCCACGTCCGCGCCCGGCTTCGCGCGCTTCAGCGCCACCAGGTCCCGGGCGGCCCGTTCGAGCGTCGCGAGGGACTCCGCGGGGTCGTCGACTCCTTCGAGCATTCCGGTCATGCCCTTTTCGAGCCGTCCGGCGATCTCCGCCGGGCAGCCGAAGAGCTCGGTGAACACCAGCAGCGGTATCGGACGGGTGTATTGGCCGATGAGGTCCGCCTTGCCGTCGCCGGCGAACGCGTCGATGAGGCCGTCGGCGGCGTTCTCGGCGTACCGGCGCAGCGCGGCCGGGTGGACGCGGGCGAGGCTGTGGACGATCACCGACCGGAAGCGGGCGTGGACGGCGCCGTTGGTGAACAGCGCGTTCGGCCTGGCCTGGAGCATCGGCAGCACCGGGCAGTCGGGCCCGACCTCCTGCTCCCACACCTCGCTGCATCGCGGGAACCGGTCGGGGTCGCGCAGGATCTCCAGCGCCGCGTCGTACCCGAGGACCAGCGTCGCAGGGACGCCCGGGACCAGCTCGACGGGCACGAGGTCGCCGGCGGCGCGCATCCGGTCGTAGACGGCGCCCGGTGACTTGGTGAACTCCGGACCGTACAGCGGGAACCGCTCCGGTTCCGTTGCGGCGGGGGCGGTGGTCACTGCTTCTCCTCCGTGTCGAGGGTGAGGAGGTGGTCGACGAGCGAGATCAGCGCCTCGGTGGACGATCTGCGGTCGCGGGCGTCGCAGGTCACGAGCGGGGTGGCGGCCGCGAGGTCCAGGGCCTCGCGTACCTCGTCCTCCGGGTAGGACGGCGAGCCGTCGAAGTGGTTGAGGGCCACCGCGTACGGGAGGCCCTGCTTCTCGACGGCGTCCATGACGGCGAACGACTGCTCCAGCCGGGTGGTGTCGACCAGGACCAGCGCGCCTAGCGCGCCGCGGGCGAGGTCGTCCCAGAGGCGGGCGAAGCGCTGCTGGCCCGGCGTGCCGAACAGGTACAGGACGATCTCGTCGGTCAGCGTGAGGCGGCCGAAGTCCATCGCGACCGTCGTGGTCGTCTTGTCGTGGATGCCGGCGAGGTCGTCGACGGCGGCGCCCGCCTGCGTCATCCGCTCCTCGGTGCGCAGCGGGCGGATCTCCGACAGCGTCCCGATGTAGGTGGTCTTGCCGACGGCGAAGTGCCCCACGATGAGGATCTTGACGGACGTGCGGACGGTGTCGGGCAGGTAGGGCGGCTCAGAGGCGAGCGCGGAGTCCATCGAGCACCTCCTGAAGGAGCCGGGCCTTGGGCTGCTGGGCGGTCCGCTGGGCGGTCTGCCGGTCGGATGGCCGGTCGGATGGCTGGTCGGGTGGCGCGCCGGCCCGGGCGGTGAGGTGCCCGCCGTCGACGAGGTCGGACAGCAGGACCCTGGTGATCCCGACGGGCAGTCCGAGATGCCCGGAGATCTCCGCGACCGAGAGCGCGCCGCCTAAGCACAGCTCCACGATCTGGACCTTCTCGGGGGTGAGACCGGTGCGCGGCCGGTCGCCGGTGGCCGTGACGAGGGTGACGACGTCGAACACGTCGCGGGAGGGGCGCGCCCGGCCGCCGGTGACGACGTGCGGGCGGACCAGCGCCCGCTCGTTCCGGCGCGCGCTCACGCGGGCCGGTCCGCGCCGGGACGGGGCGGGCTGGTCATCTCCTTGCCCAGCCGCTGCACCAGTTCCTGGAGCCGGAACGACACCGTCTCCATGTCGACATGCTGCGTCGCCGACACCGCGAGGTACGCGCCGGGCCCGGCGGCGACGAGGAACACGTAGCCGTCGTCGAACTCGTTCACCGTCTGCCGCCAGGTCGTGCCGGGGTCGCCGCAGAACTCGGCGGTGGCGCGGGCGAGCGACTGGAGGCCCGACATGCCCGCGGCCTGCCGCTCCGCGTCGTCCCTGCCGATCCGCTCGGAGTGGGCCATGAGCAGGCCGTCGGCCGACAGCAGGATCGCGTGGCGCGTCTCCGGCATCCGCAGCGCGTCGTCGAGCATCCAGCCGAGCCGGTTCGTGCCGTCGTCCATCGCGCCGTTGCGCCCCTTCGTCATGGCCGCCCGTCCCCGTCCCCGTCCCCGTCCTCGGCGGCGGCGCGGCCGGACCGCGTCCCGCGCTGCCAGGCGCCGAGACCGGCGGCGGTCTCCCGCGCCGGCCTGGCCGCCGGTTCCTTCCCCTCGCCCGGTGCGCCGGTTGTGCCGCCGCGCCGTTCGGCGACCGTGACGCGGCTCCGTTTCGGCAGGCCGCCGGCGGTGGACGGCCCGTCCGCCGCGGCGTCCTTGTCGGACGTCTCCGCGGACGTCTCCGCAGGCGGGGGCGGCGGCGCCGGTTCGGGGCGCGGGTCGTCCGGGACGGTGGTGAGCAGCGCGCTCGGCAGGAACACCACGGCCCGCACGCCGCCGTAGGGGGAGCGCGAGTCGACCGACACGCGGAACCCGTATCGGGCGGCGAGGACGCCCGCCACCGCGAACCCGATCTGCGGCGGGTCGCCGAGCCGGTGGACGTCCACCGACGTCTCGCCGGACAGCAGCTCGGCCGCGCGCTGCAGTTCCTCGGCGTCCATCGCGACGCCCGCGTCGTCGATCATGATGGCGACGCCGTTGTGCGTGGTCCGGAAGTTGACCTCGACGGTCGTGTCCGGACGGGAGTGCCGCGCCGCGTTGTCGAGCAGCTCCGCCAGCGTCAGCACGACCGGCTCCACGGCCCGGCTCGTCACCGCGCCGCCGACCGAGCCCTCCAGGTTGACGCGCAGGTAGTCGCGGATGCGGGACGTCGCGCCGCGGACCACGTCGGTCATCGACGACGCCGTCCGCTGCTGCCCCGGCCACGACCCGCACAGCACCGCCGTGGCCTGGGCGCGCCGGCCGAGCTGCGCGTTCATGTGGTCGATACGGAGCAGGCCCTCCAGCACGTCCGGGTCGTCGTGGCGTTCCTGCATGGTGGAGATGGCGAGCTGCTGCTCGTTCGCCAGGCTCTGCACGGCGCGCATCATCGCCCGCAGCGTCGACTTCGCCGACTGGTCGGAGCGCTCCCGGACGCCTTCGGCGGACCCGGCGAACAGCTCCATCACCGTCCGCAGCGCCTTGTCGTAGCCGGGGGCCTCGCGGGTGAGGTCGTGCAGGGGCCTGCCACGTCCATGTCCGGGTTCGTCAGCGACTCCCTGAGCTCGGGGAGCCGGACGTCCGCCAGATGCCGCAGCTCCCGCTCGCGCAGGTCGACGCCGCGGGTCAGGGCGGCGTTGCGCGCACGGAGCGCGGCCGCCTCCCGCCGCTCGCGTACCAGCAGGACCGCGGCGGCGACGCCCGCGCCGGCCACGATGACGAACGCCGTCGCCAAGAGGAATTGCTCCATCAGATCCTCGGTGCACACGTTTCGGGCCCGGGCCAAAGCCAGGCGGACCGGCGTGGGCCGCCTCATGGCCGGGTGGGGTGGATTTCCGGGCGGGTGCGGATACGCCGCGGTTTCGGCACCGTAGGACGGGAATGCACGTGCGCGCTTGTGCGTGCGCGCAAGGAAACTTGCCGCCGGGCGCATCCCATGACCACGCGCCGTCCGAGCGGCGTCACCATCCGCAGGATTCGCCTGATAACGGGCCACGAATCGTATACGCTCGCCTGCGCTGGCCGGATCGGCGGAGGAGCCTGCGGTGGACGACTTCCCCGGCGGGCCCGTCCGGCGGAGCGGCGGCGCCTACCGGCTCGTCCTCTACCGGTCGGACCGCGCCGACCACAACCGGACGCCCGACCGCCCCCGCCGCGCCCCCGACCCCGCCCGTGATCCCGCCCGCGAGCCCGCCCGTGATCGAGGCCGCGATCCCCGTGCGTACCGCTTCCTGCTGCCGCTGCACGGCGAGATGCTGCTGCTCCGGGACGGCGACGGAGCCGAGGCGCGGCTCCGGCCGGGAACGGGCGGGCTCGTCTCGCTGACCGCGGCCGTCCGGGTCGTCCCGCGCCGGCCCGCGCGCGCCCTCGTCCTGACGATCCCGGCCCACGAGGTGGACGGCCGGCTGCGCCACGCCGGCTCGCCGGCCGCCCCGCTCGCCACCGGCATCGACCTGTCCGCCGGGCTCGGCCGCGTCGTCGCCGACATGGTCAGGGCCGTCGGTGAGGAACGCGAGTCCCTCACCGCGCGGCAGTTCGACGCCGCCTGCGACCGGATCACCGAGCTGCTGTGCATCCTCGTCGCCGACTTCGGCGCCGCCGCGCGCGACGACCCGCCCGCGCCCGGGCACCTCGCCGAGGTGGAGGCGGTCGTGCGCCGGCACGTCCGCGAGCACGCCACCGACCCGGGCCTCACCGGCACCGCGATGGCGCAGGACCTCGGCTGGTCGCTGCGGCAGATCCAGCTCGCGCTGCAACGCGCCGGGACGACGCCGCGCGAGCTGATCCGCGAGGAGCGGCTGCGGCTCGTCCGGGACCGGCTGCGCGACCCGCACGACCGGCATGTCACCATCACCGACCTCGCGCACGCGACGGGGTTCTCCTCGGCGAGCGCGCTCAGCCACGCGTTCCGGCAGCGGTTCGGCGTCAGCCCCCGCGAGCTGAGGCAGCGGGAGCGCAGGCGGATGGCGCGGGGGGCCTGAATTCGGTTGGCACGCATTTGCAATCGGCCGGGACCGCTCCGGGGTTAACATGCGTTGAGATCAAGGCAAGTAGGGATCAACGGGGCGAAGACGGTCAGGAGCGCGCTCGTGGATCTCGGGCCCCACCATCTCAGAATGATCGAAGCGATCGCCGCCACCGGCAGCATCAGCAAGGCGGCGGCCCGGCTCGGCCTCACCCAGCCGGCGGTCAGCACGATGCTGCGCCGCGTCGAGAGCCATCTCGGCGTGCAGCTGTTCGTCCGGTCACCGGAGGGCGTCACGCCGACACCGGTCGGCGCGGAGGTCGCCACGCGCGCCCGCGCCGCCCTGGCCAGCATCGACGACCTCAACGCCGCGCTCGCGCACCGGATCCGCGACCCGTCGGCCATGCCGCTGCTGCGCGTCGGCGTGCAGGCGTGCCCGGCGCTGACCCGGCTCAGCGACCATCTCGGCGCGCTGTCGCCGGCGTCGCGGCTGCAACTGCGCGTCGACCAGGGCGGGGGGCGCATTCCCGCGCTCCTCGCCTCAGGCGCGCTCGACGTCGGCCTGCTCCAGGAACCGGTCGACCATGTCCCGCGGCCCGCGCGCGACGATCTCGAACGGTTCGTGCTCGTGGAGCGAGAACCCATTCTCGTTGGCGTTTCGTCGTCCAGCCCGCTCGCCGCCCACGACACCGTCGACCTGGCGGATCTCGCCGACCAGGACTGGCTCGACGACCCGCTCGACGACGGCCCGTGGCCCGCCTACATACGCGGGGTGTGCGCCGGCGCCGGGTTCCAGCCGCGGGTGCGCTACTGGTCGAGCGACTGGCAGATATCAGCCTCCCTCATCCGGTCGGGACGCGCCATCGGCCTGTACCAGCCGACCGCGAGCGCACGGGACGGGATCGTGTTCCGCCGCCTCACCGGCGACCCGATCGTGCAGCGCATCGTGCTGGTGTGGCGTCCCGAGGCCGAGCGGGCGGCGGGACGGCTGCGCGTCGTCTTCAGCGACATCTACATGGACCTCGTCCGGGCTCAACCCGTTTTCAGTGACTGGTGGGACGACCATCCGGAGGCGCATCCGGCGTTCCCGGTCACCGCGGGACCGGTCGGAGCGGGACCGGTCGCCGCGGGCCGGGACGCGGGTTCCGGGAAGGGGGGCGGTTCCCGGAACCCGCACATGGGCGGCTAGTAGGAAGCCGCCCGGCGGCGGCGCCGCGCCACGGCGATGCCGGCGGCGGCTGTCATCGCGCCGCCGGCGCCGAGTGCGATCAGAGCGGGCGCCGGGCCCCTGTCCGGCGCCCGGTCACTGACGCCGGTGGTGGGCGAGTAGCCGCCGAGTTTCCCGGACCGCTGGTAGGCCGACCCTGGGAGCTTGTCGCCGTACCTGGTGTTGACGAGCTTCTGGTACGACCCGACCGTGACACCCTGGCCGACCGACGTCTTGGCGGCGTCGTTGAGGCCGGTCACGCGGCCGTCCTTGAGCCGGTACCAGGCGCGGATCTGCGGCTCGGTGAACACCGTGCCGCCGTCCGCCATCGCCGGGAAGGCGGCCTCGTCGGTGCCGGAGATGACGTTGGAGACGATCCAGCTCTTGTTGCCTGGCTTGGTCAGCCACAGCGTCGCCTGCTGCCCCGACGCCGACTTCGCGCCGACCGCCAGGTAGACGAACGTCGCGACGGGAGCGTTCGGCGTGCCCTTCACGAACGCGGGGTTCAGCGAGTACACGCGCTGGACGTCACCCTGCAGCTGCGGCGCCTTCGCCGCGGCCGCCGCCTTGGAGACGGCCTGGGTGGTCTGCTGGCCCTTCTGGTGCTGGTCGAGGTTGACGAAGAACGACCCGAGCCACTGCTTCGTCGCCGGGGACGCGGCGACCTTCGCGGCCGCGGCCTCGTCGGACGACGGCGGTCCGGCGGCCATCGCCGCGTTCCCGCCCATCAGGACGGTTCCGCCGATCAGGGCAGCAGCCGTGACTTTCGCGGTAGTGCGCATGTCAGGCTCCAACCTTGGACAGGGCCTCGCCCCAGCGGAACTGGCCGTTGCTTCGGTAGCTGCTGTGGCTCATCTGCCCGTACCTGGGGCTGGACGGCCACGGGTCGCCGTAGGAGAGCGTCTGGCCGTTGTAGCCGTAGATCACCTGGGCGTGGCCGCCGCCGGCGGTCCAGTAGATGCCGGTCTCGATCGGGCGCTTCCCGTCGATCTCGGTGACCACGGCCTGGTACGACAGCGGTCCGGTGACCTGGCCGGGGGACAGGCCGAGCTTCTGGAAGGCCGTCTGGTCCCACTGGAGGTAGCCGGGCTGGTTCGGGCAACGGCCGCCCGACGGGAGGTTCCGTGCCATGTTGCAGAACTCGTTCTGGCTGACGTTGCCCTTTCCGTGGAACTTGGCGATCGTCAGCCCGCTGGCGGCCCAGCACCACTGGTTCTGCTCCTGGACGAGCTGCTGGATCTGCAGCTCGCCTGCCGAGGCGACTCCGCCCGACGCCGCGAAGGTGGCCGCTGCCACCCCTGCGACGCCGATCACGAGCCGCCTGCGTGCCCGGGCGGGTCGGGTACGCGTTCTCATTCGCTTCCGCCTTTTCTCCCGGCAACGCCGTGCGTCTCTCACGCGGGCCAGTGCGCCGTCATCCCCTGGCTGGAGCGGTGCACTGCCGCCGCGGGGATGCTGCGCATCGAGCGGTCCCTACCGGTGCCGGGGGAACTCCGGGCTGGGAACCCCGCGTGAGAGGCAAAGGGAACGCAATAAAAGTCCCACTTATGGCCGAATCCGGGTAATGCCAGCAGGTCATAACAAAGCTCTATAACCACGCTCTTCCGGACGCGGTTTTCAGGACGCGGCGCCCGCCGGGAGCGCGACGGTGATATGCAGGCCGCCGGTCTTGCGTGAGACGGCGGTCACCGTGCCGTTGTGGGCCCGCACGATCGACTGCACGATCGACAGCCCGAGCCCCGCGCCCTTGGCCGTGACGACCCGGTCGTTGTCGAGGCGGCGGAACGGCTCGAACAGCGCCGGGATCTCATAGGACGGGACGGCGGGCCCGGAGTTCGACACCTCCAGGACGGCCTCGCCGTCCCGCGTCCGGCACGCCACCCTGACCCAGCCGGACTCGGTGTTGTGGCGCAGCCCGTTCTCCAGAAGGTTCTGCACCACCCGTTCCAAAAGCAGGGCGTCACCGGTCGTTATGGCTTCCGCGGCGTCCGCCTCGACGGTGATGCCGGCGTCCTTGGCCTCCAGCGCGGTCTGGGACGTCACATGCCCGACGATGTCCGCGAGGTCGACCGGCGCACGGGTGGTGATCTCGTTCTCGGACCGGGCGAGCAGCAGCAGTCCGCTGATGAGGCGCTCGTGCCGCGAGTTGATCTGCAGGAGGGTCTCGCCGAGCTGGCGGACGTCCGGCGACGCCGACTCGCGGTGCATCGCGACCTCGACCAGCGCGCGGCCCAGGGTGAGCGGGGTGCGCAGCTCGTGGGAGGCGTTGGCGACGAACCTGCGCTGCCCGTCGAAGGACCGGTCGAGCCGTTCGACCATCGTGTCGAAGGTGTCGGCGAGCTCCTTGACCTCGTCGCGGGGGCCTTCGAGGGCGATGCGCTCGTGCAGGACGCGGTCGGCGGCGGGCGACCCGGCGATCCGGCGGGCGGTCTCGGTGACGCGGTGCAGCGGCGACAGGATCCGTCCGGCGATGAGCCACCCGAACGCCGCCGCGGCCCCGCCGACGACGCCGAGCGCGATCGACCCCTGCGTGACCAGGGACTTGACGGCCGCGTCGTGCAGTTCCTCGCGCTGCTTGCGCATCAGCCGCTCGGTCTCGCCCATGAATTTGGCCTCCTCGCCGAAGAGCCGGTCGCCCTGCGCTGGCGTGCCCGTCGGGGCGACGGTGCCCGGGGCCTGGTTCATGCGGGTCGCGAGGACCTTCCCGCCCGAACGGGAGAACTGCTGGTCGAACAGCGCGTAGGTGGCGCCGAGGAGCACCAGCCCCGCGACGAAGAACAGGCCGCCGTAGGTGAGGGTCAGGCGGGCGCGCAGCGACAGCTTCATGGAATCCGGTACCCCGCTCCCTTGACGGTCTCGACGACGGGCGGGTCGGCGAGCTTTCGGCGCAGCTTGAGGACGGTCAGCCGCACGGCCCCGGTGAAGGGGTCGGCGTGCTCGTCCCACGCCTTCTCCAGAAGCTGCTCGGCGGACACGACGGCGCCGTCCGCGAGCAGCAGCTCGGTCAAAACGGCGAACTCCTTCTTCGCCAGCGGGACGTAGCGCCCGTCCCGGAACACCTCGCGGCGCGCCGGGTCGAGCGTGATGCCGGCGCGGCGCAGCGTCGGCGGCGCGGCGGGCCGGGACCGGCGGGCCAGGGCGTGGACGCGGGCGGCCAGCTCGGGGAACGCGAACGGCTTGGTCAGGTAGTCGTCCGCGCCGAGCCCGAGGCCGTCGACCCGGTCGGTGATCTCCGCCGCCGCGGTCAGCATCAGCACCCGCGCGGCGGACTCGCCGGCCACGATCTCGCGGCAGACGTCGTCGCCGTGCACGAGCGGGAGATCGCGGTCGAGCACGACCACGTCGTAGTCGTTGACGCCGACGCGCTCCAGGGCAGCCGCCCCGTCGTAGGCGAGGTCGACGGCGTGCGCCTCGTCCCGCAGCCATTCGGCGATCGCGTCGGCGAGGAGCCGCTCGTCCTCCACCACCAGCACCCGCATGTCGCTCCCTTCCGCACACCTGTTCCGAGGCAGATGCTGCCCGACAGCCTGTTTCGTTTCTGTTAGTAATCGGCCCCGGACAGGGGGAAACGGAGGAGAAACGTCGGGACGGGTTGCATCGCTCATCGTCCGGCCGGAAGCGCTCCGGCCGTCGAGACGAGGAGTGAGATCCATGCGACTGCGGATTCTGGCGGCGCTGCCGCTCACGCTGGCCCTGGCGCTGACCGGGTGCGGCGGCGACGACGGCGACTCGGGAGGGGTCGCGTCGGCGGCCGGGGCGAAGACGAACGGCGCGGCCGCCGGTGGCGGCGGCCAGAAGCTGAGCCGCGACGAGATGGGCGTGAAGTTCGCCCAGTGCATGCGCGAGAACGGCGTCCAGATGGAGGACCCCAAGCCCGGCGAGGGCATCCGGCTCATGATCAAGGGCGTGCCGAAGGCGACCGTGGACAAGGCCATGGAGGCGTGCCGGCAGTACAACCCGCAGGCCAACGCCACCGGGGCGCCGGATCCGAAGCAGCAGGAGCGGGGCCGCAAGTTCGCCGAGTGCATGCGCAAGAACGGCGTCGAGAAGTTCCCGGACCCGAAGCCGGGCCAGCGCGGCATCATGATCGACAAGAACACCGTGGGGGACGACCCCGACCTCGAGTCGGCGCAGCAGAAGTGCCAGGACCTGCTCGGCGGGCGGAAGTGACCGGCGACGTCACCGTGGAGCCCGCGCCGCCGAAGGAGCGGGACCACCGGGTGCGCCGCCGCCGGCCCCGGCTGAAGATCGCGCTCGGCGTCGCCGCGCTGGTCGCGGCGGGCGGTGTCGCCGCCGTCGCGGTGTTCGGCGACGGCGGCGGCTCCGGCGCCGGGGCGGCGACCGGCCTGCCGCCCGCCACCGCGAAGGTGACCAAGCAGACCCTCAAGGACACCCGGTCCGAGGACGGGCAGCTCGGCCACGGCCCCACGCACACGGCGACGAGCCAGGTCAAGGGCACGCTGACCAAGCTCCCCGAAAGCGGCGACGAGATCACCCGGGGGCACGAGCTGTACGAGGTGGACGGCGCCCCGGTCGTGCTGATGTACGGGTCGAAGCCGTCGTACCGTCCGCTGCGCATCGGCACGGAGGGCTCCGACGTGAAGCGGTTCGAGGCGAACCTCAGCGCGCTCGGCTACGACGGCTTCACCGTCGACGACGAGTACACCGAGGACACCGCCGAGGCCGTCCAGGAGTGGCAGGACGACATCGGCGTCGCGGAGACGGGGATCGTGGAGCTCGGCCGGGTCGCGTTCGCGGACGGGCCCGTCCGGGTCGAAACCGTCCAAGCGAACCCGGGCGAGCCGGCGGCGCCCGGCAAGAAGGTCCTCGACTACACCGGCACCGCGAAGGCCGTCACGGTCGAGCTCGAGACCGCCGACCAGCGGATGGCGAAGGAGGGCGCCGCCGTCGAGGTGACGCTGCCGGAGAACCAGACCGTCACCGCGAAGATCGACGAGGTCACGACGGTGATCGAGCCGGGCGAGCAGGGCGAGGACCCGTCGACCAAGGTGGAGGTCACGATCTGGCTCTCCTCCGCCAAGGCGAAGAAGGCCGCGGCCGCGTACGCGCTCGCGTCCGTCGACGTCACGTTCACCGCCGGGGAGCGCGCGGACGTGCTGACCGTCCCGGTGTCGGCGCTGGTCGCGCTGCGGGAGGGCGGTTTCGGCGTCGAGGTCGTCAAGGGCGGGACGTCGTCGTACGTCCCGGTCGAGACGGGCCTGTTCGCCGACGGCAAGGTCGAGGTCTCCGGGCCGGGCATCGCCGAGGGCGTCCTCGTGGGGGTACCGAAATGATCACGCTGCGGGACGTGACGAAGGAGTACTCCGGCGGCGTCCGCGCGCTCGCCGGGGTGTCGCTGCACATCGACGCGGGGGAACTGGTCGCGATCGTCGGGCCGTCCGGGTCGGGCAAGTCGACGATGCTGAACGTCCTCGGCACGCTGGACCGGCCGACGTCGGGCACCGTCCACATCGACGGGCACGACGTCGGCCGGCTGCCGGACGCGAAGCTGTCGGCGCTGCGGGCGAGCCGCATCGGGTTCGTCTTCCAGCACTTCCACCTGGCCGCCGGGACCCTCGCGGTCGACAACGTCGCCGACGGCCTGCTCTACACCGGGCTCCGCCCGGCGGTGCGGCGCCGGAAGGCCACGGCGGCGCTGGAGCGGGTCGGGCTCGGCCACCGGCTGGACCACGAGCCGCACGAGCTGTCGGGCGGCGAGCGGCAGCGCGTCGCGATCGCGCGGGCGGTGGCGGGCGAGCCGGCGCTGCTCCTCGCGGACGAGCCGACCGGCGCGCTCGACTCGGCGTCCGGCGACGGGGTGATGACGCTGCTGCGCGAGCTGCACGCCGCCGGGACCACCGTCGTGGTCATCACCCATGACCGGGAGATCGCCGCCGGCCTGCCACGGCAGGTCCGGATGCGCGACGGCCTCGTCGTCGACGACACGGCGCTCACCGGGGCGGCGTTGTGAGCGCCGGGACGCGCGCCGCCCCGGCGCTGCAACCGGCCCGGATGTGGCCGGGCGACGTCGTCAGGGTCGGCGCGGTCGGGCTGCGGACCCGTCCGATGCGGGCGTTCCTGTCGGCGCTCGGCATCGCGATCGGGATCGCGGCGATGGTCGCGGTCGTCGGGGTGTCGTCGTCGTCGCGCGCCGACCTCGACCGGGCCCTCGCCGCGCTCGGCACGAACCTGCTGACCGTCTCGCCCGGCAGCACCCTGACCGGCGAGAAGGCGCAGCTCCCGCTCGAGTCGGAGGCGATGGTCGGACGGATCGCGCCGATCCAGGAGGTGTCGGCCATCGGCCTGCTGGACGACGCGAAGGTCTACCGCACCGGCAAGATGCCCGAGACGGAGACCAAGGGGATCGCTGCCTACGCCGCGCGCACCGACCTGCGCGACGCGATCGGCGCCGACCTGCGCAGCGGCGCCTGGCTGAACACCGCGACCGGCAGCTTCCCCGCGACCGTCCTCGGGTCGGCCGCGGCGGAGCGGCTCGGCATCGGCCACGCGGCTCCCGACGTGCAGGTCCTCATCGGCGGCCGCTGGTTCACCGTCGTGGGCATCCTCGACCCGGCGCCGCTCGCCCCCGAACTGGACACCGCCGCGCTCGTCGGCTGGCCCGCCGCGCAGGCCGGGCTCGGCTTCGACGGGCATCCGACGACGATCTACACCCGGTCGCAGGATGCGAGCGTCGAGAACGTCAGGGACGTGCTCGGCGCGACCGCGAACCCCGAGGCGCCGAACGAGGTGGAGGTGTCGCGCCCGTCGGACGCGCTCGCCGCGCGGAAGGCCGCGGGCGAGGCGTTCACCGGGCTGCTGCTCGGGCTCGGCGCGGTGGCGCTGCTCGTCGGCGGCGTCGGGGTGGCCAACACGATGGTGATCTCGGTGCTGGAGCGCCGCTCGGAGATCGGGCTGCGCCGCTCGCTCGGCGCGACACGCGGTCAGATCCGCACCCAGTTCCTCGCCGAGTCGCTGCTGCTGTCCGCGCTCGGCGGGATCGGCGGCGCGGCCATCGGGGCGCTGGTGACGAGCGTCTACGCGCTCTACCAGGGCTGGCCGGTCGTCATCCCGGCCTGGGCGGTGGCGGGCGGTGTGGCGGCCACGCTGGTCATCGGCGCGATGGCCGGGCTCTACCCGGCGATCCGGGCGTCGCGCCTCAGCCCCACCGAGGCCCTCGCCACGACCTGACACGGCGCCCCCCGCTCAGGTGGGTCCGCTCAGGTGGGTCCGCTCAGGCGAGGAGGTCGTGGAGTTCGTGGACGGCGTCCCGGAGCCGGTCGGCGAAGGTGAACATCGCGTCCGCCACCGGGCGCGGGGTGCTGAGGTACACGTTGAACCGGTCGGGGAGCAGGACGTAGGCGACGCCGATGCACTGCCGGCTCGTCGACCCGAAGCCGAAGTACCGGATGTTGGCGGACGGCGCCGAGCTGGTGCTGAGATAGTCGTCCCGCATCGTGAGCCAGCCGGGCGTCTCGAACAGCGGCAGCGGCTCGGCGCCGCCGAGCTCGGCGGCCCGCCGCTCGTGGATCAGCTGCAGTTCCCACAGGTGCTGCTCGGGGGCCTGCCCGGCCTGGCACTCCTTCGCCCGCCTGACGTGCGCGTCGGCGGCGGCGCGGAACGCGTCCCTGCGGATCGCGGAACCGGCGCCGGGATCGTCCATGACCTCGACGAAGCGCAGCACCTCGGGCGTGACGACCCGCATGGCCTCGGTGCGCCCGCCCCGGTACTGGCGGGTCGCGATCGACTCGTAGGTGGCGCCGACGAGGCCCTTGGCGCGCTTGTGGGCGAGCTGGTAGGCCATCTGGACGAAAGCGTCAGGCGACATCTTCAGCCGCTTGATGCCGCCCGCGCCGAAGCCGTCGAACGAGACGGTCGTGGTGGCGGTCGCGGCGCCGTAGGCGGCGAACGCGGACGCGGCGTCCCGGATGTCGCGCCGCAGGGCGCCGTCCAGGACGAACTCGATCGGCTCGATGACCGGGAGGCCCTGCGAGCTGGCGCCCGACCGCTGCGCGAGCACGGCGGGCGGCGCGCCGAGCAGCGCGTCGGTGAAGCTGAGGACCGTGGTGCCGTCCAGGCCGCAGTGCTCGACGTTGATGCCCGCCGTCCCGTCGGCGAAGACGACGAACGACACCGCCTTGTCGAACCAGCGGTTGCCGCTGTCGCCGTGCAGGAGGTGATCGCAGGCGTCGAGGGTGTTCTTGGGCGTGAAGTCCTCCAGGCAGAGGCAGAACAGTGCCGTCTCCACGTCGTCGAGCGCCTGCGCGTTGCGGGGATCGGCGGCGAGGAGGGCCTCTCGGCTCGCCGCCCATTCGGCCCGCGCCTTGGTGGTGAGGTGCCCGGCGGACGGCTCCGGCGCGGCCTCCGCCTTCATGATCGTGCCGAGGCCGGCGGTCAGCTCGTCCAGCGTGTGGGGGCGCCCGCCGGGGCCGAGCACGTCCATCCGGATCAGGTTGCCGCGGTAGAACACCACGATGTGGCGGGCCCGCGACGGCCCCGGCCACTCGGCGGTGTACGGGGAGCGGACCGTGTCCTGCCGGACGCCCGGGATGCGCGTCGTGGAGAACAGGAACCTGTTCTGCGCCATCGACAGCGGGCGCCCGCGCTGGACGACGGGCGGGACGAGCTCGTCGTCCAGCCGCAGCTTGTAGTCCAGCGCGCCGGCGATGAGCCCGGCCGCGCGCTCCACCTGCCCTTCGGGTGACTCCTTGAACAGGAAGAAGAAGTTGGCGTTCAGCGCGATCCGGTCGCGGCGGCCCAGGTACCGGTACGGCCAGAACGTGTCGAGCCAGCTGTCGACGCCGTCGGCCGCGTCGTAGCGTTCCAGCGCCGCCTGCAGTTTGCGGCCCGGCCCGTCCGGGCGGGCGAAGTCGGCCAGCGCGGCCTCGGTCCGGGCCCGCTCGTCCTCGGTCAGCAGCGGCGCGCACCACTCCATGAACCGGCGGCAGGTCGCGTCGAGCGTGGGCAGCGGCACGCGCGGCAGGCCCGCCTCATTGCCGAACGTGCGGGACGAGAGTTCTTCGCTGGCGTTCAATTCGATCCTCGTGCGGGGTCAGGTGCTTGGCCGTGAGATGTAGAGCTGGGCGTAGAACCAGCCGCCGGTCTCCAGCCCGGACGGGTCGACGCCGACGTCGGCGAGCCGGTCCAGGACGAGCGACTGCTCCTCCCGCGTCGCGAACCGCCGCTGCCTGAACAGCCCGTCGCGGCGGACGGTCTCGTAGCCCGCGGCGGCGAGGGTCTCGGCGACCGCGTCGAACGGGAACATCCGCAACACGAAATGCGCCATCCAAGGCCGCCGTTCCCCGTGCGCGCCGACGACCTTGGAAATGGTGCGCTCGGTGACGTATCCGAGGCATCCGGTGGAGATTACCAGGTCGGTCTCCGCGAGTTGCGCGCGCTGTTCAACGCTCGGATCTTCGTTCTCCAGATCGGCGTGGACGGCGCCGTCCAGGAAACCGGCTTCGAGCGCATAGGAAAGGGCCTCCGCCGAGGCGTCGAGACCCAGGAACCGCACACCGCTCGCATGATCGGCGGAACGGACCAGCTCCCGGTCGCGGGTCAGCAGTGTTCCGCGGGTGTACCGGAGGGCGTCGCGGCTACCGTAGCGATCGTACAGGTCGCCCATGGTGACCCCGTATTTCACCAGGGCCGCATTGATGCCGTAGGAGCAGCCGATATCGAGAACGGTCGGGACCCGGACCGGGTGCGCCTCCCGGTATTCGGCGATGAGCCGGCAAAAGTGCGGTTTGGCCAGTTCCGGGATGTTGTAGTCGAGGTCGCGGAGCGTGGTGAAGTAGGCGCGGGGATCGGGCCGCGTGTAGATGTCGCCGAACGAGATCTTCCCGGTCGTGTCGAGGCGCACGGAGTTCCTCCAGTCCAGGGGCTGGTCGGTCCAGCGGCCGGTAGGTCGGGGAGCCGGTCAGTCGAGGAGCCGGTCGCCCCGGACGGCGCGCCCCTCCGCCGCCAGGTGCTCGGGCAGGACGCGCCCGAAGAGCTGCCGCGTGCGGGCGACGCTGCCGACGACCCCCGGGCGCTCGCTGTAGGCGAGGATCGCCGTGTGCCGCGCTGTCGTCCCGGTGACGGCGCCGACCCGGTGCAGCGCGTACCGTCCCTTGAAAAGCTGGAGGTCGCCGGGGCGGAGGTCGAGCCGGCGGACGAGGTCGTCACCCCGCCCGGTCAGCACTCGGCGGACGTCGCCGAAGTTCTCCGACTCCGCCGACCTGATGTTCGGGCAGTACTCGAAGGCGCCGCCGCCCTCGGGCTCCTGCGTCAGCATGCTGACCGTGAACTCGTTGGTATCGAAATGCCAGGGATGCTCCATTCCCGGGTTGACGACGTTGAGGCACAGCCCCGACAGCGGGTCGGCGAGCTCGTGCACGCGCGGCAGCCCGAAACAGGCCGCCACGAATCGCTGGAAGTGCCCGCTCGAATACAGCAGGTGGACGATCGAGCCGGCCGGGATGTGATCGCGCGCGACGAACGCGTTGCCCCGCTCGACCGTGACACGGCCCGGGTGATCTTCCGGTAACGGGGTGCGGACGTCGATGTTGTACGCGTTGACCGTTTCGACGTCGTAATGGGCGTGCGGCGCGATCTTCGCGCATTCCGTTCGGAGCGCGTCCCGCGCCGACGCGCGAATGAAGTCGGGAAGGACACGGCACCCCGATTTCGCCAGCTCGTCCCGCGTCCGGGAAACGACGCGGTTCCACCCGGCGCCGCCGGGCTCGGTCAGCGGATAGCGCACCGTGTCGACCACCCGGCCGAGAGCCTCCACCGCGCCCATGAGGAATCCTTCCGCGTCGGCGAACCCCAGACGGGTTTTAGCACAATCCTCCCGACAATTCATGGCGGGGTTTCGCGTCGCTTCCGTTCCGGGGGCCGCCGCCCGCGCCTCGGCGGCCGGGGCCCGGCTCCGGCCGCCAGGGTGGCGGCCGGACGCACGATCCGCGAACCTTTCCTCACGCGGCGGCGTCACCGTCCTGTGGAACACGAACGAGCAAGTGCGGGGAGTGCGGGATGGACTGGAGCCTGGCGGAGTTCACCGAGGACAGGGAACTCGGACGCGGCGCGCAAGGACGGGTCGTCCTGGCCCGCCACACCGCGTCCGGCACACCGGTCGCGATCAAGTACCTCGCCCAGGGCGATCCGCAGGCCGTCGCGGCGCTGCGGTCCGAGGCGCAGATGCTCGGCAGGCTGACCAGCCCGTACGTGGCGCGCCTCTACCGCTTCACCGAGACCGGGCAGGGCGCCGCGATCGTGATGGAGGCGATCAACGGCGCGTCGCTGAAGGAGGTGCTGCGCGAGCACGGACGGCTGGCGCCGGAGGCGGCGCTGCTCGTCCTGAAGGGCTCGCTGCTCGGGCTCGCCGCCGCCCACGCCGTCGGCGTCGTCCACCGCGACTACAAGCCCGCGAACGTCGTGGTGCGGGCCGACGGGCTCAGCAAGCTGGTCGACTTCGGCGTCGCCGTGCTGGCCGGGCGCGGCTCGTTCGCCGGGACGCCGGTCTACATGGCGCCGGAGCAGTGGCGCGGGGAGGCGTCCACGCCCGCCACCGACGTGTACGCCGCGACCTGCGTGTTCTTCGAATGCGTCACGGGACGGCGGCCGTTCGCGGCCGCCGAGCGGGCGGTGCTGATGAACCAGCACCTCACCGCGCCCGTCGACACGTCCGACGTGCCGGAGCCGCTGCGTCCGCTCGTCCTGCGGGGCATGGCGAAGGAGCCGGGGGAGCGGCCGCCGGGCGCGGCGTCGTTCGTGACGCTGCTGGAGTCCGCGGCGGTCGCCGCGTACGGGGGCGACTGGGAGCAGCGGGGCGTCCGGGCGCTGGCCGCCGCCGCGGTCGCGCTGGCCGCGCTGTTCCCGCTGGCCGCGATGGCCGTACCCTCGGCGGCGGGCGCCTCCGCCGCCGGCGCCGCCACGGCGGGCGCCGGTACGGCTGGGGCGGGCACGGCGGGGACCGGCGGCACCGTCGGAGCGTCCGTGAGCAAGGGCTTCCTCGCCACGGCCGCGGGCAAGGGCACGATGACCGCCGCCGGCGCCGCCGTGGTCGCAACGACGGCGGGCGGCGTCTACGTCGCGCGGGACCACACCGACCCGCCGCCCGAGCCCGTCGCGGTCGTGGCCATGGCCGCCGAGAACCGCACGCTCACCGGCGGCAACGCGACGGTCCAGATCCAGAACGCGCGCTACCCCACCGTCAGCGGCCTGAACGACCCCGTCCTGCAACGCCGGATCAACGCCGAGCTGCGCGGCCCGCTCGACCGCCTCATCGCGATGTCGCGCTCGACCGACGCCGACTGCCAGGGCAAGCCCGTGAAGATCGGCATCGAGACGACGCTCGGGCTGCGCGGCCCGCGGCTGGTGTCGGTCCGCTACTTCCAGACCACCGACAACTGCCAGCAGGCGGACGGGTCGCCCGGCGGCGAGGTCGTCACCGTCGACCTGCGGACCGGCCGCAGGCTCACCGCCACCGACGTGTTCCGTCCGACCGCGCTGACGGGCGCGGGCGTGACCCGCATCCGCTCGCTCGTCGCCCAGCATCCGGAACCGCACGAGCGCCGCTGGGAGGATTGCAGCCCTGACGGACGGTTCGAACGCTCCGACTTCTTCCCCGGCGAAGCCCTCGCCCCGGGCAGGGCGGCGCAACCGCCGCGCCTGAGCCCGTTCTTCACGTCCGCCGAGTTCCGGCTCGCCTACCTCGCCGGTGGCAGCGACGGCTGCGGGAACCTGAACTTCGGTGCCGCCTACGCGACCGTCCGTGAGCTGCTGAAGCCCGAGATCGCGGCGATGCTGCCCACCGCCCCGTCCCCGTCCCGCAGCTGACCGGCCCGCTCGCCACATGGGCGTGCCCACGGCGGGTATGCCAGCCGGAATGTACCCGGGAGGCAAGCGGATGACACGGGACGGCGAACGATGCTGAGAGAGCTCGTGGCGTCCAGCCACTTCATGTCCATGGAGCAGCTGCCGGACGCGGTCGCCCGGCACGCCGCGGCCGCCGGCCTGCACGACGCCGTGATCTACATGGTGGACCTGCAGCAGACGGTGCTGCGGCTGCTGACCGGCAAGGGCGCGGACGCCGGGCAGGACCCGGGCCTGGAGGCCGCCGAGCTGAAGGTCGAGGGGACGATCGCGGGCCGGGCGTTCCAGGCCGTGGAGCCGGTGACCGGCCAGGTGTTCGACGACGGGACCTGCCAGTACTGGCTGCCGATCCTCGACGGGTCCGAGCGGATCGGGGTGCTCAGGGTCACCATCCGCCGCGACGACGAGCGGGCCATGGACGACGCCGAGTACCTGGCCGGCATGGTCGCGTTGATGGTCGTCAGCAAGGGGCCGTACAGCGACTCGCTCTCCCGGCTCGTGCGCACCAGGGACATGACGGTGTCGGCCGAGATGCAGTGGCGGCTGCTGCCCCCGATGACCTTCGCCAACGACCAGGTCGTCATCGGGGGCGCGCTGGAGCCGGCGTACAAGCTGGGCGGCGACACCTTCGACTACGCGCTGGCCGGTGACACCGTGCACCTCGCGATCTTCGACGCCATGGGCCACGACACCACCGCCGGGCTGACCTCCAGCCTCGCGGTCGCGGCCTGCCGCAACAGCCGCCTCCAGGGCGCGAGCCTGATCGAGACGGGGCAGGCGATCGAGCGGGCGCTGATCGAGCAGGACGCCGACGGGCGGTTCGTCACCGCGGTCCTGATGGAACTCGACCTGCTCTCCGGCATCCTGTCGTGGATCACCCACGGCCATCCCGAGCCGGTGATCGTCCGCGGGGCGCGCTGGGTGAGCACGCTGGAGTGCCGGCCGGGCACCCCGCTCGGCACCGGGCTAGGCGTGGTCCCGGAGCTGTGCGTCGAGCAGCTCCAGCCCGGCGACCGCATCCTGCTCTACACCGACGGCATCGTGGAGGCCCGCGACCCGGACAAGCGGGAGTTCGGCCTGCACCGGTTCGTCGACTTCATCATCAAGCGCGAGGCCGACGGGATGCCCGTCCCCGAGACGCTGCGGCGCCTCGTCCGCAGCATCCTCGAACACCACGAGGGGCGCCTGGACGACGACGCCACCGTGCTGATCCTGGAATGGCACGGCCCGCCCACGGTGCCCAAGGACCCCACGAGGCCGATGCGGCAGACCTGACGCACGCCCCGACGCCGAGCGCCGGGCACCCCGCGATGGGGACGCCCGGCGCTCGTGCGGACGTGATCAGGCGTCCGGCATCGGCTTGGGCGCGGGGCCCTGCACGTACCGGACGGCCCACCGCACCAGCTGGCGGCCCATCCCGTACAGGATCAGCGCGACCCCGGCCAGCGGCAGCGCCAGCAGGATGATCTGCAACCCGGAGGTGACCAGTTCGAGCACCCCGGCGCCCTGCGAGGCCGCGGACGCGAGCCGCCGCATCATCCACCAGTCCTTGGAGACCAGGGCGGGGACCTGGCTGATGATCAGGACGAGCTGGAATATCAGGATCGGCAGCACCGTCAGCACCCACAGCGTGACGAAGATCTGCGGCCAGCGCTTCAGGTCCTTCAGCCGCGCGTCGGCGGGGCGCCGCAGCAGCGTCCGGCGCAGGATCGGCCCGATGTACTTGAACAGGTCGGGGATGCCGATCAGGTCGGACATGATGTAGTACCCGTCGAACCGCAGCGTCGGCAGGAGCTGCTGGAACATCTGCAAATTGACGTAAAGAACGGCCACCAGCAGTGGCTCGAAACCGGTCTGGTGGTAAGCCAGTGCCAATCCGACGATGAAAATGGCGTTGAAGTAGACGCCGGCGAGGTCGGCGCGGAGCCGTCCGCCGCGCCCGAGCCGGTACGACTCGCTGATGTCGGTGTAGAACGCCGGCCAGACGAGGTAGATGCCGCAGCCCATGGCACCGGGCCGGACGCCGCCGTACCGGCAGGCGGTGGCGTGCCCCACCTCGTGGAACGCGACCGACGCGACGCCGAGCCCCATGACCAGCAGGATGCTGACCGGCTTGAGGATCGCGGTGGACAGCGCGGCGGTCACCGACCCGGTGGTGAGCATCCAGCCCTCGCCGACCACGAACGCGATGAGCGTCAGCGTCAGCACCACGGGCCGGAACAGCCAGGTGAACAGGCCGGCGACGAACCAGGTGACCGACTCGGGAAAGACCGCGACGCGCCAGCGCAGGCCGAGGAACGGGTCGGCCTTGACCACCGGCGGGGGCGTGCCGTCGCTGTAGGTGGTGACGCCGAGCGGGGCGAGCTTGCGGTCGGTCAGGTAGACGATCTGCTCGGCGGTCAGCCGCGCGCCCGCCGCCTCGCTTGCCGCGTCGGCCACCCGGTCGAGCGCCCGCCCGACGTCGGCGTCCGCGAGGTGGCGGTGCTCGTGCAGCGCCTTGACGACGATGAACAGCAGGGGAGGCAGCCGGACGAGCCGGCCGTTCGGCAGCCGGACGAGCTGGGGCGGCTCCCGGTAGCCGGAGTTCTTGAACTCGCCGACGAACTCGGCGCCGTCGACGAGCGCGGGCAGCGTGAGGGCCGCGGGCGGCTCGGCGCCGTCCACGGCCGGTGTGCTGGGGGCCCCCATCAGTGCTGCTGGACGACCGTGCCCGGGACACAGGTCAGGGACGAGTACGGGGCCTGGGCGAACAGCCCCGTCCCGAGGAGGCCGGTGGTGCCGGGGGAGTAGGTCGCCTGGCAGGAGTAGACGACCGTGGTGCTGCCGTCGCCGCCTCCGCCGAACGGCGCGGCGGCCGACAGCAGCAGCCGCTCGGGGAGGACCTCGGGGGTGAGCCGGTCGAGGTCCGCGTAGCTGAAGGTACGAGGGTGCGTATCGCTCATCGGTCCGCCTTCGCTCGGTGCGGAAGCGACATGCCGTAAAAGGGACATGCCACAGGAAAATGAAAGTGGTACGGAAAGAGGGGGAAGGGCTGGCGGGAGAACGCCAGCCCTTCCCTGTGCGGGCCGGAGGCCCGCAGTTACGCCATGCCGGATCAGTGACCCGAGACCACCGTGCTGCCGGCGCAGGTGAACGAGGAGGTCGGGTTGTTGGAGCTGAGCCCCAGCGCGCCGACGAGCCCGCCCTGCGGGTTGTTGTTGATGGCCTGGCAGTTCGGCACGACCGCGGTGGTGCCGCCGCCGTGGTGGCCGCCGCCGTTGTTGTGGTTGAAGTTGAGGTTGCCGTTCTCGTTTTCGCCGCCACCGACGAGAAGGGTGGACAGCACGGCGCGCTCCGGCAGGACCTCGCCGGCCAGCATGTCGAGCTCGCTGTAGCTGAAGGACTTCATGTGGTTCCTTTTCTCCCTTGTCACGCCCGGTTCTCAAGGTGGATACCGGATGTCCCTTTCCTCGCCTCAGGTCGAAGCGAGGTAGCTCTACGTATAGCAGATGTGACTGACGGTGGCCAAGTAACGGGGGCTCATTGGGTTGGCAGGCGGGTCGCGCCGGACCGCATACCGGCCGCACGGTGGGTAGGGAGCCCTACGCTCCCGCTGACCAGGAGGAACACTGAAATGGCCGACAACAGCTTCAGCATCGACGTGGCGACGATCCGGGACCGCGCCCGCCAGAAGATGGCTGACGGCCCGGTGACAGAGGGCTATCGCCGGAGTGCGGACGAGGTCATCGGCGTCCTCAACGACGTGCTCGCCACCGAGATCGTCTGCTGGATGCGCTACTCCCGGCACGCGATCAGCGCCACCGGGATCGACCGGGCGCAGGTCGCGGCGGAGTTCAGCGAGCACGCCGACGAGGAGCGCGACCACGCGATGCGCGCCGCCGAGCGCATCAACCAGCTCGGCGGCGACCCGGACTTCGACCCGGCGACGATCGCCGCCCGCTCCCACACCACCTACGAGACGTTCGACGACGGCGACCTGAGGGGCATGCTCCAGGAGAACCTCGTCGCCGAGCGCATCGTCATCGAGTCCTACCAGGAGATCATCCGCTGGCTCGGCGACGGCGACGTCACCACCCGCCGGCTGATGGAGCGCATCCTCGAAGAGGAGGAGGAACACGCCGACGACCTCGTCGACCTCCTCGGCTACTGACTCCTCGACCACCGATTCTTCGACCACTGGCGGAGGCCCTGACCAATTCTTGACGCTTCGCCTCCGCCGGACGGGTATGCGAGCCCGCATGGAATTCGGATATACGCTGCTCTGCGAGCAGACCCCGCCCAAGCAGCTCGTCACCGACCTCGTGGAGGCGGAGGAGGCCGGTTTCGGCTACTCGGTCATCTCCGATCACTACTTCCCGTGGCTGGAGGACCAGGGCCATTCCGCCTACGCCTGGTCGGTGCTCGGCGCGCTCGCCCAGGCGACCCACCGCATCCCGCTGATGACGTTCGTGACCTGCCCGATCATGCGCTACCACCCGGCGGTGGTGGCACAGAAGGCCGCCACGATGGGCGTGCTTTCGGACGGCCGGTTCACGCTCGGGCTCGGCTCGGGCGAGAACCTGAACGAGCACGTCGTCGGGCGCGGCTGGCCCTCGGTGGACGTCCGGCACGAGATGTTCGAGGAGGCCGTCGAGATCATCAGGGCGCTGTTCGGCGGCGGCTACGTCAACTACCGGGGCCGGCACTTCACCGTCGACTCCGCGAAGCTGTACGACCTGCCCGACCGTCCCGTCCCGATCGGGATGGCCGCCTACGGCCCGCGCGCCGGCCGCCTCGCGGCCCGGCACGCCGACGCCCTCATCTCCGACCAGCCCGTTCCGGACGTCGTCGACCTCTTCCACAAGGGGGGCGACGCGGGCAGGCCCGTCTACGGCCAGATCCCCGTCGCCTACGGCGACGACTACGACGAGTGCAAGCGGCGCGCCCACCGCATCTGGAGATTCTCCGCCCCCGCCTGGAAGGTGATGGCCGAGCTGCCGGGCCCGGTGAATTTCGAGGCGGCCGCGAAGACCGTCCGTCCCGAGGACGTCGCCGATTCGGTTCCGTGCGGGAACGACCTGGACGACTACGTCCGCGCCGTCCAGCAATGGGCGGACGCGGGATTCACCCACATCGCCTTCTGCCAGTCCGGCCCCGACCACCAGAAGGACTTCCGCACCTGGGCCGAGTCCGACCTCCTGCCCGCCCTCCGCGAACGTTTCGGGTGACCATTCGTACGCCCGATCCCGGTGGTGTAATCGGCGAATCCCGAGCGCCGGACCCCCTCGCCCTGTGACGATGGGAGCTATGACAGGAAGTGATGGTGCGGCTCTCGCCGGTGACCTGCCGCCTTCCCTGTCGGCCGCGTCGTCGTCGGCGTGGCTCGGCGAGGTGCGGGCGCAGCGGACCCACCCGCTCGTCCTCTGGTACGGGCCGACGTACGGGGTGATGGAACGGGTCGCCGGCGGCTGGATGATGTCCGGGATGGAGCGGATGACGCCGCAGGACGCCCGCGACTCCCTCGCCTGGTGGTTCCGCAACATGGCCCGCTCGGACGGCACGTCCGCCGCGTACCGCGAGCAGTACCGGGACGGGGCGGCGCTGCTCGAACTCGGCCGTCCCAACGAGGTGACCGTGGCCGGGCGCCGGTTCCGCGTCGTCCGCGCCGACCGGTTCTGCCGCTTCGGGGTGGACGGCCCGGAGGGGCCGCGCCCCACCGACCCCGACGTCCTGCCCGAGCCCCGCACGCGGCGCGACGCCCGCCGCTTCGACCACGGGCTGCTGCCGCCCGCGCGGACGCCCGGATCCCCGGAACTGCTCGGCGAACGGTGGGAGAAGGTCCCCGAGGGCCAGATGGTCCCGCCCGAGGTGACCCGCGACGCCCGCCGCGCGCTCACCACCCATCCCCGCGTCGCCCGGCTCGCCGTCCGGTTCGCCGCCGCCGAGAAGGAGAACGGGACGTGGCCGCCGCACGGCCCGTTCCTGCACAGCCCCGCGTCCGTCCGCGACCACCTGGCCGCCTACTTCGACACGATCGTGCCGATGATGCTGCCGTCGTCGCCGGACGTCCTCGCCGAGTACCGCGCCGCGGCCGGCCTGCTCCGCGACGGGACGCGGCGCGCCGAGATCACCGTCCTCGGGCGCCGCTTCCGCGTCATCCGCTTCGAGTACATCGTCCGGGTCGGGCCGGACGGCCCGGAGCGGCCGCGCCCGTCCGACTACGACCCCGAGGAGCCCTACACCCCCGACGCCGAGGAGGCGCACGGCCTGGGGTTCATCGACGACGAGTAGCCGCGGGTAGCGTGGCGCCGGTGAAGGGATTCGCGCGGCGGGAGTTCCAGCTCGTACTGCTCCGCCGGATGGCCGACTACCAGCCGGGCCTCGTCGAGGACGCGATGCGCGAGCTGGGCGCGTCCCGTATCGAGATGCGGGAGGTCAACGCCCGCTGGCAGCGCGTCCTGCGGTCGCGGGCGTTCCCGCGCGGGCGGCGCCGTTACGAGGCCGTCCTCGGCCCGCCCACCGGCACCGAACAGCGCCGGATCGGTGACGTGACCTGCGAGATCGCGTGGTGGGCGCCGCTGTCGCTGTGGCCAGGGCTGCGCTTTGAGATCATGCTCGGCGTGGACGGGTCGGTGGCGCACGAATGGCTCGTCCGCGACGACGGCGTCCCCGTCCCGCGCCTCGACACCGTCGACGACCTCGTCCCGTGGTCCTGCGTCGTCGGCGACCTCGGCGCCCGCTTCGGCGCGCTCGCCCATCAGGATGGCGACGCCCCCAGCCGCTGGCACGCCACCCTCACCACGCCCGACGGGACGTTCGCGGCCCATTTCGTCTGGGGCCTGCTCCAAACGGTCGACAGCGTCTGAGCCCGCCTCGGCGATCACGTCGTGGCGGTGCCGCCGGTTCGCCGGGCGCCCTTGGGCCAGATGATGTCCACGGCCATGTGGCGTTTGCGCGCGTACTCGACGATCTCGGCGGTCCCGCCGCGTCCCCGCGCCGGCGCGCCGTCCCAGACGGCGATGAGGTGGTCGACGCGCGCCAGCATCGTCAGCCCGGCGTCATGGTAGGAGCCGGGGCCGGGGCTGGAGTGCTTCAGCGGCAGCACCTTGCTGGCACGTTCCTTCAGCTCGTAGAACCCGCGCCGCGCCCGGGCGCCGAGCGCGGCGGCGTAGCCGGCGGCGGGCACGATGACCTCCAGCCGCCCGCCGAGCTCCAGGACGGCCCGGGCGAAGATCTGGTCGGCGCCGGCGGCCAGGCACGACACGCCCACGATGTCCCGCGTGCCGTGGTCGCGCAGCAGGCCGCGGATCGCGGAGTCCACAAGGGCGGTGGTCCGCTCGTCGAGGTCGCGGTGTCCGGTGATGGCGATCCGCATGGGCTCCCTGCCTTCCGCTGGTCTACACGTGGGATGCCCACCAGAGGGTGTGCTCCCGTGAGATGGCCTCCTCGACCTCGTCGACGAAGTGCGCCCACTCCGGTTCCGACTCCGGCCACTCCATCCGCGAGGCGATCTCGGCGAGTTCCTGCGCCGCGATGCCGTACGCGGTGGCGAGTTGCTGGTGCTGCCTTGTCTGTACCCAGGCGAGGCCGCCCGCGGCGACGGCCCCCACGATGCCCGGCAGGTCGAGCGCGAGCATGCCCACCGCGTTGAGAACGGCCGCGACCAGGCCGCACGCCTCCAGCGTCGCCAGCAGGACCGACCAGCGCGCGACGCTGCGGCCGTGCTGCCTGGAACGGCGGGTGTACCAGCGGTACTGGTCCTCGATCCGGCCGGCCCGGTAGGCGCTCCTGCGCACGTCAAGCGGGAGGTTCCGGAGCCGCCGCATCTCGTCGGTCACCTGGAGGCCGCCGCCGGTGTCGGTGTCGACGACGAGGCCGTGCAGGTTGCCGCGGATCACCGCGAACCGGTGCAGCAGCAGGGACTCGGCGGCGCGCTCGTCCACGTCGTCCGCGCCGAACGGCTGCCCGGCCACCGCGAACCGCCACGCCAGCGTCTTGGCGGACTCCGCGGCCGCCCTCGACTCGTACCACTGCCGGTCGGGACGCTCGGTGAGCAGGTACACCTCCACGACGAGGCCCACGCAGAGCCCGGCGGCCGCCATGATCGCCGCCGCGTCGATCCGGCTCACCTCGATGGTGAACGTGCCGAAGACGGCGGCGCTGAGCAGCGCGACGAGCCGGAGCGCGGTCGCGGTGAGCAGCCGCTGCTGCCCGGCCGCCGCGCTCGTGTCAGCCGCCCGGAAAAGAGCTGGATAGTGTGATTCGGCGAGTGCCTCCACCCCTTGAGTGGAATGTCGCCTTTGGTGTACGTCAAGCTTCTATGTATAAGTTCACAGACCAAAACTCGGAATGACCGATTCTGGACAGCGGTCTAGACCAAATTCTGCATTTTGATTGCGGCCGGAAGGGGGCCTGTGGAATCCTCCCGCGTACAGAGCGCAAGGGCCTGTCCAAAGATCGGTCATGCCCAGGTCGCAAGGCTCCCCGGGAAAAGAGGTCCGTCGATTACCGGATCCACGGACGGGCCATAATAGCGCTACACACTGTCACCATGGCGGGATGGATGAATATGACCGTTACCGAAGTAGCCGACACGCCGGGACTTTCCGACCTGCGGACGTTGACTCCCGAGGAGTTGACGACCGAGGCCGAGGCCGACCGCATCGTCGCGAGGCTGACCCGAACCGACGAACTGAACGGAGACGGATCGGAGGCCGTCCGGGTCGCCGCGTTCAACTCCTACATCTGACATCCCATTACAATAGTCATGCCTCCGTCAACTCTCTTCCGACAATTCGTGCTCAAGGTGCACAGCAGGTGCGACCTCGCCTGTGATCATTGCTATGTGTTCGAGCACGCCGACCAGAGTTGGCGGGGGCGGCCCGCCGAGATGGCCGTGGCCACCATGGAGCGGACGGCCGAGCGCATCGCCGACCACGTCCGGGCCCACGGGCTGACGCGGGTGAGCGTCGTCCTGCACGGCGGCGAGCCGCTGCTGGCCGGTCCCCGCCATCTCGCCGCCCTCATCGCGGCGCTGCGCGTCCCGCTGCGCGGCGCCCGCGACGGCGGTGTCGAGGTCGATCTGCGGATGCACACCAACGGCGTCCTGCTCGACCGGCGGTTCTGCGACCTGCTCCGCGAGGAGGGCGTCAAGGTCGGCGTCTCGCTCGACGGCGACCGCGCCGCGAACGACCGGCACCGCTTATACCGCGACGGCCGCAGCAGCTACGACAAGGTCGTCCGGGCCATCGACCTGCTCCGCGGCGAGTATCCCGACCTGTATTCCGGCCTGCTGTGCACGATCGACATCGCCAACGACCCGATCGCCGTCTACGAGGCGCTCGTCGCGCACGAACCGCCCGCGATCGACTTCCTCTGGCCCCACCACACCTGGGACCGCCCGCCCCCCAGGACGTCCCCCACCGCCTACGCCGACTGGCTGAAGGCCATCGCCGACCGGTGGCTGGACGACGGCCGCCCCGTCCCGGTACGGATCTTCGACTCGATCATCAGCACGACCCAGGGCGGGCCGAGCCTCACCGAGTCGCTCGGCCTGGAGCCCAGCGACCTGCTCGTGGTCGAGGCCGACGGCGGCTACGAGCAGGCCGACTCGCTGAAGACGGCCTACGACGGCGCCCCCGACACCGGCATGGACGTGTTCCGGCACTCCATCGACGACGTCGCGCGCGACGCGGGCATCGAGGCGCGGCAGGGCGGCCTCGCGGCGCTGTGCGGCACCTGCCGCGAATGCCCGGTCGTCGCCACCTGCGGCGGCGGGCTCTACGCCCACCGCTACCGCGGCGACGACGGGTCCGGCTTCGCCAACCCCAGCGTGTACTGCGGTGACCTGCTCCCGCTGATCGGCCACGTTCAGGACCGGATCACGCGCCACCCGCACGTCCTGCCGCCCGCGGTCGTGCGTTCCGTGGCGACCGGGCACGGCGACCGCGCCTCGATCGAGCGGCTCGGCATGGCGCAGGCGATCGGCCGCCGTGCCGTGATCGCAGCGGTGGGCGCCGCGACCGTGGGCGCCGCCGTCCCGTCGCCCGGCTGGGAGATGGTGAAACGTCTCGGGGCCGCGCATCCCGACGCCTATGACTGGGCGCTGGCGCACCCCTACGTGCGCGCCTGGGCCGTCGAACGGCTGCGCGCCCTCGACGCGCCCGCCGAGGACGACGGGCTCCTCGCGACCGTGGCGTGCCTGACCGCCGCGCGGGCCACCGTGAACGTCTCGCTGACCGTCCCGGTGCGCGATGGAACGGTGTACTTCCCCGGCATCGGACGCTACGAGGTGCCGGGCCGCGGCGAGACCACCGTCCGCGTCGACGCGGGTGCCCTTGACGTGCAGGGCGCCCTGCCGGTCGAACCGGTCCGCCATCTGACCGCCGGCTGCTTCACCGTCGCGCTGGACGACCTCGACCCGTTCCGCGACTGCCACGACCACCCCGCGGCGCCGCGCCTGGACGAAGCCGGGTTCGCGCGATGGCAGTCGTCCTTCCAGGAGGCGTGGACGCTGCTGGAGAAGGAGTACGCGGAGTACGCGCCCGCGATCGCGGGGGCGCTGACGACGATCGTCCCGCTTGAGGTTCCCGCGTCCGGCGCCAGTGTCAGCTCGGCCGCGCGGGACGCCTACGGCTCGGTCGGGATCGCGCTGCCCGAGAGCCCCGAGATGCTGTGCCTGCTGATCCTGCACGAGTTCCAGCATGTGAAGCTCGGCGCCGTCCTCGACTTCACCGACCTCTACGACAAGTCCGACGACCGCCTGTACCACGCGCCGTGGCGCCGCGACCCGCGCCCCCTGGAGGGGCTGCTGCAGGGCACGTACGCGCACGTCGCCGTCGCCGACTTCTGGCTCAGACGGACGCGGTCGCGGGACGCCGCCGTCGCGGCCGAGGCCGTCCGGCATTTCGGCGACTGGTACCCGAAGACGCTCACCGCGGTCCGGACGCTCCAGGAGTCGGGCGCGCTGACCGGCCTCGGCGAGCAGTTCGTCGCGACGATGCTCCGGACGCTGGAGTCCTGGAACGTCCCGCCCCAGCTCGCCGAATAGGTAAAAGTGCATATTTGACGGGCTGTTACTCTCTCCGTCCCTGCCGCTATACATTGATGGGACCCCGGAGGGAGCGGCATGGCGGGAAGAGTTCAGGCGGAGGAGAGACGCCCGTACTTCTTCCTGAGTTATGCGAGGTCACGCTACCGGCCCGAGGACGCGGACCGCTGGGTCGCGAAGTTCTTCAACGATCTCTGTTATGACATCGGCCAGGCAACGGGCACGCTCAATCCCGGGTTTATGGACAGGCAGATACCGGTCGGCAGTGAATGGCCCGATCAACTCGCGGACGCGCTCGCGAACTGCCGCGTCTTCGTCGCGCTGTTCTCCCCGGCCTACTTCGCCAGCGAGTACTGCGGCAAGGAATGGTCGGCGTTCCTGAAGCGCTATCACGCGCAATCCGCCGGTCTCAACCGTCCGTCCGCCATCATTCCGGCGCTGTGGACGCCGATGGCCATCAGCGAGATCCCCGAACCGCTGCACAGCATGCAGAACGTGCCACGGGAGTTCCCGTCCGCCTACGCGCTGGAGGGCCTTTACGGGATCATGAAACTGGGCCGTTTCCGCGAGCAGTACAAGGAGACGGTGCTCCGGCTGGCCACGGTCATCAAGGAGCGGGCGGCCGACTGCGCGCTGCCGTTCGGCCCGGTCCCGTCACTGCCGACGTTGAAGAGCCCGTTCACCGACGCGGCGCCGGGGTCGAGCCGCCCCGCCGTCCGGGTCACGCTCGCCGCGCACGCGCTCGACCAGCTGCCCCAGAGCCGGGACACCTACTACTACGGCCGGACGACCCGCGAATGGACGCCGTTCCGCAGCGAGGGCCACACCCTCCCGATCGGCTCGTTCGCCGAGCAGGTGCTCAGCGAGCTCGGCCACCGCTCGATCGTCGAGACCGCCGACGAGCCGCCGCAGGAGCCGGTGGACGCGCCCGGAGTGCTGGTCGTCGACCCGTGGGCGGTGAAGGACCGTGACATCGGCAAGCGGCTCCGGCAGATCGACCGCGACCCCGTCCATGTCCTGGCCCCGTTCAACGCCGACGACGAGCAGACGGCGGACGCCGCGGCCGACCTCGGCGACGGCCTCGCCGAGGCACTGCCCAACGGGGCCGCGCTGAAGGGCTCGGCGATGCGGGTCACGTCGCCGGCCGCGTTCCGTGAGGCGCTGCCCAAGGCCGTCAACGAGGCGCTCGGGCGGTTCCTGAAGACGACCGACGTGCATCCGCCGCAGACTCCGCCGTCCATGTCCCGGCCCACCCTGCGGGACCAGGACTTCTGAGGCGAGGAGACCCCCATGACGAACGGGAACACGACGAACACCGGGACTATGGCGAACATCGCGAACGCATCCAATACCGCGAACACCGGGACGATAGTCACCTTCTATTCGTACAAAGGCGGTACCGGACGGACGTCCGCGCTCGCCAACGTCGCCTGGATCATGGCCTCGGCCGGGCAGAAGGTGCTCGTCATCGACTGGGACCTGGAATCACCCGGCCTGCACAAGTACTTCCATCCGTTCCTCGACCAGAACATCCTGCCCTCGACGCCCGGTGTCATCGACATGCTCGACGAGTACTCGTGGGCGACGACGAACAAGCACGAGGACGACGACCGCGACTGGCACCGCGCGTACGCGAAGGTGCTGCGGCACGCGGTCACGCTGGAGTGGGAGTTCCACGGCGAGGGGACGCTCGACTTCATCTCCGCGGGGCGGCAGAACAGGAACTACTCCTCGCTCACCCGGGCCCTGGACTTCGACCATTTCTACGGCCGCCTCGGCGGGGGCCAGTTCTTCGACGCGCTCCGCGACGACATGCGGCGGCAGTACGACTACGTCCTGATCGACAGCCGTACCGGCTACAGCGACATCGCCGACATCTGCACGCTCCATTTCCCGGACGTCCTGGTCGACTGCTTCACCCTCAGCTACCAGAGCATCGACGGCGCCGCCGACATCGCCCACAACATCGACCGGCGCGACCATGTGCGGCCCATCCGCATCCTTCCCGTCCCGATGCGCATCGACTTCGGCGAGAACGCGAAGGTGGAGGCCGGACGCGCGTACGCCCGCGCCCGCTTCGACCAGTTCCCGCGCGGCATGACCCGGCAGGAGGCCAACGGCTACTGGCTGTCCGTCGAGATCCCGTACCGGCCGTACTACGCGTTCGAGGAGACGCTGGCGACGTTCGGCGACGCGCCCGGCTCGCCGAACTCGATGCTCGCCGCGTTCGAGCGGCTCACCAAGGTCATCACGAACGGGCGGGTGCAGGAGTACCGGGCCGTCGACGAGGAGCTGAGGCTCGTCACCCTCGACCGGTTCACCCGGCGCGGGCCGACGGAGGTCTCCGACGTCCTCATCAGCTACGTCTCCGCCGACCGGCCGTGGGTCGACTGGATGGGGCTGGTGCTGCGCCGCGCCGGGTTCCATGTCGAGGCCCGCAGCGTGGACGCCGCGCCGCGGGACGTCCCGGACGACACGCCCGGCGAGCACACGATCGTGCTGCTGTCGCCCGACTCGGTCACCTCGGAGCAGGCGCGGCGGGCGTGGGAGTCGCTCGCGAGCCGCACGGCCGCGCCGCACCGGAGGCTGACCACCGTCCGGATCCAGGACGCCGCGCCGCGCACGTCGCTCACCGACCAGCTGCCGCTCGACCTCACCGGGCTCGGGGAGCGCGACGGGGCGGAGGCGCTCGTCCGGGCGCTCGGCCGTCCCGGGTACACCTTCGACCATCCGGCCGAGCACTCGCGGGTGGGGCCGCGTTTCCCCGGCGCGGCCCGGACGGCACCGGAGATCTGGAACGCCGACCGCCGCAACACCGCCTTCACCGGGCGCGGGCAGCTGCTGGAGGTGCTCCGCGACCAGTTCCTCGGGACGACGCAGCGGGTCGTCACGCCGCAGGCGCTGCACGGTCTCGGCGGCGTCGGCAAGACGCAGGTCGCGCTGGAGTACGCGCACCGGTTCAGGGCCGACTACGACCTGGTGTGGTGGATCAGCGCGCAGTCGCCCGACTCGATCCGGCTGGCGCTGGCGAACCTGGCCGAGCAGCTCAGGCTGCGCGTCGGCGAGAACATCGCGGACGCGGCCGGCGCCGCGCTGGAGGCGCTGCGCCGCGGCGAGCCCACCTCCCGCTGGCTGCTGGTCTTCGACAACGCGGAGAACCCGGAGGAGCTGAAGCCGTACCTGCCGGGCGGTGACGGGCACGTCCTGCTCACCTCCCGCGACCCGGCCTGGACCGAGCTCGCCAACCCCATCGCGGTCGAGGTGTTCACCGAGGAGGAGGCGGCCGAGCACCTGGTCCGCCGCGTCCCCGACATCTCCGAGGAGAGCGCCCGCAAGATCGGCACGGCGCTCGGCTACCTGCCGCTCGCGATCGAGCAGGCCGCCGCGTGGCTCGCCTCGACGTTCATGCCGGCGAGCGAGTACCTGGAGGCGCTGGAGAACGAGACGGCGTCGACGCTGGAGCGCAGCGCGGAGAGCTTCCCGCAGTCGGTGGCGATGACGTGGAGCGTCACGTTCCGGCAGCTGCGGGAGGCGTCCCCGGCGGCGGCGCGGCTGCTGGAGCTGCTCGCGTTCTTCTCCTCCGAGCCGATCTCGCTCGACCTGGTCTACAGCGACGTGACGGCCGGCCTCCTCGCCAGCTACGACGAGACCGTCCGCGACACGCTGGTGCTGGGCAAGCACGTCCGGGAGATCAGCCGGTTCGCGCTGGCGAAGGTCGACCAGGGCAACAAGTCGATCCGGGTGCATCCGCTCGTCCAGGCCGTCATCCGGCACGGGCTCGACCCCGAGCTGACGGAGGAGACCTGCCACGACGTCCACAAGATCCTGCTGGGCGCGCGGCCGAGCCACGGCGACACCGACGATCCGGACAACTGGCCGAACCTGGAGGAGATCCTGCCGCATGTGAGGCCGTCCGGCGCGGCCCGCTGCGACGACGAGGACGTCCGGCAGATGCTCACCGACCTCGTCCGGTACCAGTGGAAGCGCGGCGTCTTCGACAGCGCGATGGCGGCGGGGCAGGAGCTGGTCGCCGAGTGGGCCGACAAGCTCGACCGCGACCACTGGCAGTGGCTTTTCCTGCGGTCGCAGATCGCGAACGTGCTCCGCTCGCAGGGCGACTTCCAGGAGGCGTACGACCTCGACCAGGACGTGCTGGAGCGGCAGCGCACCTCGCCGACGCTCGGCCCGACGCACCCGCACACGCTGATCACGGCGGGCAACCTCGCGGCCGACATGCGCGCGATGGGCGACTACCGCGGCGCGCTCGCGCTGGACCTGCAAACCTACGAGCAGGCGGCGACGCCGTGGGGCGAGGAGCACCCGCGCACGCTGATGATCGCGCACAACCTGGCGATCGACTACCGGCTGACCGGCGACTGGGAGAGCGCGTTCCGCTACGACACCGAGACGCTGCGGCTGCGCCGGATCCAGCTCGGCGACGACCATCCCTACACGCTGTTCTCCGAGGCGAACGTGGCGCGCGACCTGCGCGAGGCGGGCCGCTTCGACGAGTCCGTCGTCAAGCTCCGCGACGTGTACCGGCGGTACCTGGAGGTGCTCGGCGACCAGATCCTCGACACGCTGCGGACGGGCAAGAGCCTCGCGGTGTCGCTGCGCCGGGCCGGGCTCCGCGAGGAGGCGCTGGCGCTGGCGGAGGAGACCTACGCCCGCTACCAGCGCTACTTCCCCGGGTCACCGGACACGCTGCCCGCCGACCTGGAGGTGGCGACCTGCGCGGGCGAGCTCGGCGACCTCGTCGGCGCCCGCGACCGGGTCCGCGCGGTGCTCGCCAAGCACCGGGCGCAGATGGGCGACGACCACCCGTACACCGTGATGATCGAGAACAATCTCGGCTGCTACCTGCGCTACACCGGCGACCTTGAGCAGGCCGTCGCGCTCACCGCCCGGACGACGTCGAAGCTCACCCAGCTGCTCGGGCCCGGCCATCCGCTGGTGCTGCTCGCGGCCGTCAACCACGCGAACTGCCTCGGCGACGCCGGACGGTTCGAGGACGCCGAGGCGCGGGAGCGGGACGCGCTCGCCGGGCTGGCCAGGGTGTACGGCGACGACCATCCCGACACGTGCTTCTGCCGCGGCAACCTGTCGGTCACGCTGGAGGGGATGGGCCGGGTGTCGGAGGCGCGGGAGCTGCGCGAGCGGGCCCTCACGGGGCTGCTCCGGCTGGCCGAGCAGCGGCCGCATCCGCTGATCACCGACGTCCGGAGCGGGTTGCGCGTCTACCGCGACTTCGAGCTGCACCCCGTCTGATCGGGGTCTGATCGGGCCGCGGGTCGCGCCGTCTGATTCGGGCTATACGCCGCCGTCCGGGCGCGCCAGCCAGGACAGGACGTCCGGCAGGACGTTGAACGCCGCGAAGTGCGCCGACCCGGGCTGGACGACGACGGTCGAGCTCGGGATCCGGTCGGCCAGCCAGCGGGAGTGCCCGGCGGGGGAGAAGGTGTCGTTCGCGCCGTGCCACAGCATCGTCGGCATGACGATGTCGCCGAGTTCGAACCCCCACGGCGCGCAGAACGCGAGCAGGTCGTCGATCCAGCCGTCGGCGGACGTCCGGAACGCCTCCTGGAACGTCTCCAGCAGCAGCTTGCGCATCCCGGACTCCAGCACGACGCGGCGGTCCGACTGGGTCAGCTCGGCGTAGAGGTTCGCGACGTGCTGCGCCGGGTTCGCCCGGATCCGGTCGGCGATCGACCGGAGCCGGTCCGTGACGAGCGGGCCCTGGCCCCGGACGGCCATGTACTCCCGGGTGTTGGACGGCGCCATCCCCTCGAACCAGTCCAGGCCCTCCGCCTCGGCGGGCGCGAGGCCGACGAGCGCCGCGGCGCGGGTGGCGCGTCCGGGCAGCAGCGCCGCGCAGGCGAGCGCGTGCGGGCCGCCGCCCGACCGGCCGAGGACGGCGAACCTGTCCAGATCGAGGACGTCGGCGAGCAGCCGCACGTCGCTCGCGATGTCGGCGACGACGCGTCCGATCATCCGGTCGGACAGCCCGTAGCCGGGACGGTCGAAGCTGATCAGCCGGATTCCGAGCTGGTACAGGACCATGGGCCGCGGGATGGGGCCGAGCCTGCTGCCGGGCGTGCCGTGCAGGATGAAGACCGGGAAACCGGTCGGGACCCCCCATTCCTCCACGGCGAGTTCTCGTCCGTCCGCCGCGAAAACGACCCTTGTCAAGACCGTCCTCCGTTCCCCGGATCCCCGGAGCGCACCGGCGCGAAACCGTCCCCTGTCCCCGCTTCTAACTGAACAGCTCCGCGCGCGTCAACCCGGCGAGTCGGACCGCGACTGTGCGCAGAATTGTTGACAATTTGGGCGACAAGGGTGAGGGTGTGGGGACATGAGCGACGACACCCCGGCCAGCCCCCTGCTCGTGATCAGCGCCCACGCGGGCGACTTCGTGTGGCGCGCCGCGGGCGCGATCGCCCTGGCCGCGTCGCGCGGCGACCGCGCGAAGGTCGTGTGCCTCAGCTACGGCGAGCGCGGCGAGTCCGCGCGGGCATGGCGCGAGGGCAAGGGCCTGGCCGAGATCAAGCGGCTGCGGCGCGGCGAGGCGGAGGCCGCCGCGGCCGAGCTCGGCGCGGAGATCGAGTTCCTGGACGCCGGCGACTACCCGCTGCGCGAGACACCGGAGCTGGTGGACCGGCTCGTCCGGGTCTACCGGGACTTCGAGCCGGCGGTCGTGCTGACGCACACGCTGGCCGACCCGTACAACGGCGACCATCCGGCGGCGGCGCGGATGGCGCTCCAGGCGCGGGTGCTGGCGCAGGCGATCGGGTACGACGCGCCAGGCGACCCGCTCGGCGCGCCCCCGGTGTTCTTCTTCGAGCCGCACCAGCCGGAGCAGTGCGACTTCAAACCGGACGTGCTCCTCGACATCACGCCGGTGTTCGAGCGGAAGCGGAAGGCGATGGAGTGCCTGCCCGCGCAGGTCCACATGTGGGAGTACTACACCGAGCTGGCGCGGCGGCGGGGCGTGCAGCTGAAGCGGAACGCGGGCCCGAACCTCGGCCTGCCGCACGACACGATGGCGGAGGCGTACGTCCGGCTCTACCCGCAGACGACGGCGGTCCTCGCATGAGGACGGTGCCGGCATGAGAACGGTCGTCGTCACGAATCCGCCGCGCGCCGACGCCGTCCTGGTGGACGCGCTCACCGGGCACGGGGTCGCGACCGTCCACGAGGCCATGGGCAGGACCGGCTATCTCGGCCCGTCGATCCGTCCGGTGCACCTCGGGTCCCGGATCGGCGGCTCCGCGG
Source organism: Spirillospora sp. NBC_00431 (assembly GCA_036028775.1). GTDB lineage: Bacteria > Actinomycetota > Actinomycetes > Streptosporangiales > Streptosporangiaceae > Spirillospora. The sequence goes on along the minus strand of CP107927.1, from coordinate 5,878,886 downwards.
TGACGGTGCTGTCGTGGCCGGGCGACAACCTGATGATCCATGTCGCGGTCGAGCAGTGCCGTCCCGGTGACGTCCTGGTCGTGGCGACCACGTCGCCGTCCACCGACGGGATGTTCGGCGAGCTGTTCGCGACCGCGCTCCAGTACCGGGGCGTGCGCGGGCTCGTCATCGACGCCGGGGTACGGGACGTCGCCGAGCTGCACGCGATGGGCTTCCCGGTGTGGTCGGCGGCCGTCAGCGCGCAGGGGACGGTGAAGGCCACGCCCGGCTCGGTGAACGTCCCGGTGACGATCGGCGGCCAGGTCGTCAGGCCCGGCGACACGGTCCTGGCAGACGACGACGGGGTGCTGTGCGTGCGGCGCGAGGACGCCGCGAGCGCGCTTGCCGCCGCCCAGGCCCGAGCCGAGAAGGAGGAGGCCACGCGGGAGGCGTTCCGGCGCGGCGAGCTGGGCCTCGACCGCTACGGCCTCCGCGCCCGGCTACCGGAGCTGGGCGTCGAGTACGTCGAGTACGTCGAATACGAGGGCTCATGAACGGGATCCGCTGCATGATGATGCGCGGCGGCACGTCCAAGGGCGCCTATTTCCTGGCGGACGACCTGCCGCCGGACCCCGCCGGACGCGACGGCCTGCTGCTGCGTGTCATGGGCACCCCCGACCCGCGCCAGATCGACGGGATCGGCGGCGCGCACCCGCTGACCAGCAAGGTCGCCGTCGTGTCCCGCTCCGACGACCCCGGCGCCGACGTCGACTACCTGTTCCTCCAGCTCGGCGTGGAGGAACCGGCCGTCACCGACCGGCAGAACTGCGGGAACATCCTCGCGGGCATCGGCCCGTTCGCCGTCGAACGCGGCCTGGTCAAGGCCGGCGGCGACCGGACGAGCGTCCGCATCCGCATGCTCAACTCCGGCGGCGTCGCCACCGCCACGTTCCCGACGCCCGGCGGGAGCGTCGACTACGACGGGAACACCGCGATCTCCGGCGTGCCCGGCACCGCCGCGCCGATCCTCCTGGACTTCGCCGGGACGGCCGGGTCGTCGTGCGGGGCGCTGCTGCCCACCGGCCGCCCCCGCGACGTGATCGACGGCATCGAGGTCACCTGCGTCGACAACGGGATGCCCGTGGTCGTCGCCGCCGCGTCGTCCTTCGGCGTCACCGGCTACGAGAGCCCGGACGAGCTGGCGGCGCTGCGCGACCGCGTCCAGCCGCTGCGGCTCAGGGCCGGTGAGCTGATGGGCCTCGGCGACGTGTCGGGCGCCTCGGTCCCGAAGACGACCCTCGTCGCGCCGCCCCGCGACGGCGGCATGATCTGCACCCGCACGTTCATCCCGCTGCGCGTGCACACCTCGATCGGCGTGCTCGGCGCCGTCACCGTCGGTACCGCGCTGCTGATCGACGGCGCGGTCGGCCGCGACCTCGCCCAGCTCCCGCCGCCGGGCGAGCCGATGGGCATCGAGCACCCCACCGGCCGGCTGGACGTCGCGGTCGACCTCGACGGCACGGCCGTCCGGCGCGCGGGCGTCGTCCGCACGGCGCGCAAGCTCTTCGACGGCACAGTCTTTCCCCGGAGCCGCAGATGACCATCAAGCATGAGATCGCGCACGTCGCGCACGTCGAGCTGCTGACGCCCGAGCCGGAGAAGAGCCTGTGGTTCTTCACCCGCGTCATGGGCCTCACCGAGAACGGGTCCGACGGCGACTCGGTGTACCTGCGCACGTGGGACGACTACGAGCACCACACGCTGAAGCTCACCGCGCACAGCACGTCCGGCATCCGGCGGACGGGGCTGCGCGCGTCCTCCCAGGAGGCGCTTGACCGGCGCGTCAAGGCCATCGAGGACGCGGGTCTCGGCGTCGGCTGGCGCGACGGCGACCCCGGCCTCGGCCCCACCTACGTCTTCCGCGACCCGGACGGCCACGAGCTGGAGATCTACTGGGAGTCGGAGTGGTACCGGGCGCCGCCGGAGCTGGCGCCGTCGCTGAAGAACCAGGCGCAGGCGTATCCGGCGCTCGGCGTGTGCGTCCGCCGTCTCGACCACGTCAACTTCCTGGCCGCCGACGTGGAGCCGTCGACCGACTTCCTGCGCGACGTCCTCGGCGGGCACCCCACCGAGCAGATCCGCCTGGACGACGGCACCATCGCCGGACGCTGGGTCACGTTCACCAACAAGTCCTACGACCTCGTCTACACGCGTGACTGGACGCGCAGCAACGGCCGCCTGCACCACATCGCGTTCGCCACCGACACCCGCGAGGACATCCTCCGCGCCGCCGACATCTTCCTCGACCAGGGCGTCTTCATCGAGACCGGCCCGCACAAGCACGCCATCCAGCAGACGTTCTTCCTCTACGTCTACGAGCCGGGCGGCAACCGCGTCGAGCTGTGCAACCCGTGCGCACGCCTGATCCTGGCCCCCGACTGGAAGACCATCACCTGGACCGAGGCCGAACGCGCGAAGGGCCAGGCGTGGGGCCTGAAGACCATCGAGTCGTTCCACACCCACGGAACCCCGCCCGTCGACTCCTGAGCAGGACCTCCTCCTTACCGGAAAACCCTCGGCGCCCTGGAAAACCCTTCGCGCCCGCCGGTTCTCCGCGGATACGGTGCCGCTTGCCGCATAGAGACGATCTTGTCCTGCGGCGGTCGTCATCAGAGAGAACCAGGAGGATTCCCGATGACAACGACATTCCTTGCGCTTTCCAAGGTTCGCAACATCGGGATCATGGCGCACATCGACGCCGGCAAGACGACGACCGCCGAGCGGATCCTGTACTTCACCGGCGTCTCCCGCCGGATCGGCGAGGTGCACGACGGCGCCGCCGCGCTGGACTTCCTGAAACAGGAACGCGACCGCGGCATCACGATCACGTCCGCCGCCACGACCTGCCACTGGACGGTCGACGGCGCGGAGCACACGATCAACCTGATCGACACGCCAGGCCATGTCGACTTCACCATCGAGGTCGAACGGTGCCTGCGGGTCCTCGACGGCGCCGTGGCGGTGTTCGACGGTGTCGCCGGCGTCGAGCCGCAGTCGGAGACGGTGTGGCGGCAGGCCGACCGGTACGGCGTGCCGCGGATCTGCTTCGTCAACAAGCTCGACCGGGCGGGCGCGGACTTCGGCCGCTGCGTGGACATGATCCGCGAGCGGCTCGGGGTCGTCCCGCTGGTCATGCAGCTTCCGGTCGGTTCGGAGGACGGGTTCGAGGGCGTCGTCGACCTCGTGTCCGGGCGGGCGCACGTCTGGCCGGACGATGCCCACACGGTCGTGGACGTCCCGTCCGGCATGGCCGCGGACGTCCGGCGTGGCCGATCGGCGCTGATCGAGGCGGTGGCCGAGCGCGACGAGGAGTTCATGGAGCTGTACTTGGGCGGCGCGGAGCCGTCCCAGGAGCAGCTGCACGCGGCGATCCGGCGGCTCACGCTCACGTCGGCCGTGACACCGGTGTTCTGCGGGAGCGCGTTCAAGAACAAGGGCGTCCAGCCCCTCCTGGACGCGGTCGCGCGCTACCTCCCGTCGCCGCTCGACGTCCCGGCCGCGCCGGACGACCCGGCCGCGCCCGGCGCGCCGGACGACGCCGCGCCCCTCACCGCGCTCGCCTTCAAGATCATGAGCGACCGGTATCTGGGGCGGCTCACGTTCGTCCGGATCTACTCGGGCCGGCTGGTGTCCGGCGCGTCGGTGCTGAACAGCGTCAAGGCGCGCAGGGAGCGGATCGGCAAGATCTACCGCGTGCACGCGGGCGACCGGGAGGAGATCGGCTCGGCGGGCGCGGGCGACATCGTCGCGGTCATGGGCCTGAAGCAGACCACGACCGGCGAGACGCTGTGCGACGAGGCGCGTCCCGTGGTCCTGGAGTCGATGGACTTCCCTGACCCGGTCATCGAGGTCGCGGTCGAGCCGAGGTCGAAGGCCGACGTGGACAGGCTGGGCAACGCCATCCGGCTGCTGTCGGAGGAGGACCCGTCCTTCCGGGTGCACGACGACGGCGGTCAGACCGTCCTCGGCGGCATGGGCGAACTCCACCTGGAGATCCTCGTCGACCGGCTGAAGGAGGATTTCCATGTCGAGGCCAACGTGGGCCGGCCGCGCGTCGCCTACCGCGAGACCGTCCGGCGCCGCGTGGACAAGGTCGGCCACCTGCACCGCAAGCAGTCGGGAGGAAAGGGGCAGTACGCGAAGGTGCTGATCGCCCTCGAACCGATCGGCGACGGGTACGAGTTCGTCAACCGGGTCACCGGCGGGCGGATCCCGAAGGAGTTCATCCCGTCCGTGGACGCGGGCTGCCAGGAGGCGATGCAGGCCGGCGTCCTCGCCGGGCACGAGCTCACGGGCGTGCGGGTCACGCTGCTGGACGGCGGCTTCCACCCCGTCGACTCGTCCGAGCTCGCCTTCAAGATCGCCGGGTCGATGGCGTTCAAGGAGGCCGTCCGGCGCGCGTCCCCGGTGCTGCTCGAACCGGTGATGGCCGTCGAGGTCACCACCCCCGAGGTGCATCTGGGCGCGGTCATCGGCGACCTGAACGCCCGGCGCGGCCGGGTGGAGGGCGGCGGTGAGCGCGGTGGCGCGCGGGTCGTCCAGGCCCGGGTGCCGCTGTCGGAGATGTTCGGCTACGTCGGCGGCCTTCGCGGCATGACGTCGGGCCGCGGCGTCTTCACGATGCGGTTCGACTCCTACGCCGAGGTCCCGCCCGCGGTCGCCGAGAAGATCATCGCCACCGGCTGACCTTGGCCGGGAGCCGGGCCTCTGGCCTGGCACGGGGGCCGCACCACGCGTGCGGCCCCCACCCGGCTCCCGACCCCTTGCCCCGCGCACAAATCCGCGGTCCGTTATTTGTGCGGCGCACGGCCGGACGCGGCGGCGCCGCCGGCGCTAGTCTCGGCCGGGTCGGGGCGTCCTGCCCCGCCGATCCGCGAGGGGGTCCCCAGGTGTTCGAGTCCGTGCTCGTGGCGAACCGCGGGGAGATCGCCGGCCGGATCGTCCACACCGCCCGCGCGCTGGGCGTCAAGGCCATCGCCGTGCACTCCGGCGCCGACACCGACCTGCCGTTCGTCGCGGAGGCGGACGAGGCCGTCCTCATCGGCCCGGACGACCCCGCGCGCAGCTACCTCAACGTCCCGGCGATCCTGGAGGCCGCGCACCGGACGAACGCGCAGGCCGTCCACCCCGGTCACGGGCTCCTCGCCGGGAGCGCCGAGTTCGCCCGCGCCGTCACCGGGAACGGCCTGGTCTGGGTCGGGCCGCCGCCGCTCGCCATCGCCCGGATGGGCGACAAGATCAACGCCCGGAACCTGATGAAGGAGGCGGGCCTGCCCGTCGCGCCCGGCGTGTGGGAACCGGTCCCGGACGCCGCCACCGCCGCCGAGGAGGCGGAGCGCATCGGCTACCCGGTCATGGTGAAGCCCGCCACGAGCCGGTGCGGGATCGGCCTCGCCGCCGCGCATGACGAGACGTCGCTGCGCGCGGCGTACGAGACGGCCCGCGCCCACGCCGGCGGCGGCGACGTCCTCCTCGAACGCCACGTCGCCGGCGCCCGCCACGTGGAGGTGCAGATCCTCGGCCTCGCCGACGGCACCGTCCTCGCGCTCGGCGAACGCGACTGCTCCGTCCAGCGCCGCTACCAGAAGGTCGTGGCGGAGACCCCGTCGCCCGGCGTGTCCCCGGCCCTGCGCGAGCGGATGCTCGCCGCGGCCGTCCGCGCCGGCGAGACGGTCGGGTACCGCGGCGCCGGCTCCGTCGAATGCCTCGTCGACCCCGCCGCGCAGGAGTTCTTCTTCCTGGGGATGAGCACCGGGCTGCAGGCCGCGCATCCGATCACCGAACTCGTCACCGGGATCGACCTCGTCGAGCAGCAGTTCCGCGTCGCGGCCGGGGAGCCCGTCTCGTTCACGGACGCGACCCCGCACGGCCACGCCTTCGAGTTCCGCGTCCACGCCGAGGACCCGCGGCTGTTCCAGCCCGCCCACGGCGAGATCAAGGTGTGGGAGGAGCCGGTCGGTGACGGCATCCGCATCGACGCGGGCTACGCCGAGGGCAACATCGTCACGTCCCGCTACGGCCCGCTGCTCGCCAAGCTGTGCGTCCACGGCGACGACCGCGACCACGCGCTGCGCCGCGCCCGGGCCGCCGTCGACGCGTTCCACATCGAGGGCCCGGTCACCAACCTGCCGTTCCTGAGCGAACTGCTCGACCGCCCCGAGTTCGCGGACGGAACCTACGACACCGGCGTCGTCGGCCGCATGCGCGCCCCCGAAACCCACTGACCAGGAAGGAGCCCGCCGTGGACTCCTACTGCGACCGCTGCGGGGAACCCACCACGACCGGCGACCACACCGCCTGCCGCGCCGCCCGCACGCTGGAGCCGCCCCGTTACTGCCCGCGCTGCCGCCGCCGCATGATCGTCCAGGTCACCCCCACCGGCTGGACGGCCCACTGCACCCGCCACGGCACCCCTTAGAACGCGAGGGCGTACGTCAGCAGGTTCACCCCCGGCACCGGCGCGAAATCACGATCGGGCGTGCGGACGAACCCCATCCGTTCGTACAGGCGCTGCGCCTCACGCATGTTCCGCTGCGTCGCCAACCGGAGCCCGCTGAGCCCCGCCGCGCGGGCCCGCGCCACGCACTCCCCGACCAGGGCACGCCCGGCGCCGAGGCCGCGCGCACTGCCCCGGACGGCGAGCATCCGGAACTCCGCCTCGCCCGGCCCGGCCAGCTCGGCGTACGGGCTGCCCGGCGGGCAGTACGCCACGGCCCCGCCGACCTCACCGCCGACATCGGCGACGAGCAGTTCCGACTTCGCGGCACGGTCGGCGGCGTCCCGGAGCGTGTGCACGTACGGCGACGCGGCCGACACCAGCCCACCGGCGACGTACACCTCCACGGTCAGCTCCCCGATCAGCTCGTACTCCTCCGCCCGCGCGCCGCGAACGACCACCGCCTCACCCACCGGCCGCCCCCGCAAGCCTTCCGCGCATGCGCATCCCTGCGTCTCACCCGCCCAAATCACCAATTCCTGTCATAACAGGCTATCGGCACTCCAAACGCTTTATCGAAGCGAGCAGACGACGCCCGTTCCCAGGGCTCCTGAACAGATGCACGGTCTCCGTCAGTGACGCGTAGGCATCGAGTGCGACGATGACCACGGGATCCTGACCGTCGCGGGTAACGACCACTTCCTCTCGGTCGTCGACGACCGAGAGGAGCGTCTCGGCGTACCGTGCCAGGCACTCGGCGTCCGTCATCGTCTTCATGGCGCCATCGTGTCGGACGCCGTGGGGCGGAACGGGGTGGTCAGGTGATGTCGTGGCAGGTGGACTCGGCGGGGAGGAGGGGGCGCAGCCGGACGGAGTACGTCTTGCCCTCGCTGCGCCAGGTGACGTCCGGTTCGGCGGCGGGGACCTTCCTCGACGGTGCCAGCGTGCAGATCGCGCCCGCCGCCTGCCGCCCCTCACCGAGCGGCCCGAGCGGCCACTTCTTGACGGTGCCGCCGCCGCTCGTGACGCCCGCCAGCACGGCGGTCTTGGCCGGCGTGTACGGCTTGGGCGAGGCGGCCTGGTCGGACGCGGGCCACCCCTTCGGGTCGAGACGCTTGACGAACGCGGCCTCCCGGCTCCCCTCGGACCCGGGCTGCATGAGCCGGGTCGTCGCGTCGCCCAGGGTGACGACGATGATGATCGCGTCCATGACCTGGTCGGAGCCGATCGTGTGGGAGCGGTGGAGGCCCGCGTCGCGGGCGCCGTCCAGGAGGCGCTGGAGCGCCTCCGGCTTGAGGCGGTACTCCGTCAGCTCGCCCTGCCGCGGGCCCGCGGGACCGGGCGAGACGATCGCGCGCCCCGTGGAGTACAGGGAGAACTCGGGGACGCTGCCGGGCCCGCCGAGGCCCGCGATGCCGCCCGTCTGACGCCAGCGCAGGACGAGTTTCTCGGCGGCGGGGGAGTCCTTGGCGGGGGACGTGGTGGGGGACGATGGGGTGCCGGGTGCGGGGGACGACGGCGGCGACGCCGTCTCGGAGCCGTCGCCGCAGGAGGTCAGCGCGGCGCAGGCCACGACGGCCGCGACGGCGGATGCCGGCACCCAAGGGGAACGTGTGTACGGACCGGCCATGACGGCTTGGACGCCCCGCCGCCGCACCCGGTTCCACCGCCGACAAATTCGGGCGCCGAAGACTGTGGGGTTCGGCGGCGGCCCCCGCCGCGGCGCCGCGCTAGTGTGCCGCCTTGTGAGTGTGCTCGTGGTCTCCGGGACCTGCACGGGGGTCGGGAAGACCGTCGTCACCGCGGCGCTGGCCGCGGTCGCCGCCGTGCGCGGCGCGTCCGTCGCCGTCGTCAAGCCTGGCCAGACCGGCGTCCGCGACGGCGAGCCCGGCGACCTGGACGAGGTCCGGCGGCTCGCGGCCGTCGACGACGTGCACGAGTTCGCCCGGTTCCCCGACCCGCTGTCGCCCGCCGCGGCGGCCCGGCGCGCCGGTGTCCCGCCCGTCCGGATGCCGGACGTGGCCAAGCGCGTCCGGGACCTGTCCGAGAGCCGGCGGCTGGTGCTGATCGAGGGGGCGGGCGGCCTTCTCGTCCGCTACGACGACGAGGGCACCACGATCGCCGACCTCGCCCGCTGGCTCGGCGCCGCCGTCGTCGTGGTGGCCCGCCCGGACCTCGGCACCCTCAACCACACCGCGCTGACGCTGGAGGCGATGGCGCACCGCGGCGTGCAGCTCGCGGGCGTCGTCATCGGCGAGTGGCCGGACGACCCGGACCTCGCGATGCGCAGCAACCTCCGCGACCTGGAGACGATCGCGGCGCGTCCCCTAGCGGGCGTGCTGCCCGCCCGCGCCGGCGCGCTGGACCCGGCGGAGTTCCTCCTCGCCGCGCACCGCGGCCTGGCCCCCTCCTTCGGCGGCGCGTTCGACGCCGCCGCGTTCCGCGACAGCCATGGCCTGGACAGGGAGTAACACGTGACCGACATCCTCGAAGCCGCCCGCAGCCAGGTCCTGGACGGGGGCGCCGGCCTCACCGCGGAGCAGGTCCTGCGGTGCCTGACCCTGCCGGACGACCGCCTGGCGGATCTGCTCGCCCTCGCCCACGAGGTGCGGACGCGGTGGTGCGGCCCGGAGGTCGAGGTCGAGGGCATCGTGTCGCTGAAGACGGGCGGCTGCCCCGAGGACTGCCACTTCTGCTCGCAGTCCGGCAAGTTCGAGTCGCCCGTCCGTTCGGTGTGGCTGAACATCCCGGAGCTGGTCGAGGCAGCGAAGGAGACCGCGAAGACCGGCGCGACCGAGTTCTGCATCGTCGCCGCCGTCCGCGGCCCGGACGAGCGGCTGATGTCACAGGTCCGCGACGGCATCAAGGCCATCAACGACGCGGTGGAGATCAACATCGCGTGCTCGCTCGGCATGCTCACCCAGGAGCAGGTGGACGAGCTCGCCGCGATGGGCGTCCACCGCTACAACCACAACCTGGAGACGGCCCGCTCCCACTTCCCGAACGTCGTCACCACTCACACGTGGGAGGAACGCTGGGACACCCTCCGCATGGTGAAGGACGCCGGAATGGAGGTGTGCTGCGGCGGCATCATCGGCATGGGCGAGACGATCGAGCAACGCGCCGAGTTCGCCGCCCAGCTCGCCGACCTCTCCCCGGACGAGGTCCCGCTGAACTTCCTGGCCCCCCGCCCCGGCACCCCGTTCGCCGACTTCCCGCTGGTCGAGGGCACGGAGGCGCTGAAGACGATCGCCGCGTTCCGGCTGGCCCTGCCCCGCACCATCCTCCGCTACGCGGGCGGCCGCGAACTCACCCTCGGCGACCTCGGCACCCGCGAAGGCATGCTCGGCGGCATCAACGCCATCATCGTCGGCAACTACCTCACCACCCTGGGCCGCCCCGCCGAAAAGGACCTGGAACTCCTCACCACCCTGAAAATGCCCATCAAGTCCCTCTCCCAGACCCTCTAGGCGCTTCACTCGCTGATGTCGGTGAGACGTCGCTGTGCTCCTCCTCCCACGCCTCGCGCCGCTCCTGTCGCAAGGTTTCCATTTCCTCGTACGCCTCCCGGAGCGATCGAAGCCATGGGCGAGGGGTGTCGGGGATGAAGGGGCGCGGCGCTCCCTGAATAGAGATCAAATCTCCCCCGAAGACCTCCACCTTGGCGCCCTCTTCGGCGCTGACCAAGTCCCAGAGTTCGCCGCTCCGCCAGAGATTGATCGGCTTGTCCGGGAGCTCGATGCAGTAGAACTGCTGAACGACGTAGTAGGCCACGTTCACGCCCTCCAGGGCTTCCAGCCGTTGGTGCTGATCTCGATGTTGAAGGGCTCGGGAAGGTGGATTGTCGTGCCGAACTCCCAGGATTCCTTGTGCAGGTACGCGCGGGAGCCACAATCGGGGATCGAGTAAAGCGTGGTGCTCGCGACCTTCGGGTCCCGGTCGACGAGAAGGTAGTAAGGGATCCCGACCAGCGCGTACCCCCACCACTTGGTCCGCTTCCGTAGAGTTCTGTCTCTGACGGGGGGCCTGTCATGCTCCGCCAGGTTCTTGGACGTAACCTCCACGACCAGCTCGATCTCGTCCGGCCTGAGCTCCACCTCGTCGGCGTCTCCGGCGGCCGCGAACACGCTGTCCTCCGCCACGATCAGGTCGGGAATGTAGCCCTGTTCGAACCCTGTCAGGTTGATGGTCATCACCTGCCGAGCGGTCCATGGGAAGGTCTCGTCGGTGAACTTCGCCCTGTCGATCGCACTGGAGATGCGGTGAATCATGTTGCCGTGGGCCACGGTGGGGGTGGGGGACACGACGATCTCTCCTCCGACGATCTCGACCCGAGAACCCTCAGGTAGGTGGAGGAAGTCGTCGAGTTCGCCTCGCGCCCACAGTGCGTAAGGCGTATCTGGAAGTGCCGCCTCGTAGGACGGCAGCGTCGCGATGGTCACGTTCGGCGATCCTTCCCTCACGATCTGCTCCAGTCATCGTAGGGGAACATGCGTTCGGTCCGTGCGCGAATCATTACACTCGGTCAGCGAACGCGAGGTTGTGGCCATCGCGCGCATGAGTAGAAGGCTAGCGGCGGAGGCGGGTTATGAACTTGTAGCGGTCGCCTCGGTAGAGGGACTGGGCCCATTCGACGGGCTGGCCCGTGGTGTCGAAGGCGTGGCGGGAGAGGAGGAGCATGGGGAGGCCGACGTCGACGCCCAGCAACTGCGCGTCGTGCGGGGTGGCGAGGACGGTCTCGATGGTCTCCTCGGCCTCGGTGAGGTGGACGTCGTAGGCCGTGGCCAGCGTCTCGTACAGGGAGCGGTGGCGGGGGAGTTCGCGGCGCAGGCCGGGGAAACGGCGGGCGGGGAGGTGCGAGGTGTCGATGGACATGGGCTCGCCGTCGGCGAGGCGGAGCCGGTGGACGCGCAGGACGCGGCCGCCGGGGCGGATGCAGAGGAGGGTGGCGAGGCGTTCGTCGGCGCTGACGTATCCGGCCTCCAGGATGCGGGTCTCGGGGCGCAGGCCGTGGTGGCGCATGTCCTCGGTGTAGCTGACGAGCTGGAGTTCCTGGGAGACCTTCGGTTTGGCGACGAACGTGCCCTTGCCCTGGATGCGCTGGAGGCGTCCTTCGACGACGAGTTCGGCGAGGGCCTGCCGGACGGTGGTGCGGGACGTCTCGTACTTCTCCGCGAGGGTCCGTTCGGGCGGCAGGGGGCTGCCGGGGGGCAGCGACTGGATCAGCTCGACGAGGAGTTCCTTGAGCTTGTAGTACTTGGGGATGCGGGGCGCCTGGTTCGGGTGGCGCTTACCGGCGTCGCCCAGCGAGGTCCGGTCGTAGCCGTGCTCGAATCCGCCCCCGTGCCGGGGCCCGCCCCTGACCTCCGTCACGGCATCTCCTCACGTTCATCATCGGTTTCCCCCGATGTTATGTGTGAAGACTACGGCCGGTAGAACAGGCGATCTTCGCCAGGGCCTCCCGGAGGAGCGCGAGGTCCGGCTCCGCCAGTGTGGCGCGTGCGGTGAGGCGGAGGCAGGCCCGGCCCGGCGGGACGGACGGCGGCCGGAAGCATCCGACGCGGAGCCCGTGCTCGGCGCAGATCCCGGCGGCGCGGACGGCGGTGTGCGGTTCGCCGAGGAACACCGGGACGACGGCCGCGGCCGGGTCGGTGGTCTCCAGGCCGGAGCCGGCCGCGAGGCCGGAGACGCGGCGGGCCAGGTCACGGGCGCGTCCGGGGAGGGCGGGGTCGGTTTCGAGGACGTCGAGCGCGGCGAGCGCCGCCCCGGCGGCGGGCGGGTTCAGCCCGGTGTCGAAGATGAACGACCGGCCGGTGTCGACCAGCGTGTCGATCACCTCGGGGGCGCCGAGGACCGCGCCGCCCTGGGACGCCAGCGACTTCGACAGCGTGACGGTCAGCACCACGTCGGGTTCGCCCGCCAGGCCGGCGGCGTGCGCGGCGCCCCGGCCGTGCTCGCCGACGATGCCGAGCGCGTGCGCCTCGTCGACCACCAGCAGGGCGCCGTGCGCCCGGACGGCGGCGTGCAGGTCCCGCAGCGGCGCGAGGTCGCCGTCCACGGAGAACACGGCGTCGGTGACGACGACCGCGTGGTCCTCGCCGCGGTCGGCGAGGGCCTTCTCGACCGCGGCCGCGTCGCGGTGCGGGGCGATCACGACGCGGGAACGTGACAACCGGCACGCGTCCACCAGCGAGGCATGGTTGACCTGGTCGGACACGACGAGCGTGCCCGGCCCGGCGAGGGCGGTGACGGCGCCGAGGTTGGCGAGGAAGCCGGAGGAGAACACGAGCCCGGCGGCGCTGCCGGTGAACGCGGCGAGCCGCCTGTCCAGCTCGGCGTGCAGCTCCGTCGTCCCGGTGACGAGGCGGGAGCCGGTGGAGCCGGTGCCCCATTCGCGCGCGGCGGCGACGGCGCCGTCGACGAGCCGCGGGTCGCCGGCGAGCCCGAGATAGTCGTTGGACGCCAGGTCGACGAGCCCGCCCGGGCCCGGGGGACGGGGACGCAGCGTCCGGCGCAGCCCGGCCTCGGAGCGCCGCTCGGACGCGTCCCTGAGCCTGGCCAGGGGATCGGATGCCGCGGTCATAACGGGCATCCTGCCAGGCCGCGGACCACCCGGGGGACGGGCGGGGCACCAAAACGCATCGGCGATGATGGTGGCGTGCCTACCTTGACCGATCTCGTCCGCGACCGCAGCGAGCTCACCGACGCCGATCTGGAGTGGCTGCACGCGCTCGTGTCCGACTGGCAGCTCCTCGCCGACCTGTCGTTCGCGGACCTGCTCCTCTGGGTGCCGCTCCGGTCGGCGGACGCGCTGCCCGCCGACGCGACGTCCCGCAGGGCCAGGAAGGCGCCGCCACCGGACGGCGACGCGACGGTGCCCGGGTGGGTGGCGATCGCGCAGATGCGCCCGACGACCGGCCCGACCGCCTACCCGGAGGACCTGGTCGGCAAGGTCGTCCGGACGGGGCGGCGCGGCCTGATCGACGTGGCGTGGCGGGAGCGGCGGATCGTCCGGGAGGGCGACCCGGAGTGGGGCAGCGGCATCCCCGTCCGGGAGGAGTCGATCCCGGTGCGGCGCGGCGACAAGGTCCTCGGCGTGATCCAGCGGAGCACGAACCTCAGCTCGGCGCGCACGCCGAGCCGCCTGGAGCTGACCTACCTGCAGAGCGCCAGCGACCTCGCGACCATGATCTGCGAGGGCACGTTCCCCGCGCCGGGCGAGGAGCCGAACATGGTCCGCTCGCCGCGCGTCGGCGACGGGCTGATGCGCCTGGACCGCTCCGGCCGGGTCACCTACGCCAGCCCGAACGCGCAGTCGGCGTACCGGCGGCTCGGCTACCCGGCGGACCTCGTCGGCGACGCGCTCGGGCAGGTCACCGCCGACCTGTGCGACACGGGCGAGCCGATGGAGGAGGCGCTGAGCGTCGTGCTGTCCGGCCGGGCGCCCCGCGAGGTCGAGGTGGAGTCGCACGGGTCGATCATGCAGCTCAGGACGATCCCGCTGGTCGTCGGCGGGACGCGGATCGGCGCGATCGTCCTGTGCCGGGACGTCACCGAGCTGCGCTGGCGCGATCGGGAGCTGCTGTCCAAGGACGCCACCATCCGGGAGATCCACCACCGGGTGAAGAACAACCTCCAGACGGTGGCGGCGCTGCTGCGGCTCCAGGCGCGGCGGTTGCAGATCCCGGAAGGGCGGGCGGCGCTGGACGAGGCCGTCCGCCGTGTCGGGTCCATCGCGATCGTGCACGAGACGCTGTCGCACACCCCCGACGAGCTGATCGACTTCGACGACATCGCGGACCGCGTGATCACGATGGCCGGGGAGGTCTCGACGCCGGAGACCAAGGTCACGCCGAAACGGACGGGAAGCTTCGGCGTCCTTCCCGCCGAGGTCGCCACACCACTGGCGATGGCGCTCACCGAACTCCTGCAGAACGCCTTGGAACACGGCCTAACGAACCGCTTCGGAACCCTGGAGGTCGTGGCCCACCGCTACGGCGAAGGCGCCACGCCCGACCGGAACGGACGACGGGACACCGCCGAACAGCCAGGCGAGGACGGCGGACGGCTCGTCGCGATCGTCGCCGACGACGGCGTCGGCCTCCCCGAGGACTTCGACGTGGAGGGCACCACCAGCCTGGGCCTCCAGATCGTCCGGACACTGATCGTCGGCGAACTGGGCGGCCGCCTCGACTTCCGCCCCCGCCCCACCGGCGGCACCGAGGTCGTCGTGGACATCCCGCTCACCCCCCGCCGCCAACCCCCACCCAGAAGCACCTGAACACGCACAGCAACTTATTCGCAGACCGAAACCGACCACATCATGAAGCCCAGCCACCGCCGCAACTATGCGACAACCTCAACGCCTGCGATCGCGACCGAAGGCAGGTTTCGAGCCTGCGAGAAACCTGATCGCGCAGCGAGCCGCCAGGCGAGCCGGAGCGATGCAGCGATCGCGCCGCGTTTCTCGACGATGGAGGGCGCCCAGCGCCCGAAGGAGGAGAGAAACGCAATTAAACTCTAGCGCGGGCGGCGCGGCGCTTGAGGGCGCGGCGTTCGTCTTCGCCCATGCCGCCCCAGACTCCTGATTCCTGGCCGGATTCGAGCGCCCAGCGCAGGCAGGCGTCGGTGACGTCGCAGCGGCGGCAGACCTGCTTGGCCTCTTCGATCTGCAGGATCGCGGGTCCGGTGTTGCCGATCGGGAAGAACAGCTCGGGGTCCACGTCACGGCAGGCTGCGCGGTGGCGCCAGTCCATGCGGTCCACTCCTTCGTCAGGTGGTGGAGAGACTCCACTTTTGTGAACGGTTTCACATGTCGCGAACACCCGGGGTGGCTGGGGCCAGGACCAGGGGTGAATGTTCGGCGGCGCCGCGGGACAGGAAGACCGGCGTCGTCGGGGTCTCTTGTCGATGGGCGCACTTTGAGCGTGTCAGGGCAGGCTGGGGCGACGCAAGACCTTTGAGAAAGGATTCTCAAAGTATGGATGTCGCATGTGTCACACCCGCGGGACGGGTGTGTTACTTGGCTCTCAGCTGGCTGCCCATACGCCCTCAAATGACGATGCGTATTGCCTTCGGAACCGACCGGAACGTCACGCTGCGTTGTTCGCCAAGGTAGTCGCCGTCCAGCTGAAAGGCCATCGGGCGCTCCGCGCGCAACGTGACCTCGACCGCGTCGTGCACGTTCACCACGTGCCGTCCCTGCACAGGACGGCTACGCGCGGTGAGCATCTGCGCCACGGCCCCGAGCGTCGGGCCGACGTCCAGCGAACGCATGCCGAACACGTCGAGGCCGCGCGAGAAGTTCGCCTTCGGGCTCGGATTCACCGGAAGGCGGCCCATGAAAGTCCACGGCGAGGTATTCGAGATGAACGCCAGGAACAGCCCGGTTTTCGGCGGGCGTCCCGGCTGTTCCAAAGTGAGGGCGGGACGCCGCCGGTCGGTGCCGGAGAAGAAATGCCGGATCGCCGTCTGCACGTACAGCGAGTTGTACGCGGTGGCCCCGGCCGCGCGGCGCCGCTCGACCTCCCGGACGACCTCGGCGTCCAGCCCGACGCCCGCGCAGAAAGTGAAATAGCGTTCCGCGCCGCCGGGGTGGGCGGCCGTGCAGAGCCCGATCGTCCGGTGCCGCCCGGCGCGCAGCGCTTCGAGGACCGCCTTCGTCGCGCCGATCGGATCGCCCGGCAGGCCGAGGGTGCGGGCGAACACGTTGGTGCTGCCGGTCGGCAGCACGGCCAGCGCCGGCAGGCCGGGGGAGGGGCCGTGGGCGAGCAGCCCGTTGACGGCCTCGTTCACCGTGCCGTCGCCGCCGAGCACGATCACGACGTCGTAGCCGTCCACGGCCGCCTGCCGGGACAGTTCGGTCGCGTGCCCGCGGTGGCCGGTCTCGGCGAGGACCAGGTCGAGGTCGCCGGAGAACGCCCGGACGAGGATGTCCCGGGCCCGCCGGGAGGTGGAGGTCGCCTTGGGGTTGGCGATGAGCATGGCGCGCACGGCGTCAGGGTATCGATCGTTCCGGATGCGTTCGCCCAGGGTTGCCCGCTCATTCCGTGGGAAGACCGCCGGATCCGCGATAACCGCCCTTGAGCGCGGTGCGAGGGCCGGTGCGAGTAGGGTTTCGGGTTGTGTCGAAGCGTCCCAACACCGTGCAGGCCGCCGCCGCCCTTGAGGCCCTGGAGGGCGTCGCCGCCGTCGGGTTCGGTGTCTTCACCGGTGTGGAGGCGGCCACCGGCGGGGCCGTCGACCCGCCCAGCGCGATCGGGGTCACCGTCCTCACCCTCGCCGGCGGTCTCGGCATGCTCGCCTGCGCCCGCGGGCTGCTGCGGGCCGACCAGTGGAGCCGCGCCCCCACGGTGCTGACGCAGCTTTTCGCGCTGCCGATCGCGTGGTCGCTGTGGCAGAGCGACCGTCTCGCGTTCGCGATCCCGATGGCGCTGGTCGCCGTCCTCGCGCTCGTCGCCGTGCTCAGCCCGCCCAGCACCGCCTGGCTGATCACCGACGACGAGGACGAGGAAGAGGACGAGGCCGGAGAGACCGACGCGGGCGACCGGGGCACGGACGCGCCGGAGGAGGCCGAGCGCGAACCGGCGCGAGAAGCCGCCGAACCACGCTCCCTGGGGCAGCGCCTCAAGGACCGCCTGAAGGAACAGCCCACCAAGGACTGACGGGCCGCTCGTCCCCGTACCGCAGTATCCCGCTCGTCGGCCCGGGGACTATTCGTCGGCGGTGAGGCCCTCGCGGAGCTGGGCCAGGGTGCGGGCCAGCAGCCGGGACACGTGCATCTGGGAGATGCCGAGCTCGGCCGCGATCTGCGACTGGGTCATGTTGCCGAAGAACCGCAGCAGCAGGATCTTCTTCTCGCGGGCCGGGAGCTTCTCCAGCAGCGGCTTGAGGGACTCGCGGTACTCGACGCCCTCAAGCGACTCGTCCACCATGCCGAGGGAGTCGGCCACCGCGGGCGCGTCCTCGTCGCCGGAGTCGGGCGCGTCCAGGGAGACGGTGGAGTAGGCGTTGGCGGACTCCAGGCCCTCCAGCACCTCCTCCTCGCTCATCTGCAGGTGCGCGGCGAGCTCGCTGACGGTCGGGGCGCGGCCCTCGCGCTGCGCGAGGTCGCTGATCGCCTTCGTGAGCGAGAGCTTCAGCTCCTGGAGGCGGCGCGGGACGCGCACCGCCCAGCCCTTGTCGCGGAAATGCCGCTTGATCTCGCCGACGATGGTGGGCGTGGCGTAGGTGGAGAACTCCACGCCGCGTTCGAGGTCGAACCGGTCGATCGACTTGATCAGCCCGATCGTGGCGACCTGGATCAGGTCGTCCAGCCACTCGCCGCGGTTGCGGAAGCGGCGGGCGAGATACTCCACCAGCGGCAGGTGCAGCTCCACGAGCTGGTCGCGGATGCGCTGGCGCTCCGGGTCGCCCTCCGGCAGCTCGGCGAGGCGCTCGAACAGCGCACGGGCACGGGCGCGGTCCGGTACCGCGCTGTCGGACCGCTCGTTGCCCGCGCCGGCGATCGTCGTCTTCTCTGTCACGGGGCCCCCGCCGTGCCGCGGCGCTTCTGCAGCGTCACGGTGACCCGGTCGTCGGCGCCCACCTGCGCGTCCACCTCGCCCGCCAGCGACGACAGGACGGTCCAGGCGAAGGTGTCGCGGCTCGGCACCTCGCCGTCGACGGTCAGCACGGACACGGAGATGCGCATGGCCTCGCCGGTCAGTTCGAACTCGCACACCAGGTCCGTCCCGGGGACGGCCTGGGCGAGCAGCATCGCGCACGCCTCGTCGACGGCGATGCGCAGATCTTCTATCTCGTCCAGCGTGAAGTCCAACCTGGCCGCCAGGCCCGCGGTCGCGGTGCGCAGGACGGACAGGTAGGCGCTCGCGGCCGGCAGCTTCACCGTCACGACATCGCGGACGGACAACTTCGTACTGGTCGGCATTGCAGCGGTTTCCTCGGTCACGTCACTCCCTCGCAGGATGGTCCCGCTGCTTCCGAAACTACCGCCTGCGAGCCCCTGTGCGAGCCTCCGCGGGGTCGTGTCTACCGCATTTCTCTCCTCTTTCGGGCCTGCGCGTCTTCCAGCGCCCGGACTCGAAACCTGCCTTCGGCCGCGATCGCGGTGATTCGGGTCAGTGTGCGGCCGGGGTCAGGGGCTGGGACCGCTGTGTTCGCGGGTTCGGGTTCGCGGATTCGTCCTGGCGGGGCTCGGGTGGCAGGAGGGCGCCCCGGTGGGCTATGACCTGGGCGGCCAGTTCTGTCGCCGTCCTGGCGGCCTCTTCGCGGGGTGCGCCGGCCAGGCGGGCCGCCAGGTAGGCGCCGTTGAAGGCGTCGCCTGCCGCTGTGGTGTCGATCACATCGACGTCGGGCACGGCGGGGACGGGGTCGCTGGTGCCGATGTCGGCGATCAGGCTGCCCTGGGCGCCCTGCTTGACGGCCATCTCGGTGACGCCCTTGGCGCGCAGGCGGCGAACGGCGTCGGCGGCGGACTTGTCGCCGAAGACGGCCTGGTCGTCGTCGAGGGTGGGGAGGGCGATGTCGGTGCGGGCGAGGACGGCGGACATGGCGTCGGCCGCGGCGGCGGGGGACGGCCATCCGGCGGGGCGGTAGTTGGTGTCGAACGCGACCAAGCCGCCGCGGCGGCGGGTCTCGTCCAGGACGCCGTGGAGCCGTTCCCGGGCGGCGGCCGACAGGATCGACAGGGTGATGCCGGACAGGTAGACGAGGTCGTGATCCGCGACGGCGTCGTCGATCTCGGTGGGGTGGGCGGGGCCGAACAGGCCCCGGGCGGCGGACTGCGATCGGTAGTACTGGAACGTTCTCTCGCCGTGCTCGTCGGTGCGGATGAGGTAGAGGCCGGCCTGGCCGCCGGGGACGGCGCGGGTATGCGCGGAGCCGACGCCGTGCGCGGCCCAGGATTCCCGCATGCGCGTGCTGTAGGGGTCGTCGCCGATCAGGGTGACGAACTGGACATCGGCCGTCCCGGGGGCGGCGCGGCGGGCGAGGTAGGCGGCGGTGTTGAAGGCGTCCCCGGCGTAGCCGAGGTGGAGGCGGTCCGGGGCGGCGTGGCTCAGTTCGATCATGCATTCGCCGAGCAGGGCGATCCGTGCGGGCCGTCCGGTGCTCGCCCGGGCCACGGTGTCCAGCGCGCTCATGGCGGTCCTCTCTATGGGGCGTCCGCGATAGGGCGACAATACATCTAGACAACAAGTGATCTAATGACTAAGACTTCCTGTGCCGAGACTCACATGAAAGGACGCGCATGCACGACGATCAGATGCGAGGTTACGACGAGAACGGCTACGCGATCTTCAAGAACGTCCTCGATCCCGCGCTGATCGCGGAGGCGGACCGGCACGTCAGGTGGCTGCAGGAGCGCTACCCCGACCGGACCGGCGAGGACCTGTCGACAGAGCTCGTCGCCAAGGACCCGTTCTGGGTGCGGCTCGTCTCCGACGACCGGCTGCTGGACGTCGCCCAGCGCTTCATCGGCCCCGACATCGCGCTGTTCGCGTCCGCGTACATCGCGAAGCCGCCGTTCACCGGGAAGGCCGTCCTGTGGCACCAGGACGGCGCGTTCTGGCCGCTGGAGCCGATGCGCGTCGTCACGCTGTGGCTCGCCATCGACCACTCGACGCCCGAGAACGGCTGCCTGCGCGTCATCCCCGGCAGCCACAAGGAAGAGCTGCACGAGGTCAGGGAGCGCGAAGACGCCGGGGCCGTGTTCGGGGTGGAGAGCGCGGCGGGGGTGGACGAGTCGCGCGCAGTGGACCTGGTGCTTGAGCCGGGGGACGTCGAGGTCCACCACCCGAACATCATGCACGGCAGCAACGCCAACGAGTCGCCGCACCGGCGCTGCGGGCTGACGATCCGGTACATCCCGACCTCCACGCGGATCACGCAGGAGCCGCTGCCGTTCCCGTCCGCGCTGCTGCTGCGCGGGGACGCCGGGGTGAACGAGTACCAGCCGCGCCCGCGCTACACGCCGGGGGAGCATTTCGCGTTCAGCGGCGCGGAGAGCTGGAGCTGACACGGTTTGGCGTATCGACGACACCGGCCGTCCAGGAACTGGGGCGCCCGCGTCCATGAGATCACCTGGGCGGGCCTGGACGCACTGGTGCTGGAGAACGAACTGCTGCGGGTGACCGTCCTCGTGGGCAAGGGCGGCGACATCGCCGAATTCTGCTTCAAGCCGCGCGACATGGACTTCGTGTGGCTGTCGCCGGGCGGTCTGCGCGACCCGCGGGCCGTCGCCGGTGGCGCGGCCGACGACACCGCCGCGTTCCTCGACTCCTACGAGGGCGGGTGGCAGGAGGTCCTGCCGAACGGCGGGGCGCCCAGTACCTATCGGGGCGCGGCGTTCGCGCAGCACGGCGAGGTGGCCGGGCTGCCGTGGGACGCCGACATCGTGGCCGACGACGCGGGCGAGGTCGCGGTGCGGCTGACCGTCCGGGCCAGGCGGATGCCGCTGCGGCTGACCAAGGTGCTGCGGCTCCGGTCGGGGGAGGCCGAGCTCGCCGTCGAGGAGGAGCTGGTCAACGAGTGCGGGGTGGCGCTGGACGTGATGTGGGGCCACCACATCGTGTTCGGCGCGCCCTTCCTGCGGCCCGGGCACCGGATCAGGCTGCCGGATGGGGCGCGGGTCGTCCCGCATGAGACCGCGATCGCGCCGGGTGGACGGCGGGTCGCATCGGGCGGGCCGCATCGGTGGCCGCGGGTTCCGGCGGCCGGTGGCGGGGAGATCGACCTGGACGTCGTGCCTGGTCACGGGACTCCGAGTGAGATCGTTTATCTCACCGGGCTGGACGAGGGGCGGTACGAGGTCGTCGATCCGGACGGCGGGCTCGGGCTGCGGGTGCGCTGGGACGTCGCCGTCCTGCCGCATCTGTGGCTGTGGCAGGAGTCCGGCGCGACCACGGGCCATCCGTGGTGGGGGCAGGCGTACGTGATGGGGCTCGAACCGTTCGCCGGATACCCGACGGACGGGCTCGCGGCGGCGGCCGGCAACGGCACCGCGCTCCGGCTGGACGCGCATTCCACCCGGCGCCTGTGGCTGCGGGCGGGCGTCGTCGAAGGGGGCGTCGTCGAGGGGGGCGGCATCGAAGGGGAGGGCATGTGACGGAGTTCGACGGCAAGGTCGCGGTCGTGACCGGCGGGTCGCTGGGGATCGGGCGGGCCGTGGTGGAGCGGCTCGCGCGCGACGGCGCCGCGGTGGTGTTCTGCGGCGTCGGCGAGGACGGCGTCCGGCGGGCGGAGGCGGAGCTGCGCGCGGACGGGCTTGAGGTCACGGGCGTCGTCGCCGACGTGACCGACGCCGCGCGGATGGCGGGCCTGGTGGAGACGGCCGTGTCCCGGCACGGCGGGCTCGACGTGGTGGTGACGTGCGCGGGCGTGCAGCGCTACGGGACGGTCGAGGAGACGTCCGAGGAGCTGTGGGACGAGGTCCTCGGCGTGAACGTCAAGGGCGTCTACCTGGTCTGCCGCGCGGCCGTCCCCGAGCTGCGGCGGCGGGGCGGCGGGACGATCGTGACCATGTCGTCGGTGCAGGCGTTCGTGTCGCAGGACCGGGTCGCCGCCTACAGCGCCAGCAAGGCGGCGATCAACGCCCTGACGCGGGCGATGGCGCTCGACCACGCCGCCGACGGGATCCGCGCGAACGTCGTGTGCCCCGGGTCGGTGGACACGCCGATGCTGCGCTGGGCCGCCGACCTGTTCCGCGGGGACGCGAGCCGGGACGCGCAGGTCGCCGAGTGGGGGCGGGCGCATCCGCTCGGACGGGTCGCCCGCGCGGACGAGGTCGCCGAGGTGGTGGCGTTCCTCGCCGGGCCGCGCTCGTCGTTCGTGACCGGCGCCGAGCACCGCGTGGACGGCGGCCTGCTCGCCCGCAACCCGGCCGCGCTCCCGGATATCCAGACCTAGATCGCTAGAGATCTAGACACCAAGTCATCTGATGAATCATGATGTCGGGCCATGAGCGTGAATTCCGTCCCCTTCCGGCGCCGGCGGGCGCGTGCCGCCGCCGTCGCGTCCGCCCTCGTGCTCGTCGCCGGGTCGGCCAGTGTCCTGGCCGCCCCGGCCGCGTCCGCCGACACCGGCCCGGCGGCCGGTGCCTCTGCCGCCGGGCCGGTCTGCTCCGGCCGTCCCGCGCCGGCGTTCGGCACCCCGACCGAGAACACCGCGATGAACGGCAAGTTCACCGCCTACGGAAACAGCAACGCCCGCCTGGACGACTGGACGGGCGCCGACACCACCTACTCGCTGAAGCTGCGGGACGGACGCATCGTCTACGCCTACTCCGACACGTTCCTCGGCAAGGTCGAATCGGACGGCTCCAGGCCGATGACCATCTCCGACGGCGGGACGACCCCGTTCATCAACAGCTCCTTCGTCGTCCAGTCGGCGCGCGGCGGGCTGACGACCGTGCACGGCGGGACGGCCGCGAAGCCGGAGGCCGTCATGCCGCCCCCGCGCGCGAACCACTGGTACTGGGCCGGTGACCTGGTCCAGAGCGGCTCGTCGGTGCAGCAGCTGTACCGCGAGTACTACGACCCCGACCCGACCAACGGCACGGGCTGGGACATGAAGTTCAAGGGCAACGTCCTGGCGAACTTCTCCACCCGCGACCTGTCGGAGCCCAAGAAGGTCACGTCGATGCCGTCGGCGTCGGGCGTCCAGTGGGGCTCGGCGCTCCTCAAGGACGGTCCCTTCACCTACATCTACGGCTCCGAGGACTACACCGACCCCGACACCAAGGTGAACACCAAGTACCTGCACGTCGCGCGGGTGCACGGCGGCGACCTGCGCGGCCGGTGGCAGTACCGGACGGCCGGCGGCTGGTCGTGGTCGGAGAAGGCGTCGGCGCGGCAGATGAGCGGCGTGTCCAACGAGTTCAGCGTCACCAGGCGCGGCTCGCACTACATCATGGTCAACCAGGACACGAAGATCGCCTTCGGCGCGGAGATCGACGTCCTGCTGTCCTGCTCGGCCGCCGGGCCGTTCACCGGCGAGCGGATGGTCTACAAGACGCCCGAGACCGGCCTGTGGGGTTCCTACGAGGACGAGGACGTCTACACCTACAACGCCCACCAGCACGCCTCGCTGTCGTCCAGCGGCAACCTCGTCATCTCCTACAACGTGAACAGCCTGGACGACACCAAGGGCCCTGAGAACGACAACTACACCGACGTGTCCATCTACCGGGCCCGGTACGTCAACGTGCCCGTTTCCGGTTAGAGCGGCGGTATCGCCGCACCGTCCACGGCGATTCCGCTTACGCGCGCCCCCGGCTGACCTCCCGTCCGGGGGCGCGTGCTTTCCGTCTCACATCTGGAGCGTGACCATGGATCCCGAACTCGCCGCCGCGCTCGACGGCATGCCGTACGTCGGGCTGTCCGACCCGCTCAAGGCCCGTGCGTCGATGCGGGCCCTGGTCAAGGCCCTGGACGAGCCGGTGCCGGACGTGAAGGCCGACGTGCGGGACAGGACGATCCCGGGTCCGCCCGGCGGGCCGGACGTCCCGGTGCGGATCTACCGGCCTCGCGGGACGACGCGTCCGGCGCCCGTGCTCGTGTACTTCCACGGCGGCGGGTTCGTCACCGGAGATCTCGAGAACGAGCACGGCCGCTGCCTGACGTTCGCCGGGGAGGACGGCATCGCGGTCGTGTCGGTCGACTACCGGCTGGCGCCCGAGCATCCGTTCCCCGCCGGGTTCGCCGACTGCTACACCGCGACGGTGTGGGCGCACGAGCACGCGGCCGAGTTCGGCGGCGATCCGGAGCGGGTCGCGGTGGGCGGCGGCAGCGCCGGCGGCGCGCTGGCGGCGGCCGTGGCGCTGCGCGCACGCGAGTCGGGCGGTCCGCCGCTGGTGTTCCAGATGCTGCTGTATCCCGTCCTGGACGACCGCATGGACACCCCGTCGATGCGGGCCTACACCCGGCCGCCGCTGTTCAACCGCGGTGACGTCGAGCACATGTGGCGGCACTACCTGGGCGGACGCGCCGGATCGCGGGCCGGTGTCCCGGCGTACGCGGCACCGGCCAGGGCGTCCGACCTGCGCGGCCTGCCGCCCGCCTACCTGCTGATCGCCGAGTTCGACCCGCTGCGGGACGAGGATTTCGCCTTCGCGCACCGGCTGATCCTCGCGGGCGTTCCCACCGAGGTTCATCATGTGCCGGGCGCGTGCCACGGGTTCGACGGCATCATGTCGGCGCGGCTCGGACGTCTCGCCTTCGCCGAGGAGCGCGCCGTCCTGCGGTGCAACCTGCACGGACGGCTGGACAGCAGCGGCAACTAAGTGATTAGATGACTTTACTTCTTGGGAACGAGGTGGCGATGTCACAGGATGTGGCCCGGCCGAGCCTGGCGGACGCGCTCACGGAGCGCATGCTGGAGCTGATCAGGTCGGACGGCCTGCGCCCCGGCGACCGGCTGCCGTCGGCGCGGGAGCTGTCGCAGCGGTTCGCCGTGACCACGCCGACGCTGCGCGAGGCGCTGCGCCGGCTGGAGGCGACCGGCGCGATCCAGCTCCGGCACGGGTCGGGCATCTACGTGGGCAACGACCTGGAACGCGTCGTCATCCCGAACCCCAACGTCCGCGCGCTGGAGAGCGACCGGCTCCTCCAGCTCCTGGACGCCCGGCTGCTCATCGAGCCCCCGCTGGCCGGGCGGGCGGCCCGCCTGTCCGAGCCCGCCGACATCGACCTGCTCCGCGCCATCCTCGACCAGGCGGGCGTGGAACTGGCCGGTGAGGCCCACGAGTCCGACGCCCGGCTGAACAAGGCCAACATGACCTTCCACCGAGAGGTCGCCGGCGTCGCGGGCAACTCCGTCCTCTGCGAGGTCATCGACTCGCTGCTGTCGGTGCACGCGTCCGAGCAGCGGGAGATACAACGCATCTTCGACGACCGCGTCCGCGACTTCGAGGAGCACAAGTCGATCCTCGCGGCCATCGAGGCCGGGGCGGAGCGGGAGGCGGAGTCGCTGATGCGGGCCCACCTCGCCGATGTCAAGCGCGTGATAGCGCAGCGCATCACCTGACCGCGCATACCCTGCCGCCCGGCGGAAACCGCCGGGCGTTCCGTTCACCCTTCCCAAAAGACGAATCCCAGGTCCTTCGACCACCCCGATCGGGCACCCCGATGAAGGAGGCTCACCATGTTGTCGTCCAAGCGACTGCGGGTGACCGCGCTCACCGCGAGCGCACTGCTGCTCGCCGCAGGCTGCGGGTCCGGCGACTCCGGCGACTCCGGCGGCAAGACCGAGCTGAAGCTCTACAACGACAAGGGCGCCTGGAAGCCGTTCTTCGAGCAGATGGCGACGCTCGGCAAGCAGCACACCGGACTCGACATGAAACCCGTCGGCTACACCGACGAGCCGAGCTACACGGCGTTCATCAAGACCTCCTTCCGCACCAAGGTCAAGCCCGACCTGTTCACCTGGTCGACCGGCGGGCGCCTTGAGGAGATCGTCAAGCAGAACCAGGTCGCCGAGACGTCGAAACTCTGGCAGGACGCGATCAAGAGCGGCGACCTGACCGAGCAGCTGAAGAAGTACTACACCGTCGAGGGCAAGCAGTACTGCGTCCCGCTGAACACCGGCTACTGGGGCATGTTCTACGACAAGAAGATCTTCGCGAAGTACGACCTCAAGCCGCCGACGACCTGGGCCGAGCTGGAGAAGACCGCGCAGACGCTGAAGTCGAAGGGCCAGGTGCCGTTCCACCACACGTCGCCGACGTCGCTGTTCTCCTTCGCCTGGTTCGAGCAGCTCCTCGCCGGGACGAACCCCGACCTGTACGAGCGGCTGTCGACGGGCCAGGCGTCCTACACCGATCCCGGCGTCGTCAAGACCATGGAACGGTGGAAGACGATGATCGACTCCGGCTGGTTCTCCAAGCCGGGCGACAAGGCCGACCCCGCCGACCACTTCAAGGCCGGCCGGGCCGCCATGGTCGTCAACGGGACGTGGTTCAACACGAGCATGACCCAGCGCGGCCTCAAGCAGGGCACCGACTACGGGTTCTTCTTCATCCCGAACGTCGACCCGGCGCTGCCGAAACGGTCGCTGATCTTCGAGAGCGGGCCGCTGTGCTCGCTGCGCAAGGCGCCCGACGCCGAGGCCAGCGACAAGTACCTCAAGTGGTGGATCACGCCGACCGCGCAGGAGAAGTGGGCCAACGCCCGCGGCGACGTGTCCGGCAACCCGAAGGTGAAGGTCACCGACCCCGAGCTGGACAAGGTCACCAAGGAGGCCGCGTCGCAGCAGAACCGGCTCCTCCTGCGCTACTTCGAGGCGGCGCCCGCGCCCGTCCTCACCGAGGCGCTCAGCGGGTTCGACAAGTTCCTCAACAAGCCCGGTTCGTACATGGACGTCCTCAAGAGCATCCAGAAGGTGAATGAGGACTACTGGAAGAACAACAAGGCCGGAAGCTAGGCCGTCCCATGAGCACGCAGAAGGTCACTGCCGACCGTCCCAAGACGGCGGTGAGCGGACGCTCCTCGGACAAGGGCCGTCGCCTGCCTCGTCTGCCTCGTCTGCCGCGCGGCGGCGGCGGTGGCGGCGGCCCGTCCGGGAAGGGGTTCGCGCTGCACGGCCGGTTCCGGCACGTCTACATCTCGCCGGCCGTGCTGTTCGTCGCCGTCCTGCTCTACCTGCCGTTCCTGTGGACGGCGTACCTGAGCTTCACCACCTACGACGGGCTCGCCTCACCCGAGTTCACCGGCCTCGACAACTACAGGCGCCTGCTGGAGGACGACGCGCTCGTCACGTCGATCCGCAACACGCTGCTGTGGGTCGTCGGGACCGTCGTCCTCCCGGTGGGGCTCGGGCTGTTCGTCGCCGTCCTGTCCTACGACCTCAAACGCGGTTCGTGGTTCCGGCTGCCGTTCCTGCTGCCGTACGCGATGTCCGGCGCGGGTCTCGGCGTCATCTGGGGCTTCGTCCTCCAGCCGGACGGGATGGCGAACCAGATCCTGACGTTCCTCGGCATGCCGGGCGGCGACACCGCGTTCCTCCAGGACGGCCCCCGCAACACCATCGCGATGATCGTCGTGTGGACGTGGCAGCAGCTCGGCGTCAACATGCTGCTGTTCGTCGTCGGCCTCCAGTCGATCCCGAGGGCGCCGATCGAGGCGGCCCGCATCGACGGCGCGTCGGGCTGGTCGATGTTCCGGCACGTCATCTGGCCGCTGATGCGCCCGATCACGACGGTCGTGTTCGGCCTCGCGCTCGTCGCCGGGCTGAAGAACTTCGACATCGTGTGGGTGATGACGCAGGGCGGGCCGGGACGCTCGTCCGAGACGCTCGCCGTGACCATGTACCGGGACGTGTTCGTCGCCAACGAGTACGGGTACGGCTCGTCGGTCGCGGTGCTGCTCACCACCGTCACCGGCCTGGCCTCGTACATCTATCTGCGCAGGCAGGTCGGGAGGGAGTCATGAACATGCGCGGTTTCAGCCTGAACGTCCGGCGGGTCGTGCTGGCCCTGCTGGGCGTGGTGTGGCTGTTCCCCACCTACCTGATCATCGCGAACGCCGTCCGCCCGGCCGACGACTACGACCCGTCGGACGCGGTGCGGCCGCCGTCCTCGGTCGGGCTGTTCGACAACGTCTCGCAGGCGTGGGACCGCACCGCCGTCGGCGACACGCTGCTGAGCACGCTGCTCTACAGCGTCGCCGCCCCGGCGATCGCCGTCCTGCTCGGCGCGCTCGCCGGGTACGCGATCGTCGTGCTGCGGCTGAGACACGGCTTCTTCTGGTTCATCGTGATCTTCGCGGGGACGGTGGTGCCGTTCCAGATGCTGCTGATCCCGCTGTTCGTCGGCTACAGCGAGGTGTCGCTGTACGACAACCAGCTCGGCCTGATCCTGATCTACTCGGCGGTCAACGTGCCGCTCGCGGCGCTGGTGATGCGGAACTTCTTCGGCAACGTCGCCGTGTCGATCTTCGAGGCGGCGCGGCTGGACGGCGCGTCCACCTTCCGCATCTTCTGGCGGATCTACCTGCCGCTGTCGTCGGCGGCGCTGGCCGCCGTGTTCATCCTGGAGTTCACGTTCGTGTGGAACGACCTGCTGTTCGGGCTCACGCTGTCGCAGTCGGAGTCCGTCCGTCCCGTGTGGGCGGAGCTGTCGGCGCTCACCACCGACGTGTACGCCGGGACGCCCGTGCCGATCGCGCTGGCCGCCGGGCTGGTCGTCTCACTGCCCACCGTCGTGTTGTTCCTGGCGACGCAGCGCCTGTTCACACGCGGCTTGACCCTCGCCCAGTTCTAGTGCTCCCGACCGGCTCCCTAGAGAGAGATTGACGCATAAAGATGACGAGTCGCCTGCTACAGGCGAGCCTCGGCTCGCCCGACTACGACGGGATCCGCGACGCGCTGCGCCACGACACGTCCGCCGAGGTGCTCGCGGTGCGCGGGCTGTCCGTCCGCGCCGCCGTGCTGCCGCTGTTCAAGCGGGACGAGGACGGTGCGCTACGGCAGGCCGTCCGGCTGACGCTGACCGGCGGTGCCGGCGGCCGGGTGGACGTGGCGCTCAAGGACGATGACGTCGTCGTCGCCGACGGCTCCGCCTCCGGGGACGAGACGATCACGCTGCTCGTCCCCGAGGTGGACGGCCCGCGCCGCCTCACCCTGGAGGTGCGCGACGCGGACGGCCTCGTCGGCGCCGCGCCGCTGGACGTCGTCCCGCAGCGCAAGTGGAACGTGTTCGTCGTCCACCACTCGCACCTGGACATCGGCTACACCGACACGCAGGGCACCGTCCTGCGCCACCACCTCGACTACCTCGACGCGGCGCTGCGCCTCGCGCGGGAGACCGACGGGCGCCCGGACGACGCGCGTTTCCGCTGGTCGGTGGAGTCGTCGCTGCCGGCGCTGCGCTGGCTGGCGACCCGCCCCGACGACCAGGTCGCCGAGTTCACCGAGCGGGTCAGGGCCGGGAACATCGAGGTCACCGCGTTCCCGATGCAGCTGCACACGGAGGCGTGCTCGACCGAGGAGCTGTACCGGCAGCTCCGCTTCGTCGAGCACCTCAGGCGGGCGCACGGCATCGAGGTCCGGTCGGCGATGCACACCGACATCCCGGGCGCGGTCGTCGGGACGGTCGACGCGCTGAACGCGGCCGGTGTCCGGTATCTGGCCGCCGCGCACAACTGGGCCGGACGGTCCGTCCCCTACATCACGGGCGGCGACAAGCTCGCCCGGCCGTTCCGGTGGCGGTCCCCGGGCGGCGGCGAGCTGATCGTCTGGTTCACCGACACGCCGCACGGCATGGCCTACATGGAGGGCAACACGGTCGGGCTCGTCGACGGCTACGACCTCGCCGAGGACCTCCTGCCCCGCTACCTCGGGTCCCTCGCCGACCGGCCCTACCCGTACGGGCCCGGCACGTTCGGCTGGTACGCGGCGCCCGGCCAGGTCGGCGCCGCCAAGGACCCCGACTTCCTGGACGCCGTCCACCTGCGCGTGCAGGGCGCGCACGCCGACAACGCCGGGCCGTCGATCGTCCCGGCCGACATCGCGCACCGCTGGAACGAGACGTGGGCGTACCCGCGGCTCCGGATGGCGACCAACTCCGACTTCTTCGAGTACGTCGAGGAGCACCACGGCGACCGGCTCCAGATCCACGAGGGCGACTGGACCGACTGGTGGGCCGACGGCCTCGGCTCCGGCGCCCGCCCGCTCGGGTACGTCCGGCGGGCGCAGAACGTCCTGCGGTCGGCGGAGACGCTGCACGCCCTCGCCGACGAGCGCGGCGGCGACCGCACCGGCGCGGCCCTGTCAGCCAGCAGGGCGATCGACGAGGCGTACGACCGTGCCGCGCTGTTCGACGAGCACACCTGGGGCGCCGCCAACCCGTGGGAGGACGCGGAGGAGGGCGGCGACTCCGGCGGCCTCCAGTGGACCCGCAAGTCCCAGGTCGGCTACCAGGCCCACGACGACGCCCTCGACCTGCTCCAGGCCGGGGCGCGGCGGCTCGGCGCGACGTTCGGCGCCGCGCCGGACGCGCTCGCCTCGTTCCTCGTCGTCAACCCCGGCACCGCGGCCCGCACCGACGCGGCCCGCGCGTTCCTGCCCCGCGACATCGTCGCCGTCGACGTCCCGATCACGCTCGTCGACGCCCGCACCGGCGAGCCCGTCCCGCACCGGGAGGAGGAGGTCGACCCGGACGAGTGGCCCACCCGTCCCATCGGCCGCCACCTGGAGGCCGTCCTCCCGGACGTCCCCGGCCACGGGCACGTCAGGGTCGACGTCGTCCGCGCCGCGGCGCCCGCGCCCGAGCCGGAGGACCTCGGCACCGGCGGGACGATCGAGAACGAGTTCTACCGCGTCACGTTCGATCTCGGGGAAGGGCACATCGGCTCGGTCTTCGACAAGGTCGCGGGCCGGGAACTGGTGAACGCCGACTCGGTGGCCGGGTTCGGGCAGTACGTGTACGACAGGTACGCGACCGCGCCGCACTTCAACCACATGTCCGGGCACATGCTCGTGCACGACAAGACGATGCTCGGCGACCGGGCCGTCGCCACCCACGCGACCGTCACCCGCGCCGAACGCACCCCGGCGGGGGAGCGGCTGGTCATCGAGCAGCACGGCAAGGGCGTCGACTGGCTGCGCACCACCATCGACCTGTACGCGGGCGTGCCGCGTGTGGACGTCCGCTACCAGCTCGGCAAGCAGCCGACCGCGGCGAAGGAGGCGGTGTTCTTCGCGTTCCCGTTCGCCGTGGACGGGCCGCCCGCCTCGTGGGAGCTGACCGGCGGCGTCGGCGGCACCGGCGTCCCGAGCGTGCCGGGGTCGGCGGAGCACATGCGGCCGATCCGGCACTGGGTCGCGTTCGAGGACCCGGAGCTGACCGTGGCGTGGGCGACGCTGGAGGCGCCGCTCGTCCAGTTCGGCTCCATCCACATGCCGTACGCGCCGTTCCCGCCGACGCTCGACAACGAGGACGGCACCGTCTACTCGTGGGCGCTCAACAACATCTGGGACACCAACTTCCCGTCCCAGCAGCAGGGCGAGACCACGTTCCGGTACGCGCTCGCGTCCGCGGAGGCCGGGTCGGGCCGCAGGCTCGGCGCTCGCACGGCCGCCGGGCTCACCGACCCGTTCGTCGCGACGCTCGCCACCGGCGACGCCCCGGCCGCCGACGCCGGGACGTTCCTGCGCGTCGACGACCCGGACGTCCTCGTCACCTCGGTCGGCCGCGCCCGCGACGGCGACGGCCTGGCCGTCCGGCTCCAGTCGCTCGCCGCCGCGGCGCTGGAGACGAACCTGCACGTGCCGGGCGCGACCGGCGCCCTGCTGAGCGGCGGGCTGGAGCGTGACCCGGCGACGGAACTCCCCGTCCGGGACGGCACCATGACGGTCCGGCTGCCCGCGTGCGGCGTCGCCACCGTCACGGTTCGGCGCTGAGCACAGATCGGGGACCCATGAAGATCACAGGCATTCGCGCCACCACGGTCACCGTGCCGCTGGAGGCGCCGCTCCTGCACAGCAACGGCGCCCACTGGGGCCGCTTCGTCCGGACGATCGTCGAGGTCGAGGCCGACAACGGCCTGGTCGGGCTCGGCGAGATGGGCGGCGGCGGGCAGAGCGCCGAGGCCGCGTTCCTGGCCCTCGCGCCGCATCTGGAGGGGCACGACCCGTTCGAGCTGGAGGCGCTCCGCTTCAAGATCGCCAACCCGACGGCGAGCCTCTACAACAACCGGACGCAGATCCTCGCCGCCATCGAGTTCGCCTGCCTGGACCTCGTCGGCCAGCACCTCGGCGTCCCCGTGTACGACCTGCTCGGCGGGCGCATCCGCGACTCCGTCCCGTTCGCGTCCTACCTCTTCTACCGCTACCCGGGCGCCGGGGGCGCACCGGAGGTCCGCACGCCGGACCACCTCGTCGAGCACGCCCGCGCGCTCAAGGACGCGCACGGGTTCACCGTCCACAAGCTCAAGGGCGGCGTGTTCCCGCCGGGCCACGAACTCGACTGCTACAAGGCGCTCGCCGAGGCGTTCCCGGGCGACCGGTTCCGGTACGACCCGAACTCTGTCCTCTCCCTAGAGGAGGGCCTGCGGTTCGGGAAGGCGATCGAGGACCTCGACAACGACTACCTCGAAGACCCCGTCCTCGGTCTTGAAGGGCTCCGGCTCGTCCGCGAACGCGTGAACGTGCCGCTCGCCACCAACACCGTCGTCGTCAACTTCGAGCAGCTCGCCGCGAACGTGCTGCGCCGCGGCGCGGACGTCGTCCTGCTCGACACCACGTTCTGGGGCGGCATCCGGCCCTGCGTGAAGGCCGCCGCCGTGTGCGAGACGTTCCAGATCGGCGTCGCCGTGCACTCGTCCGGCGAGCTCGGCATCCAGCTCGCCACCATGCTGCACCTCGGCGCCGTCCTGCCCAACCTCACCTACGCCGCCGACGCGCACTACCACCACCTCGCCGACGACGTGATCGAAGGCGGCCCGATGCGCTACACCGGCGGGCGGATACCCGTGCCCACCGGACCCGGCCTCGGCGTCCGCCTCGACCGCGACAAGGTCGCCGAGTACGCCGAGCTCTACAAGGAACTCGGCGGCTACCCCTACGACCGCGACCCCGGACGGCCCGGCTGGTACCCGATCGTCCCGAACGACCGGTGGGCCGACCCGGCCGTCCCACTCGCGGCGCTCGAATAACCTGCACGGATGATCCGACTCGCGAGACCCGACGACGTCCCCGAGATCCTGCGGCTGATCCACGCGCTCGCCGAGTACGAGCGCGCGCCGCACGAGGTGAAGGCCACCGAGGAGCAGGTGCGCGACAGCCTCTTCGGCCCGGACCCGAAGGTCTTCGCCCACGTGGCCGAGCACGAGGGCCGCGTCGTCGGGTTCGCCGTGTGGTTCCTCAGCTACTCCACCTGGAACGGCACGCACGGCATCTACCTGGAGGACCTGTTCGTCGACCCGGTCGTCCGCGGTCACGGGTACGGCAAGGCGCTCCTCACCGAGCTGACCCGGATCGCGGACGAACGCGGCTACGGCCGTGTCGAATGGGCCGTCCTCGACTGGAACCGTCCGGCCATCGACTTCTACGAGTCGATGGGCGCCCGCCCGCAGGACGAGTGGACGACCTACCGCCTCACCGGCGACGCCCTCACCAAGGCCGCCGGACGCTACGACCCGCCGTCCGAGCACACCGGGCAGGGCGCCTCCGCATAGGTGCCCTCGGCCACGACGACTCCGGCGCCGAGGCAGCGCGTGCAGAGCCCCGAGCTCCGCACCGCCGGATGCTCCCACACAGGTGGAAGCGGGCCGTGCACCTGCGCGTCGTACGTCTCGCCGTCCTCGGGGACCTTCCACCCCTGGGCGTTGTAGCGCGTCCCGCCGTCCCTGGGCCCGCGCCCGCCGCCGACGACCTTGCGGCCGTGGCAGAACATGCACATCAGCTGCAACGGACCCAGGCGCTGCTCGCCGGTCCCGCCGCACTCAGGGCATTCGATCTCGTCGCTCACCACGCACCGCCGCGTTCGCAGTCCGCGCCGGGCACGAGCTGCCCGGACATCCCACCAGAAGTCTCACCCGCGCACGCCCCGCCCGGCAACGCCCTTTCCCGTCCGAATCACACGCACCCACCGCGACGGCCCGGCGGGCGACATGCCGAAGGCCCGGCCCATCAGGGGCCGGGCCTCGGTGTCCATACTGGTCAGCCCTGCTTGGTCTCCCAGAAGATCTTGTCGATCTCGGAAATTTTGGCGAGCAGTTGCTCCGCGATCCCGACGTCCATGCTGCCCTTGGTCCCGGTGGCGCCGGCGAGCTTGGTGGCCTCGTTGAACAGCTGGTGGAGCTGCGGGTACTTCTCGAAGTGCGGCGGCTTGAAGTAGTCGGTCCACAGCACCCACAGGTGCTCCTTGACCAGCTGGGAACGCTGCTCCTTGATCAGGATCGCCCGGGCGCGGAACTCCGGGTCCTCGTTGGCCGCGTACTTCTCGGCGATCGCCTTGACCGACTCGGCCTCGATCCGGGCCTGCGCCGGGTCGTAGACGCCGCACGGCAGGTCGCAGTGCGCGGACACCGTTGTCTTCGGGCGCAGAAGCTTGAGCAACACCTGCGATTCCCTTCCCTCGTTGCGGATCATGCTCAGGTCACCGACATTACTCTTGTGCCCATGGGCCCGTCCGGCCAGGGCGCTCGGTATTTCGGCCTAAGACCCGGACCGCGGCGCGGCCCGGAACCCTTCCAGCCATGTTCATGACCGCCGTACCGCGATCTATGCGGGAGGACGAGGAGGACCATGCGGACCCGGACGGCGCGTCACCTGGTGATCTGGTGCCTGGCCGGCGCGGCGGCGCTCGCGCTCGCCACCGCCTGCGGCCGCCTGCGCGCCGTCGAGGTCACCGGCGACTCGATGCTCCCCGCCCTGAAACCGGGCGACTGGCTCCTGGTCCGCACCGGCGTCCGTCCCGAGGTCGGCGACATCGTCGTCGCCCGCCACCCCGACCAGCGCGACCTCCTGATCGTCAAACGCGCCGACCACCGAGCGGGCGACGGCTGGTGGCTGGAAAGCGACAACCAGCGCGCCCGCGGCCGCCGCGACAGCTGGGACTTCGGCGCCGTCCCCGACGCCCTCATCCTCGGCCGCGCCATAGCCCGCTACTGGCCTCCACCCCCCACAACCTTCCGCCCCACCTTCCGCACCAAGAAGCCGGCCCGCTCGAACTGACGAACGAAAAGCCCGACGCGCAGGACGCTCGCTGGAGACGGTCCGCGTGGTAGGAACGCATTCCTACCACGCGCTAGCATGAAGCCATGACCGCACGGAAGCTGTCGATCTCGGTGCCGCCCGAGGTCGAGGAGACGATCAAGGCCGCGGCCGCGGACGAAGGCAAGCCGGTATCCACCTGGCTGGCCGAGGCTGCCGTCGAGAAGGCCCGTCTCGCCGCTCTGCATGAGGAAGGGCGCAGGGCCGCCCAGGACCTGGTGGCGGAGTATGAGCGCGAGCATGGCGGGATTCCTGAGGACCTCAGGCGGCAAGCCCGGGAGTTCATGATGGAGGCGGGACTTCTCGACGACGAGCCGTGGCGGGCGGCGGGTTAGTGCGTAACGTCGTTTACGACACCGGTGCTTTGCTCGCGGCCGAACGGCGGAACCCGAAATTCCTGGTGCTTCACGATGAGTTGACCATCGCGCGAATTCGTCCTGTCGTGCCGGTGGTCGTCCTTGCCCAGGCATGGCGCGGGGGCCCTCAGCCTCGAATTTCCCGGGTGCTCAAGGGCTGCGATATCCGGCCTGGTGATGAGCGCGCGGGAAAGGCCGCCGGTGTCGCCTGCGGCTCCGCCGGGACCGCGGATGTGGTCGACGCGATCGTCGTCGCCATCGCAGTGCAGTACCAAGCCTCGGTGGTCACCAGTGACCCGGACGATCTGAACCGGCTCGCGGGGGCGATCGGGGTCAAGCTCCGACTCTTCACGGTTTGACAACTCCGCAGGTGGCCGCGCTGGTTCTGGGGCCCGCGCCCTATGGGGGCGCGGGCCGTCTCGTGGAGATTTTCAGATGCGGGCGACGCCGTCCTTGCGGGCTTGGGCGGCCACGGCGGTTGTGACGGCGGGGGCGACTCGGGCGTCGAAGGGGCCCGGGATGACGTAGTCGGGGGTCAGGTCGTCGCCGACTATGTCCGCGAGGGCGTTCGCGGCGGCCAGTTTCATGCCCTCGGTGATGGAGTGGGCGCGGACGTCCAGGGCGCCCCGGAAGATGCCGGGGAAGGCCAGGACGTTGTTGATCTGGTTCGGGAAGTCGCTGCGGCCCGTCGCGACGACCTTGGCGTGGCGGCGGGCGACCTCGGGGTGCACCTCGGGGGTGGGGTTGGAGAGGGCGAAGACGATGGCGTCCCGCGACATCGTGGTGACGCACGACTCGTGGACGGTGCCGCCCGAGAGGCCGATGAAGACGTCGGCGCCGCGAAGGGCCTCCTCCGTGGAGCCCTTCAGGTGTGAGCGGTTGGTGATCGCGGCGATGCGTTCCTTGACGGGGTTCAGGCCGTCGCGGCCCTCGTAGATGAGGCCCTTGCTGTCGGACAGGGCGATGTCGCCGATGCCGGCCTCGATCAGGATCTGCGAGACCGCGATCCCGGACGCGCCCGCGCCGGCCACCACCGCGCGCAGGTCCGACAGGGCGCGGCCGGTCAGGCGGGCCGCGTTGGTCAGGGCGGCGAGGACGACGATCGCGGTGCCGTGCTGGTCGTCGTGGAAGACGGGGATGTCGAGCGCGGCGCGGAGCCGGTCCTCGATCTCGAAGCAGCGGGGGGCGCTGATGTCCTCCAGGTTGATGCCGCCGAAGCTCGGCGCCATCCGGATCACCGTGTCGACGATCTCGTCGACGCCGGTGCAGTTCAGCGCGATCGGCACCGAGTCGACGCCCGCGAACTCCTTGAACAGCAGGGACTTGCCCTCCATGACCGGCATGGACGCGGCGGGCCCGATGTCGCCCAGCCCGAGCACGGCGGTGCCGTCGGTGACCACGGCGACGACCTTGGACGTCCAGGTGTAGTCATAGGCCAGCTCCGGACGGTCGGCGATGGCGGTGCAGACGCGCGCGACGCCCGGGGTGTAGGCCAGGGAGAGATCGTCGTTGTCGCGGACCGGGATGGTCGACCGCATTTCGAGTTTCCCGCCGCGGTGCAGCGGAAAGGCCGGATCGTCGTCCAGTGAGGGTGGTTTGGTGGGAACAGGTTGAACAGCCACAGCGACCCCATGTCAGTGAAAGTTGGCTCTCGTTGATGCCGCCGCGGTCGTGGTGGTGTGGTGGCCGGTGGTCATCGCGCGACGTACTCCGGGGGTCACCCGTTGTCTGATTGTGCCATACCCCCTCTCAAATCCCGCTTAAGTGACGATGGTGGCGAGGGTCACGCAGACGTTGCCGAATTGTAGCGAACTGGTTACGTCCCGTGGGGAACGTCGAGGTTGGCGTACCTTCCCGGGGCTCGCTCGTTGCGTTATTGTTTCGCACCCTTTATCCAGATCAGGGAGGTTGTACGCCAGGATGTGCAACTGACCCTTGGATCTACGCGGATCCGACGCAACCATCTGGAGGGGGACCAGTGAACACCGGTTCTCTGCGCCGTCACGGGATCGTGACGGGCGCGCTTGTGCTGACGGGCGCGCTCGCGCTTTCGGCGTGCGGCGAGAAGAAGGACGACACGGGTGGGGGCCCGAAGATCACGGCATCGGGTGGCGCGGACGCCAAGCTGGCGGGGATGGTCCCCGACGCGATCAAGTCGGACGGCAAGATCCTCATCGGCACGGACTCCTCCTACGCACCGAACGAGTTCCTGGACACCGACGGCAAGACCGTCGTCGGCTGGGACCGCGAGCTGTTCGACGCGGTGGCGGCCAAGCTCGGCCTGCAGACCGAATGGACGTCCAGCAAGTTCGACGACATCATCCCGGGCGTCCAGTCCGGTAAGTACGAGGCCGGAGTCTCCTCGTTCACCATCAACGACGAGCGCAAGAAGGCCGTCACGATGGTGAGCTACTTCAACGCCGGCACCCAGTGGGCGACGAAGAAGGGCAACCCGGCGGGCGTCCAGCCCGACAACGCCTGCGGCAAGAAGATCGCCGTGCAGAAGGCGACCGTCCAGGTCGAGGACATCCAGAAGCGCTCGAAGGAGTGCACCGGCGCCGGGAAGCCCGCGATCACCATCGACCAGTACCAGGGCCAGGACCAGGCGACCGCGGCGATCGTGTCCGGCAAGGACGACGCCGGCCTCGCCGACTCGCCGATCATCGCCTACGCGGTGCAGAAGACCAACGGCCAGCTCGAACTGCTCGGCGACATCTACGAGGCCGCGCCGTACGGCTTCATCGTGCAGAAGGAGCACACGCAGCTCGCCCAGGCCATCGCCGGCGCCACCAAGGCGCTCCAGGCGGACGGCACCTACAAGAAGATCCTGGAGAAGTGGAACGTCCAGGCGGGGGCGCTCAACGACTCGGCCGTGAACCCGTAGCCGATGGCGGACCTCACAAAACAGACGCCGGACCCGGCGCGGCCTGAGGCGATCAAGGCCGTGCCGGTCCGGCACCCGGGCCGCTGGGTCGCGGTGGCGGTCATCGCGGTGCTCGCCGCGATGTTCGTCCACATGCTGGCCACGAACGAGAAGTTCCAGTGGTCCTTCATCGTCGACAACGCGTTCCGCCCCAACATCATCGAAGGCGTCCGGACCACCATCGCGCTGACCGTGCTGTCGATGGTGATCGGCGTCGTGCTCGGGATCGTCCTCGCCGTGATGCGGCTGTCGGACAACCCCATCCTCAGCGGCGTCGCCTGGCTCTACACCTGGTTCTTCCGCGCCGTCCCCCGCCTGGTGCTGGCGATCCTGTTCGGCAACATGGGCATCCTGTACTCGGAGTACCACGTCGGCGGGGTGCCGTTCGCGGGGCAGCTCGGCGACCTGATGGGCGTCGACATCGACGCCACGCTGTTCACGCTGGACGCGCGGACGCTGCTGACCGGGTTCATGGCGGGCCTGCTGGCGCTTGCGCTGTCGGAGGCCGCCTACATGGCGGAGATCGTGCGCGCCGGCATCCTGTCGGTCGATCCCGGCCAGGAGGAGGCCGCGAGCGCGCTCGGCATGTCGAAGTTCCAGACCATGCGGCGGATCATCCTGCCGCAGGCGATGCGGGTCATCATCCCGCCGACCGGCAACGAGACCATCGCGATGCTCAAGGACACGTCGCTGGTGGCGTTCGTCCCGGTCACCAACGAGCTGTTCTTCCAGCTCCAGGCCGTGGGGAACCGGACGTACCAGGTGTTCCCGATGCTCGTCGCGGCCTGTGTCTGGTACCTGATCCTGACCAGCTTCCTGCTGGTCGGGCAGTACTTCATCGAACGCCACTTCGCCCGCGGCGCCGCGGTTTCCGGGGAGAAGCGGGCCGGGCTGCGCGCGCTCGGCTTCGGCAGCGGCGGGACCGGCGGCGGAGGGGGAGGAGGGGCATGAGCGAGCCGGACGCCACGGGCGGCACGACCGGCGGCAACGGCCCGACCGGCGGCACGACCGGCGGCCCGGCCGACGGGCTGATGGTGAAGGCGGAGGCGGTGCGCAAGAGCTTCGGCCGCCTGGAGGTGCTGAAGGGCATCGAGCTGGAGGTCAAGCCCGGCGAGGTGATGTGCGTCGTCGGGCCGTCCGGGTCGGGCAAGTCGACGTTCCTGCGCTGCATCAACCATCTGGAGAAGATCAACTCCGGGCGGCTGTGGGTGAACGGCCATCTGGTCGGCTACCGCGAGTCGGGCGGCAAGCTCTACGAGCTGCGCGACCGCGAGGTCGCCGCGCAGCGCCGCGAGATCGGCATGGTGTTCCAGCGGTTCAACCTGTTCCCGCACATGACGGCGCTGGACAACATCATGGAGGCGCCCTGCCGGGTGAAGAGGCAGCCGAAGGCGGAGGTCAGGGAGCGCGCGCTCGCGCTGCTGGAGCGGGTCGGGCTCAGCGACAAGGCGCGGAGCTACCCGGCGCAGCTGTCCGGCGGGCAGCAGCAGCGCGTCGCGATCGCGCGGGCGCTGGCCATGGACCCGGCGCTGATGCTGTTCGACGAGCCGACCTCCGCGCTCGACCCCGAGCTGGTCGGCGAGGTGCTGGAGGTCATGAAGCAGCTCGCGCTCGACGGCATGACCATGATCGTGGTGACGCACGAGATGGGGTTCGCGCGGGAGGTCGGCGACTCGCTGGTCTTCATGGACGACGGTGTCGTCGTCGAGCAGGGCACGCCCCGCGAGGTGCTTGCCGAGCCGAAGCATCAGCGCACGCGCGACTTCCTCTCCAAGGTCCTCTGACGCCGCGGGCGTGCGAGCCGGAAGCGGCCCGTCCCTGGGGGGCGGGCCGTTTCGCCGCAGGACGGACGGTTAGTGTGCGTGCATGTTCGCTGTCACGGCTACGAAGATCGACGCAGACAATCCGCTGGACGGGCTGACGACGGGGGAGCGGCCCGACCCCGACGTGCCGGACGGCTGGACGACCGTCACGGTGAAGGCGGCCGCGCTCAACCACCATGACCTGTGGTCGCTGAAGGGCGTCGGGCTGTCCGCCGACCGCCTCCCGATGATCCTCGGCTGCGACGCCGCCGGGGTGGACGAGGACGGCAACGAGGTCATCGTCCACTCGGTGATCGGCGACCCGGCCAGGGGCGGCGGCGACGAGACCCTCGACCCGAAACGGTCGCTGCTGTCGGAGGTCCATCCGGGGACGCTGGCGGAGAAGGTCGCGGTGCCGCGCCGCAACCTCGTCCCGAAGCCCGCCGAGCTGTCGTTCGCGGAGGCGGCGTGCCTCCCGACGGCGTGGCTCACCGCGTACCGGATGCTGTTCGACAAGGCGGGCCTGCAACCCGGCGCGTCGGTGCTGGTGCAGGGCGCGGGCGGCGGCGTCGCGACGGCGGCGATCGCGCTGGCGTCGGCGGCCGGGTACCGCGTCTACGCCTCCAGCCGCACCGAGGCCAAGCGCAAGCGGGCGCTGGAGCTCGGCGCGGACGTCGCGGTCGAGACGGGCGCGCGGCTCCCGGAGCGGGTCGACGCCGTGATCGAGACGGTCGGGCAGGCGACCTGGTCGCATTCGCTGAAGTCGCTGCGACCGGGCGGGCGGATCGTGGTGTCCGGCGCGACCAGCGGGCAGGTGCCGCCGGCGGAGCTGAACCGGGTGTTCTTCCTGCAGCTGTCGGTGGTCGGGTCCACGATGGGGACGCGGGACCAGCTGGAGCGGCTGGCGCGGTTCCTGGTCAAGACGGGCACCCGGCCGGTCGTCGACCGGACGCTGCCGCTGAGCGGCGCGCGCGAGGGCTTCGCCGCGATGGACGAGGGCGACCTCTTCGGCAAGATCGTCTTCACGCCCTGACGGCGCTCAGGGGCGTCAGGGGCGGGACCCGCCCTTGCGGAAGATCTCCTGCTTGAGACGGTCGCGGGTCTCGTCCAGGAGGGTCTGGGCGGCGGCGAGGCCGTCGTCGTCCAGACCCGACTTCTTCGCGGCCTTGCGGACGTCCTCGACGAACCCGCGGAGCAGGCGCTCCAGCTTGAGGCGGGCGACGTCCTCGCGGGTGCCGGTCGCCGTCTTCCAGGCGTCCTCCCAGTTCTGCCGCCACTCCTCCTTCCACGCCTGCGTCTGCTCGCGCCAGTACTCCTTCTGGCGTTTCCACTCGTCCTTCTGGCGGCCGGTCTGGCGGCCGGTGGTCTCCTTCCACGCGTCCTTGGACGTGGGCTTGCCCTGGTCGCGCATCGACCGGGCGGCCTGGGTGAGCTCCTCGCGCAGCGTCCGGACGGTCTGCCGGACGTCCTCCTGCACGCCGCGGGCGAACTCCTGCGCCGACGCGGACAGCTCCTCCTCCAGCTCGGCGAGCTCGTCCATGCGGCGTTCCAGCTCCTCGCGGCCCTTGTCGGTCAGCGAGTACACCTTCTTGCCCTTGACCACCTCGTGGGTGACGAGGCCCTCCGACTCCAGCCGGGCGAGCCGCGGGTAGATCGTGCCGGGGGAGGGCGAGTAGACCCCGAGGAACCGGTCCTGAAGGAGCCGGATCACCTCATAGCCGTGGCGCGGGCTCTCCTCCAGGAGCTTCAGCAGGTACAGCCGCAGGCGACCGTGGCCGAAAACGGGGCTCACGTGGTCCTCACTTCTCCGTTCGCGGGGTGGTGATCTCTGGGGCGTCGTCGTCGCGTCCGATGAGGGTGACGGCGCCGGACACGGTGTTGACCGTCAGCCGGCCCGAGCCGTCGCCGAGCTTGCCCGCCCGGGTGCGGCCGACGATGCCCTCCTGCTCGTCGAGCTCGGGGAACGTCGTGTTGATCGTCCCGGCCGCCGAGCTCAGCGTGACCCGCGCGTCGGCGGAGTCGGGGATGCGCAGCGCGACCTCGCCGGACACGGTGTTGACGTCCATCCGCCCGTCGCCGCCGAGGTCCACGTCGGCGGCGATGCGGCCGCTGACCGCGCGTGCCGACAGCCGGTCGACGGAGCCGCCGGCGAGGGACAGGTCGCCGGAGACGGAGGTGAACGAGACGGCCCCGTCCAGGCCCTGCGCCTCGATCGCGCCGGAGACGGTGTTGGCGTCGATCGGGCCCGCGACGCCGTCGAGCGTCACGTCGCCGGAGGCGCTCTTGATGGACGTGCGGGACGTCGTGCCGGTGACGACCGCGTCCGCCGACACGAGGTTGAGGGTGACCGGGCAGTCGTGCGGGACGGTCACCGTGACCGCGGCGCGGCACCGCTGGGTGCGCAGCCAGGTCAGCACGCCCTCCCACAGCTTCTCGTGGGTGATCGTCAGCATGCCCGCCTCGTGCGTGACGACCAGCGGCGGGCCGTCCACCTCACCGACCATGATCGACGGGCGCTCGTCGGAGGCGAGCACCGAGACGTTCCCGGCGATCAGCGTGGCCCGCAGCGCGACCACGCCGTCGAAGTCGAGGGTGGTCGGTTCGTCGATCGTCCAGCGCGACATCGCGATCTGCCCTTCGTCCGAGCGGCTCTCCATCCAGTAAACACGTTATGTCGCGTTTCTGGAAAGTCAAGATGTATCGCGTTTTTGGCCCCTCCTACCCGTCGTCGTCCTCCTCGTCCAGCCGGGCCAGCCAGGTCGCCAGCCGTTCGACGGACGTCTCGAACTCGGGATTCAGGTCGACGAACTCGCGCAGCCGCTCGGCCAGCCACGCCAGGCTGACCTCCTCCGCGCCGCGCCGGTCCGTCAGCTCCTCGATGCCCCGATCGGTGAAGTACATCGTCTGGTTTCTCTTTCGTACGGATATGCGGCCGGGACGGCCAAGGGCCCCGGCGCCGCGCACCGGAGCCCTCGACCGCACGTCTTGTGCCCTCTGGGGGGACGCCCCCCAGACCTCCCGGGAGCCTATTTCGGCTCGAACAGCCTCGCGAGCAGGGCCTCCTGCTCGGCCTGGTGCAGCTTCGCCGAGCCCACGGCCGGGGACGAGGACGCCGGGCGTGACACCCGCGACATCTTCAGCCCCTCGATGTGGTGCGGCAGCTTCAGCGCCATGAACGGCCACGCGCCCATGTTCGCGGGCTCGTCCTGCACCCACACGACCTCGACGCCCGCCGGGTACTTCGCCAGCTCCGCCTTGATCTCGTCCACCGGCGGCGGGTAGAGCCGCTCGACCCGGACGACCGCCGTGTCGGTCGCGCCCGAGGCGTCGCGGCCCTTCACCACCTCGTAGTAGATCTTGCCGGTGGTGAGCAGCACCCGCCGCACGCCCGCCGGGTCGATCGCCGGGTCGGCCTCCGGGATGACCGGCTGGAACGCGCCGCCCGTGATCTGCTCGACCGTCGACGTCGCCGCCTTGAGGCGCAGCAGGTACTTCGGCGTGAACACCACCAGCGGCTTGTTCCGGCCCGACAGCACCTGCCAGCGCAGCAGGTGGAAGTAGTTCGCCGGGGTCGTCGGGTAGACGACGGTCATGTTGTCCTGCGCGCACAGTTGCAGGTAGCGCTCGATCCGCGCGGACGAGTGGTCGGGCCCCTGCCCCTCGTAGCCGTGCGGCAGCAGCAGCACGACACTCGAATGCTGGCCCCACTTCTGCTCGCCCGACGAGATGTACTCGTCCATGATCGACTGGGCGCCGTTGGCGAAGTCGCCGAACTGGGCCTCCCAGCAGACGAGCGCGTCCGGGCGCGTCATCGAGTAGCCGTACTCGAAGCCCATCGCCGCGTACTCGCTGAGCAGCGAGTCATGGACGTAGAACTTCGACACGCCCTGCCCGAACTGCTTGAGCGGCGTGTACTCCTCACCGGTCTTGCGGTCGACGAGCACCGCGTGCCGCTGGCCGAACGTCCCGCGCCGCGTGTCCTGCCCGACGAGCCGCACCGGATGGCCGTCGATCAGCAGCGAGCCCATCGCCAGCAGCTCGGCCGTCGCCCAGTCGATCGCGTCGTCCT
Organism: Spirillospora sp. NBC_00431; assembly: GCA_036028775.1. Taxonomy (GTDB): domain Bacteria; phylum Actinomycetota; class Actinomycetes; order Streptosporangiales; family Streptosporangiaceae; genus Spirillospora. Next base: position 5,834,551 of record CP107927.1, on the reverse strand, counting down.
CGATCATCTGCGCGCGGCGCTGCAGGATCGGCTGGAGCCGCGGATGCGGGGTGAAGCCCTCCGGCAGGCTGACCTGCGACTCGATGAGCCGCTTGACGGTCTCCGCCGGGATCGCCGAGCCCGCCCCGCCGTGGTCGATCGGGATGCTCTCCTCGACGTCCGGCTTCACCACCGAGCCCGGCTCCTGCGGCCGCTTCACCGCCTCGCGGGTCTCGGTGAAGGCCCGCTCCAGCTGTTCCTGGTAGTCGCGCAGGGCCTGCTCGGCCTCCTCGACGGTGATGTCGCCGCGGCCGATCAGCGCCTCGGTGTAGAGCTTGCGCACCGAGCGCTTCGCGTCGATCAGGTCGTACATCAGCGGCTGTGTGAACGAGGGGTTCTCGCCCTCGTTGTGGCCGCGCCGCCGGTAGCAGACCATGTCGATGACGACGTCCTTCTTGAACGTCTGCCGGTACTCGAACGCCAGCGCCGCGACCCGCGCGCAGGCCTCCGGGTCGTCGCCGTTCACGTGGAAGATCGGCGCCTGGATCATCCGGGCCACGTCGGTGGAGTAGACGCTGGAGCGCGAGTACTCCGGCGCGGTCGTGAACCCCACCTGGTTGTTGATGATCACGTGCACGGTGCCGCCGGTGCGGTAGCCGCGCAGCTGCGACAGGTTCAGCGTCTCGGCCACCACGCCCTGCCCGGCGAACGCGGCGTCGCCGTGCACCAGGATCGGCAGCACGCTGAACCCGGCCTCGCCGACGTCCAGCAGGTCCTGCTTGGCGCGGACGACGCCCTCCAGCACCGGGTCGACCGTCTCCAGGTGCGAGGGGTTCGCGACCAGCTCACAGTGGATCTTGGAGCCGTCGTCGGCGACGAAGTCGCCCGCCGCGCCGAGGTGGTACTTCACGTCGCCCGAGCCCTGCGCGCTGCGCGGGTCGAGGTTGCCCTCGAACTCGCCGAAGATCTGCCCGTAGGACTTGCCGACGATGTTGGCCAGGACGTTCAGCCGGCCGCGGTGCGCCATGCCGACGACGACCTCGTCCAGGCTGGCCTTCGCCGCCGCCGAGATCACCGCGTCGAGCAGCGGGATGACGGACTCGCCGCCCTCCAGCGAGAACCGCTTCTGCCCGACGAACTTCGTCTGCAGGAACGTCTCGAACGCCTCCGCGCTGTTCAGCCGGCGCAGCACGTGCAGCTGCTCCTCGCGGGACGGCTTGTCGTGCGGGACCTCCACGCGCTCCTGGATCCAGGCGCGCTCCTCCGGGTCCTGCATGTGCATGTACTCGATGCCGACCGTCCGGCAGTACGCCATCCGCAGCACGCCGAGGATGTCGCGCAGCTTCATCGTCGGCTTGCCGCCGAACCCGCCGGTCGCGAACTCGCGCTCCAGGTCCCACAGGGTGAGGCCGTGCTTGAGGATGTCGAGGTCGGGGTGGCGGCGCTGCTTGTACTCAAGCGGGTCGGTGTCGGCCATCAGGTGGCCGCGGACCCGGTAGGCGTGGATCAGCTCGTGGACGCGGGCGACCTTCGCGACGTCGTCCTCGTGGGTGGCGGAGATGTCCTTCACCCAGCGCACCGGCTCGTACGGGATGCGCAGCGCCTCGAAGATCTCGTCGTAGAAGCCGTCGGCGCCGAGCAGCAGCTCGTGGATGCGGCGCAGGAAGTCGCCGGACTGCGCGCCCTGGATGATCCGGTGGTCGTAGGTGGAGGTCAGCGTCATGACCTTGCTGATCCCCATCCGCGACAGCGTGTCGCTGGACGCGCCCGCGAACTCCGCCGGGTACTCCATCGCGCCGACGCCGATGATGGTTCCCTGGCCGGGCATCAGCCGCGGCACCGAGTGGACGGTGCCGATCGTGCCCGGGTTGGTCAGGCTGATCGTGGTGCCCTGGAAGTCGTCAAGGGTGAGCTTGCCGCCGCGGGCCTTGCGGACGATCTCCTCGTAGGCGGCCCAGAACTGGCGGAAGTCGAGCGTCTCGGCGGCCTTGATGCTCGGCACCACCAGCTGCCGCGTCCCGTCGCCCTTCCGCAGGTCGATCGCGAGCCCGAAGTTCACGTGCTCCGGCCTGACCAGCACCGGCTTGCCGTCGACCTCGGTGAACGCGGCGTTCATCTCCGGCATCGCCGCGAGCGCCTTGACGATCGCGTACCCGATCAGGTGCGTGAACGAGACCTTGCCGCCGCGCCCGCGCTTGAGATGGTTGTTGATGACGATGCGGTTGTCGATCAGCAGCTTCGCCGGGACGGCGCGCACGCTCGTCGCCGTCGGCACGCCGAGGCTGGCCTCCATGTTGGTGGCCGTCCGCGCGGCGACGCCGCGCAGCCGGACCTCCTCGGCCCCGGCGGGCACCGGCGGCGGAGCGGGCTTGTCGCTCTTCGGCGCCGCGGCCTTCGACTCCGCCTTCGGCGGCTGCACGGGCTGCCGCGGCGGCTGCTTCTGCGGTGTCGGCGGAGCGGCCGCTGTGCCGTTCGCGGCCTTCGAGGCCGCGCTCTCGGTGGGCGCCTGGGGGGACGCGGGGGTCGCGGACACCGGCCGGCTGTCCGGCTGGTAGTCCGCGAAGAAGTTCCACCAGGCTTCGTCAACCGAGTTCGGGTCTTCGAGGTACTTCTGGTACAGCTCGTCGACCAGCCACTCGTTGGCACCGAAATCTGTCTTCATTGGGTCGGCACTAGTTTGCGACGACTCTGTCGACACGGCGGAGATCGCCCTCTTCCGCAGCTCGCAGGTAAGTTGAGACAAGGTCAAGGCTACTCGCACTGGGATCTCCCCGACGCCAGGGCACCGGGAGCCCCTGTCGCCGCGCCCGCCACGTTCGGCCGATCCTGCCGAAGCCCGGACCGTGGCTTCGGCAGTGTTCGCCGGTAGTGGCCGCGCGGGTGCGGGGAGCCCGCGGTCAGTGGGTGTGGGGGGCGACGGTGGGGCCCTCGCTGGCCTGGATCAGGACGAAGCCCTGGCCCTGGTAGGCGAGCTGCATGGCCTCGCCGCTGCCGCGTCCGATGAGGGCGCCCGCCTTGAAGGTGCGGTTGACGCCGACCTGGAGGCTGGTGCTCCACGCCACGGCGGACTGGCCGTCGGCGAAGGTCGCGGCGCGGCCGCAGTCGAGCATCACGGGCGTGCCGTGGGTGGTGAGGGCGACCCAGCCGGTCCCGGTGAGGGTGGTGTTGAACAGGCCGCCCGCCGCGATCCCGGCGCCCTGGACGCGCTGGATGTCCCACTGGAGGTGCGAGTCGAAGCCGAGGATGTTCTTGCCGTTGACGGTGAGCCCCTCGTTCTCCAGGTAGAACAGGTGGATGTCGTCGGCGTCGTTCGCGCAGAACAGCAGGCCCTGGCCCTTGACGCGCATGAGGGGCACGCCCTCGCCGGTGAGGGCCTTCTTCATGAACTTGCCGATGCCGCCGGAGCCTTCGTAGTCGAACTCCATCTGGCCCTGGAACGCGACCATGGAGCCCTGCCGGGCCAGGACGTCACCGTTGAGGTGGATCCGGAGCATCTTGGAGTTCTGGAGCGCGAAGTGGCCGGGAAGCTGCTGTCCCTGGTCGAGGTTTCCGAAGAATTGGCTGCGCATGGTCGGGTGGTGCCTCTCGTGCGGATTACTGGAGAACCGCCAGCATAACGAGGGATCGGGTCAACGTTCCCGGTTGTGGGGGGCCGTCCAGTCGACGAGGGGTCCCTTAGGGACGACGCCGGTGGGGTTGATGTTGCGCTGCGTCACGTAGTAGTGGCGCTTGATGTGGTCGAAGTCCGTGGTGCCGCCGAACGCGGGAACGGCGTACAGGTCGCGGGCGTAGGCCCACAGGTTCGGGTAGTCGACGAGCCGGCGCAGGTTGCACTTGAAGTGCGAGTAGTAGACGGCGTCGAAGCGGGCGAGCGTCGTGTAGAGGCGGACGTCGGCCTCGGTGATCTGGTCGCCGAGCAGGTACCGCCGGGCGGACAGGCGCTCTTCGAGGTCGTCGAGGGTGGCGAACAGGGCGTCGACGGCTTCCTCGTAGGCGCCTTGGGCGGTGGCGAACCCGGCCTTGTAGACGCCGTTGTTGACGTTGGTGTAGACGACGCCGTTCAGCTCGTCGATCTCGGGGCGCAGCGCCTCGGGGTACAGGTCGGGGGCGCCGGGACGGTGGAAGGCTGTGAACTCCGTCTCAAGCATCGTGGTGATGTTGGGGAAGTCGTTGGTGACCAGGCGTTTCGTCTCGGTGTCCCAGACGCAGGGGACGGTGTGGCGGCCCTCGAAGGACGGGTCGGTGTGCAGGTATAGCTCGGACAGGAACTCCGCGCCGGTGACGGGGTCGCGGCCGGGGATCCGCCAGCCGCGCTCGTCCCGGATCGGGTCGACGACGGCCAGGCCGATCACGTCCGCCAACCCCAGCAGCTCCCGGACGATCATGCTGCGCTGCGCCCACGGGCACGCGTACGACACGAACAGCCGGTAGCGGCCGGGTTCGGCCGGCAGGCCGCCGGAGCCGTCGGCCGTGATCCGTTCCGTGAACCGGTTCGGCTGCCGGACGAACCGGCCCTCCTCGATCTCCCGTGCGATCATGCCGGGCTCCCTCCCGTGTGCGCTCGCTCAGCCGCGCATGCGGCCGCAGATCATCGGCAGGTCCAGGTGGGTGCGGATGCCGGGCGGGGCGGCGCAGACCACCGGGACGGAGTTGAGCACGTGGGCGGCCGCGGCGGAGATCGGGTCGGACACCCAGTCCTCGTCGGTCGCCAGCGTCAGCGACGGGCGGCCGTCCACGCGCAGCGAGTATCCGGGCAGGCCCCACTCGTCGGGCATCCGCGCGGCGTTCGCCTTGTGCACGATCTCGACGGTGATCACGGGCCGGCCGGCGACCAGGCCGCTGAACGTCCAGCGGGTCGCGGCGACCGTGCCCCGCGGGATCGGCCCGGCGGCGGTGGCGAGGTCGGCGCGGGCGAGGCGGTGCTCGACGTCCATGTCGATCTCGTCCAGGTCGGCGCCGAGCCCGGCCGCGACCAGGTGCAGGCTCTCGGCGAACAGCGCCCGCATCGCGGTGCGGTTGGGCCGCAGCGCCCGCAGGTAGGCGTCCTCGTCCTTCCCGAACCCGATCGTGTGGTGGACCATCTGCCAGGACGGGTGCCGGGCGAAGTCGGAGCACTCGCGGGCGTAGACATGGGTGATGCGCCGCGACAGCCGCGACAGCACCAGCGGCATGACGTCGGCCATGAACCCGCTGCTGACGCCGCTGCCGTGCACGGAGACGCCGCCGTGCTTGCACGCCTGCTCCAGCTCGTTGACGAACTGCGGGCCGTGCGCGTGCGGGTAGACGAAGCCGTTGGTGGAGATCAGGTTCTTGCCCGACGACAGCAGCGCGCAGATCAGGTCGAGCTCGGCGTACCGGTCGAGCGCCGGGGTCGGGGAGTAGACGACGCAGTCGGCGTCGAGGTCGAGGATGTCCTGCAGGTCGCGGGTCGCTATGACGCCCGCGGGGGCGCGTCCGGCGAGCGTCCCGGCGTCGACGCCCGCCTTCGCCGGGGTGTGCACCCAGGCGCCGGCGAGCTCCATGTCGGGCCGGTCGAGCACGCCCCTGATCACGCAGCGTCCCAGCGTGCCGGTCGCCCACTGCACGACCCGGTACGGACGGGGGTGCGGCGCGAACGCGTCGGCGGGGCTCATCGGGACGGGGACCTCCGTTGCTCCTCGCGAGGAGAGTACGCCCAGCGATGGGTGAAAAGCGGCATTCGCCGCAACTTTCCTTCCATGTCCCATGTTACGCCGTAGTGAAGTGACGTCCAGAGGCCAGGAAAGCCGGGGGCGCGGCCGAGCGGGATTCGGTTTAGTGGTACCACTGGGAGATGGTCGGCGGACGTGAGGAGACTCGGATGTCGGAACTGCGCTACGACGGCCGCGTGGCGGTCGTGACAGGGGCGGGCCACGGCCTCGGCCGGCGGCACGCGCTGGAACTCGCCGCGCGCGGCGCCAAGGTCGTCGTCAACGATCTCGGCGGCGACCGGTCCGGAACCGGGGCGTCCGCCGGGCCCGCGCAGCAGGTCGCGGACGAGATCACCAAGGACGGCGGCGAGGCCGTCGCGAACCCCGGCAACGTCGCGACCTCGGAGGGCGCGCTGTCGATCGTGCAGAGCGCGCTGGACGCGTTCGGCGGGATCGACATCGTGGTCAACAACGCGGGCATCCTGCGCGACCGGTCGTTCAAGAACATGACCCCGGACGAGTGGGACGCGGTCATCGCCGTCCACCTGCGCGGCTCGTTCCTCGTCACCAGCGCCGCCTGGCCGCACCTGCGCGAGAACGGCTACGGGCGGATCGTCAACACCTCGTCCCCGGCGGGCCTGTTCGGCAACTTCGGGCAGGCCAACTACGCCACCGCCAAGATGGGCCTCGTCGGCTTCACCAAGACGCTCGCCCACGAGGGCGCCAAGTACGGCATCAGGGCCAACGCGATCGCGCCGGTCGCGTGGACCCGGATGACCGAGGACCTCCTGCCCGCCGACTTCGCCGGCAGGCTCGGCGTCGAGCAGGTCACGCCGCTCGTCGCCTACCTCGCCCACGAGTCCAACCAGGACTCCGGCGAGGTCTACACCGTCGGCGGCGGCCGCGTCGCGAAGATCTTCGTCGCCGAGGGCCCCGGCTACGGGCAGGACGGCACGCTCTCGGTGGAGGACGTCCGCGACAACTGGACGGCCATCAACGCCGACGCCCCGATGACCGTCCACAAGAACGCCATGGACCAGATGGGCCCGCTGATGGAACGACCCGCCCGTTGAACGGGGTTCCAGGGGGCGCCCCCTGGGTGAACAGGGCTACTGAGCCAGGGCTACTGAGAGGGCCTCGACGTAGCGGAGGGCCGCCAGGCGGGCTATGGCCGGGTGGGCGCCCAGGGGGGCCGAGTAGGCGCAGCCGACCGCGGCGGCCGCGGAGGGGATGCGGCCGGTGTCCGGTTCGGGGCCGATGACGTGCGGGGCGAGGGCGATGGACGTGGCGCCGGCGGCGCGGAGCTGCTCGGCGGCGGCCTTCACGGACGCCTCGTCGTTCAGCGAGGCGGTGAAGACGGGCGCGGCGAGGCGGGAGGCGAGCAGGACGCCGGTGACCTCGGCCTGGCGGACGGCGGTGGCGTCGCCGGGCGTGGCGATGATGACGCCGGACGCGGCGGTCACCATCGTCATCAGCCTGATCCGGTCGGCGCGGGCGAGGCCGGCGTCGGCGAGCCGGTCGTGCAGGGCCTCGGCGATGAGGGGGTGCGGGCCGAGCGGCTCGGCGGCGACGGCGTACGCGGGGCCGCCCGCCGTGGCCGCGTGGACGGCGTCGCGCAGCGCCGCGTCCAGGGCCTGGTCGGGGCCGGTGGACAGCGGGACCACCACGGCGGCGAGCTCGTCCGGGTCGCGGTTCAGCCCGGCGAGGACCGTGCGCAGGTTCGCCTCGTCGCCTTCCAGGTAGGCGACGCGGGCGGGCTGGCCGGTGTGCTCGATCTCGACGAGCCGCGCGAGCTCGGCGGCGGGCTCGGCGGCGGCCGGGCGGGCGGGGCCGGGGACGGCCAGGACCAGCGTGGGGGATCCGTGGGGGAGCAGGAACGATTCGTCGCCGCGGTGCCGGCCGCCGCGCGGTGTGCGGCGACGTCGCGACGGCAGTGCCTCGGATGCCTGGCTTTCGGGACTCACGGCGGGCATCGTAACGCCCTCCGCCCAGGAGGTCGGCCTCCCGTCCCGGCCGCCGTCGTTGCCTGAGTGAATCGTGCTTCTCCTTCCCGTGCCGGCCGCGAGGCGAAGTTGTGGGTGAAGAAGCAGAGTATGGCGCAATGGCGCCGGACAACAGAGGGAAATGAAGTAAATTGTCCTGATTTGCCGCTATCTCCTTGCGTCCGGCTTGTGGACGCGGGCGCTCGGCGCCCCCATAGTCGCAGGTCGTGGGAATAGCGGCAATGTGCCGCGAAAGGGGTCGAAGAAGGTAGGGTCCGATGATGCATGACACCGTGACCGGTGAGCTGAGCTGGCTCCTCACCGATTTCGCGCAGCGGGTGACGACGGTGCGGCAGGCGGTGATCCTGTCCAGGGACGGCCTGGCGGTCGCCGCGTCCGGCGATCTCGGCCGCGAGGACGCCGAGCATCTGTCCGCGCTCGCGTCCGGCGTGCAGAGCCTCGCGCGCGGCGCCGGCCGGCACTTCGGCGGCGGGAACGTCCGCCAGAGCGTCATCGAGATGGACGCCCTGCTGCTGTTCGTGTCCGCCGCGGGCGACGGCACCTGCCTCGCCGTCCTCGCCGACGCGGAGGCCGACGCCGGCCTGGTCGCCTACGAGATGGCGGTGTTGATCAAGCGCGCCGGCAGGCACATGCAGGCGAGCCCGAGGGCCGGGACGCCCTTGACGTAGTAGGCTCCCGCACACCCCCTTACTCCCACGCATCGGGAGGATTCCCCCGAATGTCCCGCCGCCCCCGATTGCCGAAACCGTGACGGTTCCCCGTTTCTCCTCCATCCGGTCGAGGACCACGTTGCTGGTTCTCGTGCCGCTGCTGGCGCTGACCTCGCTCTGGGCATTCCTCACCGGCATCACCTACGGCGACGCGAACGAACTCCTGCAGAGCAGGAGGTACCAGCAGAAGACCGTCCTGCCCATGCAGCGGCTCATCGACGGGCTGCAGAAGGAGCGGCGCCTGTCGATGGCCGAGTTCGGCGGCGTCCGGCTCGCGGCCCCCGGCTCGATGCGCGAGCAGCGGCGGGCGACCGACAAGGCGGCCGCGGACGTCCGCGCGGGCAGCCGCGACCAGGGGCTGCGCGGCGCGATCCAGCCCGAGGTCGTCCGGCGGCTCGACGCGCTCGTGCAGCGGCTCGGCACACTTCAGAACGTCCGCCGCGGGCTGGACCAGCGGGTCGCCGGCCGCGACGAGGTCCTGCGCGGGTACGGCGACCTCATCGACGCGGGGTTCGCCGTCTACAGCGCGACCACGCCGGGGGACGGGTCCGTCACCGCGCACGCCCGCACCCTCACCTCGCTCGGCCGCGCCCGCGAGTTCATGTCCCGCGAGGACGCGCTGCTCACCGGGGCGCTCGCCGCCGGGCGGATCACCGCCACCGAGCGCGGGCTGTTCGCGCAGCTCGTCGGGGCGCAGCGGCTGCTGTACTCCGACGCCGCCGCGAACCTGCCGGACGAGGACCGGGTCCGCTACGAGCGGCTCGTCGCGTCGCCGCAGTTCGCCGGGCTCCGCCAGCTGGAGGACCAGGTCATCCGCGGCGCCGAGCCGCCCGGCCGGGTGGCGGCGCGGACCGCGGCCCAGGGCGGGCCGCGCGCCGCCCGCGTCCCGGTCATCGAGGCGACCGCGTGGCGGTCGGCCGCCGACGCCGCCAACGGCCGCCTGTACGACCTGGAGAACAAGGTCCTCGACGACCTCACCGAGCACGCCAGGGAGATCGCGCTCGGCGCGTTCTGGCGGCTCGGCCTCGCCGGCGGCCTCGGGCTGCTGGCGATCGTGGCGTCGGCGCTCATCGCCGTCCGCGTCTCGCGGCGGCTGCTGCGCGAATGCCGGACGCTCGCCGCCGGCGTCGTCGACTTCACCCGCGAGCGGCTGCCGCGGCTCGCCGAGGAGATCCGGGCCGGGCGGCCCGCCGAACCGGAACCCGAGCCGGACGTCGCCTACCGCATCGACGAGATCCGGCAGATCGCCGAGTCGTTCGACCGGGCCCGCGACGCCGTCCTCGCCGCCGCCGAGGGCGAGGTCGCGGCGCGGCGCGGCATCAGCGAGGTGTTCGTCAACCTCGCCCGCCGCAACCAGGCGCTGCTGCACCGCCAGCTCGGGCTGCTCGACACGATGGAGCGCCGCACCGAGGACCCGTCCGAGCTGTCGGACCTGTTCCGCCTCGACCACCTCGCGACCCGGATGCGGCGGCACGCCGAGGGCCTGGTCATCCTCGGCGGGAAGACCGCCGGGCGCGGCTGGCGCCGTCCCGTCCCGCTGGTGGACGTGGTCCGCGGCGCGGTCGCCGAGGTCGAGGACTACCCGCGCGTCCGGGTGCAGCCGCTGCCGCGGATCGCGCTGCTCGGCTCCGCCGTCGCCGACGTCATCCACCTGCTCGCCGAGGTCGTCGAGAACGCCACGACGTTCTCGCCGCCGCAGTCGCCGGTGCGGGTCGGCGGGCAGCCGGTCGCCAACGGGTTCGCGATCGAGGTCGAGGACCGCGGCCTCGGCATGACCGAGGAGGCGCTGCGCGCCGCCAACGAGCGGCTCGCCCGGCCGCCGGAGTTCGACCCGTCCGACAGCGCCCAGCTCGGGCTGTTCGTCGTGGCGCGGCTCGCGGAGCGGCACGGCATCACGGTCACGCTGCGGCCGTCCCCGTACGGGGGGACGACCGCGGTCGCGCTGATCCCCGGCTCGCTCGTCGTGGAGAACGCCGAGCAGGAACCGGCGGCGCGGCGGCCGACCGGGCCGATGCCCGCGCTGCCGGACGAGGAGGCCGCGGCGCCGGTGTCCGGCGGCGCCGTCCGGCTGGTCGCCGAGACCGAGACCCGGACCGAGACCAGGACCGAGACTCGGCCGGAGACCCGGACCGAGGCCGGGGTCAAGGCGGCGGCCCAGCCCGCCAAGGCCCCCGAGGCGGAGCCGGCGCCCGCGCCGCAGCCGAAGAAGGGCGAACTGCCCAAGCGGCGGCGGCAGGAGCATCTGGCGCCGCAGCTCAAACGGCGGATCGACGAGCGTCTGGCCGCGCAGGGCCAGTCCCCGCCCGCGGAGCCGGCGCCGAAGCCGGAACCGGAACCCGCCGGGACGGCGCCGCTGTCCGCGCCCGTTCCGGCCGACGAGGCCCCCGACCCCGCCACGGACGAGGGCGCGGAGCGCTCGCCCGAGGCGATGCGATCGATGCTGTCCGCCATGCAGCGCGGCTGGCAGCGCGGCAGGCAGGACGCGGCCGGCGCCGAGGCCGACGGCCCGCGCAACCCAGGCGAGCAGGAGGACGACACCCCATGACAGAGGCCCAGCACTCCGGCGCGGAGGTCCCGGGCGGAGCCGGCGGCGAGCTGGACTGGCTGCTGGACAGCCTCGTCCAGCGGGTCGCGCCGGTCCAGAACGCGGTGGTCCTGTCGAGCGACGGGCTGCGGATGGCGGCGTCCAGCGGGCTGGCCCGCGAGGAGTCCGACCATCTGGCCGCCGTGGCCGCCAGCTTCCAGAGCCTCGCGCGCGGGGCGGGGGAGTCGTTCGGCGGCGGGCCCGTCCGGCAGACGATCGTGGAGATGGAGTCGTCGTTCCTGTTCGTCACCGCCGCGGGGAAGGGCGCGTGCCTCGCCGTCCTCGCCGCCGCCGACGCCGACCTCGGGATCATCGCCTACGAGATGGCGATGCTGGTCGCCCGCGTCGGGCAGCACCTGTCGGCGGACCCGCGGGCCGCCGCGGCCGGGCAGGGCGGCGGATGAGCCATGGGGGACGCCGCCTGGTACGACGACGAGGACGCGGCGGGGCCGGTGGTCAGGCCCTACGCGCTCACCGGAGGCCGCACGCATTACGGGGGCGACGAGTTCGACCTCGTCGCCCTGATCGCCACCGTGGCCGCGCCCGAACCCGCGGACGGCCTCGCGCCGCCGCCTCCGGCGTCGCCGGAACATGACATGATCTTGGAGCTTTGCCGCACACCCCTGTCGGTCGCCGAGATAGCGTCGGATCTGGAACTCCCCCTCGGGGTCGTTCGTGTCCTGCTCGGCGATCTTCTCGACCGCTCGCTGATACAGGTCCGGCGACCCGCGCCGGTGGCGCAGTTCCCCAGCGAGCGCGTACTCAAGGAAGTGATCGATGGAATCCGTGCGCTCTGACGCGGACGCCGCACAGGGCGATTCCGCGCTGACGGTGAAGATCCTCGTGGCCGGTGGTTTCGGCGTCGGCAAGACCACCCTGGTCAGCGCGGTCAGCGAGATCCGCCCGCTGCGCACCGAGGAGGCGCTGACCGAGAAGAGCATCGGGATCGACGACACGACCGCCGTCGCGGGCAAGACGACGACGACCGTGGCGATGGACTTCGGCCGGATCACCCTGCCGAACGGCCTGGTGCTCTTCGTGTTCGGGACGCCGGGGCAGGACCGGTTCTGGTTCATGTGGGACGAGCTGGCCAAGGGAGCGCTCGGCGCCGTCGTCCTCGTCGACACCCGGCGCCTCGCCGACTGCTTCGCGTCCGTGGACTACTTCGAGCGGCGCGGCGTGCCGTTCATCATCGGCGTGAACCGGTTCGACGGCGCGGGACGGCACTCGGCCGAGCAGGTCCGCGACGCCCTCGACCTGCCCCCCGACATCCCGGTGATCTCCTGCGACGTGCGCGACCGGGAGGACGCCAAGCAGGTGCTCATCACGCTCGTCGAGCACATCATGCGGACGATGAGCAACCGCCAGGCGACGATCAGCTACTGACCCCCCGAAGGCATCCGAGACGGCCCCCGCGGTTCCGCCGCGGGGGCTTTCGTTCGGCCATCTTTGTCCTCTGAGTGGAAAAAGTTCGGATGATCTAGAAGAAAGGTCTTCTCAGCGCGGCGAAAGCCGGTTACCGTCTCGCCAAGCCCCGCCACCGGCGCCCCACACGGGAAGGACGGCGTGATGCGCATGTCGGCTCGTCCGCAGAACGTGCATCAGGCACGCCTGCTGCGGCTTCTGCGCGACGAGGGCCCGCGCTCGCGCGCCGAGCTGGGCGACGTCGTCAGGCTGTCGCGGTCGAAGCTGGCCGTGGAGCTCGACCGGCTGGTCGAGCTCGGGCTGGTGGAGGCCGCCGGGCTGGCCGCCTCGCGCGGCGGGCGGCGGTCCGGGATCGTCCGGCTGTCGCCGCGGCTGCGGTTCGTCGCCTTCGACATCGGCGCCACCTCGATCGACGTCGCCGTGACCGACGGGGAGCTGGACGTCCTCGGCCATGTCAGCGAGCGGTGCGACGTCCGGCTGGGCGCGACCGTCGTCCTCGAACGGGCCCTCGACCTGCTCGGCAAGCTGCGCGACGAGGGCCTCATCCCACGCGTGCACGGCACCGGCATCGGCGTCCCCGGGCCGGTCAGCTTCCGGGACGGGATGCCGGTCGTGCCGCCGATCATGCCCGGCTGGGACCGGTTCCCGGTGCGGGACGCGATCGGGCAGGAGCTCGGCTGCCCGGTCCTGGTCGACAACGACGTGAACCTGATGGCGCTCGGCGAGCTGCACGCCGGCCTCGCCCGCTCCGTCGACGACTACCTCCTCGTCAAGATCGGCACCGGGATCGGCTGCGGCATCGTCGTGGACGGCGCCATCTACCGGGGCGTCTCCGGCAGCGCCGGGGACATCGGCCATATCCGCGTCGACGACGAGGGACCGATCTGCGCGTGCGGCAACGCGGGCTGCCTGGAGGCGTTCTTCGGCGGCGCCGCGCTCGCCAGGGACGCCGCCGCGGCCGCGGCCTCCGGGGAGTCGCCGCGGCTCGCCGCGCTGCTGGAGACCCACGGGGAGCTCACCGCCGAGCATGTCGGCGAGGCCGCCGCCGCGGGCGACCCGGTCGCCGTCCGGCTCATCCGGGAGGGCGGGCGGCATGTCGGGCAGGTCCTCGCCGGGCTCGTCAGCTTCTTCAACCCGGGCCTGGTCATCATCGCGGGCGGCGTCGCCGGGCTCGGCCACGCGCTGCTCGCCGAGATCCGCAGCGTCGTCTACCGCCGGTCCGCGCCGCTCGCGACCGGCAACCTCCCGATCGTGCTGTCCGAGCTCGCCGGGACCGCCGGCGTGGTCGGCGGCGCCCGCCTCATCAGCGACCACGTCTTCTCCGCCGCCCCCGCCTGAGGAGGCCCGATGACCGCAGCGAAGCGAGGATCTTCGGGCCTCCCGCCCCGGGGGTCTGGGGGTCGTCCCCCAGAAAAGCAGGGCCCGATGGGCTCGTCCGTCCCCGCCCCCGAGCCGCTGCTGGTGATGCGGGGGATCGTCAAAGGGTTTCCCGGTGTTCGCGCGCTGGACGGCGTCGATCTCGACGTGCGGTCCGGAGAGGTGCACTGCCTGCTCGGGCAGAACGGCGCCGGGAAGTCGACGCTGATCAAGGTGCTCGCGGGCGCGCACCAGCCGGACGCGGGCGAGATCGTCTTCGCGGGCGCGCCGGTGTGGCTCGCAGGGCCGACCGCGGCGATGCGGGCGGGCATCGCGACCATCTACCAGGAGCTGGACCTGGTGGACGGCCTGTCCGTCGCGGAGAACATCTTCCTCGGGCACGAGAAGGCCACGTTCGGGTTCACCCGGCGCGGCGACACCGAGCGGGCGGCGCGGGCGCTGCTCGGCCGGCTCGGGCACGCCGAGATCCCGCCGCGCCGGGAGGTCGGACGGCTCCCGGCGGCGGGCAAGCAGGTCGTCAGCATGGCCCGCGCGCTGTCGCACGACGCCCGGCTCATCGTGATGGACGAGCCGTCCGCCGCGCTCGCCCACGACGAGGTCGGCAACCTGTTCCGCATCATCCGGGAGCTGACCGGCGCGGGCGTCGCGGTCGTCTACATCTCGCACCGGCTGGCGGAGATTCGCGAGATCGGCGACCGGGTGACCGTCCTGAAGGACGGCCGGGCCGTCGCGGTCGGGCTGCCCGCGCGCACCACGTCCACCGGCGAGATCGTGTCGCTGATGACGGGACGCGACGTCGAGTACGTCTTCCCGGAACGTCCGGACGAGCCGCGCCGCGACCGGCCCGAGATCCTGCGCGTCGAGGGCCTCACGCTGCCCGGATCGTTCGAGGACGTGTCGCTGACCGTCCACGCGGGCGAGATCGTCGGGCTGGCCGGGCTCGTCGGGTCCGGGCGCTCGGAGATCCTGGAGACCGTGTACGGGGCGCGGCGGCCCGCGCGGGGGCGGGTGCTCGTCGACGGGCGTCCGGTCCGTCCCGGCGACACGGGCGCGGCGGTGCGGCGCGGCATGGGCATGGCGCCGGAGGAGCGCAAGAGCCAGGCGCTGCTGCCGGACGAGACCGTCGCGGGGAACGTCAGCGTCGCCGGGTTGTCGCGGTACGCGTCGTTCGGCTGGCTCGACCGGCGCCGCGAGCTCGCCGCGGTCCGCCGCCAGATCGAGGCGCTCGACATCCGCCCGCCCGATCCGGGCCGTCCCGTCGTGACGCTGTCGGGCGGCAACCAGCAGAAGGTCGTCCTAGCCCGCTGGCTGCTCGGGGCCACCGGCAAGGACACCACCGGCAAGGACGCGGCCGGGCTGCGGCTGCTGATCCTGGACGAGCCGACCCGCGGCGTCGACGTCGGCGCCCGCGCCGAGCTGTACGCGCTGATCCGCGAGCTGGCCGGGCGCGGGATCGGGGTCCTGCTGGTGTCCAGCGAGGTCCCCGAGGTGCTCGGGCTCGCCGACCGGGTCCTGGTCGTCCGGGACGGACGGATCGTGCACACCGGCGACGCCCGCGACCTCGACGAGCGCGCCGTGCTCAACATGATCATGGAAGGGAGCGCGCTGTGACCAAGGCGCCTCATTCTGAGGGGGCGACCCCCCAGACCCCCCGGAAAGGCGCGGGGTTGGACCGGTCCGGCGGGGGCCTGGTCGCCTTGACCAAGAAGGTCGGGAACGTTCCGCCGGCCGGTGCCGGTGAGATCCGGCATCTGGGGCTGGTCGTGGCGCTGGCGCTGCTGTGCGCGGTCGGCCTGCTCACCGAGCGGGACAGCTTCGCGACGTCCGGGAACGCGGTCGGCATCCTCGTGCTCGCCGCCACCATCGGCGTGATCACCGTCGGCCAGACCTTCGTGATCATCGGCGGCGGGATCGACCTGTCGGTCGGGTCGGTGATGGCGCTGGCGTCGGTGTGGGCGACGACGGTCGCGACGCAGTCGTACGGCCCCGCGGTCATGGCGATGTGCGCGATCCTCGTCGGGACCGGGTCCGGCGTCGTGACCGGGCTGCTGATCTCCTACGGGCGGATGGTCCCGTTCATCGCCACCCTCGCGATGCTCGTCGCCGCGCGGGGCCTGGCGCAGCGGATGTCGGACCGCAGGACGCAGCTGATCCGCCCGGAGAACGACGCGATCGAGAAGCTGTCCACGACGAAGGTGCTCGGGCTGCCGCTGGTCGTGTACATCTTCGCGGCCGTCGCCGTCGCCGGATGGGTGCTGCTCAACCGCACCACGTTCGGCCGCCGGACGTTCGCCGTCGGCGGGAACCGGGAGGCGGCGCGGCTCGCCGGGATCGACGTCCGCAGGCACACGCTGCTGCTGTACGCGCTGTCCGGGTTCTGCTGCGGGATCGCCGCGATCATCATCATGGCGCAGACCACCACCGGCTCCAGCACCCACGGCGACCTGTACGAGCTCGACGCGATCGCCGCCGTCATCATCGGCGGGACGCTGCTCACCGGCGGGCGCGGCTCCGTCGCCGGGTCGATCCTCGGCGTGCTGATGTTCACGCTCATCACGAACCTGTTCATCCTCAACGGCCTGCAGACCAGCGACCAGCTCATCGCCAAGGGCGCGATCATCGCGGTCGCCGTGCTGCTGCAGCGCCGCGGGCTCCGCTCGCCCGCCTGACCACCCCGTCCCACCCCCCACCAGGAGAGCGCGTCATGAGCGACCACACATCCCGTCCGTCCCGCAGAGGGGTGCTGTTCGGCGGCGCGGCCGTCGCGGCCGGCACCCTCGCCGCGGCCTGCACCGGCAACAGCGAGGACGATCCGGCGCCGGCCGCGCAGGCCGGGACGCTCGGCGGCGACAACGACAAGCGGGGCAAGCAGGTCACGCTCGGGTTCTCCGCGCCCGCCGCCGACCACGGCTGGATCGCGGCGATCGCCAAGAACGCGGAGGCGCAGGCCAAGAAATACCCGGACGTGACGTTCAAGCCGGTGGAGCCGACCAACGACATCAACCAGCAGATCTCCGCCGTCGACTCGCTGATCCGCGCGAAGGTCGGCGCGCTGGTGATCCTGCCGAACGACGGCGAGCAGCTCAACCAGGTCGCCCGCAAGGCGATGGACGCCGGGATCCCCGTCGTCAACCTCGACCGCGTCTTCCCGGACAAGCTGTCGTACCGGGCGTGGATCGGCGGCGACAACTACGGCATGGGCGTCTCCGCGGGCCACTACGTCGGTAAGAAGCTCAAGGACAAGGGCGTCGCCGACCCGGTGATCGTCGAGGTCCAGGGGATCGCGACGCTGCCGCTGACCCAGGACCGCAGCAAGGGCTTCGCCGACGCGCTGAAGTCGTACGGCTTCACCGTCACCGCGAAGCAGGACGCGAAGTTCACCGTCGAGTCCGGCAACCAGGTCGCGTCCAACCTGCTGCGCGCGCACAAGAAGATCGACGCGCTGTGGAACCACGACGACGACCAGGGCGTCGGCGTGCTCGCCGCGATCAAGCAGTCGGGGCGCGAGGAGTTCTTCATGGTCGGCGGCGCGGGCTCGGCGAACGCGATGCGGGAGATCAGGTCGGGCGGGGTGCTGGAGGCGACCGTGACCTATCCGCCGACGATGGCCGCGTCCGCGATCAAGCTCGGCCGGCTGATCGCGCAGGGCAGGGGGATGGCGGACCTGGTCGAGCTGCAGGTGCCGCAGTCGATCACGCTGGCGTCCGAGACGGTCACCAAGGACAACGTCGACCGCTACATGCCGCTCGGCTTCGAGTCCTGAGACGCGGGGGCGCCGGCGCGCCCGCCCGGCGGGGGGCGGGCGCGCCGGCCGGACACACCAGGGGAGCAGAAATGACGACGACGGTCGGAGTCGGGATGGTCGGGCACGCGTTCATGGGGCGCGCCCACTCGCAGGCGTGGCGCAGCGTCGGGCCGTTCTTCGGGCCGCCGGTCACGCCCGTCATGACCGCCCTGGCCGGACGGTCCGCCGGGCGCGCCGCCGCGGCGGCCGAGTCGCTCGGCTGGGCGTCGGTGGAGACCGACTGGAAGGAACTGCTCCGCCGCGACGACGTCCAGATCGTCGACATCTGCACGCCGGGCGACACCCACGCCGAGATCGCCGTCGCCGCGCTCGACGCGGGCAAGCACGTGCTGTGCGAGAAGCCCCTCGGCAACACGGTCGCGGAGGCGGAGGCGATGGCCGCCGCGGCCGAGCGGGCACGGGCGCGCGGCGTCCGGTCGATGATCGGGTTCAACTACCGGCGCGTCCCGGCGGTCACGCTCGCCCGCCGGCTGGTGGACGAGGGCCGCATCGGGACCGTCCGGCACATCCGCGCCCAGTACCTCCAGGACTGGCTCACCGACCCGCAGGCCCCGCACAGCTGGCGGTTGGACCGTGACAGGGCCGGGTCGGGCGCGCTCGGCGACATCGCCTCGCACATCGTCGACACCGCGCAGTTCATCACCGGGCAGCCGCTCGCCGGGGTGTCGGCGCTGCTGGACACGTTCGTCCCGGAGCGTCCGGTGCCGGGCGGCGGCACTGCCCGCGTCACGGTGGACGACGCCGCCCTGTTCATCGGCCGCACCGGCGGCGGCGCGCTCGCCACGTTCGAGGCCACCCGGTTCGCCACCGGACGCAAGAACGCGCTGCGCATCGAGGTCAGCGGCTCGTCCGGCGCGCTGGCGTTCGACCTGGAGTCGCTGAACGAGCTGTGGTTCTACGACGCGGACGACGGCGCCGCGACGTCCGGTTTCCGGCGGATCGTCGTGACCGAGCCCGTCCATCCGTACGCCGGACGGTGGTGGCCGCCGGGCCATCTGCTCGGCTACGAGCACACGTTCACCCACCAGATCGCTTGCCTGCTCACCGCCATCGCGGACGGTACCGATCCGAGCCCCTCGTTCGCCGAAGGGCTCCAGGTGCAGCGCGTCCTCGCCGCGGTGGCCGACAGCGCCGCGTCGCGCCGCTGGGTCGACGTCGAGGCTTCGAGCGGCGAAGGGAGCGAATGAGAGATGGCACGACCGATCACGCTGTTCACCGGCCAGTGGGCGGACCTGCCGTTCGAGGAGGTCTGCCGGCTCGCGTCCGGCTGGGGTTACGAGAGCCTGGAGATCGCCTGCTGGGGCGACCACTTCGAGGTCGGCAGGGCGCTCGCCGACGACGCCTACGTCCCGCGCAGGCTGGAGATCGTCGCCGAGCACGGCCTGCAGGTGTGGGCGATCTCCAACCATCTCGTCGGGCAGGCCGTCTGCGACCTTCCGGACGAGCGCCACCAGGCGATCCTGCCGCCGCGCATCTGGGGCGACGGCGAACCCGAAGGCGTCCGGCGCCGCGCCGCCGCCGAGATGAAGGACACCGCCCGCGCCGCCGCCGCGCTCGGCGTCGACACGGTCGTCGGGTTCACCGGCTCGTCGATCTGGCACACGGTCGCGATGTTCCCGCCCGTGCCCGACGCGATGGTCGAGCGCGGCTACGCCGACTTCGCCGACCGGTGGAACCCGATCCTGGACGTGTTCGACGAGGCCGGAGTGCGGTTCGCGCACGAGGTGCACCCGAGCGAGATCGCTTACGACTACTGGACGACCGTCCGGACGCTGGAGGCGATCGGGCGGCGGCCCGCGTTCGGGCTCAACTTCGACCCGTCTCACTTCGTCTGGCAGGACCTCGACCCGGTCGGCTTCCTGTTCGACTTCCGCGACCGGATCTACCACGTCGACTGCAAGGACACCAAGGTCCGCACGGGCGACGGGCGTCGCGGGCGGCTGTCGTCCCATCTGCCATGGGGCGACCTGCGGCGCGGCTGGGACTTCGTCTCCACCGGGCGCGGCGACGTCCCGTGGGAGGACGTGTTCCGCGCCCTCAACTCGATCGGCTACGGCGGCCCCATCTCGATCGAATGGGAGGACGCCGGAATGGACCGGCTGCGCGGCGCGCCCGAGGCGCTGGAGTTCGTCCGCGCGCTCAACGCGCTGGAGCCGCCGTCCGCCGCGTTCGACGCCGCGTTCTCGCCCGGTTGACCTGCGGCGTGCCGCCCCTGTGAGGCCACGCACGGGGGCGGCACGACCGCTTCCGTGCACCCGGCGGGTCGCGCGCCCAGCTCAGAGGCCGAGCGTGGGTGCCATGCGATCAGTGCTCGAACCTCAGGTCGGCGAAGTCGAAGCCGGGCGCGACCACGCAGCTGACCAGCACCTCCTCCGGCCCGGCCGGGCGCGCCGACTGCCAGACGCCGGGCGGGACGACGGCCTGCGGCACCTGCCCGGCGGTCACGTCGGGGCCCAGCGTGACCGGCTCCGGAGCCTCGGACGGCCGTTCCCCGTCGCCGCCGAGCGACAGCGCCAGCGGCCCGCCCCGGTGCCACAGCCACACCTCGGCGGACCGGACGGCATGCCACACCGACTCCTCGCCCGGCGGCAGCAGGAAGTAGATACCGGTGGCGGCGGCCCGCTCGCCCGGGTAGCCGTCCGGCGTGAAGGTCGTATCCGACCGCCAGGTCTCCCGGAACCAGCCGCCCTCCGGGTGGGGCAGCAGGTCGAGGGCGTCGGCGGTCGCGGGACGGTCGAGCAGCGCCGCGTGCCGGCCGTCCGGGCCGCGCCGCGCGTACCGGACCCGGGACGCCGCCGTCCGGTCGACCACCCCGCGCGGCGGCATCGCGCCGGGCTCCGGGTCGAGCGTGATCGCGACGACCTGACCGCCGGTGAACACGTCGTCGGCGACGGCCAGCGCCCCGGCGTCGTCGTCCGGCGCCCACACCGCGCCCGCGTCGGACAGGACAAACCGCGGCCCGGGCTGCGCCCGCCAGGCTTCGAGCGTCGTCAGTAGCAGCACGCGACCGAGCCTAGACCCGCCGCGGCCCCGTCCGGCGGCTCGGCCGGCGGCTCAGCCGACGGTGAGGACGATCTTGCCGGAGACGCGTCCGGTCTCGCCCAGTTCGTGCGCCTTCGCGGCGTCCTCCAGCGGGAACACCGAGTTGATCTCGGCGCGCAGCGAACCGGCCTCCGCGAGCGCGGCGAGCCAGGTCATCGCGTGGAAGTCGGGCTCGACCAGCAGCGACTCCGCGCGCACCCCGGCCGCGTCGGCGTCCATCGCGTCGAGCCTGCTGAGCACCAGCGACACCAGCACCCCGCCGGGGCGCAGGGTGCGCAGCGAACGCGGCCCGTAGTCGCCGCCGATGGTGTCGAGGACGATGTCGACGTCGCCGACGACCTCGGCGAAGTCGACCTCGCGGTAGTCGACGGGCTCGTCCACGCCGAGCCCGCGCAGGAAGTCGTGCTTGGGGGCGCTCGCCGTGCCGATCACGTGCGCGCCCATGTGCTTGGCGATCTGCACGGCCAGATGCCCGACGCCGCCCGCCGCGGCATGGATCAGCACCCGCTGCCCGTGGATCACCTTCGCCGTGTCGACCAGCGCCTGCCACGCGGTCAGCCCGGCCAGCGGCAGCGCGGCGGCCTGCACGTGGTCGATCTCGGGGGGCTTGAGCACGAACGTCCGCGAAGGCGCGACGACGTACTCCGCGTGCGCGCCGCCGCCGAACGGGTACCGCAGCATCCCGAACACCTCGTCGCCCGGCTTGTGCAGCGTCACGCCGACGCCGACCTTCTCCACCACGCCGGACACGTCCCAGCCCAGGACGAACGGCGGCACGAGGAACCCGCCGCCCGCACGGTGCTTCCAGTCGGTGGGGTTCAGGCCCGCCGCCCGCACCCGCACGAGGACCTCGGTGGGCCCCGGCTCCGGCCGCTCGACCTCGACCACCCCGAGCACCTCGGGCCCGCCGGCAACGTCCTGCCGAACCGCCCGCATGACCTCCGCCATCGCGACCCCTCTTCGATCGACCCCTTTTGATCGATTACGCGGCTTCAGTCTCCCGCACCGGCCGCGCGGGTCAGTCCATTTCGGAGAGGCGGGCCGGGTCGAAGGCCATGGGGTAGGGGCGGTCGAGGGTGATCGTCTCGCCGGAGCGGGCCCTGCCCGCCAGTTCGTACCCGCCGTCCGCGAGTTCGAGGAGGGTGATGGCGGGGCGCGGCTCCAGGTCGACGAGCCAGTAGTGCGGGATGCCGGTCGCGGCGTACTCGTCCACCTTGCGGACGCGGTCGATCTGCTCGTTCACGGTCCGGGGCGTGACGACCTCGGCGACCAGGAGGAGGTCGGGGCCGTAGTAGGTGCGGGTCTGGCGTTCCAGGGCGGCGCGGGCGGTGTCGCGGGTCACGGCGAACACGTCCGGCTTGCGGATGCCCGCCGGGGTGGTCACGTCCTGCGGGGCCCCGGCGATGTGGACGTCGGCGTCCGCCTGCCGGGCCGCCTCCTTGAGGATCGCCCTGAGCTGGTCGGCCGCGTGGTCGTGCCACAGGTCGCCGGGCAGCTCGTTCAGCCAGCCGTCGGCGAGCTCGTAGCGGCGGCCGTCCTCGGGGAGCGCGTCCAGGTCGTACAGCGTGTACGGACCGTGCGCGCGGCCGAGCGTCCCGCCCATCGATCGTCCCCCCTCGGTGCTGGCCGCTTCCGAATCTAGCGGACGGAAGTCCGGCGGACCGGCAGGCAAGATCGCGCGTCGGACCGCGGCCGCGACCGCGACGCCGGTCCGGCCGTACCGGTCGTGAATATCCATGGTTATGCCTACAAAGGATCGATCGAAGCGAAAGATCGTTATACACCGGGCGTGAGGTGATAGAACGCTCCCGCGGCCCCATCGGCGGCCGTTCACGCGGATGTCCGTACATGGACCAGCGTGGCGCGATTTGATGGTGGTCCGAGAGGATCGTGAAGGAGCGCGTGTGACGGCGAGCACCCCGGAGCGGCACGAGGCCCGGCGGACGGCCGAGGCGGAGCCGCCCGGCTCCCGCCAGGTCCGGCGGCGGCTGACGTTCGGCGTCGCCGGCGATCTCGCGGGCATGCCGGCGACGCTGTCGCCCTGGCAGCGCGCGTACGAGGCGTGGCGCGCCGCCGGGCTGCGCTGGGGCCACGGCGCCCCGCCCCGGGAGCGCGCCGCCCGTCCCGCCGAGGCACCCGCCGCCCCGAAGTCCGCCCCGCCGGAACCCGCCAAGCCCCGGCCCGTTCGGCGCGAACCCGCGGGCAGGGCGAAGCCCGATCCCGAAGACGTGCTGGTGGCGGGGCCGCCGAGGCCCGCTCCCGAGACGTTGCCGCGGCTGCGCTCACGGCTGGCCGTCGGGGTGGGGCTCGCCGTGGTCGCCGGGGGCGTGGTCGTCGGCGTGTCCCGGGACGGCGACGACCGGCCCGCCGCGCCGCCGGCCGTCCCCGGCGCGGTGGAGGCGGACGCGCTGTTCGCCCCCGACCCGGCCGCCACGACCGACGGGCTCGTCCAGGAGCTCACCACCGTCGCCTCCTCCGGCGGGAAGGTCATCGCCGCGGGCACCGAGGGCGACGGCGTCCCCGGCGGGGAGCTGCCCCGGTTCCTCGTCTCCTTTAACGGCGGGCGTGCGTGGTCGGTCGCCGAGGTGCGGTCGGCGGACGGCTCGGCGTACCCGCGCGGCGACGTTCCCCGCCAGATCACCGGCTGGGCCGGGAACTGGCTGGCGCTCGGCCGGTCGTCCGGCGGCGGCCCGGTGGCGTGGACGAGCGAGACCGGCGCCGCGTGGACGAGGTGGCCGCTCGGCGCGCCGTTCACGCCGTCCGACACGGTGCACGCGCTGACCCACATCGACGTCGGCGGGTTCGTCGCGGTGGGCACGGCGGCTGGCCGCGCCGCCGTCTGGACCTCGTCCGACCGCCGTGCGTGGCGGCGCCTCGGCGGGCCGAAGGGGGTCACCAGCCTCGACCGCGTCGCCGCTCGGGGGAACGTGCTGGTCGCGCACGGGACCTACGCCAGGAAGGTCACCGCGAAGAAGGGCCGGAAGAAGGTCACCCGCACCGTGCGCGCCGAGGGCCTGTGGCGGTCGGCGGACGGCGGGCGCACCTGGACGGCCGTGACCGTCCCGCAGGGCCAGGGCTCGTACGGTCCGACGAAGGGCCTGACGGTCGGCGCGCGCGGCGAGTTCGCGACCGTCCGCGAGGCGAGGCTGACGACCGGGCGGAAGAAGAAGCGCAGGACGCGGCTGTCCGGGGTCCTGTTCACCTCGGCCGACGGCCGGACATGGCGGGCCGCGAGCCGGTTCGGCGGGCACGGCATCGAGCGGTTCGGCGGAGACGGCGCCCTGGCCGTCCTGGTGCGGGGCGAGAAGGGCGCGCGCGACGTCCTGCGGAGCGACGACGGCCGCACCTGGCGGCCGGGCGGCACCGTCCCGGCGGCGGTGGAGAGCACCGGCCTGACCTTCTCCATCCAGACGCTTGTGATCTCCGGGCGGCAGGGCAACGACGCCTACCTGTCCGGCGTCGACCTGCGGACCGTGCCGGGCGCCGTCCGTCCGGAACGCGCGATCAGATCGCTCGCCGTCACGCCCGGCCGTGCCGTCGCGGTGGGCAGCACCAACGGCGGAACCGCGATCTGGACCGGCCCCGACGGCCGCGCGTGGACGCGGGCCCGATTCCCCGCAACCGGCGGCTGGCTCTCCGACGTCGTCCACGGAGGCAAGGGCTGGCTCGCCGTGGGGCGCGCGTCCGGCGCGGCTCCCGGCCCGCTCGCGCTGACCTCGCCGGACGGCCAGACCTGGCGGAGGTCGGCGTTCCCCGCCGGGCCGCCGCCCGTGGCCGCCACCACGGGGCGGGCGGGCTACGTCGCGGTCGGCGCCGGCGCGGCGTGGCGTTCGGCCGACCTCAAAGCGTGGCGGCGCGTCCCCATCGGCGGCGCACCGGCCGACGTCACGGCGACGGCGGGCAGGTACGTGGCGGTCGGGGGCCGCGGCAAGGCACCGGCCGTGTGGACGTCCACGGACGGCGTCCGGTGGACACCCGCCAAGCTCCCGTCCGGCCCCACCACCGGCCCGCCCACCACCGGCCCGCTCACCACCGGCCCGCTCACCGAGGTCGCCGCGCACGGCGACGTCCTGGTGGCGATCGGCGCCGGCGCCGCGGTGCTGGTCTCGGCCGACGGCGGGACGACCTGGACGCCGCGGGCCCTCGGCGCGGACATCACCGCCACCGCCGTCACCGCCACGCGCGACGGCTTCGTCGCGGCGGCGAGCACCTCGAAGCGGGACGCGGTCGTCCTCGCGTCGGCGAACGGCGTCACGTGGAGCCGCCTTGAGGTCCCCGGCCTGTCCGGGCCGGGCGACCAGCGGCTCACCGCGCTGACCACGCTCGACTCCACCGTCCTGGCCACCGGGACCGTCTCCGGCACACGCGCCGAGAGCCCGCTGCTCTGGCGCGCGCCCGTCCCGGAGTAGGCGAGCATCATGCCGGAGCTCGTCGCGCCCACCCCGCGGTGTGCTGGAGGACCGGCGTAAGGGCCTGCTGCGCTACTGGACGCCGACGTCCGGGAAGGGCGCCGGCTGCCAGTGCGCCGGCTGACGGTGCGCCCGGCGCCGGGAGGGTCAGCCGTTGCAGCCGCAGGAGCAGCCCTTCGGGCACGAGCAGCCGCCGCCATGTCCACAACTACAGTCTTTTTTCGTCATGGGCGGAAAGTAACCTCTGTCGCACTTTGCGGTCTATGGCCGGGGCGCGACGGGGGACTGTCGCGAAGGACACGGGCCGTCCAGCGGCGGGGTGCGGACGGCCCGTGCCCGGCTCGCGGGGCCCCGTCGTCGAGGCGGGACTATGGGCGGATGTGCAGGTCGACGCCCAGCAGGATCAGGAACCAGAGGAAAATGGCCAGCAGCGCGCTGACGATGCCGCGGACCAGGCTCTCGGTGATGTAGCCGCGGTCCCATGCGATGATCAGGCCGATGATGAGGTAGATGAGCCCGGCCAGGCTGATGTGGGGCCGGTATCGGGTCGCCATTGGAGAGCGTCTCCTCCTGTGGGGGTATGGCGACCGGTGGGGTGCCCCACGGGACCGGGACAAAACTCCGGCGATGTTCGGGGCCGTGCCAAAGCGGCCTTTTGTGCGTCCTAAATCGCTAGCGCTCGTCGAACAGGACGATCTGGCGGATCGCGTCGCCACCGGCCAGCGTGCGGACGGCGTCCTTGAGGTCGCCGAAGCCGATCCGGCTGGTGATGAGTCCCTCGATGTCGAGCCGCCCGGCCCGCCACAGGTCGACGAACCGCGGGATGTCGCGCTTGAGGTCGCAGCCGCCGTAGAGCGACGACCTGAGGTTCTTGCCCTCGAACAGCAGCCTGGACGTCGGCAGGCTCCACATGTCGTCGGCGGCGCCCGCGCCGACCATGATGACCTCGCCGCCGCGCCGCGTCGCCTCCCAGGCCGTGGTGACCGCCGTGGACCTGCCGACGACCTCGAAGGCGTAGTCGAAGCCCGCGCCGCCGGTGAGCAGGCCCGCCGCCTCCTCCAGGCCGTCCGGTGTCGTGGTGTGCGTGGCGCCGAACCGCTCGGCGATCGGGTGCTTGGCCTCGTTCGGGTCGATCGCCAGGATCGTGGTCGCGCCCGCGAGCCTGGCGCCCTGGACGACCGAGAGCCCGACCCCGCCCGCGCCGACCACCGCGACCGTCGAGCCCGGCTCCACCCGCGCCGTGTTGATCACCGCGCCGACACCGGTCGGGATGCCGCAGCCGAGCAGCGCCGCGTACTCGAACGGGACGTCCCCGGCCACCTTGATCACGCTGCGCCGGTGCGTGACGAGCTCCTCCGCCCAGGTGCCGGTGCCCGACATGCCGTACGCCGGGCTGCCGTCCCCGAGCCTGAACCGGGGCTCGGACCGCGCCCGCGTGCGCAGCGTCAGGCACAGGTACGGCTGGCCGCGCAGGCAGTCGGCGCACTCGCCGCAGTCGGGCATCCAGCTGATCACGACGTGGTCGCCGGGCCGGACGCCGGTCACCCCGGCGCCGGTCGCCGTCACGACCCCGGCGCCCTCGTGGCCGAGGACCATCGGCAGGGGCTGTCGCAGCACGCCGCTGATCAGGGACAGGTCGGTGTGGCAGACTCCGGTCGCCCTGATCGCGACCTTCACCTGGCCGGGGCCGGGATCGATCGTGGAGATGTCGTCGCGCAGGTCGAGTCCGTCGTCGCCGATCGCGTGCAGTACCGCGGCGCGTGCCATGGGGTGGGCCTCCGTCTCGGGGAGCGAGGGGTCAGGGGGCGTCGTCGTCCGCGTCCTCCAACGTCAGCGCGGCCTTCGGGCATGATCGCACCGCGTGCCGGACGCGGTCCCGCTCCTCCGGCGGGACGTCGGGTTCGAGGATATGCAACTCGTCCTCGTCGTCGAGGTCGAAGACCTCGGGCGCGAGCCCGGCGCACACGCCGTTCGCCTCGCACACCAGCGGGTCGACCCGTACTCTCATCGCCTTCTCCCGTTCCCGTCTCCTGGAAATGGCTCTCGTATATGGTGCCGGACGGAGGGAGATCGATGACCGAGACCGAGGCGTCCGCTGACCCCGCGATGCCCCTGGATTTGCTACGCGCGGCGCGCCACGCCAAGGGCTTCATGCCGGACGGCGAGGGCCTCGCCCTGTACGAGACCGCCCTGGAGTACGGCACGCGCCTGGCCGGCACCGGGCCGCTCCTGGAGGTCGGCACCTACTGCGGAAAGTCGGCCGTCTACCTGGGCGCCGCCGCCAGAGCCGCCGGGACGATCGTGATCACCGTCGACCACCACCACGGCTCGGAGGAGAACCAGGCGGGCTGGGAGCACCACGACCCGTCCCTCGTCGACCCGCGCACCGGGCGGATGGACACGCTCCCCACGTTCCGCAAGACGATCGCCGCGGCCGGGCTCGAGAACGAGGTCGTCGCCGTCGTCGGGCAGTCCCGCACGGTCTCGGCCTTCTGGCGGACGCCGCTGGCGCTGCTGTTCATCGACGGCGGTCACGCGGAAGAGCACGCGCAGGCCGACTACGAGGGCTGGGCACCGCACGTCACCGCCGGCGGCGCCCTGGTGATCCACGACGTCTTCCCCGACCCCAAGGACGGCGGTCAGCCGCCGTACCACATCTATCTGCGGGCGCTGGCGAGCGGCGCGTTCGAGGAGCGCCGCGCGACCGGGTCGCTCCGTGTCCTGGAGCGGCTCGGCGACGGCGACCCGCTCACACCTGCCGAACCGGTCGCGCCCGGCGGTCCGGTCACGCCCGGCCGACGGTGACCAGGGCGCAGCCGCAGGCGATCGGGTCGGACGCCGCGCTCGGCCCGAGCGGCCGTCCCGCGATCTCCTTGAAGAGCCGGGCGCCGGGCGAGGCGTCGGCCAGCGCGTCCGCCGCGAGGACGACCGCCGCCGCCGTGTAGGTGGACCGGTCGCCGGGGAAGTGCCGCCGGTTCTCGAACTGCCAGCCCGTCCAGTACGAGCCGTCCTCGTGCCGCAGGTGCTGGATGGTCGTGAACAGCTCCAGCGCCCGGTCGCGGTCGCCGGCCGCGTCCAGCGCCATCACCAGCTCGCAGCTCTCCGCCGCCGTCACCCACGGCTGGTCGGACACGCAGCGGCAGCCGAGGCCGGGCACGACGAAGGTGTCCCAGGCGCCCGCGAACCGCCGCGCCGCCGCCGCGCCGCGGACGGGGCCGCCGAGCACCGGGTAGTACCAGTCCATCGACCAGCGGCTCTTGTCGGCGAACGCCTCCGGATGCGCGGCCACCACATGCCCGAGCTGGTCGGCGGCCAGCTCCCACTCCGGCTGCGGCTCGCCGAGATGCTCGGCCAGCGCGACCGCGCAGCGCAGCGACTGGTAGATCGACGAGCAGCCGGTCAGCAGCGCGTGGTCGGACGGCCCGCCGTGCTCGTGCCGCATCCAGATGATCTCGCCGCGCCTGGTCTGGAGCCCGAGCGTGAAGTCGACCGCGCGCCGTACCGCCGGCCACATCCGCAGCGCGAACTCCTCGTCGCCGGTCATCAGCAGCTCGTGCCAGACGCCGACCGCGGCGTAGGCGGCGTGGTTGGACTCGCCGCCCGGCTCGGTGACCTCGCCCAGCACCCACTTCGCGGGCCACGACCCGTCCGGTCGCTGGACGCCGCGCAGCCACTCGTACGCGTGCCGCGCCTCGTCGCCGAACCCGGCGACGGTCAGCGCCATCGCCGCCTCGACGTGGTTCCAGGCGTCCACATGGCCGGGGACGCCTCCCGTCGGGGCGAACCAGGGGATCGCGCCGGACTCCTCCTGCTGCGCCGCGATGCTCCGCGCCGTCGCGACGACGTCGCCGGTCGACACGACCCCCGGCAGCGCGGGCGGGCCGGTCTCAGCCCGCATCCGCCGTCTCCTCGACCGGCGCCGCCGGTGCCGCGCCCGTCCGGGCGGGTTTGGCGAAGTAGACGACGACGCTCTTGCCGATCACCGGGTTCAGCGCGCGCTCGGCGAGCCGGGTGGCGAGGGGCCGCTTCATGATGTCCCAGACGAGGACCCGGTGGTACGCCTTGGCGAACGGGTGGCCGTCGTTGTCGACCCCGACCGCGCACTTGATCCACCAGTACGGCGCGTGCAGGCCGTGCGCGTGGTGGTGGCCGCCGACCCGGAAGCCGATCGACTTCAGCTTGGCCTCCAGCTCGGCGCGCGTGTAGATCCGCACATGCCCGCCGGGGGCGGTGTGGTACGCCTCCGACAGCGCCCAGCAGACGCGCTCCGGCAGCCAGCTCGGCACCGTCACGGCGAGCTTGCCGCCCGGCTTGAGGACGCGCAGCAGCTCGCGCATGGCCCGCATGTCGTCCGGGATGTGCTCCAGCACCTCCGACGCGACGATCGCGTCGAAGTGGTCGTCGGGGAAGGGCAGGTCGAGGGCGTCGCCCTGGACGGTCTCGGCGGTCGCGTCCGCGGGCACCTCGCCTTCGAGCCGCATGGCCCCGAACATCTTCTCCACGCCGTCCAGCTCGCCGGCGTCCTGGTCGAAGGCCACGACGTGCGCACCCCTGCGGTACAGCTCGAAGGCGTGCCGTCCGGCACCGCACCCCATGTCGAGGACGCGGTCTCCGGGGGTGACGCGGAACCGATGGAAATCCACGGTCAGCAGGGTCGTGCTCCTTCCGTACAGGGGGCGCGGGAAGCATTCCCTCGGGTGGCCCCGCGCCTCACTTGAGGTCGCGCGCGAGCCGCCGGTAGCGCTGCTGGGCGATGGCGGCCCGGTAGTGCTTGACGGTGGCCTTCGCCACCGCCGGCCAGGCGAAGCGCTCCTGGACGCGCGCGAACCCGGCGGCGCCGGCACGTTCGCGTTCGGCGGCGGAGTCGTGCAGCCGGCGCAGCGTCGCGGCCAGCTCCTCCACGTCCCCGGGCTGGACGAGCACGCCCGCGTCGCCGACGACCTCGGGCAGCGCCCCGGCGCGGCTCGCGACGAGCGGCGTCCCGGACGCCATGTGCTCCACCGCCGGCAGCGAGAACCCCTCGTACCTGGACGGCACCACGGCGATCTCCGCCGACGCGATCAGCTCGCCCAGCTCGTCGTCGCTGATGCCGTGGACGAACCGGACCCGCTCGCCGAGCGCCAATTCCCGCACGAGCTTCTCGGTCGGGCCGTCCTTCTGCGGGCGGCTCACGACGATGACGTGCACGTCCCGCTCGGTGGCGAGCTTGGCCACCGCGCGCAGCAGCACGTCGACGCCCTTGATCGGCGCGTCCGCGCTGGCCATCGCGACGATCCGGCCCGGGACGCGCCCGCCGCGCGGGTGGAAGACGCGGGTGTCGACGCCGAGCGGCAGGATGTCGATGTCGCGCGGGTCGACCTTGAAGTCCTTGACGATGTCGACCTTGGACGACTCCGACACCGTCAGCACCGGCCCGATCCGCCGCGACACCTGCGACTGCATCGCGACGAACCCGTACCAGCGGCGCTTGCCGAGCCGCTGCTTGACGCCGCGCGCCGCCTCCAGCTCGATACGGCGGTCGACGCTGATCGGATGGTGGATGCTCGTCACCAGCGGCAGCCCGAGCCGGGCGATGCCGAGGTTGCCGAGCCCGAGGACCTGGTTGTCGTGGACGACGTCGAAGTCGCGCCGCCGCCGCCTCAGCAGCCGCAGCGCCCGCAGGCTGAACGTCAGCGGCTCGGGAAAGCCGCCCGTGCGCATGTGCGCGAACTCCAGGACGTCCACCCAGTCGCGGAACTCGCCGGGCGACGGGGTGCGGAACGGATCTTCGTCCCGGTACAGGTCCAGGCTGGGGATCTTGGTGAGGACGATCTCGTCGCGGTCCAGTTCCGGGTACGGCTGCCCGGACAGGACCTCGACCGAGTGCCCGAGGTCGACGAGCTCGCGGCTCAGATGCCGGAGGTAGACGCCCTGGCCGCCGCAGTGCGGCTTGCTCCGGTAGGAGAGCAGACCGACGCGCAGCGGTTTTCTCGACTCGCCTGCCTCACCCACACCAGCACCTGCCCACGCACCTCTCCCGTCTGCCCGGGCATCCGCCGGATGCCGCCGATGAAACTAGACCTTAGCCTCCGTACGTTACCGCTGAGTTCAATGTTGGGCATGGCGTCCAAAAGTGTTCCGAAAAGCACACCCGGGGTCAGGACGGAGTGAACCGCACGGGCAGTTCCTTGAGCCCGTTGACGAAGTTCGACCTGAGGCGGCGCGGCTCGCCGGCCGGGCGGATGTCGGGCGTCCGGTCCAGGATCGTCTCGAAGATGATCCTGAGGTTCATCCGGGCGAGGTGGGTGCCCAGGCAGAAGTGCGGACCGCCGCCGCCGAACCCGAGGTGGGGGTTGGGGTCGCGGCCGACGTCGAACGCGAACGGGTCGTCGAACACCCGCTCGTCCCGGTTGGCGGACCCGTAGAACAGCACGACCTTGTCGCCCGCCCTGATCCGCTGACCGCCCAGCTCGACGTCGCTGAGGGCCGTCCGGCGGAACTGGTTGATCGGGCTGACCCAGCGGACGATCTCCTCCACCGCCGCGGGCAGCAGGCTCCGGTCGGCCCTCAGCCGCTCCCACTGCTCGGGCCGCTCGAAGAACGCCTGCATGCCGCCCGCCGTCGCGGTCCTGGTCGTCTCGTTCCCGGCGATCGACAGCATGATCACGAAGAGCTGGAACTCCTCCTCGCTGATCCGGGCGCCGTCGGCGTCCGGGGACAGGAGCTTGGTGACGATGTCGTCGCGCGGCGTCGACGCGCGGGCGCGGGCCAGCTCCCCGGCCCAGCCCGCGAACTCGGCGGCGTGCAACTGCGACTCCGTCCGGTCGCCGATGTAGTCGGGGTCGTTGAACGCGACCAGCTTGTTCGACCAGTAGAAGACCTTCTGCCGGTCTTCGAGCGGCGCGCCGAGCAGCTCGCAGATCGTGTAGAGGGGCAGCGGCGCGGCGAAGTGCTCCACGAAGTCGCACTCGCCGAGCGGGGCGGCCTCGTCGATCAGGCGGTGGCAGATGTCCCTGACGTGGTCCTGGAGCCTGCCGATCATGCGCGGGGTGAAGCCCTTGTTCACCATGGCGCGCAGGCGGGTGTGGTCCGGCGGGTCCTGGAACAGCATCATCTGGCCGTAGAGGGCGATGTCGTCGTCGGTGAACTCCTCGAACATCGCCGTCCGCTCGTGGGAGGAGTACGGGTCGGCGCGGCGGGACACCTGCACGACGTCCTCGTGCCGGGTCACCGCCCAGAAGCCGGGCACGCCCTCGTTCGGGTCCCGGTGCCAGTGGACGGGGTCGTTGTCGCGCAGCCACGCGAACTGCCGGTGCGGGATGCCGCCGCGCTCGTACACGCCGGGGTCGATGATGTCGATCTCGGGAGCCCGGAACGTCCGCGTGGCCGAGGCGGTCGAGGTCGTGGTCGCCATGGGGGCTCCTTCGTTCCGGGTGGGGACACGTGGACGGCCTTCAACTGAGCGCTTGCTCGGGTGGCAAAGTTAGAACAGGTTCTAACATGAGACTCCAGTCTCATCAAGGGCCCGGCGACCGGAGTGACCCGCGCCGCACGCAACCCTCACCCCGGGGCGGGGGCATAAATCAGCGCAATACGTAGCGGATGGGGTCGTCGGTGCCTTCGCGGCGGGCGACGCCCCGGGTCTCCAGGGTGCGGATGTGCGCGGCGGCCTCGGCGGCGGCCATCCGGCGCGCGCCCTGGTGCATCCCGGCCCACGGGTGGCGCCAGGTGAGGCCCGCCGTGAGGTCCCACAGCGTGATCGGACGCGACGACAGCAGCCCGGTCACCTCCGCCAGGCGTTCCTCGTGATGGCGGATGATCTCCTGCGCGCGGCCGGACAGCCCCGTGAAGCGGTACTGGTGGGCGGGCAGGACCTCGTCCACCGTCATCGCCGAGACCTTGTCGAGCGAGCCGAGGAAGTCGCTCAGCGGGTCCGCGTCCGGGGTGTCGTACGGGTAGAGCCCGATGTGCGGGGTGATGCGCGGCAGGACGTGGTCGCCGGTGAAGACGCGGTCGCCGTCCTCCAGGTGCAGGCAGATGTGGCCGGGGGAGTGGCCCGGCGTCCAGACGGCCCGGAGCCTGCGTCCCGGCAGGTCGACGAGGTCGCCGTCGGACAGCTCGCGGTCCGGGATCGCGGGCGGCGCGACCGGTGTCTGCCGGCTGGATCCGGTCAGCTCCGACTCGGCCGCCCCGGCCCGGCGCAGCGCGGTCAGCTCGAACGCGCGGCGGCCGCTCTGCCCGGCGGTGTGGAACAGCCGGACGATCTCCGCGTCCGCCTGGTGCATGGCGATCCAGGCGCCGGAGGCGTCGCGGACGCGTCCGGCGAGGCCGGAGTGGTCGGGGTGGAAGTGCGTCACCACGACGCCGTGGACGTCGCGGACGTCGATCCCGAACGTGCCGAGGCCGTCGCGGAGGGCCGTCCAGGCGTCCTCGTGCTGCCAGCCGGCGTCGATCAGGACGGGCCCCCGGGGGCTGTCCACCGCGTACACGAGCGTGTAGGCCAGCGGATTGTCCGGGATGGGGACGGGGACGCTCCACAGCCCGCCGCCGAGGTCTTCGGGTTCCGGCCGCAACGGGACCGCCTTTCGCGCCAAGGGGTCTCAGACCCGTTCGAGGATGGTGGCGGTCGATAGCGCGCCGCCCGCGCACATCGTGATCAGGGCCGTCCCGGCGTCGCGGCGCTCCAGCTCGTGCAGCGCCGTCGTGATCAGCCGGGCGCCGGTCGCGCCGACCGGATGGCCGAGCGCGATCGCGCCGCCGTTGACGTTGACCGTGTCCAGGTCCGGTTCGTGGACCGACGCCCACGACAGCACGATCGACGCGAACGCCTCGTTGATCTCGGTGATGTCGATGTCGCCCATCACCATGCCGGACCTCCGCAGGACGCGCTCGGTCGCCTGCACGGGGCCGTCCAGGTGGTAGTACGGCTCCGCGCCGACCAGGGCCTGCGCCCTGATCCGGGCGCGCGGGCGCAGGCCGAGCGCCGCCGCCTTCTCCCGCGACATCAGCAGGACGGCGGCGGCGCCGTCGGAGATCTGCGACGACGTGCCCGCCGTGTGCAGCGCGCCATCGCCGAGGACGGGCCTGAGCCGCGCCAGCCCCTCGGCGGTGGTCTCGCGGAGGCCCTGGTCGCGGGTCACCTCGCGGGTCTCGCCCGTGGGGCGGCATTCGCCGTCCAGGACGGGCGCCGTGATGGGCGCGACCTCGCGGTCGAAGCGGCCGTCGGCCGCCCCGAACTGGTCCGGCATGTCGATCGTCCAGTCGTCCGGCCGCGGATCGGCGGGCAGCACGTTGGTGCCGAGCGGCGCGCGGCTCATCACCTCGACGCCGCAGCCCATCGCGACGTCCACGACGCCCGCGGCGATCTGCGCCGCGGCGAGGTGGACGGCCTGCTGCGCCGACCCGCACTGCGCGTCGATCGTGGTGACCCCGGTCTGCCAGGGCAGGCCCGCGTACAGCCAGGAGTGACGGCCGACGTGCCCGCCCTGCTCGCCCGCCTGCGTCACGCAGCCCGCGAAGACCTGTTCCACCTCGGCGGCGTCGATGCCGGAGCGGCCGACGGCGGCGGTCAGCGCGTGCGCGAGGACGGCCATCGGTTTGAGGCCCGCCAGCCATCCGCCGCGCTTCCCGAGCGGCGTGCGCACCGCCTCGACGATCACCGGGCTGCCCATGCGCTCTCCTCACCGAACACGATTCGACCATTACTGTAACGGGTTCTAGAATTCGGCCGGCGGGCCGGGTCCCGCGAGCGGGACGGGCTTACGGGGGTGTCGACTAGCCTGGAAGCCGACCGCCGCCCCCCGCGCCGGAGATCTTCATGGCCGCAGACTTCGACGAGCCCGTGTTCGACGACGACTTCGTCAAGAGCGCAACGTTCACCGAGCCGTCCGCGCGCGAGCGGGCGCGGACGCCCGGCAGACGCGAGCGGCGGCGCGCCCGCCGCGCCGCGAACCGCGCCGCCGCCGGTCCCGGCGGTCTCCCGTTCCCGAGGCGGCGCCGGCGGCGCGAGCCGAGCCATCGCCTGGCGGTCGTCCAGGTCCTCGCCGGCATCGTCGTGCTGTTCGCGATCTCGTTCGCGCTCTGGTGGTGGAACTCGGGATCCAAGGAAGAGGAGCCGGTCCGTCCGGTCATCCCGACGATCACCAACTCCCCGGCGCCGCCGCCCACGACCGCGGCCCCGTCGCGGATCCCCGAGGTCTGATCGGCGGCATCGTCAACCACAGGTTGACGCATAGAGATCGTCAACCTAAGGTTGACGCATGACCGAACCCACGCGGCCGGACGGTCAGGTCCGCCTCGACGACCTGATCAACGCCATCAAGAAGTTCCACACCGACGCCCTCGAACAGCTCACCAGCGCCGTCGTCGCCGCCGAGCATCTCGGCGAGGTCGCCGACCATCTCATCGGCCACTTCGTCGACCAGGCCAGGCGCTCCGGCGCGTCCTGGACGGACATCGGCAAGAGCATGGGCGTCAGCAAGCAGGCGGCGCAGAAGCGCTTCGTGCCCAAGGGGCAGGCCGCCGACCTCGACCCGTCCCAGGGCTTCTCCCGGTTCACCGCGCGGGCCCGCGACGTCGTCATGGCGTCGATGAACGAGGCCAAGGCGGCCGGCAACGACCAGATCCGGCCCGTGCACATCGTGCTCGGGCTGCTGTCCGAGCCGAACGCGCTCGCGGCCAAGGCGATCCTCGCGCAGGGCGTCCTGCTCGACACCGTCCGGCAGGCCGCCACCGCCGCGCTCCCGCCCGAGGTGGAGGACGTCCCCGACCTCGTCCCCTACGACGCGGACGCGAAGAAGGCGATGGAGCTGACCTTCCGCGAGGCCCTCCGCCTAGGTCACAACTACATCGGCACCGAGCACCTCCTGCTCGCCCTCCTGGAGTTCGAGGACGGCGCCGGAGTCCTCTCCGATCTCGGCATCGACAAGGCCGCCGCCGAAGCGAACATCACCGAGGCGCTG
Source organism: Spirillospora sp. NBC_00431 (assembly GCA_036028775.1). GTDB lineage: Bacteria > Actinomycetota > Actinomycetes > Streptosporangiales > Streptosporangiaceae > Spirillospora. Next base: position 5,798,608 of record CP107927.1, on the reverse strand, counting down.
AACGCCCTCGCCCAGGAGAGATGAGTTCTGGCCGCCCGGCCGGTCCAACCCTTCATGGAGAAGCTCATCAAAGCCGGCGAGGTGGAACTGTGCGCCGAGACGTTCGGCGACCCGGGTGACGCGCCCGTCCTGCTGATCGGCAACACGATGCTCACCTGGCCCGCTGACCTCTGCGGACGCGTCGCCGCGCTGCGCAGGTTCGTCGTCCGCTACGACCTGCGCGGCACGGGCCGTTCCACGCCCGCCGACCCCGAGGCCCCCGGCTACACGCTCCGCGACCTGGTGGCGGACGCCGCCGGCGTGCTCGACGCCCACGAACTGCCCGCCGCGCACGTCGTGGGCTTCGGTGTCGGCGGCTGGATCGCGCAACTGCTCGCCCTGGACCATCCCGCCCGCGTCACCACGCTCACGCTGATCGCCACCAGGCCCACCGCGCCCGGTCCGAACGACGACGACCTGCCCGAGCACGCGCCCGAGCTGATGGCCCATTTCATGAACCCGCCCGAGGTCGACTGGACGGACCGCGCCTCCGTGCTCGCCTTCATGACCGAGAGCGCCCGGCACCTGTCGGGCCCGTCCTTCGACGAGGCGGAGGCACGCGAGCACATCGAGCGGATCTACGACCGGACGCCCGCCGATCCCGACCCGGGCAAGGCGCACCGCGCGAACCAGATGGCGACCGCCTTCGCCGCCCTCGACGCCAGGCCCCGCTGGCGGGAGCGGCTGGGCGGCATCTCCGCGCCGACCCTCGTGATCCACGGCGAGGACGACGCGTTCTTCCCGCCCGGCAACGGCGAGGCGCTCGCGGCCGAGATTCCCGGCGCCGAACTGGTGACCGTCCCGGGGATGGGCAACGAACTTCCACGGCGGACGTGGGACACGATCGTCCCCGCGCTCCTCCGCCATACGTCCTGAACCCGTGGGCGATCAGCCGCCGTAATGGTCGTGGCCCTCGAACTCGCCGAAGCCGTCCTGCAGCCAGCCCAGGTCGCGCCAGGTTCCCGAGCCGTCGAAAGGGCCTTCGTAGACGATTTCCAGATAACTGCCGGCCTGGTCGTCGAGCCGCAGCCGGCGACCCCGGCTGTAGAGGAAAAGCGACACGCTGATGTCCGGCCTTCCCTCGGTATAGCCCATGCCGAGCACTCCCTCCCACGCCGTTTGAAAGGTCGGCCCTGATGGTCTCGGACCACGCACGAGGCAGGAGAACGCGTCCCCGTACTCGGACGCCTTCACCACGGTCACCTCCTGGCCGAGATGGGCGGCGAGGCTCGCGGCGAGAGCGTCGATCGTGGCGCTCCACCGTCCCGGTGGCCGGTCGTTCTCGCGTCCGTTCACCGTGTGGATCCGTTCACTGTGCGCGCCTATTCGAGCCGGAGGGCGAGGAAGAAGTCGACCTGGTCCTCAAGGCGCGACAGGTCGCGACCGGTCAGGTCCTGGACGCGCTGAATGCGGTAGCGCACCGAGTTGACGTGCAAATGGAGCTCTTCGGCGGTGCGCGTCCATGAACCGGAGTATCGCAGGAATGTCTCCAGGGTCCGGACGAGGTCGGCGCCGTGGACCTTGTCATAGGCGCGCAGCGGATCCAGGAGCCGCACCTTGAACATCTCCCGGACGTCGTCGGGAACGCCGGCGAGCAGTTGAACGTGGGTGGCGAGTTCCTCCTGCCGGACAACGCGGGCGGGCGAGCGCCGGGTGGCCGCCAGCCGGCGCGCCTGCCGGGCCTCCTCGACGATGCCGCGTATCTCGGGGACGCGGGCCGTGCCGCTGACGCCCGCCGCGATCCCGCCGCCGGGCAGGCCAGGCGCGAGCGCGTTCAGCGCGTCCTCGATCGCGCCGGCGATGTCGTCGCCGCCGGCCGCCGGGACGAGGCCGATGACCTCGCCGTCCACGAGACCCAGCACCGGCCGCGCCCCGGTGAGGATCTCGGCGAGGACGGCGCGCACCTCGTCCGGCTCCATCCCGTCCCGGCCGGAGGCGGCGACCGCGACCACCGGACCGAGCCGCTCCAGCTCTCCGGCGACCCCGGCGTCCACGGCGCCGGCCGCGACGGCGGTCACGATCTCCTGGGCGCGGCGTCCTTCCGCGCTCAGGAGATCGTCCAGCCTGGCCCGCTCAAGCGCGACGATGGCGGCGAGTTCGCCGGTGATGGCGCGACGCTCCGCCGGCCAGTCGGCGAAGTCGCCCGCGCACGCGATGAACCAGCCCGCCGCCCGGCACCCGCCGCCCTCGCCGACCGCGAAGATCGACATGTCGAGGCCGGGGTCGTGGTGCGGCAGGCGCGGGGCGCCGAGGAAGGCCCCGGCCAGTGCGGCGGGCTCGGCGGGGTCGGCAGGCTCGGCGGATTCGGCGGGGTCCGCGCCGGCGACGAGCCGCCCGGTGGCGGTGCGGACCTGGCAGCGCATGCCGAGATCACGTTCGACCAGATCGAGGACGGCGCCGAGCCCGGTGCCCTCGACGAGCCTGCGGTGCCGGTCGAGGACTGCCGTGAGGTCGGCGGCGCGGGCACCGGACAGCCGCCGGACGACCTCCTCGGTGACCGTCGCGAACGACACGTCCGCCGGGACCCTGAACAGCGGGAGGCCGTGACGGCGGCACGCGTCGACGAGGTCGTCCGGGGCGGTGCCGAACGCGAGGTCGCCGGCGGCCAGGCCCGACACGCCCGCGCCGGCGAGGGCGCGGACGAACGTCTCGGAGTCGGCGGGGCTCGTCCGCCAGACGAGCCCGCTGAGGACGAGCTCCCGTCCCCGCAGGTAGCGGCCCGGGTCGAGGAGGTCGGTGGTCACGACCCACCTGATCGGCCGGTCGAGCTCGGCGTCGTCCCCGGCGACGAGCTCCAGCCGCAGATCGGGCATGGCGAGCAGGGCGCGGAGCTTCATATGTAGCAACCTACAAAGCGTCGCGTCCGAGGGGGAGGCGAGTTCGGACGTCCTGTGCCTCGACCGGCCCGCGGACGCCGTGTGTACTGCTGACGACGTGTACCGCTGACGGCGAGGGGGAAGGGTGCTGCTGTTCACAGACGCGGACCTGTCGGCGTGCTGCGCGTCCCGCCGCTGGACCGCCGCGCTCGCCGGACGGCGGTTCCACGACCTGGACGAGCTGCGCGCGGCCGGGGCCGAGGAGCTGGAGAGGCTCGAATGGCCCGAGGTGGAGGAGGCGCTGACCGCGCATCCCCGCATCGGCGACCGCGTGGCCGGCTGGTCGCAGACCGAGCAGTCGGGCATGGACGGCGCTCCGCCGGACGTGCGTGCCGCCCTCATCGAGGGGAATCGAACCTATGAGGACCGTTTCGGGCACGTGTTCCTGATCTGCGCCACGGGCCGTACCGCCGCCGACATGCTCGGTGACCTCCGGGAACGCCTGCGGAACGACGTCGGAACCGAGCGCGTGGTCGTCCGGCGGGAACTGGCGAAGATCGTGGACCTTCGCCTGGTCAAACTGGTGGGGGAAGAGGAGCTGTGAGTCTTTCGACGCATGTGCTGGACGCGGCGAAGGGGCTGCCCGCGGCGGGGATGACCGTCCGGCTGGAGCGGCGCGACGCGGACGGCACGGCGGACGGCGCGGGAGACGGCGGCGGTGCCTGGGTGACGCTCGCCGAGGTCCGCACCGACGAGGACGGCCGGGTCAGGGAGTGGAACGCCGCGCTGGACGCCGGGACGCATCGCCTGGTGTTCGACACGTCCGGCCTCTCGGACTTCTATCCGGAGGTCACCGTGGCGTTCGTGGTCACCGACCCGGAGCGGCATCTGCACGTGCCGCTCCTGATCAGCCCGTTCGCGTACTCGACCTACAGAGGGAGCTAGCGACATGGGCATCGTGCTGGGCGCCAACCGCTACGGGAAGGCGGAGACGCGCGTCGTCCGCGTCACCCGCTCCGGTCCGCGGCACCGGATCAAGGACGTGAACGTCAGCGTCTCCCTTTCCGGCGCGATGGACGAGGTGCATCTGACCGGCGACAACGCGGCCGTCCTGCCGACCGACAGCCAGAAGAACACCGTGTTCGCGTTCGCCAAGAAACACGGCATCGACGCGATCGAGGATTTCGGGCTCCTGCTCGGCCGCCATTTCGTCGGCTCGCAGCCGGCGATCACCCACGCCCGCGTGGAAATCCACGAATACTCCTGGGATCGCGTCACGGGCGGTCACTCGTTCGTCCGGAACGGCGGCGAGGTCCGGACGGCGCTGGTCCACAGCGACGGCGAAGGCGGCGCCGAATCGGTCGTCTCCGGCCTCGAAGACCTGGTCGTCCTGAATTCGACCGGCAGCGAGTTCCACGGGTTCGCCCAGGACGAGTACACCACGCTCGAACCGACCGACGACCGCATCCTCGCGACGGCCGTCACCGCCCAATGGCGCCACCGGAACCCCGAATCCGGAAACTGGGACGACTCGTACCGCGCGACCCGGCACCACCTGCTGCACGCGTTCGCCGAAACGTACAGCCTTTCCCTTCAGCAGACGCTCTTCCAGATGGGCCGCCGGGTATTGGACGAACGAGACGAGCTGTGCGAGATACGGCTGACGATGCCCAACAAACATCATTTCCTGGTCGATCTGGAGCCGTTCGGAATGGACAACGACAACGAGGTGTATTTCGTGGCGGACCGCCCGTACGGGCTGATCGAGGGCACCGTCCGCACCGATGACGCACCGCACGCGGCATCCGCGTGGACATAAGGAACAAGAGAGATGGAATTCCTGCGACCAGCGACCTGGCGCGAGGCGCTCGACGCGAAGGCGGAGCTGCCGGGCGCGCTGCCCGTCCAGGGCGGCACCGACGTCATGGTCGAGATCAACTTCGATGAGCGCAGGCCGGACGCGCTGCTCGACCTCACGACGATCCGCGAGCTCACCGAATGGGACACGACCGGCGACGGACGTCTGCGCGTGGGCGCCGCCGTCCCGTACGCGCGCCTGATCACCGAACTCGGCGCGAGGCTGCCCGGGCTGGCGCAGGCGTCCCGGACGGTGGGCTCGCCGCAGATCCGCAACCGCGGCACGGTCGGCGGCAACCTCGGCGCGGCCTCGCCCGCCGGGGACGGCCATCCGCCGCTGCTGGCGTCCGGCGCGGCGGTCGAGGCGGAGTCGGCGGCGCGCGGCGTCCGGATGATCCCGATCGAGGAGTTCTTCACCGGCGTGAAGCGGAACGCGCTCGCGCCGGACGAGCTGATCCGCGCGTTCTGGACGGCGCCCGCGACCGGCCCGCAGTACTTCGCCAAGATCGGCACCCGGAACGCGATGGTGATCGCCGTGTGCTCCTTCGCGATCGCGCTGCACCCGGCGGAACGGCGCGTCGGCACGGGCCTCGGCTCCGCCGCGCCGACACCGCGCCGCGCCACCGCCGCCGAGGCGTTCATCTCGCGGGAGCTCGACTGGCACGGCCGCGGCCCGCTCCCGGAGCCGGCGGCGCGGCGGTTCGGGGAGTTGGTCGCCGAGGCGGCGTCGCCGATCGACGACGTCCGGGGGACGGGCGACTACCGCAGGCACGCCCTGGCGGTGATGGCCCGCCGCACGCTGACCTGGGCCTGGAGCGAACACACCGCCGCAATGACGGGGAAGGAGGCTTCGTGATGCGCGTGAATCTCACGGTGAACGGCTCGCGCGAGGTCGTGGACGACGTGTGGGAGGGCGAGAGCCTGCTCTACATGCTGCGCGAGCGAATGGGCCTGCCGGGCTCCAAGAACGCCTGTGAGCAGGGCGAATGCGGCTCCTGCACCGTCTATCTCGACGGTGTTCCGGCGTGCGCGTGCCTGGTCGCGGCCGGTCAGGCGGAGGGGCGGCGCGTCGTCACCGTCGAGGGGCTGGCGGAGGGGCCGCCGGGTGACGAGCGGCTTGATCCCGTCCAGGAGGCGTTCCTGGAGACCGGGGCGGTCCAGTGCGGGTTCTGCACGCCCGGCCTGATCGTCCAGTCGCACGACCTGATCGAGCGGAACCCGGCGCCGTCGGACGCCGAGATCCGCGAGGCCCTCGCGGGCAACCTGTGCCGCTGCACCGGCTACGAGAAGATCCTGGACGCGGTGCGCCTCGCGGCGAAGCGGAAGGCGGCGGCGGGATGATCATCGAGAACGCGCATGTCGTCACGGTCTCCGGCGCGGAGTACCCGGACGGCCACATCGTCATCGACGGCGACCGCATCACCGCCGTCGGCCCGGGCAGGGCACCGGCGTCCGCGCATGATGATGAACGCGTCGATGCCCAGGGGTGCCTCGCCACCCCCGGGCTGATCAACGCACACCATCACCTCTACCAGTGGGCGAGCCAGGGCATGGCCGTCGACAGCACCCTGTTCGAGTGGCTGACGGCGCTCTACAGGCCGTGGTCGAAGATGGACGCCGAGGTCGTGTCCGGCGCGGCGTGCGCCGGTCTCGGCTGGCTCGCCAAGTCGGGCTGCACCACATCCGCCGACCACCACTACCTCTTCCCGAAGGGGCGCGGCGACCTGTTCGCCGCGGAGGTCGAGGCGGCGCGGGAGATCGGTGTCCGGTTCCACCCGTCCCGGGGGTCGATGGACCGGGGCGAGTCGCAGGGCGGGCTGCCGCCGGACGAGGCCGTCGAGGACCTCGACACGATCCTCACCGAGACCGAGGCCGCGATCGACCGCTATCACGACCCCTCGCCCGGCTCCATGCTGCGCGTCGCCGTCGCCCCCTGCTCGCCGTTCTCCGTCACCCGCGACCTCCTGGTGAGATCGGCGGAACTGGCACGCGACAAGGGCGTGCGGCTCCACACCCACCTCGCCGAGACGCTGGACGAGGAGGAGCACACCACGGAGCAGTTCGGCATGACCCCGGCCGAGTACATGGACTCCATCGGCTGGCTCGGCCCGGACGTGTGGCTCGCGCACTGCGTCCACCTGCACGACTCCGACATCAAGCGGCTCGCCGAGACCCGCACCGGCACGGCCCACTGCCCCAGCTCCAACGCCCGTCTCGGCTCGGGGATCGCCCGGGTGTCGCACCTGCTCGCGGCGGGCGCGGCGGTCGGCCTCGGCGTGGACGGGCCCGCGTCGGCGGAACTGGTCCCGCTCGCGGGCGAACTGCGCCAGGCCATCTACACGCAACGCGCCCGGTACGGGCCGGACGCGCTGACCGCCCGGCAGGCGCTGGAGCTGGCGACGCTCGGCGGCGCCCGCTGCCTCGGCCGCGAGGACGAGCTCGGCACCCTCGAACCGGGCAAGCTCGCCGACATCGCCCTGTGGCGGATGGACGGCTTCCACGCCGCCGTCGACGACCCGGTCGTCGCGTTCGCGTTCGGGCCGACGCCGCCGCTGGCGCGCCTGCTCGTCGGCGGGCGGACGGTCGTGGACGACGACACGCTCGTCACCGTCCCGCAGGACGAGGCCGCGCGCCGCGGAGCCGCCGCCCATCGCCGACTGATGAGGCTCGCGGAGGAGGTGCTCTGATGACGTCCACGTCAGCGGTCGAAACCCCGGCCCGCCTGGGCGGTGTGGGAGAGAGCCCGCAGCGCCCGGACGGGACGCTCAAGGTCGCGGGCGAGTTCGCGTACGCGTCCGACCTGTGGATGGACGGGATGCTGTGGGGCGCGACGCTCCGCAGCCCGCACCCCCGGGCGCTGATCACGTCGATCGACATCGGCGCCGCGCTCGCGCTGCCCGGTGTCCGCGCCGTCCTCACCCACGCCGACGTCCCCGGCCGCAAGATGTTCGGCATCGACCACGTCGAGGACCAGCCCGTCCTGGCGATCGACCAGGTCAGGCATCAGGGCGAGCCGGTCGCGCTCGTCGCCGCCGACCATCCAGAGACGGCCCGCCGCGCCCTGGAGCTGATCGCCGTCGGCTACGAGGTGCTCGACCCGATCACCGACCCGCGCGCCGTGATCGCCGACCCGGAGGGCCTGAAGGTCCAGGATCTCGGCGGCATCACCCGGTACCAGCCCGTCCGCGTCGGCGACGTGGACGCCGCGAAGGCCGGGGCGGACGTCGTCGTCGACGGCGAGTTCGAGGTCGGCATCCAGGACCAGGCGTTCCTCGGGCCGGAGTCCGGGCTGGCGGTCCCGTCCGGCGACGGCGGCGTCGACCTGTACGTCTCCACGCAGTGGATCCACAACGACCTCAAGCAGATCGCGCCCTGCCTCGGCCTCGCCGAGGAGCAGGTGCACATGACGCTCGCCGGGGTCGGCGGCGCGTTCGGCGGCCGCGAGGACCTGTCGATGCAGATCCACGCGGCGATGCTGGCGCTGCACACCGGCAAGCCGGTGAAGATGTCCTACAACCGGTTCGAGTCGTTCTTCGGGCACGTGCACCGGCATCCCGCGCGGATGCGGTACGAGTACGGCGCCACGGCGGACGGGCGTCTCGTCTACGCCGACGTCGAGATCGTCCTGGACGGCGGCGCGTACACCTCGTCCACGAAGAACGTCGTCGGGAACGCGGCGTCGCTCGGCGTCGGCCCGTACGAGATCCCCAACATCAGGATCGACGCGTACGGCGTCTACACCAACAACCCGCCGTGCGGCGCGATGCGCGGGTTCGGGGCCGTCCAGGCGTGCTTCGCCTACGAGTCGATGATGGACAGGCTCGCCGCCGCCTGCGGGCTCGGCCCGGTGGAGATCCGCCGCCGCAACGCCGTCTCGCGCGGCTCGAAGCTCGCGACCGGGCAGGTCATCGAGTCGCCGGCGCCGCTCGCCGAGATGCTGACCCGGCTGGACGCGATGCCGCTGCCGCCGCCGCTCGACCCGTCCGACCTGCGGAATCTGCCGGGCGGGGTGTCGCAGACGACGCACGGCGAAGGCGTCGCGCGGGGCGTCGGGTACGGCGTCGGCATCAAGAACATCTGCTTCTCCGAGGGGTTCGACGACTACTCCACGGCCCGTGTCCGGCTGGAGGTCATCGGCGGGGAGGCGACCGCGCTCGTGCACACCGCCGCGGCGGAGGTCGGGCAGGGGCTCGTCACGATCCAGGCGCAGATCGCGCGGACGGAGCTGGGCGTCCAGAAGGTCACGATCGCGCCCGCCGACAACCGGGTCGGCGACGCGGGCTCGTCCAGCGCGTCGCGGCAGTCGTACATGTCGGGCGGCGCGGTCAAGACGGCCTGCGAGGCGGTCCGCGCCGGGCTCCTCGCCCTCGCCGCCCGCCGTCTCGACCGCACCGACCTCGCCGTCGTCGGCGGGAAGATCGTGTCGCGGGCGGACGGCGTGCTCGCCGCGATCGAGGACGTCCTCGGCGACGCCGTCATCGAGGAGACCCGCGAGTACCGGCACCGGCCCACCACCGCGATGGACCCGGTCACCGGGCAGGGAGACAGCCACACGCAGCTCGCCCTGTGCGTGCACCGCGCCGTCGTGGACGTGGACGTGGACCTCGGGCTCGTCAAGGTCGTCGAGCTGGCCGCCGTCCAGGACGTCGGCAAGATCATCAACCGGACCGGCGTGGAGGGGCAGATCCACGGCGGGTCCGCGCAGGGCCTCGGCCTCGCGGTGATGGAGGAGATCGTCGTGGCGGACGGCGTCGTCCGGAACCCGTCGTTCACCGACTACCTGATCCCCACGATCCTCGACATGCCGCCGATGCGGCTCGACATCCTGGAGAACCCCGATCCGGAGGCGCCGTACGGGCTGCGCGGGGCGGGCGAGCCGCCGACGCTGTCGTCCACGCCCGCGATCGTCGCCGCGATCCGCGCCGCGACGGGCCGGGCGCTGGCGCGTGTGCCCGTCCGGCCCGAGCACATCGTCCGGGGGCCGTGACGTGGACGATCTCCTGATCAGGTCGCGCCGGGCCGTGCTGCCGGACGGGGAGCGTCCCGCCGCCGTCTCCGTCCGCGACGGCCGGATCACCGCGATCATCCCCTACGCCGACGCCGACGCCGACGCCGACGCCGATGCCGATGCCGCCGATCCGCCGCCCGCCCGCGACACGATCGACCTGGGGAATGTCGCGCTGCTGCCCGGCCTCGTCGACACCCACGTGCACGTCAACGAGCCGGGCCGCACCGAATGGGAGGGCTTCGCCACCGCGACCCGCGCCGCCGCGTCGGGCGGCGTCACCACGCTGGTCGACATGCCGCTCAACGCGCTGCCGCCGACCGTCGACCCGGCCGCGCTGGCGGCGAAACGCGAGGCGGCGGAGGGCGCGTGCGCGGTGGACGTCGGGTTCTGGGGCGGCGCCGTCCCCGGCAACGTCCCCTTTCTGCGTCCGTTGCACGACCTCGGCGTGTTCGGTTTCAAATGCTTCATGTCGGATTCGGGCGTCCCGGAGTTCCCGCCGCTCGGGGCCGGGGAGATGCGGGCGGCGTTCCGGGAGATCGCCTCGTTCGGCGGGCTGGTCATCGTGCACGCGGAGGACCCGGCCTCGCTGACGTCGCCGTCCGGTGGCGGGTACGCGGAGTTCCTGGCGTCCCGTCCGCCGTCCGCCGAGCGGGACGCGGTCGAACGGGTCGTCCGGCTGGCAGAGGAGACGGGCGTGCGTGCCCACATCCTGCACCTGTCCGCCGCCGACTGCCTGGACGTCCTGGCGAAGGCCCAGGCCGACGGCCTCCCGGTCACTGCCGAGACCTGCCCGCACTACCTGACCTTCTCCGCCGACGACGCCGACGGCCCGGCGCACAAATGCTGCCCGCCCATCCGCGAGACCGCCAACCGCGAACTGCTCTGGCGGGGCCTGGCCGCGGGCGTCATCTCCTGCGTCGTCACCGACCATTCACCCTGCACGCCTGAGCTGAAACGCGGCGACTTCGCCACCGCGTGGGGCGGGATCTCGTCCCTCCAGCTGGGGCTCCCCGCGGTCTGGACGGAGGCACGCGCACGCGGCCACGGCCTGCACGCCGTCGTCCGCTGGATGTCCGAAGGTCCGGCGGCGCTCGCCGCCATTCCCGGCAAGGGCGGGATCGTCGTGGGCAATGACGCCGACCTCGTCGCGTTCGACGCGGACGCGTCCTTCACCGTCGACCCCGCGGCCCTTCACCACCGCCATCCCATCACCCCGTACGCGGGCCGGACGCTGACCGGGGCCGTCCGGTCCACCTGGCTCCGCGGCGCGCCGGCCGGAACCGGGTTCGCCGGACGCCTGCTCAGCCGACCGGAAGCGCCATGACCGACTTCACCGAATTGCCCGACCTGGCCGTCCGCACCCTCGGGGGGTCGGTGATGGCCGCGAGCGACGAGTCGTTCGCCGCGAAGGAGAACCTCCTCAACCCGTGGGCACCCGCCTTCAGGGCGGAGACGTTCGGGCCGAAGGGGCAGGAGTACGACGGCTGGGAGACCGCGCGCCGCCGCGGCCCGGGACACGACTGGGCGCTGGTCCGGCTCGGCCTTCCGGGCAGGATCCTCGGCGTCGTCATCGACACCGCCTGGTTCAAGGGCAACTTCCCGCCGCACGCGTCCGTGGAGGCGTGTTTCGCCGGCGGCCACCCGTCGCCCGCCGAACTGGAGGACGCCGACTGGGTCGAGATCGTCCCGAGGAGCCCCCTTGGCGGCGACGCCGCCCACGAGTTCGCGTCCGCCGAACCCGGTCGCGTGTTCACCCATGTCCGGCTCGCCATGTTCCCCGACGGCGGCATCGCGCGGCTCCGCGTCCACGGCCATGTCGTCCCCGACCCGGAGTTCCTGACCGGGCTGACCGTCGATCTCGCCGCCCTGGAGAACGGCGCCCGCGTCGTCGAATGCTCCGACATGTTCTACTCGTCGCCGAACAACATGCTGCACCCGGGACCGGCGCGCAACCAGGCCGAGGGCTGGGAGACCGCGCGGCGCCGCGACGGCGGCCACGACTGGGCCCTGGTCCGGCTCGCCGCGCCGGGCGTGATCAGGCTGGCCGAGATCGACACCACGAACCTCAGGTTCAACGCCCCCGCCGAGTTCGCGCTGCACGGGTTCGACGACCGCCGCCCTCCCGGCGACCGGGCGTCGTCGTGGACGCTCATCCCGCGGACCCGCCTGCGGCCCGACACCCGGCACCGCTTCCGGATCTCGACGCCCGAGGTCACCAGCGTCCGGCTCAGCATCTACCCCGACGGCGGCGTCGCCCGGCTCCGCCTCCTCGGCGACCTGGCCCCCGGCACCGAACAGGACCGCCTGGCCCGATGGCGCGCGCTCACGACCCACCCCACCGAATGAGAACGCCACACCGAATCAGAACGCCACACCGCATGAGAACGCCCCCGGCGGCGTTTCGCGCGGCCGGGGGCGTGCTCGCCTGGTTCAGGGGGCCTCCGTGGGGTCCTCCAGGAGGTCGTCGAACTCGCCGTCCTTGACGCCCGCGATGAAGGCGTCCCACTCGGCCTCGGTGAAGTAGAGGATCGGGCCCTCCGGGTTCTTCGCGTCGCGCATGACGACGGCCCGCTCACCGAAGTCCTTGTGCTGGACGGGGATGTCCTTGCCATCGACGAACTCGATGATGACCCCGTCGCTGAGGATCGGTTCCTGCTCGGTCACTGGCACACCTTCTCATCTGGGATCCGGCCGGCTCGTCCCGGCACCGGCCGGGGCTCGTCCGGGCGCTTGTCGATGACCCAGGCTACTGGGGCCAGGCTACTGGGGAAGGTGCGCGCGGAACATCGGAAGGCATCCCCGGCCGCCCGGATTGGGGAGAGGCGGCCGGGGAAGATCTCGCGGCTCGGCTCCTACGGCTTGCTGAAGCCGAAGGTGTACTCGCCGCCGCCGCTGTAGGCGTGGACGCGGTACCGGTAGGTGCCCGCCGTGCCGGTGTAGTTGATGGTCTCGTCGGGCGTCGGGCTGATCGACTGCGCGACGGTCTGCCAGGTGCCGCCGTTCAGCTTCTGCAGGTAGACGTCGAAGTCGACGCCGTCGGGGCCGTCGAGGCACGCGGTGTGCGCGCCCGTGGCCGTCGTCGTGTAGTCGCCGCCCGGCTGGTAGTCGCTGGCGCCGGACGTCAGCGAGTCCGTCACCTTGGTCTCGTGGCCGTCGCAGGTGCCCGGGCCGGGGCCGTCTTCGGTGACGAGTTCACGTCCGTCCCGCGCGAGGATCTGCAGGACCTCGCCGACGGGCTGGAACCACGTCTGGTCGTTGCTGTCCTGGCCGTTGTTGCAGCTGCCCGACGTCCCGGACGTGATGCCCTGCGCCTGGCCGCCGGTCTCGGTGAACAGCGCGCCGCCGGAGTCGCCGGGGTCGGCGCAGACGTTGGCGCGGATCAGGCCGGTGACGGTGCCCTCGGGGTAGTTGACGGTCGCGTTCCGCTGCTGGATGGGGCCGCACCAGATCCGGGTGTTGGTGGTGCCGCCCGACCTGCACACGCGGGTCCCGACGGGAGCCTCGGTCGCGCCGTTGATCGTCTCGTACGTGCCGTCGTACCGGTTGACCTTCGGGGTGGGCGTCCACTGGCTGTTGGTGTCGACCCACGCGTAGTCGTCGCCGGGGAACGAGGAGCCGCCGAAGGTGCCCTGCGCGACCCGGTTGGCGCCTTCCGTCGTCTCTCCGGTGTCGCCGCAGTGCCCGGCGGTGATGTAGCCGCCCGTGACGGAGAACGCGACGGAGCAGCCGTACTGGGTCGTCCAGTAGCGCTCGCCGCCGATGATGTCGTGCACGAGGCGGGGCTTCTCCGTCGAGTGGACGATCCGCACGGCCGAGGCGCTGACGCCGCTGGCCTTCACGAAGCGCTTCGCCGCCGCGCCGTCGGAGGCGTTGACGACGACGGTGTTGGTCTCGGCGTCGACGTACCACGAGGTCACGGACTTCGCGGCCGACCGGGAGTGCCGGTTCAGCTTCGCCAGTTCGCCGCCGAGCCGCCGCTCGCTGTACTTCACCACCTTCGGTTCGGCGCCCGCCGCCCTGATCGCGGGGGCGGCGGAGGCGTCGGTGGTGGCGACGACGACCCGGGAGCCGTTCTTCACCCAGGCGCCCCCGAACTCGGATCCGAGCGACATCCGCAGCCGCTTCTGGATGGTGGCGGTCTCGCCAACGGGACCTGTCGGCCGCGGCGCCGTTGCCGCGGATCGTGCCTGCGCGGCCGGGGACGCCGTGTCCGCGAGCGCTGGGGTCGCCAGCGCTGCGGCCAGGCAGGTCCCGACCGTGATGCCCAGCAGCAGGTGTTTGCGGGCCATGTGACTCTCCTGAAGGGGGTGGAGGTTGGGAGAGGTTGGGCGCCCAATGCCGGGACTTTAAAGCGACCCATAACCCGCAGCAATAAATCGCTTCAAAGTGGTATTTCAATGTTGATTCGATTCGAGCCGAACGCTCAGGGGTCGATGAGCAGGCGGGCGGCGGAGATCTCCAGCCGGGCCTGGACCTCCTCGGCGGTGGCGTTGCCGCGCAGCATCTCGATCATCTCCATGGTCCAGATGCCGGCGAGCGCGCGGGCGACGAGGCGGCGCGGATCGTCGGCGGGCGGGTCGTCGGCGGGCGGGCCCGCGGCCTCGCCTGGACCGGCACCGGACGCGGCGCGGAGCAGCAGCCCGGTCATCCGGTCGCCGAAGTCGGTCTTGACGTCCGACAGCAGCAGCGAGCGGATCAGCGCCTCCGCCAGCTCCGGCTCGCGCATCAGCCCACGGGTGGCGCGCATCAGCACGTCGACCGCACGTCGCGGCGGGTCGCCCGCGCGCGGCGGGCGGCGCTCGATGCTGCCTTCGAGCAGGTCGAGCTCCTCGCTGACGACGGCGACGACCAGGTCCATCTTGGACGGGAAGTAGCGGTACAGGGTGCCGAGGGCGACCCCGGCCCGTTCGGCGACGGTGCGCATCTGCATGGCCTCGACGCCGCCGCGCGACGCGAGCGCCGCGGCCGCCTGGACGATACGCTTGCGCCGCTGATGCTGGTTGCGGGAGCGCACCCCCGGCCGGCGTTCCGGGCCGGCCGCCTGCCCCCGGGCCTCGTCCCCCGTCACCGACGGCTCTGCGGTCACGTTCGATCCCTTCTGTGCGGCCGGACACCCGGCGCGTACTCCCGCCAAGGATACCGCTCCACAAGAACGTGTTATCAATTCGCCCACGCACGGTCGCGTGGCCGGATGTCGCCTTCTGGACACAGACTAGAATCTGTTCTACTTTCGGCCTTGTCCGGAAGGGAGCGGATGGGTGGACTTCGACCTCGGCGAGACCCGGCGCGAACTCCAGGGCCTCGCGGCTGACCTGCTCGCCCGCGAGGCGGCACCGGAGCGGCTGGCGGCGTTCGAGCGGGACGGGGCGCCCTACGACGCCGCGACCTGGAAGGCCCTCGCCCGGGCCGGGATCCTCGGGGCCGTCCTGCCGGAGGACGCGGGTGGCGCGGGGCTCGGGCCGGTGGAACTGGCCGTCGTCCTGCGGGAGGCGGGGGCGAGGGTCGCGCCCGTCCCGCTGTACGCGTCGCTCGCGCTGGCGGCCGTCCCGATCGGACGGCACGGCACCGCCGCCCAGCGCGCGCTGCTCGGCCCGCTGAACGAGGGGGAGACCGTCCTGACGGGCGCGTACCGCGAACCCGGCCCGGCCGGGGACGTCACTTCGACGGCCCGGCGGGACGGCGGCGGCTTCGTCCTCGACGGGGTGAAGACGTTCGTGCCGTACGCGCGGGAGGCGTCGCGCATCCTCGTCCCCGCCCGGGTGGACGGCGGCGCCATCGGAGTCTTCCTCGTGGAACCGGCCGCCGTGACGATCACGCGGCAGCCGCCGGCGACGACCGAGCCGCTGTCGCGCGTCGCGCTCGACGGTGTGCGGGCCGGTCCCGGCGCGCTGCTCGGCGGCACCGCGGACGGCGCCGCCTGGGACACCATGCGCCGCGCCGCCGTCGCCGGAGCGGTGGCCGTCGCGTCCGGCGTCATCGACGGCGCGCTCAAGCTGACCACGGAGTTCGTCAGGACGCGCGAGCAGTTCGACCGCGTCCTCGCGCAGTTCCAGGCCGTGACGATGCAGATCGGCGACGTCTACATCGCCAAGCGCGCGCTGGACGTGGCCGTCTGGGCGGGCGTGTGGCGTCTCGCCGAAGGCGCCGCCGACACCGATGAGGTCCTCGCCGTCGCCGCCTGCAACGCGTGCGGTCCCGTCGTGAAGGCTCTCTACACCTGCCAGCACCTGCACGGCGGCATCGGCCTGGACGTCACCTACCCGCTGCACCGCTACTTCGCCTGGGGCAGGCAGTACGCGCACCTGCTCGGCGGCACGGAAGACCGCCTCGACGCGCTCGGCGAGACGCTCGCGGAGAAGGGCGTGGCGTGATGTTCATCGACCTGACCGACGAGCAGAAGAAGCTGCGCGCCGAGCTTCGCGAGTACTTCGAGAACTGCCTGGACGAGGAGCAGCGCGCCGCCATCCTGGACGACCCGTTCGGCCCCGCCTACCTGGAGCACTGCCGCCGCCTCGGCCGGGACGGGATGCTCGGCGTCGCGCTGCCGGCGGAGTACGGCGGCCGCGGCTACGGCCCGGTCGAGCAGACGATCTTCGCCAACGAGATCGCCCGCGCCGCGGTCACGTACCCGCTCATCACGCTGAACTCCGTCGCGCCGACGATCCTCCAGTACGGGACGGACGCGCAGAAGGAGTTCTTCATCCCGCGCATCCTCGCGGGGGAGTGCCATTTCGCCGTCGGCTACAGCGAGCCGGGCGCGGGCACCGACCTCGCCGCCCTGCGCACCACGGCGGTCAGGGACGGCGGCCACTACGTCGTCAACGGCCAGAAGGTCTTCACGTCCGCCGCGCACACCGCCGACTACGTCTGGCTCGCCGCCCGCACCTCCCCGGCGGGCGCGAAGAAGCACCGGGGCATCTCGATGCTCATCGTCGACTGCGCCGACCCCGGCTTCTCCTGGACGCCGATCATCACGATGGACGGCCGCCACCACACCAACGCGACGTACTTCCAGGACGTCCGCGTCCCGGCGGACATGCTGGTCGGCGAGGAGGGCAAAGGCTGGGACCTCATCGTCAGCCAGCTCAACCACGAGCGGGTCACGCTCGGCCCGGCCGGGAACCTCGGGCATGTCCTCGTCCGGTTCGAGCGCTGGGCCCGCACCACCCCCGGCCGCGACGGGCGGCCGCTGATCGAGGAGCCGGACGTCCGCCGCGCGGTCGCGCGCGTGTACGCGTACCTGCGCGTCAACGAGCTGCTCAACTGGCAGGTCGCGGCGAACCAGGACCTCGGCTGGCTCGGCGCCGCGGACGCGTCCGCCACCAAGGTCTACGCCTCGGAGCGGATGCAGGAGGCCGGCCGGATCGTCGGCGACGTCCTCGCCCGGCACGGCGACCCCGGCGACCCGGAGACCGCGGAGTTCGCCGAGACCGCCGACCGGCTCGCGAAGGGCGCGCTGGTGCTGACGTTCGGCGGCGGCGTCAACGAGATCCAGCGCGAGCTGATCGCGATGATCGGCCTCGGCCTACCCCGGGCGCCGCGCTGAGCCGGTCGTCCGGCGGGCCCGCTTCGGCTCCGTGCCGTGGGCGAAGCCGGCGGCGTCGGGGTCGGCGGCGTTCCGGCGCGGCGCGTCCTGCGCGCGCAGGCGGGGCAGGGCGCGGCGCAGGTCGTCCAGGAGCAGGTCGGCGAGGTCGTGGCTGAACCCGTTGCGGACCACGACGCGCAGCACCGCCAGGTCGGTGCGGTTCTCGGGGAAGGTGTAGGCGGGCACGAGCCAGCCGTACTCGCGCAGCGCTGCGGACACGTCGAACACCGTGAAACGGCCGGCGTCGTCGCGCACCCGGAACGCGAACACCGGGATGTCGCCGCCGTCGGTGAGCGTCTCGAACGGGCCGAGCCGGCCGATCCCGGCGGCGAGCCGGGTGGCGAACTTCTCCCAGCAGATCTGCACGTTCACGCCCATGACGATGTTCGGCCGGTCGGCGTTCGGCTGATCGGCGGGGGCGCCCGCGGCGCGGCGGCGCTCGCGCCAGCGCCGTTTGAGCGCGAGGCCGCCGAGCATCGCCGCCTCGCTCGACCCGGTCGTCGAGCAGCCGACGGCGCGGCGCGGGTCGGCGGCGTGCCAGAGCCGGGCGAGCATGTGGACGCAGCGCAGCTCCAGCTCGGCGGTGCGCGGATACTCGTCCTTGTCGATCATGTTCTTCTCGGCGCACTCGGCCATCAGCCGCAGCGCCGCCGGCTCCGCCCACGTGGAGACGAACGTGGCGAGGTTCAGGCGGGCGTTGCCGTCCAGCATCAGCTCGTCATGGATGCTTGAGCGCCATGCCGCCGACCTCCTCCGCCCGCGCGCGCCCGTCCCTGGCTGCGCACGGAGGTACCCGCGGCGTCGCGTCCCACACGGGACGGAGTCCGCGCCGGTCAGTCGCGGGGCGGCTCGTTGAGGCCGTTCTCCAGGAGGCCGAAGGCCCGGTCGACGGTCTCGGAGATCGACCCGAACGCGCCGGGATAGCGACGCAGGGCGTCGGTGGCCGCCTGGAACCCGCAGGTCGCGGCGCCGGCGATGATGTGGGGGCGCAGGTCGGTGGCGGGGTCGGTGCCGAGCCGCTCGGCGACGACGTCGGTCAGCAGCGCCTGCTTCTTCTGCGCGTGCTCCAGGCTGCCCGCCATGAGGGAGGGGCTCTGGCTCATCATCTCGAACAGGCAGGCGAACCGCTCGGGGTCGAAGCCGAGCTCGCCGCGCTCGCAGGCGCGGGCGATCTCCACCACGGTGCGGCGCAGCGCCGTCATGATCGGCTCGTCGGCGGGACGCGCGGCCAGCGCGTCCATGACGGCGCGTGTCTGCTCCTCCTGGAAGGTGAGCGCGACGTCCTCTTTCGAGGCGAAGTAGCGGAAGAACGTGCGGGACGAGACGTCCACGGCGTCCGCGATCTCCTCGACGGTCGTGGCGTCGAAGCCCTTCTCGGCGAAGAGGGTGAACGCGGCGTTGACGAGCGCCTCCCGGGTGCGCTGCTTCTTGCGTTCGCGCCTGCCCGGGGGCTGGGTGCCGAGACAGGCGTGGCCGGTCTCTGGGCCGGTCTCTGGACCTGTCTCGGGGGCGGTCGCGGTCATGTGCGAAGTGTAACCAGCCGGTGATCTCCAGCCAAGCGTCAGCGAGCGACCAATGTCGTGAGATGAATCATGTCGCTCCACGACGAGAGGCATTTGACGACAAGTGTCATCGTGTGACAGTTTTGGGTCCCGTCAGATCCGTGCTTGCCGACATGCCAGTGGAAGGTCACTGATGACTCAGTCCCCAGGCGCCGAGACGCTGGACCCGGGCGCCCTCAAGACATCGCCGCGCGACCGGGCGCGCGGCCGTCCCGCCAGATCCGGGCACGGCCATCCGTGGCTCACGCTCGTCGCCGTCGCGCTCGGCGTGATGATGGTCGGGCTGGACGCCACCGTCGTGTCCATCGCCAACCCCGCGATCGCCAAGGACCTCAACGCGAGCCTGTCGGGGCTTCAGTGGGTCACCAACGCCTACCTGCTGGCGCTCGCCGTCACGCTGATCCCGGCCGGGAAGATCGCCGACCGGTTCGGACGCAAGCGGACCTTCCTCGCCGGTGTGATCGGCTTCGCCATCTCCTCGGTGCTGATCGGCTTGTCCGGCGGCCTCGGCATGGTCATCTTCTGGCGCGTCGTGCAGGGCTTCGCGGGGGCGCTCCTGCAACCGGCCAGCCTCGCTATTCTGCGCAACACCTTCCCCGCCGACAAGCTCAACGCCGCCATCGGCATCTGGGGCTCCACGGTCGGCATCTCCATCGCGGGCGGCCCGATCGTGGCCGGGCTGCTGGTCGAGAACGTCAACTGGGAGTCGGTGTTCTTCCTGAACGCCCCGCTCGGCGTCGTCGCGCTCCTCGTCGGCCTGTGGGTGATCCGCGAGTCCAAGGACGAGGAGTCCGCCGGCTCGTTCGACCTGCCCGGCGTCGCACTGCTCACCGGCGCGCTGTTCGGACTGGTCTGGGGCCTGATCAAGGCCGGTGAGCACGGCTTCGGGGACACGGTCCCGCTGGTGTCGTTCGCCGTGTCGGTCGTGCTGTTCGCCGCGTTCGTCTGGAACGAGCTGCGGGTCGAGCGCCCGCTGCTGCCGCTCGGGCTGTTCCGGTCGGTGTCGCTGTCGGCGGCCACCGGGCTGATCATTCTCGGCTTCTTCGGGATGTTCGGGACGGTCTTCTTCATCACGCTCTACCTGCAGCAGGTGCACGGCATGAGCCCGGTGGACGCGGGCGTCCGGATGCTGCCGATGACCGGCGTGTTCATCTTCGCGTCTCCGCTGGCGGGCATGCTGACCACCAAGTTCGGGCCGAGGGTGCCGCTCGTGCTCGGCATGGCGTTCACCGCCGCCGCGATGTTCGGGCTGGCCCGCATCGGGGTGGACGCCCCCTACATCGAGCTGTGGCCGTGGTTCGTGCTGGTCGGGCTGGCGTTCGGGATGGTGATCGTCGCCGGGACGGAGGCCATCGTCGGCAACGCGCCCGCGCACCTCGCCGGTGTCGCGGGCGGTCTCCAGCAGACCGCCGCGCAGCTCGGCGGCGTCCTCGGGACGTCCGTGCTGGGCGTGCTGCTGTCCACCAAGGTCGGCGACGTGCTGTTCGGACGGCTGACGGACGCCGGCGTGCCCGGCCCCGCCGCGGAGCAGCTCGCGGGCCAGGGCGGCATCGTGTCGCAGGGCGTCGCGCCCGTCCCGCCGGGAACGCCCGCTCCGGCCGCCGAGGCCATCACCACGGGAAGCCACCTGGCGTTCATGGACGGCTTCCAGAACGCGATGACCGTCGCCGGGGTGGTCGCGTTCGTCGCGATCTTCGCGGCGCTGCTCGTCCGGCGCGGCAACACCCCCGTCGACGGCGCCGCCGCGGTGTGACGGGCGCGCCGCCGTTCCGGAGGATCAGTTCCGGCCCGCGTCCGGGGACGGGGTCGGGTTGGTGGTAGGGCTCGGGCTGGATGTGCCCGGGCCCTCCGCCGGTGGGTCGGTGGGCTGCCCGCTCGGCGGATCCGTCGGCGGGTCCGTCGGGGGATCGGTGGGCGGGTCGGTCGGGTCGACCGGGGGAGTGGTCGGCTCGGTCGGGGTCTCGGTGGGCTCCCGGCCCCCGTCCGGATCCTCGGACGGTGACGTCGTGGGCGACTTGGGGGCGGCGCCGCCGGGGACGCCGCGGTCCCGGCGCGGGTCGGCGCGCTCGGCCGGGTCGTCGGGGGAGCCGGGCGTCCCGCTCGGCACGCGCTCGGACCCGGACAGGCCGGGCATCGGGTTGTGCGGGGCGCCGGTCGTGGACGCAGGGTTCGTCTGGCCGTTGCTCGCCGTCGGGACGAGCGTGGAGGACCCGTCGCCCTTGGCCGACGGCCACGAGGTGAGCAGGCCGATGACCGCCGCCGCCGACGCGGCGACGCCCGCCGCCGCGCCGAGCCCCTTGGACATCCCGCCGGACAGGCCGCGCCTCGGGGCGTCCACGCCGTCCGGCCCGCCGCGCGGGCGGCCGTCGCCGGGACGGGCCCGCTCCGCGCTGATCACCACGAGCGGGCTCGGGGTGACGACGCTCGGCAGCGGCCGGGTGGCCTCCTCCGCGCAGGCGGCGAGGACCCGCTCGCGCAGCCAGCCGGGCGCCCGCGCCGGCGCGCGCCGGGCCAGCAGTTGCGGCAGCCTGCCCTTTTCGAACGCTGAGATCAGGTCGAGCCGGGGCTCGGTCGCCCCGCGCATGAGGGTGTCGAGGACGGTGCGCTCCAGCCGCGTCCTGGCCGCGTTGAGCAGCTGCGCGACGGTGTCGGGCGCGATGCCGAGGACGAGGGCGATGTCGTGGGGTTCGAGCCATTCGCCCGCCCACAGCAGCAGCACCTCGCGGTGGTCGGAGCGCAGGCCGCCGGCGGCGCGCAGCAGCGGGTCTGAGCCCGCGAACAGCGGCGCGCCTCCCGCGCCCGTGTTCACGTTGACGGTCTTGCCGGTGCCGGTGCCGGTGCCCGTGCTGGTGCCCGTGCTGGTGAACGCGCCGCGCTTGGAGCAGGCCGTCCGCGCCAGCGAGTACAGCCAGAGCACCTTGTCGCCGCGCGGCGGATGGTGCACGGCCGCGGTGAACGTGTCGCCGACGGCGGCCGCCGCCTGCCCGTCGCCGACGAGCGACCAGCAGTACGCGTACAGGCGGTCGGCGTGCGCGTCGTAGAGCGCGTCCATGTCCCCGCGCATGCGTCCTCCTGTCCCTGACCACACCACCGGCTGTCGGACTCTAGCGCCTCTGATCAATGTCTGAGAAGTCAGGGATTGGGGGAAACGTCGAATAGCACGGAAGGTAACGGCCCCGCATGCGGACGGTGACGTTCACGGAGATTTAAGGAAGTTCACGAATTTCGTCGGATTTCTGATCCGGTTAAGCAGGGAAGGTCTCGAACTCGCTGTCGAGTTTCGTGGGGAGAGATCGTGACCCGGATGACCGTGGACGACGTCTACCAGCACATTCGCGGTGTCTGCTTCAAGACGGGACCGCCCGGGACCGTCGGCGCCGAGACCGAGTGGCTCGTCGTCGACACCGCCGATCCCACCGCCCATGTGCCCGCCGGCCGGGTGCGCGCCCTCGTCGCGGAGGCGGGCCCACCGGCCGGCGGGAGCAAGATCACATACGAGCCGGGCGGGCAGGTCGAGCTCAGCTCCGCGCCGTTCGCGAAGCTCGCCGAACTGCACGCCTCCCTCGACGGCGACATCGCGCACGTGCGGGACGCGCTCGCCCCGGACGGCTTCGCCCTCGCCGGGCACGGCGTCGACCCCGTCCGGCGGCCCGTCTTCCAGGCCGACCATCCGCGCTACGCCTGCATGCGCGACTACTTCAGCTCCGGCGGCTTCCCGGACGCGGGCATGGCGATGATGTGCTCGACCGCGTCCGTCCAGGTCAACCTGGACATCGGCGCCGACGACCCGGACGCGTCCCGGCGCTGGCGGCTCGCGCACGCGCTCGGGCCCGTGCTGGTCGCCGCGTTCGCGAACTCGCCGCTGCGCGCCGGCCGCCGGACCGGGATGCGCTCGTCCAGGCAGGGCATCTGGACCGAGCTCGACCCGTGCCGCACGCTGCCCGTCCTGCGGGACGACGCGGACGGCGACCCCGCCGAGGCATGGACGCGGTACGCGCTCGACGCCCGCGTCATGCTCCTGCACACCGCGGAGGGCGAGTGGGTCTCCGCCCCGGGGATGTCGTTCCTGGAGTGGCTGGCCAAGGGCGAACCCGGCGAAGAGGACCTCGACTACCACCTGAGCACCCTGTTCCCGCCCGTCCGCCCGCGCGGCTGGCTTGAGCTGCGCATGATCGACGCGCTGCCCGGCCCGTACTGGCCCGTGCCCGTCGCGGTCGCGACCGCGCTGCTGGACGACCCGGCCGCCTCACGGGTCGCGGAGGCCGCGGCCGAACCGGTGGCGCACCGGTGGGCGGAGGCCGCCCGGTGCGGGCTGTCCGACGCGCCGCTGGCCGCCGCCGCGCGGGCCTGCTTCGCCGCGGCGCTGGACGCGCTGCCGCGGCTCGGCGCGTCCGGGCTCGTCCCGCTGGCCGACGAGTACGCCCGCCGGTACGTCGAGCGCGGCCGCAGCCCCGCCGACGACCCGCCGTCCCCACCACCGCTGTCGCCGTCCGAGGAGGAGGATCCGACATGGCCCCGATGAGCGCCCCCGGCGCGATCACCGAGGACGACCTGAAAGAACTGATCGCCACCGAACTGGGGGCGGTCAGGGACCGCAGCCTCGGCCTCACCACCGACGTGCTCGCCGGGAACGACCTCACCGGCCAGGTGTCGCCGCTGATGTCGCCGCTCGTCTGGGACCTGGCGCACGTCGGCAACTACGAGGAGCTGTGGCTGCTGCGCGCGGCGGCGGGCATCGAGGCGATGCGCCCCGACATCGACGACCTGTACGACGCGTTCGAGCATCCCCGCGCCGAACGGCCGACGCTGCCGCTGCTGTCACCGGCGGAGGCGCGTTCTTACATAGGGACCGTGCGCGCCAAGGTGCTCGACTCGCTGTCTGCGGTGCGGTTCGACACGGCGAACCCGCTGACGTCGGGTGGGTTCGTGTACGGGATGGTCGTCCAGCACGAGCACATGCACGACGAGACCATGCTCGCCACCCACCAGCTACGCAAAGGCGCCCCCGCGCTGCTCGACCCCCTGGCCGAGCCGCTGCAGAACGGCATCGACCGCTCCGGGACGGACGAGGTGCTGATCGAGGCCGGTCCATTCCAGATGGGCACGTCCGACAATCCGTGGGCGTACGACAATGAGCGTCCCGCGCACATGGTGGACGTTCCCGCGTACTACATCGACGTGGAGCCGGTGACCAACGCCGCCTATATCGAGTTCATCGAAGCCGGCGGATACGACGACCTGCGCCTGTGGGACCCCGCCGGATGGGAATGGCGTACCCGCGGCGGCAAACGCGCCCCCGCGTTCTGGTCCCGCGAAGGCGGGCAGTGGATGCGGCGCCGGTTCGGACGGACGGAACCCGTCCCGCCCGGCGAACCCGTCCAGCACGTGTGCTGGTACGAGGCGGACGCCTACGCGCGCTGGGCCGGTAAACGGCTCCCGACCGAGGCCGAATGGGAGAAGGCCGCGCGCTGGGACCCCGTCGCCCAGCGATCCCGCACGTTCCCATGGGGCGAGCACTACACCGACGGACACGCCAACCTGGGGCAGCAACTGCTCCGTCCGTCGGAGACCGGTTCCTACGCGTCCGGTGCTTCGGCGTACGGGGTCAGGCGGATGCTCGGCGACGTGTGGGAGTGGACGTCGTCCGACTTCCACGGCTATCCCGGCTTCCGGTCGTTCCCCTACAAGGAGTACTCGGAGGTCTTCTTCGGCCCCGAATACAAGGTCCTGCGCGGTGGTTCGTGGGCGACGCACCCGCTCGCCATACGCGGATCCTTCCGCAACTGGGACTACCCCATCCGCAGGCAGATCTTCTCCGGCTTCCGCTGCGCGCGGACCCCACGGGAGGGGGCCTGAATGTGCCGCCACTTGGGCTACCTAGGGCCCGACCAGACACTGCACTCCCTCGTCTACGACGGCGAGTACTCCCTGGAGACCCAGGCGTACGCGCCGCGCATGACGCAGGGGAACCTGCTCAACGCCGACGGGTTCGGCGTCGGCTGGTACCAGGACGGTGACCCCGTCCGGTTCCGCCGCGCCCAGCCCCTCTGGACCGACCAGTCGTTCCGCGAGGTCGCCGGCGCCGTCCGGGCGTCGTGCGCGGTCGCGGCGATCCGGTCGGCGACGGCCGGGTTCCCCGTGGACGAGTCGTGCGCGCAGCCGTTCCGCGCCGGGACGTGGCTGTTCAGCCACAACGGCAAGATCGAGGACTACGGCGGCGTCGAGTCCAAGCTCCGCGACCTGGCCGGAGACGGGGTCGGGGTGACCGACGCCCGCGCCCCCGTCGACTCCGCGCCGCTGTTCGCGCTCGCCGTCCGCTTCTGGCGGGAGGGGCTGCCGCTCGGAGACGGCCTCGCGGCCGTCATCGGCGCGGTCACCGCGTTCGCGCCGGGCCGCTACAACCTGCTCGCCTCGGACGGGACGTCCCTGGCCGCCACGACCTGGGGCGACTCGCTGTTCGTCCGCGAGGACGACGACGAGATCCGGATCTCGTCCGAGCCGCTCGACGACGATCCCCGCTGGACGCCCGTGCCCGACCGCTCGCTGGTCACCGCCGGCCTCGCGTCCGGCGTCCGCATCGACCCGCTCTGAAGGAGAACCACGTGGACCGGTTCCTGACCGCCGACGACCTCGCCAAGACGCTCCGCCAGGACGTCAGGGACGGGCTCGCCGGCACGCCCAAGACCCTGCCGCCCAAGTGGTTCTACGACGAGCGCGGCAGCGCGCTCTTCGAGGAGATCACGAAGCTGGAGGAGTACTACCCGACGCGCCGCGAGCGGGAGATCCTCGTCGCGCGGGCGCCCGACATCGCCGCCGCCACCGGCGCGCGGACGCTCCTGGAGCTCGGCGCCGGGTCGGGCGAGAAGACCCGCCTCCTGCTCGACGCGCTGTCCGGCACGCTCCGCTCGTACGTGCCGGTGGACGTCAGCGGCGACTTCCTGGAGGAGGCGGCGGCGGGCATCGCGGCCGACCATCCGGGACTGACCGTCCGGACCGTCGTCGCCGACTACGAGCAGCACCTGCACCTGCTGCCCGGCGGCGAGCGGCGCCTGATCGCGTTCCTCGGCGGGACGATCGGCAACATGCCGCCCGCCGACCGGATCGGGTTCCTCGGCGGCGTCCGCGCCACCATGTCCGGCGGCGACTTCCTGCTGCTCGGCGCCGACCTCGTCAAGGACCCGGGACGGCTCGTCCGCGCCTACGACGACGCCGCCGGTGTCACCGCCGAGTTCAACCGCAACGTCCTGCGCGTCGTCAACCGGGAGCTGAACGCCGACTTCGACCCGGCGGCGTTCGAGCACGTCGCGGTCTGGGACGCGGCGGAGGAGTGGATCGAGATGCGGCTGCGGTCCGTCCGCGACCAGGACGTCCGCGTCCGCGGCCTCGACCTGGAGGTGCGGTTCGCGGCCGCGGAGGAGCTGCGCACCGAGATCTCCGCGAAGTTCCGCCGCGAACGCCTCGAAGCCGAACTCGGCGCGGCCGGGATGGAGCTGGCCGAGTTCTGGACGGACGAGGCCGGAGACTTCTCCCTCACCCTCGCCCGCCCCGCGCTCGGCTAGCTCTTGCGGACGGGGTGGTCGAGGCCGAACCGCTTCAGGTCCGAGACCAGGCGGGTCGCCACATAGCGGTGGCCCGCCGGGCTCGGATGGGTGCCGTCCCGCTTGATGTACAGGGCGGCGTTGCCGGAGCCCTTCGTCCGCTCACCGGTGATCCACCGCTCGCCGATCGGGTCGGCGAACGGCACTCCGAGCTGCGCGGAGAGGACCTTCAGCGCGTTCCGGACGGCGACCGCGCCCACCGGCGGCGCCTGCGACCCCCACAGCGGCCCCATCAGCACGATGTGCGTGCCGGGCCAGCGCTGCCTGGCCCGCTCGATCAGCAGGTGCGCCGCCGCCGCGACCCGCGGCGCCGGGACGCGCCAGTCGTTGTGCCCGCCGGACACGATCAGCAGGTCGGGCGCGGGACGCCAGCCGAACTGGCTCTCGAACAGGCCGAGGTAGGCGGCGCCGGCGCTCGTCTTGACGAACCCCGCGCCCGCGCGCCCGCCGACGACGACCTGCCAGCCGAGCAGCCGCGCCGCGGCGGACGCGAACGTCTCCTCCGGCTCGACGCCCCGCTCACCGACCGTGTAGCTGTCGCCAAGGAACATCACCACGGACGGGCTCCGCGGGCGCTCGCGCTCGCCGCCCTGGCCAGAGCCGTCCTGGCCTGGGCCGTCGGCCACCGCCTGCCGGTGCACCGAGCCCCGGAACACCGAACAGCCCGACGCGGCGAGCGCCGCCGACAGGCTCAGGCACAGCACGAGCGTCGCCGCGCCGCGCCGGGCGCGGCGAGACGTCATCGAGAACCGCCCATCGTCCAGGACGATTCTTCCAAGCCCAGCAGATTGTCAAAGAACATCAGTCGTCCGGGGGAGCATCAAAGTCTCGGAGGTCGAACCGCATCCTACTGATCCGGCGCGTGAATCGGGGCGCGTCCCGGACGGTGTGGCGAAGTCGTTTTCCAATGGTCGCGCTCTGTAATCACGTAGCGAATCGCGGCCTCGCCTACATCTGCCGTTCACCTTCCGGCTCGGGGCGGGAAACCTGGCGCCGAAAGGGTTCCGCGGTGACTCGACGGGAACGGCTCCGCGAACTCGACCTCCTGCGCTTCCTGGCCGCTCTGGCCGTGGTGCTGTTCCACTTCACCGGTTTCTGGGGTGAAGGGGCCTGGCCGGATCCGGCGCGTGAAGTCTTCCCGGAGATCGCGCCGGCCGCCCGGTTCGGTTATCTCGGCGTCGACCTGTTCTTCGTCATCAGCGGTTTCGTGATCCTGATGAGCGTGTGGGGACGCGGGCCCGGGGAGTTCGGGATTTCGCGCCTGGTCCGGTTGATGCCCGCGTACTGGGTGAGCGTCCTGCTCGGCGCGGCCGTCTACATCGTGTTCCGGGAGGGGAACGGCAAGCCGGGGCTGGTGGTGCCGAACCTGACGATGCTGCAGGGCGGGGTCGGGATCCGGAACGTGGACGCCGTCTACTGGACGCTCTGGGTCGAGTTGCACTTCTACGTTCTCGCCGCCGTCCTCGCGGGCATCGGCATCACCTACCGCTCCTGCCTGATCTTCATGGCGGCCTGGATGTTCGGCGGG
This sequence comes from Spirillospora sp. NBC_00431, assembly GCA_036028775.1. GTDB lineage: Bacteria > Actinomycetota > Actinomycetes > Streptosporangiales > Streptosporangiaceae > Spirillospora. The sequence continues at coordinate 5,770,615 of CP107927.1, read as the reverse complement.
CTCTTCGCGGACGAGTCGGGGAACAAGCTGCTCCAGGTGATGCTGATACCGACGTGGAGCCCGTACTTCATCGCGGGCATGGCGCTCTTCATGATCCACAGGTTCGGGCCGACGCTGCTGCTCTGGGGATACGTGGCCGTCGCGTACCTGCTGGCGCTGCGGTGGGGCGCCTGGCGCGCGGAGAACGTCTTCCACAACGCCAACGAGGTCGTGGTCAGCGCCGTCATCACCGGGATCTTCGTCGTGATGGCCCTGGTCGCGACGGGCAAGCTGTCGTGGGTGCGGTGGCGGGGGCTGACGGTTCTCGGGGCGCTCACCTATCCGCTGTATCTGGTCCACTCGCAGCTGGCGCTTCCCCTGCTGGACGCGGTGTATCCGGAGCTCAACCGGTGGGCGGCGCTCGCGGTGGTCATCGGGGTGTCCCTGCTCGCCGCCTACGCCGTGCACCGGCTGGTCGAGCGCCCGGGCGCCGCCTGGATGCGGACGCGCCTGCTCGCCGCGCTGGAACCGGTGCGCAACTCCGAACCGGTGACTAGGTTGGTCGGCCATGGCGATCGGGGTCGGCACAGCGGTCGGGATGGACACGGCGATCGGGATGGACACGGCGATCGGGGTGGACACGGCGGCGCTGGGCTCAACGGCGCTGAGCCTCGCGATCGCACCCCGGCTGACGCGGCCCACAGGTGAACGTGCATTAGGCGGAAGGCGCGGGTGGGCGCGTCCAGAAGCGTTCCTCCTCGCGGTGGTGGCGCTCGCCTATGTGAATCAGGTGCTGTTCACCGTGTACGTGTTGCGCGTGCATGGCGGCGACCCGTCGTTCATCGCGAAATACCTGCCGGAGGGTTGGTTCGCCCTTGCCGACGGCTCGTCCATGCGCGGTGTCGCGGAGCGTTTTCCTTGGCCGGATTTGCTTGCGCCGTCCGTCCTGCGGGTGCAGGCGTTCCTTGAACTGCCACTCGTGCTGCTGGCGTACGTGACCGTGTTGCGCTGGCTGGACCGTGGCCTGTACCGGCGTGTGGCCCGTTCGTGGTTGGTGTGGGCGGCGTCGGCCTCCTACACCTTTGTCTTCTGCACGGTCGAGTGGGACCTGCACAACCCCTACACCGTGGACGACATCGTGATCCGCGTCTGCGCGGCGCTGGCGACCCCGCTGCTCCTCCGCTGGCTGGCCACGCAGGAAAAGGACCAGGACGGCCCCACAGCGGTGTCGTTCGCGCAGATGCTTCTCTTCGCCGTCTCCGTCTGGGCCTTGGGCCACCTTGTGCTCACCGTGTACGACACCGCCCTCCTCTATAACCTCGGTCACCTGAACGGACGCCTGCCAGGCGCGGCGATCGCATTGTGCGTACTCGTCGCCGCGCGCTGGGCGGCGTCACGCCTGAAGCAAGGTGCGGACGCCGATGTTGCGCTGTCGTCCATCGCGGGTGGGCTGCGCTGGGTGCTGGTGCTTTTCTTCGTCCCCGCCTTGGCGATCCGCTACGGCGTCAACTTCGGAACGCCGCTCGTCGCGGCCCTGGCGGGACTGCTCGTCTGCCTGACCGCCGCCGCATGCGCTCTCCGGGAAGAACTGGCGGGAGCGGGAGCGAGACGCATCGCGCTCTGGGCAGCGCAAGTCCTCGCGGCTTTCTGTGTCGCGGGCGTGGCCGGATACCTCGCCCTGAACCTGGTGACCGACACCTATTACGAGGCAGGACTTCTGCGTGCCGCCGGGGTCTCCTTCGCCGTGGCCGTCACGGTCTGCGCCCTGACCGGCCGCCGGATATCGGCCCGGCGCGACGTGGGGTGTGACACATCCGAGGCCACGGGCGCTGAAGGAAATGTGAGCGTCCGGCCGATGTGAGCGGGCTTCGGCCGGGCGCACCGCCTCCGGCGGGCCCGTCTCCCCCGGTCGGGCCCCCGGAGGCTCCACTCTCTCCGGATCTCTCCGGCCCCGTCAGTTCGGGGGCCGGAGTTCTTCGGTGTAGCTGACCGTCAGGCGGCGCATCACGCCTGACTCGTCGATGGAGTACTGGCCGAGACGGTCCAGGGGCGGCGAGTAGGCGTGGATGGAGACGCTGGCGTCGTCCACGCCGGTGAGCCGGTGGATGTGGTCGGGGCCGAAGCAGAACGAGTGTCCCGCGCCGACGACGGTGCGCGCGGGTTCGCCGCCGATGCGCGGGTTGTTCTCCTCGATCGCCCCGGCGACGACGCGGACGGCGCCCGACGACACGTCGTGGTCGTGCCAGCCGGTGTCGTTCTCCGGCGTCCAGCACAGGACCCAGACGTCCACGTGCTCGTCCCGGTACAGCGAGGCGTAGTGGCGCCGCCCGCCGGAGAACGCGACGTGCCGCCGCCACAGCCCCGGCCGCTCCGCCAGGTCGTCGACCAGCGCGCGCAGCTCGCGCTTGTCAAGGGGGCGTCCTGGTAGGCGCTCGAATCGGCCAGGGTGGGACAGGACCTCGGATGACACGGGGTTCGCTCCTCTCGGAATCACTCGTCGCCCAAGCGTGGCGAACGGGCTGGACACGCCACTGAACCGGATCAGTGAACCGCATCAGTTAACCGTTTCAGTGAAGCGATTCAGAAGATGTCCCGTCAAGTGGCGTTCGTGGTTTTGTCAGCGGCGGCGTCTAGGGTTGGGGGGATGTCGGAGAGGCGCAAACGCGCGACCATCCGGGAAGTGGCGCAGGCGACGGGGCTGTCGCCGGCGGCCGTGTCGTACGCGCTGCGCGGCATCCAGACGTCGGAGGAGACGCAGGAGCGGGTCCGCGCGGCGGCCGACGAGCTCGGCTACGAGGCCCATCCGATCGCGCGGGCGCTGGCCAGCGGCCGCACCGGCCAGGTCGGGCTGCTGTGCGGCTCCCTGGAGGACTACTGGCAGCAGTCCCTCGCCGTCGGCATCGGCCGGGCGCTGCTCGCCCGCGACCGCTACGCCCTCATCGTCGACGCGGGCGGCGATCCCGAGCGGGAGCTGGCGCTCGCCCGGCGGCTGCGCGACCAGCGGGTCGACGGCCTGATCGTCCAGCCGCTCGACCCGTCCGCCGCGCTGTGGACGGAACTGGCCGGCACCGTCCCCGTCGTCTCGATCGGCGACGCGCTGCACGGCGGCCAGGCACAGGGCGAGGTCGTGTTCGACAACCGCCGCGGCGTCACGCTCGCGCTGGAGCATCTGCGCGACCTCGGGCACCAGCGCCTCACCGTGTTCACCCCGACCGGCGCCAGCACCCCCGACCGTCCCGCCGACGTGCACGTCAACGCCGAGGCCGAGCGGCTCGGCCTGCGGGTCGACGTCGTCGTCGTGCCGCAGTCGCTCGCCGCCGCCACCGAGGTCGCGACGCGGGTGCTCGGCGGCCCGGGCCGGCCCTCAGCCGTGTTCTGCTTCGCCGACTCGATCGCCTACGGCGTCTACGCCGCCACCCGCGAGCTGGGCCTGGACGTCCCCGGCGACGTCGCGGTCTGCGGCTACGACAACCATCCGATGTCGGCGCTGCTCACGCCGCCGCTCACCACCGTCGACTGGGACATCGACGGCATCGTCCACTCCGCCGTCCGGCTCGTCGTCGACGTCATCGACGGCAAGCCGCGCAAGCGCCGCGTCGTGCGGGAGCCGTCGCTGCGGGTGCGCGCCTCGACCGGCGAGCCGGCCGGCTAGCCCGGCCCGCGCGGGGGAGAGGTCAGGGGTGCAGCCGGGCCAGGCGGGGGAGCAGGTCCGCGGCGGCGGCGATGTCGGCGTCCAGCGGCCGATCCTGCACGCCCGGGTCGAGGACGGCGGCGGCCAGGTCGAACGCCGACCTGAGCGGCCCGCCGGACGGCGCGCGCCCCTGCATCCGCAGCGCCCGCACGCCCGCGACCAGCTCGCAGCCGAGCCCGAGCCGGTAGGCGGCGACGGCGTCGGTCGTCGCGCGGGCCGACTGGGTGGAGAAGCCCGCGTGCTCCTCCACGCCGCGCGAGAGCACCGCGCTGCCGAGCGCCGCCGGGGTCGCGAGGCGCCGCACGTCCGCCAGACACGAGTGCGCCACATACTCCAGGATCATGATCCCGGACGACGCCTCCGTCGCGCCCTGGAAGGGATACAGGCCGGTGAACGACGGCTCCGCGAGCGTCCCGAGGCGGGCGGCGGCCAGCGCCATCGTCTGGAACAGCGCGGCGCGGGCCGAGTCGAGCGCGAGGCCGACGTAGGCGGTGTGGAAGTTGCCGTTGTGCCAGACCGTCCGGCCCGCGACGTCGACGAGCGGGTTCTCCGCGGCGGCGTTGATCTCGCGCGTGACCACCCGCTCGGCGTACGCGGCCGCCTCCAGCGCCGGCCCGTGCACCTGCGGGAACGCCCGGTAGCCGTACGGGTCCTGGATGCGCATCGGCGCGGGCTGGTCGAAGGCGAGCAGCGTCCGCATCGCCGCCGCCGCGTCCCGCTGGCCGGGGTGCGGGCACGCGTCCTGCACGGCCCGCGCGTACGGCTCGCCCGAGCCCCGGACGGCGAAGTGCGACGTCGCCGCCACGACCGTCGACGCGCTCAGCAGCTCCCGCAGGTCCGCCACCGCGAGCGCCGACTCGCCGAGCGTCGCCGCGTTCGAGCTGATGAAAGCCAGCGCGTCGGCCGACCGGAGACGGTAGCCGGGGCCGCGCTCGGCCGCGCCGTCCGGGCCCGGCTGCCAGGGCCGCTCGCCCAGCAGGCACAGCGCCGTCGACGCCAGCGCGGTCAGATCGCCCGTCCCGATCGCGCCGTACACCGGCACCGGAGGAAGAAGGCCCAGGTTGAGCACGTCCGCCAGCGCCCGCAGCACCCCCGGCTCGACGCCCGAGCCGCCCGCCGCGATCTGGTTCAGCCGGACCGTCAGCATCGCCCGGACGATCTCCGGCGCGACGAGCGGCCCCGCGCCCGCCGCGTGGCTGCGCAGCAGCCGCAGCCCGTGCGCGTCGGAGTCCTCCCACTCCACGTCGACGACGTGGTTCGCGCCGACCCCGGTCGTCCGCCCGTACACCGGCTGCGACGCCGCGACCTCGGCGGCCGTGCGCCAGGCCGCCCGCGCCCGGTCGACGCCGTCCGGCGCTATGGCGACCGTCACATCCCCGCGCGCCGCGCGTACCACCTGCGCGCAGCTCAGCGCGGTGCCGTCGATAACGATTCGGCTGTCCTCCACGAACCTACGCTACTTTCCCTGCATTCCAGGTCGTTATGCTCAGGAACCGAGGTTCCGGACACGCCGGGACATCGTGCTGACCGTACCCATTGGTTACGGTTGGGTAGAAGTGAGTCACGGCAGGCAGAGGCCGGAGTCGAGGAACGGCGTCGAGGCGCCCCAGAGGAGTGAACGTTGATCACCTTTGAGGGCGTCACCAAACGCTACCCGGGCGGCACCGTCGCGCTCGACGACGTCAGCCTCGAATGCCCCACCGGCCGGATCACGGTGTTCGTCGGCACGTCCGGCGGCGGCAAGACCACGGCGCTGCGCACCATCAACCGGATGGTGGAGCCCACGTCCGGACGGGTCCTCATCGACGGGCGGGACGTCCGCGAGCAACGTCCCGCCGAGCTGCGGCGCGGCATCGGCTACGTCATCCAGCACGCCGGGCTGTTCCCGCACCGCACCATCCAGGACAACATCGCCACCGTCCCGTACCTGCTGGGCTGGAACAAGAAACAGGCGCGGGAGCGGGCGCTGGAACTGATGAAACGGGTCGGGCTCGAACACTCGATGGCCAGGCGGTACCCGTTCCAGCTGTCCGGCGGCCAGCAGCAGCGCGTCGGCGTCGCCCGCGCACTCGCCGCCGACCCGCCGATCATGCTGATGGACGAGCCGTTCAGCGCCGTCGACCCCGTCGTCCGCGCCGAGCTGCAGGACGAGTTCCTCCGCCTCCAGGACGAGCTGCACAAGACGATCGTGTTCGTCACCCACGACATCGACGAGGCCATCAAGCTCGGCGACAGGATCGCCGTGTTCCAGACCGGCGGGAGGCTCGTCCAGGTCGACAGCCCCGAGAACATCCTGGCCCACCCCGCCGACGACTTCGTCGCCGGTTTCATCGGCCAGAACCGCGGGATCCGCACGCTCTCCTTCGCCGGGACGAGCGACCTGCGGCTGAGCGACGACGCCGTCCGTCCCGTGACCGCGGACGCCGCCGACGCCGAGGGGCTCGACTGGGTGCTCGTCGTCGACGAGGGCCGCCGCCCCCTGGGCTGGACGCGTCCCACCCAGGTCGCGGGCTCGCTGTCGGAGGCGCCGCTCGCCCCGGTCGGCGCCACGTTCCGTGTCGGCGCCGACTCCGTGCGCGTCGCGCTGGACGCGGCCGTCCTGTCCCCGGCCGGGCTGGCGGTCGGTGTCGACGAGGCGGGCGCCGTGATCGGCACGGCCGCCGGAACCGACCTGCTCGCCGTCCCCACCCACGGCACCTCGGCCCACCGCAACGGCAACGGCGCCAACGGCAACGGCGCCACCGCCGCCACGGACGACGTGGACGACGTTCCTGACGGCGACGGCCCCCGGGCGGACGGCGGCGGAGGCGCGGGCTGATGGACATCGACTGGTCCTGGATCGCCGACCACCGGGACACGCTCACCGAGCACGCGCTGATCCATCTCAGGCTGGCGCTGCTGCCGGTGCTGTTCGGGCTGCTCATCGCGCTGCCGCTCGGCGTGCTGTGCCGCCGCTGGGGCTGGCTGTACCCGCCGGCGCTCACCATCGCGAACATCCTGTACGCGGTCCCGTCCCTCGCCCTGTTCATGATCTTCATCCAGTACACGGGGCTCACCGCGTCGACCGTCATGATCCCGCTGACCCTCTACAGCCTGTCGGTGCTCATCCCGAACGTGGTCGACGGCCTCGCGTCGGTGTCCGAGCCCGTCCGGCAGGCCGCGACCGCGATGGGCTTCGGCACGCTGCGCCGCCTCCTCCAGGTCGAGCTGCCGATCGCCGTGCCGATCGTCATCGCCGGGACGCGGGTCGCCGCGGTGTCGTCGATCAGCCTCGTCGCCGTCGGGCAGCTGATCGGCCAGGGCGGGCTCGGCTACGACATCATCCGCGGCTACCAGCTCCAGTTCCAGACGCAGATCGTCGCCGCGACCGTCCTGATCGTGCTGCTGGCCCTCGTCACCGACGCGATCCTCGTCACGGTCCAGCGCCTGCTCACCCCCTGGGCGCGCGCACGGGGAGGGGCCTCATGAACGACCTGTGGAACCAGATCGACCTGTTCTGGTCGTGGCTGACCGCGTCCAGCCAGTGGCACGGCACCGACGGGATCCCGCACCGCCTGCTGCAGCACGTCTACTACAGCGGGGTGTCGCTGCTCTGCGCCGCCGTGATCGGGCTGGCGCTCGGCCTCCTCGTCGGCCACACCGGACGCGGCGGGTTCCTCGCCATCAGCCTCGCCAACGTCGCCCGCGCGATCCCCACGTTCGGGCTCGTGCTGTTCGTCGTCGTCATCGACTACAGCATCACGCCCGTCCTGATCGCGCTGGTCGCGCTCGCGGTGCCGCCGATCCTCGTCAACACCTTCGAGGGCGTCCGGGCGGTCGACGCCGACGCCAAGGACGCCGCCCGCGGCATGGGCATGACCGGCTGGGGCGTGCTGTGGCGGGCCGAGCTGCCGATCGCGCTGCCGCTGATCCTGCTCGGGCTCCGCACGTCCGCGATCCAGGTCGTCGCCACCGCGACCATCGCCGCCTACCCGGGCTTCGGCGGCCTCGGCCGCTACATCATCGACGGCCTGGCCCGGGGCGACTACCAGCTGGTGGTCGGGGGCACCGTCCTGGTGGTGCTGCTCGCGCTGCTCGTCCAGCTGATCTTCGCGGGGCTGCGCCGCCTCATCGTCTCGCCGGGCCTGCTCGGCTCCGCCCGTTCATCCTGACCGAAGGAACAGAGCAATGAAGAAACTCATCCGTGGCGCGGTCGTCGGCCTCGTGGCCGCCCTGACGCTGTCCGCCTGCGGCGGCGGAGACTCCGGTGACGACAACCCGCTCGCCGGCGGCGGCGACGGCGGCACCGTCACCGTCGGCGGCGCCAACTTCCCCGAGAGCAACCTCCTCGGCGAGCTGTACGCGCAGGCCCTCGAAGCGAAGGGCGTCAAGGTCACCCGCAAGTTCAACATCGGCGCCCGCGAGGTCTACTACGACCAGGTCGTCAAGGGCGGCATCGGCGTCATGCCCGAGTACAACGGCGCGCTGCTGACGACGTCCGTCGACAAGAGCAGCACCGCCGCGACGACCCAGGAGATCAACGCGGCCCTCAAGGCCAAGCTGCCCGCCGACGTCGAGATCCTGAACTCCGCCCAGGCCGAGGACAAGGACTCCGTCACCGTCAACCCGCAGACCGCCGCGAAGTACAACCTCAAGTCCATCGCCGATCTGAAGCCCGTCGCCAAGGACCTCACCATCGCCGGGCCGTCGGAGTTCAAGACGCGGCAGCAGGGGCTCGTCGGCCTCAAGAGCGCCTACGGCCTCGAATTCAAGAAGTTCCAGCCGTTCGACGCCGGAGCCCAGGCGACGCTGGTGAAACTGCTCACCGAGAACAAGATCCAGGCCGCCGACCTCTTCACCACCGACCCCACCATCGAGCAGAACAAGCTCGTCGTCCTCGAAGACCCGAAGAACGTCTTCAGCGCCCAGAACGTGACGCCGCTGGTGCACAAGAAGTCGGTGGACGACAAGGCGCGCGCGGCCCTCAACGCCGTGTCCGCCAAGCTCACCACCCAGGACCTTCTCGACATGATGAAGCGCGTCGCCATCGACAAGGAGGACCAGGAGAAGGTCGCCGAGGAATGGCTGAAGAAGTCCGGCCTCGCCTGACCATCCGTGGCTAGGCCGTGCCGGCGCCGAACTCCAGATGGGCCACGACGGGATCGTGGTCGGACGGATAGAGGTCGCCGGCACGGTACGGGTCGATCTCCGTCCAGACGGTACGGACCGCGCCCCGCGTCAGGATCCAGTCGATCCGGTTCCCGTCCCGTTCGGGCGGGAGCCAGTGGTTCTCGGTGCGGTACTGCGGGCCGTGCCGGTCGGCCGCCGTCCACGTGTCGCGGAACGCGCCGGGCCCGACGAGGGCCGAGTAGACCTGTGAGGTCCCGGCGGCGGCGTTGAAGTCCCCGGTGAGCACCACCGGGGCGCCCGCCTGGAACCCGCGGACGCGGTCCAGGATCAGCAGCGCGCTCCGCCGCCGCGACTCCGCCGACGTGTGGTCCAGATGCGTGTTGACCTGGTACGTCACCGTGCCGGTGCGCCGGTCGCGGAACTTGGCCCACGTCACCATCCGCACGTACCGGTTCCCCCAGGTGGCCGAGCCGATCACGGACGGCGTGCCGGACAGCCAGAAGTGGTCGAAGTCCAGTACCTCGAACCGCTCCGTCCGGTAGAAGATCGCCAGGATCTGGTCGCGGGTGCCGCCCTGGCTGCCGAGGCCGATCCAGTCGTGGCCCGGCAGCGCGCGGTCGAGGTCGCGCACCTGGTGCCACCGCGCCTCCTGCACGCCGAGCAGGTCCGGGTCGTGGTCGCGCAGCACGTGCTCGACCAGCGGCAGCCGGGTCCTCCAGTCCCTGGGCGGCGGGTCGTTGACGCCGCGCAGGTTGTAGGTCATCACGCGGACCGCCCGGTCGCCGTCCGCCTTCGGCTCGGCCAGCACGAACCCCGACGCGAGCAGCGCCGCCCCGGCGGCGATCATCGGCAGGGCCCAGCGGGGACGTGGGACGCGCACGAGCATCCTGCCGCTCCTCTCGGGACCGGCCCGCCGTGGCCGTGCCACCGTCCACGCGCGTCCCGCCGCCAACGCCAGAATAGACGGGCGGCGCCGCCCGCGATGATCTCCTGACGGCGACCGGTCACGGAGGGCTCAGGTGGGCGGGGACCACTCCGGGTCACGGCCCAGCAGGGCGACGATGTTGTCCATCGTGGAGCGGTCCGGGTCTTCGGCGAGCGGCGGACGGTAGGCGGGGTCCGGCCCGTTGAGAGGGCTGCCGGGTGCGGTGTTGACGCGGGCGAGGGGCAACGCGACCTCGGTCAGCCGGTCAGGCACGGTAAGCGTGGTGCCCAGCGCGCGGGCCAGATCCCAACGATGGACGAGCATGTCGACGACGTGGACGCCGAGCACCCATTCGGTCGATACCGTCCCTCGCCACGGGATGTCCACGGTCTCCCCGGACTGATCGAGCGCGGCGACCCAGCGGGCGGCGATGCGGGCGAACTCGTACCGCGGGTCCGCGCCGTCCCCCCGGTCGTCGTCGGGGGGTGGCAGCACCGTCCGGGCGACGGCCTCGTGGCGCTCGTTCATGTGGTTCAGCAGGTCCGTCACCGTCCACCCTTCGCACGGCGTCGGATCGGTCATCGCCGCGTCGGGGACCAGGGCGACGTCGTGGCCGATCATGGCCAGTGCGGTGGCGTCCAGCCGGTGCAGGTCGGTCATGCGGAGCTCCGTCTCAAATTTGGCGAACGACCGTCCGCCAAAATATAGCTGACGATCGTTCGTTAACATAGGGACATGTCTCCTCGTCATTCGGCCGCCGAAGCGGCCCGGACGCGTGAGCGGATCGTGCGGGCCGCGGTGGACGACGCCTCGCGGCTGGGCCTGGAAGGGTTGACGGTCGGGCGGCTCGCGCAGCGGCTCGGCATGAGCAAGGCGGGCCTGGTCGGTCCGTTCGGGTCGCGCGAGAAGCTCCTCGCCGCCGCGCTCGACCATGCCGGCCTGGTGTTCAGCGCGGCGGTCAACGAGCCCCTGAAAAGCCTGCCGCCCGGCGCGGAACGCCTCGGACTGATGATCGACAGATGGGTCGACTACCTCGCCGACTGCCCGTTCCCCGGCGGCTGCTTCGTCACGGCCGCGTCGTCCGAGCTCGACGGCCGTCCGGGCCCGCTGCGCGATCGGATGCGCGAGATCGTCGCGTCCCGGCGCCGCCGGCTCGCCGCCGAGGTCGCCGCCGCCCAGGCCGAACTGCCGGGCCCGCACCGTCCGCCGGACGAGGTCGCCCTGACCCTCGTCGGCCTGTCGATGGCCCTCAACCAGGAGATACAGCTGCTGGAGGACCCTTCGGCCGCACCCCGCGCACGCGCCGCGATGCGCCACGCGTCCGGCCTGACCCCGTAGCCCGCGGTACCGCGCCCGATGCCCTGGCGACGACCATCGGAGCACGAATGAACAAGGCGACCTCAGCCGACGGAACCTCCATCGCCTTCGAGCGGATCGGTGGCGGCGGCCCTGTGCGACGGCGCCGCGACGCGTCCGCTCGCCTCGTCCGGGGCGGCCCTCGCCCTGCACGCGGCCGCGTCCGGCCTGCCCATCACCCGGCTCGTCCTCACGACCTACCTGACCCCGCGCTGAACCCGAACCCTGATCCACTCAGCCGGACTTTTCGAGTTGTGAGATCGCCGACCGCAGGTTCAGCCAGGAAAGCGCGACTCCACTCGCGAGCGCATAGCAGAAGCGGCGCAGCGTCTTCTGGGTGCCGAGCGCTTTTCCCTTCGACGTGTAGCAGCCACTCTTCTCGACGTTCTCGTAAGCCTGCTCGAAGGAGGCCACCGCGTTGGAGACGTTCAGGTAATGGCCGGTCTTGGGCATCTTCTCCAGAGCGACCCGCACGTACCCGACCAGTTTCGCGGCCGCGGCGAGCAGCCGGCCGCATTCACGATTGCCGGGTGGCGCGTTGTTTCAGTTCGGCGCCGGCGCCGGGCCCAGCACCGACGCCAACAGGGTCGCGTCCGCCAGATGACTCGGCGTAGGCGAGGCCGATGGCGAGCCGGACCCCTCGTCCCCGCCCCCCGAACAGGAAGAAAGCAGAACGACCGCCACCACGCACAGCGCCAGGACCTTACGAGCCGTCATGGCCTCGCACCCTGCCACGACCTCCCCGAGACCGGTCCCGAGAAAAGGCGGCGAATCTGGCTCCGCGAAGCAGGCTCTAAGACGATCGTATAAGACGCTCGTGTTAGACGAGCGTCTAAAATATCGGATAGGGTCGGGATATGGGAAACCGTGAAGACCTTCTGGCCGGTGCCAAGCGTTGCCTCCTTGAGAAGGGCTACGGCCGCACTACGGCACGCGACATCGCGAACGCCTCGGGTGTCAGCCTCGCCGCCATCGGCTATCACTTCGGTTCGAAGGAGGCCCTGCTGAACGAGGCCGTCCGGGACGCGATCGGGGACTGGGCCGGTGAGATAGTCGACGGGCTGGCAACCGAGGTCGGTCCGGACGCCGATGCGGCCGAGCGCTTCGAGGCGATCTGGACCAGGATGATCGAGTCCTTCGGCACGAGCAGGCCGCTGTGGGCGGTCCAGTTCGAAGTGCTCGCACACATCGAGTGGAGGCCGGACCTGCGACGCTCCTTCCTCGGGTCCCACCGCCAGGCGCGCCTGGGCTTGGCGGAGCTGTTCGGCGTCGACCTGAGGTGGGCCGAGCCTCGGCAGGCGCTGGTGATCGGCGCGTTCTACCAGGCGCTGCTCGTGGGCCTGGCCGCGCAGTGGCTCTCGGACCCCGGGGACTTCCCCACCGGACGCGAGCTCCTCGACGCCGTGCAGACCGTCACCGCCGACCTGCTTCCCTGACCTCCTGGGCGGTCACTGGGCCGCGTGTTGCCGCAGGAGGGCCGCGGTGGCGTCGTCGGCCGGCAGGAAAGCCTCAAGGCGAAGCTCGGACAGCATGACGTCGGTGGCGCTAACCCACCACGGCGCCGCACGCCATACCTCACAGGGAATTGGCGGCGGGCCGGGCAATTCCAAGAATGTCCTCGTGACCACGAACCGGCCGCGCTTCGGCGTCCGCAACACCGACCACCAGCGAGAATGAACGATGAGTAACGAGCACGCCGCGTCCGAAACACTGCGATCGGTCATCGGCGCGGCGACCGCGATAGTCGACGGTGTCGAGGACGGACAGCTGACCGCCGCGACCCCATGCGATGTCCGCGCGCTCCTCAACCACATGGTCGTCACGGCGAGAATGTTCGCGATCGCCGCGGAAAAGGTTCTCGGCAAGGTCCTCGCCCGCACGATCACAACGCGATGAGACCTGCGTCCGTCGGCTTGAACCCGCAGGCGTCGAAGTAGAAGGCCCGCAGATCCTCGTCGAAGTCGACGTGCAGCCATTCGCACTTCGCCGCGCGGGCCCCTTTGGCAGCCACGGCGACGAGTTCGGTACCGACTCCAGCGCGACGATGCTTCGCGCTGACCATGGTGTCCAGGACGAAGGCATGGACACCGCCGTCCCACGCGACGTTGACGAAGCCGACGAGTTCACGGTCACTGCGTGCGCACACCCAGCCCAGACTGTGGCGATGGACCTGCGTGAGCCAGTCGATGTCCAGGATCCGATGGCCGAAGCCCTCCGCGTGCAGCGCGTTGACGGCTACGTTGTCGAAGTCGCCCCGCCACTCGTACATGATCGCCATGCCGCGAGCGTAGACCCGCCAAACCATCGACAGGCTCGGCCGACGTCGCCTTTGTTGCACGTCGAGGGAGCGGATGGCCCGCATGAAGGCGGCCTACTCGCGGGCTGAGAAGTCCAGGATGGGCCCCGTGGTGCCTTGCTTCGTGTCGCGCACGCCGATGCTGCCCAGGGGAGCGGCCGATGGCTTGCCGGATGTGCTCGGGTAGGTGCGACAAAGACGCGTCCCGTACGGAGTCGTTCGATCCGGTCGTGTCTGGATTGCTCATGCGGTCTCGGTCTGAAGGGCGGGGCCGAGGAGGAGTCCACCGTCGATGACGTACTCCGACCCCGTGATGAACGACGCGTCTGATGACGTGAGGAACAGCAGAAGCCGGGTGACGTCGACCGGTTCTCCAAGTCGGGGGATGGCGAACGGTTCGGGTGAGTAGAAGTCAGCGATTGCCGCGGTGGCGCCGGCTGCTGGTTCTTGGATGAAGGGGGTCGCGATCACGCCGGGGTGGATGGTGTTCACGCGGATGTGGTCGCGGCCGAGCTCGAGCGCTGCGGTTTGGGTGAGACCTCGCACGGCCCATTTGCTGGCGACGTACGGCGCGTAGTGCGCCGTACCGCCCAGGCCCATCGTCGAGGCGATGTTGACGATGGCTCCCCCTGCCGCGCGGCGCAGAACGGGGGCGGCGGCCTTGATGCCGAGGAAGGTCCCGGTGAGGTTGATGTCGAGGATGCGCGACCACGTGGCCTGGCCCGTCTTCTCGATCGGCGCCGGCGGGTTCTGGACGCCCGCGTTGTTGACGAGCACGTTCAGGGCGCCGAAGGCGCTCTCGGCGGCCAGCACGGCGGCGGACCACGAGCTCTCGTCGGTGACGTCGAGGTGGGTGAAGCGAGCGCGGGACCCGAGCTCGTCGGCGAGAGCGGCGCCGCGTTCGGCGTCGATGTCGCCGATCACCACGTTCGCTCCCTCCGCGTGAAAGGCGCGTACGTGGCTCGATCCCTGGCCACCGCTCCCACCGGTCACGAGCACGGTCTGGTCGTCGAAGCGGCGCATCAGATGTTCCCTCGGTATGTGGGTGACTGACCGGGCTCATCAGTGATGAACGGCGGCCAATGGTGAGCCGAGTGACTCACCGCTGCCTGACACTAGATCGGTGGCGATGGTGAGTCAAGCCACTCACCTCGTATACTCGGCCCATGAGCAGGGTCGTGACGACGTATCACCAGCGCATCGCCCAGGAGAAGCGCGCGCTGATCATGACGGCCGCGACCGCACTGTTCCTTGAGCTGGGCTACGACCGGACGTCGCTGGCGCGGATCGCAGAGCGCTCAGGCGTTTCGCGGGCCACCTTGTTCAAGCAGTTTCCGAGCAAGGCCGCCCTGTTCGACGCCATGGTCACCGAGTCCTGGTCGACTACTGAGGAAGAGGATCCTCCGCCAGCGGGCAACATCGTTGACGGGCTCAGCACCATCGGTCGGCGCTACGCCGAGCTGTTGAGCCGCGCCCAGATGACCGACCTGTTCCGAATCGTCATTGCCGAGCTGCCGCGATTCCCCGAACTGGCCCACGCGCAGTTCTCGAACGGGAAGATGCCCTACTTCGAGTCCGTACGCAGCTACCTGCTAGCCGAGCACGAGGCGGGAACGGTGCGGATCGACGACGTGGACCTCGCAGCCACGCAGTTCCTGGGCATGATCTCCAACTACGTCTTCTGGCCGACACTCCTGGTGCCGGGCTGGGAGGTGAGCGCCGAACGCGTCGCTCAGGTGGTCGACGAGGCCGTCCGCACCATCGCGGCCCGGTATGCCGCGACTGGACCAGGGGCGTCCGCCAACGACTGATCCCCCCGGGGCTAGGGCTTGCTGGAGCGGACGGCTTGCATAAAGGCAGCCCACTCTCGGGTGGAGAAGTCCAGGATGGGGCCTGTTTCAGTTTGCTTGCTGTCCCGGACGCCGATCGTGCCGTGGGCCGAGGGGGCGACTTCGATGCAGGCACCGTTCGCTTCGCTGGTACGGGACTTGCGCCAGGTGCCGTACTGGGTAGTCATCGGGAGGGATCGGTCCTTTTCTCAAGGTCGTCCGCTGCGTCTGCCAGCAGACCGAGACTCGCAGCACCTGAGAGAGCGGCCTGCCGAAGATGCTCGTACCGTTGGTTATACCGCATGACCTCGTCGTGGTCGATGTGCACGATGTCAGTGCTAACCGTGTCAACCACTGCCATCGGAGGGTCGGCTGGGTCCTTGAAGTCGAAGAGGAAGAACGCCGACTTGGGCAAGAGACGTCCTGTGAAATCCGCGGAGATGGGCAGGACGAGTACCGTGACGTAAGGGTGGCGGGTGGCCGTCTCGATCAGTGACCGGAGCTGAGCAAGCATGACTTCGGGTGGCGCGGCGGGGCGGCGTATGACGACTTCGTCCAGGATGACTTCGTATCGGGGACCGTTCTCGCCAAGTAGGTGCGCTTGGCGCCGGAGCCGAGCCTCAACGAGGCGGTCAGCAATGAAGGCGTTCTCTCCTTCCGCGACAGCCATCTCGATCATGAAACTGATGAAGTCAGGCGTCTGCAGGACGCCAGGAATCGTGAACTGGTTGTATTCGCGGATGTTGGCCGCTCCGGATTCGAGGTCGGCGTATATGCGCTGGCGGGGGCCCATGGCGTCGCCGTAGGAGTCCCACCAGCCTCGGTCGGCGGCGTCGCAGGCGATCTGGAAGATGGCGTCGAACTTGTCGCCGGTGACGTCCAGGATCTTCATGATCTTCACGATGTCGCGGACGTCGGGGCGGGTGCGGGCGTTCTCCAGCTTGGAGATGGTCATGCGGGACCGGTAGATGCGTCGGGCCAGGTCGTCGGCGGTCATGCCGCGCTCTTCGCGGAGGGTTCGCAGTTCGGTTGCGAGTCGGCGCCGACGGACGAACGGGCTGGTCACCGGGAACCTCCAGGCTCGGGCCGAGGGGTGGGGCGCCGCTGACGAGGGGATCAGCGTCCACTCTGTGTTATCACGCGATCTCCGAGCGTGTCGTCGATGGTCGGCGTGTTCGAACGCGAGAAGCGAGATTCACCGTTCGGATCGTTTACGTAAACGAGGCGAACGTTCGTGGGGGCGGCGTGCTGGGGTTTCGTGGGGTCCACCTACCTGGTCCTTCTGCGTACCGAAGTGGCGCGGTTACTGAAGATGGAACGGTCGATGACAGACCGCCCCGAGAGGTGATCAATGCTGCTCGCCGTTTCCGCGCCCGTCCCGTCCGAGACGCCGATGTACTGGCGGCGCGAGTTCGTCGGGAGGCCCGATCAGGTCAGGTTCGTGCGGACGTTCGCCGCTCACCTGCTGGCCGGTTTCCCGGCCTTGGACGATGTCCTTCTCGTCCTCGACGAGCTGGCCGTCAACGCGATCCGGCACACGCGGTCGGGCGACGACGGCGGGCGGTTCACCGTGGACATCAGCATGGACGTGGCCGGGGTCATCGTCCACGTCACGGACCGGGGCGGGGCGGGCGAGCCCCGGCTCCGCAATCTGGCCGAGCTCGCGGAAGGCGGTCGAGGGCTGCTCACCGTGGAGGCCCTGGCCGCCACCTGGTCCTGGTCCGGCACGCCTGAAGGACGCATCGTCCGCGCAACATTCCCTCGCAGAAGTTCATGAGGCTTCGGTGAATGCGGCGCGTGGCACCCGGGCCGGTCGCATTGCGTGATCATTGCAATCGGTTGCTTTGATGGCAGGTGACCAAATGTCTTCTGGGTGGGGAGTCGCAATGGCGAGAAATTGGCTTGTGCAGGCAGGGGTGGTCGCGGCCGGGGCCGTCGCCGTGATCGGGGGCTCGGCGGGCACGGCGTCCGCCGCCAACACGCAGGCGGTGCTTTACGACCGGAGCAACGACTTGGCGGCGTCGATGCTGCACGTCGACTCCGACCCGGACAAGTTCTATATCAAGGACCACAAGAAGGACGGTCACGGTGTCCGCGGGACGCTCCAGCTCCTGGAGACCGGCACCTGGCGGAATCTGAAGTCGATGTACAACGGCAAGGGCGCGCGCACCGCGGTCACCATGCCCCGTGACATCACCGATGGCTACACCTATCGCCTGAAAATCTGCACGGTCGACGGCGCCGGTGACACGACTCCGGTGCAGTGCGCCTTCAAGAAGTTCGAGGAGTAACGCGCCTTCTCGTGCGGCTCCGAGCCGTGAGACGGGTGTGAGCGCCTTCACAGTCAGCCCTTCTGATGTCCGGCTAACGTCGTAGCGATGGTTCCGGATCATGGTGGCGGTGGAGGTAGTGGTGCGTATCCGGGTTGGGAACATGGAGGACGTCCCAGCGGTGCTGGCGCTCTACGACCGGGCGGTCGAATGGCTCGTCGCGTCCGGGCGGTCGGGGCAGTGGGGGTCGGAACCCTGGTCGACGAAGCCGAAGAGCATCGAGCGGGTCCGGCGGTTCGCCAGGTCGGGTGAGATGCGCGTCGCCGAGCACGACGGGGAGGTGGTCGGGGCCATGCGGCTGGGTGCCGCTCCGCAGACCATCCCTCCCGCCGGGGAGCCGGACCTTTTCCTGGAGGCCCTCGTCATCGATCGGCGGGTCGCCGGGCTCGGCGTCGGCAAGGCGTTGCTGGACCAGGCGCGGGCCGAGGCCGCCGAAAGGGGAATCGACCTCCTCAGGGTTCAGTGCTGGGCGGGCGGAGACCAGGGGCTTGTCCGCTACTACGAACGGGCCGGTTTCGTTCAGTCGGGGCGAATCAAGTCGGCCGCCTTCGGGGGCTGGGAGGGGGCGATCCTCAGCCAGCGCCTCCAGCACAGCGACCGCAAGGCGGGTTGCGGCGCGCGGGACTAGGCGTCGCGGTGGCGGAGGACGGTGACCCCGCCCCACAGCGCCGCCGCCGTCCATCCGGCGAAGATCGCCAGTGCGACCGGGGCGGGGTAGGGGCCGTCGCCGTTCAGGAGGTGGCGGCCCGCGCTGCTCGGCAGGCCGTCCGCGACGTGCTCAAGCAGCTTCGACCGGCTGTTGACCAGCATCGCCGGCAGCACCATGACGAAGAGGAACGCGCTGGTCAGCGTGGCCGCGGTGCTGCGGAGCATGCTCCCGACGCCCAGGATCAGCACGCTCAGCACCGCCAGGTACAGGCCCGTCATCAGCGCGTCGTGGACGACGTCGCCCGCGTCGAGGCGCCCCCATTTCCCGAGGACGGGATACGCGACGGCCGTTCCGGCCAGGCCCAGCAGCACCCCGAACGGGAAGATCACCACCGCCGCGATGGCCGCCTTCGCTGACAGCATCCGGTGGCGCGGCGGGATCCATTGGAGTGTCGCGTGGATGCTTCCCGTCGCGTACTCGCCCGTGATCATCAGAATGGCCAGGGCCAGGACGACGAACTGCACCATGTCGAGCGAGCCGGTCGCGATGTCGCTGGTCGAGACCACTCCGGGATGTTCCTTGACGCGGTCGTCGGTGTTGTTCGACACGGTGACCTGTGCCATGAGCAGGGACAGGCCGACCATCAGCAGCAGCGCGCCCGCCAGGCCCCAGTAGGTGGAGCGGATCGTCCACAGTTTCGTCCATTCGGCGGCGAGCGCGCCTCGCATTCCGCCGCCCGACGGGGTGCCCGGGGTGCTTCCGATGTCGACGCGCTCCGGGGTTGTCCTCGTTGTCATCGCAGTGCCTCCGCGCCCGGCATTCCGGTGCCGTATTCGACGCTCGTCCCGGTCAGGTCCATGTACGCCTCTTCCAGTGACGCCTCGACGGCGGTCAGTTCGAGTACCGGGACGCCTATCTCGTGGGCGATGAGGCCGACCCGGTCCCGTTGGAGGCCGGTGACCCGCAGCTCGTCCTTTTCCGGATGGTGTACTTCGGCGCCCACGGCGGCCAGTCGTGCGGCGAGGTCGGTGGCGCGGGGGCTGCGCACGCGGACCGCGTTGCCGGAGCCGCGTGCGATGACCTCGGCCATTGGCGCGTCAGTGAGAAGGCGTCCGCGGCCGAGCACGACGAGCCGGTCGGCGGTGCGCTGCATTTCGCTCATCAGGTGCGAGGAGACGAATACCGTGCGGCCTTCCGCGGCGAGGCCGCGCATCAGGCGCCGCACCCACAGGACGCCGTCCGGGTCCAGGCCGTTCACGGGCTCGTCGAACATCAGCACGGCCGGGTCGCCGAGCAACGCTCCCGCGATTCCCAGCCGCTGGCGCATTCCCAGGGAATATGAACCGACCCGGCGGGCCGCGACGGATTCCAGCCCGACCAGGCCGAGGACTTCGTCCACTCGCGGGCGCGGAATTCCGTTGCTGCGCGCCATCGCCAGCAGATGCGCCCGCGCCGAACGGCCCGGATGGACCGAGCCCGCGTCCAGCAGCGCGCCGACCTCACGGATCGGACGCGCTATTCCCGCGTACCGGCGTCCGCCGACCAGCGCCTCGCCCGCGGTCGGATGGTCCAGGCCCACGATCATGCGCATCGTGGTCGATTTCCCCGCCCCGTTCGGGCCGAGGAATCCGGTGACCTTTCCGGCCGCGATCTCCAGGGACAGCGCGTCCACCGCGGTCTTGTCCCCGTACCGTTTCGTCAGTTCCCGCAAGGTGATCACGGGCTCTCCCGCCGCTCGTCCAGCATGGCGAGGTCGAACCTAGGCGGGCGGCGACACCCGCCACACTGCCCGAACGTCGGCCGCCGACCCTGACTTTGGTCAGGAGTCCCCGCCGATCAGGGGACGGGGTGGCGGCCGTTCAGCCGGGTCGTGAGTGTCGCGGCGGTGGCGCGGGCCTGGTCGGCAAGGACCTGCCACGTTTCCTCGGGGTGGTCTTCCCGGCGGAAGGTGATGGTGATGGCGGCGGTGGGGTGGGCCGTGTGGTCGAAGGCGCAGGCGGCGATGCTGGCGAAACCCTCGGTGACGTGGCCGTCCTCCACCGACCAGCCTCGGCGGGCGTCCTCGGTGAGCGTGCGGCGCAGGTCGGTGAGGGTCGTCGGGCCGCGGCCGGTACGGCTGATGAACGGGGCCGCGCGGGTGGCGACGGGAACGGCGAACAGCGCGCGGACCTGCGCCGCGGGCAGGTGGGCGAGCATCGAGCGGCCGCTGGCGGTGAGGTGGGCGGGCATCCGGACGCCGACGTCGGTGATCAGGGTGGCGTGCCGGACGGGTTGCTCTTTCAGCAGGTAGAGGGTCTCCGGACCGTGCAGGATGCCCAGCTGGACGATCTCGCCGACGCGGTCGACCAGGCGGCGCAGAAGGGGACGGGCCAGGCGTTCCAGGGGCTCGTGGCGGAGGTAGGCGGAGCCGATCTCGAACGCGACGACGCCCAGGCCCCAGCGGCGTTCCTCGGGGATGTAGGTGACGAAGCCGTCCTCGGCCATCGCGGTGAGCAGGTGGTACGTGCTCGACCTGGGCAGGTCGAGGGAGCGGGCGATCGAGGACGCGGGCAGGGGGCCCGGGGCGGCGGCCAGCAGGCGCAGGACCGCCAGGGCGCGGCGGGCGGCCGGTACCTGGGACATGAGCCCATTGTCTCGTATCTGAGACGGGCTCGCCCGCCCCGGCCCCCTGTGTGGATGCGGGGCTTCCGTCAGTCGCAGGCCTTCTTCCACTCCAGGTAGTAGGAAGTGCCGAAATCGGAGTTCACGTCCACGATGGCGGGCTTGGACGTGTCCGAGGACGCCAGGCGCACTTCGGTGTTGAGATTGAGCCTCGAAACGTCGTAGCAACGAATCCACTGGAGATCGGCGGGCGGGACTCTATAGCTGAGCAGCCACTCGTTGGCGTCCGGGCCGGGAACCTCTTTCGTGTGCACCGCGGTCTGCGCATGGCCCGAGAAGTAGAACGATGATTTGAGCTGACCTGTCGTCGCGGCACCCAGCTCGGCGAAGCCGCGGTGATCGACCCCCTTCACCGCGTACGTCATGCCCTCCGGGACGGTGACTTTCAGGGAAATCTGGCAGTTCTTGCGAAAGTCCGTCGGTTTGGCGTCGCCGCCGGACTTGGCCGTGAACCCGGTGTACCTGACGCTGAAACCGGTCGGCTCGGGGGTGACGGTGGCGGACCCGGGCGGGCAGCCCGAGCCGTTGACGGTCGCGATCTCGTACGCGGGCGCCTGGGGCGCCGGCGCCGCGTACGCGGGGGAGAAGGTCGCGGCGGGCAGGGCCAAGGCGACGCACAGTGCCGCGATCGCCTTGGTTCTGGAATGCGGCATGGGGGAGCTTTCTGGTGAAGGGCCGGCCGGGCGTGCCCGCGATCGGCGCGGCCGCCTGATATCGCCGGACCCGAGATCCATTGAGAGTAAATTCAATGAATTTAGGATGCAATATTGAATATCTCTTCTATTATCGCGTTCACCGCGAAGGGACCGGGTCGTGGTGGTGGAAGGTGGGCGTCGTGCCGGCGCTGTCTCGTATCTGAGACACCTTCGCCCGGCCGGCCCTCGTGCCGGGCGGACGCGGGCGCTGGAATGGTGGGTATGAGCTTTGACATGGGGGACAACGGCGTTCGGGTCGGTCCGGAACCGCTCGGCTTCGCGCAGGTCGCGGCGGTGGCGCGCGGCGGCGCCAAGGTCTCGCTGGCGGACGAGGCGGTGAAGCTGATCGGGGAGTCGCGGGCTCATATCGAGGAGCTGTCCGAGCGTCCGACGCCCGTCTACGGCGTCTCCACCGGCTTCGGGGCGCTGGCCACCCGGCACATCGCGCCCGAGATGCGGGCGCAGTTGCAGCTGAACATCGTCCGGTCGCACGCGGCGGGAACGGGGCCCGAGGTCGAGCGGGAGGTCGTCCGGGCGCTGATGCTGCTCAGGCTGCGGACGCTCGCCACCGGGCGGACCGGCGTCCAGGTCGCCACGGTGCGGACGCTGGCGGCGATGCTCAACGCCGGAATCACCCCGCAGGTCTTCGAGCACGGCAGCCTCGGGTGCTCCGGTGACCTCGCGCCGCTCGCCCATGTGGCGCTCGCGCTGATCGGTGAGGGGTCGGTCAGGGACGCCGCCGGGGTGCTCAAGCCCGCGGCCGAGGCGCTGGGCGAGGCCGGGATCGCGCCGGTCACGCTGGGCGCCAAGGAAGGGCTCGCCCTCCTGAACGGCACGGACGGGATGCTCGGCATGCTCGTCCTGGCCATCGAGGACCTGCGCGGGCTCCTCAGGGCGGCGGACGTGGCGGCCGCGATGACCGTCGAGGCGCTGCTCGGCACCGACCGGGTGTTCGCCGCCGACCTGCAAGAACTGCGGCCGCATCCGGGGCAGGCGGCGTCGGCGGCGAACCTGCGGGCGCTGCTCGGCGACTCGGAGATCATGGAGTCGCACCGCGGGCCCGACTGCACGCGGGTACAGGACGCGTACTCGCTGCGCTGCGCGCCGCAGGTGAACGGCGCCGCCCGCGACACGCTGGAACACGCCGAACTGGTCGCGGGACGGGAACTGGCGTCCGCGATCGACAACCCGGTGGTGCTGCCGGACGGGCGGGTCGAGTCCAACGGCAACTTCCATGGGGCGCCCATCGCCTATGTGCTCGATTTCCTCGCGGTTCCGGCGGCGGACGTCGCGTCGATGTCGGAGCGGCGCACCGACCGGATGCTCGACAAGGGCCGCTCGTACGGGCTGCCCGCCTTTCTCGCCGACGACCCGGGCGTCGACTCCGGGCACATGATCGCGCAGTACACGCAGGCCGCGATCGTGTCGGATCTGAAGCGGCGCGCGGCCCCGGCGAGCGCCGACTCGATTCCGAGCTCGGCCATGCAGGAGGACCACGTGTCGATGGGCTGGAACGCGGCCCGCAAGCTGCGCAGGTCTGTGGACGGGCTCGCGCAGGTGATCGCCATCGAGATCCTCACCGCCGCGCGGGCCCTCGACCTGCGCACCCCGCTGCGTCCCGGACCGGCGACCGGCGCGGTCGTCGCGAAGCTGCGGGAGGCCGTCCCGCCGCCGGGCCCGGACCGCTATCTCGCGCCCGAGATCGCCGCCGCGACCGAGATGGTCAGGGACGGGTCGCTGGTCGCCGCCGCCGAGGCCGTCACCGGCCCGCTGTCCTGAACCCGCCCACCCCGCACCCGCGCCCCGCAACGAGCTTTCGAACAAGCACTCCTGAACCGCTCTCGAAGGAGCCGAAGATGTCAGGTCCACGTCCCGTCCGCGCGCCGCGCGGCACGTCGCTGACCGCCGCCAAGGGCTGGCCGCAGGAGGCCGCCCTGCGCATGATCCAGAACAACCTCGATCCCGAGGTCGCCGAGCACCCGGACGAGCTGGTCGTCTACGGCGGGTCGGGGAAGGCGGCCCGGAACTGGGACGCGTTCGACGGCATCATCAGGTCGCTGTCCGACCTGGCGGGGGACGAGACGCTGCTCGTCCAGTCCGGCAAGCCGGTCGGGATCTTCCAGACGCACGAGTGGGCGCCGCGGGTGCTGATCGCGAACTCGAACCTGGTGCCGCAGTGGGGGACATGGGAGGAGTTCCGGCGGCTGGAGTCGCTCGGGCTGACGATGTTCGGGCAGATGACCGCCGGGTCGTGGATCTACATCGGCACGCAGGGCATCCTCCAGGGCACGTACGAGACGTTCGCCGCCGTCGGCGAGAAGCGGTTCGGCGGGTCGCTCGCCGGGACGATCACGCTGACGGCCGGGCTCGGCGGGATGGGCGGCGCGCAGCCGCTCGCCGTGACGATGAACGGCGGTGTCGCGATCTGTATCGAGTGCGACCCGTCCCGGATCGACCGGCGCGTCGAGCACCGGTACTGCGACGTCAAGGCCGACAGCCTGGACGACGCGCTGCGGCTCGCCGAGGAGGCGAAGGCGGCGCGGCGCCCGCTGTCGATCGCGGTGCTCGGGAACGCCGCCGACATCGTCCCCGAACTGCTGCGGCGAGGCGCGCCGATCGACGTCGTCACCGACCAGACGAGCGCGCACGACCCGCTGACCTATCTGCCGCGCGGTGTCGCGTTCGACGACATGGCCGCCGAGCGCGACAAGGACCCGGCCGCCTTCATCGAGAAGGCCCGGACGTCGATGGCCGCGCACGTCGAGGCGATGGTCGGCTTCCAGGACGCGGGCGCCGAGGTCTTCGACTACGGGAACTCCATCCGCGGCGAGGCGCAGCTCGCCGGGTACGCGCGCGCCTTCGATTTCCCGGGATTCGTGCCCGCCTATATCCGGCCGCTCTTCTGCGAAGGGAAAGGGCCGTTCCGGTGGGCGGCGCTGTCGGGGGACCCGGCGGACATCGCCCGCACCGACCAGGCGATCCTCGACCTCTTCCCGGACAACGAGCCGCTGACGCGGTGGATCAGGATGGCGCAGGAGAAGGTCCATTTCCAGGGCCTTCCGTCGCGGATCTGCTGGCTTGGCTACGGCGAGCGCGACAAGGCCGGCGAGGTGTTCAACGACCTGGTGGCGCGCGGTGAGATCAGCGCGCCGATCGTCCTCGGCCGCGACCATCTCGACTGCGGCTCGGTCGCCAGCCCGTACCGGGAGACCGAGGGCATGGCGGACGGCTCGGACGCCATCGCCGACTGGCCGCTGCTGAACGCGATGCTGAACACCTCGTCCGGCGCGACGTGGGTGTCGATCCACCACGGCGGCGGTGTCGGGATCGGCCGGTCCTTGCACGCGGGCCAGGTCTGCGTCGCCGACGGGACGGCCCTCGCCGGGGAGAAGCTGCGGCGCGTCCTGACCAACGACCCCGGAACGGGCGTCATGCGGCACGTCGACGCCGGTTACGACCGTGCGGCCGAAATCGCCGACGAGCGCGGTGTGCGCATTCCGATGAAATCATGAGCGAAGCGAACCGGGGGGTGTGGGGGGTCGTCCCCCCACAGGGAGAACTGGCATGAGCTTCGAGGAGATGTGGGCGGCGCTGCTGCCGGTCGGGCGGGACGACTCGACCGGCGGCTACCACCGGTTCGCGTGGACGCCGCCCGAGCTGGAGTGCCGCGCCTGGTTCCTGGACGAGGCCCGCCGCCGCGACCTGGACGTCGAGCACGACGCCAACGGCAACATGATCGCCTGGTGGCTTCCGGCCGACGGGTCGCGCGGCGACGCCGTCCTGACCGGGAGCCATCTGGACTCGGTGCCGGGCGGCGGCGCGTTCGACGGGCCGCTCGGCGTCGTGTCCGCGTTCGCCGCCGTCGACCGGCTCCGCGAGCGCGGCGCCGCGCCCCGGCGGCCGATCGGGATCGCGGCGTTCGCCGAGGAGGAGGGCGCGCGGTTCGGGGTGGCGTGCCTGGGGTCGCGGCTGCTGTCCGGGGCGATCGACCCGGCGCGGGCCCGCGGGCTCACCGACGCCGACGGGCACACGTTCGCCGAGGTCATGCACAACGCCGGGTTCGACCCGGAGGCGATCGGCCCCGACGACGATCTCCTCGGGCGGCTCGGCTGCCTCGTCGAGCTGCACGTCGAGCAGGGGCGGGCGCTGGAGGAGCCGGTCGGGGTCGCGAGCGCGATCGTCCCGCACGGGCGGTGGCGGTTCGACTTCGCCGGCGAGGGCAACCACGCCGGGACCACCGGCCTGCCCGACAGGCGCGACCCCATGCTGCCGTTCGCCTCCATGGTCATCGCCGCGCGGGACGCCGCCGAACGCAACGGCACCGTCGCGACCGTCGGGAAGGTCCGGGTCGTGCCGGGCGGGGTGAACGCGATCGCCTCGTCGGTGACCGGGTGGCTCGACGCGCGAGGACCGGCGGACGACGCCGTCCGGAAGACCGTCGCCGAGATCGACGAGGCGGCCCGGGTCGCCGCGCGCCCGCACCGGGTGAGCGTCGATCTCGCGGAGGAGTCCTATTCCGAGATCGTCGACTTCGACCACGCGCTGCGGGACCGGATCGGTGCGACGCTCGGCGGTGTGCCCGTCCTGCCGACCGGCGCGGGGCACGACGCGGGCGTCCTGTCGGCGCGGCTGCCGGCGGCGATGCTGTTCGTCCGCAACCCGACCGGGGTTTCGCACGCGCCCGCGGAGTCGGCCGAACCGGCCGACTGCCTGGCGGGGGTCGAGGCCCTCACCGCGGTACTGGACGACCTGGCCTGCGGGTAAGGATCCCCATATGCAGTGGCATGCCCAGCTTGCCTGGCTCGGTGACCGCGTGGCGGCCGACGTGCTCATCGAGGCCGACGGCGAGCGGATCACCCGCGTCGCGTCCGGCGTCCCAGCCCCGGAACGGGCCCAGCGCCTGCCCGGGCTGACGCTGCCCGGCCTCGCCAACGCGCACTCGCACGCCTTCCACCGCGTCCTCAGGTCCCGCGTCCAGGCCCACTCCGGGACGTTCTGGACGTGGCGCGACCAGATGTACAAGGCCGCCGACCGGCTCGACCCCGAGTCCTACCGCGCGCTCGCCACCGCCGTGTACGCGGAGATGGCCATGGCCGGGATCAGCTGCGTCGGGGAGTTCCACTACCTGCACCACCGGCCGGGCGGCGCCCCCTACGACGAGCCGAACGCGATGGGCGAGGCGCTGATCGCCGCCGCGGCGGACGCGGGCATCCGGATCACGCTCCTGGACACCTGCTACCTCGCGGGCGGCATCGGTGAGCCGCTCAAGGGCCCGCAGCTCCGCTTCGGCGACGGCACCGCGGGGAACTGGGCGCGCCGCGTCGGCAGCCTGCACGAGAAGACCGACAAGGCCGGACGGCTCCACGCCCGGGTCGGCGCCGCGATCCATTCCGTCCGGGCGGTGCCGCGCGAGCAGCTCGGGGCGGTGGCGTCGTGGGCGAAGGAGCACCACGCGCCTTTGCACGTCCACCTGTCGGAGCAGCCCGCCGAGAACGAGGCGTGCCTGGACGCCTACGGCCTGACGCCGACGCGCCTGCTCGCCGAGGCGGGGGCGCTCGGCGCGCTGACCACGGCCGTCCACGCGACGCACCTCACCGAGGACGACATCGGCCTCCTCGGCACGACCATGACCGGCGTGTGCATGTGCCCGACCACCGAACGGGACCTCGCCGACGGCATCGGCCAGGCCCGCGACCTGGCGAACGCCGGTGCGCCGATCTGCCTCGGCTCCGACCAGCACGCCGTCGTCGACCTGTTCGAGGAGGCCCGCGCCGTCGAGCTGGACGAGCGCCTGCGCACCCGCGCCCGCGGCCACTGGACGGCCGGCGAACTGCTCGCCACCGCCACGTCCAACGGCCACTACGGACTCGGCTGGCCGGAGGCCGGACGGCTCGAACCCGGCGCGTACGCCGACCTCGTCACCGTCGCGCTCGACACCGTCCGCACGGCCGGGGCCGGGCCGGACTACGCCGCCGAGGCGGCCGTGTTCGCCGCCACGGCCGCCGACGTCCGGCATGTGGTCGTGTCCGGGCGGCAGATCGTCCACGACGGGCGGCACCTGCTGGTCGACGACGTCCCCGGCGCCCTCGCCGAGGCCGTCGCCGCCCTCACCACCGAACCCGACCAGGAGTGACGCCAGTGCCACGTGAGATCGTTGACCGGGTGAGCAGCACAGTCATCACCAACATCGGGGAACTGGTCACCAACGATCCCGCCGCGGGCGACGGCCTCGGCGTCCGCCGCGACGCCGCGCTGGTGATCGAGGACGGCAAGGTCGCCTGGACGGGCCCCGCCCAGGACGCGCCCGCCGCCGACGAGTCGTTCGACGCCGCCGGACGGGCCGTCCTGCCCGGCTTCGTCGACTCCCACGCCCACCTCGTCTTCGCCGGTGAGCGCGCCGAGGAGTTCGCCGCCCGGATGAGCGGCCAGAAGTACGACGGCGGCGGCATCCGGACGACCGTGGAACGCACCCGCGTCGCATCCGACGACGAACTGCGCGCCAACGTCCGCCGCCTCATCGGCGAGATGGCCCGCCAGGGCACGACGACCGTCGAGTGCAAGTCGGGCTACGGGCTGACGGTCGAGCAGGAGGAGCGGGCCGTCCGCATCGCGGCGGAGTTCGCCGACGAGGTCACCTACCTCGGCGCGCATTTCGTGCCCGCCGAGTACCAGGACGACACCGCCGGCTACGCGCGCCTCGCCGCCACCGACATGCTGGCCGCCTGCGCACCGCACGCCCGCTGGGTGGACGTCTTCTGCGAGCGGGGCGCCTTCGACGCCGACCAGGCCCGGGAGATCCTGAAGGCGGGCATCGCGGCCGGGCTCAGCGCGCGCGTCCACGCGAACCAGCTGACCGAGGGCCCCGGCGTGCAGGTCGCCGTCGAGGTGGGCGCCGCGTCCGCCGACCACTGCACGTTCCTCAGCGACGCCGACGTCGACGCGCTCGCCTCGTCCCAGACGGTCGCGACGCTCCTGCCGGGCGTCGAGTTCTCCACCCGCCAGCCCTACCCCGACGCCCGCCGACTCCTGGACGCGGGCGCGACCGTGGCCCTCGCCTGCGACTGCAACCCGGGCTCCTGCTACAGCTCCAGCATGGCGTTCTGCGTCGCGGTCGCCGTCCGCGACATGCACATGACGCCCGCCGAGGCCGTCTGGTCGGCGACGGCCGGCGGCGCCCGCGCGCTCCGCCGCACCGACGTCGGCCACCTGGGCGTCGGCGCCCGCGCGGACGTCCACGTCTTGGACGCCCCGTCCCACATCCACCTCGCCTACCGCCCCGGCGTCCCCCAGACCGTCGCCGTCTGGAAGGCCGGAACTCAGGTGAGGTAGCGGCGGTTCACCCTGATCAGGGGGTTCCCGCCACGGGTGATGTAGTCGGCGGCGAGGACCTCGGCGACGAACAGGGTGTGATCGCCCGCCGTGACGGTCTGGCGCGTCTCGCATTCGAGGGCGGCCAGACCCGACTCGGGGATGAGGGCGCCGGAGTGTTCGCCGCGATGGTGGGGTGCCGACGCCAGCAGGATGCGGGCGCCCGGGCGGCCCTCGGCGGCGAAGCGGCCGGCGAGGGCGCGCTGGCCGGCCGACAGGACCGTCGCCGCCCACCGGTCCCGGCGGGTCAGGACCTCCGCGAGGTACGACGACGCCGCCACGCCCGCGACGACCATCGGCGGTTCGAGCGACACCGACATGAACGAGGTGACCGTCGTGCCGAGGTCGTCGCGGCCGTCGCGGACGGTCAGCACGACCACGCCCGTGGCGAACCCCGCGACGGCCTCGACGAAGCCGGCCGTGGCGGTCAGCGGATCTCCCAGGTTCCCGGGAGCGTCAGCGGGCCCGCGGCGGGCAGGCCGAGCCGGGCGGCGAGGCCGCCGAGCGAGCCCCAGGCGTCGAAGCGGGCGGCCGCGGCGGCGCGGTCCTCGCTGGACTCCGGCGGGCGCAGCCGCTCCAGCGGCGACGTGTGCGGGTACACGCGGACCGGGGCGTCGGCGGCGAGGCCGGACTTCTTGCGGGCCATGTCCAGCGCCAGGTCGATGCCGCCGAGCTCGTCGACCAGGCCGCGTTCCTTGGCGTCGGCGCCCGTCCACACCCGGCCCCTGGCCAGCTCGTGGACGCG
This sequence comes from Spirillospora sp. NBC_00431, assembly GCA_036028775.1. Taxonomy (GTDB): domain Bacteria; phylum Actinomycetota; class Actinomycetes; order Streptosporangiales; family Streptosporangiaceae; genus Spirillospora. Next base: position 5,740,982 of record CP107927.1, on the reverse strand, counting down.
CTCGCGCGACAGCCCCCGGCCCTCCGCGACACGCGAGGTGAAATCGTCGTAGATCTTGTCGAGGGACGCGTTGACGCGCTCCCACTCGGAGTCGCTGAAGTCCTTCGTGGCGCTGAACATGCGGGCGTGGTCGCCGTCCGCGACGCTGCCGAAACCGACGCCGATCCGGTCGAGGAGCCCGTTCACCAGCGCCTTCCCGGCGACGACGCCGATCGAGCCGGTGAGGGTGCCGGGCTGGGCGACGATCGTGTCGGCGGCCGCCGACACGTAGTAGCCGCCGGACGCCGCGACGTTGCCCATCGACACGACCACGGGCTTGCCGGCGCGGCGGGCCAGCACCACCTCCCGCCAGATCGCGTCGGACGCGACGGCGGACCCGCCCGGGCTGTTCACGCGGAACACGATCGCCTTGACGCGGTCGTCCTTCACGGCGGCGCGGAACGCGGCGCCGATCGTGTCCGAGCCCATCGCGGGACCGGAGTTCGGGAACGGGCCGCCGCGGCCGCTGCGGCCGAGCCGGATCGGGCCCTGCCCGTTGATCAGCGCGACGGTGTCCTGCCGGCCGGGCTGCGGGAGCCGCCCCGCCAGGCCGTGCGCGCGGTTGTAGCGGGCGACGTAGCGCAGCTGCGCCTCCTCGCCGAACTCGGCGCGCAGATCGGCGTACACCTCGTCGCGGTAGCCGAGCCGGTCGACGAGCCGCTCCTCCAGGGCCTCGTCGGCGAGCAGCGGGCCCCGGTCGGTGAGCTCGCGGACCTTGGCCTCCGGGAGGCCGCGCCCGGCGGCGATCCCGGCGGTGATCTGCTCCCCGAGCGAGTCGACGAGCCGCCGCGACGACTCCTCGTGCTCCGGCGTGTACGCCTTCTCCATGAACGTGTTCGCCATGGTCTTGTACTCGTGCCGCTTGGCGAACCTCGGCTGCACGCCCGCCTTCTCCAGCGCGCCCGCGAGGAACGGCTCCTCGATCGCGATGCCGGTCAGCCCGACCTCGCCGGTCGGCTGGAGATACACCTTGTCGAACCCGGTCGCCAGGTAGAACGGCACGGTGCCGCGCCCGCCCTCGCCGAACGTCTCCGCCCACGCGACGGTGAGCTTGCCCGCGTCGCGCAGCGCCTGGACGGCCTCGCGCAGCTCCTGGACGAGCGCCAGCCCGATCCCGCCGGACACCTTCACGACGAGGGCGCGCACCCGGCTGTCGGACCGGGCGCGGCGCAGGCCGTCCAGGACGTCGCGCAGGCTCGTGCGGCGCATGGACATGATCGCTGAGATCGGGTCGGACGGCGCCGTCTCCACGATGCCCTCGGTGAGGTCCAGTTCGAGGACCAGCGGGGCCGTCCGCCGGTCGCGGGCCTGTTTGATCACATTGACGACTGTGCCGGCATCCACCATGGGACCAGCCTATGCGCTGGATCATGTGCGGGTCGGGCAGCGGATATCGTCCTCGTATGGGAGACGGCGACGGCTGGGCCGAATGCGAGCTCGGCCACACGCACTGGGGGCGGTTCGGTGCGGCCGGGCTGCTGGCCTACCATCGCGACGCCGACGGCCAGGTGTGGATTCTGTTGCAGCAGCGCGCGTGGTGGGGGCTCGGCGGCGGGACGTGGGGCATGTTCGGCGGCGCGCTGCACAGCCATGAGGACACGGTGACGGGCGCCCTGCGGGAGACGTCCGAGGAGTGCACGCTCGACGTCGGCGCCGTGACCGTCCACGGGACGAGCGTCGAGGACCACGGGAACTGGTCGTTCACGTCCGTCGTGGGGTCGCTGCCGGAGCTCGCGCCGGTCGAGCCCGCCTCGCGGGAGACGCGCCGCGCGGAATGGGTCCGCGCGGAGGAGGTCACCGACCGGAAGCTGTTCGCGCCGTTCGCGCGGTCCTGGCCCCGGTTGCGGGACGCGATGAAGGGGCTCGTCCTCGTCGTGGACGCGGCGAACGTCGTGGGCGCCCGCGCCGACGGCTGGTGGAAGGACCGGGCGGGCGCGAACGCCAGGCTCCGCGACGACCTGAAGGCCCTCGACGCGGGGGTGCGGGGCGTGCCGGACGGGCTCGTCCCGTTCGACCGCTGCTTCCCGGAGATCGTCCTGGTGGTCGAGGGCGCGGCGAAGGGCTTGGCCGACGAACCCGCCGGCGCGGCGGGGAACGGGGTGCGGGTCGTCGCGGCGCCCGGCAGCGGCGATGACCGGATCGTTGAGATCGTCCGGGAGGCGCGGCCCGACACCGTCCACCTGGTGGTGACGGCCGACCGGGAACTGCGGGCCCGGTGCCGGGACGCGGGCGCCGCCGTCACCGGCCCCCGCTGGCTCCTCGACCGCCTGTAGCGGCCGGCTAGTCGTCCACGCGGACGCCGAGCTCGCGGAGGATCTTGGTCGCCTCCGCCATCTCCAGCTCCGGGACGAGGACGAGATCGGCATGGTAGGTGGACGTGACGAAGACGCGGATATCGGCGGCGGTGAGCGGGAGAACGATCCCGGCCAGCGCGCCCGGCCCGGCCTGGTCGCGTTTCACGGCGCTGTAGAAGCCGGTCCAGCGTTCCGCCTCGGCGAACGGTGACGCGTCCCTGACCACGGTCAGTCCCTCGGGGGCGCGTACCAGCGCGATCCACTCGTCGTCTTCGGGGAACGTCGCGTTCGGGAGGTGCTCCACCGTGAACTGGGACGGGACGACGTACAGGTGCAGCGACGTGGTCATCCCGACACCCTATTCAGGGACGAGCCACACAGCCCCCAGCGGCGGGACGCGCACCACGGCCGACGCGGGCAGGCCGTGCCAGGGTTCGGATGTCGCCTCGACGCGTCCGAGGTTGCCGACGCCGCTGCCGCCGTAGTCGTAGGAGTCGGTGTTGAGGATCTCGCGCCAGCCGCCCTCGCGGGGCAGGCCGAGCCGGTAGTCCTCGTGCGGGTTGCCGGCGAAGTTGACGACGCACGCGAGGACGGGCGCGCCGGCCCGCGTGCCCTCCGGGGACGTCCCGTAGCGCAGGTAGGAGAGGGTGTTGCCGCCCGCGTCGTTGCCGTCGATCCAGCGGAAGCCTTCGTTGTCGCTGTCGCGCGTCCAGAGGGCGGGGTGGTCGCGGTAGGCGTGGTTCAGGTCGCGGACGAGTTTCTGCATCCCCACGTGGTGGGCGCCTTCCGAGGCGTTCTCCAGCAGCCACCAGTCGAGCGGACGCTCCTCCGCCCATTCGGCGCCCTGCCCGAACTCCTGGCCCATGAACAGCAGCTGCTTGCCCGGATGCGACCACATGTAGGCGAGGAGGGCGCGCAGCCCGGCGAACTGCTGCCACGCGTCACCCGGCATCTTGCTCAGCAGCGAACCCTTGCCGTGGACGACCTCGTCATGCGACAGCGGCAGGACGTAGTTCTCCGAGAAGGCGTACACCAGCGAGAACGTGATCTCGTTGTGGTGGTAGTGCCGGAACACGGGCTCGTGCCGCAGGTATTCGAGCGTGTCGTGCATCCAGCCCATGTTCCACTTGAACCCGAACCCGAGCCCGCCGAGATGGGTGGGGCGCGACACGCCAGGCCACGCCGTCGACTCCTCGGCGATCGTCATGACTCCGGGGTTGCGCTTGTAGACCGTCGCGTTCATCTCCTGGAGGAAGGAGATGGCCTCCAGGTCTTCGCGGCCGCCGTAGATGTTGGGCGTCCACTCGCCTTCCTCGCGCGAGTAGTCGAGGTACAGCATCGAGGCGACGGCGTCCACGCGCAGCCCGTCGATGTGGAACTCCTCCAGCCAGTACGACGCGTTCGCCACCAGGAAGTTGCGGACCTCGGCCCGCCCGAAGTTGAACACGAGCGTCCCCCAGTCGGGATGCTCGCCGCGCGACGGATCGTCGTGCTCGTACAGGGCGGTGCCGTCGAAACGGGCCAGCGCCCATTCGTCCTTGGGGAAATGGGCGGGGACCCAGTCCATGAGGACGCCGATACCGGCCTGGTGGAGACGATCGATCAGGTACCGGAAGTCGTCCGGGGAACCGAACCGCGCGGTCGGCGCGTAGTAGGACGTCACCTGGTAGCCCCAGGACGGCCCGTACGGATGCTCGGCGACCGGCAAGAACTCCACGTGCGTGAAACCCATCTCGCGGACGTACGCGGTGAGTTCCTCCGCGAGTTCCCTGTAGCCGAGCCCTGGACGCCACGAACCGAGATGCACCTCGTACACGCTCATGGGCTCGCGCAGCCAGTCGTGCTCCTTGCGGGCGTCCATCCATGGGCCGTCGCCCCATTCATAGGACGAGGTGTAGACGCGCGACGCCGTCGCGGGAGGAGGTTCCGTGCACCGGGCCATCGGGTCGGCCTTGGAGCGCAGGACGCCGTCCGCGCCGAGGACCTCGTACTTGTAGCACACGCCGTCGCCGACACCGGGAACGAACAACTCCCAGACGCCGGTCGAGCCGAGTGACCGCATCGGGTGCGCGCGGCCGTCCCAGTGGTTGAAGTCGCCGACGACGCGCACGCCGCGCGCCGTCGGCGCCCACACCGCGAACGTCGTCCCGGTGACGGTGCCGAACGCGGACGCGCAGCCGCGGACCTGCGCGCCGAGCACCCGCCACAGCTCCTCGTGCCGTCCCTCGCCGATCAGGTGCAGGTCGAGTTCGCCGAGCGTGGGCAGATGCCGGTACGGGTCGTCCTGGATCGTCTCGGCGCCGTCCGCGTAGGTGACGGCGAGCCGGTAGTCGGGGACGGCGAGCGGCGCCTCGCCCTCGTCGTCGCCCGCCAGCGACACCCCGGCGGGCAACGTCGCGGTGAACAGGCCCTCGTGGAAGTGGCGGAGGGGATGCCGGCCGCCGTCCGGCAACACGACCTCGACGCGTTCGGCGAGCGGCCGCAGCGCCCGGACCGTGACGCCGTCCCGGCCGGGATGCGCGCCGAGCACCCCGTGCGGATCGTGGTGGTCGCCGCCGACAAGCCGGTCGATCTCCGCGCGCGTGACCCGTGCCATGAGGGAGGGGTGCCCCGAGATCCGCCGATCTCACTTCGCGGGGGGACCTGTTTCCCGGAGCTTTGCGACCGCACGGGCGGCGCGACTCGTTGTCGAGGGGGTCGCGCCGATAGCGCCGCCCGTGCGGCCACGTCTACCTGGCCCCAGGGGTGACATTGACCACACCGCCCTGGGATCCATTCCTGTGTCACCTCCACGACACAGGTATCTGCCGTACCGGAACGTCCCGGCCCGGTCCGCCCCCGCTAGCGGACCGGGCCGCACCGTTCCCCATGACGTCACGTCACCTCTCTCCGGGCTCCTCGCCCGTCTGGTCGAGCAGCAGCCGGCGAAGCCCCGCCGAGTCGTCCGCGGCCACCGTCATCGCGTATCCCGCCTGGAGCTGGGCATCGGTCAGATCGCCGCTGCGGGTCGCGTACCAGCGTCCCGCGTCGCTGCGCCAGACCTGCCAGCCCGGAAAGTCCTCTTCGATGGCCGCCTTCAGATCCTCGAAGTCGCCCATCAAGGTCGTCCTTTCCCCGAGGCCGCTCTTCTGTATACAAAAGTCTTACTCGGTCTGAGAGGTGTCAAGCTGTCCGTAAGCGGACCATGCCCCCGCGGATAGCGCGCGGAAGGTATGGATCAAGGGGAGGGGCGGGCCAGGATCGAACGCCGCGTCGAACGACTGCTCGAACGGCCGGACGGCGCGCCCGGAAGAAGGGGGAGGTGACGCCGGTGCCGGACCGTCCGGCCTACCTGCGCATCGCCGACACGCTGCGCGAGGGGATCCGGGACGGCAGCCTTCCGCCAGGGACCCGGCTGCCGACCATCGCCGAGTTGTGCGAGACGCACGGCGTGTCGGAGATCGTCGTCCGGCAGGCCGTCACGCTGCTGCGCGGCGAGGGGCTGGTCGAGACGCGCCGCGGCGGCGGCACGCTGGTGAAGGTCGTCCCGCCGGCGCGCCGCGTCGCGATGGACCGCTACCGCGCGGTGACCAGGCCCATGGCGGTCCCCGAGACCACCTTCACCCGCGACCAGCGGATCACCTGGGAGGAGTACAGGCTCGACCGGGTGTTCACCCGCGTCCGGGCCGACGACGACCTCGGCGCGCTGTTCGAGCTCCCGCCCGGGACCGAGCTGCTGCGCCGCCGGTTCGTCTTCTACTCGCGCGGCGAGCCGCAGCAGATCTCCGTCAACTACCTGCCGTGGGCGCTCGTCGGCGACACGCCCGTCTCCGACCCGGAGCGCGAGCCGTGGCCCGGCGGGACGCTCGCGCAGCTCGCCTATCTGGGCCGTCCGCCGACCCGTGTGGAGGAGTCCGTCCGCTCCCGCATGCCGACACCCGAAGAGGCCGAGACGCTCCGCATGACGCGCGGCGTGCCCGTCCTGGCGATCACGCGCCGGCTGCTGTCGCGCGCGGACGTGATGGAGGTCTGCCGCGACATCGTGCTCCCCGCCGACCGTGTCGTCCTCGACTACTCCATCGACCTGTGACCCCGGCGGCGGTCAGCCGGTGAGATGGGCCAGCGATCTCAGCGGGACCGGCAGCCAGGACGGACGGTTCCGTGCCTCGTACCGGACCTCGTACACCGCCTTGTCCAGCTCGAACGCCCGCGTCAGCGCCGCGTGCGCGGCCGGATCGGGCCCGCCCGCCGCGGCGTAGCCGTCGCAGAACGCCTTCCGGTTGCGCTCCGCCCACGCGCGGGCGCGCAGTTCCGCCGCGTCCGCCGCGTCCGGTGGAAGGTCGCCGTCGCGCGCGATGAGGAACCGGGCCGCGTACTCGAAGGAGCGCAGCATCCCGGCGACGTCGCGCAGCGGATGCGCGGGGGCGCGGCGCTCGGCGTGGGCGCGGGCGGGTTCGCCCTCGAAGTCCAGCACCACCCAGCCGGTGCCGGTGCGCAGCACCTGGCCGAGGTGGTAGTCGCCGTGCACGCGCTGGACGGGCAGCGTCCCCGCGCCGGCGGCGATCTCGTCGAACGCCTCGCGGAGCGCGTGGGCGTGCGGGCGTATCTCCGGGACGGCGGCGCTGACCTGGTCGAGCTGCTCGTGCATCGCGTAGACGGTGTCCCGCAGCAGCGCGGGCGGCGCCTGCGTCACGCCGAACGCGGCGGCGAGATCGCGGTGCACCTCGGCGGTGGCCGCGCCGAGCCGCTCCGCCTCGGCGGCGAAGTCGCCGCCGGCGGCGCCCGCGTCGCTCGCCGTGGGCTCGGGGGCGGCGGCCGCGCCGGGCAGGGTGGGCTGCGCCAGCCAGTCGCGGACGCTGGTGAGGGCGAGCCGCCAGCCGTCGGTCGCGCCGCGCAGGTACTCCGAGAGGAGCGCCAGCGTCGTGGGCTCGTCCCCGGCGCCGTCCCTCCCGGGTTCGAGCTCGATCCAGCCGTGCACGGCTGGGACGTGCGCGCAGCCCCTGCGGGTGAGCGCCAGATTGACTTCCAGGTCCGGGTTGACGCCGGGGGAGAGGCGGCGGAACAGCTTGAGGATGTGCGCGTCGCCGAACACCAGCGAGGTGTTGCTCTGCTCCGCGGTGAGGGGGGTGCCGTCCAGGTCGGTGCGGACGCCGGTGCCCGGCGCGCGGTGGAACCGCAGCGGCCCGACCGCCGTCTCGCCCGCCATGTGCGCGAGCAGCGGGCGGGTGAGCTCCGGGTCGTGGACGGCGTCGTAGACGTGCCCGTGGACGACGTGCCCGTCGACGTCGTGCTCGCCGGTCAGGTGCCCGATCTCGGCGTGCCGGAGGGCGTCGGGCAGGTCGCGCCGGATGCCGAGCAGGACCTGGTAGTGGTCGATGGTGCCGTTCTGGTGGACGTCGAGGACGAGGTGGTGCAGGGCGGGGTCACCGAGGCGTAGCTCGGTGGCGGTGCCGATGGTGAGGTGGTCGATGGGGCCGTCCTTGCCGCCGAACCACCGCTGCCCGGGCAGCCAGCCGGCCAGGAGCCGGACGAGCGAACGTTCGGGCGGCGCCACGGCTACACCACTCCTTCTCCCGTTTCGCGCTCTTCGGGCGGCGGCAGCAGGAACCAGTAGAAGCCGTGCCCGGGCAAGGTCAGCAGATAGGGCAGGTCGCCGATCGCCGGGAACTGGACGCCGCCCATGCACTCGATCGGCGTGGAGTCGCGGAACCGGCGCAGATCGAGCTCGACGGGCTGCGGGAAGCGCGACAGATTGTTCACGCAAAGGACGGTGTTCATGCCGCCCCATTGGTTGCCGTCGCCGCCGTTGATCTCGCGGGTGAAGGCGAGGACGGAGGGGTTGGAGGCGGAGAGTTCGACGTAGGCGCCGACGCCGAAGACGGGGTGGCGTTGGCGGATTTCGATCATTTTGCGGGTCCAGTGGAGCAGGGAGCCGGGGTTGTTGGTCTGGGCTTCGACGTTGACGGCTTGGTAGCCGTAGATGGGGTCCATGATGAGGGGGAGGTAGAGGCGGGCGGGGTCGCAGTGGGAGAAGCCGGCGTTGCGGTCGGGGGTCCATTGCATGGGGGTGCGGACGGCGTCGCGGTCGCCGAGCCAGATGTTGTCGCCCATGCCGATTTCGTCGCCGTAGTACAGGACGGGGGAGCCGGGGAGGGAGAGCAGGAGGGCGGTGAAGAGTTCGAGTTGGTTGCGGTCGTTGTCCAGGAGGGGGGCCAGGCGGCGGCGGATGCCGATGTTGGCTTTCATGCGGGGGTCTTTGGCGTATTCGGTGTACATGTAGTCGCGTTCTTCGTCGGTGACCATCTCCAGGGTGAGTTCGTCGTGGTTGCGCAGGAAGATGCCCCATTGGCAGTTGTCGGGGATTTTTGGGGTTTGGGTCATGATTTCGGAGATGGGGTAGCGTTGTTCGCGGCGGACGGCCATGTAGATGCGGGGCATGACGGGGAAGTGGAAGGCCATGTGGCATTCGTCGCCGCCGGCGGCGGGGTCGCCGAAGTATTCGACGACGTCGGCGGGCCATTGGTTGGCTTCGGCGAGCAGGACGCGGTCGGGGTAGAGGCGGTCGATTTCGTGGCGGACGCGTTTGAGGTAGGCGTGGGTTTCGGGGAGGTTTTCGCAGGTGGTGTTCTCGCGGGCGAACAGGTAGGGGACGGCGTCGAGGCGGAAGCCGTCGATGCCCAGGTCGAGCCAGAAGCGCAGGACTTCGAGCATGGCGTCCTGGACGTGGGGGTTGTCGTAGTTGAGGTCGGGTTGGTGGGAGAAGAAGCGGTGCCAGTAGTACTGGCCGCGGGTGGGGTCGTAGGTCCAGTTGGAGGTTTCGGTGTCGATGAAGATGATGCGGGCTTGGGAGTATTGGGTGTCGTCGTCGGCCCACATGTAGAAGTCGCCGTAGGGGCCGTCGGGGTCGGTGCGGGAGGCCTGGAACCAGGGGTGCTGGTCGGAGGTGTGGTTCATGACCAGATCCGCGATCACCCGGATACCCCGCGCATGAGCCTGCTCGATCAGTTCCACGAAATCGCCCAGATCCCCGAAGTCGGGCAAGATCTTCGTGTATTCCGCTATGTCGTAGCCGCCGTCCTTGAGTGGTGACTGGTAGATGGGCAGCAGCCACAGGCAGTCGATGCCGAGCCATTGGAGATGGTCGAGTTTGGAGATCAGGCCGCGCAGGTCTCCGTATCCGTCGGCGTTGGAGTCGGCGAACCCGCGGACCGACACCTCGTAGAACACGGCTGTTTTGAACCAGTGCGGATCGCGCGGCGTCTCCGGGCTGAACGCGTCCGGGACGGGCTCGGCCGACGCCGGGAGCGCGTCCGGCGGGAACTCGGCGGGCGGCTCGTCCCATTCACGGGAATCGCTCACGACTCACCACTCCCGAACGTCAGGACATGTGCGGGTTTGGTACGCGGGTCGAGGTGGACGTAGTTGGAGCGGGTCCAGGTGTAGACGGCGCCGTCGAGCTGGTCGGTGACGGTGTAGGGGCGGTGCGGGTCGTCCGGCAGGCCGAGGGCGGGCAGGTCCAGGTGCACGGTGGCCTCGCGGGCCTGGTGCGGGTTGAGGTTGACCACCGCCAGCACCACGTCGTCCAGGTGGCGTTTGGAGAAGGCCAGCATTTCGGGCTGATCGACGTGGTGGAAGCGCAGGTTGCGTAGTTGCTGCAGGGCGGGGTGGGTATTGCGGAGCATGTTCAGCCGCGTGATCAGCGGGGCGATGGTGGTGCCGTTTCGGGCGTGGGTCTCCCAGTCGCGGGGCCGGTACTGGTATTTCTCCGAGTCGCGGTATTCCTCGCTGCCGGGGCGGACGGGGGTGTTCTCGCACAGTTCGTATCCGGTGTAGACGCCCCAGGTGGGGGACAGCAGCGCGGCCAGGACGGCGCGGATCTCAAAGGCGGGCCGCCCGCCGTGCTGCAGGTACTCGGACAGGATGTCGGGCGTGTTGGCGAAGCAGTTGGGACGCATGTAGTCGGCGGCCGGCCCGGCGAGTTCGGTGAAGTATTCGCGGAGTTCGCCGGCGGTGTTGCGCCAGGTGAAGTACGTGTACGACTGGTGAAAGCCGATTTTGGCGAGGGTGTGCATCATGGCGGGGCGGGTGAAGGCTTCGGCGAGGAACAGTACGTCGGGGTCGGTGCCGTTGATGTCGGCCAGGAGGCGTTCCCAGAACGGGACGGGTTTGGTGTGCGGGTTGTCGACCCGGAATATCCGCACCCCGTGGTCCATCCATTGCCGGACGACGCGGCGAACCTCGGCGTACAGCCCTTCGGGGTCACGGTCGAAGTTGAGCGGGTAGATGTCCTGGTATTTCTTCGGCGGATTCTCCGCATAGGCGATCGTGCCGTCGGCGCGGACGGTGAACCATTCGGGGTGCTCGCGCACCCAGGGATGGTCCGGGGAGCATTGCAGTGCCAGGTCCAGCGCGACTTCCAGGCCGTGGTCGGCGGCGTGGGAGACGAAGGCGTCGAAGTCGTCCAACGTGCCCAGGTCCGGGTGCACGGCGTCATGCCCGCCCTCCGGGGAGCCGATCGCCCACGGCGTCCCCGGGTCGTAGGGGCCGGCGTCCAGAGTGTTGTTGCGGCCTTTGCGGTTGGTGGTGCCGGTCGGGTGGACGGGGGGCAGGTAGACGACGTCGAAGCCCATGTCTGCGATGGCGGGCAGGCGTTTCATCGCGGTGCGGAAGGTGCCGGAGGTGGGACCGCGGCGTCCCAGCGGGTCAACGGTGGCGCCTTCGGAGCGGGGGAAGAACTCGTACCAGGCTCCGTAGAGGGCGCGTTGGCGGTGTACGGCCAGGGGGTACCAGTCGCTGACGGTCAGCAGCTCCCGCAACGGATGACGCTCCAGGATGGACTCGACGTCCGGATCGGTCACGGCCTCCATCCGGTAGGCGACCGGGACGGTCACGTCCCCCAGGCGCTTGGCGAGCCGCTCGACGGCCGGGCGGTCCTTGCCGGGGACGGCATCGGCCGCCCGCGCGAACAGCAGCGAACCCTCGGCGAACATGAGGTCGACGTCCTGGCCGCGCGGGATCTTGATCTGCGCGTCGTGCCACCAGTGCGCGATCGGATCGCCCCACGCCTCCACCCGGAACGACCACGACCCCAGCTCCGTCGGCGTCACCGTCGCCGACCACCGATCCAACCCCGCACCCACCTCCCACATCCGCACACCCGGCGACTCCTCACCACCCGGCGACCGCAACACCACCGCCGCGCCCAACCGCTCATGCCCCTCACGGAACACCGTCGCCGACACCTCGACCGACTCACCCACCACCGCCTTGGCCGGCCACCGGCCACACCCCACCACCGGCGCCACATCAAGAATCGGAATACGGCCAAGCCGTGGAATGCCGGACCCGTTGGACATCCCGGACTCGACGTGCATGCACAACCCCCTACCCGTGCGAAATCTTCAAAACGTCCCGTGCCCGGGACACGGCCTCTACCACCCAGAGTTTCCGGTGACTTTGCGCGACATCTCGTACACGCGACCCCCCGTGTCGCGCCATCGGACCCGACCACATAGCGTGACGTTGCGTGAAGGCAATCCGACGTTTCACGGTCCGCACCGTCCTTCCAGAGCCGCTCCGGCAGCTTGAGGAGCTGGTCCTCAACCTGCGCTGGTCCTGGCACCACGAGACGCTCGACCTGTTCCGCGCGGTGGACCCGGCGCTGTGGAAGGCCGTCCACCACGACCCGGTCAGGCTGCTCGGCGAGGTCGCGCCGGAACGGCTGGCGCGGCTGGCGAAGGACCGGCGGTTCCTGCGGCGGCTGCGCGACACCGCCGACGACCTGCACGAGTACCTCACCGCCCCGCGCTGGTACCAGGCGCAGCCCGACACACCCGACGCCGTCGCCTACTTCTCGCCCGAGTACGGGATCACCGCCGCGCTGCCGCAGTACTCCGGCGGCCTCGGCATCCTCGCCGGCGACCATCTGAAGACCGCGAGCGACCTCGGCGTCCCGATCATCGGCGTCGGCCTGCTGTACCGGCACGGCTACTTCTCGCAGTCGCTGTCGCCGGACGGCTGGCAGCTGGAGCGCTACCCGCCGCTCGACCCGAACGGGCTCCCGCTGACCCTGCTCCGCGAGCGGGACGGCTCGCCCGTCCGCGTCGTCATTGGGCTGCCGAAAGGCCCGGGCCTGCATGCGCAGGTGTGGCTCGCGCAGGTCGGACGCGTCCCGCAACTGCTGCTCGACTCCGACGTCGAGGAGAACGACCGGTCCGCGCGGGACGTCACCGACCGGTTGTACGGGGGCGGCGGCGACCACCGGCTGCTGCAGGAGATGCTGCTCGGCATCGGCGGCGTCCGGGCGATCCGCGCGTACTGCCGCGTCACCGGGCACCCGGCGCCGGAGGTCTTCCACACCAACGAGGGCCACGCCGGGTTCCTCGGCCTGGAACGCATCCGCGAGCTGGCGGCCGGCGACGACCTGACGTTCGACGAGGCGCTGGAGGCGACCCGCGCGGGCACGGTGTTCACCACGCACACGCCCGTCCCGGCGGGCATCGACCGGTTCCCCCGCGACCTGGTCGAACGGTACTTCGGCGGCACCAACGAGGAGGAGCGGGTGCCCGTCGAGCGCATCCTCGCGCTCGGCGCCGAGGACTACCCCGGCGGCGACCGCACCGTGTTCAACATGGCGGTGATGGGGATGCGGCTGGCGCAGCGCGTCAACGGCGTCAGCGAGCTGCACGGACGCGTCAGCCGCGAGATGTTCGGCGGGCTGTGGGGCGGGTTCGACACCGCCGAGGTCCCGGTCGGGTCGATCACCAACGGCGTGCACGCGGGCACGTGGGTGGCGCGGGAGATCCTGGAGCTCGCGGCCCGGGAGGTGCCGTCCATCGTCGAGTCCGGGCGGGGCTGGGAGGAGGTGCGGGCCCGTCCCGGCACCGAGCTGTGGCGGATCCGCGGGACGCTGCGGCGGCGGCTCGTGCTGGAGGCGCGGCGCCGGCTCCGCGAGTCGTGGCGGCGGCGCGGCGCGAGCGAGGCGGAGGTCTCCTGGATCGACCACGCCCTCGACCCGGACGTCCTGACGATCGGGTTCGCGCGGCGCGTCCCGTCCTACAAGCGGCTCACGCTGATGATGAGCGACCCGGACCGGCTCCGCGCGATCCTGCGGGACCCGGACCGGCCGGTGCAGATCGTCGTCGCGGGGAAGGCGCACCCGGCGGACGAGGGCGGCAAGCGCCTCATCCAGGAGATCGTGCGGTTCACCGAGCGGGAGGACGTCCGGCACCGGATCGTGTTCCTGCCCGACTACGACATGGCGCTCGGGCAGCTGATGGTGCAGGGCTGCGACGTGTGGATGAACAACCCGCTGCGCCCGCTGGAGGCGTGCGGCACGTCCGGGATGAAGGCGGCGCTGAACGGGGCGCTGAACCTGTCGATCCGGGACGGCTGGTGGGACGAGTGGTACGACGGCCAGAACGGCTGGGCGATCCCGTCCGCCGACGGCCTCGCCACCCCCGACCGGCGGGACGAGCTGGAGGCCGCCGCGCTGTACGAGCTCATTGAGGACCACGTATCCGTCACGTTCTACGACCGGGACGCGGCCGGGCTGCCGCGCCGCTGGCTGGAGATGGTCAAGCACACGATCGCCACGCTTGGCCCGAAGGTCCTCGCGTCCCGGATGCTGCGCGACTACGTCGACGGCCTGTACGCCCCGGCCGCCGCGTCCGAGCGGGCCATGGTCGCCGACGGGTTCGCGGGGGCGCGTGCGCTGGCGGCGTGGAAGCAGCGGGTCCGCAAGGCGTGGCCGGGCGTGGCCGTCGAGCACGTCGAGTCGAACGGGTCGCAGAGCCCGCGGGCCGGGGGGCGGCTGTCGGTCCGGGTCGTCGTCGATCTCGCCGGTCTCGACCCCTCCGACGTCGCCGTGGAGGTCGTGTACGGCCGGGTGGACGGCTCCGACCTGCTGATCGATCCCTCCTACCTGGAGCTGGACGGCGGCGAACCGGCGGAGAACGGCCGTGTCCGCTACGTCGCGGACGTCCCGCTGGGCCGCAGCGGAGCGTTCGGCTACAGCGTCCGCGTCGTCCCGAGCCATCCGATGCTGTCGAGCCGCGCCGAGATGGGCCTGGTCGCCCTGCCGCCCGCGCCCCCCGGCATGACCAACGGCGACCTGCGCTAGGGGTGTGCGGGCTCCGGGGTCTCCGGCTCTTCTTCGGCGGGCGGGTCGGTCATCTGCCAGGTGGCGACGACGAGCGGCAGGAAGATGTGCGTCACCAGCAGGGCGACCAGAATGAGGAACACCGCGGCGCCGGGGATCTGCGACTCGCGTCCGTCGCGGGCGGTGGCGGCCATCGTCACCAGCAGCACGACGACGATCACGACGGTGGTCGCGCGGTGGGCGGTCGCGAACGCGCGGAGGCGTTCGGTGAGCTGGCGCTCGTCCAGCTCCCGCTCCCGCTTGGCGGTCAGCCCCCGGGTCATCGCGACGAGCTGGGTCGCGAGCGGGAAGCCGACCACCAGCAGCAGGAACAGGACGACGAAGTTGACGATCATCGCGGTGTCGCCGGGGGCCAGCACCCAGGACACGGCGGCGTCCACCCAGAGCAGGCCCAGCGTCACCGCGCCCGCCCCGGCGAGCGCCCGGCGGGGACGGCGGCGGCCGTAGCGGGCGGGCATGCGGCTCTCCAGCTCGTCCTCAAGGGCGGCCAGCCGGTCCGCGCGCTTGCGGCGGGAGCGCTCCAGCCATCGCGCCGTGCCGTTCGTCATGACGTGCCTCCGATTCTCGGGAACGGTTTCAGGGAGAAGACGACCTCGACGGGCACCTCGAAGTAGTCGGCGATGCGCAGGGCGAGGTGCAGGCTGGGGCTGTACTCGCCGCGTTCCAGGTAGCCGACCGTCTGGTAGTGCACGCCCAGCGCGGCGGCGAGGTCGCGGCGCGAGACGCCGCGTTCGGCCCGCAGCATCGTGATCCGGTTGTAGACGTTCTCCTTGTCGCCGGACATCAGCGCGCGTCCCCCGGCTCGTCCATGACCACCTCCGGATATGGAGACTTCGACCATCTGCCGTATCACTATGACTGGTGATAGTAGAAGTACTACATCTCATCGCAGTGATGCAAGCGTCCGGGGGCTGGCAGGATGGATCGCGTGCGCGCTCCGGACTGGTGGCCGCCACGCGGCCGCACCGCCGACCTGCTCCTGACCGCGGGAACCGCCGCCGTGACGGTCGGGGCCATCCTCACGGTGATCGAGAGGGACGGCCGAGGCCCCATGCCCTGGCTCGGCTGGATCCTGCTCACGATCACCTGCGGCGCGGTGTACTTCCGGCGGGGCCATCCCGTCGCGGTCGCGATCGTGACGTTCACCGCCTGCTCCGTCTACTACCCGGTGACCGAGCCGGACGGCCCCGTCGTGATCACGTTCGTGATCGCGCTCTACTCCGTGGCCGCGGCCGGGCATCTCGTGGTCGCGGGCGTCCTGGTCTCACTGTCGATCGGCGCGACCCTGTACGGCGA
Organism: Spirillospora sp. NBC_00431; assembly: GCA_036028775.1. GTDB lineage: Bacteria > Actinomycetota > Actinomycetes > Streptosporangiales > Streptosporangiaceae > Spirillospora. Next base: position 5,725,214 of record CP107927.1, on the reverse strand, counting down.
CTTCCGGGGCGACTCCAACCATCTCGCCGACGCGGCCGGGTTCCTGCTCGCCGGATGGTTCGTCGCGGTCGTCGCGGTCGGCGGCGTCGTCCGGAACCGGCGCGCCTACCTGCGGGAGGCCGAGGAACGCGCGCGGGCCGCCGAACGGGGCCGCGAGGCGGAGGCCCGCCGCCGCGCCATCGAGGAACGCCTCCGCATCGCCCGCGAACTGCACGACGTCCTCGGCCACAACATCTCGCTCATCAACGTGCAGGCCACCGCCGCGCTGCACGGCCTGCGCCGGGAACCGGAACGCGCCGAGGACGCCCTCGCCGCGATCAAGCAGGCCAGCAAGGACACCCTCCGCGAGATGCGCGCCACCCTCGGCGTGCTGCGCCGCGTCGACGAGGCCGCGCCGGTCGGCCCCCCGCCCGGCCTCGCCCGGCTGGACGAGCTGGCCGACGGCCTCGCCTCCGCCGGGCTGACCGTCCGGACCGAGGTCGAGGGCGAACCCCGGACCCTGCCCGCCGAGGCCGACCTGGCCGCGTACCGCATCGTCCAGGAGGCCCTGACCAACGTGACGCGGCACTCCAGCGCGTCCGCGGCCATCGTCCGCATCCACTACGGCGACGGCGACGTGACCGTCCTGGTGAACGACGACGGCGCCCCCACCACCGCCCCCGCCGGCGACGGCACCGGAATCCGCGGCATGCGCGACCGCGCCGAGGCCCTCGGCGGCGACTTCGAGGCCGGCGCCGGGCCCGAAGGCGGCTTCACCATCCGCGCCCGCCTCCCCGCCTGACCCCCGGCTGCCCCGGTCGTCTGACGCTCAAGGCCGTCATGGAATTCGCGGCCACATGCCGACCACATGATCACTACAGCCGGAGGGCCTGGTCCCGATGTGTTGACCGGCGGGGCGCGGGAGTGTCGGAGGCGGGCGTTAGGTTGCGGTGGCATGGTGAAGAAGGCGGAGGTTCCGGCCGAATGGCGTGAGCACATCCATCCCAGGCGCGGCGGGGTTCCCGGGCCGAGGGTCGTCCTGGACGAGGACGCCGCGCGGCGGGCGCGCGGATGGGAGGCCGCGGCACGTCCGATCGCCGCGGAGATGGCGGAGCACGAGCGCACCGATCCGGAGCTCGGCGAGGCCGTGCGGGCCTGGCTGGGCGGTGAGCCCGACCCGGCGGGCGCGGCGGCCGTCGCCGCCGTCGCGGTGCGGTACGTCGCGGACGTCGACGGCGCCGCCTTCCTGGACGCCTGGGTGCCGGACCACGGGCTCGCCTTCGCCGCCTGCGCGGTCACCGAGGCGTCCTCCATCGAGCTGGGCCCGGCGCCGCGTCCGATGACCGACGCCGTGGGCGTGGTCCAGGTCGTCGCCTACAGCGGTGAGGGGCCGGCGGGATGGCGCGGCGAGATCCGGCGCGCGACGTCCGACGACCATTTCTCCGTGCGCAGGCGGGGGGCCGGTGACGCGGTGGCCAAGCGGCTTCGCGCGCTCCTCGCGGTGGCGCCCGAGGCCGAGTACGAGGACGCCGTCGCGCGTGTCGGGGCGCGTCGCGGCGATCCCTGGCGCCGCGGCACGGCCTCCTACCTGCTTCCGACCGAGGCCGCCTGGCTGGCGGAGTCCTTCGGCGACTGCATGCGGGTCCTCGACACCGAGTTCCTGCTCAGCGTGCTGTCCACTGCCGCGCACGTCGACCGCGTCCACTGGATGATGGGGACGCCCGCCGTGCTCGGAACGCTGCTCGACGGCCTGGGCTCGGACGCCCTCCCGCTGTTCGGCAGGGAGATCAGCAACGCCACCACGCCCGGCCCGGACGTTCTCAAAGGCCTCCTGGCGATCCCCGACGAGGGGATCTTCGACATCCTGCTCAACCGGATGGGCGACAAGGGCATGCCCGCCGTCATGCAAGAGGCCGCCGAACGGTACCCGGCGCTGGCCGTCCGGGCGCTGGCGGCGCAGGCCGGCGAGGCAACGACCCGGGGCGTGCAGGCGGCGGGGCTGCTGCGGGGGCTGCTGTACGCCGGGCCCGGCCTCGCGGAGGAGGCGCCGCCGGGTGCCGTCGAGGCGCTGCTGCCGGGGCCGGCCGTCCCGGACGCGGGCGACCTGCCCGGTGTGCTCGCGGGCAGGCCCGCCCGCGGCGCCAAGGTCGACTGGGCCGACCCGACGCTGCTCCCGCGGATCCGGACGCGCGACGGCGACCGGGCCCTGCCCGTCAGCGCGACCCGATGCCTGCTGAACCTGCTCGCCAACGACGATCCCGGCGTCGCGGCCGCCCGGGAGTTCTGTGACCGGCATTCGCTCGCCGAGTTCTCCTGGGCGTTGTTCCAGCGCTGGTTCGCGCTCGGCGCGCCCACCCGGCACAAGTGGGCGATGGCGCAGCTCGGGCTGATCGGCGACGACACCACGGTGCGCCGGCTCAGCCCGCTGATCAGGGCCTGGCCCGGTGAGGGCCGCAGCGCCCGCGCCGCCGCCGCGCTGGACGTCCTCGCCCGTATCGGCTCCGACGTCGCCCTCACCCACCTGTTCGAGCTGACCCGGCGCGGCAAGTACAAGAGCCTGAAGGCCACCGCCGTCCGGAAGATCGACGAGATCGCCGCCGCGCGCGGCATCACGCAGGAGGCCCTGGCCGACCGCGCCGTCCCCGGCTTCGGCCTGGACGCGCGCGGCACCCTCGTCCTCGACTACGGCCCGCGCCGCTTCACCGTGACGTTCGACGAGCAGCTCGTCCCGCTGGTCGTGGAGCCGAACGGCAAGATCCGCAAGAGCGCGCCGAAGCCGGGCCCGAAGGACGACCCGGCCCTCGCCCCCGCCGCGCACGCCCTGTTCACCGGCCTGAAGAAGGACCTCAGGACGATCGCCGACCAGGAGATCAAACGCCTCGAACTGGCCATGACCACCCGGCGGACCTGGACACCGGACGACTTCCGGGCTCTGTTCGTCGCCCACCCGCTGCTCGGCCACATCGTCCGCCGCCTGGTGTGGATCACCGACGCGGGCGCCGCCTTCCGCGTCGCCGAGGACCGCACCTACGCCGACGTCAAGGACGACCCGTTCACCCCGGCGCCGGACGCCCGCGTCGGCATCGCCCACCCCATCCTGCTGGACGGCGACGTCGGCGCCTGGTCGGAACTGTTCGCCGACTACGAGATCCTCCAGCCGTTCGAGCAGCTCGGACGGCCCGTCCACCGCCTCACCGGCGACGAGCGCGCCGCGCGCCGGCTCGCCCGGGTGGAGGGGCTCGTGCTGCCCTACGGCAAGGCCAAGGGACACTCCCAGGGCCGCTGGGAGTCGGTGGACGAGAACGGCGAGTTCGCGGGCGGATGGCTCGCCCGGCGCGACCCCGCGGGCGTGTACGTCGTGGCGAGCCTGAGCCCCGGCCTCTACTCCTACATGTACGGCGAGGGCGACGACCAGGAGATCACCACCCTGTGGGCGGGCCGCGCCCCCGCCCGCACGCCGCGCGAGCCGCTGCCGCTCGGGGAGGTCGACCCGGTCACGATGAGCGAGGCCATCCACGACCTCGTCCGCAGCGCCTCCTGACCTCCGGCGTCCCCGGCGCGCGGGAGGACGGCGCCGTCCTCCCGCGCGCCGGGGTCGTCCGATCTGGGTGCTTGGCGTACTGTGCGAGCACATGGGTGGTGAGGGGGGAGCCTTTGCGTGGAGGACGCCCACACCGGGGCAGCCGGCATGGCGCCTCGGTCGACGAGGCCGTACTCACAAGCCACCATCCCGTCCGCGCCGCCGCCCTCGGCGGAGTATCCCGAGGGCTGGTTCGCTGTCGCGTTCAGCCATCAGGTCAAGCCCGGCAAGGTCGTGCGTGCGCGGTTCCTGGGGCGGCCGTTGGTTGTCTGGCGCGACGCCAAGGGCCGCGTGGTGGTCACCAGTGCCATCTGCCCGCATCTGGGCGCGCACCTGGGCCATGGCGGAAAGGTCGTTGACGGCCTGCTGCGCTGCCCCTTCCACGGATTCCGCTTCGACGGCTCGGGGGCCTGCGTGCGGACCCCGTCCGGAGCGCGCCCTCCGGCGGGACGGCTCCAGGTGATGCGCACCCGCGAGGTGAACGGCGTGGTGCTCGTCCACGCCCCGGCCGGCGCGGCGCCCCGGTGGGAGGTGGAAGGGCTCCCGGACGACGGCGCGTGGCTGCCGGCCCGCACGCGCACCTGGCGTGTCGGCTGCCACCTGCACGACATCGCCGAGCACGCCGTCGACACCGGCCACCTGTGGGCGATGCATCTGCTCGGCGAGCTGTCCGAGGTCCAGCCGGCCCGCTTCGAGGGGCCGCGGGTGCGGACCGTGTACGACGCCGTCCAGTACATGCCGCGGCCGTTCCCCTCGTCCTGGAAACTGGTGCGCGCCCGGTTCTCCATCAACGCCGAGGGCCTCGGGTTCATCGTCGGGGACATCGAGGTCGGGACGCCGCTGTACCGCCCGGTCGTCCGGCTGGTCATGGCCGCGACCCCGGTCACCCCGCACGCGGTCGACCTGCGCGTGTCGGCGCGGCTGCGCAGGACGCCGACGCGCGGCCCGGCCCGCCTGCTGGCCCCGGGCGCCCGGCTCGCCGACCGCGTCGCCGCGCGGATCGCGATCCTCCTGTTCGCGCGGGAGGTGGCGGCCGAGGTGCGGATCTGGGAGCACAAGACCTACCTCGACGACCCGTCCCTGATCGGGCACGACGCCAACATCCACGCGCACCGCGCCTGGGCCCGCCAGTTCTACCGGCACGGACCCTGAGTTCGGAGCGGGCGGCGGCGGGCCTTCAACCGGCGTCCGCGCCGACTAATCATCCGGCTCGGCCGAAAGTGCCTCGTAGACGGGGGCCAGGACGTCCGGGAGGGGGCGGCGACGGATCTTGATGGGCGGGGGAGTGGCCACCCGGAGGACGAAGCCGGGCGGGACGGGCGGGGCCGCCGGACGGTCGCGCAGGCGGCCCAGGCCGGACGGGGGCGTCCAGAAACCGGCGGCCGTGAGCGGCTCGTCGTCCATGTCGAACGGATCGGGCTCGGTCTCGGTGCCGCGCCGCAGCGCCGCCAGGAGCTGCTCCCTGCCCCGGCCGTTCCACTGGAGGATGAGGAACGGGTCGTCGTCGAACGCCTCTGCCAGCAGGTACAGCACGGCGGCGGCGTGCTTGCACGGGTCGCCCCAGTCGGGACAGTCGCACATCAGGTGCAGGTCGGCGGCCGAGCCGGGGAAGAGCGCGAGGCCCAGCTCCGCGAACACCCACTCGATCTCCGGCGGCATCTCCCCGGCGAGCAGCCGCGCGCGGAACACCGCGCGGGACGCCAGCTCCCGCTCGACGGCCCGCCAGCCGTCCGCGTCGATCGCCTCGATGCCGAGCGCCACCTCGTAGGGCTCGGGCGCCGAGCCGTGGACCCGCGCGGTCACCTCGTACGGGGCGACCCTCAGGTCGAACACGTTGCCCTTGCGCGCGTAGGTCCGGCCGCGCTGGAGGCGGCCCTTGTCGGCGAACGACTCGACCAGGTCGATGAAGCGCCGCGACCACCACTGCGAACCGATCGACCCGCGCCTCGTGCGGGCCCTGATGCCCTCGTCCGTCCGGCCGTCGTCGTCCGTCATTCGCTCACCGCCTCCGGCGACAGGCGCAGGACGTCGCGCAGCTCCGCCACGGAGAGCTCGGTGAGCCAGTCCTCGCCGGTGCCGACGATGGAGTCGGCGAGGGCCTTCTTGCGTTCGATCATCTCGTCGACGCGCTCCTCCATCGTCCCGACGCAGATGAACTTGCGGACCTGCACGTTGCGGGTCTGACCGATGCGGAACGCGCGGTCGGTGGCCTGGTCCTCGACGGCGGGGTTCCACCAGCGGTCGACGTGGACGACATGGTTCGCGGCCGTGAGCGTCAGCCCCGTTCCGGCCGCCTTGAGGGAGAGCAGGAAGATCGCCGGTTCGGTGTCGTCCTGGAAGCGCTGGACGAGATCGTCGCGCGCCTGCTTGGACGTCCCGCCGTGCAGCCACAGCACGGGACGCTCAAGCCGGGCGGCCAGATACGGCTGGAGCATCGAGCCGAACTCGGCGTACTGGGTGAAGACGAGGGCCTTCTCGCCCTGTTCGACGACCTCGGCGCAGATCTCCTCCAGGCGCTCCAGCTTCCCGGAGCGGCCGGGGAGGCGCGAACCGTCCTTCAGCAGCTGCGCCGGATGGTTGCAGACCTGCTTGAGCTTCGCCATCGTCGCCAGGACGAGACCGCGCCGCTTCTTCTCGTCCGCCTCGGCGATCTGGTCGAGCATGTCGTCCACGGTGGCCTGGTAGAGCGACGCCTGCTCGGTGGTGAGGTTGCAGTAGACCTTGATCTCCTGCTTCTCCGGCAGATCCGAGATGATCGATCTGTCGGTCTTGAGGCGGCGCAGCACGAACGGCCGCGTCGCCCGCTTCAGCGCCTGCGCCGCCCGCTCGTCGCCCTCCCGCTCGATCGGGATCGCGAACCGCTGCCGGAACACGGCGCGCGGCCCGAGCAGCCCCGGATTCGCGAACTCCATGATCGACCACAGCTCGGTGAGATGGTTCTCCACCGGTGTGCCGGTGAGCGCGATCCGGTTGCGCGCCGGGATGCTCCGCACGGCCCTGGCCTGGCGCGTCCCGCTGTTCTTCAGCGCCTGCGCCTCGTCGCAGACGACCCGCTCCCAGCCGATCCGCGCGAGCGTCTCCGCGTCCCGCGTGGCCGTCCCGTAGGTGGTCAGCACCAGATCAGCCCCCGCCACCGCCTCGACGAGATCGTCCCCGCGCTGCCGCCCCGTGCCGTGGTGGACGTGGACGCGCAACTTGGGCGTGAACCGCGCCGCCTCCCGCTGCCAGCTCCCCACCAGCGACATCGGCAGGATCGCCAGCGTCGGGCCGGGGCGGGCGCCGTTCTCCCTCTCGTGCACGAGCAGCGAGAGCACGGAGATCGTTTTGCCGAGCCCCATGTCGTCCGCGAGCAGGGCGCCCAGCCCCAGGCCGTCCATGAAAGTGAGCCAGGCGAGGCCGCGCTCCTGGTAGGGGCGCAGCTCGGCGTCAAGATCGTCGGGGGTGCTCATGGGGGTCAGGCGGCGGTCGGCTTCGCCGGACAGGAGGTCGCCGAGGGCGCCGCTCGCGTCGACGCCGGTGAGGGGGAGGGTGTCGTCGCCCGCGTGGATCACCGCGCGGATCGCCTCGGCGGCCGTCATCCGGCCGCGGCGGGGGTGGCGGAGGAAGTCGAGGGCGGCCTCCAGCTGCCGCTCGTCCAGCTCGACCCACTGGCCGCGCAGGCGGACGAGGGGCGTCTTCAGCCGGGCGAGTTCCTCCAGTTCCGCCTCGTCGATGCTGTCGTCGCCGATGGCGAGGTCCCAGCGGAAGTCGACCATGGCCTTCATGTCGAAGCCCGAGGCCACGGCCGCGCCGGACGACGCCTCGGGGTCGTCGTCGCGCGTCGTCAGCCTCATGCCGAGCTTCGCCTTGCCCGCCCACTGCGGGAGCAGGACGCCGAAACCCGCCGCGGCGAGCATCGGCGCCGCCTGGCGGAGGAAACGGAACGCTCCGGCCGTGTCGAGGGGGAGCTCGGCGGGTTCGGGGCCGTCGAGCGCGCGGGCCAGGTCGGGGAACAGGCGCAGGGCGCGGCCGAGGCCGGTGAGGAGGGTCTCCTCGGCGTTCGGGATCGAGGCCGCCTCCCCCGCCCAGACGAGCGCGGCCGGGACGTAGAGGCTGGGGTCGTCGGTGCCCTGGAGGGCGAACTCGACGCGCCAGGAATCGTCGTCGCCCGGCTCCTCGTCCGGGGCCGGCTCGGCCAGGCGGAAGCAGGCGCGCAGCGGGCCGGACGGGCGGCGCGCTCCGGCGGCCCAGGCGTCCAGCTCGGCGATCAGGTCGTCGGGGTCGTCGCGGGGCTCGCGCGCGACCCGCGGGGACGGGCCGGTCAGCGCCGCCACCCAGCGTTCGGCGAGGGGCAGCCGGTCGGGTTCCTTGCGCCGCGACACCAGCAGCGGATGCGGCACGACGCCCCGGACGGCCGTGTCGACCAGCCCGGACAGCGCCTCGCGCAGCACCTCGGCGGCGGGCCGTCCGCCGTCCGCGGCGCGGCACGCGGCGGGCATCGCGCGGGCCAGAGCCCGGTACCGCGCCGGGTCGTCGATCACCGGGCGCCAGCGGGCCACGAGGTCGCCGTCCTCGCGCACGAGCGCGGGCAGCACCTGGCCGCGCCCGGTGAGGTGCACGGCCTCGTCGGCGATCATGCGGAGATAGCGCAGGTCGGTGCCCGGGACGACGTCGGCGCTGTGCTCGGCGGCCTGGAGCAGGGCCATGGCCGGGAACGCCTCCAGGACGAGCGCGGGCACCCGCCACGGGCGCAGTTCGGGCTCGTCCGGCACCGGTTCGGGGCCGAGTTCGGCGGACGGGAGCGGATGGTCACCGGCCGTCGGCAGCGACATCGTCAGCTCGACGCGGAACGCGGTCCGGACGAGCGGCTCGTACGACGTCCCGGCGAAGTCGCAGGTCGCGAAGGGGTGCACGGCAGGAGACAGGGCGTACGGGCCGGGACGTTCGGCCCACAGGCAGAGCGCACCGCCGTGCCAGGTGGCGTGGGCGACGAGCATGGTTCCCGAAGCTATCAGCAGCCTCCGACGTCCCTGCCCATGACCGTCGTCACCCGGCCGACCGCCGTCACTGCGGGCCCGGACCGTCGCGTTAGGCTCGGGACATTCCGCCGCCGAAACGCACAGGAGGGTCACCGTGGGCGAGTTCGTACGGGTCGAGGTCGAGGACGGGATCGCGACGATCAGGCTGGACCGTCCGAAGATGAACGCCCTGAACGCCCAGATGCAGCGGGAGCTGATCGACGCGGCCCGCGAGGTCACCCAGGACGACGCCGTCGGCGCGGTCGTCCTGTACGGCGGGGAGAAGGTGTTCGCGGCGGGCGCGGACATCAAGGAGATGGCGCCGATGTCGTACGCGCAGATGTCGGCGGGCCATTCGCGGCTGCTGCAGGACTTCGCCAGGGCGCTCGCCGGGATCCCCAAGCCGGTGATCGCCGCGATCACCGGGTACGCGCTCGGCGGCGGTCTCGAGACGGCGCTGACCGCCGACTTCCGGGTCCTGGGCGAGAGCGCGAAGGTGGGGCAGCCGGAGATCCAGCTCGGCATCATGCCCGGCGCGGGCGGGACGCAGCGGCTGTCGCGGCTGATCGGGCCGTCCAAGGCCAAGGACCTGGTCTTCTCCGGACGGCACGTCGCCGCCGACGAGGCCCTCGCGATCGGCCTCGTCGACCGGATCGTCCCGGACGCGGACGTCTACCGGGCGGCCAAGGAGTGGGCGGCGAACTTCGTCGGCGGTCCCGCGATCGCGCTGCGCGCCGCCAAGCAGGCCATCGACGCCGGCCTTGAGGTCGACCTGGAGACCGGGCTGGAGATCGAGCGGACGCAGTTCGCCGCGCTGTTCGCCACCGAGGACCAGGCGAGCGGCATGCGGAGCTTCATGGAGGAAGGGCCCGGCAAGGCGAAGTTCACGGGGCGCTGAGGGCGCGCTCCTGGGCGTCCAGGACCTCGTCGGCGTACAGCTCCGTCCACCGGCTCAGGGCGAAGAGCGGTTCGAGCATGCCGCGTCCCGGGCCGGTCAGCTCGTACTCGACGCGCGGTGGGGCCTCGGCGTAGCGGCGGCGGACGACGAGGCCGTTCTGTTCGAGGCGGCGCAGCGTCCCGGTCAGGACCTTGTGGCTGATGCCGCCGATCCGGTCCTGGAGCTCGCGCGGGCGGCGCGGGCCGTCGCGCAGCGTCCAGAGGACGACGCCCGTCCAGGTGCCGGACAGCAGGTCGAGGCCGAGCCGGGTCCGGCAGTCGGCGGCGAACCGCGTCTCCGCGAACCGCATCTCCTCGAACCGGGTCTCCGCGAACCGGGCCTCTGCGAACCGGGTCTCGTCGAGCTGGGTCTCCATGGGCACCCCCGTGATTCTGCCGTGCCCGATACGCACCGGATGGTGCCGAACGGACCGCTTAGCGTCCCGTCCGACGGTAATCGACCAGGAGGTGGACATGCGGATCGGTGTGCTGGGCGCGGGGAACATGGCGGACGCGCTGGCGACGCAGTGGGCGCGCAAGGGTCATGAGATCAGGATCGGGGCGCGGACGCCCGCGAAGGCGGCCGCGCTCGCGGAGCGCATCGGCGGCGGCGCGGCGGGCGGCACGCTCAGAGAGGCGGCCGGGTTCGGCGACGTGGTGCTGCTCGCCATCTGGCACGAGGGCGTCCCGGACGTGCTCCGCGAAGCGGGCGGCGCGCTCAGGGGGCGGGTGCTGATCGACTGCACCAACCCGATGGAGCCGCCGTTCGAGAGGCTGAAGACGGCGGACGGGCCGTCGGCCGCGCGGCGTATCGCCGACGCGAGCGGCGCGCGGGTGGTCAAGGCGTTCAACATGTGCCATGACAGCGTGTGGCGGATGACGCCGCCCGAGTTCGGCGGGCGGCCCCTCGGCGTCCCGGTGTGCGGCGACGACGCGGAGGCGGTGGCGGCGGTCCGGGGGCTGGTGGCCGATCTGGGGTGCGCGCCGATGGACGGCGGCGGCCTGGAGCGCGCCGGGCTGCTGGAGGCGGCGACGGTGTTCCTGGTCGGTCTGTGGGGCGCGGGCGAGGACCCATCCGCGATGCTGCCGCCGCCCGAGTACGCCGGTGGAGACCCGCAACGCACATCTGGGTGAATCTCCGCAGTTTCTTGGGCGAGCCGCCCGGCGCTGTGAAGGGCGGCCGATAGCATCTGCCGCCATGCGACACGCGTACCGCACCGCGCTCGTGACGGGTGCGTCCAGCGGGATCGGTGAGAGCTTCGCCCGCCTTCTCGCAAGCCGCGGTACCGATCTGGTGATCGTGGCGCGCCGGGCCGAGCGGCTGGACGGCCTGGCGCGCGAGCTGGTCGAGCGGTACCGCGTCGCGGTGGAGGTGCTGGCGGCCGACCTCACCGATCCCCTCCAGCGGGCGGAGGTCGAGGGGCGGCTCAGCGCGGACCCGGTGGAACTTCTGGTGAACAACGCGGGGCACGGCGCGTTTGGAGCGTTCGCGGAGACCTCGCTCGACGTCCAGGTCGCCCAGATCGAGCTGAACGTGACCGCGCTCGTCCGGCTCACCCACGCCGTCCTGCCGGGGATGGTCGAGCGCGGGCGCGGCGGGGTCCTGAACGTGGCGTCGATGTCGGGGTTCGCGCCGTCGCCCGGCAGCGCCACCTACGGCGCGACGAAGTCGTACGTGGCGTCGTTCTCCGAGAGCCTGCATTCGGAGGTCGCCGGCAAGGGCGTCCATGTGACGGCGCTGTGCCCCGGGTTCACGCGCACCGACGACGTGCGCGACCGGACGGTCCCGTCCAACCTGCTGTGGCTGCGGCGCGACGACGTCGCGAAGGCCGGGCTCGACGCGGTGGCGACCGGACGCGCGCTGTGCATCCCGGGCGTGCAGTACAAGGCCGCGTTCCCGGCCCTGCGGCTGGTCCCGAGGCCGCTGCTCAGGGCCGCGGTGAACCGCGTGCGGCAGCAGGCCGCCGAGACGCGGTGACGGAAACCTCACACCTCCTTATTGCGTGGATCTACAAAACTCGCCGCCGGCGGGTTGTCGCGGGGCTTCCTTGACGGGGACCACGCCCAATGGCGACGATCGGAACCTACGCTTCAGTAGGTTATGAACGTATGGCCTGCTAGGAGCCCCCTCGGTGCCGCGAGCACGGCGGCGCCGTCCGGCAGACACGCCCTCGTCCAGCGAAGGAAACGCATGTCCCTGACCCCCGAAGAGAAGTTCCAGACCGGCCTCATGGTCGACCTCGAGCCGGTGGTCGAGAAGGAACTGAACCGGCACCTGTCGATGGCCAAGGAGTGGTTCCCGCACCAGTACGTGCCGTGGAGCGAGGGCCGCGACTTCGACGGGCCCCTGGACGGCGAGCCGTGGTCGCTGGAGCAGTCGAAGCTGAGCGCCGAGGCGCGCGAGTCGCTCATCGTCAACCTCCTCACCGAGGACAACCTGCCCGGCTACCACAACGCGATCTCCACCGCGTTCGGCCGCGACGGCGCCTGGGGCACCTGGGTCAACCGGTGGACGGCCGAGGAGAACCGGCACGGCATCGTCATCCGCGACTACCTGACCGCCACCCGCGCGGTCGACCCGATCGCGCTGGAGCGTGCCCGCATGCGCCACATGGAGGCGGGCTACGACGCCGACCACGGCGACTCGTTCCTGCACGGCGCGGCGTACGTGTCGTTCCAGGAGCTCGCGACGCGCGTGTCGCACCGCAACACCGGCATGGCGTCCGGCGATCCCCTGTGCGAGCAGATGCTGACGCGCGTCGCCGCCGACGAGAACCTTCATATGATCTTCTACCGGAACCTGCTGGCCGCCGCGCTGGAGGCGGCGCCGAACGCGACGATGCGGGCGATCACCGATGTCGTCAAGGGGTTCCAGATGCCCGGCCACAGCATCGACGGGTTCCTGCGCAAGTCGGTCGTGATCGCCAACGCGGGCATCTACGACCTGCGGCTGCACCACGACGACGTCCTCATCCCGGTGCTGCGCAAGTGGAACATCTTCGACCGCACCGACCTGTCGGGCGAGGGCGAGAAGGCCCGCGAGGAACTGGACGCCTTCCTGGGGCAGCTCGACGCGTCCGCCACGAAGTTCGAGACGCGCCGCGAAGAGCGCCGCGCCCGCCAGGCCGCCCGGCGCTCCTGACCGCTGACCGGGACTGGTCAGCGCGCTGACCTGCGCTGGCCGTTGCTTGGTCCGATTTGTCCGGAACGTCGGGGCGGTTCGCGGCGTCAGAACAAGCATGGGGAAGCATCGACGGCTGGGCGGCTATCGGTTGCTGGACGAGATCGGCCGGGGGAGCACCGCGGTGGTGCACCTGGCCATGGACCCCCGCGGCCGCGAGGTCGCGGTGAAGGAGCTGCGCCCTGAGCTGGCGGGGGAGCCGGAGGCGATCAGCAGGCTGGCCCGCGAGATGTCCGCGCAGGCGCGGGTGCGCAGCGAGTACGTCGCGGGCCTGCTGGACGGCGCGATCACCGCGGAGCGGCCGTACGTGGTGATGCGGTACGTGCCCGGCACCCCGCTCAACGACCTGATCTCGGCGTACGGGGCGCTGCGCCGCGACCGGCTCGCCCGGTTCGCGCGGCGGCTGGCGCTCGCGCTCGGGGACGTCCACGACGCGGGCGTGCTGCACCGCGACGTCGCGCCCGGCAACGTGATCGTGATGGGCGACCGGCCGACGCTGATCGACTTCGGCATCGCGCACGAGACGGGCGCCGAGCAGCTCACCAGGCGCGGGATGGTCGTGGGGACGCCCGCCTACCTGGCGCCGGAGGTCATCGAGGGGGAGCGCGCCACGCCCGCGTCCGACGTGTTCTCGTGGGCGTCGACGGTCGCGTGCGCCGCGACGGGGCGCCCGCCGTTCGGACGGGGCTCGCTGCACGGCGTCTGCTTCCGGATCCTGCGCGGCCAGGCCGACCTGGACGGCGTCCCGGAGCCGCTGGCCGGGCTGCTGCGGACGGCGTTCCAGCGCGACCCGTCCAAGCGCCCCACCGCCCGCTGGCTCGCCGGCGCGCTCGCGGACCGCGAGGTCGTGGCGGCACGACCGGCCGAGAACCCGGAGGGCGGTCGTGCCTGCTCGCCGGGGGGGCACGGGGGTCGTCCGCCCACAAGGAACGGGCGTGACGGCATGACCGCGGCCGGACGCTGATGAGATCTTCGCCGCCGATCGGCCGGGGTAGGGTTTCGGAAACGATGAAGGGAGCAGTCACGTCCGGGGACCGAATCGGCCACTACAGCGTGCTCCAGACCCTCGGGGAAGGGGGGATGGGCGTCGTCTACCTCGGCGCCGACCCCGAGGGACGGAACGTGGCCATCAAGGTGCTGCGGCCCGCGGTCGCCGGGGACGCCACGGCGCGTCGCCGGCTCGCCCGCGAGGTCGACTCGATGCGCCGGGTGCACAGCCCGCACGTCGCGGAGATCCTCGACGCCGACGTGACCGCCGACCAGCCCTACATCGTCACCCAGTACGTGCCGGGGCGGACGCTCGAAGAGATCGTCGAGGACTCCGGGCCGATCTACGGGACCGCGCTGCAGCGGCTCGCCCTCGGGCTGGGGGCGGCGCTGTCGGCGATCCACGGCGCCGGGATCGTCCACCGCGACCTGAAGCCCGGCAACGTGATGCTCGTCGACGGCGAGCCCGTCGTGATCGACTTCGGGATCGCGCAGGGCGCCGACGCGACCCGGCTCACCGCGACCGGCATGGTCATCGGCACCCCCGGCTACCTCGCCCCGGAGATCATCGAGGGTGAGGACGCGGGCCCGCCGTCGGACGTGCACGCCTGGGCCGGGACGGTCGCCTACGCCGCGACCGGCCGCCCGCCGTTCGGCTCCGGCACCTTCGAGTCGATCTTCTACAAGATCATGCAGGGCACGCCCGACATGGAGGGCGTGCCGGACGCGCTGCTGCCCGTGCTCCGCTCGGCGATGGCACGGCACCCCGCCGAACGTCCCACCGCGGTCAACCTCGTGCAGCTCACGCGCCGCATCCACCTCGAAGCGACGATCACCGACCAGACCCGCGTCGACCGGCACTACCCGGCGCCCGGCGCCTCGCCCGCCGCCTCGCCCGCCGCCTCGGCCGGCGGCTCGCCGGCGTCGAGCACGTCGCAGCCGGTGGAGGAGACCCCGACCCCGGCCGACTTCTCCCGGCAGTTCTCGATGCCGGTGTCGGCGCCGCCGCCGCACGAGGTGCGGCCGGCGCGTCCCACCACGCCCGGCTCGACCGCGATCCCGGTGCCCGGGCCCCCGCCGACGCCCGCCCCGGCGCCCGCCCCGGCCCAGCCGAAGGACTTCGTCGGGCAGCTGCCGCCCGCCGCGCCGCCGCCCGTCCCGCCGCCCGGGCCCGCCCCGTTCAAGGCGGGCGAGCAGTACCAGCAGCGCGGCTACGCGCCGCCCGGCCCGTCCGGCCCGCCCGCCCAGCCGGGCCCGTACGACCAGGGCGGATACCCGCCCGCGTACCCGCCGCCGAACCAGCCGCCGCCGGGCGCGGTGCAACGCGGCCCCGGCCCCTACGACCCGCGGACGCAGGACGCGCAGCGCCGCGTCGAAGACCGGGCCCGGGCCGAGCGGGAGAGCCGCAAGCCGTACGGCTGGTACCGGATCCTCAGCTTTCTCGTCCTGGTGGCGCTGCTCGGCTTCGCCGACATCGCGCCGCTGTTCGCCGTCGGCGCCACCATCGCCGGCGTGCTCGTCCTGCGGATGGCCGACAAGGCGGCCAAGGGCATGGAGGGACGGCGGACGCGGCGCGGCCCCCGCTCCGGCGACGCCGTCGCGGCGGCGTTCCGGACGCCGCTGCACCTGCCGGGCGCGCTGATGTCCACGGTGCTGTGGACGTCGCTCAGCGTTATCGCCGGGTTGATCCTGCTCATCGTGCTGATCTTCGCCCGGTCCGAGATGACCGCGTCGGACGCCA
Organism: Spirillospora sp. NBC_00431; assembly: GCA_036028775.1. GTDB lineage: Bacteria > Actinomycetota > Actinomycetes > Streptosporangiales > Streptosporangiaceae > Spirillospora. The sequence goes on along the minus strand of CP107927.1, from coordinate 5,709,813 downwards.
TCGCCTACTCCGCCATGGCGGTGATCGGACTGCTCTGCCTGGCGCCGGGCAGCGGCGCGCCGCGGCGGCAGCTGGCCCGGATCTGGGGCGCGCTGTTCCCGCGCACGGGGGCCGCGCTCGCCGGCGCGCTGATCATCGGGGTCTTCGCGGTCGTACTGGTCGCGCTGGCCCAGGGGCAGCCGCCCGACACCGCCCCGCTGGACGGCATGAGCCAGGACCTGGAGGGCCTGCGCGCCGACGTCCGCGAACTGGTGGACGGTGTCCCGGGCGTGTGAGCCGGGACGTCCCACGGCGGGACGCGCCGCGTCGGGACACGCCACGGCGCGACGTCTCCGGTCGGTAGGGTGGCGTCCAATATGAGCGGCGAGATCGGCCACCAGGAGTACATCGGTTCGTACCGGCTGCTGTCCCGGCTGGACGGCGGTGCCGTGCACCGTGCCGCCGGGGCCGACGGGCGCGACGTGGCGATCAGGATGCTCCCGCCGGGCGCCGGGCCCGACATCGCCCGGATGCGCGAGGTGCACAGCCCCTACGTGGTGGACGTCCTCGACGGCGACCCCGCCGCGTCCCGGCCCTATGTGGTGTCCCGGTTCGTTCCGGGGCGGCCGCTGGCGGAGACGGTCGCCGGGCAGGGCCCGATGTCCGGTGACTCGCTGCACCGCATGGCGTTCGGGCTGGCCAAGGCGCTCGCCGCCATCCACAGGGCCGGTCTCGCGCACGGTGAACTGGGCCCCGAGACGGTCCTGGTCGTGGACGGCGCGCCGGTCGTCGTCGACTTCGCGCTGACCGGCGGCGGCGACGGCGGCGATGGCGGCGCTGTCGCCGGGGACGTCCGGGCGTGGGCCCGGACGGTGACGTTCGCCGCCACCGGAACCCACGAGGCGCCCGCCGACGCGCTGCCCGCCGGCCTGAGCCCGCTGGTCGCCGCGGCGTCCGACCCCGATCCCGGCGCCCGTCCGGCGGCGGCCGAGCTGGCCGAGGCGACCTCCCGGCTGCCCCTGCCCGTGGCGCCCGCGCCGAGGCGTCCGGAATCACCGGTCTCCGCTCCGCCGCCGTCCGCACCCAAGGCGGCGTCGCCCGGGCCCGCGCCGGCGCGGGCCGCCGTGCCCGCGGCGGACGCGCACGAGCTGGCCGTCGCGCGGGGATGGGCGCGGCTGCTCGCGGCCATGGTCGTGGTGATCGCGGTCGGCGTCGTGATCATCGCGCCGATCGCGGGACTGGTGCTGTCGCTGGGCGCGGTGACGCTGCTGCGGGCCGTGGGGACGACGGCGCGCGGCTGGGCGTGGGCGTTCGGGCGGACGCTGCTGACCGTCCCGTACGCGGCGGCGTTCACCGTCGCCGTGCCGCTCGGGCTCGTCGCGGTGTCGGCGGTCGGCGGGGAGATCGACTCGCTCAGCGCCTGCGCGTTCGGCGCCGGGGCGGGCGCGGCGGTGCTGTGGACGGCGCCGGGCGTCAGCGGCCCGCGCCGCCGGCTGGAGCGGATGTTCCTGTCCGTCGCGCGGCGGCCGCGGCGCATCGCGGCCGCCGGGATCGTGCTCGGCGTGCTGGCGCTGGCGGCGGTGTTCGGCGTGCTGACGCTGACGCCGAGCTTCTCCCCGATGTACGGGCTGCAGAGTTCGCTGGAGAGCACGATGGACCGGCTGCAGAACGCCGCCAACCGGTTCTAGGGGATTTTGCCGACGCGCTACCCGCGAGTAACATTTACCGGGCATGGCCGAATCCGGGACCCGGCGCCGAAGGTCGTTCGGGTGTTTGGCAGGCTGTGACTTCGAATCCGCCGCTGACCTCAGCGGCCAACTGAGTGCAGGGAGGTCGGCCACCGGCCATGAACATCGTCGTTCTGGTGAAGCAGGTTCCCGATACCGAGAGCCCGCGCAAGCTGAAGTCCGATGACAGCACGCTGGACCGCGCCGCGGCGGACGGCGTCATCAACGAACTCGACGAGTACGCGATCGAGGAGGCGCTGCGCGTCAAGGAGGCCCAGGGCGGCGAGGTGACCGTGCTGTCCATGGGCCCCGACCGGGCCTCCGAGTCCATCCGCAAGTCCCTCGCGATGGGCGCCGACAAGGCCGTGCACCTCGTCGACGACGGTCTCGCCGGCTCCGACGCGCTCCAGACGTCCTACGCGATCCAGCAGGCGCTCGGCCGCACCGGGTTCGACCTGGTGATCCTCGGGTCGGAGTCCACCGACGCGCGGACCGGGCTGCTCGCCGCGATGCTGGCCGAGCGGCTCGGCGTCCCGCAGTTGTCGCTGGCGAACAAGGTCGAGATCGACGGGACGTCCATCAAGGTGCAGCGGCAGACCGACTACGGCTTCGACCGGGTCGAGGCCACCCTGCCCGCGGTCGTCAGCGTCGTCGAGAAGATCAACGAGCCGCGCTACCCGTCCTTCAAGGGGATCATGGCGGCCAAGAAGAAGCCGGTCGAGAAGCTCGGCCTGGCCGACGCCGGCATCGACGCGGGCCGGGTCGGCCTGGCGAACGCGGCCACCGAGGTGGTCGACTTCGCCGAGGCGCCGCCGCGCGCGAAGGGTCAGATCGTCACCGACGAGGGCGACGGCGGCGCGAAGATCGCCGAGTTCCTCGCGTCGAAGAAGTTCGTCTGACGGGGAAGGGGACCAACGAACCATGGCGGAGATTCTCGTCCTCGTCGACCAGGTCGACGGTGAGGTCAAGAAGGTCACGCTCGAACTGCTGACGCTGGCGAACAGGCTCGGTGAGGCCGCCGCGGTCTGGGTCGGCCCCGGCTACGAGGGCGCCAGGGACAGGCTCGGCGAGTACGGCGCCGGCAAGGTCTACGTCGCCGCCGACGAGGAGCTGACCTCCTACGTCGTCGCGCCGAAGGCCGCGCTGCTGGCGCAGCTGGTGAGCGAGAGGTCGCCGGCCGCGGTGCTCGTCGCCGCGACCGCCGAGGGCAAGGAGATCGCCGGGCGTCTCGCGGTGAAGACCGGCTCCGGTGTGCTCACCGACGTCGTCGACGTCACCGACGGCTTCGTCGCCGAGCACTCCATCTTCGGCGGCGGCATCATCGCGCACGCCCGGGTGCGGACCGGCACGCCGATCATCGCCGTCCGGCCGAACTCGGTCGCCCCCGAGGCCAGCGCCGCGACCCCGGCGGAGGAGCAGGTCACGGTCGCGCTGTCGGACGCCGACAAGGCCGCGAAGGTCGTGGAGAAGGTCGTCCAGGAGAAGGGCGAGCGCCCGGACCTGACCGAGGCCGCGATCGTCGTGTCCGGCGGCCGCGGCGTCGGCGGCGCGGAGAACTTCTCGATCATCGAGGGCCTGGCCGACTCGCTCGGCGGGGCCGTCGGCGCGTCCCGCGCGGCGACCGACGCGGGCTGGTACCCGCACTCGTTCCAGGTCGGGCAGACCGGCAAGACCGTGTCGCCGCAGCTGTACATCGCGGTCGGCATCTCCGGCGCCATCCAGCACCGGGCCGGCATGCAGACCTCGAAGACCATCGTCGCCATCAACAAGGACCCGGAGGCGCCGATCTTCGAGCTCGTCGACTTCGGGATCGTGGGCGACCTGTTCCAGGTCGCGCCGCAGCTCACCGAGGAGATCACCAAGCGCAGGTGATCCGGCGCCCGGGCGCCCCGGCGGTATGCGTGCCGCCGGGGCGCCCGGCGTTTCAGGAAGGCTTCGGCGACGGGGCGCGGGCGGCCGACAGCAGCTCGGGCTTCAGCAAGCCGCTCACCTCGCCGTACGGGACGACGGCGTCCTGCGTCCCGCACGCCATGGTGTAGCCGAGCAGCCCCGCGTGGAAAGCGACCCGGACGCCCACCGGGGTGAGCGCCATGGCGATGTCGCTGGTGTTGACGTACTCGGACGGGGTGTCGGCTCCGCCCGGCGGCGCGGCCGCGTCCCCGTCGCCGCCGCAGTAGCCGCCGCCGGGCAGGTTCGCCTCGATCCGCGCGTCCAGCGGCGCGAGCGCCCGCGGGGTCGCCGCGCGGAACAGGCCGGGCGGACGGTAGAGCGCGCCGGTACGCAGGTCGACGACGGCGGCGGACGGGTTGTCCCAGCCCGACCCGCGCTGGCCTTGCAGCGTGACGGTGTACCAGACCGACAGCAGCCGGTCGTTGCGCATCAGGATCCGCGCTCTCACCACGTCGGTGTAGGCGCCGCTGCCGATGTCCTTGAGGCCGTTCCTCGTCTTGGCCCAGCGCTGTTCGAGCGGCGCCCGCAACGACCGGTTGATCTTCTGGGTGAGCGCGGTGTCGCCGCCCGTGACGCGGACGATCTGCCCCTGCGCCTGGAACGTCATCCCGCGGCCCATGTCCTGGCGCGGCTCGCTGAGCGCGGCGAGCTGAGCCACGATCGGCCTCGGCGGCTTCGGCGCCTGGTCGTCGGTGGCGACGTAGACCGCGGCGCCGCCGCCCGCGGCCACGGCGGCGGCCCCGCCCGCGACGGCGGCCGTCCCCTTCGCGCCGAGCGCCCCGAGGACGCCCTTGCCCGCCGCCGCCCCGGCCGTCCCGGCTCCGCCCGCCCCGCCCGCGCCCGCGCCGCCCGCGGCTCCGGCGGCGCCCGCCGCGCCCGCGGCACCCGAGGCGGCGCCGCCCGCCCCGAGGCCGAGCGCGGTGAGCGGGAACAGCATCGACAGCGCGGCCGCCGCCCCGGCGAGCGTCCGGACGCCCCGCGCCTCCCAGCCCGGCCCGTACGCGCCCGCCGCGACCGACTCCAGCTCCGCGACGAACCCGGCGGCGCCGAGCGGACGGTCCCACGGGCTCTTGGCCAGGCCCCGCTCGATCAGCGGGCGGAGCGGCTCGGGGACGTCCCCCACCGGGATCGGCGCCGTCAGATGGCGGCCCATCAGCCCGGCCTGGTCCTCGGCGCTGTACGGACGCCGCCCCGTGACGCACTCGAAGAACACGCAGGCCGCCGCGTACACGTCGGTGGCGGGCGAGGCCGGGTCGCCCCGCCACTGCTCCGGCGCCATGTAGACGGGGGTGCCCGACCGTCCGGACTCGCCCGCGTCCACGGCGATGCCGAAGTCGATGAGCTTGCTCAGCCCGTCGCCCCGCACGATCACGTTCGCGGGCTTGTAGTCGCGGTGGACGATGCCGACGTCATGCGCCGCCGCCAGCCCCAGCAGCGAGCCCTTCAGCACGGTCAGGGCGGCCTCGGGCTCCAGCGGGCCCCGCTCGGCGAGCACCGCCTTGAGGGACGCGCCGTCCACCGCCTCCATGACGATCGCGGCGCCGTACGGCGTCTCGACCAGCCCGAACAGCCGGGTGACGAACGGGTTGCGCAGCCGCTTCAGCAGCTCGGCCTCACCGCGGAACCGCGCGCGGAAGCCCTCGTCCGCGGCGAGGGGCCCCGCGAGGTACTTGATCGCCGCCGGGCGGCCGGTCGCGTCGTGCCGCGCGAGCACGACGCGCCCCTGCCCGCCTTGGCCGAGCACCCGCAGCTCGGTGTATCCCGGGACCCGCCACCCGTCCATCCATCGCCCCCATCACCGGAAAGAACGCCGATGGGGTTATATCGGATCGGGTGGCGGGCCAGAAAGGCTCAGGCCGCCGCGGGCTCAGGCCGCCGCGGGCTCCGGCTGTGCGTCCGCCGGCCGGAGCCCGTCCGCCGGGACACCGGCCCGCGCGGTGATGTCCCCGCCGGAACCCAGCGGGACGAACCGGGCACCGGCGGCGATGAGCAGCGCGAGCAACACGACGGTGCCCACGCCCACGCGCAGGGACGTCGCGTCCGACAGGAACCCGACCACGACCGGGCCGAGCAGCAGCCCCCCGTAGCCCATCGCGCCGACCTGCGCGACGGCCGCGGCCGGACGGTCCGGCGCCGCGGTGCCGGCCAGCGAGATCGTCGTCGGGACGACCGTGCAGACCACCAGCCCCGTCACGAAGAACCCGGCGATGGCGACCGGCGCGACCGGCGCCAGCACGACGACGGTCATCCCCGCCGCGGTGCCGATCCCCGCGCCGACCAGCAGCCGCCGCGTGCCGACGCGCATCCGGACGCGGTCGCCGACGAGCCGTCCGAGCAGCATCGCCAGCTCGAACATCGGGTAGCCCGCCGCGGCGACGGCCTCGGTGGCGCCCATCTCGTCGTGCAGCAGCAGCCCGCTCCAGTCGGCGATCGCCCCCTCGGTCATGAACGCGATGAACCCGAGCACGCCGATCAGGTACACGGCGGCGGGCATGCGGCGCGCGGCGCGTCCCGTCCCGGACGCGGCGGGCGCCGGCGGGTCGGGCAGGTACCTGCGGCCGAGCGCGAGCCCGGCGGGCAGCGTCAGCAGCGCCGCGGCCAGCACCGTCTCGGTGAACCCGAGCCCGGCCGCCGCCGTGACGACGCCGAACACGCCGCCGCTCATCGCGCCGACACACCACCCGGCGTGCATGCCGCTCATGATGGACCGCCCGTACGCCCGCTCGACGACGCTGCCCTGCGCGTTCATCGCGATGTCGGTGATCCCGAACGTCATGCCGAACAGCACGACGGCCGCCAGCAGCACGCCGTAGGTGGGCGCGAGCGCGACGGCCGCGTAGGACACCGCCGTCAGCGGCAGCGCGACCCGCAGCGCGGCGCGGCTCCCGGCGCGGGCCATCACGCCGCGCAACGCCTGCATGGCCACGATCGCGCCGAGTCCCCAGACGAGGACGACGATGCCGATCTCGGACTCGCTCGTCCCGAACTTGGCGGCCAGCGCGGGCATGCGGGCCACCCATACGCCGGTCACCAGCCCGGCCAGCGCGAAGGTCAGGAACGTTCCGGAACGGGCGCGCGGCAGCACGGCTCACCTCTCTCTGACAGTCGTGGAACGCTCCAGGGAAGACCCTGGAAACGTTCGGGCAGGTCGGTCGGATGGACGGCGCCGGTGCCGTCCGGTCTCATCGCTCCAGCAGGCCCAGCAGCCGCCGTCGCAGCGCTTCGAGCTGATCTCCGCCGTACAGCCCGGGATCGTGGCTCACCACTTCCCACAGGCCCTCGGCCGCGAGCCGGACGACCATCGCGATGCCCGGGTCGGGATCGCCGGTGGTGGCGCCGGTGGCGTCGTCGGCGGGCGCGCGGCCGTGCCATCGCCGCATCGCCTCGTTCAGCGGCGCGGCCTGCTCGGGGTCGGCGGCGGCGGCCGTGATGGCCGACCAGCGCCGGTACGCGCGCGCCTCACCGGTCAGGATCTCGAACGTGGCCTCGACGTAGGCCCGCGTGTAGGCGTTGGGCACGCCGTCGCCGTACGAGTCGACGTAGGAGGCGATCAGGCCGTCGAACTCGTCGATGACCCGCGCCACCATCGCCCGGACGAGGGCCTCCTTGGTGGGGAAGTGGTAGAGCAGCCCTCCCTTGCTGACGCCGGCGCGGTCCGCGACCGCGCTGAGCGTCAGCGCCTGTGTCCCCTGCTCGGAGAGGACGGCCTCGGCGGCGTCCAAGAGGGCTTCCTTCGTCATGACCGTTCTACTGTACCGGCTGGACGGTACAGATCGCCCAACCCCGTCCGCCGCCGCCCTGTTCCCGCGCCCCGGCGGGCGCCCCGGAGGGAATATCCGCGTGCGGATACTGTTATGCGCGTGGTGACCTACCTCGACCATGCGGCGACCACCCCGATGCTGCCCGAGGCCATCGAGGCGATGACGGCGGAGCTCCACGAGCTCGGCAACCCGTCCGCGCTGCACGCGGCGGGCCGGCGCGCCCGCCGGGTGGTCGAGGAGTCCCGCGAGATCATCGCGGAGGCGTTCGACGCCCGGCCGAGCGAGGTCGTGTTCACCTCGGGCGGCACCGAGGCCGACAACCTCGCCGTCAAGGGCCTCTACTGGGCCCGCCGCGCCGCCGACCCGGCCCGCGTCCGGGTGCTGGCGAGCGCCGTCGAGCACCACGCCGTGCTGGACTCGGCGGGCTGGCTCGCCGGACGCGAGGGCGCCCGCGTCGACTGGATCCCCGTCGACGCAGCGGGCCGCGTCCGCCCCGAGGCTCTCCGCGAGACGCTCGGCGCCGGTGACGACGTCGCGCTCGCGACCGTGATGTGGGCCAACAACGAGGTCGGCACCGTCCAGCCGGTCGCCGAACTCGCCGCCGCCGCGCTCGAACACGGCGTCCCGCTGCACACCGACGCCGTCCAGGCCGCCGGGACGCTGCCCGTCTCGTTCGCGGCCAGCGGCGCGCAGGCGCTCACGATCACCGGGCACAAGCTCGGCGGGCCCATCGGCGTCGGCGCGCTGCTGCTCGCCAAGCCCAAGGGGCCCGCCTTCGTCGACCCGGTCCCGCTGCTGCACGGCGGCGGCCAGGAGCGCGACGTCAGGTCCGGGACGCTCGACGCGCCCGCCATCGCCGGGTTCGCCGCCGCCGTCCAGGCCACGGCCGCGCGCCGGGACGCCGAGGCACGCCGGCTCACCGAGCTGCGCGACCGGCTGATCGACGCCGTCCGCGCCGCCGTGCCCGGCGCGGTCCTGAACGGCGACCCCGCCGACCGGCTCCCCGGCAACGCGCACTTCTCCTTCCCCGGTTGCGAGGGCGACGCGCTGCTCATGCTGCTGGACGCGCGCGGCATCGCCTGCTCGACCGGCTCGGCGTGCTCGGCGGGCGTGTCGCGGCCCAGCCACGTCCTGACGGCGATGGGCGCCACCGCCGAACTCGCCCGCGGCTCGCTGCGCTTCACCCTCGGCCACACCTCCACCGAGTCCGACGTCAAGGCCCTGGCCGACGCCATCGGCCCCGCCGTTGAACGGGCCCGCCGGGCCGGCCTCAGCTGATTTGCCCGAGTTTGACCGTTCCTTGAGCGGGGACAGCGTGCCCGTGGCGACGGATGTGAGCGACGGAATCGAAAAGGCGACCGGGCACCCCTGGTTTCACGGCATGTCCCGCGTGGGGCTCGCCGCGCGCGGCCTCCTCTACCTCCTCATCGGATGGCTGGCCGTGCAGGTCGCCTTCGGCGCGAGCGAGCAGGAGGCCGACCGGAAGGGCGCGCTGCTGATCGTCGCCGAGAAGCCGGGTGGGCCGTTCGTCCTGGCCCTGATAGCGGCAGGCTTCGCCGCCCTCGCGCTCTGGCAGTACGCGGAGACCCTGCACGGACGTCCCGTCCCGGACGGCGACAAACCCACCAAACGCCTGGCCTCCGCCGGGCGCGGCATCATCTACACGGCCGCCTGCGCCGCGACGCTCGCGTTCCTGCTCGGCCACCAGGGGCAGTCCAGCGACCAGCAGTCGAAGTCCGCCACCGCGCGGCTGATGGGCGAACCCGGTGGGCGCTGGCTCGTCCTGGCGATCGCGGCGGGCTTCGTGGTGTGGGGCGCCGTGGTGATCGTCCACGCGGTCCGCCGCACGTTCATGGAGGAGCTGCGGACGGCGGCGATGGGCCGGCTCGCGCGCCGCGCCGTCCAGCCGTTCGGGGTCGTCGGCAACACCGCCCGCGGCCTCGTCGGCGTCGCCGCGGGCGCCTTCCTCGCCTACGCGGCGATCACCTTCCAGCCGGACAAGGCCCGGGGGCTGGACGGCACGCTCCGCGAGTTCGCCGCCACCCCGGCCGGGGAGTGGGGCCTCGTCGCGCTCGCCGCGGGCGTCCTCACCTTCGGCGTCTACGGCCTCTTCGAGTCCCGCTACCGGAAGGTCGACTCGACGAGGCCCGCCCACCCGTTCTAAGGCTGGTACGGCGTGAGGGCCTTCCAGCCCGGGTCGTTGGTGGAGGCGACCTTGGCCTTGCCTTCCGACCAGGCGGCGGCGAGCTGGTCGAGTTCGGAGATGACGCCGGAGTCGGGGTCGGCGTAGAGGTGGAAGACGCGCAGGCCGTCGCCGGTCTCGCGGACGGCGAGGACGGCCCGGTCGCCGAGCTTGGTGAGCTTCTTCTCGAAGGCGCGCAGCGCGCCCGCGGACGGCTCGACGGGCAGCCGGTCGGGGTTGCTGTTGGCGTACGGGACGCTGATCGCCACGTGCAGGTCGCAGAGCGGGTAGTCCTGGCGGTGCAGCGGGAACCGGGCGCCGAGGTGGGCGGGGTGGCCGCGCGGGGTGCGGCCCTCGCCGGTCAGCCACGCGGGCTCGGCGAACGGCTCGGCGATCTGCTCGATGACCGACGGCAGCATCGACGGGGGCAGCGCGTCGATCGGCGCCTCCGTCGCGATCGTCACCTCGCCGACCCAGCGGGCGACGTCGTCCTCGCCGAGCGCCCAGTGCAGGACGTTCACCGCGACCTGCATCTGCTGCTCCTCGGCGACGAAGAGGAAGTCGGGGTGGTAGGCGGTGAGGTGGACGCGGGCGCGGTCGGTGTCGGCGCGCATGCCGAGCCGGACGTACTCCAGGTCGAACTCGTGGTCGCCGATGATGAGGTCCTGGCCGAGCATCTCCGGGTCGGGCTGGCGCGCCGGGTGGAAGCTCCACCCGCCCGCCGCGGCCCCGGACGGCGCGGACCGCGCCCAGCGCTCGGTGACGCCGCGCAGCTCGGGGTTCCCGCCGCCGGTCACGGTGAGGGACGGGGCCTTGTCCTCCGCGCCGCCGATCTCCCACAGCAGCCCCGGGTGGATCTTGTGGATGCGGCGGGACAGCTCCTCGATCGCGTCCGCGGACAGTCCCTCGCCGGGCGCCGCGGCCTCGGGCTGGTCGGGCCCGGCGGCCAGGGACGCCTCGATCGTCGGACGGGCCTGCGCCCACCACTCCCAGAACTCGCTGATCGCTGGCGGCGTCACGGCGGACGCGTCGCGCGGACGACGGAAGATTCCCAACTGTCGTCTCTTCCTTGTCGTGGTCAAGCGGCCGAACCGCCTCATGACCAGGGCCGATGAGGTCGCTTGAGGATGTGTCCCGGCATGGCGCGGGGCCCGCCGGAAGTACGGCGGGACCCTGCCCGTTCCGTAAACCCTACGTGAGGCGGCGCTCTTCCCGTCGGCGCCCGCCCGGGTTGGAAGACGGCGACGGGGTCCGGAAACCGATGGCGGGGGAGCGGGCCGCGGCGCGTACCCTCGAAGGGTTATGGCTCTCCGCGTTCTTGCCGCCATGTCCGGCGGCGTCGACTCCGCCGTGGCCGCCGCCCGCGCCGCCGAGGCCGGGCACGAGGTCACCGGCGTTCATATGGCCCTGTCCAGCAACCCCCAGTCGTACCGGTCGGGCGCCCGCGGGTGCTGCACCCTGGAAGATTCCAGGGACGCGCGCCGCGCCGCCGACGTGATCGGCATCCCGTTCTACGTGTGGGATCTCGCCGAGCGCTTCCACCAGGACGTGGTCGAGGACTTCGTCAGCGAGTACGCGGCGGGCCGCACCCCGAACCCGTGCCTGCGCTGCAACGAGAAGATCAAGTTCGCGGCGCTGCTGGACCGCGCCATGGCGCTCGGGTTCGACGCGGTCTGCACCGGCCACTACGCGCGGCTCGACGGCGGCGTCCTGCGCCGCGGCGTCGACGCGGCCAAGGACCAGTCGTACGTCCTCGCCGTGTGCACGCCCGAGCAGCTCGCGCACGCGCTGTTCCCGCTCGGCGACACGTCCAAGGCCGACATCAGGCGGGAGGCGGAGCGGCGCGGCCTCCAGGTGGCCGACAAGCCCGACAGCCACGACATCTGCTTCATCGCCGACGGCGACACCCGCGGCTTCCTGGCCGAGCGGCTCGGCGCGGCACCCGGCCCGATCGTCGACACCGACGGCAACGAGGTCGGACGGCACGACGGCGCCTACGCGTACACGATCGGTCAGCGCAAGGGCCTGCGGATCGGCACGCCCGCGCCCGACGGGCGGCCGCGGTACGTCCTGGACATCTCGCCGGTGACGAACACGGTGACCGTCGGGTCGCGCGAATCGCTGGACGTCCACGAGATCACCGGCGAGCGTCCGGTGTGGCTGGGCGAGGTTCCGGAGGGGCCGTTCGGCTGCCACGTCCAGCTCCGCGCGCACGGCGAGGTCCACGCGTGCACGGCCGAGCGGGACGGCGACGTCCTGCGCGTCAGCCTGTCCAGCCCGGCCCGCGGGGTCGCGGCGGGGCAGGCGGCCGTGCTCTACGACGGCGACCGCGTGCTGGCGTCCGCGACGATCGCCGGCGCGGCGCTCGCCCACCAGGCGTGATCGCCGCGCCGGTAGGGTCTCACGGGTGACGACGAGCTTTCCGTGGCAGGCGGGTACGGCGACCGGGATCGGGTCGTACCCGGGCGACGATCCGGCGGAGGCGCTGCGGGTGGTGCTCGGCGAGCTGCCCGAGCTGCCGCATCTTCCGGAGCTGCCCGCGCGCGGCCCCGGCGCCGACCTCACCGGGCGGACGGCCGGGCTGCTGGTCGACCTGCCGATCCACCTGGAGCCGTCCGGCTGGCGGTTCTCGGATCGGCCGGGCCGCGACACGCTCAGGTCCCGCGACCATCTGGCCCGTGACCTGGACGTCCTGGAGGAGGTCGCGGGCGGCCACGACGGTCCGTTCAAGATCCAGGTGTGCGGGCCGTGGACGCTGGCCGCGACGATCGAGCTGCGGCACGGCGACCGGGCGTTGAGGGACGCGGGCGCCGTCCGCGACCTGGCCGCCTCGCTGGCCGAGGGCGTCGCCGCGCATGTCGCGGACGTCCGGCGCCGGCTGCCCGCGGCCGAGATCCTGCTCCAGCTGGACGAGCCGGCCCTGCCCGCCGCGCTCGCCGGGACGGTCCCGACCGCCAGCGGTTTCTCGCGGCTGCGCGCCGTCGAGGAGCCCGTCGCGGAGGACACGCTCAGGACGGTGATCGAGGCGGCCGGGGCGTTCCCGATCGTGCACTGCTGCGCGCGGAACGTCCCGTACGCGCTGCTGCGGGGCGCGGGCGCCAAGGCGATCTCCGTCGATCTCGGCCTGGTCCCCAAGCGCGACGACGACGCCGTCGGCGAGACGATCGACGCGGGGACGGGCCTGCTGCTCGGCGCGGTGCGCGCGACGGACGCCGTCCTGCCCTCCCTCCAGGCGACCGCCGAGCCGGTGCGGGCGCTGTGGCGGCGGCTCGGGTTCCCGCCCGCGCGACTGGCGCGGCAGGTCGTGATCACCCCGGCGTGCGGCATGGCGGGAGCATCGCCCCGCCACGTCCGCGACGCGCTGAAACGCTGCCGCGACACCGCCCGGATGATCTACGAAGCCGCGGACTGACCAAGGGCGCGGCGGGGACTCATATTGTCGGGGGTGACGGCGACAATAGGGGCATGACCATGAGCGATACGGTTCCGGCCGGGGCGCGGCAGCGGCATCTGGAACTGAGCCAGGAGATCGACGACGCCAACTACCGCTACTACGTCCTCGATCAGCCGACGCTCACCGACGCCGAGTACGACGCCCGGATGCGCGAGATCCACGACCTGGAGGAGCGGCATCCGGAGCTGGTCACGCCCGACTCGCCGACGCAGCGGGTCGGCGCGCCGATCGTCACCGACTTCGCGACCGTCCGGCACCTGGAGCGGATGCAGAGCCTCGACAACGCGATGACCGGCGAGGAGCTCCAGGCGTGGGACGAGCGCGTCGTGCGGGAGGTCGGCGAGGTCGCCGGCTACCTGTGCGAGCTGAAGATCGACGGGCTGGCGATCGCGCTGACGTACGAGAAGGGGCGGCTCGTGCGCGGCGTCACCCGCGGCGACGGGCGCACCGGCGAGGACGTCACCAACAACGTCCGCACCATCGCCGACATCCCCGACCGGCTGGCGGGCGACGGCTGGCCGGACGTCCTGGAGGTCCGCGGCGAGGTCTTCCTCCCCGTCGACGGCTTCGAGCAGGTGAACGCCGCGCAGGTCGAGGCCGGCAAGGACCCGTTCGCCAACCCGCGCAACGCGGCGGCGGGCTCGCTGCGGCAGAAGGACCCGCGGATCACGGCGCAGCGGCCGCTCGGGATGCTCGTCCACGGGTTCGGCGCGTGGCGCGGCGGGACGCAGCCGGAGAGCCAGTCCGGCGCGTACGAGCTGATGCGCGGCTGGGGGCTGCCGGTCAGCGACAGGTACCGGGTCCTCGGCGGGATGGACGCCGTCCGCGAGTACATCGCCGGGTACGGCGAAGACCGGCACGGCACCGCCTACGAGATCGACGGCGTCGTCATCAAGGTCGACCAGTTCTCCCTGCAACGGCGGCTCGGGTCGACGAGCCGGGCGCCGCGCTGGGCGATCGCGTGGAAGTACCCGCCCGAGGAGGTCAACACCAGGCTGCTCGACATCAAGGTCGGCGTCGGCCGGACCGGGCGCGTCACCCCGTACGGCGTGATGGAGCCGGTGAAGGTCGCCGGGTCGACCGTCGAGCGCGCGACGCTGCACAACGCGAGCGAGGTGCGGCGCAAGGGCGTGCTGATCGGCGACACGGTCGTGCTGCGCAAGGCCGGCGACGTGATCCCCGAGATCGTCGCGCCGGTGACCGCGCTGCGCGACGGGTCCGAGCGCGAGTTCGAGATGCCCGCGCACTGCCCCGAGTGCGGCACGGAGCTGGCGTACGAGAAGGAGGGCGACGCCGACATCCGCTGCCCGAACACCCGGTACTGCCCCGGCCAGCTGCGCGAGCGGCTGTTCTTCCTGGCGGGCCGCAAGGCGCTCGACATCGAGGCGCTCGGCTATGTCGCGGCGACGGCGCTGACGCAGCCGCTGGAGCCGTCCGAGCCGCCGGTCAGGAACGAGGGCGACCTGTTCCACCTGACCGTGGAGCGGCTGCTGCCGATCAGGAGCCTCGTCCTCGACCAGCGGACGGGCACGTCCAAGATCGACCCCGCGACCGGGGAGCCGAAGGTCGTGTCGTTCTTCGCCAACAAGGAGGGCGAGCCGAAGAAGACGGTGGAGATCCTCTTCGAGGAGCTGGAGAAGGCGAAGCGGCAGCCGCTGTGGCGGGTGCTGGTGGCGCTGTCGATCCGGCACGTGGGGCCGGCGGCCGCGCAGGACCTCGCCCGCGAGCTGCGCTCGATGGACGCGATCGCGAACGCGTCCGAGGAGGAGCTGGCGGCGGTGGACGGCGTCGGCCCGGCGATCGCCGCGTCGATCAAGGCGTGGTTCGAGGTCGGCTGGCATCGCGAGATCGTCGAGAAGTGGCGGGCGGCGGGCGTCCGGATGGAGGACGAGGGCGCCGCGGGCCCGCGCCCGCTGGAGGGGGTCACCGTGGTGATCACCGGGTCGCTGGAGGGGTTCAGCCGCGACTCGGCGACCGAGGCGGTGCAGCGGCTCGGCGGCAAGGTGTCCGGCTCGGTGTCGAAGAAGACGGGCTTCGTCGTCGCGGGCGACAGTCCAGGGTCGAAGTACGACAAAGCGGTCAAATTGGGCGTACCGGTCTTGAGGGAGGAAGGGTTCCGAGTTCTCCTCGCGGACGGGCCGGATGCGGCCAAGACCGTAACCGTCAGCGCCGACGAATAACGCCGCGTGGTCAAAGCCCCGCCACCAGGTTTGCATTACTCAGGGGTACACTTCAACTACCCAACGGTGAGGGGTGGGTACGGATCAGGCATAACGGAACGTACCCAAATGGTTTCGCGAAGTTGAGCAAAGGCCGTACTCTCCCTCTCATCACGACCTGTACCTGAATCTCCGGACGTAACACCCGGGGGGCGTCCCCCGAGGTCGGGGACGCCCGGTGCCGGGGGGACGCCCCCCGGAGCCCCCCGAGGATGTTGATGAAGGACCCGAACAACACGCGGAACACGGCACCGCGCCGTGGCTCCCCGTTGTGGATCTACTTCGTCGCCGTCATCGTGCTCGGCATCGCCACCTGCGCCACCGCGTTCGCCGGGCTGACCGGCGACGACCTGGACGCGCTCGCCGGCACCCCGGTGTTCTGGATCCTCGGCTGCTTCATCATCTTCGGCGAGCTCCGGCCGATCATCACGCCCGGCTCCACCGAGAACAACGGCGCGACCACGTCCACCACCTTCTCCTTCGCCGCGCTGCTGTACGCCGGGCTGCCGATCGCCGCCGCGCTCCAGGCCGTCGCCGTCATCACCTGCGGGATCTTCCGCGGCCGCACCCCGCACCGCATCGCCTTCAACACCGCGCAGTACACCCTCAGCCTCGCCGCCGCGCAGCTCGTCCTCGCCCTGTTCGGCGACCTCGCCACCCCCACCGACCTGTGGGTGCCCGACGGCGCCGACCTGCCCGCGATCGCGCTCGCCGGCACCGTCTACTTCATCTGCAACGACCTGCTCGTCGGCTCCGCCGTCGCGCTGCACGAGCGGGTCTCGCTGATCAAGGCGGTCCGCTTCGACCTCGGCTACCAGGTCCTGGTGCACCTGGCGCTGCTCGGCCTGGCCCCGCTCATGGTCATCGCCATGGACCGCTCCGCCGCGTTCGTCCCGCTGATCGTCCTGCCGTTCATCGCCGTGTACCTGAACGCGTCGGTGTCCGTCCGCCGCGAGCACCAGGCCCTGCACGACGGGCTGACCGGCCTCCCGAACCGCAAGCTGCTGATCGTCCGGACGGAGGAGGCCCTCGCCGAGGCCCGCGCCGCGGAGAAACGGGACGCGGAGAAACGCGGCCCGGACAAACGCGGAACAGACAAGCGTGGCACGGAGAAACGCGGCGCCGGGAGGCTGGCGCCGCGCGCCGCGTTCGGCCCCCGCCTGCGCAAGACCGCCGACCCGCCCAAGCACCGCGCCGGGCTGTTCCTCCTCGACCTCGACCGGTTCAAGGAGGTCAACGACACCCTCGGGCATCCCACCGGCGACCGCCTCCTGCAACTCGTCGCGCACCGCCTCACCCACAGCGTCCGCCCCGGCGACCTCGTGGCGCGGCTCGGCGGCGACGAGTTCGCGGTGCTGCTGCCGTCCGTCCGCGACGAGGCCGCCGCCCGCGAGGTCGCCGCCCGGCTGCGCGCCGCGCTCAGCGAACCCGTCCGGCTGGACGGCATGTCGTTCGACCTGGAGGGCAGCGTCGGCATCGCGCTGTTCCCCGACCACGCGCCCGACTTCGAACTGCTCCTGCAGCGCGCCGACGTCGCCATGTACAACGCCAAGGAGGCACGCTCCGGCGTCGAGATCTACTCCGCCCGCAAGGACCGCAACTCCCCGGCCCGGCTCAGCATGCTCGGCGACCTGCGCCGCGCCATCGACCGGTCCGAGCTGGAGCTGTTCTACCAGCCGAAGGTGTCGCTGCGGGACGGCCAGCTCGTCGGCATGGAGGCGCTGCTGCGCTGGCGCCACCCCGACAAGGGCGTCCTCGAACCCCAGGCGTTCCTTTCGGTCGCCGAGCAGACGTACCTGATGCGCTCGATCACCCACCATGTCGTGACGGCCGCGCTCGCGCAGGCCGCCGCCTGGTGGCGCGAGGACCTCACCGTCCAGGTCGCGGTGAACGCCTCGGGCCGCGACCTGTTCGACACCGGCCTCACCGAGACGATCGAGGAGGGCCTGCTCGCCCGCGGCCTGCCCGCCGCCGCCCTCCAGCTGGAGATCACCGAGCGGATCCTGATGAACGAGCCCGCCTACGCCTCCGACACCGTCGGCGCGCTCGCCGACCTCGGCATCCCGCTCAGCCTGGACGACTTCGGCACCGGCTACTCCTCCCTCGTCCGGCTCAACCGCCTCCCCGTCGAGGAGGTCAAGATCGACTCGTCGTTCGTGGGGCGGCTCGCCGAGTCCACCGAGGACGCCGTCATCGTCCGCTCCATCATCGACCTCGTCCGCACCCTCGGCCTGCGCTCGGTCGCCGAGGGCGTCGAGGACCCGGCCACCGCCCGCATGCTCCGCGAAATGGGCTGCGACGCCGCCCAGGGCTGGCACTTCGGCCGCCCCATGGACGCCGAAACCGCGACAGCCTGGCTTCGGAGTGTCTACCCAGGGGGGCGACCCCCTGGAACCCCCGTAACGAGCCGGTCGATCCTCACGCCACCTTCCTAGCCCAGGGGGCGACCCCCTGGAACCACCGTGCTCGGGTCGTGCGACCTCCGGCGCGGGGCGCCTCCGGCCGCACGACCCGTGACCCCGGCTGAGGTTCGAACCCAAGAACACCAACGTGACTCATCCACCGTCCGGCACGGCGGAGGGTAAACGGGTCGGGTGGACGGGGGGTGCGGCCATAGGATGGCCGTGAATCCAATACTTCGCAGGAACGGTTTCTCTCATGTCCGCCATCACCCGTGACGAGGTGTCGCATCTCGCCCGGCTGTCCCGGCTGGCGCTCGGTGCCGATGAGCTCGACCATCTCGCCGCCCAGCTCGACCAGATCATCTCCGCGGTCGCGCGGGTGCAGGAGGTCGCCGCGGAGGACATTCCGCCCACCTCGCACGCGCTCCCGCTGACCAACGTGTACCGGCGGGACGAGCTGCGCCCGTGCCTGCCGCCCGAGCAGGCCCTCGCCGGGGCGCCCGCGGCCGAGGAGCAGCGCTTCCGCGTCCCGCGGATCCTGGACGAGGAGGCCTGACCGATGCTGGTCAAGAAGACCGCGGCCGAACTCGGGAAACTGCTCGCCGCCGGTGAGGTGTCGGCGGTCGAGGTCGCCGAGGCGCACCTGGACCGGATCGCCGCCGTGGACGGTCAGGTCAACGCGTTCCTGCACGTCGACCGTGAGACGACCGTGGCGCAGGCCCGCCGGGTCGACGAGCGCCGCGCCGCGGGCGAGGGCCTCGGCCCGCTGGCGGGCGTGCCCGTCGCGCACAAGGACGTGTTCACCACAGCCGACATGCCCACCACCGCCGGGTCCAAGATTCTTGAGGGGTGGCGGCCGCCCTACGACGCGACCGTGACGGCCAGGCTCCGCGCGGCGGGGCTGGTCATCCTGGGCAAGACGAACATGGACGAGTTCGCGATGGGCTCGTCCACCGAGAACAGCGCCTTCGTCGCCTCCCGCAACCCGTGGGATCTGGAGCGCGTTCCGGGCGGGTCGTCCGGCGGGTCGTCCGCGGCCGTCGCCGCGTACGAGGCGCCGCTGTCCACCGGCACCGACACCGGCGGCTCGATCCGGCAGCCCGCCGCGCTGACCGGGATCGTCGGCACGAAGCCCACCTACGGCGGGTCGTCCCGCTACGGCGTGATCGCGTTCGCGTCCTCGCTCGACACGCCGGGCCCGTTCGCGCGCAACGTCCTGGACGCGGCGCTGCTGCACGAGGCGTTCAGCGGCCACGACCGGATGGACTCCACCTCGATCGACGCGGCCGTCCCGCCGGTCGTGGAGGCGGCCAGGCGCGGCGACGTCGACGGGGTGCGCGTCGGCGTCGTCAAGGAGTTCGCGGGCGACGGCTACCAGCCTGGCGTGTCGGCCCGCTTCACCGAGGCGGTCGAGCTGCTGGAGTCGCTCGGCGCGAAGGTCGTCGAGGTGTCGTGCCCGCACTTCACGTACGCGATGCCCGCCTACTACCTGATCGCGCCGTCGGAGTGCTCGTCCAATCTGGCCCGCTTCGACGCGATGCGGTACGGCCTGCGCGTCGGCGACGACGGCACCCGCAGCGCCGAGGAGGTCATGGCGCTGACCCGGGCCGAGGGCTTCGGGCCCGAGGTGAAGCGGCGCGTCATGCTCGGCACCTACGCGCTCTCGTCCGGGTACTACGACGCCTACTACGGCAAGGCGCAGCAGGTCCGCACGCTGATCAAGCGCGACTTCGAGGCCGCGTTCGAGCAGGTGGACGTGCTCGTCTCGCCGACCACGCCGACCACCGCGTTCCCGATCGGCGAGCGCGCCGACGACCCGATCGCGATGTACCTGGCCGACCTGTGCACGATCCCGGCCAACCTCACCGGCAACGCCGCGATCTCCGTGCCGTGCGGGCTGTCCGACGGCCTCCCGGTCGGACTGCAGATCATGGCCCCCGTCCTCGGCGACGACCGCGTCTACCGCGTTGGCGCCGCCGTCGAACGCGCCCTCGAAGACCGCTGGGGCGGCCCCCTGCTGGGGCAGGCGCCGGAACTTGTGGAGGCGAAGTGAGCACTCCGACGTTGATGGGTTATGACGAGGCGCTGGCGCGGTTCGAGCCCGTGCTCGGGATCGAGACGCACATCGAGCTGGGCACCGCGTCGAAGATGTTCTGCGGGTGCCCGACCGTGTTCGGCGCCGAGCCGAACACGCAGGTGTGCCCGGTGTGCCTGGGGCTGCCCGGGTCGCTGCCCGTCACCAACCACGCCGCGATCGAGGGCATCATCAAGATCGGTCTCGCGCTGAACTGCGACATCGTGGAGTGGTGCCGGTTCGCCCGGAAGAACTACTTCTATCCGGACATGCCGAAGAACTTCCAGATCTCGCAGTACGACGAGCCGCTGTGCGTGGACGGCCACCTGGACGTCGACGTCGACGGCGACACCTACCGCGTCGAGATCGAGCGCGTCCACATGGAGGAGGACACCGGAAAGTCGCTGCACGTCGGCGGCGCGACCGGACGCATCCACGGCGCCGAGTACTCGCTGGTCGACTACAACCGGGCGGGCATCCCGCTGGTCGAGATCGTGACCAGGCCGATCGCCGCCACCGGCGACAAGGCGCCGCTGGTGGCCCGCGCCTACGCGACGGAGCTGCGCGAGCTGGTGCGGTCGCTGGGCGTGTCGGACGTCCGCATGGAGCAGGGTTCGATGCGCTGCGACGTGAACGTGTCGCTCATGCCGCGCGGCGCGGCCGAGTGGGGGACGCGCACCGAGACGAAGAACGTGAACTCGCTGCGTTCGGTGGAGCGGGCCGTCCGGTCGGAGATCGAGCGGCAGGCGGGCGTGCTGGCCGGTGGCGGGCGCATCGTCCAGGAGACGCGGCACTTCCACGAGGACACCGGCCGCACCACCAGCGGGCGCAGCAAGGAGGAGGCGCAGGACTACCGCTACTTCCCCGAGCCCGACCTGGTGCCGATGGCGCCGTCCCGTGACTGGGTGGCGGAGCTGCGGGCCTCGCTGCCGGAGCTTCCGGCCGCGCGCCGGCGCCGCATCCAGGGGGAGTGGGGCCTGTCCGACCTGGAGCTGCGCGACGTCGTCAACGCCGGTGCCGTCGACCTGATCGAGGCGACGATCGCGCACGGGAGCGACGCGACGTCCGCGCGGAAGTGGTGGATGAACCAGCTGTCCCGGCACGCCACCGAGCAGGGCGTCGAGCTGGCCGAGCTGCCCGTCACGCCCGAGCAGGTCGCGCGCGTCCAGGCGATGATCGTCGCGGGGGAGCTGAACGACAAGCTGGCCCGCAAGGTCTTCGAGGGCGTCCTCGCGGGGGAGGGCACGCCGGACGAGGTCGTCGCCGCGCGCGGGCTCAAGGTCGTCAGCGACGAGGGAGAGCTCGCCTCCGTCGTCGACCGGGTGATCGCCGACAACGCCGACGTGGCCGACAAGGTCCGCGCCGGGAAGGTCGCCGCGGCCGGTGCCCTGGTCGGCGCCGTCATGAAGGCGACCCGCGGTCAGGCCGACGCCGGACGGGCCCGCGAGCTGATCCTGGAGAAGCTCGGCGCGTCCTGACCGTCAGCGGACGGGGACGCTGATGACGCGGTCGTCGTCGCGGGCCGGGTCGCCGCGTCCGTCGTGGTTGCTGGTGGTGATCCACAGCGAGCCGTCGGGGGCGGGGGCGGCGGCGCGGAGGCGGCCGTACTCGGACGTGTGCCGGGCGACGGGACGGCCCGTCCTGCCGTCGTCGAGCGGGATCTGCCAGAGGCGCTCGCCGGCCAGCGCGGCCGCCCAGAGCGACCCGCCCGCGTAGGCGAGGCCGGACGGCGACGCCTCGCCCGTCGTCCAGGTGAGGAGGGGGTCGGTGAACCCGTCGCGGTCGCCGACCCCTTCGACGTCGGGCCAGCCGTAGTTCTCGCCCTTCTCGATGAGGTTGACCTCGTCGAAGCGGTTCTGGCCGAACTCGGTGGCGTAGAGGCGGCCCTTGTCGTCCCAGGCGATGCCCTGGACGTTGCGGTGCCCGTACGTCCATATGCGGTTGCCGAACGGGTTCCCCGGGGCGGGCTTCCCGTCGGGCGTGACGCGGAGGATCTTGCCGCCGAGGGAGTCCTTGTCCTGGGACAGGCCCTCCTCGCCGGTCTCGCCGGTGGTGACGTACAGCATCTTGTCGGGGCCGAACGCGAGCCGTCCGCCGTTGTGGTTGGAGCCCTTCGGGATGCCGGTGACGATCGGCTGCGGCGCGGCGGTGAGACGCCCGTCGAACCTGACGCGGACGACACGGTTGTCCGACGCCGCGGTGTAGTAAAGGTAGATGAGGCGGTCGGTGGCGTAGGCGGGGGAGACGGCGACGCCCATCAGCCCGCCCTCGCCGCCCGGCTCCACCCCGGGGACCCGCCCGACCTGCTCCCACTCGCCGGACGGGGTGACCCGCACGAGGTTGGCGCTGTCACGTTCGGTGACGAGCGCGTCGCCGCCGGGCAGGAACGCGATCGCCCACGGCACCTTCAACCCGGTCGCGATGGCGCGCGCCTTGCCAGGTGTGCCCGTCTTCGGTGTGGCGGTCGTGGTCAGCGGCGGCGGGGTGCGCGATCCGCCCTCCTTCGGCGAGTCCGACGAGCAGGCCGCGAGCAGCGCCGCGGGGAGCACCGCGGCCGTGGCCAGGACGATCGTGTGCAGTCGCATGAGCGCCTCCCGTAGGTAGTACGGATCCGAAGGACCCACCGTTCCCGATCACCCCCGGTGACCGAGACGCGGTCACTCAGCGTAATGTCGGTACGGCCGGAGCGTCGGGAATGAGTGGCTTTCGGACGTCCCAAACCGTTATTCGACGAGGTCGTTTGTCGCCGGGAGGACGCCCAGCCTCAATCGCTCCGTGACCTACCGAACGTACATTGAGCGTCACGGTGATCCCGTACCGCAGCAACGTCGCTGATCTCCCGGCGGGCGAAGCCGGCGTGGTTCGCCACCGGCCCGCGCCGACTCCCGCGCGGGGCACGATTCAGGACCTTCCGACCGTTATCCGTGCGGTGAGGGTCGTGAACCCGACATCTCCCTGACGCCGCCCGAGTGCGTGCCGGGGATCGAGCGCTCCACCGGGGCAGGAAGGGACACGGCGCGATGAGCGGCGATTACGCCAGGCGGGTGCCGCCGCGTGCGCTGCCGGTCACCATGGCCGCGGTCGTCGGTGTGCTGTACGCCACCGGCTCGCTGCTGGGCTGGGGCGGCCGTGCCTTCATCGAGTGGGCGGAGGTGGGCGCCGCGGGCGCCGCCGCGATCTCGCTGCTGCTGTCGTCGCGGCTGCCGGACGGCGTCCCCGCCGACACGGGCCCGGGCGGTCTCTGGCGTGCCTCCTGGCGGTGGTTCGGCATCGCCGCCGCGTCCTGGTTCCTGGGCGCGCTGGGCAGCGCGTTGTCGGACGGTCACGGCCGCAGCGCTCTTTCGCTGTCCGTACCCGACCTTTTCTATCTTTTCGCCCTGGTGGCGCTGGTGGTCGGCCTCGTCGCGCCGATCAGGCTGCCGCGTGACACCGGGGTATGGCTGCGTTACGCCGCCGACACCTATGTCTGCGCCTGCGCGCTGTTCGTCCTCGGCTGGGTCGCGCTGTTCGGCGCGCTCTACCACCGGTCGGGCGAGACGGCGTCGGAGTTCCTGCTGGAGCTGCTGTACCCGCTGATCGACATCGTGTTCGTCTGCGGCGCGCTGCCGTTCGTGCTCGGCGCGGCGCGCGGGCACCGCCGGCTCGCCTGGATGGGGTACGGCGCGCTGACGGCCATCGCGGTCGCCGACATCGTGACGACGTTCGTCCGGCTGGACGGGGGCGGCCCGGCCGACGATCCGTCGGACATCCTGCGGCTCGCCGGGCTGCTGCTCCTGCTGCTCGTGCCGTGGACCGGTCCGGCCGCCGAGCCCGACCTGCCCGTCGACGACGTCCCCGAGGACGAGGCCGCGCCCCGCGAGCGGCACGGCCGGATGATCGGCCCGGGGCTCGCGCCCGCCGCGGTCGCCGCCGCGGCCGGGCTGTTCATCGCCGGCCACTCGGTCACCGGGGAGAACGGCCTCGAACCCGGCGTCTCGATCGCCGCGGGGTCGGCGGCGCTGGTGCTGATCGCGCGGCTGGCGGGCCTGCTGCGGGAGAACGACGCGCTGCGCCGCGCGGTGGTGACCGGCGAGGAGCACTTCCGGGCGCTGTCGGAGAGCATCAACGACGCGGTGCTGATCTGCGACATGGACGCCACCGTCCAGTACGCCAGCGCCGGGGCGCTGCGCACGTACCGCTACACCCCCGACGAACTTCTCGGACGTCCGCTGAGCGAGCTCATCCACCCGGAGGACCTGCCGCGCGTCCAGACCGTGTTCACCGAGTTCCTCGACGACGCCGACGGCGACATGTTCCGCGACGGGTTCCAGGACGCGCTGCGCGTGTCGTGCCGGGTCCGCGCGGCGGACGGCACCTGGCTGCCGACCGAGTCCACGATCTCCCGGTACAGCGGCTCGGACGGCGCGCCCGCGCGGCTGCTGGTCACCACCCGCGACCTCAGCGAGCAGGCGGCGCTGCAACGGCAGGTCGCGCACCTGACGTTCCACGACGGCCTGACGGGCCTGCCGAACCGGTCCTATTTCGAGGAGCGCGTCAGGGAGGTGCTGTCGCGGCAAACCTCCGACGGCGAGGTCGCGGTCGTGTTCGTCGACCTGGACGGCTTCACCGCCGTGAACGACTCCGACGGCCACGCGGCCGGTGACCAGGTCCTGGCGCAGGCGGCGCGGAGGCTGCGCGCGAACGTCCTGGCCGACGACACGGTCGCGCGCTGGGGCGGAGACGAGTTCGCGGTCCTCGTCCAGCTCCCGCCGGACGACGGTGAGACACGCGCCACAGTCGAACTCGCAGGGCGTCTGCTGCGCGTCCTTTCGGCCGACCCTTATCAGGTCGGTGACAAGCAGATCGTGCTGACGGCGAGTGTCGGGATCGCGTTCGCGGGCGACGAGGAGGAGCCGGCGGGCGGTGCCCCGGAGGCGGCGGGGCGCAGGCTCCGCCGTACCGCCGCCGACCTGATGCGCAACGGCGACCTGGCGATGGCGCGCGCGAAGGAGATGGGCGGCGGGCGCGTCGAGGTGTACGCGCCGCACATGCACGCCGACGTCGTCCGGCGTCTTGAGCTGGGCAGCGACCTGCAGCGGGCGCTCGCCGAGGAGCAGTTCGCGGTGGAGTTCCAGCCGGTGGTGGACCTCGCGACGTCCCGGGTGACGGGCGTGGAGGCGCTGCTGCGCTGGTGGCGGGGGAGCGAGGCGGTGGCCCCCGAGGAGTTCATCGGCCCGGCGGAGGAGGCGGGGCTGATGGTCCCGCTCGGCGGGTGGGTGCTGCGGGAGGCGTGCCGCGAGGTCGCCCGCTGGCGCCGGGACTCCTGGGCCGTGGGCCTGTCGGTGAACCTCACCGCCCGGCAGATCGCCGCGCCCCGGTTCGTGGAGTCGGTCGCGGCGGCGCTGGAGGAGACGGGCCTGCCGCCGCACGCGCTGACGCTGGAGGTCCGCGAGGAGGTCCTCGTCGAGGACGCGGGCCAGAACGTCGAGCGCCTGGTGGAGCTGCGCGACCTCGGCGTCCGGCTCGCGATCGACGACTTCGGCACCGGATACGCCTCGCTCGCCTATCTCGGGCAGCTGCCCGTCGACATCATCAAGATCGACCCGTCGTTCGTGGCGGGCCTCGGCTCCGACGACACGCTGACGCTGCTCACCCGCACGATCGTGCGGCTCGGCAGCGACCTCGGGCTGACCGTGGTCGCCGAGGGCATCGAGCGGCCCGAGCAGCTGGAGCTGCTGCGCGAGATGGGCTGCCCGCGCGGGCAGGGCTTCCTCGTGGCGCGGCCGATGGCGGCGGAGCGGGTCGAGTCGCTGGTGCGGACGAACCTGGAGGGCCGGACCCTTTCCGGCGACGTCCCGCTGCCCCTTCCGGGCTGACCACCCCGTCCTCATGTCTCAGAATGTGAGACAAAGTGTCCAAGGATTTGACCGGCGGGCCGACATCGGCGAAAGTGGGGCCCGTGCAGAGCATCATCACCATTCTCGTAGTACTTGGTCGGCGCGCAGGCTGACCGAGCTCTCCGACCTGCGCGCCTCCCCTCGATCGCCTCACGGCGACGGGGGTTTTTTGTTGCCCGGCGAGCCCCGAATCTCTCCCCAAGGAAACGCAGAATCATGACGACCGAACAGATCACGGGAGCCCAGGCGCTGGTCCGCGCCCTGGAGAACGTCGGCGTCGACACCGTCTTCGGCATTCCGGGCGGCGCGATCCTCCCGGCCTACGACCCGCTCTTCGACTCCGCGAAGCTGCGCCACATCCTCGTCCGGCACGAGCAGGGCGCCGGCCACGCGGCCCAGGGCTACGCGATGGTGACCGGCAAGGTCGGCGTGTGCATGGCCACGAGCGGGCCCGGCGCGACCAACCTCGTCACCGCGATCTCCGACGCCTACATGGACTCGGTGCCGATCGTGGCGATCACCGGCCAGGTGGCGTCGTCGCTGATCGGGACGGACGGCTTCCAGGAGGCCGACATCGCCGGCATCACCATGCCGATCACCAAGCACAACTTCCTGGTGACCAAGGCGGGCGACATCGCCCGGACGATCGCGGAGGCGTTCCACATCGCGGGCACCGGCCGTCCTGGACCGGTCCTGGTCGACATCGCCAAGGACGCGCTCCAGTCGACGGTGAGCTTCGAGTGGCCCGTCACGCTGCAGCTTCCCGGGTACCGGCCCGTCACCCGCCCGCACTCCAAGCAGGTCAGGGAGGCGGCGCGGCTGATCGTCCAGGCGAAGCGGCCGGTGCTGTACGTCGGCGGCGGCGTGCTGAAGGCCGGGGCGTCCACCGAGCTGAAGGTGCTCGCGGAGCTGACCGGCGCGCCCGTCGTGACCACGCTGATGGCCAAGGGCGCGCTGCCCGACAGCCATCCGCTGCACATGGGCATGCCCGGCATGCACGGCGCGGTCGGCGCGGTCGGCGCGCTCCAGCGGTCCGACCTGCTGATCGCGCTCGGCGCCCGGTTCGACGACCGCGTCACCGGCAAGCTGGACGGGTTCGCGCCCGGCGCCAGGATCGTGCACGCCGACATCGACCCGGCGGAGATCTCCAAGAACCGGCACGCCGACGTCCCGATCGTCGGGGACGCCCGCGAGGTCATCGCCGACCTGATCGTCGCCGTGCAGAACGAGCACGAGGCAGGGCGCAAGGGCGACTACAGCGACTGGTGGCGGCAGCTCGAAGCGTGGCGCGCGACGTACCCGCTGGGCTACGACACGCCGGACGACGGCTCGCTGTCGCCGCAGTACGTCATCGAGCGCATCGGCCAGATCGCCGGTCCTGACGCCTACTACGTCGCGGGCGTCGGCCAGCACCAGATGTGGGCCGCGCAGTTCATCAAGTACGAGCGGCCCGGCGCGTTCCTGAATTCCGGCGGCGCCGGGACGATGGGCTACGCCGTCCCGGCCGCGATGGGCGCCAAGGTCGGCGCGCCCGGCACGACGGTGTGGGCGATCGACGGCGACGGCTGCTTCCAGATGACCAACCAGGAGCTCGCGACCTGCGCGATCGAGGGCATCCCCGTCAAGATCGCCGTGATCAACAACGGGAACCTGGGGATGGTCCGGCAGTGGCAGACGCTCTTCTACGACGGGCGCTACTCCAACACGACGCTCCAGTCGGAGTCCGGGCACGTCGCCAAGCGCATCCCCGACTTCGTGAAGCTCGCCGAGGCGTACGGTTGTGTCGGCCTGCGCTGCGAGAAGGCCGAGGACGTGGACGAGGTCATCGGCAAGGCCATGGAGATCAACGACGCGCCCGTCGTGATCGACTTCGTGGTGCACAAGGACGCCATGGTCTGGCCGATGGTCGCGGCCGGCACCACCAACGACGACATCAAGATCGCACGGGACATGGCGCCCGAGTGGGAGAACGGAGACTGACCCCGATGAGCCTGCACACGCTGTCGGTGCTCGTGGAGAACAAGCCCGGCATCCTGGCCCGGGTCGCGGCGCTGTTCTCCCGGCGCGGCTTCAACATCGAGTCGCTCGCGGTCGGCACCACCGAGCATCCGGAGATCTCCCGGATGACGATCGTGGTGAACGTCGAGGACCTGCCGCTCGAACAGGTCACCAAGCAGCTCAACAAGCTGATCAACGTGCTGAAGATCGTCGAGCTGGACTCGTCGGCGTCCGTCCAGCGCGAGCTCGTGCTGGTCAAGGTGCGCGCCGACGCCGAGACCCGCTCGCAGGTGCTGGAGACCGTCCAGCTGTTCCGCGCCAAGGTGGTGGACGTCGCGCCCGACGCCGTCACCATCGAGGCCACCGGCAACCGCGACAAGCTGGACGCGTTCATCAAGGTCCTGGAGCCGTTCGGCATCAAGGAACTGGTGCAGTCGGGCATGGTGGCCATCGGCCGCGGCGCCCGGTCCATCACCGACCGGTCGCTGCGGGCCATCGAGCGCAGCGCGTAGCCCGGCGCGGGGGACGGTCCCCGCGCCTCCCGGGCGAACACACCGAAACCAACGAAAGGCAACAGCACTGTGGCTGAGATGTTCTACGACGACGCCGCCGACCTGAGCGTGATCCAGGGCAGGCACGTGGCGGTCATCGGTTACGGCAGCCAGGGGCACGCGCACGCGCTCTCCCTGCGCGACTCCGGCGTCGACGTGCGGGTCGGGCTCCGCGAGGGGTCGGCGAGCCGGGAACTGGCGGAGTCCGAGGGGCTGCGCGTGGTCACCCCGGCGGAGGCGGCCGAGGAGGCCGACCTGATCATGCTGCTCGCCCCGGACCACCACCACCGGGAGATCTTCGAGAAGGACATCCGCCCGGCGCTGGTCGAGGGCGACGCGCTGTTCTTCGGCCACGGGTTCAGCATCAGGTACGACCTCGTCCAGCCGCCGGAGGGCGTGGACGTGGCGATGGTCGCGCCGAAGGGCCCGGGGCACCTCGTCCGCCGCCAGTTCGTCGCCGGGCGCGGCGTGCCGGTGATCGTCGCGGTGGAGAAGGACCCGTCCGGCGGCGCCTGGCCGCTCGCCCTCTCCTACGCCAAGGCGATCGGCGGCCTGCGCGCCGGCGGCATCAAGACCACGTTCACCGAGGAGACCGAGACCGACCTGTTCGGCGAGCAGACGGTGCTGTGCGGCGGCGTCTCCGAGCTGATCAAGACTGGGTTCGAGGTGCTGACCGAGGCCGGCTACCAGCCGGAGGTCGCCTACTTCGAGGTCCTGCACGAGATGAAGCTGATCGTCGACCTGATGTACGAGGGCGGCGTCTCGAAGATGTACTGGTCGGTGTCCGACAACGCCGAGTACGGCGGCTACAGCCGCGGCCCGCGCGTCGTCACGCCGGAGACCAAGGCCGCGATGAAGAAGATCCTCGGCGAGATCCAGTCGGGCCAGTACGCCAAGGAACTGGTGGACGAGTTCGAGGGCGGCCAGAAGCAGTTCGGCAAGTACCGCGAGGAACTCGCCGAGCACCCCATCGAGAAGACGGGCGCCGAGCTCCGCCCGATGATGAGCTGGCTGAACGACTGACCGTCCGCTCGGCGGACCGATGACCGGCGTGCCGCCCCTTCGTGAGTCGCGATGGGGCGGCACGCCGTGTTCAGCGGGAGCGGCGGAGGCGGCGGAGCCTGCGGCACAGCGGTGTGCGGCCTTCGGCGTCGGTGACGACCAGCGCCAGGTGGCCGCCTTTGGTGAAGTAGACCGTGACGTCCTTGGCGCCGGCGGTGCGGCGCTGCCGGACGGTCTTCACCCCGTCGCCGCGGACCGAGCCGAAACGGGCCTCGCGCGTCACGCCGAGGCTCGTCGCGGTGACGTGCACGTCCCAGCGTCCCGGCTCGACGACGGCCGGGTCGGCGACGGCCTCGAACGCCCCGGGGCGCTCCCGGCGCGGCTCGGCGGGGAAGCCGTGCTCGCGGCCGGACGTCCGTTCCCGGAGGATGACGTCCACGGCCGTCTTGTTCGTCTCGACGCGCTGCAACGCGGCGAAACCGCGAATGCGGATCTTCCTGCTCTGCCAGGTGACGGCGTCCAGATGGTGGTTCACGCCGACCTCGGTGGTGATGTCGGCGTCCTTGCGGGGGACGCCGCGCAGGTACGGGTACATGGCGTAGATCCGCCCGCCGACCACGACGGCGCCCGCCGGGCCGCCCTCGATCTCGTCGCGGATCAGCCGTTCCAGCTCGTCGCGCAGGCCGTGCTGGATGCAGAAGGCCCTGAGCCGGACGGACGCGGGCATCGCGGCGCGGGCGGCGTCGCTGAGTCCCTCCTCGCCGAGGACGCGGCGGGTGCCGTCGACCAGGCGCTCGCGCTGGACATGGTCGAGGCCCAGGTAGCGGTGGTCGTACACGCGCAGGACGTCGCGCAGGACGCTGATGGTGCATTCCGAGGTCACGGTCTCCCCCTGATCGGCCGGGAACAACGGTCACGTTAAGCCTCCGGGCCGTCGCGTACAGTGAAATCCCGGCGGTGTGTCTCCCCGGATGCATACTCGGTATTGCCCTGGGCATACGCGGTATGCATACTTGGTAGGCATGTCAATCCGTCACGGCCTGCTGGCACTGCTGTCCCAGGGGCCCCGCTACGGCTACCAGCTGCGCGCCGAGTTCGAGTCGTCCACCGGCGCGACCTGGCCGCTCAACATCGGGCAGGTCTACTCCACGCTGTCCCGCCTCGAACGCGACGACCTCGTCACCCGCGTCGGCGCCGACGACGAGGGCCGCTTCGTCTACCGGATCACCCCGGCGGGCGAGCAGGACGTGCGGCGGTGGTTCGCCACCCCGATCGTCCGCGCCGACCGGCCCCGCGACGAGCTGGCGATCAAGCTGGCGATGGCCGTCACCACGCCCGGCGTGGACGTCGCCGGGGTCGTCCAGACCCAGCGCACCGCCACGCTCCGCGCCTTGCAGGACTTCACCCGGCTGAAGGCCGACGCGCCACCCGTCCCCGCCGAGCAGGGCGACCGCGCGTGGCGGCTCGTCCTCGACTCCATGATCTTCCAGGCGGAGGCCGAGGTGCGCTGGCTCGACCACTGCGAGTCCTACGTCGCCCGCGCCGAGCCCGCGGCGGCCCGCGCCGAGCCCGCGGCGCCGCCCGCGAACGTCCCGGTGGAGCCCGACGAGGAGGCACGCCGATGAGCCTGCTCGCCCTGCGGGACGTCTCCCGCGACCACGGGACCGGGCCCGCCCTCGTCCACGCGCTCCGGGACGTGACGCTGGACGTCGCGGCGGGGGAGTTCGTCGCCGTGATGGGGCCGTCCGGGTCCGGCAAGTCCACGCTGCTGACGCTCGCCGGCGGGCTCGACACGCCCACGTCGGGGCAGATCCTCCTCGACGGCGCCGACCTCGGCGCGCTCGGCCCGTCCGGACGCTCCGCACTGCGCCGCCGCGCCGTCGGGTACGTGTTCCAGGACCTCAACCTCATCCCGAGCCTGACCGCCGCCGAGAACGTCATGCTGCCCCGCGAGCTCGACGGCGCCCGCGCCCGCCTCGCCCGCCGCGAGGCCCGCGACGCGCTCGCGGAGGTCGGCGTCGGCGAACTGGCCGACCGGTTCCCCGACGAGATGTCCGGCGGCCAGCAGCAGCGCGTCGCGATCGCCCGCGCGCTGGTCGGCGAACGCGGGCTCGTCCTCGCCGACGAGCCGACCGGCGCGCTCGACAGCCACACCGGCGAGGACGTCATGCGCGTTCTGCGCGGCCGCTGCGACGCGGGCGCGTCCTGCCTGATGGTCACGCACGAGTCGAGGCACGCCGCCTGGGCGGACCGGGTCGTGTTCCTGCGCGACGGCCGGATCGTCGACGCCACACCCGGACGATCCACCCCCGACACCCTCCTCCAGGAGGCGCCGTGACCCGCTACCGCTTCGCCCTCCGCATGGCCAGGCAGGACGCGCTGCGCGCCAAGGCCCGGACGTCGCTGGTCCTCGGCATGATCGGGCTACCGGTCGCGGCCATCGTCGCGCTCGCCGTCCTGTCGGAGACCGGCGAGGCGTCCACGACCGGCGCCCAGGGCACCGCCGCGCCGGGACCGAGCGCCGCCGAGAGCGCGATCACCGCGCTGGTGATCACGATGATCGTGCTGGAGATCGTGCTGCTGGCCGGGCCGGCGCTGGTGGTGGACGCCCGCAGGCGCCGCCGCGACCTCGCCCTGGTCGCCGCGTCCGGCGGCACCGGACGGCACCTGCGCGCCGTCGTCCTCGCGACCGGGCTGCTCCTCGGCGGGATCGCCGCCGTCGGCGGGGCGGTGCTCGGCCTGCTCGCGGCGGCCGTCGCCATGCCGGTCATCGAGGCCGCGGGCGACGAGCCGTTCGGGCCGCTGCGCGTGCCGTGGCTCCAGCTCGCCGTGACGATGCTGTTCGGCGCGGGCAGCGGAGCGCTCGCCGCGCTGCTGCCCGCCGGGCAGGCCGCCCGGATGGACGTCGTCGCCGCCCTGGCCGGCCGCCGCGACCCGTCCGGCGCCACGCGGCGCGGCTGGCCGATCGCCGGGGGCGTGCTCGTCCTCGGGGGCATGGCGATGTCCGTCCTCGGCGTCCGGGTCCTGCGGGAGTTCGGCGCCGCGTTCGGCGCGGCGGCGATCGTCCTCGGGCTGGTCGTGGCCTGCCCGTCGATCGTCGGCGCGACCGGCCGGCTCGCGCCGCGCCTCCCGCTGCCGCTGCGCCTCGCCGTCCGGGACGGTGCCCGCAACCGCGCCCGCACCGCGCCCGCCGTCGCCGCGATCATGGCGGCGGTGGCCGGGGTCACCGCGCTGGCCATCGGGGGCGCCAGCGACTTCCGGCAGGACCAGATCGAGTACCGGGCGACGCTCCCGATGGGGACGACGATGATCTTGGCCCCGCGGACCGGCGCGGACAAGGCGGAGCAGGCCATCCGCCGCGACCTGCCCGGCGTGCCCGTCCTCCCTTTGAAGGTCCTGCCCGGCCCCGGCGGCTACTGCGAGAGCGACGCCGCGGTCTGCCCGGCCCTCGTCTTCACCGCCCCCGAGGACCTGGAGGTCACGACCGGCGTCCTGGAGAACGTGGTCGGGGGTCCCCGCGAGGCGCGCTTGCTGCTCGGCCGCGACGACCCCGCCGTGACGTCCGCTCTGGAGGCCGGGAAGGTCGTGCTGTTCCAGGCGCGTCCGACGTCCGGCGGTACCACCACCGCCACGGTGACCACCTGGGAGAACGACGCGCAGCGCACGCTCAGGCGGATCGAGGGACTCCCGGCCGTCGCCGCGAGCGGCGATCCGCACGTGCGGGCCATCGTCCCGCCGGAGGTCGCCCGGAAGATCGGCATGCCCGTCCGGACGGAGGCGTTCGGCGTCGACCGCGCCGACCACCGCGTCACCGAGGCCGAGCAGGCCCGGCTGGAGCGGACCATGAGCGCCTTCGACATCGGGTTCGAGCACGAGGTGTACGTCGAGCGGGGCTTCACCGAGTCGTTCGGCGGTGTCGCGTCGCTGCTGGCGGCGGTCGCGGCCGTCCTCGCGCTCGGCGGCGCGCTGATCGCCACCGGCCTGGCGGCGGCCGACTCCAGGCCCGACCTCGCGACCTTCGCCGCGGTCGGCGCCCGGCCGCGCACCCGGCGGCTGCTGACGATGGGCCAGGCCGCGTTCGTCGCCGGGCTCGGCTGCTGGCTCGGCGTCGCGGGCGGGCTCGTGCCCGGCCTCGCGGCGGCGCGCACGCTCACCGGCCAGACCGAACACCCGGGCGCCGCGGACCACGGCCCGATCATCGACATCCCGTGGACGCTGCTGCTCGGCGTCGGCGTGGCCATCCCCCTCGTCACGGCCATCGCCGCCGGGGCGTTCACCCGCGGCCGCCTCCCCATGACCCGCCGCGCCCTCTCCTGACCGGGCCGTGCGCCGCGCGCCGGGCGCTGCTGGTAGCGTCCGGCGCGTGGCTGAGGCGGTTGCGGTGGAGGGGCCCGCGAGCCGGACCCCGGAGGGCCGCTCGGGCCTGGCCGGACGCCGGCGGCGCGCGGCGCTCGCGGCGATGATCACGGCGAGCGCCGTGCTGTACGCGGCGTACTCGCTGATGCGGCTGCGGGCCTTCCGGTCGGGCAGCTACGACCTGGTCATCTTCGACCAGGCGATCCGGTCCTACAGCCGCTTCGACCTGCCGGTCGCCATGGTCAAGGGCGTCCACAACGAGTTCGGGCCCGATTTCTCCGTCCTCGGCGACCATTTCTCGCCGATCCTCGTCCTGCTGGCACCGCTGTACTGGATCCATGACGGGCCAGAGACGCTCCTGCTCGCCCAGGCCGTCCTGCTCGCGCTGGCGATCGTGCCGATCTGGCGGTTCACCGAGCGCAGGCTCGGCGCCCGCGCCGGGTGCTGCGCCGCCGGTGCCTACGCGCTGTCGTGGCCGATCGCCGAGGCGCTCGCGTTCGACTTCCACGAGGTCGCCTTCGTGCCGCTGCTGTCGGCGCTGATGGTGGAGCGCCACGATGCCGGGCGGCGGGGCCAGGCGACGGTGGCGGCCTTCGTCCTGCTGCTGGTCAAGGAGGACATGGGGCTCCTTCTCGCGGGCTTCGGCCTCTACCTGCTCACCCGGTACGAGCGGAGACCCCGCAGGCTGCGCGACCTGCTGCCGAGGGGCGACCGGCGCGAGGGGCTCGCCTACGTCGTCGTCGGGCTGGCCGCGACCTGGGTCTGCTCCCGCGTGATCATCGCGGCGTTCGGCGGTGACAGGGACTACTACTGGGCCTACGGGGCGCTCGGCCCTGACCTGCCCCACGCGGCCGTGCACGCGCTGACCCATCCGTGGGACGTCGTGGCCGTGCTCGGCACCCCGCCGCAGAAGGTTCTGACGATGGCGCTGGTCGTGCTGCCGCTGCTCCTGCTTCCGCTGATATCGCCGCTGACCCTGACCGCGCTGCCCCTGCTGGCCGAACGGATGCTCAACAGCCGCTTCAGCAACTGGTGGGAGCCGCACTACCACTACAACGCGTTCATCGTGGCCGTGCTCGTCCTGGCGGCGGTGGACGGGGCCGTACGGCTGCGCGGCAAGGTCCCCGCCCTGGGGCGGGCTCCGTCCGCGCTGCCGGCGGTCGCGATCCTGGCGGCGATGGCCGTCTGCGTACCGTTCTTCGCGTACCGCCATCTCGCCGATCCCGCGCTGTGGGCGCGCAACGAACGGGCCCGCGCGGCGGCCGCGGCGGCGTCGAGGATCCCGGACGGCGCGCTCGTCGAGGCGGCCAACGGCGTCGGGCCCGCGCTGACGTCACGCGCCCGCGTCCTGCTGTGGGACGAGCGCTCGCGCGGCGCGCCCTGGGTCGTCGCCAACGTCGGGCGGCTGGAGTTCCCGTTCCCGAGCGTGGCCGACCAGCGGCGGCGGGTCGGGGAACTGGCGGCCGAGGGGTACCGCGAGGTCTTCCGGCAGGACGGCTACATCGTCCTGCGCCGCACTCCCGGGGCCCGTGGCACCCCATAATCACCGGCGTTTTGGACGGATTGTCCAGGTGACCGATCATCAAGACGCGGGTCAGAATGACGGTGAAGGCACCTTCTGGCTAAATTACCCTGTCGTTTTGGCGCTCTTTGCCTGATACTTGAAGAAAGCCGTGACGGCCGTGGCCGGCGCGGGCACCCCGCGCAAACACTCGTGCGACCACCACCGTGGCGGCGATGGGGCAGAGAGCATGAGTGGTGTGATGCTGTTCAAGAACGACGGAGGGTCACGGGCCGGAGGCGACAAGGAATTCACCCCCGGAGTGGCAATGCCGCAGACAGTTTTCGCCCAGATCCGCAATGCGGGCCGTGGGACGAATTGCGGCGGGGAGTCGTGACGGTGCGGGAGGAAACGGACAAGGACGTCCGGCGCTGGGAGACCTGCGGCCAGGCGTGGATCGGCGTCCTGCGGCACGTCTGGCGCGCCGGCGAGGCCGGTCTGGAGGACGGCGGCCCCATCATCGAGGGACCCCCGCTGCTGTTCGAGGTCGGCGCGCTGAGCTGGGAGGACCCGATCCTCCACGAGCACGGCGACCGCGCCCGGATCGTGCGGCGCGCCCAGGAGCGCACCCGCCGCGCCGTCCGCGGCCGCTACTGGCCGAGGCTGCACGATCTCGACGGCAACGACCAGATCCGCTGGGTCGTCGACCTGCTGCGGGCCAGGCCGTGGACGACCAGCGCGTGGATCTCCCTGACGATCCCCGGCGAGCCGGCGGAGGGGCTGCCGAGCCTGACGGCGCTGTCCTTCCGCATCCGCGGCTACCGGCTGATCATGACGGCGATGTTCCGGTCGCAGAACGTATACCGGGGCTACCTGACCTATATCCCGCTCCGCGAGGTGCAGATCCAGGTCGCCGACGAGCTGGGCCTGCCCGCCGGGCCGCTGCGCGTGTACGTGGACGTCCCGCACGTCCACGTCACCGACGTGGAAGGGGTCGCGTCCGTCCTGGTCGCGGTGCCCGAGCACAACGCGGCCTGACCGGACGGCCCGCGGGACGGGCCCAACCGGACGGGGCCGACGGGCCTGACCGGACCGGCCCGGACGGGCCCGAACGCGGCGAAGCGTGACTAACCGGTAGGTGTCTCCCTGCCGCGAATCGCCCCGGCCCCCGGGAGATAGACTCGCGGCCGGGGGCGAGGGCACGACGAGGTGACCCGCGACGTCACCTGCACGCACACCACACGACCATCCACTTTCCGAAGGACTGTCTTCCTTGAGCAAGCCCGTCGTCCTCGTCGCCGAAGAACTCTCGCCCGCCGGCATCGCCGTGCTGGAAGCCGACTACGAGGTCCGCCACGTCGACGGCTCCGACCGCGAGCTGCTGCTGCCCGCCGTCGCCGACGTCGACGCGCTGATCGTCCGCAGCGCCACCAAGGTCACCGCCGAGGTGTTCCAGCACGCCGCGAAGCTGCGGGTCGTCGCCCGCGCCGGCGTCGGCCTCGACAACGTCGACGTGGAGGCCGCCACCAAGGCCGGCGTCATGGTCGTCAACGCGCCCACGTCCAACATCGTCACCGCCGCCGAGCACGCCATCGCGCTGCTGCTCGCCACCGCCAGGAACGTGCCGCAGGGCCACAGTGCCCTCAAGCAGGGCGAATGGAAGCGCTCCAAGTACACGGGCGTCGAGTTGCAGGGCAAGACCGTCGGCGTGCTCGGCCTCGGCCGCATCGGCGTCCTGGTCGCGCAGCGCCTCGCCGCCTTCGACATGAACGTGATCGCGTTCGACCCGTACGTCCAGGCCGCCCGCGCCGCCCAGCTCGGCGTGAAACTCGTCACACTGGACGAGCTGCTCCGCGAGTCCGACTTCATCACCGTCCACCTGCCGAAGACGCCCGAGACGCTCGGCCTGATCGGCGACCGCGAGCTGCGGCAGGTCAAGCCGTCGGTCCGCGTCGTGAACGCCGCCCGCGGCGGGATCGTCGACGAGGAGGCGCTCGACCTCGCGCTGAAGGACGGCCGTGTCGCCGGCGCCGGCATCGACGTGTTCAGCACCGAGCCGATGACCGACAGCCCGCTGTTCCACCACGACAGCGTCGTCGTCACCCCGCACCTCGGCGCCAGCACCCACGAGGCGCAGGAGAAGGCGGGCACGCAGGTCGCCCGTTCGGTGAAGCTCGCGCTGTCCGGCGAGTTCGTCCCGGACGCGGTCAACGTGCAGGGCGGCGCCGTCGCCGAGGACGTCAAGCCCGGCCTGCCGCTCGCCGAGAAGCTCGGCCGCATCTTCACCGCGCTCGCCGGCGGCGTTCCCGTCCGGCTCGACGTCGTCGTCCGCGGCGAGATCGCCGAGCACGACGTGAAGGTCCTCGAACTCGCCGCGCTCAAGGGCGTGTTCCTGGACGTGATCGAGGAGACGGTCACGTTCGTCAACGCGCCCCTGCTGGCCCGCGACCGCGGCGTCGAGGTCACCCTCACCACCAGCGAGGACAGCCCCGACTGGCGCAACGTCGTGCAGGTGCGCGGCACGATGGCCGACGGCGCCGTCGTGTCGGTGTCCGGCACGCTCACCGGCCCGAAGCACGCCGAGCGGATCATCGAGATCAACGGCTACAACATGGAGCTCGTCCCGACCGAGCACATGGCGTTCTTCTCCTACGTCGACCGCCCCGGCATCGTCGGCGCCGTCGGCAAGATCCTCGGCGACGAGCAGGTCAACATCGCGGGCATGCAGGTCGGCCGGGACGTCAAGGGCGGCAAGGCGCTGATCGCGCTGACCGTCGACTCCGCCATCGCGCCCCAGCTCGTCGACGCCATCACCACCGCGGTCGGCGCCGACATGGGCCGCCGCGTCGACCTGGAGGGCTAGCGAGCCGTCCGCTTCATCCCGGCCCGTGGTGGTTCTCACACGTCTTACGTCTCAGATCGTGAGATTTTCCGCCACGGGTCGGGACAGCTCGCCGCGCCGGAGGTAATCTCGCAGGTAGTCATGCGGCGCTTCGTAGTAATCCTTCGCTGCCGCAGCGGGGCCTGATCATCGGCAGGCCGGCACCCGCTGCGGAGGCCCTGCCTGGCCGTGAGTCCGATGCCAAACGCCCGACCGTGCGAACCACGGCTCCCGGCGGCCCCACTGGTCTCACCACAGCGATTCGGAGCGAATCATCATGAACGAAACCCTGAACAACGCCCCGGCCGACGACGCAGAAGAAGAAGCGGCCCGCGCCCTGCAAACCGCCCTGGACCGCAGGGCCGACTGAACTTATTGCGTTCTTCTCCTCCTTCGGGCCTTGGCGGCCCTCACATCGTCGAAAAACGCGCGCGATCGCTGCATCGCTCCGGCTCGCCTTGCGGCTCGCTGCGCGATCAGGTTCTCGCAAGCTCGAACCTGCCTTCGGTCGCGATCGCAGACGTTGAGGTTGCTGCGTGGTTGCGGAGAGGGCTGAGGTCGCCGTAGTAGCGGGCGTGACTGAGGTCGTCGCGGTGCGAGACTGGGGGAGTGGGGCTCAACGTCGAATCCGCCGAAATGGCTGGGGTGCTGCGGGACGTTGCCCGGCTTGGGCCGTACTTCGAGATCGGCGTTGGAGTGGCGGACGAGCCTGGGTGGGGGCCGTTTCCTGGTGATGCGGCTCTTCTTGCTGCGCTCACCGAGGATTACTTGAAGCGGCTCGGGACGGGGGAGTGGCGGGTCGCGGCTTCGCTGGTCTTCCAGGGGCTCGCGGCGCGGTTGTGGTCTCCGGTCGTTGCCGCTGCCGCCCTCGGGATCGTCCCCGATCTTGGGGGGCTGCGCTGGCGCTGGGCGGCGGGAGAGCCGATCGCCTTCCGGCTGGCGGAGGCGTCCGGGTGGCGGGTGGACGGCCCCGCCGAGGCCGCCGCGCTCGTCCACCCCGTGATCGTGGACGGTCACCTTCGGCCCCTTCGGGATGTGATGCTCGATTTCGTGGGGTTGGCGGACGGGCTCGTGTGGGGCAACGCGGCCTCGGCCCTCGCCGGGAGCCTGAACGTGGGGCCTCGCGATGACGGGCGGCGCGCCGTGGTCGAGGAGCTGCTGGCGCGGGAGCCGCTGGCCGAAGCGGGGTACCTCGGGCCGGACGGATACGTCCGGCGAAGCTGCTGCCTGTACTACCGTGTACCCGGCGGTGGGATGTGCGGTGACTGTGGCCTGCTGGAACGGAATTCTTCGTCCGGCATGTGAGATGAAAGCCCATGCCTTGAGACGTATGCACTACAGTGCGTCCATGGTTTCCCGCAGTGTTCGCCTGGCCGTCATCCCCGGGGACGGGATCGGTCCCGAGGTGGTCGCCGAAGGGCTGAAGGTCCTCGACGCCGTGTCGCCGTCCAGTGGGCTCGCGTTCGAGCGGACGTCCTACGACCTCGGCGCCGCCCGCTGGCACCGCACCGGCGAGACGCTGCCCGACTCGGTCCTGGACGAGCTGCGCGAGCAGGAGGTCATCCTGCTGGGCGCCGTCGGCGACCCGAGCGTGCCGAGCGGGACGCTGGAGCGCGGCCTGCTGCTGCGGGCCAGGTTCGAGCTCGACCACTACGTCAACCTGCGCCCGGTGAAGCTCTTCCCGGGCGTCGCGACCCCGCTGGCCGGGGTCACCACCGACGACATCGACATGGTCGTCGTCCGGGAGGGCACCGAGGGCCCGTACACCGGTGTCGGCGGGGTCCTGCGCAAGGGCACGCCGCACGAGGTCGCCACGCAGGAGAGCGTCAACACCGCCTACGGCGTCGAACGGGTCGTCCGGTACGCGTTCGAGATCGCCGCGACACGGCCGCGCAGGCACCTCACGCTCGTCCACAAGGACAACGTCCTCACCTTCGCCGGTGACCTCTACCAGCGCACGCTGAAGCGGGTCGCCGAGGAGTATCCGCAGGTCACGACCGACTACTGCCATGTCGACGCGGCCACCATGTTCTTCGTGTCGCAGCCGTGGCGGTTCGACGTGATCGTCACCGACAACCTGTTCGGCGACATCATCACCGACATCGGCGCCGCGATCGCCGGGGGCATCGGGCTCGCCGCGTCCGGGAACGTCAACCCCGCCCGCACCGCGCCGTCGATGTTCGAGCCGGTGCACGGCAGCGCCCCCGACATCGCCGGTCAGGGCAAGGCCGACCCGACCGCCACGATCCTGTCCGTCGCCATGCTGCTCGACCACATCGGCGCGGGCGACGCCGCACGCCGCGTCGAGCAGGCCGTCTCGGACGACCTCGCCGAGCGCGCCACCGTCGGTGAGCGGTCCACGTCCCAGATCGGTGACGCGATCGCCAAGCGAGTAGCCGGCTGAGGGCACGCCTCTCTGCCGGTCAGCGGAACAGAGAACTCCGGGCGTGCCCGCGCGGCGCGCCCGTTCCGGTGTGCGCCGTGGACGAACACGCTTCCCCGTCGGGAGAGCCCGAGCGGTGCCGCGCACCGGGGGAAGAATGTTCGGCAAAGGAGTGGGGTCTGGACGAAGTAGGACAATAGGGACTAAGGAAGCCGCTGTGGCGATGGGGCCGCGCCGGCGATCCGCGAGAGGACGAGTACCCAGATGAGCGACACCCTGGACTTCGAGATCACGCGCACGGAGCGGCCCGCGACCGCCGCCGAACGCGAGCGCGTCCTGGCCGATCCCGGCTTCGGCCGGTACTTCACCGACCACATGGTCACCATCCGGTACTCCGCGGACCGCGGCTGGCACGACGCGCGGCTCGAACCGTACGGGCCGATCCCGATGGACCCGGCCAGCCAGGTGTTCCACTACGCCCAGGAACTGTTCGAAGGTCTCAAGGCGTACAAGCAGCCCGACGGGTCGATCGTCACCTTCAGGCCGTACATGAACGCGGCCCGGATGAACAGGTCCGCGAAGCGGATGGCGATGCCGGAGATCCCCGAGCAGCTGTTCGTCGACGCGGTCGAACTGCTCGTCCGCACCGACAAGGACTGGGTGCCCGACAGCGAGGGGCACAGCCTCTACCTCCGGCCGTTCATGTTCGCCACCACGCGCGCTCTCGGCGTCAACAGCCCGGCGAACGAGTTCCTGTTCATGGTCATCGCGTCGCCGTCCGGCCTGTACTACCCGCGCGGGATCAAGCCGGTCTCGGTGTGGCTGTCGCAGGACTACACCCGCGCCGCGCCGGGCGGCACCGGCGAGGCCAAGACCGGCGGCAACTATGCCGCGTCGTTCGCCGGGCAGGCGCAGGCCGTCGCGGAGGGCTGCGACCAGGTCGTCTGGCTGGACGCGGTGGAGCATCGCTGGGTCGAGGAGGTCGGCTCGATGAACCTGCTGTTCGTCTACGGGGCGGGCGAGCGGGCCCGGCTCCTCACGCCCGCGCTCACCGGCACGCTCCTCGCCGGCGTCACCCGCGACTCCATGCTCAAGCTGGCGCCCGACCTCGGCATCCCCACCGAGGAAGGCAAGATCAGCATCGAGGAGTGGGAGGTGGGCTGCCGGTCCGGCGAGATCACCGAGGTGTTCGGCTGCGGCACCGCCGCGATCATCAGCCCGGTCGGGCGGGTCAAGGGCGCCGACCGCGAGTGGACGATCGGCGACGGCGAGCCCGGCGAGGTCTCGATGCGGCTGCGCGAGGCGCTGGTCGGCATCCAGTACGGCACCCGTCCCGACCCCTACGGCTGGGTTCACAAGATCGTCTGATTCGCGGCGGCGCCGTCGTCTCAACGCGAGAGGGGACATCCGTCTCATCATCCGAGACGGATGTCCCATATTCGCGCACCATGTGGCAGACTGGCGCACATCATGCGCGACAGCCTCGTGATTATCGGCTGGCGCGCCGGCAGCAGCTAACAGGACGGCGCCGGCGCGCAGACCTCTCACGTCCGTGAGGGGTCTTTTTTGTGCGCTGGGGCGGTCACCCTTGGGGGTACCCGCAATGCAAGGCGACGCGTTCCACGTCTACGACACCACCCTGCGCGACGGCTCGCAGCAGGAGGGCCTCAACCTCTCCGTGCCCGACAAGCTCGCCATCGCGCGTCACCTCGACGACCTTGGCGTGGGCTTCATCGAAGGCGGCTGGCCGGGAGCCAACCCCAAGGACACCGAGTTCTTCAGGCGTGCTCGAACAGAGCTCGACCTGACGCACGCGCAGCTCACCGCGTTCGGCGCGACCCGCCGGGCCGGTGTGCGGGCCGCCGACGACCCTCAGGTTGCCGCGCTGCGCGACTCCGGCGCGTCCGTTGTGACCCTTGTCGCCAAGAGTCACGACAGGCACGTCGAGCTGGCCCTCCGCACCACTTTGGAGGAGAACCTCGCGATGATCCGCGACACGGTCTCCCACCTGCGTGCGGAGGGCCAACGAGTCTTCCTGGACGCCGAGCACTTCTTCGACGGCTACAAGGCCAACCGCGCCTACGCGCTGGAGGCCGTCCGCACCGCCGCCGAGGCCGGCGCGGACGTCGTGGCGCTCTGCGACACCAACGGCGGGATGCTGCCGGACGAGCTGGCCGACGTCGTCCACGAGGTCGTGTCGCTCGGCGTCCGCGTCGGCATCCACTGCCACGACGACTCCGGCTGCGCGGTCGCGAACTCGCTCGCCGCCGTCAAGGCGGGCGCCACCCACGTCCAGGGGTGCGCGAACGGGTACGGCGAGCGCAGCGGCAACGCCAACCTGTTCACCGTCGTCGGGAACCTCCAGCTCAAGCGCGGCATGTCGCTCGTCTCGGACGCGCAGCTCGCCGAGATGACCCGGATCGCGCACGCCGTGTCCGAGGTCACCAACATCGCGCCCAGTTCGCAGCAGCCCTATGTGGGCCTGTCGGCGTTCGCGCACAAGGCGGGGCTGCACGCGTCCGCCGTCAAGGTCGACCCGGACCTGTACCAGCACATCGACCCGGCCGCCGTCGGCAACGACATGCGGATGCTCGTGTCCAGCATGGCCGGGCGCGCCTCGGTGGAGCTGAAGGGCCGCGAGCTCGGCTACGACCTGTCCGGCGAGAAGGCCAAGGCCGTCGTGGCCAGGGTCAAGGAGCTGGAGTCCACCGGCTACACCTTCGAGGCCGCGGACGCCTCCTTCGAGCTGCTGCTGCGCGAGGAGCTCACCGGCGTCCCGCAGCGGCACTTCGAGGTCGAGTCGTGGCGGACGATCGTGGAGCGCCGCCCCGACGGGACCATGGTCAGCGAGGCCACCGTCAAACTGCACGCCAAGGGCGAGCGGATCATCGCGACCGGCGAGGGCAACGGCCCCGTCAACGCCCTCGACAACGCGCTGCGCGGCGCGCTCGGGCGCCTCTACCCGGAGCTGGCGCGGCTGGAGCTCGTCGACTACAAGGTCCGGATACTGGAGGGCACGCACGGCACCGAGGCCCGTACGCGGGTGCTCGTCGAGTCCGGCGACGGCGAACGCGAATGGGGCACGGTCGGCGTCGAGGACAACGTCATCGCCGCGTCCTGGCAGGCACTGGAGGAGGCCGTCTCCTACTGCCTCCTGCGCGCCGGATACGAAGCGGGCTGACCCGGCGGGGAATTCCTCCCGCCCGGTGGGCATTATCGGGGGCATGAGCACCGAGATCACCGACAACGCCGAACAGAACCGCTACGAGATCAGGCTGGACGGCGAACTCGCCGGGTTCGTCGAGTACGAGCGCGGAGAGGGCTCCATCGCCCTCGTCCACACCGAGGTCGGGTCCGCGTTCGAGGGCAAGGGGGTGGGCGGTTCGCTCGCCCGCGGCGTCCTGGACGACATCCGCGCGCGGGGCCTGTCGGCCGTCCCGGTCTGCCCGTTCATCAAGAAGTGGATCGACAGGCACCCCGACTACCAGGACCTCGTGGCCGCCTGACATGCCCCCGGCCGGGCCGGGCCGGGCGCGGGCGGGGCGGTCAGACGGCCCGCAGCTGCGACTCGC
The DNA here is from genome assembly GCA_036028775.1 of Spirillospora sp. NBC_00431. Lineage (GTDB taxonomy): Bacteria > Actinomycetota > Actinomycetes > Streptosporangiales > Streptosporangiaceae > Spirillospora. The sequence goes on along the minus strand of CP107927.1, from coordinate 5,665,945 downwards.
CGCCTTCGAGGGTCAGCCACGCCGACAGCGACGCCTCCTTCAGCCGCACCCGGACCCGGTCGTACCGGGCGGGGTCGACGAACCCGGGGGCGGACGTGATCACGGTGTCGAAGACGAAGTCGGAGGTGACGAAGGCCAGGTCGGCGCCCGTGTCGGCGACCCGCTTCTTCACCGCGGGCGCGTCCACCATCCGCCGCGCCGTGATGATCGAGATGCCGGACACGCCCTTCGGGCCGCGCTGCACGGGACCCACGTGCAGCGCGGCCCGCAGCTGCATCCGGGTGGCGTCGCAGGCGCGGCGGTTGTAGCGGCGCAGCGCGGCGGCCAGGTGCGCGAGCATCGGGTCGACGACCGCCTCGGTGGGCGTGGTCGGCGGGATGACGATGAGCGCGCCGTCGCCGCGGTCCTCCTCGTAGAAGCCGGCCAGCCGGAGGCCGGACGCGGTGAACGACTCGTCCAGCAGCCGGTACATGGCGTCCAGGACGTGCCTGCGGTCGTCGTCGGTTCGCGCCGGTGAGCTGAACCCGGTGATGTCGGTGATCAGGATCGTGCAGTTGCCGCCCGACCAGTCCGGCAGGGCGCGCGGCGCGGGTTCGGGCCGCTCGGTCTGGCGCCGGTACACCTGCTGTTCCAGGACGGCCCGCACGCGCGGGTGCGCGTCGAGGAACGTCGCGAAGTGGCGGGGGTCGACCCGCAGCGCCTCGACGTCGCCGTCGGCGGTCACGTTGGCCGACCGGTCCTTGACCATCAGCGCCGCCCGCTCGCCGATCAACTCGCCCGCGCCCCGGAACGCGAGGGTCCGCTTCTCGGCGCCCTCGTGGACCCACACCCGCGTCCAGCCGGTCAGGATCACGATGACCTCGGTGGCGGGCCCGCCCTCGCAGCACAGCGCGTCCTCCTTGCGGTAGGTGTGGCGGCGTGCCAGGGAGAGGAGGGTGCGCCGCTCGTCCGGCGACAGCGCCCCCCAGAACGTGGCCCCGCCGTGGTCGGCGGCCTGCGGGAGCTCGATCAGCTCACCCGTCGGGACGGCCGCCGCGAGCGCGGTGGCGGGCCCGGACGGCGGCGCGGACGGCGTCGGCGTCGGTGTAGGCGTGTGCGCCGGTGCCTGCTGCAGCGTCCTGGCCTTCAGGTACTGGGCGAGCGCGTTGGTGATGCTCACCACGGGAAACGTCAGGAACGTCAGGCCGCCGGTGATCACAGCGCCCGGCGAGCCGTCCAGCGCGTACCCCAGCACCACGGCCAGGAGCGTCGCGGGTGTGGTGACCTTCGCGCTCAGCAGGCCGGTGCCGCCGCGCGGGACGGCGCCCCGCGCTGCCGTGCGGGCGTGCGAGGACCCGCGCTCCCGCGGCCGCGCCCCGAAACGTTCAGTGCTCACGAAGTAGTCCTTCCCCCGGGAGGACGCGGCGCGGTGTGCGCCCGCCGTCCCGGCGTCGTGTCCCCACTTCTCCCCCAGCTGTAAGACTACGGAGTCATGCATACGATGACCATACGATGACTGTATAAAACACGGTGAGTATTAGGTATCTTGATGGCGACAATCAAGCGGAGTCGAGATAGCGGAGGTTTTCCGGCCGCCCGATGGGGGAACCACTAACGTGCACCCTGCGCGTGGGGCATGGGTTTGCTGACGGAAGGCTGTATTCTCGCTGACCGGCGGACGCCCGCCGGCCCCACGCCGGACGGACGGACGGCGGGCCGGCCTCCGCCCCCGGATTGGAGAATGCGCTCATGACGAACTCTCGTGCAGCCTCCGACACCTCGGGTGGGAGCATGGACGCGGGCGAGCCGCCGCACCGCGGCGAGGCGGTTCCGCAGCCCGAACGCGTGACGATCAACCTGACCGGCAAGGCCGTCCAGGCGCTCCAGCGCCTGCAGGAGCTGACCGGCTACAACAAGACCGACTGCATCAACCGGGCGCTGATCATCGCGGGCGAGGTCGAGGGCATGTCCCGCGAGCCGGGCGCCGTCTACTGGCGTGAGAACCCCGACAGCGACCTGATGCTCGTCCGCTTCGTCTGAGCACCGCGGCTCCCGAGCCCGGCCGTCCGTCCTAAGCCCGCTCGGCTTGAGCTCGCCCGTTCGGCTGAGCTCGCCCGTTCGGCTGAGCCCGCCCGCATGGCTTGAGCCCGTCCGCTCGGCCTGCGCTCGCCCGCTCGGCTTGAGCCGGTCCGCATGGCTTGAGCCGGTCCGCATGGCTTGAGCCCGTTTGAGCCCGCATGGTCTGAGCCTCGCGGCCCGCCGGGCGTGATCGGTCTCTTTAGGCCCTGTCCGGTTGCGGACAGGGCCTTCGTCAGGTCCGGGACGTGGCGGCGTGCGGCACCGGGCTCTTGGGCCCCGCGATGATCTTGGTCAGGGGTCCCGGCTCCCACCCGGCCCGCGTCTCGAAGATCCGGGCGGGAAGCGCCGGTATCCGCGAGGGCAGGGGCTTCTCGAACAGGGCGCCGGACGGGGTCCTGTCGCTGGTGGTGCGGATCGCGACGTCCCGGAAGCCCTGCCGGCGGTAGTAGGCGTGGAGCTCGTCGTTGTCGGTCCAGACGTCGATCCTGATCAGCCTGGTGTCGCGCTGCCGCGACGCTCCCTTGCGTCCCGCCCAGTCGATCAGCTCGGCGCCCAGGCCGCCGCCCGCGAAGTCGCGGTGGATGACGAGACGGTGGAGGTAGACGGCCTCGATGTCGCGCTCCTCCGGCGTCCAGAGCTCCTCGTGGCCGATCAGCCGGATGCTGACCGTGCCGATCGCCCGTTCCTCGTGGAACAGCAGCCAGGTCTCCCGATCCAGCAGGGCCTCGTAGACGCGTTTGCGGCGGTCGTCCGGACTCGGCCACGGCCGGGCCCACTGCGTCGTGTTCTTCTCGGCCCGCAGCCAGCCGGCGGCGTGGTCGATGAGCCCGAGGACGACGTCGATCTCCTCGGGCCGGGCGAGCCGGATGCGGTATCTGGGGTGAGGGGCCCGGCTCCATTGGCGGGCCCCGGTGTCTGTGTCCACGTGTTCCCTAGCTCCGTGAATACCGAGGCCCCCGCCTCCCGGCCGGTTCCCCGACGAAGCCTGGGCTCTCGGTCGGTCGGGAAGGGGGGCGTGTGGATAGGTCTGAGACGGCCGCCGTGGTCGGCGGCGGCGCTCTATCCGCTTTCGGCGTCGGCGGACCGCGGGGTCTTGCGCGAGGTACTGTCGGCCGGTCCCACGCCCGGTGCCCTGAGCACGTCGTCGGGGACCTGACCGTCGTTGTAGTGCAGCCGTGTCCGGTCGGCGGGCCAGACCGCCACGGTGAGCCGGAACGCCTTGCCGTCGGGGGAGTACGCCGTCCGGACGGTCTCGAACACCGCGTCGGCGGCGGACTCGCCCAGGTTGAAGAAGCGCTTCTCGTTCTCGTCCGGCACCCGGGCCTTGATCTCGTCGTGGAAGCCGACCTCGCGGTAGCCGAGCGTCTCCCGCAGATACGCCACCGCGCCCTCCGGGATGTCGCGGGGGTAGAGCAGCCGGGACGCGCCGCCGGTGGCGAAGTCGAGCGGGTAGAACGAGGTCTGCAGGGCCCACGGCTTGCCGTCCAGGTAGAGCTCCTGGTGGCGGGAGATGAACTCGGCGTCGGAGTTGGTCTGCAGGTAGCGGGCGATGACCTTGGTGCCCTCCTGCACCTCCACCTTGACCGGCGACACCGTCACCTCGCGGTGCCCGGGGATGTGGGCGTCGCGGTTGTACCACTCGCCCGACCCGGTGCCCGGCCCCAGCCCCAGCTCCACGGCGGACAGCGTGACGTGCGTGATCTCGGGCCGGTGGACGACGAACGTCCCCTTGCCCTGCTCCGAGACGACATATCCCTGCTGCTGCAGGTAGGACAGCGCGTCCCGGACCGTGTTGCGGGACGCGCTGTAGTGGCTCTCCAGGTCCTTCTCGGGTGGCAGGCGCCGCCGGGCCGTCGAGCCGTCGCGCGGCGACAGATCCCCCGATTCGATGCGTTGGAGCAGGTCATTGGCGATGTCACGCCAGCGGAGTGGGGTCGTGCGAGGCATCGGATCCGCTCCTTCCCGGCCTGTCCACCCGGCCGTGCACCTCTGGACGAGGGACGTGCACAGAACCGGACTTCATGATCTGAACAAGTCGTTCCCGTCCAACGTGTTTGCAATCTCCAGAAAGGGTAACACTTTGGGTGAGAGACTTGTTGGTACAAGTACACCAGCAGAGAACTCAGACAACATTAGCAGCAGGATGTCGTGGATGTAAGGGATAGCGACAACCAGTCGGAGGAGGGATCAACATGAACACCACGGTCGCCCTGTGGGTCCTCGGTCCCGCGGCACTGTTCCTGGTCCTGACGCTCTACGTCCTCTTCATGGGCCTTCGCACGAAGGACCTGAAGTTCCGCACCCGGATGACCGCTCCGACGCCGGCGCTCGGCCGCCGGGCGCTGCTGGTCAACGTGGTGGTTCCTGCCGGTGAGCCGCCCGCGGGCGGCCCCGGTTCATGATCTCCGGTCGCCGCGGGGCGGGCCGCTGACCTAAGGAGAACTCGAGGTGGAAGACAGCCGGATAGACAGCCGGAAGGACGCGGTGCCGGCCGCGCCGTTCCCGATGCCCGGTTCCGGACAGTGGGCCGACTGGGAGGAGCCGAGCGAACGGGCCTACCCGTTCACGCTGCTGACCCCGGCCGGCGAGATCCGTTCGACGCGGCCGTCCTGGCCCGGTGCGGACTGGCCCTTCGTGGTCACCGGCACCGCGGTCGTGGTGATCACGGCCGGCCTGGGGCGCCGCGCGGGCGCGCCGGCGCGGATGACGGCGCTCTGCTCGACGATGGGCTTCGCCGTGGTGGTCGTCGTCCCTCGGCTCGTCTCCGCGATGCCTCGTCCGCGGTCGCGCCAGCCGTCCACCACCGCGGCGCGATGAGCGGCCGGCCCCACAGCGTGGTGGGGCGCCGGCATGACGGCATGACACGTCGTGACACGAGGAGCCGTTGGCGCGCCGGTACCCCCGGCGGCGCGCCGACGGCGTCCTGCGGCATCGAGGGAAAGGGGTAACCGAAGAGGCGCACAGCGAGAGAAGGGAGAAATGGGGTGAACGGGGGATTTTGTGCTGCCTTCAGCCAAATTTCTTCGCTACTGAACGGGACATAACGGATCTTTTCCCTCATACTTCTAGGGGACGGAAGTCTGCCAGGAGAAGGAAGAGAGGGACGACCCAGTGACCGACCACATTCGACCTCTACCTCACCCGGACCCCTTCGTCGAAGCCACCCGCGGCTACATCACCAGCGTCGGCGACGCTCTGCAAGCGGATGGGGTGCGGCTCTCGGACGTCTGGCTCGACCCGCGCGACCCGCGGGACGCGACGTTCGTCCTCGGGCTCCAGGCACTCGTGTGGAACGAATCCGAAGGGTTCGTCCTCGGTGAGTTCGTGTCCGGTGAGCCCGGTGTCCGGACGGTCTTGCGCGACGCCGTCCGATTGGGAGATGGTGTGCTGCCCGACCCGCGGTCGGTTCCCGTCCTGCTGGAGGCCGGTGTCGAAGGCTCCCAGGCTCGGCCGCGTCCCTTCACCGCCGGGCACGACGGGCTGGAGGACGCACTCGCCCGCTACTCCGTGAGCTGAACCGCTCACCCAGAGAACCAACGTCTTTTCCGCCAGTATCGGTGCGGCTACGCAGGAATTTCGCCGGAAGTCACGAATGCGGTGGCGTATTTCGGGCGGAGCGTCCATCATGGGATCGGCACGGCACGTGTGACGGTTCCACGTGCCGTCTCTCAGTTGACCGACCTGCCGGAGTGATCGCATGCCTGTCCGACCCTGGAGCCCCGAGGACCTTGGGCGTCCGACGGACGGGACGTGGGCGGACATGGCGTTCGGCCTAGGCGAGCTGTACGAGCGCGAGGACGACCTCGAGCAGGCCGCCGGCTGGTACCGGCGGGCCGCCGAGTCGGGCCGCGCGGACGCGGCGCTTCGGCTCGGCGCGGTGCTCGGCCGGTTGGCGGACGCGGACGCCACCGCCGACTCGGCCGAGGACCTGCTCGCCGAGGCGAGCCGCTGGCTCAGCGGCGCGCTCGACGCCACCACTCCGGACGCCATCGAGCTGATCACCGACATGCTCAACCGGCAGCTGCGGCAGGCGGCGCGGCGCGGGCTCGAACCCGCGCCGACGGGCTGAAGCCTTTCCGACACCTCCCGGTTCGTCCTGAACCGAACCGTCGCGCTCGTCGTCGGACTCCATGAGATCGACGACAGTGGAAGGTGGACGAGTTGAGCGGCGAGGAGCCCGGGTACGTGCCCCCGGACCACAAGACCACCGCCGAGTTCCGCGTTTCCGGAAGGCCCGCGGAACCCGCGCCCGCCACCGAGCCGCGGCCCGACGCGACCGCCGTCGACGAGCCCGTGGACGATCCCGTCGACCCCGGCGTGACATCCCAGGACGTCACGCCGGAGGCCGCTGACCCCGGCGTCACGTTCACCGACGACCCGGATGTCACGTTCACCGATGACCCGGGCGTCACGTTCGCCGACCCGCCGGTCGACGACCCCGAGGACAACCCTGAGGACGACGTCCCGGACGACGCGGCCGACCCGGAGGATCACGCCTCCGTGACCGTCTCCGACATACGCGTGCCACCGAAGGCGATGGCGTTCGCGATGCCAGGCCACGAGCGGGCCGAGCCAGGCCCGGCGATGCCCGAGCCAGGTCACGAGGCGCCCGAGCCAGGGGAGGCGGTGCCCGAGCCAGGGCAGGCGATGCCCGCGTCCGGTCAGGAAGCGCCCGACCCGGCAACGGTGCCCGACGAGATTCCCGAGCACGAGCGGGCGGGGACGGCAGAGCGGGCGGAGTCGCACGAGCAGGCGCCGCCGCCTCCCGCCGGAGCGCCGGCGGCCGGCCCGGTCGCCGGGGAGGCGCCGTGGACGGAGCAGTTCGGCGCCGGGGCGGAGCCGGCCGGCGGCCCCGGCGGTGGAGCCCCGGATCCCGCCCACGCGCAGGCGCACGCGTACGCACCGCCGTCTCCTCCCGGTGAGGCGACCGCTCCGGCCATGGCGCGCGCCGTGTCGCCGTCCGGGGGAGTGCCGCCCGCGGGGCCGTCCGGTTCGTCCCGTTCGGGGCGTCCGCTCCTGGTGGTCGCGCTGATCGCCATCGTCGTTCTCCTGGCCATCGTCGCGATCGTGATGCTGCTGATGAACCGCGGCTCCGAAACCGAGGGGAAGGCCGCGCCGACACCGTCGTCGGCGACGTCCGCCCCGGCGAGCGCGGGCCCGGCGCCCGGCGAGCCGTCGCCGAGCGGGGCGCCCGGGGCGCCGCAGCCGTCCGGCACGCCGCCGAGCGAGACGCCCGGGCAGCCGTCAGCGTCCCAGGCCCCGGCCGCGCCGAGTCAGCCGGTCGGCCCGGTGCTGGACGGCGACGGCATCACCTACCAGCTCGTCCAGCAGAGCGAGGGGTACTTCGAGGGCAAGCTGGTCATCACCAACCGCACCGGCCGGCCGATGCCGGCGTGGCGGCTCACGTTCCGTGTCCCCGGGGCGGTCGTGAAGAACATCTGGGGCGCGCGGCTCGTCACCGGCGGCGAGAGCGCCGAGATCACGAACCTGGACGGCGCGCGCGCGATCCCGCCGGGCGGGACGTGGGACGTGCAGTTCGGCGCGTCGGGCGCGACGTCCACTCCGAAGGGCTGCATGCTCAACGGCGAGCCCTGCGGTTTCTGACCGGCCCGAGGGGCGGCGGGGTGTGCCGGGGGCAGGGACTAGGCTCTCGACCATGCGTATCGCCAGGTTCTCCACCGACGAGGGCATGTCCTTCGGCGTGGTGGAGGAGAACACCGTCGCCGCCATCGCGGCCCACCCGTTCGGTGATCTGACGTTCACCGGGCAGAGCCTCCCGCTCGCCGACGTCCGGTTGCTCGCGCCGATCCTGCCCAGCAAGGTCATCGCGATCGGCAAGAACTACGCCGGCCACGTCCGCGAGATGGGCGGCGCCGTGCCGCCCGCCGAGCCGGTGGTGTTCTCCAAGCCGTCCACCGCGGTGATCGGCCCGGGCGAGGCGGTCGCCTACCCGCAGAAGCTGTCCGAGCGGGTCGACTTCGAGGGCGAACTGGCGGTCGTGATCGGGCGGATGTGCCGCGAGGTCCCGGCGTCCCGCGCCGCCGAGGTCATCCTCGGCTACACGTGCGCCAACGACGTCACGGCCCGCGACCTCCAGACGAAGGACGGGCAGTGGACGCGGGCCAAGGGCTTCGACACGTTCTGCCCGATCGGCCCGTGGATCGAGACGGAGGCCGACCCCGCCGACCTGGCCATCACCACGACCGTCAACGGGGAGGTCCGGCAGGACGCCCGCACGTCCCTGCTGCTGCACGGCGTCCCTGCCCTGGTCGAGTACGTCAGCCAGGTCATGACGCTGCTGCCCGGCGACGTCATCCTCACCGGCACGCCCGCCGGGGTCGGACCGCTGGAGATCGGCGACGAGGTGACCGTCACCGTGGAGAACGTCGGCAGCCTGACCAACCGCGTCATCGCCCGCGACTGAGGGAGTGCCATGGCGATCGGCACCGATTCCGGTTTCAGTGGCTTCACCGACGAGGCGTTCTCGTTCTACGAGGGCTTGCAGGCCGACAACAGCAAGTCGTACTGGACGGCCCACAAGGAGACGTACGAACGCCACGTGCGCGCACCCTTGACGGAGCTGTGCGCCGAACTGGAGGAGGAGTTCGGCGCGGTCAAGCTTTTCCGCCCGTACCGGGACGTCCGGTTCAGCAAGGACAAGACGCCGTACAAGACGCACCAGGGCGGGCACACGAGCGAGGGGTTCTACGTCCAGGTCGACGCGGACGGGCTGATGGTCGCCGGCGGGATGTACGCGCCCACGCCCGACCAGCTCCGCCGCTACCGTGAGGCCGTCGGCTCGGACATCTACGGCCCAGAGCTCCAGGGCATCGTCGACGACCTGCGCTCCGCCGGAATGGAGATCGCGGGGGACCGGCTCAAGACCCGTCCGCGCGGCACCCCCGAAGACCATCCGCGCCTCGAACTGCTACGGCACCGTTCCCTCTACGCCCACGAGGGCTGGCCGGCCGACCCGTGGATGGAGACGCCGGAGGTCGTGACGCGAGTCCGCGAGTCGTGGCGGCGGCTGCGTCCCCTCGTCGACTGGGGCCACCGCCACATCGGCCCCGCCGAGTTCACCCGCTGAAGGCGTCCGGGGGGACGCGGGCGCCGGTCCGCGGCGTTACACCGTTCCAGTGCAGCGTTCTGCGCAGCTGGTCGAGGTCGCCCTGGTCGGCGAAGGCCACCTTCAGCAGGGCCTCGAACTCCATCACGGGCCCGGCGCCGGGCTCGTCCAGCCATGCCCGCAGACTCGCCCGCCCCTCGTCGGTGATCTCGTAGACCGTGCTCCTGCGCCGCCCCGTGTACTCGGCATGCGACCTGGCGAGCCCGTGCTCGACCAGCTTCTTCGGCTCCTCGTAGAGGACTTCGGCCCCGTCCTGTGCTTCCGCGACCCCGACGACATCCAGCTCGAACTCTTCGCCATGGAGCCCGCCGACCCGGCCGGATGACCGCCCGCCGGGCCGGACGCACGGGGGCTCCGGCCCGGCGGGACGGTCGCGCCAATCGTTTTGGTAGCAGTCCCAAGGTCCTGTATTCTCATCGAGGCGCGAGCGACCCGGCCCTCAACGGCACGGCGCTTGTACCTCACTGGGGTATGGTGTAATCGGCAGCACGAGTGATTCTGGTTCACTTAGTCTAGGTTCGAGTCCTGGTACCCCAGCTGCGTCCGCCACCCGCGGACACGCGCCCCCGTCGTCTAGTGGCCTAGGACGCCGCCCTCTCAAGGCGGTAACGGCGGTTCGAATCCGCTCGGGGGTACCCCTACTCGTCGCCCGTTGGGCGCCTTCGCGGGGTTCCGCATCCATCTGGGGGGCGACCCCCAGGCCCCCGATGTGGGGGCTCCGCCCCCACGACCCTCGCCGGTTGAACTCGCTGATTCAACGCAGCTTCATCACGCCACCGGCCCGTGGGGCTCCGCCCCTACACCCCCGTTGGGCTTCGCCCCTTGCGGGTTGATCTCGGTGAGGGAGCTGGGTGCACCGTCCGGGAAATGGGGGTGTGAGAAACCGGTCGAGGTGGTGAGGGGGGTCCGGTAAGGTGGGTGAGGTCCGAGTGGGTGTTGCTCGGAGTTCTTGTCCGGCCCCCGTCGTCTAGTGGCCTAGGACGCCGCCCTCTCAAGGCGGTAACGGCGGTTCGAATCCGCTCGGGGGTACGTGTGGCCGTGGGTCTTTTGGATCCGCGGCTTTTTGGTTTCTGTGGTCAGGTTGCCTGGGCGAAGGCTGTGCGGGTGACGTCGCGTTCCACTGCCCGGACTGCCGGACCTGTCGTTCAGCACCACGACGCAGGGCGCCCCGAGTCGAACCCAGGATCGAAGCGGACCAGGCGTGCCGTGGACGGAAGATCACCGCGGAAGCGCCCATGGAGGCGGGGGCCGACCGCCGCCGCCACATCGGCGGACGTCGCGAGCCCGATAAGCGTGAATTTACCGCAGGCGACCCGACTCTCATATGTTTGGAATGAGAGGAAGGGTGGCAGAGGGGCGATGATCTCCGGGAAGGCCGTCGGTTTGGTGACGTGGCGTGAAAGTACTTGGGGTGGCGAAAAGGACGGTGGCGGCTGTGTTAGCGTCATCGTCGTCCAGAACGGTCCCGCAGGGGTTGATCAGTCGGGGTCGTAGCAGCCGGATTTGATGCGGTGGATGAGTGCTCGCCATTCGTGCTCGACCAGGAAGAGCACCGGGCCTTCCAGGTCTTTGCTGTCCCGGATCGCTACCACGTTCTGAAGGTCGGTCTCGTCGTCCGCGTACTCGTGCGCCGACTCGGGGAAATTCATGGCAGTACCGCCCGTTCGTCGCTCACCGGTGTGTCACGGACACCGGGAGTCTGAAAGTTCAACTCCAGCATGTCAGGCGACGTTTGTTCTTTCCAGCCCTCTTTAGCCCGAGGCGCGGCGCGATCCATTCAATGATGGTCAGTGCGCGTTAACAGCGAATTCGTCGGTCGTAGAACGGCTTGGACACCGGCACTTCAGGCGGGGCCGAGGAGGTCCCAGCGGTTTCCGGCGATGTCGGCGAACACGGCGACGCGTCCATAGGGCTCGGTGCGCGGTTCGGTGACGAAGCCGACGCCCGCGGCCTTCATACGCGCGTGGGCGGCATCGAAGTCGTCCACGCGCAGGAAGAAACCGACGCGGCCCGCGACCTGGTCGCCGATGGCGGCGGTCTGACGGTCGCCGTCCGCGCGGGCCAGCAGGATTCCGGTCTCGGCGCCCGGCGGCCGGACGACGACCCATCGTTTGGGACGGCCGTCGTTGGTGCGCGACGGCGAGTCCTCGACCAGGTCGAAGCCGAGCGCGCCGGTGAAGAAGGCGATGGCCCGGTCGTAGTCGTCCACCACGATCGTGATCAGGTCGAGGCGCATCTCACCAGGCTAGAAGCCGCCCCGGCGGGGCGGGGCCGGCTGGGAGCGGCGGGCTGTCGGTGGCGGATGTCATGATCACTCCATGACGAACGATCCGCGGGTCCCGGCGCGCTACGCGCGCGTGAACGCATGGGTGATCAGCCCTGACACCGACGCGGAGATCGGCTTCGTGACCTCGGTGTTCGGGGCCACCGAGACGCCGGGCTCCCGCGTGCTCGACGCCGACGGGCGGATCGGCCATGTCGAGGTGGAACTCGGCGACACCGTCCTGATGCTGTTCGACGCCAAGCCGGGCTGGCCGCCCACCCCCGCCCACCTGCGGGTCTACGTCGCCGACGCCCACGCGGCCGTCGACGCCGCGGTCGCGGCCGGGGCGCGGACGGTGACCCGCCCGACCCTGCTGGCGTTCGGCGAGCGCGTCGCCCGCGTCCGCGACCCGCAGGGACATCTGTGGTGGTTGCACGAGGTGGTCGAGGACGTCCCGCCCGGCGAACTGGCGGACCGCTTCGCCGATCCCGCCGCCCAGGAGGCCATGGCTTACGTCCAGCGCACGCTGCGGGAGGAGATGGAGCCCGGCCCGGCGGAGCGCGGGGCTTGACCGGCGAGCCGGGAATTGTCGGCGGTGCGCGGTAGCGTCGCGCCATGGCGTTCCGATCCGCGTTTCCGATGCTGGCCTGTGATGACCTGCCGCGTTCGCTTGAGTTCTACCGTGACGCGCTCGGCTTCCAGGAGACCTACCGGTTCGAGGACGGCGGGACGGCGACCTTCGTCGCGTTGCGGCTGGGCGACGGCTCGTCCATCGGGCTGGGTGTGGTCCCGGACGGCGGCGCGGGCATCCACGGGCTGGCGCAGCGGCCGATCTCCGGCCGCTTCTTCGAGCTGTGCGTCTACTGCGACGACGTCGACTCCTCGGTCGAGGAACTGTCCGCCCTGGGCCATCCGGTGCTCATGGCACCCACCGACACGCCGTGGGGCGAGCGCATCGCCTACGTCGCCGACCCCGACGGCCACCCGGTGATGGTGACGGCCGAGAAGAAGTGAGCAAGGCGCCCGGCCGCACGCCTGGACGACGCCGCCGGGCCGAGGCCGGATCGAAGTAGGCCGGGGCGCCAACGACCCGGCCGCCACTTTCGCGACGGACGGTGAGTTCGCCCCCTCCGACGGTGAGGATGCCCAGGGCACCGGTCACGGGATCGGCGACAACGGACGGCGGCCGCCGAACGTGACGATGCACAGCCGCTTCCCGAGGGCGAGGCAAGACCTGACGAAATCCCCGACGGCACCGGCGACACCACGCCGAGCGTGGTAGGAACTCTGAGAACCAGCCCGATTCCCCGCTCCCAAGGAGAACGAGACCGACCGGTTCGCCGGCCTCTCGACCCGCGAACGCGGCGAGCCCCCCGCCCCCATCATCGAGAACCAGGACCTCTCCGAACCCGAAGACCCGAGCATGACCAGTCGAATTCCGCGTCGTGCTCGGCGGTGTCGGCTGACGCGGAGAGGCATCTTGATGATTTGATTTCCAAGATGGACGAGATCATTGAAAAGCCGCCACCCGGTAATCCGGCCAGCTCCCAGGACGCCAGGAATCGTACGGGTGAATTCCCGTATGAGCGCGTGGAGGAAGAAATGACGATAGCGATCGATGAGCAGGTTGACGCGTTGCGCGCCCTTCTCGTGGCGCGAGCCGATGTGAGCTGGGAGCAGCTGGCCGACCTGAACCACGACGAGTTGGACGATGGCCATGAGGTCGTCATATCCGCCGCGTTCTACGAGCTTGTACGGCGCCGCTTCTTCAAGGACGGCGAACCCGCCGGCGACGCCGAGATCATCGACTTCGTCGCCGAGGCACGCGCCAGGACCACGGACGCCGCCGAGAGGATCGATCCAGAGGTCGCTGAGATCGCGATCAATTCCGTGCTCGGCAAGCTCCCGTTGGACGCCTACGACCACGTGGACGATAACGTCGGGTTCAGGGCGAAGAGCTTGCTGGTGGCCATCATGGTCGGGGACGAAGACTTCAGCAAGGCCGAGTTGGACGCTTTCCTGACCAAGGTCCGGGAACTGGCAGAGGAGTCACCGCGATGATCGACTGGTCGGCTGTTGAAATCGACGACGAGCACATCGCGGCCTTGCGATCGCTGCTTCAAGGTGACCCCGGGGCCTCCGAAAAGTACGCGAGCGGGACCGATGACGCTGCCGCCTCCGGCTATACGATGGTCATCTATTCGGCGTTCGCCGTGGCGGTACGCCGGAGGTTCTCGCCGAAATATACGCACGCCCAATTGGCCAGGTACGTCGCCGACCTGCGGATTTCGCTTGGCGCGGACGCCTCGCAGATCAATCCGCGGGTGGCCGAGAGCATGATGCGCGCCGCCCTCGGTGACGAGACGCTGAAAGATCACGAACCATACGGCGCCGACCTGTCCACCATGGTGGTGGCCGAGCTCGCCATCTTGGACGATCTCGCGCAGGGAGCGGAGCTCGACGACCTCCTCAACGAGGCGGCGGACCACGCGCACAGGTGGCTGGCCGCCGAGCGGGCCAAGCAGGCGGCGGGTGTGGCGGCCGACGGGTGACAGGACAATTAGGCAGTGGGCTTTTGTTTTGCCCGGTAGGTGGAGAGGAGCGTTCCCAGCAGAAGGAGGCCGGCGGCGTAGACGAGCTGGGCCGGGCCGAACAGGGTCACGGCCACGACGCCCAGCACGGCGGCGACGGCGACGCCCAGCACCCGGTGGGCGCCGGGGAACAGGCGTGTGTAGGCCAGGGCGCACAGCAGGTAGAGCAGGAAGAAGTTCTTGCCCGCCACCGACAGCAGGCCGCTGAGGTCGGACCAGCCGACCCCGCTGCTGGCGATCACCGCGAGGAACACCGCCGCGCAGGTCAGCACCGCCGTGCGGGGGTTCTCGCCGCGGTGCAGCCGCGCCAGCGGGCCGGGCAGCAGGCCCTCGCGGGCGCTGGACATGATCAGCCGGGAGGCACCCCAGATCGCGCCGACCAGGTTGGCCAGGATGATGACGACGCCGAGCATCGCCACCAGGGTCCCCGCCTCCGGGGAGACCACCTGCTTGACGACCGCCTGGACGGGGGCGTTCACGGTGGCGTCGTCCCCGCGCCGCAGGAGGCTCTGCACGCCGAGGGCCAGCAGCAGGTACATGGTGGTGACGATGACGAAGCTCAGCACCACCGCGCGGGGGAAGTCGCGGCGCGGGTGGGCGTACTCCTCGGTGGTGAACGAGAGGATCTCCCAGCCGGTGAAGGCGAAGTAGACGGCCCCGACGACCTGCGCGCCGGAGGTGACGGCCGAGACGTCGGCCTCCGGCAGGTGCGCGGTCGGGGACGCGTTCATGACCGCGAGCGTGCCCGCGGCCAGCAGCCCGATGGTCAGCACCGTCGCCAGGACGATCTGCACCCCGGTCGACAGCCGGATCCCCGTGTGGACGACGGCCGCGGCGACGACCACCAGCAGCGCCGCCGCGGCCGCCCGCGGCAGGCCGGACAGGCCCGGCAGGACGGTCAGGTAACCGGCGCCGGTGAGCGCGATGCCGGGCATGCCCAGGCTGAACGTGCCGATGATGAGCAACTCGACCCCGCCGGCCAGGCGGCGCCCGAACGCCGCCTGGACGAATCCGGCGATGCCGCCCGCGCCGGGGTGGGCGGCGCCGAGCCGGGCGAAGAGCACCAGCAGCGGCACGGTGATGGCGGCGGCAAGCAGCCAGCCGTACAGCGCGGCGTCGCCCGCCTCCCGGTAGGCGATGCCGGGCAGCACCAGGGCGCCGCTGCCGACCACGATCGTGATCGCCAGCGCGATCGCCCCCGGCAGCTTCAGATGACCGCGCAGGCGGGCGTCCTCGGGCGTGCCCGAGGACGCCGGCGCGGGCGCGGAACCCGGGCCGGTCCTGCCGCTCTTGCTGCCCGTGCTGTCGGTGCTCGTCATGCACCCGCCCGTGTGAACCGGGGGGTTGGATACGGGTGTTCGGTGGGGGCGAGGAAGGTGGTCACGGCCGTCCGGCCGCCCTTCGGGCGGATCATGTACACGGCGCCTTCGGAACCGGCCACGGATCCGTGGCACGTTCCGGCGGGCAGGGTGATCCAGGTTCCGGGCGGGCAGTGGCGCCCGCGGTACCCGCCGTCGGACTCGACCCAGAACAGCAGGGCCTCGCCCGCGATGATGAGGAGCTCCTCGTCCAGATCGTGACGGTGCCAGTCGTGGGTCTTGCCGGGCTGGTCGTGCTGAAGCTCGAAGCTCCCCTGCTCGGGCAGCAGATCCGCCAGCCGGGGTTCGAGGGAGGGGACCGGGAACGGCTTGAACGCGGGACTCACTTCGTGCCTTTCTCGCGCAGGACGAACGGGCAGCGGTCTTGAGCCGGCGACGACCGGTTGTCGTCGTCGAGGTAATACTGCGTCCACTCCTGGTTTCCGGGCTTACCAAAACTTCCCAGCAGTGGTGTTGGCGGGACGGCGTCGTAGGCGCGCAGCCGTTCACGGATGATCTTCCGGGCGTTCCGGCCCTGCGGCTGGTCCGCCGCGAGGTCGTCGAAGACGAAGCGCGGCTGGAACGTGATGGTGAAGTATTCGAAGAAACGGCTGGCCCGGCGCCTGTGCGCGGAAGTGTTCGCGACCACGAACATCGGCATGCCCAGGAAGCAGAACTCCCATGAGGGGTTGGCGGGATCTGTGGGTATCTCGTCGGGCCACGGCTCGGGGTCGGTGTCGTGCAGGTCTTGCAGGACCTGCCAGAAGTGCCGCTGCTGGCCGGCGAGCGTCCGGGGGTCATCGTCGTCCGGCTCGAAGAAGGCGACCAGGGAGGTTCGTTTTCCCAGGTCAGGTGCCAGTGGAACGTATTCGCGGAGCGCCTCGGCCAGATAGGAGACGCCGGAGTCGCGCGGGACGAAGGTGAAGCGCAGGCTGCCGCGGCGCAGCGCGTCCACTCCGAAGACGCAGGGGAAGAGGCGGTCCCTGTCAAGTAAGCGTTCGGCGAACCGGTGCGCGGCGTCGCGTTCCCAGTTCAGGGAAGGTGATGCTGACGGCTCGCTCAATCGACTGCTGATAGTGTTCGGAATCGAATCTCGGTGCGCCATTCAACGTTCGCTTCCGTCGCGGGGGCGTGGCCTTTGCCGAAACTATGTTGTGGATCATGTCTCATCGGGCATCGAACTCACCATCACCAAAACTGTCATTTATGGTGCAATCACTGTCATGAGGGTGGTGGCCGTGCTTCTCCATGACGGAATGTGGACTTTCGACTACGGAGTGGCGGTCGAGGTGTGGGGGGTCGACCGCACCGAGGCCGGGGTGCCCCGTTTCGAACTGCGGCGGTGTTCGGTCGACCGGCGGACCGTCGCCGGGGACGCGGGCCTCCTGCTGTCCGCCACGCACGGGCTGGAGGGGCTGCGGGACGCCGACCTCGTCCTCGTCCCGGGAAGCAGCGACCCCACCGCGCCGGTCGCGCCCGGCGTCCGGGCCGCCCTGTGCGAGGCCGCGGATCTCGGCAAGCCGGTGGTGGGGATGTGCGGTGGCGCGTTCGCCCTCGCCCAGGCCGGGCTGCTGAAGGGGCGGCGCGCCACCACGCACTGGCTGCTCGCCGATCGATTACGGCGGCTGCACCCCGACGTCCGCGTCGAACAGGAGGCCCTGTACGTCGAGGACGGCGGGGTGTGGACGTCGGCGGGCACCGCGTCCCTCATCGACCTGTGCCTGCATCTGGTCCGCACCGACCACGGCGCGCAGGTCGCGGCGACCATCGCCCGCCGGATGGTCACGCCGCCGCATCGTCCGGGCAACCAGCGGCCGTACATCGAGGTCCCCGTGCCGCCGGTGGACGAGGAGCAGGACGCGCTGGCCCGGACCGTCGACTGGGCCCGCGACAACCTCCATCGCAGGATGACGGTCCGGGAACTGGCACAGCGCGCGCACATGTCCGAGCGCACCTTCGCCCGCCGGTTCACCCGGCTGACCGGGGCGACCCCGCACCGCTGGCTGCTGCATCAGCGGCTGCTGCTGGCCCAGCACCTGCTGGAGACCAGCCGGTTACCCGTCCAGGCGATCGCCGAACGGTGCGGTTTCGGCTCGGCGGCGCTGCTGCGCCGGCATTTCAGCGCCTACTTCGCCACCACCCCGACCGGCTACCGGCAGGGATTCCGCCGGCTTTGAGCGGGGCCCGCCCGGCCACCAGAAGCGGCGCCCGACGTCCAGCGCGAGGGCCGGGACGATCACGGACCGGACGAAGAAGGTGTCGAGCAGCACGCCGAGCGAGACCAGGATGCCGATCTGCACCATCATCGTGACCGGCATGACGCCGAGGACGCCGAACGTCGCCGCCAGGACGAGCCCGGCGCTGGAGATGACGCCGCCGGTGACGCCCAGGCCGCGCAGCACGCCCGTGCGGTGGTCGGAGCGCGCGACCTCCTCGCGGACGCGGGCGACGAGGAACAGGTTGTAGTCCACGCCCAGCGCGACCATGAACAGGAAGCCCATGAGCGCGACCTGCGTGTCGAGGGCCGGGAAGTCGAAGGCGTACCGGAACAGCAGCCAGGACGCGCCCAGCGCCGCGAAGTACGACGCCACGACCGTGCCGATCACCAGGATCGGGGCGACCAGGGCCCGCAGCAGCGCGATCAGGATGAGGAACACGACGCCGAGGACGAGCGGTATCACGACGCGGCGGTCGTGCGCCTGCGCGTCGGCCAGGTCGATCTCGCTGGCCGTGCTCGCCCCGATCGTGGCGGCGGGGATCTTCTCGCGCAGGTCGCGGACGGTCTGCTTGGCCGCCGCGCTGTCGGGCGGGTATTCGAGGACGACTTCGAGTTTGGTGAGGCGCCCGTCCTTGGACGGTTGCGGGCTCTTCACGCCCGCCACCCCCGGAGCGTCCCGGAGGGCCGACGTGACCTCGGACGCGGACGACCTGCCGGTGACGACCAGCAACGGGCGGCCCTCGCCACCGGGGTAGTGCTGGGCGAGGATGTTCTCGCCGGTCGTGGAGCTCGGCGTGTCGGTGAGGAAGTTCGCGCGGTCCAGGCCCGTGTTGATGCCGAGCGCGGCGGACGCGAGCGCGCCGAGCACGGCCAGGCCGCCGATCCACACCAGGCGGGGGTGGGCCGCGACGCGGTGGCCGACACGGTCCCACACGCCGCGGGCGGGCGGGGCGTCGCCGTGGCGGGGGATGCGGGGCCAGAAGATCCAGCGCCCGAAGATGAGGAGCATGGCCGGGAGGAGGGTCATCACGACGACCAGCCCGGCGAGGACGCCGATCGCGCCGATCGGGCCGAGCGCGTAGTTGAATCCCATGTCGGCGGCGAGCAGGCACAGCAGGCCGAGCGAGACCGTCGCGGCGGACGCGACGATCGGGGCCGCGGCGTGCCGGAGCGCGATCGCCATGGCGCGGTGGCGGTCCTCGTGGCGGCGCAGCTCCTCGCGGTAGCGGGCGAGCAGGAGCAGCGCGTAGTCGGTCGAGATGCCGAACACCAGCGCGTTGAGGATGGTGGCCATGCCGTCCGCCACGTAGAGGCCGGCGTGCTTGCCGAGGAGGTAGACGACCGCGTTCGCCACCTGGAGCGCGATCGCCGCGTTCACGATCGGCAGCAGCCACAGGATCGGGCTGCGGTAGGTGAGCAGCAGCACGGCGGTGACGACGGCGATCGTGATGATGAGGATCGTCTTGTCGATGCTCTCGAACGCGTCGCCGACGTCGAGCGCGGCGCCCGCCTCGCCGGTCAGATGGACGTCGAGGCCCGCCGGCACGTCCGCGCGGGACTGGTCGCGGACCTTCTCCGCCTTGTCGGCGAGGGTGTCGTCGTCCCGCAGCGGGACGTTCAGCATGAGCGCCTTGCCGTCGCCGGACGCCCGCGGCCGCGCGATGGGCTTGGTGGCGACGGGCGTGAGCGCGCGGCGGTCGGCCTCCGCCTTCGCCCGGTCGGCGGGCGTGACGCCCGAGGCCCGGGTGTAGACGATGATGCCCGGGGCCAGCTCGCCGCCGTCGAAGCGCGGGATCATCTCCTCGACCTCGGTGGACTGCGCGCCGCGCGGGAGCTCGGCGGACGCCTTGCCCTCGACGACGTCCGGGAGGCTGCTCGCGGCCGGGACGGCCAGCACCGTGATGCCGATCCAGAGGAGCAGGGCCAGCCATTTCAGCAGGCGGCCCCGTGGTGGCGGCGACTGATGTTTGCCTGAGAGCAGCATGAGATGCTCTCCTTTCGGTGGAGGGTTCGCTGTCGCGTGAGAAACACGCCGTTCGGCGTGGTGACGCGGGCCTTCGCCCGTCCGGGCCGCCGAGGGGCAACTCGGCGGCCCGGACCTCAGAGGCCCTCAGGCGGGCCCCGGGTGGGCTTCAGACCGCTGGGAACGCCAGGAATCTGGCGTAGAGGGTGCGCGCGTCCGGCGGTGGGTCGTCATCGTCGGCCTTGTAGCGGTAGAGGAGCGCGATGTACTCCTCGAAGAAGGGACGCACCTGGTCCGGTGTCAGCGTGACGGTGGCGAACGAGAAGAGCAGGGCGTCGCCCCATGGCTCGTCCAGGCCGTCGCGTTCGCGCTGGAAACGGGTGAGCATGTCCAGCTCGTTGGCGAACTCCAGGCGGGTCAGCTCGTCCATCGCCGCGCGCATCTCCGGCGACTGCTCGCTGCGCGGCGGGAACCGCCGGTCGGCGGGCACCGCCCGCCACCAGCGCTCCCGCCCGCGCGCCAGCTCCGGCGCCTCCTCGACGAACCCGTGCTTGGCGAGCTGCCGCAGGTGGTAGCTCGTCGAGCCGGTGCTCTGGCCGAGCTCGCGGGCGAGGCTCGTGGACGACACCGGACCGCGCCGCATGATCTCGGCGATCCGCTGCCGCAGCGGGTGCGCGAGGAGGCGCACCTGCCGCGGATCGGTGATCGCCTCGGGCGGCGGTTGTTCCTTCATGCTCAGGAAGGTAGAAGTTGCAAAGAGTCTTTGCAACGCCTCTTGGCAAAGTTCACCGGAAGGGATGAGAAGGCACGACCTGAGGGGGAGGACGCGGCTAGCACTTCCGGCGGAGGCTAGCTCTGGTCGATGACGCGGCCGTCGGTGAGGGTGATGACGAGGTCGGCGCGCGCGGCGGCGGACGGGTCGTGGGTGACCATGACGATCGTCTGGCCCATCTCGTCCACGGACCGGCGCAGGAACTCCAGGACCTCGGCGCCGGAGCGGGAGTCGAGGTTGCCGGTCGGCTCGTCGGCGAAGATCAGCTCGGGGCGCCCGGCGAGCGCGCGGGCGCAGGCGACGCGCTGCTGCTGGCCGCCCGACAGCTGGGCCGGACGGTGCGAGAGCCGCTCGCGGAGGCCGACGGTGTCGATCACCTCGTCCAGCCACTCCCGGTCGAGGTCGCGGTTCGCGATGTCGGCGGGGAGCGTGATGTTCTCCAGCGCCGTCAGGGTCGGGACGAGGTTGAACGCCTGGAAGACGAAGCCGACCCTGTCGCGGCGCAGGCGGGTGAGGCCGCGGTCGTCCAGGCCGGTGATGTCGGTGTCGGCGATCTGGACGCGGCCCGAGTCGGGCGAGTCGAGACCGGCCATCACGTGCATGAGCGTCGACTTGCCCGACCCGGACGGGCCCATCACGGCGATGAAGCACTCGCGGGGGATGCCGACGGTGACGCCGTCCAGCGCGGTCACGCGGGTGTCGCCCGTCCCGTATGTCTTGTACACGTCTTCGGTCTGTGCGGCGAACTCGGTCACGTTTGGTGCCCCTTTCCGTCCCCCTTGATTGGAGCGGACGGGACGCCGCGCGCGGCAGCGCCGGATGGAGGGGACGTGCACGACTTTCGGAGGGGGGTTCGAGATGGCTTTCGTAGGGGGTGCGTGTCCTTGGCTGATCGGCGCGGCTGTGGTCAACTAAAATCACTGAGGATGGGTGGGAGGGCATGATGCGGGATCACTCGAACGCGGTGTCGCCGGCCGCGTCGCTGGCCGACAAGCTCGAATGGCTGATCCAGAACCTGTGGCCCGCGCACGCGGATCCGCCGCGCAACAACGTCGAGACCGCCGCCGCCATCGCCCGCGCCACCGGGGAGGACATCTCGTCCACCACCGTGTGGAAGCTGCGCACCGGACGGCAGGAGAACCCGCAGCTCAAGACGCTCACCGCGCTCGCCACGTTCTTCGGCGTGCCGATCGGGTTCTTCGGCTTCCCGAGCGAGGCCGAGCCGATCGGGGACGACCTCACCCTCAAGGCGCTGCGGCGCGACGTCGAGAACGGCGTCATCCGCCCCGAGGTGCTGCGGGCGCTCGTCGACCTGTCGCCGGAGGCCCGCTGGGTCGTGGACGAGATGATCCTCGGCGCCGCCGCCGCCGACCGGGAGCGCCACGGCGGGAACGCCTAGCCCGCCCGGCTCGACCCGCCGGATGTTTCGCGGGTACCTGATCAGGTAGGGGACGGGGTGGTGGTGAGGTGACCCGTACCCCGGAGGGGCAATGGCGCCGTACGTTGTCGTCCTTTCGGTCGTGGGGCTTGTGGCGGCGCTCGTCACCGCCGTCTACGCCGTCTCGTGGGTGATGGCCCCCCGGGACGTCGTCGAGTCCGGGCCGTTCCTGTCAGGGGCCCGTCCGGCCGAGCACGCGGTGTCGCGGTACCACGTGCGGTGGTACACGGTGTCGATGGTCTTCCTGGCCTTCGACATGGAGATGGTCTTCATGTACCCGTGGGCGCTCGTCGTCGCGTCGGTGGGCGTGAAGGCCGTCGTGGAGATGTTCCTCTTCCTGGGCCTGATCATGGTCGGGGTGCTGTACGCGTGGCGTGAGGGGGCGCTGCGGTGGGCCTGAGGCCGTTCGTCGTGCCGGCGGCGGACGGGGCGGCAGAGCGGGTGCGGGCCGAGGCCGAGCTGCGCCGGCGCGGATGGCGGGCGGCCCTCTCACCCGCCGAGACGGGAACGCTCGTGGTGTGCGGGAACCCGGGGCCGGAGCTGGCGGCGGCCATCGACGTCGTGTGGCGGGACATGCCCGAGCCGCGCGTCCGGGCCTCGGCGGACCTGGCCGAGATCGGCGGCGCCGACGGGGCGCGGCCTCCGCTGGGGCTGGACGAGGTCCACATGGCCGATCGGGCCGGCGATCGCGACGGGCTGCGGCTCGACGTCCTGCGCGTGCCGCTCGGGCCCGTGCTGGCGCACTGGCCGGCGGGATTGCGGGTCGATGTGACGTTGCAGGGCGACGTCGTCCAGGCGGCCGAGGCCATCGCGGTCGACACGGCGGGCGCGTCGTTCTGGGACGACGGGTCGCGGGCGGCGGCGCGCGATCTCGACAGCGTGTCCCGGCTGCTGCGCGTGGCGGGCTGGGACGCGGCGGGCGAACGCGCGGCGGTGCTCAGGGACGAGGCGCTGTCGGGCGTCCCGGACGACGCGCTGGCGAAGAGGTTCGTCCCGTTCGCGCGGAGGGTCGGGCGGTCGCGGACCCTGCGGTGGATGACACGCGACGTGGGCGACGTGGAGGCCCGGCTGGACGGGTGGCTGCGGGACATCGGGGCGGCCCTGGAAGGGCGGCCCCGGCGGCGGCGTGGGGCGTGGCGCGAGTCGGTGGCGGCGTTGCCCTCGCTGCTCGAAGGGGCCGGGCTGGCGGAGGCGCGGCTGATCGTCGCCGGTCTCGATCCCGATCTGGGGGCGGCCGGGGATGGTTGAGGTGCTCGTGCTGGGCGTGCTGGCGGTGGGGGCCGCGTCGCTGAACGCGGCGTTCGCGGGACGTCCCGCCGAGCCGTTCCACGAGGTGGCGCGGCTGCTGACCATGCAGCGGCGCGTCACCGTCCGGGCCGACCGGCTGCTGACCGGGGTCGGGGTGATCTCGCTGCCGGTGGCGGCGGCGCTCGCGGCGCTGGTCGTGCCGTTCGGCGACCGGGCGGCGGTGGACACCTCGGTCGGGGTCGTCTGGTTCAACGCGATGGAGGTGGTGGCGTGGGCGTCGGTGTGGCTCGCCGGATGGGGCACGAACTCGGCGTTCGCGCTCGTGGGCGGGTACCGGTTCATCGCGCAGGGGCTCGCGTACGAGCTGCCGCACATGTTCGCGCTGATCACGGCCGCGCTGGCCGCGCACTCGCTCGATCTGCGGGTCATCGGGGACGCGCAGGACGGGCTCTGGTACGCCGTGTGGATGCCGGTCGCGTTCGCCGTCTATCTGATGTCCGCGCCGGCGATGGCGTTCTGGGGGCCGTTCGGGCATCCGGTGGGCGGTGACCTGGCGGGAGGCGCGGCGCTGGAGCTGCCCGGGCCCGACCGCGTGATCTTCCTGGCCGGACGCTACGGGCTGCTGACGGTCTCGGCGGCCGTCGCCGTCCCGCTGTTCCTCGGGGGAGGGGCCGGGCCGGTGCTGCCCGGGTGGGCGTGGTCGGGGGTGAAGACGTGCGCCGTCCTGGCCCTGCTGGTGTGGACGCGGCACCGGCTGCCCGTGCTGCGCATGGACCGGTTCATGACGGCGGCGTGGACGCTGCTGATCCCGGCCACGCTGCTGCAGATGCTCATCGTCGGAATCGTCGTCGTGTGAGGGAGGGGCGGTGCAGGACGCCGGGTTCTGGGTGCTCGCCGTGGCCGCGGTCGGGTTCGGCGCCGCGGTGTTCGTCGTCGACTCGATGGCGCGGGCGACGTTCGCGCTGCTCGCGTCCTTCCTCTGCGTCGGGGGCGAGCTGCTGCTGGTCGGGCTGCGCTATCTCGGGGCGCTGGTCATGCTGATGATGATCATGGAGATGCTGGTGATGGTCGTCTTCATGGTCATGTACATGATGAACCCGGCCGGGCTGATGCCGATGACGATGACGCACAACGCGCGCGGCGCGGCCGTCATCGCGGGCGGCGCGTTCGCCGCGCTGGCGGCGGGGATCTTCGCGGTGCCATGGCCGGAGCGGGCCGGGCGCCGCCCGCCGCGCGACCCGACGTTCGCGCTCGGAGAGTCGATCATGGGGCCGAAGATGCTGGTCATGATGGTGATCGGCATCGCCATCCTGGCCACCATGATCGCGACCGTGGTGCTGGCGACGCGGCAGGGCCGCTATGACGGGGGCGGCCATGACGCTTGAGACGTTCCTGCTGCTCGCCGCCGCGCTGTTCTGCGTCGGGCTGTTCGGCGCGCTGTCGCAGCAGTCGATCGTGATGCTGATGATGGGCCTCGAACTGATGGTCAACGGGGTGATCGTCGCGGCTGCCGGGTTCTGGCACTGGGTGTCGCCGGACTCGGCGGACGGGCAGGTCCTCGTGCTGGTCGCCGTCACGGTGATGGCGCTGGAGATGGCGATGGGCTTCGCCGTCGTCACCGCGCTGTTCCGCGCCCGGGACGTGGACCTGACCGATGACGCGGGTGATCTCAAAGGATGAGCGCAGCGCTCCGGGGGGTGTGGGGGGTCGTCCCCCCACAGGAAACGGGGATGATCCCGGGCTGGGAGAGCGGGCTCGCGGTGGACGGGTTGTCCACCGTGCTCCTGGTGACGCTGGGCGTCGTGCTGGTGGCGGTGCTCGCCTACGCGGCGGGGGAGGGCTACGGCGTCCGCTTCCATGCCCTGGTGCTGCTGTTCGCGGCGGCGATGGCCGTCACGGTCACCGCGTCCGATCTGCTGCTGTTGCTGATGGGCTGGGAGGTCATGGGCGCGATGTCGTACGCGCTCATCGGCTACGTGTGGTCGGACGCGGAGCGGGTGCGGTCCGCGGACGTCGCGTTCCTGACGACCCGGGCCGCCGACATGGGCCTCTACGCGGCGGCGGGGTTCGCGGTCGCCGGAGCTCACTCGCTGCGGCTCGACGCCCTCGCGCAGGCCGACGGGCCGTGGCGGGACCTGATCGCGGCGGGCGTGGTGGTGTCGGCGCTGGGGAAGTCGGCGCAGCTTCCGTTCTCGTTCTGGTTGTCGCGGGCCATGGCGGGCCCGACCCCGGTGTCGGCGCTGCTGCACTCGGCCACGATGGTGGTCGCCGGGGCCTACCTGCTGCTGCGCCTGCGTCCGCTGCTGGACGCCACGGGCTGGGCGGGCACGGCGGTGGGCTGGGCCGGTGCGCTGACCGCGCTGCTGATGGGCGCGGTCGCGCTCGCGCAGCGGGATCTGAAGCAGCTTCTCGCCGCGTCCACGTGCGCGCAGATCGGCTTCATGGTGCTGGGCGCGGGAGCCGGGTCGGTGGACGGCGGCGCGGCGCATCTCGTCGCGCACGCGGCGGTGAAGAGCCTGCTGTTCCTGTGTGCGGGGGTGTGGCTGACGCGGCGCGGGAGTCACCGGCTGGTCGACGTCGCGTTCGGGGTCGGCGCGGTCGCGCTGGCCGGTGTCCCGCCGCTGTCGTTGTGGGTGACCAAGGACGGGGTGCTGTCAGGCGTCGGGGAACGGTCGTCCGCGCTGCTCGCCGTGGGGTTCGCCGCTTCGGTGCTTTCGGCGGCCTATGCGGGGAGGGCGCTGCTGTGGTTGCTCCGTCCGGCGGAGCGGGTGACGGTGCCCTGGTCGCAGCGGATCCCGCTGGCGGGGCTCGCCGTCGCGGCCGCCGGTCTCGGCGCGCTCGGGCTGTCGGACAAGCTCGGCTTTCACGCTTGGCAACTCGCCCTGTCCGGGGTGCTAGCCGTGGTCACGGTCGGGGTGGTCGCGGGCTTGCGGCGGGTTCCGGAGCCCGGCTGGGCCTTCGACTGGCTCTGGCTGGAGCGCGCGGTGGCGGTCGTGGTCGTCCGCCCGGTGTTCGCCGCCGCGCGGGCGCTGGCGCGGTTCGACGACCAGGTCGTGGACGGCGCCGTACGAGGCGTCGCGCGAGGAGGGCGATGGACGGCCGCGCTCACCGGACGCCGCGTCGAGATCCGCGTGGACGG
Organism: Spirillospora sp. NBC_00431; assembly: GCA_036028775.1. GTDB lineage: Bacteria > Actinomycetota > Actinomycetes > Streptosporangiales > Streptosporangiaceae > Spirillospora. The sequence goes on along the minus strand of CP107927.1, from coordinate 5,639,771 downwards.
TCTCGTCAATGTGATCGGACGCGCCGCCCGGGGCCTCGCCGCGCTGGCCCGCCGCCCGCAGACCGGGCAGCTGCACATGTACTTCGCGCAGGCCGCGGTGGTGTTCGCGGTCCTCGCCGTCATCGCCGTGCTGGCGGGGTGAGCCGTGCTCACACTGGTGATCTTCCTGCCGCTGGCCGCCGCGCTCGCGCTGCCCGCCGTGCCGCGACGCGCCGTGATCTGGACGTGGATCGGCGTCAGCCTCATCGAGCTGGCCCTCGTCCTGGGGATGTGGGTCGCGCACGGGACGGGCGGCGGGGTGTCGTTCGAGACGAACGCGCGGTGGATCCCGTCCGTCCGGGCCGGTTACCACGTCGGCGTGGACGGCCTGTCCCTCCCGCTGCTCGCCCTGACCGCCGTGCTGTTCACCGCGTGCGCCGTGTACTCGCCGCGGCGGGCGCACCGGGTGCGGGCGTTCGCGATGCTGTTCCTGTTCCTGGAGACGGTGTGCGTCGGGCTGTTCGCCGCCCTCGACCTGCTGCTGTTCTTCGTCTTCTTCGACCTGTCGATCGTCGGCATGTACTTCGTGATCCTGCTCTGGGGCCACGAGGACCGCGCGCGGTCGGCACTGAAGTTCTTCCTCTACACCTTCCTGGGGTCGCTCGTCCTGCTTCTGGGGTTCATCGGCCTCTACCTCGGCGCGGACCCGCACACGTTCGACATGGCCGAACTCACCCGCACGCCGCCGTTCGGCACGTCGCCGGGCCTGGCCGGGCTGACGCTCCTCGCGGTCGGGATCGGTCTCGGGATCAAGACGCCGGTCGTCCCGTTCCACACCTGGCTGCCGCCCGCGCACACTGACGCGCCCGCCGCCGGGTCGGCGATCCTCGCCGGGGTCATGCTGAAGATGGGCACGTACGGGCTGGTCCGGATCGCGATGCCGATGCTGCCGGACGCCTGGCGCCGCTACGCGCCGGTGATGCTGATCGTCGGGCTGGTGAGCGTCCTGTACGGGGCGCTGGTCGCGCTCGCGCAGGACAACGTGAAGCGGCTCGTCGCCTACACGTCCGTGAACCACATGGGGTACATCGTGCTGGCGCTGGGCGCGGCCGGGTACGCGTCCGGCGACGCGGACGCGCGGCGGCTCGCCGTGACCGGCGCGGTCACGCAGATGGTCAGCCACGGCCTCGTCACAGGCGCGCTGTTCCTGCTGTGCGGGGTGCTGCACGATCGGGCGGATTCCTACGACATCGGACGGTTCGGCGGCATCGCGCGCGGCGCGCCCGTCTACGCGGGCCTGGTCTCGGTCGCGGCGTTCGCCTCGCTGGGCCTTCCGGGGCTGTCCGGGTTCATCGCCGAGTTCCAGATCTTCGCCGGGACGATCGGCGGCGGCGGCACGGCCACGGCCGTGACCGGCGCGCTCGCCGTCACCGGGATCCTCATCACGGCGGCGCTGTTCCTGCGCGTCCTGCACAAGGCGGTGCTCGGCCCGCCAGGCGAGCTGACTCCGCGGGTCACCGACATGCGGCGGCCCGAGCTGGCGGCGGTCGTCCCGCTGCTGGCGCTGTCGCTGCTGATCGGCGTCGCGCCGCGCGTCCTGCTCGACACGATCGAGCCGCTGTCGGCGGCGGTCGTCGGCCTGGTCGGCCGCTGATGATGAGCGAAGCGAACCGGGGGGCGTGGGGGGTCGTCCCCCCACAGGCGCCATGATGAACGAGAACCCCGCCGACCTCGCGCCCGAGCTGTGCGTGCTGATCGCCGCCGTGCTCGGCCTGGTCAACGGGCTGTTCCTGCCGCGGACGGGACAATGGCGGGTCGCGATGATCTGCGCGGCCGGGCTGGTGGCGGGGCTGGCCGTCGCGGGCGTCGCCGCGACCCGCGCCGACCTGATGGCGTTCGACGCGTTCATGATCGACCCCGTCACGCACGTCACCCGCGTCACCGTCCTCGGCGCGACGCTGCTGGTGGTCGCGCTCGCGGCCGGGCCGGTGCGGGATCATCCGCGGGAGAGCGAGCATTACGTCCTGATCCTGCTGTCGGCGCTCGGGACGATCGTGCTCGGGGCGACGTCCGATCTGCTGGTGCTGGTCGGCGCGTACCTGCTGGCGAGCATCCCCGCGTACGCGCTCGCCGGATTCGGCAAGGACGCGCACGGCACCGAGGCCGCGCTGAAGTACTACCTGATGGGCGCGCTGCTCGGCGTCCTGATGCTGGGCGGCGTCACGCTGCTGTACGGCGTCGGACGCGGCACCGGCTACCCGACGCTGCGCGCCGGTTTCGCGGACGCGCCGTCGGCGGTGGTGGCTCTCGGCGTGGTGGGCCTGCTGGCCGGGCTGCTGTTCAAGGCGGGCGCCGTCCCGGGGCACTTCTGGGTCCCGGACGTGACCGAGGGCGCTTCTCCGGCCGTCGCCGCGTACGTCACCACCGTCCCGAAGATCGGCGCCGCCGCCGCGCTGTACCGCTTCGGTGCCGAGACATCGCCGGACGGGTGGGCGGTGCTGGTCGCCGTGATCGCCGCCGTCACGATGACGCTCGGCAACCTCGCCGCGTTCGGGCAGGACAACGTCCGGCGGCTGCTGGCGTACTCGACCGTCAGCCAGGCCGGCTACCTGCTGGTCCCGGTCGCCATGGCCGGGCGGACGGACCTCGCCCAGCCCGCGCTGCTCTACTACGTCGCCGCGTACGCGGTCACGAACGCGGGCGCGTTCGCCGTCGTGCTCGCCGTGCGGCGCGACGACCTGGCGGGTTACACGGGGCTGCTCCGCGGGTCGCCGCTGGTCGGGTTCTCACTGGTCGTGTGCCTGCTCGGCTTCATCGGGACGCCCCCGACCGCCGTGTTCGTCGGGAAGGTCCTGATGTTCGGCGCCGCGCTGGACGGCGACTACGCCTGGCTCGCCGTGGTCGCCGCCGTGAACACGGTCGCGAGCGTCTTCTACTACCTGCGGTGGATCGTCCCGCTGTTCGGACGGCCCCCCGCCGGCCCGCCGCCCCGCCTGTCCCGCGGAGCCTCGGCGGTGGCGATCGTGGCCGCGGCCTTCTCCGTGGCGCTTGGCGTCGGGAGCGGCATCGCGCTCGCCGCGTCCTGACGCCGTCCTGACGCCGTCCTGACGCCGTCCGGCCGCTCAGACCGACGGGTTCTCGATGAAGGTGATCGTGTTCCCGGCCGGGTCGCTGACCGACGCCAGCTTCGCGTTCTTGGACGTGCGGGTGACCTCGCCGAGCGTGATGCCCCGGCCGGCGAGGTCGGCGGTGTGCGCGTCGAGGTCGTCCACGGCGAGGTTCAGGTACGTCAGGCCGGCGCGGTCGGCGTCGCGGAACACCTGGACCCAGGCGCTGTCGCTGACGTGCCAGTCCGCGAGGCCGGGCATCGGGCGCGCGTCGGCGGGCCGTCCCAGGAGCCGCTCGTACCAGGCGACCGACACGTCGAAGTCGGCGACGGGAACGACGGACAGGACCTTGGTCACGGACATGGTTCTTCCCCTCTCAGGCACGCCCTCGGGCGAGTTCCGCCGTCAGCTTGTCGAGCCAGTCGCCGGTGCCCTGCTCGCGGTAGGCGGGCTGCTCCTGGCCGTCCAGGAACGTGCCCTGTTCGGTGAGGACGACTCGCGTTCCGTCCGCCGCCGCCTCGAACTCCACGGTCGTGATCGAGACGGTGCACGGCCGGTCGTCGGCGAAGAGCGTCCCCGAGTAGACGAGCCGCTCGTCCGGCACGATGTCGTGGTAGACCGCCTCGAACCGCAGCGTGGGCTCGCCGTCCTTGCCGTGGTGCAGGACGGATTCGCGGCCGCCGGTGCGGAATTCGAGGTCGTGTTCGTCGCCGGGGGCGGGGAACCAGCGGGCCTTGCGCGCGGGGTCGGCCCAGGCGGCGAACACCCGTCCGGGCGCCGCCGGGTAGGCGCGCTCCAGCGTGAACGTCGAGTGCAGGACGGAATGCTCTGTCATGACGATGTCCCTTCCGCGGGGTCGTTGGGGTCGGCGTGCTCGGTGAGGATGTCGCCGAGGCGGTCGAGCCGGGTCTCCCACGCGGTGCGCTGGCGGCGCAGCCATTCCTCGGCCGTCCGGAGGCCCGCGGGCTCCAGGTGGCAGGTGCGAACCCGTCCGGCCTTCTCCGACCGGACCAGCCCGGCGGCCTCCAGAACCTGGAGATGCTGCACCACCGCCGGGAGCGACATCGGCAGCGGGCGGGCGAGCTCGCTGACCGACGCCGGGCCGAGGGTCAGCCGTTCCACGATCGCCCGCCGCGTCGGGTCGGCCACCGCGTGGAAGACCCGGTCCGGAGCCTCCTCATTATTAAGCACATCCTTAACTGTAGGTGCGGCGGGCGAGATGGTCAAGTGATCGCTTAAGTAACGTCCGCGGGGGCGTCCTGGAAGCGGGGTGCGCGCATGTTCACCAGGCTGTCGAGCTTGTGGACGCGCTCGTCGTGCCCGATCTGGCGGAGCAGGTCCGCGACGGAGGCGTACTCGCCGTACTCGGCCGCGTACGTCGCCGGCGCCGGGACGTTCTCCAGTTCCGGGTGCTCGGCCACGTACGACATGTACTCGTGCTCGGCGTGGTCCTCGAAGTCGGCGTTCAGCCGGTAGCTCAGCTCGGGCCGCACCAGGAACAGCAGCCACGACACGTGGTAATAGAAGAACGCCACGAGCCACGGCGCCAGCCGGTGCAGGACGAACGACTGCTTCGCCCCGTCCCGCTGGACGATGTCCTGGAGGATCAGCAGGTGCCACTGCTCGTTGTCCTGCTCCTCGCGGGTCTCCACGATCCGCTCGTAGACGCGCTTGGCGAGCGCCGAACGGCGGCGGTGGCGCGACAGCGAGAAGTAGCCCATCCGCTCCCACGCCTGGTACGGGACGCGGGCGATGAACTCCAGCATGGTGAACTTCACGAGGGTGCGCTCGCGGCCGTAGACCAGGTCCATCTGCTTGAACAGCATCCGGGCTAGGAGGCCGTACTTCAGGCGCGGGCTTTCGAGCGTCTCGATCTGCGCGGCGCGCAGCTCGAACGGGGAGAGCTTCGGCGGTCCTCCGTGGACGGGGGCGGCGGCCGGGCGGGTGAGGGTCTGCGTCGTGTTCGTCATGCCGATGATGCTCCGTGCACGGCATACGCCCGGGCATCGGCCGCGAAGAGACACATGATCTACGGCCGTCCGACCACGTCCGGGGGCCGCCGGTACCGCGCCGGGCGTAGGGGACGACCCTGAGACGGCCTAAGGGTCGTACCCGGCCCGACCGGTCCAGAAGCGGCCGAGGACCGGATCAGGAGAGCAGGCCGTGCCGTTCTGCCAGGTCAAGCGCGGCCTGAGCGGCGGGCGCGAGGAGGTGGCGCTCGCCTCGCCCCACGTAGACGTACTCGTCCACCTCACCGGCCGGGGCCATCGCGCCGCGGTAGGCGGCGGTGAAGCACGCCATCCGCACATGGGCGTACGCGGGCTGGTCGTGGGCCGGCGCGCGGATGACGCCGAGCTCCTGGAAGGACGTCCGGTCCAGTTCCAGGTCGAGCTCCTCGCGGACCTCCCGGGACAGCGCCGACCAGTCGTCCTCGCCCGGCTCCCGCTTGCCGCCCGGGAGGTAGAGCAGGTCGCGGCCGCGCGAGCGGACGGCGAGCATCCGCCCGTCCGCCACCTGCACCCATGCGACGACGTCGAGATCCTCCACGGCGGTCAGTCTGCCGGCCGGAGCGTGACGGTGCCCGGTTCGCGAAGATCGAAGCGGTCGGCGGCGGAGCCCTGGTTGACGGCCAGGCCCAGCAGCCCGGACGAGTCGACCCACAGGAGCGGCTCGCCCGCGGCGACGCCGCCGAACGTCTCCTCGAACGTGATCCGCTCGGCGCGGCCGGGCCGCCAGGACAGCTCCAGCGGCGTGCCGTGCGCGAGCGGGCCGAACGCGGCGGCGAGGTCGTCCGGGCCGGCGTTCAGGATCAGGCTGCCGAAGCGGTCGGTGTAGAGGATCGGCGCGGTCAGCCCGCCGCCGGTGACCATGGGGGCCGGGACGTCCAGCGGCAGCGGCTCGGCGGGCGGGCCGAGATCGGCCACGTCGGCGCCGGTGGCGAGGTGCGCGGCGGCGGGGGAGAAGACGTCGCGCCCGTGGAACGACGCCGACACGGCCGGCAGGCGGTACGCCGGATTCTCCAGCACGTGCGCCCGGACGGCGCCGCCCAGCGCCTGCGCGGCCGGGACGAGCAGCCCGTTGTCGGGGCCGACCAGCACGTCCCCGCGCCCGGTCTCGATCGCGACGGGACGCCGCCGCGTGCCGACGCCCGGGTCGACGATCCCGACGTGCGCGCCCACCGGAAGGTACGGCAGCGCCTGCCGGAGCAGCATCGCGCCCTCGGTGACCGCGTACGGCGTGATCTCGTCGGACAGGACGAGCACCGTCGCCGCCGGGGCGATGGAGTACACCACGCCCGCGCAGACGCCGGTGTAGGCGGCGCCGAAATCGGTGGCGAGGCTGACGAACGGCCGGCTCCCGGGCATGCGCCGACCCTATCCGGCGTGCGACGTATGCTCCGGACGTGCGCGCCGAAGCCCTTGACCCCGTCCTGCTGCGGACGTTCGTCGCCGTCGCCGACCTCGGCTCCTTCACCGCCGCCGCGGCCGCCGAGGGCTACACGCAGTCCGCCGTGTCCCGGCAGATCGCGGCGCTGGAGGACGTGTGCGGCGTGGAGTTGTTCGCGCGCGGAGCGCGGGGCGTCCGGCCGACCCCGGCCGGGGAGTATCTGCTGCCGCACGCGCGCGGGCTCCTCGACCGGCTCGCCGACACCGCCCGCGCCCTCGACGGCCTGCGCCGCCTCGACACCGGGACCCTCCGGCTCGGCGCGTTCCCCACGGCCAACGCCGCGCTCGTGCCGCGCGCGCTCGCCCGGTTCCGGGCCCGGTATCCGGGTGTCCGGCCGCTGCTGCGCGAGGGCATGACCGAGCGGCTGCTGCCGATGCTGGAGGCGGGCGACCTCGACATCGCCGTGGTCAGCACGCACAAGCATCCGTCCATCGACGCCGACGACCTGGTCACGCTCGCCGACGACGCGCTCCTCGTCGCGCTGCCAAGCACCCACCCGCTCGCCGCCCGGCACCGCGTGTCGCTCGCCGACCTGGCGGACGAGCCGTGGATCGTCGCCGACGACCCCGAGGCGGTCGCGACGATGCGCGCCCGCTGCGAGGTCGCCGGATTCGTGCCGGAGACGCCGATACGGGCCGCCGAGTGGATCTCCAAGCTGGGCCTGGTCGCGGAGGGGTTCGGCGTCACGCTCGTCCCGGCGCTCGCGGGCGCCGGGGTGGCGCGCGACGGCGTCGTCCTGCGCGGCGTGGCCCCCGACCAGCCGCGCAGGACCGTGTACGCCGCGGTGGGACGGCACGCGCGCCGATCCCCGGCCGTCACCGCGTTCCTGGCGGACCTGCGGGATGTGGCCGGGGAACTGCGTCCCTAGCCGCCAGGGATGGCGACGAGCTCCACCTCCAGCAGGGCGTCCGGGTGGAACAGCCGGGAGACCTCGACGGTCGTGCTCACCGGGCGCAGGCCCTTGAGGAACGGGTCGCGGCCCGCCACGTAGTCGGGCAGCAGGTCGATGTCGGTGAGGAACGTCTGGATCTTGACGATGTCCGCGAAACCCGCCCCGTGCGCGGCGAGGATCTTCTCGATGTAGCCGAACGTGACCTCCGCCTGGCGCCGCATGTCGCCCGGCGCGTCGATCTTGCCGTTCTCGTCCAGGGCGACCTGGCCCGACACGTAGAGCAGCGGACCCGGCGTCACCAGCGCGGTGTGGGAGTAGACCGGCCGCGGCGGCGGCGGGACGCTGTCGGGATTGTTGAACGTGACGCGCATCCGTGAATTCCTTCTCGGTTCGTTATGTTCGACGTCGATTGGCGCTACGACGCTAATCGGCGCGGCGGCCATGACACCAGCGAAGACTTCGCATGTCCGGCATGCGGCCACGGCATGGCTAGACCGCGAAGAGCACGGCCGTCGCGGCCAGCAGGATCGTCAGACCGGTGGTGACCAGGGCGGAGGCGGGGTCGGCCGCGCCGTCGCCGACGGGCAGGCCGCGCCGCCGGGCGCGCAGGCTCACCCGGGTCCGGCGGAACTGGAGCGCCGCGCCGCCGCAGACCACGGCCGCCGCGACCGCCGCGCCGGACGTCGACGGCGCGAGCCGCACGCACAGCAGACCCACGCCGACCAGGGCGAGCGTGGTGCGCGACCAGGCCAGCGCCGTCCGTTCCGGCTGGGCGCCAGGGTCCCAGAGCCTCATCGGGTCGCCAGCACGGCCACCAGCAGGACGATCGCGGCGACGGCCAGCCCGTACGACATGATCGGGGCGAGCGCGGGCGGCGGGATCGTCTCGGCGCGGCGCAGCGCGCGCTCGGTGCGCAGCCAGCGGCCGAACGCGAACGCGGCGACCGCCGCCCCGGCCACGGCGAAGCCGACGGCGAGCACGTGCCGGAGGGGCGCCTCCACCAGGTCGCCGGCGAGCGCCAGCCCGATCCCGGCCGCGATCAGCGCCAGCGCCGTCCGGATCCAGGCCAGGAACGTGCGCTCGTTGGCGAGCGAGAACCGCGGATCGGGGTCGCTGCCCTCGGCCAGCAGGCGATCGGTCCACCTGCCGGCACGGGATTTCGGACGCTGGGTCGCGGTCATCGTCCATTCATGTTAGGCGACCGAAGCGAATGCCCTTTTACCGGGACGCGAATGCGAATTCCGACTTGTTATCCCGGAATTGCCGGGTGAGTCCGATGCCCGGGTCAGGGTTTGCCGAAGCGGCGGGACGAGGCGTCCTCCTGGGCGAGCCGGTGCAGGGCCGTCAGCACCTGCTCGTACAGGACGGTCGAGACCAGCAGGGAATGGACCGTCCGGGCGCGCGGGGTGCCGGCGGCGACCCTGCCGATCTCGTGGTCGGCCACCTCGTGCGCGGCGTTCACGTAGGGCCGCAGGTCGCGCAGGGTGATCGGGAAGCCGAGGCGGCGCAGCGCGACGAACGTGTGCGCGAGCAGGTCGCGGGCGGGGGCGCGGTCGCCGACGTCCCAGCCGAGCTCGCGGACGAGGGCGTCCACGTCCTGCCGGGCGGCGCGCCAGTGCGGGTCGTGCGGCGCGGCGACGTGCGGGCCGATCGCGTGCTGCGTGGTGGCGAACAGGTCGTGCAGGTTGACCCGCTCGTCCTCGATCGCCGCGATGATCTGCTGGATCGCCGACACGGGCAGGTCGCCGACCTCGCGCAGCGCGCTGATCAGCCGCAGCCGCTCCAGGTGGCGGCCGTCGTACTCCGACCGCGTCGCGCTCACCGCCGAGCCCTTCGGGAGCAGGCCCTCCCGGATGTAGAACTTGATCGTCTGGACCGTGAGGCCGCTCCGATCACTGAGCTCGGAGATCTGCACCGTCGCACCCCCTTTACCGGTGGTTAACGGTATCGGGACCGTGCAATTAGATACCGGCACTATCCAATGGGTGTCCGAGTTATGGGGGAACGTCGGATCAGGTCAGTGCGGTCGCGGGCCAGTCAGGAGGTCCGGTCAGGACGCGGTGCGGCGCATCCCCTCCGAGATCTTCTCGGCGGCGGCGGCGACCGGGCTCGCGTGCAGCCGGCCGGGGGAGCGGGTGAGGCGTTCGAGCGGCCCGGACACCGAGACGGCGGCGATCACCCGTCCGGCGACGCCGCGGATCGGGGCGGAGACCGAGCCGACGCCCTGCTCGCGCTCGCCGACGCTCTGCGCCCAGCCACGGCGGCGGACGGACGCCAGCGTCGTCGCCTCGAACTTGGCGCCGCGCAGCCCGCGGTGCAGCCGGTCGGGCTCCTCCCAGGCCAGCAGCACCTGCGCGGCCGAACCCGCCGTCATCGGAAGCGCCGCGCCGACGGGAATGGTGTCGCGCAGGCCGCTGCTGCGCTCGGCCGAGGCCACGCAGACCCGGACGTCCCCCTGGCGGCGGAACAGCGAGGCGCTCTCGCCGGTGTGGTCGCGGAGCTGGGCCAGGACGGGCTGCGCGATCGCGAGGAGCCGGTCCTCGCCGGCCGCCACGGCGAGCTCGGCCAGGCGCGGCCCCAGGATGAAACGCCCCTGCGTGTCCCGGTGGACGAGCCTGTGGTGCTCCAGCGCGACCGCCAGCCGGTGCGCGGTCGGACGCGCCAGCCCGGTCGTCTGGACGAGCTGTGCCAGCGACGCCGGCCCGGCTTCCAGCGCGTTCAGAACCAGAACGGCTTTGTCGAGCACGCCGACTCCGCTAGAGTTGTCCATGCCTTGATATTGCCGTCTCGTAATATGAGATGCAAGTCGGGCGACCGGACGATCGACACAGCGAGGTGGAGAAGCGATGGGCCGAACACTGGCCGAGAAGGTGTACGACGCGCACGTCGTACGGCGCGCCGAAGGCGAACCGGACCTCCTCTACATCGACCTGCACCTGGTCCACGAGGTCACCAGCCCGCAGGCGTTCGACGGGCTGCGGATGGCGGGCCGCACCGTCCGCCGCCCCGACCTCACGATCGCCACCGAGGACCACAACGTCCCGACGACCGACCTGCTCAAGCCCATCGCCGACCCCGTCTCGCGCACCCAGGTCGAGACCCTGCGCAAGAACTGCTCGGACTTCGGTATCCGGCTGCACCCGATGGGCGACGAAGGACAGGGCATCGTGCACGTCATCGGGCCGCAGCTCGGCCTGACCCAGCCCGGCATGACCGTCGTGTGCGGCGACTCCCACACCTCCACCCACGGCGCGTTCGGCGCCCTCGCGTTCGGCATCGGCACCAGCGAGGTCGAGCACGTCCTCGCCACGCAGACGCTGCCGCAGGTCCAGCCGAAGACCATGGCGGTCACGGTGAACGGCGCGCTGCCCGAGGGCGTCACAGCCAAGGACCTCATCCTCGCGATCATCGCGCGGATCGGCACCGGCGGCGGCCAGGGGCACATCATCGAGTACCGGGGCGAGGCCGTCAGGGCGCTGTCGATGGAAGGCCGGATGACGGTCTGCAACATGTCCATCGAGGCCGGCGCCCGCGCCGGGATGATCGCGCCGGACGAGACCACGTTCGAGTACCTCAGGGGCCGCCCGCACGCCCCGTCCGGCGTGGACTGGGACCGGGCCGTCGAGTACTGGACGTCCCTGCGCACCGACGACGACGCGGTCTTCGACAAGGAGGTCGTGATCGACGCGGCCGAGCTGACCCCGTTCGTCACCTGGGGCACCAACCCCGGCCAGGGCCTGCCGCTGGCCGGGGCCGTGCCCGACCCCGCGTCATTCGACGACCCCGTCAAGCGGCAGAACGCCGAGCGCGCCCTGGAGTACATGGGCCTCACCGCGGGGACGCCGCTGCGCGACATCGCGGTCGACACCGTCTTCGTCGGCTCCTGCACCAACGGCCGCATCGAGGACCTGCGCGCCGTCGCCGGCGTCCTGCGCGGCCGCAAGGTCGCCGACGGCGTCCGGATGCTGGTGGTGCCCGGCTCCATGAAGGTCAAGAAGCAGGCCGAGGCCGAGGGCCTGGACGAGGTCATCTCCGCGTCCGGCGCGCAGTGGCGCGAGGCGGGCTGCTCCATGTGCCTGGCGATGAACCCTGACAAGCTCACGCCCGGCGAGCGCAGCGCGTCCACGTCCAACCGCAACTTCGAGGGCCGGCAGGGACCCGGCGGCCGCACCCACCTGGTGTCGCCCGCCGTCGCCGCCGCCACCGCCGTCACGGGCCGTCTGACGGCCCCCGCCGACCTCTGAGGAAATTCAGCCATGGAAGCGTTCACCACCTACACCGGGCGCGCCGTCCCGCTGCGCCGCAGCAACGTCGACACCGACCAGATCATCCCGGCCGTCTGGCTGAAGCAGGTCAGCCGCACCGGGTTCGACAAGGGCCTGTTCTCCGCCTGGCGCGAAGACCCGGACTTCGTCCTGAACCAGCCCCGCCACGACGGCGCGGGCATCCTCGTCGCCGGGCCCGACTTCGGCACCGGATCGTCCCGCGAGCACGCCGTCTGGGCGCTCCAGCAGTACGGCTTCCGCGTCGTCATCGCGCCGCGCTTCGGGGACATCTTCCGCAACAACTCCACGAAGATGGGCCTGCTGCCCGTCATCCTCACCGGCGAGCAGGTCGACGACCTCCAGACGCGCGTCGAGAAGGACCCGGACCTGGAGATCACCGTCGACCTGGAGAACCGCGAGGTCCGCTGGGACGGCGAGACGGCCCCCTTCGAGATCGACGACTACACCCGCTGGCGCCTCATGGAGGGCCTGGACGACATCGGCCTCACCCTCCGCCACGCCGACGCGATCACCGATTTCGAGTCCACCCGCCGTCCCTGGCTCCCCACGACCGTGTAGGGACTTGGTATAGGGCGTTCACGGCTTTTTCGGCCCCGGATGGTCGGACGGGAACCGCGACCAGGGACAATTCCTGTAGTGCGAAGACCCGTTCGACCGTTCGGAGGCATGTATTGACCACGGTCCCGTGGGCCGGGCCCGAGTTCGACGATCCCGCGTTGACGCAGCTAGCGCGACAGTTGCGTGACGCTCATCGAGCCGTCGCGCCGCTGCCCGCGCAGTCCCGGCAGCGGCTGACCCGCCACCTGCTGGCCATCACCGATCTGGCCAAACGCGACCCCGGACTGGCCGCCCGCAGGCTGGAAACGTTCCTCGCCGATTTCCACGAGACCCCCGACGTCGGTTAGCGTGCGCAGTGGCCGGATCCGGTCCGGTCACCCGGCGAGACGGGGGCGAGGCCGACAAAAACGCCAGCGACACGCCAACTCGTGCGTGCAGGTGATTGTGTCCATGCCGAGGGTCCCTTAGTTTCGTTCGGGCAAGGGGGGAACTAGAGGAGTAACCCATGAACAAGCGTGAGCTGGTCGACGCCATCTCGGACCAACTCGGCAGCAAGAAGGCCGCAGCCGAGGCCGTCGACGCCATCCTGAACGCGATCCAGGAGGCCGTCGCCAAGGGCGACAAGGTCGCGATCACCGGGTTCGGTTCGTTCGAGAGGGCCGACCGGCCCGCCCGTACGGCCCGCAACCCCGCAACGGGCAAGCCCATCCAGGTTCCCGCCACGCGGGTGCCGAAGTTCAAGGCAGGCGCGGACTTCAAGAACCTGGTGGCCGGCAAGTAGTAGCGCCGCACCGCGACAGCGCCCGGGGACCGTGAGACACGGCCCTGGGCGCTGTCGCGTTGACGTCCCGGCTACGGGGACGGCAACGGGAAGGTCGACAGGGTCACCACCGTGATCCTGTCGGCGTCCAGGGCCAGGTTCACCCGTTGGCCGAAGCGCAGCAGGCGTAGGCCGCCGGCGGCGAACGCGTCCGCGTCGAACGGCAGTTCCGTCCCGTCGTCGAGCAGCACGCTGCCCGAACGGGTCTCCGCGTCGAACTCCTTCACCGTGCCCTGCATACCCGAACTCTAGGCGAGCGCGGGGAGTTCGGCCGCGACGGCGGCGGTCCGGGGGCCCACGCCCAGCGTCAGGGCGGCGCGGAGGTCGTCGAGGGTGTCGACGTCGCGCCGGACGGTGTCGGTGCCGGGCAGCAGGATCTCGCGGGCGCCGCGGGCGCGGTGCGCGGCGCGGGAGCCGGCGCCGAACGCGGGCGCGAACGGGACGCCGGGCCCGGCCGTGTACAGGGTGGTGCCGGTGCCCGCCGCGTCCGGCACGAACGCCTCGGGTACCGCGGCGGCCGCGTCGAGGACGCGCGCGAGTTCAAGGGGACGCAAAGCGGGCAGGTCCGCCGAGAGCGCGCCGACGCCCGCGGGCACGCCGGCGGCCGCGGCGAGTTCGCGGCCCCGGTCGGCGCCGTGCACCAGCGCCGGGTTCAGCCCGGCGTCGGGCACGTCGGGCACGACACGGGCGCCGAGTGCGGCGAGCTCGGCGGCGGGAAGGGGGTCGTCGGTGACGACGATCACGGTGCGAACCCGGTCACAGCGCAGCGCCGCCGCGACCGTGTCGGCCGCGACGGCGAGCGCGAGCGACTCGCGGTGCGGGCCCGCCGCCGGGGACATGCGCGTCTTCGCCCGGGCCAGCACCTTGACCGGCACGACGAGCGACCACTGGGACTGCTCTGCGGTAGACATGGCAACTCGACACTATGCGCACGCAACCGCGACACTTGAGTACACCCCGCGTTCACGTGGGGGCCGGACGGGAGGAAGACGAGCATGAGCCACGCGTATTCGCCGGGCTGGCGGAAGCTCACGATCGTCATCCTGCGGCCGCTGCTGTTCGGGCTGCTGAAGCGCGACTGGCGGGGCCGGGGCAACGTGCCGGGGAAGGGCGGCGTCATCCTCGCCGCCAACCACATCTCCGAGGCCGACCCGCTCGCCCTCGCCCACTTCGTCGCCGCGTCCGGCCGCTATCCCGTCTACCTGACCAAGTCGACGCTCTTCGACGTGCGGTTCCTCGGGAGCGTCCTGCGCGGCACCGGGCAGATCCCCGTCCACCGCGACCATGACGACGCGGCCCTCGCGCTGGAGGACGCCGAGCGGGCCCTGCTGGACGGCGAGTGCCTGGTGGTCTACCCCGAGGGCAGCTGCACCCGCGACCCCGAGCTGTGGCCCATGACCGGGCAGACCGGGGTGGCGCGGATGGCGTTGAAGACCGGCGCGAAGGTCGTCCCGGTCGCGAACTGGGGCGCGCACGAGCTGCTGCCGTACAAGAAGACCGAGCGGACGGGCCTCGCGGGGAGCCTGAAGAAGGGGTTCCACCCGTTTCCGCGCAAGACGATGAAGGTGGTCGCCGGGCCGCCCGTCGACCTGTCGGCGTACCAGGGGCGGCCGCTCAGCCGGGAGACGCTGCGCGCCGCCACCGACGCCGTCATGGCCGCGATCGTCGGGCTGCTCGCCGAGCTGCGCGGCCAGGAGCCGCCTGAGCAGCGCTACGACCACCGCCGTGTCCTGGCGGAGCGCCGCCGCGCCGAGGCCGGCCAGGCGGAGACCGCGGAGCCGAAGGCGGACCGCTCGTGACGTACCGCACCGCGGTCATGGGGGCCGGGTCCTGGGGGACGACGTTCACCAAGCTGCTGCACGACGCGGGCGGCGACGTCGTCCTGTGGGGCCGCCGCCCCGAGGTCGTCGAGTCCGTCAACGAGCGGCACGAGAACCCCGACTACCTGCCCGGCGTCACGCTGCCCGAGGGCGTCCGCGCGACGGCCGACCCGGCCGAGGCGCTCAGCGGCGCCGACTTCGTCGCGCTGGCCGTCCCGGCGCAGACCCTGCGGCGCAACCTCGCCGCGTGGCTGCCGCTGCTGCCGCCGGACGCGGTGCTCGTCAGCCTGATGAAGGGCGTCGAGCTCGGCACGTCCCGGCGGATGTCGGAGGTGATCGGCGAGGTCGCGAACGTCCCCGCGGAGCGCGTCGGGGTGTTCTGCGGGCCGAACCTGGCCCGCGAGGTCGCCGGCGGGGAACCCGGCGCCGCCGTCGCCGGCTGCGTGGACGAGGACGCCGCGCGGCGCCTCCAGGCCGCGACGATGACGCCGTACTTCCGCGTCTACACCAGCACCGACGTCGTCGGCTGCGAGCTGGGCGGCGCGGTGAAGAACATCGTCGCGCTGTGCGTCGGCATGGCCGCCGGGCTGGGGTTCGGCGCCACCACGCAGGCGATGCTGATGACCCGCGGGCTCGCCGAGATCGCCAGGCTCGGCGCCGCGCTCGGCGCCGACGAGCACACCTTCGCCGGGCTCGCCGGGATGGGCGACCTCGTCGGGACGTGCATGTCGCCGCTGTCGCGCAACCGGACGTTCGGCGAGAACCTCGGCCGCGGCATGACGGTGGAGCAGGTCATCGCCGTCACCAAGCAGACCGCGGAGGGCGTCAAGTCGTCCGAGGCGGTGCTGGAGCTCGCCCGCAAGCACAATGTGGAGATGCCGATCACCGAGGCGGTCACGGCCGTCCTGCACCACGGCATGCCGATCAAGGAGGCGGCGATCTCGCTGATCTCCCGCTCCCCGAAGCCCGAGCGCTACGGGGTGTGACATGCCGCGGTCCGGCCTGATCGCCGCGCCAGCCTGCTCGTGGCCGCCTCCGGCTGATCAACGGTAGGGTCGGGCCTCATGTCCCAGGCTTCAAAGATCCGCGTGGCCGTCGTCTTCGGCGGACGCAGCTCCGAGCACGCGATCTCCTGCGTCACCGCGGGGGCCGTCATGGCCGCCATCGACCGGGACCGGTACGAGGTGGTGCCGATCGGCATCGCCCGCGACGGCCGCTGGGTGCTGCCGCCCGGCGACCTGCGGCTCGCGATCGAGGACGGCCGGCTGCCGGAGGTGACGGGCTCCGGCGGCGTCCTCGCGCTGCCGTTCGACCCCGACAACCGCGGCCTGATGGTCGTCGGGCAGGGCAAGGTCCCCGAACGGCTCGGCGACGTCGACGTGGTGCTGCCGCTGCTGCACGGCCCCTACGGCGAGGACGGCACCATCCAGGGCCTGCTCGACCTGGCCGGCGTCCGCTACGTCGGGGCCGGGGTGCTGGCCAGCGCGGTCGGCATGGACAAGGGGTTCATGAAGCTCGTCTGGCAGGCGCGGGGGCTGCCCGTCGGCCCGTACGTCCTGGTCGGCGACCGCGAGTGGCGGCGCGAACGCAAGCGCAAGCTCGACGAGATCAAGGAGTTGGGCCTCGCGGACGGCCGGCCCGTGTTCGTCAAGCCGTCCCGCGCCGGGTCCAGCATGGGCATCAGCCGCGTCACCGACGAGGCCGACCTGGAGGCCGCCGTGGACGCGGCCCGCGAGCACGACCCGAAGGTGATCGTGGAGGCCGCCATCGACGGCCGCGAGGTCGAGTGCGGCGTGCTGCAGGGCATGGACGACGGCCCCGCCGAGGCGAGCCTGCCCGCCGAGGTGGTCATGGCGGGCGGCCACGACTTCTACGACTTCGAGACCAAGTACCTCGACGCCGCCACCAGCATGGCGATCCCGCCCGACCTGCCGCCCGCCGCGATCGAGGAGGTCCGCCGGCTCGCCGTCCGCGCGTTCGACGCCCTCGACTGCGAGGGCCTCGCCCGCGTCGACTTCTTCCACACGCCGGACGGCCGGTGGATCCTCAACGAGATCAACACCATGCCCGGCTTCACGCCCGCGTCCGCGTTCCCGCAGATGTGGGCGGCGACCGGGCTCGACTACCCGGCCCTGGTCGACCGGCTCATCCAGACGGCACTGAGCCGCTCGACCGGCCTGCGGTAGCCGGCCGGCGGGCTAGTCGAAGGGCAGCCACGCGGTGTTCTTCAGCGTGGCGGCGTCGGTGGCGCGGGCGCCGTCGTCGGAGATCGTCCAGAGGGCGTCGCCGATGACGAGCGAGCGGCGGACGCCGGTGTCGTAACTCTCGCCGGGATGCCGGACGGTCCCCGCCTCGTCGATGGACGTGCCGGTCACCTTGAGGATCAGCGCGTCGCTTCCGCTGCCGCCTGGGCGCTGCACCGGCATGACGGTGAGGCCGGTCGGCGGCCAGTACAGGAACGCGTGCGGCTCGAACTCCGCCTGGGACGACGCGTCCGGCAGCCTGTGGGACGCGACCTTGCGCGGCTTCTCACCGGACACGTCGAACAGCGAGACCTGCAGCCCGCGCGTGCGCCCCGACGTGTCGGCGTCCCGTCCGACGCCGAGGAGCTTGCCGTCCCGCGTCGGGTGCAGGTAGGCGGAATAGCCGGTGATCTTCAGTTCGCCGGTGCGGCGGGGGCGGTGCGGGGTCGTCAGGTCGATCATGTAGAGCGGGTCGACCTGGCGGAACGTCACGACGTACGCGGTGGCGCCGATGAACCGGACGGAGTAGATCCGCTCGCCCCTGCCCAGGCCGTCGACGCGTCCGACCTCGTTGAGACGGTCGCCGCGCTGCCCGAGGACGTACACCGAGCTCTGCGACGACCTGCCGTTCGGGTCGTCGGGCCGGCTGGTCGTCGTGGCCAGGCGCAGGTATCCCTGGTGCTCCGACATCGAGTATTGGTTGAGCAGGTCGCCCTTCACCGAACCGGCCGCCACGTAGCGGGGGCGTCCGCCGCCGCCGACGTCGAACTTGTACACGTCGGTGCGCTGCTCGGGCGGCCGCGCCGTCCTTCCCGGCGTGAACGGCCGCGGGGCGGTGCCGGTGACGTAGAGGCTCTTCCCGTTCCCGTAGACGGTCGACCCGTCGGCGGTCACGGCGATGGCCCGCGGGTCGCCGAGCCCCTGGCCGAGGTCGAACGTCAGCACGCTCAGCATCGACGACCCCGTGTACGAGGCCGGGCGGCTGACCTGGTCGCAGGGCGGCTTGTACGTCTTGCCGGGACCGCCGTTCGCGCCGTCCACCCGGTAGGCGGGCAGCCACGCGTCGAGCGGCGCCTTCAGCACGGCCGCCCGGTTCGCCTCGGTGGCCTTCTTGTCGTCGGCCGGGCCGCCGCCCGTCGGACGGTCGCTCGTCGGGCCGTCGCCCGTGCGGCCGTCGCTTGTGCCGCTGCCGCCCGGGATCCTGCCGCCGCCGCGGCCGGGGAAGTCGATTCGCGGCCGGGACTGCATCACGACCCGCACCGTGGCGCCGCTCTGCCGCGCGTCCATGTAGCCGGCCTCGGTCGTCATGGTGCCGACGACCTTCGGGGCGGCGGAGATGTCGACCAGCGTCAGCCGTGTCATCGGCTCCGGCCGCGCGGGTTTGGACGAGCTCTCCGCCCCCGGGACCGTCGGGCGCGGATAGGGCATCATCATCGGGCGCTGCGACACCACGAGCACGCGGTCGCCGCTCAGCAGCAACTGCCCGCCGCCGCCACCCGGGCCGAACCCGCTGTCCCCCGGCAGGTCGAGCGTGTGCGCGACCTTGCGGGTCGCCGGGTCGATGACGCGGAGCCGGCCGTCCGCGAGCGTCACGATCCGCCGGCCGTCGGTCTTGACGAGGTCGGGCTCGTCGGCGGCCGCCTCGTGGGAGTTGGTCGTGGAATGCGCCGGGGGAGCACCCGCGCCCCCGCCCGCCGCCTCGCCCGGTGCCTGGGCCGCCTGCGGACCTTTGCGCTGCGCGGTGTCGCCCTCGGGCAGCGCGAACATCGGAGGGCCGCCGTCGGTCAGCCCGTACGGGCCGACCTTGTCCGCCGTCGCGCGGCGCAGGCCGTCCAGGAGGTCGGCGCAGCCGTCATAGGCGACGAGCCGCATGGGCGGTGCCGGGAGCGGTGGGTCGGTCGGGCCGGACGACTTGCTGCAACCGGCGGTACCGGCCAGCAGAAGCACGGTCGCGGCCGACGTCAGGGAACGTCCACGCATGGGCCTTAGACGCTTCCTCAGCCCGCCAGGTTCCCGCCAAACGCTGACTTTTCACCTTAAGAACGATCTCTCGGTTCTAGCCGTGGTTCGAGGGCGGGGTGAGCGCCGCCAGGGCGAGGGCTGTTGCGTTCTTCAGGGCCGTGGGCTCGTCCAGAGGGTGCTGGTCGAGGAGGGACGTCCGGGCCGCCAGAACGGCGGGGGAGGAGAGGCTCGCGATCCGGTCCGCCAGCGTGAGGGCTGTCTTGAGGGCCTCGGCCGGGGCGGTGAGGGTGGTGATCAGGCCCCAGTCCAGGGCTTCGCGGGCGGGGAGGCGGCGGGCCGTCAGGACGAGGTCGAGGGCACGGCCCCGCCCGACGAGGCGGGGGAGACGGACCGTGGCCCCGTCCAGCGAGGGAAGACCGTGCTCGAAGTTGAGCAGGCCGAACTCGGCGGTCTCGGACGCGACGCGCAGATCGCACCAGAGGGCGAGTTCGAGGCCGCCGCCGAAGCAGTACCCCTCGATCGCCGCGATCACGGGCTTGGCCGGGCGGGTGCGCGTCACCGCCATCGGGGGCGGGCCGTCCAGAGTGGGGGCCGGGAAGTCGCCGGCGGCCATCGCCTTCAGGTCGTTGCCCGCGCAGAACGTGCCGCCGGCGCCGGTGAGGATCGCGACGCGCGCGTCGTCGTCGCGATCGAACTCGGCGAAGGCGCGGCGCAATCCGGCGGCGGCCGGGGAGTCGACGGCGTTGCGGCGTTCAGGACGGTCGATCGTGATGACGCGGACGTGGTCCCGGTGTCGGGTTCGCACGGGCATGGACGGCTCCCCTCGGATCGACCGCCATGCTAGATAGATCGATCTAGTCAGACAAGGCTAGGGTGTCGGCATGACGCGCGACACCCGTACACGGTTGCTGGAGGCGAGCGCCCGCCTGTTCCGCGAGCAGGGGTACGCGGGGACCGGGATGAAGCAGATCACGGCGGCGAGTGAGGCGCCGTGGGGTTCGCTCTACCACTTCTTCCCGGGCGGCAAGGAGCAGCTGGGGGTCGAGGCCGTCACGCATTCGGGCGGACGCTATCTGCGGCTCTTCGACGCCGTCTTCGAGCGGGCGGACTGCGATGTCGCGCAGTCGGTCCGCGACGTCTTCCAGCTGAGCGTCGAGGCGCTGCGGAAGTCGGGATGGGCGGACGGGTGCCCGATCGCGACCGTGGCGCTGGAGGTCGCGAGCAGGAGCGAGCCGATGCGGCACGCGTGCGCGGACGTGTTCGCCTCATGGGAGACGTCCATGGCGAGGCGGCTGGCGGGCGCCGGGGTCGCCGAGGAACAGGCCGCCGATCTGGCCGTGTACGCGCTGAGCGCCTTCGAGGGGGCCCTCGTGCTCAGCCGGACGGCGCGGGACGTCCGGCCGCTCCGGGTGACGGCGGAGATCGTGGCCGGAACGGTCGGGGCGGAACTCGGCTGAGCCGCGCCGTGCCCGGACGCGACGGTAACAAATACCACCCAGGGGTGTATTCCCTGGTTTGGGTGATATGGCGCGGATTCCTTCTGCTACGGGAAGCGCCCGGATATGCCAGGCTTGGGGGGCCGTAACCCGCCCTGAGGAGAACGTCCCGTGCCGCATGCCGACCTGCCCGAGCGCATCGGCCCGTACCGGGTCGTGGACCGGCTCGGCGAAGGCGGGATGGGCACGGTCTACGTGGGGCTCGACGGGTCGGGCCGCCGGGTCGCGATCAAGGTGATCAGGCGCGAGTACGCCGCCGACCGGCAGTACCGCGCGCGGTTCGAGGCGGAGGTCGCGGCGGCGCAGCGGGTCCGGCCGTTCTGCACGGCGCCCGTCCTGGACGCCGACCCCGCCGCCGACCCGCCCTACCTCGTCACCGAGTTCGTCAACGGGCCGAGCCTGGACGCGGCCGTGGTCAAGGACGGCGCGCTGCGCGGCGCCGACCTGGAGGCCGTCGCGGTCGGGATCGCGACCGCGCTGACCGCCATCCACGACGCGGGCGTCGTCCACCGCGACCTGAAGCCCGCCAACGTGCTGCTCTCCACGTTCGGCCCGCGGGTCATCGACTTCGGCATCGCCCGCTCCATGGACGGCACGCGCCTCACCGCGACGGGCGGCATCGTCGGCACGCCCGCGTTCATGGCCCCCGAGCAGCTGGACGGACGCGGCGCGAGCCCGGCGTCCGACGTGTTCGCCTGGGGCGCGACCGTGGCGTTCGCCGCGCGCGGCGGGCCGTGCTTCGACGGCACCTCGCTGCCGGCGATCATCCACCAGATCATCAGCGCGGACCCGGACCTCAGCGGGCTGGACGGCACGCTCCTGGCCGCCGTCCGCTCGGCGCTCGCCAAGGACCCGGCGCGCCGCCCGTCCGCCCAGTCCCTCCTGGACGGGCTCATCTCCAGCGGCGCCCGCCAGCCCGCGCCGACCCCCGCCCGCCCCCAGACGCAGGCCCAACCTCGAACACAAGCCCCGGCCCAACCTCGAACCCGGGCTCCTGCCCAGCCCCGGACACAGGCTCCTGCCCAGCATCGGACGCAGGCCCCCGCGCAGCCGGGGACGCAGGCGTCCGGGATCTTCCAGGCACCCGCTCCGGCGCTCGCCGCGGGGGAGGCGGCGGCGCTGGTCGAGCGGCAGTACCGGCAGGCCGCCCAGGCCGGCGACCCGGCCGCGATGCGCAACCTCGCCATCCTGCTGAACGGGCAGGGCCGCACGGCCGAGGCGGAGACGTGGAACCGGTACGCCGACGCGATCGCGGCCCGTGGCCCCTCCTACCAGCAGCAGCCCGCGGGCCACGCGTACCATCCGCAGGGCAAGCGGCCCATGAACAGCCTCGCGATCTACGCGGTCTCCATGGGCGCGGTCGGGCTGATCACGTGCGGGCTGCCGTCCATCCCGGCGATCATCGCGGGGCATCTGGCGTGGGCGCGGCTGCGGCGGTCCGGTGAGCGCGGGCTCGGCCTCGCGGTGACCGGCATCGCGCTCGGCTGGGTCATGGTCGCGTTCTGGGCGCTCGTCGCCTTCGGCGCCGCCCTCCCGGAGGAGGGCTGACACCCCTCCGGAAAACGCGTTGCGGCGGTTCCGGGATCCTGGCACCGTTGACGACATCAGCCCGGCAAGGGCTGGAGACTTCTGAGAGGAGGACCGGCCATGGCTCTGGAGCAGTATCACCTCCGACTGCCCTCGGCGTCGCACGCCCGCCCCGGCCGGTATCCCGTCTCCTGACGATCCTCCGGTCGAGCCGCCGCGAGTGACGCCCACCCTCGCGAATCTCCCTTGCGGCTCTACTCCAATGGCAGAGAGGCCACTTTCAGGAAGTGGATGTTCCGGGTTCGAGTCCCGGGAGCCGTACGCATGCCTCCGTAGTCCAACGGCAGAGACGGCAGCATGAGGTGCTGTGCGCTGGGGGTTCGAATCCCTCCGGAGGTACGACGCGGCCAGAACGGCCGTAATCGCGGGCCGTTCGCGGCCCGTTCATGAGGCGGCGCCGAAGTTGGAGAGTCGGACCCGGCTGTAACCCGGTTGCCATAGCGCTCAGTGGGTTCGAATCCCACCCGCCTCACCCGTCCGGTTTCGCGCCCTGACGTGGGGGAACCCATAGACGCGCGTGCGCGGTGTCACCATGCGATCACGGGGGGCGAGCATGGGGTCTTGGCGAAGTCGTGCGGCCGGTGGACTGGTCCTGCTGCTCTGCGCCGTGGCATGCGGGGGGAAGGAAGAGGCGACCCTGGCGACCACTCCGCTGCCGATGCAGCCGAGCGGCCTGGCCGTCGGAGGCGACGTCCAGCCCCAGGCGACGGACGTCGCGCAGACCCGCATCACCGAGGCGCAGCTGCGGCAGATCGCGGCGGCGTGCCGTGCGGCGGTCGAGATCACCGACGCCGGCGGCGACCCCTGCGCCCGGTCGATCAAGGAGCAGTTCAAGAACCACAGGCCGTGCCGGACCGGCTCGCCCTGCATGGTCGCGCGGCAGACGAGTTCCAACCCGGCCGGGATCGTCGAGATCAAGGACAGCTCCAGATGCGCGGGCGGGCAGGGGAACGTGTGCCTGCGGGTGGGAGTGAAGGCCAGGACGGAGTTCTTCGAGGTCGCCGCGACGACCCCGCCCGAGTCGTCGACGTCGAAGGGCGGGTCGCCGCCCGGGGGCTCGACCTCGCCCGGCGGCGAGCCGGGATCGCCGTCGCCCTCGCCCGGAACCCCGGGCGGCGGGACGGAGATCACTCCGGCGCCCGGACCGGACGGCCCGGGAGACGGCCCGGGAGACGGCCCGGGGAACGAGAACGGCCCGGGCCCCGAAGGGTCCTGACCTGTGCCCGCGGAGCCCGCCGAACGCCCCGCCGAGGCGCCCGCCCGAGAGCCCGCCGGAGGGTTCGCCGAGGCGCCGTCCGGCGACGACCGGGCGATCGGGCGGCTCGTCGAGATCGCCGGCCGGGTGCTGGCGTCCACCGGCGTGCTGACGGCGATCCTGTACTACTTCGGCTACGTGCGCGAGCGGTCCCTGTTCGCCTACTTCGGCGTCGACCTCGGCACGCTCGGCTTCACCACCAGGGACTATCTCGTGCTGAGCGCGGGCCCGGTGTTCTCCCCGCTGGCGTCGGTGATGGTCTTCGGCGTGGGCGCGCTCATCGCGCACCATCTCCTCGTCCAGCTGATGCGCGGCGCGTCGCACCGGCGGCGGCTGCTCGTCTGCGTGCTTCTGACGGTCGCGGCCTTCGTCCTGCTCACGATCGGCGCGGTCAGCCTGCGCAGGCACGCCGACGACGCGGTCAGCGGGCCCTACCTGTCACCCGCGGCGCTCGGCGCCGGGACCCTGCTGCTGGAGTACGTCGCGGAGGCCGCGACGCGGTACGGGGTGGCGCGCGGAGGGTGGTCGGAGATGCTCGCGTCGACCCGTGCCGTCCGGCGCCTGCTGCTCATCGCGCTCGCCCTGATCGCCGCCTTCTGGGCGACGGCCAACTCCGCGCAGCAGCACGGCATCAACGCGGCCCGCGCGATCGAGCTGTCGCTGCCCACCAGCCCGCAGGCGGTCGTGTACGCCCGGGAGCGCCTGCACATCACCGGTCCCGGGGTCGGCGTGGTGCGGCTCGGCGGCGGCCCGGACGCCGCGTTCGGATACCGCTACAACGGCCTGCGCACGCTCACGCACGCGGGAGGCCGCTGGTTCCTGCTCCCGGTCGGCTGGACGCGGCACAACGGCGCGACGGTCATCCTGCTCCCCGACTCCACGAAGGACGTCCGGGTCGATCTGGCCCCCTGACGAACACCGCCGCCGGAAGGGACGTCCGTGTCCGCTAGACCTGGCCTTCGGGCTTCTTCGGGATCGTCGCCTCGATCAGCGGGCCGAGTTCGATGAGCGCGTCCCCGGCCGGGTTGTACTTGGGCGGGACAGTGACCTCGACGTACGCCTGGCGCGCGACGGCGGTGAACGTGACCGGACGGTCCGCCGGCAGCCCGAACCAGTCGATCCCGTTGATCGTCACGAGGCGGGACATGGGATGGAGCGTCGCGGGGCGCGGCACGCCGCAGCGGAGCGCGATCGCGGGCGACCCCCAGGCGGCGGTCAGCGGCGAGCTCGGGGAGGTGTCACGGCGCTTCTGCCCGTGCACCTTCTCTGGCAGGCGCAGCCCTTCGCACAGCCGCCGGGTGGCCGCGTCCGGCTGCGGTACGGGTACCTGGACCGCCCCGTCGCCGCACGCGGCGACCAGGAGCGCCAGCCCCGCGATCAGGAACGGCCAAGCCTTGCGCCCGCTGGGGGAACGTCCCCCCGGGCCCCCCGGGACACGCAATTCAGATATGGACGATCGGGCAGGTGAGCGTGCGGGTGATTCCCTCGACCGCCTGGATCTGGGCGACGACGAGCTTGCCGAGCTCGTCGACATTGCGCGCCTCCGCTCGGACGATCACGTCGTAGGGTCCCGTGACGTCCTCCGCCAGAGTGACGCCTGTTATGCCGGAGATGTGGCCGGCCACCTCGGCGGCCTTGCCGACTTCGGTCTGGATGAGGATGTAGGCCTGCACCATCACGTCCTCCCCGGGCGGAGAATCAACCGTCGGACGGTTCACCGTATCGTGTTACGCGCCGCGGCGTGTCGCCGGGGGCGAGCGCGCTCCTACCAGATGCGCACTGAATGCTAGGTACCCGAAAAACGGCGCGGATAGGGCGGATGGGCACGATCGGGGAAGTGGGGGAGTTCGGGCTGATCGCCCGGCTGACGCGGCGGCTGCCGCGGGGACCGGACGTGCGGCTCGGCCCGGGCGACGACGCGGCCGTGATCGCCGCGCCGGACGGGCGAGTCGTGGCCACCACCGACCTGCTCGTGGAGGGACGGCATTTCCGCCGCGACTGGTCGGGCCCGTACGACATCGGCCGCAAGGCCGCCGCGCAGAACCTCGCCGACGTCGTCGCGATGGGCGCCCGCCCGACGGCGCTGCTCGTCGGGTTCGCGGCTCCGCCCGAGACCGGCGCGGACTGGGCGGAGCGGCTCTACGACGGGCTCGCCGACGAATGCGGCGCGGCGGGCGCGTC
This sequence comes from Spirillospora sp. NBC_00431, assembly GCA_036028775.1. Taxonomy (GTDB): domain Bacteria; phylum Actinomycetota; class Actinomycetes; order Streptosporangiales; family Streptosporangiaceae; genus Spirillospora. Next base: position 5,614,138 of record CP107927.1, on the reverse strand, counting down.
CGTCGCCGGAGGCGATGTCGTCGGCGCGGCCGCCGTCACGCTCGCGGTGACCGCGCTCGGCGATCTCGGTGGTGCGGCGCCGCTCACCCGGTCCGGGGCGCGTCCGGGCGATGTCGTGGCCGTCCGGGGACGGCTCGGCCACGCCGCAGCCGGGCTGGCGCTGCTCGCGGATGGGCGGGACGGGCCCGCCGTGCTGATCGCGGCGCATCGCCGTCCGGAGCCCCCGTACACGGCGGGGGAGGAGGCCCGCGCGCACGGCGCCACCGCGCTGCTGGACGTGAGCGACGGGCTCGTCCAGGACCTCGGGCACATCGCCGGGGGGAGCGGCGTCCGGATCGAGGTCGACTCGTCCGCCGTGCCCGTCCCGGAGATCCTCGGGCCGGACGGGCTGCGCCACGCGCTCACCGGGGGCGAGGACCACGCGTTCGCCGGGACCTTCCCTCCGGACGCCGCCCTGCCCCCGTCCTGGACGGTGATCGGAAGCGTCGGCGAGGGGGCCGGAGTACGCGTGGACGGGCGCGAGCCCCCGACCGGCGCGTGGGATCATTTCCCGACGTAGAACGGCATGCACGGAGCGCGTCCGGCCGTGCGCGTTGACGGATCCTGTAGGCATGGTTGGTACGTGTTTGGTATACATCCTCTGATCGAAGAGGGATGGGATGGGACGACACACCAGGCGCGAACCACCGGACGACGAACCCGTACCGGACGCCGGCGCGTCCCAGGGTCCGTTCTACGGCGCGCCGCCGGGGCCGCCCTACGACGCCTACTCCGGGCCGACGGACGACCGCGTGTTCGTGTCGCCGCACGAGCGCATCTCGACCGGTCCGCCCCCTGAAGCGGAACGCACGCACGGGCCCCCGGTCCGGCACCGGTTCGACCCGCTCCCCGGGGACTACCCGGGTGACTATCCAGGCGCTCCCACCCTCGATCCCGCCGCCGCTCCCGGGCCGTACGAGTCGTACGAGCCGATGGGCCCGGCGGACCCACCCGGTCCGCCCGATCCGCCCGGTCCGCCTGATGCGCAGGACCGCTCCGGCGGGGGGCCGTTCAAATTCTTCTCGGTGCTGCCCGTCCCGCTGCTGCCGATCGTCGCGCTCGTCATCGCGGTCGGGATCGTCGCCTACGCGCTGAGCACGCAGCAGATCTCCCTCAACTTCGCCGGCGGCGCCCCGCGCGACACCACGCAGACCAACCCCAGGGACAACCAGGTCTCCCAGCGCGAGCAGGGCGACCGCGCCAGCCGCGGCGCCGGCCGCTCCGACGGCCTCATCGTCGCGTTCCGGGTCGCGTCCAAGAGCCCCGGCGGCTTCAAGGCGACCGCGACGATCGCCAACAAGGGCCCGCGGCCGATCAGCACGTGGGCGCTCGCGTTCAAGATCTCCAGCGCGTCCGTCACCGCCGTCAACGGCGCCACCGTCGTCAGGATCGGCAAGATCGCCCATGTGCGCGGACGGTCCGGCATCGCGCCCGGCGCGAAGGTACGGATCGTGTTCGCCGCGCGGGGCACCGCGACCAAGCCGTCCGCGTGCGTCCTGAACAGCCAGCCCTGCGCCATCGTCTGAGACCGAAGGCCGCCGATCACCGAAGCCCGTCCGAGGTCGTCGGGGTGCGGGGCGGGCGGCATAAAGTGGACGGCATGACGCACTCCCCGTCCGCCGTCCCGGCCGCGCCGCCGTCCCGGCCGCAGGCTCCGCCGCTCGTGCTCACGATCGCGGGCTCGGACTCCGGCGGCGGCGCCGGCATCCAGGCCGACCTGAAGACCATGCTCGCGCTCGGCGTCCACGGGATGAGCGTCATCGCCGCCGTCACCGCGCAGAACTCGCTCGGCGTGCAAGGCTACTGGGAGCTGCCGGTCGAGGCGGTGCGGGCGCAGCTCGACTCCGTCCTGTCCGACATCGGCGTCCACGCGATCAAGACGGGGATGCTCGCGTCCACGGCCCTGGTGGAGACCGTCGCCGAGGCCCTGGCGGACGCGGACGCGCCCGCCGTGGTCGACCCCGTCGGCGTGTCCAAGCACGGCGACTCGCTGCTCGCGCCGGACGCCGTCCAGGCCGTCCGCTCGGCGCTGCTGCCCGCCGCGACCGTCGTCACGCCCAACCTCTACGAGGTGGAGCAGCTGACCGGCGTGAAGGTGGTGGACGAGGCGGGGCTGCGCGAGGCGGCCGAGGCCGTCAAGGCGCTCGGCCCGCGATGGGTCCTGATCAAGGGCGGGCATCTGCCGGGCGAGCCCGCCGACCTGCTGTTCGACGGCGAGCACGAGCACCGGTTCACCGCGCCGAGGCACGACAACCGGCACACGCACGGCACCGGCTGCACGCTAGCGTCCGCGATCGCGTCTCGGCTGGCGCTCGGCGACGACGTGCCCGCGGCGGTGGCGACGGCGAAGGAGTACGTGACCGGCGCGATCGCGGCGGGCTTCCCGCTCGGCGCCGGGATCGGCCCCGTCGACCACGGCTGGCGCCACCGCGCCTGATCCCGCCCGCGTCTGATTCCGCCCGCGTCTGGCTCTGAATGCACAAAACCGGCTCATCGGGCGTTCCGATGAGCCGGCCGAAGCCCCTGCGCGCCGTTCAGACGGTCGGCTTGACGACCTTCCCGGCCTTGATGCAGGAGGTGCAGGCGTTGATCCGCTTGGTGCTGCCGTTCACGACGGCGCGCACGCGCTGGATGTTGGGGTTCCAGCGGCGCGGGGTGCGGCGGTGCGAGTGGGAGACGCGCATGCCGAAACCGGGTCCCTTGCCGCAGACGTCGCAGACGGAAGCCACGGGAAACTCCAAGTGGTGTCGATGCTCTGACCGGAGCGCCGCCCGTCGCCGCCGCGGGCGGGCCGGGCTTCATGGGCGCTCACTGATGAGCGCCTCGGACGAGGCGCACGGATCAGAGTAGCCGACAGCCCGTCGGCTAGGCGAATCGGCCCGCGAACGTCCGGCCCCACGACTTCCCCAGACGGCCCATGCGCGGTACAGAAGAGTCGGGCGACGGTGAGAGGGGCGGGGCGTTGGGTGAAGTCCTCGACGTGGCGGCGATCCGAAGGTGGTGCAGGGGTGCCGCTGAGGCGCTCGGCCGGACCCGGGCGGAGATCGACGCGCTGAACGTGTTCCCCGTCCCGGACGGGGACACCGGCACCAACCTGTACCTGACGGTGATCGCGGCGGCGGACGCGCTGGACGAGCTCCCGGACGGCGCGAGCGTTCCCGAAACCTGGCGCACGCTGGCGAAAAGCGCGCTGCTGGGTGCGCGGGGCAACTCCGGTGTGATCCTCAGCCAGATGTTCCGCGGGCTCGCGGACGTCCTCGGCCCGCTGGAGGCGCCGCCCGGCGGGACCGCGTTCGCGGGCGCGCTGGAGCACGCGTCCGGCCTCGCCCGCGGCGCCGTCGAGCATCCCGTGGAGGGAACGGTCCTGAGTGTCCTGGCGGCCGCCGCCTCGGCGTGCGCGCCGTCCGCCATTGGACCGGTGCCTCCTAGTTTGTCCGGAATCGGCCTCGGGGAGGCGGCGCGGGCCGCCGCCCTGGGCGCCCGGCGGGCGCTGGAACGCACCACCGGGCAGCTGGACGTGCTCGCGCGCAACGGCGTCGTCGACGCGGGCGGGGCCGGGCTCTGCGTGGTGCTCGACGCGCTCGTCGCCGTGATCACCGACGAGGTCCCGGAGCGCTACGAGATCCCCGCCCGCGCCTCCGGCACGCCCGGCCAGGCCGCCGGCGCGCCGCAGGAGCGCCGGACGGGCGGCACCAAGCCGCGGAACGGTCCAGGGTACGAGGTGATGTACCTCCTGTACGCCTCTGACGAGGCCGTCCACGCCCTCCGCGAGAGGCTCGACCGCCTCGGGGACTCGCTCGTCGTGGTCGGCGGCGACGGGCTGTGGAACGTTCACGTGCACGTCGACGACGCCGGGGCGGCCATCGAGGCGGGCCTGGTGGCCGGGCGCCCGCACCGGATCCGCGTCACGTACCTGCACGCCGGGAACGCGGAGCCGCACGCGCCGCGCACCGGCCGCGCGGTGATCGCGGTCACCGCGGCCGACGGCCTGGCCGCGCTGTTCGAGGAGTGCGGCGCGCGGGTCGTCCGGCGCGACCCGGGCGTCGCGCCGCCGCCGGCGGTGCTGGCGGAGGCGATCCTCGCCGCGGGCGACGAGGTGACCGTCCTGCCGAACGGGCCCGAGGTCCTGCCGCTGGCCGAGGCCGCCGCCGAACGCGCCCGTGAGGCGGGGGCGCGGATCGAGGTCGTCCCGACCAGGGCGGTCGTCCAGGCGATGGCGGCGCTCGCGGTGCACGATCCGCTGCGCCGCTTCGGCGAGGACGTCGCCGAGATGACCCGGGCGGCCGGGGCCACCCGGTTCGGGCATCTGGAGGTCGCCGGGCAGGAGACGGTCACAGGCGCCGGCGCGTGCCGGCCGGGCGACGTCCTCGGCCTGATCGAGAACGACGTCGCGTCGATCGGCACGGGCGTCGCGGAGGTCGCGCGGGACGTCCTGGACCGGATGCTGTCCGGCGGCGGCGAGCTGGCCACGCTGATCATCGGCCTGTACGCGCCGCCCGGCCTCGCGGCGGCGCTGGAGGAGCATCTGCGCTACGCCTACCCCGACGTGGAGGTCGGCGTGTACGACGGCGGCCAGGAACGGTACCCGCTGCTCATCGGCATCGAGTGAACATCACCTGATTCCCGTCGCCCGCATCGGCTACAAAAGACAGCGTGGCGAATCTCGACGAGCCGTTGCGCAAGGTCCTCGGCGACAAGACGGCCAAGGTGCTGGAGAAGGGCCTCGACCTGCACACCGCGGGCGACCTCCTGCACCACTATCCGCGCCGCTACGCGCACCGCGGCGAGCTCACGCAGCTCGGCGGGCTGGAGGACGGCGAGCACGTCACCGTCATGGCGGAGGTCGTGAAGGTGCAGGGCCGCACCCTCACCCGCAGCCCCGGCTACGTCCTGGAGATCACCGTCACCGACGGCACCGGCGAGCTGAAGCTGAGCTTCTTCGGCCGCAAGGGCTCCTACCGGGCGGAGAAGGACCTCTCGCCGGGAACGCGCGGCCTGTTCGCCGGGAAGATCAGCACCTACCGTCCGCGCAGCGGCAGGGCGGTCAGGCAGCTGACCCATCCGCAGTACAAGGTCGTCCAGGAGAAGAGCGCGGAGCAGGCCGCGCAGGAGTGGGCCGACGAGATCATCCCGATCTACCCGTCGACGAAGAACCTGCCGATCGAGACGATCGGCACGTCCGTCGGCACCGTCCTCGACCAGCTCGACCTGCCCGCCGACCCGATGCCCGCGCCGCTGCTGCGCCGCCGCGACCTGATCGGCCTGCGCGAGGCGTACGAGGGCATCCACCGCCCGCGAAGCTGGGAGGAGCTGGGCCGCGCCAAGAAGCGCCTCAAGTGGGACGAGGCGTTCGTCGTCCAGGTCGCGCTGGCGCAGCGCCGCCTCGCCGCCGCCGCGCTCCCGGCGAAGCCGCGCCCGCCGTCGTTCGGCGGCCTCCAGGCTGAGTTCGACGCGCGGCTGCCGTTCGAGCTCACCAAGGGCCAGCGCAAGGTCGGCGACGAGATCGCCGCCGACCTCGCCGTCGAACACCCCATGCACCGCCTCCTCCAGGGCGACGTCGGAGCGGGGAAGACGGTCGTCGCGCTGCGGGCCATGCTCCAGGTCGTGGACGGCGGCGGGCAGGCCGCCCTGCTCGCGCCGACCGAGGTCCTCGCCCTGCAGCACTACCGGTCGATCACCGGCATGCTCGGCGACCTCGCGCGGGGCGGGCAGCTCGACGGCGCCGACAACGCCACCCGCGTCGCGCTGCTCACCGGGTCGCAGGGCGCGAAGGCGCGCAAGGAGGCGCTGCTGGACGCGGCGTCCGGCGCCGCGGGCATCGTCGTCGGCACCCACGCGCTCCTCCAGGAGAGCGTCCAGTTCGCCGACCTCGGCCTCGTCGTCGTGGACGAGCAGCACCGCTTCGGCGTCGAGCAGCGGGACGCGCTGCGCGAGAAGACCACCGGCGGGCGGCCCCACGTCCTGGTCATGACGGCGACGCCGATCCCGCGCACGGTGGCGATGACGGTGTTCGGCGACCTGGAGACGTCCGTCCTCGGGCAGCTCCCGGCGGGCCGCTCGGAGATCCAGACCGTCGTGGTGCCGCCGGAGAAGCCCGCGTTCCTCGCCCGCACCTGGGAGCGCATCAGGGAGGAGGCCGCCAAGGGACGCCAGATCTACATCGTCTGCCCGCGCATCGGCGAGCAGGAGGGCGACGAGGGCGACGCCATCGCGTCCGGCGCGCCCGACGACGAGGGCCGCCGCTCACCCCTCGGCATCATGGAGGTGCTGCCCAAGCTGGAGGAACTGCTCGCCGGGCTGCGCATCGGCGTCCTGCACGGCAAGCTGCACCCCGACGAGAAGGACACGGTGATGCGCCGCTTCACCGACCGCGACCTGGACGTCCTGCTCGCCACCACGGTCATCGAGGTCGGCGTGGACGTGCCCAACGCCACCGTCATGGTGATCATGGACGCGGACCGGTTCGGCGTCTCCCAGCTCCACCAGCTCCGCGGCCGCGTCGGGCGCGGCTCCCTGCACGGCCTGTGCCTCCTGGTGACGGAGGCCGACCCCGGCAGCAAGTCCCGCGAACGGCTCGCCGCCGTCGCCTCCACCACCGACGGCTTCCAGCTCTCCCGCCTCGACCTGGAGCAGCGCCGCGAGGGCGACGTCCTCGGCGCCGCGCAGGCGGGCCGCACGTCCAGCCTCCGCCTCCTCACCCTGCAGAAGGACGAGGACGTCATCCGCGACGCCCGCGAAGAGGCGACGACGCTGGTCGAAGCCGACCCGGACCTCTCCGATCACCCCGGCCTGGCCACCGTCCTCGCGTCCCTCCTGGACGAAGACCGAGCCGGCTTCCTGGAGAAGACGTGACCGGGACGGACGTAGCGGGGCAACGGAGAACACACGGTTGATCACAGGCGTCTAACGTATAGCCAATCGTAAGTGGCGATGTGGTACTCGCGCGGGTACAGGTCCCGTGGCGGGTCTCGCATGCGACGGAGGAGCTCCCATGGCGGCCGTTGGCCCATTGCTGCCCAGCGACCCGGCACGGCTCGGCCCGTACGAGCTGGCCGGGCGGATCGGTGAGGGCGGGCAGAGCGTCGTCTACCTGGGCCGCCGCGAGAACGGCGAGCAGGCGGCGGTGAAGCTGCTGCGCGACCGGTTCAGCCGCGATCCGGAGTGGCGGGCGCGGTTCGAGCGGGAGATGCGGATGATCGGGCGGGTCGCCGGGTTCTGCACCGCCCAGGTCCTGGACGCCGACATCTCCGGAGACCTGCCGTACGTCGTCAGCGAGTACGTGCCGGGCCCGTCGCTGAGCGGCCTGGTGGCCGAGAAGGGCCCGCGGACGGGGACCGATCTCGACCGGCTCGCGATCGGCACCGTGACGGCGCTGGCGGCGATCCACCGCGCGGGCATCCTGCACCGCGACTTCAAACCGTCCAACGTGCTGATGGGGCCGGACGGGCCGCGCGTCATCGACTTCGGCATCGCGCGGATCATCGGGGCGTCGTCGGTGAAGGGCAGCGGCGTGGTGGGGACGCCGTCGTACATGGCTCCCGAGCAGGTCACCGACACCGATCTCGGCACCGGCGTCGACCTGTTCACCTGGGCGGCGACGATGCTGTTCGCGGCGACGGGACGGCACCCGTTCGGGAACGACACGATCTCCGCGGTGTTCCACCGGATCCTGAACTACGAGCCCGACCTGTCGGCGCTGCCGGAGTCGCTGCGCGGCGTCGTCGCGTCCTGCCTGGCCAAGGACCCGGCGCGGCGCCCGGAGGCACAGGGGGTGCTGCTGAACCTGCTCGGCGGCGCGGAGACGATCGACGACGGCGACATGGGCACGCTCAGCACCGGCGCCCATTTCGCGGGCGATCCGCGGACACCGCCGTCGGCGCCGCCGACCGTGGGCCGGGCCGACCACCTGGCCGCGACCGACTCCGGCGGAACCGGCCCCAGGCTGGGCGGTGGGCCGGGCCATGCGCCGCCGACCGTCCCGCCAGGGGGCCGCCGGCGCGGGCTCGGCATCGCCGCCGGCGCGGTCGCGGTGCTGCTCGCGGCCGGTGTGGGCGCCGCGGCCTGGGCGCTGCTGTCGGACGGTTCGGGCAGCAAGCCCGCGAAGGCGGACACGTCCGCCGCGGCGCCGCCCGCCGACGCCGCGGCCGCCCTGGAACCGGCCACGCAGGCGATCAGGACGGTGCTGAGCTTCGACCACGCGAAACTCGACCAGGACGTGGCGGCGGCGCACCGGGTTTCGACGCCGGCGTACGGCGCCAAGTACGACCAGGGCCTCAAGGCGCGCGACTACCTCGACGAGCTCAGGGACAAGCGGGGTTCGGTCACCACGGAGATCGTCGATTCGGCGGTGGTGGCGGCCGGGTCCGGCACGGTGACCGTGCTGTCGTACGTCAAGCGGACGGCGCGCGTGGAGAACGCCGATCCGAACCGGCTCCAGCACCCGATGCGGGCGATCATGGTCAAGCGGGGCGGCGGCTGGCTGCTCGACGATCTGTTCTCGCTGGACGCGGTCTCGCCGCGCACCAGCGCGGCGGGCGCGACCTGGCCGGGCGCGCAGGCGCGCGGCGCGCTCGACGCCGTGGCGGGCGCCCCGTCCGTCGCGGCGGGGACGCCCGTGGAGATCGGGCTGCGCTCGGGCGGGCACGCCGACCGGCTGGTCGCCCTGGTGACGCTCGGCTCCTGCAAGGGCGGCTGCACCCGCCAGGACCAGGTGGCCGTCCACCGGTTGCAACTCCAGGCCTCCGGCGGCACCTGGAAGGTCGTCGGCAGCGAACCCCTCTGAGGGGCGAAGGGGGGTCCGCACGCCGGAGGGGCGCCTCCCCTGGCCGGGAAGGCGCCCCTCGTGCGGATCGCTCAGGACTCGCGGGCCGTGCGCCTGCGGGTCGCGGCCACCGCGGCGCTGCCCGCGGCGATGGCGGCGAGGCCGAGCGCCACCAGCGGCAGCGCGTCCGTCCCGGTGAACGGCAGCTCCTTCGGCGGCGTGATCTCGCCGGCCGACACCGCGCCCGGGCCCATGGGCGAGGACGGAAGGTCGGGCAGGAGCGGCCCCGACGGCGGGCCGGGCGGGGTCGGGCCCGGCGGCACCGGCGGCGTGGGCGGGGTCGGCGGGGTCGGGGGCGTCGGCGGGGTGGGCGGCGCAGGGGCCCTGCATCCCGCGCCGACGCAGGCGTTCGCCGACACGCTCGCCGACAGCGGGCTCACCGAGGCGCGGGCGCCGACGTCGGCGCCGACGACCTGGCGGCCGCCCGCGGAGACGCCGAGGCCCGCGTCGACCGACAGGCCCGGTTCCCGGCTCGCCGTCGTGCGGTTGCCCTGCGACCCGCCGCCGAGGGAGGCGTTCACACCCGCGCGCACCCGGACGTTCAGCCCGTCGTCGGGCGAGCCGAGGCCCACACCGAGGTCGAGGCCGACGCCGGCGGTCTTGGACGGCTCGTCGTACTTCGCCGCGGGCGCGAGGCGGAGGCTGAGCGGCGATTCCGACTTCGCGGCGGTGCCCTTCCGGGATCCGGCCTTCTTGAGCGTCTTCGTGGTCGTGGTCTTTTTCGGTGCCTTCTTGGGGGGCTCCTTCTTCGGGACCACGCTCTTGAACGGGCTCGCGGCCTGTTCGGCGGAGGGCTGGGAGGTCTCGGCGTGCGAAACGCCGCTCATGGCGGCGATGCCGAGAACCGTCGCGCCGGCCGTCACCGCCAGTCTCCTACCGTGATGCACAGATGCTCCTGAGGGGAATGTGGTTGCACAACCTGCGAGCACGTTTACACGTCCGGTAGTGGCTGTGAACAGAGATCGGACCATTTAGGTGTAAGTTCCACAACCGGCCGGTGTCCGAGTTGTGCATTCTTGGGGTGTGTCGTCCGGGCGGGCGGATCGTGGTGCGTCACCGCGATACCCGGCCCGCGATACTGGGGGGATGACCAGGGTCATCGCGGGCAGCGCGGGAGGTCGGCGGCTGGCCGTCCCGCCGGGACGGGACACCAGGCCGACCAGTGACCGCGCCCGGGAGGGCCTGTTCGCCACGGTGCTGGCCCTTCTCGGCCCTCTGGACGGGCTGCGCGTCGCCGACCTGTACGCCGGATCAGGCGCCGTCGGCCTGGAGGCGCTGTCGCGGGGCGCCGGCCACGCGCTGCTCGTGGAGTCGCATCCGCGCGCGGCGCGGGTGATCCGGCAGAACGCCGGCGCGCTCGGGCTGCCCGGCGCCGTCCCGTGCGCGGACAAGGTGGAACGGGTCGTCCGCAAGCCTCCGCCTGGCGGGCCGTACGACCTCGTCTTCGCCGACCCGCCGTACGCGCTGGCGGACGCGTCCGTCACCGCCTTCCTGGACGACCTCCGCGACAACGGCTGGACGTCCCCGGACGCGCTGGTCGTCGTGGAACGCGCCGCCCGCGGCCCGGCACTGCGCTGGCCGGACGGCTACGAGCCCGAACGAGACCGCCGTTACGGCGAGGCAGTGTTCTGGTACGGACGCGCCATCGCCCAGTGAACCGGCCGTTGAGACGGGCCGCGCGCGGGTATGGGCAGACGCATGAGGCCCGGCGTCGACCGTGCCGTTGGGCGTACCTGGATCCTCACCCTGGTGATGGTCATCGCGCTCATGGCGAACATCACCTACGTCCAGGGATTCGAGGCGCAGAACCTGCGCGACGACTCGCTCAACGCCCGCCAGTTCGAGGACCGCTTCAAGATCGACCGGGGCCCCATCGTGGCGGACGGCGAGCGGCTCGCCTGGTCGGAGAAGATCCGCGGCGACCGCTACCGGCGCCGCTACCAGGACGGCCCCGTGTTCGCCCCGATCACCGGCTACTTCTCCGTGTTCTCCCAGACCGGCCTGGAGGACGCCGGGAACCACTTCCTGGACGGGAGCGACGACCGGCTCGCCACGTCCAACCTCGTCGACAAGCTCATCGGCAAGCACGTCCCGGGCGGCACGGTCGAGTCGACCGTCAGCGTGAAGGCGCAGCGCGCCGCCTACGACGCGCTCAGGGGCTCGGGCGCGCGACGTGCCGCCGCCGTCGTACTGGACGCCGGCACGGGCGCGATCCTCGTCATGGCGTCGACGCCGTCCTATGACCCCGCCGAAGTGTCGACCCTCGACCGCGAGAAGGCGAAGGCGGCGTTCGACCGGCTCGGTGACCAGCCGCTCAAGCCGCTGCTCGACAAGGCGGCGAACGAGGTGTTCCCGCCCGGCTCCACGTTCAAGACCGTCGTGGCCGCGTCCGCGCTGGAGGCCGGGGCGAACGAGAACACACGCGTCAAGGCGGGCCGCAGTTACCGGCCGCCGCGCTCCGGGCAGGCGATCAACAACGACGCCGGCGACATCGGCGGCTCCTGCGACCTCGGCCGGATCCCGCTGATCGAGGCGTACGCCCAATCGTGCAACACCACGTTCGCGTTCATGGGCGCGGAGGAGCCGGGCGGCGACGCCGTCCGCGCCGCGGCCGCGCGGTTCGGGTTCGGCGACCGGATCGAGTACGCCGACGGCCTGCGGGGCGCCGCCAGCTCCTTCCCGAAGACCGGCGAGCCGTCGCTCAGCGCGCTCGGCTCAATCGGCCAGGGCAGCACGGTCGCCTCGCCGCTGCAAATGGCCATGGTCGCCGCGGGCATCGTCAACAACGGGGTGGTCATGAAGCCGCGCCTGGTCGACAAGCTCCGCGCGCCGAACGGCTCCACCGTCGACGAGATCTCGCCCTCCCGAATGTCCACGGCCCTTTCCGGCGACCAGGCGGGACAGATGCGGGAAATGATGAAGGCGGTCGTCGACAGGGGCACCGGAAAGTCGTTGAAGGGCACGTCCGTCCTCGGCGGCAAGACCGGGACCGCCGACGTGGAGGGCGCCGCCTACAACGACCGCTGGTTCATCGGGTTCGGCCCGCGCGACGACCCGGAGTACGCGGTCGCGGTGATGACCGAGGCGCCCGGATACGGCATCGAGTCCGGCCCGATCGCCGCCCGGATCATCGACGCGCTGGACTGACCCCCGTACCCCCCGTGAACCGCGCAGAATACGATTTGGTACGTTCGCGCCGCAGGTCAGAAACCGGGACCGAAGGGGTTCGCGCCGTGCGCCGTGTCGTCTGTCCGGGATCGTTCGACCCCGTCACCAACGGGCACCTCGACATCATCAGCCGCGCCTCCCGCCTCTACGACGAGGTGGTCGTCGCCGTGCTGATCAACAAGAGCAAGAAGAGCCTGTTCACGGTCGACGAGCGCGCCGACATGATCTCCGAGGTCACCAAGGAGTACGGCAACGTCTCGGTCGACACCTTCTACGGGCTCACCGTCGACTACTGCAAGGAGCGGAACATCCCGGTGATCGTCCGTGGACTGCGGGCCGTCAGTGACTACGAATACGAGTTGCAGATGGCCCAGATGAACCACCGCATCGCCGGCGTGGAGACGCTGTTCATGGCGACGAACCCCGAGTACGCGTTCCTGTCGTCCAGCCTGATGAAAGAGGTCGTGCGGTTCGGCGGCGACATCTCCGGGCTCGTGCCCGACCTCGTCCACGAACGCCTGGTCGAGCGCCTCAAGGAGGGCTGAACCGATTTTCCGGCCAGAGCCCCCGGCGCCGGAGGAACAGGCCCGCTGACGCCCAGCGAGGACGAAACCACGCACCGGCGGCCATGCCTGGTGAGCGGGGCCGCGAGTTGGGGCAACGGCCGGGTCTTCGGTACGCTGGGACATCGGCCATCACCGGTGGCCGTCATTCTCATGCCTCACGAAAGCAGGAATCCACTGACACGTCTCGACCCCAACGCCCCTCTCGTGCTCGACACCCGAGCTCTGGGCAGGCAACCCGGGTCGTCGCGGGAGGAGCACCTGTCCGTGCCGGCACCGGAGAATTTCGGCGTCGAGATGGTGGGCGTCCCCGAAGGCGCCGCGATCGAGCTGGACATCCGGCTCGAAGCGGTCCTGGAAGGGGTGCTCGTCACGGGCACGGCGACGGTCCCCCTCCGGGGGGAGTGCGCCCGTTGCCTCGACCCGATCGCCTCGACCTTCGAGGCGGACTTCCAGGAGCTCTTCGTCTACGACGACACCCGCTCCGGCGGGAACGCCGCCGACGACGAGCTCCGCCTTGAGGGCGACCTGATCGACCTCGAACCCGTCCTGCGGGACGCGGTGGTGCTCGCGCTGCCGCTGTCCCCGCTGTGCCGGGACGACTGCCCGGGCCTCTGCCCGGACTGCGGCGCACGGCTCGCGGACGTCGAGCCGGGCCACAGCCACGACGTCGCCGACCCCCGGTGGGCGGCGCTGCAAGAACTCGCCGGCGGCGACAAGGCGCCGGCGTCCCCCGAACAGGGGTCCTCCGGAAGGGGGCCCTCCGGCAGGGGGGACGGGAGCAACGGCTTCCGTGCGACATCCGACCGACGAGAAAGAAAGCAGGAGGGCTGACGTGGCCGTCCCGAAGCGGAAGAAGTCGCGCAGCAACACGCGGCACCGGCGCTCGCAGTGGAAGACCGCTGCGCCGAACCTGGTCGAGTGCCCGACGTGCCGCGACCAGAAGTTGCCGCACACCGCGTGCGCGACCTGCGGCACCTACAACCGGCGCGAGGTCATCGCCCCGTCGGCCTGAGTCTTCTCGCATCCTGGGGGGCGGGTCCGCGCTGACGGCGCGTACCGCCCCCCGATGCGGCGGGTCAGGCACCCGACCACCCCGGCGCGCGACGCCGGCGTGGTGACAGGCGCGGAGACTGCGCCCGGAGCCGTGGTGCACGCCGGGATCAGCCGACCGGCGCGCACCTCGTCTTCGCGGACCCTCCCGCCCGTCCTCGCCGGTTCGGCCGCCCAGGCCGTCCAGGCCGCGCGCCTCAGACGCGACCGCGCCGTGCGCGGTGGACGGCCTGCGAGGAGGGCCATGTGAGCGGAAAGAAGAGCGATCCAGCGCCGGACCGCACCGAACTGACCGGCGCCCTCGGCGTCGACGTGAGCGGTGACCTGCTCGAACGCGCGCTGACACACCGTTCGTACGCGTACGAGAACGGCGGCCTGCCCACCAACGAGCGGCTGGAGTTCCTCGGCGACTCGGTGCTCGGCCTCGTCGTCACCGACACCCTGTTCCGCGGGCATCCCGACCTGCCGGAGGGGCAGCTCGCCAAGCTGCGCGCCGCCGTCGTCAACATGCGCGCCCTCGCGGGCGTCGCGCGCGGCCTCGGCGTCGGCTCCCACATCCGGCTCGGCCGCGGCGAGGAGGGCACCGGCGGCCGCGACAAGGCGTCGATCCTCGCCGACACGCTGGAGGCGCTGATCGGCGCCGTGTACCTGGACCGCGGGCTGGACGAGGCGTCCGCCCTGGTGCACCGGCTTTTCGACGCGCTGATCACCCGTTCGGCGGGCCTCGGCGCCGGCCTGGACTGGAAGACCTCGCTGCAGGAGCTCACCGCCGTGGAGGAGCTCGGCGTCCCCGAGTACCACGTCGCCGAGAGCGGCCCCGACCACCAGAAGACGTTCCGCGCCTCGGTGCGGGTCGGCGGGCGGACCTACGGGTCCGGCGAGGGCCGCAGCAAGAAGGAGGCCGAGCAGCACGCCGCCGAGGCCGCGTGGAACGAGATCCGCGCGATCGTCGTCCAGCGCGAGGCCGCGGCGCAGGCCCCGCCGCCCACCGGCAAGGACCAGGCGGGCCAAGACCAGGCGGGGCAGGAGCAGGCAGGACAGGAGCAGGCGGGGCAGGAGCAGGCCGGACAGGCGGCCCAGGCCGGTGCCTGAGCTGCCCGAGGTCGAGGTCGTCCGGCGGGGCATGGAGCGCTTCACGACCGGCCGGACCATCGCGTCCGCGGAGGTCCTGCACCCGCGCTCGGTGCGCCGCCACGCCGCCGGTCCCGCCGACTTCGCCGGCCGCCTCGCCGGACGGACCGTCCTCGCCCCGCGCCGCCGCGGCAAGTACATGTGGCTGCCGCTGCGCGCCGGCGGGGACGGGACGCCCGACGAGGCGCTCCTGGCCCACCTCGGAATGAGCGGCCAGCTGCTCGTCGGCGACCCCGGCAAGGAGCGCGAGAAGCATCTGCGGGTCCGGATCGTCTTCGACGACGGCGGTCTCGACCTGCGGTTCGTCGACCAGCGGACGTTCGGCCACCTCATGGTCACCGACCTGGCGCCCGACGCGGTCGGCGGCCAGGGGTTCGTGCCGGAGCCGATCGTCCACATCGCCGCCGACCCGCTGGAGGACGCCTTCGACGCGGAGGCCTTCTTCCGCGCCCTGCGCCGCCGCAGGACCGGGATCAAGCGGGCGCTCCTCGACCAGTCGCTGATCAGCGGCGTCGGCAACATCTACGCCGACGAGGCGCTGTGGCGCGCGAGGCTGCACTGGGCGCGGCCGACCGAGACCATGACCCGGGCGGAGGCGAGCCGCGTCCTGGAGGCCGCACGGGACGTCATGGGCGCCGCCCTCGCGGTCGGCGGCACCTCCTTCGACAGCCTCTACGTCAACGTGAACGGCGAGAGCGGCTACTTCGAACGCTCGCTGGACGCCTACGGAAGGCGAGACGAACCGTGCCGCCGCTGCGGTGCCCCCATCCGGCGGGACGAGTTCATGAACCGCTCGTCCTACAGCTGCCCCGTGTGCCAGCCGCGCCCGCGCCGGGCACGGTACTAGGGCGTGACACCGATGACCGGAACGGGGGACGCGATGGACGCCGGCGACGAGACGGTACGGCTGACGGCCTGGGTGCGCGGCCGCGTCCAGGGAGTCGGATTCCGCTGGTGGGTGCGGGCCCGCGCCCTGGAACTCGGCCTGGCCGGCAGCGCCACCAACCTGCCCGACGGGCGCGTGGAGGTCGTCGCCGAAGGCCCCCGCGCCAAGTGCCTGCTGCTCCTGGGCCTGCTGGACGCCGGCACCGCCGCACCGGCGCGTCCGGGGAAGGTCACCGGCGTCACCGAACGTTGGACCGAGCCACGCGGCGAGGCCACCGGTTTCGACGAGCGGTGACGGGGTGGGGAGCGCCCGTTTATACCTGCTAAACTAGGGGTGGAAGGTTGTTACCGGCCTGTGATGTGCGTCTTGACCAGGACACCGGCCGGTGCGACTCTAGACGATACGCGCACCGACTTCAGTTGATTCTCGTGCGCGATCCCTGCTGGTTACTCAGCGTGGAGGACCCTTAGTCATGGCGAAGGCTCTACTCGGCCACGTCGGCGGTCCCGACCCCCGGATGGTCGCGGAGATGCGGCGCCTTCAGCAGCGCGTACGTGATCTGGAAGCCGAACTCGTACGGCTCCAGGCGGAGAACGACGCGCTGGCGACGGCGACGGACGACGATGTGATGTCGCTTCCGGTGAAGGACCGTGAACCGGCGCTGACTTAGTCTCTCCAGGGGGGTGACCCCCTGGAACCCCCGCCCGGCCGAGCAGCCGTTTCCCGAGCCGCTGGCGCGTCTCGTGAAACGGCCCCTCGCCCGGCGGGTCGCGCGACCTCCGGCGCTGGGGCGCCTCCGGCCGCGCGACCCGTGACCCGGCTTAGGTTCCGTCCAAGTATGCGGGTCTGACTCGTCCAGGAACCGTTTCGTGGCCGACTGTGATTTCGGTGAAGCGGGGGCGTTCGCCTTTTCGCGTGGTGGCCTGTGCCGGGCCTCGGAAACCGGTCAAGCTTCGGTCAATCGCGAGCCTTTTTCGGGGCGGCCGAGTCTGTGTGCTTTGTGGCCATTGCTCGCATTGGGGTACCCGGCCGCCGGTGCGCCTTGCTCGTGGGCGAGCCGGGGCGGTGCGATGATCGCACAGGTTGCTGACGATGGGTGCCTTGGGCACCGGTCCGCCGCGCGCGGGCCTAAACTGTCGCGATCGTGTCCGAGGGCATGGCCACTAGCCGGGGAGGGCGGGAAGCGCGTGTATCTGAAGAATCTGACGCTGCGCGGCTTCAAGTCCTTCGCGTCGTCCACCACGTTGAAGTTCGAGCCGGGGATCACCGCCGTCGTCGGGCCGAACGGCTCGGGCAAGTCGAACGTCGTGGACGCGCTGGCGTGGGTGATGGGGGAGCAGGGCGCGAAGTCGCTGCGCGGCGGGAAGATGGAGGACGTCATCTTCGCCGGCACCGCGAACCGCGCGCCGCTCGGACGCGCCGAGGTCGTGCTGACGATCGACAACTCCGACGGCGCGCTGCCGATCGACTACACCGAGGTCACGATCAGCCGGCTGATGTTCCGGTCCGGGTCGAGCGAGTACGCGATCAACGGTGACTCGTGCCGGCTGCTGGACATCCAGGAGCTGCTGTCCGACTCGGGCATCGGCCGCGAGATGCACGTGATCATCGGGCAGGGGCAGCTGGACCGCGTCCTGCACGCGGGGCACGAGGGGCGCCGGGCGGTGATCGAGGAGGCGGCGGGCGTCCTCAAGCATCGCAAGCGGAAGGAGAAGGCACTCCGCAAGCTGGACGCGATGCAGGGAAACCTGACACGCGTCCAGGACCTCACCGGTGAGCTGCGGCGGCAGCTGAAGCCGCTGGGCCGGCAGGCGGAGATCGCGCGCAAGGCCGCCGTCATCCAGGCCGACCTGCGGGACGCGCGGCTGCGGCTGCTGGCCGACGACCTGGTCACGCTGCGCACGAAGCTGGAGCAGGAGGCCGCCGACGAGGCCGCGATCCGGGAGCGGCGGGCGGAGACGGAGCGGGCGCTGGCGGAGGCGCAGGAGCGCGAGGGCGTGCTGGAGGCCGAGGAGGCCGAGCAGGCGCCGAGGCTCGCACAGGTGCAGGACACCTGGTTCCAGCTGTCGGCGCTGAAGGAGCGGCTGCGCGGCGTCGCCGACCTGGCGGCGGAGCGGCAGCGCAACGCGGCCGAGGTGCGCGAGGACGAGCGCCGGGGGCGCGACCCCGAGGACATGGAGCGTGAGGCGGCCGAGGTCCGCGAGCAGGAGGAGATGCTGCGGGCGGCGTTGGAGGAGGCCCAGGACGGGCTGTCCGGCGCGGTGGAGCGGCGGACGGACGCCGAGGAGGCCCTCGCCGTCGAGGAGCGCAGGCTCCAGGCCGCCGCGCGTGCCGCCGCCGACCGGCGCGAGGAACTGGCCAGGTCGCGCGGGCGCGTCGAGGCGCTGCGCAGCAAGGCGCAGGCCGGGCGTTCGGAGATCGGGCGGCTCACCGAGGCGCGCCAGGAGGCCGAGCAGCGCGCCGAGTCGGCCCAGGCCGAGTTCGAGGCGTTCGAGGCGGAGGTCGTCGAGGATCCGGCGCTCGCGGCGGAGCACGAGGCCGCCCAGGAGGCGCTCGCCACGGCGAAGGACGCCGCCGAGTCGGCCCGGGCGGGAGTGGACGGTCCGCGCCGCGCGCTGAAGGAGGCCCGGTCGGCGGTGGGGGCGGCCCGCTCGGCCGACCAGGCGGCGCAGAAGCGGGTCACGGCGTTGCAGGCCAGGATCGAGGCGCTGAACCTCACGCTGGCCACCGCGGCCGACGGCGGGGAGGCCCTGCTTTCGGCGGGGGCCGACGGGTCGCTCGACGGTGTGCTGGGGACGGTGGCGTCGCTGCTGAACGTCCGTCCGGGGTATGAGACGGCGGTCGCGGCCGCGCTCGGGAACGCCGCGGAGGCCATCGCGGTGGGCTCGCTCGACACCGCTGCGGCCGCGCTGGCGTTGCTGCGTTCGCGTGACGCGGGACGCGCCGGGCTCGTCGTCGGCGGGGGAGTCGCGGGGACGTGGGGGCGGATCGCGGGCGTCGACTACGCGGTCGACTCCGTGAACGTGCCGGACGCCGTACGTTCCGCGGTCGAATATCTGCTGCGTGATGTGGCCGTGGTGGACGACGTTCCGGCCGCGGTCGCGCTCGTTCGGCGGGAACCGTCTCTGCGTGCCGTCACCCGCGCTGGTGAATTGGTCGGTGCGCACTGGGCGCAGGGCGGCGCGTCGGGCGGCCAGAGCCTCCTGCAAATGCGCGCGACGCTCGACCAGGCCGCCGAGGACTTGGCCGCGGCCGAGACCGCGGCCGTCGCCGCGGCCGCGGACCTCAGCGCGTCGATGGAGCGAGAGCAGGCCGCACAGGCGGCGCTAGAGGGCGCGGACGCCGCCGCCGGCGAGGCCCAGTCGAGCGTGAACCAGGCCCAGGCGGAGCTTGACCGGGTCCGCGCGCGCTTGCGCGAATTCGACGCGCAGGCCGCCCAGGAGGCCAAACGCGCCGCCCGTCTGGAGGCCGACGTCCGCGCCGCCCGGGGCGAGGCGGAGCGGCTGACCAAGGCGCTCGACGCGGCGAACGAGTCCCTGGAGCGCGACACCGAGGCGGCCGAGGAACTCGCGACGCGGCTCGCCGAGTCGGAGGAGGCCGCCGAGGTCGCCGACGAGGCCGGGCACGACACCGAGGCCCGCGACGAGCTGAACGCCCGCTGCCAGGAGCTGCGCGCCGCCGAGATGGAGGCGCGGCTGACGGTCCGCACCGCGGAGGAGCGCGTCCAGGCCATCGCGGGCCGCGCCGACGCGCTCGAACGCGGCGCCCGCCGCGAACGCGAGGAACGCGCCCGTGCCGCGCGGCGCCGCGCCCGCCGCGAACAGCAGGCCAAGGTCGCGGGCGCCGTCCTCCAGGGCGCGCGGACGGCCCTGGAACGCATCGAGCACTCCCTGGACGCCGCCGTCCGGCGCCGGGAGGCCGCCGAGCAGGCCAAGGCCGCCCGCGAGGCGGAGCTGAAGGTCGTCCGGACGCAGGTGCGCGAACTGTCCGGCACGCTCGAACGGCTCGTCAACGTTGTCCACGGCAACGAGGTCGCGCGGGCCGAACAACGGCTCCGGCTGGAGCAGTTCGAGCAGCGGGCCCTGGAGGAGTTCGGGCTTGAGGTCGAGGCGCTCGTCTCGGAGTACGGGCCCGACCAGCCCATCCCGCCCGACCCCGACAAGGACACGGGCCCGGACGGTGAAAAGGGCACGACCGCGGAGCCCGTCCCCTATGACAGGGCCGTCCAGGAAAAGCGCGCCAAAGTGGCGGAACGCCAGCTCAACCAGCTCGGCAAAGTCAATCCACTCGCCTTGGAAGAGTTCGCGGCGCTGGAGGAGCGGCACGCGTTCCTGACCTCGCAACTGGAAGACCTGAAGAAGACCCAGCGGGAACTTCTCGGCCTCGTCAAAGAGGTCGACGACCGCGTCCAGCAGGTGTTCGCCGCCGCCTACGACGACACCGCCCGCGAATTCGAACGCATTTTCGCCCGGCTGTTCCCCGGCGGCGAGGGCAGCCTGTCGCTGACCGAGCCGGACGACATGCTCACCACCGGCGTCGAGGTCGCCGCGCGCCCGCCGGGCAAGAAGGTCAAGCGGCTGTCGCTGCTGTCGGGCGGCGAGCGCTCCCTGGTCGCGATCGCGTTCCTGGTCGCCGTCTTCAAGGCCCGCCCGTCGCCGTTCTACGTCCTGGACGAGGTCGAGGCCGCCCTGGACGACACCAACACGCAGCGGCTCATCACCGTGTTCGAGGAGCTGCGCGAGTCGTCCCAGATCATCCTCATCACCCACCAGAAGCGCACGATGGAGGGCGCCGACGCCCTCTACGGCGTCAGCATGCGCGGCGACGGCGTCACCCAGGTCGTCAGCCAGCGGCTGAGCTGATCACGCCCCGCGCACCCACCGCGGTCGCGGCAGGATTTCACATGGTTGTAATTTCGGCGCCTTTCCTGGAACGTGACATCGTTCACTGTTGCGTATTTCGGACCGGCGTCGCGATCCGGGTCCGGAGATTTTTGCCGTCCTATAACGGTTTGGCGTCGGTGCATTTGCGCCGGTGACCGGTTGATTCGCGGTATCGGGATGCACCGACCGTGACGATGTGGCGACGCTGGCGGGCTTGTGCGCCCTCCGACCCATCCACTACGCATAAGCACCGGCGGTTCTCTGGCTCCCGTTGCCGGGCACCCCCGCCCCGTGCGGAGAGCCGCTGGAAAGGTGATGCCCATGGACCCGCAGAAACTCAAAGACAATTTCGCCCTGGTGGGCGCGAACGGCGTGGACGTCGCCGAATATTTCTATGCCGACCTTTTCGCGCGGGAACCGCAGCTCAGGTCGATGTTCCCGGCGGCGATGAGCAGGCAGTACGAGATGATCCTCGGCGCCCTCACCCAGATCGTGGCGACCGTCGACGACCACGACAGGCTCGTCCCGTTCCTGCGGGACCTTGGCCGCCGGCACCACGGCTTCGGCGTCCTCGACGACCACTACGCGCCCGTCGGCGCCAGCCTGCTCGCGACCCTCGCCTACTTCAGCGGGCCCGGCTGGACCGAGGACCTCGAACGCGACTGGACGGCCGCCTACGGGATCGTCGCCAAGGTCATGTCCGAGGCCGCGGCGGAGCTCGTCTCCTGATCCGACGTGGACGCCCAGCGCCTGAAGGACAACTTCGCGAACGTCACCGAACAAGGCGACGCCGTCGCGCTGTTCTTCTACTCCGACCTGTTCGTACGCAACCCGCACCTGCGCGACATGTTCCCGATCGGGATGAGCCACCAGCGCGACAAGCTGCTGCGCGCCCTCGGGCACATCGTCTCCCAGGTCGACGACCTGCCGAACGTCGTCCCGTTCGTCCAGCAACTCGGCCGCGACCACCGCAGGTTCGGGATCGTCGCCGAGCACTACCCGAACGTCGGAGCCAGCCTCATCGCCACCCTCCGGCACTTCTCCGGACCGGCCTGGAACGACGAGCTCGAAGCCGACTGGACCGCCGCCTACGGCCTCATCGCCAAGGTCATGCTGGAAGCCGCCGACGAGGACTCCCTGACCAGCCCCGCCTGGTGGAACGGCCAGGTCGTCGCTGTCGAACGGCGCCGGTTCGACATCGGCGTCCTGCGCGTCCAGCCCGACCGGCCGATTCCGTACCGGCCCGGCCAGTCCGTCGCGGTCGAAGTGCCGTCCCGGCTGCGGCAGTGGCGGTACTACTCGATGGCGAACGCGCCGCGCCCCGACCACACCGTCGACTTCCACGTCCGGCTCGTGGACGGAGGGCCGGTCAGCCCCGTCCTGGTGCGCGGCACCGAGACCGGCGACCGGCTCCGGATGGGCGCCCCCATCGGCACCCTCACACTGGACGAGGCGTCCGGACGCGACGTCCTGCTCATCGCGGGCAGCACCGGGCTCGCCCCCCTCAAGGCCATCCTGGAGCAGATCGCCCACCGGCCCGCCCCGCCGCGCGTCCACCTGTTCTTCGGCGCACGCACCCGCGACGGCCTGTACGACCTGGAAGACCTGAGCAAGCTCGCCGGTGAGTTCCCCTGGCTCACCGTCGTCCCCGCCGTGTCGGACGAACCCGGCGGACACGGCTTCTCACCCGTCCTCCAGTCGGGGGCGCAGTCGTGGTTCGAGTCGGGTTCCCCGGGCTCCCCGCCGGGCTCCTCACCGGTCGACGGCGACGTCGAACACGGCAACCTTTCCGACGTCGTGGCCAGACGCGGCCCTTGGAACGATCACGACGCGTACGTGTGCGGGCCGTCAGCTATGGTCGGGCACACCGTCGAGCAACTCTCGATGCTCGGTGTACCGCGCGACCGCATCCGGTTGGAAACCTTCGCAGACGCACAGAGGTGAGCGCGTTGAACTCCCCGAACCTTCCCGTAGTTTCCGAAGGCACGCGGCTCACCCCCGGCGAGCTCAGATCGGTGGAGTTCGCCCGGGCGGCGCTCGGCCGCCGCGGATACGACGAGGAAGAGGTCCGCAACTTCCTCTCGTACGTCGAGCGGGAACTCGTCCAGATCTTCAACGACAAGGCCGCCCTCGGCGACGAGGTCAACCGGCTCCGCGCCCAGGCCGCCCGGGGCGCCAACGGCGTGATGGCGCCCGAGGACGCCCACTTCCAGGCCGTCCGGATCCTGTCCCAGGCCCAGCAGACCGCCGACCTGTACGTCGCGGACGCTGAACGCTACACCCGCGAACTCGCCCACGAGGCCCGGCTGCACCGCGAGGCGATCCTGTCCGACGCCAAAGGACGCGCGGAGCAACTACTGGAACACGCCCACCGCAAGGCCGCGGCCGTGGCCGACGCCGCCGTCCGGACCGCCGAACAGCACGCCCGTCCCCCCGCGCACCCCCCGGGCCTGCCCCAACCGGACGAGGAACGCCGCGCGATGGAACGCGAGATCGCCTACCTGCGCACCTACAGCGACGTCTACCGCACCCACTTGCGCTCCTACCTGGAAGCACTGCTCCGCAACGTCGACGAATGGGAGAACTCCGAAAGAGCGTCCCTGCCCCGCTGATTACCTTTCTCCCCTCCTCCGCGCGCGACGCGCGTGATCGTCGGGGTTGGGTGATCGCGGGACGGCTGTGAGTCTGGCGGGTGGGGTGTGCTTGTGTCGTGGTGTGGGTGCGGTGTTCGTGGGGGTCGTCCCCTGGGGTAGGCAGGTTCTGGAAAACTGGGGGCGCTATGGAATATCTGATCGTCATTGCCGCGCTGGTGGTCGTCGCGTTGATCGTCGGCGGTGTCATGTTGTTGCGGCCGGGCAGGGGACGGGCGCGGCCGGCCGCCGGGCGTCCCGCGGAACGGGCGGGGGGCGCGACCGCCGTCGACGAGGCGGAGGCCGGTGCGCCCACCGTGGAACGGGCGCCGCCGACGGAGGTCCCGCCGCCGCGGCCCACGGTCGAGATCGAGACGCCGCCGCCGGGCGCGGGGCGGCTGGTCAGGCTGCGGGCGCGGCTCGCCCGCTCCCAGAACACATTCGGCAAGACCCTCCTCGGGCTGCTGTCGCGCGAGACGCTGGACGAGGACGCCTGGGAGGAGATCGAGGACACCCTGATCACCGCCGACCTGGGCGCCACCGTGGCCCGCCAGGTCACCGAAGACCTGCGGACACGGGTGCAGGTCCTCGGCACGCGCAGCCCGGAGGAGGTCCGTGAGCTGCTCAAGGAGGAGCTGGTCAAGCAGATCGGCCCGGATCTGGACCGTTCGCTGCACACCGATCCGCCCGGCGAACGGCCCGGCGTGCTGATGGTCGTCGGCGTCAACGGCACCGGCAAGACCACCACGTGCGGGAAGCTCGGACGCGTCCTCGTCGGCGACGGCAAGACCGTGATCGTCGGCGCCGCGGACACGTTCCGCGCCGCCGCCGCCGACCAGCTGGAGACGTGGGCGACCCGGGTCGGGGCGCAGGTCGTCCGGAAGGACGAGGGCGCCGACCCCGCGAGCGTCGCGTTCGACGCCGTCAAGCAGGGCATCGACACCAAGGTCGACGTGGTGATCATCGACACCGCGGGACGGCTGCACACCAAGACCGGGCTGATGGACGAGCTCGGCAAGATCAAGCGGGTCGTGGAGAAGCAGGCCACGGTCGACGAGGTGCTGCTCGTCCTGGACGCCACCACCGGGCAGAACGGCATGCAGCAGGCCCGCGTGTTCGCCGAGGTCGTCAACATCACCGGCGTCGTGCTGACGAAGCTGGACGGCACCGCGAAGGGCGGCATCGTCGTCCAGGTTCAGCGCGAGCTGGGCGTCCCGGTCAAGCTCGTCGGGCTGGGCGAGGGGCCGGACGATCTCGCCCCCTTCGAACCGGAGGCTTTTGTCGACGCCATCCTGGGAGACTGAGAAAACAGGCCGATTTTGCATAGATGCGGTTTGTGAGGATTTGGAAACACCGGTGAAACACGCCGGGGCCGGGTTTCACACCGCCGAAACGTAAGAACGCCCCAGGCGAAACCGCCGCGTCCGAGTCTCTGAGCAGTCACGTTCCCCTGGCGAGGAGGGACTCCCTCAGAGATGAAGATCGACAGCGGTGGTACCGCCTGGATGCTGACGAGCACCGCGCTCGTCCTGCTGATGACGCCCGGGCTCGCCTTCTTCTACGGCGGTATGAGCCGGGCCAAAAGCGTGCTCAACATGATGATGATGAGCTTCGTCAGCATCGCCGTCGTGGGCATGGCGTGGGTCGTCTACGGCTACTCGCTCACGTTCGGCGACGGCGGCGGGCTCGGCTCGTTCATCGGCGGGTTCGGCGACTGGGGCCTCGTCGGCCTGGAGGACGCGGCGACGGCCGACGACGGCACCGGCGTCCCGCAACTGGTGTTCGCGGCCTTCCAGGCGACGTTCGCCATCATCACCGTCGCCCTGATCAGCGGCGCCGTGGCGGACCGCGCCAAGTTCGGCGCCTGGGTCGTGTTCACCCTCGTGTGGGTGACGCTCGTGTACTTCCCGATCGCGCACTGGGTCTGGTGGTCGGACGGCGAGGACGGCGGCAAGGCCGGATGGCTCTTCGAGCTCGGCGCCCTCGACTTCGCCGGCGGCACGGTCGTCCACGTCAACGCGGGCGTCGCCGCGCTCGCGCTCGTGCTCGTCCTCGGCCGGCGCAGGGGCTGGCCGAAGGAGCCGATGCGGCCGCACAACCTGCCGTTCGTGCTGCTCGGGGCCGGGCTGCTGTGGTTCGGCTGGTTCGGGTTCAACGCCGGGTCCGCGCTCGGCGCCGGCGCCACCGCGGCCGTCGCGTTCGTCAACACGCTCGCCGCGGCCTGCGCCGCCGCGTTCGCGTGGATCGTCGTGGAGAAGCTGCGGGACGGGTCGTCCACGACGCTCGGCATCGCGTCCGGCATCGTCGCCGGGCTGGTCGCCGTCACCCCGGCTTGCGCGTTCGTCACCCCGCTCGGCGCCATCGCCCTCGGCCTCGTCGCCGGGGCGGCCTGCGCGTTCGCGGTCAGCCTGAAGTACCGGCTCGGCTACGACGACTCGCTGGACGTCGTCGGCGTCCACATGGTCGGCGGCATCGTCGGCGCGCTCCTGATCGGGCTCCTGGCCACCACGGCGGTCAACGACGCCGGGGCGGACGGGCTGCTCGCCGGCGGCGGGTTCGCGCTGCTCGGCAAGCAGGCGGTCGCCGTCCTCGCGACACTCGTCTACTCGTTCGCCGTCACCTACGCGATCGCGAAGGTCATCGACCTGGTCATGGGCTTCAGGATCAGCGATGACGACGAGGCCGCCGGCATCGACAGCACGGCGCACGCCGAGACGGCGTACGACTTCGGCACCATCAGGGCGGGTATCGGCTCCGGTGCGACCGCGGCGGCGCCCGCCCCGGTCTCCGGCGTTTCGGGCGTTTCGGGCGCCTCGGGCGGCACGAAGGTGGAGGCGAAGGGATGAAACTCGTCACGGCGGTCATCAAGCCGTTCAAGCTGGACGACGTCAAGAAGGCCCTGGAGGCGTTCGGGGTGCGCGGCCTGACGGTCAGCGAGGCCAGCGGCTACGGCCGCCAGAAGGGTCACACGGAGGTCTACCGCGGCGCCGAGTACCAGGTCGACCTGGTGCCCAAGCTGCGGGTCGAGGTCCTCGTGGACGCCGCGGACGCCGACGACATCATCGACGTGATCGTCCAGGCGGCCCGCACCGACAAGATCGGCGATGGCAAGGTCTGGGCCGTCCCGGTCGACACGGTCGTCCGCGTCCGCACGGGGGAGACCGGCCCCGAAGCCCTCTAGCCACGTCCCCGACAGCTTGGACGCCGCCTGGCCTGCCACACACGCACCCGGCGGGGTTCCGAACCCGGCGGCCGGACCGCCTAGGAGGGACTGATGGGCACAGAACAGCCCCCAAAACTCGGCCCGCCCAGCGCCCCCGAACCGGCCCACGGGAACATCGCGCCCAAGGGGACTGGCGGGCTCATCGCGGCCAACGAGGCCAGCGATGCCAGCGAACCCAGCGGTGCCAGCGAACCCAGCGGTGCCAGCGAACCCAGCGGTGCCAGAGGGCTCAGCGATGCCAGCGGAGCCAGCGAAGCCAGCGGAGCCAGCGGAGCCAGCGGAGCCAGCGATGCCAGCGATGCCAGCGATGCCAGCAGGGCCAGCAGGGCCAGCGAGGCCAGCGGTGCCGGACCCGGCGGTGCCAGCGGTGCCAGCGGGCCCAGCGATGCCAGCGGGCCCAGCGATGCCAGCGGGCCGAGCGATGCCAGCGGGCCCAGCGATGCCAGCGGAGCCAGTGATGCCAGCGGAGCCAGTGATGCCAGCAGGGCCAGCAGGGCCAGCGGTGCCGGACCCGGCGGGGTTAGCGGTGCCAGCGAACCCAGTGGTGCCAGTGGTGCCAGTGGTGCCAGTGGTGTCAGTGGTGCCAGTGGTGCCAGTGGTGTCAGTGGTGCCAGTGGTGTCAGTGGTGCCAGTGGTGTCAGTGGTGCCAGTGGTGTCAGTGGTGCCAGTGGTGCCAGTGGTGCCAGTGGTGCCAGTGGTGCCAGTGGTGCCAGTGGTGCCAGCAGAGCCAGTGGTGCCAGCGAGGCCAGCGAGGCCAGCAGGGCCAGCGAGGCCAGCGGTGCCGGACCCGGCGGGGTTAGCGGGGTTAGCGAGTCCTGCGGGGCTGGTGGGATCGTCGCGGTCGGCGGGGACTTCCGAGGCGGCGGGGCCCGCGCCGCTCTCTCCGCCGCACGGGCGGCGCGGGCGGCTGAGCTGGACCGATGGCTGCGCGCCCTGCTGACGGCCGGTCCGGTTCCCGAGGACGTCGCCCTCGTTGCGGTCGGCAGCCACGCCCGGCGCGAGCTGACACCCGGTGGCGACCTCGACCTGGTCCTCGTGCACCGCGGCGGCACCGGCGTCGCCGAGATCGCCGACCAGATCTGGTACCCGGTCTGGGACTCCGGACTGCGGCTCGACCATTCCGTCCGCACCGTCCACGAGGCCCGGGCCGTGGCGCGCGGCGATCTGAAGGCGGCGCTCGGGCTGCTGTCGGCGCGCCGGATCGCGGGCGACCGCACCCTCGTGGACGAGCTGCGCGCCGCCGTCCTCACCGACTGGCGCGCGGACGCCCCCGTCCGGCTGGGCGAACTCTCAGCGATGTGCCGCGAACGGTGGGAAACCCAGGGCGAGCTGGCCTTTCTTCTGGAACCCGACCTCAAAGAGGCGCGCGGCGGGCTCCGCGATGTCCAGGTCATGCGCGCCGTCGCCGCGTCCTGGGTGGCGTCCGGCCCCGACGGACGAGTCCGGGCGGCCCATGACCTGCTGCTCGATGTCCGGCACGCGTTGCACGAGGTCACGGGCCGCCCCACCGACCGCCTCGCGCTGCAGGAACAGGACGCGGTAGCCCGTGCCCTCGACCTGGCCGACGCGGACGTCCTGCAACGCTCGATCTCGGAGGCCGCCCGCACGATCACCTACGGCGCCTCGCACACGTGGCGCCGCGTCGACCGCTTCACCAGGTCCCGGGGCAGGTCGCGGGGCGGCGTCGAGCGGCGCCCCGCCGGGGACGGCGCCGTCGAACACGACGGCGAGATCGTCCTCGCCCGGGACGCCGACCTGAACGATCCGGCGCTCGTCCTCCGCGTCGCCGCTGCCGCCGCCCAAGCGGGCCTGCCACCGGCTCCCGCCACCGTCGACCTGCTCGCCGGACGCGCTGTCCTGCCGACGACACCGTGGCCCGCCACCGCCCGCGACGCCCTTGTGTCCCTGCTCGGCGCGGGTCCGGCCGCCATCGGCGTCTGGGAGGCGCTCGACCAGGCCGGGCTGATCGTCCGGCTGCTGCCCGGTTGGGAACATGTCCGCGACCTTCCGCAGCGCAACCCCGTCCACCGCTTCACCGTGGACCGCCACCTCGTGGAGACCGCCGCCGGCGCCGCGTCCCTCACCCGCGAGGTCGCCCGGCCCGACCTCCTTCTCATCGGCGCCCTGCTGCACGACATCGGCAAGGGCCTGCCGGGTGACCATTCCGCCACGGGCGCCGCGCTCACCCGCGATATCGGCACGCGACTCGGCTTCCCCGAGGACGACGTCCGCGTGCTGGAGGCGCTCGTCCGCCACCACCTGCTCCTGCCCGAGACCGCCACCCGACGCGACATCGACGACCCGGTGACCATCCAGACGGTCACCACCGCGGTCTCGGAAGTGCCCGGCCGCGAACGCGAGCTCCTCGATCTCCTCGCCGCGCTCGCGATCGCCGACGGCAACGCCACCGGCCCCGCCGCCTGGGGCGCCTGGAAGGCCGGACTCGTCGCGGACCTCGCCCGCCGCTCCGCCGCCGCGCTGTCCGGCGGCTCCCGCCCCGTCCCCGCCCTGCCGCCCGACCAGGTGGCCCTAGTCCGCCACGACGGCGCGGCCGTCCGCGTCACCGGCTCCCGCATCACGATCGCCGCCCCCGACCGTCCGGGCCTCCTCTGGCGCGCCGCGGGCGTGCTCGCCCTGCACCGCCTCGCCGTAAAAACCGCCCGAACCATCTCCTCCGCGACCCCCCACACCCCAGCACCCACCGGCCCGGACGCCGACAACCACGGCGACCCCACGCCCGCCGACAAGGCACCTCCCACCCCACTCAGCCCCGCCGAACCACACACACCCGCCGACACCGACGGCCAGCCATGCGAGCCGAACGCCACCGCACCCTCGACGGGAAATACCACCCCGTCCGCCTCGGCCGCCCCACCCGACCCCACCGAAACCCCGCTCACCCCCGCTGAACCGCACCTACCCGCCGGCGGCAGGTCATTCGAGACAGAGGCGACCACACCTCCGACGGGAAGCACGACCCCGTCCGCCTCGGCCGCCCCACCCGACCCCACCGAAACCCGCCTCACCTCGTCCGTTGGTGAAGGGCGCTTCGCCGCCCCGTCGGGCCACGTGACGGCGGTTCTGGACTTCACGGCCGTGCCCGAGTACGGGACACCACCGGACCCGGCCGGCCTGGAAGCCGACCTCCGCCGGATGCTCGCCGACCGGCTCGATGTCGCGGACCGCCTAGAACGTCGGGCCAGGTCCATGCGCGTACGGCCTGGCGTAGAGGTGGCCCCGCCACGCGTGATGATCGTGGAGGACGCGTCCCGCACGGCCACCGTCGTCGAGGTCCGCGCCCATGACCGGCCCGGACTGCTCTGGCGGGTCGGCCAGGCCCTGGGCAAATGCGGCCTACGCGTTCGCGCCGCCCAGGTCGACACCTTGGGCGCCGAGGCCGTGGACGTCTTCTACGTGGTCGACGCAGCAGGCCGCCCCCTGAGCGACCCCGCCGCACTAGCGGCCATCCGCACCCATATCCTGACAGCCCTCCGCTGACCAGCACTCCCTGCGCGCTGCGCCCTCCGGCACGTCCATGGCAGCAGCCATGCTGCTCGGCACGGACAGGCCCCGTCCGCCGGACGGACGAGCGGGTCGTCGAGAACGGTCCGGTGAGAGGGGCGGGGCTCGGCCGGTGACCCGATACGCTGATAGGCGATCCCAGAAGCTTTCCAAGGACGGTCCAGACACGTGTTCGAGACGCTCTCCGACCGGTTGACGACGGTCTTCTCGTCGCTGCGCAGCAAGGGCCGGCTCTCCGAGGCCGACATCAACGCCACGGCCCGCGAGATCCGGATCGCGCTGCTTGAGGCCGACGTCGCGCTGCCCGTGGTCAAGGACTTCATCGCGCAGGTCAAGGAGCGGGCGCGGGGCTCGGAGGTCTCGCAGGCGCTGAACCCGGCGCAGCAGGTCGTCAAGATCGTCAACGAGGAGCTCATCAACATCCTCGGCGGCGAGACGCGCCGGATCAGGCTGGCCAAGAACCCGCCCACCGTGATCATGCTCGCCGGTCTGCAGGGCGCGGGCAAGACGACGCTCGCGGGCAAGCTGGCCCGGTGGCTGAAGCAGGAAGGCCACGCGCCACTGCTCGTGGCCGCCGACCTGCAGCGTCCCAACGCCGTCCAGCAGTTGCAGGTCGTCGGCGAGCGGGCCGGGGTGCCCGTGTTCGCGCCGGAACCGGGCAGCGGCGTCGGCGACCCGGTGGACGTGTCCCGCCGGTCCATCGAGCAGGCCAAGCACGCCCAGCACGACGTCGTCGTCATCGACACCGCGGGACGTCTCGGCGTCGACTCCGAGATGATGCAGCAGGCCATCGACATCCGCGACGCCGTCAAGCCCGACGACGTGCTGTTCGTCGTCGACGCGATGGTCGGCCAGGACGCGGTCAACACCGCGCAGGCGTTCATGGACGGCGTCGGCTTCGACGGCGTCGTCCTGACCAAGCTCGACGGCGACGCCCGGGGCGGTGCGGCACTGTCCGTACGGCACGTCACCGGACGTCCGATCATGTTCGCCTCGACGGGCGAGAAGCTCGAGGACTTCAGCGTCTTCCATCCGGACCGCATGGCGGGCCGCATCCTCGACATGGGCGACATCCTCACCCTGATCGAGCAGGCCGAGCAGGCGTTCGACGCCGAGCAGGCCGAGAAGATGTCCAGCAAGTTCGCCTCGGGCGAGGACTTCACCCTCGAGGACTTCCTCGAACAGATGATGATGATCCGCAAGCTCGGCCCGATCGGCAACCTGCTCGGCATGATGCCCGGCATGGGGCAGGTCAGAGACCAGGTCAACCAGATCGACGACAAGGACCTGGACCGGATCGCCGCCATCATCCGCTCGATGACCCCGCAGGAACGCGCCCAACCCAAGATCATCAATGGTTCGCGGCGGGCGCGCATCGCGGGCGGCTCCGGCGTCAGCGTCGGCGAGGTCAACAGCCTCGTCACCCGGTTCTTCGACGCGCAGAAGATGATGCGCCAGATGGCCGGTGGGATGGGCCTGCCCGGCATGCCCGGCGGACGCAAGAAGACCAAGGCCGCCAAGGCGACCAAGAACAAGAAGGGCAAGCAGCGCAGCGGCGACCCGCGTAAGCGCGCCGGCAAGGGCCGCCAGGACCAGCAGCCCGCCGCCGACGGCGCGCCCCAGAGCCTTCCCCCCGGCCTCGGCGCCCCCGGCAGCACCCCCGGCCTCCCGCCCGGCCTGGGCGGCCAACTCCCGCCCGGCTTCCAAATGCCCGACCTGAACAAACTCCAGGGCCGCAAGAAGAAGTAGCCCCAACACCCCCAAAGACACGCCACCCCATAACACCAGCCGATCACGACGGGCCCGTCCCGACGGGCGTTCACCACGAGCGTCCACAATGGGCGTTCACGACGGGCCGCTCACAACGGCCGTTCACGGTGGCCGGTCACGGCGGGCCGCTCACGGCGGGCCGTTCACGGTGGCCGTTCACGGCGGGCGGTCACGGCGGGCCGTTCACGACGGCCGCGGTCACGGCGGGCCGTTCACGACGGCCGCGGTCACGGCGGGCCGTTCACGACGGGCGTTTACGGCGGGCCGTTCACGACGGCCGCGGTCACGGCGGGCCGTTCACGGCGGCCGGTCGCGGCCGGCTGGTCGTGGTGGTCGATCACGCGGGCGGCCCCGGCAGCCGATCACGAGGGTCGGTCACGACGGGTGTTCATCACGGCGATCACGAGGGCCGTTCACGGCGGGCCGGGTGCGGCGGGCGGCCACGAGGGCCGGTCACGGCGGCTTGGTCGCGGGCGGGCGGTCGTGGTGGTCGATCATGCGGGGCGGTCACGGCGTTGCCTAGCGACGATCATGGCGGGTGGCTGGGTGACGGATACGTGCGTGGTCGGCATTGCCCGCCTGAGACCGCCTGGATTACGCGCGGCCGATCCTGGACGGCAACCGCTGACGAATTTGTGTTCGTCTCACACCCCGGCCGCCGACCGTGCCGGTCGCGCCGACCGTCTCGTCCGCCTTGTTCAGGATCTCTGGCCGCTGGACGGGGTGTGATCGCCTCACGTCCATGGTGAGTCGGCGATCGGCGGATGTTTGCGGGGCGGCGCTCGGACGGTCGTCGCAGGCGGTGCGGCTCGCTCGCTGGGCGCGGCCTGCGGTCGGCAACACGACATCGCGCGATTGCGCGTTTCCTTGGATCGTCTGGCAGAATGACAGGCTGGAAACCCCGGAGTCGCCAGGCGCCCTCTCTCGTCCCAGGCGACCGGAGTCCTCGGGCGGCCGTGAGCCGGTGTTCCCCACCTGGTACGGGCCCGTCCACCCTGTAATGAAGTCTGGAGTACACCACACCCGTGGCAGTCAAGATCAAGCTCAAGCGTCTGGGGAAGATCCGGAACCCGCAGTACCGGGTCGTCGTTGCCGACGCCCGCACCAAGCGTGACGGGCGCGCCATCGAGGAGATCGGGCTCTACCAGCCCAAGCAGGAGCCGTCGCTCATCAAGATCGACTCGGAGCGGGCGCAGTACTGGCTCAGCAAGGGCGCGCAGCCGACCGAGCCCGTCCTCAACCTGCTGAAGATCACCGGTGACTGGCAGAAGTTCAAGGGCGAGCCGGGTGCCGAGGGCACCCTCAAGGTCGCCGAGCCGAAGCCCGACAAGAAGGCCGCGTTCGAGGCGGCCGTCAAGGAGTCGCTGGGCGACGACGCCGCCGCCGGTGCCGCGACGACCCGCGGCAAGAAGAAGGCCGAGCCGAAGAAGTCCGAGGCCAAGGCCACCGAGACGAACGAAGCTAAGAGCGAGGGCTGACGTGCTCGAAGAAGCGCTCGAGCACCTGGTCCGCGGGATCGTGGAGAACCCGGACGACGTCCGGGTCCGCGCCCGCCGGATCAGGGGCGGCCGGGTCCTCGAGGTGCGGGTGCACCCCGAGGACCTCGGGAAGGTCATCGGCCGCAGTGGACGCACCGCCAAGGCCCTCCGCACGGTGATCAGCGCCCTTTCCGGGGGCCGCTACGTGCGCGTTGACCTCCTCGACGTCAACGAGGTCCGCTGAGTGGCGTCCTGATGAGCGAACCGCTCGTAGTGGGACGAATCGGACGGCCGCACGGGGTGCGCGGAGAGGTCACCATCGACGTCCGCACGGACGAACCGGACACCCGGTTCGCCGCGGGCGCGGAGATCGTCACCGACCCCGTGGCCGTCGGCCCCCTCACCGTCGAGCGCGCCCGCTGGCATTCAGGACGCCTGCTCGTGCGTTTCGCCGGGATCGGCGACCGCGACGCCGCGGAAGGACTCCGCGGCACCTGGCTCGTCGTCGACCCCGGCAAGATCCCCCCGTCCGCGGACCCGGACGACTTTCACGACCGGGAACTGATCGGACTGGCCGTCGTCACCGCGGAGGGCGCTGACGTCGGCCGGGTCGCCGATGTCCTGCACCATGGCCAGGACATCCTTGTCGTGGACGGTCCCGGAGGGGAGACGCTGGTCCCGTTCGTGACCGCGCTCGTCCCCGAGGTGGACGTTCCAGGGGGGCGGCTCGTCATCGACCCGCCCCCTGGCCTGCTCGGCGAATCATGAAGATCGACATCGTCACGATCTTCCCCGAGTACTTCGCCGCCCTCGACATCTCCCTCCTAGGCAAGGCCCGGCGAACCGGACTCCTGGACGTCAATGTCCACGACCTGCGTGACTGGACCCACGACCGGCACCGCACCGTCGACGACACCCCGTACGGCGGCGGCCCGGGCATGGTCATGAAGCCCGGCCCTTGGGGTGAGGCGCTGGACGCACTAATCCCCCCCACACCCCCAGCGGAACCCGCCACGCCAGACCCACCCTGGAAGGCGCTGGATACCCCAGTTCCCCTCACGTCCCCACCCTCAAGCCTGCGTCCCTCCGACCCGCCCCCCTCCGACCCGCCCCCCTCGGGCCTGTCTCCCTCAGGTTCACCCCCGTCCGGCGCGCCTTCTGACCAGCCCCCCTCAGGCCCGTCTCCCTCTAGCTCGCCTGAATCGGGTACCTCCGCCTCGAACCTCCCTTCCTCTAGCTCACCTACATCGAGTACCTCTGCCTCGGAGCTCCCTCTGTCACCTACATCGGCAGCTCCGTCCTCGGGACTCCCTCCGTCCAGCCCTTCCGCTGCCGATGCGCCGCCCCGTGGGACCGAGCAGTATCCCGGCGCGGACGCGGCCGACATGAACTCGATGCCACCTTCGGGGGTGGTGCCGCGACTGATCATTCCGACCCCGTCTGGGCGGCCGTTCACGCAGGTGCTCGCGACGCGGTACGCGTCCGAACCGTGGCTGGTCTTCGCATGCGGGCGTTATGAGGGCATCGACGCGCGTGTCGTCGAGGAGGCCCGCACCCGGATGCCCGTGGACGAGGTCAGCCTCGGCGACTTCGTCCTGGCCGGCGGAGAGGTCGCCGTGCTGGTCATGATCGAGGCGATCGGGCGTCTCCTGCCCGGTGTCCTCGGCAACGCCGACTCGGTCGCCGACGACTCGTTCGCGCCGGGCGCCATGGAGTCGCTCCTGGAGGGCCCCGTCTACACCAAGCCCCCCGTCTGGCGGGAACGGCCCGTGCCGGAGATCCTCCTGTCGGGCCATCACGGCGCGATCGCCCGCTGGCGGCGAGACGAAGCGCTTCGACGCACCGCGCGGCACCGCCCCGACCTGCTCGATCGCCTCGCCCCGGACGACCTCGACGAACAGGACCGCGCCGTCCTCCGCGAAGCCGGTTTTCCGGTTGACGGCAAAGATATGGCAGACTAAAGCGTCCGTGCGTCCAGATCGCACGGCACCCCACGACCACTCTCCGCGGCGCGACGCCCCCATGAAAGACCCACCGGGGCCTCTCGACGCCCGCGTTCGACCATGAGGAACCGCTGCGATGCACACCCTGATCCAGGAGATCGAGAAAGCCGCGATGCGCGCCGACGTCCCGGACTTCCGTCCGGGCGACACGCTGAAGGTGCACGTGCGTGTCACCGAGGGCAACCGGAGCCGTATCCAGGTCTTCCAGGGCGTGGTGATCCGGCGTCAGGGCGGTGGCGCCCGCGAGACCTTCACCGTCCGCAAGGTCAGCTACAGCGTCGGTGTCGAGCGGACGTTCCCGATCAACAGCCCCTCCATCGACAAGATCGAGGTCGTCACCCGCGGCGACGTCCGCCGCGCCAAGCTCTACTACCTGCGCAATCTCCGCGGGAAGGCCGCCCGCATCAAGGAGAAGCGCGACCACTGAGCCCTTTTCATCCGCTAACGAGACAGCGATCCACGCGGTCGCCGAGGACAAAAAGGGCCGATCTGAGCCAATGAACGACAACGCTCCGGGAACCCGTAACGGTGACCGGGGCGTTGCCAGTTCTGGACGGAATTGGTCGACCTGGTCCCTGGCGACACGCCCACGGGCGGCGTCCATGGGACCCTCCGCCGCTAGGCTTTCGCTCTGATGACTGACGAGGACGATCGGAGAGACGTGCGATCCGAGGCCGAGGGCGCGGTGCCCGAAGAGAAGGAGCCTGGCGACTCGGCCGAGGAGACGGCCGAAGACTCCGAGGACGACGGCAAGCGCAAAAAGAAGAAGCAGGGCTCGTTCTGGAAAGAGCTCCCCGTCCTCATCGTGGTCGCCGTCGTGCTGGCCCTTGTCATCAAGGCGTTCGCGATCCAGGCTTTCTACATTCCGTCCGGGTCCATGGAGAACACCCTCCAGGTCGGCGACCGCGTCCTCGTGAACAAGATCGTCTACCACACCCGTGACATCGCCCGCGGTGATGTGATCGTCTTCAACGGCCTCGACTCCTGGGACCCGGAGGTCCAGGTCGAGGAGCCCGGCAACCCCGTCTCCAAGGCGATGCGCGCCGTCGGCACCGCCTTCGGCGTCGCACCCAACGAGAAGGACTACATCAAACGCGTCATCGGCATCCCCGGTGACCGCGTCAAATGCTGTGACGGCCAGGGCCGCGTCACGGTCAACGGCGTTCCGCTGGACGAGGACTCCTACCTCTACACCGACCCTGTCACGCACGAGCGGAACAAGCCGTCCAACGATCCGTTCGACGTCACAGTGAAGCCGGGCCAGCTCTGGGTCATGGGCGACCATCGTGAACTCTCCTATGACTCTCGCTCCCACCGCGGCGACCCCGGTGGCGGCACCATCCCAATTGACCGCGTCATCGGCCGTGCGTCTGTCATCGTCTGGCCACTGGACCGCATGGACACCCTCCCGATTCCCGACACCTTCAAACAGAGCGCCTTGGCCGCGGCCCTTC
Source organism: Spirillospora sp. NBC_00431 (assembly GCA_036028775.1). Taxonomy (GTDB): domain Bacteria; phylum Actinomycetota; class Actinomycetes; order Streptosporangiales; family Streptosporangiaceae; genus Spirillospora. Next base: position 5,577,514 of record CP107927.1, on the reverse strand, counting down.
CCGCCACCCCCTACGCCCTGGGCGTCGTCGGCACGCTTCCCCTCGCCTATCTCCTACGGCGCCGCCGCCTCAAGGACACCTGACCCGCCGCCCGGCCCTATGGCCACCCGTTTCCCGTCATCACTGCGGATTCGGGGATGCCTTGCAAAGTTGCCCGAGGCATCTCTTCAGGCGCGGAGCGCGATCATGCAGGGCACTTCCCGGAGTGCAGGTGATCACGGGTGACCGCCCGCGTGCTCAGGTGAGAACACGCTTCGGGTCGCTGATCACCTGTGTCGACGGCATCACCTCAAGCCCCTTGAGCGATCACGCGGCTTCCGGGTCGGAAATGAACGTGCCTGAACAGCAGTGCCTGCGGCGGGCTGATAGTGCCTAGCCGTCGGTGTCTGTGGGCGACACGACGTGCTGCGGCGCTCCTGCGCCAGCCGGGATAGGACATCTGCGAAAACCTCAATCGAGACATGCAGGCGGGGGGCTGGGTCGGCGGTTGGGGTGACTGTGGTGGGCGGCCCCGTGCCGGTGGGGCGCTGGGATCTTGGCGTCCGTGAGGTCGTCTGCGTTGAGGCTGGATGGACGGTTGACGGTCGTGAGCGGGACCAGGAGTCGGTCACGTCTGTCTTTTCGGGCCGTGGGAGATGCGATCACCATCGTCGGTCGGCAGCGCCAGTGATGGCGATGTTCGCAGGGTTGCCCGTGGGGTGATCAGGGACATGATGGAACGGCGGCGTTCAGGCAGCGGCGAAGGGCCGCGGGGACGTACGCTGCGGAGCATGAAGGGTCGTCCACTTCGTTTCACGCCGCGCCGTGACGCGGGGCTGCACGCGTATGAGCGAGTGCTGGAGCACGCGGGGTTCAGCCCGGTCGCCGGCGTCGACGAGGCGGGGCGGGGCGCGTGCGCGGGGCCGCTGGTCGTCGCCGCGGTGATCCTTCAAGGCGGGCGAGGCAAGATCGACGGTCTCACCGACTCCAAGCTGCTCACCCCGGCGCGACGCGAGGAACTGTACGCCGAGGTCACCAAGCGCGCGTACGCCTGGAGCGCGGTCATCATCCCGTGTCACGACATCGACCGGATCGGCCTTCACCGCTGCAACGTCACCGGGATGCGGCGGGCCCTCGCCGCCCTGGACATACGGCCCGCCTACGTGCTCAGCGACGGTTTTCCGGTGCCCGGGCTGGACGTCCCCGGACTCGCGATGATCAAAGGAGACCAGGAGGCGGCGTGCGTGGCCGCGGCGTCCATCGTCGCGAAGGTCACCCGAGACCGGATCATGGTGGCCCTCCATGAGCGGTACCCGGAGTACGGATTCGACCTCCATAAGGGGTATGTGACCCGCGCGCACGGCAAGGCGCTCGCCGCGCACGGACCCTGTCCAGAGCATCGGTTCTCCTACGTCAATGTGGGGCGTGCCTTGCGTAACAATGGAGAGGTGGCCTTGGTAGAGGAGACCAAAGGGGAGGTCCCCGGCGAGGGCTGCACGGAAGGGGCACGAGCGTGAGCGCCGAGGATCTCGAGAAGTACGAGACCGAGATGGAGCTACAGCTCTATCGCGAGTACCGCGACGTTCTCGGGCTCTTCACCTACGTCGTCGAGACCGAGCGCAGGTTCTACCTCACGAACTCGGTTGACCTTCAGGTGCGCAGCGTCGACAACGGCGAAGTCTTCTTCGAGGTGACGATGCAGGACGCCTGGGTCTGGGACATGTACCGTCCCGCCCGATTCGTCAAGAACGTGCGTGTTGTCACCTTCAAGGACGTCAATGTCGAAGAACTCGCCAAGAGCGACTTCGAGCTCCCTTCGGACCAGTGAAGTGACTCCCTCTCCACCTGACAGGGCTCGGTAGCTGACTCGAACGGATCGGTGAGCTTCCCGCTCTTGAATGCGTTGTTTCTTGGGTGGGTCATTTGGGCTCCGGTTGAGAGGTTGTCGTAGGCGGGGAATCCGCAACGGCCGGGCCTTGGGAGGACTTGCCCGCCTTTGTCAGGCGCCAGCCCGAAGAGGCGCGCTCGACGAAACCGGCGGCGGCCAGGAGGCCGAGCTTCGCGTTGATCGTCCCCAGGTCGACGCCCGCTTTGACGGCGAGCTGTGCGGGACCGGCAGGGCCGCGGGCCGGGAACGCCTCCAGGACGGCACGGGTGACCGGTTCCAGACGGTCGCGGGGGAGGACGGGGCTGTGCGGGGGCGGGGCGAGGTCGGTGCCGAGGCGCCCCACCGTTTCGATGATCTCCTCTGTTCGGGTGATGAGGGTGGCGCCGTCCTCGCGCAGAAGCCGATGACAGCCGACCGACGAACGGCTGGTGATCGGACCGGGCACGGCCATGACCATGCGGCCGAGCTTGGCCGCCCAGGATGCGGTGTTGAGGGCGCCGCTGCGGGCCTCGGCCTCCACGACGACGGTCCCGCGGGAGAGCGCGGCGATCACCCGGTTGCGGACGAGGAACCGGAGACGGTGCGGGTGAGTGCCCGGCGGTGACTCGCTCACCAGGACGGAACGCCGGGCCATCTCCGCGAAAAGGCCCTCGTTCGACGCCGGGTACGGGATGTCGACGCCGTTGGCGAGAACGGCGACGGTGGGGCCGTCGGCGGCCAGGGCGCCCCGGTGGGCGGCCGCGTCGATGCCGAGGGCGCCGCCGGAGATCACCGTCCAGCCCGCGTCCGTAAGCTCGGACGCGAAGTCGGCCGCGGCCCGTGTGCCGTAGGGGGATGCGGCACGGGAACCGACGATGGCGACCGAGCGCAGGCAGCTGTATCGCAGGTCGCCGGGGCCGCGCAGCCACAGCGCGTAGGGACGGCCGCTCCCGAGATCGTCGAGCGTCGTCGGCCACTCGGGGTCTCCCGGGCAGACGAGTCGTCCACGGAACTGGGCGCAGACGGCCATGTCCTGGTCGGGTTCGGCGGCGATCAGGCGGATCCGCCAGTGTTCGAGGCGCCGGGTCTCCTTCAGGTCGGCGGGCACGCCCTCGGGAAGGCGGCCGGTGCGGATCGATTCGAGTGTCCGCTCCGGGCCGACATGGTCGATGATCCGGTTGAGGAAGGCGTCACCGGGTTCGGCGACCGCGGTGAGGGTGGCGCGTGCCGTGCGTTCGTCGCTCATTGGCGCCCCGCCGACCACAGCGTGAGGGCGCCGCCGACGTCGTCCGGGCCCGGCTCGTCGTGGCCCGCCAGGTCCGCGATCGTCCACGCGACCCGCAGGACGCGGTCGAGGCCGCGTGCGCTGAGCGCGCCCCGGTGCAGGGCTTCGTCGGCGCCTTCCATCGCATCCGACGGGGGAGTGAAGCGGCGGCGCAGCTCCGGCCCGGGAATCTCGGAGTTGCAACGCCACGGTGTGCCGGCGAGGCGTCTGACCGTCCGTTCCCTGGCGAGGAGAACACGTTCGGCCACCACCTTGCTGGACTCGGCGAACTCCAGGTCGTAGCGGAGTTCGGCCCGGCTGGCGGGTGCCAGTTCGAGCTTGAGATCGATGCGGTCCAGAAGCGGGCCGGACAGCCGGGAGGTGTACTTGCGGCGCGTGCCGGGAGCACAGGAGCAGTCGATCTGCTTGGCAGCGGCGCACGGGCACGGATTCGCCGCCAGGACGAGGGTGAAGCGCGCCGGGAAATGCGCCATGCCTTCGATCCTGCTAATTCTCACCTCGCCCTCTTCGAGAGGTTGGCGAAGTGCGTCCAGTGTCCCCCCGAAGAACTCGGGCGCTTCGTCCAGGAAGAGGATCCCTCTGTGGGCGAGGGACACGGCGCCCGGCTGGAGGACGCGCCCTGAACCGCCGCCGACCATGGCGGCGCGCGAGGCGGTGTGATGCGGCGCGTAGAACGGCGGCTGCGTGATGAGCGGCTGCCCCGGCCGCAACGTTCCCGCGACCGAGTGGATCGCCGTGACCTCCAGGGCGATGTCGGGTTCCAGCGGCGGCATCAGCGTCGGGAGCCGCTCCGCGAGCATCGTCTTGCCGCATCCGGGAGGGCCCGTGAAGAACAGATGATGGCCGCCGGCGGCGCTGATCTCCAGGGCCCGGCGGGCCTCGGCCTGCCCGCGGACGTCGGCCAGATCCAGATCGGGCGGGATGTCCTGCTGCCGTAGGGCCAGCCCGTCGGCGGGGAAGGGCCTGCCGTCGCCGTCGTCGTCTTCGATCGGTGGCGGCTCGTCGCGCAGCAGGCACAGGAGGCTGCGCAGCGAACTCGCGGACACCACCTTCATGCCCGGGACGAGTTCCGCTTCGGCCGCGTTCGCGCGTGGGACGACGACCGTCAGGCATCCCTGGTTGGCGGCGGCCAGTACGGCGGGCAGCACACCCTGGATCGGCCGCAGGCGGCCGTCGAGGCCGAGTTCGCCGATCAGGACCAGGTCGGCGCAGGCCCGGGGCGGCACGACCTCCGCCGCCGCCAGCAGGGCGATGGCGATGGCTATGTCGAACGTCGAGCCCTTCTTCGGCATGCTCGCCGGGGACAGCGACACCGTCACGTGGCGGTTGGGCCAATCCTCACCCGAATTGAAGATCGCGGCGCGGACCCGGTCGCGGGCCTCGCTGAGCGCCGTGTCGGGAAGGCCGACCAGGTGAAGGCCGGGGACTCCGCTGGTGATCGCGGCCTCCACGTCGACCACGCAGCCGTCCACTCCGACGAGGGACACCGAGCGCGTCTTCGCGAGCGTCATCAGCACACCTCCCGGAGGTGGTCGACCGAGAAGCCGCCGCCACTGGTCACCAGGCCGAGGACGTCCACCCGCACATGTGTGCCGCTGACGCCGTGAGCGGTGGCCCACCGCCAGGCCAGCCGACGTAACCGGGCCGCCTTGTCCGGGGTGATCGCCTCGATGGGGTCCCCGAAGCGGGTGGAGCCACGGGTCTTCACCTCGCAGACGACATGCCTTCGGCCGTCGTGGGCGACGATGTCGAGCTCGCCCTCGCGGCACCGCCAGTTGCGGTCGAGAACCGTCCAGCCGAGCTTGACCAGGTAGGCGACGGCGGCGTCCTCACCGCGCCGGCCGAGGCTGATGTGGGCGTTCACGGGCCTCACCTCCTGGCCTCGACGATGCCGGGATGTGACACTGTGTCGCCGAAAAATCACAACCTGTGGATAACCTCGTGGAACAATTCCGGCGAATCGCCGCAAAGCTTCGCTCGGTGCTTGCTTCGGGCCGGCTGGTGGCGCAGCGTGACGCTGTGACCAACGCGCTCGAAGACGCCGTCTCCGACTTCGGCCGCCACCTGCGCGCCGAACGCGACGTCTCACCGCACACGCTGCGGGCCTACCTCGGTGATCTGAACGACCTCATCGGCTACGCCGCAGACATCGGCGTGACGGAACCAGCGGGACTGGACGTCTCGCTGCTGCGTGCTTGGCTGGCCCGTCAGCACGCTCTGGGCCGTGCCCGCGCCACCCTGGCGCGACGTACGGCCGCCGTCCGCGCGTTCACCCGGCACTTGCACCGGCGCGGCCTGCTCCCGGACGATCCAGGACTGCTGCTCGGCACCCCCAAACGGCAGCGTGATCTCCCCGGGGTGCTCACCCGGGACGAGGCGGCACGTCTTCTGGAGACGATGGACACCGAGGGCCCGCTGGGGCTCCGCGACCTGGCCGTGCTCGAAATGCTCTACGCGACAGGCGTCCGGGTCAGCGAACTGTGCGGTCTCGACATCGACGACCTGGACAGCGGTCGAGGCACGGTCCGTGTCCTTGGCAAAGGCGGACGTGAAAGGACCGTCCCTGTAGGGGAACCGGCCGCCCGGGCAGTGCGGGACTGGTTGCGTGCAGGACGCCCCGCCGTGGCTACCGATGACAGCGGTCCCGCCCTTTTCCTCGGCGCCCGCGGGGGACGCCTTCACCCGACGAGTGCGCGCCGCATCGTCCACACACGGATCTCCGAGGTCGGACAGGTACCCGACCTGAGCCCGCACGGCCTCCGCCACAGTGCCGCCACCCACCTGCTTGAAGGCGGCGCCGACCTGCGAAGCGTCCAGGAGATCCTCGGCCACGCCTCCTTGCAGACGACTCAGCTCTACACGCATGTGTCGGCCGAGCGGCTCAAGCAGGTCCACCGCCAGGCTCACCCGCGCGGCTCCCAGCCCGAGTAGGGCCCCGGCCCGAGACAGGCCGATTCGCGATGCGCGAGCTGATCCGATCGGCACTGAACGACCGCCAGTGCGTGCGGTCGTTGTCCCGGGCCAGCGCCTCTCAGCGCCTACAGGGGCAGGAGCGCAGGTGGAGGCGGCAATCCACGGCGGTGGCTACGGAGCCGCGGCCTTGCGCGCATGGTGGCTAGGCCAGCCGTGCGGGGATTGGTGGCGGGGTGAGCGATTGTGCGGTGTTGGGTGCCGTAGGCGTTAGTGCCGAGGCTGTCAGTTGACGGTGGTGTTGGTGAGGTGGCCTGCCGCCCAGGGCGGGGGCGGCAGGCCACCGGTCAAGGGGTTCGGCGTAGACGGCGTTCGTGGGAGAGGTTGATGACGCCCGGCGGTGGACGATGGCGGCGGTGCAGGCGGAAGCGGACACGAGTGCGGCGCCAGACGAAGGCCAGCGTGAAGGCCAGGACCATTCCGGTGAGCGCCCCGCCTGTCGCCGTGGTGGCGTCGCGGAGGGCTGTCCTTGGCTCGGGTGTCGGCTTGGGGGATTGAGTCTGGGAAGGCTCAGGACGCTCCCAGAGGGGAAGCAGGCGTATCTGGTGCCGGACAAGGCTGAGCGGGTCCAGGTACAGGGAGCCGCGTAGCAGGCCCCAGTGCAGGCACGGTGCGGGACAGTGGCGGCCGCGCTCCAGGGTGCCGATCCGAGTACCGGACGCGACCCGGCGACCGACGTCGATGCCGGGGTGGACGGGCAGGTAGGTCGTTCGGAGGGCGCCGTGATCGATGGCGACCACTCCGCGTCCCGCCAGACGGTCGGCGTAGGCGATGCGCCCCGGACCGGCGGCGTAGACGGGCTGTCCGGGCCGCGCCGCGAGGTCGACGCCGCGATGGCCTGGCCCCCACGGCGACGCGGGCGGGCTGAACGTCCGGACGACCTGTGGAACGGGCGGCCCTAAAGGCCAGCGCCAGGCGTCCTGGCCCGGCCTCCAGGCGTCCTGGACAGGCGCCCCGGCGGCGATGATGCAGGTGAGGAGCAGCGTCAGCAACGTCATGTCCCGAAGCCTGGCGCCCCGGCGGACGGGATTCGACGGAGTCGGCGAACTGTGGATAACCCGGGGAGCATGGATTCCCGGAGGCGTCCGCGCCCTGATAATCTGTAGTCGTGTCTGAGAGGACACCGGCCAAGGCCAGGCCGTCGACGATCCGTCCCCAGGGAGGAACGGCGAGAAGCCGCGGCGAGCGGAGAGGTCACAGACCCGGGAACGGGTCACAGCCGCTTGGGGGGACCCCGGCGGCTGATTTCACGCGTCCGCATGCCACCGCAGACATGGTGGGGCGCCGTCCCTCGGTCCGTCGCCACGGCGACGGTGGGACGACACCCGGGCGCAGGCGTACAACCAAATGCGGCCCGGTAGGGCCAGAGAAGGAGAACACGGGCAATGGCACCCGTCGTCACCATGCGGCAGCTCCTTGAGAGCGGCGTCCACTTCGGTCACCAGACCCGCCGGTGGAACCCGAAGATGAAGCGTTTCATCCTCACCGAGCGCAACGGCATCTACATCATCGACCTGCAGCAGTCGCTGTCCTACATCGACCGCGCCTTCGAGTTCGTCAAGGCCACGGTCGCCCATGGCGGGACGATTCTGTTCGTCGGCACCAAGAAGCAGGCCCAGGAGTCCATCGCAGAGCAGGCCACCAGGGTCGGCATGCCCTTCGTCAACCAGCGCTGGCTGGGCGGCATGCTCACCAACTTCTCCACCGTCCACAAGCGGCTCACCCGGCTCAAGGAGTTGGAGGAGATCAACTACGACGACGTGGCCGGCTCCGGTATGACCAAGAAGGAGCTTCTCGGCCTGCGCCGTGAGAAGGACAAGCTGGAGCGGACCCTCGGCGGTATCCGCGACATGGCGAAGGTTCCGAGCGCCATCTGGATCGTGGACACCAAGAAGGAGCACATCGCCGTCAACGAGGCGAAGAAGCTCGGTATCCCGGTCGTGGCGATCCTGGACACGAACTGCGACCCCGACGAGGTGGACTACCCCGTCCCGGGCAATGACGACGCCATCCGCAGCGTCAGCCTGCTGACCCGCGTCGTCGCCGACTCTGTCGCGGACGGTCTCATCGCGCGCGCGGGCGCCGCCCCCGGTGGGGACGAGAAGCCCGCCGAGGGCGCCGCGGCGGGCGGCGAGGCCGAGCCGCTGGCCGAGTGGGAACGCGACCTGCTCAAGCCGGACGAGAGCGCCGCTGAGGCGCCCGCGGCGGCACCGGCGGCCGAAACCCCGGCGGAGAGCGCGGCTCCGGCTGAGGCGCCCACGGAGGCGTCTGCGGAAGCTCCGGCCGAGACCCTCGCGGAAGCTCCGGCCGAGGCCCTCGCGGAAGCTCCGGCCGAGGCCCCCGCGGAAGCTCCGGCCGAGTCCGAGGCCGGCGCCGAGACGCAGGGCGAGGAAGCTCCGAAGGCGGCCGAGGCCGAGCAGGCTTGATCCCGCGGTCCCGGCGGCCCCGCGCGGGTGCCGCCGGGACCGCCGCGGGTCCCACGACCAACGACGAGAGAAGCGAAGAGAGCGATGGCTAACTTCACCGCCGCAGACGTCAAGCGGCTGCGCGACCTGACCGGCTCCGGCATGATGGCCGTGAAGAACGCCCTCACGGAGGCGGACGGCGACTTCGAGAAGGCCACGGAACTGCTGCGCCTCAAGGGCGCCAAGGACGTCGGCAAGCGCGCCGAGCGCACCGCCGCCAACGGCCTGGTCGCCGAGTACTTTGCGAACTCCGGCGACGGGTCGCTCCTGGAACTCAACTGCGAGACCGACTTCGTCGCCAAGAACGAGCAGTTCATCCAGCTGGCGAGCCGCCTCGTCGAGTTCGCCGCGGGCAGCGGTGTAGCGGACGCGCCGGCGCTGCTGGGCGCCGAGATCGAGCCTGGCAAGACCGTCCAGGCCCTGATCGAGGAGAACAGCGCCAAGATCGGCGAGAAGCTGGAACTGCGCAACTTCGCCCACTACCAGGGCGCCTACGTGGCCAGCTACCTGCACAAGTCCGACCCGTCCCTGCCGCCGACCACCGGTGTGCTGGTCGAGCTGGACGTGGAGAACCCCGAGGTCGCCAAGGACATCGCCCAGCAGATCGCGGCGATGGCCCCCAAGTACCTCACCCGTGAGGAGATCCCCGCCGAGACGGTCGAGAAGGAGCGGGCGCTCGCCGAGCAGCTCACCCGTGAGGAGGGCAAGCCCGAGCAGGCCATCCCGAAGATCGTCGAGGGCCGGGTGAACGCCTACCTCCGCGACTTCGTGCTGGTCGAGCAGGCGTTCGTGAAGGACGGCAAGAAGACGATCGCGAAGGTCCTCGACGAGGCCGGGGTGAAGGTCGTCCGCTTCGCCCGGTTCAAGGTCGGGCAGGCTTAGGGGCACTCTGGAGACGGACACCCGAGAAGACGCGAAGCTACGAGGAGGCCGCCGACGTGCCGGACAAGACGACCACTAGCGCGACGGCGGCCCCGTCGTCCGATCAGGACGTGACGGATCGGGACGTCTTCGATCGGGGGACGCCGGGCCAGGGGTCGTCATCGGGCCGGAACCCGTCGGGTCAGGGTTCGTCCAGTGGCCACTCGTCCGGTGGTCGCTCGTCCGGTGGGAGTGCGACGCCGGGCGGTAACTCGTCCCAGAGGAACTCTGTGTCGGGCCAGAAGCCGTCCGACCGGGACTCGTCGCGCGGCGGTGCCGCCGGACGGCAGGAGGCGGATCCGCATACGCCCGGCCAGCACGCGCCCCGCGCCGGCTGGAAACGGGTCCTGCTGAAGCTGTCCGGTGAGGCTTTCGCGGGACGCGACCCGCTGGGCATCGATCCCGAGATCGTCCAGCATGTGGCGGAGGCCATCGCCGAGGCCGTGCGGGACGGCGTGCAGGTGGCGGTGGTCTGCGGCGGCGGCAACATGTTCCGCGGCGCCGTCATGGCCGAGCGCGGAATGGACCGTGGACGCGCCGACTACATGGGGATGATCGGCACTGTCATCAACTGTCTGGCGCTACAGGATTTCCTGGAGAAGCTCGGTCTCGACACGCGCGTGCAGACGGCCATCACCATGAGCCAGGTGGCCGAGCCGTACATCCCGCGGCGCGCCATCCGCCACCTGGAAAAGGGCCGCGTCGTCATCTTCGGCGCGGGTCTCGGACAGCCGTTCTTCTCCACCGACACCACCGCCGCCCAACGCGCGCTGGAGATCGGTGCCGAGGCCGTACTGAAGGCCACACAAGTGGACGGTGTCTACGATGCCGATCCTCGAAAGAATCCAGACGCGGTCAAGTTCGACCGTTTGGAATACGGTGAAGTTCTACAGCGAGGTCTGAAGGTCATGGACGCCACGGCCATCAGCCTCTGCATGGACAACGCGCTCCCCATCGTGGTCTTCGACCTCATGGGGCAGGGCAACATCGTCCGGGCCGTCCGGGGTGAGAAGATCGGCACGCTGGTCAGCCCGGCGGAGGGCTGACCGCAGCCCGGACCGAGTGCGTACCGCGGTACGGAACGTGGCGCGGAACCGCATGACCAGGGCCGACCAGATGACATGGGAGTCACAGTGATCGACGAGACCCTCCTCGAGGCAGAGGAGAAGATGGAAAAGGCGGTCGCGGTCGCCAAGGAGGACTTCCAGGCCATCCGCACCGGCCGGGTCACCCCCGCGATGTTCAACAAGATAACCGCCGAGTACTACGGCACGCCGACGCCGATCAATCAGCTCGCGTCGTTCACGCTGCCGGAACCCCGGATGGTCATCGTCCAGGTCTTCGACAAGTCGTCCATGCAGGCGGTGGAGCGGGCGATCCGCGACAGCGACCTCGGCGTGAACCCCACCAACGACGGCAACGTCATCCGGGTCGTCTTCCCCGACCTGTCGGAGGAGCGGCGCAAGGAGTTCATCAAGGTCGCGGGTCACAAGGCCGAGGAGAGCCGGGTCTCCATCCGCAACATCCGCCGCCGCGCCAAGGACGCCCTCGACAAGCTCGCCAAGGACGGCGAGGCGGGGGAGGACGAGGTCCGGCGTGCCGAGAAGGAACTCGACGACACCACGCACCGTTACGTGGCGCAGATCGACGAACTGCTCGAGCACAAGAAGGCCGAACTGCTCGAAGTTTGATGGGACTCGACGACGCCGGGGAGCCTTCGCGCTCCCCGGATGAGCCGGAGGCCGTCATGGCCCGGCAGGCAGCGGACGCCTCCCCTGAGGACACCCCCACTGTGGAGACCTCCCCCGAGGGCGGTTCGTTCTCCGGTACCTCTGCCAGTGGAGCGTCTCGTGCGGACTTTCCCTCCGAGACGGCTGGGGCCAAGCGTGAGCCCAGGACGGGACGCAATCTCCCACTCGCCATTGGTGTCGGGCTGGCTCTGGGCTCCCTGGTACTGCTCTCCCTCTACACGGTGAAGGAGATTTTCCTTGCCGTGATGGTCGTGTTCCTCTTCATCGGTATGCGGGAACTGACCGAAGCGTTCAACAGCCGCGACATCCGGGTTCCGTTCATCCCGGTCGCGACGGGCATGGTCGGCACACCCGTCGTGGCCTACGTCTGGGGGCCCACCGCCACGGTCGCGGCGGTTTCCCTCACAATGCTCGCCTTGCTGATGACGCGGATGACCGAGGGCGCCGACGGGTACGTGCGCGACGTGTCCGCAGGGGCGCTCGTGGCCGGCTACCTGGTGCTGGTGGGCGGGATCGTGGCGCTGCTCATGCGCCCGGACGACGGCGACCACCGCATCGTCATCTTCATCGCCACCACTGTGGCCAGCGACACCGGCGGCTTCTTCGCGGGTTCTTTCCTCGGCAGGCACAAGCTGGCGCCCACGATCAGCCCGAAGAAGACATGGGAGGGGGTCACCGGCTCCGCCCTCATGTGCATGCTCGTCGGCGGCTGGCTGGTGTGGTGGCTGCTTGACGGCGGCCGGATCTGGCAGGGCGTGCTCGTCGGGCTCGCCGTGGTGGTCACCGCCACCGCCGGGGACCTCGTCGAGTCGATGATCAAGCGTGATCTCGGTATCAAGGATCTGGGAACGATCCTTCCCGGCCATGGCGGTGTGATGGACCGCCTGGACTCCCTGGTGGTGACGGCCCCGGTCGTCTGGCTCCTCCTGGAGCTGTTCGTCCCGAGCTAGGACGTGGGCGTTCCCAGTTAGGCCCCGGCTAGGGCGTGGCAGTCCCGAGCTAGGAGACGACCCATGAGCGGTGCTGCTGGGCGAGGCGTCGTACGAGCGCGTCCGAGCCCTCGTTCTTGGCGTAGCGGTGCTCCTCGCCGCTGATGGGCACCAGCCACAGCCACCGGACGGGATCGCCGCTCAGCGTCAGCCCGGTCAGGTCAGGGGCCTCTGGACCGGCCAAGCGGCTCGGATCGTCCAGGAGAAGCACGCCCTCCCAGGCGGACTCTCCGCTGCGCAGGGGGAACGTGCGGGCCTCGTGGTACCACTTGACGACGTCCCCGGGCGCGAACCATGTCACCGACCGCCACGGGTACTGCGCCAGCCACGGGAAGATGCTGCCCGCCCGCTGGCTGGGCAGGGTGCTCGCGACGGCCAGTTCTATCCGTCCGTACGGGGCGACGTCGTCTTCGTACAGTTCGACCGTGGGCATCCGTTGACGGCACATGCCGACCGTGCTCAGGACGGTGAACTCGCGGCCGCCCCGTGCCGGACGTTCGGAAACGCCTACCGTCGGAGGTACGCCCGTCCGCCCGCTTCCTAGCTGCCGCCCTACGTCGTGCCAGTAGTGGCCCCCGGGGCCGAGACGCTGCAGCAGGTGGCCGAGCACCGACTGCTGGAAGTCCGCCCAGGATCCGTCGGCACGGCACGTCGCCCAGTGTTCGCGTGCCCGGTCGATCCGTGGCGCGAACTCCTCGATCTCCTCGTCCAAGGGAAAGGCGAACGGGCTCTGCCGCGTGGCGTCGCGCGCGTATCCGGGGATGCCGCGTCCCATGTCGGACCAGCCGGGGATCACGAACAGCGGGTCGCCGCCTTCGAGGACGGCCACACCATCGCCCTCCTCGAACCACACGACCTCCAAACCCTCGGCTTGCAGGGCCGCGCGTCCGGCCGGGTGCAGTACGTGGGTCTCGGGCAGGAGGGGCGCACGGCCGGCGTCCAGCCGGGACTGGTCGAGGTTCGACGGTGCCTTGCGGTGGTTCGCGACCCACACCGCACCGACCACCGAGTCTCGCGCGTCCTTGAGATAGGCCGCGGTGACGTCGCCGTCCGTCTCGATGGCGAGCCGCCGGCTGCCGTACGGGCTGACCGCGGCGTGGACGACCTTGGCCGTGGATCCCCGGGGCGAGGCGGGGCCCCTGCGCAGAACCGACATGATCGAGACCATAGTCGCACACAAGGTCATGTGCAGGAATGTCGCGTTGTGGGTTTGGGGGATGTGTCCGAACAGGGACGATGCACGTCCAGGTGTTTGCGACACTGGACGCACCATGTCTACCACTCAGCCCGACGTCGCCGGTGCCGCGCCCAAGAAGACCCCGGCGAAGCTCGTCTTCGCCGCTCCGAGGCGCGGTAAGCCGCCCAGGCATCTCGCCGACCTCACCGCCGCGGAGCGCCGCGAGGCGGTCGCCGAGCTGGGTGAGAAGCCGTTCCGGGCCGACCAGTTGTCGCGGCACTATTTCGCCCGTCTGGTGGACGACCCGGCGAAGATGACGGATCTGCCGGCCGCCGTCCGCGAGCGGCTTGTGTCCGAACTGCTGCCCTCGTTGCTCACCCCCGTGCGTGAGATGGACTGCGACGGCGGAACGACGCTGAAGACCGTCTGGAAGGCGTTCGACGGCGTGTTGTTCGAGTCGGTGCTGATGCGGTACCCGGACAGGGCCACGATGTGCGTCTCGTCACAGGCGGGGTGCGGCATGAACTGCCCGTTCTGCGCGACGGGCCAGGCAGGGCTTACGCGCAACCTGTCCACTGCCGAGATAGTCGAACAGGTCGCCGCGGGCGCGCGCGCACTGGCCCGGGGGCGCATCCCAGGCGGGCCTGGTCGCGTCTCCAACATCGTCTTCATGGGCATGGGCGAGCCGTTGGCCAACTACAAGGCGGTGCTAGGCGCGGTACGGCGCATCACGGACCCGGCACCCGGCGGCCTGGGCATCTCCCAGCGTTCGGTCACCGTCTCGACGGTCGGGCTGGTCCCGGCCATCGAGAAGCTCGCCGCCGAGGACATGTCCGTGCGGCTGGCGGTGTCCCTGCACGCACCCGACGACGAGCTCCGCGACGACCTCGTGCCCGTCAACAACCGGTGGAAGGTCGCGGAGGTACTGGACGCGGCATGGGCCTACGCCCGCCGCAGCGGCCGTCGTGTCTCGATCGAGTACGCCCTCATCAAGGACGTCAACGACCAAGCGTGGCGGGCAGATCTTCTGGGCAGGCTCTTGCGCGGCAATCTCGTACACGTCAACCTGATTCCGTTGAATCCGACACCGGGTTCCAAGTGGACCGCGTCGCGGCCCGAGGACGAGCGCGAGTTCGTCCGGCGGCTCGAGGACCACGGGATCCCGGTCACGGTGCGCGACACTCGGGGCAGGGAGATCGACGGGGCTTGCGGCCAGCTGGCCGCGTCGACCAAGGACTGAGCGTTCCGCCGGCGTGTCCCTGGCGCGGCGCGGGCGCGGGGACACGGCTGAGGAGCAGGTGCGCGGTGGAATCAGGTGCGCGGCTGCCGGTGGTCATGCGCGGCTATGACAAGAAGCAGGTGGACGGTCTGCTGAGACGCGTCTCGCATGCGCTGAACGGCGGGCCGCCCATGTCCGCGGACGACGTGCGCAAGGTCCGTTTCGACGTCGTCATGCGCGGCTACGAGCCCCGCGCCGTGGACCGGCTGGTGCGCGAATGCATCATGGAGCTCCAGGCGAAGGGGCCGATCGCCGACCGGCCCGGCCGTCCGCGCGCGCAACCCGCCTGGTTGATCAACTGGATCCAGAACGCCCGCTTCGCGGGCGCGGGCCTGCGCTCGGGATACGACGTCCGCGACGTGGACGCCTTCCTGGAGCGCGTGATCGCCGGACTGCGCGGGGTCGCCCCGCCCGTGTCCGCCCGGGACGTGCGGGAGAGCGCGTTCCGCGTCGTCCGCCTCGGACCCGGCTACGACGAGCGGGAGGTCGACCGCTTCCTGGTGCAGCTCGCGGGCGCCCTCGAAGGCCACTGACGAAGTTATCCACATTTTCGCCGGACGTGGCGTGCGGCGCCGGGGCTGCGTGACGCTACGTGCATGGATCATTTCACGGCACAGTACCGGCGGCTCCGCTCCCTCTTCGCCGTCTTCCTGCCCCCCGAGATCGCGGCCGTCCTGATGCCCCTGACGAGGCCCGCGGTGAGGCTGGGCACCGGCGGTGAGGTGCCCGTCCACCTCGGCGGCGTCCCGCTGCTGCCGCCGGGCGAGCCCTGGCCGCGGTGGAAGGGACGCCCCCTCGGCTTCCTCGGCGCGATCGACTTCACCGCCTTAACCCGCTTCGGTGACATCCCCGGCCTCCCCATGACCGGCAGGGCCGCGTTCTACTACGCGAGCGAGACGCCCCGGCCGTGGGGCGACGAGGCGGCGCAACGGGACGGCTGGCGGATCTTCACCGGTGACCTCGCCGAGACCGTCCCACCGGCCGACGCGTCGACCTGCCCCGAGATCCGCCTGAGCGCCGTCCCGTTCCTCTCCCTGCCCTCGCCTCAGGAGACGTCCATGCGCCGGCTGGAGGCCGCCTACAGCGGTTTCCTGGCCGTCTACGAGCAACTACACGCCGTCTGGTCACGGTCGGCCTCGCCGGACGAGGCGCCCGCACATCAGCTCGGCGGGTGGCCCGCTCTCGTCCAGCGTCCGCTCGGCCCTGACTGCCTGTACGCCTCGACGGGCCGTCCGCTTGACTCCCTCAGCCCTCCGCCGCTGTCCCCGGACGAGCAGCGGGCCGTGGAGGAATGGCGCCTCCTGCTCCAACTCGACTCCGACGAACGCCTCGGCTGGTACTGGGGCGACCCCGGCCGCGTCTACTTCTGCGCCCGCCCCAACGACCCTCTGGAGCGATCGTGGCTCACCCTTCAAGCCGCCTGATGGCGGTGGCCGGGCCCGACCCGGGTCATGGGCGCCGATGAGCCAGAGCGAGGTAGCCGGCACCGACCACCACGGACCAGAGAGCCAAATGGAGGGCGATGGACGGAAACTGCGAAGTGAGCTCGCCGGCCCCGTCGTGCGCGGTACGGAGCCACTCGATCAGTGGGACGGACACCCAGGCAAGCCGTCCGATGCCGAGCAGCACGAGCGCGGTGGCCGCGCCAAGGAGCGTGAGCAGTGAAACGCCCGGGTCGGGGATCATCGCGCGGCTCGTCCATGCGCCGAGCAGCGTGCCGGGCACGGCGGCGAGGAGGTTCAACGCACAGCCCGCCAGGATCGCCCGCCCAGGCACGTCCACTTGAATCGCCTGAATGAGAGGAACGGCCAATGCGACGACACCCAGGCAGACGTTCACGCAATAGGCCGAGAGCAGCCCCGCCCACGTGGGCATGGAGCGGCGGTGCGCCGCGGTCGCCGTCAGCGCGCGCTGCTCGTCCGGCTGCGCGTCGAGGAGGGCGCGCGCCGCCCACGCCCACACCGGGAACATGAACGCCGCCACGTCCCCGAAGGTCCCGACGGCGAGATCGGCGGCGTCCGGCCCACTCGGTCCCTGGATGAGGACCAGCGTCACGACCAGCGCCACGACGATCAGCGGGTGCAGGACGCGAAGCGAACGGACGTAGCCCGCGACCTGGAACCTGATGAGCGCGATCAACGCTTCGGCCTCCGCACCCGGTACCCGTCCGCTCGCAACTTGGTCTCCACCGTGTCGACCTCGTCCTCGGGGACCTCGACCTCCAGCACGGCCCAGTCGATCTTCTCGGACACGACCTGGCTCACCGTCCCGTCGGCCACGCGCAGCCGGTCGATGCCCGGAAGGGTCTCTATGCAGCGCTGGTGGTCGCTGACGACCACGGTGGCTCCTTCTGCCGCGAGCTCGGAGATCAGGGTGGGCAGTGCCGCACGGGTGGCCGCGTCCAGGCCGGCGAACGGCTCGTCCAGGATGAGGAGGCCCGGATCGTCCAGGAGCGCTTGCGCGAGACCGACCTTCTGCGCACTGCCCTTCGACAATTCGGGAAGCCGCACATCGAGGAGGTGATCAAAGCCGAGCCGCTCCGCGCACGTCCCGACCGAACCCACGGGAACGCGCCGTATCGCGGCCATGTGCCCGAGGTAATCGCGGACCGTGAACGGCTGGTCCACCGGGAAACGCTCAGGCGCGTACCCGACGCGACGGGGCCGGTCCCTGACGACGCCCTTGTTCGGACTGCGCAAGCCGGCGATCACTCGCAGGAGAGTGGACTTGCCCGCACCGTTCCGCCCCGTCACCTCGGTCACACCGCCGGGAAGCAGCGAAAGCGTGACATCCCTGAGCACCCAAGGATCCCTCCGGTGATACCGAAAGGCGACACCATCCAGCCGCATGAATCCCGCACGGTAACGCCCACCCCGTAAGAGCCGCGTTAACCCAACCCACCGCGACGCCTGCCGGGCGCGCAGGGGCGGCCTTGGACCGAATCGCGTCTGTGGCGCTACTGGGGAGGGCAGGTTTGGTGGGTGGGAGGTGGTATGTGTTGGGGCTGGTGGGAGGAGCGTGGTCGGCATGAGTGGGTCTGGTCAGGGGCAGGGGTGCGTGTTCTGCGAGATCGTCAAGGGGGAGCGGGGCGCCCATGTGGTGATGGACGCGCCGGACGCGGTGGCGTTTCTGGATACGCGGCCGCTGTTCAAAGGGCACACGCTGCTGGTACCCCGGTCTCATTATGAGACGCTCACGGACCTTCCCGGTGAGTTTCTGGGGCCGTTCTTCGGGTATGCGCAGCGGCTTGCCGAAGTTATGGAGTCGGTGCTTGACGCGGCTGGTTCGTTCGTGGCGATGAACAATCGGATCAGTCAGAGCGTCCCGCATCTGCACGTGCATGTCGTTCCGCGTAATCGGAAGGACGGGCTTCGCGGGTTCTTCTGGCCGCGGCAGAAATATGACTCTGATGGGGAGGCGGCGGACTACGCCGCGCGTTTGTCCGAAGGTCTCGCCTGACGCGCAGGGCTTGCGGCCGCCTCCCTCGTCGCAGAAGAAGCCACCGAATGCTGCTTCCCCTCGCCGAAGTCGCGGTTAAGTGTGAGCGGTCGAAATCGCCGGGATCGTCTGCTCGGGCCGTTCAGTCCGAGGCGGCCGTCCGGGGTGTTTCGAGGGTTTCGGCTTCGTGGGGTGGGCGGGCCCGCCAATGGATGCGCTCGTCGCTGCGGACCGGGTTGACGTCTAAGGCGTGGGCACAAGCGCGCTTGTTATGGGACCTCCTTCGTTGGGCACGTACGAAGTCGGTGTGGTGGCGGCGATGGGGTGAGTGGCGGGTGGGGTGTGAGGGTGTGGGCGGCTGTGTGCTCGTGTAATTGCCCGCGATGGTCGGCTCATCCGTGTCGTACTCGGCCGCTGGAGTTTGGCAACGCGCTCGACAGTGGCGGCTGGGACGGGTTCACCATGGCAACCGGTGATCGGGCGGATCGGCCAGGTGGAAGCGGCCACGGTGGACAGAGCCCCCGCCTTCCCGTTGTGGCTTGGGGACGGTTGGCTGGGTGGGGCGTTTCGGCGGGGGCGATCCGGTTGTTCGCCTAGCAGTTCCTATTGGTGGTGGCGGTTGAGCAGCGAGGGGGTGCTGGGGCGGCAGGTGACGGTTACTGCGGGTATCGGTGCGGGAGAGGGCGTAGGCAGGGCGTTAGTGTGTTGCCACCGTTAACGGACCATGCCCTGAGTTCGCCGGGGGTGGGTCAGGGCAGGGCCAGGAGTAGGGCCGTGTAGGGGCCGGTCGGATCTGTTTCGGTGGGGGCGGCCGCTTCTAACGCGGCGGCGTGTTCGTAGAGGTCCCGTTCGGCCCGGTCCAGGGCGGCGGACAGGACGAAGTCGGTGACGGTCCACCCGATCAGCTCGGCCGCTTTGCGAATCACGAGAAGCTGATCAGCGGAGGGGTGGACGGTGATGAGGTCGTCGGTGGCGGGAAGGTTCTGGCGAACCGACTCAGACATGGCCGGTCTCCTTCCTTGGGCATCTAAAGTACGCCGCAAGGTGTCGCTGAGGCATCCTCATTGAGAACGAGAATCGTCCGGTGACGGAATGTGTCAGCGGGTCCCCAGTAGCAGGGCTGTTTGCGCAGTTTGAGGGCGACGGCGCTTGGGTGGGGGCGATGCGGCGTGGATGTGGCGAGGAAGTCGAGGAGTCGGTCGCTGCCAGCGGAAGCGGGTTGTGGGGGCGGCGCCGAACGGCCCTGGGGTGATGACGATGGAGTCGATTTCGTCCTCCGGCTTCAGTGTCGACGTCCGCGGCTGGCAGGTCGCCGTGGCCACCGCGAGCGGCGGACTGCGGGAGCGGCAGTGGTGGCCTTGACGAGTTGGCCTGCACGGTGGGCGGGGACGCAAGACCAGGTGTCGCTCGTTGAGTTTCTCCGGGCGGCGTCGCAATCGGCGCCGATCACCATCTAGCGGGGGGTTGCCTTGCTGGGAGTGAGCGGGGCGGGCCTAGGTAGACGGGGGTTGAGGGGGATGGTGGCGCCTACGGTCTGGCAGACGCTGGTTTCGTGGAGCTCATTGGCACGTCGCCGGAAGGCTGGTTCGGGGAGGACGCCTGCTTTGCTGCGGCATACCGCCCGCTGAACCGTTCAAACCTCGGCCTGTTGACTGAGCCCCGACGCGCAGTGCCCCGACGATGTTGTCGCTTTCCGGCGGCATCCGACCCACCCGCCCGTTCGGCCTGCCCGTTCGCCTGGTCTGCCCGCCCGGCCATTCGACCGTCCGGGCCGCTGGTCCGTCCGGCCGTGCGACCGTCCGGCTGCGGTCCGCCCGGCCGTGTGACTCGCTGACCGGGCGATTCGCTGGTCCGTGCGATTCGCTTGTCCGGCCGTCCCGTGCGGCCTGCGGTCCCGTCCGGCCTGCGGTCCCGTCCGGCCTGCGGTTGGTCCGGCCGTCCGGCTTGGCTGGGCTGTGTTCGACTGGCTGGTCCGCTGTTCGGTCGGTCCGTCCGCGTGCTGGTCGGGCCGTGTGGCCGGTTGGTCTGCGGGACCCGCTGGGCCGGCCCATCCGGCCGTCCGCTTGTCCGGCCGTCGGGTGCAGTCTGCTGGTCCGTGCGGCGTGCCGTCCCCGTGCGGGCCTGCTGGCTGGCCAGGCCGTCCGGCTTGGCTGGGCTGCCGTTCGACTGGCTGACCCGATGTTCGGTCGCTCCGTCCGAGCGCTGGTCGGGCCGTCTGGCCCGTTGGTCCGCGCGACCCGCTGGTCCGGCCCGTCCGGTGCGGCCTGTTGGTCCGTGCGGCCTGCGGTTGGTCCGGCCGTCTGGCTTGGCTGGGCTGCGTTCGACTGGCTGGTCCGCTGTTCGGTTGGTCCGTCCGCGTGCTGGTCGGGTCGTCTGGGCCGTTGGTCCGTGCGAACGCTGGTCCGGCTCGTCTGTCCGGTCGGCCGTCCCGTTGTGCCGTTGGGGTGTTCGGCCGATGGTCCGGGTGGTTGGTGTATGGCCTGCGCGGATCAGTTGGCTCAGGAGCGATGGGGTGTGTGGGGGCGAGGGTTTTGGGCTAGCAGGGTGTTGTGGCGCTGGGGTGGTCTGTTAGTGGGGTGCGGGGTGGATCGGTTGGGGTTAGTCGGGGGATTCGTCGATGGTGCCGAAGATGACGGACGAAACCTCCAGGTAGAGCTGCTCCGGGTACGGCATGAAGCCGACGTTGCGGAGCGCCTGTTTCTGGCCCGCGGACTCCATTACGAACTCGCCGTATCCGAGGACCCGTCCGGGGATGGAGCGGTTCAGGGCGATGTCGGTGACCTTGGCCAGCGGCATCATTGCCACGTTCCGGTTGAGGACGCCGCTGATCACCATTACCCGATGCTCGGTGACCAGGAAGAACTCCACCGACCAGGCGATGACCTTCCAGAGAAGGTAGGCGATGGCGATCAGCCACAGCAACCAGACCCACGCGAGGCCGGCGACCGCGTAGCTCGCGCCGCAGGCGATGAGGCCGGCGACGACGATCGAGACGGGCAGGAGGAGGACGGCGGGGTGGCGGCGGACGGCGATGACACGTCCCTCGTGGGACATCAGGTATTTGTCGACGGTGCGCGACGAGCTGTCGTGTTGCACCATCATGTCCTGCAGATTCACGGCGGCGTCCTCGTCATGATCCGGGTGGTTCAACGGTAGCCGACGCGGTGGCGCGGGCGCAGAAGCCGTGCGGTGAGACGTGGGCCCCTTGCCGGTGGGGGAACGGCGGCTGATGATATTCGGCATGGAGGGCGTTGGGGAGTCTGGGGCGGGGCGGCACGGGCGAATGGACGACGGCGGGCGGCGGGACGAGTTCGCGGTGGAGGTCACGAGGCGTCCCATCTGGCGGCTGCTGCTGCGGGGTCTCGGGGTGTATCTGCCGGGCTGGGAGATGCCGGTGGGAGCGTTGCGGGTGCGGGACGGGAGGGCGGACGGGTTCGGGCCGCCCGCGTATGTTAACGGCGACGCCGGGTTCGGTGTCCAGATCCCCGATCGGCGCAAGGGCCTGGAGCCGGACCGGGAGATCTACGTGCGGGGACGGGAGAATCCGAGTTTCGGCATCGTCGTCGCCGGTCCGGCGGCGGCGATCGGTAGCCGGGTGGTGGACGCGGACGCGCTGATCCGGTTCGCGCGGCGACTGACGTTCGAGGAGCTCTTCGACACGGGCGACGCTGACTCCGTCCCGTATGCGGTGCGGGGCGCGCGGGCGGTGGAGAACGCGGTGTTCCTGGATCGGGCGGCCGGAATCGGGCTGTGTGTGGAGGCCGACCCGGTGACCCACGCCGTGATGTGCCCGCTGTACGCGTGCATCGGCGGACCGGCGGAGCGGACAGTACGGGCTTATGGCGCCCCGTCTCACAAACCCGCGCCCTACGGTGCCGCTTCTCATGGCGACCCGTCTCACGCTGCCTCGTCTCACGGTGACGCGCCTCATGATGCCCAGCCTCACGGTGACACGCCTTATGGCGCGCCGACCGGAGGCGGTGGGGCGGCTTATGGAGCGCCACCTCACGGTGCTTCGTCTTATGGTGCCCCGCCGCCGGGTGGGACGTCTTACGGGTCGTCGCCGTCTCATAGCCCGTTCTCCCATGGGGCACCGTCCCATGGGGCCCCGCCGCAGGATCGGCCGTCGCCGGGGGCGTCGCCCTAAGGGGCGTCGTCGTCTTGCGTGCTTGGCGTTTGGCGTGCTGCTTGGCGAGGTGGGGTTTCGTGGGCGCCGGCGGGCGGTGGGTGTCTCTCGTAGGTGGCTCGCCGGGTGTCGTCTTTCATGAGTGCTGAGGCTGGTTGGTTGGTTGACCGGGCGGTGTTTCGCGGGGTGGGGCGTTTCGCGGGGTCGGTGGTCTGGTGTTGACGCGGCCAGGCCGGGGTGACGCTGGTTTTTGGATGCCTGGGCTGGTGGCGGCCGTGATTTCGTTTGGTGCGTAACCCAAGGAATGACGAGGGTCGTTTAGGGGTGTCGCCTCTTGGATTGGCTTCTCAGGGCGGGGTTTATGGGGTGGACCAGGTGGTGAGGTCCCAAAGTTGGTGGGAGGGGAGGCGGCGTAGGCGGACGGTTGCGGCTAGCGGGTCCCAGAAGACCTCGTCGCTTTCCAGTTCCAATGACTGCGCGGCGGTCAGGACGGCGCACAGGAGTTCGTCGCGTGTCCGGACGGCCAAGAGCGGGCCAATCTGGGCGACGGCGCCCGAGCTTTCCGAGAGCGTCCGGAGGAGGGATTTGAGGGCGGCCTCGTCCTCTGGGGCGCGGGTGGGTTCGACGCCGGGAGGGACGCCCGGTTCGACCCGGGCCAGGCCGCGTCTGGTGGCGGTGGTGCCGTTGTTCGGCAGGTCGGCGCCGGTCGAGATGAGCAGCGCGCTGAAGGCGCCGGCGAGGTCGTCGGCGGCCTGGCCGCCGAGGAAGTAGCGGCGGCGTTCGGGGGAGCCGGGGGCGTCGCCGTTGGGGCCCTCGGCGGTGCGGAACCGGACGTTCAGACGGCTCGCCCGGACGCATCGCTCGTACATCTCGGCGAGGATCTCGTCGAGCTGCTCGTCGCGCGTCCAGAGGCGGCCGGTGGCGGTGACGGCGTCGCCGTGGGCGCGGGGACGGCCGGTGAGCGCGGCGGTGACGGTGTCGTCCAGCTCGCCCTCGGTGAACTGGAGCAGCTCGGCGACGACGTCCTCGACGTCTTCGAGGGTGCGGGTGAGGGCGCGCTGGAGCTCCAGGATCTCCGCGCCGCCGCGTTCGAGGTCGGCGAGCCGGTCGAGGGCGACCTCGACCCTGCCGTCGGCGGCGCCGCCGCCCGTGCGGGTGACGGCGCGGACGGACGTCTCGACCTCGGTCAGTTTCCGGCGCAGCGCGGCGAGCGTGATCCGCTGCTGTTCGAGGTCGCGGAGCCGGCCGGCCTGCGTCCGCAGGAACTCGTCGGCCTGGTGGACGAGGCCCGCGAGCTCCTCCACCTGCCCGGTGTTCTGCCGGAGCCGGGTGTCGAGGGCGGGCAGCACGTCCTGCTTGACCCGCGACAGTTCGGCGGTGAGCTGTTCGCCGACCGTGACCAGGACATTGTTCTGCTTTGTGACCTGCTCGTTCAGCTCCTCGATCCGGCGGGAGAAGGCGTGCGCCTGGTCCCGGCTCTGCTTGCCCGCGTAGAGTTCGAGCGCCCCCACCACGAAGCACAGCACGACCAGGACGAGCGTCGTCATGGGACTCCTCGGACGTGATGGTGATTACCGGACCGGGTTTTGATCGCGACCATAACTTACGATCGCGCGCGCCGATGGGCACTTACGTAACCGACTGATCTCAGTGACCAGCCGGTCTCACCTGCCCTTCCCGCACCATTCCGTAACCACTGTTTCGCTCTCGGTCACGAAATTCAGACACAGCCCTCGAATTGCGGCACGGTCGTGGTGACCTTGAGTCCGGCCGGCGCGAACCATTTGCGCAGCAGCCGGGACGCGGTGCCGTCCTGGTACATCTCGGTGATGGCCTCGTTGACCGCCTCGCAGCCGTCCACGTCGGACTTCCTGATGGCGACGCCGTACGGCTCGTCCGTGAACGGCGCGTTCACGATCTTGAGCTTCTGGCCGCTTCCGGACGCCTTCGCGGCGAGGCCCGCGAGGATCACGTCGTCGGTCGACACCGCGTCCAGCCGGCCGGCCGTCAGGTCGGTGAGGCACCGCGCGTAGCCGCCGGCGTCGACGGGCAGCGCGGCGACGCCCTGCTCGTCGTGGACGCGCGGGAACGACACCGAACCGGCCACCTTGCAGAGCCGCCGCCCCTTCAGGTCGTGGATGCTCCGGATCTCGGCGGCGTCGGCCGCGCGGACGAGGACGTCCTGGTGCGCGACGTAGTACGGGCCCGCGAACGCCACGTTCACCTTGCGTTCGGGCGTGATGGAGTAGCTGGCGACGACGAGGTCGACGTCGCTGTCCTGGACCAGCTTGTCGCGCGTGTCGTAGCCGACCTGCTTGAACGTCAGGTTCGCGGGCGCGACGCCGAGCCGCCCGGCGATCTCCTGGGCGATGTCGATGTCGAAGCCCGCGAACGAGCCGCCGGCGGTGCGCTCGCCGACGCCCGGCTGGTCGGCGTTGACGCCGATGACGAGCGTGTCCTTGACGGCGACGGAGTTCTCGCCGGCGTCCGCGATGCCGCAGGCGGCGGTGCCCGTCGAAAGGAGGGCCGTCGCCGCCAGGACGGCCGTCGCGGTGCGGCTGCGCAGTCCGGGGCGGGTCACTTCGACCACCGGTACTCCGCCAGGCGGGGGCGGACGCCGACGAGCACGAGCAACGCGATCACGACTCCCGCGATCGGCAGGACGCCGTACCAGCCGCTCGTGCCGTCGTCGCCGTCGGCCACGGCCTCGTCGAACGCCGTCTGGTGGATCTTGGCGAGGTTCTGC
This sequence comes from Spirillospora sp. NBC_00431, assembly GCA_036028775.1. Classification (GTDB taxonomy): domain Bacteria; phylum Actinomycetota; class Actinomycetes; order Streptosporangiales; family Streptosporangiaceae; genus Spirillospora. Next base: position 5,552,521 of record CP107927.1, on the reverse strand, counting down.
AGCGACCGGTCGTACTCGGTGAAGTCGGCGGCGGACGCGCCGCGGGCGGCGACGGCCGCGTCCCGCTTGCCGCCGTGGACGAGGGTCCTCATCTGCCGGTCGTTCGACTGCACCTTCTGGTAGTCCTTGATGACCTTGTTGAGCGCGTCCACCATCTGCGCCTGCCGCTCGTCCGACTCGGTGGGGCGGTTGGCCTCCGTGCCCAGGAAACCGAGGAACGGCGCGCGTCCCGGCTCGAACGACAGGTTCTTCTGGACGGCGGCGTTGTACTCGGCCAGGTTCCCGGCCTTCAGGTACAGGACGGTCTGGGACTTGCTCAGATAGACCTGCTCGTAGGCGTCCGCCCGCCCCGGATCCAGCAGGAAGCGGGTCTCGTCGGCGGCGGCGCTGTTGCTGATGGCGCGCGTCCGGGAAAGGGCCAGGATCGAGTCGAAACCCTCCTCCTTGGCCTTGCGGAGATGGTCCGCCTGCCCGGACAGCATCGCGGTGCCCGCCACGACCAGGGCGAAAGTGCCGAGCGTGGCCGCCACCAGCGGCACGTTCAGGAGGCGGCGGAAACGCGCGGCCAGGAACAGCTGGAAGGCGACGAGGACGGCCAGGAGCGCCAGGCCCGTGACGAGGATCCAGGTCCGGCCGGTGAGGACGGCGGAGCGCTTGTCCTCGTACGTGTGCCGGACGAGGGTGCCGTTGTCGAGCGTCAGGTTGTACGCCTTGGGCAGCAGGTCTAGCTTCATCAGGTCCGTCGCCTGCCGGTAGATGTCGATGACCTTCTGCGACGGCGGCCCTGACGCGTGCCCGGACTGCTGGTCGAGCAGCAGCGCCTGCCCGGCGAGCCGTTCGTAGCGGCCCAGCGCGTCGAGGACGTCGCGGGCCGTGTTGTCCTCGGTCCGCTCGTCGGCGAGCTTCGCGGCCTTGAGCAGCGCGTTGCCCGCCTTCTGCCGGTTCTCGTTGTAGCGGGCGAGGGCCTGGTCGCGGCCGCCGCCCGCCGCGCCGCCGATCAGCAGCGCGTTGGCGAGCTGCGAGTCCATGTCGGTGAGCTGGAAGTACAGGTCGCCGGTCGCGACGACCTGCGGGCCCGCGTCCTGCCCGATCACCCGGACGCCCTCGCGGGCGTTCGCGATCGCCCACCACGACACCGCCAGCAGCGCCACGAGCAGGACGGTCGCGGCCGCCGTCAGCGCCCGGACGCGGGCGGCGACGGTGCGGGGCACCAGCCGCCCGACTCCGGTCGGGGACGTCTCGGGCGTCCGCCAGAGCCGTCCGGTGGGACGCCGCCGCGCGGGAGTGCCCGGCCGCTGCCCGGGATGCGGCTGCGGGGAGGAGGCGGGCTGTCCCGCCGCTGGAGCCTGCTCGACGGCCGTCATGTCGCCTCGCCTCGGATGAGCCTGATGGTGGTCCACGCGCCGACGTGGATCCGGTCGCCCTCGGAAACCGGGACCTCCACGTTGTTCGGTATCGGGTCCAGGGACCCGTTCATGCAGGTCCCGTTGGTGGAACCGGGGTCGACGAGCGTCCAGGTGCCGTCCGGTTTGGCCAGCAGGACGGCGTGGACGTGCGAGGCGCCCGGGTCCTCGGGCGGCTCCCGCAGGTCGATCTCGGGCGGGGAAGGCTGCGACGAGCTGCGCCGCCCGATGCGGACCTCCCGCCCGGCGAGCGGGATCCGCCGTTCGGGCGCGTACGGCGGGAACGTGAGGGCGGCCGAGTCGGGGCCCTCTTCGGCGATGACCGTGTTGTAGTAGTCGCGGTCGGCCGTCACGATCGCCGTCCAACCCGTTCCGCCCGTTCCGGACGTGCGGCCGGTGCCCGCCGACGGGCCGGTGCCCGCCGATGGGCCGGTGCCTGCCGACGGGCCCGTACCGGCCGTGCCTGCCGTTCCCGCTGTGCCCGCCGTTCCGGTCGTGCCCGCCGTAGTGCCCACCGTGGGGCTTGTTCCCGGGCGTGGGCTGGGGATGGGCACCGCGGGCATTGGTTGGGACGGCCCGGGGCCCGGTGCCGGGGGCGCCGGCGCCTCGGGGCGGGGCGGGGCGGGGCTCGCCGGGGCGGTGCGCGGTGTCGGTTTGCCGCCGCCGGTCGCGAAGTCGTAGCCGCACGCCTCGCAGAAGCGGTCGCTGCCGGGCGTCCCGCAGTCGGGACACGGCGTCGGCCCGCCGCCCTGGCCGCGCGCGCCGCCCCGCGCGGCGGGCGCGCCCGGCGCGCTCTGCGGACCGGACGGGCCCGTGCCCCCGCCGGACGGGGAGGCGGGGGAGGACGGGCCGATGCGCTCGCCGCAGACGTCGCAGTAGTCCGACGCCTGCGAGGTGTGTCCGTTGGGGCAGCTCGCCATGCTCAGCCCTCGCCCCTGCGGGTGGTGACGGTCTCGTCCTTGCGCGTCCGGACGGTCTTGCTGGAGCGGGTGTCGAGCTCCATCTCGTGGGCCTTGTCGACGTCGCGCTTCAGCCGGACGGTCCCGGTCGCCTCGTCGACGACGTCCACGACCCGGCGCAGCATCGAGGTGATCTCGTCGTTGCCCGCCTCGTTCGCCAGCACCACGGCCCGGCCGAGCCGCGCGGTCGCGGTGTCGATGTCGCCGTCCTTGCGGGCCTGGAGGCCCTCCTGGATGGCGGTGGCGAGCTCGGCCTGCCCGGTGTAGTGCGCCACCCGCGCGTTGATCCTGGTGGACTGCGCCTCGTCGTCCGTCCACTGCGCGAGGACGTTCCCGCTCGCGAGGACCCGCGCCTCCTCGCCGGGCGCGCCGGGGACGACGAGCTTCACCCACGCGGCGCGCAGCTCCTTGCCGACCTCGCCGGGCGGCACCTCGACGCAGACGTGGTAGTCGCGGCTCTCGGCGCCCCACGCGCCGAGCGGGTAGTCACCGGCCTGCGGCGCCGTCTCGACGCGTTTGCCGGTCAGGTCCTCCACCGACGGCAGGACCTGCTTGACGAACCGGAGGGTCGCCGTCTGCGGCGTCCACACGCGCAGCGCGACGTCGGCGACGGACTTGCCCATCGCCGCCTCCGTCATCGCCCGGAAGTCCGCCTCAAGCCCGGCGGGGTCGGCGACGATGTCGACGCTGCCGAGCAGCGCGGAGGCGACCTTGCGCAGCTCGGCGACCTCCCAGTCGGTGCCGACGCCGCGGCAGTCGCACACGAACCGGCCGTCGCAGCGGAACAGGACGGCGTCGAGCTCCTCGGCCGTCTCGTGCTGGTTCTTGCCGTCGGTCAGCAGGATCGCGTGCCGGAGCCCGCCCCGCGCCTTGTCGAAAAGCTCGTCGGCGAGCCGCAGCCAGGAGCCGATCGCGGTGCCGCCGGACGCCTTCAGCTTGTTGAGCGCGACCTTGGCCTGCTCCCGGCTCTGCGGGGACGCGGCGACCAGGCCGGGCTGCGCCGGGAACACCATCTTCGCGGTGTTGGAACCGGAGATCACCGCGAACTCGACGCCGTCGCGCAGCGTGTCGATCGCGACCTTCGCCGCCTTGACCGCCGCGCGCAGCTTGGTGTCGGGATAGGACATCGACCCGGAGGTGTCGATGATGATGACCTCGGACGCGCTGGTCGACGCCGGGACCGCCGCCACGGCACCCTCGGCCACCGCGGCCTCCACGGACACGATGGCGTGCACCTCGCGGCCGCCCTCGGGCAGGAACTTGTTCTGGTCGATCTTGACGGTGAATTGCGGCTGCTCGCTCATCGGGGCTGCTCCGTGCTCTGCGTCGTGCTCTCGTGGATGCGGCTCTGCGGGGCGGCGGGGGACGGAAGCGGGATGACGGCGACGGTGATGTTGTCCCGGCCGCCCGCGTCCAGCGCGTGGCGGACCAGCGTCCGCGCGACGCCGAGCGGATCGGCCGCCGGATCGTGCCCCGGATCCGGCGGTGGCGCGACGCCCGCGCCTGCGGGTCCGGCGCCGTCCGGGGTGGGTGTGTGGCCGGGGCCGGCGGCCAGGAGCTCCGCGAGGTCGCGGGCCGCCGGGAAGTAGTTCCAGAGGCCGTCGCTGCACACCAGCAGCGTGCCGGGGCCCGCCGGACGGAACGAGGCGACGTGCGGGCCGACCTCCCCGGCGTCCGCGCCCAGCCAGGCCGTGATGACGTGCGCGTTCGGGTGCTGCTCGGCCTCCGCCTCGGTCAGCGAGCCCTCCGCGACCATGTACGCGGCCCACGAGTCGTCGTCGGTGAGCCTGCGGGACGGGCCGAGCTCCGCCATGTCGCCGGTGCTCACCTCCGCCGTGTCGGGGTAGGGGGCGCCGGGGTCGGGCGGTGTTCCGTCCTCGCCGGGTTCGACGGCGCCGTCCGCCGACAGCCAGTAGGCGCGGCTGTCGCCGATCCAGCCGACCGTGACCGCCGCGCCGCGCGTCACCGCCGACACGTAGGTGCACGACGGGGCGTCCGCCGGGGACGTGGCCAGCTCGGCGACGGCGGACGCGGCCCGCAGCGCGGCGGCGCGGGTCGCGGCCTCTGGGTCCTCGCCGGAGTCGAGGCGCGCGACGAGTTCGGCGGCGCCCGTCTCGGCGGCGGTGCGGGAGGCGTCGTCGGGACGCTGCGACGAGCCGACGCCGTCCGACACCACGGCCGCGACACCGGCGGAGTGGACGGCGATGGCGATGGCGTCCTCGTTGCGGCTGTAGCGGCGTCCGCGGTCGCTCGCGCCCGCCGCGACCACCGGCCGCGTCCCGTTCCCGCCCGTGCCGCCGTGGATCTCGATCTCGATGTGGTCGCGTTCGGCGGGCTGGCGCATCCCGCAGGACTCGCAGTAGCCCTCCGGGTCGATCGCCGTACCGGCGCAGCTCGTGCACGGGCCCGCGGACGCGCGGCCAGACGACGGCGAGGACGAGCCCGTCGCGTCTGGCCCCCCGGCCGCGCCCGCCTCGGCGGCGGGCGGCGGGGCGTCGGCGAGGCGGTGGCCGCACTCCTCGCAGAAGATCTCGCCCGCGTACACCATCTCGCCGCACGCCGGGCAGGACGGCTCCGCCGCCTTCGCCGCGTGCTGGTCGCCGGTCACAGCAGCGTCCTCGGGCGGACGGCGTTGGCGGAGTCGACGAGCCGGCGGCTCTCGTCCCGGTCCCGGGAGCGTTTCGCCAGCTCCCGGTACGTCGACTCCAGCAGGCGGCGCAGCTGGGTCTCGGCGAGGGGGGTGCCGAGGACGGCGCCGCCCCGCGTCCCGTCCGCCGCGCCAGGCCCGTCGAGCAGCCAGTCCAGCGCGGCCTCCAGGACCTCGGCGGCCAGCCGGTCGCGGCGCTCCCCGTCCAGGTCGACGGCGGTGAGGCGGTCACCGGCGGCGACCAGCTCGGCCGCCGTGAGGTCGGCCGGGGCGCGCCCGCGCACGACGGTCGCGACCGCCGCCACCTGCGCGGGCAGGTACCGGATCGAGATCTTCGGGACCGAGTCGAGCGCGGCGACGGCCGCGGCCCGCTCGCCCGCCGCCAGATGCACGCGGGCGAGACCGAACGCCGCGGTGATGTAGCTCTGGTCGGTGCGCCACACCGTCTCGTACAGGCGGACGGCCTCGTGCGGCGCCGTCTGCTCCCGGCAGTAGGCCAGGGCCAGCTTCGGAGCCGCCTCGCCGGGCAGCAACCCGTACAGCCGGTCGAACCAGGGCGCGGCCTCGGTCACCCGGCCCTGCGCGAGGAACCCGACGGCGCGGTACCAGTCGATCCGCCAGTCGCCCGGACGTTCGGCGTAGAGCTCGTCCAGCAGCTCCTCCGCCTCGGCCGCCGCGCCCAGTTCGATCTTCACGCGGGCGAGCGCCAGCCGCACCTCCGGCGTGCGCTCCGGCGCGTTCTTCGCCGTCTCCACGACCTGCTCGGGCTCCAGCGCGCTGAGGCCCGAGACGAACGCGGCGGCCGGGTCGGACGCGTCCACCAGCGGCACCGGCAGCGCCGCCGCGGCCACCGCCGGCGGGACGGGCGGCAGCGCCGACTCGCCGGCTTCGCCGCCCGCCATCCGCGTCGCGAACCGCTCGGGCCCGAACAGCCCGGACGCGGCCGGACGCGGCACGCCGTCCTCGGCCGCCAGGACCTCCCGCAGCACGCCGGTGAGCTGCTCGGCCATCTCCGCCGCGTCCTGGAACCGGTGCTCCGGGTCGTTGTGCGTCGCCCGGCGCAGGAAACGGTCGAACGACTCGAACCGCTGGAGCACCGGGACCTGCGAGCGGTCCGGCAGCGAGTTCGTGAACGTCCGGGTGAAGCCGCGGAACGGGAAGCTCAGCACCGCCAGCGCCCGCCCGACCGTGTACAGGTCGGACGAGACGGACGGCCCGGCGTCGGCGATCTCCGGCGCCTGGTATCCGACCGTGCCGTAGATCGCGCCGCCCGGGTCGTCCAGCCGCCGGACGCCGCCGAGGTCGATCAGCCGCAACTGCTCCTCGGACTGGATCACGTTGTCCGGCTTGAAGTCGCAGTAGACCAGGCCCTGCGCGTGCAGGTACTCGAACGCGCGCAGCACTTCAAGGCCGTACGCGATGGCCTGCGCGAGCGGGAGATGCTTCTCGCCCGGCGGCTGCGGCTGCTGGAGCAGGATGTCCTTGAGCGACTGGCCGCCCACGTACTCCATGACGATGTACTCGTCGCCGTCGTGCTTGACGAAGTTGTAGATCTTGACGATGTTGGGGTGCTCGACCTCGGCCAGGGCCTTGCGCTCGGCCTCCGCGGCGAGCCTGGCGTCCTCGTCGCCGGTGTCCAGGAGGCCCTTGAGCACCACCCAGCGGTCGCTGACGTTGCGGTCCTTGGCGAGGTAGATCCAGCCGAGGCCGCCGTGGGCGAGGCAGCCGAGCACGTCGTACTGCTCGCCGACCAGCTCGCCCGGCCTGAGCTTCGGCGTGAAGGAGAACCTGGTGCGGCACTTGGCGCAGAAGCCCTCGGTGCGGCCCGGCTGCCCGCCGCGCCCCCGGCCGACGGGGTTGTCGCAGTTGCTGCAGAAGCGCTTGCCCTCCGAGACCTGCGGGTCGCTCATCACCGCGGTGGACGGATCCCGGGTCGGGACCCTCGGCACCTCGACCAGCCCGGCGCCGAGCATGCCGCGGCGGGCCGACGAGCGCGACGACCCGGTGCGGGTGCTGCCCGTCCGCGTGCTGCCCACCGTGCCCGCCGTGCCCAGGCTGCCGGACGCGCCCGCCCGCGCCGTGAGCGTCGTGTGGGCGGGCGCGTTGCCGCACACGTCGCAGTAGCCGTCCATGATCGTCCCGGCGCAGTCGGGCATGCGGCACGCGTCGGGGGGCAGCGCGACCGCCGGCCGTGGGGCGGGCACTCCTGGGGCGCTCGAACCGCCGGAGGTGCCTGGAGTGCTCGCCGGCGGGTTGCCGCAGATATCGCAGTAGCCGTCCGTGATCGTCCCGGTGCATCCGGGCTGCGCGCACGCGTTCGGCGCGGCCGGGACCGGCGGCGGCGCGGCCGGGGCCGGGGGTGCCCCGGACGAGACGAGCGGCGCCCCGGACGAGGCGGGCACCGGAATGGACGCCGCGGCCGTGCCGCAGAGGTTGCAGTATCCGCCGTCAATGGTTCCGGTGCAGCCCGGCTCGGTGCACTGGCTCAACGTTCCACTCCCTTCGCCCGCGCGTTGATGGCCTGCTGGTATCCCGACAGAGTCACGGTCGCCTTTCGCAGATCGCAGGGGGACGTCCACAGCAGCTCGCGGGCCTGCTCGTAGATCCTGGCCAGCTCGGTGTCCTCGGCGTGACCGAGTCTCGCAGCCTTCACCCGGTACCCCTCCAGCCGGCCGCGCAGTTCCTCGCGCCGCTCCAGCAGCCCGCGGATCACGCCGGTGGTCTCGCGCGCCCGTTCCAGCGCGTCGTTCACCGCCCGCTCCAGGTGGGCGACCCGCTCCGCCAGGTCGCTCCAGCCGGTGCCGTGCGACGGCCGGGACACCGCGGCGAGCCGGTCGGCCAGCGCGGGCGACAGCTCGGGCAGATCGGGCAGCGTCGGCTTGACGATCTTGGCGAGGACCTCGTCGCGGACCCGGCGGGCCTCCGCCTCCGTCTCGCGCAGCCGCTCCAGGACGGCGGCGACACCGCGCAGCCGGTCGGCGAACCCGTCCCGCAGCCGCTCCGCCTCCGCCAGGCCGCGGCGCACCTCGGCGAGCCCCGTCCGGATTGCGTCCAGCCGCCCGGTGTCGGCGCGGCCGTCGCGCGCCAGCGCCATCGGGTCGCTCCGCACCACGGTGGCGACGCCCGCGAGATCGGCGCGGAGCCGGTCCAGCTCGGGCTCCGTCCCGCCGAGGGACGCCAGCAGCTCCTCCGCCGCCCGCCGCTCCGCCTCCACCTCGGCGAGCCGCGACAGCAGCGCCGACCAGACCGAGTCCAGCGCCGCGACCGCCCGCGCGGCCTCCTCATACAGCGGCGTCATCCGCTCCACCGCCGCCCGCAGCGTCAGCTTCTCGCCGGACGGGACGGACAGCAGCGTCCGCCGCTCCAGCGGCACCTCCTCGGCGGGCAGTTCCACCGACGGGCCCGCGAGCAGCCAGGTGAGCTCCTTGAGCTGCGCCTGCCCCGGCCTGGCATGGCGGGCCCGCAGCTCCTCGGCCGCGCCGAGCGTGCGGCCGTAGGCGTCGAACAGGGCCCACAGCGAGGCCAGGCCCGCCCGCACCTCGGACCGCACGCGCAGCGTCTCGCCGTCCAGCGCCGCCCCTTCCAGCAGCTGGTAGCCCTGGTGGGCCTCCAGTTCGAGGAGCGCCGCGCTGATGCGCTCCCGCTCGTCGCGGAGCCGCGCGAGGGCGCGGTCCGCCTCGTCTCGGCTCATGGGGGGCCGGCCCGTCCGCGCGTCACTCACTCAACGCCGGTCCATGCTCGGCCCATGTTCGCCCCGATTCCCCCAAATAGAGCATGTTTTGGTGCCCAAGTTTTCACCATCCGAGGTCGCCTTCTCAACCGCGATGCCGATCATCGTCGTCCGGGACCCCGAGCTGAGTCATGTGACTCGATCCGACTGCCCCCGCGCACTCCAAAATGTCAGTGTTCGAACGTATGATCGAACCATGGCGAACGTCGCGACGCACCCGCAGACCTCCACCACCGCACCCGCCGCCCTCTCCGCGGCGGAGATCTCCGCACTCGCGCTCTCCCTCGCGCACCTCGGCGCCGGGCCGCAGGCCACCACCGCGCGCCGCGCCCTGCACACCCTCCTCGACGCCGCCCCCCACGACGACGTGGTCACCACCACGCTCGCCACCCTCACCCGCCCCCTCGACGCCGCCACTTCCGACCGCGCCCGCGTGATCGCCGCCGCCATCACCGAGCACCGCGTCGTCCGGCTCTGCTACGGCGACGCAGCCGCCAACGTCACGATCCGCGAGGTCGAGCCCGTCACCTGCCTCGTCCACCGCGACCACTGGTACCTGGTCGGCTGGTGCCGCATGCGCCGCGGCGTCCGCGCCTTCCGCTTCGACCGCATCCTCGCCGTGGAGTCCACCGGCCTCCTGGCCCGCTCCCGCCGCGCAGACCGCTACCTCCCCTTCCAGAAGCGCGCTGGCTAGTCCAGGGGGCGACCCCCTGGAACCGCCGTCGGGTCGTGCGACCTCCGGCCCTGGAGGGCCTCCGGCCGCACGACCCGTGGCTCCGGCTGGGGTTTCGTTCAGGGACGTTGGATGTGACTCGTCCCGGTCAGTGGGTTACGTGGTGGGGTGGTAGATGCTGTTGACGGCGGGTTGGCCTGTGTAGTTCGGGCCGGCCTGGTCGTCGGCGCCTAGGTAGGTGTAGGGGAGCTCTATCTTTCGGGGGCCGCGTAGGGAGATGCGGTGGTGGCGGGGGGTGTAGGTGAAGCCTGCTTGGCGTAGGGCGGTGATGAGACGGCGGCCCGCTGGGGTGTTGTCGGGGAGGCGGATGCTTTGGGGGTCGAAGTTGGCGATCAGCAGGCCCTGGCCGGTCAGCCATGAGGCGGCTCGGGTTAGGAGGCGGAGTTTGTCGCCTACGTAGTGCAGGCCGTGTACGCAGGTGATCAGGTCGGACGGGGTGCCGGGAGTCCAGGTCGTGACCGAGGCGGTGATCAGTCGCAGGGAGGGTGGGGGATTGCCTTGGACGAAGTGGTCCACCAGGTCTACGCCGATGAGTTCTGCATCGGCGGGGAGTTCTGTGGTGGCCTCGATCAGCGCTCGGCCCGTGCCGCAGCAGAGGTCCAGCCAGCGGCCGGAGCCGATCTCTTCCAGGACGTCGATGCCCAGTTCGCGGGTGTAGGCGGCGAGGGTGCGCTCGCGGTTCATGAAGGTGTTGGCGACGACCGGGGAGCGTTCCAGGGCGGTGTCGTCAAGGTGGGGCATTGGGGGATTCTGGCAGGGTTCCTAGGCGGGGACGGTGTGTTGGACGGCTTCTTCCACGACCGCTGTGACGTTCTGGGTCCGGGTGTGGACGGCCCGCTGGAACTGGGCGCCGTTGCCGCGTTCTAGGACGCCGTGCAGCATGCGGGTCGTCGCGTCGAGGTCGCCTGAGCGGTCGAGGGCCGGGGCCAGGTGGTCGAGGAGCGCGCCAACGACCTGGTGGGCGGGGACGGCGCGGCGGGTGGACGGGTGGACGAGGTCGTCCCGCAGCCCGGACCGTCCGGCGCGCCACATCGCCAGCCGCATCAGGTCGGCCCGTACCGGGTCGGGCGGGTCGCCGTCGCGCCAGGCGCCGGCGGCCGTGTCGACCAACGCCCGGACGAGCGCGGCCATCAGCACTGCGTCGTCGGCGTTCAGGCACACGTCCGGGACCCGGATCTCCACGGTCGGGTAGTGCCGTGACAGCCGCGCGTCGAAGTAGATCATGCCCTCGTCCAGGAGCGCGCCGGTGGCGAGCAGCGCCTCGACCGTGGTGCGGTACGCCTTGGCGGAGCCGAAAAGCTCCGTCGGGCCGCTGGACGGCCAGCGTCCCCACACCTGGTGGCGCCAGCTGTCGTAGCCGGTGTCGGCGCCCTGCCAGAACGGCGAGTTCGCGCTGAGGGCCAGCAGCGGCGGCAGCCAGGGACGGATCCGGTCCAGGACGGCGACGCCCTCGTCCGCCGACTCGATGCCGACATGGACGTGGCAGCCGCAGGTCAGCTGCTGGTCGGCGGTGGCCCCGTAGGCGCTCGACATGCGCTGGTAGCGGTTCGTCGGGGTCAGCGACGGGCGGACGGCGACCGGCGACGTCGCGAGCGCCGCCACCGAGACGCCGACCCCGGCGGCCGACTGCGCCGCCGCCAGCCGCGCCGACCTGACGTGCTCGGAGATCTCCGCGAGGGACGTGCAGACCGGGGTGGCCGTCTCCAGCTGCTCGCGCTGCAACTCGGTCTGCAGCGACTTCGAGCGCCGCCCGCCGGTGAGGAACAGCTCGTCGTGCCTCTGGGCGTACCGGATGACGGAGCCGGAGACCGCCTGCGGCACGCCGGTCGCGGGATCGACGAGGAGCAGCTCCTCCTCCACCCCGAACGTGCGCGGACCAGTGCGAAGTGTCACCAGATGGTTGTGCCCGGCTGTCCACCGATGTACGTCCCGGCCGGGTCTCGTCCTGGCGGGAATGCCCTGCTTACAATGCGCGCACTTGACCGAACGCTTGGTCAGAAATGGGGTGGCATGTCGTACCTTGTCGGCCATTGGGGGACGGGGCATCTGGGCAGGCAGGCGTTGCGGGCCATCATCGAGCACCCGGATCTCGAACTCGCCGGGGTCGTGACCGGCGATCACCGCGGGGCAGGGCTGGACGCCGCCGAGCTGGCCGGGACCGGCCGTCCCACCGGGGTGCTGGCCGCCGAGGACCCCGCGGAGCTGCTCGCCCTGCGGCCCCACGTGATCAGCCATACGGCCCGGGGCCGGGTCGTGGACGACGTGTGCCGCGTCCTGGAGTCCGGCGCCGGGGTGGTGTCGGACGCGCTGACCGCGATGGTGCATCCGCCGTCCGCCGACCAGGCCGTCATCCGGCGGTTCCGCGCGGCCTGCGCCACCGGCGGCGCCGCCTGCCTCACCACCGGGCCGGGCCCCATGATCGACCTGGTTCCGCTGGTGCTCAGCGGTGCCAGCGTGCACCTGGACGCCGTCAAGATCACCGAGATCGCGCGCGCCGGGCGCGGCGCCGATCGCGAGTACGGGTTCGGCGGGCCGATCGGGCATCGGCCGCCGATCGTGCGGGCGGGGGCGCCCGCGGCGCGGTGGGGGCCGATGATCAGGCTCCTCGCCGAGCGGCTGGCCGTGCCGCTGGACGGTCTCGAAGAGTCCCACGAGCTGTGCCCGGCGCCCGAGTCGTTCGACGTGCCCGCCGGAAGGATCGCCAAGGGGACGACGGCCGCCTTGAGATCTCAGGTGTCGGGCATGCTCGGCGGACGTCCCGTGATCACCGTCGAGCAGGTGGTTCGCCTGCGCGAGGATCTCGCCCCGCACTGGCCCGCGCCGCCGTTCGGCGAGCCCGGCGGCCACCGTGTCGAGATCGCCGGCGAGCCGCCGTGGCGGCTGGACGTCGCCAGCCCCGGCGCCGCCGACCCGTCCGTCCCCTCGGCGCTCGCGGCCGCGCTGCGGCTGGTCAACGCTCTTCCCGAGGTGGCCGAGGCCCGGCCGGGGCTGCACACCCCGCTGACGCTGCCGCCGTTCACCGGCCGCCGGCGTCTTCGCCGAGCCACCCGCTGAGCAACGCGCCCGTCTCGTCCAGGCGGTCGACGTAGAGCATGTGCCCGCCCTCGATCTCGCTGATGGCGAGGTCCGGGCCGAGCGCCGTGCGGCAGTCCACGACGAACTCGGGCCGCACCAGGTCGGCCTGGGTCGCGATCACCAGATGGGTGGGGACGCCCACGGGCGGCGGGACGTGCGGCCGCGCCATGTCGGAGTACGCGGCGACGGTCGCGGCCGGTTCGTACCGCCAGCGGAGCCTGCCGTCCGCCCCGTGCTGGAGATGCTCGGCGAGCTCGTCGTCCAGCGTCTCGTCCGACGCCTCCCGCCAGCGCGCCGCGCGGGACGCCCGTGCCTCGGCGGCGTCGCCGAACGTCACCGGCGTCATGTGGCCGCGCGCCTCCCCGGCGGCCTTCGCGGGGTCCAGGCCGATCGCCGGGTCGAGCAGGACGAGGCGCCGCACGCGGCGCGGCGCGGTCCTGGCCAGATGCAGGGCGATCAGCCCGCCGTAGGAGTGCCCGACGACGTCGGCCCGTTCGACGCCCTCGATATCGAGCGTGGTCAGCAGGTCGGCGACGTGCTGCTCGACCGTCCACGGCGGCTCGTGCGGCGAGTGCCCGTGCCCGCGCAGGTCGGGGGCCAGGACGAGCCGGTCGGCCAGATGGCGCTCGGCCGTCCGGTGCCAGCGCCCGCCATGGCCTGTGATCCCGTGCAGCATGACGAGCGGATCGCCCGCCGAATCCCCATACCGATGCACATGCAACGCCGCGTCCGTCATGCAACGAAGCGTAAACGCGGCGGGCCCCGCCGCGGGCGGTGTTCGCCTGATGGCGCCTGGTCAGGGACGTTCCCAGCGGACGGAGCTCAGCGCCAGCAGGGCGACGTGGAAGGAGACGCAGGACTCGACGTCGTCGAGGTCGGCGTCCAGGACGCGTTCGATGCGGCGAAGGCGCTCGTAGAACGCGGGCCGGGACAGGTGGGCCTGCTGGGCGGCGACGGCCTTGTTGCGGCCCGATTCGAGGTACAGCTCCAGGATGCGGGTCAGGTCGCTGCCACGCTGGGCGTCGTACTCCAGGAGCGGGCCGAGTTCGCGTTCGACGAAGGTCTGGACGCGGGCGTCGTCGCGGAGCAGGTGCAGGAGGCCGCGCAGCCGCAGGTCGGGCAGGCGGTAGAAGAGGCGGGCGCCGGGGCCGCGGGCGGCGACGTCGGCGACCTGCTCGGCCTCCAGGAACGAGCGGCGGACGTCGCGGATCGTCTCGACGACCGAGCCCGCGGCCATGACGGTTTCGCCGGACTGCTTGCGGATGCGGGTCGCGACCTCGGTGAGGGCCGTCTCCACGTCGGCGCGGGCGGGCAGGGAGGCCAGCACGCCGACGCGGGCGTGCGGGCCGCCCTCGTCCAGGACGCCGACGAGCGCGGCGAGGCGGGCGTCCTTGCAGGCGGCGGCGGCCGTCTCGGCGAGCGCGGACAGCTCCCCGACCGGCGGGGCGGACGTCGCGGGGCCCCGGTGGCGGAGCACGACGCCGAGCAGGCGGCGGCCCGACAGCGGGACGCCGAGGGCGCGGGCGCGGGCCGCGGCCTCCTGCGGGTCGGAGTAGGCGTGCGCGAGGATGCGGGCGATGATCGTCCCGTGCGCCTGGCGTTCGACGCTCTCGGCGTGCCGGTCGAGGAGGCGGCCGAGGGCGAGGGTCGTGGCGGCCCGTTCGATCAGGACCGTCTCGCGGGGCGACGGCGGCGCCCCGAGGTCGATGATCAGGCGGCCCCAGTCCTCCCCGCGGGCGCCGACCATGGTGACCAGCCAGCCGGACGACGCGTCGAAGCCGGTGCGGCGGCCCGGACGGACGGCGCGCGAGCGGGTCTCCCAGGCCGACAGCAGCTCGGACGGGTCGGCGCCGCCCGCGTCGGCGGCGAGGACCTGGTGGGCGAGGTTCTCCAGGACGACCGGATGCCCGCCCAGCGAGGCGACCTGCCGGACGACCTCGTCGGTCGACGCGCCCTCCACCGACAGCTGCGTGAAGATCTCGTGGAGCTGTTCGGACGCGCGCAGTTCGGCGAACTGGTCCTGCACGATGCGGGCGTGCACGGACTCGGTGATGTCCACGAACGCCGGCTCGTGCGCCAGGACGATCACCGGCAGCCCGTGGTCTTCAGCGGCGCTGACCAGCGCGGGCGGCAGCACGGTGAGGTAGCGGCGGCCCAGTTCGATCATCAGGCCGCTCACCCCGACCTCGGCGAGCTCGGAGATGTAGGCGCGGAGGCGTTCGGGCTCGTCCGGCAGCGCGATCCCCGTGGTGAGGACGAGCTCGCCGCCGTGCAGCAGGTGCGCGATGTCGGTGACCTCGGCGACGTGCACCCAGCGGACCCGGTTGCCGGTGCGGTCCGCGCCGGCGACGACGCGCGGCTGGCCGCGGCGGACCGCGTCGAGCTGGAGGACGTCGTCGACAGTGGGCAGCATCACCCGCGATCCTATCCGGACAGAATGTCAACGGCGCGGATCGCGTCGTTACAGACTGTCACGCCCTCCCAGCCAGCAGAGCGTTAACGGGACGGGGAGTGTCCTGACACTCTGCGGGTTTTCGCGGCGGCCTGGGCGAACAAGACTTGAGGCATGTCGGAACACGCGAATCTGCTCAAGCGCCACCGGGCGGTCATGCCGTCCTGGGTCGCGCTCAACTACCAGGACCCCATCGAGATCGTCGGCGGCAAGGGCAACCGCGTGACCGACGCCGAAGGGAAGGGCTACCTCGACTTCTTCACGGGCATCCTCACGAACATGCTCGGGTACGACGTGCCGGAGGTGCGGGAGGCGGTGGAGCGGCAGCTGGCCACCGGCGTCGTGCACACCTCCACGTCGTACCTGCTGCGGGGGCAGGTCGAGCTGGCCGAGAAGATCGCCCGGGTGTCGGGCATCCCGGACGCGAAGGTGTTCTTCACCAACTCCGGGACGGAGGCGAACGAGACGGCGCTGCTGCTGGCCGCGTACGCGCGTCGCAGCCAGCAGGTCCTCGCGATGCGGCAGAGCTACCACGGCCGGTCGTTCGCCGCGACGGCCGTCACCGGCAACCGGGCCTGGGCGAACGTGTCGTTCTCGCCGCTGGACGTCCACTTCCTGCACGGCGCCGACCGGCAGCTGCCGCAGTTCGCGGGCATGTCCGACGAGCAGTACATCGACGCCTGCGTGCAGGACCTTCGGCACGTGCTCGCCACCGCGACCAGCGGGGACGTCGCCGCGCTGATCGCCGAGCCGATCCAGGGCGTCGGCGGGTTCACGATGCCGCCCGACGGGCTGCTCGCCGCGTACAAGGGCGTCCTGGACGAGCACGGCATCCTGCTGATCTCCGACGAGGTCCAGACCGGCTGGGGACGGACGGGCCAGAGCTTCTGGGGCATCGGCAACCACGGCGTCGTCCCGGACATGATGACCTTCGCCAAGGGCCTCGGGAACGGGTTCGCGGTCGGCGGCGTCGTCGCGCGCGGCGACCTGATGGACGGGCTGCACGCCCTCGGGATCTCCACGTTCGGCGGCAACCCGATCTCGATGGCCGCGGCGAACGCGACCCTCGACTACGTCCTGGGCCACGACCTCCAGGCCAACGCGGCCAAACAGGGCGCGGCGATCATCGGCGGGCTGGCGTCGGCGGCGGAGCGGCTGCCGATCGTCAAGGACGTCCGGGGCAAGGGCCTGATGTTCGCGGTCGAGCTGGCCGACCCGGCCACCGGCGAGCCGAGCCCGCCGCTGGCCGCGGCGGTGATGGAGGCGGCCCGCGAGCGGGGGCTGCTGATCGGCAAGGGCGGCCTGTACGGCAATGTGGTGCGCATGGCGCCGCCGATGACCCTGACCGACGCCGAGGCCGTCGAGGGCCTCGGCATCCTGATCGCCTCGCTTGAGGCCGTCAACGCGTCCTGACCGAGGACCCGGGGGGAGCGGGGACGGCCCCGCGATCGACGCCGCGCGACCGCACGGAGCGAGGTCACGCGGACGCAGTACCGGGGGGCGTGGGGGCCGCCCCCACGATGAGGAGGAGGCGACTTGATGAGTAAGCACGTCACGCACTGGATCGGCGGGAAGCCGTTCGCCGGGCAGTCGGCACAGCGCGGCGACATCTACGAGCCCGCGTCGGGACGCCTCGCCGGGACGGTCGACTTCGCCGCGCCGGCCGAGGTCGACGCCGCGGTGGCGGCCGCGAAGGCCGCGTTCCCCGGCTGGCGGGACGCGTCGCTGTCGAAGCGCACGAGGGTGCTGTTCAGGTTCCGCGAGCTGGTGAACGAGCACCGCGACGAGCTGGCGCGGCTGATCTCGTCCGAGCACGGCAAGGTCGTGTCGGACGCGGCGGGCGAGGTGGCCCGCGGACTGGACGTCGTGGAGTTCGCCTGCGGCATCCCGCACCTGCTCAAGGGCGGGTTCTCGGAGAACGTGTCGACCCGGGTCGACGCGTACTCGATCCTGCAGCCCCTCGGCGTGACCGCCGGGATCACGCCGTTCAACTTCCCGGCGATGGTGCCGATGTGGATGTTCCCGGTGTCGATCGCGTGCGGGAACACGTTCGTCCTGAAGCCGTCGGAGAAGGACCCGTCGGCGTCGGTGCGGATCGCCGAGCTGTGGGCCGAGGCGGGCCTGCCGGACGGCGTGTTCAACGTCGTCCACGGCGACAAGACCGCGGTGGACGGGCTGCTGCACCACCCGGACGTCAAGGCGGTCAGCTTCGTCGGCTCCACCCCGATCGCCCGCTACATCTATTCGACGGCGGCCGCGAACGGCAAGCGGGTGCAGGCGCTCGGCGGCGCGAAGAACCACATGCTGGTGCTGCCGGACGCCGACCTCGACCTCGCCGCCGACGCGGCCGTGTCCGCCGGGTTCGGCTCGGCGGGGGAGCGGTGCATGGCGATCTCCGTGGTCGTCGCCGTCGACCCGGTCGGGGACGAGCTGCTGGCCAAGGTCAAGGAGCGGGTCGCCGGGCTCAAGGTCGGCCCGGGCGACAACGCCGAGTCGGAGATGGGCCCGCTGGTGACGCGGGCGCACCGCGACAAGGTGGCGTCGTACCTGGACAGCGGTATCGCGCAGGGCGCCACGCTCGCCGTCGACGGCCGTGATCCCGAGGTGCTCGGCGGCGCCGGGGACGGGTTCTGGCTCGGCCCGACCGTCCTCGACCACGTCACGCCGGACATGGACGCCTACAAGGACGAGATCTTCGGCCCGGTGCTGTCGGTGGTGCGGTCCGGCTCGTACGAGGAGGCCATGGAGCTGATCTCGGCCAACCCGTACGGCAACGGCACCGCGATCTTCACCAACGACGGCGGGGCGGCGCGCCGGTTCCAGAACGAGGTCGAGGTCGGCATGGTCGGCGTCAACGTGCCGATCCCGGTGCCGATGGCCTACTACTCCTTCGGCGGCTGGAAGGACTCACTGTTCGGTGACAGTCATGCGCACGGGATGGAGGGCGTCCACTTCTATACGCGCACGAAGGCCGTCACCTCGCGGTGGTTGGACCCCAGTCACGGAGGGGTGAACTTGGGGTTCCCGACCAGCGGTTAAACCCGCGCCCGCCCGCCGTTTTCGTCGGTTGTTTTCGTTGCGATGCGGCCAACGAATAATGCCAACATCCATTGACGGCATCTGCGTCGGGAGACACACTCTGACTGTCTCAATTAATGGAGACGGAATAAAAGTCAGTTGTGCAGGAGAGCCGCGCGATGACCGCAGTCGACCACGCAGCAGAGGTGGACGCGCTCGGCAGACGATTTCCGGGCTGGACCATTTGGTTCGGCCCGTTCACCGGCCACTGGTGGGCGCTGCCGCCGAAGGACCGCGACGTCGGCGACTTCCTGGAGGCCGACACCCCGCAACGGCTCATCGCACGGATCGAGGTGGTCGAGCGCACCGCACCGAAACGACCCGCGGCTCAGCGCGCACGGGACGGCCGGTCCCGGCCGTCCCGCCACGATCCCCGGCCTGACGTGCGGCGTCCTTCGAATCTCCTCCGTCTCGAAGGCGTCACACCGTCGCCGTTCGGCCGGGTGCCGGCGATCGCGTGGCCAGGCAGCACTGCAAGGTGATCCGCTGTTCCCCAACCTCGCCACGTCCGCCGGTGCCGCCGCGGCCCCGGGAAGGGCGGCAGTCCGCGCCATATCCCTCTCCAGTAACCTCCGTGTATGGCGCGGACGCCAGCACCCGCCGCCCTCCCGGGTCGCGGCGGTTTCTCCGTTAACAACCCGTCCGAAACGTGCGGCGGGTGGTCGGCGATATCGCATTCACAGTGCGCGGCAATAGGACAGCCTGCTCTTACCTTCCAGAAAGAGAACAGGAAAAGGCGCAGGTCGGCGACTTTGGTGGTCACCGGCCGTTTCACATCAATTCGGCGGAGAAGTCATCGGAGACCTGCGATGAACTCGTGCGCGGTCGCCGGAGCGAACGACAATGGCGGTGCGGGCGGCACCGGAACGGCGTGCGGAACGCCGTCCGAACGGCGGGCCCGCTCGGCCGTGTCGCGGAGACGCTAGGCTGCGCCGACGGAGCCCCCCGCGCGGGCGGCGGGGCCCTTGGGCGCGGATCGGGGAGCGACATGCGGGTGAAGGCCACGTTGCGGGTCAAGGTGGGAGCGGCCGTGGTGGCCGTCCTCGCGCTGACCGCCGCCGGCCTCGGCGCCTGCGGCGGCGGTGACGGTGACGGTGACGACGAGGAGCCGGTCGGCGCCGCGCGGGTGGCGAGCACCCTCGGCCCCGGCGAGGGCATGCTCAACCTCCTCACGCTGCCCGGCGCCATCGAGAGCGGCGGCACCGACCCGCGCGTCGACTGGGTCACCCCGTTCCAGGAGCGCACCGGCTGCAAGGTCGGGCTGAAGGTCGTCAAGACGCCGGAGGAGATGGCCGACCTCATGCGCGACCAGGACCGCCGCTACGACGGCGTCGCCGCGCCGCCCGAGGTCGCCGGGCGGCTCGTCGCCGAGAACCAGGTCGCGCCCGTCAACACCGACCTCGTGGACGGCTACAAGAAGCTGGAACCGGAGCTGCGCGGGCAGCTCAAGCGCAACGGCAAGTACTACGGCATCCCGTACGTGTGGGGCGTCAACCTCCTCATGTACGACACCAGGGTCGTGCCGCCGCCGGGGAGCTGGGGCGCGCTGTTCGACCCCGACCAGGCCCGCCGCCACTCCGGCAAGCTGATCATGCGGGACAGCCCGCTCGCCATCGCCGAGGCCGCGCTCTACCTCAAGGAGAAGGAGCGCAAGCTGAAGATCCGCGACCCGTACTCGCTGACGCCCAAGCAGCTCGCCGCCGCCGGGCGCGTCCTGGCGAAGCAGCGTCCGCACGTCGAGCGGTACTGGGAGCGGCCCGCCGACGCCGTCAGCGCCTTCGCCGGCGGCCGGGCCGTGCTCGGCCAGGCGTGGCCCTACCAGGTGGACGTCCTGAACCGCGCCTCGCGTCCCGTGCAGGGCGCCGTCCCGTCCGAGGGCGTGACCGGCTGGATGGACGCCTGGATGATCGGCGCGCGGGCGCAGCACCCGAACTGCATGTACCAGTGGTTGCAGTGGACCGCGTCGCCGGACGTCCAGCAGCAGGTGGCCGAGTGGACCGGGGTGGCGCCCGCCAACCCGCAGACGTGCTCCGGGGACCGGCTCAAGCCGGGGTTCTGCGCCGCCTACCATGTCGGCGACCGCGACTACCTCGACGACATCACCTTCGCGCACGCGCCGTCGAGGGCCTGCGGCACCAGGTCCGAGAAGGACGACAAGGACGAGAAGTCAGGCAAGGGCGACTGCACCGACTACGCCGAGTGGACGAAGACATGGATCGAGTCCACGAAGCTGTAGCGCTCCGCCCCAGGGCGGCTCAGACCGGCTGAGACCGGTTCAGACCGGTTCGGGTGGCCGGGTGGGATCAGCGCGCGCGGGAAGGCCGGGAGGAGCGGGAAAGGTCTCTCCGGCGCGCCCGACCGCCCCCAGCCGGGCGCGCCTGTCGGGTGGTCCCGGACTTCCCCCCGAATGCCCGGGTCACCCTTCTCCCTGGAGAGACCTCCTCGACGACGGCGTCCATCATGCGGAAGGGGCCGTCGTCATCGCGGGCGGCCGCTCCCCGAACGGCCGTCCGGTGTCCGTGATCGGCTCCCGAGGGCCCCGCCGTGCGCGGGGTACCGGCGGGGCGGGTGCGCAGTCGTCGCACGCGAACACCCCGGTCGAATCCGGTAGGCGGCCGACGCGGACGCGCGGCCGGGGCCACCTCTTGCGGCAGACGACGCACGCGTCGCCCAGGCGCTGGGCTGTGCTCAGCCCGCCCGGGTCCACGATCGGCTCGTCCGTCTGGCCCATGTACCCATCCCCCTGGCGGGAGTCGACGTCACGTGCCTCCCTTTATAGGCGGGCAAGGGTGTTGTCACCCTCGCCGCAGGTGAAAAGGGCGGCAAAGCCTTACGTGTCGCCCGGCCATTCAAGATCGTCCGCGCTAGGCGGCCCGGCGGGCGGGCGCGCCCGGCGGGTGCGGGACGCGCTCCGACCAGGGTGTACGCGGACCACGGCCATACGATCACCCGCCGAGCGTTTTGCCGTTTCTTGGATGGATATTGCGTACAAAGGAGAACATGTCGGACCGGAATGCCGGCGTCCGCGCGACGGCCCCGCGGACGTCCCAGGCAGCCCAGCTCGGCCTCGCGGGGCTCGGCCTCGCGGGGGTCGGGCTGGCCGTCCTCGCCGTCCGCGGGGCGGTCCGCGGGGCCGCCCGGCGGGCCGCCGGGCGGGCGCTGCGACCGGCGGCGCGGCTCCAGGCGGACCTGGCCGGGATCGAGGACGCCGAGCTGAGCCGCCGCGTCCCGGTGCCGTCCACCGGCGACGACCTCGAACTGCTCGCCCGCCGCGTCAACGCGCTGCTCGGCAGGCTGGAGAACGCGGCGCTGCAACGGCGCGCCTTCATCGCCGACGCCTCGCACGAGCTGCGCACCCCCCTCACCGGCCTGCGGGCCCGCATCGAGCTCGCCCTCGACGCCCCGGACGACGGCGACCACGTCGACACCCTCAGGCGCTCGCTGGACGACGTCGACCGCCTGCACCACATCGTCGACGACCTCCTCATCCTCGCCCGCCTCGACTCCGGTGACATGCCCGCCGGCGAGATCCTGGACATCGGCGCGCTGGTGGAGGCCGAGGCCGCCGGGCGCGCCCCGCCCGTCCCGATGACGGTCAAGGCCGAGTCGGGCGTGCTGGTCGAGGCGAACCCGCCGCGGCTCGGCCGCGTCGTGGTCAACCTGCTCGCCAACGCCGAACGGCACGCCGTCGCGATGATCGAGGTCACCGTGCACGCCGAGCCGGGGGAGGCGGTCGTCGAGGTCCGCGACGACGGGCCCGGCATCCCGCGCGCCGACCGCGACCGGGTCTTCGAGCGGTTCGCGCGGCTCGACTCCGCACGCAGCCGCGCCGACGGCGGCAGCGGCCTCGGGCTCGCCATCGCGCGGCAGATCGCCGTCGCGCACGGCGGGCGCCTCTACGTCGGCGACGGCGCGTACGGCGCCCGGCTCGTCCTGCGCCTCCCGCTCGCCGGGTAGCGACGCGCCCGGACGGGTGTGCCAAGGCGGGGATGGGCCCGCGGACGGGATTGGCGGACAATGAACCCGTGATGCCTCCATCAAGCACCGACGCGCCCGCCCGCGAGCTGGTCGTGCTCGGCTCCACCGGTTCGATCGGCACCCAGGCGCTCGACGTCGTCCGCCGCAACCCCGGCAGGTTCCGGGTGGCCGGGCTCGCCGCCGGCGGCGGACGGGTCGACCTGCTGGCCGAGCAGGCACTGGAGTTCCGTCCCGAGATCGTCGCCGTCGCCAAGGCGTCCGCCGCGCAGGAGCTGCAGCTCGCCTTCTACGCCGAGGCCAAGCGGCGCGGCTACGCGTCCGGCGACTACCCCATCCCGAAGATCATGGCCGGTCCGGACGCCGTCGCGGAGACCGCGGCGTGGCCGTGCGACGTGGTGCTGAACGGCGTGACCGGCGCGCTCGGCCTCGCCTCGACGCTCGCCGCGCTGGACGCCGGCCGCACGCTCGCGCTGGCCAACAAGGAGTCGCTCATCGTCGGCGGCCCGCTCGTCAAGGAACGGGCGCGGCCGGGGCAGATCGTCCCCGTCGACTCCGAGCACTCGGCCCTCGCCCAGTGCCTGCGCGGCGGCCGCGCCGGGGAGGTGCGGCGGCTCGTGCTGACCGCGAGCGGCGGGCCGTTCCGCGGCCGGACCCGCGCCGAGCTGGCCGACGTCACGCCCGAGCAGGCCATGAACCATCCGACGTGGGACATGGGCCCGGTCATCACCATCAACTCCGCGACCCTCGTCAACAAGGGCCTGGAGGTCATCGAGGCGCATCTGCTGTTCGACGTCCCGATGGACCGGATCGAGGTCATGGTGCACCCGCAGTCGATGATCCACTCGATGGTGGAGTTCACCGACGGCTCGACGCTCGCGCAGGCGAGCCCGCCCGACATGCGGCTGCCGATCGCGCTCGGCATCGACTGGCCGGACCGCGTCCCGGACGCCGCGCCCGGCGTCGACTGGACGCGGGCGCACACCTGGGAGCTGTTCCCGCTCGACCAGGAGGCGTTCCCCGCGGTGGCCCTGGCCCGCCGCGCCGGTGAGCTGGGCGGGACGTTCCCCGCCGTTTACAACGCCGCGAACGAGGAATGTGTGGACGCGTTCCGCGCTGGACGGCTCCCGTTCCTCGGGATCGTCGACACGATCGCGCGGATCGTGGACGAGCACGAGCGGGGTCCGGGCACGGCCGGGGAACTGACGATGGACGACGTCCTCGCGGCGGACGGCTGGGCCAGGGCCAGGACCCGGGAACTGACCGGAACCGACTGACCCCGGAGGCCCGCCTCCGGACGACGCCCGAGGAGCGCCGATGGCCTTCCTGCTCGGCGCGGTGGCGTTCGTCGCCGCGCTGCTGCTGTCGGTGATGCTCCACGAGGGCGGGCACCTGCTGCCCGCCAAGCGGTTCGGGATGAAGGCCACGCAGTACTTCGTGGGCTTCGGGCCGACGCTGTGGTCGACGCGGCGGGGCGAGACGGAGTACGGCGTCAAGGCGGTCCCGCTCGGCGGCTTCGTCAAGATCGTCGGGTATACGCCGCTGGAGGAGATCGACCCGGCGGACCGGCCGCGCGCGTTCTACCGGCAGCCCGCCGGGCGCCGCGCGATCGTGATCGTGTCGGGCGTCGTGGTCAACTTCGTGTTCGCGTTCCTGCTGCTCATGGTGATGGCGATGACGGTGGGCGTGCCCCGGCCCGGCACCGCGACCAGCACGGTCGAGGAGGTGACGCCGTGCGTGCCCGCCGGGGTGCGGTCCGACTGCGGCGAGGGCCGGCCGCGCTCGCCCGCCGCCACGGCGGGGCTGCGCGCCGGCGACCGGGTCGTCTCGTTCAACGGCACGCCCGTCGCCGACTGGGACGAGCTCACCCAGGCCATCGGCAAGGCGAGGCCCGGCCAGACGGCGCGCGTGGTGGTGCACCGGCCCGGCGCCCCGCGGCCGGTGACGCTGCCGATCAGGCTCGCGGACGTGGACGGCCGGTCGTTCGTCGGCATGTCCGCCAAGGTCGTCGGCGGCGGCTACGACCGGACGGGCCCGCTGCGCGCGACGGAGTTCGCCGGCCGCGCCATCGGCCGGACCGTCCAGGGCATCGGCGATGTCGCGGTGGACCTGCCGTCCGCCGTCCCGAGGCTGTTCTCGCCCGAGCGGGAGAGCTCGCCCGGCGGCCAGGTCGGCAGCGTCGTGGGCGCGACGGACGTGTCCGGCCAGATCTTCGCCTCCGACACCAACTCCGCCCGCGACAAGATCGCGCTCTTCTTCTCGCTGGTGGTGTCGGTGAACGTCTTCCTCGGGGCGCTGAACGTCCTGCCGCTGCTCCCGCTGGACGGGGGGCATCTCGCGGTGGTCGGCTACGAGCGGGCCCGCGCGGGCGTCAACCGGATCCGGGGGCGCCCGGATCCGGGCACGGTCGACCTGACCAGGTTGCTGCCTTTGACCTATCTGGCCGTCCTGGTGCTGGTGGGGCTCGGGGTGCTGCTGATCCTCGCGGACGTGTTCAATCCGCTCCAGCTACCTGAATGACACAAAACGTTCACCGTGGGTAGTTGAACGGTCACATCATTGGACGCCGGGCGGCGTCCTGCCGGTCATTCGCGGCGCTTAGTCTTGAGTGCGGGGCCGCGAGTCAGAGGAGAGGGATGAGCGTTTCACTGGGAATGCCGGGCGTCCGCGGTGAGGACGGCGGGCAGAGCGGGCAGGGCGAGCCGGGGCTGAGCACGCCGCGCCGCGAGTCCCGGCAGATCATGGTCGGCAGCGTTCCGGTCGGGGGCGACGCCCCGGTTTCGGTGCAGTCGATGACCACCACCCTCACCGCCGACGTGAACTCGACGCTGCAGCAGATCGCGGAGCTGACCGCGGCCGGGTGCCAGATCGTCCGGGTGGCGGTGCCGTCGCAGGACGACGCCGAGGCGCTGCCCGCGATCGCGCGCAAGTCGCCGATTCCCGTCATCGCCGACATCCACTTCCAGCCCAAGTATGTGTTCGCGGCGATCGACGCGGGGTGCGCGGCCGTCCGGGTCAACCCGGGCAACATCAAGAAGTTCGACGACAAGGTCGGCGAGATCGCGCGCGCGGCCGCCGGTGCGGGCGTGCCGATCCGGATCGGCGTGAACGCCGGCTCGCTCGACAAGCGGCTGCTGGAGAAGCATGGCAGGGCCACCCCGGAGGCGCTGGTCGAGTCGGCGCTGTGGGAGTGCTCGCTGTTCGAGGAGCACGGCTTCCGCGACATCAAGATCTCCGTCAAGCACAACGACCCGGTCGTGATGATCGAGGCGTACCGGCGGCTGGCCGCGGCCTGCGACTACCCGCTGCACCTCGGCGTGACCGAGGCGGGCCCGGCGTTCCAGGGCACGATCAAGTCGGCGGTGGCGTTCGGCGCGCTGCTGGCGGAGGGGATCGGGGACACCATCCGGGTGTCGCTGTCGGCGCCTCCGGTCGAGGAGGTCAAGGTCGGCCAGGCGATCCTGGAGTCGCTCGGGCTGCGCAAGCGCGGGCTGGAGATCGTGTCGTGCCCGTCGTGCGGGCGCGCGCAGGTGGACGTGTACACGCTCGCCGAGCAGGTCACCGCCGGGCTGAAGGACTTCCCCGTCCCGCTGCGGGTCGCCGTGATGGGCTGTGTGGTGAACGGTCCCGGCGAGGCGCGCGAGGCCGATCTGGGCGTCGCGTCCGGCAACGGCAAGGGGCAGATCTTCGTCAAGGGCGAGGTCGTCAAGACCGTCCCGGAGTCGCAGATCGTCGAGACGCTGATCGAGGAGGCGATGCGCATCGCCGACGAGATGGGCATCGAGATCGGCGAGGACGGCTCGGTGTCCGGCCCGGGCGCCGACGTCGTCGTCACCTGACGACCGGCGCGCCGGCGAACGTACGGCGCGCGTGTAACGAACGGCGAGGGCCCCGGGTGCGGAACCCGGGGCCCTCGCCGTTCGCGTGACGGCCCCGATCCGGAACGTCCGGGGTGATCACGAAGTTCCGCTGATCTTGTCACGATTGCGCATCCACTCGCGTTTGGGTCCTGTCCGGCCCTGCTCCAGGACGCCACAATCTTCACTCATTTACCCGTATGTCTGACTCAACCAGGAGTCGGCACGTTAGGGGGATTTGTGAAGAGGATCGTTGTCGTGGCCGCGGTGGCCGGCCTCGGTCTCGCCGGTCTGGGCGCCACAAGCGCGCAGGCCGAGAGCCCCTCCGCCGGACCGGCCGGAGGCTTCAACCCCGCCTCGCTCAAATGGCATGCCTGCCCGGCGGACTTCGTCAAGACGGTGCACGACCTCTACGACGTCATCTACCCGGTCTCCAAGATCGTGCAGTGCGCCGAGCTGCCGGTCCCGCTGGACCACGCCAAGCCGCACGGCAAGAAGATCACGCTCCAGCTCACCAAGACGCCGCACACCGGCAAGGGCCCGGCCAAGGGCGACATCGTGGTCAACCCGGGCGGTCCCGGCGGCAGCGGCGCGCTGTTCGGCCCGCGCGTGTTCGCGCAGAACTCCGCCCCGATGCGCGACGCCTACAACGTGATCGGTTTCGACCCGCGCGGTGTCGGCATGAGCGTCCCGGCGGTGACCTGTGACGAGAAGTACGGCCTCGCCCCGCGCCCCGACTACGGCGAGGGCGACCGCAAGTCGGTGCACACCTGGCTGAAGCGGGCTGAGGCGTACGCCGAGAGCTGCGCGAAGAACGACAAGATCGGGCTGCTGAACCACATCAAGACCATCGACTCGGTCCACGACATGGAGTCGATCCGCCGGGCGCTCGGCAACGACAAGCTCGACTACTACGGCGCGTCCTACGGCACCTACCTCGGCTCCGCGTACGCCACCGTGTACCCGAAGAACGTCGACAAGATGGCGCTGGACGGCAACGTCGGCCCGTCGGACGTCTGGTACCAGCTGAACCTCGACCAGAACGTCCAGTTCGACATCAACTTCGAGTACTACCTCGGCTGGATCGCCAAGTACGACTCGACGTACAAGCTGGGCAAGAAGCAGCGCGAGGTGCGCGACTTCTTCTACGACCTGCGCGAAAAGCTGAACAAGGACCCTGTCCGCTACACCGACCCGGACAGCGGGCAGACCCTCGCCGTCGGTCCGGCCGAGCTGACCGACACCATCCTCAACGCCGGCTACCGGCGCAGCCAGGCCGTCTGGCACGGGTACGCGGCCGGGCTCGCGGCGTACAAGGCGGGCGACATCGCGACGTTCGCGCAGACCTTCGGCGGGCCGACCACCGGGGGCGTCCCGGACAACGGCAACGCCGTCTACCTGGCCG
This sequence comes from Spirillospora sp. NBC_00431, assembly GCA_036028775.1. Classification (GTDB taxonomy): domain Bacteria; phylum Actinomycetota; class Actinomycetes; order Streptosporangiales; family Streptosporangiaceae; genus Spirillospora. The sequence continues at coordinate 5,525,207 of CP107927.1, read as the reverse complement.
TGGAGTGCACCGACGTCCAGTGGCCGCTGAGCTGGCGGAAGTGGCAGCGCGACAACGACCGGATCCACCGCAGGCACCCGTTCAACACGTGGGGCAACGCCTGGTTCAACGCGCCGTGCCTGTCGTGGGACGCCAAGGCCGGCGAGCCGGTCGACATCGGCCGCACCCGCGACCTGCCGCGCAACATCCTGATGTTCCAGTCGACCGCCGACGCGGCCACCCCGTACAAGGGCTCGCTGGACATGCAGCGCCGGCTCAGGGACTCGCGCCTGGTCGTGCAGGACGGCGACCGCACGCACTGCATCGTCCACCGCGGCTCCGCGGAGGTGGACGCCTACTTCGACGCGTACTTCCTGCGGGGAGAGCGCCCGAAGGAGCGGACGGTCCACGTCCCGCAGCTCGGTGACCCGACCCCGCCGGCGCAGGCGTCCGCCAAGACGCTGACCGGCGCCGACGGTTCGCTGACGGCCGCGCGCCTGAAAGCGGACATCATCCGCTGACACGCCTGACGAAGGAGGAGGGCCTCGGGGAGCGATCCCCGGGGCCCTCATCTTCGAGGCGGGGGCGAACGTCGTGCTACATCACGAAGTTCCGTTGATCTTGTCACGATTGCGCATCCACTCATCCCGGGCTCTGCCGCGATAACCGACATAGCGCCAGAATCTCCACGCAATCCGCATCCGCAATGCATCGGCGTGGCTCCCGCCTGCGGCGCCCCGGCCCCCCGGGGCCCGCGCCCGGGCCCCGGAGACGCCGATCTGAGGGGGTCAGGTGAAAAGGATTCTTCTCGTCACGGCCGCGGTGGCCGTGACGGTCGGCGGCAGCGGCGCCGCCGTCGCCGTGAGCGCCGACACCGGCCCGGCCGGTGCCGGCGCGGTCGCCGCCCACGGCATCGACTGGGGGAAGTGCGAGGTCAGCGGGCCGGGCGACCCGATGAACGAGGCCCAGTGCGCCCAGGTCCAGGTGCCCCTCGACCATGACCGGCCGCACGGCCCCAAGATCTCCGTCGCGGTGTCGAGGTTCAAGCACACCGACGAGAAGAACTACAAGGGCGTCCTGTTCGTGAACCCGGGCGGCCCCGGCGGCTCCGGGCTGGCGTACGCGCCCGCGCTCGCCGGCTGGATCGGCGGCACCGGCCACGCCGACGTCGCCGCCAAGTACGACATCATTGGCTTCGACCCCCGCGGCGTCGGGTCCAGCAAGCCCGCGCTGAGCTGCGACCCGAACTACTCCAACCCGATCCGCCCGGACTACGTCCCGAGCTCGTGGGCGGAGGAGCGGGCCTGGATCGCCAAGTCGAAGAAGTACGCGCGGGACTGCGCGAAGAAGTCCGGCCCGCTGCTGCGGCACATGCGCACCACCGACGCCGCGCGCGACGTCGACGCGATCCGCGCCGCCCTCGGCCAGAAGAAGATCAGCTGGTACGGCTTCTCCTACGGCACCTACCTCGGCGCCACCTACGCCACGCTGTTCCCCGGCCGCGTGAACCGTTTCGTGATGGACGGCAACGTCAACCCGAAGACCGTCTGGTACGACGCCCAGCTCGAACAGGACAAGGCGTTCGAGCGGAACATGAAGTCCTGGTGGGCCTGGACCGCCAAGTGGGACTCGGTCTTCCACCTCGGCACGACGGGCAAGGCCGTCGAGGCCAAGTACTACGAGGTTCGCGCGGCGGCGAAGAAGTCCCCGATCGGCGGCAAGATCGGCCCGGACGAGCTGGACGACATCGTCCTCACCGCCGGCTACAACACGGGCTACTACATCCCGTTCGCGCAGATCCTCTCCCAGTGGGTTAACGGCAAGGACCCGTCGGGCCTGCTCGACTGGCTCAACCCGGGCGGTGACGACAACAGTTTCGCCGTTTACAACGCCGTCCAGGCCGCCGACGCCCGCTGGCCGCGCGACTGGGGCAAGTGGCACCGCGACGCCGAGCGGCTCTACCGGCAGGGCTACCGGTTCAACACCTGGAGCAACGTCTGGTTCAACGCGCCGATCGCGTTCTGGCCGTTCAACGGCGGCCCCGAGTTCCGGCTGAAGGGCGGCAGGCACCTGCCGGGGATGCTGCTCGTCCAGTCCACGCAGGACGGGGCGACGCCGGTCGAGGGCGGGCTGGAGATGCACAAGGTCTTCCCGTCCTCGCGCCTGGTGTTCGAGGTCGGCGGCAAGACGCACGCCAACACCCTCAACGGCAACAGGTGCCTGGACGACAAGGTCGCCGCCTACCTCGACACGGGCGCGCTGCCGAAGAGCCAGCACGGCCCGGACGCCTACTGCAAGGCGCGCCCGGAACTGAACGACCCGGACCCGACGGCCGTGCGGGCCAGGGCCGCCGGACCCACCGCGGGCAAGGACCTCCCGGTCGGACGCCCATAACCCAGCGGAACTAGCCGTGCCCGCTCCCGCTCTCACGCGGTGAGCGGGCACGCTCCTTCCCACAGGGTCTTTCGTACGGTGCGCGGTGGGGCGTGGTTCGCCGCGTTCGGCCCGGAATCGCGCGATCCGGAGGTCCGCGCTGCTCGCGGTGTCGTTCCGATAGAAATCCGGAGTGCTGAACGACGCTGGAAAGAGGGCCGCGGCCGGGACGGCCGCCGCCGCGCTCACCCTCGGGGTCGCCGCGAGCGCGGCCGTCGCGCCGCCCGCCGCCGTCGCGAGCCCGGGGCCCGCTCCGCGGCCCGCCGGTCTCGCCTGGAAGACCTGCCCGGCCGACGACCCGGTGGAGGGCACCCGCCTCAAGGGGCTCCAGTGCGCGTCCGTCCGGGTGCCGCTCGACCACAGCCGCCCGCGGGGCGAGCAGATCACGCTCGAACTGACCCGCGCCCGGCACACCGCCTCGCGGTCCCAGGGCGTGGTGCTGCTGAACCGGGGCGGGCCCGGCGCGCACGGGCGCGACATGCCGGCCCTCTTCAAGAGCGCGCTGCCCGAGAAGGTCGCCGCGTCCTACGACTGGATCGGTTTCGACCCGCGCGGTGTCGGCGCCAGCAAGCCGTCCCTGATCTGCGACCCGAGCTACCAGAACCCCGGCCGGGCCCGTCCCGACACCATTCCCGCGAACGCGCGCGAGGAGCGGGTGTGGACGGCGCGCGCCAAGTCCTACGCCGACGACTGCGCCAAGAAGTACAGGCGGATCCTGCCGCACATGGGCACGGCCGGCTGGGCCCGCGACATGGACGAGATCCGCAAGGCCCTCGGCCAGGAGAAGCTCAACTACTTCGGCTACTCCTACGGCAGCTACCTCGGCGCGGTGTACGCGACGATGTTCCCCGGACGGGTCCGCCGGATGGTGCTCGACAGCCTCGTCCGTCCGAGCGGGGTCTGGTACGGCAACAACCTCGACCAGAACGTCGCGTTCGAGAAGCGGATCCGCGCTTACTTCTCCTGGATCGCCCGCCACCACAAGACGTACAGGCTCGGGACGTCCGCGCGGCAGGTGTCCGCCGCGTACGCCAAGGTGCGCGCCGCGGTGAAGGCCAAGCCCCTCGGCGGGAAGGTCGGGCCGTCCGAGCTGGACGACGTGTTCCTCGCCGACGGGTACGCCGACCACAGCTGGGCCGCGCACGCGCGGGCCCTGTCCGCGTACGTCGTCCGGCGCGACGCGGGCCCGCTGCGCAAGGCGTGGCAGCCGCCGGGACGGCTCGACCAGAACAACTACACCGTCTACAACGCCGTCCAGTGCCGCGACGCGTCCTGGCCGCGCGACTGGAGCCGCTGGCACGCCGACAGCGATCGCCTCTACCGCGAGGGCTACCGTTTCGAGACCTGGAGCAACACCTGGTACAACGCGCCGTGCGCGTTCTGGGGTGTGAAGGGCGGCCCGGCTCCGCGCGTGCGGGGGTCGGCGTCGCTGCCGCCGATCCTGCTCGTCCAGGCCGGCGAGGACGCCGCCACGCCCTACGAGGGGGCGCTGGAGACGCATCGCAGGCTGCCGACGTCCCGGCTGCTCGTGCAGGTCGGAGGCCACAACCACGGCGTCGCGATGTCCGGCGACCGGTGCGTCGACCGGGCCGTCGCGGCCTACCTCGGCGCCGGCCGCGTCCCCGCGAGCCGGATCGGGCCGGACGCCGAGTGCGAGGCCGCGCCCGAGCCCGAGCCCGCCAAGGGCAAGAGGCCGGACGGCGCGGAGCACGCCGTCCCGCACCGCTGAACCGCGTCCCCGCGGGCGCCCGGACCGGCGTTGTCCGAGCCTGCGGGGGTATGCGGACCTCGGACGGCATAGTCTTGTGCACGTGGTGCTTTCAGTGGTGAGGGGCCGGTAGCCGTGCGCATGCTGGGCTCGATCCCGGTGCGCGTGCTGGACGACCGGCACCGGGCGGAGGCCCTCGCGATCCTGGACGCCGACCCGGTGTCCAACGTGTTCGTCAGCTCCCGCGTCCACACGGCGGGGCTCGACCCGCGCCGCCTCGGCGCGCAGATGTGGGGCTTCCTGCGGGACGGGCGGCTCGTCTCGCTGTGCTACTCCGGTGCCAACCTCATCCCGGTCTCCGCCGGGCCCGAGGCCGTGCGGGCGTTCGCCGAACGGGCCCAGGCGCAGGGCCGGCGCTGCTCGTCGATCGTCGGGCCCGTCGGCGCGGTCGGGGAGCTGTGGGAGATCCTCGCGCCCTACTGGGGGCCGCCGCGGGCCGTCCGCGCCGACCAGCCGGTGATGGCCACCTCCACCGTCCCGGACATGCCGGACGACCCCGGGGTCCGGCGCGTCCGGATGGAGGAGTTCGACATCGTCTATCCCGCGTGCGTGGCGATGTTCACCGAAGAGGTCGGGATCTCGCCCGACACCGGCGACGGCGGGGTGCTCTACCGGGCCCGCGTCGCCGAGCTGATCCGCGACGGCCGCGCCTTCGCCAGGATCGAGAACGGCCGCGTCGTGTTCAAGGCCGAGATCGGCGCCGTCACCCCGCGGGCCTGCCAGGTGCAGGGCGTGTGGGTGCCGCCCGACCTTCGCGGGGAGGGCCGCGCCACGGCCGGGATGGCCGCCGTGGTGCGGGAGGCGCTGCGGGCCGTCGCACCGACCGTGTCACTCTACGTGAACGACTACAACACGCGGGCGCGCGCCGTGTACCGGCGCGTGGGATTCACGGAAATCGGCTCATTCATGTCGATCTTGTTCTGAAAGTCGTCCGGCTCGGACAATCGTCTTGTCATTGCCTGCCTGGTATGTCCTGATCTATGAATTGGGCTTCAGGGACGGGTACCATCCGGCCGTGGAATTCGCCGGGGCGTTACGGCAGGCCATCCAGGCCAGCGGTCTCACCCTGGAACGAATCAGGCACCGGCTGGGCAGGCGCGGCCTCACCGTCAGCGTGGCCACGCTGAGCTACTGGCAGCGCGGCCGGAGCCGCCCGCGGTCCCGGACCGTCGTCGTCGCGCTCGAAGAGATCTTGCAGGTCCCGCCGGGGACGCTGACCGAGCTGCTGGACGATCCGGCGCCCACCGCGACCCCCGTCCGCGGCGGCCTGACGGCCGGTCCGGCCGGGCCAGGCGAGCGCGGCCGTCCGGCGCGGGACCTGTGGCCCGACCCCGAGCGGTACGCGAGCCTCATCGGGCAGCTCGACCGCTCGGGCGACCACCGGCTGGAACGGCTCAGCATCCACGACGTCTTCCGGCTGGACGAGGTCCGCCGATCCTGGACGCTGTCGGTGCGCACCGTGCTGCGCGCGGCGGGCGACGACATCGACCGGGTGGTGTGCGTCCACCAGACGAGCGCCGTCAAGCAGCCCGGCAACAGCGGCCTGGCCTTGGGCAACGCCGTGAACTCCGGCGGTAAGGGCACCGCCGAGGCCCCGGAGGTCCCCGAGGTCGCGAGGATCTCCGAGCTCGGCGGGAACTCCGGGAACCCCGGGCATTCCGGGAACGGCGGCAACGTCGCCGACCACGAGCCGGACGGCGCCGCGGGCGTCGACTCGGCCCCCGCGGCCATCGGCGGGACGGCCGGGCTCGCGGACGTCCGCTACTGCCGCCCCGGACGCATCCGCGCCGAAGGCGGCCTGGTGGCGTTCGAGCTCGTCTTCGACCGTGTCCTGTCGGCGGGCGACACGGCCGTCGTCGAGTACGAGCTCGGCCCCATCGACGAACCCGCCCACGACAGCTACGACCGGCGCTTCTCCCACCCCGTCCACGACTACGTCGCCATCATCCAGTTCGACGGTGAGCGGCTTCCCGCGCGCTGCTACGGCTTCACCGCCGAGAGCTCGCAGTCGCCGCGGCAGCGGCTCGGCGAACTGTGGATCGGCACGTCCGGCAGCGCGAACATCGCGGTCGGGGCCGTTCGACGCGGCATCGTCGGCATTGAATGGGAGTGGCATTGACGTTCGGTGCCGGGTGCGCCTGTGAACGCGGCCGCGAAAGACATGACCGGTGGACCGGGCGGGGCTACACTCCATGAACCCGGCGTTGCCCCCGGGTGTACTCCCGGGGTCGCAGCCGGGAGAAGAGACGGCAAAAGTTGCCTGTTGGCAATGCGCCACAGGGGGCTTACAGTGAGCGCTGAAGTTGCAATTGCAGTTGTCAAGGCCGTTGTGCGGGGGCCGGCCGGAGCTGATCCGGAGGCCGAACAGTGCAGAGTGTCGCAGAAGACGATCTCCTTCAGGTCTTGCAGTACGGGCCGTTCAATGTCGCCCTGCACGCGGCGATCCAGGCCCGCGGCCTGAGCCTCGACTCGCTGCGGAGACGCCTGGACGAGCAGGGCATCGCCGTCAGCCTGTCCACCCTGAGCTACTGGCAGCGTGGCCGGACCCGGCCCGAGCGGGCCGATTCGATGCGCGCCGTTCGCGGACTTGAAGTCATCCTCGAACTGCCGCGCCATTCGCTGCTGACCCTGCTCAAGCCGACCGCCGAGCGCGCCACCGGGCCGTGGCTGCCGGTCGAGGAGCTGTGTCCCGAGCCCGGTGTGCGCGATCTGCTCGACGAGATCGGCGACCGCGGCGAGCGGCAGCTCACCGGGCTCAGCATGCACGACCAGTACGTCATCGGGCGGCGCCGCGAACTCCACGAGGTCCGCGTCCGCGCCGTGTTCCAGGCGCAGCAGCGCGGCGTCGACCGCTGGATCGCCGTCTACCACCACCCGCAGGGCGTGCTGCCGTCGTCCAGGACCGTCCGCGGCTGCCGGTTCGGCCGCGTCCGGATGGACGAGGCGACCGGCCTCATCGCCGCCGAGCTGCTGTTCGACCGGGCCCTCGGACGCGGTGAGACCTACCTGCTGGAGTACGGTTTCGGGTTCGACGAGGCGAGCCCGCCCGCCAACGAGGAGGGCCGCGGGTTCCGCGCGCCGCAGCACGAGTACCTGATCGAGATCAGGTTCCACCCGTCAGCGCTGCCCGCCCGCTGCTACCGGACCTGGCGCCCGGACGGCCACACCGCGCTCAAGGACTCGGCCGACCTGCGGCTGTCCAGTTATCACAGCGTCCATTTCATCGAGTTCGGCATGGCCGCCGGCTACCACGGCATCCGCTGGGAATGGGATTGAATTCTGTTCGTATTGTTTTCAGCGGAGTTCGTTCTCCGGTGAGCCGCCGCGTTTTCGGGTCAGCGTCATTTGACAAGGAGATCGAGCAGCCGGTCCAGCTCCGCCGCCGGGTCATCGGTGAGGCCGGCGTGGACCGGGCCCGGCTGGACGATCGTGCTCCGCGGCGCCGTCAGCCAGCGGAACCGGGTGCCCGGAGCCTCCTTCGCCGCCTGGCCCGCGCGTTCACCGCCGCAGCAGACGGCGTCGACGGCCCGCAGCGCGGCGCGGACGCCCTCGACGTTGAGCAGCGGGTCGAGGGCGAGGAGGCGCTGCTCGTCCAGATGGTTGCGGCAGCCGAGATAGTCGCGGGCGCGGCAGTACACCACCACGCCGACGTTCATCGCCTCGCCGCGTTCGACGCGCGGGACGATCCGCAGCGTCGCGTACTCGAACACCGTGGGCTCGGCCGCCGTCCTGATGTTGCTCATCGGGCGCCGCCCACCCGGCCGCCCGGCTGCGGGTCGGGCAGCCAGTCACGGGGCTTGCCGGCCCGTGGCAGCAGGATGTCGACGTAGGCGTCCCGCAGCGCCCGCGGGCCGGCGAAACCGGGCTCGCCGTCCAGCCAATGATCGGGCACCAGATCCGTCACCTCGCGCAGCAGCCCCTCGGTGATCTTCGGGGCGAGCTCGGCCTCGGCGGCCTCCAGCCGGGTCGCGTACGGGGCCAGGACGTGGTCGTCCACGTCGTACGGGCCGGAGAACAGCCGGGTCGCGTTCGTCCAGGCGTGGTGGAAGATGAGGCTCGCGCCGTGGTCGATCAACCACACGTCGCCGTGCCACACCAGCATGTTCGGGTTGCGCCAGCTGCGGTCCACATTGCCGGTGAACGCGTCGAACCACAGCACCCGGGACGCGAAGTCCGGGTCGGGACGCCAGCCGAGCGGGTCGAACCCGAGCGACCCGGGCAGGAAGTCGACGCCGAGGTTCCAGCCCGGGCTCGCCTTCAGCAGGTCCTGCACGTCGGGGTCGGGCTCGTGGCGCCCGATGGCCGGGTCGAGGTCGATGAGCACCTGGTCGGGCACCCGGAAGCCGAGCCTGCGGGCCAGCTCACCGGTGATCACCTCGGCGATCAGCGCCTTGCGGCCCTGCCCGGCGCCGTGGAACTTCATGACGTAGGTGCCGAGGTCGTCGGCCTCGACGACGCCCGGGAGCGACCCGCCCTCGCGCAGCGGCGTCACGTAGCGGATGGCTGTCACGTGTGGCAACACATCGCAACGCTATCGGGTGAACGCACCCTGGATAATCGAAACCGTGGGCGTTGAACTGGTCGACCTGTCGGTACCGATCGTCACGGGCATGCCCGTCTACCCGGGCGATCCGGAGGTGGAGGCCGTCCCGGCGCTGACGGCCGCCGAGTCCGGGGTGAACGTGCTGCGCCTGCACCTGGGGTCGCACACCGGCACCCATGTGGACGCCCCGTTCCACCTGGACGACACCCTCCCGCGCCTGGACGAGCTGCCCCTGACCCGCTTCACCGGCCCCGCCGTGGTGATGGACGCCCGCGGCCTGCCACCGCGGACGCCCATCGGCCCCGATCTGCTACCGCGCGGGCTCGGCCCCGGCGTCGTCCTGCTCATCGCGACGGGCTGGTCCGCGCACTGGGGCGGCGACGGCTACCTCGCCCACCCGTACCCCGCCGCCGAGACCGCCGAGGCGATCGTCGCGGCCGGCGTCCGGACCGTGGCCATCGACGCCCTCAGCGTCGACCGCACCCCGCCGCCCGGGTCGGACGGCTTCTCCCTCGCCGCGCACCGCGTCCTGTGCCGGGCGGGCGCCGTGATCGGCGAGAACCTCACCGGGCTCGGCCGGCTCCTCGACGCGCAGGCCGCGGGCCGCGCGATCGAGGTGTCGCTGTTCCCGATCGCGCTGGCGGGCGCGGACGGCGCCCCCGTCCGCGCCGTCGCGTCCATCGACGACCGGGCTGGTTCCCTGTGGGGGGCGACCCCCCACGCCCCCCGGTAAGTGCGGGACGGCCCGGCTCCCTCCACTCCGCTGGCGCTCCGTTCCGGGATCCGGGCCGTCCTCGTCTGACGGAGTCAGGCGAGGGGAGGCGTCAGGCGAGCCATTCGAGCGCGGCGACCGTGAGGGCGGTGATCCCGGTGTCGAGCGTCGGCTGGACGACGGGCGCGAACCTCGGGGAGTGGTTCACGGGCACGTCCCGCAGCACGGTGCCCTGCTCGGCGGCCTTCGCGTACAGGTCGGGGTCGGTGCCGCCGATGCCCCAGTAGGCGAAGGGCGCGCCCAGCGCCTCCGGGATCAGGCTGAAGTCCTCGCTGGCCGGGGACACGTCGATGGTGTGGAAGTCGTCGCCGAACCGCGCCTTGAACACGCCCGCGAGCCGTCCGGCCACGTCGTCGTCGTTGACGGTCGGCGGGAACACGTTGAACCGCTCGATCTCCGGTTCCCGCGGCGCGCCCGACGCCGCCGCCTCCGCGTTGACGCAGCGCCTGACGGCGTCCAGGACGTGCCGCCGGGTGTCCTCGTCGTAGGTGCGGATGTTCACGAGCAGCTCGGCGGTGTCGGGGATGACGTTGGAACTCGCACCGGCCTGGACGCTGCCGACCGTCACCACCGCCGGGGTCGTGGCGGCCAGCTCGCGGGACACGATGGTCTGGAGCCGCAGCACGCACATCGCCGCCAGCACGACGGGGTCGACGGTCGACTGCGGCATGGACCCGTGCCCGCCGCGCCCGTACAGGGTGACGCGCAGGCTGTCGGCGGCGGAGAACATCGGCCCGGGCCGGACGCCGACGTACCCGGCCGGATACGACAGGACGTGCTGCGCGAACGCCACGTCCGGACGCGGGATCCTGCCCGCCAGGTCGTCGTCCACCATGGCGGCGGCCCCGGCCGAGATCTCCTCCGAGGGCTGGAACAGCGGGATGATCGTGCCCCGCCAGACGTCCTTCGCCTGCGCCATGAGCTGGGCGAACCCGAGCATGCAGGTGATGTGGACGTCGTGCCCGCAGGCGTGCATCACCGGCTGCTGCTGCCCGTTCCCGTCGGTGGTCGTCACCGTGGAGGCGTAGGGGAGGCCGGTGTCCTCCTTGACGGGCAGGGCGTCCAGGTCGGCCCGGAGCAGCACGGTCGGCCCCTCACCGTTGGACAGGACGCCCACGACGCCGGTGCCGCCGATCCCGTCGATGACCTCGTAGCCGTATTCGCGCAGCCGCTCCGCCACCAGGGAGGCCGTGCGGTGCTCGGCGAGGCTGAGCTCCGGGTTCGCGTGGAGGTGCTTGTAGAGGTCCTCCAAGTGCGGGCGGACGTCGTCCAGCCCCGCGAGAACGGTGTCGGCGGCGGTCATGCTCATGGGCGCTTCCTCTTCTCGTGGGCCTTCCCGGCCTTCTCGTGAGGTCAAGCGTCCCATTGCGTGTTCCTTCCGCCGCCGCCCGCCCCGCATACTGGTGGCCGGCCGACAGAGGGGCGGGCGCCGTGCGGGTTTCGTGGGCGACGGACCAGGGGAGCGCCGTGCGGGGGAACGAGGACTTCGTCGCCGCCGCGTCCGGGGCCGTGGTGGTACTCGACGGCTGCGGGCTGCCGCTCGGCACCGATCTCGGATGCGCGCACGGCACGGCCTGGTACGCGCGGTCGCTCGGGATCCGGCTGCTGGCGCGGATGCTGGACGGGTCAGGCCCGCCCGCCGGTCAGCCGGTCGGCCCGCCGGAGGGCGCGCACACGCCGGGGGAGCGGCCGCTGGTCGCGCGGCTCGCCGGTGCGATCGCCGACGTGGCCGCGTCGCACCGCGCGACCTGTGACCTGCGGACGCCGACGACACCGGCCGCGACCGTCCTGGCCCTGCGGGTGCGCGGCGAACTCGTCGACTACCTGGTGCTGGCCGACTCGACCGTCCTGCTGGAGGGCCCGCACGGGGTCCAGGAGATCACCGGCGGCCACCACTACGCGGCCGCCGACCCGGCGGCCGCCGAGGCCGCGATCACCGGCACGGTGCGCGCGGGCGACCTGCGCCGCGTGTTCCTGATGACGGACGGCGCGACACGGCTGGCCGACATGTTCGGCGTCACCGACTGGGCCGGGCTGGCCGCGCTCGCCGCCGGTTCCGGGCCGTCCGCGCTGATCGAGCGGACCCGTGAGGTCGAGCGCACCGACCCGGAGGCCGTCACCTGGCCTCGATCCAAGGTGCACGACGACGCGACCGTCGCCGTCTGCGCCATCCCACGCTGACCTTGGTTCGCCGTTGGGGTGGGCCGGGCGGGGCGACGGGAAGGAGGCCGTGCGATACGGCTGGGGATCACGATGTTGGCGACCGACCTGACCATGGAGCCGCACGACCTGGCCAGGGAGGCCGAGGACCGCGGGTTCGCGTCCCTCCACCTCCCCGAGCACACCCACATACCCGTGTCCCGCCGGACGCCGTCCCCGACCGGGACCGGCGACCTCCCCACCGAGTACGCGCGGACGCTCGACCCGCTCGTCGCCCTCGCCGCCGCGGCCGCGGTCACCGGGCGGATCACGCTCGGCACCGGAATCCCGCTGCCCGCGCAGCGCGAGCCGATCGTCACGGCCAAGGCCGTCGCCACGCTCGACCGGCTCGCCGGCGGACGGTTCACGCTCGGCGTTGGCTACGGCTGGAACGCCGAAGAGGGCGCCGACCACGGCGTCCCCTGGAAACGGCGGCGCGCGATGGTGCGCGAGCACGTCCTGGCCATGCGCGCCCTGTGGACGGAGACGAGGCGTCGTTCAAAGGCGAGTTCGTCGAGTTCCCGGCGAGCCGGTCGTGGCCGAAACCGTCCGGGCGGGTGCCGGTGCTGCTCGGCGGCGCGCCCGGCCCCACGCTGTTCGCGTCCTATCTGTGAGCGCCACCTGCTTACCGGGCCCCTTGCCTACCGGACCATCCGGAAACAGAAGAAGGTCGGGAACTTGAAGTACTGGCGCTTCCCGGCCTTCACCGCGCCCAGGATGATGAACACCCACTGCCCGATGACCAACTCGATGTACGGAAAGGCCAACGGGATCAGGAACGCCGGCGACTCGAACACGATCGCCGGCGGCGCGCAGACGACCGCCACCGCGAGCAGGTGGATCAGCATGGTGAGCTGGTGGTTCAGCGCCTGCGCCGCATGGAACCGGGTGAACGGCTCGGTGTTCTTCTTCACGCAGTAGATGATCAGCGGTGCGAGGAAGCCGAGCACCACGATCCCGACGTAGGAGAAGATCGCCCAGGTCGTCTCCTGGGGAGGCTGCTGCATGCCGTACGGGACGCCCGGAGGCCCGTAGCCCCAGCGCGGATCGTAGGAGCCGCCGGGCGGTGGCTGACCGGGCGGCGGCTGCCCCGGAGGCGGCTGACCCGGAGGGTAGCCGGGCGGCGGCTGGTCGTAGGGCGGCGCGCTCGGTGCCGCGCCGTAAGGGCCCTGATACGGCGGAGGCTGATCGGGTGGAGGCTGGTCGGGCGGGGGGTGATCATCGGGAGGCGGCGGGACTTTGTCCGTCACTGGTGGTTCCTTCGGTCCTTGACAGGCTCCTCTACGAGGTAATGCAGGAATCTATCTAAAACTGCCGCGAGCCTGTGCGGCGGTGCGTTCTCGTGCGTACCGGAATGTTCGGCCTTTGGACCGCTACATCGATCCTTGGCGGGTCGCCGGTGCACTACGGTCACCGGACATGAAGGGCGACAAGGGCTACGGAGGAAACGGCGGCGACGACGGACAGCGGAACCCGTATCCGCTGCCCGGCCAGGACTGGGGCCGGTCCGAAACCGACCCTCCGCCCGCGCCGCCGCCTCCGCCCTCGGGTGTGCCGGTGTCGAAGGGCGGCGTGCCCGCGTTCCCGCCCGGCGGCGGTTCGGCGCGGTCGGGGAACCTCCGGACCTGGCTGGTCTTCCTCGGCCCGTTCGCCGTCGCCATGGCGGTCATCGTCGCCTGGGCCGGGTTCCAGTTCTACGACCTCGGCCAGGACGACGACGATCCCGTCCGGACGTCGGCGTCGCGGCCGTCCTCGCCGGAGCCGGAGCCGGTCAGCACCGTCCCGCCGAAGGTGAAGGGCTGGAAGGCCGTCAGCAGCGCCAAGTACGGGCTGACCTACGACGTCCCGAAGACGTGGCGCGTCCTGCCGTCGGGCACCCTCAGGGGCTACGAGGGCATCGACGGCGGGAAGCCGGTCATGATGAGCTCCGGCGCCGTCTACCGCGACGACGTCTGCAAGGACGGCGACGACGAGTACAGCCGCGGCAACACGGGCTTCAACCAGTACGTCGAGGGCGGCGTGACGGAGGTCGCGAAGCACGCGGCGAACAAGTGGGCGACGCACGGCTACAGCGTCGAGGGCGCCCCCGCCCCGGCGGTCACGCTGAGCGCGCCCGAGACCGTCCGGGTCGGACGCGCCAAGGCCGTGCACGTCCGCGCCGACGTCGTCGTGAAGGCCAAGGGGAAGTGCGATTCGCCGACGGCGATCGTCCACGTGGTGGCCGTGCCGGGCGTCGGCCCTGGCAAGACGACGGTGTTCGTGCTGCTGTCCGACCAGGGCATCCCGGACGCGCTGCCGAAGACGGAGTTGAAGAGGATCCTCGGCAGCCTCCGGCCGAGCGGGGTCACGGAGAGCGGCGCCTCAAAGAGCGGTGCCTGAAATGCGGTGAAACGACCCCGGTGTCCGGGACGTCGCGGCGCACCTTCTAGAATCGCGCTCGGTCGATCGGGGGGTCCGAGGTCCGGGCTCGCCCCCAAGGAAGGCAGGGCGGCATGGGCGCGGCGGTGGAACGGCATCTGCTGGGGGAGGACGAGATCGCGGCGCTGGCCGGGCTCGCCGCCCGGGTGCGCGACCTGGCCGGGGCCGCCGTCGTGACCGGCGCCGGCTCGGCCGAGGCCGCAGCGGTGGCGGCCGAGGTCGAGGCCCTGACCGCGCGGCTCATGGCCGAGCGCCGGGACGCGCCCCCGTACGCCGCGTCCGCCGAGATCGGCGGCGCCCCGTCCGGCGGCGCCGAGTCCGGGCGGGGACGCCGGATGGACCGGCAGGTCGGCAACCCCGTCACCGGTCCGCTCAACCCGGTCGCGCCGCCCGTCGACCTGGAGGTCACCTCGGACGGCATCGTCCGCGGCGAGTTCACGCTCGGCGACGTCTACGAGGGCCCGCCGTCGTACGCGCACGGCGGCGTCTCGGCGATGGTGCTCGACCAGGTCCTCGGCATGGCGGCGGCCGCCACCGGGACGCCCGGCATGACAGCGAACCTGGAGCTGCGTTACCGGCGTCCCACCCCGCTGCACGTCCCGCTCCTCGTCGAGGCCAAAGCGAGCCGCGTCGAGGGGCGCAAGGTGTACGCGGCCGGGACGATCGCCGCGCCGGACGGCCGCGTCACCGTGGAGGCGACGGCGATGTTCGTCATGCCGCAGCGGTTCGTCACGTCCCAGTACTGACCTCCGGCCGCCGCCCGCGACCGTCCGCCGCCCGGTTCAGTACTCGTACACCTTGACCGACGGGTCCTGCCCGTACCACGACGCGATGACCGACGAGGTGTGGTCGTCGTTGAGGAAATCGACGCGGAGCCACCCCCCGGCCTGGGTCACGCGAGTCTCGTAGCCGGGGTTGGGCGTGGCCGACACCAGCCGCACCCGGTCCTTCTCGATGGACAGGGCGGCCCGCCCGCCCCGGGTGGCGTAACTGCGCACGTTGTCCGGCGGTTTCGGGGCGGGGTCGTCGCGTCCCGACGGCTTCGGGGACGGCTCCGGCCGCGGTCCCTCGTCCTGCCCGGCGGGCGTGCTCGGCCGCGACGTCGGCGAGCCGATCGACGTCGGCCCGGGCGGGTCGGACGGGCTGGAATGGATGATCGGACCGGCGATCGGCGGCGGCGCCGACCGCTCCGACACCGCGCCGCGCACGACGTCGCGCACCCCGAGCCAGGAGAGGGCCACCGCCAGCGCGGTCACCACCGCCCAGGGGGCAACATACGACATTGCCCGACGCATGGGCACATGGTGGCATACGGTTCCGCCATGGCGAGTGTTCTGGTGGTCGAGGACGACGCGAACGTCCGGACCGCCTTGATCAGGGAACTGAGCGTCCGGTCCCATGTCGTGCGCAGTGTCGGCACCGCGATGGACGCGCTGCGCGAGGTGACCCAGTCGCCGCCCGACGTCGTCATCCTCGACCTCGGGCTGCCCGACCTCGACGGCGCCGAGGTGCTGAAGATGCTGCGCGGCATCTCCGACGTGCCGGTCATAATCGCGACCGCCCGCGACGACGAGCCCGAGATCGTCCGGCTGCTGAACGCCGGCGCCGACGACTACCTCATCAAACCGTTCTCCATCGAGCATCTCAGCGCCCGGCTCGCCGCCGTGCTGCGCCGGTCGGCGCGGTCCGGGCCGACCGCCGAGCTCAGCGTCGGCGGCCTGCACATCGACCTGGACCGGCGGGAGGCGACGCTCGACGGCGCGCCGCTCGAACTGACCCGCCGCGAGTTCGACCTGCTGGCCTACCTGGCCGCCCGGCCCGGACGGGTCGTCGCGCGCCGCGAACTGCTCGCCGAGGTGTGGCGGCAGGCGTACGGCGACGACCAGACCATCGACGTCCACCTGTCGTGGCTGCGCCGCAAGCTGGGCGAGACCGCCGCCGCCCCCCGCTACCTGCACACGGTGCGGGGCGTCGGGGTCCGATTGGCCGAGCCCGATCCGCGACCATGAGGCGCACCCTGGTCCTGGTGTCGCTGGCGGTCACCTCGATGGTGGCGCTGGCGTTCCTCATCCCGCTCGCGCTGACCGTCCGGGAGATCGCCAGGGACCGCGCCCTCACCACCGCCGAGCGGCAGGCCAGCGCGGTCGGGCCCGTCCTCGTCGTCACCGAGGACCCGGCCGCGCTCGAACGCGCCGTGGCCAGCACCCAGGCCGGCGCCGCCGGGCGCATGAGCGTGCACATGCCGGACGGCGGGCTCGTCCCGCGCGACGCCAGGGGCGACGGCGCGGCCCGTCCCGAGCAGCTCGCCGAGGCCGGACGGCGCGGCCGCGCCCACACCGCCCGCGTGGACGGCGGCTACGCGCTCCTGCAGCCGGTGTCGCTGGACGCGGGCCGCACCGCCGTCGTCGAGGTCTTCGTGCCCGACGACGACCTGTCCCGCGGCGTGTGGAAGGCGTGGCTCGTCATGACGACCGTGGCCGCCGCGCTCGTCGCCGGGTCCGTCGCCGTCGCCGACCGGCTCGGCAACCGCATGATCCGCTCCACCCGCCGGCTCGCCGAGGCGGCGGGCGCGTTCGGCGACGGCGAGATGTCGGTCCGCATCGAACCGGACGGCCCGCCCGAGCTGATCGAGGCCGGGCTGGCGTTCAACGCGATGGCCGACCATGTCGTCCAGCTCCTGTCGGCGGAACGGGAGATGGCCGCGGACCTGTCGCACCGCCTCCGCACCCCGCTCGCCGCGCTGCGCCTCAACGTCGAGTCGCTCGGCGACGGCCCCGTCGTCGAGCAGACCCGCGAGGCCGTCGACCGCATCGAACGCGAGGTCGACCAGATCATCCGGACCGTCCGGCGGCCGACCGGGCGCGGCAGCTGCGACGCGTCCAAGGTGCTCCAGGACAGGGTGGCGTTCTGGTCCGTCCTCGCCGAGGACGAGGGCCGCTCCTGCGAGCTGATCGGCTCGGAACGCCCGGCGCCGCTCCCGCTGCCCGGCACCGAACTCGCCGCCGCCGTGGACGCGCTGCTCGGCAACATCTTCCGGCACACGTCCGAGGGCACCGGCTTCGTCGTCACCCTCCACCAGGGCCAGGGCGTCACCGGCATCCTCGTCGCCGACGGCGGCCCCGGCATCGCCGACCCGGACGCGGCGCTGAAGCGGGGCAGCAGCAGCGGCGGCTCCACCGGCCTCGGCCTGGACATCGCCCGCCGCGCCGCCGAGTCCACCGGCGGCTACCTGCGCATCCACCGCAGCGTCCTCGGCGGCGCCCAGGTGCAGATGTGGTTCCGCACCAAGTGGCTCCCGCCCGCCCGCCGCTCCCGCCGCCTCGTCCGCCGCCGCCACTCCCGCACCTAGCCCCGGCGCCCGCCCTAGCCCCGGATTAAATCCCGCTTAACCCCCTCGCCGAGGCTCCGCCACGGCCTTAACTTGACGACCATGAGGCGTCGCGGTTTCCACTACGTGGCCGCCGCCGTCGTCGGAGTCGTGGGCCTCGCGGTCGCCGTCCTGATCGCCGTCCTCGGCTTCCTCGCGAACGGCTACATCCCGACCGGGCCCGGCTCGTAGCGTCACGCCCGGCGCCGCCCCGCCGTCGCGGACCGTGCGGGGCCCCGCCTACCCGCGCTGGTGATCACCGGCCGCACCGTCGAGCAGCTCCCGGACGATGTCCATGTGCCCGGCGTGCCGCGCCGTCTCCTCGATCATGTGGATGAGCACCCACCGCAGCGACACGGTCGCCCCATGCCAGGCCGTGCCCCGCGCGTCGACGTCCAGCTCCTCGATGACCGTGTCGGACGCGGCCCGTGCCCTCTCGTAGAACGCGAGGATCCCGGCGGTGGTCTCGTCCGGGCCGACCCGCAGATCGGCGTCCGGGTCGTCGTCGAACGGCAGCGGCTCGGTCTCCCGTCCGAACGTCTCGCTGAACCACGAGTACTCGACGGCCGCCAGATGCTTCGCCAGACCCAGCAGGCTCGTCCCCGACGGCGTCATCGGCCGCCGCGCCTGCTCCTCGTCCAGCCCTTGGAGCTTCCACGGCACCACTTTGCGATGCCGGTCGAGGCTCGCCTTCAGACTCTCCTTCTCGTCCCCGGTGTACGGCACGATCTCCATGCCGCCAGACCGTACCAGCGGGCATCGGGGCCAGAACACGGCCCCGATGCCCTAGGGAATCAGCAGTGGCCGTGGTACTTCACGTACCACTTCTTCTCGTCGATCTTGTAGTCGGCGATCCACCGGTGCTCCGTGCCGTGGAGCGGCACCCACAGGTAACCGTCCCTCTTGACGGTGCTGTTCCAGTCCGTGGTGATATGCGCGTTGTAGCGCAGCTCGCCCACCTCCTTGTACCTGAGCCCTGGCCCGTTCCGGATCCTCAGCCCACGTACGACGACCGTCCCGTTGCACCAGCGGGGCCGCGCGTTGTCACGGTGTTCGAGCCGCTCCATCGCCTTCGCGGCGCCTTCCGGCCCCACGTAGATGGCACCCGGCCCGTACCCCTCTTCATCCTGCGTGGGCTGAGGCTGAGCCGGCACCGACTCGTCCACCCCCGGATTCGGCGGCGGCTCAGAGGCCCCGGCGACCGCCCCGACACTCAGCGCGCTCCCGGCCAGCACCACGGCAGCCGCCCCCACGCCGAGCTTTATCCCTACCTGCATCTGTTCCTCCAGGTTGGTCCGTCCTACGCCGCGATCAATACCCAGAGTTATATTATGTAGACACAGAGTAATCAAAGCTCTCCTCGGCAAACCCCCAAACCCTCCCGAATAAGCCGGTCTCAGCCCTTCCCTAAGTGAGGGCCAGGGCTGGAAGGTGAGTCCTTCCAGGTGGGGGAGGGGTTCCGTGTCGTCCGAAGCCTTGGGGAGCCGAATCGGGAGCCGCGCCTACGCGGACTTGGTCTTGCGCGTGAAGATGTCGTTCATGTGCTCAGCGCCGTCGCGGATCTCGGGCCTGAGCTGGTGACGGTAGACGGTTTCGGTGATCTTCGTGCTGGAGTGCCCGACGAGGATGCTGATCTTCTCTATGGGGACGTCGTGGTCGCTCATGATGGACACGAACGTGTGCCGCAGTTCGCGGGGGCACCACTCGGTGGGGTTGAGCTTCGCCGCCTTGAGCAGCTTGTGGAATCGATGGCGAACGTGTTGCGCGGCGTAGGGTCGTCCGTCCTCGTGGCAGAAGACGAGGCCGTTGTCCTTGTACGCGTCACCGGCCTTGAGCTTCTCGGCCGCCTGTTGTGTCTTGAGGGTGCGGAGTGCGTCTACGGCCATGTCCGCTATGCCTAGGCCGCGTCGGCTCAGCGTCGTCTTCGTCTCGCCCTTGTGCCGGTCGGCTCGGAGGACGTAGACGGTCGCCTTCTTGAGGTCGACATCACTCCATTTGAGCGTGCGGAGTTCCTCCGTACGAAGCCCTGAAACGATCGCCAGGACCACGTACGCGCCGAGCCGGTGTTCTGGTTTGCCCGCCGCTTCGAGTAGCGCCGTAGCCTGGTCAAGGCTCAGAGAGCGCGACTTGCGGCCGGGCTTGCCGTCCGGGGTGTCCACGAGTTCGGCGACGTTCCGGCCGATGCGGTCGTGGCGCGCCGCTCGGCGGATCGAGCGCTTGAGGATGCTATGCACGATGCCGAGCGAGGACGAGGTGAGATGATCCGCCCGACCGTTGAGCCACCTCTCTACGTCGTCCGCGGTGAGTTCCTTGAGGCGCGCCCGCCCGAGGAACGGGATGAGCTGGTGATCGGCGAGCGACCGGTAGACCTCGTTGGTCTTCGGTGACTTGCCCGACTTGACGAACGCGGTGAGCCAGTCATCTACCGCGTCCCGGACGTAGTAGTTGTGATCTGTCTTCACGCCCTTGTCCAGCTCTTCAACGGCCTTCTTGAGTTTCTCCTTGACCTGTGTCTTTGTCTTCCCCTTCCTCTTGAGCCGGTCGCGCTTGCCGTCCGGACCGGTCCCCAGTTCGAGTGCGCCGGTGTATCCGTTGCCCTCCTCGTAGATGGATCCGTCGTAGTCGCCGATCGAGATCTTCGCCAAGAGATCCCTCCTCGTGTCGTGCGAGGTCACCGCCGATCGTAACTCAAGACGTCCTAAGACGTCCCTTCCTTGGGAGGTTCGTTTCCGGGCTCCCAAGGGCGCGGATCAGTGGGGCGAGCCGGGGGAGGGCTGTTCCATGGAGGTGACGAACTCGGCGAGGTGCCGGTCAGTGATGCGGCGCAGCTTGCCGATCTTGAGGCTTCGGAGTTGGCCGGTGCGGATCAGGAAGTAGACCTTGTCCCGTCCGATGTTGAGGATCTCGGCTACCTGCTCGACGGTGTACGCCTGCACGGGGGACACCACCTCCTTTCACCCGGGAGTCATCCCGGGCCATGTGGTGTTGAGTTGGTGATCATCTCCTTGGTTGCGGGAGTGCTCGTCTCCGTCTCGTCTCACGAACGCGTCTCCCGCCCATTGCGCGCAGGCGCGCGCGTGAGACGAGACGTTGAGACGACTACAGGACGTGATCGGGCGCCTTGTAGCGGCCACGCGTGACTTGGACCGCGCGGCCGGTCTTCACGAGTTCGGCGAGGCGCCGGTAGAGGGTTGGCCGGCTCATCTGCGTGATCATCAGAAGGTGAGCGATCGGGAGACCCTCGTCCGGCGCGCCGTCCAGGGCTTCCCTCAGAGCGCTCTCGGCGCTGTCCTCACGGGGCGCCGAGGCGGGGACGGACGGCTCGGCAACGGGCCTCAAGCTCGCCTCGTCCATCGCGCGCTGAGAGACCTCGTCCAGGGCCGGACGGACGGAGGCATGCCGTTCCGCCGTTTGCGCCACGGTGGCATCGGTGAGCAGATACGCGCGGGCTCGCCGTGGTGTGTCGTGTTCGGGTGCGGAGAGCAGGAACTTGCCGGGTGCGTTGAGGGTGTGCGCGTGCCATCCGGCGCTGAGCATCCCTTGTCCAAGGATGAGATCGACGTCTTTGCGTTCCCGGACGCGAAAGCTCACGCGGACGTCCATCTGAGACCGGACGGCACCCTTCCCCATGGCCTTCTGCGTGGGTCGCTGAGTGGCCGCGATGAGCGTCACGGCAACGGCACGTCCGCGTCGCGCAATGGAGTCCGTATCAGTGGCGGCATCGGGGGCATCGTCTGCGAGTTCGGCGTACTCGTCCACGATGATGACGAGCGCGGGGAGTTCCGGTGTCGGCTCCCACACGCGCCGTCCGCGCGCGGTGAGCCATTCGGCACGCGCCTCAAGAATCGTGACAGCGTCGCGCAGCATGGCGCGAGCTTGCTCCGGTGTGATGGCGAGCCGATCGATACACGATGCCCACGGCTGAAGTTCCATGCCGCGCTTGAGGTCGACCGCCCACACCACGACGTCAGGGCACGCGCTGAGGTTTCCCATCAGGACGTTGATTCCGCCGCTCTTGCCCGAGCCGGCCACGCCTCCGAAGAGCCCGTGACGTCGCAACAACAGGACGCGCGCGGCGGTGGCGTCTTCGAACGGACCGAGGTCGATCGGCTCGGTGATAGACGAGATGGACGGTCCAGGCCAGGGGATCGCATCGGCGTGCGGGTCGGTGTCGAGTACCCGGAGTTCGAACCGGTTGGCTTTATCGTCACGCGTCGGAGAGACGCGCACGGCGCCCCGGAACGTTCCGAGAGCCGACTCGATCGCGGGGACCTTCCCGATGACGTCCTGAATCGTTTGGCCGCGTGCGAGCGCGAATCGCGCACGCCATCCCCACACGTCTACCACCGCGGATTGCGCTCGCGACCCGGTGAGCCCGACCGCCTGCGCGATTTCCGGCCACGCGGCTATCTGCCGATCAACGCGCACTTTGGCCCGCCTTCTCCGGTGCGCCCACCAGGGAACAGCGAGCATGAATCCGCCACTACCGAGGACGAGAGGAAGCGGACGGAAGGTGACTCCCATTGCGGTCGCGGCAGACAGCCACCCACCAGCACCCATGGCGACGGTCGCGGCATAAGTCCGCTCGATTCGCAGGGCGAGCCCGACCTTTTCCCCGAACATGGCGAGCGTCCACGCGGCCACCGTCGCGACACCCAGCGACCACGGCCACCACTCCGGGCGAGTGAGGTGCAAAATCGCACCGCCAAGAGCGAGCGCGGTCACCAGGTAAACCGGTGCTAGCTCAGACCGATACCGCCACAGGGCGCGCGCGACGAGCACAGCAGCGACGTCCGGGAATTGGTCGTCACGGTCGATGATCACCATGGGCTGAAGCCCATTGCGGCGCATCTTGCGCGCGTGCCGCCGCATCTGACTTGATCGGCTCATGTGCGCCCCCAGGTGTCCGGGGGGAGATGTCCTTGCGCGCGTAGCTCGTCCCGCAGGTAGTACAGCGGATCCGGTTCGGCGTCGCGTTCGGCGTTGAGGGCGGCACGTCCAGCGGCCACCAGATTCGCGTGATCCTGCCGAACCTTGGCCAGCTCGGACGCGAGTCGGGTGATCTCGGAGACGAGCGCGGGGACGTCGACGAGGGCATCGTTGAGGCGAAGCCACAGATCTTCGACGGACGGCATCGCGGCGGACAGGTGAGAGACGATCTCACGCGCGGCGAGGTTGCGCGTACGGACCTCCTGAACGTTGACCTTGGTACGTGGCGGTATGTCAGGCACTAGGGCATCCCTCCCTTCGGTCGGGAACATCAGTGCTGAGAGACGGACTGGACGAGCGCGGACACCAGTCGGCGAATCTCCGGCGCTGCACTGGTCGCGGCGAGAAAGAACCCGAACAGCAGACACACGGCGATGTGCCAGCCACGTAGCCCCATGTACCGCCACGCGACCCACACCACGGCGCCGAGGATGACCACCACGGGAACCGAGACGTTCATGGCCTCTTCCCCTTCACAGCCACAGGTCCGGGTACCGCGAACCGTGCCCCCGCCGCAGCCATCGGGCGCGAGCACGGCACTTACGGCACCGCCGGTTACCGGGCTCGACACGCGCGCCGCACACGCATGAGTGGCCGGTGATGATGCGAGGTATGCGCCGCATGCTCACCTCCCCGCCGGGACGCGGTTCGGCGTGTCGTCGCACGTCCGGGTGCTGAGCAGGCGCCGGGAGGCCGTACCGGTGCGGGACGATTCGACGCGGCCGCGCATTGCTCGGCGCTCTTCGGCGTGGATGCCGATGACGAGCATGGCGAAGATTCCGCAGACGGAGCCGGCCAGGAAGACGGCGAGGATCGATGCCAGGACGAGGATCATGTGCGATCACTCCTCTCGTAAGGCCCGTGTCCGGCGGGGGCGGTTCCGGGCGTTCGGTGGCTTACGAGAAAGAGAGTGCGCTTGACCTGGGGGACGAGATCACTACATGACTGGACGTGTTCATGACGTCCTTCATAGGGTTGGTGCGTCCTAAGACGTCCTGCGATCAGGTCGGGTGTATGGCGAACGAACGCTTGCGGGCTGCATTGCTTGAGCGAGGTATGACGATTGCCGCTCTTGCGGAGTCCATTGAGGTCGACCCCAAGACCGTTGAACGATGGATCACCAAAGACCGTACGCCCTACCGGCGGCACCGCTACGCAGTGGCTTCGCAACTCGGCCTAGATGAGTCGTACCTATGGCCTGAGGCTCTCTCCGAGGAACAGGTCACGGCGGCGTCCGGTAGCGAGGTCATCACGATCTACCCGCACCGCTGGGCAGTTCCCAGGGACGCATGGGGACGACTTTTCAGTACAGCTGAGGAAGAGATAGGCGTACTGGTCTACAGCGGACTCTTCCTTGCCGAAGACAACGGCGCCTTGAACATCCTTGCCGACCGGGCCCGCGCAGGCGTGCGCGTGCGCGTCCTCCTCGGTGACCCTGACTCTCCGCAAGTCGCCCAACGTGGCGCGGACGAGGGTATTGACGCGGCAATGGCGGCCAAGATCCGCAACGTGATCGTGCTTTACCGGTCACTTCGGGCAATCGAGGGAGTTGAGTTCCGCCTGCACAGGACGGTTCTCTACAACTCGATCTTCCGTGCGGACGACCAACTGTTCGTCAACACCCACGTCTACGGAGTACCGGCGTCAAACGCGCCGTTCTGGCACCTGCGCCGCGTGGCCGGCGGAGACATTGTGAACACCTACCTTCAAAGCTTCGAACGTGTCTGGGAAGGCGCCAAGCCACTACAACCGGGGGACTGATTCATGGCACGCAGGATCGACTACTACGACGACCCAAACGCGCCAGCAGCAAACAGCCTCGTTCCATCGGTTAATGTCGTGGTCGCCAACGACAATAACGAGATCCTGCTAATTCGCCGCACTGATAACGATAACTGGGCGGTACCCGGCGGTGCAATCGACCTAGGTGAGTCAGTCGCTCAAGCGGCAATCCGAGAGACAAACGAAGAAACCGGAATCGACTGCGAAATAACTGGAATAGTCGGGATCTATTCCGACCCAAAGCACGTGATCCATTACACAAGCAATGACGAAGTACGACAGGAATTCTCAATCCTGCTAACGGGACGTCCTGTTGGCGGAAAACCTACGCCTAGTGATGAATCACGCGAGGTTCATTGGGTAGCGCTGGGCGACATCGAGGGCTTGCGTATGGACCGTTCAATGCGGCTCCGTATTGCCCACTACCTAGAGAAGCGCAACACTCCGGTTATCCTCTAAGAAGCGCGTCTACGCTAGAAGTCACGGACGCGTGTCGGCGCGGCGCTATTTGATCAAACCGCTGAGCTGAGACTTCCTCTGCACGTCGCGCACCGCATCCACGAGGTCCGGCTCCGCAAGATGCGTAAAGCGTGTGACCAGGTGAGAGGGGCCGTAGCGTTCGCGAATCTCGGCGAGCCGCTCGTCAACAGCTACAGGTTCCCCGTTTGGCGTGGTCGTCATGTCGCAGTAAGTGAGTGCGCGGCTTAGAGATGGGCTGGCCGGCGGAAATTCGCGTGACAAGTCCTCAGCCAATCCGCGTTCGGCGGCTTCGACCATGGCGCAAGAGTGACCAGCGACCAAGCGGCAGAGCACATCATCGGCCTGAGCAACGTCACGCAAGTAGCGGGCGCCGTCCAGGGGATGGAAACCGGTGTCCACAAGGTCGGGTGCGTATCCGATGTCGTGGAGCCAAGCGGCGGCCTCTAGCAGGTCAGCCTGCTCGCCGAGGATGTGGGCGAGTGAGCGGGCTTGGCGGGCTACGCCCTGAGTGTGTGCCCAGCGGCGGGGGAGCGGGCTCTCCAGGTGCTTGCGTGCGAGGTCACGCGCCCATACAGCAATGTTCATGGCTCCGACGTTAGGACTGCACGCGTGGACGTCCACGGGCGTGTGGGGATCATCTGGGGACGTCTTGGCGGACGTAACGTCCCTTGCCGCGGATGCAGGTGACCAGTCCGGCGGATTCGAGCGCTCTGAGAGCTTTGCGAGCTGTGAACCGGGATACGCCGTAGCGCTTGGCTAGCTGTATCTCCCCAGGTAGCGCCTCGCCGGGCTGGAAGTGTCCAGACTCGATCTGACGCCGTAGTTGTGCAGTGACCTGCTCCGAGCGGGTGCATGGTGGGTCGCTCGCGTCGTGGACGAAGTGGCCCAGGCCCATGCGGGCGGTGATGAGCCCCTCGTCCTGTAGGGCGGACAGGGCCCGTCGCACGGTGTTCCGAGTTACGCCGAACTCGACGCACAGGACGATCTCGCCCGGTAGGCGGGTGCCGGGGCCGTAGGTGCCGTCTGTGATACGTCGGCGTAGCTCGGTCGTGATCTGGGCGTAGAAGCCCCATGCCGTGCGGCGGGCCATGTCAGAGATGCTCGTCCCTCAGCGCGTCGAACGCTGCTGAGACCCAGGGCGTGAGCAGGATGTTCAGCTTCTCTGCGGCGAGGTCGACGCGCTTGCAGGGAGTCAGCCACAGGCCGGTGCTGGACTGGTACCACCACGCGCCGTCGCCCCATGCCACGGAGATGCTCTCGCCGATGGTGGGTGCGGCTTTTGCGTATACGCGCAAGAGGGTGCGGGGTGTCTCGGTGCGGAGTCGGGTCGTCCAGCCGTCGCGACGCACGGCGTGGGCAAGGCGGGCGAGGTGCCAGCGTGCGCGCCATGGGCCGCTGAAGGTGGGTAGAGGGGGCGTGTTCGCATCCTGGGGGATGGGTGCCGGCCACGCCGCCTCCGTCCGCGAGGATTTGGTACAACTCCGGAACGTCGCATATTGGGCGACCCTCGATCTTTGCGGGATCATCCTTGCCTCTGTCTCTCCGTGAACCCCTTGATATATAGGTCGACGGATGCTTGCACCCCGGAAATCATTTCGTTAGTCAGACCGGCACGTTCAAGGGCTTCTCGGTACGCTTTATGGATGGCGGCTTCGGTGTGGGCGAACGTCTCGGCAGCAATGCATTGTGTGTCATTTTCTGGCGTCCAGTCGCCGCCGGGCATCGATGCGAGAAGAAACCAGCGTTCCACCTCTTCTATTGGCGCCTGAAAGAGACGAGAGATTTCGATAATGTTCTCCTGTCTCGGGTCATGCTTTCCTCTTTCCCAGCGGCGGACGGTATTCGCGCTGACTCGAAGTTGCTCGGCGACTTGGGATCGAGATAGTCCACGTCTCCGACGTTGCCGAACCAGTTCTTGGCGTACCTCGTTCTTGGTCATTTCTTTCTTGCTCGACAATAGACAACCTCGCATTTCGTGCGGAAAGGTTTGAGAGGTCCCCGCCTATCTACGGAGCATTCGATGTCGCGAGGGAGAGCGAAAGAGCCGCACTGGTCGGACCGCCACCAACAGCAATCGGTGCGCCCCTTCTTTCAGCGGCGGCACAAGCCCGCGCGCCGGACGTGGGGCGGCACCGGACGCGCCCCCTTCGGCCGACGACTGGACGCGTTCTTTCTCCGAACTTGTGCAGCTTGGCCTAACTTTGAGCGACACGGCTTTAATCGCCGCCTGTAGGGAATGGAGTGACCCGGGGAACACTTGACCTATCGTCCGGCTCGCGCCACCTCGGCGCGAACAGCCTCTTTGTTCAGCGCCTCGCGCAGGCCGGCGGCGCTGGATCGGATTACGGTGAGGTCCACACCGGCGGACGGGTCGTGCAAACTTGCCACCCAGTCCCCGAGACGTCCGTTCTGCTTCACGCCGCGCCAGATCCGGTGACCGGTGAAGTCCCGGCGCAGCTCGGCGAGCGCTTCGTCTGCCGCGTGCGGGTCGGTTGCGTGCGGGTCGGTCTCGTCTGGGGTGGCCATCTGCGGCCATTCGCTGGGCATGGTGGCTCCTGACTCGCGTGTTCCTCGTAGGCGAAGTAGGTGTCTTCGCGGTGCGTTTGAGCCTTCCGCGCCAGGCCGGACCTCTCTATCGGCATCTAGGGACGTCTAGGGACGTCTTCTGTTAGCGTCGTTCGTGTGCCCTTCTCACTTGCGCCTGCGGAGGTTCGGTGAACGACTTGTTGCGGCGTGCCCTTGCGGACGCGAATCTGACCGAAGCGGACGTAGCGGCTCGCTTGGGCGTGGACCCCAAGACCGTCCATCGATGGGTGTCCGGGCGCGTGCCCTATCCGCGCCACCGGACGAGGGTCGCGTCACTGGTCGGCAGGGACGAGGCGGACCTATGGCCACAGCTCGCCGTGATGAACGTCCGGGTCGAACCACCAGCGATCGACATTCTGGCGACCTATCCGCACAGGTGGGCCGTTCCTCGTCTGGTGTGGCAACAGCTCTTCAACAGCGCGCGAAACGAGATCGGCATCCTCGCCTACGCCGGCCTCTTCCTCGCCGAGGACACAGGCATCATGCGCACGCTCGCCGAGAGAGCGCGGGACGACGTTCGCGTGCGAATCCTGCTCGGAGACCCGGACGGGACGTGCGTCGCTGAGCGCGGCAGTGACGAGGGCGTGGGCGAATCCATGGCCGCAAAAATCCGAAACGCCCTCGTCCACTACCAGGCCCTACAGAACGTAGACGGCGTAGAGATCCGGCTACACGAGACCGTCCTCTACAACTCCATCTACCGCGCCGATCACGACCTACTGATCAACCCCCACGCCTACGGCGTCGCCGCATCTCACGCGCCCGTGTTGCACCTGCGGAGGGCCGGAGATGGCGACATGGCGAGCACCTATCTGGAAAGCTTCGAGCGCGTGTGGTCTGGCGCGTCTCCTATGGCCTAAGGCGTATCCCTGTGATCTACCGCGGCCGAAAACTCCGTCCAGAACTCTCTCTGTGCATCTCCAAGGCGTCCAAGCGCCGGGCCGTTCAGCCCAGGTCAACTCGGTGCGTGGGCACCGCGCTCTACTAGGATGCCCGTCCCGCAACCAGGCCAGCGCCGGTCGGCATGCGCAAACCACCCCGTATTGCGAAGTCCGCCCGTAGCAAGATGCGGTTCGCACGGGGGTACGCGCCTCGGCCGCCGGTCACTGACCGGTTTCCGACTCGCGCGCGGTCCCCACGGACGGACCGTTGCGGGCAGGCGGGTGCCGCTCATCTACCGGACCAATCTGCGAGCCCCGTCCTCACACAAGGTGCGGGGACCGTAGCTGACCAGTAGAGCAGTGGAAATTAGAACATTTCGGACGTTCTGGATAAGTCAGGATGGCAGCGTGTCAGGCAGGCTTGATAGTTCCCTTGCCCTGTCTTGAACACTAAACTGGTAGCCATGAGCCTGGGAGACATCACAAGGGACGACGTACTAAAAGCCATCGCCGAGTTCAAGGCGATTGGGCAAGATGCCTTCCTTGAGAAGTATGACTATGGTCCATCCCGGCAATATGTGCTGGTGTATCAAGGGATGGCTTTTGATCCCAAAGCCATCCTAGGTGCCGCTCATTCTTTCTCTCAAGGTGCTCCTCTTAAGCCAAATGAGTTCTCTGGAGGGAGAACTGGAGCCGTCAGAATACTAGAGAAACTTGCTTTTGAGGTTCAAAATACGCATGTAGTGTCGCGCCAGACGATCAGAATCCTTGCCTCGCAATTCGGGAACCGTTGTGCCTTTCCTGGCTGTGCCACCTCGTACTTGAGCGACGGCACGCCTCTGCTTGAGATCTCTCATATCGTTACCGCAAATCCAACTTCCCCGCGCTTCCGGCCGGGCGTTATTCCAGACAGTCCAGAAAACATCCTTATCCTATGCCCGACGCATCATGCGCTTGTCGATCGAGAACCTGAAAAATTTACAGTAGAGTGGCTGACAGAACTTCGCCAACAACGTATTGCCCAGTCTGAGATTTTTGCTCCCCCCGTCGAGCCTCCGCGTACTCGCACAACGACGGACTTGCCAGAGAGCATCAGGATATGGCTGCAAGAAAAGGATAATCCTAGCGAGGAGTTCTGGCGTATTTTCTTTAGAGATCGTCCCGAGACTCTGGCGCTCGCTCTCGCCGGCAAAGCCTACTGCCTTGAAAGTAAGTGCTATGTGGGCGGGAAAAATGTCCAGAACAAAAGAGGAAATGAGGTTGATTTCCTCGCTATGCATCGAAGTAACTGCGCCATCATAGAGATTAAGACTCCGGCCACGCAATTAATGGCGGGAAAGTATCGAGAGAATGCTTGCTTGCCTGCACACGACCTGATCGGCGCATATATGCAGGTCCTCGAATATCGATCGAGTCTGATTGTGAACCTTCATGCGCTATCGTTCACCACGCCCGGATTGCAGGCCTTCAATCCTCATGCTCTAATAATCGCCGGGAACCTCGAAAAAGAAGAGATGGACGACACGCAGCTCAGGTCTTTTGAGCTCTTTCGTAATTCTCTGCATGGAGTCACTATAATGACTTTTGATGAGGTGTTAAACGGCCTCATTCAATGGCTTGAGCTAAACGGACACGGCGAGAATTAATGCGGGCCATCACCACAAGCCCTTGGACCGTCCACCTGAGGTCGCGGGTTGATCAGCGGAGCCAGCGCTCAATCGCGGGCGGAATAGATGTTTCAATATCGAGGAGATCGAACGTCTCACGAAGAGTTCCGACGATATCTGCGCGAAGATTTCTGAACCCTGCGTCCGCAAGCAATAGAGTTGGCTTATTTAGAGCGCGCATAAATCCATATTCCAGAGCTACGTTAGGATTGAATTCGTCAGCGGCCCTGTCTTCAAGAATCGCTACCCCGCGCGAGCAGCACAACATGTATACGCAGACGTTGTTCCAAAGATTGCGATCTGGCATGTAGACCTTATCGTCTGCGCGAACCGGATTGAGATCATGGGTTCGCAACACTTTCCTAATCTCGACGTCCAGGCGAACCAAATGCGAGCTTCCTGGGTCAAATCGAGTCATCAAGAAAACGTTCTTGTCATAGTTTGGGTGATCCTCAAAGAAACGCTCACATTCATTCGAGAGAAATTCATAGCCGGGAGGCAATGCAAAGTTTCCCATGTCGTTAAATCCTCTCACATAGTGAAGCTGCTTGCCAATGTTATAGTCTAGCTGAAACCTAAGTGCTTCATGTTGGGCTGGGAGCATGAGTGCCCAGTCATCCTCTACGGAGTTTCCCGGCATTTCTGGCACCGCAAAGGCCACATCTTGCTGTCGCAAGGAAAACTGTTCACGGATCAGATCGAGGGCGCTTGGTTCCAGGTCCGGGTTGAACGCATGAAGCTTGTTTGGCCAAGGCAATACCTGGCCGTTGAGGGCGGGGACTGCGCTGGTGGGTCCCCTGTCTCGAATAATGAAGAGTCGGACGCCTTCACTTGCCTGATATATCTCAGTTTCGGACGACTGTAGTACTGGCCACTGATAAAGATCTCTGGGGTAGTGTGTCTCTACCGTTGTTCTAATCCAGCCAATTAGGCCGAATGTCCAGTCTGCATTGAAGTGTTCTCGACTCAAATCCAATCCTCCATTAATGTTCTTTGTGACCCTTGGGTGGGAACGAGATTCCTACCTCCTATTGTTTGTTTGGATCCAATACTATTGTCCGGATCAGTGCCGATCGGAAGCACCTAGTCGCCGTCGGGTGCTTCGGGAGGTTCAGATACTATATGAACGCTCAGGAAGGCGTCGCTCGATGGATGAAGGGGGTCGACTTGCCGACGGCCTGGGGCCACGCTCCAGTTGCATGACCGAACGGACGTCCGATCGGCGACCATCGAACTTGTGTTTGAATGACGTTCTAGATGTTCTGGGAATCTAGTGGGTATGGAAACAAGCAGAAGCCCCAGCCACGCCCCGAGCGGGGAGTGATTGGGGCTCCTTTGGTTCAAGCTGGGGCGTGTTCCTTCATGTTGATGATGATCTGTCGCACTTTGCGGCGGTCGATGCCGTACTTCTCGGCGAGGTAGCGCTGCGAGAGTGGGCGGCCTGGACCGTTCAGGCTCGCTCTGTACTCGTCCAACACCGCTTGTTCCGGTGTCCGTTCCGTCTTGGTGCGGGACGGTACCGGTTCGGTGCGTTGCTCGTCTTGGACGAGGTCCGAGCGGGCTGCGGCGCGTGTGAGGGTCATGAGGAGTTCGAAGGAACCGACGAGGGCGAGTGCTGGCCATGCGCTGACGATCGCGCCTATGACGCCGTGGGACGCGCCGTGCGCCACGTTGGCTCCGACCGTGGCCACGATGCCTACGGCGAGGCTCCACTTGGCCAAGGGTGGTGCGGGTTGCTGCCGGCGGCTGGCGTCCAGGATCACCATGGATGCGGCCCAGATGAGGCCGTCCACCGTAAACGGGACGAGGCGTGCGGTCGGGCCGGTCTCGCCGTGGGTGTGGACGAGTTCGTAGGCGTGGCGGTACGAGATGACGGCTGCTACGGCGGCTACCGCTAGTACGGCGAGGGCGGTTGTGATCCGGATGAGGCGGTCAGCCACCGGCCAGCTCCCTTCGCCACTCGATCACGCATGGGTCGTCCTCGCCGTGGGTGGTGAGTCGTTCGGCGAGAGACAGGGCCGTGATCGCTGCGTTGCGGTCGAGTGGGTGTGGCCATGTGGTGGTCTGCCAGGTGTTCCCTGCTCGCTTGGCAGTGGCGATGACCTTGCCGTTTACCGTGGCGGTCATTGTTGTTTCGGTGATTTCCAGGGCCATGGTGAGCCCTCCCTCCCTGCGGAGAGGGAGGGGAGCCAGGGGAGCCAATCTCGGGAGCCAACGCCTGTCGGATTGGGCCGACTCGGCTCGACTGTGCCGGACTGTTCCTCTGGCTCCCTTCCCTTGTTTTTGCAGGTGAGCGGCTATCCGAGCGACTTCCCGAGACTGTGTCGGACGGGGCCGGACTAAGGCCTCCTCAGGGGTTCCCTAAGTGAGGGTTAAGGGGGTTCTGGTGGGGGTGGGGGCGGCTTAGCGTTCTGGGTGTCACATCGGAGACACGGCGGAGGTGCACAGGCGGAGAGCAGAGCGAACGTCGACTGAGGTTCCTGATTGAGACAGGTTTCTGGCCCGCATGGCCTCGTACCCCGCTCTGGGGCCGTGCGGGCCAGAAGTCTTTCTCAGGTTCGGGGGAGGGCGCCCTGGAGGAGGAGGCGGAAGGCGTCCGCGGTGCCGGTCGCGGTGGTGTCGCCGGTGGCCAGGCGGCGGACGGCCAGGCCGTAGAGCATGGCGACGACGGCGTGGGCGTGGTGTTCGGCGTCGGGGATGCCGAGGGCGGTGAGGACGGTGGTGGCCAGGCGGTCGTAGGCCGCGACGGAGCGTGTCGAGGTTTCGCGGAGCGCAGGGGTGCGGGCGGCGTGGATGTGGAGTTCCAGGTTGGCTATCTGTTCCGGGCCGTGGGCGATGGCCAGAACGGCCTTTTCCACCTCGTCGGGGGCGTTGGCGGGGGTTGTGCCGGTGAGGGATTTCGCGTGGGCGTTGATGCGGGCTATCTCGTTTTCCACGAAGGTTTGAAGGGCTTCGCGCAGGAGGTCTTCCTGGTTCGGGAAGTGGTAGGTGAGGGAACCCAGGGAGACGCCGGCGGCGCGGGCCACGGCGCGGTTGGTGACGGCGCCGATGCCCTTTTCGCCGATGAGGCGGAGGGTGGCCTGGAGGATCTGGTCGCGGGCGCTCATCTGTGTCATCGTATCGTTCGTTCGGACGAACGAGGGAGGCGGCGTGGGGCTCGCGGCGCAGGCGGAGGCGTTGGCCCGGGGGGAGGTGTCCTCGCGTGAGCTCGTCGAGGAGTGCCTGGAGAGCATCCGGCGGCAGGAGGCGCTCGGGGCGTTCCGGGTCGTGCGGCCGCAGGCGGGGCAGGAGGCGCTGGAGGCCGACAAGCGGCTGGCGGACGGGGAGCGGCTGCCGCTGCTCGGGGTGCCCGTCGCGATCAAGGACGATACCGATGTGGCGGGGGAGACGACGCCGTTCGCGGTGGCCGGGGATCATCGGCCGGTGGCGCGGGACGGGGAGGTCGTGCGCAGGCTGCGGGCCGCCGGCGCCGTGGTGGTGGGGAAGACCAACACGTGCGAGCTGGGGCTGTGGCCCTTCAGCGAGTCAGGGTTCGGGGTCGCAAGGAACCCATGGAATCCGGACTATTCGCCGGGCGGGTCGTCGGGTGGGTCGGCGGTGGCCGTGGCGGCGGGGATGGTCGCGGGCGCCGTGGGGTCCGATGGCGCCGGGTCGATCCGGATCCCGGCGGCGTGGACGGGGCTTGTCGGGATCAAGCCTCAGCGGGGGCGGGTCTCCGGGTATCCGAGAACGGATCCGTTCAACGGGATCACCGTGTGGGGGCCGCTCGCGCGGAGTGTGGAGGACGCGGCGCTGCTGCTCGACGCGCTGAGCGGAAGCCATCCGGAGGACGTCCATCAGATTGATCCGCCTGTGACGCCATTCGTGGAGGCGGCGAGGAGGGAGCCCGGGAGGTTGCGGGTCGCTGTCTCGTTCCGGACGGCCTTCGGAGTGAGCGGCAGGCTCGATCCCGAGATCCGCGGGGCCGTCGAGCGGCTGGCGCGGAGGCTGACGGAGCTGGGGCACAAGGTGTTCCCCGCGGATCCCGACTATGGGCTGGTGGGCCTGGGGCTCGTTTCCCGGGGGACGGCCGGTGCCGCCGATTGGCTGGATTCGATTCCGGAGGCGCGGCCCGAGCGCCGGACGGAGGTCGAGGCGACGGTCGGGCGGCTGCTCGGGAGGCGGCTGCTTCCACTGGCGAGAAGAATGGATCCCCATTGGAGGCGGAGGGCCGGGCGCGTCTTCCAGGTCGCGGATGTGGTGCTGACGCCCACGACTGCGCGGCCGCCGTTGAAGGTGGGCGCCTTCGATGGAGTCGGATATCGGAAGACGCAGTCCGGGGTGGCGGCGGCCTGTCCCTATGCGTGGACGTGGAATGTGCTCGGGTGGCCCGCGGTGAACGTCCCCGCGGGGTTCACGAAGTCGGGGCTGCCCATCGGGGCGCAGTTTCTCGGGCACGATTCCGATGAGGCGACGCTGATCTCGCTGGCCGCGCAGCTGGAGGCCGTCGAGGCGTGGGTCGAGCGGCGCCCTTAGTAGCCGGCGCCGGTGAGCATGCCGCCGTCGACGAGGACTTCGCTTCCCGTGCAGTAGGACGAGTCGTCCGACGCCAGGTAGACGACCAGGCCCGACACTTCTCTCGATTCGCCGAGGCGGCCGAGGGGGAGTGCCTTGAGAAAGGCGTCGGCGCTGCCGGCCGTGGCGGCGACGACGTCGTCCTGAAGGGAGAGGGGTGTCAGGACGCCGCCGGGGTGGATGGAGTTCACCCTGATCCCGTAGCCGCCGAGTTCGCGGGCGGCGGCCTTGGTGAGGCCGCGGACACCGAATTTGCTGGCGCTGTAGGCGGCCAGGCCGGAGGCGCCGATGAAGCCCTCGGTCGAGGAGACGTTGACGATGGAGCCGCCGCCCGCCTCGCGCATCGGGGCGATGACGGACTTCACGCCGAGCCATTGGCCGAGCAGGTTCACGTCGATGACGCGGCGGAACTCGTCGATGGACATCTCCTCGATGGTCCTGTGCCGGATGACGCCCGCGTTGTTGACCAGGACGTGCAGGGCACCGAAGGTCGCCGTGGCGGTTTCGACGGCGTTTCCCCAATCGGTTTCGCTTGTCACGTCCATGCGGACGAAGACGGCGTCGTCTCCCAGGCCGGCGGCCAAATCGGCGCCCTCCGCCTCCAGGACGTCACCGAAGACGACCTTCGCGCCCTCGTCCAGGAAACGGCGGACGTGGGACTTGCCCATGCCGCGCGCGCCGCCGGTGACCAGTGCCACCTTGCCGTCGAGCCGACCCATCGACGCTCCTCGTCCCGCGGATCTCCGGACAACCTAGCGAACGCTTGGTCAACGGGACAAGGGGGCCTTTCCGGTGCGCAGGCCGTCGAAGAGCAGCGCGAGCATCCGGTCGGCGTACGCGCAGGGATCGGCGGTGCGCTCGGCGGCGACGCCGATCGCGTTGGTGAGCCGCAGCAGGTCGCTCGGGTCGATCTCGGCGCGGACGGCGCCCGCGTGCTGGGCCCGGTCCAGCAGCCGGCCGAGTGCGTCGCGGATCGCGGTCGCGGCGGTGCCGAGGGCGGTGTCGGCCCATGTCGCCGACATCGCCTCGATGATCACCGTGGAGGTGCCGCGCGGGGTGGCGGCGCCGGTCAGGTAGGTGCGCAGCCAGCGGCCCAGCGCCGCCTCCGCGTTGAGGGCCTCGGTGTCCGGGTCGGGCGCGGGCTCGGCGAGCAGTTCGTCCGCGTGGGCGAGCAGGCCGTCGATCCGGTCGCGCAGGACGGCGTGCAGCAGGGCGTCCCTGGTGGGGAAGTGGCGGTACAGCGTCCCCGAGCCGACGCCCGCGCGTTTGGCGATGTCGTCGAGGGACGCGCCCGTGCCGTGCTCCATGAAGGCGGTGCGGGCCGTCGTGATCAGTCGTTCGTAGTTGCGGCGGGCGTCGGCCCGCATCGGCCGGGTGTCCATGGGGCACCGTCCAGCGGTGTCGCGGATGACCTGGGTGTCTCCGTCTGCTTTCGGACGAGAGTGCCATCTTCCACAAAGACGCGCTACCCGCGGAGCGCATCGCGCGACAGCCGATCGGCCCTGCGCGTCGTCTCCGGCAGACGGTACTCGACCGCCAGGTCGAGGACGTTCCGGCACGCGGTTTCGAGATCGGTGCGATGGCCGACGGACACGAAGACCGGTTTCACGCCGTCCCGCGTGCGCAGAACCCGGCCGATGACCTCGCCGTCGTCGAGGAGCGGGTTCGTGGCGCCGCGTCGCCGGCCCGGGGTCTCGTAGGCGCCGACGAACGCGGTCTTGCCGACGCCGATCGTCGGCAGGCCGGTCAGGACGCCCAGATGGCACGCGAGCCCGAACCGGCGAGGGTGCGCGACGCCGAATCCGTCGCAGACGAGCAGGTCGGGCGTGGTCTTCAGGTCGCGCAGCGCCTCCAGGAGCGTGGGCAGCTCCCTGAACGCGAACAGGCCGGGGACGTAGGGGAACACGGCCGTGCCCACGGCGACCGACTCCTCGACCACGTCCAGTGTGGCGCCGTCCAGGACGACCACCGCGGCGGCCAAGCGCGTGCCTGTGCCGCCGCCGTCGCCCGCGTAGGAGACGTCCAGGCCCGCGACGGTGCGCGGTCGCGCGGGGCCTGGGACGCCGAGTTCCAGCATCGGGCGCAGCCGGTCCTGGATCGCCTCGGCCTCGGCCGGGGTGGACGGCCAGCCGTGCAGTTCGCGCACCTCCATGTACCGGCACATTACCGGCGGCCGCTCCGCGCCCGGTTACGCTCGTGATGGTGAAGAGGCTGCTGATCGTTCACCACACGCCGTCGCCGTCCGTCCAGACGATGTTCGAGGCGGTGCGCGCGGGCGCGTCCACCGACGAGGTCGAGGGCGTGGACGTGGTGTCCCGCGCGGCGCTGGCGGCCACCGCCGTGGACGTCCTGGAGGCCGACGGCTACCTCCTCGGTTCGCCGGTCAACCTCGGATACCTCGCCGGGGCGCTCAAGCATTTCTTCGACCAGATCTACTACCCCTGCCTGGAGGAGACCGTCCGCCGCCCGTTCGGGGCGTTCCTGCACGGCAACAACGACGCGACCGGCGGCCTGCGGGCGCTGGAGTCGATCACCACCGGGCTGCGGTGGAAGGCCGTCCAGCCGCCCGTGGTCGTGGTCGGGGAGCCGTCCAAGGCCGACCTGGACGCGTGCTGGGAGCTCGGCGCGATCACGGCGGCCGAGCTCGGCGATCTCTGAGTTCGGCGACCTCCGGCGCCGGCACCGGTAGCGTGCCGCCATGAACGGTTTCCGGCACGTGGCGATGTTCAGGTGGGTCGAGGGAACGACGACCGGCCAGCAGGACGAGGTCGCGGCGCGGCTGCGCGAGCTGCCCGGCGTGATCCGGGAGATCCGGGAGTACAGTCTCGGCGCCGACGCGGGCGTGAACCCCGGGGCCTACGACTTCGTGCTGGTCGCGGACTTCGCCGACCAAGACGCCTACCTGGCCTATCGCGACCATCCGTCCCACCGGGCGGTGGTCGACCGGTACATCACGCCGATCGTGGCGGAGCGCGCGTCCATCCAGTACACGACGTAGGCGGTGTGCCGTGGGGGCCGAGCAATCGCTTGAGTCCGAAACATTTTCGGGTTACCGTCACCGAAGACGCCCACCGGGGGCGGATCGCGCCCCGTCCCCGGCGGGCGGCCCGCCGGACCGCACCGGCCGCCGTCGCCCGGACCGCGCCCGCCGCGCCGGGCCGGTTCGCGTGCCCGACGAGGAGCGCCCGTGATCCGCGTGGTGCTCGCCGACGACCAGTCGCTGGTCCGGGCCGGCTTCCGCTCGCTGCTGGCCGGCGGCGACGGCATCGAGGTGGTCGGGGAGGCCGAGCACGGCGGCGAGGCGGTCGAGCTGGCCCGCGAGCTGCGCCCGGACGTCATCCTCATGGACCTGCGGATGCCCGAGGTCGACGGGCTCGCCGCCACCCACCGGATCGTGTCCGACCCCGCGCTGCGGGGCGTGCGGGTCGTGGTGCTCACCACCTACGCCGACGACGACTACGTGTACCTGGCGCTGCGGGCCGGCGCCTCCGGGTTCCTGGTGAAGGACATCGAGCCGGACGAACTGCTGCGCGCCGTACGCGTCGTCGCGGGCGGCGAGTCGCTGCTCGCGCCCGCCGTGACCCGCGCCGTCATCGAGGGGTTCGTCACGCGGCCGCCCGAGAGGGTCGAGCCGTGCCCGCCGGACAGCGTGCTCGACGGGCTGACCGGACGGGAACGCGAGGTCGTCCGGCTGGTCGGCCGCGGAATGTCCAACGGCGAGATCGCGGTGCGGCTGCGGCTCAGCCCGCTGACCGTGAAGACGCACGTCAGCCGCGCCATGAGCAAGCTAGGCGCACGGGACAGGGCGCGGCTGGTGGTGCTGGCCTACGAGTCGGGGCTGGTCACCCCCGGCTCCGCAGACTCATGATCTCCTCGCGGAGCTCCTGCGGGCTCGGCGCCTCCAGCAGCCGGGGCCCGTCGCGCAGCGGGACCATGGCCCACCAGGACCCGGTCGCCTCGCCGTACCAGACACGTACTCCGGGGAACTGCTCCTGCAGGCCGCGCGCCGTGGCGGCGCGCAGGGCCGCGGGCGTGGGTTCGTCGCGACCGGCGGCGCCTCGCTGAGCCGTCATGCCGCACCGTCCTCCAGCTGCCACTCGCTACCAAACGACCAACGAGCCCCACCCGGCACATCGTTGTCTCCAGTAACAGCGTCCCCATGGGCCAAAGCGTCACCCCTACTCGGCAATTTGTGACTAAGCACACTATGAGGGTTGGGGGACTCCCACGGTGGGATACCGCGCCGGATGTACTCCAACGGATGTACTTCGCCGGGCCTAGTGACACCGTCCGCCCGATGTGTCGGGCCTTGCCGGCGGGAAACGCTGGACCTGCCGTCACATTCCCGAGCGCCTGGACGTCGACCGTCCAGGGCGACACGCACACGAGGGTGGTTCCCATGAGGTTGGCCAGGCTCGCCCGGTTCTGCTACCGGAGGCGGCGCCTCACGGTGGCGGGCTGGATCGTCGGCACCATCGCGGTGATGGTGCTCGGGTTCGGCTTCGCGGCCGAGCCGCTGAACGACTTCTCCGGCGGGGACTCGGGATCGGCGAAGGCGTCCGACCTGCTGGACGAGCACTTCCCGAACCAGAGCGGCGACTCGATCACGCTGGCCGTGCGGGCGGACGCGGGCGTCCAGAGCCCGGAGGCGAAGCCGAAGGTGCAGGAGGCGATCGACCGGCTCGGCAAGACGCCGCACGTCGCGTCGGTGTCGTCGCCGTACGAGACGCCGGGGCAGATCTCGCAGGACGGGAAGACGGCGTTCGCCAGCGGCAACCTGGACGTCCCGGCCGACGAGATGTCCAAGTCGGACGTGTCCGCGCTGCTCGACGACGTCCGCAGCGACTCGGGCCCCGTCGAGATCCAGCTCGAAGGGGCCGCCGTCGACCTCGCCGAGACGCCGGGCGGCGGGCCCTCGGAGGCCATCGGCGTGCTCGCCGCCATCGTCATCCTGCTCGTCGCGTTCGGGTCGGTGCTGGCGATGGGGCTGCCCATCCTGACCGCGCTGTTCGGCATCGGCTCCGGCCTCGCGCTGATCATGCTGCTCGGGCACGCGCTGCCGGCGCCGTCGTTCGCCCCCATCGTGGCCGCGCTGATCGGGCTCGGCGTCGGCATCGACTACGCGCTGTTCATCGTCACCCGCTACCGGGAGGAACTGCACGCCGGGCGGGATCCGGAGGAGGCGACCGTCATGGCCGTCATCACCGCCGGCCGCGCCGTGCTGTTCGCCGGGACCACCGTGGTGATCGCGCTGATGGGCCTGTTCGTCATGCAGCAGAGCCTGCTCAACGCCGTCGCCGTCGCGGCCGCGACGGCGGTGCTGATGACCATGCTCGGCGCGGTGACGCTGCTGCCCGCGCTCCTCGGCTTCGCCGGACGCTCCATCGACCGGCTCCGCGTGCCCGGGTTCGGCAAGACCCGTGAGCGTCCGCTGGCCGAACGGTGGGCGCGGGTCGTCCAGACGCATCCGGTCGTCGCGGGGCTGTGCGCGGCCGCCGTCCTGCTGGTGCTGGCCGTGCCCGCGCTGTCGATGCGGCTGAGCCTGCCGGACTCCAGCACCCAGCCGCACGACCACAGCGGTTACCGCGCGAGCCAGATCATGGCGGCGGGCTTCGGCCCCGGCACCTCCGCGCCGCTCGTCCTCGTCACCGAGGGCGGGAACGGCGCGGACGCGGGACGGCTCGCCGCCGCCGTCCGCGACACCCCCGGCATCGCCGCCGTCCAGCCGCCGCACACCAGCCAGGACGGCGCCGCGTCCATCCTCATGGCGTTCCCGACCACGAGCGCGCAGGACGAGGACACGCCGAAGCTCGTCCACGAGCTGCGCGACAACGTCATCCCCCGCGTCATGGACGGTTCGGGCGCCCGCACCTATGTCGGCGGGCCGAACGCGGGCGCGATCGACTTCGCCGACGACGTCAGCACCCGGCTGCCGTGGCTGATCGCCGTCGTCGTCGGACTGTCGCTGCTGCTGCTCGTCGGGCTC
The DNA here is from genome assembly GCA_036028775.1 of Spirillospora sp. NBC_00431. Lineage (GTDB taxonomy): Bacteria > Actinomycetota > Actinomycetes > Streptosporangiales > Streptosporangiaceae > Spirillospora. The sequence continues at coordinate 5,484,803 of CP107927.1, read as the reverse complement.
GTCCGGTCGGTGACGGTCGCGTTGCAGGCCGCGCTCATGAACCTGCTGTCGATCGCGGCGGCGTACGGGGTGCTGACGGCCGTCGTCCAGTGGGGCTGGGCCGGGAGCCTGCTCGGATTCCCCACCGACATGCCGGTGACGACCTGGGTGCCGCTGATGATGTTCCCGATCCTGTTCGGGCTCTCCATGGACTACGAGGTGTTCCTCGTGTCCCGCATCCGCGAGACCTACGAGTCGGGAGTCCGGACCAGGGAGGCGGTCGCGCTCGGCCTGTCCCGCACGGCCCGCGTCATCACCGCCGCCGCGGCGATCATGGTGATGGTGTTCCTGTCGGTGCTGCTCGGCGCGGACGTCGCCGTCAAGCAGATGGGGCTCGGCCTCGGCGTCGCGATCCTGATCGACGCGACGATCGTGCGGCTGCTGCTCGTCCCGGCGCTGATGGAGCTGTTCGGCGAGGCGAACTGGTGGATCCCGCGGCCGCTCGCGCGGCTGCTGCCGTCCCACCGGACACCCGCCACCGAGTCCAGCGCGGACGGCGTAAGGGTCTGACGGACGCCGCGCGGCGGTTCCGCCGGGGGCCTCAGTGGAGGTTGATCCCGTCGAACATCACCTTGAGGTAGTGCTCGGCGAGGCCCTCGGCGTTCAGCCGCCCGCCAGGCCGGAACCAGCGGACCGCCACCCAGATGGTGTCGCGGATCATCCGGTAGGTGAGCTTGGGGTCGAGGTCGGCGCGGAAGAGGCCCTGCTCCTGACCCGTCCTGAGGGCGTCGACCCACATCTTCTCGACCTCGTCCTCGGACTTGGTGAGATAGGCGAAGCGGTCCATGCCCTTCAGGTAGTTCCAGTCGTTCTGCATGACCGTGATGGCGGCCCGGTGCGGCTCCAGGCTGCCGAACGCGGCCCGGACGAGCCCGGCGACGGTGTCGCGCGGGTTCCCGCTCTCGTCGAGCACCGCCCGGTACGCCGACATGATCTCGTCGAAGAAGCTGGAGAGGATCTCGTCGGCGATCGACTCCTTGGAGTCGAAGTGGTGGTAGAGGCTGCCCGATTGGATGCCCGCCTCGTCGGCGATGTTGCGGACCGTGGTGGCCTGGAACCCCTTCTCGGCGAACAGCTCCGCGGCCAGCCTGACCAGGTGCTCGCGCCGTTCCGACGCCAGGGGCGCCGAGCCCTTGCCGCGGCGGCGGGCACCGCCCGCACCGCCGGCGCGTGGCCTGGATCGTCCGGAATCGGCGCTCATGGTGGTCACCCGCCTATTATGCCCGCCTCGCCCAGCCGCCCGCTGGAGCGTCCGCACCAGGGTACGCGCTCTGATCAAGCGCTTGCTACGTTCCATGCCCGCGTATCCCGCATAGGCTCTGGGGCATGGCCGATGTGATCGTTTTCGACCTGTACGGAGTGATCGCCCGCACCCAGACCCCCGAGGCGGTGCGGCGGATCGAGGACATCGCCGGCGTCGGCGGGAGCGTGTTCTGGGACGCCTACTGGTCCTGCCGTCCCCCCTACGACGCTGGCAGGTCGAGCGCCGACTACTGGGCGGACGTCGCGGGCGTCCTCGGCGTCGCGTTCCCCGACGTCCCCGCCCTGATCGAGGCCGACCTCGACAGCTGGACGGACGTCGACGACACCATGGTCGCCCTCGTCCACGAACTCGCCGACCGGGGACGCACCCTCGGGCTCCTGTCGAACATCATCGGTGACCTCGTCCCCCGTTTCGAGGCCCGCCACGGCGAATGGCTCGCCCGCTTCGACGCGCTCACCTATTCGTGCCACATCGGCGTCGCCAAACCCGACCCGCGCGCCTACGAGATCTGCGCCGCGCGCCTGGGCGTCGACCTCACCGACGTCCTCTTCTTCGACGACAACGAACGCAACGTCCTCGCCGCCCGCGAAGCCGGAATGCGCGCCGAACTCTTCACCTCCCCCACCCAGATCCGCGCCCTCGTCGACTGAGGCGTCGCGCCACGGGCGGCCGGATGCGGACACGGTCCCGCCGAAACCCCCGCACAATCACGAAAACGGTCGCCGATTCCTCAACCTGATTACGGTCAACGTGATTCGTGATTTGGGATGTCATGCCATGAGGGACCTGGGCGTGAGTTGCCCGAGCGGTGCACCAGCTCGCCGATGGCCCCAAATCAGGCTGTCCGCATTCCGCCATCGGGTGTGCATCAAATGCGGGTGCGCGGCGATCGCCATTGACTCCGGGCGACATCTATAGTCATTCAGATGATCAACGCGACGGAATTAATCCTAAAAGGGTCATAACGGTGACAACACCCAAACCGATCAGTTGTGCGTGGGCTCCCCGTGTCCCGTCCGGAGCGGGACGGGTGTCAGCCGGGCTTTGGAAAGAGTGCGACCAGCGGGAGGAGAACGGCCATGACGGCCACTCCGGCGAGCGCGATGGCGGCCGCACGCCTGCCCTCGTATTTGGCCGCATGGATGAGCAGATATCCGCCGGCCAAGAGGCCCGCAGCACCCACGAGACCACCGACGAAGAGCAGGATCGCTGAACCGATTCCGTATATCGCGCCCATTGCCAGGACCATGCCGCCGATAACGCGCAGGCGAACGCGATGACCCATGTTGAGCCCCTCTCCGAGGTCGTGGACGGCGGGGATCCTGTCAGAACCAGAGCGGACGTGCAAGAGGAGCGGTTTCGGGCATCTGCTGGGAGGAGTTTTATGTCGTTCCATGTTGAGCCGCGTGCGCTGGAGACGTTCGCGCAGTCACTGGGCACGCTCGCCGGTGACGCCAAGAAGGCGAAGAGCTACGTGCAGACCAACCAGGACGTGGTCGACGACAAGCGCGGAGTGATTCTCGGGTTTTTCTACACCATGGGAGTCCTTCGCATAGGTGACGCCGTACAGAAGAACGTCGAGCGTCTGGAGGCTCTGTCCTCCTCGTCGGGGAAGGAGCTGGACAAAAGCGCCGACGTCTATCGGGCAACGGAAAAGAAGACCGCCGAAAGAGTTGACCAGATCTATCCGAAGCAGCCCATGCCGGGAGGTGGCGCGTGACCGCGTCACCCGCGTCCAAGCTCGTCCCGCCGGCGCCGCAGGAGCCCATGCCGAAGGCCGTCGACGTGACCCTCTCGCTCACCGACTTCGTCAGCCCGAGCCATTGGATCATGTGGGCGGTCGACAAGGTCTGCGGGGTCAACCCGGCGGAATGGGTGGGGCAGCAGTTCGGCGGCGACTGGGAGTCGATGTCGAAGTTCGCCTCCACGCTGAAGCATGTGAGCGAGTTCTACGGCGAGTACGCGAAGGGCGTGCGAGAGGGCTCGGCCACGATGCAGAAGAGTTGGGACGGGAACGCCGCCGCCGCCTGCCAGGGCTATTTCGACAAGTTCGCGACCGCGATCGACGGCCAGGTCGATCCGATCCAGAAGGTGGCGGACGAGGTCCAGTCCACGGCGTTCGGGGCGTGGTCGACGTCCAAGGCCGTCGTGAGCGGGCTCGAAGCGCTGTGCGACCTGTTCGTCATGATCGCCATTGAGGCCGCCGCGGCGGCCGCGACCAGCTGGACCATCGTGGGCCCGTCCGTCGCGATGGCCGTGATCATGGCGCAGATCGGCCTGGCGATCCAGAAGTGGCTGAAGATCCTGGGTTATGCCGGGCTCACCGTCGCCGCGGTCTACGCGTTCATCGGCCTGGTCTCCGGGTCCCTCGGCTCGATCCGCGGTCTTGAGGCCCAGCCGTATCCGGGCGGTTCCTACGACAACAAGGTGATCTGACGATGGCGGAGTTCGACGAGGCCGGGAATCCGATGATGGACATCGCGCGGGGCGACCAGATCGCCTCCGCGCGGATCCGCGCCAATCTCGAAAGGCTCAGGGACGCCTCTGCCAATCCTGAGTTCCGGCGGCTTGTCGAAGACGTCCTGAATGGCCGGGCCTCGTTGCGGGAGGCGGCGCGCGGCGGGGTCTTCGACGCCGAGCTGTCTCCTCACATCGACACGTTCGACCAGAAGTGGGAGGAGGTGATGTCGGCGGACCAGGAGGTCGTGGGCGAGGAGGAGGTCGAGCGGCTGAACGGGCTGCAGGCGCAGGTGCGGGACAAGCTGGCGGAGATCACGCGGCAGGTGGAGGAGCTGCGGCGGTATCAGGACGATCTCGACCGCGGCTGAGGGCGGTGCTCAGGGTGGGGGTGGGAGTTCGCCGGCGGCGTCGGCGGCCTGGGCGAGGCGTTCGCGGAGGGTGCGGACGAGTTCGTCGCCCTGTTCCGTCAGGCGTTCTATCGCGGGGAGCGCCAGGTCGTCGCGGACGGTGTCGGCGAGGAGCTCGTCGTACTCGTGGGCCTTCGCCGCGATGCTCTCCAGCCGGCGCTGGGCGCGCAGGACCTCGTCGGCCGCCCGGGCCCGCTCGGCGTAGCGTTCGAGTGCCTCCACGCGGCGCGTCACGGCCTCGACGGAGCTGTCGAGCTTGTCGCGCAGCGGGCGCAGCGCCGCCTCGACCTCGGGGAACTCCGTGTCGTCCGCCATCGCGGCCTGGTCGGCGCGCAGTGCCGACTGCCTCGCCAGGACCTGCGCGATCTCCCATTCCTGGCGCGGCAGCGTGACGGCGTTGTCGACCGCGTCCAGCAGGCCCTCACGGTTGACCTCGGAGTCGCGGACGGTGTCGACCGCGGCCTGCACGCGCACCAGCAGCGCGCGGCCCTCGTCGTCGAACTCCTCCGGCATGAGGTAGCGGTCGCGGCGCCGTTCGAGCTCGCGGGCGCGGCGCAGGTCGAGGGACACCGACGGGGCGCCGAGCGCGAGCAGCAGCGCGAGCAGGCCGAGCGTGAACAGCCACAGCGAGCCGATCAGCGGCGAGCCGATCAGGCCGAGGCCGAAGACCATCAGCGGGGCCAGCCACACCAGCGGCCTGCGGCGCGCGACGAGCGTGTCGAGATCGGTGCGCAGCGCGGGATCGGCGACCGGGCGGGGCTCGGCGGGCGCGCCCTCCTCGGCGGCGCGCGGCGGCGCGATCCGCCGCCAGTACGTGGACACGTGCGTCTCGAACGCGAAGTCGGTCCGGGCGATCTCGATCTCGGTGGGGCCGGCGGGCAGCGGCCACGAGCCGACCGGGTCGCCCCCGCCCGGGCCGGTGAAGCGCACCCACCAGCCGCCCTTGCCCTCGTCGCACCGGTAGCGCCCCGGGGCGACGTCGATCCCCACGAAGAACGTCCCGACTCCCGGTATGGAGTCGCTCCACGTGCCACTGGTCACCGGCGACCTCCGACCCGACCGTTCCGCCGTGCCCCCTCGCCGTCTCCGGCGAGGGCCGTCCAGCCCGTAACAGGAAGGACGTCCGGGGGACGGCACAAGTTGCAGTACCCACATCCGTGTCCGGAAAGCCGTTTCGGATTTGGAATACTCCACCCGTGCGACCTGACTACGACCCCCGTGACGACCCGCCTTGGGCGATGCAGCTGGTAGTACGTGCGGAGAAGGCCGATCCGCCCGGGCACGGCGCGGTGTGCGAGGCGGCGGCGACCGCGGTCGTCCGGCTGCTCACCGACCCGCGCGCGGCGGAGCCGGACGGGGAGTGGCGCGACGCCGTCCGCGAATGGGAGTCGCGCCGCATCCGGAAGGTGACGCGGCGGGCGCGGGGCGTGCGGTGGCCGGAGGCGGAGGCGCTGCCGGGCGTGACCGTCGAGCACGCGGGCGCGCAGGTGCGGGCGTTCCCGCCGGGGCCGGTGTCGGACGTCCCGGCCGCGCTGGCCAAGCTCCAGGTCGCCGGGCTGGACCTGGCGGACGCCGCGGAGCCCGCCCCGCCGCCCGAACCCCCGTACGCGGTGATCGCGATCAACCCGGACGTGACGATCACGACGGGGAAGGCCGCCGCCCAGTGCGGGCACGCGGCCCAGCTGCTGCTGCGCCAGGGGCGGCGCAAGGACGTGGCGGCGTGGCTGGACGCAGGCGCCCGCGTCCACCTGATTCCGACGAAGCCGGACCGGGGGGCGCGGGGGGTCGTCCCCCCTCGGGAAGCAGCGACCAGCGACGTTCCGTGGCGGCAATGTGTGAAGAAGGCGACGGTCGCGGTCCGTGACGGCGGGTTCACCGAGGTTCCGCCCGGCACGATGACCGCTATCGCCTGGATCGTGCGTAAGTAGAAGTGGGCGGCGTGCCGGGTGACCCCCGCATCCCGGCACGCCGCTCGCCTCAGGGGAGGGTGACGGCGACCGGGTCGATCCCCGCCTTCCGGATGAGGGACGGGAGCCGTCCCGCGAACGGATGGTGGTCGGTCGGCAGCCCGCGCGGGTTGTCGATCACGTACTGGACGACGTCGCCGCCGCGCCTCTCGGTCCAGCTGGCTCCGGCCGCCCGCAGGACCGCGGCCGCCTTCGCCGCGTCGGCCGCCTTCACCGAGACCCGGATCGGCGACTCGAACGACGGCAGCGCCGCCGCCCGCTCGGCCGCCTTCGCCGTGGCGCCCGCCCGCGGGGCCGCGGCCTTCGACGGGTCAGGCCCGAGGATCGCGTTGTAGAGCAGCTTGGCCGTCCCGTCGGTGAACGCGCGGAAGTTGGGCTCCGCCGCGAACAGCACGGAACGTCCCTCCCCGACCGGCTGGTCGACGACCGCGGCGGTGCCGCCCAGCTCGGCAGCGCCCCGCTCGAACCCGGACGTGAACCACTCCGGCGAGCCCGTCTCCGGGTACGACACGACGACGCCGCCGGACGCCCTCATGACCGGGTCGTAGGACGTGAAGTTCCAGGCCGTCGCGCCGACGCCGGCGGCGAGCGGGCTCGACCCTTCCACCTTCACGCGGAACAGCGTGCCGGGGATGTCGGACGTCGGCTCCGACAGCGTCGCGGTCGTCAGGCCGAGCAGCGCCGCCAGCTCCGTGCCGCCCTGCCAGCCGATGTAGCGGCCGCCGTCGCGCGTCCACTGCTGGAGCGCGGCCCGTCCGGTGGCGCCGAGGGCGTCGTGGGCGGGCTTCGCCGGGCCGTCCGGGGTCAGCAGGACCTCGACGCCGCCGAGCTTGCCCGCGGCGACGTCCCCCGGGGTCAGCAGGGTGAACGGCAGCTTCCAGTCGCGGTCGAGGCGGTGCCGCAGCCAGCCGGCCGACTGGCGCGCCGCCGACGACGCCGCCGACAGCTGGAGCACGCCGATCTTCGGGGCCTTGCCGTCATGGCCGGGACGCGGCCCCGGCAGCGTCCGCACCGGGACGGAACGCGGGCGCACGACGGCACCGGACGACCCGCCCGACACGTTCCCCAGCAACGGCAGGCTCCAGGCCGTCACGTCGTAGAAGTAGGGGAACGGGGTGTAGGAGTCCTCGTTCAGCATGGCCTGGACCCAGTGCTTCTGGCCTTGCGCCATGGAGATCCAGTACGTGCCTGAGGGGAGGGTCGTCTTCGCCTCGGGATGCCCGTACGCCTTGTAGTCGGGGACGGTCAGCGGCCGGACGAGCTTGCTCACCTGCACGCCCATCCGCTGGAGGCGCCGCACGACGGTACGGACCTCGTCGCGCTTGTCCGGGTCGTCGTCTCGCAGGAAGTAGCTCCGCACGGCCCGGTCGGGCACCGGACGGTCGACCTGGTTCGGCGGGTTGTAGATCTGGTTCGGCTCCAGCTTGCCGGCCTTGCCCTGCGCGTAGGCGTCGACGGTCATCTGCCGCCACTGGCCGAGGATCCGGTGCCGGTTGCGGGCCGCGGCCGACAGCGTCACCCACTGGGTGAGGTACTGCTCCTTGACCCGCTCCGGGTACGGGCTGTCGCCGCCCTTCTCGAACGTCATCCCTGCGGCGTGGAACGCGCTGGTCGGCACCGAGTCGCCGTAGCCCTGGTAGAAAAGGTCCTAGTTCAACGTCTGGCCTGACAGCCAGACGGGAACCACACCGGGGCGACACATCCCCTCTCCCGTCGGGCACGATGGAGAGAGAGGCAGTCATGGCACAGGCGACGCGAAACGGCGGTAACGGCAAGCGGCAGAAGTCGCGTTCATGGGTTGCGCCTGATCTGGTCAGCGCCGTCGAATCGGGAACGAGCTTCGGGGAATGGCTGGATGGTCGCATTCCGGTAGCGTCAAAGGCCCGTATCTCCGCCGACCACAAGAAAGACGAGCACGGCGTAGCGGCACAGCACAAGGCGAACGAGCGTGAAGCGCGCAGGAACAATCTTGCGATCGTCAAGTACTACGAAGACAACGACCTCACAGCCGCCAAGGAGAATCTCACGCGCGATTCGTTCGAACTCCTCGTCAAGGAAGTCCGAGCGCGCCGCACTTCGGAAGGATTCCCGATCACCGGCGTGATGTGTCTCGAAACCGAACGGCTCTACCGTCGCGCTGGTGATTACGAACGAATCGTAGACGCGCTCACACTCCCCGATGACAACGGCGTTCTGTACGAGTCGGGCAACAAACGGTTCATCGACCTCTACTCTGACTTTGCCGAGTATGAGGGATTGATCGGAGTCGCCAAAGCAAAGGGAGAGATCCGGAAGATATCGCGCCGCATGCGAGACAGTCATGGCGAGCGTGCATTGCGAGGTGCGGCAGTAGGGGGCCCACGTCGATACGGATACCTTGGGCCAGACAAGCGGACCGGCCGTGCGAGTAACGAGAAAAAGAATCCTGCTGAATGGGAGACTCTCAAATGGATGGTTAGCGAAGCGGCGGCAGGCAGGGCGTGGAACTCCATCGCCACGGACCTAAACGACCGAGGGATTTTGACTGTTAGAGGGAAGCTTTGGACTCCAACTTCGGTCCGAAGCCTATTGCGAAATCCCTTCCTGTGTGGCTACCGGGTCATCAATGACGAACTCGTCAAGGATGAGGGCGGTGAGCCCATAATCGGCACCTGGGACAAAGCGGCAACTGTCGAGCAACATATGGCAATCCAGGAACGAATTCGCCTCGCCAAGGCGCAAAGAGGTCTCCTTGTAGAAGATGCCGATTTCTCCATGGGGTCCATGTCGACACGTACCCGCAAATATCTATACTCTGGATTCCTGCGCTGTGGAAGGGAGTACGCAGATGGCCGCGTCTGTAACCAGAAGTGGAAAGGTGGCGGGCGGGACGGCAAGTCCTACTGCTGCTCACCGACAGGGCAGGGTGGGTGTGGTGCAAGCCGTCACCGTTTGCGGGTGGACGAGTATTTGACGGAACTCGTCCTACGGCAGCATGAAAAACTGAAGGCCAAGCGCGGGAACCAAGTGACGCAACCGTGGGAAAAAGCTGAGGACCTGAAAGAGGCACGCAACGACGTTGCGGAGTTGAAACGGCAGTGGCGCAAGAAGACCGTCGGCAATCAGTTCTTTTACGAGGAGTTCCCAAGGCTCGAAGCCACCGTCAAGAGGCTCGAAGCAGAGGAACGCAAGTACACGGCACGTCAACAGCGTCGTGCGAGCGATGACGGCACAAGTCTGCGGGACCGCTGGGAAAGCCTAGACCTTGCCCAGAAACGAGCCGCGATCGGTGAGGTTCTCATAGCGGTAATAGTGAAACCACTATCACCCGGTGCGGCAAAGAAGGGTCCGTTTGACCCGACGCTTCTTACGCCCGTATGGCGCGAAACGGATCAAGTCATGGACCCTGGGAGCCCGAACCCGAACGGTAAGGCCGAGCGAGCGGCCTAGGAACCCGTAGACGCGACGGACCGCCCGCACCCTGCTGGGCTAGGGTGCGGGCGGTTCGTCGCGTCTACGGGTCTCTGAGGGGCGCACAGGGCCGCGTGGTCACTCTGGTGGTGGGTCGACGTCGAATCCGTAGATGCGCAGTAGGTTCCTGATCTGTTCGTCACTCAGTTCGGGGGCTTTGGCGATTTCTCGGGTGACCCATTCGTCGACGCTCAGCGGCTCGGAGTCGTCTGTGTCGGGCCGTTCGTCTTCGGGCGCGGTCATGGGTGGCTTCACCTCGTTTGGACTCTCTTGGGCCGTCTGAGGGCTGTCTGGGCCGTAGCCATGGTCACGACCACGGCGGCGGCATGGGCGGGTTGCCGGGGTCGCGGTATTCCTCGCATGGCTTGTGCGCCAGGTCGGCTAGTTCGCGGTGTATCGCGAACACGACGGCGAGGAATTCGAGGATGGCCCGCGTGATCAGGCAGACGAGTAGCCACACCAGTGGGGCGAGAATGAATCCGAGAATGACCAGAATCGGGCCGAGCCATTCCCGGTATCCGAGAATGACGGCGAGGAACATACTCACCTGCAAAGCGGCCATGATGCGTACGAGTCGGTACACGTGAGTGATGATTGCCGGTGTGACGAATCGCTCGAATTTCGGATTGAGTGCCTCGTGAATCGCTGAATTCTTCATGCCCTACCCCTCCATTTCTGGTCCTGTCGGATGGCGAATGACAGATGCGTGAACGCGCCACAGGAAACCGTGATAACCCAACCCCACGGGATCGCCGATGTTGTGAGCGCCACGGTAAGCGCTGGGAATATCGAGAAGAGAACGACGTAGAAGAGAAGTCTTCTCAACGACTCCGGGAAGTTTTTCGCCATTTTTGACAAGTGACTGCGGCCTGGAATTACGAGCCATTCGACAGGGCCTTTTGTTGGATACCGCCGAGGGTTACGTGCAGCCAGTGTGATCTCGCTTGCGGTGCATGTTGACCAGGTGGCAATGGTGCACGCTAGAACGGCGAACGTAGGGCGATGTGGCGGTTCTGAAAGGCCGTCTGAAACGGGAAACTGGAGACTCAGGGCCGCGCCGAACGCGAGCACGATTCCCGTGATGGCACACCATGCGGCGGCATGAGATATCGCCCGGCGTGTGTTCGTCATGCCTGTTGCCCCCCTGCCGTGAGTCGTTCCGCGACGTGCATTGCAGCGGATTCGGCAAGGGCGACGTGAAACAGTTCGGCGGACGGCTCGGGAAGTTCTACGGACATGCGCCGTATCGCGGTCCTGCGCGATTGGTCAGGAACGACGACGAGAACTCGCGGGATCACACCCCCAGGACCAGGCAGGCCACTTTCCGCGAATTCCAGGTACGCGCGGAATTTGTCACGCAGTATCGGAATGCTTTCGGTTCCCCTGTCCGCTTCAATCCACCAGTGATCCGTAACCACTGTGTCGGACGCCGCTAGATACGCGTCGGGTTTGATGTGCTCACCATTGTCGGTAGGCCACCAGCACGCCGGTTCCGTCCGGAATTCCACGACCGTGAACTCGTCGCTATGGCGGGCGAGAACACAGACGTCCACGTAGAACTGTGAAACCATCAACACGTGATCGTGCAGGCGCGGCGGCAAATGCTGAGGGCCACGCGACCCTTTCAGCATTGGACGGCCCGTCATGGTGTGAATGAGCACTACGGCAGCCGGATCAAGCGCATATATCGCCGCGCCCGAACCCCCGTAAGCGCCACCCACACGACGCGGAAGCATGATAAGCGCCCGACGCTGGACAAGTCTTTGCATCACCCTTTTCCGCACGCGGAAAGAGTGAGCCATGCCCCAGAAATGCAGTTCCTCTATCTGCGCGCCCGTGACCAATCCCAGACGGTGAACAGTTCCCAGAATGGCTAGATCACGGTCATTGAGGTGCATGCCAAGCCACACCGCACGGGCCGAAACAGTTCCCGGAGGAATCATCATCACAACGCGCCACCCTTCTTTTCGAGACGAGTCGACAAGTGAATTAAGAAGAGAAATAGTCGTGAGAATCGCGCCGCGCAATAGAATGGGGCAGGAACCTTAGGGATCAGGGAGAAGTACGAGAACCGGGGACAGCAGTCAGGGGAGAGAATCGGCAGGCAGGCGGGCCCATACGCGCAAGTGACCTGCACAAATGCCGTGGTGTGGTGTGCCCAGAAGGGCACACCGGCAGGCACATCGAAGGGGCCGACGAAGGGGTCACGACCTGCGGTCATTATGAATTTCCCTCCTTACCTGTCTGCCTGCCGATAGGCGGGACAACCGATATACGCGGTCGAATACGCTCCTGAATGGCTTTCTCGACGTCCGCAGGTGGTGTCCCGTAACGATCGAGACTCGCGCGGAATACGTCGGCGGAATCGCGCATAGGCGCATCCGGGGCGGGTGTTCGCCCGGTGACCGGCGCCGCCGTCCGCGCATCGATGCACGGGCGCATTGCTATCTCAAATGCGTCGAGTGCCCCGAGGTCCTGGCGCAGCAATGGCGCGAAGCGACGTGCCATGGTCTCGGCGTCCCGATATTCGAGCTGGAACACGATTTGCGTGCGCACCGTTCCCAGGACGGCAGAGGCCACCTCGGCCGACAGTTGGTCAAGGTACTGATAGGCGAGGTTCAAACCCAATCGCAGGCCCCTTGCTTGGGCAAGCATCTCCGCGAGTTCCCCCGAACCCCCGAACCTCACGAATTCCTGGAACTCGTCCAGGTAGGCGAATACTGCATGCCTTTGTTCGCTGGGAACAGCGGACCGGCCGAGAGTGACTTGCCAAAGCGTGGTAACCAGCAATGACCCGAGCAGGTGAGCGGCGTCCGGTCCGATCGTCCCTTTACTGAGGGGGACCAGCAGAATTCGCCTGTCTCGGTACACCGAGCCAAGGTCTATTCCCTGGCTTTGGCCTAGCATGAGACGCAATGCCGTACGCGTGGAGAATGCGCGTAGCTTGTTCATCGCAGGGCCAATGACCTGGGCTTTCTCCGCTTCCGACATGGCCTCGTACGCTTGCCAGAACGGCCGGGCGGCATCGGGAACCGGTCCCCGTAACACCTCACGGCGGAACCTTTCATTCGTCAACAACTCTGGGATTTCGATGACGGTGAAGTCCGACCCGTCTGGCGCTCTGGTATGCGCGAGCGACAGCAGGCAATTACGCAGGACGTCAGCTGTACGGGGCCCCCACGATGTGCGCCACAAGTCCGCAAAAACGTGCACGACCTGATCCACCAAGAGTTCCCGGGCATGCACGTCCCTGCCCTTCACCGATAGCACATTGAAACCCACGGGATGCGTCAATGATGCGGGGTCCATGACGATGACGTCGTCCATCCGGTTCTCCGGAATCCGAGCGGCGATACTTTCCACCAGGTCGGCTTTAGGGTCAATGACGATTACCCCTCTGCCGGCCCCGATATCTTGCAATACCATATTCTTGATGAGTTCCGATTTCCCGGAACCGGTCGGGCCCTGGATCATTGCGTGCCGCAAACGGTCATCAGTGGCCAGAGCCAACGGCCGTGAATCCATTCCCGGATAGTTACTGAAACCCACCGTCACACCACGGGTCCGCATGCCGGGCGGGGGCGGCAGCTGGCGCGCCGTCCCGACGTTCAGGCCCGGTACCGACACACCGTCCACGGGAAGCGCCACCAGACCGGCGAGTTCTGCCGCGTTCAGCAGCAACGGCCACCACACCGGAGCCAGCGGAACGGCACGCGCAGCTACCCGGCGCGCCACCATCGCAGTAGGCAACAGGCGCGGCCGAATGCCGCCGTGACGGCCGTTCACGGCGGCAAGGGCCCCCAGGACGTCCGACATCAGCAGCGCTGCACGGGGCCGTTCAGCCGCGCTGACGGCTATCCGGCCGGACACATCCGCCAACGGGGCCGCGTGCTTGTCGGCATCGGCACGCACCGCCGACGCTGGCGCATCCTCGGCAACAGCGCCTAGCGGACGCGTCGCGGTGATGACCCACTGCACGCGGACTCGCTCACCGGGCCCCAGCGGATACAGCGCGGCAAGTACACCGGAAATGGATTGGTGGCCTCGGTCGGCCGACAGGGGTTGTGACCGTCGGCGCGTCCGGAGTTCGCGTGCCAATCGGACGCGCGGACGGTCGGTGAGGTACTCCGGTGCCTCTTCGAGCCGAGTTCCCGGTAGGGCCGTGGTGATCCGGGAGAACGTCGCGGGCGCCAAGTGCGCCGGGACGAGAACGTAGTGCCCGATGCCGCGTGAGGTCGCCAGGATCTCCAGCGCCAGCGGCCACCGCCTAGTGGCTGGAACGATGACCGCCAAAGCGTCGGTGACCGTGTCCACGGTGAGACCGGCCGGGAACCGCATCCGGTAGGCAATAAGCGACCGGCGCCACCATCGGTAATTCAGCCACCGCGCACCGATGAGCACGACAGCGAGGCAGAGTGCCGTCGATATCACGGTGATGGCTGGCTGGAAATCCATGGTCGGTCCCTTTCCGAGCGGAAGTCAGTAGCGACGGCGGAACCCGACCCACCAGAAGACGATCAGCAGGATCACGCCACCGACCAGCGGAAGTATCGGGATGAGCCATTCCGAAAGGAGGCGACCGAGGTAGGCCACAATCGGTATCGCGATCAGGAACGCGAGGATTCGGCCAAGCCATGGCCGCCGATAGTAGATGCGCATGATGTTTGCTCCAATCGCCGCGTGAATTGCTGACGTAACCATGGTCACCGCACAATTCCGGACGCTACAAGGCACAATTGACGGCAAGTGACCAGGTGGCCTACCGGTCGACTGGGTGGAAAGTTACCGGCAGCGTATTGGGGCAAAAGATGGCATCGATGCAGGCTGGCGCACTGGGGCGTATGCTGATTACTGTCCGTTAGGTGATCTCACCTGTTGCGGAACAACGGTGTTCCCGCACAGGAGGAAGGGGGATCCGCGCACCCATGCCGACCGGTGAGGCCCGACCCGACCCACCCGACCCAGCGGAACTACACGACGCTCTCAAACACGCACTGAGGCAAGGTGCACATGCCGCCCGACTCGCCGTCCACGCCCCTGGACTCGTCGACCAACTAGCCCCCCCGAACTCCACGGCCGACAGCCATGAGCAAACCTCAGCGCTGTACCGACGCGCCTATCGCGCAGAGCAGATCATCCGAGCCGCCATCGACGAAGTAGGAGGAGAATCCGCCGCCGCACTGTCGATCATGTTCGAACTGACCCGCCGCACCGGACACAGACCAGTCGAAGAGCGACGCAAAGCCGCCGCCCGACGTCTCGGGATCCAACCCGACACGTTCCGCCGCAACAACCACGAGGGCATACTGATCTTGGAACTAGCCATGCAGATCTACGCCCTCATGAACGGTGACAACCGCTCCCAGCACACACAAGACCTCCCCTGATAGCCCACGGATCAGGGGAGGTCATGGATCAGCACGCTAAGTCGCCTCGCGGATAGTCGGAGAAGGTAACCCCGCCCTTCTCAGACTATCCGTTCAATTCTGCCTTTTTCTCGACGCCTTGAAGACGCCGAGTCGGAACATCTTGTTCATCCTGCTCAGGTCCTGACGCACCTTTTCCGGTGGGCCAAAGATGTCGCGCTCTACAGGCCCCCGTCGAGCTTTCCATGCTTCTTCCCCTCTCTGGATGACGTCCCATTGAGGAAACCGGATCCTCAGCACTATTAGCTGCCGCTGTCGCCAAAGTCCGCGAAACCAGCGCACGGAAATCTCCTTTCGGTTGGCACCCACTGCCTAGACTCGATATAGAAAAGACTTGTGCAAGGGGGCTGCGCGCAGGAAAGGCATGAGGAAACCCGCCGCGCAGCCCCCTCCCCCCCAGTGGCGTTCCGTTCAGGGGGACCGGAACGGAACGCCACGACCGTAGGTCAATAAATGTTGACCTCAAACCAAACGTTGCGGCCATCTTCGTCCACATGAGTTCCCCATGCGTCCGTGAGCGTGTCCACCATGAATAGGCCGCGCCCGTCCATGTCGCTGAGTTCTGCGTCTTTGTTGGGTTGGGGTGAGTTCTTTTCGGATCCGTCGTCGATAACCTCGATACGGATGCGGTCCTGCAATTCGACGATCACCAGCATGATGAACCCGCTCTTTTCCGCAGTGTCCGAATGAACGATGGCATTCGTCACTGTCTCGCTCGCACACTGCTCGACCGTGTCGACAACAGCCGTCGGATAGGCCAGCAGATTGTTGCGAATGGCACGACGAGCCCGAGGAACTTCCTCCGGGAAGGACCGCAGAAGGATCGGTCTCAACTCGGGGCTGAATGTCTCCGTTTCTGCCATCTCGGGGTGCCCTTCCTCGGAAGTTCTGCTGACGACGCTCCGAATTTGTGTGAGCTACAGCGAGTATCCGAGTGATTGTTGGTGATCGCTATGAGCGGGCTACGAGTTGTAGCCCACGGGGCCTAGGCGCAGGTGGCGCAGAAGTCTTACCATGCGAGCATGGAGGCGGGAGATCTGGGCCAGGCGCTACAAACGATCATGAAGGAGCAGGGATGGACTCAGGTCGAACTTGCCATGCGGTTGGGGGTAACGCGCGGCTGGGTCCAACATGCGGTGAAGGCGCGGCGTGACCCGGGATTAGGGTATGTGAAAGATCGTCTAAGGCGCGTAGGGTGGGAGGTCGTTATACGACCCGTGCGCAAGGAGGATGAGGGGAAGGAGAGCGATCCAGTGAAACGCCGAGAGTTCAATGCAAATGTCATCGCTGCCGCCGCGTCGATAGCGTTCGTTCCGGCGCCAAATTCGACTCCCTACCAGAGTGCCGAATACGTGCGTGGGTTGGCCGCGCGGCTCTGCGTCTCGTACGAGCAACTCGGAGGTATTCCGCTGGTCTCGACTGCTCTTCAATACGTCCACAAAATTGAGGGCGCAATCAGCAGCAGAGACCGAGAACTTCAAGAGGCTGCGGCGGAACTAAGCCGAGTCTCGTCGCAAGTCCTCTACGATGCGAAGCGGCTCGATGTCGCGACCAGAACCGGAAAGCTCGCGCTCACGCTCGCCCGCCGTTCAGATTACGCTGAGGGCATCGCGCGGACGTACGAGAATCTGTGCCGGTTCACCACTTCCTCGGATCCTGTCCAGGCCGCCCACTATGCCCAACGTGGACTGGAGTCCCCGGATCTGACCGACGAGTACCGCGCCCGGCTTAATGCTCGGCTCGGAACCGCGCTTTCACTACAGCGGCGGAACGCAAGGGGAGCTGAAAAGTCCGCGCTTACTGCCCTTGAAACGGCACGCGGAGCGTCACAGCTTTCCGTAGACACTTCGGCGGTTGTGCTAGGTAGCTCTGGGCTTTGCAACGCACGCCTACGGCGCTACCAAGCTGCCCATTCGGAGCTTACGAATGCGGTCCGCATGTTTGAGAGTCGCCCCCTGCTGTCTGCTCACTGGAGGGCAGTTCAGGTCACAGAGTCGCTAAGAGCGGGCGACCTTTCACGGGCGGGCGAGCAGATGAAGGCTCTCGCTCACATGGTGCCTTTGGTGACTTCGGCACAGGTGGACAGGCGCATGAAGGAGATTCTTACTTTCTCGGCGCAATGGGGCAGCGTGCCGGAAATCAAGAGCGCGCGTGACGAACTACGGTCGGTCGTCGCGGAGGAGCGCCGCCGCATGGCCTGAACGCGTTCCAAGATCAACTCTTTCGGGGCTGCTGTCGCTGGTCAGAGCTTGATCGCGTGTGCCTCTCGCCGTGTCAGGCTTGACACAGGACTAGTCGTAGACGTCGCGGTTGAAGAAGTCGATGCCCTGCCGCTTGAACTCGGCCGCCATCGCCGCGCCGTACAGGTCGTTGATCCAGCCGACCGCCTGCTCAGGCGTCTCGTGGTAGATCGGGTCGGCGTTCGGCGGGAAGAAGTACGACGTCCCGCCCATCTCGTGCGCGTCGATGTAGAGCGCGGGCGGGTACTCGTTCAGCATCTCCAGCTTGCCGTCGGTCTCCGGCTGCGTCCGCGCGAACCAGTCGCGGTTCATGTCGAAGCCGTAGGCGTTCTGGCGCGTCTCGGCCTCCCGGCCGTCCGGGTTCTGCGTCGGCAGGACGATCACCAGCGCGTTGTCCAGGATCGTCGTGGCGGCGCAGTCGGAGCGGTCGCCGAGGTCGCGCAGCACCCGCAGCGCCGCGTCGGTGCCGCTCGGCTCGTCGCCGTGCACGTTCCCGCTGACCCACAGGATCGGGACGCCGCGCGCGGTGATCCACTCGGCGAGCGCGTCCGGGGTGCGCGGGTCGCGCAGCAGCCCGGCCTCCCATCGCACCTTGGCCAGCCCGGCCTTGGACAGAAGTTCGGGACGTCCCGCGATGGCGTACTTCAGCGGACGGCCCTGCGCCGTCTTCGCCAGCGTCCCGGAGACGACCCGCTCGCTCTTCGCGGCGACCGTCTCCAGGTACCTGTCGGACTCGGCGGCGGTGGCCTGCCGCTCGCCGAGCTCGAAGCCGAGGACCTGCTTGGGGGAGGGGACCTTGCCCCGGTAGACCGGTGCGGTCTGCGTCGGATCACATCCGGCCGGGGGCGCCGGGGGCTGCGCGGCGGCGGGCGCCGCGACCGCCGCCGGCACCGCCAGGGACGCCGCCATCAGGAACGACGCCAGTTTTCGGGCTCTCATGAGGCACAACGTGACACCGGCCGGAAGGCCCACCAAGGGCAACTTCTGCCAAGATCAGTCGCGTCTTTCGGGACGGGGCCGCGGGCCGGTCAGCGCGACGGCCCGGTTGATCGCCTGGAGGGCGAACTCCTGCGTCCGGGTGAGCCGGTGCGGGCCCCCGGCCTGGCCGTCGTCCGGGCCGTCGTGCGGGCCCTCGCCGGGCGCGGCGTCGCCCGCCGGCGTCGGCGCCGGTGCGCTCGCGAGCTGGGCCTTCGCGCTCAGCCCGTACGACACGAACAGCAGGACGACGAAGCCCGCCAGGTAGAGAAGGTGCTCGGCGAGCCCGCCCCACCTGCCGGTGAACACGTCCAGGACGGCGAACATGGCGAACCCAGCCATCCAGCCGGTCGTCGCCGCCACGAACAGGACGTCGCGGCGCAGCGCCACCCCCGCCACCGCGGACAGCGCGAGCACCGCCTCGACCAGCTTGACCAGGACGAGCAGGCCCGTCGCCGGACCGGAGTCGAAGTAGCCGTCGATCTCGTCCTGCCGGTCGCTCCACAGCAGGAAGCCGCTCAGCAGCGCCGTCAGGCCGTAGGCGATGAGGAAGACGCCGACCGTGTAGTGGAACCGGTGCCACGTCCGCGCGCCCGCGCGGATCCCGGGCCGTGGCGCCGGGGCCTGGGCCGGTGCCTGCCCGGGCGCTTGCCCGGGGCCGGGAACGGCGTCCGGCGCGGTCCCCGGGACCGGCCCTGGCACGGGTCCTGGCACGGGTCCTGGGGACGCGCCCGCCGGGGTGCCCAGGGCCGGAGTGGCGTCCGGGTCGGCTGCCGGATCAGGGCCCAGCGTCATACTTCGCCCCCAAGTCCTGTTCATCTGCTATGCGCAAGATATCCCGGATAGCCGCTCGCCGACGTCCGAAACACCCGCCGCTCTCCGCCCGTCCCGTGCCGGTCTCCCCGCCCGTCCGCGCGCCCTTCTCCGTGCCCCGGTGCGGGCGATCGCCGGGCTGACCAGCACGGCGGTGCTTGCGCACGGGCGGGCGAAGCGGAAGGCTGAGGTCTTGTCGGGCCGCGCGGAGTCCGTGAGGAACTGAGGATGACGCCTGACGATACGGGAACCACCGCGCCGTCGAAGACGCGGATCGAATATCTGGAAGAGCTCGGCGACCGGCTGGTCGAGCGCGGGCTCCGGGTGCGGCTCGTCCTGCCCCGCGGCCAGTCGCCCACCTTGCACGTGCTGAACCCGGACGCGTCCGCGCTCACCGAGAACGTCATGGCCGAGCAGGCCGCGGACGGCTGGTGGTACTGGTGGTCCTGGGCCGAGCGGATCGCGCCCGCCGACGACGCGGCCGCCGCGGCCGACCGGATCGCGCGGGTCCTCGCGATCCGCTGATCCCTGTCGCCGAACCTCCCGTGCGGCCGATCGCGGGCCGAGGTGAATGTTGACGCGCCGAACATTCGTGGTGCGCCGCGCCCGCCGTGTACGCGGGCGCGGCGGCGGGTGCGCGGGAGCGGAACCGCGAGGGTGGCCCCGGCGTGATCTCGCGTTATGTGATTGTTACCGCCAACAACAAATCAACCGGGCGACGGGTCTGGCGTAACGGACAAGGCCGACATAAGTTGCGGGGCACAACATACGCGTCGGTGGCCTCGTCCGCCGGCGTCCCGGCCCACCCCCCGGCCGCGGCACGGCGGCCACCCCCAGAAAGGACCCGGGCTATGCGCAAGGGGATCCTCAGCCTGACCGCCCTCACGGCGGCCGCGGCGCTCACCCTCACCGCGTGCGGGGACGACTCCGGCGATTCCGGCGCCACCGGCTCCGGATCGGCCAAGGGCAAGGTCGGCGTGATCCTGCCCGACACCACCTCGTCGGTCCGCTACGAGAGCTTCGACCGGCCCTACCTGGAGCAGGCGTTCAAGGCGGCGGGCGTCGGCTACGACATCCAGAACGCCGAGGGTTCCGCGCAGCGCTTCCAGACGATCGCCGACCAGATGCTCACCAGCGGCGTCACCGTCCTGATCGTGGACGGCCTGGACTCCAACTCGGCGGCGGCCGTCCAGCGCAAGGCGCAGGCGCAGGGCGTCAAGACCATCGACTACGACCGGCTCACGCTCGGCGGCGTCGCCGACTACTACGTGTCGTTCGACAACGTCAAGGTCGGCGAGGAACTCGGCAAGGGCCTGCAGAAGTGCCTCGGTGACAAGAAGTCGAACATCGTCTATCTGAACGGCGCGCCGACCGACAACAACGCGACCCTGTTCTCGCGGGGCGCGCACGGCGTCCTCGACAAGGCGGCGACCTAC
Source organism: Spirillospora sp. NBC_00431 (assembly GCA_036028775.1). Lineage (GTDB taxonomy): Bacteria > Actinomycetota > Actinomycetes > Streptosporangiales > Streptosporangiaceae > Spirillospora. The sequence goes on along the minus strand of CP107927.1, from coordinate 5,464,326 downwards.
ACCAAGGTCGCCGAGCAGGCCGTCCCGGAGTGGAAGGCCGAGCGGGCCGCGACGATCTTCGAGCAGATGTGGACGGAGCAGCAGGGCAAGATCGACGGCGTGGTCGCCGCCAACGACGCGCTCGGCGGCGCGGTCGTGTCGATCCTCAAGAAGAACAAGGAGGCCGGCAAGGTCGCCGTCACCGGCCAGGACGCGACCCTGGAGGGCCTGCAGAACATCCTGGACGGCAACCAGTGCATGACCGTCTACAAGCCGGTCAAGCAGGAGGCCGACGCCGTCGCCAAGCTCGCCGTCGCGCTGATCAACGGCCAGAAGGGCGAGACCAACGGCACGGTCAACGACCCGACCGGCAAGCGGGACGTCCCGTCGGTGCTGCTGGCCCCCATCGCCGTCTACAAGGACAACGTCAAGCAGGTCGTCGACGACGGCTTCATCAAGAAGGCCGACCTGTGCAAGGGCGCCGCCTACGCCGCCAGGTGCGAGGACGCCGGCATCCGGTAGCGCGCCCCGCCGACCTCGTGGCGGGCCCCGTCCGCTGGGGACGTCCCGGATACCCGGAAACCCGGGACGCAGGGGCCCGCCACGGGCACCATTCCCGCCACGGGCGACGTCCCGCCAGGGGCATCGTCCCGCCGGGGGAGACCGAAGGAGACACGTGGCAGAAAACGGAGACCCCGTCCTCCGCCTGACCGGGCTCAACAAGAGCTTCGGCGCCGTCCATGTGCTGCACGACGTGGACTTCACGGTGCGGCTCGGCGAGGTGATGGCCCTCGTCGGCGACAACGGCGCGGGCAAGTCCACCCTGATCAAGTGCATCGCGGGGATCCACCCGTTCGACTCCGGGCGGATCGAGTTCGAGGGCCGCCAGGTCACCGTCGACGGGCCCCGCGCCGTGTCCGCGCTCGGCATCGAGGTCGTCTACCAGGACCTCGCGCTCGCCGACAACCTTGACATCGTGCAGAACATGTTCCTCGGACGAGAGCGACGCAAGGGCATCGTGCTGGACGAGCCGTCCATGGAGGAGGCCGCCCGGGAGACCCTTGAGCGGCTTTCGGTCCGGACCGTCAAGTCCGTCCGGCAGCAGGTCGCGAGCCTGTCCGGCGGGCAGCGGCAGACCGTCGCCATCGCGAAGGCCGCGCTGTGGGAGTCGAAGGTCGTCATCCTGGACGAGCCGACGGCCGCGCTCGGCGTCGCGCAGACCCGGCAGGTCCTCGACCTCGTCCGGCGGCTCGCCGACACCGGGCACGCCGTCGTGCTCATCTCGCACAACATGAACGACGTCTTCGAGGTCGCCGACCGGATCACCGCGCTGTACCTCGGCCGGGTCGCCGCCGACGTCGCCCGCTCCGAGGTCACCCACGGCCAGGTCGTGGAGCTCATCACCGCCGGCCGTTCCGGCGATCTCGGCCTCGCGCCGCAGACCGCCGCCGAGAGCATCTGAAAGGGGGACCGGGTGTCCACCGACATCCCCGACGGTTTCGCCAAGGGCGAGAGCGCCGCCATGACGCTCGCGGACTCGGACTTCGCGACCGACCGGCGCGAGCACGACATGAGGTCCGAGCTGCTGGACTACTGGCACCGCATCAAGGCCGGCGAGCTGGGCGCGCTGCCCGCCGTCCTCGGCCTGATCTCCCTGGTCGTGCTGTTCACCGCGCTGAAGCCCGACACGTTCCTCAGCAAGGGGAACATGGCGAACCTGTCCGTGCAGGCGCTGCCCATCACGATCCTCGCGATGGGCCTGGTGTTCGTGCTGCTCCTCGGCGAGATCGACCTCGCCGCCGGTGTCGCCAGCGGGCTGTGCGCGGCCGTGCTCGCCAAGATCATCACCGATGCCGAGCAGCCCTGGTACGTCGCCGTGCTGAGCGGCGTCGCGATCGGCATCGTCATCGGGACGTCCATCGGCTGGCTCGTGTCGGTGCTGCGCATCCCGTCGTTCGTCGTCACGCTGGCCTTCTTCCTCGGCCTCCAGGGCGTCACGCTGAAGCTGATCGGCGAGGGCGGGACGGTGCCCGTCCGCGACGACGTCATCGTCGCGCTGTCCAACAAGAACATGCCGATCTGGCTCGGCTGGGCGCTCGCCGGCGTCTGCGTCGCCGGGTACACCGCGACGCAGCTGCTGCGGTGGCGGCGCCAGCACGTCCGGCACCTGCACTCCAAGCCGATCGAGTTCGTCCTCGCGCGGTGCGCCGTCGTCGCGGCCGCCCTGCTGATCAGCACCTATGTGCTCAGCCTGGACCGCGCGCCCAGCCCGCTGATCACGCTCGGCGGCATCCCGTGGGGCGTGCCGCTGGTCGGCGCGCTGCTGATCGTCTGCACGTTCGTCCTCGGCCGCACCGCCTACGGACGGCACATCTACGCGGTCGGCGGCAACTCCGAGGCCGCCCGCCGGGCCGGGATCAACGTCACCCGCATCCGGATCTCCGTCTTCATGATCGCGTCCGGGCTGGCGGCGGTCAGCGGCATCGTCGCCGCGTCCCGGCTGAACTCCGTCGCCGCGAACGCCGGCGGCGGGAACACCCTGCTGTACGCGGTCGGCGCCGCCGTCATCGGCGGGACGAGCCTGTTCGGCGGGCGCGGCAAGGCGCGCGACGCCGTCCTCGGCGGGCTCGTCATCGCGCTCATCGACAACGGGCTCGGCCTGCTCGGCACCAGCGCCTACCTCAGCTACCTGATCACCGGGCTGGTGCTGCTGCTCGCCGCGAGCATCGACGCGCTGGCCAGGCGCCGGCGGTCGAGCACGGGAAGATGAGCCCGTGAACCCGGCCGGGGAGGCGTGGGAGCCGGTGGCCCGCACCATCGGCTCCCCGGCCCTGCCCACCGGTCCCGGCGCCGCTTCCGACGGCGGTCCCGGCGGCGGCTCGGGCGGTGGTTCGGCTGGTGGTCCGGGCGGTGGTTCCGGGGCGTGGAACGCTGCTGATACGCTCACGAACCACGACCGCCTGGCGCGCGGGGGCGGCGCGGCACGGTGGGAGCCACTCGGCATGTCAGTGACGCCAGCCCTGGATCTGCGTGGCATCGAGAAGAGCTTCGGTTCCGTGAAGGTCCTGCACGACGTCGCGTTCACCGCGCGCCGTGGCGAGGTCACCGCGCTCGTCGGCGACAACGGCGCCGGGAAGACGACCCTCGTCAAGTGCATCGGCGGCATCCACCCGTTCGACGCGGGCGAGTACCGCTTCGAGGGCCGCCCGGTGCGGGTCGGCAGCCCGCGCGAGGCCACCCGGCTCGGCATCGAGATCGTCCACCAGGACCTCGCGCTCTGCGAGAACCTCGACATCGTCCAGAACCTCTTCCTCGGCCGGGAGCGGCGCCGCGGCCTCGCGCTCGACGAGGACGCGATGGAGGAGATGGCGCGCACGACGCTGGCCGGGCTGTCGGTCCGGACGATCGGCTCGGTCCGGCGGCGGATCTCGACGCTGTCCGGCGGGCAGCGGCAGACCGTCGCGATCGCCCGGGCCGTCCTGTGGGACAGCAAGGTCGTGGTGCTGGACGAGCCCGCCGCCGCGCTCGGCGTCGCGCAGACCCAGCAGGTGCTGGAGACCGTCCGGCGGCTCGCCGACCGGGGCCTGGCCGTCGTGCTGATCTCGCACAACATGAACGACGTCTTCGCGGTCTCCGACCGGATCGCCGCGCTCTACCTCGGCCGGATGGTCGCCGAGGTCAGCACCGCCGACGTCACCCACCGGCAGGTCGTCGAGCTGATCACCTCAGGCACCAGCGGCGAGCTCGGGCCGCGCCGATGATGAGGGGCGGCCCGTCACAGGAGGACATCAGGCGGCACAACCTCGGGACGCTGCTGCGCTTCGTGCACCTGCGCGGGCCCGCGTCCCGCGCGACGCTCGCCGAGTCGCTCGGCCTCAACCGCAGCACGATCATGGCGCTGACCGCCGAGCTCACCGCGGCCGGGCTCGTCCGGGAGGAGCTTCCGCGCGGGCCGGGGCGGCGCGCCGGACGCCCGTCCCTCGTCGTCCGGCCCGAGTCCACCCGCGTGTACGTGCTGGCGTTCGAGGTCGGCGTCGACCGGCTCGTCGTCGCGCGCGTCGGGCTGGGCGGCGTCGTCCTGGACCGCCGCGAGGGCGTCAGATCCCGCGACTCCGACCCCGCCGACCTGATCGGCGTGCTCGTCGCCGGCGCCCGCGCCCTCGTCCGCAAGGCCGAGCGGGACGCCGTCTGCGTCGGCGCCGCCGTCGGGTTCCCCGGGACCGTCCGCCGCTCCGACGACACCATCATGTTCGGCCCCAACCTCGACGTCGGCGACCTGCGGCTCGGCGACCTGCTGTCCCGCCGCCTCGGCCTCGGCATCCCCGTCTCCGTCTGCAACGACGCCAACCTCGGCGCGCTCGCCGAACACGAGCGCGGCGCCGGGATCAACTCCGACAACCTGATCTACCTGCACGGCGACGTCGGCGTCGGCGGCGGCATCATCGCGCACGGCCGGCTGCTCGCCGGCGACCAGGGCTACGGCGGCGAGATCGGCCACATGATCGTCAACCCGGGCGGGCGGCCCTGCGCCTGCGGCTCGAAGGGCTGCCTGGAGGCCGAGGTGGGGGAGCGGACCCTGCTCGCCCACGCCGGCCGCGAGGAGATCCCCGGGCAGCCGGGGCGCGACGCCGTCCGCGACATCGTGGCGTCCGCCGACGCGGGTGACATCGTCGCGCGGGAGGCGCTCCAGCGCGTCGGCACCTGGCTCGGCTTCGGCGTCGCCAACCTCGTCAACGTCTTCAACCCCGGCCTCATCGTCTTCGGCGGGACGCTGCGCGACATCTACCTCGGCGCCGCCGCCCAGATCCGCAGCGTCCTCGCCACCGGCGCGCTCGCCGCGTCCCGCGAGAAGGTCAAGCTCCGCACCGCCGCCCTCGGCGACGACACCACCCTCGTCGGCGCCGCCGAGTTCGCGTTCGCCGAGGTCCTCGCCGACCCCCTCCAGGTCCTGGCCCGTCTCAAGGCCCCGGAGGACACCCCCGTCTGAGCCAGCCGGTCAGGCGAGGGTGCCGTAGGCGCTCCCGTAGAAGATCAGCGGGGCGCCGTCGTCCTGGTGGGCGAGGGCGTGCACCCGGGCGACGATGATCACGTGGTCGCCGGCGGGGTGCTCCCGGTCCACCGAGCAGTCGATCCAGGCGAGGGTGCCGTCGATCAGCGGGGCTCCGCCGGGGGACGGCGTCCAGCCGATGCCGGCGAACTTGTCGCCGCCGCTGAGCGCCATCCTCTTGGCGACGTGGAGCTGCCGCTCGCCGAGGATGTTGACGCACAGGCGCCCGGCGGCCCGCAGCCGCGGCCAGGTGGTGCTGGTGTGCGCGACGCTGAACGCCACCAGCGGCGGGTCGAGCGAGACGGACGAGAACGAGTTCGCCGCCAGGCCGATCGGCCGCCCCGAACCCGGCTCGACGGCCGTGACGGCGACCACCCCGGTCGCGAAACGGCTCAGGACCGAGCGGAAGGCGAGGCCGTCGACGCCGGTCACCGGTGTTCCGGACGAGCCGTTGGGCGATCCGTACATGGGAGTCCGTTTCGTGGCTACGAGTCGGTCGATGCCCACTAAAGCCGCTCCTCGGCCCTTCTGATTCCCGCGAGGAGCGATCTCGGTCGAAGGTCCCGGTCGCGCGTCGGTCCTTCGGCCGAACCGCCGGCGCGACCATCCCTCGCCTTCGACCAAGCGGGGCTCACGGCCTCCGGGTGGGGTTCACGGCGTCGGACTCGGCGGGGGTGTCCGGGCGGGGCCGCTCCTCGTCGTCCTCCCTGGCCGTCTGCCGTTCGTACTCGGTGATGCCCAGCCCGTCCCTGCTCTGCTCGGGCTCCTCGATCTCCATCTCCTCGGGCGGGTCGGTGACGTACTCCTGCGTCAGCCCGATCTGCTCGTCCTGGGTGTTGTCGCCCATGTCGTCGATGTCGTCGCGGAAGTCCCTGCTCTCACCGGGCTTGCGCGCCCTCATGGCTCCTCCGGTTCATGTCGGTTTCCGCTGATCGGACCGGTATCCCCGCTGACCGGCGCGCTATGCCCGTCATGCCAGGGCGAAGTGCCGCGTCCCGGGATGATCCTCCGAACACCATCGGATGGTTACGATCCGGGCATGGGCGTACAAGCTGTGATCTTCGACTGGGGCGGCACGCTGACCCCGTGGCACGACCTCCAACTGGCCGACATGTGGCGCGCGATCTGCACCGCCCACCTTCCCCCGGACGACGTCGAGAAGGCCGCCGCCGCGCTCGCCGACGCGGAACTGGCGCTCTGGCGGCGGGGCGACGAGGAGCACCGCAGCGCCACCCTCGCCGAGCTCTTCGAGATCGCCGGCGTCGAGCCCACCGAGGCGCTCCTCGCCTCCCACTACGAGATCTGGACGCCGCACACCCACACCGACCCCGCCGTCCCCGGCCTGTTCCACGCCCTCCGCGACCGCGGGATCAGGGTCGGCGTCCTGTCCAACACCATCTGGTCGCGCGAGCTGCACGAACGCATCTTCGCCCGCGACGACGTCCTGCACCTGCTCGACGGCGCCGTCTACTCCAGCGAGATCCCCTGGACGAAACCGCACGCCGAGGCGTTCCGCGCCGCCATGGACGCCGTCGGCGCCACCGACCCCGCCTCCTGCGTCTTCGTCGGCGACCGCCCGTACGACGACATCCACGGCGCCAAGGCCGCCGGGCTGCGCGCCGTCCAGATCTGGCACCAGACCACGCACGCCTTCGGCCGTCCCGGGCTCACGCCGCCCGACGCCCTCATCCACGACCTGGGCGAGCTGCTCCCGCACATCGAACGCTGGCACGCTCCATAGCGGGACGACGATCAGGATCCGCGGCGTAATCAGGGTTTGCGGGCGGTGATCAGGTCGCGGGTGATGGCCTGGTCGACGCGGTGCCGGAACCCGCGGTAGGCGTCGGAGTCCTGGACGGCCAGGCCGTTGGACGCGAGGACGTCCGCGAGCTCTTCGCGGCGCCCCACGTACGTGTTCCACGAGATGCCGATGGCGCCACCGGAACGCAGCAGCCGAACCCATTCGGGGACGGCGGCCGCGAGGAGCTCGACCGGGCTGCGCGACAGCGGCCCCTTGCCCTTGCGAGCGGGATGCCCGCCGGGCCGCCCGCCCTTGGGACGGCTGCCGTGCTGGACGCCGTAGGGCGCGTCGGTCACGATCAGGTCGAACGAGCCGGGCCGGAAGAACTTCCCGGCGTCGAGGGAGTCGGCGTTCACGACGGTGATCTCCATCGTCTCGCCGCCCTTGTAGCGCTCCTTGGACGCGCCGAACGTCACGTGGAGACGGCGTCCGAGCACGGCCTTGTCGCGCCTGATGTTGGTGACCTCGGCCTGGTGCTTGACCCGGTTGTTCTTCAGCCAGGTCTTGACGAAGGCCGCGTAGGCGTCGAAGTCCTTGCCGTCGATGTCGATCCCGGCGGCGTCCAGCCCGTACATCATGGCCTGGTTGAGGGTCGTGCCGCGGCCGCACATGGGGTCGAGGACGCGCGGACGGCCGGTGACCAGGTCCATGGGGGAGCCGGCCGCCATCGCGGTGACGTTCAGCAGCAGCTTGGTGAAGTACTCGTTCGTCTTGCCGGAGTACTTCTGGATGGTGAGAAGGTCGCTGCCGAACAGGTCGAGCGGCCGGAGCGTCACGGGACGGAGGAGCTCGTCCTCGATCTCGAAGAGCGCGTACAGCGACGACAGGTTCGACAGGAGGCGGACGTCCAGGTCCGTCAGCTCGTCGGCGGAGAACGTCACGTAGGGGACGCCGCCGATCGAGGTCTCCTCGATGTCGCGGACGCGCCCGCCGAGCGCCCGCTCGCTGAACACGGCCAGCTCCGCCTTCACCAGCCCGGCGGCGGCCTGCGCATAGACCCGGTTGTGCGAGGGGGACACGAGAAGGCCGTACGCGGTCATTCGGCCGACCTTACAGCCTCGGCCCGGACGGCGGAGACCGCCGGGAACGATGTCCCCGGCGGTCTCCGTACGGCCCATGTGCGGGCCGTTCCTCCCGGGTCAGGCGGCTCGGACCGGACGTTCGTCTGCCTTCCCGGCCTCCGACCGTCCCGCCTCCGAAGCACCGGCCTCTGGATCACCGGCTTTCGAGTCACCGGCTTTCGAGTCACCGGCCTCCGGATCACCGGACGCGGCGGGAAGGGCCCGCTGCGCCACCGGGCCCTTCGACGACTCAACGGCCGGAAGGTCCGGAAGGTGCCGGGCGGCGGCGTTCAGCAGTTCGTGGACGCGGCTCGTCAGGCTGGCGAGGTCGGCCCGGGCCACGTCGGCCTGGGCCTGGGCCATGCGCGCCTGGCGGCGGGCCGCGTCGCGCTCGGTGGCTAGCCGGATCAGTTGTTCGTGGTAGGCGGCCCGCAGTTCGTCGAGGGCGCTCCCCTGCGGAGTGGTGGTCATGCCGGTCTGGACTCCTCCCCCGAGTCATCCCATGTAAAAGGATCAACGAGATAAATCGGGCAAATCGTTCCCGGCGTGCGGAAGATCACTCACCCGATCCGGAGCGCGGGGAGAGCGCCGACGGGGGCAGGCCGGGAAACGCGTCCCGCGGCGCGGCGAGGCCCGCCCTGCCGCGCCAGGCCGCCGACCGCGCCATGGCCCGTTGCGCGCCGTCGGCGGCGAAGGCCCTGAGGTCGGGGGAGGAGGCACCGGCGAGGACGACGTACGCGGGGACGAGATCGTCCTCCAGCTCCGCCGCCAGCCGGGCGGCGGAGCGCGCCGAGGTGACCATGACGGGCAGCTCGTAGACGGTCGCGGCGGCGACCGGCGTGCCGGACAGGATCGAGATCAGCTCGTCGCGCTGGGCGCGGTGGGCGTTCCAGACGGCCTTCGCCGTCCGCCGGAGCGGGCCCTGCAACCGGGCGCCGAGCACCCCGTACCCGTACACCGCCGCGTGCTCGGCGGCCAGCGCCTTCTGGAGGGCGTCGGCCCCGGACCTCCCCCTGACGGGCGGAGCCTCTCCCGTCACCCGCGTCGCGTGGCCCGCCTCGCACGCCCCGATGCTCGCCAGCAGCTGGGCCAGCGCCGGGCCGGCCTTGGCGGCCGCGGCCCCGCGCTCCCTGGCCGCGCGGTCCTCCGCGTCCCGCAACGCCGCGAGGGCCCCGCCGCCGCGCGGGACGGGGAAGGCGCGGGGCACCGGAATGGCGCCGCCCTCATCGGCCCGGTCGCCCGACCCCGGCACGTAATGGCGGCGCAGAACGGCGAGATGCTCCCGGTGATGGGCGAGGACGGGATCCAGCCGTCCGGCCAGCGACGCGTTCACCGACCGCGCCGCCTCATAGGTCGCGACCAGGTTCTGCTCGGACGCGATCGCGCCGACCAGCACCGGAAGATCCACCCGCGGGGCCGCCGCCTCCGCCGCGCAGCCCGCCAGCCACGGCAGCGCGAGCGCGCCCCCGCCCAGCAACGCCCCCCGGCCCAGCAGCGCGCGGCGCGAAACGGACTCCGGCGGGCGCGGCACGGCCTCTGGCAAGGGGGTCTCCTCACCCGGTGGTGTGGTGGCGGGGGCCATCCGCGGCCCGGCCCCGGGACGCGTCCATCAGGCCAGCTCAAGCATTCCATATCCGCCGCGCCGGTGAGCCGTTCGAAAAACCGCTGCGGTCCCCGGCTGTCGATAGTCTTGAGGTGTCAACGACCGAGCGGTGGCGACGGACGAGCATGACGTCCGCGATCGCAGGCGGCACAACAGGAGGAGGGCCCCATGAGCGTCGAGTCCCGCGGTGGCCGCGCTCAAGGGGGGCGCGACCAGGGCAGGCGCGACGGCGCCCCGACGCGCCAGGAGCGCCCGGGGCGTCCGGAGCGCTCCGCCACCATCGCCGAGCTGACCACGCTGCTCGCGCCCGCCGTGGACGCGGCGGGCTTCGACCTGGAGGAGGTCGACGTGCGGCCCGCCGGCCGGCGCCGCCTCGTGCGCATCGTCGTGGACGGTGACCACGGCGTCGGCCTCGACGACATCGCCTCGATCAGCGAGACGGCATCCGAGCTGCTCGACACCACCGATGTCATGGGGACCTCGCCGTACGTGCTGGAGGTGACCTCCCCGGGCGTCGACCGCCCCCTCACCGAGCCGCGGCACTGGCGCCGTGCCGTCGGCCGGCTGGTCGTCGCCCCGCTGGCGGACGGAGGCCAGGTCGAGGGCCGGGTGGTCGCGGCCGACGACGAGACCGTGGAGATCGACGTCGTCCAGAAGCGCCGGAACAAGGGAGCCGCGGCCAAGGGCGGCAAGCCCGCCGGGCCCAGATCGGCCGGGGCGAAGGCCGCCGGGCCGAGATCCGCCGGGACGGAGACCGTGCGGCGCCGGTTCGGCCTCGGCGAGCTGGGGCGCGGCCGAGTGCAGGTGGAGTTCAAGCACCCTGCGGGCACGGCCGAGGGAACGCGTTCTCCGGCTGAGCCGGATTAGAGGGGGGAACCTCGTGGACATCGACATGACCGCCCTGCGCGGCCTGGAGAGCGAGAAGGACATCTCGCTCGACGTGGCCGTCAAGGCCATCGAAGACGCACTGCTGATCGCCTACCACCGGACGGAGGGCGCGGCGCCCAAGGCCCGCGTCGAGCTGGACCGCCAGAGCGGGCACGTCACCGTGTGGGCGACCGAGACCGACGAGGACGGCGAGGCCGTCGGCGAGTACGACGACACCCCGAGCGGGTTCGGGCGCATCGCCGCCACCACCGCCAAGCAGGTCATCCTGCAGCGCCTGCGCGACGCCGAGGACGAGCTGACCTTCGGCGAGTACGCCGGGCGCGAGGGCGACATCGTCAGCGGCATCATCCAGCAGGGCAAGGACCCGCGGAACGTGCTGGTCGACCTCGGCAAGATCGAGGCCGTCCTGCCGCCGCAGGAGCAGGTGCCCGGCGAGCGCTACGACCACGGCGAACGGCTGCGCGCCTACGTCGTGCAGGTCCGCAAGGGCCACCGCGGCCCGTCGATCCAGCTGTCGCGGACGCATCCGAACCTCGTCCGCAAGCTGTTCGCGCTGGAGGTCCCGGAGATCGCGGACGGCACCGTCGAGATCGCCGCGATCGCCCGCGAGGCCGGCCACCGCACCAAGATCGCGGTGCGCTCCCGGAAGGCGGGCGTGAACGCCAAGGGCGCCTGTATCGGCCCGCTCGGCAGCCGGGTCCGCAACGTGATGGCCGAGCTGCACGGCGAGAAGATCGACATCGTGGACTGGTCCGAGGATCCCGCGGAGTTCGTCGGGAATGCGCTGTCCCCGGCACGGGTTTCCCATGTCGAGGTCGTCGACGCCGACGGCCGGGTCGCCCGGGTGATCGTGCCCGACTACCAGCTGTCCCTCGCGATCGGCAAGGAGGGCCAGAACGCCAGGCTCGCCGCCAGGCTCACCGGCTGGCGGATCGACATCAGATCCGACACCGAGCCCGAGCGGCCGCCCGCCGCCGAGGAGTCGGCCACTCCCGGGCAGGGGCAGCCGTCCACGTCCGGGCGGACGCCCTCCGCTGGACAGGCCGATTCACCTGGCCGGACCGGCCGGCCGGGGGAGGCCGCCCCGCCAGGGCGGACGACCGCTCCGGAGGATGCCGCCACGCCCGCCGCTGCGGCGGAGGAAACGGGTGCGAAGGGCGCCGACCCCGGCGAATCTGGATCTTCTACGCCAGGAGCGCATGCGACAGGTCCCGCCGACGCGTCGGCGCGGTAGACTCATGACACGTGGCCGGGCGGCCCCTGTTCGCACGTGTGTGGGCTGTCGGGTTCGCTCGGTCAAGTCCGACTTGCTGCGCCTGGTGGTGGTCGAGGGCGTCATCGTCCCCGATCCGCGTGGGCGGCTGCCGGGCCGGGGCGCGTATCTGCATCCCGATCCGGGATGTCTCGAGCTCGCAGAGCGGCGGCGGGTGTTTCCGAGGGCGTTCCGCCTTCCGGGACCGCTCGACGCCGGTGCGCTGCGGGCCCGGCTTGCGGCCCGCGCCGTGCAGCAGCAGGATGACCGAATGGTAAGCGACGTCTAGTCGGAAGCAGGTCGAGATTGCTATGAGCGCTCGATGAGCACGCCGCGATGAGTACGGCAAGTTAGCGACGGTCCGGAGGCCGCACCCCCGGACCGAGTTAGGGAGTGCAGTGGCGAAGGTCCGGGTGTACGAACTCGCCAAGGAGTTCGGTGTAGAGAGCAAGGTCGTCATGGCCAAGCTCCAGGAAATGGGCGAGTTCGTAAGGTCGGCGTCCTCCACGATCGAGGCGCCGGTCGTACGCAGGCTGACAGAAGCCTTCTCAAATTCGTCGTCTTCCCCCAAGCAGGGGGACAAGCGGGCCGCCCCGAAGCGTTCTTCGGGACCGCGTCCCGCCGCGCCGCGTCCGGGACCGTCCGGCGGCGGCGCCTCCGATTCTCAAGGCGCGCGGCAGCAGGCCCCTCGGCCCGCGGCGCCGCGCCCGTCCACGCCCAAGCCGGGCCCTGCCGCCCCAGGCGGCGGCCAGGGCGGAACCGGTGGCGGACAAGGCGGCCAGGGCGGTCCGGGCGGTGGCCCGAGGCCGGGCCCGCCGCGTCCGGTCCCGCCGGTGCCGAGCACGCCGGTGAACGCGCCCGCGGCGCAGGGCCCGAGCGCCCCGCCCGCGGCCGGTCCAGGTGGCGGTCCCGGTGCTGGGGGTCCCGGTGCTGGGGGTCCCGGTGCTGGCGGTCCCAGTGATGGTTCCGGTGGCGGCCAGGGCGGCGGCGCGGGCACCCGCGCCCCGGGCGGCCCGAAGCCGGGCCCCCGCGCGCCCAAGCCGGGCCCGCGTCCCGGCCCCCGCCAAGGGGGCGGCGGCGGTCGCGGTCCCGGTGGGCCGCGTCCGGGCAACAACCCGTTCAGCTCGAACGCCAGCGGCATGGGCCAGGCGCCCAAGCCGGGTCCGCGTCCCGGGCCGCGCCAGGGCGGTGACCGTCCAGGTGGCGGCGGCCCCGGAGGCCCCGGCGGCCCGCGTCCCGGCCCCCGTCCCGGCGGGCCCGCCGGCGCCGGCGGGCCGCGTCCGAGCCCCGGCGGCAGCATGCCGCCCCGTCCGGGCGGCCCGCGTCCGAGCCCGATGAACATGCCGTCCTCGCGGCCCTCCGGTGGAGGCGCCCCGGGGCGCGGCGGTCCCGGTGGCGGCGGTCGCGGTCCGGGCGGCGGCGGCCGCGGTCCCGGTGGCGGCGGTCGCGGTCCCGGTGGCGGCGGCCGTCCCGGTGGCGGCGGCTTCGGCGGTCCCCGCACGGGTGCCGGCGGAGGCGGCGGCGGACGTCCCGGCTTCGGCGGTCCCCGTCCAGGCGGCGGCGGTCGCGGTCGCGGCGGCACGCAGGGCGCCTTCGGGCGTCCCGGCGGACGTCCGGCGCGCGGGCGCAAGTCGAAGCGGGCGCGCCGTCAGGAGTTCGAGAACATGCAGGCGCCCGCCGTCGGCGGCGTCTCCGCCCCGCGCGGCAACGGCAAGATCATCCGGTTGCCGCAGGGCGCGTCCCTGACCGACTTCGCCGAGAAGATCGGCGCCAACCCGGCGTCGCTTGTCGCGATCATGATGCATCTGAACAAGATGGTCACCGCGACGCAGTCGGTCGACCCCGACGACCTGGTCGAACTCGGGCTGGAGCTGGACTTCGAGGTCCAGGTCGTCAGCCCCGAGGACGAGGACCGCGAGCTCCTCGAGTCGTTCGACATCGAGTACGGCGAGGACGAGGGCGACGAGGAGAATCTCCAGTCCCGCCCGCCGGTGGTCACCGTCATGGGTCATGTCGACCACGGCAAGACCAAGCTGCTGGACGCCGTCCGCCAGGCCAACGTGCAGGCGGGCGAGGCCGGCGGCATCACCCAGCACATCGGTGCCTACCAGGTCGAGACCGAGGTCGACGGCGAGGACCGCAAGATCACCTTCATCGACACCCCGGGTCACGAGGCGTTCACCGCCATGCGTGCCCGCGGTGCCGACACCACCGACCTGGTGGTGCTGGTGGTCGCCGCGGACGACGGCGTCAAGCCGCAGACCACCGAGGCGATCGACCACGCCACCGCGGCCGGGGTGCCGATCGTCGTCGCGGTCAACAAGATCGACGTCGAGGGCGCCGACCCGAACAAGGTGCGGGCTCAGCTCACCGAGTACGGCCTGGTCGCGGAGGAGTTCGGCGGCCAGACCCAGTTCGTCGACGTGTCCGCCAGGGAGCGGATCAACATCGAGGGGCTGCTGGAGGCGATCGTCCTGACCGCCGACGCCGAGCTCGACCTGAAGGCCAACCCCGACATGCCCGCCCAGGGCTCGGCCATCGAGGCCCACCTCGACAAGGGCCGGGGCTCGGTGGCGTCGGTGCTGGTGCAGCGCGGCACCCTCCGCGTCGGCGACTCGATCGTCTGCGGCGTGGCGCACGGCCGCGTCCGGGCGATGCTCGACGAGAACTTCGAGCCCGTCCAGGAGGCGGGGCCGTCGCGTCCGGTGCAGGTGCTCGGCCTCGCGGCCGTGCCCGGCGCGGGCGACAACTTCCTCGTCGTCGAGGACGACCGGGTCGCCCGGCAGATCGCCGACAAGCGGGTCGCGCGCAAGCGCAACGCCGAGCTGCTCAAGAGCCGCAGGAGCCTGTCCCTGGAGGACGCGTTCGAGAACCTGCGGCGCAGCGAGCGGGAAGAGCTGCTGCTCATCCTCAAGGGCGACGTGTCCGGTTCCGTCGAGGCGCTGGAGGACTCGCTCCTCAAGCTCGACGTGGGCGAGGAGGTCAACCTGCGGATCATCCGCCGCGGTGTCGGCGCGATCACGCAGGACGACGTCAACCTGTCGCTGGCGTCCGAGGGCGCGGTCATCATCGGCTTCAACGTGCGGCCCGAGCGCAACGCGCAGGAGCTGGCCGACCGCGAGGGCGTCGACATCCGGTACTACTCGATCATCTACCAGGCGATCGAGGAGATCGAGGCGGCCCTCAAGGGCATGCTCAAGCCGGAGTTCGAGGAGGTCCAGCTCGGCACCGCGGAGATCCGCGAGATCTTCAAGGTGCCGCGGATCGGCAGCGTCGCCGGCTCGATGGTCACCTCGGGGATCATCCAGCGCAACGCCAAGGCCCGTCTCGTCCGCGACGGCGTCGTGGTCTCCGACAACCTCACGGTGTCGTCGCTGCGCCGCTTCAAGGACGACGCGACCGAGGTCCGCGAGGGCTTCGAGTGCGGTATCGGCGTGGGCTACAACGACATCAAGCTCGGAGATGTCATCGAGTGCTTCGAGATGCGGGAGAAGCCCCGCGACTGAGGCCACGCGACCGGGACGCGGGACCGTCCGCCCGGACGGTCCCGCGTCCCGGCATCGTCCGGCGGCGGCGCCGGCCGCGGGCGATGTGATCGTTAGATCGGTGTGATCGTTTATTCGGTGACATGACGCCAGGCGGATCTTCTAGCCTGGCGTCTGTCATGTCCGGCTCGTCCCGACTTCGGGTGCGGGCCGGGAACACGGCGGCTCATCGCCGTCGTTCTCCTCTCTGAAGATCCCGGGGTGATCGACCAGGTGTACGTGGGTGCGCTGACGCTCGACCTGCTGCTGGGGGACGTCCGCTCGCTGAAGCAGAAGCGGTCCGTCCTGCGGCCCATCCTCGCCGAGGTGCACAAGCACTTCCCGGGGGTGGCGGTCGCCGAGACCGGCGGCAACGACCTGTACCGCAGGGCGGAGATCGGGGTGGCGGTGGTGTCCGGCACCGCCGCGAACTGCACCCAGGTGCTCGAGCGGTGCGAACGGTTCGTGGCCGGGCGGCCCGAGATCGAGCTGCTGTCCGCGCGGCGGCGGTTGTTCAACGACGAGGACTGATCGGGGAGTGCGGGGGCCGTTCCCCCACGAGAAAGCGACGACGAGCACCGGCCGGGGCCAAAACGGAGCGCGGGACGGGTCGTCGTTAGACCATGGAAGGGTCGTCAGACCACAGAAAGGGAGTGCGATCATGGTGGACGCAGCTCGGGCGCGCAAGCTCGCCGACCGCATCCAGCAGATCGTGGCCGAGATGCTGGAGCGGCGGATCAAGGATCCGCGGCTCGGCTTCGTGACCGTGACGGACACCCGCATCACCAACGACCTGCGCGACGCGACCGTGTACTACACGGTCTACGGGTCGGACGGCGAACGCGCCGAGACGGCCGCCGCGCTGGAGAGCGCCAAGGGCGTCATCCGGTCGGAGGTGGGCAGGAAGACGGGCGTCCGGCACACGCCCAGCCTCACCTTCGTCATGGACTCCCTGATGGAGAACGCGGCGCACATCGACGACCTGCTGGCCAAGGCACGCGCCAAGGACGCGGAGGTGGCGAAGGCCGCGCAGGACGCGTCCCCGGCCGGTGACGCGAACCCGTACCGCGACAACGGCGACGACGAGGACCTCGACGACGACGCGGACGACGACGCCGAGGACGACACGGACCTCGACGGACCCGGCGCCGCGGGGGACGGTGAGGACGGCCGTTCCGGACGCCCGGCGCCGTGAACGGGCCGGAGGGGCGCGCGGAGGCGCCGGGCGCGGGCTGGAGCGAGGAGGTCCCCCCGCACGATACGGGCGGGCATTCCGCGAACGGCCATGACGTCATCCCGCGCGGCGGCGCCCTCCGCGCCAGATCCGCCGAGCCGCCCACCCCCGCGGGACCGACGGCGCCGACGAAGGCCCCGGCCGCCATCGAACCGCCCCCGTCGGCCCGTCCGGCCACCGCGATCGAACCGCCCGCGCCGGTCGAACCGCCGACCGCGATCGAACCGCCCGCGGCCGCCGGATCGATGGCCGCTGGATCGATGGCCGCTGGATCGATGGCCGCCGGGTCGCCGGTCGTCGCCGGGGCGGTCGCGTCCGCCGGATCGGCGGCCGCGGCGTCGGCGGTGGCCGTGCGGCCGCCCGCGTTCGGCGAGGCGGCCGGGACGCTGGAGGAGTCGGAGTGGGAGCGGGCCGTCGCGCTGATCGACGCGGCGGGGGAGGTGTGCCTCGCCTGCCACGTGGCGCCCGACGGTGACGCGCTCGGCTCGATGCTGGCGCTCGCGCAGGCCCTGCGGGCGATGGGCAAGCGGTGCCTGGCCTCCTTCGGGGAGCCGTTCACGGTGCCAGCGATCCTGCGGTTCCTGCCCGGCCAGGAGCTGCTGGTCGAGCCCACGCGGATGCCCGCCGCCCCGGAGCTGATGATCTCGCTGGACGCGGCCGGGCAGGCGCGGCTCGGCGCCCTCGCCGGGGCGGCCGACCGGGCCGGGGCGCTGATCGTGGTCGACCATCACGCGTCCAACACCGGGTTCGGCGGCGTGCGGCTCGTCGACCCGGACGCCGCCGCCACGGCGGTGCTGGTCGAGGAGCTGATCCGCAGGCTCGGCGTCCCGCTCGACCGCGACATTGCGCAGGGCCTCTACGCGGGGCTGGCGAGCGACACCGGGTCGTTCAAGTACCCGTGCACGACGCCCGAGGTCCACGACCTGGCGGGACGGCTGCTGACGGCGGGCGTCCGGCCGGAGGCGGTGAGCCGGGAGCTGTGGGACCGGGCGCCGTTCGGATACCTGCAGGTCCTCGCGGGCGCGCTGGCGCGGGCACGGCTCGAACGCGACGCCGCCGGCGGCCGCGGCCTGGTGTGGACGACGATCGCCCGCTCCGACCGCGACGCCCGCGACGTCGACTACGACCAGCTCGAAGGCGTCATCGACCAGCTCAGGCGCACCGACGAGGCCGAGGTCGCGGTCGTGTGCAAGGAGAACGACCGGGGCGAGTGGTACGTGTCGACCCGCTCGAAGGGCTCGGTCGACGTCGGCCGCGCCTGCGTCGAGCTCGGCGGCGGCGGGCACCGCACCGCGGCCGCGTTCACCATGGGCGGCGAGCCCGCCTGGATCATCGACCGGCTGCGCGCCGCGCTGCGCCTGCCCGGCGACGACCAGGGCGCCTGACGTCCGGAACCTTTCGACCTTGACCTTCGGAGCGGGTGTGGAGAACTCGGGACTCGTCATCGTGGACAAGCCGTCCGGCTGGACGTCGCACGACGTCGTCGGCAGGATGCGGCGGCTCGCGAAGACCCGGCGCGTCGGGCACGCGGGCACGCTCGACCCGATGGCGACGGGCGTGCTGGTCCTCGGGATCGGCAAGGCCACCCGGCTCCTCGGGCATCTCGCGCTGACCGGGAAGGGGTACGACGCCACGATCCGGCTCGGCGTGTCGACCAACACCGACGACGCCGAGGGCGAGGTGACGGCGACCGCGTCCGCCGCCGCGGTGACCGGCGCGGCGCTGCGCGCCGGTGTCGCGGCCCTGACCGGGCCGATCAGCCAGGTTCCGCCGCAGGTCAGCGCGATCAAGGTGAACGGGGAGCGGGCGTACAAGATGGCCCGCAAGGGCGAGGAGGTCGAGCTCGCCGCCCGTCCGGTGACCGTGCACGAGTTCGCCGTGCTGGACGTCCGGCGGCAGGACGACCTGATCGACGTGGACGCGTCGGTCGCGTGCTCGTCCGGGACCTACATCCGCGCGCTGGCCCGCGATCTCGGCGCGTCCCTCGGCTGCGGCGGCCATCTGACGGCGCTGCGCCGCACCCGCGTCGGGCCCTACGACCTCGGCATGGCGCGCACGCTCGACCAGCTGGCCGAGAAGCTGGAGATCCTGCCGATGGGCGAGGCGGTCGCCGCGGTGTTCCCGCGCCGGGACGTCTCGGACGGCGACGCCCGCAAGGTCGCGCACGGCGGACGGCTCCCGGCCGCCGGTCTCGGCCCGGGCCCGGTCGGGGTCTTCGCCCCGGACGGGACGCTGCTCGCCCTCGTCGAGGAGCACGGCGACGTCGCCAAGCCGCTCGCCGTGTTCATCTCCTGATCAGCCACGAGACCTGGACGGGACGCACCGCCCGTGGCGATCATCACCGGGGGGAACCGGTGCATTCCAACCTACGGTCGCGTAACCTACTACCGCGTAGGTTGTTGGTGAGGAGGTGTCCGTGACAACCCTGAAGGACGGCGCCCAGGTGGCGTCCCCGACCCGGCCGCGGCTGCGCGGCTGGCTGCACGTCGGCGCGTTCCCCGCGGTGCTCGTCGCCGGGCTCGTGCTGGTCGCGCTGGGCCCGAGCGTGCAGGCGCGGCTCGCGTCGGCGGTGTACGTGGCGACCTCGGGACTGCTGTTCGGGATCTCGGGGACCTACCACCGGCAGACCTCGCACCGGCTGCTGGAGATCCTGCGCCGCTTCGACCACGCGAACATCTACCTGATCATCGCGGGGACGTACACGCCGTTCGCCGTCCTGGCGCTGGACGGCGGCGTCCGCGTCGCCGTGCTGGCCATCGTGTGGACGGGCGCCATCGCCGGAGTCGTGTTCCGGACGGCCTGGATCGCCGCGCCGCGCGCCCTCTACGTGACCCTCTACATCGTCCTCGGCTGGGTGGCGGTGTTCTTCCTGCCGCAGTTCCTGGACGGCGCGGGCCTCGCGGCCTGCCTCATGGTCGCGATCGGCGGCGTCTGCTACAGCGTCGGCGGGGTGGTGTACGGGCTGCGCCGTCCGAACCCGTCGCCGCGCTGGTTCGGGTTCCACGAGGTCTTCCACGCCTGCACACTCGCCGCCTACATCCTGCAGTACATCGCCGTCTCGTTCGTCGTCTACCAGTCCGCGTGAACCGGTCCGCGTGAACCCGGGTGCCACCCGGGCGCCTCGCGCATGGCACTCTTAGGACGGCAGCAGAACCGGGCGGGCACACGACCGGTCGGGCACGTCCTACGCAGGGAGAGCATGGTGCGGCGCTGGAATGGCCTCGACGAGGTTCCCGCGGACGGGGGCCGTTCGGTGGTCACCATCGGGGTGTTCGACGGCGTTCACCGCGGCCACCAGCGGATCGTCGGCACGGCGGCCGAGCAGGCCCGCCAGCGCGGCCTGCGGTCCGTGGTCATCACCTTCGACCCGCACCCGGACGAGGTCGTCCGGCCCGGCACCCATCCGCCGCTGCTCGCCACCACCGGGCGCCGCGTCGAGCTGCTGGAGGGGCTCGGCACCGACGCGGTCGTCGTCGTGCCGTTCACGCTCGAGCTGTCGAAGATGCCGCCGGACGAGTTCGTCCACCAGGTGCTGGTCGACCGGCTGCACGCGGCCCACGTCATCGTCGGCGAGGACTTCCGGTTCGGGCACAGGGCCAAGGGCAACGTGGCGCTGCTGCGGGAGCTCGGCGAGAAGTACGACTTCACCACCGAGGGCCTGCCGCTGGTGGCCAACGGCGACACGATCTCGTCCACCTACATCCGCCAGCGGCTCGACGCGGGCGACGTCGAGGCGGCCGCGCGGGCGCTCGGGCGCCCGCACCGCGTCGAGGGCGTCGTCGTGCGCGGCCACCAGCGCGGCCGCGCGCTCGGCTTCCCCACCGCCAACCTGGAGACGCTGCCGCACACCGCGATCCCCGCCGACGGCGTGTACGCGGGATGGCTGGTCTGCGACTCCGAGCGCTATCCCGGCTTCCGCTGGCCGGCGGCGATCTCCATCGGCACCAACCCGACCTTCGAGGGCGCGGGGGAGCGGACCGTCGAGGCGTACGCGCTGGACCGCGACGACCTCGACCTGTACGGCGAGCACATGGCCGTCGACTTCACCGCCCGGATCCGGGACACGCTGAAGTTCGACTCGGTGGAGGCGCTGGTCGAGGAGATGCACCGGGACGTGGCCCGGGCCAGGGAAATTACCTCCGAGCCGCGTACCCTGCGATAACGGGGCTTTCCGCTTCGTAACCGGCGGGCTTTGCGGCATGGTACGGTGAATAGTCGCCGGGAAGGGCCCCGGCGCGGCTGGCTGCACCCTCATGCGGCCCGCCACCCTCTTAACGCACCATGCGGACCCGCGCGCCCACGGGGCCGGATCTGCGGGTGACGATCGCATCGAAGGAGCCACGTGTCGCTCGACACCGCCACCAAGAACAAGATCATCTCGGAGTACGCGACCACTGAGGGTGACACCGGATCCCCGGAGGTCCAGGTCGCGCTGCTCACGCGTCGGATCAACGATCTGACCGAGCACCTCAAGGAGCACAAGCACGACCACCACAGCCGCCGCGGCCTCCTGCTGCTGGTCGGCCGTCGTCGCCGGCTCCTGAAGTACCTCTCCAACAAGGACATCAACCGCTACCGGCAGCTGATCGAGCGACTCGGCCTGCGCCGCTAGGACGGTGAGGGAGTGGCCCGCCGGGCCACTCCCTTCCTTTTTGGACCCGATGGGCCGGACGGGGCCGAACCCGCCCAGGCCGGCCCCCCGGGCCCGCCGAAGGGCCCGCCCGCACGGGCGGGGTCCGGCCGGACGGGCAGGGCACCCGGCGCACACCCGGCCGCCCGCCCCGCACGGAGCCGCGGGCCCGGCCGCAAAACTACAGACGAAAGCCTCGCGGACACCGCTGGTGCGGGCCGGTCCTCGGTAGTGGCTTCCGGATCCGCTCCGCCGCACCGGCGGGCATCTCGATCCGGGCGCTTCGATCGAAGACCGGCAGCGTGCATGACCACGGGAAACGGCCGCGAGGACCGATCAAGGAACCCTGAGGAGGTTTCCCGTGACAGAAGCCGTGCGCATCGATGGCGCGCAGAGCACCGAGGCCGTGATCGACAACGGCACGTTCGGCACCCGGACCATCCGCTTCGAGACGGGCCGGCTGGCCCGCCAGGCGGCCGGCTCGGCCGTCGCCTATCTCGACGACGACACGATGGTGCTGTCGGCGACCACCGCGTCGAAGAAGCCGAAGGACAACCTCGACT
Source organism: Spirillospora sp. NBC_00431 (assembly GCA_036028775.1). Classification (GTDB taxonomy): domain Bacteria; phylum Actinomycetota; class Actinomycetes; order Streptosporangiales; family Streptosporangiaceae; genus Spirillospora. Next base: position 5,442,744 of record CP107927.1, on the reverse strand, counting down.
TCTTCCCGCTGACCGTGGACGTCGAGGAGCGGATGTACGCGGCCGGGCGCATCCCCGGCTCGTTCTTCCGGCGCGAGGGCCGTCCGTCCGAGGACGCGATCCTGACCTGCCGGCTGATCGACCGGCCGCTGCGCCCGTCGTTCACCAAGGGCCTGCGCAACGAGATCCAGATCGTCGAGACGATCATGGCGCTGCACCCCGACCACCTGTACGACGTCGTCGCGATCAACGCCGCGTCGATGTCCACGCAGCTGGCGGGGCTGCCGTTCTCCGGCCCGATCGGCGGCGTCCGCGTCGCGCTGATCGAGGGCCAGTGGGTCGGCTTCCCGACCCACCCCGAGCTGGAGAACGCCACGTTCGACATGGTCGTCGCGGGCCGCGTGCTGGCCGACGGCGATGTCGCGATCATGATGGTGGAGGCCGAGTCCACCCGCGACACGATCAAGCTCGTCGGCGAGGGCGCCACCGCCCCGACCGAGGAGACCGTGGCCGAGGGCCTGGAGGCGGCCAAGCCGTTCATCAAGGCGCTGTGCAAGGCGCAGAGCGACCTCGCCGCCGTCGCCGCGAAGGAGACCGCCGAGTACCCGATCTTCCTGGACTACCAGGACGACGTGCTCGCCGCCGTCACCGACGCCGTCGGCGAAGACCTGGCGCAGGCGCTCACCATCGCCGGCAAGCAGGACCGCGAGACCCGGCTGGACGAGCTCAAGGCCGGTGTCGCCGAGAAGCTCGCCGAGACGTTCGAGGGCCGCGAGAAGGAGATCTCCGCCGCCTACCGCGCCGTCACCAAGAAGCTGGTCCGCGAGCGGGTCATCCGCGACGGGCTGCGCATGGACGGCCGCGGCCTGAAGGACATCCGCCAGCTGACCGCGGAGGCGCACGTCATCCCGCGCGTGCACGGCTCGGCGATCTTCGAGCGCGGCGAGACGCAGATCCTGGGCGTGACGACGCTGAACATGCTCCGCATGGAGCAGATGATCGACACGCTCAACCCGGAGCGCACCAAGCGCTACATGCACAACTACAACTTCCCGCCGTACTCCACCGGTGAGACGGGCCGCGTCGGGTCGCCGAAGCGCCGCGAGATCGGGCACGGCGCCCTCGCCGAGCGCGCCATCCTGCCGGTGCTGCCGACCCGCGAGGAGTTCCCGTACGCGATCCGGCAGGTGTCGGAGGCGCTCGGGTCGAACGGCTCCACCTCGATGGGCTCGGTCTGCGCGTCCACCATGTCGCTGCTGGACGCGGGCGTCCCGCTCAAGCAGATGGTGGCGGGCATCGCGATGGGCCTGATCAACGAGGGCGACGAGTACGTCACGCTGACCGACATCCTCGGCGCCGAGGACGCCTTCGGCGACATGGACTTCAAGGTCGCCGGCACCCGCGACCTGATCACCGCGCTCCAGCTCGACACCAAGCTCGACGGCATCCCCGCCTCGGTGCTGGCCGCCGCGCTGAAGCAGGCCAAGGGCGCCCGCCTGGCGATCCTGGACGTGATGCAGGAGGCCATCGAGGCGCCCGCCGACATGAGCCCGTACGCGCCGCGGATCATCACGATCAAGGTCCCGGTCGACAAGATCGGCGAGGTCATCGGGCCCAAGGGCAAGATGATCAACTCGATCCAGGACGACACCGGCGCCGACATCACGATCGAGGACGACGGCACGATCTACGTCGGCGCCACCGACGGCCCGTCCGCCGAGGCCGCGCGGCAGGCGATCAACTCGATCGCGAACCCGCACATGCCGGAGATCGGCGAGCGGTACCTCGGCACCGTCGTCAAGACCACGACGTTCGGCGCGTTCGTGTCGCTGCTGCCCGGCAAGGACGGCCTGCTGCACGTCTCGCAGATCCGCAAGCTGCACGGCGGCGCCCGGATCGAGAACGTCGAGGACGTGATGGGCGTCGGCGAGAAGATCCAGGTGGAGGTCACCGAGATCGACCAGCGCGGCAAGCTGTCGCTGGTCCCGGTCGAGGTGATCGAGCGCGAGGCCGCAGGCAAGGGCGACTCCGGCGACGGCGCCGCGCCCGCGTCCGCCTCCGCCTCCGCCGACGGCGAGGGCGAGGGCGACGACGGCGACCGCCGCGAGCGGGGCGACGACGGCGAGCGCCGCCCGCGCCGCCGCCGCACCCGCCGCGGCGGCGACGACGCCGGCCAGCGCAACTCCTGATCCCAGCTGACGATGACCGGCCCGGCCCATCGCGGCCGGGCCGGTCGTGCTTTCAACGGAATGTGAGCGACACGTGACCCTGCCGGCGAGGGCGCAGGAGCCCGGCACCACCACCACGATCCACACCGACGGGGCCGGCGCGGTGCGCCGCACCGTCCTGCCCGGCGGGCTCAGGGTCATCACCGAGACGATGCCGACCGTGCGGTCCGCCGCGTTCGGCATCTGGTCGGCGGTCGGGTCCCGCGACGAGGCCCCCGCCGACGCGGGCGCCAGCCACTACCTGGAGCACGTGCTGTTCAAGGGCACGCGGCGGCGGTCCGCGCTGGAGATCTCCGCGGCGGTCGACGCGGTCGGCGGCGACCTCAACGCGTTCACCGCCAAGGAGTACACGTGCTACTACGCACGCGTCCTCGACTCCGACCTCCCGCTCGCCGTCGACGTCGTCTCCGACATGGTCGCGGCGTCGGTGAACCGTCCCGAGGACGTCGAGGCCGAGCGCGGCGTGATCCTCGAAGAGATCCACATGCGCGACGACGACCCGGGCGACCTGATCCACGACGAGTTCGCCACCGCGCTGTACGGCGACACCCCGCTCGGCCGTCCCATCCTCGGCACCGAGGAGTCCATCAACGCGCTGTCCCGTGACCGCATCCACGGCTACTACCGGCAGCACTACGTCCCGTCGCGGCTCGTGGTCTCGGTGGCGGGCAACATCGACCACGACGAGGTCGTCGAACTGGTATCCCGCGCGTTCGAGGGGCATCTGACCGGTGACGCCGAGCCCGCCGCGCCCCGCCTGGACGGGACGCCCGCCCCGATCGCTCCGCGCGACGTCGTGATCGACAAGGACACCGAGCAGGCCCACATCATCCTCGGCGGCGCGGGTGTATCCCGCACCGACGACCGCCGGTTCGCGCTCGGCGTGCTGAACGCGGCGCTCGGCGGCGGCATGTCGTCCCGCCTGTTCCAGGAGATCAGGGAGAAGCGCGGCCTGGCGTACTCGGTGTACAGCTACACCGCCCAGTACGCCGACTCGGGCATCTTCGGGGTGTACGCGGGCTGCCAGCCCGCCAAGGCCGAGGAGGTCCTGGCGATCTGCCGCGACGAGCTGCACAAGGCCGCCGGCGCCGGCCTCACCGCCGAGGAGCTGGAGCGCGGCAAGGGCCAGCTGCGCGGCGCGATGGTCCTCGGCCTGGAGGACACCGGCTCCCGCATGAGCCGCATCGGCAAGAGCGAGCTCGTGTACGAGTCGCTGCTGCCCGTGGACGAGGTCCTGGCCCGCATCGAGGCGGTGACGCTCGACGACGTCCGCGCCATCGCGACCGAGGTCCTCGCCGGCCCCCAGGCCCTGACGGTCATCGGCCCGGTGGGGGATCGCGACTTCGCCGCCTGACCCGCCCGCTTGCTAAGCGGACCAAGGTCCGCTAATCTCCGGAAAAGTAACCGGACTCTAGTCCGTATGTCTTCGGAGAGGACCCCCTCATGTCTCGCCTGCTGCACATCTCCGCGTCCCCGCGGGGCGCCGCGTCCGAGTCCCTGGCGCTCGCCGGCGCCTTCCTGGACGCCTACCGCGAGACCCACGGCGACGTCGTCGACCACCACGACCTGTGGGACGGCACGCTGCCCGAGTTCGGCCCCGCCGCGGCCACCGCCAAGATGGCCGTCCTCGCCGGGGAGGAGCTGACCGGCGACCAGGTCGGGGCCTGGCAGGCCGCCCGCCGCGTCTTCGACCGCTACGACTCCTACGACCGCTACCTGTTCAGCGTCCCCATGTGGAACACGAACGTCCCGTACATCCTCAAGCAGTTCATCGACGTCGTCTCTCAGCCCGGTTGGGTCTTCGGCTTCGACCCCGAACAGGGCTACACGGGTCTGCTCAGTGGCAAGAAGGCCGCCGTGCTCTACACCAGCGCCGTGTACGGCGAGGGCCGCCCGCCCGCGTTCGGCGCCGACCACCAGGCGCCGTTCCTGGACGGCTGGCTGCGCTGGACGGGGATCACCGACATCAGCACCGTCGAGTTCCGCCCGAACCTCGCCACCGCCGACGCCGAGACCGGACGCCGCACCGCGCACGCCGAGGCGCGTGAACTCGGCAAGCGCTTCTGACGATAGGCTCGGCCCACGCCTACCGGGAGGAACACGTGATCAAGGTCGGGGTGCTGGGCGCGAAGGGGCGCATGGGAGCCGAGGTGTGCCGCGCCGTGCGAGGGGCCGACGACATGGAGCTGGTCGCCGCCGTCGACCAGGGCGACGCGCGCGACGCCCTGACGGCCGCCGAGGTCGTCGTCGACTTCACCCATCCCGGCGTCGTCATGGACAACCTCCGGTGGTGCGTCGAGCACGGCCTGCACGCCGTCGTCGGCACCACCGGGTTCGACCCGTCCCGGCTCGACACGGTCCGCTCCTGGCTGACCGACGCGTCGTCCGGCAACGTCATCATCGCGCCGAACTTCGGGATCGGCGCGGTGCTGATGATGCACTTCGCGCAGAAGGCGGCCCCGTTCTTCGAGTCCGTCGAGATCGTCGAGACGCACCATCCGAACAAGGCGGACGCCCCGTCCGGCACCGCCTACCGCACCGCCGAGCTGGTCGCGGCCGCCCGCGCGGAGGCGGGCGTGGCCCCGTCCCCGGACGCCACCACGTCCGAGGTGGACGGGGCGCGCGGCGCCGACGTGGACGGCGTCCGCGTGCACGCCGTCCGCCTCTCCGGCGCCGTCGCCCACCAGCAGGTCGTCCTCGGCGGGCACGGCGAGCTGTTCACCCTCCGGCACGACTCGATGAACCGCGCGTCGTTCATGCCGGGCGTCCTGCTCGCCGTCCGCCGCGTCCCGGACCTCGATCGCCTGACCCTGGGCATCGAGTCCCTCCTCGGCCTGTGATCGGCGTCCGGCAGGCCACGCCGGCCGACTACGACCGCATCATCGCGGTCGTGGACGACTGGTGGGGCCGCGAGATCCACGGCATCCTGCCCCGCCTCTTCCTCGACCACTTCCACCGCACCAGCCTCGTCGCCGAGTCGGGCGGCGACCTGGCGGGCTGCCTCGTCGGCTTCCTGTCGCCGTCCCAGCCCGACACCGCCTACATCCACTTCGTCGGCGTGAACCCCGACTTCCGCGGGACGGGCCTGGCCCGCCGCCTCTACGAGACCTTCTTCGCCCAGGCCGCCGCCGACGGCCGCACGGCCGTCCGGGCGCTCACCTCCACGCGCAACACCGGCTCGATCGCCTTCCACGAGGCCATGGGCTTCACCACGACGCACGCCCCGGACCACGACGGCCCGTCCAGCCCCCGGGTCCTCTTCTACCGTCCCCTTCCCTGACCTGACCTGGGCGGGCGCCGCCGGGGCCGGTCGCGGCGGCGCCGGACGAGGCGGGATCAGTCGAGGACGGTGAGGTCGAGCCCGGCGAGGCGGTCGGCGTCGGCGAGGATGTCGATGGCGGCGATCCTGCCGTCCACGATCGTGAAGGACAGCACGGACCGCGCGCGCCCGTCGACGACGCTGACCACGCCGGCCGTGCCGTTGACCAGCGCCGGGCGCGGCTCGCCGGCGACCTGGCGGAACATGAGGGCCTGACCGGCCACCGCCTCGGCGCCCCGGGTCTCCTGCAGCGTCGGCGCGCCGACGTCGGCGCGCAGCACGACGTCGGGGTCGAGGACGGCGACGAGGGCCTCGAAGTCGCCGCCCTTCGCCGCGGCCTGGAACGCGTCGACGACCTCGCGCTGGCGGACCGGATCGCGCTCGGGGACGGGCGCGGCGCCCCGCACCCGGCGGCGGGCCCGGCTGGCGAGCTGCCGGGCGGCGGCGGGGGACCGTCCGACGATCGGGGCGATGTCCTCGAACGGCACGGCGAACGTGTCGTGCAGCACGAACGCGAGCCGCTCGGCGGGCGTGAGGGACTGGAGCACCACGAGCAGCGCGAGGCCGACCGAATCGGCCATCAGCGCCTCGTGCTCAGGGTCGGCGCCGGACGCGGGACCGATGATCGGGTCCGGGAGGCGTTCCTCCAGGGGGTCCTCGCGGCGCGCGGTGCGCGAGCGCAGCATGTCGAGGCACACGCGTCCGACGACGGTGGTCAGCCAGCCGCCCAGGTTCCCGATCGAGTCGGCGTCGGAGCGGTTGAGCCTGAACCACGACTCCTGGACGGCGTCGTCCGCCTCGGCGAGTGAGCCGAGCATCCGGTAGGCCACCGCCCGGAGATGCACCCGGTGCTTCTCGAACTCGTCCGCCAGGAACTCGCGCTCGTCCATCTGTTCTCCCTCGTCAGCCATGTCATAGCACTGACGTAGCCGGCGGACGGGATGTGACACGTGCCCTCAGGGGGTTGTCAAAGCTGGTTATGCTCGCTAGCCTATTGGCTAATGAGCTTAGCCAGTGCCTAACAGGCCCCAACTTGGAGGTCGTCATGATCCGCCGCGTCGTCGTCACCGTCGTCACCGTCCCGCTCGTCGCCGCCGGAGGGCTGCTCGCCTGGGGCGAACTCGACCCGCACGAGGTCCGCACCAGCGTCGAGATCTCCGCCTCCGCCGACGAGGTCTACGGGATCATCACCGACTTCGACAGCTTCCCGCAGTGGAACCCGTTCATCGTCAAGGCCGAGGGCGAGCCGAAGAAGGGCGCGCGGCTGCACAACGTCCTGCGCGACTCCGACGGCGGCACCATGAAGTTCTCCCCGAAGGTCCTCAAGGCCGAGCCCGGCCGCGAGCTGCGCTGGATCGGGCGCATGTGGATCCCCGGGATCGTGGACGGCGAGCACTACTTCCGGATCGAGCCGGCGGGGAACGGGCGCGTCCGCCTCACCCAGGGCGAGCGCTTCTCCGGCGCCCTCGTCCCGGTCGCGGGCGGGCAGCTCGACATGGAGGACGAGTTCGCCGCGATGAACGCCGCCGTCAAGGCCCGTGCCGAAGCGGCCTGAGCGCCGGTCAGCGCGGGGCGGGCGGGGTGGCGAAGCCATGCTTGTTGAACAGCTTGCGCGCGGTTTGGGTGACCAGCCACGACACGAACGCGCTCGCGTCCTCCTCGTGGTCGCCGTCCCGGACGGTCGCCGCGGAGAAGGCCGCCGTGACGTTCACGTCCGCCGGGATGGGCACGCTGCTCGCGGCGACGCCCGCCGAGCGCAGGTCGGTGACGTAGACGATGCCCGCGTCGGCCTCGCCGGAGCGCACCCGGTCCAGGACGGCCCGCGCGCTGATCTCCTCCGAGCTCCACCGGACGGTCAGCCCCGCCTTCGCGAAGACCTGGCGGGTGTAGCGGCCGACCGGGACCGTGCCGGCGCCGACCGTCACCCGCAGGCCCCGCCGCGTCAGGTCGTCGAGATCGCGGACGCGCCGGGGGTTGCCGGGGCCGACGGCGATGGTCAGCGAGGTGTGCCCGACGACCGCCGGTCGATCCGCGAGGTACCTGGCGGCCTTGTCCATGCCGGCGATGTCGGCCGCGACCAGCACGTCGCCGGGGTCGTGGTCGGACAGCCGGTCGGCCAGCTCGGGAGAGGCGCCGAACTCGAACCGGAGCCTGATGCCGGGGTACTCCTGGGAGTAGGCCCTTCCGAGCTCGTCGGCCACCTCCGCCAGCGACGAGGTGGCGAGGACGGTGAGCGTCACCGGCCCGGACGAGCCGCCGCAGCCCGCGCCGAGACCGGCGACGGCGAGGGCGAGCGCGACGAGCGGCGCGGACGCGCGGAACCGCCACCGCCGGGGGGATTCGGGCATATGGCCTCATCCTAGGGTTGAGGAGGGTGTGCTCCCGGGATTCAGGCATGGCGTGTCAGTGCCGCGCACTAGTGTTTGCGGCGACTGGAGATCACGTCCCGGAGGCCAACGATGTCCCTCGACCTGATGGAAATGCTGCCCGGCGACTGGCGGGAGCGGCTCGACCCGCTGCTCGACCCGATCGCCACCGCCGCGCTGGGAGCGTTCGTCGCGGGGGAGTACGCCGGGCAGACCGTCTACCCGCCCCGTGAGGACCTGTTCAGCGCGTTCCGGCACTGCCCGTTCGACGGCGCCCGCGTGCTGATCCTCGGCCAGGACCCCTACCACGGGCCCGGCCAGGCGCACGGGCTCAGCTTCAGCGTCCGCGACGGCGTGCGGCTGCCGCCGTCGCTGCGCAACATCTACAAGGAGCTGGCCACCGACCTGGAGGTGCCGGTCGCGACGTCCGGCGACCTCACCCGCTGGGCCGACCAGGGGGTGCTGCTGCTCAACGCGGTGCTGACCGTCCGCGGCGGCGACGCGGGCTCGCACGCGGGCAAGGGCTGGGAGGACTTCACCGACGCCGCGATCCGCGCGCTGAACGACAAGTCCGAACGCGTCGTGTTCGTGCTCTGGGGCGCCTACGCCCGCAAGAAGGCCCGGCTCATCACCGGCGCGCAGCACACCGTGATCGAGTCCGCGCACCCCAGCCCGCTCAGCGCCAAGAAGTTCTTCGGTACGCGGCCGTTCAGCGCCGTGAACAAGGCCCTGGTGGACGCCGGCCGCCCCGAGATCGACTGGGGCGCGGGAACGAACTGAGGGAACAGACTGAGGGAAGGAGGCCGTCTCACCCCCGTGGGGGAAGGGACGCGGCGGTTTCCCCCGGCGGCGGGAAGTGGGGCGGGCGCTGTCCGCGCCATCGTCGGGGGCATGACCGTTTCAGTTCTCACCGGCAGGGCGCCCGTCTCGGGGGCCGGGCGTATCCGGCTGTGGGTGTGCGCGGCCACGATCGCGGCCTGCGTGCCCTACCTCAGCATCAAAGTCGCGTGGTTGTCCGGCAGCACCGTCGGGTGGAACGACCCGGAGGCGGCCAAGAGCTCGGCCCTCTACGTGGGCAACGCGCTCACGATGGCCATGGACGCGGTGGCCGTGCTGGTCGTGCTGGCGTTCACGTTCCCATGGGGGCGGCGCATCCCGGCGTGGATGGTGCTGACGCCGATGTGGATCGGCGCGGGGCTGCTCGCGCCGATCGCCTTCGCCGTCCCGCTCGGCGCGCTCGTGCAGACTCTCTTCTCGTCCGAGCCGTTGACCACGTCAGACAACGCGATCCAGGGCTGGGTGTACGGGGTCGTGTACACGGGCTTCACGTTGCAGGCGCTCGGGCTCGTCACGGCCTTCGTCTTCTACGCGCGGGAAAGGTGGCCGGACGTCTTCGCCGTCCGTACCAAGGACGTCGCCAAGGGCGCGACGCACGCGTTGCAGGTGCTCATCGCGCGCACGGCGGCGGTGTTCGCCGCCGTGTTCGCCGCCGTGCAGTTCTTCTGGGCGTTCGGCGGGACGGCGGGGCTGTCCGAGGAGAACCTTGAGCATCGGGGCGCGGTCCTGCAACTGGTCGACGGCATCATGGGGCTTCTGGCGCTCACGGGGGCGGTGGCGCTGCTCGCGATCGTCCGGCGCGGCGGGCGCCCGGTGAGGTTCGCGGTGCCGCTGGCCGGTGTGTGGATCGGCGCGGGCGCCACGTTCGCGTGGTCGTTCTACGGGCTGATCACGCTGCTCAGCCAGCCGGAGTTCCTCGCCGCGGACTCGGCGAGCGGGCTCAACCTGACGAAGCTCGCCGGTTTGCTCGCCGGGCTGCTCATGGGCGTCACCGGCGCCGTCCTGCTCACCGAGCGGTACGGCGGCGGTGCCGGTGCCGGCGAGGTCGAGGCTCAGATGGCTCAGATCGCGAGGCCGACGGCCAGCAGGACGCCGTAGGCGATCTGGAGCCGGCCGGTCTCACCCAGCACGGGGATCAGGGCGGGACCGGTCGCGCCGTTCAGCACCTTCTGCGTGGGCGGGAGCGACAGCGGCGCCGCGAGCAGCGCGATCAGCGCCCACGGACGCGGCGCCGCCAGCGACAGGACGATCATGAACGGCAGCGCGGTGCACGCCGCGTACAGCAGGCGGGTCCGGCGGTCGCCGAGCAGCACCGCGAGGGTCCGCTTCCCGGCCTCGCGGTCGGTGGGGATGTCGCGCAGGTTGTTGGCGACCAGCAGCCCGCAGGCCAGCAGCCCGATCGGCACCGCCGCCGCCCACGCCTCCCACGGCAGGCCCTCCACCTGCACGTACACCGTCCCGACGACGGCGACGAGGCCGAAGAAGATGAACACCGACACCTCGCCGAGCGCCCGGTACCCGTACGGCGTCTTCCCGCCGGTGTAGAACCAGGCCGCGAGGATCGCGAACGCGCCGACGAGCAGCAGCCACCAGGTCGTCACGGCGGCGAGCACGAGCCCGGCGACGGCGGCGGCGAGGAAGCAGCCGAGCGCCGCGGCGAGGACCTGCTTCGGCGGCGCGACCTTCGACCCGACGAGGCGCAGCGGGCCGACACGGTCCTCGTCGGTGCCGCGGACGCCGTCGCTGTAGTCGTTGGAGTAGTTCACGCCGATCTGCAGGACGACCGCGACGATCGCGGCGAGCACGGCGCGCCACCAGACGGCGCCGCCCTCGCCGGCGCCGCCCTCCCCGGCGGCGACGCCGGTGCCGACGACGACGGGGACGAGTGACGCGGGAAGGGTGCGGGGCCGGGATCCGGCGACCCATTGGGAGAGCGTGGCCACAGTTACCGCTCGTTCTCGTGGGGCGACAGGGGGACTATCCCTTCGATTCTTCCCGATGATGATCAGTGCTCGGGCGCAGGCGGAACGACATGGCGAGGCCGAGCGCGAGGATCGCGGCGGTGGTGAGCGCGGCGTGCCTGGTCGCGACGGCGAGGCTCTCGTCGGCGGCGCGCGCCTCCGCGGCGAGCCCGGGCGTGTCGTGCAGCTCACGGGCGTACGTTCCGGCGCTCTGGCGCAGATCGTGGGTGATGGCGGCGCGCCGCTCCGCCGGGAGCGCGGAGCCGGAGAGCCGGTCGGTCATCGTGTGCCCGAGGCTGGTCGCGAACACCGTCCCGATCGCGGCGATGCCGAGCGCGGCGCCGACCTGGCGGGCGGTGGACTGGGTGCCGGACGCCTGGCCAGCCTGCGCCTGCGGGACGTCCGCGAGCGACACGTTCGTCAGCTGCGCCGACGTCAGGCCGAGGCCCAGCCCGTACAGCAGCATCCACGGCGCGAGCCCGAGCCCGCCCGTGGACGCGGACACGGTGACGCCCAGCGCGACGACCGCGCCGACCTCCAGCACCATCCCGATCCGCACGACCTGGTGCGCGCCGCGCCGGTTGGCGAGCCTGCCCGCGTACCCGCCGGACAGGAACGCCCCGGCGGCGAGCGGCAGGATCGCGACGCTGATCTGGAGCGGGTTCGTGCCGTGCACGCCGAGCAGGAACAGCGGCAGGACGAACAGCAGCCCCAGCTCGCCGACGTTGACCAGGGCCGACGTGAGGTTCCCGCGGCGGAAGTTCGGGATGCGGAACAGGTCCAGGTCGAGCAGGACGGAGCGTCCGGCCGCGGCCCGGGACCGTTCGACGACGACCAGCGCCGCGAGCAGCACCAGGCCCAGGGCCAGGACGACGGGGACGGGCGACAGCCCCTTCTCCGGCCAGTCGAACCCGGCCGGGGAGAACGGGCGGGTCGCGGCCCACCAGCCGTACGTCTGCCCCTCGATGATCCCGCACACCAGCGCGCCGAGCCCGAGCGTGGACAGCAGGCCGCCGGCCCAGTCGACGTCGCGCCGCGCGTTCGCGGAACGGGGCGCCCGGGTCTCCGGCAGCAGCCACAGCGCGCCCGCGATCAGCAGGGCGCCGAGCGGGAGGTTGATCCCGAACGCCCAGCGCCAGCCGCCGCCGGTGGCCAGGGCGCCGCCCGCGAGCGGGCCGAGCGCCGCCATGCCGCTGATCATCGAGCCCCAGATCCCGAACGCGACCGCGCGCTCCCGCCCGGTGAACACCGCGTTCATCGTCGACAGCGTCGCCGGCATGATCATCGAGGCGCCGACGCCCTGCAGGGCGCGGGCGCCGATCAGCGCCGAGCCGCCGCCCGCGAGCGCCGCGCCCACGCTGGCCGCCGCGAACACCGCCACGCCGAGCACGAACATCCGGCGCCGCCCGAACAGGTCGCCGGCGCGGCCGAACGGGATCAGCAGCGCGGCGAACACCAGCGCGTAGATCGATGTGACCCATTCGGCGTCGGTGGTCGTGAGGCCCAGGTCGGTGACCATCCGCGGCATCAGGACGCCGACGATCGTGGCGTCCACCACGATCAGCGAGACGCCGAGGCTGATGACGACCATGCCGAGCCGGCGGTGGCGTCCGGCGGCGCGCTGCGCGGGCGCGGGCGCGCGCGGCGGCGTCAGGGAGGTGGACTCGGGCACGGCTTCAAAGATATGGCCGGGGCGCCTGAGGTCCGCACCGGCCCCTGGTCAAGCCCGCACCGGCCCCCGGCCGACCGGTCAGGCGCTGATGTCGGTGTGCAGGCGGATCTGCCGGACGGGCTCGCCCATGTCGAGCGTCCGGGCCGTCCCATCGGGCGCCCACCCGGCGGAGCCGAGGAAGGTCCGGGTGACCTCGTCGTCCTCGAACGTCCAGGTGGTCAGGGTGGCGAAGCCGTCCTCGCGGAGGAGGTCCACGGTCGCGGCCAGCAGCCGGCTGCCGTGCCCGGCGCGGGCGTGCGTCGGGTCGACCAGCAGGGTGATCAGCTCGGCGGTCTCCGCCGGGTCCAGGCCAGGGTCCTCGGCCGGGGCGTGCGCGGCGAACCCGACGACCAGGTCGGACGCCACGGCGACGAGCAGCCGGTGCCGCGGGCTCGGCGGGGCCGTCGCCGCCTCCGTCCACTTCTCGCGCCACACCTCAAGCGCGGCGGGCCCGGTGACCTCGGCGAGGACGCCGGCGGGCAGCAAATCGCGGTAGCCCTGCCGCCAGGCCCGCACCTGGATGTCGGCGACGGCGGCCGCGTCCGCCCGCCGCGCGGGGCGCACTCCCACATCGGCCATGGCGTGGCACGTCCTCTCGGTCCGGGATCAGGCCCAGCCTAGGCCCGGCGGCGGGCCCGGTAGGCGCGGGTCTTGGTGCGGTTCCCGCAGACGCGCATGGAGCACCAGGAGCGGGACCGGTTCTTGGACGTGTCCAGGAACGCCCAGCGGCAGGTGTCCTCCTGGCAGACCTTCAGCCGCGGCCACGTCCCGGCGGTGACCGATTCCATGATCGCGGCGGCGAGCCGGGCCAGGCCGGCGGCGGCCGTCCCCGGCGGGTCGACGGGGACGAGGCCCGGCACGCCGGGCGTCCGGGCGCCGGTGAGCGCGATCCGCAGGGGGAGGGCGGCGAGGGCGTCGTCGAGATCGTCGGGGAAGTCGGCGCCGCGCGGCCCGTGGTGCGCGGACATGGCCTCGCGGAGCCCCTCCCGGAGCGCGATCGCGGTGGCCAGCTCGGTCCCGGACGCCCGCGTGCCGTCCGGGACGAGCCCGCGCCCGGCCAGCCACGCGGCGAGCTCGGCGGGCGTCGTGAGCTCGTCCTCGGCGTCGTCGATGTTGAGCGTGTTGACGAAGTCCGTCAGCAGCAGCGCGGGGTCGTCCCGAACCTCGGCCATCACCCCTCCTGCCTGTCCGCGAGCAGCCTACCAACGTAGGACACCGTCATTCGCATTTTACCGGTTGCATCCAAGCGACACCAGCGTTAGGGTTTCACTGGTGTCAACGAACGGGAGGACGATCATGAAGGCGCTGCCGTACCTCGCCGGGCCGGCCACGCGGTACGCGTGGGCCGAGCGCGAATACGCGCGGCTGCAGGCCGACATCGTCGAGGCGAGGCTCACCGCCCGCACGCGGTCGGCCGGACGCGCCGGACGGGTCCGCCGCTGGCTGCTCGACGGCGTGCCCGACCGGATCGGCGTCCGGCGCCGTCCCGCGTCCCTCGCGCCCGGCTGCGCGCGGGCCGCCGCCCGCTCCGCGCGTTCCGCGCACGTCCTGCGGACGGCGGAGGGAACGCGATGACCGCCGTCACCCCCAAGGTGACCACCGTCGTGTACGACTGCGGTGACCTGGACGTCATGGCGACCTTCTGGGGCGAGCTGCTCGGCATGAAGACGACCTCGCGCGAGGAGGAGTGGCTCGACCTGGAGCCCATCGCCGGGGGCCCGGTGCTGGCGTTCCAGCTCGTCCCCGAAGGCAAGACGATCAAGAACCGGGTCCACCTCGACCTGGACGTGCCCGACATCCACGCGGCCGGGGAGCGGGCGCGGCGGCTCGGCGCCACACCCGCCGGCGAGCCGATGGGGAACCCGCGGACCCCGTTCCAGGTCTGGCACGACCCCGAAGGCAACGAGTTCTGCTTCTGTACGGCCTCACGAAGCCTGCACTCATGAAGCACGGGCTCATGAGTGCAGGACGGTGGCGAGGCGGCGGACGCCCTCCGCCAGCTCCGGCTCCGACGCCGCCGTCCCGTAGCTGATCCGCAGGTGCGGGGCGGGCGTCTCGGCGGGGAAGAACGGCCGCCCCGCGCTGACCAGGACACCGGCGCGCAGGGCGGCCTCGGCGAGCGCGGTGTCGTCGACGCCGTCCGGCAGCCGGGCCCACAGGTGCAGGCCGCCCGACGGGCGGTTCACGCGCAGCTCGGGCAGGTCGCGGGCGAACGCGGCCAGGATCGCGTCGCGGCGCGACCGCAGCGCCGCCCGGACGGCGCCCAGATGCCGCGGCCAGCCGGGCGAGCTGACCAGTTCGAGCAGCGTCTCCTGCAACGGCCTGGCCGGGAAGAACTCCTCGACGAGCTGCGTCGCGCGGATCCGCTCGGCGACCGGGCCGCGCGCGACGACGGCCGCGATCCGCAGGCTCGGCGCGGTGGCCTTGGTCAGCGACGCGATGTGCACGACCCGGCCGTCGCCGTCCTGCGTGATCAGCGGCGGCGGGGGCGGGGTGATGCCGAGGTGCCGCGCGTAGTCGTCCTCGATGACGAACGCGCCCGCCGCCCGCGCCACCTCCAGCACCTGCGCGCGCCGCTCGTCGCTCAGCACGGTGCCGGTCGGGTTGTGGAAGGTCGGCTGGCAGTAGAAGGCGCGCGCCCCGGTCATCGCGAACGCCTCGGCGAGCAGGTCGGGACGGACGCCGTCCGCGTCCACCGGGACGGGCACCGGATGCAGCCCGCTCGCCCGCGCGACGGCGAGGACGCCCAGGTACGTCGGCGACTCGACCAGCACGGGCGCGCCCGGCGGCAGCACCGCCCGCAGGACGGTCGTCAGCGACTGCTGCCCGGCGCTGGTGATCACCACGTCGGCGGGGGAGACGGCGCCGCCGATCGTCCGGGCGAACCAGGCGCGCAGCTCGGGGATCCCGCCGAGGTGCGGCAGCTCCCAGGCGTCCGGGCGCCGGGCCGCCCGCGCCGCCGCCGTCGCGAGCGCCCGCGTCGGCTGAAGCGTCGGGTGCAGGTAGCCGCCGCTCAGCGCGACGGCCCCCTCCGGCGGCGGGGTGAGCAGCCACGACACCCCGGACGCGTCGACGGACCGGTCGCCGAGCGTCACCGCCTGCCAGCCGAGGTCTGCCGGCTCGGCCGCGGTGTCGCGGCGCCCGGCGGCGAACGCGCCGCTGCCCGGCCGCGTCACCACCAGGCCCTCGGCGGCCAGCAGGCCCAGCGCAC
This sequence comes from Spirillospora sp. NBC_00431, assembly GCA_036028775.1. Classification (GTDB taxonomy): domain Bacteria; phylum Actinomycetota; class Actinomycetes; order Streptosporangiales; family Streptosporangiaceae; genus Spirillospora. The sequence continues at coordinate 5,427,132 of CP107927.1, read as the reverse complement.
GCGACACCGTCACCGGGCTGACCCGGTGCCGCTCGACCAGGCTCCGGCTGGACGGGAGCCGCTCCCCGGCGCTCATCCGGCGGACGTCGGCACGCAGCGAGTCGGCCAGCGCCGCCACACTGCTATCGTGTTTCATGAAGACCCAGGATAGCGCTACTGTCCCAACGCCGATAGCGGACATCGGCCCCAAATCGGGCCTTCCACTCGCCGCCGTCGGCGTCCTGATCTTCTCCCTGACCATCCCCAGCACGGTCCTGGGGCTGGAGGGGCTCGACCCGTACCTCATCGGCGTCGGCCGCGCCGCCGCCGCGAGCGTCCTCGCCGCCGCCGTCCTGCTGGCGGTTCGGGCCCCTCTTCCGCGCCGCGACCAGCTCGCGGCGTTCGCGGTCGTCGTCGCCGGCGTCGTCTTCGGGTTCCCGGTGTTCAGCACGCTCGCGCTCGACCATGGCGCCTCGTCCGCCCACTCGGCCGTCGTGGTCGGGCTGCTGCCCGCCGTCACCGCCGTGTTCGGCGTGCTGCGCGCGGGGGAGCGGCCGTCCGTCGCGTTCTGGTTCGCCGGCGCGGCCGGCGCCGTCTGCGTCACCGGGTTCACGCTGGTCCGCGGCTCGGGCCACCTCACCGCCGCCGACCTGCTGCTGTTCGCCGCGCTGGTCACCTGCGCGGCCGGCTACACCGAGGGCGCGCGGCTCGCCCGCGACATGCCGGGCTGGCGCGTCATCTCCTGGGCGCTCGTGCTGGCCGCGCCGATCACCGTCCCGGTGACGGTCCGGCTCCTCGCCACCACCGGCCCCGACTGGACGGGACGCGCCACCCTCGGCTTCGGCTACGTCGCCGCCTTCTCCGCCTACATCGGCTTCTTCGCCTGGTACGAGGGCCTGGCGCGGGCCGGGATCGCGCGCGCCAGCCAGGTCCAGCTCACCCAGCCGGTGCTGACCCTGCTCTGGTCGGGGATCCTCCTCGGCGAGGACATCGACGCCACGACCGCGCTGGCCGCCGTCGCCGTGCTGGTCTGCGTGGCCCTCACCCAGCGCACCCGCGTCGACCGGGCGCCCCGGAGTTCACGGGCCGCGGAACCGTCCCGCCCGGCCGGTGTGAAGTAGACCGCCTCTGAAGCAGGCCGGGCCGCGACGGAACGTCTCCGGCGCCGGGATCACCGTCCCGGCGCCGGAGACGACCCCCTCTGGGTCAGTCCCTGACGATCTGGGCGAGAAGGGTGACGACGCCCACGCCCACCCCGATGGGGATCGCCAGACGCGGGGCGGCGACGGTCAGCGCGGCGGCGCCGACCGCCACGAGGATGATCACTAGAGCGCGGGTGCTGATCAGAGGTCTGGGTTCGGCCTGATCCGGTCGTACTCGCATAGTCGGCTCGACCTCCATCCCGGTGTACGGGTGAGAGCCGGGCGGCCCGTCGAGACCCGGCCTGGACAAGTGGCCGGCGACCGGGTCGCCTGGTCATCACAGGGTTCCCCCGGTGTCAACGGCCGCCGCGCGCGGCGCGCGATCCCGTCCCAATCGTGGCCGATTCATGGGCGGTCCCTGGACGGAGCGAGGGCGAACCGCGGGACACCCCGTCCGATCCGCCGGTTAGATCCGGGATCATTGCGAGATGTTGAAGCGTGGACGGGTTCGTGGTGGGCCGGTCATGGCTGTGCTGCGCTGGACGGGCTGGGCCGCGGTCTACGTCCTCGGCCTGGTCGCGCTCGTGTTCGCCGGGGCGTGGGTGTGGTGGCAGCAGGAGCCGCGGGCGCGCGGCACCGAGGCGAACGCGCTGTGGGCGCGGCACCAGTGGGTCGGTGAGCCGCACGGCGACGCCGAGTACCGCGAGCTCGCACGGCTGCTCCAGCGGAACCGCATCACCGACGTCTTCTTCCACACCGGGCCGTTCGAGGCGGACGGGACCGTCCCCCAGAGCAAGTACCGCTACGCCCGGCAGCTGATCGAGGCCGTCCGCAAGTACGCGCCGGGCGTGCGGGCGCAGGCGTACCTCGGCCAGATCCGGGTGGTGGACGGCGACGGCGTCATCGACCTGGACGATCCGAAGGTCCGCGAACAGGTGCTCAAGACCGACGCGGCCTTCCTCGACCTCGGGTTCGACGGCATCCACTACGACTTCGAGCCGATCTACCCCGACGACGGCGCCTTCATGGAGCTCATGAGGCGCACCAGCGAGCTGACCCGGTCGCGGGGCAGGCTGCTGTCGGTGGCGCTCGAACAGCAGACCCTCCTGGACGAGGTCCAGCCCGTCTACAAGGCCCTGCTCCCGCGCGGCGGCCGGTACCACGAACCGCCCCGTCCGACCGAGGACTTCCTGCGCGAGGTCGCCGCCCTCGCCGACCAGGTGGCGATCATGACCTATGACGTGGCGCTGCCGACCGACTCCCTGACCGGCTGGCACTTCGCCCGGCACACCCGCACGACGCTGGAGCTCATCGGCGACCGCACGACCGTGTTCATGGGCGTCCCCACCTACCGCCCCCTCATGCACTGGGCGGAGGACCTGCCGGTCGCGCTGCGCGGCGTCCGGCGCGGGATCGACGACCTGGAACGTCCGCCGAAACGCCCGTACGGCGTCGGCGTCTACGCGGACTGGACCACAGGCCCGGACGAATGGGCCCGCTACCGCGATGCGTGGCTTCCCCGAACGGCGCGGACCACCGGCGGCTGAGGGCCTCCCGTACGGCGGGGCTATCCGGCGCCGGGAACGGTCCTTTTCGCGCCGGCGGCCGGATACCCGCACGTCCGGCCGCAGGTAATGACCGCGGGGTCACGTTACGCAACCGAGTCCGGGAAGTGGCCGGACTGACCCCGTAACGCGGCATTTGCGTGCCACGATGTGGTTGTGGAGCCGTCGCCACGCGTACCCCCGAGCGTGTGGCGGCGGCTTCCTCCATCGCGCGTTCCATCGAACGTTCCGCGGCACGTTCCACCTGGCATCCGGGAACGCCTTCGCGGCGGCTTCGATATCGGGTTGATTGCCAGCTTGGACCTGCGGGTCCACCCGGTACGGCCGGAACGGTACCGTTCGATGCATGGCACCCAGCACAACACCTGACGCTCCGTTCGGGCGGATGCTGACCGCGATGGTCACCCCGTTCCTGCCGGACGGCGGCGTCGACTACGACGGCGCCGCGCGTCTCGCGACCCACCTGGTCGACGAGCGGCGCCACGACGGCCTCGTCGTCAACGGGACGACGGGCGAGTCGCCGACGACGAGCGACGACGAGAAACAGCAGCTTCTGCGGGCGGTCATCGACGCGGTCGGCGACCGCGCGGTGATCGTCGCCGGTGCCGGAACCAACCACACCGAGCACACCCTGAAACTCGCGCGGCAGGCCGAGGCCGCCGGCGCGCACGGTCTGCTCGTGGTGACGCCGTACTACAACAAGCCCCCGCAGGAGGGCCTCGTCCGCCACTTCACCGCGGTGGCCGACGCGACCGGCCTGCCCGCCATGCTGTACGACATCCCGGGGCGCGCCGGTGTACCGATCCAGAACGACACGCTGGTGCAACTCGCCGAGCACCCGCGGATCGTCGCCGTCAAGGACGCCAAGGGCGACCTGTTCGGCGCGTCCAGGGTCATGGCGGAGACCGACCTCGTCTGGTACTCCGGCGACGACGTCCTGAACCTGCCGTGGCTGTCGGTCGGCGCGGTCGGGTTCGTCAGCGTGGTGGGGCACGTCGTCGGCGCCGAGCTGCATGAGATGATCGACGCGCACCGCGCCGGCGAGCACGCGCGTGCGCTCCAGATCCACCGGCGGCTGCTGCCCGTGGTCGCCGCCATCATGACCCGTACGCAGGGCGCCATCGCCGTCAAGGCAGCGCTGAACCTGCTCGGCCTTCCCGGCGGCGGCCCGCTGCGCGCGCCGCTCGTGGAGGCCACGCCGGAGTTCGCGGCGCGCCTGCGCGAAGACCTCACGATAGGGGGAGTCAAAGTGCCTGAGGTCGTCATCCCGGAGGTCGCCCGGTGAGTCATCCTCACCCGGAGCTCTCGGACCCGCCCGCGCCGCCCGAGGGCGGGCTGCGCATCGTCGCGCTCGGCGGGCTGGGGGAGATAGGCCGCAACATGACGGTGTTCGAGTACGGCGGACGCCTGCTCGTCGTCGACTGCGGCGTGCTGTTCCCCGAGACCGAGCAGCCCGGCGTCGATCTGATCCTGCCCGACTTCGAGTACATCAGGGAGCGCCTGGACGACATCGAGGCCGTCATCATCACGCACGGCCACGAGGACCATCTCGGCGCCGTCCCGTACCTGCTGCGCGAACGCCGCGACGTCCCGCTGGTCGGGTCGCGGCTGACGCTGGCGCTGCTGGAGGCCAAGCTCACCGAGCACCGCATCAAACCCGTCACCGACGTGGTCGTGGAGGGCGAGCGGCGGGTGCTCGGGCCGTTCGACATCGAGTTCCTCGCCGTCAACCACTCGATCCCGGACGCGCTCGCCCTCGCCGTCCGCACGCCCGCGGGGCTCGTCCTGCACACCGGCGACTTCAAGATGGACCAGCTGCCGCTGGACGGCCGGCTCACCGACCTGCCCGGCTTCGCCCGGCTCGGCGGCGAGGGCATCGACCTGCTGATGTCGGACTCGACCAACGCCGAGGTGCCCGGCTTCGTCACCAGCGAGCGCAACATCGGCCCGGTCGTGGACGAGGTGTTCCGCACCGCGAAGGAGCGGCTGATCGTCGCCTGCTTCGCCTCGCACATCCACCGCGTCCAGCAGGTCCTGGACGCCGCCGTCGCCAACGGGCGCAAGGTCTGCTTCGTCGGCCGGTCGATGGTCCGCAACATGGGCGTCGCGCGCGAGCTCGGCTACCTCACCGTCCCGGACGACATCATGGTCGACCAGAAAGACCTGGACGACATCCCCGGCGACCGGCTCGTGCTGGTGTGCACGGGTTCGCAGGGCGAGCCGATGTCGGCGCTGTCGCGGATGGCGAACCGCGACCACTCGATCCGCATCACCGACCGCGACACGGTGATGCTCGCGTCGTCGCTGATCCCGGGGAACGAGAACGCCGTCAACCGCGTCATCAACGGGCTCACCCGGTGGGGGGCGCGCGTCGTCCACAAGGGCAACGCGCTGGTGCACGTGTCAGGGCACGCCTCGGCGGGCGAGCTGCTGTACGTGCTGAACGTGACCAAGCCCGCGAACTTCCTGCCGATCCACGGCGAGTGGCGGCACCTGCGCGCGCACGCCAAGCTCGCCGCGCTGACCGGCGTCCCCGAGGAGGGCATCGTCATCGCCGAGGACGGCGTCGTCGTCGACCTCGTGGACGGCCGCGCCCGCATCGTCGGCGCCGTCCCCGCCGGGTACGTGTACGTGGACGGCCTGTCGGTCGGCGAGGTCACCGAGACGTCGCTGAAGGACCGGCGGATCCTCGGCGAGGAGGGCTTCGTCTCGATCGTCGTCGGCATCGACTCGACGTCGGGCAAGCTCGTCGCCGGGCCCGAGGTGCACGCCCGCGGCGCCGGCATCGTCAACGAGGACTTCGAAGAGGTCATCGCGCGGATCGAGGGCGTGCTGCGGGACGCGGCCGGAGACGGCGTCAACGACCTGCACCAGATCGGCCAGCTCATCCGCCGCACCGTCGGCAAGTGGGTCAGCGACAACTACCGCCGCCGCCCGATGATCGTCCCCGTCGTCGTGGAGGTGTAGCCCGACCGTCCACCCGGATAGCGGGGCGGACGGGCGTTCGTCAACACGCCCGTCCGCCATCCCGGGAACCTCTATGGACCTTGGTTACTCTGATTACCATGGCCACACGTGCGTCTGGGGGGACGAAAACCTCTTCGCGTGCGGGGGGCAGCACGGCTCGTAAATCCGCAGGGTCGTCCCCCCGGAAGCGTCCGAGCGGCGGCTCGAAGGGGAACCGCGGCTCGGGCCGCGGGCGCTCTCCGCAGAAGCCCGACCCGATCTCGCAGGCGGTGCTCGGGTTCTTCAAGCTCCTGTTCAAGCTGTATCTGCTCGCGGCCGTCGCGGTCGGGTCGATCTTCCGCGCCTACGGGCACGGCGCCCGCAACCTCGACCCCGAGCACCGGCGCGACGGGCTCGGGCTCGCGCTGCTCGGCTCGTCCATCGTGCTGGCCTCGGTCACCTGGTTCCGTCCGGACGGCGTCGTCACGATCGCGCTGGAGAAGGTCGTGCGCGGCGGCCTCGGCGTGCTGGCGATGCTGCTGCCCGTCCTGCTGGCGCTGCTGGCGTGGCGGACGCTGCGCCACCCCGAGCACCACGAGGACACCGGGCGCATCGTCATCGGCATGACCGCGCTCGCCGTCGGCGTGCTCGGCGTCCTGCACATCGGGGCGGGCGTACCGTCGCCCTCGAAGGACATGGACGGCGTGCGCGGCGCAGGCGGCGTCGTCGGCTGGGTCGTGTCGGCCCCGCTGGACGCGGCGCTGAGCGGATGGGTGGCCGTGCCGCTGCTGCTGCTCCTGTCCGGGTTCGGGCTGCTGGTCGTCACCGCGACGCCCATCAACCGCGTTCCCGAGCGGATGTCCGACCTGTGGTCCGTGGCGACGCTGCAGGGCCGTCCGCAGCGCCCGTCCGAGGACGGGAAGGAGGGCGACGCTGGCGGCGAGGCCCCGAAGAAGCGCCGCCGCAAGAAGAAGGCCGACAAGGAGGACGGCGACGAGCTGGAGGTCGGCGAGCACTCGCGGCCCTACGACACGCCCCTGCTTGAGGACACCCCGAAGAAGGCCGACCGCCCGCGGCGCGACCTCGCCGACGAGCTGTTCGAGCCCGACCCGTTCCAGCCGGACGTCCCGCCGCCCGCGCCCCCGGCCGACGACGCGCCACCGCCACCGCCCGGCGAGCACGACGAGCTCGTCGCGGGCACCGGCCCGGCGCACCCCGGCGCGGACGTGCCCGACCCGACGCCCGCGCCGCGCAGTTCCGAGCAGCTGCCGCTGTCGTCGTCCGGCGAGATCTACCTGCTGCCCGACCCGTCGGCGCTGCGTCCCGGCAGCGTCACCAAGCCGCGCACCAAGGCCAACGACACGGTCGTGAACGCGCTGACCGGCGTGCTGGAGCAGTTCGACATCGACGCGCAGGTCACCGGGTTCACCCGCGGCCCGACGATCACCCGGTACGAGATCGAGCTCGGCCCGGCGGTGAAGGTCGAGAAGGTCATCGCGCTGACCAAGAACATCGCCTACGCGGTGAAGAGCGCGGACGTGCGGATCATCTCCCCGATCCCCGGCAAGTCGGCGATCGGCGTGGAGATCCCGAACACCGACAAGGACATCGTCAGCCTCGGCGACGTGCTCCGCTCGCCCGCCGCGACCAACGAGCACCACCCGATGATCGTCGGGCTCGGCAAGGACGTCGAGGGCCGCACCGTCGTCGCGAACCTCGCGAAGATGCCGCACATCCTCATCGCGGGCGCGACCGGCGCGGGCAAGTCGACGTGCATCAACGGGCTCATCACGTCCGTGCTGATGCGCGCCACGCCGGACGAGGTCCGGATGATCCTCGTCGACCCCAAGCGGGTCGAGCTGACGATGTACCAGGGCATCCCGCACCTGATCACGCCGATCATCACCAACCCGAAGAAGGCCGCCGAGGCCCTCGAATGGGTCGTCGGCGAGATGGACCGCCGCTACGACGACCTCGCCGCGTCCGGGTACCGGCACATCGACGACTTCAACAAGGCGGTGAAGGCGGGCAAGCTCAAGCCGCCGCCGGGCAGCGAACGCGTCTACACGCCGTACCCGTACATGCTCGTCATCGTGGACGAGCTCGCCGACCTGATGATGGTCGCGCCGCGCGACGTCGAGGACTCCGTCGTCCGCATCACCCAGCTCGCCCGCGCCGCCGGCATCCACCTCGTGCTCGCGACGCAGCGGCCGTCGGTGGACGTCGTCACCGGGCTCATCAAGGCGAACGTGCCGTCGCGGCTGGCGTTCGCGACGTCGTCGCTGGCCGACAGCCGCGTCATCCTCGACCAGCCGGGCGCGGAGAAGCTCGTCGGGCAGGGCGACGCTTTGTTCCTGCCGATGGGCGCGAGCAAGCCGATGCGCATCCAGAACGCCTACGTCGCGGAGAAGGAGATCCACGGGATCGTCGACCACTGCAAGGGGCAGATGGAGGCGAACTACCGGGAGGACGTCGCCGCGGCCGCCGGGCCGAAGAAGGAGATCGACGAGGAGATCGGCGACGACATGGACCTGCTCGTCCAGGCCATCGAGCTGGTCGTGTCGACGCAGTTCGGGTCGACGTCGATGCTGCAGCGCAAGCTGCGTGTCGGGTTCGCCAAGGCCGGGCGTCTCATGGACCTGATGGAGAGCCGCGACATCGTCGGCCCCAGCGAGGGCTCCAAGGCGCGCGACGTCCTGACCAAGCCGGACGACCTGCCCGGCGTGCTCGCGGAACTACGCGGCGGAGGCTGAACGGCGCCGTCCGGCGGGGGCCGGGCGGGAGGCCGAGACGACGCTGAGGTGAAGCGGAGGCGACGCCCGGGCGGCGCCCGCCGGGGCATTGCGGAATGATGCGAAATCTTGCCCTGTTTCGAACGTGTTGGCTGTCGCTCAACGGGCATGTGCGTTCCTAGACTGGTGTCGCAGGAGATCGGCGACGAGCGCCCGCGAAGGAGGCCCGGCGTGACCATCGGTGAGACCTTGGCGGAGGAGCGACAGCGGGCCGGTCTCTCGGTGACACAGGTGAGTCTCCAGACGCGGATACGCGAGACCGTGATCCGCGGCATGGAGGCCGACGACTTCTCCGCCTGCGGCGGCAACTTCTACGCGCGCGGGCACATCCGCAGCATCGGCCGGGTCATCGGCATCGATCCGGAACCGCTCGTCGCCGAGTTCGACGCGACGCACGGCGGCGCCCCGCAGCCGGTCTCCGCCGTGTCGGCGTTCGAGCCCGAGCAGCCCGTCGCGTTCCGTGAGCGCAGGTCGGCGAACTGGAGCGCCGCGATGGCCCTCGCGCTCGCCCTCGTGATCATCTACGGCGTATTCCAGGTGATCGGGCAGGGCGGCGAGGGCGAGCGGCGCACCGCGCAGCAGGTCGCCGGGACCCCCGCGCCGTCGACCCCGGCGCCGCCGGCGACCAAGCCGCCGAAGAACGACGGCCCCGTCGCGGTGGCGCCGCGCACCAAGGTCCAGGTGCGGGTGGAGGCCAAGCGCACGACGTGGCTGAACGTCCGCGGTGACGATGGCAGGACGCTGTTCAGCGGCATGATCCGCGAGGGCGACCAGAAGGACTTCACCGCCAAGAAGAAGGTCCGGCTCGTGGTCGGCGTGGGCGGCAGCGTCAATCTGACCGTCAACGGTAAGGACATCGGCTCGCCCGGCAAGGGCAAGGGCGTGCAACGGCTGAGCTTCGACAAGGACGACCCCGACCCCGCCTGACCGGTCCGGACGAGGGCGCTGGTCTTCGCGGACGCCCGGGGCCGTTACCTTAGGGGGATGTCCACACGCCGCAAGGTCTCGCTCATCACGCTCGGCTGCGCCCGCAACGAGGTCGATTCCGAGGAACTCGCCGCGCGCATCGAGGACGCGGGCTGGGATCTGGCCGAGGGCGCGGACGGCGCGGACGGCGCGGACGGCGCGGACGTGGTGGTCGTCAACACCTGCGGGTTCATCGAGGCGGCCAAGAAGGACTCCATCGACACGCTGCTCGCCGCGCACGACTCGGGCGCGAAGGTCGTGGCGGCCGGCTGCATGGCCGAGCGGTATGGCAGCGAGCTGGCCGAGGCGCTGCCGGAGGCCGACGCCGTGCTCGGCTTCGACGACTACACCGCCATCGGCGACCGGCTCGACGACGTCATGGCGGGACGCGGCCACACCGCGCACACCCCGCGCGACCGCCGGACGCTGCTGCCGATCTCCCCGGTCGAGCGGTCCGCCGCGCACGCCGCGATCCCCGGGCACGGCGGGCCGGAGGACCTTCCGGACGGGGTGGCGCCCGCGTCCGGGCCGCGGGTGCTGCGGCGGCGGCTCGGCGGCGGCGGACCGGTGGCGCCGCTGAAGCTGGCGTCCGGCTGCGACCGGCGCTGCACGTTCTGCGCCATCCCGGCGTTCCGCGGCGCGTACGTGTCGCGTCCTCCGGCGGAGGTACTGGAGGAGGCCCGCTGGCTCGCCGGGCACGGCGTGCGCGAGCTGGTCCTGGTCAGCGAGAACTCCACGTCCTACGGCAAGGACCTCGGCGACCTGCGGGCGCTGGAGAAGCTGCTGCCCGGCCTCGCCGCCGTGGACGGCATCGAACGCGTCCGCGTCAGCTACCTGCAGCCCGCCGAGACGCGGCCGGGGCTGATCGAGGCGATCTGCGGCACGCCCGGCGTCGCCCCGTACTTCGACATGTCGTTCCAGCACGCGAGCGGCCCGGTGCTGCGGTCGATGCGGCGGTTCGGCGACCGTGAGCGTTTCCTGGGCCTGCTCGACCAGATCCGCGCGCTGGCGCCGGACGCGGGCGTCCGCTCCAACTTCATCGTCGGCTTCCCCGGCGAGTCCGAGGACGACCTCGACGAGCTGGCCGAGTTCCTGTCCGCCGCGCGCCTGGACGCGGCCGGCGTGTTCGGCTACTCCGACGAGGACGGCACCGAGGCCGCGAACCTCGACGGCAAGCTCGACGCCGCCGAGATCGCGGCCCGCGTCGAGGAGCTGTCGAGCCTCGCCGACGAGCTGACCGCGCAGCGCGCCGAAGACCGCGTCGGCTCGGACGTCCACGTCCTGCTGGAGGAGAAGACCGAGGATGGGGACTTCGAGGGCCGCGCGGCGCACCAGGCGCCGGAGGTGGACGGCACGGTCCGCGTCCGCGGCGCCGGCCTGGCACTCGGCGAGATCGTCACGGCCCGCGTCACCGGCAGCGACGGCGTGGACCTGACCGCGGACCTCAACACGGGTCTCAGCACGGGTCCCGGCACGGGCGTGTCATGATCGCCGGCGCCCCGGATCCGGTCGCGGGCTCGCACGACCCGCCACCGGCCGGTGTCTGGAACATCGCGAACGCGCTGACGATCGTCCGGATCGCGCTGGTCCCGGTGTTCGTCTGGGTGTTCTTCCTGGACGGCACGGGCTGGCGCCTCACCGCGTTCGTGGTCTTCGCGATCGCCTCCATCACCGACAAGATCGACGGCGACATAGCGCGGGCGCGGGGCATCGTCACCGACTTCGGCAAGATCGCCGACCCGATCGCAGACAAGGCGCTCACCGGCGCGGCGCTGGTCAGCCTGTCCATCATGGGGGAGCTGTGGTGGTGGGTGACGGTCGCCATCATGGTCCGGGAGATCGGGATCACGGTGCTGCGGTTCGTCGTGATCCGCCGCGGCGTGATCCCGGCGAGCAAGGGCGGCAAGCTGAAGACGATGCTCCAGGTCATCGCCATCGGCCTCTACATCCTGCCCGGCCCGCTGGACCCGCTGCGCTGGGCCACGATGGGCGCCGCGCTGATCGTCACGGTCGTCACGGGCCTGGACTACGTCGCTCAGGCGTGGCGGATGCGCCGGGGCCCGGACACCACCGAGACCGGGTAGCCGCCGGCGTACGTCAGCTTCGAGCGGGGGACGACCGCGCATGTCACGGGGGTGGGCTACGGGGCCACGCCCACCCCGGTCGTGGCCCCGCAGCCCCGCTCGGGGCCCCGCCGTACGCAATTATCCCTGTGAATGCCCGCCCGATCGAATCGGGCGAATGAGTTTTGACTCACATTGTGACCTGCACTTCTAGGAATTGGTGGATCCGGTGCCGGTCGCACGCGCCGACGATGCGCGTCCCGGCCGTGGCGCCCATCACACGCAGTGGCGGGGCCGGTTCCCTCTCGGGACACAAATCGCGGCCATCGCATTTCAGAGGCGAGTGAATGGGGAAACCCGCTTGGACCGGTGTGATCAGATGGTATCGCCCGCGTCCTCATTCGGTCGTTTCCGCGGTCAACCGGCGGGAGGCGCGATCCGTCCCGGCCCGTTCGTCCGGCCCGGCAGTCCGTGCCGGTCGATTCGGCAGGGGGAGCCGCCGGTAGATTCGCCGCCGTCGGATTCGAGGTCGCCGTGCGGGTGGACGGCGGAGAGGGGGACGCGATGCGGGTCGAACTGCTCACCGTCGGGGACGAGCTGCTTCTCGGCGACACGATCAACGGGAACGCCGCGTGGCTCGGACGCAGGCTCGCCGAGCACGGCGTCGACGTGACCCGCAGCGTCGTCGTCGGAGACGAGCTCGACGTGATCGTCGAGGCGGTGGCGTCCGCGCTCGGCCGCGCCGACGCGGTCATCACCACCGGTGGCCTCGGCCCCACCTACGACGACCTGACCCGCGACGCGCTCGCCAAGGCGGCGGGCGTCGGCCTCGTCCGGGACCCGGCGCTGGAGCGGCGCCTGCGCGAGCGGGCCGCGCGGGCCGGGCGGGGACTCCAGCCGATGGCGCTGCGTATGGCGGACGTCCCCGAAGGCGCGCGGATCCTCGCCAACCCCGCGGGCTCGGCGCCCGGCCTGCGCGTCGAGCTGCCCGGCGGGATCGTCTACGCGCTGCCCGGCGTCCCGTTCGAGATGCGCACGATCATGGACGAGACGGTGCTGCCGGAACTGGCGGAGATCGCCGGGCTGCCCGCCGTCGCGCGGCGAACTCTGCGCACCGCCCGGATGTGGGAGTCGGTCGTCGCGACCCGGCTCGCCGAGGTCGAGGCGATGGACCGGGTCCGGCTCGCCTACCTGCCCGACCCGGCCGAGGTGAAGATCCGCGTCACGGTCGCGGGGCCGGACGCGGCCGGCCGGCTCGCGGACGTCGAGGCGCGCGTCCGGGACCTGCTCGGCGACGCCGTCTACGGGGCCGAGGACGAGTCGCTGGACCGGGTCGTCCACCGGCTGCTCGCGGAGCGCTCGGCGACCGTCGCCACGGCCGAGTCGCTGACCGGCGGGCTCGTCGGCGCGGAGCTGACCGCGATGCCCGGGTCGTCCGCGACGTTCGCGGGCGGCATGGTGACGTACGCGACCGAGTCCAAGCACCGGCTGCTCGGCGTCCCGGCGGAGCTGCTCGCCGAGCACGGGGCCGTCCATCCGGACGTCGCCGCCGCGATGGCCGCCGGGGTACGGGACGCGCTCGGCGCGACGTACGGGCTCGCCGTGACGGGTGTTGCCGGCCCCGATCCGCAGGACGGCCGTCCCGTTGGGACGATCCACATCGGCGTGGCCGGAACCGAGGGGTCACCGACTGTGGTCAGTCCGAAACTCCCTGTTCCGGGCGCCGGTCCCGAATCCCGCGCGGTGATCCGGCGGATGACCGTCGTGCACGCGCTTGAGCTGCTGAGACGCGTCCTGCTCGGCCTTGACGTCACGGAGCGGAGCGGGGCGGCTTCGGCGGATCGGGAAGATCGGGGCTGATTACAGCGTTACGTTCCGAGCGAACACGAATTCAACGGTCTGCCACGGCCACCGTCAAGGCGGGTACGGTGGAACCGGCAGATGGTCCGAACTGAGGGAGGGAGCGAGACGATGGTCCTGCTTCGCCAGCTGCTCGGTGACGTACTGCGGCAGCTGCGGCTGCGCCAGGGACGCACCCTCCGTGAGGTGTCCGCGGCGGCGCGGGTGTCACTCGGCTACCTGTCCGAGGTGGAACGGGGACAGAAAGAGGCTTCTTCGGAACTGCTGTCCTCGATCTGCAAGGCGCTCGGAGTGCCGCTGTCGCACGTCCTGCGGGACGTGGCGGATCAGCTGGCCCTCGCCGAACTGCAGCACGAGCCCGTCATGGCGGGCGCGCCACCCGAGCACGAGCGCATCTCCGCCGAGAGCATTCCGGAGACGCCGGAAGAGATCACCGGGGAGTTCCGCGCCGACATGGTCGCGGCCTGACCCGGTTTCCAGCCGGTCCGGTTCCCGCCGGCCCGGTTTCGGGCCTGGCGTTCATGCCCTATCGGGGCCGCGGGTGTGCGCGGCCTCACGCATGAACGGGGGCATTCGCGGGGAGGGTCCCGTGTTGTAGCGGATAACCGTAACGACGCGGAAGGAGCCCATCATGGCGACGATCAAGAGCCCGCTCGGCGACCAGGCGCAGAAGGTCGCGGGGGACGCCTTGCAGGGCTCACTCATCGACCTCATCGACCTTTCGCTGGTCGCCAAGCAGGCGCACTGGAACCTCACCGGACGCAACTTCAAGGTCGTCCACGAACATCTCGACGAGATCGTCACCCTTGCCCGCAGCGGCCAGGACGACGTCGCCGAACGCGCCGTGGCGATCGGCGTGAACCCCGACGGCCGCGCCCGCACGGTCAGCGACCGCACCAAGATCCCGCAGCTGGAGGCCGGCTACCTCGACGACGACAAGGTCGTCGCCGCGGTCACCGACATCCTCGCGCAGATCATCGCGCGGTTCCGCGAGCGCATCGCCGCGACCGACGACGCCGACCTCGTCACCCAGGACCTGCTCATCGGCATCGCCGGCGAGCTGGAGAAGCAGCACTGGATGTTCCAGGCGCAGACCTGAGGCGTCCAGCGCCCGATGACGCCGGCCCGGCCCGGCGCGCCGCCGCGATCCCCGGCGCGCCGCCCCGAAGCCGACGAGGCCCCGGCCCCTTGCCGACCGTTCCGGCGAGGAGCCGGGGCCGTTTCTCGTCCCGATCACGTCCGGAGATGCTCCAGCACCGTGTCGGCGAACTCGACGGCGAGCGGGCTCAGCGCGTCCCACCGCCGGGCCGCCCACCCCGCGGTGAGCGGCGGAAGGTCCGGGATGGGAATCAGCCGGACGTCCCCGCTCCCGCGCCCCCACCCCGGCAGCGCGGGCAGGATCGCGTGCCCCAGGCCCAGCTCGGCGAGCAGCAGCGCCGTGTCCCAGTCGGCGACGCTGGTCGTGGACGTCAGCCGCACCCCGTGCCGTTCGAGGTGCGTCTCCAGATGCAGGCGCGACGTGGAATGCTCGGGCAGCTCGATGTGCCGGATCCCCGACAGGTCCTCCAGCGGGATTGACTCCCGCGCGGCGAGCGGGTCACCGGCGTGGACGGCGAGCATCCACGGCAGCTCGCGGGACGCGCGCTGCTCGACGCCCTCCAGCGGCGGCCCGGTCGTCACCCACGCCAGATCGGCGGCATGCGAGCGGACGGCCTCCAGGCACCGGCGGCTGGACCCCGCGGTCTCGAACTCCAGCGCCGCCTCCGGATGGCGCCCCCGGAACGCGGCGACGCCCGCCGCCATGAAATGCCGGACGGTCGTCGCGCCCGTCGCGATCCGGACCGTGCCGCCGACCCCGCGGCGCAGGTCGTCGAGATGGCGCAGCGCCGCGTCCAGCCCCGCGATCCCCTCCGTCGCGGCCCGCTGCAGGACGACCCCCGCCCGGGTCGGCACCACCCCGCGCGGACGCCGCTCCAGCAGCACCAGCCCGGTCTCCCGCTCAAGCCGCTTCACATGCTGGCTGACCGCCGACTGGCTGCACGACAGGTCGCGGGCCACGGCGCTGAGACTGCCCGCCGCGCACACGGCCACGAACACCCGCAGGTCGTCCAAAGTCATACACCCAAGCTAGAGCTGGGAGATCAATAAGGAAACCCGAGAATTGACTTGGAACGATCACATGCCGAAGATGCTCGATATGGGCGCCGGCTACAGCGCCCCGAACCAGGCGGCGACCCGCCCAGCCGACCCGGGCGCAAGGGCGGGCGCCGACCTGTTTATTGCGTTTCTCTCCTCCTTCGGCCCTGGCGGGCCTCCATCGTCGAGAAACGCGGCGCGATCGCTGCATCGCTCCGGCTCGCCTTGCGGCTCGCTGCGCGATCAGGTTCTCGCAAGCTCGAACCTGCCTTCGGTCGCGATCGCAGGCGTTGGGGTTGTCGCGTGGTTGCGGCGGGGGCTGGTGTGGGCGCGAAACTGGGCTGCGGGTGCTTAGTCGGGGGCGGGTTGGCAGGTGGGGCACCAGTAGGTGGGGCGGGTGCCGGTTTGGGATGGTTGGTCGGCGCGTTCGATTTTTGTTCCGCAGCGGCGGCAGGGGCGGCCGGCGCGGGCGTAGACCCAGTTCTCGCGGCCGCGGGCCAGGTCGCCGGTGGTGATGTGGCCGTGGCGCCGCTTGTTGGCGTCCAGCAGCCTGTGAGAGAGCTCCACGAGGCCGGGCAGGTCGGGAACGTTCCCGGCCAAGGTCCACGGGTGGACGCCCCGCAGGAAGAGGATCTCGGCCTTGTAGACGTTGCCGATCCCGGCGAGCCGGGTCTGGTCGAGGAGCGCCTCGCCGATCGGGCGGGCGGGGTCGGCCGCCAGCCGGGCGGCCGCGGCGGCCGCCAGCGGCGGGCCCCAGGCGGGGTCGAGGAGGTCGGGACCGAGGTGGCCGACCGCCTCGTCCTCGTCGGCGGTGCGCAGCAGTTCGACCAGGCCGAGGGAATGGCCGATCGCCTGCCACCGCGTGTTCGCCAGCACGAGCCGGACGCGGTGATCGCGCGGCACCGGCCCGGCCTTCCGGATCTGCCAGCGTCCCTCCATCAGCAGATGGGTGTGGACGGTCAGCCCGCCCTCGACGCGGACGAGGAGGTGCTTGCCGCGTGGCACGGCGTCCAGGACCGTGCGTCCGCGCAGGTCGGCCGTGGCGAACCGGGGGACGCGGAAGTCGGAGCGCACGAGCGGCCGCCCGGCGAGCGCCTCGCGCAGGCGCCGGGCGGTCAGCCAGACGACGTCACCCTCCGGCATGGAAGGGCCTCAGATGAAGGAGGGGCTTTCCCAGGCGGACGGGTCGTCGGTCAGCTTGCGGACGGGCTCGGGCAGCTTCCCCTCGGCGATGTGCGCGAGCGTGACCTGCTCCAGAATGGCCCGTTCGCTGGCGCGCAGCGCGATCCACACGTCCTGCAGAGAGCGCGCGGGCCCCTCGTACCCGACGTGCTCGGGACGTTCGCCCCGCACACCGAGCAGCGGCCCGTCGATGGCGCGGATGATCTCGGCGAGGGAGATCTTGTCGGCCGGGCGCGCCAGCCAGTAGCCGCCCTCGGGTCCCCGCTGGCTCCGGACGAGACCGGACCGGCGCAGCTGGCCGAGGATGTTCTCCAGGAATTTGGGCGGGATCTGCTGCGCCTCCGCGAGCTGGACCGCGGTCACCGGGCGGCTCCCGGCGACCGACAGCTCAGCGGCGGCACGCAACGCATAGTCGACCCGGGCGGACAATCGCATAGAACCATTATCCCTTGCTCGTCGCACCGCTCGGGCACCGCGGTGCCTCCGGCACAGCGCGCCCGCCGGAACCGGGCTCATCGTCCGGCGGGCGCGCCGCGGGTTCTCCGCTGCGCGACGGCCCTGGTCGGCGCCCCGGCCGCGCGGGGCGCCGGCGCGATCAGGCCAGTCCCAGCAGTTCCGCGACGGCCTGGGCGTTGGCGGCGGCCGCGCCGTAGCTGGCGAGGTACACGGCCGAGCCCGGGCGCCACACCGGCAGGCCCATCTCCACGACGACGGTGTCCGGACGGGCCGTCAGCAGCGCCGTGGTGAGGGACCGCTGCCGGGCGTGCCGGTGCGCGTCGCGGAGCACGACGATCAGGCCGCGGCCTTTGGCATGGTCCAGGACCCGGTCCTCCGCGCCGTCCGCCCCGTCGGTCTGCACGGCGTCGGGCGCGTACGGGCTCAGGCCCCACGGCGTCGGGCCCATCGCGATGTTGCCGGTGGACTCCGTCTCCACGACGAGCGGCGCGCTGTCCCAGCCGGGCAGCGAGCCCGACACCTGGATGGCGCGGCGGGCGGCCTCCAGCCCGGCCTCACGGTCGGCGACCGCGGAGGCCTGGCCGGCGAGCCAGTCCTTGAGGTCGCGCGTGCGGTCCGCGGACGCCTGCAGCCGTTCCGCCGACAGCCGTCCGCCCCGGACGGCCTCGACGATGGCGGCGAGGGTCGCCTCGACGGTCTCGGCGTGCTCCTTCGGGCCGAGGCACAGCAGGTCGGCGCCCGCGACGAGCGCCCGCACGGACGCCTCGGGGATGCCGATCGCGCCGCTCGCGCCCTCCATGTCGAGCGCGTCGGTGACGACCACGCCCCGGTACCCGAGGTGCTCGCGGAGCAGCCCGGTGATCGCCTCGGGGGCGAGGGTCGCCGGCACCCCGCGGGTGATGGTGGGCAGGTTGAGGTGCCCGGTCATCACCGCGCGGGTGCCGGCCTCGATCGCCGCCCGGAACGGGACCAGCTCGCGCCGGTCGAGCAGTTCCAGGTCGGCGTCGACGAGCGGGATCGACAGGTGCGAGTCGTCCACGGTGGCGCCGTGGCCGGGGAAGTGCTTCGCGCAGGCGGCGACGCCCGCCTCCTGCGTGCCGGTGACGGACGCGGCGGCGTGCCGGGCGACGAGCTCGGGGTCGGACCCGAACGAGCGGGTGCCGATCACCGGGTTGTCGTCGGCGGTGTTGACGTCCACCGACGGCGCGAAGTTGAAGTTGACGCCGACCTCGGCCAGTTCCGCGCCGAGGGACCGGTAGATCCGCCGGGTCAGTTCCGGGTCGTCGACGGCGCCGAGCGCCGCGTTGCCCGGGTAGGGGCTGCCCGTCCGGTGGCCGCCGAGGCGGGTGACGTCGCCGCCCTCCTCGTCGATCGTGACGAACGGGTCGCCGGCCTTGCGCATCTGCGCGGTGAGGGCGGCCAGGGCCTCCGGGCTCTGCACGTTGCCGGTGAGGGCGAACAGGGTGACGCCGGCGAGGCCGGCCTCCAGTTCGTCCAGCAGCCAGCGCGGCGCGGTCGGGCCGGGGAAGGCGGGAAGCAGGGTCCCGCGCGCCAGCCGGGCGATGTCGTCGGTGCTCATCCCTTCACCGCCCCGGCGGTGAGGCCGGACACCATACGGCGCTGGACGATCAGGAAGAACGCGATGACGGGAATGGTGAGGAGCGTCGACGCTGCCATGATGGGCCCCCAGGCGTTGCCGCTGCGGCCGAAGAAGAACTGCAGCATGATCGGGAGGGTGTATTTGTTCTGGTCGTCTAGGAACGTGTAGGCGAAGATGAACTCGTTCCAGGCGGTGATGAACGAGAAGATGCTGGTGGCGACCAGGCCGGGCGCGACGAGCGGGAGCATGACCCGGAAGAACGTCCGGATCGGCCCCGCGCCGTCGATGGCCGCGGCCTCCTCCAGTTCGCGCGGCACCGCGGCGACGAAGCCTCGCAGCATCCAGATCGCGAACGGCACGGCGAAGCCGATATAGACGATGGCCAGCCCGGACAGGCTGTTCAGCAGGTCGAGCTTCTTCAGGTCCAGGAACAGCGGGATGACCAGCGCCTCCAGCGGCACCATCTGGACGATCAGCAGCATGATCAGGAACGTGGTGCGGAACCGGAAGCGGAACCGTGCCACGGCCACCGCGGCCATCAGCGCGAGCAGGCTCGACGCCACGACGGTGATCAGCGCCAGGACGGCGCTGTTGCGGAAGTACTCCCAGAAGGTGACCTCGGCGATGCCGCCGTTCAGCACGACGTCGAAGTGGTCCAGCGTCGGATGCGACGGAAACGGCTTCGGCGTGGTGCTGAAGATCTCGTCGTTGGGTTTGAAGGCGGTGGACGCCATCCAGAAGACGGGGAAGACGGCGAGGAGGAAGACCAGGACGCCCGTCCCGTTCAGCAGGATCTTCCGGCGCAGGCGCTTGGAGGACGGACGCCGCCGCGTACCGCCGCCGCCACGCTTCACTGTCGTGGTCGTCATTTCGTCTCCCCCTGACGCACCATGACCCGCACGTAGAAGGCGGTGACGATGAGCAGGATCACGGTGAGGACCAGCGCGATCGCCGAGCCCATTCCGAGCTTCGGATTCAGCGACCCGAACGCCTCGGAGTAGCCGTACAGCGACAGGTTGAACGAGTCGCGGTTCGCGGTGCCGGTCATGATGAACAGCTGCGTGAAGACCTTGAAGTCCCAGATGATCGACATGACGACCAGCACCAGGAAGATCGGCTTCAGCATCGGGTAGGTGAGGCTCCAGAACGTGCGCCACGGGCCCGATCCGTCCACCCGGGCGGCCTCGTACAGCTCACCGGGGATGCTCTTCAGGCCGGCCAGCACGGACACGGCGACGAAGGGGCACGCCTGCCAGACGACGCAGACGGTGAGGACGGTGTAGGCGGACAGCGGCTTGGCGAACCAGTTGTAGTCCTCCCAGCCGCCGCCGACGAGGTAGTTCGGCAGCAGGTCGAGCGTCCAGTTGACGAGGCCGCCGGTCGTGCCGAACAGCCAGGTGAAGATGATCGCCGCGGTGACCGGAGGGGTGGCCCAGGCGACCATGACGCCGCCCGCGACGAAGGACGACATCCTCTTGCCGAGCTTGCTGAGCAGCAGCCCGACCAGCGTCCCGACGACCAGGGTCAGCGACACGGCGACGACGGCGAACAGCACGGTGTGCTTGAAGGTCTGCCAGAAGAACGGGTCGTTGAGGATCGTTTTGAAGTTCTCGGTGCCGACCGACTCGGCCGGCTCACCGCGCAGCTGGCGGTTGCCGACCTTCTGGAACGACATGATCCCGATCTGGATCATGGGCCAGAACATCAGGACGGCGATCACGATCACGGTCGGTGTGATCAGCAGGTACGGCCCGAGGCGGGGCCTGCGGCGGGAGCGCGCCCGGCCGGACGATTTCCGGCCGGGCGTTCTCCCCACCGCGGGTGCGGTGTCGAGCATCGACGTTCGTTCCGATCAGCCGGGTACTACGACGCGTTCAGCAGGGTGTTGGCTTGCTCGTTCGCCTTCTTCATCTCCTCTTCGGCGGACTTGCCCTGCATCATCGCCTTGATCGCGTTCGGCAGGACCTTCTTGGCCTGCTCGAACTCGCCCCAGCCCGCGCTGATCGGCGGGAACTTGGTGTTGGCGGCGATGTCGGTGAAGATCGCGAGCTTGGGGTCGGAGAACTTCACGTCCGAGCGCATGGACGAGAATCCGCTGTAGTCGGCCCAAGCCTTGGCGTTCTTGGCGTTGTTCAGCACCGTGATGTAGTCGAAGGCCGCGGCCTTGGCCTTGGTGTCCGCCCAGACGGCGAGGTCGGAGCCGCCGGCCATGACCGGAGCGTTCCCGCCGGTCTTGGTCGGGATGGGGAAGACGGCCCACTTGTCGGCGTTCTTGGGGGCGAGCTTCTTCATCTCCTTCAGCGACCAGCTGCCGTCGATGTACATGCCGAGCTTGCCGAGGGCGAAGTCACGCTGCGGGCCCTGCAGCTCGTGCTTGCCGATGTACTTCTTGGGCGCCACCTTGTCGGTGGTGACGAGGCCGGACCAGTACTTCGCCGCCTCGACGGCCTGCGGCTGGTCGAGCTTGCCGACCCACTTGCCGCCCTCCTTGACGGCGACCTCGCCGCCGTTGCCCCAGATGAAGCTGAGCAGCCCGTTGGTCTGGTCGCTCGGGATGCCGATGCCGTCGGCCTTGCCGGATCCCTGGATCTTCTTGGCCGCGGCGGTCAGCTCGGCCCAGTTCTTCGGCTGCTGGATGCTCAGGTCCTGGAACAGGTCCGTGCGGTACCAGACGCCGCGGACGCCGCCGTACCACGGCACCGCGTAGGTCTTGCCGTCCGCCTGGTCGTTGGTCAGCGCGGTCTTGTTCAGCGTCTTGCCGTCGGCCCAGTCCCCGTACTCGTCGCTGATGTCGGCGAGGTTGCCCTGCTCGATGTGGGACTGGACGTCGGTGTTGCCCAGCTCGGTGACGTCCGGGCCCTCGCCGCCGGCGGCCGCCTTCTGGAACGTGGTCGCGACCTGGTCCCAGGGCACGTACTTGATCTGCACGTCGGTGTTGGGGTGCTTGACCTTGAAGTCGGTCTCGACGCCGTCGAGGAACTTCGTCTGCTCCGTGGTGCCCTCGCCCATCATCCAGACTTTGAGCTGGGCGGGGTCTTTGCTCTCGGTCTTCTTATCGTCGCCGTCGTCGCCGCAGGCCGTGGCGGCCAGGGCGATCGCGGCCGCGACGGCCGCAACCTTGATGTACTTCACTGGGGATCCTTTCCGGCATCGCCTCGCGCGGCCTTGTGGCCTGCGGTGCGAGGGGAGATGGGGACCCTTTAGGGTCCCAGCCATGCCCCTCTCGCGTTCGCAACGCTCGCGGGCGCCCTGCTCGCCAGTCCGCGCTCTGCGCGCGCCCCCGTTCCGGGGTACCGGAACGGTCGACGCTTGGGCGTAAACTAACAAGAAACTTTCCTAAACAAAACTGCCGTTAGCGGATTGAGACACTTGAGACATCGAGGGGTAGCAGCATGGTCGCCAACCGCCCGGGGACGCCGAGGCTCCTGCGTGAGCTCAACGATCGCGCGGCACTGGACCTGCTCGTCCAGCAGGGCCCGCTGACCCGCGCACAGATCGGTGAGCACACCGGACTGTCCAAGGTAACCGCGTCCCAGCTGCTGTCGAGACTGGAGGACCGGGGGCTGGTCTCGGTCGTCGGATCGCAGGCCGGCGGGCGGGGGCCGAACGCCGCGCTGTACGCCGTCGTCCCCTCCAGCGCCTACGTCGCCGGCCTGGAGGTCGGCCCGGACGGCGTCACCGCCGGCGTCTGCGACATCACCGGGCACATCGTCGCCCAGGTCACCGTCGACCCGAACGGCGCGGACGAGCCCGTCCGGATGGTGCACGCCGCCGTCGTGAAGGCGTGCCGCTCGGCCAAGGTCGCGCTGTCCAAGCTGAGCGCGTTCGTCATCGGCACGCCGGGCGTGGTCGACCCGCAGTCCGGCGACGTCCAGTTCTCCTTCGACCTGCCCTCGTGGCACGAGGGCGTCCTCGCCGCCCTGCGGACCGACCTGCGCCGTCCCGTGACGATCGAGAACGACGTCAACCTCGCCGCCATCGCCGAGCGGGCCTACGGCGCCGCGCGCGGCTCCGACGACTTCGCCCTCATCTGGCTGGACCGTGGCATGGGCCTTTCGGTGATGCTCGGCGGCCGGCTGCACCGCGGCCGCTCCGGCGGCGCCGGCGAGATCGGCTACCTGCCCGTTCCCGGCGCGCCGCTGCCGCTCGGCACCGCCCGCAGGGTCCCCGAGGACGAGGGCATCACCGAGTCGACGACCTGGGGGATCCCGACCCTCGCGGGCGGCTACGGCGCGCTCGTCGGCGCGGACGCGGTCCGTGCCCTCGCGCACGAGTACGGCGTCGCCGAGAAGACCGCGGTGGACTGCGTCCGCGCGGCCGCCGCCGACGAGGCCCACGGCGGCGGCGCGTTCCTCGACGACCTCGCCCGCCGCATCTCCTACGGCGTGACCTCGGTCAACATCGTCCTGGACCCGGGGCTCGTGGTGCTGTCGGGCAACCTCGGCCGCGCCGGGGGCCGGCCGCTCGCCACCCGCATCGAGGAGATCGTCGGCCGGATCAGCCCGACCCGGCCCACCGTCGCCGTGACCGAGGTGGACGGCAACCCCGTGCTGCGCGGCGCGCTCCACGCGGCGCTGGTGAAGGCCCGTGACGACGTGTTCTCCGCGGCCGGAGTCTCCTAGAACGAGGTCAGCGGGCCCGGGGGAGGGGCCCCGGAAATGCGAAAGCGCCTCCGCCGGGTGGCGGAGGCGCTGAGAGCGGTCTTACTTGGCGGTCGCCGCGGCGGCCTGCTCCTGGTGGCGCCGCGGGTCGTTCAGTGCTCGGTCGATGACGGTCTGACTGATGATCTGGCGCTTGCGCCGGAGCGCCGCCGCCTTGCGTGCCGTAGGTGTCATGGCGAACCCTTGTTCCGCGGCGGCGTTCCCCGCGCCACCGCAACCCCGTGATGTCCTCATCCTCCCAGAGCGGAGCGGTCCAAGGGATCCGCCCGAGGAATGAATTCGAGGTCAGACCAAGTGGGGAGAACACCCTGGGACTTATGGGGGTCCCCCTGGGATCATGGAGGGGAACCCAGTCCCGCACCAGCCCGTTGGGGGAACCGTGACCGATGAACCGAGGGGACGCCATGGCGCTGCGTGAGCGGCTGCGGCGGCTCGTCCAGAAGCCCGGCAGCGTCGATCTCGGGCCGTTCCGCGCCCTGGTGGAAGAGGCGGGCGAGCGGGAGCCGCGCGTCCGGGAGCTGTCCGACGACGAGCTGACCGCCGCCGCCTCCGTCCTCCGCGAGAAGGAGGACCTGGCGGAGCTGTGCGCCCTCGGCCGGGAGGTCGCGCGCCGGACGCTCGGCGAGCGGCCGTTCGACGTGCAGCTCATCGGGACGCTCGCGCTGCTGTCCGGGCACGTCGCGGAGATGGCCACCGGCGAGGGCAAGACCCTGTCGGGCGCGCTGGCCGCCGCCGGGTACGCGCTCCGCGGCCGCCGGGTCCACGTCATGTCGGTCAACGACTACCTCGCGCGCCGCGACGCCGAATGGATGGGGCCGCTGTACGCGATGCTCGGCGTCTCGGCCGGGTGGGTCGGGCAGTCGTCCACACCGGACGAGCGGCGGGCCGCCTACCAGGCCGACGTCACGTACGCTCCCGTCAGCGAGATCGGCTTCGACCTGCTGCGCGACCGGCTCGCCGTCGACGCCGGCGACGTCGTCCAGCCGGAGCCGTCCGTCGCGCTGATCGACGAGGCCGACTCGGTGCTGGTGGACGAGGCGATGGTGCCGCTCGTCCTCGCCGGCGCCGCCGACCTCGACGCCGCCGACCCCCGCTACGCCGACCTCGTCCGGCGGCTGCGGCCCGGCCTGCACTACGCCACCGACGACGAGGCGCGCAACGTCCAGCTCACCCCAGCGGGCGCGCAGGAGGTCGAACGCGTCCTCGGCCTCGACCTGTACGCGCCCGAGCAGCTGCGCACCCTCACCGCCGTGAACGTCGCGCTGCACGCCGAGGTGCTGCTGCACCGCGACGTGGACTACCTCGTCCGCGACGGCGAGGTGAAGCTGATCAGCGAGTCGCGCGGCCGGGTCGCGCTGCTCCAGCGCTGGCCGGACGGCCTCCAGGCCGCCGTGGAGGCGAAGGAGGCACTGGCGGCGTCCCCGAGCGGCGAGATCCTCGACTCGATCACCGTCCAGGAGCTGGTCGGGCGCTATCCGGTCCGGTGCGGCATGACCGGGACGGCGATGGCGGTCGCGGGCCAGCTCACCGAGTTCTACGCGCTGCAGATCGCCGTCGTCCCGCCGAACCGGGAGTGCGTCCGCGACGACGAGCCGGACCGCCTCTACGCGACCACCGCCGACAAGGAGGTCGCGATCGTCGAGGAGATCGCCGCGGCGCACGCCACCGGGCGTCCGGTGCTGGTCGGGACCGGTGACGTCGCCGAGTCCGAACGGCTCGCGCGCCGCCTGTCCCGGGCCGGGCTCGACCGGGTCGTCCTCAACGCCAAGAACGACGCCGAGGAGGCCGCGATCATCGCCGAGGCCGGGGCGCTCGGCGCGATCACCGTGTCCACGCAGATGGCGGGGCGCGGCACCGACATCCGGCTGGGCGGCAGCCCGTCCACGCCGCCCGGCACGGCCCCCGCCGACGTGGAGGGCTCCGACCACGACCGGGTCGTCGAGGCGGGCGGGCTGCTGGTCATCGGAACGGGCCGCTACCACAGCAGCCGCCTGGACGACCAGCTCCGCGGCCGCGCCGGACGGCAGGGCGACCCGGGCGGCTCGGTGTTCTTCACCAGCGTCCAGGACGAGCTGGTCACCCGCTTCGCGCCCGACGAGAAGACGCCGCAGCAGAAGGGCCGGGCGTCGTCCGGCGACGACGGGCTGATCACCGACAAGGGCGCGCACTGGATCGTCGGCCACGCGCAGCGCGTCGCCGAGGGCGTCGACCTCGAACTGCACCGCAACACCTGGCGCTACAACCACCTGATCGGGCTCCAGCGGCGGGAGGTCCTCGCCGAGCGCGACGCCGTGCTGCGCGGCGACGCCGCCGACCGGGCCATGGCCGAGGACGCCGCCGAACGGCACACCGAGCTCACCAAGATCGCGGGTGCGGACGCGGTTGCGGCGGCCGCGCGGCAGATCGTCCTGTACCAGCTGGACCGCTGCTGGTCCGAGCACCTGGCCTATCTCGCCGACCTGCGCGAGGGCATCCATCTGCGGTCGCTGGGCCGCGGCCTCGACCCGCTGGTCGAGTTCAACCGGGAGGCCGTTCCCGCGGGCAAGCGCCTCCTCGGCGACGTGCGGAAACGGTCGGTCGCGGCCTTCGAGGCCCTCACCGCGTCCGAGGAGGACGGCATCGACCTCGACGCCGCCGAGCTCAAGCGGCCGTCGGCGACATGGACCTACCTCGTCCACGACAACCCGTTCGGCTCCCTGGACGAGCGCGCGCTCCGCGGCATGATCAACATGTTCAAGGGCCGGCGCCGCTGATCTTCCAGCCCGCCGCCTTCAGCGGGGCAGGATGGCCTCGGCGGTGGCGCGGGCGGTGGCGGCGGCGTCGCGTACGCCGCCGACGCTGAACGCGACGACCGCCCCCTCGTGGATGATGAGCAGCTGGTCGGCCAGCGTGCCGTCGCCGGTCAGCTCCGCGTAGAGGTCCCGCACCCAGCTCTTCTGCTCGGCGGCCACCTCGTGCACCGGATGGGACGGGACGGGCAGTTCCGCGCAGGCGTTCACCATCGAGCATCCCCGCCCGCATTGCGTGTCCAGCCACTCCCCGAGGATGTCGAACATGGCGAGGACGCGTTCGCGCGCGTCGCCGGAGACGGCCGCGAGCCGCGTGGCCACGAAGTCGCGCCAGCGTCCGTCACGGGTGCGCAGGTAGGCGAGGATCAGCGCGTCCTTGGAGCCGAACCGGTCGTAGACGGTCTTCTTGGTGACCCCGGCCTCGGCGGCGATCAGCTCCATGCCGACGGAGCCGATGCCGCGCTCGTAGAACAGCTCGCTCGCGACCTGGAGCACCCGCCGTCCTGCCGGCGTGAGCGGCCGATCACCACCGGCTGCGTCCATGACGGCCCCCTTCCCGACGAGTACACCGCGAGTATACATACCGGTATAGGTACTCTGTAGCTATACCGGTATGTATACCTGGGGAGAGTCGTGGACGGTCGCCGTGTGGACGCGCTGCTGGGCGCCGCGTTCGTCGTCACCTGGAGCTCGGGGTTCATCGGCGCCGAGCTCGGCACCCGCGGCGCTCCCGCCAGCGCCCTGCTGGCCTGGCGGTTCATCATCGCCTCGGCCGTCCTCGGCGGGTGGCTGGCGTGGCGGCGGCGCCGGATCCCGCGCCGCGACCTGGTCCTGCACGTCGTCATCGGGACGCTGGCGCAGGGCGGCTACCTGTACGGCGTCTTCCTGGCCGCCGAGCACGGCGTCGCCGCCGGGATCAACAACCTGGTCACCGCGTTGCAGCCGCTCGTCGCGGTGACGCTCGCCGTCCCGATCCTCGGCGAGCCGATCACCCGGCGGCAGCTCGGCGGGTTCGCCGCCGGGCTCGCCGGGGTCGCGCTCGTCGTCGGCGGCGACGTGCGCGGCGGCGCGCCGGCCTGGGCGTACCTGCTGCCGTTCGCGGCGATGCTCTCCCTCGTCGGCGCGACCCTCCTCGAACGGCGCGCCCGGCCCGCCGCCGCCCTGCCCGAGGCCCTCGCCGTCCAGGCGCTGGTCAGCGCGGTGCTGTTCGCGGGTGTCGCGGGTGCGGAGGGGACGCTCGTCCCGCCGGCCGACCCGGTGTTCTGGACGGCCGTCGCCATCCTGGTCGTCCTGGCGATGTTCGGCGGGTACGGGCTGTACTGGGTGAACGTCCGCCGGACGGGCATCGCACGGGTCTCGGCGCTGCTCTACCTCACCCCGCCCGCGACGATGCTGTGGGGCTGGATGATGTTCGGCAGCACGCTGACGCCGCTCTCGCTGCTGGGCGTCCTCGTCTGCGCCGCCGCCGTCGCCGTGGCCCTGCGCGCGCCCGCGTCCGCGTCTGCGTCCTCGTCCCGCCTGGCCGTCAGGCGCGCAGGCGCAGGCCGCGCGGCGTCGGATGGAACCCGGCGGACTCCAGCGCCGCCGCCAGCGGCGAGTCGCTGATCGCGGCGCCGTCGGCGCGCTCGACGGTGAGCTTGCCGAGCACGCCCTCCCGGACGGCGAGCGCGAGCGCGTCGACGGCCGGTTGCAGGACGTCCGGATCGTCGTCCCAGGTGAGCAGCGTCCGGCCGCCGCGCTCGACATAGAGGACGAGACGGCCTTCGACCAGCGCGACCAGCGCACCGGCCTTGCGGCCCGGCTTGTGGCCGCTGGCGACCTCGTCGTCGCGCTCCGGCCAGGGCAGCGCCGCGCCGTACGGGTTGGCCGGGTCGGCGGCGGCCAGGACGAGCGCGCGGTTCTCGGGTTTGCGCGGCGTTTCCCATAGCGCCGCGATGTCGTCCGGGGAATTGGCCGCCGGACGGAGCGCGCGGAGCCGGTCGACGGCACCCGGCAGCGCGAACTGGGCCGCGCCCAAACCCTCCACGAAATAGCCACGGCGGCACCGGCCGGTCTCCTCGAACGCGCGCAGTACCGGGTAGACGGCGGAGAACCCGCCGGGAGTGCGTTCGGCCGCCACCGCGCCGCGTATGACGATGCCGTACCGCTCCAGCAGCGCTTCGGCGAGAGCATGCGAACGCAGTGTCGCGCCGGACTCGCGCTCTGGAAGCGGCCACCACCGCCCGGCGACCGTGGGCGGACCCGTCCTGGACGGCAATACCGGTCGTCCGCGACGGGTCGTCCTAGAACGATGCGTAGGACGGCCGGAACCGAGCGCCGCGCGCAGGGGCGCCATCGTGTCGTTGGTGAGATGACCGGCCCAGACCAGGTCCCACACGGCGGTGACGAGGTCGGCGTCATTGGCGGTGAGGTGCTGGTTCACGCGGTCGGACAGCGTCCGGAAGAACAGCGCGCCGCCGTCGCCGAGCGCGTCCAGGACGGCCTGGTGCGCGGGCGTGAGCGTGATCTCGGCGGGTTCCGGCATGAGGAGCGGCGCGGTGTCGGCCAGGTACAGCGACACCCAGCCGTCGCCGCCCGGCAGCCCGCCCTGCCCCGCCCACACGACCTCGCCCGCCGACGTCAGCTCGTCCAGCATCGCCGGGGTGTAGCCGGGCACCCGGGACGGCAGGATCAGCGACTCCAGCGCGGACGCGGGCACCGCCGCGCCCTGGAGCTGCTCGATCGCCTGGACGAGCGCCTCGACGCCGCGCAGCCGGGAACCCCCGGAGATCCCGTGCCAGACCGGCAGGAAACGGCCGAGCGCCTCCGGCGGCGACGGTTCGACCTCGGCGCGCAGCCGGGCCAGGGAGCGGCGCCGCAGCGTCCGCAGCACGCCGCTGTCGCACCATTCGCCGGTCAGCGGGCCGGTCACGGCCTCGACGGGCAGGAACTCGCCCTCGACGACGCGTCCCGCGCCCGCCAGCCGCCGCAGCGTCTCCACGACCACGGCGGCGCCGAGCCCGAAGCGCGCGGCGGGCTCGCCCGGCCGGAACGGGCCGTGCGTGCGCGCGTACCGGGAGATCAGGTCGCCGAGCGGGTCGCCGACCGGTTCGAGGAACGCCTCCGGGACGCCCACGGGCAGCGGCGCGCCGAGCGCGTCGCGGAGCCGTCCGGCGTCCTCGACGGCGGCCCAGTGCTCCTCGCCGGCGATCCTGACGCGGATCACGCGCCGTGTCGCTTCCAGCTCCGCCAGCCACCGCGACACCCGCACCAGCGTGCCTTCGGGCGCGGGGAGGGTGCGTTCGGCGGCCTCGGCGGTGGTGAGCGGGCCGAGGGCGCGCAGGAGGTCGGCGACGCCCTCCAGGTCGCGGGCACGGCGATCGTCGGCGAGGCGCTGAAGCTCGCGTTCGATCTCGGCGACCGCGTCCGGGTCGAGCAGCTCGCGCAGGTCGGCCTGGCCGAGCAGCTCGGCGAGGAGCGCGGAGTCGAGCGCGAGCGCCTGGGCGCGGCGTTCCGCGAGGGGCGAATCGCCCTCGTACATGAACGCGCCGATATAGCGGAACAGCAGGGAACGCGCGTAGGGGGACGGCTCGGGCGTCTCCACCTCGACCTTGCGGACCTTGCGTCCCGACATGTCGCGCATCAGCCGCACCAGGCCGGGGACGTCGAACACGTCCTGAAGGCACTCCCGCATCGTCTCCAGCACGATCGGGAACGACGGGTACTTGCTGGCGACCGCCAGCAGTTGCGCGGCGCGCTGACGTTGCTGCCAGAGCGGCATGCGCTTGTCGGGACGCCGCCGGGGGAGCAGCAGCGAACGCGCCGCGCATTCACGGAAACGGGCCGCGAACAGCGCCGAACCGCCCAGCTCGTCCACGACGACGCGTTCGATGTCGTCGGCGTCGAAGACGGCCAGATCGAGCCCGGGCGGCTCGTCCATGTCGGGGATGCGGATGACGATGCCGTCATCGGCGTGCATGGCCTGCGCGTCGACGCCGTACCGTTCGCGCAGACGGCCCGCGATGGCGAGCGCCCAAGGCGCGTGCACCCGCGCGCCCAGCGGCGAGTGGACGACCATGCGCCAGTCACCGAGTTCGTCGCGGAACCGTTCGACGACCATCGTGCGGTCGTCGGGAACGTGCCCGGTGGCCTCCCGCTGCTCGGTGACGTAGGAGACGAGGTTGGCCGACGCCCAGCCGTCCAGCCCGGCGGCGGAGACGCGCTCGCGGGCGTCCTCGGCGGGCAGGCCGGCCAGCTCGCGGGTGAACGATCCGAGCGCCCGGCCCAGCTCGGCGGGGCGCCCGAGCGTGTCGCCGTGCCAGAACGGCAACTTGCCCGGCTGGCCGGGCGCGGGCGAGACCAGTACCCGGTCGGGCGTGATGTCCTCGATGCGCCACGAGCTGGCGCCGAGGACGAACACGTCGCCGACGCGCGACTCGTACACCATCTCCTCGTCGAGCTCACCCACCCGCGAAGCCTTCTCGCCCACGAGGAACACGCCGAACAGGCCGCGGTCTGGGATCGTCCCGCCGCTGGTCACCGCGAGACGCTGCGCCCCAGGACGTTCACGCAGAACGCCGGTCACGCGGTCCCAGACGAGGCGCGGACGCAGCTCGCCGAACTCGTCGCTGGGATAGCGCCCGGCGAGCATGTCCAGGGTCGCCTCAAGCGCCGAACGGGGAAGCGTGGCGTAGGGAGCGGCGCGCTTGACCATCGATTCCAGGTCGTCGACGGTCCATTCGTCCATGGAGACCATCGCGACGATCTGCTGCGCGAGGACGTCCAGCGGGTTGCGCGGGTAACGCAACTCCTCGATCTCGCCGCCGCGCATGCGTTCGGCCACGACCGCCGTCTGCACGAGGTCGCCCCTGTACTTGGGGAAGATGACGCCCTTGGACACGGCGCCCACCTGGTGGCCCGCGCGCCCGACCCGCTGCAGGCCGTTGGCCACCGACGGCGGCGACTCCACCTGAACGACCAGGTCGACGGCGCCCATGTCGATGCCCAGCTCCAGGCTGGACGTCGCCACGACCGCCGGAAGGCGTCCTTCTTTCAGAGCGTTCTCGATGCCCGCCCGCTCCTCCTTGGAGACCGAGCCATGGTGCGCGCGTGCGATTTCTTGCGGCGCCCCTCTGGACGACCCCGCCTCCGCCATCAATTCCGCAGGGGAATGGTTCTCGGGCAGAGGACCGCCTGTGGCGCGTTCGTAGGCGAGTTCGTTCAGCCGCCCGCAGAGCCTTTCCGCCAGCCGCCGCGAATTGGCGAACACGAGCGTCGAACGGTGCGCCTCGATGAGGTCGAGCAGACGGTCTTCGACATGCGGCCAGATGCTGCGCTGGCGCGGATCGGCCGCACCGGAGTCGTCGACGAACTGGCTCACCTCGCCCATGTCCTCCACCGGGACGACGATGTCGAGGTCGAAGACCTTGTCCGAGCGCGGCTGGACGACCGCCGCGGGCCGCGTCCCGCCGAGGAACGCCGCGACCTCGTCCGTGGGCCGGACGGTCGCGGACAGCCCGATGCGCTGCGCGGGCCGTTCGAGGAGCGCGTCGAGACGTTCGAGGGACAACGCCAGGTGCGCGCCGCGCTTGGTGCCCGCCACGGCGTGCACCTCGTCCACGATCACCGTCTCGACACCGCGCAGCGACTCGCGCGCCCGCGAGGTCAGGATCAGGAACAGCGACTCCGGCGTCGTGATCAGGATGTCGGGCGGCTTGACCGCCAGCCGGCGGCGCTCGTCGGCCGGGGTGTCGCCGGACCGCATCCCGACGCGGACGCCGGGCTCGGGCAGGCCGAGCCTGCGCGCCGCGTGCCGGATGCCCGTCAGCGGGGCGCGCAGGTTGCGCTCCACGTCGACGGCGAGGGCCTTCAGCGGCGACACGTACAGGACGCGGCAGCGCCGCAGCGGATCCTCGGCGGCGGGCGCCGTGGCGAGCCGGTCGAGCGACCACAGGAACGCCGCCAGCGTCTTGCCGGACCCGGTCGGCGCCACGACCAGCGTGTCGTCGCCGCTCGAGATCGACTCCCACGCGCCGGCCTGCGCGGGAGTGGGCGCGGCGAAGGCCCCGGAGAACCAGTCGCGGGTCGCCGGGGAAAAGCGTTCGAGCACGTCACCGCCCATGCGGCCATCATGCCTCGCGGGTCTGACAGTCCGATAGCGTGGACGGGTGCGGCTCACAGTCTTCTGGTCTCGGATGAGACAGCAGTTCGGCGAGACCTACGCCGAGAGCGTGGCCAAGGACTATGTCATGGCCGAACTGGACGGCCGCACCATCGAACAGGCCCTCGCCGACGGCGAACCGGCCAAACGGGTCTGGCAGGCGGTCGTCGCCACCTTCAACGTCCCCTCGAAACTGCGCTAGACGCACTGCAACAGGGGCGCGCGTGCCGGGGCCGGTCAGTCCGGGACGGGCAGATGCGCGTAGAGGTCCATCGCGTCCACGGACGACGGCAGATCGCTGACCTGGCCGTCGCCGACCTCCACGACACGCCACGCGCCGTCCGTCCGCCGCGCGACATCGGTCGTGATGAATCGGCACCCCAGCGCGCGCACGGCCGGAGCGACCGTGTCCAAAACGGGATCGGGTTCCACGCCGGGACTGTCAGGGTGCGGCCCCACCAGGGCGGGCTCGCCGTCCACCCACCACACGCGCGCCTCACCCCCGCCGTCGTAGTGCTCGAACTCGCGCACGACGAGACCGCCCGCCAGATGGTCGTCCCGCAACGCCACCATCTTGGACGCGACGTTATGGAGCTGGGCGAGGTTCTTCACGTCGGGGACGAAGCACGCCTCCTCCCACTCGTGCTTGCACGACTTCACATAGTCCTTGACGATGCCGGGCCCGGCCTTCAACGGCTTGACGAGCTCACCCAGCTCGCTCAGATCGCCGGGATCCTGACCGGCGCCGAGGGGCCGCCACACACTGTGCGGGGTCAGCCCGGCGAACGTGTCGTGCCAGCCCGGCAGCTCGTGCGCCCGGCGGTAGTCGTCCGGGTGCGTGAGCAGCATCGTCCCCCGCTGCTTCAACATCGCGGAGACCGCGGCGTACTCCTCGCCCGTGAGCATCCAGCCGCGATACCAGACGGGACCCAGATCGGACGGCACCGCGCGCACCGCGTCGTCCACATCGCCGCGCCGCAGTGCGTCATGGTCGATCAGGGCGATCTCGCCGTAGTGGTCCCGGACGGCCGCGGCCTCGCGGGAGAAATGTGGGTCAACGCGCCGAGGGTGGAGCGGATCGACGCAGAAGAGAACGGTCAGCGTCATGATTGGAACCCTCCGTGGACGGCGCCAGCGTACGGGGTCGGGACCATGGAGCGCACGGAGATTCCGCCCGAATCGGCGTAACGGGCGATGATCGAACTAATGTTCGGTAAGGTGGGGCGGGCACGCGGCGTCATCCACAATTCCACCGGAGTCTCGAAAGTGTCGGAGGCCCGCCGTAACGTCGCCGTCGACAACGCAAGCAGCGGCCGAGAGCCGACAGTCACGACGAGAAGGACATCTCACATGGCAGCGAACGACCGGGAGAAGGCTCTCGAGACCGCACTCGCCCAGATCGAGCGGCAGTTCGGCAAGGGCTCGGTCATGCGGATGGGCGAGGAGGCGCGGGCGCCCGTCGAAGTGATCCCCACCGGGGCGATCTCCCTCGACATCGCGCTCGGCATCGGCGGCCTGCCCCGCGGCCGCGTCGTCGAGGTGTACGGCCCCGAAGGCTCCGGCAAGACCTCCATCGCGCTGCACGCCGTCGCCAGCGTCCAGAAGCAGGGCGGCATCGCCGCGTTCGTCGACGCCGAGCACGCCCTCGACCCCGAGTACGCCGCCAAGATCGGCGTCGACATCGACGCGCTGCTGGTCTCCCAGCCCGACACGGGCGAGCAGGCCCTGGAGATCACCGACATGCTGATCCGCTCCGGCGCGATCGACATCGTCGTCATCGACTCCGTCGCCGCGCTCGTGCCCCGCGCCGAGATCGAGGGCGAGATGGGCGACAGCCACGTCGGCCTCCAGGCCCGCCTGATGTCGCAGGCCCTGCGCAAGCTCACCGGCGCCATCAACCAGACCAAGACGACCGTCATCTTCATCAACCAGCTCCGCGAGAAGGTCGGCGTCATGTTCGGCTCCCCGGAGACCACCACCGGTGGCCGGGCGCTGAAGTTCTACGCCTCCGTCCGGCTGGACGTGCGCCGCATCGAGACCCTCAAGGACGGCACCGAGGCCGTCGGCAACCGCGTCCGCATCAAGGTCGTCAAGAACAAGATGGCCCCGCCGTTCCGCGTCGCCGACTTCGACCTGCTCTACGGCCTGGGCATCAGCCGCGAGGGCGGCCTGATCGACCTCGGCGTGGAGCACGGCTTCGTCCGCAAGTCCGGCGCCTGGTACACCTACGACGGCGACCAGCTCGGCCAGGGCAAGGAGAACGCCCGCAACTTCCTCAAGTCCAACCCCGACCTGGCCGACGGCATCGAGAAGAAGATCAAGGAGAAGCTCGGCATCGGCCCGAAGGTCGACCAGGAGGCCGAGCCCGCCGCCCCCGCCCCGGACGCCGTCCCCCTGGCGCCGGCCGCCGCCGTCAAGCCCCCCGCGAAGAAGACCGTCAAGGCCAAAGCGGGTGATTCCTGACGGCGAATCCCGGGAGAAGGGTGACTCTTGACGACGAGTGAGCGATGATCTCGTATGCAGGGCGGCGGCGCCTTACCCGGCACCGCGCGACCGGTGCACGGACCTTCCCCGATGGCGCCGCCGCTCCCACGGACCCGGGCGCTGAGCCGACCCGGCTCGGCGCCCCGGGCACACTTCCGGCCGAGCACCCCGCCCTTACCCCGCACAACGCCTCCCACACGAGCACCCCCCCGCGGCCCCCGGCAGTGCCGAACGCAGGCAGGCATGAGCCCAGCTCAGGCCACAGGGAACCTGACCGAAGTGCGTGAGCGGGAACGGCCGAGGAGGGGCACATGACCGGGCCGGCACGGGGGCAACCCGAGAGCGGTTCAGGCGCCGGCGCCGAACAGGGCGGCGCCGGACAGGGCGGCGCCGGGCAGAGCCGTGCCGGGCAGAGCCGTGCCGGGCAGAGCCGTGCCGGGCAGAGCCGTGCCGGGCAGAGCCGTGCCGGGCAGAGCCGTGCCGGGCAGAGCCGTGCCGGACAGGGCGGCGCCGGGAAGAGCGGCGCCGGGAAGAGCGGCGCTGGGCGAAGCGGCGGCAGGGGGAGCGGCGCTGGGCGGAGCGGCGGCAGGGGGAGCGGCGCTGGGCGGAGCGGTGCCGGGGAGGGTGGCGTTGGACGGAGCGGGGTCCGGAAGGAGGGTGTCGGGCGTGGGGCGGATCCCGAGGGCAAGGCGCGTGAGGTGTGTCTCCGCATGTTGTCGGCGTCGCCTCGAACGCGGGCCCAGCTCGCGGACGCGCTGAGGCGCAAGAACATTCCCGACGAGGTCGCCGAGCGGGTGCTCGGACGCTTCAGCGACGTGGGCCTCATCGACGACGAGGTGTTCGCGCAGGCGTGGGTCCAGTCCAGGCACACCGGCCGTGGTCTCGCCAAACGAGCCCTCGCCGCCGAACTCCGCCGGCGCGGCGTGGCGGACGAGACCGTCAACGACGCCGTCGAGAAGCTGAGCCCCGCCCAAGAGGAACAGACCGCCCGCGCCCTCGTCGTCCGCAAACTCCCCGCCACCGCGAGCGCCGACCCGGCCAAACGCATGCGCCGCCTGGTGGGCATGCTCGCCCGCAAGGGCTACCCGCCCGGCCTGTCCTACCGGATCGTGCGCGAGGCCCTGGCCGAAGAGGGCGCCGACCTGGAAGCCCTCCCCGACGACCCGCCCACCGACTGACCACCTGAGACGGCTCGCGAAGGGCACATTAGGGGGGTGCCGGTAAGAAAGGACTCACGCTGACGTTCGGTTAGTCCGGAATGCCCTGCGTTTGCTTGCTCATTACCTCCATGCCGCTTACCGTTACGGCAGTGAGGAGTTACTCCGCGTCTCGCGGATTGTCATACGACCGAGCACGTTCCAGCGGCTGAAAGGCATACAGGACACGTTCGTCGACCGGATTCGGCCGAGCCATCGGCGGCGCGCTGGCGCGCGTCCCGGCGATGGCGGGTTTCCGGCCGTCCGCTGGACGCGAGTAAATCCTCGCTAGGCAGGGTCCCGACTCCGGACGGACCCGCGGCGAGGAAGGATCTGCCTCATGGAGAGCGTCCTGCTGGGTGCAGCGCTGCTGGTGGCCCTGGTCGCTCTCGTCATCGTCGTCCTGTGGCGCCCGGGCATGCCCGGCAAGGCCGCGGCGGAGATGGCCCGGGCGCGCAGCGAAGGCGACGAGATCAGGGCGAAGGCCGAGCAGAGCGCCAAGGCGGTCCTGGACAACGCTGAGCGGGAGGCCCAGCGGATCGCCTCGCAGGCGCGTGCGGAGGCCGAGGAGGAGGGCCGGTCCGTCCGGGACGACCTGCGGACCGTCCGGGAGGATCTGGAACGCCGGGAGGCGCGGCTCGCGGAGCGGGAACAGCGGCTGGACGTCGAGATGCGGCGGCTGGAGGGGTGGTCAGGGCGGCTCGCCGAGACGAAGAAGGCGCTGGAGGCCCGCAAGGAGGAGCTCGCCGGCGCCGAGGAGGAGCGGCGGAAGATCCTGGAGCGCGCGGCGGGGCTCACCGCCGAACAGGCCAAGGCGGAACTCGTCGCGGCCGTCGAGAACCAGGCGAAGCGGGAGTCCATCCCGATCGTCCGGGAGATCGAGAACGCGGCCCGCGCGGAGGGCGACAAGCGCGCACGCAAGATCGTGACGCTGGCGATCCAGCGGGTCGCGAGCGAGCAGACCGCCGAGTCGGTGGTCTCGGTGCTGCACCTGCCGAGCGACGAGATGAAGGGCCGCATCATCGGGCGCGAGGGCCGCAACATCCGCGCGTTCGAGACCACGACGGGCGTGAACCTGATCATCGATGACACGCCGGAGGCGGTGCTGCTGAGCTGCTTCGACCCGGTGCGGCGCGAGGTCGGGCGGCTGACGCTGGAGAAGCTCGTCCTGGACGGGCGGATCCACCCGCAGCGCATCGAGGAGATCTACGAGCGCAGCAAGAGCGACGTGGAGCAGCTGTGCGTCAGGGCCGGCGAGGACGCGCTGGTCGAGGTCGGTGTCGCCGACATGCACCCGGAGCTGATCGCGCTGCTCGGCCAGCTGCGGTACCGGACGTCGTACGGGCAGAACGTGCTCAAGCACCTGATCGAGTCCGCGCACATCGCCGGGATCATGGCGAGCGAGCTGCGGCTGCCGGTGGAGATGGCGAAGCGGTGCACGCTGCTGCACGACATCGGCAAGGCACTGACCCACGAGGTGGAGGGCAGCCACGCCCTGATCGGCGCCGAGATCGCACGCCGGTACGGCGAGCACGAGGACGTCGTGCACGCCATCGAGGCGCACCACAACGAGGTCGAGGTCAGGACGGTCGAGGCGGTCCTCACCCAGGCCGCCGACGCGATCAGCGGCAGCCGCCCCGGCGCGCGCAGGGAGTCGCTGGAGGCGTACGTCAAGCGGCTGGAGCGGCTGGAGCAGATCGCGCGGGAGAAGCACGAAGGCGTGGAGAAGGTCTTCGCCATGCAGGCCGGGCGCGAGATCCGGGTGATGGTCAAGCCCGACTCCGTCGACGACATCCAGGCGCAGGTCATCGCCCGCGACATCGCCAAGCAGGTCGAGGACGAGCTGACGTACCCGGGGCAGATCCGCGTCACCGTCGTCCGCGAGTCCCGCGCCATCGAATTCGCCCGCTGACCCGCCCCACCCCGCAGGGCCGGAACGGCCCGCCCGCTTGCTGGGCCGAACCCACGTGCCCGCCCGTTGGGCTGGAACAGGTCACGTGCCTGGTGGGCCGGAACGGCCGCCTGTCCGCTTGCCGACCTGGACCCGCGTGCCCGCCCGTTGGGCTGGGCAGGTCACGTGTCTGGTGGGCCGGAACGGCCGCCTGTCCGCTTGCCGACCTGGACCCGCGTGCCCGCCCGTTGGGCTGGGCAGGTCACGTGTCTGGTGGGCCGGAACGGCCGCCTGTCCGCTTGTTGGTCTGGGGGCGGCGCCGTGATCGTCGGTCACCGGGGGGCGCCCGGTCAGGCGCCGGAGGAGACGCTCGTGTCCTACCGCAACGCGCTGCGGGACAGGGCGGACGTGCTGGAAGGCGACGTCCAGCTCACCTCCGACAAGCAGATCGTCCTGCTGCACGACGTCACCCTCAGCAGGACCACCGACGTTGAGCAGGTCTACCCGGACCGCGCGCCGTGGCGGGTCGGCCAGTTCACGCTGGCCGAGATCAGGCGGCTGGACGCCGGGTCCTGGTTCGGCTCGCGGTACGCGGGCCAGCGCGTCCCGACGCTGAAGGAGCTCCTGGCCGTCGCCGGACGGCGGACTGGCCTGAGTCTGGAGATGAAGGCGCCCGCGAACAGTCCCGGCGTGGCGTCGCTGCTCGCCAGGGAGCTCGACGCGGCCCGGCTCACGGACGGGGCGAGGCTGCCGTCGGGCGCCTACCGCGTGCAGGTCCACTCCCGTGACAAGGCGGCGCTCAAGGAGTTCCACGCGTCCGCGCCGAAGGTGCAGCTGTCCTACCTGACCGGCGGGAAGATGCTCGGCGACGACGAACTCGCCGGGCTGGACGGCCGGGGTCTACGCGCACCCGCGCGTGACGAGCGCCGCCGACCTCCGCCGCGCCCGGGCCGAGGGGCTGAAGGTGATCAGCGACCCGGTGGACAGCCCCGCCGAGATCGCGATGGCCTTGCACCAGGGCTACGACTGGGTCACGTCGAACTTCCCCGCCACGGTGCGCCGCGTGCTCCAGCGCAGGACGCCGTTCCCCGCGGGGAACGGCGTCGTCGTGGACAGCGTCTTCCCCAACCCGAGCGGCGACGACGTCCAGCCGGAGAACAGCGAGCACGTGGTGCTGCGCAACACCACGTCCCGTCCGGTCGATGTGAGAGGTGGCTATCTGCGCGACCAGGCGGGCAACCTGATGAGGATCGGAACCGGGTACGTGGTCGGGCCGGGCAGCCTGCTGCGCGTCCACGTCGGACCGGGGACCGACCGTCCGGACGCCTACCACAACGGCCTGACGGCGGGGTTCCTGAACAACACGTCCGGTGACACGGTGTCGTTGTTCGCGGCCGACCACTCGCTGCTCGACATCGGCTCCTACATTGTGCCTTGACGTGCGCGCCCGCGCCCGCGACGCGCAGGTCGTGGGCGCGGCGCGGGCGGTCAGCCGACGGTCAGGTCGATGGGGGCGACGCCGCGCGGCTCGAAGCCGAGGGTCTGGCCGTAGAAAGCCAGCTCGGCCTCCAGGCAGCGGATGACGGTGTCGGCCCGCCGGAAACCATGTGACTCGCCCTCGAACGTCAGGTACGCGTACGGCGTCCGCTTCGCCGCCAGCGCCGCCGCGAAACGCTCGGACTGGTCAGGCGGCACGACGGGGTCGTTCACGCCCTGGAGGAGCAGGACGGGGCACGCGGTCCTGTCGGCGTTGTTCAGCGGCGAGCGCTCTTCGTAGGCGCGTTCGAAGCCGGGCAGCGGTCCGATCAGGCCGAACAGGTACTGCGACTCGAAGTCGTGCGTCGCCTTGACGAAGCTCTGCAGTTCGCTGACCCCGTAGTAGGACGTCGCGGCCTTGAACACGTCCGTCTGGGTGATCGCGGCGAGCGTCGTCCAGCCGCCCGCGGAGCCGCCGCGGATCGCCAGGCGCGCCGGGTCGGCGATGCCGCCGTCGACGAGGGCCCGCGCGGCGGCGACGGCGTCCTCCACGTCCACGATGCCCCACTGGCGGCGCAGCCGCTCACGGTAGGCGCGGCCGTAGCCGGTGGACCCGCCGTAGTTGACGTCGACGACACCGATGCCGCGGCTGGTGAAGAACGCCCGCTCCAGGTCGAGCACCGTGGAGACGCGGCCCGTCGGCCCGCCGTGCACGAACACCACGTACGGCGGCAGCTCGCCCTCCGGCGCGGCCGCCTCCGGGTTGGTCGGCGGGTAGATGTAGGCGTGGACGGGACGTCCGAACGGCCCGTCCAGGCGTTCGGCGCGCGGCTTGGACAGGTACGCGACGTCGGGCAGCTCGGCCAGCTCCTTGCGCAGCCCCTCCACACGCCCGGTCGTGGTGTCGACCCGGACGACCGACGACGGCAGGTCGGGGCCGCCCGCGATGCCGACGATCGTCGTCCCGTCCGTGGACAGCTGCGTCTGCCAGTGCTCGTAGGGGACCTCCACGTCGACGAGGTCCAGCGTCTCCGGGTCGTAGACGCCGAGACGCAGGTTGCCCTCACCGTGCAGGACGGCGAGACGGCCGTCGCCGAGCAGCGCGTACGGCATGCCGCCGAGCTGCCACAGCGGGCCCGCGAATTCCTCCTCCGCCGGGTACAGCGCCTGCGGTGACTCGCCGTGCAGGCCGACCTGGTAGATGTTCCACCAGCCCGGCCAGTCGGAGATGACGTACAGGGACTGGTCGTCGCGCCACAGCGGCGCCAGCGCCGACTCGGTGAGCCCGCCCTTGACGGTGCGGGGCGCGACCGTCGTGCCGTTCTCGATCGCCGCGACGCGCAGTTCGGTGCCGTCCCACGGCATGCGCGGGTGGTTCCACTGCACCCACGCCAGGTGGCCGCCGCTCGGGGACGGCGCGGGGGAGGCGTAGAAGTCGGCGCCGGTGACGAGTTCGCGGATCGCGCCCGCGTCCTCGGCGGCGCTGCCGTCCAGGGGGACGGCGACGATCGCGCGCCTGATGCCCATGGTGGCGGGCTTGTCGTCCGCGCCGCCCTCCGCGCCCGCGCCGTCCGCAGCGCCGCCGCCGGTTCCCGTCCCGGCGTCTCCCGTGCCCGTTTCCGTGGCCGTTTCCGCGCCCGCAGGCGTGCCCGTGGCCGCGCCCGTGGCCGTGGTCGTGGGTTCCGGTGTTTCCCGGGGGGCGGCGATGTGGCCTTCGCAGACGCACCAGATCTCCGTCCCGTCAGGGGACAGCACGTAGTCGGCGTACCGCAGCCCCGCCGGGACGGCCGGCTCGGGAGTCAGCGGATACGGCTTCGGGTCGCCCTCGTCGAGCCGGTGGAGCCGCTGGTCCTCGTAGTTGGCGAACACGATCGACAGGCCGCCGCCCTCGCCGCGGACCGGCAGGTACGACCGCCCGCCGTACTCGTGGACGCGGGTACGCGCGTCCCACGGCGCCTGCAGCAACTCGGTGCGGTGACCGCCCTTGAGATGGATGACCGTGGTCCGCCCGCCCTCTTCGGGCCGCGTCTCCTGCCACCACACGTCGTTGCCCGCGACGGTGGGGAAACTGAGGCGCAGCCGGGCGCGGGCGACATCGGCCGCAGAGATGGGTGAAGGCCATGAGCCGTAAGGGAGGGTCGCACGAGCGGTCATAACAGGAATCGTCCCGCATACGGGGACGGGTTGGGGACAGGACGGGCCGTTTGAATTCGGAAAGATACCTGCAGGCCACCAGGCGACCCAGGGGAAACATCGGTGTCGGCGGCCTGCGCGTCCCGAACGTCCGCCGGTGCCCGTATACCGCGACGGGACGCCGCCGAAACGGCGAGGGGCGCCGCCAAGGTCGGCGGCGCCCCTCGCGGAGGGAACGAGGCTCCCGTCTCAGATCGACTGCTGGCTGATCCCCACGCCGGGAACCGGTGCCGGGCCGCCCGTCCCGAGGGTCTTGGCGGTGGTCCTGCGGCTGCGGCGGCTGCGCGCCTCCAGCCAGGTCGCGAACCGGCTCACCGACATGTTGAGCCCGATGTAGATGATCGCGACCACGATCCCCGCCTGGAGGACGTTGCCGTAGTTGCCGGGCATCTGCTTGAAGCCCGCCGAGAGGAACTCGTCGTAGGCGATGATCGTCCCGAGCGCGGTGTCCTTGAGCAGCACGACGATCTGGCTGACGATCGCCGGCATCATCGCCGTGACGGCCTGCGGCAGCAGCACCAGCCGCATCACGCCGTTCTTGCGCAGGCCGACCGAGTAGGCGGCCTCCGACTGCCCCTTCGGAATGGACAGGACGCCCGCGCGCACGATCTCGGCCAGCACCGAGCCGTTGTACATGACCAGGCCGAACACGACGGCGGCGAACGCCGGCACGGTGATCACCCCGGCGTTGATCTCCACGCCGAAGATCGAGAAGAAGTAGTCGACCGACATCCGCTGGAAGGTGCCGAGCCCCGTCTCGGCGATCTCCGGGCTGATCTTGTTGGGGATGAAGAACACCAGGAAGATCAGGATCAGCAGCGGCATGCCGCGGAAGAACTCGACCACGACCCCCGCCGGCACCCGGATCCACCAGTGGTCCGACAGCCGGGCCAGGCCGAACACGGCGCCGAACAGCAGGGCCAGCACCGTCGCGACGGCCGCGGCCTTCAGCGTGTTCAGCAGGCCGGGCAGCAGCAGGTGACGCCATGCCTGCCACTTGGTGAACGGGCTCCACAGGTCCTTGTCGAACTGGCCCTTCTGGTCGAAGCGCCAGACGAGCAGCCCGAGACCGGCGAGGAGCACGGCTGACACGGCGGCGGTCAGGAGGTTGTTCCGCGCCCGCGCCCGCGGCCCGGGCACGTCGAAGAGAACGGTGGCTTCCTTGCTCACCGGATCACCGCCATCCGCTTGGCCAGCCAGCCGAAGAAGTATCCGGCCGGGAGGGTCAGGAGCAGGAAGCCGATGGCCACGCCGATGAACAGCGGGATGACGCCGTCGGCGAAGGTGGGCTTGTCGACGATCGTCTTGGTGACCAGCGCCACCTCCGCGTAGCTCGCCGCGGCCGCCACCGTCGTGTTCTTGATCATCGCGATCAGGACGCTGCCCATCGGCGCGATGATCGAGCGGAACGCCTGCGGCAGGATGATCACGCGCAGGGACTGGGTGAAGGTCAGCCCGATCGAGCGGGCCGCCTCGGCCTGGCCCAGCGGGATGGTGTTGATGCCCGAGCGCAGCACCTCACAGACGAAGGCCCCGGTGTACGCGGACAGGCCGAGGACCGCCCACCAGTAGTACGTCGACTTCCCGTCGGCGAACTTCAGCGCGAGGATGTCGTTCAGGCCCAGGCTGCACATCAGCAGGATCAGGGTGAGCGGCGTGTTCCGCAGGACGTTCACGTAGCCCGTGCCGAAGCCCCGCAGGACGGGGACGGGGGAGACCCGGAAGCTCGCCAGGATCGTACCGATGATCATGGAGAGCACGGCCGCGGCGGCCGCCAGGCGGATCGTCGCCCAGAACCCGTCGAGGATCTCGCCGAAGTTGTCGAAGAACGGGCTGAAATCAAACATTGCTCAGCTGTTTCATGGCGTTCCAGCAGTGTCAGGCCAGGCCGGCGCGTCCCTGGGAACCGTGTCGCGGGGACGCGCCGGCATGACAAGCGTCAGGCGCGGCCCGCGGATCAGGCGCAGCCCTCCATCTGCGGGGCGGTCGTGACGAGCTTCAGCCCGGCACCGGCGAAGTGCTTGTCCAGCAGGGTCTTGGCGGTGCCGTCGGTGTACATCTGGTTGATGGCCTTGTTGACGGCCTCGCAGGTCTCGGTGT
Source organism: Spirillospora sp. NBC_00431 (assembly GCA_036028775.1). Taxonomy (GTDB): domain Bacteria; phylum Actinomycetota; class Actinomycetes; order Streptosporangiales; family Streptosporangiaceae; genus Spirillospora. Next base: position 5,383,516 of record CP107927.1, on the reverse strand, counting down.
CGCCCTTCTTGATGCCGACGCCGTACTTCTCGTCGGTGAAGGGGTCGTTGATGACCTTGAAGGCGCCCTTCTGCTGGGTGGCGAACCCGGCGATGATCAGGTCGTCGGTGCTGACCGCGTCGAGCGCGCCGGCCTTCAGCTTGCTCACGCACTCGGAGTAGCTGCCGGCGTCGACCAGGTTGACGCCCTTGATGTTGAGCTTGCCGTCCGGCGGGCCCTCGGTGATGCGGCGGAAGGAGTTGGACCCGGCCGCCTTGCACAGCTTCTTGCCCTGGAGGTCCTTCGCCGTCTTGATGTCGTTGTTGTCGGCGGCGACCAGCGTGTCCTGGTGGGCCACGTAGTACGGGCCGCCGAAGGTCACCTGGGCCTTGCGCGCGTCGGTGATGGAGTACGTGGCGAAGATCAGGTCGACCTGGCCGCCGCCGATGAACGCCTCGCGGTTCGCCGAGGTCGTCTCCTTGAACGTGATGCCGTTCTCGGGGACGCCGAGCTGCTTGGCGACGTACTTGGCGACGTCGACGTCGAAGCCGTCGAAGGTGCCGTCCGGCTTCTTCAGGCCGAGGCCCGGCTGGTCGTACTTGATGCCGATGGTCAGTTTCTTGTCGTCCTTGGCCTTCTGGACGACCGTCTTCGCCTCGGTCTTCTCCTTGTCGCTGCCACACGCACCGAGCGCCAGTGACAGCGCCATGCCCGCCCCGATCAGGGCGCCGATACGACGTACTCGCATTTCTCGTCCTACCTCTGCTCTCTGCCGGAGCCCCGCGGCCGGTGCGTCATCGCGTCCTGCCGAACGAAATCGCCGTCCTGCCGAACGAATGATCCGCATCCGTGCGGACACGCCGGAACGAAACCGATTCAGTGCGTGAGGATCTTTGAAAGGAAGTCCTTGGCGCGCTCGGTGCGCGCGTTGGTGAAGAACTCGTCGGGAGTGTTCTCCTCCACGATCTGCCCGTCGGCCATGAACACGACCTTCTGCGCCGCCCTGCGCGCGAACCCCATCTCGTGCGTGACGACGATCATCGTCATGCCCTCGCGGGCCAGGCCGGTCATGACGTCGAGGACCTCGTTGACCATCTCAGGGTCCAGCGCCGAGGTGGGCTCGTCGAAGAGCATCACCTTGGGCCGCATCGCCAGGGAGCGCGCGATCGCGGCCCGCTGCTGCTGGCCGCCCGACAGCTGGGCGGGGTACTTGTGGGCCTGGTTGGCGATGCCGACCCGGTCCAGCAGCTCCATGGCGTGCTTCTCGGACTCCTGCTTGCCCTGCCTGCGGACCTTGATCGGCCCGAGCGTGACGTTGTCCAGGATCGTCTTGTGGGCGAACAGGTTGAACGACTGGAACACCATGCCCACGTCGGCACGGAGTTTCGCCAGCTCCTTGCCCTCCTTCGGCAGCTCCTTGCCGTCGACGAGGATCGTCCCGTTGTCGATGGGCTCCAGCCGGTTGATCGACCGGCACAGGGTCGACTTCCCGCCGCCGGACGGCCCGATCACGACGACGACCTCGCCCGGGTCGACGGTGAGGTTGATGTCCTTGAGGACGTGCAGCTCGCCGAAGTGCTTGTTGACGTTCTCGACCACGACGAGGGGCCGTCCCGCACGCGCGGCCTCCTTCGCGGCGGCCGGCTCGATCGGGTCCTCCGGCCCGTCCTTGGTGAGGTCGGGCCCGCCTTCGCTGTCCGTCATGCGCCCGGACTTTACGTCATCGGCGGCGCCGCGAAAGTCGCCGCGCGGTACCGATACGATCACGAATACCCATGTCGGACGGGGGTTCGTAGTGGCGGAGCGTGATCATTGGTGCCGGACGGTCGCGCGTGATGACCGGCGTGGTGACCGATTCCGTGATGCGGCGTCAGGCCCGTACCCTTGATAACCGTCATGAGTGCGCCAATTGAGACGGCTGCCCGTACGTATGAGATTCGTACTTATGGGTGCCAGATGAACGTCCACGACTCCGAGCGGCTGTCCGGGCTCCTGGAGTCGGCCGGGTACGTGCGCGCCGGGGACGCCGAACCCGACGTGGTCGTGTTCAACACGTGCGCGGTGCGGGAGAACGCCGACAACCGGCTGTACGGCAACCTGGGGCATCTGCGTCCCGTGAAGGACGGCCGTCCCGGGATGCAGATCGCCGTCGGCGGCTGCCTCGCGCAGAAGGACCGCGACACCATCGTCAAGCGCGCCCCCTGGGTGGACGTTGTGTTCGGCACCCACAACATCGGGTCGCTGCCCGCGCTGCTGGAACGCGCCCGCGTCCAGGACGAGGCGCAGGTCGAGATCGAAGAGTCGCTGGTGACGTTCCCGTCGACGCTTCCGACGCGCCGGGAGTCCCCGTACGCGGCGTGGGTGTCGATCTCCGTCGGGTGCAACAACACGTGCACGTTCTGCATCGTCCCGTCGCTGCGCGGCAAGGAGAAGGACCGCCGTCCCGGCGAGGTCCTCGCCGAGGTCGAGGCGCTCGTCGCCGACGGCGTCCTGGAGATCACGCTGCTGGGCCAGAACGTCAACGCCTACGGCTCGGGGTTCGGGGCCCTGGCGGACGCGCCCGGCGACGTCCGTTCGATGACGTCCGGCGGGCAGTCCGCGTTCGCGGGGCTGCTGCGGGCGTGCGGGGGCGTCGACGGGCTGGAGCGGGTCCGGTTCACCTCGCCGCACCCCAAGGACTTCACCGGCGACGTCATCGCCGCGATGGCCGAGACGCCGAACGTGATGCCGTCGCTGCACATGCCGCTCCAGTCCGGGTCGGACGCGGTGCTGCGCGCGATGCGCCGCTCGTATCGGCAGGAGCGCTACCTCGGGATCATCGAGAAGGTCCGGGCCGCGATCCCGGACGCGGCGATCACGACCGACATCATCGTGGGCTTCCCCGGCGAGACCGACGCCGACTTCGAGGAGACGCTGCACGTGGTGCGGGAGGCGCGGTTCGCGTCGGCGTTCACGTTCCAGTACTCCAAGCGTCCCGGCACCCCGGCGGCGGCCATGGACGGGCAGCTGCCGAAGGAGGTCGTCCAGGAGCGGTACGAGCGGCTCGTCGCCGTCCAGGAGGAGATCTCCTGGGCGGAGAACAGGAAGCAGCTCGGCCGCACGCTGGAGGTTCTGGTCGCCGAGGGCGAGGGCCGCAAGGACCAGGCGACGCGCCGCCTTTCCGGCCGCGCCGCCGACAACCGCCTGGTCCACTTCGCCGCGCCCGACGTTCCGGTCCGTCCCGGCGACATGGCGACCGTCGAGGTCACCTACGCGGCGCCGCATCACCTGGTCGCCGACAAGCCGGTGCTGGACGTCCGCCGGACGCGCGCGGGTGACGCGTGGGAGGCGCGGCAGGGCCACGGTGAGGGCGCGAAGGGCGTTTCGCTCGGAATGCCGTCCATCGGACGCCCGGCGGGTCTCGCGCGCGAGGCCGACGCGCCCGTGCCGGGCTGCTCCACCCGCCCCTGACCTCAGGGCATGATCGGGGTATTCCCCGTAGTGGCCCTGGTCCAGGAGGCAGCGTGCTCGTTTCGGCCGCGGTGTGCCCGCATCCGCCCATCCTCGTGCCCGCGATGGCTGGGGAGGCGGCGCCGGAACTCGACGCGCTGCGCGCCGCCTGCGATGAGGCCGTCCGGGGGCTCCGCGCCTGGGACGCGCTGATCGTCGTGGGCGGCGCGCCGGGAACACGGTCGTACGGGCCGGACGCCTACGCGACGCTCCAGCCGTACGGTCTCGCCTGGACGAGCCCCGACGACCCCAAGGACGGCGCCGAGCCGCTCCCGCTGTCCCTCACCATCGGCCGCTGGCTCCTCGACCGGCACGACGCCGGTACCGGCGCCCGCTGCCAGTCGGTCGCGTTCGACGCCGCACCGGCGGAATGCGTGGCACTCGGACGCGAGCTCGCGGAGTCGGCGGGACGGGTCGCGCTGCTGGTGATGGGCGACGGGTCGGCGTGCCGTTCGGAGAAGGCGCCCGGCTACCTCGACGAGCGCGCGCGTCCTTACGACGCGGCCGTGGCGCGGGCGCTCGCCGGCGCCGACGCCGCCGCCCTGGCCGCGCTGGACGCGGATCTCTCCCGGGAGGTCCAGGCGGCGGGGCGGGCGGCGTGGCAGGTGCTCGCCGGCGCGTGCGGCGCCACCGCCGGTGAGGGCGGCGCGGGCCGGTTCACGGGCCGGTACACGGGGCGTCTGCTCGCCGACGAGGCACCGTACGGAGTGGGCTACTTCGTGGCGGGCTGGTCACGCGCGGACCAGGATCAGGACGGCTGACCGCTGCCCGGCATGCCGCCGCCGCCCTGCTCGCCGCCACCGTGCTCGCCGCCACCGTGCTCGCCGCCCGGACCGCCGGCGCGGCCGCCTTCGTCGCCCCGGTCGATGTACTCGCCGGCCTTGTCCTGGGCCTTGTCGACCTTGTCGGAGTACTTGCCGCCCGTGCGCTCGTCGAACTTGTCCCCGGCCTTCTCGACGCCCTCGCGGGCCTTGTCGGAGTGCTGCCCGAGCATTTGCTTGACCTTGTCGACGATGGACATTGGAAAATCCCCCCGGATCCCTCGTCTCGTCGTCGGCGGCGCGCGAATCCGCGCGACACCCGTACAACCCGGCTATACCCGTTCTGTTGCCACAATTAAGCCTGTGACCTCACCAGATGTGATCGCCGTCGTGGGCGCGACGGCCGCCGGCAAGTCCGACCTCGCCGTGGAACTGGCGCTGAGGCTCGGCGGGGAGGCGGTCAACGCCGACTCGATGCAGCTCTACCGGGGCATGGACATCGGCACGGCCAAACTTTCCCCGGACGAGATGCGCGGCGTCCCGCACCACCTGCTGGACGTCTGGGACGTGACCGTGACGGCGAGCGTCGCCGAATACCAGCGGCTCAGCGCCGGCGCGATCGCGGGAATCCGGGGCCGGGGCCGGACGCCGGTCCTCGTCGGCGGGTCCGGCCTGTACGTGCGGGCCGCGCTCGACCGGCTGGAGTTCCCGGGGACGGACCCGGCCGTCCGGGCGCGCCTGGAGGAGGAACTGGCGGCGGCCGGGCCGGGCGCGCTGCACGAGCGGCTGCGCGGGCTCGACCCGGCCGCGGCGGAGGCGATCCTGCCGAGCAACGGGCGCCGGATCGTCCGGGCGCTGGAGGTCATCGAGATCTCGGGCCGGCCGTTCAGCGCGACCCTGCCCGAGCACCGGTACCGCTACGGCTCAGTCGTGCAGATCGGGCTGAGCGTGCCCCGGGACGCGCTGGACGAGCGCATCGCCGTCCGGGTGCGGCGGATGTGGGACGCGGGCCTGGTCGACGAGGTCAGGGAGCTGGAGAAGCGGGGCCTGCGTGACGGCCTCACCGCCGGGCGGGCGCTCGGCTACGCGCAGGTCCTCAGGTTCCTCGCGGGGGAGTGGACGCAGGAGGAGGCGAAGGCGGAGACCATCCGGACGACGCGGCGTTTCGCCCGCCGGCAGGAGTCGTGGTTCCGCCGCGACCCGCGCGTCCAGTGGTTGCCCTACGACGCCTCCGACCTGGCCGATCGCGCGCTCGCCCTGATCGGCTGACGCCGGGGCGGGCCATATGATCGAAGGATGCGGTTCGTCAAGGGACATGGCACCGAGAACGACTTCGTGATCCTTCCCGACCCGGACGGCGTCCTGGACCTCACCCCGGCCGCCGTGGCGCGGCTGTGCGACCGGCGGGCGGGGATCGGCGCCGACGGCGTCATGCGGGTCGTCCGGACGAAGGTCGCGGACTCCGGCGCGCCCGCGGTTCGCGGGGCAGAGCCGTCCGGCGAGGCCGAATGGTTCATGGACTACCGCAACGCCGACGGAAGCGTCGCCGAGATGTGCGGCAACGGGATTCGCGTCTTCGCCCGCTATCTCGTCGAGGCCGGTCTCGCCGCGCCCGGCGAATGGGACGTGGCGACCCGGGCGGGGCCGCGGCGCGTGTCGCTCGGCCCGTCCGGGGACGTGCGCGTCGAGATGGGCGAGGCGACCCTCCTCGGCCCCGGCGAGGCGTCCCTTGGCGGGACGGTGTTCCAGGGCGAGCGCGTCTCGGTGGGGAATCCGCACCTGGCGTGCCGCGTCGACGGTCCGGTCACGGCGCTGGATTTGTCCCGCGCGCCCGGCTTCGACCCGGCCGTGTTCCCCGACGGGGTGAACGTCGAGTTCTTCCGCGTCGTCGGGGAGCGGCACGTGGAGATGCGGGTGTACGAGCGCGGGTCGGGCGAGACCCGTTCCTGCGGGACCGGGACGGTCGCCGTCGCCGCCGCGGCCGCGCGGGAATTGGCGGATCCGGGAACGATCGGCGCGCCCGAAGCGTCTGTCTGGACGGTGGACGTTCCCGGCGGACGGGTCAACGTCGCGCTCCACCCGCGGGCAGCCAGCCTGACGGGCCCGGCGGTCCTGGTCGCCGAGGGCGAGACGCTGCCCGGCTGGATCTGACGGAATCCCCTGCCTACCAGGGGTGAACGTGGTCAGACGTCGTCCCGGCTCAAACGGGACAACTGTCCCTCACCAACGGGACCTTCCGCCGCATAACTTCTTTCTTGCACACCCTCTGGTGAATGGCCCGTATGGACTGGGATGGGAGCCCCGGTGCCGTACGGAGCCCGAGGGCCGGTGGCGACCTTCTTGGCGGGGGGCGGTCACCGGCCCTCCCACCGGGTGACAGGTGGGAGGGCCGACAACGTCGGCGGCGGTACGCGGTAGCGGTTTCTGTACAGGGCGGTTTCCGTCCGAGGTAGCGGTTCGATGGCGGCTATGGATGGGCGCCGTTTACGGGAAGCCTGGCACGGACGAGTGTTCCGCCCTGAGGCCCCGGCCCCACAGTGCACGACCCCCCCAGTTCCGCGGCGCGTTCCCGCATGGACGACATCCCGATTCCGGAACGCACCCGTGTAGGCAACCCCACTCCGTCGTCGTCGACGGTGACGTGCAGGTCGCCGTTCAGATGCAGCCGCACCACCGCCGACCCCGCCTTGGCGTGCCGGTGCACGTTGGTGAGGGCCTCCTGCACGATCCGGTACGCGGCGACCTCGGCGGCGGCGGGCAGGCCCTTCAGGTCGCCGTCCACGCGGACGTCCACCTTCGGGCCGTCGCCGGTCGCGACGACGCCGCCGAGCGCCTGGATCGCGCCCTCCAGGCCCAGGTCGTCCAGCGCGGGCGGGCGCAGGCCGTACACCAGGTCGCGGATGTCGCCGATGGTGCGGCCCATCGTCGCGCGCAGGCTCTCCAGCAGCGGGTCGACCGCGTCCGGGTCGGTCTTCAGCGTGATGCGCGCGGCGTCGACCGTCATCGCGAGGCTCGCCAGCGTCGGGCCGAGCCCGTCGTGCAGATCGCGGCGCAGCCGCCGCCGCTCCTCCTCGCGCGTGCGCAGGATGTGCTCGCGGGACCGCTGGACGTCCGCGGACAGCCGCACCGCGTTCGCCAGCTCCGCCAGGTTGCGGGAGAGGATGCCGGACAGACGGGCGTCCGGGGTGCGGGTGACGCCGAACAGCAGCCGGCCCACCGGCTCCCCGTGCCAGACGAGCGGGATGAGCTGCGGCCGGTCGCCGAGCACGCCGTCCTCCGCGGAGATCGTCCGGCCGTCGCGGTCCAGGACCTCGATCGCGACCCCGGTGGCGTGCAGGGCCGAGCGCGCCACGTCGGCGGCGGCGGCGAGCGCGGCGGCCGCGTCGGCGGCGGTCTGCAACCGGCGGTTGAGCCGGTCGGCGATGCGGTACGGGTCGCGTTCGCCGTGGATGAAGCCGTCCACCATGCGCTGCAGGCGCCGCCGGACGGGCTCGAACACCGCGCCCGCGACGATCGCGCCGGCCAGCCCGGCGATGGTGCCCTCGCCGTGGGCGAGCAGGCTCGCCGCGCCGACGAGCGCGAAGTAGACACCGGTGATCACGACGACGAGCCCCGCGTACACGAGCGTCCGGCTGACCACGAGATCGATATCGTAGAGCCGGTACCGCGTGATGGCGACAGCGATGCAGATCGGGACCGCGACGATCGAGAAGTTGCGCAGCGGGTCCCCGATCGGGCCGTTCTCGCCCGCGTAGATGATCCCCTCGGCGAGCACGCCCGGGTACACGACCCAGACGATCTGCCGCCGCACGTCCGGCGCCGCCTGGACGAACCGCACCGCCAGCGAGAACAGGGCCGCGGCCAGGGTGGCGACGATGACCGCGCTGATCGCCACCGGGATGTCGTCGAACGGGTAGACCGAGACGCCGTTGTGCCAGCGCCGCACGTCCGGGTCGATGGTCAGATGGACGCACACGATGACCGGGACGAGGCAGGCGAGGACGAGCACGGGCCGGAACCAGCGCGACACCAGCCGCCCGTCCGGGAAGATCAGCGGCAGGACGAGCGTAAGGGCGTAGGTGTCAATGGCCCAGAGCCAGGTGGCGAGCCACTTGACGAACCCGGCCCCGGTCCAGTGGTGGAGTTCCAGCCACGGTCCCAGATTGAGCGACAGGACGTACAGCGAGGCGCTGAAACCGGAGCCGAGCATCAGCCACGCGACCGTCAGCCCGCGCCGGTGCCGCAGCAGGACCGCGCCGACCGGCGTCCAGGCCAGCGCGACGAGGATCTCCGGATGCCACCAGACCATCCGCAGGTCAGCGGGCAGCAGGGTGCCGATGTAGAGGGACGCGGCGACGATGAGCACGGCACCGAGCGCGAGCGCGGACGCGACACGTCCCGCCCCGCGGTCGTGCTCCGCCGTCTCCACCATGCGCTCCTCGGACCAAAAGTAATGGAATGTTAAAACGTGCTGCTCGTTGTGCCGCAGTCGGCAAGGCGTCCGCCTCAGGACACCGGGGTGGGAGTCGGCCGGGTCTGGGGCCCGTCACGGTGCACGGGCGCGTGCCGTGATGGTAACCGCGGAATCCCGTGGTGAGAACGGAAGACGCAGGTCAGAGTCGCCCGCTCGGCGCCGCGGGGCGTCGCTCGGCGGGCCTGGACGGGGGTCTGCGGCGGGCACGGTGCAGGCGGCGGCGTTGAGTCGCCGCCCTGGCGGGGTCTGGATCGCCGCGGCGGAGGTTCCTGGGGAGGGAGTATACGGGCGACCAAATACAGGTGATTCGGTCGCCCATGGCGGGATTTTTCGGGTCTCGGGCCCGGAGCCGCCCTCGGCGGCGGACGTGAACGAGCGGGATGCGGGTCAGACCGTCTGAGTCAACATGCTGCCGTTGAGGATCGTCCGTACTCCGCGCCGCAGTTCCTCGGGCGAGACGTCCTTCAGGATGAGCCGCTGCAGGACGAATCCGGGCAGGATCGCGAACATGGTCTTGCCGGCGGCCACGACGTCGGTGCCGGGCGGGAGGAGCCCGGCGTCCACCAACCTGCGCAGATAGTGCGTCCAGGTCCCGCGGATGCCGGTGATGGTCCCGGCGATGTGCGCGGCGATCTCCGGGTCGTGCATGGCGAGCGCCCACGCGTCGAGGGCGAGCCGGATCGGGCCGTTCTCGCCGGAGAGGCTGACGATCTTGGTCGCGAGCCGCTCGACCAGCTCGTCCACCGGCAGCAGCGGATCGCTGTCGGCGAGCCCGCGGAAGAACGTGTGCAGGTCGCCGACGACCGTCGAGATGTTCGCCTCTATGATCTCGTTCTTGCTCTTGTAGTAGCGGTAGACCGCGCCCGCCGAGAGCCCTGCCTCCGCGAAGATGTCCTGCATGGACGTCTCGTGGATGCCCTTGCGGATGAAGCAGACGCGGGCGGCGTCCAGGATCTGGCGGCGGCGGCGCTCCATGTGCTCTTCACTGACTCGCGGCATGGAGCCTATTTAAAACGAACGTTCGTTCGTTGACAAGTCGGGAACTCGGATGCGACGCTGGCATCGAGTAAAGAGAACGGACATTCGTTTTAGGAGAGATCCATATGCGGTCCTCGCTCGCAGCGCGCACGCTCGGCATCGCCGTCGCCGCCGCGCTGCTGCAGCTCATCATGATCACCGCGTTCTCCTGGCCGGCCGCGCGGGTGGCGCCGCGCGACGTCCCGATCGTCGTGGCCGGCCCGCAGGCCGCCGCCGTCGCGGAACGCCTGGACCGGGAACGTCCCGGCGCGTTCGACGTCCGGACGGAACGGGACGAGACCGCCGCGCGCTCGGCGCTCGCCGACCGCGAGGCCTACGGCGCCGTCGTCTCGACGCCGTCCGGCCCGAAGGTGCTCACCGCCTCCGCCGCATCCCCCGTCGTCGCCCAGCAGCTCACCGCCCTGGCGGAACGGCTCACGCCGCCCGCCGCCGGCGCGGGCACGGCGGCCGTTGAGGACGTCGTCGCCGCCGATCCCGACGACCCGCGCGGGTCCGGGTTCGGCGCGCTCGCGCTTCCGCTGATCATGTCGAGCCTCGCCGCCTCTGTGCTGCTGACGTTCGCGGTCCCCGCGGCCGGGTGGCGCGCCGCCGGGGTGGTCCTGTTCGCCGGGCTCGGCGCTCTCGGCGTCGCCGGGATCGCGCAGAGCTGGCTGTCGGTGCTGCCCGGCTCCTACCTCGCGATCGCCGGGGTGATGTCGCTGACCATCCTGGCCGTGACCGGCACGGTCGCCGGCCTGGCCGCCGCCGTCGGACGGGCCGGGCTCGGCGTCGGCGCGCTGACGATGCTGCTGCTCGGCAATCCGCTGTCGTCGGCCACCTCGGCCCCGGAGATGCTTCCGCAACCGTGGGGCGACATCGGCCAGATCCTTCCGCCCGGGGCCGCGGTGACGCTGCTGCGGTCGACCGCGTTCTTCGACGGCGCGGGCGCGGCCGGATCGGCGGCCGTGCTGGCGGCGTGGGCCGCCGCCGGGTTCGGCCTTCTGGCGGTCGGCGGCCTGCGTCGGCGCTCCCGTGAGAGGTCCGAGCCGGATCGCGAACCCGCCATGGCCTGACATCTGCCGTTTTCCCGCGCGGTGTGTGATCGCTCAGTAGCATTCTGTGATTCTTCTGGGCGGTCGAAGGGAAGACATGGCGGCGTTCCTGCTGCGGCGGCTGGCGAGCCATCTGGTCCTGGCCGTGCTGGCCACGAGCCTCGCCTATGTGGTCGCCGCCGCCGCGCTCGATCCGCGCGCCGGCTTCGAGGGCCGTGCGCCCCGTCCGCCCGAGGCCGTCATCGACGCGCGGCTCAGCGCTCTCAACCTCAACGACAGGACACCTCTGGCCGACCGGTACCTGACCTGGGCCCGGGGCGTCGTCCACGGCGACTTCGGCCGTACCTGGGACGGCGAAGCGGTCAACGCGGAACTGTGGCGACGGCTTGGGGTGAGCCTGCGGTTGCTGCTCCTGGGCACCGTCCTAGGGAGCGTGCTGGGCGTTCTCCTCGGCGCCTACGCGGCGGTGCGGCACGGACGCACGGCCGACCGGCTCATCAGTCTCGGGTCATGCCTGCTGTTGGCCGTGCCCGTGTTCGTCCTGGCGTTGCTGTTGCAGATCGCCGCGAGCGCGGCGAACGACGTTACGGGCGTACGGGTTTTCGTGTGGGTTGGGGAGTCCACGCCTGGCGCGTCCTATGGGGCGCTTGGCGGGCTTGCTGACCGGGGCAGGCATTTACTACTTCCGACGGTCACGATCGCGCTCGCACAACTCGGCCTCTACTGCCGCTACCAGCGCGCCATGATGCTGGACGTTCTGCACGCCGACTTCGTACGTACGGCACGGGCCAAGGGGTTACGGCGTCGCAGCGCGCTCCTGCGGCATGGCCTGCGGACGGCACTGGCACCCATGACGACGTACTTCGCCTTCGCGTTCGGACTGTCGATCCTCGGCGGCGTCTTCATCGAGAAGGTCTTCGGCTGGCACGGGGTCGGTGAATGGCTCGTCGACTCCATCGCGCGTGGGGACGTGAACGCGGTCGCGGCGATCGGCTGCGTCGCGGTGTGCGGCGTCGTCCTGGCCGGGCTGGTCTCGGACGTACTGCACGGTGTCCTCGACCCGCGCGTCCGGACGGTGGCATGAGCCTGCTCCGGAGCCGTCGGGGCGTTGCCGGGCTCGTCCTGCTTGCGTTGGTGCTTCTGCTGGTCTTCGCCGGGCCGCTCGTATCGCCATGGGCGTGGGACGACACTGACTTCGCTGCGTTCGGGGCCGGGCCGTCCACGGACCATTGGCTCGGCACCACGCAGGGTGGACGGGACGTCTTCGCCGTCACTCTGCGCGGAGCGCGCACATCGCTGCTCATCGGCCTCGCGGTCGCGGTGATCTCGACGGGGGTCGCCGCCGCCGTCGGGACCGCGGCCGGATACGCGGGCGGACGCCTCGACCGGACCCTGATGCGGGGCGTCGACCTGCTGCTGGTCCTGCCGCCGTTCCTGGTCGTCGTGCTGCTGGCCCCGCGCCTGGACGGGCGCGCGCCCGCGCTCGTGCCGCTGCTCGCCGCGTTCATGTGGATGACCACGGCGCGGATGGTGCGGACGATGACGTCCTCGCTGCGCGACCGCGAATACGTGCTGGCCGCCCGGTTCACCGGTGTTAGCGCGCCGCGCGTGATCGTCCGGCATGTGCTGCCGCGGCTCGCGTCGCTGCTCGCCGTCGACGCGGGCCTCAACGTCGGCGTCGCGATCGTCGCGGAGGGCGGGCTGTCGTATCTGGGGCTCGGCGTCCGCCCGCCGGACGTGTCGCTCGGCACGCTGATCGCCGACGGGCAGGGCGCCGCCGCCGCGTGCCCGTGGCCGTTCGGCTTCGCCGCCGGGCTGCTGGTCGTGATCGTGCTGGCCGCGAACCTGCTGGGCGACGGGTTGCGCGACGTCCTCGACCCGGGCTCGGGAGGCGCGCGTTGAGCGTCCTGCGGGTGACGGATCTGACGGTTCGCTACGCGCCGGACGTGCGCGCCGTGCGCGGGGTGAGTTTCGTGGTCGAGCCGGGCGAGGTGCTGGGAGTCGTCGGCGAGTCGGGCTCGGGGAAGACCGCCCTCGCCCTCGCGGTGATGGGACTCCTCCCGGAGGACGCCCGCGCGACGGGCTCCGTGCGGCTGCGCGGCGAGGAGCTGCTCGGGAGATCGGACGCCGAACTCTCCCGGATACGCGGCGGGGACCTGTCGATGATCTTCCAGGATCCGCTGTCGGCGCTCACCCCCGTCCACACGGTCGGCGATCAGGTCGCGGAGGCGGTCCGGATCCACTCGAGGACCACGCGCGTGGCCGCGCGTGCGCGGGCGGTCGACCTGCTCGACCTGGTCGGCGTCCCCGGAGCCGCCCGGCGGGTGCGCGCGTACCCGCACGAGCTCTCCGGCGGTATGCGGCAGCGCGTGTTGATCGCCATGGCGATCGCCAACGATCCGGGCGTCATCGTCGCGGACGAGCCGACGACCGCGCTGGACGTGACCGTCCAAGCACAGGTCCTGGACCTGCTGCGGCGGCTCGCGGCGGAGACCATCGGAGCCGCGATCGTGCTGATCAGCCACGACCTGGACGTCATCGCCGGATCCGCCGACCGCGTGATGGTGATGCACGCGGGACGTGCCGTCGAGCAAGGGCCGGTCGGACAGATCGACCGGCCGGCACCGCGTAGGGAAAAGGCGCGCGTTCGCGAGACTGAGCGTTCCGGGCGCCGGACCGTGCTGGAGGTGGAGGGCCTCGTCCGTCACTATCCGCTCTACCGGGGCTCCTTCCCGCGCCGGAAGGCCGAGACGGTGCGGGCCGTCGACGGCGTCGGATTCGATGTCAGGGAGGGCGAGACACTCGCGCTCGTGGGGGAATCGGGGTGCGGCAAGACCACGACCCTGCTGGAGATCCTGCGCCTGTCGCGCCCGCAGCACGGACGTATCACCGTCTTCGGGCACGACACGGCCGCCCTGAGTTCCGCCCAGCGCAAGGCTTTGCGGCGCGATGTCCAGGTCGTGTTCCAGGACCCGTATTCGTCCCTTGACCCGCGGATGCGTGTAGCGGCCATCCTCGCCGAACCACTGACCACGCACGGCGTACCGCGGTCCAGGATCGGTGGACGCGTCAGAGAGCTGTTGGACCTGGTGGGCTTGGAGTCCAAGCACGCACAGCGATTCCCGCGTGCCCTCTCAGGTGGGGAAAGGCAGCGAGTGGGCATCGCCAGAGCGTTGGCCTTGGAGCCGCGTCTCTTGCTCCTGGACGAGCCTGTCTCGGCCCTGGACGCTTCAATCCAAGCCGACATCATGGGCGTACTGGAGCAACTGAAAGAGCGACTCGGTCTGGCTTATCTGCTGGTCGCTCATGACCTGGCACTCGTCCACCGGATCGCTGACCGGATCGCCGTCATGTACGCGGGACGCATCGTTGAGATCGGTTCGGTGGACGACGTGTACGAAGCCCCCGCCCACCCGTACACACGCGCTCTACTAGACGCGGCCCCGTTGCCAGACCTTGTGTCTTCGACCACGGGATGCGGGTTCCGTTCCCGTTGCCCGCGCTACACCACGCTTCCTGCCACCAACGGACGCCTTTGTGAGGAACGCGATCCGGTTCCCCGTCCGCTGCGGCCTGGGACGGACGCCGATCAGTCAGTCGCCTGTCACCATCCGCTTGTCGACGCCGAGGTCGCACGATGAAACGCATACTCGTAGGCATCCCGTTGGTGGTGGCCGTGGGCGGTTGCAGTAGTGCGGGGGAGCCAGATACCCACGCGATCTCTGGACGGCTTCCAGCGTCCGACGTCAATCCGACTCCGCGTGACCGTGTCGTGGACGGTGGGACGCTGCGCTGGCCGCTGCCGGAATTCCCGTCCCAGTGGAACTTCAACCACGTCAACGGCACAAAAGGAGCCGTGGAGCACGTCGTTCAGGGTCTCCTGCCGTATCTGATGCGGGCTGACGAGAAGGCCGTTCCGCGTCCCGTCCCCGAATATCTGCGATCGGCGAAGGTGAAGCGCACCAAGCACGGCCAGACTGTGACCTACCGGCTCAACCCACAGGCGAAGTGGTCGGACGGCCGTTCCCTCGGATATGCCGATTTCATGGCGCAGGCACGCGCGCTCTCTGGACGTGACCCGCGATACGAGGTCTCCACCGTCACGGGCTACCGGCGAATCAAGCGCATCGAACGAGGCCCAGGCGAACACGCGGTGAAAGTGACATTCGACGGGACCTACGCGGACTGGCGCAGCCTGTTCAGCCCGCTCTACCCGGCCACCGCCTACGCCACTCCACGCGCCTTCAACACCGGCTGGGTGAACCGGCTCCCCACCACAGCCGGACCGTTCAAATTCCAGGGAATCGACCGGACGGCCAAGGCCATCACCATCGTCCGCGACCCCGTCTGGTGGGGCGCCCCGGCGAAACTCGACCGCATCGTCTACCGCGCCATGGACACCACCGCGATGCCCGGCGCGTTCGCCAACGACGAGATCGACCTCATGGACATCGGTCTCGACGCCGGTGCCCTGAAACGCGTCCAGGGTGTTCCAGGGGCGGCCGTGCGGCGGGCAGGTGGCCCGGACTGGCGCCACCTCACATTCAACGCCGCCGGGCCCGTGCTGTCCGATGCTCGGGTGCGGCGGGCCGTCGTGCTCGGCATCGACCGGCGCGTCCTCGCCAGGGCCGACCTGTCCGGTCTCGGGGTGGCCGTGCAGACTCTCGGCAACCATTTCTACGTCAACACCCAAGACGGCTATCAGGACAACTCCGGGGACCTCGGTACGTACGACCCGGCCCGTGCCAGAAGACTTCTGGACGAGGCAGGCTGGACGCTCCACGGCAAGTACCGAACCAAGGCGGGACGCACGCTCTCCCTACGCTTCGTCGTTCCGTCAGGTGTCCCGATCAGTAAGCGGGAAGGGGAACTGACCCGCGCCCTGCTCGAACGCATAGGCGTTCGCGTGGACATCCTGCCCGTGCCCGCCGACGACGCGTTCGACCGGTACGTGGCGCCGGGGAACTTCGATATCGTCCCGTTCTCCTGGCTGGGCACGTCCTTTCCGGTGTCGCCGATGCAGTCGGTCTTCGCACGATCGCGCGGCGGCCGCGTCCAGCAGAACTACGCCCGCGTCGGCACGGCGGCCATCGACACCGCCATGGATCGAGCCATCGCGGAGGTCGACCCGGCGAGAATTCACGTCCTTGTGAACAGAACCGACCGGCTCATCTGGCGCCAGGCGTCGGTCTTGCCGCTGTACCAGCGTCCCCAACTCGTCGCCACGCGCGCGGGCCTGGCCAATCTGGGCGCCTGCGGCTTCTTCGAGCCCGCCTACCAGGACATCGGGTTCACGACCCCTCGGTAGGCACCCGTGGCTCAGGGGGTCGCTCAGGGAAACGCGAGGCGAATGCCCTTGCGGTCGTTGGCGAACCGCGCGTTCCACACGTACAGCCGCAGGTCGGCGGGGGAGAGGTCGTCGTCGACCGGGAGCTCGGTGGCGATCCGCACCACATACGAGCCGCCCGCCGGGATCATCGTGCTGCCGTTCTCGTCGACGGGCGCCTTCGCCCCGCCGACCCGGGCGGTGATCCTGCTCTGGTTGGGGAGCGTGCACATGTCGTCGGGGATGCCCGGCTGCGGCATGCACCGCTCACGCGTGGACGCCGGGACCCGCGCCTTCGGCAGGAACAGGTCGGCGGGATAGTCCAGCAGCACGGGCCGCCGCTGGCTGTTGGTCAGCACGTAGTCCGCGAAGGCGTACGTCGTGCCGGACGGCGGGGCCCCGGTGGCGCCGAGCGGCTGCCGGTCCGTCCCGGCCTTGACGGCGGCGAGGGTGTAGCCGTAGCCCTCCGGCGTCGTGAAGCCGATCGGCGGACCCGCCTTCGGCGCGGGGACGGACGGGCCGCGCGTGCCCGCGCCGCCCTGCCCGGCCGACGTTTGCCGGGCGGGCTCCTCACCGGAGTCGGAGTCCGGCCGGAAGACGACGATCCCGGCGGCCACGGCGGCGATCCCGACGGCTCCGGCGAGCGTGCCGGCGAGCCCGATCCGCCCGGCTTTGCCGCTCTTTCTCCGGCGGTGTGAACGGTTCGGTCGATAGCTGGTGGACATGATTCTGCGTGCTCCCTCGGGCCCACTCCAGGCTCAGTAAGCGCGTCCCATCTCAAGCAGTCGGACACGATACCGGACGACCGGATCGGTGATGTCCCAGGTCAGGGGCTTACGAATCGCGTGCGAGGAGGGGGTCGCGACCGAGCCCCCGCAGGGAGGCGTCCAGCACCTGCGCGGTGTGCGCGACGGCGATCTCGGCGCCGCGCCGCCGCAGCGCGGTGGCGATCTGCATGGAACAGCCGGGGTTGGCGGCGACCAGTAGTTCGGCTCCGGTGGCGTCGACGTTCACCGCCTTGCGGTCGCCGAGGTCGCCGGCGGCCTCCGGCTGGAACAGGTTGTAGGTCCCGGCGGAGCCGCAGCAGATGTCCGGTTCGGCGATCTCGCGGACGGTCAACTCGGGTATCGCGGCGAGCAGGGCCCGGGGCTGGCTGCGGATGCCCTGCGCGTGGGCCAGATGGCACGCGTCGTGGTAGGCGACGGTGACCGGGACGGGCCGGCGTTCCGCGCGGGGCCCGAGCTCGGTGAGGAACTCCGCGAAGTCGCGGGTCTTGGCCGACAGCGCGTCCGCCCGCCCCGCCCAGGCGGGATCGTCGGCGAGCAGCGCTCGGTACTCCTTCATCGCCGACCCGCAGCCCGCGGAGTTCACGACGATGACGTCCACGGCCTCGAACATCTCGATCGTCCGGCGGGCGAAGGCGCGGGCCTCGTCCTCGCGGCCGGAATGCATGGAGAGCGCGCCGCAGCACCCCTGCTCCCTGGGGATGACGACGTCGCAGCCCTCCAGCGCCAGGACACGCGCCGTGGCCGTGTTGACGCCGGGGAAGAACTCCGCCTGGACGCAGCCGGTCAGCATCCCGACCGTGGCACGGTGCCCGCCACGCGCCGCGACGCGTTCGGGCAGTCTCGGCGCCTTGCCCAGGGGAGGTGCGAGCCGCTCCATCGCGGCGACGGACGGCGAAACGCGCTCCAAAAGGCCGCTGCCCCGGACGAGACGTCCCAGACCCGACTTCTGGTACGCGCGCAAGGGCCCGCGTAGAGCCCGAAGCCGCCGCCTGTACGGGAACAGCTGGAAGACCAGTTCCCTTATGGCACGTTCCTTCAGCGGACGAGGATGCTCACGTTCGACGTCGGCGCGGGTCATCTCGATGAGCCGGTCGTACTGCACGCCGGAAGGGCAGGACGTCACGCACGCCATGCAGCCCAGGCAGCGGTCGAAATGCTCCACCATAGGGTCGCTGAGGGGTGCTCCGTCCACGTGCTGCTGCATGAGGTGGATGCGGCCCCTGGGCGAGTCCATCTCCTCGCCCCACAGGACGTACGTCGGGCACGTCGGCAAGCAGAAACCGCAGTGCACGCAGTCGCCGAGCAGCTTTGGCAGGTCGTCCTCGGCGCTCATCAGATCCCTCCAGCGAAACGGCCGGGGGACAGCCGATGGTCCGGGTCGAACTGGTCTTTCACACGCCGCATCAGCGCGAGCGCCGGAACCGGCCCCCACAGGTCGATCTCGCCGCGCACCTCTTCCGGCGTGTAGCGGACGACGGCGCCGCCGCGGTGCCGTCCCAGAACGTCCCTGAGGCGCCCCAGGACGTGCGCGACGTCGTCCACTGTCGACCCGGAGGGAAGACCCACGTGGCCTTGCCCGCTGCCGCTCCAAGTAACGGCGATATCCGTGCCGAGCACGGTGAGGAGTTCGCGGAAGGCGGACGGCGGGGCGCTGATGTCGATGAGGGTGGTGCCGTCCGGGTAGAGCCCCCAGCCCTCCGGCGCGGCGGCCATGATTTCGGCGTTCTCGCCGAGGAGATCTGCGATCTGCCGAGCGCGCGCGGCGACACCGTCCGCGACGCCCTCCAAGAGGACCGCGACCGTCCCCGGGCCGATGTACTCCACCGCGCTCGGCGCTACAGCGGAGTGCAGAACGGTCTGGACGGCGTCATGCGCGTCCTCGGCACCGCTGACGGCGCAGACCACGAAGGCCGTGGCCTCGGGAACGGGGTGCAGGCGGAACGTGGCGTCGACGATGAGACCGAGCGTTCCGAACGAGCCGGCGAAAAGCCGTCCGAGATCGTAACCGGCGACGTTCTTGACGACCTTCCCGCCGGAACGCGCGATCTGGCCGTCCGCCCGGACGATCGTCAGCCCGATGACCAGGTTGCGGGGCGTCCCGTAAAGGGAACGAAGCGGCCCCGCCGCTCCGGTGGCGATCGTGCCGCCGACGGTGGAGCCCGGCAGGGGAACGTCTAGGGCGAGCCGTTGTCCTCGTTCTGCGAGCCTCTCGCCGAACCGGTCCATCGGCAGGCCCGCCTCCGCCTTCGCCACAAGGTCGCCTGCGGCGTGTTCGATGAGACCGTCCAGCCGGTGGGTGTCGACCAGCAGATCGCACCGCTCCGGAGGCGCGCCCCAGTCCAGGCGGGTCTCGGCGCCACGCGGGACGACCGCCAGCCCATTCTCGGCTGCGACGCGCATGACATCGGCGGCCTCGGTCACGTTCTCCGGCGCGGCGACCAGGGCGGGCTCGACACCGAGCACGCCCTCCGCCGGGTCACCGGGCCGTACGTCGCCGCAGACCTTCGCCAGGGCGTCCAGGGGCCGCATCAGAAAAGGTCCGCCTTTCCCTCGTACGGGTGGGCGCCCCTGCGCACACCGGGCACCTCGCCGCACAGGCGCGGCGTGGGGAACACCTTTCCTGGGTTGCACAGCCCCGCGGGGTCGAAACCGCAGCGGACCATCTGCATCGTGTCCAGATCCGCGTCGGTGAACATGCGCGGCATGTAGCGGGACTTGTCCACGCCGACGCCGTGCTCGCCCGTGATCGAGCCACCGTGCTCGATGCACAGGTCGAGGATCGCGCCCGAGACCGCCTCGGCGCGCTCCTCCGCGCCCGGCTCGGCGTCGTCGAACAGCACCAGCGGATGCAGGTTCCCGTCGCCCGCGTGGAACACGTTCGCCACCCGCACCCCCGACTCGGCCGACAGCGCGTCGATGCTCGCCAGCACCCGCGGCAGGGACGTCCGCGGGATCACGCCGTCCTGGACGATGTAGGCGGGGCTGATCCGGCCGACCGCCGCGAACGCCGACTTGCGCCCCTTCCAGATCAGCGCGCGTTCGGCGTCGTCCGCGGCGACGCGGATCTCGAACGCGCCCGCGTCCCGGCACAGCCGCTCCACCTCGGCGAACTGCGCCGCCACCTCCGCCTCGGGGCCGTCCAGCTCCACGATCAGCACCGCGCCCGCGCCCGGCGGATACTCGCAGCGCACCGCCGCCTCCGCCGCCTCGATCGACAGCGCGTCCATCATCTCGATCGCCGCCGGGACGACGCCCGCGCCGATGATCGCCGACACGGCGCCGCCGCCCGCCTCGATCGACTCGAACGCCGCCAGCAGCGTCTGCACAGTCTCCGGCACCCGCGTCAGCCGTACCGTGATCTTGGTGGTGATGCCGAGCGTGCCCTCCGCCCCGACGAACACGCCGAGCAGGTCGTAGCCCGGCCCGTCCGCCGCCAGCTCCACCAGTTCCCCGTCCGGCGTCACGACCTCGCAGGACAGCACGTGATGCGCGGTGAACCCGTACTTCAGGCAGTGCGCGCCACCGGAGTTCTCCGCCACGTTCCCGCCGACCGAGCAGATCTGCTGGCTGGACGGATCGGGCGCGAAGTAGTACCCGTACGCCCGGACGGCCCGCGTCACGTCCAGGTTGATCACTCCGGGCTCCACGACGGCCCGCTGCCCAGGGATGTCGATCTCCAGGATCCGGCGCATCCGCGACGTGACGATCAGCACCCCGTCCGCGCGGGGGAGCGCCCCGCCGGACAGGCCCGTCCCGGACCCGCGCGCCACGTACGGGACCCCGGCCACCGCGCACGCCCGCACGATCGCGGCGACCTCCTCGGCGCTGCCGGGCAGCACGACGACCGCGGGCGTCGACCGATGGTTGGTCAGCCCGTCGCACTCATACGTACGCAGCCGCACCGCATCAGTGATCACCCGCTCACCCCCGACGATCCCAATCAGCCGGGACACGAGCGCTGTGAGCATGGGTTCCATCCCTACCACCATCCTCCGCCCTCGGACACCCCGCAAGATCGGTTGAAGCCGGTCCCTGGACGGTGAACACCACTCCGCCCCTGGCCCGAACCTAAGCTGGGCCGCAAGGGGGGTTCCAGGGGGTCGCCCCCATGGGCAACATCCCCCTGGGAATTACTCCATCTGTTCGTAGGCCGGGGTTGTGAGGAATTCGGAGTACTCGTCGGCGAGGGTGACGTCCTTGAAGAGGGTCACGGCCTGGTTGTAGCGGGGTTCGTTGTAGGACTGGCCGAGTTCGTCGCGGATCTTGGCGAGTTCCTCGTCGAGGAGCCGCTCGACCCATTCCTTCGTGATCTTCCGGCCCTCGGCGGTGGCGACGCCGTTGTAGATCCACTGCCACACCTGGGAGCGGGAGATCTCGGCGGTCGCGGCGTCCTCCATCAGGTTGTGGATGGCGACCGCGCCGGCGCCGTCCAGCCAGGTGGCGAGGTAGCGCAGCGCGACGTCGATGTTGTTGCGCAGGCCCGCCTCGGTGATGTCGCCGGGGGTGGCCTTGATGTCGAGCAGGTCGGCGGCGGAGACCTGGACGTCCTCGCGGAGCCTGTCGCGCTGGTTCGGCCGGTCGCCGAGGACGCCGTCGAAGACCTCGCGGCAGACGGGGACGAGGTCGGGGTGCGCGACCCAGGAGCCGTCGAAGCCGTCGCCGGACTCGCGGGTCTTGTCGGCCCGGACCTTCTCCAGCGCGATCTTGTTGACCTCCTCGTCGCGGCGGGACGGGATGAACGCCGCCATCCCCCCGATCGCGTGCGCGCCGCGCTTGTGGCACGTCCGGACGAGCAGTTCGGTGTAGGCCCGCATGAACGGCGCGGTCATCGTGATCGCGTTGCGCTCGGGGAGGACGAAGTCCGGCCCCCGGTCGCGGAACTTCTTGATCACGGAGAACAGGTAGTCCCAGCGGCCGGCGTTGAGGCCGGCGGAGTGGTCGCGCAGCTCGTAGAGGATCTCCTCCATCTCGAACGCGGCCGGGATCGTCTCGATGAGCACGGTCGCGCGGATCGTGCCGCGCGGGATGTCCAGGGCGTCCTGGGCGAGGTTGAACGCGTCGTTCCAGAGCCGCGCCTCAAGGTGGCTCTCCATCTTCGGCAGGTAGTAGTACGGGCCTTTGCCCTTGGCCAGCTGCCTGCGGGCGCTGTGGAAGAAGTACAGGCCGAAGTCGAAGAGCGAACCGGACATGGGTTCGCCGTCGATGAGGAGGTGCTTCTCGTCCATGTGCCAGCCGCGCGGCCGGACGACGATGGTCGCGAGTTCGGCGTCGTCCTTGAGGGCGTAGGACTTGCCGCTCTTGCCGTCGGTGAAGTCGATGGCGCGGTCGAGGGCGTCCCGCAGGTTGAGCTGCCCCTCGATCATGTTGTTCCAGAGCGGGGTGTTGGCGTCCTCGAAGTCGGCCAGCCACACCTTGGCGCCGGAGTTCAGCGCGTTGATCGTCATCTTCCGGTCCGTCGGGCCGGTGATCTCGACGCGGCGGTCCTCCAGACCGGGGGCGGGATCGGCGACACGCCAGGAGTCGTCCTCCCGGACGTTCGCCGTCTCGGGGAGGAAGTCGAGCGTGCCGCCCGCGGAGAGGGCCCGCTGGCGCTCCGCGCGGGCCGCCAGCAGCTCCGCGCGCCGCGCGCCGAGCTCGCGTTGCAGGGAGGCGAGCAGGCCGAGCGCCTCGGGGGTCAGGATCTCCTCGTACCGATCGCCGAGGGGTCCGGTGACCTCGATGCCGTCAAGTCCAGCCATCAGCCTTCCCTTTCGTATCGTGAAATTCCACTTCTGTTATGTGGAGAACGCTACTTGGCCGCGATGAGCGCGGTCAAAGCGGGGGTTGCCCCAGACGGCGCGGATAACCGCGTGACCAGCGTGGCGGCGCGTGAGACGATCGGCGGGAAGACACGGCCGCACCGCGGCGTTGCACTGAGGACATATGACTCAACCTTTCTCTGCAGACCAGACCGAGTTCGACACTCAGGACGCACCCGAGTACGAGCCCCTGACGGGCGAACTCGACCTCGACGACCGGCGCGCACTGCGCCGCATCGCGGGCCTGTCCACCGAACTGACCGACGTCACCGAGGTCGAGTACCGCGCGCTCCGGCTGGAGCGGGTCGTCCTCGTCGGCGTATGGACGGACGGCACCGCCGAAACCGCCGAGAACTCCCTGCGCGAGCTGGCGCTCCTCGCCGAGACCGCGGGCTCGGAGGTGCTTCAGGGCCTCATCCAGCGGCGGGGCCGTCCCGATCCGGCCACCTACATCGGCTCCGGCAAGGCCGCGGAGCTGCGCGACATCGTCATCGCCACCGGCGCCGACACCGTCATCTGCGACGGCGAGCTGGCCCCGAGCCAGCTGCGGCACCTGGAGGAGACCGTCCAGGTCAAGGTGATCGACCGGACCGCGCTGATCCTGGACATCTTCGCCCAGCACGCCAAGAGCCGCGAGGGCAAGGCGCAGGTCGAGCTCGCGCAGCTCGACTACCTGCTGCCGCGGCTGCGCGGCTGGGGCGGCAACCTGTCCAGGCAGGTCGGCGGGCGCGCCGCCGGAGGCGTCGGCATCGGCGGCCGCGGTCCCGGCGAGACCAAGATCGAGCTGGACCGGCGGCGGATCCGCACCCGGATGGCCAAGCTCCGCCGGCAGATCGCCGAGATGGCCAAGTCGCGCGACACCAAGCGCGGCGAGCGGCGCCGCCACGCGGTGCCCGCCGTCGCCATCGCCGGCTACACCAACGCGGGCAAGTCGTCCCTGCTCAACCGGCTCACCGGCGCCGGGGTCCTGGTGGAGAACGCGCTGTTCGCCACCCTCGACCCGACCGTCAGGCGCGCCGAGACGCCGGGCGGCCGCGCCTACACCCTGGCCGACACCGTCGGGTTCGTCCGGCACCTGCCGCACCAGCTCGTCGAGGCGTTCCGCTCGACGCTGGAGGAGGTCACCGACGCCGGGCTGATCCTGCACGTCGTGGACGGCTCCGATCCCGCCCCCGAGGCGCAGATCGACGCCGTCCGCGAGGTGCTGCGGGAGATCGGCGCCGACGCGATCCCCGAGCTCGTCGTGATCAACAAGGCCGACGCCGCCGACGACCTCGCGATCGCCCGGCTCCAGCGCCGCGAACAGCGCAGCGTCGTCGTGTCCGCCCGCACCGGGTTCGGCATCGAGGAGCTGCGCGCGGCCATCGAGGCCGACCTGCCCGGACTGGAGAGCGAGCTGCACGTCGTGGTGCCGTACGACCGCGGCGACCTCGTCGCGCAGGTGCACGAGCGAGGCGAGGTGCTCAAGCAGGAGCATCTGGCCGAGGGCACGCTGCTCCACGCCAGGATGCCGGTGGACCTCGCGGGGGAACTCGCCCGCTATGAAACCGTGACGCCGACCCTATGACGTCCTCACCGTCCCGCCGGAGGTCCGCCGGGCCTTTCTAGAGGCCCGGCGGGCCTTCGCGGACGGCGAGGCCGGAACGGTTCCGGACGGACGCCCTGAATTTCGGTCCCGCCCAGCACGGTGTTCGGACGCGTCTGGAATTCGTCCCTCGGTTCATCCTGGTCGCCGAACGGTGACAGCTTCCCCAATCGGCTTGACGGTCCGGTTGGAATCCGTACGGTCGTAGAGCTAAGGGGCGGGGTGAGGGCTGTCGATGCGCTGCGATCAGAGGTTGTCCGACGGGCCTTCAGTGCACTACCGTGACGAAACCGATATCTCCGGTCTCGTTGCCAGTGGTGGTCGCCCGATCACCCGACCCACCGACGGTGAGTCGCCGGCATCCAGTCGGCGTTTCGGATCGAGAGCAGGTGGCCCACGCATGACAGGTCCAGCGCGAGATCGAGAGCAAGTGGCCCGCCACACAGGCAAGGCAGGTCCCACCACGGGAACGAGGGCAGACACCGGCCCGCACCATCGCCACACGGCGCCCGGTACCGCGCTGAAGCGCGCCATGCCCCACCCGGGTCGGTGACCCTATGACCGTACGGCTGTTGACGAACATCGGCAGGCTCTGGACGGGCACCGACGTCTGCAGCAACGCGGCCGTGCTCATCCACGACGACCGCATCGTCTGGGCCGGGCCCGCGTCCGACCTGCCGCAGCGCGTCCCCGGCATCATCGACGACATCGTCGACGTCGACCACGTGGAGAACCTCGGCGGCGGCCTGGTCACGCCAGGGCTCATCGACGCGCACTCCCACCCCGTCTACGCGGGCAACCGCTGGGCCGAACTCGCCATGCGCACCAGCGGCTCGTCCCACTCCGCCATCACCGCGGCGGGCGGCGGCGTCAACTCCACCGTGACCGTCACCCGGGGCACCGACCCATGGACGCTCTGCAACGGCGTCCGCGAACGGCTCCGCCAGTGGATCCTCGCAGGGACCACCACCGTCGAGGCCAAGACCGGCTACCACCTCACCCGCGACGGCGAACTCGCCGACATCCGGATGCTGCGGTCGCTGGAGGGCGAACCGTCCATGCCGCGCATCCACGCGACGTTCCTCGCGGCGCACATCCTGCCGCCCGAGTTCTTCGGACGCCGCCGCGACTACATCGAGGCCGTCCGTCTGTGGGCGGGCGACGCCGCAGTGGCGGGCGCCGACTCGATCGACGTCTACTGCGACGAGGGCCACTTCACCGCCGAAGAGGCCCGCGCCCTCCTGCTCACCGGCAAGCGCGCCGGCCTGAAGGCCCGCATGCACGCCTGCGCCAACGAACGCGTCGGCGCCGCGCAGGTCGCGGCGGAGGTCGGCTGCGCGTCCGCCGACCTGCTCACCCAGGCCAACGACGACGACATCAAGGCCCTCGCCCACGCCGGCGTCACCGCCACCGTCTGCCCCGGCAGCGCCCTCAACAGCAGCCGCGCGCCCGCGCCCGTCCGGCAGATGCTCGACCGCGGCGTCACCGTCGCCCTCGGCACCGACCACAACCCCGGCCAGTGCGGCATCACGTCCATGCCTCTCGTCATCGGGCTGTCGGTGGCGATGTTCGGGCTCAGCGTCACCGAGGCGCTCCGTGCCGCCACGCTCGGCGGAGCGGCGGCCCTGCGCGTCGGCGACCGCGGATCGCTCGCGCCGGGCATGCTCGCCGACATCGTCCTGTGGGACGCCGACCACGAGGGCGCGTTCGCCTGGGCGTTCGGCCTCCGCGCCCTGCGGATCTGGCGCGGCGGCGTACCCGTTCAGCCCTGACCCACGCTCCCGGCAGCGTTGGGTAGCGTCCCGCCATGGGCAGCGCCGTCGCGGTCGTCACCGACTCGACCGCCTACCTTCCGCCGGGCGTCGCCGAACGGTACGGGCTGACCGTCGTACCGTTGCGACTCGCCGTCGACGGCGCCTCCCTGGACGAAGGCGAAATCACCGATACCGAGGCGGCCAAAGCGCTGCAGGAGTGGCACCCCGTCACGACGTCCCGTCCCTCTCCGGGACGCTTCGCGGACGCCTACAATGCCGCCGCCGACGCGGGCGCCAGCGAAGTCGTCTCGATACACCTGTCCGCCGCCATGTCCGGGACGGTAGAGGCGGCACGGCTCGCCGCCGGCGACGCGCCCGTCCCCGTAGAGGTCGTCGACAGCGGAACCGTCGGGATGGGTCTCGGGTTCGCGGCCCTCTCCGCGGCCGCCACCGCCACGTCCGGCGGGACGGGACGGCAGGCCGCGGACGCCGCCCTACGCCGGGCCAGGCTCACCCGGACGCTCCTGTACGTCGACACCCTTGAGCACCTGCGCCGCGGTGGACGGATCGGCGCCGCCACCACCCTGCTCGGCTCCGCGCTCATGGTGAAACCCCTCCTCGACATCACCGACGGCCGCATCGAACCGCTGGAGAAGGTCCGGACCTCCACGCGCGCCCTGGCGCGGCTAGAAGAACTGGCGGTCACCGAGGCGGCCGACCGGAGGGTCGACCTCGGCGTCCAGCACCTCGGCGCCCCCGCCCGCGCCGAATCCCTCGCCGCACGGCTCCGCGAGCGCATCCCGCGCGTCCAGGACGTCCATGTGGGCGAAGTCGGCCCGGTCATCGGGGCCCACGTGGGCCCCGGCATGCTGTGCGTCGTCGTCGCACCCCGACTCTGAACCCCTCGCTTTCGCTCCGCGAGCCGCTGACGCGGAGTTATCCACAATTGCCGGAGCGTGCGCGGCGGGTCTCGGGCCGCGCCTACCGTCTGGCTCATGAGAACCGACACCCGGGACCGGCTGCACGCCCTGATGGGCCGGCTGCGCCCTCCCGAGACGCCGCCGTCGGCCCGCTTACGATCCGGGCCCGACCGGTCGAACCTCCGCGTCCTCGTCGTCATCGGCTTGATCGCCGCCGTCGTGGCCGCCGGCTATCTGTGGCTGGCGCGGCCGCGACCTCGGCCGTCCACCGCCGCCCCGCTCGCGAGCGCCACCCTCGCCGACGTCCGGCCCTCGGTCTCCGCGAGCCCGGCGGCGGCCGGCTCGTCGGTGGTCGTCCACGTCCTCGGCAAGGTCAAGCATCCAGGGGTGATCACCTTGCCGTCCGGCTCCCGGGTCGCCGAGGCGATCAAAGCGGCCGGTGGCGTCCGCCCGGGCGCGAAGACCGGTGACCTCAACCTCGCCCGGAAGCTGGTGGACGGCGAACAGATCCCGGTGGGCGTCCGAGGCCCCGCACCCGCCCCCGGAGCACCGCCGCAGCCGGGCGCCTCCACCGCGCCCGGCACCCCGCTCGACCTCAACACCGCCACCGCCGACCAGCTGGACGACCTCCCCGGCGTCGGCCCCGTCCTCGCCCAGCGGATCGTCGACTTTCGCACCCGGCAGGGCGGCTTCCGTTCGGTCGAGCAGCTCCAGGACGTCAGCGGCATCGGGGCCCGCCGCTTCACCGACCTGAAGCCGATGGTCCGCGTATGACCCACGACCTCCGCCTGCTCGCCCCGGCGCTCGCCACCTGGCTCACCGCCGCCGCGACCATCGGCCTCCCCGCGTCCCTCACCTACGTCCTCGCCGCCACCACGGCCCTCACGGCCGTCTGCCTCCTGGCGACACATCGCCGTCCACGCAGGACCAACGGACATTCGCCCGCCCGTCCGGGCCCTGATGGGACGGCCGCCGCCCCAGGGGCCGCGAGCCCACGGGGCAGGCTCTCGCGGAGGGGGCCGGCCGGGGTCGTCCTCGTGTGCGTCGCGGCGTCGGCGGCGGGAGTGGCGTTGCGCGCCACGGCCGTCGACACGGGGCCGGTGCGAGATCTCGCCCGTCAAGGCCGAAACGCGACCGCGGAGGCGGTGGTGACGGGCGACCCGCAGGCGAAACCCGGAAGCGGCCGGCGGACGATCATCCTCCGGGCGCGGGTGGAGGCGGTCCCGAAGGCCAAGGTGCGCGTCCCCGTGCTGCTGATCGCGGGTGATGACCGATGGCTTCGGCTCGTCCCCAGCCAGCGGGTGCGGCTCCATGGCCGGTTCGTCCTGCCCAGGGGCGCCGACCTGCTCGCCGCGGTCGTGATCGTCCAAGGCCCGCCGGCGGTCCTCGGACCGCCGTCCACGGTCCAGCGCGCCGCCGAACACGTGCGGGCGAGGCTGCGGGCCGCGTCGGCGCGGCTCCCGCCCGACCAGCGCGGCGTGCTGCCCGGCATGGTCGTCGGCGACACGTCCCTCCTCGACCCGGAACTGGCCGACGACTTCCGCGCCGCCGGGCTCAGCCACCTCCTGGTCGTCTCGGGCGCGAACCTGGCGATCGTCATCGGCGCCGTCGTCGGGCTGTGCCACCTCGCCGGCCTCGGACGGCGACGCGCCCCACCCGTCGCCGTGCTCGCGGTGCTCGCGTTCGTCGTGGTCGCCCGTCCGGAGCCGAGCGTCCTCAGGGCGGCGGTCATGGGCCTCATCGGAATGCTGGCGCTGTTCACCGGACGGAGCCGTCAGGGTGTGCCCGCCCTGGCCGCCGCCGTGCTCATCCTCGTCCTGATCGACCCCGGACTCGCCCGCTCGTACGGGTTCGCGCTCTCGGTCCTGGCGACCGCGGGCCTGCTCGTCCTGGCGCCGCCGTGGCGCGAACGGCTGGCGCGCCGGATGCCCGGCCCCCTCGCCGACGCCGTCGCCGTCGCGGCCGCCGCCCAGCTCGCCGTGGCCCCGGTCCTGGTGATGCTCTCCGGCGAGGTGGGCGTCGTCTCGGTGTTCGCGAACCTGCTGGCCGCCCCCGCCGTCGCCCCCGCCACCCTCCTCGGCGCCCTGGCCGCCGCGACCGCGCTCCTCTCGCCGCCGCTCGCCAGGTTGATCGTGTGGCCCGCCGGTCTGGCCGTCGGCTGGATCATCCGCGTCGCCCGCACCGCCGCCGACCTGCCCTACGCCACGATCCCCTGGGCCGGTGGCGCGCTCGGCGCCGCCACCCTTCTCATCGCCGTGGGGGTCGCCGTCCTGATCCTGCGCAGCCGCCGCCTGCGCCTGGTCGCGGCCGCCGCCATCACCGGGGTCTTCATCGCCGTCGTGGTCATGCGCGTGACGGCCCCCGGGTGGCCCCCGCCGGGCTGGCAGCTGGTCGCCTGTGACGTCGGTCAAGGCGACGCGCTCGCGTTGTCCACGGGCCCCGGCCAGGCCGTCGTCGTCGACACCGGCCCCGATCCGGCCCTGGTCGACCGCTGCCTGCGACGCCTCCGCGTCGCCGACGTCCCGCTGGTCGTCCTGACCCACCCGCACGCCGACCACATCAACGGCACGTCCGGTGTCCTGCACGGCCGCGACGTCCACACCGTCCTGACGACGTCGCGCACGTCCGGCCGCGAAGCGCGCCTCGCCCTCGGCCTGCCCATCCGACCGGCGCAGGCGGGCCAGCAATGGCGCATCGGTGACCTGACGCTCTCCGTCCTCGCCCCGGCCACCGGCCCGGCCCTCTCCGCCAAGGACGACGGCACCACGATCAACAACGCCAGCGTGGTCCTCGTCGCCCGCAAGCCCGGCTTCAGCGCCCTCCTCGCGGGAGACGTCGAAGCCGACGCCCAACGCGCCCTGGAGCCGGCCGTCCCACCCGTCCACGTCCTGAAGGTCCCGCACCACGGTTCCCGCAGCCAGGACGCCCGCTTTCTGGCCGCAGCCCAAGCCTCCGTCTCCCTGATCTCGGTCGGCAAGCACAACGACTACGGTCACCCGTCCCTGACGACCCTCACGCTCCTGCACCGCCTCCACACCCAGGTCCACCGCACCGACCAGGAAGGAGACATAGCCATAGTCCGCACCACAACCGGCATAGCCACCGTCCCTCACCACTGACCGCCCGAGGCTCATCGCGGGCTCGTCTTCGATGGCCGGATTCGCCGGCCGAGAACCAACGATCCGAGCCTCCGACGACGCCGAGCCGATCCCACGACAGCCAGGCGATCGCGACCGATTCGGAAACACTGACCGACGCCACCGGCCGTGACCTTTACCATCAGGGCGATCAAGAAGCTCTTCGACGCGGGGCGGGGGCGGGCGTGGGATGCTGGTTGGGTGTCGGTCGAACCTGTCGTGCTGGTCGTTGGTGAGGAAGAGCTGCTCGTGGACCGGGCGATCGGCGATGTCGTCGCCTCGGTGCGGGCGGACGACCCGGAGGCCGAGGTGATCGATCTCGCGCCGGGTGGGCTGGAGCCGGGGCGGATCGCGGAGCTGACCTCGCCGTCGCTGTTCGGGGGCGGGAAGGTGCTCGTGATCCGGGCGGCGCAGGATCTCGGGAAGGACCTGTCCGCCGAAGTGGTGACGTACGCCAGGGCGCCCGCCGACGATGTGGTCCTCGTGGTCGTCCACCATGGCGGGGCCAAGGGAAAGGCGCTCGTGGACGGGCTGACCAAGCTCAAGGCGCGCAAGATCTCCTGCCCGAAGGTCACCAAGGTGGGGGAGCGGGTCGACTTCGTCCGAGCCGAGATCCGCGGGGCGGGCGGGAAGATCTCGCCGGACGCGGCGCGGGGGCTCGTCGAGGCGGTCGGGAACGATCTGCGTGAGCTGGCCGCGGCCTGCAGCCAGCTGGTGGCCGACACCGGCGGCAAGGTCGACGACGCCGCGGTGGCGCGGTACTACCGGGGGCGGGCCGAGGTCAGCGGGTTCGCGGTGGCGGACAAGGCCATCGAGGGGCAGCTCGCCGACGCTCTGGAGCAGCTCCGGTGGGCCCTCGCGACGGGCGTGGCGCCGGTGCTGATCGTCAGCGCGCTCGCCCAGGGCGTCCGGGGGCTGGCGAAGGTCGGCGGGGCGCCACGGGGGGCGCGGGGCGCGGCGCTGGCGAAGGAGCTGGGGATGCCGCCGTGGAAGATCGACAGGGTGCAGAGGCAGCTGCGGGGATGGTCGGGGGACGGGGTCGCGCGGGCGCTGACCGCGGTGGCCGTGGCCGACGAGCAGGTCAAGGGCGGTGCCGCCGACCCCGCCTACGCGCTGGAGAAGACCATCGCCGAGATCGTCGCCGCCCGCTCGCAGCGGCGTGCCTCATAGCCGGGGCTGGGGTGGTCGCCTGGTGGGTGGGCGCCGGTGAGGGCTGGTGCGGCGGACGGTTCGGTGCTCGGGCTGTGGTCGGCAGGGGTTGTCGTCGCGCTCGTCGCGTCGGCCGGGCGTCCTTCTTTGGGTTGGTGTGGGCGTGAACAGAGTCGGTGCGGGGGCCGACGAAAGATAGAGGTCGACGGTTTAGAGCGTTAATGGTGGGTCGGTCAGGTTTGGTTAAGGGATTCGGCTTTGGATTTCAGGCCGTTGGCTTCCATGGTGATGTAGCGGCGGGCCAGGCGGCCCGTGAAGACGGACATGACGGGGGCCAGAGGGCCTTTCTGGTCCAGGGTCAGCTGGACGGAGACCGTCCCGTCGGGTTTGGTGGTGAGGTTGTGGCCGCCAATGGTGATGATGCCGGGCGAGCGGGATTCCCAGGTGAAGGATCTGTTCTCGTCGAATGCGGTCACCGTCCAAATGGCGGGCGGAAGTCTTGGTTGAAAGACGCGGGCTCGGCTGGAGAGGGCGAAAGGCTTCTCCAGGAGTTCGACGCGGTTTATCGACGCCGTCATGTCGGGCCAGTGCTCGACGTCCGTCAGGAGGCCCCAGACGGTTTCGGGGCTTGCGTCGATGTCGACGGAGACTTCGAAATGCACGGTGTTCTCCTCACGGCGGTTCGGACGGCGGACAGCAGGCCGGTGACCAGGGGATCGTCGGCGCGGTCCGGGAGGTGCAGAGCGTAGTAGGGCACGGCGGGCAGGTCGATGATCTCGCGTTCGACCAGGCCGGGCGGGGCCGTGACGCAGCCGTTGACGACGGCGAGGCCGACGCGCAGGGACACGAAATGCAGGATCAGCGGCCAGCCTTCGGCCTCGACCGCGAGCGACCAGGGGACGTCGGCGGCGCGGAGGGCGCGTTCGAGGGTGATCCGGTGCGGGCCGGTGGGCGGGGGGACGACGAGGGCCGTGCCGGCGAGGTCGGAGACGGTGAGACGGGCTCTGCCGGCGAGCGGATGGTCCTCCGGCATGACCAGGACCTGCGGGTACGAGGCGAGCAGGACGGTCTCGACGTCGGTGGGCAGGACGTCCAGGACGGCGACGCCGAGGTCGGCGCGGCCGGTGCGGACGGCGGTGAGGGTCCGGGCGCGGTCGCCGTTGATGAGGCGGACGCCGGGGTGGACGGCGTCGCCGAGCAGGTACAGGTAGGCGCCCTCCCCGGCGGCGAGGGTCGGGACGCGGCCGGAGGCCGTGCCGTGGACGTCGGCGAGGAAGGCGGTCATGCGGCCGTCGAGGTCGCGGGCGAAGCGGGCGACCTGTTCGCCGGCGGGGGTCAGGGCGAGGCGGCGCCCGTGCCGGGTGTAGAGGGGACGGCCGAGGGTGTCGGCGAGTTTGCGCACCTTGACGTGGAGGGCGGGCTGGGAGATGTGGAGTTCCTCGGCCGCGCGGGTGAAGTTGAGATGGTCGGCGAAGACGGCGAAGGAGGCGAGCGCGTCCGTGGAGAGCCGGCCCAGTTCCATAACTGACAACTATAGGTGACCTTGATCCTTATAGTTCTGTTTTAGGGCACGGTGCCGGAGAGTTGGGGCCATGAACGGCATTCCTCGGCTCGGCGTCGACTTCGGCAGGGTCATCCATGGCGGGCTGCTCGCCCCGGGCGACGACGACACCGTGTTCCTCGGCGGGAGTTTCGAGGCGGCGCTCGCCTCGCCCGCGACCGCGGGCGTGTACGAGGCGCTGCCCGGGCTGATCGAGGCGTTCGGCGGACGGGCCTGGATCATCTCCAAGTGCGGCGACCGGATACGGGAGCGGACGCTGGCCTGGCTCGACCACCATGACTTCTACGGACGGACCGGCCTGCCCAGGGAGAACGTCCGGTTCTGCAGGAAACGGCCGGAGAAGGCGCGGCACTGCGACGAACTCGGGATCACCCACATGATCGACGACCGGCTGGACGTCCACCGGGCCATTCGGGAGATCGTCCCTTACCGGTATCTGTTCGGGACGGCGGAAGGGCCCGAATGGGTGCGGCACGTCCCGGACTGGACGGCGGCAGCCGAGGTCATTCCCGGAGATATTCCGGCGGGACGGAGTCGGCCAGCCACACGCCGTTCGCGCTGACGCGGAATTCGTGCCCGTCGGCGGCCATCCGCCCCGCGTCGACGGTCAGGATGACGGGTTTCCCGCGCCGGGCACCGACGCGCCGCGCCGTTTCGCGATCGGGCGACAGGTGGACGGCGTGCCGCCCCATCGGCCGCAGCCCGTCGCGCAGGATCGATGCGACCGAACGGCGCACGGTGCCGTGGTAGAGGAATTCAGGCGGGGGCGTCGGCGGCAGGTTCAGCTCGACCGGGACCGAATGCCCTTGGACGGCCCTGATCCGGTTCCCGTCCAGTTCGTAGCGTTTCTTGTCGTTGGCGGCGACGACGTGTTCGAGTTCGGCGCGGGTGAACGGGAACGAGTGGCGGGCGGCGGCCGCGAGCAGTTCGGTGACGTCCGCCCAGCCTTCGGCGTCGAGGGCGAGGCCGATGCGTTCGGGGCGGTGCCGCAGATGCAGCGCGAGGTATTTGGAGATCCTCGTCGCGCGGCGCTCGTCCATGCACATCCGTTCCGGGCGCCGCCGTTCCGGGGCGCCGCGTCCCGTGGCCGGTCGGTAAGCGTTCCGGTCCCGGCTCCCGTGCGCGGGGAACCGCGTTGGGGCGCGTCTTCCGCGCCGGGAAATGCGTCGGGGCCGGCTCCTGGCCGGCCCCGGGCGTGCGGCGCCTACCCGGCTCTACCCGGGGGGCCTACTTGGCCTGCAGGGCGGCGGCGCGCTTGGCGATCGCCGACTTGCGGTTTGCGGCCTGGTTCTTGTGGATGACGCCCTTGCTGACGGCCTTGTCCAGCTTGCGGGCGGCATGGCGCTGGGCGGCGACGGCGGCGTCGACCTCGCCGGCGTCGGCGGCCTCGCGGAACTTGCGGATCGCCGTCTTCAGCTCCGACTTGACGGCCTTGTTGCGCAGCCGGGCCTTCTCGTTCTGCTTGTTGCGCTTGATCTGGGACTTGATGTTAGCCACGTCGTAGTGCCTCAGCTTGGTCGCGATAGTCGCCTGCTCACGCGCAGGCCCTGACGAATGTCTGAACGGGGCGGGGCGGTGCCCCGGGGCACGACGCTACGCCACACGCAAGCGCACAGCCTACCAATCACCGGGGCCCGTCCCAAACCAGGCTCTGCACGGAGCATCAAGTCCGGCATGGGACCATGGGGGTACACATTCCTGTCCACCAGTGAGTTTGCGAACGGACCCCGGTGCGAGCGCCTGAGCCTGACAAGACCGATCCCGCGATCATCCGCAACTTCTGCATCATCGCGCACATCGACCATGGCAAGTCGACCCTCGCGGACCGGATGCTACAGCTGACCGGCGTGGTCGAGGAGCGCCAGATGCGCGCCCAGTACCTGGACCGGATGGACATCGAGCGCGAGCGCGGCATCACGATCAAGAGCCAGGCCGTCCGGCTCCCGTGGACGTCCGGCGGCGTCGACCACGTCCTCAACCTGATCGACACGCCCGGGCACGTCGACTTCTCCTACGAGGTGTCGCGGTCGCTGGCGGCGTGCGAGGGCGCCGTCCTGCTGGTGGACGCGGCGCAGGGCATCGAGGCGCAGACGCTCGCGAACCTGTACCTGGCCCTTGAGGCCGACCTGCATCTGATCCCCGTCCTCAACAAGATCGACCTCCCGGCGGCCCAGCCGGACAAGTACGCCGAGGAGCTGGCCGGGATCATCGGCTGCGAGCCGTCGGACGTGCTGCGCGTGTCCGGCAAGACGGGCGAGGGCGTCCGCGAGCTGCTCGACAAGGTCGTCGAGGAGGTGCCGGCGCCGGTCGGCGACCCCGACGGCCCGGCCCGCGCGCTGATCTTCGACTCGGTGTACGACACCTACCGCGGCGTCGTCACCTATGTCCGGATCATCGACGGGCATCTGTCGCGGCGCGAGAAGAGCCTGATGATGTCGACCGGGGCGGCGCACGAGACCCTGGAGGTCGGCGTGATCTCCCCGGAGCCGGTGCCGGTGCCGGGCCTCGGCGTCGGCGAGGTCGGCTACCTGATCACCGGGGTGAAGGACGTCCGGCAGGCCAGGGTCGGCGACACCGTGACCGGCGCGTCCCGGCGGGCGCCCGAGGCGCTCGGCGGCTACCGCGACCCGAAGCCGATGGTGTTCTCCGGCCTGTACCCGGTGGACGGCGACCAGTATCCGGAGCTGCGGGACGCGCTCGACAAGCTGCAGCTGAACGACGCCGCGCTCGTGTACGAGCCGGAGACGTCGGCGGCGCTCGGGTTCGGGTTCCGCTGCGGGTTCCTCGGGCTGCTGCACATGGAGATCGTCCGGGAGCGGCTGGAACGCGAGTCCGGCCTGTCGCTGATCTCGACCGCGCCGAACGTGGTGTACCGGGTCACGATGGAGGACGGGACGGAGCACACCGTCACCAACCCCAGCGAGTTCCCCGAGGGCAAGATCGGGAACGTGTACGAGCCGGTGGTGAAGGCGACGCTGCTGTCCCCGTCCGAGCACATCGGCGCGATCATGGAGCTGTGCCAGGGCCGCCGCGGCGTGCTGCTCGGCATGGACTACCTGTCGGAGGACCGCGTCGAGATCCGCTACACGCTGCCCCTCGCCGAGATCATCTTCGACTTCTTCGACCAGCTGAAGTCGCGGACCCGCGGGTACGCGTCGCTGGACTACGAGCCGAGCGGGGAGCAGGAATCCGACCTGGTGAAGGTCGACATCCTGCTGCAGGGGGAGTCGGTGGACGCGTTCAGCCAGATCGTCCACCGGGACAAGGCGCGCGAGTACGGGCTGATGATGACGTCCAAGCTCAAGGAACTGATCCCGCGCCAGCAGTACGAGGTGCCCATCCAGGCCGCGATCGGCGCGCGCATCATCGCCCGGGAGAACATCCGCGCGATTCGCAAGGACGTCCTCGCCAAATGCTACGGCGGCGACATCTCCCGCAAGCGCAAGCTGCTGGAGAAGCAGAAAGAGGGCAAGAAGCGGATGAAGACCATCGGGCGGGTGGACGTCCCGCAGGAGGCGTTCGTCGCGGCGCTGTCCACCGGTGGTGGCGAGCCCACCGACAAGGGCAGGAAGTAGCCCCGCCCCGCTTATTTCTTCAGCAGGGGCCAGGCGACCGCGGCCGGGACGCGGCGGAACTCGCCGCGGTTGGCGGCCCGTCCCGCGTAGACGAGGAAGAACATCACGACGGCCGTGAAGAGCAGCGGCACCCAGATGAGCACCCCGATGGCCAGCGACAGCAGCCCGAAGACGAACCAGACGGCGATCGCCGCGAGGCTCATGTTGAGGCCCTGCACCGCGTGCTTGCGCGCGAACGGCGAGCGTGCCTTGCCGACGTAGACGATGGCCGGTGCGGCGGCGCTGACGAGGAACTGGCCCACGTACGCCATGAGCGACCAGGTGCGCTCGTCGTCGGTGACGGGGCCGAAGTGGCCGGGCAGCTGGGCGGTGTGCCCGCCGTGCGGCTGCTGAGGCTGCTGCTGCCAGGGGCCCGGGCCGGGTCCGCCGGGTCCGCCAGGTCCGCCGGGGCCGGGCTGCTGCGGCGGGGGCTGTTGCTGCGGCTGCTGCCACATGTTTCCGGGCTGCTGCCAGGGGGCCTGCTGCTGCCGTTCGGGCTGCTGCCCGTGGCCGGGCGACGGGGGAGGCCCGTAGGCCATGGCGGACGTCCTCTCCTAGTTCGCTACGCGTTCGCTGTGCGACCTATTGGCAAGAGTGTATGACTCCTTGGACGCGCCCGGAGTTCGTAATAGTTCCCGCCTTCATCCGGCCCGTGGCCAATTC
Organism: Spirillospora sp. NBC_00431; assembly: GCA_036028775.1. Taxonomy (GTDB): domain Bacteria; phylum Actinomycetota; class Actinomycetes; order Streptosporangiales; family Streptosporangiaceae; genus Spirillospora. The sequence continues at coordinate 5,346,449 of CP107927.1, read as the reverse complement.
GCGCCACGGGCCGGATTATGCGTGAAGGGTCAGGGACGCCACAGCACGGCCGACGGATTGTCGCGCGTGACCGTGACCGACCCCGTCCAGTCGACGGACGAGGGGCGCGGCAGATAGGAGTCGTCCAGGAAGAAGCCCCGGTTGATGGACGTGACCGTGGCCGGCGCGCCATTGTCCCCGGTTCCGATAGGACGGCGAAGGGCCTCGATCGCCGCGATATCGGAGACCTTCGTCCCTTCCGGCAGTTCGACGGTGGTGGCGACGGCGCCGTCACGGTCGATCGACCAGGTCGGCACGTCGTGGTCGGAACGGTAGAGCGTGGACGGGTCGGCCTTGAGCCGCACACCGAGCGCCACACCCGGGACCGAGCCCGTCCCGCTCGGCGCGCCCGTCTTCTTGGCGAACTCGACGAATAGGTACGTGCGCTGGTCGCCGACCTCGCGCGTCGCCGGGTCGGACGGTTTCTCGATCTTCCCCTCGCGGGCCATCTCCTGCGCCGCGATCCGGTACGTCCACGGCTCGCGGTCCATGACGACCTCGCGGGCGCGGCCGTCGGGACGCGTCCTGGAAGCGTCGAGGAGGAAGCGCAGCGGCGCTCCCGGGGAGATCTCGTCGCACATGTTGTTGTTGGACGTGCAGGTCTGCAACACCGGATGGTCGCCTTCGTAGCGGCCCCGGAACTTGAACGTCATGTGCGCCGGCGCCTGGTACACGGCGGTGTCGTCGACGCGGTTCCCCGACCCGTCCACCTCGACCCGGTAGACCCATTCGATGTCGGTCGTCCGGCCCCAGCGGGCCATCAGCGCGGGCGAGTCGGTGCCGCCGTCCTCGTTGCTCCACACCACCGAGTACTCGATGGTCCGGTGCCCGGGCGTGGCGGCGGGACGCGTCTCGTGCCAGGCGACGAGCGGGGTGTCGGTGGTGGCGTTCTGGTAGGGGTCGCCGAGCGGCCATCCCGTCCGCCCGACGACGATGGGCGCGTGGCGCAGCGCGACCGCGTCGGCGGACGGCACCCGGACGCGGGGGCCCCGGAGCGTGACGCGGCGGGCGCCGGGCGCGCTGCCCTTCGCGAACCGCAGCGTCACCTTGTGCCTGCCGGGCCGGACATGCCCGAGGCCGAGGCTCCGCGCCACCGGCTCGGACGACGGGACGACGAGGTCGGTCACATGGCGTCCGTCCACCGAGATCGACACGACGGCCGCCTCGGCGCCCTCGCGGGCCCACGAGACGCCCAGGGCCGAGGCGGCGAAGGAGATCACGGCCTCCCCGTCCCGCCGGGCGGTGAACGGCAGCGACTTCGCGGGCCCGCCGCGATGGACGTCGATGACCCCGCCGGCCTGGGCGGACGCGGGGGTGGCGGTGAGAACGAGTGGGGCGCCGGCCAGGGCGGCGCCGGTCAACGCGAACACGGCATGACGCGCACGGCTTCTCATGATCAGCGAAGCTAGACCGCACGCGTTGCGTTCCGGTGACGGGCGTGTTGATGGGCGGTGCACGCCCGCGGGCCCGGCGCGCGTCGCGACGCGCCGACCCAGGCCAGCGCCCCGGCGGGTACGTGTCGGTACGGTCGGACGGGTACCGTGCCGATCAACCGACTGTGCCGATCACAGACATGGCCGATCTTCGGAGGCAGCGTGACCGAGCCCGAGCAGGTACTGCGTTCCGCGAAGGAGCGGGAGACGGTGAACGGCGCCGTCCGCGCGCTGCGGTCCGCCGCCCCGGCCGGCTGGGAGCGGCTCGACTTCGAGTTCCGCGCGACCGTCGGGATCGACAGCGCGTCCCTGGAGGTCGAGGGCCCGGACGGCGAGCGCCGCACGGCCATGCCGCCCGGCCAGGCCGTCGGGAAGATGGACGAGCTGCGCCGTGTCATGTACCGGGACGGCCAGGGCGCCTGGTTCACCGCCCGCCTCCAGGTCGAGCGCTCGGGCCGGTTCAGCGCCGAGTTCGACTACGACGGCGAACCCGACTTCACACCGCCTCTCACCTCGTCCGCCTACGCGGTGGACCTCGACCGCTATCCCCGCTCGGACGAGCACATCCCCGGCTGGCTCCGCGAGAAGCTGAGCGACGCCTGACCGGCTCCAGGCATCGCCTTGGACAGGGCAGACTTGAGATGTGCCCTCCACGCTTCCTGATGGCGACCCCGTACCCGCGGACGGTGCGCTGCCCAGCCGTGCCCTCGATGGCCTGGGGACGCGCTCGTTCGCCTTCTACGTGCATGTCCCGTTCTGCGTGACGCGCTGCGGATACTGCGACTTCAACACCTACACGGCGACGGAACTCGGGCCGGGCGCGAGCCGCGACTCCTACGCCGACACCGCCATCGCAGAGGTACGGATGGCCCGCCAGGTACTGGGCAAGGACGTAGAACTGCCCGTCGAGACGGTTTTCGTGGGCGGAGGCACTCCAACACTCCTGTCGCCCGACGATCTGGGCCGCGTCCTAAACGCCATCGACACGGAGTTCGGGCTCGCACCGGGCGCTGAGGTCACGACGGAGGCCAACCCCGAGTCGGTGGACGAAGCGTACGTGGGCAGGCTGCGCGAGGCCGGTTTCACACGCGTCTCGTACGGCATGCAGAGCGCGCGCGAGCACGTACTGGCCGTCCTGGAGCGCGCCCATACGCCGGGACGCGTCCCGCAGGTGGTGGAGTGGACGCGCAAGGCGGGGTTCGAGCACATCAACCTCGACCTCATCTACGGGACGCCAGGGGAGACCGACGACGACTGGCGGGCCTCCCTGGAGGCCGCCCTGCAGGCGGAGCCCGATCACGTGTCGGCGTACGCGCTCATCGTCGAGGACGGTACGCGCCTGGCCGCGCAGGTGCGGCGGGGCGAACTGACCCCGCCCGACGACGACGCCATGGCCGACCGCTACCTGATCGCGGACGAGTTGCTGACCGCCCACGGCCTGCACTGGTACGAGATCTCCAACTGGGCCACCTCCCCGTCCGCCGCCTGCCGCCACAACATGCTGTATTGGACGGGCGCCGACTGGTGGGGCATCGGCCCAGGCGCGCACAGCCACGTAGGCGGCACCCGCTGGTGGAACGTCAAACACCCCGCCGCCTACGCCTCCCGCCTCGCGGAGCGGACCAGCCCCGCCCACGCCAGGGAGATCCTGGACGACGACGACCGCCGCGTCGAGCGCATCATGCTCGAACTACGACTCGCCAAGGGCTGCCCCACCGCCCTGCTGGACGACAAGGCTGCCCGCGAGGCGATCGACGACGGCCTACTAGAACCGGCCCCCTACGACCACGGCCGCGCAGTCCTCACCCAACGCGGCCGCCTCTTGGCCGACGCCGTGGTACGAGCCCTGACTTGATTCCCCCGGCGCTTCGTGGGCTAACCGGCGCTTCGTGGGCTAAGAGGTCACGAAATCTATGAGTTCTTCTACGCGGCCTAGGAGGGCGGGTTCCAGGTCCGTGTAGGTGCTCACGGAGCCCAGGATGCGTTTCCAGGCGGCTCCCGTGTCGTCTCCCCAGCCGAGTTCGGCGATCACGCCCTCCTTCCACGGGATGCCGCGCGGGATCCGGGGCCACGCGCGGATGCCGACGGACGCGGGCTTGACCGCCTCCCAGATGTCGATGAACGGATGCCCCGTGACCAGGACGTGCGGCGACGAGATCCGCGCGGCGATCCGGGACTCCTTGGAGCCGTCCACGAGGTGGTCGACGAGGACGCCGAGACGGCGGTCGTCGTCCGGGCCGAACTCCTCGACGATGGCGGGCAGGTCGTCGACGCCTTCGAGGTACTCCACGACGACGCCCTCGACCCGCAGGTCGTGGCCCCAGATCTTCTCGACCAGCTCGGCGTCGTGGACGCCCTCCACGTAGATCCGGCTCTCCTTGGCCACCCGGGCCCGCAGCCCCTGGACGGCGATGGAGCCGGACGCGGAACGCGCCGGGCGTCCGCCGGGCGCCGCGCTCGGCCGGACGAGCGTGACGGGCTTGCCGTCGATGAGGAATCCGGACTTGGTCAGCGGGAACACGCGCCGCTTGCCGAACCGGTCCTCCAGGGTGACGCCGAACTTGTCGCAGCCGACGACGGCGCCGCAGAAACCGCTGCCGGGGTCTTCGGCGACCAGCCCGGGCTCGGCCGGGACCTCGGGGATCTGGCCTTTCCGGGGCCTGCGCCAGTCACCGGCCAGCACGTCGTTTCCGTAGTTCTTACTCCGCACAGGTCCGCACATTAACCCGGCGGGGCGTCCGCCCGGCGTCGGCCCCGGTCCCTCGGCGTGGCGCGTCCGTCGACCGGCCGGGTCCTCCGTTCGCGGAGCGGGCGCGTCCTAGGGGAATGGGAGGCCGTGTCCGGAACGGATAGGATCGCGCAGCCGTGCGGCGAGCGGACGCGCGCACTCCAGAGTGGCGCCTTCGGGCCGTACAATTGGCACTCGGGAGTAAGGAGTGCCAGCGGAGCTCAGGCGCCGGTGGCAGGGGCCCGGCGGGACGAAGGAGGTGACCAGGTGCTGGACGACCGGAAGCTCGCGGTCCTGCGCGCCATCGTGGAGGACTTCGTCTCCACCAACGAGCCGGTGGGCTCAAAGGCCCTGGCGGACCGGCACAACCTCGGCGTGTCCCCGGCCACGATCCGCAACGACATGGCGGTGCTGGAGGAGCAGGGGTACATCACCCAGCCGCACACCAGCGCCGGACGCGTCCCCACCGACAAGGGCTACCGGCTGTTCGTCGACCGGCTGTCCACGATCAAGCCGCTGTCGGTCGCCGAGCGCCGCGCGATCGAGACGTTCCTGTCCGGCGCGTACGACCTCGACGACGTCGTCGGCCGGACGGTGCGGCTGCTCGCGCAGCTCACCCGGCAGGTCGCCGTCGTGCAGTACCCGTCGCTGACCCGCTCGTCGGTGCGGCACGTGGAACTGGTCCCGGTCGCCGAGGGCAGGCTGCTGCTCGTCCTGATCACCAACACGGGGCGGGTGGAGCAGCGGGTCATCGAGGCCCCACCCAGCTTTACCGGGGGGTCTGGGGGATCGTCCCCCCAGAGCAAGCCGGGCACGGTGTCGGAGGAATCGATCGGGCACCTGCGGGCGTTGCTCAACACGTGCCTCGACGGGCTGGGCCTCGGCGACGTGCCGACCGCGGTGGCCGACCTGCCCGACAAGGTCGGCCCGGACGAGCGGCCGCTCGCGGCGGCGGTGCTGTCGGTGCTGCTGGAGACGCTCGTCGAGAAGCACGAGGAGAAGATCGTCTTCGCGGGCGCGGCCAACCTCGCCGCGGTGGACTTCTCGCAGAGCCTGAGGGAGGTTCTCGTGGCGCTCGAAGAGCAGGTGGTGCTGATGCGGCTGCTCGGCGAGACCGGCGATTCCTCTAAGGTTACGGTGCGGATCGGCACCGAGAACCCCGATCTGGGGCTCCGATCGACCTCGGTCGTCGCCGCCGACTACGGCGTGGGCGACCTCACCCTGGCCCGGCTGGGAGTGCTCGGGCCTACACGCATGGATTACCCCAGCACGATGGGAGCGGTACGGGCAGTGGCACGCTACGTGGGACAGATCCTGGCGGGGTCGTAAGTGGCCAACGACTATTACGCGACCCTGGGCGTCCGGCGGGACGCCAGCGCCGACGAGGTCAAGAAGGCTTATCGCCGGCTCGCGCGGGAGCTCCACCCGGACGTCAACCCGGATCCGGAGACCCAGGACAGGTTCAAGGAGATCACCCAGGCGTACGAGGTGCTCTCCGACCCGAAGAAACGCGAGATGTACGACTTGGGCGCCGACCCGTTCGCGCCCGGCGGCGGGGCGGGCGCCGGCGGCTTCGGCGGCGCCGGGTTCCCGTTCAGCGACATCATGGACGCCTTCTTCGGCACCGCGACGTCCCGTGGCCCGCGGTCGCGGGCGCGGCGCGGCCGGAACGCGACGCTGCGGGTGGAGCTCGACCTCAGCGAGACGGCGTTCGGCACGACCCGGGAGCTGTCCATCGACACCGCCGTCGCCTGCACCGGCTGCGACGGGTCGGGCTGCGCGCCCGGCACCCACCCCGACACCTGCGAGACGTGCCATGGGCGCGGCGAGGTGCAGCAGGTCCAGCGGTCGTTCCTCGGCCAGGTCATGACTGCCCGGCCGTGCCCGGCGTGCGGCGGGTTCGGCTCGGTGATCCGCAACCCGTGCACCGAGTGCTCGGGCGACGGCCGCGTCCGCACCCGCAGGACCGTCAAGGTCAAGATCCCGGCGGGAGTGGAGAACGGCATCCACATCCAGCTCGCCGGGGAGGGCGAGGTCGGCCCCGGCGGCGGCCCGCCCGGCGACCTGTTCCTGGAGATCGTGGAGAAGCCGCACCCGATCTACGAGCGGGAGGGCGACGACCTGCACTGCACGGTCGAGATCCCGATGACGGCGGCGGCCCTCGGCACCAGCGTCACCATCGAGACCCTGGACGCCGCCGAGAGCGTCGACATCAAGCCCGGCACGCAGTCCGGGCAGGTCATCACGCTCTACAACCGCGGCGTCCGGCACCTCAACGAGAGCGGACGCGGCGACCTGATGATCCATGTGAACGTGGAGACGCCGAACCGGCTCGACGAGGAGCAGGAGGAGCTGCTGCGGCGCCTCGCCACGCTGCGCGGCGAGGAACGTCCGCCCGGCAAGTTCGCGCCGGGGCAGCGCGGCATGTTCTCCCGCCTCAAGGACGTCTTCAACCAGCACTGAAGAGCGGCGGCGGCGGCCTACGAGGAAGGCCGCCGCGGCCCTCCGAAGCGCGGTGACTAGGGAACTCACATGAGCGAAGCGAACCGGGGGGTGTGGGGGGCCGCCCCCCACATGGGGCACGCATGAGCCCGCCGGTTTTCCTCGCCCGGACGGACGTACTGGAACGCGGCAGCGTCGTCCTGGACGGGCCCGAGGGGCGGCACGCCGCGACGGTGCGGCGGCTGCGGCCCGGCGAGCGCGTCGACCTCACCGACGGCGCGGGGCTCCTCGCCGAATGCGTCGTCACCGCCGCCGATCGCGCGTCCCTCACGCTGGACGTGCTGGCCCGGCACCGGCAGCCGCCGCCGTCGCCGCGCATCGTGGTCGTCCAGGCCCTTCCGAAGGGCGACAGGGGCGAGCTCGCCGTCGAGACGATGACCGAGGCCGGCGTGGACGAGATCGTCCCGTGGGCGGCGGCGCGGTGCGTCACGCAGTGGCGGCCAGAACGTCGCGAGAAGGCCCTCGGGCGCTGGCGCGGCACCGCCCGCGAGGCCGGCAAGCAGGCGCGGCGCAGCCGTTTCCCCGAGGTCGCCGATCTGGCGTCCACCGGTGACGTGACCGGGCGGGTCGCCGCGGCGTCGCTGGCGCTCGTGCTGCACGAGGAGGCCGACGCGCCCCTCAGCGCCGTGGAGCCGCCCGCGGAGGGCGACATCGTGGTCGTGGTGGGCCCGGAGGGCGGGATCACCGAGGAGGAGCTTGAGCGCCTCGCCGGGGCCGGCGGGCGTCCCACCCGGCTCGGCCCGACCGTACTGCGCACGTCGACGGCGGGGGTCGCCGCGGCGGCCGTCCTCCTGGCGAAGACCGGCCGCTGGTAGGGCCGTCTCTCAGGAGCCGCCCGAGGACCCCGGCGCCTGCGCGGGTTCGGTCGTCACGGACGGCGTCGGCTCGTCGGTGGGTTCGCCGGGATCGGGAGTGGACGTGGTGGGCGTGGGCGACGTCGTCGGCGTCTGCGCCGGCGGCCGGCCCGGGCACGGCGTGGTCGACGGCGCGGGCGTGGACTCCGCGCCCGGCGAGGCGGGCATCGTGGGCGTGCCCTGCACCGGCGGCGGGATACGGCAGGCCGATATCCCCTGCGAGGTGGACGCGCTGGGCGACGCCGAGGAGCTCGGGTCGCCGGACGCGTCGCCGCCCGGCGAGGACGGGTCGGGGAACTGCGGGTCGCCGCCCGCGCCCGTCCGCGTCCCGTCGCCGGGGCCCTGCTCGCCGTCGGCCGGCCCGTTGTTGCCGACCGACTGCTGGATGCGGTCGATGGTCTGCGGCGCGGTCACGCCCAGCCCGGCGATCGCCACGGCGGCCGCCACCGCGAGGACCGGACGCGCCCAGTTGACGGTGAACCGGTCGAAACCGAGCCCGTAACGGGCGAGGCCGAACCGCCCGAGACCGAACCGGCGGCCGTGGCCGTCGGCGATGCGGGCCCGGATGCGCTCCAGGCCGTCGCCCGCGGGGTTGACCGTGTCCGCCTCCGCGTGCAGGGCGCGGCGGAGGATCTCGCCGTGCTCGTCGTCGGGGTCGGTGGTCATGAGAATTGCTCCAGGACGTTGCGTAGCGCGGTCATTCCGCGCGCCGTGTGGCTCTTCACGGCGCCTCGGGAGATGCCCATCGCGTTGGCGATCTCCGCTTCGGACAGGTCGGCGTAGTAGCGCAGGACGAGCGCCTCCCGCTGGCGGGCGGGCAGCCCGGAGAGCGCTTCGATGACCGCCGAGCGTTCCAGTTCTCCGATCGCCCCGGCCTCCGCGCTCGGCGCGTCCGGCAGGCCCTTCGGGGCGTACTTCTCCACGACGGCACGGTGCCTGAGCACCGAACGTGACCGGTTGACCACCGACTGGCGCAGGTACGACAGCGCCTTGTCCGGGTCGCGCAGCCGCCGCCAGCCGCCGTGCATCGCGACGAACGCGTCCTGGACGACCTCCTCGGCCGTGCCTGCGTCCCGGACGAGCATGGCTGCCAGCCGCACGAGCGAACGGTAGTTGGCGCTGTAGAGCGCGGTCACCGCCTGGTCGGCGTCCCAGGCGACGGCCACCGCGCCCGCCGTGCCCCTGGCCACGAGGGTCTCGGTCACGTCAGTGGGACGCGTACCCTCGTCGCCCGGTTTACGAAAGGGCATGTCCTGGTTTGCCTCGGTCACCTATCCGCCGCCTTTGCCGTCCCCCGGCCGTCCATTCGGATGGTCCTGCGGAGCGGCGTGGATCGGACGCTTCCGGCCCGGTCCGGGCGCGCCGCGATGCCTGCCGTCAAGCCTCGGGCCTGTCGCCAGACGCTGCGAACCGGGGGATACGCCTTGAGTTGACAACCCTAACCATTGGGCGGTCGGAATGCCGCCGGCAACGGAAGGTTGATCGGCGAGAACCCTATCCAGTGCGGGACCCGGCAGCCATGCCGCACGGGTCTCGATAGGATTCCGGGGCGGTCACGGTGCGTCCGCGAGGGGATACGGCCGCCGCGAGAGGAGACACATGACCGACTGCCTGTTCTGCAAGATCGTTTCCGGGGACGTGCCCGCGAAGATCGTCCGCGAGTCGGCGGGCACGGTGGCGTTCCGCGACATCAACCCGCAGGCGCCGACGCACGTGCTGGTCATCCCGCGCGAGCACCATCCGGACGTGGGCGGGCTCGCCGCGGCCGACGCCGGGCTCCTCGCCGAACTGGTGCGCGAGGCCCACCAGGTCGCCGTCGACGAGGGCGTCGCCGAGGCGGGGTACCGCGTCGTGTTCAACACCGGCGCGCAGGCCGGCCAGACCGTGTTCCACGTGCACGCCCACGTCCTCGGCGGCCGTGGCCTCAACTGGCCGCCCGGCTGACGACGTCCCCGGCCCGGCCCGCTCCGCCCCGCCACGCGGAAAATCCATCCGCGTCCGGCCGGGGACGGCCAGTACGATGGAACCGACACATCTGAACACCCGGAGCAGACAGAAGGCAGGTCAGAGAGGCCGTAAGGCCCGGCTGATGGTCGAATCAACTCACACGAGGTCAACCCCCACCTCCACCCAGACGGGGCACGGCGACCAGGGAGGCTCGCACTCCCAGATCAAGATCGTGGTGCCGGACGACCACTCGATGGTGAGCCTGCTCGGCTCCCGGGACGAGCTGCTCCACGCGATCGAGCACGCCATCGGCGACGGCATCGACATCCACGTCCGCGGCAACGAGATCACCGTGACCGGCCCGGAGTCCGAGACCGACCTGGTCTCCCGGCTCTTCACCGAGATGCTCGAACTGCTGAAGGGCGGCACCCAGCTCACCCCGGACGCCGTCGAGCGCAGCCTGGCGATGCTGCGCGGCGAGACCGGCGCGCGTCCCGCCGAGGTCCTCACGCTGGACGTGCTGTCCAGCCGCGGCCGGACGATCCGCCCGAAGACCCTGAACCAGCGCCGCTACGTCGACGCGATCGACAAGCACACGATCGTGTTCGGGATCGGCCCCGCAGGCACCGGCAAGACGTACCTGGCGATGGCCAAGGCCGTCCGCGCGCTGCAGGACAAGAAGGTCAACCGGATCATCCTGACGCGCCCCGCCGTGGAGGCGGGAGAGCGGCTCGGGTTCCTGCCGGGAACGCTCTACGAGAAGATCGACCCGTACCTGAGGCCGCTGTACGACGCGCTGCATGACATGGTCGACCCCGACTCGATCCCGCGCCTGATGGCCGCCGGCACCATCGAGGTGGCCCCCCTGGCGTACATGCGCGGCCGGACGCTGAACGACTCGTTCATCATCCTGGACGAGGCGCAGAACACCTCGCCCGAGCAGATGAAGATGTTCCTCACCCGGCTCGGGTTCGGGTCGAAGGTCGTGGTGACCGGCGACGTCACCCAGGTCGACCTGCCGAACGGGCAGCTGAGCGGCCTGCGCGTCGTCCAGGACATCCTCGACGGCGTCGGGGACATCCACTTCTGCCGGCTCGACAGCCGCGACGTCGTCCGGCACAAGCTCGTCACCGACATCGTCGACGCCTACAACCGCTACGACGAGTCGCGCGTCCCGCAGATCAAGCAGGGCGAGGCGGCCAGGGGCGGGTCCCGCAAGCGGAGGCGGTAGTGAGCATCGAGGTGCTGAACGAGTCCGGCGTCCCGGTCGACGAGAAGACCATCGCGGGGCTGTCGCGGCACGTCCTGGACGGCATGCGCGTCCATCCGCTGGCGGAACTGTCGGTGCTGCTGGTCGACGAGGCCGCGATGACCGAGCTGCACGAGAAGTGGATGGACGAGCCGGGCCCCACCGACGTCCTGTCCTTCCCGATGGACGAGCTGCGCCCCGGCCACATGTCCGGCGGCGCCGACGAGGACGGCGACGCCGACCCGGGGCTGCTCGGCGACGTCGTCCTGTGCCCGGCGGTCGCCGCGAAGCAGGCACGCGAAGCCGGGCACAGCACCGAGGACGAGCTGGAACTGCTGTGCGCGCACGGCATCCTGCACCTCCTCGGCTACGACCACGCCGAGCCGGAGGAGCACAAGGAGATGTTCGGCCTCCAGGCCGAGCTCCTGACCTCCTGGCGGGAGAAACGCGGCGGCTGATGAGCACCGCGCAGGCGTGGCTGTCGGCCCTCGCGGTGGGCCTGGTCCTCATGGCGGGCCTGCTGGCCGGCACCGAGGCGGCCCTCGCGCGCGTCTCCCGCGTCACGGTCGACGAGGTCGTGCGGGACGGGCGGCGCGGCGCGAAGAAGCTCGCCGCGGTCGTCGCCGACCCGGCCCGCTACGTCAACATGCTGCTGCTCCTGCGCATCGGCTGCGAGCTGGTCGCCACCGTCATCGTCGCCGACCTGTGCATCTCCTGGCTGGACGAGACGTGGCGCGCCTACGTCACCGCCGCCGCGATCATGATCGTGGTCAGCTATGTGGTGATCGGGGTCGGGCCCCGCACGCTCGGCATCCAGCACGCCGACCGGATCGCGCTCGCCGGCGCCGCCGTGATCCACCCGGTGACCCGGGTGTTCGGCCCGCTGCCCCGCCTGCTGATCCTGCTCGGCAACGCCCTCACCCCCGGCAAGGGGTTCCGCGAGGGGCCGTTCGCGTCCGAGGCGGAGCTGCGCGACCTCGTCGACCTCGCCGAGCAGCGCAGCCTGATCGAACCCGACGAGCGGGAGATGATCCACTCGGTGTTCGAGCTGGGCGACACCCTCGTCCGCGAGGTGATGGTCCCGCGCACCGACATCGTGTTCATCGAGCGCGGCAAGACCCTCCGCCAGGCGATGTCGCTCGCGCTGCGCAGCGGCTTCTCCCGCATCCCCGTCGTCGGCGAGAACGAGGACGACGTCGTCGGCATCGCCTACCTCAAGGACGTCGTCCGCCGCAGCCAGGAGCACCGCGAGGGCGAGTCGGTCGAGACGGTCGACTCCGTCATGCGGTCCGCCACCTACGTCCCCGACAGCAAACCGATCGACGAGCTGCTCCGCGAGATGCAGGCCCGCCGCATCCACCAGGCGATCGTCATCGACGAGTACGGCGGCACCGCGGGCCTCGTCACCATCGAGGACATCCTGGAGGAGATCGTCGGCGAGATCACCGACGAGTACGACCGGGAGACCCCGCCGGTCACCTGGCTCCCCGACGGCGCCGCCCGCGTCACCGCCCGCCTCCCCGTCGAGGACCTCGCCGAACTGTTCGACGTCGAGATGGACGTCGAGGAGGTCGAGACCGTCGGCGGCCTCCTCGCCCACGCGCTCGGCCGCGTCCCCATCGAAGGCTCCACCGCCGAGATCGACACCGGCGAGGGCGGCCCCGTCCTCTCCCTGAAAGCCGAGACCATCGCAGGCCGCCGCAACCGCGTCGGGACTGTATTGATCCGGGTGGGCGAGTCTTCCCAGGGGGGCGACCCCCTGGAACCCCCGTCACGAGCCGGTCGATCCTCACGCCACGGCCCGGGTCCGTCGTGACCGTGCGGTGTTTTTCTGGGGGGCGACCCCCAGACCCCCGGCTGCGCGGCACGGGTCTCCTCGCTCCGCTCGCTGGCGCTCGCTGCGCTGCGGGGACGCGGCGCGCCGGGCATGCCCGCTGCGCGCGGTGTCTTTCGGGGGGCGACCCCCCGAGCCCCCCGGCTGCGCGGCACGGGTCTCCTCGCTCCGCTCGCTGGCGCTCGCTGCGCTGCGGGGACGCGGCGCGCCGGGCATGCCCGCTGCGCGCGGTGTCTTTCGGGGGGCGACCCCCCGAGCCCCCCGGCTGCGCGGCACGGGTCTCCTCGCTCCGCTCGCTGGCGCTCCCTGCGCTGCGGGGACGCGGCGCGCCGGGCATGCCCGCTGCGCTCGCTGGCGCTCGCTCCGCGTGCCTGCCCGTGAGCGGTGGCTGAGGTTCGGGCCCGGGAGTGGAGGCTCAGCTCGTCCAGGGATCGGGATCTGCGGGGTTCAGTTGATGGTTTTGGTGAGGGTGCCCTTTGGGGTGGCGACGAGGATGGGGGCCTTGGGGCCCAGGTCGCGGACGGTGGTGATGTCGGCTTCGGGTGGGGTTTCGGTCTGGGTTACCACGGCGGCCGCTTCCAGGGATTCGGCGCCGCTGGAGACGGCCATCGCCACTGCCAGTTTGAGGGCGGAGATCTTCAGGGACGGCAGGTCGACGCTCGTGGCCGCGTAGGTGCGGCCCGTGTCGTCCCGGACGGCGGCGCCCTCGGGGGCGTTCGTGCGGGCCCGGGCCGATCTGGCCAGGGTGATGATCTTCGCGTCCTCGGGGTTCAGCTCGCTCACGGGTCCCAGCGTAAGGGCATCGGAGCCGGTCGCAAGTCAGTGGCAAGTCGTCGGCAAGAGCGCCGCGCGATCCTCGGAATCGGTCGGACAGTGCTGTCCGGATAAACGCCGTCTGGGGAGATGAGATGTCCCGTCTGCTTTACCGTCTGGGCAAGGCCGCCGCCTTGCGTCCATGGCGGTTCATCGCCGCCTGGCTGGTGCTCATCGGCGTGGTGGCCGGTCTCGCGGGCACCGTGGGAGGTGCGCTGCACGACAACTACACGATGTCCGGGACGGGGTCGCAGCGGGCCACGGACCTGCTGGAGGAGCGATTCCCCGCGCTGTCGGGGGCGGACGCCAGGGTGGTGGTGCACGCCGAGTCGGGGAAGCTCGACCAGGCGGCGCTGGCGACGGCGTCCGGTGAACTGCGCAAGCTGCCGCACGTCAGCACGGTCGACCCGCCGCAGCCCAGCGCGGACGGCGCTACCGCGCTGATGACCGTCCGGTACTCGGTGCCCGTCACGGATCTCGGGCCGAAAGAGACGCTCGATCTGCTGCGGTCGGCCACGGACAATCTGGACGACGCCGGCTACCAGGTGGAGTTCGGCGGGCAGGTGCCGGAGAACGTGACCGCGCCGGGCGGGGTCGCCGAGGCGATCGGCATCGTGGCCGCGCTGGTGATCCTGATCCTGGCGTTCGGCTCGGTGGTCGCGGCGGGGCTGCCGCTGGCGGTGGCGCTGGCGGGGCTCGGCGCGGGCGTGTCGGGGGTGACGCTGATCGCGGCGTTCACCGACGTCGCGACCACGGCGCCGACGCTCGCGATCATGGTGGGGCTGGGGGTCGGCATCGACTACGCCCTGTTCATCCTGACCCGGCACCGGGAGGGCCTCGCGGCCGGGCTCGACGTCCCCGAGGCGGTCGGGCGCGCCAACGCGACAGCGGGCCAGTCGGTGATCTTCGCCGGGTTCACGGTGCTGCTGGCGCTGTGCGGGCTGGTGCTGTCGCGCGTCCCGGTCTTCATGACCATGGGTTTCACCACCGGGCTGGTCGTCGCGACGACGGTGCTGAGCGCCGTCACGCTGCTGCCCGCGGTGCTGGGCCTCGCCGGACGGCGGGTGCTGCGCCGCCGCGACCGGGCCGCCGGCGCGAAGGTCACCGTGGAGTCGCCGAAGGTCAGGCGGTGGGCCGAGCACGTCGGGCGGCACCCGTGGCCGTGGCTGCTGGCCGCGTTCGCGCTGCTGCTCGTCCTCGCCGCGCCCGCGCTCGGCATGCGCACGTGGCCGAGCGACGCCAGCAGCGAGCCGACGTCCAACACCGTCCGGCAGGCGTACGACCTGGTCGAGGACGGCTACGGCGCCGGGGCCAACGGGCCGCTGCTCGTCGCCGTCGACCTGAACAAGACGGACAGGAGCGCGCTGCCCGGGGTGAGCGAGCGGCTCGCGAAGACGGAGGGCGTCAAGTCCGTCGCGCCGCCGCAGCTTTCGCCGAAGGGCGACGCCGCCGTGATCATGGTCACGCCCGACTACGGGCCGCAGGACGAGCGGGTGACCGGCCTCGTCGACCGGGTCCGCGCGGACGCGCTGCCGCCGGGGGCGGAGGTCACCGGGCTGACCGCCGTGTACACCGATCTGTCCCGGATCCTGTCCGAGCGGCTCTGGCCGGTGATCGGCGTGGTCGTCGGGACCTCGTTCGTCATGCTGATGATCGTGTTCCGGTCGCTGCTGGCGCCGCTGAAGGCGGCCGTGATGAACCTGCTGTCGATCAGCGCCGCGTACGGGGTGCTCACGGTCGTGTTCCAGTGGGGGTGGGGGGCGAGCCTGCTCGGCCTCCCGCACAGCGTGCCGGTGTCGAGCTTCATCGTGCTGCTGATGTTCGCGGTCCTGTTCGGCGTGTCGATGGACTACGAGGTCTTCCTGCTGTCGCGGATCAGGGAGGAGTGGCAGCTGCACGGTGACGCGCGCGCCTCGGTGTCCAGCGGCCTCGCCGCGACCGGACGGGTGATCACCAGCGCGGCGCTGATCATGGTGGCGGTGTTCCTCGGGTTCGCCGCCGACCCCGGGCTGGTGATCAAGCAGATGGGGGTGGGCCTCGCGGTCGCGGTGGCGCTGGACGCGACGCTCGTCCGGCTGGTGCTGGTCCCGGCCACGATGTCGCTGCTCGGACGGGCGAACTGGTGGCTGCCGAAGCCGCTGGCCCGAATCCTGCCGGACATCGACCTGCACGGCGGCGCCGCGCGTGACGAGACGGCGGAACGGGAACCGGAGCCCAGCAGGGCCTGACGGAGGGGCACGCACGCCATGGTCCGGCATGTCCCGGTTAGGCTGATCGGGACATGTCGACCGTGGTACGCGTTCTCGGGGCCTTCGGCGCCGAGGTGGCGGGCGCCCCCGCTGACCTCGGCGGTCCGCGCCAGCGCTCGGTCCTGGCGCGGCTCGTCGCCGCGCGGGGACGGATGGTGCCCGCCGACCGGCTCGTCGAGGACCTGTGGGCGGGCACGGCGCCGTCCAGGGCGGCGGCGGGCCTGCAGTCGTTCGTTTCGCATCTGCGGCGGGCGCTGGAGCCCGACCGTCCGCCCCGCACGCCCGCGCGGATCCTCGTCACCGAGCCGCCCGGGTACGCGCTGCGCCTGCCGGACGGGAACGTCGACGCGTGGCGGTTCGACGCGCTGATCGACGAGGCCGGCGAGCTGCTGGAGACGAACCCGCCGGAGGCGCGCCGCCGGGCGGAGGAGGCGCTCGCCCAGTGGCGCGGGCCCGCCTACGCCGAGTTCGCCGACCTGCCGTGGGCCGCGGCCGAGGCGGCCCGGCTCGACGAGCGCCGCCGCCTCGCCGTGGAGCGCCGCGCGGAGGCGATGCTCAGGGGCTGGGGCCAGGGGTTCGCGTCCGCCGCCGAGGCGGTGCCCGACCTGGAGGCGCACGCCGCCGCGAACCCGCTGCGGGAGGAGGCGTGGCGGCTGCTCGCCCTGGCCCTCTACCGCGCCGGACGGCAGGGCGACGCCCTCGCCGCGCTCCGCCGCGCCCGCGCGACCCTGACCGAGGAACTCGGCGTCGACCCCGGGCCCGCGCTGCGGCGCCTGGAGACCGACATCCTCGCCCAGTCGCCCGCTCTGGGGGAGCCGGAGCCCGCCGGGGAGCCGGTTGCCGGACGGCCCGTCCTGCGGCTCGCGCCCGAACCCGGCGACCTGCCCGAGACCGCGTTCGTCGGCCGGGTCCCCGAGCTGGCGCGGCTGGCGGACGCGGCCCGGGACGCCGCCGCGGGCTGGGGCGGCGTCGTCCTCGTCGGCGGCGACGCGGGCATGGGCAAGACCGCGCTCGCCGAGCGGTTCGCGCGCGGCCTGGCCGAACAGGGCTGGACGTGCGCCTGGGGCCGCGCGCCGGAGACCGGGGGAGCGCCGGCGGCTTGGCCCTGGGCGGAGGTGCTGCGCGAGCTGACGGCCGCCGCGCCGCCCGACGACCTGCTCGCCGCCCGCCTCGGACCCCTGCTGGACGACGGCGTCGGCGGCGGCGCGGGCGCCGACGCCGGTACCGGACGGTTCCGGCTCCATCTCGCGGTCGGCGACTACCTCACCGGGCTCGCCGCCGCCGCGCCGCTGCTCCTCGTCCTCGACGACCTGCATTGGGCGGAGGAGGAGACCCTCGCCCTGCTGGTCGGCCTCGCTGGGCGGGTGAAGGAGCGTCCCGTCCTGGTGGTGGCCACGTTCCGGAACACCGAGGTGCCGGACCGGCTCGCGACCGCGCTCGCCGCGCTCGCCCGGCACGAGCCCGTCCGCATCGACCTGGACGGCCTGTCGCCGCCCGAGGTCGCCGCCCTGGTCCGCGGCACGTGCGCGGCGAGCGTCGGCGACGCGGAGCTGTCGGTCATCGCCGAGCGGACCGGCGGCAACCCGTTCTTCACCCGGGAGACCGCCCGGCTCCTCGACGCCGAGGGCCTGCCCGCCGCCACCAGCCAGGTGCCCGCAGGCGTCGGGGACGTGCTGCGCCGCCGCATCGCCGGGCTGCCGGGGCCGGTCCAGGACGTCCTGCGGGACGCCGCCGTCATCGGCCGGGACGCCGACCTGCGCGTCCTCGCCGACCTCGCCGGGGACGAGGACACCGTGATCGACGCCGTCGAGGCGGGGCTCGCCGGCGGACTGGTCACCGAGCCGGGGCCCGGCCGGATGCGGTTCACGCACGCCCTCGTCCGCGACACCCTCTACGACGCGATCTCCCGCGCCCGCCGCACCCGGTTGCACGGCCGGGTCGCCGCCGCGCTCGAACGGCACGAGCCGGGCGAGGTCGCCGCGATCGCGCACCACTACCTGGAGTCGGGCGCCGACCCGGCGAAGGCCGTCCGGTACGCGCGGCGCGCCGCCGAGGCCGCCGAGGCCCGCTTCGCGCACGGCACCGCCGCCGCCCTGTGGGTCCGCGTCGTCGAGACGCTGCGCGCCGAGGGGCCGGAGGCGATCCGCGACCGGCTCGGGGCGGAGGTCTCCGCGATCCGCGCCACCGCGCTCGCCGGGAACGTCGTGGACGCGCGGGAGCGCCGCCTGGCCGCCATCGCCGACGCCCGCGCGCTCGGCGACGTCCGGCTGCTCGCCCGGATCATCGCGAGCTTCGACGTCCCCACGCTCTGGACGAGCCGCGAGTACGGCACCCTCGACCACGCCATCGTCGACGCCACCGCGGAGGCGCTCGACCGGCTCCCGGGCGACGAGCCCGAGCTGCGCGTCCGGCTGCTCACCACCCTGGCGATCGAGCTGGAGGGGGAGTGGGACGGCCGCGGTCTCGCCGCGTCCGCGGAGGCCGTCCGGACGGCCCGCGAACTCGGCGACCCCGAGCTGGTCGCCGTCGCGCTGAACGGCGCCTACTTCAACTCCTACCGGACCGCCGACGGCCTGGCCGAGCGGCGCCGGATCGCCGCCGACCTCCTCGGCCTCGCCACCGAGCACGACCTCGGCGCCTACCGCGTCCTCGCCCATCTCCAGGCCCAGCAGGCCGCCGCCGCCGACCTCGACCTGCCCGCCGCGCAGCGGCACCTGGCCGAGGGACGGCTGCTCGCCGACCAGTACGGCCTGCCGCTGCTGGCGGCGATCGGGCACTGGGAGGCCGAGCTCAGCCACGCGTTCCGCGCCCCGCCCGACGAGGCGGAACGCGTCTACGAGCGGCTGAGCGCCACCATCGGCCGGATCAGGATCTGGTCCAGCGAACGCGGTCTCGGGGTCCTCGGCCCGTTCTGCGTGCGGCTCGTGCAGGGCCGGGCCGGGGAGATGCTGGACGAGACCGCCTGGCTGCACCGGCAGTGGAGCCACGTCGGGGCGACCGCCGACGTGCACGCGCTCGCGCTGATCGACGCCGGCCGCGCCGCGGAGGCCCGCCGCGTCGTCGCCGGGGCCGGGCCCATCCGCCCCGACTACTTCTTCGACCTCACCATGCCGATGCGGGGCCTGCGCGCCATGGCCCTCGGCGACCACGACCTGGCCGGGGACGTCTACGAGGCGCTGCTCCCGTACGCCGCGCAGTTCACCGGCGGCGCCACGGCCGTCGCCACGCTCGGCCCCGTCGCGCACCTGCTCGGCGACCTCGCCCTGTTCCTCGAACGCCCGGCCGAGGTCGCCGCCGGCCACTACCGCCGGGCCGCCGAGGTCGCCCGCGCCGCCACCGCCTCGCACTGGGTCGAGCAGGCGAACGCGTCCCTCACCCGCCTCGGCATCCCCGCCGCCTGACCGGAGCCGCCTGACCGGATGGCGGGACCGCGCCGGACGGTGGGCGACAATTGGGGGGTGACGACACTGGGAGACGGGCCGCCCGAGGGACATCGGGCGGGGTTCGCGTGTTTTATCGGACGGCCGAACGTCGGCAAGTCGACGCTGATGAACGCGCTGGTCGGGACCAAGGTCGCGATCACCAGCAGCCGTCCGCAGACGACACGGCGGGCGATCCGCGGGATCGTGCACCGCCCGGACGCGCAGCTCGTCGTCGTCGACACCCCCGGCCTGCACAAACCGCGGACACTGCTCGGGGAGAGGCTCGACAGCCTCGTCCGGTCCACGCTGACGGAGGTGGACGCGATCGGGTTCTGCGTCCCCGCCGACCAGCCCGTCGGCCCCGGCGACAAGTACATCGCGCGGGAGCTGGCGGCCGTGAAGAAGACACCGGTCGTCGCGATCGTGACCAAGACCGACCTCGCCCCGCCCGAGCGGGTCGCCGAGCAGCTCCTCGCGGTCGGCCGGCTGGGCGAGTTCGCCGACATCGTGCCGTGCTCCGCCGAACAGGGCTTCCAGGTCGGCCTGGTCGGCGACCTGCTGATCTCCCACCTGCCGGAGGGCATGCCGCTCTACCCGGAGGGCGACCTCACCGACGAGCCCGAGCAGGTCCTGATCGGCGAGCTGATCCGCGAGGCGGCGCTGGAGGGCGTCCGGGACGAGCTGCCCCACTCCATCGCCGTCGTCGTCGACGAGATGAACCCACGCGAGGGACGCGACGACCTCGTCGACGTCTACGCGCACCTGTTCGTCGAGCGCCCGAGCCAGAAGGGGATCATCATCGGGCACAAGGGGACGCGGCTCCGTGAGGTCGGCGCGGCGGCGCGGCGGCAGATCGAGGCGCTGCTCGGCACCAAGGTCTTCCTCGACCTGCGCGTCAGCGTCCTGAAGGACTGGCAGCGCGACCCCAAGCAGCTACGCCGCCTCGGCTTCTACGACTGATCCTTCCGAGCGGCGCCGGCCTCGGGCTCGTCGCCGGGCTCCTCGGGCTTGGGCTCGGCGGGCTGGGGCTCCTCGGGCTTGGGCTCGTCCGCGCCGGTCGGGGGGCCTTGATCCTCTTGGGGCCAGGCGGCGTAAGGGTCGGCCGCGTACTGCTGGTCCGTGTACGAGTAGTACTGCTGACCCGCGTAATACTGCTGGTCCGTGTACTGCGGGTAGTACTGGTCCGGTCGCCTGCGGGGTTTCGACACCCGGTCGCTGATCGGGCGGGCCAGGCTGAACCCGACCACCAGCAGCGACGCGATGACCGCGAGATACCAGCCGTAACGGACGGTGATCTGGTAGCCGACGTCCAGGCCCGTCTGGGGCAGGTTGTCGCGGACGTCGCCGAGCCGCAGCACGAAGACGCCGCAGACCAGCAGGGCGAGCGTGGCGGGGATCGCGGCGAGGCCGCCGATCCGCGCGTCCCGCCCGACCAGGTCGCCGAAGGCGAGCGCGATCGCGACCACCGCCAGGACCGGGACGGCGAGGACCATGTCGTCGGCGTCGATCCCGGCCACGCTGCCGATGTCCCGGCCGATCGGCCGGCCGAACAGCTCGACGACGACCTGCGCGCGCGCCCACGGCATGAACGCCGACACCAGCAGCGTCCCCGCGGCGACGATCATCGCGAGGATCCAGGCGACGCCGCGCGACGGCGGCGCCGGAGGCGGCTCGGGGACGGCCTGCGCGGGGGCCTCGCCGGCCGGCGGATAGCCGTCGACGGGCGGCAGGAAGGACGGGCGCGCCCGCGCGCGTCCCGCGTCGGAACCCAGGTCACCGGTCATGAACCCAGCGTAAAGGCATGAACGGCATTGCCCGGGACGGCCACGTCGGGCCGGAACGCTCGGTACTTTGGAACGAGCCCGATTTGGGAGGAGAGCCCCGGTGTTGCTCGTTTTCGGCCTGACGGCTGTGTTCCGTACCGTCAGCGAGGGCACGTTCCACTGCCCGCAGTGCGGGGGTGACCGTGCCTACCGGAGGCGTGCCGGGCGCCGCTGGCTCTCGGTGTTCTTCGTCCCGACGGTGCCGCTGTGGCGGCTCGGGCAGGCCGTGGAGTGCCGGACGTGCCGGGGCCGTTTCCCGGTCTCCGCGCTGCGGACGCCGACGTCCCAGCGGATGGCGGAGGCCCTCGCCGCGGGCATGCGCGCCGCGGCGGCGCTGGTGCTGCGCGCCGGCGACCCCGGCGACGCGGCGGCCCGCGCCCGCGCCGCCGCGACGGTGACCGGCTACGGCGAGCCCGACTACGACGGCGACGCCATCGACGCCGATCTCGCCCTGCGGCGGACGTTCCTGGAGCGCGAGGTCGCCGGTGCCGGGACCCATCTCGCCGTCGAGGCCAAGGAGTGGTTCCTCGCGCAGACCGTCCGGATCGGGCTGGCCGGCGGGCCGCTCGGCGAGGCGGAGCGGCGCGAGTTGCACGGCATCGCCGACCTGCTCGGCATGTCTCCCGCTTACGCGCTGGGCGTGATCGTGACCACCGAGGGGGCGGCGCGCTGACATGAGGCCGACCGTCGCCCCCACCCTCGGACCCGCGGACACCAGGCCGCCGGGCGGGAGGGCGCTGGTCCGCGCCCCCGGCCCCCGGCTGGCGGACGCGATCGTCACCCATGCCGCCCGCCGCCGCGTGGACGTCGCGCTCGCGGCGCGCCAGCACGAGGCGTACGTCGCGGCGCTGCGTTCGGCGGGCCGGTGGGTCGGCACCGTCGCCGCCGCCGACGACCAGCCCGACGCCGTGTTCGTCGAGGACGCCCTCGTCGTCTGCGGCGACACCGCGATCGTCTGCCGGTCCGGCGACGAGCGCCGCCGGGACGAGGCGCTGAGCGCCGAGCGGGCCGCGCGCCGGCTCGGCCTGCGCGTCGAGCGGATCGAGCGGCCCGGCACGCTGGAGGGCGGCGACGTCCTGCGGGTCGGCGACACGATCTACGTGGGCCGCGGCGCCCGGACGAACGAGGAGGGCATCTGCCAGCTCGCCCGGCTGGTCGGCGGCCGTAAGGTCGTCCCGGTCGCGATCGACGGCTGCCTGCACCTGAAATCGGCGATCACCGCGCTGCCGGACGGCGGGCTGATCGGCCTGCCCGACAGGGTGGACACCTCGGTGCTGCCGTGCCTGCGGGTCGTCCGGGAGCCGGCGGGCGCCAACGTGGTGGTGCTCGGGCCCGATCATGTCCTGCTGGCGGCGTCCGCCCCGCGCACCGCCGCGTGGCTCGCGGCGGACGGGCTCCGTGTCACCAGTGTGGACATCAGCGAGTTCGAGGCCCTCGACGGCTCTGTGACCTGCCTCTCCGTGCTCGTCCCCTGAAACCGGCCCGTCTCAGCATCTGGACACCGGTTTCCGTGACACGGATTTCATCTGTTAACTTGGCGACCGTGTCGCGTGAGCTGCTCCTCCTTAGCGGCCGCAGCGGGGCCCTGTAACAGGCCGGCTCCCTCGCTGCGGGACTGCGTCGTGCACGTCGGCCGCGAGGTTCGAGCAGAAAGATCCCAACGGATGTATCCGCAACAGCAGTCCTCGGGCATGCCCGTCCACCGCTACCGCCCGTTCGCGCCGGTCAAGCTCACCGACCGCACCTGGCCGGACGCCGTCATCACCGGCGCGCCGCGCTGGTGCGCGGTCGACCTGCGCGACGGCAACCAGGCCCTGATCGACCCGATGGACGCCGACCGCAAGCTACGGATGTTCGAGCTCCTGGTACGGATGGGCTACAAGGAGATCGAGGTCGGGTTCCCGGCGGCGAGCCAGACCGACTTCGACTTCGTCCGGCAGATCATCGAGGAGGGCCGCGTCCCCGACGACGTGGTGATCCAGGTGCTGACGCAGGCCCGTCCCGAGCTGATCGAGCGGACCTTCGAGTCGGTCCGCGGCGCCAAACAGGCGATCGTCCACCTCTACAACTCGACGAGCACGCTCCAGCGCCGCGTCGTCTTCGGCCAGGACCGCGACGGCATCACCGCCATCGCCGTCGAGGGCGCCAAGCTGTGCGCCAAGCTCGCCGAGGACATGGGCGACACCCAGATCTTCTTCCAGTACTCGCCCGAGTCGTTCACCGGCACCGAGCTGGAGTACGCCGTCGAGATCTGCAACGCCGTCAACGACGTGTGGAAGCCCACCCCCGACCGCAAGGTCATCGTCAACCTGCCCGCGACCGTCGAGATGGCCACGCCGAACGTCTACGCCGACCAGATCGAGTGGATGAACCGCAACCTGGCCTACCGCGACTCGGTGATCCTGTCCCTGCACCCGCACAACGACCGCGGCACCGCCGTCGCCGCCGCCGAGCTGGGCTACATGGCGGGCGCCGACCGCATCGAAGGCTGCCTGTTCGGCAACGGCGAGCGCACCGGGAACGTGTGCCTGGTCACCCTGGGCCTGAACCTGTTCACCCAGGGCATCGACCCGCAGATCGACTTCTCCGACGTCGACGAGATCCGCCGCACCGTCGAGTACTGCAACCAGCTGCCCGTCCACGAGCGGCACCCGTACGGCGGCGACCTGGTCTACACCGCCTTCTCCGGCTCCCACCAGGACGCCATCAACAAGGGCCTGGACCACCTGCGCCGCGACGCCGAAACGGCCGGGACGCCGGTGGACGAGTACCGCTGGGAGGTCCCGTACCTGCCGATCGACCCGCACGACGTCGGCCGGACCTACGAGGCGGTGATCCGCGTCAACAGCCAGTCCGGCAAGGGCGGCGTCGCCTACATCATGAAGACCGAGCACGCCCTGGAACTGCCGCGCCGGCTCCAGATCGAGTTCTCCCGGGTCGTCCAGCAGCACACCGACGGCGAGGGCGGCGAGGTCACCGCCGACCTCATGTGGGACATCTTCCAGCGCGAGTTCCTCACCGGCGGCCCACGCGTCGGCCTGCTGGCGCACCGCGCGACGTCCCGGGTGGACGAGAAGGACGCGCTCAGCTGCGACATCCGGGTGGACGGCGAGATCCGCGAGATCGAGGGCGTCGGCAACGGCCCCGTCTCGGCGTTCGAGGACGCCCTCGCGACCGTCGGGATCGGCGTCCGGGTCCTGGACTACGCCGAGCACGCGATGAGCGCCGGCGGCGACGCCCGCGCCGCCGCCTACGTGGAATGCGACGTCCGCTTCGGCGACGCCCCCGGCACAACGGTCTGGGGCGTAGGAATAGACGGCAACATAGTCACCGCCTCCCTAAAGGCAATCCTCTCAGCCGTAAACCGAGTAGCCCGCGCGTGATTTACCGGGGGGGGCGACCCCCCGAACCCCCCGGCTGCGCGGCTCGCGTCTCTTTGTCCATCTGGGGGGCGACCCCAGACCCCCGGCTGCGCGGCACGGGTCTCCTCGCTCCGGTCGCTGGCGCTCGCTGCGCTGCGGGGACGCGGCGCGCCGGGCATGCCCGCTGCGCTCGCTGGCGCTCGCTCCGCGTGCCTGCCCGTGACTGGCGGCTGAGCTTCGAACTGCCGCGGTTGGGGTTCAGACCCCTGGTCGGCCGCGGGTGTGTTGGGACACCCGCGGCCGGGGGGAGAGGCTCGAAAGGTCAACCGCGCCCTAGGACATGGTGGACCAGTTCGCGTAGGGGGCCGTTGAGTTGGGCTTCGCCGACGGTGGTGCGGTCGCCGTCGATGTCGATTTCGTACAAGAACTGGTCGGGGATTCGGCCCGGCGGCGGTATGGCCTTCAGATCGACGCGGCCGACGAGTCTCGTCAGCATCGGATCGCTGGCGCTGTCGGATTCGGCGCGCCGCTCGCGCCCCGTGAACCCCCCGCTGCGGACCACTGTCACTTTCACTGCGCTATCCGTTCGCCTCCATGGGGACACCTACCCCCGTCCAGGCCCGATTCACCGCCTTTGTCTCGGCCGCGCCGGCTCCGTAGAGGCGTGTCGCGGACTTGACGGTCGCGGCGGCGAATCCGGCGAAGTCGGCGTCGGCGGCCAGCGAGCCACCGATCAGAGTGTCGTACCAGATGCGGCCCGTTTTCTCCCAGGCATTTCCGCCTATCGTCGTTGCGGCCAAGTAGAAGGCGCGATTCGGAATGCCCGAATTGATATGGACCCCGCCGTTGTCGCGATAGGTGTCGACGTAGTGGTCCATGTGGCCGGGTTGCGGGTCCTTGCCGAGCTGCGGGTCGTCGTAGGCGGTGCCGGGCTCCTTCATCGAGCGCAGCGCCACCCCGTTGATGCCCGGGGCGAGCAGGCCCTGCCCGATGAGCCAGTCGGCCTTGTCGGCGGTCTGCTTGAGGTGCCACTGCTTGATGAGGGAGCCGAACACGTCCGAGACGGACTCGTTCAGGGCCCCCGACTGCCCGTAGTACTCCAGGTTCGCGGTGTACTGGGTGACGCCGTGGGTGAGCTCGTGGCCGGTCACGTCGAGCGGCCCCGTGAACTCGGTGAAGACGACGCCGTCGCCGTCGCCGTACACCATCTGCTCGCCGTTCCAGAACGCGTTGTCGTACTTGTCGCCGTAGTGGACGGTCGAGATCATCTTGAGGCCCGCGCCGTCGATCGAGTTGCGCCGGTACGCGGCCTCGAAGAAGTCGAAGGTGGCGCCGAGCCAGTCGTACGCCTGGTCGACGACCTTGTCGCCGGTCGCGGGCGCCCCCTCCGCCCGGGCCGTCCTGCCGGGCAGTTCCTCGCGGCTCCCGGCGTCGTTGATCGTCCGGTCGGGGACGAAGTCCTCGGTGGGAGAGGGGGCCGCGGCCGGGCGCGTGCGGCGCTCGGTGGCTTGCAGGGAGCTGAGGGCCAGTGTTCGGCGGGCGCGTGCGCGGAGGGCCGGATCGGCGGCGTCGTGGGCGATGCGTTCCAGCATGTGCGGCGGCACGATGTGGCATCTCATGCCACAACGCTGCCAGGTCCTTGTGATTCGAGCCACAACTTTCACCATGACGCTTCGGCCGAATCCGGTCACGGTACGTAATTGTTATGCGGCGCTGTGGACATGGGTCGGGGGACTTGTGGAGATCCTGGGGAGATGCCCTGGCTTGGCGGCGGGGCACGTGATGACGTGCGTCAGAATGAACGGGTGACCCTCTACCGCGACGAAGGCATCGTCCTGCGCACCCAGAAGCTGGGCGAGGCCGACCGCATCGTGACGGTGCTGACCCGGCGCACCGGCCGGATTCGCGCCGCGGCGAAGGGGGTCCGCAAGACGAAGTCGCGGTTCGGGGCGCGGCTGGAGCCGTTCACGCACGTCGACCTGCAGCTGTACGAGCGGCGCTCGCTCGACCTGATCACGCAGGCGGAGACGCTGCGGCCGTACGGGGAGGCGCTCGTCGCCGACTATCCCCGCTACACGGCCGGGACGGCGATGCTGGAGACCGCGGACAAGCTCGCGGGGGAGGAGGGCGAGCCCGCGCTGCGGCAGTTCCTGCTCCTCGTCGGCGGGCTCCGGACGCTCGCCGAGCGCGCCCACGACCCGCGGCTCGTCCTGGACGCGTTCCTGCTGCGCTCACTGTCGGTCGCCGGCTGGGCGCCCGCGCTCGACGAGTGCTGCCGCTGCGGCGACCGCGGCGGGCTGCGCGGGTTCGCCATCGCGGCGGGCGGCGCGGTCTGCGCGGGCTGCCGGCAGCCGGGTGCCGCGACCCCGGCGCCGCCGACGTTCGCGCTGATGCTGGCGCTGCTGCGCGGCGACTGGGAGTACGCCGACGGCAGCGAGCAGCGGCACCGGACGGAGACCAGCGGCCTCGTCGCCGCCTACCTCCAGTGGCATCTGGAGCACGGGATCCGCTCGCTGCGCCACGTCGAGCGCGACCAGTACGCCGAGCCCGACCAGCACGCCGAACGCGGGGACGACTTCGGGACCACCGACACCACCAGGGAGCGAGTTTGAGAAGGGCCGTCTCACCACCGGAGCCGCACCGGGACGGCGCCGTCCCGCCCCCGATCCCGGCGGATCTGGTGCCGCGGCACGTCGCCATCGTGATGGACGGCAACGGCCGATGGGCCAAGGACCGCGGCCTGCCGCGCACCGAGGGGCACCGGCGCGGCGAGGACTCCCTCTTCGACGTGATCATGGGCGCGATCGAGCTCGGCGTCCCGTACCTGTCGGCGTACGCGTTCTCCACGGAGAACTGGAAGCGGTCGCCGGACGAGGTGCGCTTCCTCATGGGCTTCAACCGGGAGGTGATCCGCCGCCGCCGCGACCAGCTCCACTCGATGGGCGTCCGGGTCAGGTGGGCGGGCCGGCGGCCGAGGCTGTGGCGCAGCGTGGTCAAGGAGCTGGAGACGGCCGAGGAGATGACGCGCCACAACGACGTCCTCACCCTGCAGTTCTGCGTGAACTACGGCGGCCGCGCCGAGATCGCCGACGCCGCCGCCGCGATCGCCCGCGACGTCCGGGACGGCCGGCTCAACCCCGACAAGATCAACGAGAAGGTCTTCGCCCGCTACCTGGACGAGCCCGGCATCCCGGACGTCGACCTGTTCCTGCGTTCGTCGGGGGAGCAGCGCACGTCCAACTTCCTGCTGTGGCAGTCGGCGTACGCGGAGATGGTGTTCCTCGAC
Organism: Spirillospora sp. NBC_00431; assembly: GCA_036028775.1. GTDB lineage: Bacteria > Actinomycetota > Actinomycetes > Streptosporangiales > Streptosporangiaceae > Spirillospora. Next base: position 5,318,908 of record CP107927.1, on the reverse strand, counting down.
ACCCTCTGGCCGGACTTCGACCGCCGCCACCTCTGGCACGCCTGCGAGCTCTACGCCTCCCGAGACCGCCGCTACGGCGGCGCAGTTCCTAATTCAGGGGTCGCGGGTTAGGCGCCTGGGGGCGCCTAACCCGCGACCCCTGGGTGCGATCGCCGCATCGCTCCGACTCGCCTGGCGGCTCGCTGCGCGATCAGGTTTCTCGCGGGCTCGAAACCTGCCTTCGGACGCGATCGCGACGGTTCAGGCCGGCGCGTGGCCGGGGAATCGGCTGGGCTTGGTGCGCCGTTTTCCCCCTGGCGAGCTCAGACCAGAGCCGCGTCGAGGGTGATGGTGGTGCCCGCGAGGGCCTTGCTGACGGGGCAGCCCGCCTTGGCGTCCTGGGCGGCCTTCTCGAAGTCGGCCGCGGACAGGCCGGGCACGCTCGCCCGGACGGTCAGGTGGATGCCGGTGATGCCCTCGCCCGGCTGGAACGTCACCTCGGCCTTGGTGTCCACCTTGTCCGGGGGCGTCCCGGCGCCGGCCAGGCCGTGCGAGAGCGCCATCGAGTAGCAGGTGGAGTGCGCGGCGGCGATGAGCTCCTCGGGGCTCGTCCGGCCGCCCGGCTCCTCGGACCGCGATGCCCAGGTCACGTCGTAGGTGCCGAGCTTCGAGGAGTCCAGCGAGACGGTCCCCTGGCCGCTGAGGAGCGGCCCTTCCCAGTGCGCGTTTGCGGTACGTGTCGTAGCCATGGACCGATTGTGTCGCATGACTCCCCGGCGTGTGGCGCCGGGCCGTCAGCGGCTCTTCGCGGCGCAGTCGGCGCAGGTGCCGAACACCTCGACGGTGTGCGTGATGTCGGTGAAGCCGTGCTCGGTCGCGATCGCGTCCGCCCAGCGCTCCACGGCCGGGCCCTCGACCTCGATCGTCCGGCCGCAGCCGCGGCAGACGAGGTGGTGGTGGTGCTGCTCGGTGCGGCAGGCGCGGTACACGGCCTCACCCTCGTCCGTGCGCAGCACGTCGACCTCGCCCGCGTCGCTGAGCGCCTGCAGCGCCCGGTAGACCGTGGTGAGACCGATCTTGGATCCGTCGGCGCGCAGATCGGCGTAGATGTCCTGCGCGCTCCGGAAACCATCGGAGCCGGTCAGCACCTGCCGTACCGCGTCCCGGCGGGCTGTCGTCATCCCCCAAGCACCTCCGCGTCATCCCCCCGCCACCTCGGCGTCCACGCGCGTCTCGACACCGGGCCCGGTCACGGCGGGGACGTTCTCCCCGGCCGCGGCGGTCCGCGCGCGTCTGCGACGCACCAGCGTGCCCCCGGCGACCGCGGCGACGAACAGCGCGAGCGCCAGCAGCACGATCGAGGGGCCCGGAGGCAGATCGTACTGGAAGGAACCCGCCAGGCCCGATACGGCCGACAGTACACCGGTCGCCATGGCGACCAGCATGGTCCCGCGGAAACCCCTCGTGAGCTGCTGCGCCGCCGCCACCGGCACGATCATCAGCGCGCTGACAAGGAGCAGCCCGATCGCCCGCATCGAGATCACGACGGTGACCGCGGCGGTCGCGGCGATCAGCACGCTGAGGAACCGGACGGGCAGCCCGGCCGCACGTGCTACTTCTTCGTCCTGGCAGAGCAGGAACAGCTCGCGGCCGTACAGCGCGATGATCCCGAGCACCGCGGCGGCGAGGCCCGCGACGACGTACAGGTCGGTGACGGTCACGCTGGTGATCGAGCCGAACAGGTACGACTGGAGGCTCGTCCCGCTGCCGCCGTTGGCGTTGGTGAGGATGACGCCGCCCGCGAGCCCGCCGTAGAACAGCAGCGCCAGCGCGACGTCGGCGCCGCTGCGGCTGCGGGCGCGCAGGACTTCGATCGCCACCGCGCCGAGCACCGACACGACCAGCGCGCCGAGGACGGGCGAGGTGCTCGTGAGCAGGCCGAGCCCGATGCCGGTCAGCGCGATGTGGCCGATGCCGTCGCCGAGCAGCGACAGCCGGCGCTGGACGATGAACGTGCCCACGGCCGGGGCGGTCAGCCCGATCAGCACCGCCATCACCAGGGCGACGCGCATGAAGTCGTAGTTCAGCATGTCGTTCACGCGGGCCTTCCCGTGGCCGTGTCCTTCTGGACGGTGCTCTCCCCGACGGTCTCTTCCCGCACGACGCGGCCGTGCCCCAGCTCGATCGTGCGCGTGACGAGCGGTTCCATCGGGCCGAGCTCGTGCGTCACCAGGACGACCGTCCGCCCGGCCCCGGCCAGCTCGCGCAGCGCCGCCGCCAGCGCCGCCTGGCTGCCGGCGTCCACGCCGGCGGTCGGCTCGTCCATCACGAACACGTCGGGCTCGCCGGCGAGCGCGCGGGCGATCAGCACCCGCTGCTGCTGGCCGCCCGACAGCAGATGCGCCGAGTCGCGGGCGTGGGCGGTGAGACCGGCGGTCTCCAGCGCGCGGTCGACGGCGGCCCGGTCGGCGGCGCGGTCGTTGAACAGCGCGGGACGCCAGCGGGACCGCCGGGCCAGCCGCCCGGACGAGACGATCTCCCGGACGGTCGCGGGCACCCCGCCGCCCATCGGCAGCCGCTGCGGGACGTACCCGACCCGGTTCCAGTCGCGGAACCGCGCCGGCGGCGCGCCGTAGATCTCCGTCCGGCCCGCGGCCAGCGGGACGAGCCCGAGCAGCGCCTTGACCAGCGTGGACTTGCCCGCCCCGTTCGGCCCGAGGACCGCGAGCACGTCACCGGTCTCGACCCGCAGGTCGACGCCGGCGAGGACCTCGCGGCCGTCCCGCCGCACGAGGCCGCCGGTCATCGTGAACGGCCGGGTGTTCGAGGGATGTTCGGTCACCGGCGCACCCTCCTCGGTCATGAGCACTCCAGGGCGGGACGCAGCGTCCGCAGATTCTCGGTCATGATCGTCAAGTAGTCGCCGGACGAGCCGTCCTCGATGCCCTCGACCGGGTCCAGGACGGCCGTCCGCACGCCCGCCTCCCGTGCCAGGGACCGCGCGACCTTCGGGCTGGCCAGCGTCTCGGTGAAGATCGTCGTGGCGCGGGTGGCGGCGACCCGGCGCGTCAGGTCGGCCATCCGCTTCGGCGACGGCTCGCTCGTGGGATCGACGCCCGCGACCGGGATCTGGCGCAGGCCGTAGCGGTCCGCGAGGTAGCCGAACGCGGCGTGCGCGGTCACGATCTCCCGGCGCGCACAGGACTTCAGGCCGTTCTGGAACTCGCGGTCGAGCGCGGTGAGCCGGGCCGCGGTGGCCGCGGCGCGCTGCCGGTAGCCGGCCGCGCGGGCGGGGTCGGCGGCGGCCAGCCGGTCGCCGAGCGCGGCGGCGATGGCCGCCATGCGGTTCGGGTCGAGCCAGATGTGCGGGTCGTAGTCCGCCTCCTCGTGGCGGACGCCGTCGTGCGCCTCCTCGTCCTCGGTCTCCTCCGGGGGCGGCAGCTTGCGGACCACGCTCGCCGCGTCCAGCGACCTGCCCTTCGCGTGCCCGCGGACGGCGTCGTCCACGGCCGGCTGGACGCCCTTCACGTGGACGGCGAAGTCGGCGTCCGCGACGTTCGCGACCTGCCGGGCGGTCAGCTCCAGGTCGTGCGGCTCGGCCCCCGGTTCGGTGAGCGTCCGGACGAAGACGTCGCCGCCGCCGACCCGCTCCGCCAGCCACGCCACCGGATAGAACGACGCGACGACGACGGTCTTGCCGGGCGGGACGTCGGCGCCGGCGTCCACGCAGGCCGTCAGGCCCGCCGCCAGCCCGGCCAGGGCCAGGGCCGTCGCGGGGAACGCACGCCGGGAGGTGGCACGGAGACGAGGCACCCGCCGATTATGGACGAATGTGAAAATGATTGTCAAAATCGAACAAAGGAGTCAGACCTGGCCGAGGCCGCGTCCCAGCGCGAACGCCACCAGGACCGCCAGCGCCACCACGCGCAGCGCCCTGCCCGAGCCGTCCAGCGCGGGCCAGTTCAGGTAGGCGAACCAGGCCAGCGCCACCGCGAGCACCAGCACCCCGGCGGCCGCCACCCAGCCCGTCCCGACCATGCCGACGACCAGCAGGACGAACACCGCGACGAGCAGCACCCATCGCGGCAGCCGGTGCAGGAAAACCACCGGCGCCGCGCTCCACCGCTCGACCGCCGCGCGCGGTCCCGTGCCCTGCTCACCTCGTGTCTCCACAACCCCCAACGTACGCCAGGATGGGGCGATGATCGCGATAACCCGGTACCGCGTGCCCGGCGACGCCGCCGACGGCTTCGCGGAGGGCATGACCGCGGTGCTGACGGCGCTGTCCGCGAGCCCCGGCTTCCGCTCCGGACGGCTCGGCCGGACCGTCGACGACCCCGGGCTGTGGGCCCTCGTCACCGAGTGGGACGGCGCCGGGCACTATCGCCGCGCGCTCGGCCGGTACGAGGTGCGGCTCCAGTTCATGCCGCTCGCCGCCCTCTCCGTGGACGAGCCGGGCGCCTACGAGATCGTCGCCTCCGTCTGAACGGCGTCCGTCTGATCGGGGCGCGTCTGATCGGGGCGCGTCTGATCGGGACCGGCTGATCAAGGTGCGTCTGGATTAGGGGAAACGTCCGGGCAAGAAGCGTCCCGGACCGGTTTCGCGGCCCGTGTCCAAGGTCATCTTTGCCGCATCACGATCATGCCGTGCCTGTAGGGGGAGAAGTGATGCGCCATGCCGTCCTGGTCAGCGGGTTGTGCGTGCTGGCGGCCGTCCCTCCCGTCCTCGCCGTCGTCGGGACGTCCGCCGCGCGGCCCGCGCCCCACGAGGCCGCCGCGCTGACCGGCCGCCGGGCTCCGGCGGACGCGCCGCGCACCGTCGAGTACCACGGGCTGCGCGTCGCCGTTCCGGCGGGCTGGGAGGTCCACCACCTGGACCGGGACCCGTCCCGCTGCGTCCGCTACGACCGGCGCGCCGTCTACCTCGGGCGGCCCGGGCCGCGGCCGGACTGCCCGGCGCGGCTCGTCGGCCGGACCGAGGCGGTCCACATCCAGCCCGAGCGCGTGCGGCCCGCCGGGCACGGCCGCGCGTCCCGGACGGTCGTGCACGGCGACGGGCTCGCCACGCTCACGATCCCGCCGACCGTCGACCACGAGGCGCGGCTCACCGTCCCCGAGGCGGGCGTCACCATCACCGGCGTGTACGGGACGGACCCTGCGGGGCTTCAGCGGATCCTCCGCGACATCCGGCTGAACCTGACCGCGAACCTGAAACCGCATCCGAACGCGGACCCGCATCCGAACGCGGACGCGACCGTCCGGCCGCGCGCGGCTTCCACGCGGGACATTCCGCACGACACGCCGTTCCCTCCAGAGGACTCCGCCGCCGCACCGGTGCTCGCCCGTCCATGGGTCCGGGGCAAGGGGTTCGACACCTGCACGGCCCCGTCGCTGGCGGCCATGAGGGCGTGGCGGCCCTCGTTCAAGGTCACCAACATCTACATCGGCGGCGCGGCGCGCGGATGCGCGCAACCCAACCTCACCGAGGGGTGGGTGCGCGAAGTGCGGGACATGGGCTACCGGATCACGCCCACCTACGTCGGGCTCCAGGCGCCCTGCGGCAGCCGCCCGCAGCGCTTCACCGCCAAGAACGCCGCGTCGCAGGGCGCCAAGGCCGCCGTGGACGCCGCGCGCAAGGCCCGGTCGCTCGGCATCCCCGAAGGCGCCCCCATCTACTACGACATGGAGGCGTACAGGAGCAAGAACAAGCCCGGTTGCAGGGCCGCGGTCCTGCGGTTCGTGGACAACTGGGTCCGCCGGTTGAAGGCCAAGGGGTACGAGCCATGCCTCTACAGCAGCGTCACGTCCGGGATCCGGGACGTGGGACGCGCCGACGGCATCAGCAGGCCCGTCGGCGTCTGGTTCGCCAACTGGGACGGCAGGGCCAAGGTGTACGGCGACCCGTCCATCCCGGACGACTGGTGGCGCCCGCACCGCCGGATCAAGCAGTACCGCGGCGGCCACAAGGAGCGGCACGGCGGCGTCACCCTCAACATCGACAGCAACATCGTCGACGGGCGCGTCTACTAGCGGCGGCGACCGGCGGCGTCCTGCGGCCGCGCGGCGACAGGCGGCGCCCCCACCAGGTCGCGTCTACTAGACTCGCCTGTGCCCTAAGCTGAGAAATGCTCGCCGGCGCCGGGCACGACCGCTGTGTCGCACGACCACCGTGCCGTACGACCGCATCGCTGCCGGCCGGCCGCCAGGGCGCCATCATCGGGGATCGCAATTGCCGCCACCCGCCGTTTCCGCGGCGGGCCGGGCGCACTCACTGTCCCGCCGACCGCCAGCCGGATGGAGAATATTTCATGGCACGCCGTTCCGATGTGCTGGAAACGATCGTCAACCTCGCCAAGCGGCGGGGCCTGGTCTACCCGTCGAGCGAGATCTACGGCGGGCTCCGCGCCTCCTGGGACTACGGGCCGCTCGGCGTCGAGCTGAAGAACAACGTCAAGCGCCAGTGGTGGAAGTCCATGGTGCAGGGCCGCGACGACATCGTCGGCCTCGACTCGTGCGTCATCCTCGCGCGCGAGGTCTGGGAGGCCAGCGGCCACGTCCAGGCGTTCGTCGACCCGCTCACCGAGTGCCAGTCCTGCCACAAGCGCTTCCGCGTCGACCACCTCGAAGAGGCGTACGAGGAGAAGCACGGCCGCCCGCCCGCGAACGGGCTCGCCGACATCGGCTGCCCGAACTGCGGCGTCAAGGGCTCCTTCACCGAGCCGAAGATGTTCAACGGCCTCCTCAAGACCTACCTCGGGCCCGTCGAGGACGAGTCGGGCCTGGCCTACCTGCGTCCCGAGACCGCGCAGGGCATCTTCATCAACTACCTGAACGTCCAGCAGTCCTCGCGCCGCAAGATCCCGTTCGGCATCGGGCAGATCGGCAAGTCGTTCCGCAACGAGATCACGCCCGGCAACTTCATCTTCCGGACCCGCGAGTTCGAGCAAATGGAGATGGAATTCTTCGTCAAGCCGGGCAGCGACGAGGAATGGCACCAGTACTGGATCGACGAGCGCATGCAGTGGTACGTCGACCTCGGCGTCCGCAAGGAGAACCTGCGGCTGTACGAGCACCCGGCGGACAAGCTCTCCCACTACTCCAAGCGGACCGTGGACGTGGAGTACCGCTTCGACTTCATCGGCGGCGAATGGGGCGAGCTCGAAGGCATCGCCAACCGCACCGACTACGACCTGTCGACGCACTCCAAGGCGTCCGGGACCGACCTGTCGTTCTTCGACCAGGAGTCCGGTGAGCGCTTCGTCCCGTACGTGATCGAGCCCGCGGCGGGCGTCGACCGGTGCACGCTCACGTTCATGATGGACGCCTACGCCGAGGACGAGGCGCCCAACGCCAAGGGCAAGATGGAGAAGCGCAACGTCATGCGGCTCGACCGCAGGCTCGCCCCGGTCAAGGCCGCGGTGCTGCCGCTGTCGCGCAACGCCGATCTGTCCCCGAAGGCCCGCGACCTCGCCGCGCGGCTCCGCAAGAACTGGAACGTCGAGTTCGACGACGCCGGGGCCATCGGCCGCCGCTACCGCCGGCAGGACGAGATCGGCACGCCGTTCTGCGTCACCGTCGACTTCGACACCCTGGAGGACGACGCCGTCACCGTCCGGGAGCGCGACTCGATGAGCCAGGAGCGCATCGCGATCGACCAGGTCGAATCCTTCCTCGCCGCACAACTCCTCGGCTGCTGACCCGGCCGACCGCGAGCGTGGCGGGCACGGCGTGACAGGCCGCCCCCTTCGCCGGGGGCGGCCTTCCGTGTTTCGTCAAGGCCGTGCGAACGGTGTCTCCAGACGGGTGAACCTGGGCTAGGTTGGCTGGACCGCCCGCCGCCATCCCCGGCATCGTGGGCGGGGCACACGCGCCACGGAGCCCGGCGCCGCCGGCGTCCGGCCATGGAGCCCGAGGGGAGGGCAGGATGCGCGACATGTACCGTCCTGCCCGGCCCGTCGCCCGGCTGCTGGTCGTCGCGCTCGGCCTGCTCGGCATCGTGGTCGGCCCCGCCGGGTCCGGGACGCACGGCGGGACGTCCCCCACCGGGACGATCAGCGGCGTCCGGACCGGGGCGGCGCAGAACACGCCCGCCCGAACCCGGTCCGCCACCAAGCAACGCCTGGGTGCCCGCCCGCAGGCGCAGCCCGCCGCACAGGCAGCCGCGCAGGCCGCGCCCGTAGCGTTCCTTGCCCACGCGTCCTACGCCTCCTACGCCTCCTACGTGGCGCAGCCGCCGTCCTCGGGGCAGCAGTACGTCGCGCAGCCGTCCTTCGCGGTGCTGCCCGCGTCCAGTATCGAATCGCGGCCGCCGTCTTGGCGTGCCGTCCGGGCCGTTCCCGGGCACGACGCACCGGACGTCGCGCCGGCGGGCGTCCCGCGCGGGCGTGCCCCGCCCTCCTCCCCACGGATCTGAGCCAGTCGTCCGCGGTGCCGCGCAGCAGCACGGCGCCGAAGCCCGTGTGGAGGTTTCCCTTTGACTCGCGCCAATCTGGTGCGGGCGGTGTTGGCGTTCGCCGTCCTCGCCACCTCGTTCTACTTCGCCTGGTCCAAACCCGCCCGCCTCGGCCTCGACCTGCGCGGCGGCACCCAGATCGTCCTCGAAACGCAGGACTCGCCGACGGTGAAGGCCGACAGGGAGTCCACCGACCGCGCCCGGGAGGTGCTGCAACGCCGTGTCGACGCGCTCGGCGTCGCGGAGTCGTCGATCACCCGGTCCGGTGACCGGCGGCTGATCGTCGAGCTGCCCGACGTCCAGGACCCGTCCAGGGCGACCGACACGCTCGGGAAGACCGCGCAGCTCACCGCCCACCCCGTGCTGCCGAACACGGGGAAGGCCGCGCAGGGCCAGCAGCTGATCCCGGACGAGAGCGGCCAGCAGATCCTGATCGGCCCCGCGGCGCTCACCGGGGCCGGGATCGGCTCGGCGAGCGCGTCCTACGACCCGCAGAACCTCGGCGGCTGGGCCGTCGACGTCGACTTCAAGGGCGGCGGCGGCAAGACGTGGGAGAAGCTGACCGCCAAGGCCGCGTGCGCGGCGGGCGACGAGCGGCGGATCGCGATCGTCCTCGACGGCAAGGTGATCTCCTCCCCGGGCGTCACCGAGAGCGTGTCCTGCGGCGTCGGCATCACCGGCGGATCGACCCAGATCACCGGGGACTTCAGCGCCGGGGAGGCCAAGGACCTCGCCGCCCTGATCGAGGGCGGTTCGCTGCCCGTCCCCGTGAAGATCATCGAGCAGCGGGTGGTGGGGCCGACGCTCGGCGACGAGGCGATCGACGCCAGCGCCCGCGCCGCCGTCATCGGCATCATCCTGACCGGCATCTTCATCGTGGCCGTCTACCGGCTCGTGGGGTTCCTCGCCACCGTCGCGCTGGCCGGGTACGCGCTGATCTCCTACGCCGCGCTCGTCGCCGTCGGCGCGACGCTGACGCTGCCCGGGCTCGCCGGGTTCGTCCTCGCCATCGGCATGGCCATCGACGCCAATGTCCTGGCCTTCGAACGCGCGCGGGAGGAACTGGCCGCCGCGCCCGGGCGCAGCGCCCGGACGGCGCTCGCGACCGGGTTCGACAAGGCGTGGTCGGCGATCGCCGACTCCGCCGTCACCACGCTGCTCGCGGGCGCCCTGCTGTTCTTCCTCGCCTCCGGCCCGGTGAAGGGGTTCGGCGTCACGCTGACCATCGGCGTCCTCGCCTCGCTCGTCTCCGCGATGCTGCTCAGCCGCGTCCTCACCGACGCCGCCGCCGCGCGGTTCCCGAAGCTCGGCAAGGGCAGGGCGGGCGGTCTCAGCGGCGCCGGACGCATCCGGCGCCGGCTGGAGGAAAGCGGCCCCGACCTGATGAAACGCAGCCGGCTCTGGCTCGGGATCTCCGCGCTCGCCGTCGTCATCGCCGCGACCGGAATCTTCACCCGCGGCCTCAACTTCGGGGTGGAGTTCACCGGCGGGCGGCTCGTCGAGTACTCCACGAACCGTCCCGTGGACATCGACGTCGCCCGCTCCGCCGTCGCCGACGCCGGGTTCCCGCGCGCCGTCGTGCAGACGTCAGGGCAGGACGACATCTCCGTCCGGACGGTCGACCTCACCAACGAGCAGGAGAAACGCGTCCACGACGCGCTGGCGGAGAAGGGCGGCGGCGCCACCAAGCAGCGTGACGAGCTGATCGGCCCCAGCCTGGGTGACGAGCTGCGCACCAAAGCGCTCATCGCTCTCGGCGTCGCGCTGCTCGTGCAGCTCGCCTACCTGACGATCAGGTTCCGCTGGACGTTCGCGGCCGGTTCCGTCCTCGCCATGTTCCACGACATCACGATCGTCACCGGCGTCTTCGCCTGGCTCGGCAAACCGATCGACGGGGTGTTCCTCGCGGCGCTGCTCACGATCATCGGGTACTCGGTCAACGACTCCGTCGTCGTGTTCGACCGCGTCCGGGAGATGTGGGGCGACAACCCGAAGGGCCGGTTCGCCGCGATCGCGAACCGGGGCGTGCTGCAGACCGTCCCGCGGACGATCAACACCGGGATGGGCGCGCTGTTCATCCTGGGCGCCCTGGCGTTCCTCGGCGGCGACTCGCTGACCGACTTCGCCATCGCGCTGCTGATCGGCATCGTCGTCGGCACGTACTCCAGCGTGTTCACCGCGACGCCGCTGGCGGTCGTCCTGGAGCGGTTCGCGAAGGCCCCGCCGCCGCGACGCAAGACCAAGGCCCGCCCCCCGCGCCGCACCACCCACGACTCGGGCGCCGTCGTCTGACCGCCCGGCGGGCCCGGCCCCCGTTCACCGGGGCGGGGCCCGCCACGGGTCATCGTGGCAGCAGCGACTTCGTCATGGGCTTGCCTTCGCTCTGGCCGAGGCAGACGACGGTGCGGACGCCCGATTCCCATTCGTACTTCTCCGGGAACAGCCACGAGACCAGGTCTGGATACCGGCGTCCGGTGAAGAGCTTGTCGGCGCGCTTGTCGCAGGCCGCCTCCGCCTTCCGCTGCGCCGCCTTCGCCCCCGGGTACGGGCTCTCGGGCAGCGTGAGCACCGCGTAGACCTGGATCCAGTGGGGCTGTGAGCAGGGGAGGACGCGCTGCGCCGGGGCGTCGTCGTCCCACTTCCCAAGGCAGTCGCCGAGTTTGAGCCCGAGCCACTCCTTCATGTTCGGGTCCACGGTCTTGGCGAGGGGCGCGGTGAGCGTCCCCGGGCCGGTGTAGCGGGCCAGGCAGATCACCTTGCGGTCCCCGGCGCCCCAGCTCGTCTTCGTCGGCGTGATGCTGTACGGCTCCAGGTCCGTGGCGTACCGGCTTCTGCGGAACCGCTGCATCTTCCGGTCGCACATGTCGGACGCCATTTCGGTGACCTTCTGGTCGCCTGGATACTCCCCGCCGGGCAACCGCACCTCCGCGATGGCCTCGCCTTCGTGCGGCTCCGTGCACGGCAGGGCCGTGATCGGGGCCATGGATCCTTCCTCGAACCCCGTGAAGCAGTCGCCGGCGCGCAGCCCCGAGGGGAGCACCTTGTCCCTGCCGGTGACCTGTCCCGACGAGTCGCGGTCGACGGTGAGCAGGGAGCCCGCCACCACGGCGAGGGTGACCACCGCCGCCACGCACCAGACGGCCGACGCGACCAGGCCGCCGACGGCCAGGCCCTTGCCCCGCTCGCCGCGCCGTCCGGCCTGCACCAGCGCGGCGATGGCGAGGCCGATCGCGATCAGGACCAGGCCGCAGAGCCCGGTGACGAGGGCGGCGATCGCCAGCCGGTTCGTCCGGCGCGCGACAGGCGTGGACGGCGGGTTGTAGGCATACTGCGGCGGGACGTTCTGTCCAGGCCCGTGCGGGTGTCCGGGCACGGACGCCCGTAATGGGTCCTCTGGCCGTCCGGGCGCCTCTGGGTGTGGGGGCCATGTCGGGGCGGGTTCGGCCGGTGCCGGTGCTCCGGGCGGGGTCCAGGGCCCGGCGGGCGAGAAGTCCTCCGGGTCGTCGTCGCCGGGGTGCGGTGGTGTGGTGGGTGTGGTCATCTCGGCACCACCGACCGGGTCAGCGGGCCCTTCTTGCCGGTGATCAGGCAGACCACGCGGCGGTCTCCCGTTTCCCAGCCGTCCTTGGTCGGGAACGCGGCGGTGGGGCTGATGAGATGGAGCGGTGGATCGGCCCGCCAGATCTTCACGGCGCGTTCCGCGCAGTCCTCCGCGGACCTGGTCACGAGCGCTTTCTGACCCGGGTACTCCTTGCCTCGCATCTCGTACACCGCGAGCACCTGATACTCGTGCTTCTTGGCGCAGTCGACGACGGGTTGCGTCCCCTCCTCGTGCCACCTTTCGAGGCAGTCGCCCTGCTTCAGCTCCTCGCCGGGAAGCGGGGACACGTTGAGGGCGGCGATCGGGGTGGTGAGGGAACGGTTCGAGATGACCACCAGCGTGCAGGTCACCCCGCGCTTCCCGTCTTTCCACTCCTTCTCGCCGGGGACGTCCGGCCGGGACTCCAGTTCGCCGACGTCCTTCACCTTGGCCGGGATCCGCCCTTCGCACGCCTTCGCGGCCTGCTCGGTCAGCTTCTGATATCCGGGGTAGCGGGCGTCGGGGAGCGTGGTCGTTCCGACGACCTCGCCGTTGTGCGGGTGATCGCAGGGGCTGCGCGACACGAACGGATCGGCGGCGTCATGGATCTTCGCGGTGAAGCACTCGCCGATCTTCAGCGTGGAGACCGGAACGGAGCCGTCCGGACGGGAAAGAGCGGACTCTTCGTCCACGCCGGAGAACGGCCCGATCCCGACGGCGAAGGCGATCGCCAGCACGGCCAGGCCGCAGAGGCCGGTGACGACGGCGGCGATCGCGAGCCGCCGCGCCCGCGCCGGGCCGGAACCGGACGCCAGCCCGGACGGCTGCGAGGGCAACTGCCCGGTCGGCCACACGGGGGCCTGGGGGGCGGCCGGGTCGGGGTCGTCCGAGTCGTTGCCAGTGGGAGGTGGTGTGGTCACGGCGGAACCGTAGCCGGAGACACCGACAAAAGGTTCAATTCCGGCAACCGTTGTCAATTCTTGATTAAAGGCCGGGGCGGGCTGGAAAAGCCCCGGCCACGGAGCGTCCGGACGTTTATGCCAGGGGTGACTGGGGCTCGCTGCTTTCGGCGCGGATGACCTGCATGACCGCGTTGATGAGCGCGAGATGCGTGAACGCCTGCGGGAAATTGCCCAGATGGCGTCCGGTGTGCGGGTCGATCTCCTCCGAATACAGCTGGAGCGGGCTCGCGTACGACAGCAGCTTCTCGCACAGGGCCCGCGCCCGGTCCAGCTCCCCGATCATCACCAGCGTGCTGACCAGCCAGAACGAGCAGATGGTGAACGTGCCCTCGTCCGTGTCGAAACCGTCGTCGGTCTCGGCGGGCCGGTAGCGCAGGACGAGATCGTCCTCCGACAGTTCGTCGGCGATCGCGAGGACGGTCTCCCGGACGCGCTTGTCGTCGGCCGGCAGGAACCCGAGCAGCGGGATCAGCAGCGCCGACGCGTCCAGGGTCGTCGCGCCGTAGTGGGCGGTGAAGACGCCGCGCTCGTCCAGTGCGTTGGCGAGGACGTCGGCGTGGATCTCGTCGGCCGCGGCCTGCCAGCGCTCCGCCCGCTCCCGGTCGCCGCGGACGCGGGCGAGGCGGGCGCCGCGCTCGGCCGCCACCCAGCAGAACACCTTGGAGGAGGTGAAGTGCCGCGGTTCGCCGCGCACCTCCCACATGCCGCAGTCGGGGGTGCGCCAGTTGGCGAGCGCGTCCTCCACCTGCTTGATGATGATCTTCCAGAGCCGGTCGTCCAGCCGGTCCCGCTTGCGCACGAACAGGTAGATGGAGCCGATGATCGCGCCCCACACGTCGTGCTGCGCCTGCATGTACGCCTCGTTGCCGATCCGGACGGGCCGCGCGTCGCCGTACCCGGACAGGTGGTCGAGCGTCGACTCGGGAAGCTCCTCCCGGCCGTCCAGCCCGTACATGATCTGGAGCCTGCCCTCGGCCGCCTCGGCGACGTCGGTGATGAAGTAGAAGAAGTCGTTGGCCTCCCAGTCGTAGCCGAGGGTGTAGAACGCCCAGAGGGCCATCGTGGAGTCGCGGATCCAGGTGTAGCGGTAGTCCCAGTTCCGGTCGCCGCCGGGCGACTCCGGCAGCGACGTCGTCGCCGCGGCCGCCACCGCGCCGGACGGCGCGAACGTCAGGCCCTTCAGCGTCAGCGCGCTGCGCTGCAGGTGGCTGCGCCACGGATGGTCGGGGAAGCGGCCGCGGTCGAGCCAGTGCTGCCAGTGGTGGACGGTCCACAGCAGCCGCTCCTGCGCCTCGTCCCAGGACGACGGCGCCGCGTGCTCGCTCCACGACAGCGCGACGAACCTGGACTCGCCCTGCTTCAGCAGCGTCCGGGACGTGGCGAGCGATCCCTCGAACCCGACGTTCATGTCGGTGGTGAGCCGCAGCCCGACGCCGTCCCCGCGCGCGATGGCCTCGTGGTATCCGGCGCCGGTGTGCTCCCAGCGGGCGGGCGTCTGGCCGTAGTCGAAAACCGGCATGCAGTCGAGCCGCACCTGGACCTGGCCGTTCACGCACCGGACCATCCGCAGCAGGACGTGGTCGGCGTCGTAGTCGGTGGGGGCGCGGCGGTGCGTGTGGGACCGTTCCGTCTCGTGGTGCCACGGGCCCATGAGCAGCGCGTCCGTCACGACGAGCCAGCCGCCGTGCACCCACCAGGTGGTCTCCATGACCATGGTGCCGGGGATGTAGCGCTGCGCGGCGGGCACCTCCACGCCCGCCGGGCCGACCCGGAAGTACCCGGCGTCGCGGTCCAGGATCGACCCGAACACGCTGGGGGAGTCCATCCGGGGCAGGCACATCCACTCGATGTTGCCGCTCGGGGCGACGAGTGCCGTCGTCTCGCAGTCGGACAGGAACCCGTAGTCGGCGATGGGGGCGAACGGGTCTCCCGCCCGGCCGCCGGCGACCTTCGGCCTCACGACCTCACCTCCTTGATCCATCATTCCCTCTTCCGCACGGTGGGTACGTCACAGCTACGGGGTGTCCTGATCATCCCCGTTGGTCCGAATTGGAGTAGACCACTATCTGCGGTCTGACCTGGGCAAACGGCCTCCCGGGCACGGGGCGCCGAGCGAGCCCGGGAAGCGCGGGTACAGTCCCGGCAAACAGGGCAGCGGACCCGCCGCCGCCTCGGGGAACGCGACGCCGTGCGCCCCCTTCGCGGCCGGGCCCGGACTGCCACTGGGTGGAACCGGAGCGAGAAGGAGCTCCCCGTGGCGAAGTTCGTGTACGACTTCACTGAGGGCAACAAGGACCTCAAGGATCTGCTGGGCGGCAAGGGCGCCAACCTGGCCGAGATGACCAACCTCGGACTGCCCGTGCCCCCCGGCTTCACGATCACCGCGGAGGCATGCCGGCACTACCTTGAGCACGGGGTCCCGCCCGCCGGGCTGGCGGACGAGGTGAACCGCCACCTCGCCGCGCTGGAGTCGGCGATGGGCAAGCGGCTCGGCCAGAGCGACGACCCACTCCTGGTCAGCGTACGTTCCGGGGCCAAGTTCAGCATGCCGGGGATGATGGAGACCGTCCTGAACGTCGGGTTGAACGACGAGTCCGTCCTCGGCCTCGCCGCGCAGGCGGGGGGCGAGCGGTTCGCGTGGGACTCCTACCGGCGGCTGATCCAGATGTTCGGCAAGACCGTCCTGGACATCGACGGCGACCTGTTCGAGGACGCCGTCGAGGACGTCAAGCGCGCCCGCGGCAGCGACGACGACGCCGACCTCACCGCCGAGGACTTCAAGGCCCTCGTCGACCGGTTCAAGACCATCGTCCGGGAGGAGGCGGGCAGGGACTTCCCGACCGACCCGCGCGAGCAGATGGACCTCGCCGTCGAGGCGGTGTTCGACTCCTGGAACGCGCCCCGCGCCGTCCTGTACCGCCGCCAGGAGCGCATCCCCGTCGACCTCGGCACCGCCGTCAACATCTGCGCGATGGTCTTCGGCAACATGGGCATGGACTCCGGGACGGGCGTCGCGTTCACCCGCGACCCGGCGTCCGGGCAGCAGGGCATCTACGGCGACTACCTGCAGAACGCGCAGGGGGAGGACGTCGTCGCCGGCATCCGCAACACCGTCCCGCTGACGGAGCTGGAGCGCATCGACAAGGCGTCCTACGACCGGCTCCTCGAAATCATGGAGACGCTGGAGAACCACTACCGCGACATGTGCGACATCGAGTTCACGATCGAGCGCGGGAAGCTGTGGATGCTCCAGACCCGCGTCGGCAAGCGGACCGCCGCCGCGGCGTTCCGCATCGCCTGCCAGCTCCTCGACCAGGGGCTCATCGACATGGACGAGACCGCCCGCCGCGTCACCGGCGACCAGCTCGCCCAGCTCATGTTCCCGCGCTTCGCCAGCCGGACCGACAACGTGCGCAAGCTGACGAAGGGGATGAACGCCTCGCCGGGCGCGGCCGTCGGCAAGGCCGTGTTCAGCTCCGAGCGGGCCGTGGCGCTCGCCGCGGAGGGCGAGGACGTGATCCTCGTCCGCCGCGAGACCAACCCCGACGACCTCGCCGGAATGGTCGCCGCCAGGGGCGTGCTGACGTCCCGCGGCGGCAAGACCTCGCACGCCGCCGTCGTCGCCCGCGGCATGGGCAAGACGTGCGTGTGCGGCGCCGAGGAGCTGGACGTCGACGTCAAGGAAGGGCGATTCACCGCGCCCGGCGGCGTGACCGTCGGCGAGGGCGACGTCATCTCCATCGACGGGTCGTCCGGGGACGTCTACCTGGGTGAGGTGCCCGTCGAGGACTCGCCCGTCGTCCGCTACTTCGAGGGCGAACTGCCGGCCGAGGACGGCGACGACCTCGTCAAGGCCGTCCACCGCGTCATGGCGCACGCCGACTCGCGGGCGGCGCTGAAGGTCCGCGCGAACTCCGACAACCCCGAGGACTCGGCGCGCGCCCGCCGGTTCGGCGCCGCCGGGATCGGCCTGTGCCGCACCGAGCACATGTTCCTCGGCGACCGGCGGCGGCTCGTCGAGCAGCTCATCCTCGCCGAGGACGCGGCCGGCCGGAAGGCCGCGCTGGACGAGCTGGAACCCCTCCAGCGGCAGGACTTCGAGGGGATCTTCGAGGCCATGGACGGCCTGCCGGTCACCATCCGGCTGATCGACCCGCCGCTGCACGAATTCCTCCCCGACATCACCGAGCTGTCGGTCAGGGTCGCGCTCGCGGGCGAGCATGCGGAAACCAAGGACCGGAGACTGCTCGAAGCAGTCAACCGACTGCACGAGCAGAACCCTATGCTCGGCCTGCGCGGCGTGCGGCTCGGTTTGGTGATTCCAGGACTTTTCGGGATGCAGGTCCGCGCGATCGCCGAGGCGGCCGCGGCCCGGCGGAGCGCGGGCGGCGACCCGCGTCCCGAGATCATGATCCCGCTCGTCGGGGCCGTGCAGGAGCTGGAGGCCGTCCGGGACGAGGCCCGCGCCATCCTGGACGAGGTCAAAGCCGCCACCGGCGTCGACGTCCCCGCGCTGATCGGCACCATGATCGAGCTGCCGAGGGCCGCGCTGACCGCCGGGCAGATCGCCGAGGCCGCCGAGTTCTTCTCCTTCGGCACCAACGACCTCACCCAGACGACCTGGGGCTTCTCCCGCGACGACGTCGAGGCCGCGTTCTTCTCCCGCTACCTCGATCTCGGGATCTTCGGGGTGTCGCCGTTCGAGACCCTCGACCGGGAGGGCGTCGGACGGCTCGTCCGCATCGCCGTCGAGGAGGGCCGCCGCGTCCGCCCCGGCCTGCACCTCGGCATCTGCGGCGAGCACGGCGGCGACCCCGACTCGGTGCACTTCTGCCACGAGGTCGGCCTCGACTACGTGTCCTGCTCGCCGTTCCGCGTCCCCGTCGCCCGCCTGGAGGCCGGGCGCGCCGCGATCGAGGCGGCCGACGCGGCGTCCGGCACCGGCTCCGCGGGAGGAAGCGACAGCCGCTGACCTCCGTATGTGGGCGGGATGACACACCGAACCGGCGAACCCGGCGCACGCGCCGGGCCATCTAACTAACGTGTCCGATGCGATGACGTTGGAAATGGGCTTGCCGGAGACCGAGCACGAGACCGTCCGGCCGGATGACGCCGGGCCCGACACCGATGCGCCCGAGACCGGCGGCACCGGCGGGCCCGGCGAAACCGGGCACGGACGGCGGGACCGCCGCCGGGCGAGGCGCGCCCGGCGGCGCAGGCGCTCGCCGTGGGTCACCGTCCCGGCGACCATCGTCGCGGGGCTGGTCGCCATCGCCGTGCTGACGCCGGTCACCGTCGGCGCGCGGATCTGGTACCAGGCCCGGCAGGACGAACGGCCCCGCTCCGACGCGATCATCGTCCTCGGCGCGGCGCAGTACAACGGCAGGCCGTCCCCGACGCTGAAATGGCGGCTCCAGCACGCCCTCGACCTCTACCGGCACGGCGTCGCGCCCGCCATCGTGACCGTCGGCGGCAAGGCGCCCGGCGACAACTACACCGAGGCGGGCACCGGCCGCGCCTGGCTGATCGAGAAGGGCGGGGTGCCCGCGTCCAAGGTGTTCGCCGTGCCCGTCGGACGCGACACGCTGGAGAGCATGAAGGCCGTCGGCAAGGAGTTCGACCGGCACGACTGGGCGTCCGGGGTGATCGTCACCGACCCGTGGCACGGGCTGCGCTCCAAGAAGATGGCCGAGGACAACGGGATCGAGGCCGCCGCGTCCCCGACCCGCAGCGGGCCGAGCGTCCAGACCCGCGGCACCCAGCGGCAGTACATCCTCCGGGAGACCGGCGGCTACCTGTCGTACGTCCTGCTGGGCAAGAGCGTCCACACGCCGGACGAGACGATCAAGCGCGTGCGCATCGACCCGTCCGAGTCGCCACCGGCCCGCTGAGGCGCGCTGAGCCCCGAGGCGCGCTGAGCCCCGAATGCCCCTGAACGGCCGCATGGGGGCCTTACCCTGGATAGGGCCATGACGACCAACTCCAGGCACGAGAACCCCGGCGGCTACACCGGCCGTGACAGGGAACGGTGGGCGCCCGAGCCCGCCAAGCGGCGCGACCGGACGGCGTTCGAACGCGACCGCGCCCGCGTCCTGCACAGCGCCGCCCTGCGGCGGCTGGCCGCCAAGACGCAGGTCGCCTCGCCCGGCGCGGACGCGACCGCCGACACCGTGCAGAGCCTGCGCACCCGGCTGACCCACTCGCTCGAATGCGCGCAGGTGGGCCGCGAGCTGGGCAAGTCCCTCGGCTGCGACCCCGATCTGGTGGAGGCGGCGTGCCTGTCCCACGACATCGGGCACCCGCCGTTCGGGCACAACGGGGAGGCGGCCCTGGACATCGTCGCGCGCGACTGCGGCGGCTTCGAGGGCAACGCGCAGAGCCTGCGCGTCCTGACCAGGCTGGAGCCCAAGTCGTTCGCGCCGGACGGCCCGCCCCTGAACGGGCGCAGCGTCGGCCTCAACCTGACCCGTGCCGCGCTGGACGCGGCGATGAAGTACCCGTGGTCGCAGACCGAGGCCGTCAACGGGAAGTTCGGCGTGTACGCCGACGACGAGGACGTCGCCCGCTGGGTCCGCGAGGGCGTCGAGCCCGGCCGGACGTGCTTCGAGGCCCAGGTCATGGACTGGAGCGACGACGTCGCCTACTCCGTCCACGACCTGGAGGACGCGCTCGTCGCCGGGCACATCGACTTCGCCCGCCTCGCCGACCCCGCCGAGCGCCGCCTCGTCGCCGCCACCGCGACCAAGCTGTACTGCCCCGACGCCGACCTGGCCGAGCTGGAGGAGCGCTTCGACGCGCTGCTCGCCGAGCCGTACTGGCCCGACCGCTACGACGGCACCCCGCGCAGCCTCGCCGCCCTGAAGAACCTCACCAGCACCCTGATCGGGCGGTTCTGCATGGCCGCCGAGACCGCCACCCGGGACGCCTACGGCGACCGCCCGCTGACCAGGTACGCGGCGGAGCTGATCGTCCCGCGGGCGCAGCGGCTGGAGAACGCGCTGCTCAAGGGCATCACGGCGCACTACGTGTGGATCAGCCACGAGGAGATCAGGGCCCGCCAGCGGACGCTGATCACCGAGCTGGCCGCGATGACGCTCGCCGGCGCGCCCGGCACGCTCGAACCCGGCTTCCGCGCCGCCTTCGAGGACGCCCCGGACGACGCCGGCAGGCTCCGCGCCGTGATCGACCAGATCGCGTCGCTGACCGACCTTTCCGCGATCGCCCGCCACAAGCTGCTGGACGCCCGTTCCCGCTGATCACCCGCGGGCCCCGGGCGTCCGACACGCCCTGACACGGCCCGACGCGCCATCGATGACCCTTGTCTCGTTACAGAGGCCGCTGTAGGGATAGCTACAGGTCAACTACAGGAGGTCGCCATGCCCGAGGAGACGTTCGTCATCGCCGGCGCCAGCCTGGCCGGTGCCAAGGCGGCGGAGACGCTCCGGGAGGAGGGCTTCGCGGGCAGGGTGCTGCTGATCGGGGACGAGATCGAGCGGCCGTACGAACGGCCGCCGCTGTCCAAGGGCTACCTCCTGGACAAGGAGCCGCGCGAGAAGGCCCACGTCCACGAGGCCGACTGGTACGAGAAACACGACGTCGAACTGCGGCTCGGCGTCTCCGTCGCGTCCATCGACCGGGACGCGCACCAGGTGCGGCTGTCCACCAAGGAGCCGATCGGCTACGACCGGCTGCTGCTGGCGACCGGCGCGTCCCCGAGACGGCTGGAAGTGCCCGGATCCAAGCTGCAGGGCATCTACTACCTGCGGACGATGGCCGACTCGGCGGCGTTGAAGCAGGCCCTCACGCACGGCGGCCGGCGCGTCGTCGTCGCCGGGGCGGGATGGATCGGGCTGGAGGCGGCCGCCGCCGCCCGCGTCCACGGCAACGATGTGACGATCATCGAGCCGGAGCCGGCGCCGCTGCACGCCTCCGTCGGCCCCGAACTCGGCGGCGTCTTCGCCGACCTGCACCGCGGGCACGGTGTCGACCTGCGGCTCGACCAGGGCGTCGCCGGGTTCTGGGGCGCCGGGCAGGTGTCGGCCGTCGTCACCTCGGGCGGCGCCGAGGTGCCCGCCGACGTCGTGATCGTCGGGATCGGGGTGCGGCCCAACACGCGGCTCGCAGAGGAGGCCGGGCTCGACGTCTCCGACGGGATCCTCGTGGACGCCTCGCTGCGCACCTCCGACCCCGACATCTACGCGGCCGGGGACGTCGCCAACGCCTACAACCCGCTGCTCGGCCGCCGGATCCGCGTCGAGCACTGGGCGAACGCGCTGAACGGCGGGCCGGCCGCCGCCCGCGCCATGCTCGGCCAGGACGTCTCCTACGACCGCGTCCCGTACTTCTTCAGCGACCAGTACGAGCTCGGGATGGAGATGTCCGGCGTCGCGTCGCCGGGGGAGTACGACGAGGTCGTCTACCGGGGGGACGTCCCCGGCCGCGAGTTCGTCGCGTTCTGGCTGGCCGGCGGGCGGGTCGTCGCCGGGATGAACGTCAACGTGTGGGACGTCACGAGCGACGTCCAGGCGCTGATCCGCTCCGGGCGCCCGGTGGACGCCGCCCGCCTCGCCGACCCCGGGGTTCCGCTCGCGGAACTCGCCTGACCCGCCGGGCGCGCCGTAAGGCGCGTACAGTCTGCCGGGTGGTTACGGACAAGATCGCGACGCTCGGCCGCGCCCGGGTCGCCGTGACGCTGGCGTTCGTCGTGCACGGCCTGCTCGTGGCCGCCTGGGTCGCCCGCATCCCGCAGATCAAGGACCGTCTCGATCTGAGCGAGGGCTCGATGGGCGTCGCGCTGCTCGGCGCGCCCATCGGGATCGTGATCGCCGTGCGGTTCGCGGGACGGATCGTCGCCCGGCGGGGCAGCCGGGCGACGACCATCGCGGCCGGGATCGTCTGCGCCGCGTCCCTGATCCCGCTCGGCCTCGCCTGGAACATCGGCGCGCTGATCCTCTCCCTGCTGCTGATGGGCGCCTCGCTCGGCCTGATGGACGTCGCGATGAACGCCCAGGGAGTCGCGGTCGAACGCGGCTACGGGCGCCCGCTGATGTCGGGGCTGCACGGCTGGTACAGCATCGGGACGCTCGTGGCGGCGCTCATCGGGTCGGGCGCGGCGCACGCGGACGTTCCCGTCCCGCTGCACCTGACGGCCGCGGCCGCGGTGCTGGCGGCGCTGCTGGCGATCGGCTGCCGGAACCTCCTGGACCGCTCCGCCGACACCCTCCCCGAAACGCCGCCCGAATCGCCCCTCGAATCGCCCCTCGAAACGCACGAGCCGCCCGAGGACGCGCGCGAGGGCGCGGGCGCCGCCCCGGGCCCGGGACCGGCCGTCCCCGCCCCGCCTCCCGGCTTTCCCGGCTCGTCCAGGTGGCTGCTGATCATGCTCGGGGTGATCGGGCTGTGCTCGTTCGTCGGCGAGGGCGCCATGGCCGACTGGAGCGCCATCTACCTGCGCGAGGACCTCGGCACCGGAGCGGGCGCCGCCGGGCTCGGATACGTCGGATGCGCGGTGGCGATGACCGTCGGGCGCCTCACCGGGGACCGGGTCGTCGCGCGGTTCGGTCCCGTCCGGGTGCTGCGGGCCGGGTCGCTGATCGCCGCGCTGGGCCTCGGGTTCGGCCTGGTCGCCGGGCATCCGGTCGCGGCCGTGGCCGGGTTCACCGTGTTCGGCCTCGGGGTAGCGGTCGTCGCGCCCGTCACGTTCAGCGCGGCCGGCAACGTCCCCGGCGTGCCCGCCGCCGCCGGGATCGCCCGGGTCACCGGCGTCGGCTACCTGGGCCTGCTCGGCGGCCCGCCCGTCATCGGGTTCATCGCGCAGGGCGTGGGGCTCACCTGGGCGCTGGCCGTCCCCGTCGGGCTGGTCGGCCTGATCGTGCTGCTGGCCCCGGCGACCGCCACGGCGACGGCGTCGCCCGCCCCCGCTCCGGCCGGGTCGGCCGCCGCGACGGAGAGTTGAACCTCCGAACGCTGATCTTTGGGTGGGTTACCGCGCTGAGAAATGTCCTAGTCAGGTAAGGTCTGGGCGAGTGAACACCATGCAGCGGTCAAGACCGGTCAAAACGGTCGCGTCCGCCCCGGCGTACCGCGCTTTCCAGCGTGGCGGCTTCATCAGCGAGCTCCTCACCTTCGGCTTCGCGGGGGTCCTCGGCACGCTGGTCATGATCTTGGGCGCCAACCTGATGCGCGCGTTGCTCGGCGGCAGCCCCGTCACGAGCGTCGTCGTGCCGACCGTGGTGTCCACGCTGGCGTCCTACCTGCTCAACCGGTTCTGGGTGTTCCGGCACCGCGACAGCGACGGCTCCGGCCGCGAGGTCGCGGTCTTCTTCGCGCTGAACGGCGTCGGGCTGCTGATCCAGGTGGTGTGCACCGGGTTCACCTACTACACGCTCGGGCTGCACGGCGGCGTCGCCTACAACCTCGGGCTGCTGGCCGGTGTCGCGTTCGGCGCGGCGTTCCGCTACTGGTCGTACAAGAAGTGGGTGTTCACCCCCACGGCCGCGTGATGGGCCGGCTCGACGACGAATGGCCCGCGCACCGTGCCGCCGTGTTCGGCGCCGCGTACCGCATCACCGGCGGCGTCGCCGACGCCGAGGACGTCGTCCAGGACGTGTGGCTGCGCGCCCACGCCCGCGACACCCCGCGCGAAGGCGAGGCCGCGCCGGACGGCGACTCCCTGGACGACGTTCGCGACCTGCGGGCCTGGCTGCTCACCGTGGCGGCGCGCCGAGCCTACGACCTGCTCGATTCGGCCCGTGCCCGCCGCGTCGACTATGTCGGCCCATGGCTGCCCGAGCCGCTGCTGACCGGCCCGGACGCCGCCGAGCCCGTCCTGCTGGACGAGACGGCCGGCACCGCGATGCTGCTGGTCATGGAGGAGCTGTCGCCGCCCGAGCGGGTCGCGTTCGTCCTGCGGCAGGCGTTCGACGTGCCGTACGGGCAGATCGCCGGCGTCCTCGGCAGGTCGCCCGCCGCGTGCCGCCAGCTCGCCTCCCGCGCCCGCCGCAAGGTCGCCGCCGCGCTCCCGTCGCGTCCCGCCCCGGCCGCGGAGCGGGAGCGGGTCCTGGCGGCGTTCCGCGCCGCCTACGAGCGGCGCGACGAGGCCGCGCTGCTGGAGCTGCTGGACCCGGACGCGGCCTTCACCACCGACGGCGGCGGCCGTGTCTTCGCCGCCCGCAAGATCATCGACGGCGCGGGACGGATCGTCACCGCGCTCCTGCGGGTGAGCGCCCGGGACCCGATGCGGCTCGTCCCCGCGCAGGTCAACGGGCGGCTCGGCTTCCTGGTGTACCGGGAAGGCGAGCCGGCCGCCGTCGACACGGCGGAGGTGTCGAACGGCCGGATCACCGCCTACGACCGCGTCCTCAACCCGGACAAGCTGACGGCCGTGCGCCGGCCGGAGCGCGCCGGGCGTTGACCTGGAGCGCGCTCCAGGTGGGATCCTGAACGGCGTGAGTTCCTACTCCCCGGCCGAGACCGCCGAGAAGAGCGGCTTCAGCATCGACACGCTGCGCTACTACGAGAAGATCGGGCTGCTCTCGGGCATCGCGCGCGACACCTCGGGCCGCCGGGTGTTCAGCGACGACGACCTCGCGTGGCTGGACATGCTCCAGTGCCTGCGCGGGACGGGCATGCCGATCGCCGAGATGCTCCGCTACTCCGAGCTGGCCCGCGGTGAGGGCGACACGGTGCAGGAGCGGCTCGAACTGCTGCTGGCGCACGACCGCCGGGTGGAGGAGCGGATCGCGAAGCTGCGCGAGCAGCAGGAGCAGATCCAGTGGAAGATCCGCTACTACCGGGGCGCGGTCTGCGACGGGCTCCCCGCCTGATCCAGGACGCGGCGGGCCCGGCCCCAGGTCTCGCGGGGTTCGAACCGGTCCGCCTCCCAGGTGTGGGCGCGGATCGTCCCGCGGTGCCGGAAACGCCGCATGATCGCGACGTGCGGCGGCCAGGCGACGAACCGCTTCAGGGCCGCCTCGTCCTCCCAGACCGAGACCGAGCCGCACCTGCGGCTCAGCGGGTACGACCACAGCCACAGGCCGACGGCCCCTTCCAAGCCCGGCCAGCCCTCGCGCAGGGCCATGCCCGCGCGGAAGACCGCCGGCATGTGCAGCGGGTTCGCGCACGTGAAGTCGGTGACGCTGACCAGGACCGGGCCCGTCGCGCTCGCCGGGCCCTCCCGCCAGGGGCTTCTCAACGTCCAGGGGCTGCCCGGCTTCATGCCGGGGAACGGCCGAGGAGGGTCAGCAGCCGGTCCTTGGGGGCGGCGCCGGGCGGGGAGTCCAGTTTCGGCGCGAAGGCCTCGCCGGGGCCCCGGCCGTCGTCGGGGACGATCGCGGCGACCTTCAGGGCCGCGGCGACGAGGTCCTCGGCGGGCTCCCACGGGACGCCGATGGTCACGGCGACGTCCCAGGCGTGCACGACCAGATCCACGAGGTGGAAGCTGATCGCCAGGGCGGCGGGGAAGTCGCCGCCGTCGCGGATCTCGGGAAGGAAGAACTGGGCGTCGAGCGCGACGTCCGCGAACGCTTTGGTCACGAGGTCGGCGGACGCCTGGGACGCGGCGTGGGGATCGTCGCCCAGGTCACCGTCGCGCCAGGCGGACGGGCGGGCGCCGTCCCCGCGGGCCGCCGCGGCGAAGCCCTGGTCCTGGCAGACCATGTGGCGCAGGAGGCCGTGCAGGGTCCAGTCGGGGCACGGCGTGGGGAGGGTGAGCGCGTCCGGCTTCACCTGCGCGACGGTGGAGAGGTAGAGCTCGGACGCCCGCCGGTCCAGCGGGCGGAGGTCGGTGGTGAGCAGTTCGGTCAGCAGATCCATGCGCTCCACGCTAGGAAGGAGCAGAGGACCAGGTACAGGTCCAAAATCATGGAGAATGATTGAGCCGATTCTCGGGGGAGGGCCTTTGGACCTGCACGTGAGCCTGGTGGGACGGCGGGATCTCGCGGGCCAGATCTACCGGCAGCTGCGCGCCGCCATCCTCGACGGACGGCTCCGCCCCGGCGAGGCACTGCCACCGACCAGGGAACTGGCGAGACGGCTGGAGATCTCCCGCAACACGGTCGGCGTCGCCTACGACCGGCTGGGGGCCGAGGGGTTCCTGACGAGCCGCGTCGGCGCCGGGACGTTCGTGCTGGAGGGCGGGTCCGCCGCCCGGGGCGCGCCGTCGGCGTCGCCGCTGCGGCCGCGGGACGTGTGGGAGCGCGTGTCCGCCTGGCCCCGCCCGATGCCCGGCATCACATGGGACTTCCGCGCGGGGCTGCCCGATGTGGCGATGTTCCCCTACGAGCCGTGGCGGCGGATCATGTCGGGGGTGCTGCGGTCGTCGGCGCTGGACGACCCCGCGTCCGTGGGCGATCCGGCCGGGCTGCCCGCGCTGCGCGAGGCGATCGCCCGGCATGTCGGGGTCTCGCGGTCGGTGCGGGCCGGCGCCGGCGACGTCGTCGTCACCTCGGGCACCCAGCAGGCCATGGACCTGATCGTCCGGGTGCTGCTGGAGCCGGGCGACGTGGTCGCCGTGGAGGACCCGGGGTACCCGCCCGTCCGGATCCTGCTGGCGGCGGCGGGGATGCGGGTCCGCGGGGTGCCGGTCGACGCGGAGGGGCTGCGGGTCGACCGGCTGCCCGCCGAGGCGCGGGCGGTCTACGTGACGCCGTCCCACCAGTTCCCGCTGGGGATGCCGATGTCGCTGCCGCGCCGCAGGGCGCTGCTCGACTGGGCGCGGCGGCGGGACGTGGTGATCGTCGAGGACGACTACGACACCGAGTACCGGTACGGGGGCCGTCCGATCGAGCCGCTGCAGAGCCTGGACGAGGACGGCCGCGTCCTCTACACCGGCACCTTCTCCAAGATCATGCGTCCGGTGCTGCGGCTGGGGTTCCTCGTGGCGCCGCCGTCACTGCACCGCGCGTTCCGGATGGCGCGGTACGTCTCGTCCTGGCACGCCGAGCTGCCCGCGCAGGCGGCGCTGGCCCGGTTCATCGACGAGGGCCTGCTCGCCCGGCACATCCGCAGGACGCGCCGCGAGTACCGGGCGCGCCACGAACGGATCACCGAACTGGTGAGCGGATCGCTCGGCGACCGGCTGACCGTCGTCCCCGCGGAGGCCGGGCTGCACCTGAGCGCCGTCCTCAACGAGGCCCGTGCGGGTTTGGCCGGTGCGGGTTCGGACGACGCCGCGATCACCCGCGCGGCGCTCGAAGCGGGCGTCGGGCTGTTCGCGCTGTCGGAGTTCGCCGTCACCGGGCCGCCGGTCCAGGGGCTCGTCTTCGGCTACGGCGCGGTCACGCTCCCCGAGATCGACGAGGGGATCGGCCGGCTGCGCCGGGTCATACGTTGTGGTTAGTGCCCTCGTGGGCCGGCCGCGGCGTCCGGGACTTGCGATCCGGCGTCCGGTGGACGGGCGTGGCGCGCCGCCCGTCGGCGCCGAAGAACAGGACCCGGTCGAGGTCGACGGTCAGCGCGACATGCTCGCCGCGGTCCGGCCGGTTCCCCGACGCGATGCGGAAGATCAGGTCGGCCCGCCGGCGGTGGTGCCCCGCGTGCTCCTCGATCGGCTCCTCGACCTGGTCGGACGGCCTGCCGAGCAGGGTCCGGAGCCGGTCGCGCAACCCGGGGCGCTCGGGCTCGTACGTCGCGGGCGACGCGGGGCGCCCCACCTCGTTCGCGTCGACCGTCGGGATGCCGGACTCGGCGTAGGCGAGCCATTCGTGCCCGTGGAACTCCAGCGCGCGGACCTGTCCGGACAGGACGGTCCCCGGCTGCGCCGGCGAGCCGGGGGCGATGGGCATGAGGGCGTCCGGGCGGATCCCGACGGTGACGGACTGCCCGTGATGGCTGATCAGCGACGACGCCCTTGGATCGTCCCAAGGGACGGTCAGCCGCTGCGGCCCGAAGTCGAGCAGCAACCCCTCCCCCTCGACGGCCCACAGCGTGGCCTGGAGCAGGTTGATCGGCGGTGAGCTGAGGAAGGCGGCCACGAACACCGTCGCCGGGTCCTCGTAGATCTGCTCGGGGCTCCCGACGTCCTCCAGCACGCCGTCCCGCAGCACCGCCATCCGGTCGGCCATCGTCATGGCCTCGACCTGGTCGTGCGTGACGTAGACGGTGGTGGTGCCGGTGGAGCGCACCAGCGCGGCGATCTCGACGCGCAACTCGGTGCGCAGCCCGGCGTCGAGGCTGGACAGCGGCTCGTCCATCAGGAACAGCGACGGCTCGCGGATCAGCGCCCGGCCGATCGCGGCGCGCTGGCGCTGGCCGCCCGACAGCGTGCGCGGCAGCCGGTCGATCATCGCGTTGATGCCGAGGGCGCGGGCCAGTTCCTGGACCTTCGCGTGCGCCTGGGCGCGGTCGTCGCCGGAGACCTCCAGCGGGAACATCATGTTGCCCTTGACCGTGCGGTGCGGGTAGAGCGCGCCCTCCTGGAACACCATGGCCACGTTGCGCTCCCGGGGCTGGAGGTCGTTGGCCACCGCCCCGTTCAGCCACAGGTCGCCGCTGGTGATCTCCTCCAGCCCGGCGATCATGCGCAGGATCGTGGACTTGCCGCACCCGGAGGGACCGAGCAGCACGAACAGCTCACCGTCGTTGATCCGCAGCCGGACGTTCCGGACGGCGGTCACCCCGCCCGGGTACACCTTGTCGACGCCGTCGAGTACTACATCCGTCATCGGGTCCGCCTGGGGGTGGGCAAAATCTCGGTCCGTCATCACATCGCGCGCTGGTCCGTGTTGTCCATAGTAAAACGGGGGTGGCCTGCGGGCTGATCGGCCGAGTCCGGCCAGGAAACACCAGATTCCGCTCACCACAGGATGATCCCGACCGGTCGCCGCCGAGAATCCGGGTGGTATGTGTCGCGTTCTCGGCTGGTACGTATCCGGCGCCCGCCTCCGCGTCGGGCGGTGGCCGGCACGGCGGCGAAGCCCGGCCGGTTCGGCGGCCGCACCGGCCGCACCGGCCGGATCGGGCTCGCGGCGCGCCGGGTGTCGGGGCGGCGCCGTAGACTCCTACGTCGTGGCAGGCCGTATTCGCAACGAGGACATCGCGCTCGTCCGGGAGCGCTCGTCCATCGCCGACGTGATCGGCGAGTACCTGCAGCTGCGCGGCGCGGGCGGCGGGAACCTCAAGGGCCTGTGCCCGTTCCACGACGAGAAGTCGCCGTCGTTCAACGTGACGCCGTCGCGCGGGCTGTACTTCTGCTTCGGCTGCGAGGCGGGCGGCGACGTCATCAAGTTCGTCCAGGAGATCGAGCACCTGTCCTTCACCGAGGCGGTGGAGCGGCTCGCGGCGCAGGCCGGCGTCCAGCTGCGCTACGAGGACGGCGGCGGGCGCGGCCCCCGGCAGGACGGCGGCCGGCGCGCCCGGCTGGTCGAGGCGCACAAGGCCGCCGCCGAGTACTACGCCGAGCGGCTGGGCTCGCCGGACGGCGCGATCGGCCGTACGTTCCTTTCCGAGCGCGGCTTCGAGCAGGCCGACGCCGACCGCTTCGGCGTGGGTTTCGCGCCCCGCGAGTGGGAGGGCCTGGTCCGGCATCTGCGGGCCCGCGGCTTCGCCGACGCCGACATCGTCGCCGGCGGCCTCGCCAAGGAGGGGCGGCGCGGCCCGATGGACCGGTTCCGCGGCCGGCTGATGTGGCCGATCCGCGACCTGTCCGGCGACGTCATCGGGTTCGGCGCCCGCAAGCTCTACGAGGACGACGACGGCCCCAAGTACCTGAACACCCCCGAGTCCCCGCTCTTCCACAAGGGCTCGGTGCTGTACGGCGCCGACCTGGCGAAGAAGGAGATCGCGCGGCGACGGCAGGCCGTCGTGGTCGAGGGCTACACCGACGTGATGGCCTGCCATCTGGCGGGCGTCCCGACGGCGATCGCGACCTGCGGGACGGCGTTCGGCGACGACCACATCAAGGTGCTGCGCCGCCTCCTCATGGACCAGGACGAGTTCCGCGGTGAGGTGATCTTCACCTTCGACGGCGACTCGGCCGGGCGGAAGGCGGCGCTGCGCGCGTTCGACGACGAGCAGAAGTTCGTGTCGCAGACGTTCGTCGCCATCCAGCCCGACGGTCTCGACCCGTGCGACCTGCGGATCAGGCACGGCGACGCCGCGGTCCGCGACCTGGTGGCCTCCCGCCTGCCGCTGTTCGAGTTCGCCGTCCGCAGCGCGATCGAGCAGCACGACCTCGACACCGTGGAGGGGCGCCTCAGCGCGCTGGACGCGGCCGCCCCGGTCGTCGCCGCCATCAAGGACCGCTCACGCCGCCACATGTACGCCGTCAACCTGGACCGCTGGCTCGGGATCATGGACGAGCAGTTCGTGCTGCGGCGCGTCCGCGAGCTGGCGGCGCGCGCCCACGGCCGCGCCCAGAACCACGGCGCCAGGACCGGGAACAACAGACCGGCGGGAGACGGCGGGGCCGGAAACGGCCGGGCCGGAAGCGGCCGCCCGGGTAACGGCCGTGACGCGGGCGGGCCGGTCGACAATGGCGGCGAGAACGGGCGCCATGGGGCCGACGCGGCGCAGGCCGCCCGGCCGGCGTTCGACCCGAGCGATCCGGAGGTGCAGCGGGAGCGGGAGCTGCTGAAACTGGCCGTCCAGCGCCCCGCGGTGCTGGGGCCGGCTTTCGACGAGGTCCCGCCGGAGGCGTTCCTCGCGCCGCCGCACGCCGCGGTGCGCGTGGTCATCGCGGAGGCCGGCGGTGTGACGGCGGCGGGCAACGCCGCCGAATGGGTCGCCCAGCTCCTTGAGCGGGCGCCGAATGACCAGGTCAGAGACCTGATCACCAAGCTCGGAGTGGAACCTGCCCGCGCCGCCCAGGATTCGGGCGACCGTTATGCCGTAGAGCTGCTAGCCCGAATACAGGAACGCCAGCTCACGCTCATGATCGCCAACGCGAAATCTAAACTCGGGCGGCTGAATCCGGTCGAGGCGCCCGACGAGTACCGCCGCCTCTTCGGCGATCTTGTCGCGCTTGAGCAGCAGAGACGGGTGTTGCGGGAGCGAGGGCTCGGGGCACAGTAAGTCAAGGGACCGCAAAATAGGTCCTGTGATCTTGGCCCCATTTGACGCAAACTGTCTGGGTGGGCCCTTCGGTGCTGCCAAGCGAGGCGCCATCGGTTGATCAGGTGGCGGACCTCGTCGCACGTGGCAGAGAACGCGGCGGCGTGACCGTCGAGGACGTCGCTGCCGCGCTCGATCGCTCGGACTTGCCGGACGACTCCCTAGAACGGGTCGTCCGGATGCTCGCAGAGCAGGGGGTGGAGGTTCTCGAGTCTCAGCAGGAGACCGAGGACGTCACGCGAGCGGACGAGGGTGACCTCGGCAAGCGGGCGCCGACGAGCGACCTGGTTCGGATCTACCTGAGAGAGATCGGTCGCGTACCGCTTCTAACGGCAGAAGATGAGGTAGAACTCGCGAAATCGATCGAGGCGGGACTGTTCGCCGAGGAGAAGATGGCGCAGACCGCCGTCCTCGCCCGCGGCGAGCTGCTCGACCTCGAACAGCTCTCCCGCGAGGGCACGCGGGCGAAGCAACGCCTGATCGAGGCCAACCTGCGGCTTGTGGTCTCGATCGCGAAACGCTACGTGGGCCGGGGAATGCTGTTCCTCGACCTGATTCAGGAGGGAAATCTCGGACTGATCCGCGCCGTCGAGAAATTCGACTACACCAAGGGGTTCAAGTTCTCGACCTACGCCACCTGGTGGATCCGGCAGGCGATCACCCGCGCGATCGCCGACCAGGCCAGAACGATCCGGATCCCCGTGCACATGGTGGAGACGATCAACAAGCTGGTCCGGGTGCAGCGTCAGCTCCACCAGGACCTCGGCCGTGAACCGAGCCCCGAGGAGATCGGCCTGGAGATGGGCCTGTCGCCCATCCGGGTCGTGGAGATCCAGCGGATAGCGCAGGAACCGGTCTCGCTCCAGTCGCCGATCGGGGAGGAAGACTCCGATCTCGGCGACTTCATCGAGGACGCGGACGCCGTCGTGCCGATCGAGGCCGCGGCGTTCATCCTTCTCCAGGACCAGCTGGAGGACATCCTGGGCACGCTGTCGGAACGGGAGCAGCGCATCATCCAGCTGCGCTTCGGCCTGACCGACGGGCACCCGCGCACCCTTGAGGAGGTCGGCAGGGAGTTCGGCGTGACGAGGGAGCGGATCCGCCAGATCGAGTCGAAGACCCTGGCGAAACTCCGCCACCCGTCCCGCGCCCAGATGCTCCGCGAGTATCTGGACTGACGCCCGGCCCGACTCAGCCGGACCGAGAGCGACGAGGCGCCGGTGCGGCCGTCCTCTCCGGCATCACCGCCGGGAGGGCGGCCGCGCTCGCTCGCGCGGGCGGGCCGCGGTCGTGGATCACGGTCCGCGCGGCAGATTGTCAGGACGGCTGTTGGGGCAATGCGTCGCATTTCGTCCGGACGGTGATTTACCGTGGTGGACATGCTGATCGTGACGACTGATGGCGTGGCGGGGTACGAGATCCGGAGCGTGCTCGGAGAGGTCCTCGGGACGGCCCTGCAGGCCGACCAGGGTGCCGCGCCGCAGCCCGGGCACGGCGGGAGCAGCGCCACGTTCCGGGTGACGGGGGAGCGGCCCGCGGCCGGGCTCGGCGCCGCCCGCCGCGAGGCGGTGGACCGGCTCGGTGAGGAGGCGCGCCGCAAGGGCGCGAACACGGTGGTCGGCATGCGGTTCGACACGGCCGTGGTCGGCGGCGGCCTTGAAGTCTGCGCGTACGGGACGGCGGTCTGGGCGGAGCCCGCGCAGGGGCAGCCGCGCGAGCAGGCGCCGCCGCAGCAGCAACCCCACCCGCAGCAGCAGAAGCAGCCTCCGCCGTACGGCGACCCGCAGCCCGGCGGCCCGCCGATGGTCGCGCGCAACCTCACGATGGGCCTGCACGACCGCCCGCGCTGACCCCGCGCCGCTGGTGGGGCTCAGCCCTGGGCGGCCCGTTCGGCCCGGATCCGGGCCACGACGTCGCCGGCGGCCGTCTTGATGGATTCGAGTTCTTGCAGGTAGGCCCAGTAGTCCGGGTGGGATCCCGTGAGCCGGTTCGGCGCGTTCTCCAGCCGTTCGACGAGCGAGTCGAGCGTCCGGGCGTGCTGCGGCGCGGCCCCGCCCGGCTGGGCCATGGCGAGGCGCTGCGCGTCCCGTATGGCGAACTGGACACCCTCCACCGGCTTGGACGGGTCGGCGGCGACGGCCTTCAGCTGCTCGACGCGCCCGGTGACCTGCCCGGCGCGCCGGTCGGCGGCGTTCAGCTCGGTCCGGGCGGCGGTGAGCGCCCGCTGCGCCTGCTTCCACTCGGCGCGGGACGTGTGCGCGGACGCCTCGTTCAGCCGCTCCCGCGCCCGCGTGACGGCCGACTCGATCGACTCCGGCGCGCCCTTCAGGTCCTGCCAGCAAGCCTGCGAATAGCCGCGCAGAAGGACCTTCATCGCCTCCCTCACGGGCCCGACGCGGTTCGCGACGACGTCCACGCGGGTGCGGGCGGACGCGAGCGAGTTGCGGACCTTCTGCGCCATCCGCGGCAGCTCGGCGGCGGCCTCGTGCGCCCGCTCGGCGATCTCGCGGACCTCGTCTGCCTTGCGCATCGCCCCGTCCAGGCCGAGGCCGCCCAGGCCCTGCGAGCCGAGCTGCGCGAGGATCTCCTTCGCCTTGGCCAGTTCGGCCTCCGGGTCGGAGGCGTCCATCCCGGCCCTGGTCGCGGCGGCCATGGCCGCGTCGGCGGCGGCGACGGCGTCGCGGGCGGCGGTCAGGCGCGGCGGGAGCTGGTCGAGCGCGGCCTCCAGCCGCGCCATCTTCGGGGCGAGGCGCTCGGCGAAGCCGTTCAGGTTCCGGGTGATGTGCTGGAGCCGCTCGGTGGTCGCGACGAACGCCCTGCGTGCGGCGTCGTACTCGGCCGGTGTCCGTTCCTGGTCATCGACGTCGTGCGCGTCCAGCACGGAGATGTAGGCGACGGCGGCGGCGTCGGCGGACTCGGCCAGCCCGGTGAACTCCCGCCGGACGGGTTCGGCGGCCTTGGCGTCCAGGTCCTCGAAAACGGTGACGCGGCCGTCGATGTACTTCTGCGCCTGGTCCATGTCGTAGAAAGCGGTCGACGCCGCCTCCCTGGCCTCGATCGCCCCGGAAGCCGCCTGCGCCCCCCGGTTACGGCGGCGCTGGTCGCCCGCTCCCCGCAACGCTGCCTCCCCTCGGTCCCTGCCACTCCGTTCCTGCCCAGTCTGGCGCAGATAGGCCGTCGAGCGAAGCTCGTCCGTTGGTTGGCGGTGGGTGGGGACTGGAGGACGGTCCCGATTTCGCGCGCTCGACCCGTCACGCTTGTGGGTGAATTGGGAAGCTGATCGGGTAATGCTCCGCCTCGACTGGAACGGATAGCATCGCTGCAACGTCGAAAGGCTGGGCGCCGCGCGGCGTCCGAAACAACGGCATGCGATCTTGGAGGCCCATCGTGGGTGTCAGTCTCAGCAAGGGCGGCAACGTTTCGCTCACCAAACAGGCCCCCGGCCTGTCCGCGGTGACCGTCGGTCTTGGCTGGGACCTGCGCACCACCACCGGCACCGACTTCGACCTGGACGCCTCCGCGATGGTCCTCGACGCCGCCGGCAAGATCATCACCGACCAGCATTTCGTGTTCTTCAACAACCTGCGGACCCCGGACGGCGCGGTCGAGCACAGCGGCGACAACACCACCGGCGCCGGTGAGGGCGACGACGAGCAGCTCAAGGTCAACTTCGGTGCGATGCCGCCCACCGCCGAGCGGGTCGCGTTCGCCGTGTCGATCTACGAGGCCGACGGCCGCGGCCAGAACTTCGGGCAGGTCCGCAACGCCTACATCCGTGTGCTGAACCAGAGCGACGGCGCGGAGATGGCGCGCTACGACCTGTCCGAGGACGCCTCGATGGAGACCGCGATGGTCTTCGGCGAGCTGTACCGTTCCGGGGCGGAATGGAAGTTCCGCGCGGTCGGCCAGGGTTACGCCTCCGGGCTCGCCGGCATCGCGCTGGACTTCGGCGTCAACCTCTGACCGGGCCCTCCAGACTCCGACCAGGCCCTTCGAACGATCACCCCGTACGGATACAGACACACCAGGAAGGGAGTGGCCCGAACATGGGGGTTTCACTCGCCAAGGGCGGCAACGTCTCGCTGACGAAGGCCGCCCCCAACCTCACCGCGGTCACCGTCGGCCTCGGCTGGGACGTCCGCGCCACCACCGGCGCCGACTTCGACCTCGACGCGTCCGCGCTGATGCTCGCCTCGACCGGCAAGGTCATGTCCGACCAGCACTTCGTGTTCTTCAACAACCTGAAGAGCCCGGACGGCTCCGTCGAGCACACCGGCGACAACCTGACCGGTGAGGGCGAGGGCGACGACGAGTCCATCAACGTCGACCTCAACACGGTGCCCGTCGAGTGCGAGCGCATCGTGTTCCCCGTGTCGATCTACGACGCCGACAACCGGCAGCAGAGCTTCGGCCAGGTTCGCAACGCCTTCATCCGGATCGTCAACCGGACCGACGGCAACGAGCTCGCCCGCTTCGACCTGACCGAGGACGCGTCCACCGAGACGGCGATGGTCTTCGGTGAGCTGTACCGGCACAGCGGCGAGTGGAAGTTCCGGGCCGTCGGCCAGGGGTACGCGTCCGGGCTCGCCGGAATCGCCGTGGATTTCGGCGTCAACGTAGGCTGAGCGTCCACGTAGGCTGTGGGGGCCGGCGCCGGCCGATCATCAGGTCGATCCGGCGCGCCCCGCGACCCGGCCGCCACGCCCGGCCGTCCTTCCTAGCAGAAATACGCGCATGATTCTTCGCACCTTCGGTTGGTCCTTCGGCGTCACGGCCGTCGGCCTGCTCATCGCCCTGCTCTATGACGGGCCGACCGGGCTGGCGCTGGTCGCCGTGCTGGCGGTCCTAGAGATCTCGCTGTCGTTCGACAACGCCGTGGTCAACGCCAAGGTGCTCGACCGCATGAGCCCCTTCTGGCAGAAGATCTTCCTGACGATCGGCATCGCGATCGCGGTGTTCGGCATGCGGCTGATCTTCCCGCTGCTGATCGTGGGCGTCACGGCCAAGCTGAACCCGTACGAGGCGTTCGACCTGGCCCTGAACGACTCCGACAGGTACCACCACCTGATGGAGGACGCCTACCCGATGATCGCGGCGTTCGGCGGGATGTTCCTGCTGATGCTGTTCCTGGACTTCGTGTTCGAGGAGCGCGCCGAGAAGTGGCTGCCATGGCTGGAGCGCCCGCTCGCCCGCATCGGCAAGCTCGACCAGCTCGCCGTGGTCGTCGCGGGCGGCTCGCTGGCGTTCATCGCGTGGCTGGCCGCCGACGACCCGGGCCAGGTGATGATCGCGGGCGTGCTCGGCATGGTGACCTACATCCTGGTCAACGGGCTCGGCGAGCTGTTCTCCGAGGCGAGCGAGGAGGACGGCGAGGAGGGCGACGGCGAGGAGGCCGCCGCCGGGCGGTCCGGGCCGAGCTCGCTGGCCCTGGCGACCGGCAAGGCAGGGTTCTTCCTGTTCCTGTACCTGGAGGTGCTGGACGCCTCGTTCAGCTTCGACGGCGTCATCGGCGCGTTCGCGATCAGCACCGACCCGATCGTCATCGCGCTGGGCCTCGGCATCGGCGCCATGTACATCCGGTCGCTGACGGTCTTCCTGGTCCGCAAGGGCACCCTGCACGAGTACGTGTACCTGGAGCACGGCGCGCACTGGGCGATCGGGGCCCTCGCGGTGTGCATGCTGGTCAGCATCGGCCATCATGTCCCCGAATGGATCACCGGCGGGCTCGGCGCCGGTCTGATCATCGCCGCGTTCGTCAGCTCCGTCGTCCGCAACAAGGGCCAGGAGGCCGACGCCCCCGGCGCGCCGGCCGGCGGCGCCGAGAAGCCGCTGGAGCCCAGCAGCTCCAAGACCCAGTAACCAGATCCGGTAACCAGTTCCGTGACCGGCCGCCGCCCGGCGGCGGGTCCCGCTCATCGGCAGATCCCAGCCCGCGACACACATCGATCACCAAGGGAGCCGAATGATGTCCATCTCGCTGCAGAAGGGGCAGAAGGTCTCGCTGACCAAGCCCGGCGGAGGGACGCTCACCCGGGTCAGGATGGGCCTCGGGTGGGACGCCGTCGCCAAGAAGGGCCTGTTCGGGAAGGGCAAGGCCCGCAACATCGACCTGGACGCGTCCTGCCTGCTGTTCGACGGCAGCGGCAACCTCGCCGACCAGGTGTGGTTCCGGCAGCTGCGCAGCAAGGACGGGTCCGTCCAGCACACCGGCGACAACCTGACCGGCGCGGGGGAGGGCGACGACGAGGTCATCAACGTCGACCTGCAGAACGTCCCGGCCAACGTCACCCAGCTGGTGTTCACCGTGAACTCCTTCACCGGCCAGGACTTCTCCCAGATCGCGAACGCGTTCTGCCGGCTGGTCGACGAGAGCACCGGGCAGGAGATCGCGCGCTACGACCTCACCGGCGCCGGGCAGCACAACGCGCAGATCATGGCGAAGGTGTCGCGGGACGGCGCGGGCTGGTCGATGACGGCGATCGGCGCGACGGCGACCGGCCGTACGTTCCAGCACCTGCTGCCCGCCGTGTCGACCCACCTGTGAAACGCGTCTGACGGGGCGTCCATGCGGCATTTCGATCACATCGACGCCGCGCGTCGTAAGCACCTGTTCTACCGTCATCCGCGGCCCTTCGACCGGCATGACGACCCGGCGGTGCTGGCGGTGGCGCTCGGGGCGACGCTGTACAGCCCCGCCACCCGGCCGGTCCTCGCCGACGACATCGAGCGCGCGGCGGGGCGCGGTGTGATGAGCATGGTCGTGTGCCTGGAGGACGCGATCGCCGACGACGAGGTCGAGGCCGGCGAGGCGAACCTGGTGGCGCAGTTGTGGACGCTGCACGGCCGCGGCGGCACGGCGACCCGGGACGTGCCGCTGCTGTTCGTCCGGATCCGCGACCCGCGCCAGATCGGCGACCTGATCGGACGGCTGGGCGACGCGGCGGGGCTGATCAGCGGGTTCGTGCTGCCGAAGTTCACCGCGGCCGCAGGTGGAGCGTTCCTCGACGCGCTGGCGGACGCCGCCGCCCGGACGGGCCAGCGGCTGCTCGCGATGCCGGTGATCGAGAGCCCGGAGGCGGTGTACGCCGAGACCCGCACCGAGATGCTGAACGACGTGGCGCGGCTGCTCGCCAAGCACCGGCGGCGGATCCTGGCCGTCCGGATCGGGGCGACCGACATGTCCGCGGCGTACGGGCTGCGCCGCCCGCCCGATCTGACGATCTACGACATCCGGCCGGTCGCGGGCGTGATCTGCGACGTGGTGAACATCCTCGGCCGCGCGGACGGCACCGGCTACGTCGTGACCGGCCCGGTCTGGGAGTACTTCTCGGCGGGGGAGCGGATGTTCAAGCCGCAGCTGCGGCAGTCGCCGTTCGACGCGCAGCGGGCGGCGCCGCTGCGGCAGCGGCTGATCACCTCCGATCTGGACGGCCTGATCCGCGAGGTGCATCTGGACAAGGCGAACGGCCTCATCGGCAAGACCGTGATCCATCCGAGCCATGTGGCGGCCGTGCACGCGCTGTCGGTGGTGACGCACGAGGAGTACTGCGACGCCGCCGATATCCTGGGTGTCAACGGGGGAGGCGCGATGGCCAGCTCCTACGCCAACAAGATGAACGAGGCGAAGCCGCACCGCGCCTGGGCGCAGCGGCTGATGCTGCGCGCCCGCGTGTTCGGCGTCGCGGCCGAAGGCGTCACGTTCGTCGAGCTGCTGGAAGCGGCGGGCACCCGGTGACAGCCGCCCCGTCCGACTCCCCGGCCGTCTGGGCCGGTTCGTGGGTGGCGTCGCGGCTCGGTGTCCGGCTCCTGGACGGGGCCCGTCCCGCCGGTGCCGGGCTTGCCGATCTGGTCGGGCTGGCGGTGCGGCGCAATCCGCGGCGTGCGCATCTACTGGTCTCGGCGGTGCTGGGCAAGCACGTCCCGACCGATCCTCGTCTCGTGTACGGATCCGGGCTTCTGCTGGGCGACCTCGTACGCGCGCGCCTGCTCGGGCAGGATCCGCCCCGGCTCGGGAGCCTCCTCGCCGATGCGCTACGAGGCGGCGTGCCAGGGGCGGCGGCCGGTCTGCGAGACCTTCTGCGCGCACCACGGGTTCCCGTGGAAGCGGTCGTGCTCGGCTACGCGGAAACCGCCACGGCCCTGGGCCACTCGGTCGCGGACGCTCTGGGAGGCGCCTACTACCTGCACTCGACTCGCCGTCCCGTCAGGGGTTTCGCCACGTACGGCGGGTTCGAGGAGGAGCACAGCCACGCCACGAGCCACCTTCTGCTGCCCGCCGATCCCGCCGCGCTCGACCGTGACGTGCCCGTCGTGCTGGTGGACGACGAACTCTCCACCGGACGGACGGTCCTGAACACCATCGAGGCGTTGCACGCCGTCCGGCCCAGGAGCCGTTACGTCCTGGCGGCCCTGATCGACCTGCGCGGCCCCGCCGACAGGGCCCGAATGAAGGATCTCGCCGACCGGCTGGGCACCCGCATAGACGCGGTGGCATTGGCGTCCGGGCACGTGGAGTTTCCAGAAGGCATCCTGGGGGCCGGGCAGAGGCTCGTCGGCGAACTCACCGCGCGGACGACGCGGACGACGCGTCCGACCGGGGCCGGCGCCTTCGCGGTGTCGCGAATCGAACCGGAGTGGCCCGCCGGTCTCCCGGACGGAGGACGCCACGGTTTCCTGCCCGAACATCGAGATCGGCTGGAGAAAGACCTGGCACGGATGGCCGACGCCATCGCGTCCGGAATGGGAGACGGCGCCTCCCGCGTGCTCGTGCTGGGGTTCGAGGAGCTGATGTACGCGCCGCTCCGGCTGGCCGAGGCGCTCGCCGACGCGCTGCCCGGCGCGGACGTCCGGTACTCCACGACCACCCGTTCGCCGGTCCTCGCCGTCGACGACCCCGGCTACGCGATCAGGACACGCCTGACCTTCCCGTCCCACGACGACCCGGCCGACGGGCCGGGGGAGCGCTACGCCTACAACGTCGCCCCGCCATCCGGCCAGGACGGTTTCGACCGCATAGTGCTGGTCGTGGACGACATCGCCGACACCAAGGCCCTCGCCGACGGCCTCCTGCGGCGGCTCGCCGCACTCGCGCCCACGCTCGTCGCGACGCTCCCGTCGAGGAGGGGCGTGTGAAGCCGCTGTACGGGCCGTCGTTCGGGAGCTATCCGGCCGAGGACGTCGCGTGGCTGCTCAAGGACCTCTCCCATGTCCGGCTCGAAGCGCCGACGGAGGAGCGTGAGGCCGCGATCCAGGCGGGCCGCGCCCACTACGCCGAGTCGCTGCCGGTGGAGTACCAGCCGGGCCCCGAGTACCGCGCGCTGTTCCACAAGGCCCTGGACGCGTCGGCGGAGCGGATCGCGTACGCGGCGGGCCTGGTCACGGAGATGATCCTCGCCGAGCGCGGCCCGGACGCGGTGCTGGCGTCCCTGGCCCGCGCGGGCACGCCGGTCGGGATCCTGCTGCGCCGCTGGGCGCGCTTCGCGCACGGCCTGGACGTCCCGCACTACACGCTCAGCATCGTCCGGGGCCGCGGCATCGACACGGTCGCGCTGCGCTACCTCGCCGAGCACCACGACCCGGCGACGGTGATGTTCGTCGACGGCTGGACGGGCAAGGGCGCGATCACCCGGGAGCTGACCGCCGCGCTCGCCTCGCACCCGTTCCCCTCCGACCTGGCGGTGCTGGCCGACCCGGGCCGCTGCACGTCCCTCCACGGAACCCGCGACGATTACCTGATCCCGTCCGCCTGCCTGAACTCGACGGTCTCCGGCCTGGTCAGCCGGACCGTCCTGAACGACGACCTGATCGGTCCCGGAGACTTCCACGGCGCGAAGTTCTACGCCGATCTCGCGGACGACGACGTCTCCGCCCTCTTCCTCGACACCGTGTGCGCGCGTTTCGACGACGTCGCCGACCGGGTCGCGAAAGACCTGCCCGGCCTGCGGGCCGCCGACCGGACGCCCGACTGGTCGGGCTGGGACGCCGTCCGCCGCTGCGCCCACGCCGAGGGCATCGACGACCTGAACCTCGTCAAGCCGGGCATAGGCGAGACCACGCGGGTGCTTCTGCGCCGCGTCCCGTGGAAGGTGCTCGTCCGGGAGGACGCGGGCCCCGAGATAAACCACATCAGGCTGCTGGCCGGCGAACGTGGCGTACCCGTCATCGAGGTCGAACCCGACCGGTTCCCCTACGCCTGCATGGGATTCATCCACCCGCGCTTTGGCAAGGGGGCCGTTCAGTGACCGTCCTGGTGTGCTCCGACCTCGACCGTACGCTCATCTACTCCACCGCGGCGTTCGCCTTGGACGGCCCTGACGAAACGATGCCGCGCCTACTGTGCGTCGAGTTCTACCAGGGCGCGCCCCTCTCCTACATGACGGAGACGTCCGCGCGCACACTCGAAGCCCTGGCGAAGGCCGCGACGTTCGTCCCCACCACGACACGCACACCAGAGCAGTACGGGCGTGTGCATCTGCTGGAGAAGCCCGCCTCGTACGCCATCTGCGCGAACGGCGGCCACATCCTCGTGGACGGTGTGGACGACGCGGAATGGTCGGCGTCCGTCCGGGCACAGGCCGCCGACGGTTGCGCGCCCCTCGCGACCGTCCAGGAACACCTCGTCCACACGAGCGGTGACTTCGTCCTGAAGCGGCGCACCGCGTCAGACCTGTTCGCCTACACCGTCGTAAACCGTGCCGCGCTCCCGCCGGCCTGGGTGGACGACCTCACCGCCTGGTGCGCCGAACGCGGCTGGCGCACGTCCTTGCAGGGCAGAAAGGTGTACTGCCTGCCCACCGCCCTGACGAAGGCCGCCGCCGTCACCGAGGTCGCCCACCGGACGGGCGCCTCCACGACCCTCGCCGCGGGCGACTCGCTCCTCGACATCGACCTGCTCGAAGCCGCCGACGCGTCCGTCCGGCCGGCGCACGGCGAGCTGCACGACACCGGCTGGACGTCCCCGTCCACGACCGTCTCCGCCGCGCGCGGAATCCTCGCAGGTCAGGAGATCGCCGGCTGGCTGCTCCAGCGCGCGACAGCGCCGTGACCCGTCCCTGTAAATATTCACGGACGAAGCCTCCGCCTCGTTGGGAAGCGACGAACCCGTAGGGGTCGCGGCGGCGGCGTTCTGAGGTGACAATCACGGTGAGCCCTCCAGCTCAGGAGCCTTTCTTTCGCCGGGAGGAGGTCGCCCTGATCACATGAGCACCCGTCTGTCCGGCGACGAGACCGCGCTGTGGAAGGCCGCGGCCAGGGTGCTCGACGCGAACTGGACCGGGACCGCCACCGCCGCGTCCCCCGGCCTGTACCCGCACCAGTGGAGCTGGGACTCGGCCTTCATCAGCATGGGCCTCGCCCGCCACCGCCGCGACCGCGCCGAGGCCGAACTGCTCACGCTGTTCCGCGGCCAGTGGGCCGACGGGATGCTCCCGCACATCGTGTTCGACACCAGCCTCGCCCGGCACGCGTTCTTCCCGGGTCCCGAGCTGTGGCGCAGCGAGCGGCAGTCGTCCGCGCCGCGCGGCGTCCACACCTCCGGCCTGACCCAGCCGCCGCTGCACGCGCTGAGCGCGCTCCGCCTGCACGAATGCGCCACCGACCTGGACGGCAGCCGCGCCTTCCTCGCCCGCCTCTACCCGCTGCTCACCGCCCAGCACCGCTACCTCTCCCGCGCCCGCGACCTCGGCTCCGGCGGCCTCGTCGCGATCTGCCACCCCTGGGAGTCGGGCCTGGACAACAGCCCCGCCTGGGACCGCCCGCTCGGCGCCCTGCGCCTCCCCCCGACCGCGTACGCGCCCGCGCGGCGCCCCCACACCCTGCCGACCGGCGAGGACTACGACCGCTACGTGTGGCTCGTCGCGCTCATGCGGGAGGCCGGCTACCGTCCCGGCTACCTGCGCGACGAGCACCCGTTCGCCGTGGAGGACCCCCTGGTCAACGCCATCTACCTGGCGTCCACCCACGCCCTCGCGGAGATCGCCGAGATCGTCGGCGCCGACCCCGTCCCGCACCGCGAACGCGCGCGGCGCGTCCACCACGCGATCCTCGACCGCCTCTGGGACGGCGAGACCGGCTGCTTCCGTCCCCGCGACCTGCGCGACGCCCGGTTGCTGCCCACCGTCACCGTCGGCGCGTTCGGCCCCCTCCTCGACCCGGACCTGCCCGCCCCGATCGTCCGCAACCTCGTCGACCTCCTGCTCTCGGCCCGCTTCGCCGGAGCCGCCGGATACCCCGTCCCGACCTGCGACATCCAGGCCCCCGCGTTCGACCGCGGCGGCTACTGGCGGGGCCCGACCTGGGTCAGCACGAACTGGCTGGTCTGGTACGGCGCGCTCGGCCACGACCTGCCCGTCGTCGCGGACCTCCTCTACGGCTCCACGATGCGGCTCGTCCGCCAGTCCGGGTTCCGGGAGTTCTTCGACCCGTTCGACGGCACCGGACGCGGCAGCCACGACTACGCCTGGTCGGCCGCGCTCGTCCTCGACCTCCTCGGCGCCCGCCGCGCCCCGCAGGCCGCCTGATCGCATACGGTGGCGGCATGCGCCTACACCGGGGGCTGCCCTCCAAGCTCCGCGACGCCCTCACCCTCGAACGCGGCGAACGCGTCCTCGTCACGGCCCCCACCCGCGGCGGCTCCCACGTCGCCGCGACCACCACGGCCCTGCACGTCCCCACCCCCGAAGGCGGGTTCACACGCATCCCCTGGGAACGCGTCGACCACGCCACCTGGAAGGACGGCTGGCTCCACGTGCAGGAGACGTCCCGCGCCGAGCACCACGTCCGCCTCACCGACCCCGGCTCGGTGCCCGAGACCGTCCGGGAACGCGTCACCGCCACCATCGCGGTCAGCCACCAGGCCGTCCTCCCCGGCGGCGGCAAGGTGCGCATCGCCGGCCGCCGCCCCACCACGGGCGGCGACGTCCGCTGGACGTTCGTGTTCGACGCCGGGCTCGACCCGTCCGACCCGGGCCTGCGGGCCCAGGCCGAACAGGTCCTCGAAGACCTACGCCGCCAGACCGGCCTCTGACACCGGGGCGGCGAGGGCTCAAGCGGGTGCTTCCCAGACGATCGCGCTCACGCGACGCCGCCCGTCCTCCACCCGGTGCACCAAACCTCCACGTTCCCCTTCATGTAACACATCCTGATGTTGACCCTGGTCCCTTCCCTGAGGTCCCAGGTAGACGTCTTCTCCGAGTTGTGCCCGCCGCGCGCCTGGACGATGAACGTCCTTCCGGTCATCTGGCCGTTCACGACGCGCCTGGCGTGCCCTTCCACCCAGTACCCGTCTTTCAGCGTGTCCTTGACCCGGATCTTGTCGCCGTCGTGCTTCCACTGCACGAGACCTCTCCTGAGGTCCGCGATACTGCTGTCCTGACCCGCCCACGCCGGCGCCGCGGTGACCGCGGTACCCCCGGCCACGAGCGCCAGGCTGGAGAGCAGGACGGTGGTACGTCGCACACTGCCTCGCATGCGCCCCTCCTAAATGATCTTGACCGATTTCCGGCACGCTAACATGATCATTTAGTCTGGAATCTCAGATGCGCGGCATATCAGCGCGAACGACCGACCCGCGACGGACACAGGACCGACCACGCCGCCATTGGCCGTCTCACCCGGGGCCGCACCGGCCCGTCAGGCGCGGAGCACTAACCGGGATACACCTG
The DNA here is from genome assembly GCA_036028775.1 of Spirillospora sp. NBC_00431. Classification (GTDB taxonomy): domain Bacteria; phylum Actinomycetota; class Actinomycetes; order Streptosporangiales; family Streptosporangiaceae; genus Spirillospora. The sequence goes on along the minus strand of CP107927.1, from coordinate 5,274,226 downwards.
TGACTGCTCGTCCTCGGTGGCCTTGTGACGACCCGGCAGCTGCTCGGGCACGCGCTCCTTCAGCTGCCCCGCCTTCCCCCGCGCGGCCCCGGCGAACTCCTCGCCCTTGGCCCGCAGCTTGCCCGCGGTCTCCTGGACGTTCGGGTTCTCCGACACCTGCTGCGACATCCGCTTGATCTGCTCGTACCGCTCGCGCCCGGCCTTCGTCCCCATGACGTAGCCGATCGCGGCTCCTGCCATGAACATCATGCGAGCTTTCATGTCCTACTCCCACTGACGGCGGATTCGTCCCACCCCCATACCCGCCAACCGGCCCTCCATCCGTGCCGGCACGCGAATAACGCGTGCGCGAACAGCCCCGGACATGCGCTAACCTAGACCCGCCGCCGGGGCCCACCGCCCCAGCCACACGAACGATCCCGCGTAGCTCAATCGGCAGAGCAGCCGGCTGTTAACCGGCAGGTTATTGGTTCGAGTCCAATCGCGGGAGCTCTTCTTCTTTTCGAAGCGCCAGGTCAGCAGTGCCCGGCCGAAGCCTTTCCATCTCTGCCTGACCAACTGCTTGACCAGAACCGTCAGGATCGGTCTCTCCGAGTGCGGTGGTTTCCAGGCGCCGGGCGCAGGTATGTCAGCGGGGGCGGGAGAGGCCGCGGACGGCTGTCGCGGCGGCGAGGACGGCGATGACGAGGCCGGCCAGGACGGCGGTGAGGAGTCCCGGGCCCGTGGTGCCGGTCAGGCACAGGTCACGGGCGGAGTCGATGCCGTGGCTGATGGGGTTGCAGCGGGCGATCCACCGGAGCCAGCCGGGCAGGCCGTCGACCGGGACGAAGGCGTTGGAGGCGTACATCAGCGGCAACATCACCAGGCCCGCGGCGGCGTGCAGCGCCTCGCTCTGGTCGATCCAGCAGGCCAGGGCGATGAACAGCCAGCCGAGGCTCCAGCTCAGCGCCAGCGCCAGGCCGGCGGCGGCCAGCACGCCCTCGGCCCCGCCCGCGGGGTGGTAACCGAACAGGACGCGGGCCAGGACCAGCAGTACGAACAGGCGGATCGCGCCCCTGGCGAGACCGGCGAGACTGCGGGCGATGAGGATCGAGCCGGGCCACACCGGCATGGACCGGAGCCGGTCGAGTATCCCCGAGTTGGCGTCGTCGGTGATTCCGATCCCCGCCTGGATGCCGCTCTGGAGCGTCGTGGTGAGCAGGAGCGCCGGCAGGAGGAAGTCGATGTAGCGGACGTCGGCGGGGAAGCCCGGAGCGTAGGCGAGCCCGGAGAAGACCTGACCGAAGGCCACCAGCATCACCAGCGATTCGAGCAGGCTGATGATCAGAAGCCGCCGGTTCAGGACCAGGGCGCGCATGGAGCGGGCGGTCAGTACCCGGATCTGTGTCGTGGTCCCCGCGCCATGCCAGTCTCCGGAACCGGTGAGCGGTATCGGCTCGCGTGGATGGCCGGTCGTGAGGGGCGCCGGGACGGTCATGGCGCCTCCGTTCGCCGGTGGCCGGTCAAAGCCAGGTACACCTGGTCGAGTCCCGGTTCGGACAGGGTCAGGCGGGTGGGCTCGACCGCGGCCGCGTCCAGGGCGCGGACGACGGTGGTCAGGTCCCGGTCGCGGGCCAGCGTGACGGTCAGGGCGCGGCGGGGCTCGTCGCACTCGGGACGCAGGCCCGCGCCGGTCAGGGCCTGGCCGGCGGCGATGGTGTCGGCGGACGTGGCCAGCCGGACCGTCGCGCTGCGGCGCCCGATGCGGCGTTTGAGCTCCTCGGGAGGTCCGGTGGCGACCACCCGTCCGTCGGCGAGCACGGTGATCGCGTCCGCCAGCCGGTCGGCCTCCTCCAGGTGCTGGGTGGTCAGGACGACGGTGGTGCCGGTGGTGGTGAGCTGCCGCACCATGTCCCAGGTGGCCAGGCGGCTGGCCGGGTCGAGGCCGGTGCCGGGCTCGTCCAGGAAGACGACCTCGCTGCGGCGGGCGAGGGTCATGGCCAGGTCGAGGCGTCGCCGCATCCCGCCGGAGTAGCCGCGGGCGGGACGGTCGGCGGCGGCGGTCAGCTCGAACATTTCGAGCAACTGGCCGGTCCGGGCGCGGGCGGCGCGGCGTCCGGCACCCAGCAGCCGTGCGGTCATGAACAGGTTGTCGCGGCCCGACATCGTCAGGTCCAGCGTCGTCTGCTGCCCGGTGAGGGCGATGCGGCGGCGGACCTGGGCGGGGCGTTCGAGCACGTCATGGCCCGCTACGCGGACGCTGCCGCGAGTGGGGCGCAGCAGGGTGGCGAGGACGCCGACCAGGGTGCTCTTCCCCGCCCCGTTGTGGCCCAACAGGCCGTGGACGGTTCCCCTGGGGACGATGAGGTCGACGGCGTCGAGCGCCGCCACGCGCCCGAAGTGCTTGCTCAGCCCGCGGACCTCGATCGCCGCCGGCGTGCCCGGTGCGGTCATGCCCGCGTCCTGGCCTGGAGCCGTCCGAGGACACCGGCGACGGCGCGGTCGAAGGAACGCAGCAGCACCGACGCGGCGACCAGGCCGGCGGCGAGCGCGATGCCCCGGGCGGCGAGATCCTCCCAGGCGCCGGTGAGACCCGCCAGCGGGACGCCGGGATGATCTTGGCTGGCGGCCAGGCCCGCGAACGTGAGCACCAGGAGCAGCGAGTTGCGCACCAGCAGGGGATAGCTCATGATCGCGCTACGGCCGCCGAAGCAACCGCATTCGGCGAACACGCGGCCGCGGACGGCCCGCAGGACCACCCCGATGAACAGCACGAGGAGCGCCGCCGCCGTCCACAGGCCCACACGTGTGGTCGCGGGCACGGCGATCAGCACGGCGGTCACGGCCTCGACGACCGCGAAGGCCCCGGCGAGCGCGGTGGTCATCGGGCCCGAGCGCATCATCAGCTTGCGGACGGTGATGGCGAACCGGCCGAAGTCCTCCCGGCCTCGCAGCTTGCCGAACGCGGCGAGCGCGAAGATCCCGGCCATCAGGCTCTGGGCCGCCAGCGCGAGTGGCTCACGCATCGTCACCACCTGCCCCGGACGTCGCCACGGGGCCGGGCCGGCACCGACATGGTCTTGTGGTAGAGGCGCATGTCGTCCAGTTCCCCGACCGCGGCGCCGTCCGCCTCGACCCACGCGTGTGCGCGGAAAGGCTCGACGCGGACACCGGTACACCAGTCCGGCCAAGCCCCGCCCATCCGGCACAGCAGCGCGACGGCGACGGACCGCCGCAGGCAGCCCTGCCCGGCACACCGGAGGCTGACCGCAACGACCGCCTCGCGCGCGGCCAGCGCCTTCGCCGCGGTGGCCGGCCGGGCTCCCCGGCGGGCCGCCTCCAGGACGCGCCGCAGCCGCCGTGGCGGCAGCCGCTCCAGCAGCGTCGCCGCGGACACGGCGACGAGGGCGGCCGCCCGGCGCCGGCGGGAGACCTCCGGTCGCTCTTCGAGGGCCACGGGCATCGTCATGGGAGCAACACCTTCTCCTGGAGAAGCGATTCGATCAGCGCCTCCACGTCCGAGGCGATCCGTTCGGCGGACCCGGGGTGCTGCCGCGTCAGGCTCTCCACCGCCTGCTCGGGCGTGGCTCCGTCCGCGAGCATGAGCAGCACCGACCGGCCGGTGCCGTTGAGCGACCAGTAGCGCCCGGTCCGCTCGTTGAGCAGCACCAGGCCCTCGCCGGTATCGGTGACGATCACATCGGGACACAGCTTCATCGGCCCGCTCCCGACGCGGCCCGTGACCGTGGACGTGCCGCGCCGACCGAGCGCAGCCACACCTCGCACGCGAAGGTGCTCAGCAGGGGCAGCAGTTCCAGCGAGACCGGGGGTGGGCTCAGCAACACCGCGCGCAGTGCCGCGGCGTCGACCAGGCCGAGCGAGGCCAGGCGCATGCCGTCGCACAGTTCCAGCAACTCGTGGCGGTGCTGGCGCAGCCCCGCGTAGATGTCGGCGCTGAACTCGGCCTTGGAACGCCGCCCGAGACTGCGGTCGGGGACGACGCCGCGCATCGCCTCGACCAGCGCGGGCTTGTACCGGTCGGCCCGCAGGCACTCGGCGTAGTCCACGGCCAGCGCCGCCTCGACCACCTGATCGTCCAGGAAGGGCGCTTCGGTGGTGACCCCGTGGCGGGCCGACAGGCGGTCGATCCGCCGCACCAGGTCACCGCCCTGGCGTATCTGCTGCAGGGTCAGGTGCCGTCCACGCAGCGGTGACAGCGGTGACGGGCACGCCTGGGCGGCCTCCCGCAACGTGCGGCGGACCGAGTGCGTCGCCTCGGGGGTGGACCAGGCGGGCATCCGGTAGGCCGGCCCCCACCCCGACACCGGGGCGGCGTTGACCCCTCGGATCGGATTCCGCAGTTTCCGGCCGATCTCGTGCCCCAGCCAGTCGGCGAAGGAGGTGCGGTCCAGCAGCGCGGCGAAGGTGGGCCCCGCCTTCCAGCGGTGCACCGCCCGCCCTGCGCGCACCTGCCCGATCGCCCGCAGCGGCCGTCTGCGCAGGAGGTCGTGCAGATAGGCGGGGGTGGTGAGGAACAGTTCGTCGCCGCCGTGACCGGTCAGATGCCGGGTCGAGCCTGCCGCCGCCATCAGGCGCGCCTGATCCAGCACCATCGCCCGCGTGTGGACGCTCGGCAGCGGCGCCTCGAGATCGGGCTCGGTGTCCAGCAGCCCGGCGAAGCAGCGCGGGCTGTCCTGCGCCCGGTAGGACGTGTATTCGGCGCCGGGCAGGGCCGCCGCGGCCAGGGCGGCCCAGCGGCCGTCGTCACTGGCCGGGTCGCTGGGCTCGCACATGACCGTCAGCAGCCGATCCACCCGGCCGGCCGCCAGAAAAGCACACGCTGGTCGAGTCCATCCCGCCGGACAGGTCGGCGCTCAGCATCTTCTGCCCGTGCGCCCGGACCCGCACCGCTTCGGTCAGCGCCTGCCGCACCCTTTGCGCCCCCTCGGCGAGCGGGACCTCGGGCGGCGGCAGCGGCCGGCCGCGCATCGTACGGCCACGGCCGTCGGGCCCGATCAGCAGATGGCCGCCGGGAGGAAGCGCCTGTATTCCCTCCCACAGGCACTCCTCGTTCAGCGGCCACGGCGTGGCGGGAGCCAGCAGCCTGACGGCCAGCGCCTCTTCGGCGATCCTCGCGTCGGTCAGCTCGGCGAGCCCGTCGGGGCGATCCGCCGCGACCGTCACCCCCAGCACCTGGCCGTGGAAGACCTCCCGCACCGTCGAGAGGTCCCCCTGGACGAACACGACGCGATCCACCGCGGCGACCGTGTGGTAGCTGCCGGGCAACTCGCGGCGCAGATCCGTCAAGGCGCCCAGCTCGCGCTGCCCGACGATGTACCTGGTCAGCCACGGCACACTCGCTTCGACCCGCCCCAGCAGCGCGATACGCCGTGCTCCCAGCGCGGCCCAGCAGACCTCCTCGTCCCGCCACCGGCCCACGATCCACGGCCGCCCCGAGTCGTGCGGCAGCACCCGCAGATCGGGTGACCGGGCGCACAACGACGCCACGAGCGCGGTGCCCTCCGCGTTGTCGGGGACCACGAAGAACCGCATGCTTTCCCCCAGAAGGCGGAACGACTCGTCGTGATTCGTCCCGCGCGATGGCCGGGCCCGGCGGCGATCGATGCCGGGCGCTTCGAAGGTGGGCGTCGGCCGTGCCGATGTCGGCCACCGGCACGGCCCTCCCCGCGCGGCAGGTGCCGCGCGGGGAGTCACGGTCGCCTGCTAGCAGTTCCACAGGGCGCACTGATTGAGGCGGTCGATGCCCCAGGATCGGTCACCTAGGGTGACCTCACGCAGGTCGCCGATCACCACAAATGCCGGTGGCTCGTAAGTCATGCTCATGTCCGTTCACCTCCTCCCCTGAAGTGAGTGGTCAGGGGGTCGGAACCATGGAACCCAACAATCGCTCAGAGTGTAGTTACCGCTACGAATAGTTATGAATGGGGGTTCGGGCACCAAGACCTCGCCACGGTCCGGCAGAGCGCTGAAATCACTCGCGTTCAATGGCGACACACGCCTCGGACAGGGCGGAGCCCGGCAGCCCGCGCGGGTGTCGCGGGCGCCGAGAGGGCTCGCTGGCCGGAGGTGGTCAAGGCGTGCCCGGGGACCCCGGGTGTGCTCTCATTACCCGTGGTGGATATCGCCTCACCCGTGGTGATAGCCGACGGCGGAGGGAGCGAACTGCGTGGTCAGCGCGCCTCGCGGGCCGATGGACGGCTCGTTGGCCGACCAGGACGGGGCCACCGCGGAACTCGGCCTGGAGCCGGGGGAGGGCGTGGCCCTCATGGTGGCCGAGTACGAGAGCCTCCGAGCGGAGATCCTCAAGCTCATCGAGCTCCAGTCCCAGCTCGTGGCGCTCGCGATGATCGCCTTCGGCACGGTGGTCTCGGTGGGATTCCAGTCCAAGAGCGCCACCATCATTTTCACCTATCCGATCATCTCGCTTCTCCTGGCCGTCTACTGGCTCAACTTCGCGCACACGACCTGCCGTTGTGCGGAATACATCTCGGAAAGGATCGAGAAACGCGCCGGCCCGCGGTACATGGGCTGGGAGAACTACGTCCGTGTACGCCCGCTGAAAAAGGCCAAACTGGGCTATTGGGGCGTCAGATTCATTTTCATGGGAAGCTCGGCGGTGGCGATCGTCGCCGGCTTCTCCGTCGGAATCCAGGGTCTCGATGACGGCGTCTTCTGCGGGGTGGGCATCGTGATGACGGTCCTCACGATGGCGCTGCTCGTCAGCTGGCGCGAGCCCGCGCTCGTCCAGGACGGCCGCGGCGGCCCGGCCGGCGGCGACGGCGGCGGCCGGGTCGGAGCAGCGGATTCCTGACCCGCGGCGAACACGTCCCGCGATCCTCCTGGCCTTCCTGGTTCAGGGGACCGTGTCAGGGACGTTCGCGAGCCGGGTGCCGTGGCTGCGGGAGCACGATCACCTCGACGAAGGATCACTCGGGCTGGCCCTGTTCGCGCTGGCCGTCGGTGGTCTGGCGGCACCGCTGCTGGGACGGCGAGCCGTCAGAAGGCTCAGCGGGCCACGGGGCACGGCCTGCCTGCTGATCGGCTTCGCCTGTTCCCTGTCGCTGCCCGCGCTCGCGACCGGCATGTTCCTGCTGTGCGCCGGCTGCGCCGTCTACGGCGCCGCGGGGGCGTTGTCCGATGTCGCGATCAACGCGCAGGGGGTGGCGGCCGAGAAGCGGCTGGGCGGATCGGTCATGTCCGGGTTCCACGGCGCCTGGAGCGTCGGGGCCCTCGCCGGATCCGGGGGCGGTGCGATCGCGGCGGCCGGGGACCTCGACGCCCGGGTTCATTTCGCCGTCACCGCCGTGATCGTCATCCCCCTCGCCATGGCGACGATCTCGGGCTTCCTCGAGCGATCCGCTGAGGGAAACAGCGGCCGTCGGATCTCCCTGCCGTCTCGTCCGATTCTCCTGATCGGGCTCGTCGGGTTTTGCGCGATGTTCGCCGAAGGCGGCGTCGCCGGATGGTGCGCGGTGTTCCAGACGACCGTCGCGGGCGCGGACGCCGGTTCGGCGGCCGTCACCTACAGCGCGTTCGCGATCGCCATGGCGGTGGGGCGGCTGGCGGGTGACCGGGCCGTGCGGATCCTGGGCCGGGTGGGCACGGTGCGCGCCGGCGGCGTCCTCGGAACGGCCGGCTGCCTCCTGGTCGTCACCGGCGGGTCGGCGCTGGTCTGCGGCATCGGGTTCTGCCTGGTCGGGCTGGGGGTCGCCGTCGTCGTACCGCTCGCCTTCGCCGCCGCCGGACGGGCCGGGCCCACTCCGGCCGACGGCGCCGCGGGACTCGTCACGGTCACCTACGCGGCGGGGCTGGCGGCTCCCGCGGCGATCGGCCAGATCGCCGACCACGCGTCCTTGCCCACCGCTTTCCTGCTGGTGACGGTCTTGGTCGCGGCCATCGCGCTCGGCGCCGGGCTTCTCGAACCCGCACGGCGCAGGTGACCGGAAGCTAGATCGCGGCCGATCGGTCCGGGGTGAGGTCGGTGACCGGGAGGCCGTGTTCGGTGCGCAGGCGTCTGGCGATGAGTGAGCGGTGACAGGCTTCTGGGTCGCGTTCGACGCAGAGCAGGGCGGTTGCTGAGTGCTCTGGGAGGTCCGCGACCAGGGCGTCCAGGTCGAACGGGTCGAGGATTTCGCGGGTGTAGCGGGCGGTGTATTCGGGAGCGAGGGCGACGCGGTTGCGTTTGCCCACGCCTTGGCGGTCGTCCTCCCGGTACTGGAGCTGCCGTAGCTCGGTTGTGGGCGCCAGGTCCTTCAGGTGCCGGTAGCTGATGTCCACTGCGGCGAGTGCGCCCTGGAGGCGCGTCGAGTTCGCCCAGGAGTAGTCGGGGCCTCGGACGCCGCGGCGCTGGCGGACGTCGAGCAGCAGCCCCACGCCCCCGCCGATGAGCTTCTCCAGGAAGGTTTCGGCTGTGAAGCCGTAGACGCCGATCGTTGTGAGGCGTCTCGTCCCGGTCACGGCGAGGGCGGGGGGCAGGGGGCGTACTGTTTCGCGATCCATCGGCAGATCGCCTCCACGACGTAGCCGCGTTCGGCATCGTCCAGGGGGTGCCCGGCGGGGATGCCGTGCCAGCGTGCCAGGCAGGTGCGGCAGCAGGTCGCGGTGGCGTGCTGGGCGACGAAGACGGGGTGCCCGCGATAGGGCGTCTGGCGGCCGTCATCGCGCGGCTCGGCCGGTGCCAGCCTGCTGTCGACCAGCTCCTCGGCGTGCCTGCGGACGGTCGTGATGCCGCGCAGGTCGACCACCGCGCGGTCCCGGCCGCGCAGCCGGAACTTCGCGCGGAAGGGGTGCTGCCCGATCCGGTGCAGTCTGGCGTCCAGTTCGTCCATCATCGCGGTACTCCGTGATCGATCAGGTTCGCCGGCCCGTGATGTTGAACATCCAGCTGATGCCGAACCGGTCGACGAGCGCGCCGGCGTCGTCGCCCCACGCCTGCCGCGCCAGAGGCATCGTCACGGTGCCGTTGGCGGACAGCTTCTCGAAGTAGTCGCGGAGATCGCCGTCGTCGTCTCCGCTGAGGGAGACCGCGACGTTGTCGCCCGGGTTGTGGGGCACTCCCTCCGGTACGTCCCATGCCATCAGCGTGTATCCGTTCGGGGTGTCGAGCTGGGCGTGCACCAGCTTGTCGGCGTTGGGCGCGTCCGGTGAGCCGAAGTCCGCGACCGTGCTCATCTCCAGTTTGCCGCCGAGGACCTCCTGGTAGAACTCCATCGCCTGCCGGGCGTTCCCGTTGTATGCGATGTACGGGTTGAGTTGAGACGTCATCTGATGCTCCTTCGGTGCGAGTCGATGCGTCGAGCCTCCCGGTTAATCACGACATCCTGTGTCGTGTATTTCGATAGAGTTTTCGTATGCGTGCCGACCGGTTGGTGTCGCTGGTGCTGCTGCTGCGCCAGCGCGGCCGGCTGTCGGCGGCCGCACTCGCGCGTGAGCTGGAGGTTTCCACCCGGACCGTGCTGCGCGACATCGAGGCGCTGTCCGCGGCCGGAGTCCCGGTCTACGCCGAACGCGGGCGGCACGGCGGTTTCGCGTTGATGCCCGGCTTCCGCACCGACCTCACCGGCCTGAACCACGACGAGGCCCTCGCCCTGCTGGTCGCCGGGACGCGGCGCGGCGCGCAGGCGTTCGGTCTCGGCTCGGCGCTCGCGTCGGCCATGCTCAAGGTCGCCGACGCGCTGCCCGACAGCTACCGGGACGCCGCGGCCGGGGCGACCCAGCGGTTGCTCATCGACCCCGAGACCGACCTCCTCGCACGTCGGCTGGTCACCGAGGAGGTGCCGGACGCCGTAGTCGCCGAGGTCCGCCGCGCCGTGTTCGCCGGGCGCAAGCTGCGCATCCACTACGCGGCCAAGGGCCAGGATCCGAAGTGGCGGACGGTGGATCCGATCGGGCTGGTGACCGTCCGCGACCAGGGCTACCTGCTGGCCACCCGCTCTGGCGCCGATCGCACCTACCGGCTGTCGCGGGTCCTGGCGGCCGAGGAGCTCGACGAACCCGCGCAGCGTCCGGACCGGGTCGACCTGGACGCGGCCTGGCAGGAACGCAGCACACGGTTCCGGACCGGCGGCGACCAGGTCGCCGTGCTGGTACGGCTGCACCCGGCGCGGCGGGAGGACCTGGTGTGCACCGCGCTGGACGTCCGCACCGAGGAAACCGACGCGGACGGCCGGCTGCGGATGGAAGTGACCTTCCAGGATTCACGACACGCCGAATGGGCGCTCTGGCGACTCGCCATGAGCGCGGAAGCCCTGGCCCCGCAGTGGCTGCGCACCGCTCTACGCGACCGTGCCGCCACGATCGCCGCCTCCTACGAGTCTCAACCCGAAAGTTGATGGCGCTCCACCCGCCTCGGCCAGAAGGACGTTTCTGGGTCGCCGGTCGGGTTGACGCGTACAGTGATCATGCGGGGACATCATCACCGCATGACACTCAGAACCCGTCCCGTCGCGATCGCCGCCGGGCTATTCGTCCTCTCGGCCGTGGCGTCACCTGTGGCCGCGTCCGCCTCCATCGACGCCGATCCGTATCTGCCTTCGCCGACCGGGCCCCGGCCGGTGGGCACGACCTCCCTGTACCTCAAGGACACCTCCCGGCCCGATCCGTGGGTGCCCTCCGTCAGGGCGCGGGAGCTCATGGTCTCCCTCTGGTACCCGGCGAAATCCGGGGACGCGCCACGGGCGCGGTACATGACGCCGAAGGAATCGGAACTTCTACTGAAGGCCGCGGACGTGACCGGCGTACCCGGCGACGTCCTGAGCAAGACGCGCACGCACGCCTACCAGGACGCGCCCCCTGCCGGGCGGGCGCGCCACCTTCCTCTCGTCGTGCTCTCTCCGGGTTTCAGCTGGCCGCGCAGCTCGCTCACATCCCTGGCCGAAGACCTCGCCAGCCGGGGATACGTCGTCGCCGGGATCGACCACACCTACGAGAACCACGCCACGACCTTCCCGGACGGACGCGTCACCACGTGCGTCGCCTGCGACCTCCCGGGCGATGACGTTCCCGCACGGGCGACGAAGGGGCGGGCGGTCGATGTCTCCTTCGTCCTCGACCAGCTCCTGTCCGGGCGTGCGAAATGGAGAGGCGACGCACTGATCGACCGATCGCGCGTCGCGATGGCGGGGATGTCCCTGGGCGGCGCGAGCGTTTCGGGGACCATGCTCCGCGACCCCCGGGTACGCGCCGGGATCAACATGGACGGCACTCAGCGAATCGCGATTCCGCAGCAAGGGTTGAAGCGCCCATTCATGTTCTTCGGACAGGCGTCGCAGGACGAAACGTGGACCCGCGACTGGCTGCGGTTGAAAGGCTGGAAGCGGTGGCTGCATGTGCGGGGAGCGATCCACCCGTCGTTCACCGACTACGACATGCTGACGCAGCAGCTCGGTGTCGACTACGGGAGCAAACTTCCCGGCACCCGCTCGGTGGTGATCACCAGGGCGTACGTCCGGGCCTTCATGGACCTGCACCTTCGCCACCGGCCCCGGCCTCTGCTGGACAAGCCGTCCGCCCACTACCCGGAGGTGACGTTCAACGCTCCGGCTTCCCGGCCCTGACCGCGGGCGGTACCGGGGCGGGCTAGAGGGCGAGTGCGTGGCGGAGGCCGGAGCCGAGGCGCATCAACGTCTGAGGGCTGAGGGGCCCCGACGTCGCGTTTCAGGTCTTCCTCGAAGAGGATGACGATGTCGTCGCACAGGGCCCGCCCGACGAGCGGGTCACCCGGGTGAGACGAGTCGGCCCAGCGTCCGTGTTCGTCGCGCGTGATCGTCCATTCGGGGAAGAGGTGCTGGAGCAGGAGCAGCGTGACGGGCTCGTTCATCGTCTCCATCGCCCGTCAGCGGAGCTTGGCCCACGTGACCTTCCCTCCTTCGTTGAGGGGACGGACACCCCACTCGTGTACGAGCCGCGCCACGAGGTGAAGGCCGCGTCCGGACGTCGAGGAGTCGTCCTCGGGCCGGACCGCCGGACGTCCCTCACCGCCGTCCCACACCTCGACGACCGGACGGCCGTCGTGCTCGTCGCGGAACACCCGCACGACGATCGGCCCGGCGCCGTGCCGGTAGGAGTTGGTGACCAGCTCGCACATGACGAGCCGACCGACGTGGTCGTCCTCGATCCCCCACTCGGCGAACCACTCGGCGAGGGAACCGTCGTGCGAGCCGAGGTGCCTGGTCAGTGGGCTCGAGGACGAGCGTGGGCGGAACCTCTGGCGCGAGCGCTGCAATGGACATTGAGTACGACCTTCGGGTGAGTTCTCTCAAGCGTCTCCCTAGCGTGGACCGGCGGAGTTACGGTCGGTGCGCGAGTCGCTACGCCTCGGTGATGTCTTGAAGGCGAGCCGAGGTGAAAGACCCGGCGTTTCCCGAGCGGGTTCGCCGAGTACTGGAGGTCGAGAAGAAGACCGGCATGATCCGCTGGTACGAGGGGGCTGTGCATCCCCGGGCTCCTCCAGACGCCCGACTACGCCCGTGAACTCCTCCGCGCCGGGCGTCCTGGCGATACCGATGAGGAGATCGAGGCGCTCGTCGTCACCCGGATGGAGCGCCAAGCCTTCCTCGCCGAGCCGAACGCGCCGACGCTATGGGCGGTGGTGGACGAAACGGTCCTGCGGCGCTCTGTCGGGGGCAGCAAGATCATGCATGAAGCGCTCGGTTACATGCTGGAGGTCGCCGACCATCCCAAGATCACCTTTCAGGTACTCCCATTCGATACCGGGGCTCCCGCGGGGCTCACGTGTTCCTTCATCCTGTTGACTCTCAGGAACGGGGTGACTGTGGCATTCGCTGAGGATCTGACAGGCGGCCGGTTCGTCGAGTGACCAGATGACCTTGGCCACTGGGTCGCCTGTTATGAGTCGATCAAGTCGTCGGCGCTACCGGTGAAGCAGTCGGTAGAACTTATCCGTCGCATCATGGGAGAAGAACATGCATGTGATTAAGGCGGCTTGGCGTAAGTCGTCGCGCAGTTGGTCGTGCCGCGTGACGAGTTCGCGGCCCGGATGACGGCGCTGAAGGACTGACCTGAACTGCCGAAGGCCGACCATGTGATGGCTCGGCGCGGCCATGGACGGATCAACCGGTCAACCACCTGGGCCACCGGCGCTCGAAGTAACCCCCCGCCAGGGCTTAGGGACTCGGTTCGGTTCGGTCAGGTGACAGGTTGGCGGCCTTCCGCGCGGGTGGCTGGAGGCGGGCGAGGACGGCCATGAGGCCGGCGATCGGTAGCCAGATGAGCGCGGTGAGCACGGCGTGCCCGAGTTCGCCGTCGTGCGGGAGAAGGGCGGCGGGGACCGTGGAGAGCAGCCCGGCCGCCAAGAGCCCGAACGAGAGCCAGAAGCTCGCGCTCTGGCCCGGCGTCAGGGTGGGGGACGCGCGGCGCCGCGCCAGCCGCCAGGCGGACACGATCGCCAGACTCAGGCCGGACGGCAGCAGGACCAGCGCGAGTACGGTGCTCCGCGCGCGCATGTCGGCCGGGGCCTGACTGGTGTTCTGGGTCGCGCCGCCCTTCGAGATCTCGGTCAGCGCGCCGCGCCAGATGGTGCCGGTGACACGGTCGCCCTTGGCGAGTTCGCGCCAGAGCGGGCCGGGGTTGCCGTACGTCGCCCGCCACCGGTGGCCGTTCGCGTCCGTCAGGATCGTGTACGGCCCCTTACCCCGGCCGCGAGGGTCGTCGACTTCCGTCACCGTGAACTCCTGTTTCCACAGGCAGTCGGTGGGCTCGATCGAGAAGGCGGGGCAGGGCGTGGCGGCCTCGTACTCGCGCAGGTCACGGTCACCGTCGGGCAGGTGCGCCGCGAGCGCGCCGACGGCGCCCGCCATCATGCCGAGACCGACCAGGAGGAAGATGATCGCCCCGACGGCGCTGCGGAAGAAGTGCGTCATCAGGGCATATCTGTCCACGTCTATACCACCGCGACGATGGGGCTGGGCGGAAACGGCTTCGGCATCATGTCCATATTGTCCAGTTCGCGGGGTGTTCTCGCAACGAGAGGGCGCGTGCCGGAGGCCGGGAACGGGTGTGGGCCCCGTCCGGGGGGCGGTTCCCGGCGTCGCCGCCGGGATCGCCGCGAGGAAATCTTTGGATCTGAACATGATCATGTGGCGTAGGAGCGGTCACAGTTGTGGGGCGGCGCGATTTTGTGGGGTGATGAGGGGTAACGCCGTCCGAAAAGAGTGGGTGGTGGCGGGGCTCGGTGCTTTGTTAAGAATGGTGGGGCGGGTTGGTTTGCGATAGGGGGTGGGGGGTGTGGTTCTTCCGGTTTGGTGGGGTTGGACGGGAGGGTGGCATGGAATCCGGAGCGGTGCTCGGGGGGGAGGTACCGGCTCACGGAGCGGGTCGGACGGGGTGGCATGGGGGAGGTGTGGGCCGCCGACGACATGCAGTTGCGGCGGCGTGTGGCGTTGAAGATCGTGCTGGCGGGGCACGGCGCGTCGGGCATGTTGACCGATCGGCTGGGGCGGGAGGCCGAGAACGCCGCGAAGTTGCAGCATCCCGGAATCACCGTGGTGCACGATATCGGGGAGCACGAGGGGCAGCCGTTCTTCGTTATGGAGCTGCTGGACGGGACGGACTTCGCCGCGCTTCTCGTCCAGAATCCGCAGGGGCTGCCCATCGACCGAGCGCTGGAGACGGGTGCGGCGGTGGCGGACGCGCTGGGGTACGCGCACCGCAGGGGCGTCGCGCACGGATCTGGCCGCCTTCGGGTGCACCCTTTACGCGTTACTCGTGGGAGAAGCGCCGTTCACCGCGGACACATTGCCCGCGTTGATGCATCAGCATCTGACCGTCAATCCGGTGCCGCCTTCTCATCGGAGGGCCGGGATTCCCGCCGAGCTGGACTGGATCGTGCTCGGGCTGCTGGCCAAGAATCCCGCCGAACGGCTCTCGCCCGCTGAGGACGTCGGGCGGCGACTTCGCGCATTGGTCGGAGCGGCGCCCCGGATGGAGGCGCAATATGCTCCCCCGGCGCCGCGATATGCGCCGCCCGTTCCTGTCGCGCATGGGGTGCCGCCCGTGGCTCCCGGTTACGCGCCGCCGGGCATGGGTGCCGGGCAGCCGCGTCCGCCGATGCCTCCGCCGCGGCCGCCATCGCGTGGTGTTGGACGGAGAGCGTTCCTAATTGGAGGGCTCGTCCTTGCCGGTGGTGGCGCGGCCGCCGCGGGCGGGGTCTATCTGGCTACGGATGCCTTTCGCCGGTCGCCTGACAGGACGCTGTCCGGTCATACCGACCACGTGTATTCGGTTGTTTTCAGTCCGGTGAAGGCCGCCGAGGCGGTGGCCTCGGCGGCCTTCGGCCTACCTTGTCCAGCGGTGTGAGCGGATGGTCAGGTTCGCCGCGTTGACCGGGGCGGACGTGACCGGCAGCGGGTCGGAGATCTGGCCTCCGTAGTTCGCGTGGCGGTAGAAGGTGACCTTGTCGTACGGGTCGGCGGTGTCGCCGTTGTTCCAGACGCTGTTGACCCTGAACCCGTCGGGCCCGCATCGGACGGCGCCGGCCTGC
Source organism: Spirillospora sp. NBC_00431 (assembly GCA_036028775.1). Lineage (GTDB taxonomy): Bacteria > Actinomycetota > Actinomycetes > Streptosporangiales > Streptosporangiaceae > Spirillospora. The sequence goes on along the minus strand of CP107927.1, from coordinate 5,258,727 downwards.
CAGTCGGGGTCGTCGGCGTCCCACTTGCAGCGGGTGCCGGTGGCGTTCTCGCCGCTCCACACGCACACGGCGCCCTCGGGGCAGGTGTCCGCGGTGGTGGGCGAGGCCAGGGCGGCCGATGGTGCGGCGGCGGCCCCCGCCACCACGGCACCGGCCAGCAGGCCGAATTGGATCTTGTTCATTCTCTCCCCGTTGTTCTCGTCCCTGTCGCCGGGTTGACGTGCACGGACGCCGGTGACGCTACGGGGTTCCGGCGCCGAATGCCCGTCCGCGCCGGGCGTGGCGCGTGGTGCCGTTTCGGGGGCGCTGGCCGGGTAGATCGTTCTGCGACGTGCCTTGTGGAGGGGGGCTGCGGCGGCGTGGTGGTGCTGGTTGCGGCGTATGCCGTCGCTGCGGTGGCCGTGCCCTGGGCGCTCGGGCGGAACGGGCGGGCGATGGCGTGCGCGGCGGCGGTGCTTCCGGCGGTGACGGCCGGGTGGGCGGTGTCGCGGGCGGGGGACGGCGACGTCACGGAGCGGATCGGGTGGGCGTCCGACCTGGGCCTGGCGATCGACCTGCGGCTGGACGCGCTGGCCATCGTCATGCTGGTGCTGGTCGGCGGGGTCGGCGCGGTGGTGCTCTGCTATTCGGGCTGGTACTTCGGGCCCGGCGAGCGGCTGATGACCGGGACGCTGGTGGCGTTCGCGGGGGCGATGACGGGGTTGGTGCTCGCCGACAATCTGCTGGTTCTGTATGTGTTCTGGGAGCTGACCACTGTCAGCTCGTTCATTCTGATCGGGTCGGCTCGGCCTGAGCGGGCGGAGGACAGGCGGGCCGCGACCGAGGCGCTGCTGATGACCACCGCGTTCGGGCTGGTGATGCTGGCGGGGTTCGTGCTGGTCGGGCAGGCCGCGGGGACGTACCGGATCTCGGCAATGCTCGCCGATCCGCCGGGAGGGGCGGCGGCGGAGGCCGGTGTGGTGCTGGTGCTGCTGGGGGCGTTCGCGAAGTCGGCGCAGGTGCCGCTGCACGCGTGGCTCCCGGCGGCGATGGTGGCGCCGACGCCGGTGAGCGCCTATCTGCACGCCGCGGCGATGGTGAAGGCGGGCGTCTACCTGGTGGCGCGGCTGGCGCCCGCGTTCGCGGACACGGGCGTGTGGCGGCCGATGGTCGTCGTGGCCGGGCTGGTGAGCCTGGTCGTGGGCGGGCTCGTCGCGCTGCGGCAGGACGACCTGAAACGGCTCCTGGCGTACGGGACGGTGAGCCAGCTCGGCCTGCTCATGGTCCTCCTCGGGAACGGGACGCCGATGGCGGCGCTGGCGGGCACGGCCCTGCTGCTCGCCCACGGCGTGTTCAAGGCGCCGCTGTTCATGGCGGTCGGGGTGGTGGAGCACGAGACGGGGACGCGGCGCGCCGACTGCCTCTCGGGCGCGGGACGGCGGCTGCCGGTGCTCGCGGCCGCCGGGGCCGCCGCCATCGCGTCCATGATCGGGTTGCCGCCGTTCCTCGGGTTCGTCGCCAAGGAGGCGGCGATCAAGGCGTTCGCCCATGGTGGACTGGACGCCGTCGTCCTGGGTGGTGTGGTGGCGGGGTCGGCGCTGACCGTGGCGTACGGGCTGCGCTTTCTGCACGGTGCGTTCGGCGGCCCCCCGTCGCCGTCGGGGGGCGGGCGGCAGAGGGAGTCGTGGGGGCTTGTCGGGCCGGTGGCGGTGCTCGCAGTGGCGGGGTTTGTTCTCGGGGTGTTTCCGAGGCCGGTGCAGAAGCTGGTCGAACCCTATGCGGGGACATTGGGGCTGAAATCTGATTACGAGCTGGCTTTGTGGCATGGGCTTGGGCTGGCGCTTGGATTGACCGCGCTCGCCATCGGGGCCGGGGTCGGGCTGTATTACGCGTTCGGGCGGTCGTTCCCGGCGCGGGGCGTCCGATGGCGGGTTCTGGACGCGCAGCGGGCTTATGACGCCGTCATCGAAGCGGCGCTCGCCGGAGCCCATGCGGTGACGCGGCGGGTGCAGATCGGGTCGCTGCCGGTGTATCTCGGCGTGATCGCGGTGATGGTGCTCGTCCTGCCTGGGACGGCGCTGGCGGCCGGGTTGATCGGGGGTCGCGGCCCGTCCGAGCCGGTAAGCACGCTGCGGGCCTGGGACGATCCGGTGCAGCCCGTCCTGGCCGTGGTGGTGGCGGGGTGCGCGCTGGCGGCGCTGCGGGCGCGCACGAGGCTGTCGGCGGCGCTGCTGCTCGCCGGTGTCGGCTACGGGACGGGCGGGCTGTTCGTCATGCAGGGCGCCCCGGACCTCGCCCTCACCCTCCTCGTCGTGGAGACCCTGTCGCTGATCATGCTCGTGCTGGTGCTGCGGCGGCTGCCGGAGCGGTTCCCGCCGCGGCGGCGCACGACTCCCGGACGGGTCGCCACCGGGGCGATCAGCGTTTGCCTCGGCGGGTTCGTCGCGGTGTTCCTCGTGGTGGCGGCGCTGAGCCGTGGGTCCGAGCCGGTCGGTCCGCGGTATGCCGGGCCCGCCGAGGAGGAGGGGGCGAAGAACGTCGTGAACCTGATCCTCGTCGAGCTGCGGGCGCTCGACACGCTCGGCGAGATCGTGGTGCTGGCCGTCACGGCGATGGGCGTGGCGGGGCTGGTGATGGGGCGTCCGGGGGGATGGCGGCTGTTCCGTCCGGCGCCCGCCGAGCGGGACACCGAGGCCGGGGGAGTGGTGCGGTCGCGGTGGCTAGCCACGCCGGGGCGGCCTCCGCTGGGCGGCTCGTCGGTCGTGCTGGAGGCGGCGGCGCGGCTGCTCGGGCCGACGATCCTGGTGTTCTCGATCTACCTGCTGATCGCGGGGCACGGGCGTCCGGGCGGCGGGTTCGTGGGCGGGCTCGTCGCGGGCATGGCGTTCGTGCTGCGGTACCTGCCGGGCGGACGGCGGGAACTGGCGACCGCGCTGCCCGTGCGTCCCAGCGTGCTGCTCGGCGGCGGGCTCGGGCTGGCCGTCGCGACGGGCGCGGCGGGGTGGACGTCCGGCGGGGAGTTCCTGCGGGGAGAGGTCCTGCACGTGTCCGCGCCGGTGGTCGGGGACTTTGATGTGCCGACCAGCCTGTTCTTCGACCTGGGCGTGTATCTGCTGGTGCTCGGGCTCGTCCTGACCATTCTCACGACCCTCGGCGCGAGCCTGGAGAACGACCCGGGCGACACGGACGACGCCGGCGACGCGAACGACGCGGAGGAAGCGGGGGAGCGGGCGTGAGCGGGCCGGCGCTCGTCCTCGTGGTGCTCGTCGCGGTGCTGTTCGCGGCCGGGTTCGACCTGCTGATGCAGCGGTCGCTGATCCGGGTCGTGGTCGGGTTCATGCTGCTCGGGCACGGCGCCAACCTCGTCCTGCTGCTGGCGGGCGGGGCCGCGGGCACGCCGCCGATCCTCGGTGAGGGCGTGGGGCCGTCGGCGGACCCGCTGCCGCAGGCGATGGCGCTGACCGCGATCGTGATCACGTTCGGGGTCACGGCGTTCCTGCTGGCGCTCGCCTACCGGAGCCGGCTGCTGCTCGGCGAGGACGAGGTCATGGACGACGTCGAGGACCGCCGGATCTGCGCCGAACGCCGCCGCCGGCGCGAGGACGACCGGCGGGAAGAGGAGTCCGACCCGCTGGAAGAGGACGGGGACGGCGGCGCATGAACGTGCTCGTGCCGCTGCCGTTCGCGCTGCCGCTGGCGGGCGCGGCGCTGGCGATGATCAGCCGCCGCCGGGAGTCCTGGCTGCGGGTCCTCGGGCCGCTGGTCGTGGCCGGTGTGGTGGCGGCGGCGGGCGGGCTGGTGGCGGCCGTGGCGCGCGACGGGGTGATCGCCGTCCAGATGGGCGGGTGGGCCGCGCCGCTCGGCATCACGCTCGTCGCGGACCGGCTGTCGGCGCTGCTGCTGGTGGTGTCCGGCGGCGTGCTGCTGGCGATCATGCTGCACGCCGTGGGGGAGGGCGCCGGAGGGCTCGGACGGCACGAACCCGGCGTGTTCTACCCCGCCTATCTCGCGCTGACCGCCGGGGTCTGCCTGCTGTTCCTCGCCGGGGACCTGTTCAACCTGTTCGTCGCGTTCGAGGTCATGCTCGCGTCGAGCTACGTCCTGATGACGCTGACGCCGACGGCGGAGCGGATGCGGGCCGGGATGACCTACACGGTGGTCAGCCTCACGTCGTCGATCCTGTTCCTCACCGCGCTCGGCCTGACCTACGCCGCCGCCGGGACGGTCAACCTCGCCGACCTGTCGCTGCGCGTGGACGGCCTGCCCGGCGGCACCCGCTCGGCGCTCGGGATGCTGTTCCTCGTCGTCTTCGGGATCAAGGGCGCGATCGTGCCGATGCACCTGTGGCTGCCCGACAGCTACCCGGCCGCGCTCACCAAGGTCACGGCGGTCTTCGCGGCGCTGCTGACGAAGGCGGCGATCTACGCGCTGATCCGCGTGCAGACGCTGCTGTTCCCGCGCGAGCACGGGTCGTGGGTCATGCTCGCGCTGGCGGCCGGGACGATGCTCGTCGGCACGCTCGGCGCGCTGACGCATGACGACATCCACCGGGTGTTCTCGTTCACGCTCGTCGGGCACATCGGGTACATGCTGTTCGGGCTCGGGCTGTTCAGCGTCGCCGGGCTCACCGGGGCGATCTTGTATCTCGTCCACCACATCGTGGTGCAGGCGACGTTGTTCCTGGTCAGCGATCTCATGCAGGGGCGGACAGGGGAGACGTCGCTGCGCCGGCTGGGCGGGCTCGCGCGGCTGTCGGCCTTCATCGCCGTGCTGTTCTTCGTGCCCGCGATGAGCGTGAGCGGGGTGCCGCCGTCGTCGGGGTTCGTCGCGAAGCTGGCGCTGTTCCAGGCGGGGCTCGGCGAGGGGAGTCCGCTGGCGTACGCCGTGACGGGGGTGGCCGTGCTGGCGAGCCTGCTCACGCTGATGGCGATGTCGCGGATCTGGACGCTCGGGTTCTGGCGCCCCCGTCCGGAGGGCGCCGCCGAGCCGCCGGCCGAGGAGTCGTACACGCGGGGCGGTGTGCGGGTCATGCAGTCCGTGACGGCCGTGATGGTGGTGGCCGGTCTGCTGATCACGGTGTTCGCGGGGCCGCTGTCGTCCTGGAGCCGCCGCGCCGCGATCGACCTGCTCGACCCGTCCGCCTACCGGCAGGCCGTGTTGCACGGGGAGACGCGGTGAACGAGCTGTTGCGAAGCGTCGGCGCCCGGCTGGGCATGGCCGTGTGGCTGCTCGGGGTGTGGCTGCTGCTGTGGGGACGGGTCGACGCCCTGACCGTGATCGGCGGGCTCGCCGTCGTCGTCCTCGCCTACGCGGTGAGCAGGTTGCCGACGGTGCCGCTGGTCACGCGGGTACGGCCGGTGCCGTTCGCCAAGGCCGCGCTGGAGTTCGGCTGGGACCTGGTGGAGTCGAGCGTCGTCATCGGGTGGCACGCGCTGCGCGCTCCGGGACGGATCCGCGGCGCGATCATCGAGGTCAGCGCCAGGTCGCGGTCCGAGCTCGTGCTGCTGGCGGTCACCACCAGCATCTCCCTGCGGCCCGGCACGCTGCTGGTCGATCTCGACTGGGAGCGGGCGGTGCTGCGCATCCACGGCATGCCCGTCCGCACCCCCCAGGAGGCGGACGCCACGCGGGACGGCGTGCTCCGCACCGAGCGGCGGCTCATGCGCGCGCTCCCGACCCCGGACGACGACATAAGCCCGACTCAGGAGGATTCCCGATGAACGCCGTCTACGACGCGACCATGGCGCTGCTGGGCGCCGCCGTGCTGATGACCGCCGTGCGGCTGATCCGCGGCCGGACGGCCTTCGACCGGATCATGGCGATGGACGTCCTGTCCGTGCTGCTGGTCAGCGGCATCGCCGTCCACGCCGCCGCCAGCGACGAGCCCGCCAACGCCACCATCCTCGTGGTGATCTCGCTGCTGGGCTTCGTCGGCTCGGTGACCGCGGCCCGGCTCGCGGCGGAACACGCGCGGGACCGCACGGCGGACCGCGCATGATCGCGGGCGATGCCGTCACCGCGGTGCTGCTGCCCGCGGGCGCCGCGTTCTCCGCGGTGGGCGCGCTCGGCGTCCTGCGCTTCCCCGACCTGCTGACCCGGCTGCACGCGGCGACGAAGCCGCAGACGATCGGGCTGCTGCTCATCCTCGCGGGCGTGGCGCCACAGGCCGGCTCCGTCGCCGCCGCGACCCCGCTGCTGCTCGTCGCCGTCTTCCAGCTGATCACCGCGCCCGTCGCCGCCCAGACCATCGGCGCCGCCGCCCACCGCACCGGCGCCGTCGACCCCGCCACCCTCACCCTCGACGAGTCCAAGGACGCGCCCCGACGCGGCGTCTAGGGCAGCCAGCGGGCGACGAGGTCGCGTGGGACGCCCTCTCGCATGCTCCAGAGCTTCAGCTCGCTGTGCCATCTCAGGTCGTAGGGGTTGCCGTCCGCTTTGACGAGGCTCTTGAACTCGTCCTTCTCCTGTCTCGGGACGGGAACGTAGAGCCGTCCGTCGACGACCTCGCCCGCACCCGGCCGCCTCTGCTGACCGGCGCCCCGATCGGCCGCGGGACGAGACCGCCATGTGCCGTGTGGGCCGGGTGTGCGGGCGGGGCGGTCCATCCGGGCCAGTTCGATGATCCGCCGGACGTGTTCGCACGCGCCCCGATCGGTCAGGCGCATCATGAGGTCGGTCGAGCCGCGGTGGGCGAGCAGGTTCAGCGACCCGTGCCAGAGGACGGTGTCGTCGAGGATGAGGACCTTCTCGTGCATGCGCTCCCGCTGCGTCACCTCGCACCCCTGGCCACGGAGCAGGTCGACGAGCCGGGCGTGCGAGGAGCCGTCCTCGGGAGAACGGGTGTGCACGGTGACGCGAACGCCCGCCGAGATGCGCGGGACGAGCAGCCGCAGCCACTTCCGCACGGCGTCGCCGGAGAGGAAGGGACAGTAGATGTCGATGCCCGTCCTGGCTCTGGCGATGTCCCAGGCCACGGCGCGCGCGACCTCGTCGGCGGGGAAGAACGCGGGGCGCGCCAGCTCGGAGTCGTCGAGTCCGCCCAGGTCGGAGGCCGCGCGGACGGGCACGAGGTCGTCGACCGGAAGCCGCCGCGCGTGGGCCTCGAGGTGGCCGAGCATCCGGGCCGCCTCGCCGCCGGACGGCAGTTCGCGGCGCAGGAACTCGACGTCGGCCACGACGACCAGATGGTCCTGCGCCCGGCTGAGCGCGACGTTGAGAAGTCTCGTGGTCGTCGAGCCCAGGCCGACGCCCGCGTAGAAATAGCCCGCCTTGGGGCCCGCGCCCGCGACGGTGTCGATGATGACCATGGGCCGCTGGCTGCCCTGGAAGCGGTGAACCGTGTCGACCAGCCCGTCGTACTCCGCGCCGAACCGGTCCTTGAGGCTCGCGCCGAGGGCGTTCACCTGGTTCCGGTACGGCGTGATGATCGCGAGGCGGTCCGTCGGTCTGCGGCCCTCCGGGGGAACGGGGTGCTTGCGCGCGGGCAGCACCCCATCGTACTGGAGGCCGCGGATCAGCTCGTGGATGACGGCCTCGTGCACCGGATTGGACTTGTGGGCCTCCCTGCCGACGGTGTTGGTGACCCTGCGGCCGGAGGTGTCGACGAGCACCAGCGCGCCGTCGACGAGGGACGGCGGCAGGCGGCCGTGTTCGTCCCGGGCCGTCACCAGTGGCGAGTCCGGGTACGCGACGTCGTTGACGATGGAGCAGATCGCGCGCCGCATGCGGTACTGCTCGTTGAGGCACACCATCCGCGGGTCCGGGAGGACCCGGCCGGCCTCGTCGACCAGCCCGGCGGAGTGGAACGCGTCGCGGTCGATCCACTGGCGGGAGTGCGCCTTGGCGTCGGGGGAGGCGTTCCGGCTGGACGAGCCGTGGGTGACGGCGGGCAACTGCCGGAAGTCGCCCGCCACGACGACGCGCTTGCCCGCGAGGCCCGCCGCGTACCACGCCGACGCCAGGTTCACCATGCCCGCCTCGTCGATCACGACGACGTCGACACCGTCCATCAGCCTTCGCGACTGCACGGCCTTCGAGACGGTCGTTCCCATGACGCGGCACCGGCCGCGCACCGCCGAGGCGATCTGCTGCCGCTCCCGCTGGAGTTCCTTCAGCCGGTCGGCGGTCCGGGAGATCTCGGTGCGGAGCCAGGGCGCCTCGGGCGCGTCGCGTAACCGGTGGGCGAGTTCCGAAAGCCTGCCGTCCGCGGCCGTGAGATCGGCGGTGCGGCCCTTATGGTCGTGGACCGCCGTCCTGCGCCGCTGGTCGATCAGCCCCAGCTTGCCCTCCTGGACGGCGAGACCGGCCTGTAAGTCCGCGAGCTTCGCGGCCTTGCGCTGGGCGAACAGACCGGACGGCAGGCCGATGTCCGCGATCTGGCGGCGCAGGACGTCGGCGGCCTGTAACGCGGCCGCCCGGTCGTGTTCGAGCTTCGACAGCGTCTGGACGATGTCGCCGATCTCGCGGGCCAGCCGGTCGCGCCGCCCGCCCAGGTTCTGGTACTCCTCGTGGGCGACGAGGTGGGCCCGCATGCCGTCGAGCCGCGCCGACTGCTCTTTGATTTTGGCGTCCAGTTCTCCGCCGAGACGTTCGGCCAAGCGTTCGGGGACGATCCGGTCGCCGTACTTCTCCGTCAGGGAGGCGACGGCGATATCTCCCGTCCGCTGGACGAGCCCGGTGTCGAATCCGTCCTCGCCGTCCAGCAGGGCGCAGATGCGGCCGACCGCCTGGTCGACGGCGACCTTGGTCGGGGCGACGAACAGGACCCGGTGCCCCTGCCGGTAGCTGCCCTCGACGATGGCGGTGACCACCTCGGTCTTGCCGGTCCCCGGAGGGCCCCACACGAAGGTGACCTCGCTGCCCAGAGCCTGCTCTACGGCCGCGCGCTGGCGGGCGTTGAACCGGCGCTCTCCGTATCCGCGGACGAATCGCGCGGGTGTGCCGCAGCGGCCCAGGCGGGGGTCACCGAGGCCGAGGATCCAGGACGCCACGGGGAGGTTGACCGGCGAGTCGGAGGTGCCCGCCTGCGCCAGGCGGTCGGCCATGACCTCCCAGCCCGACGTCTCGTCCTCCGTCAGGCTCGCGCTCTCGGGCCGGTGACCGAGATCGGCGGAGGTGACGACCCGCACCTTTCCCTGCGGGGTCCGTGTCGCCTCGGCGCGCTCCCAGGGTGCGCTGGAACGTGTCAGGCGGATGAGGAGGTCCTTGCCCACGAGCGCCTTGTTCCACTGCCTGCATTCGAATACGTACTCGCGCTCGTCACCGGCGGATCCGACGAGGCGCCCGGCACGCAGGGTGACCTTCGGCGCGCCCGTCCTGTCGTTGTGCAGCAGTGCGGTGATCTCGGCGCGGGCCGCCCGGATCAGATCGGGAACCGGGTGAGGGAGTGCCTTCTGCTCCACCAAGGCGATCTCCTCGTCGTCGGCGAAATCACCATCATCACCGACAACACGACTCTCTGTCAGGAGATCGTCATGGCTTGTGACGCCTGAGGTGCCCTACTCCTCCGTGGCGGGGCTGCCGCCGGCTACGTACTCGGCGAGGAGGTCCTCCTCGGTGGCGCCGCGGCGCCAGTAGCCGGTGAACGTGACGGCGTGGCGGTCCAGGCCGCGGTCCTTCACCAGGTGGCGGCGGAGGGTCCTGACGACGGCGGACTCGCCCGCGAGCCAGGCGTAGGCGCCGTCCGGGATCGCGGCGGCGTGGACGGCGTCCGGCAGGCCGCCCGGGGAGACCCAGGTGATCTCGGCGTCGGCGGCGGTCGGGAGGTCCTGGCGGTCCGCCGGGTCCGGGACGTCGATCCAGACGCGGGCCGGGGTCCCGGCGGGCAGCCAGGCGAGGTTTCCCGCGATGGCGGGCAGCGCGGTGAGGTCACCGGCGATCAGCACTGGGGCGCCGGGCGGCGGACGGAAGTCGTAGCCGCCGTTGTCGGTGCCGGTCGGGCCGAGGGCGGCGACGCGGTCGCCGGGACGGGCGTTCTCCGCCCAGGTCGCGGCCGGTCCGGAGCCGCCTTCGGAGTGCAGCGCGAAGTCGACGTCGAGCTCACCGGAGCGCTGGTCGCGGACGGTGTAGGAGCGCATGATGCCGCGCTCGGCCGGGTCCAGGGCCCGCCAGTCGGCGAACCAGGTGCCGCCGCCCCGGCTCTCCGGCATCACCGGTGCGTCCTGGTGCGGAGGCGGGAAGAAGATCTTGAAGCGCTGGTCGCGGCCCGCGGTGACGAACCGGTCACCGGAGGCCCCGGCCGCCAGGCAGGAGCCGCCGTAGGTGACGCGGACCATGGAAGGGCTGAGCCGCTCCGAACGCAGGACGTGCATGTCGAAGAAGGCGTAGGGGTGGGCCGGAGTCGTCATGCCGCGGCCTTTCAGGCGGTCTTCTTGGCGGACTTGATTGACGCGGCGAGGGCTTCGAGGAGCGGCGCGCACCCCGCGTAGGAGAAGCGCGGCTCGGGCTGCCACGGGATGACCTGGCCGGCCTTCACGGCGGGCAGGTCCTTCCAGGACGGCTTGGAGCCGAGGTCCTTCGGCTGGAGCGCCTGCGTCCGGGAGTCGAGCAGGATGACGTCGGCCTTGTACTTGCCCGCGTTCTCCCAGCTCAGGTCCTCGAAGTAGCCGTTCTGGTCCGGGTTCTCGGGGACGATCAGGTCGACGCCGAGCTCCTTGAAGTAGATGAGGTCGGTGTTCTTGTCCGGGCTGGAGGCGTAGAACAGGTCGGGGCTCCCGGACGCGGCCAGCACCTTCAGGCCCGCGTTGGCCTTCGCCGCCGCGCGCACCGCCTCGGCGGCCTTCTCGAACCGGGCCTTCGCGGCGGTGACCTTCGCCGACTTCAGATCGGCGCCGAGCGCGGCGGCGAGCGCGGCGGTCCGTTCGATCGGCTTGGGGAGCGGGACGGCCCCGGCGGCGACGGCGACGCTCGGCGCCAGCGCGAAGATCTTCTCCTTGCTCTCGGCGGGAACGTAGAAGAGGTCGTCCTTCACGAACATGTTGTCGACGAGCAGGTCGGGGCGGAGCGCGGCGTACTTCTCGATGTTGAACTCGCCGAACGCGTTGCCGATGATCTCCAGCCGGTCGACGGGGAGGTCCCCGGCCTGCGGGTCGGGCCTGCCGTCCTTCAGCTTCGTCGGGCCGAACACGCCGACGAGCTGCTTGTCGACGCCGAAGTCGTACAGGGCGGCGGCGGTGGCGACATAGCCGACGACGCGCTCGGGACGCGTCTTGACGTTCACCTTCGTGCCGCGGTCGTCGGTGAACGTCCAAGCGCCGCCGGAGCCCGCGCCCGAGCCGTTCCCGCTGTCGCCGCCGCACGCGGCGAGGAGGGCGCCGACGGCGAGGGCGCCGCCCGCGCTCAGCAGACCGCGCCGGGTGAGGCCCCCGCTCGTGCGGACGCGGTCGAAGTGGTCAAGGGCACCGGGATTCGACATTTGGGACGTTCTCCATCAATCATGTTCGGGGGTTATATTCCAGGCAATGCCGGACTTAGGTTAACCTAACCTAAGTCTTCGTCCCAGAGGTGGGGCCGTCCAGTCGCCGTCCGGTGGCGTCGATCGCGGTCCCTCGGCACGTCCCCCCGGAGCCCGTCAGGTGTCGCTGACCGAACCCCCACCGTCCGCACCCGCCGTCACGCGGCCGCCGGGTGGCGGACGGGTCGCCGGGCTCGCCGGCGCGGTGCTGTTCCTGCTCGTCGTCGTCGCGCTGAGCCTGGCGGTCGGCGCCAGGCCGCTGTCGCTCGGGGAGGCGTGGGACGGGCTGTTCCACGGCGGCTCGCCGTCGTACACGGTCGTCCACGAGATGCGGCTCCCGCGCACCGTGCTCGGGCTGCTCGCGGGTGTGGCGCTCGGCCTCGCCGGCGCGGTCATGCAGGCGCTGACCCGCAACCCGCTCGCCGACCCCGGCCTGCTCGGCATCAACGCGGGCGCGGCCACCGCCGTCGTGTCGGCGATCTCGTTCCTCGGCGTGACGTCGTTCACCGGCTTCGTGTGGTTCGCGTTCGCGGGGGCGGGCGCGGTCGCCGTCCTGCTGTACGCGGTGGGAGGCGGGCGCGGCGCCACCCCGGCGCGGCTCGCCCTGGCCGGATCCGCGCTGAACGCGGCGCTGTTCTCCTACGTCAACGCGGTGCAGCTCCTCGACACCGCGTCCCTCGACCGCATGCGCTTCTGGACGGTCGGCTCCCTCGCCGCCGCGCAGAACCACACGATCGTGCGCGTCGCGCCGTTCGTCGCCGTGGGGCTCGTCGCGGCGCTGCTGCTGGCGCGCCCGCTGAACGCGATGGCGATGGGCGACGACTCCGCCCGCTCGCTCGGCGCCGACCCCCGGCGCGCCCGGGCCGTCGCGATCGTCGCGGTGACCCTGCTGTGCGGGGCGGCGACGGCGGCGTGCGGGCCGATCGTCTTCGTCGGGCTGATGGTGCCGCACCTCGTCCGCGCGCTGACCGGGCCCGACCTGCGCTGGCTGTTCCCGTACTGCGCGGTGCTCGCCCCCGCGCTGATGCTCGCGGTGGACGTCCTCGGACGCGTCGTCGTGCGCCCGTCCGAACTCCAGGTCGGGATCGTGATGCTCGTGGCGGGCGGGCCGGTGTTCCTGTACTTCGTGCGCCGTCCGCGCGGCAAGGCGGTGTCCGCGTGAAGGGTGTCCGCGTGAAGGGTGTCCGCGTGAAGGATGTCCGCGTGAAGGATGTCCGCGTGAAGGAGGTGTCCCCGTGACGGTCATCCGGACGGCCGGCGGGCTGTCGTTCCGGTTCCGCGCCCGTGCGTTCGTCGTCGCGGGCGCCTGCCTGGTGGTGGCGCTCGGGACGGGCGTGCTGCTCATCGGCAGCGGCGACTTCCCGATGAGCCCGGCGCAGGTGGTCCGGACCCTGCTCGGGCAGGGCACGCCCGCCGACTCCCTCATCGTGAACGAGATCCGGCTGCCGCGCGTGGCGGCGGCCCTCACGGTCGGCGCGGCGCTCGGGCTGGCGGGGGCGATCTTCCAGTCGCTCGTCCGGAACCCGCTCGGCAGCCCCGACATCCTCGGCTTCACCCAGGGCGCCGCGTCCGGCGTCCTCGCCGTGGTCGTGCTGACCGGCGCGGGCAGCGCCGCCGTCGCGGCCGGCGCGGCGGGCGGCGGGCTCGCGACCGGCCTGCTCGTGTACGCGGTGGCGGGACGGCACGGCGCGCACGGGCAGCGGCTCATCCTCGTCGGCATCGGCGTCGCCGCGATCCTCACCGGCGTGAACGGCTACCTGCTCACCCAGGCGAAGATCACCGACGCGGCCCGCGCCGTGCTGTGGCTGACCGGCAGCCTCGATGGCCGCGGCTGGTCCGACACCGCGCCCGTGCTCATCGGGCTCGCCGTCCTCGGACCGCTCGTCCTGGTCGGCTGCGGGCGGGCGCTGCGGATGCTGGAGATGGGCGACGACGCGGCGCACGGGCTCGGCGTCCCCATCGAGCGGGTCCGGCTGATCATGCTGGGCGCCGCGGTGCTGCTCACCTCGCTCGCCGCGGCGGCGGCCGGGCCGGTCGCGTTCGTCGCGCTGACCGCCCCGCAGCTCGCCCGGCGCCTCACCCGCACCACCGGGCCCAACCTGCTGCCCGCGATGTGCATGGGCGCGGCGCTGCTGGTCGCCGCCGACTGGGTCGCGCAGCGCGCCTTCCCGGGGCACCAGCTCCCGGTCGGCGTGGTGACCGGGCTCCTCGGCGGCGGCTACCTGGTCTGGCTGCTCGTGACCGAACGCAAGACGGGACGGATCTAGTGAAGGACGTGGACGCGCGGCTCGCCGGCGCGGGGCTCACCCTCGGGTACGACAGGCGCACCATCGCCGAGGATCTCGACGTGGCCGTCCCGGACGGGTCGTTCACCGTGATCGTGGGCCCGAACGCGTGCGGCAAGTCGACGCTGCTGAGGGCGCTGGCGAGGATCCTGAAGCCGTCCGCCGGCACGGTCGTGCTGGACGGGCGGCCCATCACCGGCTGGCCCGCGAAGAAGCTTGCGCGGACGCTCGGCCTCCTGCCGCAGTCGTCGATCGCGCCCGAGGGGATCACGGTCGCCGACCTGGTGGCGCGCGGCCGGTACCCGCACCAGGGCCTGCTGCGCCAGTGGTCGAGGGAGGACGAGCGGGTCGTCGCCGAGTCCATGGCCGCGACCGGCGTCCAGGACCTCGCCGGACGCCCGGTGGACGAGCTGTCCGGCGGCCAGCGGCAGCGCGTGTGGATCGCGATGGCGCTGGCCCAGCAGACGCCGCTGCTCCTGCTGGACGAGCCGACGACCTATCTCGACATCGCGCACCAGATCGAGGTCCTCGACCTGTGCGCGCGGCTGCACGAGGAAGGTCGCACGGTCGTGGCCGTCCTGCACGACCTCAACCACGCCGCCCGCTACGCCACGCACCTGATCGCGATGCGCGACGGACGGATCGTCGCCGAGGGCGACCCGTGCGAGGTGGTGACGTCCGAGCTGGTCGAGGACGTGTTCGGGCTCCCCTGCCGGGTGATCGACTGCCCGGAGACCGGAACGCCGCTCGTCGTCCCGGCCGCACGCGGAAAGGCCCCGGTGGTGCGCGGAAAGGCCCCGGCGGCGCGCTGAGCAATCCGGGAGTGGTTGTAGGATCCCAATCGTTGTAGGGGTATAACGATTGGAGGCGCCGCATGCCCGAGCTCAGCCCCCGGCGCCGGCTCGCGGTGCTCCTCATCTGCTGTATGAGCCTGTTCATCATCAACCTCGACAACACGATCCTGAACGTCGCCCTCCCGACGCTGCGGGCCGAGTTCCAGAGCTCGCTGTCCGGCCTCCAGTGGACGATCGACGCCTACCTGATCGTCCTGGCCTCGCTGCTGATCTTCTCCGGCTCGACCGGCGACCGGCTCGGCCGCCGCCGCGTGTTCCAGACCGGGCTCGCGCTGTTCGTCACCGGGTCCGTGCTGTGCAGCCTCGCGCCGTCCCTCGGCTGGCTCGTCGCCGCCCGTGTCGTGCAGGCCGTCGGCGGGTCGATGCTCAACCCCGTCGCGATGTCGATCATCACCAACGTGTTCACCGAGCCGCGCGAGCGGGCCCGCGCCATCGGCGTCTGGGCGGGTACCGTCGGGCTGAGCATGGCCCTCGGGCCGCTCGTCGGCGGGCTGCTGGTCGAGACCGTCGGCTGGCGCGCGATCTTCTGGATGAACGTGCCGATCGGGGTGGCCGCGTTCGCGCTGACCGCGCTGTTCGTCCCCGAGTCCCGGGCGGCCCGGCCGCGCCGTCCCGACCCGGCCGGGCAGGTCCTGCTGATCGCCTTCCTCGGGTCGCTGACGTTCGCCATCATCGAGGTCCCTGGACGCGGCTTCGCCGACCCCGTCGTCTACGGCTCCGCGCTCGTCTCCGCCGCGTCGCTCGCCGTGTTCGCCCGGCACGCGCTGCGCGCCCACGAACCGCTGATCGACCTTCGGTTCTTCCGCAGCGTCCCGCTGTCCGGCGCCGTCCTGATCGCGATCAGCGGGTTCGCGTCGTTCGGCGGGTTCCTCTTCCTCAACACGCTGTACCTGCAGAGCGTCCGCGGGCTGTCCGCGCTGGAGGCCGGGCTGTACCTGCTGCCGATGGCCGCGGCGACCGCCGTGTGCTCCCCGCTGTCCGGCCGCCTCGTCGGCAGCCGGGGCCCGCGGCTGCCGCTGCGGATCGCCGGGACGGCGATGCTCGCCACCGCGCTGCTGTTCGCCGCGTTCGACGCCGAGACGCGCGACATCACGCTGTTCACCGGGTACGTGCTGTTCGGCGTCGGGTTCGGCATGCTGAACTCGCCGATCACCAACACGGCCGTGTCGGGGATGCCGCGCGCCCAGGCGGGGGTGGCGGCGGCCGTCGCGTCCACCAGCCGGCAGGTCGGCAGCGCGCTCGGCGTCGCCGTGATCGGCGCCGTGCTCGCCGCCGGGCTGTCCGGCCCGCTCGCCGGTCCCGGCTTCGTCGAGGCGGCCCGCCCGGCATACTGGGTGATGGTCGGCTGCGCCGTCGCCGTCCTCGTCCTCGGCACCGTCACCACCGGCCGCCGGGCCGCCCGGACGTCCGGTGTCGTCGAGCCGGACGACCACGCCGGCCAACGCCACGCAACGGAGGCTGCCTGATGACCGAGCCGGCCGTGCGGCCCCCGCGCGCCGACCGCGCCGACCGCGACGACCGCGCGGAGATGGCGCGGCGGGCCTGGCACAACCTGCGGGTCCTGCTGCAGGAGCGCGGCGACCGGCGGCGCGAGGCCACCGAGGCGCTCGGGATGAGCTTCTTCCGGATCAAGGCGCTGCGCCGCATCGCCGCCGCGGCCGAGCCGATGACGCTGCGCGACCTCGCCGACGTGCTGCTCACCGACCGTCCCTACACCACCCTCGTGGTGGACGACCTGGTCGGTCGCGGCCTGGTCGAGCGGTCCCCGAACCCGGCCGACCGCCGCTCCAAGATCGTCACGGTGACCGCGGCCGGACGCGCCGCCGCGGCGAAGGCGGAGGCCATCCTCGACACGCCGCCGCCGTCCCTGCACGACCTGCCCGCCGACGACCTCGCCGTCCTCGACCGCGTCGCGGCCCGCCTCGTCGCCGAAGACTGACACGAAGACCGTTTCAGGCGACAGGGGTGTTTCACCTGACAAGCGGGACGGAGGCGAGCATCATGGCGTCCGGTGCGACCCGATCCAGCCGGACGTTGGAGGGACTGCATGACCGACGTTGACATGGTCGTCATCGAGGGCGACCGCCACACGACCGTCCTGCTGACCGGGGAACTGGACAGGGCGTCGGCTCCCGGGGTGCGTTCGCGGCTGCGCGAGCTCGTCCACCGGCCGCTCGTCCTGGACGTCTCCGGAGTCGACTTCTTCGACGCCGACGGGCTGCGCACCCTCCACCAGTGCGCGTGCAGCTGCAAGGCCGAGGGCACGGCCCTGGCGCTGGTGGGCGTGCGGCCGTTCCCGGCGAAGCTCTGCCGCATCCTCGGCCTGGACAAGCACATCCCGATGTGCGCGTCGACCGAGGAGGCGCTGTGGTGCCTGCTGCCCCGCACCGACGACGAGATCAGGGACTGGCTCTCCGACTGAAAGGGCACGGACCGGGCGGGCACGGACCGGGCGGGCACGGGCCCGCCCGCCTCACGGCTGGAGGACCTGCCGTACGACGATCTCGTCCAGCCGCCGCTCGACGATCACCCCGACCGGCCAGTCGCGGACCAGGCACCGCAGCAGCGCCGCCTCGTGCTCGGCGAACGACGGGTCGCAGCCCTGCTGCTCAAGGCTGGATCTGATCGCCAGGACGTGGTCGTCGACGGTGAACCCGGGGACCTCCCTGACCATCGCGGTCGTCGTGGCGCGGTGCGAGTTGAGCCCGGCGAACGAGCGGCCGCAGCCGCAGCCGCCGTCCGGGTCGTCGCGGTCGCGTGCGCAGACCATCCCGATATGGACGAGTTCTCCCTCGACACACCAGTCGAAGTCGTTGTCGCGGAATCCCTGGGTGGAGTTGGTGGCGGTGAGCAGCTTCAAGGCCATACCCCCTCGGCGCGTCCGGTGACCCGCCAACGGTACGACGAGGGTCTGACGTAACGTCAAAGCATGAGCGAAGACAACGACGTCCTGGTTCGCCGCGACGGGGCGTTCACCACGATCACGATGAACCGGCCGCGCCGCCGCAACGCTCTGTCCCGCGCCTTCCTCCTGGCGCTGACCAGCGCGTTCGAGGAGGTGGGCGGCACCGACGCCCGGGGCGTGATCCTCGCGGCGAACGGCCCGGTCTTCTCCGCCGGGCACGACTTCGCCGACATGGCGGGGGCCTCGCACGCCGGCGTCCGCGACCTCCTGCGGGTCTGCACCGACCTGATGCGGACGATCCAGTCCGTCCCGCAGCCGGTGGTCGCCCGCGTGCACGGCCTCGCGACCGCGGCCGGGTGCCAGCTCGTCGCGAGCTGCGACCTGGCGGTCGCCGCCGAGAGCGCCGGGTTCGCCGCGCCGGGCGGCAAGGGCGGCTGGTTCTGCCACACCCCGCTCGTCGCGATCTCCCACAACGTCGGCCGCAAGCGCGCCGCCGAGATGGCCCTCACCGGCGAGGTGTTCGACGCCGTCACCGCCGCCGGCTGGGGCCTGATCAACTACGCGGTGCCGGACGACGAGCTCGACAAGGCGACCCACGAGCTGCTCCAGCGCGCCACCCAGGGCAGCCCGCGCAGCAAGGCCCTGGGCAAGCAGGCCATGTACGCGCAGTTCGACCGCCCGGAACAGGACGCCTACGCCTACGCGATCGAGGTGATGGCCGCGTCGGCCCTGACCCCCGAGGCACAGGAGGGCATGACGGCCTTCCTGGAAAAACGCCCCCCGACCTGGCCCGCCTAGGCCCCGTGCTGTTCGGGTCTCGCGGCGCCTAGGGTTTGCGGCCGACGGCGCCGTAGCCGTCGACCTCGGGCGCCTGGCCGAACCGGCCCGGCTCGAGGCGCCACCGCGACACCATCACCAGGCCGGGCTCCACCAGGTCCAGGCCCTCGAAGAACCGGGCGAGCTGCTCCGGGCTCCGCTGCTTGTACGGGGCCGCGCCGCTCTTGTTGTACTGCTCGTGCGCCTCGACGTTGGCCTCGCTGAGCACGTTCGTCCCGTCGTTCAGGGACAGGTGGCTGCCGGGGGAGAGCGCGTCCACGAACCGGCGCACGATCGACCGCGCCTCGTCGTCGTCGACGACATGTCCCATGATCCCGCTCAGGATCAGCCCGACCGGCTTCGCGAGGTCGAGGTGCTCGGCGGCCTCGTGCAGGATCTTCGCCGGGTCCTGCGCGTCCGCGTGGATGTAGGCCGTCCTGCCCTCGGGGGTGCTGGTCAGCAGGGCCCGCGCGTGCGCGAGGACGAGCGGGTCGTTGTCGACGTACACGATCGTGGCGTCGGGCGCGATCCGCTGCGCGACCTGATGGGTGTTGTCGGCCGTGGGCAGGCCCGTCCCGACGTCGAGGAACTGCCGTATGCCGGTCTCCGCGAGAAAGCGGACGCTGCGGGTGAGAAATCCCCTGGACGCCTGGGCGCCCTGCCGCATTCCCGGAAAGATCTCCAGGAACCGGTCTCCGGCGTCCCGGTCGACGGGGTAGTTGTCCTTGCCGCCGAGCCAGTAATTCCAGATCCGTGCCGAATGCGGCACGGAAGTCTCGATGTCCTGCGGCTCTGACGCGTCCCGCATCGACCCACGCTCCTCACGACGTAGGGCCCGGGTCGCGCGTGCGGCGGACATGCGTCGCCCGGCTCCGTAGGGCGGGCGGGACTCGAACCCGCGACCGGGAGATTATGAGTCTCCTGCTCTGACCAGCTGAGCTACCGCCCCGAGGCGTCCCCCGTGACGATGGGGGCGTGGCCGTGTGTCATCTTAGCGGCGGCTGGTTCTGAGGGACCACCGGGAAATCGCGATGTCCTACTTCTGGCCACGCGATGTCATACCTCGTACCGAGTGACGGGTACCGGAACCCGTCGGTAGTGTCCGCGTATGCCCAGACGAAATCTCGTCCTTCTCGTATTGCTGCCGGTCCTGCTGTTCGCGGGGGCCTGTGACGGTGGCGGGTCGGACGAGCCCGCGAAGAAGGCGGACTTCGACGCCGCGCAGACGTTGCGGCAGTCCGCGCAGGCGATGGGGGCGGTGAAGAGCGTGGCGTTCACCGTCCAGTCGGAGGGCAAGACTCCCGTCATGGTGAAGGGCGGCGATCTGAAGCTGCTCCGCAACGGGGACGCGGAGGGGACGCTGACGGTCGAGCAGCAGGGCCGGAACGTCGAGATGAAGGTCGTCGCGATCGGCGACAGCATCCACCTGGACGCGGGAACGGGCGGCTGGCGGAAGGTGCCCAAGGCGCTGGCGGCGACCATGTACGACCCGTCGGCGGTGCTCGACCCGGAGCGCGGCATCTCCAAGCTGCTTGCGTCGGCCGGGTCGCCGCAGGCGCAGGCGGTGGAGAAGGTGGACGGCAAGGAGACGAACCGGGTCGCCGCGAAGCTGCCGAAGGCGCAGATCGCGGGCCTGATCCCGGGCATCGACGCCGACCTGGACGGGCAGCTGTGGGTGAGCCGGGCCGATCACCGGCTGGTGAAGGTGCGGGGCGCGTTCCCGGAGGGGCAGGGCGCGGTGGTGATCACGTTCACCGGGTTCGACGCGCCGTACAAGATCAGCGCACCGGAGTGAGGCGGGCGGCCTGGGCGGCGGGGGAGCGCGGGTGAGCGAGCGGCGCCGGGTCGCGATCGGGGCGGGCGGCGCGGTGGTGCTGCTGGCGGCGCTGGACGCGTACGTGGTCACGACGATCCTGGTGCCGGTGGTGAAGGATCTCGACATCCCGATCAACCGGCTGGAGCGGGTGACGCCCGTCCTGACCGGGTTCCTGCTGGGCTATGTGGCGGCGATGCCCCTGCTCGGGCAGCTTTCGGACCGGTTCGGGCGGCGGCCGCTGCTCCAGGCGTGCCTGGTCTTCTTCGCGGCCGGCTCGGTCGTGACGGCGCTGGCGGACGGCGTGCCGCTGCTGACGGCGGGACGGGTCGTCCAGGGCGTCGCGGGCGGCGCGCTGCTCCCGGTGACGATGGCGCTGGCCGGTGACCTGTGGGACGAGCGGCAGCGGCCCGTGGTGCTCGGCGCGGTCGGGGCGGCGCAGGAACTCGGGAGCGTGCTCGGCCCGCTGTACGGGGCGGGCATCGCGGCGGCGGCCGACTGGCGGGCGATCTTCTGGATCAACGTGCCGCTGGTGGCGGTGGCGATGGTCGCCGTCCAGTACGCGGTGCCCGGTGGTCGAGGTGGTCCCGGTGGTCGAGGTGTTCCCGGCGGTCACGGCGGTCGCGGGGAGGGGACGCGGCCTGGCGTCGACGTGGTGGGCGGGGTGCTGCTGGCGCTGGGCCTTGGTCTGCTGGTCGCGGGCGTCTACAACCCCGAGCCGCAGGAGTCGGCGCTGCCCTCGTGGGGCCTGCCCGTGCTCGTCGCCGGCGCCGTGGTGCTGGTGGTGTTCGTGCTCTGGGAGGTCAGGACGCGCACGCGGCTGCTCGACCTGTCGGACGTGCGGCGCGGCCCGCTGCTGGCGACGCTGGGCGTGAGCCTGCTGTCGGGGGCCGCGCTGATGGTGACGCTGGTGGACGTCGTCCTGGTGGCGCAGACCGTCCTGGACAAGGACGCCACGGAGGGCGCGCTGCTGCTGACCAGGTTCCTGGTGGCGCTGCCGGTCGCGGCCGTGGCCGGAGGCATGATCGCCAGGCGGGTGGGGGAGCGGTGGCCGATGGTCGTGGGGATGGCGGTGGCCGCGGTGGGCTACCTGCTGATCGCCGCCTGGCCGGCGAACCTGGCGGACGCCTCGTACGGGCCGCTGCCGCGGATGGACGTCGACCTCGTCGTGACCGGGCTCGGGCTGGGCCTGGTGATCGCGCCGGTGTCGTCGGCGGCGCTGGCGTTCGTCCCGGCGGCGCGGCACGGTGTCGCGTCGGCGGCCGTGGTGGTGGCGCGGATGATGGGGATGCTCCTCGGGATCTCCGCGCTGTCGGCGTGGGGCTTGCACCGCTTCCACGCGCTGACGGCCGATCTGCAGCCGCCGCTGCCGTTCCTGATGACCAAGGACGAGTTCGCCCGGCGGTTGAAGGTCTACGACGCGGCCGTCGAGGACGCGCTGCGCACCGAGTACCAGGAGATCTTCTGGATCACCGCCGGGCTCTGCGTCCTCGGCGCGGTCCTCGCGCTGGCCGCCGGAGGGCCGGACGGGGACCGAAACCGGAATCCTGGCCGGTTTCGGTCATCAATCCGGCATACCGGACGCGATCCGGGAAATGATTCGGCCACAGGCCATGTGCCGATCAACGGGCCGGGGAATATCCTGGGAAACGATGGCTAAAGAAGGCTGAGGGCCTCTTGCCGGGAGGGCACTCCCCGGGGAGGTGACGCAGATGCGCAGGTCCGGCATCGGTTGCAGGGGCACGCCGCTCACCAGGCTGCGGCGGCGGCTCGGTCTGGAGCGCAATGCCCTGCGCCGCCCGGTCGACCGCGTCCAGCGGGCGATCGCCCTCGGACTGCTCGTGCTCCTGCTCGCCGCCGCGCCGCCGCTCGCCGGCTGGGCCGTTTCCTGGTCCTACGACGCGGGCACCCGCGCCGAGAACACCGAGCGGGCGAACCGCCGCCAGGTCGTCGCCACGGTCACCTCGACCGGCGGTATCGGCACCTCCGGCGACCGCTACATCCACGAGACCGTCCAGGCCGCCTGGCCGGGCGCGGACGGCAAGCAGCGCGTTGGCACGCTCCCGAGCTGGAAGAGCGCCAAGATCGGCGCGCAGCGGACGATCTGGATCGACCGCGACGGCGACCCGACCGTCCGGCCCCGCCCGCACAGCCGCACGGTGACCGACGCCGCCTACGCGGGCGCCGCCACCGTCCTCGCCTGCGCGGTGCCGGTGCTGCTCGGCTATCTCGCCGCCCGCCGCCGCTGCGACCGCCATCGCGACGAGCTGTGGGAGGCCGAGTGGGCGCGGATGGACGCCGACGCCGGCCACAACCCCCGCTCCTGAGCCATCCGCCGCTACGCGGCGAGCAGGGCGCGGGCCGTCTGGATCAGGGTGGCGTTGTCGGCGGCGGGAGCCCCGTCGGGCAGGACGAGCGTGTCCTCCAGGCCGATGCGGACGTCCAGGTTCAGCCGGACGGCGAGCCGCAGGACCGGCCACGCGCCGCCGTCCTCCCCGTGCAGCAGGACCGGGCGGCCGTGGTCGGTGCCGAGGTCGTGCAGGAGCGCCTTCGCCGTGCCGGTCGCGGTCTCCGGGTCGGGGTCGGTGACCTCGGCGAGGATCCGCAGCACGTGGTGGGCGTGCGGCCAGCGCAGGAACCGCTCGGCGCCCTCCGTGCCGGAGAAGATCCCGGCCTCGATGGCGACACCGCGCTCGAAGAGCGCCTCGGCGACCAGTTCGGCGCCGTCCTCGTGGAAGTTCACCGAGGCGTGGTCGGGGAGCACCGTCCAGGAGCGGATCTTCGCGGCGCGCTCCACCGGGTCGGGGGTCGTCCATTCGCCGGTGGTCACGCCGACCTGGATCGACGGGGTGGACGCGCGGACGGCGGAGACGGCCGCGGCGACGTGCGGCGCGTCGACGGTGTCGGCGCCGGTGCCGTCCCGCGGGTGCAGGTGCGCGTCCTGCGCGCCGACGTCGGCGGCGGCGCGGACCGCGGCGGCGATCTCCTCCGGCGAGACCGGGACGCCTTCGGCCCGGCTTCCGTTCGGGCAGACCTGGAGCATGCTTCCGATCATGTCAGGTGCGGATCAGCGCGTGCCCACGCAGGGTCCCTCCTTTCGGCTCGGGGAGACGTGCTGACTTCTCGGCGGCCGTCGGGCCGTGGGAGCGCAGGACGACCGGCGTCCGCGTGATCTCCTCGACCGTCTCCTCGGCGCGGCCGAGCGGCGCGTAGACGGGCCGGGCGGCGCGGAGGCGCTCGGTGAGGGCGGCCTGGCGGTCCAGGTCGGGCGGGCCCGTCTCCAGGCGCTCGACCCGTTCGCCGTCGATGTCGTAGGCGTGGCAGACGCGCAGGTCCGGACGTGCCCCCGCGATGTCCAGATGCGTGACCGCCAGGCCGTCCACGCCGCCGGTGACGTCCAGCGCGTAACGGAGCGCGACGGCGTCGAGGTGGCCGACGCGGAACGCGCCCTGCCAGCGGCCCGCGACGTTGTGCGGGTCGGGCAGGTCGGCGGTCAGCGCCGGGTCCTCGGTGACGAACGGGCCGGGGCCGTGACGGGTCGCGTACGCGCGCAGCACCCCGAGCCGCGTCGCGGAACCGGCCTCCTCGCCCGCCTCGGCCAGCAGCGTCTCGGCGTTGGCGAACGTGGTTGTCGACCAGGTCGTGTACGGGTGGAAGCCGTGCCACTCGTCCAGCAGGACGCCCTGCGCTCCCTCGAACACCACGTTCCCGGTGCGGAGCAGGGCGCGCAGATGGTCCGCGCCGACGATCTCGACGCGTCCGGCGAACGCGGTGAACGCGTCGGCGCAGGCGTCGACGTCCGGGACGTCCTCGCCGGTCGGGAACGTGGCGAGATACCAGTCGCGCAGTGCCGACAGGCGGCGCCGGAGGCGCGGCGGTGACAGGCAGTCCCCGGCGCGCGGCGCGCCGGGGTTCGCGAGGGCGTAGGAGACCGTCTCGCCGATGCCCATGCCGCACGACCCGTGCCGGGCCGCGCCGCGCGCCGACTCCCGCGCGCGGTTCGCGGCCCGGTGGTACGGCGTCGTGAGCAGCGCGTCCCGGTCGACGGTCAGCCGGTCGAGCGCGTCGCCGACGCCGAGCGCCCGCAGATGGCCGGCCTCGGCGGCCAGGGCCAGCGGGTCGACCAGCATGAACCGCGACAGGTGCGTCCGGACGCCCGGCGTGAACGTCCCCGACCCGAACTGGGCGAACGTGTGGTGCCGCCCATCTGTGGTGACGACGTTGTGCGCGGCCTGCGCGCCGCCGTTGAACCGGACGACCGCGGCCACGGGGCCGGCGGAGCAGAGGTGGTCGACGACCGTGCCCTTGCCCGCGTCCCCGAAGCCGAGGTCGACGACGATCACGTGGCCCATGGGGTCACAGGCGGGTGGTCGCGGACGGGCCCGAGGCGTCCAGCCCGGGCGGCGCGGACGACACGGCGACCGGCGCGCGGGACGCGTCCAGCCGCGCGAGCGCCCGCGACACCGACGCGCCCGCGTCCGAACCGGCCTCCTCCAGGTGGCCGAGGCCCTCGTCGAGGTCGATGGCGTCCTCGCCGAGCCCGACGGTCAGCGCGATCGTCTCGCAGACCGCGTCGAGGTCGTCCAGGTAGAGGACGTTCTGGCCGAGCAGGTCCCGCCAGAAGTCCTTCAGCTCGCGGCTCCCGGCGTGGTAGGCGCCCTCGGGGATGATGAAGTACACGTCGTACATCCGCTGGAGCTCGCGGACGATCTCGGCGACCGGGACGTCCTCGTCGAGCCGATCGCCGATGACCTTCTCGACCTCCCGCCGCTTGACCTGCGGGTACGCCAGCTCGTCGCCGATCATGAACAGGTAGCCGCGCCTGCCGCGCTTCTCGAAGCAGTCGATCGCGGTGTGCCGGGCCATGAAGTACATGGCCAGCTCGTAGGACTCGCGCATCTGGCCGCCGCCCCCGCCTTCCAGCAGGATCTTGCCGAGGTCGTCGTCCATCCGGTTGTCGGCCTCGAACTGGCCGATCTGGAGCGGCGCCCGGTCGCAGGTCGCGTCGCCGACCCCGCCGAACAGGATGTGCGGGTCGGCGACGTACCCCTTGCGCAGCAGCAGCCCGAGCAGGTCGGGGAGCTTGGTCTGGAGCGTCCGCGGCACGGACCCCATCGAGCCGGTGACGTCGAACAGGACGCCGATCGCGAGCGACTCCGGATGGTCGCCGGAATCGCGGCTCTCCCGGACGGTCACGCCGCGCGGGTCGAGGTCGGGGTGGACGGTGGCGGCGCCGCCGTCGGAGTAGGCGAACGCGCTGGCGCCGGTGGACGCGCGGTAGCTCGCCTGGGCGGCGTAGACGTCGGTGGACCAGTTTCCGCTTCCCATGGTGGTCTCCTCAGTTCGGTACGGGCAGGTGGAAGGGGCGGAAGCGACGCCGGCCGTAGAGCCGCTCCAGCAGCTCGTCCAGCTCGGCCAGCAGGCGCCAGGCGTCGGAGGGGCGCCGGTTCCGCGCCGGCAGCAGGCAGCCGCGGGCGAACGAGCGCATCGCCTTCGGGGCCTTGTCGCCCATCAGGTCGGTCATGCAGCGGGTGGCCATGTAGATGTCGGTGGCGGCGCTCGCCGCCTGCCGTCCGGGCACCTCGGGCGGGTACCAGCCGGCGAACCGGTCGACCATCGCGGGCACCCGCCCCGACGCGTCGACGTGCGCGTAGCAGCCGGGAACCGAGTAGCACCAGTCGACCAGGACGAGGCCGTGCTTGTCGGGATGGATCATCACGTGGTCCGGGAGGACGGCGCCGTGCAGGACGCCCGCGCGGTGCGCGAACCCGAGGCCGACCAGCAGCCGCCGCCACATCCAGGCCGCGTCGCGCGGGTCGACGCCGCCGGGGTGGGCCCGCCCGACCTCGGTCAGGGTGTGGAAGCCGTCCAGGGCGGCGACGACGTTGACCTGCCGCTGCGCTCCGGTCGAGGCGTCCCGGTGCCGGAACGTCTCGATGAGCCGCGGCACGTACGGCAGGAACTTGCCGTCGCCGTCCTTGGGGAGCTGCCGGAGCGCCACGGCCTCGCGTTCGAGCAGGTCGCTGTCGCGGGGGTCGCGCGGCATCTTCAGCAGCACGCCCTGCCCGCCGGACTCCGGCCGGGCCGCGAACAGGTCGGCGAGGTCGCCGCGGACCGGGTCGTCCGCGAGCCGGTACGCGTGCCGGCGCGTGGTGATCAGCGTCGGGTCGTCGCGGGTGTAGGCGCGCCACAGCGCGTTCAGCCTGACGAAGGCGTCGCGGGTGCGGCCGCCGGTCGCGTCCGGGTGGACGAGCCGGGCCAGCCGCCGGTACCGCCGCGCCGCCTCGGCCTCGTCGTCCCCGAACAGATCGGCGGGGACGCGCACGCGGTCGAGCCGCGCCAGCGCGTCGTCCAGCTCCCGGTCGTTCAGCCCTGCGCCTCGTGGGGGGTCGACCCCCCACACCCCCCGGTTCGCTTCGCTCATCTGATCTCCTCCTCGCGTGACGGCCGCAGCAGAGCGGGATGCAGGAGGCGGGCGTCTCCCGGCCGGTAGAGCCGGGGCTTCGGGCCGCCGCGCCGGCCGCCCCGCCCGGACGTCTCGCCGGTGCTCTCCACGAACCCGGGCACGGACAGGACCTTCC
Source organism: Spirillospora sp. NBC_00431 (assembly GCA_036028775.1). Taxonomy (GTDB): domain Bacteria; phylum Actinomycetota; class Actinomycetes; order Streptosporangiales; family Streptosporangiaceae; genus Spirillospora. Next base: position 5,232,042 of record CP107927.1, on the reverse strand, counting down.
GGTGGAAGTTGCCGGCGTGCAGCTCCTCGCCCCACACCGCCTCGTAGACCGAGCGCAGCTCCGGGATCGTGAACTCGCCGCCGCAGAACGCCGTGGCGAGCGGGGTGTACTCCAGCTTCCCGCGCGCCCGCTCCAGGCCGTCCGACAGGATCCGCGCGTGGTCGAACGCCAGGCGGCGGGTCGTTCCCGGGCGCTGGTCCGCCGACTCGGTGAGGCCGAGCGCGTCCACCGGCACCCAGGCCGCGTCGGCCGCGTCGCCGCCCGCCTCCGGGTCGGGCAGCTCCGGCGCGAACGCCAGGTAGGCGACGGAGATGACGCGCATGCGCGGGTCCCTGCCCGGCGAGCCGTACGTGCCGAGCTGCTCCAGGTGCACGCGGCCGAGGACGCCGCCCTTGGCGCTGAGGCCGGTCTCCTCGGCGAGCTCGCGGACGGCGGCGTCCGGCAGGTCCTCGGCCTCGGTGCCCTGGAGCGGGCCGCCCGCCTGGACGAACCCGCCGGGCAGCGCCCACATCCCCTCGTACGGGGCGTTCCCGCGCCGCACCAGCAGCACGTGCAGCGCCCCGTCGCGGATGGTGAGGGCGACCACGTCGACCGTCACCGAGACCGGGTCGTAGTCGCGCGGGTCGTAGTTCGCGAGGAACTCGCTCTCGTCGCGCCCCGGATCAGCGGCCATCCCGCACCCTCCCTCGGTCTCCAACTGAGTAAATCTCAAACTGAGTTCATCTCAAGACGAGTACAACGTAGCCCAGACGTATCCCCGTGTCCAGTTCGTAGAGAAGAGAGATGAAAAGCGGGCGCCGCTCCCCGTGGGAGCGACGCCCGCTACGTTCGGCGGAACTTCACAAAACAGATTTCTCGGGAACCCGCCTCAGGAGACGCCTCAGCGGCGGTGCCGCCCGCCCGGGGGCGGCGGCGGCTCCTCATGCTCCCCGGACCCGTACGGCCCCGGGTCGTAGGGGCCTGAGCCGTAAGGCCCGGAGTCGTACGGGCCGGGCTCGGGACGTCCGGAGCCGTAGGGGCCCGACGAACCCTGCGAACCGGCCGGAGCCGACGGATACGGCCCGGAGTCATGGGGGCCGGACGGGTAGGAGCCGGAGGAGTACGGGTTCGGCACGCCCGGGTCGACGGCGTACGGATCGGCGCCGCCGAACAGGTCGTCGGACGTGTCGCGAATGTCGTAGCCGCCGGACGTCCCCGACCCCGGCTGGTACGGGGGCGGCGTCTCCCGGGGATCGGAGCCGCCGGAGAACTGGCCGCTCGCGTGCCGTCCGGTCGAATACCGTCCGGTCGGGTACGGGCTCTCCGGCGCGCCCGGCCGCGGCTCGGCCGGCCACCCGCCGGTGCCGTGCCGCCCCGGGTACTCGCCGCTCGGCACCCCCTCACGGCCGCCACCCGGCGGGTACGGCCCGGCGTGCGCGGCGCCCGGAGGCGGCGCGGGGAGCGCGACGGGGACGCCGGGAGGCGGCGCGGCCAGCCTGGCGGCGACGGGACGCGCGGGCGGCGGCTCCTCCAGCAGGAGCTTCATCTGGCTCTTGCGGCGCCCGTACACCAGGTACAGCAGCAGCCCGACGACCATCCAGATCCCGAAGTAGACCCACGTCTCGACCTTCAGGTTCAGCATCAGCCAGCCGACCGCGATGATCGTCACGACGCTGGTGACCGGCGCGAGCGGCACGCGGAACGGGCGGTGCAGGTCGGGCCGGGTGCGGCGCAGCGCCAGCACCGCTGCCGGGACGAACAGGAACGCGAACAGCGTCCCGATCACGACGAGCGGTTCGAGCGTCAGCACGTCGAGCACCTGGGAGATCACCACCGCGGCGGCCCCGGACAGCAGCGTCGCCCGGGACGGCACCTTGTAGCGGCGGCTCATGTGCGCGAGCGGGCGCGGCAGCAGCCCGTCGCGCGACATCGAGAAGACCACCCGGGTCAGGCTGATCACCAGCACCAGGATGACGGTGGTCAGCGCGAGCACCACGCCGATGTCGACGAGCTTGCCCATCGCACCCGCGCCGACCGAGTCGAACGCCGCGGCGATGAGCAGCTTGTCGGGGTCGAGCTTGGCGAAGCCGTCCATGCCGACCATGCCGACGAGCGCGACCGCCACGGCCGCGTACAGCACCACGGCGGTGATCAGCGCGGTGATGATCCCGCGCGGCACCTTGCGGGGCGCGTCGTCGGTCTCCTCCGCGGACGTCGCGATCAGGTCGAAGCCGATGTAGGCGAACGCGATGGCGGGGGCGGCGGCGAACAGGCCCCAGATCCCGAACACCTCGGGCGTCCCGCCGCCGAGGGCGCCGAGCATGGTGTCCAGCATCGTCTTGTCGCCCTCGGGCGCGGCCTGGGCCGGCGGGATGAACGGGGTGAGGTTGCCGCCGCTGAAGAACTTCAGGCCGGTGGCGATGACCAGCCCGATCACGATGACCTTGGCCATCACCATGAACCAGAGCGTCTTCAGGCTCATCCGGCTGCCGGTGGCCAGCATGAACACGACCAGCAGCAGGATGCCGAGCGCGAACAGGTCCGGGCCCTTCCCCTGGCCGATCAGGTCGCCGAGCCAGCCGGGGACGGGCACGTCGAAGTCGGCCAGCGCCTGCGTCGCGTAGATCGACCAGACGCGCGCGAGCACCGCGGTCGCGAGCAGCAGCTCCATCACCAGCGCCCAGCCGACGATCCACGCCCAGACCTCGCCGAACGCGACGTAGCTGAACGAGTAGGCGCTGCCCGCCACCGGGATGATCGAGGACAGCTCGGCGAGGGCGAGCGCGACCAGCAGGCACACGCCGCCGGCGATGAGGAACGACACGAGCACGCCGGGACCGGCGGTCGACGTGGCCTGCTCACCGGCGATCTTGAAGATGCCCGATCCGATCATCACGCCGAGCCCGAGCACGACGAGATCGCGGGTCCGGTAGACCACGCGGAGCCGGTGCCGGCCTCCGTAGAGCCGGCCGGTCGCCTGCTCGACCGGCAGGCGCCGGAACATGTTGTTGCGCATGCGCATGTCCCAGGTCATAGGTGTCCCCCCAGGCCTGAACCCGCGCCGCTGTTCGCGAGATGACGGCTTGTCGAAGTCCCTAAGAATTCACCAGGTATGAGCATAATCGCAACGTTTTGCGGGTGATTCACGTCATGCCGGTGTTGTCGGATCCTGCCAAAGCGGCAGGTCGCTGACGTGGCGCAGCGTCCCCCTCACGCTGGGCTAACATCCGAATGAGTTTCGGTTGATCGGCCCGGCGGAATGTCGCCGATTTCTCCCGGGGAAAGCGCTTTATGATCTTTGTCGGCCGGCGCGGGGGCGGGCCGTACGGCGGGCGTCCGGGGTCGGCCGGTGCGGACGGTGGCATCGGGCGAAGATCGGTGACACCGTAGGGGCGCCGCGTTTCTCTGGAGGCCCGATGTTCCGCTCCCCATCGTCCTCGAAGGCACCGACGGCATCGGCCATCACGGCGGTCACGGCGAAGGCCCGGCGCGCGCCGGGCGGCTCGCGGGCGCCGCGCCGCACGGCCGTCGTCGTGACCGTGCTCACCGCCGCCGCGTCGCTGACCGTCCCCGCGGTCGCCGGAGCCCGCGCGCCCGCGCCCGTCCCCGCGCCCGGGCAGCCGCGGCCGCCGGCCAAACAGCCGGTCGCGACCGGCCACGGCGGCGCGGTGTCGACGGTCGACCCCGACGCCAGCCGGACCGCGCTGGACGTGCTCAGACGCGGCGGCAACGCGATGGACGCGGCCGTCGCCGCCGGCGCGACGCTCGGCGTCACCGAGCCGTACGTGGCCGCGATCGGAGGCGGCGGCTACATCACCTACTACGACGCGAAGTCCCGGCGCGTCCACGCCATCGACGGCCGCGAGTTCGCGCCGAAGCGGATGGGGGCCGGCTCCTTCGTCGACCCCGCCACCGGCAAGGCGCTCCCGTTCGACCAGGCCGTCACCAGCGGGCTCGGCGTCGGCGTGCCCGGCACCCTCGCCCAGTGGGACCTCGCGCTGCGCCGCTTCGGCAGCCGCGACCTCGGCGACCTGCTGCGCCCCGCCATCAGGGTCGCCGACCGCGGGTTCGTCGTCGACCAGGAGTTCCGCGCCCAGACCGCGGCGAACGAGGAGCGCTTCCGCGACATCGTGCCGACCCGCGAGCTGTTCCTGCCGGACGGGCGGCTCCCCGAGGTCGGCTCGACGTTCCGCAACCCCGACCTCGCCGACACCTACCGCGAGCTGGCGAAACGCGGCACCGGCTGGTTCTACCGGGGAGGGCTCGGCCGGGAGGTCGCGCGGACGGTCGCCAAACCGCCGGTGGACCACGCCGCCACCCGCGTCGTCCGTCCCGGCCTGATGCGGCCCGGTGACCTGGCCGCCTACCGTGCGCTGACGCGAGAGCCCACGCACGTCGCCTACCGCGGGACGGACGTGTACGGGATGCCGCCGTCGTCGTCAGGCGGGTCGACGGTCGGGGAGGCGCTCGGCATCCTGAGCAACTTCCGGCTCGACCGGCGCGACCCGGCGACGGCCCTGCACTACTACCTGGAGGCGTCCAAGCTCGCCTACGCCGACCGCGGCCGCTACGTGGGCGACCCCGCCAAGGTGGACGTGCCGCTGGACGAGCTGCTGTCGTCCGGGTTCACCCGCGAGCGCGCCTGCCTGATCAAGCCCGACGAGGCCGCCGCCGCGCCCGTCGCCCCCGGCTCGCCCGACGGCGTCTACGACCCGTGCGTCCCGCCCGGGACGCAGACCCGGTCGCTGGCGTTCGAGGGCCCGCAGACCACCCATCTCGTCGTCGCCGACAGGTGGGGCAACGTCGTCGCCTACACGCTCTCGATCGAGCAGTTCGGCGGTAGCGCCATCACCGTCCCGGGGCGCGGGTTCCTCCTCAACAACGAGCTGACCGACTTCTCCCTCCAGCCGCCCCCGCCCGGCGGCCCGACCGACCCGAACCTGCCGGGGCCGCACAAACGACCGCGCAGCAGCATGTCGCCGACGCTCGTCCTCAAGGACGGGCAGCCGAAGCTGGCCCTCGGCACGCCGGGCGGATCGACCATCATCACGACCGTCCTGCAGATCCTGATGAACCGCATCGACCTCGGCATGGACCTGCCGACCGCGCTCGGCGCCCCGCGCGCGACGCAGCGCAACACCCCGCAGGTCTTCGCCGAGCGGCCCTTCATCGACTGGTTCGGGCGCGACCTCGCCGCGCGCGGGCACCGGCTGGAGGTGTTCCCCGGCCCGCCGGCGGGCGTGATCGGCGCCGCGACGGGGCTGGAGATCCTGCGGCCGGGGCTCGTCCAGGCGGTCGCCGAGCCGGTGCGGCGGGGCGGCGGCAGCGCCATGGTCGTCCATCCGGTGCGGTAGCGGCGCCTCCCTGAGGGGAAGGAGTCGTGCCATGGCCCACGCTTACGTGCAGGTGACGACCACGACCGACTCCCGTTCGGAGGCGGCCGAGCTGGCCAAGTCCGCGGTCACCGAACGGCTGGTGGCGTGCGCGCAGCTCCTCGGCCCGATCGCCAGCACCTACTGGTGGGAGGACGAGATCGAGTCGGCGGAGGAGTGGATGGTGGTGTTCAAGACGTCCGCCGACCGGTTCGAGGAGCTGGCCTCGCTGATCACCGAGGTGCACTCCTACGACACCCCCGAGATCATCGCGACGCCGGTCGTCGCGGGCAGCATGGACTACCTCGCCTGGATCACCGAGCAGACCGAGGCGGGCGAGCGGGACGAGGCGGTGGAGGACGAGACCGAAGACTGATCGTGTGGCCCGTTCCACGATGGGGTAAGTCTTCAATTACTCGGTCGAGGGAAGGCGGTCGGCGTGCACGACGAGATGGGCCGGCACGGGCCGGCGGGTGAACGCGCGGACCACGGGCTGTTCGGGCCCGGCTCGGTGACCTGGCGCGTCATGGGCGAGCCCGTGCTGATGGTCGGCGGGATCAGGGCGCTGCTCCTGCAGGCCCTGCATCCGAGGTCGATGTGGGGCACCGCGCAGAACTCCGAGCTCATGGACCCGTCCGCGGCCTGGGCGCGGCTCGGCCGGACGGTCGAGTTCGTCCGCGTCCGCACCTACGGGACGCGGGAGGAGGTCGAGCGGGTGGGCCGCCGGGTCCGCAAGCTGCACGCCAGGCTGACCGGGCTCGACCTGCGCACCGGCGAGACGTTCCGGGTCGACGACCCCGAGAACCTCCTCTGGGTCCACCTCGGCGAGGTCGACTCGTACCTGGACGTGGCGCGCCGCAGCGGGGTGCCGCTGACCGCCGCGGACGCCGACGCGTTCGTCGACGAGCAGCGCAGCGCCGCCGCCGTCGTCGGCCTCGACCCGGCGGACGTGCCCGCCACGGTCGCGGAGATGAAGGACTACTACGCCGACATGCGGCGCCGGATCTGGGCGTGCCGGGAGGCCCGCGACGGGCTGCGCCGCATGTTCAGCCCGGCCGTGCCGCGCCAGCTGCTGCCGCTGAAGCTCGCCGCGCCCGGCATCGGGGTCCTGGTCGTCGCGACGCTGCCGCGCTGGGCGCGCCGCATGTACGGGCTGCCGGGCCTGCCGACGTCCGACCTGGCCGCCACGCTGACGCTCAAGGGCCTGTACCGCACCACGCGCGTCGTCCCGGAGCGGTACCGCTACACCCCGGACGCCCAGCGGGCCAGGCGCCTCACGCGCGAGCACGAGGCCGGCCTGGCCGACTGGTCGATCGCCTCCTGATCCGCCGGGACGCGCGAGCGCGCGTCAGACGATCGGCGGCGCGTCCGGGTCGTCGTTCTCGTGCGCGCCGTGCCGGGGCAGCAGCAGCGCCGGGACGATCATCAGGGCGGTGAGGCCGGCCGCGACCCAGAACGTGTACCCGAACGCGTCCGCCAGCTGCGGCGCGACCCGCTCGCGGAGCTGCTCGGGGATCTGGCCCAGGCCGCCCGCGCCGCCCTCGCCCCCGCCGCCGCCCGGCGCCCGCGGAAGCCGGTCCTCGATCTGGCGGGACAGGATGACGGCCAGCAGCGCCGTGCCGACCGCGCCGCCGAACTGCATGAGGATGTTCAGCGTGCTGCTGGCCCGCGAGACCGCCGCCCGGCGCAGCGTCGTCAGCGCCGCCGACATCGTCGGCATCATGGTGCAGCCGAGCCCGAGACCCCGCACGTAGAGCGCGGCGCCGAGCAGCCAGTAGGAGGTGTCCGCTCCGACGAGCGCGAACGGGATGGTGCCGGCCACCAGCAGCACGATCCCGATCGGGACGATCCGTCCCGCCCCGAACTTGTCCGCGATCACCCCGCCGATCGGCATCGCGGTCGCGGCGCCGAGGCCCTGCGGGGCCAGCAGCAGGCCCGCCGCGAGCGCGCCCTCGCCGCGCGTCGTCTGGTAGTACAGCGGGATCAGCAGCATCGACGCCATCACCACCATGCCGACGAGGAGCACGGCGGCGGCCGCGGTCGCGAACGTCCGGTCGGTGAACAGCCGCACGTCGATCAGGGCCCGCTCGCGTCGCCGCAGGCTGTGCAGCACGAACAGGACCACCAGGACGACGCCGCCCGCCAGCCAGCCGATCGTGGACGCGTCGCCGAAGCCGCCGTGGCTGGACGCCGTCGACAGGCCGTAGATCAGCAGCACGAACCCGGGCGGCAGCAGCACCAGCCCGCGCCAGTCCAGCGCCGACGAGGCGTGCTCGGCCTGCCCGGCGGGCACCTTCCACCAGGCCAGCGCCAGGGCGAGCGCGCCGACCGGCAGGTTCACGAAGAAGATCCAGCGCCAGTCGACGTCCTCGACCAGCCACCCGCCGAGCACCGGGCCGAGGACGGGCCCGAGCAGCATCGGGACGCCGATGATGCTCATCACCCGGCCCACCCGGTGCGCCCCGGCCGCCATCGTCATGATCGCCATTCCGGTCGGCATGAGCATGCCGCCGCCGAGTCCCTGCAGCACCCGGAAGAAGATCAGGGACTCGATGTTCCAGGCCGCGCCGGACAGCCCGGACCCGAGCACGAACAGCACGATCGACGTCATCCACACGCGCCGTCCGCCGAACCGGTCGACGGCCCAGCCGGTGAGCGGGATGACGGTGCCCATGGCCAGCATGTAGCCGGTGACGACCCACTGGATGGTCGACAGGCCGGTGTCGAAGTCGCGGCCGAGCGTCTCCAGCGCGACGTTGACGATCGTGGTGTCCAGGATCGCCATCACCGCACCCGACACGATCACCAGGCCGAGCAGGAGGATCTGCCGGTCGAGCCGGTCGTCGCGGGAGGTGCCGCGGGGCGGTGCCACCTTCACGGGCGGGCTTTCGGCCATGGTCGGCCCCCTCGATGCACGAAATGCCTTGAACTTCAATATATTGGCAGTGCACCACGAAATATGTTGGAGTTCAAGATATGTCCGAGGATTCACGCACCGCCGGCGGGCCGGCGGAGGGCGGTCGCGACGCCGGTGTCGACGCCGATCTGGAGATGATCGTCCAGCTCATGGTGCGGATGATCCGCGGCATGAAGGGGCCGGGCGGGCACGAGGACGCGCACGAGCTCATGGGGCGCTTCCAGGTCGCCGGGCTCGGGCCCCGGCACATGCCCGTGCTGATGAGCATCGTCCTGCACGGCCCGTCGCCGGTGGGCGTCCTCGCCCGGCACATGGCGCTCAACCCCGCGACCGTCAGCCAGCTCGTCGGGGAGCTCCAGCGCGGCGGGTTCGTCGAACGCCGCCCCGACGAGCGCGACCGCCGCCGCATGATCGTCAGTCTCGGCGAGACGCACCGCGCGGTGATCGAGCGGTTCACCTGGCGGCGGCTCAGCCCCATGCGCGCGACGCTGGAGGCGCTCGGCCCGGAAGAGCGCCAGGTCTTCCTGCACGGATGGCGCACCCTCGTCGAGAACATGGAACGCGCCGGAACCGACGCCCCCGCCTCCGGCGGCCCCGGCTGCCCGCCGGCCCCCGACCCCGGCGGTCAGTTCCGCCCGGCGGACCCGGACCCCGGCGGCTGACCCCTCCCTCGACCGCGGCGCTCGGGCCGCGGCCGCGCCGTGTCCAGACTTTCAGCCGCGGCGCATGAGGCGGCCCACGGCGGCCATCAGCTCGGTCGACATCGCGTCGCCCTTGCCCTCCTCGGCGCCCTCGGCCACGCAGTGCCGGACATGCCCGTCCAGCAGGCCGAGCGCCACCTTGTCCAGCGCGGCCTGGACGGCGCTGATCTGCGTGAGGATGTCGATGCAGTAGCGGTCCTCCTCGACCATCCGGTCGATGCCGCGCACCTGGCCCTCGATCCTGGCCAGCCGCGTCTGCAGCTGGTCCTTGGTGGCGGTGTACCCGCGGGTGGGAGTCTCGCTGGTCGCCATCTCCGTCCTCACAATCCTCCGGGGGCGCACGCCCGGATACCCCTCGGGGGAAGTCCCCCTATGGGTACTTTATGCGGTGGCGCGGACTACGGAGCCGGGACGTTCCACGCGGTGATCACCGGACGGCCGTGCTCGGTGCCGAGCGCCGACACCGTGCCGGTCTCCAGCGCGAACGACCGTCCGCGCGCCGGCTCCAGGTCGAGCCATCGCGCCGTCAGCACCCGCAGGACGTGCCCGTGCGCGACCAGCGCCACGTCACCGTCCCTATCACCGCCGCCGTCACCGCCTCCGTTACCGTGGTCGTCGGCCAGAAGCGGCCGGACGCGGGCCAGCACGGCGTCCGCGCGCTTCCCGACCTGCTCGACGGTCTCGCCCGGGTGGCCGGCGTCGCCGGGGATCACGCCGTCGTCCCACAGGTACCAGCCGGGCCGGTCCTCCCTGATCGCGGCCGAGGTGACGCCCTCGTAGCCGCCGTAGTCCCACTCCCAGAGGTCGGGGTCCAGGTCGTCCGCCGTCAGCCCGGCCAGCTCCGCGGTGCGCCGGGCCCGTTCCGCCGGACTGACCAGCGTCCGCGCGATCCGCCGCCCGGCGAGCGCGCCGCGCAGCGCCCGGGCCTGCTCCTCGCCGCGCCCGGTCAGCGGCAGGTCCGTCCGCCCGGTGTGCCTGCGCACCCGGCTCCACTCCGTCTCCCCGTGCCGCACCAAGATCAGTTCACCCATGGGGGAGTGTCTACCCGGCCGCGCGGCGCCGTCTCAGTCCAGGACCGAGGTGAGCGGGGTGTAGGCGAGGTTGTGGGCCTCGGCCACGTGGTCGTAGACGAGGGCGCCCGCGTGGGTGTTGAGGCCGAGGGCGAGCGCGGCGTTGGACTCCAGGGCCCGCCGCCAGCCCTTCTCGGCGATCTGGAGGGCGTAGGGGAGCGTGACGCCGGTGAGCGCGTACGTGGAGGTGTTCGGGACGGCGCCCGGCATGTTGGCGACGCAGTAGAACGTCGAGTCGTGCACCCGGTAGGTGGGGTCGGCGTGCGTGGTGGGGCGGGAGTCCTCGAAGCAGCCGCCCTGGTCGATGGCGATGTCGACGAGCACCGAGCCGGGCTTCATGGTCGCGACCAGCTCGTTGGAGATCAGCTTGGGGGCCTTGGCGCCGGGGATCAGCACCGCGCCGATGACGAGGTCGGCGGCGCGGGCCTCCTGCTCGACGGTGTAGACGCTCGACACGAGGGTGCGCAGGCGGCCCTGGTAGATGGCGTCGATGTGGCGGAGGCGGTCGACGTTGACGTCCAGGACGGTCACGTCCGCGCCCATCCCGACGGCGATCTGCGCCGCGTTGAGGCCCGACACGCCGCCGCCGATGACGACGACCCTGGCCGGGGCCACCCCGGGCACGCCGCCGGGCAGCACGCCGCGGCCGCCGTTGGACGCCATCAGGTGGTAGGCGCCGACCTGCGGGGCGAGGCGCCCGGCGACCTCCGACATGGGCGCCAGCAGCGGCAGGGAGCGGTCGGGGAGCTGGACGGTCTCATAGGCGATCGCGGTGACGCCCGCGGACAGCAGCGCGTCCGTGCACGCGCGGGACGCGGCCAGATGCAGGTAGGTGAACAGGACCTGGCCGTCGCGCATCCGGTGGTACTCGGGCTCGATCGGCTCCTTGACCTTGAGGATCAGGTCTCCCTCGGCCCACACCTCGTCCGGGCCGTCCAGGACCTTGGCGCCCGCGGCGACGTAGTCGTCGTCGGGGATGGCCGAGCCGAGGCCCGCGCCCCGCTCGACGAACACCTCGTGGCCGTGACGGGACAGCTCGTGGACCCCCGCGGGGGTGATGGCCACGCGGTACTCGTGGTTCTTGACCTCGCGCGGGACGCCTATCTTCACGGGAGCTCCTCCGTCAACGCTGACCACGGTGTACGCCTCCAGCGTGCTGTGCGGAGCCACCCTCCGACCATGGACAGGCTGGAAAGGCATCGACCTTTTCCATGACAGGGTGTAAATCGTTCCTGGTAGCGGCGGGGGCCCGATACGGCCCTCCGGGCGGCCCCGGGCGGGACGCGCGCGTGGTAAGAGGCCCCCACCCGAAGGTGAGGGCCTCTCGGCCGTCCACCGGCGGCCACCGGGGAGTGAGTGCCGGTGAAGGAGCCCGGCCCGGCCCCGGCGCTCCATCGGGATCGTCTGCGGCTGATCCCCGGCCGGACCGGACGAGGAACAAGTTACAAGGGCTAAGGTACTTTCGCAAGCCAATGTGGCATCCGTGTCATGGAGCGGGTGATGTGGTGCCGTCCATCTTGGGGTTTGTCCGCGTCCAACTATTTTGGACGTATCTCAGAAAGGCTCTCGCGAAAACGCGGCCGTGGAGTGGACAGCGTGCCGGTCAATGGTGTTTCATGGGCTAAGCACCGCTCGGGGGAAAGGGTGCTACCCGTCCCCGTCCATGTGACTGGGGGGTTGTGGGCGGGGACGGGGGTCACGAGTAGCGGGGGAGTCTGAGCGATCGGGCTCCCCCGCCGTGATTTCCGGGGATCGCCCGTCCCGTCAATACCGGGTGGATCGCTCCAATGACGCGCGAAAGTTATATGGGTCGATTCGTGATCGAGTCGTGATGTCCGAATGTTTTAGCCCATGCAACACTGAGACCCCGCCGCTGCCACGGCGGGGTCCTTTGTCCACCCTCTGCCGAGGAGAGGAGCCATGGAAGATCATTTCATTGTTTCCGTCTTCGAGCGCGCGCACGACACGCTCGGTTCGGTGCTTTCCGTGCTGGTCGCCGGGCTGCTGATGTGCCTGGTCGTGCTGATGCGGGAACAGTGGCGGCTCGTCCGCCGCCGGACGTGCGGATGCGGATGCGGCAGCCCGCTCCGCCGTTGCGAGACAACCGTCACCGCCCGCGGGAGGCGCGGGCGCCACAGGGGAGGCCGGCACGCACGGGACCGGCACGCACGGGACCGGCACGGAGGAGGGCGTCGTGGAGGAGACCGACAGGTGCCAGGGGCCGCAGGCGCGGTGCTCGCAGCTCCCGACGCTGGAGGTGATGCTCGGCCGCCTGTCGGACCGGTCGCCGCTGCCGCCCCTGCGGGTGTGCTCACAGTGTGGCGCCTGCATCCTGACGGTCCACGGGGTGTGGCCGGAGGTGGCGCCGAGCCCGTTCCGGGTGGTGCGGGTCCGGTTGCTGCACCAGCCGGCCGTACGGACGCCGAGGACGCCGTCTTCACCACCGCCGGTGCCTGAGGCCGCGGCTCGACGGATGTGACCGGGCCGGGACGTCTACGGGGGCGTCCCGGCCCCGCGCATTTCTTCGCGGTCCGGCCCGGGCGGGCCGGGCGTCAGGCGAGCGGTACCGTCCAGCAGCGCCAGCCGGCGAGTTCGCCGTCCACGATGTACGAGGGCGGGGGCAGATGTGTCACGCCGAAGGAGTCGAGCGTCTCGTCAAGCCAGGCGTCGTCGTGCTCGCTCGTCTCGCCCGGCCGGTCGCAGGCGATGAGGGTCCGGTCCGCGACGAAGACGAGCGCACCTCCATTGGGCGCCACCAGGTTTGTGTCGGCAACAACCTCGGTACTGACCAATGACCTGATATCACTCACGTAGCCGACCCTCTCAAACCCCGTTGCGGCCCTGCGGTTCCTCCCCCCACACAGGAGTTTGTCCGAACAAAGGTTACAAGAGCTGTCAGGCACCCGGGAGAAGTCCTTCGATGCCTAGTCGCTGATCACCTTCTGCCGCTGCCTTGCCGCATAGGAGGATTTCGGCTCGGAGATCCGCTCGTACTGCGGATCGGCCGCCGCCTCGTCCCGGGTGCGGAGGTCGCGATAGAGCCCGCGATGGGGGTCGTACCTGATGATTTGATTGTCGTCCCGGATGTTGCGCACCGCGGTGACGTACATTTCTCGTACCGATATGGCGAGATTTTCGATGCCCAGGGCGCGCACTCGGGCGTGGTATTCCAGGAGCCGGTACAGGCTCTGGTTGCGTTCGTGGCGCGGCAGGTCAGGCCAGGCCTCGAACTCGCGGTCGGCGCGGACGCGCCGGGCCCCGACCACGACCCCGTACTGCTCCTGGAGGCGCTCGCGATTGCGCTGCACCCACACTCGGACGTAGCTTTCGGTCACCTCGTCATCTGCCAGCACGCTCAACCGGTGAGCGTAGCCCCGCCAAGGCAGTTCCTTTCCGTGCTCGCGCCAGAGGCTCAGAAAATCCTCATCGCGAATAAGGCCCATGTTCAGACTCTCCGTTACTCACTCCCCGGCTGCCAAGTGTAGAGGGAGGGGGTGCCGGAATACCACCTCCGGCGGGAAGGGGTGATCGCGGAGCGTGACATCGCGCGGGTCAGCGCGCCCCGACCGATCTTGTAGCAAGGGCTAACCTCGGCGTGGCGTTCTCGCGCGGCGGCGCCGGATATGGGAATTTCCGCGGATCGTTGGAGCGATCCGGACTACGGGCCCGCCGATGGCAGCCATTCGTCGGCGATCGCGACCGTCAGCTGCTCCAGCAGCGGGCCGGCCCGGCGGACGCGGCGCTCCGGGTCGGGCTCGATGTCGTCCAGCGCGTACGCCGCCTGGATCCGCGCCCTGCGGAGCTGCTCGCCGGTGAGGCCGCGCCTGCCGGCCACGGCGACGACGGGCGCGCCCGCGCGGGCGGCCGCGCGGGCCACCCCGATCGGCGCGGTGCCGCGCAGCGAGCGGGTGTCGAGCGAGCCCTCGCCGGTGACGACCAGGTGCGCGCCGCGGGCCTTCTCGGCGAAGCCGAGCAGGTCGAGCATGAGGGACGCGCCCGGCTCGATCGTGGCGCCGAGGAACGTCAGCGCGGCGAAGGCTACGCCGCCCGCCGTCCCGGCGCCCGGCAGGTCGCGGGCCGTCCGGCGGGACGCGGCCTCGGCGAGGTCGGCCCAGCGGCGCAGCCCGGCGTCCAGCAGCCGGACCTCGTCGCGGTTCGCGCCGCGCCGCGGGCCGTCCACGGCGGCGGCGCCGGTCCGGCCGAGCAGCGGCCCCGCCGAGTCGCCCGCCACCACGACCTCGATGCCCGACATGTCGGGCAGGCCGCGCAGGTCGAGGGCGTGCAGCGAGCGCAGCGCGGCGCCGCCGGGCGGCAGGTCCTTGCCGAGTGCGTCGAGCAGCCGCCCGCCGAGGCCCTGGACGAGACCGGCCCCGCCGTCGGTGCAGGCGCCGCCGCCGAGCCCGAGCACGATCCGCCGCGCGCCGAGCCGCACCGCGTGCCCGAGCAACTGGCCCGTCCCGAAGCTGGACGCGACGAGCGGCCGCGGCTTCCCGCCGGGCAGCCGCCGCAGCCCGGACGCCTCGGCCAGCTCCACCACCGCGCTGCGGCCGTTCAGCGCCAGCCGCGCGGTGACCGGACGGCACGTCGGCCCGGACACCTCGACCTCGACCCGCCGCCATCCGGCCGCCACCGCCGCCTCGACGGTGCCCTCCCCGCCGTCGGCGACCGGCAGCTCGACCAGCGGGACGGCGGGCCTGGCGCGGCGCAGCCCGGCCGCGAGATGCCGGGCCGCCTGCGCAGCGGTCAGCGCTCCCGGGAACCTGTCGGGCGCCAGGAGGACATGACCTGGCGGTGACAGGTGGGGGGGAGGTTCCGCGGACACGACAGCCATGCCTTTCACGCCGGGGGGGTAAGGCCCTACCTTCTGCTTACGCCATGACGGCACTATTTGACACCCGTAACCGCGTCCGAGACTTCCGAATGAACGCGGAGTTGCTCGGACGGAACCTCGAAAGGGCGTGCGGACGGTCGCTACCGGACGTCCAGCCACTGCTCGATCGGATCGATCGCGAAGTAGATGAGGAACAGCACCACCACCGGCCAGAGCCAGACCGAAACCTCCCGCCACCGGCCCCTGGCCAGCTTGATCAGCGCGAAGGCGACCATCCCGCCGCCGATCCCGATGGTGATCGAGAACGTGAACGGCATCAGCACGATGGTGAGGAACGCCGGGATGGTGAGGTCGGGGTCGGTCCAGTCGACCTTGGCGACCTGCGTCATCATCAGCGCGCCGACGACGACGAGCGCGGGCGCCGCGGCCTGCGCGGGGACGGTCGCGGCGAGCGGGGTGAGGAACAGCGTCACCGCGAACAGCGCGCCGGTGGCCATGTTGGCCAGGCCCGTCCGCGCGCCCTCCCCGACACCGGCGGCCGACTCGACGAACACGGTGTTGGCCGACGAGCTGGTCACGCCGCCGAACGCGGCGGACACGCCGTCCACCGACAGGATCCGGCCGAGCCGCGGCACCTCGCCCTTCGCGCTCAGCAGGCCGGCCTCGTCGCTGACGCCGAGGATCGTGCCCATCGCGTCGAAGAACCCCGACAGCACCAGCGTGAACAGCACCACCAGCGCGGTGATGACGCCCGCCTCGGCGAACCCGCCGATCAGGTCGAACTCCCCGAACAACCCGAAGTCGGGCGTGGCGAACAGCTTGTCGGGCATGTTCGGCGTGACCACGCCCCAGCCGCCCTCCTTGATCGACGCGTTCTCCTGGATGACCACGGCCGCGACCGTCCCGGCGACGATGCTGAGCAGGATGGCGCCCGGCACCCGCCGCACGAACAGGACGATCATCAGCAGCAGCGTCAGCGCGAACACCAGCGACGGCCACGTCGTCAGCTGGCCGCCGGTGCCGAGCGACAGCGGCGGGCTGACGTCGCTGGACGTGACGAACCCCGCGTCGTAGAACCCGACCAGCGCGATGAACGCGCCGATGCCGACCGCGATCGCGTGCTTGAGCGCCAGCGGGATCGAGTTCATGATCCGCTCGCGGATCCCGGTGAGCGCCAGCACCACGATGACCGCGCCCTCGATCACCACCAGGCCCATCGCCTGCGGCCACGTCATCACCGGCGCCGCCTGGAACGCCACGACCGCGTTGATGCCGAGCCCGGCGGCGAGCGCGAGCGGCGCGTTCCCGACCAGCCCCATGATCACCGTGGTGACGGCCGCGGACAGCGCCGTCATCGTCGTCAGCTGCGGGATCGACAGCGTCGCCCCGGTGACGTCCTTCGCCCCGCCGAGGATGATCGGGTTCAGCAGGATGATGTAGGCCATCGCGAAGAACGTGGTGACCCCGCCGCGCAGCTCGCGCGCCACGCTCGTCCGGCGCCGGGTGAGGTCGAAGATCCGTTCCAGCGGCCCGCCGCCGCCCGCCGGTGGTGATTCGTCGGTGGTGGCGGCGTGCTTCTCGGGCATGGCGGGTGCCCCGCTTTCCACGGCGTGATCTCGAAATGGCGTGGACAGGTTAGCCGGTATAGCCTGCGCTGGTGCGGAACACGCTCCGGTACCGAATCCGTGGAATCGCGACCCCGACCGGCCGTGATCTGGGCACACTTGGGAGCGAGTCGACGTCATCCTCGCCCTGCGCGCTGCGCAGCCGGCGAGCATCCGGTAGGCGGTGGTCACACGATGGATCGGGAGACACTGGGGCAGCGCATCCGCGCCCTGCGGATCCGGCAGGGCGTGAGCCAGGCGCAGCTCGCCTTCCCTGAGCTGTCCGACAGCTATATCTCGCTGATCGAGAGCGACAAGCGGGTGCCGGCCCCGAGCGTGGTGGAGCTGCTGGCCGCCAAACTGAACTGCTCGGCGACCTACCTCGTCAGCGGTGTCAGCGAGGACGTCGTCGACGAGCTGCGCGTCACGCTCGACTACGCCGAGATCGCGCTGAGCAACGGCGCCGCGGCCGAGGCGCGGGCCAGGTTCGCCGAGGTGCTCGCCAGCGCCGACGCCGTCGCGCTGCCCGACATGCTGCACCAGGCCCGGTGGGGCCACGCGCTCGCGCTGGAGGCCGCGGGCGAGCTGGAGGAGGCCATCGCCCAGCTGACCGAGCTGACCGGGGAGGCGTCCGCCGAGGCCGACCTCGACCACTGGGCGAAGGTGCACGTCGCGCTGAGCCGCTGCCTGCGCGAGCGCGGCGACACCAGCGCGGGCGTGCAGGCCGCCGAGAACGCGCTGCGGCACCTCATCGCCACCGGCGCCGACTCCACCGACGCCGCCGTGCATCTCGGCGCGGCGCTGCTCGCCGCGTTCATCGAGCGCGGCGACCTCGTCCGCGCCCGGCAGCTCGCCACCCAGCTCGTCGAGCGGGCCGAGCGGATCGCGAGCCCCCGCGCCCGGATGGTCGCCTACTGGGAGGCCGCGTACGTCGCCGAGATCCGCGGCGACTACGAGGACGGCGTCACCCTCGCCGAGCGGGCGCTGATGCTCGCCGGCGACGGGGAGGACCCGCGCAACCTCAACCGGCTCCGCGTGATCTACGCCGGGCTGCTGCTGCGCGCCCGGCCCGACCAGGCCGCCCCCGCCCGCGAGCTGCTCACCCGCGTCCGCGGCGAGATCAACGCCAGCTCGTCCGGGGAGATCGACGTCGCCTGGTGCCTGACCGAGCTGGCCCGCGCGGAGACGGCGCTCGGCCGTCCCGCCGAGGCGGTGCGGCTCGCCGAGGAGGCCCTGGAGCTGCTCGGGGACGCGCCGCGCCGCGCCACCGCCGGGGCGCTGACCGTGCTCGGCGAGGCGTCGGTCCGGCTCGGCCGCCGCGACCGGGCCGTGGAGGTGCTGACCCGCGCCGCCACCTGCCTGGAGGAGATGGAGTCGTCCCGGGAGGCCGCGCAGGCGTGGTTCGACCTCGCCGAGGTCCTCGCCGAGGCGGGGACCGCGCAGGAGCCCCGCATGGCCGCCTACCGTCGCGCCCTGACCTGCGTCGGCGTCTAGCCCGGACGGGGGCGGGGCGCGGTCGGGAGCGTCCGGCGACCCCGAACGCGCCATCGGCGGGGGCTCAGTAGGGTAGAGGCGCCCCGTCGACCCCGCACAGAACCCGGCCTCCCATGAGCACCCAACGACCACCGGACGTCAAGCCGGACGCGATGAGGGCCGCCCTGGACGTGTCGCGCGTCGCCGTGATCGCGGTGGCCGCGTGCGGCGCCGTCCTGGTGGGCGGGCTCATCCTCGGCGGCTCCGTCACCGAGAAGGTCATCCCCGGCCTCGGCGACGCCGGCGCCCTCACCAGGTGGGGGCTGCCCGCGTCGAGGGCGGCGATGGACCTGCTGTCCGCGCTGACCGTCGGCGCCCTGATCGCCGCCGCCGCGCTGCTGCCCATCGAAGCCGGTCGCCCCGCCGCGGGAAGCGGGCGCGGGCCCGGCAAGCTGTCCAAGGACGCGATCGGCTACCTGCACGCCGCGTCCTGGCTCGCCGCCGGCTGGGCCACCGCCGCCGCGGCCACCCTCGTGTTCACCGTCGCGGACGTCCTCGGCCAGCCGGTCGAGCAGATCATCACCGGCAGCGAGCTGAGCAGCTATGTCGGCTCGCTGCCGCAGGGCACCGCGCTGATGATCGTAGTGCTGCTGGCCGTCGTCGTGGCGCTGCTCGCCCGCACCACCACGACGCCCGCGGCCGCGTTCGGGCTGCTCGCGCTGGCCGGGATCGGGCTGCTGCCCGCGCCGCTGACCGGGCACTCGGCGTCCGCCGCCAACCACACCGTCGCCACGACCGGCGTCGCGCTGCACGTCGCGGCCGTCGCGCCGTGGGTCGGCGGGCTCGCGGTCGTCGGCGTCCACGCGCTGCTCCGCCGCGACCGGCTGCCCGTCATGGCGGACCGGTTCAGCCGCATGGCCCTGTGGTGCTACGTCGTCGTCGGCGCCAGCGGCCTGGTGAACGTGATCTCCCGGCTGCCCGACCCGGCCGAGCTGGTCGAGACCGACTACGGACGGCTCGCGCTCGGCAAGATCGCGCTGTTCTGCGCGCTGGGCTGGTTCGGATGGTGGCACCGGAACCGGACCCTCCCGGCCGTGGCCGAGGGCAGGCCGTGGTCGTTCGCGCGGCTCGCGTCCGTCGAGGCCGCCGTGATGGCCGCGACCATGGGGCTCGCGGTCGCGCTCGCCCGCACCGCGCCGCCGGCGCCGGCCGAGCCGGAGTCCGTGGTCAAGGCCCAGCTCGGCTACGACATGCCGCCGGAGATCACCCCGGCGCGGCTGGCGACCCTGTGGCAGCTCGACCTGCTCTTCGTCGTCCTGGTCGGCGCGCTCGGCGGCCTCTACCTCGCCGCCGCGGTCCGGCTGCGGCGGCGCGGCGACACCTGGCCGATGGGACGCACCGTCGCCTGGGTCATCGGGCTGGTGACCATGGTGGCCGTCACCCAGACCGGCGTCGCCAAGTACGCGCCGATCCTGTTCAGCGTGCACATGGCGCAGCACATGGTGCTGAACATGCTGACGCCGATCTTCCTGGTCCTCGGCGCGCCGGTGACGCTGGCGCTGCGCGCGCTCAAGCCCGCGCGGATCCGCGGCGACCGGGGCCCGCGCGAGTGGCTGACCGCGATGCTGCACAGCCGGTACGTCGCGATCATCGCGCATCCGGTGGTGGCGACGTTCATCTTCGTCGTGAGCACCTTCGCGCTGTACTTCACGTCGCTGTTCGAGGCCGCGATGCGCAACCACCTCGGGCACATGGCGATGTCGCTGCACTTCCTGCTCGCCGGGAGCCTGTTCTTCTGGGTGCTGCTCGGCGTCGACCCGGCGCCGAAGAAGCTGCCCTACCCCGGGCGGCTCCTGCTGCTGTTCGTGACGATGCCGTTCCACGCGTTCTTCGGCATCGCGCTGATGAACCTGAGCCAGGCGCTCGCGCGCGGCTGGTACACGACCGTCGACCCGCCGTGGGGGACGACGATCCTGAAGGACCAGCACACCGGAGGCGCGATCGCGTGGGGGTTCGGCGAGGTGCCGACGTTCATCGTCCTGATCGTCCTGGCGTTCCAGTGGTACATGCACGACCAGCGGCAGGCGCGGCGCCTGGACCGCAAGGCCGACCGCGCCGCCGCCCCCGGCGGACGGTCCGAGGACGACGAGCTCGCCGCCTACAACGCCCGCCTGGCCAAGCTCGCCGAACGCGACAAACAGGAATGAGCACGGCCGGCCCCGGGTGACCCCACTCCCTCTCGCGGGGGAGTGGCACGGGGCGCTGATCTGCCAGGATCGATGGTGTGTTGCGCGTCCTCCGGCCGCTGATCGAGCGGACGACCTGGCTGCGCTGGTCCCACCTCGTGGTGGGCGGCGCGCTGCTCATGCCGTACTGGTTCCTCGCGCTCAGCCTCATCCCGCTGCTGCCGATCGGCAGCAACGTCGTCAAGGTCGTGCTGATGATATTGGTCATGCCCATGGTGGCGACGTTCGTCACGGGGCTCGTGCCGACGGTGCGGCTGCTGGAGGGCTCGCTCGCCAAGGAGCTGCTGAAGGGCCGGGCCGCGTCGCTCGTGCCCGGGTCGGCGCGGTCATGGGAGAGCCGGGCCCGCGCCGGGGCGTGGTTCGGTCTCCACCTGGCCGTCGGGGTGGTGGTCAGCGGGCTGAGCCTGGCGGTGCCGCCGTTCGCGGTCGTGCTGGTCCTCGCCCCGATGGTGACCTGGGACACCAACTTCCTCGACTCCTGGGGCTGGCAGGACGCCTGGCACCAGTGGCCCGCGCCGCCGATCGGGCTCGTGTCGCTGGCCGCGCTGCTCGCGCTGATCGTCGGGGCGGGGGAGCTGCTGTCGCGGCTGGCGCCGTGGTTCCTCGGGCCGTCCGCCGCGGAGAAGCTCGCGGACATGGAGGCCAGGGCCGTCAAGCTCGCCGAGCGGAACCGGCTGGCCAGGGAGCTGCACGACTCGGTCGGCCACGCGCTCAGCGTCGTGACCCTCCAGGCCGCCGCGGCGGGACGGGTGCTGGACGCCGACCCGGCGTTCGCCCGCGAGGCCCTCGGCGCGATCGAGGAGTCGGCGCGCGCCGCGCTGGAGGACCTCGACCATGTGCTCGGGCTGCTGCGCGAGGACGCGTCCCGGACCGCCGCCCCGCAGGCCACGCTGAAGGATCTCGGACGGCTGCTGGAGCAGACCAGGATCGCCGGGGTGAAGCTCGACGCGGAGATCGGCGCCGAGGTGGAGCACGTGCCGGCGGCGGTGTCGCGGGAGGCGTACCGGATCGTCCAGGAGGGCCTCACGAACGCGCTGCGGCACGCCGGGAAGGTCCCGGTGCGGCTGCGGCTCGGGGTGGAGCGCGAACGGCTGGAGATGGAGATGAGCAACCCGCTCGGCGCGCCGGGCGGCGCCGGGGCCGACCACGGCGGCGGGCGCGGCCTCGGCGGCGTCCGCGAGCGCGTCACCGTCCTGCGCGGCGAGATGACCGCCGGGCCGGACGGGGACCACTGGCGCTTCCACGTCTCGCTCCCGCTAAGGTCCGGGACATGACGGGGCAGGTCACCACGGGGGAGCGGAGATGAGGGGGGACGGGACATGACGATCAAGGTGCTGCTGGTCGACGACGAGCGGCTGATCAGGGCGGGCCTCGCGGCCATCATCGAGGCCGAGGACGATCTGACCGTGGCCGGGGAGGCCGCGGACGGCGCGGAGGTCCCGGACGCGGTGAAGCGGCTGCGCCCCGACGTGATCCTCATGGACGTGCGGATGCCGCGGCTCGACGGCATCCAGGCCACCCGCCGCATCCTGGAGACCGTGCCGGAACCGCCGCGGATCATCGTCGTCACGACGTTCGAGAACGACGAGTACGTGTACGACGCGCTGAAGGCCGGCGCGAACGGCTTCCTGCTCAAGCGGACGCGCCCGGAGGAGATCCTGCAGGCCGTCCGGATGGTGGCGCACGGCGAGAGCCTGCTGTTCCCGGCCGCGATCCGGGAGCTGGCGGCGCGGCACGCCCCGTCCCCCGGGGCGGGCGGGGCGCGCTGGCACGACCAGCTCACCGAGCGGGAGGGCGACGTGCTGCGGCTGATGGCCAAGGGACGCTCGAACGCCGAGATCGCCGAGGAGCTGTTCGTGAGCCCGCAGACGGTGAAGACGCACGTCGGGAACATCCTCGCCAAACTCCAGGCCCGCGACCGCACCCAGGCGGTGATCTTCGCCTACGAGACGTCCTTCATCACGCCCGGCTGAGTTTCGGCCCGTCCCTTACGCCTTGTTTACCTGCCGGTAGCTACAAAGAGAGCAGTAAGGGATAAGTCCGACAGATCGGGGGATCATGGACGCCGTCACTCTGGCCGAGCTCCGTAAGCCGAGGGCCTATCCGGCGGTGTCGGTGCTGATGCCGACGCACCGGTCCGTCCCGGCGAACCGGCAGGACCCCATCCGGCTGCGCAACCTGCTGGCGCAGGTGCGCCGGCGGTTGCACGACGACGTGCGGGTCGCCCCCGACGCCGCCGACCACGTGCTGCGCGGACTGGAGAGCGCCGCCGGAGAGGTCGACCTGCGGCACGCCTCCGACGGGCTGGTGCTGTTCGCCGCGCCCGGCGGCGAGCACCACGCGTTCACGATCGCCCAGCACGTGGACGAGCGCGTCGTCGTCGACAGCGGCTTCGCCACCCGCGACCTCGTCGCCGACTACACCCGCACCCCGCGCTACTGGCTGCTGTCGCTGTCCGACCACCGCACGCGCCTCTGGGACGGACACGGCGAGGACCTCACCGAACGCACCGGCGGCGGCTTCCCCGTCGAGCCCGAGCCGATCGACGAGGCGGGCTCGGGACGGCACTCGCGGCGCGCCGCGCAGGGCGGCGACCTGGAGCGGCACCGGCAGACCACGCGGGACGTCGTCGCCGCCCTCGACCGGGTCCTGGCCCGCGACCGCCGCCCGCTGATCATCGCGGGCGTCACCCGCCACCAGGCGTTCTTCGACGAGGTGGCGGGTCCGCACATCACCGTGGCCGGACGCGTCGACGGCAGCTTCGACGGTGCCCCGCCGAGCGCGCTCGCCGAGGCGGCGCGGCCCGCGCTCGCCGCCTACGAGGACCTCCGCGAGGTCGGCGTGCTGTCCGAGCTGGAGGCGGCGCGCAGCATCCAGCGGTACGCGGGCGGGCTGTGCGAGGTCACCCGGCTGGTGGAGGAGGGGCGCGGCGAGCACCTCGTCGTCGAGCGCGGCTACTACGCGCCCGCGGTGAAGACCGGCGGGGAACTCGTCCCGGTGGACGGCATGCCCGGCGTCCTGAAGGGCGCGGACGTCGTCGACGACGTCGTCGACGACGTGATCGAGACGACGCTGGAGTACGGCGGCGAGGTCACCTTCGTCTCCGACGGCTTCCTCGTCGACCACGACCGCATCGCGCTGGTGACGCGCTACTAGGCGGTCGCGGCCAAGGCGGTCGCGGCCAAGGCGGTCGCGCCGGGCGCTAACGAGCAGCGTCGCAGGACGGGTCGTGCCAGCTCACCCAGCCGATCGACCAGGCCTCTCCCGCGTGCGGGCGCCATCCCGCCGGGTGCGCGGGCCATGACGCCTCGGGCGCCGTCCCGTCCGGCAGGTGCACCACGACCGTGCACACGCCGGGCGGCGGACGGCGGCCGTCCCGGATGTCGACGCGGCCGACCCGCGTCCACCACACCGGGTACAGGAACTTGTTCCGCACGGCCCAGTGGAGCGAGGCGTCCGTGACGACGCCCCCGGCGGCCCGGCCCGGAACCGGCGACTCGGGACGGACGCGTTCCGGGGGCGGTCCCGTCGCGAACGTCAGCGCCGCGAAGTTGATCCCGGCCAGGGCGGCGGCCGTCACCGTCGCGGCGACGCGTCCGCCCAGCCTCGACAGCACCGTGAACCCGCAGAGCAGAGCCGTCGCGGTGAGCGTGGCCCCCTGAAGGTGCAGCGCGGCGCGGTCGCCGGTCAGGAACATGATCTCCGGGAAGTCGAACCCGATGAACTTGTGGGTGCGGAGCCGTTCGCCCGCGTAGGCGGCCACGCACACCCCGGCGCACCCGAGCCCGAGCGCGGACGCGACCGTCAGCCTGGCCGCGGCCTCGCCGCCCGCCCGGACGAGCGCCGCCGCGCCGATCAGCGTGTAGACGAGGGCCAGGCACGACAGGTAGCGCCCGTACGCGAAGTTCCCGACCCGGTGCTCGTCGGGCAGCGCGGCCGACGACGCGTACGCGATCGCGAAGGTCGCGGTGAGCAGCACGGCCGACATGATCCGGTCCGGGGCATGGGACCGGCGACGCACCAGCACCGCCACCGCGACCGCCATCCCGATCCCGGCCAGGCCCCAGGTGGACGCGATCAGGTACCAGAGCTGCCCGGCGGCCCCCGACAGCGCCCACTCCTGCCCCTGCACGGTGGTGAGCCGCACCTCCAGAGCCGCCGCGAGGTCCCGCGTGCCGTCCGGATACAGCTCGCCCTTGACGCGCCCGTTGAGCGCGGCCCCGGCGGCGTATCCGGCGAGCGCGGCCGCGCCCCCGAAGGCCGCGGCGCGAACCTTCGGACGGCTCGCCACCGCCACGGCGGCGAGCGCGAGCACATGGACGACGAGCAGCACCATCCCGCGCGTGTGGACCATCGCCGCGTAGGACGCCACCGCGCTCGCCCCAACCGCGTCCAGGATCCGGCCCTCCCGCACGAACCGGTCGAGAGCCAGCAGCCAGCCCAGCGCCAGGACCGGCAGGACGGCGTCCGCCAGCGCGTACCCGCCGAAGAACGTCGTGGCGGGCAGCAGCGCCGCCGCGAACGCCACGGGCAACGCCGTGGGGCGGGTGAGCCCGAGCCGCCGCGCCGCCGCGTACCCGAGCGGGAACAGCGCCGCGCCGAGCAGCGCGTTGATCGCCATGACGATCGTGTAGACGGTCGCCGGGTCGTGCGACAGCCAGTACGCCGGGGCGAGCAGGAGCGGGTATCCGCCCTGGTAGAAGGTGTGCCCGGACAGGTCACCGCTCGCGCCGCCGGCCAGCCACCTGGCCGCCACGAGGTAGCCGGTCTCGTCCGGGTTCGCCACCGGCTCCGTCCGCGCCCGCGCGAACCACACGCGGACGATCACCTGTGCCACCGTGCCCGTGATCAGCAGCCATGGCAGGAGGACGGCGGCGGGACGGCGGGCGGCCCGCGATGGGGCCTGCGGGTCGTCATGGCGTGGCGGCGCGGTCGCGAGCGTCATGACCCCCACGATTCACGGAGCCCGTCAAGATCTTGTCCGGCCGATGTCTGAATCTTGTGACATTTGCGGAGGCAGGTCGGTTCCTGCCCGATACTGGCCGGGTGGCCAGCATTCTCTTCGTCGAGGACGACCCCTCCGCCCGGGCCGCCCTGGAGCTGGCGCTCACCCGCCAGGGACACGGCGTGACGTCCCGCGCCACCGGCGAGGACGGGCTGGACGCGCTGCGCGCCCGGCGCCCCGAGATCGCGATCCTGGACGTCATGCTGCCCGGCATCGACGGCATCGAGGTGTGCCGCCGGATCCGCCGCGACGACGCGCTGCCCGTCATCCTGCTGACCGCGCGCGGCGACGACCTCGACATCGTCCTCGGCCTGGAGGCGGGCGCCGACGACTACGTGGTCAAGCCGGTGGAGCCCCGCGTCCTCGACGCCCGCATCCGCGCCGTCCTGCGCCGCGCCGACCACACCCGCGTCGACCGCTCCGTCTACGGCGACCTCGTCATCGACCGGGCCTCGCTGCGGGTCACCAAGGCCGGGACCGACCTGCGCCTCACCCCGACCGAGCTGCGGCTCCTGCTGGAGCTGACGCGCCGCCCCGGCCAGGCCCTCACCCGCCAGCACCTGCTGGCGGAGGTCTGGGAGCACACCTACCCGGGCGACTCGCGGCTGGTGGACGCCTGCGTCCAGCGCGTCCGCGCCAAGATCGAGGACGAGCCCGCCGAGCCGCGGCTGATCGAGACCGTCCGGGGCTTCGGCTACCGGTTCACCGCGCCGTGACCGGGGTCGGCCGCCGCCGGTTCACCGGCCTGCGGGTCCGGCTCGCGGCGGCGTTCACCGCGGTCGCGCTGCTGGCCGCGCTGATGGCGTCCGGCATGTCCTATGTCCTGCTGAGGCGCGTGATGCTCCAGCGCGCCCAGGACGCGGTCCTGACGGACGTCCGCGACACCCTCGCCCAGCAGATCCCGCCCGCCCTGCCGCCCGACGTGACGCCGCTGATCAGCGCCAGGCTGAAGAACGCGCTGGGCTCGGTACCGGGACGCAAGGTGGCGACGACGCCCGTCGCGCTGGACGGCGGTGTCAACCTCCCGCCCCGCGGCGAGCTGCACGTTCCCGTCAGCCGGGAGTTCGCGCGGCGCGCGATCTCGGACGTGGTCTTCCAGCGCGTCGTGCGGGACGGCACGCCCTATCTGCTCGTCGGCGCCCGCGTCCTCGGCTACCGGGTGTCGGTGGACGAGCCGTGGCGCGAGACGCCGCCCATGGTGTTCGTCTCCGCGAGCCTGAGCCGCGAGGCCGCCGACCTGCGCCTGTTCACCCGCGCGCTCATGATCGCGGACGCGCTGGCGCTGGTGTTCGCGGTCGGTCTCGCGCTGCTCGCGACCCGCGGCGTGCTGCGCCCCGTGCGGCGCCTCGGCGCCGCCGCGCGCGCCCTGGGCGAGGGCGAGCTGGAGACGCGGGTGGACGTGCGCGGCCGCGACGAGCTGGCCGACCTCGCCCGCACCTTCAACCGCACCGCCGAGGCCCTGGAGCGGACGGTCACGGAGTTGCGCGCGATGGAGGCGGCGTCCCGGCGGTTCGTCGCCGACGTGTCCCACGAGCTGCGCACCCCGCTCACCTCGATGATCGCCGTGACCGACGTGCTGGCCGAGAACGCCGCCGGCGACGATGACGCCGCCGCGGCCCGGCTCGTCGCGGGGGAGACGCGGCGGCTCGGCCGGCTCGTCGAGCACCTCATCGAGATCAGCCGGTTCGACGCGGGCGCCGCCGGGCTCGTCCTGGACGACGTGAGCGTCGCCGACGCGGTCGCCGCCACCCTGGAGGCGCGCGGCTGGCGGGAGGAGGTGCGGGTCGAGGGCCCCGGCGACCTGTTCGTCCGGCTGGACCCGCGGCGCTTCGACGTCATCGTCGCCAACCTCGCCGGGAACGCGCTCAAGCACGGCCGCCCGCCCGTCTCGGTGCGCTTCGAGGCGGCGGACGGCGGCGTGCGGATCGTGGTCGCCGACCGCGGCCCGGGCCTGCCGGACGACCTGGTCACCGTGGTCTTCGACCGCTTCGTCAAGGCGGAGGCGGCGCGCACGCGCAGCGAGGGCAGCGGCCTCGGACTGTCGATCGCCAAGGAGAACGCCGTGCTGCACGGGGGAACACTGGAGGCGGCCAACGACCCGGAGGGCGGCGCGGTGTTCACGCTGTGGCTGCCCACCGGCGACGGCGACGGGGACGAGCGCCCATGAGACGACCGCGCCGGGCACCGTGGGCGCTGGCGGCCCTTCTCGCCCTGACCGGTCTCGCCCCGACCGGGTGCGGCATCCGGTCGACCGGGGTCATCGGGGCCGGAGCACCGCCGTCCGCCCATGGATACGCCGCCACGATCACCCTCTACCTGGCGAAGGACGGGAAACTGCGGCCGGTCACGCGGCCCGGCGTCCCCGGGGAGCTGGTTCTCGCCCTCAAGCAGCTGGCCGTGCCGCCGACGTCGCAGGAGCGCGCCCAGGGATTGCGCACCGAGGTCCACCATCCGCTCGATGCCTACCCGGTCTCCTACGCCGAACGGCCCGAAGACGGCTCCACGATGATCGTCATGCCGTCCGGCGACCGGTCCCGGGCGCGGCCGTGGTCGCGGATGGCGGCGGCGCAGATCACCTGCACCGCGGAGGCCTTCCCCGACGTCGAGCGTGTCAGGCTGTGGCACGGCCCGAACGCGGACGAGCACGGGTGGGCGGACGTGCGCTGTGACCAGTTCGCCGACCTGATCGGCTGATCACCCTCGGGTGAGCCATTGGGTGGTGACGTCGCCGAGCACGGACCGGACGGCGAGGACGGCGATCGCGAACGTGAGGAAGGGCATCACGACCCAGCGTTCCACCCTGCCGTCCGTCCTCGGGATGACGGGGACGTCGATCCGGTACGGCAGCGGCCAGAACACCGGGCAGCCGCGCGGCGTCAGGCAGTCGCCAACGACGTGCGCGAAGCAGCCGAGCCCCACCGCGAACCCGACGAAGCTCATGTCGATGTTGTGCATCAGCCAGACGGCGATGGCCGCGAGCGCGCAGTCGGCCAGCGCCGACTGCGGCTCCTTGCCCTCGAAGTCCAGCCCGACGCCGCGCAGGCCCAGCCCGACGATCATGAACAGGCACGCCCACCAGGCGTAGACGTAGTGCGTCGCGAGGATGTCCATGGCGAGGCCCATGGCGACCGCGAACAGCAGCGAGTGGGTGGCCTGCCGGTGCCCGCCCGAGAGCTTGCCGATCCACTTGCACATGTGCTCGGTGATGGGCCCGAACGTGTTGGCGATGCGGCCGTTGTGGTGGTCGATGTCGGGCAGGATCGCCGCGCCCGCGCACACCACGGCGCCCGCCGCGACCTGCTCCGCCGACAGCGACACCGCGTAGTCGCCGAGCAGCCGCTCCTGGGCGATCACCGGCACCGCGGCCAGCCATGCCAGCGCTCCGCTGAGGGCGTGCGTCCTGCCCATCATGTGCCCGTTCCCCCGCCTCTCAGCACGCTCCGCCGCCCGCTCCAGAGCGGGACTCTAGCCCGCTACCGATTGATTTCAGCGACGACGCGCCGAACGTGCTGCTACGCCCGTTTGATGTGAGACGTACCGCGCCGGTTCCTCGTCCGGGGGCGTGCGCTCGCGGTCAGGCGGGGGCCTGTTCGCGGGCGGCGACGACGGCCTCGACGTGTTCCTCCGCCCACGCCGTGATGGCCTCGATCGGGGTCCGCAGGGAGCGCCCGAGCGGCGTCAGGGCGTACTCGACCCTCGGCGGGACCTCGGCGAAGACCGTCCGGGTGAGGAGGCCGTCGCGTTCCATCGCGCGGAGGGTCTGGGTGAGGACCTTCGGGGTCACGCCGCCGATCATGTCGCGCAGCTCGGTGAAGCGGCGCGCGCCGCCGCTCAGGCTGAGCACGACCAGCACGGACCACTTGTCGCCGATGCGGTCCAGGACGAGCCGCGTCGGGCAGTCGGGGTCGAACGCGTTGCCCTTCATGGTTTCCAAAGGGTACCAATGGTTCTTTGAAGTAACCAGTATCTGATGGATACCTTCGCGGGCGCACGACTAGACGAGCTCCCCAGGAGGTCATCATGAGGATTCTGCTGATCGGCGCGACCGGGATGATCGGCCGGCGCGTCGCCGACGAGGCCCGTGGCCGCGGCCACGAGGTCACCGGCGTCACCCGAACCGGCGGCGACGGTGTCGCGAAGGCCGACGCGCTCGACACCGACGCGATCGCCGGGCTCGCCGAGGGGCACGACGCCGCCGTCCTCGCCGTCGCGCCGCCGCGCGACGGGTCGGACCCGGCCGGTCCGCTGCTGGCCGCCGCGCGCGCCGTGTTCGACGCGCTGCGGCGGGCGGGCGTGCGGCGCCTGGTCGTGGTCGGCGGCGCGGGTAGCCTGCGGGTCGCGTCCGGCGCCCGGGTCGTCGACACCCCCGAGTTCCCCGCCGCGCACAAGGGCGAGGCGCTCGCGCAGGCCGAGCTGCTGGAGGTCGTCCGGGCCGAGGCCGCCGACCTCGACTGGACCTACCTGTCGCCCGCCGCGCTCATCCAGCCCGGCGAGCGCAGCGGCGCGTTCCGGCTGGGCGGCGACGAACTGCTCGCCGACGCCGGCGGCAACAGTCTCATCAGCGCGGAGGACTACGCCATCGCGCTGGTGGACGAGCTGGAGAAGAACCAGGCCGTCCGCCGCCGCATCACCGTCGCCTACTAGCCCCACCGGCCCATCGGGGGTCAGCCGGGGACGAAGCGCCAGGCCGCGGACTCCTCGCCCGGCTCGTAGGGCGAGTCCAGGCGTTTGGCGACGACGCCCGGCAGCCCCTGCCCGGCGGCGGCGTCGCGGACGGCGTCGCCGTCGCCCGGGAACCAGGGCGCCGTCTGCCAGCGGGGCCCCGACAGGTCCAGGCCGTCGAGCCGCTCCCGGCGCTCCCGGTACGGGACGTCCAGCAGCGGCCGCCCGTCGAGATGCAGCAGGTCGTAGATCATGTAGAGCTCGCGGCCGTCGAGGACGGCCAGCTCCCCGTCCAGCAGCGCGGGCCTGGCGCCCAGCTCGGCGCCGAGCCGGGAGCCGAGGCCGCCGGGCCCGTCGACGGCGCGGCCGCGGTCGTCG
Source organism: Spirillospora sp. NBC_00431 (assembly GCA_036028775.1). GTDB lineage: Bacteria > Actinomycetota > Actinomycetes > Streptosporangiales > Streptosporangiaceae > Spirillospora. The sequence continues at coordinate 5,201,804 of CP107927.1, read as the reverse complement.
GTGAACCGTGTCCGGCCGCCCTCGACGTAGGCGGGCATCCGCCTGCCGCCCCACGCGAACTCGAAGCCCCACGCCTCCTGGTCGCGCGGCAGCCTGGCCTTCTCGACCGGGCGCATCGGGCGCAGCGACCCGGGAAGCGGCTCGGCGTCGGGGTCGGCGGGCGGGTCCATCCGGTGGATCATCCAGTTCCTGCCGCGCGTCTTGAACAGCACGTACCGGCCGGAGACCCGCGAGCCGTGGATCACGATCTTCACCTCGCGCTCGGACCACTTCTCCGTCTCGTAGGTGCCCGCGTCCCAGATGATCATCTTTCCGGCGCCGTACTCGCCGCGCGGGATCTCGCCCTCGAACGTCGCGTACTCCAGCGGATGGTCCTCGGTGTGGACGGCGAGGTGGTTGGTGTCCGGGCTCCACGGCAGGCCCTTCGGGACGGCCCACGAGACCAGCACCCCGTCGCGTTCCAGCCGCAGGTCCCAGTGCAGGCTGCTCGCGTGGTGCTCCTGGACGACGAACGTGTCGTCGTCGCCGCGCGGAACCGCCTTCTTCCCGGGGACGGGTTCCGGCGTCCTCGCCCTGTCGCGCTTCCCCCGGTACTCCGCGAGCCGGTCGCCGCCGGTGTCGTTCTTCCGTTTCTTCGGGGTCACGCCCGGTTCGTACCCGGGATCAGCGGATGAAGACGGCGTAGTCGACGAGGTCGCCGGTGAGGCCGGGCGGCAGGCCCGCGATCGCGGACAGCTCCTCGGCGGACATGAACCCGCCCGTCTCCGCGCGCACCCGCTCGATCCGGCTCGCGAGCTCCGGCGTGATGCCCGGCAGCAGCGTGAGCGCCCGCGCCGGGGCGTGGTTGACGTCGACGAGCCCGCCGTCGTTGTACTGGCGCGGCAGGTCGGGACGTCCGATCCGCAGCTCCCTGGCGAGGCCCGGGTCGGACGCGGCCAGCTCGCGCGCCTTGTCGCGTAGCATCCGCTGCCGCTTCACGCGCTCCACCACGGCCTCGTTGTCGACCGCCGACAGCCCGTGCGGGTCGAACACGCGGCGGCGGATGATGAACGCGTGCGCGCAGCCGACCACGGCGAGGACGAACAGCAGCACCCCGACCGCGCGTTCGGTGCCGTCCTCCTTGCCGATGTCCGGCAGCAGGAACAGCATCAGCGCGAACACGCCGACGTAGGCGGCCGTGGACACCAGCAGATGCACGCTGCGCCGCCACAGCAGCGCCGCCGCGAACGTGAACGGCGTGGCGTAGCCGAGGGTCAGGAAGGGCAGCGCCGCCCACGTCACGCTGAGCGCCGCGCGCCCCGGCGGCATGCTGTCGGACGGGACCCGCGGATCGTACGGCGCTGGGGCGTTCATCTCTAGAGAGTCTCCCGGCCGGATGTGAGGCGAATCGGACTCTAGATCAAGAGGTCTGTCACGGCAGGGTAAGGATTTCGTGGCCGCTCTCGGTCACCAGCAGCGTGTGCTCGAACTGCGCCGTGCGCTTGCGGTCCTTGGTGACGACAGTCCAGCCGTCCTGCCAGATGTCGTAGTCGTGCGTGCCGAGCGTCAGCATCGGCTCGACGGTGAACGTCATCCCCGGCTCGATGATCGTCGTGGCGTTCGGGTCGTCGTAGTGCGGCACGACGAGCCCGGAGTGGAACGTGGTGCCGATCCCGTGGCCGGTGAAGTCGCGGACGACCCCGTAACCGAACCGCTTCGCGTACGACTCGATGACCCGTCCGATGACGTTCAGCGCCCGTCCCGGCTTGACCGCCCGGATGCCGCGCATCGCCGCCTCGTGCGTGCGCTCCACCAGCAGCCGCGACTCCTCGTCGACGTCGCCGCACAGGAACGTCGCGTCGGTGTCGCCGTGCACGCCGCCGATGAACGCGGTGATGTCGACGTTGACGATGTCGCCGTCGCGCAGGACCGTGTCGTCCGGGATGCCGTGGCAGATCACCTCGTTGATCGAGGTGCACAGCGACTTCGGGAAGCCGCGGTAGCCGAGCGTGGACGGGTAGGCGCCGTGGTCGAGCAGGAACTCGTGCCCGACGACGTCCAGCTCGTCGGTCGTCACGCCGGGCTTGACATGCCTGCCGACCTCCGCGAGCGCCCGCGCCGCGATCCTGCCCGCCACCCGCATCGCCTCGATGATCTCGGGCGTCTTGACGTCGGGCTCGCCGGTCTTCGGGTGCTTCTTCCCCACGTACTCCGGCCGCGCGATGCTCGCCGGGACCTTGCGCATGGGGGAGACCTGTCCGGGCCGGAGCAGCTGGGTCGTCATAGTGATGGAGTGTAGTCAGCGGGATCGGGGCAACGAATCCCGTGCGAGCGCAAGATCGAGAGGAGCGCCCGATGACCGGTGACGACGGCGACTGGTGGTTCTGCCTGAAGCACATGAAGGTCGAGCACGGGCCCGGCTGCCCCGGCAAGGACCGCATGGGCCCCTACGAGTCGCGGAGCGCCGCGGCCGACGCGCTCACCCTGGCACGCGAACGCAACGAATCGTGGCGCGCGCGGAACGGCGACGACTGAGCGGGCCGAGGCGACCGTCCGGGGGCTACTCGACGACCGGGCCGGACACCGTGTCGAGGAGCTTGGCGAGCCGGCGGCGCAACCCGCGCGGGCTCCGGCCGGGCTCCTGCCCGGCGGCCGCGCTGACCAGGTGCTGCGCGCCGTCGAAGGAGATGAGCGGCTGGTCCGGCGGGACGGTCAGCGCCTCGTGGGCGAGGCCCCGCAGGTCCTTGTCGCCGCCGTCCAGCGCGAGGACCGTCGCCCCGACGCGGCGCGCGTCGTCCACCCGCTCCAGCAGCGGGACGGGCGCGTCCTCCTCGGCGACGACGAACAGCGTCTCGCCGCGCCGCGCCGCCTCCAGCCGCTCCAGCCCGACCCGCAGGTGCGCGGGCGCGTCCGCGGGCGGCGTCCAGCGCACCAGCGTCGGCGCGAGGCCGGGGACGTCGCCGAGGCGGCTCTCGTCGTCCAGATGCGCGGCGAGGTGCCACGGGTCGCCGCCGGGGGTGCCGACGAGCAGCAGCCCGCCCGGTGTCCGGGACGTGACCCGCAGCGCCCGGCCGAACTGCTCGGTCCGCTCCAGCCAGCCCGTCGTCGACAGGACCTCGCGCAACATGACGATCTGCTCGGCGTCCACGGGAACCATGGTGCCGTACACGACGTCCTGGGCAGGCGGTTTCCGCGATGCGCGGGAGCCCGCGCCGCGCCGCGCCGCCCGGACGCCGCCCGGCGGAACCCGCCTGGCAGACTCGGCGGCATGACTGAGCAGCAGCGCGCGACGCCCCACGACCTCCCGGACGTGAGCGGCCTGTCGATCGGCATCCTCGGCGGCACCGGAGACCAGGGCAAGGGGCTGGCGCGCCGGTTCGCGCTCGCCGGGCACCGGGTGACGATCGGGTCGCGCAAGGCCGAGCGCGCGCAGGCCGCCGCCGACGACCTGGCCGACGCGGACGCGGGCCTGCCCGTCTCCGGCGCGGGGAACCCGGTCGCCGCCGCCGGCTCCGACGTCGTGATCGTCGCGGTGCCGTGGGAGGGGCACCGGGCCACGCTGGAGTCGCTGCGCGCCGAGCTCGCCGGGAAGATCGTCGTCGACTGCGTGAACCCGCTCGGCTTCGAGAAGGGCAAGGGCGCGTTCGCGCTGCCGGTCGAGGAGGGCAGCGCCGCCGAGCAGGCCGCCGCCGTGCTGACCGGCAGCCGCGTCGTCGCCGCGTTCCACCACGTCTCCGCCAAGCTGCTGCTCGACCCCGGCGTGGCCGGGATGGAGCTGGACGTCCTCGTCCTCGGCGACGACCGGGAGGCGACCGACCTCGTCCAGGCCCTCGCCGGCCGGATCCCCGGCATGCGCGGCGTCTACGGCGGCCGGCTGCACAACGCCCACCAGGTCGAGGCGCTCACCGCGAACCTCATCTCGATCAACCGCCGCTACAAGGCCCACGCCGGCCTGCGCGTCACCGACGTCTGACCGTCCCGGGGCCGAGATGAACGATCCGGATGCGGCGCGGCGCCCGCTCGTCCTGCTCCCGACGACCGCGACGGGCCCGCTGCGCGCGGTCGGCAAGCGCGTCGGCATCGCGCTGGCGCTGCTGTTCGCCGTGGTGGCCGTCGTCTACGCCGACCGCGACGCCTACAACGACAACGGCGACGGCAAGGTGTCGCTGCTCGACGCCTTCTACTACGCCTCGGTGACGATGTCGACCACCGGCTACGGCGACATCACCCCGGTCGGGGAGGGCGCCCGGCTGGTCAACATCGTCTTCATCACGCCCGTGCGGGTGCTGTTCCTGATCGTCCTGGTCGGCACCACACTGGAGGTCCTCGCGGAACGCACCCGCCAGGACTGGCGCAAATCCCGTTGGAGGGCGCGCGTGCGCGACCACATCGTGGTGGCCGGCTACGGCACGAAGGGCCGCGCCGCCATCAAGACACTGCTGAGCGCCGGCGTCGACCGCGAGTCGATCGTCGTCGTGGATCCCGACCCCCGCGTGGTGGCCGAGGCGACCGACGCCGGGTTCGTCGGCATCGTCGGCGACGCCACGCGCAGCTCCGTGCTGACCCAGGCGGGCGTCCAGCGGGCCAGGGAGATCGTCGTGGCGAGCGCCCGCGACGACACCGCCGTGCTGATCACCCTGACCGCGCGGCAGCTCAACCCGGCGGCGGGGATCCAGGCCTCGGTGCGCGAGTCCGAGAACGTCCCGCTGCTGCGGCAGTCAGGCGCCGACCATGTGGTGACGTCGTCGGAGGCGGCCGGGCGGCTGCTCGGGGTGTCCACCGTCCAGCCGAGCGTCAGCGAGGTCATCGAGGACCTGATGGAGCGGGGCAGCGGCCTCGACCTGGCCGAGCGCGAGGTGCGCGGGGACGAGATCGGCGGCCCGCTGAAGGCGGTGCCCGAGCCGGCCCTCGCCGTGATCCGGGACGGCCGGACGCTGCCGTTCGACCATCCCGGATGCGGGCACCTGCGCTTCGGCGACCGGCTGATCGTCGTGCGCTCCACCCACCGGCCCCGGGCCGCGGACGGGCGCGAAGAGGGAAGCGAGGACGGTATCTGACGGTTCGCGGGAGCGGTTTCCGCCTCCGGGGCGTCTGAACCGTGACATATCATCGCCATGGCGATCAGACGGGGTGGAGATGAGAGAGATCCGGTCGGCGGACCCGTGGAGCGCGTTCCTGACCTCGTCCGGGCGGGGCGCGGCGGCGCGGCCGGCCACCGGCGAGTACGACCGCGCCCCTGGTGAGTACCCGGTCGCGCCCGGCGCGCCCGGCGAGCGGCCGCCGGACGCCGAGGACGCGCGCAGGCGCGTGCTCGCCCAGCTGAGGTCCGCGCGCGGGCCGATGTCGCTGGAGCGGATCCACCACGCGACGCGGCTCGGGCTGCTGGAGGTGGCCAACGCCGTCGACGTGCTGCGCGAGCGCGGCCTGGTCGCCGTGGAACGCGAGATCGACGAGATCGTCAGGCTGACCGAGCCGGACGGCTGACCGAGGGGTGAACCGGGCCGGATGATCGGATACGTCGTCGCCGTCTCGCTGAGCTGCCTCGTCGGCATCGCCGAGCTCGTCAGCCGGTACCGGGACCGGCCCACCACGCTGGTCCGGGTGCCGAGCACCTGGGCGTACGTGGCGATCAACGGGGCGGCGGGCGCGGGCTCGCTGCTGGTCCTGCACACGTTCGACTGGCGGTTCGGGGTCCACTCACCGGACGTCGTCGCCGCCACGCAGGTGCTGGTGGCGAGCTTCGGCTCGATGATGGTGTTCCGCAGCGCGATCTTCACCGTCCGGGTCGGGGACGAAGACGTCGCCGTCGGGCCGAGCACGCTGCTGACCTCGCTGCTCGCCGCCGCCGACCGCGGCGTCGACCGGATGCAGGCCAAGACCCGCGCCCACGAGGCGGGCGAGATCATGCGGGGCGTGTCGTTCGCCAAGTCGCGGCTCGCCCTGCCGACCTACTGCCTCGGGCTGCTGCAGAACGTGTCCGCCGAGGACCAGGCCGACCTGCGGACCGCCGTGGACGCCCTCGCCGGCAGCGAGATGACCGACAAGCAGATGGCCCTCAACCTCGGCCTGCTGCTGATGAACGTCGCCGGGCCCGACGTGCTCAGGTCGGCGGTCGAGACGCTCCGCGCCGAGATCATGACCGACGACCCGGCGGACGCGCGCCGCGTCCCCCCGCCCCGTGACGGCCGGACCCGCGAGGGCGGCGACGGCGAGGCCGCCCAGGCGGATCTGGCCCGCGCCAACCCCGACCGGTGACCGGCCGCCACAGGCGGCCGGTATCGGCCAGGGCGGCCCGCCCCGGTCAGCGGTAGGTGTGCTCCGGCGCCGGGTAGACGCCGCTGACGACCTCGTCGGCGTAGCTGCGGGCGGCCTCGCCGAGCAGCGTGTTCATGTCGGCGAACTTCTTGACGAACTTCGCCGTGTGCGGGGTGAGCCCGGCCATGTCCTGCCAGACGAGGACCTGCGCGTCCGTCTGGTTGCCGCCGCCGATCCCGATCGTCGGGACCGACAGCGACGAGGTGACCCGCGCCGCGAGCTCCTCGGGCACGCATTCGAGCACGACGGCGAACACCCCGGCCGCTTCGAGGGCCTTGGCGTCCGCCATCAGCTCCTCGCCGTCCTGCCCGCGGCCCTGCACCCGGTAGCCGCCGAAGGCGTTCACCGACTGCGGGGTGAGGCCGAGGTGGCCCATCACCGGGATGCCCGCGGCGACCATCGCCTCGACCTGCGGCAGGATCCGGCGGCCGCCCTCCAGCTTCACCGCGTGCGCGCCGGTCTCCTTGAGGAACCGCGTCGCGGCGGACAGCGCCTCGGTCACGCCCGTCTGGTACGACCCGAACGGCAGGTCGGCGACCACCATGGCGCGTTTGGAGCCGCGGACGACGGCCGCGGTGAGCGGGATCAGATCGTCGACGGTGACGGGGATGGTCGAGTCGTAGCCGTACACGACCATCGCGGCGGAGTCGCCGACGAGCAGCACGGGAATGCCGGCCTCGTCGAAGATCCGCGCGGTGAGCGCGTCGTAGGCGGTGAGCATCGGCCACTTCTCGTGCCGCTCCTTGGCGGCGGCGATGTCGCGTACGGTCACCCTTCGCCCGCTCGTACCTCCGTAGAGTGCGGTCGGCTGCGCGGGGGGTGCGACAGAAGAAGACATGCGAGAACCTCCGGTCTTGAGGCGCCACGGTGGCGTACCCAGACGGAACCGATCGTGCCACTTGGGGAACGATTCTGGTAGCCCCCGCCATTCCCGCGGACCCCGCCGCAAGCCCCGCCCGAAGCCCCGCCGTAAGCCCCGCCCGAAGCCCCGCCGGGCGCCCTCGTCCGGGGGTCCGCCGGGCGCCCTCGTCCGGCCGGGCGGTGCCCCGATCGGGCGGCCGATCGGGCCGGGGAGCGCCCGGATTGTGTCCGAGAGGGACATATACCGAAGGGATTTCGACGTGGTAAGCGTGATCTTCTCCCCTTGAAACGGTGTCATGCCCCATACTGTCGCTGGGTAGGGCTGAAACGACCGGCAGTCTGGGAGCGCGTCAGGTGAGATCCGTCATGGCGCCGCGAGGCGATGCGCCCGCGACCGATTCCGCGTCCCGGACGCTGGTGCTGGGCATCGACGGTTCCCGGCGGATCGTGCAATGCGGTCCGAACGCCCGGGCCGTCCTCGGCCGGGCCCCCGAAGACCTGATCGGCCATCTCGCCGCCGAACTGGTGGGAGACGACGGCAAGGCCGAGCTCGAGGCGCTGCTGGAGGCCAACGACGCCGGGCAGGAGCGCAACGGCGTCATGACCGTGCTGCGCGGCGACGGCACGTCCACCGACGCCGTCGTGACCGCGCAGCCGCTGGTCGGCGGCGACACCGGCGCGGCCGCCCCGGCGGGGCTGCTGTTCGTCCGGGTCGCGCTGCCGCCGAGCGAGCGCTACCAGGACCCGGCGCTCATGCGGCGTGCCCTGATGGACGACCAGCTCACCCGGTTCGGCGCGTCCCTCGACCTCGACCAGTCCGCGCGCGGCCTCGTCGACGTCGTCGTCCCGCACTACTGCAACGCCGCGTCGGTGCTGGTGCTGGAGAGCCTGGTCGCCGCCGACGAGGTGCACGAGGAGTCGGGCTCGGCGGTGCTGCGCCGCATCGCCGTCACCTCCGACGACGGGAACGCGGCGTGGACGTCGACGTTCCCCGTCGGCGAGGTGCTGGTGTTCCCCGAGGGCACCCCGTACCGGGAGGTCATGGACACGGCCCGTCCCGTCCACCTGCCGCACATCGCCGCGGAGAACGCGACCGAGATCGGCCGGAGGTGGCGCCGCCGCCCCGCCGGGGAACTGCTGTCCGGCGTCTCGATGGTGTTGCTCCCGATGATCGCCAGGGACACGCTGCTCGGGTTCCTCGCCTGCACCCGCGTCCCCGGTTTCCGCAAGTTCGACGCCTACGACGTCGAGATCGGCATGGAGTTCGCCACCCGCGCCGCGATCGTGATCGACAACGCGCGGCTGTTCAGCCGCGAGCGCGCGACGGCCCTGGCGCTGCAGCGCAGCCTGCTGCCGAACCGGCTGTCCGCGCCGTCGTCGGTCGAGGTCAGGCACCGCTACCTGCCCGGCAGCAAGCTCGTCGAGGTCGGCGGCGACTGGTACGAGTCGATCGCGCTGCCCGGCGCCCGCGTCGCCCTGATCGTCGGGGACGTCGCCGGGCACGGGGTCCGCGCCGCCGTCACGATGGGACGGCTCCGCACCGCCCTGCACACGCTCGCGAACCTGGAGCTGCCGCCCGCCGACGCGCTGCACGTCATGCACGAGCTGATGATCGAGCTGGGCGAGCAGGAACCGCACTTCGCCACCTGCGTGTACGCCGTGTACGACGCGACCACCGGCACGATCGAGATCGCGTCCGCCGGGCATCTGCCGCCGCTGCTCGCCGGGCCGAACGGCGACAACGAGTACCTTCAGGTCCCGCCCGCGCCGCCGCTCGGCGTGGCGGGCGGCGCCGCGATCGAGAGCCGCGAGTTCACCGTCGAGGACGGCAGCCTCTTCGTCATCTACACCGACGGCCTCGTCGAGAACCGCGGCCGCGACATCGACGACGGCCTCGCCCGCCTCCAGCAGGTCTTCGGCCCCGACTCCGTCGACCACTCGATGGAAGACCTCGCGAAGGCCACCCTCGCCGGCGTGTACGCCGACCAGCACCGCGACGACATCGCCGTGCTCATCGCCCGGCTGCGCCGCCTCCCCGAGGACCGCTACGCCTCCTGGACCCTGCCCGCCGACCCCGCCGCCGTCCGCCGCGCCCGCGGCCTCGTCTCCAGCCGCCTGGAGGACTGGGGCCTGGAGGAGCTCGGCTACACCACCGAGCTGCTGGCGTCGGAGCTGATCACCAACGCGCTGCGCTACGCGCCCGGCCCGATCGAGCTGCGCCTCCTGCTGGAACGCACGCTCGTCTGCGAGGTCTTGGACCGCTCTGCCGCGCTGCCCAGGCTCCGCCGCGCCGAGGACGACGACGAGAACGGCCGCGGCCTCCTCGTCGTCAGCCAGCTCGCGCACCGCTGGGGCACCCGCCGCACCGCCGCCGGCAAGGTCGTGTGGTGCGAGCAGACCGTCCCCGGCGTCGACCCGGACGCGTCCGAACAGGTCCCCGGCTGGCCCGGCGAGACCTGGCCCGGCGAGAGCCACCACCGCGAATAGCGGATCCTCGGCCGGCGCCCGCCCCTCTCGTCAGGACGAACCCCGGCGAAGCGGACCGGCCCGGCTCCGTCCGCTCCGCTCCCGCTCCCACGGCCGGGCCGGGTCGCGGACCTCGGGAGGTATCGATGGACATGCCGATCATCGAGGTGTCGGGCCGTGTGCACGCCCTCGTCGAGGAGCTGCTGCCCGCCGTGTTCCCCGGCGCGACCTTCGACGCCCCCACCGCCCGGGTGGTCTTCCCGGTGGGCCGGTACGCGCGCGGCGTCTCCACCTGGGTGGCCCTGGAGCGGTGCGCCCGGGAGCCCGCCGGACGGTGGCCACGGATCGTCGAGGACTGGATCCGCGAGGCCGGCGACCTCGTCGTGCTGTCCATCGCCGACATCGAGCTGCTCGGGGACGTACGGGAACTGCTGCGGCTGCGCGTCGTGCCGAAGCTCTCCGACGCCGAGCGCGGGCCGCTGATGGCGGTCCCAGCCGGGCCGTTCTTCGACGGCGTGATCGTCATCGACCATCCGAAGTACGGCGGCCCGCTCACCAGAAGGCGCGCGAGCCTGCTCGGGCTGCGGCGGCTCGGCCACGTCGTCACCCGCACCCACGAGGAGGTGGCGGACGCCGATGTCCGCGACCAGCCCCTCACGCTACGGGAGTCGGTCCGCGTCGTCAGCAAGCCGGGATCCCGGTACGTCCCGGTGCTGTTCACCGAGATCGCGCGGTTCGTCCCCGAGGCGGACGCCGCCGGGGCGCTGTTCTCGGTGCCGACGCACAGCACGATGCTGCTCCACGCGTTACCCCCGTCCGGGCGGGACGCGCTCTCCGCGTTCGCCTCGGTCACCGAGGAGATGCACGCGTCGTCCGACGACCCGTGCTCGCCCGCCACGTTCCTGTGGCGCCGCGGCGCGCCCATGAAGCGCCTGCGCCCGTGACCGGCCCGGACCCCAACCCGGGCGTGGGTCAGCGTTCGCGCCAGCGGTTGGTTATGGGGAGGCGGCGGTCGCGGCCGAAGTTCTTCGGGGTGATCTTCGGGCCGGGCGGGTACTGGCGGCGTTTGTACTCGGCCAGGTCGACCAGGCGGATGACGCGGTCGACGACGGCGGCGTCGTGGCCGGCGGCGACGAGGGCGTCGCGGCCCATGTCGCGTTCGACGTAGTCGGTGAGGATCGGGTCGAGGACGGAGTAGGCCGGCAGGCTGTCGACGTCGCGCTGGCCTGGGCGCAGCTCGGCCGACGGCTCCTTGGCGATGATCGCTTCGGGGATGGGCTCGTCCGCGAAGGGGTGCAGGAACGGCGTGCTCCTGCCCGCCCGCGTGTTGCGCCAGCGGGCGAGGTCCCAGACGGTGAGCTTGAAGACGTCCTTGATGGGGCCGAAACCGCCGGCGGAGTCGCCGTAGAGGGTGGAGTACCCGGTGGCGAGTTCGCTCTTGTTGCCGCCGGTCAGGACGAGATGGCCGTGCTCGTTCGACAGGGCCATCCAGATGTTCGCGCGGATCCGGGCCTGGAGGTTCTCCTCGGCGAGGCCGTGCAGGTCGAGCTGCGCCTCGAACGCCTCCACCATCCGCGCGATGGGGACGGTGCGGGCGTTGACGCCCTGCCGCTTGACGAGCTCCTCCGCGTCGACCACCGAGCCCTCGGACGAGTAGCGGCTCGGCAGCAGCACGACGTGGACGTTCTCCGGCCCGATCGCGTCGGAGGCGATGGTGGCGACGAGCGCCGAGTCGATGCCGCCCGACAGGCCGAGGACGACCGACCGGAACCCGTTCTTGCGGACGTAGTCGCGCGTCCCGAGGACGAGCGCCGCGTACACCTCGGCGAGGTCGTCCAGCGGCTCGGCGACGGTCTGCGGCTCGACCGGGTAGGCGGGCAGCGGATCGGCCGACAGGACGTGCCGGTCGATGGTGATCGTGGTGCCGTCCAGCGCGTCCACGGCGGTGCCGTCGCGCGGCTCGGGGGACGGCGCGCCCGCGGGCAGCGCGAGGTCGGCGACGAGGAGGTGCTCGGCGAACCGCGGCGCGCGGGCGAGCGGCGCGCCGCCGGCGCCGACGATGACGGAGTCGCCGTCGAAGACCAGCTCGTCCTGGCCGCCGACCAGGTTGACGTAGGCGAGCGCGCAGCCGGCCTCGCGGGCGCGGCGGGCGCACAGGTCGAGGCGGGCGTCGTCCTTGTCGCGCTCGTAGGGGGAGGCGTTGACGGCGAGGAGCAGCCCGGCGCCGGCGGCCGCCGCGGCGCTGACCGGGCCGCCGTCCTGCCAGAGGTCCTCGCAGACGACGGTGGCGACGTCGACGCCGTGCACGCGGACGACGGGCAGCCGGTCGCCGCGCACGAAGATCCGGTACTCGTCGAACACGCCGTAGTTCGGCAGATGGTGCTTGGCCGAGCGGACCAGCACCTCGCCGCCGTGCAGCCACGCGGCGGCGTCCAGCGGGGCGCCGGCGGGCTGCCCGGGCCGGACGAGCCCGACCGTGCGCCGGTCGAGGTAGCCGACGACGACGGGCAGGTCGCCGAGGCCCTCGCCGGCGAGCCGCCGGGCGAGGCGTTCGAGGGCCGCCTGGGACGCCTCGACGAAGGACGCGCGGAGCGCGAGGTCCTCCACCGGGTATCCGGTCAGCATCATCTCGGGGAACGCGACCAGGTGCGCGCCCGCGTCGGCGGCGCGCCGGGCCCATTCCACGACTGTGCCGGCGTTGCCGTCGAGATCGCCGACGGTCGAGTTCACCTGCGCGAGCGCGATCCTGAGTTGTGCCACCCACCAAGGATAGATCGGGCCAACGGGTTTCGTCACTTTGACGAGAAGGTGGCCTTGAGCACAGCGTCGTGCCGGCGCCGGATCGCGGGGGCGAGCGCGAGCAGCGCGCCCGCCGCGGCCAGCGCGAGGCCGCCGCAGGTCAGCCACAGCGCGGGCGCGCCGCCCGCGGCGAGCAGCTGCGTCCCGCCGAGCGGCGCGAGCAGGAAACCGCCGGACCACGCGGTCGCGTACAGGCCGCTGTAGCGTCCGCGCAGGTCGGCGGGGGCGAGGTCGGCGACGACCGCCTGCAGCACGGCCGCCGCGGTGATCTCCCCGAACGTCCACACCAGGATCGCCGCGGTGTAGGCGGCCAGTGACGACGCCAGCGACGTGAGCCCGAACCCGACCCCGACCACGGTGAAGCCCGCGACCATCACCAGGCTGTGGTCCCGCCGGGCGAGCCACGCGTTGACCAGCGGCTGGACGATGATGATCACCACCCCGTTGGCGGCGATCGCGACACCGTAGTCGCGCGGGCCGAGACCGTCCTCCTTCATCGCCAGCGGCATCGTCGTCATGCCCTGCATGAGGACGAAGACGTACACGACGCTGATCAGCACGTACCCGACCATCACCCGGTCGCGCAGCACCACGCCGAACCCCTGGAGCACGCCCGTGCCGCCGTGGTCGCGGGCGCGCGTCTCCGGGATGGCCCGCCACACCAGCACGCCGAACCCGGCGCACGTGAGCGCGTCGATCCAGAACAGCCACAGGAAGCCCTGCTGCGCCAGCGCGCCGCCGATCACCATCGCGACCGCCCAGCCCAGGTTGATCGCCCAGAACAGCAGCCCGAACGCGCGCGGCCGGTCGTGCGGGGAGATGATGTCGGCGACCATCGCCTGCGCGGCGGGCCGGTGCATGTCCAGCAGCATGCCGACCAGCAGCGCCGCCGCGACGATCGCGGCGATCCCGTGGGCGTAGCCGAGCGCCAGCAGGCTGACGCCGCTGCCGACGGTCGCGAGCGTCAGCGTGGCGCGCCGCCCGATCCGGTCGGCGAGCGCGCCGCCGGTGATCGTCCCGCAGAGCGATCCCGCGCCGAGGGTCGCCATCACCAGGCCCGCCTCGCCGAGCGACAGCCCGCGCGAGCTCGTCAGGTAGAGGCCCAGGAACGGCTGGACCATGGTGCCGAGCCGGTTGAGGAGCGTTCCCGTCCACAGCGCCCAGAACGCGCGGGGGAGACCGCCAACCCTTGGGGCGAAGAAGGCCGAGAACCTGCCGGGGACGGGGTCGACAGGACTGTCTTCCAGAGTCGTCACTTTCACGATGGTGACGGCTCCCCGCCCCGCCCGGTAATCCTTTAGCCTGGACTAAATGATCGAGTTCGTGTTCACCCCGGACGACGCCGCCCGGGTCAGGTTCGCGTTCTCCCCGCTGTGCGAGATGGTGCGCAGCCTGCGGGTGCTCGCCGACCCGTCCGGGCACGCGCTGCACCTGCCCTGGGTGCACGCCGTCCGGCCCCGGCTGCGCGGGCTCGACCTCGGCCCGCTGCGGGAGGCCGTCCCGCCCGTCGGCTACTACCCCGACTTCCTCACCCCGCCGCCGGTGGGGCCGCTGCCCGACCTGGACGCCGAGCTGGACATCGTCCGCGCCACACCGCCCGGGGTCGTCGCCGCCGAACTCGCCTGGCGGGAGGACGGCGGCCCGCCCTCGGCCGTCCGCGCGGAGATGGCCGCCGATCCGGAACGCACCCTGAAGACGCTCGTCGACCTGCTCGAACGCTACTGGACCCTGGCCGTGGAACCGTTCTGGCCGCGCATCCGGGACCTGCTGGAGGGCGACGTCCTGCGCCGCACGAGCGCGCTCGCCGTCGAGGGCGCCGCCGGCGTGTTCGGCGACCTGCACGAGGCGGTCTCCTGGCGGTCCGGGACCCTCCGCGTCGACCGTCGCTGGACGTTCAGCGGCGGCCTGGCCGGACGTGGCCTGATGCTCATCCCGAGCGTGTTCGTCTGGCCGGACGTGTCGGTGATGATCCCGCCCTACCAGGCCATCCTCAGCTACCCGCCGAACGGCGTGGCGACCCTCTGGGAGACCGGCCCGCCGCCCGGGCGGCGGGAGGACGCGCTCGCCGCCCTCATCGGCCGCCGCCGCGCCGCGCTGCTCACCGCGCTCGCGACGCCCGCGTCGACGACGGAGCTGGCGCGGCGGATGGACGTGACGGCCGGCGCGGTCAGCCAGCACCTCGGCGTCCTGCGCGCCTGCGGCCTCGTCACCGGGCACCGCATGGGCCGCCGCGTCCTTTACGTCCGCACCGGCGCCGGCGACGCCCTCGCGGAGGCGTCGGCCGGCTGACCCCGGTCAGCGCAGGGAAGTCAGCGCAGGGAGGCCAGCGCGTCCAGGCGCAGGGGCTCGGGGCTCGCGGCGGGCGGCTCGTAGCGGCCGGACTCGGCGAGCCAGTCCACGTGGGCGCGCGGTGTGTCCAGCAGCACCTTGACGACCTGCGCGCAGGCGGCGCGCTGCGCGACGGTGAGCTCCAGCCTGTCCAGCATCTCGGGCAGCTTGCGCGCCGCCGTCCACGCGTCCTCGAGCCGGTCGGCGATCTTGTTCGCGACGAGGTCGGCGGCCTGGGCCGGATCGAGCCCGTGCGCCTCGGCGAGGACGGCGGGCAGGTCGTGGACGTCGCCGCGCGCCGACTCCAGCTCGTGCGAGGCGACGTCGTTCGACCAGGCGACCACGTCGGCGACGCTGGCGGCGAGCGTCTTCCACCGCGGCGTCCGCAGCAGCCGCGCCGGAAGCTCCACGCCGAGGACGGGCTCCACCAGGTCGTACAGGAACGGCCCGCACGCGCGGCGGCGCAGCGGCGCGAACTGCGCCTCCGTCGGGACGTGCCTGATCCGGCGGTTGACCGACTCCTCCGCGCAGCCGTCCCGGTGCGCCTCCAGCTGCAGCATGAACCGGCGGCGCCACTCCCGGCTCATGCCCTTGGACGTGGCCTGCCACAGCTCCACCAGCGCGGCCTCCAGCGGCCTGGCGCCCGGACGGGCGTGGCCGCGCCGCATCGCGCGCAGCAGGTCGTCGTACATCGCGTGGACCGCGCTGCCGCTGTCGGCGAGGGGCGCGTGGTCCATCGTGTCGTCCAGCGCGAGTGCCCAGGTCAGCCAGCGGGCGAACAGGTCGACCGCGGCGAGGTCGGCGGCCGGGAACACGCGGGCGGCGAGCCGCTCGCAGCGCGCCCGGCCGAGCGGCGAGGTGTCCGGATCTCCGAGCACCAGCCCGCGGCCGCGCGCCCAGGTCTCCACCTGCGCGCCCAGCCGCCACGACTCAGGATGCATCGCCGACGGGGCCGCCAGCGCGGGCACCCGGTCGGTCATCGAGAGAAGAAGAGAGATGTCCACGACCTGGCCCACGTTAATGATCACCGCACGCCGTTGACCATGATCGCCACGTCAATTTTCGGGAAACGGATACGCGGGGATGGTCACGGGCGAGCCCGCGCCTGGCGTGGCATAGTTCGATGATCGCGCAAAACGCTCCCACAGGAGGAAACGTGTCCAGACGAACTACGCGTTGGGCACTGGGCGCCGGCCTCGCCGCCATGGCGCTCACCGCGTCGGCGTGCGGCGGCGACGAGGGCGCCACCGTGCAGGGTGTGAAGCTCGTCGAGAAGGGCGCGCTGACGTCCTGCACCCACCTTCCCTATCCGCCGTTCCAGTACGAGGACAAGAGCACGGGCAAGGTCGTCGGCTTCGACGTCGACATCATCGACCTCGTCGCGAAGAAACTCGGCGTCACGCAAAAGATCGTCGACACGCCGTTCGAGACGATGCGGACAGGCTCCGCGCTGAACGCCGGCAAATGCGACATCCAGATGGGCGGCATGACCATCAAACCGGACCGCGTGAAGTTCATGGACGTGTCCCAGCCCTATTTCGACGCGACGCAGTCGCTGATGGCGAAGAAGGGCAGCGGCATCACCTCGCTCGACGACGTCAAGGCCAAGAAGCTCAAGATCGGCTCCCAGGCCGCCACGACCGGTGAGGAGTTCGTCCGGGGCAGGGGCCTCGACCCGCGCTCGTTCGACAACTCCAGCGCCGAGCTGGACGGCCTGCGCACCGGCCAGGTGGACGTGATCGTCCAGGACGACCCGGTCGTCAGGGGCTGGCTGAAGGACCCGGCGAACGCCAAGTACGAGCTGGTCGCGAACCTGAACACCGGCGAGCAGTACGGCATGTGGATGCGCAAGGGCCACAACCCCGAGCTGGTCAAGATGACGAACCAGGCGATCGCGCAGGCCAGGTCCGACGGCACCTACAAGCGGATCTACGAGAAGTGGATCGGCCCCATGCCCCCGGCGGCGGGCGGCAGCGGATCGTGACGGCCGAGCCGTTCAACACCGAACCGCCGATCACGGGGGCGCGGGGCGGGCTGTCCCGGCGCCGCCGCCGGCAGCTCTCGCTCGGCGGGCAGTACGGGCTGTTCATCGCCGTCGTCGTCCTGATCGCCGTGCTGGCCGACTGGGGCACGCTGCACCGGAACTTCGCCAACTGGGACGTCGCCAAGGACCTGTTCCCCGACGTCATCACGGTCGGGCTGCGCAACACCGCCGTCTACACCGCGGTCGGGTTCGGGCTCGGCCTCGCCGGCGGGCTCGTCATCGCGCTGATGCGGCTGTCGTCGGTGCCGCCGTACCGGGCGTTCGCGACCGCCTACATCGAGATCTTCCGCGGCCTCCCGCTGCTGCTGATCTTCATCTTCGTGGGCGTGGGCGTGCCGCTGGCGTTCCCGGGGACGAACATCCCCGGCGGCGCGGTGGGCCAGGCGGGCCTGGCGCTCGCCCTCGCCGCCGCCGCGTACATGGCGGAGACGATCAGGGCCGGCATCGTCGCCGTGCCGAAGGGGCAGATGGAGGCGGCGCGCTCGCTCGGCATGTCGCACACCCGGGCGATGCGGTCGATCATCATCCCGCAGGCGTTCCGGATCATCATCCCGCCGCTCACCAACCAGCTGGTGCTGCTCTGCAAGGACTCCTCGCTGGTGCTGTTCCTCGGCATCACGCTGGAGGAGCGGGAGCTCACCAAGTTCGGCCGCGACCTGGCGGGCCAGGTCGGCAACACCACCCCGATCATCGTGGCGGGCATCTGCTACCTGCTCATCACGATCCCGCTGAGCCTGCTGGCCCGGCGGCTTGAGGCACGGCAACAGGAGGCCCGATGAAGGAGCCTGTGGCGGACGGGGGCGGGCGGGGCGCGATCGAGATCGCCGGGCTGCGCAAGTCGTTCGGGGCGAACGAGGTGCTGCGCGGCATCGACTTCCGCGTCGAGCCGGGCGAGGTCGTCTGCGTCATCGGGCCGTCCGGGTCGGGCAAGTCGACGTTGCTGCGCTGCGTCAACCTGCTGGAGGAGCCGACCTCAGGGACGGTCACGGTCGTCGGCGCGACCGTCACCGACCCCGACGTGGACATCGACGCCGTCCGCCGCCGGATCGGGATGGTGTTCCAGTCGTTCAACCTGTTCCCGCACCTGACGGCCCTCGGCAACGTCGTGATCGCGCAGCGGAAGGTGCTGCGGCGCGGCAAGGCCGAGGCGGAGCGGATCGGGCGGGAGAACCTGGAGCGGGTCGGGCTCGCCGACAAGGTCGGGGCCTATCCGGCGCAGTTGTCGGGCGGGCAGCAGCAGCGCGTCGCGATCGCCCGGGCGCTGGCGATGGGCCCCGAGGTGATGCTGTTCGACGAGCCGACGTCCGCGCTGGACCCCGAGCTCGTCGGCGACGTCCTCGGCGTCATGCGGAGGCTGGCGGAGCAGGGGATGACCATGCTCGTGGTCACCCACGAGATGAGCTTCGCCCGCGAGGTCGCCGACCGGGTGGTGTTCCTGGACGGCGGCGTCGTCGTCGAGGAGGGCCCGCCCGCGCGGGTGATCGACGACCCGTCCCACGAGCGGACGCGGACGTTCCTGTCCCGCGTCCTCGATCCGGCGGCGGCACGGGTCGGAGAGGGGGAATAAGTCGGATATCTTCCGGTCAGCGGGAACGTTCTGACGGGACGGGCGCGCGTAACGTCGCGGTAACAGCGGCGGGGCATACTGCGAGGTAGGCGCAGGCAGTCAGGCGCGGCAGTACCGGGGGAGCACGCGTACCGAGGGAGAGGTTTTGGACCGTCAGCAGGAGTTCGTGCTGCGCACGCTGGAGGAGCGCGACATCCGCTTCATCCGGCTGTGGTTCACCGACGTGGTCGGGTTCCTGAAGTCGGTGGCCGTCGCCCCAGCCGAGCTTGAGGGCGCCTTCGGCGAGGGCATCGGCTTCGACGGCTCCGCGATCGAGGGCTTCGCCCGGGTGCACGAGGCCGACATGATCGCCAAGCCGGACCCGTCGACGTTCCAGGTGCTGCCCTGGCGGTCGGAGTCGCCGGGCGTGGGCCGGATGTTCTGCGACATCCTCATGCCGGACGGCACCCCGAGCTTCGCCGACCCCCGCTACGTCCTCAAGCGCGCGCTCGCCCGCGCCGCCGACCTCGGGTTCACCTTCTACACCCACCCCGAGATCGAGTTCTTCCTGTTCAGCGACAAGCCGGAGGACGGCCGCGAGCCCGAGCCGGCCGACGCGGGCGGCTACTTCGACCACACCCCGCACAGCGCCGCGCACGACTTCCGCCGCAACGCGATCACGATGCTGGAGGCGATGGGGATCTCGGTGGAGTACAGCCACCACGAGGGCGCCCCGGGCCAGCAGGAGATCGACCTGCGGTACGCCGACGCGCTCACCACCGCCGACAACATCATGACGTTCCGGCTGGTGATGAAGGAGGTCGCGCTGGAGCAGGGGGTGCACGCGTCCTTCATGCCGAAGCCGTTCACCGAGCATCCCGGGTCGGGCATGCACACGCACATGTCGCTGTTCGAGGGCGACCGCAACGCGTTCTACGAGCCGGGCGCGGAGTACAAGCTGTCCAAGGTCGGGCGGGCGTTCATCGCCGGGCTGCTGCGGCACTCGTCGGAGATCACGGCGGTGTGCAACCAGTTCGTCAACTCCTACAAGCGGCTGTGGGGGAACGTCGGCTCCGCCGCCGGGGCCGGGGGAGAGGCGCCGTCGTACATCTGCTGGGGGCACAACAACCGGTCGGCGCTCGTCCGCGTCCCGATGTACAAGCCGCACAAGGGCCACTCGACCCGCATCGAGTTCCGGTCGCTGGACACGGCGGCGAATCCGTACCTGGCGTTCGCGGCGATTCTCGGCGCCGGGCTGAAGGGCATCGAGGAGGGCTACGAGCTGCCGCCGGGCGCCGAGGACGACGTGTGGGCGCTCACCGTCGCCGAACGGCGCGCCCTCGGCATCGAGCCGCTCCCGCAGGACCTGGACGAGGCGATCCACGCGATGGAGCGCAGCGAGCTGATGGCCGACATCCTGGGCGAGCACGTGTTCGACTTCTTCCTGCGGAACAAACGGCAGGAATGGGAGGACTACCGGCGCCAGGTGACCGAGTTCGAGCGGAAGCGTCTCCTGGCCGTCCTGTGAACCGGCCGCGGGAATACGGTGGAGCCCGTGACCGAGTCCCGCACTCCTGAGCGCCGCTCGTCCCTCGCGGGACGGCTGGCGCGGCTCGGCTTCACCGACGCGGCCCGCGCCGAGCGGCTCCTGCTGGACGCCGAGCGCGACTCCGGCGCCGGCCTCGGAGACGATCTCCTCGACGCGCTCGGCGGCACCGCCGACCCCGATCTGGCGCTGGACGGCCTGCTCCGGCTGCTGGCGGCCGCCGACGCGAAGGGCGCCGGCGGGGAGCTGCGGGAGGCCCTGGCCGGGGAGCCGGGGACGCGGGAGCGGATCACCGCCGTCCTCGGGGTGAGCGCCGCGCTCGGCGATCAGCTCGCCCGGCATCCGGAGCACTGGCGGGTGCTGCGCGACGGGCACGCGGTCCCGGCCGGAGCCGCCCGCGACGATCTGCTGGCCGCCGTCGGCGCCGACCCGGCGGCGGGGGAGCCGGTGGCGTCCGGCCGCGGCCGCGAGACGCTCGTGGCGCTGCGCGTCGCGTACCGCAGGCGGCTCCTCGCGCTCGCGGGCCGCGACCTGACCGGCGCCGCGGACGCGGCGGACGTCGCCGAGGTCGCCGCCGAGCTGGCCGATCTCGCCGCGGCCGCGCTGGAGGCGGGCCTCGCGATCGCCCGCGCCGAGGTCCCCGAGCACGGGACGTGCCGGCTGGCCGTGATCGGCATGGGCAAGTGCGGCGGACGCGAGCTGAACTACGTCAGCGACGTCGACGTGATCTTCGTGGCCGAGGCCCGGGGGGCCAGTGAAGGGGGCGAGGGGGCGGACGAGGACGCGGCGCTGCGCGCCGCGACGCGGCTGGCGTCGGCGATGATGCGGACCTGCTCGGCCAGCACCGAGGAGGGCGCGCTCTGGGAGGTGGACGCGGCGCTGCGCCCGGAGGGCAGGGCGGGCCCGCTGGTGCGGACGCTCGCCAGCCACCGCGCCTACTACGAGCGCTGGGCCAAGACCTGGGAGTTCCAGGCGCTGCTGAAGGCCCGTCCCGTCGCCGGGGACCGCGCGCTCGGCGCCCGCTACCTCGACATGATCACCCCGATCGTGTGGGACGCCGCCGAGGGGGAGAGCTTCGTCGAGGACGTCCAGGCGATGCGCCGCCGTGTCGAGGCCGACCTGAACCAGCGCACCGCCGACTCCGAACGGCAGCTCAAGCTCGGCCCCGGCGGGCTGCGGGACGTGGAGTTCTCGGTGCAGCTGCTGCAGCTCGTCCACGGCCGGTCCGACGAGACGCTCCGCGCCCGCGCCACCCTCGACGCGCTCGACGACCTCTCGCGGGGCGGCTACGTCGGACGCGACGACGCCGCGGCGCTGTCGGCGGCGTACCGGTTCCTGCGGCGGGTGGAACATCTCGTCCAGCTGCACCGGCTGCGCCGCACGCACCTCGTCCCGGACGACGAGGACGGCCTGCGCCGCCTCGGCCGCGCCCTCGGCCTGCGCCCAGACCCGGTCAGGGAGTTCACGGCGCTGTGGCGGCGGCACGCCCGCGAGGTCCGCCGCATCCACGAGAAGCTGTTCTACCGGCCGCTGCTGCGGGCCGTGGCGCGGCTGCCGGGGGAGGAGGCGCGGCTCACCCACGCGGCGGCCGGCGCCCGCCTGGAGGCCCTCGGCTACGCCGACCCGGCGGGCGCGCTCCGCCATATCGAGGCGCTCACCTCGGGCGTGTCGCGGCGCGCCGCGATCCAGCGGACGCTGCTGCCCGTCATGCTCGGCTGGTTCGCCGACGCGCCCGACCCGGACGCGGGCCTGCTCGGGTTCCGGCAGGTCAGCGACGCGCTCGGCACCACGCCCTGGTACCTGCGGCTGCTGCGCGACGAGGTGACCGTCGCCGAGCGGATGGCGTGGCTCCTCGGCTCCAGCCGCTACGCCACCGACCTGCTGCTGCGCGCCCCCGAGGCCGTCGCGCTGCTCGGCAGCGACACCGGGATGGTCCCGCGCCCCGTCGAGGCGCTGCGTGCGGAGGCCATGGCGGCCGTCCGCCGGTACGCCGAGGGGACCGCGCCCGCCGAGGAGGCGGTCGCCGTGGTGCGGTCGCTGCGCCGCCGGGAGCTGTTCCGGGTCGCGGTGGCCGATCTGCTCGGCCTGGTGGACGTCCGCACGGTCGGGGAGGCCCTCACCGACATCGCCACCGTCACCCTCGAGGCGGCGCTCCAGGCCGCCGTCAACAAGATCGAGATCGAGTCGCGGGCTCCGCTGCCGACCCGGACGGCCGTCGTGGCGATGGGCCGGTTCGGCGGGCATGAGCTGGGCTACGGCAGCGACGCCGACGTCATGTTCGTCCACGATCCCGAGCCCGGCGCGGACGAGCGGGCCGCCGGCCGGGCCGCGCACGCCGTCGCCGAGGAGCTGCGCCGGCTGCTGTCGCTGCCCGCGCCCGACCCGCCGCTGGTGATCGACCCGAACCTGCGTCCCGAGGGGCGGCAGGGGCCGCTCGTCCGGACGCTGGCGTCCTACGCCGCCTACTACGCCCGCTGGTCGGAGCCCTGGGAGGCGCAGGCGCTGCTGCGCGCCGACCCGCTGATCGGCGACGCCGGGCTGCGCGACCGGTTCCGCGCCCTGATCGACCCGGTCCGCTGGCCGGACGGGGGCATCGGCGACGACGCCGTCCGGCAGATCCGGCGGCTGAAGGCGCGGATGGAGTCCGAGCGGCTCCCGCGCGGCGTCGACCGGCGGCTGCACACCAAGCTCGGCCCCGGCGGCCTCGCGGACGTGGAGTGGGTCGCGCAGCTCCTCCAGCTCCAGCACGCGCACGAGGTCCCGGCGCTTCGCACGACCCGGACCCTGGACGCGCTCGACGCGGCCTCCGAGGCCCGGCTCCTGGACGCGGGCGACGCCGCCGTCCTCGCCGAGGCGTGGCGGCTGGCCACCCGCATCCGCGGTGCGATCATGCTGGTGCGGGGCCGCGCGTCCGACCTGCTGCCCACCGACCACCACCGGGAGCGCAGCGCCGTCGGCCGCGTCCTCGGCTACTCGGGCGCGGGTGATCTCCTGGAGGACTACCGCCGCCACGCCCGCCGCGCCCGCGCCGTCGTCGACCGGGCCTTCTACGGCGCCGACTGAACGGGCGGGCGCGGGCTAAGCGGGTTGTGACGTACGACCGGAGTTGTACGTGGAGCGGGTGGCGCCGCCCTTCGCCGCGGGCGCGGGCGCGGGGGCGGTCCGGACGGCGGCCGCCGAGCCCGGTACCTGGTCGCGCGCGCCGCGCCGGACACGGTGCGCGAGACGGTCCGAGAGAGCGGCCCGCGCGGTCAGGATCGGCTGGGGGCACCTGGTGTAGAGGATCCACGACAGCCAGGCGGCGCCGGCGATCAGCGCGAACCCCGCCACCGCGTCCAGGACGTAGTGGTTTGCGGTGGAGAGGATCACGTACACGGTCGTGACCGGGTAGAGCGCGCCGAGGGCCTTGGCCCACTTCTGCGAGGCGAGCTTGACCAGGACGAGGCCGCACCACAGCGACCACCCGGCGTGCATGGACGGCATCGCCGCGTACTGGTTGGTCAGCGTCCCGGACGCGTCGCTGGCGTACAGGCCGAGCGAGTGCAGCGCGGTCACCGGGTCGACGAAGCCCTCGTCGTGCAGGAACCGCGGCGGCGCCAGCGGGTAGAGCCAGAACCCGATCAGCGCCACGCCCGTGGCGGTCATGATCGACGTGCGGAGCCACCGGTAGTGCTGCGGCCGGTATTTGTACAGCCAGAGGACGACGACGAGCGTCACGATGAAATGCGCCGTGGCGTAGAAGATGTTCGCGCTGCGTGCCAGCCACGGCACGGACAGCAATGTCTGGTTCAGGTACAGCTCAACGTCCAGCCCGAGGAAGCGTTCCGCGCCGAGGATCTGGTCGGCGTGGTCGAACGCCGGGCCCGTGCCGTCCTGAACCAGGACGATGCGCGTCAGCGTATAGGCGGTGTAGAAGAGCACGACGAGAAGAAGCTCACGCCACACCGGAGGCGCGGTGAGCACCCGTTGCCGCAGCGTCGCGGCCGGCTTGTGCTGCTCGCCGCGCCGGGCCTGGTGGGCCCGGCCCTGGCGGGCTGCTGGGGGGGCGGGTTGAGCCATGTTACCCATCTTTGCCGCACGGCCCCCTAATTGAGATCACCGCGACGAATGGTCTTCATCTCAGACTTGAGTAGTACGACCCTGATGCGGTATCCGGACTTTCGGGGGATGGGCCGGGGGTCGCCTCCCCCCTCCGCTCCTCCCCCGTGAGGAGCCTATGGAGTTGATCAGGAGTCAGCATAGGAGGCCGTGGGTAGATCAGCGTCGCCCCCCACGACACGAACAGGGGGACGAATGGCCCGCTTTAGGGCGATACCCGGCATTGTGGCCGTCGGTACCGGCGCGCTGGCCGCTTCCGGTCTGGTCTACTCGATTGGCAGTACATCGGTCGCCTACGCGACCCTGACAAGCATACCGGGCGAGACGGTCCGTCCGCCGGTGTGGGGGCGGTGTGCGGGGCTGCCGGCGCCGTCGCCGGGAGCGGCGGTGCCGCCCACCGGTTTCCGCTGCGCCACGCTGCGGGTCCCGCTCGACCACGCCAGGCCGTCCGGTGAGAAGATCGACATCGCGCTGATCAAGGTCCCGGCCACCGACCGGCGGCATCGCATCGGCTCGCTGGTGTTCAACTTCGGCGGCCCGGGCGGCGAGGGCGTCGGCACGCTCGCGCGGGCCGCGGGCGAGTACGCCGAGCTCGGCGCCCGCTACGACCTGGTCGGGTTCGACCCGCGCGGCGTCGGGCGCAGCGCCCCGGTGACGTGCGCCGGCCCGCGCCGCATGGACGAGATCGCCGCCCGCGACGACAGCCCCGACACCGCCGCCGAGGAGAAGACCTACATCGACGGCCGCGCCGACTACGTCAGGCAGTGCCAGGCGCGGTCGGGCAGGCTCCTTCCCCATGTCGGCACGCTGAACGCCGCCCGCGACCTGGACCTGATCCGCGACGCGCTCGGCGAGGAGCGGCTGCACTATTTCGGGATCTCCTACGGCACCTGGCTGGGCGGGGCGTACGCGCACCGGTTCCCCGGCCGGGTCGGACGGGCCGTCCTCGACGGCGCCGTCGACACCGGGCTCGGCGGCAAGGATCTCGCGCTCCAGCAAACCGCCGCGTTCCAGCGCGCCCTGGGCGACTTCGGGGCGGCCTGCGCCCGGCTGGGCCGCCGGTCGTGCCCGCTGGGGACGGACGGCCCGTCCGTCGTGAGATCCGTGGGCCGCCTCCTCGCCGGGCTCGACCGGACCCCGCTGCCCACGTCCGGTGGCCGCAGGCTCACCCAGAGTCTCGGCACCACCGGCGTCGCCGCCGCCCTCTACTCCCGCGACGCCTGGCCCTACCTGGCGCAGGGCCTCGTCGACGCCGCCGAACGCCGTGACGGCTCGCTGCTGCTCATGCTCGCCGACGTCCAGAACGGCCGCCGCGAGGACGGGACGTACACCAATCTGTCCGCCGCCAACACCGCGATCACCTGCGCGGACGGCACGGACCGCTACACCCCGTCCGACGTCAGGAGCCTGCTGCCCGCGTTCCGCGACGCCTCGCCGATCTTCGGGGCGGCGATGGCGTGGGGCCTGCTGCACTGCACCGGCTGGCCGGTGAAGGGCGACGACGCGGCCCGGGAGGTCTCCGCGCCGTCCGCCGCGCCGATCCTCGTCGTCGGCAACACCGGCGACCCGGCCACCCCGTACGCGTGGGCGCCCGCGCTGACACGGGCCCTCGGCGGGCGGGCGACCCTCCTCACCCTCAAGGGGCAGGGCCACGGCGCCTACGACACCGGCCACCCGTGCGTCCGCGGGACCGTGCACGCCTATCTCCTGGACGGCACCGTCCCGCCTGCCGGGACGACCTGCGGTTAGCCGGAGCCCGTGCGAGAGCGCCGCCATTTTGGCAACATTCACCCTTGATCCCGCCACCGGTATGGACTGGTCTAGACCAATGACCGGAGGAGGATCATTATGAAGAACGGCGGCCGGACCCTCGTGTCCATCGCCGCGGTGGCGGCCCTCGGGCTGTCGCTCGCCCCGCCCGCCCAGGCGCACGGCCAGACGCGGGCGCAGGCGCCGCCTGGCGGGCACCGCGGCTGCGACGTCGACGAGCAGCTGTCCAGGATGACCGGCGCCGAGAAGGTCGGCCAGATGGTCATGGCGTCCACCGGCGCCAACGCCGACGGCAGCGCGTCCGAGGACGCCCGCCGCGCGATCCAGGACCTGAAGATCGGCTCGATCCTCACCTGGGAGCCGCCGACGCCCGGCCTCGCCGCCCGCTACGCCAACCAGGTGCAGCGATGGGCGCGCGACACCCGCCTCGGCCTGCCGCTGCTCGTCTCCGGGGACTTCGAGTTCGGCACCACCCACAACGTCCGCCTGGGCACGACGCCGCTGCCGAACGCGATGGGCCTCGGCGCCGCCCGCAGCCCCCGCCTCGCCCGCGAGGCCGCCGCGATCACCGCGGCGGAGGCCCACGCGATGGGCTTCCACTGGAACTACGCCCCGGTCGGCGACGTCAACACCAACCCCGCCAACCCGATCATCGGCGTCCGGTCGTTCGGCGAGCGGACCGACCTGGTCGGCGATCTCGTCGAGGCGCAGCTGCGCACCTACCGGAACGCCGGCATGATCGCGACGCCCAAGCACTTCCCCGGGCACGGCGACACCGAGTTCGACAGCCACCTGGAGCTCCCGGCCGTCAAGTACGACCGCGCCACCCTCGAGAAGGTGCACCTGCCGCCGTTCCAGCGCGCCATCGAGGCCGGCGCCGACTCGATCATGACGGCGCACGTCGTGGTCCAGGCCATCGACCCCGACCTGCCCGCCACACTGTCGCCGAAGGTCCTGACCGGCCTGCTCCGCGAGGAGATGGGCTTCGACGGGCTGATCGTCACCGACGCCATGGACATGGACGCCATCGACAAGAAATGGGGCACCCGCGAGGCCACCGTGATGGCGGTCGAGGCCGGCGCGGACATCATCATGTCCACCGGCGAGTACGAGACCCACGCCGAGGCGGTCGACGCGCTCAGCGACGCTTTGCGCGACGGCTCGCTGAGCGAGGAGCGGGTGGACGAGTCCGTCCGGCGCATCCTCGGCCTCAAGTGCAAGTACAAGGTCGCCGACCACCGCTACGCCGACCCCAGGACCGCCGAGCAGGTCGCCGGGAACCGCGTCTTCCAGCGGCGCGCCCTCAACATGGGCCTCGCCGCCACCACGCTCGTCCGCAACGAGGGCGGCGTCCTCCCCTTCGACCCGGACTCGGGCGACCGGACGCTCGTCGCGGGCGCCGTCCAGACCCAGGAGTTCGCCGACCAGGTCGCGGGCGTCGCCGGCGGCCCGGTGGACGCCTGGCAGTCCGCGACGACCGACCCGACCGACGCCGAGATCGCCGAGGCCGTCCGGCGCGCCGGGTCGGCCGACCGCGTCCTGGTCACCACGTTCTCGTCCGGGCCGCTGCCCGCGGGGCAGGCCAGGCTCGTCAAGGCGCTCCAGGCGACGGGCAAGCCGGTCGCGGCGCTCGCGATCGGGCTGCCGTACGACCTCACGTCCTACCCGGACGTCAAGGCCTACATCGCGACCTACGGCACGACCGCCCGCACCCAGCGGGTCGACCTGACCATGCACAAGGCCGCCGCGCGCGTCGTCTTCGGCGAGCAGCCCGGCGGGCGCCTGCCGGTCACGATCAAGGGCCTGTACCCGTACGGGCACGGCCTGCGCTACTGAGAGACGTCCGGGTGCGCCGCCACCCCCGATCGGCGCACCCGGACCCCTCTCTCACACGACCTGATCGACCTTCATGGGCTCCCTGAGGGCGTTGCCGACGGTGCAGTACTTCTCGTGCACCCGCTCTGCCACGGCCTTCAGCACGTCCCCGGCCTTGGCGTCGCCCTCGGGCAGCTCGACGTCGTAGGTGATCGTGATCGTGCCCAGCGTGCTCGTCGCGACCTTGTCGGCCTGGACCGTCGCGGCTAGCCGCGCCATCCGGTGCCCGCGCTGCGCCGTCAGCGGCTCCACGGTCACCAGCTCGCAGCCGCCGAGCGCCGCCAGCAGCAGCTCGACCGGCGTGAACGCGCCCTGCGCGTCCGAGTCGCCGATGGCGACCCGCGCGCCCCGGTCGTTGACGGCCTGGAACCCGTCCGCGGTGCGCTCCACCCTGACCTCGGCCATTGCCATCCCCTCTGATCGCCCTGGTCTGCCGCCCACGTGAACAGCGGCCCGGGCCGGGTTCTTCCCCGCCCGGAGGGCTCCGCGCCAGGTCGTCAGGACGTCAGGGTCGGGACGCGCCGAGGCGTTCCTGCTCCTCCTGGACGATCTGCCGCGCGAGGGCCTGCTCGGAGATGTCGACCGCGTCCGGCGTCCGCTCCGCGAGATCGCTGCGGCGCGCGTACTCGTCGAACAACCTGGCCTTGGCCCGGAGGATCTCCAGCATCCGCTCGTCCACGCCGCCGGGCGTCAGCAGCCGGTGGACCTGGACCGTCCGCACCTGCCCCATCCGGTGCGCGCGGGCGACCGCCTGGGTCTCCATCGTCGGCTTCACCTGCGGCTCGCAGATGATCACCACGGACGCGGCCTGGAGGTTGAGCCCGACCCCGCCCGCCTGGATCTGCGCCAGCAGGACGGCGTGCCCCTGCTCGGCGGTGAACGCGTCCACCAGCTCCTGGCGCCGCGCCGGCGGGACATCGCCCGAGATCGGCCCCTTGGCACTGGGCAGCGCGTCCTGGACGGCGGCCAGCACGCTCCGGAAATAGGAGAACACGACCACCTTCAGCTCGTTCGCCGCCGCCTCCTCGACCAGCTCCACCAGCCGGCCGAGCTTCGCCGACTTCTTCGGGACGGCATACGCGGCCCTGCGCATCGCCATGAAATTGCCCTCGGCCACGGCCCGCCGGTAGGCCCGCGCGTCCGCCCTGCTGAACTCCTCCAGCTCGTCGACGTGCACGACCTCGGGCAGTTCCACGAGCACGTCCCGCTGGTTGCGCCGCAGGTAGACGGGCGCGACCGCCGACCGGAACGCCCGCGCGCCCATCGCCGCGTCATGCGGCCGGATCTGCTTCGCCACCTCCGGCCGCAGATGCGCGACCAGGCTCCGGAATTCCTCGACCCTATTCTCCATCGGCGTTCCGGTCAGAAAGAGGACATTCTCCGTCCGTTTGCACCAATAGGCGACGGCCTGGGCCCGGCGCGTCTCGTGATTCTTCGCGTAATGGGCCTCGTCCACCACGAACATGCCGAGCTCAATACGCTCCGGTACGTCCAGTGAATGGAGCGTGGCCAGCGTCGTGACGGCGATCCCGCCGTCCCCGGCCCACTTGTCCAGCGCGGTCTCCCGCCCCGCCCCGTGCAGCGGATGCGCGGCAAGCTCGCACCGCGACTCGATCTCCCGCACCCAGTTGATCAGCACGCTCGCCGGGCACGCGACAAGGAAATGCGTCGCCCCCCGCGCCCGCAAATGCGCCATCGCCGCGATCGCCTGAATGGTCTTGCCCAGCCCCATCTCGTCGCCCAGGATCACCCGCCCCTGCACGAGCGCGAACCGCGCCCCGAACGACTGGTAACCACGAAGCGACACCCGCCGGTAGCCGTCGTCCAGCGGCTGGCCCTTCACCCGCGCCGCCAGATCACCCGGCAGGAACCCCTCGGCGGCCTCCCGCTCGGGCACCAGCGCCGCGAGATCGGCCAGCAGGGTCTGATAGTCGGCGGCGCGCAGCTCGAAGTCGATCCACGCCTCGTCGCCCGAGACGGCGGGCCGCAGCAGATCGACCGACCCCTGCGACACCAGCAGCCGCGTCCCCCGTTCCTCCTCGACCCGCAGCGCCTCGGCCAGCTCCCCGACCGCCTCCCGCGCCCGCTCCCGCCGCGACGGCCGCGCGAAGACCCGCCGCCACCACGACGCCATCGGCCGCGCGTCCCGCACCAGCGGACCGAGCCGTCCGTCCACGTCCCCGGCGGCGGCCCTGGCCCGCGGCAGCTCGGCCCCGGCGTTCACCAGCCGGTGCAGCGCGACGACCAGCGGCGTCGTCACCTCGTCGCGCCGCTCCACGCCGATCCGCACGCCCACTGACCGCTCCGCCGCCTCCGCCAGCGCGCCCGCCGCCGCGTGGAGCTGCTGCGCGGTCTGCGGCCCGATCCCCGGCAGCAGCTGGAGCCGGTACCGCGTGGCCGCCAGCACATCGGCGACGCTCGTGAACCCGGCCTCCTCCAGGGGCCCGAGCCGGAGCCGCCCGTCCGTGACGTCCTTCAGCCGGGCCAGCGGAATCGACCGGAGCTGCTCCCGCGCCGCCTCCTTCCGCAACGGCCCGAGCGCCCCCTGCACCTCGGCGACGGCCCGGCGATGATCGCCCAGCAGATCCCGCGCGGCCCCCAGCAACGAGTGAGCGTCCCGCAGAACGTCCTTGGCCACGTCCGTCATCCCGCTCCTAACCCACACACTCCGCCCACATGATGCCAGCGCCTCCCGACACACACGCGCGGGAGCGACGTATACGCCGCGGGAGGCCCTCATGCTCGGCGGCGCGGGGCCTAGGGGACAAAGATGATCTTGCCGCGGGTCTGGCCCGCCTCGCTGCGGGCGTGGACCGCGGGCAAGTCCGACAGGGGGAGGCGCTCGGCGATGTCGAGCGTCACCTCGCCCGCGTCGACCAGGGAGACCAGTTCGGACAGCTGGGCGGGGTCGTTGCGCGTGACGAGATGTGGATGTCCTGGGATGGGGGTGACGACGGAGACCGCCGTGCCTCCGGGACGGACCAGCCCGGCCAGCCGGGCCGCCGCGCCGGAGCCGACCGGGACCAGGTTGATCAACGCGTCCATGTCGCCGGGCAGCGGGCCGGCCGTGTAGTCGACGATCTCGTCCGCGCCCTGGGCCGAGACCGCGGCGGCGCTGCGGGCACTGGCCGTGGCGACGACGAAGGCCCCTGCGGCCTTGGCCAGCTGGACCGCGAAACCGCCGATGCCGCCCCCGGCCCCGTTGATCAGAACCGTCCGCCCCCGCGATGCCCTCACGTGCTCGAAGACCGCCTGCCATGCCGTCAGGCCCGCCACGGGGATCGCCGCCGCCTCCGCGAGCGGGACGTTCTCCGGGGCGGCGGTCAGTACGGAGGGCGGGGCGGCGACGTATTCGGCCGCCGCTCCGCCGGCGTCGACGCGGCCGATCACCCGGTCGCCGGGCGCCCACCGGCCCGCACCCCGGACGACGGTGCCCGCGACGTCCCAGCCCAAAGTGTGGGGCAGCGCCAGGGTGAACATCTCTTGCAGCATCCCCGAGCGCAGGGCCGCCTCCGTGGGATTGAACGAGGTCGCCGCCACCTGAACGAGCACCTCACCAGCGCGAGGCGCCGGGACGGGCACCCGCTGGAGCTCGATGACGTCCGGCGGGCCGTACCGCGCGAATCTCACTGCCTTCATCATGCGACCAACCGTATGGACGCCGAGCGAGATGATTAATGTCTGAGAGTCCGCGATTCATAACGCATAGTCTTGCCTTGTGGATCTCCTCTCGGACGTGGTCGCCGTCATGCGCTCCGGCCGGCCCAGCTCGGCCCGTGTCGCGTGGCACGCCCCCTGGGGTCAGCGGTTCCCCTCGGTGCCCGGCTCGGCCGGATTCCAGGTGATCCTGCGGGGCTCCTGCTGGCTCATCCCGCCGACCGGCGACCCGGTCGCGGTGGGGGCCGGCGACGTGCTGTTCTTCCCCCACGGCCACGGATACGGCCTGGCCGACAGCCCGTCCAGGGAACTTGCGGCCTGCGACCCCATCGAGGACGACGACCAGTTCGTCACCGACTTCATCGGACACGAAGGACCCGTCACCGTCACGCTCTGCGGCGGCTTCCGCCTCACCCCGGGCCGCGCCCATCCGCTGCTGCGAGACCTGCCCGACGTGCTCCATCTCCCCGCCCGCCTCGGCCACCACACCCAACTCCGCGCCGCTGTGAACCTCCTGGGCGACGAGATCAGGAGCCCGCACACAGGCGCCGACACGGTCGTCCTCGCGTTGCTGGACGTCCTGCTCGTCTACATCCTGCGCGCCTGGTTCGCGGGACGTCCCGTCCAGCCGAAGACCGGCTGGGCAGCCGCGCTCAGCGACCCCGCCCTCAGCGACGCGCTGCTGGCCCTCCACCGCGACCCGTCCCACCCCTGGACGGTCAAGTCCCTCGCCGACCAGGCCGGTCTCTCACGGGCCGCCTTCGCGCACCGCTTCACCACCCTGATCGGCCAGCCGCCGCTCACCTACCTGACGTGGTGGCGCCTGACCCTGGCCGCCCGCCTGCTGCGCGACGGCGACGCCCCTCTCAGCGAGATCGCCGCCCAGGTGGGATACGCCTCCGGATTCTCCTTCGCCAACGCCTTCAAGCGCGCCTACGGCACCGCCCCAGGCCGCTACCGCCGCCATCCCGCCTGAACGAGCCTCAGGGGGAGCGCAGGACGGCGCTTCGCCTCCTACCGCGACTACTGGAACCCGCTGGCGGTCCTCGAACCCGGCGCCGGGTCCGCCCGGAACGGAACCGGTCTCCTTCGACTGGTACGAGCCCGGCACCCACGACGTTCTCGACGGAGTCGGCCGCGTCTACCTCATCCCGCCGCCGGGCGACACGGCCCCCGCCACGGTCATGCTGCCCTTCCTCGACAGGGCCCGCGCGGCGGGCGTGCGTCGCGTGGTGCTCCTCAGCTCGTCGGCCATACCCGAGGGCGGCCCGGCGGCGGGACAGGTGCACAAGGCCCTGCCCGTCCTGTTCGAGAAGTGGGCGGTGCTGCGGCCTTCCTGGTTCATGCAGAACTTCACCGGCGCCCACGTCCACGCCCGGAGCATCCGGGAGGACGCCGCGATCCTGACGGCCACCGGCGACGGCCGGGTCGGCTTCGTCGACGCAGACGACATCGCGGCCGTCGCCGTCCACGTCCTGACCGGCGAACACGCCCCCAACACCGACCTCGTCCTCACCGGGCCGGAGGCGCTGAGCCACGACGACATCGCCGCGATCATCACCGAGGTCACCGGCCGGAAGGTCGTCCACCGCAGGTTGTCCCGCGAACAGCTGCACGACCGTCTCGCGGCGCGGATGCCGCCGGAGTACGCCGCCATGCTGGCCGACATGGACCACGCCATCGCCGAAGGGTCCGAGGGCCGCGTCACCGGCACCGTCCGCCGCGTCACCGGCCGCCCGCCGCGCACCTTCCGCGCCCACCTCGAACAGGCGCGGCGGACGCGGCCCTTCAGCGATGTGAAGGGTGGTGCTCCCGATCAGATGTCGTAGTAGAGCTCGAACTCGTGGGGGTGGGGGCGGAGGCGGATGGGGTCGATCTCGAACTCGTGCTTCATCGTGATCCAGGTCTCGATGAGGTCGGGGGTGAAAACGCCGCCTTCGAGGAGGTAGTCGTGGTCGGCCTCCAGGGCCGCGAGGACCTCCTCCAGCGAGCCGGGGACCTGCGGGATGGCGCGGGCCTCCTCCGGCG
Organism: Spirillospora sp. NBC_00431; assembly: GCA_036028775.1. GTDB lineage: Bacteria > Actinomycetota > Actinomycetes > Streptosporangiales > Streptosporangiaceae > Spirillospora. The sequence goes on along the minus strand of CP107927.1, from coordinate 5,168,492 downwards.
GGAGCTCGTAGAGGTCCTTGTCGACGGGTTCGGCGGGCTCGATCTTGTTCTTGATGCCGTCCAGGCCGGCCATCAGCATCGCCGAGAACGCCAGGTACGGGTTGCAGGACGGGTCGGGGACGCGGAACTCGACGCGCTTGGCCTTCGGGTTCGAGCCGGTGATCGGGATGCGGATGCAGGCCGAGCGGTTGCGCTGGGAGTAGACGAGGTTGACCGGGGCTTCGTAGCCGGGGACGAGCCGGTGGTAGCTGTTCACGGTCGGGTTCGTGAAGGCCAGCAGGGACGGGGCGTGCTTGAGCAGGCCGCCGATGTAGTAGCGGGCGCTGTCGGACAGTCCCGCGTAGCCGACCTCGTCGTAGAAGAGCGGCGCGCCGTCCTTCCACAGGGACTGGTGGCAGTGCATGCCGGAGCCGTTGTCGCCGAAGATGGGCTTCGGCATGAACGTGACGGTCTTGCCGGCGGCGCGCGCGACGTTCTTGACGATGTACTTGTAGAGCAGGAGCTGGTCGGCCGTCTTGAGGAGGGTGTCGAACCGGAAGTCGATCTCGGCCTGGCCGGCGGTGCCGACCTCGTGGTGCTGCATCTCGACGTGGATGCCGGAGGCCAGGAGCTGGGAGACCATCTCCGAACGCAGGTCGGTGTAGTGGTCCATCGGCGGGACGGGGAAATAGCCGCCCTTGTACGGGGGCTTCGCGCCGAGGTTGCCGCCGGGCTCCTCGCGGCCGGTGTTCCACGCGCCCTCGACGGAGTCGAGGTGGTAATAGCCGGCGTTCGCCTTGGTCTCGAAACGGACGTCGTCGAAGATGTAGAACTCGGCCTCGGGGCCGAAGAAGCAGGTGTCGGCGATGCCGGTGCCGCGCAGATAGTCCTGCGCCTTCTTCGCCACATTGCGCGGGTCGCGGCTGTACGGCTCGCCGGTCAGCGGGTCGTGGACGAAGAAGTTCAGGTTCAGCGTCTTGTGCTGGCGGAAGGGGTCGACGACGGCGGTCGACGGGTCCGGCAGCAGAAGCATGTCCGACTCGTGGATCTCCTGGAATCCGCGGACGGACGAGCCGTCGAACATCAGCCCCTCGGTGAACACGCTCTCGCCGAAGCTCTCGACCGGGAACGTGAAGTGCTGCATCTTGCCCGGCAGGTCCACGAACCGGCAGTCGACGAATCGCACACCTTCGTTCCTGATATAGCTCAGGACCTCTTCGGCGCTGCTGAACATGCGGCCTCCTCAGGGCGCTTCTCGGCTTCTGGCAGGCTAGGACGGCGCCGTTTCCCGGCCGTGTCTCATATGTTTCCGGTGTGTTACGCGTCCGCCGCGGGCCTAGGCCCGGGCCGGGTCGGGGGCCGCGGAGGGACGGGATAGCGTAGACGCCATGAGCAGTGGTAAAGGCGGGCCGCGGTGGACGCAGACGTGGCTCGGCGGGGCGGCCTCGGCCGGGGTCGACCCGGGCAGGCCGGGGGAGCGGCTCGGGTTCCCGGAGAGCGGGACCGGCTCCGTCGCGACCTACGGCCGGCGGCTGGTCGCGCTGTTCCTCGACTGGGGCCTGTCGATGCTGGTGGCGAGCCTGCTCGCCAGCACGTACGGCTGGGAGCCGGCGGAGCGCAGCATGTGGACGACGATCATCTTCGTGATCTACGCGTGGCTGTCGACCGCGTTCACCGGCGTGACGATCGGGAAGCGGCTGTGCGGCATCCGCGTCGTCCGGCTGGACGGACGGCCCGTCGGGCTCGGATGGGCGCTGGCAAGGTCGGTGCTGCTGGCCCTCGTCATTCCCGCGCTGATCTGGGACCGGGACTACCGGGGACTGCACGACCGCGCCAGCAACACCGCCGTCGTCAACCTCTGAGCGCCACGAAAAAGGCGCCCCCGGCCGGGGGCGCCTTTCTGATGCGCCGTGTCTGATGCGTCGTGTCAGCGCGTCTTGGGCTTGGGGCCCTTGGGCATCTTCGCGCCCTTCGGGATCGGGCCCTTCGGCATCTGCATCGACCGGGGAAGCGCCTGGAGACGGTCGTTCAGCTCTCCGACCTGCCCCTTGGTGAGGTTGCGGGGCAGCTTCATCAGGTGGCGCTGGAGCTTGTCCACCGGGATCTGGCCCTCGTCGTCCCCGACCTGCACGTCGTAGATCGGCACCTGCTGGGCGGCGCGGGACAGGCGCTTCTTCTCCGCGCCGAGGAGCTGCCCGACCCGGTTGCGCGGGCCCTCCGAGACCAGCACGACGCCCGGACGCCCGACCGCGCGGTGCACCATGTCGAGGTTGCGGTTGCCGCTGACCGCCTCGGTGACCGTCCAGTTCCCGCGCATGTTCTTCAGGATCGCGGCGGCCGCGCCCGGCTGCCCGGCGATCACCTTGTACTGCGCGCGCTGCGCCATCTGACCGAAGACGATCATGCCGACGGCGGCGGCCGCCAGGAGGCCCAGCGGGATGAAGAACCACAGCTGGCCGATCAGGAACCCGATCAGGATGACGACGGCCAGCGTTCCTAGCGCCGACGCGAAGACGATCGGCAGGGCCTTCGGATCGGCCTTGCGGAGCACCTGGGCGACCATGCGGATCTGCTTGAAGCGGCCCGGACGCTCCTGGGCCCCGTCCGTGGGCGTTTTCGACATGGATACAAGGATAGTCGGGTCGGACCCCCGTCCCGACACCCCCTGATCTCGCGCGCGGATCTAGGCCCGCGCCTCGACCGCCTGCTTGTAGAGGCGCCCGGCGCGGTAGCTGGACCGCACCAGCGGGCCGGACATGACGCCCGTGAACCCGATCTCCTCGGCCTCGGCGGACAGCTCCACGAACTCCTCCGGCTTCACCCACCGCTCCACCGGGTGGTGGCGCGCGCTCGGCCGCAGGTACTGCGTGATCGTGATCAGCTCGCAACCGGCGGCGTGCAGGTCGCGCAGGGCCTGGGAGACCTCCTCGCGGGTCTCGCCCATGCCGAGGATCAGGTTCGACTTGGTGACGAGGCCGTCCTCGCGGGCGCGGGTGATCACTTCGAGGGAGCGCTCGTACCGGAAGCCGGGGCGGATCCGCTTGAAGATCCGCGGGACGGTCTCCACGTTGTGCGCCAGCACCTCGGGACGCGACGAGAACACCTCGGCGAGCTGCTCCGGGACGGCGTTGAAGTCGGGGATCAGCAGCTCGACGCCGCAGCCGGGGATCGCCGCGTGGATCCGCCGGACGGTCTCGGCGTACAGCCACGCGCCGCCGTCGTCCAGGTCGTCGCGGGCGACGCCGGTGATGGTGGCGTACTTCAGGCCCATCGTCGCGACGGACTCGGCGACGCGGCGCGGCTCGTCCCGGTCGAGCTCGGCGGGCCTGCCGGTGTCGATCTGGCAGAAGTCGCAGCGCCGGGTGCACTGGTCGCCGCCGATCAGGAACGTGGCCTCGCGGTCCTCCCAGCATTCGTAGATGTTGGGACAGCCGGCCTCCTGGCACACCGTGTGCAGGCCCTCCGACTTCACCAGGCCGCTGAGCTCCCGGTACTGCGGGCCCATCTTCAGCCTGGTCTTGATCCAGTCGGGCTTGCGCTCGATGGGGGTCTGGCTGTTGCGGGCCTCGACGCGCAGCAGCTTGCGCCCCTCTGGGGTCACCGTCGTCACGCGTCCCAGCGTACGTGGCGATCTACCGTCCCGGCACACCGGAGGCGGTGTGACGCGGGAGACGGTCCCGGGGACGTCCCGCGGGCGCCGTCTGGGCGGTATCCGACCGGGTGGGGCTCAAAGGCGTATCGGAGCGATATCGAACGTATGACAGTACCCCGAACGTCCCGCCGATTCGTGTGTTTCGGCCCTGTCCAACAGTGGATCTCTCTAAGGTGACTGCCTGTCGTCACGCAACAGCGTCAGCAGGAGGACCACCGTGGGTCTGGCAATGTCGTACCTCAGGGTGCCGCCGGTGCTGGAAGGTGAGCCTGATCCCGGACGGGTCGCCCGCCACGTCTTCGGCGACCCCGACTGGCGCCGGCGCGGCGCGGCGGAGCTGTTCGACCTCGGCTGGGCGTGGCAGGCGATGCACTACCTCTGCACCGGCGACCCGTGGGACGGGCGGCAGCCCGAGGCAGACGTCGTGTGCGGCGGCCGCCTCCTCACCGAGGACGGCGCCGACGAGCTGGGCATGGACGTCATCTACCTCGCGCCCGACCGGGTGAAGCCCGCCGCCGACCATCTGGCCGCGACGCCGTTCGGCGAGGTCGCGGGACGCTACGACCCGGCGGCGATGGGGAAGGCCGGCGTCCAGGACGCCGACCGGCTCGACGCCGCCGCCCGCGACAAGCTCCTCAAGCCCGCCTACAAGGGACTCGCGGAGTTCTACAAGGCCGCGGCCACCGAGGGCCAGGCCGTCTACAAGGTGATGACCGCCGGTTCCTGAGCCGCCCGCCCCTGAACGGCTGGTTCCCGAACGGTGGCGGGCTCCAGGACGCCGAGCTGGGCCGTCGTCCGGTGCAGCGTGCCCCGCGCGCCGAGGGCGGCGGCGAGGTGGCGTTCCACCAGCGGGACGATCTCGGCGACCGGGACGGTCCGGCCGAGCTCCCGGCTGAGGTTCGTAGAGCCCGCGTCCCGGATCCCGCAGGGGACGATCCGGTCGAACCAGTCCATGTCGTTGTCGCAGTTCAGCATGAAGCCGTGCATCGTGACCCCGCGCGACACCCGGGCCCCGATCGAGCCGATCTTGCGGTCGGGGGTGCCGGAGACCCACAGCCCGCTGCGCTTGTCGACCGTGACGGTCTCCAGGCCGAGGTCGGCGCAGACGTCCATCATCATCCGCTCCAGCAGCCGGACGTACCCGACGACGTCGACCGGGTCGGGCAGCTTGACGATCGGGTAGCCGGTGAGCTGTCCCGGACCATGCCAGGTGATCTTGCCGCCGCGGTCGACGTCCACGACGGGCGTGCCGGGGTCGGCGAGCGGCCGGTCGTCCCGCCCGGTGCGCTTGCCCGCCGTGTAGACCGGCTCGTGCTCCAGCAGCAGGACGATGTCGGGGATCGCGTCGTCCACGCGCAGGGCGTGGGCGCGTTTCTGCAGATCCCAGCCCTCCATGTAGGGGACGGCCGCCGCGCCGAACCCCGCGTGCACCACCACCAGCTCGCGTACGTCCACATCGCTCACACGAGCCAGCTTAAAGGCCCTAGAGCGAGGCGAGCAGGCGGGGCTCCAGGCGGAACTCCTTCGCCGTTCCCGGGCCGTCCGGCTCGACGCGGTACGCGCCCGCGTCCTTGCGGTAGGAGACCGCCTGGACGAACTCGGCGCCGACATAGTGCAGCGCCACGCGCTCGTCGGCCGCGTACCCGCCGGGCAGGGTCCCCTCGCCGACGAGCTGCTGCAGCAGCGGACGGCGCTGCGGCTCGCTGTCGTAGTGCACGCCGCACGCGTACGGCAGGAACCCGAGCCCGTCGGTCAGCGGCCGCAGCTGCGGCCCGAACGAGTCGGTGTTGCCGCCGACATGCCAGCACAGCGCGCCGGCGCTCTGCCCGGACAGCACCACGCCCTCCTGCCACGCCTCCCGCAGGATCTCGTCCAGCCCGTGCAGCCGCCACAGGGCCAGCAGGTTCGCGGCGCTGCCGCCGGACACGTACACGAGGTCCTGGTTGAGCAGATGCGCCCGGACGTCCGGGACGTTCGGCATCGGGAACAGCGCCAGATGGCTGACCTCGGCGTCCATCGAGGAGAACGCGGCGTAGAAGCGGGACACGTGCTCGGCTCCGTCGCCGAGCGCCGTGGTCAGGAAGCAGACCCTCGGCCGGTCCTGGCCCGTCAGGTCGAACGCGTAGCGCAGCAGCGGGCTCGGTGTGCTGCCGTCCCGTCCGTCCGGGACGAAGCTTCCGCCGCCGATCGCGAGGATGTGCGGCTGTCCGTCGGTGCTCAATTCACCCTCCTGGTGGGCCACATAACCGTACTCAATGTCACCGTATGGATACCGAACGGGATCGGCCGGGACTTTGATGATTCTTGGGACTCACAGGACGTCCCGGAGGGCCGAGTCGACGTCCTCGTGCGCGAACCGGAACCCGGCCTCGGGCAGCCGCCGCGACACGACCCGCTGGCTGATCAGCGGCCCCTCGTCGGCGAAGCCGCGCAGCGCCGCCCGCAGCGCGAACTTCGGGACGGTCAGCCGCGTCGGCCGGCGCAGGACGCGGCCGAGCGCCCGGGTGTAGGCGTCGTTGGTCACCGGGTTCGGCGCGGTCAGGTTGACCGGCCCGGCGATCTCGTGGTCGATGAGGAAGCGCAGCGCGGCGACCTGGTCGCGGATGGAGATCCAGCTCGTCCACTGCCGGCCGTCGCCGAGCCTGCCGCCGAGACCGAGCCTGAACAGCGGGAGCGTCTTGCCGAGGATGCCGCCCTCGCGGGCCAGCACGACGCCGCTGCGCGGATGGACGACGCGGACGCCGGCCTCCCCGGCGGGCGCGGCGGCCGCCTCCCAGTCGCGGACGAGGGCGGCGAGGAACCCGCGCCCGGCGGCGCCCTTCTCGTCGACCTCCCGCCCGCCGGTGTCGCCGTAGTATCCGATCGCGGACCCGCAGACCAGCACCGGCGGCCTGCGGCCGGCGGCGGCGATGGCCTCCGCGATCGTCCGGGTGCCGGTCAGCCGGCTGTCCCGGATCTTGCGCATGTACGCCCGCGTCCACGGCCGGTCGCCGATACCGGCGCCGGCCAGGTGCACGACCGCGTCCGCTCCGTCCAGCGCCGCCGCCTCGACGCATCCGTCCGCGGGGGACCAGCGCGCCTCGTCGGATCTGGACGGTTCCCTTCTGATCAGCCTGATGACCTCGTGGCCGTCCCCCCGCAGCGACCGCACCAGCGCCGAGCCGATCAGGCCCGACGAGCCCGTGATGGTGACCCTCATGGCACCACCCTAGGTGGAGGACGCCACCGTTTGCTGAGATTCTCAAGGTCGGGTCCGCGTTCCCTGGTCAGTGGCCCTCGCGATCGGGCCAGCCGCCGGCGGGCCGGGAAAGGGGAGACCCCGCCGCGGCGCACGCCGCGGCGGGGTCCGGGGATCGTCGGGGTGGGCGGTCAGAGCCCGAGTTCGGACTCGAAGTTGCCCTCCTCCAGGCGGTGCTTGATCGTGCCGAGGAAGCGGGCGGCGTCCGCGCCGTCGATCAGCCGGTGGTCGTAGGTCAGCGCCAGGTACACCATCGACCGCACCGCGATGACCTCGCCGAGGTCAGGGTCGTCGATGACGGCGGGACGCTTCACGACCGCGCCGGTGCCGAGCATGCCGACCTGCGGCTGGTTGAGGATCGGGGTGTCGAACAGCGCGCCGCGGCTGCCGGTGTTGGTCAGCGTGAACGTGCCGCCGGCCAGCTCGTCCGGGCTCACCCTGTTGGTGCGGGTGCGCTCGGCGATGTCGGCGATCCGCTGCGCGAGGCCGCCGAGGTTGAGCTGCCCCGCGTTGTGCACGACCGGGACCATCAGGCCGCGCTCGGGGACGTCCACGGCGATGGAGAGGTTCTCCACCTCGTGGTAGGTGACCTCGTTGGTCTCGGCGTTGATGACGGCGTTCAGCTTCGGGTGCGCCTTGAGGGCCTCGACCGTCGCCAGCGCGAAGAACGGCAGGAACGACAGCTTGACGCCCTCGCGGGACTGGAACTCGGCCTTCGCCTGCTCCCGCAGCCGCGCGATCTTGGTGATGTCCACCTCGACGACGGTGGTGAGCTGCGCCGACACCTGCAGCGACTCCACCATGCGGCGGGCGATCGTCTGCCGCATCCGCGACATCTTCTCCGTCCGCCCGCGCAGTTCGAGCTGCTCGGCGGGGGCGCCCGCGGGCGCGGGGGCGGCGTGCCGCCCGGCCGGTGCCTGCGGCGCGGCGGCCGGCGCGGCCGCCGGGGCCGCGGGCGCGGCCGGGGCGGGCGCCGCGGCCTGCTGCCGCGCCGCCTGCTGGGCGGCGCGGGCCGCCTCCAGGACGTCCTGCTTGCGGATCCGGCCGCCGACGCCGGTGCCGGTCAGCGAGTCGAGGTCGACGCCGTGCTCGGCCGCGAGCTTGCGGACCAGCGGCGTGACGTACGGGCTCTCGCCGGACGGCGCCGCCGGCTGTGCGGGCGCCGGCCGCTGGGCCGCCGGGGCCGGCTCGGGCGCGGGCGGAGGCGGCGCCTGCGGCGGGGCGGGGGCCGGGGACGGCGGAGCCGGCGGCTGCTCCTGCGCGGGCGGCGGCCACGCGGCGGGCGGCGGCGGCGCCTGCGGGGCCTCCTGCGGGGCCTGCTGCTGGGCCTGCTGCGGGGCCTCGGCCTCGGCCTGGGGCGCCGGGGCCTGCTCCGACTCGGCCGCGGGGGCGCCGCCGCCGGACGGCGCCTCGCCCTCGTCGCCGATGACGGCCAGCTCGGCGCCGACCTCGACGGTCTCGTCCTCGGCGACGGTGATGCTGGTCAGGATGCCCGAGGCGGGGGAGGGGATCTCCGTGTCGACCTTGTCGGTCGACACCTCCAGGAGCGGCTCGTCGGTCTCGACGCGCTCGCCCTCCTTCTTGAGCCAGCGGGTGACGGTGCCCTCGGTGACGCTCTCGCCGAGCTGGGGCATGGTGACGGAGACCGGCATGTCTCAGCTGCTCCTTCGGAATACTCGTTGCGGCGCTTCAGCCGTGTACGTGCAATGGTTTGCCGGCGAGGGCGAGATGCGCCTCGCCGACCGCCTCGGACTGGGTCGGGTGCGGATGGATCAGCTGGGCCACCTCACCCGGCAGGGCCTCCCAGTTGTAGATGAGCTGCCCCTCCGCGATGAGCTCGCCCACGCGCGCCCCGACCATGTGCAGGCCGAGGACGGGACCGTCCACGGCCGCGATCACCTTGACCTCGCCCTGCGTCCCCAGGATCTTGCTCTTGGGGTTGCCGGCCAGGTCGTAGGTGACCTCCTTGATCTCGTACCCGCGCTCTCGGGCCACGGCGGACGTGATGCCGACCGAGGCCACCTCGGGGTCGGAGTAGGTGATGCGGGGAACGCCGTCGTAGTCGATCGAGGCCGGGTTGAGCTCGGCCAGCCGCTCGGCGACGAGGATCCCCTCGGCGAAGCCGACATGGGCGAGCTGCGGCGTCGGGATCAGGTCGCCGACCGCGGAGATCGTGGGGACGTTCGTCCGGCAGTACTCGTCGACCTTGACGAACCCGCGCTCGGTCTCGACGCCCGCCTCGGCCAGGCCGATGCCGTCGGAGATCGGGCCGCGGCCGACCGCGACCAGCAGCAGCTCCGCGTCGATCGTCTTGCCGCCGTCGAGCGTGACGGAGATGCCGCCCTGCGTCGGCTTGGCGCTCTCGAACCGGGTGCCGAGCTCGAACTTGATGCCGCGCTTGCGGAAGGCGCGCTCCAGCCGCTTGGAGCTGGACTCCTCCTCCAGCGGCAGCAGGTGCGGGAGGGCCTCGACGATCGTGACGTCCGCGCCGAACGAGCGCCAGACGCTGGCGAACTCGACGCCGATCACGCCGCCGCCGAGGATGACGACGGAGCCGGGGACGTGCTCGAGCCGCAGCGCGTGGTCGCTGGAGATGACGCGCTCGCCGTCGATGTCGAGGCCGGGCAGCGACTTCGGCGCGGAGCCGGTGCCGAGCACGATGTGCCGCCCCTCGATGACGCGGGCCTCCCCGGCGTTGGTGGCGACCTCGATCGTGGTCGGGCCGGTGAGCCGTCCGGTGCCGTGCACGACCTCGATGCCCCTGGCCTTGATCAGCCCGGTGAGGCCCTTCACGGTCGTCGAGACGACCTTGTCCTTGTAGGCGTTCACGCCCTGGACGTCGATGCCCTCGAACGTGGCCTTCACACCGAACTTCGCGGCCTCGCGGGACTGGTCCGCCACCTCGGCCGCGTGCAGCAGCGCCTTGGTGGGGATGCAGCCGCGGTTGAGGCACGTCCCGCCGAGGGACTCGTCGCGCTCGATCAGCGCGACGGACTTGCCGAGCTCGGCGGCGCGCAGCGCGCACGCGTATCCGCCGCTGCCGGCACCTAGGACGACGATGTCGAAGGGGCCGTTGTCAGCCACTGGACGCTCCCTTTCCCCGGGGTCGTGGCGCCGCGTGGGCCGGGCGCCACTTCAGGTGGTGGTCGTGGACCGGGGCGGGGCCACGCCGGTCGCGGGCCCCCGCCGCCACAAGAAACCTATTCTGTTCTCCGCGCGGGACAGCGGGCGGGTCCCCCGCAGAATTCCCTGTCCCCGATTCCCGGGCTTCTACAGAACTCCGTCGGCGAGATCCTCGGCGAGCTGGACGAGCGTGCGGGCGGCGGCGCCGGTGCCGCCCTTCGGGGTGTAGCCGTACGGCTCGCCCTTGTTGAAGGACGGGCCCGCGATGTCGAGGTGGGCCCACTTGACGCCGTCCGGCACGAACTCCTTGAGGAACGTCCCGGCGACGAGCATCCCGCCCCACCGGTCGCCGCTGATGTTGGCGATGTCGGCGACCGACGAGTCGAGGCCCTTGCGCAGCTCCGCCGGGAGCGGCATGCCCCAGGACGCCTCCCCCGCGCGGTCGGCCGCGTCGACGACCTTGCGCCGGACGTCGTCGTCGTTGGCCATGACGCCGGTGGTGCGGGTGCCGAGCGCGACGAGCTGCGCGCCGGTCAGCGTCGCCACGTCGACGAGCAGGTCGGGGGAGTCCTCGCCGGCGCGGACGAGGGCGTCGGCCATCACGAGGCGGCCCTCGGCGTCGGTGTTGAGGACCTCGACGGTCTTGCCGCCGTAGATGCGCAGCACGTCGGACGGGCGCTGCGCGGTGCCGCTCGGCATGTTCTCCGCGATGGCGAGATAGCCGACCACGTTGACCTTGGGCTTGAACTTCGCGATGGCGGCGAGCGCGCCGAGCACCGCCGCCGCGCCGCCCATGTCGGACTTCATCCAGTCCATGGCCTCGGACGGCTTGAGGGACAGGCCGCCGGAGTCGAACGTGATGCCCTTGCCGACCAGGACGAGCGTCTTGGACGCCTCGGGGTGGCCGTAGGCGAGGCGGACGAGCCGCGGCGGGTTGACCGAGCCCTGCCCGACGCCGGCGATGCCGCCGTAGCCGCCCTCGACTAGCGCCTTCTCGTCCAGCACCTCGATGGCGAGGCCGGCCTCGCCCGCGACGCGCTCGGCCTCGGCCGCGAGGTCTTCGGGGCACAGGTGGGACGGCGGGGTGTTGACCAGGTCGCGGACGAGCGTGACGGAGGCGGCGAGGGTCCGCGCGCGCTCGACGGCGGCCTCGCCACCTCCGGTCGCGGGCGCGATCACGCGGATCTCCTGAACGGGGCTCTTGTGCTGGTCGCCGGTGCGGTAGGCGTCGAACGCGTAGGCGCCGAGCAGCGCGCCGAGCGCCACGGCCTCGACGTCGCCGGGAGAGGCGGCGGGGAGCGCGACGGCGACCTTGGCGTTGCCCGCCAGGGCGCGGACGGCGGCGCCCGCGCCGCGGCGCAGGTCCTCGGCGGACGGCTTGTCGCCCAGCCCGGCGGCGACGACGAGCTTGGCGGTGACGGCGCCGAGCGCGGGCAGCTTGGTGATCTCCCCGGCCTTGCCGGTGGCGCCGAGCGCGGTGAGCGCCTCGGCGAGCCTGCCGTCCAGCGCGCGGTCGAGGTCTTCGGAACCGGCGGCCGGGGTGACACCAGCCCCGGCCGGTGCGACGCCGATCACGATCGCGTCGACGTCGATACTTGCCAGGTCTGCGCCGTCAAGGCTGATGCTCGTCACGTAGCACGATGTTAGTCCTACCGGTGACCGGTTTCGCCCTTTGGATCAAGCATCGCCCACCCCGGGCACCGGGCATCGGCGAGGCATGACGAAGCGTCCGGACGGGCGGCCGGGCGGGGGTCCGGGCGGGCGCCCGGTGGGCGGCGGGGTGGCGGAACGCCGGGGGACGGACGCCGCGGCGCAGGTGGCGCGGGGTGCGGCGGACATCGCGGGTGGCGGAGCCCACCCTCTATTCACCTATTCCGATTGTTTTAGTAGGTTATGGGCGTGACCAGGACGGACATCACCGCCGAGGCGCTGACGCTGGCCGACGCGCGGCGGCTGCGGGCCGACCGTGCCCGGCAGGTGGCGGACGTGCTGCGCCGCCAGGTGCTGTACGGCGATTTCCGCAGCGGCGCGCTGCCCGCCGAGGCCGAGCTCGTCCGGGAGTTCGGCACGTCCCGCAACACCGTCCGGGAGGCGCTGGACCTGCTGCGCGCCGAGGGCCTCATCGAGCGGTGTCCCGGCGTCGGCACCCACGCCGTCGCCGAGAAGTACCCGCACGGGCTCGAACGGCTCCTCGGGCTCGCCGAGACGCTGCGCGAGCACGGCGAGGTCGCCAACGAGGTCCGCACGACCGGGCTGATCACGCCGTCCGGCGAGATCTCGGCGCGGCTGCGGCGGCCGCCGGGGGAGCCCGTCGTCTACATCGAGCGGATCCGGCGGCTGAACGGCCTGCCGCTGTCCCTCGACCTCACCTACATCGCCCGCGACCTGGGGGAGCCGCTGCTCGCCGAGGACCTCGCCCGCAACGACATCTTCGTCCTGCTCGAACGGATCGCGGGGCAGCCGCTCGGACTCGCCGAGGTGACCCTCGAAGCCGTCAACGCCGACCCGCACTCGGCCGCGACCCTCGGCGCCCCGCGCGGCGCCGCGCTGCTGATGCTCGAACGACTCACCCACCTCGCCGACGGCCGCCCGGTCGACCTGGAGTTCATCCGGTTCCGCGGCGACCGCATCGCGATGAGCGGCACCCTGCGCCGCGCCCACCCGCCCCTCACCTGACTCGCCGCACCCACCCCTGAAACCCCTGACACCTCCGCGCCCCGTCCCTGACAGGAGAACCCATGTCCCTCGTGGAGAACCGCGCCGACGTCCCAGTGACGGTGGACGAGGCCCTCTGCATCGACGGCTGCACGCTGTGCATCGACGTCTGCCCGCTGGACGCGCTGGCCGTCCACCCGGAGACGGGCAAGGCGTACATGCACGTCGACGAGTGCTGGTACTGCGGCCCATGCGCGGACCGCTGTCCCACCGGAGCCGTGACCGTGAACATGCCGTACCTCCTGCGCTGAAGGACGCCCCCATGAGAAGGATCCTCGCTTTCGGTCTCGTGCCGCTGCTCGCGGGCTGCACCGTCGCCGGGAACGCCGCCGACGGCGGCGGCTCCGGCCAGATCGTCGTCGGCTACCAGTCGAAGACCATCAACACCGTCACCGCCGGAACGCTCCTGCGCTCGCTCGGCTTCTTCGAGAAGCGCCTGAAGGAACTGGACGGCGGGCACTCCGTCGTCTGGCGCGACTACGACACCGGCGCGCCGATCACCGCGCAGATGCTCGCCGGGAAGATCGACATCGGCTCGATGGGCGACTACCCGCTGCTGATCAACGGCTCGCGCGCGCAGGCGCAGGGCGGCGACGCCGAGACGCAGTGGGTGTCGGTGACCGGCTACAACCTGCGCGGATCGCTGAACAGCGTGGTCGTCGCGCCCGGCTCGAAGGCGAGGACGCTGCGCGATCTGAAGGGCGAGACGGTGTCGACCAGCGTCGGGTCCGCGGGGCACGGGACGTTCGTGCAGGCGGCGCGCAAATACGGGCTCGACCCGGCGAAGGACGTGAAGCTCGAGAACCAGCAGCCGACCGTCGGCGCGTCCGCGCTCCAGTCGGGGTCCGCCGCGGGGTTCGCGCAGTTCGTCGCCTGGCCCGGCCTGCTGGTGAACAAGGGGCAGGCCAAGCTGCTCTACGACGGCGGTGACCTGAACGTGCCGACGTTCCACGGCGTGGTCGTCCGCAAGCGGTACGCCGAGGAGAAGCCCGAGATCCTCCAGGCGTTCCTCCGCGCGCAGATCGACGCGACCAACCATCTGCACGCCCGCCCGCTGGAGTCGGCGGAGTCAGTGGCGGCGACGACGGGCCTTCCAGTGGAGACCGTGTACCTCTACAACGGACCGAACGGTGTCGCCACGTTCGACCCGACCATCAAGAAGGAACTGCGGGACGCGTTCGTCCAGGACGTGCCGTTCCTCAAGTCGATCGGTGTCATCCAGACGCCGCTGAAGGTGGACCCGTTCGTCAACGACACCTACATCAAGAAAGCGGTCGGCGCGTCCTACGGCCAGCGGGCGGCCTCCACGGCGAACCCCGCGGCCATCACCGGGACCGACGCCGTCTGCAACAAGAAGGTGGACGACCCCAGGACCGCGGGCGAGGTGTGGGTCAAGGGCGAGCCCAAGACGCGGCTTGTCGCCGACCCCGTCTGCCTGCTGAAGAACGTCCGGGCCCTTCAGGGCGAAGGCAAGCGGATCAGGGCCGCGTACATCCCGGACAGCGCCGCCGGGACCCGCTGGTTCGCCGACAAGGACATCTGGGTCGAGGACCCGTCCGCGGCGGCCGCGCAACGGTTCAAGCCGTTCGCGACACCGGAAGGCGCGCAGAAGTACGTCTCCGCCCACTCCGGCGCGAAGGTCGTCCCGTACGGCGAGGCGGTGCGGCGCGCATGACACGGCTCACGCGGACGACACGGCCCACGCGCACGCCACGGCATACGCGGACGACACGGCATACACGCGCGAACGGTCTGCGCCGCTGGCCCGTCAGGGCGGCGTCGCTCCTGGCGGCGGTGGGGGTCTGGCATCTGGTGACGGCCGCCGACCTGCGGCTCTGGGTCCGGTTCGACAGGTTCCCCGGCCCGGCGGACGTCGTCCGCGAGTTCGGCCGCCAGATCGAGCAGGGCCAGTACTGGCAGGACGTCGCGCAGAGCCTCGTGCGGATCCTCACCGGGTTCGCGCTCGCGGCCGTCCTCGGGATCGCGCTCGGCATCGCCACCGCCCGCTCCCGGTGGGCGGGCGACCTGCTGCAACCGCTGTTCGAGGTGGCCCGCCCGATCCCCGCGATCGCGCTGGTGCCGGTGGCCATCCTGCTGTTCCCGGCGAACGAGCAGGGGATCGTGTTCATCACGTTCGCGGCGGCGTTCTTCCCCGTCCTGGTCAGCACCCGGCACGCGGTGAAGGCGCTGCCCGTCGTCTGGGAGGACGCGGTGCGGACGCTGGGCGGCGGGCGGTGGCGGGTCCTGGTCCGCGTCGTCCTGCCGGGGGTGCTGCCGGGTGTGTTCGGCGGCCTGTCCATCGGCATGGGCGTGGCGTGGATCTGCGTCATCTCCGCCGAGATGATCTCCGGCGACTTCGGGGTCGGCTACCGGACCTGGCAGGCGTACACGATCGTCGACTACCCCGGCGTGCTCGTCGGGATGGCCACCATCGGGCTGCTCGGCTGGCTCACCTCCGCGTCGGTGGAGCTGGCCGGACGCCGCCTCACCCGGTGGCTGCCAAGGGAGGAAAGGTCATGAGCGGGCTCTCTCTTCGGGCCGAGCGGGTGACGCTCGGGTACGGCGGGCGGGCGGTCGTCCGCGGGCTCGACCTGGACGTGCCGGCGGGCGAGATCCTGGTCGTGCTCGGGCCGTCCGGCTGCGGGAAGTCCACGCTGCTGCGCGCGTTCGCCGGGCTGCTCCCGGCCGTGTCGGGACGCGTCCTCGCCGACGGCGAGCCGGTCACCGGCGCGTCCGCCGACCGGGCGCTGATGTTCCAGGACGACGCGCTGCTGCCCTGGCGGACCGCCCGCCGCAACGTCGAGCTCGCCCTGTCGCTGCGCGGCGTCCCGCGCGGGGAGCGCCGCGCGGCGGCGGGGCGCTGGCTCGGCCGGGTCGGCCTCGGCGGCGACGCCGGGCGGCTGCCGCGCGAGCTGTCCGGCGGGATGCGCCAGCGCGTCCAGCTCGCCCGGACGCTCGCCGCCGGGCCCCGCGCGATCCTCATGGACGAGCCGTTCGGCGCCCTGGACGCGCAGACCCGCGCGTCCATGCAGCGGCTCCTCCTGGACGTCCTGGCCGACGCCCCCGCGACGGTCGTGTTCGTCACCCACGACGTGGACGAGGCGCTGCTGCTCGGCCACCGCGTCGTCGTCCTCGGCCCGGACGGTGTCGCCGCGGAATTCCCTGTGCCCGCGTCCCGCGACGACGTTCTCGCCGCGCTCGGCGCGGGCGAGCATGTGAAGGAGGCCGTCTGATGGAGATCCCGTCCGTCGCGGACCGCCGGGAGCTGAGCTGCGACGTCCTGGTGATCGGGGGCGGCACGGCCGGGACGATGGCCGCCATCACCGCCGCCGAGCACGGCGCGTCCGTGCTGCTGCTGGAGAAGGCGCACGTCCGGCATTCGGGCGCGCTCGCCATGGGCATGGACGGCGTCAACAACGCGGTCATCCCCGGCAAGGCCACGCCCGAGGACTACGTCGCCGAGATCACCCGCGCCAACGACGGCATCGTCGACCAGCGGACCGTCCACCAGACGGCCACGCGCGGCTTCGCCATGGTGAAGAGGCTCGAACGGTACGGCGTGAAGTTCGAGAAGGACGAGCACGGCGAATACGCCGTCCGCAGGGTGCATCGGTCGGGCTCGTACGTCCTGCCCATGCCGGAGGGCAAGGACGTCAAGAAGGTGCTCTACCGGGTGCTGAGGCAGCGTTCCATCCGGGACAAGGTGCGGATAGAGAACCGGGTCATGCCGGTGCGTGTCCTGACCTCGGACGGACGCGCCGTAGGGGCCGTGGGTTTCGACACCCGCAGCGGTGAGTTCGTCACCGTCTCGGCCGGTGCGGTCATCCTGGCGACGGGTGCGAGCGGACGTCTCGGACTGCCCGCGTCCGGCTACCTGTACGGCACGTACGAGAACCCCACCAACGCGGGCGACGGCCACGCCATGGCCTACCACGCGGGCGCCGAACTCAGCGGCATCGAGTGTTTCCAGATCAACCCGCTCATCAAGGACTACAACGGGCCCGCGTGCGCCTACGTCGCCAACCCGTTCGGCGGGTACCAGGTCAACGCCGCCGGGACGCGTTTCGTCGACTGCGACTACTGGTCCGGCCAGATGATGGCGGAGGTCAAACGGGAGATCGACTCCGCGCGCGGTCCCATCTACCTGAAGCTCACCCACCTCCCGGACGAGACCCTGACGGCGCTCGAAGGCATCCTGCACACCACCGAGCGGCCGACGCGCGGCACGTTCCACGCGGGACGCGGCCACGACTACCGCACCCACGACGTGGAGATGCACATCTCCGAGATCGGGCTGTGCGGCGGGCACTCCGCGTCCGGCGTGTGGGTGGACGAGAACGCCCGCACGACCGTGCCCGGCCTGTACGCGGCGGGCGACCTGGCCTGCGTCCCGCACAACTACATGATCGGCGCGTTCGTCTTCGGGGACCTCGCGGGCGCGCACGCGTCCGCGCACCTCGGCTCCCGCGCCGCGCTGCCGGACGACCAGATCAGGGCGGCGCACGAGCTGATCTACCGCCCGCTGCGCAACCCGGACGGGCCGCCGCAGCCGCAGGTCGAGTACAAGCTCCGCCGGTTCGTCAACGACTACGTCGCGCCGCCCAAGACGAACGCGAAGCTCGACATCGCCGTCGAGACGTTCACCCGCATGGAGGCCGAGATCGCGGCGATGGGCGCGCGGACCCCGCACGAGCTGATGCGCTGCGCGGAGGTCACGTTCATCCGCGACTGCGCCGAGATGGCCGCGCGCTCGTCCCTGACCCGCACCGAGAGCCGCTGGGGCCTCTACCACGACCGCGCCGACCTGCCCGAACGCGACGACGCCGCGTGGATGTACCACCTCAACCTGCGGCGCCGCGGCGACGGCGCGATGGAGTTCGTCAAGCGGCCGGTCGCGCCGTACCTGGTGCCGGTCGAGGAGTTCACCGTCCCGGAGCCGGGCGCCGAGCCGGTCGTGCTCACCCCGGCGCCCGCCGCGTCGCCCGCCGCGCCCGCGGTCCCGGCCCGCGCGGCGCGCCCGGCCATGGCGATCGGCCGCTCGCCCCGCCTCCTCGAACTCCAGGACCTCGCCGAGACCGGGCCGTCCGTGGACGCCATCGCCCCTTACCTCGCCGACCCCGACCCGAAGGTGCGGCGCGCGGCCGTCGCGACGCTCACCGAGGTCGCGCCGGACGGCGTCGCCGGCGCCCTGGCCACCGCGCTCGGCGACGCGCACGGCACCGTACGGCGGGCCGCCGTCACCGGGCTGCGCGAACTGGTGGAGGTGCTGCCCGCGACGCCCGGCGTGCGGGACGGCCTCACGCCCGCCCTCCGCGGTGGCGACGCGATCGTCCGCGCCGCCGTGCTGGACGTGCTGCGCGCGCTCCGGCTGGGCTCCCCGGCGGTGTTCGGGGACGCGCTCGGCGACGCCGACCACCGCGTCCGGCTCCAGGCCGTCCGGGGGCTGGTGGCCCACGACGCCGCGGCCGCGGTCGCGCGCGCCGCCGCCGACGCGTCCCGCGAGGTCAGGGTGGCGGTGGCGCACGGCCTCGGCACGATCGGCGACCCGGCGGCGGCCGGGACGCTCGGCGGTCTCGCCGGCGACGGCGACGACCTGGTCAGGGCGGCGGCGTTCGAGGCGCTGGCGGGCATCGGCTGCCCGCCTCCGCTGGACCTCGCCGCCGTCGAGGCGCTGCACGACCCGGCCTGGCAGGTCCGGACGGGCGCGGCGCGCGGCCTGGCGGCGGCGTCCGGGGACGTCGCGTCCGACCCGCTCGTCAAGGCCCTGGACGACCCGCACCTGGACGTCCGCAAGGCGGCGGCGATCTCGCTGGCGGCGTTCCGGGACGTCGCGGCGGTGCGGGACGCGCTGAGCCGCGCGCGGGACGACCCGGACGCCGACGTCCGCGCCTACGCCCGCCGGGCCCTCAGCGAAGTGCCGTGAGGGCGATCAGCGCGGCCGTCGTGGCGGTCTCGACCAGCGCGCCGAGCACGTCTCCGGTCACGCCGCCCAGACGGCGCACGGCATGGCGGAGCAGCAGAAGGGCGGCGGCCAGCGCGGCGATCACGGCCGCCACGGCGTGCAGGGCGCCGCCGAGACCGCCCGCGGCCGTCCCCGCGCCCGCCGCGACCACCACGACGGCGGCCGTGACGACGAGCGCCCCGCGCGGCGGGACAACACCCGCGACCAGGACGCCGAGACCGTCCGGACGGGCGGGCGGCACGCCGGTGCGGCAGGCCCACGGCAGCGCGAGACGGCCCGCGACGGCGGCGACGAGCACCGCGACGGCCGGGTCCGGGGCCGTGGCGAGCGCGGAGACCTGGACCAGCAGGGTCAGCAGCAGGGCGACGACGCCGAACGGCCCGATGTCGGACCGCTTCATGATCGTCAAGGCTTCGGCGGCGGGACGGCCGCTGCCCAGGCCGTCGGCGAGGTCGGCGAGGCCGTCCAGGTGCAGCGCCCGGGTGACCGCGGCCATGGCGGCGACCGCGAGCGCCGCCGCGAGCAGACCGCTCAGGTCGAGCGCGTCGCCCGCCAGCAGGACCAGCGCCGCCGCGCCTCCCGCGATCAGCCCGGTGGACGGCGCCAGCAGCATCGCCGCACGCGCCGTGCCCCGGTCGACCCGCTCCGACCCCACCGGGACGACGGTGAGCAGCGACACCGCCAGCCGCAGCCCGGCGATCATCCGAGCTCCAGGACGCGGCCCGCGACGACCAGCGCCGCCTCCTCCGACTCGGCCGCGAGCCGCTGGTTGAGGCCGCCCAGCACGTCGCGGAACGCCCGCCCTGACACCGTCGTGGGGACGAGCGCCAGCCCGACCTCGTCGCTCACCGCGACGACCCGCGCCTCGGTGTCCCGCCATGCCGAGACCAGGTCGTCCAGGAGCGGACGCACAAGGGTGTGGTCCTCCCAGGCGGCGGTCTCGTCCATGGCCGCGGCGAGCCACGTGCCGATGCCGTCCACGAGGACGGCGCCCGTCTCGTGCTTCAGCACGCCGACGAGATCGGTCGTCTCGACCGTTCGCCACCACGCCGGACGGCGGAGCCGATGCGCGGCGACGCGCTGCGCCCATCCCGGATCGTCCTCAGCGGCCGGGCCGGTCGCCACATAGACGACGTCCGGACACGCCGCCAGGCGAAGTTCCGCCTCGGCCGACTTACCCGACCGCGCCCCACCGAGAAGCAGGGTCCGATGCGGGCCATGATGAGGCCGATCCCAGAACACTCTGCGGCGTTCAAGCTCACGCGGTGACGGCAAACGGTGGTCGACGTGAATCGCCGCGACCTCCGTCTTGGCCGCCACCGCCCCGACGTGGCGCAGATAACCCAGATGCTCTGGAGAACCGGCCAAATCCAGCAGGACGGCGTCGTACACCACCCCGCGCACAGGCTCCGGCCTCGTCCCCGGGCCGGACGCGACCAGCGCCCGTCCTCCGTGAGGGCCGCGAACCTCGAAACCGCCCGGGACCTCCGTCCGGGCACAGTCCTCCAGCGGCACCCCGTCGACCACGACGTTCACCGGCCTGTACCGGACCCCGGCGCCGCGCAACCGGCCGCAGGACGCGCACCGGCATCCGGGCGCGGGCCACCCGCCCGGAGCGGCCGTACCGCGAAACTTGATGTTCATGTCGATCGGAACTCTACGGTTACGCTCACCTGGAAAAATCATCCCATCCCGTCAGGAGGTCCAGGTGGGCTACCCCCCGAACGCGCCGTGGCCGGGCGAGCCGGGCCGGCCGGGCCAGGGTCAGCGGCCGCCCCACGGCGCGCAGCCGCCCTACGGCCCGCCCGCCTTTCCCCCGGGCGGCCCGCCACCGCCTGGAGGCCCCGGATGGCAGCCCGGCCCGCCCGGTCCGTTCGGGCCGCCGCCGCCCAGGCGCAAGGGCGGGGGGCTGGCGGTCGCGCTGATCGGCGGCGGACTCGTCCTGGTGCTGGCCGTGGTCGCCGTCGTCGTCCTGGTCCTCCAGCGCGACGACGACGACGGCGGGGGAGGGGGAGGCGGCGCCGAGGTCCAGCTGAAGGTCGGGCAGATCGCCGGAGGCGCGGAGGCCACGCCGCTCCCCGACGGCGGCCTCGCCATGGCGCGTCCGGGCGTCACGACCCCGGTCGTCGACGTCTACGAGGACTTCGCCTGCCCGCACTGCGGCACGTTCGACCGCATGCACGACCCGATGCTCAAGGAACTGGCCGTCTCCGGACGCGCGAGGATCGTCTTCCGCCCGATGGTCATCTTCAGCCAGAGCAACCAGCCGGCGCACGGCAACGCGCTCCGGGCCGCGGCGGCGCTGCGCTGCGTCGGCGACGGCGCGCGCTGGCTGTCCTACCAGGACGCCCTGTACGAGCACCAGCCCGCGACCCTCACCACCGAGGGCTACGCGACCGGCGACCTGATCTCCTACGCCGCGAAGGTCGGGGTCACCGGCGACGGGTTCACGTCCTGCGTGCGGAGCCAGCGGTACGCCGGAAGCGTGAAGACCGTCAGCCAGGGCTACATATCGTCCGGGCTGCCGGGCACGCCCAGCGTCCGGGTGAACGGCCGCACGCTCGGCAAGTCGGACACCGAGAGCGCGGAAGCGCTGCGCCGCGCGATCGAGGCCGCGTCCTGACCGGAACCTCGCCGCGGAGCGGCTAGTCTCACCGCGACGAGGCGAGGGAGGGCGAGCGCGATGGCGTGGAGCTGGCGTCTGGAGAAGGCGGACGGGCGCACGGTCGGCATGTCGGAGGAGACCTTCTCCACCCAGGCGGACGCGGAGAGCTGGCTGGGCGAGAACTGGCGGGGGCTGCGCGACGACGCCGTCGACACCGTGACCCTGCTGGACGGCGAGTCGATCGTGTACGAGATGAGCCTGCTCGAACCCGAATGACGGGCCCGGATGACGGAGAAGGCCGCGGAGCCGTCCGCTCCGCGGCCCCTCCGTCGCCCGGTGGCAGGGAGGGTCAGGGGCGCCGGGGCGGGCTCCCGGTCCTGGCGGGGTCGCGGATGGCGACCGGGTCGAGGACGTCGTCGATCCGCTTCAGCACGCCGTCGTCCAGCTTCACACCGGCCGCCTTCACGTTGTCGGCGACCTGCTCGGGACGCGACGCGCCCACGATCGCCGCCGACACGTTCGGGTTCTGCAGCGTCCAGGCGATCGCGAGCTGCGCCATCGACAGCCCGAGATCGTCCGCGATCGGCCTGAGCCGCTGCACACGGGCCAGCAGGTCGTCGCTCATGTAGCGCTTGATCATGTCGGAGCCGCCCTTGTCGTCGGTGGCGCGCGACCCGGCGGGCAGCGGCTGCCCTGGCTTGTACTTGCCCGTCAGCACGCCCTGCCCGATCGGCGACCAGACGATCTGGCCGACGCCCTCCCGCTCGCACAGCGGGACGATCTCCCCCTCGATGACGCGCCACAGCATGGAGTACTGCGGCTGGTTGGAGACGATCCGGTCGAAGCCCATCTCGTCGGCGATCTCCAGCGCGCGCCCGATCTCCTCCGCCCGCCATTCCGACACGCCGACGTACAGGACCTTGCCCTTGCGGACGAGGTCGTCGAACGCCCGCAGCGTCTCCTCCAGCGGCGTCTCGTGGTCGTACCGGTGGGCCTGGTACAGGTCCACGTAGTCGGTCCCGAGACGGCGCAGGGACGCGTCGATCGACTCGGCGATGTGCTTGCGGGACAGGCCCCGGTCGTTCATGCCGGGCCCGGTCGGCCAGAAGACCTTGGTGAAGATCTCCAGCCCCTCGCGGCGCTGCCCCTTGAGCGCGCGCCCGAGGACCTCCTCGGCGCGCGTGCCCGCGTAGACGTCCGCGGTGTCGAAGGTGGTGATCCCCTCGTCGAGGGCGGCGCGCACGCACGCGCGGGCCGCGTCCTCCTCGACCTGGGAGCCGTGGGTGAGCCAGTTGCCGTAAGCGATCTCGCTGACCTTCAGGCCGCTCCGGCCCAGGTTTCGGAACTCCATGGCCCCGACCCTAGCCCGCCCCGGGCTGGGAATCTCACCCCGGACGGGCCCCTCGGGAGCCACCGGTGAAGGGGATCAGATCTTCCCCTTCTCACCGACCCGGACCTGCGGGTTCGGGACGCGCAGCCGCCGGATCTGCATGGCGCGCATCGCCGCGTACAGGCCGACGCCCTTCACGTCCTCGTCCGGGTACCGCTCGGCGGCGAGCCGCTTGATGCCGCGGCTCAGCAGCAGCCCCTCGGCGAACACGACGACGAGCAGCAGCGGCGGCGCGAACAGCACCAGCAGCCGCGCCACCGGGATCGGCAGCATGCTCAGCAGCACGATCGCGAACATCGCGTACATCAGGTACGAGCCGACCGTGCGGCGCGAGTCGACGTAGTTGCGGGCGAGCTTGCGCACGGGACCCTTGTCCCGCTTGAGCAGGTGCTTCTCGTCCCCCTTCGCCATACCCTTGCGCGCCTTGGCGCGATCGTCGGCCTGCCGCTCCCTGACCTTGCGGTACGCCTCCTTGCGGGAGGCCGGAGCGGTGATCGGCTGGCGGTTGAGCTTCTCGGCGTCCCTGCGCTTGGGCGTGGGACGGCCCTTGCCTCCCGGCTTTACTACCTCAGGAGGATTCGCCGGGGGCTCCGGGGTACGACGCTTGAACACGGGATCAGACTACCGGCTGCGAACATCGTGGCTGCCTCGCGCGTTAACGCGTAGGGTGATAAGAACCCCAGCAGTGGTCATTGAGCCCAGTTCACGACTGAGGCGACAGCACGAAGGGACCGGCGCCGCGCGATGAGCGTGATGAAGCGAATGTCGATGATCTTCAAGTCCAAGGCGAACAAGGCCCTGGACCGCATGGAGGATCCTCGCGAGACCCTCGATTACTCCTACCAGCGCCAGCTGGAGATGCTGCAGAAGGTCCGTCGGGGGGTCGCCGACGTCGCCACCTCGCGCAAGCGTCTCGAACTCCAGATCAACCAGCTTGAGCAGCAGCAGACCAAACTGACCGACCAGGGCAAGAAGGCGCTTCAGGTCGGCCGGGAGGATCTGGCCCGCGAGGCGCTGACCCGCCGGGCCGGCCTGGAGAGCCAGCTGAACGATCTGCGCGGCCAGTACCAGCAGTTGCAGGGCGAGGAGGAGAAGCTGACGCTCGCCTCCCAGCGGTTGCAGGCCAAGGTCGACTCCTTCCGCACCCGCAAGGAGACGATCAAGGCGACCTACACCGCCGCCGAGGCGCAGACCAAGATCAACGAGGCGTTCTCCGGCATCTCCGAGGAGATGGGCGACGTCGGCCTCGCGATCCAGCGCGCCGAGGAGAAGACCGACACGATGAAGGCGCGCGCCGGCGCCATCGACGAGCTGCTGGCGTCCGGCGCCCTGGAGGACTTCTCCGGGCCGAAGGACGACATCCAGGCCGAGCTCGACCGGGTGGGCTCGGGCCCCGGCGTCGACCTCGAACTGGAGCAGCTCAAGGCCGAGCTCGGCCAGGCCCCCGCGGCCAAGGAGCTGAACCAGGGCACGCCGACCGCGCAGCCGCAGCAGCAGGACACCCCCCAGCAGGCCCCCCAGGTGAATTGGCAGCAGAAGCCGGGGGGTACCCAGTGATCGTCCGCCTGATGGGCGAAGGCCAGCTGGACGTGGCCGCGGAAGACCTTTCCGCCCTCAACACCCTCGACGACGAGCTGGAGTCGGCGATCGAGTCGGGCGACGAGACGAGCTTCCGCGCCGCGCTGCACGCGCTGCTGGAGAACGTCCGCAAGGTGGGCAAGCCGCTTCCGGCGGACAGCCTCGCGCCGTCCGAGCTGATCCTCCCGCCGGCCGACGCGCACATCGACGAGGTGCGCTCGATGCTGGGCGACGAGGGGCTGATCCCCGACTGACACGGGCGCCCCGCCCGCCGGCCGAATTGGACAGCGAGGCACAAAAGCACGGTCCCGTGCGTTGTAACAACCGAACACCGCAACGGGAAGCACAGGGGGTGGCCGCATGGCCAGAACGCGATATGCCTCCGACCGGGGGCTGACCTCGCGGATGCTCATGACGATGTTCCTGCTGGGGCTGGTCTACGTCGTCGCCGTGGGGGCGTTCTTCGTCTTCGTACCCCAGTGGGCGTTCGTCGCGCTGGCAGTGGCGGCGCTGTTCCTGCTCGCCCAGTACTTCTTCTCCGACAAGATGACCCTGTTCGCGATGCACGGACGGGTCGTCACCCCGGAGGAGGCACCCGAACTGCACGGCGTCGTCGACCGGATCTGCGCGCTGTCGGACGCCCCGAAGCCGCAGGTCGCGATCGCCGACACCGACGTGCCGAACGCGTTCGCCACCGGACGGAACCAGAAGAAGGCCGTGGTCTGCGTCACCACCGGCCTGCTGCGCCGCCTCGACCCCGTCGAGCTCGAAGGGGTCCTCGCCCACGAGATGGCGCACGTCGCGCACAAGGACGTCGCGGTCATGACGATCGCGTCGTTCCTCGGCATCTGCGCGGGCCTGATCACCCGGGTCGGCTTGCAGATCGGCCTGTTCGGCGGGTTCGGCCGCCGCAGCAACGACCAGAACACCGGGCTGATCCTGCTGGCCGTGGTCGCCGCGAGCGCCCTGGCCTACGCGGTCAGCTTCATGCTCACCCGGGCGCTGTCGCGCTACCGGGAGCTGTCCGCCGACCGCGCCGCCGCGCTGCTCACCGGCCGCCCGTCGGCCCTCGCCAGCGCGCTGACGAAGGTGAACGGCGAGATCGCGCGGATCCCGACGAACGACCTGCGGTCCGCGCAGGCGTTCAACGCGTTCTTCTTCACCCCGGCGCTCGGCAGGGGCTTCAGCGTCTCGTCGCTGTTCTCCACCCACCCGACGCTCGACAAGCGCCTCGCCCAGCTCTCGAAGATCTCCGAGCAGCTGAGCAGGGGAGCCTGAGCCGTGGGATTCCTGGACACGATCCTCGGCCGCTCCAAGCCCGCCCCGCCCGACCTCGACCGGCTCTTCGCGCTGTCGACCGCCGCCATCACGCTGGAGGCCGCGACCGGGTTCGTGCCGACCGGGCTCGGGTCGGTGTGCTTCCGCGCGGCGGAGGGCGGCGCGTTCGCGCGGCTGCAACGCGACGTCCAGGAGCTGCTGGACGCCGACAGGGGCCCCAAGGTCGAGATCAGCACCGACGCCTACGGCTACACGTGGCTGCTCGCCGAGCACCGTCCCGACGAGCTGCCCGACCTCGTCACCGACCTGCACGCCGTGAACGCGACGCTGGAGTCCGGCGGGTTCGGCCCGCACCTGCTGTGCTCGCTGGCCGGTTTCCGCGGCCCGGACGGCCAGGCGCTGGCGCTCGTCTACCGCTACAAGAGCGGCACTTTCTACCCCTTCGCCCCGCTCCCCGGAGACAAGCGCGACAACGCCCTTGAGCTCCAGGTCCGCGGCGCGGTGGGCGCCGATCTGCCGTTCGAGGACGACCTCGGCCGCTGGTTCCCCGTCTGGGGCGCCCCCGGCCTGTGACGCGCCCGCCACGGCGGCCTGTGACGGGCCTGTGACCAGGCTGTGCGTCATCAGACGCTGTACAAGGTCCAAGATCGGCGTAACGTCAGGACATGGAGCCCTCCCCTGACGCTTCCGACTCCGGACTGACCTGGCGGATGCTCGCCACGGCGGTCCTGGTCGCGCTCGTGTACGCGGCGGCCATGCTGCCCGCGTTCCTCGCCGGTCCGGTGTGGGGCGCGGTGGCGGTGGCCGTCGCGGTCGCCCTCGCGGTGCTCTCGGCCCGCGCCGCCGACCGGCTGGCCCTCTACGCGATGGACGCCCGCCTGGTCGGCCCCGAGGAGGAGCCCGAACTTCACGCGATCGTCGATCGGCTGTGCGTGTCGTCGGGGCTGCCGAAGCCCCGCGTCGCCGTGTCCGCGCTGGACATGCCGAACGCGTTCGCCGCCGGGTCGGGCCCGGGCTCGGCGGTGGTGTGCGTCACCGAGGGGCTGCGGGCCCGTCTGGAACCGGCCGAGCTCGCCGCCGTCCTGGCCCACGAGACCGCGCACGTCGCCAACCGGGACGTGCTCGTCACGGCGATCGCGTCGTTCCCCGGCCTGTGCGCGGGTCTGCTCCTGCGCTGGTGGACGGGCTTGATCACCGGCCGCGGCAGGTACGGCGCCGGCCGCGCGGCCGGCATGGCCTGCGGGATCGTGCTGCTGCCGCTCGGTGCCGCGGCGGCGGTGCTGTTCGCCGCGGGAACGCTCACCGGGTTCGGCCTGTCCCGGCACCGGGAGCTGTGCGCCGACTCCACCGGCGCCGTGCTGACGGGCCGTCCCGCCGACCTCGCGTCCGCGCTCGGCAAGGTCACCGACGGGATCCGGGACGCGTCCCGCGACGATCTGCGGGCGCTGCGCCCGGTGAGCGCCCTCTGCGTGGTCGCGGCGCGCGGCGGCGGCGTGGACGCCCTGCTGTCCAGCCATCCGTCGCTGGAGCGGCGCACGGAGCGGCTGTCGGCCATCTCCTGGCGGCTTGAGAGCGGCGCCTGACGTGGGCGTCCTGGACGGGCTCCGCGGCCGTCCCGCACCGCCCGGCCTGCCCGAACTCGACCTGCTGTTCGCGCTGCCCGCCGCCGCGACGGCGCTGGAGGCCGCGACCGGGTTCGCCCCTACCGGGCGCGGCGCCGTCTGCCATCGGCTCGTCGAGGGCGGTCCGTTCGGCGCGTTCGGCCGCGCGCAACGCGACGTCGCCCGCCTCCTCGGAACCGGCGACGGCCGCGAGACGGGGCTGAGCGCCGGCCCGTACGGCTGGGGATGGGCGCACGTCACCCGCCCGGCGGACGCGTTCGACCGGCTCGTCGCCGACCTGCACATGGTCAACTCCACGCTGACCGCCGCCGGATACGGGCCCTACCTGCTGTGCTCCGCCGTCTCCTTCCGCCGGGGCGACGGCCCGCAGCGGCTCTTCCTCGTCCACTCGCCCGGCCGCGGGACGTTCTACCCGTTCGCGCCCCGCCCGCCCGACCTGCCAGGGGCGCGGCACCATCGGCGCAACAACACGATCGAGCTGAGCGCCCGCGACGCGCTCGCCGGCGAACTGGCGATCGAACCCGATACCGGACGGTGGTTCCCGATCTGGGACGCGCCCGGCGCTTAGACGAGCGGAGTCTCTAGGGGAGGGCGAGCATCTGGTCGAGGGCGACGCGGGCGTAGTGGGCGGTCTCCTCGTCCACCTCGATGACGTTCTCGACCCGCCCGGCGGCCAGCGTCTCCAGCGACAGCACCAGGTGCGGCAGGTCGATGCGGTTCATCGTCGAGCAGTAGCAGACGGTCTTGTCGAGGAACATGACGTTCTTGTCCGGGTGGGCGTTCGCGAGCCGCCGGACGAGGTTCAGCTCGGTGCCCACGGCCCAGGACGACCCGGGCTCCGCGGCCTCGATCGTCTTGATGATGTACTCCGTCGAGCCGATCTGGTCGGCGGCCGTCACGACCTCGTGCCGGCACTCGGGGTGCACGAGGACGTTCACGCCGGGCACGCGCGCCCGCACGTCGTCCACCGACTCCTTGCTGAACCGTCCGTGCACCGAGCAGTGGCCCCGCCACAGGATCATCTTGGCGTCCCGGAGCTGCCGCCCGGTGAGGCCGCCCTCGCGGCGGTGCGGGCTGTAGACGACGCAGTCGTCCAGCGAGAAGCCCATCTCCAGGACGGCGGTGTTGCGTCCGAGGTGCTGGTCGGGCAGGAACAGCACTTTCTTGCCCTTGCCGTAGGCCCAGTCCAGGGCGCGCTTGGCGTTGGACGACGTGCACACGACACCGCCGTGCCGTCCGACGAACCCCTTGATGTCGGCGGAGGAGTTCATGTACGTGACCGGGACGACGTCGCCGGCGACGCCCGCGTCCTCCAGGACGTCCCAGCACTCCTCGACCTGGTCGAACGTCGCCATGTCGGCCATCGAGCAGCCCGCGCCGAGGTCGGGCAGGATCACCCGCTGGTGGCCGGCGGTCAGGATGTCGGCCGACTCCGCCATGAAATGCACGCCGCAGAAGACGATGTACGGCGCCTCGGGCCGGGCCGCCGCCTGCCGCGCCAGCTTGAACGAGTCGCCGGTCACGTCCGCGAACCGGATGACCTCGTCCCGCTGGTAGTGGTGGCCCAGCACGAACACCCGCTCGCCCAGGGCCGCCTTCGCGGCGCGGGCGCGCTCGACGAGCGCGGGGTCGGAGGCGGGCGGCAGCTCGCCGGGACAGTCCACGCCGCGCTCGCTGGCGGGGTCGGCGCCGCCGCCGAGCAGCAGCAATGGAAGGTCGCGAACTGGAGTGGTCACGGCGGTTCTCCCTTCGGCGACACGGACTTATCGTCGCTTTGACGACTAATGATGGCACATCCGGCGGCCGGCGATGATGTGACGTAGAACGCACCGTCCGCCACTGTTAGACATGGCCGGGAAGCGGAATGGCCCTATCGCGAGGTACGTTGTCCTACGGGAAGGGGCGTACGACGTCCTGGAGGACAAGCGACAGTCCGCCGCCACCGCGCGGCGCAGCGAGATCCGGGAGCTGAACACATGACGGTTTCAGGCGAGACCACGCAGGAGACCACGCAGCAGGGCGTCGTCCTCACCGACGCCGCCGCCGAGAAGGCCAGGGGCCTGCTCGAGCAGGAGGGCCGTGACGACCTTGCGCTGCGTGTCGCCGTACAGCCGGGCGGCTGTTCCGGCCTGATCTACCAGCTCTTCTTCGACGAGCGCGAGATGGACGGCGACCAGATCCAGGACTTCGGCGGCCTGGCCGTGCGCGTCGACCGGATGAGCGCCCCCTACCTCACCGGCGCCACCATCGACTTCGTCGACTCGATCGAGAAGCAGGGCTTCACGATCGACAACCCGAACGCGTCGGGCTCCTGCGCCTGTGGCGACTCCTTCAACTGAGTCCCGCTGAGCGGACCCCGCGCCAACGAGCGCCAGGGGGCGGATCGGGCATGTGCCCGGCCGCCCCCTATTTTCGTCGCGTGGTTCGGTTCCGGGTGGGTTCGGACGGCAATCTGTGGTGCGATGGGTAAGTACTCTTTCCGGGTCCGTACAGCCGGTGAACAGCCGGACGACCACGACGAGGAGAGCGACGCCGTGCGCATCGCCGTGACTGGCTCCATTGCGACCGACCACCTGATGACCTTCCCAGGAAGATTCACCGACCAGTTCCTGCCCGATCAGCTGGACAGGGTCTCGCTGTCCTTCCTGGTGGACGAGCTGGACATCCGCCGGGGCGGGATCGGCGCCAACATCTGCTTCGGCATGGGCAGCCTCGGCAAGGAGTCGATCCTCGTCGGGTCCGTCGGCGCCGACTTCGCCGACTACCGCTCCTGGCTGGAGCGGCACGCGGTCGACACCGAGTCCGTGCACGTGTCCGAGCTGCACCACACGGCCCGGTTCCTGTGCACCACCGACCAGGACCAGAACCAGATCGCGACGTTCTACGCCGGCGCGATGAGCGAGGCCCGCTCCATCGAGCTGCGGCCCGTCGCCGACCGCGTCGGCGGCCTCGACCTCGTCGTCATCAGCCCGAACGACCCTGAGGCGATGCTGCGGCACACCGAGGAGTGCCGCGACCGCGGGATCCCGTTCGCGGCCGACCCGTCCCAGCAGCTCGCCCGGATGGACGGGCCCGACGTCCGCCGCCTCATCGACGGCGCCGCGTACCTGTTCAGCAACGAGTACGAGAAGGCGCTCGCCGAGGAGAAGACCGGCTGGTCCGAAGAGGAGATCCTGGACCGCGTCGGCATCCGGATCACCACGCTCGGCGCCAAGGGCGTCGTCATCGACCGCAAGGGCGTCGAGGGCCTGCACGTGCCCGGCGTCCCGGTGGAGAAGGTCGCCGACCCGACCGGTGTCGGCGACGCGTTCCGGGCCGGGTTCCTGTCGGCGCTCGCCTGGGAGCTCCCGCTCGAACGCGCCGCCCAGGTCGGCCACACCATCGCCGCGCACGCGCTCGAGGCCCCCGGGCCGCAGGAGTACAGCCTGGCCCGCCAGGCGTTCCTCGACCGCTTCGCCGCCGCCTACGGCGCCGACGCCGCCGCCGACATCGCTCCCCACCTCACCTGCCCCAACCCGTAGCAGGCGGAAGCCGCACGCGGAAGGGCCGCGCCGTACGGCGCGGCCCTTCTCCGTCTCGGCTCAGTACGTTCTGCGGATGTGGAAGCCCCAGCCGCCCTGCTGGAGGGTCTCCTCCCAGACGAAGTCCTGCGACTTCATGCGGCACCAGGCGGGGACGTCGGTGCGGGCCGCCGCGTCGTCGGCGAGGACGGCGACGATCTGCCCGACCGGGACCTCGCGGATCCGCTCGGCCAGCATGATGATCGGGATGGGGCACTTGCGGCCCAGCGCGTCGATGACGAGCACCGGCGGCGGCGCTGCCGGCTCGGCGGCGGGCGGCGGCACGGCGGCCTGGCCGTCGCGACGTGCGGACGCCCCGCTCTTGGCGCGGCCTCGGAACCTCATGGGCGCGACCGCCTCCCTGTCTCCGCGTGGTCGAGCGTCGTGCGGCGGACGCGGTCGACGGCACCGGGCAGCACGGCCAGGAACCGGTCGACGTCCGCCGAACCGACGCCACGCGGCAGCGATACCCGCACGTTCCCGTGGGTAATCACGCCCATCGCCTCCAGCACATGACTGGGACGCAGCGTATCCGCCGTACACGAACTTCCGGACGAAACGGCGAAACCCAGCCTGTCGAGTTCGGTCAGCAGCGCCTCGCCCTCCACGTACAGGCAGGAGAACGTCACCAGATGCGGCAGCCGGTGGACGGGGTCGCCGACGACCTCGACGTCGGGGACCGTCCGGGGCACCTCCGCCCGGACGCGGTCGACGAGGGCGGAGACGCGCGCCGCGTCCGCCGCCATCTCCGCGCGGTACGCCTCCAGCGCCGCCGCGGCCGCCACGATCGCCGGGACGTTCTCGAACCCGGGCACGCGGCGCCGCTCCCGCTCGTCGTCCGGCAGCGGGGAACGCCACCGGGTGCCCTTCCGGACGGCGAACACGCCGACGCCCGCGGGCCCGCCCCACTTGTGGGCGCTGCCCGCGAGGAACGACCAGCCGCCGGGGACGCCGGCCCGCCCGAGAGACTGCGCCGCGTCGACGAACAGCGGCACGCGGGCGGCGCGGCACGCGTCCGCGGCCTCCGCGACGGGCTGGACGGTCCCGACCTCGTGGTTGGCCGACTGGAGGCACGCGAGCGCGGTGTCCGGGCGCAGCGCCGCGGCGAACTCGGCGGGGTCGACGCGGCCCGTCCGGCCGACGCCGACGACCGTCACCTCGCCGCCGTCGCGCTCGTGCGCCTCGGCGGCGTGCAGGACGCTGGAGTGCTCCACCGCGCTGACGACCAGATGGCGCCCGGCCCGCCGGCGCGCCGCGAGCCCGCCGAGGACCGCCAGCTGCACCGCCTGCGTGCCCGACGACGTGAACGACACCTCGTCGGCCCTGGCGTCCAGGACACCGGCGACGC
The DNA here is from genome assembly GCA_036028775.1 of Spirillospora sp. NBC_00431. Classification (GTDB taxonomy): domain Bacteria; phylum Actinomycetota; class Actinomycetes; order Streptosporangiales; family Streptosporangiaceae; genus Spirillospora. The sequence continues at coordinate 5,136,442 of CP107927.1, read as the reverse complement.
GGGCGCGGGCCCGGTCGAGGAGCATCCGGGCGCCGCGCGCCGTCCCGTACAGCCGCGCCGGATCGGCCCACCCGGCGTCGAGCGCCTCCAGCAGCGCCGCCCGGGCCGCCGGATGCGGCGGCTCGGTGGACGCCGCGTCGAAGTAGACGGTATCGGCACGGACAGGACCGACACGGGCGGTATCGGCGCGGACGGTGTCGGACGTGCCCGGCGTGCTCGGTTCGGCCACGCGGAAACACTAACCCGGCACCCGATCGGGGGTTCGCGCGACCCTCGCGCTAGTGTGTCCATCGCACGTGTGACAACTGATCTCTCCGCCCGGCCGACCGGGCTTTCATCCGTGGGGAAGGCATTCCGTGAGTCCGACCCGCTCTAGGGAGCGGCGTACGCCTGTGCGCAGTCGCCGCGCATTGAAAAGCGCCGGCGCGCTGGGCCTGCTGGCGCTGTCAGCCACCGCGTGCAGCGGCAGCCGCCTCGGCATGCCCGAGCCGATCAGTGAGCAAGGCGAACGCATGCTGCACCTGTGGCAGGGCTCCTGGATCGCGGCGTTCGCGGTCGGGGGCGTTGTCTGGGGACTGATCATCTGGGCGATCCTGTTCCACCGCAAGCGCTCCGACGACCTGCCTCCGCAGGTCCGCTACAACATGCCGATCGAGATCCTCTACACGGCGGTCCCGTTCGTCATCATCGCGGTCCTGTTCTACTTCACCGCCCGGGACGAGAACTACGTCGAGAAGACCACCGACAACCCCGCCGTGGTCGTCGACGTGACCGGGTTCCAGTGGAGCTGGCAGTTCGACTACAAGGAGAAGGACGCCGCCGGCAAGGAGCAACTCGTCGCGCACGTCGTCGGACAGCCCGTCGCGCCGAACGGGCCCGCGCCCAACAAGCCGGTGATGACGATCCCCACGGGCAAGACGGTTCGCGTGCGCCTGCACTCCAACGACGTCATCCACTCGTTCTGGGTCCCGGCGCTGATCTACAAGAAGGACGTCATGCCCGGCTACGACAACGAGTTCGAGTTCACGGCGAACAAGACCGGCGTGTACGAGGGCCGCTGCGCCGAGCTCTGCGGTGTCGACCACAGCCGGATGCTGTTCCAGCTCAAGGTCGTGACGCCCGAGGAGTACGCCAAGTTCATCGCCGACTCCAAGGCCGCGCTGGCCGCGGGAGGTGCCAAGTGACCACGACCAGTCACGCCCCCACCGCGCCGCCCGCCGCGACCCGGACGACCAAGGGCCGCATCCTCGCCTCCTGGATGTCGTCCACCGACCACAAGGTGATCGGCTACCTGTACCTGATCACCTCGTTCTTCATGTTCCTGTTCGGCGGCGTCCTCGCGCTGGTGATGCGCGCCGAGCTGTTCGAGCCGGGCATGCAGGTCGTCAGCAACGAGCAGTTCAACCAGCTGTTCACCATGCACGGCACGATCATGCTGCTGATGTTCGCGACGCCGCTGTTCGCGGGCTTCACCAACGTCATCATGCCGCTCCAGATCGGCGCGCCCGACGTGGCGTTCCCGCGGATGAACATGCTGGCGTACTGGCTGTTCCTGTTCGGCAGCCTCATCGTCATCGCGGGCTTCCTGACCCCCGGCGGCGCGGCCAGCTTCGGCTGGTTCGCCTACGCCCCGCTGTCGGACGCGGTGCGCTCGCCGGGCATCGGCGGCGACATGTGGGTGATGGGCCTGGCGATGTCCGGGTTCGGCACCATCATGGGCGCCGTCAACTTCATCACCACGATCCTGTGCATGCGCGCGCCCGGCATGACGATGTTCCGGATGCCGATCTTCACGTGGAACGTCCTGCTGACGTCCATCCTGGTGCTGATCGCGTTCCCGGTCCTCGCCGCGGCGCTGCTGGCGCTGGAGGCCGACCGCAAGCTCGGCGCGCACATCTTCGACGCGGCGCACGGCGGCGCGCTGCTGTGGCAACACCTGTTCTGGTTCTTCGGGCATCCGGAGGTCTATATCATCGCGTTGCCCTTCTTCGGCATCGTGACGGAGATCCTCCCGGTGTTCAGCCGCAAGCCCGTCTTCGGCTACATCGGACTGGTGTTCGCGACCATCTCCATCACGGGCCTGTCCATCACCGTGTGGGCGCACCACATGTTCGTCACCGGCCAGGTGCTGCTGCCGTTCTTCTCGTTCATGTCGTTCCTCATCGCCGTGCCCACGGGGGTGAAGTTCTTCAACTGGGTCGGAACGATCTGGCGAGGACAACTGACGTTCGAGTCGCCGATGCTGTGGTCGCTGGGCTTCCTCGTGACGTTCCTGTTCGGCGGCCTCACCGGCGTCATCCTGGCGTCGCCGCCGATGGACTTCCAGCTGTCCGACTCCTACTTCGTGGTGGCGCACTTCCACTACGTCGTGTTCGGCACCGTGGTGTTCGCGATGTTCGCGGGCTTCTACTTCTGGTGGCCGAAGTGGACCGGCAAGATGCTGAACGACACCCTCGGCAAGGTCCACTTCTGGTTGCTGTTCATCGGCTTCCACGGCACGTTCCTCGTCCAGCACTGGCTGGGCGCCGCGGGCATGCCGCGCCGGTACGCCGACTACGCCGACGAGTTCCAGGGGCTCAACGAGATCTCCAGCATCTTCTCGCTGGTGCTCGGCGCGTCCATGCTGCCGTTCTTCTACAACGTGTACATCACGTGGAAGCGGGGCAAGCGCGTCGAGGTCGACGACCCGTGGGGCTACGGCGCGTCGCTGGAGTGGGCGACGTCGTGCCCGCCACCGCGGCACAACTTCAACTCGATTCCGAAGATCCGTTCCGAGCGGCCGGCGTTCGACCTGCACCATCCGCATGTGGGTGCCAAGGGCGAGCTGGCCGGGACGAAGGGAGAGTAGCCGATGCGCGTCCAGGCGTTCTTGTTCTACGGGTCCGCGCTGTTCTTCCTCGCGACCGACATCGTGTACTGGCTCTGGTCGGAGGACTGGACGGGCACGACGGCGCTCGGGATCGCGGTCGGGCTCGCCGGGCTCATCGGGTTCTACGTGCACTTCACCGTCCGGCGCCTGGAGGCCGCCAACGGCGGCCCGCTGTACGAGGACGATCCCGAGGGGAACATCGCCGACGCGGCCGGCGAGCTGGGCTTCTTCAGCCCGCACAGCTGGTGGCCGCTGTTCCTCGGGCTGTCGGCCGCGGCCGTGGCGCTCGGCGTCGTGTTCGGCTGGTGGCTGGTCATCCTCGGCGCCGCCGCGACGCTGCTGTCCACGATCGGTCTGGTCTTCGAGTACTACCGGGGTCATTTCGCCCATTGATCAGTAAAAGAACCCCATGAGGGGCCGGTGTCCGCTTTTTTGCGGGTACCGGCCCTTTCACATACTGGGCGCCGTTCCAGCGACGTGGCTGGGGGGAGGCGGACCGATCGCCCAGTAGGACGACCGGGGGGACCACATGCGGGTGGGTGGCTCAGGACCGGGCGACCGGGGCCGGCGGACGGCGGCCGTGCTGATCGGCGCCGGCATGGTCGCGGGCGTGGCGGCGTGCACGGGCGGCGGTGAGCCGGACGGCCGGGACGCCGTGGAGCTCACGGTGTCGCCCGCGGGCGGCGGGGGACAGCTCAGGCCGGACAGCCCGGTCGCCGTCCAGGCGTACCGCGGCACCATCGAGGACGTGACCGTGACGGCCGGCGGCGGCAGGGTCGAGGGCGACCTGAACGCCGACAGGACGCGGTGGAGGTCGCGCTGGACGCTCGAACCGGGCGAGACGTACACGGTCGGCGCGACGGCGGTCGGGAAGGACGGCAGGACCGAGACGGTCGCGAGCCGCTTCACCACCGCCAAGGTCACGAAGACCAACGACATGACGGTCGAGGCGCCCTACGACAGGGAGACCGTCGGCGTCGGCATGCCGATCATCATGCGGTTCGAGCGGGCGGTGCAGGACAGGAAGGCGGTCGAGCAGGCGCTGGAGGTGCGGGCCGACAAGACCGTCGAGGGCGCCTGGCACTGGTTCGACGACAAGCAGGTCGTGTTCCGGACCAGGCAGTACTGGCCCGCCCACACCAGGGTGACGTTCCAGGCCCACCTCAGCGGTGTCCGCACCGGCGGGGACGTGTACGGCGGCAAGAACTACGCCGTCGACTTCAAGGTGGGCGACTCGCACATCTCCACGGCGGGCGAGGACACCCACAAGATGGTCGTGAAGGTCAACGGCAAGAAGGCCCGCACCATCCCGACCAGCATGGGCAAGGGCGGCGCCCGCATGTTCACCACGACCAACGGCGTCCACCTGACGATGGCCAAGGAGGACCCCACGGTCATGACGTCGGACTGGATGGGCGTCAGCCCGGGAAGCGCCGGCGGCTACAGCCTCACCGTGTACAAGTCGGTGCGGATCTCCAACAGCGGCGAGTACGTGCACAGCGCGCCGTGGTCGGTCGGCAGCCAGGGCAGCGCGAACGTCAGCCACGGCTGCATCAACATCAGCCCGTCCAACGCGAAGTGGTTCTACGGCCTCGCCCAGCGCGGCGACGTGGTGACGGTGACCGGGTCGAGCCGGGAACTGGAGCCGGACAACGGCTGGGGCTACTGGCAGCTCAAGTGGAACGACTGGGTGAAGGGCAGCGCGCTGCGAAGGTCGGTGACGACGGCGCCGCGCGCGGACGCCGCGACCCTCTCCGCGCAGCAGGGCGTGGAACGGCCGGACAAGCCGCGCGCGGAAGGCGACTAGCCGCGACCGCTACCGCGGGGGTGGGGGCTCCTGGACGTGGTGCATGCGCGCCCAGGAGCGCGCCATGGCGATCCGGTCGGGGCCCGACGGGTGGGTCAGCCAGAGCAGGTACTCCACGGCGTCGGGCTTCAGGTCGGAGATGTTGCGTACCGACAGCTCGTGCTGCATCGACACGAACGTCGCCGGGTCGCGGGTGAGGTTCAGCGCGTGCGCGTCCGCCCGGGCCTCGATGCGCCTGCTGACGAGGTTCTGGACCGGGGCGCCGATCTGCGTCCCGGCCGCGACCAGCGCGAGGACGAGCGCGATGGACCGCGGGTCGGCCGCTCCGCCGGCGCCGCCCGCGCCGGCGCCGGGTCCGGGCGGGCCGCTGGGGCTGACGCCCGCGCGGCTCAGGAGGCGCGGAGAGGTCATCAGGAGGTACAGCAGGCACATGGCCCCGGCGATGCCGAGCGCGCCCACCAGCGTCCCGTACAGGACGTCGTCGCGCTTGGCGTGCCCGAGCTCGTGGGCGACGATCGACTCGACCCGGGCGGGCGGCGACTTCAGCAGCGTGTCGTACAGGACGATCCGCCGCGTCGACCCGAAACCGGACACGTAGGCGTTCAGCGAGGTCGTCCTGCGGGACGCGTCCGCGACGAGCACGTCCTCGACGGGCACGCCGTCCCGCTCGGCCATCGCGAGCAGGTCGGTGCGCAACCGCCCCTGAGGCAGCGAGTGGAACTTGTTGAAGACGGGCTCGACGGCGATCGGGTAGATGAACGACACCAGGACGACCAGCAGGAAGCTTCCCGCGGCCGCGCCCGTCCACCAGTAGCGCGGGAAGCGGCGCACGACCGCGTACAGCAGCAGCAGGGCGATCGTGTAGATGACCCAGGTGACGCCGAGTGACTTGACCTGGTCGACGAGCCACGCCGGCCATGACTGCGTCGACAGCCCGTAGCGGCGCAGCACCGACTCGCTCCAGATGTCGAACGGCAGCCCGGCGACCCGCAGCAGCGTCGTGAGCGCCACCGTCGCGACGACGACGCGCGGGAGGCGGCGGCGGGTGCGGGCGGTGACCCAGCCGATGAACCGCGCGCCGAGCGGGGTGAGGCCCAGCGCGAGGATCACGACCAGGCCGGCGACCAGGCCCGAGTAGGCGGGCGGGTTGAGGGCCGAGTCGAACGCCCTGGACCGGGCGATCTCGGACGGGGAGAAGTCGAGCGCCGGGTCGGGCTCCGCGCGTCCGCCCGGGACGTGGCCGGGCAGCGGGTTCCACGGCGTGGTCAGGGCGAGGACGACCGCGACGGCGGCGAAGAGCGCGGTGGCGGCGACGGCGGCGGCGATCCGCGGCCCCCGCATGCTCCCGGCCCTCCCGGCCCCGGGGGACGCGGACTCGGCGCGTCCCTCGTCCGCCTCCTCGATCATGTCCCCTGTGGGGGGCGGACCCCCACACCCCCCGCCTCGCTTCGCTCGATCATGTGAGTTCCCTCTTCAGATAGTCGCGCCACAGGGCGGTGAAGCGGTCCCGGGGGAGGCGGAGCACGTCGCGCAGCGCGGTCTCCTCCGGGACGCGCCCGGCGGTCCGGTAGAGCCGCACGAGCGTCGCCTCACCGTACCGGTCGGCGATCATCCGGCAGGCGAGCCATGCCTCCTGGTACGCCTGGGAGAGGCGCGGTGAGCCGCCGGCGAACCTGGCCGCGGCGGGCAGCGTGGACGGGACGCGTCCCGCCGCCACCTCGCGGCGCAGCTCGCCCGCCGCCGTCCGCACGCCGATCTTCGCGCCGCGGTAGCCGACGTAGTCGGCGAAGCCCTCGATGAGCCACAGCGGCGTGGTGCGGTCGCGGGCGCCGCCGGTGGCGACATGGGTCAGCTCGTGGGTGAGGACGACGTCGCGGCCGAGCTCGTTGAGGCGGCCGAACGTGCCGGGGGAGATGATGACGCGGTCCTCACCCCGGCCTCCGGCGGCCGCCGGGGCGACGGTCGCGAGCGCGGCGATGTCGCCGAGGCGCTGGCCCGGGCCGGCGAGCGCGGACGCGAGCGCCGCGTCGGCGGGCACGAGCGCGACGGCCCGCCGCGCCCAGCCCCTGCCGACGACGCCCGTGACGACCGGGACGGCGGCGTCCAGGCGCCGGGCGATCTCGTCGAGGCCGGTGGTGTCGCCGATGACGAGGGTCGCGCGGCCCTTGAACACCGTCAGGGGGCCGCCGTCCCAGATCTCGGCGTCGTCGCTGAAACCGTGGGACGAGCCGTCGCCGACGATCGTCCAGGTGCCCGAGCGTGGGGCCAGGGACAGGTACTGGGTGCGGGCCACGTCGCCGCGGTCGAAACCGCGCAGCTTGTAGCGCGCCCTGACGCGGACGATCGCGACGCCCTTGTCGCCGTCCACGGTCTGGGTGGTGACGACCTGTTCGCGCCAGCCGTCCATCGGGATCTTGCGGAGGTTGTCGTAGAGGCGGGACTGGGCGTCCTGGAACGCGGCGGGCGCGGCGCCGACCGTCGCGAGGAAGGCCGTGCGGTCGCCGCTGCGCACGGCACGCGCGCGGTTGCCGAGGACGGCGGCGGCGTCGCCGGGACCGAACCCGTCGATCTCGGCGGCCGCGCCCGTCCGGGGCGCCCGGTCGTCGCCGCCGCGCGTGCCGAGGAGGCCCGCGCCACCCGCGAGCAGTGCCGCGGCCCCGCCCGCGCCGGCGGCGAGCGCCCTGCGCCGCGTGACGGGACCGTCCTTCATGTGCGCGATCCTATGCAGCACGCGGGTCGGCTGAGGCCGTCACGGCTTGTAGGCGGGGTATCCGTAGCCGACGATGTCGTCGGCCGAGCGCGTCTTGACCTTGACGGCGTTGCCGGTGTTGCCCTCGACGGCCTGGATCGTGTCGTCGTCGACCTTCTTGACGACCATGCCGACGTGCCTGATGTCGCCGCTGGCTTTGCCGCCGTCCCAGGCGTAGAAGACGATCGCGCCCGGCCTGGGCTCGGTGCCCCAGCGGCCTTGGCCCTGGAACCAGCGGGCGTGGGCGACGGTCCAGGCGTCGCTGCCGATCTGGTCGCCGAAGCCGATCTGCTCGCCGATCCAGGAGATGAACATGTCGCACCAGTTCGCGTCGCCGTAGCCGCCGAGGGAGCCGCCGTCGCGCCGGAGCGTCTCCTGGGCGCGGGAGGTGCCCATGTACCACTTCTGGAACTTGGTCCCGCCGCCGCCGTCCTCCCTGATCCCGACCTGGGACCTGGCGAGTTCGACGGCCTTCGCGGCGGTGGGGCGCGACGTCCCGGACGGTTCGTCCGGCCCGCCGCCGCCCTTCTCCTCGGTGTCGTCGCTGTTCTTGGAACTCTTGGGGTTCTTGGGCTTCACCGCGTCCTTCTGCCGGTCCTCGGACGCGTCGCGCGCGCCCTTCCCGGCGGCCGGCAGGTCGGCGGACGCGTTCGCGGGGGGCTCGGCGCCGAACGGCAGGATCGACGCCTGCGCGGTGGCGGCGGCGGTGCCGAGCACGGCGGCGCCGACGACGACACCGCCGGTCGTCCGCCAGGTGATGGACCGGGTGCTCGGTCTGCGGTGCTTGCCCGGGGTCTTCTTGCGGTGGTTGCCAGGCACGGGGGTCTCCTCAGCGCAGGGGTAAGGAGGGCGTGGCCGCGAGGGGGCGGCCACGCCCAGGTAACGCTGCGGGTCTCACTCCTTCGTTCTTCCAGACGCCTGCCGGGTTAGCTGACGGGTTCGGGCGAGGAAGTGGCCCTACGGCGGGCTCTCACCGGGTCGTCCGGGAGAGGCGCACCGATTCACCCCGGGTGCCGGAGGTTGCCCGTCCAGGGACGGTCCCTGGACTCCGGCGGATATGGGTCCCCGGTTCCGCGCTTCGGCGGATTCGGCGCTGCCGCTGCGATCCTGGGGGCGATATGGGGCCCGTGCGCGGGACCTGTCTCCCGCGTGCGAAAGAGCGGCGCCTGATGTTGTACGCGGACGGCGGCCCGTCGCCGGGGACCGTCCGGGGGCCTGATCCGGTGGAACCGCCGTGGCAGCGCTCTCAGCGCCATGCACGCTGCGGGCGTGCGCACGGTGGGCCCGGATCGGGCGGGTCTGCGTAGAGACCGTCGCGGCACCGTCGCGGTGCCGCGGGCGACGCGTGGAGCGCGCCGCCTGGGGGGAGCGGCACGTGGATCGTGCCGCCGTCACGCGGCCGGCGAGCCGTGCCGCGTGGGTCGCGGCGCCTGGTGGGCGCCGCGGGGGTCATGGCGCCTGGCGGGCGCCGCGAGTGGTGACAAGGTACCAAAGCCCCAACAGAAGGCAAACCCCCACAAAATCAACAACGGACCAGGTCAAAGCCTGGTCCGTTGCCGAAGCCGGTCCGTCGAGCCGCGCGCGGGCGGCGGGCGGGAGCGGCGTCAGGGACGCCCTGCGCCGTAGTAGCCGTTCAGGTAGTAGCCCGAGGTGATGCTCACGATCTCCACGTTCTTGCCGGTCCGCGGAGCGTGGATCATCTTGCCGCCGCCCACGTACAGGCCGACGTGACCGAGGCTGTTGAAGAACACCAGGTCGCCGGGCTGCAGATTGCTCTTCGACACGCGCCTTGTGGCGGCGTACTGGGAGTTGGTGGTGCGGGTGATGCTGACGCCCGCCGCGCCCCACGCCTTCATGGTCAGGCCGGAGCAGTCGTAGTTGTTCGGGCCCGCGGCGCCGTACCGGTACGCCTTGCCGAGTTGCGCGTAGGCGAACTGGAGCGCGGTGCGCGCCGAGCCGCTGGCGGAGCCGTTGTAGGTGCCGCCGGTGCCGCCGCCGCCGGAGGACGTGCCGCCGCCGAGCCGCCGGACCAGGGCCTCCTGCTTCTTGACCTTCTGGTCGAGCTCCTTCTTCTGCTTCTTCAGCTCGTCCGACTTGGTCTTCACCTCGTCGTAGGCCGTCTTGGCCACGGCCTGCTCGCGGCGGAGCCGCTGCGCGGTGGCGAGGAACTGGGTGAGCTGGGAGCTGCGCTCCTGCGACAGGTGCGAGAAGACCGCGGCCTGGTCGAGGATCGCCTGCGGGTCCTTGCTGCCGACGAAGCCGGTCACGTTCGTCGACTCGCCGTTCTTGAACGCGTTGGCCGCCATCTGGGCGATCTTGGAGCGCTGCTCCTCGAAGGACGCCTCTTCCCGCTTGCTCGCCTTCGTCGCCGCGTCGAGCTTCTTCTTGGCGACCTTGAGCTTCTCGTTGCTCTGGTTGTACTTCTCGACCTTCTGTTCCATCTCCTTGTTGAGCTGGTCCAGCTTCTTCTCCGCCTGCGCCCTGGTCGGCTTGGGTTCGGCGTGCGCCACCGCCAAGGGGGACACGAAGGAGGCCGTCACGGTGATGCAGGTGACGGCCGCCAAGCGACGGGAGACGGCTCTGCTCGCCGAGCCGCCTCTCCGGCCACGCGGCTGCGCTGGTGCCCCGATGAGTTCGTTGGCCACGGTCGGTCTCGCCCCTCTCGTCCACGACGTCAGCGGACGACATTAGCGAGGGTCAACAACCGTCACAACCGGTTCGTCACTCTTTGATCGACATCAGCGGACATTGTCCACTTTCCGTGACGTCAAGATCACCGAATGCGAGGCATTCCTTATCAGAGCCTTATGGCCACCTTATGGCCCGGCCGTCTCCCGCGCGGGCACTATGTACGGCCGGGCCGTCACGATCTGCCGAGCCGCCGCAGCAGCAACGTGGAGGGGCACGGCCGGGCGTTCGCGCGCCGCGCCGCGTCGGCCACCTCACGGTCGGACGACACCACCACGACGGCGCGCCCCTGCGGCTCCGCCCGCACCAGCTCGCCGATCAGCTCGTCCGCGGTCTGCCCCGGACGGCTGAACAGCACCCGGACGCCGCGCGGCGCCGCGATGGCGACCGGCGCGTCGAGCTCGGCGCCGTCGAACACGCACGTCACCTCGGCGCGGGTCTGCGCGGCCAGCCCGCCGAGCCCCGACAGCAGCCGGGTGCGCTGGTCCGACAGCGGAAGCTCGCCGTACCCGGTCTTGGTGACGTTGTAGCCGTCCACGACGAGGTGGACGCGCGGCAGCGTCAGCAGCCGGTCGAGCAACTGCGGGTCGCTGTCGGACAGGGCCCGGCCAGGAACCGCGAGGTGCGCCGTCCGGTCGGGCTCCAGCGCGCCGACCGCGTCCGCCGGGCGCCCGATGGTGGACGGCAGCGCCAGCTCCCGCCGGACGCCCTGTGCCGCGTCCACGAGCGTGTCGAGCAGCATCCGCAGCCGGACGTCCTCCACGTTGCGTCCCTCCCGCGCGGCCCGCCTGGCAGCCTCCGCGGCGGCCTCGGCCTGCGCGGTGCGGGCGCGCAGCTTGCGCAGCTCCTTCTCGGACGCGGTCGTCGACTCGCGCGCGGCGGCGAGCTCCCGCTCGGCCTCGGCCGCGACCGTGCCGGCGCGCTCCTCCGCGGCCCGGAACCGGGCGCGGGCGTCGTGCAGCTTGCGGCGCAGCTCCGCCACCTCCGCCTTGACCTCGCGCAGCTCGGCGCGCAGCCGGTCCACCTCGGCGGCGCGCGCGGTGCGGGCGGCGGCCAGCTCCTCCTTCAGCGCCGCGACCCGGCGCTCGGCCGCCTCCTCCTCCGAGGCGGTGGCGGAGCGTTCCAGCTCCTCGCGGGCGGACTCGACGAGGCCCGTCCACCCCGCGGGGCGCAGCAGGTAGGCCAGCACCGCGACCTTGGCCGGGTCGGCGGCGGGCGGCACGTTGCCGTCCTCGACCGCCTCCACCAGGTCGGCCTGCCGGTCCCACAGCGGCCCGGCGACGCGCCGCCGGAAGGCGGGGTCCTTCTCCAGCGCCGCCGCGATGTGCTGCCCGGCGAGCTTGGCGCGCTTGCGGCGCTCGAACCGCGCGAACGGGCGCAGCGGCGCGGGGACCTCGTCCAGCGACAGCCCCCCGATCGCCTCGGCGGCGACCTCCACGACAGCCTGCCGCACCGCCTCCGGCAGCGGCCGCCCGAGACGCTCCTCCCGGGGGGCCTGGGGGGCCTGGGGGGTCGTTCCCTCGGACTGACGCGGCTCTTCCCGGGGGGCCTCGGGGGTGGTCCCCCCGGAAGGGCGCGCCCGCTCCGCGGGCTCCTCGCCGCCGGGGGTCGCTTCGGGGCCGCTGTCGATGATCCCGCTCCTTCCGGGCTGCGCCGCCGGTGGGCTGTGTGTTCCCGAGCCGCCCGCACCTTAACCAGGGCGAACGTGTGATCGGGCGGACGGCGCTGGCCTCCCCGGCCGTCCCCGGCGCCCCCGCCCGGCGGGACGGGCCCGGCGCCCCCCAACCCTAGCGGGCCCGGCTTCTGTCGGTGGGGTCCTCTACGGTCGCGCACATGACGGCTGCGCACGGTGTCCAGACGGCCGGTGTCCAGGGAACTCTGGACGACCTCGGCACACCACTGTCCGGGGTCACCTTCGTGGTGGTCGACCTGGAGACCACCGGCGGATCCGCCGCCGACTCGGCCATCACCGAGATCGGCGCGGTGAAGGTGCGCGGGGGAGAGGAGCTCGGCGAGCTCGGCACGCTGGTCGATCCCGGCGGGCCGGTCCCGCCGTTCATCACCGCACTGACCGGCATCACCACGGCGATGGTGACGGCCGCGCCGAAGATCGAGGCGGTGCTGCCGGCGTTCCTGGAGTTCGCGCGCGGCTGCGTCCTGGTCGCGCACAACGCCTCGTTCGACATCGGCTTCCTCAAGGCCGCGTGCGCCCAGCACGGCTATGCCTGGCCCGCCTTCGCCGTCGTCGACACCGTCGACCTCGCGCGCCGCGTCCTGTCCAAGGACGAGGTGCCCAACTGCAAGCTCAGCACCCTGTCCCGGTTCTTCCGCACGGCCAACGAGCCGACGCACCGCGCCCTCGCCGACGCGCGCGCCACCGTCGAGGTCCTGCACGGCCTGATCGAGCGGCTCGGGTCGTTCGGCGTCACCTCGCTGGAGGAGATGCGCAGCTTCGCCAAGGCCCCGACCCCGGAGCAGCGCCGCAAGCGGCACCTCGCCGACGACGTCCCGAGCGTGCCCGGCGTCTACCTGTTCGAGGACGCCTCGGGCGAGGTGCTGTACGTCGGCAAGAGCGGCGACCTGCGGTCCCGCGTGCGCAGCTACTTCACCGGATCCGAGACGCGGTGGCGCGTCCGGGAGATGGTCGGCATCGCCGAGAACGTCCGGACGATCGAATGCGCCACCGGGCTGGAGGCCGAGGTCCGCGAGCTGCGGCTCATCGCCGAGCACAAGCCGCGCTACAACCGCCGCTCCAAGTTCCCCGAGCGAGCGATCTGGCTGAAGCTGACCGTGGAGCCGTTCCCGCGGCTGTCGATCGTCCGCGAGTGCCGCGCCGACGGCGCCCGCTACCTCGGGCCGATCTCGTCGCGGCGGCAGGCCGAGGAGGCGCGGGCGGCGCTGCACGAGGCCGTCCCGCTACGGCAGTGCACGCAGCGGCTGACGCTCCGGCTGATCGAGCACGGCAAGACCCGCGCGTGCGCGCTCGCCGAGATCGGACGCTGCGGCGCGCCCTGCGACGGGCGCGAGTCCGCCGACGCCTACGCCGTCCACGCCGGGACGGCCCGCTCGGTCATGGAGGGCGACGTGCGTCCCGTGGTCGCCGCCGCGCGGGTCCGCATCGACCGGCTCGCGGCCGAGCTGCGCTACGAGGAGGCGGGCGCCCAGCGCGACCGGCTCGCCGCGTTCGTCCGCGCCGCCGCGCGCGGGCAGCGCCTCGCCGCGTTCGCCCGCCTCCCGGAGCTGGTCGCGGCCCGTCCCGCGTTCGACGGCGGCTGGGAGCTCTCGGTGGTGCGCTACGGCCGGCTCGCCGCCGCCGGGACCGTTCCGGCGCGCGCCCACCCGCGGCCCTACGTCGACGCGCTCATCGCCACCGCCGAGACGGTCTTCCCGCCCTCCGGCGAGGCGCCCGGCGGCGTCGCGCTCGGCGCGCCCCCTTCGGCGGGCGCCACGGCGGAGGAGATGGAGTGCGTCCTGCGCTGGCTCGACCTGCCCGGCGTCCGGCTCGTCGAGGTCGCCGGCACCTGGACGTGTCCCGCGCACGGAGCCGAGGGCCTGCGCGAGTGGATCGACCGTGCCTATGACGTCGGCCACGAGCCGTCCAAACCCCGCGACCACCGCCCACTAAGGTGACGGGGTGGCCCTGCCCCTCTACGACAGCCAGCCGGCCCGGCGCGTCCCGTGGGTGACGTACCTGCTGGTCGCGGTGAACGTGGTGGTGTTCCTGCTCACGCCGATGTCGAACTTCGCCACCTGGTACGGCGACGGCCACGTCCGCACGTGCGAGATCGAGCGTTTCGGCTACCAGTACGGCGCCGTCCCCAAGGAGCTGACGACCGGCGACCAGCGGCCGCTGCCGTCGGACGTCACCGACGACTGCGGCCCGGCGAGCTTCGGCAAGGCACCGTGGACGTCCGCGTTCAGCTCGATGTTCCTGCACGCCGGGGCGCTGCACCTGCTGAGCAACCTCGTCGCGCTGTTCGTGGTCGGCATGGGCGTCGAGGACCGGCTCGGACGGTGGCGCTACCTGCTCAGCTATGTCTTCTTCGGGCTTGTGGCCGTCTACGGCTACGCCTGGACGTCGCCCGGCTCCACCGTCCCGCTCATCGGCGCGTCCGGCGCCATCGCCGGGGTGATGGGCGCCTACGTGATCCTCAACCCGCGGGGCCGCATCGTCAGCTGGGTCCCGCCGGTCATCGTGGTGCGGCTTCCCGTGTGGGTGGTGCTCGGCTACTGGTTCGTCCTGCAATGGCTGTCGCTGGGCGACGACAAGAGCAACGTGGCCTACGCCGCGCACATCTACGGCTTCGTCGCCGGGGTGGCGTTCGCGCTCCTCGCCCGCCGGGCGGGCCCGGCGCGGCGGCTCGCCGCCCTGAGCCGCGGCTGAACCCCGGCGGGTTTCCCGGGAGGCGTCCCGGATAGGGTCGGACCGTCCGGTTCTCAGGGGAGGGTGAAGTGGTCACTGCGATCGTGTTCGTCAAGGCCGACGTCGCGCGCATCCACGAGGTGGCCGAGACGATCGCGGCCCTGGACGGCGTCAGCGAGGTCTACTCCATCACCGGCGACCACGACCTCATGGTGATGGTCCGGGTGCGCCGCCACGAGGAGCTGAACGACATCATCCCGGGCCGCGTCAACAAGGTCCCCGGCATCGTCGCCAGCGAGACGCACATCGCGTTCCGCACCTACTCCCAGCACGACCTGGAGCAGGCGTTCGCCCTCGGCCTCCCCGACGCCGACTGACCCGGCGCCGACCGACCCGAGACCGACCGACCCGGCGCCGGGCGGCGGTCAGGCGCGCAGGCTCTGGGACGTCTCGATCCAGCGGTCGAGGAGCGCGGTCGCCTCGCCGGAGTCGACGGCGGCGGCCGCGCGGTCGTAGCCGTCGCGGAGCGCCGCGGTGAGGCCGGACGGCGCGGGCGCGCCCTCGTAGGCGGTGATGAGCGCGGCGGCGTTCAGCAGCACCATGTCGCGGACGGGCCCCTGCCGCCCGGCGAACGTCTCGCGCGCGACCCGCCCGTTGAACTCCGCGTCGGCGCCGCGCAGGTCCTCCGGCTTGGCGGGCGGGATGCCGAGGTCGGACGGGTCGAACGTCGTCTCCGTCGCCGTCCCGTCGCGGACGACCCACACCGTCGAGGTGCCGGTCGTCGTCAGCTCGTCCAGGCCGTCGTCGCCGCGGAACACCAGCGACGAACAGCCGCGGGCGGCGAACACGCCCGCGACGACGCCCGCCATCCGCGGATGGAACACGCCGACCGCCTGCGCGCCGGGACGCGCCGGGTTCGTCAGCGGGCCGAGGAAGTTGAACACCGTCGGGGTGCCGAGCTCGCCGCGCGTCCGCGCCGCGTACTTCAGCGCCGGGTGGTAGAGCGGCGCGAAGCAGAAGGTGATGCCGATCTCCTCGGCGATCCGGGCGGTGGCCCCGGGCGGCAGGTCGATGGCGACGCCGAGGTGCTCCAGCAGGTCGGCGGCGCCGCAGGACGACGACGCGGCCCGGTTCCCGTGCTTGACGACCCGTACGCCCGACGCGGCCGCGACGACGGCGGCCATCGTCGACACGTTGACGGTGTGCGCCCGGTCGCCGCCCGTCCCGACGAGGTCGGCGATGGGTCCTGGCACGTGGATGGGCTTGGCGTTGTCCATCATGCCCTCGGCGAGGCCGGTGACCTCCTCGACCGTCTCGCCCTTGGCGCGCAGCGCGACCGCGAAGCCCGCGATCTGCACGTCGGTGGCCTCCCCGGTCATGATGCTGTTCATCGCCCAGGCGGTCTCCTCGCTGCTCAGCGAGTCGCCCGAGAGGAGGGCGTTGAGCAGTGCGGGCCAGGTGGTGCGCGCGTCCATGTCCCCTACCGGGTGTCGGGTCTCGGTCACAACAGGGCCTTACGGGGGCTTACCGGGTCTTACAGGGCGGGGAGGCGGTTCTCCAGGCGCTTGCGCATCAGGCCGGCGAGCGCGTTCGCGACGGCCATCGGGTCGAGCGGCAGGCTCACCACGGCGTCGGCCCTGGACCAGGTCGCGAGCCAGCCGTCGTCGCGGCGGCCGATGATCGCCAGGACGGGCGGGCAGTCGTACACCTCGTCCTTGGCCTGCCGGCACACGCCGAGGCCGCCCGCGGGCTGCGCCTCGCCGTCCACCACCAGCACGTCGATGTCGCCCTCGTCGAGCCGCGCCACCACGGCGGGCTGGGTGGCGATCTCGACGAACTCGACCTTCGGGAGATCGGCGGCGGGGCGGCGCCCGATCGCCATCCGGATCTGGGCGCGGGTGCCGGAGTCGTCGCTGTAGACGAGGACCTTCGCCGGGCCCTCAGACGCGGTGCTCATGGACGTGAAGAGTACCCGGTCGGAAGCGGCGGGGACACGCGCGGGAACCCTAGAAGGGGGGTCATGCGTCATCCACGGGATGGGGGCGCAATAATGCTGCCCGTGACAGCATCCGCGATAGAGACAACACCTCACGCACGGGCGAACCGTCCCAATCTGGTCAGCGTGGGGACGATCGTCTGGCTGTCGTCCGAGCTGATGTTCTTCGCGGCGCTGTTCGCGATGTTCTTCACGATCCGCTCCGTGACGATCGGCCAGTCCGGGGAAGACGCGTGGCCCGGCGCACCGCTGGACCTGCCGCTGTCGTCGGTCAACACGACCATCCTGGTGCTGTCATCCGTGACCTGCCAGATGGGCGTGTTCAAGGCCGAGGCGGGCAAGGTCGGACGTGACGGCGGGCTGCTGAACTTCCGGCGCTGGGGCCTGCGCGAGTGGTACGTCCTGTCGTTCCTCATGGGCGCGTACTTCGTCGCGGGGCAGGCGTACGAGTACTACAACCTGGTCACCAAGGACGGGCTGACCCTCTCGTCCTCGGCCTACGGCTCGATCTTCTACCTGGCGACCGGCTTCCACGGCCTGCACGTCACCGGTGGCCTCGTCGCCTTCCTGTTCATTCTCGGGCGCACCTACGCCGCGAAGCGATGGACGCACGAGCAGGCGACGAGCGCGATCGTCGTGTCCTATTACTGGCACTTCGTCGACGTGGTGTGGATCGGCCTGTTCTCGGCCGTCTACCTGCTCGACATGTGACCGCGCCCGGCGAATGACCGCAGCCCGACGAATGACCGCAGCCCCACGAACCCTGACCCACCAGAAGACATGACCCGAACGGGGAATTCCGTGAAAAGGATCACCGCATGGCGACGGCGCCCGTGGGCGGGCTACGCCGTCGTGCTGGCGGCCCTGGCGGCGATCGGCGTCATCTACGCCGGATTCTCGCCGCAGACCGAGCGCGCCGAGGCGAAGAGCAGCGCCCAGGCCGCTCAGGACCTGGCGAACGGCAAGGCGCTGTTCAACAAGAACTGCGCGAGCTGTCACGGCCTGAACGCCGAGGGCACCAAGGACGCCAAGGGCAAGTCGATCGCGCCGAGCCTCATCGGCGTGGGCGCCGCGTCCGTCGACTTCCAGGTCAGCACGGGCCGCATGCCCGCGATGAACCCCGGCGCGCAGGTGCCCCGCAAGGAGCCGATCCCCGCGTTCAACACCTCGATCAAGACCGACTACGAGGAGCCGGAGAAGCGCGAGGAGGCCGAGCGGCAGAAGGCGCAGGCCGAAAAGAACCTGCACGACCTGCGGGCCTACATCCAGTCGCTGGGCGGCGGACCCGAGGTCCCGCCGGCGTCGGCGGTCGACCCGAAGAACGGTGACGTCGCGCTCGGCGGCAAGCTGTTCCGCACCAACTGCGCCCAGTGCCACAACTTCACCGGCCAGGGCGGCGCGCTGACCGGCGGCAAGTACGCGCCGCCGCTGTCCGGCGACGACGTCACGCCCACGCAGATGTACGAGGCGATGCTGACCGGCCCGCAGGCGATGCCGGTGTTCAACGACACCACGCTCACGCCGAAGGACAAGCAGGCCATCATCGCCTACCTGGTGCAGACGCGCGAGGAACCGAACCCGGGCGGCAACGGCCTCGGCCGCATCGGCCCGGTGAGCGAGGGACTGGCCGGCTGGATCATCGGCATCGGCCTGCTGGTGCTGGCGGCCATGTGGATCACCGCGAAGAAGCCGAAGAAGCTGAAGAAGTCATGAGCGACGACAACAAGGAGAGCGCGGGCTCGCAGGACCCGCGTGAAGAGGGCCAGGACGCCGAGCGCCCGGACGCCGAGCGGGAAGAGGGCTCGCGGGAACAGGGCGCCCGGCGCGAGCGCGTCGTCGGCACGCCGTCCCCGGCGAAGGAGAAGGCACTGCTCGCCGAGGACAACATCTCGGCGCCCGCCGGCATCGGCGAGCAGCTCGACGAGGCGTCGATGAAGCGCGCGGAGCGGATCGTCGCGACGCTCTTCCTCGTCGCGTTCGCCGCCAGCGTCGTGTTCATCGCCTACTTCATCGGGTGGTCCGGCCGCGACGGCGGCATGCACGGCGTGACGCGCGCCCGCGAGTCCAACTTCTGGCTCGGCGGGACGATGGCGCTGTCGTTCCTCGCGATCGCCGCCGGCGTCACCATCTGGGTGCGCCGGCTGATGACCAGCAAGCCGATCGTCCAGGAGCGGCACGAGCTCGCCGCCGACGAGGAGTCCAGGGACGCGTTCGCGCAGGACTTCATGGAGGGCGCCGAGGACAGCGGCATCACCAAGCGGCCGCTGCTGCGCCGCACGCTGCTGCTGGCGACCGCGCCGCTCGGCCTGGCGCCGCTGGTGCTGCTGCGCGACCTCGGCCCGCTGCCCGAGACGCGGCTGCGCCACACCTACTGGGGCGAGGCCGTCAAGCGCGCGAAGAGCGAGGGCAAGAAGGGCGTCCGCCTGGTCGTGGACGGCACCCACCGCCCGCTGCGGGTCAGCGACTTCGCCAGCCCCGGCAGCATGATCACCGTCCTGCCGGAGGGCGTCGAGGAGCACGTCCCCGAGGACGAGGTGCTCACGCAGAACGCCAAGGCCGTCACGATCCTCATCAACGTCCCCGAAGACCAGTTCAAGCCCGCCAAGGGACGCGAGAACTGGCACATCAACGGGATCGTCGCGTACTCCAAGGTGTGTACGCACGTCGGCTGCCCGGCGGCTCTGTACGAGCAGACCACGCACCACATCCTGTGCCCGTGCCACCAGTCCACCTTCGACGCCACCGACGCCGCGAAGGTCGTCTTCGGCCCGGCGGCGCGGGCGCTGCCGCAGCTCCCGCTGTCGGTGGAGGACGGGTACATCATCGCGACCAGCGACTATCAAGAGCCGGTCGGACCGAGCTTCTGGGAGCGCGGATGAGCGACACCACCGCACCGAAGCCGATCGAGGGCACACTCGGGTTCATCGACGAGCGCTTCGGGTCGACGAGCTTCTTCCGGCGCAACGTCAAGAAGGTCTTCCCGGACCACTGGTCGTTCATGCTGGGCGAGATCGCGCTGTACTCCTTCGTCGTGCTGCTGCTGACCGGGACGTTCCTGACGCTCTGGTTCCAGCCGAGCATGAAGGAGGTCATCTACGAGGGCTCGTACACGAAGCTGCAGGGCGTGAAGATGTCGCAGGCGTACGCCTCGACGCTGGAGATCAGCTTCGACGTGCGCGGCGGCCTGCTGATGCGGCAGATCCACCACTGGTCGGCGATCCTGTTCATGGCGTCGATCCTGGCGCACATGCTGCGGGTGTTCTTCACCGGCGCGTACCGCAAGCCGCGCGAGATCAACTGGCTCATCGGCATCAACATGTTCATCCTCGGCATGCTGGAGGGCCTGTTCGGCTACTCGCTGCCGGACGACCTGCTGTCCGGCACCGGGCTGCGGATCACGCAGGGCGTGCTGGAGTCGATCCCGCTGGTCGGCACCTACGGCTACATGTTCCTGTTCGGCGGCGAGTTCCCCGGGCAGGACATCATCCCGCGGCTGTACGTGTTGCACATCCTGCTGATACCGGCGCTGATCCTCGGGCTGGTCACCGCGCATCTGATGATCATGTGGCATCAGAAGCACACCGCGATGCCGGTCAAGAACCAGACCGAGAAGCAGGTCTACGGCTACCCGTTCTACCCGGTGTTCCTGGCCAAGACGAACGCCTACTTCCTGTACGTGTTCGGCGTCGTGGCGCTGCTGGGGGCGTTCGCGCAGATCAACCCGATCTGGTTGTTCGGGCCTTACGATCCGGGCGCGATCTCGTCCGGGTCGCAGCCCGACTGGTACATGGGGGTCCTCGAAGGCGCCCTGCGGATCATGCCGAACTGGGAGATCAGCGCCTGGGGCCACACGGTCAGCTTCAACGTGCTGATCCCGGCGACGGTGCCGCTCGGCATCATCTTCGGCGGCGCGATGGCCTGGCCGTTCATCGAGGCGTGGATCACGGGCGACAAACGGCAGCACCATGTCGTGACCCGTCCGCGCAACGCCCCGGTCCGCACCGCGACGGGCATGGCGGCCGTGACGTTCTACGGGCTGCTGTGGCTGGCCGGAGCGAACGACGTCCTCGCCGAGCGGTTCCACGTGTCGCTGTTCGCCACGACCTGGTTCTTCCGGGTGACGGTCATCATCGGGCCGATCCTGGCGTTCATGATCACGAAGCGGATCTGCCTCGGCCTGCAGCGCAGGGACGCCGACATCGTCGGGCACGGCGTGGAGAGCGGCGTCATCATGATGTCGCCGGACGGGAAGTTCTCCGAGCGGCACGAGGCGCCGCGCGAGGAGGAGAAGATCACCCTGCTGTCCAAGGAGAACGCCAGGCCGGAGGCGCCCGCGCGGGACGCCAGGGGCGTTCCCGCGCCCGGCTCCAAGGGCCCGCTCGGGCATCTGCGCTCGCGGCTGAACCGCGCGTGGACGTTCGACGACGTCCCCGTCGAGGAGCACGGGCACGGCGAGCACGAGGCGATCGAGAGCGGCTCGGAATCCGAGCAGGTCAAGCACTGACCCGAGCGCACCGGGGCCCGGTACCGCCACGGCGGTGCCGGGCCCCTTTCCGCGCGCCGGGCTCATAGGCTGGGCCGAGGATGAAGACGCTGTTCGTCACCAACGACTTCCCGCCGCGTCCGGGCGGTATCCAGGCGTTCGTGCACGGCCTGGCGACACGGCGCCCGCCCGGCTCGGTGGTCGTGTACGCGCCGTCCTGGGAGGGCGCCGCCGGGTTCGACGCGGAGCAGCCGTTCCCGGTCGTCCGGCATCCGGGGACGCTGATGCTGCCGGAGCCGGGGGTGCTGCGCCGGGCGCGGGACGTGCTGCGCGCGGAGGGCTGCGACTCGGTGGTGTTCGGGGCGGCGGCGCCGCTCGGGCTGCTGGCCCCGGCGCTGCGGCGGCACGGCGCCGGCCGCCTCGTCGGGATCACCCACGGGCACGAGGCGGGCTGGGCGTCGCTGCCGGCGGCGCGGGGCCTGCTCCGCCGCATCGGCGACACGGTCGACGCGCTGACCTACCTCGGCGAGTACACGCGGTCCCGCATGGCGCGGGCGCTGTCTCCGGAAGCGGTGGCGCGGATGGCGCGGCTCGCGCCCGGCGTCGACGAGAAGGTGTTCCGTCCCGGCGCGGGCGGTGCCGAGATCCGCGCCCGCCACGGGCTGGTGGACCGTCCGGTGGTGGTGTGCGTCTCGCGCCTGGTGCCGCGTAAGGGGCAGGACGCCCTGATCCACGCGTGGCCGCGCGTCCTGCGCTCGGTCCCGGACGCGGCGCTGCTGCTCGTCGGCGGCGGCCCCTACCGCGCCGACCTGCGACGCCTGGCCGTGTCGCTCGGCGTGGACCGGTCGGTCGTGCTGACCGGCGGCGTGCCGTGGGACGAGCTGCCCGCCCACTACGACGCGGGCGACGTGTTCGCGATGCCGTGCCGCACCCGCCGCCGCGGCCTGGACGTCGAGGGCCTCGGGATCGTCTACCTGGAGGCGTCGGCCACCGGCCTGCCCGTCGTGGCGGGCGACTCCGGCGGCGCGCCCGACGCCGTCCTGGACGGCGAGACCGGCGTCGTCGTCCCGGGCCGCTCGGTCGCGCGTGTCGCGGGAGCCGTCACCGCCCTGCTGTCCGACCCGGGGGAGGCCCGCCGGATGGGGGACAACGGCCGCGCCCGGGTCGAGCGGGAATGGCGCTGGGAGATCCAGGCGGCCCGCCTGGGGAGGCTCCTGACGTCCTGAGATGACAGGATGCGGTCATGGACATCGAGGACGCATGGGCCCGCGTTCCCGGGGAGGCCGCCCGGTGGCTGCACGAGCTGGATCCCGACCACTGCTATTCGGGGTTCGAGCCGCCGCGCCGGCCCGATTCCGCATGGCTCCTGCACGCGATGTACGCGTGGGAGGAGGGGCTGGTCACCACGACCCACGACGATGTCCACCAGTCGGTGACGGCGGCGGGCCTGACCGAGCCGGCCGACCCGCCGGCCGAGACGCCCGGCGACGTCGGTGACCTGCTCGAAGGCGCCATCGTCACCGGCACGGGCCTCGGCCGCAGCGGCGACCCGGGCGCGGGCTGGCGGCGGCTGCGGTGGCGGGAGCTGGCGCGCGGCTTCGGCGAGCCGGTCGTCCCGGACGGGGAACTGCCCGGCAGCCGCTGCCTGCGCCAGGCGCATCCCGCCGGAAGCTGGTCGGCCGCCATCCAGCCGCCCGCGGAGGGCTGCCTGGACCGGGAGGGCTGGCACCGGCTGATCGGGCTGCTGCTGCGGCACAGCCCGTCCGGTGCCGGTACGCGCTGCATGGCCTATTACTGCCCGCTCGTCACCGCCGACTGGGACGACGAGACCGTCCTCGCCGGGCGGCTCGGTGACGCGGCCCGCCTGTACGACCACCCGGCCATGACGAGCTGCCCGTCCGACCTGTGGGCCGAGGACCGCTCCTGGGTCGTCTACTGCGACTGGGACCTGTGGGGCACGAAGATCGTCGGCCCGACGGCGCTCATCGAGGCCGTCCTGGACGACCCCGTCCTGGAGGCCCTCCGCCTCCCCTGGACCCGCTGAGCCGCCCTGCCCCGGGTGGGTCGGTGTGCCGCGCGCCGAATCCGCCGTGCGGACGCCTGAACGTGTCACGGCCGTTCGCACGTACTTCTCTGGAGAACGGAACGACCGCGGAGTAAGGCTCGGCACGTTTTTGGCACCAACTCGCATCTGAGTGGCTTCTGGGGCGTATGCTCCCGAAGTGATCGAGCGGATTCGTCGAGAATCCGTTCGGGGAACGTGGTTGGAGCGAGCGGGCTCCTGAGCCGCGGTCCCCGATGTCTCAGCGGGAAGGCCGCCGGGCGACAAGCCCGACGGCCGGAGCCTCATGGCGTTCGCCGGGCCCTCCGTCTCCTCCACAGGAGAGGGCATGGCGCGACGCGATAACGGGCATGCGTCCCGGAGCAATACGCATGCTGCACCGTGGGCGGGAACGCCCGCGCGCCCCTCGTCGAGACCCGAGCCCCGGTCGGGGCAGGGGTCCGAGGAGCCGCAGTGGCCCGAAGGGTCCTGGTGGTCGCAGCAGCCG
The DNA here is from genome assembly GCA_036028775.1 of Spirillospora sp. NBC_00431. GTDB lineage: Bacteria > Actinomycetota > Actinomycetes > Streptosporangiales > Streptosporangiaceae > Spirillospora. Next base: position 5,112,938 of record CP107927.1, on the reverse strand, counting down.
GACTGGTCCGAGCGCGGACGGCGATCGTCCCGCCGGGGGCCGAGCCGCCGCGAGATGAAACGGCGCGAGCAGGGCGAGGGGCCGCGGCCCGGCGGGCGCGAGCGGCCGCGACGGCCCGATCCGCGCGACGACGGGTTCGGCGCGCGGAACAGGCCGCCTGACACCCGCACCCGGGAGTTCGATGCCCGGCCCAAGCAGTCCAGTGGCGGGCTTCAGTCGCCCGGTGGCGGGCCCAGGCCATCCGCCACCGGGCCCAGGCCGTCTGGTGGCGGGGCCAGGCCGTCCGGGGGCGGTGGGGTCGGCGGCATGCCCGAGCACTACGACGCGCGCGTCGGAGGGCCCGCGCCGCGCCCTGACCGGTCGCGCGACTACCAGCCGCGCCGGGCCCGGTCCCGGCGTGCCGAACGTCCGGACCGGCGGCGGGGCGCCGAGCGTCCGGAGCGGCGGAACTCCGGGACGCGGGCGCGGCACGAGACGCCGCGGCCCGGGCCGAGGGCGCGGCCGCGCCGTGGCCGGGGCCCGAGCGACCGGCTCGGCATCGGCGCGATCGTGCTGTCCACCGCGGTCGGGCTGTCCCTGCTGGGCATCGCCGAGCGGGCCCTGCTGGAGGGCGGCCCGATCGGCGGCTCGTCCGGCCCCATCGGGTCGCAGCGCGCGATCACGCCGCCGAAGAAGGGCGGTGTCCCCGGGCAGCCGTCCGGGCAGTCGCCGCGGCCCGGCCAGAGCGGCGGCCCCGCGGCGCCGGACGGCCCGAGCCTGCGGACCCTCGCCGCGCAGGTGCGCAGGCTCACCCTGGCGCAGCGCGGCGCCGCCGCCCGGCAGCTCTACGGCGCCGCGCCGTCCAAGGACCCGGTCGTGGGCGCCACCCGGACGAGCGACGACAAGACCTGGGTGTTCGGCACCACAGCGATCCCCGTCCCGGCGTCCAGCGCCGCCAACCCCGAGGTCGCGTTCTACGCGGCGCGCTGGACGGGCCGGGAATGGCAGGTCGGGCTCTCCGGCGGGCGCCTGTTCGGCGATCTGCTCGGCGCCGTCCCGACGAGCGTGATGCCGGCGGCGGAGGCGAGAGCGCTGCGCCGGTACGCGACCGTCGCGGAGGGGCGGGCCGCCTCGCTCGTCAACGGCACGCGCGCCGGGGACCGGCTGATGCTGCCGTGGAAGATCGGCGAGGCATGGTCGATGACGACCACGGACGGCTCCGCGCGCCCGCTGGCGACGCTGGCGTTCTCCGGCGGCGACGGCCGTGTCCTCGCGTCCGGTGACGGCCACCTGTACCGCTTCTGCGCCGACTCGGCCGGCCGGGCGATGATCGTCGTGATCCATCCGAGCGGCGTCGCCACCACGTACCACCGCGTCCGGGACGTACCGGCGAAGGTGCGCGACGGCGCCGTCGTCGAGCGGGGCGACCCGCTCGGCCGCACCGGCACCGACCGGCCCTGCGGCGGGGCCGCGGCGCCCCGCGCCGAGGTCGCGTTCGGTGTGCGCCGGGGCGGCGGAACGATCCCGCTCGAAGGCGCCAGGATCGGCGGCTGGACGTTCAGGGAGCGGGCCAAGCCCCTGGTCGGCTTCGCCGAGCGCGGCGTCCTCCAGGTGCTTCCCGGGGGCCTGCTCGCCAACCTCGGCCCGGTTCCCGCGGCGGACGACCCTCCGCCGTCATCGCCGCCGCCCGGCATCCCGCCGGTGGACGGCGCCGGACCGGTCGCCGCTCCGGCGGCCGTCATCCAGAAGAGGAGTCCGATCGGTGCGAATCCGCAACAGTGATGATCCCGCGGTGCCCGGCTGGGTGCTGCGCGTGGTGCTCGTCGGCGCGGTGCTCGTGCTCGCCGGCGCGGCGACCCCGCAGGGCGCCGTCGCGGTCGCGAACGTGCAGTACTTCCTCAACTACTACGCCGGCGTCTTCGCGCTCATCGCCTACACGACCGCCGTGATGAGCGGGCTGCTGGCGACCGAGCGGCTGATCCTGCAGATCCGGCACCGGGTGCTCGCGCAGGCCCTGCACCGGGCGTCCGCCGTCGTGGTGACGACGATGCTGGTCGCGCACGTGTCGGTGAAGGTGATGGCGGGGCTGGCGCCGCCGATCCGGATCGTCGTCCCGTCCGCCGGGGCGATCGGGCTCGGCACGATCGCGGCCGACCTGCTGATCCTCATCGTGATCACCGGGATGCTGCGGGCGCGGTTCGCGTTCCGCGGCAAGGCGTGGCTGTGGCGGTCGATGCACGTCCTGGCCTACGCGTCGTGGCCGCTGGCGATCATGCACGGGCTGACCGCCGGACGCGCCGCGGCGTCCTGGGTGGTCCTGTCCTACGTGCTGAGCGTGGTGTTCGTCGTCCTCGCGCTGATCACCCGCATCGTCGTGCTGATCAAGCCGCGGGAGCTGCCGCGCGCGGGCGACGAGATCGACGGGTTCTCCCGGCCGGACGGCGCCGGACGCCGCCGCGACCGGCGCGCCATGGCGGAGATGGAGCACGAGGACGCCCGCGCCGCGGCGGCCGCCCGCGACGGCTACGACGACCGATACGACGACGCGCGCGCCGTCTACGACCGTGCCGCCTATGACCGTGCCGCCTATGACCGTGCCGCCTATGACCGTGATGCTTATGACCGTGATGCTTATGACCGGGGTCCGCGCGCCACGGCCGCCGACCCCCGCGGCATGCCGCTGACCGGGCAGGGCGGCCGTGACACCGAGGTCCTGCGATGACCTCGACCGTCACCGTCTCCGGCATCGGCGGGCCCCGGCTCACGCTCGGGTTCGACCGGTTCGACCGGCTGGACCTCGACCGGCACCTCGCCGTGCACGGCAAGCTCCGCGCGCCGGGGCTGGACGAGCTGGTCCGCGCGTCCGAGCAGGTCGACCTGCGGGGACGCGGCGGCGCCGGCTTCCCGTTCGCGCGCAAGCTGATGGCCGTGGCGGCGCGGGTGAGGTACCCGACCACCGACCCGCCCCCGCTGCTGCCCGGCGAGAAACGCGACACGCGCGGCTCCAGCGAGGACGTCGTCGTCGTGGTGAACGGCGCCGAGGGCGAGCCCGGCAGCGCGAAGGACAAGGTGCTGCTCGGCCGGGCGCCGCACCTCGTCCTGGACGGGGCGCAGATCGCCGCGTCCGCGCTCGGCACCCAGCGGATCGTGGTGGCCGTCGAGGACGACGAGGCCGCCCGCTCGGTCCGCGCCGCGATCAGGGAGCGGCGGATGCCGGCGCGGATCGTCCGGCTGACGGAGCGGTTCATCTCCGGGGAGAGCGGCGCGGTGATCCGCGCGATCAACGGGGAGACGCCGATCCCGCCGGGGGTGAAGGTCCGCGCGTCCGAGTCGGGCGTGGACGGCTACCCGACGCTGCTGTCCAACACCGAGACGTTCGCGCAGCTCGCCGTGCTCGTGTCCCTCGGCCCCGACCTGTACGCGTCCGCCGGGACGGAGGACGAGCCGGGCACCACCCTGCTCACCGTCGGCGGCACCCAGGTCGTGGAGGCGCCGCTCGGCACCCCGCTGCGGGCCGTCCTCGACCAGTGCGAGGTGCCGCCGTCCCCGGGCGTGCTCGTCGGCGGCTACCACGGGATGTGGCTCGACCCCGCCGGGGTGTCCCGGGCCGTGCTGTCGCGCGCCGGGATGCGGCGGGTCGGCGGGACGGTCGGCGCCGGGATCATCCTGCCGCTGACCCGGGGCACCTGCCCGCTCGGCGAGGTCACCCGGATCGCCGCCTACCTGGCCGCGCAGTCCGCCGGGCAGTGCGGGCCGTGCCGGCTCGGGCTGCCCGACGTCGTCCGGTCGCTGAACTCCCTCACCGAGGGCGCCGGGACGGTGGAGGACGTCCGCCGCGCCGCCGGTGTCGGCCGGGGCCGCGGCGCCTGCACCCATCCGGACGGGACGGCCAGGTTCGTCCTGTCGGCGATGGAGGCGTTCGGCGCCGACATCGACGCGCACCGGTGGGGCGGCGGCTGCGGCCTGTCGACCTACGGGGTGCTGCCGCTGCCGATACCGGACGGCACCGAGGGCCGCGTCGCGATCGACTGGAGCCGCTGCGACGGGCACGGCCTGTGCGCGTACCTCGTCCCCGAACTGATCCAGCTCGACCGGTACGGCTTCCCGGTCGTGCTCGGCACCGACATTCCGCCCTGGATGGAGAAGGACGTGCAGAAAGCGGTCTCGATGTGCCCGGCTTTGGCGCTGCGCGTCGTCGCGGGCATCCCCGGCGTCGCGTCACGGCGCGGCTGACCGGCCGCACCGCGCCGCACGGGCGCGGTGCGGCGCGGCCATTCCGGACGCCGGAGAAAAGAAAAAAGATGGACACCGTTGAACCTCGGACCCGGCCCGGTGCGTATCTCCCACCGAACCCGTGCCGGGTCCGTCGAGAGATCCTCGGAAGGAGGAACAAGTTCCCTTGAGGAAATCCTACGGAATCGCCGAAACGCGCAGGCGGCGGCGCTTCGGGCGCGGCCGCGTACTGCTGGTCCTGGCGGCCGTGGCCGCCGTGGGAGCGGCGTTCGCGGTCGTCATCAGCCCGCCAGGCGTCCCCGCAAGCGGCGCGGCGAATCTCGGCGGCACGGTCAACACCCGCTGGGGCCGGATGAGCACGGCGGACAGGAAGCTGCTCGTCGCGGTCAGGCAGGCCGGGCTGTGGGAGATACCCGCAGGTCAGCAGGCACAGCAGCGGGCCTCTAAGCCTCGGGTGAAGGAGGTCGGGCAGATCATCATGCAGCAGCACATGCAACTGGACGCCGACGCCCGCGCCACCGCCGAGCGGCTCGGCGTGCTCCTCCCCAGCGAGCCCAACGGGAGCCAGAAAAGCTGGCTGAGAGAGCTGTCGGGCAAATACGGGACCGAATATGACAAGACGTTCGTGCTGCGGCTGCGCGCCGCGCACGGAAAGGTCTTCACAGTCATCGCCAAGGTCCGCGCGGAGAGCGAGAACACCGAGATCCGGGCGTTCGCGGAACGGTCGATGAAATTCGTCAACACGCACATGTCGCTATTGGAGAGCACCGGCCTGGTAGGCAGGCCCGCTCTCCGCTGACGTACATCCCACCCCGCAAAAGGGAGTACCTTTCCATGGGACGTAAAAAGAAAGCATTCGCCGTGATGATTCCGGCGCTCGCCCTTGTCGCGTCGGTGAGCCAGGCGGTCACGGGAACCGCGTCCGCGCAGCCGGGCCGGAACCTCCAGCTCCTCGGTGAACCGACGGCCGACCCGTCCGCGGAGCCGCCCGCAGACCCCTCGGCGGAACCGCCCGCCGACCCGTCCGCCGAACCGTCCGCGGAGCCTCCCGCGGACCCGTCGGCCGGCCCGTCGGCGGAGCCGCCTCCGGACCCGTCCGCCGAGCCGTCCGCCCCCGCGGCCCCGCCGCCGAGCCAGGTGAAGCCGGGACCGCGGCGCGACCAGTTCGTCGACATCCGCCGGGCTCCGCGCGTCCAGCAGCCCCGCGCGTCCCGCGGCGGCTCGCGCGGCGTGTTCTCCGTCAACTGCGGCACGAACAAGGGCCAGGCGCACAGCAACCCCGACAACGTCGTCGCGGCGCCCGGCGTCCAGAACGGCGCCCACCACATCCACGACTACGTCGGCAACCTCGACACCGACGCGTTCTCCACCGACGAGACCCTCGCCGCCGCCGGAACCACCTGCACGAACGGCGACAAGTCCACCTACTTCTGGCCGGTGCTGCGGCTGCGCTCCGGCCAGGACAACTCGGACCGCGCCGACCAGAGCAAGCAGGACGGCAACGTCGGCAGCATCGTCGAGCCGTCGTCGGTGCGCCTGCAGTTCCTCGGCAACGCGCGCGGCAGGGTGGCGGCGATGCCCCGGTTCCTACGCATGGCCACCGGCGACGCCAAGTCGTCGACGAACGGCCTGGCCAACGCGAACGCGCTGTGGTCGTGCTCCGGCTTCACGAACCGCGGCTTCACCGACAAGTACCCGCTCTGCCCGCGGGGCAGCCAGGTGCTGCGCATCCTGAACTTCGCGGGCTGCTGGGACGGGCAGAACACCGACAGCGCCAACCACCGGTCCCACGTGTCCTTCGCCGACAAGCGCACGGGCCAGTGCCCGCAGGGCACGACCGCGATCCCGCAGCTGCGGATGACGCTGGCCTACCGGGTGCCCGCCAGGCCGCTGGCGTTCGCGCTCGACTCGTTCCCCGAGCAGGGGCACGACCCGGTGACCGACCACGGCGACTTCATCAACGTGATGACCGACCGGCTGATGCGGCAGGCGGTCGCCACCATCAACTCCGGCCGGCGCCGCTGACCGGAGTCCGCGTCCGGGCGATCCGACCGCCCAGGGGTGACCCCGGACGCGCGGCCGGTGAGGACTACGCGCCGCCATGACCATCGGCGGCGCGCCTCACCGGCCGCGTCCGCGCCCTTTGACACCCTGGACCGTACGATCATTTCCATGAACATCGTGATCGCGGGCGGGCACGGGAAGATCGCGCTGCGGCTCTCGCGGCTGCTGGCCGCGCGGGGCGACACCGTGCTCGGCCTCATCCGCGACCCCGGCCACGCGGGCGACGTGCGGGCCACGGGCGCCGGGCCGGTCGTGTGCGACCTGGAGTCCGCGGACCCGGACGAGGTCGCCGGGCACGTCACCGGCGCGGACGCGGTCGTGTTCGCCGCCGGCGCCGGCCCCGGCAGCGGCACGGCCCGCAAGGACACCGTCGACCGGGCCGCGTCCGTGCTGATGGCGGACGCGGCCGAACGCGCGGGCGTGCGCGGCTTCGTGCAGATCTCCGCGATGGGCGCGGGCGACCCGCCCGCCGCCGGGCGCGGCGACGTCTGGGACGCCTACATCCGCGCCAAGGGCGAGGCGGAGGACGACCTGCGCCGCCGCGACGCCCTCGACTGGCTGATCCTGCGTCCCGGCCGCCTCACCGACGACCCGCCCACCGGCCTCGTCACCCTCGCCGAGCCGCCGATCGGGCACGACGTGGTCACCCGCGACGACGTCGCGGCGGTCATCGTGGCGCTGCTCGACGCGTCCGACGTCCGCCGCCGCACGCTCGACCTGCTCAACGGCCCCACCCGGATCGCCGACGCCGTCGCCGCCCTCCGTCCCGCACTGGGCGGCGGCTAGGCGGGGTAGGGGCTAGGCGGTGTAGATGGCCTCGATCTCGTCGGCGAAGTCCTTCATCACGACGTTGCGCTTGACCTTGAGGCTCGGCGTCAGGTGACCGGCCTCCTCGGTGAGGTCGACGCCGAGGATCACATGCTTCTTGATCGCCTCCGCGTGGCTGACGGAGGCGTTGGCCGCGGCGACCGCGGCGTCGATCTCGGCGATCAGGTCGGGGTCGCGGCGCAGCTCGTCCACCGTCGCCTCCGCCGCCTTGCCGTGCCGCCGCTTCCACGGGCCGAGCGCCTCGGCGTCCAGCGTGACGAGCGCGGCGATGAACTTGCGGCCGTCGCCGACGACCAGGCACTGGCTGACCAGCGGGTGCGCGCGGAGCCTGTCCTCCAGCGGGGCGGGCGCGACGTTCTTGCCCGCCGCCGTCACGAGGATCTCCTTCTTCCGGCCGGTGATCTTCAGGAAGCCGTCGCCGTCGAGGGAGCCGATGTCGCCGGTGTGGAACCAGCCGTCCTCGTCCAGGACCTCCTTGGTGGCGGCCTCGTTGTTCCAGTAGCCGCGCATGATGTCGACGCCGCGGACGAGGACCTCGCCGTCCTCGGCGATGCGGACGTCCACCCCCGGGATCGGCTGCCCCACGGTCCCGATCCTGATGGCGGTCGGACGGTTCACGCTGACCGGCGCGGTCGTCTCGGTGAGGCCGTAGCCCTCCAGGATCGTGATGCCGACGCCGCGGAAGAAGTGGCCGAGCCGCTCGCCGAGCGCCGCGCCGCCCGACACCGCGTACTTCACCTCGCCGCCGACCGCCGCCCGCAACTTCTTGTAGACGAGCAGGTCGAACACCTTGTGCTTCGCCTTCAGCCCGAGCCCGGGACCGCCCGTGTCGAGCGACCGGCTGAAGGCCACGGCGGTCTCCGCCGCCGCCTTGAAGACCTTGCCCCGGCCGGCGGCGGCGGCCTTCTGCTCCGCGCCGTTGTAGACCTTCTCGAAGACGCGCGGGACGGCGAGCAGGAACGTCGGCCGGAACGTCGCGAGGTCGGGCAGCAGGTCGGGGACGTTGCTGTGCCCGAGGACGATCCCGCCCTCGATGACGGCGACCTGGATCAGCCGCGCGAACACGTGCGCCAGCGGCAGGAACAGCAGCGTGGAGCTGCCGTCCACGGCGACCTCGGCGATCGCGCCCTGCACGGCGTTGCGGGCCGTCGCCACCAGGTTCCCGTGGGTGATCTCGCATCCCTTGGGCCGCCCGGTGGTGCCGGACGTGTAGATCAGCGTGGCGACGTCCGCGCCGACGCGGGAGCGGCGGCGCTCCTCGACCACGTCGTCGCCGATGTCGGCGCCGAGCGCGACGACCTCGTCGACACCGCCCGCGTCGATGCCCCAGACGTGCGCCAGGCCGGGCAGCCGGTCGCGGAGCCCCTCGACCGCTGCGACGTGCTCGCCCGTCTCGGCGAACACCGCCTTCGCGCCGGAGTCGCCGGCGATCCACTCGATCTGCTCGGCCGACGACGTCTCGTAGATCGGGACGGAGACCGCGCCGGCCGTCCAGATCGCGTAGTCGAGAACGGTCCATTCGTAGCGGGTCCGCGACAGCAGGCCGACCCGGTCGCCGGGCTCGATCCCGGCGGCCACCAGGCCCTTGGCGACGGCGGCGGTCTCGGCGGCGAACTCCGCCGCGGTCACCGCGCTCCACGCGGGCGCGGCCGCGGGGCCGCTCTTGCGCCGCGCGACGATCGTCCCCGGTTCCTCGGCGGCCCGGGTGAAGGGCGCGTCGGTCAGTACGGCGGAGTCGGGGACCTCCACCATCGCGGGGACGCTGAACTCGCGCACGGCCTGCTCCTGGGGTCGCTCGGTACGGGACGGGGAAGGCTTCTCCGAAACCGCATGATACCCACCGGTAGTCGACCTGGCCCGGACCTCGAAGGTGGTTGAGGTTCGCGGCGGCCGGGTAACGGCACTGCAAAGGTCGCACGGCACCGCGGGCACGCGGCGGCCGGTCGCCTACTCTTAGCCCGTCGCACACGAACGTGGTCCGGGGGAACGCCATGTCGCTGCTCGAAATCATCGCGCTGACGGCCGACGACGCGCGGGCGGCGCAGGACGGCGGCGCCGACCGGCTGGAGGTCGTCGCCGACATGGACGCCGACGGCCTCACCCCCGATCCCGAGCTCGTCGCCGCCGTGCGGCGGGCCACGACCCTGCCGATCCGGGTGATGCTGCGGGCCAACGCGGGGTTCCGCACGTCCGGCCGCGAGCTCGACCGGCTGCGGCAGGCCGCGGCAGGGCTCGCCGAGGCGGGCGCGGACGGGTTCGTCCTCGGCTTCCTCGACTCGTCCGGCCATGTCGACACCGGCGCCACCGGCAAGCTCGCCGCCGACGCCGCCCCGCTGCCCTGGACGTTCCACCGCGCGCTCGACCACGCCGCCGACCCGGCCCAGGCGTGGGACGTCGTCCGCGGGCTCGGCGGCGGGCTCGACACCGTCCTCACGGCCGGGTCCGCGCGCGGCGTGGACGCCGGGGTGGAGGTCCTCGTCCGGCGCGCCGCCGAGGACCCCGCCGCCGCCAAGATGATCATGGCCGGGGGCGGGTTGCGCCGCAAGCACGTCGCGATCCTCGCGGCCGCGGGCGTCACCGCGTTCCACGTGGGCACCGCCGTCCGCCCCGACGGAGCCTGGGACGCCCCGGTCGACCCGGCACTGGTCCGCGAATGGCGCTCCCTGGTGTGCGCCGCCGCGGACTGACACCCCTCCCACGGCCCACCGTCCGGACGTTCGCCCGGGCGGTGCGCCCTATTACAGTCGGTTCATGAGGATCCACGTGGTGAGTGACGTCCACGGCCGCGCGGACGCGCTCGCGGGCGCGGCGGACGGCGCCGACGCGCTCATCTGCCTGGGCGACCTGATCCTGTTCGTCGACTACCACGACCACGCGCAGGGCATCTTCGCCGAGCTTTTCGGGCAGGCCAACGCCGCCCGCCTCATCGAGCTGCGGACGGGCAAGCGCTTCGACGAGGCCCGCGACTTCTCCCGGAACCTGTGGGCGTCGCTCGACGGCGACGCGTGGCCGCACATCGAACGCGCCGTCGACCGGCAGTACGCCGAGCTGTTCGCCGCGATGCCGTCGCCCGCCTACCTCACGTACGGGAACGTCGACGTCCCGCGCATGTGGGGACGGCACCTGCGCGACGGGCACCGCGTGCTGGACGGCGAGACCACCGAGATCGGCGGGCTGCGGTTCGGGTTCGTCGGCGGCGGGCTGCGCACCGAGTACCGCACCCCCTACGAGATCGACGACGACGCGTACGCCGCGAAGGTCGAGGCCGTCGGCGACGTCGACGTGCTGTGCTGCCACATCCCGCCCGCCGTCCCCGACCTGCTGTACGACACGGTCGCGCGCCGGTTCGAGCGGGGGAGCGAGGCGATCCTCGACGCGATCCACCGGACGCGGCCGAGATACGTGCTCTTCGGCCACGTCCACCAGCCGCTCGCGAGCCGGATGCGCATCGGCCGCACCGAATGCGTCAACGTCGGCCATTTCCGGGCCCGTGGCGTGCCGTACGTCCTGACTGTGTGAAAGGTACTTTGCTCTACGACACGGGTCCGCGCGGGACCCGACCAGAGCCGGAGGGAGACGCAGATGGCGGACCGCACGACCTCCTCCATCACGGTCAAGGCCGGGAAGGCCGAGATCATGGCGGTGATCGCAGATCTCGACGCCTATCCGGAATGGGTGAGCGGCATCCGCGGCTTCACCGTCCAGGAGACCGGCGAAGACGGCCGGGCGTCCCGCGCCAAGCTGACGTTCGACGGCGGCGTCTTCATCGACACCATCGGCCTCGCCTACACCTGGGAGGGCGACGACCGGGTGACGTGGGAACTGGTGGAGCCCGGCTCGGTCGTCACCAGCCTGCACGGCTCGTACACCCTGGACGAGCGGGACGGCTCCACCGAGGTGACCTACGAGCTGGCCCTCAACGTCCGCATCCCGCTGATCGGCATGGTCAAGCGCAAGGGCGAGAAGCGGATCATCGACTCCGCGCTCAAGGGCCTCAAACGGCACGTGGAGACCTGACCGCCCTTCCGAGGCGATACCGTTCACGCCGACGACAGATGGAAGATGGATTCATGAGCGACCAGTCTGGCGACGTCCTCGACGAGGCGGCCAAGCTCTTCGACGCCCTGATCAGGCGGGTCAGCGCCGGCACCGGAAACGGCGGTGACCGGGGCGCGGACGGCGACGTGTGGGGCCACGCGACGGCCGCCGGGCCGGCCATCGCCACCGGCGCCCCCGAATGCCGCGACTGCCCGATCTGCCGGGCGATCGCGATCAGGCGGGCCGCGGGCGGCGACGTGGGCCGGCACCTGCGCGACGCGGGCCGGTCGCTGTTCGCCGCCGCGCTGGACGTCGCCGCCGCCTTCGACCGGACGGCGTCCGCGTCCGGCCGCGCGCGGCCGGGCCCTCCGCCGGAGGCGTCGGAAAGCCCGCGGGCGGGTAGGTCCGAGCGGTCGGACCGCCCCGCGACGGGCGAGCCGTGGTCCGCCGCCACCGGCGGTGACCCCATCGACATCGGGTAGTGCGGTAGAGGCTCCAGCCGTGCCGCGCGAAGAGGAGGAAGCGTACATGGCCCTGACCATCGGCGTGGACGTGGGCGGCACGAAGGTCGCCGCCGGGGTCGTCGACGACCGGGGAACCATCCTGGAGAAGGTTCGCCGGCCGACTCCCTCGACCAACCCCAAGGAGACCGCCGAGACCATCGCCGAGGTCGTCGACCTGCTGAAGGGCAAGTTCGAAGAGGTGTCCGCCGTCGGCCTCGGCACCGCCGGGTTCGTCGACGAGGACCGCTCCAACGTGCTGTTCGCGCCGAACCTTGCCTGGCGGGAGGAGCCGATCAAGGAGAAGGTCGAGAGCCTGGTCGGGCTGCCCGTCGTCGTGGAGAACGACGGCAACGCCACCGCGTGGGGCGAGGCCAGGTTCGGCGCGGGACGCGGCGAGAACTTCCTCGTCCTGGTGGCCCTCGGCACCGGTATCGGCGGCGGCATCATCATCAACGGCGAGCTGTACCGGGGCCGGTTCGGCATCGGCGCCGAGATGGGCCACTTCCGGGTCGTCCCGGACGGCCGCCGCTGCGGCTGCGGCAACCGCGGCTGCTGGGAGCAGTACGCCAGCGGCAACGCGCTCGTCCACGAGGCCCGCGACCTCGCCCGGGTGGCGCCCGCGATGGCGGGACGGCTCCTCGAACTCGGCGACGGCCGCCCGGACGGCATCAGCGGCCCCGAGGTGTCGCAGGCGGCCCGCGAGGGCGACAAGGCGGCCCTGGAGTGCTTCCGCACCATCGCGCACTGGGCGGGCCAGGGGCTCGCCGACCTCAGCGCCATCCTGGATCCGGGCGCGTTCATCATCGGCGGCGGCCTGTCCGACGCCGGCGACCTGCTGCTCGACCCGATCCGCGCCGCGTTCGAGGACGCGCTGACGGGCCGCGGCCACCGCCCCCTGCCCGACATCCGCATCGCCGAGCTGGGCTCGGCCGCGGGCATCGTCGGTGCCGCCGATCTGGCGCGCGTCCGCCCGCTCCAGGACGTCGTCGTCTAGACGTGCCGTCCGTCCGGCTGCTGAGCTACAACGTCCGGTCGCTGCGCGACGACCCGGCCGCCGTGGCGCGGGTCGTCCGCGCCCTCGACCCGGACGTCGTCTGCCTGCAGGAGGTCCCGCGCTTCTGGACGTGGCGGCTCCAGCGCCGCCGCCTCGCCCGCGCGTGCGGCCTGGACATCGCGGCGGGACGGCGGGCCTGCGGGCTCGCCGTCCTCACCGCGCCGCGCGTGCGCCGCGTGGCCCGCGAGTTCCACCTGCTCACCCCCGACCGGGACCTGCACCGCCGCGCCCTGGCGATCGCCGTCCTGGAGACCGGCGGCGCCCGCCTCATCGCCGCCAGCACCCACCTGGACCTGCGCGACGCCCCCCGCCTCCGCCACGTCCACGAGATCCTCACCCACCTCACCCGAGCCCGCACCCGCCACCGCGCCCCGGTGGTCCTGGCGGGCGACATCAACGAGGAACCCGGCGCCCCGTCCTGGACCCTCCTGACAACCCACTTCCAGGACGCCTACACAATCGCCCCCATGGGCGACGAACTGACGTTCTCGTCCCGAGACCCCCGCCGCCGCATAGACGCCGTCTTCACCGACAAGAACATCCAAGTAACCGCCTGCGGCGTCCCCACAGCCAAACCCTTGACCGACGACTACCCAAAAGCCACCGACCACCGCCCCCTCCAAGCAGACCTGGAACTCCCCACCCCCTGACCCCACCACCCACCCCAAGCACGCCCCCACCCCAGCAGCCGCAACCCCCAGCAGCCTCGAACCTCGCCCCCGGCAGCTTCGAACCCCACGCCGACAGGCTCGAACTCCACGCCCGAAGGCCGCTCGAACTCCAACCCCGGCAGGTTTGAACCTAAGCCACAGGTCACGGACAGGGCCGCGGAGCGAGCCCTGCGAGCGCAGCGGCCATGCCCGGCGCGCCGCGTCCCCGCAGCGTAGGGAGCGCCAGCGACCAAAGCGAGGAGACCCGTGCCGCGCAGCCGGGGGGCCCGGGGGGTCGCCCCCCGATAGATACCGCGCGCCGCGTCCCCGCAGCGGCGGGAGCGCCAGCGACCAGAGCGAGGAGACCCGTGCCGCGCAGCCGGGGGGTCCGGGGGGTCGCCCCCCGTTAAACCACAGCTCCGTCGTCTGGGTCTCTTGGTTCGTCGCCCATGCGTAGGACGAGGGTGACGAAGCCGCCGATGAAGGCGGCGACGGCGAGGAACGCGGCCCAGCCGGGGACGTCCCAGTCGAGGACGACGGTGATCAGCAGGTAGAGGGGGCCGCCGATGAGGGCGATCCAGGCGCCTTTGGTGAGGGGGTCGGCGCTGGGCAGCGGCGGGGGAGGGGGCGGGACGTAGTGGCCCTCGTCGTCGGGGTCCGGTGGGAACTCGGGGGTCTCGGCGGCTTTGATCACGCGGGCGCGGGGGAGGCGGCCGGTGCGGTCGTCGCCTTCCTGGGGCGGGTCGGCGGGCTCGCGGACGTTCTCCTCGTCGGGCCAGGGGACGTCCTCGCCGTCGGGCGTGGAGTCGAAGCCGGCGACGATCTCGGCCCAGATGGCGTCCTCGTCGCGCTCGCCGGGTCCGTCGGCGTCCTTGGCGGGCGGGCCGCTTTCCGTGCCGCCGCGCGGGGCGTCGGCGGGGCGGGGGTCGGGGGAGTCGCCCGGGGGGTCGGCGACGTCGGTCTCGGGGCGGTCGGCGTCGGGGCCGCGGGCGGACGCGTCGCGCAGCCTGGCGAGGTGGGCGCGCAGGATGCCCTCGGCCGCGGGTTTCATGTCGACGTCGACGTACAGGCGGTCGAGGACGTCGCCGGCGACGGTGTCCCCGGCCGATTCGGGACGGTCGGGGCGGTCGGTCAGCTCGGCCAGTTCGGCCAGGTCGGACGGCGGGGCCGCGTACGCCGCCACTCCGGCCTCGCCCAGCGCCGTCAGCATCGCGTCGGCGAGATGCGGGGCGAGGTCGACCAGTGGGGCGTAGGTGTCCGCTGACAGTCCATTGCCACGGCGATTCACGGGGCCGGCTCCTTCGACGACTCCGGCGTGACCGACGGCACCGGCATGACGGCCTCCGCCCCCCATCGACATGTGGGTCCGGTCGCGCCTCCGGCTCGCGGTGGCACTCCCGGACACCCTGAAACGTGTGTCCCACGGTATTCGCTGCGCCGCCCGGGACAAGCCCCCGGGCGCACCCGATTGAGATTGACGCCTCAGAGCCTACGTTCATTCCCGCGCCTCGCGGGCATCGCGCGGCGTCCGGACGGCGGCCTGGACGGCTCGTCCGGTTCGTTCCTCCATGTCCGGCCATGTACCGGCCGGTAGATCGGTGGGACGCGGAGTGGGAAGATGTCCCATCATCCCCGTCGGCCAGGGACCGGCCGTGCCCGTCCCCGCGGGCGCGCGGTCCGAGGAAGGTCCCCGCATGCTGTGGTTCTGGATCCTGCTCAGGGTCGTTCTCACGCCCATCCTGTATCTCGGGTGGTGGCCGCGGAACCGGGGGAGGCGCAACGTCCCGAAGCGGGGCCCGGCGCTGCTGGTGAGCAACCACCTGTCGTTCGCCGACCATTTCTTCGGCCCGCTGCCGTTGCAGCGGCCGATCTTCTTCATCGGCAAGGGCGAGTACTTCACCGGCAAGGGGATCAAGGGGCTGATCAGCAAGGGGTTCTTCACCGGGGTCGGTGTGGTGCCGGTGGACCGGACGGGCGGCTCCTCCGCCGAGGCGGCGCTGCGGACGGGGCTGCGGATCCTCGCGGAGGGCAAGCTGCTCGGCATCTACCCGGAGGGCACCCGGGCGCCCGACAACCGGCTGTACCGCGGCAAGACGGGGGTGGCGCGGCTGGCGCTGAAGTCGCGGGTCCCGGTGATCCCGATGGCGATGATCAACACGTTCGAGCTGATGCCGCCGGGCAAGACGCTCCCGCGGCTCGGGATCCGGCCCGGTGTCCGGTTCGGCGAGCCGATGGACTTCTCCCGGTACTACGGCCGCGAGGACGACAAGGACGTCCTGCGGCTGATCACCGACGAGATCATGCAGGCGATCCGGGAGCTGTCCGGGCAGGAGTACGTCGACCGGTACGCCGCCGAGGTCAAGGCGGAGCTGGCCGGCAAGCCGGTGCGGCCCGTCGACGACGGAGGACTGAGCGACACCGGATGACCGGGACCGATCCGCGGACGACGGGCGAGGCCGATCGGGGGATGGGGCTGGAGGCCGCGCTGTGGCGGGCCCTGGCGGTCTACCGCGGCCTGACGCTGGTCTACGCCGCCGCCGTGATCGCCATGAGCTTCGACGGCTACGCCCGTCCGGCCGGCGGGTGGGCGGTGCTCGCCGTCATGGCCGTCTGGACGGCGTACACGGTGCCCGCCTTCCGGGACCCGAGGCGGCGCCGATGGCCGCTGCTGGCCGCCGATCTCGCCGTCGCGTCCGGGTGCCTGCTCGCGACCGCGTGGGTGGAGACGCCCGCCAACATCGCCGGCGGCCGTCCGACGCTGCCGGTGTCGTGGGTGGCGGCGGCGGTGCTGTCGTGGGCGGTGGCGGGCGGACGGTGGGCCGCGCGGAGCGCGTCGATTGGATGGCGGCGGGTGGGGGCTGGAGGACGGTGGCTGGGTGTCATCGCGGCGGCCGTCCTTTCGGTGGCGAACCTGCTGGTGCACGCGATCGCCGGGACGTCGGGCGGGATCAGCCGGACGACGTTCAACGGCATCGTGCTGCTGTTCCTCGTCGGCCTCGTCGGCGGGCACGTCGTCCGGCTCGCGCTGGACGCGGAGGCGCGGCTGGCGCGGGCCGTGGAGCTGGAGTCGGCGACCCGGGAGCGGGAGCGGCTGGCCCGCCGGATCCACGATTCGGTGCTCCAGGTGCTGGCGCTGGTGCGGCGGCGCGGCGACGAGCTGGGCGGCGAGGCGGCGGAGCTGGGGCGGCTGGCGGGGGAGCAGGAGGCGGCGCTGCGGTCGCTCATCGGCGGCGCCCCCGCCCCCGCCGCCGGCGGCGAGGTCGATCTGCGGCCGCTGCTGTCCGGCCACGCGTCCTCGTCCGTCACGGTGTCCACGCCCGCGACGGAGGTGCGGCTGCCCGCGCACGCCGCCCGGGAGGTCGAGGCGGCGGTGGCGGCGGCGCTCGACAACGTCCGGCGGCACTGCGGCGGCGGGGCCCGCGCGTGGATCCTGCTGGAGGACGGCGAGGGCGCGGTCACCGTCAGCGTCCGCGACGACGGCCCCGGCATGCCCGCCGGCCGCCTGGACGAGGCCGCGGCGGACGGCAGGCTCGGCGTCGCGCAGTCGATCCGGGGCCGTGTCGGGGACCTCGGCGGCACGGTCGAGATCTCCTCCGCCGAGGGCGCGGGGACGGAGATCGAGATGACGGTGCCCCGACCCTGACGGGCGATGTCCGCTTATGGTGTGACCCGTGAGCGACGTTCCCCTGAGGGTCATGGTCGTGGACGACCATCCGATGTGGCGCGAGGCGGTCGCCCGCGACCTGGCCGAGGCCGGCCACGAGGTGGTCGCGACCGCCGGTGCGGGACGCGCCGCCGTTCGCGTCGCCGCGGCCGCCCGCCCGGAGGTCGCCGTCGTCGACCTGCAGCTGCCCGATATCGGCGGCGTCGAGGTGACCCGCCATCTGGCGGCGGCCGACCCGCCCGTCCGGGTGCTGGTGCTGTCGGCGAGCGGCGAGCAGCAGGACGTCCTGGACGCGGTCAAGGCGGGCGCGACCGGTTACCTGCTCAAGTCCGCCGCGCGGGAGGAGTTCCTGGACGCCGTCCGCCGCACCGGCCAGGGCGACGCCGTCTTCACCCCCGGGCTCGCCGGGCTCGTCCTCGGCGAGTACCGCAGGCTCGCCGCCGCCCCCGCCCGCGAGGACGACGACGCGCCCCGCCTCACCGACCGCGAGACCGAGGTCCTGCGGCTCGTCGCGAAGGGCCTGACGTACAAGCAGATCGCGGAGCGGCTCGTCCTGTCCCACCGGACGGTGCAGAACCACGTGCAGAACACCCTCCGCAAGCTTCAGCTGCACAACCGGGTCGAACTCGTCCGCTACGCCATCGAGAAGGGCCTCGACCAGGAGTGACCGCGGGCCGCGAACCATGGCGGCCCCCCGTACGTCTGACTTGGAAACGCGCGTCGCAACGGGAGCGCACGATGGACGAGTTCTGGGGACCCGCGCTCGCCCTCCTCGCGGGCCACATCCTGGTCGGGATCGTCTTGGTCGCGATGCTGTGGAGCGCCCGGGCCAAGGCACGCCGGGGCCATCCGCCGATCCGCGAACTGCACGCCTACGAGGTCGCCTACCTGCACGGCGGGGCGCGGCACGCGATCGCGGTGTCGATCGCGGCGCTGCGGCTGGACGGCGCGGTCGACGTCTCCGCCGACGCCCGGCTCATCGCCACCGGACAGTCCGCGGCGGGCCCGCGCACGGCCGGGACCCCGCTGAACGCCGCGGTCCTCGGTGCGATCGCCGGGGACCGGGGCGCCACGCTCGCCGAGATCACCGCGGAGCAGGGCGTCCGGGCGGCGGTCGACCAGCTCCGCGACGGGCTCGTCCCGCAGGGCATGGTGGTGTCCCGGGAGGGGTTACGGCGGCTGCGAAATCTGCTGTTCGTCCTGGGCCCGTGGTCCTTGGCCGGCTTCATCGGTTTCATCGCGGCCGGCGCCTTCGGCGGGTTCCCGGGCGTGCTGGTCGCGGTCGTGCCGGTGCTCGGGCTCGCCGGAGCGGGAAGCGCCGCGTACGGGACGTGCCCCGAGCGGACGGACGAGGGTGACCGGATCGTGGAGGGGCTCAAGACGTCCAGCCCGCACCTCGACCCGTCGAACACGTCCTCCTACGCCGAGCTCGGCACTCCCATGGTGCTCATGGGCGTCGCCTTGTTCGGCACGGCCGCGCTCATGGCGACCGACCCGGAGTTCGCCCAGACGGTCGGGCTCGGCCGGTATCTGGAGCTCACCGGTGTCGCGGGCACCTCCGGCGGCTACGTGGGCGCGTCCTGCTCGTCGACCGCGTCGGTGTGCTCGTCGTCCTCCTGGGCGGGCGGCGGCGAGGCCGGCTGCGGCGGTGGTGGCTGCGGCGGCGGCTGCGGAGGAGGGGGCTGACATGGCACCGCCGGAACCGGACGTGGCCGCCGCGGCCGATCTCCCGGCCGTCACAAGGGCGAGCCGTCCGGCTGAACCGCCGCCCGCCCCCCGGCGTCTGATCACGTAAACGTTCCTGGACGGGAGCACACGGTGATCGACGGTATTTCGGTGACCGGGCCGGCGTTCTTCGCGGCCCACGTCATCAGCGGGCTCATCCTGATCGCCATCGCGCGGTCGGTACGGGCGAGCGTGACAGGCGGCCACCCCCCGGCGCGCGAGCTGCACCCCTACGAGATCGCCTACCTGCACGGCGGCGGACGGCACGCGATCGCCGCCTCGATCACGGCGCTGCGGCTCGACGGCGCGGTCGACACCTACGCCGACGGCCGGATGATCGCGGCGGCCCCGTCCGCCGGCGGCCCCCGCGCGGCCGGGACGCCGCTGGACGCCGCGGTCTACGGCGCGATCGCGGGCGGGCGCGCCGGGACGCTCGCGGAGCTCACCGCGGAGCCGGGCGTCCAGGCCGCGCGCGACCAGCTCCGCGACGGGCTGGCCGCGCAGGGCATGGTGACCACCCCGGCCGGGCGGCGTAAGGTGTGGTTCTTCCGGCTGGTCATGTGGGCGTGGATGGCGGTCGGCGCGCTGTTCTTCATCCTGGACGTCTTCGGCGGCTTCCCCGGCGTCCTGCTCCCGATCGTCACCATGGGCTTCGTGGTCATCGTCGTCGGGAGCCTGCTCAACACGGGCGCCGAGCGGACGAAGGAGGGCGAGCGGGTGGTCGAGCAGATCAAGGCGGCCAGCGCCCATCTCGATCCGGAGTACACGTCGTACGCGGGGCTTCCCGCGCCGTCGGTGCTGCTGGGCGTCGCGCTGTTCGGGACGGCGGCGCTGATGGCCTTCGACCCCATGTTCGTCCAGACGGTCGGGCTCGGCCGCTACATGGAGATGACCGGGGCCACGGCGTCGTCAGGCGGGTCGTCCGGCGGATCCTCGGGCTCCTCCTGTTCGAGCACCGCCTCGGTGTGCTCGTCCGGCTCCTGCGGAGGCGGCGGTTCCTGCGGTGGCGGAGGCGGCAGCGGCTGTGGTGGTGGTGGTGGCGGAGGCTGCGGGGGTGGCGGAGGCTGTGGTGGAGGTGGCTGAGATGACCCTTCCGGACCTCGGGGTCGGGATCGGCTGGCGTCCCGAGATCACCGGGTTCGTCGGCGCGCTGCCCGGGCTGCGCTTCGCCGAGGTGATCGCCGAGTCCGTGCATCCGGAGCATCCGGCGCCCGACCTGCTGGAGCTGCGGGGGCGCGGCGTGGAGATCGTCCCGCACGGGGTGAAGCTCTCCCTCGGCGGCGCCGAGCCGGTGGCCGCCGAACGCGTCGCGCACCTCGCTGCCTGCGCGGCGGCCCTGGACGCGCCGCTGGTCAGCGAGCACGTCGCGTTCGTCAGGGCGGGCGGGATCGAGGCCGGGCACCTGCTGCCGGTCCCGCGCACACGGGCCGCGCTGGACGCCCTGACCGCCAACATCCGCCGCACCCAGGCCGGGCTGCCGGTGCCGCTGGCCGTCGAGCCCATCGCCACGCTCTTCGACTGGCCAGACGCCGAGTACACCGAGGCCGACTTCCTGACCGAGCTCCTCGACCGCACCGGCGCCCTCCTCCTGCTGGACGTCGCCAACGTCTACGCCAACGCCCGCAACCGCGGCGAGGACCCGGCCGGCCTGCTCGACCGCCTGCCGCTCGAACGCGTCGCGTACTGCCACGTCGCGGGAGGCTCCGAGGAGGGCGGGCGCTACCACGACACGCATGCCGCCGCCGTCCCGTCCGAGGTCCTGGACCTGATCGGCGAACTGTGCGCCCGTCGCCGTCCGCCCGGCTTCCTGCTGGAACGCGACGGCCGCTACCCGCCCGCCGCCGAGCTTCGCGCCGAGCTCGACGCCATCGCCGCCGCCGCCGATCTCCCGGCCGTCACATGAGCGGGCCGTTCGACGCCGGGCTGGCGGCCGCGCAGGAGGCGCTCGTCCGGGCCATGACGGCCGGCGGGCCGATGCCCGGGGGTTTCGACGGCGGCGCGGTCCGGGCCGCCGCGCACGGCATCCGGTTGAAACGGGCCGGTGACGTGGCCCGCGCCTGGCCGGCCCTGGCCGCCTCGTACGGCGACTCCTGGACGAAGGTGTTCCTCGCCTGGGCGGCGGAACGTCCGACCCAGGGGTCCTTCCGCGACGGCTGGGACATCGCGCGCGCCCACCGCGCCGAGCTCGACGCCGGCGCGGCACGGGAACTGGCACTCGCCGAGGCACGCTGGTCCTACGACGGCGAGTCGCCGCCGCGGCCGCGTAAGGCGGCGCTGCGGCGGGTCCCGGGCGGGGTGGCGATGCAGGTCCGCGGGCGGGTCCGCGTCCTCGGCCCGGACCGGTCGCGGCGAACCCGCCGGACGCCCGGATAACGTCCCGCCGACCCCTCGCCAACGACTATGGTCTAGACCAATGGCGGTGCGCCGGAACCCCCGGCGAACCGCCTGTGCCGCCCTGCCAGGACGGCTAGTGTGGCCATGTGAATCGAGGGAGGAGCCCGGTGGCGGGAGAAGGAGACGGCATGCGCGTCGGAGTGCTGACCGGAGGCGGTGACTGCCCCGGCCTGAACGCGGTGATCCGCGCGGTCGTGCGCAAGGGCGTGCAGGTCTTCGGCTACGAGTTCGTGGGCTTCCGGGCCGGCTGGCGCGGCCCCCTCGAAGGCGACACCGTGGCCCTCGACGTCCAGGCCGTCCGCGGGATCCTGCCGCGCGGCGGGACGATCCTCGGCTCGTCCAGGACGAACCCGGTCAAGGTCGAGGGCGGCGTCGAGCGCATCAAGGACAACCTGGCGGGCCTCGGCGTCGACGCCCTCATCGCCATCGGCGGCGAGGACACCCTCGGCGTGGCCCGCGAGCTGTACGCCAACGGCGTCAACGTCGTCGGCGTCCCGAAGACGATCGACAACGACCTCAACGCGACCGACTACACCTTCGGCTTCGACACCGCGGTGAACATCGGCATGGAGGCCGTCGACCGGCTGCACACCACCGCCGAGAGCCACCACCGCGCGCTGATCTGCGAGGTCATGGGACGCCACGCGGGCTGGATCGCGCTGCACGTCGGCATGGCCGCCGGCGCCAACGTCATCCTGATCCCCGAGCGGCCCTTCGACATGGAGAAGGTCTGCGAGTACGTCGAGAGCCGGTTCAAGACCCGCTACGCGCCGATCATCGTCGTGTCCGAGGGCGCCCACCCCGTGGACGGGCAGATGGAGCTGCAGAACAAGGAGCGGGACGCGTTCGGGCACGTCCGGCTCGGCGGCATCGGCCAGGCCCTCGCCGACGAGATCGAGAAGCGCACCGGCAAGGAGGCCCGCGCCACCGTGCTCGGGCACATCCAGCGCGGCGGCACCCCGACCGCGTTCGACCGCGTCCTGGCCACCCGCTTCGGCCTCCAGGCGATCGACGCCGTCAAGGACGGCGACTACGGCAAGATGGTCGCGCTCCAGGGCACCGGAATCGTCCGCGTAGGCCTGGACGAGGCGACCAAGGAGCTGAAGACCGTCCCGCTGGAGCGCTACTCCGAATCCGAGGTCTTCTTCGGCTGACGGCCGCCTCCCGGCGGGAACACGTTTACCGAGTCGCGGCGTTGGGCTGACTGGGCCACACTGGAACCCCAGACCGCCCTTCGGACCTGTTCCCGCCAGGAGGATCACGCATGACGACGCTCGATACCGCGGCGGCGGACGTCCGCGAGCAGTCGCCGGTCGACGGCGAGCCGTGCGTGCTGCTCAAACTGGGCGAGGTCGTCCTCAAGGGCAAGAACCGCGAGCAGTTCGAACGGCGCCTCGCCGACAACGTGCGCGCCGCCGTCCGGCCCATCGCCCGCGTCGACGTGATCCGCCGCCACGGCGTGTTCATCGTCCGCCGATACGGTGCTGATTTTGTCACCATGGACCGCGTCGCCCAGCGGATCACCGACGTCATGGGCATCGTGTGGGCGCACCGCGCCTGGCGCGTCGGCAAGGACCTCGCCAGCGTCGAACGCGCCGCGATCGAACTCATGGACGGCCGGACCGGCGCGTTCGCCGTCCGGTCCCGCCGCCGCGACAAGCGGTTCCCGCTGACCTCCACCGAGCTCGACCGGCACATCGGCACCCTCCTGACCGGCAGGTACGGGCAGCCGGTCCGGCTCAAGGACCCCGAGCACATCCTGTCGATCGAGGTCGACCGCGACGAGGTGTTCGTCTACTCCGGCGGGCTCCCCGGCCAGGGCGGCCTGCCCGTCGGGATGAGCGGCCGCGCCCTCGTGCTGATGTCGGGCGGCATCGACTCGCCCGTCGCCGCCTACCGGATGATGCGCCGCGGCCTGCGCGTCGACTACCTGCACTTCTCCGGCATGCCGTTCACCGGCCCCGAGTCGATCTACAAGGCGTATGCGCTGGTCCGCGAGCTGGACAAGTTCCAGGGCGGGTCACGGCTGTTCGTCGTCCCGTTCGGCAAGGCGCAGCAGCAGATCAAGTCGTCCGGCGCCGACCGGCTCGCCGTGATCGCGCAGCGCCGGCTGATGCTGCGCACCGGCGAGGTCCTCGCCCGCCGCCTGCGCGGCACCGCGCTGATCACCGGCGACGCGCTCGGCCAGGTGTCCAGCCAGACGCTCACCAACATCACCGCGCTGGACGACGCCGTCGAGCTGCCGATCCTGCGGCCCCTCGTCGGCATGGACAAGATCGAGATCATGGACCAGGCGCGCCGGATCCGCACCCTGACGATCTCCGAGCTGCCCGACGAGGACTGCTGCACCGTCCTCGCGCCCCGCCGCGCCGAGACCAAGGCCAAGATCGACGACCTGCGCCAGATCGAGAAGCGCCTCGACGCCGGCGAACTCGCCGACCAGCTCGCCGCCTCCGTCCAGGAACACCGCCCCGCCTACGCCGACCCCACCGCCTGACCCGCCCGCTCAGCGCGGGCTCTGCTCAGCGGGCGTCGAAGTCGGTCGGGCGCGGGGGTTCGGGGCCGTCGGGGCCCAGCATCGTGACGCGTTCGATGCGGACGATGCGGAAGCGGCGGCCCGCGACGGCGATGCCGTTGCGGCGCGTCTCGTCCGCCATCAGCTCCGCCGCCTCGGCGAACCGGGCGACGTCGGTCGCCGCGGGGCTCTCCACCGCGGGCACCACGTGCCGGAAGTAGGTGACCAGCGAGTCGCGGGCCTGCCGCGGGGCGTCGTGCAGCCGCCCGACCGGGCGCCAGCGCCGCTCGCCCCGCTCAGCGACGGTGAACGCGGGCGCCAGCGCGACCGGGGTCAGGAACGCTCCCACGGGCTCGCCGCCCGGCGCCGACGACGCGTCGAGCATCTGGCACAGCAGCTCGGACATCGCGTAGCCGGAGGCCGCGCCGTCCTCGGGGAGCAGGTCGTAGGGGCGGTCCGCGACGCGGTCGCGGGCGGGCGGCTCGTCCAGGTCCGTCGGGCGGGGCGGCTCGGGGCCGTCCGGGCCGGTGCGGACGAGCTGCTCGATCCGGACGATCCGGAACCGCCGCCCGTCCGCCGTGACCTCGTCGGCGGCCTCGTCCTGCAGCGTCCGCGCCGCGGCGACCAGCCGCCGCGCCGCCGCGACGTCCGGCGCCTTCGCCGCCCGGTCCTCCAGGTGGACGGCGAGCAGCTCGCGCGCGCCCTGCGGCAGCGGGTCGCACGGGCACACGATCTGCCAGCCGCCTGGGACGCGCTCCGCGGCGGTGAACAGCGCGCCGAGGAGCACGAGCTCCGGGTAGGCGGAAACGGCGCGGCACGCGTCCGCCAGCATCACCGCGGCGACCGGGTCGACGCCGTCCAGATCCTCCGGGAACAGCCGCCCCCCGGCGTCATCGCCCGTAGTCATGCCGGACATCATCCACGCCGTGACCGCCCCCGGCCAGTGGTTCATACCAATTTGTTACCGGCCTGTATATGTTCGCCGTCGTTCCGCTTCCGGACGGGCATGACCAGCACCACCAGGCTCGCGGCCAGCAGCGCCAGGCCGCCGAGCGCGACGGGGCCGAGCCGCTCGTCCAGCAGGACCATGCCGAGCACCGCGGCCACCGCCGGCTCCGCGAGCGTCAGCGTCGTCGCGGTCGTGGCGGGCGTCGTGCGCAGCCCCCGCGCGAACAGCAGGTAGCCGCCGCCCGTGGTGATCACGCCGAGGTAGAGCGCGATCAGCGCGCCCTGCCCGGTGGCGAGCCAGCCCGCCGGCTCGGCGAACAGGACCGGGACGAGCGGTACGGCGGCCGTCCCGAACAGCGCCCCGGCGACGGCCCGGTCCTCCTCGCCGCGGGTGATGAGGGCGGACGCGACCGTCGCGTACACCGCGTAGGACAGGCCGGACAGCAGCGCCAGCGCGATCCCGGCCGGCTCGACGCCCGAGCCCTGGCCGCCGCCGACGAGCAGGGCGCAGCCCGCGACGGCCCCGGCGGTCGCCAGCGCCCACCGGCCGGTCAGCACCGACCGGCGGGTCACCAGCCCGATCGCCCCGGTGAAGGCGGGCGCGCTGCCGATCGTGACGACGGTGGCGACCGCGACGCCGGTGCGTCCGGCGGCGACGAAGAACGCCGCCTGGTACACGGCGATCGTGACCGCGCCGGCGGCGACGAGCGGCCGGTTGCGGCGGTCGCCGAGCAGGCGGCGCAGCCCGGCGCCCCGCCGGGACGTACCTGCGGCGGGCCGGGACGCCGCGGCGAGCCCGAGCAGTATCAGGCCGCCGATGATGATGCGGATCGCGGCGATGGAGAACGCCGACGAACCGTCCGCGAAGGTGCGGACGGTTCCGGTCGTTCCCCACAGGGACGCCGCGATGAGGATCTCGGCGCCGCCGCGCCGGGCGCCGGCGGACGCGCCCTCGCCGGACTTACCGGACCTGCCGAACGCGCGCCGAACTGACGTGTGCTGTGACACGGAAGAAGCTCCTGGGCTCGAATCGGATGAGCGGAATCCGGATCCGGGGCGCAGGAGGACACGGCCGGGCGCGGTGAGCGCCGGGCCGTGTCAGGACTCGGTCAGCGAGTGCGGTCGCCGCGCCCCGTCAGGAGCGGGGCGGCCCGCAGTTCTGGGTCCAGTACGCCATGGACGGAACGATAGCCGATGCCCCGTGGCGACCGGTTCGCCGGTCAGGCGGGGACGGTGTCGGGGTCCTGGGCCTGGGTGAGGGCGCGGCCGACGATGGGCGGCAGGTCCCGGACGAGCTTGGCCAGCTCGCGCAGGTCGCCGTCCACCAGGGCCTGCGGCCCGTCGCACAGCGCCGTCTCCGGATGCGGGTGCACATCGATGATCACACCGTCGGCGCCGACCGCGATCGCCGCGCGGGTCAGCGGCAGGACGAGGTCGCGGCTGCCGCCCGAGTGCGACGGGTCCACGATCACCGGCAGGTGGGACAGGCGCTGCGCCACCGGCACCGCGGAGATGTCCAGGGTGTTGCGGGTGGCCTTCTCGAACGTGCGGATGCCGCGCTCGCACAGCACGATGTCGAGGTTGCCGCGCTGCGCGACGTACTCGGCGGCCATCAGCCACTCCTCGATCGTCCCGCTCATCCCGCGCTTCAGCATGACCGGCTTGCCGGACTCGCCCGCCGCCTGGAGCAGCGCGAAGTTCTGCGCGTTGCGGGTGCCGATCTGCAGCATGTCGGCGTAGGACGCGACGAGGTCGACGTCGGCGGCGTCCACCACCTCGGTGACGATCGGCATGCCCGTCTCCGCGCGGACGTCGGCGAGGATGCGCAGGCCCGCCTCGCCGAGGCCCTGGAACGCGTACGGGGACGTCCGCGGCTTGAACGCGCCGCCGCGCAGCAGCGTCGCGCCGGCGGCCTGCGCCATCTGCGCGGCGCCGAGGGTCTGCTCGGCCGTCTCCACCGCGCACGGGCCGGCGATCAGCGTCATGGTCCCCGGGCCGATCGGGACGCCGCCGACGCGGACGACCGAGCGCTCCCCGTGGTTCTCGCGGCTGACCAGCTTGTGCGGCGCGGAGATGCGGATGACATCGCTGACGCCGCGCATCCCGCGCAGGTTCAGCGTCCCGAACTGCTGGACGTCGCCGACGAGCCCGACGATGGTCCGCTCCACGCCGCGGCTCACGAACGCCTCGCCCCCCGCCGTCTCGACCAGTGAGACGACGGCCTCGATATCCGCTTCGTTGGCCTCCGGGGCCATGACGACGACCATTGGTGTGCTGCCTCTCCTTCGTCCGGGGCCCGGCGGACCCCGCGAACAACCCCTGACACGACGAGAGCCCCGGGCCAGTGCGGCCCGGGGCTCTCGACTGTGTGGTCTGTCAGCGCAGCGTCTGGCAGACCAGCCGCCCGGGCTGGTCGAACCAAAAGAAATACACGACGTTGCGCACGGGCCCAGCTTAGCGGCTCGGGGCCGGTGCGCGTCCCGCGCGGACCCCGAATATGGCTCACCTCACTCCGGATGGCAGGATGGCCGCGTCATGTCCCACCCCGAACCGTCCGCACCGGCGCCGCGCGATCTTCCGCCCGGCCAGTACGTCCCCCGGGGCTGGCCCGTCCTGCACTACGGACCCGTGCCGAAGTTCCGGCCCAGGGACTGGGACTTCCGCGTCTTCGGCGCGACCGCGTCGGGGGAGCAGCACCGCTGGACGTGGGACGAGTTCGACGCCCTCCCGAGGATCACGACGGTCGCCGACTTCCACTGCGTCACCAAGTTCACGATCCCGGACAACGCGTGGGAGGGCGTCCCCGGCACGGCGATCGTGGAGCTGGCGCCGCCCGCGCCGGACGTCACGCACGTGATGGTATGGGCCGAGTACGGCTACAGCGCCAACATCCGGATGAGCGACTTCCTCGCCGACGGGACGATGTTCGCCACCCATCGCGACGGCGAGCGCATCAGCCCCGACCACGGCTTCCCGATCCGTATCGTCGTCCCGCACCTTTACGCGTGGAAGAGCGTGAAGTGGGTGCGGGGCGTCGAATACCTGGTGAAGGACCGGCGCGGTTTCTGGGAGGAGCGCGGCTACCACAACGTCGCCGACCCGTGGCGGGAGCAGCGCTACTCGTACCAGGAGGACCAGGGCGAATCGCCCCCGCCGTGACGGGGAAGCGGTGACGAGACCGCGCACACCAGCGGATGTGGCCCATCCGAGACCTTCGTAAATGGGCAACACCCCGCCCTTCACGGAGGACAGACGTTACCGTACGTTGTCATGGTCCTACCGTCCGTCGCGGATGTCGTGGTCTGTGCCACGACCGCCGGTGCCTGCGGTGCCGCGGGCGCCGTCGCGGGAGCCTGGGCGCTCCACTGGTGGCGCGGCCTTCCCCACGGGCTTCCCTGCGGGCCTCCTCAAGGGCGTCTGCGCGGACTTTCCCACGGTCTCTCCCGCGGTCTTTCGCGCGGCCTTTGCCGTGGTCTTTCTCGGGGGCTGCCGCGCCGCATGCCCGCCGACGCGGCCGAGCAGGCGGCGTTCACGACCCTGCACCTGATCGCGCGGGCGTCGCCGCCGCTGCGCGCCGGGCTGACCGAGGAGTCGGCGCGCAAGGCCGCCCGGCGGCTCAGATCGCTCCTCGGCGCCGAGGCCGTCGCGCTGGTGGGCGTTCTCCCCCCGGACGACGACGACCTCGACGACCTCGACGATCTGGACGAGAACGACGGCACCGGCGACGATCCCCACCGGATGCCGCCGGCGCCCCGGCTGCTGGCCTGGGACGGCGCCGGGCGCGGCGCCCACGCGACGGAGGCCGTCCGGGACGCCCTGCCGACGCTGGCCACCGGCCGCCCGCGCGTGCTCGCCCCCGAGCTGATGGGCTGCCGCGAACCGGGATGCCCCGCCCAGGTGGCGATGGTCGCGCCGCTCACCGTCGAGGGACGCGTCGAGGGGACCCTGACCGTCTACTGGCGGAGCCCGTCGACCGCGCGGGTCAGGGCGGTCGGCGAGGCGGCCCGGCTCGTCACCGGCCAGCTCGAACTCGCCGGGCTCGACAACGCCCGCCTCCGCCTCGCCGAGGCCGAGCTGCGGGCGCTGCGCGCCCAGATCTCCCCGCATTTCGTCTACAACTCGCTGACGACGATCGCCTCGTTCGTCCGCACCGACCCCGAGCGCGCCCGCGCGCTGCTGCTCGACTTCGCCGACTTCGCCCGGTACGCCTTCCGCAACCCCCGCGACTTCACCACCCTCGCCGACGAGCTGCGCTCCATCGACCGATACCTGCTACTGGAACGGGCCAGATTCGGTGAACGGCTCCGGTTCCGGGTCGACATCGCCCCGGAGGTGCTGCCGGTCGCGGTGCCTTTCCTCGCGCTCCAGCCACTGGTCGAGAACGCGATCCGGCACGGGATGCAGGGCGCGGGCGAAGCGTTCCACATCGCGATCGTGGCGCGCGACTCCGGCGCCGAGGCGGCGATCAGCGTCGAGGACGACGGCGTCGGCATGGACCCCGAGCGCCTCCAGGAGATCCTGTCCGCGCCGCTGGGCCGGCCGGGCCCGACCGGCTGGGGGAGCGTCGCGACCCGGGTGCGGCGGCGCGGCGACGCCGGGATCGGGCTCGCGAACGTCGACGAGCGGATGCGACAGGTCTACGGGGACGAGTACGGGCTGACCGTCGAGACCGCTCTCGGCGCCGGAACCAAGGTCAATTTACGCGTCCCGAAGTACCGTCCGGGCGTGTTTCCGGACTGAGGTCCGCCCCCGCGACACGCCACTCACTTTTCGGAACCGATTGCGGACAGACGGTAATCGCGGCAAAGTCGCCCTCATGCTGCACGTCCTGGCCGTCGACGATGAACGTCCCGCGCTTGAGGAGATGACCTATCTGCTCCGCAAGGATCCGCGGGTCGGCCGGGTCAGCTGCGCGGGCGACGCCTCGTCCGCGCTGCGCGACCTGAGCCGGATGCTCGTCGAGGGCGACCGCCTCGACGCCGTTTTCATGGACATCCGCATGCCCGGGCTCGACGGGCTCGACTTCACCCGCCTGCTCACCGGCTTCGCCGCGCCGCCGCACGTCGTCTTCGTCACCGCGCACGACGACTGCGCCGTCACCGCCTTCGAGCTCGGCGCGCTCGACTACCTGCTGAAGCCCGTCCGTCCCGAGCGGCTCGCCGAGTCGGTGCGGCGCGTCGCGGGCGCCGTGGACCGGGCCGCTCCGCCGCCGCCCGCGCAGGGCCGCGACCCCGAGGACGAGATGATCCCCGTCGAGCTCGGCGGCCGGACCCGGCTCGTCTCCCGGCGCGCCGTCACCCATGTCGAGGCGCAGGGCGACTACGTCCGGCTGCACACGGCCGACGGCGGTTACCTGGTCCGCATGCCGCTGTCGGCGCTCACCAAGCGGTGGGAGGGGGCCGGGTTCATCCGGATCCACCGCAGCACCCTGGTGGCGTCCGCGCACATCACCGAGGTGCGCTTCACCGGCGGGCGGGCCGCCGTCCAGATCGGGGACGAGCTGCTCCAGGTCAGCCGCCGCCACACCCGCGAGGTACGGGACCGGCTCGTCCGCAAGTTCCACCACCCCGACGGCAACGAGGACGACGGCGCGAACGGCCCCGGCGCGGGCACCACGGGAGATGGTCGCGATGAACGGTGAACGGCGGGTAGCGGTCTCGGGAACAATGACCGTACGTGCGAGGACGCTTGCGGACGGAGCCGCGCCGCCGTCCGGGGCCCCGCCCGCCGACCGGGCCGCGGGGCCGGCACCGCCCGGATCCGACCCGCAGGACCCCGATCCCCTCCATACCGGCCCGCCCTGCCTCTCCCCGTCCGGCACGTGCCCCTCGGGCTGCTCCTCCTCCGGCGTGGGCGGTGCCGCCGCGTCCGCCCTCATCCGGGCCCAGCTGCGCATCGCCCTGCGGACCTGCGCGATCGTCCTGACCGTGGTGACGGGGCTGCCCGTGCTGCTCGCCCTCGTCCCGGCGATCGCGCGTGCCGGGGTGCGCGGCGTCCCGCTGTGCTGGCTCGTCCTGGCGCTCGGCATCCAGCCCCTCTGGGTCGCCGTGGCGCTGCGGCAGCTGAGACGCGCCGAACGGGCCGAACGCGAGCTGACGCGCCCCGCCTCGCCGGTGGACGGCCCGTGACCTCGGTGGCCGTGGCGGCGGCGCTGATCGCGATGCTGGGGATGACGTCCGTCCTCGCCCTGCGCGGCCGCCGCGCCGCCTCCGGCTCCGACTTCCTGGCCGCCTCGCGCGGCGTCACCCCCTGGTGGAACGCGTCCGCGATCAGCGGCGAGTACATCTCCGCCGCCGCGTTCCTCGGCTCCGCCGGGCTGGTGCTCGCCTACGGCGCCGACATGCTGTGGCTGCCCATCGCCGCGACCGCCGGATACGTCCTGCTCCTGGCGCTCGTCACCGCGCCGCTGCGCCGGTCCGGCGCCTACACCGTCTCCGACTTCGCCGAATGGCGGCTCGGCTCCCGGACCGTCCGGCGGGTCGTCACCGGCTGCGTCTGCTTCATCGGCTGGTTCTACCTGCTGCCGCAGTTCCAGGGCGCCGGGGTGACGCTGCGCGTGCTGACCGGCGCGCCCGTCTGGACGGGCTGGGCCGTCGTGGTCGGCGCCGCGCTGCTGCTCGCCGCGTCCGGCGGGATGCGCAGCATCACCGCCGTCCAGGCCGTCCAGTTCTGGTTGAAGCTCACCGCCGTGGCCGTGCCCGCCGTGACGCTGGTGACCGTGTGGAACCTCACCGGCGCGCCCGACCCCGTCGCAGACACCCCGCCGGCCTTCGAACGCGCCACGCGGGTGCGGGTGCACACCTCCGTCGCCGTCACCGTGCCCGCCGCCGTCACCGTCACCGCGCGCGGACGGGTGGACGGCGTGAACCGCTACAACGAGCGCGTGCCGCTGTCACCGGGCCGGCACACCATCGGCGCCGGAACCGACGTCCACTTCCCCGCCGGGGCCGCGGTACCGCACGCCGAACGGCTGCCCGTCCAGGACGGCGCCACCTGGGCGACACCGTTCGAGCGGAGCGAAGGACAGGGCTTCTTCCGCACCTACTCGGCACTGCTCGCCGTCCTCCTCGGCACCATGGGCTTACCGCACATCCTGATGCGCTTCTACACCAGCACCAGCGGAGCGGCCGCGCGCCGCACCGCCGCGTTCGTGCCCGTCCTGCTCGCCCTGTTCTACGTGTTCCCCACCCTGTACGGGACGCTCGGACGCCTCTACGCCCCCGAACTGCTGATGACCGGCGACACCGACGCGACCCTCCTGACGCTGCCGCAGCGGATGATCCCCGGCCCCGGCGGCGCGCTGCTCACCGGCCTCGTCACCGCCGGGGCGTTCGCCGCGTTCATCTCCACGTCCTGCGGGATGGTCGTGGCCCTCGCCGGGACGGTCTCCCAATGCGTCCGGCGCCGCAGCGGCGTCACGTCGTTCCGCGTGGGCGCCGTGCTCGCGCTCGCCGTGCCGCTGGCCGTCCTGCCGAGAATCGCCCCGCACGACGCCGCCGGCCTGGTCACGATGGCCCTCTGCGTGTCGGCGTGCTCCCTGTGCCCGCTCCTCGTCCTCGGCATCTGGTGGCGCGGCCTGACCGCCGCCGGCGCCGCCGCCGGACTCCTCACCGGCGGCGGCCTCACCGTCGCCGCCGGCGCCGTCCGCCTGTTCCGCGACCCCTGGACGGGCTGGGCCCACGACCTGCTCGCCCAGCCCGCCGCCGCCGTCGCGCCCGCGGCCTTCGCCGTCATGATCGCCGTGTCGCTGCTGACCCGCCGCCGCGTCCCGCGCCGCGCCGACCGCGCCCTCATGAAACTGCACCTGCCCGAGGACACGCCCGCCGCCGAACGCCGGTGATTCATCGACCATCGCGGCCCGCACGCCGTGGACCGTTCCCAAGCGACCGCTCGTCCCGCCTCATCGTCCGCTCGTCGCGTGACTACGCAACGCACATCTCTGACTACGTACCGCTCATCGAGACTCAGGTTTTCCTGGCCCGCAACCGTGGCATCACACCCCTAGAGTTCTCAGTGGCACCGAACACCACACCGCCACCAGAGGGACAAGCACCCTCCCACAAGAGCAAATCCGGAGATCCGGCGCACGCCAGTCGAACGCGCCGGATCGTGCGTCGCTGGATCCCGTACCGGGGGGGTGGGATCCGGTGACCTGTGGCTCGGGCGTCGTTGAACAGTCGGGGGGTTGTTCAGCGGCGCCCGAGCTGTGTTTATTGCCTTTTTTCTCCTCCTTCGGCCCTAGAGGGCCTCCATCGTCGAAAAAAGCGCGCGATCGCTGCATCGCTCCGGCTCGCCTGGCGGCTCGCTGCGCGATCAGGTTTCTTGCTTCGCTCGAAACCTGCCTTCGGTCGCGATCGCAGGCGTTGGGGTCGTCGCGGGGTTGCGGTGGGGGCTGGGGTCGTCGCAGTAGTGGGTGCTGGTTGGTGAGCAGGGGGCGGTTCTTGCTTGGCTTCGTTAGGGCGTGGTGTCGCGGAGGTGTTTGAGGGTTTGGATGTCTTTGGCGTGGGGGGCGGGGGCCCGGCCTGGGGTTTCTATGAGGAAGGGGATTCCCGTCACGGCTGGGTGGTGGAAGAGGTCGGCGAAAGGGGGCTCGCCTATCTGGCCCGCGCCTATGTTCTCGTGGCGGTCGCGGCCTGAGGCGCACGGGTCCTTGGAGTCGTTGGCGTGGACCAGCTTCAGGCGGCCCTCGCCTACCGTGGCGATCAGGGCGTCGATGGTGTCCTTGACGCCGCCGGGGGCGGCCAGGTCGTGGCCGGCGGCGAAGGCGTGGCAGGTGTCGAAGCAGACGCCCAGCTTCGGGTGGTGTTCCAGCCGCTCGAAGAACGGGCCGAGGTCCTGGACCTTGGCGCAGAGCATGTTGTTCTGGCCGGCCATGGGTTCCAGGAGCAGGTCGGGGCCGTCCTCCGGGATCTCTTCGAGGAGGGGGAGGACGTGGTCGTGGACCTGGGCCATGGCCTCGTCGTAGGTCTGGGTCACCGCCGAGCCGGTGTGGACGACCACGCCGAGGGCGCCGATGGCGTGGCCGCGCGTGAGGGAGTGGCGGACGGTCGCGACGGACTTGGCCAGGGTCTCCGGGCTGGGCGAGCCGAAGTTGACCAGGTACGGGGTGTGCACGTAGACGGGGACGTCGGCGGCGCGGAGCCGCTCGTCCTCGGCCGGCCTGCCCTCGGGGAGGGCCCAGCCGCGCGGGTTGGACACGAAGACCTGGACGGCTTCGGCGCCGATGTCGGCGGCGTACTTCAGGCCGCCGGTGGCCAGGCCGCCGGCCACGGGGACGTGCGCGCCTACGGGGCTGTGAGATGTCATCGCCGATTCAGCCTAGCCGGTCAGGGGCCCCGGACGATGGTGACGGTGGACCCGCGGCGGGCCTCGCCGCCGCTCGGGGACTGGAAGCGGACGACGTCGCCGCCGATGCCCGTCACGTTGACCTTGAACCCGGAGTCTTCGAGGGCCTTCTCGGCGTCGTCGACGTTGCGGCCGACCATGTTCGGGACGGGGATGTTCTCGTTGCCCTTGTCGTCGTCGCAGCCGATCTTGAACGGGCCCGCGTCGATGAGGCAGTCGGGCTCGTTGACGACGATCGTGACGTCGTCGCCGCGGGACACGCCCTCGCCTTCGGCGGGGTTCTGCTCGGTCACCGTGTTCGCGGGCTTGCCGTCGACCTTCTTCTTCTCGACCTTGACGTTCAGTCCCATCGAGCGGAGCTGGTTGGCGGCGGCGTCGCCGTTCTCGCCGATGAGGCCCGGCATCGACATGCCGGACGAGACGATGACGCCGACGGGTTCGTCGGGAGACTGCCTCTCGCCCGCCCTGGGGTCGGTGCCGATGACCCGGTCCCTGCCGACGGTCTGCGAAGGGGTGTTGCTCGTCCGGCCGACGGTGAAGCCTTCGTCCTCAAGCTTCTGCTTGGCCTCTTCGAGGGTCTTGCCTTGGACGTCGGGCACTTCCTTGGGCGTGATGCCCCTGGACGGCGTCAGCGTGACGGTCTCGCCCTGGGCGACGCGGGCGCCCGCGGGCGGGTCGGACTTGGCGACGCCGCCCTTGTGGACGCGGTCGTCGTAGACGGCCTTCGCGACCTGGACGTCCAGCCCGGCGCTCTCCAGCCGGTCGCGGGCGTCGGTGACCTTCATCCCGATGATGGACGACGGGACGTGCTCGTACTGCCCCGACGTCTGGTACCAGACGGCCCAGCCGAGGATGACCGCCGCGATCACGCCGAGTGCGACGAGGACGTACCGGCCGGTCAGCGCGCCGATGGCGCGGTCGGACCTGGTGCGCTCGGGCGCGTAGGCGGGCGGCAGGGTGGCCGCGTCGAGGACGGCGGTGCGGCCGTGCGCGGGCGGGCCCTGCGCGGCGGCGTTGGACTCCTCAAGACGGCGGTCGAAGTCGCGGGGGAGGCCGCCGAACACCTCGGCGACCTCGGCGAGGTACTGGTTCGCGTCCCGCGGGCGGCGTTGCGGGTCGTGGCTCGTGGCGTCGGTGACCAGCTCGTCGACGCGCAGGGGGATGCCGGGCACGGCGCCGGACGGCGGCGGCACCGTCTCGTTCACGTGCTTGTAGGCGACGGCGAGCGGCGTGTCGGCCTCGTGGGGGAGGCGGCCGGTGAGCAGCTCGAACAGCATGACCCCGGCGGCGTACACGTCGGAGCGGACGTCGGCGTCGCCGGACACCACCTGCTCGGGCGCCAGGTAGCCGACCGTCCCGATGATCACCCCGGTCTTGGTCATCTTGCTCGCGGTCTCGGCCCGGGCGAGGCCGAAGTCGGCGACCTTGACCTGGCCGTCCTCGGTGATGAGGACGTTCTCCGGCTTGACGTCGCGGTGCACGAGCCCGGCCCGGTGCGCGGCGCCGAGCGCGGCGAGGACCGGCTGCATGATCTCCAGCGCGGCGCGGGGGCCGAGCCGGCCGAGCGAGGTGAGCGCGTCGCGGAGCGTGTGCCCGGCGACGTACTCCATCACCAGGAAGACGTGCTCGCCGTCGGTGCGCTGGTCGTAGACGGCGACGACGTTCGGATGCGACAGCGCGGCGGCGGCCTTGGCCTCGCCGATGAAGCGGGTGACGAAGTCGTCGTCGGAGGCGAGCCCGGCGTGCATCACCTTGATCGCGACGGTGCGGTCGAGCCTGATGTCGCGCGCGACGTACACGGTGGCCATGCCGCCGCGCGCGATACGGGACTCAATGCGGTAGCGCCCGTCGAGCACCCGCCCGACGAGGGGATCAGCGACCGTCGTGTCCATCGGTGCGAGTTTACGGGCGGATCGGCGACGTTCTCATCAGTCGCGAGTATGAGCATCGATGAGCCCGGAGTGTGATTCCACCGGGGCGGCGGACCCGGCGGGCTCCGCGGGCGCCGGGCGGCGCGTCCCGCGGGTGCTGCGGGAGACGGCGACCCCGGTGAGGCAGAGCAGGCCGCCGGCGAGCGTGACCAGGCCGGGGACCTCGCCGAGGAACAGCCACGACATGAGCACGACGAGGGCGGGCGCGGCGTAGGTGGTGGCGCCCATCTTCCCCGCGGACGTGCGGGCCAGCGCGTATCCCCAGGTGGTGAAGGCGATGGCGGTGGGGAAGACGCCGAGGTAGACCATGTTGAGGGTCGCGCCGGCGGGGGCGTCCGCGGCCTGCGAGACGAGCTGGCCGGAGAACGGCAGGCAGGCGAGCGCGCCGATCGCGCAGGCGAACGTGGTGAACTGCAACGCCGAGGCGTGCCGCAGCGCGGGCTTCTGGATGACGACGCCCGACGCGTACGTCACGGCGGCGAACAGGCAGAGCAGCACCCCGCCCACCGACGAGCCGCCCTCGCCCGACATCGACAGCCCGACGACGGCCGCGCCCCCGAACGAGACGGCCATCCCGGCGAGCAGCCGGGGCGGGAGGCCCTCCTTCAGCAGCCAGCCGCCGAGGAGCGCGATGAGGATCGGCCCGATGTTGACGACGAGGGCGGCGGTTCCGGCGTCCACGAGCTGCTCGCCCCAGTTCAGGGCGACCATGTACGCGCCGAACCACAGGACGCCCGCGGAGACGATGCCGGGCCAGGCGCCCTTCGGCGGGAGCCCCTCGCGCCGGACGAGCCACAGCGCGCCGAGCACGACCGTCCCGGACAGCAGGCGGCCGAGGGCGAGGGCGCCGGGGCTGTAGTCGTCGCCGGCGCTGCGGATCGCGACGAACGCCGACGCCCAGAGCACCACCGTCACCGCGGCGGCCGCCACCGCGAGCCTGTCGACGCGCGGGCCGCTTTCCTCCTGCATGTCACGCACCTTAGGTTTCGGACGTTTCGATCAACACCGAAGCGACGCGCGGGGTTGCACGCCTTTTCGGACAGACGCCCTTCAGTCTGGTGGCGCGAACATTTCAGGTCCAGTGAATTCTTCTATAGGTAAGCGTTTATGGATGCTACGAAGTCGCGAGGCCCTCGAAGGGGGAGGACGCCTGCGCGTAGCGGCGCTTCGGGATGCGCCCGGCCAGGCGGGCGAGCCGTCCGGCCTCGACCGCGTGCCGCATCGCCGCCGCCATCCGCGCCGGGTTCCGGGCGCGGGTCACGGCGGTCGCGAGCAGCACCGCGTCGCAGCCCAGCTCCATCGCCAGCGCGGCGTCGGACGCGGTGCCGAGCCCCGCGTCCAGGATGACCGGGACGCCCGCCCGCTCGACGATCAGCTCGATGTTGTGCGGGTTGCGGATGCCGAGGCCCGACCCGATCGGGGAGCCGAGCGGCATCACGGCCGCGCACCCGATCTGCTCCAGGCGCCGCGCCAGGACCGGGTCGTCGTTGGTGTAGGGCAGGACGACGAACCCGTCGTCGACGAGCTGCTCGGCGGCGTCGGCGAGCTCGATCGGATCGGGCAGCAGGGTGTGCTCGTCCGCGATCACTTCGAGCTTGACCCAGTTCGTGCCGAGCGCCTCGCGGGCCAGCTTGGCGGTGAGGACGGCCTCGCCCGCGGTGAAGCAGCCCGCCGTGTTCGGCAGCACCCGGATGCCGGCGGTCGTCAGGACGTCCAGCACCGAGCCCCGGGCGGCCGGGTCGACGCGCCGCATCGCGACGGTGGTCAGCTCCGTCCCGGACGCCTCCAGCGCCGCGCGCAGGACGTGCATGCTCGGCGCGCCCCCGGTCCCCATGATCAGCCGGGAGCCCAGCTCCTCGCCCGCGATGACCAGCGGGTCCGTTTCCGGTGTGTTCTCCATGCGTCCGGTGTTCTCCATGTCTCGGTCAGCCTCCCTGCACGGCGGTCAGGACTTCCAGGCGGTCGGCGTCGCGCAGCGTCGTCGCCTCCCAGGCGGAGCGCCGTACGACCTCGTCGTTCACCGCCGCCGCCACGCCGGACCCGGCCGCGGTCACGGCCGCGACCGCCTCGGCCACGTTCGCGCCGTCCGGCAGCTCGCGCGGCTCACCGTTGACGATCACCTTCATGAGTGCACCTCGGGGGAGAAACGGCCGGGCGAGAACGGCCCGGCGACTTCGGGGACGGGCCCGTCCAGCAGCGTCGCGGCCAGGATGTCGGCGCTGACCGGGGCGAGCAGGATCCCGTTGCGGAAATGCCCGGTGCCGATGACGAGGCCGGGCAGCGCGGCCGGGCCCATCACCGGCGCGTTGTCGGGCGACCCGGGACGCAGCCCCGCCGACACCTCGGCGAACTCCAGCTCGGTGACGCCGGGCAGCAGTTCGCGGGCGTCCCGCAGCAGTTCCCACAGGCCGCCCGCCGTGACGCGCGTGTCGAAGCCCAGCTCCTCCTGGGTGGCGCCGACGACGATCTCGCCGTCCAGGCGCGGCACCAGGTACACCGACGAGCCCTTCACCATCCCGCGCGTGGACCTGCCGATGAACGGCGTCCTGGCACGGAGCCTGATCACCTGGCCCTTGACGGGGCGGACGGGTGGAACGGTCCCGGGAGGCAGGCCGTCGAGATCGTCCGACCAGGGGCCGGCGGCCAGCAGGACCCGGTCGGCGTGGATCGTCGTGCCGTCGTCCAGCCGGACCCCGGTCGCCGTGTCGCGCTCGACGACGAGGCCCGCCGCCCGCCGCCGGACGAGCCGGACGCCGAGCCGCTCGCCCGCCGCGAGCAGCGCCGGGGTCAGCCGGCGCGGATCGATCGAGCCGTCCTCGGGGGCGAGCAGCCCGCCGCGCACGCCCGGCGCGAGCATCGGTTCCAGGCGGCGGCACTCCCGGCCGGTCAGCGCCTCGGCGGGGATGCCGAGGCTCTCCTGGAAGCGGCGCAGGTCGTCCAGGTACTTCAGATCGTCGGAGTCGAACGCGACCTCGATGATCCCGTCGGTGCGGTAGCCGGTCTCCAGGCCGGTCAGCTCCTCCAGCTCGGCGACGAACGCGCCGTACCGGTCACGGGAGGCGAGCCCCAGCCGCAGCAGCGGCTCCTCGCCGTAGGTCAGCTCGCTGACCGGAGTGAGCATGCCCGCGGCGACGGCCGACGCCCCGCTCGCGGGCTCGGGATCGACCAGCGTGACGGCGGCGCCGCCCGCGGCGGCCCGCCAGGCGGTGGCGAGGCCGATGACCCCGGCACCGACGATCACGATCTCCATGCGCGCTCCCTTCGCCGGCATGATCCGGATCAGGTCGTGGCGGTCGGCGGCCCGTTCAGCCGCCCTCTCAGCCCGGTCGCACCGGACTCCCGCGCTTTGTGCTGTTTTACCCGCCTCCCACCTTACGACCCTAGGGTGACTGACATGGAGAGGGTCATCGTCGTGGGCGGCGGGCTCGCCGGTTTGCGCGCCGCCGAGTCCTTGCGGGGCAGGGGGTACGAGGGCGCGCTGACCCTCGTCTCGGCCGAGCGGCACCCGCCCTATGACCGGCCGCCGCTGTCGAAGGCCGTCCTCGCGGGCGAGTCCGACGACACGACGGTCGACGCCGACTGGGACGGGCTG
The DNA here is from genome assembly GCA_036028775.1 of Spirillospora sp. NBC_00431. GTDB lineage: Bacteria > Actinomycetota > Actinomycetes > Streptosporangiales > Streptosporangiaceae > Spirillospora. The sequence continues at coordinate 5,073,475 of CP107927.1, read as the reverse complement.
CGCTGCGAGCTGCTCCTCGGCGAGCGGGCCACGGGCCTGCGCCTCGACGAGCCCGGACGCGGCGGCGTCGTCGCGTCCACGGCGGGCGATCTCCCGTTCGACGGGCTGGTCATCGCGACCGGGGCCGTCCCGATCACGCTGCCGGGGGACGGGCCGCAGCACGTCCTGCGCACCATCGAACAGGCCCGCGACCTGCGGTCCCGGCTCAGCGGCGGCGCCCGGATCGTCATCGTCGGGGCCGGCTGGATCGGCGCCGAGGTCGCGACGGCCGCCGCGAAGAGGGGCTGCGCCGTCACCGTCGTCGAGGCCGCGGACACGCCGCTCGCCGGCGCGCTCGGCACCGAGGCGGGCGCGCTCACCGCGCCCTGGTACGCGGAGGCGGGCGTCGAGCTGCGCACCGGCGTCAAGGTCGCCGAGGTCCGCGCCGGCGGCCTCCTGCTCGCCGGCGGCGACCGCGTCGACGCGGACGAGGTCGTCGTCGGCGTCGGCGTCCGGCCGGACCTGTCCTGGCTGGAGGGGTCCGGGCTGCTGCTGGAGCGCGGCGTGGTCACCGACGGGTCGTTCCGCACGTACCTGGGGGCGGAGGAGCCCGGCTCCGCCCGGCCGGACGTCGTCGCCGTCGGCGACTGCGCCGCCTGGTGGTCGGCGCGCTACGGGCGGCGGCTCCTCGTCGAGCACTGGGACACCGCCCTCAACGCCCCCGACGTCGCCGCCGCGTCGCTGCTCGGGCAGGACGCGGTGTACGACGCCGTCCCGTACTTCTGGTCCGAGCAGTTCGGGCGGATGGTGCAGTACGCGGGGAACCATGGGGCGAACCTGACGGGGTCCGAGCGGATGGTCCATCGTGGTGACCCGTCCGGCCGGAAGTGGACGGTGGCGTGGCTGACCGGAGACCGGCTCGACGCGCTGCTGGCCGTCGACCGTCCACGCGACCTCGTGCAGGCGAAGCGCGTCATCGCGGCGGGAACGCCCGTGGACGCCGGCGCGCTCGCCGACCCGGACGTGCCCGTCCGCCAGGCCGTTCGCCGATAGCGATCGCCGCCGGACGGTAACGGCTGTGCTGGGGGTTTGAGGGTTCCGAAGGCGTGGTAGCAAGGTGGCGTGACGCAGATGCACGCAACCGTTGACAGCGCACTGGACCCCCGGACCGACGCCCTCGCGGGCGAATGGCTCTCCCTCAAGGAGGCCGCCGGGCGACTCGGGATCAAGCCCAACCGGATCAAGCAGCTCATCAGCGAGCACCGGCTGCTCGCCGTGCGCCGGGAGGGCGAGCCCATGGTGCCCGCCGCGTTCATCAAGGACGGCCAGGTCATCAAGGGCCTGCCCGGTACGCTGACGCTCCTGTCGGACGCCGGGTACGACGACGTGGAGACCATCCGCTGGCTGTTCACCGCCGACGAGACGCTGCCCGGAACGCCCGTGGACGCGCTCACCGAGAACCGGGGGACCGAGGTCCGCCGCCGCGCCCAGGCCCTCGCGTTCTGAACCGTCCACCGGCTTCGTGACACGATCGCGGGGTCGCGCGCGACGGGACACCACCACCGCGCGGCCCCGCGAACCCTTTCCGGAAGGACGTCTCCCCGCCGTGTCCAGGCATCTCCCGACCGAACGCGCCGTCGCGCTGCGCGCCCGGCTCAGCCGCGCCCGCGTCTACCTCTGCACCGACGCGCGTGAGCGGCAAGGGGACCTGCCCGGCTTCCTGGACGCGGTGCTCGCCGGCGGCGTCGACATCGTCCAGCTCCGCCAGAAGGGCCTGGAGGCCCGGCAGGAGATGGCGTACCTGGAGGTGTTCCGGGCGGCGTGCGAGCGGCACGGCGCGCTGCTGGCCGTCAACGACCGCGCCGACGTGGCGCACGCCGTCCGCGCCGACGTGCTGCACCTCGGGCAGGACGACCTCCCGGTGCCCGCCGCCCGCGAGATCGTCGGCGGCGACATGCTGATCGGCCGGTCCACGCACTCGGACGAGCAGGCGTCGGCCGCCGCGACCGAACCGGGCGTCGACTACCTCTGCGCCGGGCCGGTGTGGCCGACCCCGACCAAGCCCGGCCGTCCCGCGCCGGGCCGGAAGCTGCTGGAGTACGTCGCGGAGCGGCGCGTGGCGCGCCCCTGGTTCGCCATCGGCGGGATCGACCTCGGCAACCTCGACGACGTGCGGGCCGCGGGCGCGAGCCGCGTCGTGGTGGTCCGCGCGATCACCGAGGCGGACGACCCGGGCGCCGCCGCCGCCGAGTTCGCCCGCCGCCTGGCCTGAGCTCGCCGGGCGCCGCCTGATCCCGCCGGGGTTTGACCTGGATCACAGTGCGACCGGCCGCCCGATCGCCCACAATGGGGATCATGAGCGTGGGACCCGACGACGACCGCCCGGTCGAGCTCGACGAGGACCTGGAGATCCTGCCGGACCAGACGTCCGACGACACCGACACCGGCTGGGGAGAGTGGCGCGGCGACGCCGACGACTCCCGGCTCCATGAGGACCGTCCACCGCACTGGTGACGAGCCCTCAGGACGACATGCCCCGTCAGAACAGCATGCCCAGGACGAAGCCGGAGACGACGACGGCCGCGAGCGCGACCATCATCCGCCACCGGTAACGCGGGATCCGCGTCGGACGCGGTTTCGGCATCGGTCCCTGCCCTTCGCGGAGCGCCCGGACGATCTGTGCCGCGGTCGGCCGGGCGGCGGGGTTCTTGTCGAGGCAGCGGGCGGCGAGGTCGCGCAGCGGGCCTTCCAGGTCGCCGAGGTCGGGGCTGCGGGACGTGACCCGCCGCATGACGGCCGCGCTCGGCCCGGTGCCGAACGGCGGGCGTCCCGTCGCGGCGAACACCATCGCGGCGCCCCACGCGAACACGTCGGCCGGGGGCCCGACCGGCTCGTCCTCGATTTGCTCCGGCGCCATGTAGGCGGGCGTCCCGACCGGGCCTGTGGTGACCGGGCCTGTGGTGACCGGGGACGTGTCGGCGCCGTCGAACGACAGGCGGGCGATGCCGAAGTCGATGACCTTGGCGCCGTCCGGGCCGAGCAGCACGTTGCCGGGCTTGAAGTCGCGGTGCACGATCCCGGCGCGGTGGATCGCGGCGAGCGCCGCCGCCGTCCGCAGCGCGAGTTTGCGGAGCTTCGCCGGGGGCAGCGGGCCGCGGTCCTCGACGACGTGCTGGAGCGCCGGGCCCTCGACGTACTCGCTGACGATGTACGGGCGGTCGCCGGTCATGTCGGCGTCCAGGACGCGGGCGGTGTGCCGTCCGGACACCCGCTGGGCCGCGTCCGCCTCCTTCACGAACCGGCCGCGCGCCCGCTGCCCGGCCGCCACCCCGCCGCGCAGCAGCTTGACGGTGACGAGCCCGCCGTCGCCGTCCCGGCCGAGGTAGACGACGCCTTGACCGCCCTCGCCGAGCCGTTCGAGCAGCGTGTAGCCGCCCAGGCCGCGCGGGTCCTCCGGGCCGAGCGGGGTGCCGGGCCGCCTGCCGCGCGCCCGCGCCGCCCCGGGATCGCCGCCGTGCCGGTCCGAACCGTCCTGCCGATCGTGGCCGCCCCGCCGGTCGGCGCCGTTCTCCGGGTCGGGCTTCTGCTGCCGGTCAGGGCCGTTCTGCCGGTCCGGGCCGGCCGCCTGCCGGTCGGGGCCGGGGCGGACCTGGGCCGAGCGGGACGGGACGGGCCGTCCCTTGGCCGGGCGCACCGGCGTGCCGGCGTGCGGGGCCTGGCCGGGCCGTCCGGGACGGGCGGCGGCGCTGCGCGCGGGCTGGGGGTTCGTCCTCCCGCGGGAGGTGTCGTGCGGCACTGGAGGACTCCGACTCGGCGGGACGGACGAAGAATTCCTCATTTGTACCGCGTCGTCGGGCGGTACGGCAGCGGAATCGCGATCTTCGCGAGCGCGGTCTGGAACGTGCCCGGCGGGCGCTCACATGCTCCGGGCGGTGGCCGCCACCGCGAGCCCGGCCAGCGCGTGCCGGGCCTCGGCGGTGATCGGCGCGGCCCGGACGGCCCGCTCCGCCTCGCCGAGATAGCGCTCGATCATGGCCTCGCAGGCGGCCAGGCCGCCGGTCTCCTCGATGATCGCGCGCAGCTCGTCCACGCCGGGAAGGTCGAGCCCGGGATCGCCGAGCCGCCGCCGCAGCGCCGCGGCCTGCGCCGTCGAGGCGCGTTCCACGGTGAGGGCGATCAGCACGGTCCGCTTGCCCTCGCGCAGGTCGTCGCCCGCCGGTTTGCCGGTCTCGCCGGGGTCGCCGAACACGCCGAGCACGTCGTCGCGGAGCTGGAAGGCGATGCCGAGCGGCAGGCCGTAGCCGGAGAGGGCGGCGAGCACGTCCGGGCGGGCCCCGGCGAGCGCCGCGCCGAGGTGCAGCGGACGCTCGATCGTGTACTTGGCGCTCTTGTACTCCACCACGCGCAGCGCCGTCGCGACGGACGCCCGGCCGCGCGTGCTCTCCAGCATGTCGAGGTACTGGCCGCACATGACCTCGGTGCGCATCAGGTCGTAGACGTCCCGGCCGCGGCGCCTGCGGTCCTCGTCCAGCCCGCAGTTCTCGAACATCTCGCTCGACCAGGCCAGGCACAGGTCGCCGAGCAGGATCGCGGCGCCCGCGCCGTAGGCCCGCGCGTCGCCCGGCCACGCCTGCGCGCCGTGCAGCGCCTCGAACCCGCGGTGGACGGACGGCTGCCCCCGGCGCGTGTCGCTGGCGTCCATCACGTCGTCGTGGATCAGCGCGCTCGCCTGCAGCAGTTCCAGCGACGCGGCGGCCCGCACGATCTCCTGGCCGTCCTCGCCGCCCGCGGCGCGCCACCCCCAGTAGCAGAACGCCGGACGCAGCCGCTTGCCGCCGCTCAGCAGCGACTCCAGCGCGGACAGCAGCGGCGCCAGATCGTCGCTGATGGTCAGCAGCGGCGGGCGCTGCCGGTCGACGAAGGCCAGGAGCTCCTCGTCGACCTCCTTGCGGAGGCGGCTGGTCGACATGCCGTGATCGTATCCACCTGGGAAGATTCAACCATCCACCGAGTCCCGGCCGCGGTGACCGGGCCCCGGGCCGCGGCGCCGGAGTCCCGGTCGCGGCCACGGGGCTTCTGTAGGCTTGGGGGATGCCACGCCTGCGCCCAGACCGTCCCCCCGCCGTCCGCGAACTGCTGGCCTCCGGCGCCAAGTCCTTCTCGTTCGAGTTCTTCCCGCCCAAGACCGACAAGGGCGCCCGGAACCTGTGGCGCACGATCCGCGAGCTGGAGCCCCTGCACCCGACGTTCGTGTCCGTGACCTACGGCGCGGGCGGCGGCACCCGCGACAAGACCGTCGACATCGTCGAGCGGATCGCCACCGACACCACGCTCACGCCCGTCGCGCACTTCACCGCCGTGAACCACTCGCAGGCCGAGCTGCGCAACCTCATCGGCCGGTTCGCCGCCGCGGGCGTCCGCAACATCCTCGCCGTGCGCGGCGACCCGCCCGGCGACCCGATGGGGGAGTGGGTCAAGCACCCCGACGGCGTCGAGTACGCCGCCGACCTCGTCCGGATGATCCGCTCCTACGGCGACTTCAGCGTCGGGGTCGCCGCGTTCCCGTACAAGCACCCGCGCTCGCCCGACATCGAGAGCGACACCCGCTACTTCGTCGACAAGTGCCGCGCCGGCGCCGACTACGCGATCACGCAGATGTTCTTCCGCGCCGAGGACTACTTCCGCCTCCGCGACCGTGTCGCCGCCGCCGGCTGCGACGTGCCGATCCTGCCCGGGATCATGCCGGTCACGCGGATCAGCACGATCGAGCGGTCCGAGCAGCTGTCGGGCGCGCCGTTCCCGCCCGAGGTCAAGGCCCGGTTCGACGCCGTCGCCGACGACCCGGACGCCGTCCGCCGCCTCGGCATCGAGCACGCCGCCGGACTCTGCCAGGACCTGCTCGACCAGGACGCGCCCGGCATCCACTTCATCACGTTCAACAAGTCGACGGCGACGCGCGAGGTCTACGGGCTGCTCGACGCCGGCGGGTACGAGGCCAGCGGCAGGGTCCCGCCCATGACCGCGTAGCGGGGGCCGCCGCCGGGGAACTCGAAGTCCGTCAGCAGGTCGACCATGCCGACGGAGCGGTAGAGCCTCCGGGCCGGGGTGTCCGGCCGCCGGTCCAGCGTCGACAGGACCACCGTGCGCTCCGGCCTGCCCTCGCACAGCGCGTTCAGCAGCGCCCGGCCGAGACCCCTGCGCTGCGACTCCGGATGGACGTGCAGCTCCGCGACCTCGAACGTGTCCTCCAGCCACGCCTCAGCGTGCTCCGGGCCCTCCAGGTCGCTGAGCGCCTGGAAGACGACGTCGTGCCACCACTGGCCGCGCGCCCCATGGAACCCGTACGCGAACCCCTGCACCGGGCCCGTCAGGACGGGCAGAGCCCCGCGCCGCTCGGCCACGAACGCCCGGAACCCCGAGAACGTAGCGTGCCGTTCCATGATGGTGTGCCGGCCGGGAAGCTGCTCGTTCGGCGGTTCCATGGCGGCGGCGTAGACGTCCAGCATGGGGCCGAGCCTGCGCAGGAACGCGCGTTCGTCGATCTCGCGCAGCTTCGGCTCCCTCACCCGACAGAGAGTAGACCGGGCGGTGCTCCGCCGGAGGACGGAAACCCGATCACATGCGTCCCCGGCTCGGCGGGTCGCCGGGGGCGTGGCGTCACCGTCCGTCGAGGGCGCCGCGCACGGACGCGTCGTCACGCGCCACGACGGCGGTCTCGCCGTTCAGGACGATCGGCCGCTGGATCAGCACCGGGTTCGCCGCCATGATCTCGATCCAGCGGGCCCGGTCGCGTTCCAGGTCCTTCAGCCCGAGCTCCTTCGCCACCGGCTCGTTCAGGCGCGCCACGTCCCACGGCTCCGCGCCGATCCGCTTCAGCACCGCGTCGAGCTCGTCCGCCGTGGGCGGGTCGTCCAGGTAGCGGCGCTCGGTGTACTCCACGCCCGCCTCGTCCAGCGCGGCCTTGGCGGCGCGGCTCTTGGAGCAGCGCGGGTTATGCCAGATCTCCACTGTCATTTCGTCCACCGTCATTCCACCTCCGCGGGGGTGCCCCCGGTGATCCTCAGCAGTTCCTCGTACGACGTGGGGAAGACGGTGTGCGGATGCCCGCCCGCCGCCCAGACCCGGTCGTACTTTTCCAGCCAGACGTCCACGAGCGTACGGATCGGCGCCGGATGCCCCAGCGGCGCCACCCCGCCGATCGGCTGCCCGGTCGCCTCCCGGACGAACTCCGGCGACGCCCGCCGCACCTTCGCCGCCCCCACCAGCGCCGCGACCTTCACCGTGTCGACCCGGTGCGCGCCGCTCGTCATCACCAGAAGCGGCGCCCCGTCCGCGTCGAACAGCAGGCTGTTGGCGATCGCCCCCACCTCGCAGCCCAGCTGGTCGGCCGCCGCCTGCGCCGTCGGCGCGGACGCGGGCAGCTCCACGACGGCCCCCGCCGCGCCCCGTTCGAGCAGCGCCTTTGCCACGATTTCGGTATTCGGATGCATGGGTAGCACTTTAAGGTGCAGGTCATGCGAGGGAGACCGATCGACGTGCGGACGACCGCGGTTTTGCTGACGGCAGCCGTCCTCCTGACGGCCTGCAACGGAACGGACGAGGCGGCCGCCCCGCCTGCGACGCCGTCCGCCAAACCGACGACGCCCACGGCGACCCCTACGCCGACGCCCACGCAGCGCAAGCTGAAGCCAGGCGCGAAGGGCGACGACGTCAAGGCGCTCCAGCGCCGCCTCAAAGAACTGAACTACGACCCGGGCAAAGTGGACGGGAAGTACGGGACGTCCACCCAGCTGGCCGTCTGGGCGTTCCAGGCCGTCAACGGCATGAAGCAGAAGGGCACCCTGGGCAAGTCGTTCTGGGAGGCCCTGGCCGCCCCGGAGCAACCGCGCCCGATGGCCAAGAAGCGCGAGAAAAACCGCGTCGACGTCGACCTGAGGCGCCAGTACCTCGTCCTCTACAAGGACGGTCAGCCACGTCTCATCACGCACGTCTCGTCGGGTTCCGGGGAGTACTACTGCGCCAAGGACCGCGGCGCCAAGGTCCCGCGCTGCCGCTACGCCACCACGAGCACGGGCGACTTCCGCACGGGACGCCGCGCCTCCGGCTGGGAGACCTCACCGCTGGGCCGCCTCTACAACCCCATCTACTTCAACGGCGGCATCGCCTTCCACGGCGCCCTGGACGTGCCCAGATACCCCGCCTCGCACGGCTGCGTCCGGCTGCCGATGCACATCGCCGAGTACTTCCCCGACCTGCTCGGAACGGACGTCCCCGTGCACGTCAGACGCCCCGGCTGAGCCCCGTAGCCCCCTGCCGTCATGCCCGGCTGCCTGTGGGCCGCGACACGTATTCGAACACGTTGACGAATCGTCGGGAGGACGGTTTACTGGGTGATGCGTCGAACTTATGTTCGACGTGGTGCGGGACTCGCGGCCCGCGCCAGGGCGACGTCCCCGCCGGTAGCGGTGTTTCGGCGGGACGGACGGCCGGGCGGAGTGAGGGGAAGCTCTCCGCCCGGCCGGCCCGAGCCCGGAAGGAGGCAGACATGTCCGGAACGACGACCGCACGCGGGGTCCACTCCGCCGCCCAGTCAGTCCCGCCACCGAGCCCACGCCACCGTCCGCTGCCCGCGCCACGGCCGGCGCACACGGCCGTCGGCCAGATCCACGCCGCCCGCATGGGCCTCGCCGAGGCCGCCGAGGCCACCTCACCCGCCGTCCGCTACGTCTGCGCCCACCTGGCCGCGCTGCGCGCGGCCGCCGCGGTGCTGGCGTCCAAGGAACCCCTGGAGACCCACCGCCGCGGCCGTCCCCGCAGTGTCTGGGTCCTGCTCCCCGAGGCCGAGCCCGCCCTGCGCGAATGGGCCGCCTTCTTCGCCGCGGGCGCCGACAAACGAGCCGCCGCCGAGGCCGGCCTGCCCCGCGCCGTCACCCCGCGCGAGGCCGAGGAACTCCTGCACGACGCCGGCGTCTTCGTCACCCTCGTCGAGGACACCCTGGGCATCACCAGCCAGCCCACCCTGCCCGTCCCCGAGGCCAGCTGACCCCTCCCCGGAGGCCGTCCCCCTCCCCGGGACCGGCCCCGCCGGCGGCCGGGGCCGCCGAATCCGGCCGCCCCGGCCCCCGGTCCCTCCGGCCGATCGCGCCGGCGGCGGCCGCCCTCCCCCCGAGCCGGCCCCACCGGCGCGATCCCAGCCACGCGCCCCCCACCCAGCCACGCGCGATCCCCGCTCAACCGCGCGATCCCCACCACCGCGCCCGCCCACCCACACACGCGATAACCGCGCTGCCGCCACTTTCGCGCCCCTCCGCGCTATGTCTCCGCTGGCAACCACCCGTGGCTGTAGGCGCATGGTTGCTGCACGTGGCCTGTTCGGCTGCCAGTGTCGTGGCTGCGGCCTCTGTTGCGTGTTCGCTGGTGCCGGGGTCTCGGTGGGGCGTCGCGGTTGGGTTCGTCGTGTTCGGGGCGGCCGCTTTCGTCGGGTGGGGCGTGGCAGGCTGCTAGTGCCGTGACTGGCCGGGGGGCGGGGGGAGACGGCGAGGAGCGAGTGTCGTATTCATAGAATCTGCCGACCTGTTAGGAGTCGCCGTGCATGACCGGGATGCCCTCTATATCGGTGGTGAGTGGACAAGCCCGCTGGGGCGCGGGGTCATCGAGGTCGAGAACCCCGCGACCGAGGAGACGCTCGCGGCCGTGCCGGAGGGGACGGCGGAGGACGTCGACCGGGCCGTCCGGGCCGCCAGGGCGGCTCTGCCCGGGTGGTCGGCGACGTCGTTCGGGGAGCGGTCGGAGTGCCTCCTGCGGCTGCACGGCGCGCTGGTGAGCCGTGCGGACGAGATCGCGCGCACGATCGCGAGCGAGGTCGGCACGCCGATGCGGATCGCGACCCGCATCCAGGCGGGGCTGCCGCTGACGGTGGTCGCGGGGTACGCCGACCTGATCGCCGGGGGCGTGCCGGAGGAGCGGGTCGGGAACTCCCTGGTGGTGCGGGAGCCCGCCGGTGTCGTCGGCGCGATCACGCCGTGGAACTATCCGCTGCACCAGATCACGTGCAAGCTCGCGCCGGCGCTCGCGGCCGGGTGCACGATCGTGATCAAGCCGAGCGAGGTCGCGCCGCTGGTCGCCTACCTGCTGATGGACGCCGTCCACGAGGCCGGGCTGCCCGCGGGGGTCGTCAACCTCGTCCCCGGATACGGGCCGGTCGCCGGGGAGGCGCTCGCCGCGCATCCGGAGGTCGACATGGTGTCGTTCACGGGGTCGGTGCGGGCGGGGTCGCGGGTCGCGGAGCTCGCCGCCGCGACGATCAAGAAGGTGGCGCTGGAGCTGGGCGGCAAGTCCGCGAACGTGATCCTGGACGACGCCGACGTGGAGACCGCCGTGAAGGTCGGTGTCGCCAACGCGTTCCTGAACGGCGGCCAGACATGCACCGCCTGGACGAGGATGCTCGTCCACCAGGATCTGTACGGGGAGGCGCTGGAGCTGGCCAAGGGCTTCGCCGAGGGGTTCACGCCAGGGGATCCGCTCGATCCGTCCACGAGGCTGGGGCCGATGGTGTCCGGGGCGCAGTTGGAACGGGTGCGCGGCTTCATCGACACCGGCGTGTCGGAGGGGGCGCGTGTCGTCACGGGTGGGAGCGCCGCGCCGGACGGGTTCGAGCGGGGACACTACGTCGCCGCCACCGTGCTGGCCGATGTCGACCAGGACGCGACCGTCGCGCAGGAGGAGATCTTCGGGCCGGTGCTGTCGGTCATCCCCTTCCGGGACGAGGACGAGGCGCTCCAGATCGCGAACAACTCCCGGTACGGCCTCGCGGGGGGCGTGTGGGCGGCGGAGAAGGACCGGGCGCTGGCGTTCGCCCGCCAGGTCAGGACGGGTTCCATCGACGTCAACGGCGGCGCGTACAACCCGATGGCACCGTTCGGCGGGTACAAGCGGTCCGGGCTCGGCCGTGAGATGGGGCGGTTCGGCCTCGACGAGTTCCTAGAGACCAAGTCCATCCAGCTCTGAGGAGAACCGCCCATGGTCAAGGCCGTCGTCGCCGTCGAGCCGGACGCTCCGCCGCGGGTCCGCGAGATCGAACTGCCCCCGGTGGGGCCGGGGGACGTGCGGGTGCGGGTGGCGGCGGCCGGGGTGTGCCACTCCGACCTGTCGATGATCAACGGCACGCTCGCCCCGAAGTTTCCGCTCGTCCTGGGGCACGAGGCCGCGGGGACGGTCGCGGAGGCCGGCGCGGACGTGACGAAGGTGCGTCCCGGCGACCGGGTGGTCCTGAACTGGGCCGCCGCGTGCGGCGACTGCTGGTTCTGCGCCCAGGACGAGCCGTGGCTGTGCAGTGCCGTGGAAGGAGCTGTGAGCCCTCCGTCCGGGGCGACGCTGGACGGCGAGGACGTGTACGCGTGCATGGGCGTCGGTGGCTTCGCCGAAGAACTGGTCGTGCCGGAACGTTCTGTAGTGCCTTTGCCTGCGTCCGCTCCACTCGACCTGGGGGCGCTGCTGGGTTGCGCCGTGCTGACGGGTATCGGCGCCGTCCGCAACACCGCGCAGGTCCGTGAAGGGCAGTCGGTGCTCGTCATCGGTCTCGGCGGTATCGGCCTGTCGGCCGTCATGGGCGCGCGTCTCGCCGGGGCCGGGACCATCATCGCCGTCGACCAGGGCACGGAGAAGGAGTCCCTCGCCAGGGCGGCCGGTGCCACGCACTATCTGGAAGGCGACCCCAAGCTGGCCAGACAGGTCCGTGCCCTGACGGACGGGCGCGGCGCCGATCATGCCTTCGAGTGCGTCGGCAAGGCCGGCCTCATCCGGACGGCGTGGCAGTCGGTCCGTCGCGGCGGGCAGTGCACGGTCGTCGGCGTGGGGCCGCGCGACGATGCCGTCACGTTCAACGCGCTGGAGCTGTTCCACTTCAACCGGCGGCTGACCAGCTCGGTGTACGGGTCGTCCGACCCCGACCGGGACGTCCCGCTGCTCGCCGAGGAGGTCGAGGCGGGGCGTCTGGACCTGTCGACCCTGGTCACGCACCGCATCGGCCTGGACGGCGTCGCCGCCGCGTTCGACCGGATGCGGGCCGGGCGGGGCGCGCGTTCCCTGATCGAGATCGCCCGATGATCGGGGCGCCGCTCGCGGGGATGCGCGTGGTCGAGCTGTCCAGTTTCGTCGCCGCGCCGCTGGGCGGGATGACGCTCGCGCAGCTCGGCGCCGACGTGATCCGCGTCGACCCGGTGGGCGGCGGCCCCGACATCGACCGGTGGCCGCTCGCCCCGTCCGGCCGCAGCCTGTACTGGGCGGGCCTGAACAAGGGCAAGCGCTCGGTCACGGTCGACCTCCGTTCGCCGGAGGGACGGGAACTGGTCGCCGGTCTCGTCGCGGAGAGCGGCACCGTCGTGACCAACGCTCCGCCACGCGAGGGACTCACGTACGAGGCCCTGCGGGAGGCGCGCCCAGACCTGATCCATGTCCAGTTGCAGGGCCGCCGTGACGGGGGCAACGCCGTCGATTACACGGTGAACGCCACGGTGGGGTTTCCGTCCATCACGGGGCCGTCCGACCAGTCGGTCCCGGTGAATCACGCGCTTCCCACCTGGGACGTCGCATCCGGCCTCTACGTGGCGGTAGGCCTACTGGCCGCCGAACGGCACCGTCTGCGCACGGGCGAAGGCCAGAGGATTCGCGTCGCGCTTCAAGACGTCGCCCTGGCCACGGCCGGAAACCTGGGACTTCTCGCAGAGGCGCAGCTGGGCGAGGCGCGTCCGCGCCTGGGCAACAGCGTCTTCGGGGACTTCGGACGCGATTTCGCCACCGCCGACGGCCGCGTCATGGTCGTGACCCTCACGCCGCGCCACTGGCGCGACCTGGTAGACGCGACCGGCCTAGGCGAGGTGACCGCCGCCTTGGAACGCGCACTGAAGGCCGACTTCCGCGTCGCCGGTGACCGTTTCGCCTACCGGGAGGCGCTCGGCGGGGTCCTCGCGCCCTGGTTCGCGTCCCGGACGTGCGAGCAGGTCGAGGACGCCCTGAACGGCACGTCCGTCCTGTGGTCGCGCTACCGCGGTCTCGCGGAGCTGGCCCGGGACCTGCACACCGAGCCGCTCATGGCCCGTCTCGACCAGCCGGGCGTCGGGCCCCATCTGGCCCCTGGCAGCCCGCTGCGGCTCGACGAGGCGTCGCTGCCGCCGAGCCCGGCCCCGGCCCTGGGCGGGCACACGGACGAGGTCCTCCGGGACGTCCTGTCCCTGCCGCCGGAACGGATCGAGGAACTGCGCGCCCGGAGCCTCATAGGAGGCCCGTGACGCGCGCGGTCCAGCGGCGCACGGGACGGGGCCCGGTGTACGTGCCGGGCCCCATCGCGGTGGTGCCGATGTGTCAGAACGACTCGACGGCGCGGCGCGCCTCCGGGTCGAGAACGCCCCAGCCGATGAGCTCTTCGGTCAGCTCCGTCGGGGACTTGTCATAGATGACCGCCAGTGAGCGCAGGTCTTCCTGGCGGATGGACAGGACCTTTCCGTTGTAGTCGCCACGCTGGCTTTGAATCGTCGCGGCGTAGCGGGCGAGAGGACCGGCCTTGTCTTTCGGAAGCTGCTGCAACCGCTCTAGATCGATCACGAGCTTTGGTGTAGGCCCGAGCGGGCTCGGCGCGGCTCCGCCGGGCAGCAACTCGGAAACCGGCACGCCATAGAAATCGGCGAGCTCGGCCAGCTTCTGAACGGTGACGGCGCGGTCGCCCCGCTCGTACGAACCCACGACGACGGCCTTCCAGCGGCCACGTGACTTCTCTTCCACGCCGTGCAGGGACAGGCCCTGCTGGGTGCGGATGGCGCGCAGGCGCGCGCCGAGAGCCTTTGCGTATTCAGACGGCATTCTGGCCCCCCAGGCTCACTTTCATCGTCGTCGGACTCCGGCTCTCGCCGGAGGGGGACCGATTCGCGAAGCCATTGGGCCTCAGGAGTCCGGCCCCCGGGGATGGTTACGGACAGTGACGGTAAAACGGTGAGGGCCCTAGGTCAAGCTGATTGGAAAAAAGCGGTCGAATCCGCAGGACTCGATCAGGTCGCTCCGGATCGTCCGCAAGCCCCGCGGGCACGGCGCGAAGCGTCCCTCCCAGGGCCGTTCCGTGAACCCGCGACGGTTCCAGTGTGACGCCTCTCACCTGCGAAGACGTCGGCTCGCCCGGACGCGGAGGTTGTTGGGCGCGGCTGCTACCGTGTGGGAGGCAAGACGTCCTTTAAGGCCCGTCCCGTGAGGCGGGAAAGGAGTTTCTGTGGTGAATGCTGCCTCCAGGCCGGAACGGCCCCCGGAGGAGCGCGTGGCGGACGGTGATCCCCGGCCCAAGGCCGTTCTGGAGGGTCCCGACATCAGGCGCGCGCTGACCCGGATCGCACACGAGATCCTCGAGCGGACCAAGGGCGGTCACGACGTCCTGCTGCTCGGCATCCAGACCCGCGGCGTGACGCTGGCCGAGCGGCTGGCCGGGTCGCTGCGCGAGGTCGAGGGCCGCCCGGTGCCCTGGGGCTCGCTCGACGTGACCATGTACCGGGACGACCTGCGGATGCGTCCAGCCCGCGCCCTCGGCCGCACCGAGCTGCCGCCCGAGGGCGTCGACGACCGGGTCGTCGTCCTGGTCGACGACGTGCTGTTCTCCGGGCGGACGGTCCGCGCCGCGCTCGACGCGCTGAACGACCTCGGGCGGCCGCGCGCCGTCCAGCTCGCCGTGCTCGTCGACCGCGGGCACCGGCAGCTGCCGATCCGGCCCGACTACGTGGGCAAGAACCTGCCCACCTCGATGCGCGAGACCGTGAAGGTCCTGCTGGACGAGAACGACGGGCGCGACGCCGTGCTGCTCGGCCCCACGCCCGGCACTACGGGGGGTGCCGAATGAACCGCCATCTGATCTCCGCCGGCGACCTGAGCCGGGACGAGGCGCTCCTCGTCCTCGACACCGCCGAGGAGCTCGCGCAGATCGCGGGCCGGTCGATCAAGAAGCTGCCCACGCTGCGCGGCCGGACGGTCGTCAACCTCTTCTTCGAGGACTCCACCCGCACCCGCATCTCGTTCGAGGCCGCGGCCAAGCGGCTGTCCGCCGACGTCATCAACTTCTCCGCCAAGGGGTCGAGCGTGTCGAAGGGCGAGAGCCTGAAGGACACGGCGCTCACGCTGGAGGCGATGGGCGCGGACGGCGTCGTCATCAGGCACGGCGCGTCGGGCGCCCCGCACCGGCTGGCGGGCTGGGTGCAGGGCAGCGTGGTCAACGCCGGCGACGGCACGCACGAGCACCCGACCCAGGCCCTTCTGGACGCGTTCACCATGCGCAAGCGTCTCGGTGACCTGGACGGTCGCAGGGTCACGATCGTGGGCGACGTGCTGCACAGCCGGGTAGCGCGATCCAACGTCCTGCTGCTCAACACCCTCGGCGCCGACGTGACCGTGGTCGCGCCCCCGACGTTGCTCCCGGTCGCCATCGACACCTGGCCGTGCTCGGTGTCGTACGACCTGGACGGGGTGCTGCCCAAGAGCGACGTCATCATGATGCTGCGCGTGCAGCAGGAGCGGATGAACGCCGCCTACTTCCCGTCCGTCCGCGAGTACAGCCGCCGCTACGGCCTGGACGCCGAGCGCATGGCGGCGCTGCCCGACCACGCGATCGTCATGCATCCCGGCCCGATGAACCGCGGCGTCGAGATCGCGGCCGAGGTCGCCGACTCGGTCAGGTCCACCATCGTCGAACAGGTCGCCAACGGTGTCAGCGCCCGCATGGCCGTCCTCTACCTGCTGCTGGGCGGTTCCGAGGCGGCGATCGGCAAGGAGGTCGCGCAGTGAGTTTCCTCATCAAGGGCGCACGGATCCTCGGCGGGGAACCCGCCGACATCCTCGTCCGTGACGGCGCCATCGCCGAAGTGGGTTCCCGGCTGGACGCGGCCGGTGCGCAGACCGTCGACGCCGACGGCCTCGTGGCGCTGCCCGGTCTCGTCGACCTGCACACCCATCTGCGCGAGCCGGGCCGCGAGGACGCCGAGACCGTCGAATCCGGGACGAAGGCCGCCGCGATGGGCGGATTCACCGCCGTACACGCGATGGCCAACACCGACCCTGTCGCCGACACCGCCGGCGTGGTCGAACAGGTGTGGCGCCTTGGGCGCGAGGCCGGATACTGCGACGTCCAGCCCGTCGGGGCGGTCACGCGCGGTATCGCCGGGGCGAAGCTCGCCGAACTGGGCGCGATGGCAGATTCCGCCGCCCGGGTACGGATCTTCTCAGACGACGGGCACTGCGTGTCCGACGCGGTCATCATGCGCAGGGCGCTGGAGTACGTGAAGGCGTTCGACGGCGTCGTCGCGCAGCACGCGCAGGAGCCGCGCCTCACCGAGGGCGCGCAGATGAACGAGGGCGAGATGTCGGCCGCGCTCGGCCTGCCCGGCTGGCCCGCCGTCGCCGAGGAGGCGATCATCGCCAGGGACGTGCTGCTCGCCCAGCACGTCGGGTCGCGGCTGCACGTCTGCCACGTCTCCACGGCCGGTTCGGTGGAGATCATCCGATGGGCGAAGAGCAAGGGCTGCCCGGTGACCGCCGAGGTCACCCCGCACCACCTGCTGCTGAACGACGCCAGGGCCGGGACCTACGACCCGATCTTCAAGGTCAACCCGCCGCTGCGCACCGCCGACGACGTCACCGCGCTGCGGCACGCCCTCGCCGACGGGACGATCGACTGCGTCGCCACCGACCACGCCCCGCACCCGGTCGAGGCCAAGGAGACCGAGTGGGCCGTCGCCGCGATGGGGATGATCGGCCTGGAGACGGCGCTGCCCGTCGTACAGGAGGCCATGGTCGAGACCGGGCTGCTCGACTGGGCCGGGGTCGCCGAGCGGATGTCCGCCGTCCCCGCGCGCATCGGCAGGCTGAGCGGACACGGACAGGGCGGACAGGGTCGTCCGCTGGAGGCGGGATCGCCCGCCAACATCACGCTGTACGACCCGTCGCCGCGCCGCGCCGTGGACCCGTCGGCCATGACGTCCAAGAGCCGCAACACCCCGTTCGCGGGGCTGGAGCTGCCCGGACGGGTCGTCGCCACGTTCCTGCGCGGCACGCCGACCGTCCTGGAAGGGAAGCTCCAGTGAA
Source organism: Spirillospora sp. NBC_00431 (assembly GCA_036028775.1). Taxonomy (GTDB): domain Bacteria; phylum Actinomycetota; class Actinomycetes; order Streptosporangiales; family Streptosporangiaceae; genus Spirillospora. The sequence continues at coordinate 5,056,390 of CP107927.1, read as the reverse complement.
CCCCGCTCTGCTCGTTCTGGAAGACGGCAGGGTCTTCCGCGGGGCCGCGTACGGCGCCGAAGGGGAGACGTTCGGCGAGATGGTCTTCAACACCGGGATGACCGGCTACCAGGAGACCCTCACCGACCCCTCCTACGCGCGCCAGATCGTGGCGATGACGTCGCCTCACATAGGCAACACCGGTATCAACGGCGAAGACCCGGAATCGCGCCGTATTCAGGTGGCCGGTTATGTGGTCCGCGAACCGGCGCGTGTGGCGTCCAACTGGCGGGCCACCGGTTCGCTTGGTTCGGCGCTACGCGACCAGGGTGTGGTGGGCATCGCCATTCCCGGCACGCGTGCGCTGACGCGGCATCTGCGCGACAGGGGCGCGATGCGCGCGGCCATCTTCAGCGGGCCGGACGCCGTCGCGCCCGGACAGGACGCATTGCTGGAACGTGTGCGGCAGAGCCCGTCAATGGAGGGCGCCGACCTCGCACGGGACGTTTCCACCAAGGAGCCCTACGTCGTCCAGGCGAAGGGTGAAAAGCGCTACACGGTCGCCGCCGTCGACCTCGGAATCAAGTCGATGACGCCCTATCGGATGTCCGAGCGGGGCTGCGAAGTTCATGTTCTGCCCGCCGCCAGCACGACCGAGGACATCCTCGCCCTCGACCCCGACGGTGTGTTCTTCTCCAACGGCCCGGGCGACCCAGCCGCCGCCGGCTACGCCGTGGACGCCCTGAGAGGTGTCCTCGACGCGGGCACACCGTTCTTCGGCATCTGTTTCGGAAACCAGATATTCGGCCGTGCGCTCGGGCTCGGGACGTACAAACTGAGGTTCGGCCACAGGGGCATCAACCAGCCCGTCCAAGACCGGACGACGGGCAAGGTCGACGTATCGGCGCACAACCACGGCTTCGCCGTGGACGCCCCCACGGACGGCCCGTTCGACACCCCCTACGGCCCGGGCGAGGTCAGCCACGTCAACCTGAACGACGGATGCGTGGAAGGGCTGAGGCTCCTGGAGCGTCCGGCGTTCAGCGTCCAGTATCACCCGGAGGCGGCGGCGGGCCCGCACGACGCCTCCGGCCTCTTCGACCGCTTCTGCGAGCTGATGGAGCGGTCGAGGCGGGAGCCGGGAGAGGGGTCGCTGTAATGCCGCGCCGTGAAGACCTGAAGTCCGTCCTGGTCATCGGCTCGGGGCCGATCGTCATCGGGCAGGCGTGCGAGTTCGACTACTCCGGCACCCAGGCGTGCCGCGTCCTCAAGGCCGAGGGGCTGCGGGTGACGCTCGTCAACAGCAACCCCGCCACGATCATGACCGACCCCGAGTTCGCCGACGCCACCTATGTCGAGCCGATCACCCCCGAGGTCGTCGAGAAGATCATCGCGAAGGAGCGGCCGGACGCGCTGCTGCCCACGCTCGGCGGCCAGACGGCCCTGAACACCTCCATCGCGCTCTACGAGGCCGGGGTCCTGGCCGAGTACGGGGTCGAGCTGATCGGCGCCGACGTGGACGCGATCCAGGCCGGCGAGAACCGGGAGCGGTTCAAGGACGTCGTCGCCAAGGTCGCGCGCGAGCGCGGCCTGAACGCCGAGTCCGCCCGGTCGGTGATCTGCCACACGATGGACGAGTGCCTCGCCGCCGCCGGGAGCCTCGGCTACCCGGTCGTCGTGCGGCCCTCGTTCACCATGGGCGGCGCCGGCTCCGGGTTCGCCCACGACGAGGACGACCTGCGCCGCATCGCCGGCGCCGGGCTCGACGCGTCCCCGACCACCGAGGTGCTCCTGGAGGAGTCGATCCTCGGCTGGAAGGAGTACGAGCTGGAGGTCATGCGCGACCGCCACGACAACGTGGTGATCGTGTGCTCCATCGAGAACCTCGACCCGATGGGCGTGCACACCGGCGACTCGATCACGGTCGCGCCCGCGCTGACGCTGACCGACCGCGAGTACCAGAACATGCGGGACGTCGCGATCGCCGTGATCCGCGAGGTCGGCGTCGACACCGGCGGCTGCAACATCCAGTTCGCCGTGCACCCCGGCACCGGCCGGATGATCGTCATCGAGATGAACCCGCGGGTGTCGCGGTCGTCGGCGCTGGCGTCCAAGGCCACCGGGTTCCCGATCGCCAAGATCGCGGCGAAGCTGGCGATCGGCTACACGCTGGACGAGATCCCGAACGACATCACCCGCGAGACGCCCGCGTCGTTCGAGCCCACGCTCGACTACGTCGTGGTGAAGGTGCCGCGGTTCGCGTTCGAGAAGTTCCCCGGCGCGGACGGCACGCTCACCACGCACATGAAGTCCGTGGGCGAGGCGATGGCCATCGGACGCTGCTTCACCGAGGCGCTGCAGAAGGCTCTGCGGTCGCTCGAACAGAAGGGCTCGTCGTTCAGCTGGGCAGGCGAACCCGACGCCGCCGAACTGGTCGAGGCCGCCAAGCGCCCGCACGACGGACGGCTCAAGGCCGTCCAGCGCGCGCTCTGGGCCGGAGCCGGCGTCGAGGAGGTCTACAAGGCGACCGGCATCGATCCCTGGTTCCTGGACCAGATCGCCGCGATCAACGAGGTCGCCGAAGAGATCCGCACCGCCGACGACGCGCTCACCAAGGACAAGCTGCTGCGCGCCAAACGCCACGGGTTCTCCGACGCGCAGATCGGTGAACTGCGCGGCCTGCCGGAGGAGGTCGTCAGGGAACTGCGGCGCGCGCTCGGCGTCCGTCCCGTCTACCTGACGGTCGACACCTGCGCCGCCGAGTTCGAGGCGCAGACCCCGTACCTGTACTCGTCCTACGACGAGGAGACCGAAGTACCGCCGGGCACCAAGCCCAAGGTGCTCATCCTCGGCAGCGGACCCAACCGCATCGGCCAGGGCGTCGAGTTCGACTACTCGTGCGTCCACGCCTCGTTCACGCTGGCCGAGGCGGGCTACGAGACCGTGATGCTCAACTGCAACCCCGAGACGGTCTCCACCGACTACGACACCTCCGACCGGCTCTACTTCGAGCCGCTCACGCTGGAGGACGTCCTGGAGGTCGTCCACGCCGAACAGCAGTCCGGCGAGGTCGCGGGCGTCATCGTCCAGCTCGGCGGCCAGACGCCCCTGGGTCTCGCGCAGAAGCTCAAGGACGCCGGAGTCCCGATCGTGGGCACCTCGCCGGAGAGCATCCACCTCGCGGAAGAACGCGGCGCGTTCGGACGCGTCCTGCACAGGGCCGGGCTGCTCGCGCCCAAGCACGGCACCGCCACGTCCTACGAGGACGCCCGCGAGATAGCCGACGAGATCGGTTACCCGGTTCTCGTGCGTCCCTCGTACGTCCTGGGCGGGCGCGGCATGGAGATCGTGTACGACGAGGGCACGCTGGAGTCGTACATGGCCCGCGCGACCGAAGCCAGCCCGGAACACCCCGTCCTTGTCGACCGCTTCCTGGACGAGGCCATCGAGATCGACGTCGACGCCCTGTTCGACGGCGAGAACCTGTATCTCGGCGGCGTCATGGAGCACATCGAGGAGGCCGGGATCCACTCCGGCGACTCGGCGTGCGCCCTGCCGCCCATCACCCTCGGGCACGACGACGTCCGCCGCATCCGCGCGGCGACGGAGGCGCTCGCACGGGGCATCGGGGTGCGCGGGCTGATGAACGTCCAGTACGCGCTGTCCGCGGGCGTCCTGTACGTCCTGGAGGCCAACCCGCGGGCGTCGCGGACCATCCCGTTCGTGTCCAAGGCGACGGCGGTGCCGCTCGCCAAGGCCGCCGCGCGCGTCATGATGGGCGCGACCATCGCGGAGCTGCGCGCCGAGGGGATGCTGCCCGGGACGGGCGACGGCGGCGGCCTGCCGCTGGACGCGCCCATCGCGGTGAAGGAGGCCGTCCTGCCGTTCGACCGGTTCCGCAACGAGCTCGGCCAGGGCGTCGACATCGTCCTCGGCCCCGAGATGCGCTCCACCGGCGAGGTCATGGGCATCGACGAGGTGTTCGGCACCGCGTTCGCCAAGTCGCAGCAGGCGGCCTACGGCGGCTCGCTGCCGACCAAGGGACGCGTCTTCGTGTCCGTGGCCAACCGCGACAAACGGCACATGGTGTTCCCCGTCAAGCGGCTCGCTGACCTGGGCTTTGAGATTCTTGCCACGGAAGGGACCGCGGAGATCCTGCGCCGCAACGGCGTGCGTGCCAAGATCGTGCGCAAGCACAGCGCGGGTCCGGGACCGTCCGGCGAGCCCACGATCGTGCGGCGCGTCCTGGACGGCGAGGTCGACCTCATCGTCAACACGCCCTTCGGCAGCCCCGGCCAGTCCGGGCCGCGGCTCGACGGTTACGAGATCCGCACCGCGGCCGTGCTGCGGGGCGTACCGTGCGTGACGACCGTCCAGGGGCTGGCGGCGGCCGTCCAGGGCATCGAGGCCGTCGCCGGAGGGCAGGTCGGCGTCCGCTCCCTCCAGGAGCACGCCGAGCGGCTCAGCGGCGCCCACGGCCGGACGGGCGCGCACGTCGCGGACGAGCGCCCAGGCGCGGACGGAGCCCCGGGACCCGGGTGACAGATCCGGGCGGCTGGGCGGCGGGCCCGGAGGAGGGCCCGCCGCCCGGCCCCCCGCACGCGACGAGGAGAGGGAGACGGGTGTCCGACACGCCGGTGCAGACGTCGGCGACGGTCCTCACGGTCCGCCAGGTGCAGGACTACCACGCGATGACGCTGGTGGCCCCGGCCATCGCCGAGCGGTTCAGGCCCGGCCAGTTCGTGGCCCTCGCCGTCGGCGGCGAGCACACGTCCCGGCTGATCCGCCGCTGCTTCGGGGTGCACGAGGTCAAGTCCGACTACGGCGGGACCGTCGAGCTGGTGTTCGCCGACACCGAGCCCGGCACCGCCTGGCTCGCCGGACGCCGCTCCCGCGACCAGATCGACCTCGTCGGTCCGCTCGGACGCCCGTTCCGCCTGCCCCGCGACCCCGTCACCTGCCTGCTCGTCGGCGGCGGCCCCGGCGGCGCGGCCGTGTTCGCGCTCGCCGACACGCTGCTGCGGCGCGGCTGCCAGGTGCACTTCGTGCTGGGCGGGCCGTCCGCGAAGCAGGTGTTCGGCTCCCGCATGGCGCAGCGCATCGGGGACTCGTCGACCGTCGCGACCGACGACGGGTCGATGGGGGAGAAGGGCACCGTCCGCGACGTCCTGCCCCGCGTCATCGAGGAAACGGGCGCGGACGTCGTCTACGGCTGCGGCCCCACCACCCTGCTGCGCTCGGTCACCCAGGTCGCCACCGACTTCGGCCTGCCGTCCCAGGTGTCGGTCGAGGAATTCCTCCAGCGGACGGGCGCGTGCGGCATCGGCGTGTGCATGACGTGCATGCTCCCCGTCCACGGCGAGGACGGCGTCACCCGGATGATCCGCGCGTGCGCGGACGGGCCCGTCCTGCGCGGCGATCTCGTCCGCTGGGGCGACCTCGGCACCATCCCGTTCGACGCGCTCGGCGCGCCGCGCGTCCTGAGCGTCTCCGAGGGGGGCTCCCATTGAGCGAGCGGGTCAGGACCACACTCGGGCCTCTGGAACTCCCCAACCCCGTCATGACGGCCTCAGGGTGCGGCGGCACGGGACGTGAACTCGCCCAGTTCTTCGATCTCTCCCGCCTGGGAGCGTTCGTCACCACGTCCGTCATGCCCCAAGCGCGCGCGGGACGGCCCACACCTCGCGTGACCGAAACCCCCAGCGGTTTGCTGACCGCAATGGGGCTTCCTGGGCCCGGCGTAGAGACTTTCCTGGAACACGAGCTTCCGTGGCTCATCGAGCAGGATGTCCGCACGATCGTGTCCGTCGCGGGCAACAGCGTCGGCGAGTACGGCGATCTCGCGCGCCGCCTCCGGCACGTCCCGGGAGTCGCGGCCATCGAGGTCAACATCTCCTGCCCGAACGTCGAGGACCGCGGCCGCATGTTCGCCTGGCACCCGTCGGCCGCGGCGTCCGTCGTCCGCGCCGTCCGCGAGCACGCCCGGCCGGGCACGCCCCTGTTCGCCAAGCTCGCCCCCGACGTGACCGACATCGTCACCATCGCGCTGGCCTGCGTCGACGCGGGCGCCGACGGGCTCACCCTGATCAACACCATGGAGGGCATGGCGATCGACCCGCGCACGCTCAGGCCCGCCCTCACCGGCGTGTCGGGCGGGCTGTCGGGGCCCGCCGTCCGGCCCGTCGCGATCCGCTGCGTCTACCAGGTGCACGCCGCGCTGCCCGGCACCCCCATCATCGGCGCGGGCGGCATCGCCACCGGCCTGGACGCGCTGGAGTTCATCCTCGCCGGCGCCTCCGCCGTCGCCGTCGGCACCGCCGTCTTCCACGACCCGGCCGCGGGCCCCCGCGTCCTGCGCGAGCTGGAGGAGGCCCTCGCGGCCCGCCGCGTCGGCGCCCTCGCCGACGCCGTCGGCCTCGCGCACAAGCCCGCCGGGTACGTCCCGCCCCAGGTGCGCCCCGAAGAGCCCGAGAAGGAGAAGCTGTGACCGCCCCCATCGCCGTCGCGCTGGACGCGCCCGACCTGGAGACCGCCGCGCGCTGGGCCACCCTGGTCACGCCGCACGTCTCCACCGTCAAGGTGGGCCTGGAGCTCTACCTGCGCTACGGCCCCGACGTCGTCGCCAGCGTCCGCGGAGCCAGCCGCGTCCAGGTCTTCCTGGACCTCAAGCTGCACGACATCCCCGCCACCGTCCGCGGCGCCGCCCGCGCCGTCGCGCGCCTCAAGCCGTCCTACCTGACCGTGCACGCCGCCGGCGGTCCCGCCATGATCCGCGAGGCCGTGGACGCGGTCCCCGCCACCAAGATCGCCGCCGTGACGGTCCTGACGTCGCTCTCCGAGGCCGACCTCGCCGCCCTCGGCCTCGCGGGCCCCGCGCCGGACGCCGTCCGCCGCCTGGCCGTCCTGGCCGTCGAGGCGGGCGCGCAGGCCCTGGTCTGCTCGCCGCGGGAGGCCGCGGCGGTGCGCGCCGAGGTCGGGCCGGACATCACGCTCATCACCCCCGGCGTCCGCCCGGCCGGGGCCGCCGCCCAGGATCAGGCCCGCGTCGCCACTCCCGAGGACGCCCTGGCCGCCGGCGCCGACCTGCTGGTCATCGGCCGTCCCATCACCGGCGCCGCCGACCCGGGCGCCGCGGCCGCCGCCATAGCCGCCGCTCTCCGCCGAACGTCCGCGGGCGCGTCCTGAGACCGGCCCCGCCACTGCAATAAACACTGCATTGTGGGCAAGTTCCGCTGTGGGTTCTGGACGTGGGGGATGGCACTTTGTGGCTTTAGCCGCATGCGAATGTAGAGGCTGAGGTTTCGGCATTGCCGAACGTACAGAACGATCGAACTCGTTCACGCGGAGCGACGATTCACACCCGCGGAGACCTACCGGTGCGACCGGCGGCGACCCGGCGGGAGTTTCGCGCTGGTTCCGCGTCTGCGGGGGCCCTGGCGGGCGGGCGGGGGAGCTGCTGCGGGGGTGCGCCTCCGGGAGGAGAGGACGATCTTGGCGGGCGGCGTGTTGTCGAGGATGGCAGTTGCGGGGCCGCCGCGACGTGCGGAACGGCGCGGCGTGACGAGCGTCACTCGGTCGGGATCGGTTGTGGGGGACCTCACAGCGGGCGCGGGCGGGCGGCGCGCCCGGCCCCCGGACGCCCCGCGCGAGCGCGGCCCGGCGGCCCGGGGAGGGCCTCGACCCCCATCGACAAAAGGGTATCGAGTGCCGCATATGGGGTCAGAAAGGGGGGATTTTCACGATCATGCGAAAGTCCCAGCAAGGCGGGGGGATGCGCCGTCAAGGGGCCCGAGTTGTGTACACTCTGTATTCAGGACACTCCGATGAGTGATTTTCGTGAATTTATGGCGGGCTAAACGGCACTTCACGTTGCCTAATGGGCGGTGAACTCGCTAGTTTCCCAACCCGTCCGACTCCGTCGAGTGGAAACCTGAGGTGACCCGGCGTGGCTCTTCCGCCCCTAACCCCCGAACAGCGCGCCGCAGCCTTGGAGAAGGCTGCCAAGGCTCGTAAAGAGCGGGCCGAGGTTAAGAATCGGCTCAAGCACGGGGGAACCTCGCTCGCCGAGGTTCTCAAAGAGGGTCAGTCCGACGACGTCATCGGAAAGATGAAGGTGTCGGCCCTTCTGGAATCACTGCCCGGTGTGGGCAAGGTTCGTGCGAAGCAGATCATGGAGCGTCTGGGAATCGCCGAGTCCCGCCGTGTGCGGGGCCTCGGTGCCAACCAGCGCGCGTCCCTGGAGCGTGAGTTCGGCGGAAGTGCGAACCGCTGACGCACGACTCACGGGCGGGCGCGGCGGCCAGACCGCCGCGGCCGGGCCGGGGCGACCCGGAACCGGCTCCATCCCGTCCGACCCCGGCGCCCCCGTCGGCCGCTTCCCGTCTCCGGCAGGCCCGTGCGGGCCACGTCCTCGCGGACAGGCCGGATGACAATGGTCGACCCAGCGCCGGGAGGCTCCGAATCGCATGGCCAGCTCGCGCGGCGGCTGACGGTCCTGTCCGGGCCGTCGGGCGTCGGTAAGAGCACGGTCGTCGCCGAGATCCGGCGATCACACCCCCGGGTGTGGCTGTCGGTCTCGGTGACCACCCGGTCCCCCCGTCCGGGTGAATCCCACGGTGTGCAGTACTTCTTCGTCGACGACGCCGGTTTCGACCGGCTCGTCGCCGAAGGGGAGCTCCTCGAATGGGCCGAGTTCGCTGGGAACCGCTACGGAACCCCGCGCCGGCCCGTCGAGGAGCGGCTCGCCCGCGGCGAGCCGGTGCTCCTGGAGATCGATCTGCAGGGCGCCAGGCAGGTCCGCCGGTCCATGCCCGAGTCCCGGCTGGTGTTCCTCGCGCCGCCCAGCTGGGAGGAGCTCGTCCGCCGCCTCACCGGACGCGGCACCGAGCCGCCCGAGGTCATCGAGCGCCGTCTCGACGCCGCCCGCGTCGAGCTCGCGGCCGAGAAGGAGTTCGACGTCACGCTCGTCAACACGTCCGTGCGGGACGTGTGCGTGGAGCTGCTAACCTTAATGGCTGTTCAATAGTCGCGACCTATCGGAAGGCCACCGAGTGGCAGCCAGCAGTGAGGGCATCACCAACCCGTCGATCGACGAGCTTCTCGAGGTCGTCGACACCAAGTACGGCCTCGTGAGCATCGCGGCCAAGCGCGCACGCCAGATCAACGCCTACTACGCCCAGCTGGGCGAGGGCCTGCTGGAGTACGTCGGCCCGCTCGTCGAGACGCAGGTCCAGGAGAAGCCGCTGTCGATCGCCCTGCGCGAGACACGCGAAGGCCTCCTGAACGCCGAGCCCATCGAGGGCTGAACGCCCGCGCGCGCCCTGCCGGGGCCCTCCGGGCCCGCCCGTTCGACGCACCCCGGCGCGTCCGCGGCCGGCGCCTGATGCGACAGTGACCGCATGACCTCCCCAAAGCCGCGCGTCGTCCTGGGCGTGAGCGCCGGGATCGCCGCGTACAAGGTGTGCGAGCTGCTCCGGCGGCTCACCGAGTCGGGCCATGACGTCACCGTCGTCCCGACCGAGGACGCGCTCCGCTTCGTCGGCGAGCCGACCTGGGCCGCGCTGTCCGGCAACCCGGTGTCCTCCGAGGTGTGGGACGGCGTCGCCGCCGTACCGCACGTCCGGCTCGGGCAGACCGCCGACCTGGTGTTCGTCGCGCCCGCCACCGCCGACCTGCTCGCCAGGGCCGCGCAGGGCCTGGCCGGCGACCTGCTCACCACCACCCTGCTCACCGCGCGGTGCCCGGTCGTGTTCGCGCCCGCGATGCACACCGAGATGTGGGAGCACCCGGCCACCCGCGCCAACGTCGCGACGCTGCGCGACCGCGGCGCCGTCGTGGTCGAGCCCGCGTCCGGGCGGCTCACCGGCAAGGACACCGGCCCCGGCCGGCTGCCCGACCCGGACGAGCTGTACGAGGTCGCCCGGCGCGTCCTGGCCCGCGGCGCCGCCGCCCGCGACCTCGCCGGACGGCACGTCGTCGTGTCCGCCGGCGGCACCCGGGAGGCCATCGACCCCGTCCGCTTCATCGGGAACCGCTCGTCCGGCCTGCAGGGCTACGCGCTCGCCCGGACGGCCGTGGCACGCGGCGCCCGGGTGACGCTCGTGGCCGCCAACGTCGCCCTGCCCGACCCGGCGGGCGCCGACATCGTCACCGTCGGATCCACCGAGGACATGCGCAAGGCCGTCATCGCCGCGGCCGGCGCCGCCGACGCGGTCGTCATGGCCGCCGCCGTCGCCGACTTCCGCCCCGCCGGCTACCAGGGCTCGAAGATCAAGAAGTCGGAGGGGGCGGAGCCGGAGCCGATCAGGCTCGTCAAGAACCCCGACATCCTGGCCGAGCTCGGCGAGACCCGCCGCCCCGGACAGGTCATCGTCGGTTTCGCGGCCGAGACGGACGACGTCCTCGCCAACGGCCGCGCCAAGCTCGCCCGCAAGCGCAGCGACCTGCTCGTCGTCAACCAGGTCGGCGAGGAGATGACCTTCGGGCGGCCCGACAACGCGGCCGTCGTCCTCGGCTCGGACGGCTCCGCGACCGAGGTGCCGCGGGGCGCGAAGGAGGCGCTCGCCGACGTCGTCTGGAACCTCGTCGCCGCGCGCCTCGAGCCGCCGCCGCCCGGTTGACATCGCCCGCCCGGCCCGGCCGCCCGGCCGTTCACGCACACGTTCGGAGGTGTGCCGGGCGACGATCCCGCTAGACTTTCGCCCTAGCATCCGTGGGGTAGGGGGCAACTCCCCACCGAACCTGAAGAACCGAACCTGAACCGAATCTGTAGAGAGCCAGTAGACATATCCGTCCTGCGACGTCAGTCAGCAGCCGCTGCAAGGAGTGCACGTACGTGTCTCGCCGCCTGTTCACCTCCGAGTCTGTTACCGAAGGACACCCGGACAAGATCGCGGACCAGATCAGCGACGCGATCCTCGACTCGATGCTGAAGGACGACCCGAAGAGCCGGGTCGCCGTTGAGACGATGATCACGACCGGTCAGGTGCATGTGGCCGGCGAGGTCACCACCGAGACCTATGTGGACATCCCAGGCGTGATCCGGGAGAAGATCCTGGAGATCGGCTACGACTCGTCCAAGAAGGGCTTCGACGGCCACTCCTGTGGCGTGTCGGTGTCCATCGGCGCGCAGTCGCCCGACATCGCGCAGGGCGTCGACGACGCCTACGAGACCCGCGAGGGCGAGGACCGTGACAAGCAGGGCGACGACCTGGACCGGCAGGGCGCCGGCGACCAGGGCCTGATGTTCGGCTACGCCACCAACGAGACCCCCGAGCTGATGCCGCTGCCGATCACGCTCGCGCACCGGCTCGCGCAGCGGCTGTCGGCGGTCCGCAAGAGCGGCGACGTCCCCTACCTGCGGCCCGACGGCAAGACGCAGGTCACGATCGAGTACGACGGCGACCGCGGGGTGCGCCTCGACACCGTCGTCGTGTCCAGCCAGCACGCCCCCGACATCGACCTGAAGGAACTGCTGGCGCCGGACGTCAAGGAGCACGTCGTCGACCCGGTGCTCGCCGCCTTCGACCTCGACACCGACGGGTACCGGCTGCTGGTCAACCCCACCGGCCGCTTCGAGATCGGCGGGCCGATGGGCGACGCCGGGCTCACCGGCCGCAAGATCATCGTGGACACCTACGGCGGGATGGCCCGGCACGGCGGCGGCGCGTTCTCCGGGAAGGACCCGTCCAAGGTCGACCGGTCCGCCGCGTACGCGATGCGGTGGGTCGCCAAGAACATCGTCGCCGCGCAGCTCGCCGACCGCGCCGAGGTCCAGGTCGCCTACGCGATCGGCAAGGCGCACCCCGTCGGCGTGTTCGTGGAGACGTTCGGCACCGAGAAGGTCGCGCCCGAGGCGATCGAGAAGGCCATCGCGGACGTGTTCGACCTGCGGCCCGCCGCGATCGTCCGCGACCTCGACCTGCTCCGCCCGATCTACCAGCGGACCGCCGCCTATGGGCACTTCGGCCGGGAGGAGCCCGACTTCTCCTGGGAGTCGACCGACCGCGCCAAGGCCCTCGCCTCCGCCGCCGGTCTGTAACCCGTCAAACCCGACGAAAGGCCCTGGGACGTGTCCGTCCCAGGGCCTTTCGCGTGGGCTCTGGGCTCGGTGGGGGCCGGGCTAGGGTGCGGTTTTCCTGGACGGTCAGGACTCGTCGCAATGGTTGCCGCGGCTGAGGTTGTAGCGGGCCGCGATGGTGTAGCGGCCGGGCCTGTCGGCGTTCAGCCGGACGAAGTCGCCCGCGCGCGCGAGGCAGGCGTCCCCGCCCGACACCCTGAGCCACGGCGACCACGAGACGCGCACCAGCACCGAACCGCTGGTCGGCATGTCGATGACGAGCCGGCCGGAGTTCAGCTCGCCGACGGACGCCGGCCGGTCGACCAGCGGCGTCGCGCGCAGGACGCGGAACAGGCGCCAGTGCTCGTCGCGCCAGATCTCCGTCAGGTACGGCTGGCCGTCCTCGACGAGGGCGGCCTCGTCCTTGGCCGACCAGTCCGCCTCCTGCTCGGGCAGGACGACGTACTGCACGGCCCACGCGTGCAGCCACGCGCGGTAGGTCTCCGCCGTCAGCGCGCCTTCCTCGTAGAACAACTCGTGGCGTTCGGCGTCGACCTGACGGTTCCAGCCCCGCGCGAGGACGAAATGGCGGCTCATCCCGGCCGACTCCCAGTGGGACCGCAGCGGGACGACCTCGATACGGCCGTCGTCGGCGCCGACGGCCTTCAGTTCGGCGATGAGGCCGCTGGCGTTCCCGGCGGCGGTCGCCGCGGGCTCGGTGTGGATCAGGTCGTCGATGGGCTTCACGACCTGCCAGGACGCGGTGACGATGAACGCGAGCGACAGCACTGCGATGCGGACGCGCCCGTGCGCGCGCGCCACCGCCGACAGGAGGAACATCCCGCCGAACAGCAGCGAGAGGCGCTCGACGTTGCTGCCGACCGGTGACGGGACCAGCCAGGTCAGCAGGATCCCGGCCAGGTACACGCCGGCGCCGAGACGCACGAGCGTCCACCCGCGCGGCGCGCACGCCAGCATGGCGATGACGCTGGCCACGGCGGGCAGCACGATGGCGGTGAGTGAGATCGGCTGGACGCCGCTGAACGGGAACAGCAGGCTCGTCGTCCCGACCACGACGGGCGGGCCGGCGGCGATGCAGATCCCGGCGCGGCGGCGCCCGGTGAGGATCATCCCTGCGGCCAGGACCATGAGGAACAGGCCCGCGACGGGGCTCGCGAGCGTGGACAGCAGGCCGAGGCCCACCATCCCGGCCGCGCGCAGCGCCGGTGTGCCGTGCGGCGTGAACGCCACGATCGTCGCCATGAGCGCGAACGTGAGGCCGAGGCCGAACGTGACCCGCCCGGACGCCGAGTTGCACGATATGGCGAACGCGGCCCAGAGGGAGGCGGGCAACGCCACGGGCGCCTTGAAACGCCGCAGCAGGTACGCCGTGAGGGTGGCGGACAGCGTCCCGGACACGACGGCGACCGTGCGTATGCCGAAGAGCGCCATCAGGTAGGGCGACATGACGCTGTAGGAGGCGGGGTGCATTCCGCCGTACCAGGCGAAGCTGTAGGCCGCCGTGGGGTGCTTCCAGGCGAAGTCCGTCCAGGCCGCCTGGGCGGCGAGGTCGCCGCCCTCGGTCGCCAGGAACAGCGCCCACACCAGATGGAGGACGCCCGCGGCGACGGTGGCGGCCACGATCGGGTGGCGCGCCCACTTCTTCCAGGAGGTGGGGGACGAGGGGCCTGGGGAACGGCGTGACGGCCCATGCGGGGCATGGGCGTCCGCCCGCTCTTGAGTATGCGCTGTGGTCATCGCCTGCACGGGCTCGTCGGACGGCGAGGCGCAGAAGGGATCGGGCAATGGGCCAACGGGTGCGCGCCCCGTACGAATGGGGTCAACCCTAGCGTGCGCGGTTGACTGTCGGGTTGATCTGGTAGGACGGGGACGTGACCAAGGACGGTGGCGGAACTGATCTGATCCCGGGGCTGGACGATCTGCCGCGAACGTCCCCGGAGAGGCCGGAGAAGCCGGAAAGGGCGGGCAAGGCGGGCAAGGCCAGGAAGAAGGGGGCGCGCCGTCCGGCCGAGGAACTGCCCGTGGCGCGGATCGCGGTCGACATGTCGCTGCCGCACCTGGATCGTCCGTTCGACTATCTGGTGCCCGCGGAGATGGACGCCAAGGCGGTGCCCGGCTGCCGGGTGAGGGTCCGGTTCGCCGGTCAGCTCGTCGACGGGTTCGTCCTGGAGCGGGTCGCAGAGAGCGACCACGAGGGCAAGCTGCTCTTTCTGGAGCGGGTCACATCGTCGGAGGCGGTCCTCACGCCGGAGATCGCCGCGCTGGTCCGGGAGGTGGCCGACCGGTACGCGGGCACGTTCGCGGACGTGCTGCGGCTGGCCGTCCCACCACGGCATGCGCGCGTAGAAGCGGAACCGGTGCCTGTGACCGGCGACGCTGGGGGCGAGCCGTCCGAGAGCGCCGTCACGGACGACTTCGGCGTGTGGCGCGACTACCCGGCCGGGGCGTCGTTCCTGAGCGCATTGGTCGCCGGGAGGGCGCCGCGTGCGGTCTGGACGGCCCTGCCAGGTCCCGACTGGACGGCGGCCATAGCGCGAGCGGTCGCGGTGACCCTTGAAGGCGGGCGCGGCGCATTGGTCGTCGTGGCCGACGGACGCGATGTGGCACGGGTGGACGCCGCGCTCAAGGCCGAGCTGGGGGAGGGCGTTCATGTCGCGCTGACGGCGGAACTGGGCCCTGCCGAGCGCTACCGGAGATGGCTGGCGATCCTGCGCGGTACCGCGCGGGCGGTCGTCGGCACGCGCGCCGCCGTTTTCGCTCCCGTCGCCGACCTCGGCCTGGTCGTGCTGTGGGACGACGGCGACGACGTCCATGCCGAACCGCACGCCCCGTACCCGCACGCGCGCGACGTTCTCGCCCTGCGCGCGCATCGTTCGGGCGCGGGCGCGCTCATAGGGGGGTTCACCAGGACGACCGACGCCACCCAGCTCGTCGAGTCCGGCTGGGCGCACACGCTCACGGCCGACCGGGCGCGTGTGCGGACGGCGATGCCCCGCGTCCGGTACGTGGGGGAGGACGCGCAACTCGCCCGCGACGCCGCCGCCCATAGCGCACGCCTGCCGAACGTCGCGTTCGAGGCCGCACGGCGGGCGCTGGAGGAAGGGCCTGTCCTCGTACAGGTGCCCAGGCGCGGTTACGTTCCGGCCATCGCGTGCGGGCGGTGCCGTACGACCGCGCAGTGCGTGGCCTGTCAGGGGCCCTTGTCGCTGCCTTCGTCCCATGCCGCGCCCTACTGCCGCTGGTGCGGACGCATCGCGGGTGACTGGCAGTGCCCCGAGTGCGGGTTCGTCCATCTGCGCGCCGTGGTGGTCGGAGCCAAACGGACGGCGGAGGAACTGGGAAGGGCGTTCCCTGGCATACCGGTGCGGACCTCTGGACGTGACGCGATCCTCGAACGGCTTGGCGCGGAACGCGCTCTCGTGGTCTCCACGCCGGGAGCGGAGCCGCCCGCGGAAGGCGGATACAGCGCCGCGCTGCTGCTGGACGGCTGGGTGCTGCTCGGACGGCCGGATCTGCGGGCCGGGGAGGAGACGCTGCGGCGCTGGATGAACGCGGCCTCGCTCGTCCGGCCGCAGGGGCCCGTCGTGGTGGCCGCGGAAGGAGGGCTGCCCGCCGTCCAGGCCCTCGTCCGCTGGGACGCGGTCACCTACGCGGAACGCGAACTGGCCGAGCGCAAGGACGTGGGGTTCCCGCCCGCCGCCCGGATGGCGTCGCTGACCGGGACTCCCACCGCCATACGGGAGCTTCTGTCCGATGCCCGGCTGCCCGATGGGGCGGAGGTACTCGGGCCCGTGCCCGTCCCTTCCGCGCCGGGCCCTTCCGCGTCCGTCGCGGGGGCCGACGCGCGGGACAAGGAGCGCGCGCTGATCCGGGTGCCCAGAGCCGCTGGGCAAGCCTTGGCGCGCGCGCTGAAGGAAGCCCAGGGCGTGCGCAGCGCGCGCAAGACGACGGAAACCGTACGAGTCCAGATCGACCCCCTGGAGCTGATCTGACCAATAGGGTTCTCGGGTGGCCGACAACTGGGTGGAGACCACCGCGGGCGACCTGCGGCGGTGGGCGGACGAGCGCGGCGAGGCGCTGGACGAGCAGGGCGCGCGCATCCTGCTCGAACTCCTGCGGGACGAGATGGGCCTGCCGGGCCCGGAGGCGCTGACGCCCGAGTCGCTCCGCGAGCTGCTGCTGAACGTTTTCCCGGAGTCCGTGGTCGCGGGGGGCGACGACGTTCCCACCGTCCTGGACGCTCTGCACCGCATCGTCTCCTACCTGCGCGACACCGGCGCCGTGTCCGCGCCCGCCGCGGCCGAGCTGGAGACGGAGATCGAACGCACCGGCCCCGCGTTCGCCGACCTCGTCGCCGAGATGGACACCGAGGAGCGGCAGGCGGCCGCCGAGGTCATCGGCGGGCTGATGCGGGCCGACGGGGTCTCGCTGGACGACCAGGACGCCGTCCAGGCGTGGATCCGCGACTTCGAGGCGCTGCCGGAAGAGGAGCGCTACGCGCGCACCGAGGGCTATCTGCGGCAGGCCGAGGAACTGGTCGTCCCGCCCGTCCGGCTCGCCCCCCAGGCGGACGTGGTCGAGGCGGCGCGCCGCTCCAGCCTGACCGAGAACGTCCTGGCCCTGGCCCGCTGGACGGGCGAACGCGCCCTCACCGAGCACGACACGCTTCCCAAGTCCGACGCGGACGACGCGGCCATCGCACTCGGTCTGGACAGCCCGCGCGGCCATGGGCAGATCGAAGACGCGGGGGAACTGGAACGGTTCTGGTGGGCCGCCGTAGAGGCGAAGGTCATCACCGCAGAGGGCGGATCGGCCAAGCCGGGGCCTTCCCTGGACGACCTCCAGTCCAGCGATGACTCGGCGTTCCTCGCCGCCTGGCTCCCGGTGTTCGAGGCGGTGGTCGTCCCGGGGCACGACTACGCGGACGGCCTGGACGCGGTCGAACTCGTCCAGAACGAGATGACGGGCGTCCTCATCCACCTGTACGAGCAGGAGGAGCCCACCGAGCCCGAAGAGCTCGTCGGCGCGCTGCTCGACCACGTGGGGGAGGCTTACGACCTCACCGACGCCGAGACCATGTCCACGCTCGTCTCGGACGCGTTCTCCCTCGAACTGGCCACGCTTGAGGGGTGGGACGTCGTGCAGACGTCCGATCAGGGGTGCGAACTGACGCCGCTGGGCGTGTGGGCCGTCCGGGAACTGCTCCTCGCGGACGGGTTCACCGCACCCGTCGTCGGCGAGCTGGCCGGGGCCCGCGCGTCCGAGCTCATCTCCGGGCTCACCTGGTACCGGCCCGACGCCGCCGACGAGGAGATCGACGGCTGGCTGGCCCGCCACGACCCCAAGGACGCCGCCGCCGACCTCCTGGACGTCATGCGGACGGGCGGCCCAGGCGCGCGCAATCTCGCCGCCGCCGTCTTGCACCGCATCGGCCCGGAGGCGGCGGCCGTCGTCCGCGCCGCGCAGGAGCATCCGCTGGTCTCGCCCTACGCCGCGCTCTGGCTCAAGGCCGCGGGAGACCCGTCGGGAAGGGAACTGGCCCGCGAGGAGTACCTCTGGGTGTTCGTCGACACCGTCGCCGGGATGCTGGAGACCGCCGAACCGGACGAGGCGGTCGAGGCGGCGCTCATCGACGCGCCGCCGGGAGCGGAGATGAGGGCCATGGTCGACGACCTGTGGCGCACCGACCATCCCGGTGTGGCCGACGTCCTGGAGGCCCTGGGCGCGCACCACCCCGACAAGGCGACCGCCAAGGCGGCCCGTACCGCCGCCTACAAGGCGCGATCCGCGCACCAGGGCGCGCGCCACGGCGTGTAAGACGTCCCCGCTTCGCTCCGTAGACTGGACGGAGCGTCCCCACCCCGCAGAACGGAGTCCTCCTTGGCCGTCAAGCCCATCCGCCTCTTCGGTGACCCCGTGCTGCGCACCCCCGCGGAGCCGGTGAAGGACTTCGACAAGGAGCTGCGCCAGCTCGTCAAGGACCTCACCGACACGATGATCGACGCTCCCGGGGCGGGCCTGGCGGCGCCGCAGCTCGGCGTGGGCCTGCGGGTGTTCACCTACTACGTCGACGACCGGCTGGGGCACGTGGTCAACCCGACCCTGGACCTGTCGGACGAGCAGGAGACCGACGACGAGGGCTGCCTTTCCCTGCCCGGCCTGGCCTTCCCCACGCCGCGCGCCGTCCGGGCCGTGGCAAGGGGGTTCAACATGCACGGTGAGCCGATCACGCTGGAGGGCACGCATCTGCTGGCCCGCTGCGTCCAGCACGAGACCGACCACCTCGACGGGGTCATCTTCATCGACCGGATGGACCCCGAGCAGCGCAAGGCCGCGATGAAGGCGATCAGGGAGGCCGAGTGGTTCGGCGACCCGGCCCCGGTCGTCAAGGAGTCGCCGCACCGCACCCTCGGGAAGGCGATCTAGGTGAGGCTCGTCTTCGCGGGGACGCCCGAGACCGCGCTCCCGGCCCTCACAGCGCTTCTGGGCTCCTCGCACGAGGTGGTCGCGGTGGTGACCCGGCCGGACGGGCGTTCGGGCCGTGGGCGCCATCTCAGCGCCAGCCCGGTCGCCTCGCTCGCCGCCGAGGCGGGCGTCGAGGTGCTCAAGCCCGTCAAGGCCCGCGACCCCGGGTTCCTGGACCGGCTCCGCGAGATCGCGCCCGACTGCTGCCCCGTCGTCGCCTACGGTGCGCTGCTGCCGCGCGAGGCCCTCGACATTCCGCGGCACGGCTGGGTGAACCTGCACTTCTCGCTGCTGCCCGCCTGGCGCGGCGCCGCGCCCGTCCAGCGCGCGATCCTGCACGGCGACGACATGACCGGCGCGGCCACGTTCGAGATCGAGGAGGGCCTGGACACGGGCCCGGTCTACGGCGTCCTCACCGAGCCGATCCAGCCGACCGACACCACGGGCGATCTGCTTGGCCGCCTGGCGGTCGCGGGGGCGAGCCTGCTGCTCGACACGATGAACGGCATCGAGGCGGGCGTCCTGGAGCCCCGCCCGCAGGCGACGGAGGGCGTGTCCCACGCGGCCAAGCTGACGCCAGAGGACGGTCACGTCGACTGGCACGGCCCGGCCTTGCACATCGACCGCCTCGTCCGTGCCTGCACGCCCGCACCCGGCGCGTGGACGAACTTCCGCGAGACGCGCCTCAAGCTGGGGCCGGTCCGCCCCGCCCCTGAGGCGGAGAAGCTGTCGCCGGGCGAGCTGCGTGCCGGGAAGAACGGGGTCCTGGTGGGGACGGCCACGCATCCCGTCGCCCTGGGCGACGTCCAGCCGCAGGGCAAGCGCAGCATGTCCGCGGCCGACTGGGCCCGCGGCATCAACCTCATCGGCAAGGACGCGCTGCACTGATGCCACCCGCCCGCGACCGCCGACGCACCCAGAACCGCAGGCCGGGCGGGCCGCGCAAGACGGGCCGCCCGCAGGACCTCGTCCGGCGCACCGCGTTCGACGTGATCCGCGCCGTCGAGACACGCGACGCCTACGCCAACCTCCTGCTACCCGGCCGCCTCCGCGACCGCGGCCTCACCGGCCGCGACGCCGCCCTTGCCACCGAACTGACCTACGGCACGCTCCGCGGACGCGGCACCTACGACGCCGTACTGGCGCTGTGCAGCGACCGTGAACTGCGGCGCATCGACGCGCCGCTTCTGGACGTCCTGCGCCTCGGCACGCACCAGATCCTCGCGACGCGTATCCCGCCCCACGCGGCCGTGGGTACCACGGTCGAGCTGGCACGTTCGGTGTCCGGCCCGGGGCAGGCCAAGTTCGCCAACGCGGTGCTCCGCAAGGTCGCCGGCCGCGACATGGACGCCTGGCTGGAGATCGTGGCGCCCGCCGACGCCGACACCACCACCCGCCTCTCGGTCCGGTACAGCCATCCCAAATGGATCGTGTCCGCGCTGAGGGACGCCGTCGGCAGTGGCGAGATCGATGAACTGCTCGCCGCCGACAACGCCCGTCCCCGCGTCACGCTCGTCGCCCGTCCCGGCCGGGCCACCGTGCAAGAGCTGTACGACGCGGGCGCCGAGCCCGTCCCCTACTCGCCCTACGGAGCCCTTCTGCCGGAGGGTGACCCGGCCGCCATCGCGGCCGTCCGCGATGGGCGCGCCGCCGTCCAGGACGAGGCGAGCCAACTGGTCGCCCTGGCTCTGATCGAAGCGCCCTTGGACGGCCCTGACTCGCGCTGGGCGGACCTTTGCGCGGGCCCCGGGGGCAAGGCGGGGCTTCTGTCCGCTCTCGCCGCCAAGCGGGACGCGCGCCTTCTGGCCGCCGACGTCCAGCCGCACCGCGCCGCCCTGGTCAGGGGCGCGGTCGACGACCGCACCGGCGTGGTCGCCGCCGACGGCACCGTGCCCGCATGGCGGCCCGCGTCCTTCGACCGGGTGCTGGTGGACGCGCCGTGCACCGGCCTGGGCGCGCTTCGCCGCCGCCCCGAGTCGCGGTGGCGGCGCGGCCCCGAGTCGGTCGCCGAACTGGGCCCCTTGCAGCGGAGCCTTCTCGCCTCGGCGCTGGACTCCGTCCGGCCCGGCGGCGTGGTCGCCTACGTCACGTGCTCCCCGCACATCGCCGAGACCCGCGTGGTCGTGGACGACGTCCTACGCGGACGCGACGACGTCGAACGGCTCGACGCCCCCGCCGTCCTGACGTCCGTGGCCCCAGATCTCACCGCCCTCGGCAAGGAGAGTTACGCCCAGTTCTGGCCGCACCGCCACGGCACGGACGCGATGTTCCTGGCCCTCCTGCGCCGCACCTGACCCGGGGGGCCTCGTGCTGACCGACTTCTGGCATGTCGTGTCATTCCTGGGAAGCGCGGCGTTCTACGTCCCTCTGCTCGTGGTCCTGTTCTGGTGCGCGGCTCCACGGCTGGTGGCGCGGGCGACGGTCATCCTGCTGTTCAGCGCGTTCCTCAACACGCTCCTCAAGCTGGTCTTCCACGACCCGCGCCCCTACTGGACGGACACCACCGTCGAGGGCAAGGAGTCGCACACGTCGTTCGGCATGCCGTCCGGCCACGCCCAGAACGCCCCGGTGGCGTGGGGGTTCTTCGCCGCCCGGACACGGCGGTGGCCGCTCTGGGCGGCCGCGGCGGCCGTCATCGTTCTGATCGGGGTGTCCCGCGTCCAGCTCGGCGTCCACTCCATCGGCCAGGTGCTGGCGGGCTGGGCCATCGGCCTGGCGCTCCTGGTGGCCGCCCTGGGTCTGGAACCCCTCGTCGTGCCGTGGTGGACCCGCCGCCATCTGGCCGTGCAGATGGCTCTCGCCCTCGCCGTCTCGCTGCTTCTCCTGGCAGCGGCCTGGGGCGCGCTACAGCCGATCCAGGGCTGGCAGTGGCCTGACGCCTGGGCCCGGGCCATCGAGGCCGCCGGAGGTGAGACCGAACCCGTGACGCTCGTCCGGTCGGCCAGGGCCACGGGCGGATTCTGCGGAGTCCTGGCCGGGCTGTCCCTGCTCGCCGCCCGCGGCTGGTTCGACGCGGGCGGGAACCTCTGGCGGCGCCTGGCACGCGTCCCCGTGGGAATCGCCGGCTTCGCCGTCTCCGCGTTCGACGGGTCGAACCTGGTTCAGGCGTTCGCCGTCCAGGCGGTGCTCGGCCTCTGGGTCACCGCCGGTGCGCCGGAGGTGTTCGTCCGCCTCCGCCTCGCCGGGCGGTGCCCCGCGCCCGCCATCACCCCGCCGGGTGACGAACGGGCGGAACCACGCCAATAGACTCGCGGCATCATGGCTCCACAGATCGCACCCAGCATCCTGTCCGCCGACTTCGCCCGCCTGGCCGAGGACGTCGCGCTCATCGCCGACTCCGCCGACTGGGTCCACGTCGACGTCATGGACAACCACTTCGTCCCGAACCTCACCCTGGGGCTGCCCGTCGTCCAGGCACTGCTCAGGCACAGCGCGCTGCCGCTCGACTGCCACCTCATGATCGAGGACCCCGACCGGTGGGCGCCGGAGTACGCCGAGTCGGGCGCGAAGAGCGTCACCATCCACGCCGAGGCGGCCAAGGCACCGATCCGCACCTTGCGCGCCATCCGCGCCGCGGGCGCGCGCGCGGGCCTCGGCGTCAACCCGGCCACCCCCGTGGACGGCTTCGAAGACCTCCTCGGCGAGATCGACATGCTCCTCCTCATGACCGTCGAGCCCGGCTTCGGCGGCCAGAAGTTCCTGGACGTCGTCCTGCCGAAGGTCCGCCGCGCCCGCGAGCTCATCAAGGGACGCGACCTCCCCGTCTGGCTCCAGGTCGACGGCGGCGTCAGCGCCGAGACCATCGAACGCTGCGCGGAAGCGGGAGCCGACGTGTTCGTCGCGGGCAACGCCGTCTACGGGGCCGACGACCCCGCCGAGGCCGTCCGCAGACTCCGCGGCCAGGCCGAAGTGGCGACGGCTAAGGCGAACTGGTGATCCTGCCCTGCGCGGCCGTCCTTTTCGACGTGGACGGCACCCTCGTCGACTCGACGCCCCTCGTCGAACGGGCCGCGCACGAATGGGCCGCCGAATACGGCATCGACCCAGAAGAGTTCCTCTCCGACGCCCACGGCCGCCGAACGGTCGACCGCGTGGCCGACTTCCTGCCACCCGGCGAGGTCCACGAAGCCACCGCGCGCCTGGACGCGCTTGAGGCCACCGGCACCGAAGGCATCACCGCCCTACCCGGCGCAGTGGACCTCCTGGAGAACATGAGCGGCCTGCCCTGCGCGTTCGTCACCTCGATGGACAGGGCGCAGCTGAAACTCCGCACGGAAGTGGCCGGCGTGCCCGTCCCGCCAGTGGTGGTGACGGCCGAGGACGTCCCGAACGGGAAACCGGACCCGTCCGGTTACCTCAAAGCCGCCCGGAGCCTGGGCGTGGACCCGTCCGACTGCATCGTCATCGAGGACGCCCCCGCCGGCATAGCGGCGGGCCGCGCCGCCGGCGCGACCGTCCTGGCGGTGACGACCAGCCACGACCCGGCGGTCCTGACCGGGGCGCACCACATCATCCACCACCTCACGAACGTGACGGCGACCTCGACCGGCCTGCGCCTGACCCACACCTGACCCACACCTGACCCACAGCCTGCACCTACACCGGGGGTGCTCACCCTTCCGCAGCGGCGATTCCTAAGGACGAGTGGAACATCTCGTGGATCCGGAAGCGCTTGACGGCGGCGAGGTTGAGGTACCGGACCTGGTGGCTTCCCAGGAACGTGCCGTCCCCGGCGGCCTGGGCCGTGAGCAGGCCCGCCCGCCACAGGACCTCGATGAGGTCGTTGGGGTAGCAGTGCGGCAGCCACGTCTCCGTCCCGTGCGTGGGTATCTCGCCGACGGCCAGTTCCAGGCAGAGCAGTTCGAGCTCCTCGCGGGCGAACGTCGGCGGACGGCTGCGGAAGATCTCGAAGACGCTCAGCAGCCCCGGATACTGGAAGCGGTACTCGGCGGCGATGTCCCTGGTCCGCTCGGTGGAGTAGCCGTACTCGGACCGTTCGATCGCCGTGTACGGCACCGGCAGCCGGCTCCCGCCCTTTCTGGCGTGCGCCAGCGTCTCCGAACAGAACTGGATGATCTCCCTCGGCCGGTACAGCGTCCGGTCGACCATGTAGCGGAACGACGCGCCCCGGTCCCGGCCCGGCGGTGAGGCGAAGACCGCCGACCAGCAGGCCCGGTCCCCGGCACGCTCCAGCGCCTCCACGTCGAAGCCGTTCTCGTGGGCCGAGAACCGGATCCGCTTGGCGATGAGCTCCAGCAGCGACTCCTCCGACCAGTAGATCTTCTCCAGCAGGTCCCGGTGCTTCTGCGCGTCGTCGTGCAGGGACGGGATGTCGTCGTACAACTCCTGCCGCAGCGACACGTACACCCGCAGGTTCGGGTGCAGTTCGTTGATGGACACGCACGCCTGGAACAGCCCCGAGACGAACGACTTGGCGTCCTCGGACGAGTCCCACCCGCGGTCGAGCTCGTCGACGAGCACCACCACCCGCTGGCCGTCCAGCACCTTCTTCAGCGCGGGCTGGAGGTTGTGGATCTCTTCGAGCTTGTAGAGCCGGTCCAGCTCCCGCGTCCGCAGCCCGGCCTCGATCGGCCCGAGCTTGATGGCCTCAAGGCGCTTGAGATACGACACCAGCAGCGACAGCGGCCCGAGCTGCTGCGCGCCGTGGATGTCGCGGATGTAGTTGTGGATCTCGCGGCCGCCGCCCTTGGTCAGCCGCATCCCCTTGCGCGCCAGCGCCTTCATCACCAGCACGTAGATCAGGTACTTCCAGGCCGCGGCGTAGGCGCCCTGCTTGGCCCAGGAGCCCGCGTCCTCCGCCTCCATCGTCGAGCTGAGCAGCTCGTAGGAGTAGTCCTCCGGGCTCAGCTCGATGACGTGGCTGCCCTCCGCCCGCTCCCGCTTGGCCAGCACCCGGAAGATCGCGCTCTTGCCCGCCCCGCGGTTGCCCATCAGGATCGTCTTGGCCCCCGACCGGACCCGCTGGTAGGCGTCGGACTCGACGAAGTACTTCTCCAGTCCCCGGGAGATGTCGCGCTCGGCCGACGGAGTGCCGAAGTCGAGAACGTCCAAGATCTTCGGCGACAGGGTCAGTCTGCCCATTGGCCTTCCCCCCGGATCGTCGGCGGTCCCGTCAAAGAGTTTCGTCCCGGCCCCGCCGCGCGGCAACCCCCGCCGCCGGGGGGACCGGCGGGGTGGGGATGTTCACATCGGGCGGGAATGCGGGGCGTGGCACACTGGTTGGCAAGCATGAACGCGTGCTCCGGGGTCGGTGAAATTCCGAACCGGCGGTGACAGTCCGCGACCCGGCCGATGCCATCGGCCGGTTGACCCGGTGGAACTCCGGGACCGACGGTGAGAGTCCGGATGGGAGGCAGCGCGCGGCACGCCCCTGTCCAGGGGTGTGCGCCGGCGTATGAACGTCCCCCGGAGCCCTGAACTAGGAGGCCCGGGATGTTCACCGGCATCGTCGAGGAACTCGGCGAGATCGTGGGGATCGAGCCCCAGGGGGACGCGGTCGCGCTCGCGGTGCGCGGCCCGCTCGTCACACAGGACGCCGTGCACGGCGCGTCGATCGCGGTCAACGGCGTCTGTCTCACCGTGGTGGACGTCAAGGACGAGGTCTTCACCGCCGACGTCATCAAGGAGACCCTCGACAAGTCGAGCCTGGGGGCGCTCACGCCCGGCTCCAAGGTCAACCTGGAACGGCCCGTCCGGCTCTCCGACCGGCTCGGCGGGCATCTCGTCCAGGGCCATGTGGACGGCGTCGGCGAGATCATCTCCCGGGAGCCGGGGGAGCGGTGGGACGTCGTCACCCTGTCCCTGCCGCCCGGCCTGGCCCGCTACCTGGTGGACAAGGGCTCCATCACCGTCGACGGCGTCAGCCTCACGGTCGTCGAGGCCGGCGCCGACCGGTTCAGTGTCGCGCTCATCCCGACGACGCTCGCGCTCACCACGCTCGGCCACAAGGAGCCGGGCGACCCGGTGAACCTCGAAGTGGACGTCGTCGCCAAGTACGTCGAGCGGATGCTCGGCGACCGAGGGACAGGGGAGAAGTCATGAGCGGCGACGGCGACGGGATCTTCGACTCGATCGAGTCGGCGGTCGCCGACATCGCGGCGGGACGTCCCGTCGTGGTCGTCGACGACGAGGACCGCGAGAACGAGGGCGACATCATCTTCGCGGCGGCGAAGGCCACACCGGAGCTGCTGACGTTCACGATCCGCTACACCAGCGGCGTCATCTGCGTCCCGATGGTGGGCGCCGAGCTCGACCGGCTGCAGATCCCGCTGATGACGGCGCAGAACAGCGAGCGCATGCGCACCGCGTACACGGTCAGCGTGGACGCGCGCCTCGGCGTGACCACCGGGATCTCCGCCGCCGACCGGGCCCGGACGATCAGGACGCTGTCCGACTCGGCGTCCGAGCCGCGCGACCTCGTCCGGCCGGGCCACATCTTCCCGCTGCGCTACCACGAGGGCGGGGTGCTGCGGCGGCGGGGGCACACCGAGGCCGCCGTCGACCTCGCGAGGATGGCCGGGCTCTCCCCGGCGGGCGTCCTCGCCGAGGTGGTGAACGAGGACGGCACCATGGCGCGGCTGCCCGAGCTTCAGATCTTCGCCAAGGAGCACCGGCTCAAGCTCGTCTCCATCGAACAGCTCGCCGAGTACCGCAGGCGGCACGAGGCGATGGTCACCCGCGTCGTCGAGACCCGCCTGCCCAACCGGTACGGGACGTGGCGCGCGGTCGGGTTCTCCAGCGCCATCGACGGCGGCGAGCACGTCGCGCTGGTGCTCGGCGACGTCACCGATGGCGACGACGTCCTGATCAGGGCCCATTCGGAATGCCTGACCGGTGACGTCCTGCATTCCGAGCGCTGCGACTGCGGCACCCAGCTCGACGCCGCCATGGAACGCATCGCCGAAGAGGGACGCGGCGTCGTCCTCTACCTGCGCGGGCACGAGGGACGCGGCATCGGCCTCCTGGCCAAGTTGCAGGCGTACGCGTTGCAGGACAACGGGTCCGACACCGTCGACGCCAACCTGGAACTGGGACTGCCGGCCGACGCGCGGGAGTACTCCAACGCCGCGCACATGCTGCGCGACCTCGGCGTACGCTCGGTCCGGGTGCTCACCAACAACCCGGACAAGCTGAAGGGCCTGGACGGGTTCGGCGTGGACGTCCGCGGCCGCGAGGCCATGCCGGTCGTCGTCACCGAGCACAACCGGCGCTACCTGACGGTCAAGCGGGACCGTCTCGGACACCGGATCGAGGGACTGTCATGAGCGGCGCGGGACGCCCCGACGACACCGCCGTCGACGCGGCCGGCATCACGCTCGGCGTCGTCTGCACCCGCTGGCACGAGCCGATCACCGACCGGCTGCTGGAGCGGGCGCTGGCGGCGGCGAAGGCGTGCGGCGTCGACGAGCCCGTCGTCGCCCGCGTCGCCGGGGCGCTGGAGCTGCCGGTGGTGGCCCAGCAGCTGGCCCGCGAGTTCGACGCCGTCGTCTGCCTCGGCGCGGTCATCCGCGGCGCGACGGCCCATTTCGACTACGTCTGCGACTCCGTCACCGCCGGTGTGACCCGGGTCGCGCTGGACGAGTCGACTCCGGTGGGCAACGGGGTCCTCACGTGTGACACCATTGAGCAGGCGATGGAACGCAGCGGGCTGCCCGGCAGCCCCGAGGACAAGGGATGGGAGGCGACTGTGGCCGCACTCGACACGGCACTGACCCTGCGAGGTCTGCGGCATCACGGTCACGCCGGGCACGGCCTGGAGCATATGTAAGCGGTCCGGGGGCCACCGCCCCTGAACGACCCGCGCAGCTGTCTCCGGGGGTTCCCGGGTATCTCACTCTCGTCCCATCGAAAGGCAATTCCGTGCTGTCACTCGTCCTGCCCAAGGGGTCGCTGGAGAAGGCGACCATGCAGCTGTTCGACGCCGCCGACCTCACCGTCCAGCGGGCGTCGGACCGCGACTACCGCGCCTCCATCGACGACCCGCGCATCGAGCGCGTCCGGGTGCTGCGGCCGCAGGAGATCCCGACCTATCTCGAACAGGGCCTGTTCGACCTCGGCATCACCGGCCGCGACTGGATCACCGAGACCGACTCCGACGTGGTCGGCCTCGGCGAGCTGAAGTACTCCAAGGCGACGTCCAACCCGGTCCGCGTGATCATGGCGGTGCCGGAGGGGGCGCCGTGGCGGTCGGTGTCCGACCTGCCGGAGGGCGTCCGGATCTCCACCGAGTTCCCGGCCATGACGCGGCGGTTCCTGGAGCGGCACGGCGTCAAGGCCACGGTCGTCCCGTCCTATGGCGCGACCGAGGCGAAGGTGCCCGACATCGTCGACGCGATCGTCGACCTCACCGAGACCGGCTCGTCGCTGCGCAAGAACGGCCTGCGCATCCTCGACACGCTCCTGACCAGCTACACCGAGCTGGTCGCCAACCGGGACGCCTACGAGGACGCGGAAAAGCGCGCCGCGATGGAGGACATCGCCCTGCTGCTGCAGGGCGCGATCCGCGCGCGGGGCAACGTCCTGCTGAAGCTGAACGTCGCGCAGGCCGACCTGCGGAACGTCCTGGACATCATGCCGTCGATGTCGTCGCCGACGGTGACCGCGCTGGCCGGCGGGGAGTCGAGCGCCGTGGAGTCCGTGGTCGCCAAGCGCGGCGTGAACACCCTGATCCCGGCGCTGAAGGCCGCTGGCGCCCACGACATCCTCGAGATCCCCATCTCCAAGATCGTTGACTGAGCCGCCGGCGTTGCCGACCGTGTGGCGTCCCCGCACCACCCGGATCGTCGCCTACCTCACGGCGGGCGTGATCATGCTCGGCCTGATCGTGCTCGCCGTGGTGGTGGCGCCCCAGTTCACGCTGTTCGACCGCGCCCTGATGGTGGCGTTCGGCGCGTTCGTCGCGTGGATCCTGCACATGCTCGCCCGTTGCCGCGTCGCGGCCGACGCGTCGGGCCTGACGGTCGTCAACGCGTTCCGCACCCGCCGCCTCGAATGGCCCGAGGTCGTCGACGTGTCCATGACGGTCGGCGACCCCTGGCCCACCCTCGACCTCGCGGACGGCACGTCCATCGGCGCGATGGGCATCAACGGCGCCGAGAAGGCGCTCGCCGCCCGCCAGCTCGCCGAGCTTCAGGCGCTCCTGCACAGCAGGGGCGAGGCAGCCGAACCCCGCTGAAATTCAGAGAGCGGTGAGGAGGGTGACGGTGCCGGCGGTGATGAGGGCGGCGGCCCAGAGGCGGTCGAGGTTGAACCAGGCGCGGCGCAGGACGGTCAGGCCGACGATCTCGTAGACGACGACGGCGATGGCGCCCGCGACCACGAACATCGACAGGGTGTGCACGGCGGTGACGAACACGCCGGTCGACAGCGCGCTTCCCGACGACGACGCCAGCCCGTGGTCGTGGCCCGCCGGGGCCGTCCCGGACGAGGTCAGGACCGGCAGCAGCATCAGCCCCGCGCCGTGCGCCGACGACATCAGGAACGACCACCCGGCGAGCTGCCGCAGCGAGATCCGCATCCCGACCCAGCGGAAATGGCGCCGCGACAGCAGCCGCCACAGCCCGAACCCGACCAGGACGGCGCCGCCGCCGATCGCGATGGCCTGCGTCGCGACGACGGACTGGGTCAGGGAGACGAGGATCGCGACCGCGCCGACCGAGGCGGCGTGGCCCGCGGCGATGGCCGGGAGCGACTGCAGCACGAGGGAACGGCTGCGCTCCTGGAAGCCGCGGGCCACGGCGAACAGCCAGCCCATGGCGGGGTTGACGCCATGGAACGCGCCGAGCGCCACGAGGGCGGCCAGCGAGCCGTCGTTCACGGGTAGCAGTAGGAGTCCGAGGAGGCGTCGCCGCCCTGGAGGCGCGTCTGGTGCGGGCGGAGCCCGCGGAACGCGTCACCGTTCGGGAAGAAGCGCTCGTCGAAGGCGAAGCCGCCGGGGGTGGAGTCGAGTTTGGCCATCCACGCGCCGACGCCGTCCGGGAAGAACTGGTCGTCCCAGGAGCCGTACAGCGAATTGGTGATGTAGACGCGTTTCCCGTCGCGGCTGATCTCCACCATCTGCGGGCCGCCCGCGAGGGGCCGCTCGGGGGCCGCCGGGTGCGGGGTTCGGTTGACGATGCCGCCGATCCGCACCGAGCCCGCCTCGACCGGGTTGAACGGGTCGCTCACGTCGTAGCGCTTCAGCTCGCCGGTGCCCCAGCACGACACGTACAGCCACTGGTCGTCGACGGACAGGTCGATGTCGGTGATGAGCGGCGGGACCGCGCCGAACGGCTGGATGACCGGGGGGAGGGACGCGGCGTCCGCGGGCTCCGCGGGAATGGTGATGACCTTCCGCGCGGCCCAGGAGTCGCCGTCGCGGTGCCAGAGCCAGACGGACGCCGACAGGTCCTCCACGCTGACGACCACTCCCGCGAACCCGTACAGCTTGGTCGGGTCGTGCGCGGGACGCAGCTCCAGGACCATCTGGTGCTTGTCGCCGAGGTCCACGGTCTGGACGTGCTTGCGCTTGCGCAGGTCGAAGAAGTTCAGGGAGTGGCCGTACTCGCGGCCGAGCAGCAGTTCGCCGACGACGCCGTCCTCCACCATCGACGGCGTGCCCCACTCGGACGTGATGAGCACGTCGTGCGCGATGTGCCACCAGGCGTCGTAGGCGAAGTACTGCGGGCCCCGGTCGACCTCCCAGCGTCCGAGGACGTCGAACGAGGTGTGGTCGAGGAGGGCGATGCCGCCGGGGCCGTCCTCGCCGTTCGCTCCGCCGAGCGCCGTGAGGTACAGGCCCTCGGGGCCGCAGTGGACGGTGTGCGGGCGCGAGTATCCGGCGCGTTTGGCCAGCTCGTCCGGCTCAAGGACCTTGACGATCTTCGGCGCGACCGGGTCGTCCTTGGTGTCGATGACGTACACCCGCGACGACCGCAGCCCGGGGACGATGAGGTAGCGGCGTTCGACGTGCGGGTGCGGCGACCCCGGGCACAGGGCGCTGCTGCACGCGTTCCACCCGAAATGGTGCAGCTCGTCTCCGAGGAAGGGCAGGTCGGTCCAGCCGACGACGGAGCCGTAGGAGGCGGAGCCCGGATCGACGTCCAGCACGGCGATCGCGTCGGGCTTCTCGGCGGCGCGGTCGAACGCGGCCACGTAGGCGAGCCGCTCGGGCGGCGCGGACACGGCGTCGCGCGGGGAGGCGTAGAAGGTCGGGTCTGGCGTCCACAAAGCCATGATCGTCCTTTCGATGACTCAGATGACGGTGACCGGGTGCCGCACCACGGCGCCGAAGAGGTAGCCGAGCGTGTTGTGGGGGACGGTCGCGGGCTGGGTCGCGCCGGTCTCGTCGGTGGCGCGTGCCAGTAGCTCGTGCCGGCCGGTCCGCCGGGGGTGCCAGGGGACGTCCCAGGGGGCCCAGCCGCGGGGGTCGGGGTCGTCGTCGTGGAGGCGGGCCTGGTGCCAGCGTTCGCCGCCGTCCACGCTGACCTCGACCTTCCGGATCCGGCCGCCGCCCGACCAGGCCCGGCCGTGCAGGACGTGCCGCCGCGTGCCGTGGACGGTCGCCTCCCACGGCAGCTCGAACGCCGACTTGACGTTCATCCGGGTCAGCGGCTCGGACCCGCCCTCCGGGTAGCCGGCGCCGAAGAGCCGGTAGAAGCGGGTGTTCCACGGCGAGTGGAGCGGCTCGTCCGACACCTGGATGTCGCCGAGCCACTTGATGGACGCGATGCCGACCCACGACGGGACGACCAGGCGGACCGGGTGGCCGTGGTCGGGCGGCAGCGGCGCGCCGTTCATCCCGTAGGCGAGCAGGACGTCCCGCAACGCCTTCGCGACCGGGAGGGGGCGGCGTACGCGGCCGAGGTTCTCACCCTTGTCCACGAAGTCAGCGTCCAACCCGCGCGGCAGGATGTCCACGGCCTCGCGGGTAAGACCTGCGCGCCTCAGCACGGTCGACAGCCGGACGCCGTGCCACCTCGCCACGCCGACCGCGCCCAGTCTCCAACTGGTGCCGGAGACCTCCTGTCCCTGCTGGGACGTGAAGAAGCCGCGCCCGTTGCCCGTGCACTCGATGGACGACGTGAGCGTCTCGGCGGGGAGCCGGCGCAGGTCGTCGTAGGTGAGCTCGATGGGACGGTCCTCGGTGGGGCGGCCGAGCAGGCCGGTGCCCCACAGCTTGAGCCGCCACGTGCGCGCGTCGATGAGCGGTGTGGTGGTGTGGTTGCGGACGAAGAACCGGTCGGCGGGCGTCAGGTAGCCCTGCCCGCGCATCGCCTCCCAGCGCATCTCGGCGTTGGTCCCGTGCGGGATGAACAGCTCGGGCGGGAGCGGCTTGACGATCCCGCCGTCGGCGGAGCTCGCGGACGCCGAGGCGGCGGACGGGCCGAGGGCGGCGAGCAGGCCGCCCGCGAGCCCGGCGCCCAGCCCGGCGCCGGCCGACAGGCGCAGCAGGTCGCGCCGGGACGGGGAGCGGAGCCGTTCGTAGGTGGTCTCGTCGGCCAGGTCGGGTTCGTCCCGGTCACCGGTTCGCATGGCTTCGATGCTGCTCAGCGCGGCCCATAAAGTCAACTTTCCATACTGTTTTACTTGAATACATGCTGAAAAGGTGGGGTATGGGGCATGTGCGCCGTCCGTTCGGCTGAGTAGCCTGAGAGCGATGACGCTCGACCAGGTCGGATCGCCCGCGGAGCTGGCGGGCCTCCTCGACAGGCACGCCTACCTGTGCGACGAGGGGCTCGCGACGGCGTGCTTCCTCGCGCTGCGCATGGGGCGCCCGCTGTTCCTGGAGGGCGAGGCCGGCGTCGGCAAGACCGAGCTGGCCAAAACGCTCGCGCGAGGGCTCGGCGCGCCGCTGATCCGGTTGCAGTGCTACGAGGGGCTGGACGCCTCCCAGGCCCTCTACGACTGGGACTTCCCCCGCCAGCTCCTGCACCTGCGCGCCGCCGAGGCCGCGGGCGTCAGCGACGTGACGCGGCTCGAAGGCGAGCTGTACGACCGGCGGTTCCTGCTGGCCAGGCCGCTGCTCCAGGCGCTGGAGACCTCGCCGAGCGTCCTGCTCGTCGATGAGGTGGACCGTTCCGACGACGAGTTCGAGGCGTTCCTCCTGGAGGTCCTCAGCGACTTCACGATCACGGTTCCGGAGCTGGGCACGATCCGGGCGGAGCGCCCGCCGGTGGTGGTGGTCACGTCCAACCGCACCCGCGAGGTCCACGACGCGCTGAAGCGGCGCTGCCTGTACCACTGGCTGGAGCACCCGTCGTTCGACCGCGAGGTCGCGATCATCAGGCGGCGGCAGCCGGGCGCGGCGGAGCGGCTCGCCGGGCAGGTCGCGCGGGCCGCGCAGCGGATGCGCGAGGCCGATCTGCTGAAGCCGCCGGGCGTGGCGGAGACCCTCGACTGGACCGAGGCGCTCGTCGCGCTCGGCGTCCGCGAGCTCGACCCGGCCGCCGCGGCGCTGACGCTCGGCGCCGTCCTGAAGTACCGCGAGGACCAGCAGCGGGTGCTCGGCGGCGGGCTGGAGGCCCTGCTCGACGGCGGCGGGGGGTGAGCCGGGCGTGGAGCGGGACGTCACCGAGACGATGGTCGGGTTCGCCAGGACGCTGCGCGCGGCGGGCGGCGCCGCCGATCCCGAGCGGGTCCAGTCGATGCTGGCGGCGCTCGATCACCTCGACGTCCTCGACCCGTCCGACGTGTACTGGGCCGGGCGCCTGACCTTGTGCGCCGACCCGGACGACCTCGCCCGCTACGACCGCTGCTTCGCCGCGTACTTCTCCGGCGCCACCGCCCGGCCGGGGCGCAGGCCGCCGCCGCCCGTGGTCGTCCGCCGGACGGCGATGCCCGGCTCGGGCGGCGGGGACGGCGACGAGCGGGACGGCGAGCTTGAGGCCGCCACCGCCAGCGAGGTCGAAGTGCTCCGCGACCGGGATCTGGCGCGGCTGACCGCCGCCGAGCGCGCCGAGGTCGCGCGGCTGATCGCGGTGCTGGACACGGGCGCGGAGCGGCGCAGGTCGCGCAGGTTCGCGCCCGCGCCGACCGGACGCCTCGACCCCGCCAGGACCGTCCGGGAGACGCTGCGGCGCGGCGGCGAGACGGCGTTGCTGAGCCACCGGACGCACCGCACCCGCCCGCGCCGCGTCGTGCTGATCGTGGACGTCAGCGGGTCGATGAGCCCCTACGCCGACGCGCTGCTGCGGTTCGCGCACGCCGTCACGCGGGCCGCCGGACGCGGCGTCGAGGTGTTCAGCGCCGGGACCCGCCTGACCCGCCTCACCCGCGAGCTCCGGCACCGCGACCCGGACGCGGCGATGGCGGCGGCGTCCGCGGCCATCCCGGACTGGAGCGGCGGCACCCGGCTCGGCGAGGAGCTGAAGGAGTTCCTCGACCGGTTCGGGCAGCGCGGCCTGGCCCGCGGCGCGGTCGTGGTGATCGCCTCGGACGGCTGGGAGCGCGGCGACGCCGCCCTGCTCGGCGGGCAGATGGCGCGGCTGCGCCGGTTGGCGCACCGGGTCGTGTGGGCGAACCCGCACAAGGCGCGCCCGGGGTACGAGCCGCTGACGGCCGGGATGGCGGCGGCGCTGCCGCACGTCGACGACTTCACGTCCGGGCACAGCCTCGCGGCGCTGGAGGGGCTGGCCCGCCTCGTCGCGGGCGCCGGTGCGGGTAGGGCGGGCGCGCGACGGGCGGCCGTGAACCATGGGAAGGGGAGCGCGCATGCGTGACGTGCTGGACGACATCGCCCGCTGGTACGCGGCAGGGGAGACGTTCGGGCTCGCGACCGTCGTGAACACCTTCCGCAGCGCGCCGCGTCCGCCGGGCGCGGCGATGGCGGTGTCGGCGTCCGGGGAGGTCGCGGGCAGCGTGTCCGGCGGGTGCGTCGAGGGCGCCGTCTACGACCTGGCGCAGGCGGTGATGGAGAGCGGAGAGCCCGTCGTCCAGCGGTACGGGGTGAGCGATGACGACGCGTTCGCGGTCGGCCTGACCTGCGGCGGGATCCTGGACGTGCTGGTCGAGCCGGTCGGCCCCGCGACGTTCCCCGAGTTCGCCGACGTCGCCGCGGCGATCGCGGCGCGCGAGCCCGTCGCCGTCGCCACCGTCGTCGCCGGGCCCGGCGAGATCGGCGCGCGCCGCGTGGTCTGGGACGACCGCGCGGCCGGGTCGCTC
Source organism: Spirillospora sp. NBC_00431 (assembly GCA_036028775.1). Taxonomy (GTDB): domain Bacteria; phylum Actinomycetota; class Actinomycetes; order Streptosporangiales; family Streptosporangiaceae; genus Spirillospora. Next base: position 5,021,706 of record CP107927.1, on the reverse strand, counting down.
GCGCCCGGCGCCCCGCACGCCGCCCGCCTCGACGCCGCCGTCGACGACGACGCGCGCGGCATGCTCGCGCAGGGCCTCACCGGCCAGCGGCACTACGGCCGCGAGGGGGAGCGGCGGCTGGACGACCTGGCCGTCTTCGTGCACTCGTTCGCGCCGCCGCCCCGCCTGCTGGTGTTCGGCGCGATCGACTTCGCCGCCGCCGTCGCCCGGATCGGCAAGTTCCTCGGCTACCACGTGACGGTGTGCGACGCGCGGCCCGTGTTCGCGACGCCGAAGCGGTTCCCGGAGGCGGACGAGGTCGTCGTGAAGTGGCCGCACAAGTTCCTCCAGGAGACGGGCGACGCCATCGACGGGCGGACGGCGATCTGCGTCCTGACCCACGACCCGAAGTTCGACGTGCCGCTGCTGGAGGTGGCCCTGCGCACCGGCGCCGGATACGTCGGCGCGATGGGGTCGCGCCGCACCCACGACGACCGGCTCGCCCGGCTCCGCGAGGCGGGCCTGTCCGACGCCGAGCTGGCGCGGCTGCGCTCGCCGATCGGGCTCGACCTCGGCGCCCGCACGCCCGAGGAGACGGCGGTGTCGATCGCGGCGGAGCTCGTCCAGCTCCGCTGGGGCGGGTCGGGCCGCCCGCTCACCGACACCACCGGCAGGATCCACGCCGACACGCCCTGACGCCACTACCCTCACGGAATGACTGTGCAGACTCTCGGGCGGCACGGTGCGACACCTCCGGCGGGCCTGCTGCTCGCGGCGGGGGAGGGCAGCCGGCTCGGGCGGCCCAAGGCGGCGCTCGAACTGGACGGCGAACGCCTCGTCGACCGGGGCGTCCGGATGCTGCGGGACGCCGCCTGCTCCCCGGTCCTGGTGGTCGTCGGGGCGGAGCCGGTCGAGGTCATCGGCGCGGTCGTCGTCCCGAACCCGGACTGGCGGGACGGCATGGGCTCGTCGCTGCGCGCCGGGCTCGCCGCGCTGCCGCCCGGCTGTCCCGCCGCCGTCGTCGCGCTCGTCGACCAGCCGCTCGTCACCGCGGCGGCGGTGGCCCGGCTGATCGCCGCGTACGAGGCGGGCGCCGCGATCGCCGTCGCGACCTATGGGGGAGCGCGGCGCAACCCCGTCCTGCTGCGGGCCGAGCACTTCGCCGGGGCGGCGGAGGCGGCGGTCGGCGACCAGGGCGCGCGCGGCTACCTGCGCGCCCATCCCGGCCTGGTCACGCCGGTCCCGTGCGACGACGTCGCCGCGCCGGACGACATCGACACCCCCGCCGACCTGACCGCCCTCAGGCGTCGCGGGCGCGAGCTTCGGTGACGGCGCGCTCGTAGGCGAGCAGGGTGTCGATGAACAGCCCGCGCTGCTCCGGCGTGAGGGGTTCGAGCGCGACGCGCCAGGCGCCGGCTCCCTGACCGAGCCACCCGTTGATCGCGGGCAGGTGCGCGGCGGCGACGCTGACGATCGTGCGGCGCCGGTCGGCCGGGTCCTCGCGGCGTTCGAGGATGCCCTGGCGGCTGAGGTCGCCGACCATCAGGCTCACCGTCGCGGGCGCGACCTCCAGCCGCCCGGCGAGGGTGTTCACGGTCATCGGGCCGTCGAACAGCAGGTAGGCGAGCAGCGACAGGTGCCGTGGCGCGAGGTCGAAGGACGCGAGCTCGGCGGGCACCTTGATCCGCTTGGCGGCCGAGACGAGCCGCGGCATCAGCAGCAGCATCGTCCGGATGCCGTCGTCGACGTCCGGCCCGGGACTCTGTTCGGTTGACATGGCTTGGTGTCCAAAATAGCTTTGCTTTATTAAAGGCTTTGCTCTCAAAGCAAAGTGGTACGGTCAGGTCCAGGATAGGAGGCGTCCCACGTGAACGACTGGAACCGGCCGGTCATCGAGGAGTTCCGGGAGAACGGCGGCAGGGTCGGCGGCATGTTCGCCGGCGCCGACCTGCTGCTGATGACCAGCACCGGGACGAAGAGCGGCGAACCCCACACGACGCCGCTCGGGTACCTGGCGGACGGCGACCGCCTGATCGTGTTCGCCACCAACGCGGGCGGCCCGCGCGATCCCGTCTGGTACCGCAACGTCCGCGCCGATCCCCGCGTCACCGTCGAGGTCGGGACCGAGACGTTCGCCGGTGTCGCGATCCCCGTCGAGGGCGACGAGCGCGACGTCCTCTACGCGCGCCAGGGTGAGCGCGTGCCCGCGTACGCCGACTACCAGCGGCAGACCGACCGTGTCATCCCCGTGGTCGCCCTCCACCGCGGCGCGCTGGACGGCCGCGCCTGGGCGATCGGCGACGAGCTGATGAAGATCCATGACGATCTGCGGGCCCGGCTCGCCGCCCTCCGCGACGACGTCCGCGTGTTCTACGGTGGCGGCAGTGCTGAGGTGGCCGAGCTGGGGCGTCAGCTTCGGGAGCGTTGCGTGTCGGTCTGCGACGTGCTCGGGGAGCATCACGACAACGAGGAGCGGCGCGCGTTCCCGCGTCTGGAGGCCGAGTTCCCCGGGCTCGCGCCCGTGATCGGGAGGCTGCGCCGTGAGCACGTCGCGGTCACCGAGCACAGGCGCCGGCTCCAGGCCCTGCTCGACGAGCCGGGCGAGCGCGCCCCTGAGCGGGTCGGCGCGGAGGTCGACCGGGTGGCCGCCGAACTCGACGCGCACTTCGCCTACGAGGAGGAGCAGCTCGGGTCCGTCCTGAACGCGATCGGCCCCATCTGGAGAGCGGGCTCCCACCGGGGCCAGGCCGCGGGATGACCTAGGAGGCGGGCAGGACGCTCTCGTCCAGCGCGCCGCAGTCGACGGCGCGGCGGAGCCGGGACGTGAGCGCCTTGATGGTGGCGGGCTCGTCCAGCACGCCGCCCGCCGCGCCGCCGCCCGCGCCGGACGCCTGCTCGTGCCAGGCCCTGACCCGTCCGATGACGTCGTCGACGCCGCTCAGATGGAACGCGTACACGGCCGCGTACCGGCTCGGCAGATGCGCGGGATGCAGGTCCCAGCCCTGGTAGAAGCCGTGCCGCAGCGAATGCCTGACGTGCGCCGCGTGCGCCGCCCAGGTCGCGTTGACCTCGTCGGGGCCGTCGTTGCGCGGGACGACGTTGCTGGAGCCGTCCGACAGCCGCACCCCGGTGCCCGCGAACGACACCTGCATGACGTGCCGGGCGAAGTCGCAGGCCGGGTGGTCGAGGCGCTGCTCGTGCGGCGGCAGCCCCAGCGCGGCCGTGTAGTCGTAGACGCCGAAGTGCGCGGCGGTGAGACGGCCGCCGGCGGCGGCCGCGATGCCGCGCAACCCGGTCCGGCCGTCGCGGTCCAGGATCGCGTCGGGAGTCTCGATCTGCACCTCGAACCGCAGGATCCCCGCCGGCAGCCCGAGCGCGGTCTCCAGCCGGTCCAGCCACTCGGTGAACAGCGCGACGTGCTCGGCCGAGATCACCTTCGGGAACGTGATGGTGAACCCGCCGGGCAGCCGGCCGAGCCGGTCGCGCAGCGCGGTGAGGAACCCGTCGAGCGTCCGCATCGAGCGCTCGTGCCCGCCGTCGGCGAACGACTTGACCCGCACGCCCCAGTAGTGGGGCAGGCCCTTGACCTGGTACGCGGCGGCGACGGCCTCGACGACCTGCTCGATGTGGCCGTCCTCCTCGGCGTCGGGGCGTACGCCGTAGCCGTCCTCGAAGTCGATCCGCACGTCCTCGACCGGCTCGGCGGACAGCTTCGCCGCGACCCGCTCGCGGACCAGCCCGGCGATCTCCGGATCGAGCCCGAACGCAGCGCCGAACGACCCGGCGCCCGGCGTGTGCGTGTTCAGCAGCCGCAGCGCCTCGGCGCCGAAGTCGGCGGGCGTCGACCGGGAGAACCGGTCGGCCGGCACGTACACCGTGTGCACCGGCTGCCTGCCGTCGGCGCCGCCGGGCCGGTGCTCGCCGTGCTCGTCGCGGACGGCGGCGATGCGGTCGGACAGGTCATCGTACGAGGAGACGCTGAGATTCACCCCGACATGATCCCCCAACCTCCGCCTCCGAGGGAACCGGGTGACTCACACCCGTCCTCCTACGCGGACTCCGCGAGGGCGTGCAGGGCCTCGGTGAAGACGCCCGGCGGCGGCTCGACCAGCCCGGCGCCGACCTGGCCCGTCCCGGCCTCGCGCCCGGCGATGCCGGTGTCGATGACCGGCAGGATCCCGGTGCGGACGACGCGGGCGACGTCCACGCCAACGGGGGTGCCGCGGAACGACAGCAGCGGGATCTGCAGCGCCGGATGCTCGGCGAGGGTGATCTCGTACATCCGCTGCGTCGCGGCGAGCGCGTCGGGGACCTCGCCGCCGACGAACCGGACGATCGCGGGCGCGGCGGCGAGCGCGAACCCGCCCATCCCGGCCGTCTCGGTGATCGCCGAGTCGCCGATGTCGGGGTTGGCGTCGTCCGGGCCGTAGCCGCCCAGGTAGAGGCCGTCGGGGACGCCGGCGGGGCCGGTGAACCAGCGGTCGCCCGTCCCCGACACCTGGATGCCGAAGTCGGTGCCGTTGCGGGCCATCGCCACGACCAGGCTGGACCCGGGGACGTTCCGCGCCGCGTCCGCGCACGCCTTCGCCGCCGCCATCCCCGCGTTCAGGAAGAAGTGGTCGTTGCCCGCCGCGAACCGCAGCGCCTCGGCGGCCCGGTCGCGCGGCACGTCCTTGGCGGCGAGCAGGCTGGGCGCCAGCTCGCGCAGCAGCAGCGACGTCGCCGCCCGGTTCCGGTTGTGCAGCTCGTCGCCCATCTGGAGCGCCTGCGCGATGACCGACATCAGGTCGAGCGGCCCGTGGCGGCGCACCGCCGCCTGGAGCGCGGGCCCGAGGACCTCGCCCATCCAGACCAGCCGGTCGATCACCTCCGGCCCGTACGCCCCGTACCGCAGGACCTTGCCGAGGCCCTCGTTGAGCGAGCAGTACGCGGTGCCGCCGTGCTCGGCGTCCTCCACCACCAGCATCCACATGGACGGGCTGACGACGCCCGCCATCGGCCCGACCGCCGCGTGGCTGTGGCACGGTTCCAGCGTCGCCGTGCCGCGCTCCAGCGCGTGCTCGGCGCCGAGCGGCGTCTCCGCGAGCCCTTCGAGGAGCATCGCGCCGATGAGCGCGCCGCGCATCGGCCCGGACGCGCGCTCCCACTCCAGCGGCGGGCCGGCGTGCAGGAACGTTCCGGTGTCCAGGCCGAGGACCTCGCGGGCCGGGCGCACGTCCACCAGATGCGGGCGGGACGACACCATCCGCCGCACGGCGCGGGCGTTCGCGCCGGCGTGGCCGGGGTCGCCGAGCACCGCCGCGAGCGCGGCCTCGGTCCCGGCGGGCGGCGGCCGCCAGTCGACCGCCTCCACCGGCACGGCCTGCTCCGCGAGCGCGTCCGCGAGGACCTCCACGCCCGCGGCGACCACCCCCGGGTCCCGCGTGAGCAGCCCGCCGAGCCGATGCCGCTCGTCGCTCAGCGGTGCGCCTCGTGGGGGGGCGACCCCCCACACCCCCCGGTTCGCTTCGCTCATCCTGGGGTCCCTTCCGCCGGCGCGCCCTCGACCATCGACAGGGCGTGCCGGGTCGCCTGGGCGTTGGACGCGAACACGTCCGCGCCGGCGCCGCACAGCGCCGCCGCCTGCCGGTCGCGGTCCTGCGGGTCGGCGGACGTCCCGCACAGCGACACGACGACGGCCAGGTCCGGACGGTCCCGCACCGCGTCCGCGAGCGCCGGGGCGAGCGAGGCGGCCGGGTCGGGCTCCGCGCCGTGGCCGAGGACGACGTCCAGCAGCAGCACACCGCAGCCGGCACCCGCCGCCTCCGCCCGGACGGCCTCCAGCCGCAGCGTCGGGTCGATCATCGGGTGGGCGCGGCCGCGCGTGTAGGCGTCGTCGCCGAAGTCGGTGAAGCGGTGACCGCGGGTCTCCAGGTCCCAGCCGAGCGCGTCCCGCGCGATCGTCTCGGCCTCGTCGCGGAGCGTGCCGCCCGCGAACAGGCCGCGCAGCGCCCGCCCGGCCACCGGCGCCGGACGCCGCGACGCCCTCCAGCGGGGCCACGCGGGGACCGTCCGGCGCAGCGCCTTCAGCACCTTCTCCGCCGCCGCGGTCAGATCCTCCTCGCCCGCCGTCGGCAGCGCGAACACGACCGGCGTGTCGAGCCGCCGCGCCGCCTCCCGGATCAGGTCCGCGACCTGTGGCGCCGGGGGCTTGGACACCAGCACGATCAACTCGGTGCCCGGGTCGGCGTCCAGCGCGGCGAGCGCCGACAGCGCCGACCTCCCGCTGACCTCGGGCGACAGGTCCCGGCCGCCGACGCCGAGGACGTGGCTGACGCCGACGTCCGCCTCGTCCAGCAGGCACATCAGCTGCTGCGCGCCCGTCCCGGACGCCGCGACGATGCCGACCGGGCCCGGACGGACGGCGTTGGCGAACCCGAGTCCCGCGCCGCCGACGACCGCCGTCCCGCAGTCGGGGCCCATCACGATCAGGCCGCGCCTGGCCGCCGCCTCCTTCAGCAGGATCTCCTGCGCGAGTGGCACGTTGTCGCTGAAGACCATCACGTTGAGGCCGGCGTCCAGCGCGTCCATGGCCTCGGGGAACACGTGCGGGCCCGGCACCGACAGCAGCGCGACGGTCGCGTCCGCGCGGGCCGCGGCGGACGCGGTCGTCCGGGGCGGCCGCACCGTGCCCGGCGAGCTCACATCCGGACGCGACACGTCGCGGAGCAGGCCGTCCACGGCCTCCCGCGCGCCGTCGAGCCCCTCGCCGTCCACCCGGACGGCGATCACCAGCTCATCGGGCCCCGTGCCGGCCGGGACGTCGAAGCCCATCCGCCCCAGCATCTCCCGGTTCAGCTCGGTGCCCATCGCCACCATCGCCGCGGCCACCTCCGGCCGCTCCGACAGCGAGCGGCTGACCCGCATCAGCGTGACCGAATCGTGGTAGGCCCCCCGCCGCACCTCGACCCAATCGCTCATGCCCGCCTCCGGTGGGGGGCGACCCCCCACACCCCCCGCTTCGCTGCGCTCATGCAGTGACCCTCGACGCCTGCCGCACAGCCGTCAGGGCGAGGGCGGCGCGGCAGCCCGCGAGGACGCCGTGCGCGAGGTCGGTGCCGGAGGTGTGGCCCACCGCGAGCAGGCGGCGGACGGCCTGCCCGGTCGTCGGCGCGTCCGGTGGTTCGTGGCCCGCGACGCAGCGCAGCACCGCGGCGACCTCGGCGCCCGCGCCGCCCGCCGCCGCGCAGTGCAGCAGCGTCGCCGCGAGCGCGGTCGTCCGCGTCCCGGCGTCGGCGGTGACGGCGGCGCCGAGCCATTCCGCCAGCCACACCCCCGTCCGGCCGCCCCGGACCGCGCCGCCGACCAGCCGCAGCGAGACCAGCAGGCCGCACAGGATGTCGTCGCCGCTCGGCGTCAGGCCGGGGCCGAGGCCGACGATCCGCTCCGCCGCCTCCACCGCCCCGGCGAGGTCGCCGGCGGCGCAGCGGTCGGCGAGGGCGGCCGGGTCGGGATGGTCGGCGAGGCCGCCGCCCGTCATCGCGCCGCCGGTCAGCGTCCCGGCCCCGGTCAGCTCGTCCTCCAGGGCGCGCAGGCCGCGGGCCAGCGCGGACGCGTGCATCGGCCCGAGCGCCGGGGACGGATCCCACCAGCGGCGGACCCGCGCGTGCAGCGGACCGGCCTCCACCTGGCCGTCGCCGACCCACGCCTCGCCGCCCTCCCGGATCGACCGGAACGGCTGCTCCCGCCGCGTCGCGACGACGACCACCGCGTTCGGCAGCCGGTGCGCGTCGGAGGTCACGACCGCGAGCACCCGCGGCTCGGGACCGCCCCGCATCTCCAGGTACAGCGCGGACGGGAACACGGCGATGACCCGGGCCGCGCGGCGCGGCGGGTCGAGCAGCGGGCGCAGCGCGAGGCTCGCGGCGCCGGCGGCGGGCGGGCGGCGCCCGGGCCTGGCCGGGAGCGGGATCGGGTCGCGGACGAGAGCGGTCACGGAACCTCCCGAGGCCGGCGTAGGGTGCCGTCCGGCCCGCGGACGGCCCGGCCTCTGCCGAGACGGTAGAACGGCCCTCGCACCGGACGTATGGAGAAAGCTGCCAAGGATGCTTGTCATCGTTCGTCTTACTTGTCAGTGTTGATCAGGAATCGGTAGCGATCACGCCGTAACAGGCGATGTACGCACCAAATAGCGAGGTGACCCCTGGCATGAGTTACACCACAGCGGACCCGGGCCCACCGGCCCTGCGGCTCGCGAGCACCGGAACACTGACCTACGGCCTGTCGGTCGGCGAGGTCCTCGGCGTCAGCACCCTCAACGGCGCCCGCCTCATCGCCGGCCGGGCCGGTCTCGAACGCATCGTCCAGCGTCTCAACGTGATGGAGGTCCCCGACATCCTGTCGTGGGTGAAGCCGAACGAGCTCCTCCTCACCACCGGCTACCCCCTGCGCAACACTCCCCAGTCGCTCGACAACCTGGTCTCCGACCTGGACGAGCGCGGACTCGCGGCCCTCGCCATCAAGCTCGGCCGCTACCTGGACTCGCTCCCCGCCGAAATGATCGCGCAGGCCGACCGCCGCGGCTTCCCCCTGATCCTGCTCCCCAACGACGTCGGCTTCGACGACATCCTGAACCAGGTCCTGACCGACATCCTGAACCGGCAGGCGTCCGTCCTCGCCCGCACCGAGGAGGTGCACCGCGCGCTCGTGCAGATCGTGCTGTGCGGCGGCGGCCTCCAGGAGGTCGTCGACGAGGTCGCGACGCTGCTGGACGTCGCGGTCGTCGTGGTGGACGGCGAGCAGCGCGTGCTCGCCGGCGCCGGGCCGGACGAGCACGTCCAGGCCATGCGCGCGTTCGACGCGGGTCGGCACGCGGCCTGCGGGCGCGGCGGCTGCGGCATCATCGGCGCGCACGGCACCGGCGACCACCTGGTCGTGCCCGTGATGGCGGGCGGCTTCGACCACGGCCGGATCATCGCGTTCAGCCCCGGCGGCACGCTGCGCGGCAGCGACCTCGGCATCCTGGAGCGCGCCGCGACCGTGGCCGCGCTCGTGGTGACGAAACAGCAGGCCGTCGCCGCCGTCGAGAGCAAGTACCGCGCCGACTTCCTCCGCGACATCCTCGCGGGGCGCGCGGGCGACGACGACAGGGTCATCGCGCACTGCGCCGGCTTCGGCTGGGACCTCGACCGTCCGGTGATGGTGGTCGTCGCCGAACTCGACGGCCGCCCGCGCGGCAACCCGTCCGCCCCCGAGACGGACGGGAAGGGCCGCGGCAAGGCGGCGGCGCCGGCGGCCGAGCCCGAACCGGGCACGCGCGGCGGGCGCGGCGCCGAGGAGCGCTCCGCGCAGGAGCGGCTCGCCGCCGCGTGGACGACGGCCGTCCGCCGGCACGACCGCGGCGCGGCCGTCGCGAGCTTCGCGCACGAGGTCGTCGCGGTGATCGGCGCGGACGGCGGCGACCCCGCCGAGCTGACCGCCGGGCCCGTCCAGGCGATGCTGAAGGAGGCGTCGTCGATCTTCGCCGAGCATCTGCCGGTGCGGCGGACGTTCTCCACCGGCGTCAGCCGGACGGTCACGTCCCCGGCCGCGCTGCCCGAGGCGTACGAACAGGCCGTCAAGGCCGTGCGGGTCGGACGGCAGCTGAACGGCGCGGGCGCGCGGGCGCACTTCGACCAGCTCGGCGTGTACCGGCTGCTGAGCCTCGTGTCCGACCCGGAAGAGCTGCACGCCTTCGTCCGGGAGACGCTCGGCGACCTGGCCGCCGACGACGAGCCGGAACTGGTCGACCTGCGCCGCACCCTCCAGGTGCTGCTGGAGACCAACCTCAACGTCGCCGAGACCGCCCGCCGGCTCCACTTCCACTACAACACGCTGCGGTACCGCATCGGGAAACTGGAGCGGATGCTCGGAGCGTTCACGGAGGACGCCCATCTGCGTCTCAACCTCACCCTCGCCCTTCACGTGCTGCGCATGCGAGGTATCTGAGGGTAGCCTCACCGCCTGAGCGATCTTCGATGACGCGCCGGTCCCGCCGAACCCGCGGCCGGGCTTTGGCAGATGTCGCCGATGCCCGGTGACCGGGGTAGATCTACCGTGCCCGCATGTGAACGGGGATGGTGGAGCAGGAGGCCCCATGGGGATCGGCTGGAAGCTGCACGGTGACGGGCGGACCCCGCCGCCGGGCGAGGTCGTCGGGCCGGACGAGCGGCTGTCGTGGCCGCGGACCGCCGGGATCGGCGCCCAGCACGTGGTGGCGATGTTCGGGGCGACGTTCGTGTTCCCCGTCGTCATGGGCCTGGACCCCAACCTGGCGATCATGATGTCCGGGGTCGCGACGATCCTGTTCCTGCTGATCGTCGGCGGCCGGGTGCCGAGCTATCTCGGGACCAGCGCGTCGTTCGTCGGCGCGGTCGCGGCGATCCGCGCGGCGGGCGGCGACAGCGCGACGGTGACCGGCGCGATCCTCGTCGCGGGCGCCGTGCTGGCGGCGGCCGGCGTGCTCATCCACTTCGCCGGCGGCGTCGTCGTCCACCGGGTGTTCCCGCCGGTCGTGACCGGCGGCGTCGTGATGCTGATCGGGTTCAACCTGGCGCCGGTGGTCGCGACCGTCTACTGGCCGCAGGACCAGTGGGTCGCGCTGGCGACGCTGGGCTTCGCGGTGTTCTGCGCGGTGCTGCTGCGCGGGTTCTGGGCGCGGATCGCGATCCTGCTGGCGCTGGTGTTCGGGTTCCTGCTGTCGTGGCTTCTCGACAACACGGCGGGCAAGGTGACGTCAGTTCTCCCCGGCCAGAACCTCCTGGACGCGTCGGGCAAGCCCTGCGCAGCCGAAGGCCCCTACTGCGTCGCCACCGCGTTCCCGCACGACCGGGTCAGCTTCTCGGGCGTGGACGCGGCCGACTGGTTCGGGTTCCCCAGCCTGCACGGCCCCGACTTCAAGACCTCGGCGATCCTGCTGGCGCTGCCGCCGGTCATCGCGCTGATCGCGGAGAACACCGGGCACGTCAAGGCCGTCGCCGCGATGACCCGCGAGGACCTCGACCCCGTCCTCGGCCGCGCCATCGCCGCCGACGGCGCCGGCACCGTGCTCGCCACCGCGGTCGGCGGCTCGCCGACCACCACGTACGCGGAGAACATCGGCGTCATGGCCGCCACCCGGATCTACTCGACCGCCGCGTACTACGTCGCCGCGGCCGTCGCGATCCTGTTCGGGCTGTGCCCGAAGTTCGGCGCGCTGGTCGCCGCGACGCCCGGCGGCGTCCTCGGCGGCATCACCGTCGTGCTGTACGGGATGATCGGGCTGCTCGGCGCGAAGATCTGGATCGAGAACCGGGTCGACTTCGCCGATCCGGTCAACCTCGTCCCGGTCGCGGCGGGCGTCATCCTCGCGATCGGGAACGTGACACTGGACATCACCGACGACTTCCCCTTGCAGGGCATCGCGCTCGGGACGATCGCCGTCCTCGTCGGGTACCACGTCCTGAACGCGGTGCCGAGACCGGCACCGTCCGGCGGGGCGGCGTCCGGCGGGGCGGCGCGGTGAAGCCGCCGCCGTTCGGCTACCACGCCCCGGGCACCGTCGGCGAGGCGCTGGACGCGCTCGCGGCGGCGCCGTCCGGGAAGGTGCTCGCGGGCGGGCAGAGCCTCATCCCGCTGCTGAACATGCGCCTGGCCGCGCCGCCGGAGCTGGTCGACATCAACCGCGTCGCCGAGCTGGACACCCTGCACGTGGGGGACGGGGGCGTCCGGGTCGGCGCGCTCGCCCGGCACGCGCGGGTCGAGCGGTCGATGGAGGCGGCGGCCGTCCAGCCGCTGCTCGGGCAGGCGCTGCGGCACGTCGCGCATCCGGTCGTCCGCAACCGGGGCACGGTCGTCGGGAGCCTCGCGCACGCCGACCCGGCCGCCGAGCTGCCCGCCGTGCTGGCGGTCCTCGGCGGGACGGTCGACGCGGTGTCGGCGCGCGGCCGCCGCACCATCGCGGCGTCCGACTTCTTCCAGGGGCCGCTGGAGCCCGCGCTGCAACCCGGCGAGCTGGCCGTCTCCGCGTTCTTCCCCGCCGCGCCGCCCCGCACCGGCACCGCGTTCATGGAGACGGCGCGGCGGCACGGCGACTTCGCGCTCGCGGGCGTCGCCGCCGTCGTCACCCTCGACGAGGATTTACGCGTCAGCGCCGCCCGCGCCGGGTATCTCGGGATCTCCGGGACGCCGCTCGTGCTCGACCTGACCGGCGCGGCGGGCCCGCACGGCGACTGGGCGGCCGCGGCCGCGCACGTCCGCGGGCGCGTCGACCCGGAGGCCGACATCCACGCGGGCGCAGCGTACCGGCGGCACCTGACCGGCGTGCTCACCGAGCGCGCGTTCAAGTCCGCGGCGGCCCGGGCACTGTGGAAAGACGGGGCGCTGCGGAAGGCGGGGGAGTGACGTGGAGGAGAGCTTCGAGGTCGCGCTGACCGTCAACGGGACGCACCGCGCCGCCCGCGTCCCCGCGCGCCGGCTGCTGTCGGACCTGCTCCGCCACGATCTCGGGCTCACCGGCACGCATGTCGGCTGCGAGCACGGCGTCTGCGGCTGCTGCACCGTCCTGCTGGACGGGGAGCCGGTGCGGTCGTGCCTGATGTTCGCCGTCACCGCCGCCGGCCACGAGGTCACCACCGTCGAGGGCCTCGCCGGAGAGGACGGGACGCCGTCGCCGGTGCAGCGCGCGTTCCGCGAATGCCACGGCCTGCAATGCGGCTTCTGCACGCCCGGGTTCCTGTGCACGGTGACGGCGCTGCTGCGGGACACGCCGCGTCCCACGGAAGACCAGGTCCTTGAGGGGATCTCCGGGAACCTGTGCCGCTGCACCGGCTACCAGAACATCGTGAAGTCGGTGCGCCGCGCCGCCGACCTGCTCGCCCTGTCCGCCGAAGAAGGGGAGTCGTAGATGGAGACGCGTGTTTTCGGCGAGCCGGTCGAGCGCCGCGAGGACGAGCGCCTCCTCACCGGCCGGGGCCGCTACCTCGACGACCTCGGACGCGACGCGCTCGCGGCGGCGTTCGTCAGGTCGCCGCACGCGCACGCGCGGATCGCCGACATCGACGTGTCGGGCGCGCTGGACGTCGACGGCCTCGTCGCCATCCACACCTGGGAAGATCTTCCCGGCCGGGTCGGGGAGCCGCTGCCGCTGCTGATCCCGCATCCCGCGCTGACCCACGGCCGCACCGGATATCCGCTGGCGCGCGACGTCGTCCGGCACGTCGGCGAGCCCGTCGCGATGGTCGTCGCCCGCGACCGGTACCTGGCCGAGGACGCCGCCGAACGCGTCCGCGTCGAGTACGAGCCGCTGCCGCCCGTCGTCGGCATCGAGGCCGCGACGCGGGCCGAGCATCTCGTCCACGACGACGTGCCGGGCAACGTCGGGGCGGTGCTCGTCCAGGAGAACGGGGACGCGGCCGCCGCGATCGACGCCGCGCCGCACGTGCTGGAGTTCAGCCTGGCGATCGAGCGCAGCGCGTCCACGCCGCTGGAGGGGCGCGGCGTCTACGCGCGGTGGGACGCCGACGACGGGTCGCTGCGCGTGTACTCGTCCACGCAGGCGTCGACCAGCGTGCGTGCCGCGATCGCCGCGCGGCTCGGGCTCCCGAACGGCAAGGTCGAGGTCGTCGCCCCGGACGTCGGCGGCGGGTTCGGCGTCAAGATCGTCCACCCGTGGCCGGAGGAGGTCCTCGTCCCGTGGGCGGCGCGGCTGCTGGACCGCGAGCTCAAGTGGACCGAGGACCGCCGCGAGCACTTCGTGTCCGCCGCGCACGAGCGCGGCCAGCTCCAGGACGTCCGCGTCGGGTTCGACGACGCGGGCCGCGTGCTCGGCCTGGACGTGCGGATCCGCCACGACCACGGCGCCTACACCCCGTACGGGATCATCATCCCGATCGTCACGTCCACGCAGCTGCTCGGGCCGTACAAGATCGGCGCGTACCGGGCGGAGGTCGTCAGCCTCTACACCAACACGCTCATCGTCACGCCGTACCGGGGCGCGGGCCGCCCGCAGGGCGTGTTCTGCATGGAGCGGACCATGGACCGCGTCGCCCGTCACCTCGGCCTCGACCGCGCCGACGTCCGCGCCGCGAACCTCATCCAGCCGGACGAGTTCCCCTACGACCAGGGCCTCACCTTCCAGGACGGCCGTCCGCTGATCTACGACTCCGGCGACTATCCGGAACTGCTCCGCAAGGCCCGCGAGCTGATCGGCTGGGACGGCTTCGACGCCGAGCGCGCCGCCGCCGCGTCCCGCGGCCGCCGCATCGGCATCGGCCTGGGCGTCTACGTCGAGGGGACGGGCGTCGGCCCGTACGAGGGCGGCCACGTGGAGATCGACACGGCCGGGCGGGTGCACGTCTCGACTGGGCTGACCTCGCAGGGCCAGGGCCACGAGACCGTGTTCGCGCAGATCGCCGCCGCGGAGCTCGGCGTCCCGATCGGCGACGTGCGCGTCACGACGGGCGACACCCGCCGGTTCGGGTACGCGGTCGGGACGTTCGCGTCCCGCGCCGCCGTGATGAGCGGCAACGCGATCGCGCTGGCGTGCCGGAAGGTCCGCGGCAAGGCGCTGCGGATCGCGGGCGAGGCCCTGGAGGCCGACCCCGGCGACCTGGACATCACCGGCGGGGTGGTGCACGTCAGGGGCGACCCTTCGGCGTCGGTGCCGCTGCGGACGGTCGCGGTCCTGTCGAACCCGCTGCGGTACGCCTTCGACGAGGAGGCCGCGGCGGCGACGCAGTTCGCGGCGGGGCGGCCCGTCACCGAGCCGCCGATCGCGTCCGGTGACGAGCCGGGCCTGGAGGGGCGCGACTACTACTCGCCCGTCCGGTCGACGTTCGCCGCCGGGGCGCACGCCGCGATCGTCGAGGTCGACCCGGACACGGCCGAGATCGCGATCCTGCGGTACGCGGTCGTCCACGACTGCGGGCGGCTCATCAACCCGATGGTGGTGGAGGGCCAGATCCACGGCGGCGTCGCGCAGGGCATCGGCGGCGCGCTGTACGAGCGGATGGCCTACGACGAGTCGGGCCAGCTGCTGAACGCGTCGTTCATGGACTTCCTGATGCCGTACGCGACGGAGATCCCGCGCATCGAGACCGGACATCTGGAGACGCCGTCGCCGCTGAACCCGCTGGGCGTCAAGGGCGCGGGGGAGGCGGGCGTCATCCCGGTGTCGGCGGTGATCGCCTCGGCGGTCGAGGACGCGGAGGGCGTCCGCGTGGACGCGATGCCCCTCTCCCCGGACACCCTCTACACGCTCCGCGAACGCGCGGCGAACGATCCATCACTGCTTGTCCGAGACAACGTGCGGATTTTGTAGTGCTGGCGGGGTCGGCTCGCCGGTGGTTCGGTAGGTGGGGGACCTCAACCCGGGGTGAGTGCTGGCGGGGTCGGCTCGCCGGTGGTTCGGTAGGTGGGGGACCTCAACCCGGGGTGAGTGCTGGCGGGGTCGGCTCGCCGGTGGTTCGGTAGGTGGGGGACCTCAACCCGGGGTGAGTGCTGGCGGGGTCGGCTCGCCGGTGGTTCGGTAGGTGGGGGACCTCAACCCGGGGTGAGTGCTGGCGGGGTCGGCTCGGGTGCGGGGGACCTCAACCCCGCCAGCGTGTTGACCCTAATGAAGGAGGGTGCGGGGACTCGGCGTAACCGGGATTCCTCCGGGAAGGTCGGCTTTCAGCTCTGCGCGGGCGCAGGCTTGGCGGGGGCGTTGCCGCCGAGGGACTTCGGCAGGTAGTTCTCGACGGCGGCGGCCCGGAAGCCGGCCTGCCGGATCCAGCCGAGCATCGTCAGGAGGTCCTTGGCGAGGCCCTTGCGGTAGTGCATGAGGATGATGTCGCCGGGTTTGAAGCCCTTGCCGCCGTCGCCGCGCGCGAAGCCGTTGAACCCGACGCCGGGCCCGGTGGTGCCGTTGTAGAACTCCGCGGACCACAGCAGCACCGACTTGATGCCGCACTGCTTGGCGACCTGGCGGGTGGTGTCGTTGAAGCTGCCGAACGGCGGCCGGAACACCTCGGGACGGCGGCCGTACTGCTTCTGGATCTCGTCGGACGCGTCGCAGATCTGCTTCTTCTGTCCCTCGGCGGAGAGCGTCTTCATGTTGGGGTGGCTGACGGTGTGGTTCTCCATGTGCGAACCGGCGTTGCGCATGGCCCAGAAGTACTGTCCCTGGCCCTTGATGTAGGTGGAGGTCAGGAACGTCATGATGGGAACCTTCCGCGTGCGGACGAGGTTCACGAACTCGGAGTCGTACTCGTAGCCGTCGTCGATGGTGAGGAAGACGACGCGCTCCTGCGTCTCGATGCGGCTGATGACCGGGGGCAGCCCGTCCTTGGACGGTTCCGGCGGCGTCCAGGAGCCGGGCTTGGGCGACGGCCACTTCTGGTCGCCGAGGACGGCGGCGAGCTCGGTCCGCATCGACGGTCCCGAGTCGCCCGCCTGGGCGGTCAGGACGGGCCAGCCGCCCGCGGCGACGCCGACCACGCCGGCGGCGACCATTGTGATCACGGGCGTCTTACCTCGCATCGGCCGCGCACTCCGTTCGGTTCTCGGCTGGGTTTTCGCATTCGGTTGACGCGCCGGTGGCGGGGAGAGTTCGCCTCCGGCGGGACCTGCCGGACATATCTGACCATTCCCCGCGCTCGCGCGGCCGCATCTGCCCAATGTTCGGCGTGTACTCGGCAGATGTTGCCGTTCGGCGCGGCGGCGCCATTACCTAAGGTCGGGTCATGCAGCTCAACGGCAGTGCCACCGTCGCCGCGCCGCTCGCCAGCGTGTGGGACGCGCTCCAGGATCCCGCCGTCCTGGCGAGGACGATCCCCGGATGCCGCTCCCTGGAGGAGACGGGCCCCGACACGTACCGGATGACCGTGACGGCGGGCGTCGCCTCGATCCAGGGCACGTACGTGGGGCGGGTCGAGCTCGCCGAACCCGACCCGCCGCGCTCGTTCGTGCTGCGGGCGCGCGGCCAGGGGGCGCCGGGCACGGTGGACGCGACCGTCCGCGTGCGGCTCACCGACGGCGGCGGCGCGACCCGGATCGACTACGACGCGGACGCGGTCGTCGGCGGCATGGTCGGCGGCGTCGGCCAGCGGATGCTGGGCAGCGTCGCCAAGCGCACCGCCGGGCAGTTCTTCGCCGCGGTCGAGCGCGACCTCACCGCCCCGGCTCCCGCGCCCGCGGAACCCGAGGTCGCCGCGCCGGGCGCCCAGGGCCCCGTCTACGCGGGACGCGCCGCGGCCCGGCCGGACCGCGCGCCCTCCGCCTGGCCGATGGCCGTCGCGTTCGGCTCGGGCGGCCTCGTCGCCCTGGTCGGCGTGGCGCTCGGCTACCTGCTGGGCCGCCGCTCCCGGACGCGGTGAGGCGTCAGTTCACCGCCACGAGGTCGACGACGAAGATGAGCGTCTCGCCCGGCTTGATCGCCGGGCTCGGGCTGCGGTCGCCGTAGGCGAGGTGCGGCGGGATGACGAGCTTGCGGCGCCCGCCGACCTTCATGCCGGCGATGCCCATGTCCCAGCCCTTGATGACGCGTCCGGCGCCGAGCTGGAAGTCGAAGGTGCCCGACCGATTCCAGGACGCGTCGAACTCCTCCCCGGTGGACCACGACACGCCGACGTAGTGCATCGACACGTCCGAGCCCTTGGCGGCCTCGGGACCGTCGCCCTCGGTGATGTCGGTGATGTCGAGGTACGTGGGCGGCTGTCCCTCGGGGAAGTCGATCTCGGGGCGTTCCAGGGCCATGGACGGGCTCCAGCGTCTCGTCGGAAATCGGAACTGCTCAGCCTAGCCGTAACGCGCCCTCACGAAAGAGGATCCCGCCCGTTGGCAGGTGTCGACGGTTTCGCAGGTGGGCGGCGTCCGGTAGACCCGTGTTCATGAGGCGGCTGCGGATCGGGATCGACACGGGCGGGACGTTCACCGACGTCGTCGCGCTGGACGAGGACGGCGGCGGCCTGGTCACCACGAAGACGCCCTCGACGCCCGCCGACCCGGCGGAGGGGTTCGCCGACGGCGTCGCGAAGATCCTCGGCCTGCTCGGCGCGGAACCGCGGGACGTGGCCGCCCTGTCGCACGGCACCACGGTCGCGACGAACCGGCTCCTTGAGGACCGGATCGACGACCTCGGGCTCATCACCACCGAGGGCTTCGAGTCGATCCTGGAGATCGCGCGGCAGAGCGTCCCGGACGGCTACGGCAACAGCTACTTCTGGGTGAAGCCGCCGCGGATCGTCCCGGCGCACCGGGTCCGGACGGTCGGCGGGCGGCTCGACCACACCGGCGCGGAGCTGCGGCCGTTCGACGAGGCGTCGGCGGTCGCGGCGGCCCGCTGGTTCCGCGCCGCGGGGATCCGCGCGATCGGGGTGTGCCTGCTGCATTCGTACGCCGATCCGTCGCACGAGCTGGCGACGCGCGACGTGCTGGCCCGCGAGCACCCGGACGCGGTGGTGTCGCTGTCGTGCGAGGTGCTGCGCGAGTACCGCGAGTACGAGCGGTCGGTGACGACGCTGGTGGACGCCGCCGTCAAGCCCGCGATGAACGGCTACCTCGCGCGCATCACGGAGCGGGCGGCGTCGCGGCCGCTGGTGATGAAGAGCAACGGCGGGGTCCTGTCGGCGGACGAGGTCGCCCGGCAGCCGATCACGACCGTCCTGTCGGGCCCGGCCGCCGGGGCGCTCGGCGCGGCGTTCGTCGTCTCCCATACCGGGCACGGCTCCATCGTGACGCTCGACGGCGGCGGGACGTCCACGGACGTCGCGGTCGTCCTGGACGGCGAGCCGACCCTCACCACCGAGGGCTCGATCGGCCGCCATCCCGTCAAGATCCCGATGATCGACATCGTGACGGTCGGGGCGGGCGGCGGCTCGGTCGCGTGGCGGTCGCCGGAGGGCGCGCCGAAGGTCGGGCCGCGCAGCGCGGGCGCCGACCCCGGCCCGCTCTGCTACGGCCGCGGCGGCACGGAGCCGACGGTGACGGACGCGCACGCCGTCCTCGGCCGCATCCCGCCGCACCTGCTCGGCGGCGAGGTCCCCCTGGACGTGGCAGCCGCCCGCGCCGGTCTCGACGCGTTCGCCGGGGAACTCGGCCTGCCGGTCGAGCGGGCCGCAGCGGGCATCCTGGAGATCTCGGCGTGGAACCAGGCGAACGCCATCCGGCGGATCACCGTCAAGCGCGGCCTGGACGTCCGCGACTACCCGCTGGTCGCGTTCGGCGGGTCGGGGCCGCTGCTGGCGTGCCGGCTGCTCGACGTCCTCGGGCTGCCCGCCGCCGTCGTCCCGGAGAACCCGGGGAACCTGTCGGCGTTCGGGCTGCTCACGGTGGACGTGAAGAACGACTACGTCCGGACGCGCGTCGTCCGCGACGCCGAACTCGACCCGGCCCTCCTGGGCGAGGTCTACGCCGGCCTGGAGTCGGAGGCCGCGCGCGCCCTGGCCCGCGAGGGCTTCCCCGCCGATCGCCGCCGCTTCGCCCGCTCCGCCGACCTGCGCTACTACGGGCAGGCGTTCGAGGTGCGCGTCACCGCGCCCGCCGGGCCGCCGGACGAGGCGTTCCGCGCCGAGGTGGTCCGCCGTTTCCACGACGCCCACGAGGCCCTCTACGGGTACTGCTACCGGGACGACCCGCGCCATCCCGTCGAGTGGGTCAACCTGCGCGTCTCCGGGATCGGCCCGATCGCCCGCCCCCGGCTCACCGAGCGCCCGCCGGGCGACGGCGACCCGTCGCGCGCCAGGACCGGGACGCGCGCGGTCTACTTCGACGCGTGGGAGGAGACGGCCGTCTACCGCCGCGAGAAGCTCGCGCCGGGCGACGTCGTGACGGGCCCGGCCGTCATCGAGGAGTTCGGCTCGACGCTGCCGCTGCACCCGGGCTTCACCGCGCGGCTCGACGGCCACGGCAACCTGGCGGTGACGCGCTGATGATCGACCCGATCCTGCTGGAGATCGTCGAGGGGACGCTGGCGTCGGTCGAGCGGGAGGTCGAGACGGCCATCGCGCGGACGGCCCGCTCCCCGATGATCCGCGACGCGCACGACTTCCGCGCCGGCATCCACGACCGCCGCCTCCGCAAGCTGACCGGGCGCTCGTACTCCGCGCTCGTCCAGCCGGTCGCGCGCGACTTCCCGCTCGCGGAGATGCGTCCGGGCGACGTGTTCTTCCACAACGACGTGTACCTGTCGGAGGGCGGCATCGGTCATCTGCCGGACCTGTGCGTGACGGTCCCGGTGTTCCACGGCGGGGAGGTCGTCGCGTTCGTCCAGGCGTTCGGGCACCACGACGACATCGGCGGCGCCGTCCCCGGGTCGATGCCGAGCCACGCCCGCAGCGCGTTCGAGGAGGGCCTGATGGTCCCGCCGATCAAGCTCTGGGACGAAGGCGTCCCGAACCGGGCGGCGCTGACGATCATGACCCGCAACTCGCGGATGCCCGACTCCCTCGCCGGCGACCTGGACGCCGAGTGCTCCGCCTGCCTGATGGGCGCCCGCCGCCTCGGCGACCTGTTCGCCCGCTACGGCCGCGCCCCCGTCGAGGCGTGCTTCGACGCGATCATCGACCGGACGACGCAGACGTTCCGCCGCGAGCTCCTCGCCAAGATCCCGGACGGCACGTTCGTCTGGGAGGACTACGCCGAGCACGACGGCGTCGATCCGCCCCGCCTGCACGCCCAGCGCATCACGCTGACCGTCGACAAGGCGGCGGACGTCCCGCTCGTCATCGACTTCGCCGGGACGTCCCCGCAGGCCAAGGGGCCCATCAACCACGCGGGCGACTACGCCGATGGCGTGTTCCTGAAGAAATGGCTGGCGCCCGTCCTGCGGAACCTCGCCGACACGCCGGAGCGCGCCGCCGAGCTGGACGTCAACGAGGGCGTCGTGCCGCTCATCGAGATGCGCTTCCCGGAGAAGGGCACGCTGCTCACGCCCGTCTTCCCGGCCCCGACGAACGCGCGCACGTTCGTGATCCTGCGGCTGCTCGGCGTCCTCGCGGGCGTCCTGGCCAAGGCCACGGGCGGGCGGATGCCCGCCGACCAGGAGACGATCCGCTACACCGGCGTCTACGGGGAGGACGACCGCGGCCCGTACCTGATGCGGGAGGTGCTCGGCGGCGGCTCCGGCGGCCGCTACCACGCCGACGGCGAGGACACCATCCACGTCGTGCCCGACTCCCGCAACATCCCCGCCGAGTTCGCCGAGGCCCGCTGGCCGTTCGTCGTCGAGCGCCTCGGCCTCGCCACCGACTCGGGCGGGCCGGGGGAGTTCCGGGGCGGGCTCGGCTACGACAAGCACATCCGGATGCTCCGCGACGCGCACTACATGTCGATCGCCGACCGGTCGATCCTGTCGTGCTGGGGCGTCAACGGCGGCCGCGCCGGACGTCCCTTCCGCGTCGACATCGACGGCGAGGAGATGGACGGCCTCGTCGACGACCATCCCGTCAGGGCCGGGCAGGTCATCCGGATCCGCACGACCGGGGGCGGCGGCTGGGGCGACCCCCTGAACCGCGACCCGTCCCGCGTGGCCGCCGACGTCCGCGACGGCAAGGTCTCCGCCGAGGGCGCCCGCGACGACTACGGCGTCGTCCTGGCCGACGGGCTCGTCGACGACGAGGCCACCACGGATCTGCGGAAGCTGATGCGCGCCGAACGCGGCCCGGCGCCGTTCTTCGACCGGGGGCCCGGCTACCCCGTACTGTCCGGCGGTTCGCCGTCCGCCGACGTGGACGCGGCCGGGTAGGTCCTGAACCGGTGCGGCGTGAACGCGGTGCCGTCGACGAGGAGGTCGGCGCGGGCGCGGGTGCCGTCGGCGGCGAAGAACGCCGCCTCGCGGGTGCTCCAGCCGTCCCAGGCGGCGGCGTACTCGGGGCCGTCGCGGTCGATGGCGCGGGCGCGGCGCAGCTCGCGCGGCGCGTCGATCCAGATGCGGAACGCGGCGGGCGACCCCGCCCACGCGGCCCCGACGCCCTCGACGATCAGGACGGGCCCGGGCGGGATCTCCTCCGCCGCGCCGTAGCGGTCGCCGTGCCAGTCGTAGCGGCGCAGGAGAGCGGGCCGGCCGTCGCGGAGCGGGTCGAGGACGGCGGCGCGCAGCGGCGTCCACCAGGTGAGCGGGTCGGCGTCCCACGGCACCCGGAAGTCGTCCGACCGCACCACCGGCGCGCCCAGCAGAACCTCGGCGAGATGACCGGCGAACGTCGACTTCCCGGCGCCGCTCGGCCCGTCGATCGCGACGAGCCGCGCCGGGCCGCACGACGGCGGCAGCGCGAGCAGGCGCGCGGCGAGCGCGCGGTAGGTCGGGGCGGCGCCCGGAGCGAACGTCACGAACGGCATACTTCCAGGACGAGGGAGAGGGGGCCGGGAATGGACCTGCTCGGCGCGACGGGCGGCCCGGTACGGATCGCGGGACGCGGCCTGCCACGCGATGAGCTGTTCGGCCGGGCCTCGGCCGTGGCCGCCGAGATCCGGGGCGCGGACGCGGTCGCCGTCCACGCGACGGCGTCCCTGGAAACGGTCACGGCGGTCGTCGGCGGCCTCCTCGCGGGCGTCCCGGTCGTGCCGCTCCCGCCCGACTCCGGCCCGGCCGAGCGCGCCCACATCCTCGGCGACTCCGGCGCGAGCCTCCTGCTCGCCGCCCGCGGCGCCACCGGGCCCGCCGACGGCGAGCCGCCGCTCGTCCCCGTCGACGCGCTCCCGCGCGCCGCGAACACCAAGGCCGAGGCCGGAGCCGGCGCGACCGCGCTGATCCTCTACACCAGCGGCACGACGGGCGCCCCGAAGGGCGTGCTGATCTCGCGCGGCGCGATCGCCGCCGGGCTGGACGCGCTCGCCGAAGCCTGGGCGTGGACCCCGGACGACGTCCTCGTCCACGGCCTGCCGCTGTTCCACGTCCACGGCCTGGTGCTCGGCGTTCTCGGGGCGCTGCGGGTCGGGTCGCCGCTCGTCCACACGGGACGTCCCAAACCCGCCGCCTACGCCGCCGCGGCCCAGGACGACGGCGGAAGCCTGTTCTTCGGCGTCCCCACCGTCTGGTCCAGGACGGCGGCGGACCCGTCCGCCGCCCGCGCCCTGCGCGGCGCGCGGCTGCTCGTCTCCGGCAGCGCGCCCCTCCCCGTGCCCGTCTTCGAGCGGCTCGCGGACCTCACCGGGCACCGCCCCGTCGAGCGCTACGGCATGACCGAGACGCTCATCACGATCAGCGCCCGCGCCGGCGGCGACCGGCGTCCCGGCTACGTCGGCACGCCGCTGCCCGGCGTCGAGACCCGCCTGGCCGCCGAGGACGGCGGCCCCGTCCCGCCGGACGGCGAGACCCCCGGCGAGCTGCACGTCCGCGCCCCGCTGCTGTTCAAGGGGTACCTCAACCGCCCGGACGCCACCGCGAGGTCGTTCACCGGCGACGGCTGGTTCCGCACCGGCGACATCGCGACCATCGGGCCGGACGGCTGGCACCGCGTCGTCGGCCGCGCGTCCACCGACCTGATCAAGAGCGGCGGCTACCGGATCGGCGCGGGCGAGATCGAGAACGCGCTGCTCGCGCACCCGGACGTCCGCGAGGCCGCCGTCGTCGGAACCCCGCACGACGACCTCGGCGAGCAGGTCACCGCCTACGTCGTCGCCGACGGCGTCGGCGCGCCGCAGCTGATCGACTTCGTGGCGGGGCGGCTGTCGGTCCACAAGCGCCCCCGCGTGGTGCACCTCGTCGACGCGCTGCCGCGCAACGCCATGGGCAAGGTCGTCAAGACCCGCCTCAGCCCGCCCGCGTGACCGGCCCGATCGGCGTGACAGGTGTCATGCCGATCGGCTGACAGGCGCCGCCGGAACCGGTGATAAGCGCCCCTACCGGCGGACGCGGCCCGCTCGCGACGCTTGAGGGCATGGAAACGAACCCACCCATCCGCGTCGACGGGCTCCGCCAGCGGTACGGGGACTTCGAGGCCGTCGCCGGGATCTCCTTCGAGGTCGGGGCGGGGGAGCTGTTCGCGCTCCTCGGCACGAACGGCGCCGGGAAGACCACGACGCTCGAAGCGCTGGAGGGGCACCGGGCCGTCCACGAGGGCACGGTCCGGGTCCTCGGCCGCGACCCGCACCGCGAGCGCCGCGCCGTCCGCCCCCGGATGGGCATCATGCTCCAGGAGGGCGGCTTCTTCGCCGACCTCACCGTCGCCGAGACCGTCGACCACTGGCGCGGCTTCACCCCCGGGCCCCGCGACCGCGACGAGGCCGTCGCGCTCGCCGGCCTCACCGAGAAGGCGGACGTGCGGGTGCGGCAGCTGTCCGGCGGGCAGAAGCGCCGCCTCGACCTCGCGCTCGCGCTGCTCGGCCGCCCCGCCGTCCTGTTCCTCGACGAGCCCACGACCGGCATGGACCCCGAGGCCAGGCACGCCACCTGGAAGATCGTCCGGGACGTCGTCGCGGGCGGCGCCACCGTCCTGCTGACCACGCACTACCTGGAGGAGGCCGAGCAGCTCGCCGACCGGCTCGCCATCCTGCACCGCGGCCGGATCGAGACGTCCGGGACCGTCGCCGACGTCGTCGCCGGGTACGGCGACCGCATCAGCTTCCGGATGCCGGGCCGCGTCCAGGTCGCCGACCTGCCCGTCCTGCGCGGCGCCCGCGCCGGCATCACCGTCGACGGCGGCCGCGCCGTCGCCACCTACACGGTCACCTCCTCTGCGGGCTCCGGTCTCCAGGCGGGCCTGTACGAGCTGCTGCGCTGGGCCGACGGCGAACGCGTCCGGCTGGACGGCCTGGAGGCCCGCAGCGCGTCCCTCGAAGACGTCTTCCTCCGCACCGCCGCAGAAGGAGCGACCCGATGAACCTCTCCGCGACACTGCGCGTCTCCCGCCTCGACCTCACCCTCCTCTGGCGCAACCGGACCGCCGTGTTCACCGTCTTCGGCCTCCCGGTGATGTTCGCGGCGATGCTGGTCCCGATGAAGGGCCAGGACATCGGCGGCGTGGACGGCGCGCTCCTCCAGGGCACCGGCCACCTCGGCTTCTTCCTCCTGTTCGCCGTCTTCATGAACCTCGTCACCGTGTTCACCACCCGGCGCGAGGACCAGACGCTCAAACGCCTCCGCGGCACCGCCCTGTCGGACGCGGAGATCACCGGCGGCAACGTCCTGACCGCGGTCGTGATGTACGCCGTCCAGGCGCTGGCACTGCTCGTCGTGCTCGGCACCGCGCTCGGCGGCCGGTTCCCCGCCGACCCGGTGCTCGTCCTCGCCGGGCTCGCGGGCGGCGCCGCCGTCTTCACGGCGCTGGCGTTCGCGATCGCCGGCATCACCCCGAACGCCGAGCTGGCGCAGCTCGTCGTCCTGCCGATCATGTTCGGCTGCCTGGCCGGGGCCGGGGTGCTGTTCCCGCTGGACGACCTGCCCGGATGGCTCGCGCGGATCAGCCGGCTCGTCCCGCTGAGCCCCGTCGTGGAGATCACCAGGACCGGGTACTTCGGGCAGGACTTCCACGACCATTCGGCGCATCCGTCCGTCGGCGTCCTGGAGGGCTGGCGCACCTGCCTGCCGTCGTTCGGCGTCCTCGTCCTCTGGGGCGTGCTCGGCCGCGCGCTCGCGACCCGCTGGTTCCGCTGGGAGCCGAGGCATGCCTGATCCGGGGTGTCGCCATATGGGGTGTCGCACCGGTTACAGTGCGAGACGAGGAGGAGACGGGACATGACGGTCGCGACGACGGCGGACCTCGAAGCGCGCGACACCCGCAGGCTGGAACGCTACCGCCGGGTGACGTACCGCTCGTTCCTGTGCGCCGCGGTGGGGTTCGTCGGGCCGAGCCTCGCCGGCCTCGCGATGGCCTACGCCGACGGCCGCGCCGGTGTCCCCGTCGTGGTCGCGGCGCTCGCGGGCCTCGCCCTGCTCAGCTGGTACTACGCGCGCCTCGTCAAGGCGGGCCTGGCGGGCGGGGCGTCCCGCCGCGACATCGCGCTCAGCGCGGCCGTGGCGGCCGCGCTCAGCCTGATGATCCTCACCAGCCCGCTGTTCACCATCATCCCGATCTTCTGGGTGTCGGCGCTGGCGCTGGCGCCGATGAGCCGCGGGCGGATCGCCGTCCTGTGCGGCGCCACCGGCGCCTTCTGCTCGGTGGTCACCACCGTCTCAGTGGAACGCCTCCACCCGGACGGTGACCTGCCCTGGTACGGCCTCCTCCCGCTGATGTTCGTGCTCTACACCGCGGGCTGCGGGATCGTCGTGTTCGTCAACGGCTATCAGCGCCGCATGTGGGACATGCACCAGGAGGCGCACGCGGCCCGCGACGCCCTCGCCCGGCTCGCCGTCACCGAGGAGCGGCTCCGCTTCTCCCGCGACCTGCACGACCTGCTCGGCCACAGCCTGTCCCTCATCGCGGTGAAGAGCGAGCTGGCCATGCGGATGGCGGGCACCGACCCGGACCGCGCGGGCGCCGAGATGGCCGACGTCCGCCGCACCGCCCGCGAGGCGCTGCGCGAGGTACGGTCCGCCGTCAGTGGGTACCGTGCCGTCGAGCTGGACGCCGAGCTGGCCGGGGCCCGCGCGGTGCTGGAGGCCGCCGGGATCCGCTGCGAGATCGGCGACCTCCCGGACACGCTGCCGCCGGAGGTTCGCTCGGCGCTGGCCTGGGTCATCCGCGAGGGCACCACCAACGTGATCAAGCACAGCGAGGCGCGCCGCTGCGCCGTCACGCTCACGCCCTACGACGGCTCGGTGGTCCTGGAGATGCGCAACGACGGCGTCCGCGCCCCGGCCGCCGGGCGGCGCGACGGCGACGGCTCGGGCCTCACCGGCCTCACCGAACGCGTCGCCGTGCTCGGCGGTGAGATCACCTCCGGGCCCCACGACCGCGACGGCTTCCTGCTGCGCGCCGTCGTCCCGCTCCAGGAACCGGCCGGGAACACCGCGCCCGCCGAGCCCGCCGGGAGAACGGCGTGATCCGCGTCCTGCTCGCCGACGACGAGCACCTCATCCGCGGCGCCGTCGCCGCGCTGCTCGGCCTGGAACCCGACCTCGACGTCGTCGCCGAGGTCAGCCGCGGCGACGAGGTCGCCGCCGCGGTCGCCGAGCACGCCCCGGACGTCGCCGTCCTCGACATCGAGATGCCGGGCGCGGACGGCCTCACCGTCGCCGAACGGCTGGGCGCGTCCGGCGCCCGCTGCGCGATCTGCATCCTCACCAGCTTCGGCCGTCCCGGCTACCTGCGCCGCGCCATGGCCGCCGGGGTCCGCGGCTTCGTCGCCAAGGACGCCCCCACGCAGGAGCTGGCCGCCGCCATCCGCAAGATCCACGCCGGCGGCCGCTACCTGGACGCCGAGCTCGCCGCCAGCGCCATGGCCGCCGGCGACAACCCGCTCACCGACCGCGAACGCGAGATCCTACGCCTCACCGGCGCCGGCACCGAGACCGCCCGCATCGCGACGCAGCTGCACCTGTCCGAGGGCACCGTCCGCAACTACCTCTCCACCGCCATGACCAAACTGGGCGAGCCCACCCGCGTGGCCGCCGCCCGCGCCGCCAGGGACATGGGCTGGATCTGACTACATTCTGCGACTGATAAACTTCCTTCCGTGATGCTCCCTGTGTACGCGGGGATGGTCCACTTGGACAGGGTTTGCCCGACGACGACGGGCCGTGCTCCCCGCGCACGCGGGGATACCCTATTAGGCTTGCGGCGTGACTGAGCCACTGGTGCAACGCATGCAGGGATTCGGCGAGACGATCTTCGCCGAGATGTCAGCACTCGCCGTCCGCACCGAGTCCATCAATCTAGGCCAGGGTTTTCCCGACAGCGGCCCCTCGCAGGTCGTCATGGACGCTGCGATTGAGGCGATCCAGGCGGGAGCGAACCAGTATCCGCCAGGACCCGGCCTTGTGGAACTCCGGGAGGCGGTCGCGGCGCAGCGGCTTGAACGGTACGGGCTGTCGTACGACCCGGCCACCGAGGTGTTCGTCACCGTGGGCGCGACGGAGGGCATCGCGGCGTCGGTGCTCGCGCTCGCGGGCCCCGGCGACGAGGTGATCGTCTTCGAGCCGTACTACGACTCGTACGCCGCCGTGATCGCGCTGGCGGGGGCGGTGCGCAGGCCGGTCACGCTGCGTCCCGTCGAGGGGCGCTTCACGTTCGACCCGGACGAGCTTCGCGCCGCCGTCGGGCCCCGCACCCGGGCGATCCTGGTGAACTCGCCGCACAACCCGGCGGGCACCGTGTTCACCCGCGCCGAGCTGGAGGCCATCGCCGGTGTGTGCCGCGAGCACGACCTCGTCGCGATCACCGACGAGGTGTACGAGTACCTGACGTTCGACGACGCCGAGCACATCCCGCTCGCCACGCTCGACGGGATGCGCGAGCGGACGGTGTCGGTGTCGTCGGCGGGCAAGTCGTTCTCCGTCACCGGCTGGAAGACCGGCTGGGTGACCGCGCCCGAGCCGTACGTCCGGGCCGTCCAGACGGTGAAGCAGTTCCTCACCTACGCCGTCAGCGCCCCCTACCAGCTGGCCGCCGCCTACGCGCTGGCCAACGAGATCCCCTGGGTCGAGGAGCTGCGCAAGTCGCTGCAGGCCAAGCGCGACCGCCTCATCACCGGCCTGGAGGCCGCCGGGTTCAGCACGTACCGGCCGCAGGGCACCTACTTCGTGCAGGCCGACATCCGGCCGCTGGGGTTCACCGACGGCATGGCGCTGGCGCGGGCGCTGCCGGAGAAGGCGGGCGTCGTCGCGATCCCGACCCAGGTGTTCTACGACGACGCCGAGGCGGGCGCGCATTTCGTCCGCTTCGCGTTCTGCAAGAAGGACGAGGTCATCGACGAGGCCGTGGAGCGCCTGGCCCGCCTGCGCTGAAAGTGCCGAAGAAGCGGCGCCCGTTGGGCGGATTTCGCCCATGAGCGCCGCGTCCGGCGCGGCTAGCGTTCGGCCTGTGAGCTGGAACGGCGGGGGCGCGCTCGATGGTGAGCGGACCCTGGTCGCGCTCGGCGGCAACGCCATGACCGCGCCGGACGGCAGCGCCACGCCGGCCGCCCAGGCGGCGGCGATCGAGGCGGCGATGGCGCCGGTGGCGGATCTGGTCGCGGCGGGCGCGCGGGTCGCGCTCACGCACGGACCCAGGCGCCCGTCGGCGTGATGATCATGAACGCGCTGGAGCGGGCGCTGGCGGCACGGGGCGCGGGGCGTCCGGTGTCCGCGGTCGTGACGCGGACGCTCGTGGACGCGTCCGATCCCGGGTTCGCCGCCCCCGCCAAGCCGATCGGCCGCTACTTCCCGGAGGCGGACGCGCGCCGGGCCATGGCACGCGGCGAGGTGTGGCGGGAGTTCGGGGAGCGGGGCCGGCGGCGCGTCGTCGCGTCCCCGGAGCCGCTGGAGATCCTGGACGCGGGCGCCGCGGCGGCGCTGCTGGACGCCGGCCACGTCGTCGTCGCGGCGGGCGGCGGCGGGGTGCCCGTGGCCCGCGTGGACGGGACGCTCCGCGGCGTCGAGGGCGTCGTCGACAAGGACCCCGCCGCGCAGCTGCCGGCCCGGCTCGGCGACGCGGCGCGCGGCACGGCCGGGACGATCACCGAGGCGCCATCCGGGGTAGAGAGTCGGCAGAGCAGCTGAGGAGCGATGACGTGCCCGATCCGATCGAAGTCCGCAAGATCCCCATCGAGAGCGTGACCGACGCGTCCGGGCTGGCCCGGCTGATCGACGACGGCGTCCTGGACGCCGACCGCGTCCTCGCCGTCGTCGGCAAGACCGAGGGCAACGGCGGCGTGAACGACTACACGCGGCTGCTCGCCGACCGGGCGTTCCGCGAGGTGCTGATCGCCAAGGGCACCCGCCCGGCGGACGAGGTCGGACGCGTCCCGCTGGTCTGGTCGGGCGGCACCGACGGCGTCCTCAGCCCGCACGCCACCGTGTTCGCCACCGTCGACCCGGCGGCCGCGCCGAGGTCGGACGAGCCGCGGCTGTCGGTCGGCGTCGCGATGAGCGAGATCATCCGGCCGGAGGACATCGGCCGCCCGGCGATGGTCGAGACGGTCGCGGCAGGCGTCCGCGAGGCGATGAAGACCGCCGGGATCGACGACCCGGCAGACGTGCACTACGTCCAGACGAAGACGCCGCTGCTGACGCTCGACACCATCAACGACGCCAAGTCGCGCGGCCGCGACGTCGTCACCGAGGACACGCTCAAGTCGATGGACGTCTCCAATTCGACGACCGCGCTCGGCATCGCCGTCGCGCTCGGCGAGATCGACGCGCCGTCCGCCGACCGGATCCACAAGGACCTGTCGCTGTACTCGTCGGTCGCGTCGTGCTCGTCGGGCGTGGAGCTGGACCGGGCGCAGATCGTCGTCGTCGGGAACGTGCGCGGCATCGGCGGCCGGTACCGCGCCGGGCACGGTGTGATGAACGACGCGCTCGACGCCGACGGCATCTGGGACGCGATCCGGTCCACCGGCCTGGACCTGCCCGAGCGTCCCCGCACGTCCGACCTCGGCGACCGGCTCGTCAACGTGTTCATCAAGTGCGAGGCGGACCCGTCCGGCTCGGTCCGGGGCCGCCGCAACATCATGCTGGACGACTCCGACGTGCACTGGCACCGGCAGATCAAGGCGTGCGTCGGCGGCGTCGCGGCGTCCGTCACCGGCGATCCGGCGGTGTTCGTGTCGGTCGCGGCCGTGCATCAGGGCCCGTCGGGCGGCGGCACCGTCGCCGCCATCGCCGATCTCGGCTGACGGCGCGGAAACGGAGAGTATCCGGATAGACACCCACGGCGGTCGCTGGAGGATATAGCCTTCCTGCCGTGTCCGGACTGACCATTCCCGAACCGCAGTTCCCGGAGGACGACGGCGGCGCCGACCCGCGGCTGTGCGAGGCGCTCGCCGGTTACGCGGCCGGGCGCGTCGGCGCGCACGTGGTGCTGCGGCGGCTGCGGGGCACGCGGCTGCTGGTGCCGATCGTCGCCGTCCTCACCGAAGAGGAGGAGACGCCGCCCGGCGGGCTCCGCCGGGAGAAGTCGAGCGACATGGCGCTGCCCACGCTGATCGGCGACGACGGGCGGCGCGGCGTGCTCGGCTTCACCTGCGTCGAGACGATGAAGGCGTGGCGGGCCGACGCCCGTCCCGTCGCGGTCGGCGCCGCCGACGCGTGCCGCGCCACCCTGGACGAGGGCGCCGACGCCCTGGTCGTGGACGTGGCGGGCCCCGTCCCGTTCGCCGTGGACGGCCTGCGCCTGCACCTGCTCGCCGAGGGCCGTCCCGTCCCGCCCCCGCACGAGGACCCGGACGTCCTCGCCGCCGTCGAGGCCGCGTTCGGCTCCGACCAGTCCGTCAGCGGCGTCCGCGTCACCGAGGGCGAGTCGACGGAGCTGGCCGTCCGGTTCGCCGTCGTCGACGGGCACGACGAGCGCCGCACCGTCCAGCGGGTGTCGGACCGCCTCGCCGAACTGCTCCGCGGCCGCATCGTCGGCGGCGTCGAACTGAGCGTCACCCGCCGCGCCTGAGACACGCCGGCACAAGATCGCCTAGAACCAGGTGGTCGGGAGGCCGTGGGCGGGGCCCTCGCCGAGGATCGTGCGGTTCCCGTCCGGCCATGTCCGCAGCGACACCGCCTGGACGGATTCGAGACAGGCGCCCCGTCCCTCGAACGTCAGGTAGGCCACGGGCGCGTCGCCGGTGGCGGCGGCTCCCGCGGCCTCCACGTGCCGGACGGCGCGTGCCGCCTCGTCGTCCGACAGGTACGGCCGCATCGACGAATGCCACACGACCGTCGCGGCGCCCTCCACCGGGGCGAGACCGTCCAGGAACTCGGCGGCGCCCGCCCGCACGACCGTCGCCGGGACCCGCGCGGCCACCTCGAACGCCGCCCGCAGCCGCTCGACCCGCGCCGTCTGGTCGGGCCACACGTACGACAGCAGCCGCCGCCGCGCGTCCGGCGAGGCCGGGTCGAGCGGCGCCGGGTCGCAGCCGAGCCGTTCGGTCACGACGAGCGGCACATCGGGCGGGACGGCGCCGTGCCACGCGTCCGGCAGCACCACCGGGGAGTCCGGCCCGTGGGCGCCGTGCTCGTGCAGGAGCCGGAAGTGGTCGGCCCGCAGGTTCAGGCCCGCGCTCGCACCGATCTCCAGCAGCCGTACCGGCAGGCCGGTGGCCGCGGCGACCGTGAGGAGCCCGCCGACCAGCGGGGCCGCCCGCCCGACCTCGTTCGTCTGCGGCGGGTCGGCGAGCCCGGCCCTGATCTCCGCCGCGTGCCCGGCCAGGACGTCGCGGAACGCGGGCCAGGCGCCCAGGGGGTCCTTGGCGCCGCCCGCGGTCGGGTAGTGCGCCGCGAGCTCCGGCACGCGTCCTTCCAGGACGAGCCGGTGCACCGTCCCGAGCATCCCGAGGACGAAGCCGGTCTCCGTCCGTTCCCCGAGCACCTCCGCGACGATCCCGCCCGCGTCGTCCGCGGCCCGTGCCAGCAGCTCCGCGTACATGGGCGACCCCAGTTCCGCGCACGCCCGCGCCTGCTCCAGCAACTGCTCCCGCACAGCCCCCACCTCCGCCGACGAGCCTTCCAGATGGTGGACGCCGTCACGGGCGGCGGCGCGGACTCAATAGGATCAGGGGCATGCTGCGCTGGTTGACCGCGGGGGAGTCCCATGGCCAGGCCCTGACCGCGATCGTGGAGGGGCTGCCGGCCGGTGTGCGCGTGACCTCGGGCGACATCGCCGAGGAGCTGCGCCGCCGGCGGCTCGGCCACGGGCGGGGCGCCCGGATGAAGTTCGAGCAGGACCAGGTGACGATCGTCGGCGGCGTCCGGCACGGGACGACGCTCGGCGGGCCGGTCGCGATCGAGGTCGGCAACACCGAGTGGCCCAAGTGGGAGACGGTCATGTCGGCCGACCCCGTGGACGCCGAGGTGCTGGAGGCGCAGGCGCGGAACGCGCCGCTGTCGCAGCCGCGGCCCGGCCACGCCGACCTCGTCGGCATGCAGAAGTACGGCTTCGACGACGCGCGGCCCGTCCTGGAGCGGGCGAGCGCCCGGGAGACGGCGGCGCGGGTCGCGCTCGGGACCGTCGCCAAGGCGTTCCTCAAGCAGGCGCTCGGCGTGGACGTCCTCAGCCACGTGATCGCGCTCGGCGAGGTCGAGGCGCCCGAGGGGGTCCTGCCCGAGCCCGGCGACCTCGCCCGCGTGGACGAGAGCCCGGTGCGCTGCTTCGACGCGGACGCGTCCGCCGCGATGGCCGCGCACATCGACGACATGAAGAAGGCCGGGGACACGCTCGGCGGTGTCGTGGAGGTCCTCGCCTACGGGCTGCCGCCCGGCCTCGGCAGCCACGTCCACTGGGACCGGCGGCTCGACTCGCGGCTCGCCGGGGCGCTGATGGGCATCCAGGCGATCAAGGGCGTGGAGCTCGGCGACGGGTTCACCACCGCGCGCCGTCCCGGGTCCCGCGCGCACGACGAGATCGACGGCACGCCCGAGGGCGTCCGCCGCCGGACGAACCGCGCCGGCGGCGTCGAGGGCGGCATGACGACCGGCGAGGCGCTGCGCGTCCGGGCGGCGATGAAGCCGATCTCGACCGTCCCGCGCCGCCTCGACACCATCGACGTGCGGACCGGCGAGCCCGCCAAGGCGATCAACCAGCGCAGCGACGTCACCGCCGTGCCCGCCGCTGGGGTCGTCGCGGAGGCGATGGTCGCGCTCGTCCTGGCGGACGCGGCGCTGGAGAAGTTCGGCGGCGACTCCGCCGAGGAGACGGCCCGCAACCTGCGGGGATACCTGTCGTCCCTGACCATCAAGTGAACGGGATCCGCTGACCATGCGACCGAAGGCAGTCATCATCGGGCCGCCCGGCTCGGGCAAGACCACGATCGGCGCGGCGCTCGCGGAGCGGCTCGGCGTGCCGCTGCGCGACACCGACGCCGACGTCGAGGCCGCGGCGGGCAAGCCGATCGGCGAGATCTTCATCGACGACGGCGAGGACCGCTTCCGCGAGCTGGAACGCGCGGCCGTCGCGGCGGCGCTCGCCGGTCATCAGGGCGTCGTCGCGCTCGGCGGCGGCGCGGTGCTGGCGGCTGAGACGCAGGAGCTGCTCGGCGGGCACACCGTCGTCTATCTGCGGGTCGGGCTGTCGGAGGCGATCAAGCGGGTCGGGCTCGCGGCGGCGCGGCCGCTGCTGGTGCTGAACCCGCGCAGCCAGATGCGCAAGCTGCTGGAGGAGCGGCTGCCGATCTACGAGCGGCTCGGCACCGTCCAGGTCGACACCGACGGCCGTGAGCCCGCAGAGATCGTCGAAGAGATCGCCAAGGCGCTGGGGGACGGGTGACGCGGTCTCGCGTTCGGGTCGGCGGGGGTGAGCCGTACGACGTCGTCATCGGGACCGGCGTCCTCGGCGAACTGCCCCACATGGTCGGCGAACGCGCGCGGACCGTCGCCGTCGTCCACGCCGAGGGCCTGCCGGAGATCGCCCGCCCCGTGTGCGGCGCGCTGGAACAGGCCGGATACGCCGTCCACGCGCTGCCCGTCCCGGACGGCGAGGCGGCCAAGGAGACCGGGGTGCTCGCCGGGCTCTGGTCGTCGTTCGCCGGGCACGGCATGACCCGGACGGACGTCGTCGTCGGCGTCGGCGGCGGCGCGACCACCGACCTCGCCGGGTTCGCGGCGGCGTCGTGGCTGCGCGGCGTCCCGGTGGTGCTCGTCCCGACGACGCTGCTCGGCATGGTCGACGCGGCCGTCGGCGGCAAGACCGGCATCAACCTCCCCGAGGGCAAGAACCTCGTCGGCGCCTTCCACCCGCCGGCCGGGGTGCTGTGCGAGCTGACCACGCTGGTCACGATGCCGCGCGAGGACTACATCAGCGGGCTCGCCGAGATCGTCAAGGCCGGTTTCATCGCCGACCCGAAGATCCTGGAGCTGGTCGAGGACGACCCGGCGGGCGCCGCGTCCCCGGACGGCCCGCACACCCGCGAGCTGGTCGAACGCGCCGTCCAGGTGAAGGCGGACGTGGTGTCGGCCGACCTGCGGGAGGGCGGCCTCCGCGAGATCCTCAACTACGGGCACACGCTCGCGCACGCGATCGAGAAGGCCGAGGACTACCGGTTCCGGCACGGCCACGCCGTCGCGATCGGCATGGTGTACGCGGCCGAGCTGGCGCGCCTCGCCGGGCGGCTGCCGGACGACGTCGTCCGGCGGCACCGCGACATCCTGACGTCCGTGGGCCTCCCGGTGTCCTACGCCGCCGACTGGGCGGGCCTGCGCGCCACGATGGCCATCGACAAGAAGTCGCGCGGCTCGACGCTGCGGTTCGTCGTCCTGGACGGCGTCGCCGCCCCCGGCCGCCTCGAAGGCCCGGACGAGTCCCTCCTCGCGGCCGCCTACCGGGAGGTCTCACGATGAGCCGCGTCCTCGTCCTGAACGGGCCGAACCTGCGCCGGCTCGGCGTCCGCGAACCCGACGTGTACGGGACGACGACGCTCGCCGACATCGCCGCGCTGTGCCGCGACACCGGCCGCCGCCTCGACCTGAGCGTCGAGTTCCGGCAGACCGACGACGAGGCGGAGATGCTGCGCTGGGTGCACGAGGCCGCCGACGAGCGTCTCCCGATGGTCGTGAACCCGGCCGCGTTCACGCACTACTCGTACGCGCTGCGCGACGCCCTCGCCCAGCGGACAGCGCCGCTCGTCGAGGTCCACATCACCAACCCGGCGACCCGCGAGGAGTTCCGGCACACGTCCGTCGTCGCGGGCGTCGCGACGGGCACGATCGCCGGGTTCGGCGCGATGTCGTACGTCCTCGCCCTCCAGGCCATCGCCGACCTGATCGCGGAGAAGCCCGGCGGCTAGGGTTCCCGGACGGCCCGTCGCGTCAGGTCCTTGAGCTCGGCGACGACGTCGTCCAGCGGGGCGACGTCGCGGTGCGCGCGGCACAGGATCGTCGCGCCCTCCACCGCGGCGACGATCAGGCGGGCCAGCCGGGCGGCGCGGTCGTCGGGGACGCCGGCGTTGCCGAGCCCGGTGGCGAGGGTGTCGCGCCAGCGGTCGAACGCCGCCGCCGCGGTCGTGGCGAGCTGCGGGGCGTCGTCGTGGCATTCCACGGTGACGGCGACGACCGGGCATCCGGCGCGGAACTCGCTTTTGATCAGGACCTGCCGCCACCAGCCGACGAAGGCGTCCACGGCGGACGCGGCGTCGCCGCCCTCGGTCGCGGCGAGGATCCCGGCGTTGAGGAAGTCGCCGGCGTAGCGGACGGCCTCCTCGGCGAGCTGCGCCTTGCCGCCGGGGAAATGGTGGTAGATCGACCCGCGCGGGGCGCCGCTGTGCGCGATGACGTCGCGGAACCCGGTGCCGCTGTAGCCGCGCTCGCGGAAGAGGTAGGCGGCGCTGCGCACCATGCGTTCCCGGCTGTCGGTCCCCATGCCCCCGATTATGACCTTCATCATAGGCCTCGCGCATTGACCATGACGCGCGTCATAGAGAAGCTACTCACGGGTAAGGTCGTCTCGGGCAGGGAAGAAGGAAACCTTCGTGATCGATCTCCAGCGCGACGGGGCCGTGTACGTCCTGCGGTTCGACTCCGGCGAGAACCTCTTCGGCCCCGAGTTCCTCGGCGCCGTCGAAGACGCGCTCGGCACCGTGGAGAAGAACGCCGTGGAGACGAACGCCGTGGAGCGCGACGGTGGGCCGGGCGCCCTCGTCACCGTGGGCACCGGCAAGTTCTACTCCAACGGCCTCGACCTCGACTGGCTCGGCGCCAACCCCGACCGGCTGGAGGACTACCTGCGCCGCGTCCACGGCCTCTACGCGCGGATCCTGTCGCTGCCGATGCCGACCGTCGCGGCGCTCAACGGGCACGCGTTCGCCGGCGGCGCGATGCTCGCGCTCGCGCACGACTTCGCCGTCATGCGGACCGGCCGCGGCTACTTCTGCCTGCCCGAGGTCGACCTCGGGACGAGCTTCACCCCGGGCATGGACGCGCTGATCCGGGCGCGCCTGCCGAAGGCCACCGCGCACGAGGCGATGCTCACCGGCCGCAGGTACCCGGCGGAGGAGGCGGTGGCGGCCGGGATCGTCCGCAGCGCCGTCGCCGAGGACGAGGTCCTGCCCACCGCCGTCGAGTTGGCCGCGTCCATGGCGGCCAAGGACGGCCGGGTCGTGGCGAAGATCCGCACCGACATGTACCGGACGGTCCTGACCGCCCTGAACGGCCCGGCCCTGGGCTGACCTCGTCCGACCCTGCCGCGCGCACGCACCGCCCGGGTAGGTTACCGTCGCCTGGAATCAGATTCGGTTCATGGAGGGAACGCCGATGCGCATCGGAATGTCGCTCAGCTACTCCGACGCCGGTTTCCGGCAGACCGTCGAGGAGCTGGCCGACTACGAGAAGGCCGGCCTCGACATCGTGTTCGTCGCGGAGGCGTACAGCTTCGACGCGGTGAGCCAGCTCGGCTACATCGCCGCCAAGACCGAACGGCTGGAGATCGCGTCCGGGATCCTGCAGCTCTACACCCGGACCCCGACGCTGACGGCGATGACAGCCGCGGGCCTGGACTTCGTCTCCGAGGGCCGGTTCACGCTCGGCATCGGCGCGTCGGGACCGCAGGTCATCGAGGGCTTCCACGGCGTCCCCTACACCGCGCCGATCGGCCGCACCCGCGAGATCATCGAGATCTGCCGCAAGGTGTGGCGGCGCGAGCGGCTGGAGCACGACGGCAAGCACTACACGCTGCCGCTGCCCGCCGGTCAGGGCACCGGGCTCGGCAAGCCGCTGAAGCTGATCAACCACCCGGTGCGCGCCGACATCCCGATCCTCGTCGCCGCGATCGGCCCGAAGAACGTCGAGCTGACCGCCGAGGTCGCCGACGCCTGGGAGCCGATCTTCTACATGCCGGAGAAGGCGAAGGACGTGTGGGGCGAGTCCCTCGCCGCGGGCAAGGCGCGCCGCGACCCCGCCCTCGGCGAGCTGGACGTCGTCGGCCAGGCCGCACTCGCCATCGGCGACGACGTCCAGGGGTTCCTGGAGTTCGGCCGCCCGATGGCCGCGCTCTACATCGGCGGCATGGGCGCCAAGGGCAGGAACTTCTACAACGACCTGGCCCGCCGCTACGGCTTCGAGAAGGAGGCCGAGGAGATCCAGGACCTCTACCTCGCGGGCCGCAAGGACGAGGCCGCCGCCAAGATCCCGCACGAGCTGCTGGAGAAGATGTCGCTCATCGGCCCCGAGGGCCACGTCAGGGAGCGGCTCGCCGCGATGAAGGAGTCCGGGGTCACGACGCTGAACGTGACGCCGATCGCGGGCGACCACAAGAGCCGCCTCGCGCTCGTCGAACAGGTCAAGCGAATGGCCGCCGACCTGTAGCGGCCGCCAACGTGCAGGGGCCGACGGCCTCCCCGCGGGGGCGGGGCTTGATCTAGAGTCTGACCATGGGGGAGACGCACCTCGCGCGCCGCCGCCGGCTGGCCGCGCTCGTCGCCGCACGCGACGCCGGGGCCCTGCTGGTGACCCGGCTCGTCAACGTCCGCTACCTGACCGGCCTCGACAGCTCGCGCGCCGCGCTGCTCGTCCCGGCCGAGGGCCCGGCCGTGCTCGCCACCGACGGCCGGTACGCCGGGATGGCCGAGCGGATCTGCCCCGAGCTGCCCATCGTCGTCGGCCGGCTCGTGCTGGAGGCGCTGACCGCGCGCGCCGCCGCCGACGGGCACCGCCGCGTCGGCTTCGAGGCCCACGACCTCACCGTCGAGCAGCACACCGGCCTCGCCGCGCGCGCCGAAGTGGAGCTGGCTCCGCTCGGCCACCTGGTCGAGGAGCTGCGCATGGTCAAGGACGAGGAGGAGATCGCGCTGCTGCGGGAGGCGTGCGCCATCACCGACCGCGCGTTCGCGTCCGTCCTCCCCGAGGTCCGCGCCGGCGTCACCGAGCGGGCCGTCGCGGTCGCGCTCGAACGCGCCATGGTGGACTTCGGCGCCGAGCGCCCCGCGTTCGAGTCGATCGTCGCGTCCGGGCCGAACGGCGCCGTCCCGCACCATCACCCCGGCGGCCGCGAGCTCCAGGCCGGCGACCTCGTCACCATGGACTTCGGCGCCCTGTACGGCGGCTACCACGCCGACATGACCCGCACCGTCGCGATCGGCGAGCCCGCCGGCTGGCAGCGCGACCTGTACGACCTGGTCCACCGCGCGCAGCTCGCCGCCGTCGGCGCCGCCGTCTCCGGCGCCGAGACGAAGGCCGTCGACGCCGCCGCCCGCGACATCATCAAGGACGCCGGGCACGGCGACGACTTCACCCACGGGCTCGGGCACGGCGTCGGCCTGGAGATCCACGAGGCTCCGCTCATGGGGTACGACAAGACCGGTAAGCTGATGGACCGGGTTCCGATCACGGCGGAGCCGGGGGTATATCTCACGGGTCGCGGCGGGGTCCGCATCGAGGACACGCTCGTGGTCCGCCCCGGCGGGCCGGAGCTCCTCACCACAACCACCAAGGACCTGCTCGTCCTCTAGGCGCGCGGGCCACCGACCGGGAGAACGACTCACGTGGCGACGACGAACGACCTGAAGAACGGCATGACGCTGAACCTCGACGGCCAGCTGTGGACCGTCCTGGAGTTCCAGCACGTCAAGCCAGGCAAGGGCGGCGCGTTCGTCCGCACCAAGCTCAAGAACGTGCTGTCCGGCAAGGTGGTCGACAAGACCTTCAACGCCGGCACCAAGGTCGACGTGGCCGGCGTGGACAAGCGGGAGATGCAGTACCTCTACCGCGAGGGCGAGGACTTCGTCTTCATGGACACCGAGACCTACGACCAGCCGCACATCCCGGAGGCCGTCGTCGGCACCGCGGCGAACTACCTGCTCCCCGAGCAGAACGCCACGATCGCCTTCAACGAGGGCAACCCGCTGTACATCGAGCTGCCCGCCGCCGTCGTGCTGGAGATCACCGAGACCGAGCCCGGTCTTCAGGGCGACCGCTCCACCGGCGGCAGCAAGCCCGCCACGCTGGAGACCGGCGCGCAGATCCAGGTGCCGCTGTTCATCACCACCGGCGAGAAGGTCAAGGTCGACACCCGCTCCGGCGAGTACCTCGGCCGCGGTTGAGTCGAGCGGCTGAAGACATGAGCGGAGCGAACCGGGGGGTGTGGGGGGTCGCCCCCCACATGAGGCATGCATGAGCGCACGCACCAAGGCACGCAAACTCGCACTCGACATACTTTTCGCGGCGGAGCTGCGGGAGGAGGAACCGTCCGCGGTGCTCGCCGCGCGGGGCCGTCCC
This sequence comes from Spirillospora sp. NBC_00431, assembly GCA_036028775.1. Taxonomy (GTDB): domain Bacteria; phylum Actinomycetota; class Actinomycetes; order Streptosporangiales; family Streptosporangiaceae; genus Spirillospora. Next base: position 4,981,547 of record CP107927.1, on the reverse strand, counting down.
AACCAGGACGAGCTCGCCGAGTACCCGCACGCCGTCCGCCTCATCGAGGGCGTCCAGGAGCGCCGCGAACGCATCGACGAGCTGATCACCACCTACGCGACCGGCTGGACGCTGGAGCGGATGCCCGCCGTCGACCGCAACATCCTGCGGATGGGCGCCTACGAGCTGCTGTGGGTCGACGACGTCCCCGACGGCGTCGCCGTCAGTGAGGCGGTCGGCCTCGCCACCGAGCTGTCCACCGACGAGTCACCGCGCTTCGTCAACGGCCTCCTGTCCCGCCTCCAGCAACTCAAGCCCTCCCTCTCCCTGTGACGGCGACCCCTGTGCCGTGACGGCGGCCCGCTCGCGCAGGTAGCCGTCGTGTAACGGCGCCGTCGGCCCGGGCCCGGACGGGCGCCGCAGGCGGCTAGGCTGGGCCACGATGAGCGACGTCAGGGGAGTTGCTGTGACCGGCCGGCAGCAGAAACGGGTGCGAGGCGGCAGCCGTGTGCGCAGCGCCGTTCTTTGGGAAGCCCTGCGCGCCGTGCTCGATCGCATCGCGCCCGAGGCCGGGCGGCCCGGCGAGGTCGTGGACGTCGGCGGCGGCACCGGCGGGTTCGCCGTGCCGCTCGCCGAGCTCGGGCACCGGGTCACCGTCGTCGACGCCAACCCCGACGCGCTCGCCGCACTGGAACGCCGCGCCGCCGAGTCCGGGGTGACGGTCCGCGCGATGCAGGGCGACGCCGTCGACCTGCCCGACCTGCTCGGCCCGGGCGCCGCCGACCTGGTGCTGTGCCACAGCGTGCTGGAGTACGTCGACGACCCCGCCGCGGCGATGGCCGCGCTGACCGGCACCGTCCGACCCGGCGGCTCCGTCAGCGTCCTCGTCGCCGGGCAGATCGCCGCCGCGCTGCACCGCGCGCTCGCCGGGCACTTCGACGACGCCCGCCGGGTGCTGGCCGCCCCGTCCGGACGGTGGGGCGAGGGCGACCGGATGCCCCGCCGCTTCACCCGGGAGACGCTGTCGGCGCTGGTGCGCGGCTCCGGGCTGCGCGTCGCCGAGCTGCACGGCGTCCGGATCTTCGCCGACCTGGTGCCGTCCGGGATGCTGGACGGCGACGCGGGCTCCGCCGACTCCCTGATCGCGCTGGAGTCGGCCGCGGCCGTCCATCCCGTCCTGCGCGACCTCGCCACCCAGCTGCACCTGGTGGCGGACAAGCCGCCGGCGGCGGGCGAACCGGCGGAATGAGACCGTGAGCCGCAAGCAGCAGCTGCACCGGCCGGGGCCGCAGCCCGGCCCGCCCGCCGACGACACCGGCTGCCACATCCTGCACGTCGACATGGACGCGTTCTTCGTCAGCGTCGAGCTGCTGGAGCGACCCGAGCTGCGGGGACGCCCCGTCATCGTCGGCGGGGCGGGGCCGCGCGGCGTCGTGTCGGCGGCGTCCTACGAGGCGCGCGGGTTCGGCGTGCACTCGGCGATGCCGATGACGCGGGCGCGCCGGCTGTGCCCGCGGGCCGTCGTCCTGCCGGTGAACCACGACAAGTACTCCCGCGTGTCCGCGGCCGTGTTCGAGCTCTTCCGCTCGGTCACCCCGCTGGTGGAGGGCCTGTCGCTGGACGAGGCGTTCCTGGACGTGGCGGGCGCGGGCCGGCGGCTCGGCCGTCCCGCCGAGATCGCGCGGCACATCCGCGAGCTGGTCAGCGCCCAGCAGGGCATCACCTGCTCGGTCGGCGTCGCGAGCACCAAGTTCGTGGCGAAGCTGGCCTCGACCCGGTGCAAGCCCGACGGGCTGCTCGTCGTGCCCGCCGGAGGCGTCGTCGATTTCCTGCACCCGCTGCCCGTCGCGTCCCTGTGGGGCGTCGGGGAGCGGACGGAGCAGACCCTGACCCGCCTCGGCCTGCGGACCGTCGGCCAGCTCGCCCAGGTGCCCCTGGCCACGCTCCAGCGCGAGCTGGGCAACGCGACGGGCGCCCATCTGCACGAGCTGGCCTGGGGACGCGACCCGCGCGAGGTCGTCCCGCACACGCCCGACAAGAGCATCGGCGCCGAGGAGACGTTCGACACCGACGTCGACGACCCTGAGGTCATCCACCGCGAGCTGCTGCGGCTGGCCGAGCGGGTCGGCGCCCGGCTCCGCGCGAGCGGGAACGCGGGCCGGACGGTGAGCGTCAAACTCCGGATGGCGAACTTCAAGACGATCACGCGCGCCCGCACGCTCGCCGAACCCACCGATCTCGCTCGTGTGATCTATGTCACAGCCCGGGAGCTCTATGAGGGCGCGGGGCTGGAACGGGTACGACTCCGGTTGGTCGGTGTGCGGGTGGAGAACCTGGGCCCGGCCGGCGCGGCCCCCCGCCAGCTCGCCTTCGACGAGCCGGAACGCGGTTGGCGTGAGGCCGAGCGAGCCATGGACCAGGTCGCGCACCGGTTCGGCCGCGGCGCGGTCCGCCCCGCCGCGCTCGTCCGGCGCGCGCACGGCGACGAACGCGACGGACGTGACGGCAGGGACGGAACGCGATGAAAGATGACTGTGGGGTGACCGGCGGCGGGCCCTCAAGGGGACGCCCGCTTTCGTGCGCGGCACAGTGCTCGTATTCTGGGCATATCACCGTTGACGTTCGCGTCCTGCATCGCAATCCCCGCCGTGGGGCTGTCGTTGGGAGGTGCCGTGCCGCTCTCTGAGCACGAGCAGCGCATGCTCGAACAGATCGAATCGGCCTTGTACGCCGAAGATCCGAAGTTCGCTCACGCGGTTCGCTCGACCAGCCCGCAGGTCCACTACAAGCGCCGGATCGTCAAGGCGGCCTTCGGGTTCGTCGTCGGGGTCGGCGCCCTGATGGCCGGCCTCGTGATCAACGAGGGCACGGTCACCATCGCGGTCAGCGTCACCGGCTTCCTGCTCATGGTGGTGTGCTGCGTCTGGGCGCTGACGAGCTGGAAGCGGATGACCGGCATCGGCAACGAGCCCGCGCGGGGCGGCGGCGGCCGCCAGCCCAGGCAGGGCCGCCAGGCGAAGCCCGCCAAGGCGGGCTTCATGGAACGCATGGAAGAACGCTGGCGCCGCCGGACCGAAGGCGACTGACCCCCCATTCGACAGAACGGCCCCGGCCGGGCGCGGCTTCCCGCGCGGGCCGGGGCGAACGTGTGTCCGGGGTGTGTGCGCAGGGGTGTGGGCTGGCGCCTACTTGCGGCGGAGGCGGGCCGGTAGGTCGCTCAGGCGGGCGGTCGCGTCCAGCGCGCGGTTCCCGGCCGACTGGAGCGTCTCCCGGGTCTGCTCCACCGTGGACGGCGGCAGCAGCCGGGCGCGCCAGCGGGTCGTGGGGCTGACGGACGCGGCGAACGCCTCCCGGACGGTCCGCACGTCCGCGCGCAGCCGCTCCGGCGGCTCGGGGGAGCGGGACAGCGAGTAGCGGGCCAGCTCCTCGGCGCGGGCGATGCGGGTGAGGGCCCGCGTGCCCTCGTCGTCCAGCTCCACCAGTTCGCCGAGGCGGCGCGCGGTGGCGCGCGGGGAGTCGCTGGCCCGCCATTCGAGCCCGTGGTCGAGCGCGTCGGCGCGCATCTCCCGCCACGCGGCGTGCGCGGCGCCCGCGGGATCGGACGCCGGCGCCCGGGCGGCGGCCGCGCCGCCCGGCGACCCGGGGCGCTTGCGCGGCGGCGACGCGGACGGTGACTCCGGCGGCGAGAGCAGGGCCGCCCAGCGGCGCCGCCTGGTGAGCATCCGCAGCGCCATCGGGACGGCCATCAGCAGCAGCACCAGCGCCCCGCCCGCCAGCCACGGCGTCGCGGAGAACCCGCCGTCCTCCTCGTCCTGCGCGGCGGCGCCGCCGGTCTCGCGCCTGTCGTTGCGGTGCCGGGTGGACGGCTCCGGCGTCGGGGACTGCTCGGCGGAGGGCGACGTGGTCTCCGACTCGGGCTCGCTCTCGCCGTTCTCCCCGCTCCCGCCGGTGACCGCGGGGAGGGTGTAGTCGGGGGTGTCGGCGGTGCCCTGCCCGCCGGCGCCCGACGGCGTCGGCTCGAAGCGCACCCATCCGGTGCCCTCGAAGTACAGCTCGGGCCAGGCGTGCGCGTCCCGCGACCGGACGGTGAACTCGCCGGGCTTGGACTCGCTGCCCGACGTGTAGCCCATCGCCACCCGCGACGGGATGTTGAGGATCCGGGCCAGCAGCGCCATCGACGCGGCGAACTGCTCGCAGTAGCCGCGCTTGCTGTGCAACAGGAAGTCGACCAGGTCGCTGCCGCGCTTCGGTGGCTGCGCGGTCAGGTCGTAGGTGTACCCGCCCGACAGCGTGAACCAGCGCTGCAACCGCACCGCCTGCGCCAGCGGCGTCGACGAACCGGCCGTGACCGTCTCCGCGAGTTCCCTGACCTCCTTCGGGACGTTCTTCGGCACCGCCCCGTAGCGCGACACGATCTCGGCCGGGTAGGTGTTCGACGCGGCGAGCTGCGCGGTCGTCGGCTCCGCGCGCCGGCTCGTGACGGTGTAGGAGCGCCCGTCCGCCGAGTCGCGCAGCGAGTAGATCATCAGCGAGCGCTCGTCCACCCGCCAGTCACCGCTGATCGACACCTTGGCCGGCGCGTACGGCACCGGCAGGAACGACATGTCCCTGACCTCTGGCCGCACCTCGACCCTGGTCGTCACCTCGCGGGACGAGGCGATCGACAGCCCCGGCGGCGGCGGGATGTCGCGCTCGTCGAGGCGGTCGGTGGCGCGGCTGTCCAGCTGGGAGTACGTCCACCGGTCGCCCTCGAACTTGTCGAGGGCGTACAGGCGCAGGTAGTCGGGCGCCTCGGTGTCGTTCGTCCGGTAGGTGAGGACGACCGAGTCGTCCTGCCTGGTCAGCTCCCGTTTCAGGCTCACCAGCGGGTCGGGCGTGGTCACCGTCTGCGTGCCGCCGCCCTCGCCGCCGATGCCGAACATGCCGCGCGGCTGCAACCCCGGCACGGCCGCCGGCACCAGCACCGCGATCGCGACCGCGCCGGCCGCGATGCGGCGCCCGGACGCCACCAGCGCCGCCGCGTCCGGCAGGACGGCCCCCTCCTCCGGGCGATGGTCCGCGCCCGCCAGCGGCACGTCCCGCTGGCGGAACGAGGTGACCGTCCGGCCCCAGCCGCCGACCTGCTCGCGGGCGTCGGACATCAGCAGCGCGAGGAAGCCGAGCGCGCCGACGCCGAACGCCAGCCAGCTGACACCGTCCTCGCGGACCGCGGCGGGCACGCTGTACATGGCGAGCAGCGGCAGCCCGGCCGGGGCGGCGCGGCGCATCCGCACGGCCAGCAGGTCGACCAGGACGGCGACCAGCCCGATCCCGGCGGCGGCCATCAGCTCGATCCCCGGCAGGACCGGGACGGGCGCCGCGTACCGGTTGGCCGACCGCCAGCCGTCCCCGGCCAGATCGCCGAGATGACCCACCGACTCGGGTGACGGGATGAACACCAGCCACGCCTGGTCGGACGCGTAGACCAGGTTCAGGAACAGCAGCAGGCCCGCCAGCCCGAACAGCAGGTTGAAGGGCGCCGGCAGCCGCAGCCGCCGCGCCAGCACGCCCCCGCCGGCGACCGCCAGCACCGCGCCGAGCCCCGCCGAGAACCACTTCCCCGACTCGAACAGCGGGTAGAGGCCGACCGAGCCGGCGAGCGTCGCCAGCCCGGCCATGATCGTCATCCGGATCCTCATGAGCCGTCCCTGACGAAGTCGTCGCCGGCCCGCCCGGCCCGCGCCCACACCCCGGCCAGCTCCGCCGCCGACCGGACGATCACCACCCGCCAGCCGCCCGCCCGCAGCAGCCGGGCCGCGGGCTCGCTGTAGGTCCCGCCGTCCGGGGGCCCGCCGTCACCCGGTGGCCGGCCCGCGGCGCGCCCGCGTCCCTCGACGAGCACCGCGACGCAGGTCCCGGTGCCGCGCCGCATGGCCGCGAGCGACCGCGCCTCCTCCTCCGACAGCACGCCGAACACCCCGATGACCAGCCCGTCGCCCTCCCGCGCCGCGCCCGCGAGGCCGCGCAGGGCCGCGAGCCCCGCCGACAGCGAACGCGCCTTGGACCGGCGGGCCACCGCCAGCGCGTCCAGCAGCATCCCCTCGAACGCCCCGTCGGACCGCGCGGCCGGCAGCGCCTCGCCCGCCTCGGTGACGTACCGCAGGTTCATCCCCGTCCGGACCAGGTGCACCCCGATCGACGCGGTCGCCGACACGGCCTGCTCGAACGTGCCGCCGGGGCCGTCGCCCCAGTGCGCGACGCGGCGGGTGTCGAGGAACAGCGTCCCGCTGCTCTGGTAGTGCTGCTCCTCGCGCCGCACCATCAGCTCGCCGTGCCGGGCCGTGGACCGCCAGTGCACGCGGCGCAGGTCGTCGCCGTGCCGGTACTCGCGCGGCGTCACGTCGTCCTCGCCCGCCGCGGACACCGCCTTGGCGATGCTGTCGCCGCCGCCCGTCCACACGCCGGACAGCCGCCCGGACGGCAGCGGGTGGATCGCCGGCGTGACCGTCAGCGTGTCGGCCAGGCTGAACGAGCGGACCAGCTCCACCATCCCGAACGGGTCTGCGAGCCGGACGGTCAGCGGCCCCACCCGGAAGCGGCCGCGCACGTCCGAGCGGATCCGGTAGCCGAGCTGCCGCTTACCGTGCGACTCGATCCGGTCGAGGACGAACCTGGCCCGCCCGCCGAGCGCGTAGGGCACCCGGTCCTCCACCATCAGCAGCCCGCTCGGCATCCGCGACACGTTCTCCAGCCGCAGGTCGACGCGGGCCTCCTTGCCGACCGGCAGCCGCGGCGGGTCGAGCCGCCGCGCGCACGCCAGCCGGTACCGGGTCCGCGACACCGCGAGCGTGCACAGCAGCGGCAGCGCCAGCACCAGCACCCCGGCGCGCAGCAGGTCGCGCTCGCCGAGGACGAACGCGCACACGATCGCGGTCGCGCCGGCGGCCACGAAGGACCGCCCGCGCGTGGTGAGGCCGGCAAGCGCGCGTCTCAACGGTCACTTCCCGTGGGAGGGCACCGGCAGACGCTTCACCAGGTCCGCGACGACCTGCTCGGGACGGCGCCGGTCGACCTGCGCCTCGGCGGTCGGCAGCAGCCGGTGCGCGAGGACGGGGACGGCGAGGTCCTGCACGTCGTCGGGGACGACGTAGTCGCGGTCGTCCAGCGCCGCGTACGCCCGCGCCGCCCTGACCAGGTGCAGCGTCGCCCGCGGCGAGGCGCCGAGCCGCAGCTCGGGATGGCCGCGGGTCGCGGCGACCAGCTCGATGGCGTACTGCCGCACCGCCGCCGACACGTGCTGGCGGCGCACCACCTCGATCAGGTCGCGGACGTCGGCGGCGTGCGCGACGGGGGAGAGCCGGTCGAGCGGCGACGACTCCCCGTGCGTCTCCAGCATCTCCAGCTCGGCGGCCGGGTCGGGGTAGCCCATCGAGATGCGGGCGGTGAACCGGTCGCGCTGCGCCTCGGGCAGCGGATAGGTGCCCTCCATCTCCACCGGGTTCTGCGTGGAGATCACCATGAACGGCGGCTCCAGCGTGTAGGTGGTGCCGTCCACCGTGACCTGGCGCTCCTCCATGCACTCCAGCAGCGCCGACTGCGTCTTCGGGGACGCGCGGTTGATCTCGTCGCCGACCACGATGTTGGCGAACACCGGGCCCGGCTTGAACTCGAACTCGCGCAGCTCCTGGTTGTAGGCGCTGACGCCGGTGATGTCGCTGGGCAGCAGGTCGGGCGTGAACTGCACGCGCCGCACCGAGCAGTCGACCGAGCGGGCGAGCGCCTTGGCGAGCATCGTCTTGCCGACGCCGGGGACGTCCTCTATCAGCAGGTGCCCCTCCGCGAGCAGCACCGTCAGCGCGAGCCGCACCGCCGAGGGCTTGCCCTCGATCACCGACTCCACCGCGTCCCGGATCTTGTTCGCGATCTGCGCGAGGCCGTCGAGTCCTGGACCCGCCGCCCCCTTGGCGCCGTGCCGGGCCGGGTGGGATGCCGGGGGGTCGGTCTCCATGAACGACTCGCCGTGCGTTCCTACTGCCACCAAACCCTCCTCAGCCGTCCGGCCGCGCGACGTGTTGGGCCCGCATTCGGAGCCCGGTCCCTTCACGCGCCGGTGCGGCACTCTTTGCGTCCGCCCAAACGACAGTACGTCGTCGGGCGGCGCGCCGCGATGTTCACGGTGAACGCGTGCCCATTGTGCTTCACGGGACCGGGGTCCTCACCCCCGGCGCCGCACCACTTCACTCCACCCGGCCCCGCACGTACCCGTGGACCCGCCGGCGGAACGGCCGGGAGGACATTTCCCGCGCCGCGGCACGCGGAGGGCGCGCCGCGCGCCCCCACCCCGCACCACCCCCTCTGAACTGGGGTTTCGCCCGCCGAATCGATCTCTGGAACGTGTTTTTATTGTTGACGGTGGGGAAGAGTGGAGTAGAGTGGGGCGCCGTGGGGAGCAGGTGCGCCCCATGCGGCGCGGGAGGTGGGGCCGGTGTTCCTCGGCACCCATTCGCCGCGCCTCGACGACAAGGGACGGCTGTTCCTGCCGGCGAAATATCGCGAGGAGCTGTCGGGGGGATTGGTGATCACGAAGGGCCAGGAGCGCTGCCTGTACGTCTTCCCCATGGCGGAGTTCCAGCGGATAACCGAGGCTCTGCGTGCCGCACCGGTCACCGAGAAGGCCGTGCGCGGCTACAGCCGGGTCTTCTTCGCCAGCGCTTCCGACGAGGTTCCCGACAAGCAGGGCCGCGTCACCATACCTCCGCCGCTCCGCAAGTACGCGGGTCTCACCCGCGACTGCACGGTCATCGGCGCCAACACGCGACTCGAGATCTGGGACGCGCAGGCGTGGGAGACCTACCTGGAGCAGGAAGAGGAGACGTTCTCCGACGTGTCGGAGGAGGTGTTGCCAGGGATCCTCTGAGAAACGACTCGTCGGTCCGATGACCGGCTATGGCCCACGTTCGGCCAGGTCTCCAGCCGCTCTCCTAGCCAGCTGGCGCAGCTTCCCCGGCGCCAGACGGCGAACCCCCGCGCAACCACGCGGTGCCTTCCCAAGGGCAGCGGATGGGGACCTGGCCGGGCGAGGCCGCCGCCAGGGGATCAGCCGATTCGCCGAGCGGAGCTCGTCCGTTGAATGGTGGCGGGTGGGGGCTGGAGGACGGTCCGCCGGCGACGCCACGCAGTCCGCGAGCGAAGTGGCACCACAGGGGGTGGAACCATGGACGTGGGAGACCACGCGGCCAAGTCCGGTCACGTACCGGTCATGCTCGGTCGCGTTTTGACAGTACTCACCCCCGCGCTCACCTCCGTGACCGGCGAGACCACCGGACGCGACCCCGTCTACCTCGACGCCACCCTCGGCATGGGCGGTCACGCCGAGGCGATGCTGCGGGCCGTCCCGCGGCTGCGCCTCATCGGCCTCGACCGCGACGCCACCGCGCTGGAACGCTCGGCGCGCAGGCTCGCCCCGTTCGGCGACCGGGTCACCCTGGAGCACGCCGTCTACGACGAGATCCCCGCCGTCCTGCGCCGGCTCGGCGTCCCCGTGGTGGACGCCGTCCTGTTCGACCTCGGCGTCTCCTCCCCGCAGCTCGACGAGGCCGGACGCGGTTTCGCCTACTCCTACGACGCGCCTCTCGACATGCGGATGGACCGCGACCAGCGGCTCACCGCGGCCGAGGTCGTCAACGGGTACCCGCCCGCCGAGCTCGCGCGCATCCTGCGCGAGTACGGCGAGGAGCGGTTCGCCCAGCGCATCGCGGCCGCGATCGTCCGCGAGCGCGAGCGCGCGCCGCTCGACTCCACCCGCCGGCTCGCCGACCTGGTGCGCGCGTCCATCCCGGCCGCGACCCGCCGCACCGGCGGCAACCCGGCCAAGCGCACCTTCCAGGCGCTGCGCATCGAGGTGAACGGAGAACTCGACAGCTGGCGCCGGGCCCTGCCCGCCGCCCTCGACGCGCTCCCGGTCGGCGGCCGGGTCGCCGTCCTCAGCTACCACTCCCTTGAGGACCGCATCACCAAGCAGGTCCTCGCCGCCCAGGCGGCCGACACCACCCCGCCGGACCTGCCCGTCCCGCTGCCCGAACACGAGCCGAGGTTCCGGCTTCTAACACGCGGGGCGGAGCTGCCGTCCGACGAGGAGACCACGACCAACCCACGGGCCGGATCGGTGCGGATGCGCGCCGCCGAGCGGGTCCGGGAGGCGACATGACCACGACGACCAGGCGGCCGCCGCCCAAGGCGCCCAGGAAGCCGCCCGCGAAGCGGACGCCCACGCGGCGCACGCCCGACAAGCCCGCGGCGGCGGCCACGACCACGCCCAAGGCCGCGCCCAAGACCGCGCCCAAGGCCATGCCGAAGGGCACGGCCAAGGCGGCACCCAAGACCGCGTCCAAGGCGGCGCCCAAACCGGTGTCCAAGGCGGTGTCCAAGGGCACCGCGAGGCGGACGGCGGCGCACTCGCCGCCGCGCGCGCCGTTCGTGCTGCTCATCGTCGGGCTGCTCGGCGGCGCCCTGGTGAGCCTGCTGTTGCTCAACACCGTCCTCGCGGAGGACGCGTTCACCCTGACGCGGCTGCAGCAGAGCAACGAGCGGCTCGACCAGCAGCGGCAGGCGCTGGAGGAGGACATCGCGCACGGCGACTCCCCGGCGGAGCTGGCGAAGAAGGCGGAGGCGCAGAACATGCGCCTGCCCGAGAACCCGGCCTTCTTCTACCCCGGCACCGGCAGGGCGAGCGGCGGGACGGTCCGTCCCGTGCCGCCCGAGGCCGCCGGGGCGGCCGGCGCCGCGGGCGTGCTCGGCGTCCCCGGCACCGTGGTGCCCGGTGACGGCGTCCCGCCGGCCGCCGCCGGGCAGGGCACCCGGTGACGAAACGGCCGGGACGCGGGACCGCCGGGCCTCCGCCCGGCCGGCGACGCGGCTCGGACGGCACGGGACGGCCGGGTACGAAGGGCGGCGCCGCCCGCCGTCCCGCGCGCGGAGGCATGGGCCCCGTACCGCGCAAGGAGGCCCCGCGCAAGGAGACCCCGCGCGCGAAGCCGCCGCGCCGGGAGACGGCACGCGACGACGCGGGGGCCACCGGTACGCCCACCAAGAAGCCCGGCCCGAACAAGCCCGCCCAGCCGCCGGTGCGCAAGCCCGCCCAGAAGCCCGCCCAGAAGCCCGCCCAGAAGCCCGCGCAGAAGAAGGCGCCCGGCAAGGCCGCGCCCGGGAAGGGGCGCGCGGGCGGGACGGCGAAGGACGCCCCCGCCACCAGGCCCAAGCGCGCCCCGGCGGACGGGGCCGGGCGCGCGCCGCGTCCCGGCGGCGCGGGCCCGGGGCGGCGCCCGCCGCCCCGGCCCCCGCGGCCACGTGTCCCGTTCCACCGGCGTGACCCGCTCAAACGGCTGAACGTCGGGCTGCTCGTCGTCGCGTTCGTGCTGTCGCTTTTCGCCGGACGGCTCGTCCAGCTCCAGACGATCGAGTCCGGCAAGTACTCCGAGCAGGCGATGCGGCAGCGGCTGCAGCGGATCGAGCTGCCCGCGATCCGCGGCGACATCCTCGACGCGCAGGGCCATCCGCTCGCCATGACGGTGGAGGCGCGGGCGATCTACGCCGACCCGACGCTGATCACGCCCGCCAAGCGGCAGGGCATCGTGAACGCGCTGGCCCCGACGCTCGGCCTGAACCCCGCGACGCTGATGAAGCAGCTCGCCAAGCCCGACACGCGGTTCGTGTACCTGGCGCACGGCGTCCGGCCCGACCAGGCCCGGCTGATCACCTCATGGAACCTCCTGGGAATCGGGACGCTGCCCGAATATCGCCGGGAGTACCCCAACGATTCACTGGCCGCGAGCGTCATAGGGTTCGTGAACGACACGGGGAACGGCGCCGCCGGGCTGGAGAGCTCGATGAACGGCGTGCTCGCCGGCCGCAAGGGCTGGCAGCGGGTGGAGATCAGCCCCGAGGGCCAGCACATCCCCATGGGCGAGGACCAGAAGCGTCCGTCCAAGCCGGGCCGCGGGGTGCGGCTCACGCTGAAGCGCGACCTTCAGTTCAAGGCGCAGCAGGCGATCGAGCAGCAGGTCAAGGCCACCAAGGCGAAGAGCGGCAGCGTCATCGTCATGGATCCGCGGACCGGCAAGCTGCTCGCCATGGCGTCGGCGCCCGGATTCGACCCGAACGAGTACGGCGAGTCCGAACGGAATCTGTGGGGCAGCCCGCTGGTGCAGGAGGCGTACGAGCCGGGCAGCACCGGCAAGGTCGTCACGGCCGCCGCCGTCATGGAGCACGGCGGCGTCACCCCGCACACCCCCTACACCGTCCCCGACGTGATCAGGAAGTACGGCATCCCGTTCAGGGACTCGCACTCCCACGCCACAGAGCGGCTGACGTTCGCGGGCGTCCTCGCCAAGTCCAGCAACGTCGGCACCATCATGGCGAGCGAGAGCATCACCTCGCAGCGGCTCTACCAGACGCTGCGCGACTTCGGGTTCGGCCAGAAGACCGGGCTGCCGCTGCCCGGCGAGACGGCCGGCCTGCTGAAGCCGCCCGCCCAGTGGTCGGGCACCGACCGGTACCCGATCGCGTTCGGGCAGACGGTCTCGGTCAACGCGGTGCAGATGGCGAGCGTCTACGCGACGATCGCCAACGGCGGCGTCCGCGTGGCGCCCACCCTCGTCGAGGGCACCGTCGGCGGCGACGACAAGTTCACCGCCGCCGCCGATCCGCCGCGCAAGCAGGTGATCAGCGCGCGGACGGCCAGGCAGATCAGCGACATGCTGGAGGGTGTCACGACCGAGGAGGGCACGGCCCCCAAGGCGCAGATCAAGGGGTACCGCGTCGCGGGCAAGACCGGCACGGCCGAGAACGTCAACCCGCGCACCGGCACCTACGACGGCGGCGGCTACACCGCGTCGTTCGCGGGGTTCGCCCCGGCGGACGATCCGCGGCTGGTGGTGCAGGTCGTGCTGCAGGACCCCAAACGGGGCAGCCACTATGGTGGCGACGCGGCCGCGCCGGTCTTCAAGGACGTGATGAGCTTCGCCCTTCGGTCCGAGAAGGTCCCGCCGACGGGGAACCGCCCGCCGACCATTCAGATTCACGCCCGAGACTGACCGCAGCGAGTACTCTCCTCGCCTGTGAGTCCACCACGATCCGTGCACCGGCGGTCCCGCTCCGCCCGTACCGAAAGAAACGCCCGCGGCGAAGGAAGCGTTATGCGTCCCACCACCAATCCGGCCCGTCCGCTGAGCGGGCTCGCGGCGCTTCTCGGGATCGAGCGCGGCGGCTGGGACGAGGTGGCGGCAACGGGCATCACGCACGACTCGCGGGCGGTGCTGCCCGGCGACGTCTACGCGGCGCTGCCCGGCGCGCGCGCGCACGGCGCCGAGTTCTGCGCGCAGGCGGCGGAGGCGGGCGCGGCGGCGGTCCTCACCGACCCCGACGGGTACGACCGGGCGGCGGCGGCGGGCCTGCCGGTGCTGGTGGTGGCGGACGTCAGGGCCCGGCTCGGCGACGCCGCGTCCTGGGTGTACGGGGAGCCGGGACGCGACATCACGACGATCGGCGTCACCGGCACCAGCGGCAAGACCACGACGGTGTTCCTGCTGGACGCGGGCCTGCGCGCCGCCGGGATCGAGACGGGGCTGGTCGGCGGCGTCGAGATCCGCGTCGGCGGCGACCGGGTGCCGAGCGCGCTGACCACGCCGGAGGCGACCGACCTGCACGCGCTGCTGGCGATGATGCGCGAGCGCGGCGTCGGAGCCGCCGCGATGGAGGTGTCCAGCCATGCGCTGAAACAGGGCCGGGTCGGCGGCATGACCTACGAGGTCGCGGTGTTCACGAACCTGTCCCAGGACCACCTGGACTACCACCCGACCATGCAGGACTACTTCCTCACCAAGGCCCGGCTGTTCACGCCCGAGTACTCCCGCGTCGGCGTCGTCAACCTCGACGACCACCACGGCCGCGAGCTGCTGGACATCGCCACCGTGCCGGTGACGACGTTCTCGGCGTCCGGCGACCCGGCGGCCGACTGGTGGGCCGAGGACGTGCGCGTCGGAGCCGACGGCAGCGTGTTCCGCGTCGTCGGGCCCGGCGGCATCGAGGCCGACGGCGAGGTCCGGCTCGCGGGGCCGTTCAACGTCGCCAACGCGCTCGCCGCGATCGTGGCGCTGGTCGAGGCGGGCATCCCGCTGCAGGCGGCGGTGCGCGGCGTCGCGTCCCTGCCCGGCGTGCCCGGCCGGCTGGAGCGGGTGGACGAGGGCCAGGACTTCGTCACCCTCGTCGACTACTCGCACAAGCCGGGCGCGGTCGAGGCCGTCCTGACCGCGCTGCGGCCCGTCACCGAGGGCGACCTCACCGTGGTGATCGGCTGCGGCGGCGACCGCGACCGCGGCAAGCGCCCGCTGATGGGCGAGGCCGCGGCCCGGCTCGCCGACACGGCGTACTTCACCGACGACAACCCGAGGTCGGAGGATCCGCTCGTGATCCTCGCCGCTATGGTCGAGGGCGGGCTCAAGGTGCCGCAGGCCGAGCGGGCGCACATCGTGGTGGAACCGGACCGGGCCGCCGCGATCGGGCTGGCCGTGGGCCGGGCCCGCCGCGGCGACGTGCTCGTCGTCGCGGGCAAGGGCCACGAGCAGGGGCAGAGCGTGGCGGGGGCGGTGCACCCGTTCGACGACCGCGAGGTCGTCCGGGAGGCGCTCCGGCGCCATTCGAAAGGGACAAGAGGGGACGGGACGCAGGCGTGATCCCACTTCCGCTGTCGACGATCGCGGAGATCACGGGAGGGACCCTCCACGGGCCTCCGGACGTCATGGTGAGCGGTCCCGTCGTGATCGACTCCCGCGCCGTGGAGCCGGGGGCGCTGTTCGCGGCGCTGAAGGGCGAACGCGCGGACGGGCACGACTTCGCCTCCGCGGCGTTCGCCGCCGGGGCCGCCGCCGCGCTGGCACAACGCCCCGTGGACGGGCCGTGCGTCGTCGCGGGCGACGTCCAGGAGGCGCTCGGACGGCTCGCGAGGGGCGTGCTGGAGCGGCTGCCGGACGTGACCGTCATCGCCGTCACCGGCTCGGCGGGCAAGACGTCCACCAAGGACCTCATCGGGCAGCTCGCGGGCCGCGCGGGCCCGACCGTGTTCCCGCCGGGGTCGTTCAACAACGAGATCGGGCTGCCGCTCACCGTGCTGCGCGCCGGGGCGGCGACGCGGCATCTCGTCCTGGAGATGGGCGCCCGCGGGATCGGCCACATCGGCTACCTGACCGGCATCGCCCGTCCCGACGTCGGGGTGGTGCTGAACGTCGGCACCGCGCACGTCGGGGAGTTCGGGAGCCGGGAGAACATCGCCCGCGCCAAGGGCGAGATCGTCGAGGCGGTGCCGCCCGGCGGGACCGCCGTCCTCAACGCCGACGACCCGCTGGTCGCCGCGATGGCGTCCCGCACGCGGGGCGAGGTCGTGACGTTCGGCCGCTCGCCGGACGCCGCCGTCCGCGCCGAGGACGAGACGCTCGACGGGCAGGGCCGGGCCGGGTTCACCCTCGTCACGCCGGAGGGCTCGGCGCCGGTCGCGCTGCGCCTGCACGGCTCGCACGCCGTCCTGAACGCGCTGGCCGCCGCGGCGGCGGCGCGGGCCGCCGGGATGACGCCCGCCGACATCGCCGAGGGCCTGTCCCAGGCGGAGCCGGTGAGCCGGTGGCGGATGGAGGTCACCGAGCGGGCCGACGGCGTGACCGTCGTGAACGACGCCTACAACGCCAACCCCGAATCCATGCGCGCCGCGCTCGACGTCCTCGCGCACATGGCCCGCGGCCGCCGCGCCTTCGCCGTCCTGGGGGAAATGGCCGAACTCGGCGCATCGTCCGCCGCGGAACATGCCAAGATCGGGGAGCATGCCGCGCGGAGCGGGGTCGCCGGCCTCGTCGTCGTGGGAGCGAACGCGGCGGCGATGGCGGACGGGGCAGGCCGGGTGGGTTCATGGACGGGAGAGTGCGTGCAGGTGGATGACGTCGGCGCGGCGGTGGCCGCGCTCAGCGGGCGGCTCGCGCCGCGGGACGTCGTGCTGGTGAAGGCCTCCCGCGTCGCCGGGCTCGAACGGGCCGCCGAGGCGATCCTCGCGGAGGACGGCCGATGACCAACATCATCATCGCGGCCGGGGTCGCGCTGATCTTCGTGATGGTCGGCACGCCCGTGTGGATCCGGATCATGAACCGGCTCGGCTACGGCCAGATGATCCGGGACGACGGCCCCGAGGCGCACGCCAGCAAGCGCGGCACCCCCCAGATGGGCGGGACGGTCTTCATCGTCGGCTCGCTCGTCGGCTACGCCGCCGCGCACCTGTTCACCGGGAACGAGCCGACGATCTCCGGCATCCTGGTGCTGTTCCTGATGACCGGTCTCGGCGCCGTCGGGTTCGTGGACGACTACATCAAGGTGTTCAAGCAGCGCAGCCTCGGCCTGCGCAGCGGCGCCAAGATGATCGGGATCGTGCTCGTCGGCGTCGTGTTCGCCGTCGGGTCGCTCAACTTCCCGAACGGTTACGACATCACCCCCGCCGCCCCCCACCTGTCCTTCCTGCGCGACTTCGGCCCCTCGATCGGCCCGTACCTGTTCGTGGTGTGGGCGCTGCTGCTGATCGCGGCCATGTCCAACGGCGTCAACCTGACCGACGGCCTCGACGGCCTCGCCGCGGGTCCCGCCGGGATGGTGCTGGCCGCCTACGTCATCATCGGGAACTGGCAGCTGCGCAACAGCTGCACCGACTTCGCCCTCGCCCCGAACTGCTACAGCGTCCGCGACCCCCTCGACCTCGCGGTCGTCGCCGCGGCCGTGCTCGGCGGCGTGTTCGGCTTCCTGTGGTGGAACGCGCCGCCCGCGAAGATCTTCATGGGCGACACCGGCTCGCTGGCCCTCGGCGGCGTCCTGGTCGGCCTCGCGATCCTCACCCGCACCCAGTTCCTGCTCGCCATCCTCTGCGGGCTGATCGTGATGATCACCCTGTCGGTGATCATCCAGGTGGGCGGGTTCAAGATGACCAAGAAGCGCGTGTTCAAGATGGCGCCGCTTCAGCACCACTTCGAGCTGTCGGGCTGGGCGGAGACGACGATCGTCGTGCGCTTCTGGCTGATGTCCGCGCTCTTCGTCGCGATCGGTATCGGGCTGTTCTACCTGGAATGGATGCCGAAGGAATGAGCGAAGCGAACCGGGGGGCGCGGGGGGTCGTCCCCCCGCAGGAAACAGGAATGAGCAACGCCACTTGGGACGGGCGGAGCGTCTGCGTCGCCGGGCTGGGCGTGTCGGGGCGGGCCGCCGCCCGGGTGCTCGCCGGGCATGGCGCCCGCGTCACCGTCGTGGACGCGCGCGACGACGAGGAGCAGCGCGGGCACGCCGCCGAGCTGGAGGCCCGCGGGGTCACGGTCCGGCTCGGCGACGGTGAGGGGCTGCCCGGCGGCACCGACCTCGTGGTGACCTCGCCGGGCTGGCGTCCGGACGTGCCGCTGCTCGCCGCGGCCGCCACCGCCGGGATCGAGATCATCGGCGAGGTCGAGCTGGCGTGGCGGCTCCGTCCCCGGGACGCGGCGCCGTGGCTGGCCATCACCGGCACGGACGGCAAGACCACCGTCGTCCGGATGCTGGCCTGCATGCTCACCGCCGCCGGGCACAAGGCCCTCGCGGTGGGGAACGTGGGCACGCCGATCGTGGAGGCGGTGGCCGGGCCGTACGACGTGCTGGCCGTCGAGCTGTCGAGCTACCAGCTGCACTGGTCGAGCTCGCTCGCGCCCTACGCGGCGGCGGTGCTGAACGTCGCGCCCGACCACCTCGACTGGCACGGCTCCATGGACGCCTACGTCGCCGCCAAGGCCAAGATCTTCACCCCGGGCTCGATCGCCGTCCACAACGCCGACGACGACACGTCCACGGCCCTCGCCGAACGCGCCGAAGGCGTCGAGCGCCGGGTCGGCTTCACCCTCCAGGTGCCGCGCCCCGGCGAACTCGGCGTCGTCGAGGAGCTGCTCGTCGACCGCGCGTTCACCGGGCAGGCGAGCGAGGCGGCCGAGCTGGGCGCGGTCGGGGACGTTCATCCGTTCGCGCCGCACAACGTCGCCAACGCGCTGGCCGCCGCCGGGCTCGCCCGCGCGTACGGGGTGCCGCCCGAGGCCGTCCGGGACGGGCTGCGCGCGTTCGTGCCCGAGCCGCACCGCATCCAGCACGTCGCGGACGTCGCCGGAGTCGCCTACGTCAACGACTCCAAGGCGACCCAGCCGCACGCCGCCGCCGCGTCCCTCAACGCGTTCGAGCCGGTCGTGTGGATCGCGGGCGGCCTCCTCAAGGGCCTCGACGTCGACGACCTGGTGCGCTCGTGCGCCGGACGGCTCCGCGCCGCCGTGCTGATCGGCCGCGACCGGCACCGGATCGCCGAGGCACTCGCGCGACACGCCCCGGATGTCCCGGTCGTGGACGTCCCCGACACCGACACTGGGGCGATGGACCGCGTCGTCACCGAAGCCACCGCCCTCGCCCGCCCCGGCGACACCGTGCTGCTCGCCCCCGTCGGGGCGTCCTTCGACATGTTCGCCGACTATCCGGCCCGCGGCGAGGCGTTCATCGCCGCCGTCGAGCGCCTGGCCCGGTAGCGATGACGGCCGCGGCCGAGGAGGAGCACGGACGGCGTTCGGGGCCGCGGGAGCAGGTGGTCGCCGCCGTCGGGCTGCTCGACCGTCCCCTCACGTCCTATTACCTGGTGCTGGGCTGCTCGGTGATGCTGCTCGCGCTCGGCCTGACGATGGTGCTGTCGGCGTCCAGCGTCGACCAGCTCCAGGCGACCGGGTCGGCGTACACGCTGTTCCAGAAGCAGGCGATGTGGATGGCGATCGGGCTGCCCGGCATGTGGCTGGCGTCGCGGCTGCCCGTCAGGACGTTCCGGGCGCTGGCCTACCCGCTGCTGCTGCTGTCGGTCGTCGCGCTGACGATGGTGCTGATCCCCGGCCTCGGCCGCAACGTGAACGGCGCCACCCGCTGGATCGACGTCGGGCCGGTGCAGATCCAGCCGTCCGAGCTCGCCAAGCTCGCGCTCATGCTGTGGGGCGCGGACGTGCTGGCCCGCAAGGACCGGCTCGGCCAGCTCACCGAGTGGCGGCCGCTGCTCGTCCCGCTGATGCCGGGCGCCGGCCTGCTCGTCCTGCTGGTCATGCTGGGCAGCGACCTCGGCACCACGCTGGTGCTCCTCACCATCTTCCTGTCGCTGCTGTGGGTCGTCGGCGCGCCGGGGCGGCTGTTCGTCGGCATCGCCGGGCTCGTGTGCCTGCTGGTGTCGATCCTCATCGTCGTCGAGCCGTACCGGATGCAGCGGCTCACCGGGTTCCTCGACCCGTCCGGCAACCAGCTCACGATCAACTACCAGGGCACGCAGGGGCTGTTCGCGGTCGCGTCCGGCGGCCTGTTCGGCACGGGCCTCGGGGAGGGGCGCGCCAAATGGGACTACCTCCCGCACGCCGAGACCGACTTCATCTTCGCGATCGTGGGGGAGGAGTTCGGGCTCGTCGGCACCCTCGTCGTGCTCGGGCTGTTCGGGCTGCTCGCCTACGCGGGCCTGCGGATCGCCCGGCGGGTGCACGACCCGTTCACCCGGCTGGCCGCCGCGGGCGCCACGGCGTGGCTGGTCGTGCAGGCCATCGTGAACATCGGCGCCGTCATCGGCGTCCTGCCCATCACCGGGATCCCGCTGCCGCTGGTGTCCTACGGCGGTTCGGCGCTCATCCCGACCCTGTTCGCGCTCGGGATGCTGCTCGGGTTCGCGAAACGCGAGCCCGGTGCGCGGCAGGCACTCTCCGCACGGGGCCCCGGACCGGTCGTGAGGGCTCTAAGCTGGCTGGGTCTGGCACGGCGTTGAAATTTCCCCCTTCTAACATGCTGAGGAGTTGTCAACGAGCATGAGGGTTGTCCTGGCCGGCGGCGGCACCGCCGGACACATCGAGCCCGCCCTGGCTCTCGCGGACGCGCTGCGCCGGGGTGACCCGCACGTCGGGGTCGTCTGCCTCGGGACCGAACGAGGTCTGGAGACCCGGCTCGTCCCGCAGCGGGGCTACGAGCTCGCGCTGATCCCGCCGGTGCCGCTGCCGCGCACGCTGACCCCGCGGCTGCTGTCGGTCCCCGGCCGGCTGCGCGGCGCCATCAACGCGGCGGCGGCCGTCCTCGACCAGGCGCAGGCCGACATCCTGGTCGGGTTCGGCGGCTACGTCGCCACCCCCGGCTACCTGGCCGCGCGCAAGCGCAAGGTCCCGATCATCGTCCACGAGGCCAACCCCAAGCCCGGCCTCGCCAACAAGCTCGGCGCCCGCTTCACCGAGCACGTCGCCGTCTCGCACGCCGACTCGCCCCTGCCGAACCCGACGTTCGTCGGCATCCCGCTGCGCCGCGAGATCGCCACGCTCGACCGGCTCGCGATGGGCGACAAGGCCCGCTCGTACTTCGGTCTCCTCCCCGACATGCCGACGCTGCTGATCTTCGGCGGGTCGCAGGGCGCCCGGTCCCTCAACCAGGCCGCGGTCGCCGCCGCGCCGTACTTCCGGCAGGCGGGCATCCAGGTGCTGCACATCGTCGGGCCGAAGAACACCGAGGAGCCCGAGCAGGCGGCGGGCGGCCCGCAGTACGTCACGATCCCGTACTGCGACCGGATGGACCTCGCCTACGCCGCCGCCGACATGGCCATGTGCCGCGCCGGCGCGATGACGTGCGCGGAACTCGCCGCGGTCGCGCTGCCCGCGGTGTACGTGCCGCTCCCGATCGGCAACGGCGAGCAGCGGCTGAACGCCCAGCCGATCGTGGAGGCGGGCGGCGGGATGCTCGTCGACAACGCCGAGCTGTCGCCCGACTGGATCGCGCGGCACCTGCTGCCGGTGCTGGCCGACCCGGGCCGGGTGGCGCACATGTCGGAGGCCGCGGGCAAGATGGGCCGCCGCGACGCCGACGTCGCGCTCGCGAAGATGGTGTACGACGTGGTCCACTCGGCGGGCTCCGCCCGATGAGCCTGGGCGGTCCCCGCGACGTCGTGCCCGCCGGCGACCTCGGCCGGGTCCACTTCATCGCGATCGGGGGCGCGGGGATGTCCGGCATCGCCCGCATCATGCTGCGCCGCGGCCTCGCCGTGTCCGGCAGCGACGCCCGCGACTCCGAGCTGCTCACCCAGCTCGGCGACCTCGGCGCCAAGGTGTTCGTCGGGCACGACGCCGCGCATGTCGGCGACGCCGACACGGTGGTCGTCTCCACCGCCATCCGCGAGACGAACCCGGAGCTGGTCGCGGCGCGGGAGCGCGGCCTGCGCGTCCTGCACCGCTCCGAGGCGCTGGCCGCGCTGATGGCCGGCCGCCGCGCGGTGGCGGTGGCGGGCACCCACGGCAAGACGACGACGACGTCGATGCTGACCGTCGCTCTCCAGCACGCGGGCGACGACCCGTCCTACTGCATCGGCGGGCAGCTTGTCACCACCGGGCTCGGCGCCGACGAGGGCACCGGCGACGTGTTCGTCGCGGAGGCCGACGAGAGCGACGGCTCGTTCCTGCGCTACAGCCCGCACATCGCGGTGGTCACCAACGTGGAGGCCGACCACCTCGACAACTACGGGGCGTTCGAGAAGGTCAAGGAGAACTTCGCGGCGTTCGCCGGACGCGTCGTGCCCGGCGGCGCGCTGGTCGCCGGGTCCGACGACCCGGTCGCCCGCGAGCTGGCCGCGCTCGCCCGCGAGCGCGGCCTGAGCGTGACCACCTACGGCGAGGCGGACGACGCCGACCTGCGCATCACCGGGTTCACCCCGCGCGGCCTGGGTTCCAGCTTCGAGATCGAGGGCCTCGGCGAGGTGCGCCTGGAGGTGCCGGGACGGCACTACGCGCACAACGCCACCGCCGCCGTCGCGGTCGCGCGGCTCCTCGGCCACGGCTTCGACGCGGTGCGCGCCGGCCTGGCGTCGTTCACCGGGTCGATGCGGCGGCTGGAGCGCAAGGGCGAGGCGGGCGGCGTCGAGGTGTTCGACAGCTACGCCCACCACCCGACGGAGCTGACCGCCGACCTGGAGGCCACCCGCGACTACCTCGGCCAGAAGGGCGAGGGCGGGCGGATCGTCGCGGTGTTCCAGCCGCACCTGTACAGCCGCACCCGGTTCTTCGCCGCCGAGTTCGGCGCGGCGCTCGGGCTCGCCGACGCCGCCGTCGTCCTCGACGTCTACGGCGCCCGCGAAGACCCCGAGCCCGGTGTGACGGGCGCGCTGGTCGCCGACGCCGTCCCCGCCCGGACGCGGACGGTGTACGTCCCCGTCCGGGAGGAGGTGCCCGGGGTCGCGGCGGCGCTCGCCCGGCCGGGCGACGTCGTCATCACCCTCGGCGCCGGGGACGTGACGCAGCTCGGCCCGCTCGTCCTGGAGCGCCTCGCGGGATCGTGAGAGACACGCCGCCGCCCGTGCGGTCGGCGGCGGACGCGGCGATCACTGCCAAGCTGGGGTCATGACCGAGACGGGGACGAGCCGGCCCGCGGCCGCGGACACGGGCCCTGTGGCGCGGGAGCGGCGCCGCCCGAACCGGTGGAAGGTGGTCTTCGTCACCCTGCTGGTGGTCGGCGCGCTCGGCGCGGTGACATGGGTGCTGCTCGGCTCGCGGCTGCTGGTCGTGCGGCACGTGGAGGTGACGGGCACCGACCTCGCCCCCCGCGACCGGATCGTCGCCGCCGCCGGGATCGACCTCGGCACGCCGATGGCGCGGCTCGGGACCGGCGCGGTCGGGGAGCGGGTCGAGCGGCTCAGGGAGGTCGAGTCCGCCGACGTCGAGCGGCACTGGCCGGGCACGGTCCGGATCGTCGTCCGCGAGCGGGTGCCCGTGGCGGTCTTCGAGCGCGGCGGGCGGTTCCACCGGATCGACCGGCACGGCGTCGTCATCGCCGACGACGAGTCCCGGCCGTCCGGGCTCCCGGCGCTGACGGTCGCCTCGCCCGGGCCGTCCGACCGGTCGACCCTCGCCGCCCTCGACGTCCTGTCCGGGCTGCCGGAACGCGTGCGCGGGAAGCTGAGCGAGGTCGCCGCGACCGGGCCCGGGGCGGTGACGCTGCACACCAAGGGAGGGCAGACGGTGGTTTGGGGCGCCGCCGAGCGGGCCGAGGAGAAGATCCGGCTGCTGGACGCGCTGTGGCGCACGCCCGCGGGACGCGCCGTCCGCACCGCCGACATCAGCTCGCCCGAGATCCTGAAGACGCAGTGACCGGGCTCGGCGAGACGCGGTGACCTCGGATCGTGGAGGCGATGTGCGCGGCCGTTCGGGTCCGGTGCGTGTGTCGCGGCGAATCCGGCCCTCCGATGGGGCACGCTGGAACGGCCGTCCCGGATCGGCCGGGCCGGCGCGCACGGACCGATGGGACCTCCGATGGGCTTGAACAGAGGCAGATGTCCTTCGTCAACCTGGACAAACGCGTGCCCAGTGCGACACGCCGGGAGGTTAGTTGACCCTGGCGGTAAGGCCGCCCTACTGTCCGTATCAGTCCTCAGGTTGACATAAGTGTAAGCCTCAAGTTGAGGGTGAGAGTTCGGGGTGGAGCCGGTCGCGACCGGGTACGCTCCCGGGTTCGGCCCAGAAGTGCACTGAAGGAACAGGAAATACCGCGGCGGCACGGTCGGCAAGACCGGTCAGGGCGGTCGGAGAGAGCGGAAAGGCCCCTCGTCGTGGCAGCACCGCAGAATTACCTCGCGGTCATCAAGGTCGTCGGCATCGGCGGCGGCGGCGTCAACGCCGTCAACCGGATGATCGAAGAGGGACTCAAGGGCGTCGAGTTCATCGCGATCAACACGGACGCCCAGGCGCTGCTGATGAGTGACGCCGACGTGAAACTGGACGTGGGCCGCGAGCTCACCCGGGGCCTCGGCGCCGGCGCCAACCCCGACGTCGGCCGCAAGGCCGCCGAAGACCACCGCGAGGAGATCGAAGAAGTCCTCAAGGGCGCCGACATGGTGTTCGTCACCGCCGGGGAGGGCGGTGGCACCGGCACCGGCGGCGCGCCCGTCGTCGCCAACATCGCGCGCTCGCTCGGCGCTCTCACGATCGGCGTGGTCACCCGCCCGTTCAGCTTCGAGGGCAAGCGCCGCGCCATGCAGGCCGAGGCCGGCATCGAGACGCTGCGCGACGAGGTCGACACCCTCATCGTCATCCCCAACGACCGGCTGCTGTCGATCTCCGACCGGCAGGTCAGCGTGCTGGACGCGTTCAAGGCCGCCGACCAGGTGCTCCTGTCCGGTGTCCAGGGCATCACCGACCTGATCACCACCCCGGGCCTGATCAACCTCGACTTCGCCGACGTCAAGTCCGTCATGTCCGGCGCCGGATCGGCGCTGATGGGCATCGGCTCCGCGCGCGGCGACGACCGTTCGGTCGCGGCCGCCGAGATGGCGATCTCCAGCCCGCTGCTGGAGGCCAGCATCGACGGCGCCCACGGCGTGCTGCTGTCCATCTCCGGCGGCTCCGACCTCGGCCTGTTCGAGATCAACGAGGCGGCGCAGCTGGTGTCCAACGCCGCCGCGCCCGACGCCAACATCATCTTCGGCGCGGTCATCGACGACGCGCTCGGCGACGAGGTCCGCGTCACGGTGATCGCGGCCGGGTTCGACGAGGGACGGCCCGCCAAGCCGTCCCCGGAGCCGGAGACCAAGCGGCTGCCGCCGCCGCCCCGTCCCGCGCCGACGCCCGTGTCCACCCCGGCGACGCCGACCGCGCCGCAGGCCAACCCGATCCCGAGCCGGGTCGGCCGCTCGGACGCCGCGCAACAGCCCGCGCCCCGGCCCCAGCAGTCGGTGGCGCAGGCCGCCGCGGCGCCGCAGCCCCCCGCTCCGGCGCCGCCGCAGCGGTCCGAGCACGACCACCCACCGCCTGCCGCGCCCGCACCGGCGCCGCAGCCGGGCCAGGACGACCGGCCCGCCCGGCGCGAGGAGCCCGCGCGGGCCGAGAACACGCCGCCACCGCAGCCGGGCCCGCCGCCCGCCGACCGCGACACCGGCTCCGGCTCCGGAGGCGCCCGCACGCCCGCGCCGCGCGGGCCGTCCGAGCAGACCCCATCGCGCGTGCACGCGGGCGAGAACGAGGGCGGCCCCGCCTCGTCCGGGCAGCGCCGCCGTCCCGTCGTGTTCGACGAGGACGACGACCTCGACGTCCCCGACTTCCTGAAGTGATCACCGCCGTCGCCCTGGGCGACGGCGTCGGCGCCGCCTTCACCGGCCGCGCCGGCGGCGTGAGCGAAGCCCCCCACGACTCCCTCAACCTGGGCGGCGCGGTCGGAGACGACCCCGCGGCCGTCCTGGCCAACCGGCGCCGCGCCGCCGCGGCCCTCGGCGTCGATCCCGAGCGCACCGTCTGGATGCGGCAGGTGCACGGCGCCGACGTCGCGTTCGTCACCTCCCCCGACCTTCCCGGCCCGGTCGACGCGATCGTCACGACCGTCCCCGGCCTCGCGCTCGGCGTCCTCGTCGCCGACTGCGCGCCCGTCCTGCTCGCCGACCCCGCCGCCGGGATCGTCGGCGCCGCCCACTCCGGCCGCCCCGGGACGGCCGCCGGTGTCGTCCC
This sequence comes from Spirillospora sp. NBC_00431, assembly GCA_036028775.1. Classification (GTDB taxonomy): domain Bacteria; phylum Actinomycetota; class Actinomycetes; order Streptosporangiales; family Streptosporangiaceae; genus Spirillospora. The sequence goes on along the minus strand of CP107927.1, from coordinate 4,956,030 downwards.
CGCCCTGCTGAAGTCGATGTGCGAGCGCGGCGCCGACCCGTCCAGGATGACCGCCGCGATCGGCCCCGCCGCGTGCGGCCGCTGCTACGAGGTGCCCGCCGAGATGCGGGACGAGGTCGCCGCCGCCGTCCCCGCCGCGTACGCGACCACGTCCAAGGGCACCCCCGGCCTCGACATCCGCGCCGGGATCGCCGGCCAGCTCGCCGAGGGCGGCGTCACCGCCGTCCACGCCGACCCGCGCTGCACCGTCGAGGACGCCGGCCTCTTCTCCTACCGCCGCGACGGCCGCACCGGCCGCTTCGCCGGATACGTCTGGCTCAAGGAAGACGCGTGACCCACCAGGAGCACCCCGCGGCCGCCGACCGGCGCGCCGAGATCGCCGAGGGCATCGCCGCCGTCCGCGCCCGCATCGCCGCCGCCTGCGCCGCCGCCGGGCGGGACGAGAGCGAGCTGACGCTGATCGCCGTGACCAAGACGTTCCCCGCGTCCGACGTGCGGCTGCTGGCCGGGCTCGGGCTCACCGACGTCGGCGAGAACCGCGACCAGGAGGCCCGCCCGAAGGCCGCCGAGTGCGCCGGCCTCCCGCTCACCTGGCACTTCGTCGGACGCCTGCAGAGCAACAAGGCCCGCGCCGTCGCCGGCTACGCCGACGTCGTCCACTCGGTGGACCGCTCCAAGCTGGTCTCGGCGCTGTCGGACGCCGCCGTCCGCGCCGGCCGCACGTTGCGCTGCCTCGTCCAGGTCTCGCTGGACGAGGCAGAAGGTCGTGGTGGCGCGTCCCCAGGCGACGTGCCGCGCATCGCCGACGAGATCGCGGCGGCCGATGGCCTGGAACTCGGCGGCGTGATGGCCGTCGCGCCGCTCGGCGCCGACCCGGCGCCCGCTTTCGCCCGCCTTGCCCAGATCGCTTCGGACGTGCAGGGGAACCATCCGGATGCCCGGATCGTCTCTGCGGGTATGAGCGGCGATCTGGAACAGGCGGTCGCGTGCGGCGCGACACACCTGCGGGTCGGTACGGCGTTGCTCGGCGGCCGACAGGCAATCGTCAGGTAATGTCCCCCCAGTGGTACCCGCCGCGACGCGGACGGCCACGAGAGATCAGTCCACCGACGGCACCGGACTCGTCCGGCCCCGCGACCACAGGACACGGAGGGGCGTATGGCCAGCGCGATGCGCAAGATGGCGGTCTACCTCGGCCTGGTGGAGGACGATCGCTACGACGACAAGTACGGCGACTACGACGAGTACGACGCCTACGACGAGGACACCGACACCGGGCAGCCCCGTCGTCGTGAGGACGAATCCGGCGGACAGCTTACCCGAGCCGAGGACGCCGCGGACCGGGAACACGACCATCACGCCACGTCCACCATAGAGCGACGCTCCGTGGCGCTGTACGAGTCCGGTACCACCGACCTTGCGCGGATCACTACGCTGCATCCAAGGACCTACAACGAGGCGAGGACCATCGGGGAGCACTTCCGGGAGGGCACGCCGGTGATCATGAATCTGACCGAGATGGTCGACAGCGACGCCAAGCGTCTGGTCGACTTCGCGGCAGGTCTCGTGTTCGGGCTCCATGGGAGCATCGAGCGTGTTACTAACAAGGTGTTCCTGCTGTCACCCGCCAACGTGGAGGTGACGGCCGAGGACAAGGCCCGGATGGCAGAACGAGGGTTCTTCAACCAGAGCTGAGAGCCACATGCGTGAGAGCCAGATGCGAGAGTACCCGTGAACATCGTTGGAACCGTGCTGCTGGTCGTCCTGTACTTCTTCCTCCTGTTCCTGATCGGGAGGTTGATCCTGGAAGTCCTGCAGTCGTTCGCCCGGCAATGGAAGCCGACCGGGGTCGTTCTGGTGATCGCCGAAGCGACGTACACCGTCACCGATCCGCCACTGAAATTCCTGAGGCGCTTCATCCCGCCCATACGACTCGGTAACGTTGCGCTGGACCTCAGCTTCACCGTGCTCATCCTTGTGGTCTGGGTCTTGATCATCTTCGTGCAGAGGATCTGATCGGATACCGTCCTTTGGGACAGACTCCAAGCGCGCCAAGGAGACGAACATGCCGCTGACACCCGCCGACGTGCGGAACAAGCAGTTCAGTACCACCAGGCTGAGGCCGGGGTACGACGAGGAGGAGGTGGACGCCTTCCTCGACGAGGTCGAGGCCGAGCTCGACCGCCTCATCCAGGAGAACGAGGAACTGCGGGCCAAGCTCGCCGAGTGCCTGCGCGGCAAGGTCCCCGCCATGGCCGCCCCCATCGTGGAGCCGAAGCCGGACGTCCAGAAGATCCCCGAGCCTCCCCGCCCCGAGCCGCAGCCGCAGCCCGAGCCGGAGCCCGCCCTCGGCGGCCTCGGCATGTCCCCCGCCCCCACCGGCGAGGACAACATGGACACCGCCGCCCGCGTGCTCGCGCTCGCGCAGCAGACCGCCGACCAGGCGATCGCCGACGCCCGCCGCGAGGCCGACGAGACGCTCGGCCGCGCCCGCCGCGAGGCCGAGGAGATCCTCGGCAAGGCCCGCCGGCAGGCCGACCAGATCGTCAGCGAGGCCCGCTCGCGCGCCGAGGCCCTCGACCGCGACGCCCAGGAGCGGCACCGCCAGGTCATGGGCTCCCTCGTGCAGCAGCGCGAGGAGCTTGAGCGCGAGGTCGACAACCTGCGCGCCTTCGAGCGCGAGTACCGCAGCCGCCTGAAGGTCTACCTGGAGGGGCAGCTGCGTGACCTGGAGGCAGGCAGCACCGAGACGGGCGCGTTCGCCGCCGTCCCGGGTGCGGCGCCCGCGCCGTCGCAGCCGAGCGCCCCCCAGACCGGCCCGCAGGCCGCGCTGCCGCACCCCGAGAACCGCAACGGCACGGCCGGCGCGTCCGCCCCGGCGGCCCCGTTCCCGACGCCCGCCGAGCACGCCCAGCAGGTGCAGCACTCGGCGACCGGCGCGTTCCACTCGGGCGGCGGCGACAACCCGCCGCACGACAGGCGCTGACGCCGGACGCCGGGCGATAGTGTCTTCCCGATCGCCGCGCCGAGGACGGCAACGTCGCCGTCCCGGCGGCGCGGTGTCCCGGTCAGGGGTGGGCCGGCGGGAAGCCGAGCGGTCTGAACGAGTGGGAGAGACCCTGTGATCATCCTGAGTGGCGTCCTCGTGGTGGTGGCGATCGCCCTGCTGGTAGCGGGGATCGTCGCCGGTGAGGGAGACAGCGCCGAGGTCTTCGACCTGGAGGCCCTGTCGGTGATCTACATCTCGATCGCCGTCAGCATCGTGTCCGCACTGTGCCTGGCCGTCGGGGTGTTCCTGCGCCGCAAGGAGCTCTTCGGCCCGGGCGTCGCGACGGCGCCCGCCCGCCAGGGCCAGAAGGCGGCCAAGAAGGACCGGAAGGCCAAACGCGCGAAGGGGACGCAGCCCATGCCGGCGGCGTCCGGCGCGGGGGCCGTTCCCGGCGCGAAGCCCGCGGCGGCCGCGGGCCCGGCGGACGAGGTCGCGATCCCGGCCCCGCCGGTGGACGTCCCCGGCGACGCGCTGGTCTTCGTCGTCCGCGGACGCAAGCGCTACCACCTCGACACCTGCCGCCAGCTCGCCGGACGCGAGAAGGAAGAGCTCACCTACGCCGAGGCCAAGGAGGAGGGGTTCAGCCCCTGTACCGCCTGCATGCCCGACACCGCATTGGCGGCGCGCGCCGCGGCGTCGGGCCCCGCGTCCCCGGACGCGGGCAAGACGGCGGGGGCCGCGCCCACTCCTCCGAAGCCCGGCGCCGAGCGCTCCGGGAGCGGCCCGGCCGGTCTCGGCAAGCCCGAGCTCGGCAAGCCTCCGGCCGCCCCGCATTCCGCGCCGACCCCGTTCGACACGACGGCGGAGCTCCCGCGGACGGACAAGCCCGCCGCCCCCGAGGCGAAGGCCCCCGCGGCCCCGACCCTCACCGACATGCCCGTCTCGGCTCCCCTGGCGCCCGAGCCGGCCGCCGGTCCCGCGGAGAAGACCGAGCCCGGCGGACCGAAGCCGGACGATGCGTCCGCCGCCGACCGGCCCGCCGGGAGCGAATCCGCGCCGGACGCCGCGGCCCCCAAGCCACGCGGCGCGCAGGCCGGGGACGAGCCCGCGGGCGACGGGCCGCCGGTCCGCATCCTGAGCGGGACCAAGCGGTACCACCGCGTCGACTGCGCCCTCATCGAGGACATCGGCGACGAGACCGACGACCTGGAGGCGCTGTCCCGCGCCGAGGCCAAGTCCCGGGGCTGCACGCCCTGCCTCGTCTGCGAGCCCGACCGCGAGCACGCCCGCGACTGAGGGCCCCGCTCAGCGGTCGCGGCGCCGTTCGCCGCGCCGATCCCGGCGCTCGGCCCGGTGCTCAAGCCGCTTCTGCCCGCGCTCGTGGACGTCCTCATGCCGGGCGTGGTGCCGCAGCAGCTCCCGGTGCCCGTCGCCGCGCACGCCCTTCTCCCTGACCGCCTTCTCCTTGACCGCCTTCTCGTTGACCGGCTTCCGCTTGACCGACACGCCGCCGAACAGCAGCGTGCCCGTCAGGCGGATCACCGGCGCGTCCGGGTCCGTCGTGTCGTCCTCCGGCAGCTCGTTCCCGCCGAAGATCGCCGTGGTGGACCCGACGACCCGCACCCCCGGCGGCACCACGATGCTCACCCCGCCGAAGACGCACGTGACGTTGACGGTCACCTCGCTCCGGCTGAGGACGGCCTGCCGGAAGTCCAGGTCCGCGCCGCCGAACACGCAGGTGATGTTAGTCGTCGGCTCGGCCAGCCAGCGGCCCTTGCGCTCCACCCCGCTGAAGATCGCCACCAGGTTGGGCGACTGCGCCGGAGGCGGTGGCGGCACCGGGTCGTCCTTGCGCGGCTCCACCCCCGGCCGCGGCGCCCTCCCCGACGGCAGGTCGCTGAGGACCGGCTCCAGCTCGGCGTACGTCTTCGCGTTGTACACCACGTCGATGCGCTCGGCGTGCTCCTCCGGGGTGATGCGCCCCTCCGCCAGGGCCTCGCGCAGACGGTCGGCGACCTCGTCACGATCGGCGTCCGACGCCCGCATGCGCGACCCCTGCGACTCCGCCGGAACCCCGGACTCGGAAGGCTGCTCGGGAAGATTCACAGCTATATGTTCCCCCAGGGGCGAGGTGTCTGCCCAGGGGGCCGACCCCCTGGACAGACAAACCCCCGCCGGGCACGGCGGGGGTTCGTCCAGGGGGCTACTTCTGGGTCTTGCGTAGGTAGTAGGTGAGGCCGAGGTCCTCGTCGCGTGCGCCCTTGAGGTTTTCGGGACGGCCTTCGGTGACGGTGGTGGCGAGGACCTCGGTGGCGACCTCGCCGGTGTGGGCGCGCAGGGCCTCGGCGAGGTCGGTGCCGGTGGCCTCCCACCACAGGTCGATGCGGTCGGTGACCTCCAGGCCGGCGGCCTTGCGGGCCTCCTGGACGAGACGGACCGCCTCGCGGACGAGGCCCGCGCGGCGCAGCTCGGGAGTGACGGTCAGGTCCAGCGCGACGGTCTCGCCGGCGGCGCTCTCCACCGCCCAGCCGCTGCGCGGGCGTTCGGTGACGATCACGTCGTCCGGGGTGAGGGGGACGGTGCCGAGCCCGGCCGCCTCGACCTCGGCGGTGGACTCGCGGAGCGCGTGGACGAGTGCCGAAGGGTCGGCGGACGTGATGGCCTTGGCGACCTTCGGGGTGTCCTTGGCGTAGCGCTTGCCCAGCTCGCGGAAGTTCGGCTTCACCTCGTACTCGACCAGGTCGCCGCCGATGGACGACAGCTCCTCGAAGCCGAGGACGTTCAGCTCCTCGGAGATCTGCGCCCGCAGCTGCTCGGGCAGCGCCGGCCAGCCGGCGGCGCCGACGAGGGCGCGGCCGAGGGGCCGGCGGGTCCGGACGCCGCTGGCGGCGCGCGCGGACCGGCCGAGCTCGACGAGACGGCGGACGAGGGCCATCTGGGCGCTCAGGACGTCGTCCAGGAGGTCCTCGTCGACGGACGGCCAGCCGGCGAGGTGCACCGACTCGGGGCCGTCCTCGGGGCGGATGACGTCCCACACGTGGTCGGTGATGAACGGCACCATCGGCGCCATCAGGCGGGTGAGGGTCTCCAGGCACTCGTAGAGGGTGGTGAAGGCGGACGAGCCGTCCGGGCTCTCCGGGCCCTCCCAGAAGCGGCGCCGGGACCGGCGCACGTACCAGTTGGACAGGTCGTCGACGAACTGCGCGAGGGTGCGGCCCGCGCGGGCGGTGTCGTACTCCTCCAGCGCGGCGTCGACCTCGCGGACGGTGCGGTGCAGCTCGGCGAGCGCCCAGCGGTCCAGGAGGGGCCGGTCGGCGGGGGCGGGCGCCTCGGCGAGGCGGTCGGGCGTCCAGGCGCGGCCCTGCTCCTTGGCCGCGTTCGCGTACAGGACGAAGAACGACGCGGTGTTCCAGTAGGTGAGGAGCACCTTGCGGACGATCTCCTCCAGGGCGGCGTGCCCGACGCGGCGAGACGCCCAGGGGAGACCGCCGGCGGCCATGAACCAGCGCACCGCGTCGGCGCCGTGCTGGTCCATCAGCGGGATGGGCCGCAGCACGTTGCCGAGGTGCTTGCTCATCTTGCGGCCGTCCTCGGCGAGGATCAGCCCGAGGCACACCACGTTCTCGTAGGACGACCTGTCGAACACGAGCGTGCCGATGGCCATGAGGGAGTAGAACCAGCCGCGTGTCTGGTCCTGGGCCTCGCAGATGTACTGCGCGGGGTAGGAGTTCTCGAAGACCTCGTTGTTGCGGTGGGGGGCGCCCCACTGCGCGAACGGCATCGAGCCGGAGTCGTACCAGGCGTCGATGACGTCGGGGACGCGGCGCGCCTCCGTCCCGCACCTGTCCGATTCCGCGTCTCCGACACGGGCGGGGCAGGGGAACGTGACGTCGTCGACGTAGGGGCGGTGCGGGTCGAGTCCGGACAGGTCCTCGCCCGCGAGGTCGCCCAGTTCCTTGAGCGAGCCGACGCAGGTGACGTGCTCCTCGTTCTCGCCGCAGACCCACAGGGGGAGGGGCGTGCCCCAGTAGCGGCTTCGGGACAGCGACCAGTCGACGTTGTTGCGCAGCCACTCCCCGTACCGGCCGTGCTTGACGGTCTCGGGGTACCAGTTGGTGTTCTCGTTCTCCTCCAGCAGCCGGTCCTTGATCTGCGTGGTGCGGATGTACCAGGCGGGGAGCGCGTAGTAGAGCAGCGGCGTGTGGCAGCGCCAGCAGTGCGGGTAGCTGTGCTCGAAGTGCCCGCCGCGGAACAGCAGCCCCCGCGCGCGCATGTCGTCGGTGAGCGGCTCGTCGGCGTCCTTGAAGAACTTGTTGCCGACCAGCGGCACCTCGCGCAGGAAGCGGCCGTCCGGGCCGACGGGGTTGACGATCGGCATGCCGTAGCTCTTGCAGACGGTCATGTCGTCGCCGCCGAACGCGGGGGCCTGGTGGACGAGCCCGGTGCCGTCCTCGACGGTGACGTAGTCGCCCAGGACGACGTAGTGCGCGTCCGGGATGTCGACGAGGTCGAACGGCCGCCGGTAGGCGGTGCGTTCGAGCTCGGCGCCCTGGTAGGAGGCGAGCCGTTCGGCGCCCTCGCCGAGGACCTGGTCGAGGAGCGGCTCGGCCACGACGAGGACCTCGTCGGAGCCCGCGGGCCGGGCGGCGACATAGGTGACGTCGGGGTGGACGGCCACGGCGGTGTTGGACACGAGCGTCCACGGCGTCGTCGTCCAGATCAGCAGCGCGGCGCCCAGGTCGGCGAGGGGGCCGGACGTGACCGGCATCCGCACGTACACCGACGGGCTGGTGATCTCCTCATACCCGCCCGGCTGCCCCAGCTCGTGGTCGGACAGGCCCGTCCCGCAGCGCGGGCAGTACGGCGTGATGCGGAAGTCGCGGAACAGCAGGCCCTTGTCGAACACCTGCTTCAGGGACCACCAGACCGCCTCGACGTACTCGGGGTCCATCGTCCGGTACGCCTGGTCGGTGTTGACCCAGTAGCCCATGCGCTCGGTCATTTCCTCGAACGCGTCCACATGGCGCAGGACCGATTCGCGGCAGCGGTCGTTGAACTCCGCGACGCCGTACTCCTCGATGTCCTTCTTGCCGGTGAGGCCGAGTTCCTTCTCCACGGCCACCTCGACGGGCAGCCCGTGGCAGTCCCAGCCGCCCTTGCGCGGGACGTGGTAGCCCTTCATGGTCTTGAAGCGGGGGAAGACGTCCTTGAACACGCGCGCCTCGACGTGGTGGACGCCCGGCATCCCGTTCGCCGTCGGCGGGCCCTCGTAGAACACCCACCGGGGACCGGACGCGGTGCGCTCCAGCGACCGCTCGAAGACCTTGTTCTCCCGCCAGCGGCGCAGCATGTCCCGCTCAAGGGCGGGCAGGTCGACCTGCGCGGGCAGCGGCCGGAAACCCGGCCGGGAATCGGGGCTCACGATGGCGGACCTCCGGAACGACGTACGAGGACGTTGACCGGAGGGACGAGGCTGACGCCCCGCGGTACCACCCTCCTTGACCGCGCCGAGGACGCGGTCCGCTTCGTTCGAGTCTCGGCCACCGGTTCTAGTTGGCCCGCGGACGGACGTCCCGGACGGTTCTTCCGGCGGCTCCGGGGTGATCAGACCGCCGCGCTCGCCTCCGGGCTCGCACCGTCCCCGGCTCGCTCATGGCTGCGTACGGCGGCAGGTGTCCCTTTCAGCGCCTGCCGATATGACTGCTCAGTCTGACTCTAACGCACGCGCGCCGCCTGCTCTTCCCGTTTTCGCCTCGTCCGCGGCCTGTGCCGTTCCTTTGCGATCTCGTGCGTCACGCTGGGGTTTCCGGGCGATCGGCGACGGGGCATAAGCGGTCGGTAACGCGGCCCAGGCTGTTTGCCGGGCCCGAGAGAGGGGACCTATGCTGCCCGCACTGCCCGTCGAGGTGATCAGCGCGAGGGGGGCCGACATGGCCGGCGCGAAGAGGGGCACCAAGCCCGTCGAGGAGCCGCCCGCTGGAAAGACGACCCGGGGGCCGAGACCGCCGGCGGCCAAGAAGCCCGCGGCCAGGAGTCCCGCGGCGAAGCCCGCCAGGCGCGGTCCCGCGAGCGCGGCGAAGCCGGCGAAGGGGGCGGCGAAGGGGAAGGCGAAGCCGTCCGGGCGGGGCGCGGAGGCGCTGCCGGTCCGGGAGGGCGAGCACCGGTGGACGGCCGCCGAGCTCGCCGAGGTCAGGGCCGGGCTGCAGGAGCAGATCGAGGCGCTGCGCGGTGAGATCGCGGCGTCCGCGAGCCAGATCGCCGAGGGCGATTCCAGCGACGGCGCGGGGGACGACCAGGCCGACGCGGGCGCCAAGACCTACGAGCGCGAGCACGAGCTGGCACTGTCCTACAATTCACAGGACCTGCTCGCCCAGATCGAGCGGGCCGTCCAGCGGATGGACACCGGCACGTACGGGATCTGCGAGTCGTGCACCAGGCCGATCGGCAAGGCGCGCCTCCAGGTCTTTCCACGTGCGACCCTGTGTGTGACATGCAAACAACGCGAGGAACGTCGCTGAGCGACTCAACGAACCCAGAGGGCGGGGCCGAGGAATCCACGGGATCTCCTCGGCCGCGCCGCGTCGGCGTGCTGATCGCCGTGGCGCTGGCCGCGCTGGCCGCCGACATCGTGTCCAAGACCGTCGTGGTGGCGACGCTGCAGGACGAGGAGCCGATCCGGCTGCTCGGCGGCCTGCTGACCCTGCGCGAGACCCGCAACAGCGGTGCCGCGTTCTCGATCGGCACCGGCTACACGATCGTCTTCACCCTGATCGCCTGCGGCGTGGTGGTGGCGATCCTGCGCACCGCCCGCAACCTGCGCAGCGTGCCCTGGGCGATCTGCCTGGGCCTGCTGCTCGGCGGCGCGGTCGGCAACCTCATCGACCGGATGCTGCGCGAACCGGCGCCGTTGAAGGGCCATGTCGTCGACTGGATCCAGGTGCCGAACTTCCCGGTGTTCAACCTGGCCGACTCGGCGATCGTCTGCGGCGGCGTGCTGGCCGTGCTGCTGGCGGCGCGCGGCCTCCAGGTCGACGGGACCCGGATCACCGGCAAGGGCGACGACACCGCCGCCGCCGAGCGCAGGCCGCCGCCGGAACCGGAGCCGGAATCCAAGCCCGAGGCCGAACCCGAACCCGAATCCGGTGAGGCCCCGGCCTCGGGGGAGAAGTCCTGATGGGCGAGGTGCGGAGCCTTCCCGTCCCGGACGGTCTGGAGGGCGAGCGGGTCGACGCCGCGCTGTCCCGGCTGTTCGGGCTGTCGCGGGGCAGCGCCGCCGACATCATCGCCGCCGGGGACGTCCTGCTGGACGGCGCGGCGGTGGCGACCAAGTCGGAGCGGCTGCACGCGGGCGCCTGGCTGGAGGTGACGCTTCCGCCGCCGCCCGCGCCGCCCGCGCCGGTCGCCGAGCCGGTCCCCGGCATGGGCGTCCTGTACGAGGACGACGACATCATCGTCGTGAACAAGCCGATCGGCGTCGCGGCCCACCCCACGACCGGCTGGACGGGCCCGACCGTCCTCGGCGGGCTGCTCGGGGCCGGGCACACGATCGCGACCAGCGGCGCGTCCGAGCGGCAGGGCATCGTGCACCGCCTCGACGCCAACACCACCGGCGCGATGGTCGTCGCCAAGAGCGAGGCCGCGTACTCGCGGCTGAAGCGCGCGTTCAAGGAACGCCGTGTCGACAAGCGCTACCAGGCGCTCGTGCAGGGCCACCCCGACCCGTTCCGCGGGACGGTCGACGCGCCAATCGACCGGCATCCGTCCGGCGACGGCCGGTTCGCGGTCGTGGCGGGCGGCAGGCCGTCGGTGACGCACTACGACACCGTCGAGGCGTTCCGCGCGGCGACGCTGCTCGACATCGACCTGGAGACGGGCCGCACCCACCAGATCCGGGTGCACATGTCGGCGATCCGCCATCCGTGCGTCGGTGACCTGCTGTACGGCGCCGACCCGACGCTGGCGGCGCGTCTCGGCCTGAGACGGCAGTGGCTGCACGCCGCGAGGCTCGGGTTCGAGCACCCGGCGACCGGCGAGCGGGTGGAGTTCAAGAGCCCGTACCCGGGCGACCTGGCCGCGGCGCTGGAGATCGTCCAGGCGGAGTCCTGACGGTCAGAGGCCGAGCAGCCGCAGCCCGGCGGCGACACCCGCCGCGACGACCAGCACCACGAGGAACGGCGCGCGCAGCAGGAGCGCGGCGACGGCCGCGCCCAGGCCCGCCATACGGGCGGCGTCGAACTCCAGGGCCTTGCCGTCGGCGAGCGCCTGGACGGCGATCAGCGCGGTCAGCAGCGCCACCGGGACGAGCTCGGTGAACCGGCGCACGCGCGGGTCGTCCAGGACGCGCTGCGGGGTGACGAGCCCGCCGAGCTTCAGCGCGTAGCAGCCGAGCCCGGTGGCGATCACCGCGATCCACACGTTCACGGCTTCTCGGTCCTCCTGATCAGGGCGGGCAGCGTGGCGACGGCGGCCAGCATGACCGGCACGCCCGGCGGCAGCAGCGGCGTCGCCGCGACGGCGATCGCCGCGGCCGCCAGCGCGACCCGAACCTCGGTTCTCCCAGCGGTGAGGCGCGGCCACAGCAGGGCCAGGAACGCGGCGGGGCCGAGGACGTCAAGGCCGACGGCGTCGGGGTCGCCGAGCCGGGCCGCGCCGGCGGCGCCGAGCAGGGTGGTGGCGTTCCAGGCCAGGTAGAGGCTGATCGCCGTGGTGTGGAAACCGGCGCGGGCGGCCGCCGGCCCGGGCTGCGCGGTCGCGACGGCGGTGGTCTCGTCGATGACGGCGTGCGCGGTCAGGACGCGCCGCCAGCCCCGCACGCGCAGCGTCCGCGCGAGCCGCATCCCGTACAGGGCGTTGCGCCCGCCGAGCAGCACCGCGCCGAGCGACCCGGCGACCAGCCCGCCGCCACCGCCGATCACCCCGGCGAGCGCGAACTGCGACGCCCCGGTGAACGCCAGCAGGCTCAGCACGCACGCCTGCGCGATGGTCAGGCCCGCCGTGACCGCCGCCGCCCCGAACGCGAGCCCGGACACGCCCACGGCGATCCCGACGCCCAGCCCGTCCCGCACGGCGGACTTTCGCGCGCCCTCGTCCGGGGCGCCCACCTCCTCGGCCTCGGTGACGCTCATGCCGCCGACGCTACGGCCGGACCCGGCCCCCGATCTTGAATGTTCTTGCGCCGCCGCGGGCTCCGCGGTCACCGGCCCTCGGCGGCGTCGAGACCGGCCTCGATGACCGCGGTCATGATCCGGGCGAGCCGGGCCGGGCCGAGGGACGGGGCGTGCGCGGCCATCGCCTCGACGATCTCCCGCTCGCGCGCCGGGTCGCGGCCGGCGAAGCCGCCGACCGGCTTGAGCCGCTGGACGACGGCGGCGACCGCGGCGCGGTGCTCCAGCAGGGCGGCGAGGGCGGCGTCGAGCCCGTCGATCACCTCCCTGGCCTCGCCCAGCGTGGTGATGGCGGCGGCGGACGGCAGCGCTACCCGCAGCTCACCGTCCTGGCCCGGCCGCCCGCAGGCCGGGCAGGACGCCGCGTCCCCCATGGGCTCGATGACCTGGTCGTGCATGTCGGATTCCCTCTCGTGCGGCGGCCGCTGCGCAGGGGGAGTCCGTGCCCGGGCCGCTCCGATCAACAGAGAAAGGCAGAGCCCGATCGCGGGGCTCTGCCTTGCCGGCTCCGGGGTCGTCGCTCAGGTCGCTGCGGCGACCGGCTCGCCCGGAGCCGGCCGCGTAAACCTGGGATGACGACGTTCCATCCACCGATCGTATGCCGGACCGGCGGGTGCGCGTCAAACGACCGGCGGGAGCATCTCGCCGGTTGGGACGCGTCGATAAACTGTCCGATATGGGGGAAGAGGCCGCGCACTATTACCGGCATCCGGCGTTTCCCGACGTCGACCTGCTGCGGGCCCGCTTCGTGACGCATCGCTTCACCCGGCACACCCACGACGGCTACGTGTTCGGCGTCATCGACGCGGGCGTCGAGGAGTTCGAGCATCCGGGCGGCGTGCAGCGCGCCGGGCCGGGCGCGGTCGTCGTGGTCAACCCCGGCGTCGTGCACGGCGGGCACGCGGGCACGCCGGAGGGCTGGGCGTACCGGGTGATCTACCCGCCGGTCGACGTCGTCGCCGGGGTGGCCGCCGAACTGGGCGCGCGGCCCGGAACGCCCGCTTTCCCGGACCCCGTCCTGGACGATCCCGCCGCCGCCGACCTGGTGCGCGCCGTCCACCGGGCGGGGGAGAAGGGCGACGCGCTGGCCGCGTCCACCATGCTCAGGACGGCCCTGGCGGGCCTGCTCACCCGGCACGCCCACGGCTTGCGCCCGGGCGAGGCGTCCGGCGGCGGGGTGCCGCGCGCCGTCCGCGAGGCCCGCGAGATCCTGCACGCGAGCCTCGTCGGCCCGCCGTCGCTGGACGAACTGGCCGAGGCCGTCGGCACCCGCCCTTTCCCGCTGCTGCGCGCGTTCCGCGACACCGTCGGCCTGCCGCCGCACGCCTACCTCAACCAGGTGCGCGTGCGGGAGGCGCGCGCCCTGCTGGACGAGGGCCTGCGCCCGGCCGACGTGGCCGCCCGCACCGGGTTCGCCGACCAGGCTCATCTGACCCGCCATTTCAAGCGCACGCTGGGTGTCCCTCCGGGCGCCTACCGTAGTGCCCGGACGATTGGGCGCGTCGTGCCGACCGCGCCCGGCCGATCGAGTTAGGCTCTCAGGACCGCGTCATCCCGGCGCCCCCGCCGGGTTGACGATCTTCCCCCGGAACCGATATGCCGCCACGTGCCGCCCAGGTGCGTGCGCGGTCGCATGCGACGAGCAGGAGGCGCAGCAGGCATGGCCGACTCTTTCGTTCACCTGCACGTTCATACCGAGTACTCCATGCTGGACGGAGCCGCTCGGCTGAAGCAGATGTTCGAGGAGGTCGGGCGGCAGAAGATGCCGGCGATCGCCATGACCGACCACGGCAACATGCACGGCGCCTACGACTTCCACAAGCAGGCGACCGCCGCCGGGGTCACGCCGATCATCGGCATCGAGTCGTACATGGCGCCGGAGTCGCGCTACCACAAGAAGAAGGTCCAGTGGGGCGAGCCGTCCCAGAAGCGCGACGACGTCTCCGGCGGCGGCCTGATCAACCACATGACGATGTGGGCGCGCAACCGGACGGGCCTGCACAACCTGTTCAAGCTGTCGAGCCGCGCCTACACCGAGGGCTTCGTCTTCAAGTACGCCCGGATGGACGAGGAGCTCCTCGCCGAGCACGCCGACGGGCTCATGGCGACGACCGGGTGCCCGTCCGGCAAGGTCCAGACCCGGCTGCGGCTCGGCCAGTTCGACGAGGCCCTCAAGGCCGCCGCCACGTTCCAGGAGATCCTCGGCAAGGACAACTACTTCCTGGAGCTGATGGACCACGGGCTGGAGATCGAGCGCCGCGTCCGGGACGGCCTCATCGAGATCGGCAAGAGGCTGGACATCCGGCCGGTCGTCACCAACGACTCGCACTACACGCACGAGTCGGAGTCCACCGCGCACGACGCGCTCCTGTGCGTCCAGGTCGGCAAGCAGCTCGCCGACCCCGACCGGTTCCGGTTCGACGGGTCCGGCTACTACCTCAAGACCGCCGACGAGATGCGCGCGATCGACTCGTCCGACATCTGGGCCGAGGGCTGCAGGAACACGCTGCTCATCGCCGAGCGCGTCGAGCCGGAGGGCATGTTCGAGTACAAGGACCTCAGCCCCCGCTTCCCCGTCCCCGAGGGCGAGACGGAGGAGAGCTGGTTCCGCAAGGAGGTCTGGAAGGGCCTGGACCGCCGCTTCCCCAAGGGCCTGCCCGACGGGTACAAGGAGCAGGCCGAGTACGAGATGGGCGTCATCCTCGGCAAGGGGTACCCGTCGTACTTCCTCGTCGTCGCCGACTTCATCATGTGGGCCAAGGAGAACGGCATCCTGGTCGGCCCCGGCCGGGGGTCCGCGGCGGGCTCGCTGATCGCGTACGCGATGGGCATCACCGACCTCGACCCCATCCCGCACGGGCTGATCTTCGAGCGGTTCCTGAACCCGGAACGCGCGTCCATGCCCGACATCGACATCGACTTCCCTGAAGACCGGCGCGCCGAGGTCATCAAGTACACGACCGAGAAGTGGGGCGCCGACAAGGTCTCGTTCATCGCCACCTTCGGCACCATCAAGGCGAAGGCCGCGATCAAGGACGCGGGCCGCGTCCTCGGCTTCCCCTACGCGCTCGGCGACCGCATCTCCAAGGCGTTCCCGCCCACCGTGATGGGCAAGGACATCCCGCTGTCGGGCATCTTCGACGACAAGCACCCCCGCCACGGCGAGGCGGGCGAGCTGCGCAAGCTGTACGAGGAAGAGACCGACGTCAAGCAGATCATGGACCTGGCGCAGGGCCTGGAGGGCCTGATCCGCCAGACCGGCGTGCACGCCGCCGGGGTGATCATGTCCGGTGAGACGATCACCGACCATGTCCCGATCATGCGCCGGGACGCCGACGGCGCGATCATCACGCAGTTCGACTACCCGACCTGCGAGACGCTCGGCCTGCTGAAGATGGACTTCCTGGGCCTGCGCAACCTGACGATCATCGACGACGCGCTGCGCGGCATCAAGAAGAACAAGGGCGTGGACGTCGACCTGCTCGCCCTCCCGCTGACCGACCAGCCGACCTACGACCTGCTCGCCCGCGGCGACACCCTCGGCGTGTTCCAGTTCGACGGCGGCCCGATGCGGTCGCTGCTGCGGCTGATGAAGCCCGACAACTTCGAGGACATCTCCGCCGTCGGCGCCCTGTACCGGCCGGGCCCGATGGGCGCCAACTCCCACACCAACTACGCGCTCCGCAAGAACGGCCAGCAGGAGATCACCCCGATCCATCCGGAGCTGGAGGAGCCGCTCAAGGAGATCCTCGACACGACCTACGGCCTGATCGTCTATCAGGAGCAGGTCATGGCGATCGCGCAGAAGGTGGCGGGCTACACGCTCGGCAAAGCGGACCTTCTCCGCCGCGTCATGGGCAAGAAGAAGAAGGCGGAGCTGGACGCCCAGTTCGTCGGCTTCGAGCAGGGGATGATCGACAACGGCTTCTCCAAGGAGGCCGTCAAGACGCTGTGGGACATCCTCGTCCCGTTCTCCGACTACGCCTTCAACAAGGCGCACTCCGCCGCGTACGGCCTGGTCTCCTACTGGACGGCCTACCTCAAGGCGAACTACCCGGCCGAGTACATGGCGGGCCTGCTCACCTCCGTCGGCGACGACAAGGACAAGAGCGCCCTCTACCTGTCCGAATGCCGCCGGATGGGGCTGAAGGTGCTGCCGCCGGACGTCAACACGTCCGAGGCCGACTTCACCCCGCTGGGCGACACCGAGATCAGGTTCGGGCTGTCGGCCGTCCGCAACGTCGGCACCAACGTGGTGGACGGCATCGTCGCCGCCCGCAAGGAGAAGGGCGCCTACACCGACTTCAACGACTTCCTCAACAAGGTCCCGCCGATCGTCTGCAACAAGCGGGTCGTGGAGTCGCTGATCAAGGCCGGCGCGTTCGACGAGCTGGGCCACCAGCGCAAGGCACTGCTGATGGTGCACGAGCAGGCCATCGACTCCGTCATCGACATCAAGCGCAAGGAGGCCGTCGGCCAGGACTCCCTCTTCGGTGCCCTGGAGGACGACGGCGGCGACGACGCGTTCGCCGTCGCCATCCCCGAGGCCGAGGAATGGGACAAGACGACCCTCCTGGCCTTCGAACGCGAGATGCTCGGCCTCTACGTCTCCGACCACCCCCTCCTCGGCGTCGAGCACATCCTGGAACGCGAGGCCGACTGCACCATCGCCGTCCTGAACGAGGGCGAGCGCCCCGACGGCCAGGTCGTGGTCGTCGCCGGGCTCCTGTCGGGCCTCCAGCGCAAGGTCACCAAGCAGGGCAACTCGTGGGCCATGTTCCAGCTGGAGGACCTCGGCGGCTCCATCGAGGTGCTGTGCTTCCCGTCGTCGTACCAGCTGTGCTCGACCCTGCTCGCCGAGGACGCGATCCTGATCGTCAAGGGCCGCCTGGACCGCCGCGAGGACGTCGCGAAGATCATCGCGATGGAGGTCACCCAGCCCGACCTGACGATCACCGACGCCACCGGCCCGTTCTCGGTCACGATGCCGCTGGGCCGCTGCACGCCACCGATGGTCTCCCGCCTCAAGGAGGTCCTGGTCACCCACCCGGGCCGTTCCGAGGTGCACCTGCACGTCCAGAACGGTCCCCGCACCACGATCGTCCGGCTCGACGACCGCCTCCGCGTGGCGCCGTCCCCGGCCCTGATGGGCGACCTGAAACAGCTCCTCGGCCCGTCGTGCCTGGGGTGAGGATGCCGGCGCGCTGCTGCGAGGCGCCCGAACCGGCGCCGCTTCTCGTCCTCACCAACGACCGCTCGGGCCACTACCGGGTCGAGTCGTGCGCGTCCTGCGGCGGTGCGCTGATCGAGCACTACTCGTTCGACGACTGGGACACCGGGAACCCGGCCGACTTCAACATGTACTGGTGGTGGCGGATGGACGCCCCCGACGCCGCGTCCTTCCGCCAAGCGATCACCGTCTGCCCGGCCCCGCTCGACCCCACCTGCGGATGCCCCGTCCACACGAGCCTCCGGGCCACGACGCCGGCACCGCTGCCGCCCGCGGTGGAGACCCCTTACGAGGACGCCGAGGTTCCCCAGACCACCTTCGAGACCGACGGCGACGCGCTTCACTGGAGACCCTGCTAGCCCAGGGGGCGACCCCCTGGAACCCCCGTCAGGCACGGCGGGCGCGTTTCCCGAGCCGCTGGCGCGTCTCGTGAAACACGCCCGCCGTGCTCGGGTCGTGCGACCTCCGGCCCTGGAGGGCCTCCGGTCGCACGACCCGTGACCCCGGCTGGGGTCAGGGCGTCAGGGGGTCAGGAGGGTGCGGGTCGCTGGGATCACCTCCTGGGTCCAGCGGCGTAGCTGGGTTTCGTCTGAGGTCTCCGGCCAGTAGACGAAGGTGTCGAAGCCGGTGTCGGTGGCCAGGGTGGCGAGGACGCGGGCCCATCCGGCGGCGTCCGTGCGGATGGGGGCCTCGCCCTCCAGGCGGACGGGCGCCGGCGAGTCGGTGACGTGGCCGACGAGCTGGGCGATGCGGGTGACGGCGGACGGGTCGCGTCCGGCGTCCTCGGCGGCGCGGGTGATGATGTCCTGTGCTTCGCGCCAGGTCTCGTACGGCAGGTAGTGCGGGATCGGCGCGGCCCAGCCGTCGGCGACACGGCCGGTCAGGGCGAGGGCCTTCGGGCCGACGCTGCCGAGCCAGATCCCGATCGGATGCGCGGGGGCCGGGCCCGCGTGGACGCCCTTGACCGTGTAGTGCGCGCCGGTGACCTTGACCGTCTCGCCGGGACGCCACATGCCCCGGATGATCTCGATGGCCTCCGCCAGCGCCTTCAGGGCCTGTCCGGGGGTGCGGTCCGGGCCGCCCATCGCGGCGATGGCGGGCCAGAACGCGCCCGCGCCGAGCGCGAGCTCGAACCGGCCGCCGCTGAGCAGGTCGAGGGTCGCGGCCTGCTTGGCCAGGACGGCGGGGCTCCGCAGCGGCAGGCTCGCCACGTCCGGGAACACCCGCAGCCGCTCGGTGTCGGCGAGGACGGTCGCGATGAGCGCGAGCGTGTCGGCCTGGCCGGCCGCGTACGGGTGGTCCTGCACGCCGAGCAGGTCGAGCCCGTCGCGGTCGGCGAGCCGGGCGAGGGCGCGGACCTCGCCGAGGCCGGTGGCCGCCGGGGCGAGCTGGATGCCGAATCGGTAGGTCATGCACCCGAAGCTAGCCGGGGCGCCGGCACGGCCGAATCAGTAGTGTTACGTGCCTTCGCCGCCGGTCAGGTGCTCAGGGCGGCGGGGCTCAGCTCCGCGTGCCAGTCGACGAAGCGGCCCAGGCCGTCGAAGCGGGCGCGGGCCTTGGCGCCGCCGGGGAGCAGGGCCTCGGTCTGGAAGTCGGTCTGGCGGTACGGGACGCGGTGGTGGGACAGGAACCCGGCCAGCGTCAGCCGCGGCTCGTGCGGGAACAGGCTCGTCGCGTTCGCCAGGAGGCGGGGAAGCGGGATCGGGTCCCATCGGGCGGGCGGCGCCTGCGGGTCGTCGACGTGCAGGTAGGCGGAGCCGCCCTCGTACCCGGCGCCGATGTAGCCGGCGCCGCCGAGGACGCCGCCGGCGGCCATCGCGATCAGCTCGCCGCCGTGCCCGGCAGGTCCCTCGTACCAGGACAGGTCGACTTCCGGGGTGGTGAACTCGGTGATGCCGAGCCGCTCGCCGACCGTCCGGATGACGCGGGTGGGGGCGACGGCGGGATGCGCGTCGCCGAACTGGGGGTTCGCCCACCCCCACAGCCAGGTGCGCTCCCGCGCGGCGTAGCTGCCGAGCAGCGACACCCGGACCGTGACGCCGCCGCTGGAGTAGGTGCGGGCGGTCAGGTCGGCGCTCCAGTCCTCGCGCGGCAGGAACTCGGCGAGCGTCTCCTGCTGCTGCAGGACGACGGCCGCCAGGGCGGCGCCGAGGCGTTCGAACGCGGGACTGAATCCAGACATCTCGGGCACATTATCCCAGTGTCGAGGCGATCATGGGGCCGTATCGGACAGGCTAGGCTTTCGTTGTCGGCGGACTTCCAACGAGGAGCGTACGAGGTGCGGGGACCCATCGGGCGGCTCTCGGCGATGAGGTTCGTGGTGACCTGGGCGGTGACCGCCGCCATCGTGGCGCTGACGGGCCCGCTCGTGGGGGTGCTGTGGGCCAAGACCGTCCCCGAGGTGACATACGTAATAGTCCAGGGTGAGCCGTTGCTTGCCGAACCGGAAGGCCAGGGGCCGATCGGCATCGACGCCCGGTTCGCTTTGATCGCCCTCCTGGCGGGGCTGCTGTGCGGCGCCGCCGCGTACGCGGCGGGCGGCCGCGGCGACGACATCGCGATGCTGCTCGGGCTGGCCGCCGGCGGGAGCGCCGCGGCGTTCCTCGCCTGGAAGACCGGCCACCTGATCGGGCTCAACGACTTCCAGGACGCGGTCCGGACCGCGCGCGACGGCACCGACGTGACCGGTGTGGCCGACCTGCGCGCCAAGGGCGTCCTCGTCTTCTGGCCGCTGCCGGCCGTCGCCACCTACGGGGTGCTGGAGCTGATCCTCCGCCGGCTACCCGCGGGCGATCGCGGCGAGCCGGGCGCCGGTGAGGCGGACGAGGTCGGCGGGGACGAGTTCGATCTGCAGTCCGCGCCGGCCGGCCGAGACGTAGACGGTCGCGAGTCCTGACACCGACGCGTCGATCACCGTCGGCAGCCGCCTGCGCTGCCCGAGCGGGCTGATCCCGCCGACGACGTACCCGGTGGCGCGCTCGGCGTCGCGCGGCTCGGCCATCCGGGCCTTCTTGCCGCCGGCCGCGGCCGCGAGGGCCTTCAGGTCCAGGCTCGCCGACACCGGGACGACGCCGACGGTGAGCCGCCCGTCGACCTCGGCGAGCAGCGTCTTGAAGAGGCGGTCGTGCCCGATCCCGAGGGCGTCGGCGGCGGCCTCCCCGTACGACTCCGCGTTCGGGTCCGCCTCGTACGCGTGCAGCGTGAACTCGATCTTCGCCTTGGTGGCGGCGACGGTCGCCGGGGTGCCCGTGCCGCCCTTCGTCTTACCAATGGGATTCGTCCTGCCCATGGGAGCAGTCTGCCGTGGCCGGGTCAGTTGGCGTTGAACGACCCGTCCAGGAACTGCCCGGCGGGGATCATCGGCAGGACGTCCAGGATGCGGTTCTCCCTGACCAGCAGGTCGCGCTCGGCCTCCAGCCGGAGCGTCGCGTCGTCGCACTCCAGCAGCCGCTGCTTCTCGTGGCCGTCCAGGACGAGCGACGCCGCGATCACGTACGACAGGGCGACCGGGTCGCCGGGCGGCTCGCCCTTCTCCAGCGTGCCGGCGCCGGCGGCGATCAGTCGGTGCCGGTACAGCCGGAACAGCCGCCGGACCCGCACCGCGACGGGCTCGGGGTCGGCCCCCGGCTCCTCGGGAAGGAACTCCACCTCGCCCTGCAGGTAGGGGCGCGAGCGGTCGAGCTCCTTGAGCCGGAAGCGGCGGGCGCCGACCGTCACGACGTCGTAGCGGCCGTCCGGATGGCGGCGCGCGTCCCGCAGCTCGGCGACGCAGCCGATCTCGGCGAGGCGGTGCGCGGCGCCCTCGCCGACCTCGTGGCCGAGCTCGATGCCGACGACGCCGAAGCCGCGCGGCTCGGGCAGTTCCAGCAGATCGCCGATCAGGCTGAGATAGCGGTCTTCGAACAGGTGCAGGGGGAGCACGAGGCCCGGGAAGAGCACGGTGCCCAGGGGGAACAGGGCCAGCCGCTCGGTCACTTTCTCTCCACGGTCCTGGGCGCCGCAGGGAAGCGCCTTCCGCGCCAGCCTACGTCCTGTCCAATGATCTTGGTAAGGGGTGATTTTTCACAGTGTGAAGCGGATGTCATCACCGGTAGCGTCGGCGCCATGAGGATGCTCGTCGTGGACGCCTTCGCCGACCGCCCCTTCACCGGGAACCCCGCCGGGGTGTGCCCGCTGCCCGGTCCCGCCGACCCGGAGTGGATGCAGCGGGTCGCCGCCGAGATGAGGCACTCCGAGACCGCGTTCGTCCGGCCGGTGGACGACGGCGCGGCCGACTACGAGCTCCGCTGGTTCACCCCGGTCATGGAGGTCGCGCTGTGCGGGCACGCCACGATGGCCGCCGCGCACGCGCTCTACGAGACGGGCGCGGCCCCGTCCGGCCGGCCGATCCGGTTCCGGACGCTGAAGAGCGGCGTCCTCACCGTCACCCGGGACGGGAACGGGCGGCTCGCCATGGACTTCCCCGCCTGCCCGCCCGAACCCGTCGACGTCCCCGAGGGCCTCGCGGACGCGCTCGGCCTGCCGGTCGCCGCCGCCGGGCGCAACGTCCAGAACGACCTGCTCGTCGACGTCGAGGACGAGGCGTCCGTCCGCGCGGCCGCTCCCGACACACGTGCCCTCGCGGAGATCGACGCGCGGGGCGTGATCGTCACGGCGCCGGGCGGCGAGGGGCGGCCGCACGACTTCGTGTCCCGCTTCTTCGCGCCGCGCGTCCTGCCCGGCGACGGCGAGGACCCGGTGACCGGCTCGGCCCACTGCGCCCTCGGCCCGCACTGGGCGCGGCGCCTCGGCCGCGACACGCTGACCGGCTACCAGGCGTCGGCGCGCGGCGGGCACGTCCACGTCGCGCTCCGCGGCGACCGGGTCGTCCTGTCCGGCACGGCCGTCACCGTCCTGGACGGCACACTGCGCGTCTGATCCGGGCGGACACTAAACTGGGCGGGTGATTTCCCGTATTGACCTGCGCGGCTCGCTTCCCGGCGATCCGCGCTCCGTGCTGCCCCGCGCCGAACTCGACGTCGAGGCCGCCCTTGACGAGGTGCGGCCCGTCTGCGACGCCGTGCGCCATCGCGGCTCGGACGCGGTGCGGGAGTACACGAAGGCGTTCGACGGGGTCGAGCTGGAGAGCGCGCGTGTCCCGGTGGAGGCCCTCGGACGGGCCCTCGACGAGCTCGACCCGGCCGTCCGGGACGCGCTGGAGGAGAGCGTCCGGCGGGCCCGGGCCGTGCACCGCGATCAGCGCCGGGCCGACGTCACGACGCGGGTCGTGCCCGGTGGCACCGTCACCGAACGGTGGATCCCGGTCTCGCGTGTCGGGCTGTACGTGCCGGGCGGGCGGGCCGTGTACCCGTCCAGCGTGGTCATGAACGTCGTCCCGGCGCAGGAGGCGGGCGTCGGCTCGCTGGCCGTGACCTCGCCGCCGCGGCCCGAGCACGGCGGGCTGCCGCACCCGGCGATCCTCGCGGCGTGCGCGCTGCTCGGGGTGGACGAGGTCTACGCGGCGGGCGGCGCGCAGGCGATCGCGATGTTCGCCTACGGCACCGGCGAGTGTCCCCGCGCCGACCTGGTCACCGGGCCCGGCAACGTGTACGTCGCCGCCGCGAAGCGGCTGCTCAAGGGCGTGATCGGCATCGACGCCGAGGCCGGCCCGACCGAGATCGCGATCCTCGCCGACGCGACCGCGGACCCGGTGGACGTCGCCGCCGACCTGATCAGCCAGGCCGAGCACGACACGCTCGCCGCCGCCGTGCTGGTCACCGACTCGGCGCGGCTGGCCGACGAGGTCGAGACCGAGTTGAAGGCGCAGGTCGCCCGCACCAGGCACACCGAGCGGATCACCGAGGCGCTGGCCGGGCGGCAGTCCGGCATCGTGCTGGTCGACTCCGTCGAGGACGGCCTGAAGGTCGTGGACGCCTACGCCGCCGAGCACCTGGAGATCCACACCGCCGACGCGGCCGCCGTCGCCGCCCGCGTCCGCAACGCCGGGGCGATCTTCGTGGGACGGTACGCGCCGGTGTCGCTCGGCGACTACCTCGCCGGGTCCAACCATGTGCTGCCGACCGGCGGGTGCGCGTGCCACTCGTCCGGGCTGTCGGTGCAGTCGTTCCTGCGCGGCGTGCACGTCGTCGAGTACGACCGGGACGCGCTCGCCGAGGCGACCGGGCGCGTGGTCGCGCTCGCCGAGGCCGAGGACCTGCCCGCCCACGGCGCCGCGCTGAAGGCGCGTTTCGACTGGGAGGTCCCGTCGTGACCTCGCTCGGCGATCTGCCGCTGCGCGACGACCTGCGCGGCCGCGAGCCCTACGGCGCGCCCCAGCTGGACGTCCCGTACGCGCTGAACACCAACGAGAACCCGTACCCGCCGTCCGAGCGCCTCGTGAAGGCCCTCGGCGAGGCCGTCATGGACGTCGCCGGCACCCTGAACCGCTACCCCGACCGGAACGCCGTCGCGCTCCGCGCGGACCTCGCCGCGTTCCTGAACGCCGACACGCCGGGCGCGGGCCTCACCACGGACCAGGTGTGGGCCGCCAACGGCTCCAACGAGATCATCCAGCAGATCCTGCAGGCGTTCGGCGGGACGGGCCGCACCGCGCTCGGCTTCGAGCCGTCCTACTCGATGCATCCGATCATCACCGGGGTGTCCGGGACGCGCTGGGTGAACGCCTTCCGCGACGAGGACTTCGGCCTCGAACCCGCCCGCGCCGTCGCGGCCGTCGCGGAGCACCGTCCCGGCATCGTGTTCCTGACCTCGCCGAACAACCCGACCGGCACCGCGCTGCCGCTGGCCGCGATCGAGGCGGTGCTGGACGTCGCGCCGGGCATGGTCGTCGTCGACGAGGCGTACGCCGAGTTCCGCCGCGCGGAGACGCCGTCCGCGCTGACGCTGCTGGACGGCCACCCCCGGCTGATCGTCACCCGGACGATGTCCAAGGCGTTCGCCATGGCCGGGACCCGGCTCGGCTACCTCGCCGCCGCCCCCGCCGTCGTCGAGGCGCTGCTGCTCGTCCGGCTGCCGTACCATCTGTCGGCCGTGACCCAGGCCGTCGCGCGCACGGCCCTCGCGTACGGTGAGGAGCTGCTCGGCGGCGTCGAGGCGCTGCGCCGGGAACGCGACGGGCTCGTCGGGTGGCTGCGCGGTGAGGGGTTCCGGGTGGCCGACTCCGACGCCAACTTCGTCCTGTTCGGGACGTTCCCCGACCGCCGCGCGGTCTGGGAGGGGCTGCTGGAACGCGGCGTGCTCATCCGGGAGGTCGGACCGCCCGAGTGGCTGCGGGTCAGCGTCGGCACCCCGGCGGAGATGGCCGCCTTCCGCACCGCACTGCGAGACGTATCGAAGGAGAGTCTGTGACGCGCAAGGGACGAGTCGAACGCGGGACCGGGGAGACGCAGGTCCTCGTCGAGATCGACCTGGACGGCACCGGGCACGTCGACGTGGCGACCGGCGTGGGGTTCTTCGACCACATGCTGGCCCAGCTCGGCAAGCACGGGTCGTTCGACCTGACCGTCAAGACCACCGGCGACCTGCACATCGACAGCCACCACACCATCGAGGACACCGCGATCGCGCTCGGCCAGGCGTTCCGGGAGGCGCTCGGCGACAAGTCCGGGATCCACCGGTTCGCGGACGCGTCCGTCCCGCTGGACGAGGCCCTCGCCCGGGTCACGGTCGACGTCTCCGGCCGTCCCTACCTCGTGCACGCCGAGCCGGCCGGCATGGCCCCGATGATCGGCCCCGACTACGACACCACGATGACCCGGCACGTCTTCGAGTCGTTCGTGTCGAACGCCCGGATCGCGCTGCACGTCGACGTGCCGTACGGGCGCAACGCGCACCACATCGTCGAGGCGCAGTTCAAGGCCCTCGCCCGGGCGCTGCGCGACGCCGTGGCGCTCGACCCGAAGGTGCACGGCATCCCGTCCACCAAGGGGGCGCTGTAGCCATGGAGATCGGCGACCTGCACTTCACCTACGGCAACGTCGCGATCTTCGCGGTGGCGGTGTTCCTGCTGGCGGGCGTGTACAGCTTCGTCAAGCAGGGCCTGAAGATCGCCGCGGTGATCGTGTTCGTGCTCGCCGCGATCGTCTTCACCGGAGGCGTGATGTGGCTGTGAGCACGATCGTCGTGCTGGACTACGGGTCCGGGAACCTGCGCTCCGCCGAGCGCGCCGTCGCCCGCGCGGGCGGGGAGGTGACCGTCACCGCCGACTGGGACGCCGCCCTCGCCGCCGACGGGCTCGTCGTCCCCGGCGTGGGCGCGTTCGCGGCGTGCATGGCGGGGCTGCGGTCGGTGCGCGGCGACCAGATCATCGGGCGCCGGCTCGCCGGGGGACGTCCCGTCCTCGGTATCTGCGTCGGCATGCAGGTCCTGTTCACCAAGGGCATCGAGCACGGCGTCACCACCGAGGGCTGCGGCGAGTGGCCGGGCACCGTCGACCGCCTCGGCGCGCCGGTCGTCCCGCACATGGGCTGGAACACCGTCGATGTCCCCGAGGGTTCGGCGCTTTTCCGGGGCCTGGAGGACGCTCGGTTCTACTTCGTCCATTCCTACGCGGCCCGCAGCTGGGATCTGGAGGCCGACCCGTCCGGCGTCATCGAGCCGCCGCTGGTCACCTGGGCCGAGCACGGCGACCGGTTCGTCGCCGCCGTCGAGAACGGACCGCTGTGCGCCACGCAGTTCCACCCGGAGAAGTCCGGCGACGCCGGCGCCGAACTCCTCCGCAACTGGCTGACCACGCTCGCCTGAACGTCCCGTCCCCGTTGGCTCGATCGTTTCCACCGCCTCGATAGGGTTTCCGCATGTCCTTGACGCTCCTTCCCGCCGTCGACGTCGCGGGCGGCCAGGCCGTCCGGCTGGTCCAGGGCGAGGCCGGCACCGAGACCTCCTACGGATCGCCGCTGGAGGCCGCGCTCGCCTGGCAGCGCGCGGGCGCCGAGTGGATCCATCTGGTCGACCTGGACGCCGCGTTCGGACGCGGCTCCAACCGGGAACTGCTCGCCGAGGTCACCGGGCGGCTGGAGGTGAAGGTCGAGCTGTCGGGCGGCATCCGCGACGACGCGTCCCTGGACGCGGCCCTCGCCACCGGCTGCGCCCGCGTCAACATCGGCACCGCCGCACTGGAGGACCCCGCCTGGTGCCGCAAGATCATCGCTTCGCACGGCGACCGGATCGCGGTCGGTCTCGACGTGCGCGGCACGACCCTCGCCGCGCGCGGCTGGACGCGGGAGGGCGGCGACCTGTGGGAGGTCCTCGTCCGGCTGGAGGACGACGGCTGCCCCCGCTACGTCGTCACCGACGTCACCAAGGACGGCACGCTCCGCGGCCCCAACACCGATCTGCTCCGCGAGGTCTGCGCCCGGACGGACAAGCCCGTGATCGCGTCCGGCGGCGTCTCCTCCCTGGACGACCTGCGCGCCCTCGCCGGGCTCGTCGACGCGGGCGTCGAGGGCGCGATCGTCGGCAAGGCCCTCTACGCGCGGGCGTTCACGCTGGAAGAGGCCCTGGAGGCCGTGAGATGAGCGGGGAGACCTGGGAAATGAGCGGGGAGAACGTGCGGTGACCGTCGCCGTGCGGGTGATCCCGTGCCTGGACGTCGACGCCGGGCGCGTGGTCAAGGGCGTCAACTTCCAGAACCTGCGCGACGCCGGAGACCCCGTCGAGCTGGCCCGCCGGTACGACGCCGAAGGCGCCGACGAGCTGACGTTCCTCGACATCACCGCGTCCAGCGCCGACCGCGCCACGACGTACGACGTCGTCCGCCGCACCGCCGAGCAGGTGTTCATCCCGCTCACCGTCGGCGGCGGCGTCCGCACCGTCGACGACATGGACCGGCTGCTGCGCGCGGGCGCCGACAAGGTCTCGGTCAACACCGCCGCGATCGCGCGCCCCGAGTTCCTGCGGGAGGCCGCGCACCGGTTCGGGTCGCAGTGCGTCGTCCTGTCGGTCGACGCGCGCCGCGCGGCCGGGACGGAGTCGGGCTTCGAGGTCACCACGCACGGCGGCCGCGAGGGCACCGGCATCGACGCCGTCGGATGGGCCCGCCGCGGCCAGGACCTCGGCGTCGGCGAGATCCTGCTGAACTCCATGGACGCCGACGGCACCAAGGAGGGCTTCGACCTGGAGATGCTGCGCCGGGTCCGGGACGCGGTGACCGTGCCGGTGATCGCCAGCGGCGGCGCCGGGGTGGTGGAGCACTTCGCGCCCGCCGTGGCCGCGGGCGCCGACGCCGTCCTCGCCGCCAGCGTCTTCCACTTCGGGGAGCTGACGATCCCCGAGGTCAAGGCCGCACTGCGCGGCGCGGGCAACCCCGTCCGCTGACCGGTTAGACGTCCTTGCCCGGCTCCTCGTCCGGCGCGGGCACGGTCGCCTCGGCGGAGCGTTCCACGATCGGGAGGACGATCGCGGACGGGTGGTCCGGGTCGTGGAAGACCTCCTGGTGGGCCGTGACCATCCGGGTCGCCGTGGCGAGCGGCTCGCCGGTGCCGGGGTTCGCGGCGACCTTCGGATGGGCGCCGCTGGTGACGTGGAGGCGGACGCGGTGCCCGCGCGGGAACCGGTGCCCGGTGGGCCACAGCTCGACGGCGACGCGGCGGACACCGCCGGTCCCGACGGGTCTCTCCGCGGCGGAGGGCAGGCGCAGGCCGCCCTCGCAGACGTTGCGGGACGTCCCGTCCGGCGCGACGTCGCAGAGCCGGACGACGAAGTCGGTGTGCTCCCGGTCGGACCGGACGAACAGGTCGGCCCCGACCGGGCCGATGACGTCCAGGTCGGCGTCGAGGGCGGGGGAGGTGAACACCAGCACGTCGGGGCGCCGCTCCAGCCGCCGGTTGTCGACCGGGCGGGAACTGCCGAGCAGCGTCGGGCCGCCGAGCGCGGGTGTCGGCCTGGCCGGGTCGAACCGGTAGGCGCTCGGGGCGGAGGACCGCGGTCCGTCCTCGCCGAGACCGCTGCCCGCGTGCAGGTGCCAGCGCGCCTGGCGCGTCCCCGGCGGCGGCCAGTCACGGTAGTGCCGCCACTCACCGGCGCCGGTCACGTAGACGCGGACGGGGTCGCGGCGCAGCCCGGACGCGTCGCCGAGCAGATGGGCGCGGAACCAGGCGAGCGACTCGCGGATCGTCACCAGGCCGTGGCGGGCGTCGGTGTGCCACCAGGGCCCGATGGTCAGGTACGGGGAGTGCCCGGCGGCGCGCAGCGCGAGGTAGTCCCTGACCTGCCAGGGCAGGAACACGTCGTACCAGCCGCCGAGGAGGGTGACGGGCGCGCCGACGTCCCCGACGGTGCCGCTGAAGTCGCGGTCGTCCCAGTAGCCGTTCTCACCGGTGTGGCCGGCGAGGAGGTCCTGGTAGAAGCGCATCGGCTCGCCGCCCGCCAGGACGTCCAGCTCGGACAGGGGGCGGCCGGAGCGCGCGGCGCGGACGGCCCGCCGCCGGGACGTCAGCGGCGCGGTCAGCATGCCGAGCGGCCGCCGCTGCCGGTGCGTCAGGTCCGTCCAGGTGAGCGCGGACTCCAGCGCGAACGAGCCGCCGACGTAGGCGGCGTCCCGGAACGACGACGCGGTGATCTGCAGCGACATCGCCTTCAGCTCGGGGCCCGCCGCCGCGGCGATCGCCCACGCCGTGTAGCCGAGATAGCTGGGCCCGAAGGCGCCGAACGTGCCGTGGAACCACGGCTGCCGCTTCAGCCATTCGACGGTCGCCCGCCCGTCGTCGCGTTCACGGCCGAGCGGGTCGAACTCACCGCCCGACCCGGCCGTCCCGCGCACGCTCTGCACGACCAGCTGGAACCCGAACGGGACGAACAGCAGCCCGTTGGCCAGCGCCGCCGGGCCCCGCCGCCCGTACGGGGTCCGCACCAGGATCGTCGGCGGGCGCTCGACCCCGGACGGGACGTACCTGTCGGCGAACAGCGTCACGCCGTCCGGCATGGTCACCGGCAGGTCGCGCCGGACGGTGTACGGGGCCAGCCCGCGGGGGAGTGGGAGCTTGATCGGCGGGGTGAGCAGCCGATCCCAGGGAGCCATGCCCGCCTCCGTCTCCGCCGTCCTCGCTACTCCCTAGTAAGGTAACCGGTCCCGTGACCCGCGGTCACCGTCGGTGCCTCTGACGGGGCCCGTTTGGCGGGTGCGGGGTTCTCTGGGATCGTTGCGTTCCATACACCCGGTTCCGCAGGGGGGACACATGGGGCCCTGGTCGAACCCGCCGATGGGGCCGCCGCCCATGGGGCCCGGCGGGCCGGGACAGCCCGGCGGGCCGGGGCCGTCGTGGGGGCCTGCGCCGCCGCGGATCAGGCCGTCCGCCGGCTGGTACTTCCTGCCCCTCGTCCTGCTCGTGGTGGCCGCCGTCGGGTTCTTCGTCACGTTCGCGTTCCTCTGGGACGACACCGAGGCGGCGGACGGCCCGTCCGCGTCGGGGCAGCCCCAGGCGGGGGTGATGATCGAGCTGTCGCAGGGGCACGGCTACTTCCTGTACGTCCGCACCGGCGGCTCGTCGCCGTTCGCGTGCTCGGCCGTGGTGGGCGAACGGTCCGGGCCCATCCAGCTGACGCGGAAGAACTCGTGGAGCGCGTCCGAGCACCCGTCGTACCGCTACACCGCCTCGTTCGAGGCGCCCGTCTCCGGGACGGCCCTGCTCACCTGCCGCGGCACCGACGGGCCCATCCTGGTGACGCCGGACGACACCTCCTACGCCTATCTCGGCTTCGCCGCCCTGGCCGCGATCGGGCTCGGGGTGGCCGGGGCCATCGCGTTCACGGTGATCATCGTCCGGCGCGGCGGCGCGAAACGCCGGGCCGCGGCCGTCGACACCCCGCCGCCGGGCTACGGCTACTGAACGGGCGCGTTCCGGGAGTCCCGCGTCAGGACGTGAGTTCGCGTTCCAGCGGCGTGCGGAACCGGGGCGTCGCGCGGACGTCGCCGTACCAGGCCGACACGCGCGCGGCCTCCCGCTCGATCGCGGCCTCGGCGTCGGCGCCGACGTCCTCCAGGACGCGGACGGCGATCTCGCCCTCCTTGCGCTGCGCCCAGCCGCCGACGATCCGGCCGTCCCACCAGACGGACGGGCCGATGTTGCCGTTGCGGTCGAACAGCCGCGGGCCGTGGCCGCCGAGGAACCAGCCGCGCTCCCGCCAGCCCATCGGCGTCGGGTCGAGGGCGGGCAGCAGCGCCGCCCACGGCCCCGGCGCGGGCTCCGGCTCCAGGTCGTCGGACAGCACGAGCCCGGTGCCGCCGCCGAGGTCGACCTCGGTGACGTCGAGGAGCGCGAGGGCCTTCTTGACGTCGCCGGCGTTCCAGCCCGTCCACCACTTCAGGTCGGATACGGGGGCGGGCCCGAACGCGCGCAGCCACTGGCGGACGAGCTCCGCGCGGGCCTCACCGGCCGGGACGTCCTCGATGCCGCCGGGAAGCCACGCCTCGATCGGCGACCATCTGTACTGGCTGCTGATCCACGACCCGTTCGGGCGCCCGCGGACGACGAGGCCCTCGCAGCCCAGCGTGACAAGGATCCACGTGGTGACGTTCGTGGGCCTGGAGTACGGCTTGCCGGGCGCCGGGTCGACCCGCGTCCGCAGCCGGGGCTCGTCGGCGCTGAGCTGCGCGCCCGTCGCCTCCCCGCGCGCCAGCAGCGCCGCGTGCGCGGCCTTCTCGACCTCGGCGAACCAGGCGGGCACGTCGGCGATGTCGCTGCCCCGCTCGATGATGCGGGAGTAGGTGGCCCGCTGCTTGGCGGCCAGCGCGTTCGCCGTGGACGCCTGGAGCACCGGGACGAGCTCGACGGGCGCGACGAACATCGTCCGGCGCATCGCGAGCATCCGCAGCAGCGTGCGGTCGTCGTACAGGGCCCGCTCCACCGCCTCCGGGACGGCGCCGACGCTGCGGGCCGCCACCGAAAGGAACACGGTGGCCGGGTCGGTGGCGTGCAGCACCACCATGGACCGGACGATGCCGGGGACATCGTCGGTGCGGGCGCCGGGGGCCAGCCGGTGGCGGACGCCGAGCCGCGCGCGGCGCTCGGCCACGCTCATCGAACGCATGAGCGAAGCCTAGCGCGTCCGGCCGGGTCAGCCGCCCCCGCCTCCGGAGATCTTGACGACGACCTTGTCCTTGGTGACGGACTGCACCGAGACGTTGAACCCCTCGGCCTGCTCGTTCTCGCCGACGGGCACCGTCACCGTCTGGCCCGCGATCTTGAGCGTGGCCGTGTTGCCCTCCACCTTCACCAGCTCGGCCTTGATGCCGAGGATGGAGGCGTTCGCGTCGACGCCGCGGTCGAACGTCACCGTGCAGGAGTTCACACCGCAGTCGGTGGTGGCGTTCTCGCCTTCGCCGCTGCACGCGGCCACTGCGCCGAGCGGCAGCAGGACGAACGGTAGGACGGCCAGCTTCCGCCGAACGGGAAAGGAGGTCATGCCGGGGAGTCTAGGGGCACGTTCCCGCCCGCGGCGCCATCCGGAAGGCGGATCCGGCGGCGCCGGATGTAGTCCCGCGCGGTGACGCGGCTGGATCTTCCACCGCCGCCGTGTTTCGCTGGACCGGTGACCAGTGACGCAGCCGAGGAGTCGCGGCCGATGGTGGGGCCGGTGGTGTGCGCGGCGCTGGGCCTGGAGGCCCGCGCGGTCCGGCGCGGCCTGGCCCGCACGCCCGTCGTGGTCGTCGGCTATCGCGCCCGCCGCGCCGACCGGATCCCGGACGCCTGCGCCGCGCTCGTCGTCGTCGGCTTCGGCGGCGCGCTCGACGAACGGCTGCGCCCCGGGGACGTCCTGGTCGCCGACGAGATCCGCGGTTCCGGGCCGGGCGCGGTGGAGTGCGGGGCGCCGCGCCTGCTCGCCGGGGAGCTCATCCGGGACGGCCTGAGCGTGCAGGTCGGGCCGCTGGTGACCACCGACCACGTCGTGCGCGGCAAGGAACGGGCGATCTGGGCGGCGCGGGGCGCGCGGGCGGTGGACATGGAGTCCGCCGTCGTCGCCGCGCGGGCGGGGAACCGCCCGGTCGCGGCCGTCCGGGTCGTCGTCGACGGCCCGGGCCATCCGCTGCTCCACCCGGGCACGATCGGCCGCGGGCTGGCCGCCCGCCGGATCCTGGCGCGCGTCGGCCCCGCGCTCGAACGCTGGGGCGTCCTGCTGGTACGCGGCGAGGACGAGCAGGGCACCGAGGCCCGGACGCCCTGACGGCCGGGTCAGCTCCCGTGCCCCGCCCCGTGGCTCGCGCCTCCGCCGCCGTGGTTGTCACCGTGGACGATCTTGCCGCCCAGGTCCGCGCGGAGCGTCTCCAGGGTCTTCTGCCGGCTCACCACCACCCAGCGCGCCCCGACCAGGTACGTCCCGCCCCACGGCCTGGCCTCGTGCAGCCAGGCGTTCATGCCCTGGTCGGTGGTGAAGCTGAGCAGGACGTAGCGGCCCTGGGACGTCTTGCAGTTCCCCTGCTCCAGGTCCTTCACCTTCCGCGTGCCGGTCAGCGAGCAGCTGGTCTGCTCCGCGAGCTTCGCCAGGCTGGCCGGCCGCGCGGCCTTGCCCTCGCCGGTGGGCGAGGCGTCCGAGCTCGCGGAGCAGCTCGCCAGCGCCATGGCCGCGGCGCACAACAGTGCAGATTTCGTCAGGCCGAGATGGTGTCGGGAACCCATCGCTCTTCCTCCGGGGTGAGATGCGCGATTCGGGTGTTGAATACGCGCCCCGCCCCGGCGGGGTTCATCCGAGCCGTCCGGCGTCGTCGTCCGGCGGGGCCTCAGGTCACGAGGCGGGCCGCGGCGGCCGCCCGGATGTCGGGCTCCTCGGAGGTGTCGTGATGCAGCCGTTGCAGGCGGATCTCCGTCTCGCGGGTGATCGGCGCGAACCGCGCCGCCTCAAGCCGGACGCCTTCCTCACAGTCCCACAGCCCCTCGACGGTGTAGGACTCGGCCGTGTGCGGGGCCGTTCTCGTCAGCGCGGTCAGGATTCTCGGTCTCAGGAACGCGTACGTTGATTCGGTCCAAGCGGATTTCAGCAGCGGGACGGCCTCACCGGCGCGGAGCCGTCCGAGCCCTTCGATGGGGCTGGCGGCGGCGCGCCACTCACCCCGGTCCAGCGCCACGCGCAGCTCGTCCATGAGGAGCGGGACGTCCTGGCGGGTGCCGTAGCGGGCGAGGATGCTCAGCCCCATGTCCTCGCAGCCGCCGCGCTGCGCCGCCCACGCCCGCGCGCGCGGCAGCGTCTCGGGCCCGTACTCCCGCAGCGCCCGGCACACCGCCCCGCCGTACCTGCTCGGCCGCTGCGGCAGCAGCTCCTCCGCCAGGTCGAGCAGCGCGAGCGTGCGGCGGCGGCCCAGCTCGAAGATCGCGCCGATGGCGCCCTCGCCGCGGCGCCTGGCGACGTCCAGCAGTTCGGCCTCGCTCTGCGCGTCCCGCCCCGGCGCGGCCACCATCGCCCTGCGCGCCGCCCGTCCGGCCTCCCGCTGGCGCGCCAGGGCCGCGGCGATCCGCGGCTGCCGCGCCGCCCACGACTCGATCACCGGATTGTGGTGCGCCGGGATCAGCAGCGCCAGATCCGATTCGTCGCAGCGCGCGGCGACCAGGTCGTCCAAACCGACGGTCAGCGACGGATCCTCAAGGTCGATCAACTCCTCGACGGCGTCGAACCACTGCGCGCCCTCCTCGGCGTACCGCCGCAGCGGCACCGCGGCCTCCCGCCGGCTCAGCCGCACCAGATCGGCGAGGACGCCCAACGCCAGGTCCACCCGCCAGTCGTCGGCGTCGGCATGGTCGGACGGATCGAACAGATGCGCCGCGACAGGCCCCGCGGGCATCTCCAGATCGACCATCAACCGGGCGTAATACAGCCGCCGGGACTCGCACTGGCGGTCCCACCGCGGGTCACGCCTGATGCAGTCATAGACGTACTCGCCCGCGCCGGGCCTGTCCACCGCGCGCCGCGCGGCCCTCCCGAGCCCCCGCTGCAACTGACCGTGCAGCGTGCCCGCCGATTCCAACACGACCTCGTTACTCACCACGCCAGAATGCGCACGAGACCAGATAACGGGCAAGTGTTTTAGGAGTGTTTACCCAGGGGAGCGCCCCCGTGGAACCTCCGTCAGGCCGTGCTCGGGTCATGTTCGCACTCTCGGCTAGATGGCTCTCTGGGTGATCCACGACGTGTGTAGGTCGGCGTAGACGCCGGGTTGGGTGACGAGGTCCTTGTGGGAGCCGCGTTGGACGACGCGGCCCGCGTCGAAGACGATGACCTCGTCGGCGGCCTCGGCGGTGGAGAGGCGGTGCGCGATGGAGATCGCGGTGCGGCCGCGGGTCACGCCGTCCAGGGCGCGCTGGATGCGGACCTCCGTGGCCGGGTCGACGGCGGAGGTGGCCTCGTCCAGGACGAGCAGGTCCGGGTCGGCGATGTAGGCGCGGGCCAGGGCGACGAGCTGCCGCTCGCCCGCAGACAGCGACTCGCCGCGCTGCCCGACGGGCGTGTCCAGGCCGCCGGGGAGCCCGTCGAGCCAGTCGGCGAGGCCCAGCTCGGTCAGGGCGAGGACGAGGTCGGCGTCGGAGGCGTCCGGGCGGCCGTACCTGATGTTGTCCGCCAGCGACGCGTCGAACAGGAACCCGTCCTGCGGCACCATGACGATCCGCTCGCGCAGCGAGGAGAACCGGACGCGGTCGAGCGGGACGCCGTCCACGAGGATCCGCCCGGACGCCGGGTCCATCATGCGGGTGAGGAGCTTGGCGAACGTCGTCTTGCCCGAGCCCGTCTCGCCGACGACCGCGACGCGGCTGCGCGGCGCGATGCCGACGGTCACGTCGTGCAGGACCGGCGGGCCGCCGGGGTAGGCGAACCCGACGGACTCGAACCGCACCTCGATCGGGCCGCGCGGCAGCGTCTCGCCGCGGTCGCCTGGGTCGGCGACGTCCGGGACGGTGTCCAGCACTCCGAGCACCCGCCGCCACCCGGCGATCGCGTTCTGCGCCTGGTTGAACACCTCGGTGGCGGTCTGCATCGGGCTGACGAACAGGGTGACGAGGAACAGGAACGCGATGAGCTTGCCGGCCGACAGGTGCCCGCCGACGCCGAGCAGCGTCCCGGCGATGACCACGGCGGCGGTCGCGACGGCCGCGACCAGCTCGCTGACGGGGAAGGTGAGCGCGACCAGGGCCTGGGCGCGGGTCTGTGCGTCGCGGTGCGCGTCGACGGTCTCGTCGACGCGCCGTCCCGTCCGCTCCTCGGACGCGTACGCGCGGATCACGGGCGCGCCGACGACGGACTCGCTGACCGCCGCCAGCAGGTCGCCCATCTTCTCCCGCACCCCCATGTAGGCGGCCGACAGGATCCGCTGGAAGCGGCGCAGCGCCCACGCGAGCGGCAGGAACGCCACCCACACCAGCAGGGCCAGCTGCCACGAGTAGACGAGCATCAGCACGCTCGCGACGACCAGCTGCCCGATCGACACGATGAACATCAGCCCGCTGAGCTGCATGAACTGGCTGATCTGGTCGACGTCGCCGGTCACCCGCGACACGAGCGAGCCGCGCTTCTCGCCGCTCTGGGTGAGCATCGACAGGTCGTGCACGTGCCGGAACGCCTTGACCCGCAGCGCCGCCAGGCCGCCCTCGGACGTCTTGTAGAGCCGCACGTTCATCAGGTACGCGCACAGGGCCGTCACCAGCACGGCCACCGCGCACAGCGCCACCGCGGTCTGGATGAAGCCGATGTCGGGGCCGTCCGCGCCGCCGAGGCCCTTGTCGATCGTCTGCTGGACGGCGATCGGCACCACCACGCGCCCGGCGGTCGACAGCAGCGCGAGGACCAGCGTCCCGGCCAGCCCGGCGGTGAACTCCGGGCTCAGCAGGATGCCCCGCTTGAGCGTGCTCAGGGCGCCTTCCGACGTCGCCGTGTCGCTGATCGCCGTCATGTCAGGGCCTCCTCGCCGCCTTCGACCGTCTCGCGTTCCGTCTCCGCCCGCTCGTAGGCGTTCACGAGGTTGCGGTAGCCCTCGGAGCGCTCCAGCAGCTCCGCGTGGGTGCCGCGGGCGGTGACGCGGCCGTGCTCCAGATAGACGACCTCGTCGGCCAGCGCGATCGTCGCCTTGCGGTAGGCGACGACAACGACGGTCGCGCCGCCCGCCTCCGCGGACTGCGCGTCCCTGAGGCTCTGCAGGATCCGGGCCTCGACCTGCGGGTCCACGCTGGACGTCGCGTCGTCCAGGACGAGCAGCCGGGGCCGCCGCACCAGCGCCCGCGCGAGCGCGAGCCGCTGCCGCTGCCCGCCCGACAGCGTCGCCCCGCGCTCCCCGACCCGCGTGTCGAGCCCGCCGGGCAGCGCCGCGACGAACCCCTCGGCCTGCGCGAGACGAAGCGCCTCCCAGACCCGCTCGTCGGGGACGTCCAGGCCGAGCGTCACGTTGCCGCGGACGGTGTCGTCGAACAGGAACGTCTGCTGCGGGACGAGCGCGGCCGTCTCGGCGACCCCGCCCCGCCGGACGTCGCGCAGGTCGACGCCGTCCAGCAGGACCGACCCGTCCGCCGGGTCGACGAGGCGGACGAGCAGCGACGTCAGCGTCGACTTGCCGGAGCCCGTCGGGCCGACCACCGCGATCGTCCGGCCGGGGGAGGCGCCGAACGACACGTCGTGCAGGACGCGCCGTCCCGCCTCGCCGTCCACCGCGGACTCGTAGCCGAACCGGACGTCCCTGACCTCCAGCGACGTCGCCTTCCCCGCCCCGTCGAGCGGGCCGTCGCCGTACGGCAGGGACCCCGTCGCGTCCAGGACGCCCCGGACCCGCTCCCAGCCGACGACGCTGCGCGGCACCTCGCCCAGCACCCAGCCCAGCGACCTGATCGGCCACGACAGGAGCGTGAACAGGTACGCGACGTTCACCAGGTCGCCCGGCGACATCGCCCCCGACTCCAGCCGCAGCGACCCGATCAGCAGGACGGCGAGGACGCCGAGGTTCGGCAGTGCCTCCAGCAGCGGGTCGAACACCCCGCGGATCCGGCCGACGGCGATGTTGGCGTCCCGCAGCGCGTCCGCCCGCTCGGTGAACCGCTCCGTCTCGGCCTCCTCACGGCCGAGGGTCTTGACGACCAGGCCGCCCTCGAAGCTCTCGTGCGCGACCTCGCTGACCTCCGCGCGCAGCTGCTGCGCGCGGGTCGCCACCGGCGCCAGCCGCCGCTGGTACACGACGTTGATCAGCGCGATGGCGGGGAACACCAGGAACCCGACCCCGGCCACGACCAGGTCCGTCACCATGATCGACACCGCGGCGATCAGCAGCATGAACACCACGCCGACCGCCATCGGCAGCGGCGCGATCGGCGCCCACACCGCCTCCACGTCCGCGTTGGCGTTCGACAGCAGCTGGCCCGTCGGATGCCGGTGGTGCCACGCCAGCGGCAGCCGCAGGTACTGCCGCGTCACCGCGCGCCGGTACTCGGCCTGCAGCCGGTACTGCATGAGGCCCGCGTAGAACCGGCGCCCCGCCACGCCGACCGCCTTCAGCAGCGCCACCCCGACGATCAGCACGGCGGCCCCGGCCAGCGACCCGGCCGTCGTGTCCCCCGACTCGAACGCCGGCAGCACGACCTCGCCGGTCGCCCAGCCGAGCGCCGTCGCGCTCGCCACCGTCATCGCGGCGTACAGGGCGCTGCTGAGGGTCGACAGGGCGAAGACCCGGGGCTCGGACTTCACCGCGACCCACAGAACGCCCATCCCCTCCCGCAGGACATGCGGGCTGACCCGTCTGGACGCAGGTGGCACGGCGACTCCTCGTTCACGGCTGGGGCCCGGGAAAATGCCCCCTGCGAACGGGGTTGTGGGGGTTTGTCGGGCCTAGGTATTGCCTACCATCCGGCCCCCGCGCTTATTCCCGCCCCGCCCGCCACGGCCTACGATCAGGCGATGACACGGCCTACGATCAGGCGATGAGCACCGTGGCGGACGGGCCCGTCCGGCGCGAGCGGCGGGCGCTGGCCGACGCCCTCGCGGCGGCCGGACCGGACGCGGCCACCAAGTGCGCCGGCTGGGACGCGCGCGATCTGGCCGCGCATCTGGTCGTGCGTGAACGGCGTCCGGACGCGGCGCCGGGAATACTCCTGCGGCCGCTCTCCTTCTACACCGAGCGCGTGCGGCGCCGATCGGCACGGACCGTCCCGTTCGACCATCTCGTAGAACGGTTTCGGGCCGGACCGCCGAAGTTCTCGCCGTACGCGCTTCCGGGCGTGGACAAAATCGGGAACGGTGTCGAGTTCTTTGTTCACCATGAGGACATCCGCCGCGCGCGTCCTGACTGGGAGCCGAGGGAGATCTCCCCGGAACTCGAGGAACTGCTCTGGCGACGGATAAGAATTGCCCGCTTTGTCCTAAGGAAAGTTCATGTTCGGGTAACACTCGTCCAGCCGGACGGGCGGAGCGTCCGCGCCTCCGGACGCGGTCGCGGCGCCGTCCGCGTGCACGGCCCCGTCGGGGAACTGGTCCTGTGGGCACTGGGTCGCCGGGACGTCGCGAACGTCCGTCTCACCGGGGCGACGGACGCTGTCAAGACCCTGACCGAGACCGGTTGGAGTCTTTAACGGCCAGGTAACGGCATGGTTCGCGGAGAGGTGAATCGCGAGCCTTGCGGCTCCTCCGCTTTACGCGGAAGCGGTGATACGGTGGTCCGGTCGGTTGCAGTCGTGGTTCTCGATCGTTCAGACGCCCGCGGACTGATGGCAGCGGGCGTTTTGGCTTTTCCGGGACCGTACCGGGGGCGAGAGCGTTCCGCAGCGACCGCACGGGCCCGCGAGGTGTGGGCCCAGGTTTTGCCGCAAGGAGAAAGACATGCCCCAGCAGGGCACCGTGAAGTGGTTCAACGCCGAGAAGGGCTTCGGTTTCATCGCCGTGGACGGCGGCGGGCCGGACGTCTTCGTGCACTACTCGGCTATCCAGACCTCCGGGTACCGCACGCTGGACGAGAACCAGCGCGTCCAGTTCGAGGTGACGCAGGGTAACCGGGGTCCGCAGGCCGACCAGGTCGTCCCCCTGTAAAGCCCGTAGTCGTACGTCAGGGCCCGTCCTTCTCCTTGGGGAGGCGGGTCCTTTCGTGTGCCCGGGACCGTGCCGGGCCGTGTCGAGGGCCCTGTCGAGGGCAGCGCGCGGCACGCGGCACAATGGACCCCATGTCCGTTCGACCGTCCAATCTGGACCCCAAGATCGCCGACCGGCTCAAGCGCGACCCGCAGGGCCTCGTGCCCGCCATCGCCCAGCAGTACGACACCGGCGAGGTGCTCATGCTCGGCTGGATGGACGACGAGGCGCTGCACCGCACCCTCACCACCGGCCGCTGCACCTACTGGTCCCGCAGCCGCCAGGAGTACTGGGTGAAGGGCGAGAGCTCCGGCCACCAGCAGTGGGTCAAGTCGGTCGCGCTGGACTGCGACGCCGACGCCATCCTGGTGCAGGTCGACCAGGTCGGCGCCGCCTGCCACACCGGCGACCGCACCTGCTGGGACGCCGACGTCCTCGACGCCGCCGTCGGCGAACGACCCGACGCCGCTTCGTGACCGGGCGGGACCGATGACCCCGGGGCGCGAGCGCGGCCTGACGGCGCTGCTGTGCGCCGCCGGCGCCGGTCTCACCCTGCTCGCCGCCGGCCGTGGCTGGGCCACCGTCAAGGCCGAGGACGCCATCACCCCGTTCAGCCAGAACCTCACCGGCGGCGACCTCGGCGGCACCGCCGGCGCGCTCGGCTGGGCCGGGCTCGCGGGCCTCGCCGCGCTCTTCGCCGCACGCGGCCGTATGCGCGCGGGCGTCGGCGTCCTCATCGCCCTCTTCGGCGCCGGGATCGCCTACGCCTCGGCCGCCGCCGTGCAACGCTCCAACGTGCTGTCCGCCGCCGGCGACAAGAGCCCCCTGCTGAGACTCGGCGCCGACCCCGTCCTGGACGTCAACCTCTGGTGGCTGGCCTCCGTCGCCGGCGGCGTCCTGCTCGTCGTGGGCGGCGCCGTCACCGCGGTACGCGGCGCGCGCTGGCCCGGCATGTCCGCGCGCTACGAGCGCACGGCGCCGCCGACCCCCGCCGCCGGGGCCGGCGACGACCCGTCCGCCCTGTGGAAGTCCCTCGACCGCGGCGAGGACCCCACCGCCCAGAAGAACGGGCGTCCGTGAACACCGACGGCGGCGGGCTCGTCCTCGTCGTCGAGCACGACCCCGCCGTCGCCGAACTCCAGCGCCGCTACCTCGCCCGAGAGGGCTTCGACGTCGAGATCGAGGCCGACCC
Source organism: Spirillospora sp. NBC_00431 (assembly GCA_036028775.1). Lineage (GTDB taxonomy): Bacteria > Actinomycetota > Actinomycetes > Streptosporangiales > Streptosporangiaceae > Spirillospora. The sequence goes on along the minus strand of CP107927.1, from coordinate 4,915,438 downwards.
CGGCCGGGCGCCCGCCGCCGCCGAACGCGGACGGCCCGACGTCGTCGTCCTCGACCTGTCCGTCTCCGCGCTGCCCGCCGACCTGTACCGGCGCGTCGCCGACGCCGCCCGCCCCGCACCCGTGATCGCCGTGACCGGCCCGCTGGACCCCGCCCTCGCCCGCACCCTCGGCGACCACCGCGTCGACCGCCCCTTCAGCCCCCGTGTCCTCGTCGGCGCCGTCGCCGACGCGCTCCGCCGCGGCGACCCCGCCGAGACACCGGGCCCGCTGCGCGCCGGCGCCATCGCCCTCGACCCCGCGGGCCGGACCGCCGTCATCGCCGACCGCCGCGTCACCCTCACCGTCACCGAGTTCGACCTCCTCGAGTTCCTCATGGCCAATCCCGGCCGCGTCTTCACCCGCGAACAACTCCTCGACGCCGCCTGGGGCCCCGGCGCCGGCGCCGGAAGCCGCACGGTCGACGTCCACGTGGCCCAACTCCGCGCCAAACTCGGCGAAGGCAACCCGATCAGAACAGTCCGAGGCGTCGGCTACGTCTTGGATAGGTAGTTTCGGGCGGTCCCCAGCTGAGCGGTGGCTGAGGTTCGAGTTGTCGGGGGCCTAGGGTGGATGGGTGACTCGCTTGGGCTTGCATCCGTTCCGGCGGTCGTTGCTGCCGCAGGGGGTTGTGCTGGGTGGGGTCGTCGCGGGGGCGTTGGTGGTGGCGGTTCGGGATCCTAATGAGGCGGGGCATTATCCGGGCTGTCCGTTTCTGGCTATGACCGGTTATTACTGTCCCGGGTGCGGGATGATGCGGCTGGTCCACGCGCTCACGCACGGGGACGTGGGGACGGCGTTCGGGCTCAACCCGCTGATGTTCGTCCTCCTGCCGGTTTTCGGTTACATGTTCGTGCGGTGGACGGTGCTCGCGGCGCGGGGGGAGCCGATGCGGTCCGCCCTGTTCAGGCCGGTCGTGGCGTACTCGTTCGTCGGCGTCCTCGGCGTGTACTGGGTCGTCCGCAACCTGCCGTTCGCGGAAGCGCTGGCACCCTGAGCCACGGTGGCCTCGGAGGGGTCCCGGATGCGGAGACCGTTCCAGGGGGCGGATACGATCGGGTGCACGGAACGACCTGAAATAGGGGGGCCTGCGACCTTGAGCGTTTTGGACGAGATCGTCGAGGGCGTCCGGGCCGATCTCGCCGAAAGGCAGCGTGAGGTCCCGCTCGACGCCCTGAAGGAGAAGGCGGCCGCCGCCCCCGCTCCGCGGGACGCGCTCGCCGCGCTGCGCGCGCCAGGCGTCTCGGTGATCGCCGAGGTCAAGCGGAGCAGCCCGTCCAAGGGCGCGCTCGCCGCGATCGCCGACCCCGCCGCCCTCGCCCGCGACTACGAGTCCGGCGGCGCGAAGGTGATCAGCGTGCTGACCGAGCGGCGCCGGTTCGGCGGCAGCCTGGACGACCTCGCCGCCGTCCGCGCCAACGTGGGCGTCTGCGTCCTGCGCAAGGACTTCATCGTCACGTCCTACCAGCTGTGGGAGGCGCGGGCGCACGGCGCCGACATGGCCCTGCTGATCGTCGCCGCGCTCGCGCAGGACGCGCTGGTGTCGCTGGTCGAGCGGGCCGAGTCGATCGGGCTCGTCCCGCTCGTGGAGGCGCACACCGAGGAGGAGGCCGTCCGCGCCGTCGAGGCGGGCGCCAAGGTCATCGGCGTGAACGCGCGCGACCTGAAGACGCTCCAGGTCGACCGCGGCGTGTTCGCCCGGGTCGCGCCGCACCTCCCCAAGGACGTCGTGAAGATCGCTGAGTCGGGGGTGCGGGGCCCGCACGACCTGCTCGCCTACGCCTCCAGCGGCGCCGACGCGGTGCTGGTCGGGGAGAGCCTGGTGATCGGCAAGGACCCGCGCACCGCGGTCGCCGACCTCGTCGCCGCCGGCGCCCACCCGGCGCTGCGCCAGGGCGGCTGAGCGGCCGGATATAGGACTGGATACCGGATAGGCTGCGAGCATGCAGGTCGAACCGCTCCGGGAGCGATGGCGGGGCTTTCCCTGACTCGGTGACAAGCCCCTACTCGTATGACAGGACGCGTTTACCCATGACCATCGACACCGCGCGCGGTGCCGTGCCCGACCTGACGGGCCATTTCGGATCGTTCGGCGGACGGTTCGCCCCCGAGGCGCTGATGGCGGCGCTGGACGAGCTGACCCGCGAGTTCGAGACCGCCAAGCACGACCCCGCCTTCACCGCCGAGCTGGACGACCTCCTCGCGAACTACGCGGGCCGTCCCAGCCTGCTGACCGAGGCCAAGCGGTTCTCCGAGCGCGCGGGCGCCCGCGTGCTCCTCAAGCGCGAGGACCTCAACCACACCGGCTCCCACAAGATCAACAACGTCCTCGGGCAGGCGCTGCTGACCCGCCGGATGGGCAAGACCCGCGTGATCGCCGAGACGGGCGCCGGCCAGCACGGCGTCGCGACCGCCACGGCGGCGGCGCTGCTCGGCCTCGACTGCACCGTCTACATGGGCGAGGTCGACACCGAGCGGCAGGCCCTCAACGTCGCGCGGATGCGGATGCTCGGCGCCGAGGTCGTCCCGGTGACGACCGGCAGCCGCACCCTCAAGGACGCCTGCAACGAGGCGTTCCGCGACTGGGTCGCGAGCGTCGAGAACACCCACTACTGCATCGGCTCCGTCATGGGCCCGCACCCGTTCCCGATGATGGTCCGCGACTTCCAGCGGATCATCGGGGTGGAGGCGCGGCGGCAGTGCCTGGAGCTGACCGGCGCGCTGCCGGACGCCGTCGTCGCCTGCGTCGGCGGCGGCTCCAACGCGATCGGCGTGTTCCACGCGTTCGTCCCGGACGAGTCCGTCCGGCTGCTCGGGTTCGAGGCGGGCGGCGACGGCGTCGCCACCGGCAGGCACGCCGCGACCCTCGTCGGCGGCTCGCTCGGCGTCATCCACGGCATGCGCACCTACCTGCTGCAGGACGACGACGGCCAGACCCTGGAGACCCACTCGATCTCCGCCGGCCTCGACTATCCCGGCGTCGGCCCCGAGCACGCGTGGCTGCGCGACTCCGGCCGCGCCGAGTACCGCGAGATCACCGACGCGGCGGCGATGGACGCGTTCTCGCTGCTCTGCCGGACGGAAGGCATCATCCCGGCGATCGAGTCCGCGCACGCGCTGGCCGGCGTGCTCAAGATCGGCCCCGAGCTGGGCCCGGACGCCACGATCGTCGTGTGCCTGTCCGGACGCGGCGACAAGGACATGCACACGGCCGCCGGCTTCTTCGGCCTGATGCCAGGGGGAGACGGCGAGTGAGCGCCCAGACCGCCTACGACAAGGCCAGGGCCGAAGGGCGCGCCGCGCTCGTCGGCTACCTTCCCGCCGGGTTCCCGACCCGCGACGGCGCCGTCGACGCGCTGAAGACGATGGTCGACGCGGGCTGCGACGTCATCGAGATCGGCCTTCCCTACACCGATCCGATGATGGACGGCCCCACCATCCAGGACGCCGTGCACCAGGCGCTCGTCGGCGGCGTCCGCGTCGCCGACGTGTTCCGGACGGTCGAGGCCGTCGCCGCCACCGGCGTCCCCACCCTCGTCATGACGTACTGGAACCCCGTCGACCACTACGGCGTCGACCGGTTCGCCCGCGACCTCGCCTCGGCCGGCGGCGCCGGGCTGATCACGCCCGACCTCACGCCGGAGGAGGGCGGCGCGTGGCTGGAGGCGTCCGACGCGCACGGCGGCGGGCAGGGCCTCGACCGGGTGTTCCTCGTCGCGCTCAGCTCCACCGACGAGCGCATCGAGAAGATCACCGGCGCGTCCCGCGGGTTCGTGTACGCGGCGTCGCTGATGGGCGTCACCGGCGCCCGCACGGCCGTCGACACCGGCGCCCCGCGCCTGGTGGAGCGGACCCGCGCGATCGTCGACAAGGCCGGGACGGCGCTGCCGGTCGGGCTCGGGCTCGGCGTCGGCAACGGCGCGCAGGCCGCCGAGGTCGCCGGGTTCGCCGACGGCGTGATCGTCGGGTCGGCGTTCGTCCGCCGGCTGCTTGACGCGCCCGACCTCGCGTCCGGGCTGGCCGGCGTCCGCGCGCTCACCGAGGAGCTGGCCGCCGGGGTCCGCGCCGCCCGCTGACCGCGCCGCGCGGGGGATTCGGGCGGCCGGGTCCGGGGGCCGGGAACTCGCGGACGCGGCCTCCGAGTTGTGCTTGTGATGGCGCCGCTCTCCCGTAAGGTGTGTTCGCCGGGTGAGGCGGTCCTTGGAAGGATCACGATGACGCAAGAGATGACGGCGAAGGAACGGGCCGGGACGGCCGCGCCGCCGTTGCCGCCGATATGGTTCCAGGTCACGGCCTGGATCCTGACGGTCGCCGGGGTCGGAATCTCCGTCTACCTGACGGTCACGCATTACAAAGAAGGGGCGCTGGTGTGCTCGGCGTCCAAGACCGTCGACTGCCACGCGGTCACGACCAGCGAGTACTCGAAGCTGGCCGGGATTCCCATGCCGCTGCTCGGCCTCGCGTTCTTCGTCTCGTTCGCCGCCCTGATCACCCCGTGGGCGCTGCGGTCGGACTGGCCGCCGCTGCGGTGGGGACGGGTGGCGAGCGTGTCGGTCGGCGTGCTCTTCGTCGTCTACCTCGTCACCGTCGAATTGGCAATTCTGCACAAAATTTGCCTGTGGTGCACCGGGGTGCACGTCGTGAGCGTGCTTCTCTTCCTTCTCGTTCTCATCGACGAATTCCGGCGAATCGGTCAAGTCGACTAGTCTCGCCGTGACCGCGCCGCACGGTGGCGGCGCGGCCCACACGCAATAGGAGAAACCCCATGAGCAAGGCCGCACGAGAGCGGTCCGCGCGGGAGCGCCTCGCCGCCGACCGAAAGCGGCAGCAGGCGCGTTCGAAGCAGCGGCGGCTGCTCGCCATCGTCCTCGGGACGGTGGTGGCGGTGGCGGTCATCGTGGTCGGGACCGTCCTGATCATCGACCAGCAGGGCAAGGACGGCAAGGCCGAGCCGCACACGGGCGCGCTCGCCCCGCTCACCCGCCAGCCGGACGGTTCGATCGTGATGGCCCAGGCCGGTGTCACCAAGCCCGAACTGGAGATCTTCGAGGACTTCCAGTGCCCGATCTGCAAGCAGTTCGAGGAGAGCACCGGCAAGACCGTCCTGGAACTCGCGCAGCAGGGCAAGGTCAAGGTCGTCTACCGGCCGTTCCACCTGTTCGGCCAGCAGCGGGACCCGGTGAAGATCAACTCGCTGCGGTCGGCGGAGGCGGCGCTCTGCGTCCCGGCCGACAAGTGGATCTCCTACCACGGCGCGCTGTTCAAGTTCCAGCCCAGGGAGGGCGACGAGGGCTTCTCTCCCGACGACCTCGTCCAGTGGGGCAAGGACATCGGCATCACCGACGCGAACTTCGAGAAGTGCGTGCGGGACGAGCAGAAGAAGCCCCAGGTCGAAGCGATGACCGATTACGCCCTGAAGACGCGGGGCGTCGACGGCACGCCGACGCTCTTCATCGACGGCAAGAAGCTCACCCCCGAGCAGTTCTCGAACCCCGGAGCGCTGCGGGGCACCATCGACGCCGCCAAGGCCGCCGGGAAGTAACCATCGCCTGATCCGCGCCGCGACGTCCCCCTACCGGGACGGCGCGGCGCGGCGCTTTTCACCGCCCCCGGACGCCGCGTCCCGCTACGCTCGTGTGCGCGCACAATCACGCAGGGTGGCGATCGGGGGATCGATGAGCGGGCAGGGGAGTGAGCCGTCGGCGCGCCGGCGGCTCGCGGACGAACGAACGCGGGACGCGGCACGGCAGCGGCGGCAGCGGCTGCTGGTGGTCGTCCTCGGCGGCGTCGCCGCGGCGGCGGTCGTGGTCGTGCTGGTGGTCGTGGCCGTCTCGCGCAACGGCGCCGGGGACGAGGCACTCGACTCCTACAAGGGCCCGCTGGCGCCGACGGCCCGGGAGCAGTTCGGGGCCGTCGCGATGGCGCTGCCAGGCGTGTCCGCACCCGTCCTGGAGCTGTACGAGGACTTCCAGTGCCCCGCGTGCAGGGAGCTGGAGAAGCGGTTCGGCGGGACGATCAAGCAGCTCGCCGCGGAGGGCAAGGCCAAGGTCGTCTACCGGCCCTTCCAGCTCTTCCAGCAGGACCCGCTGATGTCGAACTCCCGGCGCGCCGCGAACGCCGCCGCCTGCGTACCGGTCGCCGGCTGGATCGCCTACCACGACAGGCTCTTCGCGGAGCAGCCCGCCGAAGGCGACACGGGCTTCGCCAACGAGGACCTGATCGACTGGGGCGCCGCGCAGGGCGTCGCCGATCCCGCGTTCGCCGCCTGCGTCAACGGCTCCCAGAAGATCGACCTGGTGGAGAAGGCGAGCGCCCAGGCCGGGCGGGCCGGTGTCGACGCCACGCCGTACCTGGCGTTGAACGGCCGCAAGCTCGACGGCGACGTCCTCGGCTCGGCGGACGAGCTGAGGAACGCCGTCGCCAAGGCCGCCGGAGCCCGGGCCCCGGCACCCGGCGGCGCCGGTTCGGGCGGCACCGCGACCGGCGGCGACCCGGCGGCGTGATCGAGACCGCGCGCACCGCGCCCCGGAGGCGGTAACGTCTGCGGGCATGGAGCCGCTGGCCTACATTCCGAGTCCCTCGCAGGGCGTCTGGCACCTCGGGCCCATCCCGATCCGCGCCTACGCCGTCATGATCATTCTTGGCATCGTCGTCGCGGTCTGGCTGGGCGAACGCCGCTGGGCCGCCAAGGGCGGCGCGCCCGGCGTGATCATCGACGTGGCCGTGTGGGCGGTGCCGTTCGGTCTCGTCGGCGGGCGGATCTACCACGTCCTCACCGACTACCAGCGCTACTTCGGCTCGGACGGCGACCCGGTCCGCGCGCTGGAGATCTGGGAGGGCGGGCTCGGCGTCTGGGGCGCCATCGGGCTCGGCGCGGTCGGCGCGCTCATCGGCTGCCGGCGGCGCGGGATCTCGATCCTCCCGCTCGCCGACGCGGTCGCGCCGGGCATCGTCCTCGCGCAGGCCATCGGCCGGTGGGGCAACTACTGGAACCAGGAGCTGTACGGCCGTCCGCTCGACGCCTTCTGGGCCATCGAGATCGACGAGAACCACCGGCCCGTGATCGACGGCGGGCCGGCGCTCGACCCCAAGTACGCCGACATCGCGCACTACCACCCGACGTTCCTTTACGAGTTCCTGTGGTGCGTCGGCGTCGCGATCCTCGTCATCTGGGCCGACCGCCGCTTCAAACTCACGCACGGGCGCGCGTTCGCGCTGTACGTCGCCGCCTACACCGTGGGACGCGCCTGGATCGAGGCGCTGCGCATCGACGAGGCCCACGAGATCCTCGGCCTGCGGCTGAACGACTGGACGTCGTTCATCCTCTTCGCCGGCGCGGTCGTGTACCTGTACCAGGCCCGCGGCCGCACCGACCCGGAGAACGTCGGCGCCCCCGCCACGGAACCCGCCGCCGACACCACCGAAACAAAGGTCGACCTGGACAAGGACCCCGAGCCGGACGCCGGGGACGACGCGGCCGACGCGTCTCAGGACCCCGAGCCGAAGGCCGAGGACGCCACGGAACGGCTCGACCCCGGCGACTCCGATGAGCCCGCCGGGAAGCCCGAGGCCGCCGAAGAGCCCGAAGCCGAGAAGAAGCCGGACTCCGGCGACGAGCCTGATCCGGACGCGGAGCCGGTGGGCGCGCACTCCGAGGACGCGCACTCCGAGGACGCGCACTCCGAGGATGAGGAATCCAAGGATGGGGCATCCGAGGACGCGAAATCCGAGGACGCGAAATCCGAAGGGGAGCCCGTCAAGGACGGGAAGTAGGGATCGGCGAGGGCGGCGGCCCGCGCGGTGAGATGACCGGCGGGAAGCCCGAGGTACGGCCGGAGCGCCACCACCGGCACCGCGACGTCACCGGCGGCTGGCTGCGGCCCGCGGTCTTCGGCGCGATGGACGGCCTCGTCTCCAACTTCGCGCTGATCGCGGGGATCGCGGGCGGCCAGGCGAGCCAGCGGGTCGTCTTGCTGGCGGGCCTCGCCGGCCTGGCTGCGGGCGCGTTCTCGATGGCGGCGGGGGAGTACATCTCGGTCGCCTCTCAGTCGGAGCTCGCGGAGGCGGAGATCGAGGTCGAACGGCTGGAGCTCGCCCGCCATCCGGTAGCCGAGGAGCGGGAGCTGGCAGAGGTCTTCGAGGCCCGCGGCGTCGACCCGGACACGGCCGCGGAGGTGGCGCGGCAGCTGTCGCGCGACCCGGACGAGGCCCTAGAGGTGCACACCAGGGAGGAGCTCGGGGTGACGCCCGGCGACCTGCCGTCCCCGGTGCTGGCGGCGGGCTCGTCGTTCCTGTCGTTCGCGGCCGGGGCGCTGCTGCCGGTGCTGCCGTACCTGCTCGGCGCGTCCTCGCTGTGGCCGGCGGCGGGCGTCGCCGCGGCCGGCCTGTTCGTCGCGGGCGCGCTGGTGTCGCGGGTGACGACCCGCGCCTGGTGGTTCGGCGGCGCGCGGCAGCTGCTGTTCGGCGCCGCCGCCGCGGCGATCACCTACGGGGTCGGCGCGCTGATCGGAACCGGCTGACCGGGACGGCCGTCGGCCGGCCGCTCGACGGTCCCGGCGGTGAATCCCCAGGTCCGCCAAGGAATCTGGATGAAACGCCCTTTTGGCCACGCGGAGGGCACCGGGGCCGCTAAGCTCCCGGACGTGATCGAGGCTCGTGACACAGGCTCCCGCAAGCCCCCGCGCAGGGGCCGTGGGCGGGACTTCTGGCCGGACGACAAGAAGCCCGGCCGCCGGCTCCCCAGCCCGAAGTTGCTGTACGCCGGGGCGGCCGCGCTGGTCGCCGTCGCCGTCGCGGTGGTCGCCGTGCTGGCGCTGACCGGCGGCGAGACGGAGAAGGCAGCCCCGAAGGAGGTGCTGCCGACCGCCTACACGCCGGACTTCAACGGCGAGGGCTTCCGCCAGATCGCCGAGCGGTCCGCCGACGGCCGCGCGATCACCGAGGGCGAGGCGTTCTCCGCCAAGAGCCTGAAGTCCGGCGGCCACTCCTTCTCGCTCGCCGCGTCCGACCTGAAGTCCGACTGCAAGGCCGCGACCTGGGGCGCCCGCCTGCAGGGCGACCTCGCCAAATTCGGCTGCAACCAGGTCGCCAGGTCCGTGTACGTGAGCGCCGACAAGAAGCACGTCGGCCACTTCATCGTGATCAACCTGGTGGGCGTCGAGGGCGTCAAGCAGATCCTGCGCGACCTGGACCCGCGGACCAAGGCGGGCTGGCCGACGCTGCTGAAGGCGCCGGACGTGCCCGCGTCCGGTGCCGGGTTCAGCGCCGCCTACGCCAAGACCTACGGCCACTACGCGGTGCTGACGCTGGTGGAGCGGGCCGGCGGGGCGAAGCCGGCGTCGCTGAACGAGATGATCGATGTGAGCCTGGTCATCGAGAACGCCGCCGACTTCCTGTACGGGCGGCTCGACCTGGCCTCCACCGGGAGGCCCGGGCAGTGAGCCGGTCGCGCGCGGGCGTGTCACCGGCCGGCGGGCAGTAACCTGCACGGTCGTGGACCCCGATGAACCGTGGACCCCGATGAACGCCGCCGTCGCGGCGGCCCCCGGCGGGCGCCGGTGAGCCGCCAGGGCCGCGGCCGGCCCGCCCCGCGCCGGACCGCCCCGGGCCGTGCGGGGGCGCCCCGTCCGCGCGACCCGTCCCGGCGACCGCCGCGCCCGGACCGTCCCGCCCCGCCTCCGCCGCGGATGCCCTTCGAGGACGACGAGTCCGGGTACCGGGACGCGCCCAGGCCCGCGCCCCGGCCCAGCCGGAAGCCGAAGGCACGCGACCGGAAGCCGGAACGGCGCGGCGCCCCTCGCGAACGGCGCGGCGCCGATCCGGAACAGCGCGGTGCCCGACCTGAACGGCGCGATGCCAGACTTGAACGGCGCGACGCCAAACCGGAACAGCGTGGCGGCAGGCCGGGACGCCGCGACGGGTACGGGCCGAAGCTGTACTTCGGCGCGGCGGCCGTCCTCGCCCTGTTCGTACTGCTCGGCGCCGGTCTGGTGGTCGTGCTGCGCGGCGGGAACGGTCCCGAGGGGCCCGCGCTGAGCAACGCGCAGATCGGGAAACCCGCCGGGAACGGCCTGTCGCCCGACTTCTACTCCAGCTCGCCGTCGACGCCCGCGTACGCGGGCATCACCTCACGCGGCGCGGACGGCAAGCCCCTGACGATCGAGGAGGCGTTCCCGTCCTCGGCCACCACGCTGTCGGTCCCCGACGGCGACGTCGAGGTGAAGCTGCGCGCCAAGCGGCTGGACGGCGACTGCGCCGCCGCCGTGTGGGGCGCCACCGTCGGCGCCGTGCTCGGCAAGGGCGGCTGCACGCAGGCCGTCCGCGGGATCTACGCCGAGGCCGAGGACGGCTACGCGCTGTCGGTGGCGGTGTTCAACCTGGCCGGGTCGGCGGACGCCGACCGGTTCGTCGCGACGCTGGAGAAGACGCTCGGCGCGGGATTCGTCCGGCCGCTTGAGGCGCCCGCCCCGCTGGACGGGTTCGGCCGCGGCTTCGGGATGGCGCGCGGCCTGGCCATGGGCCACTTCGCCGTGGTCACGTGGGCGGAGCGCCTGGACGGCAAGGGCGACGAGAAGGACGAGACGCTGCTGTCCCTGCTGATCGAGGGCGGCAAGGCCCCGGCGGTCCTCGGCCGCGCCGCCCGCGCGTCCGACTGACCAGGGTTCGGCCGCCCCGCCGCCAGGGCGCCGCCGGGGCCGAGCCAAGCCACCGGCAAGCCCTCGGCGAGGAAGCGTAAACCTTGTGCGCCGGTGACGATGCTCACCGAGGTCAGCGCCCTTCCCAGCGGGGCTGAACCGGTAAACTGGTCTAAACCACTTTGAAATGACACACGGCCGATCGGTGCGCGGAAGTTTCGCGATCTGGTGCCTTCGGGCATGATCCCGGCAGTGATGTAATGTCATCTCACCGCGGCAGGGCCAACGTCGTCCCGAGCCTGCACTGACACAGAAGCAGTGACAAGACGACGACGGAGGGTTTCATGGCTGCTGCTGCCCTCACACCCGCCGGCGGTGCGTCCGGCGCGAGACCGGCCGGGACGGGCCGCCCCCACGCCCAGGGCCTGTACGACCCTGCGAACGAGCACGACGCCTGCGGTGTCGGCATGGTCGCCGACCTGCACGGCCGCACGAGCCACGACATCGTGCGGAAGGCCCTGACCGTTCTGAAGAACCTCGACCACCGCGGGGCGGTCGGCGCCGAGCCGGACGACGGCGACGGTGTCGGCATCCTCGTCCAGATCCCGGACGCGTTCTTCCGCGAGGTCTGCGGCTTCCCGCTCCCCGCGTCCGGCGCCTACGCGGCCGGTATCGCGTTCCTCCCGCAGGACGGCGACGAGCGCGCCGCCGTGACCGCCCACGTCGAGACGCTCTGCGCCGAGGAGGGCCTGACCGTCCTCGGGTGGCGCGAGCTCCCGCACGACCCCGACTTCACCGGCCCGGCGTCCCGCCGTGTCATGCCCCACTTCGCGCAGCTGTTCGTCACGCCCGCGGACGGCGGCCCCCACGAAGGCAAGACCGGCCTGGAACTCGACCGTGTCGTGTTCTGCATGCGCGAGCGCGCCGAGCAGGACGTCAACGTCTACTTCCCGAGCCTGTCCAGCCGGACGATCGTCTACAAGGGGATGCTGACGACGCCGCAGCTGGAGCCGTTCTTCCCCGACCTGTCCGACCGCCGCTTCACCAGCGCGATCGCGCTCGTCCACTCCCGGTTCTCGACCAACACGTTCCCGGCGTGGGAGCTGGCGCACCCGTACCGGTTCATCGCGCACAACGGCGAGATCAACACGGTGAAGGGCAACCGGAACTGGATGCGGGCCCGCGAGGCGTTGCTGAAGTCCGAACTGCTGCCCGGCGACCTGTCCCGGATCTACCCGGTGATCGACATCGAGGCCAGCGACACCGCCTCGTTCGACGAGTGCCTGGAGCTGCTGCACCTCGGCGGCCGGTCGCTGCCGCACGCCGTGCTGATGATGATCCCGGAGGCGTGGGAGAACCACACCGAGATGGACGCGGAGCGCCGCGCGTTCTACGAGTTCCACTCCACGCTGATGGAGGCGTGGGACGGCCCGGCGAGCGTCAGCTTCACCGACGGCACCGTCGTCGGCGCCGTCCTGGACCGCAACGGCCTGCGCCCCGGCCGGTACTGGGTGACGCGCGACGGCCTGGTCGTGCTGGCCAGCGAGGCGGGCGTGCTCGACATCCCGGCGGCTGACGTCGTCCGGAAGGGACGGCTCCAGCCCGGCAAGATCTTCCTGGTCGACACCGCCGCCGGGCGGATCGTCGAGGACGACGAGGTCAAGGCCGAGCTGGCCGCCGAGCACCCGTACGGCCGGTGGCTGCACGAGGGCCTCGTCCGGTTCGAGGAGCTGCCGCAGCGCGAGCGGGAGATCCCGACGCACGACACGCTGGTCAAGCGGCAGCAGACGTTCGGGTACACGCTCGAAGAGCAGCGGATCATCCTGACGCCGATGGCGCGGACGGGCGCCGAGCCGATCGGCTCCATGGGCACCGACACCCCGATCGCCGTGCTGTCGGAGCGGCCGCGGCTGCTGTTCGACTACTTCAAGCAGCTGTTCGCGCAAGTCACGAACCCGCCGCTGGACGCGATCCGCGAGGAGCTCGTCACCTCGCTCCAGTCGACGCTCGGCCCGGAGGGCAACCTCCTGGAGCCCGGCCCCGACTCGTGCCGCCGGCTCGTCCTGCCCACCCCGATCCTCGACAACGACGAGCTCTCCAAGATCATCCACATCGACGACGAGGGGTCGCTGCCGCATCTGCAGGCCCACGTCGTGCAGGGCCTGTACGACGTCGCGGGCGGGGGAGCGGCCCTGGAGGCCCGCCTGGCGGAGATCAGCTCCGAGGTGAGCCGGGCCATCGACGCCGGCGCCCGCATCATCGTGCTGTCGGACCGCGGCGCCGACTCCGGCCGGGCCGCGATCCCGTCGCTGCTGCTGACCGGCGCCGTCCACCACCATCTGATCAGGGAGAAGACCCGCACCCGGGTCGGCCTCGTGATCGAGACGGGCGAGGCCCGCGAGTGCCATCACATGGCGCTGCTCATCGGGTACGGCGCGTCCGCGATCAACCCGTACCTGGCGATCGAGACGGTCGAGGACCTCGTCCGCTGCGGCGGCATCGAGGACCTGGACGCGCCGAAGGCCGTCCGGAACCTGGTGAAGGCGTACGGCAAGGGCGTCCTGAAGATCATGTCGAAGATGGGCGTGTCGACCGTCGCGTCCTACACCGGCGCGCAGATCTTCGAGGCGATCGGCCTCGGCGCGGACGTCGTGTCCCGCTGCTTCACCGGAACCACGTCCCGGCTCGGCGGCGTCGGCTTCGACGTGCTGGCCCGCGAGGCCGCCGAGCGGCACGCCCGCGCCTATCCGCCGGGCGGCAACGAGCTCGCGCACCGCACGCTCGACGTCGGCGGCGAGTACCAGTGGCGCCGCGAGGGCGAGCCGCACCTGTTCGACCCGGACACGGTGTTCAAGCTCCAGCACGCCACCCGCACCCGCCGCTACGAGATCTTCAAGGAGTACACCGCCAAGGTCGACTCGCAGGCCGAGCGGCTGATGACGCTCCGCGGCCTGTTCCGGCTGAAGGACGGCGAGCGGGAGCCCGTCCCGCTGGACGAGGTCGAACCAGCCTCGGAGATCGTCAAGCGGTTCTCCACCGGCGCGATGTCGTACGGGTCGATCTCCGCGGAGGCGCACGAGACCCTCGCGATCGCGATGAACCGGCTCGGCGGCAAGTCCAACACCGGCGAGGGCGGCGAGGACCCGTCCCGCTTCACCCCGGACGAGAACGGCGACCTGCGCCGCAGCGCGATCAAGCAGGTCGCGTCGGGCCGGTTCGGCGTCACGTCCGAGTACCTCACCAACTCCGACGACATCCAGATCAAGATGGCGCAGGGCGCCAAGCCCGGCGAGGGCGGCCAGCTGCCCGGCCACAAGGTGTACCCGTGGATCGCCAAGACCCGGCACTCCACGCCGGGCGTCGGCCTCATCTCGCCGCCGCCGCACCACGACATCTACTCCATCGAGGACCTCGCGCAGCTCATCCACGACCTGAAGAACGCCAACCCGGCGGCGCGCGTGCACGTCAAGCTCGTCGCGGAGGTCGGCGTCGGGACGGTCGCGGCCGGGGTGTCGAAGGCGCACGCCGACGTGGTGCTGATCTCCGGGCACGACGGCGGCACCGGCGCGTCCCCGCTGACGTCGCTGAAGCACGCGGGCGCGCCGTGGGAGCTGGGCCTCGCAGAGACGCAGCAGACGCTGCTGCTCAACGGGCTCCGCGACCGGATCGTCGTACAGACCGACGGGCAGATGAAGACCGGCCGGGACGTCGTCGTCGCCGCGCTGCTCGGCGCCGAGGAGTACGGCTTCGCCACCGCGCCGCTGGTCGTGTCGGGCTGCGTCATGATGCGGGTCTGCCACCTCGACACCTGCCCGGTCGGCGTCGCGACGCAGAACCCCGTCCTGCGGCGGCGGTTCACCGGCAAGCCGGAGTTCGTCGTGAACTTCTTCGAGTTCGTCGCCGAGGAGGTCCGCGAGTACCTGGCGGCGCTCGGGTTCCGGTCGCTGGACGAGGCGATCGGGCATGTCGAGCTGATCGACACCCGCGACGCCGTCGCGCACTGGAAGGCGTCAGGGCTGGACCTCGCGCCGATCCTGCACGCGCCGGACGTCGCGGACGGCGCCGCGCTGCACCGCACCACCGTCCAGGACCACGGCCTGGAGAAGGCCCTGGACAACACGCTGATCCAGCTGTCCGAGGGCGCGATCGGGTTCGGCGACCCGGTGACGCTGGAGCTGCCGATCCGCAACGTCAACCGGACCGTCGGCACCATGCTCGGCCACGAGATCACCCGTAAGTGGGGCGGCGAGGGGTTGCCCGACGACACGATCGACGTGTCGTTCACCGGCTCGGCGGGCAACTCGTTCGGCGCGTTCGTGCCGCGCGGCATCACGCTGCGGCTGGTCGGCGACGCCAACGACTACGTCGGCAAGGGCCTGTCCGGCGGGCGGCTGACGCTGCGTCCCCCGGCCGACGCCGGGTTCGCGGCCGAGGAGCAGATCATCGGCGGCAACGTCATCCTGTACGGCGCGACGTCCGGCGAGCTGTTCGCGCGGGGGATCGTCGGCGAGCGGTTCTGCGTCCGCAACTCCGGCGCCACCGCCGTCGTCGAGGGCGTCGGCGACCACGCCTGCGAGTACATGACCGGCGGCCGCGCCCTGATCCTCGGCCGGACGGGACGCAACCTCGCGGCCGGCATGTCCGGCGGCATCGCCTACGTCCTGGACCTGGTGCCCGAGCGCGTCAACGGCGAGATGGTCGACCTGGAGCCGCTCGACTCCACCGACCTCGACTTCGTCCGGACTTTGGTCGAACGCCACCGCGACGAGACCGGCTCCGCCGTCGCCCGCCGCCTCCTGGACGACTGGGCCACCGCCGCCGCCCGCTTCACCAAGATCATGCCGCGCGACTACCGGCGCGTCCTGGACGCCATGGCCAGGGCCGAGGCCGAGGGACGCGACGTCGACGAGGCCGTCATGGCCGCCGCGCAGAGTTGAGAGGGGGACTCGTCCAATGGCCGACCCGAAGGGTTTTCTGACCATCCGGCGGGAGCTCCCGAAGCGCCGCCCGGTCGACGTGCGGATCAGGAGCTGGTCCGAGGTCTACGAGGACTTCGGCCGCGACCGCCTCGAACGGCAGGCGAGCCGCTGCATGGACTGCGGCGTCCCGTTCTGCCACCAGGGCTGCCCGCTCGGCAACCTCATCCCCGAGTGGAACGACCTCGTCCACCGCGGGGACTGGCACGAGGCGATCGAGCGGCTGCACGCCACCAACAACTTCCCGGAGTTCACCGGGAGGCTGTGCCCCGCCCCGTGCGAGAGCGCCTGCGTCCTCGGCATCAACCAGGACCCGGTGACGATCAAGCGGGTCGAGGTCGAGATCATCGACCGGGCGTTCGCGGAGGGCTGGGTGCGCCCGCGGCCGCCCGCCGTGCAGACCGGCAAGAAGGTCGCGGTCGTCGGCTCGGGCCCCGCGGGACTCGCCGCCGCGCAGCAGCTCACCCGCGGCGGGCACGACGTCACCGTCTACGAGCGCGCCGACCGGATCGGCGGGCTCCTGCGGTACGGCATCCCCGAGTTCAAGATGGAGAAGCGGCACCTGGACCGGCGCCTCGACCAGATGCGCGCCGAGGGCACCGTCTTCAGGACGTCGGTGAACGTCGGCGTCGACATCACCGCCGACGACCTGCGCGCCGGGCACGACGCCGTCGTCCTCGCGGGCGGCGCCACCGCCTGGCGCGACCTGCCCGTCCCCGGACGCGAGCTGAACGGCGTCTACCAGGCGATGGAGTACCTGCCGCCGTCCAACCGGGCGCAGGAGGGGGACTACGACGAGTCGCCGATCTCCGCGAAGGGCAAGCACGTCGTGGTCATCGGCGGCGGCGACACCGGCGCCGACTGCGTCGGCACCGCGATCCGGCAGGGCGCCGCGTCCGTGACGCAGCTGGAGATCATGCCGCGGCCGCCCGAGTCCCGCCCGGACGCGCAGCCGTGGCCGACGTACCCGATGCTGTTCAAGATGGAGAGCGCCCACGAGGAGCTCGCCGACCTCGGCGGCGACCGCGTCTACGCGGTCTCCACCACCGAGTTCGCCGGTGACGGGGACGGCAACGTCCGCGCGCTGAGGCTCGTGGAGGTCGGCGGCCCGCAGACCGGCTTCCAGCCGGTCGAGGGCACCGAGCGGGAGATCCCCGCCGAGCTCGTCACCCTCGCCATGGGCTTCCTCGGCCCGGAGCGGGAGGGCCTGCT
Source organism: Spirillospora sp. NBC_00431 (assembly GCA_036028775.1). Classification (GTDB taxonomy): domain Bacteria; phylum Actinomycetota; class Actinomycetes; order Streptosporangiales; family Streptosporangiaceae; genus Spirillospora. The sequence continues at coordinate 4,898,579 of CP107927.1, read as the reverse complement.
CGACCGGCTCGGCGTCGAGCTCGACCAGCGCGGCAACGTGGTCCGCGACCGCGACTACCGGACGTCCGTGGACGGCGTGTTCGCCGCCGGTGACATGGGCCGCGGCCAGTCCCTGATCGTCTGGGCCATCGCCGAGGGCCGCGCCGCCGCCCACGGCGTCGACACCTTCCTCACCGGCGGCCGCACGGCCCTCCCGTATCCGATCCCACCCACGGCACGCCCGATCGCCTGACTCGTCCGGGACACGCCGAAGGCCCTGAAGGTGCTCACCTTCAGGGCCTTCGACGTGCCGGGCTCGGCTCATCGGGCGGGGCGGCGCAGGAGGGGCAGGAGCGCCACGGCGACGGCGAGGTGGATGATCGTCAGCAGGACGCGGGTGGACGCCGTCGCCTCCTCGATGCCGATCGGCACGAACGACAGGACCAGGACGGTGCCCGCGAGGACGCTCCAGATCGTCCGGGCGTGGCGGGTGAAGCGCTCCAGCGCCGCCATCGCCGCCCAGCCCAGCAGGGCGGACACCAGGCTGACCAGGACGATGTCGAACGCCTTCAGGTGGTACGCCTCGGTCTTGCCGGGGTCGGTCAGCAGAAAGTCGACGCCCGCCGCGGAGGCGGCGAGGTAGAGGACGGTGCTCGCCGCGACCGCGCCGGCGACGGCCGCGGCGCGTACGCGCCGGACGCTCCCGGTGCGGACGGCGGCAGAGGCGGCGGCGGGGGCGGCGGCGGGGGCGGTGTTCCGGATCGTCGTGGTCATCGCGGGCTCCTTCATCGCTTCCGGGCTGGTGCCGTCAGCCTCGCATCCGACAAATCAGTTTGTCAAGACAAAAAAACTTGTCGGTGTGGATGTGCCAGCATCTGGGCATGGGAACAGCGCCGTCCGCCCTGGACACGGGCTTGCTGCGCCGGATGAGGCTGGCCAGGGACGCCATGGACCGCGACTGGGCCGAACCCTTGGACGTCGCCGCCGTCGCCGCCCGCGCCGGCTACTCGCGGTACCACTTCGTCCGGCTGTTCAGCGACGTCTACGGGGAGACCCCCGGCCGCTACCTGGCGCGGCGCCGGATCGAGCGCGCCCAGGACCTGCTGCGCACCGCGAACCTCACCGTCACCGAGATCTGCATGATGGTCGGCTTCACCAGCCTCGGCTCGTTCTGCACCCGCTTCAAGCAGCAGGTCGGGATGACGCCGACCGAGTTCCGCCTGCACGCCCGCGACGGCGGCTCGGCCGCGATCCCCGGCTGTTTCGTGCTGTTCTGGGCTGGCGGCTTCCGCACGGACTGAGGGCCCCTGAACTGGGCGGACAGCAACTTTCGAGAAGTCGGCCGGGTGGCGCGGCTCCTAGCGTGGACGCACACGCTCCGCGTCACGAAGGGGACAAGGAAATGATCACCAACCTGGGTCTGGCCACCGTCTGGGTGCTCGACCAGGACTCGGCCATCGCGTTCTTCACCGGGAAGCTCGGCCTGGAGGTCCGCGACGACATGACCCTCGGCGAGGGCGGGATGCGCTGGGTCACCCTCGGCGCCAAGGACCAGCCCGACCTGAGCCTCGCGCTCATGGTCCCGGGCCCGCCCACGATGGACCCCGACTCCGCCGAGCAGATGAGGGCCCTCATCGCCAAGGGCGTCCTCGGCGCCGGGGCGTTCAACACCGACGACTGCCAGGGCGACTACGAGCGGATGTCCGCACTGGGCGTCGAGTTCGTCCACGCGCCGGAGAAGCGCCCCTACGGCATCGAGGCCGTCTTCCGCGACGACTCCGGCTGCTGGTTCAGCCTCACGCAGCCGTTCGGGAAGCTCGACGAGTCCGCGTCCTGGGGCGACTGCGTCTCCTGAACGGGAGTCCCCGGGCCGGGCCGGGGGCCGGAGCACACCGCTCCCGGCCCCCGGCCTCCGCTCGGGGTCAGGTGTTCAGCTGGGTGCCGAGTTCTCGCAGGACGTCCACCAGGAGTTCCACGTCCTTCTTCGTCGTCCGCCAGTTCAGCGGTGCGGGACGGAACACCGTCATGCCCCGGTATGTGCTCGTCCCGGCGTACACGCGGCCGTCCGCGAGCAGCGCCTCGCCAAGGCGGGCGTTCAGCTCGTCCAGGCGTTCCTCCGGGACGCCGTCCGGACGGTACCGGAAGCACACCACGCACAACTGCACCGGAGCGAGCAGCTCCAGGTCCGGCGCCGCCTCGACGAGCCCGCCCAGATGCTCGGCGACGTCCAGATGCCGCTCCACCATCGCCTGGTAGCCGTCCCGGCCGTACGCGCGCAGCGTCGCCCAGATCGGCAGCGCCCGCGCCCGCCGCGACGACTCCGGCCCCAGCATGTTGTAGTTGATCCGCTCGTCGTCGCCGTCCGGCAGGTACGCCGCGCCCCACGTACCGAACGCGCGCGTCATCAGCGCCTGGTCGCGCACGAACGAGAACCCGCTCTCGTACGGCACGTTCAGCCACTTGTGCCCGTCCGCCGTCACCGAATCGGCACGCTCCACGCCCGCCGCGAGAGACGCCGTCCGCGGGGACAGCGCGGCGAACATCCCGAACGCGCCGTCCACGTGCAGCCAGGCGCCGTGCCGCTCCGCCAGGTCCGCGAGGTCGCCGATCGGGTCGGAGTCGCCCGTGTTGACCTCGCCGAGGTTCGCCACGATCACCGCGCGGCCGCCGAGCCGCGTCAGCTCCGCGTCCATGGCCGCGAGATCGACCCGCCCGGCGTCGTCCCGCGAGAACGTCCGGATCGTGTCCCGGCCGCAGCCCAGGATCTGCAGGGCCTTGCGGGTGCTGACGTGCACGAGCCCGCTGCTGAGCACCGGCATCGCGGGCAGCCCCGCCAGGCCGCGCGACGTCACGTCCACGCCGTACCGGTCCGCCCACCAGGACCGCGCGCACGCCAGCCCCGTGACGTGCGCGAACGTCGCGCTCGGCGTCAGCACCCCGGCGAACGCGGCGGGCAGCCCGAACAGCTCCTTCAGCCACCGCAGCACCACCGTCTCCGCCCGCGCGGCCAGCGGCGACATCGTCCACAGGCCCGCGCCCTGGTCCAGCAGCGACGTCGTCCAGTCGCCCGCCATCGCCGCCGGCGTCGCCCCGCCCACCACGAGATGGAAGAACCGCGGACCGGACGAATGCGTCGCCGCCTCCGTCCCCACCCGCACCAGCCGTTCCACGGCCGCGACCGACCCGTCGCCCTTCACCGGCAGCGGGCCGTCCAGTTCCTCCAGCAGCCCGTCCCTGGACCGGTCATGGACGGGACGCTCCGCGAGCCCCTCCATGTACGGCCCCGCCGCCCGCGCCACCACGGCGAGCGGCTCACCTGCCACGTCACGTTCGTCAAGCGGATCACTCATGTCGGACAGCAGACCACAAACCGGCCCCGTCCGGAACCGCCGCCGCACCGCCCGCCGCGGTCACCCGAGCCCCACGGGACGGCCGGTTCCCGTGCGCCCCCTTGTAGTCCTCGCGCAGGTCGGCTACGGTCCCGCCAAGGTTCACGACCCGGCGGCGGAGCGCCGGAGCCCAGGCCCGCCACCGTGGACCGCACGCTCCCGCATCCCCGCACGCGGGACATCAGGGGCCCGGCCACCCACCGCTGGGGTGGTCGGGCCCACCGCTTTTGAGGGCCCGTCTCTCCCGGTGGCCGTTTCCTACAAGACCGGCCGGATGCGGCCGTCCTACGGTCGAGGCATGAAGGTCCTGCACACCACCGGCCTCGACCGCGCCGCCGAGTTCATGCGCGTCAACGCCCGCCTCATCGACCGGCACCGGTTCGCCCTCCACTTCCGCGGCGGACCCGCCGGACCCGTCCTCGCCGCCCTGCGCGGCTACGAGAACCCCGACGGCGGCTACGGCCACGCCCTCGAACCCGACCTGCGCGGCGAAGGCAGCCAGCCCGTCCCCGCCCAGCACGCCCTGGAGATCCTCCACGAGGCCGGCGCCGACGACGACCCCGCCGTCACCCGCGTCGGCGACTACCTGACGTCCATCACCTCGCCCGGCGGGGGAGTGCCGTTCGTGCTGCCGACCGTCCGCGACACCCCCCACGCGCCCTGGTGGCAGACCCCCGACGGCCCGCCCGGCAGCATCAACCCCACCGGGAGCCTCGCCGGACTGCTCCACCGTGCCGGATCCACCCACCCGTGGCTCGGCCCGGCCACGGACTTCTGCTGGCGTTACCTGGAGGACGGCGACACCGAACCCGGCCCCTACGACGCCCTCTCCATCCTCACGTTCCTCGACCACGTCCCCGACCGAGACCGCGCCGAGGCCGCCTTCACCCGCGTCCGCGACGCCCTCGCCGCCCCCGTCTCCCTCGACCCGCACGCCGGAGGAGACCAGCACCTCCCGCTCGACTTCGCCCCGCACCCCGGCGGCCACGGACGCCGCCTCTTCACCGCCGGCGCCATCGACGCCCACCTCGACGCCCTGATTGACGCGCAGGACGAGGACGGCGGCTGGGACGTCGGCTTCCCCATCTGGACGCCCATCACCCGCCCCGAATGGCGCGGCCTCATCACCGTCGAACGTCTCCGCACCCTCCACGCCTACGCCCGCCTCAAGCCCTAGCCCACCCCAGCCCCCGGCCCACAACAGACCCTGGCTCATGCCGGGCCGGGTTAACGCAGGCCCCGGGTTAACGCAGGCCCCGGGTTAACGCAGGCCCCGGGTTCACGCGGGCCGGGGTTCACGCAGGCCCCGGGTTAACGCAGGCCCCCGGGTTCACGCAGGCCCCCAGGTTCACGCAGGCCGGGGTTCACGCAGGCCCCGGGCCATGTCAGGCCCCGGCTCGCGGCAAGACGGGCTGGCGGCAGGGCCGGGTTCACAGGAGGTTCCGGACGGGTTCGCCCGCCAGGTCCCGCACCTCGTGCGCGAGATGCGCCTGGTCGGCGTAGCCCGCCGCGAACGCCGCCCCGGCGAGCGGCTCGCCCGCCCGCGCCAGGCTCAGCGCCCGCTGGAACCGCAGCACCCGCTGCAGCGTCTTCGGCCCGTACCCGAACGCCGCCAGCGAACGCCGCCGCAACTGCCGCTCGCTGATGCCCAGATCGCCGGCCACGTCCCGCACCGAACGGGCCACGAGCCCGGCCACCACCGGCCCGACCAGCGGATCCGCGGGCCGCATCCGCTCCCGCATCGCCGCGACCAGCGCCGCGCGCGGATCGCGCGCCGCCGCCACCGTCTCCGCCAGCCGGTCCGCCTCACCGCCCCACAGCTCCCGCAACGGCACCCGCTCGTCGCGGATCGCGTCCGCCGGGACGCCCAGGACCGGCGGCGCCGTCCCCGGCCCGAACCGCACCGCCACCACAGCGTCGCCCGGCCGCATCACCGCCGGGTTCGGCCCCGTGTCGGGCCCGGCCACCAGGATCCCCGACGCCGACCACATCACGTCCACGCACCCGTCGGGCACCACCCGCTGCGTGAACGGCTCCGCGTCCAGCGGCAGCGCCGACGTCCACGAGCACGCCAGCCCCGCCTCCGGGAACTCGCGATAACCAGTCGGATTCACATCTCCTGCATACCACCCGCCCATGACGGGCAGGGCCACGGGAAACCCATCCGAACAGGAGAACCGACATGCCGAACAACGACCTCCAAGGCAGGACCATCGCCTTCCTCTGCGCGCCCGAAGGGACCGAGCAGGTCGAGCTCACCGAGCCCTGGAAGGCCGTCGAACAGGCCGGAGGCACCCCCCGCCTGATCTCCACCGCACCCGGAGACCTGCAGGCGTTCAACCACCTCGACAAAGGCGACACCTTCCCCGTCGACGCCACCGTCGACGACGCCGACCCCGGCACGTTCGACGGGCTCCTCCTGCCGGGCGGCGTCGCCAACCCCGACTACCTGCGCACCCAGCCCAAGGCCGTCGCGTTCGCCCGCTCCTTCTTCGACGCCGGCAAGCCCGTCGCCGTCATCTGCCATGGCCCATGGACCCTCATCGAGGCCGATGTCGTCCGGGGCCGCACCATGACGTCATGGCCGAGCGTCCGGACCGACCTGCGCAACGCCGGAGCGACCTGGGTGGACGAGGAAGTACAAGTCTGCGAGGACGGCCCGAACGTCCTCGTCAGCAGCCGCAAGCCCGACGACCTCAAGGCGTTCGGCCAGGCCGCCGTCGAGGTGTTCAAACGGTGAACCACCACGTGGTCTAGACCTCTGAGCTAGACCACTCGGTTAACCCCAGGCGACCACCACCTGCACGAACAGCCGTCCGAACGGGTAATTAGCTCCACTTTCTGCACGGGGCCCCTTTGAACGAAGTACGCTACGGTCACGTGACCCGTCGCGCGAAAATCGTCAGTACCATCGGCCCTGCCTGCTCCAGCACCGAGCAGATCAACGCCCTCGTCGAAGCCGGCATCGACGTCGCCCGCCTCAACATGAGCCATGGCGACCACGCCGTCCACGAGGAGGTCTACCACCGGATCAGGGCCGCCGCGGACGCCACCGGACGCGGCGTCGGCATCCTCGCCGACCTGCAGGGCCCCAAGATCCGCATCGGCCGGTTCCCCGACGGCCCCGTCCGCCTCACGCTCGGCGACGCGTTCACCATCACCACCGACGACGTCCCCGGCACCCGCCGCGAGGTCTCCACCACCTACCAGGGACTGCCCGGCGACGTCAGCCCCGGCGACAGCGTCCTCATCGACGACGGCCGTGTCGCCCTTGAGGTCACCGGCGTCGAGGGCCCGCGCGTCCACACCACCGTCACCGTCGGCGGCATGGTCTCCGACAACAAGGGCCTCAACCTGCCCGGCGTCCCGGTCAGCGTCCCCGCACTCACCGACAAGGACGAACGCGACCTGCGCTGGGCCCTGCGCCTCGGCGTCGACCTCGTCGCCCTCTCCTTCGTCCGCACCCCCGCCGACGCCGACATCTGCTACCAGATCATGGAGGAGGAGGGCGTCCGCGTCCCCCTCATCGGCAAGATCGAGAAGCCGCAGGCCGTGGAGCGCCTCCCCGAGATCGTCGCCGCCTTCGACGGGATCATGGTCGCCCGCGGCGACCTCGGCGTCGAACTGCCCCTCGAACAGGTCCCGATCGTCCAGAAGCGCGCCATCGAGCTCTGCCGCGAGAAGGCCCGCCCGGTCATCGTCGCCACCCAGATGCTCGAATCGATGATCTCCGCGCCGCGCCCCACCCGTGCCGAGACCTCCGACGTCGCCAACGCCGTCTTCGAGGGCGCCGACGCCGTCATGCTCTCCGGCGAGACCAGCGTCGGCCAGTACCCGGTCGAGTCCGTCCTGACGATGAGCCGCATCGTGCAGACCGCCGAAGAGGCCGCCCTGCACGCCACCCACACCCTGGAACGCATGCCCGAGACCGTCGGCGGCGCCATCGCCCGCGCCGCCGCCGAGGTCGGCGCCATCGTCGGCGCCGAGGCGCTCGCCGCCTTCACCATGTCCGGCGAGACCGCCCGCCGCCTGTCCCGCTACCGCTCCCCGATCCCGCTGCTCGCCTTCACCTCCGTCCCCGCCGTCCGCGGCCGCCTCGCCCACGTCTGGGGCGTCGAGACCTTCGTCGTCCCCCACGCCGACCACACCGACGCCATGTTCGGCCAGGTCGAGCAGGCCCTCCTCGAACTGCGCCGCTGCCAGAAGGGCGACAAGGTCGTCGTGGTCGCCGGCTCGCCCCCCGGCACCCCCGGCTCCACCAACGCCCTCCGCGTCCACAGCATCGGCGACGCCATCGGCATCCGCTGACCACCACCCCCAACGCCGGGCACCGCGCGACCGCACCCCGCGCGGTGCCCGGCGCCTCCCCGCACGACGGCACCCGCCCCACCTCTACGGATCACCAAGCGATCTCATTTCCACGTCGCTCTGGAAACGCGCGCCCGCCCCCACCGCCGACCCTCAATACTCCGCCCCCACGAACTCATCCACCCGCGCCACCGCCTCTCTCCGCGCGAGGGAGACCGTCCTGGGTCATGCATGCCCACATGGTCCCGTCGACCACTGACAGTTTCGGGGTCGCTACCTTCGGTAGCTCCGAGTCGCGGGGTCCTGACTCCGGATGGAGCCGCTCCCGTGAGGACGAGGACAAAGCTGTCGTAGTGGGAGCGAAATGGTCGATACACGACCACCATGCCGTTGATACCGCTTGTACCGGGAGCGGGATTCGAACCCGCACGCCCTTCCGGACAAATCCTTTTGAGGGATTCGTGTCTACCGTTCCACCATCCCGGCATTTATCTGGACTTGTCCCCCCATGTCCAGTTCGTCACCGTGGTGAGGGGTGACGGGATCGAGGATAGCCGGTTTCGGTAGGGTCGTGGGCGTGGAGAGTGCTCGGCGAGTTGTGATCGCGGAAGACGAGGCCCTGATCCGGCTGGACCTGAAGGAGATGCTTCAGGAGGACGGCTACGAGGTCGTCGGGGAGGCCGGGGACGGGGAGACGGCCGTCCGGCTGGCCGGGGAGCTGATGCCGGACCTGGTGATCCTCGATGTCAAGATGCCGGTGCTGGACGGGATCTCGGCGGCCGAGCGGATCTCCGCGGAGCGGATCGCGCCGGTGGTGATCCTGACCGCGTTCTCGCAGCGCGAGCTCGTCCAGCGGGCGACGGAGGCGGGGGCGATGGCCTACCTCGTCAAGCCGTTCTCCAAGACCGACCTCGCGCCGGCGATCGAGATGGCGGTCAGCCGGTACACCGAGCTGCGGGCGCTGGAGGCCGAGGTCGCGGGCCTGCAGGAGCGGCTGGAGACCCGGAAGGTGGTCGACCGGGCGAAGGGGTTGCTGCAGCAGGCGCACGGGTGGCCCGAGCCGGAGGCGTTCCGGTGGATCCAGAAGACCTCCATGGACCGGCGGCTCACGATGCGGGCCGTGGCGGAGGCGGTCGTGGCGGGCGCGACCGGCGATTCGGGTGCGGCGGGCTCTCTGGGCGGGGAGCGGCCGGCGGACGGCGGCGCGAAGGGGCCGGACGAGTCCGCCGCGGGTTGACTCCGCGTCGCCATCGGTGTCATCGCGCGCGTTGTCAAGGTCCACTGGCGAGGTTCCGGACCGGACCCGCGTAGTCACTTGGTGTAATCGTGCCTGGCAATGCCGGGTATCGGATGAGCACGGGGGCGTAACGAACGAGTAACCCTTCTATCCGAGGGGCCTGTTCTGGGGTGGCTCCACGGTGTACGACATACCTGGTCCCCGAGTGACCGATTTCTCCATCAGAGTGTCGGCTTCGGGGCACGACTCGTACCCGATCCTCTCCCGGATCCGGATGGAAAGGTTGGGCACCTTGCGGCGCAACAAGATGAGGATCACCGGCGCGGTGGTGGTGAGTGCGGCGCTCGCGCTCAGCGCCGTGGCCTGTGGCGGCGACGACGATGGCGACGGGGGCGGCGGCAGCGGCAACGAGATCACGATCGGGTTCATGGGTGACCTGACCGGTGAGAACTCGGGTCTGGTGATCCCGCCGAAGCAGGGCGCGCAGCTGGCGATCGAGCAGTACAACGCCACGAACCCCAAGGTTAAGATCAAGCTCAAGACCTATGACAGCCAGGGCAAGGCGGAGCAGGCGACGACGCTGGCGCAGGGCGCGATCAAGAGCGACAAGGTCGTCGGGTTGATCGGGCCGGCCTTCTCCGGCGAGTCCGAGAGCGTGGGCCCGATCCTCGAAGAGGCGAAGATCCCGAGCGTGTCGCCGTCGGCGACGAGCACCACGCTTGCCGAGAAGGGCTGGAAGTACTGGCACCGTGTGGTCGCCGACGACGCCGTGCAGAGCGCGGGCGCCGCGAACTTCCTGGTGAACTCGGTGAAGGTGAAGAAGCTCTTCACCGTTTCGGACAAGCAGGCGTACGGCGAGGGCCTCGCGAAGGCCATCGCGCAGGCCGCCGGGTCCAAGGGCGTGCAGACCCAGACGGACGGTGTGAACGACAAGGCGACGGACTACTCGTCCACCGTCAACAAGATCAACCAGTTCAAGCCCGACGCGGTCTACTTCGGTGGCTACTACGCGGTGGCGGGGCGCCTGTTCAAGCAGCTCCGTGAGAAGGGCTACACCGGCAAGATGATGTCGGGCGACGGCTCGCTCGCCTCCGGGCTGATCGAGGGCGCGGGGCAGAAGAACGCGCAGGGCGCGCTGCTGAGCTGCGGCTGCCTCATCGACGCCGAGGGCAAGACCAACGAGACGGCGAAGAAGTTCGCCACGGACTACAAGACGAAGTTCGGGTCGGAGGTCGCGATCTACTCGACCGAGGGCTTCGACGCGGCGACGGCGTTCATCAAGGCCGTCCAGGGCGGCAAGACCGAGCCCGAGGACATCAACAGCTTCCTGAAGACGGTGGACTTCCAGGGCGTCGGGAAGCCGATCAAGTTCGACGCCAAGGGTGAGCTCGCGGCGCAGGACATCTTCATCTACGAGGTGAAGGACAACAAGCTGCCGCTGCTCGGAAACAGCAACGAAGCGAAGGTCTCGTAGGCGTCACCACGTCCTGACCTGACCTGAACGTCCCCGTTCCGGGGGCCCTTTGATGGCGCGGGAGCGGGAGCGCTACAGCGCTCCCGCTCCTTTGACGAAGGCGACCGAAGGTGCTCGACGACTTCATCAATCAATTCTGGCCGTCGACCGTCGACGGGCTGGCGCTGGGCGCGATCTACGCGCTGCTCGCGCTCGGCTACACGATGGTCTACGGCGTGCTCCGGCTGATCAATTTCGCGCATGCCGACATCTTCATGGTGGGCACGTTCGCGGCGCTCTGGACGGCGCGGACGATGGGCGTGTCCGACGCGGGCGGCTTCGCGCTGATCGGCGTCGTGGTCCTGATGGCCGTCGTGGCCGGCGCGGTGGCGGGCGGTGGCGCGGTGCTCCTGGAGGTGACGGCGTACCGGCCGCTGCGCAAGAAAGGCGCGTCGCGGCTGGCGGCGCTGATCTCCGCGATCGGCGCGTCCATCTTCATCCAGCAGCTGATGGGCACCGTGGGGGTCCGCTGGATCTTCGGCACGTCGAAGGAGGCGGGCAAGCTCGACGTCAACGAGCATTTCAAGGAACTCTCGAACGTGGTGGACACCGACACGATCGTGATCCGCAACGACCAGCTGATCATCTTCGTCGGCGCGGTGCTGATGATGATCGCGCTGGACCAGTTCGTGAACCGGACGAAGCTCGGCCGCGGGATCCGCTCGACGGCGCAGGACCCGCAGACCGCGGTGCTGATGGGCGTCAACATCGACCGGGTCGTGTCGGTGACGTTCCTGGTCGGCGGCGTCATGGCGGGTGTCGCCGCGGCGCTGTACTTCCTGCGGTTCGAGACCACGAACTACTTCGTCGGGTTCCTGCTCGGCATCAAGGCGTTCACCGCAGCGGTGCTCGGCGGGATCGGCAACATCCGCGGGGCGCTGGCCGGCGGCTTCACATTGGGGTTGCTGGAGATGTACGGGTCGAGCATTTTCGGTTCGGAGTGGCGTGACGTCGTCGCGTTCACCTTGCTGATCCTGGTTCTGATGTTCCGTCCCACCGGAATTCTCGGTGAATCCCTCCAGCAGGCGCGCGCATGAACCTCTCGAAGAACGGAAACGGCGGCGGCTTCGGCCAGATCCGCGACACGCTCTCTCTCGATCCGGTCCGCAACGCGTGGGCGGGCGCTCCGCCGGTGGTGCGCTGGATCGTCTACGGTCTGCTGATCATCGGCGGGCTGCTCCTGCCGAGCCAGTCGGTCGGCGAGTTCATGGCGCCGAGCGGTACCGACTGGGCGTCGATGCTGAGCACCCAGATCGCGATCTACGTGCTGCTGGCGATCGGCCTGAACGTGGTGGTCGGCATGGCCGGCCTGCTCGACCTCGGGTACGTGGCGTTCTACGCGGTCGGCGCGTACACGATGGCGATCTTCGCGACGAAGTACGACTGGTCCTTCTGGGAATCGCTGGTGCTGGCGATCGGGTTCTCCGCGCTGGCCGGGGTGATCCTGGGGGCGCCGACGCTGCGCCTGCGCGGCGACTACCTCGCGATCGTCACGCTCGGCTTCGGTGAGATCGTCAAGACCACGGCGAACAACAGCGACTATGTGAACGGGCCGCGCGGTGTGCAGGGCATTCCGCACCCGCCGTCGCTGTCGGAGTTCGAGATCATGGGCGTGCAGCCGCTGAAGTACGGGCTGCTGGACTCGCGGCCGTACTACTACCTGCTGCTGCTGTTCATCATCATCGCGATCGTCTTCGTGAAGCGGCTGGAGAGGTCGCGGGTGGGCCGCGCGTGGGCGTCGATCCGGGAGGACGAGGACGCGGCGGAGCTCATGGGCGTGCCGACGTTCAAGTTCAAGCTGGCGGCGTTCGCGATCGGCGCCGCGATCGGCGGCAGCGGCGGTGTCGTGTTCGCCTCGCAGCAGACGTCGATCACTCCTTTGAACTTCGAGTTCCTGGTGTCGGCGCTGATCCTGGCCGGTGTGGTGCTGGGCGGGTCGGGCAACCTGCCGGGCGCGATGCTGGGCGCGGCGGTGCTGGCGTGGCTGCCCGAGCGGTTCCGGTTCCTGTCCGACTACCGGATGCTGATCTTCGGTGCCGCGCTGGTGCTGATGATGATCTTCCGTCCGGAGGGGCTGTGGCCGTCCCGGCAGCGGAAGGCCGAGCTGGCCGAGGGCACCGGCGGCATGGGCAGTATGGGAGCCGAGGTCGCCACGCCGGACAAACCGGGCGGCGGGCCGACGGAGATCCTGGAGGAGGGCAAGTGAGCGGGACGAAAGACGCCACGCCCGTCCTTGAGCTGCGGGACGTCGTCATGCGGTTCGGCGGCGTGGTCGCGCTCAACAAGGTGAACATCACGATCGGCGCGGGCGAGATCTTCGCGCTGATCGGCCCGAACGGCGCCGGGAAGACGACGGTGTTCAACGTCACCACCGGCGTGTACCGCCCGTCCGAGGGGCAGGTGCTGTTCGGCGGGAAACGGATCGACGGGAAGAAGCGGTACGCCGTCACGAAGCTCGGGATCGCCCGGACGTTCCAGAACGTGCGCCTGTTCCACAACATGACGGCGATCGAGAACGTCCTGGTGGGCACCGACGCGCACCATCGGACGGGGTTCGTCGCCGCGGGCCTTGGCCTGCCCTGGCATCGCCGGGAGGAGCGCCAGGGCCGGGAGCGGGCCCGCGAGCTGCTGGAGCTGGTCGGCATCCCGCATCGCGGCGAGGAGGCCGCGAAGAACCTGCCGTACGGCGACCAGCGGCGGCTGGAGATCGCGCGGGCGCTGGCGACGAACCCGAAGCTGCTGCTGCTGGACGAGCCCGCCGCGGGCATGAACCCGGCGGAGAAGACGGCGCTGCAGGATCTGGTCCGCAGGATCCGCGACACCGGGGTGACGGTGCTGCTCATCGAGCACGACATGAGCCTGGTGATGGGGATCAGCGACCGGGTCGCGGTGCTGGACTTCGGGCAGAAGATCGCCGACGGCCTCCCGGCCGACGTGCAGAACGACCCGCGGGTCATCGAGGCGTATCTGGGGGCTCCGGCCGATGCTTCTTGAGATCGACGACATCCACGTCCACTACGGGAAGATCGCGGCGTTGAAGGGCATCTCGGTGTCCGTCGACCAGGGCGAGATCGTGACGCTGATCGGCGCGAACGGCGCCGGGAAGACGACGACGCTGAAGACGATCTCGGGTCTGCGCAGCCTGTCGGCGGGCGCGGTCCGCTTCGACGGCCAGGACATCAGCCGGATGCCCGGGCACAAGCGGGTGCTGGTCGGCATCGGGCAGGCGCCCGAGGGGCGCGGCATCTTCCCCGGCATGACGGTGGAGGAGAACCTCCTGATGGGCGCCTACGCCCGCAAGGACGACGCGTCCAAGGAGCTGGCGGAGGCGTACGAGCTGTTCCCGCGGCTGGCCGAGCGCCGGTCGCAGGCGGGCGGCACGATGTCCGGGGGCGAGCAGCAGATGCTCGCGATCGGGCGGGCGCTGATGGCCAGGCCGAAGGTGCTGCTGCTGGACGAGCCGTCGATGGGCCTCGCGCCGATGCTCGTGCAGCAGATCTTCTCGATCGTCCAGGAGATCAACCGGCGCGGCACGACGGTGCTGCTGGTGGAGCAGAACGCCCAGCAGGCGCTGCAGATCGCGCATCGCGCGTACGTGCTGGAGACCGGCCGGGTCGTGAAGTCGGCGCCTGCGGGCGACCTGCTGGACGACCCGCAGGTCCGCGCGGCGTATCTGGGCGGCGCGTCGGGCGGTGACCTGACCGGGGCGCCGGACGTCGCGTCCGCGGAGCGGGCCGAGTCGTCTCCGGACGCGACATCCACGGACGCGACCTCCACGGACGCCACGTCCGCGGAGCCGCCCGCCGACCCCGAGGAGGGGACGGCCCGGTAGCGGCTCTCAGATCGCGGGACGCGCCCGTCCAGGCCCGGTTCGCCGGGGTTGGGCGGGTGTGTCGCGTCGGGGCGTCCTGACGTGGCTGAAGGGCGCGGAGGAGCGCCGGGGAGCGCCGGGGAGCGCCGGGGAGAAGGGTCAGGGGAGCTTGATCTCGGCGGGCGCGGGGTCGCTGACGGCGCCGACGGGCGGCGAGCCGTAGAGCCGGACGGCCTTCGCCTTAGCGCCGCGCGGCACGTCGAACCAGACGTCGAACTCGACGCGCATGGACGCGCCGACCGAGAACCGCTCCGGCTGCCGTTTGATCATGGTGGCGTTGACGTCGGGGGAGTGGGTCCCGCCGTCGGTGGTGACGAGGCGCTGCTTCCAGGTGTCGAAGACCTGGATGTCGCGGCCGGTGTTGACGGCCAGGACCCGCACCCGGGTGAAGGTGCCCTTGGAGTCCATCGCGGCGTGGGTGCCCATCACCTCGGTCATGCCCTCGCGGAAGCCGACGACGGTGAACTGCGTGTCGGCGCTGCGTCCGGTCCTGCCCTCCGGGACGGCCTCGCCTTCGCGGGCCTTCTCGGCGGGGATGTGGTACGTCGGCGCCGTCTCGGCCCGCTCGGAGCCCGAGCAGGCCGGGAGCGCGGCGGCGGACGCGATCAAGGCGCCCGCGAGGAGGGCCCATGGACGGAGACGCATGCTCGGACCGTACGGCCGATCAAGGGCCGGGGTGAACGGCCCGGTGCGTTTCGCAACCCAAACGCGACCAGTGATCATCGAATGCCGGTGTCGCTGTGCTGTCCGCGCGTCCCCGGGCATGCGTTGACCCGGGATCACCTTTGGGGCCGTACGAACCTTCCCCGGGCGCGTACGTTGTCTACTCGGTGATCCCGGGCCGTTCCGATCCACGCTACAGACCCCGGGCGGCGCATCGCAAAGGAAGTACGACCCGACACGGAAACGAGATCACCCGTCCGGGGCGTCGCGGAGCATGCAGGTGAGGCGGGCGCTGCAGACCCGCCGGTCCCGCTCGTCGGTGATCACGATGTCGTAGGTGGCGAGCGTCCGGCCGCCGTGCGTGCGGGTCGCCACGCCCGTCACGTGCCCGTCGGTCGCCGGCCGGTGATGGGTCGCGTTGATCTCGATGCCGACCGCGATACGGCCCGCCCCGGCGTGCAGCGCGGCACCGATGGAGCCGAGAGACTCGGCCAGGACGCACGACGCGCCACCGTGCAGCAGCCCGTACGGCTGGGTGTTGCCCTTGACGGGCATCCGCCCCACGACACGCTCCGCCGACGCCTCCAGGAACTCGACCCCCATCGCCTTGGCCAGATCGCCGTGTGCCCCGGACACACCCGCGAAGGCGCTCTCCAACGCCGCGTCCCGCGGGCCAACGCCCCCCGCCTCAGTCACCACACCCTGCCTCTCCTGGGGCCACCCCCAGATCCCTGGGGTCTTCAGGGCCTCCGCAATTTTGTCGTTGACGCAGACTAGAGTCCTGGTGTGGCGACGAAAGCAGCGACCCCTGACAAGCGTGACCGGCTTCTCCTGCTCGACGGGCACTCACTGGCCTACCGGGCGTTCTTCGCGTTGCCCGTGGAGAACTTCTCCACGACCGACGGGCAGCCGACCAACGCCGTGTACGGCTTCACCTCGATGCTCATCAACGTCCTGCGCGACGAGCAGCCGACCCACATCGCCGTGGCGTTCGACCGCTCCGAGCCGACATTCAGGCACGAGCAGTACGTCGAGTACAAGGCGGGCCGGCAGAAGACGCCGGACGAGTTCCGCAGCCAGGTCAGCCTGATCTTCGAGGTCCTCGACGCGCTGCGCATCCCGCGGCTGTCGGTCGCCGGGTTCGAGGCGGACGACATCATCGCCACCCTGTCCGTCCAGGCCGTGTCCGCGGGCATGCGGGCCCTCATCGTCACCGGCGACCGCGACGCGTTCCAGCTCGTCAACGACGACGTCACGGTCCTGTACCCGGTCCGCGGCGTCTCCGAGCTGTCCCGGATGGACCCGGCCGCCGTCGAGGGCCGCTACGGCGTCCCGCCCGTCCGGTACCGGGAACTGGCCGCGCTGGTGGGGGAGAGCAGCGACAACCTGCCCGGCGTGCCCGGCGTCGGCCCGAAGACCGCCGCGAAGTGGCTCACCAAGTACGGCGACCTCGCCACCCTCGTCGACCGCGTCGACGAGATCAAGGGCAAGGCCGGCGAGAGCCTGCGCGAGCACCTCGCCGGGGTCCTGCGCAACCACCAGATCAACAAGCTCGACACCGAGGTGGGCGTGGAGCTCACGCCGCCGCAGCTGACGATGGGCCAGTGGGACCGCGAGGAGATCCACACCCTGTTCGACTCGCTGCAGTTCCGCGTCCTGCGCGAGCGGCTGTACTCCACGATCTCCGCGGCCGAGCCGGAGGCCGACGAGGGCTTCGACGTCCGGCTCGACGCGCTGGAGCCCGGCGCGCTCGGCGCCTGGCTGGACGCCAACTCCGGTGACCGCCTCGGCATCGCCGTCAGCGGCGCCTGGGGCCGCGGCACGGGTGAGATCACCGCGCTGGCGCTGGCGTCCAAGGACGGCCCGGCCGTGCGTCTCGACCCGGCCGAGCTGATCGAGGACGACGAGCGCGCCCTCGCCGCCTACCTCGCCGACACCAAGCGTCCCAAGGCGATCCACGAGGCGAAGGGCCCGATGCTCGCGCTCGCCGCCCGCGGCATCACCCTCGACGGCGTCACCAGCGACACCGCGCTCGCCGCCTACCTCGCGCTCCCCGGGCAGCGGACGTTCGACCTCGCCGACCTCGCGCT
The DNA here is from genome assembly GCA_036028775.1 of Spirillospora sp. NBC_00431. GTDB lineage: Bacteria > Actinomycetota > Actinomycetes > Streptosporangiales > Streptosporangiaceae > Spirillospora. The sequence continues at coordinate 4,881,529 of CP107927.1, read as the reverse complement.
GCGCTACCTGCACCGCGAGCTGCGCAGCGAGACCGAGGACACCGGGCAGCTCACCCTCGACGGCTCCGGCGAGGAGGAGGCCGCCGAGGCGCTCGCCGTCCGCGCCCGCGCCGTCACCGAGCTGGCCGACGTCCTCGACCGCGACCTCGACAAGCGCGGCGCCACCCGCCTGCTGCACGAGGTGGAACTGCCGCTCGTCGGCGTCCTCGCCGGGATGGAACGCGCCGGGATCGCCGTCGACACCGACCATCTCGCCGGCCTGTCGGCGTCCCTCGGCGGCCAGGTCAAGGAGCAGGAGCAGGCGGCCCACACCGCCGTCGGCCACGAGTTCAACCTCGGGTCGCCCAAACAGGTGCAGCAGGTCCTGTTCGACGAGCTGAACCTGCCCAAGACCAAGCGCACCAAGACCGGCTACACCACCGACTCCGAGGCACTCACCAACCTCCAGGAGAAGGAACCGCATCCCGTCCTGGAGCACATCCTGCGGTGGCGCGAGGTCGCCAAGCTCAAGAGCATCGTCGACTCCCTCATCCCGATGGCCGACGACGCCGGGCGCATCCACACCACCTTCAACCAGATGATCGCCGCCACCGGCCGCCTCTCGTCGACCGACCCGAACCTGCAGAACATCCCCATCCGCACCGCCGAGGGCCGCCAGATCCGCGAGGCGTTCGTCGTCGGCGCCGGCTACGACTCGCTCCTCACCGCCGACTACTCGCAGATCGAGCTGCGCATCATGGCGCACCTGTCCGAGGACGCCGCGCTCCTCGAGGCCTTCGGATCCGGCGCCGACTTCCACACGATCACCGCGTCCCGCGTGTTCGGCCTCCCGCCCGAGCAGATCGACTCCGAGCTGCGCGCCCGCATCAAGGCCATGAACTACGGCCTCGCCTACGGCCTGTCCGCCTATGGCCTGTCCCAGCAGCTGCGGATCTCCCCGGACGAGGCCCGCGGCCTGATGGAGGAGTACTTCGAGCAGTTCGGCGGCGTCCGCGACTACCTCCGCGACATCGTCGCCAAGGCCCGCCAGGACGGCTACACCGAGACGATCCTCGGCCGCCGCCGCTACCTGCCCGACCTCAACTCCGACAACCGGCAACGCCGCGAGATGGCCGAGCGGATGGCCCTCAACGCCCCCATCCAGGGGTCCGCCGCCGACATCATCAAGGTCGCCAGCCTCAACGTCGACCGCGCCCTCCGCGCCGCCGACCTGACGTCCCGCATGCTCCTCCAGGTCCACGACGAACTCGTCTTCGAAGTCGCCCCAGGCGAGCTAGAAGACCTCAAAACCCTCGTAAGCGCCGAAATGGCCAACGCCTACGCCCTCCAAGCCCCTTTGAGCGTCTCCATGGGCACAGGCCAAACCTGGCAGGACGCAGCGCACTAGTTTTTGGCATTTCTCTCCTCCTTCGGGCCCGGGGCCCTCCATCGTCGAGAAACGCGCTGTGTTCATGGCACCGCCCTCCTCCTTCGGCCCTGGGGGCCTCCATCGTCGGGCGTCGCGCGCGATCGCTGCATCGCTCCGGCTCGTCTGGCGGCTCGCTGCGCGATCAGGTTCTCGCAAGCTCGAACCTGCCTTCGGTCGCGATCGCAGGCGTTGGGTCTTCGCGGGGTTGCGGTGATGGCTGGGGTCAGCGCAGCAGGTGGCTGAGCTCGGCGCGGCGAGTGGCTGAGATGGACGCGGTGGGTGGCTGAGGTGGGCGGGGTCGGCGGGTGGGGGCGGGGACTTGACGGGTAAAGGCCGCTTGGGGTGATCAAGGGCGGGCGTGGGGGCTGTGTGGGGGTCTTGGGGGTAAGCGAGCGGGTGTCCGTAGATGTCTCCGGGGGCCTACTCTGTCCAACGGGTCCTGTTCGGGTCGACCGGCGGGGGGTACCGTGCCTCTGCTTCACAAGATCGCTGGAGTCGTGGTCGTCTGTGCCGTGGTCCTGGGGCTGACGCTCCCCGGGCACCGGCGGGATGAGGGGAACGTGGCCGAGCGGGCCGCGGGCTCGTCCGGGACGGCCGACGCCGTCGGCGCGGCCAGACCTAGCGGGACGCCTTCGCCGGGCGGGTCCAAGACGCCGTCGGCGTCCGCCACGCCGACCGGGCCGATCGCGGCGGCGGCGTCCGGGGCGGTGGCGGTCAAGGCGAACGAGCTCGGCCAGGTCCCGGTGCTGATGTACCACCGGATCGTGAAGAAGCCCGAGATGGCGCTGGACCGGTCGACCAAGGAGCTGCGCGACGAGCTGACGCGGCTCGCGAAGGGCGGGTACAGCCCGGTCACCGCGGGCGAGTTCGCCGGCGGGCGGTTCAACGTCCCGGCGGGCAGGCATCCCGTGGTGCTGACGTTCGACGACAGCACGCCGGGGCATTTCGCGCTGGACGCGTCCGGGCGGCCGCAACCGGACACCGCGGTCGCGATCATCCAGCAGGTCGCCCGGGAGAACCCCGGATTCCGTCCCACGGCGACGTTCTACCTGAACAAGGAGCTGTTCGGGATGCAGGACGGCCAGGCCGCGGCGGCGTTGACGTGGCTGCTGCGGAACGGGTTCGAGCTGGGCAACCACACGATGACGCACCCGAACCTGGCGGGCGCGTCCGAGAAGAAGGTCCAAGACGAGATCGGCGGGATGGAGGACCGGATCGTCCGGTTCACCGGGGCGCACACGTCGACGCTGGCGTATCCGTTCGGGTCGGTGCCGCGCAAGGAGAAGTGGGCGCGCGCGGACGGCGGGCGGTACTCGTTCCAAGGGATCTTCCTTGCGGGGTGGCGGCCGTCGACGTCGCCGTTCGACGAGGGGTTCGACCGGTGGAACATCGACCGGGTGCGCTCCGAAGGCAAGATCAAAGAGAACGACTGCACGCGGTACTGCTCGACCGCGTGGCTCGAATATCTGGACAAAAACCCTGATGAGCGGTACACATCTGACGGGGACCCCAACACCGTGACATTCCCGAAGTCGGCCGAGGACCGGTTGGCGAAGGAGTACCGGGGACGGGCGCGGACGTACTGACGGCGCGTGTCCGACCGGATTGACCACGCGAGATTGGTCCCATATCCTGATCGCTGCGCTGTGGGCCTGCGCGCGCTTCGGACGGAGCAGGCTCGCGCTCGGTCAGGTCGGCGACAACGGTTCGGTTCTATGACGCGGCAACGACCGCGTCCCATTCCGGTCTTCGGCAGGGCGGATAACGGCCCTCCGCGCACAACCCATACGACTTCCATGTCCGTACCGGAGCCAGCCGACACATGACGAGCAGCACCGAGGCCACCTCGACCACCCCGCAGGTAGCGGTCAACGACATCGGGTCCGAGGAAGCCTTCCTCGCGGCGATCGACGAGACCATCAAGTACTTCAACGACGGCGACATTGTCGAAGGCACTGTCGTCAAGGTCGATCGTGACGAGGTCCTCCTCGACATCGGCTACAAGACCGAGGGCGTCATCCCCTCGCGCGAGCTGTCCATCAAGCACGACGTCGATCCGAACGACGTCGTGTCCGTCGGCGATCACGTCGAGGCCCTCGTCCTCCAGAAGGAGGACAAGGAGGGCCGGCTGATCCTGTCCAAGAAGCGCGCCCAGTACGAGCGCGCCTGGGGCACGATCGAGAAGATCAAGGACGAGGACGGCATCGTCACCGGGACCGTCATCGAGGTCGTCAAGGGCGGGCTCATCCTCGACATCGGGCTGCGCGGCTTCCTGCCCGCCTCGCTCGTCGAGATGCGCCGGGTCCGCGACCTGCAGCCGTACGTCGGCCGCGAGCTCGAAGCCAAGATCATCGAGCTGGACAAGAACCGCAACAACGTGGTCCTGTCGCGGCGCGCGTGGCTGGAGCAGACGCAGAGTGAGGTCCGCCAGACCTTCCTCAACACCCTGCAGAAGGGCCAGGTCCGCAAGGGCGTCGTGTCGTCCATCGTCAACTTCGGCGCGTTCGTCGATCTCGGCGGCGTCGACGGGCTGGTGCACGTCTCCGAGCTGTCCTGGAAGCACATCGACCACCCGTCGGAGGTCGTCGAGGTCGGCCAGGAGGTCACGGTCGAGGTCCTGGACGTCGACATGGAGCGCGAGCGGGTCTCGCTGTCGCTCAAGGCGACGCAGGAAGACCCGTGGCAGCAGTTCGCCCGCACCCACCAGATCGGCCAGGTCGTGCCGGGCCGCGTCACCAAGCTGGTGCCGTTCGGCGCGTTCGTCCGCGTCGAGGAGGGCATCGAGGGCCTGGTGCACATCTCCGAGCTGGCCGAGCGGCACGTGGAGATCCCCGAGCAGGTCGTCCAGGTCGGCGACGAGATCTTCGTGAAGATCATCGACATCGATCTCGACCGGCGCCGGATCAGCCTGTCGCTCAAGCAGGCCAACGAGGGCGCCGCCGGAGTCGAGGAAGAGGACTTCGACCCGACGCTCTACGGCATGCCCGCCGAGTACGACGACCAGGGCAACTACAAGTACCCCGAGGGCTTCGACGCCGAGACGGGCGAGTGGCTCGACGGCTTCGACGAGCAGCGTGAGACGTGGGAGCGGCAGTACGCCGAGGCCCGGTCCCGCTTCGACGCGCACCGCAAGCAGATCGAGGAGGCCCGCAAGGCCGAGGCCGAGGCGGGCGCCGAGCCCGCGGGCTCCGGCGGGTCGGGCGGCGGTGCCGGCGGCGGGGAGACGTCCTACTCCGGCGGCGGGGAGAGCGAGTCCGGCGGCGGCGCGCTCGCCACCGACGAGGCGCTCGCCGCGCTGCGGGAGAAGCTGTCCGGCGGTCAGTGACCGCCCCGCGGGCGGCCTGAGGGGCGTTCCTCCTGAGGGGGGCCCGTCCAGGCGGAAACCGCCCGCATGTCGGCGCTCGCCCTTCGCGCGGGTCCGTGACCACGGTCCCGCGCGGCGGCCGGTGACGTTCCGAGCACGGCCGGAGAACGATCCCACGGGATCGGGCTCCGGCCGTACTCGGTTGCGCCGGGTCCGATAGCCTCGCCCCCATCCCGAAGGTCCGCTCGTCCCCCGGGAGCACACGTTCAATTGGCCAGTACAGAGGTAGGCACGAGGACCGGCGGTCCCGCCGGGCCGCCGATCGTCCCGCGGGGGCCCGCGCGGCTCGCGCTGATCGCGGTGACCGTCGCGGTGCTCGCGCAGACGCTGCGGTTCTCGCTGCCCCAGCTCGACCGGTTCGCCGACGAGGCCGGGACGGGAGTCGCCGCCGGCGGCGTCCTCGCCGTGTACCTCGCCGGGTTCGCCGCGCCGCTGATCCGCCGCGCCGGCGGCCCGCGCGGCCTGCTGGTCGCCGGGGTCGGCGGGCTCCTCGCCGTCCGGCTGCTCGCGCAGGCCATCGACCCGCGCACCTGGCTGGCGTTCGCCGGCACCGCCATCGGCATGATCGCCGTCGCGGCGCTGTACGAGGGTGCCCGCGGCCTGTCCGGCGTCGGGTTCGCCACCGCCACCGTCGCCGGGCTGTCGATCGACACCGCCGTGCGGATGTGCTTCGCCACCTGGGACCCGGTGTGGCGGTCCGGCCTCGGCCCGTGGGCGGCGTGCCTGGCGTTCGTCGGCCTCGGCGCCGCCGCGCTGTACCGGGAGCTGTCGTCCGGGCCGGTCGCCCCGCCCGGGATCTCCTGGCGGGACGCGCTCGGCGCCGCAGCGTTCGGACCGTTCCTGGCGCTTCAGGTCCTCGTGCTGTCCAGCCCCGCGTTCGTGGCGTCGTCGGGCTGGCGGTCGCTGACCGCCGCGCACGTCGTGATCGTCGCCGGGCAGGGGCTGGCGCTGGCGTTCCTCGCGTCCGGCCTCGCCGTCCGGGCCGTGCCCGGCGGGGTGTGCGTGCTCGGCGGCACCGTCCTCGGCGTCGGCGCGGGCGCCGTCGCCGGGACGTACGCGGTGTCCGGCATCGAGGTCGTGCCGATCGTGATCCTCGGGCAGGTGCTGTCGGCGTGGCTGCTCGCGGTGGCGTGCCGGGCGCCGCTGCGCCGCGCCGGGACCGGCGGGCCGGTGTGGCGGATCGACGCCGGTGCCGCGCTCGGCGGGCTGCTCATCGTCGTCGTCCTCGTCCCGTACCAGGTCAGCGCCGTGTCGCCGCTGCCGTTCCCGAACAACGTGCTGCCCGGCCTCGCCGGGATCCTGCTCGGCGCGCTCGCCGCGATCGCCGCCGCGCGCGGCGGGCCGCTGCCCGCCCGCGCCCCGCTGCGCGCCCTGACGGCGGGCGGCGCCGCGCTCGGCCTGCTCGCCGGGACGCTGGTGTTCACCGTGGCCGCGCCGGACGGGAAGGCGCAGGCGGCGCCGGTCCCCGGGACGGTGCGGGTGCTGAGCTACAACATCCACGACGCGGTCGACCAGTCCGGGCGCCTCGACCCGGAGGGCGTCGCCCGGGTCATCGAGGGGCAGCGCGCCCAGGTCGTGCTGCTGCAGGAGGCCGGGCGCGGGTCGCTGCTGTCCGGCACCGCCGACGTCGGCGTGTGGCTGTCGCGGCGCCTCGGCATGAAGCTGATCTGGGGGCCCGCCGCCGACGGCCAGTTCGGCAACGCGATCCTCACCTCGCTGCCGGTGCGCAGTTCCGGGACGGGCCGGATGTCGCGCGACGACTGGTCGCAGATCCGCGGCTACGTGTGGGCGCGGCTCGGCGTCGGCGACACCACGATGGACGTGTGGTCGACGCACCTGGAGGGCGGCGACGACAAGGCGGACGAGCGGGCCCGCTCGATCGCCGCGCTGCTGCGGGCCTGGGGCGGCGCGCCCCGCACGCTGATCGGCGGCGACTTCAACGCCGGGCCCGGCAGCCCGGAGCTGGCCGCGCTGACCGGCGGCACCGACCTGCGCAGCGCCGCGCTCGGTGACGACGCGTCCCCGACCAGGTCCGACGGCGAGCACGTCGACTGGATCTTCGGGTCGGACGGCGTCCTCGTCACCGAGTACGACGTGCCGGTCTCCGACGCCTCGGACCACTATCCCGTCGCGGTGACCGTCCGGATCGGCCGCTGACCGGACCGGGCCCCCGTTGCGCCGCTAGGGTCGTCCCATGAGCGAAGCGGCGATGGTCGCGATCGAGCGGGCCGTTCCGGAGGACGCCGGGGAGGTGCTCACCGTCCAGCGCGCCGCCTACGTCACGGAGGCGCAGCTGTACGGCGACCCGTTCATCCCCCCACTCGTCGAGTCGGTCGAGCAGCTCCGCAAGGCCCTGGCCGGTGACGCGGTGGTGCTGAAGGCCGTGCTGGGCGGACGTCTCGTCGGCGCCGTCCGCGCCCGGTTCAGCGAGCACACGTGCCTCGTCGGGCGGCTCGTCGTCGTCCCCGACCTGCAGGGCCGCGGCATCGGCGGGCGGCTGCTCACCGCGCTGGAGGACGAGGCGACCGGACGCGCCGACGCGTGCGTCCTGTTCACCGGGCACCTCAGCGACGCGAACCTGCGCCTGTACCGGCGGCTCGGCTACACCGAGACGCACCGGGAGCGCGTCGCGGCGCATCTCACCCACGTCCACATGCGCAAGCCCCTCGTCGCCGCGGAGAAGGTCGACGGCTAGGGTTGGGCCCGTGCTGAAAGTGGGGCTCACCGGCGGAATCGGGTCGGGCAAGAGCGAGGTGGCGGCCCGCCTCCGCGACCGCGGCGCCGTCGTCATCGACGCCGACAAGATCGCCCGCGAGGTGGTGGAGCCCGGCACCGCCGGCCTCGCCGCCGTCGCGGCGGAGTTCGGCGAGGAGGTGCTGCTCCCGTCCGGCGCCCTCGACCGCGAGAAGCTCGGCCGCGTGGTGTTCGGCGACGCCGATCGTCTCGCGGCGCTGAACGCGATCGTCCACCCGCTGGTGGGGGAGCGGACGAAGGAGCTGATGCACGCCGCCCCCGCGGGCGCCGTCGTCGTCTACGACGTCCCGCTGCTGGTGGAGAACGGCCTCGCCGAGATGTACGACGAGGTCGTCGTCGTGGACGCTCCCGAGGAGGTCCAGCTCGACCGTCTCGTCGGCCGGCGCGGCATGACGGAGGAGGACGCCCGCGCCCGCATGGCCAGCCAGGCGTCCCGCGCGGACCGCCGTGCCGTCGCCACCCGTGTCATCGACAACTCCGGCACCCTGGACGACCTGAAGACCCAGGTCGACGCCCTCTGGGAGACCCTCGTCCGCCGCACCTGACCGATTTCGACGGGCGGGTATTTCAAATGTTGATGGGCCCATTTTGGCGAGCCATTAATTCGGCACGTCATGTGATCACGTTTGTTCGCTGGGAGAGGGCTGTAACTCTGACCGCTTTCGGACATCGTGGCATCTCGAATGGATGCTGTAATCGTGTGAATCGCTCCATTTTCAAGGAGATGTCATGGTGCGCGTCACGCTTCGGATGATTCTGGGAACGAGCCTGGTCGCGGGTGGTGTCGCCGTGGCGGTGCCCGCCGCCGCCGACGCCTCGCCCGCCTCGCGGACGGAGATCAACCTCGAAGTCGTCCCCCAGGAACGGGGAAGGCCCCGCTACGCGACGCTGACCTGCGAGCCCGCGGGAGGCACCCACAAGAACGCGGCGAAGGCCTGCGCCGAGCTGGCCTTGGCGGGCGGGGACATCGCGAAGGTCCCGCCGCAGCAGGGCGGGTGCCTTCAGGTCTGGATCCCGGTGGACGCCGCCGCGGCCGGCGATTGGCGCGGCGTGCCGATCAAGCCGTTCTCCCGGACCATCACCAACGACGGATGCGCCAGGATCGCCCACGGCCACGTCTTCGACTTCTAACGCCGGAGGCGCTCAGAAACGGTGCGCCAAGGGCGGTCTGCGTTTGGTCAGACGGTCAGAAGGGGGCGTCGAGGGGGAGTTGGTGGACTTCGCGTAGGTAGGCGTCCAGTTCACCGGGCTCGAAGCGGCACATTCCCACGGCGTACCAGAATTCGGCGGTGGCGTCGCCTTCCCATTTGTAGCGGCCGTCGGGGGCCAGGGCGGCCCAGCCCTCGGCCAGGCCGAGGAGGGTGGCGCGGCGCGTGGGGGCGGCGGGGTCGGTGACGTCCCAGAGGATGATGGCGCCGTCGTCGCCGGCGGTGGCGAGATGGGCGCCGTCCGGGCTGAACGCGGCCGACCAGACGCGCCGGGTGTGGCCGGTGAGGGTGTGGACGGGTTCGGCGGTGGACGGGTCCCAGAGGCGGACGACCATGTCGTCGCCGGCGGTGGCGAGTATCCCGCCGGACGGGTGGAACGCGGTCGTCCACAGGCGGCCGGTGTGGCCGGTGAGGGTGTGAAGGGGTTCGCCGGTGGACGGGTCCCAGAGGCGGGCGGTGCCGTCGTTGCTGGCGCTGGCGAGGGTCTCGCCGGACGGTGAGAACGTCACGCGGTACACGCGGTCGGTGTGGCCGCGTAGGACGGCGGTGAGTTCGCCCGTGCGCGGGTGCCAGAGGCGGACGAGGCCGTCGTCGCAGCCTGTGGCGACCAGGGCGCCGCCTGGCTGGAAGTCGATGGAGCGGACGCGGCCCCGGTGGTCGGCGAGGTTGACGATCTCGCGGCCGGTCGTCCAGTACCAGAGGCGGACGGAGTCGTCGTCGTTGGCGGTGGCGAGGACGTCCCCGGCGGGCGAGAACGCCTGTGCCCACACGTGGTCGGTGTCCGCGTTCAGCTCGCGTTCGAAGGTTCCGGTCCCGGCCTGCCACAGGTGGACGCCGCCGTCGTTGGTGGCGGTGGCGAGCTGGGAGTCGCGGGTGTTGAACGCGGCCGAGGTGAGGTTGTCGGCGACGCCGCGCAGCTCGCGGATCATCCGGCCGGAGCGCGGCTCCCAGAGGCGGACCAGGCCGTCGTTGCCGCTGCTGGCGAGCATGCCGCCGTCGGGGCTGAACGCGACGCCGGTGACGCGGCGGCCGTGGCCGCGCAGCACGACGCGGCACTGCCCGGTCTCGGCGTCCCAGAGGCGGGCCGTGCCGTCGTTGCTGCTGGTGGCGAGCTGGGCGCCGTCCGGGCGGAACGCGAAAGGCCACACGGCGCCGCGGTGCCCGGCGAGTTCGAGGCGCTGCCGGCCGGTACGCGGGTCCCAGAGGCGGACGGACCCGGCGTTGTCGGCGGTGGCGAGACGGCCGCCGTCCGGGCTGAACGCCGCCTGGTAGATGGCGCCGCGGTGGCCTTGCAGGGTGCTGCGCTGGCGTCCGTCCTCCCACACGCGGACGGACGCGTTGGTGTCGCCGGTGACCAGGATGTTCCCGTCGGGGTGGAACGCGATGGCGTAGACGCGGCCGGTGTGGCCGAGGAGTTCCTGCCTGATCTCCCCGCTACGGATGTCCCAGAGCCGGACGGCGCCTTCCTGGTCTCCGGCGGCGAGGAGGGAGCCGTCGGGGTGGAACACGGCCCGGTACACGGCGCCGCGGTGGCCGGTCAGTTCGCGTTGCAGGGCGCCTGTGGTGATGTCCCAGACGCGTAGCGTGCCGCCCATGTCGCCGGTGACCATGAGGGAGCCCGCGGGGTCGAACACCGCCGTGTAGACGGGCGCGGTGTGCCCGGGCAGTTCGTGCAGGAGGGCGCCGGACGTGATGTCCCAGACGCGGATGGTTCCGTCGGCGGCCCCGGCCGCGACGAGGTCGCCGCCCGATGGGGAGAGTCCCCCGACGACGACCGGCCACACGCCTTCGGGGTGGACCGTGAAGGTGTGGGTGGTGTGGCCGGTGGCGAGGTCCCAGAGGCGGACGGTGCCGTCCGCGGAGCCGCTCGCCAGGGTGTTGCCAGGGGAGTCGAACGCCACGGCGTAGGCGCGGCCGGTGTGGCCCTGGAGTGTGCGCAGCGGCGTGCCCGTGACGGCGTCGCACACGAGGACGCCGCCGTCTTCGCTGCCCACGGCCAGTACGGAGCCGCCCGGGCTGTAGGCGAGCGGGTGGGGGAGCCGGCTGGTCTGGAAGTGGAAGCCGTACGGGACGCCGATGGCGGGCGGGGCGACCTGGAGGTCGATGGGCCGTCCGGGGGCGATCGCGGCCTCGCGCAGCTCGGGCGCGTTGGCGATCCGGTCGGGGAGCTCGGCGTCGACGAGGGCTGCGCGGGTCCAGCGGCCGCCGTCGACGGCGACGTCCCGCAGGTCGGCGCGGGCCAGGCGGGCCCTGGACAGGTCGGCGCCGCGCAGGTCGGCGCCGGTCAGCCTGGCCTCGTCCAGGCGCGCGCCCGCGAGGGACGCGTCCCGCAGGATCGCGCGGGACAGGTTGGCGCCGACGAGCTGGGCGTCGGTGAGGTCGGCGCCGGTGAGGTCGACCTCCTGCAGGTCGCGGTAGGAGAGGTCCTCGCCCTGGAGGCGCGCGCCGCGCAGATCGGTGCGCGCCGGCGTGCGCAGCCGTGTCGTGATGCGGATCGCGTTGGCGCGGGCCAGGTCGTCGGCGCCGGGGTCGGCGAGCACCCCGGCCGCCCATTCCTGGCACGCGCGCGTGTCGGCGAGGTCGCAGAGGAAATCGACGGTCAGCTGGGTCAGCGCACGGCGGCCCAGCGCGGACGGTGCCTCGCCCTTGGCGAACTCGTCCGCGATGTGCCGCGCGACGAGCCATTCCATGACGGACGTGTGGATGAACCCGAAAAGGCCCTCGTCGGTACGGATCAGCAGGCTTCCGGCGCCGACGGCGTGTGTCACCTGGTGCGGCGACATGCGGCCCCCGGCGAGACCGGTGAGCGTGTCCGCGACGTCGGTGAGCTCCGCGAGGCGAAGGTACTGCTCGTTGCCCTCCCACAGGCGCAGCGCGAGCGTTCCCACGGCGCGCCACATGTCGTCGGCCTTCAGCCCGGACGGGCCGCCGACGCCGCCGACCCGGTCGGCCTCGTACGCCAGCCACGACGACAGGATCTCGTGGTACAGGTCGGCCGGGCTGACGGCCCGGCGCGCCTGCGCGACCGCGCGGAGCCGTTCCTCGGGCAGGTCGGCGATGAACGACAGCATCCGAGGGTTGGACGTCAGCGCCAGCAGTTCCTCGATGCCGGACAGAAGGGCCAGCCGCGCCTCCGCCACGTCAGCGTCGCCGTACCGGTTCACCAGGTACGAGCGGACCTGCGGTGGCGCGAACTCCTCCAGCCCCAGGACGCGCCGGTGCGGCAGGACGCCGACCTTCTCGCCGAGCGCCGTCAGCACCTGCGCCTGCGACTTGAAATGCTGCGTGCGGCTCGCCACCACGATCTTCGCCTTGTCCTGGGCGGCGTGCAGCAGCGTGTCGAGGTGGTCGGCGGCCTTGTCGTAGGTCATCCGGGTGACCAGCTCGTCGAAGCCGTCGAAGAGCAGCACGATGCGGCCCTGGCGGAGCATGTAGTGGAACGCCTTGAGGTCGATCAGCTCCTCGCCGTGGTTGGCCAGGTGCGCGGCGACGAGACCGTCCACCGAGTGGGCCTTGTCCAGGGCCCGGAGCTCGATCAGGATCGGGATGACGTGCGGGAGCTCCTCGGGGATGCGGCGGGCCAGTTCCCGCAGGGCGAACGTCTTGCCGCGGCCGAAGTCGCCGAGCAGCAGCAGGAACCGGCCGTGGTCGGCGGCCAGCAGGCGCAGCATCTCGCCGACCACGTCGTCGCGGACGTCCGTGGCCGAACGGCTGCCTTCGCCGGGCGCGGTGTCGCCGCGCAGGCGGTCGAGTTCCCGGTAACGCTGCGGGACGTACAGGGGCGGTGGATACAGGCCGCCCGCGGAGAGCCGTCCCGTCTGGGCGGTCACGTACTCCGACAGGTCGACGAGGCCCTGGAACTCGGTGAGGCTGCGTACGCGGATGCCGCGGCGCAGCGCGTCGTCCCGCAAGGAGCGCGCTGGTGCCGGGCCCAGGTAGACCAGTTCGGAGCCGTGGTCGGTCCCGTCGGCGTGCACGTGGCGGACGAACGCGTCCACGTCCGCGTCTGTCACCTGACCCACGTGGGCGCCGATGCGGTACTGCCGGACGAACCCGTCCTCCAGGTGGGTCAGCAGGAGGTGCGGCGGGTCTGAGCGGCCGTCCTCGCCCGGTGGCGGGACGATGCGCCGGATGGTCGCGCGCTCGAAGCGCGTCTCGCACGCCTCCGTCAGGCGGTCGAGGAGCTGCGCCGTGGGATCGGGGACAGGGTCGACGTCGCCGTCCGCCCTGGGATCGATCTCTGGGACGGGCGGGGCCGGCGGGGTCTCCGCGGCGGGCGGCGGGAACGTCCCCTGGACGCTCGACCAGGACAGTTCGAGCCGCTCCGGGCCGCGCCGTTCGGCTTCTTCGGGGATCCACCGCTCGAGACCGTCGCGGCGCACGACGACGATCTGGTGGCGCCCCGGCCCGAGTGCCGGGACGGCGGGCACGCCGTCGCCGAGCAGGGGAATGACGCCGAATTCCGACTCCGTCCCCTGGAAGAACAGGTTGATGTGGCCGCCGAGAAGCATCTCGATGGTCTCGGGGTCGCGCAGCGCGCCCGGCTCACCGGATATGGGCGTGTGCTCGATCGCGCCCAGGCGGAGCCACCCCTCGCCCTCGTAGTGGCGCAGGCGCTCGTTGAACCAGGCGGCCTGGGCCCGTCCGACCTGCCCGTACCTGTCGGATTCGCGGTGCGTCTGCGGCAGCGTCGAGTTGAGACCGGCGACGACGACCCGCAGATCCGGGACGGGGAACAGCGTCCACGGCTGCGCGCTGTCGAAGATGAGCGCGTCGATGCCCTGGTAGAACTCCTTGAACAGGCCCGCGTAGTGCCGCCATTTCGGCCAGTACGGGGGCTGCGGCTCGATGTCGTCGGCCTCGCAGCTGGAGAAGTACGCCTGGCACGCCGCGCGGGTCACGTCATGCGTGCCGGGGACGATGACGACGCGCTGCGCCTCCAGGCCCAGAAGCGCGCGCAGGCTCGTCAGGAACGACAGCGCCTCCGCGAACTCCTTGCGGCTGCCCGAATGGGTGATGTTCCCGGTGACGACGAGCAGTTCGGGACGCGGCACACCGGAGTCGGCCAGCCGCGTCACGTCGCTCCAGATGCGGTCCTGCAACTCGGTGGCCGTGGTGGGTTCGCCGGGCTCGGCGAGCGTCCGGCCGAACCGCGGGCCAGAGACGTGCAGGACGGTGACGTGCTCGCGCGGCTCGTCCGCGGCGCCGTTCGCCGCGGGGAACACCGGCGCGGCGGCGGGCGCCCGCCGGGCGTGCGGCTCCGCGGCCGGGCCAGGCCGCTCCGGCCCCTCCTCGCGTCCCTCAGACGGCTCCAGAGGCCCCGGCAGCGGCCGGCGGGACTCGGGGAGGGCCGCGCCCGGCCCGGGGAAGCCAGGGCCGTTCTGGGGACGCGCGTGGCCGGCGAGGGCCTCCTCGATGCGCCGCATCAGCAGCCCGCGCGCCTCGTCCGGGTCGTCGATCCCGACCAGGTCCACGTAGGTGATCGTGGACAGCAGACCGTCGATCGGGCAGTCCTCGATGCGGACCGTGACCAGCTTGCGGGCCGGGTCGTCCGGGTCGGCCCGCAGCGCCGCCATCCACTCCAGCCGGCCGTACCTGGACCGCAGGTAGCTGCTCGACAGCACCGCGACCACGGCCTTGGCCTCCGACAGGCCCCGGTCCATGAAGTCGATGAAGTTGGTGCCGGGCACGAAGTCCCACGCCTGCATCATCGTCCGGTGCCCCGCGGCCTCCAGCTGCCAGGCGATCCAGGACGCCCACCGCTCGTCCGCGGGCGAGTAACTGATGAAGAAGTCGGTCGGACGCTCCTGCCTGGGGTGGCCGCCGGGGGGTGTCATGCGGCCAGTATCCCGCGCCGGGACGGGTCCCCCGCTATGGGATCATGGCGCGGTGTCAGCCCGGTTCGAGACCGCGCGCCGCGCGGTGCGCTCCCTAGGCGTTCTCGACTGGATCCGCATCGGCGTCCTTGTCCTCGGTGTCCTGTTCGTCGCCACTGGCCTGCTGCCCGCCGACACGGCGCGTTCCAGTGTCGAACGGGTCGCGCCGCTGCTGCTTTTCCTGTTCAGCGTCATCATCCTGGCGGAGCTCACCAAGGAGGCCGGGGTCTTCGACGCCATCGCGCAGCGGCTGGCACGGGCCGGGCGCGGGAACTACGGCGCGCTGTTCGTGCTGTGCGTGGCGTTCGCGTCACTGACCACGGTCTTCCTCAACCTCGACACCACGGCCGTGCTGCTGACACCGGTCATGCTGGCGCTGGCGACGCGCGCGCGGATCGCGACGCTGCCGCTGGCCATGACGACCGTGTGGCTCGCCAACACCGCCAGCCTGCTGCTTCCGGTGTCGAACCTGACCAACCTGCTGGCCGCCGACCGGGTCGCGCTGGAGACCCGCGAGTTCGCCGCGCGCATGTGGGTGCCGCAGATCGCGGTCCTGGCCGTCACGATGGCGCTGCTCTGGGCGTTCTACTGGCGGCGGCCGATGCGCGGCGCGGACGCCTACGACCCGCCCGAGCCCGCTCCCGTCCAGGACCGCGTGCTGTTCTCCGCCACCGGGCTCGCCTGCCTGATCTTCATCGGCGCGATCCTCGGGGGCGTGCACACCGGCGTCCAGCTCGGCATCGCCGTGACCATTCCCGCCGCCATGGCCGTGGCCGCCTTCGCCGTCCGCGACAGGGCGGCGCTGCGTCCCGCGCTGATCCCCTGGCAGCTCCTGGTGTTCGTGACGGGCCTGTTCCTGGTCGTGCCGACGCTCGAACGGTTCGGGCTGGACGACGCGATGCGCTCCCTGGTGGGCGGGGACGACGGCGCAGGGGGCGCGTTCCGGGCCGCGTTCGCCGGCGCCGGACTGTCGAACTTCCTCAACAACCTGCCCGCGTACGTGGCGGGGGAGTCCGCCGTACCCGCCTCGAACCGGGACCAGCTTCTGTCGTTGCTCGTGGGGACGAACGTGGGGCCCGTCATCACGCCGTGGGGGTCGCTGGCCACGCTGCTGTGGTTCGAGTGGTGCCGCCGCTGGGACGTCCGGGTTCCCATGCGCAAGTTCGTCCTCACGGGGACGGCGCTGGCCGTCGCGGGCTGCGCGGCCGCCGTGCCCGCCCTGCTGCTGACCGGGTGACGGTCCCGCAGGATCCTGGCCGCTAGGCGACGTGGCCGGTCTGGTCACCGAGCCGCGTCGTGATCTTCGTCGTGGTCTCCAGGAGGCGGTCGAGCAGTTCCGGGCGCGCGGCCACGAAACCCAGCTCGGACGCCGGACGGTCGATGCCCAGCTCGTAGGGGCGCCCGTCCAGGCGGCGCAGCTCGGCACCCGCCTCGGCGGCCAGCAGCGCCCCCGCGGGCAGGTCGACGATCTCGGGCAGATAGCCGACGATCCCGTCGATGTCGCCGCGCGCCAGCATCGTCCACGCCACCAGCGGCGCCCAAAGCTGGAGCATCCGCGCGCACCGGTCCTCCAGGGCCGAGCGCATGGCGAACGCCACGGGATCGCTCGACTTGACCTGATGGCCTTGCGTCCACGCCAGGACGGGATTCTTCTCCCGGCCCGGCCGCGGCCGATCGGGGAGCGACAGCGGCTCGCCGTCCGGCCCTACGGCGCCCCACCCGTGCACGGCGGACCACGTCCGTCCCGTCACCGGGTCGTGGACGACGCCCAGAACGGGCTCTGCGCGCGCGCACAACGCCAGCCCCACCGCGTACACGGGCATGCCGATCGCCACGTTGTTGGTGCCGTCCAAGGGATCGACGAGCCAGACCATCTCCTCGCCCGGCGCGCCCTCCAGGACCCCGGACTCCTCGGCGATGATGCGGTGTCCCGGATACGCGTCCCGCAGCAGGCCGACGATGAGGTCTTCGGCGGCCGTGTCGAGGTCGGTCACCACGTCCCGCCCCGTGCCCTTCACCCGGACGCCCAAGGGCCCGTCCACACCGGCGCTGAGCAGCTCGCCCGCCGCCTCGGCCGCCGCCACGGCCACGCGCCGGGCCGCGGAGAGATCGACCGGGAGGGCCGGTGAGGGGGGCGTGGATCTCATCGAACCTCTCCAGTCGGATTCGGCACGCGCGCGGTGGACGGGGACCTGGGCGGATACGCGGAGGCGATCCTGCGGGCGGAACGCCGAAGGGCGCGCTCGGTGTCGGCAAGGTCGGAACGAGAACGGTGCACCCGGTGGGTGGGTGTGTCCAGAGGGCCGAGCGACAGATCGCCACCGCCAGGGGTCTGGCGGCCCAGGGCGACCGTGGCCGCTTCCATCCCGTCCTCGATGAGAGTGGTGTGGAACACACCGGCGGGCAGGGTGTAGGACTCGCCCGTCCGGTGCGCGCTGGAACCGCCAGGGGAGTAGCGGACGGCTCGTCCCGTGGCCCTCAGCTCGTCCACGTCGCCCTGGCTGACGACCTCGAAGACCTGCCGGGTCGCCTCCGCCGGCTCCGCGCCGGCGCCCGTCCGGATGTCCATCCGCACGTTCCGCACCGTCCCGTACAGGACGAAGCTGAGCAGGTCCCAGCTGTGGCAGTGCACCAGCGACGTCGTGGACGGCGCCGGGTGCACCTCGGGCGTCCAGATGTGCAGGCACACGCCGAGGTCGCCGGTGCGCTCCACCGGAAGGCACACGAACCCCAGAGGATGGCGCAGGGCGGGCACGGAAGAGCGGCCCGCCGCGACGTCGTCCAGAACACGCCCCGCCCAGACCGGCAGCGTCCGCGCGGCCGTCCCGGCGTGGATCTCCTCGCGGATCTGCTCGTACCTCACTTCGTCACCAGTTCACGGTCGGCTCGTGCTCAACGGTCACTCGTGTCAACGGTCACTCGTACGGGTCTCTGGCGCGCAGCGCCTTGCGGATGATCTCGATGACGTCGCGGTCGGTGTAGCCCTGCGCGAGGTCGATCCCGATCACCTCGAAGAGCTTGCGGGCCTCCTCGACGGTCGGCTCGTCGTCCAGCGGCGCCAGCCGCGCCTGCTCGACGGGGACCCGGCGGGCCTGGTCCAGGCTGGTCTGCAGCTCGGCGCTGACCCAGCTGTAGTAGAACTTGTTGCTGTCGACCACGAGCGCCTCGCCGCGCGGGTCGTCGCGCGTGACCACGACCCGCGACGACGCCAGGTCGTAGCGCAGCGTCGTCATCGTCCGCGCCAGGCCGATGTCGATGTCGAGCATCGCGAACCGCTGTTTGTGCCAGCACGCCGCCAGGATCGTGGCGTACGCCTCCTTGCGGGTGCGGTCCAGCGTCCACGGCTCGCCCGTCGCGTCCGGCCCGTCCGACACCGAACGGCGGTGACGCGCGTACGCCTCGCAGACCTCCACGTTCGTGGGGTCGAGGATCTCCAGGCGGAACAGCAGGGTCCGGCGGTCTCTGCGCGCCGCCGCCACGCACTCCGGGAGCGTCCGCGCGCGGATGTAGGTGCCCGTCCCGCCCTTGAAGAACCACCGGTCGGTGTCGCGGCGCGACTCCTCCAGGACCTGCGCCACCTGCGCGCCGCTGATGACACGGACGACCGTGGTCTCGTCCAGGGCGCGCTTGGTGTCGGACAGGACGCCCTCGAACGCCTCGATCTGGGTCAGGCGTCCGCTCAGGTCGTCCAGCGTGGACGACGACGCCCGCAGCGTGTCGCGCACCTCCGCCTCGACGGGCAGACGCCGCCCCCGGTCCCGCAGCACCGACGTCGCCAGCAGGCCGATCACCGCGAGGATCGCGCTGTTGGTGATCTCCGCCTCGTTGTCGAACTGCACACCGAGGCCGATCACCGCCACGACTACGGCGAGCACCAGCGCGATCACGGCGTCGGCGTTCTTGCCGAACCAGTTGGTGAAGCGGGTCATGTTCTGCGGTTACCCCGTCCTGGGTCGGCGCCGGAGGCGCTTCGGGGCGCGGTTCGGGGGCGCGGGGGGTCGTCCCCACTCGAACAGCACGGTCGGCGCCGTCATCGTAACCACAGCACCCAGAGCGCGGGAAAGTCCTGCGGGCAGGGGGATTCGCGTGCCTTGCGGTGATGTCGGCCGCGACCCCTCCGCCCCTGTCCTGACCTGGGCCGCCTTGGCATCCCGACTAGGCCGACCTTGGCTGCCCGCGGGTCGCTATAGGCTCGTCGCATGCACGTGCGGGGCTGGTGGTCGTCCGCGTGGCCTTCGCGGCGGTCACGCGCGTTCGACATCGCCATCGCCGTGATACTGGCCGCGGGCGATGGCACGTTCCTGTGGTTCGCCGAACAGGAGTTCTGGCTGCCGCCGCCCGTCGTTTCGGCGTGCAGCGTCGTCCTCGGCCTGACCCTGGTCGTGCGGCGCCTCTATCCCCTCCAGCTCACGCTGTTCGGGCTGGTCTTCGGTGGTATCACCGGCGCGGGCGCGTTCGCCACGATCGTCATCCTGTACTCGCTCGCCGCGTACACCGCGTCCCGCAGAACGGTGCTGACGATCGCGGCGATCGGCTACGTGGCCGCCCTCGCCTGGCCCCCGCCGACGGCGCGGATGGAGCCCTTCGCGGTCCAGGCCACGACGGGGGTGGCGTTTCTCGCCGCCCCGGTCCTGCTCGGCCTTTACATGGGCGCGCGAAAGCAGCTCATGGTCTCGCTCCAAGAGCGGGCCTCACGCCTCGAACGCGAGCAGCACCTTCTCGCAGAGCGCGCGCGGGGAGAGGAACGCACCCGCATCGCCCGGGAGATGCACGACGTGGTCGCCAACAGGATCAGCGTCATAGTGGTGCACGCCGGGGCCCTGCGGGCGATCGCCGTCCGCGACCCCAGCCGGGCCGCCGAGACCGCGAACGTCATCGGGGACATGGGGCGCCAAGCGCTGGAGGAGCTCCGCCACGTCATCGGCGTCCTGCGGCAGGGCGAGGAGGCGCTGCCCCAGGAGGCGGTGACCCTGGCGCACGTCCGGGAGCTGGTCGGGCAGTCCGGCGCGGCGGGCCTGCGCGTCGACCTGGCGATCCGCGGCGAGGAGCGCCCCATGCCCGCCGCGGTGGGACGGACGGTCTACCGCCTCGTCCAGGAGGCGCTCACCAACGTCCACAAGCACGCCGGCGCCGCCGACACCCGCGTCGGGCTCGACCTGCAACCCGAGGCGATCGAGGTGGAGATCGCCAACGACCCGCCCACCGCCCTCCCCGAGCACCGCCTGCCGAGCGGCGGGAACGGCCTGGTCGGCCTCCGCGAGCGCGTCACCGCCCTCGGCGGCAGCTTCGAGGCCGGGCCCCGCAAGGGCGGCTACGCCGTCCGCGCCCGGATCCCGCTGCCCGCCTCCTGACCCCCTTCGACTGGGTCTGACCTGGACGGATACGGAATGTCGGCGGGCTTGCGTACTGTTGGGGAAGCACGAGATGACGCCGGAAGCAGGGGAGGGCGACGATGCGGCCGATCACGGATCTGCGGCGGCGCGTGGCACCGTTCGAGGTCGTCACCGAGATGACGCCGTCGGGCGACCAGCCGCAGGCGATCGCCGAGCTCGCCGCCCGCGTCGACACCGGCGAGAAGGACACCGTGCTGCTCGGCGCCACCGGCACCGGCAAGACCGCCACGATCGCGTGGCTGGTCGAGAAGGTGCAGCGGCCCGTCCTGGTCATGCAGCCGAACAAGACGCTCGCCGCCCAGTTCGCCAACGAGCTGCGCGAGATGATGCCGCGCAACGCCGTCGAGTACTTCGTCTCCTACTACGACTACTACCAGCCCGAGGCGTACATCCCGCAGACCGACACCTACATCGAGAAGGACTCCTCGATCAACGACGAGGTCGACCGGCTCCGCCACTCGGCGACCAACTCGCTGCTCACCCGCCGCGACACCGTCGTCGTCGCGTCCGTGTCGTGCATCTACGGCCTCGGCACGCCGCAGGAGTACGTCGACCGCATGGTCCGCCTCAACGTCGGCCAGGAGATCGAGCGGGACGACCTGCTCCGCCAGCTCGTCGGCATGCAGTACACCCGCAACGACCTCGCGTTCACCCGCGGCACGTTCCGCGTCCGCGGCGACACCATCGAGATCATCCCGCAGTACGAGGAGCTCGCCGTCCGCATCGAGATGTTCGGCGACGAGATCGAGAAGCTCGCCACCCTGCACCCGCTCACCGGCGAGCTGATCACCGAGGACGAGGAGCTGTACGTCTTCCCCGCCTCCCACTACGTCGCCGGGCCGGAGCGGATGGAGCGGGCCATCCGCGACATCGAGGCCGAGCTGGAGGACACCCTCGCCGTGATGGAGCGGCAGGGCAAGATGCTGGAGGCGCAGCGGCTGCGCATGCGCACGTCCTACGACGTCGAGATGATGCGGCAGGTCGGCACCTGCTCCGGCATCGAGAACTACTCCCGCCACATCGACGGCCGCGGCCCCGGCACCGCCCCCAACACCCTCCTCGACTACTTCCCGGAGGACTTCCTCCTCGTCATCGACGAGTCCCACCAGACCGTCCCGCAGATCGGCGCGATGTACGAGGGCGACGCGTCCCGCAAGCGGATGCTGGTCGAGCACGGCTTCCGGCTGCCGTCCGCCATGGACAACCGCCCCCTCAAATGGGAGGAGTTCCTCGACCGCATCGGCCAGACCGTCTACCTGTCCGCGACGCCCGGCTCGTACGAGATGAACCGCGTGAAGGGCGACGTCGTCGAGCAGGTCATCCGCCCCACCGGCCTCATCGACCCGGAGGTCGTCGTCAAGCCGACCAAGGGCCAGATCGACGACCTCATCCACGAGATCCGGGAGCGCACCGAAAAGGACGAGCGCGTCCTCGTCACCACCCTCACCAAGAAGATGGCCGAGGACCTCACCGACTACCTTCTCGAACTCGGCATCCAGGTCCGCTACCTGCACAGCGAGGTCGACACGCTGCGCCGCATCGAGCTGCTCCGCGAGCTGCGCGCCGGCGAGTTCGACGTCCTGGTCGGCATCAACCTGCTCCGCGAGGGCCTCGACCTGCCTGAGGTGTCCCTCGTCGCGATCCTGGACGCCGACAAGGAGGGCTTCCTGCGCTCCGAGACGTCCCTCATCCAGACCATCGGCCGCGCGGCGCGCAACGTGTCGGGCCAGGTCCACATGTACGCCGACACGGTCACCCCGTCGATGGAACGCGCGATCGACGAGACCAACCGGCGCCGCGCCAAGCAGCAGGCGTACAACACCGAGCACGGCATCGAGCCGCAGGCCCTCCGCAAGCGCATCGCCGACATCCTCGACTCCCTCGCCCGCGAGGACGCCGACACCGAGACCCTGATCGGCGGCGCCGGCCGCCAGCAGAGCCGCGGCAAGGCCCCCGTCCCCGGCCTGGCGTCGCGCACCAGGGAGGTCGGCAGGCACGCCGCCGACCTCGTCGGCGAGCGCCCCCGCGAGGAGCTGGAGGCCCTGATCGAGCAGATGACCGCCCAGATGCACCAGGCCGCCGCCGACCTGCAGTTCGAGCTCGCCGCCCGCCTCCGCGACGAGATCAAGGAGCTCAAGCGCGAGCTCCGCGAGATGAAGGAGGCCGGCGTCAAGTGAACCCCGCGTGCGACGCCTCCGCACGCCCCCCGGGCGGGCTCAGGTGAGGTCGAGCACGACCCGGTCCTGTACCGTCCGGTAGCCGAGCCGCTGGTAGACGCCGTTGCTGGTCGGGTTGGCGAGGTCGGTGAACAGCACGACCTCCGTGGCGCCCCCGTCCAGGGCCGCCCGCGTGACCGCCGCGGTGACCGCGGCCGCGTAGCCGCGGCGGCGGTGCTCGGGCGGCGTGTACACGGGCGCCACCCGGGCCATCCCGGCGACCGTCGGTGTCCGCCCCGCCACCGCCACCGGACGGCCGCCGGCCTCCCACAGGGTGACGCGGCCGTCCCCGAGCTTGGCCTCGATCGCCGCCCGGTTCGTGTCGCCGTAATCGCCGGCCTCCCGGCCGAACGCGGCGAACCAGTCCAGCACCAGCGCGCCGTCGGCGGCGCCGGCGACCCGCGCGGCGCCCTCCGGCAGCGGGTCGGGAACCTCCAGGCGCCCGAGCCGGTACAGCCGCTGCCGCTCCTTGACCCGCCCCGCACCGCCCGTGCCCCATCCGCCGCCGCCCTCGCCGCCTGGGCCGTTCTCGGTGGCCGCGCCTCTTCCGTCGCCTGTGGCCTTCTCGGCGGCTGCGCCGCTTTCCGCCGGCGCGTCCCTCTCGGCGGACGCGAGTGTGCCGTCCGTGCTGGGCGGGTTTATCTCGTTTGTTGTGGTCTTGTTTGTCCAGGTCTCCGCGAAGGCTCTGGCGGTCGCCGGTTCGCCGTTGACGCCGGGCACCGGGTCGCCGTGCCTGGCGAGGACGCGTGCCAGGTCGCGGGCCGCCTGTTCCGGCATCGCGCTCAGGAGCGGCGGGTACGAGCCCGTCCGGAGGAAGGTGCCGTCGATCCGCCCGGCGTTCGTCCACCAGCCGAAGAGGGCGGCTCCGTAGAGGTCGGCGCCCTGGATGTGCAGGTTCTCGGTGACGGTGAGCGCGACGGTGTTCGCGACGGGATCGCCGCGCAGGAACCCGCCTGCCCGCGCCAGGAACTCTTCAAGGTCGTCAGTGAGCGTCCATCCCATGCCCCAGGATGACCTTGGTCGCCGCCTGTCCGCACCTGGATTTCCGGGGTCAGGTCTGGGGGATCGGGGTCCGTGTCCGGCGGAGGTAGTAGGCGACGGTCACGGCCGCCAGCAGCGGCCCCCAGAGCAGCAGCGGCCCGTAGGACGCGACGAACAGCACGAGCCTCCACCCTTCGAGGTAGACGGTGGTGCCGTCCGGCGCGGTGAACTCGTTGAAGCTCGTCACCATCATCAGTGTTCCCAGGGTGAGGGCGGCCGCGCCCAGGGCCGCTGGCACCACGGCGGCCAGGGTCGGCACCCTGCGGCCGCGCAGCAGCGGCACCCAGCGGGGGAGCACCTCGCCCCACCGGCTGACCAGCCCGACCGCCAGGAACGCCAGCGCCTCGCTGAGGACGCTCAGCAGGATCGTGTACGACCACATCGGCATCCATCCGGGCAGGTCCCCGCTCGTGTCGCCGACGTCGTCCGGGAACGGGGGGCCGATCGGCGCTCCGAAACCGAGCGCGATCCGCCAGACGCAGGACGGCAGCACGGTCAGGCTCGCCGAATAGGCCGCGATCACCGCCCACCGGGGGACACCCTCGACCGTCCGTCCGTGCGTCCGGTGAACGGCCGACCCCACATTCCTCAACACCGCCGAATTCCTCAACACCGCCGACGCCCTTCGTCTCGCGTGAATAGTTCACTGCAAGTGAAGGGCCCGCACCGGGCGCCCGGACTCCCTCCCGAGCGTGATCCAACTCCCCTGCACGGGTGAACGGAGACCGTCCGGGGGGACGGCGCGGCGCCGTCAGCCGGCGCGGCGTTTCGCGCCCCGCGGCGCGACGATGATCAGCGGGGCGAGGTAGCCGCCGGGGACGTTCTCCTCGACGATCCTGTCCTCCGCCTCCACCCACGCGTGCGCGCCGAACGGAGGCAGCGTCCGCACGCCCGCGCACCACGTCGGCCAGGCGCCCCCCAGCCGGCACAGCAGGGCCGTGGCGACGGAGCGGGGCAGGCAGCCGCGGGGGCCGAGGCAGGTGAGGCTGACGGAGGTGACCGCGTCGCGCGCCGCCCGCGCCTGTTCGTAGGTGGCGGGCCGGGCGCCCGCGCTCAGGATGCCGAGGACGAGCCGGATGTACCCGGGCGGGAGGCGGGCGAGGAGCCGGGCCAGCGCCACCGCGACCCTGGCCGCCGCCCGCCGCGCCGGCGGCGTCCCGGACGGGCGGTGGAGCGCGCCCGGGACGGTCACGTCGTCACCAGCCGGGCCGTGCGCAGCTGGTCGACCAGCGCGGTGACGTCCAGCAGCGCCCGCTCCGGGTCGACGCCGAACTCCTCGGCGAGGGCGGCGGCGGCCCGCTCGGCGCTGTCGCCCGCCGTCAGGCGCCGCATCACGGTGGCGGCGGTCGGGTTGAGCTGCCAGTAGTCTCCGCTGCGCTCGTCGAGCAGGACCGTCCCGTACGCGGTGTCCGCCGTGGACACGCCGGAACGCAGTCGCAGGGTCATCCGGTCTCCTCTTCGATCGGTCGTGCCGGGCGGCCGGACGGCGACGAGCGGCCGGACGGCGAGGAATGGCCGGGGCCGGCCGGGTGGCCCGGCGGGGAGGCGGTGGCCGCGGGCCGGTCCAGGGTGCGGAGCCAGACCTCGCAGCCGATGGTGGAGTACAGGATCGGCTCACGCAGTTCGGGCGTCGCGGGCCGGGCCGACAGGGCCCGCAGCCGCGCGTCGTCGACGAGCCCGAGCCGGGCCAGCCGCGATCCCTCCCAAAGCGTCACAAGGTCGGCGCTGTGGGCGCGCAGGCCGTCGGCGGCGTCCATCGACGCCTCCGCCTTGTTCGACCGCGCCAGGCACGCGTCGGGCACGATGCCCCGCATCGCCGCGACCAGCAGCGGCTTGTACCGCCACGGGGTGACCCTGTCCTCCGGGCGGACGGCGAGGCCCGCCTCGATGACCCGGTCGTCCAGGAAGGGCGACGACATGGGCAGCCCCGCGCGGGCGCTCATCCGCTCCCACTGCCGGATGATGCGGGCGCACACCCGCACGGCGTGCAGGTCCGCGTGCTGCCCCCGGTCCGGCGCGATCGGCTCGGCGGTCCGGGCGGCGTCGCGGATCAGCTCCGCCGCGGCGTGCTGCGCGTCGGGCGTCACCCAGTCGAACAGGCGCGGCGCCCCGCCCCAGCCGAGCGCGCCGGTGACCGGCGGCTGCGGCGGACGGCGCAGGTCGGCGGCCGTGTCCCCAAGCCACCGCCGGTACGGGCGGGCGTCGGCGAGCGTCCGCGCCATCGGGCCGAGCGGCCAGTCGAACAGCGCCCGGAACCCGCGGAGCCGGCGCAGCGCGGGCAGCGGCCGCCTGCGCAGCAGCCGGTGGTAGTGCGCCTCCGAGCACCAGGCGACCTGGTCGCCGCCGATGCCGGTCAGGTGCAGGCGGCTGCCCTTCGCGACCAGCCGGGGGACGTGGCCGAGGACCCGCGCCCGGTCCATCATGCCGATGGTCGGCTCGTCCAGGGGGTCGTCGATGTCCAGGAGGCCCGCGTAGACCAGGGGCGTCTCCTCCGCGGGCCACACCGCGTGCTCGACGTCGGGCAGGTGCCCGGCCGCGCGGCGCGCCCACGTCAGGTCCTCGTCGGCCGGGTCGCGGCCCGGCCAGGTGCTCGCGATGATCCCGGCCTCGCCCCGGGCGGCGAGGAAGCAGACCGACGTCGAGTCCAGGCCGCCGGACAGGTCGCAGCTCACCGTGCCGCCGCCCGCGGTGCGCGTCCCGACCGCGCGGGCGAGGGCGGTCCGCAGCTCGGACGCCCCGGCGGCCAGGGACCGCTCCGGTTCGGGCGGGGACCACCAGCGGCGGGTCCACGCGCGGCCCTCCGCGTCCAGGAGGAGGTGGGTGCCCGGCTCCACGCCGTGCACGCCCCGCCACATCGGCGCGTGCAGCAGCGGATGGGGGACGGGCCACAGCAGCCGCGCCGCGATCTGCCGTTCGTCCAGTTCGGCGCCGGTCAGCGTGGCGAGAACGTCGGCGCGGTCGGACGCCACCAGGACGCCGTCCATCCGCGCGTAGAACACCAGCCGCAGCCCGGCCGCGTCGCCCTGGACGCGGGCGCGCCCGCCGTGCGCGGCCACCAGGTGGAAGCTGCCGGGCAGCGTGCGGGCGAGCCGGTCGAGCGAGGACAGGCAGGTGAGCCGTGCCGCCGCCCGCTCGATCCGCCCGGGGTCGTGGGGGCGGGTGCCGATGAGCGCCAGCCGGGTGTCGCCCGCCTCGGCGACTGTGATCCCGGCGTCCGTCCAGTCGCCGACCAGCCAGGGCCGCCCGGAGGGGTGCGGCACCGTCCTGGCGTGCGGGAGGCCCGCGGCCACGGCGATGGCGGCCTCGTGGTCCGGCAGGACCACGAAGTACGCCTCGCCGTGACCCGGCATGCCGACGTGCTCAGACATGGGCATGGTGAGGAGGGGCCGTCATCAGTTCTTGCTGAAGATCACGCGGTCGTTCCCGTTGTGCAGCAGCAGGCCGGTCGCCTTACGGAACGAGCCGGCCGCCACGAGGACGGGTGTTTCGTACTTCTTCATCTTCTCCCCTTTTCTCTCGCGGTGGCTGTCCTTTGGGGGCGCTCCCGATTTCGCCCTCACGAATGGCGAAACGCGCCGCAGCATGGCATGGGCATCGCGGCCCCGGCCACCCGATCACCCCGATGACCTTGGACGATGTCACCCGCGCCGGCCTGGCCGAACCTGGCCGGACAAACCAGCAATAATCGGATAAATCTGGCACTTTTCTCAGGTATGGGCACGCCCGATTGGACGACAAGGCTGTCCTCGCGGACATTTTTCAATGACGGCCCGGAGTATCACGATTGTCGCCGCGGGCCAGTGTCATGGCATGGGAACTCCACTTCCCCGTCCCACCGAAGGGAAGGCCAACCCCGCGCCTTCCCGGCAGTGCCCGGCCGAACAGAACTCCGCACCGCCGCGATATCCCGCATCGATCGGCCGCGCGGCGGGGTGGGGGACACTGTGCCGATGGACGCAGGACTCGCCGCGCTTCTCGGCGCCGCCCTCGGATCCCTCACGACGCTCGGCGCGGCGGTGGTGAACGGACGCGCGCAGGCCCGGGCGCAGCTCGGCCAGTGGCGCCGCCAGCACCGCCGGGACGCCTACGCCGCCTATCTCGGCGCCCTCCATGACCGCGACATCGCGATGGACGCCGTCCTGGCCGCCCTGCGGCGCGACCCGCCGGATCTCGGCGACGTCGACGCGAAGGTGCGCCGGTTCGTCGATCTGGCGCGCGACGTCCACCGCGCCATGGAGATCGTCATCATCGAGGGGCCGCGGCCGATGGCGGACGCGGCCGGACGCGTCCAGCGCGCGTCCGAGGAGCTGTCCGAGGTCATGCGGCGGATGGTGGACGACGCCCACGCCGCGGGCACCGCCCCAGGGCGCGCGGACGACGGCGCGGCGGCCGAGCGGGAACGGGCCCTCTACCGCGCGGTCACGGATTTCCGCGCGGAAGCCCGCGACACGCTCGGCAACGCCGATTGACACCGGGTTGCTCTCCGGGCTTCTATGCCTGAGTCTCCTCCGGGGGTAGGGACGGCCGCCGGGGGACGACCTACGATCATGGGATGGAGTACGAGGTTCGGGCGGCGCGGCCGGACGATCTGGCAGGGTTGCCGGCGATCGAGAGTTCCGGGGACGCGATGTTCGCGGAGATCGGCATCGTGTTCCCGTCCGGGCCGACCGTGGTGGAGCAGATGATCGAGAAGGGCGCGGAGATCCTCGTGGCCGGCCTCCCGCCGGACGGCGCTCCGGTCGGCTTCGCGGCGCTGGAGGAGGTCGACGGGGCCGTCCATCTGGAGCAGATCTCGGTGCGCGGCGACCTGGTCGGCCGCGGGATCGGCGCCCGGCTCCTGGCCGCGGTCATGGCGCGCGCCGCCGAGGCCGGGGCGCCGGGTGTGAGCCTGCTGACGTTCCGGGACGTCCCGTGGAACGGCCCCTGGTACGCCAGGCACGGGTTCGCGGAGCTGCCCGAGGAGCGATGGGGCCCTGAGATGCGCTCCTACTGGGACACCGAGATCAAGGCCGGACTGCACGACCTCGGGCCGCGGCTCGCCATGTGGGCGGCGGTCCGCCCGACTTAGAAATCTACAACGTAAAGGCGGGAACCCGGGAGGCGGCACGGGCGTCTCGCTCAATGACCCCCAAGGAGGACGATGTTCAATCCGGTGGCGTGGGCACGCGGCCGCCTCGGCGAGCGGGCCCTCGGGATCGTCGTGCTCGTGAGCCTGCTGGCGCTCGCCGTCGTCCCGCTGGTGGCGCTGCCCGCGGTGCGGTGCGAGGTGTTCGGCAGCGGCTGCAACGAGCCTGAGCGGGAGATACGCGCCGACCCGGTCGTGGCGACGAAGGCGCCCACGCCCGTCGAGGCGGCGACGCGGGGCTCCTATGTGGCGCTCGGCGATTCGTACTCGGCGGGACTCGGCGCGGAGGCGTCCGTGGCCGACAAGAACCCGCTCGACCGGTGTCACCGCACGTCCAAGGCGTACTACCACGAGGTCTCGCGGGCGTACCGGTTCGCGAAGGGCAGCGCGTTCTGGGCCTGTTCCGGCGCCACGATCCCCGACTTCCTGGAGGGACGGGGCGGGGAGCCGCCGCAGCTCGGCCGGATCGGCGCCGACACCAGCCTGGTCACGCTGAGCATCGGCGGCAACGACGTCGGGTTCTCCAGGGTCCTCGCCGGCTGCGTCGTCAAGCTGCCGTGGAGCAGGAGCTGCACCCGGCAGGGCGAGGACGTCGCCGGGCGGATGGCCAAGCTCCGGCGCGACCTCCCCGACCTGATCGACAAGATCACCACGCGGGCGCCGCGGGCGCGGGTGATCCTGATGGGGTATCCGAAGGCGTTCTCCGAGGTCAGCGGGGTCGGCGGGGACAACATCACCGTGTCCGACCAGCGCTGGCTGAACGCGCGGGCCTACGACCTCGGCCGGCTGATCAGCCAGTCGGCCGCGGAGGCCGACGCGCGGATCGCCGCCCGGCGCGGTCAGGGCAGCGTCGAGTTCGTCGACGCCTACAGCGCGTTCGCCGGGCACGAGGTGGGCAGCCAGAACGCCTACATGAACGGCCTGCTGCTGAACCTGTCGGCGCTGTCGGCGGAGCCGCGCAGCTACCACCCGACCATCGCGGGACAGCACGCCCTCGCCGGCCTGTTCGTCGAGCAGATCAAGAAGGGCCCCGGCCGCCCGCTGGCCTGAGGTCC
Source organism: Spirillospora sp. NBC_00431 (assembly GCA_036028775.1). Lineage (GTDB taxonomy): Bacteria > Actinomycetota > Actinomycetes > Streptosporangiales > Streptosporangiaceae > Spirillospora. The sequence continues at coordinate 4,852,089 of CP107927.1, read as the reverse complement.
GGGCCTCCGCGCCGCTGAGCGCGCGGGACAGCGCGGTCGGCGCGGGCTCGGTCAGCGCGGGACGGTGCGTTCCACCGCGAGGGCGACGAGGTCTTCGACGTCCTCGTCGGTGAACACCCCCGGCAGCGTGAGGTGCTCCACGATCAGCCAGTTGAGGGCGAGGTAGAGCAGGCGCACCGTGGTGGCGTCGCCCGGCAGCCCGGATTCGAGGTGGTAGGCGATGTTGGCCTCGACGTCCGCGCGCACCCGCTCGGTCAGGACGGCCCGCAGCTCGGGACGCCGCGTCGCCTCAAGCCGCAGTTCCAGCAGTGCCAGATAGCCGGTGCGGAAGCCGGAGATCCGGCCGACGACCTCGCGCAGCAGTTCGGTGACCTTGGCCGCGTCGCGCGGCCCTTCGAGCCTGCCCGCGAGGACGGCCGCGTCCGGTTGCAGGCGCTCGTAGATGCGGCCCCCGGCCTGCGTGAGCAGGTCGTCCCGGTTGGCGAAGTAGTTGGACGCGGTGCCGACGGGCACGCCCGCCGCCGCGTCCACCGCCCGGAACGTCAGCCCGCGCGCGCCCTCCCTGGCCAGCACCTCGATCGCGGCGTCGACGAGCGCCGCCCGCCGTTCGACGTTCCTCCGCATGTTGACACCACTCCATCTGTAGTACTACATTCAAACCACTTCATACATAGTACTACGAACGGAGTGCCGTATGCGAAAGCTCGTCTACTACGTCGGCGCCAGCATCGACGGCTACATCGCCGGACCGGGCGGCGAGATCGACTTCTACCCGCTCGGCGACGACATGGCGGCCTGGATCAACGAGCGCTACCCGGAGACCCTGCCCACGCACGTCCGCCCGCACGTCCGCCTGGAGAACGCGCCGAACAAGCGGTTCGACACGCTCGTGATGGGCCTCGGCACTTACCAGCCCGCGCTCGACATCGACGTGACCAGCCCGTACGCGCACCTGCGCCAGTACGTCGCGTCGACCACGCTGGGCGAGATCGCGGACCCGTCCGTGGAACTGGTCAGGGAACCGGGCGGCGTCGTCCGCGAGCTCAAGGCCGAGGACGGCGACATGGACATCTGGCTCTGCGGCGGAGGCAGGCTCGCCGCCGTGCTGCTGCCCGAGATCGACGAACTGATCATCAAGAGTTACCCGGTCGTGGCCGGGTCGGGCGTCCCCGTCTTCTCCGGCGCGTTCAATCCGACGCTCTTCACCCCGACCCGGCGCGAGTCGTTCGGCAACGGCGCCCAGGTCACCTGGTTCACCCGCGCCTCGTAGCCGGCACCGTTTCGCCGGCCGGGCCGCTTCGTACTGCTGCACGGCTTCGTAGGCTGGACGGCGGTACCGCCGCCGATTGGGGGCTCTCATGGCCGTCACCATGGCGCTCGCCGGAGACACCATGCTCGGCCGCGGCGTGGCGGACGAGATCGAGACGTCCGGCCCGCACGGCCTGTTCTCCGGCGGCGTGCGCGAGGCGTTCGCGGAGGCGGACCTCGCGGTCGTGAACCTGGAATGCTGCGTGTCCGCCCGAGGCCGGCAGTGGGACGCGCCCGGCAAGCCCTTCCATTTCCGCGCGCCCCCGGCCGCCGCCGAGGCCCTCACCGATCTCGGCGTGGACTGCGTGACCCTCGCCAACAACCACGCGCTCGACTACGGACCGGACGCCCTCCAGGACTCGCTCGACATCCTGAGGCGCGCGGGCATCGGCGTGGTCGGTGCGGGCGCCGACGTCGAGGACGCGCGGAGGAGCGTCGTCCTGGAGGCCGGAGGTGTCCGGGTCGCGGTGGTGGGCGTCACCGATCATCCGTCCGACTTCGCCGCGGGGCCCGCCCGCCCCGGCGTCGCGCACGCCGACCTGGAGCGGGGAGTGCCGGGCCACCTGCTGGAGCAGATCTCCCGGCTCCGCGCGGGCAACGACATCGTGCTCGTCCTGCCGCACTGGGGGCCGAACATGACCCGCGAACCACTGCGCTACGTCCGCCGCGCGGCCGGGGAACTGCTGGACGCCGGCGCGACGCTCATCGCGGGAAGCTCGGCGCACGTCTTCCACGGCGTCGCCTGGCCCGTCCTGTTCGACATGGGCGACTTCATCGACGACTACGTGGTCGACGACCTGCGCCGCAACGATCTCGGCCTGCTGTTCCTCGTCACGCTGGACCGCGCGGGCCCGTCCCGGATCGAGGCGGTGCCGCTGCGCCTCGACCACTGCCGCACCCGCCTGGCCGAAGACGCCGACCGCGACTGGATCACCGAGCGTTTCACCAGCGCCTGCGCCGCCTTCGGCACGCCCGTCGAACCCCGAGGCGACCGTCTGGTCATCAACGCGCCGCCCCAATAGCGGAGCCGCCAGAGGGGATCGCCGAGAGGACCATGATCGACTTTTCCGGCGTGCCGGGTAATGATCATCTAAAGATCGTTCCGAAGGCGATCGTCCGGCTCCAACGGAGAGGTCCCTGTATGACGTATCTCAGGTCCGCGCACCGGCGTCCGCTGGTGGTCGCCGCTGTGGCTCTCGGACTGCTCGCACCGGCCGCCCCGGCCGCGACCGCCGGCACGCACTACGAACCCGGCGCGCCCGGGATGGGCGACCCCTACTTCCCTGACCTCGGCAACGGCGGGTACGACGTCGGCCACTACAACCTGAAGACCGCCTACGACCCGGAGACCGACCACCTCACCGGCACGACCACCATCACGGCCACCGCGACCCAGAACCTGTCCCGGTTCAACCTGGACCTGTACAAGCTGAACGTGCGGTCCGTCCGCGTGAACGGGCGGGAAGCCTCCTTCGACCGCACCGGCAGGCACGAACTGGAGATCACGCCGCGCAAGGGGCTGCGGAAGCACCGCACGTTCACGGTGGTCGTCCGGTACGACGGCGTCCCGGAGACGTTGCAGAGCCCGATCGCGTTCGACCTGAAGTACGGGTTCCTGCACACCAGGGACGGCGCCACGATCGTCGCCGAGCCCAACGCCGCCAACACCTGGTTCCCCAACAACGACAACCCGCGCGACAAGGCGTACTTCACGGTCCAGACGACCGTGCCCCAGGGCCTCAAGGTGATCGGCAACGGCCACCTGGTCAAGCAGTGGCGGGCCGGCGGCAAGGACACCTTCGTGTGGCGCGAGGACCGGCCGATGGCGACCTACCTGGCCACCGGTTCGATCGGGCGGTTCGACGTCTCCACGACCACCACAACCAAGGGCATCCCGCAGCTCGACGCCGTCGACTCCGACCTGGCGTCCGACCCCAACGCGAAGGCCACCCCGGGCTGGACGACCGAGGTCACCGACGGGCTGACCGACTACTTCGGGCCTTACCCGTTCACCTCCACCGGTTCCATCATCGAGCACAACAACGTGCCGCCGTTGTTCGTCGACAACGCGCTGGAGACGCAGACCCGCCCCACCTACGAGACGCCGCCGGTCCATAAGGGCGTCGTCCACGAGGTGAGCCACCAGTGGTTCGGGAACAGCGTGTCCGTCGCCCGGTGGAAGGACACCTGGCTGAACGAGGGCTACGCGCTCTGGACGGAGAAGTTCTGGGCCGAGGAGCACGGCGGCCCGTCCGCGCTGGAGTCGTTCAAGCAGATCTACGCCGACCCGCCGCAGATGCCGGAGCCGCGCCCCAGGTTCTGGGACGTGGTCATCGCCGAGCCGACCCGTGACCAGATCTTCCACCGCGCGATCTACTTCCGTGGCGGCATGGCCCTGGAGGCCCTCCGCCAGAAGATCGGCAAGGAGCGCTTCCTGGAGCTGACCCGCACCTGGCTCGCGAACAACAAGTACGGCAACGCCACCACCGAGGATTACGAGGCGCTCGCCGAAAAGGTCTCCGGCCAAGACCTCGACGCCTTCTTCAAGACCTGGCTCCACACCCCGGGCAAGCCCCCGACCTGGTGGTGACCCCTTCGGGACCGGCGCCCCACCCGGCCGCCGGTCCCGACCCCGCCGGTGCCGGTTCCGCCGGCACGGGCGGGTGGGCGCTGAACGCCCAGGTGGCGAGCGCGCCGAGCGCGAGCGTCGCGCCGAGGACGGTGGGCCCGATCCAGCCGGCCGCGTCGAACAGGGCCGTGGTCGCGGCCGCGCCCAAGGCGGACCCGAGGGAGTAGAAGACCATGTAGGCGCCGATGGTGGTGCTGGCGCGGCCGGGGTAGGCGCTGGTGAGCGTGTGCTGGTTGCTGACGTGCACGGCCTGGACGGCGAAGTCGAGCAGGACCACACCGAGGATCAGGAGCGGCATCGACCAGGAGAGCTGTCCGATCGCGGCCCACGACGCGAGCAGGAGCGCCAGCGCGATGCCGGTGACCCGGCGTGCGTGCCCGGCATCGCCCCAGCGTCCGGACCGCGCGGCGCCGAGGGCTCCGGTCAGCCCGGCGACGCCGAACAGCCCGATCTGCGTCTGGTCGAGGTGCCAGGGCGCACCGGCCAGCGGCAGGGCCATGCCGCTCCACAGGGTGCCGAACGAGGCGAACACGAAGAACGCGATCAACCCGCGGCTGAGGAACACCGGCCTGGTGAACAGCCCGCCGAACGATCGCAGGACCTGCCCGTACCGTGCCGTGCCAGGGCGGACGTCCGCCGGAAGCACGGCGAGGGTCAGCACCGCGAGGACGGCCGCGAGGATCGCCAGGGCCAGATAGACGCTCCGCCACCCCCACAGATCCGCCAGCACCCCCGCGACGACGCGCGCGCCGAGGATGCCGATCACCACGCCCGAGGTCACGACGCCGAGGTTGCGACCGGCCTCGGCCGGAGGGGAGGCCGATGCCGTGTACGCGACGGCGGTCTGCACCACCACCGCGAAGAGGCCCGCGGCCGCGAGCCCGGAGAACGCCGTCCAGGCGAGGGGAGCGGCCGCGGTGATCGCCGTTCCCGCGGCCACCAGGGCGAGGTGCGCGGCGATCAGGCGCCTGCGGTCCAGGATGTCGCCCAGCGGCACCAGCAGCACGAGTCCCGCCAGGTAGCCGAGCTGGCCGACGGCCACGAACCAGCCGAGCGAGTCGTCCGGCACGCCCAGGTCGCGTCCCATCGGCCCCAGCACCGGTTGCCCGGCGTAGACGGCGGCGACCGCGACCCCGCACACCACCGCCAGCAGCAGCCTCGTCCTCCAGTTCACGGACGCCCCCATTTGGTCTCAGTTTGCAACTGACTGGAGGTTAGGTCAGAATGGTTTCATTCTGCAACTGATTGGAGGGGTGATGGCACGCGACGACACCGGCGCACACGGCCCCACGTGGACCGACCCGCACTGCCCGGTCGCCCGCACGGTCGATCTGGTCGGCGACCGGTGGAGCCTGCTCATCGTCCGCGACGCGATGGACGGCGCCCGCTCGTTCACCGACTTCCAGCAGCGCACCGGCATCGCCCGGAACATCCTCGCGGACCGGCTCCGCAAGCTCACCGACCACGGACTGCTGACCCAGGTCCACGCGCCGTCGGGCAGACGCCGGCTGTACGCGCTCACCCAGGCGGGCAAGGACCTGTTCCCCGTGATCGTCACGCTGCGGCAGTGGGGCGAACGCCACGCCTTCGAGGCGGGTGAGACGCACTCGGACCTGGTCGACGAGACCGGCGCCCGCGTCCCCGACCTCCAGCTCACGGCGGCCAACGGTTCGCCCCTGACCAGTGACACGACCTCCGTGCGACGGCACACCTGACCGGCGTCTCCGCCGACCTTCGGAAGGAGCCCCCATGACGGACCTCGCACCGTCCGCCCTCGCACCGTCCGCCCTCGCACCGTCCGCACAGCGGACCGGCCCACGCCGACACTCGCACATCGCGATTCCGGCCTTCGGCGCCTTCGTCGTCGGGACGGACGCCTTCGTCATCGCCGGGTTGATCCCCGGCATCACCCGAACACTGGAGATCGGCGTCGGCGCCGCGGGCCAGCTGATGACCGTGTTCGCCCTGGCATACGTGCCGCTGGCCCCGGTGCTGGCCGCGCTCACCTCCGGTTGGTCACGGCGCGCCGTGCTGGTGACCGCGCTGGCGGTGTTCGCGCTGGGCAACGCGGCCACCGCCGTGGCGACAGGCTACGAGCTAGCGCTGGTATCCCGGGTGATCGCCGCTGCCGGAGCCGCGCTCCTCACCGCGGCCGCCTCCGCCACGGCGGCCTGGCCGCCGCCCGGGGAGCGGCGTCGCGGCGGCCCCGCCGCCGCCGCGACGATGGGGCTGACGTTCGCGCTGGCCCTCGGCGTCCCGATGGGCACCGCGATCGGCTCGTCCATGGGCTGGCGAGCCACCATGTGGACGCTCACCGCGCTCTCCCTGCTCGTGCTGCCGCTGATCGCCGTCCGGCCACCGGACGTCCGGCAGCCCCGGACCGCGCCCAGACGGCAACCGTCCCCATTGACCGACCGCGCGGTGTGGCGGCTCCTGGCGATCACCGTGGTGGCGTTCGCCGGGATCTGCATTCCCTACACCTACATCAGCGCGATCTTCGAGCCGTCCGTCCACGACGGCAGGCTGGCGATCGTCCTGCTGGTGTTCGGCGTGGCCGGCGCCGCCGGAACCCTCACCGCCGCACACCTCACCGATCGCCACGGCCCACGCCGGGTGATCATCATCGCCCTGCTCGCGTTGACCGTGGTCCTGCTGATGCTCCCGGCGATCCGCGACTCCTACGCGGCGACGCTGCCGGTGACGGCGGCCACCGGGTTCCTCTCCTTCGCCGTGACCGTCCCGCAGCAGCGCCAGCTCATCGCGCTCCTACCGGCCGCCGGTTCGACGGCCACGTCCCTCCACCGGTCGGCGCTCTACCTGGCGATCGCACTGTCCGCCGCGACCGGCGCCCTCGGCCTGGACGCCCTGGATTCCGCCGCGCTGCCACCGCTGGCCGCCCCCTTCGTGCTGGCCGCCGCCGGTCTCACCTGGCTGACCGGCCGCCCGTCCTACCCGCCGCACCTGCTCGCCCACCACCAGTCCGGACGCCTAGCCTCATGGCCGCGAGCAGCCGCGCGACCAGGCCGGATCACGGACGCGTGCTCACCGACATCTCCCGAAGCGCCCGCCGGATGAAGGCGGCGAACGGAGGGGGGAGATACGGTTCGTCGAATGGAGCGGGAGCCTCAGGTAGAACAGGCTCAGACGCATGACGGGGACGGCCAAGAGTCGGACCGCCGTCCGACCTGGGCACGAGACCGGGTGCTCGCCGCACTCGCGGCGCTGACGGCCGTGCTGCTGATGTTCCATCGAGCCGTCCCCAACAGCGTGGGCCGTGTCGGGAGCCTCCTGGAGACGTTCCTGCCCTGGCTGGGCCTCCTGGTCGTCGCGCTGCTCGTCGCGGCGCTGCTGCGCCGTTCGGCCACTGCTCTGGTGGCCCTGCTGCTCCCGGTCGCGGCCTGGGCGTACCAATTCGGCGGGCTGCTCCTCCCGGCGGACGAGGGCGCGCACGACCTGGTCGTCGTCCAGCACAACGTCAGCGACGTGAACACCGACCCGGCGGGCACGGCCCGCACACTGGCCGGTGCGAAGCCGGACCTCATCGCGGTCGAGGAACTTGAGCCCCCGGCGCTGCCGCTCTACGAGAAGACCCTCGCCTCGGGCTTCCCGCACCGCGCGATCCAGGGCACCGTCGGCCTGTGGTCGAGGCATCCGCTGACCGACGTCCGGCCGCTGGACATCAAGCCTCCGGGGATCACGCGACCCTGGAGCCGCGCCCTGCGGACCGTGGCCCACACCCCGCACGGCCAGGTGGCCGTGTACGTCGCGCACCTGCCCTCGGTCCGCGTCGGGCCGAGCGGGCTGGCGTCCTCCTGGCGGGACGAAAGCGCCCACCGCCTCGCCGAGGCCATCGCCGCCGAGCCCCTGAAAACGGTGCTCCTGCTGGGCGACCTCAACGGCACGGTCGACGACCGGGGCCTGTCCCCGCTGACCTCACGGCTGGACGAGGCGGAGCGCGGCCTGGCGTTCAGCTTCCCCGTGTCCTTCCCGGTGGCCCGCATCGACCAGGTCATGGCCCGCTCCGCGACCGTCCGCCACATCCGCACCCTGCCCGCCACCGGCAGCGACCACCGCCCGGTGGCCGCCAACATCACCCTGAACTGACCAGCAGTGAATGCCGGTCCGAGCGCACCCGATATGTATCGCGGGCGTATCGAAAAGCGGATACGTCACCGAAACACTCCTCCGACTTCGGTGGACGCATGGACCACCGAGGTCCATGCCGAGGGCCTGGTCCCCCGGCTTCGGGAAGAGGAGGAGATCGTGGCCGATAACGGAGAATGGGACCGCCGTTCACTGCTCCGGGGCGCCGCCGTGGTGGCCGGTGCCGCCGCGACCGTGCCGCTGCTGGGCGAGGCGGCACCGGCGCGAGCCAAATCCGCTGACGCGGACGCGTTGTTCAAGGCCGGGAAGTTCGAGGAGGCCGGTCGCGCGTATGAGGAGATCCTGAAAAAGGACCCCACGAACGTCCACGCCGCGCGCCGACGCGGCTATGTCGGGTTACTGTCCAACAAGTTCGCCGAGGCTGAGAAGTATCTCAAGACGGCCCTCGACCTAGCGCCCAGCGACAAGGAGACCAACCAGCTCCTGGGCGACTGCTACATGCGGCAGGACAAATTCTCCCTCTCCGTCCCATGCTGGCAAGCGGCCGGTAAGGACGTCCGCGCCAAATGGTTCGGGGCCGTCCGCGGCGAGCCGTACCAGATTCACGGCGACGTCGCGCGGCTGCCATGGCGGCAGATAGACCCGACACCGCTGGTAGAAGCCTCGGTCAACGGCGGACCGCCAAAGCGCCTCATGTTCTACACCGGCGCCCCGTGGCTGGGCCTCTCCCCAGAAGTGGCCAAAGAGGCCGGGCTGACCGCCGTGGCCAAGCAACAGATCGATTACCTCGACGGCAAGGCATGGCAGTACTTCGGAGTCCTGGAATCCTTCAGGCTGGGCGACATAGAACTGCGCAACCTCCCCGTCGAATGGACGGAGACGGACCAGGTTTCCATCGTGGGGGCCAATGACGGCATCATCGGCACGTGGGTCTTCTACCACTTGCTGACCACGTTCGACTACGCGGGCCGGTCACTGATCCTGCGCCGCAGAACCCCCGAAACCGCGGGCAAGGCACGTGCCGACGCCATTTCGGCGGGCGCCAAGCCTCTGCCGCTGTGGCTGGCCCGTGAGCACAGGATCCACAGCATCGGCAGCGTCGCAGGCTCCGGCGCACAGGTGGTGGGCCTGTCCATCGGCGGAACCGGCGAGACCGCCGCGGGCATGTTCGGGGAAACGGCCGAGAAGCTGGGAATCCGTACCGACTCCGACCGTCCGGTCGAGACCTTCGGTCACAGTCGCCCAGCCGTCGTCTACCCCTGCTATCCCAGAGAGATCCGCCTAGGCGACGCCGCCGCCGAGGAGGTCCACTGCTTCACGCACCCAAGCGCGCCGCTCGCCCCCTTCGGGTTCGACGTACCGGCCACCTTCTTCCACGCCTTCTACAAGCCCTACAACGTCACGCTCGACTTCACCGACATGACCGTCTACGTCGCACGCGGCAAAGCCCCCTGACCGCGAGAACTCGCAGTGAGGACGGGACCGTCCGGCTCCCTGGAAGTCAGCGGGCCGGTCCGGCGTCGTCGGCCGGGTCCTGTTCGACGCTGAGCGTGCCTGCGTGCGGCGGCGGCCGTCGTGGCTCCCGCACCCCGGCCTCACCGGGAGGTCCCTGCCGGACGTCGACCACGACCGAGCCCCAACGGCGGATCACCGTCCCCGGCGCGGGCCGCTGAGCGATCACGACCCAAACCCCGGGCCAGGTCAAGGCACCGATCGGCGGGCCGTCCGGATCCGCCGAGGCGATCACCACCCCCGCCTCGTACGCGACCCGCTTCGCGTCCGGCACGACCAACCCCACCACCGCGGGCACCTCGACTTCCTCAGCACCCTCCGGCCCAACCCACGTCATCCGACACCCGCCTCACAAAAGCCGACGGCCGTCAGCCGTCACGCGTCTTGAGGGTGGTGAGGAAAGCACCCCAAGCGCGAAGGGCGAAGGTGAGGACCGGCCCGTCCGGATCCTTCGAGTCCCGCACGGCCACCGCTCGCTTGGCCTGCGCTACCTCGACACACTCGTCCATGTTCGAGCTGCTGCGACTGCTCTTGCGCCAAAGGCCAGCCACCTCGATGCAGTCACCAGTCTGGGAGCCGCTGTAGCTGCTTTTACGCCAGAAAGTGTTCGGTAGATCTGAAGCCCTCATAGCTCCGACATTATTCTGTGGATCATGTCTCTGGAAGAGAGTTCATCAAGGGTCGAGGAACGAAGCTCCTCGAACCGCTTGCCGTACTGAGCGACCTCTTCGCCTGTCTCCAAGATCCACTGGCCGGTGTAGTGGTCGGCCAAGATCGCTTCGAGGATTGCTGGCGAACCGACCTCGATGAGTTGGAACTGGCCAACGTACGCTGCTCCTGGGTCGACGGCCAACGGTAGGACCTGTAGCCGAATGTGCTCGTGCTCGGACTCGTTCAGGAGCCTGCGGAGCTGGCTTCGCATGATCGCGCTACTGCCGCGCTTCCGTCGAAGAGTTGCCTCGTCGAGTATCACTTCGAGGCGAGCTGGGCGACTTCGGTGCAGGATCCGCTGCCGTGCCAGGCGAAACGCGATGTACCTATCGGCGTCCTTTGGGTTAGTCCGCACGGTCGCTGAATAGACGGCGCGTGCGTAGCTTTCGGTTTGGAGTAGGCCCGGGATGAACGTGGTCTCCGTGGTGATGATGCGGGAGGCGTCGTGCTCCAGGGAGACGCGGTCCAGGGCTTCGGGTGTGACCAGGTCTTTGTAGGCGTCCCACCAGCCGGGTTGGCGGTCTTGTTCGGCGAGGGTCATCATCGCGGCGCGAAGGTGTGTTGGGACGTTGTATCGGTCGAGAATGTGGCCAAGGTCGCGGAGGCGGAGCCACTGGACGCCGTACTCGATCTGGCTGAGGGACGACGCGGAGCGTTCCAGATGGCTTCCGGCGGTCTTGAGGGTGTAGCCGGACTCCTCTCTGAGCTGGCGGAGCACTCTTCCGATCTTGCGACGGCGCGTGGTGGAGAGCGTTGCTTCCGACATGTGATCAGAGTGTCACGCTGTGGAGTCGCGCGTGATGAAAACTGATGAGCGCTGAAATTTTAGTGAGGAGTCCTTTCGGAGAATACGGAACGTGTTGTGGCCGTAGCGGGGCGCTTGGAGTCTGGGGCTCGAGAGAGAGGACTCCGATGGTGATCAGCGAGGTCATGGCGGCGCTCACGTTGCCGGGGGTGGAGAAGTCGGCGCGGCATGTGCGGGTGTTCGCGCGGGACGTTCTGCGGGAGGGGCATCCCTCGCTCGGGGACGTGCAGACGTGCGTGAACGAGGCGTTCACCAACGCGATCGAGCACACGGCGTCCGGGCGGGACGGACGCGTGACGGTGATGTTCTCCATGGTCGGCGGGGACATCGTCGCGGAGGTCACCGATGACGGCGCGGCGGGCGCGCGGCCGGTGATGCGCGACGATCCCATGGCCGAAGACGGACGCGGCCTGCGGATGATCGACGCGCTCTCGCTGGCCTGGGGCGTCCGAGAGGACGGCCACCGCTCCACGGTGTGGATGCGCTTCCCCGGCCCCCCACCCCTGCGCTGAACCGCCGGTACGTCGGCGGCGCGCCATTGGCAACCGGGCGCAAGGCGAAGGCCCCCGCCTGCCCGCCAAGCCGTGACGAGGGCCTCCGCGTACTGGCCGCGCTAACGATTGGCCGCATCAGAAAATCCGCCTTGAGGGCGGCTTCTGATCAGCCTCTGTGGAAGTCCCAGATGCGAAGCCCGATCGAGACTACGATCGAGACGCACGGGCTGAACCACTTTCGCCAGCGGCGGCGGGGGGCGTTCTCCGGTTCCTGCGGAGGACACATCCCGCCTCTCACCTCCCTTCGTTCCGGGGGGCCGGGTGACCCCGCGCGGCCGCCAACCGCACCCCTGGCGGGAAGTGATAGGGGAAAGCGTAGCCCCAGCCCCGGTCCGTGGGGAGTCAAGGGCATCACGGGCCCCTTCAATGACCCCATTGCCCTGCATGGATGTGCCGACCGGCCAGGCCCCAGCCAGTGGCCGTTAAACGTTCGATAACCGGCTTGGCCAGGGGGAACCTGGCTGCGCCCGCAGCTTTACCGCTGTAGTTGCCGGTGGTTTGGCCGGATCGCCTTGTCGTGAGGGGAATGCCAATCGCAGTCTTAACACTGTGGATGAGCCCCTTCAAGAGCTTCGAGCCGCGCTGAAGGACTACGCCAAGATGGCCGGATGGAGGTGGAACTCCAAGATCACAGCTCGTCACGCGAGGGACTCGGAATATACGATTCGAGTGGATTTGACCGGGCGCGATGCGTTGGCACTGGCGACCTGCATCATGATGGCCGCGAGGAGCATGAAGCCGACGTCCCGGAACAAGCTGCCGGAGAGTTGGCCGGTGCCGATCCTCGACAGCTATCACGAGGACGACGAGTGGTTAACCACGGCCGCGGTGGCCGAGCGCATTCAGGTCAGCAGGAGCACGATCACGTCCTGGGCCGCGCGGGGCTGCCCCAAGAAATGTCCGTTCCCCGCACCGGGGCGCAAGATTCACTATCGGAACTACTGGCAGGCTTCGGTGGTGGACGAATGGTCGAAGCGATGGCGTTCGGGGTGACGACCGTCGATCGGCGGTCCAGAGCGCGGGGCCGATCCGGTCACCGGCCGAAGAGGCTTAGAACGAGAACCGGCCCGCGACCTCCCGGAGGAGGAGCGGGCCAGGTGATCGTTAGCACGGCCAGTACGCGAAGGCTCCTTCGTCACGGCTTGGCAGGCAGGCGGAGAAGCTTCTTTGGTAGACCGCTCGACGATTACAGCGGGTTTGCTGAAGGATTGGATAGCTCACAGCCTATCTCTACATAGATAGAAGATGCGAAACACTTCCTCGCCACCCCCGGAGACCGGGCCGCCGCGGCAGGCCCGGTCTCCTCACCGTGCCCGGCGCGCGTGGCCGATCCGGATGACGAGGGCCACGCTCGACGTGCTGGAGGTCCTGGTCGGGATCACGGACCCGGTGTACGGGCTGGTCGTGATCAACCGGACCAATCGGCCTGGCGGGACGGTGTATCCGATCCTGGCCCGTTTGGAGCAGGTCGGCTGGGTTCACAGCCGGTGGGCCGACGACGACGATCGTGCGCGGGGCCCACGACGGCGCTACTACTTCATGAGCGACGAGGGGCAGGAGCAGGCCAAGCAGGCCCTGCTCGACCGTACGGGGTGGGTGGAGCCCGCCGCACGGGACGACGGTGCCCCGCTTTCCGGGAAGACGCCGTCCGCCGCGCCGCGCTCCCCGGCGGGAACTCACGTCCCCCTCCCCGCGAGCGCCGACAGCGCCGCGAGCAGTTTCGCGTGGCGGTTGCGGCGGCTGCGGGAGTCGGCGGGCAATCCGTCCCTGCGTGAGCTGGCGGAGATCACGTACTACAGTCCCGGCGCGCTCGCGGAGGCGTTCGCCGGACGAGTCCTCCCGTCCGCCGCCATCACCCGGGCGATCGCCCACGCGCTCAACGGCGATATCGCCGACTGGGACGAGCGGCGCGAGCGGGCTGTCCACGAGCAGCGCGCCGCCAACCTGCGCCTCGGCTTCGGCAATTTCTATCTCCATGCGTGGTCGATCGCCCGGAGCCTGGCACGCCGGGCGGACGCGGACGGTGTGGACCTGGAAGACCTCGTGCAGGACGTCATGGTGGAGGCCATCCGTCAATGGGACAAGCTGAGCGGCCATCCCAGTCCGGAGAAATGGATCTACCGTGTCATCTCGCGGCAGCTTCGGCGGATGAACGACATTTCCCCGCCCCAGATCCTTCCGTTGGAGGCGGGCGACCCGCACGAGGCGCCGGACGAAGATTCTGAATCGGCCGGACTGAACTGGGAAACGGGCTTCGGCCGTGGACGCCCCGATCCAGCCGGAGCCGGAGCCCAGGTTCCCGACATAGCCGATGTCGTCACTGATCGGCTGTATGTACAGGAGCTTCGCGGGCGGGCGCCGACCAAGCAGATCGAGCTGGCAATGGTTCAGTACCTGCTCGGCTACTCTCCGGCGGAGATCGCCGACAATCTCGGTTTCAGTTCGCCCGGCAAGATGCAGGACAGGCTACGCCTGTTCGGTCAGGCGCTGACCAGCGAGCACAGATCGTCCACCGCGCGGCCTGTCCATCAGCGGAACCGCCACCTTCAGGGGCGGAAGAGGAGGTAGGGCTCGCCCTTGGGTGGGTGGGCGAAGGTCGCGTGGAGGGGGAGGCCCTCGTGTAGGGCGGGGTGGTCGATGCCGTCCAGGCGGGTGTGCAGCCATGGGCCCTCGGCGAGTTCGACCAGGGCGAGGTAGGCGGGGGGCTGGTCGGGATGGTGGACGATCGTCCAGGTCACGAGGGTCGCTTCGCCGGTGGCCTCGGCCCAGGCCGGGTCCTCGTCGCCGCAGTCGGGGCAGGCGGGGGCGTCTGGAGCCAGCCAGTGGTCGCAGGGCTCGCAGTGTTTGATGACCAAGCGGTCGCGGGCGGCGCCGTCGAAGAACGGGTCGGTGCGGCCGTCGCGGCGGAGGACGCCGATCTCCATGGCTATACGCCCCTCGTGTGCGGGCTGACGATCAGCGTGGAGTGGTGGTCGAGGATGCCGCCGTTGCCGCTGACCAGGATCACGTCGGTGTGCGGGGCCTGGCGGTCGCCGCCGTCCCCGCGTGCCTGGATCACGGCCTCCGACAGCGGCGTCATGCCCCACATGTAGTAGGCGGACAGCTGGCCGCCGCCGGTGTTGGTCGGCAGCGACCCGCCGGGGCCGAGCGCGCCGGACGCGGCGAACGCGCCGCCCTCGCCCTTGGCGCAGAAGCCGTAGTCCTCCAGCGACACCAGGACCGTGTAGGTGTAGCAGTCGTACAGCTCGCACACGTCGATGTCCGCCACGGTGATCCCGGCCATCTTCATCGCCGCCGTGCCCGACGCGGCGGCGCCGGTGGTCAGGCCGAAGCCGCTGCCGCGCTCCCTGCGGTGCCCGGGGTGGCCCTGTCCCCAGCCCCACAGGTGGACGGGCGGACGGGCCAGATCGCGGGCCCGGTCGGCGCCCGTCACGATGACGGCGATGGCGCCGTTGGAGACGAGGCAGCAGTCGAGGAGGTGGAGCGGCTCGGAGACCCAGCGGGAGCTCTGGTGGTCGTCGAGGGTGATCGGCTCCCGCATCTGGGCGAGGGGGTTGCGGGTCGCCCAGTCGCGGGTGGAGACGGCGATCGCGCCGAGCTGCGCGCTGGTGGTGCCGTAGCGGGCCATGTGCCGCTGGGCCGCGAGGGCGTAGTACGAGTTGACGCTGCGCAGGCCGAGCGCCGCCGTCATGCCGCCGAAGCCGTACCATTCGCGGGCCTCGCGGTTGTACGCAGAACCGGCCGGCTGCTCCGGCTTCAGTGGCGTGTCGGCGAAGACGCAGGCGACGGTCGTGGCGGAGCCGGCGCGGATCGACATCGCGGCGTAGGACACCATCGCCCCGGCCGTCGCGCCGAAGGAGTCGACCTTGGAGAGCAGGCGCAGGTCGCGGAGGCCGAGGGTGTCGGCCAGCTCGATGCCGGGGGAGCCGCCCATGCCGTGACTGACGAGCAGGCCGTCCAGGTCGGCGAGCGCCAGGCCCGCGTCGGCGGCGGCCAGGCGTACGGCGTCGGCGGCGAGCCGCCGGGGGCTTCGCCCGTACACCCGGCCCAGCTCGGTCATGCCGAGACCCACGATCGCGGCGTTCATCACGTCCCACGGTACCGAACCGGATTCGGACGGGGAACGGTCAGCGGGTGCGGAACGCGGCGCGGTACGCCAGCGGTGACGCGCCGACGCGGCGGGCGAAATGGGCGCGCAGCGTCACCGGCGAACCGAACCCGGCCTCCGCCGCGACGCGCTCGACCGGCAGGTCTGTGCTCTCCAGGAGCTGCTGCGCGCGGTGGACGCGGGCGCTCGACAGCCAGCGCAGCGGTGTCGTGCCCGCCTGCTCGCGGAACCGCCGCGTCAGGGTCCGGACGCTCACGGACGCCTGCCGGGCGATGTCGTCCAGCGTCAGCGGACGGTGCAGGTTGGCCTCCAGCCAGGTCAGCGTCGGCTGGAGCGCCGTGCCGGCGTCCGGCGGGTCGTCGTGCCGGATGAACTGGGCCTGGCCGCCGTCGCGCTGCGGCGGCATGACGATCCGGCGCGCGGTCCTGGCCGCCGTCGCCGAGCCGTGGTCGCGGCGGACGAGATGCAGGCACAGGTCGATCCCCGCGGCGACCCCGGCGGACGTGAGCACCTGCCCGCCGTCCACGTACAGCACCGACGGGTCGACCTCGACGTCCGGGTGCTGATGGGCGAGGGCCGCCGCGTACCGCCAGTGCGTCGTGGCGCGCCGCCCGTCGAGCAGGCCCGCGGCGGCGAGGACGAACGCGCCCACGCAGATCGAAGCGATCCGGGCGCCGCGGCACGAGGCGTCGCGCAGCGCGTCCAGCACCTCGGCGGGCGGATCGGCGCGGATGTCCTCGTGGCCCGGGACGACGATCGTGTCGGCGGCGGCCAGGTCGCCGAGCCCGTACGGGCTGTCGACGCGCATCGTGCCGAGGAACGGGGACGTCCGCGCGCCCCCCGGCCCCGTGCACACCCGCACCTCGTACAGGTGGACGTCGCCGGACGTCGTCGTCACGCCGAACACCTGGCCCGGGACGGCCAGATCGAACGGGACCACACTGTCCAGGGCGAGCACCGCGACCGTATGCATGGCCAGAACGTAGCGCACATCGGCATTCTGGACGCTTTCGGAGGGGTGGACGGCGGCGGATGATCAAGCATGTCCGATGCGTCCTGTTCCGACCGCCCGCCGGGGGAGCCACCCATGACCGACCATTTCGCCGAGTTCTCGATGCCCGACACCGACCTGACCCGCAAGGCGTACGACCTGGCCTTCTCCCTGGGGCCGGCGACGCTCGCCCGCCACACCGTCCGCACCTACCTGTTCGGACGCGCGATCGGGGAGTCGAAGGGACTGCGTCCCGGCGCCGACTACGACGACGAGACGCTGTTCCTGGCCAGCGTCCTGCACGACGTGGGCCTCACCGAGCAGGGCGACGACGGCGGGCGCTTCGAGGTCGACGGCGCCGACCTCGCCGCCGGCTTCCTGCGCCGCAACGGCGTGGACGAGGAGCGCGTCCGCGTCATCTGGGAGGCGATCGCGCTGCACACCAGCGTGGGCATCGTGCACCGGATGCGGCCCGAGATCGCGCTGACCCACGCCGGGACCGGGGCCGACATCGTCGGGCTCGGCGCCGGGGCGCTGCCCGACGGGCTCGCCGACCGCGTGCACGCCGCCTTCCCCCGGGAGGACGCGGGCCGCGCCCTCGCCGACATCATCATCGACCAGATCGTCAAGAACCCGGCCAAGGCGCCGCTCGGGTCGTTCCCCGGCGAACTCGCCCGCCAGCGCGGGGTCGGCGAGCCCGTGCCCGACTGGGCGGAACTCGTCGCCGCCGCCTGGCCCGGCGTCCGCTGAGACCGCGGCGTTCGCCCGAAAGCGAGCCGCCCGCGTCCCCGGGGCGACGGGGACGCGGGCGGCGGGCTCGGTCCGACCGCTCAGGACGCCCTGTTCAGGACGCCCTGTTCACGATGCGAGGACCGCCTGGAGGAAGTCCCGGGTGCGCTGCTCGGACGGCTCGCCGAAGATCTGGTCCGGCGGGCCCTCCTCGACGATCTGGCCCTCGTCGAACATGAGGACCCGGTCGGAGATGTCCTTGGCGAAGGTCATCTCGTGGGTGACGCACAGCATCGTCAGGTCGCTCTGCCTGGCGATGTCGCGCAGCAGGTCCTGGACGCCGACGACGAGCTCGGGGTCCAGGGCGGAGGTGACCTCGTCCAGCAGCAGCACCTTCGGCTGCATGGCCAGCGCCCGCGCGATCGCCACCCGCTGCTGCTGTCCGCCCGACAGCTGCGACGGATGAGCGTTGATCTTGTCGCCGAGCCCGACCAGGTCCAGCAGGCCGCGGGCGCGCTCGACGGCCTCGTCCTTGGGCACCCCCAGCACCCGTACCGGCCCCTCGGTGAGGTTGCGCAGCACGTTCATGTTGGGGAACAGGTTGAACTGCTGGAACACCATGCCGACCTGCTTGCGCATCTCGTGCAGGTGCTTCTGGTTGGCCGGGACGCGCTTGCCGCCGCGCTCCATGTGCCACAGCGTCTCGTCGCCGATCCAGATGAGGCCCTCGTCGAGCTTCTCCAGCGTCATCAGCAGCCGCAGGATGGTGGTCTTGCCCGACCCGCTCGGCCCGATGAGCGTCACCCGCTCGCCCGGCGCGACGGTGAAGTCGAGCTCGCGGAGGACCACGTTGTGGCCGAACCGCTTGACCACCTTCTCGAAGCGGATGCCCGGCGCCTCGCCGTGCGGCAGCGCGGCGGCGGCCTCGCCCTTGGCCACGTCGACCTTGGTCACGCCCCCCTCGGCCACGTCGACCTGCTCCGTGGGCACGCCCTGCTCCGTGGACGCGCCCTTCTCGGTCGATGCTCCCTTGGCGTCGTCGGGCGTCGGGGATTCGGTGTCAGTTGGTGGCATAACGCCTCTCCAGGCGGCGGACGAGTATCGAGGATATGACGCTGACCACGACGAACAACAGCCCGACCATCGTGATCGGCTCCAGGAACTGCAGGGACCTTGTGCCCACCTGGTAGGCGGAGAACAGCAGTTCCGTGACGCTGATCGCCAGCAGCAGCGGCGAGTCCTTGAACATCGCGATCAGGTAGTTGCCGAGCGTCGGGATGACCCGGCGGATCGCCTGCGGCAGGATCACGTCCAGCCACACCCGCGACCGCGGCAGGTTCAGCGCGGTGCACGCCTCCCACTGCCCCTTCGGGACGTCGGAGATCCCCGCCCGGTACACCTCGGCCGTGTACGTGGAGTAGTGGATCCCGAGCGTGATGATCCCGGCCGTGAGCGACCCGATGGTGATGCCCCACGCGGGCAGGACGAAGTACACGAAGTACAGCTGCGGGATCAGCGGCGTCGACCGGATGAACTCGGTGATCCACCGGACCGTCTGGTTGAAGACGCGGCTCGGCGTGCGGCGCAGCAGCGTCCACACCAGCCCGAGGACGAGTGCGATCACATAGCCGACCAGTGTCGCGGTGACGGTGTAGCGCAGCCCGTCGAGCAGGTCCGGGAGGATGTCACCGGAGTACTGCCAGTCCCAGTCCATCAGCCCACCCCCGCCCCGGGAGCGCCGGCCGCGATCGTGCCGAGCGACGGTTCGGCGGGCAGCCTGCGGCCGAGCATGCGGTCGACGCGGCGTTCGGCGTAGCGGACGAACAGCTGCAGCACCTGCGCGATCACGAAGTACAGGACGAGCACAACCGTGAACGCCGCGACGGTCTCGCCCGTGCTGCCCTGGATGTTCTTCGAGACGCGGGTCAGATCGACCAGCCCGACCAGGGACACGATGGCCGTGCCCTTCATCAGCTCGATGATCAGGTTGCCGAAGGGCGGCAGCATCAGCGCGACGCCCTGCGGCAGCAGCACCCGCCGCATCCGCTGGTACGGCGAGAAGTTCAGCGCCACCGTCGCCTCGAACTGCGCCCGCGGGACCGCCTTGATCGAGCCGCGGACCACCTCAGCGCCGTAGGCGCCGACGTTCAGCCCGAGCGCGAGGACGGCCGCGAACATGGTGGTGAACCGCAACCCGATCAGCGGCAGCGCGTAGAAGAACCAGTACAGCAGCACCAGTGTCGCGTTCCCGCGGAAGAACTCCACGTAGATCCGGTTCAGCACCCGCACCCACGCGTGCCGGGACGTGCCCGCCAGTCCGAAGACCAGGGCGAGCAGCAGCGCCAGCGCGCCGCCGAGCAGGGTGAGCTTGAGGGTGACCCACGCGCCGTCCAGCCACTGGTTGTAGCTGTCGAGGACGTCAGCCACGGGTCAGCCCTGGCAGAACTTGGCGGCGGTGTCGTCCGCGGCGGGCATCTCCGCCTGGGTGAACCCGAACGGCTGCAGGACCGGCAGCAGCTTGTTCTGCTGCTTCAGCTTGCCGAGCTCGCCGTTCCAGGCGTTCAGCAGGTCGGAGTCGGCCTTGCGGAACGCGAACGCGCCCGCGCCGAACTGCTCCTTGCCGTCGATGACCGGGGTGAACGGGTCGGTCACCTCGAAGCCCTCGCCCTCGTGCTTGGACAGCAGGTTGGCGAGCGAGATGCGGGTCAGCCAGATGCAGTCGATGCGCCCGGCCTTGAGGCCCTCGAACGCGCTCGGCTGGTCGGCGAACGTCTTGATGTCGCCCTTCTTGACGCCGTTCTTCTCGGCGTACCCGGCCTCGACCGCCCCGGTCAGGACGCCGACCCTGACGCCCTTGGCGCCCGGGTCCTTCTCGCCCTTGAGGCCCTTCGGGTTGCCCTCGGGCACCATGAAGGCGCTCTTGGCGACGTACTCGGGGTTCGCGAACGCCGCCGAGGCGCAGCGTTCCGGCGTGATGAACATCCCCGCGGCGATCGCGTCGAACCGCTTGGCGTTGAGACCGCCGATCAGGCCGCCGAAGTCGACCTGGACGCCCTTGACCTCGTCGATCCCGAGCTGCTTGAAGATGACCCTGGCCAGCTCGGGCGCCTCACCGGTCAGCTTGCCCGCCTTGTCGGTGTAGCCGTAGGGCGCCTCGTTGGCGAATCCGACGGTGATCGACCCCGCGTCCTTGGCCTTTTGCAGCGTTCCGCCGCCCGCTTTCTCTTCTTCCGGATCCGTCGTGGAGCAGCCCGCCGCGGCCAGCGGAACCGCGGCGGACAGCAGCACGGCGGTGCGCAGGAAGTCGCGTCTCGAGGAAGTCATCATCGAACTCCTGGATGGTGTGACCCCGCGCCCGCGGGAGGCCGGGACGGCCCCCCGCGGGCGCGGGGCTGACGAGTCGGGTTTATCGAATTGTTGTGTTCATTCAGCCGCCCACGGGAGTGAAGTCCCGGGCGGCGATGAACTCCGGACGCGGCGCGGGCGCCGAGAACGGCTCGGCGCATGTGTTCTCGACGCTGTTGAACACGATGAACACGTTAGAGCGCGGGAACGGGGTGATGTTCCCGTTCGAGCCGTGCATGCAGTTGCAGTCGAACATGGTGGCAGAACCCGCGGGCCCTGTGAACAGCTCGATCCCGTGTTTGTCGGCAAGGATCGACAGGCTGGCCGGGTCGGGCGTCCCGATCTCCTGTCCGCGCAAGGACTCCTTGTAGTGGTCGTCCGGGGTCTCCCCGACGCACGCCACGAAGGTCTTGTGCGAACCAGGCATGATCATTAGCCCGCCATTGTGCACGAAGTTCTCGGTGAGCGCGATGGATATGCTCACCGCGCGCATCCTTGGCATGCCGTCCTCCGCGTGCCAGGTCTCGAAATCCGAGTGCCAGTAGAAGTCCTTGCCAGTGAATCCTGGCTTGTAGTTGACCCGGCTCTGGTGCACGTAAACCTCTGAGCCGAGAATCTGCCTGGCCCGGCCCACCACGCGGGGGTCGCGGACCAACTCGGCGAACACCTCGCTGATCTTGTGGATCTCGAAGATGGAGCGGACCTCGTCCGAGCCGCGCTCGGTGACCGTCCGCTCGTCGGCCAGGACCCGCGGGTCGGCCGACAGCCGGCGCAACTCCGCGCGGTAGTCCTCGACCTCCTCGGGGGCGAGCAACTGGTCGACGGACAGGTAGCCGTTGGCCTCGTAGGAGTCGAGGGTGGCGCCGTCGATCGGGCCGTCGCCGGGCTCGCCGTAGACGACCTGGTCCTGCCGGTACAGCAGCGCCGCCTCGGCGCACTTGCGGGTGGGGTACGCGTCGTCGATCGTCGGATGGGACTCGATGATGCTCATGCGTCCTCCTCGGTCAGAAGCGGATACACCCCGTTCTCGTCATGGACCTCCCGCCCCGTGACGGGCGGGTTGAACACGCAGACGGTCCGCACGTCCGTGTGAGCGCGCAGTGTGTGATGCTCGTGGCCGTCGAGCAGGTACATCACGCCCGGCTCGATCTTGTGCTTCTCGCCGGTCTCGTCGTTGGTCAGCTCCCCCTGGCCCCCGATGCAGTAGACGGCCTCGATGTGGTTCGCGTACCACATCTTGGTCTCGGTGCCCGCGTACAGGATCGTCTCGTGCAGCGAGAAGCCGACGCCCTCCTTGGCGAGCACGAACCGGCGGCTGCACCATGTCGGCGCCTGCACGTCGCGCTCGGTGCCGACGATCTCGTCAAGGGAACGAACGATCATGAATCTCCTCTTTCCAGGTGTGCCCGGCGCCCGGCCCGTGCGGGGCCGGGGACGGCTCGGGCGGCCGGCCGGCCGGAACCGGCGGCCGGGGTCGGGGTCTGGTGGTCCGCCGCCGGCCCGGCCCGCCACCGGGCCGGTGCGGGCGGGGTGGGCCGGGTCCGGCGGTGCGGCCGGGCCCGGCGGTCACGGTCGGTCGGCTGTGTCCTCCGGTCGCGGAGGGGTCAGACGACGACCTTCTGCCGGACGGCCTCCAGCGAGTCCGCGATGATCTCCAGGCCGCGGTCCAGCTCGGCCTCGGTCGTGGTGAGCGGCGGCAGCAGCTTCACCACCTCGCCCTCGGGGCCCGAGGTCTCCATCAGCAGCCCGCGCGCGAACGCCTCGGTGCACACCTTCGGCGCCATGTCGGCGTCGTTCATCACCAGGCCCCACGCGAGGCCCCGGCCGCGGACGGCGTCGACGGCGCCCGCGTGCGACAGCGCGATCGACTCCAGCGCCGCGTGGACCTGCTGGCTCTTGGCGACGGTCTGCTTCTCCATGTCGTCGCCGGTCCAGTAGTCCTCCAGCGCGGCGATGGCGGTGACGAACGCGGGGTTGAAGCCGCGGAAGGTGCCGTTGTGCTCGCCCGGGTCCCACACGTCCAGCTCCCGCTTCATCAGCGTGATCGCGAGCGGCAGCCCGTACCCGCTGAGGGACTTGGACAGGCAGACGATGTCCGGGACGATCCCGGCCTCCTCGAAGCTGAAGAACGGCCCGGTGCGGCCGCAGCCCATCTGCACGTCGTCGACGATGAGCAGGATGTCGTGCCGGCGGCACAGGTCCTGCAGGCCGCGCAGCCACTCGGCGGTGGCGACGTTGACCCCGCCCTCGCCCTGCACGGTCTCCACGATCACGGCGGCGGGCTTGTCGAGGCCGCTGCCGCTGTCGTCGAGCATCGTCTCGAAGAGCAGGAAGTCGGGCGTCCTGCCGTCGAGGTAGTTGTCGTACGGCATCGCGACGCCGTGCCCGAGCGGCACGCCGGCGCCGGTGCGCTTCATCGAATTCCCGGTGACGGCGAGCGCGCCGAGCGTCATCCCGTGAAAGGCATTGGTGAAGCTGACGACGGTCTCACGCCCGGTGTACTTACGCGCCAGTTTCAGCGCCGCCTCGACCGAGTGGTTGCCCGCCGGGCCGGGGAACTGAACCTTGTAGTCGAGCCCCCGCGGCTGGAGGACGTACTCGTTGAATCGTTCCAGGAACTCTCGTTTGGCCGAGGTGTACATGTCGAGACCGTGAACGACCGCATCGCCGGCGAGATAGTCCAGCAGCCTCCGTTTCAGCTGTGGGTTGTTGTGCCCGTAGTTGAGCGTTCCCGCGCCGGCGAAGAAATCCAGGTACGTTTTGCCGTTCTCGTCGGTCATGTGGCTGCCGCGCGCGGTGGTGAACACCGTGGGCCAGCCTCGGCAGTAGCCGCGGACTTCCGATTCCAAGCGGTCGAAGACGTCCATTTTTCTGCCTCCAGGCAGGTCGGTGGGGGAGCGGACGGGGGAGTGCGTGTGTCAGTTCGCGTCGGCGATCGGGCCGATCCTGAAGAGCACCTCGGGCTCGTGTCCCCCCTCGGGGAAGTGCTCCGCGCCGAACAGCGGGCTGCGGGCGACCCTGCACCCGCGGCCCCGGGCGAACGCTTCGAACATCGCGGTGGAAGCGGTGTTGTCCGGTGTGACCGTCGCCTCGAGGAACCGGTGGCCGCGAGGGGCCAGCCGGTCGGCGAGACCGTTCAGCATGCGGCGTGCCAGACCCTGGCCGCGGTGGTCGCGGCCGACGGCGACCTGCCACACGAAGAACGTGTCCGGCCGGGACGGACGGACGTATCCGGTGATGAATCCGCAGAGGACGCCGTCGTCGCGCGCCACCACCGAAGTGTCGGCGAAATCACGGCACCAAAGGGTGTAGCTGTAAGGCGAGTTGACGTCCAGGACCCGGGAGTCGCGGGCGAGCCGCCAAAGCTCCGGGCCGTCGGCGAGGCTCGGCTCCTGGAGTTGCACGTCCGCGTTCGTCTCGCTTGTGCCGGGGCGTCGAGTCGGTGTTTCCAGGGGTTGCGCTGCCATGTCCAGGCAACTTAGCGAATCTCGGCCCGTGATCGCAGAGTAATGTTATCGGCGGGATGTTTAGCCGCCTACCGCTGTGGGTAGGGTTAATGGCTTTGCCGAATTGAGTGCAATTCCGATGGGGTCCGCGCGGGCGAATGTCCACTTTTCCCGGTGATACGCAGGAGGTACTGCCGACTTCGGCGGCCGCGCGACCCGGACGCTTCCTGAACGCCACCTTAATGTCGTGTCGCCGTTCGGGGAGGCTTTTTGTGTATCGGTTGTGTGAGGTAAGTCACTCAGATTTCATGTCAACGTGTCAGGTGCGGCGGGCGTCACGTCGCATCGGGCGAGGTCGTCCGGTCGCGGGCGTCCTGGGACGGGTGTGGGCCAAGGCGTTGGCGCGGGCCCTGTGATGCCGGAGAAGCTGGCCATCAAGAGGCATGTTTACCGGCAGAACGGTAAGAAGTGGGTAGCACAACAGTAAGAATTACGGCATTTCGGTAGGCGGATACGCCGGGCGGGGCGGGGTATGAACGCCCGCCCCACCCCGCGATTGCGGCCAGGTCGCCGCCGGTGTTTCGACATGACCGTTTCATGCCTTTGGCCTAGATTGGACCATCTCCGCCAATCCGGTCGGTCAGGGTTTCCCCGCGAATCGGTCGGTCGCCTCGATCAGGCGATGAAGGATGCCCGGCTCGACGTAGGCGTGCCCGGCGTCGTCGACGATGTGGAAGTCCGCCTCCGGCCACGCGCGGTGCAGATCCCACGCCGTGGCGACCGGCGTGCACATGTCGTAGCGGCCCTGCACGATCACGGCCGGGATGTGGCGGATCTTGTCCACGTCCCGGATGAGCTGCTCGTCCTCGAAGAAGCCCTCGTTGACGAAGAAGTGGTTCTCGATGCGGGCGAACGCCACCGCGTAGTCCGGGTCGCCGAACTCCCCGGCCAGCTCCGGGTTCGGACGCAGCGTGAGCGTCGACCCCTCCCAGGTCGACCATGCCTTCGCCGCCGCGACCCGCACGTCCCGGTCGGGGGAGTTCAGCCGCTCCGCGAACGCGGAGATGAGGTCCTCCCGCTCGTCCTCGGGAATCGGCTCGATGTACTCCTCCCACAGGTCGGGGAAGACCAGCGACGCGCCCTCCTGGTAGAACCAGTACAGCTCGAACGGCCGCAGCGTGAAGATGCCGCGCAGCACCAGCTCGGTCACCCGCTCCGGATGCGTCTGCGCGTACGCCAGCGACAGCGCGCTGCCCCAGCTCCCGCCGAACACCAGCCACCGCTCGATGCCGAGATGCTCGCGGAGCCGCTCCATGTCGCCGACCAGGTTCCAGGTGGTGTTGGCCTCCAGCGACACCCCCGGGTCCTTCGCGTGCGGCAGGCTCCGGCCGCAGTTGCGCTGGTCGAACAGCACGATCCGGTACGCCTCCGGGTCGAACTGCCGGCGGTGCGCCGGGCCGCATCCGCCGCCGGGGCCGCCGTGCAGCACCACCGCGGGCTTGCCGTCCGGATTGCCGCAGACCTCCCAGTAGATCTGGTCGCCGTCGCCGACGTCGAGCAGCCCGGTCTCGTACGGCTCGATCGGCGGATACAGGGTGCGAAGTTCCATGGGGCGCGATTGTCCCACCCGCCCGCCGGATGTGACCCATGGCACCGCCGGACGGGCCGTCCCGCCCCTGAACAGGCGTCCTGCGTGCGCGAACACCCCGTGGCGGCGGAGAAAGCAAACCCCAAACTGGGCAAACGTTCCGCTGGTCGGGGCTAGAGTGCCTTCAGTGAGCGAAGCGATGAAGGCTCAGGGCCGGTAGCGGAGCGAACGAGATGTGCACACCCACCCCCGCGAACGCGGCCGTGCGCCGCCGGGCGAGGAGACACGTGAGCGAAATGACGAGCCGTCGGGCGAAGAACACGGGCACGACGTTGTGCGGAGCCATGCCGTCCATGGGGCTCCGAGCCGCGAGGCGGGGAGAGCAGTGAGCGAGCTGAACGGATCGGGCGGCCCCCGCGGCGTCCCGGACGCGGCGACCCCCTGGACCGCCATGGGCCGCGACCCGGGCCGCGCGCCCGAGGCCCCGGTACCGGCCGCCCAGCAGCCGATCCAGATGGCCAAGCCCCCGCAGCCCGGCCAGCCTCCGCAACCGGGGCAGCCGGGGCAGCACGGTTCGCCCGGGCAGCACGGTCAGCACAGTCAGCCCGGTCAGCAGGGTCAACACGCCCAGCACGGTCAACACGCCCAGCAGGGTCAACACGCCCAGCACGGCCAGTCCCCGCAGCAGCCCGGCCGGCCGCGCGAGGCGGCGCGCGCCGACGTCGAGGCGCCCGAGGCGCAGCCGTGGGACATCGTCGAGCGGCTCCGCCAGATGGCCGACCTCATCGGCGACGCCCTCGCCGCCGGCGAGCGCAAGGTCAACGAGGCGCAGAACGAGATCGTCTCGCAGGTCGCGTCCGTCCAGGCCGAGAAGGAGTCCGCGCAGCGCGACGCGGCCGCCGCCTGGGGTGAGGTGCAGCGCGCGCGTGGCCAGGCCGAGCAGGCCGAGCGCCGCGCCGTCGAGGCGCAGAACGAGTCGGCCGCGCAGGTCGCGTCCGTCACGGCGGAGAAGGAGTCCGCGCAGCGCGACGCCGCGGCCGCCTGGGGTGAGGTGCAGCGCGCGCGTGGCCAGGCCGAGCAGGCCGAGCGCCGCGCCGTCGAGGCCGAGCGGCAGTTCGCCGACGCCGACCGCCGCGCCGCCGAGGTCCAGAGCGAGGCCGTCGCGCAGATCGCCGCGTTGCAGGGCGAGAAGGAGAACGCGCAGCGGGACGCGGCCGCCGCCTGGAACCAGGCCCAGCAGGGCCGCGCGCAGGCCGACCAGGCCCGCGCCCAGGCCGACCAGGCGCGCGCGCAGCTCGAACAGGTGCAGGCCCAGGTCGAGCAGGCCGAGCGCCGTGTCGCCGAGGCCGAGGCGACCGTCCGGCAGGCCATCCAGCAGCGCGACGCGATGAGCGAGGCCCGCGACGACGCGCTGCGCGCCGTCGAGGACGCCGTCGCCGGGCGCCGCTCCGCCGAGGCCGAACGCGACCGCGTCAGCGAGCAGGCCGCGGAGCTGTCGCGCGGGCTGGAGGCCGCGCACGCCGAGCTGTCCGCGCTGCGCGCCAAGGTCACCGACGCCGAGATGACCGCGCAGAACCTGCAGCACGCCGTCGTCGCCGCCGGCAAGGAGGCCGACGAGTCCCGCCGCCGCGCCGAGGTCGCCGAGCGCCGCGCCCAGGAGAACGAGCGCCGCGCCCAGGACGCCGACCGCCGCGCCCAGGAGGCCGTGGGACGCGCCGAGGTCGCCGAGGCCGAGCGCCAGCAGGCCCTCGACACCGCCGCGCAGTCCCTGGAGGCCGCCAAGAAGGCCGAACGGGAACGCGACGGCAACGCCAAGGCGCGCGAGACCGCCGACCGAGGACGCGAGGCCGCCGTCCAGGCCCAGGCGCGCGCCGAGTCCGAGCTGACCCTGGCCCGCGGCCGCGCCGACCAGGCGGGCAGGGAAAGGGACAAGACCGTCGCGGCGATGCGCCAGCTGGCCGCAGAGCGCGACGCCGTCGCCGAGAAGCTCGCCGAGCGCGACCAGTGGGTCGACCAGCTGGCCCAGGCCGTCACCGAGCAGCGCGCGCAGATCGCCGAGCTGTCCCAGGAGCGCGACGCCGCCCGCAACGCCGCCGACCAGGCCCGCTCCCTGATCGACGAGCTGACCCGCCAGCTCCGCACGATCATGCCCGCGGGCTCCAACGCCCTGCCCTCCTCCTACGGCCCCTAGCGGCCTGGGGCCCGGGGTCGTTTTCCTGGGCAAACGTGGTTCTGTCGTTGACGGCTGTTATTCTGGTGGCCCGTGGACAGGCAGCTTCGTCCGCCTCGCAACGACCACGGGAGCAGCTTCTTGCCTTCGGCACCCACTGGTAGATCACGTCCTACCAAGCATCTGTTCGTCACCGGCGGCGTCGCCTCCAGCCTCGGCAAGGGGCTGACGGCGTCCAGCCTGGGACGGCTTCTCACCCTCCGCGGCCTGCGGGTCACCATGCAGAAGCTCGACCCGTACCTGAACGTCGACCCCGGGACGATGAACCCGTTCCAGCACGGCGAGGTCTTCGTGACCGACGACGGCGCCGAGACCGACCTCGACATCGGGCACTACGAGCGGTTCCTCGACACCGACCTGCACGGGTCCGCGAACGTCACCACCGGACAGGTCTACTCCAACGTGATCGCCAAGGAGCGGCGCGGGGAGTACCTCGGCGACACCGTGCAGGTCATCCCGCACATCACCAACGAGATCAAGGATCGGATCCGGGGGATGGCGGGCGACGCCGAGGTCGACGTCGTCATCACCGAGGTCGGCGGGACGGTCGGCGACATCGAGTCGCTGCCGTTCCTGGAGTCGGTGCGTCAGATCCGGCACGAGATCGGGCGGGAGAACTGCTTCTTCCTGCACGTGTCGCTGCTGCCCTACATCGGCCCCTCCGGGGAGCTGAAGACCAAGCCGACGCAGCACTCGGTGGCGGCGCTGCGCTCCATCGGCATCCAGCCCGACGCGATCGTGTGCCGGTCCGACCGGGCGATCACCGACGGGCTCAAGCACAAGATCAGCCTGATGTGCGACGTGGACCGCGAGGCCGTGGTCTCGGCGGTGGACGCCGCGAGCATCTACGACATCCCGAAGGTGCTGCACTCCGAGGGCCTGGACGCCTACGTCGTGCGGCGGCTCGACCTGCCGTTCCGCGATGTCGACTGGGGCGCGTGGGACGAGCTGCTGCGCCGCGTCCACAAGCCCGCGCGGCAGGTCACGATCGCGCTGGTCGGCAAGTACATCGACCTGCCCGACGCGTACCTGTCGGTCACCGAGGCGCTGCGGCACGGCGGGTTCGGCAACGACGCCAAGGTGCACATCCGCTGGGTGAAGAGCGACGACTGCGAGACGCCCGAGGGCGCCAAACGGGAGCTGGACGGCGTCGACGGCGTCCTCATCCCGGGCGGGTTCGGCGTCCGCGGCATCGAGGGGAAGATCGGCGCGGTCCGGCACTCCCGCCAGAACCGGGTGCCGCTGCTCGGCATCTGCCTGGGGTTGCAGTGCATGGTCATCGAGGCGGCCCGGACGCTCGGCGGGCTCGGTGACGCGGGCAGCGCCGAGTTCGACGCCACCACCGCCGACCCCGTCGTCGCGACGATGGCCGAGCAGGTCGACGTCGTCGCCGGGGAGCGGGACATGGGCGGCACGATGCGGCTCGGCCTGTACCCGGCCGACCTCGCCGACGGGTCGGTCGTCCGCGGGCTGTACGGGGAGGCGAAGGTGTCCGAGCGGCACCGGCACCGCTACGAGGTCAACAACTCCTACCGCGACCAGCTGGAGAAGGCCGGGCTGCGCTTCTCCGGCCTGTCGCCCGACGGCCGCCTCGTCGAGTACGTCGAGCTGCCGCGCGACCAGCACCCGTTCTTCGTCGGCACGCAGGCGCACCCCGAGTTCCGGTCCCGCCCGACGCGTCCGCACCCGCTGTTCACCGGCCTCGTCTCCGCCGCGCTCGACTACGCCGAGGCCCGTGCCGGTGGTGCCGGTGGTGCCGGTGGCAGCGGTGCCGACGACGACGCCGCGGGCACGGTGACCGCGCCATGACCCCCGACGACGTCCGTGACCGGCCCGAACGCTGGACGGTCGTGGAAGAGACCACGGCGTTCCAGGGAGCGGTGTTCGGTATCCGACGTGACAGGGTCGAGATGCCGCGCGGCGACGGCACCGAGATCGTCACCCGGGACGTGCTCGTGCACACCGGCTCCGTCGGCGTCGTCGCCCTCGACGACCACGACCGGGTGCTGCTGCTGCGCCAGTACCGGCATCCCGTGTCGCGGCTGCTGTGGGAGGCGCCCGCCGGGCTGCGGGACGTGGACGGCGAGCCGCCGCACAAGCTCGCCGAACGGGAGCTGGTGGAGGAGGCCGGGTATCGCGCCGACCGCTGGGACACCCTCCTCGACGCCTACACCTCGCCCGGCATGTCGGACGAGCGCGTCCGGATCTTCCTGGCCCGCGGCCTCACCGAGGTGCCCGCCGACGAGATCGACTTCGAGCGCGTCCACGAGGAGGCCGACATGCCGGTCGTGTGGGTGCCGCTGGACGAGGCCGTCCGCAAGGTGCTGGCGGGCGAGGTGCACAACGCGATCGCCTGCATGGGCGTCCTCGCGGCGCACGCGGCCCGCGCGTCCGGGTTCGCGGGCCTGCGCCCGGCCGACGCGCCGGAGGACTGAGCCCGATGAGGTCCCCCTCCGGCGGCCGGAGGGGGCATGATGGGCGGGTCCCCGGAGCCCACGGCCGGAAGAGGTGCCGCACTGTCCCCGTCCCCGACCCCCCGGAGCGCGACGCGGCCCCCGGTGCCCGGCACCGGCACCGGTTTCGCCGGGTCCGGGGCCGACTCCGGCCCGGCTTCGGAGCTCGGCTCCACCGTGCGCACCTACCTGGGGCACCTGGCCGTCGAGCGGGGCCTCGCCGCCAACACGCTCAGCTCCTACCGCCGTGACCTGCGCCGCTACGCGCAGATCCAGGACGGACGCGGACACGCCGCCATCGGCGACATCACCGAGGACGACGTCCGCGCCTACCTGGTGACGCTCCGGGAGGGCGACGACGACCACCCGCCGCTGTCGGCGGGCTCGGCGGCGCGGGCGCTCGTCGCCGTCCGCGGGCTGCACCGCTTCGCGCTGCGCGAGGGCCTCGCCGCCCGCGACCCCGCCACCGACGTCAAACCGCCGACGCCGCCGCGCCGGCTGCCCAAGGCGATCTCGCTGGACGAGGTCGAACGGCTCCTCGCCGCCGCGGCCGCGCCCGGCGACCCCGGCGCCGCCCGCGGCCTGCGCGACCGCGCGCTGCTCGAACTGCTGTACGGATCGGGCGCGCGGATCTCCGAGGCCGTCGGCCTGGACGTCGACGACCTCGACCTGCGCGACGGGTTCGTCCGCGTCGCCGGCAAGGGCGGCAAGGCCCGCGTCGTGCCGATCGGCGACTACGCGCGCGAGGCCGTGGGCGCCTACCTGGTGCGGGCCCGTCCCGAACTGGCGGCGGCGGGCCGGGGCGGCCCGGCGCTGTTCCTGAACGCGCGCGGCGGGCGGCTGTCGCGGCAGGGCGCGTGGATGGTGCTGCGCGCCGCCGCCGACCGGGCGCACCTGTCGGAGGTGTCGCCGCACACGCTGCGGCACTCGTTCGCCACCCATCTGCTGGACGGCGGAGCCGACGTCCGCGTCGTCCAGGAGTTGCTGGGGCACGCGTCCGTCACGACGACGCAGGTGTACACGCTGGTGACCGTGCAGTTGCTGCGCGAGGTCTACGCCACCTCGCACCCCCGCGCCCGGACCTGACAACCCGCGCGCTCTGGAGCTGACAGCCCGCGCGCTCTGGAGCTGACAAATCGCGACGATAGGCGCGCGTCGGCTTGAGACCGGGAGGGGACGGCCCTAGAGTCCCCGTTCTGGATGGCATTTCCGGGCCGCCGGGGAGGGATCTTGTGACCAGCACTAACGGTGCGGATGGAGTCCTTTCCGCCGCCACCATCGAGACCGATCCGAGACGGGCGCTCGGGCCCACTCAAAGACCCGTGCCGGTGTTCCCCGAACCGGAACCGCTGGAGGAGCACGGGCCCGCACGCATCGTCGCCGTCTGCAACCAGAAGGGCGGCGTCGGCAAGACGACCACGACCATCAACCTGGGGGCCGCGCTGGCCGAGTTCGGCCGCCGTGTCCTGCTCGTCGACTTCGACCCGCAGGGCGCCCTGTCGGTCGGCCTCGGCAAGGGCGACCCGCGCCAGCTCGACGTGACGGTCCACAACATGCTGCTCGAACGCGACACCGAGTGGGAGGACATCGTCATCGAGACCGGCGTCGACGGGATGGAGCTGCTGCCCAGCAACATCGACCTGTCCGGCGCCGAGGTCCAGCTCGTCCACGAGGTCGGCCGCGAGTACATCCTTCAGGGCGCGCTGAAGTCGGCCGTCGAGCACTACGACTACATCCTCATCGACTGCCAGCCGTCGCTCGGCCTGCTCACCATCAACGCGCTGGCCGCCAGCGAGGGTGTGCTGATCCCGCTGGAGTGCGAGTACTTCGCGATGCGCGGCGTGGCGCTGCTGATGGAGACCATCGAGAAGGTGCAGGGCCGGATCAACCCCGACCTCGTCATCGACGGCGTTCTCGGCACCATGTACGACTCGCGGACCCTGCACACCAGGGAGGTCCTCGGCCGCATCGTCGAGGCGTTCGGCGAGAAGGTCTTCCACACCGTCATCAACCGCACGGTACGGTTCCCGGACGCGACCGTCGCCGGGGAGCCGATCACCTTCTTCGACCCCAACTCGATGGGCGCCAACGCCTACCGGGGCTTGGCGCGGGAGGTGCTCGTCAGATGGGCGAAGGTGGCCTGAGCCCGCGCCGTCCCCCGCGCGGGCGCCCCTGACGAACGGACACATCGTGAGCCAGCCCCCGGGCTCCCAGGACGAGCCGCCCCTGCCCGAGCCCCCGACGGCGCCCGAGCAGCCGCGGCGGGACGAGCAGCCGCCGCCTCCGTTCGAGCAGCCGCACGGGCCGCCGCCGCACCTCTCGTCGCCTCTCGCCCCCACGCCCCCGCCGGCCCGGGGGAAGGGACCGCTCCTCCTCGTGGTGCTGGCGGCCGCCGCGGTGATCGTCGTCATGGTCGCCGTGGCCGCCGTCGCCATCCTGGTGCTGCCGGACGACGACTCGTCCGAGCCGATCTCGTCCGGCCCCGTCGACCTGCGCCAGCCGCTGACGTTCAGCCTGGTCGCGCAGGAGTCGCGGCCGCCCTGCACCGGCGGCGCCCTCCAGTCCCCCGACGGGTCCGCCTGCTACGCCTTCGGCCAGGACGCGCTGACCGTCCGCCGGCTCGAAGAGATCAAGACGATGCCGCCCGGCGCCGCCGGCGGCCAGCCGACCTGGAGCGTCGGGCTGACGCTCACGTCCGCGGACGCCTCCGGCTTCGCGACCCTGACCGGCAAGGCCGCGCAGGCGTACCAGAACCGGCTCCCGGCGGGGAGCATGGGCATGGTCGTCGGCGGTGCGCTGGTCTCGGCGCCCATGCAGGTGATGGCGCCCATCACCGGCGGCGAGATCCAGATCAGCGGCCCCGCGCAGACGTTCACCCAGTCGTACGTGGAGGGCATCGTCAAGCGGATGACCGGCGGATAGCGGCCCGCCCGCCCGCCGCCGGGCGGGACGGGGCCGTCACCGCTCGTGACCGGCCGTGGTGCGAGCACCCGCCGCGCGTGGGACGATGTGGCCGGTGAGCACAGTGCAGGAGACGTCCTCCGCTACCGTGAGCGACGTGGACGAGACGTCGCCCGGGCCCGGGCCGGGGGAGGGCCGGGAAGCCGAGGAGGAGCACGGCTTCCGCGTCCACCTGGACAACTTCGAGGGCCCGTTCGACCTCCTGCTCGGGCTGATCTCCAAGCACAAGCTCGACATCACCGAGGTGTCGCTGCACAAGGTCACCGACGACTTCATCGCGCACATCCACGCCCACGGCCAGGACTGGGACCTCGACCAGGCCAGCCACTTCCTGCTGGTCGCCGCGACCCTCCTCGACCTCAAGGCCGCCCGGCTGCTGCCGTCCGGCGAGGTCGACGACGAGGACGACCTCGCCCTGCTGGAGGCCCGCGACCTGCTGTTCGCGCGGCTCCTGCAGTACCGCGCCTACAAGGAGGTCGCGCGGGTGATCGCCGCGCGGATCGCCGACGCGAGCCGCCGCTTCCCGCGCATCGTGCCGATGGAGCCGCGGTTCGCGAACGTGCTGCCGGAGGTGCTGCTCGGCCTCGGCCCCGACGAGTTCGCGCGCCTCGCCGCCAAGGCGCTCACGCCGAAGGAGCCGCCGTCGGTCTCCGTCGAGCACATCTACCAGCCGAAGGCCAGCGTCAAGGAGCAGGCCGCGATCGTCGTGGAACGGCTCCGCCGGCTTCGCCGGACGACGTTCCGCGTCCTCGCGTCCGACGCCGAGGGCACCTACGAGGTCGTCGCGCGGTTCCTGGCGCTGCTGGAGCTGTACCGCGACCAGAACGTCACGTTCGAGCAGGACGAGCCCCTCGCCGAACTCCACGTCACGTGGACCGGCGCCGACGAGGGCGACGTGGAGGTCGGCGACGACTACGAGGGCGCCCCCCTGAAGAACGAGAACGCCAAGCAAGCGCAAGACCAGAAGGACGAGGGAGACGATGACTGAGGAACCCGGCGCGGACGCGCCGGAGCTTCCGGGGCTGCGCGCCTCGATCGAGGCGGTCCTGCTGGTGGTGGACGAGCCCGTCACCGAGCTGACGCTCGCGCAGCTGCTGGAGCGCCCCCGCGGCGAGGTCGCCGGGACGCTGCGGGAACTGGCCGCGGAATACACCGAGCAGGGCCGCGGGTTCGATCTCAGGGAGGTCGCCGGCGGCTGGCGGTTCTACACCAGGGACGTGTGCGCCTCCGTCGTGGAGCGGTTCGTCACCGACGGGCAGCAGGCGCGGCTCACCCAGGCCGCGCTGGAGACGCTCGCCGTCGTCGCGTACCGGCAGCCGGTGAGCCGGGCCCGCGTGTCGGCGATCCGGGGCGTCAACAGCGACGGGGTGATGCGCACCCTGACGCTGCGCGGCCTGATCGAGGACGCCGGGCAGGACCCGGAGTCGCAGGCGCACCTGTACCGCACCACCGGGTACTTCCTTGAGCGGCTCGGGCTCCGCGACCTCGACGAGCTCCCCGAGCTCGCCCCCTACCTACCCGACGACCTGCCAGAAGACATAGTTGAGGACACGTGAGCGACAACGAGGGCGTGCGGTTGCAGAAGGTCCTGGCCGAGGCCGGGATCGGCAGCCGCCGCCACTGCGAGGAACTGATCGGCGAGGGCCGCGTCACCGTCGACGGGAAGCGGGTCTTCCGGTTCGGCGAGCGCGTCGACCCGCGAAGCGCCGTCATCCATGTGGACGGCAAGCGCGTCGAGACCCGCGCCGAGATGCGCTACTACGCGATCAACAAGCCGCGCGGCGTGGTGTCCACGATGTCGGACGAGCGGGGCCGCAAGTCCCTCGCCGACTACGTCGAGGTCCCCGAGCGGCTGTTCCACGTCGGGCGGCTCGACACCGACACCGAGGGCCTGATCCTGCTCACCAACGACGGGGAGCTGTCGCACCGCCTCACGCACCCGTCCTTCGGCGTCGCCAAGACGTATCTCGCGGAGATCCACGGCCCGATCCCGCGCGACCTCGGCAAGCGGCTGCGGGCGGGCGTGGAGCTGGACGACGGCCCCGCCAAGGCCGACAAGTTCAAGATCTTCGACCAGGTCGGCAGGCGCGTGCTGGTCGAGATCACCCTGCACGAGGGGCGCAAGCACATCGTCCGGCGGCTGCTGAAGGAGGTCGGGTTCCCCGTCCAGCAGCTGGCGCGTGTCGAGTTCGGGCCGATCAAGCTGGGGCAGCTGAAGCCGGGCGGTATGCGGGCGCTGACCGTGCACGAGATCGGTGATCTGTACAAGGCCGTCGGGCTGTAAGAGCGACGAACGCACAGAGGAGGGGATCAGGCGGTGGCGGTACGCGCGGTCCGCGGGGCGACGCAGGTGGACGCCGACGACCGGGAGGAGATCCTGGAGGCGACGGCGGAGCTCGTCGCCGCGGTGATGGCCCGCAACGAGCTGAGCACCGACGACGTGATCAGCGTCATCTTCACGGTCACGCCGGACCTGACGGCGGAGTTCCCGGCGCTCGCCGCCCGCAAGCTCGGCTTCCACGAGGTGCCGCTGCTGTGCGCGACGGAGATCGGCGTCCCCGGCGCGCTGCCCAGGGTGATCAGGCTGATGGCCCACATCGAGACGGACCGTCCCCGCGGGGACGTCCAGCACGTCTACCTGCGCGGCGCCATGGCCCTTCGGCTTGATATCGCGCAGTAGGGTGTCGGGCGTGGACGAGGACGTGGTGGCGCGGCGGATCGTCGTCGTCGGGACGGGCCTGATCGGGACGTCGATCGCCCTGGCCATGCGGGAGCACGGCGCCGAGGTGCTGCTGACCGACCGGGACGCGGCCGCGCTGCGCCTGGCGGTCGAGCTGGGCGCCGGGGAGGCGCTCCCCGACGGAGGGAGCGCCGGGCCCGCCGATCTGGCGGTGCTGGCGGTGCCGCCCGCGGCCGTGGCGGTGACGCTGCTGGACGCGCAGAAACGCGGCCTCGCCACCGCCTACACCGATGTCGCGAGCGTGAAGACGCTGCCGCTGGCGCAGGCGGCCGAGCTGGGCTGTGACCTGACGACGTTCGTGGCGGGGCATCCCCTCGCCGGCAGCGAGCGGTCGGGGCCGGGCGCGGCCCGCGCCGACCTTTTCCTCGGCCGCCCGTGGGCGCTGTGCGCGCCCGCGCAGGCGGCGCCGGAGACGGTGGAGATGGTCAGGGGCCTGGCGAAGGCGTGCGGCGCGATGCCCGTCGAGGTCGACGCCGCCGACCACGACCGGGCCGTCGCGCTCGTCTCGCACGGCCCGCATGTGGTGTCGGCCGCGGTCGCCGCCCGGCTCACCGGCGCCGACGACGTCGCGCTCGGCCTGTCCGGGCAGGGCGTCCGGGACGTCACCCGCATCGCGGCGAGCGACCCCCGGCTGTGGATCGGCATCCTGTCGGCGAACTCCCAGCCCGTCGCGGACGTGCTGGAGGCCGTCGCGACCGATCTGGCGGTGGCGGCGTCGCTGCTGCGCGACGGCAGCGAGGAGGCCGCCGCGCACGTGGCCGACCTGCTGCTGCGCGGGAACGCCGGCCGGTCCCGCATCCCGGGCAAGCACGGCGGCGACCCGTCCGCGTACGCGATCGTCCAGGTGGTCATCCCGGACCGTCCTGGCGAGCTCGGGATGATCTTCCAGGCGGCGGGGATCGCGCAGGTCAACATCGAGGACGTGACGATCGAGCATTCGCCGGGCCGGCCGCTCGGCGTGCTGGAGATCGCGGTGGTGCCGGAGGCGGCGGAGCGGCTGGCCGGCGAGCTGCGGGCGCGGGGCTGGTCCGTCCCGTCCCCGGCCGGGGACAGCGCTTCGTGACGGTACGGCGGGCCGTGCCGGTGCCGCGGGGCCGGTAGCCTGGTTCGCCGGGGCTCGCACCGGGGGACGTCCGCGCGCCCGGTGAACTTAGAGAGGGATCGATCGTGCCGCTCGTCATCGCCATGGACGGACCCTCCGGGTCGGGCAAGTCCAGCGCGTCCAAGGGCGTGGCCCGCGCGCTCGGGCTCCGCTACCTGGACACGGGCGCCATGTACCGCGCCGTGACGTGGTGGATGCTCGACAACGGCGTCCCGGTCGAGGACGCGGGCGCCGTCGAGGCCCGCGCGGCGGAGCCGGTGATCGTGTCCGGCACCGACCCGGACGCGCCGGCGATCATGGTGGACGGGACGGACGTGTCCGGCCCGATCCGCACCCGCGACGTGACGAACGCGGTCAGCGCGGTCAGCTCCGTCCCGGCGGTCCGCGCCCGGATGGTCGAGCTGCAACGCGAGATCATCGGGTCCGGCGGGATCGTGGTGGAGGGCCGCGACATCGGCACCGTCGTCGCGCCGGACGCGCCGGTCAAGGTGTATCTGACCGCCAGCGAGGAGACCCGCGCGGCGCGCCGCGCGAAGGAGCTCGCGGCCGACCCGGGCGCGTCGGTCACGGTCACCCGGGCCGAGCAGGCGCGCCGCGACCGGCTCGACTCCACCCGGAAGGCGTCGCCGCTGACCAGGGCGGGCGACGCGCACGAGATCGACTCGACGGAGCTGAGCCTCGCCGAGGTCATCGAGGCGGTCGTCCGCCTCGCCAAAGAGCATGAGTGAACGGGCCGCCGGACGGCGCCCGCGGAGAAGTCACAGTGAACGATAACGAGATCGAGACCGTCGACGTCGTCCAGGACGTCGCCGCCGACGAGGGCCCGGCGCCCGTCGTGGCGGTGGTCGGGCGGCCGAACGTCGGCAAGTCGACCCTGGTCAACCGGATCCTCGGCCGCCGCGAGGCCGTCGTGGAGGACGTCCCGGGCGTGACCCGCGACCGGGTCGCCTACGACGCGACGTGGAGCGGCCGCCGGTTCACCGTCGTCGACACCGGCGGCTGGCTGCCCGACTCGGCCGGGCTGGCCGCGGCGATCGCCGAGCAGGCCCGGCTGGCGGTCGACCTGGCCGACGTGGTGATGTTCGTCGTCGACGCGACCGTCGGCGCCACCGACGTGGACGAGGCCGTCGTGGAGATCCTGCGCCGCTCGGGCAAACCGGTGGTGCTGGTCGCCAACAAGGTCGACAACGCCGCCGTCGAGGCGGACGCGTCGCTGCTGTGGTCGCTCGGCATCGGCGAGCCGCACCCGGTCAGCGCGCT
The DNA here is from genome assembly GCA_036028775.1 of Spirillospora sp. NBC_00431. Classification (GTDB taxonomy): domain Bacteria; phylum Actinomycetota; class Actinomycetes; order Streptosporangiales; family Streptosporangiaceae; genus Spirillospora. The sequence continues at coordinate 4,813,513 of CP107927.1, read as the reverse complement.
GCACGGCCGCGGCAGCGGCGACCTGCTCGACGCGGTCCTGGCCGCGCTGCCGGCGGAGGCGCCGCCGGAGACGTTCGACGAGGAGCCGGGCGGGCCGCGCCGGATCGCGCTGCTGGGCCGTCCCAACGTCGGCAAGTCGAGCCTGCTGAACAAGGTCGCGGGCGAGAACCGCGCGGTCGTCGACGCGGTGGCGGGAACGACCCGCGACCCGGTCGACGAGCTGATCGACCTCGGCGGCCGGACCTGGCGGTTCATCGACACCGCCGGGATCAGGCGGCGGCACCGCGAGAACCAGGGCGCCGACTTCTACGCGACGCTGCGCACCCAGTCGGCGCTGGAACGCGCCGAGGTCGCCGTCGTGCTCGTCGACGCCGACCAGCCGCTCGCCGAGCAGGACCTGCGGATCATCTCGATGGTGGTCGCCTCGGGCCGGGCGCTGGTCATCGCCTACAACAAGTGGGACCTGCTGGACGAGGAGCGCCGCCACTACCTGGAGCGGGAGATCGACCGGCAGCTGCACCACGCGCGCTGGGCGCCGCGCGTGAACGTCTCCGCCAAGACCGGGCGGCACATGGAGAAGCTGGTCCCGGCCATCGACACGGCTTTGGAGGGCTGGGGGACCCGCGTCCCGACGTCCAAGCTCAACCAGTTCTTCGCCGACCTGGTCAGCTCGCATCCGCATCCGGTGCGCGGCGGCAAGCAGCCGCGCGTGCTGTTCGCGACGCAGGCGGGTGTGCGGCCGCCGCGGTTCGTGCTGTTCACGTCCGGGTTCCTGGAGGAGGGTTACCGGCGGTTCATCGAGCGGCGGCTGCGCGAGGAGTTCGGCTTCGCCGGGACGCCCCTCGACATCGCCATGAAGATCCGCGAGAAGCGCGGCAAGGGCAAGAAGTAGCGGATAACGTCCGGGGCATGCGCCGTCACGGCCGCCACCGGCCGCGCGGCCGACGGCGGCCGCGGTGACGGTCGCGGCGGGGCCGCTACCGGTCGTAGCGCGGCTCGCCCGCGATGCGCTGGTCGCCGGGATGTGCCGGGGTCGGCGCGGGCGGGTTCTCCCGCGCGTACCGCCCGTACACCAGCGGCTGGGTGGACGTCGAGCTCGCCCGCCCGGCGTCGGCGGGCGGCTCCGACTCCCGGACGCCGATCACCGCGAAGCGGCCGAGCGCGAGCCCGGCGAGGAACGCGACGGCGACACCGAGGCCGGTGAACCCGGACAGCTGCTCCGCGAGCCGCTGCCCCTCGCCCGACCCGAGCGGGGCGCCGATACCGTCGACGTCCCACAGCGTGGCGACGGACGTGCCGACGACGAACCAGGCGCCGCCGAGCGCGGCGATCCAGGCGCCGAACATCGCGAACGCGCGGTTGGCGGCGGCGAGCACGATCAGCCCGCCGAGCACCACCGCCACGGCGGGCGCGATGACGAGCTGGAGCCGGTCGGTGTCGTACACCCAGGCGTCGTCCGGGGCGAACCCGAAGTCGAAGTACGGGCCGACGAAGGGGAGCAGGCCGCCCCAGATGCCGAGCAGCACCAGCAGCACGCCGCTGATGCCGCCCCGGGAGCGGGGAGCGCGCATGGTCCCAGTCATGATCATTCCTCCTGACCGGGCGTGTGATTCTGGTTTAGACCCACCACTACCCCCGCAAGACCACTCCACACGGGCGTGGGTGAGAGGAGCGAATCGCATGGGAGCCGACAGTCCAGGGACCGGCCTCGATGTCGTGTACGCGCGCGAGGAACCGCCCGACCGCTGGGACGCCGCCGTCTTCCTCGCGGGCCCCACGCCCCGGTCGCCCGAGGTCGAATCGTGGCGTCCCGCCGCGATCACCGCGCTGCGCGAGCGGTGGCGCGGGCCGGGACGGCTCGTCGTGTTCGTCCCCGAGCACCGGCACGGCCTCCATGACGACTATGTCGGCCAGGTCGAGTGGGAGGAGCGCTGCCTGCACCTGTCCGACGAGGTGATCTTCTACGTGCCGCGCGACCTGGCCACCATGCCCGCGTTCACCACCAACGTGGAGTGGGGCATGTGGCACGACAGCGGGCGGACCGTCTTCGGCGCCCCGCCGCAGGCGCCGAAGAACCGCTACCTGCTGCACTACGCCGCCAAGTCGGGGGTGCCGACGGCGACCGACCTCCCGGCGACGGTGGCCGCGGCGCTCGACCGGATCGGCCCGGGCGCCTCCCGGACGGGCGGGGAACGGGAGATCCCGCTGCTGCTGTGGCGCGAGGAGTCGCTGCGGTGCTGGTACGCGGGCCAGTGCGCGGCGGGCAACGTCCTGCTCGGCGCGCGGGTGGTGTTCCGGTTCGGCAACCATTGGGCGCTGCACGTCCGGATGCACGTCGCGGCCGAGGGGCGGGTGAAGGACAACGAGATCGTCGTCGGGCGTCCGGACGTCTCCGTCGTCGTCCTGTACCGGCCGGGGGAGACGCTCGACGAGACGGAGGTCGTGCTCGTCCGGGAGTTCCGGAGCCCGTGCGTGAACGGGTTCGTCCACGAGGTGCCGGGCGGCTCCGGGAACGGCGACCCGTCGCGGGTGGCGCTGGCGGAGGTCGAGGAGGAGACGGGCCTGGCGCTGGACGCGTCGCGGCTGCGCGAGCACGGGACGCGGCAGGTCAACGCCACGATGTCGGGGCATCGGGCGCACCTGTTCTCCGCCGAGATCACCGGCGATGAGCTGGCTCGGCTGTCGTCGTCCGGGACGCACGGCCTGGCGGCCGACGGGGAGCGCACCTACGTGGAGGTGGCCGCGTTCGGGCGGATCAGGCGCGAGCGCCTCGTCGACTGGTCCTGCCTCGGAATGATCACGGAAGTCCTGCTGGAGGCGCGCTGAACCGCAACTGCGACGGACATCGCCACCGCTGACTTGCATGCTCCGGCTTGACATCGCTCTTTTCCTCGCATCTGCGGATCGTTACGCTGGGGTCCGTGACGACGTTCCGGATCAGTGAGGCGGCGGCGCTGCTCGGGGTCAGCGCGGACACGGTCCGGCGCTGGGTGGACGGCGGGCGGCTCCCGGCGTCCCGGGACGAGCACGGGCACCGGCTCGTCCCGGGGGCCGAGCTCGCCTCGTTCGTGCGCGACCAGGCGCGCGGCGGCGGCGCGCCGTCCGACCAGGGCGTGCGGTTCTCCTCGGCGCGCAACCGGATGCGGGGCATCGTGACCGACGTCGTCCGCGACGGGGTGATGGCGCAGGTGGAGATCCAGGCCGGGCCGTTCCGGGTCGTGTCGCTGATGAGCCGCGAGGCGGCCGACGATCTCGGGCTGCGCGTCGGCGTGGTCGCCGAGGCCGTCGTGAAGTCGACCAACGTCATCGTCGAGCTGCCGGACTGAGGAGCATCGTGCGCAAGCCGTCCGCCATGGCCGTCCTCGCCGTCGTGCTGGCCGTCGTGCTCGCCTTCGGGGCGGGCTGCGGCGAGGTCGACGACGGCGGGTCCGCGACGGGCGGCAGCGGCGGCGACGGCGGGACGCCGACGGTGTTCGCCGCCGCCTCGCTCACCGAGACGTTCACCACGCTCGGCCGGACGTTCGAGGACGCGCATCCCGGCGTGAAGGTCAGGTTCAACTTCGGCGGCAGCTCGACGCTCGCGCGGCAGATCACGCAGGGCGCCCCGGCGGACGTGTTCGCGGCCGCGAGCCCCGCCACCATGAAGACCGTGACCGACGCCGGTGACGCCACCGGGAAACCGCTGGTATTCACCAGGAACCGCCTGGTCATCGCCGTCCCCAGGGACAACCCCGGCAAGGTGGTCAAGGCCGGCGACCTCGCCAGGCCCGGGCTCAAGGTCGTGCTGTGCGCGGTCCAGGTTCCGTGCGGGGCCGCCGCGAAGGACGCGCTCGCCGCCGCGAGGGTCGAGGTCGAGGCGGTGTCGCGGGAGCAGGACGTGAAGGCCGTCCTCACCAAGGTCGGCCTCGGCGAGGCCGACGCCGGGCTCGTCTACCGCACCGACGTCAGGGCGGCGGGCGGCAAGGTCACGGGCATCGAGTTCCCGGAGGCGGCGCGAGCGATCAACGATTACCCGATCGTGGAGGTCGCGAAGGCCCCGCAGAGCGCGCTGGCGAAGGAGTTCATCCGGCTCGTGCTGGGGCCGGAAGGCGCGACGGTTCTGACCCGGGCCGGTTTCGAGGCGCCGTGAAGGACGCCGACGGGCCGGTCGGACGTCCCCCCTTGACCCTGCTGCTGCCCGCGCTCGCCGGGCTGGGGTTCCTGGTGCTGCCGCTCGCGGGGCTGCTCGTCCGCGCCCCGTGGTCGACGCTCGGCACCCGCCTCATGCAGGATCAGGTGCTCGACGCGCTTCGCCTGTCGCTGGTCACCGCGACGCTCGCCACCGGCCTGTGCCTGCTGCTCGGCGTCCCGCTGGCCTGGACGCTGGCCCGGGTCCCGTTCCCCGGCGTCCGGCTCGTCCGGGCCCTGGTGACCGTGCCGCTGGTGCTGCCTCCCGTGGTCGGCGGCGTCGCGCTGCTGCTCGTGCTCGGGCGGCGCGGGCTGGTCGGCGAGTGGCTGGACGACGCGTTCGGCATCACGTTCCCGTTCACCACGGCCGGGGTCGTGCTCGCCGAGACGTTCGTGGCGATGCCGTTCCTGGTGATCAGCGTCGAGGGCGCGCTGCGCGCCGCCGACCTGCGCTACGAGGAGGCCGCCGCCACGCTCGGCGCGGGCCGCTGGACGATCTTCCGGAGGGTCACGCTGCCGCTGGTCGCGCCCGGCGTCGCGGCCGGGTCCGTGCTGTGCTGGGCGCGGGCGCTCGGCGAGTTCGGCGCGACGATCACGTTCGCGGGCAACTTCCCCGGCCGAACGCAGACGATGCCGCTGGCCGTCTACCTGGCGCTGGAGACCGACCCGCAGGCCGCGATCGTGCTCAGCCTCGTCCTGCTGGCGGTGTCGGTCATCGTCCTCGCGGCGCTCAGAGACCGCTGGGTGAACACGTCATGAGCGAAGCGAACCGGGGGGTGCGGGGGGTCGGCCCCCCACCGGGAGCAGCGACGCGGGGGCTGGAGGCGCGGCTGGTGGTGCGGCGCGCCGCGTTCGACCTCGACCTCGCGCTCACCGCCGCGCCCGGCGAGGTCGTGGCGCTGCTCGGCCCGAACGGGGCGGGCAAGAGCACCGCGCTGCGCGCCCTGGCCGGGCTCGTCGCGATGGCGGGCGGGCACGTCCGGGTGGACGGCCACGACCTGCGCCCGCTGCCGCCCGACCGCCGCGGCATCGGCATGGTCTTCCAGGACTACCTGCTGTTCCCGCACCTCAGCGCCCTGGAGAACGTCGCGTTCGGGCTCCGCTGCCAGGGCGCGGGGCGTCGCGATGCCCGCCGCCGAGCCGCCGGATGGCTGGAGCGCGTCGGGCTGGCGGAGTTCGCGTCCGCCCGGCCGCGGGCGCTGTCGGGCGGGCAGGCGCAGCGCGTCGCCCTCGCCCGCGCGCTGGCCGTCGAGCCCGGCCTGCTCCTGCTGGACGAGCCGCTCGCCGCCCTCGACGTCCACACGCGGATGGAGATCAGGGCCGCGCTCCGCCGCCATCTCGCCGGGTTCGCGGGCGCGGCCGTGCTCGTCACCCACGACACCCTGGACGCGATGGTGCTGGCCGACCGCATCGCCGTCGTCGAAGCCGGACGCCTCGTCCAGGAGGGGACGCCCGCCGAGGTCGCCCGCCGTCCCCGCACCGACTACGTCGCGCGCCTGGTCGGGCTGAACCTGTACCGGGGCCGCGCCGAGGCGGGCACGGTCACCGTCGGTGACGGCGAGACGACGCTCGGCACGGTCGACTCGCTCGAAGGTGAGGTCTTCCTTGCCTTCGCGCCATCGGCGGTGGCGCTGTACCGGACGCGTCCCGACGGCAGCCCGCGCAACCTGTGGCGGGCCCGCGTGGCCGCGATCGAACCGCAGGGCGATCGCGTCCGGGTGCGCCTGTCGGGGCCGCCCTTCGACGCGGTCGCGGAGGTGACCCCCGCGGCCGTCGCCGAGCTTCGGCTGTCCGAGGGCAGCACGATCTGGGCGGCCGTGAAGGCCACCGAAACGCACGTTTACCCAGCTTGAGCGCGTCTACGCCCACGGACCCGGAACATCTCCCAGCATGACCGTCAGCCGGTGACATCTATCACAAATACGGGCATGAAGCCCCAAAAGCGGACGGGATTGGTCCAGACCAAATGGCAAAAACGGCGGGTCTTGTTCATCATGCAAACATCCTGCGAACAGCTGAAGGAGTTGCCCGTGTCCAACCAGGTCCCCGGGGCCGACCAGGCCCCTACCGGCCACACCGAACTGACTGAGTGGGTACGCGGGATAGCCGAGCTGGCCAAGCCGGACCGCGTCGAATGGTGCGACGGCTCGGACGCCGAATGGGAGCGGCTGACCGGGCTTCTCGTCGACCAGGGCACGCTCACGCGCCTCGACCCGGCCAAACGGCCCAACAGCTTTTACGCGGCGTCCGACCCGACCGACGTCGCCCGCGTCGAGGACCGCACGTTCATCTGCTCCGAGAAGGAGGAGGACGCCGGCCCGACCAACAACTGGATCGCGCCGGACGAGATGCGCGAGACCCTCGGCGGCCTCTTCGACGGCTGCATGAAGGGCCGCACCATGTACGTGGTGCCGTTCTGCATGGGCCCGCTCGGCGGCAACATCTCGCAGCTCGGCGTGGAGATCACCGACTCCGCCTACGTCGCCGTGTCCATGCGGATCATGACGCGGATGGGGACGGACGCGCTGCGGCTCATCGAGGAGCGCGGCTCGTTCGTCAAGGCCGTCCACTCCGTGGGCGCTCCGCTGGAGCCGGGTCAAGCCGACGCCAAGTGGCCGTGCAATTCCACCAAATACATCACGCACTTCCCCGAGACGCGGGAGATCTGGTCGTACGGGTCCGGGTACGGCGGCAACGCGCTGCTCGGCAAGAAGTGCTACGCGCTGCGGATCGCGTCCACGATGGCGCGCGACGAGGGCTGGATGGCCGAGCACATGCTCATCCTGAAGCTCACGCCGCCCGTGGGCGAGACCCGCTACGTCGCCGCCGCGTTCCCGTCGGCGTGCGGCAAGACGAACCTCGCCATGCTGGAGCCGACCATCCCCGGCTGGAAGGTCGAGACGATCGGCGACGACATCGCCTGGATGCGGTTCGGCGACGACGGCCGCCTCTACGCGATCAACCCGGAGGCCGGGTTCTTCGGCGTCGCGCCCGGCACCGGTGAGAGCACCAACGCCAACGCCGTGAAGACGCTCTGGGGCAACAGCATCTTCACGAACGTGGCGCTCACCGACGACGGCGACGTGTGGTGGGAGGGCCTCACCGACGAGCCTCCCGCGCATCTCACCGACTGGCGCGGCGACGACTGGACGCCCGCCTCCGGCACCCTGGCCGCGCACCCGAACGCCCGCTTCACCACCCCGGCCGGGCAGTGCCCGATCATCGCCGACGAGTGGGAGGACCCGAAGGGCGTCCCGATCTCCGCGATCCTGTTCGGCGGGCGGCGCGCGTCCGCCGTCCCGCTCGTCACCGAGTCGTTCGACTGGCAGCAGGGCGTGTTCCTCGGCGCGAACGTCGCGTCGGAGAAGACCGCCGCCGCCGAGGGCACGGTCGGCGAGCTGCGCCGCGACCCGTTCGCCATGCTGCCGTTCTGCGGCTACAACATGGGCGACTACTTCGGCCACTGGCTCGACATCGGCAAGGCCACCGACGCCGAGAAGCTGCCACGGATCTACTACGTCAACTGGTTCCGCAAGAACGCCGACGGCAAGTTCATCTGGCCCGGCTTCGGGGAGAACAGCCGCGTCCTGAAGTGGATCGTCGAGCGCCTCAACGGGCAGGCCGACGCCGTCAAGACCCCGATCGGGCACCTGCCGACCAGGCAGGCGCTCGACACCGAGGGTCTCGACCTCGACGACGCCGACCTCGACACGCTGCTTTCGGTCGACACCGAGGTGTGGAAGCAGGAAGCCGCCCTTGTCCCGGAGCACTTCGACAAGTTCGGTGACCACATGCCGAAGGCGCTGTGGGACGAGTACCACGGCCTCGTCCGCCGCCTGGAGCACTAGACCGGCTCGCCGCCGCGCGCCCGCCCGCCGACGACCTCGGCGGGCGGGCGCTTGCCTCCCCGCCTCACCAGAAACCTCGACCGCGGTTGAGGTCGCATAGGATGCGGTTCATGACACGGCTTGAGCACCGGTTGCACGAACTGACCGTGGGTCAGCTCGCGGAGCGGAGCGGCGTGGCCGTCTCCGCGCTGCACTTCTACGAGTCCAAGGGCCTGATCAGCAGCCGCCGCACGGCGGGCAACCAGCGGCGCTTCAGCCGCGACACGCTCCGCCGCGTGTCGTTCATCAAGGTCTCGCAGCGGGTCGGCATCCCGCTCAGCGACATCCGCGAGGCGCTCAGCACCCTGCCGGAGGAACGCACCCCCACGGTGGACGACTGGGCGCGGCTGTCGGAGAACTGGCGCAGCGCTCTGGACGACCGCATCCGCCAGCTCGAACGGCTCCGCGACGACCTCACCGACTGCATCGGCTGCGGCTGCCTGTCCATCAACAAATGCGCCCTCGCCAACCCCTTCGACCGGCTCGGCGACGAGGGCCCGGGCCCCCGCCGCCTCCTCGTCCGCCACGGCACGACCGGCCCCCGCCCAACGGACGAGGCCGACGCCCACGACGTCCCCAACCCCTGCCACGCCGACGCCTGCCCCACCAACTGACCGACCAACTGACCGACCAGGCGCCTCGCTCAGCGGCGGGGGCCGTGGCCGTGGGGGTCGATGCGGCGGGGCATCGGCTCGCGGCCGGACGGCTGGGCCGGTGCCGGGCGCGTCTGGATCTGCTCGATCGGCAGCTCGATCGGCTCGTCCGCGAGCGTGAACGGCTCGCCGTGGTGCCACAGCTTGATGCCGGGGCCGTCCAGCAGCTCGTAGGACGCCGCGTCCGCCGTCACGTTGACCTTGATCAGGCTGCCGCGGTAGCGCATCCGGAACGCCAGCCGGCTGATGCCGCCCGGCAGCCGAGGCGCGAACCGCAGCTTGCCGCCGCCCGCCCGCATCCCGCCGAAACCGGCGACGAGCCCGCTCCACGCGCCCGCCATCGACGCGATGTGCAGCCCGTCGCGGGTGTTGCGGTTCAGGTCGTGCAGGTCCATCAGCGCGGTCTCGCCGAGATAGTCGTGCGCCAGCTCCAGCTGCCCGACCTCCGCCGCCACCACGGCCTGCGTCTGCGCCGACAGGGACGAGTCGCGGACGGTCAGCCCCTCGTAGTAGGCGAAGTCGCGGACCTTCTGCTCCTCGGTGAACGCCTCCCCGCACAGGTGCAGCGCCAGCACCAGGTCGGCCTGCTTGACGACCTGCTTGCGGTACAGGTCGAAGTACGGGAAGTTCAGCAGCAGCGGGTAGTGGTCGGGTTTGGTGGCGGCGAAGTCCCAGCGGGCGTGGTTGGTGAACCCCTCGCTCTGCGGGTGGACGCCCAGCCGGTCGTCGTAGGGGATCAGCATCGCCGCCGCCGCGTCCCGCCACGACGCGGCCTCCTCGGCGTCCACGCCCAGCCGGTCGGCCACGTCGGGATGGCGCATCGCCATCTCCGCGGCCTCCAGCAGGTTCCGGCGCGCCATGAGGTTGGTGTAGACGTTGTTGTCCACGATGGCGCTGTACTCGTCGGGGCCGGTGACGCCGTCGATGCGGAACACGCCGCCGACGTCGTGGTGGCCGAGGCTCCGCCAGAGCCGGGCGGTCTGCACCAGGATGTCCAGGCCGATCTCCCGCTCGAACTGGTGGTCTTCGGTCGCGTCCACGTACCGGACGACGGCGTCGGAGATGTCGGCGTTGATGTGGAACGCGGCCGTCCCGGCGGGCCAGTAGCCCGAGCACTCGTGGCCGCGGATCGTCCGCCACGGGAACGCGGCGCCGTCCAGGCCGAGCTGCGTGGCGCGCTCGACCGCGAGCGGCAGCGTCATGTGCCGCCACGCCAGCGCGTCCGCCGCGGCGCCCGGCGACGTGTACGTCAGCACGGGCATGACGAAGGTCTCGGTGTCCCAGAACGTGTGGCCGTCGTAGCCGGGCCCGGTCAGGCCCTTGGCCGGGATCATGCGGCGTTCCGCGCGCGCCCCCGCCTGAAGGACGTGGAACAGCCCGAACCTGACGGCCTGCTGGATCTCCGCGTCGCCCTCGACCTCGACGTCCGCGCCCTCCCAGAACTCGTCCAGGTATTTGCGCTGCTCGTCGAGCAGGCCGTCCCAGCCGGTCTGCCGCGCGCCCGCCAGCGCCCCGACCACCTGGTCGTGCAGCGCGGGCCTGGACCGCCGGCTCGACCACCCGTACGCGATGTACTTGACGATCCGCAGCCGCTGCCCCGGCTCCAGGCGCGTCGCGACCGTCAGCCGGCCGACGTCGTTGGAGCTCTCGGTGTCGATCGCCATCGACTTCGGGCCCTCGATGTCGTGCGACATGCCCGCCGCCATCCGCAGGCCGCTCTGCCGCGTCCGGTGCAGCAGCAGGACCTTGGTGCCGTTGGCGACGTGCTCCTCGCTGACGAGGGGGCTCTCCAGGATCGCCGACGAGCGCGGGTCCTTGCCGCCGCCGGGCAGCGCCTCGTTGGCGACCAGCTCCGACTGCGCGACCACCCGGACCGCCTGGTCGACCGGCTCGACCTCGTAGCAGACCGCCGCGACCGCGCGCTGCGTCAGCGACACGATCCGGACCGACGTCACCTTGATCGTCTTGTCGACCGGGGACGTCCACTCCACATGCCGGGTCAGCGTGCCGGCCCGCATGTCCAGGATCCGCTCGTGGTGCAGGACGCGGCCGTACCGCAGGTCGAGCGGCTCGTCGTCCACCAGCAGCCGGATCACCTTGCCGTTGGTCACGTTGATGACCGTCTGGCCCGACTCCGGATAGCCGTAGGCCGTCTCCGCGTGCGGCAGCGGGCGCTGCTCGTAGAACGAGTTCAGATACGTCCCCGGCAGCCCGTGCGGCTCGCCCTCGTCGAGGTTGCCGCGCATCCCGACATGCCCGTTGGACAGCGCGAACACCGACTCGGTCTGCGCCAGCCGGTCGAGCCGCAGCTCCGGCTCCCGCACGCACCAGGGCTCCACCGTGAACACCGGCCTGTCGGCCGAGTTCAGCCCATCCCGCTCTGTCACTTCCCCTCCATCAATTCGGACAGGTCGGAGACCACGATGTCGGCGCCCTGCTCGGCGAGGGCCGTGGCGTGCGCGGCGTCGACCCGGTTGACGCCCACCACGTAGGCGAACCCGCCGGCCCGCCCCGCCTGCACGCCGGCGAGCGCGTCCTCGAACACCACGGCCCGCTCCGCCGCGACGCCCACTTCCCGCGCCCCCGCGAGGAACATGTCGGGCGCCGGCTTGCCGGGCAGGTTCCGCTCCGCCGCGGTCACGCCGTCGACCCGCGCGTCGAACAGGCCGGTGATGCCGACCGTCCGCAGCACCTGGACGGTGTTGGCGCTGGACGACACCACCGCCGTCTTCAGCCCAGCCTCGCGCGCCGCGCGGACGTAGTCGATCGACCCGTCGAACGTCTCGACGCCCTTCTCCTCGATCAGCTGGAGGACGAGCGCGTTCTTGCGGTTGCCGAGACCACGGACCGTCTCGTTCTCCGGCGGGTCGTCCGGGTCGCCCTCGGGCAGCTCGATGCCGCGCGACTCCAGGAACGAGCGCGTCCCGTCCTCGCGCTTCTTCCCGTCGACGTACCGGCCGTAGTCCTTGACCGGGTCGAACTCGGTGAAGGGCCCGCCGTCGCGCCGTGCCCGCTCGCGCAGGTAGCCGTCGAACATCTCCTTCCAGGCGGCGGCGTGCACGGCCGCCGTCCTGGTCAGCACCCCGTCGAGATCGAAGAGACACGCCGCCGCATCGTCCGGCAGTCCCAGCATTCGCACCCCCTGGAGAATGACACCATCGGTAGAGATCACTCGACGCGCGTCCCGTTCCCGCGTGTGGCGCGGGCATGCGATGGCCGGCGCCCGAACGGGGGGATCATGGACCCGCGTACAACCCCTTGATCAGGGTGGCACACGAGGAGGAGCGATCCAATGGAAACGGCGCGTATCGGAGTCACGGGCCTCGCGGTGATGGGCCGCAACCTGGCCCGCAACCTCGCCCGGCACGGACATCCCGTCGCCGTTCACAACCGCACCCCCGCCAGGACCAAGTCCCTCGTGGACGAGTTCGGCCACGAGGGCACCTTCCTCCCCGCCGACACGCCGGAGAGGTTCGTCGCGTCGCTCGAACGCCCCCGCCGCCTGGTGATCATGGTGAAGGCGGGCGCCCCGACCGACGCGGTCATCGACGAGTTCGCGCCCCTCCTCGACCCGGGAGACATGATCGTCGACGGTGGCAACGCCAACTTCACCGACACCCGCCGCCGCGAATCAGCCCTCCGCGAACGCGGTGTCCACTTCGTCGGCGCCGGCATCTCCGGCGGCGAGGAGGGCGCGCTGCACGGCCCGAGCATCATGCCGGGCGGCTCCGCCGCGTCGTACGAGGCGCTCGGCCCGCTCCTGGAGGACATCTCCGCCAAGGTGGACGGCACGCCCTGCTGCGCCCACGTCGGCCCCGACGGCGCCGGGCACTTCGTGAAGATGGTGCACAACGGCATCGAGTACGCCGACATGCAGCTGATCGCCGAGTCCTACGACCTGCTCAGGCACGCCGCCGGCCTCGCCCCCGCCGAGATCGCCGAGGTCTTCCGCACCTGGAACACCGGCCGCCTCGGCTCCTACCTCATCGAGATCACCGCCGAGGTCCTCGCGCACACCGACGCGTCCACCGGCCGCCCGTTCGTGGACGTCGTCCTCGACCAGGCCGAGCAGAAGGGCACCGGCCGCTGGACCGTCCAGACCGCCCTCGACCTCGGCGTCCCCGTGGGCGGCATCGCCGAGGCGGTCTTCGCCCGCTCCGTCTCCGGCCACGCCGCCCTCCGCGAGGCCGCCCAGAACCTCCCGGGGCCGTCCCGTAACGGCGCCGTCTCCTCGTCCGGCATCCCCGAGGCCGTCGAGAAGGCCCTGTACGCGTCCAAGATCGTCGCCTACGCGCAGGGCTTCCACGAGATCCAGGCGGGCAGCGCCGAGTACGGCTGGAACATCGACCTCGGCGCCATGGCCACCATCTGGCGCGGCGGCTGCATCATCCGCGCCCGCTTCCTCGACCACATCCGCGCCGCCTACGAGGCCGACCCGCGGACCCCGACCCTCCTGGCCGACGCCTACTTCGCCGAGGCGCTCGGCGACGCACAGGACGCCTGGCGCGACGTCGTCGGCATCGCCGCCAAACTCGGCGTCCCGGTGCCCGGATTCTCCACCGCCCTCGCCTACTACGACTCGCTCCGGGCCCCGCGCCTCCCGGCCGCCCTCACCCAGGGCCAGCGCGACTACTTCGGCGCCCACACCTACCGCCGGACCGACCGCGAAGGCACCTTCCACACCCTCTGGGGCGGCGACCGCACCGAAGTCACCTCCTGAACCCGATCCATTCTGTCCAGCGGAATTCGCCGGAGCGCCTGTCCTTAACCCGATGCCGAGTGTCGGTTGCGTGGTTCGGGTGGTCT